>OZ251460.1:0-4516738 GCA_965242585.1 Limisphaerales bacterium | reverse complement strand
GAGCTTTTTGGATTCTGGTATCTTCAGAGATTCTGAAACACCCTACTAACTAACACAGGATTATTCGTCCGACCGTATTCCGCCAAGATGCCATACATCTGCTCGAATTGAACCGTAAAACGCACGTCGTCTGCATAGAAGCGCTTAAGACTAACGTAGTTCTCACGTATGGCTCTATCTACGCTTCTCATGTACGGCGGATCGTTCAGTTTTGGCCAGTCGGGAGAATTCCAAGTACCGCTAAATTTGCCTCCATGATGTCTTATTGGATCATACAACACTGCCGGATCGGTGGTAGGTTACCAGGAAAAGTTGGCCTTCCACTTTTCCATTCGCACTTCTTCGGCTCTGGCGGCGATGTGTTGCCCCGCATCCCGCAAACGATCGGCATACCGGCGATTTTGATACGCCCGCTTTTCCGCCGCTCGCTGCCGCCATTCCTCGGTTCGTAAAAAACGATCCTTAGGACTGATATTGTCCTTCCCTCCAAAGTTCAAAACCCCGTGAAACCAAAGCAAAGGGACCCAGCTGACCAGACAAAGGAGTAGTAAAGCAATGGTGCCTTTTGTGTCTATTTCCTTTGACCAAATAGATTTCTTTCTTCATAATGATTTGTCCTTCTTTTGTTGCGCTCTCGTTTTATCGATCTCTGATTCCATCCAACGTTCTACTTTCTGCTCTAGCTTCTTGACCCGGCGCATGTCGTTGAACTGCTGAATACCGAGGTAAAGCACCCAAACATTGGTGGTCATTACTATAAGTATCATGGCAATACCCTCATCCAGTCTCATTGCTAACGATTAGTTTGTGTTTCCTACTAACGGAGCATTTCGGAGAAGAGGGCGAATGCTATGAGTCTTATAAAGATTATGTCTAGTTTGTCCAAGCGAGAGAAGACTTGGCGATCGCCTTTCAACCGGCGGAACGGCCTCTCTACTTCATTGCGCTTCTGGTATAGCTCTTGGGTCGTATTTCCATGGATTGCGATGGCTTTTCTTCGGCGGAACTACTGGATCCAATCCCTTGGTTTGGGCTTGCTCTCGATTTTCTCGGCCTTCATAGGCGCGATCCATGGGCAATGGGACTATGGTCGTCTGGCCTCCCCTCAGGCGCAGCGGGGGCTTGGCTGGGCGATGGCGAGAACTTCACTGCTTGGCCATCTCTGGCAGCAGCATAGGGATTTTGGCATTCCCGCCTCCATGAGATTTTCCGAGGGCTGGCGGACCGTATCTTTTTCGCGCGTCCGTTTCATCGGGATGAGCTTTTATACTGGGGCTCTCTATGGACAACGCCTCTGGCGGAGCGACTCTCGGCGTCTTTCCATGTCCTAACACTCGGGCCAGGATGCCGTTCTTGGGCTAGCGGCTCCTTCGTTATGACTGGCAGCCCACTTGCCAAAGCGAGCCGGAGCCGGCGTTTCCTCGTTGCGCCAGCAAAAGCGGTGCCATTTGTGGATCTGGTTCTTCCGTTAACCGCATAAATTCTACAACAAGCCGCCGAGCCAAAACCCGACGGCTCTAACAAACCCGAACTTATTCGGATTTAAAGACAATTTTAATAATGGCAACCATAATGCCCACAAAACCAGTTGCAGTTATTCCAATTGCCCACATAAAAAAGGCTTCAAGGTTTCCAAAGAATACAACCGACCATTCATGCCGGGGTTTTCGCTGTTGCCCCGAAGAAGTTCGTCCGTCCCCTTAGAAAGAGACTTCACTTCTTCCAACTGATCGAGCATCTGCTTAAACCCCTCGTCAACATGCTTTTCCGTCTGTTCAAACCGATCGGTAACAAGCTTTTTCAAACCTTGAAACTCAGTCCGCAGTATTTGAACCTCGCTATCACTCATCGCCGGCCTCCGTTTCTTCGGCTAGACCAGCTAATTGATTTTCCAAATGGCGAAATTTTTCTAACTTCGCTTGTTTCTGTTCTTCGGAAACCGGCTTGGACTCAACCTTTCGATTCGAATATCTCCCCATCCTCCACTCAAGGATGACCGTCGTTTCGACACTTTACCAGAGTGCGTTCTTTTGCGATTCCATCAACAAATTTCTGCTTTTGCGTCCTGCTCAAAGACGCTTTGAATTCATCCTCTTTTTTGAAATGGTTGGCGATTGCCTGCCGTTCCCTCCCCTTTGCGCTCTTCAAAACCATAGCCCGAGAATCTTCGTCGCTTACGGCTTCCGCATTGCTTGCCGACTCATCCTGACGGACTGCGAGCGGAACAACCTCTGAATCTGATTGCTTCGACCTCGATTTCAAAATCACCCCCCAACCATCAATTCTAGAACCTTCAAACGGCTTTCGATGGATTGGACGAACATTCGGGGGCTGGTTTTTGACGGGGCGGTGGTAGTTCCTTTGACTGCGCGGATGAGGGGTTCAATGGCTTTCCAAAGGACTTCGCTGATGAGGAAACGGTGAGATAAAACGGATCATTCATGGTAAAACATCAGTCTTGCCGTTTAGAATCCTCTTCGTCCAGTTTTTCCTCAATCCGCTCCAATTTTTCCAAAATTAACTTCGTTTCTTCCTTCCTCTCCTCGTCTTTTAGTTCTTTCTCCTTGAAGACCCAGATACCGATGCCGATCAAGATGACGGAGATGAGCATCCCGATGGCGAAGAATAGCCAAAAATCCATAGTCAATTTCCTATCCACCAATCACCCATCTGGCGAAGTTAAACATTCTGTCAAAATTCTTATCCATGCCGTCAATCTTGCCTTCCAGTTTGCTTTCCACGCCGTCAATTTTTGCGGTTAGCGTCTTTTCCACACCGTCGACCTTGGCGGTCAATGCCTCAAATTTCCCAAACAATCCTCCGTGCGGATTGCCCGTTCCGTTAAAAAGCGGTTTCAATTTTTTCAACCTTTTCGCTGACTTTTTGAACCACTTGCAGAATATCCGCATTGGTTGGTTGTTCTGCACTCATATTGCTTGCCGAATTATCGTCACGGCTTATATTTATGTCAGAGAATCGGCTTGTCAAGGCAAATTTGAAGGAACAGTTCCCAGAGTTAGAGGATGGTTATGGAAGTTGAATCCAAGAACTTCATCAATCGAGAAGGTAGCTGGCTGGAGTTTAACTGCCGCGTGCTGGAAGAAGCGCAGGATGCGTCCAATCCGCTCTTGGAGCGGCTCAAGTTTCTGGGCATTGTCAGCTCCAACCTAGACGAGTTCTTCGAAGTGCGAGTGGCCGGCCTCAAACAACAAATCGAAAGCAAAGTTTCCCCCCACCGCCCAAACGACAACACACCTGCCGAAACTTTTCGGGAAGTGGCGGCGCGGACGCGCAACATAGTTTCTGATCAATACCGAACTTGGAGCGAGCAAATTCAGCCAGACTTAGCGGCGGCCGGCATCCGCCTCTGCGCAGTGAACGAGCTGAACGCCGAAGAAACCGCTTGGCTGGATCGGTTCTACCACGAGCAAGTTTCTTCCGTGCTGACTCCTCTGGGGATTGACCCGGCGCATCCCTTCCCCGATTTGCGCAACAAAAGCTTGAACATCCTCGTCGAGCTGCAGGTGAACGCTCGCGGCCACGAGGAGCGACGCTTGGCCATCGTTCAAGTTCCCGGAATTCTGTCGCGCTTGGTTCGTTTGCCGCAAAAGGGGAGGGCGCGGCGGTTTGTTTTGCTGGAAGAAGTGATTTTCAATCGATTGAAAGACCTTTTCCCCGGCAACCGCATCCTTGGCCGCTGGTGTTTCCGAGTCACTCGCAACAGCGAATTGTACATTGACGAAGAATCGGCGGCCAACCTGCTCAAAGCGGTCGAGAAAGAGTTGTTCAACCGCCGCAAGGGAGCGGCCGTGCGGCTGGAGATTGACGCCGGTTGCCCCAAGCCTCTCCAAGCCAAACTGGCGCGGTATTTGAGATTGTCGGACGCCGAAGTGTATGAGATCCGCGGGCCGATCAATCCCATCCCCTTGATTGAAGTGGGGCGGGGCGAACACTCGCCCGAACTTCGCGACCAACCCTTTGCGGCCTCCGAAGCGCCGGCGTTGCGCGGCTGCGGCGACTTCTTCGAGTGTCTCCGCCAACGCGACGTATTGCTCCATCATCCTTACGAAAGCTTCTCCAGCGTGATTGAATTCATCGAAAAAGCCGCCGCCGATCCGCAAGTCTTGGCCATCAAACAAACTCTCTATCGCTCCGGCTCGGACGATCGCATCTTCCGCGCCCTCACAACCGCCGCCCGCCAAGGCAAACAAGTCGCCGTGGTCATCGAGTTGAAAGCCCGCTTCGACGAAGACAACAACATCCGCGCCGCCCGCAAACTAGAAGAAGAAGGCGTCCACGTGCTGTACGGCATGGTCGGCTATAAAATTCACGGCAAAATGTGTCTGATTGTGCGGCGCGACGCCGACCGCATTCGCCGCTACGTGCATTTGGCCACGGGAAACTACAATCCTACCACCGCCCGCCTTTACACCGACCTCGGACTCTTAAGCGCCCGCGAAGAACTCGGCGAAGACGTGGCCAGCCTGTTCAACTTGCTGACGGGCATTTGCCAGTTTCAACCAATGAAAAAACTCCTGGCCGCTCCGTTCAACCTGCACCGAAAAATGTTATCCCTAGTGGAGACGGAAACGGCCAACGCCCGAAGAGGCTTGCCGGCGCGCATCATTGCCAAAATGAACGCCTTGGTGGACCGCGAAATAATCGAAGCGCTCTATCGAGCTTCCCAAGCCGGCGTCCAAACGCAGCTCATCATCCGCGGCATCTGTTGCCTACGGCCCGGCGTGCCCGGCCTCAGCGAAAACATCGCCGTCAAAAGCATCGTGGGACGCTTCCTTGAACACAGCCGGATTTTCTACTTCGAAAACGCCTGCCGTCCGAAAGTCTACATCGGAAGCGCCGATTGGATGCCCCGAAACTTCTTCCACCGCATCGAAATCGTCTTTCCCATCGAAGACGGCGTCCTCAGAGACCGCGTCATCAACGAAATCCTGGCCGGATGCCTGGCCGACAACGCCAAAAGCCGCTTCCTTCAACCCGACGGAAGTTACCGTCGTTCGCCATCCCCCGTCCCCCAAGTCAACTGCCAGCAAGAGTTTATGCGGCTCGCCTCCTCAACTTCTTCCCATTCCCAATCGCAAAACCGCGAAGCGACGGCGTCCCTCCCAATGAAAATCCGCCGTCAACCGGGACATCCGCCCGCCTAGCGCAATATTTCCCACAATCCCAATTCATCACTCTTTATGAAACAAAAAACTTCGCTTCCAAACTCTCAAAAACGGGATTGGGAAAATGAGCAAAAAAAAAGCGATTTCCGCTGTTTCTCAATCACAAATCACCGGCTATCGGCCGCTGACTAAGGTATGTTCCCACAATCCAAATTTCTCATTTACAACGGAACAAAAAAAACTCCGCTTGGGGAAAACCCGAAGCGAAGTGGCTTTTTGAAAAACCGTGTTCCATCTCAAGTAGAGGCCTAAAGCGCCAACCCGTTCATTCGGCGGCCAAGCCTACCCCATCCACCGCCATGGAAAAATCATTCTGCACCAAACGAGCGTTGCAGTTCCGCCGCCCGCGCTTTCACTTTCTCCCACTGCTCCGCCGTGAAATCCTTTTCGAGGCCGGAAAATATTTCGCGGACTTCTTCGTCTCCTTTTGCTGTCGCCAAGCAAAGCCAAGCGTAGGCTTCAACCTTATCCTTCGTCACGCCACGGCCAACGCGATACATCGAGGCAAGGTTGACTTGCGCATCGGCATCCCCTTGCTCGGCCGCTTTTCGCCACCACTTGGCCTCTTCCACAGGATCCACCGGCACGCCTTCGCCTCCTCTGCGATACATATTGCCAAGGTCTTGTAGCGCGCCGGGAAACCCTTGCTTGACCGCTTTCCGATACCACTTGGCCGCTTCCGCATAATCCTTCGTCACGCCTCGGCCTAAGCGATACATCTCGCCAAGTCGGTATTGCGCGCTGGGAAACCCTTGCTCGGCCGCTTTCCGAAACCATTTTGCCGCTTCCACATCATCCTCCGGCACGCCGTCGACTTGGCGATACATATGGCCAAGGCCGATTTGCGCCCTGGCAATCCCTTGCTCGGCCGCTTTTCGAATCCACTTGGCCAATTCCACTTTATCCTCCGGCACTTGCTCCTTCGCTTTTCGAATCCACTTGTCCGCTTCCACTTTATCCTCCGGCACGCCGAAGCCGCCGGCATACATATGGCCAAGTTGGACTTGCGCCCAGACAAACCCTTGCTCGGCCGCTTTCCGAAACCATTTTGCCGCTTCCACTTTATCCTCCGGCACGCCTTTGCCGAAGCCATACATCCAGCCAAGGTTGTATTGCGCCAAAGCAATCCCTTGCTCGGCTTTTATTTTCTCCGCCTTGAAAAGCCGGACTTCTTCGCTTTCCTGCCCGTTCGCCATTCCCCCGCCGCAAAGCAAAGCGACGGCCGCCAATAATGACAAAGGTTTTTTCCAGTTAAACATGTTCATATAGATTCAATGGTGTTCTTAAATGTCTGATTTCCAGATGAAAACCGCTCTGTTTTTAATCTGCTCAACGGGCTATGTCAAGGTGAAATCCAGAAAGAAGTTAAGAAAAATTTGTTAGAAATAGCAAAGTCCTCCAAAAAGCGCGCGCCATCCCGCCTTGCCGTTGCAAAAGAATGGCGCGGCGGATTGGCTAGAGGAATTGAATGGGGTCGAGGAAAAGCGTTGTTTCGGCGCGGTGGGTCGGCTTGGGGGATTTTCTGGTTTGGGGGCGTTTTGGCGGCTCCAAAAGCCATCTGAGACGGCTTAGTATTCGGCTTTGCCGATGGGAAAGGGCTTCGGCCGCGTCTTGTTTGATTGGGAGAGGTTTGTTGGGATTTGGCTCGGCTGTTCAGAGAGAATGCGCTTGGATCCCAATTCCTTGACGGCTCTTCGCTCGATTCTTTGGATTAGGGATGCGTTGGGATGCCCGGCGTCGATGGGGTATTGAGGGCGGCGGCTTGGCGCGTCAGTTCGGCGGCGACGGCTTGGGCTTCGCTTTGGATGGAGGCGAGCAACGGGGCGGCTTGTTCCCAAGGGTTTGGTTGGGTGAGGCGGTGTTCGAGTTGGCGGCAGTAAGCGGCCAATTGCCGAGCGCCGACGTTGCTTGCGCTTCCTTTGAATGCGTGGGCGGTTTTCTTCATTTCTTCTTGATTTTTGGAAGACAGGGATTCTTGGAGTTGCGCTAAGCGTCGGGGCGCTTCTTGTTGGAATAGTTGGGCAATTTCGGCGAGGGGATGTTCTTGGGATTGGGGATAGGGTTTTTGAAAGTTGGCGAGGACTTTGGGGTCGAGTCGAATCAATTTGGTGGAATCTTCGGGAGGCGGCGGCGCTGAGGAAATTGGGTCGTTTGTTTTGGAAAGCACTGCTTCCACTTCCGATGGCATGACGGGCTTGGGAATGTAGTCGTCCATGCCGGCGTCGAGGCACTTTTGGCGGTCGTCTTCCATTGCGTTGGCGGTCATGGCGATGATTCGGGTTCTTTTTGCGCCGGGCGTTTTGGCTTCGTTTTCACGGATGCGTTGGGCGGTTTGGTAGCCGTCCAATTCGGGCATTTGGCAGTCCATGAATATGACGGGAAAGGGAGTTTGGGCAAGAAGGGTGAGGGCTTGGAGTCCGTTGTTGGCGATGACAGCTTCGTAGCCGAGCTGCTTGAGGGTGTGGAAGGCGACGGCTTGGTTAATTTTGTCGTCTTCCACGATGAGAATGTTGGGGGTTTTGGCGGCAGGTTGGGAAAGAGGCGGGGCGGGCGCGGTTGACGGGTTGCGGGCGGGCGGATTTTCGGCTTTGTCTGCTTGCTTTGTCGGTTGGAGGTTGGCGAGGAGTTGTTTTCGTTGGACGGGTTTGGCGAGCAGGGAGTGGACGCCGCATTCGGCCAGTCGGCGGCTGGAAATCTTTTTTCCAACGGGCGTAAGGAGAAGTTTTCGGATGTGTCGCCCTCCCGGCATGGAGTGGGCGGTGGCGCAGAGCTTGAGGCCGCGGTTGGCGGAGATATTCGAATCGACGATCAAGCAGTTTATCGGAGGTTCTTTTTCGGCGCGGCTTTTTTTCAAGATTCGGCTTGCTTGGGCGGCGGAGTGAGCCACGGACAAGTGGATGCGATGCGGCGAGAGGATTTGCCGAATGGCGCGGCAAAGGGTTCGATTGTTCTCGACCAGGAGAATGCGGAGGCCGTCCAGACGGCCGGTCTGGGGCGAAGTTGCATTGGGCGCTTTGCGGCTCGGTTCGAAGGACAAGGTGAACCAGAATTGCGAGCCGGCACCCAATTCGCTCTTGAGTTGCAGGCGTCCTCCCATGAGTTCGATGAGTTGCCGGCTGATGGCTAGGCCAAGTCCGGTACCTCCGAATTTTCGGGTGGTGGATTCGTCTGCTTGGGCGAAGGCTTTGAAGATGCGGCGTTGCGCTTCCGGTGCGATGCCGACGCCGGTATCCGCGATCTCGAAGCGCAGGCGGGGTTTCCCTTGTTTGGAACGCAGGGGGCGCAGGGTGAGATTGACTTCGCCTTTGTCGGTGAATTTGACGGCGTTGCCGGCCAAGTTGTTGAGTATCTGACGGAGGCGGTCGGCGTCGCCAAGCAGCCGCTGAGGCGTTGCCGGGTCGATGGAGAGGATGAGTTCGACGCCCTTTTTTTGAGCGGTTCCGGCCAGAAGTTCGGCCACGTTTTCGACCAACCCGGCGGGATCGAATTCGACGTTTTGAAGTTGCAGGTTGCCGGATTCGATTTTGGAGAAGTCCAGGATGTTGTTGATGAGCCGAAGGAGGGCGAGGCCGCTTTGTTGGATCGTGTCGACAAAGTGCTGTTGCTCTTCGTTCAACGGCGTGCGGCGGAGGATGCCGGCCATGCCGATAATGCCGTTGAGGGGGGTGCGGAGTTCGTGGCTGATGTTGGCGAGAAAGATGGATTTTACGCGGGCGGCTTCTAAGGCGGCGTCGCGGGCGGATTGAAGGGCGGATTGGGATCGCTTGCGCTGGGTGATGTCTTCGACGACTCCTTCGTAGTATTGGAGCCTTCCGTCCGGTCCACAAACGGCGCGGGCGGTTTCGGCAATCCAGATTGTGCTTCCGTCGCGCCGATAGATTTGGGATTCGAATTCATGAACTTCGCCTTTTTGTTCCATGAGCTGCTGGAATTTTCGGCGACGTTTTGGATCAACGTAAAGTTGTTTGCCGATGTCGGTGAGGTTTTGGAGGAGGTCTTGGGCGGAAGAATAGCCGTAAATGCGGGCTAATGCGGGGTTGGCTTCTAGGTAGCGTCCGTCAGGAGTGCTTTGGAAGATGCCTTCGACGGCTTTCTCAAAGATGTCTCGGTATTTTTGCTGCGCCTTCTCCAGTTGTTGCCTTGTGCGGACCAGGGAAGTGATGTCTCGGGAAACGCCAAAAGTGCCGATAACCTCGCCAGTAGCGCTACGGAAGGGCATCTTGCTGGTAAGCATCCAGCTCTCGCTTCCGTCCAGCAGAACTTCTCTCTCCACTTTGCCGACGAGGGGGTTGCCGGTGCGCAAAATGGCCTGCTCATCCGCAAATGCCGACCGGGCGTGTTGCTCGGAAAAGAAGTCGAAGTCGGTTTTGCCAATCGCCTCTTGGGTAGATTGCAGGCCGAGGCGGTCGGCCAGTTCCTTGCTGCAGACGATGAAGCGGGAATCCAGGTCTTTGAAATAAACGTGGTCGGGAATGGAATCGAGCAGAGATCGAAAAAGGTCGCGCTCAAAAGCAAGTTGTTTCTCCGTCTTGCGCTGTTGAGTGACGTCCCAAAAGATGGCTTGAATGCCGAGGGTGTCGCCATCGGCATTGCGAACCGGAGTCTTGAGAACGCGCACGTGCCGTTGCTCCGAAGGTCGGGGCTGATGCTCTTCAACCGTTTCCAAGGGTTGACCGGTCTGAACAACGCGCCGATCGTCGTTTTGATATTTTTCCGCCAGTTCGGCCGGGAAGAAGTCAAAGTCGGTCTTGCCGACGACTTGGTCGAGAGATTTGCCCAAAGCGCGGCAGAAGTTTTGGTTGGCGAAGGTAAACCGGCCTTGGAGGTCTTTGCGCAGGATGTTCTGCGGCAGGCTTTCCAGCAAAGAGCGATGAAAGGCCTCGGCCTGGTTGAAGGCTGCGCGCAACTCACCAAGTTCCCGCCGAGCGCGGGACAGCTCGGCAACGGCATCGGCTTTGCAGAAAGCCCTTTTCTCTTCGGCAGACGAAGCGGATGTTTCCGGCGATTTCACAATGGCCATTATCCCCCTATTTCTTAAAAAACGCATCCCCAAAACCACCAAAAAGCATCGACCTAAAAACCGCCCCACAATCCTCCAAAACCTTCCCCCGGGCCGTTTACTAATCCATTTTCCCCTAGTCCCCAAAACAATCAATTCCCTATTCTCTCCAACCTCAAACGATCGATTCCCCAAGCCTACCAAAAAATCGAAAAACGTTGCGCTCATTGTTGTTCCGTGCTCTTCCCGCTCCCGGTTAACAGCCATCTGGCGGTAGACTTCGTGAAAACCAGGTCTTCCGCTCAGATGTCACAGTTTGATACATTGCTTCGGGAGAGCCGAATTCTCTTTCCTTGTTGCCTCGGCAAACAGGCAGAGTTCTTCGCGTTTCTCCGCTGGATGGTTGTTAACTAGGCCTGGCGGGAAAACGTATCCAACCGCCTCGGCCAATTTGTCATGAAGAAGACATTATTTTTTGGAAATGGCTTGACGATTTCAACGGAACAATCAAGGATTGCCCTAATGCTATCATGAAAACCGTAGATCAACAGTCAAAGACTCCTTGGCCCCTACGTATCCAGGAATCTTGCGGTCTGCAAAATGCCGCGCGAACCGTCGGTCTCTTCTACGGCGCTGTTCTCGCCACTTTGGTCGCTTCAAACAACGTCCAAGCGCAATTGCCGGATTATCACTCTTCCGGAATTGACGAGTACTTAAAGTAGTACAAGAGAAAAACCTTTCTCCATTCAACTTGGTACACAGTTGAATGGGAAGAGCACACCGCGTTTAGTCATCAAGACAGCAGAGATGGTATGTCCCACAAAATGGTCTATTGCAGACCTCATGTTGGCTATAATAAATGTACTGTCCATCTTAAAGATTACGATAGAGACCATTTCATTTCATCGGCACAGATGACCGCGTGGGTTGATTATGAAGCCACTAAATACAGGGATATTATCAACCGTCAACGTTGATGCTTAAGGGCGTACCTCAGTGATAACAGAGAGCCATTCGAAGAATATGACGACGATTCGCGTTTTCGTCAATCCAATCCTGACGAAGATCCGCCTCCTGCGATTGATTGAATTAAATGATAAACAGGAAACAGTTAGCATTTTATACAAAGGACGAGGTATGTTTTCCACTACATGGGAGAGGTGGGAGCATTTTACGGATATTACCTTTGTTGCTAAACACAAATCAGGATCAAGGGTGTTCAGCACCCGAATAAATTTTCCGAGTGGAAGGAGACCCGTAGATCATTACGGTTTCTACCCAGTTCACCCTCGCTCCTGGAGAAACCTACACAAAGAGCCTTCAAGTCCTCAAGGGAAGGGGATTAGACAGGTATTGTCGGTGTTAATATAAGTGACGTAACACCATTACCCAACCTGCCAAGTGATTCAGGAAGTGACGAGGTGGATGCGGGTGTCGGGGTCAATATTGAACCGATTCCAATTGTCCCTCAGGAAGTTGATGAACAGTCATCCAATTAAGAGGACGCAGCAATTAAAACAATCATCAAAAGAGAGAAAGGCATTCATTATTTCCATGAGTTTGTTTGCGATTATTGTGGCTTATGTTGCCATGCGCTCGCCTGCAAAATAAAGCAGAGACGACGAAGACAGCCGTTGCCGATAACGCTCTAACGAAAGAGGCCGGACAATCGGCATCCGCCGGTTACCACAAGTCGAAAAGAGCCGGCGCAGAAGATTGGACGGCAGTCCACGCTATTGCTCAAGAGTATGCCAAAGAGATTGCCAACACCGTTGCTCTTCGCGAGAAACTTAAAACGAGCGAGTACTATCTGCCTAATGGAGGCGATATCCGAAATCCTGAAAGAAGCACAAAAATTTTGGCATCCAACAGGGCTGCTTTTCAAGAGGCTAGGAAAGTGCGCGACTTAGAGCGCGAGCAATGGACAAAAATGGCCGAGTATCTTTCGCCGTATGAGCTGCGGAAATATAAGCTGGAGCATTCTCAATTTGCCCACGATTTGTGGCGCGGAACAGAATGGTTTCAACCCAACAAGGGCGAGTTTTCAGCATTGTTCACATATAATGAAAGAAGGCATTATGATAAAGTGAGCGACAGTGGTAAAAACATGAATGAATTGTCTTATTCTGCTAGGAAGAAAATAGACGCTGTTCGTGAGAAGATGTGGCATTCCGTTCCAAAGATATTTCGGAACGGGGAAGCGGTGGAAATATCTATCGATGCACTGGAAGGGAAGGACATGGAATTCTATAGGGAATGGAGAGGTTTAAAAAGCGGAATTGATTCTATGAGTAGAGATCGCTGGTTGGAATACTCTGATCGCAACTTCTTTCCGCCAGAGAGCAGACGGTACATCACAAAGAATTGGAAAATGTAGAGGAATTAGTTCAAAATAGCCAAGCGACGCAATGGCACTTGGAAAAGGCGACGATTCGATACCATGCAGCTGGGATTGCCAACGATTCTTCTCACGAGGAATACATTGAGAAGGAGTGGAAAGGTTGAAATAGGCAAAGCGACAAGCAACGATGTCACAAGGAGAGAAAATACAATAGGCCGAAGAATTACATTCGAGCGGGCAACTTACTGATACAGAGTTGGAAGCCATGCGGATAAAAATCGCTGCAGAAGAAGAGTTTAATAAGTTTCAAACCAACAGCCAAGCATCGCAGGCAGAAAAGTAGCACAAGAGAAAATAGAAAGACTGTTAGCCGAGGAAGCAAAGGAGGCGCAAGGTTCGGAGTTCCAAAAGGAAATAAGCAAGAAGAGACGCCGTAGTCAAATCGTAGAGAGGTGTTGCGCCTTTTTCTCCTTCTCAACTGCTGGGTTTCTCTGGCATTTTTTTGCTATTTGAATGCAAATTGAAACGGTACGAGCCTGCTTTGTCAAGCCGTTCGTTCGCCGGCGGCAACGGATCGAAACCTTGTCGTCAATTGGCTGTATCCCTGACAAAGCCAGTAGCAAGAGCTGGCGTGTCCAATCAAGAGCCACAATGCCAACGGGAAGTTCTCGCCTACGGATCCTCTAGGTGATGATAAAAACACGGCCATGATCAAACCAAAAAGCAGACAAGGAAGCAGAAGAACGGTGAAGAGGTTGGCAAGAATTGCCCGGCTGACAAACCGAGAAGTCAATCCCTTCCACATGCCCAGCCAACACAAGGCGTAAAGATCTAATACTAACAAAACCATTGTGCCTAAGATCATCAAAACTAGGGAACCGGAGTCGGAAAAACTACCGAGGGGAGTCAAAATCAACGTTGCCAAAAATATTATAAACCAGAGAAACAGGAACACAAAAGTCGGCCAGAAAAACTGCCGGCGCAACGATTGCATTTGCCCTCGCAAAATCTCCCGCACACTGAGGGGCGTGCACAGCAGCAACTCCAAAGCCCCGCTCCGCCGTTCCTCACCGAATCTCCGCGCCGCTTCCACTCCCGCCCAACATTTGAGGATTAGTTGCATGACGATCAAAGTGCTAAAGATGACGTATCTATCTTCGGCAAAGGATCGTCCAAACTGTAAACTGCCCCAAATCCAGTACAGTCCGCCCAAAACAAACACGAGCATTACCCATGCAGGATGGCCGGACGGATGGGATTGCAACCAAAAGATTGGATTCTGGTCGTCAACCGCAGACCGGCGAAAGAGACGCCGTCGACCTTCCCTCCATCCTCGCCATTCTCGCTGACGGAGACGTCCAAAGACCGAATTGCCTTCGCGCCACGCGCGCTGAATGACACAGCAAGCCAAAACGAGCATTCCCGCGATCAAGGCGGCGTTAAAGCCGATGGACATCCAATACTCCTGTGAAAATTGATTGTAACTCCACCCCATCGCCCAATAGGAGGCAACGGCAAGGCTGGGAACTAGTAACAACTTCGATATGAAATCAGGGAAGTGCCCTTTTGTGGAAACATCTAAAAACAACGCCAAAGCCGGACCTCCTCCGCTAAAACACAGCATCGCAAAAAACACGGCCAGCGCAGATATTACCGCGGAGCGGCTTATAGACGAAACTCCGACTCCAACCGATAACGAAAGAAGCAAAGTCAAGAAAAGTGCCAGCATTAACCGGCAAAATTCGGCAAACCCCACGCCGCCCAGCAGCAAGGGAATCGCCAAAACAGGGAACACCGCCGCCACGCCGTAAACACTGTGTAACGAAATAGCCGCCATTTTGCCCAGCACCACGTCGTAGCCTTTCAAATCCGTCAAAAACAACAGCCCCAAAGTGTTGTTTCGCTTCTCCCCGGAAAGGCAGTCCGAAGTGATCCAAACACCGCTCGTCCAGCAGTAAAGAAAGGTGAGAACGGCCAGAAAGCCAAATAGAGGTCGGCTCACCTCGGAAGGCGGGAAGCGGCGCATAAGGAAAAAAAAGAAAAGGCTTCCGACAATGGCTACCCCGGCAAAAAGCAAGCGACTCCAATACAGCGAACTTTTTCTAGATAAAACCCGCAGCTCGCGATCGACAATGGGAAATATCGTCATTCGTTTGAAACGCTTGTCCTCTCGCCGCCGGAGAAACTTAGAGAAGAAACTCTACATTTCTTCTTCCGAAGATTCGAGGAATCCTTTCAATTGGCGGTTTGGGATGGAAAAGATTCCGAGGCGCTTTGGCTTTAATCTGCCGAATCCGTTCGCGGGGTTTTTGAATGGTTTTGCCCCACTCTTCCAGCGTACTCAGGCGGCCGTCATACTGGCTAAAGCGAGGCTCAAGAATCTTCTGTTTCCGTTTTATCAGTGAGTCCGGCATTTGAATGCATTTGAATAAGTCGTTCTTCAATGCAAGGAGACGTTGTTCCTGCAGACGTCATTGCAGTGGGTGGAGGCTCTCAACCGAATTCCGACGGCAATTGCTTATAAACGCGTGTTAACTTGTTGGTGATTTCAATTAGGTGAACGGGAATCTTTGCTCCGCCGATAACTAACTGCTTCGGAATCTATCTAGTTTGGTGTCTTTCTTTTTCAATGCCAGATCCTCGCTCGATTCGAGGAATCCCTCTAATTGGCGACTTCTCGTCGGATGGCGAAGTTTCCGAAGCGCTTTGGCCTCGATCTGTCGAATCCGTTCTCTGGTTACTTTGAATTGTTTGCCAACTTCTTCCAAAGTCCTCGCATAACCGTCCTGCAAGCCGAACCGGAGGCGCAAAATCTTCCTTTCTCGTTCTGTCAACGAGTCCAGCACTTTCTCCATTTGTTCTTTCAGTAGCCGTTGGCTGGTCTCGTCCGACGGGTCTTTGGCCTTTTCGTCTTTAATAAAGTCGCCAAAGTTGGCGTCGCCGCTTTCTCCCACGGGAGATTCGAGAGAAATTGGCTGCTGCGCCATTTTCAGCACGGCACTGACGCGCTCTTCAGAGATGCCCATTTCATCGGCAAGTTCTTCCGCCGTCGGCTCCCGGCCAAAGTCCTGCAACAATTGTTTTTGAACGCGCATCAATTTGTTGATGATTTCGATCATGTGAACAGGAATTCGAATGGTGCGCGCTTGGTCGGCTACGGAACGGGTAATCGCTTGGCGAATCCACCATGTAGCGTAAGTGGAGAATTTATAGCCGC
This sequence comes from Limisphaerales bacterium, assembly GCA_965242585.1. GTDB lineage: Bacteria > Verrucomicrobiota > Verrucomicrobiia > Limisphaerales > AAA164-E04 > UBA2970. The sequence continues at coordinate 4,500,995 of OZ251460.1, read as the reverse complement.
GGCGATACTCAAATTTCTCGACTCCTTTCATCAATCCCATGTTGCCTTCCTGAATAAGGTCAAGAAAGGAAAGACCGCGGTTGGTGTATTTTTTTGCAATAGAAATTACCAGCCGAAGGTTGGCGGAGACCATCTCGTCTTTGGCCTTTTTTGCCTTGCCCAGGCATTCCACAAGGCAAGCATAACTTTTGATGTAGTCGTCGTAGGGCATACGCACGTAGCTTTCCAAGAGCTCAATCTGTTGTTTTTCCATCTCCACTCTCTCTTTTTGCGAGCTAGCTGGAAGCTCGGCAGCCAACAAATCCCGGAATCCTTGAATACTCTGCGCAATGGACCGTTTCTCGTATTGCTCGACACCTCCTTGGATATTTTCTAACGATTTCTGAGTCTCTTTTTCTTTTGGCGACGGGGCTGAATTGTGGAGCTCTCGAAGTCTCAAATCTATTTCCAGAAGCTCGAGCATTTTATAATTCTCGCAAATTTGCTCCTCTGTCTGTTTTATAAGGCACTCAAAACGCTTGAGGAATTCTTCGAGACTCTTTGTGGGATTTTCCAAGGTTTTTCGAATCTCTCTTTCCTTTGGCGACAATTCTGGAGACAGTCTCTTGTATTCTTTGATGAACCCTTCTAATGCTTTCTGGAGTTCCTCTTCTTTTGACGATAGTTCCGAGGACAGTTTCTTGTATTCTTTGATGGGATTTTCTAAGGTTTTCCGAATCTCATCTCCTTCTTTTGGCAGTTTAATAGACGATTTTACTAGAAACAGTTTTTTATATTCCTCAAGAAATTCTAATGCTTTCCGATCTTCCTTTTCCTTTGATTTCTTGCGTTCTTCGAGACACTCCTGAACCTTCTCTAATACTTCTTCTAGTGCTTTTTGATTCCCCTTTTCCTTGGACGATCGTTTTTTGCGTTCCTCGAGGCACTCTCGAAACTTTTCTAATACTTTTTGATATTCTTTTTCCTTAGACAACAGTTTTTTGCGTTCCTCGAGACATTCTCCGAACTTTTCTATGAATTTTTGTTCCCCGGGGTGCAGAAATGGATGTTTCAAAACCCTTGCGATTCTTCCGGGGATTTTTTGGAGAATGTCATCCAACTTTTCCTGCTTTTCTGCGTCGTGCAACAGAAGCTTTCGGATTCTTCGAATGCTTTCGCGAATGCTCTCGGCATAGGTTTTTGGGGGTGGCGGCATTTGGCGCACCATACCCGACAGTTCTTCAATTTCATCGATGCTGTCTAATAACTTCTTGTAGATATTGAAGATTTGTCCATCCATCAACATATCTATCTTGGAAGACATCATGTCCTCCAAGTCCTCGTTGCGCAAATCGCACACGCGAGGTTTGGTCTTTGTGATAAGTTCCTCAGAAACTCCCATTTTGTCCGCGATCTCATCGTCAGATGGTTCTCGGTCAAATTTTGAAATATATTGCTGGACGTCTGATATTTGCTGCAGGATGAGTTTTACTCGATTGTCAATAGTCTCCTCGATTTCTTGTCCTTGATGTTTTTGCTCTTGTTTCTGTGAGAATTGACTCCAGACCCTATTTACTAGGTTGTCAATCTTCTCTAAGATGTTTTTCATTCGTGGCAGTTTTCGCGAGACCTGTTCATGGAGATACTTTACTAGCTTCCGGATTCTCTCTAGGATCTCTTGTAGTCTTCGGACAAGTTTTTTTACGATCTGCTGCTGAACATCCTTCTCTGAGTTGCGAATCTTCTTCTCGATCTCTTGCGGCTTTCGTCCCCATCTTGAAATCTGGCGATCATATTCCACAAGGTTGCGAAGATTCTTTACCATCTCTCGCCCCCAAGGCTTTTGTCTCAGTTGTTTTGGAATCTGTTGCAGAATGTCTTTCGCTTGGCTGTGGATGATCTCTTCGATCTCGTGCAATTTCCGTCCCCGTCCCGGCAGAATAATTTGTCGTTTAACATCCTTCACTTGATTGTTGACGGCCTCGGCGATTTCTTGCTTCCAAGGTTTTCTGCCTAGTTGTTTGGCAAGCCGTTGCTCGATTTCTTTCACTTTGTTTTTATCTTTTTCCCACTTGTCTTTTTCCTGTTGCTTGTCCTGTTGCTTGGCGAACATCATGTCTTCAAGAAAAGTCTGTTTGTAGTAAAATTTGGCGAACATTTTCTGCAACGCTTTGTCGGATTCTTCGAATTCGGTATTCTGTTTGTCTTTGTTTTTTCCGGGTTTCGCGTTTTGCCACGTGGCATACTTCCCGTCAGTTAATTGATCTTGTTCCAAGACTTTTTTGACGTGTTTTCTGAGGGATTTGAGATGTTTGTCGCGGCTGCCGACTTTTTTGTCGATCACCACGCGGTCGAATCGCTCTTTGGGTGGTTCGTCCATTAACTTTTCGGCCAGAAAAACGTGTTCCTTGCCAACAAATCCCATGCGGTAAATAATGCGGCGTTGTTTGATTTCGGCGCTTTCGATCCGCGCACAAATTTTGACTTCCTGCTCTTTGCTCAGCAGCGGGGTCTTGCCCATTTGCTTCATGTACATTCGGACGGGATCATCGAGATCGACGTTGTCCGCTTCTTCCGCATCATTTTTCTTGATGCGGTCCAGTTCGTCTTGAGAGACGATATCGACGCCTGAATTGCGCAATCGGGACTGAACGCTGGACAAAGTCTCTTCTATGTCCTCTGGGGTGACGCCTTCAAGCAAGGCGTCGTTGACCACGTCGTTGACGTCCTCGTCCGTCAGGCGCATTTGCTGTTCCTTAGCGATAGGGAAAAGTTTCTTGACGGACGCCTCCACGATGGTTTCTAAATCAATCCGGTTGCGCTCATCGGGCGGAGGGGCGGTATTTGGAGTTAATTTCCGTTTGCTCTGTTTTTTGGTTTTTCTTTTGCGCGCCGTGGGTTTTTCTTTTGCCGGTTTGATTTTTTTGTCTTTGCCTTCGGTTCGATTGGCTTTTTTCGGCGGGCTTGATTTCGTTTTGGCTGCTTTTTGGGGGGAAGCCGTTTTGCCGTCGGATTTCCTTTTCGCTAGAGCTTGCGGGGTGGATGGCTTTCTTGGGGCAGATTTTCCGGCTGTTTTCTTTGCCGGCACCTTGTTTTTTTCTTTTTCGGAGGATGCGTCGGAAAGTTTTTTCTTGGCTGCGGACCTTTTCTTTTTTTCCTCTTTCTCCGCGTCTCCTTTTTCTTTTTTTGGAGTTTTTGCTTTATTGGCCATATTTTGTCGCTTTATTCAAATGGGCGAAATTTACCGTCCGTCGTTTTTCTTGGCTGGGTTGCGTTTGTCAAGCGATATGCTTTTTTATGGGTTGACTCGGAGTCGCGCCCGCCGCTGATGCAACGGAATTTGTAAGTGCTTATATTCATTCAGCAATGGTTGGATATGCGAACTGTGAAAATGAAGGCGATCGCGGCAAGTTTGGAACCATTCCAGCGAGGAGGCGACGGAAGTGTCTCCCGCATTGCTTGCTTTGGCTCTTTCTGATTGATTTTCCAGAGAGTTTATCCAGCCTTTTATCTCTTGAGTTCAACTTAACTTCGTAAAGACAAGAAACTTTAGCACATATTGAGGCTTTTGGCAAATAAAAAATCCACAGCCACAAGTTGGGGGAGCAAACGGCGGCGACAGCGGGCAAAGAATCGTCGTTGTGAAAGCGCGCTTGAATTGCATTTTCTTCGGTCTTACCGCTAGGCTTGAAGGAAATGGGAGGGAAAGTTGCCTGTGCAAGCGTTCCGCAGATGGCGTTCTTAATAGGAAATGCAGTTTTGTTCCCGGCAATGAGAAATCGAGAAAAATGAGAAAAATTTTTGAACGTTTTTATTTTTTCATGTCTAAATACAAAAGAAAGCAAAAGTTTGTGTAGCCTGTGCGTTTTTTCGGGTTGGTTAGTTTATTGTTTTGGAGAAGCGGAAAAAAAGATTTGACAAACTCCTTCAATTTCCTTTTTGAATCTTCTCCCATTGTTGAATGGAGAGGCAACAAGGCTGTTGAAAAGAGCAATTGCTGACATAGAAATGATCAAAGTAGAAAATCTGAAAAAGGCCTTTGGCCCCAAGATTGCCGTTGGCGGCGTCTCGTTTTCCGTCGAACGCGGCGAAGTTTTGGGATTTTTGGGTCCGAACGGCTCGGGGAAATCGACAACTATGCGCATGATTACGGGCTTTCTTCCCGCCACGGCGGGACGCGCCGTCGTTGGCGGATTCGACGTCGCCGCCAATCCAATAGAAGCAAAGCGGTTGATCGGCTATCTGCCGGAAAATGCGCCGGCATACTCGGATATGACGGTTCGGAGTTTTCTGAATTTTTCCGCTCGGATTCGCGGTCTTTCCGGCGATAAACAAAGAAGCGCCGTGGACCGGGTTCTGGATTTGTGCTTTCTCAAATCCGTCGATCATCAAAGTGTCGACACGCTTTCCAAAGGCTATCGACATCGCACTTGTTTTGCTCAGTCCATTATTCACGACCCGGACATCCTTATTCTCGACGAACCGACGGACGGTCTGGATCCCAATCAAAAATACGAGGTCAGAAGCATCATCAAACGAATGGGCGAAAAGAAAGCGATTATTTTCTCGACGCACATTTTGGAAGAAGTGGAAGCGGTCTGCGACCGGGCAATCATCGTGGATCGCGGAAAGATTGTCGCCGACGGCGCCCCAGACGAACTCAAACTCAAATCGCCCAACGCCGGCGCCGTCGTGATCCAATTGCGGGAGGCCAACGCCGGCGACGTCAAAGAACGTCTCAGCCAAATCAGCGCAGTCGACAAAGTGCTCGTTTTGGCGGACAACGGCGCCGTGACTTTGAAAATCACGGCTGCGCACCCGAAGCACAGAGAAGACTTGGCCGCCAGCGTCGCCGACGCCGCGCATCAGGCCGGATGGCGCATTGAAGAACTCCGCACAGAAGAAGGCAAACTGGACGAAGTTTTCCGAAGCATTACAAAATCCGAAACAGCACAAGAGGAGGTAGCATAATGAGCGGTTTCTCAAACACGAAGACCATTGCCAAGCGGGAGCTTTCCGGCTACTTCGCATCGCCGGTGGCCTATGTTTTCATTGTCATTTTCCTAGTTTTAATTGGTTTTTTCACCTTCAGCAGCAATCTGGGGGGATTTTTTGAGCGCGACGAAGCCGCTCTCACCGCCTTCTTTACTTGGCATCCGTGGATTTATCTGTTCCTGGTGCCGGCGGTGGGAATGCGTCTCTGGTCCGAAGAACGGCGGCAAGGAACCCTCGAATTGCTGTTCACCATGCCCGTTACTCTCAGCCAGGCGGTTTTGGGGAAGTTTTTCGCCTCGTGGATTTTCTTAATCTTGGCTCTGGGGCTGACGTTTCCGGTTGTCTTGACGGTGTTGTATCTCGGCCAACCGGATATGGGGCCGATCCTTTGCGGCTATTTGGGCAGCGTTTTGCTGGCCGGCAGTTACTTGGCCGTCAGTTGCATGACTTCGGCGCTTACCCGAAACCAAGTGGTCAGTTTCATCCTTTCGGTCGTGATCTGTCTGTTTCTGATTTTGGCCGGCTTGCCCCCGGTTACGGAAATGCTGGTGCAATGGGCGCCGGGCTGGTTGGTCAATTTGATTTCGTCCTTTAGCGTCATGACGCACTTTCTCAGTTTCCAGAGAGGAGTGATCGACACCAGAGACCTGATTTTCTTCCTCTCGCTCATCGGTTTTAGCCTGTTCACTACGGGCGTTATCTTGCGCAGTCTCAGAACTAACTGAACGAAAACCCAACTATGAAAAAGTTCGGTCTATTCTTTTTTTCCACCTTTGGAGTCGCTGCTTGTTTGGCGATTGTCGTTGGCCTAAACGTCATCGCCAGCTTTGCAAAGCATCGTTTCGACCTTACGGCCGAAAAGTTGTTCACTCTTTCGGATGGCACCAAGCAAATCCTGCAAGAATTGGACACTCCTGTCGAAATTCGCTTCTACGCCACGCGCGACGACAAGGTCATGCCGCCGCAATTCAAGATTCACGTTCGCCTTGTGGAAGACTTGTTGGACGAGTTCCGGCGAAACAGCGGCGGCAAGATCAAAATCGCAAAATTCGATCCCCAACCGGACTCCGACGCCGAAGATTCCGCCCGGCTGGACGGGATCGAAAGCCAAGCGCTCTCGCTTACGGAACGCATCTATCTGGGGCTTGCCGTCAGCATGTTGGACGAAACCGTCCCCATTCCGTTTCTGGACCCTTCTCGGGAAGAACATCTGGAATACGAAATTATCCGCGCTGTTTCCCAAGTGATGACCGTGGAAGAAACCGTTGTCGGCGTGATGAGCTCTCTCCCCGTTTTCGGCGCCAATCCTATGATGGTTCGCATGGGACAAGCTCAAAGGCAATCCCCGTGGGTGGTGATCGAGCAGTTGCAGCAGCTCTTTGAAGTTCGGCAAATCGAAATGACTGCCGAAAGCATCGACGACGAAGTCACCGTCTTGATCGTCATTCATCCAAAGGCAATCACCGAAACCACCGAATACGCGCTGGATCAATTCCTTCTCAAAGGAGGCAGTCTGCTGGTTTTCCTCGATCCATTAGCGTTTACCGATCCGCAACCAAGCCAAAACAACATGATGGGGCCGCCGCCAAGCACTTCCAACCTCCCCAATTTGTTGAAAGCTTGGGGGCTGGAATTTGACAGCGGCAAAGTCGTGGCCGACCTGTCCTTCGCCAAGGAGATTTCCTTTGGACAAGGCCCTGCGCAGATTCAACCCGCCGTGCTGTTTGTCAACGACAACGGCATCAACCGGAGCAACGTGGTCACAGCGCAAATAGATCAGCTGCTGATGCCTTTTGTCGGCGCTTTTAGCGGCGAGCCAATGGAAGAACTGGAGCAGACCGTGTTGCTTCATTCCACGGAGCAATCGCAGCTTGTCGACGGGTTTATGGCGCGGCTTGCCGGCCAGCAGATCGCCAACGACTTTGCCGCCGAAGACAAAAAACGCCACATCGCCCTGAGGCTCGACGGGAAGTTCAAAACCGCATTCTCCGAAGGAAAGCCTAAAACAGAAGAAGATTCAACTGCGGAAGACGACATTGACCAAGCAGACGAGGAAGAGGAATCCGAAGAAGAATCTCTTAAAGAATCCAAAGAAGACGGCGCGGTGGTTCTCTTTGGCGATGCGGATTTTCTTGCCGATCCATTTTCCGTTCGCGTTCGAAACTTTCTCGGCGCCCGCCTGATCTCCACCATAAACGGAAATCTGGCGCTGGCTCAAAACCTCGTCGAACAACTGGCCGGCGACAACCGCCTCATCCACGTTCGCAGCCGCTCCTCTATGAACCGTCCCTTCACTAAAATTCAGGAGAAGCAAAGGGAGGCGGAAGAGAAATACCGTTCCGAAATTCGGGCGCTGGAAGAGAAACGGCAACAAACCCAAACCAAGTTGAACGAGCTTCAGAGGAAGCGCACCGACGTTTCCCAAAGTCAGCGCTTCGTCCTTTCGCCGGAACAGCAGACCGAGCTGGAAAAACTCCGAAAACAAGAGGTGGAAACCAACCAGCAGCTCAAGAAAATGCGCCGTGATCTTCGCAAAGACGTGGACGCTCTGGAAACCTTCCTGAAATGGATGAATATCGCCGGCATGTCCATTGTCGTCGCCTTCATCGGCATTTTTACCGCTCTCATCAAACGAATTCAAACCGCAGCAAGATGAATGCAAAACAGTTTGTAAAACTCATCGTCGTCCTTCTCCTCGTGGGAGGGGTAGGAACTTTGCTTGTCCTCCGCCAGCAAAATCTCTGGAGGCAATCCGAAAGCGCTTTGGGAGGCAAAGTCCTTCCCGACTTCCCGCTCAATGAAGTCACTTCCATTACCATAAAGGATGCGGATGGCGAACTCACCGTTGCCAAACACGACGGAATCTGGACGGTCAAAGACCGTTGGAACTATCCGGCCGATTTCTCCAAAATTGGCGATCTGCTTCAGAGCGTTTGGGACTTGAAAATTGCCCAAAAAATTGAGGCCGGGCCAAAGCAACACGGGCGTTTTCAATTAATTCCGCCCGGAGAAGGAGAGAAATCCGGAACGCTTCTCGCCTTTGGAAGCAAAGACAAGCCGGAAGTAGCCTCGCTTTTGCTGGGAAAGCCAAACGAGCCGCGATCATCGTCGCCCTCGCAGTTTAGTGTTCCTTCCGGCCGTTATGTTTTAGCCAGCGATGAAAATGTCGTTGTGGTGTCGGAGACGTTTTCATCGGTGGAGGCCGACCCGAAATCTTGGCTCGACAAAGACTTTTTCAAAGTTGAAAAACTCCAGTCTGCCAAAGTGGATCATCCCGAAGAAGCGGACTCTTGGCACATTTCCAGAGACAAAGAGGAAGAGGACATGAAATTAGACGGATTGGCCGAAGATGAAGAATTGGACTCCACCAAAACCTACAGCCTCAAAAACATTCTCTCCTCCCCTAGTTTTAGCGACATCGTAGAACCTGAAGCGGACGACGAGGCCACGGGAATGAACCAGCCGATTTCGGCAACGCTCAAAACCTTCGACGGGTTCACCTACGTCGTCAAAATTGGCAAACCCAATGAAGACGAATCTTACCCGATTATCGTCCAGCTTTCCGCCGATATTCCTGCCGAACGGGAGGCGCCGGAAGGGGAAAGCGCCGAAGACAAAGAACGTTGGGATAAGGAATTCAAAGAAAAGAACGAACCGTTGGAAAAGAAGTTGAAAACTGAAGAGGCCTATCAAAAGTGGACATATCTTGTTTCCAAGTGGACGATTGACGCGCTCCTAAACAAACGATCCAACCTCGTCAAAGAAAAGGAGAGCGAGGCAGCCGCCGAAGGCGAGAATACTCCGCCAATACCGGGCGATTCTAGTGCCGTCGAAGAACCGGAGACTCCATCGGAATCCGGACCCCTAGAAGAAACAATGGATGATGTGGAAGCCATTATTGACGAAATTGTGAATCCCTTGCCGGCCCCGAATTCATAAGCCGAAAGGGCGCAGCTGCGGGAAAGTAGGATGTACTTCTTGCTGTAAATCCAAGCGTCGCCCCGAACTTTCTTCGGGGATTTTTCGTGCCGAACCGCCAAATCAAGTATGTCCAACACGATCTTAATCGGCACCCAATGGGGCGACGAAGGCAAAGGGAAAATTATTGACGTTCTCATTGACCGGGCCGACATCGTAGTCCGCATGCAAGGAGGCAACAACGCCGGCCACACCATCCTCGTCGGCCGCGAAAAGTACGTCCTCCACTTGCTCCCTTCGGGAATCCTTCGCCCAGAGAAAAAGTGCGTGATCGGCAACGGAGTGGTTGTGGATCCCGTTCATCTTGTCGGCGAAATTCAGGCTCTTGAAAAGTTGGGAATTCAGTTCAAGCAGAACCTTTTCATTAGCGAAACAGCGCATCTCGTTCTCCCCTACCACCGGCTTCTAGACGAACGGCGGGAAATCATCAAAGGCAAGAACTGCATCGGCACCACGAAACGAGGCATTGGTCCGGCATACAGCGACAAAGCATCCCGAACCGGAATTCGCATGATTGATCTCATGGAACCGGATCGATTCTTCCAACTCTTAGAACAGCGAATTCAAACCAATAACGAAATCCTCAACGCCCTTGGCGCCGAACAACTCTCCGTCAAAAAAGTCGCCGCCGATTATCTCGCCGCCGCCCGCCGGCTAAAACCCTTCGTAGTCGACACCGTCCGCTTTCTTCACGAGGCTTGTCAAAAGCGGAATCGCATTCTTTTTGAGGGCGCTCAGGGTGCCTTTCTTGACGTAGACCACGGCTCTTATCCCTACGTCACATCCTCTTCCACCACTGCCGGCGGCGCTTGCACGGGCGCAGGCGTGCCTCCCCACCGCATCAACAAAGTCGTCGGCGTCATGAAAGCCTACACTACCCGCGTTGGAGAAGGTCCCATGCCCACCGAAGACGCTTCCCTAAGCAGACATTTTCATCAAATGGGACGAGAGTTCGGCTCTACCACCGGCCGCGCTCGTCGTTGTGGCTGGTGGGACGCCGTGCTTGCCCAACAGGCCGCCGTAGTGAACGGGATTGACGAAATCGCGGTCACCAACCTGGACGGATTGGACGCTCTGCCGACCATCAACCTCTGTGTCGGCTACCGACTTGGCAAAAAGAACATTGACTACTTTCCCAACGAAGCGGGCAGTTTGGCAAACTGTCAACCAATCTACACCGAATTTCCCGGCTGGCTTTGCTCCACCCAAGAATGCAGAAAATGGTCCGACTTGCCGTCGAACGCCCGACAGTACTTGGAAGCTATCGAAAAATTCAGCAGAAGCCGGCTCCGAATCGTTTCCGTCGGCCCGGCGCGAGATCAAACCATCGAACTGCAACCTTAATCCCTCTCTTCCGCCCGGTTTTCCAACCGCGCTCCGCTTCCCCTTCCTGCGATGGCCGAAACCGAAGTTCAACTCAGCGACCAAGCCAAGGCAACCGTTCCCGCCCATATCGCCATCGTCATGGACGGCAACGGCCGTTGGGCCAAAAAACGTCGGCTTCCTCGAGTCCAAGGCCACCGCAAAGGCGTCGATTCTGTAAGGGCCGTTGTTCGCGTTGCCGGCGAAATAGGCGTCAAATACCTGACCCTTTACGCTTTTTCCGTGGAGAATTGGAATCGCCCGAAGAGCGAAGTGGACACTCTCATGAAATATCTGGCGCAATACTTGGACTCCGAAAGCCCGGAACTTGACCGAAACAACGTCCGCTTGGCCACGATCGGCCAAATCCATCGACTCCCCGAATTTGCGCAGGAACAAATTGCTCGAACCCAATCCGCTCTGGCGAAAAACACCGGGCTCACCCTAATCCTCGCTCTGAGCTACGGAGGTCGCACCGAAATTGTTGAAGCCTGCCGAGAAATCGCCGACAAAGTCAAATCAGGAGATATTCTGCCCGAAGAAATCGACGAGCCAATGATCGCCCGGCATCTTTACACCAGAAACATTCCCGACCCCGACCTCCTCATCCGAACCAGCGGCGAAATGCGACTCAGCAACTATCTGCTTTGGCAAATCTCCTACGCCGAACTCGTCGTCACCCCTACTCTCTGGCCCGACTTCCACAAAGCGCAGTTTTTTGCCGCTCTGGAAGAATACACCCGCCGCCACCGGAGATTTGGAAGGATTTGACCCGCCGCCGGACAACACTTTCTTGAAAATGTTCCGCACCGATCTAAAGCCTTTCCCCAAAAAGAACCCGCAAAACGGAAAGCAAGCCGTTGAATCACACAAAGCCAACACGCTGTCGAAGCAAAAAGACCGAGAAGACAACGACAACCCGTTTCTTCCGAAAAATCCGGGAACGGAAAAAACGGCGGAAACTTCTTTTCCGTTATGAAGAATTCCCCCAACCGCTCTCAAATCTTCCGGCAGAGACTTGGCAGCTCGCTGGCTCTGTGGGCGGTCGTCCTAACGGCCTTGTTTGCTCCCCATCCGACCGTCGCCAATTCTGCGTTTCTTTTGATTCTATCGCTTTTGGGAGTTTTCGGCATTCGCGAATATGCCTGCCTGCTTTCCAAAAACGGAACGCAAGTTTTATTGACTCCGATTCTTGCCGCCGGTCTGGCACTTTTGCTTTTGTCCGTGTTTCAAGGTTGGCAACCCTTCGCTTTGCCTTCTTTTCTCCGCTTTTTGGATCCTGAAATTTGGATTCTCACGTTGCTTCTGCTCTGGTTGCTGTCATCTCAATTATGGACGGGCAAGAAGATTTCTTTCCTCTCTTTGACCGCCAGTTTGTTTGGCTGGCTCTATGTTTTCTGGCTTTTCTCTTTTCTGGTCAAGATTTATTACCATCCCACAATGAACGGCTCCTGGCTACTGCTTTACTTCCTCTTGGTGACAAAGTTTAGCGACCTCGGGGCGTATGTTGTGGGATCGCTGTGCGGCAAACACAAGATGACGCCAATCGCCAGCCCGGGAAAAACATGGGAAGGCTTTGTCGGCGCTTTGGCAACTTCCACTGCCGTTAGCGTTCTCACGGTGTACATAGTTGGGAACGAGCTTGCTCCTTTTCGCGGCGTTCACTGCCTCGTTTTGGGTGTTCTGTTAGGCGGGGGCGCCATTGTTGGCGATTTGGCCGAATCACTGTTGAAAAGAGAAGCTGGCGTCAAAAATTCCGGCGCCTTTTTCCCCGGCATTGGCGGTTGTTTGGACCTCATCGACAGTTTATTGTTTAACGCGCCCTTGTTTTACCTGTATTGTCAATTGGCACTGGTAATTTAAAGTCATTTAAAGCCGTCGTCCCGCGCAATGAAAAACGTCGTTTTGCTCGGAAGCACCGGGTCTATCGGAACAAGCGCCGTCAAGGTAGCCGCAGACCTGCCCAATCACATCCGATTGATCGGCTTGGCGGCTGGGAAGAACATTGACGCCCTCGTTGCCCAAGCCCGGCGATTTGATCCCCAGCTCATCTCAATTCGCGACGATAACTTGAAAGCCGAACTGGCCGCAAAATCTCCCGGCCAAGTCCGAACAACCAGCGGTGCCGAAGGACTCCTCGAACTCGCCACCCTGCCAGACGCCGACGTCGTCCTCATCGCCATCGTCGGCACAGACGGACTAGAGCCGGCACTAGCCGCCATTCGCGCCGGCAAAGACATCGCCGTCGCTTCCAAAGAAATCCTGGTCATGGCCGGCGAAGTCGTCATGCAAGAAGCCAAAAAACACAACGTGCGCGTCTTGGCCGTGGACAGCGAACACTCCGCCATCTTCCAATGCCTGGACGCCAAGCCGGAAGCCTCCGTCCGCAAGCTTTGGCTCACCGCCTCCGGCGGCCCTTTTCGAGAGAAACCAAAAGAAGAATTCCCCAAAATTCAACTCAGCCAAGCCCTCCAACATCCCTCGTGGAAAATGGGCCGTAAAATCACCGTGGACTCCGCCACCATGTTCAACAAAGGGCTTGAAATGATCGAAGCCCGTTGGCTTTTCAACATCGAAATCTCCAGAGTCGAAGTCATCGTCCATCCGCAAAGCATCATTCACTCCATGGTGGAATTCATCGACGGCTCCATCCTTGCCCAACTTTCCGCGCCGGACATGTGCCTGCCCATCCAATACGCCCTCACTTATCCCGAAAGAATCGGCAACCGGCGCGTTCAAACGAATTTTGCTCAGATCGCCTCCCTCAGATTTGAAGAACCCGATGCCGAAAAATTTCCTTCCCTCAACCTGTCCCGTGAAGCCGGCGCCGTCGGTGGCACACTCCCCGCCGTCCTCAACGCCGCCAACGAAGTCGCTGTTGACGCTTTCTGCCAAGGCAACATCTCCTTTCCCAAAATCACCGAAACCGTCGCCCAAACCATGTCTGCGCACAAGCCCGTCCACTCCCCTGACCTTGGGGAAATTTTGGCCGCCGATCAATGGGCCCGATCCGCCGCCGACCAACTTATTGCCAACTAAACAAAGAGACCCCCTCACACGACGTGCTAAAAACCGCCAAAAAATCTCCATGACCATCGAAGACCTCATCGAGAATTTTGAAATCCTGGAAGATTGGGATGATCGCTACGCCTACCTCATGGAACTCGGCCGCAAAATGCCCCCCATGAACGAAAGCGATAAAACCGAAGAAAATCGCGTCAAAGGCTGTCAAGCCACCGTCTGGCTCAAAGAAACTTTTGTGCCGGGGACTCCGAGCCGAATCGAATTCCTCGCCGACAGCAACTCCCAAATTGTCAAAGGCCTTATCGCCATGTTGCGGATCCTCTACTCTGGAAAAACGCCACAAGAAATCCTGAACATCAACGCCCAAAACCTCTTTGCCCGCCTCGAACTTGACCGCCACCTCAGCCCCACGCGCAGCACCGGCCTCAACTCTATGGTGCAGAAAATCCGCTCTCTCGCCGAATCTTCTCATCCCAAAATTGTGAATTATAAATTCTGAGATTCGAAAGTGGTTCATGGCTATGAGATTTGCGAGGAAGGATGCATTTTGTTTCAGTTTTTCAAGAGCGTTGAGATTCAAAAAAGCGCAAAGTCACTCTCCACTGTCATTTCACCGCTGAACAGTGAGAGTCTCGGGTCGATTAACGGTTGCGAATTCTACGGTTTCTGAGGATTGGCGGTCGCTGGACGGTTGGGATTTGGATTAGGAATTAGGAATGCGGAGTCCGTTTCAGAGTTTGATCTTTGGCGGGCGGTTTTTGGAGGATTGGAGGTGTTTTTCGTCTTTTTCGATGAGTTGGTAGATTTGGTTGAGAGTGTTCCGGGTGATGGAAATGCCGCTGAGGTCGATGTGTTGCTCAGAAGTTTCAGTTGGGGAAGTTTGGGTTCGGTCGGATTCGTAGCGCTTGAGGATTTGGCGAAGGATGGAGAGGTTTTGTTTGAGCGGGGCGATTTCGGTTTGGAGGCGGCTAAAAGAGGCGTCGGAAGCTGCGGAAGCAAGGGCTTGGGGCAATTCGTTTGCCAGAGTGTTTTGAATTTCTTTCAGGGGCGCAGAGAGAGGGGTTAAGTCTGGCAAAGGAGCAAGAGATTCGAAGCGACCTTGCAGAGTTTGTCGAATTTCTTGGAGGGCGTCGGCGAAAACGGCAAGCTGGGAGACGATGCGCCCGACAGGGTCTGAGGGGTTTGCCGGCCCCATGATTTGGTTTCGGCGGAAGACTTTTTTGATTTCTTCCCAGCGAATTCGGTCGGCGTCTGAGAGCCATCCGTTGATTTCCCGGAATTTCAGCAGGTTTGCTTCTGCGCCGGAGGTAAGCGTTTGGGATTCGCTTTGGTAGTGATCGAGCACCAGTTCTTGCACTTCTTGGTCGTTCATGATGGGCAAGATTTTTTCTGCCAGACGGTTCATGTTTCGGTAGGAGCCTTGGAGTTTGAAGGGAGGTTCGGTTCGGTAAGCGTCTTGCTGACTGGCGGAGCGGATGTATTCCTGATTGACGGCGAGGACGACGTTGCGGACGCGAACGAGTTTGGAAAACACGTTGAGTATTTCGTTGATGTTTTCGACAGAGTAGTCTCCTTCGAATTCAGCGCCGTCGCGGTCACCGGTTTCGGCGGTGTGGATGAAGGCGTGAAGATCGTGCCGGCTTTGGTTGCGTAAGGGAGAGAGAACGGGGTTGGAGGTGAGGGCGTTTTCTAGATAGGAAGTTTCGAAGGCGGCTTCGTGAGCGCCGATGACGTCGCCGAGGTTGTAAGTGTCGGCTCGGTTGGCCAGCATATCGGGAACTTTGAACTTTTCTCCGCTTTCCGTGTAGGGGTTTCCGGCCATGACGACAGCGACTTTGCGTCCGCGCAAGTCGTAGGTTCGGGGTTGGTTGTTCCACACGCCTTCGATGCGGCGTTGGCCGTCGCAAAGGGAGATGAACTTTTGGAGGAATTCTGGGTGGCAGTGCTGGATGTCGTCGAGGTAAATCATCACGTTGTCGCCTATCTCAAAGGAGAAGTTGAGGCGTTGAACTTCGGCGCGGGCGGCGGCGTTGACGGCTTCGGCGGGGTCGAGGGAGGTGACTTGATGGCCTAAGGCGGGGCCGTTGATTTTGACGAAGGTGATGCCCAGTCGATGGGCGACGTATTCCATCAAGGTAGTTTTGCCGTAACCGGGCGGGCTAACGAGGAGGAGCAAGCCCATGAGGTCGGTTCGCTTGCCCGCTCCGGTGCTACCGATCTGTTTGGCCAGATTGTCGCCGATCAAGGGCAGAAACACTTGATCGATCAACCGGTTCCGAACGAAGGAAGTGAGAACTTTCGGTTGAAATTCTTCCAGACGCATCGACTGACGGGCGCGTTCGAGCAAGAGTTGTTTCCGTTGCTGATACTGCCGGTAAACGGCCGCCTCCTCCGCCTCGAATCGGCGCAAGCGCTCGGTAAATTCCAGAAAATCCAAAGTATACCGCCCGTCGTGAATTCGGAGATGCGCTCCGCGAAGCCCTTCGAGCAGGACGACAGCGCTTTCAGAGCATACCACCGGACGGGGATCCGCCGAAGCAGAGAACTGCACTACGGCCGCTTCGTCGATGAATCGACGCTGTTCCGGCCGACTGGCGTGCCTCACAAAGCCTCGCACCCAATCTCGCACTAATTGAAACTCGCGCATCGGTTCCGATTTCACCGCTTCGCGAGCGGCAAAGTAGTCGTTCCGCAACCGACGGCCTTCCAAGTGCTGCTCAAAGTTCCGGCGAATCTCCTCCGCTTCCCTGCTCACAACAAACGTCTTCTTCGAGCAGAGTTGATGAAAGAGATAGAGCGCCGCTTCGGGGAACCGTTCAGCGGGAAACAAGGGACTCTTCCGATAAAAATCTTCGATCCCCGCCAGCAACGCCCTCACATATTCCGACGGCGTTTCTTCCCCCGGAAAGGCTTGGTTTTTCTCGCCAAAACTGCGAAGTTGCGCTTCCCAAAGGCTTCGTTGCTCTTCGTTTTCCAGAAGTTTCCAGTAAAGACAAGCGCAAGCGCGGGACGTCGGTTGAAAACGGGCCAAGCCAAGACTCCGCCAACGCCCGGCCAACGCGGTCAAAATTTGTTCGCCATCCGCGTCGTGAACGCCCTTTTGATACGCCTCCGCATAGCGCGGCTCCATGAATGCCTGAACTTGGCTCAAACGCTCGTCCGCCTCCGCTCGGAGATAGTCTTCTACAGAACCGCGTTCCACAAGACGCAAAAGCATTTGATGCGCCAAATACTCCGCCCGATAAACCGACTTGTTCTCAGCCAAGCTCTCTTGCTCCCAGACCGCTTTGGTTTTCAAAAAATCAGGATCGTCCACTGGTTGAAAAAATCGAGTCCCCGTCAAGTGCAAGTCCATGCGTCCCTCGCGGGGAATCATCGTCAAATCCAAAGGCTGAACGTTGACCGTGAACTGGTGTTCGCCGAAGCGAATCCGATTTTGGCCCTTCACAAACAGCTCGTCTTTGTCGCGCAACTGGCGGACGGCGTCCTCTTGCGCCGTTTTCAAACGAACCGTCAATTCCTCCGCCTTGACGGAGTCTTCCAACTTGTGGAGTTGCCGAACGAGATCGTGAATCTTCTCGACCATGACGTCAGAGGCCATATAGCCGTTGATCTCGTCCAAGCCGGTCATGCCGGCCAAGCGATTTTGAATTACATTCAGAATCCGCTCGGCGGATGCCAACAACGCATTAGCCTTCTTATTCCGCGCTTCAATCAGTTGAAGTTTTTTCGATTCAAAGGCTTCGTAGACCTCTGTGCGTTTGTCCGACAGCTGGGTCGTAAACTCGGGAAAGTCCGCGTATTTTCCCTCCAGCTCTTCAATCTGCACGGTCAATTTGTTCAGATACTCGTCGCACAAGTTCGGCGCGTTGCAGACGTCCAGATAGTGGAGTGCCGACTGCGACAAAAGTTTCAGTTGCGCGTTAAACTGGGACGCGCCTTCAGCCGAAACCAAACGACTCAATTGATTCTTAAGCGCCGTTTTGACTTGGTTCAGCGTCGAATAAATTCGAGTAATCCGCTCAATAAGCCGCGTGGCTTCGGTTGCGTCCTCAATTTTAAGGTTGCTGACGATCTCGATGAGCATTTCCAATTCTTCGCCCGATTGCGCCACGGCTTCCTGAAGGCGCTTTCCTTCAGAGGTTTTTCTCAATTTTGCCGTCTGCGCCAGCTGCGACTCGATTCGGCTTTGATAAGGCGCCAACGATTCGGAGCGCATTAGAAAGTCCACACAATGTTGCGACAGAACTTCGGTCTGGGAGGCCACCCGCTCTTCCAATGCTTGAATCGCCGACAGGTCCGCATAACGCAATTCTTTCAACGACAAGATTTCCCCGCGGGCTTTTCGCAGCGCGGTCAAGCAGCTCACAAACTCGTCGATGCCGGTCGGATCGCTCTTGGCAATTTTGCGAAGCAACGCCTCCGTTCCGTCGCCGACGCGGGCAAACGCGGCTTCGGTTTCCTTCCGAATGCGGCGGACTTTTTCAAACTCGTCAATAGCCCTGCTGGCCGTTTCCCGGATATGGTTCAACGACTCGCGAAGATGAAACGCCTCCGCCTTGTCAATCCAGAAGTAAGCGTCCGCAATATCGCCCGTCGCTCGCACAATATCCACATACAACTCCGCATAAATCTCCTCTTTGCGGATCCAATTCAAAATATCGCGGCATTCCGCCATGCAACGAACCACGTCTCGGTTGCCAATCTTATATAAAAAGGATTCTCGATCCGCTTGTTTCTCATACTCGGCCGCTACATAAGGAGTTTGCCAAATTTGAATGGTATGATGTTTCTGCGCTTCCTCTTCACACTTGAAATAAGCGAGCTCTCCATTCTGAAACAGGGAAAAACCATTGCAAAGGATCGGATTTTCTACCGTTTGAGTAATAAGATTATACGACATTAGCACGTAGTCGCCCAACATTCGATTGTAGAAAACGTATAAGTAGTCTTCCCCATTGTTGGAAGCCACCAGTCGTTCAAACAGCATTTCCGTCTTGTTAGTGTCAAATCGCTTTAAAGCGCCTGTTTGCAAATAGTAGCCGTCGGAAAAGATAATGCCTTGATCTTCGGGAAGCCGGACGCAGGAATGCTCCAGAGCGTCGATTTTTTCCACTGTCTTCAGCTTGTCGTTAAAGACAAAGTACCGAAAACGCTTTTCTTGAAAGGGCCGAATTTTCAGCAGAATCAGATTGCCTATATTCGCGTAAAAAATCTCCGCATCGTCCAATGTTTGATCCTTATGCTCGACCGGCTCGGAGTATATGCCTTTTCCGCTTTCGGTGTTGTCTTCCACTTTGGCGATAAACCGCCCGTCTGCGCAGGACACAAACAGTCGGTCTTCAATGGAAATATGAGGATGGACGCCGTCTCGGTGAAAATCTCGGTGTGTGCGTCGCCAATCGCATTCATACTGCTTAGGAAAGGAAAATTCATGATCACTCCGATTGCCGATATAAGTTAAATCGTCGTCTTTAGCAAGCCACTTGAACGTCTTTATATCCGACACTTGCTTTCCCACGCGGAATACCATAAATAAAAAAGGACCGATAAAAGAGAATTTTACAAACTTCGTATTCTTGTAATATTTGTAGAGACTTTTGAAGTCGGCCTCAAACTGGCCCGCTTTCAATAAGTCTGGCGCCGCCGCATGAAACCCCCCATCGCGGTATTCGTAGACTGCAAACACGTCCGACAGCCGGATTTCCGATTTGAGGCCGAAGTGAACGTTGTACCCAAACAGGAAATGATTTTTCCCCACCGGCACCATGTCGCGAGGCACGCAGTTATGCTCCGTCGTGATGCGCTCGGCTCGGAGTAGCGACAGAGGTATGGAACCAAACACATTGCGACGCAAATCATTCAACTTGGCCAAGCGTTCCGATAATTCCTCGCCTTGGGCTTTCAAGCGGGCGCGGATGATTTCGTAACTGCCGCCCTCTAGCGCAATGTTGTCCGGGGTGGCGGCCGCTTCAGCGGGGGTGTCCAAATCCGGCATGACAGATTTTCTTTTGATTCAGAACCGTGAAATCAGGCTTTTGTTTTCGCCGGATGTTTTTCCAAAACTTCGGCGGCGGTTTTTTCCGCCAAGCCACTGTCGTTCACCAACTGAAGCGCTCGTTGCATGGCGGACTTCACCGCCCCGTTTGTGGTTTCCGCAATCATGCGTAACAGAAGCGCGGAAAGAGAGGTATTCTTGAGGTCTTTACTCGTCAAGCCGAACTGCTTGACCCAAGCCTGAAATTGGGATTGGAAGTATTCGGGGTCTCCGTTGAAGAACGTTTCTTTGACGTCGCTCAGCACGCGGCTGTTTTTGATCGCGCGGTCAACGGCCTTGCCTTGTGTAATGGAAGAAACGATTTTGTCGAAGAACGCTCCTTCGCCGCCTACAATGTCGATTCGCGCGCTCTTCAAGGCTTCGCCCACAATCTTTGCTTGTTCTTCGGCGATGCCCTTTTGCACGCGGATTGCGGCCATCTCAATTTCTTTGTCTTTGTTCAATCGCAGTTTGAACTCTTCATGCTCGCGCCCCACTCCGTCGAACAATTTCATGGCGTCCGCTTTTTCTGTAATGCCCTTTGCTTCGGCGCTGAATTTGAGTTGCATTACGTTGGCTTCAGCCTCGCCTTGTTGCCGAACGGCATCGGCGCGCGCCTGAGTGACGGCCACTTCCGCCATTCCAACGGCGGCCTCGTCGGCCGTCTTGGCTTCGGCGCGAAGTTTCACGGCGTTGGATTCTCTTTCGGCGGTTTTTTCCTCGGCTTCCGCCAAAACCAAAAGTTCTTCCGCCTTCAAGTCGCTGGCTTCCCGATTTGCCTGCGCGGCCGTCAATTGTTGGTACTTTTCTTCTTCCGCTTTGAGTGCGGCGGCTTTTTTGGCCGCTTCGGCCGCTTTGATGTCGCGCACCAGCGCCTCTTCCGCCGTCATCTCGGCGCGGGTTACCACAACTTTCTTTTCCCGATCAGCGGCGGCGAAGGCTTCCACGTCTTTGATTTTCTCTTGTTCGGCCACCACGGTTTTCTCCAGCTCGACGCGTTCGCGGATGACTTCCTGAATGTTTTTCTTTTCGGTTTCGACTGTTTTCTCTTTCTCGATCTGCGCCAGCGTCACAATCCGCTCCCGCTCGGTGGCTTCCAGCAAGCGGTCTTTTTCCAGCCGCTCGGTTTCGATGGCGTTGGTGCGTTCCTTGTTTTTTTGCGCGACAATGATTTGGCGGTTTTTGTTTTCTTCCGAGATCCCGATTTCTTGATCCGAGGCAATACGGGCTTGCTCCGCCTTCAATCGCTCTTCTTCGCCAACTTTTTTGGCTTCGGCTTCTTCTCGCGCTTTGATGTTGGCGACTTCGCGTTTCTGCCGTTCTTCGGTTTCCGCCAGTTGTCTTTCCATTTCCAGGATGGCCTCGCGAGCCTCGACGTTTTCCTTGGTGATGGTCTTTGCTTTGTTTTGTTGAATTTCGTTGGCCAGAATCTTTTGCTCGGCGGTTAGCTTGGTAATCTTCTTGATGCCCTCGGCGTCGAGAATGTTGTTTTCATCCAACTTAGCCAGAGGCGTCTGCTCCAAATAGTCAATGGCCGCGTCGTCCAGCACAAATCCGTTCAAGTCCGTGCCGACCACTTTGAGAATTTCCTCCTTGAATCGCTCTCGTTCGCTGTACAAGTCCGTGAAGTCGAACTGTTTGCCGGCGGTTTTTAACGCTTCGGAGAACTTGGCGTCGAAAAGTTCCACCAAAGCCTGCTGATCCGAAGCCCGCAAACAGCCGATGGACTGCGCCACCCGCAACACGTCTTCCGCCGTCTTGTTCACCCGCACAAAGAAAGCCACCTTGATGTCGGCGCGGATGTTATCCATGCACACCAGTCCGTCTTCACCGTGCCGATAGATTTCAATTCGTTTGACCGAAATATCCATCTCTTCAAACCGATGAATCACCGGCACCACGACAATCCCGCTGAACGAAACCTTAGTGCCGCCAATGCCGTTGCGCACAATGGCTTTGCCCTGCTCAATCTTTCGGTAGCATTTGACCACCAAAAGCGCGACCCCAATAAAAATAACCACTAGCGCAATCACCGCCGTAGCTCCCACCATCTGGGGAAATCCTAATCCTTGTCCCAACAATGCTTCCATATCAGTCCTCCAATTTTTTGATAAAGTATAAGTTCTTCTCTGTATCCTCCGAGTAAATCACCGCGCAATCGCCTTTGTGCAGCGTCTCCGCTTCATCCGCCGTTCGCACGTTGATCTTGATCGGCATTCCCGTTTGCTCCACCTCCGCCTGCCCCGATTGAGCGTCCGCTTGCGAAGTGACCACGCGGCATATCTTTCCCAGCAAAGGAACTTCCGCCGGCTCCTCACTGCCACGAAATCGCCGAATCAAACAATGCACTGGCAACACAATCGCTTTGGTCGCCGCTACGCTCGCCACAAAATTAGGAATGGCCAGCAATCCCGCCATCCACCACAAGTGCCCCGGATTAAAATAATAATTCAACAGCATAGCCGACACCCACATAAAGACAATCAGCAAACTTGCAATCGCCATAAACGGCCCTTCGTCCGCGTGAAAAAAACGCGCCGCGGCATGTCCCCATCGCCCCCCACCTTCCGCTTCCGCATCAAAATCCAAGTCAAAATCGACCGCGTCCACGTCCAACGCCCCGATAATCACCAAAAGCCAATACAGAAACACAAACCCAAACAGCACCGTGAAGGGCAAATTCACCAACGCAAACGCTTCAGCAATCAATTCCTGCATGACATCCTCCCCGCAAACAAAATGCAAAATAATCCAAACCAACAAACGCGGACATTGCATCCATAATCAAAAAACATCCGCAACTTGCCAGATCAAACATTGCCTCCTTAAAGCAAAAAATTCACTTACAATCAACTCGCTTAATTATAAGAGACCCTGCCGAATCCTTGCTGCCAAGCGTCAAGAAAATCGAGATGGCAACAGCGCCCAATCTTCTCTCCGCCCCACAAAACCTAAAAGCTACTTCACCGCAATCCATTCTTCCCCCAGCATATCGATGATCTTGACCGCCACTTTGGCGCCAACGCGAGGAAGCCTCAGCTCATATTTTCCCTTAATCAGATCCGTCTTCTTCTTCGGCAAATCACTCTCCACAATCCGAAAACACTTGCCGTCATAATCGGTGTCCATCAGCACGCAGTCTATCTGCGCCCGATAATCCCCAACCTGCTCCTCAAACAACGTCCGATCTACCTCCAACCGCGCCAAAATAGCAGGACTAATATAATCCACAATCTCCACCAATGCCTGCTTCCCTTTCTTGCGAATCCGAACCTCCGCCTCCGCCGGCCGCTCGGCAATCACTCCGTCCTCCTGTATATCGCAAACGCGAATGCGATTGATCGGACTCTTCTCTTGAACCAACTCGGCAACCACCCCCAGTTCCGCCCCGTTGCAAAAAACAATAATGTCCCGGATTTCCTCCGGCCGGTTCTGCGCAATCTCATCTTTGATAATCTGGATGTCCAGCCGGTTCAAAGGCCGGTTCATATCAATAATTTTAGCCAATTTGCCGTCCACGACGCCGTCAAAGAACAGATCCCCATTGTCTTTTCGGATGCCGTATTTGGAGATGATGATTTTTTTGAAGCCATTTTGTTTGGCAAAGTCGTAGTTGTTGACTCGGTAGTGGATTAGGCCGCGTCCGTTTTGCTTGGCAAGGTCGCCGTTTTTTGTGCGGATGACGTTTTGGATTCGCTTGATAGTAGTTTGGATGGCGCCCTTGTTCAAATCGGCAACAATCCAGCGTCTTCCCAGACTCTCGGCAACTGCGGCAGTTGTGCCGCTGCCGCAAAAGCAATCCAACACAATAGAACCTTCGTTGCTCGACGCCTTGATAATGCGCTCCAACAACGCCTCCGGCTTCTGAGTGGGGAAATTCATATTTTCCTTCCTTGATCGTACCGCAATCGCAATGTCGGTCCACCAAGTCTCAGGGATTTTTCCCCTTTCCTGCATCTTTTTAATACTATCCTCCCCAAAAGCACCGCCAGTATCAAACGCTTTGCGAGGTTTCTGATTCGGGTCCTTGTAAGGCAACCTAATGGCGTCTCCATGAAACGTCCAATTTGCCCCTTTGGCGTACCATAAGATCGTATCATGTTTGCGGTTAAATTGTCTCATATCAGAGGTCCCCGGCCCCGTATAACACCACACTATTTCATTTAGGCAATTCTCTGCTCCAAACACCTCATCCAGCAAAAAGCGCAAATGATGGCTTTTGTGCCAATCACAATGCAAATAAAGACTCCCTTGCTGACTTAACAACTCCCGCAACAATATCAGCCGCTCATACATAAACTGCAAATAGTTGTCGTTCGCCCAAATGTCCTCATACTGCACGCTCTCAATGGTAGTATGCCCCGCCGCCTTCCACTTGGCCGACTGCCCCCGCAACTGCACTTGGCGAACATAGTCCGCAGCAGAATCAAAAGGCGGATCCCCATAAATCAAATCCACTTTGCCCCGAAACCCGGCAATCAAAAGACAAGACAAGATTTCCTTGTTATCGCCGTGAAACAGCAGATTGTGTCCGCTCTTCACAAACGCATCGTAAGACGGCTCGGCGGGCGGCTTTTCCACGCCCACAGTCTCGCGCAACTGCGCCGGAAAGTGTTTCACCTTATCCAAAGGCTTCTTCCCCACCCAATGCAGCATCGGCCGCCCCTTCACCGCAGTAATTTTAACATGAGACATATCAGTCCGAAACTTGGATAACTTCTTCCCCCAGCATATCGATGATCTTGACCGCCACTTTGGCGCCAACGCGAGGAAGCCTCAGCTCATATTTTCCCTTAATCAGATCCGTCTTCTTCTTCGGCAAATCACTCTCCACAATCCGAAAACATTTGCCGTCATAATCAGTGTCCATCAGCACGCAGTCTATCTGCGCCCGATAATCCCCAACCTGCTCCTCAAACAACGTCCGATCTACCTCCAACCGCGCCAAAATAGCAGGACTAATATAATCCACAATCTCTACCAATGCCTTCTTCCCTTTCTTGCGAATCCGAACCTCCGCCTCCGCCAGCCGCTCAGCAATCACTCCGTCCTCCTGTATATCGCAAACGCGAATCCGATTGATGGGACTCTTCTCTTGTGTCAGCTCAGCAACAATCCCCATCTCCGCCCCGTTGCAAAACACAACAATGTCTCGTATTTCCTCCGGCCGGTTCTGCGCAATCTCATCTTTGATAATCTGAATGTCCAGCCGGTTCAAAGGCCGGTTCATATCTATAATCTTAGCTAACTTGCCGTCCACGACCCCGTCAAAGAACAGATCCCCATTGTCTTTTCGGATGCCGTATTTAGAAATGATGATCTTTTTGAAACCGTTTTGTTTGGCAAAGTCGTAGTTGTTGACTCGATAGTGGATTAGGCCGCGTCCGTTTTGCTTGGCGAGGTCGCCGTTCTTTGCGCGGATGACGTTTTGGATTCGCTTGATAGTAGTTTGGATGGCGCCCTTGTTCAAATCGGCAACAATCCAGCGCCTTCCCAGTTTTTCGGCAACAGCGGCGGTTGTGCCGCTGCCGCAAAAACAATCCAACACGATAGAGCCTTCGTTGCTCGACGCCTTGATAATGCGCTCCAACAACGCCTCCGGCTTCTGAGTGGGGAACGCCCTCGCTTGTAAAGGAGATACGGCACCGTCTACCCACAAATTCGAGACTAAAGAGCCATCCTTGTCTCTAAGATAATCTTTTAGACGATAACCAGACGGAGTTTTATAGATACGACCTTCGTTCCAAAATTTTTCCAACGTCTCTTTCTTGTACAGCCAATGGCCGTGCACTCCTTTGAAATCAAAAGATTTTCGAGATGGTGTTACTTGACTTCCCCCCGCAATCAACGCTATTGTTTGATATGGCCCTTTTCCGTCTTTGTCATCATGTTGAAATGCTCGAAGAGATTGCTCAGTCATCTCTTTATAGATTTTCTTAAAAATAAAATTCTCTCCCTTGGAATAAAGAAAAATAGAATCCGTTTGGTTCCCGAACTTTATTGACTGAGCCTTTGGACTGTTTGTTTTCTTCCATACAATCTCATTAACAAAATTCTCCGCTCCAAACACCTCATCCAGCAAAAAGCGCAAGTGATGGCTTTTGTGCCAATCACAATGCAAATAAAGGCTCCCTCGCTGACTTAACAACTCCCGCAACAATATCAACCGCTCATACATAAACTGCAAATAGTTGTCGTTCGCCCAAATATCCTCATACTGCACGCTCTCAATGGTAGTATGCCCCGCCGCCTTCCACTTGGCCGACTGCCCCCGCAACTGCACTTGGCGAACATAGTCCGCAGCAGAATCAAAAGGCGGATCCCCATAAATCAAATCCACTTTGCCCCGAAACCCGGCAATCAAAAGACAAGACAAGATTTCCTTGTTATCGCCGTGAAACAGCAGATTGTGTCCGCTCTTCACAAACACATCGTAAGATGGCTCGGCGGGCGGCTTTTCCACACCCACAGTCTCGCGCAACTGCGCCGGGAAATGCTTCACCTTGTCCAAAGGCTTCTTCCCCACCCAATGCAGCATCGGCCGCCCCTTCACCGCAGTAATTCTAACAGTTTTCTTCTTCATTGGATCTATCAATTCTTCTTAACAGTAACGACGCAAGTGACAAATAATCTAAACATTGATCTGGAGTGTCACTAATATCAGATTTATGGGCTCGGGGATTACGTATTCCTTGCATAGTCCCTCCAAATATAAACTTGTATCCTTCTTGTTCGTCTTTGTCAGACATTAAAGCAAGGTTATTAAGCTTAATTTTAGGAGACTTCTTGTTAAATGCCTTCATCATAAGATCCCAGCCTGTGCTGGACAGGGTTGAGGTTTCTTGGACTTTCTTTTCAATACATTTAAATGCCTCGAACGTCGCTTGCGTGAAATGTCCATCGTCAAAAAGATTCTTCGATACTTGTTGAATTTCTGGATGGATATTGCGCTTATCCAACGGATGAAAACCGTCACCAGATTTGGGATGAGCATCAGGATGCTTGTAAGATAAGCGCACGATTCTTTCAAATTTTTCAATTATTTCAGTCATTTAGCAAATTCTCTCGGATGCTTCTAAATATGTTATCGTAAGTTTCCTTATTGCCACCGGCAGGAAGGTTAATCTCAATCCGTACAGTCAAACCGAAATTGCGTGATTCCTTATCTCCAGCGGAGGACGCAACAGAATTCGATGTTTCTACATTTGCGGTTTTGGATCTCACAGGATCTTTTCGGCGAGACCTCTTTTTCGGCTTTTCTGACCTGACGTTAGATTTCGACGTAGGTGCTTCACCATGGCCCGTAAATCCCACCAGGACTTGGAAAGTCCTAGATTGCAATTCGCCAACTCTTGCAGAGGTTTTATCAGTTGATCTGAAAAATTGGATCAATCCATTCCTATCAAGTGCCCATGCGCTATCCCCATGAAGTTGAAATAAACCAGAATAGGAATTCTTCACTTGTTCAGAGAATTGCTGTGCAAACTCCTTATTGTCATGGATTAAAAATATTCGCTCTGCTACATTAGTTTTATTTCCTTTGCTATCGATTAATCCCATAAAACGAAGGACATTTATTACAGAATTCTCGCTGTTAGGGGCGATTCCCAACTGCCTTAAGGTTTTTACTGTTAATGAGGGAGGAAAGTTCTCCCGTAAGCGTTTAATGGTTTTCTCCAAGGGACCTGACGAATTGGCGTATGGATGTCTATCTGTCATTATATTTCTCCTGATAAAAATGCTCAAAATTTCTTATTTTCTTATTGTGAGTAAATCCAATCGATGATGGGTTTGAGTTTATCCGCTTCTATGGTGCCTGTGGAAGTGTAAACGACGTTGTATTTGAATTTATGGGGTTGCATTTTCTGCAAGTGCTCCACCGCTTTCTTCTTTGTCTCCACTGTTTTGTCGCCTCTCTCGCTTTCCGCCTTGACTTCCACAATATAAAACTCGCCCGTCTTTTTCACAATCACAAAGTCGGGAAAATATCGATGGTAGCGTTTGTCTTCTCCCAAGTATTCGAAATGAAAGTCGGTCTTTCTAGAATCGGTCAAACCGCCTGTAAATAAGAAGGTTTCTACCTCATCGGGATTCGTGTTGAGCGCAGACAAAATGTATCGAAAGAAAGCGCATTCCGGCTTGCTGTCAAAGTTGTACGGAGTGTAGTGAAAGCTTAGGTTATGATTGTCCTTATTTTGTTTATTATCGACCAATAGGCCGTTCTCTTCCATCTGTTGATGCGTTCTTTCGAGCAGGCGTAGGTGATGAACGTAGACGCCGTCTTCGTCTTTCTCAAAAACATCTTTGCCATTTTCATCTTGAAGTCGAATTAGCGCCATTGCTTCGGTAATCTTTTCTTCCACAGTCTTGTAATTCGCTTGTTGCTCTTCCACCTGCTGAAATAAGCCGTACAAGTGGCTGTTTGGCATTTCCCTTTGCGGATATAGATTGTTAAGTTGCTTTAGAATCAGCATGGCCGGTAGATGGTATTTTGTAGCGATTTTATGAGCGGCAGTGTAACAACTTATTGTTTCCGTTGTGGCGGACAGTTCTTTTATATTGCCGGTCGGCATTAGAATTTGTGTTGGCCCGCTAAAGTCCGGGGTGAGAGTACTGCGCAGTATTGGCGGGGCTTTTTGGGGTTTTGGCGGATTCAACGCAATTGTCTGATTGGGCGGCTCGGTTCGGACGGCTCGTTTCACCGTGCGGGTAATTTCCAGCTTGGGTAGTTGGGCTTTTACGACGCGCATGGTTACTG
Source organism: Limisphaerales bacterium (assembly GCA_965242585.1). Classification (GTDB taxonomy): domain Bacteria; phylum Verrucomicrobiota; class Verrucomicrobiia; order Limisphaerales; family AAA164-E04; genus UBA2970. The sequence goes on along the minus strand of OZ251460.1, from coordinate 4,472,862 downwards.
TTTCTTTGGGGTTCGAGGCGGCGGCGAGTCGAATGATGTCGGTGCCAAAGTTTTCTTGCAGTTCTTTGTCTAGAATCTTCGCATTGCCGCGATCTAGAAATATTTTGGCCGGATGCTGGTTTCCCTGCACTTGTCGCAGGCAGCGAGTTGCCGCTTGCAGGACGTAGTTATTGCTCTTTGTCTGCTCTTTGATTAGCGCGCAGGCAAATAAGCTAGGGCAGTTCCAACCTTCCACACCCTTGCCGATTAGCAAAATAATTCGCTTTTGGTTGCCGGGGTTGTTGAGACGTTTGAACTGGTCCATTTCCTCGGCTTTGGATTGCTGGGTATTGACTAATATTTGGTCAACGCTTTCGCCGATGTTAGTCATGGCCTGCTCAATCAATTGGCGAGATTGGGCCAAGTGTTCTTGGGTTTTAAAATAAAAGGCCATTTTTGCCTTGGCACCGTTGAGGAGCGAGACTTTTCCGTAGTTGCTGAAAAACTCTCGAATAATGTCGTTAAAAACCGCTTTTTCCGATTGCCCTTTGATATCGTATTGGTGTATTCCGTTACAGAGTTCTTTTAGGATATTGTCCTGGATGCCGTCGCTGAGTCCGTACCAGACGACAACTTCTTTTAGGTGGTCTTTTTTGTAATAGGGCGTTCCGGTTGTGTTGACCACTGCGATGATGGGAGTGTGCTCGTGGATATAGTTGATAGTCTCTCGCACTCGCTTCAGTTTGTCAAAAGTGTTGCCGTAGGTGTGATGCGCTTCATCGGAAAAGACGCCGAGGTTGGGCAGGCTGGCGATTCTTTGAAGCCGCCAATTGGCTTGAAGTTCCTTTTCTCGATAATCCGTTTCTGTCTGATTGCTTCTTCTTCGGGCGCGCAGGCTAATTTTTTCGGTGTTGGAAACGATCAAGTTGTAACTGCTACGTTCTTGTGCTTGTATGTCTTTCCTGCTACCCGGATACTCAATTTTTAGATTGGCGGCGAAGTCTCGGTTGAGGTTGGGGGGCAGAATTTTTTCATAGGGCATGCCGCTGATTTCGCGCAGGCTTTCAATGATGGTTGTGCCGGGCGCAAAGACTAGGGCGTTTTTCATAAAGTTGCCTTGGGGGTAACGCAGAGACATGGCAAATTCCGTGGCAATAATAGCGCCAATTAAAGCGGTCTTTCCGGCACCCATTGTCAAGGCGAGAATGTAACTTGGATAGGGGAGTATTGTGGCTTCGTGTAGGGCTTGAATTCGTTTTTCTTTGACAAAATTTAGATCGGTTTTGATCTTCTCGATGAAGAAGCCTACGGATGCCAATTCTTGAGCGTCTTTTGAGATGGGAATTTTTAGAGCTTTGAAAAAGTCTTTTTTGTTCTTTGCGTAGTAATGCTTGTATAGGTCTATAATGTGGGGAGTTTGCAGTTTGAGGCGGATGTACCAGTACACTTCAAGGGCGAGGAGTTGTGGTTCGCGCAGAAACTTGGGGGTTGGGCTGTCTTTTTGCGTTTCCATTTGGTAGGCGAGGATTTCGCCTATCATCGGGTGGTCATCGCAAGGATATCCACTTTTGCGCCATTCAAGGGCGGATTGTTTTAGGTGTTCGTAAAGGATTGGCATTTGCGGGGGATTCGCAGGCAGATCAGAGGCGGTCTGTGTTTTTTGTTTTGGTTTGCGCGATGTTGGATTCGTTGTGAGGCCGGCTTAGGCAAAATGGGAGCGGTATTGTTTTAATGGAAAGAACTTTCCCGGACACGCGGTGGATTGCTTTGGCAGGTCTTTGTGTCCCCAAACTCCCGGCTTCTCCCGCAACAGGCCGGTTTGCAGATAGCGGGTTAGGTTGTAGAGGGATTTCAGTTGCCGGGCGGTGGGTTGATTTTTTTCAAAATTGCCGACAAGGCAAATCCCAACCGATATTTCGTTTAGCTTTTGGCCATTGACGTGGCCTCCGTAAATTTGTTTTTTCCAGCGGGGTCCGATTTCGATTTCTCCGTCGCGCGAACGGGTGCCGTTTCCGATGACGAAGTGATAGGCCAAACCATTCTCCATTCTTCGCTTTTCCCTGTGGAATCGGTCAAAGCTGGCGGCATTTCCTACGGTGGTTCCGGAGTGGTGGGCGATGATTTTCCGCCAGCGTTTGCGGTCGACTTTTTTGTGTCCAATTTTCCAGCGCAGTGTTTGCGGAAGGCCGGCGGGGATTTGGAGTTTTTGGCTGGGGTGGATGGTATCGGAAGAGAGCCGGTTTTGCCTTTTGAGGTCGGCGACGGAGATGCCGAATTTTTCGGAGACTTCCCAGAGAGAGTCGCCTTTTTTGACGCGGTAAATGCTTTCGGGGGAGGAGAGGTGGGCATCGTTGGAGCAATATAGATATTGGCCGGGGTGGATGGTATCGGAAGAGAGCCGGTTTTGCCTTTTGAGGTCGGCGACGGAGATGCCGAATTTTTCGGAGACTTCCCAAAGAGAGTCGCCTTTTTTGACGCGGTAAATGTTTCCGGCGGTGGCAACGCCGTGCCAGCCGGTCAAGACAAGGCTACTTATGGCGCTTCCGATGAGTTGGCCGAATTGACGGCGGTCGAATTCCATACTGAAAATGCGGGTTTTCCAAAAATCCAAAACTGATGCTAGAAAGAATGTAGCCCATGTTGCGCTTGTTTTCAAATCATTTTTGCGGGCGGCGGGAATTGTTGCGTTCGGCGGCGGGCGAAGGATGGGGTTCCCATTTGCGTTTGATACAATTTAAACAGGGCTTGTGTGCCGTCGTTTTCGCCGCCTGAGGCCGTTAGATTCTCGTACAAGCGCTTTGCTAGTTTTAGGCCGGGCAAGTTCAGTCCCATTGTTTCTGCGGACTCGACGGCGATTCGCATGTCTTTGAGGAAGTGTTTGATGAAGAAGCCGGGGGCGAAGTCTTCTTGCAGGATTCGGGGGGCCAGATTGGACAATGCCCAACTTCCCGCCGCCCCGCTTTCGATGCTTTTGAGGACAATGCGCGGATTCAGGCCGGATTTTTGCGCGTAGGCTAAGGCTTCGCAAAGCGCCATCATCCCCGAAGCGATGGCTATTTGGTTGCACATTTTTGTGTGTTGGCCGGCGCCGGCGCCTCCTTGTAGCACGATGTTTTTGCCCAGAATCTCGAAGATGGGCTTGGCTTTTTCAAAGGCGGCGGCATCGCCGCCGGCCATAATGGAGAGATTGGCTTCCCTTGCGCCAATGTCTCCGCCGGAAACCGGAGCGTCCAGAGCGGCCACTCCTTTAGCTTGGGCTTGTTGGTGAATCTGTGCCGCCAAGTCGGGGCTCGAGGTGGTCATGTCAATGGCTATCGTTCCGGGTTTTGCGCATTCCAGAATTCCGTTCTCGCCCAAATAGACGGCCTTCACATCTTGCGGAAACCCGACGATGGTGATTACAACGTCGGCTTCGGCGGCGGCGGCTCCTGCGGTGTCCCGCCACGAGGCGCCTTTGTCCAAAAGGCTTTGCGCTTTTTCCTTCGTTCGGTTGTGGACGCAAAGGCGGTGGCCGGCCGCCAGCAGATGTCCCGCCATGCTCCGCCCCATGACGCCGGTGCCAATAAATCCGATTCGAGATTTTTGATTCATGCGGTTGTGTTGCCTAATAGTTTGAGAAGCGGAAAGGGCTTTTCCGGTTCAGCCGAGGCGGGACAAAATCAAGCCAATTTTCCCTGGGCAAACGCCTCCTTCAACCGGGGAGTCCCGCTTTTCCGAGTTCGAACGGCAACGAAGCGCAACCCAAACAGGGCGGTTTCGCCTTTTCAAATAGAATAAAAAGTCTGGCGATGCCGGCTGTTGGTTATTGGAGTCTTTCGAGCGTCGCTTGGATGGCGGCGAAGTTGGGAAGGTCTTTTGGCGTCGGCGTTTGTTCTGAATACTGGACGATGCCTTTTTTGTCGATGACGAAGGCCGCCCGAGCGCTCACGGCGCCGAATCCCATCAAGTCGTCCAGCAAGACTCCGTAATCTTGGGCGGTCTTTTTGTTCAGGTCGCTGGCCAGCGGGATTCCGATGTTTTCTTTTTGCGCCCAAGATTCTTGAGCGAAGGGGCTGTCCACGCTGATGCCGATGACTGTTGCGTTGAGGCTTTCGTAGCGTTTCAATCCGGCGGTCACGTCGCATAATTCCTTGGTGCAGACGCCGGTGAAGGCCAGCGGAAAAAATAACAGGACCGTATTCTTTTGGTCAATGTTGTCACTCAGCGACAGGTCGATTACCTCGTCGCCGCGTTTTGACTTCAACGAAAATTGGGGAGCTCGTGTTCCTATTGCAATGGCCATAACTTGTCTTTCTTTATAATCGAAGTTTCAAAAAGAGGATTTATAGGCTGGCGGCAAATTTTTGTCAATCTCCGATTTTCCTGTTTTTTTCAACGGTTTGACAGCGTTTGAATCAACGGCTAGTTTTGTTTTTGTGCAAATTATTGTGAATGGGGAACGGATTCAGCCCGATCTGATCGATCAAGAATTTTGTCAGATAAAATCTTGGCACGAACAGCGGAGCCAAATGAGCTGCTGCGAACGCGACGATGAATTCCTCGCTCAGGCAAAAGAAAACGTCATCGGCCGCGTGCTGCTGAGCCAAAAGGCGGAGAGCAGCATGCCGGAGCCAAGCGATGCGGAAATCCATCAAACCATCGAACAAATGAAGCAAAACTATGGCGGCGAAGCGCAATTCTTCGCCCAAGTGGGACTTCGCCCGGACGAAGCGAAGCTGCTTCGGCGACAGGCGGCGATCCACGGCAAGGTGGACCGGCTTGTCCAAAAGATTTACGGGACGGAAACTCCGCCGTCAGATGAGGCAATCCGCCGATACTACGACGAAAATCTGGAGCGATACACTTCGGATCCCCGCGTCCGAGCCATGCACATCTACAAATCCCTCCGCCAAACCCAAGACAAAGAAGCTCTTTTTTTAGAGTGTTGCCAAGTGAGGCAAGAACTGGCCGCCGGAGCGGATTTTGCCGTTGTTGCCGAACGTTTTTCCGACAAACCAAAAGAAGAAGTGGATTTGGGCTGGTTCAAGCGAGGGGAACTCATGGACGAGTTTGAGTTTGTCACTTTTTCGATGAACGTCGGCGAAATCAGCCCCGTGTTCGCTTCCCTCCACGGATTCCACATCGCCAAAGTCACCGAAAAAGAACCCGCAATGCCGCAACCATTTGAAACGGTCAAAGACCAAGTTGCGGAAGACTTTCGCCTCGACTGCCGAAATCAAAAGCTGAACGCCTATGTCGCAAAACTCCGAAGCGACGCCGAGGTCCAAGAAATTGAGGACGAGGAAACCGAACAACATTGACCGTTGCGGGATGCCTCCCTAATATCCGCTTGCAAACAAAAAATGAGCCTCCCGATCCTTTCTCCACTGACCCAATCCTTTCTGCAAGCGATTCAAACCGACGCCCTTCCCTCGCTGGGGCCGAATTCTCGTCCCGTCGTCAAAAGCCGCGGCGAACTCTTGGAACTGGCCGACGCCTTCTGCCAAACCAACGGCATAGAAGAGAATACTCGGCGCCTTCTGCACTCGGCCGCCTTGCTGTGGCACGACGATTTGGACGGTTCCCACGAAATCTCGCAAGGCATCCAAACGGCCGACGGAAGTTTTCTTCACGGCATCATGCATCGTAGAGAGCCGGACAACAGCAACGCCAAGTATTGGTTTCGACGGGTTGGCGATCATCCCAGTTTCCCGGCGCTGGCTGTTGCCGTCCGCGATTTTGCGGCTACCCATTCGCAAAAACTCCGCCAAAGCGGCCAAGTCTCCGGCGAATTCGATTTTGTCTCCTCCCTAATCCCCAATGGTCGTTGGAACGCCTTTGCTTTTGTGGATGCCTGCCATCACGCCATAAAACAGGCCGAGTCTCCGACCGCTGCGAAAATCCAAAAGAATCTTCAAAAAATTCAAGAGTTAGAATTCCAAACTTTGCTAAATCACTTTCTCTCCTGAGCGATCAGGGCAATCCCAAAAGATTTTGCGATGTCGTCTGATTTCATTCTAGTCGTGTTTGCGGATTCCGAGTTTCTTGGCTTTGGCGACGGCTTGCGCCATCGATAGATTGCCTTTGAGTTTGTTGCAACGCGTGCACAGCAGTTGCAAATGCTTCTTGTCGCTGTGGCCGCCTTTGGAGCGCGCCACGATGTGATCCACTTCCATGACGTGCGAATCGTATTGCTCCAAACATAGTTTGCAAACGCCGTTCTGCTCGGTGTACAGCGCGCTAAAATGCGTGCGGTAATGCGGAAGGTCGCCTACATCACTGCGGGTGGGAATATCCTCGCGGATGATGATGCGGTCTCGCCAAAAGTCAGCGCTGTTTTCGTTGAGTTTGGTCAGCTGAACTTGGACTTGAACGGCGGCTTCCGGTTCGCGGTCAATCCCTATCCACTTTCGCCCCGCATTCTCCGCCGCGACCAGAGTCGTCGCGCAACCGCAAAACGGATCTAAAACTACGTCGCCGGGATTGGAACTGGCTAAAATCATCCGCGAGTATAGCGCCAACGGCTTCTGCGTCGCCCAACCCGAACGCTCTTTTGCTTGGGAATTGAGATGCGGAATATGCCACCAGTTTCTCATCGGCGAACCTTTGCCTTCTGCGTAAACTACATTGTCGTAATTACCTTTTTGAATTGCGGCGGATGCTTTGGCGCGATCATAAACAATCAACTGCCGAATGCGTCCAGTTGGAGAATTGGCGTTTCTCACGGTGTTGGTGATGTATCCCTTCGCCATCTTTGCTCGTTTGTCGTCAGAGAATTCACGCAAAACATTAAACTTCGCCAGTTCCGCATTTTTGGCGTAGAAGAGAATGGTGTCGGTGTTGCGTTGAAAGCAATTGGCGATGTTTGACCACTTGCCGTAGCACCAGATGATTTCGTTGCGGAAGTTTTGTTGGCCGAAGATGCCGTCGAGTAGCAGGCGCAGGTAGGCGGTGGCGGTGGGGTCGCAGTGCAGATACAGCGAGCCGGTCTCGGCCAGCAGTCGCCGGCATTCCATCAGGCGAACCGCCATCATAATCAGGTAGGCTTGCATTTCCGGCGAATGCAGATTGCGGGCGGCGGCGCACAGATGATAGAGTTGGGGATAGCATTGGTGCAGCAGTTCATGCTCTTCTTCCCGCACATCGTCCATCGTCCAGTAGTCGTCAAAGCCGGGCTTCTTCTTGGATTTGGCGGACGGCGTGCCGAAGTTGTGATTGAAGCGCTTCTGTTTATTGAACGGCGGATCCGCGCAAATCAAGTCGGCGCAACCCGAATTCAACCCCCGCATTATCGGCAGATTATCCCCAATGAAGACGGTTTGATTCTTGCAATTGAGTTTGCTCATTTTGAGTCAGACGAGTCAGACGGGTAGTTTAGCATGGCCGACACCAATCCGTCGATGGCATGTTCGCTTGCTTCTACATTCGGTTGTTCTCCCAGCTCGGCCAATGCTTTGCTGGTTTCCGGGCCGATGGAGGCCAATTTCAAATGCAGATATTTTGCCTTGAGCCGAGCCAAGGGAAACCGCTGGTGAAAGTGTCGAACGGTTGAGCTGCTGCTGAACGTAATCCAATCGGCGCCTTCTTTCCACAATCGCGCCGCCGCGCCATTCCGGTCTTCCTCTTCCGGCAATGTTTGATAAACGGGAACGTCGTCGACAATCGCCCGGCAGTCCGTCAATTTTCGGGGCAATTCGGGATTGGCGATTTCCGCCCGCGCCAGCAGAATTTTGAGATTTTCAATGCTTTCCACTGCCTCAATGGCCGCAATCAATTCGCTCGTCAAATACTTCTTGGGCATGGCGTCCACGCGCAAATGCAGGGACGCAATCTTTTCCGCGGTTGCCGGCCCGACAGCGGCGATTCGAAGATTTCCCAAGGCGCGAAGGTCGTCAAAAGCTCGAAGAAAATAATCAAAAAATGCCGTCACTCCGTTCGGGCTGGTAAAAACCAGCCAATCATACTCGCCCAAAGCCGCCAAAGCCTCCGCCAAAATTTCTTTCTTCTTTGGCGCCGCAATCTTGATTGTCGGGATTTCCAGCACGTCGGCGCCCAGTTCCCGCAATCGGCAAGAGAGCCGGCTGGCTTGCTCCCGAGTGCGGGTCACAACCGTCCGTTGCCCAAACAGAGGCCGTTCCTCAAACCAATTCAGTTTCCGGCGAAGGCCGACCACTCCGCCAATCACCGTAAGCGCCGGTGCTTGGAAACCCGCTTGCGCCGCTTTGCCGGCGATGTCGCTGAGCGTGCCGGTCAGAACCTGTTGACGCCCCGTCGTTCCCCAGCGAACCATTCCCGTCGGAGTCGATGGCTTCATCCCGCAGGCAATCAGCTTTTCCGCAATCCAGGCCATGCGTTCGGCGCCCATCAGAACGATTTTTGTTCCCGGCATTTTAGCAAAAGCCTCCCAGTCCACTCCCGAAGACGGCTTCGTTGGGTCTTGGTGGCCGGTAACGACGGCAAAGCCGGAGCAGAAATCTCGATGCGTAATGGGAATGCCGGCATAGTTGGCGGCCGCAATGACGGAAGAAACGCCGGGCACCACTTCAAAACGAACACCCGCTTGCCGCAACGACTCGGACTCTTCGCCTCCCCGCCCGAAAACATACGGATCGCCTCCCTTCAACCGCACCACCGTGCGCCCTTGGCCGGCTTTTTCCGCCAACAAGCGATTCAACTCCGCCTGCGGCATTGCGTGCGAGTCGGCCCGCTTGCCGGCGTAAATCAATTCGCAATCCCGAGGCGCCAACTTCAACAAATCAGGATTTACCAGCGCGTCGTAAATCACCACTTCCGCTCTCCCCAGCAACTCACCTCCACGCATTGTCAGCAACCTGACGTCACCCGGCCCCGCTCCCACCAAATAAACTGCTCCGCTCTCGCCCGCCATCGCCCAAAGCATAAAGAACATCGGAAAACAGCGCAACGAGAAGCCGTATTTGCTCGGTTTTCTCCAGAAGAATCCGCAAGAAGAAACACAGACGAGGAGCATTTTTCCGTGACTTGACGGGGTCGCTGTGGCAAACTGCTCTTGTGACTGCCGACGAAGCACGAAAGTGCCTAAAAGCCTATAAATCCGGCCGAGCTTCGGAATCCGAAACACTGGATCGTTTTCAAGCCAACTCCTTTGCGGATTTAGAATACGCCAAAGTGGACATTGGCCGAGCACAGCGCCAAGGCTTCCCCGAAGTCATCTTTGGCGCCGGCAAAACTCCCGATCAAATTATAAGCATTGCAAACACCTTGCACCAAGCCCGGCAACCCGTGCTCGTCACCCGAGTGGACCCTAAAGCCGCCGCAAAATTCCAACAAACTTTCCCGGAAAGCCGTCACCATCCACCAGCGCGTTGCCTTACCTTGGCAAGCCGACCTCTCGTCAAGAAACCCGGAACCATCGTCGTCGTCTGCGCCGGCACCAGCGACATTCCCGTCGCTGAAGAATCCGCTGTCACCGCCGACTTTATGGGAAACTGCGTCAAGAAAATCTACGACGTCGGCGTGGCCTGCCTGCAACGGATTTTGAGCCAACTCTCCGTCTTGCGCCGGGCGAATGTCCTCATCGTCGTCGCCGGAATGGAAGGCGCCCTGCCCAGCGTCATCGCCGGTCTGGTGGACAAACCCGTCATCGCCGTTCCCACCAGCATTGGCTACGGCGCCCACTTCGGCGGAGTCGCCGCACTCTTGGCAATGCTCAACAGCTGCGGCAGCGGTGTCACCGTCGTCAACATCGACAACGGCTTTGGCGCGGCCTTTTCCGCCAATCAGATCAACCGCCTCCAGAATTCCCCGACCCAACCAAAATTATGAAAACCCTCTACCTAGACCTATTTAGCGGAATCAGCGGCGATATGTTTTTAGGCGCAATGTTGGACCTCGGCGTTCCCGAAAATTCCCTGAAAACAGAACTCGCCAAACTGAAACTCACAGACTCGGAATCCTCCACAAATGCAACGGAAACATACAAACTGCAAATCTGCCGCCAACAGAAATCCAATATTGAAGGGATCAAATTCGATGTAATCTTGAAAGGCCATTCACATGATCCTACCCATTCGCACGATCATAGCCGTCCGCACAGACACGGCCGGAATTTCTCTCAAATTCAAGCGATTATTAACAAAAGTTCGCTTTCCAATTGGGTCAAAAAAAACGCAGTAGAAACCTTTGGCCGCATCGCTCGAGCCGAAGGCAAAGTCCACGGCATGCCTCCGGAAAAAGTCCACTTCCACGAAGTAGGCGCCGTCGATTCTATTGTAGACATTGTAGGCGCCGCCATCGCCCTAGAACTCCTGAACAAGCCCCGCGTCCTCGCTTCTACAATCATCGAAGGCACAGGTTGGGTCCGTTGCGCCCACGGGCGGTTCCCCGTGCCTACAATGGCCACCTTAGCCATCCTCGGCCAACGAGGCGCCGCCCTCAGCCAATGCGATGAACCCCGCGAACTAGTCACCCCCACAGGCGCCGCCATCCTCGCCCAATTCGCCGAATCCTTCGGCCCCATGCAGCAATTGACCGCAACAAAAATCGGCTATGGACTGGGAACCCACGACTGCCAAACCCGCCCCAACGTCTTGCGAGCCATCCTCGGGGAATCATCCGCGCCGCCAAACCTCGCCGCCAAACCTCAAAAAAACCAATGGAGCACCGACACCGTCGGCGTCGTGGAATGCAATTTGGACGACCTCTCCCCCGAAATCCTCGGCCATGTTCTAGAACTAGCGCTTCAAAAAGGCGCGTTAGACGCCTTCCACACTCCCATCTATGGCAAAAAAAACCGACCCGCAACGCTGTTCACCATCCTCTGTCCAATGCAAAACCTTGAGCAATTCGCCCGGCTCATCCTGCGGGAAACCACCGCCTTCGGCGTCCGCGCCTACGAAGCCAAACGATTCAAACTCCAACAAACTCAGTCCACCGTCAAAACCCCTTACGGACAAGTTGCCGTCAAAATCGGCCTATTGGATGGCAAAACAATCCAAATCTCGCCCGAATACGAAGCCTGCAAAGCTCTTGCCCGCCAAAGCGGCGTCCCCCTTCGGAAAATTTTCCAAGCCGCCCTTGCTACCAAAAGGTGCGACCTTCCTTCCTCTAACCTCCCGTCCACAATAAACCAATAAAAGTCTTACCATCACTGAAGAAAATAAGAAAATTGTTTTCCTCCATTCGCATACTTTCCTCTCCGCGCTCTCTTCCTTCACACAGCGCCAAAACCGAAGAAAAACACCCATTTTCTTCTTGCTCAGAGCGCCGCTTTTCGCTTTCCTCATTTCATTCACCTAACGCCTGTTTTGAAGGTCGGATTTCTGCTTGGCATATTCCCAATCGCCTCCTTGATACACCTGGACGAGAGCTCTCCGCAAGTCCGGCGGAACCTTCTGGCGCATCTTCCGATAAGCGCGGCTGATCTTCGTTCGCAGACGGGCTTCGCCATCCTTTCCCGTCCGCTTGGCCCAAACCTCAAAAGTGATCTCGTCCACTTTGTTTCGAATAATCGCCGCCTTCGTTTCCTCGTCCAACGAACCGAGAAAAGACATCACCACCCAACGCGCTTCTTCGGCCAACTCTTCCTGCTCCCCAACCTCATCCAGCGTCAGCGGCCGATATTTCGCAACTGCATCCTTGTCCGCCAAACTCTCCAAATCATCCTCTTCGCCGCCATCTCCGCCCGATACAACACCCGCTTCATCCGCCGATGCAGACGCCGATACGAAGTAATCGCTTGGCTCTTGGCAATCTTCGACAGCCAATGCTCCACCGGCCACTTATCGTTGTAGTTCCCGGCGATTTGAACCACCTCGGCCCAAAACTCGTTTTCCACTTCCTCCGAGATGGAAAACTCTTCATCCCGCGCCCAATGAACCAACCTGCCATATTCCGGCTTCTCTGCCATAGAAACGCCATTTTGCTTGACAATCCAATGGAACTGCGACAAACTCTGCCATACTAGCCAAACTCAATCAAAATAAAAAAAGAAAGAAATTCGTGACACAAAACCAGCCGAGCCGCGACATGCCAATCGAAACTTAATATCAATTGCATTGTTTTATGAAGCATCAGACATCAGACGAACTCGGCCTTTCGGCCCAACCCACCCACCCCCACCTTGGTTCCTGCGCTTTGCGCTAGGCGCCATCTTGCGGAAAGGCGGCCTCGCTGTCCTCGCGCTGACCATGCTGTTCGGCTTTCAAACGCCATTGGTAAATGCTCAAATTTCTTGGGAGGCTACCTCTTGGACTTCTTCTATAGGCACCGGTCCCAACAAATATACGGTAATCAGTGGCATAGTGAATGGAATCGAAACTTCTTGGACGCTGAATAGAATTCGGCTGTCTAGGTTAGTAGACACCAGATTTCTCGCCAAAATCGAATCCATCAATGATACGCTCGCATCCGATTTGGTTAGCGCGATGGAAACCTACGAGAGCAACATCGACGCCGTGACTGCGCGGTCGATCGCCGCCATGGCAAATTGCTTGGCCCGATTACAAGATTACAAGAAATGTGACCTGTAAAAGGGGAGGGCAATATGGAAGAAACTAGCAGGGAAAAGTTCTACAAGCACTCGTCAGTGTTTCTCGTCTTTTTGGTTTTCGCTCTGATAATTGGGATGTTCACTTTCAAGTCCCGTAAAATTGGAAGAGAGTGGGAGCTACAGAGGCAAGCAGCTGGGGTTTTGGAAAAACAGGAGGAGGTTCTTGTGGAGACCCGAAATCTTTTGACGGCGATTTCCAACATAGTCACTTCCGCATCTCGCCCGCCGAGAATTGCACCGGACAACGAATAAGGATTAGACATGGAAACAGAAAAACAGATGGAACAGGAGACCGGGACGGAGCGGTTTATAGGGGTTTGGCGTGCGCTACTTTTCTTTTTGGTTCTCCTTGTGATTAGCAGTGTGGCCCATTATGAAAACAACGCGAAGGAACGGCTTGCGCATCATGAGGTGTCCAAGAGGCGACTACAACAACAGATTCTTCTTGGTGAAAATCAAATGCTGTTAGCCGAGATTTCCAAGATGGTTCGGCTTCTTCCACAAGCCCTTAATAACTCTTCCAGATTTCCCGCGGTTGACGATCCTGTTCAAAGACTGGCCGTGTTGAATCCTGATGCTGTAGATTCCGTTCCGTGTTGCGGCGATCCGACAAACCTTCCGCCATTGGTAAATTTGGTGGAGAATCCACTGCCAGCCAACGCGCCGGCAGTGAATGACTTGCCTGAAGACGCTACCATTGAAGATGTGTTTGATCATGAAGTTCTAAAAACCATCAATCTAATGCCAGAGGAAGTTCGCGCAAAAATGCAGAATTTCCTGCGCCAAAAAAGTGTGTTTGAGGCTAGTTTGAACGAGGCCGGGCATGCTGAATTGGAAAGGATGAAGGTTGGTCTCCGGGAAGAATTCAAGGCGCAACGAGCCATGTTCATGCCTGAAGAAGAGCAACAGAATGCCACTGAAGAAGAGCGGGAGGCTACGGAAAGGCTGATGGAAAAGACGGTTCACCTCCGTGCCGTCACCAGATTAATGGTTACAACCAGAATGGCCGCTATTGAAAGGAAGATTCAGGATGCGCAACAGACGGTTCGGAGAGCAATCTACACGCCGGAAGAGATAGAGCAACAGGATGCCATCAAAGCGGTCACCGATTTGGCCTTCCCTGAATAATTATTGCTCGCCATTGTTGGAATTACAAACAAATTACAACTACGACTGCAACGGTTAGCGGTTTCTTTAGTTCCCAAACAAGATGTGTTTTATTCGGGAATGGGCAAGTTTAGCGTCAACGCCCGGACGAATTGCACTGGAGGCGAACCGTGAGAAAGTATTTGGTCGTGGTAGTGTTTTAGGGTGAATGCGTTGCCCCACTCTTTTTCGACGGTTCGCCGCAAGTCCCAATGTTCCTGGGTGCCTACGAAGTAGGTGCTAAGTTGCGCCGAGGTAAGTTGCGCTCGCGTCCATTTGCCGGCCGCTTCTCGTTCTTCTTGGAAGCCTCCTTCTACCATCAAGCGCAGGGCTTCTTCGCGGGTCATATTATCAACGTGGATGGCTTGGTCTATCATGGCGTTTGTGATGCCTCGGAGATACCATTTTAAGTTGATGAGGCGCATTCGGTCGTCGCCATTGAGGTATCCGGCGTCTACCATTACCCGTTCGCTGTAAACCGCCCAACCTTCCACAAAGGTGCCGGAAGAGAGAAGCGCCCGCAAGGTAGAAGGGTGGCGGTTGGAGTGGGCCAGTTGCAGAAAGTGTCCGGGAACGGCTTCGTGCATCGTCAAGTCGTGCATCGACCAGGTGTTGTATTCGCGCAGAAACGAATCGACTTGTTTCTCCGTCCAATCGTCGGGAATTGGCGACACTGCGTAGAAGGTTTTCAATCCTTTGTCCAGCGGTCCGGGAGCGTCGCAATAGGCCACGGAAACGCCTCGTTGGAATTCTGGCATCAGGATGATTTCCAAGGGATCTTCGGGGACTGTTACGATTTCGTGTTGGATGACAAAATCGGTTGCTTTTTTTACCTGCGCCCGCGCCACTTTGGGAATTTCGTTCCTGCCGGGCCGGTCTAAATAGGTTTTCTCCAAAGCGGCGCGAATGATTGCCTGGCGGTAGGCTTCACTGGGATTTTTGGGGAACTTCGTCAAAGGGAATTGTTCCAAATAAATCCGGCAACTAACTTCATACATTTCTTGGCGAATGGCTTGGAATTCGCGTTCGGCGCGCGCTTTGACTTGCTCGCGGCGGAGCGGAGTATGGAGGGCAAAGGCCAGTTTTTGGTCGAAGAGTTTTTGGCCGATTCGGAAGTTTCCTTCGGACTGGGGGAGCAAGACTTTTTCCAACCATTCGCCATGCGACTGGATTGCGGCTTGCGCCGTTGCCATTGCTTGGCGGAGCCGGTTTCGATCGGCTTCCGGCAAAGTTCCCGCTGCCGGCGCTACCATTTCCTCTAAGATGCTGAGCGCTCCGCGATTCTGTTTTACCGCAGTTTTGGCATGCACTCGAGGCACTCGCTGAGGTTGCAACACGGCCCGCACTTGCTCCAAGAACAGAGGAAATTTTTCCAATCGCTCTGTCGCCCGCTTTAGCCGAACATTCAGCGGAGCAAACTCGCGCGCCATTAATCCGTATATCGCTCCTCCGGCCTTTGCGGTGTAAATCAACGGATTCCACGCCCAATCTTGAAATGTTTCGATTCGCCAGACTCCGTGTTCTGAGGCGTGGCGGAGCAAAGCCGCGTCCACCTGAAAATCGCGCAACAAAGCGTTGCGATCCAGCCGCTCCAACCGGGCGAGAAACTCTCTGTGGAAGTTCAACCGCCGTTGCAAAGCCGACGCACTGATCTCGTCCATCTCGCCGTCAAAGCGATGGTCGCCAATTTGAGTGGCCGAGATCGGCGACAAAGCGGGCATCCGATCCACATACTCTTTGGATAAGGCGCGGAATTCATCGTCGGCGTCTCCCCGCGCGAAC
Organism: Limisphaerales bacterium; assembly: GCA_965242585.1. Lineage (GTDB taxonomy): Bacteria > Verrucomicrobiota > Verrucomicrobiia > Limisphaerales > AAA164-E04 > UBA2970. Next base: position 4,457,447 of record OZ251460.1, on the reverse strand, counting down.
AAACAAACCCCAACGCACGCGAGAAAGAACGTCCCGCGACTTATCCTGCCGAAAAAATCAGAGAACTGGCGCATCCGTCAAGTATGCCTAAAATCGGGTTTAAGAAAAGCATTATCTGCCGAGGAGGCAAAAAGAGGTTGACCAACCGCTTTCCCCAAGGCAGATTCCCCTTTATGCAAACTAACGGCCAATTCTTTTCCTTCATCACAGACGCATTTCCTCCGCTGGTGTTTCTCGCACTTTTGTCCGCTTTCGTGTTCGCGCTTTTGGGTTGGATTCTTTCCATCCGGGCAGGATTTAGATTGGAGAAAGGTAGAAAACTGAGGCTCTGGCTCATTTTTCCTCCGACAAATCCGTTCGCTTTGCTGGCTTTGCTGGCGATGCGCTTTAGGGCGGGGCTTCCTGCGTTGCTGTGTTATCTCCTTGCCATTTTCGCTCTTCCTTTGGGCGGCCAATTGGCGCAATGGCTGGAAACGGCCAAACTCGAACAACACGAAGCAGAACTGCAAAATCGAGGCGAAACGCTCCAGTTAGTTTCCCTAAAACCGGCACCCGTTCCCACCGCATCGAACATCTGGATGCATCCCTTCCTAAAACCTCTTGCCATCGCCGGCCAATCCACTGCCGAAGGAAAAACCGTCAGAGATCAAATCAACAAAACCGACGGATCCTCTCCTTACAAAACATTTTCCGCTCCGAAACCTTTTGACGGCCTGCATTATCCCAACACTCCGAATGAAAACCCGTCTTTCTCCGCCGCCACAACCCTGCGGGCGGTTCACAAGATCGCTTTGGACGCGCTCGCGCTCAAAGACGGCGCCGTCGCCGAAACGAAAGTTCCCTCTTCTTGGGAAGAAGTTGCCGCACTAATATTAGATTACTACCAACCCGCGGAGGAATCCACTCGGCAACTTGAGGAAGCCATTCGCCGAGAATACGACCAGTATCCCCATGACCTGGAGCAGGTTCACCATATATTGTTATTCCACTTGACCTATCTTAAACGATTTACCCAATTCGCTAATTCTCGTGGAGCGGCCTGCGCGATGAACGGCGACGCCGATGAAACCTTCCGCATGCTCCGGCTTGGCTTCCAACTCGCCCATACCGGCCACTCCGACGTGCTGATTTCCCGTTTGGTGCAAATGGCCCAAGTCCGAATTATTCTCAACGGAGTTCATATCGCCCAACAATTTCACGTCGGCAACGACGAGCAATGGCAAAGCTTGGCCGAAGCGCTCCATCAATGGGACTTCCCCGCGCTTGTCCCAAACTCATTTCGCGCAGAACGAGCCTTTGGCCACGCGATGATCTCTCCATTGACCAAGATGTCTTTTCACGAAGCCCGCAGACAAATCGAAATCATAGGAAACGACTTATCTCCCATGCCGTCTGATCTTATGGGCTCTACCTTTTTCCAGTCCGTCTTCGACCTATGGACCGGCGGCGGCATTCGGGCCTTCATTCTACGCAATTGGACAATGGCACTTGTTGCCTACGAAGAAATGATTACAAACACGGAAAAGACTTTGGAACAATCCCGAATCGCACCGTGGAGTCAATGTAAAGTGCCAGACCTAAAACAACCCTCCGAGCATACGGCATCTTCGCCAAAATGTTGCTACCGGCCTTTGAAAGAGCGTTTGAAAAAGCAGTGCAAACCCAGCACCATGTTGAGCTGGCCAAAGTAGCCATTACTTTGGAACGCTTTTACCTCGCCCACCAATCTTACCCTGAAACCCTCGCCGCTCTTTCTCCCGACTGGCTACCCTCCCCGCCTATGGACCCTATGACCCAAGAACCCTGGCAATACCAAAGATTAGAGACAACGGGATTTCTACTATACTCCGTCGGCAGGGACAGCGTGGACAATGGCGGCGTTCACCCCCGCAAAAAAGACACAAACACCAAAGACGATCTCGGCTGGCGTATTTGCCCCACCGTTCCTGAACTTCCGAAGATTGCCACCAACAAAAGCAACTCCGAACCGAACAATTCAACCTCTCCGTAGAAGACACGAAGAAAATCTAGGGCGTGTTCACGCAAAAATTGCCCGATGATTTGGCTTAAAATCTCTGGAGACTGTATAGATTTGATGGAAAATCAGAATCAATCGACAGAAAGCTATTCAGCCAGTAAAGATTGACCCGGCACAAGCTCGTTATCTTTGGGATCCATCATGCCAACGAGAAAGGTTTGACCAGTGAACTCGTCCGGCAGGATTTCCGCAATTAATCGATCTCGGATTCGATTGGCTTGCTCTCTAGTTATGTTTTCTTCTCCCGGTATTAGATTCCTTTGACTTATCATGTTCCCGACAATGCATCGGTAATGCGTTTCTATTTGTTCTCCTCAAGTGATGCGCCGTCTGTACGTTTTTCTATCAGAGCGTCTATTTTGCGGATTGATTATTTGGCCATGCTGTTGAGGTTGGGTCTCGATGCTGGTTTTGAAGGGATGCAGTTCGTCTGGATCTTGAAGGCTGGCCACAAAATAGTTTTTCAAGCCGACCATGGGGTATGCGCCAGCCGAATGGGATTGTCAGCGAGTCCTTCTTCTTTAAAGATGCGATAGGCCTGTTTAAACTCCGGAGAATAGCGCCAGTTCATGCCGTAAAAACCTTGAAGTTTGTTGTAGTTAATAAACATTCTCCGTTGCTCCATGATTTCAGGGTCGGGATTCTGGATTGCTTCATCGGACTGTTCCACGGCGCGGAAGAGTCTTTCTTCTTCGGCGTGTTTCTCTTCAAGGGACAGATCGGTTCTTGCCCAGACTTTTGCGGATTCCGTCTCCCATCGATCAAACGCTTCCTTCACTTTTTTCCAATTCCTTTTGGTAGGCTTGGAATTTTTCCGGGGAACGCGCGCTGTTGTTCTCTGGGTTAAAGACGAGGTTTTGGTGGTACCTAGGCTGGAAGAGGAAGTTATCGATCCAGTCTTTTTGCTGGGCGTAGATCTTGGAGAATTCGGCCTCTTGGGTGCGCTTTCACTTCGGCCTGCCATTCTAGTTGGTAGCGTTCTTCGTCGGTAAGGACTCGCCCGTATTTTTTGATTTCGGCTTTTTCTAGGGCAAGTTCTTCGGCGATTGCCTCGTGCACGATTTCTTTCTCTTCGGGAGTCAAGTCATCTCCGTATTCCTTGAGGATGATGGCTTCGATTTCATCGAGCTGGCTGGACGTCTTCTCTTCTGCAATGGTGGCCGTCTTATTTTTGGGAGCAAGGAAGACAACGGCAACCATGACCAGAATGCCTCCCACAATGATGTACAGACTTTTCATTTTGCTGGTTCTCCTTTCTTTTCCAGTTAGAGGATTTTTTGACGTTCTCGTTTTGATAGACGGGGTGCTCGTGGAGAGTGGTTATGTACCCGGCCTTTTTGCATGGATGCGAAGAGGGCAAAGAGCGCCGACCATGTTTGCGCTTGCATTTTGTGCAGTAGCCTTTGATTTGTTTGTGTTTGAAGAATCGTTTGGCGCGTCTTGTCCATGAAGGTGTGCCGATAATTTTGAAGTTGCTCCACGGGATTTGGCTAAGGCTTTGTCCTAAGAAATCGTGGTCACACCATGACCTCGGTTCAGGATATTCAATGCGTTCTTCCTCATTTTCGGGGGGTTGGGTGCGGATGTTGTAGATGAAGCCGGCCTCGCGGGCTATGTAGCTAAATTTGGTGACGTAGGTGGAACGATCGCCGGGTTCTTCCAGTTCGGTAGGAGAAAGGTCGTTGCTGCCGGGGATAGCGATGTGTTCGAAGTCCGACCAGAGTTTGACTTCTTTTTCCCAGGGGTATGTGTTGTAGACGCGTTCCACTACACGCCCCTTCTTTTAAGGCACGAACGGTAACCGGCCTTCTGTATCGATTGCTGGAACTGTATCTGTTCCAATTTCTTTGCATCTGATCCAAGTCTTCCTGAATTTCTTCATCGGTGGGTTTCGTGACGTAGCCTCCGTAAGTATCGGTGTAGGTTACAAGCCATCTTTCATCAGGTCGTTTACTGTTCCTTCTGTATAAGGCGCCCATGAGCCGTCCGGTTATTGATGGAGAACTGCGTAGGTTAATTCCAAGTCTCTTCGGAGATTGGCGTTGTGGTTCACGCAGTAGTCGATGACGTCGTCGGGATCGATGGTGGAGGGGAGAGTTTGGTGTCGGTGCCGCTGGCGTCGTAGGTTTCGTCTTGCGCGGCCTCGGCTTGGGCGTCGACGCTGTAGAGCAATGTTCTGTTGCCCGCTTCGTCGTACTCATGGCCTCGTACACGCAACTCGCGGTTGCTGTAAAGCCAATTCCTGCTATCGGCGTTGGCGGTTTCCTTGAGTACGTTACTATCAAACGCTGCATTAAGCCCTACGGTGATGCCGTAGCCGACGGTAAGGACGACCGGCCAAGCGGCATGCGATCGTTGGTGATAGAAGGTGCCGGTAGCAGTGATGGCCAAAGCCGTGACTAGAGCGGTTTTCTGGCGCCAGTTCCAGTGGTTGAGCCATTGGCGAACGGGGCTGGATTGCTTTTGGCAGGCGCAGGAACCAAGGTGTCTTGGTCGGTTTCGGTCAAAATGCCGAGTTCGTCTGATGTCTGATGCTTCATAAAACAATGCAATTGATCTCAAGTTTCAATTGGGGAGACACCGCTCGACAGGTTTTGTGACAGTTATTTTTCGATTTTTTATTTTGCTTGAGTTTGGTTGGTACGGCAGAATCTGAAGAATTTCCGCAAAAAGTGAAGAGAAATGGTTATTTATGGCAGAGAAAGCGGGATATGGGAACTTGGTTCACTGGGCTAAGCAGGATTTGGGAATTGCGACGGATGAAGAGTTTTCGATCTCGGACAAGCGGGCAAGGGAGTTGCTGGTGCCAGTGGCGGCGGAAAAAAATGCGAAGGATCGTCCTTTTATGGACCGTCCTTTTCTGACTGCGGCAGGCCCTTGTCCATGTGTATCAGGGAGGCGATTTGGAATATGCCAAAAAGAAATCAACGAAGTCGCCGTAGAATTTATGCGGTTAACGGAAGAACCAGATCCACAAATGGCACCGCTTTTGCTGGCGCAACGAGGAAACGCCTGCCGGCTCGCTTTGGCAAGTGGGCTGCCAGTCATAACGAAGGAGCCGCTAGCCCAAGAACGGCATCCTGGCCCGAGTGTTAGGACATGGAAAGACGCCGAGAGTCGCTCCGCCAGAGGCGTTGTCCATAGAGAGCCCCAGTATAAAAGCTCATCCCGATGAAACGGACGCGCGAAAAAGATACGGTCCGCCAGCCCTCGGAAAATCTCATGGAGGCGGGAATGCCAAAATCCCTATGCTGCTGCCAGAGATGGCCAAGCAGTGAAGTTCTCGCCATCGCCCAGCCAAGCCCCCGCTGCGCCTGAGGGGAGGCCAGACGACCATAGTCCCATTGCCCATGGATCGCGCCTATGAAGGCCGAGAAAATCGAGAGCAAGCCCAAACCAAGGGATTGGATCCAGTAGTTCCGCCGAAGAAAAGCCATCGCAATCCATGGAAATACGACCCAAGAGCTATACCAGAAGCGCAATGAAGTAGAGAGGCCGTTCCGCCGGTTGAAAGGCGATCGCCAAGTCTTCTCTCGCTTGGACAAACTAGACATAATCTTTATAAGACTCATAGCATTCGCCCTCTTCTCCGAAATGCTCCGTTAGTAGGAAACACAAACTAGTCTACCAACAGGATGAGGGAACAGTCTATTATTGATCCCAGAGCGGAAAATCCAAACCTACTCGGCTGTTGAAGTGGGGGTTTCTTCGGTGGTTTGTTGTTGGGCTTGGCGAGCTTGTGTGCGCTCTTTGCGCTGGCGTTCCATCTCCATCTCTTTGAACACCGGATGGCGCGCCATCTCTTCCCGATAACGCCGCTCATGTTCTCGTTGCGCTCGCCGTTGTTTCTGTTCTTTGATTATTTGGTTGTGTCGTGTGGCTACTTCTTTGTCTTTGTTATCGGGCTCTCTTGCCCAGGCTTCGGCGGCGGCGGCCATTTCTTCGTCAATCTTCTTGAGTTCTTCAATCAAGGGGGCGTCTAAGTCTTGATAGCGTTGTTCTTTGGCGGCGGTGATTTTTTCTGCAATCCAACTTTCGTCATTGGGGTTGTCTAAGGGGATGCCGATGGTTTGGGCGGTTTGCTCAATCCACTGGATATGATCGGCGTGCCAGAGAGGGTCTTCGGGGAAGCCTTGGTCTAGTTCTGTTTGAGAGAAGTTGCGGCGATCTCGCAAGAAAGCGGCCACTTCCTGCCAAGGTTCGGTGTCTGTTTCCCAGCCGGTTTGGATTTTAGAAATTGCTTTCTGTGCCTTCGCTTCGGCGATGGTGGCAGTGCTGTTGGGCAAGTCTTGCCGGCGAACTAGATTTCGGTTCAATGTACGATTGAATCTCTCCCACATAGCTTCCCTAGCCTCATCTCTTCGCCTGCTCTTTTGACGAAAAATCCAATCGTCTAAGTCGACGATGGCCTTGCCCTCCGCATTCAGAGTTTTGTACTCGGCTATTTCTTCCTTGATGAAGTCGCTGATGTCTTCCTCATCTTGGTATCTTTCTAGATAGTTGCCTCTCGGACTGTTTTGGTACGCTTCCCTCCTTTTAGCCCAGTCATCGAGCTCTGCTATTAAGGCCTTGTCCCCTTCGGATAGAGGGGGGATCTCCGAGGAGGATTGTATTCGCATTCCAGCAAAGGGATTGATCGGTTTCTCCGCTGGCGAAGAAGCTTTTGTTTCTTGGCTTGTTGGTTTAGCGACGGTTGTCGCTGTTTCTTCTTTGCCGTCCAATTGCGACAGCCAGAAGATTCCCGCCAACGCCGCCAAACCGATCCCAATAATCATGTAACCTTGCTTTCTCATGGTCAAAGATTCCTTTTCTGCTTTGTTTTCGGCCAATTTAGTCGTCGTCTCTTTCGTTGGCAAGACAATCTCCATAATGAGCTTCTAATGCTTCATTTTCTTTTCGGTGTTTTTCGTTTGCCTACTCTATCATTTTCTTGCGCCAGTCGTAGATTTTACCTAAATCATCATGTAACTTGGAAATTTGTTCCTTCAAAGCTTCAATAGCCTCCTCGTGACCTTTGATTTCCTTTTCCAAATTCGTTATCCGTGAGTCGTTGAGATTGGGATAGAGAAGCTGATACAAAGCTAACCACCGGTCTGTTTTTTCAGGTATTGATCCCGGTGGTTCTCTATCTTGTTAGTTAGGTCGTCGATTTTGTCGTAGAAGGGTTTGCGTTTGGCGTAGTAGGCTTGGTCGATGCCCTTTCGTCAATCGCCTCCCCTTGTCTGATTGTTTTGATTCTCGAATCGTATCGCTCTAGGCAAGTGTCAAAGACGCCGGGCGGGAAGGGCGGAAGAACAACTTCTCGCTGCGGTGGAGGCGGCGGCAAGTCTGGCAATTCGGGGATTTCGGCCGACGGCCCGGTGGTTTGGGTTGTCAAGGCAACCGCGAGGATTGTTGCAACCGCGAGGATTGCTGTTTTTCCGCTGATCGGGGACTGGGAGGTCACCGATTTCACAACTGCTTGGCGTTGCGGGTTGCTTGCTTTGGCTACGCAAGCCAACCAGTTCCAATAAAAAAGAGTTTCTTCATGTCTCGTTAATCTTTAATGTCTATGTCGTCTCGGTTCTCGGCCGTCAGGCCTGACCAATTATTCTCTGTCGGAAAAACACGAAGAACTCCGCCTGTTTGCCGAAGCAACAGGGAAAGAGTGTACGTTCCTCCCAAGTCCAACCATCAAACTAGGACATCTGAGTGGGAGATCCGATTCTCACGGAATCTCACGGCAGATAGGCAGTGACTGGAAGAGAGCAAATCACAAAGCAACTTCGAGCGCAAGATTTTTTCAAACTTTTTTGTCTTTTTGTCGAGTTTAAGGAAAATTCTGTCTTTGAGTTTGTTTTGCCGCGCCTTTTTGGCAGGCAAGAGCGGACGATAAATAGCGTGTGTTGGGTGCTAACGGAGCGTGTTAAGGATGAGGGCGAACAGAATGAACCTGATGAATATTATGTCCAGTTTGTCCAAGCAAGAGAACCTTCGGGGCGACAGCCTTTCCATCGCCAGAACGGCCTCTCTGCTTCGTTGTTCTTTTGGTATAGTTCCCCGTCCTATTCCCTTCCCAAGGATCGCGCTGGCTCTCTAAGGAGAGAACTACCGGCTCTGGTTCCCTTGCTTGGGCTGGTTGGGGTTTTTCTTTGCCCTCGTAGATCCATCAGCAACAGCGCTCTGAGGCTCTGATTTTCCATCGGGCGCTTGGTCGGGCAACCGCGAGAACGGCTCTGCCCTGCGATCCTTGGCCGCGAGCCTGGGAATCTTTGTCGGTCGGTCTCCTCGGTACTGTCCGATGGATTGGGGGGCTGTGGTTTTTAGCGCGCGCCTTCTGTTCGGAGGAGCCTGTTACACGGGCGCTGTCCCGATGAGCGCTTCTGGCGGAGTGTCGAGCTGTTGTTTCCAAGGTTCGAACACTCTGTCCAGGAGGCTGCTTTTTTCCCGGCGGTTCCTCCGCAGGTAAATGGCAGGCTACTGGCAACCATTTTCCACCATAGACAAAATAGCGTTGAGCGCCGGCCGGTTTAGAACTTGCACGATTCCCCCGCTGCTTTGGGAAACACGGCGCAATCCGTTGATAGGGTTCTTCGGTCAACTACATAAATTCCAAACCAAAAACCGCCGAGCTTCGGCTCGGCGGCTCTGACTAAGCCAATCCTGACGAATTTATGGCGACCAGACTTCGTCTGCAAAGTAAGAACTGGGATGGAACCTGTGATAGGGATTCTTTCTGAACCGCTTTTTAACGGACTTGTTGCTTCGATTCCAACGGCGTAAAACATCCCTTGTCAGCAACAAAGTCTGATCCTCCCGCAAAGACTCCGCATGCCCATCTATAAGCGTCAGGTTCGTCTTCTTCCCATAACGGTGAGAAAGCGGAAACCGAGCTGCCTTATCAATACTATGTTGAACAAAGAGAACTTAGCTCCTCTCCCAGATTCAATAACATATCTTCGCCATCTCGCTCGATCCCTTACAATGAACATCACAGACGGCGCCACAATCTCATGCTCTTTCAAAGGAATGTAGATCACGTTTTCCCTTGTCCAATTGATCTCACCTCGTCGGCTTAGATCGTCAGGGTTTTCCTGCGCCGGCACCGTGCCAAGAGTGTTCTCTCTGGATCCTTCTCCGGCTGCATTCCAACCATAACTCCAATTCCACTCCTCGTAAGATTCGGCAATCTCCCATCCAACAAACTTCATGCTTGTCTCGCCAATGCTTCAGCACCTTGCCCATTTTGCTGTTAGCGGCACATTGGAAAACATTGGTGTTTCTATCCAAATAGCCATCCCAAAGAGTGTGATGCCATTGAACATCCATGAAAAGAAAAGTAGCGATGCTATCCTCCCATTTTTCTCGGCCCGGCGCAAAGGAAGAACGCCGATGCAGAGGCAGGTAATTCCCCTTGTCCGACACGTACATGTTCATCGTCTACTGAACCTGCTTCAAGTTGTTCATGCAATGAACCCGCTTCGCAGTCACCTTCACCTTGCCAAGCGTTGGCAATAGCAACCTCGCCAAAATCCCGATGATCGCAATTACCACCAACAATTCAATTAAGGTAAATCCGCCTTTTGTTGTCAGTTTGGCAAGCCTCTTCTATCGAGGCGCTTGCATACGAAGCCTGTTTTATGGCGTTAGCCTAGCAAAGGCGCGGGAAAAGTTCTCGCATATGTTACGCTTTGCCGAGCTGATTTTCAACTAGCCGAAGATGAGTTCTGAGGAGATGCCAAAAAAGAGAAGTTAGAGTTATAGTTGAATAGACCGAGACTTAACCAAGAAGAGAAATCCCGTTACAAAAGAGCCCTTCCCAAAGGCAGAGACAAAGCTATTATTATGAAGACAATCAAACCATCCTTTCCTTAGTTCCCCTGTTGCCTCGCGCCCGGAGAAGAAACCTCGCTTCCGCTTGCTCTGCTCGCTGATGAACGAGGACGGCCCGTCAAAATGCCGATGCTCGCCACTTTGGCCTTAGCCGCCTTTCTTCTGCCCCCGGTGGATTGATTCATTCTGGGCGCAACATGCAACTTCGATTATTCTGATAGTTTTTGTCATTCTCCTGCTCCGCCTAAGTTCATCCGCTTAAATTGCTCCTATTCAGGACATTTTTGGCATGCACAGGTGGTATGTTGCAAGACTCAGAATGCGGTCATCTGCCATAGACGTTTCCTTCGCATTGAGACGGAAACTAGAGAGCAACGCGAGCTCCGTTGTACAACTGGCAGTAAATTCGATGACCGCCAACAGGACATAATCCCGAAGCGTTGCGTATGGTTTTTACAAAGCTGGCGTTGTCCGCTACCGAATGAGGGCTGTTTTCCGGTTCGTCAAGATTAGCCTAGAAGAGATCCTCTTAGTTATGTAATCACCGGGAATTATTGTCCGCCAGCTGACTCGACTGCAGGCGATGCTACGGGAGATGATCCCTCTGCTGATCCGTCCGATAACTAATTCGCGAGAATTTGAGTTTCTATTGCGGTCTCTGCATAATTCGTTTCTTTCCTCCAAAACTGGAAATGTTTCTGCGATTTTGTGAAATATTTTTCTTGCCTTGGATGGAAATTCAGGTTATGCAGAGTCCTTGTTTTTCTCTTTAAGTAAATAGCAAAATAATGATGAAAAAACTGCTTTGTCTTGTTGCGGCGGCGATTGGCGCGCCGATGTTGAACGTGAACGCTGCCGAGGTTACTTTGGAAGCCGTCAAAGAACTGCTCTCTTCTCCGCCTTGTTATGGTTATATTCGCTACGAGCGAACCGAATTCGAGGAGAATCCAGCCGACGACGTGATTTGGCATTGTGAAGCGCGAGTGTGCGGCACTAATTTTGTGTATTACGACGATCCTGAAAAGCACGGCGTATCCTTGTTAACTAAGATAACTAAACCACATCGCCGGGGGCAGGCTATTATCGGACGCAACGGCACAACACGATGGCAAATGGCGGGCGACGCCGTGATGCAATCTATTAATCCAAATGAAGAAAACCCCGATAACTATACCCTCGTTGCGGCCAGCATGTATGAATCCTTAGGCGAGCTATTGAATTTGGGTTCTATGTGGGAAGTTCCCGGAAGTTTTCAATGGGAGGGAAATCGATTTACCGCTCAGCCTACTGAAAACAGCATTCAAATGATGTCGGCGCCCGAACATCCTTTCTCTGAGGAAGAAATACAGCGTTATCATTCCGGCACGATTGAACAAATTGCTCCCTTCCAATTCAAAATCGAATCTCCATGTTATGGTCGTAAATTTATTATTTACCATCCAGACAATCTCTTGCCGAAAAACTTTCCTAACGAAATTCGAGAAGGTTTGACGCTGGAAGAAAGCCGGCGGCGATTTTTGATACACGAGGTCATCCCAGAACTAGACACCGCCAAAGGAGACCCTTTTGATCCGTACACTTACATTGATCCTAAAATTGCCTATCGCGCGGTGATCTCCAACGGGGTTTATATTGTGGGGGACAAAACCGGACAATCAGCACGCACAAGAGAGAACATCGACCCTTTGCCGAATCCGCCGCAGAAGACTTTGGTGGGGCTTTTGCTATTTGTAGGGATTATGGCGTTGGCGGGAACGGCCGTCTATCGTTACTGGAAGGGATGATTCGGCCGCCGAAAACCAGGACACAACTAGAACGCAATTCTTTAGAGAACAAACAATCTATGAAACAATCTATGGGGTTTATGGGAAATAAGAATTCGAGCAAGTCATTGCTTTGGTTTTTTGCGATTGACCGGGGTGGTTTTGTTTACCACAAGACTCCCGTGCTGTTGGGTCGTTTGTTTATTGACTACGTAGGGGCTGAAGGGAGGAGAACATGCGCCCATGAAAATTTTGGCAAGGGCGGTGTTTGATGTGACTGGAGTTTGGCAAGAAGCGTTTTTCAAGCTATCTATTGGAGGCTTGGATTTTTGCTTGAGGTGTGTTATGTTGGGTGGATGCGGTAGATTGTTGGCGTTGTTATTTTGTTGGGGATGAGTTGTTGGGTTTATGGCTTGATTTTCGGGCATTCCTTCGTTCGTTATGACGACATGACTTATGTTGTGGGCAACGAACAGATTCGCAGAGGAGTGACGTAGGAGGGGTTTCTTTGGGCTTTTTCTTCGCTTAATACGAACACGAGTTATTAGCATCCGTTGCATAAGAATTCAGTGGTTTGGGTGAGCGAGCGCAAGAATGTGTTAAGCACGTTTTTGTTTTGCTGGCGTTGCATTTTTATTTTAGTTATGTGAAGAAACGATCGTGAAATAGGTATGTTGTTTTGGTTTGTTTTGCCTGCGCGTTGATGAGCAAGCCAATGGCGGTGACTTTGTCGGCTTTGATGTTGGTTTTGGATTTTTGGACGTTGTGGTGTTGGATTGAGGATAGGAAGATAGGCAACAAGAGGGTTTCGATATGGCGGTTGGTTAGAGAGAATTTGCCGTTCTTTGCTATGTTGGGGGGTGATTTCCGTGGCGACGGTGATTGCGCAGAGTGATTTGAGGACTGTGACGGCAACCGATGAGTTGTCGGTTGCGTATCGCGTTTGCCTATGGAACCGGCGGTATATTATCCGTATTCGGATGGGGTTTCCTATTGGGGAGTGTTGAGGACGTTGGCATTTTTTTGTGGGGATGAACGTATGGGCGGCGAGACGTTGGCGGAAGCGTCCATATATCACTTTTGCGTGGTATGTAATTACTTTGTTGCCAGTGATTGGGTTGATTCAGACGAATAGCCAAGCGCGGGCGGATCGTTATACTTATTTGGCTTTGGCGGGGATTTTCGTATAGATTGTGTGGGGATTGGGTGAGTGGGTGCGTTGGCGGCGGCGTTGAGTTTTTGGCTGGCGTTGGGCTGACGGTTTTTCTGTTGTTGACGGGGAGGCAGGTGGATTATTGGAAGGACACAGAAACGTTGTATCGGCGAGCGGTGAGGGTGGTGGAGAACAGCACGGTGATGCATCGGAATTTGGGCAACGACTGGATTAGTCGTTGAACGGGGAGGAGTCGCTGCATCATTTGCGGCGGGCAGTGGCGATTGATCCTGATCGGGAGAGGGTTTATACGACTTTGGTGAGGTTTTGTCGGCAGCGCGGTGATTGGAGGCGGAAGGTGATTCATTTGCGGAAGCCGTTGTTGTGTGAGCCGGAACAGCTGGCTTTGTTAAATCGGTTGGCGTATATTTTGTCGGCACATCCGGAGGAGAGAGAGTGTCGAGGGGAAGAGCGGTTGGCGGAGTATTGGGAAGGGCGGACGCATCGAGATTTCAAACTGTGCGGCGGTGGAAAGGGAGAATGAGGAGGGAAGATGTTTTCAGGGAATCCGAAAATGTTTATTGCGGGGCATCGCGGTTTAGTAGGGAGCGCACTAGTTCGATTATTTCAGAAAGAGAGGCCGAACTTCGTATTATTATTACGATCTCGAACAGAGTTAGATTTATTAGATCAAGCGAGAGTCCGTGATTTCTTCGAAGAAGAAAAGCCTGTGTTATATTAGCTACTGCAAAAGTTGGAGGCGTTTTCACCAATAGCATTTATCCAGAAGATTCCTCTATCAAAATTTATAAATTCAGAATAATCTTCTGCATTCCGCTAGTCAGACAGGTATTAAGAAACTCCTTTTTCTAGTAAGCACCTACATTTATCCTCGTTTAGAGGCAAGACCAATTCAAGAGAAATCGTTTTTATTTGGGCCACTAGAACCAACAAATGAGTGGTATGCTATTGCGAGGATTGTGGGTATAAAACCTTCTCAAGCATTTCGGAGATAGTAATAAGGTAATAACTTCATCTCGGCCATGCCGTCTAATATTTACGGGAATGGCGAAATAGACTCTTCGAAAAATTCACATGCCATTCCTGCACTGTTTCAAAAGTTCCTAGAAGCTAAGATAAAAGGTAAAGATGCTATAACTTGTTGGGGCACAAGAGATGCTAAGCGCAAATTTCTTCATGCAGATGATTTGTCATCCGCTTGCTTGCTTTTGCTAGAAATTCTGAACGCGAAGGCGGGCTTTCAGAAGTTTCGTTACGAAGCTTGGCTGGCGAGGATTGTCTTCTAGCTCTCCTTGTTTTTGGGAACGGAGTAACACGCAAATCGAAGAGATCCTGCGCAGGTTGGGCTGGGTTTTGGCGCGGAAGAAGCGGTTTCTTGTCTAGCCGTTCGGTAGCGGTCTTTTAGCCGCAATGGGGAACCGTTGGATGAGTCCGCTTTTGCCTTGGTTGTGTTTTGTGGAGGTATGAGTCGCCCGTCGGATCGCACCGCGGCGGGATTACACCTGTAGCATTATCGGTGCCGGCTCGGAACGAAGCGGGAAACCTCGTCGAGCTTTTAAATCGCCTGCCGGCATTTGGAACATCGCGCGAAGTTGTGTTCGTGGAAGGCGAGTCGACCGACGGGACTTGGGAAACCATTGCGGCGGAAATTCAAAAACGTCCGGGCAAAAACGTGCTGGCGCTGCAGCAACGAGGCGACGGCAAATGACAAGCAGTGAGGCAGTCCGTCGATTCGTGCCGAGGCGAATTGATCTTCATTTTGGACGCCGATCTTTCCGTGGATCCGGAGGCACTGAGCGGCCTATACCAGATCATGCAGAGGGAAAGCGCGGACTTTATAAACGGCAATCGCTTTGCCCGCCCGATGGAACTCGGCGCCATGAGACCGTTCAATTAGCTTGGCTACAAAGTGTTTGCCCGGCTGATGATCTTTTTATTGGGTCAACGCTTTTCGGACACTTTGTGCGGAACTAAGGTGTTCTTTCGCGAGAATTTCTTACTCGACCAGAACCCCGTTGCTCGGATGGATCCGTTTGGCGACTACGGACTGCTGATTGGCGCGGGACTCCGCAACTTGAGAATCCGGGAGGCGCCGGTGGATTATCGATCCGGGCGATACGGCCGGAGGACGAACATTCAAAGATGGCGCTACGGATGGCTTCTCTTGCGCATTCTGCTGACGGCTTTGGCTCCGGCAAAATTTCCGCCTTGCAATCCGATTCCTCGGCAAGACGCGCGTTGTAAATCGTTGCCGCCGGACAACAGTCGACCAACCTCGATGCGACTTACTCTCTGGTTTCCAAATTTTTGACGCGTTTTTGGAGACGCCTGCGCTGAATCGTGAAGACCGCCGTCTCCTCAAGAAATACTTGTCTAGTCTGCTGTTGGTTTGCACAATAGCCAAACCTTGAAACGCAAACAGAGCGGGATTGCCTTCGAGCGAGTTTTTCAGCATTGACAACAAAATGAATTGGCGGAGCGGACGGAATATCGATTGGAAAGTCGCTGGTTGGCTGTTTGTCAGCTGTGGATTGTTGGCGGGTTGCAGCAGTGCTGGAAACGAAAATGGCGGCGGAACGTCGCTCTTTTTTGCCGCAACGGTTGCCGGGATCACTTTTTCGGCCTCTTTTATCGGAGGAGCAGTTCCCATGTGGTTTCAACTGGATCGTTGGCATCGTTTGCTAGAAACTCTCACCAGCGTCTCCGCCGGATTCCTTGTGGCTGCTGCATGTTTGATCGTCATCCCCGAAGGTTTTGAGCGTTTTTCTCACCAGGCCGCTCTTTCTGTCGCGGCAGAAACGCCCCACGAACACGAAGATCACAACCAGGCCCGCGCCCATTCGCATGCCTCTGCCGGGACAGGAGGTTTCCTGAATTCTCCAACATTAGCCGGCCTAGCAATTTTGGCCGGCTTTCTGATGATGCTAATTATGGAAAGTCTCGGCTTCGGACACGACATCCACGAAGAACATCACGACCATTCCGGCGGACACGTGCATCATCCCGCAAGCGAAGGAAAATGGCTGGCGGCAACTGTCGTCATCGGACTGACCATTCATACAATCGCCGACGGCATGGCCATTGGCGCGGGCTTGGCCACCGGCTCGCACGTCTTGACCGGTTCGCTGGTGATGACTTTGTTGATGCATAAAGTTCCCGCGGCTTTTAGTCTAACCTTGTTTAGCCAACACGCGCACGGAAACCGCCGGCGAACCTGGATCGACCTTGTGGTGTTCAGCCTGGCAACGCCGCTGGCCGTTCTCGGAACCTGGGCAATCTTGGGTAGACTGTCCGACCGAGTGTTGGGCATAGTCTTGCTGTTTTCCGCTGGCACGTTCATTTACGTGGCCACTATCGACGTTCTGCCAAACGTTTTGCAAACCAACAAACGTCGAGCGGCGGCGTTGTATGTTTCTCTTGGATGCCTAGCTATCTTGGTCTTGATTGTGCTGTTAAACCTTCTGGGTTTCTCCCTGCACAACCACGGCTAAACGCTAAGAATGGTTCAAAAAAAAACCGATGGAAGCGAATTCCGTCAATAAGGCGATACACGCAACGTTGTAAAGTCAGAAAGACTTGATTGCAATTCATTACGGGAAACTGAGAGCCTGAAAAACCGGTTTGACGAGTTAACCAAACACCGAGCGGCAGTTCCTTAAAAAGGGCGGAGTCGAAACAATTCCATTCATTGGAGCTTTGCTGAGGCCATACCCCATCGCCGCTCCCATCAACACATTCCAAACCATGCCCAAAATAATCGAAGTCTGATTCGACAACTTCGTTTCAATCAATTTCCCGAAACAACCGCACTCCGGCGGATCGCCGCCAATCAGAAACCAGACTAACTACCCTGTAAAAATTGTCGCCAAAACCAATCCGGCAGAAAGAAAGACCCGGCAGCGATAACACGCAAACAACAACGAACTCACAACCAGCGCAACCACCACTACCAAAATGCTTAGCAGCAGCAGAAAATTGACCGGAACGCCGTCGGATAATAACGTCGGATAAAGAACCGATAAATCGCCCGCTTTCAAAAGCCTCGCCAACAGAAACACACTGCCACATACCAGAGAAATTATATAAACCGAAAGGGGAATATCCTTTTTCGTTTCCCATGTTTCATCGCAATGAAGTAATATAGTTCAAGCGCCTAAAAGATTACTCTAATAACCGGTTCGGTATGGTAGCGAGTACTGGGATACCAATAATCATCGCCGGAGCAGAAATAATCCGGGATCCAACGGGCTTTGGCCCTGTCCCAATGCCACTGCGCTATAAATACCGAAGCGTTCTCGTTGTGATGCACACCTTTATAGGCGAAATAGGCATAAGCCAAGGTGATTTCGCTGGTCGTTTCCAGTTCCTGCTTTGGAGTTTCCGGAGTGAAGTATAGAGGAATCGGAAGACCCAAGCCAAAGGGAACAACGGTGTTGGCGATGAGGCTGAACCGAGCCACTTTGTTCGTCGAGGTGAAAGGCCAGCGATCTTTTTCCGGCACGAAGTCCGTCATACCGGCACAAAAGCGTGGGTCCGCCAGCGAATATTGGTGCGCACGACATGTACGCCGAACAAGGCATTGGTTTTTCTCCCAACGACCATGCGGCGGATCTGCTGCAGCTCTTCATAGTCCAGACAAAACTGGGAAATGAAGTTGGAATAAAAGGTGCCGTAAGATCGTGAGGTTATCTGAAGCCGCAGGATTGCCTCCTTGGAGTCGAGTTCGGGGCGTCTATCCAATACCAGTTTGTAGGTGTTGCCTTCTTTCACGATCTTCTTAGGGAGAGCATCGGTATAGAACTGATACTCAATGCCTTCGGGTTTGCGCAGGCGCATGTAGTTGGAAAAGCCGACAATGTGATGCGTCCAAATCAAGTCGAACAGCCGCTCCCGCAGGCGGTCAATTCTTTTCTCGAGTATCTTGCCGTGCCGCCGGATGTGCGTCTTGGCAATAGCGGCGCGCAGCTTGCCATCGTCGCCATTGCTCGAAAGGTAAAGCAGCCCCTTATTGAAGGCCTCCTGTAGAGCCGATCTGTATTGGTAGGCGATACCGCGGCGTTTGTCCCGGATATCGACGTAAATCTTGCTCCCCATAAGAATGAGAATGGGAATCAAAATTTTGCGGTTTCCCATTCAATCTACAGCCTTTCTGCTTGCAGCATTCGCCGAAGTATTCGCGATTTTGTTCTTCCATGCACTCGCCGCATTCGGCTGGATTTGTGGTCGTTCCGCGGCATTGACAGCGTTTGATTACCCATTTTCCCATTTTGTTACGTACTCCCGAGCAGTACTCCCGAGCACTCCACTTCTACTAATACTGGGGGATTGTTGCGAAAAAAACCCCTTGAACCAATCCCATAGGCCTGCTTTGAGGATTGGAGGTTTTTCCTGTGCGAAGGGATTGGGGGGAAGAGAAGGGTCTTCCGATTGCCGGGCAATGGCGACTGCTCCGATAATCAGAGATTATGAGGGAAAAAGCAGAAAGAGCGGCCGCACTTCTCAAAAAATCAGAATACTTTTCCTCGCCAAGCATCCCCAATCCGCAAAAAGTTCAAATAACGAAGGAATCATTGATGAAACCTCGCTTTTCCAACCCGCATTTTTTGATTTTCCCCTTGTTAGCTATGCATCCCTCGTTCAATCGCATTTTTATGAAGACAGACATGACAGACGAACTCGGCCTTTTGGCCGAAACCGACAAGCCAACTAAGGCGCCTTGGTTCTTGCGCTTTGCGGGAGACATCCTGCGGAAGAATGGCTCTGTCCGAACCACCGGCGGAGCAGACCAAGACGGACTCTGGACGCAAACCGCTAAAGGCATCGTTCGCCAAAAGCCCAGCCACCGCGATCCCGGCAATGCCGAGAGCCGCCGCCTTAAATTTCGGAATCTGACGATATTTCTTCATGTCGAGTTATACTTTTACTTTTGTTAACCAAGTTTCATCTAAACAACTAAACAACAACGGAGTGCGTACGCGTGCGTGTCTGACTCAAAGGGAAGAAAAGCAGATTCCAATCGGCTATACAATCCCTTTTTCAAAAAAATCAGACGAAAAATCCTCGTGCAATCTTAAATCTATGGACGTCCTTACATTTAAAATTGCCCGAAAAGCGCATAGTTCCTTGCCTTCCATGCGTTAGACGATTTTCTGGTGACTTGGGCTAGAAAAAATACTTCTATTTTTTAGCAAAAACCCGATTTTTCTTCCGATTTTTTCCTCCCATCTATGGAGACTCCAGAGATTTTCAGCCAAATCGTCGGCAATTTCGCGTGAATACGGCCTAATCCCTTTTCATCGGCGAAGAGGTTTTTAATCCATGGACTTTATGTCTATCAAACTTTTCTGAGCGAATAATTTTAAAATCGATCCAAAAAAAGACAGATAGCGGATTGACAAAGCAATTTCGGAAATGCATTCATGCCCCGAAAATCAAATCGGGGAAAACCAACGACAACAAAACGCACGGGACGAAAAGGGTTTTGAATCTCTTCCCGAAAACTCCCTAGTCCGTGTTGACGAATTCATGGAATCCTGGTAATGTTCTCTGTCGACGGCATCTATCGGAGAACAATCATGGCATTACGTTTGCTTGTCAGCGATGCACTGTGGTCGAAGATCGAACCCGTCCTCCAGGAACTCAAACACGCCGCCGGCAGCCCCCCGGTCCTCAGCGACCGAATGTTCATCGAAGCCGTCCTCTACCAAGCACGCACCGGTACCCCATGGCGCGACCTGCCCGGTGAGTTCGGGGACTGGAACGCCGTCTATCAACGCTTTCGCCGATGGGAAAAGCGCGACCTCTGGAAGCGCCTTTGGGAGCGGATACAACATGGCGGCACTGAACACCTCAAGGAGCTGTTCATCGATTCGACCATTGTGCGTGCTCATCAGCACGCCGCCGGAGCGACAAAAAAACGGCGGACAACAGGCCCAGGCTCTGGGTCGCTCTCGGGGTGGACTGTCCACCAAGCTGCACGCGGCGTGCACCGACGAACGCACCGTGCTAGTTCCGCGTGGCGGTAAAATCAGGATGCGCGCCAGCTTATCATTTGCGCTCGAAATTTTGGGCGGAGAAAGTTCCATTTTCGCTAGCATGAAAAGCCTTTCAGCCTTAACCTTCCTGAAATTTTATGCCAAAGCGGATAGACATTGACTCCGTGTTGATTATCGGTGCCGGTCCCATTGTGATCGGGCAGGCTTGCGAATTCGATTACTCCGGCGCCCAAGCATGCAAGGCGTTGAAAGAGGATGGTTTTCGCGTCATCTTGGTGAACTCGAATCCCGCTACAATTATGACGGATCCCGAATTCGCTGACCGAACGTATATCGAGCCGGTCACGCCGGAATGCGTTGGGAAAGTCATCGTTCGGGAACTGGAAGAAAAGAGAAGGCGAGGCGCGCAAGGCGCGTTGGTTTTGTTGCCGACTTTGGGCGGGCAAACGGCGTTGAACACGGCCATGTCGCTTCATCGTGACGGCACGCTGGAGCGGCACGGTGTGGAAATGATTGGGGCCGATGCAGCCGCCATTCAGCGAGGAGAAGACCGCCAGGAGTTTAAGGAAGCGATGGAGAAGATCGGCCTTGACTTGCCGCGCAGTTTTACCGCCCGCTCTTTTGAGGAATCGCTAGAAAAGGCCGGCGCCGTCGGACAGTTTCCGCTAATCATCCGCCCGGCCTACACTTTGGGCGGCGGCGGCGGCGGCATCGCTTACAATCGGCAGGAGCTGGAAAGCATTGCCCGGCGCGGTCTGGAACGCTCGCCCGTTTCCGAAATTTTGATTGAGGAGTCTCTTCTCGGATGGAAGGAATACGAGATGGAAGTAATGCGAGATCGAGCGGACAACTGCGTGATTATTTGCTCCATCGAAAACTTTGACCCAATGGGTGTGCACACTGGCGACTCGATTACGGTGGCGCCGATCCAAACGCTGACCGACAAGGAATACCAAATTATGCGGGACGCTTCTTTCGCCATTATTCGAGAAATTGGCGTGGAAACCGGCGGATCGAACATTCAATTCGGCGTTTGCCCGGATACCGGGCGCATGGTGGTCATCGAGATGAACCCGCGGGTTTCTCGCTCTTCGGCTCTGGCTTCAAAAGCCACCGGATTCCCCATCGCCAAAATTGCAGCCAAACTGGCCGTGGGCTACCATTTGGATGAAATCCAAAACGACATCACCCGAGAAACGCCGGCTTGTTTTGAGCCGACCATCGACTACGTCGTCACCAAAATGCCGCGCTTCGCTTTCGAAAAATTCCCGCAGGCCGATCCCACACTCAACACCCAAATGAAATCAGTCGGGGAAGCCATGGCCATCGGGCGAACGTTCAAGGAATCGTTGCAAAAATGCCTCCGCTCCGCAGAAACCGGACGAAACGGATTGGGCGGCAACGAAACGACCTGGAGAATCGACGGCCGGATTTTTCACGACCGAGACATCTTTCCAGCCCATATCATCCGCCAAAAACTCACAGCACCCAACGCCGACCGCATCTACTTCGTCCGCCACGCTCTCCGAGCCGGCATGTCCATCGACGACGTCTTCGAGCTGACTCGAATTGACCGCTGGTTTCTGGCGCAGATCAAGGAATTGGTGGATTTTGAAGAAGAACTGGTTGCCGCCGCCACTTAATCTCGCTTTCTGTCCCTGCAAAACCGGCGTCAACCTTCCCGTTTCTACGGCTCTTCAGTCGTAATCTTTAATTGGTATTCAGGCGAGCGCTTGCTGTTTGGCCGACCTTTGGGAACAGCGTTCTGAATAAAGTCAAATTGAAATCGATAGTAAACGACCTCCCGATCCGGCTCAACCGGAATCATCGTTTCCCAACGCCCCTCTGTATAAGGCACAGGCTGCATCGGATAACGCATCATCCCGACGATCACCACCGGTTCGAGCGTTTCCTCCCGAATCGACCGCTGGTTGCTCCGCCAAGCCGCTTCCACCCGATAAAAGCCCGAACCCGACCGGGGAAAATCCGAAGGCGTCAAATTCGTAATCGAAGAAGTGGCGCACCCCGTCCCAAAAATCGCAAGCAAACCTAACCAAACTCCAAAAAATTTCCACATGACAAACCAAGCCTTACCCTCATCCAACAACAATGTAAAGCAAGATTCTCGCTTGCATCCACCAGATCAAATTCCAATCTCCCCTATTATTCAACGAAACAAAATCAGCAAACAAAAACCCTCGAGCAGAAAAGTTTCCCCACCAGATTTCTAAAAACACAACGTCGTCGACACATTTGAGTTCTTATTGAAACATGCCTTGCCAAAAACCACCAACCCACCGCCTTCACTCCCCAAAGAAACAACAGAATTCCCCAACCCTCCGCTCCTCGCCAGCCTTCTCCATTGCCTTCATACCTTTCCAGCCAACCCCAGCCCGCCTTTGCCAAAACCAACACACAGCGCGCTTTACCAAACAAACCGAACAACCGCCCGCCATCGACAAACCCCGTCAACCCCCTAACAAACCCATCACCAACCTACCCCCAGCCCGCAACCTCTCCCCAATCAACAAACGCCCTTCTCACCAACCTAAACCCAAATTTGACTTTGATTGCCGCCAAAGAAACCTGCCACCAAAGAAACTCGAATAATGAAAATCTCATTATTATCGCCTCTTTGACATCTCTTTGACATGGTTGGCCGGCAACAACTCCAGATTGCTGACGCCACAAAACCAACCCGCTCCCGGCGAAGACGAAGACCCGCCCAACAATCCCGGCATCATAGACAAAAACGAGCTGGGCAGGGAGCCCGCCATTCTCCCAGACTTCCACGAAAACTGGGCGTCGTGGCGGCAACCGCCCAACCTCACCATCGAAGGATTGCCTAAGCCGATTGGCTTTGAACTGGGGAAAGCATCAGGCGGCCCAAACTGGTCCCAACCTTCTTCGTTGACTCTGGCCGCAAGTGTGGCTTTGTTCGCCGCTCAATCAATCATTGTGAGGAGAAAATCATGATGGGAAAGTTCCTAATGCCGCAAACAGACAGCGCTTTTTGTTGTTGACTCTGGCCGCAAGTGTGGCTTTGAGTGACACCAGACCATCAATTTAGGACTGAATTGAGACTAACAATCATGAAAAAGTCCATTATTTTCGCCTTTTTGGCACTATTGGCTGGCGGCAATGCTGTTCTGGCGCAACCTGCTCCCGGCGAGGACGAAGACCCGCCAGATGGCCCCGGCATCGTGGATGAAAACGGGCCGGGCATGGATCCCGCCATTCTGGAAGACTTCAACGAGAACTTTGCGCCTTGGTTGCAGCCGCCCGGCCTCAGCATCGAAGGCTTGCCTGAGCCGATTGGCTTTGAACTGTGGAAAACCGGCGGACCCAAACTCGTCCAAACCCTTTCCAACGAGCTGGGAGCATGGCAAGCCGCCGAACGCGCCGAAGCCGAAGAATTCTCCAAACGAACCGGGATGCCGCTGATATGGCAGGATCTTCGACCTGGAAAACCATTCGGTGGTATAGGAAGGATATCTATTCCAATGGAGCCTCCACTTGAACATGAATCTATCGGCATCATGATAGGAGTAGAAAATGGACTGCCGGTTTATCTTTCTTCTCTCAATGCAGGAGCGGCAGATACAATTGGGTCTGACGAACTATGGACGATCAACAGCAGACAGAGGAACAGCCTTTCCGGTTTAAATCTCAATGGGGAAGGCACCCGGATGGCCATGTGGGACGCAGGGAATGTTCTGGCCAGTCATCAGGAGTTTACTTTCGCCGATGACGCGGGCGTATTGCGTAGCCGAGTGTGGGACATGGGTGGGTACAGAAGACTGCCTAACCCCGGGCATGCAACGCACGTCGCTGGCACGTTAGTTGCTTCCGGTGGAGTAAGACTTGCTCGTGGCATGTCTCCTCACGCCACCTTGCTCGCATTTGATACAGACCATGATTACTCGGAAATGAGCGGCGCCTTTGCCAACACCAACAATCACCTCCGAATTTCCAACCACTCTTACGGGCAACATGTAGGATGGGGAGGGAGCGTAACCAACAGCGTTGACGGGGTGGACACGGTATATCCATTCTGGCGAGGTGAGCTTGCCTTCAGCGAGACGGAGGATTATCAGTTTGGAATCTATAATCACTATTCGCGGGGAATTGACGATATCATCTATTGGTCCCGTTATTATCTTCCAGTGTGGTCCGCTGGCAACGAGCGAGGGGGAGATGGAACCCCTGCTATTGATCCGAGCAGAGGGTATTACGCTTGGAATAGCAGTGTGAACAATACAAATGCGCTATTAATTACTAATAACATGCCTCCTCCCCCTGCTAGCGATTACGCCGTTGATAACGGTTATGACTTATTGACACCTTATGCAACCGCTAAAAATAATTTGGTTGTCGGTGCCGTCCACAAAATCCCGGGCGGTTATGGATCCATGACAACCAATATTGTCACTACCACGAACATAACCACTGCTTCTGATGGCATGATGATCACTAATACAGTGACGACGACCAATGTGATAGTAAACACCAACGTAGTGATGAGCGCGTTCAGCAGTTGGGGTCCAACAGACGACGGAAGAATTAAACCCGACGTCGCCGCCGCCGGAGTTAGTCTTTTCTCTACTTTTACCAATATCCCGGGCGGAGCGAATGAAACTTATGCCACTACTTCCGGCACCAGCATGGCGGCGGCGACGGTGGCGGGTTCGCTGAATTTGCTGGTTCAACTGCATCGTCGGCAAGTGGGAACCAACCAGCCGATGCTGGCTTCCACTTTGCGAGCCTTGGCCATTCACACCGCCGATGAAGCCGGCGATCATCCCGGCCCCGACTACCGCTTCGGCTGGGGACTGTTCAACGCCCTATCCGCCGCTAATCTTATGACCAACAACTTCCACAGCGATTCCCTAGCTCATATCAAAGAAGTTCCTCTATACAACATTCGAACTGTGGTCACCAATGGAATAACCAACAACTACACCGATTACATCAAGTTTCCCGTCGTGGCCAGAGGCAACGAGCCGCTCAAAGTCACACTTTGCTGGAACGATCCGCCGCCGCAAACTTTATTATCGCCCGCCTTAGATCCTACCAACCGAATGCTCATCAACGACTTAGACTTGCGACTGATGTCTCCAAGCAGTTCCGGGAGCCAAACCAATTTCCCTTGGGTATTAAACCCGGCAATCCCGGCGGCCAGAGTAACGAAAGCGGACAATGATCGGGACAATGTGGAGCAAGTGGTTGTGGAAAGTCCGGCTACCAACGGTGTTTACAATGTGCAAGTTCGGAGCAAGGGAAACTTAACCTTTCCGTTGCGGCCGGTGACGGGGAGCGCTATGGCTTACACAAATCAGACAGTATTGACCAATCAATGGGTGTCGTTGTTAATCTCGGGGAATACGCCGCAGCCGGAGCCTCGTCTGAGGCCTCGTCTGCTATCACCGGGAGACGGAACGATTGCATTGAGTTGGCCGTCGGTCGTGGGGCGAGTGTATCAAGTGGATTGTCGGCCATTTGTTTGGGGAGGGAAATGGGAGCCGGCCTCTGGGGAGATTGCGGCGACGCAGACGAACACGGCGGTGCGGTTGCCGTTGTTGCATACCAATGCGCCCTCGTGTTTCTATCGCCTTCGCCGAGTGCGTTAGCAAGGCGGATGAGAGGAACAACAGCCGTTGAAACCTTGCCGACTCGTTCTTCTGCTCGCTCTGAAATAAATATTGACAAGCGGCGAACTTTTCTGCCAAATTTCCTCTTGAACAGTTTCTTTTTTGATCATTATGAAAAGCAAGTTTTCTCGACGAAACGCGCTCAAGGTGGGCGCCGGGGCGACGATTGGCGCCGCTGCCAGCATACATTCCGGTTTTTTGAAGGCGGCTTCCATCAAGCCCCTCCAGTTGGGCGGCAATGTCCGCCACTCCGTCTGTAAGTGGTGCTATTCGGGGCTCAGTATCGATGAGTTAGCTGAATCCGCTTCCCAATTTGGGATGCATTCGGTCGAACTGCTGAACCCGTCTGATTTTCCTACACTTCACAAATACGGCCTCGTGTGCGCTATGGCAAACGGGCCGGGAAAAATCACCAAAGGCTTCAATCGACGGGAGAACCACGGTTGGCTCGTTGAAGGTTTTGAGGAAATGATTCCTCAAGTTGCTGAGGCCGGTTTTCCCAACATTATTTGTTTCTCCGGGAATCGCGATGGACTCGACGATGAGGAAGGGATCCAAATTTGCGCCGAAGGCCTTAAGAAAGTGATGCCCGTTGCTGAGAAGCACAAAGTGACTGTGTGCATGGAACTACTCAACAGCAAAGTGAATCACAAGGATTATCAGTGCGACAAAACTGCATGGGGTGTCGCGCTTTGTGATCGGGTAAGTTCCGAACGTTTCAAACTCCTCTACGACATCTATCACATGCAGATCATGGAGGGGGATGTGATTCGAACCATTCGGGAATACTCTCCTTACATTGCTCACTATCACACCGGCGGAAACCCCGGCCGCAACGAGATTGATCACACGCAAGAGCTCAACTACTCCGCCATTTGCCGGGCAATTGTGGACACCGGATTCAAAGGCTACATTGCTCAGGAGTTTATTCCAAAACGGCATCCGTTGGGTTCCCTTTACGAAGCCATCCGCTTGTGCGATGTCTAAAGTGAATGCCGGCGTCTTCGGCATGTTTCGTTTGAAGTTTGCTGTAACAATCTCTGCATTGGAGTTGTGGACACTGCTGTTATCGGTTGCGGCTATGTTGGAATGCGCGTCGCGGCCAATCTCGCGAAGCAAGGACACCAAGTCTATGGTGTTCGCCGCTTTATCTCTGATTCAGCACCCTTCGAATCTGCCGGGATTATTCCACTCTCCATCGACATTACTCAACCGAAACAACTTTATCGAATTCCTGATTCAGTCCGCTGGGTCGTCAACGCCGTTTCTTCCTCGAAGCGCGGAGCAGACGCCTATCGCAAAGTTTATCTGGAGGCCACTCAATCTCTGATCCACTACCTCCACGATACCCGGATTCAACGTTATCTTCACGTTAGTAGCACGAGCGTATATGGACAAACCGACGGCTCACGGGTAGATGAAACTTCCGAACGCGGGACAACATCTCTCACCAGCCGAATCCTGATTGAGGCAGAAGACCTTTTACTACACACACAACAGAAAAACCTTTTTCCCGCTATCATCGCTCGAGTATCGGGCATCTACGGACCTGGCCGTGGCTACCTTTTTCACCAATATCTGCGCAATGAAGCGACGATGGACGGAGACGGCTCTCGTTTTTTGAACATGATCCACGTTGACGACCTCGCCAGCGCCCTAATCCGCACATTGGAAATTGGAAGACCGGGGCAAGCCTACAACCTCACCGACAGCCTCCCTGTTACCCAACGCGAATTCCTTTCATGGTTGGCAACCGAACTTGAAAAACCCCTTCCCCCTTCCGCCTCTTCAAAAGAATATAAACAGAGGAAACGACCGATCACCAACAAGCAAGTCTCCAACCAACAACTTCTCAACGAACTGGGCTTCCATTTTCAATTTCCTACCTACCGAGAAGGCTACGCCGAAAACATCCGCGTTGCTAAAACCAAGCGACGGTAAAGTTCAATACATGCCATCATCACCAAGCGGGTATCCATGGGGAATATTGGAGGCCTTGCCTGATCTTTGCGGCAAAGTATGTCTCGGCATCCACTAGACGAGAATCGGTAAATTCAAAATCCCGGAAGAAAGATTTTCCACTTTCTGCTAAAAAGGCTTGCATCGTCAAAAAATGGAACTATTGTTTCGTTTCTTCAAATGATTATGAAAATCACAATCAGGCAAAGACGCGCAAGCACGATTACCGTGATTTTCGCGGCGGTTGCCCTGCTGACCGTCACCGGGCTGGGCAAAGTCGCCATTGGATTTTCCGGAGAACCCTATTGGCAAAAACCAATCCAATCTTCCTGCTCCTAAAAATCCAAATACTGCCCTTTCTCGGCTTATTCGAGTTGGTTATCGCTGTCTTCTTGATTGGACTTCGTGAAATGACGCGGCGTCTCCGGATTATCTACCTTGTCTCGGCAACATTCCTCGCCTATCGGGCTGTATCGTGACACATTCTGGGAAACAACTCCTGTGATTGCTCCGGCGTCATCGGCCAATCGCCCTATTCCGCGCTAGATTTTTCATTCTTCCGATACTTGTGTTGACATTTACCGCCTCCGCGTTTTTGCTTTTCATCAAATCTAAATAATGAATCCTTTATTCCCCATGAATTTAATTCGCTTGCTGACAAAACAAAACCCGCTAGTAATGGCTCTCTCCTTTCTGATGATCGCCGGAAGTCTTTTCGGGGAAACCGTGGTTTTTTCCGGGCGCGCTAGGCAACATGACATTCTACTTTTGTTAAATCCGCCATTCGCACAATTATTTGTGAAGGATTTGAATAAAGAAGACATACACGATTATTCTTTAACCTTCGACGGTACCAATCTGTACTACTTACATGACACTTGGAAGAGTCTAGAAGCGAAGGGAAAATTATCGGAACAAGATCAATTTGCTATTGTTCAATACGAACCTCTTTTGCAAAATGGAGGCTTACCTGCTCCATCCCCTCTGGTTACCGGTAATCTCGCAATGCCAGCCAAACCTTATTTTGACGAATTTGAACTTCCTTCGTCCCCGGCACCTTCCGGAGAATTCCCTTAATATACGGGAAATCGAGGCGGAAGATAAATTGAAATTTGAAGGCTGGGGTCCGCCGAATCTTGTGTTGCGTAGAAATGATTTTAGCAAAATCTTTGATTATTCTGAGAAATTTCCCGAAGGAATTAAGGCATTTGATTTGGAAGTTTCCTCGCTTGATTTTATGAGCGCTTCGGAGCTAAATTTTCGCTATCAGCAGTATTTCCCGGAAGCAAGTGGAAAGTATCGTCGTAGCCGCTTGTTTACCGTTACACTCATTAGGAATCAAGATTACAGAAATAGGAAAATCAAACCGCCGCCGGTTTCGTCTAAAACGACTATTTTGGACGCGCGTTTTGCGGATGAAATGCCGGAAGGATTGGAATCTTTTATATCTTACAAGCCAAAGAACAATCAATGGCTTCCGGCGGATGACGCCGCCGTGCAAACTAATTTCTTTGAGGTGAAGAAGGCGGTCGAACACAAACACGCGGCGCGTTGGCACGGGATAATCTTCTTTTTTCTTTTAACCGCTCTGATATGCGGCCCGGTAATAGCGGAGTGGTTCATCAACAAACGAAAAACCAACCGGGTAAAACTAAACTAAATTCAAATGACTCAGTCAAAGATCAAATCAATTATTGGAACGCTCGTTGTGTTGAGCGTAATCGTGGCGTGGGCTTCCGGCAATAAAGGGCCGCAAGATCGCACTGGACTAACGACGTGGGAAGACAACTTATCGAGTTGTCTTGGTGCTTGCCAAACAAGAATGGGCACAATTTACGGTTGCCAGAACGCTAACCAAGAGGAATGCTACAAGTATACCGATTGGGAAAAATGGAAAAGCGGTACCTGCGTTTGGCTGGAAGGATTCGGTTACTATTGCGATGTTGGCGACGATGACGAAAGCGATGACGGTGGCGACAGAGGAGATGATGGCGATGGGGGTTGTGGCGACGATGATTGCTACGAAGGTTGTTATTAGATGAAAAGCGGACGGTATTTACCAGCTGTCAAGGACTCTGTTTTGTTTGCGGGACTGTTGATTTAATCTCGGCGATCTTTGATATGGTCCGCTGTTTTCTCGTTCTCTGCGTTTACAAGCTGTTTTACATTGGGTTGATTTGGGCGTCGTCGTGGTTGCTTCCCTTTTACTCCGAGTCTATGCACTTTGGTGTAAAGTCGTGGCCGATGGGAGGAGAGCCTAATTGGCAGAGTCGTTTTGCCACTTATGATGCCGCGCATTATCTTTACTTGGCGGTTCACGGTTACAAGAAGAACGATCCGTCGTGCGCTTTTTACTCGCTTTATCCGGGCTTGATTTATTGCGGCAGTCTTTTGATTGGCAGTCCCTTTTGGGCGGCGTTTCTTATTGCGCAGTTGAGCAGTTTGCTGGGGATCTGGTTTGTTTGGCTGAATTTGGAGGAGATTTAAGGAGGCAAAGACGCGAATCGTTGTGTGATATTGTGGTTGGCGTCACCAGGATCGTTGTTTTTGAACGTTCTGTATTCGGAAACTGTGTTTATTGGGTTGTTGGGTGGTTTTTACTTTTTGGCGGCGAGGCGATGATAGGGAGTGGCTGCGGCGTTGAGTTTTTTCCTGCCTTTGTCGAGGCCGGTGGGGTTGTTTATGATTTTGCCGCTGATGGTGTTTGCGTTTCAGACGCAGGGATTTCGATGGCGGTCTTTGCTTTGTTTTCTGCCGGCGGCTGGCTTTGCAGCGCATTTGGGAGTTCTTTGGTTTTTCACAAGCAATCCTTGGGAAGGGGTGGAAGCGCAGAGGTTTTATTCTAATCATTCAAGCATTGATCATTTATGGAATCCCGGCGAGGTAGTGGAGGCATTTTTGCAAGTGAAAGATGTTCACGATCCTCAAAATTCCGCAATTGATAGGGCTTTGTTTCTTTTGGTTCTCTTGTTGTTGCCGGTGATATTTCGACGAGGAAGTTTTGAGTTTGTTTGGGTGATTGGTTTGGGGATTATTCCTGCGATCACGAATTTCTTTCTGTCTTACACGCGCTTTGTAACGATGGCGGTTCCTGTCTTTGTCGTTTTGGCGAGAGAGTTGGGAAACGGCGAAATTCGTTATTGTTGACGGTTGCGGCGTTTGGCGTTTTTCAGCTCATTCTTTTATTTCGTCACATCAACTTTTACCGGGCGGGCTGATGCGGGCGGTTTTCGGAGTTTTGCGGGGCGGTAACAATGGGCGAGAATCGGGCATTGGGTTTGACTTTGGCGCAGTTCTGTTCTAAGCTTTTTGTTTTGATTTCATGAAAGTGATCGTTTGTGATCCTATTTCGAGTAAAGGGATTGAACTATTTCAGCAGCAGCCGGATTTGGAGGCGGAGTCGCTTTCCGGCTGTTTAGACGAGGCCAAGTTGCTTTCCGCTATTGGCGGCGCGGACGCGCTGGTCGTCCGCTCGGAAACGAAGATTACTAGGCGGGTAATGGAGGCCGCTCCGCAACTCAAGGCCGTCGGACGGGCGGGAGTGGGCGTGGACAACATCGACGTTGAGGCCGCCACGCAACGGGGAATCGTCGTGATGAACACTCCGGGAGGCAACACCGTTTCCACGGCGGAACTTACCTTTTCCATGTTGATGGCCACGGCCCGCAAAATTCCGCAGGCGCATATGTCCATCAAACAGGGCGACTGGAACCGCAAAGCGCACAAAGGCGTCGAACTCTACCGGAAAACCTTAGGCATTCTCGGGCTCGGACGGATTGGAACAGAAGTGGCTCATCGCGCGATTGTGTTCGGCATGCGCGTGATCGCCTACGATCCTTATTTGTCGCTGTCTCGCGCCCAGTCGATGCAAGTGGAGATGACAGAACTCGACGAGCTGTTTGCCACCGCCGATTTTATCACCGTTCACCTGCCTATGAGCCGAGAAACGCGCAACATGATTAACCGCCGCTCCTTTCAAAAAATGAAAAAAGGAGTCCGAATCGTCAACTGCGCGCGCGGGGGCATTGTCAACGAACCCGACCTCATCGAAGCGATTGGGAACGGAACTGTCGCCGGCGCCGCTTTCGACGTTTACGAAACCGAGCCGCTCCCGAAAGACCATCCTTTCCGTCGCCTGGATTCGGTGGTGATGACGCCCCACTTGGGAGCCAGCACTGAAGAAGCGCAAGACAACGTCGGCATCGAAATCGCCGAAACAATCATTCATTACCTGCGGAGCGGAGCGATTCAAAACGCGGTCAACATGCCCAGCCTGGACGCCCAAACAAACGCTTTGATCGCTCCTTACCTAAAACTGGGGCGGAAACTGGGGAGGCTTCTCGCCCAATTGGCGCCGCAGCGAAACGACCGGCTAACGATCACATTTGGAGGCAAAGCCGCCGATATTCCCGGCGACCCGATTTCCCGATGCATCCTTACGGGCTTCCTTTCCAACGCCGGCGGCGCCGACGTCAACCTCGTCAACGCAAAATCCTTGGCGGCCTCGCTGGGACTCGTAGTGGAACAGGTAAAATCCAACGAAGAAACCGACTTCGCCGAATGGTTACACGTCGCCGCCTTCCAAAACGGCAAAAAAGTCTCCGCCGGCGGAACGTTCTTCGGCGCCAACATGAGCCCACGCATTGTGCGATTGAACGGTATGCCCGTCGAAATCGACCCCAACGGCGTCCTTTGCCTGGTCACAAACAACGACCGACCCGGGCTCGTCGGCGCCTTGGGAACGCTTCTTGGCCAACACCGTCTCAACATCGCAAACATGAGCTTGAACCGAGACGCCGCCGGAGGCCAAGCCCTCACCGTGCTCCACTTGGACAGCGTCCCCTCCCCCGCAGTGGTGGCGGAAATCGGCGCGCTCGAAAACATCAGCAGCGTCCGCATTGCCAATCTATAAAACCATCTATTGAAAGCAATCGCATATGGAAGTTATCATACCAATCATTCTTCTCTGGTTATTAGGATTCCTCTTGACCATAGGCATCTGCTTAGTGCCTTGGATCATCGCGAAATCTAGGGGACATAACAACTCGCTGGCTATTCTCATTTGTTCCATAGCCGGCATCTTTACCTTTGGAATCCTTTGGGTTGTCGCCCTGATATGGGCTTTCACCAGCAACACAAAATGAAGAACTTTCCTATAAAGCGCAGAGAGAAACTTGCGGATTTTTCCCCAGCAACCGTTGTTTTACTATACCTCAATCAAATACTTCATAAGATGCCATTTTCAACTGCATTGCCGCTGCCGTTCCGAGACCGATATAAAGTTATTCAAGTAGGCGCCTTTGTTTTAGGTATTCTGCTAACCGCGCCGCGCCATAACGCAAAAGCCGCAGACGGGGAACAAAATGATTCTAACGATCTGTTTCCCGAAAAAATATTAGCCAGTGGAAAGAACTTCAAAGTCACTCGCGACGAATTTGATCGAGCATTCATCTTCATCAAAGCCAATAAGGCTTCACTAGGCATACCGGTTCGGGGACGACAACAAGATGAATTGGAAGCCCAATTGCTGGACAAATTAATTACCACCAAGCTCGTCTTGGCGAGAGCTCGTCCATCGGAGCGGGAGGAAGGCGAACAATTTGTCCAACGGCAATGGAACGCGCTTCAAGAACAGCTCGGTTCCAAAGAGGCTGTACAGCGGCATATTATCGCCTCCGGCGTTTCGGAGGATTACTTTCGACAACAACTATACGAGGAAGGCGTCGTCGGAGCCGTCATTCAGCGCGAAGTCAAGGGCAATTACTTGGTTCCCGAATCCGAAATTCGGCAGTTTTATCAACAAAACCAAAAAAACTTTACGGAACCCGAAGCCGTTCGCATCCGTCGCATTTCTCTTGTGCGCATTTTGCCGTCTGGCGGGCTTCTCTCGGCCAAAGCGCTTCAGGAAAAAGAAACCCTTATGCAAGAACTGCGGCAGCGCGCTTTACAAGGGGAAGACTTTGCCCAGCTGGCCAAAGCGTATTCGGAAGACCATGCAACAAAACAGAAAGGCGGAGAAATGATTATCGTCAAGGGGCAAACAAAACCGGAATTTGAAACTCCCGTGTTTCGGCTCAAGAAAGGCGGCCTCAGCCAAGTGATTACCATCGACGAAGGAATGCACTTAGTCAAAATGTTGGATCACAAACCCACAAGGCTTCGCCCGCTACAAGAGGTGGAAACTTTTATACAAGCGCGGATTGAAGCCGAGTACGTCAATAAGAAGATGCCTCAATACTTGGAAAATCTCAAAAAAGCCGCCGCGGTCAAAATTTTCACTGACGACGACAACGAATAGAAGGACTATTGTCTATTGTTGCGAAGAGGGAGCCAAACTGCGTATCCGATCCATCTGCTTTACATTGCTTCGCTGATCCGCCATTCGGATTCTAATGAGTTCCAAAGGTAGCCTGCGCTTTGCCTTCCAACCCAACCAAGAGAAGAAAACAATTTCTAGAAGATCAGGCCATGACTGAAGCGCAAGATTGATTATCAAATTCGCTGAAGCAGCTGAAAGTCCGCCGCCTAATAGTGGAGCGATCACTATTAAGGGAGTTAAACTGAATATCATAAGAACCCAACAAACGACAACCGTTACTAACAAAGTTCGGCCCAAGGCGTTGCCCAAAGACTTTCCCACTAAACCGCGCCACAGCGCATACCAACAAGCGCCGTAAAGCCAGCAGAAGGTGGCCACAAAAGCCAACAATAACATCCAAGCTTTGTTAATTAGCCAGAGAACCAAGCCAAACTCCGGAAACATCTCCAAAAACCATGCGAGCATCATCGAATCCAAGGAAGAAGAATCTGTCCCCCAATCGACCAGATATTGAAACCCCATGCCGAAGAATGCCGCCAAGTGCAAAGCCAATAGCAAGAGGGCGCCCTTCATTGCCCAGCGCCGGGCTTGCGAATTGAGTTGTTCCGCCATCTCTCGCTCACGGAGCGGCGTCGTCAACAAAAGTTCCAGCCAACCAGAAGAACGCGCTTTCCAAAACAAGCTGATGCCTTGCCAGAGGATGGCGCAGAAAATTCCCACAAAGAGAAAGAACGTACCCCAATCCGAAAAGGTCGAAGGCGTAACAAAGACAAAAAGCGCCGCTATCAGCGCCAACAATTTTGCCGCGCGAATCTCCCAACGTCTCCAAGTCGGCCTAGAGGCGAGCCAAGCGATAGGATGCTGTTCCAGCAGTCTCCGATCCGCCTCTCTTCGCGTTCGAGTCGCTGAGGAATCAACCGCAGATTTGCGTCCGTCCCGGCTCCAAGCTATTTCCCGCCATTTGCGGCCAATGGTTCGCCCCGCTCCCATCAACAATAGCGAGGCCGTTCCCAAAACGATTCCCAAGGAAACCCAAAAGCCTGACGAATCGGCCAAATAGCGCCAATCAAAACTGTTTCGGAAGAGTGTCCAGGGCGAGGGAATTGCCATAGGCCAACCGACGGCTGATCCAATTATCGACGCCAGAATCCATATTAGCAAAATCCCGCAGGCGGCGATCCAAGCTCGTCCAGCGTAAATCGATCGGGCAGAAACAAAAATCCCCGCCGATAGACTCGCTCCCAGCGTGGCCAACAAAGCCGCGCTCATTCGGACAAACTCCGCGCCCGTCACTCCGCCCAGCAAAATGAGAATTCCCAAAATCGGCAAAGCGCCCAGAACGGGAAAAAACGAGGCGATAAACCCGGCCGACACTTTGCCCAACACCACGTCAAATCCGCGCATCCGGGTAAGAAAGAGCAGTCCAATTGTGCCTTCCCGCTTTTCTCCGCTGAGCATGTCGAAAGATTGCCGCACTCCCTCCGCCAAGCAGAAAATCCAAAGACACCAACTGAAGAATACAAACAAGCCGGCGCCGTTCGGCAATCCGCCCGCCATTCCCGGCGCCAAAATGCGGGAATAAATCACGGCAATCACAAACGCTCCGAACGCCGTCCCGGCCGCGCCCAGCCGAAGCCAATAAGTGATCCGAGCGCGGGAGCGCACTAGAAACTCGCGATGAACAACAGGCGGGATAATCTCTATGCGCGGCATAATTCTGTGGCAACCAACTTCTGCGCGGGACAAAAACTATGGCGTTGGCAAGCCGCAAAGTCCAGTTCGAATCAAAAATCAAAGAAGGAAGAAAGGCGCATCCGTGTGGACGACGAGCGCTAAAATCCTTAGTGTTTGAAATTCTTGGTTATGGAAAGCGCCGCAGACCTCAGTGCAATTCAAAGAAAGACGAAATTTCCAAGTCCGGATCGTCTTGGGAATGCGCTTGCAATCCACCGGGTTCTGACAAAACATTGGCGGTACTTGCCTTTTCCGTCAAACCCATCCCTTGCGCCTCTTCTATGAGTTTTTCCAACCAAAACGCCGCCGAGCCAAAGTCTCCAGCGACTCCGATTGCCAAAATCATCTTGTTGGCCGCGGCGCTGAGTTTGATTAGCGTTGCCTATGCTCTCTTTGGAGACTTCTTGAGTTTGGAAACATTGGCGAAAAAGGAACAAACCCTGCGGGACTGGCGGGAAAGGCACGTCGCAAAAGCCATCGTTCTATCCTTCTTGGTTTATGTTTCCGTTGCCGGACTTTCACTGCCGGGCGCAGCGCTGTTGACGCTCTTCTTGGGTTGGTTTCACGGCTTTGGCCTTGGACTTTTGGTTGTTAGCCTGGCTTCCTCTGTCGGCGCAACTTTGGCCTTTTTGATTAGCCGGTTTTTCTTGCGAGACTTTGTGCAAAACAAGTTCGGCAACCGCCTAAAAACCTTCAACAAAGCGCTCCAACAAGAAGGGGCTTTCTACCTCTTCGCCATCCGGCTCGTAGTCGTGGTTCCTTTCTTCATCACCAACCTGGCAATGGGAGTGACGCCAATTCGAACCTGGACTTTTTGGTGGGTTAGCCAACTCGGCATGTTGCCCGGCACCGCCGTCTTTGTTTATGCTGGCGCTGCGTTTCCCTCCCTCTCCGACTTGGCGGAAAAAGGCGGCCAAGGAATCCTAACGCCGCAAATGTTGCTCGCTTTTCTCTTGCTCGGTCTATTTCCCGTTTTTGTCAAAAAACTTTTGAAACGTTTCCGTCAATCCATCTAATAGTAAAACCAAATTTCCGCCGTCCCCTGCGCAGATCCGATAAAGCTATGAACACGATCCACGCTCTGCTCCCCCAAGACGAACACAACCGCAAATTAGAATTACAAGTTCACCCTCCCAACTATAAAAACCCAACGCCAACGGGAAAATACAATCTGGCAGTTATCGGCGCCGGAGCGGCCGGGCTAGTGGCAGCCGCCGGCGCAGCCGGATTAGGAGCCAAAGTAGCCCTTATAGAACGCGCCTTGTTGGGAGGCGATTGCCTGAACTTTGGATGCATCCCTTCCAAAGGCATCGTCAGCGCTGCTCGAGCCGCCGCCGCCGTCAACAACGCCTCTCAATTCGGCATCCGCGCCCCGTCCGGTGCAACCGTCGACTTCGCCGCAGCCATGAACCGAATGCGCAAACTTCGCTGCGAAATCAGCCGCCACGACTCTGTCCAGCGCTTCCTCAACCTTGGAGTCGACGTCTTCTTCGGACAAGCCGAGTTTGCCGACGAGAACACTATTCGCGTCGCTGACAAAAAAATCCGCTTCTCCAAAGCCGTCATTTGCAGCGGAGCGCGAGCCTCCATTCCGCCCATTCCCGGCCTAGAAAAAACTCCCCATCTCACCAACGAAACCTTGTTTTCCCTCACCAAACTCCCCAAACGACTCGGCATCGTCGGCGCCGGCCCCATTGGTTGCGAAATGGCGCAAACCTTCGCCCGCCTCGGCTCTCAAGTCTGCCTGATTGGTTCAGAGCGCGGCATCCTGCCCAAAGAAGACCGCAAAGCCGCCGAAATCATTGCCGCATCCCTCGCACAAGGCGGCGTCCACATCCTCGGACACGGCCGCGAACTTCAAATTTCCAAAGACCAGCAAGGCATCCGCCTCAAAGTGAAAAACCCGCAACACGGATACCATGTCATCGTTGACCAACTGCTCGTCGCCGCCGGACGCACACCCAACATAGAAAGAATGAATCTCGCAAAAGCCGGCGTCGAATACTCAAAAAAAGGTGTCCACATCAACGACTACTTACAAACCTCTAATCCTCGCATCTACGCCGCCGGCGACGTCTGCTCTTCCTACCAATTTACCCATGCAGCAGACTTTATGGCCCGTGCCGTCATTCGCAACGCTCTGTTCCACGGACGAATAAGACATAGCAAACTTGTAATCCCTCGATGCACTTATACATCCCCCGAAATCGCTCACGTTGGACTCACCTCCGCAGAAGCCTCCGCACAAGGCAGCAATACCTTTACCCAACCTTTTTCCGGTATAGACCGCGCCATCCTCGAAGGGCAAATCAACGGCATGGCTTGCGTCTACGTCAAAAAAGGAAGCGACCATATCTTAGGAGCCACCATCGTAGCCGCTAACGCCGGCGACATCATCAGCACTTTTACTATGGCGATAACACATAATATTGGACTAAGCGCAGTAGCCAATACCATCTTCCCCTACCCTACCCAAGCCGAAGCCGTCCACAAACTAGGCAATCAATACAACCGCACTAAACTTACTCCCCGTGTGAAAAAACTCTTCCGCCAATG
This sequence comes from Limisphaerales bacterium, assembly GCA_965242585.1. Lineage (GTDB taxonomy): Bacteria > Verrucomicrobiota > Verrucomicrobiia > Limisphaerales > AAA164-E04 > UBA2970. Next base: position 4,419,446 of record OZ251460.1, on the reverse strand, counting down.
GCTCGCCTGGAACCGTTAGATGCAATCCAGAAGCCTAATGAGGAGGCTTGATTCATAGTCTCGCGCATTCAGAAGCAGCGTGGGCAGAGTAATTGCGGACGTCAATGCCGTCGACGTAGTGATCTCGGAAGATCTACGCTGAATCCGATTCTCTATGGATCATTAAATTGCGCGTGATGTTGCAAATGGACTCGGCGCGCAACTTCACCCACTCAGCGGCTGCCATAACCTCATCCATTCCCCAAAAACCGCATCCGCCCAAAGATCAGTAGGCTTCAGCACGATTCCGTCGTCTTTACAGCAGTCGTCAAACGCCGCCTTCCATAGATAGCGGACTCCCTTGGCAGGATCGATTGGTTTGACCGTAAGTTTGATGTGGAACTTGAGCAATACAGCCTGCACGATGTTCCGCGCTTCCACAACACTGATAATCTCCATGATTATTCGTCCTCCCAATCCTCATACCAAAACACCTCTTCCCCGCAGTCGCACCAATACTACGAAAACACGATTCACGGATTTCCCAACTGATCATGGAATGTCACATCCCAATGCTCTTCCAACTCTCTCCTTTTCTCCCTCTCAAACTATTCTGCTATCATTTTTCTTCCTCTCCCAATAAGGATGAACACCTGCAAAAAACCTCTATTACTCTAGACACATTTAATGGGTCATTTTTCCGATTTTTTTTTCACTTTTTTGCCCCCGTTATTCCTGACGAAAGCTCTTCAATCTCATAAAGACATGCCCAATCCTCCCCCTACTCTCTAGACGAATCAAAATGCTGTTTTGTGGATAAAATAATTCGAAAAAATGACGAAACCGGCGCTTTTCTCAATAAATCGGTACCTCGACACCAAACCCACTAGCGAGTCTGAATTGGCTGTGCCCCTCACTATTTCGCCAACTCCGCAAACGCCTTTTCGACCTAGGAAAGCTGATCCAGAGGAAAAGGCCAACATGCAGGCGTCCCAAACCCGTGCGGGAGATGCACGGTTTCTTTGCGCCTCGCCGTCAATTTTCTACTTGCGTCGGGGAAACTACCCAACTTACTAACGAACCAAGATGATCTGACCCGCTCACTTCCACCACCGCATGACTTTGCCCGATGATTGTCGCCGGCACGTGCTGTTGAATCTGAGAATTAATTGCCTAGCGGCATGGATTCTCAGTAGATGTACCGATGGATGCGGAGCTTTACTAACACTCCCTCGCTTCCGTAGCGCGCCGCAAATCCCATAATCACCTCGATCAGCGAGCCTGCACAGCCCGATTCAGGCAAGAAAGACGCATCAGAAAGGTGCTAAAAATTACTCAGATTCAACTGCAATTCGTCAAATTTAGCTAAATTACCGCTTGGTATATTAATTTTAATTACTAAGCGGAACGCTTTTATAAGTCCTTGAGAATAAGTGGCTTACACGGAATTCAGCCTATTTCAGCAAAATTCAGCGATTACCCGATTCAACTGCAATTTACAATACCAGCAGGGTGATACCCAACTACTCCGCCGGCTAAGGTTGCGCTTTCCGCTTTGTCCTTGCGCACAACCGGTCTTTAGCGAGCCGGGGTGCCAAATCCAACTAAGTCGCCGGCACTTGTTGCGCCGTTCACTCTCCCTTGCGCCGAACTGGACTCGATAGAACCACCAACATTCCACCCCACGAAGACGCTAACGCCGATAACGCCGCTCACTTCCACTTGAACGAAGCTGTGCGCAATGTCGCCGAAGTTATGGCCGACTAGGCCGCCGACGCTGTTCACTCCCACCACTTGCCCGCGCACCGAACAATGGCTGATGACTCCTTGACTCAACCCGGCGATGCCGCCGACCCAGTTGACGCCCTTTATATCTACCTCTTCTAATCCTAAGCCAACCACTTGCCCGCGATTGCCTAGCGCCCCCAACAAGCCACTCGGTTTTCCCGCAAACCGGGAAGCAGCGCTCTGGTCTTGGAACAAGTTGTGGATGGTATGACCGTTGCCTGCTAATACGGCTTGGAAGGGGTTGGAGAACAGGCCGATGGGCTCCCAACCGGTTCCCTTGTTCCAAAAAGCGTCTGCTTCCTCGGCGTGGCCGTTGTGGTTGGGGTCGAAGTCAAGATCGCTGGTGAGTTCGTAGCCTTGGCCTTTGAGATTGTTGGGAATGCCCATGTTGGCGATGGCGCTGGGAAAGGCTTGGTAGTAAGCGTCGGCGAATGCTTCTTTGTCCGGTTGGCCGTCGCCATTCAAGTCCCAGCGAATCGCATGCAACTGCGTCAAGTTGCTAACCTCAATCAAGCCGTCGTCGTCTTGGTCATAATCGGTCGGAGGCACCTGCACTTGTTGAACAGGTTGGCGGTCGGTTGGTGGTTCGGGGGTTTCTTTCTCTGCTTCCACGACGGTGTGGGCAAGGGTGACTAAGACAGTCCCCGCATTGTTGTTGGCGATAAAGCCTTCGCTGCCGGGAATGGAATGCCGAATGGAAGCCTGCTCGTTGGTGTCCGCTGCATCAGCGTCGGCAGTCACGGTCACGGTTTGGTAGTCCTGCCAATTGTAGCTATTGAACGTTAATCTGTTGGGGTTGACGGTGATTCCAGTGTGCGTCGTGGCTATATTGACGATCATGTTTCTGTTTTGGGAGGAAGTGGCGCGCACTTGGTAGGTGGCAGAGCCGCTTTCGCTCAAAGATAAACTGGTTGGTCTGAACATGAGCGAGGACGAAGCCGAGCCACCGTTCCGCGAGAGGTGCGGGACGATTATCGGAGTCACTCCACCGCCGACGCCGCCATCGTTCACATTGACCGGAGGAGGATTCGGCGCAGGCTCATCATCGTCGAGGATTTGGACTTTCACCGTTCTAGGCACAAGGACGGAGTTCGTAGGGTTGCTCAAAACCACGTTGAAAAATTCGTTTGTCTCGTTTATGGCGTCGTCAAGGATGGGAATGCTGAGGTAACGCAGGGTTTCCCCGGGTTGGAAGGTGAGCGTGCCGCTGGTGGTCGTGTAGTCTTCGCCGGCCTTGGCCGTGCCGTCTTGGGTGGCGTAATCAATGGAAACAACGGTTCTGCCAGTGTCCACGCTGAGTTCAACAGGAATAGGAACTGACCTTCTGGAAATGATGTTCGAAATAGCGTTAAACATAGCCCCACGGCGCCCGCTGTCCGTAACTAGTAGTCCATCATTTCCGGTAACCCCAGTAATAGGACTAATTGCATATATCCGCCCTGCGGGTGGATCGTTTGAAAACCTTAAAAACGACTGCCGTGGGTCTTCAGGAATCTCCACTAATCGTCCCAAATTGGTGGTGATTATGTGTTCGCCAACATCCAAAGCAACGTTGGGAATCCTGTCCGGGTCGTCGTCCTTGATGGTGACGGTGAACGTCCATCGGTATTGCGGGTTTTCGGAATTCTCCTCGAACACCACGGTGAAGGTTTCATCCAGTTCCGGCTCTTCGTCGCTAAGAATGGGAATGCCAATTTTGTACGTAACCATTCGTCCATCATTTCTGACAACCCCAGTCTGGGTGGCGGGTATATTGCCGCTGAGGGGGCTGTAGTCTCCGTTCTCCCAGTATTCGTTCATCACACCATTGAATCCGACTCTTTCGATTCTTTCGGCGGCCTTCGCCGTGCCGGCTTGCGTGTAGTAGCGCAGTTCGGGAATGGGAAGGGGTAAATATGGATTTATAGATATATCAAAAACGGCGGCTTTTACTAAGGTGGAGTAGCCGTTCCACCTCCCGTCCCTTAAATTATAGGGAATATTAATTACATGATGATAATGGCTATAATAAACACTTGCGCCTTCGTTGATCTTAAAACCGTTCGGCGTGATCTCATGGCCGGCGCGTCTATTATTCAATGAACTGCGCATTGCAGCAGGACCGACTTGTATAATTGGAGCTCGGACTGCTGGGTCCAGGTTGACGAGATTATCAAATATCCCCGAAGGCAAGGAAGTCAAGCTGGTGCCACTAAGATCCAGACTTTGCAGGTTGACGAGATTATCAAATATCCCCGAAGGCAAGGAAGTCAAGCTGGTGCCACTAAGATCCAGACTTTGCAGGTTGACGAGATTATCAAATATCCCCGAAGGCAAGGAAGTCAAGCTGGTGCCACTAAGATCCAGACTTTGCAAGTTGACAAGATTATCAAATATCCCCGAAGACAAGTTAGTCAAGATGGTGCCACTAAGATCCAGACTTTGCAGGTTGACGAGATTATCAAATATCCCCGAAGGCAAGGAAGTCAAGCGGTTGTTGTAATAAGGACTCGACTCAATGGCTTGTAAATTCAGCGTTTGCAGGTTAGCGAGATTATCAAATATGCCCGCCGGCAAATTAGTCAAGCGGTTGACGTGTAAATTCAGCGTTCGCAAGTCGACGAGATTATCAAATACCTCCGCAGATACCAAGGAATTTAACTCGTCGGGGCCGTAAAAACCATAATCCGCATCAATATTAAAAAGCAGAGTCATCTCTTCGATGTCTCTTAACTGGGCGACGTCAGTGACTTGGATGTAGCTGGTAATGTTGGTGTTCGCATTTGCCAGAGCGGAGAAGATTTGACGAGTAACAAGCTTCGGTCGTCCATGGAAAAAACTACCGGGAGAATCTACATCGCCCCTAACGAAGTTATGATATCTATAAGGGACACCTCCGGGGTCCGAGTTCGAAAGAGCCCACACATCCAAAAACGGTTTATAGGAGAACAATTCATTCATACGAGCCACGGAACCTAAGGTATCCCTGTCCATTATCAACTTTCTCAGATTGGGTAAATTTTCAAATTCACCCGGATCAAAAGGAGAAGCAGGTAACCTATTGCTTTTACGTACAGAATAACCCGGGGCGTTAAGACGGACGCTGGAGAGATTCAGAGTGTGGAGGTTGGTGAGGCCGATAAAGTCGCTACTCGAGAAGGAATCAAAGTATGTGGTGCGCCAATCACGATTAGGCACTGAAGTCCACGAGACCGGTTCCGAAGGATACAGATGTGCCATCACTCCATGGATGTGCAACGAGGTGATACCGCTGAGTTGGGCGAGGTTGGTGACTTGGTTGTAGTCGGGGTAGTCATATGGATTCTGACGGCCAACTCCGTCTGATAATCGCCCATATGCAATTCCTCTACTATATACCTTCAAGGGAGGCAGGAAGCCGAGCTCGGACATTATGGCCTTGGCCACTATCTGGTTCCTGCCGTGTAAAGCGGATTCAGGGCTGTCGACCAACTGCGCCATTGAAGTTTGTTGGACAAAAACAATAGCGGCCAGCAGGCCAATAATAGCCAGCAACGAATGGATTCTAGTCTTGTGCGTATTGGTCATGATCGTGTCTCCAAAAGGAATATTCAATATTTTCACAGCAACTCCGTATTTCTTCTGATTTCTAAATTCTAAACTTCTAAACTAAAATTTCTTGCGCGTCTTTTCTTTGATTACCGGAACTTTTCAGCGTTGAGGCATTAATCGAAGGAATCGTTGTTTTCCGGCCGCTTTTGGCAAAATTATGGTCAATCGATCTTTACCGTGGCCGAGGGATTCTCTAGCGGCTTGAAATTTATCTTCCGGCAACGGACGCCATTCTTCCGCCAGCAGATTGTCGGTTTCCTCGATTTGGAATTCTTCCGCAGGAACGAGGAAGACGAATCGGACTCCGCCATCAAGTAAAGATTCGGCAAAAATGAATTGGCTCTTCCATTCTTCGATGCCGGCGGCAGAGGAGGAACTCGCCGATGGCTTGTTGCCCACCGATGCGGATTGGAAGACGGGTAACGGCCCGCCCGAAACCGGCGGCGCCTCGGCCTTCGTTATTTCCACAAAATAAATTTCAAGGCGGCCATTCTCTGCGGTGACGTCCATGACGATGAGGTTGTACCCCTCTTCCAAAGTCACCTGGGCGCCCCGCCGGGCCGTTTCCCTAGAGGCCGCTTCGTCGCTCGCCCAAAATATCTCCACCACAGCCGCCGAATCATTGGGCGTCGCCGTCACCGTCGTCGAATTGACGGTGTGATCCACCTGCGCCGTGTAATATGTTTTCTCTGGAGAAAAGACGGGACTCAACACCACTCCGCTCAAGCGCAATTCCTTCAATGTGGAATCTTCGGAATCCTCGGATTGACGGGTAACCTCCGGCCGCGGGCGATTGAAGGCGTAGATCTTTTTCCCGGGGTTTCCCTCTGAAACCCACATCGTCTGCTCTCCCATCCAAAAGCCTCCACTGAATTTTTCGGCCGGCAATTCTACCAATCTGTCATGGGCTCCCGTCGGACTCGGGTTCCGATTAAGCACCAATTGGTAAATACTTTTGCCGTCCTGAAGCGTTTTGTCCTCCAGATTGTAAGCGTAAAACTGATAACCACCTACGGGTTTATTGGCCACCCACATGGTTTCCCCATCCGACCATAATCCCTCAGGATTTTGATTGCTTGCGCCTTCTAATAATGAGCTCCCCAACTCCTTACTATTATCTCGGCTTCCGTCCCATACCGGGGGCACGTTGGTCGTCCACATGTTAAAGGCGTAAATTGTGTTTTGCCCGGCGTCTGCTACCCACATGGTTTCGTCGTTCGACCAAAGTCCACTAATTTGCGCGGTAGGGTTGATAACTGATACTGCGATTTCTTTGTCTTGATCTCGGGACTTGTCCGCCATCTTGTAAGCGTATATCCTTTTGTCATCCTTATCCGACACCCACATGGTTGTGCCGTCCGACCAGATGTGCCTAGGGTTATTGTTCCCGGCAGCACTTAGCTGGGTGAAGCTATCCTCCGATAAATAACCTGTGCCTTCGGCGCCTAATGCGTAAGCGTAAATTCTGTCATTTCCATTCTCTACCACCCATATTTTCGTTTTGCCCTCATTCATCCATAGACCTATGGGAAAAGAGTTGTTCATGCGGAGAACGACGTCATTAATTGGAGTGTGCCATCCAGATCTTCGATCCACTTTGACGATGTATTCCTTGACCGCGGCGTTCTCCGCCGTGACCGTGATGACAATCTCGGTGGTGGACTCAGCCAGCAAATGGACTTGATGACCGGGAGCGGCGAGGTTCGCGTCGGCTGGCTTGGTTACTACCACGCCGGCGTCCGGATCCTGCGCCGCGGCGGTGACCGTCGTGACCGCCGTGGGATAAAGCACATAAACCCCATTCGTGTAATTGGTTTCATTGCTGGAAAAATGCTGGGAAAATGGTTGATCGAGATAATAGACATTGTCATCGCCAGTGGCATCGATCAACGCCAAACTTTTCAAATTGTTGTTCGCCGACAGCGGCTGGTTGTAGGCAAATATCTTTTTATACACGTTCGTACTCGCCACGTTCGTAAAAGTGGTATTGTCCACCACCCACATAGTCGAGCCGTCCGAAAAAATGCCCTTCGGGTCCGTGTTGCCAACAGCCTCCAACGTGTTGAAGTCTTCGGTTGCATCCGGGCAGTGAATGGTTCTTGGAGAATCAGCCGCGTTTAATTTGTAGGCGTATATCTTGCCGTGGTTCGATACCCAAAGGGTGACACCATCCGACCACATGCCGGTAGCGTCTCTTCGAATACCTTCATGGATGCCGGCTAATAAAATATCTTGTCCGGAAACACGGCGATCCGATTCTGTTTCGCCCGATCCCAGCTCTAGCTTGTAGGCGTAAACCCTGTCGTAAACCCTGTTGTCATTGGCGTTCGACACCCACACAATCACCCCATCCGACCAGATCCATTGCGGATTGGCATTGTCGGGATCCAAGTCGATGTCGGAGGTGCTGGGCCGCGCGCCGCCGAATCCATAGGCGTAAAGTTTGTTATCGCTAGCATCGACCACCCACATGATTGTGCCGTTCGACCAGAGACCGCGAGGATCGGAATTGGCCGAATTCAATAGAATATCCCTTTCGGTATCACGAGTGCCATCCGCCTTTTTATCCGCCTTTTTGTAGGCATGCAGCTTGTTGGTCCCGCTCGCAGACACCCAGAGTGTGGTTTCATTGGCCCAGAGGCCTTGAACTGTGAAATTGGTCGAAACCAAAATATCCTTGGAAGGATCATTGTACGTGAAAAATTCCCTCGTGACGTCAACAAGGTAGGTGCGAAACCGCGGCAGACTGTTGGTGTTCGTATTTCCATTCGTCACAGTGATGAAAAGGGAGTTCTGTCCAACCCCCAAGCTAACTTGATGGTTGGTAGACGTCGTGTCCGCATCCTCTGGAGAATAGGATAAGACCCGGTCATGAGGACGCAGTGTCTTCGGCTCTACTGTGAGACTCTCCGTCGAGTAGGGAACCGAGACCCTATACCAGGTAGTCCCACTATCAAAGTCGGGAGGAAGAACCTTCTCAATGTCTTCATTCTCAATGTCTTCATATTCCTTGCTGGGAACATGCTCCGTCAACTTCAAGATCCCCAAACTAGCCGCATTCGACAAACGATACCCGTATATCTTCGCCCCATCTTTCTTATCACCCGCCTCGTCTTTCTTATCATCCGAGACCCACATCGTCGACCCATCCGACCAGAGCCCACGAGGTATGTGATTGCCCGCATCATCCAACGTGTTGAAATCTCTCTTCGCATCCCGAACCGTGGCCGCCCCGCCTTGATTCCATGTGAACGCGTATATCTTGTGACCAGTAGCCTTCGGAACGCCTTGCCCAGCGTTCTCCCAACCCCCAAATTCTAAAGCCCACATCGTCGCCCCATCCGACCAAATGTCCCATATAAAGAGATCCTCATCTCCTACAACCAAAGCGTCAACATCTATCTCTCTGCTTGAAACACGGCGACTGGCTTCCGTTTCGCCCGCTCCTAACTCCAGCTTGTACGCGTAGAGCCTGTCATCGGTCGTATCCGATACCCACATCCTCTCCCCATCCGACCATATCCCCGTGGGATTAGCGTTGTCCGCAGCCAACGCAAATTCCTTATCGGTATCGCGACTCTTCTCCCCCATTTTGTAGACATAGAATTTGAAATCTCTCCGATCTAACACCCACATCCTCTCCCCATCCGACCAAAGTCCGCTTGGATCGATATTGTCGTTATTCTTCAATTCCGTGGTGGAAGGAGTTTCCACCGAAGTCTTCGCCAATGGAATATCCTTGTCCGAATCGCGATCTTTGGTGGCCAAGTTGTAGGCAAACAACTTGGGCGTGGACCCATTTGTAAATATGTTGGCCACCCACATGGTCGCCCCATCCGACCAGAGACCCGTGGGATGATCGTTCGAGGCCTTTTCAAGGTCGTCGAAGTCTTGTTTCTCGTTGCGACTGGTGAGGGCTAAGGCATGATAGGCATACAACTTGTTGTCCGTTTGATCCGCCACCCACATGGTCTCCCCATCCGACCAAATCCCCCGCGGCCGATCGTTTCCAAAATCGCCCAGCATCCGGTAATCCTTGTCGGGATCGCGATAGCGACTCCCCGTCAGGCTGTAGGCTAAAATCTTCTGCTCCTCCCCAGACTGACTCCCCTCATTATCCGCCACCCACATGGTCGCCCCATCCGACCAGATGCCCTGAAGACCTGTCAGATCTTTATCATTGAACCCCGGATCCGTGGGAACGCCATCATCGTCCAGACCATTTCTTACTATGTCTTTATCAGCGTTTCCTCTTCGAAAGGTTCCCTTGGTCACATCATAGGTATAGGCAAAAATCTTCTTTACCCGATCGTCGGCAATCCACATGGTGGATCCTGCAGCCGCTCCATTCGCCCAGATGCCCTGAGGTTTGGGAGGACCTTTATCATCGCCGGGTATATCGTAGGCTTCGAAGTCTTTGCTAGAAGCGCGAGTTCCCATTGCATATTTTTTTGACGAATCGATTGGAGATCGATGCCACGTCAAATCGTAAGCGTAGATCTTCGCATCCGTGAAATCCGAAACCCAGAGCGTGGATCCATCCGACCAAATCCCGTAAGGATTGGGGAGCAATGAAAGCAATGGATCATTAGTCTCTCGGTAAGGATTGTGACGTCTATTCCTCGCTTTTTCCGACTCTAAATGCCCCTCCGGAGCCGGCGGCGCGTTTGTCTTAAACAAAAAGAAGTCATCTGCGTTGGCGATGATTTGGTCATCACTCTCTCCGTCATCATCGGTTCCCCGTACCCCATCTGCCCCTGCAGTGGGTCCGTATTCCTCGTCCGCCCCTTTCTCGTCTTTTTCGTCCTTAACGGTGGCTTTCGCTCTGTCGTTATGGTGGTTGTCTAGGCGCGTTGGAGGAGTCGTTTCCATGCTGTACGTGAAGATTTTTTTATGCCGGGCGTCCAGCACCAGCATGACTTTTTGTCCATCGACCACCCCCATCCAAACGCCCCTTGGGTTCTTGTTGTGCAAGCCTAGCCCCGAGGTGGATATGTCATTGACACCGTCGCGGGAGGCGAATTGCTGAGCGTCGGCATCCGGGACGGAGAGGGAAAGGATCAGCAGGGCAATGCCAATGCGGAGAGCGAATCCCCCCCCCCCCCCCCCTCCCCGCAAGGCGCAGGCGGCGAAGCAAAGGAATGGGGAAAAGAAAATAGGAAAAAAGGAACGGTGTTCTTTCCCAAGGCGACGTTGCTCGGCCAGATTTTGACCGGCTTCTCTATTTCCAAAAATATAACGGATATGCATACGGCATCAATAAGTCAAAAAACGAAAACTCTCTGTCAACGAAAATTCTCTGTCAACGAAAACTTTCTGTCAACGAAAATTCTCTGTCAACGAAAAAAAGCGCATTTTCCAGATTCGAGTCTGAAAGTCAAGCTTTTTTTGATTTTTTTATTGGGAGGCGCAGGGTTGGTTGGTTTTGAGTTGTTGGCGTTGGGCGAGCAGGGATTTTGTTTGGGCTAGCCAATCGCTTTTGGGAAGGGCGTAGGGGCGGAAGGTTTCTTGCCAGCCTTTTCGCTCGTGGCAGAGGAGGGCGCGGTGCAGTCCTAGTTGGTTTGCTTGGGTGCTGTCGATTAAGGCCGCAGAGTCATTGGCGCTCATTTGGAGGAGGATGCGCATTTCAAATTCGGAAAGGGTTTTGCGGTTTAGGAAGCGCTGGAGGTTGTTGTAGGTGTCGGTTGTGGCGATGATGCGGATTCCTAATTTTCCGCCTTCGCGCACGATTCGGTCGAAGGCGGCCGCTGGTTTTTCGCTTTGCGCATCGTCGGTTTCGGTTGGGAAGGAAAACTCGTCTTCGGGGCGGAGTTTTTTGAAGGATTGGAGGCTGATGAGGATTAGGAAGAGGGCTGGGGCGGAGTTTTCGCTTGTTTCGCGGCGGTTTCTTTCTTTGTCGGCTTCTTGTAGCATTGTTTCTAAATTGGTATTTTTCAAGGTTCGGACGGGATGCGGCAGTATGGTTGCCAAGCGGTCTATAAATTCGCGGTGCGGCGAGTGGGCGGGGATGGAGTCGAGAATCCAGAATTGGGCTTGTTTTGTTGGATACTGAGCGGCTAGGGAGATTATGCTACATAGGATTAGGGAGAAGGCTGTTTCTTCGTTTTGTCCGAGGATGAGAAGGTTGCTGCCGTTTTGGAGTTCGAAGGTGGCTTCGGTGGGTCCTTTGATTGCGTTGGGGGCGCCTAACCAGGCACGGGCTTCGCTGGGTGTTTTGCTTGGGTTGTTGTTCAAAGCCGCGGTGAGCAGGGTGTTTTCCGCGATGTCGGCGGGGGCGTTTCCTTCGAAGATGACCGGGGCTTTGCCTTGCCAACGGGCTTTGTCGGCTAGTTGGCGGATTTGCTCCAGTCGGCAATCGCGTTCTGCGTCCGAAAGCCAGACTGTTTGGAAGGGGCGATTTCCTTCCGGCGCGCCGCCGCTGTCGTTATAGACGCCTTCTCCGGGTCGGGAGAGCCATTTTGGCGCCGCATTGTTCTCGTCCATAATCAAGCAGGCGTCCGCTTCGTCGCATTGAAGCGCAATGCGGACGGCCATTTGCGCGAAGGTGGTTCGAGCTAAGGTGTAGGCGCCGCCCAAAGTTTGCGAACCTAGAATCACGTGAATGCCAAAGGCGCGCCCTTGCCGGACAATTCGATCCAGCAATGCCGCCGCGTTTTGCGCCACTTTGTCTTCTTCGACGAAATACTCTTGAAACTCGTCAATCATCACGAGCGTTCTGGGCAAGGTCTCGCCCGGCGCCGCTTTATGGTAGCCGGACAAATCCTGCACGCCGCGTTGGCGAAACAGTTCGCCGCGACGTCGCAATTCTTCATCCACTCGCTCCAAAACGCTGAGGCCGAATTCTCGGTCGCTTTCGATGGCCACTACCCGTGCGTGAGGCAAACGGCGCCGGGCGTAACACTGAAATTCCACGCCTTTTTTGAAGTCAACGAGATAAAACTCCACTTGGTCAGGTCCAAACCACAAGGCTAGATTCGTCGCTATCACGTGAAAGAGCGTCGACTTCCCGGAACCGGTCTTGCCGGCAATCAGAACATGCTGCTGCGTTCCTTTGCCCAAAGTTAGATACTGCCATTTTGAAGCGCCGGTTCGCCCAATCGGCACTTGAACGCCGACAGCGGCGCATTGCGCCCAAAGCTCGCCCGCTTTTGGAGCGACCGATTCAAACGGCACTTCAACCCGGCCTCCTTCAGCGCTGGCTTGGCCCACTTTGTGCAAAATCTCGACCAACAACTCGGCATTAGGGAGCGCATCCCAACGCAAGTGAAGGCCCGGCCATCGCCGCCCGTGAAACTCACAGCCGCCGCCGCGCCGCCGCAACCATTGACAATGCGAACGCAAATCTTCTTCCAACGCTTTGTCGGGCAGGGGCTGCCGTAAATCTCGATGGATGATCAAAAAAACACCGCACCGCGGTCCGCTAGTCACAATGCTTTGAAGCCGCTGAAGGGCCGCCTCGCTGAAGCCGAGCGGAAAATCGGCCACAACTAAAAAATGATACTTTTCGGCAATGCTGCCGGCGGCTTCGTTGTATTGCGCAAGCGTTTCATACTCGTTGCGCAGGCACATTTGCGTCACTTTTTCCATATGCTCGGTCAACTCCCGCAAACACTGGTCCAGATGGTCGGTCTGAGTCCAAATGCGGCGATGGATGATCTGCTCGTCGTAGTCCGCCAAATGCATCAGCCCGGCAAAATTCTGTCCCAAGCCCGCCGGATCAAAGATCCGCAACGCAATCTTTCCCGTCGGCGAGGTTGTCAAGAGCCGCAGCAAGATTCCGTTCATTGCCGAAATCACTTTGGCGCTGCTTTTGGCGTCATCAGCCTCGAACAGCAAGTCCTCTCCCACAGGCATTTTGACGGCCAACGGCACCGCCAACAGACTCTTTCCTTCCCAAACCGACTGCGCATCTTGAGGCAGTTCTTCGGTCAAGCAATCGAGATCCACTTCCAATTCGGCGAAACGAGCCGCTGCCGCGCCTTCCACTGACGGCGCCCAATCTGCCCAAGCGCTCGGACTCCAATCTAAAAAGAATTGAACGCCGGCCTTGCGACTGCATTCCAAAGCCCGCAAAAATCCAGAAGCCTTGGCTCGCCATTCGCGCGACAAGTCATTCATCTGCTTCCGAAACTGGGCCGACACTTCCGCCGCAAGACGGGTTTCTTCTGCCTCGGCGCGAGCTAATTTTGAAGCGGCGTCATTGTCCGCAAGGCCGCCGGAGGAACGATGAGAAGCCAAAGCCGCTTGCAACCGCCGCTCGTGTTGCAGCAACAAACGTTCGCGCTGCGCCTCCAGTTTTTCCGTTCCGCTTTGTAATCGCCGCTCAGCTTTCTCATCCGCAGAACGCCAGGCTTGCTCCAAACGGTTTTCGACGCCTTGAAACTGCCGTTTGATCCGTTTCACAGCTTCTTGAAAACTGCGATCCACGCATTCTCGACAGCCCGAAAGCAAGCCGTGCGCCTGCCAAAACTTTTCGGCAATCCGCTTCGCCCGCCAGCGTCCGAAGACAAACCCGACGCCATATAAAGTCAAAATACCTAGACATCCGCCGCCCGTCACGGCGACCAGTGTCTTCAGGGAAATTCCCAGTGTTTCCAAGGCCTCAGGCGTCAGAAAAATCCCTCCCCCAATGCCGAGAACACCTACCAAAATCAACCACCAACGCACCCACGCAAAAAGTTTCACAACAAGACTTTGAGCCAACTGATTCAACTCCGCCTCCCAATCGTCGGCCGTCTCTCGAAATCTTCGCAGAACGACGTGTTCCTCTGACTCTTCGGAAAGAAAAACCGCGCCGTTTCCAATTTGTCGGCGGAGCAAGGCGCCCCAAGAAGCATACCCGCGAAACAAACGCCGAGAACGATCCGCCAGTCTCTCCCAACGCTCCGCTTCCTCTTGCAACGTCTGCTGAAACTCCCGCTGCTGATGTCTGGCCGATTGCAAAGCGGCGTCGTGTTCTCGACTCGCGTGCAACAGGATTTTTTGATTTTCGTACTTTTGCTGGCTGCGCAATTGCTCGGCCGATTGTCGAAGCGTGGCCAAAGATCTTTCGCCTGCCTGCTGGATTCGGAGTTTCCGGGACAAGTGTAGCGCGCAAATCCTCGCTTCCTTCGCTTCAAAATCTGCAAGCGCTTGCCGTTTTGCCTCCGCTTCTTGCCGACGAAATCTCTCTTTTAGAAGACCGTGTTGGCGCCGAATCGCTTCCAGTTCCTTCTCTTGTTCGGCGCGCAAAGCCAACTCTCTGCGGGCCGCATCTCGAAGCGTCCGCCGCAGCGAATCCACAATCGACAAAGTTTGCCCCGCCGTGAGCAGCTTACTCACAATCCCGCCTCACTTTTGCGAAAATTGCTTCGAGTTTCTCCATCGCGTCCACCGCCCGCCGAACGCTCGGCTCCAACTCTCTCAAGTAATCCCGCTCAAAATCTTCCGCCTTCCGGTCTTGCCAAAACTGCCGAGTTTCTTCCCAGCGCCGCAGCAAGTCTTTCGTCAAAACCGTTAGATGATGCCGTCCGGACGAACTCATGCCTTGCGCTCCGAATCCGCTTCCGCCGCCACGCCGCCGTCAGAAGACTCGGCCAGCGCCGCTGTTTCGCCCTGTTCCAAAGCGGCCAAGGTTTCCGCACTCCGAACCCCGCTCCAATAGCCGTCCAACGAGCGCAGAATTCGCTCCAAACCGGCGCTTCCTTTCTTGACATCCTGAATCAAGACGGTTCTCAACTTTTCCACCTCGCGTCCTAAGGCCTCCGCTTCGCTTTCGTAGCGACGGTTCCAGAGCTTTGTCAAACGAAGTTTTTCCTCGGCTTGGCGCAACGAAATTTTGGCGCGCCGCACTGCCATTTGCCGCGCTTCGCTAGACTGCTTGAATGGAGAAAGCCTCGCCCCAAAAGCCTCGTGCTTTGCCTCTTCCAAAGCGCGGGAACGCAAACGCAGTTGACGCTCCCAAAACTTCTTTCGCTCCTGCAACCAAACTCGCATGCGCCGCACTTCGCCGCCCGCTTCATCCACCACCAGCGTCGCCTTCTCCACATAACGAATCAAGCGCGCCCGAAAAGCTTCCAACGCCTCCGCAGAAGACAAATGGGCTTTGTCCGGCACGGGCTATCGCTGCTCCAAATATGCTTCAATGCGCCGCGCTTTGCGCAAAAGAAACGGCGCGTGCCGATCCGAAATTTCAATAAACTTCCTCAAAGCGCGCATCGTCTGCCCAAACTCATCGGCGAACTTCCGATGCTCCTGATCCTGCCAACTGTCTCCCAACGCCTTGAAACGCGCCTCCAACAACGACATTCCCTGTTGCAAACCGACGTTGAAAGTTTTCAGCTCCTTCGCAAACCGCCGCACTTCTTCCGGATCCATAATTGCCTGCGACATAATCTGTGTCCCTTTCGTTTCCACCATCCGCCACTGCGCCACTGCGCGGCCGCAACTATAAAAGCATTAGCCAAAACCGATAAGGAAAAAAGGAGAGAACAGCGGCCGACGGTTAGCGGACAGCAACCGGATCCCCGCAACTGGCCGAAAGCAATTCCTGCCGTTGAACGCGCACTCTCTCCGTCCGCGGCAAAATCACCGACCACAAATTCGACGGCTTATTCCCGTTCCTTCGGCGACGCTTCCTCTCCCAATCGAGAACCATTTTCTGGGAAGCAAGCCGCCTGAGCGGCGCCGATCAAATCTTCGGAAGCTCCCTTTTCTCGAAGCACACTCGTCACCCGCGCTTGAATCCGCGCTCGCTCTTTGTCCAGTCTTTTCTTTGCGATTTCTCTCGCCTTCTCTCGAAGCACATCTCCAAAAGCCATAATCCAATCTCCCGTTTGAAACAAAAACTAAACCGTCGCCACCGTCGCTACAACACTGTACCCAACCGCATTGAGTTTTTCAATCCAACTTTGATGATCCTGAAACAGCGTCAGCAAAGCCAGAACAGAACCGTAAATCGAAACAACGCCGTAAAACCATCCTCTGTATTTGGGATTGATTCCCCAGATCGTCTCTCTGGACTTGTCTTCTGTTTTCTCAACTTCCATTTATAGCTGCTCATTACGAATCCATGATCACAAGCTGCCTCACATCACAAACTCACTCCGAAGAATGCAGAAACAAATTCTCGCTCTTTGCAACGCTCTAGAATTTTCCAGTTATTACGGGCTTGAGGAATTTTGTTAATAGACAGACTCTTCTGCCCCAATTTTTCTATGTAAAGAGTTGGGATAAAGAAAAAATCTATCTCGCTATCACCGTTTGTGCGTCTTGATTGAACTCCAACCACAATATCGGAGGTTTGGGGATTTTGCGTGTATTCTTTCACACCAGACTTATATTCACGATCCACGCCTCCTCGAATGCCTCCCGTGAAAGACACGGAGCCACTTGTGCCAACGGTCTTGACTTGGACGCGAATAATATTATCCGACGCTCTTTCTACGACAATATCATAAGTGGAGTGCGGTAGATCAACACGAGAGGCGTTATAGCCTCGTTCCAAAAGCGCAGCGAGCAAGCGATTCTCATTAGCGAATCCTTTGGCAGACGCCAGTTTGCCAGATGAAAGTTCCATACTTACTTCCTTAAGATTAAAATGTGGTCTTCGTTGATGCGTTCTTCTCGAGGGACTTTGATGAAGTGATTGATAATTTTGGAAATGAATCGGCATTCCACTTTATAGCCAAGAGCAGGCGCGGCGTCGGCAAGGTAACGCCAGTTTTCAAATAAATGCCCACGAATGGAATTGGAGCCGACCACAATTACATACCTTCCGCCGGGTTGTAAAACCCGATAAACCTCTCGCAAGTTTTGAATCATATCTAATATGTATTTGGCGGCGATGTAGGCGCGCCGCTTGTCTATTGTGTAAATGGACTGAATCACTTTATCAGCGGAACGAATGCCGGTTTTGCAAAGAGTTGCATATTCCGCCGCCTTTACAACTTCCGTTCCCACATGCGTTCGCTTCAAATCTCTTAACGAGCCGTCGGCCAGCCCCAGCCAATACATTTCCAACTGGTGCGTTCGGGGATAATCGACGGCGTTTACATAAGGCGGCGAAGTGAGCGCCAGCGCGAAAGTGTTGTCATGGTAACGAGCCAGATTGGTGGCGCTACAATCATTGGGAATTTCCACTTTTGCCGCATTGGAAGCGACGCGAGTGAATTCCATCATGCCATCCACGGCACCTTTTAGTCTTTTGCGGAAAAGTTGGATTGGATAGCCGGGCGGCACTTGTTTATTGAGTTTCTGCCGAATGACGGTGCGGGTGCAGTTGTTATCGGCTTGGGAAGATTGACGAACAACGGACGAAAAACATACCCGCAGGAAGTTCTTGATTTCTGGCGGCATTTTCCGTTTTTCCATTCCCGCTTTGATATGCGCTAGCTCTTGCAAGGCGTTTGGCGCAAACCAACGATCTCGATAAGGAAAAACCGGCAAGGGAGCGGTTGGGGAGGAAGGATCATAAGTTCGCAAATGTTTTTCCATATGAAGATGCGCTTGGCTTAAGGCTTGGCGATTTAGGGGAGTGGTTTTGACGCCGGCTAAAAGGCGAGAAAATGGATCCACGTCAATACCGACGCTGGCTCGTTGCAAAAGCATGGCTTCTAAGTTTGTGGTGCCGCTTCCCATGAAGGGATCTAAAACAAGGTCGCCGGTTTTGCTGAAGCGTTGAATAATCCAGCGCGGAAGTTCGGGAAAGAACTTGGCGGGATATTTATGAAGGCCGTGGGTGTAAAGCCGCTGGTCTTTGCTAATAAAAAGGAAGGAACGGCCGTTTTTGAACGGCAGATCAACGGGAATGTCGCCGATGATTTGCTCTTTTTCTTTTTCGGGAGCGGTCGGTTTCTTTCCGCTCAATACGGTTTCCAACTGGTTAAATTCCATTTTTCCCAATTCTCTTTTTTAATGAAAATGCGCCCGCCGGCTTTTGGCCAACGGACGCATAGACACACAAACAAAAACTGCAAACCTAAGCCGTTTAGAAGGTGTAGGCCGCTTTCAGGTAGTAGAAACCGCCGTTAAACCCATATGGCGAAGATTCGGGATAGGCGGCGCCAACACCGGGATCATCCCAAACACCAGCACCAGCACCCGGATGGTTTCTTTCTGGGTAGGTGTCAAAGAGATTTTGCGCACCGAGGGCAAGGCTGATTCCATTGTCGAAGTTGTACTCCACCTCCGCATCCACCAACAAGCGGCCGCTGGGATTAACTTTCCAAGCACTATTGTCAGCGGTGTATTCCACAAAGCTGCTATAATAGCGTAGACGGGGCAAAAGAACGCGCCAAGGTCCCATCATGTGAGTCGCACTCAAGGTCAATCGCATGTCCGGCAAAGCATTTTCTAGTTGGTCAATGCGTCTGTCATTCACATAACGCCTTGTCTCAGGCACTCCATCGGAGAGAACCAGATTGCCATCATTGTCAATTGGGGAGGCGCCAACTCGATTAAGAACAGGATTGCCCTCATCGATAACTGGATGTTCCCTGACTCTGTCCACACTGGTATCGCTGATGTTCCCGGCAAAGGTTAGAACAGTGGCACCGCCGGAATGCTCAATGGGATAGCTGGCCACGATGTCCACTCCCTGCGTCGTGGTGTCGAAGTCATTGACGAACCATCGCGCTTGCCGAACATTGTTCGGATTGTTCGGATTTCCTATTGGAAATGGCCAGTCTTGTGGAGCCGTCAGTGCAATTCGATCATCCACTTTGATATGATAGTAATCCACCGTGACATCCAATTCACCGAAGTTAAAGGCCGTGCCGATGCTGAAGTTGACGGAGGTTTCTTCTTCTAACGGACTGGTGCCAGGGAAGGCAGGATTGCCGTCCTTATCGAGAATGGTTGCCGCTTCACTTGCCGGAATAGTTGCTTGATCTCCCAATCTCCCATCGACAAAGGCCGTTGTCACGTTGCGAATGCTCGCTTGTCCGATAGTTGGCACGCGAAAACCGGTGCTGACGGATCCGCGCAAGGCGAGGTTGTCTCCCATTTGAACACGGGAAGCCAGCTTGAAGTTGAGGGTGTCGCCAAAATCGTCGTAGTTCTCATAGCGGAGCGCAAAACCAGCCAGCCAGTCTTCCACTATGTCGGCTTCCAAATCCAGATAAGCCGCATAGCTGCCGCGGTCGGTTACTCCCGCAATGGAAGGCGGAAAGGCGGGAAAGCCATTGGAACCAACGCCAAAACCTTGCTCAGCAATGCCACCTTCTCGATCATCACGCCACCAAGCATATTCTCCTCCCGATTCGATCTCGAACTCCTCCACTCGATATTCCAAACCGGCGGCGAAGTTCAAAGGAGAATGGAACATGCCGGTTTCAAAAGGACGGGAGACGTCCACATTGAGAACGTAGTCGGTTTCCACGTAGTTGCCGGGTCTCAAGTCGGTAGGAATGCTGGCGGGATTCGCTCTGAAATCCTCGTGATAGATTAGCTGCGGGTTGATGGTGTTTCTCATGTAGAACTCGGTTTTGTGCTGGCCGATGAAAGCGCTGGCGTCGTAGTTCCACTCGCTTTCCAACTCTCCGCGCAGGCCTCCTCCAATGCTTATGTCCGTCACCACGCCGCCAAACTGCGGAGTAAATCCACCCGGAAACTTTTCATTAAAAGCGAATAAATTTGGATCGGCCTTTACAGCATCAAGGTCATCCTTGTTAGGAGTACCATCAGGATTAATTCGAACAATTTGCTCAGGCACCTCGCCAGCTTCAATCCCTCCTAAATCGGCTACCAAAACAGTGTCGTAAGTTCTCTCCTTGAACTCGGCCTTTACAGCCTTAAGCTCATCTTTAAACTCTTTTTTCTCAAGCAGATAGTTATCTAATTTAGCTTGTTCCACTTTATTTAGACTAGCGTATCCGTCAGGACGTTTGGATGCCAAAAAATTATCTTCCACGTAATCATCTTCCGTGTAAGCGCGGTCCATTGTGTATGCATCGTAATTGTCATTGAACCGTCTCGGCCCATCAAAAACACCTCCTCGGGTGGTGGGGTTTCTGAAGAAGAATCCGCCTTCGACTTTGCGTTTGGCGAAGCTGGGAATGACGTAAAGTTGGGCACTGTCGCCGAGGTCGATGCCGATGTTGCCGAAGAACTTGTAGTCGTATTCCACATCGGGCGATCCCCAGATTTGGGCGTAAGGTTCGCGGACGGGGAATCCGGCGTCAATGAGCGCTTGAGCGTCGGCGCGTTGAACGCTGCGGATGGTGGATTGGCTTTCGGTGTATTCGATGCTGAAGTTGGCAAAGCCGTTTTGCTCGCCTTGGCGCATCAAAGGCATGCCGGCGTTGGCGGCGATGGTCCAAGTGGCGCCGTCGTCTTCGTAGTATTGTCCCCAGCGGGTTTCCACTCGGCCGCCTTGGGCGTCGTCTTTGAGAACGAAGTTCAAAACACCGGCGATGGCGTCGGAGCCGTATTGAGCGGAGGCGCCGTCGCGCAGAACTTCCACTCGCTCCAAAGCAATGTAGGGAATGGAGGCGAGGTCGGGGCCTTGCGAGCCGTCGGAAACGCCGCCGCCCAGGAAGGTAATGACCGAAGCGCGATGGCGTCGTTTGCCGTTGATTAGCACCAGCGTGGAGTCTGGCGGCAATCCGCGCAGGTTGGCCGGGCGGACGAAGGTGGCGGCGTCGCTAATCGGCTGGGTGTTGACGTTGTAGGAAGGAATGACGGTGGAGAGCATGGAATCCAGGTCCGTGTAGCCTTGCGTGGCAAAGTCTTCTCCGTCGATGACGTCGACCGGCACTGGGGAATCGGCGACAGAGCGGTCTTGCCGGCGAGAGCCGACAAACACGAATTCTTCGAGTTCGACGGCCATTTCTTCATCTTGCCCTTCTGGGGGCATGGGGTCGGCCATGGTTTCCGGCGGCGATGATTCGCTGCCGGCTGGCGCGGTGGTTTCGGGGGTTTCTTCCTGCGCCAAGGCGTTGCTTGCGGGGAGCGCCAGCGCGGCCAATAAGGCGAATGGATACAGTTTTTTGATCAACGGTGTCGTTTTCATAGGTTTCTTTTGCGTCATATTAATGTGCAATGCGTTTTGAAATAACGGTTTTGGATTTGTTTGGCAAGCTTTTTTGCGATTTTTTTTCATTTTTTTTGATTCTTTGGCGCTGCGGCCAAGTTTTTAGTTTTTTGTAAGGGCAACAGCGTGGGAAAAGTGGAATTAGTTTTGGGCGTCGAGTCGTTTTTGCAGGGCGTCTAGGTAGTTGCGGATGTTGGGGTTGGATTGGATTTGCTCGGCTTCGCGCAGGTATTGGACGGCTTGGGATAAGTCTCCTTGGGCGACGGAGGTTTGGCCAAGGGCGACAAGGGCTTGATGGCGAAAGCCGGGGGCGGACAAAGCGCGTTCAAAGGCAAAGGCGGCTTGTTCGTAGTCGGCGTTGGCGTGGTTGTATTCGCCAAGGAGAAGCCAAGCGTCGCCGTTGAGGGGGTCTTGTTTGACGGTTTCTTGAAGTTGGGCGACAGCTTTTTGCGGATCGCCAAGTTCCATGTCGATTTTGGCTTGGGCGAGTTGGATGCGGTTTTGGCTGTCGTCGCTTGGCGGCGGGTTTTGGCCTTGTTGGAGCGTGTTGAGATAATCGCGGGCTTCGGGGTAAAGACGGCGGGCGAGCAGTTGGTCGAGAGGTTTGAGCAGAGATTTCCAGTTTGAGGAGCGTTTGTCGCCGTTGAGGGCGCGCAAGTAGGCGTTGAGGGCTTGGCGGGGGACGTCTTCGCTGAGGTAAAGGTCTCCCAGCAAGGCAAGCGCGCTCCAGTCGGTTTGGTTTTGTTGGAGGTCGGCGGCGATTTCCAGATTGGCGATGGCTTTGGCGCGTTGGCCGTCGGCCAGAAAGCCGTTGGCCTGCATGAGCCAGAAGTCGGCGGTTTCGGGCTGTTCGGCGATGAGTTCGTCAAAGAGGGCCAGGGCGGCTGGGGTTTGATGAGTAAAGAGGAGGCAGTGGGCTTGGCCGCGGCGGAAGTCGACGCTGTCGGGTTTGAACATTCTGGCCATTCGATAGGCGGCGAGGCCGGATTCGTATTTTTCGCCGATGAGATAGGCGTAGCCAAGGAGTCCGTAGCTTTGGGCATCGCCGCCGCCAAGTCGAATGACGGTCAAGAGTGGTTGGACGGCTTGGGCAAATTGGCTTCGCTGGATGTGGATTAAGGCAAGCGTGCGGTGAGCGCGGCGGAAGGAGGGAAGTTTTTTGACGGCTTGGCGCAAGTGTTTTTCGGCGTTGTCGTAGTCGTTGATTTGGTAATAGAGATTGCCAAGGAGGAAGGAAAAAGCCGGGTTGCTGTCGGGTTTGAGTTTGGCCAGGACGATTTGGATGGCTTGGCTGGGCTGGGAGCGGAGGAAGGGAAGCGCTTGTTCGTAAAGGGGGCGGTCTTGGGCGGTGAGTTTGGGTTCGATGGCTTCGTTGACGCCGTAGGAAGCGAGGAAGCGGTTGCGGAATTCCGGGCTGTCGGGGTCCGAATCGGCTAAGGGAAAGGGCGCGGCGCATAGGGCGACGGTTGTGGACGCAAGGAAGAGGTTGCAAAGGAAAGTTTTCTTCATGGCGTTGGCGAAATTGTGTTAGCGCGGAGATTGCAGGGTAAAGGGAAACTTGGCGCGCACTTTGACGGGTTGGCCGTCGACTTTGGTGATGGTAAAGCGCAAAAGATTGCCAAGACGGCGAGCTTCTTGATCCAGTTTGGGATGAGAATGGGAGGCGGCGAGGATTTTTTGGAATCGAGCTTTGCCTTTTTGGTCGATGAGGATTTCCAGAGTGAGTTTGACTTCTTTGACGCCGCGTCGTTCCAATTCAGGGGGGAATTTGGGTTCGATCATGCGGCCGTTGATGAGGTCGGGAGGTCGTTCTAGCTCGGCAAAGTCAAAAATTTTCTCAATGTCGCCGATGGCGTCCACATTGACTTCAAAAGTTCCGGCTTGAACGCCCATAGAAAGGGCTTCGCCGACGCCGGGGTTGAGGGAAAGTTCTAGTTGGCTGAGTTCCAGTTCGGGCGGTTCGGGTTCCAGTTCGGGCAGTTTGTCCGGCGTTTTTTCGATTTGGCGTTTTTCTTCGATGATTGGGGGCTTGGGCGGGGTCAGAACGGTAGGCTCTATTTCGCGGAGGATTACGGTTTGAATGTCGCTGTCTTGGAGCGCTTGGCTGATGGGGATGATGAGGAAGAGAAGCGCGGCCAAGAAAACGGCGCCGGCCAAGGCCAGAAGGCCGGCCAGCTTGCGATCTGGTTGAGGGAGAGGAGCGGGCATTATTGTCGAGTAGCCACGTTAATGCGCAACGCGCCGGCCAAAGCGGCCTGATCGTGCACTTTCGTGTAGATGCCGAGGGTGGCCGCCTCGTCTCCTTGAATGATCACGGGCTGGTCTTTTTTCTGTTTCAACAGCCGCTTGACGACGCCGCGCACGCCGCGCACGCCGATTTCATTGCCGCCGTGGATCACGTTGCCGTCTGCGGTGATGGCGATCAGAATGGACTGTTTTTCGAGCTGTGAGGCGGAAGCGGCCTGCGGGCGGCGAACTTCGACGCCGGTTTCTTCGACAAAGACGGTGGTGACGATGAAAAAGATCAGAAGGATGAAGACGATGTCGATCAACGGGGAGACGTTGATTTCGTCCGAATGCGCGGGGGCGTTGAAGAGTTGACGGCGGTGTTTCACGAGGGCTGGTCTTGCGTTGCCGGCGGATTTTCTTTCGGCGGAAGCGGCGAAGGCGTTTGGGCGGCGTTTTCCGGTTCGGGGAAGAGCCATTCGACGTGGAGCATCCAGTAGGTGTTGTAGCGTTCCAGGCGGAGAATGGCTCGCTGAAGCAGGTTGCGCCGTTGGACGATCAAAGAAAGGAGAACGAGGCCGGGAATGGAAATGATCAAGCCCGTCTGCGTGGTGATCAAGGCTTCGGAAATGCCGGTCACGACGCTATCCAGACGGGAGTTGTGGCTGGCGGCCATCCCGCTGAAGGTGGAAAGCATTCCGGTGACGGTTCCCAGCAGGCCAATCAAGGGGCCGACGGCGATGAGAACGGCCAGAAATTTGATGCGGCGATTGACCGGCGAAAGGTATTCGTTGTGGATTTCTTCAAAATGCCGCTTCACTTCGCGGGCGGTGGAGGCGCCAATGTCGAGCAAGTCCCACAACACGCGCCAGCGGCCGCTAATTCGCTCGGCAATCTCTTTGTCCGACCAATCATAAACGCGGGCGCGGATAAGAAAGTGAAACTGAAGGTTCAAAAACAACTTCAGCGCGGTGTAGTAGAGCGCTACCGCCAGCAGAAAGAGCGGGATCATCAGCCAGCCGCCGCTAACCCAAATCAAGGTCATGTCTTGGAAAAAGCCGCCCGAATCAGCCACGGCCTCCTCCTTGGTTAGAGGATTTGGCCGCTTCGGCTTGCCCGCGGGACAAGCCGTTGACGAATTCTAAGGCAAAGCGCTCCAGCCGAGCCAGCACGCCGGCCGCTTTGCGGGACAGAAGCGCATGTACAATTAGGGCGGGAATGGCCAGCACGAGGCCAAGTTCGGTTGTGATCAAGGCTTCGGAGATGCCGGAGATTAAAGGCTTGGGGTCTCCCGCGCCAAAGGCCTGCATCAACTTGAAGGTTTTGATGATGCCGGTCACGGTGCCGAGCAGTCCGAGGAGAGGCGCCGTGGCAGCGGTTACGGCAATCAAGTTGAGAAAACGCTCCAGCCGAGGTTGCACGTCCAGCATGGATTCGTACATGACTTCCTCTACCAATTCGACCGGTTCGTGGGAATGCTCGACGCCGGCCGAGAGCAGAGAGGCGGCCGGCTGCGGCTGTTTTTGGGCTAAGTCCAGAGCTTCCTCCTTCTTGCCTTCCCGCAACAGCTTGACGATTTTGCCTACTACCCAGTGTTGCGGTTGCCGGATGCTGAAGATTTGGAGGCCTTTGTAAGCGCCAACCAAAGAAGAAATCAATGCGAAAAACACAATCGGCCAAACCCAAATGCCGCCCTTTTTCAGGTGTTCCCTCAAGGATTCTTTGGTTTCCCGAATTTCAATGGCGTCGCCGACGGTAGGATCCGTTGGCAAGTTCCCTTTGCCGCTTCGGATGACTTCAGAGATCATTTGTCCTTGGCTTTTTTCCAACGGGCGGATTTGCGGCTGCAGGGATCGGCTTTCATCGACCCATCCAACGGTTTCGCCCGATTCATCGGAGAAATACAAGAGCGGCCCCACTTGAACAAATTGCCCGTTCACCAACTGGCCTTCTCGGCTCAAGACTTGACCGGAGTACCGTTTTCCTCCGATTAAGGATTCCAACCGTTCGGCCGCCGAGTGGAGCAAGGACAAAGTCCGCTCCATTTTTTCCTGATCCGTGGCGTCTTCGTTTTCCAAAAAAAGATTGAGGTCTTGAATGGATTCTCTTTGGAGCGACAACTCGCCGATGGAAAGGGAAGTTTCGTAGCCGGCAATGAACTCGCCCGAAAGCACTCGCGCAATGTAGTCGTATTCCTGCTGCCGCTCTTCCACTTGAGACTCCATCGCCTCCAAGCTGATGCTTCGGCTGTCCCGGACGGCCTGAAGTTCTCGCGCCGTTGTGCGAAGGGTTTTGACTTCTTGCTGGAGATTATTCCATTCATCGGCCAGCGGCACTTGAGCCGCTTGGACGGCTTCCCGCTGTTCGCTCAAGCGCCGGATTGCATCCTGCAATTTGGCCTGTTGCCGATTGGCCAGCGCGTCCAACGACTGCGCGGACGCAGACCACAGCGGCGCGGCGATTAGGCCAATTGTTCCCATCCGAAGAATCCAGCGCCCCGCAAAATGGCAAAAACCTCGCCTCATTCCACTTGCTTCAAATCCTGCACCGGCAGCGGCACAAATCTCACTTCCGTCTTCTGCTCGATCATGGCAATAGCTTCTTTCACCGCTCCCGCAATCTCCGGACGGGAAACCCAGCTCCATCCGGTCTCAGAAGGCACGCCCAAACCCGCATCCTCATCCGATTCGGAAAGGAAATAGGCCGCCCCCAAACCCAAGTAAAGAGTCTGAACCGCTCCCACAGAACCATCGGCCAAAGGTCGCACTTCCTCAAAAACCTGCGCTACGCCGTCAAATTTCTGAATGGCGTCCAGAATGCTGACCACCCCTTGCATTCGCGCCGCTAGTCCCTGCCGAGAGGAAGCCGCGTCCGCCGGAAGATTTTTGAAGTGGCCGGCCAAAGATTCCTGCAACGGTTGCGGCAACCGCGTTTTGATCTTGCGGAGGCGTTGCTCCATTCCAGAGAGGAATCGAAGCACAGCTTCGGCGCTGGCCTCCAACTCCTGCCGCTGGGATACCAGCTCGGCTCGTTTTTGATCAGCGGCGCTGGCGGTCTGTTTGGCTTCGGCGATTTGAGCGTTCAAATTCTCGCGCTCGGACCGAGCGGAGCTGATGAGGTCCCGCAAAAGACGCTCCTTTTCTTTCCACGAAGCCGACTCTTCGGATATCGTTTTCTCAATCGAAACCCACTGCTCAACGACAGAGCGCACGTCGCCCGCGCCGCCATCCGCCGCCCGTCCCATTGGAATCACCGCCAGCAACCCCAACAAGACGGCCGGCCGCAGATTTCCCAACGGAATCCAACCCCAAATACACTGCATCATCGTCTCCAAAACAACCGGCCGCAGTTTCTCTCTTCTGACGGCAAAAGACTGTAATCCTATTCCAACCGGGTCGGATGCGTCAAACTTTTTCTCCCTTTTCTATCGAGCGAGGTAGAACATCATGCCGGCCGGATCATCGCCTGCGGTCGGATCGATAAGGAACGGATTGGGCGCATCCGCTATCTCGTGGAACTGGCCGTCCACTTGTTTGGCGCCGTGCAATCTTCCCGTGTACTCGATCACGATCATCCCCTCGGCGTTGACGGACACGGAAATGCTCGGCGGTTCTGTCGGCGGCGCCGGAGGCTCCACTTCGGCCAGAAATTCCGTCGCGCCCAACGCAATGGGAACGGTATCGTTAAACTCGCCGGTGTTGCTCAGATAGAAGTCGTCCAGCCGGAGAAGCCCGTCCGCTTGGCTGGCGGTCAACACGGCCATGAACAGAGTGTCCAACTGCGGCTGCACGGTGCCAAGATCGACGGTGCCAGACGGATTGCGATCCGAAACATAGCCTTCGGCCAAGGTCTTTCGCTCGCCGCCGATTTTTTGGATGTGAATGTTAAACGTGTCTCCGTCTTCAATGGATCGATTGTCCACGTCCAGCCAAACATTGTAAGTCGCGCCGTATTCCAAAGCATCTTTCACTTCCCCGACAAACTCGAGAGCGCTGCCAACGCCGTTGATGGCCTTCAATTCCAATTCTCCACCGGACTCTGCATCGGTATTGTCAAACTGGATGAACGGACCCACGTCGTTGTCGAAGTCACCGACAAATCGAATCGGCTTTTCGGACAGCCCGACGTTGAAATTCAAAGTATCGCCCTCGGCTTCCGTCGCCGCATGCATCCGGAAAAACACAGTGGCGCGCTCGCCTTCCTCAATTGCCAACGACTTCAATTCAACGGCATTAAGCGCCTGCGCCGCACCGAAGCTCAAAGACTGGCTGGGATGATTGGAATCGCTTTCCAACACTTCCGCTGCCCCCACCGGGTTCTTCCAAGAGCCAAGCCCGCCAATGCTCCCCGCCGGCCAAGCGTCAAAGTTGTCAATCAGCGTCCACCCCTCGCGCACGCCATCCAACGCGCTAACTTTGTAATCGGCCGAGACGGATTCGCCGCCGCGCACCGCCGTCAAAGTAAAAGTCCTCGTTGCCTCAAGAGAAACCTCCTTGCTTCCCACGCCGAAAACGGAATCCGCCGTAACATCGCCCACTTCGTGATTAATGCTCAAGACCGCATCCGCACTGGCATCCCAACGCAACACGACGGAACCATCCTTCACCACCGCCGGAAAATCAGCGACAAAACTGCGAATCACAAGCGGCTGCGTCCGGGAAAGCGACTCCGGCACGCCGTTATTGTGGATTTCGGTGATTTCTTCTTCCGTCAAAGCGCGCTTCCATATCGCCACCTCATCCAAAACCCCGTTCACCCAATGCGACGCCGACGACCGCAATATCCCCCCTATCGACGTGTTGTTCACCAGCCAATCCCCCTCCGGCTTCTCCCCAATCTCCAACTCATCCAACTCCCCATCGATGTAAATCGACCGCATCCCATTCTCCTGCACAAACACAATGTGATGCCACTCCCCGTCAAACGGCTCGCCCATCGTGTAAATATGCCCCACCGTCGGCCAGCCATCTTGCCGAATATACACATCCAACTGCCCGGAAGCGCCCCCGTTGTGCGTCCCTAAATTGAACAGCGGATTGCTGTTCGCCGTATTCCCTTCGGAGAAAATCCGCAAATCATTCTGCCCGTTGCCGTCCAACTTCGCCCACATGGACAAAGTCCAAGACTCATGCTGATTGGCCGGCAAGTCTTCGCCCGGCTGATGCACTCGCGAAAGCAAGGTCTGCCGATCAAAGTTGAACTCAAAAGCTTGGCCCGTCTGGCCGTCCACCAAGTCTTCTGCCGATAGATTCGTCAACTCCATATCGTAACCGCTAATCAAGTCCGGCGTCTTCGTCCCTCGAACCTCATCCAACGGCCAATGCGAAACCAAACCTCTGGCCAGCGGCGAGAGTATCGAGCTCATCCCGTTGTCTCGGATTTCGGCGATTTCCTCTTCCGACAAAGCGCGCTTCCATATCGCCACCTCATCCAAAACCCCGTTCACCCAATGCGACGCCGACGACCGCAATATCCCCCCTATCGACGTGTTGTTCACCAGCCAATCCCCCTCCGGCTTCTCCCCAATCTCCAACTCATCCAACTCCCCATCGATGTAAATCGACCGCATCCCATTCTCCTGCACAAACACAATGTGATGCCATTCCCCGTCAAACGGCTCTCCCATCGTGTAAATATGCCCCACCGTCGGCCAGCCATCTTGCCGAATATACACATCCAACTGCCCGGAAGCGCCCCCGTTGTGCGTCCCTAAATTGAACAGCGGATTGCTGTTCGCCGTATTCCCTTCGGAGAAAATCCGCAAATCATTCTGCCCGTTGCCGTCCAACTTCGCCCACATGGACAAAGTCCAAGACTCATGCTGATTGGCCGGCAAGTCTTCGCCCGGCTGATGCACTCGCGAAAGCAAGGTCTGCCGATCAAAGTTGAACTCAAAAGCCCGGCCCGTCTGCCCTTCCACCAAGTCTTCCGCCGTCAAATTCGTCAACTCCATATCATAACCGCCAATCACATCCGGCGTCTTCGTTCCTCGAATTTCGTCCAACGGCCAATAAGAGACCAGGCCGTCTTCCAAGTTCTGGGCTTCTACCCCCCCCCCCCCCCTTAAACCAGCCAACAAGGCAAGCGCGGCCACCAACCGAGCCGCGTTCCGCAAAAAAATGTGTGGAGTAAAACTACGCATAAAACCTAAGCCTTTCTTCAAAAATTTCGGATTACGAAAAAGAGAAAAAACCAATCCAGCGATCCATGCAAGAAAAAATTCTGATTTTTTTTTGGCAAAAAATCTCGCCCTTCTCCCCGAACTCACAGAGCAAAAACAAAACGACAAATCAAAAATTCCGCCTCCCCGCAAAAAACAGAATCCTCCAATCGAGACTTTGGACTCCCATCCGCTTCCCTTCCCCAACGAACGGCGCCGTTCAAAAACAAAAGCAACGAAAAGCCCAAGGTTTTATGCGCCGCCAAAACGCACTCGCGGCAAATCAACAACGCGCGCGCTCCCCAACGATAACCATTTTGCGGCCGCAAAGGAGCCACCGCCGGCATTTATCGCCCTCAACAAAACGCCAAAATAGCTCCCAAGCCGCAAGTTTGCGCTTTTGAATCTCTTGGCTTTTGAATCTCTTGAAATCCTTGCCAAGAAAATGCTCTTTCCAGTTTCGATTGCCCATGAATTGTTCCTCTGGGCTGAATTGAAATTCCTTCGGCAATCCATTAGTCAATGCCCAACAATATCGTCAAGTACACAAATAAGTTGGCCAAAGGAATAAACGACAACAAGAGCGCAAGAATTCTTTCCCAGCGTTTCCCCCATATCAAAACGGGGAATAGAAAAAGCGGAATTGATTGGAAAAACATCTCCTCAATCTTCCTTCTAAAAGCCTCACTAGGCGTAAGATGATGTGAATCCATTCCTCCTCCGGTAATAAAGAAGCAATACAGAAAAATGAACAGAGCGAAAGCTAGTCGATATCCGGCAGATTTGTACCGCTTTCCTAAAAAGTAGTTTTTGTAATTTCGACTCATTGTTTCCTCTCAGCAATAGTGCTTTATGGTCCTTCCTTTCGCAGATCTATGCATCCATGAATCTTCCAACTGTCCATTCCTCGAAAACCTTGCCTCAAAGCCTCTCTTTCAAATGCCTCCATGCATTCTTTTAATGGACGATTTGCCATCCAGTTGGAGAAAAGAACAGCTAATGCCAGCGACATCTTAGTATGCTCCCTTCCTGCATAAATAAGATTCGTAGGAGCTCTCACTTGAGGTATCTCGAACAAATCGTTACCAGCCGGCACCTGAATTGGGCTTGTCCAGATTACCATTGCCCTGGGTTTACGTTGTAATGCTTGATATTCTGCCACCGTGCTTTCTCTCGCGTCTATCCCGAAGGCATTTGGCCATTCATTTCCAACCATTTCGCATCCCATCAGAATGACTAGGCGATAAGGATGTTTGCGTACTTTTTCTCTATTGATTATCCTATTGTTACGCATAAAGGCGCCATTCTCAAGTGCCTCGCTTATATCATTAGGAGTAATGTACGTATGAGGAATCTTTTCGGAGCTGGGAGTGAAAAGAGCATCTTGGCCATGCCCCAACCAGAAGAAATTACGACTGTTAGGTGAGGCCAAAGCATTAAGCAGTGTTTGTTTATCCGAATTATTTTGATATTGAAATGTTGTTCCGACATTCCAACCGTTAGGCGAAGGATAAACTCTGTATTCATTGGCCAAAGCTGGATTTGTAATAATATTAATAATCCTTTGTTGGATCATTCGGTGTTTGTGCGCAAAATCTCGGCGCCCCCAGCCGCCCCATTTCCATGCTTCTGAATGCCAACCCCACGCAACGACAAAATCGTCACCAGTCCAAGAAACTTCTTTGGTGTAGGTTCGTTGTTGAGCAGGCGCACCTTGGGTTGAAGGTCTTTGGCCGGAGTCTTTTTGCGCTTGGGTTAGCTGAGCAACTTCAAAGAACGCTGCGCGGATGTTTTGGTCTGCGGGCAAGTTGGAATCGTCCTCCGGGGAGTATTGTCCGGCAATGAACCAGAGTCCCGTGCCGTGTCCGTGTTCATCCAGAAACTGCTGGGGACGCATTACGTCGTAGCCTACGTGATTGTTATTTTCATCGTAGAAATCGACGACAATATCAACGGGATCGCTTGAATTAAAATGGTTCACCCACGCATTGATTATCAATGCGTCGCCAATTTGCTTGGTCAAAGGATCGAAAGTCAAGACGTTGTTCACGGTGACGGATTTACCCGGTCCTCGAACGACGCCAAAAGTGCCGTATTCTCCCGGATACTGCATTTGGAGTTGAATTGTGTATGCGCCGTTGAGTGTGGAATAATGGTAGACCACTTGTCAAAGCGAGCCGGCAGGCGTTTCCATTGGCCAGCGTTTTCCGCCATATACAATAGAGCGTGGAGCATTGTCCGGTTGGAAACCTGCACATTCCCTCGTTGCTTGGGCAAATGCGGTGCCATTCGTTGATTTGGTTCTTCGGTGAACTGCGTGAATTCTACAACAAGCCGCCGAACCAAAACCCGACGGTTCACAACCAAAGCAAAGAGGCTATTGTTGCCTCCGTGCAGTGCCTTCCAACTGGCGCATGACTTCTTGCAATCGCCATTCTTCCTCGGTAGGAGGAGGATTTCCTAAAACAGCAGGTCTCAAAGGCCGTTCTTGTTTTCCAAACTCGGCATCTAAAATGGCCATCGCTTCAGGAGAGAGACGCACATGGCCGTCTTCCGTTTCTTGCAAAGCAAACGGTTTGCCGGAGTTCACAAAACTGCCAATCGAACCGGAACTGGCTTGGATTGGCTCGTTGTTTGCGTTCACCAACGTGCCGTCCGCCAAAATGCCGGCTGGACGATTCTTCCGCCGTTTTTTTGCCATGCCTTCGTTGATCGCGCGATTCCGCTCGTCGTTCCAGGCGTCAAATCCCGCCTGATAGCCCACATACGGCGTCAACAACGGATCGCCCACTTTCAACGCCCTTCTTGCATCTGGATCGCCCATAACCAGCCAACCGTTCACATCCGCCCAGCCGTGGATTTCACTAATGAGTCGTTCCACCACTTCGTCGGCTTGATCGTCGGTCATCATCTCTTGGTGCGGCCAATGCCTCTCGGCGGCTATTGCCGATTCGATGATGTGCTTCATGTCTTCCGCAGCTTCCCCCCAAGTGAACGTTTCCCATTCGTCGGTGCGTTTCCACGCCCGGCTGCCGTCCGAGAGAGTTATGAGATCGCCACGCACGCGCCGCCTCGCCGGCTTGCCGTTCGACTTCTTTTTGATTTCATCCAAGTTTTCCTCCCGCAGTATTCGATGATACTCCCGCAGAGCGTCAAAAGCCCGGGCTAAGGCAAGGGGGTTCTCGGTGCGGTCGTACTCTTCCATGATGAGGCAGAGTTGCTCAAACTGCGGCGAAAACCGCAAATCGTCGCCGAAGAACCTCTTCAAACGGATGTGGGTGTCTGGGGCCCCCACCTGCTTCTTGGATCAGGGGAAATCATCTCCGCCGTGACTGTGTTTGCCGGATCGAAGGTTGGCTGGAAAGGGAAGTTTTGCTCCCAGAGTTTTCTGCGGTTGTCTTCGCGAGATCCAGGCGAGAGGGCGCGGTTGTGCCGCTCCCTAAATTCCGCCGCCGCATCAAAGCCGTCGCTTGCCGTTGCCTTTTCTTTGGCTTCCGGTTGCGGCGGCGGCGTTGCCTTGGCCGTGGTTGGATTCTCTTCCGTTTGCTGGCTGGTGAACAGAATCACCAGCCAGACGCCGATGGTCAGAGCAAGGCCCAACGCAAGAATCCGGTTGGTCGAGTTGTGAGTCGTGTCGTTGCGTTTCATCTCTTTGTCCTCCTTTCTTTTAGTTGCTGTTGAGTTCGTCGTGCTGCTTCCGCTCCCAAACGATGTAGTTTTTGGCCAGCCACGGTTTGACCGCTCGGCCTTTCCACCAAATCCGACTGCTTCCCTTCTCTTTTAACTCGTAGATTTCCGTGTTTTGTTCCAGTAACACGATTTTCTTCCGACCGGAGCTGACGGCGCTCAAGGTATGTTCCTCCATCTGCCAATCGCCAGTTCGCCTCCATACGAAGTCTTCTTCGTCTTTGGACCAAGTCAAATGATCCAATTTCCACCATACTTCCACATCGTAAGTTTGGTCTTTTGCCAGACGGTTGTCGCCGACGTCGACTTCGTTCAATAGCCGATGGGAACATTTGATGCGTTCGCTGGTGCCGTAATAAACCCACCTTCCTTTTTTGGAGAATTGCATGTATTTGTTCCCGTCGTCGTCGTAAACCCAGCCGTATTATTTTGCAGTGGAGTATTCCCGCTTCATTGTCCCGCGGCTCTTGAATTCGTCGCTGTGGTCGTTGTCCCAATCCCCTAGCATGTATTTTCTGGAGTTGGGTTCTCCGGGTTCTGTGTCGGGGTCGTAGTCGGGATTATCCACCACTTCGTTGAAATCCACGTCGAAGTATTCGGTCCATTTGTCGTCGTTGTAGCCCCGTTCTCGTTCTCCGCCAAGATCGGAAGTCAATCCGCTGTGCGCGTATCCGTTAATGGTTTGGGTCATGCGGAAACCGCCATACGCCTCCACTGACGGGGTTGCGTTGATTTGGCCATTCATCGGCGGAGTGACGGGAACTTTGTTGCCGGTGAGGGCATCGTGGATGTAGTTGGCGGCAACTCCGCTACCAATGCCACCACCGCCACCGCCACCGCCGCGTTGCGCTTCCAAGCTCGGCAAGGGAGCCAGCCCGCGGCCAAGGCGATTACGGCAATGCCGAGAGCCGCCTCCTGAATTTTTGGAATAGTAAGCAGTTTCTTCATGTCAATTTAAGTACCTGTTAATTTTTAGCAACCATGCAACCAAATTCCGCAAAAGTGGAAAACTTTGAAAAGGTAACTTGGTTTATCCATTTTGTCCACAGCTTTTTTTGAGAAAAAGTTATTCTCAAGTTATTTACATTGCGATTTCATGGTTTTGCGGTGGATGCTGTTTTGTGCTTTTATGGCGCGGGTGAGGAAGTGCGGTTTCGTTTTTGCGATTGTGGTGGTGGCCGGTTTGCTGGGAAGGCTGGCGGAGGCGCAAGAGTTGTTCACAGAGTCGGTGGATTGGGCGGCGGGGGAGGTGGATCGGATTTACGTGAAGGGATTGGCTTATTTGAACCGCAGCCAACGGGAGAACGGAACGTGGCCGGGTTCTCACTACGGGTCGGCGCCGGGCGTGGTGGGTTTGGCTGTGGTGAGCATGTTGGCGCACGGGGACGATCCGAACCACGGACCTTTTGGCAAGGCGATTGGCCGGGGTTTGAACTACATTTTGGAGAGCCAGAATTCGAAGACCGGTTATATCGGCAACTCGATGTACAATCATGGGTTTGCCACTTTGGCGCTGGCGGAGGCTTACGGCGCCGTGGAGGACGAACGGCTGGGTCCAGCGCTGACGCAGGCGGTGCGGTTGATTACAGATTCGCAGAGCCGCAATCCCTTAGGCGCTTGGCGTTACTCGCCGGAAAGCAGGGACGCGGACACCACGATAAGCGGGGCGCAAATGGTGGCTTTGTTTGCCGCCCGCAACGCCGGGATCGGGGTGCCGGAAGAGGCAATTCAAAAGGGTCTCCAGTTCTTTCGGCGGTGTCAGACGCGGGAAGGCGGATATGGATACACTTCAGCTTCCGGGCCGAACGGTCCGCGCACGGCGATTGGGACTTTGGTGCTGGCGTTGGCTAAGGAGAAAGACTCTGAAGCCTTCCGCCGAGCCTTTGCTTACCTGCGCCAGTCGCCTCGAAGCAGCAGCTACTACCATTATTTTCTCTACTATGCCTCCCAGGCGTTTTTTCACGCCGATCCAAAAGAATGGCGCCAATGGAATCGGAAAAACATCATTGAGTTGAGCAAGTCTCAAAACGACGACGGCAGTTGGGACGGCCAATTCGGCGCGGCCTTTTGCACGGCGGCAAGTTTGTTGTCGTTGGCGCTGAATTATCGTTATCTTCCCATTTACGAACGGTAGCGGCGTCAAGGGCAAGAGGGGCATTTTTCTATGGCAAGACACAAATTGTGGGCAAGGCGGATCGGCTTGGCGTTGCTGGGAACGGCCGCGCTTGCGCTTCGCGTGGAAGCGGACGGCGACGGTCTGGTTCGGCTCCTTAATGGCTCGGCGTTGCATGGGGAGATGTCCTCCCTTTCTCCGGCGAACGGACTCGTCTGGCAACACCCGCATGCGACGGAGGCTTTGAGGTTTCCGTTCTCTTCGTTGGTTTCGATTCGATTCCCTCTCCGGCAACCGCGGGCGGAGAAACCAGAGACGGCGAAGGCAGAGACGGCGCAATGCCGCTTCCGCTTCGCCAACGGCGACGAGGTTTACGGGAAGATTGCGGAGATGGACGACTCGTTCCTCAAAATGGAAACCGAATTCGGCGGAAGCCTTCGCGCATCCCGAAAGCAGGTGCAGAGCATTGCTTTTCTGCAAAACGGCTACCGAGTGCTTTACGAAGGGCCCAACAGCGTGGACGAGTGGGTTCGAAGCAAGAGTCCGAATGGCTGGAGCTATCGGGACGGCGCGTTGAACGTGACCAACCGAGGCGTAATCGGCCGGGATATGAAGCTGGAAAGCTCGGCGCGATTGGCGTTCGACCTCCGCTGGGAAGGAAATTTTCAATTAACCGTGACCATGCACGCCGAGACGCTGGATCGTCACGATTATCGCAAAGGCGCCTATCTGTTTTCTTTGACGCCGAGCTATGCCTCCTTCCGCCGCGTGCAACCGGGGTCGGGGACGATGACGCTGGGCGACGTGCAGTTCCCGCATCTCGCCAACAAAACCAAGGCCCGCTTCGACCTCCGCTCGCATCGAGACAAGGCAATCTTCGCCCTGCTGGCGGATGACGAAGTCATCGCTTCTTGGAAGGATGCGCGAGGGTTTGTCGCCCAAGGAAGCGGCGTTTCCTTTTCGGCCTCAGCGCATCAGTCCACGCTTTCCCTCAGCCGAATTCTCGTCACCGAATGGGACGGGCATCTGGAATCGGAGTTGGAATCCGCCGACAATCCATCCTCTGACGGATTGCTTTTGGTCAATCGAGACCAACCGAAAGGACAAGTGCAGGGAATCCGAGACGGACGGCTTCGCTTCCGCCTTCGCAATCGGCTCGAAGTGGGCATCCCGCTGGAGCGCGTTCGGCAAATCTACTTTCATCGCCCGGAAGAGCCGGGGAACGAAGCGCTGGCGGACAAAGAAATCCGAGTGTCGCTTTCCGGCGGCGGGAGTTTGTCCTTTGCCTTGACCGAGTGGACGAAGGAAGTTGTCCGGGGAGTGAGCTCCACTTTCGGCCCCGTGGAATTCCAACCGGATTCCGTTCGGTTGGCCGCCTTCAACCTCCAACATCCGCTCAGGCAACCGCTGTCTGCGCAAGAAAACCCGGAAGATATTTGGAACTTCCCAACAAAAGAATAAGCGGATGAAAACCAAAAAAAAAGATTGGGATACTTTGGGAAAACTTGGGAATCGCCGGCTCGCCGCCGGGCTGATGTTGGCCGGGATGTGTCGGCTTTTGGCCGCTTCGGCCGCCGAACCCGACGCCGCAGATTTGCGAGATGTGTTGCGCTTGGTGAACGGAGATCGGCTGGACGGGCGGATTGTGTCGGCTTCTCCCCAAAAAGGAGTTTTTTGGCAGTATGATTCCAACTTTCCGCCGGCAAACTTCCGCTATTTTGCGCTTCAGGAAATCAATCTGGCGAACTTCCAACAACCAAAAGCCAACAATCCACAGCCGGGCCGGAGCGCCATTCGCTTGTTCAACGGAGACGAATTGGTTGGCCATTTGCGGGAAGTGACCGCAAGCGAAGCAATTTTTGAAACCCCTTACGGCGAAGCGTTGCGCTTTCCCAGAAATCGCTGGCAATGGATTGTTTTTGACAATCAACCGGAAGAGCCTTTGTTCTCTGGCCCGACAAGTTTGGACGGTTGGACGCGGGGGGAAGTGGCCCCGGCAATCATGCAAAGCGGCCATTGGACATATCACAATCAGGCTTTTTACGCCACCAAAGCGGCCTCCATCGCCCGCGATCTGGCATTGCCCGATCAATCACGGCTTCAGTTTGACCTGCACTGGAAAGGCCTGCTGAACCTCGCCTTCGCTTTGCACACCGATTATCTCCATCCCGTCAACTTGACGGCAAAAGACGAAGAGCCCGTTTTCGGCGGTTTTTACAGCCTGCGTCTCTCTTCTCCCTTTGTGGAAGTGGTGATGGTAAAACAGAAAACGCCGCTGCAATACTTGGGGCAGATGCAAACGCGAGCCTTTTCCGGGAAAAGAAAAGCGCACGTCGACATCCGCATAGACAAGGCCGCCGCCCGCATCGTCTTGTTAGTGGACGGCGAGTTGGTGAAGCAGTGGGTGGACAAAAATGACTTTGCGGGCGAAGGAAACGGCATTCGCATGGTTCACCAAGGGCAAGGTTCCATCCGCTTCAGCAACTTTCGCGTGACCACTTGGAACGGCCAAATCGAAGAGCCGCCTGCCATTCGCGTCACCGCCAAAGAAGACCTCGTCACTTTGCGCAACGGAATCCGACGAACTGGAAAAGTGCAATCCGTCCAAAACAGCGCGCTGATGTTGGCTTTGACCGGCGGCGAAATTGAAATACCGTTGCAAGAAATCCAAAAAATCGAATTTGCCGGCATTGCCAACCAAAAGACAACGCCGGCCTCCAAAAGCGCAGTCATTGCCCAGTTTGCCGAGCAAGGCGTCGTTCACCTAGAATTGTCCGAACTTCAAGACGAGCGTTTGCGCGGAATCAGCCCCAACTTCGGGCCGGTGAGCTTTCCCATTCGGGCATTTGAAAAACTGTCCTTCGGCAAGCCCTAGCGCCAACCAATTGCGCCAAGAAACCGCCCTTTCGCTCGCCGCGCCTTCCCGTTTTTCATCAAAATCTCACTTCGCAGATTTTCCTAAACCTAATTCGCTCTGCCGCAAACCATGTTTTTCCTCTCTAAACTTCTTCAAAAATCCCAAATAATCCCACGCCCACTTCGTCGCCGCCAGAAGAACAAAAACCGCCACCGGAACGGCCACCCCAATCATCAAGCCATCCACGCGCGACTCCAAACCTCCCAGCCGTGCCTCGACCTCGTCAATCCGAGTGTCCACGCCGGCAAAACCCAAAGTCATCTCCGTCCGAATCGCCTTCAGCTCGCCATTCATTTCCGCGCGGAAGCTTTTCAACTCGCCGTCCACATGGGAGCGGAGACTCTTCAACTCGCCGGTTATCTCCGCTTGGAAACTCTTCAGCTCGCCTGCGATCCAGATTTGGAGCTCTTTATTCGTCATTTCTTGGTCGTTCGTTTTCATGGAGATTCAACGGACAGCTTAGGTTTTTTTGCCATGCAAGGATTGTGTTGCGCCCTTTCATGCCCTTACTCAGCCGCTTTCCGCCACCACTTTACCGCTTCACATAATCCTTCGGCACGCCTTTGCCGTTGTCGAACATGCTTTTCGCTTTCATCCGCGCCGTGTCCCAAGCAAGCTTACCAAAATAAATTACCAGCGGAATCAATATTGGCGCAACGAATATCGAAACGCCCCATTGAACGAACTCTACCTTGCTCTCAACGCCAACAATCCGTGCGTCCAGCCGTGCCTCGACACCTTCAATCTTCGTGTCTAACCGAGATTCAACGCCTTTCAACTCCGCACGAATCGCTTTGAACTCGCCGTCCACATGGGAGCGAAGACTCTTCACCTCGCCGGTTATCTCCGCTTGGAAACTCTTCAGCTCGCCGGCGATCCAGATTTGGAGCTCTTTGTTGGTCATTTCTTGGTCGTTCGTTTTCATGGAGATTCAACGGACGGCTTCGGGTTTACTTTTCTTTCCTCTATCAAGCGATGCAGTTCCGCCGCCCGCGCTTTCAATTTCTCCCACTGCTCCGCCGTGAGACCCTTTTTGATACGGGAAATCCATTCCGTTCCGTCGGTGTCAGCTCCGTTTTCTTCCGCCAAGAGAAGCCAAACGTATGATTCAACCTTATCCTCCGGCACGCCCCCCAGCCTAAGTGATACATCAAGCCAAGCATGTTTTGCGCCTCGGCATGTCCTTGCTCGGCCGCTTTGCGATACCATTTCGCCGCTTCCGCATAATCTTGCGGCACGCCTTGGCCGGAGTAATACATCAAGCCAAGCATGTTTTGCGCCCCGGCATCCCCTTGTTCGGCTGTCTTCCGAGTCCATTTCGCCGCTTTTTTGTAATTCTTCACGCCTCTATAATACATCCTGCCAAGTTTGTATTGCGCTTTGACAACCCCTTTCTCGGCCGCTTTGCGATACCATTTCGCCGCTTCCACATCATCCTGCGGCACGCCATCGCCATCGTCATACATCTCGCCAAGGTTGAATAGCGCTTCGGCATCCCCTTGATCAGCCGTCTTTCGATACTGCTTGACCTTTTTTCGATACCACTTTGCCGCCTCCTTCTTCTTCACGCCATCGCCATAGTCATACATATCGCCAAGGATGCTTTGCGCTCCGGCGTCTCCTTGCTCGGCCGCCTTCCAGTACCACTTGGCCGCTTTTTTGTAATTCGCCGTCACCCCTTCGCCATAGTAATACATATCGCCAAGGTCGCTTTGCGCCTTGGCATCTCCTTGCTCGGCTTCTATTTTCGTCGCCTTGAAACGCCGGACTTCCTCGCTTTCCTGCTCGTTTGTCATTTTTTGCTAAACGATTTCTTTGTTTTTAGGCTCTTGGGCGGAAGAAGGCAAGCTGAAATGGGGAAAGGGTTGGGCGGCGAAGGCGGATTGGAGGGGCGAGGGAAAGTGTGGTTTCGGCGCGGTTGGTTGGCTTGGGGAATTTTCTGGTTTGGGGGCGTTTTGGCGGTTCCAAAAGCCCTCTGAGACGGCTTAGTATCGGCTTAGTAACGGCTTTGTCTCGGTTTTGCCGAGAGGAAGGTGGCTTTGTTTAGGTTGGAAAAATTGTTTCCCAAGCATTTTTGTCGTGATAATGTTTCCGAGAATTCGTTAACTTTCCGTCATGGCCAGCAGTTTTGACGCAGAGAAGTTTGAGGAAATTCGCCAAGAGGCCGAGCAGGGCGATGTGGCGGCGCAATTCATTCTCGGCAGGATATACTTCAAAGGCAAGGGCGTCCGCAGAAACCTGCGCGAGGCGGTTGAATGGTTCCGCAAGGCCGGCGAGCAAGGTCACGTGGATGCGCAGTGTCATCTGGGCAAGATATACTTCAAAGGCCGAGGCATTCGGCGAGATTACGAAGAATCGCTTCAATGGCTGCGCAAGGCCGGCGAACAAGGGCATGCGGAAGCGCAGGCGTTTCTTGGCAGAATGTATGCCAAAGGCTACGGCGTTGAGCAGGATTTTGCCGAGGCGTTTCAATGGTTTCAAAAGGCCGCCGAGCAAAATCATCCCAAGTCGCAACTTGCGCTGTCTGTAATGTATCAAAAAGGCGAGGGCGTTCAAAAGGACATGGACCGAGCGCGAAAATGGTTTCTCAAAGGCGTCCGGTTGGGCGCTACCATCAGACCCGGCAAAGCTTACGATCTCTAAATTCAATGGCGCAAATCATTGCGATGATTTTGCAGAGAGGATGCTTTGAGTTTTCTGGAAAATGGAATGGGATTTTTAGGAAAATGGATCTTTTGTTAATGAATTGCCGGGAAGATTCGATAATTCTCTCTTTGCTAATTTTTAGTTCATGGCGGCAAAAAACAACCAAGAAAACCGCTCCACAAATGTCTGGGGCATGATTGCCGACATCGCTGTTGCCGCAATCAACCGCGGACAGTTTCTTCCATTGTGTTTGTTCGCTCTCGTCGCCTTTATCGTGTGGAAAATGCCGTCTGAAGACGTCAGCAAGCTGGTTTTCCGTATTTTCGACGTTGCCGATAGCGCAGTTTTGGGATACTTTCTTTTTGGCTTGACATGCTTGGGATGGATTTGTCATGCTCGTTGGCAACGGAGGATTTTTGAATCCGAGATAGATCGAATTGGTCGGGAGAAATCGCTTTTGCAACAAGAAAATTTGAAGATTGACACTGAATCCAGCGAATTATGACTTTTCTTATTTACGCTCTGGTTATCGTTACGGCTTGGCACTTCCTCTGGGAGGCCGTTCTCGCTCCCTCATTCCGCCTTCGCCTTCGCTACGATCTTTTCCGTCTTCGCGATGAATTGCGATGGCTTTATCACCGCAAACCGAACGGCGCCGACAAGGAGGTTTTTCGTTATTTGCAAAGTAGCGTCAACAGCGTCATCCGTCTGCTTCCGGGAATTGATTTTTCGTTGCGTTTCATGGTTGAGCGCGCCATTGCGAAGGACGAACAACTCAGGGAGCGAATCAAAAAGCGCCGCAAGCGGATCGATGCTTGCGGCAACCGCGAAGTCCGGCAACTGGAAGGCCGTATCGAGCGCGCCGCCCGGCTGGCTTTTATTGTGAACACGGGCGGATGGTTGATTTACACTGCGCCTCTGGCCATTGCGTTTCTGTGTTTTGACGCAGTTACGAGATTCGTTCGCGATGCGTTGCTTCTTCCAGAGAGCGAACTGAAGCGAATCGCGCGGAAGGGAACGTTCATTGCTTCCCAGACCGTTTGAAAACTCTCGTCCACTTTGGGTTGGAATCCCTTCGTCCAGCCCGTTGAAAAGAGAATTCAATCTTCGGCGATGCGGTAAAGATGCGACTTTGTGCGAAGGATGAGCGAGTTTTCAAACACGGCGGGCGAGGCCATGAAACCGTCGTCTAGTTGGTTGACGGCCAGCACTTCAAAGTTTCGGGAGGCCATTGCGACGGTTGTCTTGCCTTCTTCGCTGAAGAGATAGATTTTCCGGCCGTGCAACAAAGGAGAGGCGGAATAGTTGCCGCCGATGCGTTCCTGCCAAATTGGCTGGCCGGTTGCGGCATCGATGCAGGAAGCAACGCCGCCATCATGAATCATGAAAATGGAGCCTCCAAACAGGATCAACGAGGGCTTGTTGGAAACGCTTCGCTTCAGTTTCCACAGAACGTGCGAGTCCGTGACGTTGCCGTTTCCGCCGGGACGAACGCACCACAGCTCGCCTTTGGCAAAACCGGTGCAATAGAAGATTCGGTCTTTGCCGACGGTGGGGCGCGTGCTTCCAGAATGTCCGATTCGGGATTCCACGCGCCATTTTTCCCGCCCGCTGCCGGGTTCGTATCCGTAAAGGCATTTTGAGCCAAGGCTCAGCAAAACCGGCTCGCCACCAAAGAAAGCGATGTGAGGAGTGGAAAACGCCTTGCGCCAATCGCCTTCTCTGTCCGGCTGGCCGTGTTCGTTGAGGTCTTGAAAGTCGATGGAGCGTTTCGTTCGCCAAACCGTCCGTCCGCTATATTTGTCCAAGGCAATGACGAATTGGCGGTCGCTGCCGTCAAAGTTCATGATGAGAAGGTTGTTGTGAAGAATGGGCGAGGAGCCGGCGCCGCGAAAGTGATTGCACCGAATGTCTCTTCGTTGCCAAAGCAGTTCTCCCGTGTCTGCGTTCAAGCAGACCGTGCCTTCCGCGCCAAAGGAAAGATAAACCCGCTCGCCATCAGTCGCCGGCGTGGGCGAGGCATACGAGTTGAACTTGTGCGCGAATTGAGGCTGGTCGACGCGAAACAGAATCCGGTCTAACCAAACGGCGCCCGATTCGGCATTGACGCAGATTCCTGAAAGCAACCGACCGTCTTCCGTAGCCGTGGTCAGCCAGATTTTGCCGCCCGCAATCACGGGAGACGACCAAGCTTTCCCGTGAACGGCCGTTTTCCAAGCCACGTTCGACTCTTCGCTCCACGAAAGAGGCAAAGCGTCTGCGTCCGAAATTCCCTGTCCGGTTGGCCCGCGAAACTGCGTCCAATCCGCCCGGCCATCACCTCCCAATCCCGAAACAGCACCGGCAATCCAAATAGAGACCGTTGTAAAACGAAACGTTCTGAAGTTCATGTTTCCAAAAAAAATACTGGAAAAAGGCGGGAAAAGAAACTCTTTTTGCCACCCAGTTTGAGTTTCCGCGCTTGCGCTCTGAACGCCGAAGGCCAGAAAATACGGAGCGAAAATCTGCCCCTTGTTGCCAACGACAACCTCT
The DNA here is from genome assembly GCA_965242585.1 of Limisphaerales bacterium. Classification (GTDB taxonomy): domain Bacteria; phylum Verrucomicrobiota; class Verrucomicrobiia; order Limisphaerales; family AAA164-E04; genus UBA2970. The sequence continues at coordinate 4,375,816 of OZ251460.1, read as the reverse complement.
CCCAAGGCTTTTCATTAGAAACCGTTCCCGCTAACAGCAGGGCTTTTGCCGAAGCTGCGGCGAAATCTTTTCTCGCAACGACAAAGCAAAACTTCGCCATCGGCCCAGCGGGAATGTTGCGTTTTTTGGCGGGTTTTGTCGTTTTCCAACGAACTTTTCTTAACCTTTTTCATTTTTTTATGATTTTGAGGTTGACTCTTTGCGGTGAGGAGGCTACAAAGGAAATCGTCTTTGTCACCAAAGTCAGAACAATCGATCATTTTTTATGTTGGAATCTATGAGAACCTTTTCGTTATCACTTTTCGTTATCACTTTTCGTTATCATTGGCAAGCGGGCCTATAATTGTCGCTTTTTCGCGGCGTTAGTGGTGTCGGCGCTTGCTTCTTTGATTCCTTTGGAGCAATCCCAAGCGCAACTTTACATCGACATCTATCCCAGCCAAGAATCTACCAACGGCACTCTTTGGATTTTTAGCGGCTCCACCACCGCAACAAGACCGCAATCGCAACCGCGAGGCTTCCGAACTGCTAGCAGCGGCAACAACTGGTTTGATCAAGACACCGCCCGACTCTTTGACTCTCTCTTCGCCTCGGATCCCGGCACCGGCGTCAAAAGCTTGTCCGCCATTCCTGCCTCCACCGCCGCCAATCCCAACAAAGATTACAATTCCTTGCTCGGCAACCTGCGCTTGCGCAACTCCGCCTTCACCAACGCCAACCTCAACGTTATCACCAACGCCCCCACGATGACCGCCGCCGCTAATTCCCAAACCATCACTCATCTATACTTCAGGGATGTTTCCCAGGTGGATCGCTTTGGCCCGCGGGTTGACTCGTCTTTGAGTTACAACCTGAACGACACTATCAGTTGGAGCGGTTCCGGCACTCTTGCTAATGTGCCGATCAGCGTCTTTTCCACCCGCGATCCTTATATTCGGGCAAGGAAAATCGGTCCCGGCGGAAGCTTTTATGGTGGTGCGATAGGGTCTACCGCTCAGGTTGCGGATGGTCTTCGCATTCGGGTGCACACCGCCATCATCCCCGAACCGGAAGAATATGCCCTGGTCTTCGGCTTGTTTGCGCTCGGTTTTGTGATTGTTCGCCGCCATTTCCAAAAGAAACGCCGCCAATCATCCACCTAAAACCGGCGTCTATCCAAAGAAAAGAAGAAGATGCTTCAATAGCCGAGCAGTAGCCAAAAGTTGAACTGCCTACCTTGCGCCGGGCGCTTCTTTTGGGGACGGCTTAGGCAAATTGAATCACGTTCTTAATGCCTTGCGCCCTGCCGAGCAACAACTGGTGGCACGCTTCGACTCCGAAGCGTCCGGTAATCACAGAATGCGCCGCTTGCGGCCAGCGGCGAAGGAATCGATCCAAATCGGCCAAGGCCGCCTTGAAAGCGGCGGCATCAGCGTTGACGGTTCCAAGGATCAGTTGGTTTTTCAACACCACGTTGCGCATGATGCGGTCCGCTTCCACTTCCAGCGGAGGATAGGGGGCGGGGATGCCGGTGAAGACAAAAATGCCATTGGTTCCCAAAACGCTCAACACTTCGTAAGCAAGACGCGGGATGCCCACTGCTTCGTAAACCAAATCAATGTTGCCGATTCGCTCGGCAAGTTCGGCAACGGAGCATTCCGAGCTCGACAAGTATTCGGCGCCAACGGATTCCACCAGCTCCGCTTTGGGATTCGGCTTCTTCAAACGAGAATAAACATAAGTGTCGAATCCTTCGATCCGCAGCTTCATCGCTCCCAAAATGCCAATCGGCCCCGTCCCAATAACGACTGCCTTCAAGCCGTCGCCTTGGGGAGCGCCGTCGCTTTCCGCCGCAATCCAAGGGAGCCTTTCCTGAGTTTGCCATACTTGGGCCATCGCCTTTTCGGCAATGGTCAACGGCTCCACCAACACGGCAAGCTCCCGCAAATGTTGGGGAACCGTGTGCAAGAAACGCTCTCGCTCCACGTATTCCTCCGCCATGAAACCGTGCTCCGCCTTGATGCCGCGTTCGATAAACTCTCCCGTGGAACAAAAATCTTGAAGCTCGCCCCGACAAGGACGGCAAGTCGAATGCCCGCAAGGACGCCGCACCGACGGCACAACCAAGTCCTCAACTTGCAAGTTTTGAACGTCCGTCCCCACTTCCACCACTTCGCCAAGTGATTCGTGACCCAAGATCAAATAATCCGAGCCCGGCGGCGGTTCGCCATAGACAAAAGAACAAATTTCTCGATCCGTGCGGCAAACGCCCACTTCCAAACAACGCACCTTGACGGCGTCGTCACGACGAATTTCCGGTTCCGAATGATCCAGAATCTCTAACTTCCGCTTGCCGGGATAAACGCCTATTGCCTGCATCTGCCAATTCCAGTATTCAATTTCAAAATCGGATCGCTCGGCTCCACCAAAAGAAAACCGGAGTATGAACGAATCCGCAGAGGTTTGGCAAATCAAGAAAGCAAATTTTCGCGGGCAATGAAACTTGTTGGCTCCGTTCCTCCACGCCAAGCAAGCATCCTCCAAAGCAGAATATTCTCGCAGACAAGCCAATTTTTGTCCAACAATCGCCCTTCCACTTGGTCGTTCGCGAGTTGAACTCTGCGGCTATGCCGGCCTCATCAAATTCGGACCGCCGCCGCTCTTGCCTCCTGTCTTTTCGCCGTGTTTGCTTTCTCCTCGACAAACACTCTTTCCGCAGTCTCAACCGCTGACCGCCCAACCCAGAAAAGACATAATCAAAAAACTGAGCGGCCACGCCGAGCAATACAGATTGACGCGAATGCGCTGCCGACCGAAAATCTTGAAACTTCAGAGCACTTCCCATCCCCAACATAATAACCGTCAAACCCCAAACAATCAGCCCCCCGCAAAACCAAGCGAACATCTCCGCCCACGCCAACAAGGAAGCCCTGCGCCAAACACCGTCCAAAGAGGAAACAGATTCGGCGCAACTGTCAGGATTTGAACCGTCAATTCCATCCCCTTCGCCGAACCGAAAACAATCCCGCCAAATGTGGCTAGCCGAATTTCAAAACAGTGGTCGCCGCATCTGAATCCCAATTGCGGGGTGGTTTACTCCGAACCGAAGCCGGTTCTTTAATCGACACCTGATTGCCCCGCGCCTTCGCTGACTTCACAGATAACTCCGAAGGATTCGCAATTCGCTGATCCACCCGCTGATACGCCGCCGGTTTATGTTTGATATAAATTTTCTCAGGCGTGCCCGCTTCAAAGAAAAGAATTTTCGACTTCTCCGGAATGCACCGATACTCTTTATTTAATATTGCGCCGCCAAATATAAAACGCTTCATATAAGCGCCTCTCTTAGATTGATAGACGGAAGTGAACACCTTCTCCCGATCCGGTATTGCGCAGTAGATCAAATCTTGCCCGACGAACAGCTTGTCCGCTAACTCAATCACCTTATATCCGCCGTCCCGAAAGACTAGTAAAAGTTTGTCGAACTTCGAACAAGCCAGCTCGAATTCATCGCCCGCTACCTTGTGCCCAATATAACCCTTTTTCCGATCATAACTTACCTTGAACGACTTGAACGCCGCCGCCTTAGCTTCAATCGCTCCGAACTTGCCGATCTCCGTCAGCCGGCGGTATTGGTCTTTATACTCAGCAACGAGCCTCTCTAAATGTTGGACCGCGTATTTGGTTAATCCCTTCAGACGCCGCCGGATCTCAGCCAACTCAGCCTTCACCTTTTTTATTTCATCCTTATGCTTGCCAATGTCAAACAGCGAAATTCTGCGAATTTTGACTCCCAAAAGCATTTCCACATCGTCATCCGTCAAGTCTCGGTAATACTGATCTTTGAACAGCGCAAATCCTCGATAGATTGCCCGATAAATTGCGTCGTTTGTTTTGCAAGATTCAATCTTTTTATAGATTCGATTCTCGACAAAAATTCGAACGAGAGTTTTGAAGAAGAGACTTTCGAGCAGCTTTTTCTCCTGAATCTCCAGATCTTTCCGCAACAGTTCAACTAAGTCCTTTGTATTTTGCCTAACGACTTCAGAAACCGTCATTTCAACGGGACGGTTGTCACGGATCACCGTAATCCGGCTTGAGAGCGAAGTTTCGCATCCGGTGAATGCATAAAGCGCTGGAATCAACTTATTAGCCTCCATGCCAATAGGAGACTTAATCTCAATCTCAATGTTCTCAGCCGTAAAATCATTAATGCTTCTTACCTTCAATTTCCCTTTTCTGGTAGCGTCTTCAATCGAACTAATAAGAGATTCAGTGGTTGTACCGGGCGGAACTTCAGTAATAACCAAAGTTGTATTATCTTTGACGTGAATGCGAGCGCGGATGCGGACACTTCCTCTCCCGTCATCATACTCAGAGGCATCCATTACCCCCCCGGTGACAAAGTCTGGAAACAACTCAAACGGGCGTTTTTGCAAGACCGCAATCTGCGCTTTTAGCAACTCAATGAAGTTGTGAGGAAGAATCTTAGATGAAAGCCCGACAGCTATTCCCTCAGTTCCCAGCATCAATAAAAGCGGAAGCTTCGACGGCAGAGACACTGGTTCTTTCCCGCGGCCGTCGTAACTCGGCACAAACTCCGTCAGTTCGCCGTTAAAAATCTCTTCGCGGGCCAAAGGCGTTAACCGACATTCGATATAACGAGCTGCCGCCGGAGGGTCGCCTGTAAAAACATTGCCGAAATTTCCCTGCCCCTCGATGAGGTAACGCTTGTTGGTCAATACCACCAAGGCGTCGCCAATTGACGCGTCCCCATGCGGATGATATTGCATAGTATGCCCCACGACATTCGCCACTTTAATAAATTTGCCGTCGTCAATCTGGTGCAGAGACCAAAGAATACGCCGCTGAACCGGTTTCAATCCATCGGCCAAATTAGGGATTGCGCGATCGCGGATAACGTAGGAAGCGTACTCCAAAAAACTGCGATCCATACGGGCGCGCAAACCTCTAAATTTATCTTTACCCTTTGAATCTTGAGAAGCTCCTTCCATCCGCAATCTAATTTTCCCATTTTCGTTCATACGACTAATCTTCCTTGGAAACTATCAAGTTTTTCATGATGTATGCTTTGCGATCCGGCGTATTCCTTCCCATGTAAAAAGTGAAAATTCCGGCTGCGTCCCGGTGAGCGGCATACTCAACCTTGCTCAACCGCATCGCGTTTCCAATAAAGTTTTTAAACTCTTTGGGAGAAATTTCGCCCAACCCTTTGAAACGGGTAATTTCCCGGCTTTGGCCTATCTTTTTTTCCGCTCGATCTCGATCGATTTCAGAATAACAATAGATCGTATTTTTTTTATTGCGAACCCGAAAAAGAGGAGTTTCCAATATATACAAATGTCCTTCGTAAACGAGCTGGTCAAAAAAGCGGAAAAAATAAGTAATCATTAAATTGCGGATGTGGAGTCCATCTACGTCGGCGTCGGTCGCAAGGATTACTTTGTTATACCGCAGGTGGTCTAATGAATTCTCCACTCCAAGTGCGCACATCAAATTATACATCTCGTCGTTTTTGTACATTACGTCTCGTTTGAGATCCCAGACATTTAAAGGCTTGCCTTTTAGAGTAAAAATGGCCTGAGTATTGACGTTTCGGCAACTAACAATGGAACCGGAGGCTGAAACGCCTTCGGTAATGAAGATCATCGAGTCCAAACCTCTTCCTTTCTTTTTATCCAAGTGGATTTTGCAATCTTTGAGCTGAGGGATGCGAATGCGGACGGACTTCGCGCGCTCTCGGGCGATTTTTTTCACCGCTTGGAGTTCTTTGCGCAAAAGTTTTGTGTCTTCGACTTTGGCGACCATCTGCCGGGCAATTTCTTTGTTGCGATGAAGGAAGTGGAGCGTTTCCTCGCGAACTTGAGTCACTAGATCCGAACGAATCTCCGTATTGCCCAACTTGTTCTTCGTTTGCGACTCAAAGACGGGCTCTTTGAGACGAATGGAAATCGCGCCGACCATGGACTCCCGAACATCGTCGCCGTCATATTTGCCCTTGGCAAATTCGTTGACAGCCTTCAGCACTCCCTCACGAAAAGCGCTCAGATGAGTTCCACCGTCCGAAGTATACTGCCCGTTTACAAACGAATAGAATGTTTCCCCGTTTTGGCTGTTGCTATGGGTAAAACTGAACTCCAAAGTTTTGTTGGCAAAATACACCGGGGGATAAAGGGCTTGCTCCCCGATTTCTTCGCCTATCAAGTCAAGTAATCCTTTGCGCGAAAAGTACTTCTTCCCGTTGTATATAAGGCGGAGACCCGAGTTTAGATACGCATAGTGTTTCAGCCGTCTGTCCATGAAATCATCCCGAAAGACAATGCTCTGGAAGATATTAGGGTCTGGAACAAATCGAACCCAAGTTCCGTTGGGTTCGTTCTTGCAGCTTCCACGAGATTTTTTCTTTAGAGTTCCCCGCTCAAACGAGGCTTGGGCATAGCGGCTGTCCCGAACGCTTCGGACGACGAATTGCTCGGACAAGGCGTTGACTGCTTTGGTGCCGACTCCATTTAAGCCGACACTAAATTGAAATACGTCATCATTGTATTTCGCCCCCGTGTTAATGGTCGAGACGCAATCGACGATCTTGCCTAAGGGAATGCCGCGACCGAAGTCTCTGATTTCGACAGCTCCGTTTTCAACGGCAATATGAATCTCTTTGCCGAATCCCATAATGTATTCGTCAACGGCATTATCGACAACTTCTTTCAGTAAAATATAGCAACCATCATCGTAATGAGTTCCATCCCCGACCCGTCCGATATACATCCCCGTGCGGAGCCGGATATGTTCCAGCGATGACAGCGTCTTGATTTTGCTCTCGTCGTATTTGTGCTTTTTCCCCATAGTCTAAAATGTCAGAATTCGGACTTTCGCGAATTTGGACAACGCTCTATTGTACAAAATTATTTTCCACGGCGGCTTTTCTTTGGTTCGGCTGCTTGAAATAGGATTGGAAAATAGCTTCTTCCTATATTCAATTCAAAGGGTGCCGGGCAACGGGAATCTTGACGGTTCCTAGAGCAAGCAAAAAGCAGACAGTGCTTGCGGCGTACTGTTTGCAAAACCGCGCTGCAGATTACATCCGAAGCTTTTTCGCAAAATTGCATGGAGAATAAGATATCCTAATTTGAGTTTCCTGTCAATATATTCAAAATAAAGACTTAGGAACGCCGCCGCAGGGAAGAGCAAGCATTTCGTTTTTTCCAAAAAATGCTCACAGAGTGACTGCGCGTTTTGCAATCCATTGGAAAAAAATACGAGTCGGGCAGATGCTCGGACACATTCATTAAGACTCCGATCCCTTGTTACAGGAGCACCAAAACGAGACTTTGCCTTGAGTTTTTTCTGGTTTCCAAAACTGTTTGAGCGAAGGGAGGGCATGATTCGACAGCAAAACTGTTGGTTTGTTTGCCGCGGAGCGCTTGATTATGGATTCTATTGGGGGAACAAACATGGATTTGAAGACATCGATCACCCGCCGCTGATTCGAACTTTTAATGTGTGAAGGAAACAAGAAGAGGGCAAGAGGAAAATCGGACGGCAATCGGTATTCTCACGGCTTAGCGGAGTTTTCGCCGGGCTTCGGGGGATTATTTCAAAGTTGACAATGGAACGGACTGCTGTTAAAAGATAGGTTTTCGTTGCCGGGCGCGGAAAAAATTCCATTTTTGGGGAACAGAATTACAAGAACGCCAAGCGCATGCAAAAAGAGGCGAAGAAAAAGGGACGATCCAAATACCGAAGAGTGCTCGTCAAACTCAGCGGGGAAAGCCTCAGCGGGGCGGATGGTTCGAGCATTTCGCCGCAAGAAGTGCATGGTCTTGCCGGGCAAATTGCGGACATCAAAGACCTTGGGGTGGAGATCGCGATCGTGATTGGCGGCGGCAACATCTTCCGCGGTTTCCAGGGCAGCAGACGGCAGGGAATCAAGCGGGCTACCGGCGATTACATGGGAATGTTGGCCACCGTCATCAACTCCCTTGCTCTTCAGGACGCTCTGGAAAAAAATGGCGTCGAGACACGAGTACAAACGGCTATTTCCATTTCGCAAGTGGCCGAACCTTTCATCCGCCGAAAGGCAATCCAACACCTTGCGCAAGGCCGGGTGGTAATCTTTGGCGCCGGCACCGGCAATCCTTACTTTTCTACCGACACGGCCGCCGCTCTCCGCGCCAACGAAATCGCATCGGAAGTCATTCTCAAAGCCACCAAGGTCGACGGCATTTACGACAGCGATCCCATGCTGAACAAAAAAGCCAAACGCTACCAAACGATTTCTTATTCCGAAGCTCTGCAAAAACGGCTCAAAATCATGGACTCCACCGCGTTTTCCTTGTGCATGGACAACGAAATGCCCATCATCGTCTTTGACATTTTCAAGCCGCACAACCTGAAGAAAGTAATTGCCGGCCAAAAAGTGGGCACTTTGGTCACTTCGTAATTCAGACAACAAACTTTAAACTCATATTTATCGCGCTTATGCCAGTGGATAATATTTTGCTCGAGGCCGAAAAGAAAATGCAGAAAAGCGAAGAAGTCGTTATCAAAGAGTTTTCGGGAATTCGAACGGGGAAGGCTTCTCCCGCCCTCATTGAAAACATTTTGGTGGACGCCTACGGCTCCCAGATGAGAATCCGGGACCTTGCCGGCATCACCACCCCCGCGCCTCGAACCCTGCGCATTCAACCTTGGGACATCAGCATAATCTCCCGCATTGACAAGGCGATTCAAAAAGCCAACCTCGGACTGAACCCTATGGTGGACAAAAAGTTTTTGAGAATCATTCTCCCGGAATTGAGCGAAGAACGCCGCCTCGAGTTCGCCAAAATCGTCCGCAGAATGGCGGAGGACGGACGCGTCGCCATTCGCCACGTCCGCCGAGACGCCATCGATCTCCTCAAGAAAGAAACTAAAGACGGCACGATCACCGAAGACGAACGAACCGTTGGCGAGAAAAAAGCGCAAAAGCTGACCGATAAATTCGTCGCCAAAATTGACGGACACTTGAAGAAAAAGGAAACGGAGATCATGACGGTTTAAAGCAATTCATCGCCAAGATTTTCAAACAGAGGCAACAGGGATTTCGTCCGGACCGAACAAACCACAGGAACAACTAGAGAGCCCCTACTCATGGTCATTGTCTTCCTCAAACCGTGCCACATTTTCGTCGGGACGAGCATATCCAAACCTTTCCCGCGCCAATCGCTCTGAAGTTTCCTGGTCTGTTTGAAGCGCGTTGATAGACTCCTCCCACTGCCGAGACTTTTCTTGCTCACGGGCTTTTTCCTCTTCCAAAGCAATAATTTCCCGTTGCATACTTTCATTTTTTTGGATCACAGGCATATACCAAAACCATACTAAAAAAACGCCCGCAAGCAGCAAAAGCCCCATCGCCATCCAAACAAACAAGTTCCACATTCCCAACCCTTCAGATCGGTCTTTCATTTCCTATCTCTTTTTAAGTTGCATCCTCTCGAAAAACTTCTCTCTTATTTTATCCGATACCGCGCCATTTGTCCAGCTTGAGTTTCGCCAAGTCCCAAATATCTCTTGCCATTTTGACCTTCAGCCAGTAAGTAACCGCCGCATACACACTCCCGCCAAGAAGCAGCGGAACAAAAACCGTCAACATCTGCGCTACCAATGTTCCACTTCCGACCAGGCCTTCCATCCCCAAACGCGCTCCCCACACCAACAGCCCCGTCAAAACACCGCTTGCAGCCACCACCCGCAACTCCTTGCCTACGTCTCCCAATGTCAGACTCCTGAACTTCCGCTTCAACGCATAAATCAAGAGACCCAGATTGAGAAACGCCGAGGCCGAATTCGCCATGCCCATCCCCCCCTGTTGAAACCAACGAATCAGCAGAACCGTCAACAACAGATTAACACCAAGACAAACAACGCTAATTCGCATCGGTGTCTTTATGTCGCCCAAGGCAAAAAACGCCCGAGTGCAGACATTAACCAAAGAAAAAGCAATCAAGCCGGGCACAAGACACTTCAAAGCAAACTGACACCTCATTGTGGACTCCGGCCCGAACTGTCCCCGTTCAAACAGCAAACGCACAATCGGCTCCGCCAATACAAACAGCAACACCGAGGCCAAGAGGTTTGCGTAAATTACATGTCCCATTCCCTCCTTCAACACGGAACGGAACTCAGGATATTTCTTCTTTGCCGCCAAACCGCTCAACGTCGGAAGCAAAAAAGTCGCTAAGGAAACCCCGATTACCCCTTGAGGCAACTCCATTAGCCGGACCGCATAATTGAAGGAAGAGACAATATAATCCGCCTCCCCAAAAGCAATGGAACTGCTTAGCAAAACATTAATCTGATATGCGGCAATACCCACAATCCCCGCCGACATCCTCCCAACAACGTCGCCCACCGCCGGATGCTTCCAAGGCAAGACAAACCTCAGCCGAAAGCCTTGCCTCGCCAACGCCGGCAACTGAAACAACATCTGCACCCCCCCCGCAACTAATACCCCCATAGCCAACCCAAACACTTGTTCTTGCAAATCGTCCCCCATCTGCGGTGCCAGAAAAAACACCGAGAGAATCATTACAATATTTAATACCGACGCATTCAGAGCCGGAAGAAAAAAAATCCCTCGGGCATTGCAAATCCCCATCAAAACCGCCGCCGCGCATACCAGTAAGATATAAGGCGACATCACACACATCAATTCAAGAAGCAACTCTGTCTTCAGATCCCAGCCGCCAAACCACAGCAAAAAAGATCCTACCCCGACAACTAAAACTATCGCCGCGGAACAAAGACAAAAAAGTAAAGAAAGAGCAACATTCGCTGTCTCCCACATCGACTTCTCCCCGAAACGCACTTCCGTTTCTTTAAGAATCGGCACCAACGCCGCTGACAAAGCGCCTTCCCCCAACAACCGCCGAAAAAGATTAGGCACTTGAAAAGCAAAAATAAAAGCGCTGGCAACTGCCGAATCTCCCATAAAACGAGCGCAGACCATTTCTCGAACCATCCCCAAAATACGGCTCAACAAGGTAGCTCCCCCCATCGCTCCGCTCGACTTCAACATTTCCGACATACTCCAAAAAATTCAATTTCCAACAACCTGTAAAAGGATCCTCTTCCATCCCCCCTGCTCACACTTTATGCCGCCAGTGTTCAATCCAAAATGCCTCGCGCTCTTGTACTATTTCTTTCAGATCAAACTTATCTTCAAAGATAGGGAAGAAAGTATCGCCTTCCACCTCGCACTTAACTCGCGTAAGGTATAAATCAGAACACGCCGATAATAATCGACTGTATACTTCGCCTCCCCCGCAAACAAAAACACAGCGGTCGGACTGAAGAGAAAAATCCATTAGAACATTGATCGAACGAAACAAAAGAAAATTATAATCTCTACAAACATTCTTTTTTTCCTCGTCGCCGCGCCATTCCTTGAACTCGCCAAAAACATCTGAATGCATCTCTAAAAACCTCTGCGGTCGTCGTGTCAGCACCAAGTGGCGACGGTTCGGAAGCGGCCTTCCAATGCTCTCAAATGTTTTGCGTCCCATCAAAATGGCATGTCCCAGCGTCTTGCTTTTGAACCACTTGAGGTCATCGGAATTATTCCACGGAATCTTGTTCCCGTTTCCTATCACCCGATTCAAAGACATTGCCGCTATCGCTTGAAAAGGCCGCCCTGTTTGCGTCCCGCTCATTTCAAAATTGGAGCTCTCGGTTGGATTCTTCTATCGGGGAGAAATTCTTGCTCATTTCTTTTCCAATAAGGTGTTTTTGGAGCGTTGTTTGCCGCCGTGGACGGAGGGTTCAGCGCACCATTTAGCGGCGAGTTGACGAACGGCTTGGTAAGTGGATTGATCAAAGCCTAGCCAATCGCATAGGACTCGCCGGTCTAGCAATTCTCTGGTTGGGTCTTCATCGGCAAGGTAAGCGGGGAGGAAACGTTTGTTTTTGAAATCGTCAAAGATGGTTTTAGATTGCTTGATCTGTTCTTTATCCAAGGCCCGAAAGTCTAATACCGGCAAGGTTTGTGATGCAGTGATGGATATGATGGCTCTGCCGGGTTGTTGGCGGCTGCCGTGCCACCACCAAGAGAGCAGTCCCAAAGTGCTGTTGCCCCAAATCGAAAAGGCGTAGTCCCAATCTTCATTATCTGGAAAGTTCACATTCGGCCAAGCGCGTCCGCCGATGCACGGCTCTTTGGTGAAGGCAACGGCGATAGATTGGGATGCCAATCCGAAATCAACAGTCAAATGACATCTGCCGGCGAATTGGTGCCAGACTTGGTTGGCTTTGTCTTCCATTCTCGGACGGGCAATCAGTTTGCGGTCGGGTTCGCAGAGGAGAGAGCGCTCTTGTTCGCAATTGTGATTCCATAAAGCCGGGTAGGTGTCGGTTGGTTTGGGAATGGAATCGCTCAGATCAAACGGGCCGCGGGGAAGACGGGACTTGGCTTGGTGGGATTTGTTGGTGCGAATGCGTGGAGCGGGGCCGGTGATGTCTCGGCTCAGCAAACCGCGCTTGCCAATATTCTTCAGCTCGGTCATCGCCAGCGGTTTGGCTTTGAGTCTAGGCAGATGGAGTTTGGAGTGTGTGAGTTGGTAAGCGGTTTGGATGAGTTCGAAGTCTTGGATGCGGACGAGATTCCATTTGGGTTTGGTTTTAGAGACATTTGCCGTGATGGTTTCTCCCATTTTTTCTTTGCCGCAGAAGATTTCGTTGCCGCCGAAGGGTCCGCCTTCTAGTTTGCGTTTGGTTTTCTCGGCAGTCAGTTGTTTGGCGGTTTCTCCCGCAGCCGCAAAGTTATCAGGTCGTTGAAGTAGGGAAATGAATCGAGTTGCGCATGAATCTTGGGAAGAGATGGATGCGCTTTTCTTTCGGGCAATGATGAGGCAGTCGGCCATCGAGGTATCTGCGGAGAAGGCTACATTGTAGCATTTGGCGTCCGCAAGACTGACTACTTCCACTTCAGTGTAATCTTCGGCGAGGAGATCGCGCAGGTTTTGCCAAGAAGAGCCAGCGGCGGCAGTCAGTGGCAATACAAGAGCGAGGATGCCGTTCGGCTTGATCTTTTTGTTGGCAATGGCAACGAATGCGGAGGCGATGCCGGCGTTGCCGTGCCAGCAAGTGCCTTTGCCGAGCGTTTTGAGCCGTTTTCCCATTTCATCCATGTCTTTATCGGATGCGCCAAAGGCGGCAACAGCGGGATTGATAATGTCGGCATGCTCGCCTTCATGGTTGGTTGGACGAGTAAAAGGCGGGTTCATGATGACGAGGTCAAGGCTGTTGTTCGGCACTTCGACTTTGGGGATGGTTGCTTCAACTTTGCTGCCGACTTGTTTGGCGGGATTGCCGGTGTGAAACAAGACTTCTTGCTCCGCTTTGTCCAAGAATTCTAGCGAGCCGATTTTGACGGTTTTATCTTTTTGCCGGCCAAAAGGCATAGTGAAAATGCATGATTGGTCGTAGATTGTGGCAGGCTCTTTCCCGGACAATATGGAAGCGGTGAGATGCGTGGCAAAAGGCAGAACATCAAAGCCATAAAGAACTTGCTCCATCATAGCTTCATGCAGTTTTTCAGGGTCGCCGCCGGTGCGCTCATAGCGGTTGGCAATCTGGTCATACACGGCGGACAGCAAGGCGCCGGTGCCGCAAGCAAAGTCGGCAATCTTCAACTCTCGGATTTTATCGTCTTTGATCCAATCCACGTTCATTTTGGACACGGCTAAGCTGGCGAGTAATGCGGCGGATTCAGGGAGAGTGTAGTAGGCGGCCAAGTATTTGCGGTCAATGATCAGTCGTTGGAAGACATGGCCGGTCAAGTCGTGTTCGTAAAGCAGGCCGTCCTCGTGGATGCGCTCGGCGGCGTTAGTGAGGGTTTTTAGGATGCTGCTGGCTTTGTTGGCGGGCAAGAGGCCGATGATTCGGCTAGCAGTGTCAAAGATGGGCCAGTAGTTGATGTTGAGAATGTCTTCCCAAGCTTTCAACGCCGCTTTTTTGGAGCTGTACACCGGGTGGCCGCAGATCTGATTGACGGGGAGGATGTGTTGGTGAGCGCCGGCGATGCGTTCGTGGAAGATGAGGGCGTTGGCAATGATGGCGCCGGCGATGCGTCGGGTTTGGGTGTTTTTGAGTTTGCGTCTCTCTTTTTCGGGGAGGTCTTTGGTTTGAATGACCTCGGCTAATCCGAGCAGGGAGAAGATTTTGTCGGTCAAATGATAGGCGCTGGAGAATTGCAACACGGAGACGGCGCTGTCGATGCTGTTGCGCAAGTCATCTGCGGCTTTGTCAAAGGCGCTTTCGGGGACGTCGACTAAATGAATGAGGTCGGCCAAATCGCAGACCGAGCCTTTCAGCCAGCCGGTGGTAGGGAAACGTCCTTTGTTGGGATAAAGGGCGCAATATTCCAATTGGCGGGTTGTTTTTAACACTTCGTCTATTTTCTTGGCCTGCGCTAGCTTCTTGGGATAGCGCACGGCGATGGCCGCTTCAATCGGATGCGTCTGATTACAGACTTTATTGAGGCCGGGCTCTTCGAAGTAGCGATAAGCATCTTTTTCCACGCTGTTTGCCGGCAGGTATTCGGCTTCAATGACTACTGGCGAGCGGCCTGCCGCCGTAATCACTATGTCTGGCTGCAGGGCGGGGTGGTTGTCGATGATTTGGGTCGATTCAGCGTCAGTTTCCCGGCCATGCATGACCCGCTCAATCAGCCGACTGAGCGCACCGTTGGCCATGCTTTCGTGTTTATGGGATTGTTCCATAGGTTTTCTATTCTAGCGCTGTTGGTTTCATACGGCAACGGGCGCGGGGATGTGGGGATGGGGATGGTAGTTGCGCAATGCGATGTCTTTGGCAAGGAAATTGTGAATGTTCTTCACCGCAGGATTCAGTTCTAGCGTCGGCAACGGGCGGGGCTGTCGGGACAACTGCCGATCTGCCTGCTCGCGATGGTTCGCATACAAATGCGCGTCCCCGAAAGTGAACACCAAGTCGCCCGGCGACAATCCGCACACTTGCGCCGTCATCGACGTGAGCAGCGCGTAGGAAGCGATGTTAAACGGCACGCCGAGAAACAAGTCCGCGCTGCGTTGATACACTTGACAGCTGAGCGCCTCGTCTTGCACCCAGAACTGGAAGAAGGCATGGCACGGCGGCAACGCCATCTGATCCATCTCGCCGGGATTCCATGCGGATACAAGTAGTCTTCGGCTGTGCGGGTTGATCTGAATTTCAGCAATGACTCGGTCAATTTGGTGAACGACTTTCCCGTCCGCTGTTCGCCAATCACACCACTGCGCTCCGTAGATGCGCCCCAAGTCGCCGTTTTCGTCCGCCCAATCGTCCCAGATAGAGACCCCGTTCTCACGCAGATAACGGATGTTCGTGTCCCCTCGCAAAAACCATAACAACTCATGCACTATGGAGCGCCAATGCAGTTTCTTGGTCGTCAACAGCGGGAATCCATCGCGCAAAGCATGGCGAATCTGGGCGCCAAAGATTGACCAGGTTCCCGTGCCGGTTCGGTCTGTCCGGAGTCTCCCCGATTCTCGCACGCGCCGCAACAGTTCAAGATACTGAATCATAATAAACCGCTTTAGACAAACATGCTCGTCGCCACAGGTCAATTGAAATGGCCTCCAAAAGAGACAGGTTGTCGGTTGCCATCGGCCGTTTAGCCTCAAATTCCAGTTTACCGTTGCCCCCGCTCTGACTAATTTGCCGGCCATGAAATCGTTGCCTCAAACACAGTCCTGTTTTGCCTGCGGAAAAAACAATCCCCACGGCCTGAACCTCGCTTTTCACACCGACGGCTCGCAAATCATCACCACTTGGACTCCAACTCCCCGGCATACCGGCTTTGCCGACACCATTCACGGCGGGATTATCGCCGTTGTTCTCGACGAAATTATGGCTTGGACTTGCGGCATTCTCGGCGGACGCTTCGCCATGTCCGTCGACATAAGCATTCGCTACTTGCATCCCTTGAGTCCCGGCGACATCGCCAAAGGGATCGGAAACATCAAAGAAAACCGCTGTGGCAAAATCTTCAAGACTTGCGCAAATCTTCGAGTGGCCGACATCGAAATTGCGTCCGCCTCAGGAACCTATCTGGCCATCAAATCCGCAACTGAAGAAAAACTCCTAGCCGACTTCGGGGCGGAAGCGGACAACCTTCAAGTCTTTCGAGCAACACTACAACCAAAGAGATAAATTCGATTCGCCAGTGGGGATCATCTCGCACTTTGCCATACGCAATCGAGAAAGTCAAAGACAAAAAAGAGTTCCCACAGCAATACTCGGCAAAAGCTCATGTAAAGCAGTTCAGCATTCGAACTCGCCTCGGTTTGCCTGAGGTATTACAACTGCAGAAATTCTAGGTATCATACTCGTCTGGATTGTTCGCACAATTCCCACTCCACACTTTTACCTCAATGGTGCCTGAGTAATCGCAAATCGCCCCTTCCACATTGAATACGCAAACATGGGATCTTTCAGACATATCTGCTTGAGTGCAAGTTCCCTCGCAGCTTTCGTTGTCGCTACAGTTAACAAACGGACCCTCAAAAATTCCGCACTTCGAATCCATGAGGGTTACTGACTGTCCCAGAACCAAAAACTAAGCGGCAAACAACGCGCCGCCAATCACAGCCGGAACCATAAGATTCCAACTAATGGGAGCAACTTTATCTGCTACAATCTTTTTTATCTTGTTCATGTCTCTTCTTTATTTTTCATTATCTATCGTTTTGTTTTGTTCCGACTTTCTGCTTTGAACGTTCTAGTACCACGCAAAGATGCCAAATTGGGAAAATCATCAGAATCGCCAACCAGATCAGAAAGCGATAAAAGGGAAGTCTGGCCGCAGGATCATGTGAGGCTTTTGACACTGCTTCTTGAAAAATCTTTTGCAACCTCGCCGAAGAAACAGGCGGTGGAATTCGAGAAGCATTGGTATAGGATATGGAGTTGACCAGTTTCCGGTTGTGGCGAAATCGACGGTCAATATAGTAATAATTTCCCGGTTCTTGAAGTGCCTCCCGGATAGTGCTGACCGTTTCCACTTTACTTACAACTCCAACGTATTCAAATTGAGCCTTGGACTTTCCATCTTTCAACTCTTCGAATTGCTGGTAGCGGAATTCCAAAGGCAAGGTGATGCCCAGTATGTTGGTGGAATGCTGGACGGAATAGACGGCCCGTATAAAACCGTCACTCAATGGAGGCACTGGATAGAAGCGCGCTCCGGCGTTTTCTTGGAAACGCAGAATGCTCGGGTTGGACGGAGACTTTAGCATGCGCTCTTCCGAAGCGATAAATTCGACTCTCTTTGGCAAACTCTCGCCATCGTTAAAGCGTTCGACCTTTACATCATAACCAAAGGCAAAAAGTTTGTCCTTTACCATTCCGTGAGGGTAGGGAAGTGGTAAGAGGGGATGCCGATCTGCCAGAAAACGAGCCGAACAATATGCCAACCATGGGATATTCACTTCTCCCTCATCACTTAAAGGATGTTCGCCCGGCGTTACTAACACTTGCTTTGGATCGTTTGGAATTGGTTCCGTAGCCAGAACAAAGCCCATTTCAGTCACAGCGCTAATTGTCTCTTCATCATAGTTATAATCGTAAAATCGGGTTGTGTTTAAGACATAACTCCCGCTGTTTTCATTATACAGAGAATAGTTGGATGTTTTCGGTCTCTCGGACATAACTTCAATGAGCCATTTTCCTTGCGTAAACGTGCAACGAACGAGAGAAGTGAACAATGGTTTTCGGCTTTCTCCTTTGCGATGGTCGAAATAACTGAGTCCCAAGTGGACGTCGATGATGGTTTCTGGTTCGGCAGCGTTTCCGGTTGCAGTCCACACAAACAAAACCACAAAACTCAACGCTATTTTGCTGATAAACAGCGCGAAAATTTTCTTTTTCATAATTCGTTTTTTCCTGTAGAAAATCGAGCGGAGAGAGCGGCAAACCATGCAGTCGCGGCGCAAAGGCTGAAGGCTATAAAAGGCAGTATATTCACCCACGCATTTCCGCCGGAGTTTAAGGAGCAGCCGCAATGGAAATTCAGTTCCCAAGCAATGTAGCGATAGACGCCGAACACGATGGTCAACCAGAGCAGAAGCGCCGCTTTGGGAAATTGCCGAACGGATATGGCCAGATAAGCCACAACGCCCAATTCAATTAGCGAAGCGGACAGCCGAACTGTGCCCTCCGTCATGAAAGAAAAGAGAAAATTTGTCCGTTTCCAGACACTCTCGTCGGCGCCGGCAAAGCCAAAAACAACCATCAGTTTGGAAGCAGCGGCAAATAAAAGAAGGCCGCTCGCCCCGTAAATGGCGACTTTCCAAGTCTGTGCCGGCCAAGATTTTTTGGCCGAGGAATCATTTGCCTTTTTCATGTTTGCGAATGACATTTCAAGTAACTTAAGAACGCGGCATCAAATTGGCAATCTTTTTTAAACGAATCTGTGAACCCGCAAGCGAGTTGAATTCCAATCAAATTTGTGCAGGAAGTTTGCCGAGATAAAAGTTTGGCTTTTTTGACAAATAGAAATATAATGAAAATCTTATGAAACGCGCATTGATTTTTAAGAAACTGTTGCGGCTGGGTTTGTTGGTCGTCATTCTTTCGGAGGCTGACCCGGTTGCGGCGCAGGGAAGCAAAGGCGTTCGTCCCAACGTTATTGTGATTCTCTCTGACGATCAAGGTTGGGGGGATCTTAGCCTTCATGGGAATCGTAATCTCAGCACTCCTTATATTGATTCGCTGGCCCGCGAGGGTGTGCGATTCGAAAGGTTTTATGTTTGTCCAGTCTGCTCGCCTACGCGAGCGGAGTTTTTGACCGGACGCTATCATCTTCGCGGCGGCGTGCATAGCACTTCTGCCGGCGGCGAACGACTGGACTTAGACGAGGCTACCATTGCCGAGGTGTTTCGTGATGCCGGATACGCCACTGCCGCCTTCGGCAAATGGCACAACGGGATGCAATACCCTTACCATCCGAACGGGCGAGGTTTTGACGAGTTTTATGGATTCTGCTCAGGACACTGGGGGAATTACTTCAGTCCGCCTCTGGAGCATAATGGGCGGATTGTTCCGGGGAACGGATTCGTCGCCGACGACTTCACCGACTGTGCCATTGAATTTATACAAACCCATCGCGAACATCCTTTTTTCATTTATCTTGCTTACAACACGCCTCATTCTCCAATGCAAGTGCCGGAGCGTTTTTGGAAAAAATTTGCAGGCCGTGATCTGGCTATGCGTCATCGCGATCCCAATCGGGAGAACCTTCAACATACCCGCGCCGCATTGGCCTTATGTGAAAACATCGACTGGAACGTCGGGCGCATACTAAAACAATTGGAAGATTCCCAACTAGCGCAGAACACCATTGTGGCTTACTTCTGCGACAACGGACCTAACGGCGCCCGATGGAACGGCGGTATGAAGGGGCGGAAAGGTTCGACCGACGAAGGAGGCGTGCGTAGTCCATTGCTAATTCGTTGGCCGGCTCAGCTCGCCGCCGGGAAGAAGATTTCCCCCATTAGCGCCGCCATTGACCTTTTGCCAACTCTGGCTGATCTCGCCGGTGTCCCCGTCTCTGCGACGCAACCGTTGGACGGCCGCAGCTTGAAACCTCTGCTCCTCGAATCCCAACCAAAATGGACGGATCGGCTAATCTTCTCCCACTGGCGGGGGCGCGTCAGCGTTCGTTCGCAAAGGTTTTGTCTCGACCATCAAGGCAAACTCTTTGACTTGGCAAACGACCCGGAGCAACGGCGCGAGGTTCAAGAGCAATATCCGACCGAGCATCGTCGCTTGACCCAAGCCGCGGCGGACTGGAAACAAGCGCTCGCCAACCGCCAACCGACGGCCTTTCGTCCGTTTCCCATTGGCCATCCGGACTATCAATACACTCAATTGCCCGCGCGAGACGCTGTTGCCCACGGCAACATTCGACGATCCAACCGTTTTCCCAACTGCTCGTTCTTTTCCAACTGGACCGATGTCGAAGACTCTATCGCTTGGGAAGTGGAAGTCCTCCAATCTGGGGAGTATGCTGCGGATATTTACTACACTTGCCAACCCGCCGACGTCGGCGCCGTATTAGAACTGAGCCTAAACGACAGCCGAATCCAAAACACAGTGCTAGAAGCGCACAACCCACCGGAACAAGGCGCCGAGAACGACCGCGTCCAACGAATCGAATCCTACGTCAAACCCTTCAAACCAATACGACTCGGAGTCATTCGCCTGCAAAAAGGAACCGGCCGCCTCAAACTCCGGGCAACCAAAATCCCCGGCTCCCAAGCCATCGACTTCCGCCTTCTGATGTTGACCCGAATCCCTTGATTCTCCGCGAAGGAACACTTGCCCGACGCCGCACCTCGTCGCCAAAATAAACCGCGAGCGATGAACGCCGCCACCAACAAACCTCATGAACGA
The DNA here is from genome assembly GCA_965242585.1 of Limisphaerales bacterium. Classification (GTDB taxonomy): domain Bacteria; phylum Verrucomicrobiota; class Verrucomicrobiia; order Limisphaerales; family AAA164-E04; genus UBA2970. The sequence continues at coordinate 4,355,365 of OZ251460.1, read as the reverse complement.
AAACGAACTGAACCAACTTCGCCAAACCGCCAACATCGCCCCGTGGCGTCTCTCCCTCGCCGAACGAATCGAAAGCCCGTTCGTTCAGACCACCGTGACCGCCATCATTATGCTCAACGCGGCCATTCTTGGGTTAGACACCAGCGAAGCCGTCCGACAAACATTCGGCCCGGCCATCCGCATCATCGACACCCTCTGCCTAGCCATTTTTACTGTTGAACTCACTGCCAAACTAGCCGTCTACCGTCGCCTGTTCTGGCGAAGCGGCTGGAACCTCTTTGACGCCTTAGTCATTAGCATCGCCTTGGTGCCCGGCGCCGGACCTTGGGCGGTTCTTCGATCCTTGCGCGTCCTCCGCATCCTCCGGCTCTTCACCGTCGTTCCCCAAATGCGCAAAGTCGTCGCCGCCTTCCTTCACGCCATTCCCGGCCTTACTTCCGTTATGGCGGTCATGAGCATCTTCTTCTACACCGCCGCCGTGCTGGCTACCAACCTGTTCGGCAACTCCCACCCAGACTGGTTCGGCACCATTGGCAAAAGCCTCTACTCCCTCTTCCAAATCATGACCTTGGAAAGCTGGTCTATGGGCATCGTCCGCCCCGTTATGGAAACATGGCCTTGGGCTTGGGCCTTTTTCGTGCCCTTCATCGTCATCGCCACCTTCACCATTCTCAACCTTTTCATCGGCATAATCGTCTCTACTATGCAGGAACTCGCCTCCCTGCCCGACCCCAAAGTCCCCGCCAAAGACTTTAGCCGACTCCTCGCCCGCATGGAAAAAGACCTCCAAGAACTAAAACACCGTTTGAACGCGAAACCAACCAAATGAAAAAATGCCCGTAACAACGCCAAGCCTCACCGCACAATCATTTTAACCGCGCTCACAAACTCCTCAATTTACCGCAACTGCCCTTCCCCGTCCAAAGCATCCGTTCTCAGCAAAAGACTAGCCGCAGCCGATCTTACGACGCAATGAAAAACACAAACCAATTGCAAAAACCCCAACTCGAAAAGCAACGGCAAAACCGAAAACCGGCCGCTCCTTTTTGCCTCATCCCAACAAGAGCCGACCATTTACCCATCCCCCAACAAAGTAAGCAGAAGAACAAGTCGGCAAGGTTTCAATGGCTATTGTTCCTCTCATCCGCCTTGCTAACGCACCCGGCGAAGGCGATAGAAACACGAGGGCGCATTGGTATGCAACAACGGCAACCGCACCGCCGTGTTCGTCCGCGTCGCCGCGATCTCCCCAGAAGCCGGCAACCATCCCTCCGCTGACACTATGTTCGTCTGGCAACGAACTTGATACACCCGCCCCACTACCGACGGCCAACGCAAGGAGATGAAGTTGGTCTCGCTCAAATCATCGGTGATCTCTAATGCCGGCTCCGGCTGCGGCGTATTCCCCGAGATTAACAACGACACCCATTGATTGGTCCATACCGCCTGATTTGCGTAAGCCATGGCGCTCCCCGTCACCGGCCGCAAGGGAAAGGTCAACCGCCTCCGTCCCCCTCTTTGGGTCACCTTCACTTCATAAACGCCGTTGGCGATTGGACTTTCCACCACCACTTGCTCCACATTATCCCGACTGTTGCGATCGCGCCGTGCCGCCCTTGCCGGATTGGCCGGATCTAACACCCAAGGACGAAAATATTTGATGGACGTAGTTATGTTTGTGTTGGAGTTGGTAACGATTGTAAAGTGAGCGAGACGCAAGTTTAGATCATTGACCAGCATTCGCTTAGTAGAGTCTAAGGCGGGGGCCGGCAAGGTTTGCGGTGGCGGATCGTTCCAGCAGAGCGTGACTTTGAGCGGCTCGTTGCCTCTGGCCACGACGGGAAACTTGATGTAATCGGTATAGTCTTTGGTCGTTCCATTGGTGGCCACGGTTCGGATGTTGTATAGAGGAACTTCTTTGATATGAGCTAGGGAATCGCTATGGAAGTTGTTGGTCATGAGGTTGGCGGCGGATAGGGCGTTGAACAGCCCCCAGCCGAAGCGATAGTCGGGGCCGGGATGATCGCCGGCTTCATCGGCGGTGTGAATGGCTAGAGCGCGCAAAGTGGAGGCCAGCATTGGCTGGTTGTTGCCCACTTGCCGCCGATGCAGTTGAACCAGCAAATTCAACGAACCCGACACCGTCGGCGCCGCCGCACTCGTGCCGGATAAAGTCTCGTAGCTCATATTAACGTGATTAGTCATAGTACTGCGATTCGTGTAAGATGAAAAGATGTTGAAACCGGGGGCGACGACGTCGGGTTTGATTCTACCATCATCCGTCGGACCCCAACTGCTAAATCTGGTCATTATCACGTTGGTTTTGATTGTCACGTTGGTTGTGGTTGTTATGTTGGTAATCATAGTGTCGTCAGGAGCAGTGGTTATGTTTGTGGTAGTGACAACGTTAGTTGCCAAAGATCCGTAACCCCCCCGAATTTTTTCGACGGCACCGACCGTCAAACTGTTCTTGGACACGGCGTATGCTGTCAGCAAATCGTAACCACCATCCACAGAAAGGTCATTAGTGGGCGCAAGTGTCCCGGATACAAAGCGCAACTGCGGTTCATTCGTTCTAACCACTTCTCCACTGCTGTTTGTCCACTGGGTAAATCCAGTGAAAAATCCGTTGTTTGAATATGGTCTGGGAGAACTATGACTTACCTCTCGTTTATTACCGGCGGCCCATACTGAAATATAGTAGCGGGACCACCATGCGATGTCATCGACCGTTTGCGAGAGTTCACTATAAAAGCCATACTTGTAATCCTCCGTCGGATCGACGGAACGGTCACCATGCCAGATTGGATAATCAATGTCTAGATGATTAGTTCTTCCCCACCATCCCGTAATTTGATTATAAGAATGATTAGAAATTCGGAAATGATTGTTGGTATTGGCAACGGCCGCGGCCATTTCTGTAAGGTCATCTATCCAATCGTAAGCTAGCAACTTGGCGTGACGTGACATCCCCCCTCCCCCTGCCATAATGCCGGCGACATGCGTTGCATGCCCATCATCAGGGTCATCGATAGTGCTCTTACCGTCTACGTCAGTGACTCGGCTACCCAACTCGCCTGCCTCATTGGTGATTGCAAAGGTCTGATGGCTGGTCAAAACGTCTCCGCCATCCCACATAGCAAGTTGAGTGCCTTCCGCATTCAGATTCAAACCAGATCTGCCCTTTCTCCATAGGCCTTTGTTTGATAGGCCTTTGTTTGTCCACAGTTCGTCGGTTCCAATCGTGTCCGCCGCTCCGAATCGGAAAGGGGCGAGATAAATCGGCAGGCCATTTTCCACTCCTATCATGACGGCAAAAGATTTGCGTATAGGCAGTACTACTGGAGTAATCTTTCCATCGCTTGGCGGCCTCTGATAGGGAATGGACTCCCATTCCAACGACAATGGCCAGCCGGTCCGTTGGGAGAATTCTTCGGCTTCGGCGCGTTCGGAGGCCTGCCATGCTCCCAGCTCGTTGGACAGAGTTTGGACGAGTTCGGGTCCGCCGCCGGTTTTCCACAGTTCAAAGCCAATCGGCTTAGGCAGGCCCTCGATGCTGAGACCGGGCGGTTGCAACCAAGGCGCAAAGTTTTCATTGAAGTCTTCCAGAACGGCAGGATCGATGCCCGGCTCGTTTTCATCCACGATGCCGGGGACATCTGGCGGGTCTTCGTCCTCACCCGGAACAGGTTGCGCCAGAACAGCATTGCCGCCAGCCAAAGCCACAAAAGCGACCAAAAGCAGCATCTTTTTCATGATTGTTAGTCTCAATTCAGTCCTAAATTGATTATTTGAAGGTAATCAGAGCCACACTTGTGTTTCGAGTCAACAAAAAAAGCGCTGTCTGTTTGTGGCATTAGGAACTTTCCCATGCTTTTCCCCTCACAATGATTGATTGGACGGCGAACAAAGCCACACTTGCGGCCAGAGTCACGAAGAAGGTTGGAACAAGTTTGGGCCGCCTGATGCTTTCCCCAGTTCTAAGCCGATGAGTTTAGACAAGCCTTCGATGGTGAGGCTGGGCGGTTGCCGCCACGACACCAAGTTTTTGTGGAAGTCTGGGAGAATGGCGAGCTCCTTGCCCGGCTCGTTTTCGTCTATGATGCCGGGGTTATTTGGCGGGTCTTCGTCTTCGCCGGGAGCGGGTTGGTTTTGTGGCGTCAACCGGTCGATGTTGTTGCCGGCCAACCATGTCAAAGAGGCGATAATAATGAGATTTTCATTATTCGAGTTTCTTTGGTGGCAATCAAAGTCAAATTTGGGTTTAGGTTGGTGATGGGTTTGTTAGGGGGTTGACGGGGTTTGTGATGGCGGGCTGTGTGTTGGTTTTGGCAAAGGCGGGCTGGGGTTGGCTGGAAAGGTATGAAGGGCAATGGAGAAGGCAGGCGAGGAGCGGAGGGTTGGAGAATTCTGTTGTTTCTTTGGGGAGTGAAGGCGGTGGGTTGGTGGTTTTTGGCAAGGCATGTTTCAATAAGAACTCAGATGTGTCGACGACGTTGTGTTTTTCCTTTTGCTTGCTTTTTGGGTCCAATGCTTTCTTAACTTGAAAGGAAAATGCGCTTGGAGCATCTGCAAAAAGTTTCGCAAATTGTGGTTAAGTTTGGAACCGGGATTTTGACCGATAGGGACAATTTGCTGGAGCCTTCCCAGATGGAGCAGCTGGTGGATCAGGTGGCTTCGTTGTATCGGGACGGCAAGGAAGTGATTGTAGTTTCTTCGGGAGCCGTCGGGGCGGGGATGGGCGTTCTCGGTCTCAAGAAGCGTCCCACTTTGTTGCCGCAGCTTCAGGCGTGCGCGGCTTTGGGGCAGTCGAAGTTGATCGCCGCCTATCAGGCGATTTTCGCCGGGAAGGGGATTTTGACGGCTCAAGTGTTGCTGACGCACGAAGACCTTCAGGATCACGACCGCCACCTCAACGCCCGCAACACTCTTTCGACGCTGGTGGAACAGGGGATTGTTCCCATTGTGAACGAGAACGACGCTGTTTCTTTTACGGAACTTAAGTTCGGCGACAACGACGCGTTGTCCGCGCTGGTGGCGTGTTTGTTGCCGGCGGATTTGTTGATTATCCTGACTACGGCCGAAGGGGTGATTCAAGGGTTTGGCGCTTCTGAATCCGAGCGAATTTGCTGGATCGAAAAGATCGACCGCCGCATCGAGTCTTTGGCTCGGGGAACGCAAAGCCCAATCGCTACCGGCGGCATGGCAAGCAAAATCCAGGCCGCGAAGATCGCCAGCCGCGCCGGCATTCCCACTCTCATCGCCTCCGGACGCAACCCGCGCATTTTGAGTCGTCTTTTGGCCGGAGAAGACGAAGGCACGTTCATCCTTCCCGCCGCCGCTAAGCTGAAGGGAAGGAAACGCTGGATCGCCTTTTTCCACCATCCTCACGGAAAGTTGATCGTCGACGACGGCGCCAAAACGGCCCTGCGGGAAAACGGAAAGAGTCTTCTTTCCAAAGGCGTTGTCCGCGCGGCCGGCCATTTCCGCAGAAACGAAGTGGTCTCCATTTGCGATTTGGAAGGCACCGAGTTCGGGCGCGGCCTGGCGGCTTTGGACGCGCCTCAATTTGCCAAGAAACCCATCCCGGCAAAAGTCGCCATCCACCGCGACAACATGGTCATTCTCTGATTCGATGAAGTCTCCCGAAGAAAACCAAGCGCCGATTGATCGTCTCCTCCAAGTCATGTCCGCTCTTCGCTCGCCGGAAGGTTGCCCTTGGGATCGCGAACAGGACCACATGAGCCTGCGCTTTCACGCCGTCGAGGAAGTTTACGAACTCATGGACGCAATCGAGTCCGGCAACGAGGAAGAAATGATCGAGGAACTCGGCGACTTGCTCCTGCAAGTAGTCTTCCACTGCCAACTGGGACAAGAACGCAATGCCTTTGATTTCGACCAAATCTGCCGCCGACTCGTCGACAAACTCATCCACCGCCATCCCCACGTCTTCGGCCAAAACAAAGCCCAAACCATTGACACCGTCTGGACGCAGTGGGAGCAACTCAAAAAAGCGGAAAAACAAGGAGGTCCAAGCGAACGCGCCTCGGCGCTCGACGGCATTCCCCGCCATTTGCCTGCCTTGCTATACGCCGAAAAACTCGTCCGCAAAGCCCGCAAAAACGGACTGCTCCCTTCAGAAGACGCAGACGGCACTTCCGAAGACGCCTCGGCGCTGGGAGAGCAGCTCTTCCACATTGTTCAAACCGCGCAACAACGCGGCCTTTCCGCCGAAGCGCTCCTTCGTGCGAGCATTCAACAAAAAGAAAAACTTTGGCGCGCCAACGAAGGCAAAACAATCGCCTAAAGAAAACCCCGGAAAACAACAATCTTCATGCTGAGACAATATCCCCCCAGCGCTTGCAACGCAATAGAGAACCAAGAAAGACCTTCGCTTTTACCCATTTGCCCGCAAACCAATTCAATGAACAAACTTGCTAATATACAATTTTACCAACACGCAATCTTGCCAACCTAGAAAGAGCGCCGGGAATTTTGCGGGCTTGATTGCGGCGCTTCATTTCGGCAGAGTTCTTTTTATGGCGGAATATGATTCTATCGCCGAAGCGTATCGAGACTCCAAACGACTCCCGTTTCGGGAATGCATTGAGCGGTACACGCTCTTCAAAACGCTGGGTGACATTCGGGGAAAAACAACGCTCGACTTGGCTTGCGGAGACGGATTCTACACGCGCCTGATCCGGCAGGCCGGCGCAGCGGAGGCAACCGGCGTCGATCTTTCCCCAGAGATGATTCGGCTGGCGGAACAGGAAGAGAAACGGCAACCGCTAGGCTGTCGCTATGTATGCCAAGACGTCGCCGAGATGAAACCTTCCACTCCCGTCGACGTCGTGGTGGCCATGTATCTTCTAAACTATGCCGACACTGCGGAACGTCTCCGCCGCTTTTGCCAAGTTTGCTACAACGCGCTGCGCCCCGGAGGCAGGTTCGTCGGCGTCAACGACAACGTCCTCAATCCCCCCAAAGAAACTTTGCTCTGGAAAAAATACGGATTTGAAAAAACCTGCCCCCATCCCGCCCAAGAAGGAGACGTCATTTTATACACTGTTACCAACCAAGACGGCCACTCCTTCCAATTCCAAAACTACTATCTCAAACCAGAAACCTACCAAGACGCCTTCCGCACTGCCGGGTTACAACCCTTTCGCTGGATTCCCCTCTCCCTGCATCCCTCTCAACAAAACAACCCTTTCTGGGACGACTTCATGGCCAACCCGCCCATCATCGGCTTGGAAGCGCATAAACCAATGGCTTGACTCCAACCCTTGCCCCAATTAAATTCCGAAAACTCTATGAACGAAGCCGCCGCCCGAATCAAAATCAACAGCCTTCTGGAAAAAGCCGGCTGGCGTTTCTTTCCTAAAAAAGGCCAACCCGCCAACATCCGCCTAGAACTAAGCGTCAATATCACAACGCGCCAGCTCGACAACATGGGAAACAACTTTGAGAAATCCGAAAAAGGAAAAGCCGACTTCCTGCTTCTCGACGACAAAGGAGACCCGCTCATCGTGCTAGAAGCCAAGTCTGAAGACAAAGATCCATTGATCGGCAAGGAGCAGGCGCGCCGGTACGCGCGTTCCCTGAACTGCCGGTTCGTCATTTTGTCCAACGGCAACCTGCACTACTTTTGGGACCTTGAACGAGGCAATCCCTACCAAATCACTTCCTTTCCAACACCCCACTCTTTCGCCGAATATTCAAAAACCGATCCACCTGATCCCCAACGACTTGCCGACGAACCAATCGAAAAAGACTACATCGTCCTTACCCAAAAATCCGACTACGCCCTACAAGCCGCATGGAAAAACAAAAACGAGCGCTCCGACTTTATCCAATCCCAAGGACTGCGCTTCCTACGACCCTACCAACTCCGCGCTGTCCACGCCTTGCAACGGGCGGCGGGTAAAGGCCAAGATCGTTTCCTCTTTGAAATGGCGACCGGCACCGGCAAAACCCTCGTCTCCGCCGCTGTCGTCAAACTCTTCCTCCGCACCAACAACGCTCGCCGCGTCCTCTTCCTCGTAGACCGACTAGAACTAGAAGAACAAGCCCACAAAGTCTTTGCCGCGCTCCTTTCTCCAGACTTTACATCCATCATCTATAAAGAACGCCGCGACGATTGGCGCCGCGCCGAAATCGTCGTCAGCACCGTCCAATCCCTCCTGTTCAACAACAAATTCCAACAACTTTTCTCCCCTACGGACTTTGACCTAGTAATCTCCGACGAAGCACACCGCTCCATCGGCGGCAATGCGCGAGCCGTCTTCAACTACTTTGTCGGCTACAAACTCGGACTGACCGCCACCCCGCGCGACTATCTAAAAGGCTTTCACAAAACCAACATCTCAACACATGATCCTCGACAAACCGAACGCCGCCTCTTGCTTGACACCTACCGCACCTTCGGTTGTGAAAGCGGACAACCCACCTTCCGCTACTCCCTGCTAGACGGCGCGCAAGACAAAGTTTTAATCAATCCCACCGTAGTAGGCGTCCGCACTGATGTCACTACACAACTCCTCTCCGAACAAGGTTTCACATTCTCTTTTATCAATGAAGAAACCGGCAAAGAACAAGAGGCTTCCCGCAAACAGCGCGACTTCGAAAAACGCTTCTTCTCCGCCGCCACCAACGCCCTCTTCTGCAAAACCTTCCTCCGAAACGCCCTGCGCGACCCCGTCAGCGGCGAAATCGGCAAGTCCATCATCTTCGCCGTCAGCCAACACCATGCCGCCCGATTAACCCAAACCCTCAACGAAATGGCCGACCGCATGTTTCCCGGCAAATACCAATCCGACTTTGCCGTACAAGTCACTTCCCAAATAGACAAAGCGCAACAATTGGCCGTCCAATTCGCCAACAACAAACTCCTCGGTTCAGGCAACTTCAACCCCCAATATCACACTTCCAAAGCCCGCGTCTGCGTCACCGTCGGCATGATGACCACCGGCTACGACTGCCCGGACATTCTCAACATCGGACTCTTCCGCCCCATCTTCTCCCCCACCGACTTCATCCAAATCAAAGGCCGCGGCACACGCCCCCACAACTTCCTCCACGATCTAACCGACAACAATCTAAAAGACAACGTCGCTGAACCAAAAAAGAAAACCTTCAAACTCTTTGACTTCTTCGCCAACTGCGAATACTTTGAAACACAATACAACTACGACGAAATCATCCCACTGCCCCAATCCAGCGCCGGAAAATCTAAACACAGTGACAACAGCCCAACCGTCTACCCAGACGCCTTTCAATACACCGGCGCCGACTACATGGACTCTATCCAAGAAGAACAAATCGGCCCCAAAGGCATGAAAATCGACCGCATGTTCTTTGACCGTTTCGCCGACACCGTCCGCCAAGACGAAACCATCGCATCCGCCGTCGAATCCGGCCAATGGGACACAGTCATCGACTACGTCAACCACAAAGTCTTCAACAAACCCGAAGAATACTATACCCTCGACAAATTACGCAAAGCCGCCGCAGTAGACCGCCGTTTAACCTTGCGCGAGATTCTAGAAAAAATCTTCAACCTCATTCCGCGCTTCAAATCCAAAAAGGAACTGCTTCAAGAAGAATTCAACAAATTTATCGCCGACCACAAACCCGACGAAGCGGAAACCATTTCCGCTATCAAAACTTACTTCAAAGCCTACCTCACCAGCGGAAGAACACGGGACATCATCGACGGACAACGCTTCTCAGAGTTGTCAACTAACCCTGACTTTTCTATCCATGACTACCAAGCCGTCCCCCAAAAATACCGCACTCTCGTCCCCGAATACATCAAAGACTACGTCTCTCTAAACCAATTCGCCTAGCAATCAAATTCCCAAAAATCAACGAAACCGCTAGAAACTCCGTCCTCCAATCTATAAACTCTTATTTACTTATGTTAGACAGTGACACCAAACGGCGCCTGGACGCCGCCCGCGACCTGCTGGTAGGCAAAGTCCCCGACCCCAAAAGCCAAGTCGAGCAAATCACCATCGCCCTCATCTACAAGTTCATGGACGACATCGACGCCCAGAGCGAAGCATGGGGAGGAAAGCGGTCGTTCTTCGCCGGCGACTTCGCCTGCTACCGCTGGACCAAGCTGTTGCGCGGCGGGCTTGGCGGTCATCAAATGCTGAACTTATACACGGAATCCCTGGCGAAAATGTCCCAAAACCCCGGCCTCCCCCCGCTCTTCCGCAACATTTTCAACAACGCCCATTTGCCGTATCGAGACCCCGAAACCCTGCGCGCCTTCCTCAAAATCATTGACGAGTTCCCATACGATCACAGCGAACGCTTAGGCGACGCCTTTGAATACTTGCTAGCCATCCTCGGCGCCCAAGGCGACGCCGGCCAGTTCCGCACCCCGCGCCACATCATCGACTTCATCGTCAACCTCCTCAACCCCCAAAAACACGAAACCATCCTCGACCCCGCCTGCGGCACCGCCGGCTTTCTGATTGCATCCTACAAACACATTCTCAAGACTAATATCGACGACCAGGGCAACAGCACGCTCACGCCCGACGACAAGGGACGACTGGCCGCCAACTTCCAAGGCTACGACATCTCGCCCGATATGGTGCGTCTATCGCTAGTGAACATGTATTTGCACGGCTTCGTGGCGCCGCAGATTTATGAATACGACACCTTGACCAGCGAGCAACGCTGGCACGAGCGCGCCGATATAATTTTAGCCAACCCGCCTTTTATGTCGCCCAAAGGAGGCATCCGCCCCCATAGCCGCTTTTCCTTACGATCCAAACGCAGCGAAGTGTTGTTCGTGGATTACATGGCCGAGCATTTGACGGCCACCGGGCGCGCGGGAATCATCGTGCCCGAAGGAATCATTTTCCAAAGCCAGTCCGCCTATCAACAACTGCGAAAGTTGTTAGTGGAACAACACTTGGCGGCGGTCATTTCCTTGCCGGCCGGCGTGTTTCAGCCGTATTCGGGCGTCAAGACTTCCATCTTGATTTTAGACAACGCCTTAGCGCGGCGGCGAGAGAGCATTGCCTTTTTCAAAGTAGACAGCGACGGCTACGACTTAGGGGCGCAACGCCGGCCGCTAGAACAGAACGACCTGCCGCCAGTAGCGCAAGCGGTCCAAGAATGGCAAACCAGAAACATAGAAGAACCAGAGAAAGAACCCAGTTCCTCTTCCTTTATGATGCCCCAACTTCTTAGGCAAGGTAAGGCTTTGATTGTCAAGAAAAGCGTCATCGCCGCCACTGGCGACTACAACCTTTCTCAAGAACGCTATAAACAAACCACCCGCATCCAATCCCAATATCCAATGGTAAAGTTAGGGGAAGTTTGCGCATTGGTGAGAGGCGTTACTTACAGTAAGCGCGATGAAGTGTCTAAGGGCGGTTGTCCAGTGCTGCGTGCAAACAATGTTGCAAAAGATACATCTTCGCTGGATTTATCCGAAATCAAGCGGGTGTCGGAGTCTGTGCAATTTTCCGAAGAGAAGAAACTCCAAGCGAACGATATTTTCATTTGCATGGCAAGCGGGAGCAAGGAACACATTGGCAAAGTTGCTTTTGTGTCAAGCGATACAGAGTACTACTTTGGCGGTTTTATGGGCGCTGTGCGGGTTAAGCCGAATCAAATTGAACCAGCCTATCTTTTTCAGCAGTTGCGGCATAATCGTTTCAACCAATTTTTACGGGAGCAAATCGCTGGGGCCAACATCAACAACCTTAATGCCAAGATATTTTATCGTTTTGAAATCCCCTTGCCTCCTATGGAAGTCCAACAGTCTCTCGTGGAAGAAATCAATAGTTACCAACGACTCTTAGACGCCGCCCAAACCATCATCCAAAACTACCACCCGCATATTACGATTGATCCCAAGTGGCCGATGGTGGCGTTGGGAGAAATCACGTCTGCGCGAATGGGCGAAACACTGATCAAAAAGGACATGACAGGATTTGGCAAACCTATATTTAGTGCGGATTCATCTAATAAACCTTGGTCTTACACTGAGTCAACAAGATTATCGTTTGGGAAAGATACGCTTGTTGTGGGCGCGCGAGGAACAATTGGATCCGTCAAATTCCCCAACATTGACAAGTTCACTTGCACTCAAACTACGATTGCAGTCACAGCAAATAGCGAGAAAATAATTCCTGCATTTCTCTACTGTTCGCTTTTGGCGTTCGATTTCAAGTCCATTACTGAAGGCGTTGGCATCCCGATGATCACGGTAGCCAACATCAATAAAATTAATATCCCCTTGCCGCCGCTAAAAGAGCAAAAAGCCATTATCGCCGAAATCGAGGCGGAGCGAGAATTGGTGGAGGGCAACCGTCAATTGATAGAACGATTCGAGAAGAAAATCCAAGCCGCCCTCGCCCGCATCTGGAACGACAAAAGATAAGCAAAAACCAACTAGAAAAAATTTGACAACTCCAAAAATTCATTTAAACTGGCTGCCAATTTGACAATTGAATCTATAAAAGGAAGACAAAAATGATTGAGTACACACTCGAACTGAATGGAGAGAAACCCCTTGGCCATTTGCCCGTTGATTCGCAACAACTGGTCAAAAACGCAACGACGTTGATGGAAATCTTTAAAGAGGAGGATGACAAACTGCGACGCGAGAAAAAGGAATCCGTGTTTTTGTTGGACGGTTCTTGGGGAAGCGGCAAGACCACGTTGGTCGAGGCTTGGATGAAACACCTTGAGATCGAAGAAAACAAAGACACCGGCAAGTCGGCTTGGAAAACGATTTACGTCGACGCCTATCAAAACGACTTCAACGACGATCCGCTTTTAGCCATCGGCGAGGGAATTCTCAGTTTAAAAGGTGACGAGAAAAACAAGAAAAAACTGGAGGATTTGAAGGAGGATTTAAAAAAGACATTCCTTTCGGTTTGGAAATGGGCGCGTCCGATTACTCGTCCAATCATCGCAAACACAGTTCCATCGGGTGAACTAGTGAACAAAGCATTGGATGGGTTGGACGGATTTTTGAAAGAACGACTGCAAACCAACGAGACATTTGCCGATAGGATTCAGAAATTCCGAGAGGACTTGAAAAGTTTGGCGGAGTCCGGAAAAATTGTCGTTTTCATTGACGAATTGGATCGTTGTCGACCGACTTACGCCATTGAAATGCTGGAGAAGGTCAAGCATATCTTTTCCGTCAACGGCATTGTCTTTGTATTAGTGGCCAACAGCAAACAGCTGTGCGCTAGTTTGAAGAAAGTATACGGTGGAACTTTTAACGCAAAGGAGTACCTACAAAAGAACATCAGCATTCACCTGCCCATGCCATCAATCAGAAATTATCAGAACCAGTCATGGGTGGATGAATTCTATAAATTGATACAAAAACACCTTGGAGAGGCCTCTATATCTGGGCATATTAAATCTTCCTTCGCAGTGGAACGTCCTTGTATGCCTCATTTTACAATAAATCATCATAAGGAGATCATTAATTCCCTCTCGGCGGCGCAAAAACTTTCGTATCGACAAATGCAAAAGCTGCATATAGAAAGCTTTCTTGCGTGGAAAGCCGAGCTTCAGCACCCATTTTGTCCCGTTCTTATCTACTTACGTTCTCTTGACAATGGCTTGTATGAAGAGATCAAGAGCGAATCCGTTAGAAAGGATTCTTTTCTTAAAAGAATTGGCATTAATATAGCTAGAATTTACGGAACACCTCTTTCCTTTTCCATCTTTGCTCTTGCAAGAATAATTGATCCCGATAGAACAAAATATAGTAGTAGAGATCAAAAAAAACCTAATTATTGGGATCATGCTGTCAAACCCGGGGAAATACTTAGCGATTGGACTAGCTGGGATGATAATAAGCTTGGGGAGGTTCAAAGGCATTGCGATCCATTAATAGTTCTTTTTGAGAAGATAAAGTTTTGTTCTATAAGATATGATTCTATTTCCCAATTATGTAATGATCTCGATAAATTCCAGATTTCCATAAGGACGGAAAGCACTTCATGACGGTTATGTTTGGAAAAGGAAAAGGTTCGGGGAATTATTTGGAGGTGTTGGAAGAGGTTAAAAAGGAATACCAGCAGTATGTGGAATTGAGGAAAGTTTGCGAGTTAGTAGATCAAAAGGAAAAGGAAGAGACTCAGTATTTGCCTCCCAGTCCAAAAAATCCTTTGACAACGAATCGGTTTCGCGTGCGGCAGATTGTCAAGTGATTTAGGCAGTTTCGTTTTTGGGAGGTTTGATTTTGTTGGTGAGAGTTATGTTTTCGATGGTTTGAAGAGGTGGACGCAGAGTTGGGGAGTGGAAGACTTCGGGGTTGACGATCCATTGCGGGGTTTGGCCGCGCATTAAGTCTATAATTGCCTGCGCCGCCATTGTGGAAATTCGTTCTCCGGTTTCGCGGGCGCATGCGGCTTGATGCGGCGACAATAGCAGGTTGGGTATGGAACGGAATGGATGATCCGCCGGCAATGGTTCTTTGGCAAAGACGTCTAGAGCCGCTCCGCCAATCCATTTTTGGCGGAGCGCTTTGACCAAAGCCGGCTCGTTCACATGAGCGCCGCGAGCCGTGTTGATGAAGAGGGCGTTTGATTTCATTTGCCGAAATTCGGTCTCGCCAATCATTTGATGGTTCTGCGGCGTCGAAGAGGCATGCAGAGTCACAAAGTCGCTGGAAGCAAGCAGTTTGGGCAAGGTCGCATATTGGATTCCGAGTGGACGAAGCGCTGGATTTTCCAACAAATCATAAGCGAGCAAGCGCAGTCCAAAACCCTTTGCCCGGCGAGCGACCGCTTGTCCGATCCGGCCGCAACCGATGATGCCCAGCGTCTTTCCGGCCAGATCGCAACCCCAAAGCGCTTCCCAATGCCCGGCCTTTATCGCCGCGTCCGATTCGGCCGGGCGCCGAGCAAGTGTTAACAACAAGGCGAAGGTATAGTCGGCTACCGCTTCGTCTAAGAGACCCGGCGTGTAGGCAACCACAATGCCGGCTTTTGTCGCCGCTTTTATATCAATGGAATCATAACCTACTCCCCAACGAGAAATGATTTTCAAATTGGCCGCTTGCGGCTGCTGAAAGAACTCCTTTGTGTAAGCGTCTGGACCGCACAAAATGGCGTCTGAGCCGTCTATTGCTTGGGCAAGTTCTTCCGCCGACAACGGGCCAAACTTTGCTTTTACTTCGCAACCGTTTGTGAGCAGTAGTTTCCAAGCGGATTCTCGCGGGCTACCAAACGCTTGGGCTGTGATCAAGGTTTTCCAAGACATGACAAAAGCATTTGTAATAAGGACCAATCCACCGCGCAACGATTGTTATTTAGATTGATCGTTTTTGGTGATTCTAAATTCAAGCGCAAGTTGAGGGCAGTATAAAAATGTTTTCTCACAGTTTTGAGTTTGCCGGGTTAGGGATACTGCCAGATTGGGATGTAAGGGGAGCAGGGGATTGGGGATATGTTTTTGCCGAGTTTATCCTCCGCTGAGAACGCGCATCCATTGGGCGCAGAAGTAAGCGCCGTAAGTGCCTACACCGTAGCCCAAAACTGCGAGCAAAACTCCGACGGGCGCTAAGGAGGGATGAAAGGCGCCGGCTACTACCGGCGCTGAAGCCGCTCCGCCGATGTTTGCTTGGCTGCCCACCGCAATGAGAAAGAAGGGCGCTTGTACAATTCTTGCGATAGTGAATAATACTATGCCGTGAATGAGTATCCAAATCAATCCCATCACGAACCATTCTGCGTGATGGAAGATTGCGCGCACGTTCATTTTCATTCCGATGGAGGCAATTAGAACATAAAGGAAGACGGTGCCTAACTTGGAGGCGCCGACGGATTCTAGACGCGAGGCTTTTGTCAGCGAAAGCAGGACGCCGCCCGTTGTGGCAATTACAATTAGCCAAAAGAAACGGCTTGTGAGGCTGAACTTGGCCAGCGCCGGCGCATTGGTTTCCAGCCAAGGCGCCAGCCAATCCGCCAAACCGTGCGCCAGCCCGGTCACTCCGAAACTGACGGCCAGCAAGGTGAACAAGTCTGTTGTCTGCGCCGCTTTTTCCGTTCCTTCTCTTCGGGCGATCAGTTTGTGTTTGATTTCTTCGATTACTGAAGCGTCGGCGCGGTTCCAGCGGTCGATCTTCGCTGAATGCGGCACGGCAAATAGAAGGAAGGCCATCCAGACGTTGGCCACTAAAACGTCCACTGCAATCATGGCGGAAAACATGTTGTCTTCCACTTCGAAGACTTCCTTCATCGCGGTTTGATTGGCGCCGCCGCCGATCCATGAGCCGGCGACGGTGGCCATTCCGCGCCACACTTGGTTTTCGTCCGTTCCAGAAAAAGCGGTCGGCCATAGTTGTTGCATGGTTAGAAGACTGACGCCGCCGCCTAAGATGACGCCGGCGGTTCCCGCCAGAAACATAGTCACCGCTTTTGGTCCTAAGCGGAGTATTTCGCGCAAGTCTGTGCTTAGCGTCAAAAGAACCAGACTTGCCGGCAGTAGAAATCTGGAAGCGAAATAATAGACTTGGGATTGTTCCGGGTTGTAAATTCCCATTGAAGTGAACAAAGAGGGGGCAAAGTAACACACCAACAAGGGCGGGACTACGCCGTAAAAGCGGCGAAAGAAGGGGTTTTGGCTGCTGGCGGTGCGAAAGACAAAGGCTAGGATGAGGCACAGGATGCCGAATACAACGCCGTCGTTTGTCGTCCAGGGAGCGTTCATGGAAACTGCGTTCGCCAAAGTTAAGGCGTTTTCGGTTTTGCTCGCCCGGTGAAAAAGAGATAAACCGCAACCGCCGCCAACACCAGAGCGGACAAGGCCAGCTTAGCGTCCACGTTTAGAAAAACGAGCAAGGCGATGAGGATGCCCATGATTGCTTCGCCGGCAATGAAGCCGGAGCCGAGCAAGACTCCCGAATCCGTTTCGCCGGGGCGAGATTGGCGACGGCGCTCCGCAAAGAAACGCACTACGCCGCCGAATAGAATTGGCACGGCCAATGTAATCGGCAGGTAAATGCCCACCGCCAAGGGCATCAGGTAAAGTCGGTAGGGAGCGCGGGCGCGTTTGAGGAAGGCGTCCGCAATCAGGACGACTATGCCGATGGCCGCGCCGTAAGCCACCATGTCGTAGGGCAAGTCGTCGTCGCCGAACAACGCTTTTGCGAGACTGGCAAAGAGCGTAGCTTGCGGCGCTTTGAGTTGTTCGCCGATGCCGTAGCTGGAATGAAGCAGCGAAAGCACCGGCGCAATGACGAAGGCCGGAATAAGCACGCCGATGATTTGCCCGTATTGTTGGCAACGCGGCGTCGCTCCGACCAGAACGCCGGTTTTCAAATCTTGCGAACAATCCCCGGCAGTGGTGGCCGCGCAACAGACGACGGCGGCAACACCCAATGTGGCCAGGATGGCGGAATCCCCTTGATAACCCAACACCAGAAACAACGCAGCCGTAGCCAGAAGAGCGGAAATTGTCATGCCGGAGACCGGATTGTTGGAAGTTCCCACCAAACCGACAATGTAGCTGGACACCGCCACAAATACAAAGGCCAAGGCGACCATAATGCCCGTAGTCAGAAGCGAAACCGGCCAGGAACCGACAAGCGACCAATATAGGAAGAACACGAGAACAACGGCGCCGACAAGCGCGCCGGCCAAACCGAGCGGAGAGACGTCTCGCTCCGTTCGCGTCGTTTTTTCATTCGGCCGGGAGCGGACAGCGCCGGCCAGCCGTCTGAAGCCCGAAGCAATTCCCGAACGCACCGAGAAAATGGAGGCAAGACCGCCCACCACCATCGCGCCAACGCCCATGTAACGAATCTCGGCTTCCCACAAATTCCACGCCGTCTCGCCGGCCGTTTCGCCCTCCAAAGCCTCTGGAATTCCAAATATGCCAAACATCGGAATGGCCAGAAGCCAGCCAATGGCGCCGCCCAAAAACACCAGCATCGCAATTTGCAAGCGGACGATGTAGCCCACCGCCAACAGCGCCGGCGAAATGTCCGCGCCAAAAAAGAACACGCTGTTTTTCACCCGCGCCGCATATTCGACGGAGCCGGACAATACTCCCAAAGCGCCGGAGCAAAATTTGACAATCCCCCCGACTAGCAGTCCTTTGGCAATCATCCAAACCCCCGAAACGCTTTCCGAAGAGCCGGTCTTCAAAACAGCGGCGCAGGCCACGCCCTCTGGATAAGTCAGTTCTTTTTCCTCCACGATGAGCGCCCGCCTCAACGGCACCATAAAGGCGACGCCCAAGAGGCCGCCGGCAATGGCGATCAAAGTTGTCGGCCAAAAGCGAAAGTCTTGCCACGCGCCGACCAGCACGAGGGCGGGAAGCGTAAAAATGACGCCGGCGGCAATGGATTCACCGGCGCTGGCAATGGTCTGCACAAGGTTGCTTTCGAGGATACTCTGCCGCCGCAAAATCCCCCGAAACACCGCCATCGCAATCACCGCCGCCGGAATAGAGGCCGAAATGGTCATCCCGGCGTATAGTCCTAAGTAAACGTTGGCCGCCGTCATCACAACGCCGACCAGCAAGCCGACGCCAATCGCCAAAAAGGTGAACTCTCGTGGAATCATAAATCTATGCAATGCGTCAATGTTCTCTCAAAAACAAGCCGGTCGTTTCATCTGCTATAAAAAAGCGCGGCGCAAAATCAGAAACAGCTTAGTGGTAAGGGAAAGATTACTCATCGGCCTCCTCGCTTTTTGCCTTCGGCAACCCCAGCAAAGCGCCGGCGGTTATTCCTCATCGCCTTCATTATCTAAATTCTCGTCTTCCGCCGCTTCACTTCCGCCCTTCGTCAAGCCCAGCAAGTTATCCGTTTCTTTCTGAGGCAATTCCTCTACCTCTCGCAATTTTCGCGTCATCACGCGCGTGCGCGTCCCCAAAAGATCATCGTCAATCGTCTTCGTCGCGCCGTCCAACTGCTTCTTGACCTTCTTCAAGGTTTCACCGAATTTGGAAAATTCCGTCTTCACGGCGCCCAATACTTGCCAGACCTCGCTGGATCGTTTTTCAATAGCCAACGTCCTAAAGCCGATGCGGAGACTGTTTAAAAGCGCTGCGAGAGTCGTCGGTCCGGTCACCAGCACCCGATATTGAGATTGTAATTGATCGTGCAAACCCGGCTGCCGCAGCACCTCCGCATACAAACCTTCGGTCGGCAGAAACATGATGGCAAAATCCGTCGTCTGAGGCGGCGACACATATTTCCCGCTTATATCTTTTGCTGCCTTTCGCACGTCGTCGGCTAACGCTTTCGTCGCCAACTGAACTGCATTCAGGTCCGACTGCTTCGCGGCGTCCAGCAAACGCTCGTAATTCTCCTTCGGAAACTTTGAGTCAATCGGCAGCCAAACCGATTGCCTCTCATTGCCGTCTTTTCCGGGAAGCTTCACTGCGAACTCCACGACTTCTCTTGTGCCCGTCGGACGCACGTTCCGCTCGTATTGCTCCGGCCTCAGAATCTCCGCAAGAATATCCCCTAACAGATACTCACCCCAAGTGCCTCGCTCCCTGACGTTGGACAACATCCGCTTGAGATCGCCGACGCCGGTGGCCAGTTCTTGCATCTCGCCCAGCCCTTTATGCACCGCCTCCAGACGCTCGCTCACCAGCTTGAAGGACTCGCCCAGCCGCTTTTCCAAAGTGCTTTGCAGTTTCTCATCCACTGTTTTCCGCATTTCGTCGAGTTTCTTTTCATTGCTCTCCCGAATGCGCTGAAACTGCGTCTCCAAAGTCTTTCTGTTCTCTTCCATGGTCTTTCTAGCCTTTTCCAGGTCGTCGCGGTTGGACTGAGAAAGTTTATCCAGAGAAGAGACCACCTCCCCAAGCTTCTTCTCTTCCTTCGCCATCATTTCTTGAATTTGCCCGTTGACCGAAGCCCGGATCTTTTCGAAGCGTTCCTCGTTGGACTCCCGAATTTCCTTCAAAGAAACTTCCGCTTGTTTGATGAGTTTTTCGATTTGGTCGCGGGTCGTTTCTTCGGATTTGCCAATGGCGCCGGTCAACTTGTCCAGCCGTTTTTCTTGCTCGCTCCCCATTGTGTTCACGGTTTTGATCAAGAGATTGTTGGATTGGGTTTGCATGTTAAGAACTTCCGCGCGCAACTGGCTCGATTGTTGGGCCCCCTCATCGCGCGAGACGCGAAACTCATCGCGTAAAGTCTTCTCGGCTCTGTCCAAATCCGGCTTCCTCATTCGAATAAGGGAAAGAACGGCAACGACAAGGTTGACGACTACCAACAAGGCAAGAATGTAGATCAAGATTTCCATGATGTATATGAACACCATCCTATATTGCTACTTATGGAATTCACACTCCAACGGCCACTTGCGATTGAAGTTCAATTATAAGTCGGCAAGAAGGAATAGCGCGACGAGTAATCGAGGTGTTGTTTTGTGAAATCGTCCGGGTATTCGATGCGCACGTCAACAATTTCACCTCGCTCATCGAATTCGGGAACAAGGTGCGGGTTGATGAATCCGGAATAGGGAGCGATGTTTAGGTTGGCTACTCGTTCTAGCACTTCTTGGTGCAAGTTGCGGTCCACTTTCACCCCGTATTTTTCCACCAAAAATTTACCCGCTTCGTAATCGCCTTCGGATTTGATGCGCTGAATTTCCCGCAACAATTGGCCGAACAGATTAGTGAGCGCTTCGTAGTCGCGGATGACGACGTAGGTTTTGCCATTTCGTTTTTCCAAAGAGACGACGTTGCGGTCCGCGCCTTGTTCCAGCGCCCACTTGCAAATCAACTGCCGATTGCGCATATGATCCTGCTCTAAATTGTCGCCCAGTTTGATCCGCCGCAGTTGCGCCAACAAGCCATTCCTCATGTAGCTTTGATAGGCTTCTTTGCCGACATCAGCGGAGGACATTAATCCTAGTTCAATTAGCTTAGAGTTTCTTGCAAAGTAAAGCGCCACTAAGTCCGCTCGCGCTTCTTCCAAAGTCGAAGCGTAGGATTTGAGCGTCTCCTTGGGGGTGCCCACTCCGGGGTTGAGTTTACCCGAAGCGTGGCCGATGACTTCATGCATATCTACATGAAGGTTGTGGGACAACGCGCCCCACTTTTTGGAAAGAGCAACTTCTTCTTCGCTGCTCGCAAACTCTTCCAACATCCCGCTGGCTTTCGAGGCTTCGTCGTAAGCATGCACAATGTTGGCTAAATTCACGGACTTCGAACCATGTAGAGAACGAATCCAGTTTGCGTTGGGAAGGTTGATGCCGATAGGCGAGGCGGGGGAACAGTCTCCGGCCCCCATGACTACGTTAATCACTTTCGCGGAAATTCCTCGCACTTTCTCTTTCTTGTGCGCGTTAAGGATTGGAGAATGATCTTCGAACCATTGAGCGGCTTCGCTGATGGCCGCGATGCGCTTAGAAGCCTCCAGATCTCGAATTGACACTACCGACTCATAAGCACCGCGATATCTCGCTGCATCGCCATACACCTCGATGAATCCGTTAATCACGTCGACGTGAGAATCCACGTCAGCCACCCAAGCGATGTTATAGTGATCGAAGGTGCGAAGTTGTCCGGTCCTATAGTAGGCCATCAAAAGTTCTAAGGACCGACGCTGCTTGGCGTTCTCCGCCGTTCCGGCCGCTTTTTCCAACCAGTGGACAATCCTCTCAATTGCCGGGGAATACATGCCGCCGATCTTCCAAGTCTTTTCGTAAATCATTCCGTTTTCCCGAATGAACTTCGAATTCAAGCCGTAGGAGATGGGTTTCTCATCCCCTTTGCCAATCATCTTCCCATAAAAGGTTTCCACATCGGTTTGTGTAACATTTTCATAGTAGTTGTTTGCCGAATCCGCGATTGGGTCCGCGTCTGCGTCCTTGTTCACCCGCTTGGCGTCGACGGCCGGGTCGAACAAAATCGGCCGCAGACGCCGCAATAAAGTGTCCGCTGTTTCTCCCTCCGCCAAAGGCAACAATTTGGCGGATGAGTTGTGGACAATCTCCTCAAAATAATCGGGTCCGAATCCCGGCTTGAACTTTTTCGTGGAGTAATGATGGTGAATTCCATTAGAGAACCAGATGCGCTTCAGATAAACGGAAAACGCCTCCCAATCCTTTCCCAACCGCTCGCCTCGATAACTATTCATCACCGCCTCCAGCGTCCGCCGAATGCAAAGATTGTGCTTGTAGTTCTGATCGTAAATAATGTCCCTTCCGGAAAGCCCCGCTTGTGCAAGATAGTACAGCAGCCGCTTCTGTTGCAACGGCAACGACTCAAACCCCGGCACTTGGTAGCGGAGGATTTTCAGATCGGCAAACTGCTCCGTCTGCCATACAAACGACTCTCCCGGCGAATTCTCTTCTGCTTTCATCTCGACCGCATTTCCCAAAACCGAAAACCACAACGCTAACGAAACCAACTTTTGCATGCGCCTAGAATGCTACATGAAACCTCAAAAAGCAAAACAAAAGAGCCCGGAGCCGATAACGAATCGCTGGCGAATCTCTCCTTCGACCGCTTTTCTCGCTGGTTCAATCAGAAAATTTCTCCGCTGAATAAAATCGAACTTTTTAACCAGTCTGCAATCTAATCCGAAAATTGCTTAATATCGTTCAATGCATCCTTTGCTATCGCTCCCTTTGGCACGCCCAACAACCGTCCCACGAAAGACCACCGCGCCCTCACGCGAATTCAATGTTTCGGACTATTAAAAATCCTCGGACGCTTGCTCGTCGGTCGATCCGCCACTCTCTTAAATTGACCCCAATCTCTCCCAAAAAACGCGAACCTCTCCTAGCACTTCAAAACCCAGCTCGAAACGCTCCGCCCTCTTCGCTACGAATTCTGCGTCCGCCCTTGGCATCACAACGTTCCCCAAACCCTGCGCAAATTCTTAAGCAGTTCCTCCGCGATCGATCCGCAATCTCGAACCCAAAACAGCAGACGAAAACCTTTATCGCCCGCCATTGCCCAAAGCCGTGGAAACAACAGTAGACTAACCCGGTATTTAGCAACTTTGAACTCCGATACGCACGCGGCAAAGAAAAACTGGAAGTCAACTTCCCCGTCATCCACGGACGTCAACCCTAGAGATGCGCCGAAGCCAAATATAAATCCGGCCCGCTTGATCCCAACTCCACCCGCCTTCAAAAGTAAACCAGATCTCTCCATGCCTTCCAAGTGGCCCGTCAACAAAGTCTAAACCGTCGCCAACAGCCTCCTCCTTTCTAAATCCTCTTCGTTAATCCCGCCCGCATTTACTCTCTAACCAAGTGCGAGGGAGAGAAGCGCCTCGACAAACAATCCGAGACCAAATCCCAGCAACCTTCTTCCCTCCAGATAAGATGTTGACCCCCTCCCTCAATCCTCACCACCATTCCTTGGAAAAGGCCCATGATACCAATGGGTTGAAAAGGCCGTCTTCTTCCCTAGGACTCCTTCCCCTTCGTTCGCCACTTGCCCTCTCCCTCCCGTATTCGCCCAAACCAAGCATCGTTCTAAATCAGAAGAACGCCCGCCTCGAACCTTCTAAATCTATTTATTCTTTACCCTGCTTAACCGCCGCTTGTCAGGATCATGGCTCCTTCCAATCTTGTCAACAGAACGACCAGTTCCCTAGAAACATTGCGGCCAATCCCAAACTACTCGGCGCCCGCATAATCTCCAAAAGCATGGCCGGCGAGTTCCCCGCAAGCGAAGAAGAAGACGCTCCAGCCTCCAACCTCAAGTATAGCGGCAACCAGCG
Organism: Limisphaerales bacterium; assembly: GCA_965242585.1. Lineage (GTDB taxonomy): Bacteria > Verrucomicrobiota > Verrucomicrobiia > Limisphaerales > AAA164-E04 > UBA2970. Next base: position 4,331,661 of record OZ251460.1, on the reverse strand, counting down.
CTCCTCCCTGCCCTCGCAACCCCAATCCGCCAACAAGGCCGGCTCCGCTAGACGGCCACCCAAACATTGAACTAGGAACCTCCTCTCTGCCCCAGCGGGAAGGAACCCGGCAAAATCGGAGGCCTTGGTTAATCCGATCTCTCTCTCAGAAGTTGGTCTTTTGATCCAGCCCATCTCTAGATGCGCGTTGACACTCTACTCCCCCACAAACGCTGAAGCTTGGGGAGGGCTTTTTGTCGGCCCCACCAACTTCTTCATCCCTTGTGGCGACTCCCACTACAAGCTATGAGAAAGCGCAAGAGCCTCTCTTTCCCCCGCCCGCCAGACTTTGCCGATGGCTGGTAGCCTTCTGCCTTGCTCTCAAAGAAACCAAACACCACACCCCAACATGCAAAGTCCATAAGATTGTTACCATGATCTGACGACTTGGGAAGGGAATGCTCGAAGAGACTTTTTCTTCGCCCAGCAGCAGCGCCTTGAAGGCTAAATCACAGGATACAAAGGCCGAGCATAGCGGCGGCCAACTCCGCCCTTTGCCAGCGTGTTTGGCTACACATCCAAAAGCGCGTTGAGCGAGCGTTCCTAGAAGGCGGACAACAAGACGGAGTCGTGTTTGGCCGTGCATCCGAGATTGCTTTGGAAGGGAGGGAGCTTGGCCGGTTGGGAGGCGCTGGTTCTTCTTTGTTGGGGGGAGTTGAGCGCGGCGCCAAGGCGTTTGATGTGTTTGAGTTGCTAGGCAGGGGGCCAGCAAGTTCTCTCCTCCTTGAGAACATCCCCCCTTCCTCCCTCCCATATACATGAATACGGATTAGGCATTCAATACCGGTTCATTTATTTTACAAGACGAAAGACGATGATCCAGAGTGGGTTTTGAAGTCGATGGTGGAGTCGGAGGCGATGGCGTTGTCGCCAGCCGCGTCTTTGACGTTGTTCACGGTTAAAGTCAAGACAGTGCCTTCAGTCTGTCTGGTGGTGGTTAGGACGACAGTGTCGTCGCCATCCGTGCCGGCTTCTGCGGCCAAAGCCGCTTCAGAAATGATCACTTCGCCGTGAAAGGGCATAATTGCCAGCGGTTTCGGCACTGGACTCGTCCAGAGGTTCGGAGAAGACCACTCGCACAGTGATAAATGTTTCACTCCTGGAATCACTCGCCAAAGTGAGAGGCACATTATCAATGGGTAACGGTGAGCGTGGCTTCGTCTTCGTCACTGGTGACTCTGCCTTCCGAGTTGACGATTTTTACAGCGATTTTGGTTCATCATCTATTGAAAAATGGGAGGAGGATTTGCGGCGAGTTCGATTTCGACGGAAAAAGTTGTTGGACCACCGGCAACAGATTCTTGGTCGTAAGAAGGTTGTGTGGCGCGGTGTTGAGATCAAGATTCTGAAAATCGTAAAACCGAGATAATTGCATAATTTTTTGGCGATTCCTTTGATTTTGGCGAATTTTTAAGGGAAAGGGAGGGGATTTGTTTTTCTTTTTGAGGAATTTCATGGGGATTTTTGGGGATTCTTGGATGACATTGGCAACGGGATTTTCTAAAGTGCGGGGGTTCGTCGGTTTAGGGATTTGGGTTTTTTTGTGTTTGCGAATAGATGGTTGAGTTGCCGAGAACAAGCGAGATGAAGATTTTTAGGAGAAAACAGTGGGGCGCGGGCAAGGAGAAAAAGAGGGAAGAGCGGCAGACAAACGAGGGTTTTGCCGCCGTATTTGGAGGGTTGGCTTTGTTTTTTTTGGCAGGTTGCGCGCCTTCTCCTCCCATGCCGAATTTTATTCCCGCGGCATGGCCGAGGAAGGACGTTGTTCTTTCTTGTTTTGCGGAGGCCGGCGGAAAAACGGATGCCGTTTGCCGTTTGATGGCCGAATTGATGGAGGCTGGGTTGGGCAAACCGGTGGAGGTTACAAATCGCGCGGGCAATCAAGGTGGAGATGCGGTGAACTTCGTGGCGGTTCAAGAGCGCGATGGGTATCATTGGGGAGGCTTTTCCGGAGCGATGTTGACGGCCAGCGTGTTGGGGTTTGCAGAAACGTCTGCCGCGAATTGGATTTTTTTCTTGGTTGCCGGCGATCCCGGCGTTCTTTCGGTGCCTCAGGATTCTGAGTATCGAACTTTGGAGGAACTGGTGGAGTCGGCCAAAGTCTCTCCGCGGAGGATAAAAGTGGCCGTTTCGTTGCCCGGCGGCTTGTGGCATGCGAAGTTGTTGGCGCTTCAATCTGCCGCAGATGTGGAATTTCGGCATGTGCATTACGGCGAGGGGGATCGGTCTTTTGGATTGGAGTCGTTTTCTTCTGGCGCGGCGGACGCGGTGTTGTCTTCTGTTTCGGAGCAGGCGGAGTGGATTCGGAAGGGGGCGTTGAGTCCTTTGGCGGTGGTGGAGACGGAGGGTTTTGAGATTTCTGAATATGGAATCATTCCGTCGGCCGCTGATTTGTTTCCGGTTTTGGCTGAGATGCAAGGGCGCCAGTTTTACGGGTTTGCGTTGCCGTCGGACACACCGTCCGGAATTCTCGAAAGCATTGCTGCTGCGTTTGAGAAAGCAATGGCGAGTGACAAAGTGAAGTTGTTTTGTCGGCAGAGGGAGCTTATTCCGTTGGGTTGGCACGGAGAAAAGGCAAATCAGTGGGTGCAGGCAATGGAGAGCGCTTGGCTTTGGAAGCTCCACGAACTGGGGCTGGCGAAGGAATCTCCCGCAGACTTCGGCATTCTTCGTCCTAAATCGGGATTATCCCAATGAAACAGCGGCGCAAATAGCAGATGGAGGTTTTTGTCTGTTTTGCAATATGAACGCCGAGCTTCCGCCAAGACCACTCGCCGCCGCGCGCCAATGGCGGTCGAAAGCGCTCGTTCGTTTTGCGATGGGCGCGTACTTGGTTTTTCTCGCGTCTTTCGCAGTGGCTTGGCTGTTGTTCCGGTTTTTGGGGTTTGACGAGGCCAATCTCTTTGCGAGGAACGTCCACACTTTGCTTTTTTACGGCGGACTGGCGTTTTTAGCGGCGCGGTTTTTGAAGGAACAAGGCTTGAGTTGGCAAGGAGGTTTTGGGATTCAGTGGGGACAATGGCCGTTGTTGGTGTTGCCGGTGATTTTGACGGCGATTGTCGGCTGGTTTTGCGCCAATGAACTGGCGAAGGCGTCGGCCTTTTTCATCCAGAAATGGACGGGGCAAGAGCCGGAGATTCAGAGGATGGTGCAATTGTTGCGGGAGTCGCCGTCGATTTTTCAGCTGCTTTCTATGGCGTTGATGGCGTTGATTGCAGCGCCCATTGTCGAAGAAATCCTTTTTCGGGGCGTGCTTTATCCCGCTTTGTCGCAGTATTGGGGAAGAACGGTTGGAATTTGGGGGAACTCCATACTTTTTGGCGTGATTCATTGGAATTGGATGAGTTTGATTTCGTTGATTTTTTTGGGAGTGCTTTGGACACTGCTGTACCAACGTACGCAAAATCTTCTGGCGCCGATTTTTGCGCACTTCCTCTTCAACCTGACCACTTTTATTAACGTAACTGTGACGTACTGTTAAATCATCGGGCATGAATGAGCGGGAAATTATCAAAATCCTCACCGCCGATTTGCCGACCAACGAGAACACGGTGATTGGCGCAGGCGATGATTGCGCCGCCGTGCGATTGCCCGCCGGCGAAGAGACCTTGTTGCTGAAGACCGACGCGGTTGTCGAAGGGGTTCATTTTACTCGGAACGATCCCCCGCGACTCGTCGGACGCAAAGCGCTGGCCCGTTGCCTGAGTGACGTGGCCTCGATGGGAGGGCGTCCCGACAGCGCGTTGATTTCTCTGGGACTGCCAAGCAACAGAGATGGCGCGTTTCTTCGGGAAGTCTATTTTGGATTGCGGTCCTTGGCCGAGAAGTTTGGCGTCGCGGTTGTTGGCGGCGAAACCACTCGATGTCCGGGCGCTTTTTTCCTTTCCGTCACGCTCACCGGCTACGCGGATTCCCAAGGCGGCGTCCGACGTTCTGGCGCTCGCGTTGGCGACGCAATCTTTGTTTCCGGTCTGCTTGGAGGCTCGCAAAGCGGGCGGCATCTGAATTTCGAGCCGCGAGTGAACGAAGCGCTCTGGTTGACAGAGCATTTTCGGCCTCACGCCATGATTGATGTGAGCGACGGGCTGGCGTCGGACTTGAAAATTCTTTTGCGGGCGAGCGAAGTGGGCGCATGGATAGACGAGGCTTTTATTCCGGTGAGCGGCGAGGCCAAGCGCCGCTTTCGCGACCGAGTTTCGGAGAAGCCTCCCTTGCTGGCAGCTCTTACGGATGGCGAGGATTTTGAGCTGCTGTTCACGCTGGCATCGGAGATTGCGGTCGCCGGGAAAGACGAATGGCAAGCACAGTTCCCAAAAACGCCGTTGAGTTTAATCGGCCGCGTCGAGTCTGGTTCCCAACTCCGCTTGAAACGAAACAAGGGGATTCAATCCCTCGAGGCTTTGCATGGCTACGATCACTTCCAGAAGTGTTGAAGATACCTTTCGAGTGGGTGAGCGTTGGGGGCAGGCCGCTTTTCCCGGTTGGTGGATTGGACTGACTGGCGATCTGGGCGCCGGGAAAACGCATTTGGTGAAAGGCTTGGCCAGAGCTTTGGGAGTTTCGGCCGTCGTCTCTTCCCCTACCTTCGCCTTGATGCACGAGTTTGCCGGCGGACGGCTTCCGCTGTGGCATATTGATCTCTATCGACTAGGCGGGCCGAAAGAAATTTTCCATGCCGGCATTTGGGATTGTCTGGAGGGAAGCAAAGGCGGCGTCGTGGCGGTGGAGTGGATAGATCGTTGGTTCGGCAATTCAAACCCTTCGAATTTTGCGCGACGGAACGGAGGCAAACTGCGGCTCGCAAGCCTTTGGATTACTGGGGAAAACGAACGGCAAATCCGTTATGAAGATTTTGGCCATTGACGGCTCCTCTCGGATGCGTTCGGCGGCGCTCTGTCGTTGGCGACAAGCCGAGAACCAGTTCGAAGTGCTCGCGCAGGCAAGCAGCGTCTCGCAACGGGGAGGGCGATTGGCCTCTCTGGTGAAGGAAGTCCTGCAAGAATCGGGCGAGAATCCAGAATCCGTCGACCGAATTGTCGTGGGTGTCGGCCCGGGTTCGACAGCGGGAATTCGTTCTACTCTGGCCTTTGCGCTTGGTTGGAGTGTCGCGTTGGGAACGCCGGCGGTGGGAATTTCAAGCGTCTGGGCATTGGCTTCCCGCGCCAGAGAAAAGCAATTGTTTGGACAAGTAACCTGCCTAATTCGCGGCACCGCCGGCAGAATCTACCGAGCCTCTTTTCAAATTTCTCCGCAACAAATTGCCGAAATGCGTCCGTTGGAGCAGATTCATCCAGATCAACTCCGCTCCATTGCCAATGATTGCCATTGCATCGTCGGGCCGGAAGTGCCGGAAATTTTAAGCGCTTTTCCTTCGAACAAGACACACCTTGCATTTCCGGCCGACTCTGTTTCTCAAGCAAGCCTCCTCCCCACCGCCGGCGCCCTCGCATGGTTGGCGCACGAAAACTATAAACCTCTCATTCAACCGCTGGAGCCGCTGCATTTGGACTCGCCTAACTTTGTCAAAGCCCCTCTCCCCCGGAGGATTCCCGGACGGTAAAAATCGTCGGCCAATTTGCGAAAAAAAGGAAATGAAGCCCATTGCAGAATATCGAACTTGGGCGGAAATCGACTTGGAAGCGCTGGCCAATAACCTTCGCTGGATTCGTTATGGAATGGGCGACGGATTCGGCGTGATTACCGTAGTCAAGGCCGACGCCTACGGGCATGGACTGCGCCAAATTGCCGGATGCTTGATGCAAAGCGGAACCGACGCGCTGGGAGTTGCCAACCTAGCAGAAGCCTCCGTCGTGCGGAGCGTAGGACGAGGTTGGCCAATTCTCATGTTGGGCGCCTGCTACGGCAAAGCAGAGTTCGAAGAATTATGCAGAGACGACGTAACCGCCTCCATCTCCAGCGAAGGCGAAGCGAACGAACTCTCCGCAATTGCGTGCCGGCGCGGAAAGCAAGTTCCAGTGCATCTGAAAATCGACACGGGAATGAGCCGTCTGGGCGTGGCGCCTGAATTCAGCCTCCGACTCGCCCAGCGCCTCGCCGCTCTTCCCGGACTGCGTCTTGACGGAGTCTTCACCCATCTTTCCTCCGCCGAAGACGATGAGGCATTCACCTGCAAACAAGTCGAACAATTTCAGCGCTGCGTCCGCTTGCTCAGCCAAAACGGGCTAACCGTCCGCCAGGTTCATATAATGAATAGCGGGGGAATTGCCTACGGACCAGCGCCTTTCGGCAACATGGTGCGCCCGGGACTGTTAGTTTACGGAATCGTTCCCCCCGGCAAACGCCGAATTACGGTTAATTGGACCCAAAGGCTCCAACCCGCCCTGTCCCTAAAAACCAAAGTCGGCTTGGTCAAAAAAATCGGACCGGGAACCCCGGTTAGCTACGGACGAAAATTCATCAGCGCCGATACCCGCAAAATCGCCACAATCTGCGCCGGCTACGGCGACGGCCTCTTGCGAGCCGGAAGCGGACGTCTTCAAATGCTGGCGCGAGGACGAAGATGCCCCGTTCTAGGCAATATAACTATGGACCAAACTACACTCGACGTGACCGCAATTCCCAAAATTCAGCGAGGCGACGAAGTCGTCATCCTCGGCAAACAAGGCGAAGAAACCATCACCGCCTCAGAAGTTGCCGCCTGCTGTAACACCATTCCGTGGGAAATCTTGACCTCCATCACCCAACGAGTCCCCCGCATCTATCAAGGCGTCGCCGTATAAGCAAAACAAACATCCTATGATTGACCACATTGCAAAACGATCTCGCCGCACTTACTCGTAAGAACCAAAAATTTACTATAAGGAAAAACCGCAACACTCTGTTCTCTCAACTTAACAACTCGCGATATGCTGGCACACTATCCTCAGTGGCGATTCACTCGACCTTAAGTAGGTGTCTCCTATCCCTAAGTTTTAGTCTTCAATGGACTGCCTTTAAGTCTGAAAATGCTTCGGCACCATTATAGCGATTAGATACTCTGCGCCAGTAATAATAGACTTTTGAACAACGCTTCTTTCAGCAATAACTGCCAACAGAGCGAGAGACGTTGCATGGTTATAGTCCGCTAGACATTGAAAAATGCCTAGCCGCTTCCGGGTTGTCGCGGCGATTGTATTCTTCAAGAATGTACTATAATTCCTTAAAAGCTATATTGAATCGAACTTTTCTCTCGAAGAAATACGACATGTAACAGCGCTGGTTAATCAATGACGGAATCCAGCGTCGATACAGTTTGTCTACCCCAAGTATTGGGGGCTTCGGATTATAAAGATCGGGATCAAAGTGAAGAACTGGGTGGCAGCTTGGCTTGTAAGGAAAAATTGACCTCCTAGTTCCAGAACCGCACCGCTCTTTCTTTTTTTTCTGCAGTGATCCGGACTTGCTTTCGCAGTCGCCTGCCGAGCCGAGTCATTTAGGGCGTGTTTGCCGCCTTTCAAGCGAAGTCGTAGCCAAAATAAAATCTCAACCGCCAACGCGCTTCAAGGCACAAGCGCTGGACGAAGGCCAAAGGAATGAGAGCGGATTCGGGAGGAGCCGCTTGGCCGCGGTTTCCTTGCCGTCGCATTGGCTGCTACCGGATGTTGGCTACAAATCGCAGGTTGACAAGTCGCCGGCTTCAAGAGGAATCTTGCGGGATGGGAGTATTGAATGGCCAGATAGCCGTCGTGACCGGAGCGGGACGCGGTTTGGGCAACGCGATTGCGTTGCAGTTTGCGGCGGCGGGCGCGGACGTGGTTTGCGTGTCGCGGAGCTCGGAAAATGCCGGGCGAGCGGCACAATCAGTGAAGGCGCTGGGCAGGAATGCCTGGCCAATTGCGTTGGATATTGCCGACGCGTCCGCCGTCGAATCCGGCGTCCAAACGATTTTGGAAACGATTGAGCGAGTGGACGTCTTGGTGAACAACGCGGGAGTGACTCGCGACAGTCTGCTGATGCGGATGAGCGAGAAAGATTGGGACGCGGTGTTGGACATCAATCTCAAAGGAGCTTTTTTATTGAGCAAAGAGTTTGCCCGGCTTTTTATGAAACAGCGAAAGGGCCGCATTATCAATATTGGTTCGGTAGTCGGTTTGACCGGCAACGCGGGCCAGACGAATTATGCGGCCAGCAAGGCCGGATTAGTCGGCATGACGAAGTCTGTCGCCCGGGAGATGGCAACCCGAGGAGTGACGGCAAACGTGATTGCCCCCGGATTTATTCAAACGGATATGACCGCAAAATTGAACGAAAAACAACGGGCGGCGATCTTGGCCGTCATCCCCATGGGATTCATGGGAAAACCAGAAGACGTCGCCCAAGCTGCTTTATTCCTTGCAGGACCCGGCGGACGATATATTACCGGTCAGGTATTGACTGTGGACGGAGGCATGGGAATGTAATCGGCCTCGCGAATTATTGAATGAGAAACAAGAATTTAAGGAAATTGCCGGCTGCTGTTTTTCCGGGCAATTGTTTTTTACGGAAATCAACGCTTGACGACTCTGCTTGATTTTGATAATTACCCCTCTTGACAAATCTAAAACTTAGAAACTCATGGCTGCTGAAAAATCGACCGAACAACGCGTGAAGGACATCATTGTAGAGCAATTAGGCGTCAATGCGGATCAAGTCACCCCCGAATCCAAATTCATCGAAGACTTGGGAGCGGATTCCTTGGACACAGTGGAATTGGTGATGGCTCTGGAAGAAGAATTCGGACAGGAAATCCCTGACGAAGAAGCCGAAAAGCTCCAAAGCGTCGGCGACGTGATTAAACACATCGAGGAAACCAAAAACAAATAAACCTCGATTCCAGTCCTGCCCAGGGCAACGCCGCACTGCATGTAACCGGCGTGCCCTCTTTGACTTATGGACACAAATTCAGAGCACCGCCGAGTCGTCATCACCGGTTTGGGCGTAGCCAGCTCCTTAGGCGACTCCATCAACGGCTTCTGGAAGCGAATTACCGACGGCGGCTGCGGCATCGTCCCCATCACCGCCTTCGACGTTCGCCAATACGGATGCCGGATCGCCGCCCAAATTAACCAACTAGACGTTGCGCCGGCCTTCCCCAATCCCAAAGAAATTCGCCGCACCGACCGCTATGCCCAATTCGGCGTCTTCGCCGGATTCCAGGCAATCCAAGACGCCGGAATCGATCTGAAACAAACAAACTTGGACGAATTCGGAGTGTTCGTGGGATCAGGAATCGGCGGACTCCAAACCATCGAACGGCAACATCAAATTCTCCTGGAAAAGGGACCAAACCGCCTCTCTCCCTTCTTGATCCCTATGCAAATTCTTAACATGGCTTCCGGCCTTCTCTCCATGTATCATGGACTGCGAGGACCCAACCTGGCTACCTGCTCCGCTTGCGCCACTTCCGGCCACGCCATCGGCGAAGCCTGGCGAACAATCAAAATGGGCGACGCCAAGTTGATGCTAGCCGGCGGCGCCGAAGCGGCAATCACGCCCATTGGCATTGGAGGATTCTCCGCCATGAAAGCCATGAGCACCCGAAACGACGACCCAAAACATTCCTCCCGCCCCTTTGATCGAGAACGAGACGGATTCGTCATGGGAGAAGGCGCCGCCGTCCTCCTGCTTGAAGAACTAAAACAAGCCAAAGCGCGGAGCGCCAAAATCTACTGCGAGATTCGCGGCTACGGCAACACCGCCGACGCCTATCACATGACCGCGCCCGATCCTCAAGGCGACGGCGCCAGTCGTTGCATGAAAATGGCACTTCGCTCCGCCCGCCTCCACCCAGAAGACGTCGACTACCTCAACGCACACGGCACCTCAACGCCGCAAGGAGACATTTGCGAAACCGCGGCAATCCAAAACGTGTTTGGAGAACACGCCAAACAACTAGCCGTCAGCTCCACCAAAGGCGCCACCGGCCACATGCTTGGCGCCGCAGGCTCCATCGAACTAGCCATTTGCGCCAAAGCCATCCAAACAAGAATCATGCCCCCCACAATCAACTATCAATACCCCGACCCCAAATGCCCCCTCGACTACATCCCCAACGAAGCGCGAGAAGCCAAAGTCAACGCCGCCCTCAGCAACTCCTTCGGATTCGGCGGCCATAACACCAGCCTGCTCGTCACCCACTTCAACGACTAAGCAGTTCGATAATACACACCCTCTGCAGTCTCCACTCCTTCCAAAGAATCGCAGTCCGTCAATCTTGCCAGTTGTTTCGTAATCAGCGGCCGGCAAGTTAGAGTAAATAGCAAACAAAATGGTTTGTGAACTATTATTTCTTCAGAGTTAAGACATCAATCGCTCCCATCCCAAAATTATATGTTACGATCATTCCTAACATAAATACACAAACCCCTGCACCTAACCTCGAAAACAAAAGCCCCGCCGAGTCAAACCCACAACACGCCACAACTGGCTATTTCCAAAGGTAATTCACACTCGGCGGCGGCAGCCTTTTCTTATCGTATGTTTTGACTCTCTGACTGTACCGGTGTAAGAAGCGCAGATTGACTCAATGCCTCCATGATCCCTCCAAGAGGAAAAGCAGTCGTAATAATACCACAACCTCGCCGCAGTTACGGCCATGATTGCAATCTGCCGTGGAGCAAATTCACTCTCCTTGCCAGAATGTGCAGTACTCGCAGTCCTCTCCTCCAGCCCACTACGCAAGAACGATAGTGGTGAGCTCAAAACAAACGCCATAATAACGGCGAATATAGTTAGTAATTTCTTCATGCCAAGCCTTTTTGTTATTGTTTGCCATTGTTTTTCCTTCCTCGTCGTTGAACCCTTATTATAGAATAGGCGACGACTACTACTCCGCAAGCCATCGATAAGTAGAGGAAAATTTGCTTTGCTAGTTGATAAACCGGATTAAGAATGGGACGCTCTTCCAGTTTATAGCTGCTTTCTCAACCAACATCGGATAATTACTCGGCAACTAATTGTTGGTGGATCGTTATTTGTGGAGGATAGAAAATAACTAATCGGTATCTAACGATCTATTCGTCCACTTTGTGCGGAATCTTCTATCTTGAACAACAAGAAATTCGGGAATCTTGGCCAAGAATCTCTCGTTGTTCGTCTGTTTTGTGACGAAGGATACCTGAATCTGGAACACGACGCAAAGGTCGCAATGCCGTTTTCTGAAAAACCGCGATAATCGGCGCCCGGTTTGTCCACGTCTTCCGGTTTGGCTTTCAATTCCACTTGGATGGGAATTTGCAAGCCGTAAATGTTGGCAAATGCAAGCGTTTTGAAGATAGTCACCCGATAACCGGCCGTCCAGTATTCTCAGCGATTACTAAGATTATCTTTCAACATCTTTCTAAATTCCCAATTGCTGGGGGGAACAATCATAGGCCTCAATAGTTCTTTTTTGGAGGACATGTCTAAGATTGCGCCTCTGATAAACTCGGTGCTTTCTAGAAAGCGCAATTTACCCTCTGTTATATGAGGAACGATTCAGAATCCGTAAGCTCGAAGATCGCGGGTGTGCCCCCCCCCCCCCCCCCCGCCATAGCAAGGGCATTTCTTCCAGATCAGAGTCGATTAGATTGTCCAAATAATCGGCGTTACAATAAGTTAGCCAAAGGATTACGCCGTTTCGGTTTAGTGAGGGCAGACGATTCTCACGAGAGACGTGGCTGAGGGATTTTGCTCTTCTTTTGTGGAAAATGCAAAATGAGTCTGCTCTATCAAATCCTACTTCCACTTTATGGTTGTATTCTATATCCACCGGATAGCGTCCGCGTTTAGAGCGCTCTGTGGTGATGTGATAATGGCCGTTTAATTCGACGTGAACTGTGAATTCATTTTCTTCGCTCCGATCTTCATCGACAACTTTATTGCCTTCTTCGTCAAGCAATACTTTGTAAAACTCGCCTCGGACTTTGCCTTAGATGACGATGGACTCTGCGGCGAAAGAGAACCTTAGCAAAAGCAAGACGACAAAAGTTAATGGATAGAAAGTATATCTCACGATGGATCATTTGTTGAATTTAGTTTTTCTTTACGAAGAAGGTAAAGGCTGCCAGCGATTCCATAAGGGAGATAAGCGGTGAGCACACTAGCACTTCCAGCCATAACTCGCGATTTTGAGTTAGATTTCCTTCTTCTAACGCTTTATCTGCTCTTGCGTAAATTCTATCCACCTCTCCAAAAAGCATGGGGCCCGAGCGGATTGTCAAAGGTCTTTACCCCCTCGGTAGATTTCTTCGTAATTCTCTGAGTATACTGATACTAAACGCTTTCGAAGCCAGTAATCATTCACGCGCTTGGCTGGAACTAGCGTCTTGTGCTTCTCATGTCCCGGAAAAACCAGAGTGTCGATGCTCACATCGCTTATAGGCGAAACGAACTCTATTTCTTTTTCTCCGGCTTCTCCCCAAAATTCTCTGTGAGCCTCATTCGTTTCTTTCTCTTGATCTTGTGAAATCGCTTCAGCGATTTCATCGTCGATTTTCCACTTCTTTCCGTACTCCGCCATTTCTTCTGGAGGAATGCCGAAGCCTTTTTCCGTGTATTCCGGTGTTGTAGAGTCGTAGGTTTTGAGAGCGGTGGTTCTTATCAGCTCGTTAACTTCTTGGACGACTTCTAGATCCCTCTTTTTAAATTGTATCAGTTTCGAATATCCACTACCTTCATAAACATTATTCAAAAGTCTTTTCAACGTGATCTCTGGAATCCCATCTATGTACCAAAGATTGTTCTTTCCTGTGTCGGTTTGTGCCAAGACCCTTTCCCTTAACCGCAGTGCCTCTTGTTTTTGTTTATGCTCCGGCGCGAGTAGCAAATATCTTTGTTGGCGATTTTCCTAGCCGACCATCTTTGACGCTAAAAATGCTGCGCTAGGGGTCTCCTTGTTTTAACAATTCGTAAAACTCATCCCACTCCTTTTTGATTTCTCGCTTGCGCGCGCCTTGGCGACGTATCTGGCTTGACGGTCGTTTCCAGCCAGCCTTAGCGGTGTTGGATGCGCTCAATATCATTCCCAGAGTCACCGCCGCTACATCGCTTTCTCCATTCTCTTCGATGCGTTGTTAGACCAGATTTTCGGTTTCGAACAATTGGTCTTCCGACATCTACGAGAAATCTCGCTCTAATTTCGCAAAGATTTTCCCCGATGCATATTCTCTCTCCAACTCAGTTCGTTGGATTATTAGCGACGTTGACTTAGGCACGTCGTTCTTTGGATCTTCTGCGAGCCATTTTTCCATCCACTCCTTAAACCCACGCAACAGGTCATCTCCCATTGCTGGAATTTTCCTGTTCATCTTCCGCTAAGAAACTCCTATTTTTCTTCCTCTTCTCTATTTTTTGCGTCGGTTCCTTGTGCAACAGCACTTGCTCTACTGCGCGCTTCCAACCGCCTTTTTCCAGCCTGCGGGCAACACCACCGCCGCTTTCAATGCCATTGTCGTTCCGCCGGTTGGAATTGCCGTGATCCACTCTCCCGCCTCTACGAATGGATGGAAGTAAAGTTCCTTTAATTCTTCGACTGCTTTTTCATTTCCTTGCCTTCTGTTCAGCCATCCCAAATCCGTTCCGCCGGGAGATGTGAGCGTCTGAAGCCTACCTCTTGATCCTTGCGCCAATTCTTCCCTTGCCTGATACGCGCTTCCTATGAACCTATCTAAGGCTCGGCCCTGCTGATTGGATAGATTGACCTAACTGCGTTTCATCCAAGAACCTCCGCTCTGTTTGCTGGCGAGATTCCTCTTTTTGCGCTTTCAGCGACTCATCCCGACTCATCCCTGGTTCCAATACAATCATCGGGTAGCTTTTTTCTCCACAATTCCTTGTTGGCTTCTTCCGCTTCTTGCCGTTGTTTCTGCGCTTTGTCCCATTCAACTCGCCAGAGCAGGTCTTCTCACTGCTTATCGAGTTCATGCTCCAACAATCCCGGCGGAATTTCAGGGTGGTGCGTTTCGATAAACTCTTGCTGTTCTGCTGTTGGATGAATCCTCAGAAACCTTCTTAATTCAGGCGAACGAATTGGGCGATCCTTTAGTTTGGTTGGGAGCAAACTATTTGAAAACTTATACGACAAAAGGTCGGCCAAATATCCAACGTAATCCGCCAAATCTTTACATGAATTTACTTCAGCCATAATTCCTCCTGTGTTTCGCCGGGTATTGTATCATAATGCGTCCCCAATTCTTCGAAATCAAGGTTTCAATATTCGCAATACCACCAACCTTGCGTGTAGAAACTCTCTTCCATTTCCCTATTACATTTTGGGCAATCCATTACTCTTCCCTTTTCCACTGCCAATGTCTCGCTTTCGCTCTCAGCAAGCGTTTCATGGCTTTCAAGGAATGGATGTTGTTGATTTCCGGAGGCGGCACTAAACAAAAATCAGGTTTTTGTCATGACCCATGTGTAAGTATGAGGTCTGTCTGATGGACTGGTCAGCGCGATGTAGCCAATCTCTTTGCCTTCGTGCTTCGTTCCCCTGACTTCGAAATCTTCTTTGTCGTAAGCGTAATGCTTTGTCAGTTCGTTATCTAGATCCGGGTCTGCTGCTAAAAATATGAGTTTCATTCTTTATGATTCTTTTCTAGTTCTCGGATAATTCGATAATTTCTAGCTATCTTTGTAGCGTATCTCATTGCATGTTTCATCTCCTCTTCATACTCTTCACGGGTTATGCCATATGGACATGACATATCGTCTTTCCAACAAAATGCGGGTGAATTCGGTCCGTATAAATAGCAGAGTTCACGCATCTCTTTGGTGCCGTCAGTGTAGGTGGTTATCTTTTCTTCAAAATCATCCCAAGGGCAATCAGGACAATTAAATATTTTGTAATCATTCTCTTTGTATTCACTCATTTCCCGGTCTCCATTTTTTACACTTTCTGATATAGTTCATCTAAGAATTTCGATAGCTCTTTTTATCTATACGTTCTCTGTTCGTCTCGCATAGTTACGTATAAATCATCGATCCGCACTGAGTAAGAATCTGAGGGAAGTTTGCTTATCCAAATGACTTTCTTTCTCTTATTTTCTATAAAATAAAAAAGGCGGTTTCAATACGGGAGCATCGAAACCGCCTTGCAGTAACGTCGTTGTCCAAAAAAACGAAATAAGAAATCGTATGTTCTACCATAGTATTTAGAAATAATTACTTTCTGATGGCGGAGACGTTCCTGAAAACTTCAAAAATATCTTTGGCTTTTCTCAATGCTCAGCATAGTTTTGAAATCGAAGTAGAGCATCTGCTCATGTTCGAATGGTATAGGGTAATCGTAATGTGTCAGCAATTCTCCGCCTAGCCAGTTCAGATCGTTCGCCCGCCACTTCGGGATTAATCCTAATCTCAGACTTCTTTTTTCGTGGCTCTCGGAGACTTGCCTACCAGGCCAACCAACCACTAGGGCGTGTTCACACTGACGGAGCATATCGAAGATGAGTGCGAATACAATGAACCACATGGATATTACGCCAAGTATGTCAAATCGAGAGAAGACTCGACGATATCCTTTCAATCGCCGAAACAGCTTCTCCACTTCGTTGTGCTTTTTGTACAGCTCTCTATAGTATTCCCAGTGAACCCGGCGATTAAAAAAGGAACTCAATCGGATACTGTTATTTCTATAACATCGAAAAATAACGAACAAAAAACCACCTAGCGCAACAGTTATCATTACCAAGAATATCCGAACAAACCAGGTCTTAATATTTTCCAAACGATCAACTCAACCGCCGATGTCAGGCTTTCCATTGCCAAGACCGCAAAAATATTCCTCTATTTTGTCCAATTGATCTTTGATCTCGCCAAACTCCTTGCCAATCTGATTAAACTGTAAATCAACATGCTTAAACTGCCCGTCAATAAATATCTTCAACTCTCCAATTGACATGTCTTTCTCATTCATTTCTTGCCTCCAATTTCTTGATTAACCTTTCCAAAATCAGCAAGCGATTCTTGATTTCTCGAATTTATTTGCCTCCTCCCTCCCCGTTGCTAGGTTCCTCCCATTCGAGATCGATGCTGCTGGCGCAAGTCCTCGGTCTCTGTGTCGAAAAAACCAAATAAATCTACCCAAGAAATTGCAGCAACTGTTAAAAGGAGATACATTGCCAAGTAAAACGACGCCTTCTTTTCTTTCATTCTGCCGACCTCGTCTTTCGGGTTAATAGTTGCTAACTCGTTCATTGTCAATTTCGTAATCCGTTTCAATCCTAGCTAGGATGAATCTATTAGTCGCATGGAGCGCGTCCACCTCAATAAACAATTACCCCCACGTCTCGCGATTGCACTAAAGGCTGAATCAACTTTTTTCAATTAAGGCTGTTTATAGTCTGTTGACGACTTGTTTACAATCCTTGATTTAGTGTGAATATGCCCTAGTAGTCTCTACGGCTTGCAGTCGGTGATTTATGGTTTAGGTGAGGCAGGATTCTGAAAAAGCCCTGCCGCTTCTGCGAGGGGAAGGAGGGAGAACTTTCCCGTTGCGGATGTGTGGAATGTGGTTTCCCTTTCCGGCCAGCGGTTTCATTTCTGCCCAACGAAGTCGTAGTCAGATTTTTATTGGAGTTGACTTGGGGGGAGTTTTCGTTCATTTTACTGCTTTTGATTAAGAACAGAAAGCCGTTATGAGTCGTTTTGCCGCATTTGCCCTTGTTGCCAGTGCCTGCCTGAGTGGTCTTCACGGACAAGAATGGAACCCGGAAAAGAAAACTTCGTCCGCCCCGTCGCCGCCGCCGGGAAGTGTAAAAGGCGCGGCGGAAGCCGCCGCCCCATCTTCCGCAACCGAGAAAATTCAAAAACCTCCGAAGAAGATCGTGATTGGCGGCGCTTCGGTGGATTTTTTTCGCCCGGCGGAGAAGTCTTCCCCGGCGCGCTCTACCGGAAAAGTTCGAGGATGGCAGCTGTTGAACCCGTTCGCGCCGTTGGGCAAAGCCTCGAAATACTCGCGAGCTTGGGACGGCCGTCGCTCTTACCGCAAAAAATTCAAGGAACCGAAAACAGCGGAGACGAAAGGGATTGTACTGTTTTTCATTAAATTTTGACCGCGGGCCCGGCCGATTTTTCAGGCTTGCAATTTTATGCTTGAAAAAGTTGCCGCCGCTCTGTATAGATTCTGTTTTTGGCATGTTCGACAGGAAAGATAGAGACGGATTTTTCGCAATGAATTTCATACGACGCAGCTTTTTTTTGGTTCTTTTGGTTCTGGCATTTTCGCTCCTCGGCACGCTTGATGCGGCCAATTGGCCTCAATGGCGCGGCCCCAACTTCAACGGTTCTACCGTGGAGACCAGGCTTCCCTCAAAGTGGTCGAAAACCGAGAACGTGGTTTGGCGGGCAAAACTGCCGGGCGCCGGCGCGGCCACTCCCGTCGTTTGGGAAGACAAGGTTTTTGTCTCCAGCGCCGACAGCGAAGCCAAAACCCTCAGAGCGTTTTGCTTCGACCGCCAAAACGGCCAGATGCTCTGGTCCCATACATTGAGCGAAGGCAGTATCGAGCAGGATAATCGGAGCAACTACGCCTCCCCGTCTCCGGCAACCGACGGCAAAACGATTGTTTTCTTTTACGGAAACGGCGAACTGGCCGGATTCGACCTTGACGGAAAAAAGTTGTGGCAACGCAACATCCAAAAAGACGAAGGCGCCTTTGCCTTTCTTTGGACGTTCAGCTCCAGCCCGCTCCTTTACGAAGGTAAACTTTTTCTTCAAGTTCTGCAACGTGACACGGTGGTAGGCGGCCGCAAAAACGAGTCATACCTCCTTGCAATGGAACCGCGCACGGGGAAAACCCTCTGGCGCCGCGTCCGTCCCAGCCAGGCCAAAGCCGAATCCAGAGAAGCCTTCACCACTCCCATCCCCTTTGAATTCCAGGGGCAAAAGCAAATTTTGATTATCGGCGGGGACGATTTGACCGCCCACAACCCGGCCGACGGCAAAGAACTGTGGCGCTGGGGCACTTGGAATCCGAAACGAATCGGACACTGGCGTCACGTCCCCTCTCCCGTCGCCAGCAAAGACATCATCCTAGTCTGCTCTCCCAAGAGAGATCCCGTTTACGCCATCCGAGCCGGCGGCGGACTGCTTGGCGAGCAGGCAGTCGCCTGGATCAGCCGCAATACCCGCGAGATTTCCTCCGACGTTCCCACACCCGCTTACTACGGCGGCGATTTTTTCATCCTAAGCGACGTTCGGGCGGCGCTCTCTCGCGTAGAGCCAAAGTCCGGGAGCGTCAAATGGAGCATCGAACTTCCGGGACGTTCCAAATTCGAAGCGTCTCCCTTGGCGGCGGACGGCAAAATTTACCTTATGAACTTCGCCGGCGATGTGATCGTCGTCAACGCCGACAATGGCGAAATTATCAACAACGTCCCTATGGGAAATCTATACGACGACCAAACACGTTCCTCCATTATCGCAGCGCACGGGCAGCTCTTTGTCCGCACAAACAGCGAGTTGTTCTGCATCGCGGCAAATTCCGCAAACTAGACTTACAATCCATTTTCCATCCAGTAAAATTATGCAATCAACGACAAAAACCATCCCGCTGTTCCTTTTCGGACTCGCCATTGTTCCCAGTCTCTTTGGCGCCGCCAATCCGAACGATCCAGAGCCGCCCGTCGTCACACCCGGTGACCGCCCCGGCCAAGCGCCTTCCGACGCCATCGTGCTCTTCGACGGCAAAAACCTATCCCAATGGGAAAGCGTCAAAGGGGGGGGCGCCAAATGGACAGTGCGGGACGGCGCCATGATCGTAAACCGGACAGGCAACATCCGAACAAAACAATCCTTCGGCAACGTCCAACTGCACGTCGAATGGGCAACACCCCGCGAAGTCAAAGGCAAGGGACAAGGCCGGGGCAACAGCGGGGTTTACCTGCAAGGGCGCTACGAAATCCAGATACTGGACTCTTACGAAAACAAAACCTACTTCAACGGCCAAGCCGGCGCCTTCTACGGCAACAAACCGCCCCTAGTCAACGCCTCCCGAAAACCCGGCCAATGGCAAAGCTACGACATCATTTTCATCGCGCCCCAACCGTCAAAAGATGGAACCAGCGTAACTCCCGGCTCTTTCACCGTCTTTCACAACGGCGTTCTCATCCAAAACCACGTTCCGATTGCCGGCAAAAAAACCACCGCCGCCAACTTCTCCGGTGCCGCCGCCAAAGGGCCTCTCGTCCTTCAAGATCACGGAAACCCAGTCCGTTTTCGAAACATCTGGATTCGCCCCTTGCCATCTGCCTCCCAAAAAATTCAAAAACAGTCCTCCATTCGCATCAAAATCATGACGGACAAAGTGGTTTACAACGGCAACGAAATTGGCGTTCGCGGCGTCCGGGCCGTCGTCAAACGCCTGCTCAAACAAAAGAACAACCTGCCCGTGATTATCCAAGCGGACAACGCCTCTTCCCACGGACTTGTTGTAAAAGTGTTGGACCAAGCCAAACTGGCCGGAGCGGCGAACATCCACTTGTCCAATCGCCAGTAACCTCTTTCCGCCGGACACGATCCCGCTTTCCAACCCAGACCTCGGCGACAGTCTCCCCCTTTTCCTTTGCGGGGAATTATACGCACTGTCTTCTCGCTGGTTGTCATTTTGGCGGGCTGTTGACTCTCTCTGGGTTTGTCTTCTGGTTCTCTTCTCGCCTGCTTTGGCGGTCTATTCGGGGCTGTTTTGAAAGGTTTTTTCGCCTCTTTTTTTTGAAAAGTCTTAACTCGCCTCCCGGGAATCGATATTTTCGCGGGCATGGATACTAAATATTTCAGTTTTTACTCGTTGGCGGCCTGCGTTGCGGCCGCTATTCCGCAATCCAAAAAGGCGGTTTCCGCTGCGGCGGCCTCTGTTGTCGGGATCTGGCTTCTCTTTGCGCCTTCGGCGGTTGGGCAACAACGATCGCCTGCTGAGACTCGTCCGTCCGATGCGCCTGCGTTGTTATCTCCTTACGTTAATTTCAAGATTCGGCCAAAGTTATCTGTTGGTGTGGCTGGGGGACGTTCTTTTAGTTCTGAAGGTTTGGATATTGAGGTCACCGTGTTCATTGAAGTTACGGATGGATCCGTTTCTGCGATCTACTGCTGGGTCAGTTATCCTTCTGTTTACTTAGGGCCGTATCTACTTAGGGCCGTATCGTCTTTCGAGTTATTATCCGTACCTGATTTATCAGGGCAGCACCTATGTTGATGGTTGGTGGACCAGCGATCCTAGTAGAAGAAGCCGTTGATTCTTGTCTTTGGCTCGTTTGTTGAGTTATTCTTTTCTTGCTATGGATTGGAGGAATCGGGCGTTCACGTTGATCGAGTTGTTGGTGGTCATTGCCATTCTTGGCATCTTGGCGTCTTTGCTTCTGCCGGCTCTCTCTAGGGCAAAGTCGGCGGCTCACAAAGCGGTTTGTATTAATAACCAACGGCAAATCGGCATTGCTCGGCAACTGTATGCTAATGATCATGACGGCTTTTTGGTTACTCATTATTTGTCGGAATCATTGTGGCCCCCGTGGGGCTATGCTCTTTGTGCTTGGTATTTAGACGCAAACACAAATCTTTTTGAGTGTCCGGTGGAGAAACGAATTCCTCGCTTGGTGGCTATGGGCAAGGCTCACCCTCGGGCTTGGGGCTGGGGCTATCTTCAAAATTCTACTGGAATTGGAAGTGCTTGGGCTGGTGTTGGTGCTTGTGGAATCTCTGGTCCGTCTTGGGAAGGTCCGGCTCTTCGGGAGTCTGTGGTGGTTTCTCCTTCGCGCATGATTGTGCAGGCCGATGGCTCTTCTTTTGGCATGTATAATGCTGCAGGTTATGGTGGGGGGCCGAGTCCAAAGCGTTCTTTGAAGTTGCAAGTGTCGCCTTTGTTTGCGCGAAGTTTGCGGGTTGAACCTTGGCATCATGCTTTAACCGTGGCCCGTCGGCATTCTGGGCAAGCGAATGTTCTGTTTGCGGATGGGCATGTGGGATCGGAGACGTTGCATCAAATGCTTTTTCCGTCTGTGGAGAACTGGACTCGGTTTAATTATGACAATCGGCAACATTGGCGGGATGGAGAAATGCCTGCTGCTTCCGGTTGGCAACCTCCTACGCCTTGGGATGAATTAGTGGAATTTTAAAACGGCGCTGCGGTTTTTCGTTTCGTTTTGTGACCGTCGGGTTTCTGGCTTGGCGGTCTTTTTCTGTCTTCCTTGCTCGCCGTCTTTTCCGTCTTCCTTTTCCCTTCCCCTCTCCTGCGTTTGCGCTCGGCTCCATTTTAAGCCTTCGCAAACGGAGGGCGTTTCGGGGGTTCGGGGGGCGAAACGCTGCCGTTTGTGGAGGAATCCCCCCCTTCCTTCTTGGCGGTTAGCCTGCTGTCGTTTAGCTGGCGGTTTTAGCGGTTTCTATCGTTACCAAATGTTCTAATTCGTTACCAACGGTGACGTTTGTGGATGGTTGGGAATCGGGCTGGAATCGGTCTGTTTTGAGGTTGAAAGTCGGTTTTTTTCACTTTTTTCGAGAAAAGTGCTTGCCAAGGCCTTGACAATGGTAGCAATATTTCTTGTCGCTATCATTGTATCTAGAATTATTTCGCAAATGATTCAAAGATGCTCTCTTGAATTGCTGTTATTTAGCGGTGATTCGGTCTTCAAAAGTCCATTTCGGTGTTCTTCAGGGCTAAGGAATTGGCTTTTTCGATTGCTCGTTTCTCCTTTTCGATTTCTCGAAGGATATCGTCTTGTTTGAATGGATTAAAGATTTGTTTCAGTTTTTCTCTTAGGGAATGGATTCTTCTCCATCGTTGATTCTCTTCGTGGATTTGTCTTTGTTGTTCTTCTATTCGTTTTAGTTCTTGGCGTTGTTCGTGGATTCGTCTTTGGGCCAGGGATTGGTTGTTGGTGTGGATTTGTTTGTGTTTTTGTTCGGCACGTTTGAGGCGGGATTTATGGGTTAGGGCGTTGAGAATTCTCTCCGCTCGGATGGCGGTTGCTCTGCTGGTCTGCGCTCGTAAGGCTATTTCTGCGTGGCTTAGTTCTGGATGTTTGTGGATTTCGGCGGCGGCCATGAACGTTTTAGCGGGGAGTCGTTGGCTGTGGATTTCCGGCGGGAGTCGCCATGGAAGCGGGTTTTTGATGGCATGGCTTGCGGTTAGGAGGCCTTTCTCGGTTAAGGAATGGATGGCTTGGCGGGTGGTTTTAGGGGAGAGTCGGCATGCTTTGGCGATGTCGGTTATTTTTCTGGGCAAGTTGTATCGGGCTAATTCGTAAAGGATTCGTTCTTCGTACAGGGTCACGGGTTGGCGTTTTGTTGTTTTTGGAGATTGCTCTGGGTTTGCGGCGGAGAATGCCGAAATTTTGGGATTTTTTTCCTTGTGTTACTCCTGCGGCCGGCTAAATTCTGGGTGTGTTCTTTGTTTGCCGGAAACGGCGTGTGCGGGCTGTTCTGTGTTTCGTCGTTTTCTGGTTTTGCTGAGTTCATAGTGTTCATAAGCAGCTCTTAGCTTGTTTTTCGGTTAATCTTTTTCTAACTAAGGGCGACTCGTCTTAACCTGTCTGGGTTGGGGCGAGTTTTTTGTTTTGAGATGGGAGAAGGGCTTTTGTTTGGAAGCGAAGAACCGAGGTCTTCTTTGAAATCCCGTCTCTTGGAAATTGCTTGGCGGAATTTTTGAGAGGGAGTTGGGGAGTCGACGTGTTTGTTTTGGCGGGTTTAATCTAGGCGGCTGTGAGTGCCGTCGCAGAAGGGCGCTTTTTTTGAGTGCTTGCAGGCGCACCAGGCGATAGAGCGAGTTTCGGTGATTTCCACTTTTTTCGGCGTCCATGCCGTTCCTTGATGCGAGCCATCGCAGAAGGGTTGATTGGCGGAGCGTCCGCAGGCGCACCACCAATAGACGCCGGGCGCCGTTGGGCGCACGATGGGAGACTTTTGAAAGATTTTCGGGGTTGCCATAATTTTGCTGGTTGGGCGAAAACGCGTTTTTGTCGTCTATTCTGTGTCAAAGATTTTTCACTGCGTGGTCGAAGATTTCAAGGAAAAAAAGAGGGGAAGCAATTCCGCTCTCGTGTTTGGCAGAATTATGGGGTATAAACTGGTGACGGGCAAGATGCGTTTGCGCCGGAGGCCGGCGACTGCCTGAAAGATGCCAATGGTTCCGCAAGAAGCAGTTTCCACCGAGGCTGGATTGTCGTCCTCTGCGTCGTCTCGCCGGCTGTTGGAAGCCTTTCGCTGGATGTTGACGGCGCGGTTGCTGGATGAAAAGCTGGCCGCGATGTATCGCGCCGGCAAGATTCATGGCGGCGTGTTTCTTGGCAAGGGACAGGAAGCGCTCAGCGTGGCGCTGGGGCAGGCCCTGCGTCCCACGGACGTTTACGCGCCTCTGATTCGCGACGGCGCCGGGCGATTGGCTTTTGGAGAAACGATTGTGGACGCGCTTCGCACTTGCTTGGGGTCTCCCAAAGGGCCTATGCGCGCTCGAGACGGCAACGTTCACCGTGGTCGTCCCCGCGAGGGATGCCTTCCTATGATCAGCCACCTCGGCGCTATGATTTCGACGGTTGGCGGCATGTTGCTGGCAAAACGAATTCGGGGAGAAAAAGGCGCGGTGGGCGCGACCTGCATCGGCGATGGCGGTGTTTCCACCGGCGCTTTTCACGAAGCGGTGAACTTGGCGGCCGTCGAAAAACTGCCTCTCGTAGTCGTGATCGCCAACAATCACTATGCTTATTCAACTCCCATCGAAAAACAATTTGCCGGCAAATCTTTGGTGGACAAGGCCGTCGGCTACGGAGTGGAGGGATGCTCGGTCGACGGCACCGACTTGGTCGCCTGTTGCCAGGCGGTTCGCGGCGCCGTTCGCCGAGCCCGCGACGGTGCCGGACCGCAGTTAATCGTGGGAGAACTCCTCCGCCTTTGCGGGCACGGAGAACACGATGACGCCGGTTACATCGATGAACGGTTGAAAAATTCTCCCGTGGGACGGGATTGCGTTGAAGTCGCCGCGCAGAAACTCCGGGCAATGGGCATCCTCAAGCCGCACACCGTCCGAGAATTCAAAGCGACGATTACCGAAGAAATAGAAATCGCCGTTCAACTCGTTGAGAAGGAAGGGGGGCCGGACCCTTTTTCTCACGATTGGTGCGCCCTGTCGACGCGAACTTTGGCCGATCCGCCGCTGTTATGAATTCCGAAACCCGTCACTTGGCCGCCTGAATCTGACAGACAATGCCGCTTACCTACCTCAACGCCATTCGCGAAGCGCAATATCATCTGTTGAAGACGGACCCGCGCGTGCTGATCTACGGGCAAGACGTCGGCCAATTTGGCGGCGCGTTTAAGGCAACCAAAGGCTTGGCCGAGATGTTTCCCGATCGGGTTCTGGACGCGCCGATCAGCGAGGACGCCATTGTGGGAACCGCCATTGGCGCGGCCGTCGAGGGGTTGAGGCCCATCGTCGAAATGCAGTTTGCGGACTTCTCGACAGTTGGTTTCAACCAAATCGTCAACCACGCCGGCGCCTTTTTCTGGCGGACAAACGTTCCCGTGCCGATCACCGTTCGCTTGCCCAGCGGCGGCACTTCCGGCGGCGGTCCTTTCCATTCCCAAAGCCTGGAAGCCGTTTACGCCCACTATCCGGGGTTGATTGTGATGACGCCGGCCACGGTCGAAGACGCCTACGCCATGTTGCTGGAAGCGGTAAAGATTGACGATCCGGTGATCTTTTGCGAGCATAAATACCTTTACTATCACTTGAAGGCCGACGCGCTGCCTTCCCAATCTCTGCCGGCCGGAAAAGCCCGCGTCGCCCGCATCGGCCGCGATATGACCGTCGTAACTTACAGCGCCATGCTTCACGAAGTCTTCGAAGTTGCAGACGAACTGGCCAACGAAGACATCCAGTTGGAAATTATCGACCTGCGCACCGTGAAACCCATAGACACTGACACCGTAATGGCTTCCGTCGCTCGCACCGGGAGGCTCCTTTGTGTGGCCGAAGCGTGGCCTTGGGGAGGAGTCGCTGCCGAAGTCGTCGCTCGAATCGCCGCCGAAGGATTTCACCTTCTGGACGCTCCTCCGATGCGGGTGAACGCCAAAGACACGCCAATCCCCTATCACCCAGCCCTCTGGTCCGTCCACCGTCCCACGGCTCGAAGCATCCTCCTCGCCGTCCGAAACCTTTTACGAATCTAATCCCCCGACAACTATATCTCCCATGCAACGCGTTCCCATCGTCATGCCCCAACTCGGCGAGTCCATCGCCGAAGCCACCGTCATCGAATTTTTGGCCGCCGAAGGCGCCTCCGTCAAAGCCGGCCAAGACATCATCGAAGTCGAAACCAACAAAGCCGCTATGAACGTCACCGCTCCAGCCTCCGGCCTCCTTAAAGAATACACGGCAACCGTCGACGAAAGCTACGCCGTGGGCGCCATCCTCGGCTACATCGAAACCGGCCCGGAAACTCCGGAATCTTCCGGCGTCAACAAAGCCCAATCAGTCGCCCCCTTCCGCCCCAAATCTGCGCCGGAAGCGCCCGAGTTGCCGTCCACAAGCGGCAGAAACGTCTCCCGGGAAGTGAAGCCCACCGTCGGAAATCTCCCCGTGCCGGCCGAAAGCCTCGGAGCCTCTTACCTCTCTCCCCGTCTCAAAGCCCGCATGCACGAGCTGGGACTTCGCAGCGCCGACCTCGCCGGCCTCGCCGGCTCAGGCGCCGGCGGCCGCGTCACCATTCAAGACTTCGAAAAATTCATCGCCGAGTTGGACCAAACCAAACTCAGCGAAGCCTCCTCCATGCGCGTCGCCGTGGCGGACGCAATGCGCCGCAGTTGGACTCGCCCGCTGGTCACTGCCGGCCTGCCCGTCGTTCTGGACGACCTCCTCCAACACCGCAAAACCCTTTCCCCTCGCCCCGGCCCCGCCCTCTACGCCATCCGATCTCTGGCGTTGGCTTTGCGCGAAAACAGCACGCCCGCAGGCCGGCTCATCGGACGCAATATCGCCCATCCTTCAGACATCGACATCGGCTTCGCCGTCGAAGCCGAAGACGGCGTCCTCGTCCCCGTCCTCCGCCAGGCCGACAAACAACCGCTCGCCGAAATGACGCCGCGCTATCAAGAACTCGTCCACCAAGCCAGAGAACGACGCCTTCCATCTCGATCTATCGGAGGTTCTATTGCCACCGTCACCAACTTCGGCACCTTCGGTCTCACTTGGGCCACACCCATTCCCCTACCCGAACAAACCCTTGTCCTCGGTATGGGCGCCGGCCGCAAACAACCCGTTTGGGACGAAAAAATCGGCGACTTCGTTGCCAAAACCGAAGCCTGCCTCACGCTTAGCTTCGATCACCGAGTAATCGACGGAGGCGCCGCAGGCCGACTCCTTTCCAAAATTGCCGAACTCATGTCGCAACCAGAAACACTCTAAAATCTCTAAGAACACTAATCATTTGTCACTAACTACACCGCCTGAAAGGAGAAAACTATGGACATCGATCAGATGAACCATTACCAGCGCAAGTTGGCTTACGAAATGGATTCGGCGGATCTCTACGTGGCTTTGGGTGAGAACGAACCCATCGTCATCGTCGATGGTCGTTCTGCCGAAGCCTATACCGAAGAGCGTATTCCTGGCGCGATCAATCTGCCCCACAAGGCGATCTGTTTCAATTCTGTCGAGTCGCTCGACTCGTCCAAGGTCTATGTCTGCTACTGCGATGGCATCGGTTGCAACGCCTCGACAAAGACGGCACTGAAACTGCTGACGCTGGGCTATCAAGTGCGCGAATTGATCGGCGGGCGCGACTGGTGGAAGCGAGATGGCTACGCCACAGAAGGCGACAGGGCGCAACCGGGGACCGAGATTGGATGCGGCTGCTAAGTTGCCGAAGGGGAGAAGGCGTAAAATGTTACGCCCCCTACAATCGCGACTACGCATGTAGGCTTTGGTGTTGACCCCCATCCCGCAAGGGATACACTGATTGAATGGGTATTGTAATCCCTTCGCGTTGTGACAGTGCCGAGAGGAAGCAATAACAGTCAACAGAAAGGTATCATCTAAGATGGCACTGGAAATGAGAACCGAATGCGAGAGATGCCATGTGCCGCTGACGCCCATGGCAAAGGCGTTTATCTGTTCCTACGAATGCTCCTTCTACCCGAACTGCACGGCTTTGATAGATGCGATCTGTCCCAACTGTGGTGGCGAGTTGGTCAGACGCCCGACCCGATGTCCCAGTAGCGATTCAGACGCCGAAGACTCGTCGAGCCCGCCTCGGCATGACCTATCTTAATCTGATCTAACCGCCGGCGAGTTGGTGTAAGTAGTAGAGTTTTCTTTGCACTTGCCCCAGCAAAAACACCAAGCCCAGCTCCAACACGCCCCTCCCCCCCCCCCCGACATTCCACAAATACAACCAGATCGTCCCCCCGCTGAACCTCTTCTTCCAACGCCGTGATCGCCAGAGAAGCCGGCCCTAACAAAACGCCCAAGATCTGAGGCGGCGAGAATCCGCTCATCGCGCTGAGGATAGCAATTATGGCGCAAGCCGACGCCAGAACAATGAACAGCATAATAAAAAAGCCGAGGCCGGCCGAAGCCTTCGCCTCCCGACAAACCACTGACCCAAACAAGCTGATGATCATTCCCAAAAACACAACCGCCAACAAGTTCAAACACTGCCACAGCACTTCTGCCCTCGTCACGCCTCCACTCAATAAAGAAAGCGCGATCACCGGAAAGACAGCCAAAAGACACAAGACAAACTGCAGGCCGCTGGAAATCAGCTTGCCCAGCAACACTTCGCTGGGACGCAAAGGCGTAAGCAACAGCAGGCCGAGCGTTTGCTGGCGTCGCTCAGCGCTGACCGCGTCCGAGATGGCGAAAACGCCGCTAAAGGAAAACAGCGCGGAATATACATGGCCGGAAGACCTAGCCCCCAAAAAAATGACGACTCAATCATCTACCCGCCAAAACCAGACACTCCCGACAACCCGCCAGTGCACGAAGCGGACTTGGAAAAATCCTTTGAAGACTGCGTTCGCGAACTCCAAACCGCAAAAGACGCTGGGAAAACAAACGAAAAGGAAGGAAAACTCATCTACAAAGCCATCCAAGCCATGCGCTACAAATCTCTCCCAAGCCTCTCGGAAGACGAAAAAGCCGAACTTATGGAAATCCATAGCCGACTTTCAAAATGAACGACAAACAGCTTGCCATCGCCTACACTCTCGGCTTGCTCCTTGCCGAACTCTTTTGACCGCGCTGTTTGACAACTTGAAAAAATTGTCAACTAGCAAGTGGACACGCCCGAAGCCGACACCCCTCTCCGAAACAGCTTTTTGATAGCTTTCTTTTCTCGATTTGACCCCGCAAATGGACATGCAAAACGTGCAAAATGCAATTAAAAGGTAACTGGATTTTCGATGCCGCGCACTGCCTACCTATCCTCAAAACCTCTCTGGAAGCCTTCAAATCCTAAAATGTCCATCGCCGGTTTCTTGGACACGGAAAGTTTTCACTCGGCTTTTGCGGACCCGAAAAGGACAGCCTCAAAATAGAGGGTATCCATTTTCAAAATGAAAGACACCAAACCTACAACCGACAAACCGCGCTGCGCCAAACTTCACAACTGGAAGACGCCAAAACCAACCGACGACGAACTCTTTTGCATGGACTGCGGACGTCGACTCTCGCTTTCATCACCGGACAACGCCTTCAAAATCAATGCCATTATTCACCGCTCGGAACGGCTCTCCGAAGCCATTGTCAAAGCCCGCACTTTTCAAAAAGCCCGAACCGAACCAGACGTCCCGTTTTGACGAAAAGGAAATGTCCCAAATGTCCTAAATCTTTTCCCACTGCTGAAGAACAGACTCCATGGACACGAACCGCTCATTTCTATAATCTTCACCCGTCTCCAGTTTGCCTTCCGCAATCTAATGGCGGATTGACGAAACCGACACCCCGCAAATCTGCGCGGCACGGGACATGTTGCAAGACTTCCGCTCTTCCCATGCTGTGTTGAACGGCATCTTCTTTGCTCTCTTTGCGCTCATGGTTTTACGGTAACCATACGTCAAATGCGTTTTCAAAACCTCATGCGTTTTTGAAAGCCGCTGTCGTCTACCCAACTCGTGGATGGCTTGGTGGGATCCCTCAAGACGGCTTTTCAAAAGATGGCACGGTTGACACGTCCACGTCAAATGAAAGAAAAAGGGCGCATCGAAGTGTGGCATGCTAGAAGCCAAGCCCCTCTCCGAAATGGCTTTTTGATAGCTTTCTTTGTATCCTTGAAACCGCTTGCCTAAGAAAAACAGGGAAAACTGTGCCAATCTCCACTTGCCCACGCCGCCGCTGTTTTGACTGCACAACTCCGACTTGAAACCATTGAAAAACTATGGCGGCCGCCACACCCCTAAAACTGCCGATTTTCCCATGTCCATGAGAAAACCGAAATCTTTCTCAGGCAAACATTTTGACGGCTTGGAAGTGTCCATTTGCATGTCCCTCGGCCCAGAAAGTTGGACATGGAAACTCAAAAGCCATCCTCTTCTGACCGAACAAGGAAGCCGAACTTAGGATGCCACTTTGGCGGAATGAACGACCGAACTTTGCGACCGAACTCGGTTGCGAACGACTTTTAACCGCGCAAATCTTCTCTAGACGGCTGGCAAAGGAGGGAATAAATGGTAAAGACGGCATCCGAAAATTGTTAGAAGACGCATGCTCGGACTTCAAAGATACCGGCGATAACACCCGCGCCCGCGCCCTCAAACAGATTGCGTTTTACTATGACACTCACGACGAAAAATACACCTACCGCATCTTTGCCAATAGGGAAGACTTGCGGACTGACGCTAACCAGGAAAAGGAAGAAACCGCTCGGCCCTTAGTGGACGAATGGAAGGAAGACATCCAGAACCGACGGCGAATCGTCATGGTTGGGAAAAACGAATATTACGACCTTAGACCGGCAACCGACAATCCCCAAAACACCATCCAAATCCCAACTTCCAAAGATAACTGCATAACTCTTTGGACCGCGCAAAAGTTAGCTCCTTGGCAAATCGACGAACTGCTAGCTCTACTCTTACAATACCGCTGCAAAGATACCCTTACCATCCATTACGGACCCGAAAACCGAATCATCACGCAAGAAGACGGCGCGGCTTTCTTCAATCTCTCGGACGTCCAACTGCGGCCCCTGCCAACCAACCGCCAAGAACTGGCTAAGAAATACCTATCTTCCCTGCGCTATTACTTTCTGGTTTCCAAACTGGGAAAAGACGGCTCCAATCACTACTTGCGGACTTGCGCCTACCCCTACCAAACTTGGCTGGCCAAACGACATCTCACCCACGGAATCGCTTACCGCGCCAACCTGGTGGTGGGACCGACTGGACCAGGAAAGAACTTTACCTACTCGGTTCTGCTCGGAAATAAGAAAACCTCCCACGGCGTTTTCAATGCTCCCGCCAAGAACGTCGGACTCTCTCTCTTTGGAAAAACCCAAAAGCAAGGGGGAAAACTCGCAAGCCCGTTGCTGGCCGCTCACGACATAGAACACTATCTGGACATCTACTCAACCAGTTTGACCGACAAACTACGTGACATTGTGGCCAACACCGAAGAAGTGGAAGTGGACGTCAAATACGGAAAACAAGACACTCACGACCTAAACTATCTGCTCTACATATCCGCTAACCTCGCAAGCCAAAACTCGCCGGTACCAGACCTGTCAGACTCTTCTATTACCGACAAAATCAACATCTACTATTTCCAATCCACCAAAGGAACTACCGAAGACCTCAACCTGAACGACAACAAAATCCGCCAACAAATGATTGACGAATGCGTTTTAGAAGAGTGTTTTCTTGCGGAAATGGAACTGGAAAACGTGCGCTATGGAACCAGTGAACCGTACGGCTCTACCAAAGCCAAAGCGCAAATCTTTGTACAGCGCGGCGCGGAAGACGCCGAAGTTTTCTGGGCCAAACTGTTACCCCTCCTAACCAACGACCAAAGCCTTACCGTTGACCTATCCCAACCGCTTACCTTCCACGAAATCATGGACGCCTTGGACCGCGCCGACGAACAAATATCCAAACCGCTTTTGAAACGCATCTCTGGCAAGCGCGGGCCGTCCTCAAAAATCTTCAAACGGCTCATGGAAACTTGCCAACTGCTCGATCTGCCAATCCACGTGAAAAGCGAAAGAAACCGAAACCTCTACCACTTCCAACCGCCAACCAACGACGACGACGGACCGGAAGAACAACCGCCAACCAACGACGGCGCGGACGAAACCATGGAAGACACGGAATTGAAACCATGGGGACAACCGGCGGCGCCAAAGCCAAACAAGATCATCGCCACCAAGCTGGTAGTTATTAGGATGGAAACGCTGTCTTCGCCGCTCGTCGTTAGCCCGGCCAGCGCCCAAGCAAGGGCTGTCAATCCGAGAAAGGCGCTTCGCATCCCATAAACAGAAGGGCTTCGGATCAGCGAGCGAAGTTCTCTGGCAACAACGATGACGACCTTCTTCACAAGCTTCTCTAAGAAATTAGAGCCTTGGCGTCACCGCCTAAGAGGGCAAAGCCCCCCTTGCGAACAAACCCCAACCCACACCCAAAAGAAAAACCTTTTCAATAGGATTGGATTGTTCATAATGGGGCTTTTCTTCGTCGGCGCCGGTTTGCGTTTGATGGTGTGGCAAGCCACTTGGCGCCGCAAGAGGAGAATGGATATGAGCGAAGATAAAAATCGGTTGGAGCAAGACCTCCGGATGATTCGGACGGCTCAAGGTAAGGGGTTCGTCGAGACGATAAAAACGTATGCCCGGCTTTCTGGTCCGGGCTGGCTTCAAAGCGCCATTACTTTGGGCGGCGGTTCGCTTGCAGGCAGTTTGTATCTCGGCATTTTGGCGGGCTACGGCATGCTTTGGGTGCAGCCGGTGGCGATGGTTTTGGGCATTGTGATGCTGAGTTGCATTGCTTTTGTGACTCTTTCCACGGGGGAGCGGCCTTTTCGGGCGATTAATCGGCACATCAATCCTGTTCTCGGCTGGGCGTGGGCGATTGCCGCGTTGTTGGCCAATATGGTTTGGAGCCTGCCGCAGTTCGTTTTGGCCAATGGCGTGGTGCAGAAAAACCTCGCGCCGAATCTGCTGGGCGGCGACGCCGGCCAATGGATTGTCTGCATTTTGATTTTGGCGCTTACGGTTGGCATTACTTGGAGTTACGGCAACGGCAGCCGCGGCATTAAAATTTACGAAGGGGTTTTGAAGATTATGGTGGCCATGATCGTGCTCAGTTTCATCGGCGTGGTTCTCAAAGTGGGTTTTTCGGAGGAGGGGTTGCCTTGGGGGCGGATACTCGGCGGTTTTATTCCTGACTGGAGCCGCGTCAACGCGCCCGCCGAAGGCTTTGTTCCTCTTCTGGAGGCCGTTCCGGAGGGCGCTCGGAGTTTTTGGCGGGAGCACATTGTTTCGGAACAGCGGGATGTGATGATCGCCGCCGCCGCTACCGCCGTAGGGATCAACATGACTTTTCTGCTCGGCTATTCGCTTTTGGCCAAAGGTTGGGGCAAAAGTTTCCGAGGCTTGACGGTCTTTGATTTATCGACCGGCATGTTTGTTCCGTTTGTGTTGGCCACCAGCTGCGTAGTGATTGCCGCCGCCCATCAATTTCACCCTCAACCGGCGCCCGGTTTTCTTGGCGAAGTGAACGAGGCGGGGGAACGCGTCGAGCCGAGCCCAAAGTCTGCGAAGGAGTTTCAGAAGTTGATGGAAGCGCGGGTCAAAGGCACTTGGACGGATGCGGAAAGGCAGAGCGCCCAAGACGAGGCCGCGCTGGATGCTCTGGTTCGGGCGAAGCAGGATTCAGGCGAAATTGACGAGGCGGAAAAGAGACTGGCGGCCAAGTTGATCCGCCGCGACGTTTTTGAACTGGCGTTTTCTTTGGAGCCCTTGACCGGCAGGGGCTTTGCCCATTGGATTTTCGGCCTCGGCGTGCTTGGCATGGCGCTTTCCACCATCACCATTCTCATGCTGATCTCCGGGTTTGTGATTTGCGAGATGTTCCGTCTTCCGCATTCGGGCTGGCCTTTTAAGCTCGGTTGCTTGGCCGCCTGCACCGGCGTTTTGGGCCCCTTCTTTTGGAAGGAGATGGATGCGTATCTTGCGGTGCCGACTTCGGTCTTTGGCTTTGTGCTTTTGCCCATCGCCTATATTTCTTTTTTCCTGTTGTTTAACCAAAAGTCGTTGCTCCAAGAACATTTGCCCTCCGGACTGGCGCGATTTGTCTGGAACGTTCTTCTGTTTGTTGCCGCGGGGGTTGCCACCTTCGCCAGTTTGTTCGTCGTTCATCAAAAATCGGGTATCTGGGGATGGATCGGAGTCGGGGCGCTGTTGATTGCGGCTCTCGTCGCCCATTTTAAGGGCAAAGGCAAACGCTCAACTTCCTCAACCAACAAATCGCCCGACCCCAACTCGTGAATGGCGGATTGTAGTGATCCGGAATCAGATTTTTTTAAAAAACGATCTGAAAGAAAATCATCCAAAAAAACTGCCCCCAATCAGTTTTCATAATAGTTGAGATTTTCGGAATAGTTTTCTCTCGACGTTGCTAAATGACTTTAAACAACAGCGCGATGGCGGTGAGTTTCGTTTTTTGTTTTGAACTGCCGATTGTGCGCGCAAGATTTGTTGGCGGTCAGAATGTTTCAGCGTCTTCTGAGTCTTGTCTTTTGCGAGAGATGGGAAGAGATGAGAAGGTAGATTGACCTAAGGTTTTTGGAATCAGTTTTGCGGCATTAAACATTGTTTTCAAAATGGAATTTTGTTATTGGAAAGCCGGGCGGATTTGTTAGAGTGGAGCGCGTTAGCCTAATGAGATCGTTTTCCTATGGCCGATTTTCTGTGATTGGGGTTTCTGGCGCACTCGTTTTGGTGGTCGCAGCACCCGCCAGTTCTCTTTCGCCAGAGCAAACGGAGTTCTTTGAGTCGCGGATTCGGCCAATTCTGGCGCAGGATTGTTACGAATGCCACAGCGTTGCCGGGAAGCAAAAGGGCGGCCTGCTTTTGGATCATCGGGCGGGTTGGCAGGCTGGGGGCGACGGCGGCCCCGTTATTGTGCCGGGGAAGCCCGAAGAAAGCCGGCTTCTCCGGGCCATCCGGCACGATGAGGAGAATCTGGCGATGCCGAAGTCCGGCGCAAAGTTGGAGGAAGCCGTCATTGCCGATTTCGTTCGATGGATTCGCATGGGCGCCCCAGACCCTCGCGACAAACCTCCTTCTCCCGAACAAATTCAACAAGACCAAGACTGGAAAGCGGTTCTGCAGCGGCGCAAAAGCTGGTGGAGTTTCCAGCCGATTGTCGACTCTGTTCCGCCTGAAAGCGAGTGGTCGAGTCATCCGGTCGATCGGTTTCTGGAAGCGCAGCGGAAGGCCGAGGGGCTGGAGGCCGTCGGCCCCGCTGACGCCAACATTTTAGCGCGCCGTCTTTACTTTGCCCTCATTGGTCTGCCTCCCACCGCGGAACAGGCTCGCGCTTTCTTGCAAGCGCACGAGGAAAATCCAGCACGGGCGGTGGAATCGCTGGCGGATGAGCTTTTAGCCAGCCCGCACTTTGGCGAACGCTGGGCGAGGCACTGGATGGATTGGATTCGCTACGCCGAGTCTCACGGTTCCGAAGGGGATCCGCAAATCGGCAACGCGCATTTGTATCGCGACTATCTCATTCGAGCGCTCAACGCCGACGTCCCCTACGATCAACTGCTGCGCGAGCACGTCGCCGGCGATCAACTGCAACCGCCGCGCGTCAACGAACACTTGGCCATCAACGAGTCCCTAATCGGCACCGCTCACTGGCGCATGGTTTTTCACGGATTCGCCCCCACGGACGCGCTGGACGAAAAAGTCCGGTTCACCGACGATCAAATCAACGTGTTCTCAAAAGCGTTCATGGGGCTGACCGTTTCCTGCGCTCGTTGCCACAATCACAAATTTGACCCTATCAGCCAGAAAGACTACTATGCCTTATTCGGCATTCTTGGCTCGACCCGGCCGGGACGCAAAGCCATCGACTTGCCGGAAAGACAGAATCTCCACCGCGCCGAACTCGCCGCCTTGAAGCCGCAAATCCTCGCCGCCGTTGCGGAGGATTGGCTTCAGTTCATGCCCCAACTCAGAAAAAGGCTGGCCGCAGAATCCGAGCCGGTAAAAAGAGCGGAATCCAAGGAAGCCTTGTTGCGCCCCCTCCGAGCCATCGATCAAGAAATTGCCGCCGGCAAAGCCTTTTCAGAAACATGGTCGGCTTTGACGCAATCTTGGAAAGCGAATCGCCGCCAATGGCAAGAGCATCTGGCGCGAGATTATCCCATTCGTTGGCGATTAGATCGGGAAAAAGACTATGCCCAATGGTTTGCCGAAGGCGCCGGATTGGCAACGGGCGTCTCCCGCGCCGGAGATTTTAGCGTCGCCCCCAATGGAGACGCCGCGCTCTCCGGCATTCTTCCCGGCGGCGTCTTCACCCACTTGCAATCCGCCAAACACGGAGGCCGTCTCACTTCGCCGGACTTTCGCTTGGACGGCGACTACGAAGCCTGGATGCGCGTTCGCGGCGACAACCGTTCTATGTCTAGGTACGTCGTTCACAACTATCCACGCAGCGGCACTGTTTATCCCGTCCGCGAATTGCGCGGCGACAAGGGCGCGGAGTGGCATTGGGAGCGCTACTCGCTCGATTATTGGAATGGCGAGGACGTTCACTTGGAAATCACCACCGCCGGCGACGCTCCCTTGCTAGTCAGGAACGAACCGCGTTCTTGGTTCGGCATCCGCGAGGCCGTCGTCATTAAACAAGGGAGCCCCGCGCCTCCTCAGAATCCCAGAAGCTACTTGAACCCGGTTTTTCAAATCGCAGAAAAGCTCGCGCCCGCCAATCGAAAGCAAGTTGTCGACGCCTATGAGGCCGCCATCAAAAAGGCGGTGAATGACTGGAAAGCCGGGCGTCTTTCCGACGATCAGGCCGAATTGCTTGACCGTTGCCTTCGACACGGCCTGCTTCCCAATTCTCTCGCCCAACTCCCTTCTGCCAAACCTCTCCTAGAAAATTATCGACGGCTGGAAAACGCCATTCCCGTTCCCGATCGAATTCCCACCGTCGCCGAATGGACGGCTCAAGACCAACCTTTGTTCGACCGCGGCAACCACAAAAAACCGCTCGAAAAAGTGCCGCGGCGATTCCTCGAAGCCATCGACGATACTCCTTACCAAACCAAACACAGCGGCCGCCGCCGCCTTGCCGAAGACTTGCTTCGCGCCGACAATCCGCTCCCGCGCCGGGTCATTGTCAACCGCATTTGGCACCATCTTTTCGGCAAAGGATTGGTTCGCACGCCGGATAACTTCGGCCGACTCGGCGCCCGCCCAACGCATCCGCAACTCCTAGATCATCTGGCCGCCCGATTTGCCAATCGCGATCAATGGTCCATCAAACGCATGATTCGTTACCTAGTAACGACGCGCACTTGGCAACTGGCCGGCGAAGCGCCAACAGCTGCCCGCCGGCTCGACCCGGCCAACGACTTGCTATCTTGCGCCAACATCCGCCGGCTTGAAGCCGAGTCCATCCGGGACTCCCTGCTGCAAGTCTCTGGAATGCTAGACTTGCGACCCCCCGCCAAGCCAATCGCCGGAAGCCAGCCCAACCGCTCCGTTTACATGAGCGTTATCCGCAATCGTATGGACCCGTTTCTCGGACTTTTCGACGCTCCGGTGCCGTTCTCCGCCCAAGGACGCCGCAATGTCACCACGGTTCCCGGCCAATCCCTAGCGATGATGAACAGCGACTTCGTAGCCAACGCCGCCCAACAATGGGGAAAGAGGCTTCGCCTTCAGTCCAAACAATTCGGCGTCCACGAGTTGATTGACTCCGCTTGGCAACGCGCCTTTGCCCGCATGCCGTCGCCGCAAGAGCGCCGGGAAACCGCCGACTTCATCGCCCGACAAAAAGACGCTTACAAAAATCTAACCGCCGCAATCTCCAAACAGAAGCAATCTCTCGAAACCCTCCAATCAAAACAAACGAGCCTCCGCCAAACAG
The DNA here is from genome assembly GCA_965242585.1 of Limisphaerales bacterium. GTDB lineage: Bacteria > Verrucomicrobiota > Verrucomicrobiia > Limisphaerales > AAA164-E04 > UBA2970. The sequence continues at coordinate 4,294,602 of OZ251460.1, read as the reverse complement.
CGCGAGAACGGTTGGGCGGCGACCGTCCCACTTCTAAAGAAAACAATTCCGCCTTCCTGAAACCGATATCGCAGTGGTTGTTTGACGAAGACGGCCGGGACGGCGTCGGATCGTTGCACGCATCGCTTGAAGGCAACGCGCAGATTGAAAACGGCGCCTTAGTGTTGGACGGAGAGACGGCATTTGCCCGGAGCGCTCTGTTGACGGCGGACTTGGCGGCCAAAACATTGGAAGCTTGGATACAACTAGATGACTTGGAGCAACGGGGAGGCGGCGTCATCTCCGTCCAAACGCAAAACGGCGCGGTTTTTGACGCCATCGTATTCGGCGAACGCCAACCCCACCGCTGGATATTGGGAAGCGATGGCTTTGCCCGCACCCAAGACTTTGGCGGACCGCGCGAGAAACAAGCTCTCGAAAAGCCGGTTCACTTGGCTATTACCTACGCCGCCGACGGCACAATCACCGGCTACCGCAACGGCGAACCTTACGGCAAACCTTACCGCGCTTCAAAACCGCCGAACTTCCGCGCCCGGCAATCCGAAGTTCTCTTCGGCCTCCGCCACGGACAACCAGCCGAAGGACGCCTCTTGAAAGGCAAAATCCTTGAAGCCCGGCTTTACAACCGCGCCCTTGCCGCTGCCGAAGTCACCGCCGCCGCCAACCAAAACACCCGCTTCGTTTCCGAACAAGACTTGCTCTCCGTCTTGTCGGAAGCCGAACAAAATCACTGGCGCCAATGGAGCCGGGAGATTGCGGCCTTGCAAAAAAACTTATCCCAAATGGAATCTTCCGCCCCAAAACAAGGCGAAGACGAGGTTTGGACAGACCTAGCGCTTGCCATTTTCAACATGAAGGAGTTCATCTATGTTCGATAGCCGCCCCCCCATCTCGCGAAGGAAAATGCTCGAAAAATGCTCGAGCGGTTTTGGTTTGCTGGCGCTCGCCGGCCTCTTGAACGACGACAACCGCGCCGGCCGAAACCGGCTGCTTGCCGCCGTCGCATCCCCGTCGCCGCATCCCGCCCGCCGAAGCGAGCCGAAGGCCAAAAGCGTCATCCTCTGTTACATGTCCGGAGGCATCTCGCACATAGACTCCTTCGATCCCAAACCCCGCCTCCGCCGAGAAGCCGGTCAACCCATGCCCCTAACAATCGAACGCACCCAATTCAACAACAACGGCCAAATCTTCCCTTGCCCCTTCGAATTCAAAAAATACGGCCAGAGCGGCCTCGACGTCAGCAGCATCTTTCCCTACCTGAGCGACTGCGCCGACGAACTTGCCGTGGTCCGCTCCATGACCAGCCCGGTCAACGAACACGCCCAAGGAAACTTCGCCCTCCACACCGGCTTTCCCTTCCTCGGACATCCCAGCGCCGGCGCTTGGATCAGCTACGGACTCGGCAGCGCAAACGAAAATCTGCCCAGCTACGTCGTTCTAGAAAGCGGCCACGCCGTCCCCCCGCACGGAGGCGTCGGCCTGTATAGCAGCGGCTTTTTGCCCGCCCAACACCAGGCCTCGATCCTCCAAGCGGACAGCGATGAAGCGGTGGCTAACATCCGTCCTCGCCAAGCCCTCAACCTACAACGATCCCGGCTGGACTTCGTGAACCGAATCGACCGCGGCTTCCACACAACCATCCAAGGACACGACGACGTCGAAGCCGCCATTCAAAACTACGAAACCGCCTACCGCATGCAGTCCGTTCTTCCCGAAATCTGCGACCTCAGCGGCGAAACTGAAGCCACCCGCAAACTCTACGGCTTGGACGACGCCGACCCGGAAAAAGTCGCCTACGGACGCCAAGCGCTTCTCGCCCGCCGCCTTGTTGAACAAGGCGTCCGATTCATCGAACTTTCCTGCCTCACCAAACGCATCGGCGCCGGCGGCGGCGCCAACCCTTGGGATCAACACGGCGACCTCGAAAAAGGCCACCGCAACATGGCCTACCAAGTCGACCAACCCATCGCCGGCCTCATCAAAGACCTCAAGTCACGCGGCCTCTTGAGCCAAACCCTAATCGTCTTTACCGGAGAATTCGGGCGCACCCCATTCTCTCAAGGCTCTAATGGGCGAGACCACAACCCCTACGGATTTAGCCTCTGGCTGGCCGGCGGCGGCGTCCAAGGCGGATCCGTGCACGGCGCCACTGACGAATACGGCTACCACGCCGTCCACCAAATCTCCACCATCTACGACCTTTGGGCTACCGTCCTCCATCAACTGGGCATCGACCACCAACTCCTTACCTACCGCTACGCGGGCCGCGACGTCCGCCTTACCGACGTCCATGGCCACGTTATGCAAGAAATTCTTGTATAACAGCCGCCCGCACCGCCGGGATCCTACCTTCCGCTTGATGAAGACCAACTCAATTCAAGTAAAAACTACATGCCAAAACACAGTAGTATGGAACATCTATGAAAGATCATAAAAAACTCTTTCTCCGGTTGTTGAAGAAATCTTCCTTGCTATGGGCCGGAACCGCGCTCGCCATTATAGTGGCAACATTCACGGCCGGCGTATATGTCGCACAATACAAAATATTTCCCTACGCGCTTGTGCGGAATCTGAAAAACAGTCTTTGGGAAGCATATCCCGGCCTATTTCCTCAGACTCCCGAAACTATCATTCCCGAAACCATCCTGACGCATTTGTATGCTCTGGACACAGAACTGATCCCTCTGGAAGAGTTTACGGGAACAGGCGGCGCCATTGAAACCCTGAGCAGCGGAGACCTGCTAATCGCAACGCCTCACGGACGCATCGCGTGGATTGCCCCGAACGGAGAAGTCTCCTATTCAAATCAAAAAGTCCCGATGAACAAATCGGGTTTGGAGGCATATATCCGCGAACATCCAGAATTCATTATCGGTATCAATGGATTTCGAGTTGCCGACATTCTATTGAAAGAACATTCGCCCGAACGTTTCCAGCTGTTTGCCTCCCATCACTATTTTGATGGAAAAGGCGTCCGATTTCGATTATCCTCCACCCTCCTCCTCCGAGAAGAAACAGGCGTCACAATCCTGCCCCGATGGGAAACTCTATTCGATGCGCAACCGTCGTCTCTGAATTTCAGACAAAGCGGTAATCAAGCCGGCGGAAAAATGTTAATGGATGGTAACGAACACTTGCTAATTATAATTGGCGATCATGGTAAAGATGGGTGGGAAGGGATCCACGAAATGCCCAACTTAGTGAACCACCCGGATTTTCATTTAGGAAAACTAATTCGTATTGAAATATCCACCGGAAGGGCAGAAACGCTGACTAGCGGCCATCGTTGTCCGCAAGGATTGGTGCGCGATAAAAACGGACGCTTATGGGTAACGGAGAACGGACCGCAAGGCGGCGACGAACTGAACCTACTAGAAACGGGCGGCAACTACGGCTGGCCTCATGTAAGTTACGGCATTCGGTATGGCGGCGGAATCCCAAATACCATTGCAAAGAATCTCGCCGGCCAACATGAAGGATTCCAAAGGCCGATGTTCGCTTGGGTGCCCGCGATAGCCCCGGCCGGCATGGTTGTGAATGAGACGCGCTGGTTTCCCCTGTGGAAGGACGATTTTCTCATTGCCGCCTTGCGCGGAAAATCCATCTACCGTTGCCGCCTCCATAACGAGCAAGTGCAATATGTGGAGAAAATTAAAATTGGAAAAAGACTGCGAGATATAGAGTGGATGCCGGACGGCCGCATCGCTTTGTTGGGAGATAAAAGCGAAGTGCTGTTTTTGTCTCGTTCCACAAAGTACTGCACCGATGAATATCGAAAAATGCGCCATATTTACGCAGCTGACTGCGACTCTTACGAAAAATGATCCGTCTTGATCGGGTAACTTCATATGGCTCGGCAAACTGGGACAGCGTCGAGAAACATCGTTTATGCAATTGTAGGCTTCTCTCTTCTCTGTCCTCAATGGGGGGATTCCACTGGATACCATCTTATATCCGGTGTTTTTCCGGCTCGGCCTCAAATTGCGCAATCGCATCGGAGGCACTTCGAGCATGGACTTCACTGCACCAAGTGGTTTCCCGGCCGTTACGAAACGATTCTATGGTTCACAAAATCCAACAACTACACATTCAATTTAGACCCGGTTCGCGTACTGCAAAAATATCCCGGAAAGAAACACCTCAAGGGGCCGAAGGCCGGACAATACTCGTGCAACCCGCTCGGAAAAAATCCGGACGATGACGATCTATGGGCCATTCTCAACGTTCTTCAGAGCAATCATGTGGAAAAAAAACGAACATCCCTGCCAGTTCCCAGTAGAATGGATCGAACGGCTGGTTCTTTCGCTTTCCAACGAAAGCGGCTGCGTGTTCGATCCCTTTTTAGGAGTCGAAACTTCCGTCATTGCGGCGGTTCGCCACAGACGCAAAGGCAGCGCGCAGAATTTTCACCCCAAGTACGTCGAGAACGCTCGTCACCAAATCAGCCAAGAGTTGGACGACACTTTGCGCCCGCGCCCGGTGAACAAAGCCATTTATGCCCCGAAGCAAGCGGACAATTCTCTCGCCCAACCTTCTTGGGAAAAAGACTTCCGCCAACCGAATCTATTGAAAGCACAGACGAAGGATGAAATTGCCGTGTTGGAAAACCGCGCCGGCGCATTCTTTACGCCGCCAGCCAAAAAAACTTGCAAACAACACAAAAGTAACAGAACATAGCGCTTTGAAACACAAGTTCCTTTTAAGCGAAATAACATCATGAAAATTCAGGTAACAGAAGAACATATCCGTCAAGGAAAGCCAAAAGACACGGCCTCCTGCCCGATTGCGCTGGCCATCAAAGACAATGCGGCCTTTGAAAAAGTGGCCGGATCCATCGACGAACTCGGCGTTGGCTACAACTATAGCCTTGCCGACGGAGAAAGAACGGTTGTCGCCGACATCCGCAAAGAAGGTCTGCTGACCAGCCGCTTCAAACTGCCCGACGACGCGCTTCAATTCGTCAAGCAATTCGACAAAGGAGAGCCGGTCGAGCCAACCGAGTTCGAACTCACAAAAGCCTCGGTCAAAAAATCCGTCAAAAAGAAAAGCGCCGAGAAGTCCGAAGACGCAGTCCAACCCGCCGAGCCAGAACCCGCCAAAGCCCCGGTGGTCAAGAAATCCGCAAAAAGGAAGACCACAAAAAAAGCGGCCAAGAAGACCGAAGACACAGTTCAATCCGCCAAGCCAGAACCCGCCAAAGTCCCGATGGTCAAGAAATCCGCCAAAAAGAAGACCGCAAAAAAGGCGGCCAAGAAAGCGGCCAGCGCAAAGAAGACAACAAAGAAAGCGGCCAAAAAAACCGCAAAGTGACGCAACCCCGCCTTTCGAAGAGCGTCCGAACTTGCGATTCTCAGCGACATCATGGATGATCGGTCAGTGCGGTTCTGGTAGCCGAGATTGAAATCAACGAACATATGACGACGAAACAAGCGGCGGAAAGAGCCATAGATCCAAACTGGAAAAACAAGACTCTCTTTCTGGGAGACAATCTGCACGTGATGCGAAGGATGAACTCCAGCCTGATTGATTTGATTTATCTCGACCCGCCATTCAACAGCAATCAGATTTACACTCACGCAATCGGAAAACATCCGGTCTTCCGTGACATCTGGCACGAAACAGACCTAGACAAAGCCGAACACGCCTTGCTGGCGAACTATTCAGGCGAAGACCTTCCCCTGTTCGCACGCGAAAACCGAGCTTACATTCACGATGTTTCTCCGCTTTACAGCGCCATTGCAGGAGCGCGGGCAACGCACGGGGGAAGTATGTTCAGCTACCTCGTTTGGATGAGCCTGCGCCTAATCGAAATGCGAAGGCTACTCAAAGAAACGGGGAGCATCTACCTGCACTGCGACCCCACCGCCTCCCATTACTTGAAAATGGTTATGGACGCCATCTTCGGTCCGGAAAACTTCCGCAACGAAGTCATCTGGTGGTATTACAACGGGTCAAGCGCAACCAAACGGTTCTTTCCACGCAAGCACGACATCATTCTGTTTTACGCCAAAAATCATAAAGCGAAGCCAACTTTTAACCCAGACGCCATCCGCATTCCATACGAGCCGACAAGTGGGTGGTTGAAGGGGAAAAATAAAGACACTTACGGAAATCCTAACCCCAAAGGGAAAGTGTCGCCAGATGTCTTTCGCATTCCATCAATAAACAACATGGCCAAAGAGCGTACCGGCTACCCGACGCAGAAGCCGGAGAAGTTACTGGAACGCATTATCAAGGCATCTTCCAACGATGGCGATATGGTGTTTGACCCGTTTTGTGGATGCGCAACTTCGTTAGTTGTTGCGGAGAAACTGGGGCGTCAATGGGTCGGCATTGACGTAGTCGAGCAAGCCGCCAAGGAAATCAAAAAGCGCATGGTCAAACTCGCCATTGACAGAGGCGAACACGAACTCGCTATCTGGAAGGGCATCACAAACCGTGACCTGCGCAAGCCGAAGCAATTGGATAAATTTCAACGCACCGATCAAGGCAAACTCCCGCATCCACGCACTCACGCCAAACGGCTTTTTGGGGAACAGGAAGGCAAGTGCGGAGGGGTGAATGGAGGTGGTTGCGGAGCCGAGTTTCGGATTGGAAACTTGGAAGTAGACCACATTGTGCCGAAGTCCAAGGGCGGAACGGATCATCCAAGCAATCTTCAATTGCTTTGCGGCGCTTGCAACAAAATGAAGAGCGACAAACCGCAAGCATACCTAGATGCGCAACTCAAAAAACAAGGAATCATCCTGCACTAAACGGAAGCAATCGAATAGAGTTTTGTTTGTTCGTGTTGTCAAAAGGAAATTTATGCTAAAGGATTTTGAAATTCAGGCATTAATAGAGACGGAAAAGAGGATAGTGCATAAGGATCCTGTAAAAGGATTCCGTGAGGAAAATCGCTACTTTCGTTGCCGTTTGGAATTGGAATCCGTTTCGGACGAAGAGAAGAAATTCAAGGTCTTCATCACGCAGAACGTCGAATTCATCGAGAAATTTTCCATCGGATTACAATATGAAATCAACATATCGTTACTGGAAATCATCACGTTAACTCGTTACAATGGTGCGCACGGTGATATCAGCAGGCATTTGGACGGCCATTACGCCAAGCCGCACATTCACCGAATCACAGCAGCGGAGATAGCTTCTGGAAGCATGATGCCGCAAGAAAAGCATAGGAAAATCACTGACAAGTATCGCTCATTTGAAGAAGCACTTTCGATTTTCTTTCGCGATATTGGAGCGATAAATTTCGTCGAGCACTTTCCAGAACTACGGCAAACAAGATTGTTCAATGGACAATAAAAATAAAAACCGCATTCGCGAACTGTTGGGGAGCATGGCGGTGAAGTTTGATTTCTACGAGCGCCGGCCGGGTAAATATCAATTGATCCTTCCAATACTGCACGAGGACGGCGATATGGTGGACATCTACCTAGTGAGAAGTCCGCGCGGAGAAGTATACATTCGCCTCTGTGACTTCGGACTAACATTAATGCGCCTTTCCTACACATTGGATATGACTGAAACACGTCAGAGAATTTTAGCCAGCGTACTCATTAACAACGGCGTCCAAAACGATACCGGTAATCTTTACTTAGACGCCCCCATCGACATGCTTTATGAAAGTATTTTACAATTCGCAGGCTGTGTTCAAAAGGTGTGCAACATTCGCTATTGGCATAAAGAATCCATCCGCAGCACATTTTACGATGATTTGAAGCAATATATCACAACGAAATTAAAAAGATTTAACCCAATTGCGGATCCATCTCCAATCAGCAGACGTCGCATCAGTGCGGACTGGTCTTTGAATCATAATAAACACAAATTCTATCTTTTCGGCGTGCGGGGTAATGAGAGGGCGAAAGATGTTACTATTGCTCTTCTAGAGTTTCAGAAAGCGAGATTGCTGTTCATCAGCATGGTTATTCATGAAAACATGGAAGAACTGGGCAGGAAAGAAAAGACTTACCTCACCGAGAACGCCGACAAGCAGTACCCGGTGTTGTCTGACTTTCAAGAGAAGGCTACTGGTGATATTGACCGGCTTGCACATAGATTCCCATGAACTCACCTAATGATCGCTAATATTTGCCTTTATTGTCGATTTTTGCTTGAATGGCGTTTTGATTTGGGGATTGGTGGGTTTGATTGCGTCGGCGAATTCTTTTGTCGTTGGTTAACATTATAGGAATGTTCTTATCACTCACGGCACTCTGGTTCTCGGCAAATTTGGTCCGCTACGTTGATATAAGAAAGAGTCAACTGGCGCTGGATCTTCTTGCGCAAGTGGCTCGGCAGGGGGTGCGCTTTGTTTTCTTTGACTTGAAAGGCGAGTTGGAAGATGATCCGCAGAATCCGAAGCAGGGGGATAATCGAACTAAATTCCTCAAATTGACGGGCGCCAAATATGTTCGTTTGATTCAGGAAAGTTTGCCCATTAATCCCTTGCTTTGTGATGAGAATCCCGGTCAAAACGCCTCCGTTGCCTATGAAATTGCGGCGTTGATCCGCTGTTTTGCGCCGCAGTTGGGAGCCAAGCAGGAAAGGGCGATTACCAAGGCGTATCAAGCGTTGTCGGCGCCGGACTTTGCGGGGTTAGCGAATGAACTGGAAGGCATGGACGCGCCAGGCGTTGGAGCCGCGTTAATTCACAAAATCGTGGATTTCAACTTGTTTGCTTCCGCGCAAAATGCGATGTCTCCGGAGGAATGGTTGCAATCCTCGCTGGTGATTGACTTCAAGGAATTTGGCAACGACACCATCACCAAAAGTCTGGCAGTGGCCTTGATTCTTAACTTTCTGATGAAACGTTTGAACCAAGCCCTTCCCGTTGAAAACAGCGTGCAACCGTTGAAGTGCGTTCTCTTTGTCGATGAAGCGCACTTGCTTTTGCCGAAGGAAGGCAAGTCCGGTTTGCTGGGTTCGTTGGCGCGGCAAGGTCGAGGATGGGGTTTTCCTGTGTGGTTGGCGTCGCAAGATGCCGACGCGTTCTTCACCACCGGAGCCAATGCAACCAACTTCGCTGATTTGGCGGGGCGCGGTCTTCATTTTTCACCGGAGACGCTCCATGCCGCGGAACAGCGCAAAATTTTAGGTGAGTTGCCGTCTCGTATGCCGGAGAAAGGTGAGGCGGTTTTACGAGGTCCGAATGAACTTACAACCGGCGCGGTGCGTCAATTCTGGCGCGATCAAGGAAGATAAACCTTGCGATCTGCGAATGCTTGAAAACTAAGCGACTGAGTTTGAATGTTGAGTTTACAAGTAGCGTATTGGGGAAATGGTTAGTGGAGCGCGTTAGTTAGTATTAGAGCTTTTTGTGTAACAACAATTTACGAATTTCGTTAGTAGCATTTGTGATCCGAATATAGTTGTTCGGATTAGATTCTCGTTTTTCGGATTTCTCGGATTCAAAGTTTCCCGATGTAGTTAGTTCAAAAATTCTGCTGACGAATGTTTCCAGTTCTTCTTCGTGTTTGGAAAAATACCGATCCGAGTAAATCTGGATCATTGAATAAACCGTCTTCAGATTGCCTTTGATTCGCTGGGCAAGCAGTTTCGGATTTTCGTTTTTGCCGGCAGAATCGGAGAACCAGTATAAAAGCGAGTCCTCTCGGATTTCGTCCAAGGTTCGCATAATGGAATCAATCAGTGCGGATTCGTTGGAACGTCTGGCGAAATACCATTGCAGGAAAAATCCGCCTCCCAGTACGATCACAAGTGCAGGGGCTATGTGGTGAAGGAACTGAAGGATGCTTGTAGCAAAGTTAAACAACATAGAAACTCGGATAATTGGGCAAGTTCTCTGTTATCAGGCCGGTTCTTTTTCCGGTTTGGCGTTTCGGATGTGTCCCCAAATAGATGTTTCGTACATCTTGAATTCTGGTTTTTGGTATTTAATTTTCAAACGCTTTTCGAGGTCTTGACGTGTAAATCCATGCTTGCGTACCAATCCGCCGAAGGCTTCTTCCAGAAAGGAAGAGCCGAATCCTTCGGTGTCGTCAATGGTGACTTCGACGACGTTGTCCCTGTCCCGCAAGACCGGCACTAGAAACTCCTCTCGAAATCTCTGACCACTAAAGTTGCCGTCGCCGGGATGATACCTACCCATCGGAACATCTGAAAAGTCCCGCCCGATATTAATCTGCTTAATTTTCATGAGAAAGCACGACAGACCACTCAATGAGCGTACCGCCTATCGAGTTTTTGAACTCTTTTTCAGATTCTGTCAAGTTTATTGAAGATTCTCCATTAGGATTTTGTCCTTTCCAAGCCATTTGAAGTTTCCCTCGCCTGCTGTAAATGCGCAACTGGCCGTCGGCGGAGGCTTGCGCAAAGTGGATCAAGTCTTGCAGTCCATGCCCTCGTTCTGGCTGCTTGGTGGAGGTTCGTTTGGCTTTCATTGCCGCGGCAATTTTTCGAGAATCGTTGTTTTCTATGTTCCAGTCAATTATTTTTTTGAAAAGTGGATTTTTGGGGAGAGTTTCAGGAATTCCAACGCCGTGGTCGTAGAAAGTGACGCATAAACGTCGAGTCTTTTTGTTCCAAGAGGCCGACAACCACCACGGTTTGTCGCCGTAAGGTTTCTTCTTCGGATCGTAGTAGGCGTGTTGTCCGACGTTTGTGATGGCTTCCGATAGCCCGGTGAATAAGAGGATGTGGTTTTGCATTTTTCTTCCAACAATTTCTTCAATGTCTTCTCGAAGCTTTTTTGCTACTTCGCCTTTGTTCGCTATTTTGGATCCCCCGCGATAAAATCGAGTAACTATCGTGTTTCCCTCTTTGATGAGTTCTGGTGGTCGCGGTAGACCGAGAAGTTCGAAATATCCCATTTGCGCCAGCAATCTTTGGATGTCGGGGTGCCATGATTCGGTATCCGCCCGCAATCTGCCGCCCACGGCTTGATTCCAACAATCTACTTCGCTTGCCAATGCTAACGCTGCCGATGGGGAAATGTCTCGGATCTTTGAAAAATCGAGTCTCTTGAGTTTCTTTTTGTCCAACACTGCTTTTCGCACGCGATGGAAAAGTTCCACAGTCATTTCGTAATTCTCCCAAAAGTCTAGGTGTTTGGGCAAGTCAATTTGTCTCAACCACTTGTCTTGAGACTTTATCTTCGACTTTTTCTTCTCAAAGATTTGATGGCGGCGGCGTTCTTGCCAAATTTTGGCTTTGAGTCGGCGTAGCTCGTTTCCTTTCCGTCCGCCTAAATCTTGGCGGGTGATTCGGATGGAATGCCTTTTTGTTAAGAGTGCCATGCCTGTGGAGAGTAGCTATTTCGGGTTTATAGGGTTGGACTTTTGTTTTTATGATATGTGGGCTGTTGGATGGAGGCGAGGATGTTTTCTAAGGCTTTGGCGGGGTTGGGGGCGGCGCAGATGGGGCGTCCAATCACCAGTCGGTCGGCGCCGGCTTGGAGGGCTTCGGCGGCAGTCATGGTTCGTTTTTGGTCGTCTTGGGCGGAGGTGGTTGTGCGAATGCCTGGAGTGATGAGTTTGGCATCCGCCGGGAGAGTTTGCCGCAGGCGGACGAGTTCTTGCGGGGAGCAGACAAATCCTCGAAGTCCAGCCTCGAAGCCCAGAGAAACGAGACGCTGCACTTGGTCGGGGACTGGATCGTGAATTCCGATTTGTCGAAGGTCGTTTTGATTCAGGCTGGTAAGAACGGAGACGCCGAGCAGCCAGGGCGGTTGGATGCCGAGAGTGGCAGCGGTTTCCTGGGCGGCGGTTTCTGCGGCTCGAATCATGTTTGGCCCGCCCGCGAGGTGAATGGTCAACATTTGTACGTTGAGGCGAACAGCGGCGCGGACGGCGCCGGCCGCTGTGTTGGGGATGTCGTGGTATTTTAGGTCGAGGAATACGGCGGCGCCTCGGTTGTGGATGCGGTGGATAATTTCGGGACCGGCGGAGGTGAACAGTTCCATGCCGACTTTGAAGGAGCCGGCTTGGTTGCCGATGCGGTCGATTAGCGCGGTTGCCTGTTGGATTGTGGGGACGTCGAGGGCGACAATGACGGGGTTTTGCATTGGAAGGTTTTCTCGGTGTTTTTTGTGAGATTGGGGAGTTCGGCTTGTTGGGAGTGTTGGTCATTGAGGATCGCGGGGCAGGGAATCGAGCAGTTGGCGGGCCGGCGTGTAGTCTGGGCGAATGGTTAATGTTCGGCCGGCGGCTTGTTTCGCTTCGAAGTAGCGGTTGAGTTGATAAAGGATGGTCGCTCGCGCGTAGGGGATGTCTGGGTCGTTGGGGGCGGCGGATTCGCCTTTTGACAGAGCGTCGAGGGCGTCTTCGGGCTTGCCTTGCTGATTCCTTGCCAGACCGAGGTTGTACCAAGCGCGGGAGTGTGTTGGATCAGAGCGGACGGCTTTTTCTAGGGCGGCAAGTGTTTGGTCAAGATTGTTCAATTCGTTCCATGCCAGGGCGAGTTTGTATTGATATTCGGCTTCGTTGGGAGCGAGGCGGCAAGCGGCTTGGAGTTCTTTGAGGGCTTCCCGGTAGTTGCCGATTCGGCTGTGGACGATGGCTAGCTCGTGGCGGATCGGCGGTGAGTTGGGGTCCCAATGGGAGGCTGTGGAGTAGTGGCGCAGGGCGTCGTCGAGATTTTGTTGGGACAATGCCCAGGCTCCAAGCTGCATTTGTCCGGTGGGTTGGTCGCTGTTGTGTTGCAGGTAGTGGCGGAGTTCTTGGCTGGCCTGGCTGGAAGCGTCGAGTTGATGTCGGAGCGCCCAAGCGGCGTTGACGCGAACGTTTCGGCGCGGGTCTTTCAGAAGTCGGTTCAGCGCGCGGAGGGTTTCCGGGTGCTGGTTTTCGGCCAACGGGGCAATGGCGATGGCGGCTTGGGATCGAATGAGGGCGTTGGAGTGGGCAAGGGCGGCGAGGAGGGCGTTTTGCACTTCGGGGCGGTCGATCCACGGGGACAAGAGGCGGGCGGCGCTGGCTTTCCAAAGCGGCGACGTTTCCGCGTCTTCAGGGTTTTCCGCATTCGCATTTTGGAGCATTTGGATCAATGGTTTTCGCGCGGCGGCTAGTCCTTGTCGTGCTTCGGCGATCCATTGGGTTCGCCGGCGTTCGTAGCGGTTCATGCGGTCTCCATACCAATCTTCGACAGCGCGGATGGCCCATTCGACTTTCTGGTCTTGATGGCATCGATTGCAGGCGTTGGGTATGCCAAGGCGTTGGGTCATGAGAGGGTCGGGGATGGTAAAGCCGTGATCCCGACGCGGATGCCGTTGCATGTAGGTGGTGTGCGGCATGTGGCAGTTGACGCAGAGGTTGCCTTCGCTGCCTTCGGAGTGGTGGGAGTGGGCGAGCGGCTCGATCTTCGGGCTGTTGGGATAAGAGCCGTTGTGGCAACGCATGCAAAGCGCATTGCCGGGGAGGATGGTTTTGGTGGAGTGAGGATGGTGGCAGTCCATACAGTGAACGCCCGCTTGGTGCATCCGGCTGCTGAGGAAGGAGGTAAAGACGTAGTTTTCGTCGCGCACTTGACCATCCGGGTAGAAGATGTCGGATTCGTCTGGAATGGCCAGGTTGTAGTGGTCAAAGTAGAACTCTCCGGGATAGAAGTCTCCGGTAAGTTCGGCGCGGCGGGAGTGGCAACTGCCGCAGGTGTCCAGAACTTGCGCGGGAGTGCGCTTTGGGATGGAAGGGTCGGGAGTTTGCGGCGTTGGGTTTTGTTGTTGCCACTGGACGTGGTCTTTCATCGGTCCGTGGCAGGCTTCGCAGCCGACGGAGCGTTCCGCCATAGAAGTCTTATACGAGTCGGCAATAGAATCGTAATTTTTGCGAAGCCGTGTATTGTGGCAAGAGGCGCACATGCTGTTCCAGTTCATGCCGCGTCCCGTCCAATGTCCCCATTCGCCGGGGCGTCTGTCCTCATCGCCGTAGACGCAAAACCAGCTCTTTTCAACAGGATCAAAAGCGGCGTCCATCGCTTGAAGACGTCCCCCCTCATGCGGAACGAGGAATTGGCGGAGCGGGTTGTGGCCGATGATTCGGCGGACTTCGTGGTTAGCGAGTTTGCCTTCGAAGCCCAGCGCGGCAATATGTCGGCGGCCGTCAGAAATCGTTGGGTGCGTTTCCGTGCCGCCGTGGGCAAAAGGGCGTTCGTTATGAAAAGCGGGATCGTCCAAAGTGGAGCTCGGCAAACGCTCGGCCAGACCGTGATTGGAGATTTTCCAAGAATCAAAAGCGGAAGGATGGCATTCTCGGCAACTTTCCGAGCCGGCATATTGCGCGAAAACAGTTTCCTCCGGTTCCAAGATTGAAGCGGATGGGTTTGGCGCCGCCGGCTTTTGATGAGGCGGCCTCATTTTTTGGATGAGAAAGATTCCGCAACCGACGGCCAAAAGAAAACCAGCAGCCGCCAACAGCCGCTTTGACTTTTTAGGCCACTGCGCTATCGTTAGCGTCAATCGCCATTGGGTCCCAGCAGCCGCCAACAGCCGCTTTGACTTTTTAGGCGGGCGCGGCTTCGAATGTTCCTGTTTCTTGCCCATGAGAGGCAAAGTCTGCTAGCCGAGCGACTATTTTGCAACAAACAACCCCGCCGCCAGCGCAAAATTTCACAGCGACAAAACCCAAAAGTTGAACGACCTTGCCAACAGCCGCTTCGACAACCCCGCTTTTTTCATTACGCAAAATCTGCAAGAATGTTACACAAAAATCCCAACTCGGAAAACACTTGGAATCTTGTCACCATTGCCATATAGTTTTCTTGCCGCTACTGAGTCGAAACCAAAGAAACATTATTGTTCGTTATGCCGTCGTTTCACGTCACAGATCGGAAATCTTTCTCCGCTCTCTTTTCACTGTTGCGGGTTGTCGCTTTGCTGGCATTGCCGTCCGCAAACTTCGTGAACTCGCAAGCCGCCTCGCTTGTCGTGGATGTTCCGCATCCGCAAGCCCCGCCGGCGTTTACGGCGGTGGACGACTATACGCCGCAAGAGGAGGAAGCGTTTTTCCCCTTAAATAGAAAGAGACGCTATGATATTGGCGATTTGACGGGCGACGAGCAAGCCTACGTCGAACTCGTCAATCGAGCGCGGGTTGACCCCAAAGCCGAAGGCCGGAGGTTGGTCGAAACCGAGGATCCAGACGTGCTCGCCGCTTATCGTTCTTTGAATGTAGATTTGGACTGGGTGCTTAATGCGCCGGAGGAGGGATTTAATCATCTGCCGGTCGCCGGCGTTCTCGTGCCAAACGCGGCGTTGACCAAGGCAGCCCGACGCCATACGCAGGACATGTTTGACAACAATTTTCAAGGACACGGCGGCAGCGACGGAAGCCAACCCCAAGATCGAGCCAGAGACGCCGGCTATAATAAACTCGCTGCACTGGGAGAGAATGTTTATGTTTCGGCAGACTCTGTCTTTGATGGACATGCGGCGTTCAACGTCGATTGGGGACGCAACGAACCCCGCGGCATCCAAACCCCGCCCGGACATCGCTTGGCTATTCACAATCCCTTATTTCAGGAAATCGGCGTCGGCGTGATTAACGGATCCAAAGAAAATGTGGGGCCGCAATTAGTGACCCAAGAGTTTGGAACGCGGCACGACATTACGCCCTTTGTCACCGGCGTGGCCTACTACGATTTGAACGGCAATCGATTTTATGATTCCGGCGAAGGTTTGGGAGGCATTCGGGTCGATGTGGAAGGTTCGAACTTCTATGCGTTGACGCGCAATTCCGGCGGCTTTGGCGTGCCAGTTCCCCGCAACGGCAGATATCAAGTTACTTTTTCGGGAGCGGGCTTTGCGGAGGAAATTGTCTCGGCTGTTGTGGCGCGTTCGAGGAATACGAAAGTGGACTTTTCTCCGCTTTATCAACCGCCGCAGATTGCCGGCCCGGACACCATCTCAACTGAAATGGATACTTCGTTCA
Source organism: Limisphaerales bacterium (assembly GCA_965242585.1). Classification (GTDB taxonomy): domain Bacteria; phylum Verrucomicrobiota; class Verrucomicrobiia; order Limisphaerales; family AAA164-E04; genus UBA2970. The sequence continues at coordinate 4,278,718 of OZ251460.1, read as the reverse complement.
CCTTTTCAACCGTCGGCGGAGCCACCGCCTATCAATGGCAACAAAACCGCTTGCTTCCCATTGACGGCATCGAAGGTGCGGAAACGCGCTTGAGCGACTTTGAACAGGAAACTACCGGCAGATATTCCATCCGCACTTTATCCGTCAAACATTCCGGCCAATATAGTTTTCATCTCGTTCACCCAACGGGCGACAGCCAATTCCTCAACTGGAATCGAGTCTTCCGTCCGGGCAAAAACAGCGCGTTGCGTTTTCGGAGCCGATTGACGGTTGCCGCCCCGGATGAAATCGCGCAAGTGCAGGCGAGCGTTGACGGCGGAGCGCATTGGACTGTGATTTGGTCTCAAGCCGGCAATGTGCAAGGCGGTACCCAGCGCGGCGAATCTAGATTCCGCCGGCGAACCGTCGATCTTTCTTCCTTTGCCTCCCAACATATTCGTCTCCGCTTTGTCTTTGCATTTCAGGGCGGGAAATGGTTTCCCTATACTGGGACGTCTCCCATCGCATGGGGTTGGTATTTTGACGATCTAGAACTGGTGGACACAATGGAAGTTGCCGAACCTTTACTACACGAATCGGAAGAGGTTGGCCGTTTTGCGTTTGCGCCGCCAAGCGAAGGCGATTATTTGCTGGAAGTTCGCGCCCAAGTGTCTGACCGCTGGTATCCTTTTGGCCCGTCCAAGCTCGTCACGGCAAGCCGCTCCGCAATCATCGAACCGCCTCCGATGAATCGTCCTCCCTTGATTATCACGGCGGAAGATGTGGTGCGTCAGTTTGGGGAGACCAATCCGGTTTTCGTGGTGAGTTATTTGGGTTTTGTGAATGGGGAAGGACCGGATGTGTTGGGCGGCGCTTTAGTCTTTGACGAAGGCGGCGGCACTGATGATGCGGTTGCGGGAGTTTATGATTTGACTCCTTCGGGGTTGACTTCTTCCAACTACGACATTTCGTTTGTTGCGGGTTCTATTACGGTCACGAAAGCTCCGGCTGAGGTCACTTTGGCGGACTTGGTGCAAGGACATGATGGGTTGCCGAAGATGGTTTCTGTGGTGACGGTTCCTGAGGGTTTGGCGGTTGATGTGACTTACGATGGGTCTTCGGAGGCGCCGATAGTTCAGGGTTCTTATGCGGTGAGTGCTATTGTGAATGATTCTAGGTATTCGGGGAGCGCTGAGGGCGCTTTGAGGATAACGGATTCTGCCGCTGTTATTTTGGCGGATCTTGCTCAGGTATATGATGGCGCTCCGCGCATGGTGTCTGTGACCACGGATCCTGCTGGGTTGGAAGTGGCTGTTACCTATGATGGGAGCGCTGAGGTTCCGGTTGGTGCGGGGATGTATGAGGTTCGTGCGGAGATTGATGATCCGAACGGAGTTTATTCTGGTTTTGCGGAGGGCACCTTGGTTGTTGCGAAGGGGAGTGCGCAAATCAGTTTTGTTCCGGGTTCGTTGACCTGGCCGATTAGCGGGATTGCGGCTGCCGAAGTTGTGACGGTTCCGGCAGATTTGAATGTGGGGATTACATATAGTGGAGTTAGTGCGTTGCCTCAGGTAATAGGCGGGTATGATGTTGTTGCAACCATTGACGATGTTAACTGGGTAGGTAGCGTGGCGGGCATCTTTGAGATAGTCAGAGCGCCGCAGCAGATCACTATGCAGTTGCCTGCTCGGGTGGAGAATCCGGGGAGAGAGTTAACCTATGTCTTGTTTGCGGCGGCGACTTCTAATGATCCGGTTAATTTGCCGGTGGAGTTTTCGATAGGTTCGGGCACGGATGCCTCGGCGCTTGCTTCTGTTTCTGGGAATTTCCTGACCATTCGGGGAACGGGCAATATTGAGTTAGTTGCTAGCCAAGCGGGGAACGACTACTGGGCGTCGGTGGAGCGGACTTTCACGATCGAAGTGACTGGTCAGCCGGCGGTTCGGTTAGCGGAGATACAAATCTCGGATTTGGAGCAGGAGTATGATGGGAATCCCAAATCGGTGGGAGTGGCGACGGTTCCGGCTGGTTTGACGACGGTCATTACCTACGATGGCAGTTTGGAAGTTCCGGTGAATGCTGGCACTTACGAAGTTCGGGTGGTGGTCAGTGATGAGGATTACGAGGGAGAGGCAACGGCTATGTTGACCATCACTCCGTCTGCGACGAAGATTCCTGTGGATATTGAGATCACGAATCTCGAACACAAATATGACGGGAATCCCAAGTCGGCCATGGTGACGATGAATCCGGCGGGTATAGCGGTGAGCATTACCTATAACGGCAGTCCGGAGGCTCCGGTAAATGCTGGCACTTACGAAGTTCGGGTGGTGGTTACTGCCGAGACGCATGAGGGATTTAAGATTGATAGGCTGGTCATCGCTCCGGGGGATGCGCAAATCAGCTTTGTTGCCGATTCGTTGAGTCAGTTGGCCGGTCAAGTCAGTCCGGCGGAAGTTGTGACGGTTCCGGTGGGGTTGGTCGTGAGCATTTTGTATGACGGATTGTCTGATGTTCCGGATGTGATTGGGGAGTATGCGGTTGTTGCGACAGTCGAGGATTCTAACTGGGAGGGTAGAGCAGCGGGTACATTTACCATCCGTTTAGCTTCGCAGGAGATTACGATTGGGGATCTTAGGGATTTTAGTCCTTGGCCTATTCCGATGGCAGGAATGGCGATGATCATAGGGCCTCCTTTGCCTTCGGTTGAGGCCACTTCGGGGTTGCCGGTGACTTTGGAAGTGGATGAGAGCAATTCTACGGGAGAAGCTACACTGTCTGCGTCCGGTAACCGTTTGATTGTGACGCAGCCGGGGGCTATTGTGTTGATAGCGCGTCAAGCGGGGAATGATAGTTGGGCGCCGGCAGAGAAAAGTTTCACGATAACCGTCACGGGCAGAGGCGTTCCAGTCCAAGCACCTCAGGTCATTCGAGTGACCAGGCTGGAGATTGCCAACGGACAAGTCCGCGTTGCATTCGAGTCCGATTCTGGAGAACCACAGGCATTTGATTTGTTAGTAGCCTCAGATCCCTCCGGCCCTTGGCGCATTGATCCAACAGCGAACATCCTTGCGCTGGACAATGGATTTGCGGCGACAACCAGCGCAACCGACGCCGACGAACAATACTACCGCATCCAAAGTCGGTGAGCAAAACCTGCCTCAGCAAACAAGCTAACTTTCCGAATTCCACTCGCCGGCGAGATGTTTCGAATCTTGCGATTTCTCCTCAATTTTTCCGCCTTGCGGCCAAAGTGAAACACACTCTGATTTTCCTCTCCATCATCGGACGGGCTTTGCTGCTCTCGCAGGGACAAGAGGCGGATTCCTCTTCAAGTTCGGCTGAAACAAAACTAGCGGAACAAAAATATCGGCGTCTTCTCGAATTGGACGACGCCGCACTTCAAAAGATCGACGAATGGATTCGCTCCAGCCAACGGCCCAACGCTTTGGAAACGGAAACCATCGCGTTGGCTGGAAAAATCAACCGTGAAATTCAACCCGTCAAAGAAGCTTATGAAACCTTCCTCTCCGCCCACCCAAACCACGCGCCGGCACGATTAACCTTCGCCAGCTTCCTCTCCGACATCGGCGAAGAACAAGCCGCACTACCTCACTTGCAAAAAGCGGTCGAAATCAATCCCCGCCTGCCCGCCGCTTGGAACAACTTAGCCAACTACTATGGACACAACGGCAATAGCAAAGAAGCCTTCGCTTGCTACGAAAAAGCCATCGCACTCAACCCCCAAGAACCCTTGTATTATCACAACTTCGGCGCAGTGGTATTCCTGTTCCGCAATGATGCTAAGGAATACTACCAACTCACGAATACCGAAGTGTTTGACAAAGTGCTGTTGCTCTATAAAAAAGCGCTAGAACTGGACCCTAAAAACTTCGACCTTGCCGAAGACATCGCTCAAACATATTATGGTATAAAAACCTCCGATCAACCTTCTAAAATGGCGCGTCCCCAAGAAGCTCTTGCCGCATGGCAATACGCCGCCGGCCTAGCGCCAAGCGACTTTGAAAAGCAAGGCGTCCGTATCCACCTCGCCCGCGTTTACCTCGAAATGGGAAACTCCGAACAAGCCAAACGCGAACTGAAACAAGTCACACTTCCTATCTACCAAACACTAAAAGAACAAGTAGGCAAACATATCTCAGGATTCCAACCTTCAAGATCCCAAGAAGACTAAGATATTGTTCATTTAGAAAAGTTGAATTTTAAAATGCTGGAAGAGATTCAAAAACAGAGCAACCTTTGCGGAATCCAACGGCATATCTTCCTCTGCGCCGACCAAACAAATGCTAAGTGTTGCTTGAAAACCGACGGCTTGAAATCTTGGAATTATCTCAAAAAACGCCTCAAAGAACTGGAACTTGCCCCCAACAAAGCCAAAATCTTCCGCACCAAAGCAAACTGCCTGCGCATTTGCGCTCGCGGGCCCATTGCGGTTGTCTATCCCGAAGCCTCTTGGTATCACTCATGCGCGCCAGAGACGCTCGAACGCATTATTCAAGAACACTTAATCAAGGGGCGCGTCGTTCACGATGTCTTGATTGCGGAAAATACAAAGTTCGGAAGCAAGCGTGGGCAGGCGATTACTTTATAGATTCTATAAAAACACAAACAAAACGACCGCCGCTACATATTCCTATACAACGTATAGGAGGCATTTGATTAGAAAATAAGATTGGACTTTATGAAAGGAATAAGATTGTTTTATGAACGCCGGGTTTTGGCGGATTCACATTGCCCCCGGCTCACGACGATTCATTCACAACATGGATAGGAAAACCGTTCATAAAACTTTCGACGTTCTTTACCGCCGTTTGCAACAAACGTTCTCGCGCCGACCGAGTCGCCCAGGCGATATGCGGAGTTATGTAACAGTTTTTTGCCGCGCAAAGAGGACTGCCGTTGTGAGGCGGCTCTGTTTCTAACACATCCAATCCCGCCCCGGCCAAGCGTCCCTCGTTCAACGCCGCGGCCAAGGCTGTTTCATCGACTAAAGCGCCGCGAGCGGTGTTCACCAAATACGCTGTTTTTTTCATCAGCCGCAATCTTTCCGCATTGATCAAATGATGCGTCTCCGGCGTGAGCGGGCAATGCAAGGTAACCACGTCGCTTTGCCGCAAAACTTGTTCCAGCGAACAGAACACGACGCTGTCTTCTTCGCCGGACGTCCCGGAACTTCGAGTCGCCATTATCTTCATGCCGAAAGCCTGAGCAAGATGGGCTACTTCTCGTCCGATTCGTCCGTAGCCGACAATGCCGATTGCGGCGCCGGCAAGCTCAAACAAAGGGCGTTCCCAATAACAAAAATCCGGACATCGGCTCCAAACTCCCCGCCGCACGCTGGCGGCATGATGCCCCACCTGCTGAGTCAACTCCAAAATGTGAGCAAAGGTCATCTGCGCCACCGACTGCGTTCCGTAAGCCGGCACATTGGTCACTGGAATTTGTCGATCTCGCGCCGCTTTTGTATCGACGACATTGAATCCGGTAGCCAAAACACCGATGTATTGCAATTTTGACAAAGCGCAAATGGTCGCGCGATCCAAAGGCGTTTTGTTGGTCAAAACAATCTCGGTATCTACAGCGCGAGAAATTATTTGAGACGGCAAAGTTCGCTTGAAAATCGAGCATTCTCCCAACCGTTGCAATCCAGCCCAACTGAGGTCTCCGGGATTTAAAGTATATCCGTCCAGAACCACAATCCGCCTGCTCTTTGGAATTTTCATGCGTTTCCTCCAAAAAAGTTCGCTCAAAAATGAAAAATGTTTTGACAGAGTCCAAAAATGTTCTATTCTTCCTTCCCACTTGCTTTGAAAAGCGGAAAGTATAAGAAATAGACAATGAACAGAATTCGCAATCGAAAAAGCCGAAAAACCTTGTCGCCCATGAACTTTATTATGCAGTCCAAACAGCTCCTTTGCCAAACCACAATTGCTCTCGCCGCCGCCATTGCTCCCCTCCAAGCCCAAGTCGCCAACACACTCGAAATCCACGTCACCAGAAACGACGGCAAGGAGTATATCCTTCCAGTAGATCGAGACACTGAGTCTTTGGATTTTAGAAATTTTGGACTGATGAGCCTCATCTTGCCCGAAGGTTTGTCGAATTTGCAGACGCTCAATCTTTCCGGGAATTTATTTACGAATCTTATTTTGCCAAAGGGACTGTGGAATTTGACTTCGTTGAATTTTGAGTACAACGGGGCGAGCCTGACTTTGCCTGAGGGATTAGTGAACTTGCAGACGCTAACAATTCGCGGGCGGCTGAGAAGCCTGATTTTGTCCGAAGGTTTAGCGAATTTGAAAACACTAGACCTCTCTGGTGGCAAATATAGGATTGATAACGAGTATTATGATTATGGGATAGATCTAGCGAGTCTGACTTTGCCGGCGGGCTTGGCGAATCTGCAGACGTTGAATCTTGTCAACAATCGGTTGTCGAGTTTGACTTTACCCGAAGGCTTGGCGAATTTGCGAACGCTAAACCTTTCGGGGAATCTGTTGACCAAACTCTCTTTGCCGGCGGGTTTGCCGAGTTTAGTGAATTTGAATCTTTCTGGAAACCAGTTGGTTCATTTCACCTTGCCGAGAAGCAACTTGCAGAGCCTGAATCTTTCGGAGAATCAATTGACCGGCCTTTCCCTTCCCGCTGGGACAACGAGCCTGAGCACGCTGGATTTATCGTGGAATCGGTTCAGGAGTTTGACTTTGCCCGAAGGCTTGACGAATTTGAACTCGCTCAATCTGGATCAGAACCAATTGACAAGTTTAACTTTGCCTGAGGGTTTAACAAGTTTGCAACGGTTGCGCGTTTTGTGGAATCCATTTAGGCGTTTGCACGTCCCCCGTGGAATGAACACTGACAGTTTGAGAATCTGGTATCATGTCCTATCAAGTGCGAGGGACTCTCTTGTCGGGGATCTCCCAGCGGATGCTACCTTCAGCATTGCCATTTACGATCCGGCGGCGATTCTCAAAATATCTCACTTGGAAGATGGCGTGGAAATCTCTTGGAGCGGCGGCGTATTGCAGGCCGCTCCCTCGGTTGCCGGTCCGTGGAATGATGTCAACGCCATCAGCCCGGTGCGCCGCTTGCGCAGTTCTTCGCTTTCATCAGAGTTTTTCCGCTTGAGGCTGGAGTAAAATTGTTCCTTTCCCAGCGGCGGCAAAGGAAAACAAAGCAACTTTCTTTCCGCTTTACAATGCGTTGGCGATCCAGTCGCCGAGTTCGGAGGTGGAGCAACCCATTTGGTCGGCGCCAAGCCCTTGGATTTTCTCGCGGGCGGCGCGGATGACGGCTTGCTCGACGGCTTGGGCGGCGTTGGTTTCTCCGAGGAAGTCGAGCATCATTTGGCCGGCGCAGATTGCGGCCAGCGGGTTGATGATGTTTTGCCCGGTGTATTTGGGAGCACTGCCGCCGATGGGTTCAAACATGCTGGTTCCTTCAGGGTTTAGGTTTCCGCCAGCGGCAATGCCCATTCCGCCCTGAATCATGGCGCCAAGGTCGGTGATGATGTCGCCGAACATGTTGTCGGTTACGATGACGTCAAACCATTCTGGATTTTTGACAAACCACATGGTGGTGGCATCGACGTGGGCGTAGTCGCGTTGAACGTCGGGGAAATCTTGCCGGCCGATTTCGTGGAAGGCTCGTTCCCACAAGTCAAAGGCGTAGGTAAGCACGTTAGTTTTGCCGCAGAGCGTCAATTTTTTTTCTTGGTTTCGTTTGCGGGTGTATTCAAAGGCGAAGCGCAGGCAACGCTCGACGCCGCGCCGAGTGTTGACGCTTTCTTGGACGGCGATTTCGTGCGCTGTGCCTTTGAACACGAATCCGCCTGAGCCGGTGTAAAGGCCTTCGTTGTTTTCGCGCACGACGACGAAGTCCACGTCTTGCGGCTGTTTGTTTTTCAAGGGGCAAAAGCGTTCGTCGTACAGTTTGACCGGGCGGAGGTTGATGTATTGTTCCAACTCAAAACGCAGACGCAACAAAATGCCTTTTTCTAGAATGCCGGGCTGGACTTCGGGATGTCCGATGGCGCCGAGCAACACGGCGGGAAAACGGCGAAGCTCGTCGACTGCCGAATCGGGCAGTGCCTCTTTTGTCCGCAAATAGCGATCTCCGCCAAAATCGAAAGATTCGTAGTGGATTTTGAAATTGAATTTTTGGGCGGCGGCGTCCAACACTTTGACCGCTTCCCGAACCACTTCGGGGCCTGTTCCGTCCCCCTCGATTACCGCAATATTGTAGCTGTTCATTGAAGTTTTTTGCCGGCTGGAAGGCGTTTTTGCCTTGAAAAGAGGGCGAAAGTTTAAAGCCGATCTCCGGCGAAGGCAAATCAAATCTTGCGGCGTTCCCGGCAAATATTTCCTTGCCAACACAATTTTTGTGGGATAATTTGGCTGGGTCTTGTGGAATTTCGTTGCCGAATTCCGTTGAGGTCGATTGAGTGGAAGAAAGAGAGTTGGTTATGTCGAAAGTAAATCGTCGTCGTTTTATTCAAACCAGCGCCGCGGCGGGCGCCGGGATCGTTGCCATGCCTTATATCGGCAAGGTGCTGGGAGCGAATGAGAAGTTGGGAGCGGCCGTCATCGGTGTCGGCGGGCGAGGAAACTCGCATCTGGGCGCCTTTGTCCGCGATGCGCGAACCGAAGTGCGGGTGATTGTCGAGATTGACGAAAAGATTGGCCGCTATCGTTGCAACGAAATTGAAGAACGGCAGGGCAAACGGCCCGCCCTCGTCAGCGACATGCGGCTGGCCTTCGAGTCTCCCGACGTCGATGTGATGAGCACGGCCACTCCGAACCATTGGCACGCGCTGGCCGGCGTTTGGGCTATGCAAGCGGGCAAGGACGCCTACATCGAAAAGCCCATCAGCTACACGATCGCCGAAGGTAGCGCGTTGGTGGCGGCCGCCAAAAAATACAAGCGAATGTGTCAGGTCGGCACTCAATGCCGCTCCAATCCGGCCATTATCAACGCGATGAAGTTTCTGCGCGACGGCGGCATCGGCAAAGTTCACTTTGCCCGCGGCCTTTGCTACAAACGTCGCAAATCCATCGGACCCCTTGGAGACTATAAAATCCCGGAAAATGTCGACTTCAACCTCTGGAGCGGCCCGGCGCCTTATACAATCCCCAAACTTACCCGCCAGCGATTTCACTACGATTGGCACTGGCAGCGGCACTACGGCAACGGAGACCTCGGCAACCAAGGCCCGCACCAGACCGACATCGCCCGCTGGGGACTGGGGATTAACTCGCAACCCAAAGCGGTTTTAAGCTATGGCGGCCGCCTTGGTTATCAAGCGGAGCATAATAATCCAAGATACGTCGACGCCGGCGACACTGCCAACACCGAAGTTTCGTTATACGACTATGGGGACAAGTGTCTTGTCTTTGAAACCCGCGGCTTGGACGTCACCGATTCCGCCGACGAAGAAATCAACCGGCTCTTCAACCAAACCAAAGGCAATAAAATCGGCGTGATTTTCTACGGCTCCCAAGGCTACCTTGTCCAGCGCTCTTATACCCATTGCATTGCCTACGACAAACAGTTCCAAGTCATCCGGGAATTCAAAGGCGGCGGCGACCACTTCGGAAACTTTATCGAAGCTTGTCTCTCGCGCGATGCAAGCCATCTGAACGCCGACGCCTGGGAAGGACACCTTTCCGCAAGCATTAGCCACCTCGGCAATATCTCCTACTATCTAGGCGAGCAGAACCATGTCTCTCCCAACCGCGCCAAAGAGATTCTGAGCGGAGTCAAAAGCCTGGACGACAATCTTCACACGCTGGAGCGCACGATCAAACACCTGCAGAAAAATGGCGTTGACCTCAATCGGTATCCGATTTCTATGGGTTCGTTGTTGCAGTTTGATCCAGTGCGGGAAGTTTTCCCTGAATCCGCCGCCGCTACGGCGCTCACTACCCGCGACTATCGGGAAGAGTTTGCATGCCCTATGGCGGATCGGGTTTGATTGGTGGCCAAGAGGACGAGAGGTTAGCGGCATCATCGAAATAACATTTGCTTGAGTGCGGAGGAAAATTAAAGAGCGCTGGGAATGTAGTTAGTTGAATTTGAGAAAGAGTTGGTTATGTCCAAATTAAATCATCATCGTTTTAAAGAGGCGGATTCGGAAATCATCGCGGAAGATGAAGTTACAACGGAGAAACTCGAGGCGCTATTTAAGCGAGCTTTCTTTAGCGCAAAAATTGACGAAGACGAGCGTCTTGTTATCGGCACCGAAAGCATTCGAAGAATCTTTGTGGGAGTGGATGAGGATCGGAAACTGCTGAAATATATGGCGGCATTCGGACTCAAGGAAGAAGCGCCTCTAGAATTGAAACACGCATTTGTTAATAGGATGAATCATCGTGTTATCTTTCCGCGCTTTTCGGTGGTTGAAGAGCGTTCCGATGTGTTGATAGCGGATTATTTCCTCACTTTTGAAGGAGGCATTCTCGCCTTTCAAATCGTGTCTGCGCTTCGTTTGTTTTCGCGAGTTGTGCGCGGCGCAATTAGTGAATGCGATGATGACGACTTGGTGGAATAAGTTTCTTAAATCGCAGATGAATCGGAAAAACGCCAAAAGTTGAGGAAAAGACCCGCTAACGGCAAAGCGACCTTCTGATTTTCCCTCTGAATCACCAATTGGGGGCAAGCGCAAGATTTGAGACGCGCCTCCGTCGACTTCTCAAACTGTTTTTGTTTTCTCTGCTTGTATTAGACAAGTTTGCCAGTATGTTTCGATGGCGATGATTCCCTAGGTTGTAATCTGGATCTTTTGGCGCGCCGCACTTTTTGCCTCGTCTTTTTATTTATCCCTCTTCAACTTCAATCCCACCAAATTTGCCCAATCAAAATAGTCCGAGGCCATAGAGTCAACCCTCTCGATCTGCATCGCCGACAAGTTCTTCGTCTCGCAACGATCTTGTTTGAGATTGTATAATTCCCAATCCTTTTCCAACTTATCCCATACCAATTTCCAATCACCTTGGCGAATAGCGCGGTTTCTCGCCCAATACCATGAAAGCGATGAATGGCCTTTTCGAGACTTTCCAAACAGCAAAGGAGCCATGCTCTTTCCCTCTACCGGCAACAGCTTCCGTTCTTTATATACTTGAGGATACTCCGCGCCGGCCAATTCGAGGCATGTTGGTAGTAAGTCGATAATATGCGCTACCGAACGATTGATAGAACCGGCCGGCACCTTTCCCGGCCACCACGCAATCATCGGCGTCGTAATGCCTCCTTCATGAACCCAAGACTTATAGCGGCGAAACGGCGTATTCTGCGCCCAACCCCAAGAAGGTCCCACCGCTACGTAATCATCCTTTGGGCCGGGAACGCGCCGCTTGGGATCTCGGCCGCCCGGCTCTTCCGAACAGCCGCCATTATCGGAAAGAAATAAGATCAAAGTGTTGTTCTCAATCTTTTCCTCTTCCAATGCTTTCCGCAAACGGCCGATATTTTGATCCATTGAATCAATCATTGCAGCATAAACTGCCATGCGAAAATCCTCAAAATCATGATCGGCGCCGGCCCATTCGTAAGCCCTTGAGTCCTTCTGAGTAAGCCTCCAATTCGCCGCCGCCAAGCCCATCGTTTGTTGCCTTTCCCAACGAGCCGACCGCATAGCGTCCCACCCGCCAAGATAACGGCCGCGATACTTTGCAATATCTTCCGGCTTCGCATGAAGCGGATAGTGCGGCGCCGTATAGTTTAGATGCTGAAAGAACGGTTTTCCCGCCGATGCAAACTCCCGAATGGACTCAATGGCGTGATCGGTAAACGCATCCGTTGAATAGTAATCATCGGGGAAAGAAGTCACCGGTAGATCATTCCTCCCAAAACTTCGAATCCTTCCTCCTTTATAGGCAGGGTCGGGACGGGCCGGATCAAAGAAATTACAACAACCGTCCAACAACCCGTAAAACCGTTCGAACCCGCGAAAATACGGATGCGTCGATCGATCAAAGTCCCGGTGCCAACTCCCTGCAATGTCTTTCCTTGTTCCCCGCGCTTTGAGCAAATGCCACTTTCCGGACAGCGCCGTTCGGTATCCGGCTAACTGCATCCCTTCTCCTAAGGTAATCATATTCTCCCGCAAGTGTCCCGGCTCGCCGAAACGCGGATAAAGACCTGTCAAAATCGACGCGCGAGTAGTCGTGCACTTGGCGTTGTTGTAAAACTGTGTGAACCGCATCCCTTCCTCCGCCAAACGATCCAAGTGAGGAGTTTGCACTTCTCCTCCGTAACAACCGATGTCTGAAAACCCCATGTCGTCACACATAATTAAAATGATATTCGGACGCGGACTTGCCTCAGAGAAAACTGTCAGAACAACGGCAAACAGCGCCAAAAAGAAAAAAACTATCCGCGCCGCAAAAAATGCAAAGGGACGTTCCCTATCAGAAATATCAGTCAAAACTCGGATCATCCTTTTAGGCTATCATATTCATCCAACAGTGCAACCCAAAAATCATTCGCGCATTTAAACGGAACTGTGGAGGCCTTGATTGGTTAAAAACGACGTTGCCTGAAACGAGAAACCTCTGCAACACAGCGTTTATATTATTTACGCCTCAGATCTAGAACAAAATTACTGACGCACAAACGGACCGCGTCCAGCAGAGATAGAAACTTTTCTGCTCGGTAGATCAACCGGCCCACTGATAAGTGATCAGCCGAATCAGAAGCAAGATTTGCACTATCCATAACACAAAGATAGCGATCCTCAAAGGCGCTTTGGATGGAAAACTTTGCAGAAAAATGCCGGCGGCGACAAAGACCGGAAACACGACCGATCCATACCTCGTCATAGAAACAAATTGTCCGCTCATGGCCGGTAGCAGACCCAAAGCCAACACCCAGACGACCCACTCTCGATTCCAGCGCCAAAGCAAGGGTAACAACGACATCCCGGTAATAAAGAGAACCCGATCTAAAATGGAACTTTTTAATTCGTGCCAGTGCATTGTTTGAAAAAAGCTGGCAATGAATCCGGGAACGTCCGCAAGGTTGGCTATCGAGTGAACGCCCCAATACTTCTCGCTTCAAAACCAGCGAAAGCGTTGCCGGTCGCCATGTGCATCACGGCAAAATAAGACAGCCATCCCAGAGGAATGGCCGCGAACGCATGCCAAGAAAGATTTCGCCGGGCGAAGAACCGCCAGACCAAAGGGAGAAAACAAAAAACTCCCGGTCCTCGCACCAACGGCAACAAGCATCCGCAGGCCCAAATCAGAGTGTGACGGCCTGTTTGAAGCCCGCGCATGAACCCCATCAACAAACAGAAAAACAAGGACTCGCTGTAGGGAAACTGGAAGAAAATGGCCCCGGGATAAAACGCCAACAAGAGCAGGCTTGCCACCGCAATGTTCTGAGCCGAGCCGTTGTCTTTGCCGGGCAACGCGTCTGCGAAGCTCTGCGACACTTCCCGTCGCCGCCAATCCACAACTACGCGATAAAACAAGACCAACCCCAAAAACGATAGCGCATTTGCCAAAAGCAGGCTTGAAATCACGTAGGCCTTTGAAGAAGAAGAATCTCCAAACAGCCACACTCCGGCGCGAATCAAAGCCGGCCACAAAGGGTAAAACGCCGCTGAATACTGGCTGGCCGAGTAGCCTTCCTTGGCGATGAGCAGGTAATGCGCGCTGTCGTAAGCCGTGAACACCGAGAGCGCATCTGGTTTCTTGCCCGGGGGCCATTGAACCCACAACTTGCGAAACCGCGCCTCGTGCACGTCGGAATTCGCCCACGCCGTTGCCAAAGTTGCTGCCAGGAGAATTGCCTTCAGCAATGCGGCGCAACAGATGCCGCGACGCCAATCGGAAACCTCATCATCCGCCTTTCCCGCGCTCATCGGTCAACCGGGCGAGGAGACAATTCTATGCGTTGATTTTCGGGGCAAGGCAAAGAGAGCCGCTCCCAGCAAGCACGCCAGAATCATCCACGCCAAAAACTCTTCCCGATCCTTTGCCCACGGCCACCATTCCAAAAAGTGTCCGAGGCATTTGCAGGGCGCTTCAATATCGCCGTGTAATCGCGCCAAACGATAGCCGGCAAAACCGCTCCCCAGCCAGCCAATGCCATACAGCGTCCCCCAACCCAAAGGAAATTCAAACGCCGCATACGCCAGGCAAAGTTCGAAAAAAAGCGCAACCGTCAACAACGTCCCGTAACGAATCCCCGTCAGCGGATCCACCGCCGCAAGAACTTCCGTGCCTTCCCAAATGCTGAGCCATTTGGAAAAAGCGACGAGAAGCGACAACGCGCCCGCGCAACGAATCCACCGCTTCGGCCATACAAGCGAAGAAGTGGATTGTAACTTTAACGGTTCGACATTTGGGTTTTGCATGTGAGAGGCAGAGTGCCGGTTTTTCAAGATGTTAGAAAATGGTTTCGTAAATGCGGTGGGGCAATAGATGGGCGTCTATCAAAGCGGTCACCATCCAGCGCTTCTGCGCGGGATCCCAAAAATGACGCAACAAAAAGGGCGCCGCGCCGCCCGCCTCATCTAAGCGGATATACAAAAAGGTATTCATGCAAACGACTTGACCGTCCCGTTGCAGAACATCCTCCAGTTTGGGGCTTACATGAAAGAAAGTGAACCGCCCGGAGTTGTCGAAGGGGCTATATCCTATGTTGGGAAAAGTCCCGTCCATTGCGTGGCCGCGGTAAGCGCGGCGTTCAAAGAAAGGATATTGGTTCAGAGGATCAGGGGATTCCCGATGCACGGTGCATTCCGCCTTCATTTCGTCTAAACAAACCGCTTGGAAGTACCCTTTAAAATAGTTGCTGGGAGAAATCTCTTGAAGAAATTGAAAGAAGAGATCTTCGTAATCCCGATCCGTTTGCGGAGGTTTTACCGTTGGCGGCTTGCCCCAATTTTCCCTCCAAACATCGCTAGACTCAGCAAGATTTGGGAGATAAGAATGGAATTCCAATTCGCGGCCGGCGTGGTCGATTAAACGATGATAGAATTTTACATGATAAACGCCGTTGGTGCTTCGAGTTCGGGGTTGATTGCCGTTGAATCGGAAGCGTCTCCAAGCCTCTCGCGTTCCCTCTCGATGCGCCTGCAGAAAATCTACCAGGGAATCCCAATAGGACGTCTTCTGGGCGTCGCTCAGAAGATATTCCGTTCCTTGAATCTCCACATTACGCAAGGCCGCCACGAAGGACTCCCAATCGTTCAGCGAAACATAATTTTTCTCCAACCAAACCTGAATGTCTTCCTTCGCCCAAGCCTGAAAATCCTCACTGTCGCCAAAATGCGGGTCCGGCTGGCGCAACAAATAAAGAAGAATGACGGCAAAAAAGGGAATCAGCAGAATGAGAATTCTCTTGTCTTTTAGAGCTTTCATTTTCAGTCAACGGTTCGATGCAAAACTAAACTTTTCCTCGCATGCGAGACGATTTCGATTTCGAGGAAGACAAAACGCCATTGTTTAGGCAACAACCTAATCGTCATAGGCGCAGCATTCTCCATCCGCATCTGTGCATTCCCCATCTTCCTTTTTCTCGTTGCACATCTCATTGCTGCCGCATTGGAATGAGTTACCTTCTGAATCTTTCATAAAAAATCAAGTTTGTCAAAGAGTCTTTTTTCGTTGCGGCGTTTCATAATGTAAAGTTTTCGTTGCCAAAGGCGGGTAAAATGAAGCAAAAATAGCGCTGATGTCGGCGGGTCTGATTACAAACGTTCACTTGCTTAGTCCCGGTTGTGAAATGAGCGGGGCGGCGATTGCCGTTGCGGACGGGAAGGTGGAAGCGATTTTTGGCGCGCCGGAGGCTTGGCCGGATTATCCGATTCTTTTTGATGCGGCGGGAGCGATGGTCGTTCCGGGATTCATCGACATTCACACTCACGGCGTTGCCGGACGAGATGTTTGCGATGGAAAGCCGGATGCAGTGAGGGACATCGCCAAGGCGAAGCTAGCGGAAGGCGTGACTACTTTTTTGCCGACGACGTTGACCTTGCCCGAAGAAAACCTGGTGAAGGCTTTTGAAAATGCGGCCGCTTACTTTGCGCAACAGGATTTTGCCAAAACTCCCGGCTTTCATGTCGAAGGGCCGTTTATCAATCCCAACTATGCGGGCGCGCAGAATCCAAAGCACATTCGCCCGCCAAACTTTCGAGAAATTGAGAGGCTGGCGGCGATTTTGCCGATTCGGTTGGTGTCTTTGGCGCCGGAGATGCCCGGCGGACTAGAATTGATTCGCTTGCTTTGTCGGCGCGGCATTACGCCATCTCTAGCGCATACCGGCGCAACTTACGAACAATTCCTAGAAGCCAAGCAGGCGGGAGCGAAACACTTGACGCACTTTTGCAATCAGATGACCGGGCTACATCATCGGGAGATTGGCTTGGTTGGCGCCGGCTTTCTCGATGAAGACATCATAGCCGAAATCATCTGCGACAAAATCCATGTTTGCCCGGAAATGATTCGCTTGGCATTGCGGGGAATCGGCCCGGAGCGATTGATGCTGATCACCGATTCTATGGCGGCTTCCGGGCTTGCCGACAAGGCAACTTCCTCTCTTGGCGGTCTGGAAGTGTTTGTTCGGGACGGAGCGGCGCGCTTGGCTTCGGGCGTGTTGGCGGGAAGCGTGTTGAAAATGAACGAGGCTTTTCGGAACTTGGCGGCGCTGTCCGAACTGCCTTTGGTGGATTTGGTGCAAACGACGGCGTGGAATCAAGCCAAGTCGCTCGGCCTGCCTCAGTTGGGAAAGATTGCGCCCGGATATTGTGCGGACTTGGCGGTATTGGAAGACGACTTTTCGGTTCGGGCGGTTTTTGTCAACGGCGTCCAACAAGCGATTTCCGTTCCGCAATGACCGACGATCGGCCAATCCACATTGCCGCCCGATGATACTTGGAAGAATTCCCGGCCAAGCAGAACGCCAACCAACCCCGCGCCGCGCAAAGAGACCGCTCTTTTGTAGGACGTGCCTTCCCGTTTTCTCAGGCCGGCAAAGCCTCCTCAAGCAATGGAAAGAATAGAAACAATCTCACAACAAAAAAACCGCCGAGCCAAAACCCGACGGTCACGAAACAAAACGGAAAGCCAAGCGGAAATCAAAAGTCCACCTATTCGTCAAAAGACAGCGGCGGCTCCCAATCTTCAACAGCCGGCATCCAACCCCAATGCCTCCGATTATCGTAATTGAACCGAGTCAAGTTTTCCACCGATGGATAAAGCAGTTGCCGCAACGTCTCCGAGCCAACATGCCCATCCGCAAACAGAACATTCGCCCGCCCAGAATGCCGACGAGAAATATTCACACGCCCAGGGTGAAAAGGATCCGCCAAACCAAACCTCCCAATGCCAGCAATACCCCCAATCCTCGAAACGGCATAAAACTTTCCGTCCAGCAATCCAAACCGAGAGGCGTCTGTTTGCACAATCATGCGCGAAGGCGAAACCACCGCAAAATCCGGAATCCCAAGAGAACGAAACCGATGACTATTAAACACCGAATTCCCGCTAATTCCCCAAGCATGAGACTTGACCGAAGGCCCATTATAAACCGCATGCAAACCATAATCATTTTGCGCATAGCCCCAATTCCACAAGCCCTCAGGAAGAACCCCCCGAGCCACTAAACGAGGAACCCGCTTCTCCACAGGACAACCAAACAAATTCGTTTGCCCACCCAAATAATCAAAACAAAGAGTCCAATCCCAATAGCCACGCTGATAAGTCACCAAATAGTTATCGTTATCCCCGGCGTAAAGTTGCCGAGCAATCCCTATTTGCCGCTGGTTATTGAGGCAAACCGTTTTGTGAGCCGACGCCTTTGCCCTGCCCAAAGCAGGCAGGAGCAAAGACGCCAAAATGCCGATGATGGCAATCACCACCAGCAACTCGATCAATGTAAAAGCCCGACTCTTCAACTTAGTAATTCCCCAGCGTCTCCCATTCGGAACTCGAAGATCGACGAAAGTGAACGGGAACATAATAGCCCCCAGACTCGTTGGGGCCATGCGGCATAATCCAAGCATGCCCCCTGTAAGGCGTCACCCACCCCACAAGCGGCTTGCCGGTTACAGGATGCAGATCCGAAAGATTCAAATAAATGTCGATCCAATGATCGTACCAATTGTAAAACTTTCCCCGAAAGTAAGCAAACCGATCCAGCCCCCCTGTGCCACCAGGCTGAATCTCAAAAGAATAATCGGAACAAGCAGAAGAACGAGGAAGATCAAAATAGACCCAATCCCTTTGATGCGTAAATTGCCCGAACACTGTAGCTGTCAGAGTAGCCCAAGACCCGGGACTGTCATTGCGGAAATCACTGCCCACCAATACGTAAGAAGCAGTCCAAAAATCGGAGGGAAATTGTCCCCAACCTTTAGAAGAAAGAGTCACATAGACGGTAAACTGGTGAAGATGTTGGTCTTCGGTGATCCAAATCGCCTCCACCGTCGGAGCGCAAACGTTCACAATAGGCGGATTGTTCCCTCCCCGCCCAGTTCCAACCGGCTCAGCAAACAACGAGAGCGAGCTCAATAGCAAGCCGATTCCGACAACACCGACGACGACAGCCGCCGCCGATTGGAAGAAAGCGGAGAGTTGGCCGCCGCGGACGCCCTCCTTGCGCGTCAGGGGGGAAAGAAGGTTTTGGACGAAAGAAACGAGGCCTTTGGCTTTGGGCGCAAAGAGCAAGTACCAAGGCGTTTTCTTGGCTTTCATTTCCAGGACATGCTCGACGATTTCGTTGGATTCGTCAAGCCGATTGTTCAAAACAGGAATATTTTCCATACGCTGATTATTTTCAAATAGTGACGTTATTCTTTAATTTTCAGGCTAATGAAACACCCAGCAGGAGTAAAAATTGCGAAGTTCCCGCCCGTTCGCCAGAGGCAACGGGAAAGAGAATTCGACTCTCCCAAAGCAAAAAACATCTTCAAACTGTGATATTCCAGCAGGAGAGACCCAATCAACGAATCACTCCCGCCGGGTGTTTCAAAACCGAGAAAAACAAAAATCCAGCTGAAGTGCAAGCTTTTTTTCGAGAAATCTTAACTTTTTTGAGTTTTTTTTGCGGGATGGCGAACGCAGGCAAAAATTTTGGGTTTTGGGGCGGTTTTTCGGCTGGTGGATTCTGTAGTTTTGGCGCGGTTTGTCTGCTGGCGGATTCTGTGTTTTTGGGGATTTTTGGAAGTCTCAAAAAGCCATCTGAGACGGCTGAGTAACGGCTTCGTTTCGGTTTTGCCGATGGGAAGGGAATGGCGGCGCGCTCTTCTTTCCAAGCGATTTTTAGTGGCAACGGCTTCTAGTTTGGCTTTTTAGCGAAGGCTTGACGGTTTGCTTTGGGAGTTTGACGCCATCGGCTTTATCGTTCATTTTAGGGCAAGCGGTTTGGAACAATTCTTATGACGAAAAAGCAGTTAACCCTTGGACATTCTCCGGATCCGGACGACGCCTTTATGTTTTGGGCTTTGGCCAAGGATCGAATTCCCACAGGCGGCTATGTTTTTGAACATGTTTTGCAAGACATTCAAACGCTGAACGAACGAGCCGCCCGAAGCGAACTGGACATTACGGCGATTAGCGTCCACGCCTATGCGTATGTTGGCGAGAACTACGCTCTTCTGCCCAGCGGGGCGAGCGTGGGCGATGGATATGGTCCGATGCTGGTTGCCAAGCAAAAGTATAGTCTTGAAGAGATTGCTGGCAAAACCATTGCCGTTCCCGGTGTTAGAACCAGCGCTTTTCTGGCTCTTCAGCTTTGGTTGGGAAGGCCGGCAAGGAAGTTTTCGTTTCGGGTTGTGCCTTTTGATCAGATTTTTCAAGCGGTGCAAAAGGGGGAGGCGGAGGTTGGCTTGATCATTCACGAAGGCCAACTAACTTACGAAAACGAGGGGTTTGTTTTGTGCGAAGACCTCGGCGTTTGGTGGGGACAAGAGAACGACGGACTGCCTTTGCCTCTTGGAGTTAATGCCATTCACAAACGTTTCCCGGAGGAAGAGCGAAAGACCATTGCCAATCTCCTGTCGCAGAGCATTCAATACGGTTTGGATCATCGTCGGGAGGCGATTGACTACGCTCTTCAATTTGCGCGAGGCCTAGGAACGACAGAGGCGGATCGGTTTGTCAAAATGTACGTCAACCATTGGACGTTGGACTGCGGCGACAAAGGGCGTCAGGCGATTCGCGGTTTCCTTGGCCAAGCTTATGAGGCGGGCTTGCTTCCGCATCGGCAGGAGTTGGAATTTGTCGGTTGAGGAATGGCTTTCTTTTGCTGGCGAGAGAAGCCTCCGGTCGCTGGTTTTGTTTCTTTGCCTGCGTCCAAGGGGCGCTTAGGCTTTTTTGGGGGTGCGCTGATGCTGCCCGACAAATCCGACGACGACTTTCTTGAGTTCGGGGTCCCAACCAAAGGCAATCCGTATGGTATGGCGTTCGTTCCGGCTTGTGCTCGTGCCGATATGTGGTTCCAGATCGTAGGTTTTGTTGTTGACGATGGTTTTGTACCAGCCTGGAAATTCTCGAAGCGCGAATTCACTTTGGTTCGCGCTGTAAAACCAGTTGGAGCAAGTTTGGCGCAGAGATTCGTCCAGATTGGAAGTCGAGGCGCCGTTCATGCGGGCTTTTCGGTAAAATAGAGCGAGCCATTGCAGCGCTTTGAGAACTTCATCGGGTTTTTCAAAGCGGTTCTTTTTCAAGTTCGAGTGGTTGTTCAACTTCACCAGCAGTTCTTCGGGATAATCGCGTTCCGCTTTTTCGAAAGCCTCTTGCACGGAGCGCACTTTTCCATCCGCCTTTTGTCCATCGGCGCCAACGGCAGACTTTCGTCTCATTTCGTTTTGATAGGTTTCGCGCCATAATTTTTCGCTCTCGCGGCTGGTATCGAGGCTGGCTCGCAGTTTTTTGATTTCTTCTTTGTGCTCTTTGTTGGCGGCGGCGATTTTCTGCAGTTTTTCGATTTGTTGACGGAGTTGTTGAATTTGGTTTTTGTCGGTTTTGGAGGTCTCCCGCAGGTTTTGCATCTGTTGGCGCAATTCTTTGGCTTCCATCCGTTCGTTTTCCCGTTCGGGTTGGAGGAGGGCAGAACGGGCGGAGAGACTTTTCGTTGGCGGAAACTGCTGGGCAAGCATTTTTTCTAGTTCGCTGTGGGCTTCGGAGACGCGTTTGGCAGCCTCCGGCAATTTTTTTAGAAAAGGTTGTTCTTGTGCGTAGGTTTTGGCTTCTTTGCGTTCTCGGCGCAGGCCGGAGAATCGCTCAAGCGCTTTTTTTAGATGGTCCGCATGTTTGCGGGCCGAGTCGAAGTCTGAGGCGATTGTTTCCCGCGTCACAGAAGGAATCTTGAGTTGTAGGAAAGCCAAATCGTCCGCAAATTTCCGCTCTACTTCGGCCAGTGTGTTCTTCAAGGAGGCGACGACGGATTGCGCGGCGTGTTTTGATTTGCCAATTTTCTTGACTTGCTGGCAGAAAAAATCGAAGCGACCTGCCCAGAGAGGATCGTCGAAAGGAAGACTCTTCAAGGAGTTTATCCAATCGTCCAGCGGCAGTGAATCGGCTTCTTCAACTTGGTTTGAGAAATGGAGGTGCGCGACGTAGCAGAACATCAAGTCAACATGCTCCAAGGGAAATTCGGCGTCCTGCGAGCCGATAAAATCCTTTTTGACGTTTGCCCATTGAGTTGTCTTCGGGCAGCCGCGCGGGCAGTTTCTTTTGGCTTGGGTCAGAATGGCGGGACGGCTTTCGTCAGCCTTCAAAAACTGACACACGGCGTCATAAAGTTTCTGATGCGCTTCCCGCCAGAGGAAAATTATTATCGCAGATAGAGGCGAGGCTGGCGACGAGGAGTGCAACACTGGAAACAAGTGTTTTTCCAGTTTCATGGGACATTGTTCTAATGCTTTTTCTGGGTCTCTGAATCCGGGTATTGCGAGAAGGCCGGTTTTTTTATTCGTAAGTTTAACGGCTTCTTTGAATTGTGCCTGATATTTGGGAGAAATGTTTTTCCACTCTTCCAACACTTTTTTGATCATGGTGCGGATTTGGGGGTCGTCCAGCGCGGCGACCAAACCCATGGCGGCGTCCCAATCGCTCTTTTTCATTGCTTCGTCTACATCGTCTACGACTTCATTTTGATTCATCGTTTTGCCTTTCTATTGTCTCTGTTGTTCTCGGATCGATCAGAGTTCGCTCCCTCTCCGCACGGACGGAGCGCATAACGGCAACAAAGGTTTCCGCGTTTGCGTCCGCTTTTGCATCCATCCGCATCGGACAAAAAGCTTTCTCAATGGTTTAATCTTCATCACATCATGGACGCCGCGTCGGCAATAGGCAAGCATTTCCTTCAACAGCGAGTTCGGAATTTGAAATCTCCCGGAAAAGCCCGTAACAAAGCGTCGCAGCTTTTTCATCGACGCCCGGCGCCTTTGAGAAACCGGATTCCTGCTTTACAGAAGAAAAGAATTCTCCTAGACTTTTTGGCGACTTGTTGGTTTTTCGCGCTGATGCTCGCCGCCATCGTTACCTTGAAGCCCGGCTGAAAGAGCGCTGTTGAAATCCATGCCTTCTTCTTTTCCGCGCGAGATACGCACTTGGGGTTACGTCATTCGGACTTTTCGGTTGACGGATACCAGCCTGATCGTCGAGTGGCTAACGGAACATGAAGGCCGGATTTCTACCATAGCCCGAGGCGCTTTCAGAAAAAAATCCGCCTTCGCGGGAAAGCTGGATTGGCTCTTTTACGCCGAAATTTCCTACCGGCGAAGCCGCTCGTCCAATCTTCACGCGCTCAAAGAAGTAGAACTGCAAGCCACTCCCAGTCAAATTCGCCGATCCGTTTCCAGCCTGAATCAAATCGCCTACTTTGTGGAATTGATTCGGCGCGCTACGGAAACAGAAACGCCCATTCCCGACATTTTCCAACTCTTCCATCAAGCCGTGCGCCAAGCCGAACAAGGCGTTCTTGGAGCCGGTTTTATCCTGTGGTTCGAATGGAGACTTCTGGATATTTTGGGATTGCATCCGGCAATAAACGATGTCCACTTGAACGAAGATTGCCGGCAAGTCTTGACTCTATGGAGTCGAAATCCCAAGGAATTTCCCCATGAACGGACAATCCATCCACCACAAATCGCCCGACTTGGAAGCCTCTTCGCCAAACACTGGATTGCAGAAATTGGCCGATGCCCTCCGCTACGAACCCGGCTGCTTCAGTAAACTTCAACGCCTCTGCTTCCCGCCGCCTCCAACACAAAAAACAGGCATTCGCCCGCAAAAATTGCGAACCCCGGCAAAGCGAGAACCGCCTGCCCCGGACGCCTTTGACGCTCTCGGTTTCACACCCAGTTTATGCCGGTCCTTATTTGTCCTTGCGATTTCCCATCAACTTCGCCTTGTTTTGTTTCAGATATTTTTCGACTGCGGGGCGAGGCTCCAAGCGAACGGGAACTCCCTTTTGACTCAAATTTCGCAAGTGGCGGTAATGGCAAAGCGTCTTGCCCAATTGAACGATCTCGATATGAAACTCGCCCACTTTCCACAACTGCCCGACCTCCAATACCGGCTTTCCCTCTGCTTTCTTATCCGCCTTCATAAATTCCCATTCTCCTCCAAGCTTCCCCGCTTTGTCAATTTTAATCGGGAAAAGAAAAAGACGCGTCTCCAAAAGGAAACGCGCCCTTCTGTGTTTTATTCTGAAATCTCTGATTAAGTTATTCGGGGAAAGCGATTTTAGTGGCCGCTTCGATAATTTCCATTCGCGCGGCCTCTTCCTCGCCGTATATTCTTATGCGAGCCGCTCGTCTGCCTGCGGCGCGGCGCCTTTCGCTTTCTGCCGCCCGTTTTTCCTGCTGCATCTCATCCACCGCCAAGTGACGAGCCATTACTCTGTACCCTTTGGCCATCATATCCAGTATTTCACGAGGAATTGAATCGAGGCTTTGCCCCATCCCTTCCAACCGTTCCCGGCTTTCCTGCCTCATCTCGGCTACCTTTTCCTGCATTCTTCTTTCCAGCTCAGCGGAGTCTTCTTCATTGAGATTGGCAACGAAGTTCTCTATCTCTTGCAGGCGGTTTTGAAGTTGTGTTCGCTGTTCCTCAGGCATGTGGGACATCATCTTTTCAAGATCCACATCGTAGACTTCTTCAAAGCTGGCAAGTTGAGGGAGGGCATTCGCTAATTCCTGCAAGTCAGATTAGGTTCTCCGCAACAAGGCACGGAATCAGGCAAAGAACCAGCCACTTCTTCCGCTTGCCGGGAAAGCGCAAAGGTAGTTTCGTCCTCGGAAGGCGGTTGAACGGCGGCTCTCTTTTCATCATTCAGTCGCTCTACTTCCCTTTTTAGCTCTTGAACTTCTTCGCGCAATCGATCAAAACGCTCTTTGTTTCTTTCGTACCCCGCTTCGCGCCGCATTTGCAAATCGTCTATTCTCTCGTGAAACTTCATTACGTTGAATCCTATATAGGAAATCACTAATGCGGACACTATGCCTAATATGCTGACTCCTAGGAATTCTTTTCTTGTCATTGTATCCCTTTCTACTCAATGGCTTTACTCTCTGCCTTAAGTTGTTCTACTTCCCTTTTTAGCTCTTGAACTTCTTCGCGCAATCGATCAAAACGCGCTTTGTTTCTCTCGTACCCCGTCTGGGGCCGCGTTTGCAAATCATCTATCATCTCGTGATATCTCATTACGACGGATCCTATATAGAAAACTCCTAATGCACATACTACGACTGATATGCTGATTCCTAATAAATCTTTATTAGTCATTATATTTCCTTCTAATCAGTAGGCGTGAGCTATGTAGCGTTCTCCCGGATCATTTGTGCCTAAGTCAATTTCGTAACGTATTTTTCGTTCGCTTGAGCCGCGAGTTGTTTAATTAGATTACCTCGTTCGCTTCTGGCTAATTCTACGCAACCTGTGCCGGCGAGAGCAGCGGTTACTATTATAGCGGCACCTGCAGCTGTGGCTGTGCCGGCACTGGCAAGCCCGCCAGCAATCGTGACTATAACGCCGCCGATTGTTCCTCCTATCGCTCCCCACGCGCAGTTTCGCACTCGCGCCCTACAGTCATCAATTGCTTTTTGTTTGGCGATGTTGTAAGTATTCACAATGTGTTCCATTTTGTCTTCAAGGTCTTCTTTTTCATCGGCGCAAATGGTGACGTCCCAACAAGGCCAAGTTCCGTCTGGTTGTTCAATTCCTTCCACCGTGAATGTTACAGTGGGGCAGGGGGGTTGCGTCTGTTGTTGCGCCGTGATTGGCGTTGTCACTGGCAATGCCGCCAGACCAACTATCAAAACGCCGGTAACGATGGTTTCCAATAATGGTTTCATTTTGCAATTGTTTTATCAGGTTTTTATCGGGTGGATCGACGAATATTTGTTCTCCACCAATCTTTGACCGCTTTGTCGGAATTGTTTTATCAGGTTTTTATCGGGTGGATCGACGAATATTTGTTCTCCACCAATCTTTGACCGCTTTGTCGGAATTGTTTTCTGCCGTGTTCAGGCTTCTCATGCCGTAGTCGCACAAAGAAACGATGTACGATTCGACAATCCCGTAATGGAGGTCAAAGCATAGCCCAAGAACGGGCGTTTTCATGCAGGCATTGACGTTTGTGGCGAACCATGCGCTTATCAAGTTGAGTCCGGTGACCATGATTCTTTCGATCTCGGCTACGTCTTCGGCGAGTTGATCGTTGGCGTCGTCGATTTCGTCCACAAGCTGGTTGTATTGGCCGGGGTAACGAAGGCTGCCGCGAATGAGTGAGCCGTCGTGAAGGGCAACGTTCACGGTGGACATTACGATGATGCCGTTGTTTCCGGGTGCGAGGACAGTGTGCCGTTTGAGAACTTCAACGGTGATTTCTGCATTCACCTGAGGGCAAGGGAACATTGCGGCCATTCCAAAAACGAGCAGGCTGATTGCGAGAGAGAAAATTTGGAAACGGGATTTTTGCAAGCGGATTGCGAATGTTCGGCTTGTGTTTTTCTCTTCACGCTGGGGCTGGGAGACGGAAAAACCGCTTCGATTGTCAACGATTAAGGAATGGAGTCTTGCCTGCAACGCGGGAGGGGTGTTTGGCGAGCGGACCCTATTGAACGCCGCCGCGAGATAATTTAAATTTTCCGTTCTCATTTGCGATCCCTTTTTTGCTAATTTTTACGGCCTGCACAACTGAATTCGAGAAAAACAGTCCCGAAGTCAATCACTTTTTCCGGTTTGTTTTGTGTCGGGGGTTGGTTGGTGTTTTTGCCAAAATTGCTTATGCGTTTGTTTTTGGGTTGGGAATGGTTGGCTCTTCAAGAATTTCTAAGGCGCAAGCTTGCTTGGCGGAGGAATGGCGTCGCTTTCTAAAATAATGGCTAATATTTCTGGTTGTGGATTGTCATGTATGTTGTGGAAGCGGCACAATCCGATGAGGATGCCTTTTGAAAACGTTGTAGCAACGAGGCTAATGCCCGCGGCTGACTGATGGAATGGATGGAAACGACCAGGAAGGTTCATCGCTTGCCGGCTTGTTTGAAGCGCTGGAGGCGCCGCTTCTGCACTACGCTGGTAAAATGGTGAAACGACCCGAAGTTGCGCAAGACTTGGTGCAAGAGGCCTTTTTGAAGCTGCACGCCCGGCAAGGCTCGGTGTCCCAGCCCAAAGCGTGGCTGTATCGGACGGTTCACAATCTGGCGATCAATTGCCTGCGGAAGGAAGGCCGCATGGTGCCGCTGGTTTCGGACGAATCAGAAGAAGCGGCGCATGAGCCGTTGCCAGATGAATGCCTCGCGCGGATGGAGACCGTCGGCCAAGTCCGTCTTCTTTTGCAAAAGCTGGAGCCAAAGAAGCGCGAGTTGATTCGGCTCAAATTTGAAGAAGATCTTTCTTACAAAGAGATCAGCAAGCGCACCGGCCTCAGCGTCGGCAACGTCGGCTATCAACTGCATCATTTGTTGAAAACCCTCGCCGCCGAGATCGAGAAAAACGGAGTTTTTAAATGAGCCCGCCCCCGCCTGAATCCAACGACGCCGAAGCCCGGATCACGGCCTTCCTGCTCGGCCAACTGCCGCCCGAAGAGCAAGAAGCCGTGAAGAAACAAATCGCCGCCGACCCGAAGTTGTCCGCCTTGACTAATCGTCTGAAGAAGACCATTGCTTTGCTGCGGCAAACGGCGTCGTTTGTAGCGGAGCGGGGCGATTCGAAGAGTCGCCAAAACAAAGAGACTCAGCGAGTAGCCAAAGCAAAGGGACAACGACAACAATCGACAACCGGACTTTCGGCCGGAAAAACTTCTCCGCCGCCGAGCGAGGGTTTGTCTTTTCCGGCTGGCCGGCGGAAGGCTCTTTTGGCAACGCTCTCCGCTCCCGCGGTTTCCCAAGCGCCGTTGCAAAGCATCCTGCCTTGGTACTTGCCTTTGGGAATTGCCGCATGTTTGGTTGTCGCTCTTTCGTCTTTCCTCATTTTCCCCGGCGGACCTGTCAAAGCAAAGGCGAAGAACGATAGATTAACGGTTTCCAACACTGCCGGGCAATCCTTCCGCCTGCTGGAACGCGAGCCAGTCGTCCGGGCGGAGGAAGAGATGCGGCGGCGCCTTTACGATAGCAGAGACTCCGTTGAATCCAATCTGCCGCAGACGCAAAACCCGGCGCAACCAGCGGTTTCTTGGGACGCGCTTTCGACGACTGGCGAAGGAGAAGTCTATTCCACAATGTCGCGTTCTCCAGCGGCGGGCGCAACCGCAACGAAACCGGCTTCCGCTCCTTCGGATTCCGACGCCGACGCAAAGACGTCCGACGGGGTGCGACTGGGGCGCAACGTTGCGAATGGAGACCGCTTGGAGAGAGATTCCCAACCAGCGCAAGAGCCTGCTTCGCGCTATTATTTTTCCCAGAATTTAGATCGATCGACGACGGAATTGGACCCTCCTGCGGCGCCTTCCGATGCCAAAACCGCGAAAACTAGCGACCGGCAAATGGCGGCAGAAGACGGGAATGCTCGATTCTTGCACGAAAGTCTCCAACCGACCGCAGATCGAGAGAAGGAAGAACTCTCTATTCGGTCGCGCGGGCGTTTGCCGGATTCGGCGGCGGCATTAGGCGAGTTGGCCGACTTCGAGAACGCTCTTCCCGCGCTGGAAGGCGTTGAGGCGGGCGGAGAGCCGTCCAATCCGCAAGCTGGCGGATCAACTACTGCCGATTTTTTGGGCGACAGATTTGGACGGGAAAACATGGAAAACAAAAAAAAGGCCGGGGCGGAGCAAGCAAAGCCGGCTCCGTCCTCTCGATTGTCTATCGCCGCCAGACCCCAGCCTGTCTTCCGAGGGGAATCCTTGGATATTAGCCGGGGAGACTATGGAGGAATTGGCGGCGGCGCTCAGCAACCGCAAGAAGGCGCAGTTTCCGGGGAGGAACTCTTCGCTTGGGGATTCGATTCTTTTGGCGGCGAGACAGAATCCCTGTCCAAGGCGCCGGACACGGCAAACCAACGGCAGTCGCTTGATGGAGACGCTTGGGGAGTTTCGAATGAGGAAATTTTGAACGAGCAACAATTCGGTCTCCACTTTGCGCCGGCAAAAGAGAATTTTTCGCTCGCCGAACTTGGCGATGAAGCGGAGAACGTCGAACTTCGATCTCTCGGCGTCCGCCCGGATGCGGCTGCATTAGGCACCGCCGTAGAGGAACAGTGGAGAGCTTCCGGTTGGATGGAAGATTCGTATAGCGAACTGGCTGCTTCCTTGGAGGCCAAGGAGGATCGCGCCGCGGCGAAAAAGAGCGTTCCAATCCGCAAGCAGGCTCTGGTCGAAAGCGAGACGGTTCGGAGGGCGGCGGGTGAGGGACTCGAAGAACGGTTGGAGCGGAAGGATTCGGAAAGCAGCTGGGGCAGAAACCAATCGGCCACGGACGACCGGCAGCTCCGGCAGATTAAAAGAACGATTGGCCGTCAAAAGGCGGCGGATTCGTCTTCTTTTCATCAAGAACGATCCACCGTTATCCATCCCGTTTCCACTTTCAGCTTGAAGGTGAGCGACGTCTCGTTTCGACTCGCGGCCGCAAGTTTATCCCGAGGCATGCTCCCGGAACCGGTAAGCATTCGTCCCGAAGAGTTTTTCAACGCCTTTTCTTACCGCGATCCGTTTCCCCATTCGGAGGCGCCGATAGCGGTTCACACGGAACAAGCCCGATTTCCTTACGGACACGGGCAGGACGTTCTCCGCATTGCCGCACGCGTCAAGTCCGCCGGCCGCGCCCGCCAAACGCCGTTAAATCTGGTTATTTTGTTGGATCGCTCCGGGTCGATGGAACGTCCCGATCGCCAAGCCATTGTCCGCCGGGCGCTGGAGGCTTTGGGAGACAGTCTTCAGAACGCAGATCGTCTCAGTCTGATTACCTTTGCCCGCGAAGCCCGTTTGTGGGCGGACGGATTGCCCGGCCAAGAAGTGCGGCAAGCGTTGCATTCGCTCGGCAAACTCATCCCGGAGGGAGGCACCAATTTAGAGGCCGCCTTGGAAGTTGCCTACGCGACCGCCGGGAAGCACTTCCTCCCGCACGGACTCAACCGCGTGATCCTCATGACGGACGGCGCGGCTAATCTCGGTAACACCGACGCCATCGCCCTGCGATCCCAAGTTGAATCGCAGCGACGCGCCGGCATTGCCTTGGATTGTTTTGGCATTGGATGGGACGGCTACGACGATGAGCGGCTGGAGGCGCTGACGAGAAACGGCGACGGCCGCTACGCCTTTTTGAACAACGTCGCCCAAGTGGAAGCGGATTTCCACCGACAACTGGCCGGCGCGCTCAACGTGTCCGCACAGAACGTCAAAGTGCAAATCACCTTTAACGCGGAGCGCGTGGCCCGCTACCGCCAAATCGGATACGCCCGGCATCAACTGGCTAAGGAAGAGTTTAGAGACAATACGGTGGACGCCGCCGAGATGGCGGACGCGGAAACGGGAACCGCCTTGTATTTGCTGACCATTCGTAGGGAAGGCGTCGGTCCCATCGGCGAGCTTTCGCTCCGCTTCCAAGACCCAAAGACAAAAGAATACCGCGAGCTTTCGTGGAGCATTCCCCATCGGGAAAGCGTTCCGGAAATGGAACGGGCTTCCGCCGCCATGCAGTTGGCGACAGCGGCCGGCATGTTCGCCGAATGGTTGGCCGGGATTCCCTACAGCCAAAGCCTCCACTTGGAAGACCTTCGGCAGCTCATCAGCCGGGCGCGATCCGCCTACCCGCTGGAACCGGCCGTCCAACAACTGGAAAACATGGTGATTCAAGCGCAAAGTCTGGCCGGAGGCTGAACCCGCAACCGCCCAATCAAGTTTCCCTAATTCACAACAAATCAAAAAACAAACTTGCGACCTATCTATGCAAACACGTTATTTTCCTCGCTTTCCTCAAACCATGCGGCTGGCCTCGCTGGGTTGGCTCGGCGCCGCGCTTGCCACAGCGCAGTTCGCGGAACCTCCGCCCGCCTCCGGCCCCATTCCCATCAAAGACATTGCCGTGTCCGGCCAACTGGGAGAGGAAAAGGCGCAGTTAACCATCACGGCGAATCTGCGGGAAGGACGGGAAAAGAAAGAGCGGTCTTTGTACACTGTCCGCGTCGAAAGAGAAATTCAAGTCGGCGCCGCAATGCTCCAAAGCCGCCGCAAGATTACCTTCCAACGCATCCAAGGGAAACTCGACACCGTGGTTCTCGGTTGGCCCGGCAAGACTTGGCCGGCTCGAGTGGGCGGAACAGGGTTGAAAAGTTGGAGCATCCGATCCGCAAATACAAACCGCGCCGAAGACTCCAAGCGCGTGCGGAGCAAAGAAACTCAAAGAGACGCGGAAGTGAAGGGATCCGAAGAGCAGTTGGGAGCGGAAGCCGACAAGCGACAAGCGACGTTGCTGATTCTGCAATTTGAAACCCCGGAAAACGAGGAAAGCGGAGAGTCAACCGAGAGCGAAGCCCAACCCGCCGACACCAGAAGCGTCACCATCGAAACCGAAGTGGAAATCGACCATCTGCCTTTTGAGTTTCCCTTGCAGGGCTTGGAATTTGAATTTCCCACGTTGTCGAGCGGCGAGATTCGGCTTGCGGCAAGCTCCGATCTCGCCGTGAACGTTACAGAGTCCGACGGACTTATTCCCGTCGTCCAAGCAGAGTCAAAGCCACTGCAACTCTCAGAAGAAAATACCGGGGAGTTCCGCTTTTTCGGAAGCGGCTATCGGGCAAGAGTCGGCATTCGCCCCCGCGATCCCGATGCGCTTCGAGTGGTTCTAACCCAACTGAATATCGAGGGCAGACACGACGAACATTCCCTGTCCTTTCAAGTTTCCGCAACCGCCGCCACGAAAAATCCTCGCGGCGCCCGCTGTCTCCTTCTGGGTGGACAAACGGCGATCACCAAGCTTTCGCTTCCCGACGGTTGCTCCGTTCGCTTGGAATCCGAAGGGTATGCGCTTCGTCTGGAACGTCCCGGTTCGTATCCCGTCGCTTTTGAGTTTGTCGCAAAAATTGAAGAGGTCGACGGTTGGCAAAAGGCCGGCTTTCGTCTGCCCGCCGCTGCGTTGCTTCCGCTCCATTTGTCCGGTTTTGACGAGTCCACCGAATTTCAGCTTGCCAACCGAGGCTCCGTTGAAGCGGCGGAAACCGGCTTCCAAACCTTTCTTCCCGCCGACGGTCGGGCAACTTTGGCTTGGCGATTTTTGCCGGAGGAAAAGTCTTCCAGACTGTTTTACAACACCGAGTCCCGCGCAATCGTCCGCATCGGAACGGGAGTAATGCGGCAGAACAGCTCCACGATTGTGACAGTCATGCAGGGAGAATTGAACCGCCTTCAATTCAATGTCGCCGGCGATGGTGAAATTACTCGAGTCACCGCCCCCGACATTCTTTCTTGGGAAGCCTCTCCGACGGACGATCCTCAGGTTCAAGAATTGACTATTCTATTCAGCCGGGCGCAAACCGAATCCTGCGAAATCAACATTTCCACCCTTTCCACTTTGGGAACCTTTCCTCTTGAAACACAGCCCGTCCGAATTACGCCCCACGGCGCCGTGCGGCATCACGGTTGGATTGAAGTCGTCAACGAAGGCGCCGTGCGGCTGGACATCGTCAACACTTTGGGGCTTTCGCGAGTCTCTCCAAAAAACGAAGCCGCAAATACCGAAAACGAAGGTCGGCAAGCCTATCCCTCGCAGCATTTTGCCTTCAGACATTCTTCCACAGAGTACGGCTTGACGGCTCAGGTGGACGACATTCAGCCGGAAATCACCGCCTCCGCTCTCCTCTTTTATCATTTGGGACACGAGCAGACCCGCATCGAAGCGGATTTGGACTTGGAAATCCGGGAAGCCCCGATTCGGCGCTACGTCGTCCGCGTCCCCGCAGACTATGCGGCAGTCGAGGTGCAGTCCCACGGACTGGCTGACTTTTTCATCGCCTCAACCGAAAACGCCGAAGAATCGGAAATTCGCCTCGAATTCGGCCAACCGGCATTTGGAAGACAGCAAGTCAAGTTGCGGCTGGAGAAAAACGAGGCTTTGGAGGGAAACCAATGGAGTCTCGGCAAAGTTGCGCCGCAGTCCACTCGGCAACTTCGCGGGCACATCGGGGTTTCTTCCGTGCGCGGCTTTCGCATGGGGCCGGACACCTTCAACGGCGTTTCCGAAATCGCCGCAGTCTACTTCCCCAAACAGACGGAGGGACTGCAAGCCGCCTTTCGCATTACGGAAGCCGACTGGAGCATTCGCATGAACGCCGACCCCATTCCGCAGGCCGTCCAAGCCGACTGCACCCACCTCTACACCATCGGCAACGGACTGGTCTATGGAAGCAGCCTCGTCCAATTTGCAATCTCCGGCGCGCCCGTGGACTCGTTTCAATTTACCGTCCCCGAAGAATATCAAAACGTGGAGTTCACCGGCGAAGAAGTTAGAAATTGGAGCCAAATTGACGCAGGCTACGAAGTCGTTCTTCAGTCGCCCCGCATCGGCCCGTACACACTTTTGGTTTCCTACGAGCGTCCGTTCCAAGAAGAGTCGGACACACTAAACGCTGCCGGCGCCTTCCCGCGCAACACGGCGAGCGAACGAGGAACCATCATCCTTTCCAGCAATCGCCAAATTCAACTGGACGCCGAAGAAGCCCCCAACCAACTCATCCGACTCGCTCCCGAAGAGCTATCGCCCGAACACCGCCTCCTCCTCAGCCAACCGGTTCTGGCTATTTTCCAATATCGCCAACGCCCTTTCAACCTCAACTTGGGACTCTCCACATTGAACGAGGGAAGTTCCGTCAAACAAGTCGCCGACCGCGCCGAAATCCAAACACGGGTCTCACAAGACGGGCAAACGGTCACCTCCGCCAAATACTACGTCAAATCCACCGGATCCCCGCATTTTCAGCTGACGCTTCCGCCGGACAGCCAGCTGTGGTCGGCCCGCGTAGACGGGCAAAAAGTCATTCCCATCGCTGCAGACAACGCCAGCTGGATTCCGCTCCGGCCCGAAGCAGGCGACGGTCGGCTTCGCTTGGTTGAACTCCGCATAGCCTCCCCATCGCGCGCCATCAGTCCCATCCAAGTCGCCCTGCCGCAACTCACAGTTCCCATGCTTTACTCCAAGTGGCGATTGGAAGCCGCCCCTCGCCAAAAACTTCGCTATCTAGAAGGCAGTCTCCGCTCCGAACAATTCGAAGGGCGATCCAACGGTTTCCAGCAGCTCCGCCAATTGTTCTCGGGACTCGGTCCGTGGCCGCCAAATGCTCTCGTCCAACTCGCCATCGCCGCCGCTCTGCTTGCCCTCGCAGTCCTCGTGTTTTGCCTAAGCCGTCAAGCTCGGATTCGGGACTTCCCATGGCGACGCCTTGCCTCAACCGCCGTAGGCGCTTTGGCATTGCTGGTCGGCGTTGCCGGGATTGCCGCTGTCGCCCTGCAGACGCTGCGGCAACTGCCTCCTCCGCAACGCGATTTGGAATTTGACTTCTCCCTAACCTTGCCCGGCCAAACGGCTCACACTGTTGTCGAAAACCGGTCGGCAGATTTTCTTCTCAGCGACGCTGTCTCCTACGGTTGGCCTCTCGTTTTGGCGGCGCTGATCTTTGGATACTCTAGGCTAAAAATGCTGGCGTCTTACCGCGCCTACGCAGAACTGGCCGTTTGGCTCCTGATCTTTTTCGCCACATTCTCGTGGCCAAAAGGCGGTCCCGTCGCCCTCTTGCTGATATTTGCATTCCTGCTGCGACACTTTGCCTTGCCGCCGCTGTTAGCCGCCCGAAAAGCGAGCAAGCGTCCGTCCTCCGGTCCGGCAATGGCGACGCTATCAGCCTTCCTCCTGCTCGGTCATCCCACCGCATTCAGCAGCGAATCTGCGCCCGCGGGCAAATTGTCATCCGACCGCGCCATTCCCGACCGTGTAGAACAGCAAATCCAAATTGAAGACGGATTTGCATCCGGCCAAGTTGAGCTTCGGTGGAATGCCCGCGCGGGAGAGACCATTCCGCTGCTTCGGCCTCCGGGCGTCCTTACTCGCATTTCCTTGAACTCCGACGGCGCCAAGATTTCGGAAACAGATTCCAAAGCGCCGGAGATAATTTTGATTGCCCTGCGAGACGGCCTGCAAACCGTTCAATTCGACTACCAAGTTCCGGTGAAACAGCCGTCCGACGCCCCGTCCGAATTCGATCTTCCCACGCAACACGGCCTCGTCAACCGCATCCAAATCGCCTTGGACGAACCCAACGCGGAGCTCATCGTGCCTCAGGCAATCGCCATAGCCACCGTCGCCGGCGGCTCTTACCACATGTTCGAAGATGAATATGGGAATCCAATCCTTATGTCCCCCGCCGGCGACGGCCCTTACAGCCGCTGGACCATCATTCCCCAACCGGTCAACGGCATCCAAATCCAATGGCAGCCCCGCCGACGAAACCGAAGCGAAGAAACCCCGGTCTACTTTGCCGAACTTATCACGCTGCTCGTTCCCAGTTCCGGATTGATCGAGGGATTCCACGACGTCGCCGTCCGTCCCGCTCAAGGCGAAGTTTCTCAAATCCACCTTTTGGCACCGCCAAAAATCGCCATTAACGACGTTTGGTCTCCAGACCTTGCTCAATGGCGCTTTGAACCGGAAAACGGCCGGCTAAAAATCGACCTCGGCAAACCCCAATCCAAGCCCTTCCTCGTCCGCATCCGAAGCCAATGGATCGCCTCTCCACTCCCTTACACCGCCGAGCTCGCCTTTCCCGCCGTGGAAGGAGTTTCCGGACAAGTCGGCGTCGTTGGAGTGGCCGCCGGCAACGAAGTCCAAATCAAAGAAATCATCCCGGACGGATTGGCGCCGATGGACCCGCAGGACTTTCCCTCAACCCTTTTGGAACTCTGCCGCGACCAATTCCCCGACGCTGGAATTCGCCGAGCATTCCGCTACAGCCAGCCTTCTTCCGCAGCTTTGACTCTCTCCGCGGAGCCTGTGGAGTCCCACGTCGCCGTGATGACAAACGAAAGACTGTCCATCGGCGAAGACCGCACGCTCCTGGCAACCGTCATCGACGCCCAAATCTCACGAGCCGGCGTCTTCCACCTCAGCTTCGCCCTGCCCGCCGGCATGAACGTCGACAGCGTCAGCGGCAACCAATTGAGCCACTGGACCGAAGCCACCGACAACGGCGCAAAAACCGTCACCCTCCACTTAAAACAAAAACGAATCGGAGCCTTGCGCTTCGACGTCACGCTTTCCGGTCCGGGCATTTCCCTCAGCGAAACCTGGACTGCGCCAAAAATCACCCTCCGCGAAGCCGACCGACAGCGCGGCCAACTGCTCATCGTCCCCGAACAAGGCGTGCGCCTCCAGCCAACAACGCGCGACAACGTCTCGCCCATCGACCCGCGAACGCGCGGCCTCTCCACCAATGGAGCGCAAGCCTTTGACCTGCTGAACCGCAACTGGAAACTAATCTTCCGCATCGAACAAGTCGCCCCTTGGATCGAAGTCTCCTCCCTTCAAGACGCGCTCTTCACCGAAGGCAAAATCGACGTCGCCGTCTTCCTGGACTTCCGAATCAAAAACACCGCCGTCAATTCCTTGCGCCTCGCCCTTCCAAACGCCGCCAACAACGTCCGCTTCGAAGGCGACCACGTCGCAGACGCCGTCTCTACCCCGCCGCAAAACGCCGCCGACCGCGCCGAATGGACCGTTCGCCTGCAACGGCGCGTCATCGGCAACTGCCGCCTCATCCTCACTTACCAAAGATCCCTTCCCGAAGACGACGCCCCCTTCCCCTTGCAAGGCGCAGTCGTCCAAAACGCCAACCTCCAACGAAGCTTCCTCGCCCTGCGAACCCAAGGCCGGCTCCAAATCGCTCTGCCCTCGCTCCCCGAATCCCTCTACCGCACCGACTGGCACAACGTTCCCCGCAACCTGCGACGCCGCTTGCCGGACAGCCTAACTCCGGAACACGGCTTCCGCGCAGTGTCGGCCGACTTCCAACTTCCCCTCGTCGTTTCCCGCCGCCAAATCACGCCGACCCTCGCCGCCCAAGTCAACCGCTTCGACCTCGCCACCATCGTTTCCCAAAACGGAAGCATCCTCACCCAAGCAGACATCCGCCTCTCGCCCGGCAGCAAGCGCAGCCTCGAACTTACCTTGCCGCCAAACAGCCAATTCTGGTTCGCCCGCGTCAACGGACGCACCGTCTCCGCCTTTGAAAATGGCGAACAACTCTTGATCCCCCTCGGACAAAACCCCGTCCCCAACAGCCAAACCCACGTCCAAGTGTGTTTCCAAGCCGCCCCCGCCCAATCCACGCCCAAGCGGCTCGACGCCCTCTTGAAAAGCCTCAACCTCGACCTTCCCGCAGACTCCGTAACCTGGACCGTCTACCTAGACCGCCAATGGAAACTCGCCAACTGGGACGGCGACCTGCAACTCATCGAATCCCAAGCGATTTCTCCCCGCCTTTCCTCCAAACTCGAAGACTACCTCTCCCAAGAAACCGCCCGCCAACGGCACCGCGCCCAAGAAGCCGAAGCATTCCTCCAACAAGGCAACCAACTCCTCCAGCAAGGCGACGAAGACCAAGCCCAATTCGCCTTCCAAAACGCCTTCCACCTCACCCCCCACGACGACGCCTTCAACGAAGACGCCCGCGTCCAACTCAAAACCCTAAAAACCCGCCAAGCCATGGCCGGCATCACCGTCCAACAAAACAAACAAAGCGGCGCCCTTGGAAACCGAGCAACCGCCCCCTCCAACCGAAAACTTTCCGCCCAAGAAGTCTTGAAACAAACCAACCCCGCCGACGAAAACACCCTCCTCAACCTCGCCAACCGCCTCGTCCAACAACAAGACGAAGCCGCTGCCGCCCCGCAAGGATTCGACCTCACCCTCCCCAAACAAGGCCAAAAACTGCAATTCCTCAAAAGCGTCCAAGTCGAATCCCTAGATAAAATCTCCCTCCGAATTCAAGCCCGCTCCGCCTCCCGCCAAACACCATTCCCTTTCATCGCCATCATCGTCGCCATTGCCTTCGCCGCAACCTACCTCTCTTCCTTGCGCCAACGCAAAAAACCAAGCCCATCCCCGCAAAAATGAAATGCCCAAAAACACTCGCCCAGACGCCGGATGCCAACTCAAACAATTTTCCAGGAGTTGACAACCCGGCCGATGTACGGCTTAATCACTCGTCGTTCGCGCCAAACGGCCGCGAGGCAGGATACCCAAGCGGTCAACGGGGGCAGACTGTAAATCTGCTGGCATTGCCTTCACAGGTTCGAATCCTGTTCCTGCCACCACCCCACTATCTTCAACCTTGTCGAACAACAATTTCGGCAAAACCAACTTCCCCAAACGAGGCAACAACGGCATAAACGCAAATATTTTTTATGATTGCCGTAACAAAGGAAAACCCCCAACCTAAACCCAACGAGAAAAGAAATTGAACATGAAAAAGAAACATTGGCGCCGCCAAATTTTGATCGGAACCATTCTGACGGCCATAGCCGCCTCGGTTTTCTTTTGGCTACGGCAAGAAAAACGGGAAAACGGAGTGACTCTGGAAGACGGCTCCATCTTGCATTATCTGGCGGCCCTGCCCGGAGGAACGCCTTACACCGAAGAAAGTCTATGGCAACGACTGGCCCGAAAATACCTGCCGGCCAACCTCCAAGCTGGAATTCCAGAACCATTAACGATAAGGAGTTTTTTCCATGGATTCCTCAACGGCGTCTCATTCTATTTCGTGCGAGGAAATATGCCGGAGAAAAATTTAGGAAGAAGAGAGCCCACCCAAGCGGAAAAGAATTTAGAGCCAAATCTTGCCGGAATTACACATTACTCCAGTTGGGGTAGACGGAGAGCATGGCTGGAAGCGGTTGAAGAAGGCGGCTTTGTTTATCGACCAAAAAGGATGCTCTCTTCGCTGAGTATTCAGCATTCTAAAAACAGGAAGCTAGAGTATTACCCTTTTTTCCTGCAAAACTTTCCAAGGCACCAGAGCCAGTTTCCCATCCGGCTTTATCTGGCGGACGAAGATGATCCCGATGCAAGAGACAAGGGCGGAAGGCTGATCGCAACGTTCATGGCAAAGAACCCATTCCCAATAACAAACTTTCCAGAATGGACGGCGACCGATCTGCCTGCGACCAATATAGTCGACGGCATTCAAGTGGTTCTAAATGATTTTGAATTCCGCAAACGGAGGAGCAACAAGATAATAGATACGCGTCAAGGACTGCGATCCTGGCCGCCGCCGGCGGGAGGAGGATATGAGGCATTACCGTTCCGAAGTTTTCCTCATATTGAAGTGTCTCGAGTGGACGGCAAGCCGACAACCTATCAGAACCGATCTCCTCACCCTTATCGCCGCGCCGCCGCCTATCAGTTTTTTGATCCCACAGGCAATAAAGGCGAGGCTTGTGAGCTATCGCCGCAAGAGCCGGTGTGGAAGTTGCAGTTGAAACTTTATCGATCCCGTGATGATATGTTTCCCGCCGAGCATCGGGGAGAATTTGCCGATCTTCCCGTGCCCGGCGCTGGCGAAGCGGAACTGATTCAAAAAACCATGGAAGTGGACGGCGTTGGATTCCGTCTTTTATGTATTTCCGGTCCCGGTTCCACTACTATAAGCAATCATTTCAAAGATCCCGACAATCTGAAGATCCATGCTGAAAAACTAGAGCAAAACAAAAAACAGGAATTATCTGAATCACTTGAAGATGAAAATTATCTGGGATTTGAATCCGACGGAGGGATGACCGGTCCATCCTATTATTCATGGAAATCATCATGGGAAAATTGGAAATCAAACTATCATCTCGTTGTCGTAAACATGGTAAGAATCAGTGGAATTGGAGCAAAATCGGGGATGGTAGAAGACGTAGAACTTTTATTTCGTTTTACCGATCAAGATGGACGCCCCATAGCTTATCCCCCTCTCGCCAGATATACTCCGCCCAGAGGTTGGATTCAGATGGATGAGTATTTTACCAGATATGAAAAGGAAGTAAACCGTATTTCACTGCGTGGAAAGCTATTGGGAGACTATAGCGAACATCGGCCTTTTGAGTGGAATTGGGTATTTCCTTTGGAATTAGACGAAGAGACGCAATCCGTAAATGTGGAGTGTATAGTGAATCGGGGATTGACTGCAGAGTTTTTCGTTCGGTCCGAAGATGTATTAAAATCGTTAGAAACCAATCGACGCTAGTTTTGTTTTTTGATGAGCGATAAGTCGAAGGGTTTTAATC
The DNA here is from genome assembly GCA_965242585.1 of Limisphaerales bacterium. Classification (GTDB taxonomy): domain Bacteria; phylum Verrucomicrobiota; class Verrucomicrobiia; order Limisphaerales; family AAA164-E04; genus UBA2970. The sequence continues at coordinate 4,239,019 of OZ251460.1, read as the reverse complement.
TAGTTCGCGTGCCGTCGTTGAAGACGGTGGAAGGCTTTCGCGAACACGTTGCCGGTCTTGGCATTGTTATTCCCTGCGATGATCGCATAGAGATGGAGGATGCTTCGCCTTTGAGGCGGCCGGTTGACGGGATGCGGATCAACGGCAAAAGGATTGGCAATCGCTGGGCGGTTCATCCGATGGAAGGTTGGGATGGCACGACGGATGGAAAGCCGACGGAAGAGGTGTTTCGACGTTGGCGGCGGTTTGGGCAGAGTGGCGCCAAGTTGATTTGCGGGGGAGAGGCGATGGCGGTTCGGTCGGACGGGCGGGCGAATCCGAATCAATTGATTCTTCAACCTTCCAATCGAGCGTTGTTTTGTGAACTGCGGGAGGCTTTGGTAAAAGCTCACCGCGAGTGTTACGGCAATGTGGATGATTTGGTAATCGGATTTCAGTTGACGCATTCTGGGCGGTTCTGTCGGCCATATGATAAAGATCGTTGGGAGCCGAGAGTAGCCTATCGGCATCCGATTTTGGACCGCCGGTTTCATGTGGAGAACGACGATCAGGTTTTGTCTGACGGCGAGGTTCGGGTTTTGATCGAATCTTATGTGCAAGCGGCGCGGGTGGCAGCGGATGTCGGGGCGGATTTTATAGATATTAAGCATTGTCATGGGTATTTGTTGCATGAATTTTTAAGTGCGTATACACGACCGGGGAAGTATGGAGGATCTTTTGAAAATCGAACCCGAATTTTGCGCGAGATCGTTCAAGGTATTCGAGAATCGGGAAATCGCATTGATATTGGGGTGCGGTTGAGCGCGTTTGACTTGGTCCCGTTTCGGCCGGATCCGGGACGGTCGGCGTCGGGAACGGTGGGTCCGGGTATTCCAGAGGATTATCAAGATTGTATTCCGTATCGATATGCCTTCTCCACAAGGCAGGAAGACCCGGTTAATTATGATCTTGGCGAGATGTTTCAATTTGTGAGATTGTGTCAGCAGATTGGTGTAAAGATTTTAAATGTGAGCGCGGGATCGCCTTATTACAATCCTCATATACAACGGCCGGCGGCTTACCCGCCTTCGGATGGCTACCAACCGGCTTATGATCCGATGGTGGATGTGGCTCGGCTGATTGGCGTGGCTCGGTCGATCAAAGAGCAGACTCCAGAAGGGATGATCATCGTCGGGTCGGGTTATAGCTATCTGCAAGAGTTCTTGCCTTACGTGGCGCAGTATGTAATTCGCGAGGGATGGGCAGACATTGTGGGGCTTGGGCGGATGGTGTTAAGCTATCCTGAAATATTGGAGGATGCGACTACAAAGGGGAGACTTGTTGCCAAGCGGATTTGTCGTACGTTCAGCGATTGCACTACGGCGCCGCGCAATGGCTTGGCGAGCGGGTGTTATCCGTTAGATTCATTTTATACCAAACGACCGGAGTTTCTGCAGCTGAAAAAGATTAAGAAGTCTTTTTAGTTGGCTGATAGTATGAGTTTTTTAAAAAAGGTGTTTGGACCTAGCCGGGATGAGGTTTGGAGGCAGTTGAGCGAGGAAATCGGCGGGGAGTTTGTACCCGGGGGAGTTGTCGAGCCTGCCAAAGTTAAGGCACGTGTGAGAGATTGGACGGTGACTTTGGATACTTATACCGTCTCTCATAATAATTTAACCACGACGTTTACGAGGATTCGCGCCCCATATTTGAATCCGGATAATTTTCGGTTCACAATTTATCGCCGTAGTATGTTCAGCAACTTAGGCAAATTCTTCGGCATGCAGGACATTGAGATTGGCGATCGTGATTTTGATGAATCCTTTATTATCAAGAGTAACGATGAGAACAAAGTGCAGCGGCTTTTTCAGATGGCTCAATTACGGAAAATGGTGGACTCTCAGCCTCAGATTTATTTGACAGTGAAGGAGGACGAGGGATGGTTTGGTGCCGATTTTCCGGAGGGTGTGGACGAGCTTTATTTTCAGGTGGCGAGTGTGATTCGAGATGTTGTCCGTCTCAAGTCGCTTTACCTACTATTCGCTCAGACGCTTCATTCTTTGTGCTGTATTGGATCAGCTTATGAGGAAGATCCAAGGGTAAAGTTGTGAGTTTTGTTGGAATGTTAGTATTGTTTATTGGGTTGTGAGTCGTTCGAAGAGGATGGGTTCTGGAACAAAGCTGGAATCGCCGACTTGCACTTGCCATGTTTCCAGGGCGGCTCGCATGCGTTTGAGTGTTTTTTGATGTTCTGGGAGCGTCGCTAAGTTGTTAGTTTCGTGGGGGTCTGCTATAATGTCGTACAATTCTTCGATTGGTTTGCGGGAGCGGAACCAAAGGGATTGAACGAGGTTTAGTTTGCCTTCTTGGTGGAGGCGGCGCATGTCGACGAGGGTCGGCATTTTGTCCATGTAGTTGATGTGTTGGGCGTAAGGGCGTTCGGGTTCGAAGTTACGGATGTATTTGAATTGCTTGTCGCGGGCGGCTCGCATGAATTCGAGGGCTTCGTCCATGCGATCGCGGTGGAAGAACAACATTTCCGGTTCTGGTTGTTTTTTGCTACCCAGGAAGATACGTCCGTGCATATAGTCTTTGGGTTGAAGTCTTGCCAGGGCGAGGACGGTTGGGGGCAGGTCTTGGGTGCTTATGAGTTCGTCGTTGACGGAGCCGGCTTTCAGGCGTCCGGGCCAGCGAGCGATCATGGGAATGTGGATGCCGGATTCGTAAATCCAGCGTTTGCCTCTCGGGAGTCCGCGTCCGTGGTCGCTCCAGAAGATGACGACGGTGTTATTGGCGAGGCCGTCGTCGTCGAGTCGTTGGAGAATTTCGCCGACTTGCCGGTCCATTTCGGAGATGTTGTCGTGATACCATGCCCAGTCTTTGTGTGTTTCCGACGTGTTAGGGTAGATGGGGGGGAGGTATTTTGCGGCGAGGGCTGGGTTGTGGATTTGGTGGGGCAGGAGGTTTTGTTGCAAGGCGGCGTGGGTGCCTTCGCCATGCCGGATTTGGCTTTCGTGGGTGATGGTTAGGTTGATGACGGAAAAGAACGGTTGGCCGGGTTTTCGGTCGCGCCAATCGCCGTGTTTGGCGCCTTGCCGGTCCCACACTTTGCGGAGGTCTGGTTTGGACTGGTAGTCTGTTTTGGATTTGTTGGTGCAGAAGTAGCCGGCTTGGCGCAGATATTCAGGGAAGCAACGGACTCTGGGGGGAAGGGGGATTACGGTGCGCATGTGTTGTCCGCCGTAGGCGACGGGATACATGCCGGTGATGATGCCGGTGCGGTTGACGGCGCACACGCCGGAGGGGGTGAAGGCTTGGGTGAAGCGGACTCCTTGTTCGGCTAGGCGGTCCAAGTTGGGGGTGGAGGCGTAGTTGTCGCCGTAGCAGCCGAGGTTGGGGCTGATGTCTTCGCAGCTGATCCAAAGAATGTTGGGGTGTTGGGCGGCTTCTTCTCGGCTTCTCGGCGGGGGGACGGTTGCGGAAGGTGGAAGGACAAATTTGCGGCGGGAGTAGTTTCCGCCGGTGGGACGGGCATGGTGTTCCAGTTTGTCTTGGTTTTGGATTGCGCGGATGGCGTTTTTTACGGCGCCTCGGATGTGGTAGTCGCCGCCTTGCCGGGACTGTTTCTTGAAGATGGTTTGTAAGATGGGCAGAGCCGTCTTTGCCGGCGGCCCGATTCGGGCAAAGAAATCTGCGGCGGCGCAGGCCGTGCTACGCTGAAGCGATTGCACGCCATCGTAAAGCGGAGGAAACCAGGGACTGGCCCGGTCTATTCGGGATAGGGCGTAGCCGACGGCCATTCGCACTGGGAGCGATCTGGTGTTTTTAGAGGCGCGTTTGAGTGCTTCGCTTGCTGCGGAGGCTTTTGATCCCAGATTGCCGAGGTGGCTGGCAGCCCAGTAGCGAGCGGCGTCATCGGCGTCGTCCAATAAGAGAATCAAGTGAGGCACGGCGGGGGCGCCGAAAAGGCCGATGGTCTTCGCCGCTCGGAGTCGCACGGTTTCGTTGGTGGATTGAAGGTCTTGCAACCAGCCTTCCAGTCCGCGTCCGGCAACTTCGGACGGCGGGTTGGCGAGGGCGAGGTTGGCAGCAAGAATTCCGATGCAAGGCAGGGCGGCGATTTTCCAGAAGCTTCCTAAAAAGCGCGTTCGCTTCGCGGCGACGTTTAGATAACAGCTTTGTTGTGTAAACATGACAAAGGAATCTAACAAAAAATGAAAAACGAAGAAAAGTCGAAAATTCGACAAGCAGTGTTGGCATTTATCCTGCTCTTATTTTGTTGGAGAGAGGGATCGCGAGGTGTATCCGTTGTCTGCGATTTTCCAGCGGGCAGAGCGTTTGGGAGAAAATGAGGAGAGGGGAAAATAGGCGCCGAAGAAGCGAAAGGGATTCAAGATGAGAACGAATTCGGAAAAACCAGCCGGCGAAGAACCCAAGAAGTCCAATGACGAGGATTGCCGTTTCTCGCCGCGGGCGTTGTTGCTTTATGAAATGGCAAAACACCGGGCGACGCGAATGGCCGAAGCTTGCCAAACCGACAAAAAATCGAATGGCCGGGAGATTGAAAAAAATCCGGCGGCGTCCGATCTATGAAGGAGACAATCCGTGAAACTCAACATTGCGGAGCGGAGACGGCATGTCTCAGGCCAATCCGCGGTTGGTCATCTGCGCCAAAGTCCAACGGTATTCGCCGACGAGCTGATCCACTACGCTCCGTTGCTTTCTCTCCGGCGGCAACACTTCCCAAGTGTAGGTTTCCATCTCGAAGTGCGAGCAAGTTCTCGGATGCTCTTTGACGAAGTCGAGAGTTCCCGCGATGTGGTCGGCCGTGTTGCCAAAAAGTTTGGTTGGCGGCGAGTGGAGCGGGATGTGAAAGTGAATGCGCCATTCTGGGAGCGCGGCGGCTTTTTCTTTTGCGGTTTCGGCGGCGAGCGCGTTTGGCAAATCTGGATAACGGCGGAGATTCCCGGTCGGCGAGCGTTCGATGACTTGATGGAAATAAACATCGTCTGCGTAGTCCGATAGCGCCTTGCGGACTTCGGGCGTCGGCGTCGCTTTCAAGGCCGAGCTTAGGTGAATTTTGCTGATCCGAATTTTATGCTGTTGCAAACGGCCTAGCGCTTCCTGCGGATTTTCAAACTCAACGGCCAGGTGACAGCAGTCGTAGTTCACGCCTAAGTGGTCTTCCATCCGCAAGTCGCCGGGGCGGTCTTTGCGCATTTGTTCGAAGAATCGGACGGTTTCCTCGCTGGTTTCCAAGTAGCAAAGCGGTTCCGGTTCCAGTCCGAGGTGCAGTTTTTTGCCGGTGCGGCGGCTGAGTTGCTCGATATGGTCAACGCATTTCCACAGGTTTTTCCGCGCTTCGCGGGTCTGGCGGTCGTTTTGGATAAAGTTTTTGTAGGAAACCGGCACCGTACTCACGCTGCCGTCGACGCCGGCAGGAACCAGAGAGGCCAACAAGTCGAAGAGGAGATTTGTGTATTGCAAGCGCTCCGTCGCCGCCCAGTCCGGTTGGTAGACTCGTTCCTTTACCCGCGTTCCGTGAAAGGTTCCGTAGGGGAAGCCGTTGATCGTAAAAACGTAGCAGTTTTCGTTTTCAAGCCACTTTTGGAAGCCGTCCAAAGCCTTCGGGCGGCTGAGTTCCTGAGCGGCGGAGGCACTCAGACGCAGTCCGATGGCGTAAGGTTTTTCGGGGCAGACTTGCCGCCGCACTTTGAGCGTGTATTGCTTTAAGGCGTCGAAGGTCTGTTCCCAATGCTCTCCTCGGTGGATGTTTGTGCAATAGGCCAAATGAAGTCCGTGGCTGAGTTTCATTCCTTTGATTTTGAATTGGGATTACGCGAAGCGCAAAAAACGCGGCCGTTACCTTGAGGCGTCCGACACTGCGTCGGCCCGAAAGTGGAGAGATTGCTCCATAAAGGCCTTTGGATTTCGAAAGGCCACCCGGTCGATCCAGTCCGCTGAGTGTCCTCGGCGGCGCATTTCCAGCATAGTGTGCGGCACGGCCAAAGGGACGCTGACGCCCCAGTCGCAGGCGCTGTTCATCCAAATGCGTTCGGTGCCGTAGATTTCCAGCATGTCAATTGCCCGCGAAGGACTACACTTAGATTCCGGATACAACGTCATTCCCGCCCAAAAGCCTTCGTCCAGCACCATTTTGACGGTGTGTTCTTCGACGTGGTCGATGACGCATCTTTCGGGGCGAATTCGCGGGTCGTTCTTGAGCGCGTCTAAAATCAAACGCGTTCCCTTCCGCTTGTCTTCCAAATGCGGCGTGTGAACCAGGATCAATTGATCGCGGTCGCCGGCCAAGTCGATGTGCATTTCCAACACTTTCAGCTCGTTTCGGCTGTTTTTGTTGAGTCCGATTTCGCCAATGCCCAGGACGTTCGGCCGATCCATAAACTCCGGGATGATGGACAGCACTTCTTCGGCCAGTTTCAAGTCTTCCGCTTCTTTGGGATTGATGCAGAGCCAGGCATAGTGCGGGAGGCCGAACTTGGCGGCGCGTTTGGGTTCGTGTTCGGTTAGCTGGCAGAAGTAATCGTAGAAACCGGCGGCGGCGCTTCGGTCAAACCCGGCCCAAAACGCGGGTTCACACACAGCGGCGCAACCGGCGGCGGCCATAGCCAGATAATCGTCCGTGGTGCGGCTTACCATGTGTCCGTGAGGTTCGATGTATCTCATGGCGACGAATTTTCCGCAGTTTCCGCGCCGCCCGGCCAAGCGCCGCAAGCGGCTTTTGTGGATGCTTTTTCAATTGGCTCCGTCGTCGGGTCCGAAAAGGCGTCCAACGTCGCCGCCGCCTTGCCGGGCTGACTTCCGGCCAACACTTTCGCCGCTTGGAGGAAGGCTTCCATGCGAAAGTCGGCCTTGCCTTCGCTTCGCTCCACGCGGTCGACAAACGCCGCCAAGTCAATCAACTTGTGCCGAGCGTCCAAGAAATACAAATCCAGAACCTGTTGCCGTGTCATAAACGATGGCCAATTGTAGATTGGAAGCCGAGCCGTCTTCAAGAAGTTTGACTCAGTTGACTCAGAAACGGTTCCCGGCAATAGTGATTGGAGCGGCTGCGCTAAAAACGCCCGCCAACTCATCAAATCATGAGCAGAGACGCCATCATCCGCATCCGAGGCATCGTAAAACGATACTCCCTCGGAGGACAGGAACCAAAGAAGCAAATCGGAGGGAAAATCCAAAAGATCCCGAAGAAATACCTTCTCAGAGAAGAAATCGAAGTTCTGGCGCTTCGGGGCGTCGATATGACCATTCAAGAAGGTGAATACGTCGCCATCATGGGACCTTCCGGCTCCGGCAAATCCACCATGCTAAACGTTTTAGGCTGCCTGGATCGCCCCACCGAAGGCAAATATTATCTGGGCGGCGAAGACGTCTCGGAAATGCCGGACGACGAACTCTCCGAAATCCGCGGCCGTCGAATTGGCTTCATCTTCCAATCCTACAACCTAATCGCCCAGTTAACGGTGATTGAAAACATTCAGGTCCCGCTGTTTTATCAGGGAAAAGACCTCTCCGAAACTTATGATCGCTGCGTCGAACTGGCAAACCTCGTCGGCTTGGACGACCGCCGCGAACACCGCCCCAATCAACTCTCCGGCGGCCAGCAACAGCGCGTCGCCATTGCCCGCTCCTTAGCCAACGATCCCCTGATGATCCTGGCCGACGAACCCACCGGCAACCTCGATTCCGCCACCGGACTGGAAGTGCTGGGCATCATCGACCGCCTCAACGCCAACGGCAAAACCATCATCCTGGTCACCCACGATGACGAAGTGGCCAAACGCGCCCATCGCGTCATTCACATGAAGGACGGGCGGATCGACCGCGAAGTGGCCAACTAAAACGCCTTCCCCAATTCATCTTTCGCAGCCGAACAAAAAACTCCGCTTGAGGAAAATCCCCAAGCGAAGTGGAGCTTGAACCTGCGAAATCACCAGCCGGCAACCAGACCGCCGCGAGGTCGCAATCCTTGCCGGCCGCTGATTGGCCGTCGCAGAAACCGGCGGCTACCAAGTGGTGGTGGCTGGTTGGCGTTTTCGTTGCCTTCGCCGTCGATGAAAGAAAACAAAACCGAGAGCCAACAAACCGAACACCAGAGCGTATGCTTCTGGTTCGGGAATCACTCGGCTGTTCACGGTCAAGCGCAAGGCCTGGCTGGAAAAATTGGGATGCGAAGAGGATTGATAAGTTCCCGGATTGAACTGGCTCATGTTGAAGTTGGTCAAAATGCCGGCGCCGCTCCACGAGACGGTTTGGAGAGCGGAATAGAAATAATACTGGCTGACGCGAATTCCTAGATCGTGGTCGCCCAAAACAGGTTGGCTGTCAAAAGCGATGCGGGAAATAGTGAGCGCGTTGGTTCCGGCAATGGTGATGGTCGGCGCCGAATCGCCTTCGGCCAGCCGATCTGGATCATCGGCGGCCAGAGTGCTGAGCGGAGAAAGAGAGCGGACGACTCCGGCCAAAGTGGTGACGGAGTACAGGTTGGCGACGGAAAAGGTATCCGCCACTTCATTACTTCCCGCGGCGCTTGTTCGGATGGCTTCTGCGGAGGAGGTCGTGGTGTTTCCGCTGAAGACGAGGACGGGGTTGTTGGTGTTGCTGGCGCTGGGGCGAATGGTCAGCGCCAATTGCGCTTGGCTTTGTTCCAGCGGCGCCAAGGAAAGCAATGTTGCGGCGACTACGAAGGCACTGAATGCCAAACCTTTACGATTTGCGGGGGGGGGGGGGGGGGGGGGGACTTTGTATTTTCATCAGGCTAAACAGTTAATAGTTCGACTAAAAGACTTACTCAATAAACTAAAAGTTGCTTTGTTTGTAGTTTGTTCACCGCAAAGAGTCAAGCTCCGAATCCACCAAAAAGACGAAAAAAGTTAAGAAAAGTTAAGAAAAGTGGATTGAAAACGACAAAAGTTCCTCTTTGTCGATGGCGAATCACTGGCCGCAAACACTGGCCGCCGGTTGCTGCCCTTGCCCAAAAACGCAAAAAACCCGTCTTGCCCTTGCGGAAAAGAGAGTTTTGCGGCAGTTGGCGGCCAAGCGGCGAGGTGGATTCGCCGGCGGGATGGAGACTGAGTCCAAGCTGGTTTCGGCGCAGTTGGCTCCGCTGACGCGCATTCTCTGATTTTAGGAAAGTGGGGAGGGCTTTTTCTCATGATGGGTTGGTTGGCTTTTCTTTGTTGGTAATCTTCTTTGAATTTTCCTTGCCTTTCTTTTTCAAAGCGGAGATTCTTCCTCGCTAATCGACTCCGAAAACGCAACCAACCAACGAAAGCGATAACAGTGGCAAAGTGGTATTATTTGAAAGGCGAAGAACGGCTCGGCCCCTTCGAACAACCGGCATTCGATGAATTGGTCCGCCAAGGAACCATTGCGTCGGAAACCCTGGTCTGGCGCGACGGAATGGCGGATTGGCAACCCTACCAAGCCGGTCAAGCGCCCTCGGCGGAGCAAATGGCGGGAGACCACGTCGCCTGCGTGGAATGCGGCAGCGTCTTTTTGAAAGAAGACGCGATTTCGTTTCGAGGAAACTATGTCTGCGCCAACTGCAAACCCACCTTCATGGCCAAAATCACCCAAGGCGTGGAACGGACCGCAAAATTGAACTACGCCGGGTTCTGGATTCGCTTCGGCGCCAAGTTTTTGGACTGGTTGATTGTTGGGATTCCGATGGAGTTTTTGCGTTATTCGCTATTTGGCATGGAATCTCTGTGGAGCCCGGAGACAACGCCGGGGGAGTTGCTTTTCGATCTATTCAACTTGTCAGTAGCTATTTGCTACACTTGGCTGTTGACTTGGAAGTTTGGCGGCACTTTGGGGAAACTGGCGCTGAATCTTCAGGTGGTTACCGCCAGCGGAGAACCGATTGGCTTGGGGCGGGCTTTGGGGCGCACCTTGGCGGAAATCCTGAGCGCTATTATTTTGCTCATCGGCTACATCATCGCCGCCTTTGATTCGGAAAAGCGCGCCTTGCACGACCACATCTGCGGCACGCGAGTCATCCGCCAATGAACCCTCCGCCGCCCACAACGCCATTCGGCGAACAAGTGGATTTAAAAAACCAGCCGGTTGCGGAAACGCGGCCGGCAAAGGGAAAGACAAACCAAAGTCAATCGCCGCCGGCCTTGCGTTGTCCGGCCTGCGGCGGCGACATTCTCACCGCCGATTTGCCCAGCGCGGCGCTGAATTCGTGTCCGACCTGCGAAAAAGCGTTGACGGTGCGTTGGTATCCGGCTTTGACGAGAAAAGAGACGGCCAAAGCCGGGCGGCGAATTCTGTTGGAAGAGGAGTCTGCTTGCTTTTTCCACCAGTCCAAACAAGCCGAAAGCCTTTGCGAAGATTGCGGCCGTTATTTGTGCGCTTTGTGCGAGATTGTTTTTGAAGGGAAAACGCTTTGCCCCACTTGTTTGGAAACCGCGCAGGAAAAAGAAACCATGGACGGTTTGGTTCGAGAGAGGTTTCGCCACGATTCTTTCGCCTTGATGCTGGTTTTGTTGCCTATTCTATTATGGCCGATAACCATAATCACCGCGCCCGCCGCCATCGTCTATGCAATTTTCCGTTGGAATTCGACGGGAAGTCTGGTTCGCTCCGGGAATGGGGTTTTTGCGGCGGCGATTTTGCTTGGTTTGGCGCAGATGGGGTTTTGGTTATGGATATTTTTCGTGGCGGTTTCTGAAGATTTTTACTTGTGATGGCGGCTCAAAAATCTTACGAAAAACTGCCCGGCGCCGGATTTTGCAAGGGTTCGTTCATCAAATTCGGCGGTCCATCGAAAACTTATTTAGGCAAAGATCATCTGTTGGTAGTGGATGCTCCCTCATATGTTCGGGAAAACTACAAGCGCATTCCCTATCGAGACATTGAGGCAATTGCCGTCGTTCGCACCCTCAACTTTGGACGGCGGCTAACTTCTATCATTTTTCTGCTGGCCCTTGCCGTTTTTGCGATTGTTTCCGGGAACATCGTCGTCCGTTTCCTAGCGCAGGCTTTCAGCATTTTGTTTGGGATTTTGTTGGTTTATGAGCTGGTCAAAGGGCCGGCGGCGCGGACGATGATTCGAACTCGGGTGCAAGAGGTGGAGTTGGGTTCGTGCAATCGCTGGCGGGCGGCGATGAAGACTTTGGCGTTGTTGGAGCCGAGAATTTTGGCGGCTCAGGGAAGCGAAGCGGAAACCGGGCAAAATCGAGAAAGCGTTTCGTCGCCGGCGGTTGCGGAGAGCGGAGAACCAAGTGGACGCGAAAAATGAAAGAATTGCGCGAGCAACGGTGCTTTCATCATTGGGAGCGGGAGGCGGCGGCCAAATGCCGTTCTTGCAATCGCCATTACTGCCGGGAGTGCGTCACTTTTGTGGGAGGAAAAATGGTCTGCGCGGCTTGTTTGGCGGCGGAGAGCCAAGCGCAAACGGAGCGCAAGCGGCGCTTTGGATTGTTGGCTGAAGCGGCTTGCGGCGTTTTGGGATTTTTGGCGGTTTGGGGCGTGGTTGCTTTTGCGGGCAAGTTGATGATCTTGATTCCGGATCGATTTCACGACGCTTCGATCTGGGAGGAGATAGTCGAGTGAGGGCGCGGAGTTTGAAAGGCAGAGCGGATGCGGGCTTGGCGGCGGGGGAAGTTTCCGAAGAAATTGGCGGCTTGGAGTTGTGCGAGCGGGCGTTCAACTTGCTGGTTGCGGCGCCGGTTCGGGCGTGGTGCGTTTATTTGCTTGGGCTGTGTCCTTTTGGATTGGTGTTGCTTTATTTTTTGACGGATATGACGGCCAATCCCTTTGCCGGGGAGCGGTTGGCGTCGTTTTCCTTTGCGGTGACGGTGGCGGTTTTGTGGTGGCGGGTTTGGCAGGCGAGGTTTGCGGCGGAGTTGTTTGCCGTTCTTTCTCGGCGGCCTTTGCCGGCTGGTTCGGCGTTGGATTGGTTTTTTCTGGGTTGGCGTCAAATTGCGGTGTTTGCGGTGTTTCTGGCGGTGGTGCCGATTGCGGCTTTGGTGGTGGTTCCGACGGGTTGGATGATTGCTTTTTGCCAAGGCGCTTCCGTGATTGGCGGCGTCCGAGGGGGTTCGATGCGGCAGACTTTTAAAGAAGCCGTAGCGGAGGTTTTCGTTTGGCAACGGCAAAACCACGTCGCGTTGCTGGTTCTTTCCGCTTGGGCGCTGTTTGTGTTTTTGAACGGCTACGCGTTGGTGTTTGTGGTTCCTTCCCTGCTCAAAATAGCGACCGGCGTGGAGACCGTGGTCACTCGCTCGCCGTGGGCTGTGTTGATGAACAGCACGGTTTTTGTCGTGGTTTGCTTTGCGGTTTATGCCGTGGTCAGTCCGTTGGCGAAGGCGGTTTATGTTTTGCGTCATTATTATCTTCGGTCTCGCCGTTCCGGTTTGGATATTCGGGATCGTTTGGCGCGGCTGGGCGAGCGCTCCGGGCGGAGTGGTTTGGCACTGCGGCTTTTCGGCGGCGCGCTGTTTGCGGGAATGTTGTTTTCCTTGGCGCCGCCGACTGGACAAGCACAGGAGCCGGTGACTTCGGAAGAGATTGGCGAGGCCATTCGAGAAGTCATCCAACGGCCTGAGTTTACTTGGCGGATGCCGTCGGCGGAGGCGAATGCGGAGGGCGTGTCCCGGTTTGGCCGTTGGGTTCGGCAGGTCTTGCATTGGGCGGAGAACTTTTTGAAATGGATTTTCCAATCTTTCAATCGTAGCGGCGGCGATTCTCCAAAAGGTTGGTTGGGATCCTTTTCTCCATCGGCCAAGCCCTTGCTGGTTGTATTGCTGGCGGCCGTTGGTCTGCTGGTGGCGTGGTTACTGTATCGTTTGGTGTTGCGGCGGCAAAAGTCTTCGGCAACGCCGGGCGCGACGCCTCAGGTTGTCGTCAAGCCCGAAGTGGATGATTGGACGGCGTTGGCCAATGATTTGCCGGAAGACGAGTGGTTGGCTCGGTCGCGGCGGTTTGCGGAGGAGGGCGATTATCGCCGGGCTTTGCGGGCTTTTTATTTGTCGGCGCTGTCTCATCTTCACGGCAAACAATTGATTCGCATCACGAGGGCAAAGTCCAACGCGGCTTATTTGAGCGAGGTAAAGCGCTGCGAACATCAAATTCCGGGAGTGACGGAGGCGTTTTCCTTTGCGGTGAAAGGATTTGACCGCGTTTGGTACGGGCGATACGAAGTGGACGAAGCGGGGCTTCGCGTTTACGAAGACCGCGTGAGCCAAATACGAAGGGCGGCGGGATGAATCAGGCGGCGGCAAAACCGGCGATATACGCCTTGCTTCTGGTGCTTGTTCTGGCGGGTGGATCGCTTCGGTTGGTTTGGCTGCGATTCGAGAAGGGAGATTCTTATCCAAAGTATTCCACCTTTCGTTCTGACGCTCTCGGCTGCCGGGCCTTGTATGAAGCCCTTCGGTCTTTGTCCGGCTTGGAGGTTCACCGGTTTATTCGTCCCGCCGAGACTCTTTCGGATCCCGGTCAGGCAACGATGTTTTGGCTAGGGGCGTCTTCTTCCTCTTCTTGGTTGGATGCATCATTTTATCCCGCTTGGCGTCCGCCGAAGCGCTGGTTGGATTTTGCGCGTTCCGGGGGGCATTTGGTTTGGTCATTTCGGGCGGCGGATCGTACGAGAAATTTGGGCGGGGATTTGGAGTTTGTCCCGGGGTTGCAATATCGCCGGGCATTTGGCGGGGCGGAGGCGTTCGAGGAGGGGCGAATGGCGCGTGTTTCAGATGAAGAAGGCTTGCGCGTTGAGTCGTTGCCTCGATTTGGCCGTGGGGGATTTATTGTGGATGCGGATGGCGAGTGGAGGATCGTTTTCGAGGCAGACGGCGTTCCGACGGTTGTGCAGAGGCCTTGGGGCGAAGGGTTTTTGACCGTTCTCAGCGACACTTATGTTTTGAGCAACGAAGCGTTGTTGGAAGAGCCGTCGCCGGAGTTTGTGCGCTGGCTCTTGATGGGGCGGCGGGAGGTCTGGTTTGACGAAACGCATCTCGGCGTCCGCTCCCAAGCAAGCTTGGTGGCTTTGATGCGCCGCTACCGGCTTTTGCCGTTGTATATTAGCCTAATTCTGATTGGCCTGCTGATTGTTTGGCGTTCTTCGGCGAGTCTGTTGCCGAAGTCGAATCAAATTCCGGAAGCGGAGGCTTTTGCCGATCCTCGTCGTTCAACGGCGGGCGCGGTTGCAACCGGCGGGATTTCCGGCCTGTTGCGCCGGCACGTGCCGGCGCAGGATTTGTTGCCGATTTGTGCGGATCGTTGGCGGCGAAGCATGCGTCGTTCCAGCGGCGGCGCTGTTCGATTCGAGGCGGAAATTCAGCAAATCGCCAGCGAAGCGCAGGAGCGGAGCATTTCCCCCGTGGCAGCCTATCGAAAGGCCTCGGACTTGCTGCGGCGTCCGCAAATCGTAAAATTCAAAGAAACAGCGTGAACCCGGACATAGAAAAATTGCAGGTCGTCTTGCGGCGGGCGCAGAGTGAAGTGGCGAAGATTATCATCGGCCAGGCGGAAGTCGTCGAGCAGGCTTTGATCGCGATATTTACGGGCAACCACGCCTTGATCGAAGGCGTGCCTGGAGTAGCCAAGACGCTTTTAGTGCGGACGCTGGCGAAGACGCTTTGCTGCGACTATTCACGGATTCAATTTACGCCCGACTTGATGCCGTCGGACTTGACCGGCACCAATGTTTTTAATCTTAAGACCGCTGAGTTCCATTTGATTCGGGGGCCGATTTTTCACTCCTTTATTCTGGCGGATGAAATCAATCGCGCGCCGGCGAAGACGCAGGCGGCTCTGCTCCAAGCGATGCAGGAGCGAACCGTGACCATCGACAACGAAACCCATCGATTGCCCGCCGACTTTACCGTGTTCGCCACGCAAAATCCGATTGAATTTGAAGGCACCTATCCCTTGCCCGAAGCGCAGAAAGATCGTTTCATGATTAAGATAAGAATGGAGTGTCCCAGCCGTGAGGAGGAGATTTCCTTAGCCCGACGCTCTTTGGGCGACGACGCGCCGGAAACAGCGCTGGAAAGAGGCGCCGTTGAGCCAGTTTTGGAGCGAGACGACATCGCCGCTTTTCGGGAAGGATTGAAGCGCTTGACGGTGAGAGACGAGTTGGCGGTGTATGTGGTCGACTTGGTGCGCGCCACGCGGAAGGAAGAAAGCGTTCTTTCCGGGGTTGGCCCGCGGGCGACTCAGGCTTTATTGGCGTCGGCGCGCGCCCGAGCCGTCATTCACGGCAACGACTATGTTTCGCCCGACGACGTGCAGGCGTTGGCGGCGCCGGTTCTGGGGCATCGACTGGTGTTGCGGCCGGAGTTTGAAATGGAGGGATTGACCGTGGAAGAGGTGATTGCGCAAGCGTTGGGACGGGTTTCCGTGCCTCGTTGACGCGTTTGCCGCGGCGCGGCCTTGTCGATGGGAATGAATTGTAGTCCGAGCCAAAAGTTGATTTTTTGCGCTTCCGTCGCGCTGTTGTTCGGCTCGGCCTTGTATGTCTTGGCGCCCGGTCTTTGGCCGGCGCTTCTTTTGGCCGGGGGACTTTTTGCCGCGTGGGTTCTTTTGGATTTAGCGAATTCTCCGGGGCGGTTGGACGACGTTCGCGCCATTGTTCCGAAACGGTTCCGGCTTTCTCGCCATCGGCGGGGCGACTTTGTTTTTCAACTGGAATGGCAACGGCCTCGCGCGATGACCTGCCGGGCGGCGGTTGCGTTTCCGGACCTCGTTCGCTGTTTGGAGCCAGAGTTTTTGGTGGTCGCGGACGGCAGTGAAAAGAAGATTTCGATCAGCGCGTCTTGCCGTGCCGTGAAACGCGGACTTCGGCGGATTGAGGTCGTTTGTCTGGAGACTGGATCGCGTTTTGGATTTTGGCGGGTTCAAACTCGGTTGCCGGCGGAATGCGAAGTGCAGGTTTTTCCGGATATTTTGGCGGAGCGAAAACAGTTGGGCGCCTTGTTTGTCCGCGGGGAAAGATCGGGAGAGCATTCGCTGCGGCAGTTGGGGAAAGGGAGAGATTTTGAAAAGCTTCGAGAATACATTCCCGGCGACGGCTACGAGGACATTCATTGGAAGGCGGCGGCCAAGCGAAACAAGCCGATCACCAAAGTGTATCAGTTGGAGCGGACGCAGGATATTTACGTAGTGCTGGATGCTTCCCGTCTCAGTGGAAGGCTTTGTCCCGCCCGCGCGCCTGATTGGGGTCGGACCAGCTATTTGGAAAAGAACCTCGCCGTGGGATTGATGCTGGCGCAGTTGGCCGAACGGCAGGGAGACCGCTTCGGCTTTTTCGCTTATTCGGATCGGGTGCGGTGTTTCTTGCGGGCCGCTTCCGGGCGGGCGCACTTCAATGCTTGCCGCGACGCGCTTTATCCTTTGGAACCTAGCGATGCGACGCCCGATTTTCGGGAGCTGCTCACCGGCATACGGCTGCGTTTGAATCGCCGCTCGCTTTTGCTTTTTCTGATTTCCTTGGACGAGGCGCTTTTGATGGAGAGTTTTTGGGAGAACGTCGACTTGATTCGGCGGCAGCACCTTGTGGCCGTCATCGCCATTCGTCCCCAGTTTGTTCGTCCTTTGTTCGAAAACGAAGCGATTTCCTCTGCGGATGAAATTTACGGCGAGCTGGCCGGGCATGAAAGATGGGATGCCTTAGCTCGGTTCCAACGCCGGCTGAAAAGCCGCGGCGTGGACTTTCTGATGCCGGAAGCCGACCGCCTCGGAGTCGAAGCGGTCAACCAATATCTATCCGTCAAAAAGAGGCAAATTCTATGATTCTGGATTTGGATAAATTCATCCAGCGAGAGACGCCGTTTTGGGAGGAACTTCAATCCTTCGTCCGAGAGTTTGAGCGCGATCCGCACGCCCGTTTGGACTTTGAGCGATTGCAAAGGTTCCACTATTTGTACGAACGCGCCGCCGGTGGTTTGGGAAAGCTGGCCACTTATTCACTTCGGCCGGAAACAAGCGATTGGCTGGAACAACTGGTGGCCGCCGCTTATGCGGAGATTCAAGACGGCAACCGGCCGGAGTCTCGCTTTTCTTTCCGGGATTGGTTTTTCCACGTTTGGCCGGCGACGGTTGTGAGGCATTGGCGCGCTCTGCTTCTTTCCGCCGGAATTATGTTGGCCGGAAGTTTGTTCGGAGCCTCCGTTCTGCTTGTCGACCCCGCCGCAAAAGGAGACATCCTCCCCGAAGACTTCTCTCATTTGCACGGCGATCCATCGGAACGCGTGGCCGGCGAGGAAGCCGTCAACCTCAGCGGCGGGGAAGACAAAAGATGGAATTCCTCCTTTTCCGCCGGGCTGATGACTCACAACACTCGAGTGGCCATTTTTGCTCTCTGTCTGGGCATCACTTGGGGCATCGGAACGATCCTGGTGCTGTTTTACAATGGCGTCATTCTAGGGGCGGTTGCTTTTGACTATGCGGCCGCGGGAGAAACCGTCTTCCTGCTCGGCTGGCTGTTGCCTCACGGAATTGTGGAGATTCCGGCCTTTCTCATTGCGGGGCAAGGCGGGTTGCTTTTGGCGGGAGCCGTCGTCGGTTGGCGCAACCAATACTCCCTCTCGGCGCGGATGAGGCTCATCCTTCCCAAACTCGTCACCATTCTCTGCGGCGTCGCCTTGATGCTGATTTGGGCCGGCTTGATTGAATCGTTCTTGTCTCAAGACCACGAGCCTAAATTGCCTTATGCGGCGAAGATCGCCTTCGGCGTTGCGGAAGCGGTTGTCTTGGCCGGATTCTTCGCTCATTTCGGCCGCCGCGATATTATGAAAAGCAAAATTCAAAGGGGACGGCCGTTCCCTTCTCCGCTTCAACAAAATCCTAATCGTCGACCACTGAAATGAACATTCGAATGTTTCGGGTTCGGACGCCGGAAGGCATTGAGTTTTTCCAACCGATTGCCAGCCCCGTGCTTCGTCTGTTGGCCGTATCCATTGACTTCGGGATCATTTTATTGTGCGTGGAGTTGATCCAGATTCCGTTGACTTTGCTTCGCGTGTTGAGCGCGGATATGGCCCAAGCCATCGCGTTTCTCGCCGCTTTCGGGATCCAAATCGGCTACGGCATTGCGTTCGAATGGTGGCAAAAGGGCCAGACCATCGGCAAGCGCGTCATGCAAATTCGCGTGGCGCACAGTGCTGGCTCCAAGCTTTTGTTTAGCCAAATTGTGATGCGCAACCTCCTGCGCCTCGTTGATCAGCTTCCCCTCTTTTACGCCGTCGGCGGACTGACGGCTCTTGCCGACCGGCAAGGGAGGCGGCTGGGAGACCTTGCGGCCGGAACCGTTGTCGTGCGCATCCCCAAGCCTCGATTCCCTCCGCCGGCGGTTGACACAACCGAAAAGTACAATTCATTGCGCGATTGCCAAACCTTGACGGCGCGATTGCGAAGGGAAGTGACTCCGGAACTGGCCGACGCCGCCTTGCAAGCCGTCCGCCGTCGCGCCTCTTTGTCTCCCGAAGCGCGCTGGCAGCTCTTTTCCGAACTGGCCGCCCGCTTTCAATCTCTCGTCCCCATTCCCGAAGAGGCCGTTCGCGGCCTTTCCGAAGAGCGCTTGGTACTTGACGTAGTCGACGTTCTCTTTTGCGGAGAGAAGAAATCCTAAAAGCCGCGCGGCGGCGTTTTCTGAATCGATCTTGACGATTCTGCAATCTGAATGGAACATCAGCCCGAAAGAACTTGTTGAAGTTTGGATGGCTAACACTCGCTGGAAAATAAATCGCCGCCTCCGCGTTGGCCGCCTTTTCCCAATTGCCCTTGATGGGCAGCAGCGAGCCTCTCAAAAAAAGCACTGCCAACGCAATCGCGCCGAGCATTCGTCCATTCTTCCACCGAGAATCAGAGGAGAATCGGGAATTGGCGCTGCGTCCGATTTTGCCAAGAAGCCACGGCGCCAAACTGCCAAGAAAGCGGCGGCCGTTGTTCTGGTTTTTGGATTGGCGGTGGGTTGCGTGTCTGTGCCGGAAAGGCCGTCGTTGCCGGAAGAATTGCCGATTCCCCCGTCGTGGTTTGGCGCGGCAACCGTTTCCGAGGCCGACGAACCCCTTTGGTGGGACTCCTTTTTATCTGAAGAGTTGTCGGCTTTGCTAGCCGAAGCGTTTGCCGGCAATCCGGATTTGCGGGCGATGGCGGCTCGGATGGAAGCGGCGGCGGCCAACGCCCGCATTGCCGGGGCCGATCTTTGGCCGAGCCTCTCCGCACGGGTGGATGGGTCTCGGCAGAAACAGAATTTTATCGGCTTTCCGATTCCGGACAATCCGAGCGAATCCGCAGGCAGTTCTCCATCCGCAACCTACACAATCTATCGGCTTAACTTTAGCACTTCTTGGGAGATTGACTTGTGGGGCCGCGTTCGAGCCGGAAAAAAAGCCGCTTTGGCCGAGTCCGAAGCCTCGCTGGCCGATTGGAAAATGCGCCGATTGTCTTTGGCGGCGCAGCTGAGCAAGGCTTGGGTGGAAGCGGTGGCGGCGGAGGAACAACTGCAGGCCGCCCGCGATTCGGCGGCCAGCTTCCGCGAAACGGCGGAGAAGATTGAGAAACGGTATGAACGGGGACTGCGGTCTGCGTTGGACTTGCGGCTTTCGGTCAACAGCGCCGAAAGTGCGGAAGCGCTGGTTGCGTTGCGGCAGCAGCAGCTGCATCAAGCCTTGCAACAAGTCGAGCTTCTTTTGGGACGGTATCCGGCGGGCCGAATTGCATTGTCGGGACCGTTGCCGCCTTTGGAAGGCGCTGTGCCGGCGGGAATTCCTTCCGAAGCGCTCAAACGAAGGCCGGACTTGGCGGCGGCAGAGCGGCGATTAGCGGCGGCGGATGCGCGTTTATGGGCTTCGCGGGCTGCTTTGTTTCCCCAGATTAGCCTGACTCCGTCCGTCGGCACGAACGTGGCCGAGCCGGAAGATTTGCTGGACGCGGGCTTGGGCGGCGTTTGGACGTTGGCCGGCAATCTGGCGCAACCCATTTTGCAAGGAGGGCGGTTGCGCGCGGGAGTGGATTTGTCGAAGGCGCAAACGCGCGAGGCGGCCGCTCTCTATGTTTCCGCCGTGCTTCGGGCTTTTAGCGAGGTGGAGTTTGCGTTGCAGAGCGAGTCGCTGTTGGCGGAGCGGGAGCGCCGCGTTCAGTCTGCGGCCGCCGAGTCCAAGGCGGCGTTGGCTTTGGCTAATCGGCGCTACTCTTCGGGTTTGGAAGAGTTGATGAGCGTTCTGGAATCGCAACGTCGCTTCTTATCAGACGCTATTGAAGGGATTGATGTGCGCCGGGCAAGGCTTCTGAACCGCATCGATCTTTATCTGGCGTTGGGAGGGAGCGGAGGCTTTCCCGCCGAGGACCAAAGCGCGGACGGGCAAAATGTTGCGGCATCTACGGATTTATGAGCTGGATGAGGCATATGTTGCGAAGAGTCGTTCCGCCGGTGTTGGTTCTTGGAATTAGCGCCGCCGCTTTATGGGCGATGGTGAAGTGGCGCCGAACAGCCACGCCGAATCCGGTGGAAACCCCTCCGCCGACGCTGGATTTGCGGGCGTTGGAACGGGTGGATTTTCCGGTCTCGGTCAAAAGCCAAGGAACGGTCGAAGCCGCAACTGCCATCCGATTGATCCCGGAAGTGGACGGAATGGTCACGGCGATTTCGCCATCCCTCAAAAAAGGGGGCGTTTTCCGCAAGGGAGAATTGTTGGTGGCGATAGATTCGCGGGATTTCGAGCTGGCGGTGACGCGGGCTTCGGCGCAAGTGGCTTCGGCGCAGCGACGCTTGGCTACGGCGGAAGCGGAGGCAAAAGTGGCGGCGCAAGATTGGCAGGAAATGGGAACGGAAAAGGAGGCCAGCGCCTTGTTGCTTCGGCAGCCGCAGTTGGCGGAGGCAAAATCGACGCTGGCGGCCGCCAAAGCGGATTGGGAAAAAGCGAATCTGGACTTGGAACGAACTCAGATCAAGGCGCCTTTTGACGGGCGCGTGAAGCGGGCGGCGGTGGACGTCGGGCAGTTTGTGCGCCGAGGCGAGGAGTTGGCGTCGCTCTTCGGCGTGGATCGCGTCGAAGTTCGTCTGCCCTTGCCGTTGTCCGAGTTGCGCTTTTTAGATATTCCTCCCGGAGAAAGTTCGAGGGATTTGCGGCGTCGGTCGATTCCCGTTGTGTTGAAAGGGCGGTTTGGCAGGCGGGAATATCTCTGGCATGGGCAAGTAGTTCGGGTAGATGGGGAAGTGGACGTGGATTCTCGCATGGTTGCCGTCATTGCCGAAGTGAAAAATCCCTACGGAGCGGAGGATGGAACGAATCCGCCGTTGAAAGTGGGCATGTTCGTCGAGGTGGAAATTCAGGGGCGGACGGCCAAGGGCGTATATGTTGTGCCGCGGGCGCTGATATTGGAAAATCGGCAAGCTTTGGCGGTAGATGCGGCCGGCCGTTTGCGAATTCGAGAGTTGCACATTTTGCGGGCTGATCGCCAACGGGCGGTGATTGAAGGAGGCTTTGAGCCGGGGGATCGACTCTGTCTTTCCGCAGTGGACGTTCCCGTGGACGGCATGAAGGTGAACATCGCCGGCCAAGCGGCGGGAGGCGGAGAATGAACGGAGCCATCCAGTGGTTTGCCCGCAATGGCGTGGCCGCCAACCTGTTGGTGATTTTCATCATTTTGGCCGGGTTGATGTCTGCCCGGTCGATCAAGCGCGAAGTGTTTCCGGAGACGGAGTCGGGCATGGTTTCCGTGCAAGTGGACTATTTGGGCGCGGCTCCGGAAGAAGTGGAGGAAGGCGTTTGCATCCGCGTGGAAGAGGCCATTCAGAGTTTGGAGGGAATTAAGCAAATCACTTCCACCGCCCGCGAGGGAAGCGGAACGGTCATGGCTGAGTTGTTGCCCAATGCGAACGCCTCCGAAGTTTTGGATCAAATCAAAGCGCGAGTGGACGCCATCGAAACCTTCCCAGAAGAGGCCGAAAAACCGGTGGTTCAGGAAGTTTTGATGCGTCGGCAAGTCATCAACGTCGCCCTTGCCGGCCGGGTTTCGGAAGCGGCGCTCAAACGGCTGGGCGAGCAGTTTCGGGACGAACTTGCGGCCTTGCCCGACATCACGCAAGTGGAGCTGGCCAACGTTCGTCCTTACGAGATTTCGATTGAAGTGTCCGAACAGGCGCTTCGGAAGTACGGTCTTTCCGTCAATGAAGTAGCGGCGGCGGTGCGGCGCCGTTCTTTTGATTTGCCCGGCGGCTCGGTGAAGACGGGAGGCGGCGAGATTTTGTTGCGAACTAAGGGGCAGGCTTATCGGGGCGCGGACTTTGAAGGCATTCTGCTTCGGAGTCGCCGCGATGGAACGCAGTTATGGCTTCGCGAGGTGGCGCAAGTGGTGGACGGATTTGCGGAGACGGACACCGAGGGGCGGTTTGACGGCCAGCCTTCGGTTTTGATTCCAGTGTTTCGGGTGGGCGATCAAAACGCTTTGGAAATCTCCAAAACCGTCCATGAATTTGTGGAGGCAAAGAAAGCCCGCCTGCCCGAAGGCTTGTCGATTTCGGCGTGGCAGGACGACGCCTCCTATCTCCGCAGCCGGCAGCAGTTGCTGGTCAAAAACGGCTTTGTCGGCTTGTTGCTGGTGTTTCTTTCTCTGGCGCTGTTTTTGAGAATCAATCTGGCCGTGTGGGTGAGTTTTGGATTGGCCGCTTCTTTCTTGGGAACGCTTTGGGTGATGCCGTGGGCGGATGTCTCCATCAACATGATTTCTCTGTTCGCGTTCATTTTGGTTTTGGGCATTGTGGTGGACGACGCCATCATCGTCAGCGAGAACGTTCATGCTCACCAAGAGGCCGAGTCCGACAAATTGGAAGCCGCCGTTCGCGGCGCTCAGGAAGTTGGCAAGCCGGTAATCTTCGCCGTTTTCACCACCGTGGCCGCCTTTCTGCCTTTGTTGATGGTGCCCGGCAACACCGGCCAGATCATTCGCGTGATTCCCGCCGTCGTGATTCCCACTTTGCTGTTTTCGCTGGTGGAGTCTTTGCTGGTGTTGCCTTGCCACTTGAGCCATTGGAAGGGGGAGCGGCGAGTCTCCGGTCGGTCGATTTCGGCCGTTCTCGTTCGATTTCACACTTGGTTTGCCGGTCGATTGAGGGCGTTTATCCACGGCGTGTATCAACCGATTCTCCTTGCCGCCCTGCGGGCTCGCTACTTCACAATTGCCGTTGCCATCGGAGTCATGATGGTGACAATGGGGCTGATTGCTGGAGGATGGATCAAGTTCCAATTTTTCCCGCCGGTGGAAGGAGACAACATGGCCGCGATTCTAACAATGCCGTTGGGAACGCCGGCGGACTCCACCCGAAGGGCTTTAGCGAAAATCGAGGACGGCGCCTTGGCGTTGCGCGACGAAATCGACAGCGGCCGGAAAAAAGGGGAAGAGAGTGTGTTTCGCCACGTTCTCTCTTCAGTTGGGCAGCAGCCGTTTAACAAAGCGCAACAAGAGGGCGGCGGCAATTTTGTCGCCGATGTTTCCAGCGCTCACTTAGGCGAAGTGCACATCGAACTGCAAGCGGCGGAGAACCGGCAAGGAAACAGCAGCCGGGAACTGGCCAACCGCTGGCGCCAATTGACCGGAGAAATTCCGGGAGCGTCCGAGTTGATATTCACTTCCTCTCTTTTTTCC
Organism: Limisphaerales bacterium; assembly: GCA_965242585.1. Lineage (GTDB taxonomy): Bacteria > Verrucomicrobiota > Verrucomicrobiia > Limisphaerales > AAA164-E04 > UBA2970. Next base: position 4,215,424 of record OZ251460.1, on the reverse strand, counting down.
TCCGGCGAGGCCATCAACGCGCAGTTGACGGGGAATGATTTTGCCCGCTTGAGGCAGGCGGCCGATGAGTTGAAGGCGCATTTGCGCTCCTACACCGGCGTGTTCGACGTTGCCGATTCCTTCCGCGATGGGAAACAAGAGGTCAAATTAGCCATCCGGCCCGGCGCCGAAGCATTGGGATTATCGCAAATGGATTTGGGACGCCAAGTGCGGCAGGCCTTTTACGGCGAAGAAGCGCAGCGCATCCAGCGCGGCCGCGACGAAGTGCGCGTTATGGTGCGTTATCCGAAGTCGGAGCGTCGATCTTTGGGAGATTTGGAAGAGATGCGAATTCGAACACTCTCCGGAACGGAAGTTCCTTTCGGAGAGGCGGCCGAAGTTCAGGCCGGCCGTGGATACTCCGAAATCAAGCGGGTAGACCGGCGGCGTGCCGTGAACGTAACGGCGGATGTGGACGCCTCCAAAGCCAACGCCAACGAGGTCATTGCCGATCTGGAAGCGAATTATCTTCCGAAGTTGAAAGAGAAATATCCCGGAATTTCTTACACTTGGGAAGGCGAACAGCAGGAGCAACAGGAAACCATTCAGGGCATTTTGCGCGGCTACCCCTTGGCGCTTCTAATCATTTACGCTTTGCTGGCTATTCCCTTTCGCTCTTATCTCCAGCCCTTCATCGTGATGTCGGCCATTCCTTTTGGGCTGGTCGGCGCCGTTTGGGGTCACATCTTCATGGGAATGAACCTCACCATCCTTTCTATGTTCGGCATCGTCGCCCTTTCCGGCGTGGTTGTGAACGACAATCTGGTGATGGTTGTCTACATTAACCGGTTTCGCAGCCGGGGCGGTCAACTGATAGACGCGGTTCGCCAAGCGGGCGCGGCCCGATTCCGCCCCATTTTGTTGACGTCGTTGACCACCTTTGTCGGTCTGATTCCTTTAATTCTCGAAAAAAGCGTGCAGGCGAAGTTTCTGATCCCGATGGCCACGTCGCTGGCTTTCGGCGTGATGTTCGCCACCATGATTTCGCTGTTCTTGGTTCCCGCCGGCTATCTCGTGCTGGAGGATTTGAAGGGATTGTTTGCCCGGCGGCCCGTCCAAGAAGCCAAGGAGAGAAGATGAGGCCAACTTGCCGATGGGTGTTGCAGAACTTGTCGGCGGCGAATTTATTGGGAAGGCGACGCTCGGTCGTTTTTGTTCCGGCGCGGCAATCGCCGGCGGATGTTTTGCGGAGATTTGTCTGTCGGTGGTTCTTTTTTTTTCGCTTGATTTTCCATGAAGCGCGTCTATTTTTCTTGTTTTGCCTGAAAGCTGCGAGTGCGGTTTGTCGGAGATGGGCGAGTGAAGATGAACAAACGGAAATAGACGATTTTATCCAGCGTTTGCCGTTGCGTTTGGGCGGCGGTCTTTTTGCTTGGATTTTCATTATGCTTACTATGGAAGAAGCCATGCGGCAGAACGAAGTGCGTTTTGCCGCCGGAGACGTTGTCACGGGAACGGTAATTGAAGTGCGTCCGAAGGAAGTGCTGGTGGATATTGGCTACAAGAGCGAAGGAGCGGTGCCGGCTTCCGAGTTTCCCGACATTGCGAAAGTTCAGGTCGGAGACGAGGTTCAAGTGCTCATCGAACGATTGGAAAATCGCGAGGGAATGGTGATTCTCTCCAAGGAAAAGGCCGAATTTAAAGAGAATTGGAAGAAGATTCTGACGATTTGCAATGAAGGCGGCACCATTTCTGGAAGCGTCAAGGCGGTGATTAAGGGAGGACTGCTCGTGAACATCGGGGTTGAGGCATTCCTTCCGGCGTCTCAAATTGACGTAATCCCGCCCAAGAATCTGAACGCCCTTGTTGGCAACACCTACGAATACAAAGTGGTAAAAATCAACCAGGAACGGCAGAACATCGTGCTTTCCCGACGCGAGCTTATCGAACAAGAACGCATGGAACGCCGGGCGAAGCTGTTGTCCGTAATGACTCCGGGCGACATTCGCAAAGGAACCGTCAAAAACATCACCGATTTTGGCGCCTTCATCGATTTGAATGGCCTGGACGGCTTGCTTCATATCACGGATATGAGTTGGGGCCGCATCAACCATCCTTCCGAATTGTTGAAAGTCGGGCAGGAAATTGACGTCGTCGTCCTCGACATCAACTACGAAAAAGAGCGCGTTAGCTTGGGGATCAAACAAAAAACGGCCAATCCCTGGGACAATATCGACACCAAATACCCCGTTGGCGCCACCGTTCAAGGACGAGTAGTCAACTTGGTTCCTTACGGCGCTTTCGTCGAATTGGAGCCGGGCGTCGAGGGACTAGTTCACGTAACCGAGCTTTCCTGGACCAAACGAATTCACAGACCGTCGGACGTCTTGCGCGCCCATCAGGAAATCCAAGCAGTGGTGCTCGGCATCAACAAAGAAGAACAGAAAATCTCCTTGGGCATCCGTCAGTTGGAAGAAAATCCTTGGGACAAAGCGCTGGAAAAATATCCTCCCGGAACCAAAGTCAAAGGCAAAATTCGCAACCTAACCAGCTACGGCGCCTTTATCGGCTTGGAAGAAGGTCTGGACGGGATGATTCACGTCTCTGATATTTCCTGGACTCGAAAAATCAGCCATCCCTCCGAAATGTTGAAGAAAGGCCAAGAAGTCGAGGCCGTCGTGCTTGAAGTCGACCGGGAAAACCAACGCATCTCTACCGGCATCAAACAACTCTCCGAAGACCCTTGGGAAAACATCGATCAACTTTACAAAATAGGCGACATGATCGTCGGAAAAATCACAAAACTCGCCAGCTTCGGCGCGTTCATCGGTTTGAAACACAATATCGACGGACTAGTTCACATCTCGCAAGTGAGCGAGGAACGAGTCGAGAAAATCAAAAGCGTTTTGAAAGTCGGGCAGGAAGTGACCTCGCGCGTGATCAAAATTGACAAGGCCGACCGTCGAATCGGCCTCTCCATCCGAGCCGCCAACTACTCAAAAGAGGAGCTCGAAGTAGAACAAGCCGCCTTGGACTCACTGAAACCCGGAGAAGACTTAGTGGCGCTCCAGCACGCCTTCAACGCCGTCGACGATGAGCCGGAAGGCGAAAGTGACAGCGAACAAAGTGCTCCCCCGCAAGCGACAACGCCATCCAAAGAACCGCCCCCCGCGCCCGCCGAATCTGCAGAATAAAAGCAGAAACAAAACCACAAGGATTCGAGAGTGTCGCCGAATAATTTTCCGGCAACGCTTTCGTTTCGCTTTGTATTTGAGCATTGGAGGTTTGCACTACGGATTTGGAACCTTGTGATTTGGCGGAGGCTCTTTCTTCACTTCGGAGTGTTGCGAGGACATTCGTTTAGTTAGGCGGAGGAATTGGGCAGGCGTTGGGTGGGCATCGACAAGGAGGATTTCTCGGAGTTGGTTTCGGGGCGTTTGAGAGACATTGAATCGATGTTCTCCGCAGATTTGGAGGTGGTTCATCGGCGTGAGGCGCCGGTCAAAACCGTGCGGGACGACGGCTTGCCGAAGGGTTCGAGGCGTCGTCTTCCATCGGCTCGGCGCAAGCGGGGCCGGCCGAAGAAGGTTCGCTTGGAGTTGGCGACTTCCCTCCGCAACGGCAATCTGCATCATGCCGTGGCTTGAGTTCTTCCGCTCTTTTGGCTATGGATGATTTGAAGGACTTCTTGAGGGATTTCTGGGAGCGGGATTTTTGGGATACGCCTTTGTTTTCCATTCCGTTTGAGCATGCTCTGCTAGGGTGGTTGTTGTTTGGAATTTTCTGGTTCTTTTTGCCGTCTATTTTGGAGAAGTTTGTCGAGCGGGGTGTGTTCGTCAGAACTTGCACGTTTCTTTTGGGGGTGTGGGTGCTTCAATTTTTTGTTTATGCTGGATTTTCTGTTTTGAGCATCGTCTACTTTTTCTTCCCCGAGGCGTTGTCTCCTTGGCTTCCTGATTGGTTGTTTGAGGATGAGTAATCTCTCTCTATACGCTGGCTTGTTTACGGAGGCTTTGCTTTTTTTGTTTTGCTGCCCGCTATTGTGCAGGGGGCGCAGTGGAATCTTTCTCTTACGCTGTGGAATAGAGAGTTTGCTTCGGTTTTAGGATTTCCTGTGCTTGAGGAGTATGGTGACGCGGGGACAGGGGTTGTTTTGCTCGTGTTTCAGTGGACTTTCTTCACGTCGGTCTATGTTGGCTTGGTTGGTTTGATTGGCGGGGTTCGTCTGCTTATCTATTCCTTTCGGGCTTTGGGTTGGAAGTTCATGCTAGCTTTTTTCGTTTGGCTCGGCTTGGTTGCGGGAGTGCTTTTTTATGGAGGGTTTTTGGATGGATGATTCTCGTTTTTGGTGGTTGATGTTTGCTCTTCCTGCGGTCTTTTGGTTGTTGTTCGGATTTCTGTGGATTTGGTTGGTGAATGATTGATCGAGCGGAGGTAGAGCGTTGTCGGCGGAAGTGGTTGTCGCTTGGCCTGTTGTTGGCGGTGGTTGGGGTTGATGCTCGCTTATTTGTTTGATTGGTTTCCGAGAGCGGAACGTTGGATTGCGTCTTCCGAGCGGAACTATCAGATTGCTTTTGTCGGCTTTTTCGCTCTCTTTGGGAATGGTTTTGCGGTTTATTTGGTTTTTGATTTTGATGGGCGCATGTTGTTTAGTCGGCAACTGTTGACGGTTTTCCAAAGGCTGTCATATCCAAGTTGCGTCTGAGTTCTCTGGCGTTGGTGCGTTTTTCGGTGTTCGCTGGAATAACCAGTTTTTTAATTTATGAAGCGGTTGCTTTGGTTGTTATTGTTGGGGTTGTTTGGCGTCGGGGCTTATTTGCTTGGCTTGCTCTGGCCTCCGGATCAGGTTGTTGCGTTATTGTTTGGGAGGTCTGGTTTTGGAGTTCTTTTTGCGGATGCTAAGGCTTGGATTTGGTCTTCTTTGGCGGTTGTCTGGGTTTGGTTTTGGGGTGTGCATTACTCGGTTCAGATCATCATTGTCGTGGTCTCTGTTGGCTCGGTTTGTTGGTTGTTTTGGGATGCTGTTTGTGGGTTCTTCCACTCTCTTTGGGAGTGGTTTTGCGATTTGTTTGATTTTTGAATTTCTCTCTTTTTTGGCTTTGTCATTGGTGGGCAGGCCATTCCTGCGGTTGTGTCGGCGAAGGTTTGCCGGCAACTCTTTTGGGAAAGCTATGTGGACGCTGACGATTTGATGGAAAATAAAGGAGGGGGCAATGTTTGGATTGCGATTCAAGCGCGCCAGGTGGTGAAGGGGTTTTTGGCTAAGTTGGCGTTGAAGTAGCGGTCGTCAAAGGAAACTTCCTTTCCCACCCAACCGGGCAAGGAAAGGGGCTGATTTTCACTTTCTAGTTCCACTTCCGCTAGAACAAGCCCGAAATTTTGCCGAAGGAACTCGTCAATTTCCCACATTTTGCCTTCAAAAAAAACTTGATGGCGAATTTTGGCGATTGCGTCGTAGTGACAGAAAGAAGCCAAAAGTTCTTCGGCGTCGGCCAGCGGAATGGGATATTCAAATTCTGCCCGGCTCAATCGAATGCGCGGACCTTTTAGAGTCAAGAATCCTCGATTGCCCAGAATGCGAACTCGAATGGAACCTTTTCCTTTGACGCCGATGTAGCCTTGGCGGCATTGGAGGCTTTGTTGGACAAGAGGACGCCAATCGTCGTTGGCGACGAGGAATTTTCTTTCAATTTCGATGCCCATGGAAATTCAAGCAAGAAGTCGTTGCCGCATATTTCGCGCGGAAAAAAGCGTTTTGCGCAAATTTTCCCAGCCGGCAAAATCTCGATTCAAACGGGAAACATCCCGGCCGGCGAAGAAGGAGAAGCGAGGAAAAGCAAAGGAATTTTCTTCGTTCAAAAGGGTCCCATCTCCGGTTTGTGCCGTTTCCACTCGGCGGATTGCTCAAAGGCGTGCGCCGCTTTCAACAAGGCGGTTTCTCCAAAGGATTTGCCCAAGAGTTGGAGTCCGATCGGCAATTTTGGATTTCGAGCAAATCCGCACGGCAGACTGATGGCGCAATTTCCCGCCAAGTTCGCTGGAATGGTGAAAATATCCGAAAGATACATCTGGATCGGGTCGGAAGTTTTCTCTCCGATGAGAAAGGCCGGCGTCGGCGTTGTGGGAGTAAGAAGCAGGTCTGCCTTTTTGAAGGCGTTGAGAAAATCCTGCCGGATTAGTGTCCGCGCCTTCTGCGCCCGGAGATAATAAGCGTCGTAGTAGCCGGAGCTGAGGGCGTAGGTGCCTAAAAGGACTCGCCGCTTGACTTCCGCGCCAAACCCGCGCCCGCGAGTTTTTGAGTGGAGCTGGAAAGGGTCTTCGCCTTCCACTCGGAGTCCGTATCGAATCCCTTCAAAGCGAGCGAGGTTGGCGCTGGCCTCCGCCGTGGCGATCAAATAGTAGGCGGCAACAGCGTATTCGGAGTGAGGCAGGGAGACTTCTAAAATCTCGGCGCCTAGGTTCTCAAATGTCCGGACGGCGGCTTCAATGGCGGCTTGAACCTCCGCATTCAATCCGCCGACAAAGTACTCTTTCGGCAGACCAATTTTCAATCCTCGGACAAAATTCGCAGAATCCTCGAGGTCTGAGGCGAAATTGGGAACCGGTTCGGAAACGCTGGTGGAATCGCGCGGGTCTTGGCCGGCAATGAGCTGAAGAAGCATCGCGGAGTCGGCAACGGTTTTGGTGAGCGGCCCAACTTGATCCAGCGAAGACGCAAAGGCCACCAGTCCGTAGCGCGAGACGCGTCCGTAGGAAGGTTTGAAGCCGACGCAACCGCAAAAAGCAGCGGGTTGGCGAATGGAGCCGCCGGTGTCCGAGCCCAAGGCCGCAATGCATTGGTCGGAACTCACCGCCGCCGCCGCGCCTCCTGAGGAACCTCCCGGAGCGCGATCTATGTCCCAAGGATTTCTGGTAGCACCGAAGGCGGAGTTTTCGGTGGAACTGCCCATCGCAAACTCGTCGAGATTCAGCCGCCCCATAAGAATGGCGCCGGATTGCTTCAATTTCTCCGCCACGGCGCCGTCGTAGGGAGAAACAAAGTTTTCCAGAATTTTGGACGCGCAAGACAGCCGTTCGCCTTTAACGGCCAAGTTATCCTTGAGGGCGATCGGAATGCCCAAGAGGGGGTGGTTTGCTCTTTCGGATTGGGGAAGCGCGTCCGCTGCGGCCGCTTGTTCCAAAGCCGCCGCCGCATTCCAGCTGAGAAAAGCGCGGCATTTTCCGTCAACGGCGTCCATCCGATTCAGGCAGGCTTGAACGAGTTCCACGGCGCTGATCTCTTTTGTCAACAGCTTTTGCTTTGCCTCGGCGATGGTAAGTTCGTTGAGCATGAGTGTTTCCGCCGGTTTGGATCCTTCCTAACTATTCCACAATTTTGGGCGTCCGAAAGAGCCGTCCGTCACGGCGTGGCGCGTTTTTCAAGGCTTCTTCGGGAGAAATCGACGGCACCGCAACGTCGGGACGGAACACGTTGCGCAAAGGAGCGGGATGAGCGGTTGGCGCCACTCCCTCGACGTTCAGTTCCTGAAGTTTTTTAACATACCGAAGGATGTCGGCCAGTTGCGAACCATATTTCTTCCGCTCCGATTCAGTCAGCTCGATTCGAGCTAGTCTGGCGGTGTAGTCGATGTTGAAATCTGCGCTTTCCATCTAAAAAATTGGGGAAGACTGCGTTCGCCACTCAAGCCAAAGGTGGAACGCCGCTTTTGTCGAAGCGGGGCTATTCTCGCCGAAACAGAACGGTGTAGGCGTCATAACTCCAAAATTTTCGCAAATAGAAAGCATATTGAATCGCGTTCAGCACCGTGGACACTCGATCCAAAGTTGGACGAGTCGAACTATACAATTCCACAAGGGGCGGGCGCCTCAGGCAGATGCCTTGTTGCCGAAGGCGGGGAAGATCCGAATACATCGGAGAAGCCGAGCCTCTTCGGGTGTAGTAATAGCGCCGAATAGCGTCGGGGGGATAAGGACGGACGTTTTCGGGATGCCGATAAAAACGAGAAAACCAGTTTTGCGTGGTGATGACAATCTTTCCTCCCGTCCGAGTCACACGGGCGAGTTCCCTGATCATTTGCGCGGCCTGATCCGGAAGGAATACCTGCATCAAATGGGAGCAATGGACTCCGTCAAAGACTTGATCGTCAAACTCCAATGCAAGAGCGTCGCCCGCCACCGCCCGAAGCCCTTGCCGCCGGCAATACTCGACATTTTCCGGATTGACGTCCACGCCCGAAATGGCATCCGGCCGTTTGGAGAGAAACGTTCCCGTGCCACAACCGACGTCCAATATGTTGTTGCAATCCTCCAAAAACTTCAGCGCGATTCGATATTCGCCGTCTCTTTTGTCTCCGAGATTAGACAGAATCCAAAGCCCGACCCGATGGAAGACCCCTTCGTTTTTTTGGAAGACGTCTTTTGTATCAGGCTGTTTTTCCCGCTCAAGAGCGAAAGTCTCCCGCACTGTGGATACGCTTTGCTTCTTCATGAAATCGCGCCCGCCCGCTGGAAAACAACTGCCAACTTGAACTCCATTCGGGGAGTAAGAATACAAATCGCCCCCCGCTGTTTCAAACACATTCTCGCGACGGACGCAACCAACCGCCAAGTTTTCCTCCCAATCGCGGCCGGGCAAACCGCAAACGATTGCCGGCGGCGGATTTGGCATTCTTCGATAAAAGTCCGTTCGAAAGTCAGAAAAAAAGCAAATCTCGCGAATTCGGCTTTCCATTGCCGGCGTCGTTGCCGTAAGATCGCAGGCCGATGACGCGAGAAAAACAGGCCGGGCCAAAGAGAGAGCCGCTGCGCCGGCCGACAAGCGGCCGCGCTTTTGCCAACTCAACCGACGCCCGCCTGAAGATTTACTTGCTCCCCAATCTGATGACCGCCGGCAACCTCATCTGCGGCTTCGTCGCGCTCACCAGCATTGTCCAAGCCAATCCGCAAAGGGAAGACTTCACCAGCATGATTTATCGCGCCCTTTTGTTCATTTTGCTGGCCTGCCTCTTTGACTTTCTGGACGGGCGAGTGGCTCGCATGGGCGGACTAGAGAGTCCTTTTGGAAGAGAGTTTGATTCTTTGGCGGACATCGTTTCCTTCGGCGTGGCGCCGGCCTTTTTAGTGCATCGCATCGTGCTTAAAGACGTTTTCGTCGGCCGCCCAGAAATCGGATGGTTTATTGCCTCCATCTATCTCATCTGCGGCGCGCTTCGTTTGGCCCGGTTCAACTGCTTGGCAACCGAGCAAAACCAAGACACCAAAAAAGAGTTTTTGGGCTTTCCGATTCCCGCAGCGGCCGGTTTGGTGGCCTCGCTAACTTGGTTTATTTTGTGGGTTGACGAGAAGGGCTTTTCCACCGGCTCGTGGCGCTATGTTTTGCCGGTGATCATGTTCTTCCTCTCGATGATGATGATCAGCGAGGTGCGCTACCCTTCCTTCAAAAGCGTCGGATTTCGAACGCGCAGCACTTTTCTAAAAAGCGCGGGCGCAGTGATTTTTATCGGACTCGTCCTAGTTTTGCAGAACCAAATTTTGCCGGTGATTCTACCCGTGCTGTTCACCGCCTATCTGGTATACGGCTTTGTGCGCTTGAAGTTGTCGCGGCGAACAAGATTAGAACTCGAAGACGACGAATTCGAGTTTGAATCCCCTCCAGACTCCCAAAATTAACCTCCCCGCTCACCCAATCGCCCCATCGCCCAAACCCAAGAACCTCGCCCCGCATCGATTCGCCAACTCCGCCGCCCGATGCAGAACGCAATAACGGTCTTGCCAACCCCCAGACCGCGCCGCGCATGCGAGCAGTTCCGTTAGTTTCGTTGAATCTTCGACGACCAACAACACGCTGACAGGCAAGGAACTCGTCGTTCCATGCGAAGTCGATGGTGTGATAAGAGGCGGCGCTTTGCCCGATGCCCCCGACGATCCTCTCGCGATGCGCTCATCGTGAATGTGCTCCAAGCGAGCGCGCGGCTTTCTCTCCGATTTCCCTTGGCGTGCCGGCGAAGAGGCTGCTTGCCACTTCCTCGATCCGCGCCGTCAGTTTTATCAACGGCTTCATTACCTTCCCTTCGCGGAAGTCACCCGCGTAATGCCGCGCAATCATGTTACGCACCCGGGCGGCGTTCTCCGCGTTGACAAAATCCGCCGCCGCGCGCACCGGCCCGCTTCGGAACACGACGCCGGTCGTGCCGGCGCTTCTCTCCCCGGTCGCGTCCAGCTCCTCAAGCCCGGCCAGACCCGCTACGGCGCGGAGTGTCCAGGGATTGAAATTCCAGATGTGCCCGTAATGGAACAAATTTCCGCGTGATTTGACACGGCAGTCTTCTTCGATGTTCGGGACCTCGACATAGAGTACTCCTTCAGTCGCCAGCCAATCCCGGATCATGGCGAGGTACTTCACCGGATCATTGAGGTGTTCAAGCACGTGGTTGAGCCGGATCAGATCGAAGCCCCCCCCCCCCCGCTACCTCGAACAACCCGGGGCCAAGATGGGCGGTGCGCACGTCGATCCTAAGTTCCTCACGGCACCAAGCGGAATAGCTCCTGTTCGGCTCGATCCCGACGGCTCTCTTGCCCCGATACTGCATCAGAAAGAGGAATTCACCCGATCCCGCTCCCACGTCCAACACTGTTTCCGCCGGTTCGATGATGTCCAGGAAGCGGCGAATGTGGCTGGTTGCCCGCCGGAAATTTCTCAGGATCTGGCGCCGGCGCGGACGCTCGGCTCCCTTGTATGCGATGCGGTACTCCTCGGAGTAAAACTTCGCCAGCTCCTCGTCATCCGGCACGGGATCGTTCCGAACCAGCCCGGTTTTGGCACAGAGCACGGTGCGCAGGGGATTGCCGTGGCGGTCCCGTTCCGAGACCACTTCGACCGCTCCTTCAATCCAGGGTAATCGCATATAAAATCACTGTCCAATATGTTATCTCGGAAGCCATCGTTCAACGCCGCCCGAATGCGCTTCTTCCTGACGCTGACCTCCGTCGGCTCGCGCTTCAACAGATTCCATCGCCACCGGCCATCGCGCACAGCGCGGTGACGCCAGTCAATTCATGCTTCTTGTTTTTATCAACACAAGAATCCTCCAGCTTCGAGAAATGCGCGATCAAACCGGATGAGTCTCCGGCGACGGTTGGGCTTCCATACGTAATTGGTAGAAGTAAGAATTCATCTCATTCACCGAAATCACTGGAGCGCCACCCACCTACGTACTTTTCTGCCAATGCAAGTAGTTCATCTGCGTCTTCTGGATGTGTCTCCTTCAAGCTCTCCACTCGTGCTTTTAGAGTAGCCTCGTCGCCATGAATTGTAATGAGAGCATCCCAAAACAAGCGCGGAGATCGGCGAACTGCGCGACTTTCCATTGAGTGAATTCTTTCCTCAGTCCGGGCGGCCTGAAGAAGAGCAAGTGTAAGTTTTGGCGAGGCAGGTATTTGGAATGAATCTTCCGATGTCCCTTCTAAGCGTTTGACTTTAAGCAAAATCATAAGAATATTTACTTCCCTTGTAAGATCGTCAATTGATGCGGATCGTACCTCATGATACCATGTCTCCTCGAATTCTTCCGCTGCTTTCTCAGATACAAGTTTGCGGCCAACATTTTCCTGATAACCTATCATATCAATCACTTCCTTTTTAGAAGAAAGCGACTCTAATTCGGGTAGAATTTGGCGTACAGCGTCCTCAACAGCGACAGGATCGTTTATAGATTTCAGGAGAGGATAAATAACACTATTCACTGTCATTCGTCGAGCATCCCATTTAAACATCTCCCATTGACGTTCAGGGAGATCAGGAAGAAGATTAAGCAAGACGATTGTTCCTGGCACTACGTGTTCCGGGCCAAACTGATCTTTGTAGTCTTTCAACGAGAAGATGACATCTTCCAATTTCGTTATGTCGCGGGAACGCAGATAACTGTTGAATGCATCACGATCGGCCATGTGAGTCCAAGCTCGTTCTGCGTCCAGAGAGGCTAGTAGACTGTCACCCACTACGCGCTCCAAATAAAGCGCCAGGATATCTTCGTGAGCAACACGACGTTCCTTAATCCACTTGCTTTTTCTGTCAGCACCATAATGGGAATTACCGATATGCCGCCTTGCGGCCGGAAAGAGTCGATTGATCATGGCGCGAACAACCTGACCACGGTCTCCGGAGGCTTTAACTAGCATATCGATCTGCGATTTGTGTTGTTCTGTAATTTTACTATTATTATAATTGAGTTCGGATGTGTTGGTAAGACTGTTTAAAGCGCCATGCAAATTTGTGAAGACGTCAGGAAGAAACACTCGAACGGCTTCGAGACCGAGCACATCTGCCAGAGCTATCTTTCCTTGAAGAGCAGTTACAGTTCCATGAATCGCAACGACATACCGACGAACATCCCGCATGTTTCGGATAAGCGGCTGGATGATTTCCATGAACACATCAGGCCAGACTTGTTTATCAAATGGACCGGTATCTTCGATGTAGGAAAGAGCCTCATCTATCTCAGAAGATATTTGTTGGTGAAGTACGCGATCTGGAATCACGGGTAAATCAATCACAACTTGAAGGATTTTTTCCAGATAATGGCGCCCTGGCATTCCTTGTTCACTAAGCGCTTTTTCGACTCGAGTTCGATCGAATGCTACAATATAGACGATATTAGGGAAATTCGCTATCAATCTGATAAGCATGAACATATCTCGTATCTCCGATACCAATAGACGATCAATATCATCGAGCACGACCACGATCGGTTTATCCAGTTTTTTCAAGATCTTCTCTACTTTGGTTCGATTTTCACGAACTCCTGTTTTCTTCCCTTGAAGGAGTTTTGCCAAAAACTTGACTACACCAAGGGCAAGGGGTACCCCGGTAAACACATCGCTATAATCGTCAAGGGCCTTGCCTATTTCGGCGAGATCGGGGCGGTCATTCTCCTTCTTCTCCTTAAGTTGGGCGGTGAGTTCGTCGAAGAAATGCTCTACGAGTTGCTGCGTTCCGCTGAACATCCAAGGATTAAAATCGAGTATGTGGACACCGTTCCGCTTAAATTCTTTCCGAGCAAGATTGACAAATGAAGTCTTCCCTGAACCCCAGGCACCGAGAACCCCAACTACAACCCCCTCAGTCGTATCGAGCGTCAGGACCTGCCGAGCAAAAGACTCGGCTACGACGGTTCTCCCAAGGGTATCGTCCTCCGGACGCCGGATGGGATTATCACCGGTGATCGTCATTTGAACTTCCTCCACGCGAGAGGGCCGCTTTACCGCGCCGTGGTTTTCGTGCTGTCGGGATTATGGCTTCACACGGAAAAACTCGGCAGGCTGGGAAGACTTGAGAAAGAGCCAACGCGGTGCGCCATAGGTGACGTCCTTCCAAGGGCCGTCGATGCTGGGAGCGGACTGCAAAACGCCCCCCTTCCAAGTGATCTCGACGCCGTCGGGTCTTCGTTTCATCGTTAGCCTCGGCGGAATTCCATAAACCTCAATGGAGACACCGTGAAAAACTGTTCTAATCAATCCATCATCGTCCGGTTCTAGATTCTGTATCAAATCCTGCATAGGCGGGATTCTGAGCACATTCTGTCCCCGAAACAGATAAAACGCCCGCATATCTTTATGCAGTTGCAAAATTGGCAGGTGGACTCCCACATTCAAACGAAACGGGATGGAAGCATCAATGCCTATATCTTTGGGGAGTTTAAGGGTTGTCAGGTTGAAACTGCTGCTGTCTCTAACATTCAGCCATTGCATGTACCTCAGTCCTGCAGGCAAATTTACGCTGTAATAGGAGGAATCCACAAACTGCCTCGTATCCCCGGAATTTACCGCCCGGGATTCGCTGTTGCGGTGTGCGTTGGTGTAATGAATCCAAAGCCATTCTTGCGCCGTTATTTCCCATAATCCGCCGGCAAAGCATGCGGCGGCCATCGCAATGATCGGTTTCCAAAATTTCATAAAGCCCGCAAAATAACCGAGTTTCCTGCCATTGTCAATCATTTAAACGCGAATTTTAATTCTGGAAACCCTCCATTTTGCTCGACATCTCATTTCAATTCTTCTGGGGCGTTTTCCGCAACGAACACGCTATAAGTCGTCGCTTGCTGAAGAGGAGGGAAAATTTAAAGACTTCTGTCCTTCCCGAACCCATTCGCCGAAGGCTTCCGACCGTCGTCTTTGCCGCAGGGTTTTGGCGTAATCGGGCAGTTCTTCCTTTACTTGCTCTTCCTTCGCCTCGACGAACGAATGCACAAAAAGGATCATTGCGCCATCTTCGGTCTGGGAAACTCGGCTAACTTCTCCCACTTCAAGATCAAAGGCCAGGCTTTGCAACAAATACAAGTTCGCCCGAGGATCCGCGCCGGCAAGCGTTCGACTGCTTGGGGAAAACAGGGGCATTTGAACCGGTTCATGCCCGGCCGCTTTGCAAATGGCTTCGAAGGCCTTTTCCTGCGCCAGCCCGTTGGTTAGCAAGGTGTGAAAGGTTGCCGCCGCTTCACGGGCATTTTCCAAAGACTTCTGCTCGTAAAAATCGGTCTGCACTCGGCCGCGAATCTCTTCCAAAGTCGGCACTTCGCTGGGAAGAACGCTGTGAAGCGCGACCAAGTAAGTGCCGTCCGCCGTGTGAAACGGCCTAGTGAAGGGGATTTCTTCCGTGAGTTGAAACACCGGCCCCGTTAGTTCATAGGAAGCGTCAAGTCCGGGAACCGCTTGGTCTGCCGTGAACGGCTCGGAAACTTCAGCCGCGTATCCCTTAGCGGCGGCCAATTCTGGCAGATTCTCGGACTTCAGTGGCTCGATGTTGAACAACTCCTCCGCCAACTCCTTTGCTTTCTCTTTGGCAATCTCTTGGCCGACTTTCTTAAATTCTTGCTGTTGGATTTGCTCTTTTGCCTCTTCTTCACTCAACACAACGCCGTCCTCCTTCGTGAACGAATTAGTGCCCTTTTCTAGGTAAATTCCGCCAATCATTTCGGCTAAGTTGGTAGACTCGGTCAATCTTGTCTCCGCCTCGGCCAGGTAGTTGGTTGCGGCGAATTCAAGATAGTGAATCTTCCGTTTCTCCGGCTCCCGATAAAGCGCCATGCGGTTGGTGTAAAAGGCTTCCAACCCCTCCAAACTCTCGCCAAGGTTGACGTAATCGGTTGAAGAAAAGAAAACCGCCTGCGCGTTCGCCTGCAAGTTTTGCTCTCGATACAACCGCTCGGCTTCCTGAGGCGTTACCAACTCGCCCGCAAGCCCGACCAGCTCCCGAATCTGCCCAATAACCACCTCGTTGCGCGCAAACCGTTGCAAGTCTCCTTTGTTCATGCCGTATCGAGGCAGGATATTGGTCGCGAAGTTGTCGTAATATTCGCGCCGAAATTCATTCGTTTCCGGATCCTTAAACTCGTTCACAATCCACTTGGCGGCGGCTTCTTCTGAAACCTCAATGCCGCACTCTTTTGCCTTCTCCAAAAGAAGCAGGCGATTGGCCGCCGCCTGCTCATAGTTCACGCCTTGTCTCCCGCCAAAGGACAGTATCACTTCTTGATGCGCTTCTCTGAATTCCTTGCGATCAACCGGACGGCCGGCAATCGAGCCGGCTATGTCACCGCCGCCAAAAAAGTCCAAATTGCCGTATTGAACGTTGGGAGTGAAGAAAACCACGAACGAAATCCCCACCACGATGACGATCAAACCCAAAAGCCACTTCTGATGTTTCCGAATATGAGCAAACATAAATCAAAGAATTCTATCCGCAAAGACTACCGATTCTCTTTGCCCGTCGTCAACTTCCAAAAAACCGCTTTGCTCGCGCAGAACCATTGCCGCCGCCATTTTGCCAACCGCAAAAAAAGCCCGCCGGGAAATCTCTTTTCCCAAGCGGGCGCGCAAGCAACGAAGGAAAAAGCCTATCGGACTTCTCCTTCAAATTGCAGTCTGGGCGGCGGGCCGGGATCTCCTAATTCCTGATGCAGTTCCCTCGTTCGCCGCGCAATCTCCGCCCGAATCTCTTGAGCTATTCCTGAACCCATGCTCCGAGTGAGCGCCGTGGTCATCTCTAGCGATTTGTAAAACAAAGCGGCATGTTCCGATGAAGAAGGTCTCTCACCTGCAAACGACGATTGATCAAACTGCCGCTGAACTTGCTCTTGAATCCAACGCGCGTCTTCCTCGCTCATTATTTCCATAAACTGCTCGGCCTCCAACATCGCCGCCGCCAAAGACGCCTTCTGCTAACTCTTCTCTTCTTAAAAATTCTGCAGTTTTACTGGTTGTTCTGCTTTTCCATTTCCTCGCGCCAAAATGCCTCCGCCTCCGCTCGCATTTGCTGGTACTCTTCTGTGGACAAGTGTCTGGATTGATAATTCCGGTGCATCTCGCGCAGTTCCTCTTCGCTAGGGAAATCTCGCATGATTTCCTGAATGCTCTCTTCGGTGAGTTGGACCGGCGGCAAGTCTTCGAATTCAGCAAATTCAAGGCGGTCTTGCTCTTCTTGACTCAGACGCGCTTCGGGAGGAATCCAACCGGTGTATTCTCTCTGCCATTGACGATAGTCTTCCAGCCAACCTTCATAGGGAATGAGCAAGGGATCGCCGGCCTCTAACGCTTCCATGTGAGTTTGGCTGTAAGCGAAAGCCGAGCCTCTCAGTTTGCCGACGCCGTGAATCTCTAGAATCAGTCGGTCTCGAATGGCCTCTACTACGTTAGTAGACAACTGTTCCCGTCCCGGCCATTCCTTCCGCGCATGCAGATTGTAGCAAATGCTTTCGGCGTAGCTTTCCGCCCGATCTCCCCAAGTGGTCTTGCCGTTAACCGTCTCCCATCTTGGATTCCACTCCATTCGTAGCGTTTCCTCGTTCACCTTAGCGTCCTCCGTGTAGTACACTTCTCGATGCCAAAGTGATTCTGAAGGGTATCGCGAAGCTTCGTGATAATCCCGCAAATTCTGGAAGATATTCGCCAGCGCCAGCGGATTATCGTGTCGGTCGTATTCTTCCAGAATGTGATACATCTGCTCGAATTGCGCCGAATAACGCAAGTTGCTATCGAAGAAGTCGGCCAATAAGCTGTGAAACTTTACAATGTCGCCCAAATCTCCGCTGCTCTCATTGCTGTAAGTGTCTGGATTGCCCACTTCGTAGATGGTCGGATCGTACTTGAAGGTAGGATGATAGGTTGGTTTGAAGGGGAAGTTGGCCTTCCAGTTTGCCAGCCGTTCCGCCTCTCGTTGCTTCGCCAGCTCCGCTATGCTTTTGGCGACTTCGGCCATCGTTCGTCTCGCTGGTTTTGTGGTTTTAGAGTCCGTCGCCGGCTTGTTGGCCGGCGCCGTTTCCTCCATTGTTTTCTCCGGACGCGTCCAGCGAAGGACAGCCACTACCAGAACCATCACCACAATCGCGCCGATCAACAAATCTCTAGGTTTTCCTCGATACCTCATTCTTCCTCGAATTGCAGTCTGGGCGGCGGGCCGGGATCTCCCAATTCCTGATGCAGTTCCCTCGTTCGCCGCGCAATCTCCGCCCGAATCTCTTTGGCCACTGCCGAAGCCTGACTTCGAGCCACTGCCGCGGTCATCTCTAACGATTTGTAAAACAAAGCGTCGTGTTCTGAAGAAGGGTTTGGATGTTCCACTACTGCGTCAAACTGCCGCTGAACTCGCTCTCGAATCCAACGCGCGTCTTCCTCGCTCATCACTTCCATAAACAGCTCGGCCTCCAACATCGCCGCCGCCAAAGACGCCTTCTGCCAACCTTCAAACTGATCCAACAACTCTAATCGCGCCTTGTTCCAATCCAAGCCAGATTCCTCTACCCAATCTCCCTCAGATTCTTCCGCCGGATCGTTTTCCGAATCTTGAAAGAGACTTTCGGCATATTCCACAATGTCTTCGGGCGGCACTTCTTCCATCAACGGATGCCAACCATCTTCCCGCCTTGGCACGCCTTCTTCTCTTGCTTGCTGCGGAGATTCCCCTTCGGGCAAATCACCCCCGCAACAAGGAACTTCTTGCAGTAGTGGGGGAACAGCTTCGGGGACAATCTCCCGGAAGGGAGAACGGACAGCTGGTTCTTCTTGAACGACTTCAGGTGCTTGCGGTCTCTCCCGTTCTAAAACGGGCGGAACGGTTGGTGGGATGAATTCTTCCAGTTTCGTCTTTTTATCCGGTGGGAAAAAATCCGTTACGAGAACAGCACCCAAACCAGCGGTAATCATAGCAGAAATAAACAAAAAATTCTCCGTCCTATCAGAAACGGGAACCTTGTTTGGTTCCTTCTTATGCAACCCAAACTTTTCGCCAACAAAGATGAACGCAAGCCACGAGAGAGGCATGCCAAGCAAAATGTAGAGAACTGGTACATCGTAGGACACTCCTAAGAACATGAAAAAGAACACAAGTCCTCCGAATCCTTCAATGATTATGGCTTTTTTCGTAGTTTTCATAGTTATCTAGTTTCTAGTTTTTAGTTTTCCAAGTCTTAATTCTCAATGCTATTGCGCAATTCATTCTCCTCGGTCTCCTCCGTTTTCGTTGGCGCATCTGTCGCTTTCCAAACCTGCGGCAAAAATATCGCCAAACCAAACACCATAATAAAGGCCAACATTCCCAGGGCAGATATGTTGTCTCTTGTCTTTTCATCGATGGTATCAGACGGAGGATTTCTAAAACAACCCCACCGCTTGACCCTGAATAGAATCGCCACCACAATCGCTACAATCTGCAGAGACAAGCAAGCCAAAGGAAAGAGCGGGGCGCGTCAAAGACAAACGCCAATATAAAAGGAATGGACACCGCCAAAGCGATTCCCTCAAACAAAATGCATCGAGTTTTTGCCTTCATTTCTTTCGTACTAAGTTCTCCACAAATTAGTAGTTCTCCGTACAATCGTGAAGCTCGCCTTCATCCGCCACGTCTTTTCTTATGTTCACTAAGGCGTCGCAAAAAGCATCCCACTGATTCCAGTTTCGCTCACTCCAAGTGAGTGCGCAAGCATTCACGGCAGGGATTCCAAACTCGGTTGCGTATTGGCACGCTATCCACCCAATTGCCGCACCCCAAAGTGATCTCATAGCAATAGTTACCTTGATTTTCTTCCAGTTGTAGCTTCCGTCTATCTCTTTGTTACCGAGAATAGTGTGTCCAGCGCCTCCAGCAGATCCCAAACCAGCTAGAAAAAGGCAGTCGTCTGCAACGGCATAGCAACAATCCCAGTAAAATTCTTCAAAAGAACACAGATAGCCGTAATGCCAATCCCACATAGAGGCTTCGCAGTTTTTCACATTGCTCTTGCGATAGCCGTTTTTGCAGTTGTCCCCGCCCGGCAAGCGAATGATGTAAGGCTGTTGAGATGTTTTGATGATTATGTCTGGATCCGGCGAGCAGACGCAACCTGCGTCTCGGTAGCCGTGCGTTGCCTCGGCTTGCGCTGTTGGGGTCTGCGCGGTGGACAAGATGATGGCGGCGATGCCGAGAATCCAAAGCGTTCCGAAGTTGGGAAGGGCTTTGGCCGATTGTTGGCCCGGCCGCTTTTGGAAGGCGGCGAGCGTTGCGAGGATGAATGCGAGAAGGGCGAGGCCTCCCGCAACGATTAGCGGCGGGAAGGCCGCGGTTGCGATTCCGTCAAAGCTCAACGATCCGTTGAGAACTATGTCAAATAAATGTTCCATAAGCCGAAAACAATTCCAATTTTTACTGTCTATGGCCTGAACATAACGGAAACACATTTCATGCCTCCGTTCAGGCCGGATTGGAAGTTAATTCAGCAAAGAGATGCGAAAAACATTTTGCCTGTTTGCCGGAGCAACAGGAAAGATTGTCGACGACTCTCCCGAGTCCAATCACTAAAAATAAACTGTGATATTCAGCGGGAGACCCGATAAAGGAATCTCTTCACCGAAAAAACTTCCAAACGCAAGAAAATCAAAAATCAACCTTGAGCGCAAGCTTTTTTTCGAACTTTTTTGCTTTTTCTCGTCTTTTTTTTGGTGGATTGCGGGATTTTCCTTCGATTTTTGGTGGTTGGCTGGATTGTTTTTTGGTTTTTGAGCGTTTTGCAACGGCTTATATCGGCTTAGTGTTCTATTTGTGTTTGCGGGTTGTTGGCAAAGGATTAGTCGGCGGCGGGGTAGGATCCAAGGATTTTGACGGCGCCGCATTCTTTTTCGAGGGCGGCGATGGCTTTTTTGAGAGAGGGGTCTTGGAGGTGGCCGTCAAGGTCAATGAAGAAGTAGTATTCCCAGGCTTTGCGTTTGCTGGGGCGGGATTCGATTTTGGTGAGATTGAGTTGGTGTTTTCGGAAGGGTTCAAGGGCGCGGTGAAGGGCGCCGACTTCGTCGGCGATGCGGCACATAAGGCTGGTGCGGTCTTTGCCGGTGGGGGGGCTGCATTGGGCGCCGAGGACGAGGAATCGGGTAATGTTGGCGGCGTTGTCTTGGATGTCGGATTCGAGGATTCGAAGTTGACATTGTTCGGCGGCAAGGGCGCTGGCGATGGCGGCGGCGCCGGGTTCGGCGGCGGCAAGTTCGGCGGCTCTTGTGGTGGAAGAGGTTTCGATGATTTCTGTTTTTGGGAAGCGGGTTTGAACCCAGTTGCGGCATTGTCCGAGCGCTTGGGGGTGGGAATAGAGTTTTTTGATTCGGGAGCGGGGGACGCTGGCGACGAGGCAGTGGCGGATGGGCATGATGATTTGAGCGACGATTTTGAGGTCGCTGTCCACGAACATGTCCAGCGTGTTGGAGACAACGCCTTCGGTGGAGTTTTCGACGGGGACGACTCCGTAGTCGGCGCGGCCTTTGCCGACTTCGGCAAAGACGTCGGCGATGGTTTTTTGGGCGAGGTATTGAAGGCTGTGTCCGAATCGGCTGATGGCGGCCTGGTGGGTAAAGGTGGCTTCCGGGCCGAGGAAGGCGATGGTCATTGGTTTTTCGAGGGAGAGGGCGCAGGACATAATTTCGCGGTAGATGGCCCGCAGGGAGCGGCGAGTTACGGGACCTTGGTTGAGGCGGTCGAGTTTTGCGAGGACGGCTCGTTCGCGGTGAGGCGCGTAGATGCCGCCGCCAGCGGCCAGTTTGATTTTTCCAATTCCGAGCACGTGTTTGGTGCGCTCGTTGAGGAGTCCGACGATTTTCGCGTCGATGGAGTCAATGGCCTTGCGGTGTTTTTGCAGCTTGGCTTCGTTGGTTGGTTGGTTGGTTTTCCGGGGCATTTTGGGATGAATTGTCTGTTGGCAGCGGAGCGGATGCGCTGTCGGCCGGTTTTGAGTCTGGTTGCATGTTGGCGTCGCTGGCGGCGGGCTTTGCTTTTGCGGCCGGCGGGCTTTCCGAATCGACAGGCGCGGCGAGTGCCGGGTCCGGCGCTGTGGCCAAGCCGGGTTCAACGGTTTGGAGAGATTCTGGCCGTTGGACTTCGATTCGGCGGAGTTCGGGGGCGGCGGGCAGGTCATCCAGTGAGTTGAGTCCGAAGTATTCGAGGAAGGATCCGGTGGTTCCGTAAGTCATGGGGCGTCCGACGACTTCGGCTCGGCCGCGTTGTTCGATCAACTCTCGTTCCAGCAGGGTTTGCACGACGCCGTCGACGGAGACACCGCGAATTTGCTCGGCTTCTGCTCGGGTAAGGGGTTGACGGTAGGCGATGATGGCCAGGGTTTCGAGAGCGGGTTGGGAAAGTTTTGACGGGCGGGGTTTTTGGCCGACAAGCGAGCGAACCCAAGGGGCGTATTCACTTCTGGTGACGAATTGCCAAGCGCCGGCAACGCAGATCAAGCGGTAGCTTCGGCTGGATTGTTCGTGTTCTTCGGCCAGTTGTTCCAGCGCTTGGCGAATGCGTTTGGCGCTTGGTTTGACGAGCGCTTTGTGTTGGCGAACTTCTTCGAATCCTTCGGAGGCAGTGCGGCAAAGGTCGCGCAGTTCGGCCGGCGTGAGTGGTTTTTGCGCGGCGAAGAGAATGGATTCTATGGCGAAACGCAAGTCCATAGGAGATTTAGGCGGGTTCTTTCTCCAGTTGCGGCGTTGGAGAGTTTGCGGGTGTCTCCACTTTTGCGTCCGCAGTGTTTTCCGAATCGGCGCATTGTTCCAGCTCGATTTCTCCGAAAGGTTTCCGTTGAACGGCCTGAATGAAGCGAAGCCGAATCAATTCGAGCATGGCCAGAAAAGTGCAGACGACTTCCGGCCGGGAATGGGAGTCGGCGAAGAGCTCTGTGAACCGAATTTTCTTTTTTTGGAGGATGATGTTCCGGATGAATTGAATTTTTTCACTGACGGTGAATGGGTCGGCGTGAATGTCTCGGGCGTCGGCTTCTTGCTCTTGGACTCGGGCGAGGATGGCGTTGACGGCTTGGAGAAGGTCAAAGACCGTGACTTGCGGGTTCGGTTCGGCGGTTTCGACGGGCGGGAGTGGAGGTTTGCCGGGGTTTCGGGGAAAGATGTTCTCTTGGGCGGTTTCAAAATTTTGGAGTCGGCCGGCGGCGTCTTTGAATTTTTTATATTCGACAAGTTGGCGAATGAGTTCCCAGCGAGGGTCTTCGTCATCGTCGTCTTCTTGGGATTGGTCTTGTTTTTCTTTGGGGAGCAATTCGCGGCTTTTGATGTGCATGAGGGTTGCGGCCATAACGACGAACTCGCCGGCGACGTGGATGTCCCATTCCCGCATTTGCTCGATGTATTCGATGAATTCGGCGGCCAAGCGGGCGAGGTTCACTTGATAGATATCCACTTCCTGCTTGCGGACGAGGTAAAGCAGGAGGTCAAGCGGGCCTTCGTAAACTTCGAACTGGACTTTGTATGCGGCCATTTGCCTTTGTTGCGAAAACTTTGCCGTCGATTTTGCGCGAGAACATCCTATTCCTAAACAGCGGAATTTGGCAACGACAGACTGGTTCGTCGATTGAATCAGCGGAAACTCTAACTTTTCTCTTTCCTCCTATTTGATTTTCAGATCCTCGAGAAGTAATGCTTGGGCTTGCGAGTATTTTTCTTTGGCTTCTCGCATCAATTTTTGAGCCTCTGTCACCTTTCTTTTGATTTGGCTTTGGATTTCAGTTTTCACTTTCGGCAACTCGATGTTACAAAATTCATCCCGGCCGATCGCCGTTAGAATTGTGCCGTTGCATCCTCTTTTGAGTAATTGTTGCCCGATTTCACTCCGCAAAAATACGAGTAGTGTTTCGGCGTTTACCCCCCCCCCCCCCCGACTTGACGACGTGAAATCCCGTGGAACAAAGCGCATTGTCGTATTCATCGCCGACGAGGGCAATGCTGTCTAGAGATCCTTCTATGGAAGAAACAATCACGTCGCCGGCAGACACTTTTTGCCTAGCGCGAGCCGGCAGGTTTTGTCCTTCGTCTTCCGTGCATCCGGTTATTTCGCCGCCGTTGATGTTGGCGAGCTCGATGTATTGGTAGGTTTGTTTCTTCTTCGGCTGATATTTTGCGTCGCTCACATCGACCAAATTATCCAGAGGGTCACATCCTCCAGAATAGGATTGTATACCTCTGGAAATGGACTCGTATTGCGGCTGAAAGTATTCAGCGTCTGTTCGGCATACTTTTTTGACTTGACTGTATTGTACGACATTAAATTGCATGATAGACTGCATGAGAATAGAAACAAATTCTGATTTTATCATGAAGAATTCCGTCCGATTGGGAAGGAACACCCCAATCCCGCTGGCTGGACGCCGCCGTGATGGACAAAGCCTATGACAGCGATAACATTCGTCGATTCTTAGAGCATCAGGGTATTGAAGCCGTCATCCCGCCCCGAGCGGGGCGCCAGAGGCTCTTTCCTTACGACAAAAAGAAATACCGCATGCGGCAAAAAGTGGAGCGATTCTTTGGTCGAATCAAAGAATTCCGGCGCATCGCCACTCACTACGACAAGCTCGCCCGCACCTTCATGGCCTTCGTCCACCTCGCCTCCGCCTACATCACCTTCCACCACTCCACCCCAAATCCATGAAAGCCTCACTGTACCAACAATCCTGTAAATAGCATTTCAGAAAATTTTTTCAGATTTCGGCTTGCAATTTTGGATAAAAATAGTCATCTTAAATGGATTCCGACATGAAGACTCCAACATCGATGAAAATGAAGCCACTTCTCGGCGTTGTCGTGGTCTCTGTAGCTGGACTTTAGGCAAAAACCGCTCAAGGCGTTGTTTCCCTCGTTTCCCAACTCTTTTCCCCTGACGCCAAAGGAGGGCGTTCGCGGCGGCCAAAAAAGTCTCCCGCCTTGGCGCCATCTTCTCGGCCGCCGGCATCGTTGGCATCGGCCGGCTCGCCTTGCCGTTTCTGATGCCAGCCAACGATGAGGAGAAGACGGACGATGCGCTCGAAGTGAGTTGTCTTTGGGTTTCGAATCATGGTTCGTCCGGTTTCACGGTGGAATTTGATGTCACCGCTCCTTGGGATCCTATTCGTTTTTTCGATGAGTTTCAGTTGTGGCAGGATGGTGTTGAAGTCGACGATGGGGCTCCTCCCCGCGTTTCGCTTGACTCTGATTATTGCGATTGGTTGAGTATTCCGGGCTATGACGGCGGGACGCCTCTTCCTTATCCGGGCTACAATCAATACAACCCGGCTTTTCAGTTTAATATTGCGGGGCAATATTGGTACGAGGAGTGGAGTCCGGATGGTTTGACTCCTTGGGGGTATTGGTCGACGCGTGCGTCTGTGGATATTTCGCTTTACGTTATTGTGAATAGCAACGGCGCGCTTTACTCGATGCTGGCTTGGGCGTACGATACCGACGGCGATGGTTATGAGGTTCCGGTCTATTATTCTGCCGGTGGAGGCTCGTTTGAAACTCTTCCGTAGGCAAGCGTTTACGTTGGTGGAATTGCTGGTTGTCATTGCCATTCTTGGCATCTTGGCGGCCATTCTTTTGCCTGCTCTTTCTAGGGCTAAGTCGGCGGCTCACAAAGCGGTTTGTATTAATAACCAGCGGCAAATTGGGATTGCTCGGCAACTTTATGCCGATGATAACGGCGGCGTTCTGGTTCCGCTTATATTTTCAAAGGAACAGGTCTCTTTCGATTCTTTTTGGAATATTGCTCTTTGTTTTGGCTATTTGGGTGGTCAAACGAATTTGTTTGATTGTCCGGCGGAGAAACGCATTCCTCGCTTAGTTTCTCTGGGCAAGGTTCGTCCCGGTTGGTGGGGTTGGGGTTATCAACAAAATGTTATTGGTGTACATAATAACTTAGGGAATCGTTTTGGAACTGATGAAGATCCCCATTGGGGGATCTCTGGGTCTACTTATTTCGGTTCTCTCCGGGAGTCTGCTGTGGTTTTGCCTTCGCGCATGATGGCGCAAACTGATGGCTCTTCTTTTGGTGTTCGTAATTTGCGAACTGGTGAATCTGAATTGTACGTTGAGAATTTCGGGATTCCTTTGCTTTTTCGGTTTCCGCCTTTGTTTCCTGAGTGGGCGTCTAGGGTAACCGTGGCCCGTCGTCATTCTGGGCAAGCGAATATTTTGTTTGCGGATGGGCCTGTGGGTTCGGAGACGTTGCATCAAATGCTTTTTCCGTCTTTGGAAAACTGGACTCGATTCCATGACGATCATCAAAAGCATTGGCGGAATGGGGGACATGCCGATCCCTTCTAGTTGGCAACCTCCTACGCCTTGAGATGAGTTAGTGGAGTTTTAATTTTGGCGATGTTAAAGGAAAAGATTGCGTAGCCGGCAATGGCGGGAAGGGAAAAGAAACAAGCCTTGTTCCGCTGATTTGCGGATCTTTGGGATTTTGTAGTTTCCCACTCCACTTCGCTTTCATCTTTTTGGAAGCGGAGTTTTTTTTGTTCCGTTTTGAATGACAAATGTGGATTGTGGAAACACGCTTTCGGCGGTGGCAATTTTTCGGAGAGGCAAGAGTGGCTGGTGTCCTCCGCGGTCTTCAAAACCGTTGTCGGTCTGTTCCGCAGGCCGAGGTGGGTTCGATTCCCACCCTCTCCGCCAATTCATCGGGCAAGGATTCGGGAAAATGCGCAGAGGTACCAAAATGGGATAGAATTTCGCTTTCTTCGTGGATGCCGGGCTTTCTCAAAACTTGATTGTTTCGTTTCTGTTCCGTTTCGAATCTTCGGCAAAAACTAGGCTCTTGTTTCGACTTTTGAAGTGTTTGCTTGACGAAGCGGGAGAATTTTGCGATACAGAGGAGAATTTCTATGAAATCTCAAAATACTTTTCTTTTTGTCGCGCCGTTGCTTGGAGCGTTGTTGTTCTCCGGCTGCGGGCCAACGGATTCGGATTCAACTAATCCCGATCCTCCGCCACCACCCGAAGAAGTCCAAGGAGGAACAGAAGACGGGCAAGCAAATGCGGAGGATTCCAAGCCGGCTCGGATTGCTTTTGTGACCAACGGGGTGGACCCTTTCTGGAAGCTCGCCCAGCGCGGCGTGGAAACAGCGGGAGCCGAACTGGGAGTGGATGTTTCGGTTCATATGCCGGCGGGAAGCTCCGATCAAAAACGAATGCTGGAAGACTTGGTGACGAGCGGCGTGGACGGCATCGCTGTAAGCCCCATTGACGCAA
This sequence comes from Limisphaerales bacterium, assembly GCA_965242585.1. Lineage (GTDB taxonomy): Bacteria > Verrucomicrobiota > Verrucomicrobiia > Limisphaerales > AAA164-E04 > UBA2970. The sequence continues at coordinate 4,188,937 of OZ251460.1, read as the reverse complement.
AGAATCAGACGGAGTTTCTAAATAAAGTGGCGCAACACACAAAGTTGGTCACGCACGATTCAGACGCTCCGGATTCGGATCGTCTCGTCTATATTGGAATGGACAACTACAAGGCGGGGCGGATGTGCGGCGAGTTGGTCAAGGAGGTTATGCCCAACGGAGGAACCATCATGATTTTCATCGGACGCATGGATCAAGACAACGCCAAGGGGCGGCGGCAAGGCTTGATTGACGAGCTGCTTGGCCGGGATTACAACCCCAAGAACAACGATCCGCCCGGCAACGTCTTGCGCGGCGGCGGCTTCGAGATTTTGGGAACTTTGACCGACGGCTTTGACAGAGCCAAGGGCAAGGCCAATGTGGAAAACACCTTGTCGCGCTACCCGGACATTCAAGGAATGGTGGGAATGTTCGCCTTCAACCCGCCTTTAATTCTTGAAGCCTTGGAGCAAGCCGGAAAGCTGCGACAAGTCAAAGTGGTCGGATTCGACGAAGACGATCAAACGCTTCAAGGAATCATCGACGGAACCATTCACGGCACGGTGGTTCAAAACCCCTACTTATACGGCTATCGCTCCGTGGAAGTCCTCCAACAAGTCATCGCCGGAAACACGTCGATGATCCCCGAAAACCAATTCATTAACATCCTCGCTCGTCACATTCGAAAAGACAACGTCGAAGCCTTTTGGGCCGAGAAGAAAAAGCAACTCGGAGGGGACAGCCACTCAGAATAATTGATTGCCCGACGGAAAATGGCGAACAACGCCCAGCAACCCTTGTTGGAAGTCTGCGGCATTTCCAAACGCTTTCCCGGCGTTCTGGCCCTAGATCAAGTCCGCATGTGCGTCGGCAAAGGAGAAATCATTGCCGTCGTAGGAGAAAACGGCGCCGGCAAAAGCACTTTGATGAAAATTCTGGCAGGCGTGCAACCGGCCGACGCCGGGCAAATCAAAATCAACGGCCGCGAAGTCAAAATCGACTCCGTCCAAAAAGCGCTAAGCCAAGGGATTGCTTTGATTCATCAAGAGCTCAATCTTGCCGACAACCTAGACATCGGAGCGAATCTTTTTCTGGGCCGAGAGCCAAAACGCTGGGGACTGCTCATCGACAAACGCCGCATCGCCGCAGAATCAGCGCGATACTTGAAGCAAGTGGGACTGGATGCGGAGCCAAGTTCCATCGTTGGCGGCTTGCCTATCGGCCGCCAGCAAATGGTCGAAATTGCCAAGGCGCTTTCCATCAATGCGCGAATTCTAATCATGGACGAGCCTACCTCCAGCCTAAGCCAACGAGAAACAGAACAACTGTTCCAAGTAATCCAAGACCTTGCCGGCAAAGGCGTCGCCATCCTCTATATTTCCCATCGGCTTGGAGAAGTGCGAAAACTGGCCGACCGAGTCGTCGTTCTCCGCGACGGAAAAAATGCGGGCGAACTGCAACGAAGCGAAATCAATCACGACAACATGGTGCAACTCATGGTTGGACGAGAAGTCTCGCAGTTTTATCCCCACAAACCGCACCATGCGGGCGAACCCGTTCTAGAAGCAAAAGAACTGCGCACCCCTCGCCATCCAACAAAACCACTATCCTTCACCCTCCGCGGGGGAGAAATTGTCGGAATGGCGGGATTAGTAGGAGCCGGACGAACAGAATTACTCCAAACCTTGTTCGGCGTCACCCCCGCTTTAGCTGGCATCGTGCGAATCAACGGCGCCAATCGCCGCCTCCAAAAACCAACGGACGCCATCCAAGCCGGGTTGGCATTAGTGCCTGAAGACCGCAAGCAACAAGGCCTAGTTCTGGAAATGGCGGTCCGAGAAAACCTAAGCCTAGCCGCTCTGCAACGAGATCAAAAAAATGGCTTTCTTCATTCCGCCAGCGAACGACAAATTTGCGCCAAAATGATCCGCCAACTGCGAGTAAAAACCCCCAGCGAAGAACAAATTGCCCGCCTGTTGTCCGGAGGAAACCAGCAGAAAGTCGTTCTCGGCAAGTGGCTGGCCTTGAACCCCAAAGTGCTGTTGTTGGACGAGCCCACCCGCGGAGTCGACGTGGGCGCAAAAGCCGAAATTTATGCCATGATGGAAAGGCTTGCTAAAACCGGCATGGCAATCCTGTTCGTCTCCAGCGAAATGGAGGAAATCCTCGGAATGTCGGATCGCGCTCTAGTAATGCACGAAGGCCGAATTATCGGAGAATTATCCCGCTCGGCGCTCAGCGAAGAAAACATAATGCGCTTGGCTACCGGGCAAGAACAAACGCCGAAGACGCCGCAAAGCGAAGAGCAAATCTGGAGTTGCGCAAATTGATAGTAGAGAGTAAAAAAGAGCATTCAACAAACAACCTTTTCCCGCTCGCCCCTCAGCGGCGCGCATAGCCGTCGTTCTAATAATAGTATGCGAAGTTCTCATCCAGTGTTCCCATCATAGTGTTGCCAACATATTCACTTTACATCTCACTTCAGCAAAGAAAGTGAAAAATCAAAAAAGCCTCTCGCTTTGTGAACCACTTCTCAAAAGATAAATGAAAAAAAATCTCGGCATCTTAGGCATTTTAGTAATAGTAATCCTGGCGACAATCCTTCTAAGCGACGGCAAGTTTCTGGGCGCGTACAACTTGAAAAATCAGCTCCGCTGGACGTCCTTGTTCGGGATTCTTTCCATCGGCGTCGCCTTTGTTATCATCACCGGCGGCATCGATCTTTCCATCGGATCCGTTGTATGCCTAGTAGGTTGCGGACTTCCTTGGTTGCTGACCGTGCAAAAATGGCCGCTGCCTCTTGCCTTGTTAACCGTATTAACAACCTCCTTGCTAATCGGATTCTTGCACGGATTGCTCATCACAAAACTCAAGTTGCAACCCTTCGTAGTAACTCTTTGCGGCTTGCTAATGTATCGAGGCATTACGCGCGGATTCACAGCGGATCAAACCCAAGGATTCGGCTCCGAATACAAAGGAATTAGAAAGATGGCAAATGCCGAAATTCCTCTACCCTTCATCGACGGATTCGGACTCCCGGCGCCTTGCTTGTTTCTAATTGTCGTCGCAACAGTAGCGGGGATTTTTTTGAATCAAACAATCTACGGCCGCTATCTGCTAGCGCTAGGACGCAACGAAGAAGCCGCCCGATACAGCGGGATCAACACGGACAAAATGATTACTATGGCTTATGTCATTTGTTCGTTCACTGCCGGGTTAGGCGGCATTCTATTTGTCATGGACGTCAACTCGGCGCAACCGTCGGACTTTGGAAACTTTTACGAACTCTACGCCATCGCCGCCGCCGTACTCGGCGGTTGTAGCCTTCGCGGCGGCTATGGAACCATACTGGGAGTCGTCATCGGTGCCGCCCTAATGCGAGTCCTACAAAACATGATTATGTTAGTAGAATTCATCCCCACTCATATCGAATTCGCCGTCATCGGCGCCGTCATTCTCTTCGGCGTTATAGCCGACGAAACCGTCAAACGCATCGCCTCCCGCCGCCAACCTTCCTCTAAACATACATCCTTACAATAAACCAACCGATTCAACAACCTACTTCCTTTTGCGCTATATGCATTCGCAATATTTTTACCTATGAGAAAAGCAAAAAACCTTTCACCACAACACAGGCAGTCTTCTATAAGTTACATGCCTACTAAGATGTTACTAAGCCGATACGGATAAGATGCAAACCTTTTGAGGCAAGCATTCTGGTCGAATGCGAAAACTTGAAAACAGCAACCATAACCGAAAACTTCTTTGGCAAATGCGCCAACAAAAATCTAGAAATGGCAAACTTGTCAACGGAATCTCGTCAAAATAAACCCCGCCAACAATCCACCTGCCGACGGTCTTTTCGAAAGCCTCCCCACAAAAATCGGGAGAAATTTCTAAAAGACTTAGCCTCCGTCTTGCCTTGTGACTTGCTCGTGCTTGTTGCCATTCAGTAGAGGGATTCGTTGCTCCGGGACTCCCGCTGAATATCATAGTTTTAATACGGTAGGCGGAAGGAGCAATCATCTTTCCTGTTGCTTCGGTGAACAAGCCGTAACTTTTCGCTTCCGTCTGCTGAATCGTGACAAACTAGCTTGGCGGGAAAGTAGTCGAGTGGCTGTTTCTTCAAAGAAAACGCTAGGGCAAGTAGATGGAAATTGTTGGAATAGATCGACTGGCTTATGAACCAGACAGACATAATCAATTCGTTAGTTCCCGGCATTCCGGGATTGGGGAGCATTGCCTCGGCGGTGCTCGTTTTGTTGCCTGCAATTGGTGCCGTGTTTTTCGCCTTTCATCGGCGCCAAAAGCAAATTGTCGGCCGCGGCGGCCTTTCGTTTTTCGGTTTGCCGCGGGTTATTCGCGCTGTTTACGGTTGTTTTTGGCATCGCTGCGGCATTGGACTTCTTACCTTCCTCCCAGAAGGCCCCACCGGATGCGGTTGCGCAATCGTCGGGGAATCCGTTGGAGCTGCGTCTGGGTGAAGGGACGAGAGCAGATCCCATTGTGGGCGACAGCATTGTCGACGCGCCTTTTGTCTTTGACGTGGCCGTGCATCTCTATTTGCCGCTGTATGGACAAACCAGGGCGCGCATCGACCAAACTTTTGCCGACCCGGAATGGAAAATCACATTTGACCCGTGGTTGGTGATTGATTGGAAATCTCTACTCTGAGGGCTGTATTTGGATCACAACACCAACGCGTCTGGCGGTGCGCTGCCTTGGACCCGAAGTTGCCTCGGAAGGTCAAAAATGCTCTAGAATATCCCGAACCAGCCGATAAGAAGAGAGAAGTAACCATGATGTGGAACTTCAGCTACGGCTTGAACGTGTCGGGAGGCGTCGATCAACTTCATCACGGATTCCGTTTCCACCCCCAAAGTATGGACGAACCATGGCGCGGAGTGGCGGGAACTAGCCAACTGCATCCCGACTATGGGAAATATCAATACTATATTCCCTGCAAGGAAAGCGCCATTCGCGCGCCCTCGGACATGATCACCATCGGAGACCAGACTTTGTATAAAGGAAATACAGATGATTCTTTTGGAGATTTTATCCCTTGATGGAAAAATATCAGCCCGAACATCATCATCCTTCCATGGCATAAGAATCGATTCAACATTAGTCGACGGCACAATCGGCGGGCGAACATGTTGTTGCTGAACGGGCATGTCGAGGCCGGCACTTTGCGCGATAGGACCTTGCCTTCAGCGGAAACTCGCCGCCGCTGGAATCACGACAACCAGCCGCACCCGGAAGACTGACAACAATTTAATCCTAACGACTGGCACAACCTCGAAGGATTTGATGAATCGCCAGCTCAATAAGTTTTTACAAACCCCTAAACCGAAGAAAACTAGGAAATGAGAGAAGGAGTTGTCTATGATAGTCGGCGTTGTGCTGGGGGTCTGCGTGATGTTGCTCCTTTCCCACAACAATTCGCAACCGTCCACAAACCAACTGGACTTCGCCCAAACGCAAACAACTGAGGAAAGACCGACTACTTCAACATTAACAGAGGAGTCAAAACCTTTGCCGCGATCGGTGACTTAGGATCTGGTGAGAGAGTTGCAAGCGGCTCGATCCCGGCAACTGGCCGAGCGGGAACGGCGGGGGCGGTTGTTAGAATTGCATCCGGCCGACTGCTTTGATCCGACGCGCTATCTCAAAAGCGGCGATGCCGAGTATCGAGAGAAAGTGCAGAAACACTTTCACCTTGCCAGTTGGGCGTATTCGGAGAGGAAGGAGGATCCGGCCTTGCGGGCAGTGATGCTGTTATTATTAGAGAATGGATATGGGATTGAGGATTATAGCAATGTGATTCGGGTATTGAGTTTTCACAAGGCGGAAGTGGAGTCGTTGCGGGCTCGTTATGAGAGATTGGGCTTTTATACGGCGTTGGAGATTGAAGATCTGTGGAAAGCAAGTGGAGCGTATTGTAGGCAAGCAGAACATTGGGAAGGAGCAAGGCGTTCTTTTGCGCGGCAAAGGATCCCGGACGTCAACTTGGTTGAAGCGTTGGGGGCAGTGGATATAGGATTGGTTGGAGGAAGAGTTTGTGGCGGAGCGGGCAGGGTATTTGGGAACGGCAAGAGGGACGATGACGGAGCGGGTGGCGGCTTGGCGAGAGCAAATGCGGAAGGAAGCGGCGCGATGAAGAAAAGAGCGCATAGTAGAAGAGCCGCAATCTATGCAGGAATCGCAGTCCGAATCTCTCTCAGTTCCATAGCGTAAGGGCTGGTTTTTCTTTGTTGGGGCGGGGAGCGCGTCGCGAATGTGTTTGGGGTGCGTTGGGGCAAGCAAGTTCTTTCCTTGAGGATATGACGCTGTCATCTTTCCACATCCGCGGATCTGGATTAGGCGTTGATTACAATAAAGTTTTTACAAGGACTGAGTCTATTTTATTTTTATAGCATAGGTTTTTGTCGGTGGCGAGGGATGAGTTGTTTTTGACAACCGCTAAGTTGATTCCTATTATTGTATCATGGGAAATTTTGTTGAAAGCCGTGAGGTGAGCATGTCTTCTTGAAAGAGGGTTCGGAGGTGGTTAGCGGTTTTTCGGTGAGATTTTCGTAGCGGACGATGCTTAAGTTAGGGTTGGGGCGCTAGTTGCGTGTGGATCTGGATACAAACAAGTCTGCTTGCGTGATTTGATCAGAGACGGTGGCTAAGATGCGTTGGATGGTTTTGAGTACCGTAGGGAGAGGTTGTGTTGTCGGGAGTTTATTTTGATGATTTTCAGCGGGTTTAGGCCGATTTCTTCTGAGGTGTCCAGCCCTTCTTTCGGCAGGGAGGAAGCGCGGTTGTAGTTGCGGAATTGGCATTTCCAGTGTGGGTGGTCTCAGCAATGGCTCATGTTGATTTCTTAGCAGGCGGCTTGCTCTTTTTGGGGTTTGCCTCCACGGTTCCGAGGTTTCTTGTTTGCGCATTTGGGTTTGAGTAGGCAGACTTTTCTTTTGTTTTATGAATTACGAAGCGGTCATTGGTTTGGAGACGCACGTTCAATTGAAGACTCGGTCGAAGATGTGGTGCGGTTGCGCCAATCGCTACGGAGAGTCGCCCAACACGAATGTTTGTCCCGTGTGCTTAGGCATGCCCGGCGTGTTGCCGGTGGCAAACGAAGAGGCACTTTGTTTGACGGCTCTTACGGGAATGTTGTTGCGGGGCAAGGTTTCTCGCCGCGCGCGTTTTGATCGAAAGAACTATTTTTATCCGGATGTGCCGAAGAACTATCAAATTACTCAAATGGCGCATCCTTCCACTGAGGGCGGTTGCGTCGAGTTTGAGTTTGCGGGAGGGAGTCCGCGTTCTGTTGCCGGCGAGGTTCTTCGGATTGCCAAAGTTCGCATTCATCGCGCTCATTTGGAGGAGGACGTGGGCAAAAGTTTTCATTTTGAGCGGCATAGCGGTGTGGATTACAACCGCGCCGGCGTGCCTTTGTTGGAAATCGTTTCCGAGCCGGACATTCGGAGTGGCGACATGGCTTATGCCTATCTCAACGCGCTGGTGGGCATTTTGCGGTGCGGCCGAGTTAGCGATTGCGATTTGGAAAAGGGAATGGTGCGGTGCGACGTGAACGTCAGCATCCGGCCTCGCAGGCAAAAGGAATTGGGCGCCAAGGTGGAGATCAAGAACATGAACACCTTCAGCGGCATCCGGCGAGCCATTGACTATGAAGTGGACCGCCAGATTCGCGCTGTTTCCAGCGGGGAAAGCCTCTGCCAGGAGACGCGCCGTTGGGACGACGACGTTGGCGTGACGGAAACAATGCGCGCCAAGGAAGATGCGCACGATTACCGCTATTTTCCCGATCCCGACTTGATGCCATTTGAGCCGGACGATGATTGGCTGGGCTCGGTGGCTTCCCGCGTCGTGGAACTGCCTTTGGACAAAAAACGGCGGATGATTTCCCAATACAATCTTCCAGCGGAGGACGCCGAAGTTTTAGTGAACGACCTTGCATTGGGCAGTTATTACGAAGCGATTGCCCAGTCTTCACCTTCGCCCAAGGCGGCGGCTAACTGGCTGATCAACAACCTGCGAGCCAAACTGACCGAAAGCGGGAGTGGTCTCGCCGATTTGAAATTCGCTCCTCAAAAGGTCAACGAACTAATCGAGTTGGTCGAAAGCGGGAAGATCAGCTCCAAAATTGCGCAGCAAGTTTTTGGTGAGATGTTCGACACCGGCAAGCCGCCCGGCGAAATCGTTGCGGAGAAAGGATTGTCTCAAGTCAGCGACGTCGGCGCCATTGCCGCTCTCTGCGATCAAGCTGTTGCCGCGCATCCGAAGTCGGCCGCCGATTTTCGCGCCGGCAAGAAAGCGGCGCTCAACTTCCTCAAAGGCCGAGTGATGAAGCTCAGCCGAGGAAAAGCCAACCCCCAGATCGTCGGCGAAATGTTGGAGCAAAAAATAAGAAGGGAACAATAAACTATAAACTAAGGTGAAAAATAATAGGTCGAAAATTATATTATTCGCGTTCGCGATTGTGGCGATAGCGGCGGCTGGATGCGCCTCTACAAAACTAACAAAGGAAGAATGAGAAAATATGTCTCCCGCAGAACGGGAACTTTATGCAATAGAACAACTGGAAAAGAGACGGCGCATGCAAGCGTTAGATCGCTCCATACAGGAAAGGATGCGCCAAAACCAATTAGATAGAATTGAAAGGAATCAACAGAAAATTCTCAATAATCAGAGCTGGAAGAATTGGAAGTAATTTTTATTCTGATTAATTAGGAATAACCGTTTTATGGAAGGTTTTTCCATGGTTTTATGGAAAGATGAAATAAACTTTCTAAACTTAAAAAGATTTTCTAGATTTCCTAAGATATAAACTTGCCAGAGATATAGAGACTGCGCCTTATGATGGAACAAGTTCGCTCCATTCACTTGAGCGGTATTTGCGGCACGGCGATGGCGTCCTGCGCTGCCGCTTTGCAGGCAAAGGGCTATCAAGTGACCGGCTCCGATCAAGGGGTTTATCCTCCGATGTCCGACTTTCTGGCCGATCAAGGGATCGCGATTCGCTCGCCTTATGCGGAAGAGAATTTGGCGCATCGGCCCGACTTGGTGGTCGTCGGCAACGCTTTGTCTCGCGGCAACCCGGAGGTGGAATACGTTCTGGCGCAAAAATTGCCTTACTGCTCGCTGCCTGAATTGTTGAAAGAAGTTTTCATTCGAGGGAAGCGCTCCGTCGTTGTTGGAGGCACGCACGGCAAAACGACGACGGCTTCTTTGATGGCTTGGGTTTTTGAAACTGCCGGCCGCAATCCGAGTTTTCTCATCGGCGGCGTGCCGGGCAATTTCAGCTGCGGCGCCCGCTTTACGGACAGCCCGTGGATCATTCTTGAAGGCGACGAATATGACACGGCGTTTTTCGACAAGCGGAGCAAATTCCTCCACTACCTTCCCGAAATCGGTGTTCTCAACAACTTGGAGTTTGACCACGCCGATATTTTCGAGAATTTGGCCGCCATTCGGCTTTCGTTTCAGCGTTTTGCCCAGCTCATCCCGCGCAACGGCCTGCTCCTGTTCAACGGAGATGAGCCAATCTTGCGCGAGTTCCTCGAAGTTCGGCACTGCCCGGTGGAGTCTTTTGGACTCGGAACCGCGAACCAAACGCGGGCAAAGCATATCCAACTGCGCGCTTCGGGATCGGCCTTTCAAGTGGCCGGCGTTTCTTACACGCTTCCGCTTCTCGGCCGGTTGAACGTTCGAAATGCGCTGGCCGTGATCGCCTGCGCGCGCCACTGCGGCATCAATGCGGAGACCATCCAAGAGGGCTTGGCGACTTTTCAGGGAATTCGCCGCCGGATGGAAGTGTTGGCGGTGGCTGGCGGCGTCACCATTGTGGACGACTTCGGCCATCATCCTACGGCCATCCGCGAAACCATAGCCGCCTTGCGTTCGGCCTATTCCGACCGGCGGATTTGGGCCGCCTTTGAACCGCGCAGCAACACTACCCGGCGAAACATCTTCCAAACAGAACTGGCCGACGCGCTCTCTGCCGCCGACGGCGTTGTGTTTTCCCAAATTGACCGGCTGCAGCAACTGCCGCCTTCCCAAAGGCTGAACCCCGAACAGTTGGCGGAAGACATTCTCCGGCGGGGAAAACCCTGCGAATACTTGGCGAACGCCGACGCTGTCTGCCGCCATCTGGTCAACGAAACTCGCCCGAAAGACGTCGTTTGCATCTTCAGCAACGGCTCCTTCGGAAACCTTCACGACAAACTCAAACAAGCTCTACAACAACGTCAGACCCCCGATTCCTCGCCGAATATCCACCACTAACCAAAAGTGAAACTTAAAAATATATGAAGACAGGAAACGTTTATTATGGAGACTGCTTGGAACTGATGGAGGAATGGAAGAAACCGGAAAACTGGACCGGACCCCAAGCGGACTTGATTTATATGGACCCGCCCTTCAACAGCGACGAAGTCTATAACAAACCCCACAAAAAAGACGAAGACAAAGGCTCCGCCCAAGACATTGTCTTTACCGACATATGGGAATGGGACGCCGCCGCCATCGAACGCACCCAGAAGATGATGGGCGCCGAAGGCCATCCCGCCAGCAAATTGATGGAAGCCTTAAGCATTCTGATTCCGCAATCTAAAATGCTTTCTTACCTTAGCTACATGGCCGAGCGGTTGGCGGTGCTAAAAGACTTTCTCAAATCCACTGGGAGCATTTACCTGCACTGCGATCCAACGGCCAACTACTACTTGCGCCTACTGATGGACGCTATCTTCGGCCAACAAAACTTCCGCAACGAAATCATATGGAAGAGGCACACTTCGGTCCACGGGAGCTTTCAGCACGCGCCGAAGCAGTGGGGAAGCATCACCGACACCATCCTCTACTACGCCAGATCGTCTGAAACGCCGATTCGTCCGTATCTCCAGTTAACGGATAAGGATGCCGAAGCCAAGTTTCCCTTAGTCGATCAAGACGGGCGGCGCTATTACGATGACAGCGCGCATATCTGGAACTCTCCCGGCATGGGCAAGAGGCCGAACCAATGCTACGAATGGCGGGGGTTTCACAATCCGCATCCCTCTGGTTGGCGACTGATCAAAGAGCGATTGGAAGAAGAGTATCAAAAAGGCAACATTGTCATCCGCGAGGATGGCAAGCTGGAACGGCGCAAGTATCAGGACGATTTCCGAGGGACACCTGCCGGCAATTTATGGGTGGACATCTTGCCTGTTCTCGGCAAAAAAAGAAGCGGTTATCCGACGGAGAAACCTGTTCCGTTGTTAGAGAGGATTATCAGAGCCAGCAGCAACGAAGGGGATTTAGTATTAGATCCGTTTTGCGGTTGCGGCACGGCATTAGAAGCCGCCGCCAAACTGGGACGAAGGTTTGTCGGCATTGACATTTCCTTGTTCGCCGCCAAAGGCGTGTCCCACGAGCGATTAGTTTGTGTTTCCTACTAACGGAGCATTTCGGAGAAGAGGGCGAATGCTATGAGTCTTATAAAGATTATGTCTAGTTTGTCCAAGCGAGAGAAGACTTGGCGATCGCCTTTCAACCGGCGGAACGGCCTCTCTACTTCATTGCGCTTCTGGTATAGCTCTTGGGTCGTATTTCCATGGATTGCGATGGCTTTTCTTCGGCGGAACTACTGGATCCAATCCCTTGGTTTGGGCTTGCTCTCGATTTTCTCGGCCTTCATAGGCGCGATCCATGGGCAATGGGACTATGGTCGTCTGGCCTCCCCTCAGGCGCAGCGGGGGCTTGGCTGGGCGATGGCGAGAACTTCACTGCTTGGCCATCTCTGGCAGCAGCATAGGGATTTTGGCATTCCCGCCTCCATGAGATTTTCCGAGGGCTGGCGGACCGTATCTTTTTCGCGCGTCCGTTTCATCGGGATGAGCTTTTATACTGGGGCTCTCTATGGACAACGCCTCTGGCGGAGCGACTCTCGGCGTCTTTCCATGTCCTAACACTCGGGCCAGGATGCCGTTCTTGGGCTAGCGGCTCCTTCGTTATGACTGGCAGCCCACTTGCCAAAGCGAGCCGGAGCCGGCGTTTCCTCGTTGCGCCAGCAAAAGCGGTGCCATTTGTGGATCTGGTTCTTCCGTTAACCGCATAAATTCTACAACAAGCCGCCGAGCCAAAACCCGACGGCTCTAACAAACCCGGCGACGACTGATTTCTTATTCGCTAGCGCGAACAGGATAATCGCCTAGCGATCCTTCGACGAGGAACGAGCGAACTTTCTTGCGTTCCGAACTATCTTTTCGGAAACTTTCTGATCTTCCAGAAACTTCACAAACCGTTCTCGCTCTTCTTCCCTAATCTTTTGGCGATGAGTTTCTCTCAGTCCCTGAAAATATTGATATGCTCCCACAACTGACTCCATTACTTGAAATCCAAACCAAACAATAACGACCGAACTGAAAACAACTTTGCCTATCTCATTGAATATTTCAACTTTGAGGATATTTTTGAATAAATCCAACAGATCGCCAAGCCTCCAACCACCGCGCCATTTATCACACAGCGCACGTGCGGACATAACAATTTTACAAATCGAAAGGGCTCCGTAAAACCAGTCTCTCCATTTTGCATGAATTGCCCATATCGATTCTTTTTCAGAATGATCAAACAGATCGGCGAGACGTCTTTCCAAGTCTTTAATCTCATCTCAAGGCGTAGGAGGTTGCCAACTAGAAGGGATCGGCATGTCCCCCATTCCGCCAATGCTTTTGATGATCGTCATGGAATCGAGTCCAGTTTTCCAAAGACGGAAAAAGCATTTGATGCAACGTCTCCGAACCCACAGGCCCATCCGCAAACAAAATATTCGCTTGCCCAGAATGACGACGGGCCACGGTTACCCTAGACGCCCACTCAGGAAACAAAGGCGGAAACCGAAAAAGCAAAGGAATCCCGAAATTCTCAACGTACAATTCAGATTCACCAGTTCGCAAATTACGAACACCAAAAGAAGAGCCATCAGTTTGCGCCATCATGCGCGAAGGCAAAACCACAGCAGACTCCCGGAGAGAACCGAAATAAGTAGACCCAGAGATCCCCCAATGGGGATCTTCATCAGTTCCAAAACGATTCCCTAAGTTATTATGTACACCAATAACATTTTGTTGATAACCCCAACCCCACCAACCGGGACGAACCTTGCCCAGAGAAACTAAGCGAGGAATGCGTTTCTCCGCCGGACAATCAAACAAATTCGTTTGACCACCCAAATAGCCAAAACAAAGAGCAATATTCCAAAAAGAATCGAAAGAGACCTGTTCCTTTGAAAATATAAGCGGAACCAGAACGCCGCCGTTATCATCGGCATAAAGTTGCCGAGCAATCCCAATTTGCCGCTGGTTATTAATACAAACCGCTTTGTGAGCCGCCGACTTAGCCCTAGAAAGAGCAGGCAAAAGAATGGCCGCCAAGATGCCAAGAATGGCAATGACAACCAGCAATTCCACCAACGTAAACGCTTGCCTACGGAAGAGTTTCAAACGAGCCTCCACCGGCAGAATAATAGACCGGAACCTCATAACCATCGCCGTCGGTATCGTACGCCCAAGCCAGCATCGAGTAAAGCGCGCCGTTGCTATTCACAATAACGTAAAGCGAAATATCCACAGACGCACGCGTCGACCAATACCCCCAAGGAGTCAAACCATCCGGACTCCACTCCTCGTACCAATATTGCCCCGCAATATTAAACTGAAAAGCCGGGTTGTATTGATTGTAGCCCGGATAAGGAAGAGGCGTCCCGCCGTCATAGCCCGGAATACTCAACCAATCGCAATAATCAGAGTCAAGCGAAACGCGGGGAGGAGCCCCATCGTCGACTTCAACACCATCCTGCCACAACTGAAACTCATCGAAAAAACGAATAGGATCCCAAGGAGCGGTGACATCAAATTCCACCGTGAAACCGGACGAACCATGATTCGAAACCCAAAGACAACTCACTTCGAGCGCATCGTCCGTCTTCTCCTCATCGTTGGCTGGCATCAGAAACGGCAAGGCGAGCCGGCCGATGCCAACGATGCCGGCGGCCGAGAAGATGGCGCCAAGGCGGGAGACTTTTTTGGCCGCCGCGAACGCCCTCCTTTGGCGTCAGGGGAAAAGAGTTGGGAAACGAGGGAAACAACGCCTTGAGCGGTTTTTGCCTAAAGTCCAGCTACAGAGACCACGACAACGCCGAGAAGTGGCTTCATTTTCATCGATGTTGGAGTCTTCATGTCGATGCTGTCCGTATCTAGTTATCAACTGTCCACCTCCAGAAGAGCAGATTCGCCTCCCCCCCCCCAACACAGAAACACAACCCGAATTTTCCTGCGCAAGCATTATTTAAAGGTCTGGAGACCCCATAGATTTGACGGAAAATGTCGATAACTCGTTGTCATTCAATGAGTTAGGTCGTTTTGGGCGAATTATTGTGGCGGCAGATTTTTTCGGATTCACAGGTTCGAAATTCTGATTTTGAAATTTAGGGTCGACACACCCCTAAGCGCGCATTCGAGGTTGTTCGTTATTTCATTATAGGTTGGTTCTTGTTCCCATCCGAGAGTGTAAAGTGCGGGCCATCCTCGTCGCCGTCGCTCTTCGTTGCTTTGCTTGTCGCCTTGTTTCATTGAGTGAAGCATGGCATCCGCATCAAGGGAATCTTTTTCATCGTCCGTCACGTATCCCGTTTCGTCGAATTCAAAAACAACAAACCAATCAAGGCTGGATGGCGAGATAAATCCCATTTCGCTGCCACTTGTAAGATTCTCCATTGCCTCCATGATGATGCGGGTTTCGTCGCCATCGGCGAATACGTAGCCGGCCGGAACTCGAATTTGCGCGACGCCTTCGAGGTCGCCGATAGAAACTCCTTTTTGCCATTCCACGCCTTCAATACTTGGTTCTTGCGCTTGTCCGCCCTTGCTACAACTAAGCATGGCTACGAACGCGATTAGATAGACTCCCTTGTTCATTTTAATAGACATTTTAATGACTGACTCAAAAAATGGAACTTATTAGGAGTGTTTGCTGGTGTCAAAGATTTTTTCGACTTTTTCGGAATTATTTTGAGGAAACGGCTTTTTGTTTGGATAAAAAGGAGAGCGGAGGGAGAATTTCTCAGTGTCCGGCGAGGTTGATTCTAGAGGAATGGAGAAAAAAGGAGGGGAGATTGTGGTTTTGCTTTGTGGGGGGAAGGTTTTTTATTGTGGGCATGTGGATTGGCTAAGTGACAGACAGTGGTTTGCCGTGGCCGTTGTTTTATACGGCGTGAGCATGTTTTACTCGGTGTTTCTTTGGCGGCGGGGTTTTCGCTGGGATGATCGGGTGAATTATTTTTTGCTGTTGGCTGCTTTTGTGCCGCACACGTTGGCGTTGGTTTTTCGGGGTGTGTCTTTGGAACAGTGTCCCGTTACAAATTTATATGAAGCGACGGCTTTTGTGTTGTGGACGGTGACGGGGGCGTATTTGGTTTTTGGCTTTTGGCCGCGCTGGCGGTTTTTAGGGGCGTTTGCGTCGCCGTTGCTGTTAGCTTTGGGGATTTTTGCGCTGATGCCGGATTTGGACGCGCCGTCGGGGAGGACGCAGTTGGCCAATGGGGCGGTTAGTTTGCATGCGGCGCTGGTGTTGTTGTCGTATGGGGCTTTTGGTTTGAGCGCGATTTCGGGGGCGATGTTTTTGTCGCAGGAGCATGATCTCAAGTTCAACACGATGCGGGCGATTTTTGCGGCGCTTCCCTCGATTCAGCGGTTGGATCGGATTGCGGGGGTGTGGCTAGCGGTGGGGGTTGTTTTGCTGACTGCCGGATTGGGGATGTCTTTTTTTATTTATTGGGACACGGAGAAGGTTTTTCAGTGGGATGCAAAGATTCTTTGGTCGGGGGTTGTTTGGCTGATGTATGTGGCATTGGTGGTCGCGCGTTGGGTGTTGGATTTTCAGGGGCATCGTTTTGCATGGGGGACGGCGCTGGTTTTTGCTTTTTTGATTTTGACGTTTTGGGGCACGAATCTTATGTCGAGCGCGCATCAATGACGCGAATTTTTCTTTTTTCCATTTTTGTTTGGTGGCGATGTCTTTGTTGGTTACAGGCCTGAGTGTGATTGAGGACAGCGCTCTCCGAGATTGGCCGCATAGGAAAGCGCCGGTGAGTCTTCGGGAGCAATTCACGGTGGCGGAGGATCAACTGCCCGGAGTGATGGCAGACTTGCGCGGCAACGCGGAGGTGGAGGAGATTGTGGTGTTGTCCACTTGCCATCGGGTGGAACTTTACGCGGCGCACGACGCGCCCTCTGTTGAGTTGGCGGAGATGCTAAAACGAAGCCTTGCGGTGAATCGGAATTTTTGTGAAGGGCTTGGTTCCAGAACTCTTCGGGATAGGATTTGTCCGCGTTGCGGTTTCACGGCCAATCAGAATTTTTGCGGAGGGCTCGGCGCGGAGGTGTACACTCTGATGGGGCGTCAAGGCATCCAGCATCTTTTTCGGGTGGCCAGCGGTTTGGATTCGGAGATTATTGGGGAGACGGAGATTTTGGGGCAGATAAAACGCGCTTATCAAATCGCGCTGCAACATCGGCACACTGGCAAGCGGCTCAATAAAGCGTTTCAAAAAGCGTTTCAAGCGGCCAAACAATGCCGCTCGGAAACGAAGATTCAGCAAGGGTCCAAGTCCGTGGCCGCCGCTGCCGTAGAGTTGGCGGAGAAGAGTATTTTCGACGGGCTTCGGAATCATCGGGTTTTAGTTTTGGGCGCCGGAGATACGAGCGAAAAAACGGCCCGCTCTCTTCTTTCTCGGGGCGTCGGGAGCGTCCTTGTTTCTAATCGCTCTTACGACAAGGCGGCACATCTTGCCCAGGAACTTGGAGAGCGGGCTAGGCCGGTGCGTTTTGAAGAATGGGTTGTAGAGTTCCCCGGGATTGACATTGTGATTAGTAGCACGGCTGCGAAAGAGCCTATCCTTACCCGCGACCATCTCGTTGAGCTGCTCAAAAACCGGCCGGCACGGCCGCTGTTGCTTATCGACATCGCCGTGCCTAGAGATATTGACGAAAAGGCAGGTTTTTTAGACAACGTTTATCTCTACAACGTCGATGATTTGCAACAGATTGTGAACGAATACCGCAAGCAACAGCAAAAAGAAATGGCTCGTTGCGAAGAGATTATCGGGAAGCGGGTGGACGAATTCGTGGATGGCCTTTCGTCGAGTCCTTTTCCATCCAAACGAAAACCGGCCTTGAGGCGCGAGGGGTAGCGCGCGATTATTTATACGTCGATTACGTCGTCATTGCGGTCTGCACGGGCAAAGGGATCGCGGGCGGACATTGTTTGACGTCGTCTCAAAAATCCCAGGCCTGCCGACAAGGCGCGGCGGTGTCTCCATAAAAACACGGCGCCGCAGATCAACAGAATTGGCAGGGCAACAATGAGAAGAAAGGCGAAGGCAAAAACGACAATCCCAATCGTCGCCAAAACCACAAGCCCTTCCGCCAGATAGTTCCAAAGCCCTTTGCTCGGCGTCTCGGCCATGCCGGAGAAACCGGCGGGATCTTCTTGCGGAGAGATTGGCTCTCGATAGGCCTTGGCTCTCTTTTCCATGATGCGGATTCGCATTTTAAAACGGTTGTTTTGCGGCTTCTTTTGCGCTTGGCCAATTGCTCAAGCGGGGGATTTGTCTTCCCATTTTTTCACCGTCTTGGAGAGGATGATAATGTTCCGATTGCTTTCGCGCCGATAGCTGGTGCTGTCCATGAGCTTTCCGACTAGAAAGATGCCCAAACCGCCAATCTTCCGCTGGGAGATGTCTTGATCGACATCGGGTCTTTCGAGTTTGGTTGGATCAAAAGGGACTCCGTCATCCTCTAAATCCAAACGGACGGCATGTCGTCCCTTCCGAATGGTAAGCCGAATCTCGTGACTGGCGTCGTCGGTATAGCCGTAGTTGATGATGTTGGTTAGCAATTCCTCCAGCGCCAAATTGATGTCGAAAGCGGCTTCGGAAGGGACTCCGTGTTTTTCGGCAAACGTTTGGACGGCATCTCGAAGACGCCCCAGTTCCGAAATGCGATTTTGAAGTATAATGGTTGTCTCGGCACTCATTGACGTCATTAAACCAAATTTATTCCAACAAGGCAATCCCAATTTTTGCGCTACTGAAAGGAACAAGGAAAACGGCAAGGGAAAAATGCAAAAAAGTTAAAAATTTCTTTGCAAGAAGCTCGAAAATTTGAAACATTCCTCTTCGAATTATTGACTAAGCAAGGGCAATGAAACCGAAAAGGAAGAGTATTCGACGCGAAATAGGACGAAGGCGTTGGCGGAACATTGCCCGGCGCATCGTTTAATCATCCAGAAAATTCCCGAATCGACAACCACCTAACGAAGACTTGTTTATGCCCCTTCGCCAATTCAGTTTCAAAAGCCTGCGTTTCAAAATTCTGATGTTCGGCGCCTGTCCGGTGCTAATCACGCTCCTTTCCATCTCCACTCTTTTGATTATTCAGCAGTTTCAGGAGCTGCGGCGCAACATCGAAGAGGAAATCAACCTCAACACCTCGCTGGCCGCCCGGCAAATTGAGGAGGCCAACTTGGTGTCGGTCACCATTCCCAAAACGATGGCTTTGGCGCAGGAAAACGGCCTTTTTGGCAATCGAGAAGCCTCGACTCTCTACGCTCAGCAAGTTCTCCGCCTGAACACCAACCTGACCGGCGCCTATTTTGGCTACGAACCAGACGCCGACGGGCGGGACGAGAATCATCACACCAACAACCTCGACGCCTCCTCTTTGTCGGAGCGATTCCGATGGAGAAAAGATGAGAAGGGCAACGATATCGGAGCAGTGGATAAGAAAGGCAGATTTATTCCTTATTGGTTTCGGGATATCAAAAATCCTTCAGAAATCAAAGTCTCCCCCCTCGTCGACATGGAAACGAGTCTTTATTACCAAGGCGTCAAGAATCGTTACGGAGAGGAAAGAGAAATCAAGAACATCAACCTCAGCGCTTATCTGAGTGAGGCCGAACAGTACCTCGTCGAGAAAAAAGAGATACTCAGTCCAAAGGCCTCAGACGTCTTTTCGGCGAGTTCAAAGGTCGGCGAAGCAGCGTCTAAGGCAGACGAAAACTGGAAAATGATGATCACCGAGCCTTACATTTACGAAGGCAAACTCATTTTCGAGCAGACTTATCCCATTATTATTACCAACTCCACGGGCTCGGCGGAATTCAAGGGCATTGCCGGAGTGGATCAAGCATTGAAAGACGTGCAAACCTTTCTGGAAACATTGAAACCGTTCCAATCCGCAGGCTTCGTGCTGATTAGCCGCGGCGGGCGAATCATCGCCACCACTTTTGATGAATATATGACGGCCAAAACAGACGTCGTGGACAACCTGCAAAAAGCGATAAAAGATGCCGCAGAGCTAGCCGAAACCGACGAGGAAATTGATGCCGACGACAAGAACAAACTTCTTAAACTCAAAAGAGATTTAGAGGAAGGCAAAATCGCGGCCAATCCTGTTGCCATTCAGAACTCCCGATTGGCCGACATTCTGACTCCCTTCTACGAAAACACGTCCAAGAGCGGCAATACCGTGCTGTCCCGTGACTTGGACGGCCTCGAATATTTTTATGATTCGGCAAAGATTCCCACGGGAAATTGGACTTTGGTGATGCGCGTCGGGCGGGACGAAGTCTATCAGCCGCTTCGCTCAAAGCTGTGGATTTCCGCGATTACGGTTTTGATCGGAGGCTTGTTTGTTACCGGCATTTTGTTTTGGCTGGCCAACTCCATTGCCCGGCGCATCGCCTTGGCGGCCAAAGTGGCCGAAGAAATCGCGCAAGGAGACTTGACCGGCAAGATTGACGCCGTCGGAGGAGATGAGGCCGGCCAACTTCTTCTTTCCATCACCAAGATGACGGGAAATTTGAACGCCTTGATCGGCCAAGTCAAACAGTCCAGCATCCTGCTGACTTCCACCGCCACGAAAATCTCCGCCAACGCGAAGACGCAGGAATCCGCCGTCAACGAATTTGGTGCTTCCACCACCGAAATTGCCGCCGCCGTGAAAGAAATTACCGCCACTTCCCAAGAATTGAGCAAGACGATGAACAGCGTTACGGAGAGCGCTTCGGAAACGGCGACTTTGGCGGACGCCGGGCGAGAGGGACTGGAAGGGATGGAATCCGCCATGAGCACGCTTTCCGAAGCGAACAGTTCCATTTCTTCCAAGCTGGCGGTTATTAGCGAACGGGCGAAGAACATCAACCGGGTGGTGACTACCATCAGCAAGGTTGCGGATCAAACCAATCTGCTCTCCCTCAACGCGGCCATTGAGGCGGAAAAAGCCGGCGAATACGGGCTGGGCTTTTCGGTGGTTGCCCGCGAAGTGCGGCGCCTGGCCGATCAAACGGCGGTCGCCACTTTGGACATCGATCAAATGGTCAAAGAAATGCAGTCTTCGGTTTCTGCCGGGGTGATGGAAATGGACAAATTTACCGAACACATGCGGCAGGGAAGCGAAACCGTTCACAACATCAGCACTCAGTTGGGATCAATCATTGAGCACGTTCAGGAGTTGACGGAACAATTTGAGACCGTTCGGCAAGGCATGAACACGCAGGCCAGCGGGGCGCAACAAATCAACAACGCGATGGGGCAATTGACGGACGCTGCCCAATCCACGTCGACGTCGATTGTGGCCTTCAATCAGGCAACTTCAGACCTCCGCGACGCCGTGGGGGGGTTGCGCGAAGAAGTCACCAAGTTCAAAGTGGACCATTAAACTTCTCGGTTGTTTTTGGGCGAGCAATTGCTTTTTCGAAATGATTTTCTTGGTGTTTGAAATGGACGGCAATCCGTTTGCGTTGGCGGCGGACCGCATCCATCGCATCATTCCCTTTGTCTCCACCCGGAAACTGCCGCGTGCGCCAGAAGCGGTCGCCGGGCTTTTGGAATATCGCGGCGCCTCGGTGCCGGTGTTGGACCTCAGCATTTTGATGGGTTTTGGGCCGTCTCCGGCCAACTTGAGCACCCGCACCATTCTCACTCACTACGCGGATTCGGAATCATCCAAACCGCGCAGGCTTTTAGGGCTGGTGGCGCCTGCAGCCATTGAGACCATCACCATTTCGCCCTCGGCCTTGACCGCCAAAGGCATCGACGTCCGCGACGCTCCTTACTTGGGGGCAATCGCTTCCACAGAAGGCCAATTCATTCAAACACTGGACGTGGATCGGATGGATCAAATTCTCCCAGAAGAGTTAAAAAAATCCCTATTCGCCGACTCGGAGGTAATTCCCGCATGAACGCAATGGCGCAAATTAAGCAACTTCTCGGCAAACGAATCGGCGTCATTGCCGACACGCTTGGTCCGGAGGCCGTCGAAAAAGCGGTGGCAAAGCGTTGCGAAAAGATTCCGTGCAAAGACGTAAAGCATTACCGAGACGTCCTGTCGCAAAAAGACTCTGAAATCGGGAATTTGATTGACGAAATTGTCGTCCCGGAAAGCTGGTTCTTTCGAGACACCGTCCCGTTTCAACGCTTGTCTCAAGCAGTCGCCGACCGCACTTTGAGCCGTCCTATTCGAGCCTTGAGCGCCCCTTGCGCCGGCGGAGAGGAGCCATACTCCATTGCGATGACTTTGCTGGACTTAGACATGCCGGCGAATGAATTTTTTATCAAAGGCGTCGACATCAGCGAACGCTTGGTGTCCCGAGCTGGAAAAACCCCCTTCAGCCGCCTTTCTTTTCGCGGCGACAACCTTGATTATCGGGACAAATACTTTACACAGATTGGCAACCGATACCAAATTCAGGAGCCGTTGCGCAGTTTGGTTCAATTCGAGCAAGCCAATCTGACGGCCGCCAATCTCTTGGCCGATGATCCGCCTTATGACGTCATCTTCTGCCGAAACGTAATGATTTACCTAGACGAGCAGTCCCGCCAGCAAGTGCTTCAAAATCTGGAGCGGCTACTCGCTACAAAAGGCATCCTCTTCGTCGGCCACGCGGAAGCCGGTCTCGCCGTTCGGCAACAATTTTCTTCTTTAAACTGGCCCGGCGCCTTTGCTTTCCGCAAAAAAATCGGACAAATCTGCGACAAGCCGACGAGAACATTTAAAGAAGCCTTGGGACGAAAGGGAAAAGACAAGCCGAAAATCCTGCCAAAACCACGGCGACGTTTTCCAATCCCGAATCACAAAAAACCAGATTCAACAAAATCAGCGGTAACCGGCAAACCCGACCGCCAGACGGCCGCTCCGCCACCACCTTCGGCGTCAATCAGCCTAGAGCGCGCCCTTCGTTTGGCCGACGCCGGACAAAACCAAGAAGCCCGGAGTCTTTGCCAGCAAATTATGGAAACCGAAGGGCCAAGCGCGGCAGCTTATTTTCTGCTCGGAAACCTTCAATTGGCCGAAGGAAAAAAGCGCGACGCCGAACAAAGCTTCGGACGCGCCGTCTATCTCGAACCCGAACATCACGAAGCCATAACTTGTCTCTTTCATCTTGCGTCCTCCCGAGGCGAACTTGCCGCCGCCGAACGTTGGAAACGCCGGCTGGACAGAGTCGCCACAAGATCCTCTTCGCCTTGAACTCGACGACTCAGTCATTTCCAGAGAAAAGCGAACGCTGCTGGCAGGAGATCGGCGTTTGGGGTGACAAATCATGCTCCCGGCTCTCAGAAGAAATCCACTGCCAAAACTGCGCCGTTTATACCAAAAACGGCCGGCGGCTTTTCCACCGCCCGGCTCCAAGCGACTATCTGGACGAATGGACGCGGCTGGTTGCCACGGAGAAAGAGGCCGAAAAAACGGAAAACCAATCCGTCGTCGCCTTCCGCGTTTCCAGCGAATGGTTCGGACTGCCCACCACAAACTTTGTGGAAGTTCACCCCTTCAAAACCATCCACCGGATTCCTCAAATGTCCCGGACCGCCTTGCTGGGCGTCCTCAACGTGCGCGGTTCGCTCCATCTCTGCGTCTCCATGCGCCACCTTCTGGACTTGCCCAGCGAAAGCCCCGAAAGCGAATGGAAACAGCACGCGCCCGAAACCCGAATCGCCATCATCGAACGCCAAGACGACCGCTGGGCCTGTAAACTCGATGAAATTGACGGCATCCTCCAATTCTCGCGCGAGCAACTGCATCCGCCCCCAGTGACCGTCGCCAAAGCAACTTCCACCTTCACAAAAGGAGTGATCCGCGCAGAAAAACCGATTGCTTTGCTGGACGACGAACTGCTCTTCCATTACCTGAAACACAACCTCACTTAGCATGTCCGCCGGCGATTTACAGGATTCCTCGATGATGGAACTCTTCCGCATGGAAGCGGAAACCCAAACTGCCGTCCTTAGCAACGGCCTGCTCGAACTGGAAGCCGACCCCAGCAACCTCCAACGCATCGAAGAGTTAATGCGCGCCGCTCACTCCCTCAAAGGCGCCGCCCGCATCGTCGATTTACACTCCGTCGTGCAACTCACCCACGCAATGGAAGACCATTTAGTCGGCATCCAAGAGGGCAAACATTCGGCCACCAGTTCCACTGCCGACGTCTTGTTTGAGTGTTTGGACTTCCTCAAAGAAGTGGCCGAGTGGACTGATTCTCAAGCGCAAGCCAAAGCGACTGAATCCCAAGCGGCCATCGAAGTGCTGATCCAAAAGATTCAGGGATTGGCCGATCCGCGAGCCGCTTCATCCACTTCGCCGGTTGCGTCATCAGATTCTACCTCTCAACAACCAGCCCAAAAACAACCCGCTCCATCCGCTGGCGATTTACAGGATTCCTCGATGATGGAACTCTTCCGCATGGAAGCGGAAACCCAAACCGCCGTCCTCAGCAATGGCCTGCTCGAACTGGAAGCCGACCCCAGCAACCTCCAACGCATCGAAGAGTTAATGCGCGCCGCTCACTCCCTCAAAGGCGCCGCCCGCATCGTCGATTTACACTCCGTCGTGCAACTCACCCACGCAATGGAAGACCATTTAGTCGGCATCCAAGAGGGCAAACATCCGGCCACCAGTTCCACTGCTGACGTCTTGTTTGAGTGCTTGGACTTCCTCAAAGAAGTGGCCGAGTGGACCGATTCCCAAGCGCAAGCCAAAGCGACTGAATCCCAAGCGGCCATCGAAGCATTGATCCAAAAGATTCAGGGATTGGCCGATCCGCAAGCCGCTTCAGCCACTTCGCCGGTTGAGTCATCAGATTCTACCTCCCAACAACCAGCCCAAAAACCACCCGCTCCCGCTTCCCAAGAATCGACGGAAGCCAAAAAACCTTCTGTCCCTTCTCCTAAGTCTCCTAAGCCTGCGGCCAAATCTTCCGGCACTCGGCAGGGGGCTTCTGAGTTCGTTCGTGTGACGGCCAAAAACTTGAACCACATGGTGGATCTCGCCGCCGAATGCCTAGTGGAATCGCACAACTTGGAGAACACCACCGAGCATTTGGCTTCGATGCATTCCGTCCACCAGTCGCTTGCCGGCGCGCTGAGCACGTTGAAGAACCGCATCAGATCGGCGGGCGATGACGCGGCGCTTTCCGCGCTGGGCGAAGTGGAGCATCAAGCCTCCCTGGCAAGCGAGCGTTTCACCGAACATTTGGAAGGATTTAAGGATTACATTCATCGAAACAGCCGGCTGGCGGAAAGCCTCTATCAAGAATCCATCGCCTCCCGCATGCGGCCTTTTGGTGAAGCTGTGGAAGCCTATCCGCGCATGGTTCGGGATATTTCCAAGTCTATCGGAAAGAAAGCCCGATTTGAACTCAAAGGCAAAGAGACCGAAGTGGATCGCGACGTTTTGGAGAAACTCGACGCGCCGATTAGCCACATTCTGAGAAACGCAATCGGCCACGGGCTGGAAACTCCCGCAGATCGCCGGGCGGCGGGCAAACAAGAAACAGGAACGGTCACCATCGTTGCGCGGCATCACGCGGGAATGCTTCGCATCGAAATTCAAGACGACGGGCGTGGGATTGACATCGACCGGCTCAAAAGCAAAATTTTGGAAAAAGGGCTCACCACGCAAGAGATTCTCTCCGGACTTAGCCAGGCCGAGCTGTTGGAGTTTTTGTTTCTTCCGGCATTTTCAACGGCCGACAAAGTGACCGAACTTTCCGGTCGAGGCGTGGGGTTGGACGTCGTCCAAAGCATGATGCAGGAACTGGGCGGCACCGTGCGCATCGAAACCACTGCCGGCGCCGGCACCGTCTTTCAACTGAGCCTCCCCATTACTCGATCCGTCATTCGGGCCCTGCTTTTGGAGATTGCCGGCGAACTGTACGCCTTGCCCATTCCCCGCATCGTTCAGGTCTGCGTTGTGTCGGCCTCGCAAATTCGAACCGTCGAAAACCGCCACTACACAACGATCGACGGCAACGAAGTGGGACTAGTTCCCGCCCAGCGCGTGCTGGAATGGACAGATTCCCCACCGAATGCCGAGAGTTTGTCGACGGTTGTGTTGCACCATCATTCCAACCTCTACGGATTAATCGTCGACCGCATCCGAGGCGAAACCGAGCTGGTTGTCCGTCCGCTCGACGCCCGTTTGGGGCGCGTGCCCAACATCAACGCCACGGCCATTCACGCCGACGGCTCGCCCATCCTCATCCTCGACGTGGACGACTTAGTTCACTCCATCGACAACAAAATCAGCGGAGAACGCTGGCGGATGATCGGCAGAATGGCGGCGGACGCTTCGGAAGAGGCATCCAAAACCCAACGCATACTGGTTGTGGACGACTCCATCACCGTGCGCCAGCTGCAAAAACAAATTCTTGAATCCAACGGCTACGAAGTGCATCTTGCGGTGGACGGCGTCGAAGGCTGGAACGCCATACGCCTGGGAAACTACAACTTGATTATCAGCGACATTGACATGCCGCGCATGACCGGATTCGAACTCTTGGAACACATTCGAGGAGAATCAAAATTCGCCAACCTTCCAGTGATTATCGTGTCCTACAAAGACCGCGAGAGCGACCGGCGGCGGGGATTGGACCTCGGTGCCAACTATTACCTCACCAAAAGCAGCTTCAAAAACGAAACCTACATGAACGCCATCCTGGACTTAATTGGAGAATCCAACGCATGAAAATCGGCATCGCCAACGACATGCGCATGATGCGGGAAATCCTTCGGCGAATCATCAACGCCTCCCCGGATCACGAAGTCCTTTGGACGGCCAACGACGGTAGGGAAGCGGTCGAAAACTGCCGTCAAGAACTTCCCGACTTGATTTTGATGGACTTGATTATGCCCGTTATGGACGGAGTCGAGGCCACGCGGCAAATCATGGCCGCAACCCCCTGCCAGATTTTAGTTGTGACCGCCTCCGTTGGCGGCAACTCATCGAAAGTCTACGAAGCCATGAGCTGCGGCGCCCTCGACGCCACCAAGACGCCCATCGGACTAGGCAACAACGACAAGGCGGTCCAGATGTTGCTTTCCAAAATCGAGAACATCGTAAAATTGGCATCCACGCCGACACCCGCCAAAAAAGCGCCAAAACCTCCCGCCGACAGACGTAGCGAAGAAGAAAACTGTCCCAGTCTTCTAGCTATCGGCGCGTCCACCGGCGGCCCCAAAGCCATCGCCTCCATCCTTTCGCAGTTGAAGCCCGGCTTTCCCGCCGCCGTCGCCGTGATCCAGCATATCGACCAAGACTTCGCCGGCGGACTGGCGCAGTGGCTCAACACCCAAACTCCGCTGGACGTCAAAATCGCGCAGAGCGGAGACCATCCCATTCCGGGCAAGGTGTGTCTGGCGGGAAGCAACGACCATCTTATCATCAGCCCAGACGGACGATTCCGCTACACTCCGCATCCCGTCGACACCGCCTACCGCCCTTCGGTCGACACTTTCTTTGAAAGTCTCCTCCCCATTCGCCCGAAAAAACTCACCGCCGTTCTGCTGACCGGAATGGGACCGGACGGCGCCAGCGGCATGCTTTCCCTGAGGCGAGCCGGCCACCACACCATCGCCCAAGACGAAGCCACCTGCGTCGTCTACGGAATGCCCCAAGCAGCTGCCCAGATGAACGCGGCGGTCGAAATTCTGCCGCTCCCTGAAATCCCAACCGCTCTCAATAAACTTTGGAAAAACCGCAACACCGCATAACAATGAACGCAACACCGCCCCCCGCCCCAACCATTCGGGTTCTGTTAATCGACGATCAAGCAATGATCGGAGAAGCCGTCCGGCGAATGCTCCTCTCTGAACGCGACATCGAATACCATTACTGCACCGATCCGACCAAAGCGCTGGCGGAGGCGGAGCGAGTGCGCCCCACCGTCATCCTCCAAGACCTTGTTATGCCGCAAATCGACGGCATGACGCTCGTCCAAGAATTTCGCAAAAACAAAAACACCCGGGAAGTCCCGCTGATCGTTCTCTCGACCAAGGAACAAGCCGGAGTCAAGGCCGAAGGCTTCGCCAACGGCGCCAACGATTATTTGGTGAAACTGCCGGACAAAATTGAGCTTATCGCCCGCATCCGTCACCATTCTAGCGGATACATCAACCTTCTGGAACGAATCCGCGCCCACCAAGCCCTCGAGCGCAGCCAAAAGGCGTTGGCTCAAGAACTCCAAGAAGCGGCAGACTACGTGCGCTCCCTCATTCCCCAACCTTTGCAAGGCAAAATTGCCTCCGACTGGCGATTCCTCACCTCCTCGTCGCTCGGCGGAGACGCCTTCGGCTATCACTGGATCGATCCTGAGCATTTTTCCATCTACCTTCTGGACGTGTGCGGACATGGCGTCGGCGCCGCCCTGCTTTCCATTTCCGTCATCAACGTGCTTCGATCAGGATCCCTTGCCGACGTGGACTTCAAAAACCCAAGCCAAGTGCTGGCCGGCCTCAACGCCGCCTTCCCCATGGAAGCGCACAACAACATGTACTTCACCATGTGGTACGGCGTCTTCAACAAAACCAGCCGCCTACTTGCCTACGGAAGCGCCGGCCATCCCCCCTCCGTCCTGGTCTCCGCAGACGCCGAAGGCCTTCGGAAAAGCCAACAACTCCGAACTCCGGGAATGATGGTGGGAACTATGGAAGACGCCGACTTCCCTTCGGAACAGATTCCCGTCCCCGCAAACAGCGCCCTTTACGTATTCAGCGACGGAACCTACGAAATTGAACTGGCAGACGCCGACGGAATGCTGGACCTGGACGACTTTGTCCAAATCCTCGAATCCATCGAACCCCGCAACCCCAAGGCGCTTGACCTGCTTTCCCAACGCATCCAGGAAATTCAAGGCCACGACGACTTCGAAGACGACTTCTCCATCATGAAACTGGAACTATAAAATCCTCATTCGGCAAAAAACCAACGGCGCCATAAAGTTACAGAGCGCAATTCAAAAATCCCCGGCCTTTTGAAACACTCCGTCAAAATTGGAACAGAGTTCGTCATCTCAGCAAACACTTCGAAAGTGTGGACAACAAATGGCAGAAGAGATAACAAAACATAAGGAGACACTACACATGAGTAACCCAACTGATCAAGACTACGACTGCTTACAGCACGCAAGAGTTCAAACTCAACTCCTTCGAAGATTGACAGATCACTCAGATCTTGATTTCGGGAAGGAACTAATGGACTTCAAATCCGAAGCGCATCGTTGGATTGACGAAACAGCAAAAAAGATCGCTGACGAAATGGAAAAACAACTGGACGTCATCGATCTCGCCTTCGTTGTTTTATGGCCGTCCGAAACCGAAAAAGTAAGGCTGGTTATGGACACCCCTCGACGACTCTGTCACAGAGGTTCTTTATTATCCAAACGGCAAACCCGGAACAGACGCGGAAAGCAGAGAAGAAACGCCAGTTCATCCCGAATTATCGCTAGGGCAAACCACAAAAGCAAAATAGAAGAACTAAACGAGGCGCTCGAAAAAGAGAAAATGGAATAAAGAAAATCGCCTTCGGCGGGATCGCGTTGAATACCCGCCGTCTATGCTCTACTAAAGAAACTTCTTAATAGAAGCCAATATCAATGGCAGAGGAAAACGACATAAAACATTTTATACTATGACAACACAAAACAATCAGAGAATATTACTCAATGACGACATAGACTACGACGACGTCATTCACCTAAATAAAATATGGGATTTAGCGTCAAACTATAGATTTCCTTACATGGAAAACTTTCCACCGGAGGTAAAATGTGACATAATCAACGGACAAAACATAAATGAAGGAGTGTTGTTCATGCTGAAAAACCAGCACTTATCCCCATATGTCGCAAGTATTAGAAGAGCAAGAGTAGAAAGCCAAAATAAAACGGCAATCATCACTCTTTTAACCATAGGAAAACTAACCACAAGAGGAGGAGTCAACGGAGGATGGTTCTCATACACATCTAACATCATAATCGAAGACAAAAAGATAAAAGGTTTCATAACGCACCAAAAAATGGACACTAAAACTAAACTAAAAACAAGAAAAATTAGCGAATGCCCAGGATACGAAAACGCCCTTCCAACAATTAGCCAATCTCCGGAAGTGGCCGCAGCCCTTTCCGCAATAAATACTGGAGATGGAGGAGAATTCAAACACGGACTATCACTAAATGAGCAAACAAAATTGCTCAAAACACTAGAAATGCTGCCGAAAGACAGATCGTTAACATTTAGCAAAATTAAAATCAGCAGAAAAAGCAAATTCTATGAAGAAGAATGGATCGACGATCCTCGCGTCTACGTAGTTCATGATCTTCAGCACGAATCAACAAGTAGATGGATAAATCCATTCTGGACAATGAACGCCATATCGGAAATAATCGGACAAAGAAAAAACGACCTCGCATAATCACATGGCAACTAAAAAAGTAAAAACTCATAGCCATTCTTCTTTCATCGCAAACTTCCATTCTCGGCGGAATCGAGTCAATCGTTCCGCAGAGATTTTAGCAACCGCCCCCGAAGCGAAGCGCAGGTCGCCAACCAGGTCCATAGCAAGCCGCTCCCCAGAACCGCCAGCAAAGTCGTCCCCAAAGAAACATAGGGAAATTCCGCTCCGGGAGACAATAGATTGGGAAGCACCGCGATTAGCGCCGCTCCCGTGCCGATGAACAAGCCCGTTGCCAACAAGGCCGCATGCTTGCTCAATACCAACCACCGCAACGCGCCGGGGCGAAAACCGACCGCTTGCAACAAGGCCAGTTCTCCCCGCCTCTCCCAAACATTTCGCGCCACCACGATCCCCAGCCCAACGCTTCCCAACAGCAAACCCAAGCCGCCCAACATTTGAAAAGTCAAGAGGTAGGTATTCTGAACCTTGTTAAAGTCCGAAAGCCGTTGCGCCGTCGGAGTCAGTTCCAAACCGAAGCCGCGCAGGGCGCGGCTCAAAGTGGACGCTAGCTTTTCCTGATACGCCGCCGGCGCGTCTACCAGAAAAGTTCGATAGCCGCTCTCGCGGGGATACAGTTCCACAAATCGGCTCTCGGCTAGGATCAAATTTCCTTGCAGAACGGAGTTGGCAACCGCGCCGACCAAAACAACCTCGAAAGGCTTGCCTTGCCCGTCTGTGTAAGGAAGTTTGTCGCCAATCTTTTTTCCCATAGCCCACTGCATGGAATTCTGATCCGCAATGGCAGGAACGGCGCCGTCCACCCGCCGCTCGTTCAAGAGCAGCCAGGGATTTGCCACGTTGGACTGCGTCCGATCTGCCGCAACAAAAGTGAACGCTTTTCGAGAAGCCAACTCGGCCGGATTTACCCCCATAAGCTGCGGACGCTGCGCCCGGTTGAGGTTCAGGCAACTTGCGTCTTCGCCCGGCAACACGCGGAACGAAACAAAACGCGCCCCCGACATCTCTTCTCCATCCAGAAGGAAAAAGTCTCGGCCGGATTGACCGTTCAAATCGTGCAACACCGGCTGTGTCGTCCGTCCCCAAAACAAAAAGCCGCCAGTGCCGGAGTTTCGTTTCGCCGCGTCTTTGACGGCGTCCAACTTGTTTGCGCCCACGGCGACTACCAAGAAACTGCCGCAAGCCAACAACCCGATCGTGGTCGCGCTTCGTTTCACTCGCCTCGAGCCGCCGCGAATGCCTACCGCAACTAGATTCAACGGACGAACGCCGCCGAACTTTGCCCGCCGGCGCAACCGCCACAAAGCGCCCGCCATTCCCGAAACCAGCAACAGTCCGCCCGCCCCGAAAAACAATTCGGCTGACTGCTCTTCCCTTGACGCCAATGCCCAGCCAATCAGTCCGACGGCCGCCACAAAGGCAACAATCGCTAATGAAGGAAACCATCGGCTCCCATCTTGGACGGAAACTTCTTCTGCGCCCGCGCTTTGCAACAGTTCGCGAGCCGGCCGGGCCGTCTGCGCTCTCGCCGTCAGCCAAATCGTCAGCCACCCCGCAATCGCGCTCCCCAGTGAACCCAAAAGCAGTGTTTCCCACTGGAAGTGAAAGGAAATGGCCGACGTGCCAACGGCTTCCTTCCAAACCGTCGTCAAGCCATAAAGCATAGCCTGCGCGTAAACCACTCCGCAGGCCGCTCCCCAAACCGCTCCTAATCCAGCCAGCGCGCCGCCCTCGCAATACAAGAGCCATTTGACCGCGTTCGGCCTCCAACCCAAAGCCAACAAAATGCCCGTTTCCCGGCTTCGTTGCTCCATGCTGAACTGAAACAACAAACTCATCAGAATCAGCGCCGCCAAAATCAGAAAAAAACTGAAACCAACGAACAATCCGCCAAAGTCCTGAGACTGATTTGCCGAAGCCATCGCCGCCTCTTTCACGGGAGAAAAGGAAAGTCCGACAGATTCCGGGCCGAGCGCGGCGGCCAAACGCGCTTCCCAATCCACCGCCTCCAAGCCGCGATCTGGGAAGCGAATCGCCGTCAAACTCCCAAAACGATTCTTCCACAGCCTCGCTCCGGCCGCCGCCGAAACAAAAGCCTTCGGAGTGCCTCGATGCGCTTCCCAATAAGCGTTGTCTTGGTCGCGAATCCAATCCAGCTCTATCGGAAAGCCAGTGTCCCAGTCCCGGCAGTTCTCAGCGTCCTTCAATCCCGGAAAATCCGGCATCAAATCCGCGTCCGCATACACGCCGGCCAGCGGCACAATGGATTTAACCGCAAAAACAGCTTCCTTTTCCACCAACTCTCGACCGAGACCAACGACGTAGTATTTCATCGTCAAGCGATCTCCGGGCGCGGCGGCCAAGTCTTCCGCCAGCCATTGGTTGATCACAATCTCATCATCGGCCAAATCCGCCGGCGCTAATGGCGGCGCAACCGCGGCCACCATCGAATACGGATTGCGCCGAGACCCCACCGACATGCTGTTCACAAAATACGTCAAAACGCCACTGGCCTCGCCAACCGCCTTCTGCGCCGCTTCTACCAGCGCCGCTTCCAAAAAAACCCGCTCTGACCGCAGCTCCAATCCTCTGCCCTTTGGCAACTTCTTCAACACCAACTGCGCGTCCGTCAATCGCCAATGCCGTCGTAACTCGGCCGTCAACAAAGCAGAATCCAAAACCTCCGAAGGCTTGCCGCCCGAAACGCCTCTCGCTTCGGCCCCAACCAACAGCAAGTTGGCGCCGCCCTCTTGTTCCAAACGCCTCTGCAAATCGCCGCGAGAAACAAAGGCGTTGAACGGCGGAATCTGGCTAGCCCGCAAACTAAAACGACCAAACCGCTCGTCGCCCACAATCGCCTGCACCGTCAACCTCATCGCCACAGACGCATCTTCCTCCGGCGACAAAGGCGCCTCGCGGGAAAGCCCCGACGGTTTTGGCACGCGGAACAAAATCGAATCGCCCACCTTCGCCTTCAACTGCCGCGCCAAAGCGTCGCTCAACACCACCCTGCCCGGCGCAATCGTCATCGCTGCCGGCCGTCTTGCCAACCCCCAAAAATCCGCTTCCACGCCCAGCACGTTCACCTGATTGGCCCGCGTTGCGCCGCCATTCCCGCTTGCCGTCCCCAACAACGCCAAAACACCGGCCACTTCCCGCCCCAAACCCTCTTGCAGCTCCTCCGCCAAAGCGCTTCGAAAAATCCGGTCGTTGGCAACCAGCGCAAACTCCACCGAACCCAACCGCGCCAAAGCCATCTCCCGCAAACTTCCCCGCACCGAATCGCCCACAGAAAGCGCCCCCACCAAAACCGCTCCGGCCACAACCGCGCCCGCCAAAGTGCCTAAGTGAGACTTGGCGTAATGCCGCAGACTGCGCCCCAACAAAGTCCAAATCCGAATCGATCCGTTGCTTTGCCCACTTTGCGTCACGAATCCTCCTCCGCCAACTTCCCATCCCGCAACTCCAGCCGCCGTTGCATTCGCCCCGCCAACGCCGAAGAATGCGTCACCACAATCAGCGTCACTCCGTCCTCGCGATTCAACTTCAACAGCAAATCCGACAACACTTCCGCCGAACGCCGATCCAAAGCCCCCGTCGGCTCGTCCGCCAACAGCAGCTTCGGCTGGTTAATCAAAGCCCGAACCACCGCCGCTCGCTGGCATTCTCCGCCGGAAAGCTGTGCCGGCCGATGTCCCGCCCGATGCGCCAAACCAACCCGCTCCAATAACTCCTGCGCCCGCTTTGCCGCCCGCTTCCGAAACTCCAAATCCCCTGAAGCCAAACTTGGCACCAACACATTCTCCAAAACCGTGCACTGCGGCAGCAAATGATGACTTTGAAACACAAAACCCAAACGCCGATTCCGAAAATTCGCCAACGCCAACTCGTCCATCCCGCTCACTTCCTCGCCGGCCACCGTCACCTTGCCCGAAGTCGCTTGGTCCAAAGTCCCGATTATGTTCAACAAAGTGCTTTTCCCCGAACCAGAAGGCCCTGTAACCGCCACCGACTCACCTTCCTCAACAGAAACAGAAACTCCCCGAAGCACCGCCTCCTCGCCTTCCCCAGCCTGATAAGACTTCACCACCTCACACAACTCCACCATCACCTTCCCCTCCTTCAATATTCCTTCTCTATGGACAACTCTATAGGCGAATTACGCGCTATTCTGAAAATCTGATAATTCCCTGGTACTAAGTGAGTAAAATTCCAAACTGTCGTTCTAGAATCGGCTACAATTTTTCCAATTTCATGCCAATGGTCTTCAGGGTGAACTTTAGCTTCAATGTGATACTCGAAACTGGGTATGGAATTCCAAGAGATTACCTGATTAGCAAGATCTACACTTATATTCTTCTGATAAAACGGTTCAAAAGGAAGAACACGGAAGAATCTCCGCGCGGCTACCGTTGGACTGATGCGAAAAGGACTGACGGCATTCGGAAGGTCTTTCCAATCTCCAGAAGAAAGATTTTCCGTATACTGCAAAACACCTCCGCTAAACACAATCACCACCCAACCATCCCAATCACTTGGTGTATAGCGTTCGATGTCTTCTTTGGAAAAACCATGCAATTCAAGATTGTCGATATTCATTCCATCAGGAACAAGCAATTGCTCAATAGGATTGTTCCTAAGATCCAACACTCTCAACCTCAAGCCAGCCGGCAAAGTGAGAGAGGTCTATTGATTGCCAGAAATATCCAATTCCCACAAATCCGTCAAACCTTTCGGCAAGGTGAGAGAAGTCAGACGATTGTTTTCAAGATCCAAACTTCCCAAACTCGTCAAACCCGCTGGCAAAGTGAGAGAGGCCAATTGATTGCCGGAAAGATCCAACTCCCACGAATCCGTTAAACTTTCCGGCAAGGTCAGCAAAGTCAATTGATTTCCCGAAAGATCCAACACCAAACTCGATAACCCCGCCGGCAAAGTAAGGGACGTCAATTGATTGCCGGAAAGATCCAACCATCTCCAAACCGACAAGTTTTCGGGCAAGTTCAACGAAGTCAATTGATTGGTGGCAAGAGTCAAATCTTTCAAACTTGTCAGATCTTCCGGTAAGGTGAAAGAAGTCAATTGGTTGTTGTCAAGATCTAAATCTTTCAAACTCGTCAAACCCGCTGGCAAAGTGAAAGAGGTCAGTTGATTGCCGTCAAGATTCAAATCTTCCAAACTCGTCAAACCCGCTGGCAAAGTGAGAGAAGTAAGACGGTTGTCGGAAAAATCCAACTCTCTGGCGTTTGGCGAAACTTGGTAAAAGACGGTTTTATCCGCTCTCTTTCCCGTGATGATCAAGATTTCTTCTTGCGACAGGGCGGCGGAGGCGGACAAGGCAACGGCAACCATGGCGAGTTTAGGCATCAAGGTTTTCCAGTTCATATTTTTCAAAGTCGTTGTCGTTCTTTTCCAAGTGGTTGGTTTCAAAGCTTTTGATTTCATTTTTCTTATTTTTCTTTTTGCGGCTTCGCATCAGCATTTCAATTCGTCAAAGTGGTTTTCCATTCCGATTAAGGCGTCGATCCAATTCGTTACATTGGCATCCTAAATTCTCCAACCTGCATTTGAATTCGCCGAAATCCTGTCCCAGTCTTTCAAACCGTTTTTCAAAATCGTCCAACCATTGCTGTTTTTCCGCATTCATTTTTGTCGTTACAGTTTGCTTTCAAGACAAAATCTCGGCAAGCTCAGAAAAGCCGCTTGTTTCGGAAAAATCCCGCCAAAGCAAACGCCAAAAACACAATTTTGCCGAGAGATTTCTCAGGTTGCCGCATCTTTCCATCGGCAAAAAACAGCAACTTTTCCACTTCGCTTTGCGCAAAAGGTTTTTGATCGGTTTTGAACGCCAAAATCTTTTTCTTCTTTTCCGCAATCTTTTTTGGAAAATGGCGGCTTTTTCTGCTAATCTTCGTCTTCAGAAAAGAGAGATTATTATGAACTCGACTCCTATTTCTTGCATGCGCAAAGGATTTTATGGCCTCCGATTTTTTGCGCTTTTGATTTGTTTGGTAAGCGGAATTTTGTTTTGCGGCTTTCTCCAAAGCATCGCCGATGATCCCGAATCCAGCGCCAAAAACGACCAAAACAAAGATCGTCCCACCAACCGCTTGGCGAATGAAAAATCACCTTATCTTTTGCAACACGCTTACAACCCGGTGGATTGGCATCCTTGGGGGCAAGAGGCTTTTGACAAAGCCAAAGCGGAGGACAAAATCATCTTTCTTTCCGTCGGCTATTCCACTTGCCATTGGTGCCATGTTATGGAACGGGAATCCTTTGAGAACGAAGCCATCGCCGAGATTATGAACCAGCATTTTGTCTGCGTCAAAGTGGACCGCGAAGAACGGCCGGACGTTGACCGCGTTTATATGTCCTTTGTGCAGGCCGCCACCGGCAGCGGCGGCTGGCCGATGAGCGTTTGGCTAACCCCAGACCTCAAACCCATTGTCGGCGGCACTTACTTTCCGCCCGAAGACAAATTCGGACGCCCCGGATTTCCAACCGTGTTGCGCCAAATTGCCGCCGCTTGGAAGGCAAATCGCGCCGCTCTCGCCAACCAAGGCAATCACTTCCTGCAAGCCCTGCGGCAACACTTTGCTTCCGGCGAAACCAGCCCCAAAAAACTAAGCCTGCAAACACTGGACGCCGCCTATCAAGCCCTTGCCGAAAGTTTTGACGAGCAACTCGGAGGCTTTGGCGACGCGCCCAAGTTTCCCCGCCCGTCCATACTGAACTTTCTGCAACGCTACGCCGCGCAAAACCAGATCCCGCACGAACACCGTCAAAAAGCCCGTTTTATGGCCTTGTTCACCTTAGACCGAATGGCGGCCGGCGGAATGCGCGATCACTTAGGCGGCGGCTTTCACCGCTACTCCGTGGACAAGTTTTGGCACGTTCCACACTTTGAAAAAATGCTCTACGATCAAGCGCAACTGGCTATCGCCTACTTGGAAGCCTTTCAAGTCACCAGCCAAACAAGTTACGAAGCCATTGTCCGCGGCATCTTACAATATGTCTTGCGCGACATGACCGACAAGGCCGGCGGGTTCTATTCTGCCGAAGATGCCGATAGCTCTTTTCATCATGGCGCCGGCAAAAACATTGTAGGCGCAAAAGCAACACAACCCGAACATGGCGAAGGCGCCTTTTACATATGGACCAAACAAGAGATTGACACCATCCTCGGCAAAGAAGCCGCCGCGCAATTCAACCACTTCTACGATGTAAAAGCCGCCGGCAACGCTCCACCCGAAAGCGATCCCCACGGCGAATTCAAAGGCAGAAACATACTCATTCAGCGTCTCTCATTAGAAGAAGCCGCCACTACATTCAATATTCCACCGGACACTCTTGCCCAAAAATTGGAAGTCAGCCGGAAAAAACTTTTCCAACACCGCGAAAAACGTCCCCGCCCTCACTTGGACGACAAAGTTATTACCGCTTGGAACGGCTTGATGATCTCCGCTTTCGCCAGAGCGCACCAAGTTTTAGAAGATACAACCTACCTAAACGCCGCCATCGCCGCCGCTTCCTTCCTCAAAGACAATCTCTACCTTCCTAACAGTCGGAAACTCCTCCGCCACTATCGCCAAGGCCCCAGTAATATTGAAGGTTTTGCCGACGACTACGCCTTCCTTATACAAGGACTTCTCGACCTCTACGAAGCCTCCTTTGACCTACAATGGCTTCAATGGGCGGAAACTCTTCAAGAAACTCAAAACCGACTCTTTTGGGATAAACAGTCCGCCGGATTCTTCAGCGCCGCCGGGCAAGACCCCAGCATCCTCCTTCGCATCAAAGAAGACTACGACGGCGCCGAACCCTCGCCCAACTCTGTCTCCGCAATGAACCTCCTCCGCCTAGCGCAAATCACCGCCAACGACAATTTTTTCCAACAAGCGCAAAATACTCTAAGCCACTTCTCCGAAAATCTAGTCAACCAATCCGCCGCCTCGCCCCAAATGCTTGTTGCTCTCCAATTTTCCCTTACCAAAACCAAACAAATCGTCTTCGCCGCGCAACCCGGCGCCGCCGATTTCAAAATCCTCCTTCGCATCTTGCGCAAACCTTTCCTTCCCAACAAAATTGTTCTGCTGGCCGACAATGGCGCCGGCCAAACCTACCTTGCCAAACGCCTCCCCTTCCTCCGCAAGCTCCAACCCATTGAAAACCGCGCCACCGCATTCGTCTGCGAAGACTTTGTCTGCCAACTGCCCACCGCCGATCCCGTTCAATTCCAAAAACAAATTCAACCAACGCATTGAACTCACCCCAGCCTCGAAATGCCCGCCCAAACACAGCAACAACGTGGTTACAGAACCGACACTGACCAGAAACTGATCCGTTACTGATCTGTTGCCGAAGGCTTCTCGAAAGACGGAAACGAACCCTTGCTTGGTTTTGCTCCGCCGAAAAATCCCCAAAAAACAGGCCAAAAAGCCAATTTTCCCCCAATCTCGAAGAAAAAAGAGGAAAAAATCGAAAAAAGGATTGACGACGGACCGACCGACCGACGAACGAGGTTGCTTTGTGGTTTTCCTGCTTTCGCTGAACCGCCATTTGACGGGAGCCTTCGGGAAAATCGGGTCTCCCGCTCAGAGGTCACAGTTTGGATATGCAATGCGTCGGGAGAGCCGCATGCTCCTTCCCTGTTGCCTCGGCAAACAGGCGGAGTTCTTCGCGTTTTTCTGTTGAATGGTGGTTAAGCAGGCCTGGGGAGGGAGACGTTTTCCCTAAAACGCTTGGCCGAACCGAATAGTAAAATATTGAACCGAACAGATTGTTTTTAAGAGGACGAAGCAACGCCATTCAAACCGACTCGACGCAACCCGGAAAACCGGGCGCTTTTGGGAATCTCTTCGCCGCGCCTTCGCCGGCGTTCTGTCCTCCAATCCACGAAATCCACACAAACCATCAACATTGACAAAATTAACCATGACAAACTCCCAAGAATCCGATTCAATCGCTGAAAAGCCCGAAGTAGTGCAAACGAAGTTCAAACTGAAATTCTTCCTTTGGAAGAAGGCGGCCTTTGTGATTGCCTTGCTCGTCCTCACGACGGCCGCTTCCGCAGGCTTCTGGAAGGAAGTCGGGATTTGGCTGGTTCGCATTTACAACTCTAGTAGCACCATCATCGACGTCGTCCAATTGTCCAACCAAGCTACCGGTTTGATTTCCTACATTGAATATCACGCTGCCAACAGCCCAACCAACCGCAAAGCCACGCTTTACGCCGGCACCGACGACTACGCCGAAACAGAGCAAAAGTCCATGTTTTACCCTAGTAGCGGTTCTGACTCTCCTGTCGAAACAATTGCCGACAACATTCCCTTTCTGGAACACGGCAACTACGAACATTACGAGATTTCGTGGATAATCGTGGATACCACCAAGACTACACCAAGCGGTTACTATTATGAGAAAGTGGCCGAAAGCGACTCTCTTTATTCCACAGACAACTACTTAAGTAAGGCATCTCTGGAATCATCCATGAATTCCGATTCATTTGCCGCCCGCGTTGACTACGAAGACATAGATACTAAATCCACATGGTATGGGAACAGGGCATGGGGTGGAACTTCTCTTCAGTGGTTAACGGACGGCCCTTGGGTGACAACTGCAAGCAGTTTTTATTCCGAGTTTAAAAACCCCAAACTCATCAGGCAAATTTATGACAACTTTGTCTCGCAACTCCCGCCCGAAGAAGAGATTCGCCAAGCTGTTGAGGACTACCAAAACGCCGACGGCACTACCGGAATTACCTACACATCCAGGGCGCATTACGCCGTTCGAACCATGACCTGGTTGCCCGGCAAACGGGGCAGAGTCGTTGACGTCGCCACTTACGGCAGATGGACGTACAGCAAATGGAGAAAAAACAACCGACAGTAGACGACATTCCTGCATGGAAAGAATCCAAACATGCCTTGCCTGCAGATTTATGCGGACCAAAAGAACAAATCCGCAGAACCGCATGGACTTCGGGTAATGTTACCGCCAAGTGGGACTCCCACCAAGTTACCGTTACCGTTAGCGCCGAACGCAAACTAAAAAGCGGCGCCGGCTCCAACAATCGTCCAACACGGCATTAACGGCCGAGAGATTCGATGGAAAATATGGACCGACACTCGCGGAGTAGAAGACGTTCCCGTTCATCAGACGAACTAATTTTCGAAAACAGAAAGGCAGTTTATAAAGCAGCATAAACCACTTCCCAACGAAGCTCTCGAATTCTGGCTTTGAATTCTTGACACTATCGATTTCTTTTACGTTGCCTTGCTCTATGTGGCGCACAAGAACGCCGAAGTCGTCAAGACCACTCCTACAAGTCAGTCTCCGCAAAAATCCGAATCTATGCGCAAGGATCCTCCTACAATTTCCGGAGCCTCTGCGGGGGAGCGATTGCCCGGAACTACTTCGGAAAAAGGTAGCCAAGTGGAGGCCAGACGCAAAGCCAAATGGAAGGCTAACTTCCCTTGGAAACCTACAAGGGAACCTAAACTCAACCACTTTGCTCAGAAATATCTAGTAGAAGCATACAAACCCAATAGCAATCTACGAGCTAGCAAAGAAGAAAGCGCCGCAGGTGGCAACCACTACACTCTTAAAAACTTCTTTGCGGATGAAGCGCGGTTTTCTCGGCAGTTTCAACATGTTTGGCAAATTCTGGACGAGCATGGTCGGGGGCATAATCCGGTGCTGGTTGCCGCTATCCTTCGGGAACTGCTTCTTTACAAGCATGCCGTCAAGAATGACGACTGGTTACGACATCCAGAGTGGTACGAACCTATGCTAGGTAATTTAGAGGCGTGGGAATGGCTACGGCCGGAGTTTATGACCGAAGAGGGACAAGAGGAAGCCAAAAGCATCCGCGACCGCCTAATCCATGAAGTTCCGGGCATGGAAGAGCTCGATCCTTTCACTATGCATTATGCGCTTGTTGGGATTATTCACTCGTCGAATCCAGAAGCAAAAGGATTGATTGCGGGCGAGGAGGAGATGCTGACGCCTTACGAAGGCTGGTATCAGCAAGCCAAAGACTACTGGGACGAGCAACGATACCAGTTTGCGCGAGCTTTGGAAGAAGGCGATCCTTCTCTCAAACAACTTCGGCCCGACCTTTTCCCGCCGACCGGTATTGAAAACGGGGTGTTAGTGGACAAAGACGGCGATCCCATTCGCTATCATGAAGGTAGTGAGGTTGTGATGGTAACGCCGGATCGAGAAGTCATTCCGCTGTTGGCGAACGAAGACGACAGCGTTCGCCTGCCGACGCCGGAAGAGATTGAGCAACTTCGCGCCGAAGGAGAGGTTCGGCAACTGCCGGACCCTCCGCCGGGAGAGGCAATCCTCGGCATCGATCCTTATTTAGCGAATCTGAATTCTGCTGAGCCGGCGATGGAGCAATCTAATGATTGAGCAACTGGATGAATGGACGGATTTGAGCAGAGGGATGATGGTAATTCTCTTCCTGATTGGATTTATTATCTA
The DNA here is from genome assembly GCA_965242585.1 of Limisphaerales bacterium. GTDB lineage: Bacteria > Verrucomicrobiota > Verrucomicrobiia > Limisphaerales > AAA164-E04 > UBA2970. The sequence continues at coordinate 4,147,673 of OZ251460.1, read as the reverse complement.
TCGTTTGATCTGGCCCGACGGCCGCGGAAAATAGTTGGTTTTTCCCAAGCACTAAAATGGGTTTCCGCTTAATAGGCTTGGGACGGAGGCTAGTTTATTAGTGGCTAGTGATATGAGATTAGCGGAGCGAATTTAAGGCATGGGTTTGTGTTCAGCGGCCGACATTCGGCGGCTTTGTGGCTTTTCAGCACCGAAAATACCGGTTGCTAAAATAGTTTCTTAGCTCTTTGCTTTCTCAACTTTCCTCTTTCTAGAAAACTGCTTTTTTTGTAAAACCAAACAGATTACAAGCTGCTTGGTTGCTAAAAAATTCTTGGCCGTGGGGTGGGGATTTTTCGTATGGTAGGCGGCGAATGAATTCGATGACTGGACACGGGCGAGGGGAGCATTTGCAGAATGGGTATAAGGCGGTGGTGGAGTTGGCGGGAGTGAACCGGAGGCATTTGGAGATTCGGGTTTCGTTGCCGCGGGAGTTTGAGTCTTTGGAGGGAGAGATTCGGGAGCGGTTGCAACGAAGGCTTTCGCGCGGCCGGGTGTCTGCTCGCGTGGCGGTGTTGAACGCGAGGGGAGAGGATCTTGCCCGCGTGGTTTTGAACCAAACTTTGGCGAAGGAGTGCGCGGCGCGGCTTCGAAATCTTGCGGCAGCGGCGGGGATTGAGGGAGTGGTGGGAATTGATTCGGTGGCGCGGATTCCGGGCGTGTTGCGGGTGGAAGCGGGGGTGGAGGATGCCAAGCGGGTCGGGATTTTGATTCAACGAGCTTTGAACAAGGCTTTGGCGGGAATGCTGACAATGCGGCGGGTGGAGGGAGAGAAGTTGGGCGAAGATTTGCAAAGGCGGATGGATCGTATGCGGCGGGCGACGGCCAAAGTGGAGAGGCGGGCGCCAAAGGTGTTGGCGCAGTATCGCAAGCAGTTGCTGGAGCGAGTGCGTCAGTCCGGGATTGAGGGGGTAGGGATGGACGACGAGCGGCTGTTGAAAGAGGTGGTTCTGTTTGCGGATCGTTCAGATATCAGCGAGGAGTTGACGCGGTTGCAAAGCCATTTTGATCAGTTCGACGCTTTGGCGCGTTCTCGGCAGCCGGTGAGGCGGACTTTGGATTTTTTGGCGCAGGAAATGCATCGAGAAATGAACACCATCGGCGCCAAGGCGAACGACGCGCTGATTTCAAAAGAAGTGGTGTCGCTTAAAACAGAACTGGAAAAATTCCGCGAGCAAGTTCAAAATGTGGAGTGAGTTGTCCGATGGAGGGGATTCTTTTTTTGCTGTCAGCGCCTTCGGGAGCCGGGAAAACGACGGTTTGCCGGCGGCTTTTGTCGGCCAATCGGGATTTGACCCGCATTGTGACCTGCACGACGCGGCCTCCTCGCAAAGGAGAGACAAACGGTTTGGATTATCATTTTTTGAGCCGAGAAGAGTTCGAAGACAAGGCGGCGGCGGACGCATTTTTGGAAAGTGCGGAAGTGCACGGACATCGCTACGGGACGCTGAAAAGCGGCGTTTTGCAAAAGGTGGAAGGCGGACGGAACGCACTTCTGACCATTGACGTTCAAGGCGCGGCTTTGTTGCGGCGGCGGGCGGAGTCCGAGTTCTGGCTGCGGCAATGTTTGGCGACGGTGTTTTTGACGCCCCCATCGTTTGCGGAGTTGGAGCGACGCCTTCGCCAACGAGGCTCGGAGGCGGCGGCGGACGTTCATAAACGGCTGGCCGCCGCCAAGCGGGAATTGGATGCTTCGGAGGCTTTCGACTACTTGGTGATTAGCGAATCGATGGAGGAAGACCTCCGCCGCATGCATATTATTTTGGAAGCGGAGAAAATGCGGCGGCGGCGGACGCGTTTGCCAAAAGCGTTTTTTCCGCTTGGCGGGAAGGGCAGAGAGCGTGAGTAAGCAGATTGTCTTGGGCGTTACCGGTTCCATTGCCGCCTACAAAGCGGTGGACTTGGCCAGCCGGTTGACCAAAAACGGTTGCGCGGTGGACGCTGTGCTGACGGCGGACGCCCGGCGGTTCATCGCGCCTTTGGCTTTCAAAACGTTGACGCGGCGCCCGGTGGTGGACGATTTGTATGCCGAAGAGGAAGGCTGGAAACCTTCGCACGTCCGCTTGGCCGACGAAGCGGACTTGCTGTTGATTGCGCCCGCGACGGCCAACAGCCTGGCCAAACTTGCCCACGGTTTGGCGGACGACGCGCTGACTTGCATTGCGCTGGCTTTGAACTCGAAGGCGAAAGTTTTGATGGCCCCGGCAATGAACGGAAAAATGTGGCTTCATCCCGCCACACGGGAAAATGTGAAAATTTTGGAACAGCGAGGCGCCCAATTCATCGGGCCGGAAGAAGGGATGTTGTCCTGCGGCTACGAAGGCGTCGGGCGGCTCTGGAATGTGGAAGGGATTGCGGCAAAGGCTTTGGATGCGCTTTCGGCGACGGAAGATGAACGCGGCAAGGAAACCATTTGAACGATTGGGAAAGTCTTTTCGCCGGCACTGGCCGCGTTTGGAGGCGGCGGAAAGTCCGCACCAGCGGCAAATTTTCTTCCGACTGCTTCACGTGGAGCGCAACTTCGGCCTGCCGGTGAAGGCGGTCGTGATTTTGTTGCTGGCCTACTACTTGTTTCTGACGAACTGGCTCGACAATACGATGGATGAGCGGAACGTCGCTTTGGCTACCGTGCGCGTTTTCTTCGTTCTTTACGTTCTGATGAACCTCAGCGGCGGCATTATGCTGGCCGGCATCCGCCAGCTGCCGCTGAGATTCACCCAGTTGGTGGTATGGATTATTGCGATTCTCGACGTTCTGCTGCTTGCGTCGATCACTTTGACGACGGGAGGTTTTAACAGCCCGTTGTATTGGGTTTTCGTGCTATTAATCGTTCGAAATTCCATCAGCATTCCGTCCGCATCGCCTCAGATTGCCGCCAACGTTCTGGCCGTCCTCTGCTATTTTTTGGCCGGATTTGGCGATATGGCCATCCGGAAAACCGAAGTGATTGAGACGGAAACCACAATGGAGCCTTTTTTTCTGCGGATTGTCGTCTTGGGTTTGATGTTGCTCTGCAGTTACGGCGTGCAGGCGCTCTTCGACCGCCAAAGGCGAGCCGAAGAAGAGGCGCGCGAACACGCGATTCGGCAAGAGCAACTTCAGGCCACCGGACGCTTGGCGGCGGAGATTGCGCATCAGCTGAAGAACCCGCTGGGCATTATCAACAACGCCGCCTTCAACCTCCAGCGCACCAAGCAGGAGGGAAAAACCATTACCCAGCAGATTGCCATCATTCGCGAAGAGGTGGATCGCTCCGATCGGATTATTACCGACCTCATGGGCTTTGCTCAGTTGTCAGAAGGAAAGATTGAGCCGCTGAACATTCCCGAGTATTTGGATCGGGCAATCCAACAAGTGTTTCCCCAAGCGGCGAATTTTCAAGTGGCAGTGCATCGAGAGTATCAACCGGCTCTGCCGCGCATCTTTATGCAACGGAGGCACTTGATGGAAATTTTCCTCAACATTCTGCAAAATTCGCGCGAAGCGATGGAAGGGAAGGGCAACGTCAAAATAGGCGCCTATTACGGGGAAAACTACTCGGTGATCGTGACGATCGAAGACGACGGACCGGGAATGATCCGGGAACAGACAAACCAACTCTTCGAACCCTACTACACCACCAAGGCAAAAGGCACGGGGCTCGGCCTGGCGATTGTCAAACACAACGTCGAAATCTACAGCGGCCACATTGCCGTGGAGTCCGAAATTGGCAGGGGAACCACGTTTCGCTTGCAATTCCCCGCTCGAACTTTAATGAAGCTGCGCTGATGAACAGAACTCTGCCGCCACTACTCGTCGTGGATGACGAGCGCAACATGCGTCTTTCTATGGAAACCACCATGGCGGATAATGGTTACGCAGCTCTCTTCGCCGAGTCCGCAGAGGAAGGATTGGCGCTGTTGAAAAAGCGAGAATGCTTTTTGGTCATCACCGACCAGCGGCTTGGCGGCATGAGCGGATACGAATTTTTGAAGGAAATCAAAAAAACCTGGCCCGACATGCCCGTGCTGATGATTACAGCCTACGCCACCCCCAAGCAGGCGGTGGAAGCCATCAAGGGCGGCGCCATCGACTACCTCGCCAAACCCTTTGCCCCCGAAGAACTCCTCCACGCAATTTCCCGCTGCGCCGAGCGGCACCAACTGCTGCAGGAAAACGCCGCTTTGAAGAAACAATCCGCAGAATCCTTTGGCTTGGAGCGCATCGTCGGCGAATCCGAAAAGGTCCAAGAACTGCGCAAACTCATCCAAACGGTGGCGCCGACCGACGCCACGGTTCTCATTCTGGGGGAAAGCGGGACCGGAAAAGAGTTGATCGCCGGTGCCATCCATTCGCTCAGCAACCGGCGCCGCCAAAACTACATCCGCATCAACTGCGCCGCCATCCCGGAACAACTCCTCGAAAGCGAACTCTTCGGCCATGAAAAAGGCGCTTTTACCGGCGCGATTCGAAACAAGGCCGGGCGAGTCGAAGAAGCCGACGGAGGCACCATCTTCCTCGATGAAATCGGCGACATGAGCCATCCCTTGCAAGCCAAACTGCTGCGCTTTGTCGAAGACGGCACATTCACCCGAGTTGGGGGAAATCAGGAATTAAAAGTCGCGGTTCGATTGATCGCGGCCACCAACCGAGACATTGTGACCGCCATCAAAACCAACGCCTTTCGCGAAGACTTGTTTCACCGCTTGAACGTGGTTCAATTTACGCCCCCAGCACTGCGAGAACGAGGAAGCGACGTCATCCTGCTCGCCAACTTCTTCCTCAAACAGTTTTGCCGCTCTATGGGGAAACAACTCGACGGATTCAGCAAAGACGCCTTGCGGATGTTGGAAATGCACCACTGGCCCGGCAACATTCGAGAACTGCGAAACGCAGTCGAACGTTGCGTCATCCTGGAATCCCGATCCGAAATCCAAATATCCAGCCTGCCGGACTTCAAACTGGAAGCCCGCTTGCGCAAAACCGGCCACGAAGGATCGCACCTTGCCCCCTCTTTGGAAAATTTAGTTTCCAACTTCGAGAGAGACTGCATCATGAACGCCTTGGCCGAACACCAATACAACCTCAACCACACTGCCGAATACCTGAAAATTAGCCGACACTCCCTGAGGTATCGCATGCACCGCCTCAACATCAAATTCGGACACGGAGGCGACGACAACACCGCCGTACCCCAAGAACCTCAGTAACCACAAGGGATGAACTTGGACCTTGTCTGTCTAGCGCAATCGCCGCCGCCGCTCTCATCCCCGGAGAAAGAAATCGCGCTCTGGTCAAAAGACATGGCCATCCTCGCCGCCTTGGGGCTGGGAACCCTTTTAATTCTCGCGTTCTTTGCAAAAAAATCCTTCGGCAGCGAGAACCGCCGCAAACGAGTTTCCGAGAGCCGATCCGTTCCCGACGCCGCCAGATTGCCGAAAATCCACGACTACCCTGAGAAACGACGCCGAAAAAAGCGACGCCGGTCGCATCGCCCCAGCAATCCTACCTTGTCCGAAACCGGAGGACTGCCGCCGCAACAAACGAAAAACACCGGTAAATCATCCACCCCGTAAACCAGCTCTATGCAGGTTGGAGAATCCATCACCCGCCAAAGCGCCTCCAACTTGGCGTTTGCCTTCATCATGCTGCCGCGAGAAAAACGGCGCCACATGGCTTCCTTATACGCTTTCTGTCGAGAAATCGACGACGTCGCCGACAACGAATCCATCCCAGCAGAAAAGCGCAGAAAGCGACTCGCCGCTTGGCGGAACGACATACAATTGGCCGTGTCCTTCAAGCGTCCGGTCTTCCCCGTGAGCCAAGAATTGCAAATAGCGATTGATCGATTCAATCTGCCGAGAACACTGTTCGAAGAATTGCTGTCAGGCGTAGAAAGCGACCTGAACACAACACGCTACAAAACGCACAAAGAACTTCAGCATTATTGCTATCAGGTTGCCTCAGTAGTAGGTCTTCTAAGCATAGAAATCTTTGGCTATAAAAATCCTCGATGCCGCGACTACGCCATTCAGTTAGGTTTGGCGCTACAATATACAAACATCCTTCGCGACGTCTGGTCGGACGCAAAGCGAAACCGAATCTACCTCCCCCAAGAAGACCTCCGCAAATTCCAAGTCTGCGAAAAAGAGATACTCAATGGAAACTACAGCACTCGATACTGCCGCCTCGCGCAGCACATTGCCTCTTACGCTAAAAAATTCTACTGGAAAGCCGCTAGATTGTTGCCGGCGGAAGATCGCCGCACTATGGCACCAGCAGAGACAATGGGGCGAATTTACTGGGCACTGTTAAGACAACTGGAATCTCGCTCATTCAACGTCTTCACTCCCAATAGAGTGCGCGTCTCAAAAAGCCGCAAAATCTACCTTTTGCTCCTAACGTGGATAAGATTAAACATCGGACTGCCGCCCAGAACCTGCGGTTGAACCTTTTGGCATCGACAACGAATTTTGTCGCAATGCCTCACCCGATCTTCACTCCAATAAACCAGATCGAGATTGCAACTCACTGCGAAACGGTTTCCACTTCCCTAAAGACGCCGAATTCCAACCGAACGCTACTTTCCATTCTGCTACTTTTAATTAGAAAGTTCTATGAACACAAGGTTAACAGGATCGATTTAGAATTTAGAACTTGGCCGAATCTTAAAACTAGGATTGAGCATATACTCGGGCCGGCACACTCCAAAGAAATCCAAAACGGCCGGAGCAAATTCTAAGTAAGTGACTCGTTCCTTGGTTGTCGCTCCGCGAGGATTTATGATCAAAGTTCCATCAGGATGATGTTTGCCGCTATGATGATCACTAATAGATTCTGCTTTTACCCCTAATTCGGAGATTGTTCTCATTTTCCCCAACACTTCGAACGTATCTTTGGCAATATGCACTGACAAGGTAAGAATCTTGTCGTTTAAATCAGGGTATATCTTTATTCCCGCAGGAGGCTCTTTCTGAAACGTTTGAAATGTTCGGAAAGCGCTTGTAGCGTCTTGAGCGTTTTTGAACTTCAAAGTGTATTGCGGATACATCGCAAGTTGAGGATCGTATTTGTCGCGCTGTACTCCAAAAGCCTCCACGAATTGGGGAAGGTTCTCTATTACGTAACACACATCCTTGGTGACATCCAACTTAGGATTGGCATACTGTCCCATACTGCTGCCTATGATCAAGCCTCTCCCTGTGGAGCGGCAAAATTTCATCATTTTGCCGATAAAAGAATCGAACAGAGAAACCGCATGCTGAATTTCTCGCAAGTGCCGCTCTATCCATTTATCGTTGTAATAAGCGTCGCCGGAATACTCCTTGGGAAACGACGCATACCAATATCTGTGCATGTTTCCGGCAATATGATTTGTAAAGAACACAGCCAAGTCTACTTCGTTCTGTTTAAGCAGCTTTACAAACATATCCGCGGTCAGCATGAATTGGATGTTCCGCAGACGTTCTTTTGTCACGCGTTTTGTTGCCACTTGGCCCAGCAGTTTTGCCGTATTCCACAAGGTGCCCAATCTTACCCCTAGCGACGGCAATTTTAGCCCCATTTGTATTTCCCGCAGTCCCAAGCGGAGAGAAGAAACTCTGCGGTTTTTATTGGACAACTCCTGATTAAATTTTTGGAAAGCGCTGTATTTCAATGGCTTCACCAAAGAATTTTTCGCGTATATGTCAGGGATTAGAAACTTTATCTGGCTGTTTGCCATGCCCTCTTCTGAAGGCGCCGTGTGAAGGGAGTTGACTAAGCCGACACTGCACCCGTTGTCCGCCAATATCTTGTAATACAAAGGATATTCCGCAGGTTTAGGGTCGTTATACCAATTGATCTTGTGTTGGGAGTAAGAAACACCGGTATTGAATGACGCCCATGTCTGCGAAGGGTAAAGAAATTCGATGGGCACGTCGTCGGCTTCCGTCGTGATTACACTGGACTCAGCAAGAAGCTTGGCGATGTTCGAGGAAGGGTTCCGGTCGGCAAACCGCCGAAATACCTTCAAAGGAACTTCGTTTGCTTCCACTACAACAAGTTTTGTATTTGCCATATAAATTCTTTTGCAATATGTTCAAGTTTCCAAATACAGGACTTTACCAATCTTTTCCAACTACGGCGAGATTAAAAGTATCTCTTGTTTATTGTAATCTTTTAACGATTGAATTTCGGCCTCCGGGGGTTTTGGCAAACCTTGTAGTTTTCAACATTAATGGATATCTTACTTTTCTTCCGTCGCAGGCTGAGGAGTTTCCCAATCACCCCTCAGTAATTGAACGGTCAAACGGCACAGCCGCCATTGCCCGGCGGGTTCGACGCCAGAATGAGGAGTGCTGTCCAAGCGAAGGGATTCACCCGCTTTTAGAACGCCGAGGTCGCTGAGGATGCCGTGTTGTGATTTCGAGTCGTTGTCGGCGTCCACGCAGTAGACGGCCATCGGAGTAGAATCGCCCATCTGGTAAAATCCGCCGCATTGTCCGGCGTTTCCGGCAGCGATGCCGACAGATTCGACGAGAACGTCTTGGTCGAACGAGATGAGCAGTCCTCGGTTGTCTTCAATGCGCCGCAGTGAGTTGTCGCGGAAACCGAGACCGCGAGGACTCCAAGCAAAGCTGTTGCCGCGGAGAATTTCTGAGCCGCGAATGCCGGTTACTTTCACGGCAAGGGGAGGATCAGCAATCGCAATCGAGAAGTTGGACGCCGCGTCCGGTTTTCCTTGCAATTTTTGCGCAAGATATTTGGGCGGGTCCTTTGCGTTGGTCCAATCAAAAAAGACTCGGTCTTTGGTCGAGAACTTTGCCAGCCGATGACCGCCGGCGTTTCGGTGTTGGATCGCCATTTCTGCAAGCCGCTGGATCAATGATTGCAGTCTGGGTCGGGCGATCAGGTTCGTGGTTTCCTTGGGGTCGTCGCTCAGGTTGTAAAGTTCGTAAGGAGTAGCGGTTCCTGCGCGAATGAGGCCGGCGTCGAAGAAAATCTTCCATTGACCGGCAAAGAATTCTCCGTCAACCCAGAGATCGCTCGTCCGCATGACCAACACGGCCGGATCGTTTTTGGACTCTTTATGATCGCTGAAAAACAGCGGGAAAGGCCGTTGGAAGGGCTTCCCTTGGATCGCTTTGAGAATGCTGGCGCTGTCTTCGGCACCCTTTTTTCCTGCGCGGAGGTTGGGGAGTTCGGCGCCGAGAATTTCCGCCAAAGTGGCGTAAATATCTTGAAGGCCAATTGCGGAATCATTGAAAAGCCCGTTGGAATCTTCGTCGCCGTTCCCCACTCCGCCCGCCGGCCAACTTGCCAGAAACGGAACTCGATGGCCTCCTTCGTAGCAGCTTCCCTTGTTGCTCCGAAAGGGGCCGGTAGCGATGTTGCTGTTTTTTTCCGCGCCATTGTCGCTGGTGAAGATAACCAGAGTGTTTTGGATCAACTTCTTGCCCGGACGCCGGGGATCATCGGCGGTTGTCAGCCAGTCCAGCATGCGTCCAAGAGCGACGTCGTTTTCGTAGATGAAGTCGTGCCGTTTGTCCATTGGCTTGCCGTCCACGGTTCGGGCCGCGCCGGCGACGGTTTTGCCGCCAACGCTTTGATCGGGCGTATACGGGCTATGGTTGGAATTGGCGGCGTAATAAAGAAAGAAAGGCTTTTGCCGATCCCTTTCATCCGCCAAATGCCGCTTTAGAAAGTCCAGTGCGTGATCCGAATGCCGTCCGCCCAGCTTGCTTAATACATAAGCGTCCGGCCCCTTGGTCGCCAGCTGTTTGCCGTTGCCCGAGGCGCTCACCGCCGTTCGGCCGTGAATATGACCGGGACCAACCTTTTGGCGGGGAGTGTTTCGTTTCTTTGCGTTAGCGCCGCCGGCATCCGGCCCCGAAGTGCCGTGAGAGCGAGAAGTAAAGCGCGCAAAATCAAAGCCGTGATCCAACGGAGAAGTATGCAAAGGTTGCGCCAGATCGGCGTCTTCCCATCCGGCGGCCGGAGAGCCGTCGCTTTGCCGATACCGCAGTCCCAAGTGCCATTTCCCCACCATTCCAGTGCGATAGCCGTGATTGCGCAACATCGAAGCAATCGTCGGGCGGTCAGCCTCAATCAGCGGATCGCCTTGCGCGCCAAACAACACCCACCATTTGAGCCGGCTCCGCCAAGGATAACGCCCCGTCAACAAACTATATCGAGTCGGCGTGCAACGAGACGCCGGCGTGTGCGCATCGGTGAATCGGACGCCCATTCTGGCCAACCGCTCCATCTGCGGCGTGTAAAGCTGCGCTTCATCGGCATTTCCCGTAAAATCCCGATAAGCGCTGCTATCTCCCATTCCCATATCGTCGGCCAGCATCAAAACGACGTTCGGCGGCGTCTCCAAAGAAGCGGCGCAAAGCGACTTCCCAAAACCAAGCGACAAAAACGCTCCGCCAAACAAAAGCCAACGAAAGAAAGAAAACACAGAGGCAAAATACGATTCCCTCCGCCAATGGCAAGAGCAAAACAAAAGGTTTGTCATCCCCTCGTCCATCGGCTAGGCTTTTTCCCCATGAACATAGTTGAAGAACTTCGCAAGCGTCTTTCGTTTCAATGGGAGCGCACTCTTTCCGAGCTTCTCCCAATGGACACGATCGAAAAACTTCGCAAGCTTTCCAAAAGAGCGATTCGTCTGAAAGAGAAAGGACGATTGCCCCTCCCGGAAGGGAAGGCCAAGCGGATCCTGATTGACCCGTTCATCGAGGCGCTCGGCTATGATCCGGTTGATGAAGTGAAAATGGAGTTCTATTTACGAGTTGGCAGCCAGCCAATTCTTTTGGACTACGCAATCAAAAAGGACGGCAAGACAATCATGTTCCTGAAAGCCAAAAACACCGGTTGGACATTGGACGACGCAGCAAGAAGTTTAATCGGATCTTTAAAACGAAATTCTGAAGTGTGGCTTGGCATTTACACAGACGGCGCCGAATATCGCTTTTACAGCGGAGACCCAGATGGCGCCGAAAAGAAGGATTCGCAACCGTTTCTCGTTCTCGATCTCCTCAATTTCGACGAAACGGATGCAGAAACGGTTTCCAAATTTGCCAAAGACCGATTCGATCCAAATGAAGTCCGGAAACTGGTGAAACTGGCAAAGGAAAGAAAATTTCGGCAGAAATACGAAAGCGCAATCCACTACGCCCTGCGCAAAGAACTAGAGAAACCGTCCGAAGAACTGTGCAAACTGCTCATAAACAAAATGTACGTATCCGCGAAAGACGAAGACTTAGAACAGCTAAAACCCCTTGTCAAAAAAGCCGCCAACCAAATTCTAAGTATTAGAGAGGATTACGAAAGGAAATGGAAAGAACTTCGGGATCAGTTGACCGAGAAGTTGAGCGGCATTCTGTTGGGGGAGAAAATTCCGTTGGAGGTCTGCAATTCCGAAACCACCGAAATCATCGTCCCCGCCAACGAAAAGATCACCAAGACAATGTTGAAGAAACTCGCTGACAACTACGACCGTCTCTTAATGCCAGCCTCACCGCTTCGGGATAAAATCTTCGAGATCATCGAGCCATACAAGCCAAAGTTCGAGGATTTGAAAAAGCAGCGGGACGAAGAGCAAATTTAAAAAGCGGGCGCATCCATGGGCTTTGTTCGTGCGCCATATTCAAAATAATTTTGAGTCGGTTGCGGAACAGCGATGGCAATCTGCGCTTCGGGCAAAGAAACAAAAACACACCAACAAACAACCGGAAAAGCACTGTCAAAAAAGGAAAAACATCTAATTTCATCGACATGCGTTTCCCTGTAAAAACAAGAAAGTTGCCCAATGGCTAACGAAGTTGTCTTGAACGCCCTGCTTTGGGACATCCTCAAAGAAGGAGGCATCGATTCACAGGCGGAAGAGCGCAACGCCGACGGTAGCAAAACCGACATTCGTTGCGCCGTCGGCGATTGCGTCATTGCCGTTGAAGCCGAACACGGCGACAGCAGCGTCAAGAAAAAGTCCGCCAATCAAGACGCCGACGACAAGCTCAGACGCCGGGTTTGCGACCTCGCCATTGCGCTAGTATATCCGCCCCAGTGCAACACCCGCGATGACTTACTCCACAGCGATTTGCTAGTCAACGTCCGCACTCCCGACTACCAGCCCAAACCGAAACAAACCAAATGGACTGCAGTCAAAGGAGCGGCGATGGCAAACTTTATACGACAAGCGCCCAACGAACTTGGTTCCCCTGAGTCGTTAGCCAGACAAGCCAACGTCGCCATCAATAGCGCCGCCGCTCGCTTCACTGAAAAACAAGCCAAATCCATTCTGGACGAAATGGGAGAAGCGGCGCGCGGCACCAATGTCAAAGGTTTGATGACCGACCTGTTGACCGCCATTATGTTTCATACCAAACTGGATACCATTCGGCATCAAACCCCGCCGCCGCTAACAGACGAGCGGCCAAGCCCGGCTATCCAACCCTACGGAGACCGCTGGCCGCCGCCAAGCGTCAGCGAATGCAAGGCAGACGGCAATCAAGTGGTTACCGCCTTTCACACCGCGCACCAGCAGTGGTTGGCCGTGGACTACAAACACATTTTGGAATGGAGTTGCGCCATCCTGCACGCCCTGCCCCAAAGCCCCAACAGCAATGCCGCCGTCAAAATCATCGCCGACGCCGCCGTTGACATTCAAAGCGCCAGCGGCCAACAACATCACGACTTAGTTGGCATCACCTTCTGCCAGTCCGTGGAAACCGCCAAAAGCGACGGCTCCATGTATACCACCATTCCGGCTGCCACTTTGCTCACTACTCTGCTCTTTGACGGCTTGGATATCGACTGGACGAACCTCCAACAAGTCACCAGCCTGCGCATCGTGGACTTCGCCTGCGGCACCGGAACGCTATTGATTGCCGCCGCCAACTACATCTTGCAACACCAGCAAACCGGACAAGCGGAAAAGGTAGCCCAAGCCTTATTAGAGCAAATGCTGTACGGCTTTGACATTAACAACCGCGCCATCTTCCAAACCGCCACCGGACTGGGAATGATGGCGCCGTCGGTCGCCTTCTCAAAAATGCATTTATACAGCCTGACGCTGGGGATTGACCCCAAAGACGGCAAACCCAAACTCGGCGCTTTGGAACTGCTGGAAGAACTGGGGCAACTCAGCCTCAATCCCCGCCCGCTCACCGGCACTCGCATCGACGCCGACCCCGCTCCCATCGAAGTGGATAAGTTTCATATGGCAATAATGAACCCGCCTTATACTCGAGGCGACATCCGCCACAAACAACTCGACCCAACCACCGAGAAACAACTGCGGATGCGAGAAGCCCAACTCTACCACAACCAACCAATGAACCAGTCCAGCAACGCCAACGGATTCTTCGTGCTGGCTGAAAAATACCTAGAAACCAACGGACGAGTTGCCTTTGTCATGCCGATGGCAATGTCCACCAATCCATCTGCCTATAAGATGCGCCGCTGGCTGGCGAAACGATTCTTCATTCAATACATTATCATCTCCTACGATCCAAAGCGCATCTTCCACTCCGGCAACACCGGCATCGGCGAAATGCTGGTAGTTTTGAAACGCAAACCGAACGGTCGAACTCCGCACACCAAAGTCATCAAACTCACCTCCAACCCAAACACCGCCAGCGGAGCCGCCGCCTGCGCCAGCAGCATCCGGCATCGCGACGTGGAAAAACATCAATTAGGAATCATCGACCGCATTCATCCCAAAGAAATGGCCGCCGGCAACTGGAACGCCGTCCAATTCACCAGCAATGAATTATATCGAATTGCCGAAGAAATCCCCAAGCAATGGAACAGCACGCTCGGCAATCAAGTCAAAATTCAAATGTCGGGAGGCAGTGTTCGAAGATTCTCCAGAAAATGTCATCCCGACGAACTTTACGCAACGCCGGCGATTTACCGTCACGACGCATTGTATCACTCCAACAAAATGGAAGTAGAACCAGACTGCCATGTTTGTCCGAAGGAACACGACGACCCTTCCATTTTGAAAATTCTCGGCAAAGTCAACAGACTGCACATCGGCTGGCGAATCTATCTGCGAACCATCAAAAACTTTGCCTGCCGAACCACCGTTCCCGCCGTTGGAAGCGAATGGTGCGAAATGGAAATTATCGCCCCCCCCCTATTCTCTCATGCATCCGCGGAGGCGGTCGAAAAAGCCATCTGCCTCATCCTCAACAGCACGCCCGGCAAATTGGGAATGATTTTTAGAAAGACCAATAAAAAGCCATCTTACGTTCACTATTCAGCAAGCGGACTTAGCAGCATTCCGTTCCCTCGGTTGCGGGACTTGAAACCTTCGCAGTTGGCCGGCTTAGTGAAAGCTTATGATGCGCTGAAAAGCAAAGAGCGCTTATCCTTGCCCCAAGCGCATCGATGCCCCGTTCAAATCGCCATCGACGACGCCGTTTGCCGTCATCTCCATTTTGACAAACACCTCTGCCTCCAAGCCCGCCATCTCCTCTCCCAAGAACCCATGATCACCGCCCAGCCTTACCAATTTCACCACCCACCACAAACCCCTCTCCTGTGAGCGGATCGTTCCATTCTTGTTCTTCGGTTCTTTTCTTTGACATTGAACGGTGGGCGGATTCTTTGAGGCTCATCAAAGTGGAACGGTTGTTGGTCAGCGTTGAACCGCCAAAACCCGACAAGACGCCTCCGGTATTGCGCGGGAGTTTCCGCTATAACGACGTTGATTATCGGTTGAAAATCACCGATGCCGGGGCGGAAAGAAGAAGTGAAGGCTTATCTTGCGGCAAGTATTCGGTCGGCGAACGTTATCTTACCATCAGCTTGGTCGAGCCGTTTGAGGGCTACTGCTCCAAGTTAATCGCCGCCATTATCAAAGATTGACGGAGTGAGCGCATTATGTCCAAAACCCAATATCCAATATTTACCATCGGCCATTCTAATCATTCGCTGGAGCGTTTTATAAAGTTTTTGCGGGCGCACGGGGTGGATGAGGTGGTCGATGTTCGTTCGACACCTTACAGCGGTTATACGCCTCATTTCAACCGCGATTCCTTAGAGGACGCGCTGGAAAAGGTGGGCATTGATTATCTTTTTATGGGCGGGGAATTAGGAGGCCGGCCGGTTGATCGTTCCTGTTACGATGATGATGGACGAGTGATGTATGACCGGGTTGCCAAAACGGACGCTTTCAACGACGGCGTCAAAGACCTCATCCGCAATGCCGATGAACGTTGCATTGCTCTGATGTGCAGCGAAAAAGAATCGCTGGAATGTCATCGCACTTTGCTGGTGGCGCATAATCTGGCGCAGCGGGGTGTTGCGGTTCAGCATATTCTGGCTAACGAGCGGCTGGAAAGCCACGATGAGGCGATGAATCGATTGCTGGGCATTTTCCAGTTGCCGCCGGATGGTGATATGTTCCGCACGCGGGATGATGTGATTGCGGAGGCCGTGGCGCTTCAAGCGAAGCGGTTTGCGTTTGTGGATGATAGGATGAAGGATCAGCACGGTGATTGGGACGATACACTATGAAGATTTACACGATTGGATTCACTAAGAAAACGGCCGAGCGGTTTTTTGGATTGTTGCAGGAATCAAGAGCGGAACGGCTGGTGGATGTGCGGTTGTGGAATACTTCCGGGCTTTCCGGTTTCGCTAAAAAGGATGATCTGGCTTGGTTTCTGCAGGAGCTTTGCGGCATGGATTACATTCGCCTGCCGCAGCTGGCGACAACCGGGGAGATGCTGGACGACTACCGGAAGGATCATAAGAGCTGGGACATTTACGAGGGCGAGTTTCTGTCCTTGATGGAGGAATGGCGCATTGCCCAAAAGGGCATCAAGCGCGCTATCAACAACTCCGTCCTGCTGTGCAGCGAGCAGGAGCCGGAGTATTGTCATCGTCGGCTGGTTGTTGAGTATCGGCAACGGCATGGAGGCGCAGTGGAAATTATGCATTTGTAGCAGGCCGTTCGATTTGCCTCTAATCGGAACTCTCCAGACCGATCAAGAGAGCATCAAACCTTGGCGTGAAACGGCCGTCCCCAAGCCCTAGAAACGACGAAACGAATTTTCGGACAGAAAAACGTTCCTTGCTAGACGCAGGCTTTATTATAGAAGATTGGGCACAAATTAGAATCAGAACAAACTTTTATGAAGGATGATTCTGCAATTTTGTATCGAGCCGGGCGATATGGGAGGCTATCGGGCATTCCTTCCATTGTCGTTGCCGTTGAAGATTCCCGTCCAAACAACATGGTCGCTCGAATGACGAATTGCGGCATATTAGAGGAATTTACCGGCCATTCGCGCAACCGCGCCTTTCGATACCGAGGCTACATCCATTTATTCCACAAAGCACTGAACTGAAAGACCGCAAATGATCGTCCCATTCCTTGCAACCAAGCGCGTTGTTTTGTAAACTGGATTTGCCTCAGATTTCAAGACAGATCGGATATTCGCAAGCATTCTCAAGACACCCTCACTATGCAACGTGTAGAAACGAACAATCGCAAGCCAAAGAACCGCCTCTTTTCCTTGACGCGCTTTTGCCTTCTCTGCGCTCTTTTGCTGGTTCTTCCGCCTCTCAACGCACCTGCAGAAGAGCCAAAAGCGCCCGCGCTGTCGCTGGCCAATGTTTATCATGACGGCGTTGACGTCGCGCAATACTGGGTAAGCGAAAAACTGGACGGCGTCCGCGCGTATTGGGACGGCAACGCGCTCTATTCTCGACAAGGCAATCGCTTCGTCGTTCCCGCTTGGTTCGTCAAAGAATTTCCCCAGACACCTCTGGACGGCGAGTTGTGGATGGGACGAAGCACTTTCGAAACTTTGTCGGGAATCGTTCGCCGCAAGAAACCTGACGACGAAGACTGGCGCAACATTCGGTTCATGGTGTTTGATCTGCCGAAAGATTCCGCCGACTTTGACGGACGATTGCGGCGTCTCAAGAAAATCTTCAGCGCCATCCAATCGCCGCAGATTGGTTTAGTGGAACAATTTCGCGTTGGCAACTCCGCCGAATTGAAGGCCGCTCTGCAACGCATCGTCTCCCAAGGCGGCGAAGGCCTCATGCTTCGCAAGGCCAACTCTCGTTATCGAGGCGGACGCAGCGACGATCTGCTAAAGCTCAAACTGCACGAAGACGCCGAAGCCGTGGTGATTGCGCACTTGCCCGGCAAAGGCAAATACAAAGGGATGCTCGGATCCTTGCTGGTGGAAACGCCGGACGGAAAACGCTTCAAACTCGGCTCCGGCTTCTCGGACAAAGAGCGACGCCAACCGCCGCCCATTGGCGCCATCGTCACCTACAAGCACTACGGCAAAACGCGCAACGGCATTCCGCGCTTTGCCAGCTTTCTAAGAATTCGAAACACCCCGTAAAATGCCAGCATGGCTTATCTACCGCCTCTGCAAAGTGTTATTTGCAATTTCTTTGAGAACGGAATCTCCGAATCCACTGCGGGCAAACATATTGAACACCGGCTGGACAACTTATTTCACTGTTTCAAGGAAGATTTTTCTGGGAAGACTTTTGGGAAATACCTGGCTATGATTCCGCCAAAGATGAACGCTAATATTTTATCAATCATGTTTAAAGTTTCTTTTTCGATCCAAACAAGACGGGCAAAACCAAAGCCGTCGACCAAATGCAATGCCCGAACTATAATGATAACACCAATAATAATCAATAACGTCCAAAAGATGTGTGGTAGAGATTTAATAAGCAATTCTTGGAATGCGTCCCTCCTTGCCTGGTCCCGCTCTTCCTCCTTTTGATCTCTAGAAAGACTGGCTACATCTTTGTGGTCTTTCGGTGATACATCTTTTACATCTTTTGGCTTTCCTGATTCTCCTTCAAAAGATTCTTCAGTCGGCTTTTTGCGATTCTCGGAATTTTCCTCCATAGTACTTCTTGATTACTTCTTCATCTATCACAACATCAAAATCATTCTGTTTTTCATCGTCATTCCATGTCTTATCCCAAGGTGTATCCTTTTTGTGGGTTATGTTGGACATTTGCCAGCCTGAAAAATCTCGGTAAAACTTCCAAATTTTGTACAGAAATTGAACGGCACCCCCATCGTCCAATTCTTCGATCCTTTTCATTTCCGTACTGATTCCAGTGTAAGCCGTTTTGTCAATAGATCGTTTGCCATATTCTTTGAAAGCGTCATAAACGCTTCGGATAACGGGTCCGTACTTCCATGCCTCGACATCTTCTCGAATCAACGGCTTTTCGTTGACGCCAAGATGCCAACCGTGCGCTATGTAAACGAGTTTGATGAGCTTCAAAACACCCTCAACGGGTCGATTCTCGGCAAGTCCCCGCTCAACGAAGTAGTTAGCCACAACAACTGCGGGAAAAGTTTTCATGCGACCATTCCTCCTTTCCTTTTCTCTGGTTCACTCATCGGGACCTTCTTATGCGGAAGAATTGCTGAGCTTTTGAATTGACAGCAAGCGGGATTCTTAATGGACTTGCGCCGATGTGGTCTCTCCATTCTCCGCTGACGGCATCGGCAATTTGAAGATTGCCTTCTCTCCAAACAATTTCCACTTCCGGGCCGTTGTCCGTTGCACATGCGTTCTGATTTCCATCTTTGGCAGTTCCTCCAGCACTGTCCATTGGATTGGACGACGGATTGGTAGCCAAATGGTTGGATTCCTTGAATGCCGATATTGACCAAGAGAAGAAACTCGAACATCCATTGTCTCCCGGCGGGTGATGTAGCGGAGTCCAGAGTCGTAGGCATTGATGTAGAGAAGCGGATAGTCGTTTCGAATATCGACTTCTAAAGCTTTGGCAGGCTGGAGGACGATGTTGGTCAGGTTGACGCATTGACGAACGTCGATGAAATTGATCTTTGCGTGTTCTGGCACGACAATCTCGGCTATTTTGGGTAACTCTGGGTTAGGATCCGATTCCGATGCACCATCAACCCATCGATAATTGACAGTTAGGTCCCAGCCGAGCTTACCAGTGTCACTGATTTCCTTTTTCCAAGTCACTCCGTTGGTGTTGGTTATCCAAGCGAAGTTTTCTTGCGCTTGCGCTTTTGACGGCGCCAGACTGCTAGCCAAAGCAACCACGGCAAGGCCGAGAGTCACCCATTTCGTCTTCCTTTTGCTATTTTGCATAATGTATCTCGTCATTATAGGATTTATCGACGACCCAACGCGAGACGTCGGCCTGAATGCTGAATATACGTGGAGACGACGTGGATTGTCAAGCAAAAAATCAACTTTGTTGAAACCCGACAAAAGCGCAGGCGAGATGAACGAAAGCCATGAGAGTTTTTGCCAGTTTGTCGTAGCGAGTGGCGATGCGCCGGAATTCCTTGATTCGACAAAAGAACCGTTCCACTTTTTTGCCGCATTCGGTACTTCTTTTTGTCGTAATGATAAAGCATTTTCCGATTTGATTTTGGCGGAATAACGGCTTCCACTCCTTGCGTTTCCAAAAATTTGCGGATGTTTTCGCTGTCATAGGCTTTGTCCATCACGGCGGCGTTCAACCAGCGAGACTTGGGCGATCCTCCTTCCCAAACGGCGAGGAATGCGGTTGCGTCGTGGCTTTGGCCTCTTTGGCCGGCGCTTAGGCAAAGGGAAATGGCGAGTGTAGTCGCTGCCGATCTTGAGAATTCTCATTTTTGGCGGCACTTTTCAGAACCCAAACGGCTAATGCAGCATCGCCGCGCATTGCAACCGCAGGAATAAAACCACTCACTCCAGTCCGCAGGCCGTTCGGGCGCGACGCAACACAGATCGGGCCGCAGTTCGCGCCTTGTCGGCGCCTTGCCGCAAAACTTCCCGCACGCAGTCGAGATTGTTGGCCAACGCCGCCCGTTTCTCTCGCATTTCGCGAAAGTAATTCCAATAGTGTTCAAAAAGCGTCTTTTTCAACGCGCCGTAGCCATAGCCGCCGGCTCGCAGCTTTGCTTCGCATTCGCGGGCGGTTTCCGGCGGCGCCACTAAGCGAAGTAGCCGGATAGCGGTGTTCTCACCCGCGTCTGGTTTCGGCTCTTCCATCGAACGGCTGTCCATTACCAAGCTCATAATTCGCTTTCGCAAAAGTTTCTCTTCTCCGAAAATTTCGATGGTGTTGCCGTAACTTTTGCTCATCTTTTGTCCATCGATTCCCGGCACGGCCGCGGCTTCGTTTTGATTCCCGTCGCCATCGGATCGAAGGGGAACTGTGATTAAAGGCTTCGGGAGGACAAAGCATTCGCCGTAGGTCTGATTGAATTTTATGGCTACGTCTCGCGTTACCTCCACGTGCTGTTTCTGATCCTTTCCCACTGGAATGGCGTCGGCGTCGTAAATCAAAATGTCGGCGGCCATCAGCACGGGATAGGCGAACAGGCCGTGATTCGGCGACATTCCTCGGGCAAGTTTGTCTTTGTAGCTGTGGCAACGTTCCAGCAAACCCATCGGCGTGACCGTGCTGAGCAGCCAAGCCAACTCGGCATGCTCCGGCACGTCGGATTGTTTGAAGAGAACGCAACGCGCCGGATCCAACCCGCAGGCCAAAAAATCCAAGGCTGCGTTCAAAGTGTTCTTTCGTCGCTCGCCGGCGTCGAATACCGAAGTCATTGAATGGTAATCCGCAATGAAATAGTAGGCCTCGCCCTTTTCCTGCAACTCAATTGCCGGCCGCATCATTCCAAAATAATTTCCCAAGTGAAGCGCGCCGGAAGGCTGGATCCCCGAAAGAATTCGCATCTGCAGGACGCTACCAATCCTGCTCGGATTCTTCAAGCGCTGATCCTTGACCTTCGCCCGCAAGTTCTCCCGCGTCAAAGACTAAACTCCCTCGAGGAGAAAGATTCTGCCGATCCGAATTTGAAGAGAAACCAATTCGCAATGCTGAAGTTTCAAATCCTTTGAGTAGGCATAGGAACTGTTCGGCATAAATCTGGCGATCGGCCGCTAGGAAGAACGGCATTCAAGCGCGTTTACTCAATGCGAATTCGGAAAATTCCGAGTTTTAGGTTTTTTCACAAGCATAAAGTGGAGGAGAGAAGAAAAACTTGGCATTCGTCTGGAAACGACGAAATTGGCCAAAGAACGCGAAGTTACACGCTCCTTCCTCATTCTCACCTCCCCACTCTTAATATCTTGTTTCTCCCGTTCCTTTTGGTGTTCCTTCCCAAGCTTGCCGTTCCCGGATGAGACTGCGCGGGCAAAGAACCAAAACTCCGCTGGGGACAATCCCCGACGCCACCAAACCAGCCTCTAAGTCCGGTTTGCTGGCAACGACCGCTGTCCCAACTACCAATCCCAAGCCCCTAACCATCAAGCGTTGCTCTTTGACAAAACCGGCTAAGGAAGCGCGCTCCCTATTTTAACCAAGCCCAAAGCGCCAACCACCAGCTCCGAGAGCCGGCCTCCGATTTGCCGAGCTGCGGTCTCTGTGGTTCTCTGGCCGCTGGTCTAACTGCGGTTCGCCCGGCGCTTGGGTTCACAGAGCCCAAAACATTGACCGCTCATTCCTCAAACAACAATCCCGCTGCCCAACTCGGAAGAAGATTGAGAAATAGGCAAAAAAAGCCATTTCCGCTGTTTTTCCATCACCGCCAAGCGCTAGCCACCGATCACCAAATCACTGGCCGCTGACTTGCTAATCACAGATCGCAATCCTCTGCTAGCTGCTGGTTTTGCGGGCGTTTGTTTTGCCGATGGCGGTGGAAGAAGGCAAAACCGAGCGCCAGCGATGGCGCAGCAGCCACCATTGCGAACCATAAATCACAAGCTTTGGCCGGCGGATCCCCAATCGCCCAGCACTAGCCACGGATGCTTAATCGCCAATCGCCGGACCCTGAGACCCCTGAGTCCTTTTTAGTTTGGCGGGCATGCCAGCGCTTGGCGGCCACGAATCCCTCGCTACGAGGCTGCGATGACGATTTCCTGTTTTTATGTTGCCCGCCGTCAATCGGCAGACAGTCCGCCACGCCAAACTGAGGCTACGAAGTTGGGGAGGTTTGTTGGCGACGTTTCTTTTGCCAACGATGGAAGAAAACGAAGCCCAGCGCAAAGAGGCCGAAGATGAGCGCGTATTCTTCGGGTTCAGGGATGACTTGGCTGTTGACGATGATCCGTAACTGGTTGTTGCCCGTTGTAAGATAGGTGTCTCCGTCTGCAGTATTGAAGGTTCCTGTGAAGAAATCGCCAATGGGTTTGTTGATGATGCCGGCCCCGATCCAAGAAGAAGCCTCGCCGCTGCCGTAAAGCAAGTTGGGCGATTGGATGCGAATGCCCAAACTATCCCGACTGCCAAATGAGTTCTCGTCCATAAAGAGACGGGCAATGGTTCGGGTGCCTCGTCCGGCGATGGTGATGGAGGGCGTGTTGGTGGCACTGGCGACGAAAGTGATGTTGGTTTTGCCGCCGCCGGGAATTCGGGCATTGACCGAAGCGATGTCTTTGGCGTTGGAACTGGAAAGCAGGGGAGAAAGGGTCAGCAACTGGTTGTTAGGGCGATTGGCGTTGTAAAGGTTGCCGTTGTTGCTGCCAGAAGCAATGACAGCTGTGTCTCGGGCGTCATAGTTGCCGCTGCTTCGGATGCTGGTGGTGCTGAGATGGGAAGTAGTGCTGCTGCCGGAGAAGATCCAGAGGGTTTGGTTGGTGGGGTTGTCTTGGCTGGGATAGACATCGAGGATCAACTGCGCTTGGGCTTCGCTACCCCCCCCCCCCCCCCGCAAAGGCAGACGACGGCGGCCAATAAAGAGAAACTTCGTTTAATATTAATATACTGTTTCATAACTGTAACTTGTCAAAAATCTCTTTGTTTCTAATCGCTCCGCCGCAACGTGTCAATCCCTAAAAAGAGAAAAAAAGGAAAAAAGTTCAAAAAAGTTCGTTGGAAAACGATGAAATTCGACAAAAAAGCGCGACCAGGGCAATTCGGGAGGAGAAAATTCCGTCTTTACCAATAGCGAAGTTCTGCTTGACCGGTTGCCGATTGCGGAGGAGGAATCTAGGGAAGACGCCAGCCGTTACCTTAGCCAACAAGCGCAACATTCCGCCTTGCGGTCGCAGGAAAGAAAGAAAAGGGTTGGGGTTTTTGGCGAATTCCGAATGAGAAAAGACACTCGGACGCCTCGGCAAAACGAGGAAACTCGCAAAAAGGTGCGCCCTCCATCCCGCCTGGCCGTTGTAGGAAGAAAGAAAAGTGTTGGTGTTTCTTGGCGATTGGCGTTCGGGAAAGGATCCATTGAGGGGTTGCCGGCGGTTAGGAAGTGTTTTTTCGAGCTTTGAGGCCGAAGGATAGGGTTGGTTGGTTGCCGGTCGTTGGCTTTTTAGCTTCCGCAGTCTTCGAATCCCGGATGCGCGAAGCGAGGAAAAATGGATTGCGGCATGTAAGGCATGACAAAAGGGAAGGACGACAAAACTGCGGAGTGTGCTGTCAAAGAGAGTGGGAATTGGTTTTGCGCCGATTGCGAATCGGTGACTAACGAGCTGCTGTCTCTGGCAAGCGAGGGGATTTGTTGGTTTGAATTTTGGAGTTTTTGAACGCGGAGGGAAAGGACAAGGATATCGGGATTTGGAATCCCCTTCTCTGCTTCGCCGTTACAGAGCCGCTGTCCTTTTGCTAAAGATTGTTGTCCGTAAATCTCGCATCATGCCTTGAGGGAGGGGGTGCCGATTGGCAAATCGCGACAAGGTTCGTCCGGCAAACTCCTGTTCCCGGCAGAAAAAACGAATTGTCTCCAAAAAATTCTCCCTATCGGCGCAGTTGGCACAAATTCCGCTGAGTCCGTTAGGTAATGAATGAAGGATTTTCGCCGCACAAGATGGCGGCGGCAGGAAAGAGTCAAGCAAAAGGCAAAAAATGAGCGATTCCGAAAAAAGCAAGGATATTCAACAAAATGCGAAGGAGGTCTGCTACGAATGCGGGCAACCGATTACCCCGTCCAATCAATCTTCCTTTATCAAGCTGGATATGGAAGGCGAGCATCGTCTTTGCTCCAACTGCGGCAAAATTCAATGTGGCGGCCTTCTCGTTTTTGACTATTAGACCGCGTTTTTTGACGGAGTATGCGCGAGGAAAGATGGGATTGACTCGGCCTCGTGCCGGGTATAGAGTGGGAGAATGTCGATGCTGGAAGGAAAACTAGGGCTGGTATTTGGAGTTGCCAATAAAAGGTCTATTGCGTGGGCCATCGCAAAGGCTTGGCGCGAGGCCGGCGCCACGCTGGCGTTCACTTACCAAGGCGACCGAGTGAAAGACAACGTGGAGCAACTCGCCGCCACTTTCGGCGGCGGCGCGTTGTTGCTCCCGTGCGACGTCGCTTCGGACGAGGAAATCGCTCGGGTTTTCGCCGCCGTCAAAGCCCGGTTTGGCAAGTTGG
Source organism: Limisphaerales bacterium (assembly GCA_965242585.1). GTDB lineage: Bacteria > Verrucomicrobiota > Verrucomicrobiia > Limisphaerales > AAA164-E04 > UBA2970. The sequence continues at coordinate 4,123,324 of OZ251460.1, read as the reverse complement.
ACATCCTGCTTCACTCCGTTGCCTTTGCTCCCCGGCGATCTTTGGAAGGCAACTTTGTCGATACGGATCGCGAGTCGTTTCGCGTCGCGCTGGATGTTTCCGCCTATTCATTGGTGGCCGTTGTCCGAGAAGCGGTTCCCATGATGCCGGATGGCGGCAGCATTCTTGCCATGTCTTATTACGGATCGGAGAAAGTCGTTCCGCACTACAACGTCATGGGCGTGGCCAAAGCGGCCTTAGAATCTTCAACCCGCTACCTCGCATATGACTTGGGACCAAGAAAAATCCGGCTCAACTGCATCAGCGCCGGTCCCGTGAACACGCTGGCCGCGCGAGGCATCGCCGGCTTCACTTCGATGCTCAAGCATTACGAAGAACACGCTCCCCTGAAACGGAACGTCGATCCGGCAGAGCTGGGATCCACCGGCGTTTTCTTGGCCAGCGACGGAGCGGCGGCAATCACCGGTCAAGTCATCTACGTTGACTCCGGCTACCAAATCATGGGCATGTAAAAAAGCGTTGTCTCCGGCGCGGGAGCATTTCTGAGATTCGGCGTTTAGTCCGCGTTTTATGCAAGGCGTCGAGGAGAAGACTGAACACGAGAATCCGAAGAATATCCTCTCAAATTCCCCAAGCCAAAGAATTCAAAGAATTCTCGGAAAATCTGCTCGCTACTCACTGTCCATGCATGAATCCTCTCTCTTTCTCGCCTTTTGCAATTTTGCCGCTTGTTCCCATGCGTTCTTCCGAATTCGGAGTTCTCCCAAAAACACTCGCCAACTGTGCCTCAAAAACTTTCCTTTTTGACAACAGCCAAAGCGAGATTCCGCACTTTTTTGGCAAAGTCTGCAACTTGCGGTCAGGGATTCGAGGCAAGCGGATTTGCCAACGGCCAAGGCGGCATTTCCCCCGCCCGAATGGGCCCTGATCGCTCTCTCTTGCGCTCTTTTTGTTGGTTTTTGTCGGTTTCCACTCCTTTTTCTTCTCTTTTTTCACTTTTTTAGTTGACAAACGCTCGCCTAAGGAGTTTATTCAAGACCTAGTTTGTGTTGACAAAACAATATAGTCACAGAAAGATTGCGAACCATCGGAACAGATACCAAGCCTTATGAGAACCAAGAACCCTTATCCCAGCAACCCCGACCATTCCAGTACCCCCCCCCCCGCAGGACTTTGACCATCGGCCTCTTCCTGGCCGCTGCCGCCCTGCTAACCACCGCCCCGCCCGAACAAGCCCAAGCCCAACTTTACCTCGACATCTTCCCTTCCCAAGACAGCACCAACAACACCCTCTGGATTTTTAGCGGTTCTTCCCGCTCCGGCGTCACTATCCTCAATGTCGGCCCTGAAATCCGCACCAGCGGCGCTTATGACCGCAAAGACACCCACAAAACCAGCCGTGCTTTTTTGCGGAACACGTCGCCCGCTCTCTACGCCTTGACCCCCCTGTTCACCGCATCGGCCACCAATGCGCCGCTAGACTTGGAGTCTCTGCGGACTCGTTTGGGCCAAACCATCAAACTAGGCACCACCAACACCCTCGACGACATCACCATCCCCTCCACCGCTACTAACGTCCCCACCCTCACCTTCACCGGCCGCGGCAGCCGCACCATCGCCAATATGTTTCTCAACGATGTCTCCGGCACCGGTTGGGACGACATCGGGCCGCGAGTGAGCGGCAGCAACTTGAACTACGGCACGGGGCAGCCCAATGTCAACTGGATTGGGGCGGCGACCATGGCCAAGCCCATTGGCCACTTTCACCTGACCCCTTTTACCTCTCAGAACACCTACACCGGCAACCGCCCCGGCAACGGAGTGCTGAGAAGTTGGACCGACTATACCCAAAATAACGGCCTGCGCATTCGGGTGCACGGCGCCGTCATCCCCGAACCAAAAGAATACGCCCTTGTCTTCGGCCTGTTTGCCCTCGGTTTTGTCTTCTTCCACCGCCATCGCCGCCATTGGCAAAAGAAACGCCAACGCCAACAACAACAATCCACCCCCGCTTCGTAGTCTGCTCTTAGTTAGGCGATTTAGGGTGGCCGACTGTCGCCAGTTGGCGAGCTGGCGTTTAGAGCGGGCTCCAAAAACGACCAATCGACATTGCAGCGTCGTAGCTGGGGTTTGTGGCCGCCAAGCGCTGGCCATGCCCGCCAAACTAAAAAGGTCTCAGGGGGCTCAGGGTCCGGCGATTGGCGATTAAGCATCCGTGGCTAGTGCCGGGCGATTGGGGATCCGCCGGCCAAAGCTTGTGATTCATGGCTCGCAATGGTGGCTGCTGCGCCATCGCTGACGCTCGGTTTTGCCTTCTTCCATCGCCATCGGCAAAAGAAACAACGCCAACCAGCCAGCAGCCAGCAGAGGATTGCGGCCTCGCACCGACAAACTAGCGGCCAGTGATTTGGGGACCGGTGGCTAGCGAGCTGCAGCCCGCTGCTGGGATTCTTGGCTCGTAATCGGGGATTGCGGTGCCATCGCCGGCGCTGGGCTGAGCAGCCTTAGATGTTTGGGATTGTCGGCCACCCAATAGAAGGGGCGGCAGGCCAGGGGCAGACTAAGCCGACCAGTTTCCCGCCCATCCAGTAAAGCGCCAGCGGCTGGGGATTTGGAATCTGCGGCTAAGTCGTTTGGCTGGCGCTGGTGGCTGGTGGTTTGGGCTTGGGCTTTGAGATTAGACTCGTTTTTCCCACCACTTCGCTCCTATCTTTCTAAAAACGATGGTTTTTCTGTTCCACAACGAACCAGGAATGCGGATTATGGGAATGCGTCTGAGTTTCCGAAACCCGGTTCGTTCGAAGGCTGTCGGAATTTTTGGGGCTTTGTTGGATCATCTCTCGTTTCGCCCGGAACGGTTGCGAACGAGGTGGGACAATGCGGTTGCTTTGGCGGGAGTGGATGGAGGATTTTCTTTCGGAGGCAAAGAGAAGGCATTTAATGTCGAATGCATTCGGTTGCGGGCATAGGATTTAGGTTTTTCATGCGGCGGAGTTGGCGCAAAACTTTCGTTCGATGCGGTCTTTGGAGCGCGCTGTTTCTGACCGAGGTCTCTGTCCGCGCGGCAACGACGGTTTCCGTGCCGGATGCAACCGCGCATCCGGGAAAGTTGGTTTCTCTTCCTATTTTGCTGGAAACGGACGCCGAATTGGTTGGAGTTCAGTTCGACGTTCGCTGGGAAGCGAATTTGTTTGCCGAGACGAAGCTGATTGCCGAGCCAAGTCTGCCTGAGGAAATTCGGGTTCGGACCGGCCGGCTTTCGGCGGGGCATTATCGTTTGGCGATTTATGGAACGGGAACCGGCTATCTGCCTAGTCAACGAGTCGCCCAATTGGAACTTGTCGCCGTCGAAGGATCTCTTTTGACTCCGGGCAGGATTCAACTGGGGTCGTTGCTTTTAGGAGGCGCGTCTTCTCCGGTCGCCGTTGACGGGGGAATCTTGAGGTCTGGCACGTTGTCGATTGTTCCGGCGCCGGCGGAGATTCATTTGTCTGGCCGAATTCGTTATTACAGCGGGGGGCAAGCGGTTTCCGGGGTGGCGGTCAAAGTTCGCGGAGAGGCAACGGCGGATGGCGTCGGCGACGAAGACGGAAGTTTTGACATTCGGACGCCGTCGGCGGTTCCGATTGAGATTTCTTTGGAAAAGCGGACGGATTTGCCGCCCAATCGGGGGGTGACCGTGCTGGACCTTCTGCTTGTGGAACGGCACGTTCTGGGGAAGGAACTGCTGGACTCTCCCTGGAAACGCCTTGCCGCCAACGTAGACCGCCAAGGAGGCATCAACGCGGCGGATACGCTTTTGATGCGGGAAGTCATTCACGGGCGCACGGATCGCTACGTTTCCGGCCAGCCCGTGTTCCATTTCTCGCCGGCGGACACGATGTTTCCCGATGCCGCACAACCTTGGGAGGCGTCCGACTTTATTCGGCACAATGCGCCAACGGAAAATCTGTCCGGCCAAGATTTTGTTGGAGTCAAGCTGGGCGACGTAGACGGCGACTGGGGAAGCATTGCCGTCCGCGCGTTCAACCCCATCGGCAATCGTTTGTTGTCGATTGCTTCAGGAAAACAGTCCGCGCCGAAGAACGAATCCGTGGCGCTGGCCGTTGAGTTCGGCCGGAGGCAAGGCTCTGGAGAAGAGTTTGCCGTGGCGCTGCAAGCCGCTGAAGGCTTTCACGGGGTCACCTCGTTGCAGTTCACTTTGGTTTGGAATCCCGCGGAGATGGCTTTTGCCGGCGTCTCCCAGTTTGGCCTGCCGAATCTTTCCGAAAGCCATTTTGAAACTCGCTGGGTGGAACGGGGAAGATTGAGTTTTGCTTGGGCGGACGCGTCTTTGAAGGGAGCGACGCTCGATGTTCGGGAATCTCTTTTTTCCCTTCGCTTTCGGCGTTTGGCCGCCCCAATAAAAACTCCAATGCGGTTCGGGGCGGAGCCGACGCCGTCCTTGGCTTCCAAAGGGCTTTTGCCGGTAGCTCTCTCCTTGCTTCGCTACGGAAACAACGCGGCGCAAGCGGTAAAAATCGACTTTGACTTTGTAACGACGGAGACGGGAGGATCGAAGATTTTTTTGACGGTTTGGAGCGAAGAGGGCGGGCGTTACTACTTGGAGTGCGCCGAGCAGTTGCCGACCGACGACTGGACGACGATTGACGAACAACCCGGCCAAGGCGGTTGGATTCGCTTTGAAGACTCGCCCGCCAAAAACCAAAGCCGGTTTTACCGCATCCGAAGGGAGTCCTTGCAAACAAGAGCCAGAGAAAGGACGACGAAATGACCTCGTTCCCCGTTTTGAGCGCAGGCGGGGTTTTTCCCGCAATTCGATTGGTTTGGAGATGGACGGCCGGACTGGGACTGCTGGCCGCCATTTCCGCTGGGGCGCAACCGTCTAAGCTCGGAGACTTGGACGGGGACGGCAAGGCCACAATTCACGACGTGGCCGCCATTCTGAACCACGTGCACGAGCGCGTTCCGTTGCCGGAGTCTCTCATCTATTTTGCGGATGTGGACGGCAACGGGGTTGTGAACGCGGCCGACGCAGACTTGGCGGCGGCGGCCGCAGTAGAGGGAACTTCGCTGGCCGACGTATCCACGCGTCCGGTTCTGTCTTCTTTTCGCCCTTACACAAACCAAAATATCTTCTTCTTCGAGGGAAACGCCCTTCCCCGCGTCCGGGTTTTTGTAAGACACGCTCTCGGCGCAATCGAAACGCGGACAGACGGACGAGGAGTCTTTGCCGTTCAGTCGCCCTTGGCCGCAAACCAATTCCGGCAGTTTTACATCTCCAGCTTCGACGCCTTCGGCAACCCCACTCCTCCGCTTCCTTTCCGCGTCTTGCAAGATTCGCAAGGGCCGGCCATTGAGGTGCTTTCCCCGCCGCAGGGAGAAAAAACCTTTCTGAGCGAAATTACGATTGCGGGGACGGTGAGCGACGCATTGAGCGGACAACACGGCTTGTCCGTCACGGTCAACGGCGCAAACGCCGCAGTGTTCCTCGGCGATGGAAGCAATGGCTCTTTCCTCAGCGGCCCGGTCTCCTTGCAAGAAGGCGAGAACCGCATCTTGGTACGGGCTGCGGACGTGGTCGGCAACGAAACGGCGGTCGAACTCTTGGTGAACCGGCGGAGGCCGGAAGGCTTTCGCTTGCTCAAGGAATTCGGCGATCTCCAAGAAGGCTTGTCGGGCAACCGCCTCAACAAACCGGCCAGCGTTCTCGTTCTCGACCCGAACGGAAGTCCGATTTCCGGGAAACCGGTCGTCTTCCAAATCTTGGGCGGACTTGGCAAAATATCGCTCGCCAGGGATGCGTCCGAGCCGGGAACCTCGCGGTTGGCCGCCGTAACCGATTCCGACGGCCGAGCGCAAGTCTATTGGCAGTTGGGAATCCTCGCGGGAAAAGGCAATCACTTGCTGAAGGCCGAAAGCCGCGACGTCGAAGGCCGGATTTACTTTGCCGCCTCGGCGTTCCCAAGCGACGACGTCCGCCTCAGTTACATCGGCGGGGACGGCCAAACCGCGGCAACGGGAACTGCGGCGACGGAACCGCTTCGAGTTTGGGTGAACGACGGCGTCAACGCGCTGAGCCAACGGGAAGTGACGTTCGCCGTTCTCACCGGCGGCGGCAAGGTCGGCGGGCGGACTTCTTTTTCCGCAGTCAGCAACGAGGCGGGATTCGCCGAAGCGCAATTCGTGCTTGGCGAGGAGGTCGGAGTGCAAACGGTGTCGGCCAGCTTGCCGGGAAGAGCGGCGGCCAACGTGCGGTTTGCCTTGCGGGGCGTCGAGTCAAATCCGGCCGGAGAAACGACGGTCGGAGGACTGGTGTTGACGCCATTTTGGCAACCCGTTGTCGACGCCAAAGTTGAAATCATTATCGAAGGACGGCCCTTTGGAGCGGTGCATACGGATGCGGCGGGAAGCTTTCGGTTGGCCGGCCTTTCTCCCGGCGCCGCCGGGTTGCGGTTTTGGACCCAAGCAGACGCCGAGCCGCCATCCTTGCGCCCAGCCCTTGCGACAAGAGAGTTGTTTTTGATTCGCGGCATAGAAAATCAACTCCGCGATCCGGTGGTGCTTCCCTTCGCCGAAAACCGCTCCGCAATCCCTTTTGACGGCGAGGAAGCCGTCGAGTTGACACTGCCGGGCATAGAAGGGTTCCGCCTGACGATTGCCGCCGGGTCTCTTGCCGCCGCCGATGGAAGCGCGCCGTCGGCGGAATCGCCCTTGCCGCTGTCGCTCATCCAAGTCCCGGCGCACGGAGAGTCCTTCCTTGCCTGGCTGCTGGAACCGGCCGACGTCCAATTTTTGTCTCCGCCTCAAATTCGCATCCCCGATTTGGCGGGTTGGGCCGGCGACTTCAGCATGGGAGTGTTCGGTTTTGACGGCCGCAACCGCCCATTCCACCGCGCGCCGACGGCAAGAGCCGAAGAAAACTCGGCGCACTTCTTGGCGAAACAAGGAAAGGGGCAATTCCGCGCCGGCTTTGGATTTGTCAGCCCCGGCCGTCAAATCGGACGCGGAACCGTCGCCATAGAAAGAGAGCCTCCTCCGCTTCCTCAACGATGACCGAAAAACGCCAAATCCAGCAAGCCCTCGCCGCCTTTGACGCCGCCAACGCCCAAGACCCCAACCGCGAAAAAGTGAACGGTCAAGCGCAGCCGCACGAACTGATTGACGCCCGGCGAGTGGCCGACTGGGTTGAGAAACTGAAACCGGACGCATCCGCCGCCCTCCGCCTAGCCAGCCGCTGTCAACACATCCGCCGCTGGAAAAAGCCGCGCAGTCAATACCCGCCAACCAGAGACGGATACCTCAAGTGGCGACAAGACTTGAAAAAGTTTCACGCCGACACCGCAACCGAGATTCTCAGAAAAATCGGCTGTGAAGAGCCATTGATCCAAGCCGTGCGAAACCTCAACCTAAAAAAAGGCCTGAACCGAAAAGAAGGCGACGTCCAAGTCCTAGAAGACGCCCTGTGCCTGACCTTCCTGGAATTCGAATTCCCCTCCTTCCTAAAACGGATTTCCGAAGAGCGGATGATCGGCATCCTGCAAAAAACTTGGAACAAAATGTCCCCGTCGGGACGACAACGCGCCTTGTCCCTGCCTCTTGAAGGAACAGCCAAACAACTGCTACAAAAAGCCCGGCCCTCCCCATAAACCGCCAGCGAAATAGTTCTCCATTCATGAGTTTCTGAACGGCGATTTTGAATGCTCGGATGCGATGCTCTCCGATGTTTGATTCGAAGGTCCCTTCGTTCTCGCTATTCAAATTCATTCTTTACGAAACAAAAAACTTCGCTTCAGAGAATTCCGAAGCGAAGTTAAAAATCCAATCGTCGTTTGCCGACCACAGCCGCTGGTTGCGATCCCCAATCGCAAATCACCGGCTGTTTTATTGACGGCTAGGAAGTGGCGGCTGGTTGGCGTTTCTTTTGGAAGTAGCGGCGAACAATCACAAAACCCAGCGCAAACAGACCAAACACCAGCGCGTACTCCTCTGGTTCGGGAACTACGGGCGTGCTGGAAACAATCATCCGCAATCCGCCTGAAGCCGGCGTGCCGCGAGTGCCCACCGCCGCAAAATAGGGACCGGACACATAGTTGTAAAAATACTCACCCGCGGCAGTGGTGTTCAGGTTGGTGATGGAGTAAGGCAAAATCCCGCGCCCGCGCCACGAAACCGGGGCGTTGGTGTTATAGCTGAGCGCAGATCCAGAAACTCGAATACCCACAGAATCAGCCCCCAAGCTGTTTGCGAAGTCGATGTGGCTGATAGTTTGGGTGTTGTTGGAAATGGTGATTCGAGGCTGGAAGTTGACGTTGGTGGAAAAAGACAAGGCATAGCCGCCAAAGATGGCGGGTAGATTCCCGGTGATAAGTTGGTTAGCCGCCTGTAAAGGGCCGCTGGCCGGAGCACCGTAATTGAGGACTTCTCCATAGCTCCCCAAGCCTACGTTGGCAACATCGACTGGGATGGTGCCGTCTCGAGCGGCGGCCGAGCTGCCGGTGAACGTCCAGACGGTTCGATTGCTGTCGCCTTGGAGGGGATTGACGGTGATGGCCAACTGCGCTTGGCTTTGCTCCACCGAAACCAAAGACAGCGCCAACGCCACCATAGCCGCTAAAAAGCGACAATTAATGGACCGATTGACCGATTGACCGATTGACCGATTGACCGATTGTAATGCGGGATATTTTCATAATGTCAAGCATCTAATTCAAATACAGAACTTCCGAACGAGACCAAATTACTCTCCTCATCGCCGAGAGTCAAACCAAAAATCAAAAAAAGTTAAGAAAAAGTTCGTTGGAAACTAACGAAAAACGCAACACTTCCCCACCAATCCCGCTTTGTCGAAGGCAAATCTAGCGTTGGCCGTTGGCCTCTTGAATGCGCAAAAAGAGCGCAAAAAGGAAATTTGAGATGAGGGAAATTCTCCTTTGTCTTGCCGTCAAAATGATCGGCATCCAATTTTTGTCGCTGGTTAGCAGGAACGCGCCCTAGACAAAAAAATGCCGCCAAATCCATTAGGAACGGCAAAACAACTGCTACAAAAAGCCCGGCCGTCCCCATAAACCGCCAGCGGGAGCGATCTCAATTCATGAGTTTCTGAACGGCAATTTTGAATGCTTGGATGCGATGCTCTACAATGTTGATTAATTCGGAGTCCCATGCCGTCTTCATAAGTTTTTCTGATGATAGCGCTTGCGCTGCTATTTTTAGCGATTTTTCTGTTTGATTCGAAGGTCCATTCTTCGACAGCTTTTGAAATTCTTTGGGAGAGAACTGCGAACGTATCGTGCGCTTCGACGAGGTTTTTGGTGGGTTGCAGGAGGATCTCTCGGAGTTGGATCGATTCTTCTTCGAGTCGCTCGATTAGCCTTTCTCCGATTTTGACGGCTCTGATGTTCTGCCGATTTGCCTCGTCAGCGTCTCCTTTAAGTTCGTCAAAGTCTGTCCATCCGTGGTCGACAAAGACAGATTGGTTTGCTGAAGCAATCAAGAGGGATTGGATGAGGCGTTGGATATCTGCGGGGACTTGCGGTTTAGCTTGTTTGGCGGGTTCTGCTTTCGCAGTCCAGTCGTCAATTGCGGATTTGTGTTTGTGGGCAATTTTAAAAAAGGTGGTCCTGCCTGTAGCGAATTGATCTAAAAGCGTTGCGAGTTGCTCTATTTCATCTTGAGTAATTCCACCAGAGTGCTTGGAGTTTTGAATTTGTTTTTGGATGGTTTGCGCTATTCCAATCGCATCGTTGATGCTGGCTATGCTGTCTTTTGCGGTTTGGATGATTGGGTCGGATTTCGCGGATTGAAGATTGGGAATGCTTTGGATGTTGTTTTGGATTTCTTGAATTCTCGATTCTAATTCTGTTTGCAATTTAGGGAATTCGATGATGGTTTCTTCCGCAATTTCTTTGATTTTATCCATTGCGTCGGGACTGCCCTCAATAAGGTTGGCTTTCATTTGGGTAATTTCGTTCGTTAAGTATTTGATTGCGGCTTCAACTTCGGTAGGCAAGGGGTAGTCGTCGTAGTTGGCGAGCGATAATTGCGAATCGGCTGGTTGAGGTTGTTTGGCGAATTGATTTCGAGGTGGTTTCGCGGCGTTGATGTAGCGCACGGCTTCATTGTAGTTCTTATAGTTTTCTGCCGTCCATGTGGACAGCGGTGCTGGATCTGGTTTGGTTTGGACATCTTGTTGGACAGCCTCTGCGGTCCGCTCCGTTTGGCACGGGCATTCGATGGACGTCGGTTGGCATCCGGCGAGCAGTGTTGCGAACAATGCGGGCAAAGTGATTAGGCAAAGTTTTTTCATAATCGGCAAGTTACCGACAAAAGGCAAAAAGGATGATGTTTTGTTGGGCAAGTCTTTCTTTCTGGGATTTTCTAGATTGGACGGCGTTTTGCGGAGAACTTTTTGCGGCTGGGAAAGCGGTTTTGTCGGCAGCTCGGATTCTTTCCGATTGGTCATTCTTTTTCCCATTCGCCTCAAATTCACCTTGCGCTTTGGACAGCTTGTTTGCATAAACAAGGGATGCTTTTTATGGTTTTCAAAGCGGCGTCTCGCCGTGGCGTCCGCGGTTGCGCTTTCCAAAGTTGTCCAGCGACGGCTATCGCTGCGATGTTTCTTTCTCTTTTTCTATTCGTTGCCGCGTCTGCGAGATTGTCGGCTTCTCCCGCTTCGGCGGAGCGTCCGCCCAACTTCATTCTCATTATGGCGGATGACGTCGGATGGGAGTGTTTCGGTTGCTACGGCGGCCGGGACTATCAGACGCCGCATATTGACGCTTTGGCGCGGGAAGGGGTTCGCTTCCAACATTGTTATTCGACTCCGCTATGCACTCCCTCGCGCGTCCAGCTCATGACCGGCCAATATAATTTTCGCAACTACACGCACTTCGGCTATCTCAGTCCGAAGGAAAAAACTTTTGGCCATCTGCTGCAAAGCGCCGGCTATCAAACCGCCGTCGCCGGCAAATGGCAGTTGAACGGCCTCTACAATGAGTTGCCCGGCCACAACGACCCCGCCCGCCCGCTCCAAGCCGGCTTCCACGAATCCCTTCTCTGGCAAGTTACCAAAGGCAAACAAAAGCGGGACGGCGGCGGCGAACGCTTCTGGCAGCCGCCGCTGGAACACAACGGCAGAATGATTTCCCAAGAAGAGAACCAAGGCAAATATGGCCCCGATCTTTTCACCGACTTTATTTGCGACTTTATAGAGCGAAACCGGAGCCGGCCCTTCTTCGTCTACTATCCTATGGTTCTGGTGCACGATCCCTTCGTGCCAACGCCGGACACCATCGGCAACCGTCCATTAGACACCGCCAACGTCGCCCCCAAAGACCCGGCCGAACGCAAACGCAACTTCGTGGCGATGGTCAACTACATGGACAAACTCGTCGGACGCATCGCCGCCAAAGTCCGTTCCCTCGGCCTTTCAGAAAATACCATCCTCATGTTCACGGCGGACAACGGGACGCATCGTTCCATTCGTTCCCGGTGGCAAAGCCCGGACGCCTTCCCTCCGGCAAAGACAGCGACCATTCGCGGCGGCAAAGGCGGCATGAAAGACACGGGAACCCACGTTCCCTTCGTAGCGCATTGGGAAAATCACACGCCAAAAGGCGCCGTTCTTTCGGACTTGGTGGACTTTGCCGACTTTTACCCCACATTTGCAGAGGCCGCCGGCATTTCGCTCCGCTGGGAAGACCCCGCCGACGGACGCAGTTTTCTCCCGCAACTCAAAGGACAAAAAGGCAATCCCCGCGATTGGCTCCTCTGCCACTATCAACCTTACTGGGGGCAAGATCCCGGCCAATTCGCCCGCACCGCTGACTTCAAACTTTACCGCGACGGCCGATTTTACAAAGTCTCCGAAGACCTCGAGGAAACCAACAACCTAGCCGCCGAAATCGCTCCCCAAGTTCGTGCCCAACTTCAAGCGCTGCTGGATCGCTGCCCTCCGGCCCCTTCCCAAAAGGGCAACCGAGCAACCTCACTCCGCCCCACTTATCCGGCCTGGGAAAACTTGCTGGAACCCCGCCCTTGACAATGGCGAAAGTCGGCAATCCGTGAACCAGGCATTTCCCAGCAACGTGGAAGAGAGTTGGACGGTTGAGTTGGACCGGATCGCAACGCGGTTGCGCAAAAAGTTGACCGCCGTCCGCCGGCATTTGCACCGTCACCCGGAGCCAAGCGGCCGGGAGACGGAGACAACGCGGTATCTGGCCGGCATACTGGCGGAAGCGGGATTGACGCCGCAAATCTGCCCGCAAGGACGAGGAGCAATCGTCGACGGCCCGGCGCCAAACAACGCTCGCCGAATCTGCCTCCGAGGAGATATGGACGCATTGTTCATTCAGGACGGCAAAAAATGCGAATACCGTAGCCAAGTTCCCGGCGTCATGCACGCCTGCGGCCACGACGCTCACTCCGCGTGCCTGGCGGGCAGCGTCTTAGCCTTGGAAGAACTGCGCCGCAAGAACCTCTTGCCGTGGCCGACGCCGTGGCGGGCGGTTTTTCAACCGGCGGAGGAAACAGCCGCCGGCGCCAAGGAAATGATTGCCGCCGGCGCCTTGAAAAACGTGGACGCAATTTTTGCGCTTCACATGGACCCGGCGCGAACCTTAGGAGAAATCGGCGTGCGCGACGGAGCTTTCACAGCCTCCTGCGACGAATTTGCCATCCGCATCGACGGGCGAGGCGGACACGGAGCCCGTCCCCATGAAACGGCCGACCCCATCGCCGCCGCGGCCTGGCTGATCTCCGCAATCTACCAAATGCTTCCCCGGCAAATGCCCCCGTTGAAACCCGTCGTCGCCTCAATAGGGCAAATCGCGGCCGGACGCTGTGCCAACGTGATCCCCGAAACCGCCGAAATGCGGGGAACGCTCCGCACACTGGACGAACAGTCGCGCGCCGCCGCCAAGGAGTCCATTGAAAACATCCGCGCCGGCGCCGAGAAAACAACCGGCTGCCGAATCCGCATCTCCTTTCCCGTCGGCTGCGCCGCAGTCATAAACGACGCGGGACTAAACCGCGTGCTGCGAAAGGCCGCGGAAACCCTTCCCGAAGGGCTGCAAGTAAACGAACTGGCGGCGCCAAGCATGGGAAGCGAAGACTTCGGCGAATATACCCGACACGTCCCCGGCAGCATGTTTCGGCTCGGCTGCCAAAAATCTTCCGATTGCGCAGTGCTGCATTCGCCTCACTTCGACTTGGATGAACGTTGCCTGATTCTGGGCGCGCGCTTGCTGGTCCGCGCCGCAATCCTCCAAGCGCGTCCCAAGAAACTTGCAGAAAATTGCGCCGCCGCAGACAACGGCCAAAAAACAAAACCATGCAAAAACTAAAATTCACACCCAATCCCGAGCCAACCGTCGGCATAGAAATTGAACTGGCGCTCGTGGACGAGGAAACCGGCGCGTTGCGGAGCGCAATCGGCGACATACTCGCCAAACTGCCCGCCCAATGCGAAGGCAAAGTCAAACCCGAACTGATGCAATGCTACTTGGAGGTGAACTCCGAAATTTGCCGCACTATCGACGAGGCGTATGCCGACTTGCGCGGCAAACTTCTGGCGATTCAAAAAGCTGCGGACGTTTCCAACATAGGCTTGTATTGGACGGGAACGCATCCCTTTTCCTCTTGGCGGGACCAAAAACCTTCCCCAAGCGGCCGCTACGCCGCCCTTCTCGAACTTTTGCAAGAACTAGGACGCCAGTTGGTAACCTTCGGCCTGCATGTGCATGTAGGAGTGGAATCAGGAGACAAGGCGATCATCGTGTGCAATCGGCTCCTCAAACACTTGCCGACCCTCCTCGCCCTCAGCGGCAACAGCCCCTGGTGGGAAAACCGCGTCACCGGCCTCATGTCCCACCGATCCAAAATCATGGAAATGCTCCCCACCGCCGGCCTGCCTACTCTAATGAGCAACTGGAGCGAATACGTCTGGCTGGTCAACCGTCTTATCGACACCGGCTTTATCAATACCATCCGCGAAATCTGGTGGGACGTACGCCCCCATAACAACTTCGGAACAGTGGAAGTCCGAATTTGCGACACGCCCGGATGCTTGGAAGACGCTCTGGCTCTCGCCTCTCTCATACAATGCCTAGTAGTTCACCTTTCCGACACAGTGGACTACGGCGCCTACCAGCACGACGGCCATCCTATGATGATTCGGCAAAACAAGTGGCACGCCGCCCGCTACGGACTAGACGCCAAAATCGTGGACGGCATCTCCTACGAATGCAAAACCGCCAGGCAGCGGCTTCAAGAATTAGTCGAACAACTCATGCCGGTCGCCAAACGGCTGGACTCGCAACACTGGCTTGCCCGGGCCGGAGATATGGCCCGCGGACAAAACTGGGGACAGCGACAGCTCGCCCAATACGTCCGCACAGAAGACTACGGACAAACCATTCGCCAAATGCGCCAACTCTCCCGCCTATAAACGCAGAACATCCCCTTGCTCGGAAAGAAAAAAGCCCCTTCTTCCGAAGGCTTCAGTAAACTATCTATAGAATTCATGTGTCCGCTTTTACATCTCTCGCAACATTTCATAACCCGCAAAAGACGACGATCGGACAAACCGTTGTCATGCATTCGTGAAGGCGTTTGCAAGCCGGCTATAAAATAATACCCATTTGTAATACAATTGTTTCCACTCTCTTATACCATAGGCTGCGGGACTATAAATATGATAAGATCTCAAAGTGTCGCTAACGGCTTAAAACCAGAAACAAACCGTCCTCTCCTAAAAGGCGCAAGACAAGTTGCAAATTTTTTTGAACTCGCCATGAGGAAAAGCTCAAAAAATCCGCCGCCATAAATTGAAAAAAACTTGTAGCCCCTAGAGATTTATTTACGTGGATCTTAGATTGTCCAAAAGAGTTTAGTCAGACACTTTCATCAGCTCGGACTAGGGAATCTGGCGGACAGTGTTGCGAGGGAGGTGACGAAGTCGGATTCGATTCGCCAGCGATGTTTTCCCTCGGCTTTACTGCGATCCTTTTCCATCGAACAGTGGAACGTCCCGCCCGATCTACAACCGAAGCCCGCAAACGATACACCCCCGCTTTATCCAATTCCAAGGGCAGAAGCCCTGTATTCGCATCGTGCCGCTCGCTTAGATGCGCGAAATCATCCGATCCGGGCCCATAAAGTTGCCATATTACCTTTGTATTGTGCCATACCCCTTTCTCATCGTGAGCCGGAGTAAAATGCACCGGCGACCGATGTTCCGTCACTTCCGCATGGGCAACCAAAGTCATTGGCGCCTTTCCTTCCTCTTGGGACAGCGATATCTTCAATCCCGGCGCCCTTCCCTTCGGACGCCTTGGCCAGCGCGGTTCATAAAACACCTTCTCCCTCGAACCCTTTTGTACAATCACTCGCCCATCCTCGCAAACCCGAACAACTTCCCGATACCCTTTCGACTCTGGGGGCTTTATGTCATTGCTTCCGCTTCCCGAAAAGCCTTCCAAATCCCAAGCCAAGTCGTAACACACGCCTTCCCGGTAGCATCGTTCCATTTCCGCCGCGACTCGCGCCAAAACCTCTCGATACTTTAGGCCGTGCTTATTCTTCTTCTCGTAATGCAGCGGCGGCAGCCACCACATCGGCTCTTTGGACAGCAGGGTATAGCCTGCCGGGAAAAGGATCAGTACTTCCGCCATTTTCCGCAGACGGCCGACATCCCGATCCGGGTGTTGCCTCGCATATTCCCTGATGAACCGAGACCAAGCCAGTTGCTCTTCATAAGGCACGTGGTGTTCCCTCGCCCCCGTCCAAAACAGAAAAAACGAAGCACCGCACTCATAGCCGTAACACAGCGCCCGATACGCCTCCGCCCTCTCAAACTGGCCGTAAATCGAAATTCCCCAGCGCTTCCCGCTCAGACGCGCCGCCCCGCGCAACATTCCATAAACCATATCCAGCCATGCCTGCGCATCTGCTGTGGAAAACTGCGCTCCGGTGCTGCTGTTAAACAGCGGCAAATCCCGATTCACGGCCTCGCGACCTTCGTACACAATGGCAGCCGGACCTCCCTTCCCTGTCGCGCATAACTGATACGCCCCCGAAGAAATCAGCGTTTCCCAACTCCACGCATCCCACAGCGCCCCCTTCATCCGGCCTAGCGACACATCCGGACGCGACGCCAGCAACTTTTGAAGCTGAAGCGGCCCCGATGCGCCCTTCGCCTTTTCAAATTCCGCTCGAAAACGTTCCAAAACCCGTGAAATCGTCAACTCTGAGGACAGCGAGCGGCCTTCTTTTAACGCTGCTTGCAGCGCAAACGAAGTTCGGGCCGCGGGTTCATCTATAAAGTCCGGGCTGGGGCCCAGATAGTTGCTACGAAACAAGCATTCGGGATAACGCATCGACAAGGGATCGTCGCCACAATAGAAAACTGATTCCCGACGAACAAAGCCGACTTGGTCTGCCGGCACGTTAAATGTCGTTTGACCGTGGCCAATGCGTTCTGGATAATCGGCCGGTTCATAGCGGGTCAGATCCACCGGATCGCCGTCAAATCGCCTCGCTTCCCGTCGATCCCGTCGATTCCGCTTGGCGCCAATTTCCAAATCACACGGCAACCGAAGGAGTTTTGCGAGTGGAATCCTAAAAGGTTCCTCAATGCCGACCGACTCCAAATCGAATGCGTGGCCCAGAAAAGACACTTTGGGTGGGAAGACAAAACCGCTTTGGGCAGTGTCCGGCGCTTTGGGCAATTGATGGGACCAAAACCCGTGCGAGGGCAACACGGCATTTCCGGTAAATTGATTTTGATATTCAACCGGCTTCTCACCGCCTTCTTGAAACAAGTAACGTTGGATGGGAAATACCTCTTGTCCGGCGGTTCTCGCAGGAGAGTGTCGGGTTAGCAACCAAACGCGAAAACGCCGGCCATCGGCTTTGTAGGCATCCATGCGACTCCACTGGGACTCGGAATGTTTTGGACCCCAACGCAATTCCAATCTGGTGACGAGAGATGAGGGAACCGAATCTCCCGCCGGATAGCGATAAATCCCCACGTCGCCCGGTCGGCCGGGAACTTGCGCCCAAGAGACAAAATTTCCGGTGACGCTCGGCCACAGGAAAAGAACGACGGTTGCGATTCGTCTATGCAACAACATAACGCAATGAGTGTGCCATCGTCTGCCCGGTTAAGGAAAGTTTAAAGCAATTTATAGACACGCGCTGAAAAACACGGTAACCTTTGCTTTGAGTAACGGAGACGAGACCGCGATGCCTTCGGGCAACTCAGATTTTACGTTGCAAAAAGGAAAATGTGCCGTAAAAGAAGGAGAGGATTTTATGTTTTGGGAACGAAATCAGGGACTAACGGAAAGTTCAGGCCGAGAAAAGTCAAAAAAAGATTGGGTATTGTTTACTTTTTTTGTTGCTTTTTCCGAATTCGGCTCATAACATAAAGACTCTTTTGGATTGGCCGACGCCGAAAAAGCCGGTGATTAGCGAAATTTTTTGGAAAAAATTCAATTGAGAGCTTGACTTTTTTGTTTGGACTAGGGAAATTTAGGGGACGAGATACAAATTTTGGATAGTAACTAATAACTGATAGCGATGAAAAATAGAATTGTTTATGCAATTGTGGCAGTGGCGGCGACTACTTTAGCCGCCGAGGTGGAAACAGTGGAAAATGAGAACCCAACCCCGACCGCAAAAGCGGTTCGAGAGGTGGCAAAAACGACTTCCGTAGTCGAGCTTCCTGCAAAAGCGAGCGAGATTGTGAAGTCCGTGCCCGAAGCAGAGCGCGAGAGAATCGCCATTCGGACGCTTCGGATTTTCTTGGAGGGGCGTCAGGCGTTGGCGCCAACTCTTGTGGGAGAGATCATTCAAGCAGCTCCGGAGACTGCAATGGCCGTCGTCACCGAGGCGGTTCGACTTTTCCCTGAAAGCGCTCATAGCATCGCCAGAGCGGCAGCGGCGGTTGCTGCCCCGGAGCAGATTGCGCTGATTGCCCTTCGCGCGGCCTCAGCAGCGCCGCACAAAGCGACGGCCATCTCCACCAACTTGCGAAAAGCCATTCCCGAGCGAGAATCGCAACTGACGGCGTTTTTTGGCGCTCTTCAATCCAGCGTTGATGCTCTTCAATCCAACGAACGAGTAGAAACATCTGATTCGATCATCATCTCCGTTCCGATTCGGATCGGATTGGATGGAGGCAACACTCCGGGCAAAGTGGCCACTTTGTTCGACGAGGAAGACTACTCCGACATCGAAACTTACCCGCTTTTTGAAGGCGTAACACACGGCATTAGCGAAGACCCGGAAACCGGCGAAAGGAGCGTAGTTTTCATTCTGGATCAAACTGCGGAGGCAAGAACGCCGGAGATTGCGGAGACGGTAGTGGGTCAGTTCGACGTTATTGTCCGAAGATTGTTGACCATAGACTCGAACCTTTTCGTTCAAGAAATTGAGTACGTCCAATAAACACGCCCATTCGGGGTAGTTTTGCCTTCTTTTTGTTTCCTATTTTTGGGAAAGTCCCATCCTAGCCGGATGGGGCTTTTTTTATGGATTAAAATGAATTTTTCCAAAGAATCTCCCACATTTGGAAGATGAGAGAAACCTAACAGAGAAAGAGGGAGGACGCCGTGAACGGCAAATGGATCATTCAATTTCTGCATTTTATTTTGTCTGCGTTGCCTGTTCTAGGTTCGGCAACAGCGGATTGCGGCGAATCTGCGTCTTCCAATTCGGCAATCGAGACTCGCATTGAGATTCTGAACCGGATAGCTCCCGAACTCTATCGGCAGTCGGCAAAAGTGCGCCAATTGGTGGATGATTCTCTGAGTATATTGAAGGGGCAACCGGAGTTTATTGATTTGACGATTCGATTTGGCGTCACTAATCAGACAGCGTCGTTGTTATCGACTTCCAGCAAGTTTCCGCGTCATCTTTCCAGCGCTCAAGCGATTGTCTACTTGCTCAATATTGGAGAAGATCGGGCTGTGGAAAACTATTTCAAAAAAAACTTCGATGCTTCTTTGTTGGCTCAGTTGGTTCGGACTTCCTCAACGAAAGCAATGGACGTGGCCATTCCTTTTCTTTTTGACCGCAATCTCGATCCATCGGCGGCAAACGAGCTTTTATCCGCTTTTTGTCGGCAAAAGGAAGGCGCCAAACGCGTGCTGAAGGCATTGAAGTCATCACCGTCCGAAGATGTTTCCGAACTCGCAAGGCAAGCCATCGGCATCTTAAAGCAAACTCCGTGGGGACAGATTCGGAAAAGCTTTGAGGAACTCGTTCCATCTTCGGCTGTCGCTCGCTCGGAAGGATTGCCGGAACGAAGCGAACTGGTCAAGCGGACGGGAAACATTGAGCAAGGAAGGATCGCTTTTAGGCAGTCTCGGAATACTTGCGTCAGCTGTCATCGGGTCGAGGGATTGGGCAAGGATGTCGGCCCCGACCTTTCAGAGATTGGGAAGAAACTGGGAAAAGACGCTCTCTATGAGGCGATTTTGGATCCCAGCGCCGGCATTTCCGTGGGTTACGAAGGCTGGGAAATTACTTTGGAGTCTGGGGAGGAATTTTCGGGAATTCTCCTCAGCGAGCAAGACGGGCAGATCACGATGCGAAATCTCTTGGGAGAATCCGTGGTTATCCCGCAAGAGGATGTTTTTGAAAAACGGCGGATGAGCGTATCCATCATGCCCGGCGGATTGGATCAGGTGATCAGCCAAACAGACCTTGTCAATTTGGTTGAGTATTTGAGCCAACTAGGGCGTTAGATTTCTTTCCCGTCCACCGCCTTTGAATACGCCGCCACCGCCTGCTCCCATTCGGCGGTTGCTTGTTTAAGTTCTTCCCTTTTTTCCTTTTCTTCGCGCTTTAACGCTTTGGCAACTTTGGTGTCTCGGTAAGTCGCTTTGTTTGAAAGAATTTCTCCCAATCCGGCCAAACGCGCTTCAATTTCTATGATTCGCTGTTCGTGCGTTGCTACTTTTTTGCGGTAATTCTGGAGGAGTTGAGATCGTTTTTGGCGCGCTTGCGCTTCCAAGCGCCGCCGCGCTTTTGAGGAAAGAACGGAGTCCTTGGAGGTTGGCGTTGCATTGTTGACCTCGGAGGAAGCGGAACAAAATTGTTGCCGCTCGGATCGTTTTTCTAAGTAGTAATCGTATTCGCCGGGGTATTGAGTCAATTCGCCATTTTCGACGTGAACGACGGATTGAGCCAAGGATCGCAAGAAGTGAGCGTCGTGGCTTACAAAGACTATGGCGCCTTCAAATTGGCGGAGGGCGAAAATCAAAGCCTCGACACTGTCGATGTCCAAATGAGTGGTCGGCTCGTCCATGAGGAGCAGATTGGGCGGGTTGAGCAGGAGTTTGACCAACGCCAACCGGCTCTTTTCCCCTCCGCTCAGCACTTTCACCGGCTGGAACACATCGTCTCCGCAAAATAGGAAACATCCCAGAACCTCTCGGGCATAGGTTTCCGTGACTGCTGAGGCGGATTCCAACGCCTCGGCCAGCACCGTGCGGTGTCCCGCCAGCATATCCGCCCGGTGTTGCGAGTAGAATCCGATTTCGACGTTCCTTCCGAGAATCCTTTGTCCGCCTTGCAAGGTTTTCGTTCCCGCCAACAGATTCAGCAAGGTCGTCTTTCCGGCTCCGTTGGGTCCCACCAAACCAATCCGCCTTCCTCGCTCCACTTCAAACTGAAGCCCGCGATACACTGGAACTTCGCTGTAGGAATGCGTGACGCCCGCCAAGCGAATCACGCGCAAGCCGCTTCGTTTTGGTTGGGGAAAAGAAAACTGAACCGTGCGCTCTTTGAAGGCCGGCGCCGGCGCTTTTTCCATCCGCTCAATCTGTTTGAGTTTGCTTTGCGCTTGGCGCGCCTTGGTGTTCTTGGCTCGAAATCGGTTCACAAAAGTCATCAAGCGGTGGATTTCTTTCTGTTGACTTTTGTATGCGGCCGCTGCCTGCTCTTCGGCCGCGCTTTTCTGTTCGATAAAGTCGTCGTAATTGCCCCGATAGCGCCGAAGCTTGGCGCCTCCGACGTCCACAATCGCGTCCGTTACTTGATTCAAAAACTCGCGGTCGTGCGAAATGAGCAGAATGGCGCCTTGATATTTTTGCAAGTAGCTTTGCAGCCACAACAGCGAGGGCAAATCGAGGTGATTGGTCGGCTCATCCAACATCAGAAGATTGGGTTCCTGAACTAATAGGCGAGCAAGGTGGGAGCGCATCATCCAACCGCCGCTGAGCGCCTCGGCCGGCTTTGTCAAATCCGAGTCCGCAAAACCCAGCCCGCGCAACATTTTTGCCGCCTTGGCCTCCAAGAAGTAGCCGTCCAGTTCCTGAAACCTCTGATGAGCGTCTTCTATCGACATTCCCAACTCGGCTGCGTCCCCTGTTTCGGCAACGACAACCCGGCGCAGTGCGGCATGTTCCTTCGTAACGGCGGTTGCCCGTTCCAGCGCCGTCTCCTCTCCCGTCACCTTCATTTCTTGAGGGAGATAGCCGAAGACGGCGCCTCGTCGGCATCGAATCTCGCCGGCATCCGGATCCACTTGGCGCAGCGCCATTTTCAGCAAAGTGCTTTTGCCCGCGCCGTTCGGACCCACCAATCCAATCCGATCTCTTGGGTTTACCTGTAAAGATGCTTGGGAAAACAACACTTTCGCGCCATAGGCTTTGCTCACCCTCGAAATTGTCAGCATAAAACCAAAAGAGTCTGTAGCAAACTCCCTGCAGGAAGCAAGTGTTCCGCGGCAAAAATGAGAACAGTTGGATCGACTCATCTCCGACTCGGCGAACATCAAGGTTGAAAGCAAAGGGAAGATTCGTATAAGTTGAGCGGGAAGCAAAATTCGTTGAGAATGAGGAAATTCCTGGTTGCGAATTTAGCTGTGTTGGTGCTTGGGCTGCTGATGTTTGCTTTGGAGCATGCCGAATTGGAGCATTCGAATCCTGTTTTTCACTTGGTTGTTTGGATGGATCTGCGTTGTCATTTAATCGAGGAGTCTACCGGTCATGCCATCTTAACCGGGGTGAAAGTATTAGGCAAAGTTGGCGGTTGGGTTGGGAGTCTGTCTTTGACTTTATTTTATTTTTGTTCTTTACTTGGTCGTTCAGATTCGTTTTTGAGAAATGAAAGAAAAGCGAGATTCTTGGGTGTTCGATAGTGTTTCATCGCCGGCAGCCGTCCTGCGGATAATCTTTCTGACGGTTTCTCTGGCCATTGCGGGAACCGGCTGCTCCATCCAGAAAGTCGCCATTAACCAGATTGGAAACACGCTGGCCTCCGCCGGAACGACTTTCTCTTCAGAACCGGATCCAGAGCTCGCCAGAGACGCCATCCCTTTTACGCTGAAACTGATCGAATCCGTGCTGGAAGAAACGCCGAATCACGCCCGGCTGCGAACTGCCGCCGCCGCTTACTTCACTCAATACGCCTACGGATTCATCCAACTAGAGGCGGATTATTTGGAAGCGGAGAACTACGACCAAGCGGAACACCTGCGGCGGCGCGCCAAAAATCTCTTCCTGCGCGCGCGCGATCACGGATTGCGCAACCTTCAAATCAAAAGGCCGGACTTCCTCTCCAGATTGGCCCAATCGCCGCACGAAACAGCCGCCTCTGTGAAAAAGAGCTCTGTGGAAACTCTTTACTGGACGGCGGCGGCTTGGGCGGCGGCCATTAACCTTGGCAAAGACGATCCTTTTCTGGTGGCCGAGCTGCCACAGATGGAAGCGCTGATCGACCGCGCTTTTGAGTTGGACGCCAATTGGGGAGAAGGCGCGATCCACAACTTTTTGATCGCCTACGAAATCAACCGTCAAGACGACGATGGCTGGGAAATGCGAGCCAGAGCCCGCTTCCAAGCCGCCGTCCAGCTAAGTAAGGGGCGCCTTTTGTCGCCTTACGTCTCGTTGGCGGAGGCGGTTTCGCTGCAGATTCAGGATGCTCGCGAGTTTCGCTCTCTATTGAATCAGGCGCTGGCCATCGACATTGACGAACATCCAAAAGCGCGCTTGGTCAATTTATTAATGAAAAAAAGAGCCGAGTGGCTTTTGACTCAAATGGACGAACTCTTTTTGCCGAATGAAAACCAACTCCCAACCGAATAGATTCCGCCCGCTTTTGCTTCGCCCGTTCGTTGTCTTCTCTCACGACCCCGGTGCTGGCGGCGTTCTCCGGAAGCTCTTGGCTCTCTGTCTCATCGCCCTTTGGCATCAAGGGCAGTCTCTAGAAGCGGCGCAACGCATCCGCTTAGGCACTTTGGCGCCCAACGGTTCCTCCTACCACAACGAACTCAAAAAAATGGGCCAAGGATGGAAGAAGTCCACTTCAGGAAACCTCTCTTTGACTATTTATCCCGGGGGGCGCATGGGGGGCGAATCGGAAATTGTCCGCAGAATGCGCATCGGCCAACTGCAAGCCGGCCTACTGACCGCCGTCGGACTCACTGAAATTGAGCCGGCGGTTTCCGGCCTTCAGAATGTTCCCTTGATGTTCGAATCGCTGGAGGAAGTCGACCACATCGGCGCCAAACTGCAACCCTTGCTGGATGAGCGGCTGGAGGCAAAAGGCTTCAAAGTTTTGTTCTGGGTCAACGCCGGATGGGTTCACTTCTTCACCAAAACGCCGATCGCCACCCCGGACGATCTTCGGCAGTTGAAACTCTTCAGTTGGGCGGGCAGTCCCGAAGTTGTAGACCTCTACAAAACAGCGGGCTTCCACCCCGTTCCTCTCGAAACCAAAAACATCCTGACCGGACTGCAAACCCGCCTGATCACCGCTGTGCCAATGCCTCCCATTTACGCCAACGCCACTCAAGTGGACACCCAAGCGCCGCATATGTTGGACCTCAACTGGGCGCCACTCGTCGGCGCCGCCGTGCTGACAACCAGAGCCTGGAACCGACTGGACGCCGACACCAAAACAATCGTCATGGAACTCGCCCAAGCCTCCGGCCAACGCATCCAAACAACAGACAGAGAAGACGCGGCAAAAGCCATTGCCGCCATGAAAAAACGAGGACTCCAAGTCCACAAAATCTCAGACAAAACCAAAGCGGAATGGAAGCAAGCGGCGGAAGAAGTGTACCCCCTGATCCGCGGGAAGATTATCCCGGCGGACATTTTTGACCGCGTGACCGGCTGGCTAAACGAATTTCGCCGACAATGACGGCAACCCCGTCCGCCTCTTCAATCCCGGATCGGCAATCCGCCAGCGTTTCGCCGGTTAGCAAAGCTTTCTCCTTGGCGGAAAACGCCCTTCTGATTGCGGCCGTCGTTCTCTTGATCGCCATCCCGATCCTCGAGAGAATTTTCCGCCCGTTCGGATTCGGCATCACGGGGGCCACCGATTTTGTTCAACATTTAACTCTAATCATCGCGATGATCGGCGGTTCCGTCGCCGCCCGGGAAAATCGCCTTCTGGCCATTTCCACGTTTTCCCAATTCGCGCCCCTCCGTTGGAAGCCTTGTATCAAAATCTTCTCCCATTCGGTCGCCATTGCCATTGCCGCCGCTTTGGGCATCGCCGGCAGCCAGATGATCGCCAGTGAACGAGCGGCAGACCTCAGCCCCATTGCTTACGGCGTGCAAAAGTGGGCGTTGCAGTTGGTGATTCCCTTCGGCTTTGCCTCCATTGCCGTCCGCATTCTCTGGAATGTCGGCAACGGTTGGCGCTCTCGGATCGCCACTTTGGGCGGGGCGACGTTGTTGCTTTTGCTCGGCGGGCTTCTGCCCCGGCTTTTGCCGGAGTCTTTGGAAAGCTTGTGGTTGCCGGCCATGATTTTGTTGATTTTGGCGGCTTTGTTGGGATCGCCAATTTTCACCGCGCTGGGCGGGGCGGCGCTGATTTCCTTTTGGGCGGAGCAAATTCCTCTCGCCGCCGTGGCCGTCAGCCAATACTCGCTGACCACCGAATCGTTGGCGCCGGCCATCCCGCTCTTCACTCTGGCCGGATTTGTTCTGGCGGAGAGCAAAGCTTCGGAGCGTCTAGTGGCCGTCTTTCAAAGTCTCGCCGGGCGGTTTCGGGCGGGGCCGCCTTTGGTGGTGGTTTTCGTCTGCGCTTTTTTCACTTCGTTTACCGGAGGTTCGGGAGTCACAATTTTGGCACTGGGCCCGCTCTTGCTGCCGCTTTTGCTGGCCGCCAAGTGCAGGGAAAAAAATGCTCTTGGCTTCCTTGCCGGCGCCGGTTCTCTCGGCATTCTCTTCCCTCCATCGTTGCCAGTTATTCTCTATTTCATCGTCGCCAATTCGAGCGGAGAGGGTAGTTTGAGTTTGGAAAAACTCTTTTTGGGCGGAGCGATTCCCGGCTTTCTTATGTTGGGACTGCTGGCTTTTTGGGGGGCGACTCGAATCCCTTCCGTGCCGAGAGAAAAAGCGCGGTTTTCTCTTCGGGAAGTTCGGCGGTCTCTTTGGACTGCCAAGTGGGAGCTGTTGTTGCCCGCGGTGGCTCTGGGCTCGCTTTTCAGCGGAGTTTTTAGCACGCCGGCGGCAGCGGCGGCGGTGACGGCCTTGTATGCCATAATCATCGAGACAGTCGTTCACCGGGACTTAAGTTTGACTCGAGACTTGCCGAAGGTGTTTGTCCAATGCGGCTTGTTGGTTGGAGGAGTTCTCCTGATTCTTGGCGTTGCCTATGGTTTTACCAACTTTCTGGTGGACGCCCAAATCCCGGACAAGGCGGTAGAGTGGAGCGTGGCAACCTTTGATTCAAAATGGACGTTTCTGCTCGCCCTCAACCTGCTTCTCATCTTGGCGGGATGTTTGATGGACATCTATTCGGCGATTGTCGTCATCGTGCCGCTCCTCATACCTCTGGGAGCAAAATTCGGCATCGACCCCGTTCACCTCGCCATCCTCTTTCTGGTGAATTTAGAGCTGGGCTACCTGACGCCGCCGGTGGGAATGAATCTCTTCCTCGCCGCGTACCGCTTTGACAAACCCATCCTTGAAGTCGCCAAGGCGGCTCTGCCCGTGTTGGCCGTGTTCTTGATCGGCGTCGTTTTGGTTACTTACTTGCCCGATCTGACCACGTTGTTGCCCAGGCTTTTAGAATGAAACAGCGGCGCTTTGTTTCCAATTTGTAACTTTGCAGTGAAGTTATCGTAGAATTTGGCGCCCAAACTGCTCGAAATTGCACCATCACTTAAACGAATCCCATGATTGCGACCGCGCGATACACCTGCAAACTGGCCGTCACGAAGGCCGAAGTCCAAGCCGCCCAAAAGCTTCGCTTCCAAGTCTTCAATATGGAACTGGACGAAGGCCTCGACCATTCTTACCTGACGCATCTTGACCAAGATCGATACGACCGAATCTGCGAGCATCTAATCGTCTGCGACCAAGAAACCGACAACGTCGTAGGCACCTATCGATTCCAAACCGGAACCACCGCAAGACGGCACTTTGGATATTACAGCGAACAAGAATTCGACTTCCAAATCTTTGAATCCCGGCGCCCGCAAATCCTCGAATTGGGAAGAGCCTGCATCCATAAAAATCATCGAAACATGGCCGTCCTCAACTTGCTGTGGAAACAAATCGCGCAGTTCGCCAAAACCAACCAACTCCGATTCCTTATCGGTTGCAGCTCGCTGACCAGCCAAAACCCCCATTACGGCTGGAAAGCATTCGAGAAACTTTGCCCCAATCACCTCGCCGAACCTCGCTTCCAAACCCGTCCCAAGCCCGGATTTGAATGTTTTCCCGACAAATCCAACTCTTTGCCCCCGCAAACCCCAATCAAAATCCCCAAACTCCTCGCCGCCTACCTGTCTCTGGGAGCAAAAATTTGCGGCCCACCCGCTCTAGATCGCGAGTTCAAGACCATCGACTTCCTCACCCTTATGGATTTGCAATCGCTGCCCCCAAAAGTCTGGCGCCGCTACCTCGCCTAAAAGAACATTTGCCAACGACAATCAATCGCCGGAAAGAAAAGCGACTCCGGCTTTGACGGACTCAACCGCCAACCGATCGCCAATCTCCCGAAAACGCCGACGATCGCCGGGAAGCAAAAACTTCGGCCGGATTTTGCCGCTCCACTTGTGCGCCTCCTGAATGCGTCCTCTCTGAAATTCAAGCTCCAACCGCGCAAGATAAAAGCTCTGCGCCAGCACCCCAATAAGACGATTCTCGTGAATCGACGCCAACAAGGAATCAACCTCATCCGTCCGCCCGTTCCACAAAAGCGCCCGCGCGCGATGAATCTTTCCAGCCGCATCATGCGCATTTTGTTGCCTCCCCTGAGCCGTCAACAACATCGCTTCCTCAGGACGAATCCTCAAACTCAACAGCACGGCAACGTAATCATTCCTCGCCTCAACATCATACGGCCTCAGCCGATGCAAATTCTCCGTTGCGATCAACAACTCCCGCGACGCGCCGATTTCCTTCGCCGCCACAAAAAGCAGCCGCCAAAACACCGTTTTCTCCCCGTGCTTATTGCGCAAACCCAAAAGAACCTCCCGCGCAACGCCGTAACACCGGAGCCGAACCAGATGAGAAGCGACAAACAATCCTCTCTCCCCCTCTTCCAACGAATAATCGCTAATCCTTTGAAAAGCCCTGTTTGCGGCGTCCGCACGGCCTCGCTCCATTTCCGAAACCCCTTCCAAGAAAAAACTATAGCCCCTCATTGCCTCTCCCGCTTGACCATCTCTCCGAAGAGACAACGCCAATTCCCCCAACTCGCTCCACCGCTTCTCAGCCGTCAAAAAATCCGCTCTATTCAGCCGCCAATCCTCCACCAATCCTCCGCCCCAAACACCCGCCAACCGCCGCAAATGCCCAAAAGCATGGCTTTCGCTTCCCATGTTCATAAAAGCCTCCGCTACCATTGCTCTTTCCTCCTCCGACTCCGGAAGCCGCTTCGAATGCGAGCGTTGAAAATACCGCCTCGCCAACCAAAACGCCCTCCGCTTCTCCCCCGTCCCAGCCAAAAGATTCCAATAGTTAACGCGACCAGAAAGCAAATCAGCCTTCTTTCGCGCCAAAAAATACAAAGACCGACCATACCCCTCAGCATCCAACCTCACATAATCCACCAACAGAGAAAGCCGATGCGCCAAAATCTCCGTTTCCCTTTCCCTCTTGGCCGCCTCCAAAAAAGCAAAACCCTCAACCGCCTCCGCCGGCCCTCCCCACCCAGCCAAATAAGCGGCGCGGAAAAGCCCCATCTCCTCATCATCCGCCTGTTCCCCCTCAATCCGCTCCCACCACCGCGCAAAATCCTCCCCCCGCCCCGCCAAACAAAGCGCCCAAAGATACTCCCTCTCCAAAACCTCTGACCAATCGCCCGAATACCCCTCCAAAATCCCCAACGTCCACCACCCCAACTCATACCGATTCAGCGCCCGCGCCACCAACTCCAAATCCGCCAAATTCGTCCGCGTCAACCCCAACAACCTATAACCATCCCGCCCCACAAACCGCCGACTCCAATCCTGCGCCTCCCGCGCCCCTTGAAACCCCAACCAGCCCCGCAAAGCCCCCACGCTCGGATGCTTCTCCACCGCCAACCGCCAAGACAACAACGCCTCCTCCAACCGTCCCGCCGCTTCCTGCCGCTCCGCATCCCTTTGCCATCGCCAAGACCGAACCGCATCCCAAACGCTAATCCAAACCTCCGGCCGCATCCCCGCCGGCGTCGCCCGCCAAAACCGCTCCGTAGCAAACCAACCCAAAAACGCCAAACCATAAACCACGCCAACCCCCAACCGAAACCATCGCGAGCCCAACAACCCGCCCCACCTCACAGAACCCCACCACCGCCAAACCTTAACCACACAACATCCCGCCGCCCGGCGCAGTTTCCTCACCAACCCTTCCCAGAAAATCCCTTTCCAAAACCTCTTCACTCAACCTCCCCAGCCAACCTCAACCTCCAAAATCCCAACCCTAAACCCATCCGCCAACCCAAATCCACCGCCAAAACCAGCCAAGCCAAGCCCAGAAAAGAGAAATTTTCATCATCCCCGTCGCCCTCTGGTGAGAACAGGAAACCCTAACAACTCCCAAGAAAGCCAACCACTCATGCAAAATGCGCCGATAAATTCAACAAAAAGGATTGACTCCTAAGGCCAAAAACCTACCATCAAGCCAATGAGCCAAACCAACGGACAACCCACCAACGCCGACATCCTCCGAGAAATCCGCAATGTCTACGGAGAAATCCGAAGCCTGAAAGAAGGACAACTCGGCTCCAAGCCGACGTCAAAGCGCTCAATGCCAGACTCACGAACACCCAAGCCGAAGCGCAACGAGCCTTCAACCTCGTGGACGATCCACTTTCCGAACTCCGCCGCGCCATCGACAAGCTCGCCAACCAATAACCGCCCAACCAAGCCTCCCAACAAAAAAAGAAAACCAAACCCAAACTTTTTCCTTGAATCAGCGCAAAATCCACCCCACAATCTCTTCCTTTATTTTATGACCATTCTGAAAATCAATGGGGAAACGATGGACCCCCCCCCCCCCCATCACCTCGGCCTTGAAGAAAACCGCCGCGCCCACACCACCAGCCCCGCCCATCCAAAAAAGCAAAAGGAAACCGCCTAAAATCCAGACCAAAACCATGACCACCACTACAAAAACCCCAAAACCGCAAACCCTCTCGACCATGAAAACCGTCACGCAAAAAGCCCCCATCCTCTCGGCTTGGCTTGGCAAGACGCCGGCCCTCGCCCCATCCCTAATTCGTCATTCGTCATTTCTAATTCTCAATTTACTGCTTGCCCTTGCCTTTGCCTCGCCAACCGCATTCGCGCAAACCACGCCGGAAGAACCGCAAACCAACCCGCAACCAGAACAACCGGCGGCAACCACCGTCGACTGCCCCGGCTCTCTCCTCCACGGCCGCACCGTAAAAGTCGCCAACGCCATCCTAAACGCCATCCCAGGCGTCAGCGACTGCGATCAAGCGACCGCCAATCATCTGGCTTCCATCACCGACTTGAACCTGCGCGATGAAAGCCTAACTACCCTCCAAACCAACGACTTCGCCGGCTTGACCAACTTGGAAACCCTAAACCTTCAAGACAATCAATTGACCAGCCTGCCCGACGGTGTCTTTGACGGCCTTTCCAACCTGCAAATTCTCTATCTTCAAAACAACCAGCTGGCCTCCCTGCCCGCCGACGTCTTTGACGACCTCGTCAATCTGCAATGGCTTTATCTTTACCAAAACCAGTTGACCAACCTGCCCGCCGGCATCTTTGACCAGCTCGTCAATCTCCAGCGGCTCTATGTTTACCAAAACCAGATAAGCTCTTTGCCCGCCGACATTTTTGACCATCTGGCCAATCTGCAAAGATTATTTCTTTACGACAACCGCTTGTCTTCTTTGCCCCCCGGCGTCTTTGACCACCTTCCCACCGTGGTCGGCTTGTTCCTTTACGACAACCAACTCACCAACCTGCCCAGCGGCATCTTTGACGGACTCACCGGCATGCAACGCCTGCATATGCAAAACAACCAACTGACCTCCTTCCCGGACGGCGCCTTCAATAGTGTTACCAACCTACTCCGTCTCACTGTTTACAACAACCAACTCACTAACTTGCCAAACGGAATCTTTGATGAGCTTGTCCATCTGGACCTTTTGGACCTTTCCAGAAATCAACTCAATTCTTTTCCCGACGGCGTTTTTGATTCGCTCACCAACCTAGAAAAGCTGTGGTTTGCGGAAAATCAATTCGATTCTTTGCCGGAAGACATGTTTGATCAACTGGGCAACTTGCAAGTCTTAGGTTTGGACGGCAATCAACTAACTACGTTGCCCGCCGGCATCTTTGACCAACTAGCCGACCTGGTAAGGTTGCGGCTGGAAAACAATCAACTCACTTCTTTGCCGGAAGACATTTTTGATGAACTGGAGGACCTGCAAGAATTGTATCTTTCCGGCAACCAGCTGGCTTCTTTGCCCGATGGAATCTTTGACGGACTAACCAGTCTAGTGGGCGAAGTGGAACTAACCGGCAATCCGCTCAGCATTCAAATTTCTCTGTCTCCCACTGCTTTGGAAATAACCGAAGGCGACCAAGGCACAACGAACGCCCAGTTTGAAATTCGCCTAAGCCAATCTCCCACTGCGGAAGTCACCGTCCGCTATGCCACCCAAAACAACACCGCAATCTCTGTCCAAGACTACACCGCAACCAGCGACACCCTCACTTTTGCCGCCGACGATACCAACCTGACGCGAACTGTTTCCATTCCCATCATAGGCGACATCATAGACGAACTCGACGAAACTTTTACAGTAATCTTGAGCAACCCCACCAACGCTATATTTGCCGGCAACACCGATACTTTGACAGCCATTGCTACCATTCTAGACGACGACGGCCTGCCAACCATTACCCTTTCTCCCACTAGATTAGAAGTGGCCGAAGGCGATGTCGGCTTTGCCAACGCCAACCTGCAAGTGCGCCTGAGCCACCCCTCCGCCAATGTCGTCACCGTCCGCTACACTACCCAAGACGGCACCGCCACCTCCAACCTAGACTACACGACCATCAGCGGCACGCTTACCTTCCGCCCCGGCACTGCCAACTTGACGCAAACCATCGCCATCCCCATCCGCGGCGACACCTTAGACGAACCTCCCAGCAAAACCTTTCGCCTCATCCTCAGCAACCCGGACAACGCCGTATTTGCCGCCAACGCCAACACTTTGACAGCCACTATTACCATCACCGACGACAACCCCGTCTATCGCCCCATCCCCGCCGCCGTGAGTTTGCCCTCGCTGATTTTTAGCGCAAACCGTCTGTCCCTCAGCGAAGGCGAGACCGCTATTTACCAAGTGCGCGGCACCACTCTTTTGCCAACGGATATGATCGTCCGCCTCCGAACCAGTCATCCGCAGTTGATCGTAGAGCCGCAAACCCTAGTCTTTGCTCCCACCAACTGGCTGAACTTCCAAACCGTCAAAGTCAGCGCCAGCACCAACGCCGCCGATATAAGCGAGCAAGCCTTCATTAGGCACTCCATCGACGCCAGCGAGTTTTTCCTTGCCGACGACAACGCCGGCGCCGTTTCTATATCCATCTCTCACACTGTAAAAGCAAAGCCGGATGGCGAAGACATGATAGAACCAGAACCCGTTGACCCAGAACCAGAACCGCCCACAAACAGCGAGCCTGTCGACTACGACCAAGACGACGACGGCTTGATTGAGATTAGCAACCTAGCGCAGCTGAACGCCATCCGGTTTGATTTGAACGGCGACGGCCAACCGGACCAAGAAGCATTCGCTAACGCTTACAGCCAAGCCTTTCCCAGCGCCATCGCCAACATGGGCATTCCCAACAACGCCCCAGCCCAAGGCTACGAACTCACCAGCGATCTTGACTTCGATACCAACCACAACGGCCACGCCGAGGAAGCAGACGCCTTTTGGAACAAGGGCCACGGCTGGCAGTCCATCGGCCTGTTCGCCAACCCCTTCCAAGCCGTATTAGCAGGCAACGGTCATACCATCCACAACTTGTTCCAAGATCAGAGCGATGCTTCCCGGTTTGCCGGGAAACCCAGTGGTTTGTTGGGGGCGCTAGGCAATCGCGGGCAAGTGGTTGGCTTAGGATTAGAAGAGGTGGATATAAAAGGTGTGAACTGGGTCGGCGCCATCGCCGGGTTGAGTCAAGGAGTCATCAGCCATTGTTCGGTGAGCGGGCAAGTGGTGGGCTCGAACAGCGTCGGCGGCCTAGTCGGCCATAACTTTGGGAACATTGCGCACAGCTTCGTCAACGCAGAAGTGAGCGGCGTTGTCGGCGTCAGCGTCTTCGTGGGGTGGAATGTTGGTGGTTCTATCGAGTCCAGTTCGGCGCAAGGGAGAGTGAATGGCGCAACCAGTGCCGGCGACTTAGTCGGTTTAGGAACCCCGGCTCGCTAAAGACCGGTTGTGCGCAAGGACAAAGCGGAAAGCGCAACCTTAGCCGGCGGAGTAGTTGGGTATCAATCCCACTATCGGCATCATTGGGCAGAGTTATGCGGTGGTGGAAGTGAGCGGTGCCAACCATCTTGGTTCGTTAGCAGGTTGGGTAGTTTTGCTGGCGCAAGTAGAAAATTGACGGCGGGGTGCAAAGAAACCGCGATCTCCCGCACGGGTTTGGGACGCCTGCATGTAGGTCTTTTCCTCTGGCATCAGCTTTCTTAGGTCGAAAAGGCGTTTGCGGAGTTGGCGAAAGAGTGAGAGGCACAGCCAATATGGCGCTCGCGAAGGCCGCGGGCAAGAAGAGGCGCCTAGCCAAACAACCCAGCGCCGGGCAAAATGTGTTAGGCTATGAGGGAATCTTGGAAACTTGGAAAGTAGCTTGAGATGGGGACGGTCAAGCCGACGACCCTTGGCACTTGGGCTAGCCTAATCAATATCCCGCCTGGCCCGCCGCCTTCCATGGCGACAACCTCCCCACTTGGCAAGAGTTTGGTTTACAAAGAACCTCCAACAAACGATAAACAGACGGCGTAGAGAACGCATTGGCTTGTGCATTTTCTGAAAATTGCCATTCTTCGGATTCAGAGCCCAGAATAATGGATTGACAAGGGAAGAAAGCGATTTATATCTTTACAGAAATGTTGTTATGAGGAATTTTCGGAGTGTTAGTATGGTTGCTGGATGGGCGTGGTTGACATCCACATGTTTTGTTGCGGTATCTTGGCTCGATGCTGGTAATCGTCCCAATATTCTTTTCTTTTTATCTGATGATCATCGAAGCGATTTTCTAGGTTGCGCCGGTCATGCCGTTATTCAAACGCCGCGGCTGGATCGATTGGCGCGGCAGGGGGTGCGTTTCAACAATGCCTCTGTCACAACTTCCATTTGCGCGGCGAGCCGGGCTTCCATTTTGACCGGGATGGTAGAGCGAAGCCATCGTTATACCTTTGGAACGCCGCCGTTGGTGGAGGAGTTTACCCAAGACAGTTACCCGCAACGCTTGCGGAAAGCAGGTTACTACACCGGCTTTGTAGGAAAGTTTGGCGTGGGAGTAAAGCCGGGCGCGAAGGAGGCAATGTTTGATTTGTTTAGGCCACTGAGCCGGAATCCGTATTTCAAAAAGCAGGCAGATGGTTCGTTGCGGCATTTAACGGAGATCGCTGGGGATCATGCGATTGAGTTTCTGCGCACGCGCGACCAGTCTAAACCGTTCTGTCTCTCAGTGAGTTTTAATGCGGCTCATGCCGAAGACAGCGACAAGGAAAATCACTATCCTTGTCCGCAAGCCGAAGACGGTCTCTACGAAGATTTGACAATGCCTCCTCCGCGTTTGGCAAAGACCTCCGACTACGAATCGCAGCCCGAATTTTTGAAGCATTCACTGAATCGAGTGCGCTATTTCTGGCGCTGGGATACAAAGGATAAGTATCAAAAGAACGTGAAGGCTTACTATCGTATGATTACGGGGATGGACAGGGTCATCGGCCGAGTCCTCGATGAATTAGAGCGGCAAGGCTTGAGCAAGAATACTATTGTTCTTTTTACGGGAGACAACGGATACTATAAAGGTTCCCGCGGTTTTGCTGGGAAATGGTCTCATTATGAGGAGTCATTAAAAGTTCCTCTGATTATCTATGATCCACGCTTGCCCAAAAAGTTGCGCGGACGGGTGATTGAACGGATGGCGTTGAACATTGACTTGTCCCCAACCATGTTGGAGTATGGTATGGCCGGCATTTCCCAAACCTGTCAGGGAAAATCCCTTGTTGCGCTTGTTGACGGCGAACAAGTGAGGGACTGGCGCACTGACTTTTTTTGCGAACACCTTTTCGACCATCCGAAGATACCCAAGTGGGAAGGCGTTCGACAGCAACGGTGGGTTTATGCCAGATATTTTCAGCAGGAACCCGTCTTTGAGTTTTTGCATGATTTGGCGACGGATCCAATGCAACGGCGGAACTTGGCCTTGGAACCGCAGTATGCCGCGCAGCTTGAAACCCTTCGGAATCGTTGCGATCAACTACGCAACGGCTATGGAGGCGCGTATTCGTTGGAAAAAATCCCTACGATCCAATTCCTCAAGAAAAAATCCCAAAAGGCCGACAACGCCAATTAGCAAGTTTACTTCTGTTGTCAGCGGTCGCCGAATCTAAACGCTTTTCGTCATTCTCCGGCCCGCTTGCAACAA
The DNA here is from genome assembly GCA_965242585.1 of Limisphaerales bacterium. Taxonomy (GTDB): domain Bacteria; phylum Verrucomicrobiota; class Verrucomicrobiia; order Limisphaerales; family AAA164-E04; genus UBA2970. Next base: position 4,088,214 of record OZ251460.1, on the reverse strand, counting down.
ATTGCGGGCATTGGCCTCGGAATCCGCCTCGGCGTAGATGCGCAAAACGGGCTCAGTTCCCGATCCGCGCAACATTAGCCAAGCGCCGCTTTGGGCAATGTATTTAACGCCGTCAAAGGTTTTCACTTTGACAAGCGGGGAGCCAAGCAGTGATTTCGGAGGATTCGTTGCGCAGAAGGCCATCAGGTCCGGCATTTTTTCCAACGGGAAATGCTCGTCAATTCGGGCATAGCGATGTGTCCCATACTCTGTTTCCAACTGGGTCAACAACGCGGGCAGAGGTCTTCTCTCCATCGCCAACATCTCCAGCAGCATAAGCCCCGCAAGAATTCCATCGCGCTCTGGGATGTGTCTCGGAAATCCAATGCCTCCACTCTCTTCAAAACCAAGCAGCACATTCCCCCTCCGCATCTCAGCGCAGATGTATTTGAACCCCACGCCGGTTTCCACCAGAGGCAATCCAAAAGCCGCGCACATTTTGTCCACCATAGAGGTAGTTGTCAGCGCTTTGACAACGCGCCCCGCGCCTCGACGGTTCACCACAAAGTGACGTAACAGAAGGCAGATGATTTGGTGTGTCGTAAGTGGGTTGCCCTTCCCGTCCATTCCGCCAATACGATCCGCGTCCCCGTCGGTCACCAAGCATATGTCGTGAGGATGTTGCTTTAGGTAACCGCTACTGGCCTCATAGTTGGACGGAATGGGTTCGGGATGGATGCCTCCGAAGCTGGGATTGTGATCTCCTCGCAAGGTTGTCACCTGGCAGCTTGTGCCGGCAAGGATTTGATCAAAACATCCAGCTCCCACTCCGTAGAGGGCGTCGTGGGCAAACTTGGCCTGGGATTTTGCGATCAAGTCAAAGTCAACTAGTTTAACAAGCGCTTTGAAGTAGGTTTTGGTCAAGTCTTTGATCTTGATGCTTTGGTTTCTCGGATTGGTGGACTTCACTGGGTTATGATCCAGCTTCGCTTCTACCTTACGACATAGTGTTGAGTCCGCAGAGCCTCCGAAATACGCCTTGATTTTAAAACCGTTGAACTTGGGAGGATTGTGGCTTGCCGTAATCATAACGCCGCCGATGGCTCGTCCGGTTTTCACATGGTAGGAGACTGCCGGCGTCGGCACCGCCTCGCGAGACAATATCACCTCAAAACCATTCCCTGCGAAAACCTCCGCTGTTGTGAGGGCAAATTCGGGGGAAAGAAATCGGCGATCGTATCCTACTATTACCTTCTTCTGGGTGCCGGCAATCCTTTGGCGCTTCCACACCTCTGCCGTGGCTTGTGCCGCCTTGGCCACATTGGCGAAGGTAAAGTCCTCCGCAATTACCGCCCGCCAGCCGTCCGTGCCAAACTGAATCGTTCCCATGAAAAAAACGCCGCCGTCGGCTTTTCAATAACCTTTTTGCATTCTCACGCTCACCATTCTCGGCGCCGTGCGGCTGAGTTCGTTGCGCTCCTTGTCGTAAAGAATTGCCGTGAGCTGATGCCCTCCGGGAGGCGCAAAATCTACCGGCCACTGAGCGGTTGCCCGTTGAAAGGATCCATAGTCCGAAAGGGATTCAATGGCGCCGACTGTTTCCACCAAAGTCGACCCGGAAAGGTCGCTTACTCGAAAAATCACTCGCCCAATCCAGTCTGCGTGATTAGGCGGAATCGCCAACATGGCCGTCACTTGCGGCTTGGTCGTTTGTCCCCAAGCGGTGTCGCATCGAACCGGCGTCATCGCCGGAGCGCACTGCCTCCAATGCGCCCTTTCTAGATGGTTGACCAACTGAACCCGCGCCAGACTGGCCGGCTGCTGCACGGAAAGCGGGCTTCCGTAGACAAAATCTCGATCTACTCGAGGCCCGCCGTCGCTGTAACAAAGCTCGGCATCCACTCCAATCACTGCGCCAACCGCCGCGCGAAATTCAGGGAAGTTTGCCCACGGCAATTTGAACTCCGCGTCTATTCCCGCCGGCGTTCGCTTCGCCGCCACTTCAACGCCGATCTGAGGAATGGCGTCCAAATATCCCGGCCGCAAACAAAACCGGGGGCTTACTCCCTCGCCTTTCAGCCCCGTCCAGTAGCAGTGAACCGCGCCTTTTTCCCAAGTCATTCCCCGAAAATCTTTTCCCCGCCGGGTGTCAAAATACCACTCAACGCCATCCCCCTCCCACAGCCGATCATCCGGCGCGTGATTGGCCGGCGAAGTGTCCAAAGTTCGCAGGGCGGCATAGAAGGCGCTCTCATCCCACAGATAGAAAAACTGCGCCGCTCGATCCTGAAAGCGCTCCTGAAAATAGCCGATCGGCGTTGCAAACGCTTCCGCAAACTCGCTCAAATCGCCGTCGACTTTGACCTTCCCACGCGCTTTCGTCGCTATTCCGCGAACGCCCGGCTCCAAACTCGGAGGAGGAGGCGCCGGCAGTTCGAGGATTTCAATATCTTTATACCAAACTTCTCCGGGAGGGCCGGAATGAATCTGAAGCGCGATCAAGCCTTTTTGGAGGATGGCGGCGTCCGGCTCAACATAATCCACCGTTTGCCGTCCGTTGATCCATAATGTGATGCGTTTTCCAACACAGCGAATGACATAGTTGTTCCAGCCCGTCTTGTCCAACACCGGTTCCAGCGTTTGCACGTCGGCCTGCGCCAACATCCTTCGCCGGCGAGACTCGTCGTAAAGACTTCCCCACAACTGCCGCCCCAAATCCGCCTGGTAGCCGATCATCTCGTGACTGTTTGGAACTCGCCGACTTCGTATCTGAACGCCGGCATTGGTGTTCTCTCCAATCAATTTGAACTTCAACCGCAACTCAAAATGCTCGTATTCTTTCTCCGAAGATAAAAATTCATTCCGGGGAATACCCTCGTATAGCATCCCTCCGACAATCGCACCCTCCTCAATGCGAAAGTAACGATAATTCCCATTCCAACCGTCGAACGACTTGCTGTCAAACAAACTCTCACCACAAACACTCCAACCCAAGCCCAAAAAAGCGACCGCCGCCAACAAAACCCCAGCTTTCATAAATGATTTCATAACTCAAACTTTTTCCAAAACCGTTCTAGATTGCAAGCCTAATCTCGTTTTGCCCTATCTCCTCCGGAAAACCCGCTTTTTCCAATCAGCACAAGCCCGCCTCCCATTGCCCCCAAAGGCGAAAACCAAACGGGCAACCGCAATTCCATTTCCCTTCCAACAAAGAAGGGCCGCGAAGGGAAGCGATGATTTTGCCATTCGCAATCGCCGCCTCATTCAAGCCGCAGAAACAACCGAAACAAAAAACGCGTTGGTCAACAATTGCTACCCAACCTTTTTTGCATTACACATCAGCGCCGTAGCCGAGAACACTGCAAAAACGCTCAAAAAACCCCAGCAAAAAATCCTTTTTCTTAAAGAAAAAGAGTCGACCTCTTGCTAAGGCGGTTGCGCTTTCTCCCGAAGTCAGTTTGGCAAGCCTCTTCTATCGAGGCGCTTGCATACGAAGCCTGTTTTATGGCGTTAGCCTAGCAAAGGCGCGGGAAAAGTTCTCGCATATGTTACGCTTTGCCGAGCTGATTTTCAACTAGCCGAAGATGAGTTCTGAGGAGATGCCAAAAAAGAGAAGTTAGAGTTATAGTTGAATAGACCGAGACTTAACCAAGAAGAGAAATCCCGTTACAAAAGAGCCCTTCCCAAAGGCAGAGACAAAGCTATTATTATGAAGACAATCAAACCATCCTTTCCTTAGTTCCCCTGTTGCCTCGCGCCCGGAGAAGAAACCTCGCTTCCGCTTGCTCTGCTCGCTGATGAACGAGGACGGCCCGTCAAAATGCCGATGCTCGCCACTTTGGCCTTAGCCGCCTTTCTTCTGCCCCCGGTGGATTGATTCATTCTGGGCGCAACATGCAACTTCGATTATTCTGATAGTTTTTGTCATTCTCCTGCTCCGCCTAAGTTCATCCGCTTAAATTGCTCCTATTCAGGACATTTTTGGCATGCACAGGTGGTATGTTGCAAGACTCAGAATGCGGTCATCTGCCATAGACGTTTCCTTCGCATTGAGACGGAAACTAGAGAGCAACGCGAGCTCCGTTGTACAACTGGCAGTAAATTCGATGACCGCCAACAGGACATAATCCCGAAGCGTTGCGTATGGTTTTTACAAAGCTGGCGTTGTCCGCTACCGAATGAGGGCTGTTTTCCGGTTCGTCAAGATTAGCCTAGAAGAGATCCTCTTAGTTATGTAATCACCGGGAATTATTGTCCGCCAGCTGACTCGACTGCAGGCGATGCTACGGGAGATGATCCCTCTGCTGATCCGTCCGATAACTAATTCGCGAGAATTTGAGTTTCTATTGCGGTCTCTGCATAATTCGTTTCTTTCCTCCAAAACTGGAAATGTTTCTGCGATTTTGTGAAATATTTTTCTTGCCTTGGATGGAAATTCAGGTTATGCAGAGTCCTTGTTTTTCTCTTTAAGTAAATAGCAAAATAATGATGAAAAAACTGCTTTGTCTTGTTGCGGCGGCGATTGGCGCGCCGATGTTGAACGTGAACGCTGCCGAGGTTACTTTGGAAGCCGTCAAAGAACTGCTCTCTTCTCCGCCTTGTTATGGTTATATTCGCTACGAGCGAACCGAATTCGAGGAGAATCCAGCCGACGACGTGATTTGGCATTGTGAAGCGCGAGTGTGCGGCACTAATTTTGTGTATTACGACGATCCTGAAAAGCACGGCGTATCCTTGTTAACTAAGATAACTAAACCACATCGCCGGGGGCAGGCTATTATCGGACGCAACGGCACAACACGATGGCAAATGGCGGGCGACGCCGTGATGCAATCTATTAATCCAAATGAAGAAAACCCCGATAACTATACCCTCGTTGCGGCCAGCATGTATGAATCCTTAGGCGAGCTATTGAATTTGGGTTCTATGTGGGAAGTTCCCGGAAGTTTTCAATGGGAGGGAAATCGATTTACCGCTCAGCCTACTGAAAACAGCATTCAAATGATGTCGGCGCCCGAACATCCTTTCTCTGAGGAAGAAATACAGCGTTATCATTCCGGCACGATTGAACAAATTGCTCCCTTCCAATTCAAAATCGAATCTCCATGTTATGGTCGTAAATTTATTATTTACCATCCAGACAATCTCTTGCCGAAAAACTTTCCTAACGAAATTCGAGAAGGTTTGACGCTGGAAGAAAGCCGGCGGCGATTTTTGATACACGAGGTCATCCCAGAACTAGACACCGCCAAAGGAGACCCTTTTGATCCGTACACTTACATTGATCCTAAAATTGCCTATCGCGCGGTGATCTCCAACGGGGTTTATATTGTGGGGGACAAAACTGGACAATTAGCACGCACAAGAGAAAACATCGATCCTTTGCCAAATCCGCCGCAGAAGACTTTGGTGGGGCTTTTGCTATTTGTAGGGATTATGGCGTTGGCGGGAGCGGCCGTCTATCGTTACTGGAAGGGATGATTTTACTACTGAATCTAGAACACACATTTTTAGAGAATAAGGAGTTTTTATGAGAGGAACTATGGCACATATTAGAAATCAGAATTCGGACAAGTCATTGCTTTGGTTTTTGCGATTGACCGGGGTGGTTTTGTTTGCTTTTGGGCGTGCTGAAGTTGCTTGGCTTGGGGCAGGAGATTAAGTTTTTCACTTTCCCGGATCCGTTGTTATCGTTTGCCAACAACTGGCAAACCAGTTTAGGAGGCGCGTTGTTGGAGATTGCGTTAGCGGTTTTTCTATGGTTTGGAGGGAGCGAGAAGTGGAAGTTGTTGATGCTTACTGGAATGCTCTTGGTTTTTCTGAGCGATGAGAATTTAATATTTTGTTCGGCTTGATTAAAGATTCGTTTGGCCAATGGGAAGGGAACGTTAGTTTCCTTCCGTCGGTTTGCTCGGTTGCGCCCTTTGCCGGAGTGGATGGATTTGTAGGCGCGCAAAGGTTTCGTTTATCTTGACTGGGGAATGGAAGTCGCTTCCGCGGTCGCTCTTTTGTTTTTATCTTTTCGTTATTGATATGGCTTGGAAAATTTTCTAGGATTTTCTTTTCGTTGGGTAGCGAGTTGCCCATTTTCACCGGCAACGGGTTGCTGGTAGGATTATTGTTCGCGTATGCATTATCATCTTGAATTCGAGAAGCCGATTGCCGAGTTGCAACGAAAGCTTGAGGAGCTTCGTCTGGATGCGGATGGCGGCGCCTTGGGGGTTAGCATTGCCGACGAGGTTAATCGGATTGAAAAGAAGTTGGATGCGACTCGGCGGAAGATTTTCTCTAATCTGACGGCGATTCAGCGGGTGCAGTTGGCGAGGCATCCCGAACGCCCTTTTACATTGGATTACTTGCGGACGGTTTTTCACGGGTTTCTAGAGTTGTGCGGAGACCGGTTGTTTGCCGATGATCGGGCGATGGTGGGCGGGTTTGCTCGTTTAGGAGACGAGCGCGTGGTCGTTGTGGGAACGCAAAAAGGGCGGGACACAAAAGAGAAGATTCGGCGCAACTTTGGCTCGGCGCATCCGGACGGCTACCGCAAAGCGTTGCGTCTGATGCGCTTGGCGGCCAAGTTCGGCTTGCCTATTGTTTCGATTATTGACACGGCCGGCGCTTATCCAGGAATTGGCGCCGAAGAGCGACACATCGCGGAGGCCATTGCGGTCAATCTTCGGGAAATGATGCTGTTGGAAGTGCCGGTGATTGCTTTGGTGATTGGCGAAGGCGGCTCCGGAGGCGCCTTGGGTATTGGCGTGGCGGATCGCGTGCTGATTTTGGAAAACGCCTACTATTCGGTCATTAGCCCGGAAGGTTGCGCTTCCATTCTTTGGAAAGATCGCACGGCGGTGTCCAAAGCCGCTGAGTCGCTAAAAATCACGGCCTCGAATCTGTTGAGCTTTGGATTGGCGGATCGGATTATCCCCGAACCGCTGGGGGGAGCGCATCGAGGCTTGGAAGTAGTGTCCGAAGAAATTCGGCGGGCATTGTTGGAAACTTTGGCGGAGTTGCGGGAACAATCGGCCGCCGAACTGATGGAAAAACGCTATCTGAAGTTTCGCTCAATCGGGCGTTATTTGGAAATGCAGGAGGCGGAAAACGAAGATTCCCGTTCGGCAAACTCGAATTCGGCATCGGAAAACAGCCGGAACGGACAAACGCCAACAGCAGAGGGAGCGGAAGGATTGGAAGAGTGTTTGGAGCGGAGAGATTCAGAGAACGGCCAAAACGGAGAGAAATCGCCGGCCGACAACCAGCAAGCGACCAGCTAGTTGGCGCATTTTCCCTGCTGATTTTGTTTTTAGTCGGCTTGGGTTGGCCGAAGCTCGCCGGTTTTCAAGAATTTATTAACTTGGCTTGAGGTGAAAGAGCCTTTGTATCCACTCACTTTTCACCCCATTTTCAAAGAAAGAGTTTGGGGCGGGCGAAATATTGAAACTCTGTTTGGCAAACGTTTGCCCAAAGGAAAACCCATTGGAGAGTCTTGGGAAATTGCGGATCGGCCGGAAGAAGTCAGCATAGTGGCGCAAGGACCGTTGTCCGGGCATTCTTTGCGCCGATTGTTGCAAGAGAGAGCCAACGAAATCATGGGAAATTCTCGCCTTCAAGCGGGGCGATTTCCTTTGCTTGTCAAAATTTTGGATGCGCAAGAAAAACTTTCGCTTCAAGTGCATCCCCCAGCAAAAGTTGCGCGAAAGTTGGGCGGCGAACCCAAAACCGAAGTCTGGTTCATGGCGGATTGTCAGCCGGATGCAAATCTTTTCGTCGGGCTCAAAGCCGATGTTTCTCGCGCGCTGTTTGAGGAGAAAATCCGCTTGGGAACAGTGGCCGAATGTTTTCATCGAATTTCAGTGAAACGCAAAGACGCCATGTTTCTTCCCAGCGGGCGCGTGCATGCCATTGGCGGCGGCAATGTGATTTTTGAGATTCAGAAAAATTCGGACACCACTTATCGCGTGTTTGATTGGAATCGCTTGGGGCTGGACGGAAAACCGCGGGAACTGCACATCGCCAATTCTTTGGAAAGCATTGACTTTGCCGATTGCGAACCTTCGCTGGTGGGAAATCGAATGCGCAAAGTGGACGAGGGAGTTTCAATGCGGGTTTTGGCGGACTGCGAATTCTTTCGGGTCGAGCATTTTCTGTTGCAGGCCAAAGGCAAAATGCGATGGAAGGCGGGTGAAAAAGCGCGAGTGGTTGGCGCAGTAGCGGGGAATTTGCGTTGCGAAGGCAACGGCGTGCGTTTGCAACTGCGTCCCGGCGGGTTTGGATTGTTGCCGGCTTCCGTGGAAGTTTCCATCGTTGGCGAAAGCGAAAACTGCGAATTCCTTTTAGCCACCGCTTTGTAGGCGATGGCTTTTGAATCTCGGCGCAAAAACGGGACTAAGCCGATACTAAGCCGTCACTAAGCCGTTGCAAATGGCTTGCTGAAGGCTTGAGCAATCTTCTTTTTCTTGGAATCCCGCTGTCTTCCAAGCGAGAGAAATTAAAAAAGCCTGCCGATTCCACCAAAACCGGCAGGCGCGCATTTCAAAAATGCGGGAAATGTTAATCAAAAGAGAAAGTTAAAAGAAATCTCGTATGGTTTCTTCGGTGACGCCGCTTTTTCGCTGGGTGTGCAAAGCCCACCAAAGCGCATCGGCGTCTTTTCTCATATGTCTTCTGATCTCAGCAAGAGGGTTTTGCTGATGATAAGTTCCAAGACATGGCGGCGCGCTTGCTAAAGATGCCGTCCATTTGTGAATTTCAGAGTGGCCGTCGATAAAAGCAATCCCGGCCGCTCCGTTGTGATAATTCGCCGGCACATCCACCCAGCCTCTTTGTGCATCATAAGTAAAATTCCCCACGTCGTTGATACTGTCGGGATGCTCGTCCATATACAACCAAGTTTGAGACGGGCCGGGATCGGTTAGCCCGGACATTTTGCGAGTCGTTGCAGGAAACCATCTGGGATCCCATGAGTTGGTGGGGTCGCCAATATGAATATTGCTGGAAATACTGCGCACGCGCTCCGGCTCCGATGTCCAGCCCGCTTTCCCTTTGTTTCGGTGGAAGTAGGCAACTTGGTTTGGCGCGATGTATTTGTCCGAGGGGCATTTGAAGAGGTTTTTGGCTTTGGCAAAGTAAGGAGCGAGGTTGGAATACCTGTCATCCAGCAGGTAGTCCAACCGGAAGTTGTCTTCTCTGTTGTTCCAAGTCAGCCAGCCGGTAACCCAAGCGCGGTTGATGCCGTCTGAGATGCCGCCGCCGTGGCGATTTTGCGGGAAGCTGTCTTCGTTGTCGCCGAGGTACATATGGCAGGCGAGCATGAGTTGTTTAGTGTTGTTCATGCAGAGGACGCCTTTGGCTTTTTCTTTGGCTTTGCCCAGCGCGGGCAGGAGCATGCCGGCGAGGATGGCAATAATGGCGATGACGACGAGCAACTCAATCAACGTAAAGCCCGATTGTCGGGGTTGGTTGGTTGGTTGGTTGGTTGGTTGGTTGGTTGGTTGGTTGGTTGGTTGGTTGGTTGGTTGGTTGGTTGGTTGGTTGGTTGGTTGGTTCATGGCCTAAAGAGATTATGGTTATGGTTTGCAATGTCAAGTTCCAATTTCCGTTCAATTTGTTCCAGTCAAAAGTGATGAGGAAGATTAAAAGGGCAATCTGGATTTCGAATCAAGCTTTTTTCGATTTTTTTTTGTGATTTTTTATGGGAATTGTCGGTTTTGCGGTTGAGAAAAGGCGGTGGTCGGGGCGGCCGGACTCGAACCGGCGACCTTCTGAACCCCATTCAGACGCGCTAGCCAGGCTACGCTACGCCCCGAAACGGCACCGTTTTTGCGCTTCACGGGAAAGAAATTAGAAGGCGGATTTGATTTTTCAAGGTTTTTTTGAGCGGTTGGATTTACATTTTTGTTTTGATTGTTTTGGCGTTCCGGTTTGGATGAGCGGGATTGGCGGCATGAATTTGGTGGAGTTAGTGGAAACGGTTTTGCGGCGAGAGCGGCTTTTGCCAAATGGCGAGGCGGTTCTGGTGGCGGTGTCGGGCGGTTTGGATTCGATGGTTTTGCTGGATGTTTTGCATGGATTGGCGGGTCGGTGGGGTTGGGATTTGACGGTAGCGCATTTTAATCATGGGCTTCGAGGCGAGGAAAGCGATGGGGATGAGCGGTTGGCGCGGGAAGTTGCGGAGCGGTTGGGATTGGATTTTGTTTCGGAGCGAGCGGATGTGCAATCGGCGGCCAAGGCGAAGGGGATTTCTTTGGAAATGGCGGGGCGAGAGTTGCGGCATCGGTTTTTGGCGCGAATTGCGGTGGAGCGAGGGATGGGATGGGCGGCTTTGGGGCATCATGCGGACGATCAGTTGGAGTTGTTTTTTTTGCGGACTTTGCGCGGTGCAGGGTCGGAAGGCTTGGGCGGAATGCGGATTTGCGGGCGTTCGGCTTATGCGGAGAGGCTTTGGTTGGTTCGGCCTTTTTTGGAGCGGAAAAAGGCGGATTTGCGAGCGTATGCGGAGGAGCGCGGTTTGGTTTTCCGGGAAGATGCGACCAATTGGAGCGGGAATGTTTTGCGGAATCGGATTCGGCATGAGTTGTTGCCGTGTTTGGCGGGGCTGGGTTTGCCGTCGATGGAGAAAAATGTGTTGCGGTCGATGCGGATTCTGGCGGACGAGCATCAATTTGTGGAGGCGCAAAGTCGGGAGTGGTTGCACGGGAAGGAGAGATTTAGCGAATTGGCGGCGGCGGTTCAGCGGGAGGTTTTGCGGTTGGAGTTGTTGCGGTTGGGGGTTGCGCCGAATTTTGCGTGGATTGAGTTGTTGCGGCGTTCGGAAGTTGGGCGGGCGGTGGAAGTTTGCGGCGGCCGGCGATTGCGGCGGGATGAGCGGGGAAGATTGGCGGATGCGATGGAGGAGTCGGTTTCGTTTTTGGAAGCGGAATTGATGGTTGAGTTGGCAGACGGGGAGGCGGTTTTCTTTGGCGGGTTGGAACTGCGTTTTACGGTTGAAACGGTTGAGGATGGGCGGGATTTTTTGAAGAAAAGGGCAAAGATCGGCGAGGGCAAAACGTCTTTTGGGGTGGAGTTTTTTGACGCTGGATTATTGGAGCCGAGGATTCGTTTGCGGCATTGGCGTTCTGGGGATTGTTTTTGGCCGATTGGGATGGCGGGGACGGTGAAGTTGCAGGATTGGTTTGTGAACGAGAAAGTGCCGATGCGGGAGCGGAGGCTTCGCGTGGTTGCGGAGAGCGGGAAGGATGGGTTGTTTTGGGTGGCGGGAATGCGCATTGGGGAGCGGTTCAAGGTGAATTCTGGGACAAAGCGGGTTGTTCGGCTGGAATGGCGGCGGCGGGATTTGATTTGACGGGTTTTTGTTTTGGCGTTTGCGGTCGTCTTCTTTCTTGACCGTAAGCGTCTTTTGAGGCGAGGATAGACGCTTATGACGTCGCCGTGCGCGATTTTGTGTTATGAGAAGATTCTTCCCGGCAGCCAAGTGGCGGTTCGTTTGGAGGATTTGGGGTATCAAGTGGCGGTTTTGAATGATTTGGGGCAGTTGGCGAGTGAGGCGCGGCGGGCAAAGCCGATGGTCGTGCTGGTGGATATGGAGGCGGGCAAAGCGGCTTCGGCGATTGAAACTTTGCAAAAAACAGAAGAAACCTCGCATATTCCCGTGCTTGCCTTTGCCGACAAAGGAGATGAGGAATCAGCGCGGCGGGCGGGAGCGGACTTGGTGACCGGCAAAGAGGCGTTGTTGGCGCAGTTGCCGTCGCTTTTGTCGCGGGTTTTGGAATTGAAAGATTAGAAGAGCGGACAATGGCAATAGCGGTAGTTAAATTAGATCGGGGCATTCATGTGATGCATCTGTTTTATCGGGTGGATCGAGCGGTTTGGGAGGATTGTTTGGACGGGGTTTCGTATAGCGTTTGCGAACAATTGGAGGCGCTTTTGGCGGCGAACGATCAGCCGTGCCAACCGCGAATGGTTTCCTATTTGAACGTGGGCGGGAAGGCCGATCTGGCGTTTATGATTTACGCTGCGGATTTAGTCGAGCTGAGTCGCTTGCATCGGGAGCTGGAGTTTTGTTTTCCAGCGGATGCGTTGGAACTGGTTTACAGTTATTTGAGCGTGACCGAGTTGCCGGAGTACGTCACGACTGAGGAAGACTTGAAGCAAATGATTATCGGCCAAGAAAACTTGGAAGAAGGAACGCAAGCCTTTGACGCTCGGCTGGAGACTTACAAAAAAAAGCAGGAGGAATATCGACGTTATCGGCTGTATCCGGAACTGCCGGATTGGGAGGTGATGGGTTTTTATCCGATGAGCAAGCGGCGAAACGGCGCGGACAACTGGTATGCGTTGGACTTTGAGACGCGCAAAAAGTTGATGGCCGGCCACGCCAAAGTGGGGCGGCGCTATGCGGGGCGGATTGTGCAGTTGATCACGGGGTCGACAGGCTTGGACGATTGGGAGTGGGGGGTGACTTTGCTGGCGCATCAAGTCGACGCGCTGAAGGAAATCGTTTATGAAATGCGCTTTGACGAAGTGAGCGCTCGATACGGAGAATTCGGCCCTTTTTACGTCAATGTGCGGATGGAGATTTCGGACGCGTGGGCGCATCTGAAGTTGTGAAAAGGCCGAAGCGAGGCGAAAAGAAAAACGAATGTCTCGCCAATTTTTAGGAATGAAAAACTTCCAATTGGCTTGACGTTCCTATTGGGAAACGATTACGCTCTCCGCCGATCCGTAAGATTTTTTGCCGTTGCCTTTGTGCGGTTTTCGGAAACGCCGATTCATTGTGAAATCGGAGACATTTTGCCGCATTGAGCGCAGGGCTTCGAAGTAGTAACGAGAAACAGGTGTTCTATGGCCAGCGGGAAGGTAAAATGGTTCGACAACAAAAAGGGATTTGGGTTTATCCTTCAAGAGGAATCCGGATCCGACATTTTCGTGCATCACTCGGCGATTAACGGCAATGGGTTCAAGACCCTCAACGAAGGAGAAGTCGTCCATTTTGAAATCATCCAAAGCAACAAAGGATTGAAGGCGCAGAACGTCCAGCGCGTCTACGTTCAGTAAGCGGTGGATGGAAGCGCGGCATTCTCCGGATTCGATGATCTCCTCTCTCTATGTACACGTCCCGTTTTGCGCCAGAAAGTGCGAGTATTGCGCGTTTTACTCCGAGCAAGCCGGAAAAGAGCGGATGGATCGATATGTTTCCGCGTTGATTCAAGAAATTCGGGCGCAGACTTCTTGCCTATCGTCTCCTCAAACCGTGTTCTTTGGGGGAGGAACTCCTTCGCTTTTGCCTCTTTCGCAGTGGGAACGCATCTTCGACGCCTTGGCGGCGGGGTGGCAGTCTGTTGGCGAATTCACGGTGGAATGCAATCCGGCAACCGTCTCCGCCGACAAGGCTCGGCTTTTTCGAGACGGCGGGGTGAACCGAATCTCGTTGGGAGTGCAATCCTTGGACAGTGCGCTTCTTGACCGATTGGGACGCGTTCACTCCAAAGACATGGTGTTTCGTTCCTACGAGATTCTGCGGGAAGCCGGCTTTGACAACGTCAATCTCGACCTGATGTTTGCGTTGCCCGGCCAAACTTTGGAAATTTGGGAATCCACGCTGGCCGAAGCGCTGGAAATGAAAAGCGAGCATCTTTCATGCTACGAAGTCATTTACGAAGAAGACACGCCTTTGTTTCGGCAGTTGCAAACCGGAGAGATTGCCGTCGACGAAGACTTGGCGGACGACATGTATCAGTTGTTGCTAGACTTGTCGGCTGAAAACGGATTCCAACAATACGAGATCGCCAACTTTGCCAAATCCTCTTCCTCCGGCAAACTGCCTCGCCAAGCTTGCCGTCACAACGTGAATTACTGGACGGGCGGGGAGTATCTCGGACTTGGCCCGGCGGCGGCGAGTCATGTTCACGGTTGCCGCTATCAGAATTGGCCGGACCTGCAGCAGTATTGCGCCGCTGTTGAATCGGGGAAACCGCCCCGAGACCCGGACGGCGAACGATTAGAACCGCTGGCCAAAGCGGCAGAAACAGCGGCCTTTTGGCTGCGAATGAATTGCGGAATCCACTTCCAAGCGTTTCAACAGCGCACGGGATTTGACTTCGAAGAAAATTGGGCGGAAGAACAACAATCTTTGATTGCCCGAGGATGGGGAGAACGCCGTGAAAATTGTTTTCGGCTGACTCGCCAAGGACTTCGCTTTGCCGATGCGGCGGGTGCGGAACTTTTGCGATTACCCGCCGAAACGCAACCACACAGGTCGGCGTCCCATTCTCCACGCGCAACCAGTGCCAAAAACTAATATAAAAGATGAGAAAACCCTTCGCCACATGGCAAAGGCTTCGCTCGTCACGGACAAAACCCCGGCAGGAGATGTTTTCTACATCACAATCCCAAAGAATTGAAAAATCATATGCATTACCGAGCGGATAGCTTGCGTCTTATATTTCAGCAAAGCCTACGATCTAACTACGAAGGCAACTATCAACAAGGGAATAAAAAACATTGTGGAAGAATGCTATAAAGCATTGCGCCGTATAGAAAAGGAGTTTGACTTAATGGGGATTAACGAAAGAGCGCGCCGACAATAAATGCGCTAGTTTCGAATGGCGATTGTGTTAATGAAAAAGTTTCCACTTTCACGAAGGTTTGTGTTGGTCTTTGTTGGCGCCGGCGCACTGGGATTAACTATCGCTTTTGGCGGGCGGCTGTTGCTGAGCGACTTTATTGACGCCGCCTACAATGGTGATTCGTTTGAGTTTATTAACAAAAAACTCAACGACGATCGCTTGGAAGATCCCGCTGTTCGCACGATAGCTTATTATCAACAACGCGGAGCCTCTTTCCTCAACCGCATAGTATGGTTTTATTTCATCGGCGTCTTCCCTTTGATATTGGGCTTTCGGCGTCTTCGCCAAGTTCTTGTGGATTTTTTTACTGCCGGCGCCCATCCCTTCCATCTGGCACTGTTTCGCATCGTTGTTTTCAGTCTCTTATTCATCAAAGGAAACTTGGAAAACGATCAAGTAGATCAACTAGACTCCGCCTCTTTGGTGCCTCTTACCGGATGGGGATGGGTGTTGCCCTACCTCCCGTTGGAGTTCATGTTAAACTCTGATGTGATGGAAACGTCTCGCCTTCTGTTCCAGCTCTGTTGCCTTGCGGGGATCATTGGTTTTTATACGAGGACAGCTGCCGTTGGCGCAGCGGCGCTTGGTTTGTATGTATTGGGAGTTCCTCAGTTCTTTGCTAAAACAAGCCACTACCATTTTTTATGGTGGTTCGCTATTTTGTTGGCGTGTTCTCCTTCGGGGGATGCCTTGTCGGTCGATGCTGTGCGTCGAGCATGGAGGTCAGGAACTCAGGGAATGCCTTTGCAGGTGGCCCGCCGCTATGCGTTGCCGATTCAATTTGCGCTGTTGCTTCTTGGCGTGGCGTATTTCTTCCCCGGCTTTTGGAAGTTCGCCGTCAATGGACCCGAATGGGCCTTGAGCGATAATCTCAAGTTCAAGATGCGCTATATATGGTTTGTCCAAGGCGGTTGGCTTCCGTTTTTTCGCTTGGATCTTTATCCGTTTCTGTATCAAGCCGGCGGTTTACTAACGATTCTGTTCGAGATGGGCTTTGGCATCGCCGTCCTGCATCCTCGCACTCGAGTGTTTGGCGTTGTGGGCGCCACGCTTTTTCACTTGTCGAATCGTCTTTTCCTCAACGTTGGGTTCCCTTTCATGGTCGCCGTCATTTACGCTGCGGCTTTGGACTGGCACAAGCTGTTCCGCTGGTGCGGCCGAATAATCTTCGGACAGCGGATCATATTGCGCTACCGACCTGATGCCGAGCAAAATCTTGTCGCGGTGATGCAATCTATGGATTTGTTTGGCGCCGTTGATTATCAAGCCGACCGGACGGCACCAAAGGAAAGCCCGCTTTGGGATGGCGCGCCGCTCAGGGGAATTCATCAATGGAGCACCGTATTGTTGCGCGTACCGTTCATGGGATTGGCATTACTCGTTCTGCTTTTCCCGGTGATCCGCCGACGTTTCCAGCCGAGCCGGTCTTCGGAGTCCACTCGACCAGCTGCTGTTGCGGGCGCTTTGCTTTTGGGCGTCAACATTTTGTGCGGCGCCGCACTGATTGATTCTTGGCCGTTTGCCGTGTATCCGACTTTTGCCGGCATGGATAAAGGCCAAGTGCCCACTTTGCTTTTAGCGGCTCAAAATGATCGGGGAGAGATTGTTGGAGAAGTTCGTCCTTTTTTCCATCCTGATTTTCGATCTCAATTCGGCTCTAATAGTCGATTGAACGCGTATCTAAAACGCTTAGCGGGATTGAAACGAAGCGAATTAGAGGCAGAAAACAAGAAAATGGAGGCGCTGTGGAATATTTGGAAAACATCGGATCCGGAAGTAGGCGAGGCCGCCCGCAACGTGCAGTTTTACCGAATTATGGTTTCCACCAGTCCTGAAGAATTTGGCAATCCCTCAGGTGAACGCGAATGGCTTTACACGCTTAGCCTGTAAAGCAATTTTTTGAAAAAAGGAGGGCGCACTTTCATTTGTCTGGCGAAGGGAATCGAAATTGCGTTGCTTACGGCTCTCTTGAGAAGGATGCCTGCCTGCGAAAATTCCGAGTTTCATTATGTTTGTTCTAAAGGATTCGATTGGAAGAAGCTTTTGGGGCAACAGCGGCGGAGAAGGCCGAACGGCAGATAATCGGATAGGAAACAAGGCCGTTTTTTGGAAAATTCTTGGGAGATTTTTGGAAGTTCTATGATAGAGTTAAAAAAATCCATGAATTGGGAGTGGTAGGATTCGGAAGAGTGGCGGAGGCTGATCTGCCTGCTTTTTTGGCGGGCTTGCCGGTAGGCTTCGACGGGTTTTGCCTGCCATGTTTTGATGATGTCGGCGACGCGGTTCCAATCTTCCGGCGGGTAAAGAAGCGTGGGATCCAAGTCTTTAACGATGTCATCGCCTCCGCTGCCAATTTTCGGAAAAATCGGCAGATTACCGATGCTCATCGATTCTATCATGGACAGAGGAGACCCTTCGTGGTCGCTGGTGTAAAGAACAAAATCCCATTGGGACATGATTTTCCAATAGTCGTCTCCGCTCTTGCGTCCCAAGAAAGTGACGGCGGCATCCGAGGAAAATTGAGAGCGAAGGGAATCTTTGGCGGTACCGTCGCCGAGGAATTGGAGTTCGCAGTTTATTTTTCCTTCCCTGAGTTTTTGGAAGAGTTTTGGAAATCTTTCAACTCGTTTTTGAGCGTATTCCAAGCGTCCGACAAAGCCGATGACGATGCGGCGTTTTGATAAGGCCGGGCGTTGTTTAAGGTGAGATTCTGGCGCAATTTTGGCCGGCACCGGGAGATGGCGAATTCGATCGGGCAACAGTTCGGGGTATTGGGATTGGATTAAGTCAGCGATGGGTTGGCTGTCGGTGAAGATGCCATCGAGACTGCCGCGCAATTGCCGAAGTTGGTGCTTCAGGCAAGGCCATTTTGAGTGAACGGCGCCGATTCTTCGGAGGGATTGAGTGTCAAATTCGCCGAAAAAGGGAAGTCCCCAGAGATCGTGGAAGATGGGAACGTCGTAAGTTTTTCGGCTTTCCCAGCGTCGGAATTTTTTCCGGGCGCTTCGAATGGTGTTTTTCCCGGAAAGCCCCAAGCCTTCGACTGCGGGGTTGGATGGAGAAATTCCAGCGGGATCGAAAAAGGCGAGCATTGAGCTGGCAAGTCCTTTGGCGGGGTCAAGGCGAAGGTGAGTGTCAATGATGGACTGCACGCCGCCGAGGGATTGATAGTGGGTAAAGTAGTGACGAAGGCGCAACGGGTGTTTTGAGGTTGAAGAGTTTTCTCTGGGCGTCATGGTTTGCGTCTCACGCGCGGGGTTAGCGTTTTCCATTGGGTTTCTTATGACTCAGTAGTTCAAGCCGAACCACAACCATAACTGCTAAGCCGATCGTGGATAAAAGTTCTCCCCACCCAAATACTCCGTATACCGCGGCCAATATCAACAGAATCAAAACCAAAGGACACCCTACGACGAGCAGAAAGCCAGCCAGCCGCAATCAGAAGCGCCACAGAAACCCTCACGGCGACAGGAAGAAGTGCTAACGCTATAATCAGAAGACAAATTTCAATCATCGTATTGTTATCTTTGTTTTTTTGAGGCGCGGGCAATTAGGCGGAGAGTTCCAGCATTCGGTTAATGGGCGCTTTGGCTTGGCGGATGAGTTCTGGGGTTAGTTCTACTTTGGGGGTTAGAGTTTCCAAGCAGGCGCGGAGTTTGCTGAGGGTGTTTCGTTTCATGTATTTGCATTCGTTGCATCGGCAGGAGTCGGTGGGCGCTGGGATGAATTCTTTGTCGGGGCATTCTTTTTTGAGTCGGTGGAGCATTCCAGATTCGGTGGCGACGATGATTGCCGGAGCGTCGGATTTTTTGCAGTAGCCGACCATTTTCTCCGTGGAGCAAATCTCGTCGGCCAGCAACCGCACGGATTTTGTGCATTCTGGGTGGGCGACTACGGGAGCGTCCGGATGCAGTCCGCGAATCTGCAAAATGCTGTCGCGAGTGAATTCGACGTGGGCGTAGCAATTGCCTTGCCAAAGCGTCATGGGGCGGTTTGTTTGTTCGGTCACCCAGGCGCCGAGGTTTTCGTCGGGCACGAAGAGTAGGTCGCGGTTCTTTGGGGCGGCTTCGACGATTTTTTTGGCGTTGCCGCTAGTGCAGATCACGTCGCTCAATGCTTTGACTTCCGCGCTGCAGTTGATGTAGGCGATGGTGTAAAAGTTGGGGTTGGTTGCTTGAAGGGCTTTGAGTTTGTTCGCCGGGCAGCTTTGTTCTAGGGAGCAGCCCGCGTCTCGGTCGGGAAGGATCACGGTTTTGGCCGGATTGATGATTTTGGCCGTCTCCGCCATGAAGTGGACGCCGCAAAATACGATGACTTCGGCTTCTGTTTTTGCCGCTTGCTGGGAGAGTCCAAGGGAGTCGCCCACATAGTCGGCGAGGTCTTGAATTTCGGGAACTTGGTAGTTGTGCGCCAGGATTACCGCATTTTGCTGGTTTTTGAGCCGGAGGATTTCTTGCGACAGTTTGTCGAGATGCCGAGGCAGAGGAGGAGGGGTTCGGACCGTCATATCGGGGCCGCCGCGATGTTCTAATGTGACGGGAACGCTCATAAGCGGAGTTTGTCTTTTGAGGGCGTCGTTGGCAATGATTTTCCTTCGTTTTCTGGGAAGGCCTTGAGAGCGCTACTGCTTGCGGACGTGGTCGAAGAAGGTTTCGGCGACGATGTAGCCGGCGCAGTTCGCCGCGCCGCATTGGCACGGGTGGTCTGGATAATCTTCCAAACCGTATCCGTAGTTGATGGTGATTTCTTCGCCGGGCGCAATGGGCATCAGGCTGTAAATCTGAATCTCGTCGGCAATCTGGCGAGTTTCGCAGTTTGGCGAACAACTGTGATTGAGGTATTTGGCCAGATTGTTGGGAACGTCGCCGTCCACGTCGACTTCTTCGTTCAAGCAGAAAATGTAGGCGTTTCCTTCCTTGAGCCGTTGGGCGGAAAGTTTTTTGGAGATTTTTTCGCCGAAGTATCGGGCGATCTGCGTTTCTTTGGGAATGCGACGGCGGGCAAAGGCCCCTAGATGATGGATGGAGGAGGGAGCAATCTTCATCCACTTGTTTTGCCGGGGCGGGGATTGAGTTTCTGATCGGAAGGCGGAGTTTTTGGCAGGCAGAAGGCTTTTCAGCGGGCAGGCGTCGCATTTTGGGGTTTTGGGGCGGCAGAAGTTTTTTCCGACGTTCACAATTTGGGCGTGGTAGTCCTGCCAATAGTCCAGCCGGTCTTTTTGGGGAGGATTGGCCAACTGGGTCTCGCAAAGAGTTTTGATTTGGTGATAATCGGCGGTCTCTTCAATCCAGCGGTGCCTCGCAAAGATTCGCTTGGTGTAGGCGTCAACGACGAACGTCGGATGATTCCCAGCGTAAAGGAGGATGCTGTCCGCCGTTTCCGGCCCGATGCCGCGGACATCCAGCAGCTCTTTGCGGGCGGACTGGGTGTCTTGTTGGAAAAAGAAGTCCAGCGAACCCCGATAACGGGTCATGATTCTGGCGACGAACGCTTTGAGACGTTTGGCTTTGACGTTGTAGTAGCCGGCCGGGCGAATCAGTTGGGCCAGCGCGTCCTGATTCTGCTTGTGGACAGCGCGGATGTTCAGGGCGCGGTTTCTTTTGAGGTTCTGAATGGCTCGCTCGACGTTTTGCCAATTGGTGTTTTGGGTAAGAATGGCGCCGACGCAAATTTCAAAAGGATTTTCCCCCGGCCACCAACGCCGGTGTCCCGAATGTTTTCGCATCTGCTGGTAAGCGATGGTGAGAGGAGGAGTCATTTTTGAGAAAGAGTTTGCAAGCGGCACGCTAGGTTGCCAAACCCGCATTCCACGATGAAGACAAAATCAAGCATTTTCGAGACGGCAGGAACATCGGCCTTTGTGAAACATGAAACGAAGAAAGATTTTCGTCAACGCCGTTTTGCCGGGCTTCGGTCTCAAAGGCACGGTCAGACGGGAAAGTCAGATGGATTTCTTGGCCGTTTGCGGTTGACATGTTGGCGGGGAAATTATTTATTTCTTTTTTGATGAAACGCATTCTTTGGATATCGGTTCTCTTGGCCGGCGCCCAAGCAACGACGCCAGTCAGGGGCACCGAAGGTGTGGTCTTGAACGAGCGAGTGAACGTGCGGGCGCGTCCCAGCCTGGCCAGCGAGGTGATTTGCCAGCTCAATACCGGAAGCCGAGTGCAAATTCTGCGGCATATCCGCTCGGAAAATCCTCAACCGGGCGAGCCGAAGGAATGGTATCAAATTCAAGTGCCGGCGCAAGCCACTCTTTGGGTTTCTTCCCAATACATTGATCCGGACACTCAGGCGGTGACCGCTTCTCGCTTGAATGTTCGCGTGGGACGGGGGACCAACTCTTCCGTCGTCGGACTCCTCGAACGGAACACGATAGTCAAGCCGATTCGGTCTTTGGCGGGCTGGATGGCGATTCAACCTTTGCCCGGCGCGACGGCTTACCTGGCCGCAGAATTTGTCGACCTAGTCCCAGAGGAAATCGAATCTTCCGCCTCGGAAAACCCTTCCGTGCCTCCCATTGTTTCCGAGGAGGAAATTCCCGAAATCATTATCGACGATCCCAAGGAGACAAGTCAGACGAGTCAGACAAGTACGCTCCCGCCGCCCATTTATACGGAGGAACCATTCCCGGAAGATTCTGAATCACCGGCGCCGAATTCTGGTTCAGCAACCGCGCAATCTCCCGCTGAGAAACCCGGTTCTCTTTCCAAAGAGGCCGCCGATCGTCTCAAGAGAATCATCACCAGAGACGGCATTGTGCGGCGCGCCCGAAGCATTCAAGCGCCCGCCTATCATCGGCTGGAAGACCCCAGAACGGGAACAACGATCAACTATCTGCACACCGGTAAGTTGAAAGTGGATCTAGGCGACGGCTTGAAATCTTGCGAAGGGCGCAAAATTCGAGTGATCGGCGAGGAAGCAGTCGACGCCCGCTGGCCGGGGATTCCAGTCATCGAAATCGAGAAACTGCGAGTTCTGGAATAGTGGACAATCTCCTAAACGGACGCCAGATCAGCGCCGAATTCAACGCGGAGACCGCCCGACAAGTTTCCCGTCTCCAACAGCACGGCATCCGCCCCAAGCTGCTGTTTGTGCGGGTTGGCGAAGACCCCGCCTCGCAAGTGTACGTCAGGATGAAGGAAAAAGCGGCGGCGAGACTCGGCATCCAATCCGAAACCGTCGTTTTGCCGGCCACCGCCGCAGAGTCCGAACTCATCGCCCTGCTGCGAGACGGCAACCGCGATCCGCAAACGCACGGCATCCTCGTGCAAGCGCCGTTGACCCCTCCCATTCGGGCCGCGGCGGTTTACCGCAGCGTGGCGCCGCAAAAAGACGTGGATGGGTTTCACCCCGAAAACATCGGCAAACTCTGGCTGGGAGACCCAACGGGATTCGTTCCCTGCACGCCCGCCGGCATCCACGCTCTCCTGCGCCGCAGCGGCGTAGCCATTCCCGGCTCGCACGCTGTGATTCTCGGACGAGGCAACATCGTCGGCAAACCAATGGCCGCTCTGCTTCTCCGAAAAGCGCCGGACGCAAACGCCGTCGTCACTTTGTGCCACTCGCGCACGCCGGAAATTGCCCAACACTGCCGAGCGGCGGACATTCTCATTGCGGCCGTTGGCGTCCCGCGGTTGGTCAAAAAAGACATGGTCAAACCGGGCGCCGTCGTGATCGACGTCGGGGTCAACCGCATTGCGGACGCCCAATCCGAATCGGGAACGATTGTCGGCGACGTTGCCTTTGAAGAAGTGCGGCCGATTGCGGGAAAGATCACGCCGAATCCGGGCGGCGTCGGCCCGATGACCATTGCCATGCTGATGCGCAACACGGCCACGGCGGCATGGAGAATTGCGGAAGACGCCGGTTTGATGGACAAGTATTGATTTTACATGGAACCCACGCGCATCCTCCCAGACCTTCAATGCTCGCTCTTGTGCGAAGACGTTCGCCAGGAATCCAACGGCAACTTCATCCTCGTCGGTGTGATTGGTTTTCTTCGAGTTCCTCAAATTCCGATTACCGTGTTGAAAATCTGTATGTTCAACCGCTGGACGGCCGGCGTAGGATCGTTCACCGAAACGGTGCGGCTTGTCGGGCCAGACCAAACAACCGTCATCCGAAAGAGCCAAGTCAAGTTTAGCCTCCGCGAGGCGTCCAGTCATGCCACCAACGTATCCCTATTCGGGCAAGTCGGATTCCGGGAAGTTGGCGTTCACTTTGCCGAAGTCATCGTCGATGAGGTTATGAAACTGCGATTTCCCTTTGTGATTAAGGCCGCGCCGCCGCCAGACAATCCGCCGCCAACGACTTCGGGCGAACGCTAATTCCCTCGCTCGGCAAGAATGGTTGCCCGACAATGAAACCGAAGGAAGCCTCCCAGCAACAGCTCGTTCGGGACTCCGCCGCGGTTTTGCCGATTCCTTGGACGTTTTCGGGCGCCGCCGCGTTTTCCCGGCGTCCGGCGTCTTGGCTTCTCTTGGTTTGGATTTCACTGGCTCACCTAGCCTCCGGCGCCGTTCTTTGGTTTTTCCACCTTCGCTGGATTCCCGTTTTGGAAGAGTCCGCCAAGTCGTTCCCTAAAGGGCTGTCCATCCGAACGGGGCGTTTGCATTCTTTGCCGCTGAACTTCGTCCTCTGCAAACAGAATCAGTTCCTCTCTCTGACGATGCGCTCGGATCCCGAACCGGCCGGCGATATGACGGCGGACTTCCAACTGATCCTATCTCGAGAAGAAATCCGCCTGAAATCGTGGTTGGGCTTCTTGTCTCTTTCCTATCCCGATCGGCAATCCATTTCGTTGGCGCCCGACCAAATCACGCCGTGGTGGAATGCTCGGAAAGCGTTGTTCACCGCCGTCGCCTTTGTGTTTCTGGCGCTTGGACTGCTTGCTCTTTGGGCCTGCCTGGCAACTTGCTGCTGTCTTCCCATCACCGTGGTTTCTTTCTTCGCCGGCCGGCGGATCGGTCTTGGGGACTCCTGGCGTTTGGCCGGAAGCGCGACGATACCCGGATTCGTAATTATGACTGCGTCGATTTTTTTATACGGACTTCATCTGCTTCGGCTTCCCGGTTTGCTGTTGGCGGCCGGACTTTGCTTTTTCGCCAGCGGAGTTTACGCCCTTGGATCCATTGCCCGCCTCCCTCGATCTCGCCAATCCTCCGCCCGGCAAAATCCCTTTGCGTCGCCGGACCCGCCCGCTAGGAATCTCCCGCCGAACGCCTCAAGTTGAACACCTCTCGAAGACCGTCCCCGACGAAGTGGAACGCCAACAAAGTCGACACCAACGCGCCCGTTGGAAAGAGAATCATCCACCAGTAGATGCGGACGGGATTGATCTGTTGCGCCCCTTCGGAAATCAAACTTCCCAAACTGGCAAACGGAGGCTGGATGCCCAAGCCAAGAAAGCTCAAGAAAGACTCATAAAGAATGATGGAGGGAATCGTCAAAGTCAAATAAACCGCAAGCACTCCGTAAAGATTCGGCAAAATGTGGCGCCGTAAAATATGCCCCGCCGACCCTCCCAAGACACGGCTGGCCAGCACAAAAGACCGCTCCTTCAGCGTCAACACTTCTCCTCTCACAATGCGGGCAATCGTCAGCCAAGAAACCGCTCCAAGCCCTAGATACAACAAAAGAAGCCGAACCAAAGAAGCCGCCTCCGCGGCGCCCTCATCCACCAGCAAACCAAGAAACCGCTCCACATAAGGAAGAAAAATCCCGTCATAACCGGCCATCAAAACGATGACAAAAATAATCGAAGGCATGGCGTATAAAACATCCACCGTCCGCATCAACACCGCGTCCAGCCAACCGCCAAAATAAGCCGCGCAACTTCCCCAAACCGCGCCAATGGCCAGACTGACCGCCGTGCCGCAAACCCCGACAAAAATCGAAATCCGCAACCCAAAAACCGTCCGATCAAACAAATCCCGTCCGTGAACGTCCGTGCCAAACCAATGTTTGGCGGACGGAGCGGCAAATTGATCCTCAGACAAAGCCGTCGGCGAATGTTGCGAAAAGAAGGGAATAATCGTCAGACAAAAAACCAAGAGCAACAGATACCAAGCCCCCGCAACCGCCCATCGATGATTCAAAAACCGACGCCCACCGGCCGGAATCGACTCCTTCCAACGCACTGCCTCATCCTTTCCCCATTTCGTCTGACTTCAAGGAGATTTTTTAATCAGGAGGAAGTTGTTTTTGAAATCGTCTGAAAGGATGGGTTTGTCCTTGATAGACGTCGGTTTCGCGAGATCCATAAGATTCTGTCTTAGGCACAGGAGAACTCAACTGGAAAAATGTGAGTTGGCAAGGGCGGTCATGGAGCGGAGTTAACTCAATTTGCAACGGACCGTTGTTCATAATCTCCAAAGTAATTTGCCCTTCAAAATCTGGCTGAATCCACGGCGCCGTTTGATGCATACTCAACCCAACCCTCGCGTAAGTGCTTCTCCCTTCCACCATGGCAATCATGTCGAGAGGCATGGTAACTTTCTCGTATGTCATTGCCAAAACGAACATTTTAGGTTCTATCGTGAATGTTTCCGCTTGTCCTAATGCATTCTTTTCTTTCAAATCTATCGTTGTCGAGAAATTGGCATCCTGAATCGGCTTCAATCCATTGGCAAGCGAAACTTTGACGCCATGCAAATCCTCCCTCAAAAGGGTAAAAGAGAAACCAAGCCGTAAATCCACAGAGGCTTCTCCGAATTGTTTGTCTTCCAACGGAGGATCGAAGACTATTCGCTTTTCTTTGACTGCTTTTCGGAGATCGTGATGCGAGAGAATCATGCTGTTTGCGTTTGATGACCCTCTTTCAACTGCAATAAGTTTGCGTTTTCTTGGATCCAGTCCGCAGAGAAATCCATCAATCCAGAAATGAACCATTCGCCCGGCAACTTCAATGTGTAGGTGTTTTCACGCGCTTTTTGGATTACTCCGGGAATGTAGCCGTCTGGCTTGTCGCCATCCTGCCAAAGATACTCCTTGCGAACGAAGCCTGAATAGGATCCTTCCTTTGTTTCCACCGTCACCAGTCGGTCGATTGAAAACGTGCCTTTCTGAATGTGGCAAGGAATGCTAACGTGCTGTCCAACCTCAAATGTTTTCATTTCTGGTTCACTCATCGATTCCCTCCCAATGTCTGAGGGGTTGGCGGCTCTTCCGTGGTTGGCGTCTCGCTTCTCCTTATGCGATAGAATTGCATGTCTTTGGCTGAAAGGAGCGGGAATCTCAATGGACTGCTGCCGATGTGGTCTCTCCATTCTCCGCTAACAGCATCGGCGATTTGAAGCATGCCTTCTCTCCAGATGACTTCCACTTCATTGCCGTTGTCGGTTGCGTGCGTTCTGATTTCGATTGGGGCAGGTTCC
Source organism: Limisphaerales bacterium (assembly GCA_965242585.1). GTDB lineage: Bacteria > Verrucomicrobiota > Verrucomicrobiia > Limisphaerales > AAA164-E04 > UBA2970. The sequence continues at coordinate 4,062,233 of OZ251460.1, read as the reverse complement.
GGCTTCGGTTTCGGTTCCGTCCATTGAATTGGCCACCACTCTGCCTCTCCTCGGGTAAGCCGGATACTGTTTCTCATTGTCTTCGAGTAGGTGATGTTTTCGAGTCCAGAGTTCTCCGCATTGATGACTAGAGGTGTGTCCCAAAAATAATGTGGTATTTCATCGCCCCTCACGATTGCAAGGGCGTAGTATCCTGCTCTAGCGGGCTGGATGACGAGATTGGTCAGGTTGACGCATCCTTTGACATTGATGGAAGTGATTGCGGCGTGTTCTGGAACGAGGATTGAGGCGATTTTGGGTTTATCGCTTTCATCGAAGGAGAGGGATTCTCTATGTCCGTAGTAGCCACTATATGTGTGCCTTATTTCCTTCTTCCAAGTCATTCCGTCTGTGTTGGTTATCCATGCGAAGTTCTCTGGTTCTTGCGCTTGGGATTTTTCCGGCGGCATGGCGAGCAAGCCGGCCGCAACAATGGCGAGGAACGCCAAATTTGCTTTATGTTTCGTTTCCATAGTCTTTTTTTTGTGGATAAAATTGCATCGGCGTTCAAACAGCAAAACGCCCGCCGCAAAGAAATAATACGACTCGATTCTCGGTTTGTTCAACTTTTCTAATTCTTCGCAATTTGGATAATCGCGCCGATGGCGAACGCCAAAAACGCCAAATTGATTCCGCTCAGCGGAATTATCACCGCCGCTATCAGCATTCCCTTGGTGACCATCTTCTCTTCCAAATGCGTGAACTTGGAATCCATGTCTTTGCGCAGGTCTTTCAACTGACCGTCCAACGCATCAATCTTGCCACTTAAGTCTCGGTAATTTTCTTCGCTCATATGCCTAAAATTTTGTGCTTAGATAATAATTAACTAAATTAAGCACAAAATTTAAGAAAAGCCAAGAAAAAAAAGTCAAGATTTGTCCAGTATTTTTTTCAAGTGGATTGAAAAGCGACGAAAGCGCAGACGATATGAACGAAAGCCATGAAGGTTTTGGCCAGTTTGTCGTAGCGAGTGGCGATTCGACGGAATTCCTTGATTCGACAAAAGAACCGCTCCACTTTTTGACGCATTCGATATTTCGTTTTGTCGTAGGAAAGCAATTTCTTTCTGTTTGATTTTGGCGGAATCACGGCTTCCACGCCTTGATTTTCCAAGAATCTGCGGATGTTACTGGCTACTTCGGACGCTGCTTCCGTAATTTGCTGTGGATGAACCGCTAAAAATCCAAATGGTTTGGTTGACGTTGTCTTGGCTGGGATAAACGTTGATAAGTAGTTGCGCTTGCGCTGTCGTTGCCGTCCAAATCATCGCCATTCCCGCCAAGCCGAGAGTCGTTCGTTTCTTCCACAGCGCATTGAATCTACTCATGCCGAAATCATTTTTTCGACAATTCCCCGCCGCTGACAAGCCTTTTTCCAAAATAATCCAAAGAACATTTTCTGGATTGCGTTTTTTGGGGAGAGTGGCCAATCTGTTTTTGTTGGTCGGCGCAGCCGATCAAGACGTGCTGGGAGACAGAATCGCGGATTGAGCGGCGCCGGCCTCAGAACAGGAAACAAAAACAAACGGCAAAGAAACCTAGCATCTCGCAAGAGCGATTTGAAGAAGCAGTTTTCCCCTCAGACGCTGATGCCAGCAAAAAAGAATTCTCCCAACTCGAATCGACGGCGCTTCCTCGCCGCTGGTGCCGCAGCGCTTGCCGGGGTTCTTCCGCCTTTAACCGGGCTGGGCGTGCTTCTCAATCCGCTCCGAAAGAAGTCCAATTTTGGGCAAGTCGTTCGGGTGACGTCTCTGTCCGCTCTTCCGGCGGACGGCGTGCCGCGCAAGTTCCCTATCGTGACCGATCGCGTCGACGCCTGGAATCACTTTCGCAACGTTCCCATCGGAGCCGTTTACTTGCGGCGCACTGAAGAGAATTCTGTGGAAGCTTTTAGCGTGAATTGTCCGCATGCCGGTTGTTTTGTGGAATATCGAAGCGTGGAAAAGAAGTACCTTTGCCCCTGCCACGACAGCCGCTTCAACATCGACGGTTCCATTCAGGATCCCGACAGTCCCAGCCCGCGAGGCTTGGATTCCCTTGAAGTGGATGAGGAGAAACTGCAAAACCTCAACGAGGTCTGGATTCGGTTTCAGAAATTTCAGGCCGGCAAAGCGGAAAAACAGGCAATCTGAAGAAGCGGCATGATCCATTGGCTGGACAATCGAACCGGCATCAAGCGGCTTCTCTCCGAAGCGCTGTTCGAGAACATTCCGGGCGGTTCCCGTTGGCGTTATGTTTGGGGGAGCGCTTTGACTTTTACCTTTTTCGTCCAAGTGGTCACCGGAATCATCCTCTGGACGGCCTACAGCTCCAGCGCTCAGACGGCTTGGGAAAGCGTGTTCTACATTCAATACGAAATGGACTTCGGCTGGCTCTTGCGCGGCGTGCATCACTACACCGCCCACGCCATGAACATCTTGCTCGTGCTTCACTTGATGCAGGTGATCGTGGACGGCGCCTATCGCGCACCGCGGGAGGTCAACTTCTGGTTCGGCATCGGCCTGCTGATGCTCGTTCTCGCTCTCTCGCTGACGGGCTACCTCCTGCCTTGGGACCAAAAGGGCTACTGGGCAACGAAAGTGACCACCAGCCTCGCCGCCGCCATTCCTGTTGTTGGTCCCAGTTTGGAAAAACTGCTCATCGGCGGCGCCGAATACGGCCACCACACGCTAACTCGTTTCTTCGCCTTGCACGCCGGCGTTCTTCCCGCCGCCGTGGTTGCGCTGATTGTGGGGCATATCTACTTGTTTCGGCGGCACGGGGTAACCGCAAAAAAGCCTCTTCGAAATCCCGACGCCGCGTTCTGGCCTGATCAATTCCTGAAAGACGCCGTGGCTTGTCTGGCCGTGTTTGCCGCCGTTCTTTTCTTTGTAATCAAAGGAAAATTTGCGGGAGACGGGCATCTTGGTGCTCCCTTGGCCGCGCCGGCAGAGCCTTCCGAATCCTACGCCGCCGCCCGCCCGGAATGGTATTTTCTCTTTCTCTTTCAATTGCTCAAATACTTTCCCGGCGAGCGAGAAATCTACGGGTCTCTGGTTATTCCGGGAGCGGTTGTCGCTTTGATTTGTCTCATGCCCTTTATTGGCCAATGGCGCATCGGCCATCGCTTCAACGTCGCCGTTATGTTCGCCCTGCTTTTGGGGATAGGCGTTTTGACTTCCCTGGCGCTGGTTCAAGATCGCCAAAACTTGGAATATCGGCAGGCCGTCGCCGCGGACAAAAGCGCGGCAGAGCGAGTCAAAATCCTAGCCAAACTGCCGCCCGAAGGAATGGGGATTCCTTACGAAGGAGCAATTGCCCTCCTGCGCAACGACCCGCTCACCCAAGGACCAAAGCTCTTTGCCGCTCATTGCGCCAGTTGCCACCGATACGACGGACACAACGGTTTGGGAACCCCGCCGGAAGATGAGCCTTCGGCGGCCGATCTCAAAGACTTTGCCTCTCGAGAGTGGCTGGGGAAGCTGCTCAGCGAAGAACACGTCGCCTCGGACGCCTTCTTTGGCAAAACCGCGTTCAAAGAAGGCAAAATGGTGAAATTCGTCCAAAACAAGGTGGCAAAATTCAACGGAGAGGAATCCGAACAACTCCGCAAAGCCGTCATCGCTCTTTCGGCGGAAGCCCGGCTGCCTCTCCAAAAAGAGAAGGACCAAACCGACGCTCAACTCATCGAAAAAGGAAAAATCCACCTTCTGGACGACCTTGGTTGCGCCGACTGCCATGAATTCCACTTTGAAGATGAAGACGCCACCGCGCCCGACCTCACGAAATACGGCTCCAAAGAATGGCTCGTCGAAATGATTCAGAATCCGGAACACGAAAAATTCTACGGCGAAAAGAATGATCGAATGCCTTCCTTCGGCTCCGAAGGCATTCTTAGCGACCGCCAGATTCATCTGCTGGCGGACTGGCTTAGAAACGACTGGTTCCATCCCCCATCCGCAGAAGCCGAACCCGCAGCGCGATGATCTCCGCCGAAATACAAACAAACGCTCCCCGCCGAAGACGAGCCTTCCCGCCAAGCCGTTCCTGGCTGCTTCCATGCCTTCTGCTTGGCTGCGCCACCGCAACCATCCATCCCACAGACGCAAAATGGGAAGCGGACGTTCAGTCCTTTGAAGAGCAAGACCGTGTTCGCCCCGTCGCTCCCGGCGGCGTTCTTTTTATTGGGAGCTCCAGCATTCGCCGGTGGGAATCTCTGGCCGCCGATTTCGCCGACGCGCCAGTTATCAACCGCGGATTCGGAGGCTCTCACATTATCGACAGCGTCTTTTTCGCCGACCGCATTGTCATTCCTTACGAACCGGAAACGATCTTCCTCTACGCCGGCGACAACGACATTGCCGACGGAAAAGACGCGGCAACCGTCTTTAGAGACTTCCGCCTCTTTGCCAAAACCGTTCATCGCGCCTTGCCCGACGCAAGAATTGTGTTCATCGCCATCAAACCGAGCATAAAGCGGTGGCATTTGGCCCCGACAATGAAACAAGCCAACAACCTAGTCCAAGCCTTCGCGCAAAAAAACCAACGATTGACTTTTGCGGACATCTGGACGCCCATGCTAGACGAGGCCGGTCGCCCGAAGAAAAGCCTTTTCGTGGACGACGGTCTGCACTTAAACCACGAAGGCTATCGAGTGTGGAAAGAAACTATCCTGCCCCTGCTGTGACAAAAATTCGCCCCGTTCAAAAAGAGCCGCCCCCTTGCCTTTCCTCGCCCCTTGGAGATCGACAGAACCAATCCGTTTTGCATAAATCCTTCGCTTTCGCCGCTATGTTCGACAACTTCAAAGACACCGCCGTCCACATCAAACAAGGGATCCCCGGCAGAAGATTCATCGACTACTACAACTATCGAAAAACGCGGAAGAACGAATCCGCCGCCAAACACTGGGGGATGATTTTTCTCGGTAGCCTGCTTTTGATTGTTGGATCCCTATTAGGTCCCGTTCCCGTGATTCCCGGATTCGTTCTAGCCGTCCCCGGCATCGCCATCCTTTGCTCTCGCTCCAAAATCGCCGCCAAATTGCTCGATGCTGCCGAAAGACTCCTTCGCAAAATCCGCCGCCGCAAACCAAAACCACCCCCTTCGCCACCATCTCTCCCTACCCCACAAAACCCGCCGAAACCCTTTTCCAAAATCTCCTCATCGACGAAAGAATTTCCAGAAACAAAAAGAAACCCAAGGCCGTAAAACTCCATACCAAGCGTAGGCAAGAGAAAATACAGAGCCCGAAAACACGATCCCCGACGCCTCCCAAGAAAACCTGAGAGAATGCAATTCGCTCCGGGAAAACCCGCCTCCAGTCCGGCCAAAAATCCGGCGTAAAATGCAGATCTCCACTCCTTCGCCCAATCTTCCCTAACATTTCTAGTCCCAAAAACGTAACCCCCAAAAGCAGACCAAACACAAATCCGCCTCCATCAGCACAGAAAGATCTAACCCCTCGCCTTAAAACCAAATCGCAAACGCAAAAATCAACTTCCAAACAAATCCGATTTAGACGGACTTTCTCAGCACCACGGAAGATTGTTTTGAAAAATAGCTCCCCGCCTGCAAATTCACAAATAGTGCTGGCAACGAAAATCTCCCCACAAAATAAAAACTTATAGACTAAGGTGTATTCGCGCAAGATGAAATGGCTGGTGTTGTGAGAGGGTTGAAGAAACTAAGAATATTTTTCTTGGTCGAGTCGCTGTAAAAGCATCCAAAAGCGGAAATGAGAGGGCAAACCGCGCTTTTTAGGGGCAATCCAGAATATTAGGGGAAGCAAAGTTACCAGAGATTTGAAAAGGCTTGTGGATGGCGAGGAAATTTGCTTTGATTTCTTTTGAGGCGGGCGCGAGTGTGGATTGTGCTGTTGTGGAAACAAACAACTAGAAAAGAAAGGGTTGTTATGAATGAGATGATTGCTTCAAAAAATCAAATCGTTTGCGCTGGGCATTGCCGTGATTGCGGTTGTGGTGCCGGCACAGCGGGAATCCTACATGGAAAATTACGCTTGCTCGATTCCTGGCTATGTTCCTTCGGCAAAACTGAGGAAGAATGCGCGCTACAACGGAGTTGTTGCGAGGAATCCAAGGCGACATGAGACAAGGGGCTTGCGTTGTCTTTTGACATTCACCGGTCAGAGCTCCATGCGATTGGGCAGGAGTATAATGAGAAAGGGGCAGCGGCTAAGAAGGGGGGAGGGAGGCCCCTTTGGACGTCGGGGTGTCAGCCAGCTATGGCGCATGCTCATGCTACACGGCGGGACTGGCTCTCATCGGTCTCGCCTGGACGAAAGCATCGGCGCGCCGGCTAAGGTCAAGGAAGAACTAAATTATAGAGCAGCGCGCTCCGGCTGGGGGGAGGCAAACTGAGGCGCGGCCTCCTTCCATCCTAGTTAGGAGGGAAATAGATTGGCCGATTGGCTTGGAAGGAGGGAGCGACTTGACTCAACCAAAAAAGAAAGACGCGAGAGCATGAAAGCCATCCCGGAAGAAAAAAAGAGAGTCGGGGGCGTTGGGGATAGCGCTCTTCTTTATTGTGATGTTGCTCGTATTCGTTTTCATCTACCTTTTCAGCAGACGATAATGGCGCGGCCGCAGCATTGGTCTCCCATGGAAGCAACCGAGAAAATCAAGCTCGGCGAACTCCGGGCAATCCAGGATCGTTGGCGAGTTGGGGAGGCGTCAAGGAAGAGAAACCGACGCCAAAAAATGGCCGAGCAAGACCGGACTATTGGAGAGTGGAAGAAGATGGACACAGATATTCGTGGCAACGGAAAAGTAGGCCTGAATGCTGGGTTGGTCTTTTTAGAAAAGTGAAAGAACTGGTTCTAGGAGGTAATTGCGGTATAAACAAGCAACTGCTTTATTAGGCGCTTTCTTCATTCATTATTTTTCGCTAATAGAAAGATTGATGGAGGTCAGACCTGTCGGTTAAGTTCAGCTTTGGTTGCGAGCCTCCGAGTTTTGGCTTGGGGGTGGGTGGTTGGGAATTTATGCTGTTCCTCGCAGAGCCAGATCTAACTAAGGGCGCCCTATTTGCTGGCGCAACCCGGGACGAGGCTGGTTGCCAACCGGCTAAGGCTCCTTGCCCTCTGCTCCATAAATACCGGAGCAAGGTTGCTGAGGGAAACGCTTGCCCCCTCACTTCGACTAGGGGAATACTATGGACCGGCGCAAGAACCCTTAGACCAAGAAGGGACTCCTCCCCTAAGGGTGGGAACCGGGAAAGCCGCTCCGGGACGCTCGGCCAGAGAAGCAGGCTAGGGACTGCCCTCTCGCATAAAGGCTCCTCCTCTCCCCCAATGGAATCGGCGCCCGCAGCAGCAACCGCCCGCCATCCCGCAGACAGCTCCGCAGCAGCAGCAGCAGCAGCGGGACTGCCCCGCTTCCTCTGCTGGCGACCAAGAAGAATTCCGACCGAGCCAAGCGCTCTGGCGCATGGAGCGAGCGGATGAAGGCGACCAGAACCGCCCACCAGCCCCAACCCTCAGAAGAAAGCCCGCAGGGCCGCCGCCCCAAAACAGCCGGCTCTCCTTCCCGGAAAGGAAACCCGGCTGGAGAGCGATAGCAGAAACGCAACCCAGCCGAGCGGCCGGTCTGGCGCGGGACAGGCTATTTTGGCCCCGAACCTTCTCCCGCCAGAACAACCAGAACCTTATATTCATCCGGCTCATCGCACTCGCAATCATCTGCGAAATGCTCCATTACCACCCTACACACGCTAGTTGTCACCGCGTCGGAAATGCCTAACCAAACCCCGATTTCACCGGCGCAGTTGTAGAGTTTGCGATAGTCGATGAACCAGACACCAAATCGGTAAAGTCCGAATAAGCCGCATAGGATTAATATGCAGTGTTCGCTGATTCGGGAGAAAGGCCGAGCGAGAATTACGGTGGCGATTGCGGTTTCCGGCAGGGAGGCAAAGATGGCAGTGACGTCTTGTTGAAGGAAAGGGAGGATTGGATCCGAGTAATGGTAGACAGAAGGATTTACTGCCAAAGAGATAAACTTCATCAGCGACGTCAAAGCGAAGACGAAAACAACGGATATGAGGAAAGCATTTCTCATTTTAATGAATGTTCGGCTCGTGCATTCAATCTTGCTGAGCGGGGGAACATTTGCATGAAGACTGGCACGAGGGGCAAAGCCGCTCGGTCATCGCTTTGCCGAAACGAAAGTTAATTCACTTTTATTAGTTGTATGCGGCCTTGTTGGAAGAAAACCAAAGACAGATTTTCCTTGTTCGAAGAACGAAGTATAAATCAGAAATCTCATTATTCAAAAAGCAATGTTTAATTTTCCTCAAAATTCAAAATTTTCGACCTTTTTCCATTCCAGAGCAATGCAAAATTAATCTAGAAATGTTACGGATTTGTTAGAAATGTTATATTTAGGTTATTTTGGGGAACTACCAGTCGAAGAACGGCCGAATATCAACAAGGAAGGGATAGGGATTAGTGGTTTATGGATGCAGGGTGAGTTGTGGTTGGCGAGCGGTTTTAGGGAGGATGTTTCCGATGATTTGGGCATGTTTCCAACCGGCTTGGCGAAGTTGTTGCCGGCAGTTTTCGGCTTCTGCGGCGGCGACGCCGAAGAGGAGTCCGCCGGAGGTTTGGGGGTCAAAGAGGGCATGGTAGCGAGGGTCGGTTTGGAAGTCGGCGTCGTTGGTGATTATGGCGCCTTGTTGTTGGTTTTGGGGATGAAGCGAGCTGAAGATTTGGTTTTGGGCGCATTCGACAGCGCCTTCTAATAGGGGAATTTTGTCGATTTCTAGGAGGGCGTCAACGGAGGAGGCTTCCATCATTTCGGCGAGGTGGCCGATCAATCCAAAGCCGGTGCAATCGGTGGCGCCGGCGGCTTTGTGTTGTCGGAGTATCGGGACGGCGGAGGCGTTGGAGCGGAGCATTTGGCGGATGGCTTTGGCGATCCAGCGGCTTTGGCTTTTTTGTTGCATTAGGGAGGCGAGGATCATTCCAGTGCCGAGGGGTTTGGTGAGGATGAGGCGGTCGCCGGGTTGGAGTCCTTGTTTGCGCCAAGGCGTGTGGTTGTGCAAGAGGCCGTTGACGGTCATTCCCAAGGCAAATCGTTCGCCTTCCAGAGTGTGGCCGCCGATGAGGTCGGTTTGGTGGTCGTTGAGGGTTTTCACGGCGCCGGAGAGCAATTGAAACAAGGATTCTTCGGTTGAACATTGGTTTCCGTAAGGAACGACGGCGATAATTTGCGCGCTATGAGGTTGGGCGCCCATGGCCAAAATGTCGCTGAGGCAGTGGATCGCGGTGATTTGGCCAAAGAGAAAAGGATCGCTGAGAAAGGCAGGGAAAAAATCAACTGTTTGAACGATACGCGATTTTTCAGGGACTGAAAATACGGCGGCGTCGTCCGGCGAACGGAGGCCGATGCTGGCGGAAAGGTTTTGCGGAGGGGCGATGCGCCTGAGGGTTTGAGTGAGAATGTTGCGTCCTACTTTGGATCCGCAACCGTCGCAGCGGATTTCGGGCTGGGAATTTTGTTGGAAAGAGCTTCGCAAAGTTTTAGGGAAGAAGGCGGACAAAAAACCGGCGGATTGTTCCTTTTTCGTTGTTTTTGAGAGCGCTTGTCCCATTTTGCCGGGCGCGTGGCGATGCATTGCGGGAAGAATTTGGTATTGGCGCATCCAGCGGCGGTCGATCCAATCTTTCCACTTCCAAACCCACTTTCCTTTTACTGACCAGCGGCCGCGCGAGGCTATGGCAAAACGATCTCCCGTGCTGATCAAACTGAGAAAGTGTTTTTGCGGCGTGTAGGAAACGAAGGGAATCGCTCTCTTTGCGTTTGGATCGTTCCTGGATTCATTCCATCCGCCAAGAACCGCCGCTCTGAGATTGCGCGCCAACGGAGGCCCTTGTCGGACGGCGAACACGCCGGATTTCGGCCGCGGATGCCAGCGCATGGAAGCGACGTCGCCGGCGGCAAAGACAAAAGGATGGGAAGTGGATTGGAGACAGTCGTTGACGGCGATAAAACCATGCTCATCGACGTCGAGGCCGGCGCTTTTGGGCCAGTCTGGTGCAGATGCCTCGGTTGCCCAGAGCAAGTAATCGTATTCATGGCGCCCATTTTGGCTAGTGTGAACGCGGTCGGCAAAAACTTCGGTGATTCGACAATTAGTATAAACGGCAACTTTTCGAGAGGCAAGGATGCGTCGATAACTCTCTCGGACTTGAGGGGCGTGAGTGGGCAAAATCGTCGAAGAGGCAGCGAACAAGGAAAAGTGAAATCGTTCCTCCGGCGCTTGCTCTTTTGTGAATAATTTTTCGAGGCGATGTTGGAGGCTGAGCGTCAACTCCGCACCGCCGGCACCGGCGCCCACAATGATGAATTGAGCCGGGCGGTTTGGTTTGGCCTTGAGTTCATTCTCGATTGCCTCCCACCGCTGCAAAAAGAGATCGACGGGTTTGATCGGGACGGCGTGGTCGGCCGCGCCGGATGTTAAACAAATGGACGGCGTGGATCCGGTGTCAATAGAGAGTATGTCAAAAGCGACGGGCGGCCTTTGCCGGCAGTGTATTTTGCGGTTCTCAAGATCCAGAGCAACTGCGGCATCTTGATAGAATTGGGCGTTCGCAAATTGGCAGAGCGGAAGCAAGCTGACGTGGCTTTCCGCAAAGGTGTAGTGGCCGGCGATATGTCCCGGAAGCATTCCGGAGTAAGGCGTGTCGTAGCGGGGAGACACTAGCGTAAGCCGAACGCCGGGCAGCGGGTGCATCCCGAATTGTTTCAACACGGCGACGTGGGCGTGTCCTCCGCCAAGCAGAACAACTTCTTTTTTAATGGGAACGGCGACGGGCATCGCAGTCAGATTTTCAACTTCCTGGCGGCAGATTCAATCTCTTTTCTGCGGGCAACGGCAAGACAAACCCACCGCCTTGCCTTGTTTCCCTATGGCAGGCAGACGAGAATTTTATGCAGAAATGCGGAGAAAATCGACAATCATCCAAGCCAAAGCCCGGCTACGGACGCAATCGAAAGAAACTAGAAGACCCTACCGTCTCAACTTGCAGCGGGCTTTCTCCACTCTCGACATCTTTCCAATTTCCCGACAAGTCGGCAGAGGATTGCAACTGGCCTCCGCTCCAAGAGATTTTTAGGCTACCGTCTTTCAGCTGAATAATAGCCAAGGTTTTGCTTGCGCCAGTTTCTAGATCGTAAAAGGCAATGTCCGCTTTGGAAAAACCAGAAATCCGAAGGTTGTCGATATTCATACCTTGAGGCACGGCCAACCGGTTTATTGGATTCCCATTGAGATACAATCTCCGCAAGTGGATCATACCTTCAGGCAAGGTTAGTTTTCTAAGGCGATTGTCTCTTATAGACAGCGTTTTTAAATTAGTCATTCCTTTGGGCAAAGACAACTCGCTGAAATTGTTATAAGTTAGATAGAGCGTTTCCAAGTTTGCCAAGTCTGTGGGGAAAATGATCTCTTGCAGACTATTTTGGGTTAGATACAGCGTCTTTAGGTTCGTTAAACCGGCAGGCAAGGTTAACGAGGTCAAACCGTTGCCGTTGAGGTTCAGCGAAACGAGATTGGTTGCCATATTTAGCCCTTGCAAGTTTCGCACCGGTGGGCGTTTGGACGAAGTTGATTGCGAGGCGTTTAACTTGGTCAAACTCTTCAAATCTTCCGCCGTAATCCGCCATTCATGTTCGCTTTTTTCTAATGCTTGCCGGATGGCGGTTTGCAAGCCTGGATCGGGAATGAGGGAATGCGGATTGTAACGCACAATATCTGCTTTGGGAAAACCAGAAAGTTGGAGGTTTACGATATTCATATCTAAAGGTAGCGCTAAACTGTTGAGCTGATTGCCTCTGAGGTCCAGCTTTTGCAGACTTGTCAATTCTTCGAGAATAACCAGAAAGCCTAGAGCATTTTGACTTAAATCCAACGTTTTCAGATTCAACATTCCTTTGGGCCAGTCCAATGAAGCGAGACCATTGCCGTTGAGGTTTAGCGAAACGAGATTGGTCGCCATCTCTAGCCCTTGCAGGTTCCGCACTGGCGGGCGTCTGGACGAAGTTGATTGCGAGGCATTTAACTTGGTCAAACTCTTCAAATCTTCCGCCGTAATTCGCCATTCATGTTCGCTTTTTTCTAATGCTTGTCGGATGGCGGTTTGCAAGCCTGGATCGGAGATAAGGGAATGTGGATTGTAACGCACAATATCTGCTTTGGGAAAACCCGAAATTTGTAGATTAGAGACGTCTAATTCAAAAGGCGCAATGAGGCTAACCAATTGGCGCTTGTGGCCAATGTAGTTGTAGTTAAGATCAAGTTCCAGCACTTTTAAGCTCGTCAATCCTTCCGGTAAAATGAAGACGCTCAGACGATTCTCACTAAGATTCAGCCTCTGCAAACCCGTCAGACTTGAGGGTAAATTCAGCTCGCGCAAGCTGTTCCTTCCAAGATCCAGCTCTTGCAAGCTCTTCAAATCATCGGGCAGAGTTAGAGCAGTTAGAGAATTGCCGTAGAGATACAAGCGGGTCAAATGATTCATACCTTCGGGCAAGGTTAAAGACTGCAACATTCCCGAGCGGCGGGCGCAACCTCTGGAAGAGTCAGCGCGGGCAGTTGGTTGTTTTGGATGTTCAGAAATTCAAGATTCTTCAAGTCTTTAGGTAAAGCCAGAGACGTCAGGGTATTGTCAAAAATTTCCAGCGTAGTTAGATTCGTCAATCCAATGGGCAAAGTTAGCGCAATTCGAAAGTGTCTTCGGAAACTCAGATGAGTCACTCGCGCCAAGTCTTCCTTGGTGATGGATTCATCCAAAGATTTTCCCAGCGCGATTTCAAGACTTCGCCGCACAACCGCATCGGAAACATCCGCAGCTGAGGCGGCGGGAACATAGACGGACGAAAGCTGGCCGAACAAGAACAGGGCAGTCCAAAGAGACAATGTTTGATTCGAGAACTTCATAACTTGGGGGAAGATAGCAAATTCTGTGCCAACTCTTCTTATTATGGAATCCAAAAGGGGATGCGAGCGTTGCGGTTGGAGATAAACACTTCCGGCTCAAACGCTGAGCGTGTGAAATTTGCGCAAAATGCGGAATTTTGATTATCCTAAAAATGGTTCTTGGTAGGCTGTTTCGCTGTTTTTTGGCGGGCAACAAGCGAGTGTGAGAGTGGAGGATTCGAAATCGTTTCCTATGGGATGAAAAAGAACGGCAAAACCGGGCAAGGAGAAATTGCATTGCGCGAAGTCTTGTCTCAAAGGACAATGCCGCCCATGAACCGCTCGCAAAAGGATTTTAGGAAAATTCCTTCGGTAGACCGCTTGTTGCGGGATTTCGGGCCAAGCGATTTGCCCCAAGCTCTGATAGCCTCTCTCGCTAGGGACTTGACGAGTGAAGCAAGGCAGACAGGCAATCCGCCGGCGACATACGATGCAATGCTCCACTGCCTGAGGCAACAAGTCGATGCGCTCCGCTCATCCCGCTTGCAACCGGTCATCAACGCAACGGGGATTGTGCTGCATACCAACTTAGGACGCGCGCCATTGTCTCTTGAAGCCGTGTGGTTGATGTCGGAAGTGTCGGCTGGCTACTGCAACTTGGAGTTCGACCTTGCAGAAGGATCCCGAAGCCGCCGCGGTGGCTATGTGGAAAAGTGTTTCGCCTTGCTGACGGGAAGTTCATGGGCGGCCGTGGTGAACAACTGCGCCGCCGCTCTCTTCTTGATTCTCCATCAATTCGTTCAAGAAGCCAAACCCGAAGCGCTTGTTTCCAGGGGCGATTTGGTGCAGATCGGCGGCGGCTTTCGCATCCCGGAAATCCTCTCCGCCAGCGGTGCCGTGTTGCGCGAAGTGGGAACTACCAACCGCACAACCCTGGCCGACTTCAAAAGCGCTATCACCGAACGAACGGGACTAATCTTGCGCGTTCACCGAAGCAACTTCTACATGGAAGGCTTCGTGAAAGAGCCAAAATTGGCGGAATTAGCCGAATTAGGCCGAAGATTCGGCATCCCGCTGGTTTACGATCAAGGAAGCGGCGCCATGGCGGACACGGCAACAATTTCAGGCGCTGGCAAAGAGACAACGCCCGGCCAAGCTCTAGACTGCGGCGCAAGTTTGGTGTGTTTTAGCGCGGACAAATTGTTTGGAGGCCCACAGGCGGGGCTAATTTGCGGTAGCGCAGACCGCATTGAAACCTTGAAAAAAAATCCTCTCTACCGAGCGCTCCGCCCAGACAAACTCGCCCTCAGCGCCCTCCAAACAACCGTTGAAGCCTATCTGAGAAGACTCTCCGGCAAACAAATTCCCGAAGTCACCGTTTGGCAACGGCTATCAGCAACCCCAGAAACATTGTCAAAACGAGGGCAAAAGATCATCGAACAACTGTGTCCAAGCCGTTTAGAAATTCAGTTAGAAAAGACTTTTGTGGAAACTGGCGGCGGCGCCTTGCCCCGAAGCCGAATTCCCTCCGTCGCCCTCAAAATCGGAATGCAGGGGAGTCGTCCACAAGAAATGGCCGCCCAACTGCGGCGGATGAAGCCTCCCGTGATCGGCTATGTAGCCGACAACCGTCTCTGCCTAGACCTCCGAACCGTATTCCCCTCTCAAGACAACGTCCTTGCCCGGCATCTGGCCGCTCTTGAAAATCAGTCTATAGAATAGCTGAAATGTGTCATATAGTAAAAGTAAATAACTTATTTAAAAGCGATATAATTGTGGAGAATGACTTTATAGATGAGGAAACTTTATTAGATTTACATTCTAGAACCGATGAGGATGAAAATCTATACTTATCTAAACTAGAGAATTCTATAGATAGCGCAGAAACAGAATCTAAAAGTCTTGGAAAATGACAGAGGCTCGACACTTTATTTTGGCAACCGCAGGCCATGTGGACCACGGCAAAAGCGCCTTAGTTGAGGCTTTGACGAAAACTCATCCGGACCGGCTGCCGGAAGAAAGGAAACGCGGTATGACCATCGAATTGGGATTCGCCGAATTGCCACTGTCCTCCCCTTTGCCCCATTGGACGCCGATGCATGTTGGCGTCATCGACGTTCCCGGCCATGAAGACTTTGTGAAAAACATGATAGCGGGGATGGGTTGCGTTAACCTGGGATTGATTGTTGTGGCGGCCGACGACGGTTGGATGCCGCAAACCGAGGAGCATTTCCAAATTCTAGAATATCTGGGCGTTCAACGGCTGGTAATCGCTTTGAACAAAATCGACTTGGCTGAGGATGACGAAGACTTTCTTCGGGAGGTCGTCCAAGAGGAGATTTTGGGAACCGCGTATGAGAATGCGCCAATCGTCGCTACCTCGGCGGCCAACGGGCGAGGCGTCTCCGAGTTGAAACAAACGCTGGCCTCGATTTTAGACAGCCTGCCAACTCCTCCCGACATCGAGAAACCGCGCTTGTCCGTGGACCGCGCCTTCTCCGTAAAAGGACACGGCACGGTCGTCACCGGGAGTTTGGCGGACGGTTGTTTTCACGTGGAACAATCGGTCGTAGTGCAACCGCAAGGCATTTCCGCCAGGATTCGAAGCATGCAGTGCTTTGGACGCGTCGCAGAATCCGCCGGGCCGGGAACGAGAGTGGCCATCAACTTGGCGAACGTCGCCCTCAGATCGACTTCTGTATCAACGACAGAAGGCGTCGGTCGAGGTGACGTCGTCACTGCGAAAAACTTTGAAAAACCCGGCAGAGTCTTGGACGCCGTGATCACAAAATCAAAACGCTTGGTCGGAGGCAAAACACCGGCTTCCAAACCGCTCAAACACGGCGCCCGCGTGCGATTGCACCACGGAAGCGCCAACATTCCCGGAAGAATCTTTTTCCTCAACTGCCTCGAGTTAAAGCCGGGACAAGAAGCCATCGGAGAGCTCCGCTTGGAGCGAACCGCTTCGGTGTTGACGGGAGACCGCTTTGTGATTCGAGACTGGGCCGAAACGCATACTCTGGCCGGCGGCATTGCGCTAGACGTTCGAGCAAGCGCGGGACGTTTTCGCAGTGAGCGACAACGGACCTACTTGGAGGCTTGCCGCCGCAGTCCGTCCGCCGCCTTGCCAACGATGATGCGGGCGCAGATTGTCCGGGAACAAACATTGCCGGAAGCCGAATTGATGCGAGGCAGTCGTTTCGGTTCCCAAGAAATTCGCGAGTGCGCGGCAATGCTGGAAACAGAGGGAACCATCCTGCGGCGGAGAGGCATCGTCTTTGAGGCGAATTACTGGAAAGCCCAACTCGGCGCGGCAACAAACGCCATCAACCACTTCCATCAAACACACCCCGAACTTCTCGGCCTTCCCTTATCGCAACTGCGGAATTGTCTGGACAAACGATTGAAGTCGCAAGGCGCGTTCAACGCCATCCTCGACGCATTGACAGAGTCCGATTTTATCGTCCAATCTGCGGCAATCCAACGCTCTGGTTTTACCATCTCCCTGCCGCCAAATCTGCAAGACGCCGCCAACCAAATTCGAAAAGCCTTAGGGGAAAAAGCAGACGAACCACCAGCGCGAAAGCAAATCATCGCCTCCAAAGAAGAGGAACAAGCAATGCGATTTCTGATTGATTCCGGCGAGGCAGTCGAACTCAACAAAGATCTGGCCTTGCTACAAACAGGATACGACAAACTTTTCGAATCCATCAAAAAATTTCTCAAAACACACCGCGCCGCCAGCGTCAGCCAACTCCGCCAATACACCGGAGTAAGCCGTCGAGTAATGATCCCCTTTCTCCAACTTTTGGATGCGCAAGGTATAACAATCCGAGAAGGCGGCCTGCGCCGGCTCCCGAAGCAAAGCAACAAACCCACCGCCGGCAAAAACAAAATTCCTCCACCGAAATCATCCAAAACAAAGGGAAAAAAAATCGGTAAAAAAGATTGCCAAACCGTGAATCGATCTCCATTAAATCACGCCGATATGACGAACCCGAACAACGAATCGACCTGAACTAAATAACAAAATGACAAAGCAATTGGCATTAGAACAGGGAGCGGCAATGCGAATAAAGGCGGTCTATTATGGAGACTGTCTCAAGCACTTGCAGACGTGGAACACTTGGAATTGGGAGGGAGCGATCCTCCCGTCCGAACGGCGTTTTGCGGATTTAATTTACCTTGACCCGCCGTGGAACAGCGATGCCAACTACAACATCCTGTTCGACAAAGATAAAAACAAAGACAAGGGACACACCGCTCAAGAAGTAGCGTTCACCGACATTTGGGAATGGGGCAATGCGGCGCGAGATCGCGTGAAGGAAATCACCGGCAACGAACATCATGCCGCGTACAAATCCATTAGCGGAATGGAGACGCTGCTGGGGAATTCAGGCATGCTGGCCTACCTATCCTACATGGCCGAACGGCTTGTCTCCTGCCGGGAACTGCTGAAAGACACCGGCTCCATCTACCTGCACTGCGACCCGACCGCCTCCCATTACTTGAAAATGGTGATGGACGACATCTTCGGGCAAAAGAACTTTCGGAATGAGATTGTTTGGGACTACGGAAAAACATCAAACGCTGCAGCGAAAAAGTTCTTGCGGGGTCACGACATTATTCTGTTTTACTCGCTGAATAGAAAAAAATCGCTTTTCCACAGACAATTTGAAGCCGAGTTATCTACACGGAAGAAGCAATTAGTAGAGGCTGGATACAACACCAAAAACATGAACGGACAACGATACCTTTACATTTACGACGAATCAAAAGTGGACGCAAAAGTAAAGCAAGGAAAACTCAATATGGAAGCCTTTGACATTGTTAGAAGGGTTGATACCACCAAAGGAAATGCAATCACAGACGTTTGGGAAATAGACCACCTAAACTCCCAATCTAAGGAATATCTAGGCTACCCAACGCAGAAGCCTCTCGCATTGCTTGAGCGGATAATCAAAGCGTCCACGAATGAAGGCGATGTGGTTTTGGATCCATTTTGTGGATGTGGGACGGCGTTGGAAGCGGCGGCTTTGTTGGGGCGAGAGTTTGTCGGCATTGATATTTCCTTGTTCTCCGTAGAGACCGTGGTTCACGACAGGTTGGCAGGAGCGGGAGTTCCCATTGACATAACAGGAATCCCGGCAGAGCCTGCGGCGGCGAGTCGATTAGCAAAAGACGATGCGTTTGCGTTTGAGTCTTGGGCGATTGAGGCGTGTCATCCGGGAATGGTGGGCAACAAGGTGCAGAGAGGAGACGGCGGCGTGGACGGCACGGGGATGCTCCTTCATTCGATCAAAAACGGCAAGAACAAGGTCATCGCGCAAGTGAAGGCAGGTCCCCCGACGATCGAGAATGTCCGAGCATTTGCCTTCAATGTTCAGCGCAGGGCCGTTGCCGGCGTGTTCATTACTTTGAAGAAAGCTCATTGGACGAAGGGGATGCAGGAGATTGCGGATTCGCTTGGCAAATTCAAATACGAAGAGGGGGCGAATGAGTATCCCAGACTGCAACACTGGCACGTCGGGCAACATTTCAACAAGAAGTACAACAGATTCCCAATTTTGCCGGATTTAGCGAATCCGTTGACCGGCAAAGAGATTACCCGCAAACAACTCAAAATATATCGCAAGCAGAAGTAAAACTGAAAAGTTGGAAAATTGCGTTTTCGGGCGGCGGCGGTTTCCTTTGCTCCATTTCTTAGACGCAGATTTTCTAGCCGTAGTCGCGCAAAGGAGTTTCACTTTTTTTGAAACGTCTGCTTGATTTCCATGAACAGTTGCGTCATTCTCGGTGGCATTAATGATTTTGAGAATTGGCATAAACACGGTAGCCAAGACTTCAACATGGTTGTCGACCTTGTTCACGGGGTTTATATGCGTAGTGTCCGGAGGCACTCATACAAAGCCGCTGGAGCTTGGGCAAAAGTTTCCCGATCTCCTTTTGCCTCGTGCGGATGACGGAGCGCCGGACTCGCTGCGCTTTTATCGGGGGCGAAAGACGGTGGCGCATGTGTTCGCCTCTTGGTGAGCAGGCTGCCGCAAGCATGTGCCCGTGTGGCACGCTCTCACCAAACCTTACCAAGACCAAGGGATTCTAAACGTGGTGGGAGTGATTCAAGAGCAACATCCTGACCGGGCGCTCCTTTTCATGCAATGGCAACAAATGGAATGGCCGTTGCTCGTGGATTCTTTGAACCTGCTAGGCGTAACCGGGGCGCCTGTCACGGTCTTTTTGGATGAGTCCGGAGTGATTCGAGCCGTCAATCCATCCAAAGATTTCCTGCCGTCTTTTTTGCGCCAGGATTTTGCAGTCAATGAGGGTGAGAAAATGCCTGACGCGAATCTGGCGGACGGGGAAGCGCTTCTTTTGGACTCGGCGCCGGGTTCTATGGAGCGCGGAGATTTGGAGTTTCTTTGGGGAGGCAATGGCGGAGTGGATCGAGCAATCTTTGCCTATCGTCAAGCATTATCCAGCGGAGAAGAAAATGCGGCGACGTTGTTTCGCTTAGGCGTAGCGCATCGGCGGCGCTACGATAGCGATGGCAGGCAGGCAGATGATTTCACCCGCGCCGTCGTTCACTGGAGTCGGGCTCTTGAGTTAAATCCCAATCAGTATATTTGGCGGCGGCGGATTCAACAATATGGACCTCGGTTGGCGAAGCCGTATTCGTTTTACGACTGGATTCACGAGGCGCGAAAGGCCATTGCGGATCGAGGAGAGACGCCTGTCCGACTGGACGTGGAGCCGGGCGGTGCCGAGTTTGCTTCCCCGTCTCAATCATTTGCCGTCGCGCAAAGCGAGGCCAATCCCGACCCAGATGAGAAGATTCATCAGGATTCAGCTCGACTTATCCAAATAGAAAGCACGGCGGTTCCGGGTTGCGTGCGGCCGGGAGAAACAGTCCGAGTTCACGTTTGGCTCCGGCCAGATAAAACGCGCAACGCGCATTGGAACAATGAAGCGGAGGAGTTGATTTTGTGGGCGGAAGCGCCGGAAGGTTGGCAGATCGACCAGGCATTCCATCGCTATCCCCTTCCTTCCGCTCCAGTCTCCGTCGAGCCTCGGAAGATAGAGTTCGAAGTGAAAACCTCGGCAAAGACGAATTCGCCTCTGCATACTATACAAGGGTATGTTTTGTATTCTATTTGTGAAGAGGACAAAGGGCGGTGTCTCTACCGCAGGCAAAACTTTGAAGTGAAGGTTTCCTTCAAGTTGCAATAATTTAAAGATCGTATAGAGTCAAACCGATATAATAACACATAGATAAGAAAACAATATGATGAAATATTCTATAATGCAAATTATTGCCCTAGTTATGTTGAGCGGGCTGGGAGCGACAATGGCAATTGGCGCGGAGAAGAATGCCGGACCGGGCATCCCAGTGGGCGCAAAGGAACCTTCTTTTTCATTGGCAGACCAAAATGGAAAGAAGCGGTCGTTTGCGGACATTTCTGGTCCGCTGAAGAAGAAAGTGGCTTTGGTCTTCTATCGATCGGCGGATTGGTGACCGTTCTGTCAAAGGCAGTTAGTTGAACTGCAAAGCAATTTGTCGAAGTTGGAAGAAGCCGGTATTCAAGTTGTCGGGATTAGTTACGACTCTCAGAAAATTCTCGCACGATTCGCCAAACGGAATAATATTACCTTTCCGTTGCTGTCCGATGAGGGGAGCAAAATAATCGACGCCTACGGGATTCGTAATCGGTCTCACAGCGATGGTCTGCCGCATCCGGGAACGTTCATTTTGAGTGCGGAGGGAAAGGTCATAGCAAAGCTCTTTTACGAGGGCTACCGCAACCGGCACACAAGCCAAGCGATTATCAACGCAACAAAGTAGGTTCGAAGTAGTCTCTTGGCAACTTTTCGGCGCCGCTATCATCCCCCGATGCTGGACATCGTTCGAGAGGGTTGCGCAAAATCTTCGCGGCCGATTTTATGCCCCGCCTCCTTTCCGCGCGCAATGGTCTGGAGTCGGCTGGCGATTGCGTCGTCTGTGGCGTCTCCGCGAAGGAGCGGTTTGAGGTCGTGTTCGCGAAGGCTGAACAAGCAGGTGCGAATCTGTCCGTCGGCCGTAAGGCGCATGCGGTTGCAGTGCCGGCAGAACGGTTCGGTAACGGGAGCAATGACGCCCACTTCTCCGCCGCCGTTGATGCGCCATCGCCGGGCGGTTTCGGAGGCATGGGTGTTTGTAGCGGGCGACAAATCAAATTTCTTCCGCAAACGCGCCAAAATTTCCTTGCCGGGGAAAACACGGTCTTTTTGCCAGGCTTGGCCAGAGTCCAGAGGCATGAATTCAATGAACCGAACGCTAATTTGTTCGTCCAGAGCGTATTGGCATAAATCCTCGATTTCGTGATCGTTGAGGTCTTTGATAATCACGGCGTTGACTTTGACTGGATAAAAACCAAGTTCTTTGGCGAGTTGGACCGATTGCGTTGCTTGGTCGAGACCGGAAACCCCGGTGAGCCGTTTGAAATTCTGCTGGTCAAAAGAGTCCAAACTGAAGCTGACCCGGCGAAGTCCGGCCTTTTTTAAAGCGGCCGCGTGTTGAGGAAAAAGAAACCCGTTCGTTGTCATTGCTAAATCCCGAAGGCCGGGAATCGCCGCCAGTTTCTCGATCAGCGCGACGATGTTTTTCCGAAGGAGCGGCTCGCCTCCGGTGACACGAATTTTTTCAACGCCGCAGTCAACGGCAATTCGCGCGATTCGTTCCATTTCCTCGAAAGAGAGAATTTCATGTTTTGGTTTCCACCGTCGACGAATGGGGATTTCCGGCCTTTGTCGCCAGCGTTCTCGATAAAAGTTGGCGGCTGCTTCCGTCTCCGGAAGACAATAGAGACAGCGAAAGTTGCACCGGTCGGTAACGCTGATTCGAAGGTCACGAATCGTGCGTCCGTGGGAATCTTCCAGAAAAGCCTTGGCTTTCATTCCAAATCCAAACCTTGGTCCGGCGAGGGCGGTTGGAGGATTTTGATGCCGCCGGTTCTGTTGATCTCGACGTTCAAATTGTAGTTGGTTTGGATGGCGGGCTTCCGAAATCCGGCGACCAGAAGCTCGGCCCCTTTGCGGTTGCCCGCGCTCCGGTTTCGGCGAATCCATCCAACGCGGCGAGAGATCGCTTCTTTGCGCAGTTTGTTCTGTTGCGACTGAAGCGCCGCCTGATCGTTGAATTGATCTTCAATAGCGCGCTTCTCCGCATAAAGCCGCTTGAATTCCTCCAACAGATATTCTCGATCCTTTTGCGAATCGGCCAACTCCGACTCAGTCGCCAAGAGCCGCCCTTCCAGTTCTCCCATCAAGCCGTCCAAGGTGGCGATCCGATCGGACAAATCCTGTCTTTCCCGGCTGAGTTCCCGGATCTTTTGCTCTTTATCAGAGACTTCTCCAAGCGCCGCCTGCCTCTCCTTCGCAACCGCTTCGGCCCGTTCTTTCGTTTGACTCAGATCGTTGGAAAGCGTTTCGTATCGCTGGCGAATCTCGGCAAGTTCCTCGCCCGCCTTTTGCAAATCCGTCTGTAGAACAGAGTTCGTTTGCCTCGAAAGATCCAAATCCTCCGATTTTTTCTCCATCTGGCTTTGCACTTCCTCCATTTCCTTTTGGCTTGCCTCCTCTTGCCAAATCGCCTGAGTATGACGATAAATCAGGCCGCCGGTCAGACAAACACACAAAACTCCGAACACCAACGAGACTTTATTGCCGCTCATAATGAAGAAACCATGAAGCCGAAGAATTCATTTTGCAAGCATTCCGTGCCGAAAGTGCGGGCAACTCTCCCCGAAACAAAACTAGCCGGCCAGCAGTTGACAAAGAGCGCCGGCCAACACCCGCGACGTTTTAACAACCGAACCGTAAAACCGAACAAACGCCAACAACCGCCCGGGATTCCAACAAAGATCCCCGCAGAGCCTCGCCAAGTCCACCTTCATCCGCGAAGACAACAGCCGATTGAAATCCAACGGCAGACTTTCCCACGCCGCATCGGAAATCGCCCGAAGTGTCAAACACGGAATCCGACGCGACCGAGCAATCTTGTGAATGCCTTCAGACTCCATCTCAACCGCATCCCATCCGCCACTCCGCCAAAGAAATCGCTTCTCCTCCGCCGTAACCACAATGTGATCCCGGCAACAAAAGCTCCCCTCCCGAAAAGGAAGACCAGAAAGCCCGTCAAAAAGCGGATGCTCCCCCGATTTTTCAAAGAGTAGTTCATGGATGCGAAGTTCGGGATTCAATCCGCCGGCAAACCCCGAAGTAATAATCAGTTCCGGCCGTTGCTTGGCAAGGCGATCCTCAAGCGCCGCCTTTGCATTGCGCCATCCAACGCCGGTGTGTAAAACCGAAACATCAGGACGCCTTCCACGAAAAAAACGCGACTCCACCTTCCCTGAAAAACAAATAAGAATATCTTCGCAATTCAAAACATGAATAACCCCACTATCCTACCTTCACAAAAGAAAACGCCAAATCTCACGACCACTTGACCTCAAGCCGGTTGTAAAACACCGCCGCTTTCATTGTCGTCATCATCGTCTTCTTCATCGCCGGCCGACAGTTCCAGCGAGGCCGGAGGCTGAATCGCATTGCCGGCAATGCCTTCAATCGCGCCAACCATCCCAGCAATTCCGCCAAGACCTATTTCTATCTGCTTCTCCTGCTGTTTCCATTTCCTTTCCGTCGCTCGTTTTTCCGCATCCAAACCTTTTTTCATTTGAACAAATGATTGGACAATGGCCTCCGCATACGATCGAAATTCGTTGCTCGTTAAGTAATCGTAGAGCATAGCCATCTTATTGCCTCTGTTTTTCTGGGCGACAATGGCCTTGCTCATTCGAATCAGAAAATCACGAAACACATGGCAAAGACCTTTGAATTCATCAAAGGAACAAATCCATATTTCGTCCTTTAATCCAAAACGGTCCATATCTTTGGGCATGGTTTGAGTAACCAAAACGCCAATATTAGCCTTCTTTTCGCGAATGTCCGCCTTGAATTTAGCTATCCAATCCTTCCGAAAACTTCCGACTCGCTTGCTTTCGTAATAGATCGTGCCGCAATCTCTCCCCAATGAATTTTTGACGGTTTGCAAACAATCCGCCCCTTTCGCGCCCTTTTTGATTTCCTCAATCGCATCCCGCGGAAATTGTTCTTTTAACCAATCTTCGATGGCTAATTCCTGCACTTCCCCTTTCAACGGCCCTGGAACTTGATTCGCCTTTTGTTCTGCCTTTTTCAAATCATCTTTCAATTGATCAATGAATTTGTCTCGTTCGGTAATTTTTAGTTCTGCCTCCGTTATTCTCTGTTTCGCCTTTTCTTCTTCGAATTGCTTTATCTTTGCTCTTTCTCCGTTCACAGTTTCAGCAATTTTCTTTTGAGCTTTTAACTCTATTTCACTTTCCATCTCATCCTTTGCCAGCTTGAGGCGTTCAATTTCCGCTTTGGCTTTGTTCAATTCCTTGACTTTGTTGGATTTTTCCTTCACTTCTTCTTCCAGCGTTTTGACTCGTCCGGCATACTCTTCTCTTACTTCTTCCTTCAAGATTCGCTGTTTTTCCTGAACCGCTTTCTTCACATGGGCATCGAATTTCAACTTTTGCTTTTCGACGGCTTCTTTTTCCGCCTGAAGTTTTGCTTGTTCCTGAGCAAGTTGACGATCGTAGTTCTTCCTCAGTTTAGTTTCTTTCTCAGCCAAGGTTTCGCTTAGTTGTTGTTCGAGCTCAGAAGTTATTTTGCCCCGGAGTTCATCCTTTTCCCGCTTGAGTCGTCCAATTTCCGCTTTGGATTTGTTCAATTCTTTTACTTGATTGGATTTTTCCTTCAGTTCTTTTTCCAGCGCCTTAACTTCTTCGGCATGCTCTTCTCTTGCTTCTTCCTTCAGGATTCGCTGTTTTTCCTGAACCGCTTTCTTCACATGGGCATCGAAATCCTTCCTCACTTCACCTTCCAATTGATGATAGAGAACTTTGTTGACGTCAATTGGCTCTCCGCAATTAGGACATTTTATCTTATTTGATTTCGTATTCATCGAATATACTTTCTGCTATAAATGATAGTTTGTGCTCCGATGCTTCTGCGGGGCTTACCCGTGCCGATGTTTGAGACTGACCGGAAGGCAAGCGACTCCCATATGCATTTCGAAACGGAACATTGGCGGTAGATTGACAAAAAAAACGAGAAGTCAACAAAAATTTTTCTTTCTTAGATGATTTGCGTAATTTTTTGGCGATTTTTTTGATTTTGGCGAACTTTTAAGGGAAAGAGAGGGGATTTGTTTTTCTTTTTGAAGAATTTCTTGGGGATTTTTGGGGAATTCTTGAATGACTTTGGCAACGGAGTTTCCTAAAATGCGGAGGTTTGTCGTTTCAAGGATTTGTGTTTTTTTCGTGTTTGCGAATGGACGATTGAGTTGCCGGGAGCAAGCAAAATGAAGATTTCAGCATCAGCCGAGCAATTTGCGGTAAGTGGCCAGAGCGAGGAGAGGCCAGGTGTTGCGATACATGTCGTATTTCAAGTAGAACACTTTGGGGAATCCAGTGCCGGTGGTTTCGTGATCCGTCCAGGAACCGTCTGCGTTCTGAGTTTTGACCAGATATTCCACTCCTCGAATCAGGCTAGCGCAATTGGTGTTGCCAAAAGCGCAAAGTCCCATAACGGCCCAAGCCGTTTGCGAGGCCGAACTGGGGCCTTGCCCTTTGAAGACTGGATCCTCGTAAGTATTACACCGTTCCCCCCAGCCGCCGTCCGCATTTTGAACGCTTTCCAGCCATGTCTTCGCTTTTTGCAAGTAAGGCGCGTTCATATCCAAGCCGATGGCGTATAGCCCGCGCAAGACTTGCCAAGTGCCATAGAGGTAGTTAACGCCCCAGCGCCCATACCATGACCCGTCTGCTTCCTGCTGGTTTTTGAGGTAGTCTATTGCCTTGACAATCTGCGGATGGTTTTTGGAAAAACCTTCGCGTCCTAACAATTCAAGAATCCTTGCAGTGATGTCCGCGCATTCCGGATCAATCATAGCGTTATGGTCGGCGAACGGCACTTTTTCCATAATGCTTTTAGTGCAATCTTTGTCAAAGGCCGCCCAGCCTCCGTCGCGACATTGGAAGGTAAGCAACCAGTTCAATCCGCGCCGAAAACATTGGTCGCGCTTTTTCGGGTTGGACGTTTGGGTAAGGCGGAGAGCCAAAAGCACCATCGCCGTGTCGTCCACATCTGGATTCCACTGGTTTTTGTGTTCGAAAACCCAACCGCTAGGTTCCACATCAATCGGATTTTTGTAAAACCAATCGCCGCGAAAACGGATTTCTTTGTCAATCAACCATTCGGTCGCCCGAACCAAAGCCAGATGATCCGCCGCCACGCCCGATTCTCGCAGGCAAATGCAGGCAATCGCCGTGTCCCAAACCGGCGAAAAACACGGCTCCATCCGAACCGAAGTTTCCGTCTCGTGTTCCAGTTTCTTCAGTTCCCTTTCCGCGCGAAGCACTTGCGGATGATCGTTTGGGTAGCCCAGAGATCTCAGCGCGATTAGCGAGTTGAGCATGGCCGGAAAAATGGCCGCCAAGCCGTGAGCGCCTTCGAATCGCTCCAGCATCCAAGCCTCCGAACGGCGCAAGGCGCGTTGCCGAAAAGGATGTAGGCGATGCCGCGCAAACCACTCCGCAAACTTATGCAACTTATCCAGCCAAAGAAAAAAGTTCCGCCAAGTAAAGGTTTGCGGATCTCGGCGCAACGCTAAGTCTCGCTCGTGAAATCCTTCCGGGTATAATTCATCTAAGGAAATCGGACGCCGCTTGTCCTTCGTTCCGCCTACCATAAGCTGGCGGGTAGGTTTGTAGTGGTTGATAATGGATAATGGCACCAGCATCGAACGCGTCCAGTTACTCATCTCATGAAAGTTAACATGAAACCACTTGCCAATAAGAATTACTTCACATGGTATAGTCGGCACGTATTTCCACGGAAACAACCCCAAAAGCGCCAGGTAAAGTTTAGAAAAAGTATTCATCCGAGGAATCCCTCCAAGATTAATTGCCACTTCCCGCGCCCGCAACATTCTTGAATCCGTCTCCGGCACGCCCGCCAATTTCAAAGCCAAATACGCCTTCACCGTGGCGTTCACTTCCGGCGGGCCTCCGTAGTATATGTTCCAACCTCCGTCTGGAAGCTGCATTGACAAAATATGATGAACTGCCTTCCGCTCCCAAACTTCATCCACTCTGCCGTTCCAATGGTGATAGCAAATGGTGTCCGAAACCAATGTAGCATCTACCATCAACTCTCCAACCCAATAGCCTTGCGCCCTTTGCTCTCGAAGTAGAAACTCCTGCGACCTCTTCACGGCAAGCTCAAGCCCCTTAGCCAGCCCCGAAAGAAACCTCCTTTCCCTACCCGACGACACAACAACTTCTCCAGAACCAACACTCATCCAACACCCACTTCCATAATCAAACCAACCTCTCATTACTCTTCGTAAACTGTTCCTTGACACGATCCGAGATTCGCCCTAGAATTGCGAAGAATTTCCTCCCTTTTCGTTTTGGCTTTCTCACAGCATCATGAAGAATTTCCTCCACTTCGGTTTTGCCGTGATGAGCGGCAAAGTCGAGCGGCGTTCGATTATTTTTAGTTTTTGCGTAGACATCTGCACCGGCTGCAAGCAAAGTCTTCACCACTTCGGTTTCACCTTTCCTAGTGGCCTCGTGGAACGGAGTCTCGCCATCCTCGTTCTCTGCGTTGACGTCTACTCCAGCGGTGAGGAGTGCTTCCACAACTTGGACTTGGCCTTTTTCAGCGGCGTTGTGAAGCGGCGGCTCGCCATTGTCGTTTTTTGCGTGGACGTCTGTGGCGGCGTTGAGCAGAGAGCTCACAATTTGGGTACAATCGGCGGTCATCTGGATTCTTGCCGAAGGCACATACTCTTCTGCGCTTACGATGGTGTTCACGAGTTCGGGGTAACCAGCGGCCAAGAGGATTAGCAAGGTTTCGCTGGCTCTCTTTTTCTTGATTGTTGCCAGTTCTTCGAACTCTTTTGCGGCGGGGGTAACGGCTTTGATTGTGGATTCGCCGGCGGAAAGAAGTTCTAGGGCGGGTTTGTAGTTTGCGGCAGTTCTTTGGACTTGGGCGAGGAATTGTTTGAGGAGGGAGCGCGCTTTGAGCAGGTTGTCAAGGAAGTTTTGGACTTGGCCGTTTTCCGCCGCTTTGGCGAGATTGGCCACATTGCAGTTTTCCGTCAGAAACTTGCCGTAAAGAAAGAAAAACTCCGGCGGCGGTTCTTCGATGTTTAGGGCTTCGATTTTTTGGAAGGCGGTTTTTGCGGCTGGGGAGTCGCTGTTTTGGAGCGCTTGTTCGGCTTCCAGCAGGCATTGGTCTGCTTGGACTTCGGTCGGCAGGTCTGCGTCGGCGGGTTGGGCGGGCGCATTTTCTTCCTTCATGGGAATTTTGGATTTGGCGGCAATTATGAGGGCGAAATGTTAATTGGTTTGGCTTGGGTCGTCAACTTTCGACTTGGCCGCAAGGCAGGATTGAGAGGCTGGTTTGGACGAGGTTGGGGAGAGTATTTTTCCATCTCGTCTTGATTTGGCAGGCGGCGTTGGCAAGCTTTTGGGAGCGGTTGCGATGCGATTTTTGATGTTGAATTGGAGGGATCCGGGAAATCCTTTGGCGGGCGGGGCGGAACGGGTTTCGCTGGGATATTTGACGGAGCTGGTGCGGCGGGGGCATGAGGTTTTTTGGTTTGCCAACGCTTTTGCCGGCGGCAAGGCGGAGTCGGTGTTTGAAGGCGTTTGCGTGGTTCGCGGGGGCGGTGTTGGCTCTTCGATTTTGCGGGCGCGCCAATGGGCGCGGCAACAGGCTGGATTTGACTTGGTGATTGACCAGCATCACGGGATTCCCTGGTTGGCGCCGTGGTGGGCCAGGACGAGGGTCGTCGCCTACATTCACGAAGTTCTGGGGCCGATTTGGAATAGTTTCTATCCTTGGCCGATAGCGGTTCTGGGTCGTTGGCAGGAGGGTTGGATCTTGCGCCGGTATCGGGCGGTTCCGTTTTGGACGGCTTGTTTATCCACAGAGTCAGCACTGCGGCGGCACGGGATTCGGGAAATCACCAGAATTCCCTACGGGGTGGCTACCCAAGCCGTTCATTCTCTGCCGGAGAAGAGGATTGCATCGCCTTTGCGGTTGGCGGTGGTTTCGCGGTTGGCGCCGAACAAACGGATCGATCACGCCATTGAATCGGTGGCCGTATTGCGGAGGCAAGGAATGGACACCCGGCTTACAATTATTGGCGGCGGAGAAACCGAAGGAGCGTTGCGAGCGCAAGTTTCGCGTTTGAGGCTGGGGAGCGCGGTTTCGTTTGCGGGAAAGTTATCCGAAGAAGAAAAAGAAAAAGCGCTGGACGCGTCGGACTTGTTGCTACACACCTCGATTCGGGAAGGTTGGGGATTGAACGTAATCGAGGCAAATTGCCGAGGCGTGCCGGCTGTGGTGTATCCGGTTCCAGGTTTGACGGACTCCACCCTGCACCAAGAAACGGGGATTGTCGCGCGACGAGAAACGCCGGAAGCATTGGCCAAAGGCGTTCGCAGAATGGCGGAAGATGCGGTTTTGTATGATTTGTGCCGGCGCAACGCGTGGCGACGGGGAGCTACCTTTCACTGGAATCGAGTATTGCCCGCTGCCTGCGACTGGCTGGAAGCGCAGGCCGCGCGATGATTGGGACGAACCGTCGGGAAATTTCTTTTGGACATGGCCGAACGGGATAAACAAGGCTTGGCCAATTCTTTGTCTCGTCGTTCGTTCCTAAGTTTGCATCCACGGCAAAGGTAGGAAAGTGATTCCTCTGCCGTGTTCCATTTTTCGGCAATGATCGTGTTCCCATAATTCGCATTCGTCATTCGTTAGAGCAAAAGAAACTCCGTTTCAGGTAGATGGAAGCGAAGGTAAAAATCCAATCACCGTTTAGTTTATAGGCAACGGATGCTAGATCAACTGAGGATCGTAAGCCACTTAGCCGCAAATCACTGAATCCTCTCGCTCTTCCCTCCAATCTTACTGGACTCTCACTGCCAATTCGTCATTCCTAATTCCAAATTGGTAACTTTAAAAACCCCGCTTCCAAACTCAGAAACAACAGGGCAAAAAAGAGTAAAACGACCTTGCATTGGCAACAGCTACGGATCGCTAATCCCTCGCTAATGACTACCAATCACTAGCTGGCAGTTGCGGTCAGTCGGCGCTTCTTTTACAGGCATGCGGCGGTGGACAAACACAAAATCTAGCGCAAACCGGCCGAAGGTCATGGTATATTCTTGAGGTTTGAGTAATGATCGAGGTGTTGGCGACAACCTGCATTGTATCGATGCCGACCGCCCAACGAACAAAAGTTCCCACACTATTATTGAAGATTCCCGTGAAGAAGTCCCCAATTGGTTTGTGCAAGATACTCGAACCCTACCCAAGCCGAAAACGCCCCGCCGGAATAGAAGAAATTGCTAATTCTGGAGTCACGAATCCCTATGTCCTCATCTCCAATGTTATTATAATCCATGAAAAGATGGGAAATGCTTTGGCTGCCGCTTCCGATGGTGATTGCCGGCGTGTTGGTGGCGTTGTTGGCAAAAGTGATGTTGGTTCTGCCGCCGCCCGGAATCCTCGCATTGACCGAAGCGATGTTTTTGGTGTTGGAGTTGGAAAACAAGGGAGAAAGAGTCAGCAAATTAGTTGTTGGGGCGGTTGGTATTGTAGATGTTGCCGTTGTTGTTTTTAAGGAGAATCATGACTTCCTAGTGATAGTTGTTTCCGGAGGAGGTTCGGAAGTTGGCATCGGAGGAGGATGTAGTGCTACTACCGAAGAATATCTAGATGGTTTGGTTGGTGGGGTTGTCTTGGCTGGGATAGACGTGGATGAACAGCGGGCTGGGCTTTGTTCGAGGGGAACAAAAAGAGAAGAAAGCGTCGAAATAACCAAAACCACTAAAAGAGACTTATTGCCGATGTGCGAATTTTGACAAGTTCGATTTCATCATGTTCAATCTTTCCTGGAATCCAATAACTAAAAATAATCGTAAAACGAACTGATATATCAACAAAAGAATCCGCAATACGATCTGGCTTTTGGATGGACTCTTATTTGCCTCTCGTCAAGCTAAGAAAGTGAAACAGAGGAAAAGTTTGCGGTCGGTGTTTCCGAGAGATTGAGAGGCCAGTGAGGAAAGTGTTTTTTAGAGAGAATTCCGAATGAGAAATGACGCATGGGAGGGGGATGGCAAAACCGCAAAAGGCGCGAAGAGGGGCTTTGCGCTTTGCAAGGAAGTTTCATTGGTTATTGTGGATGATCTTGGCCGCTGAACTCGCAAAAAAGTCGCGCCAGCTCGCCTTGCCGATTGCCAATCGCTAATCATGAGCCTCTTAGTTGCTGAATGTGCAAAAGGAGGGGAAAGGGAACTTGGGGATGGGAAATTCTTCGTCCACTTTGCCTTGCCGTCAAAATGGCCGGAGGCAAGTCTTTGTTAGCAAGCAGCTGCTCATCGGGGTGGACTGTTTTGGCGGAGGAAAGGATTTCGCTACATATTCTTCAAAGCGCTACGGTTAGCGGGGACACGCTCTAGTTGCCTTGGTAGGCACAGGCGGCGTTGCATGTTTCGGCGACGGTGACGGTTGTGAGCTGGGGCAGTTTGGGTTTCAGTCGATCCCAAATCCATTTGGAGAGAACTTCGCTGGTGGGATTTTCCAGGCCTTGGATTTCGTTTAGATAGCGATGGTCGAGTTGTTCCCACAGGGGTTGGAAGGCTTTGGAGATGTCCGCGTAGTCTATGAGCCAGCCTAGCTGGGAATTACATTCGCCGGCGACGGTGATTTCCACTTGGAAGCTGTGTCCGTGCAGGCGGCGGCACTTGTGATCTTTTGGGAGGAAGGGGAGCAGGTGCGCCGCTTCGAATTGAAAGGTTTTTCGCAGTTCCACCTTCATAGTTCCCAATCTGTCCAGATTATTAAATCGCCCAAGCTGAGGCGGCCGTCGTGGCGCCAGGCGATGGAAGGTTGTTGCATTTTGCCCGGCGGACAAATGCGAGTTACTCCCCAGCGGGCAAGTTGTTTGACGAGGGATTGCGCCTCGTGCGGCGAAGCGCACAAGCCGACGCAGGAGACTTGCCCGCAGACTTCAGCGGCGCCGTTCAAAGCGTCGGCCAGTCCGTCGACGGCTTTGACGTAAAGGAAGCGGTTTTGGCAGCTTTTTTGGAAGCGGGGATCGTGATCGAAGACCACCGTCCAAGCGGTGGAGCCGCGGCTTGACCATAGGAGAGTTTCCCGACCGTTGGCCGCCCGAATTTCATAGAGGCGGCGGCGATTGGCGATTACGGCGGCGGTTGGGTTGCTGACTTGGCCGCGCGGTTCGGATTGCTCGCGGCGATCCAATTCCTCGGCAATTGCTTGAGCCAGTTGTTCTGGGCTGGGAGCGGCGCCTTTCTCGGCGTAAACGACGTGGGGCGACAGGCATCCTCTTTGATTCCAAAGCGCTACGTCGTCGACGATTCGCGCGGCCAATGTTTGGAGAGAGCAGTTTTCCAAGCCGGCTTTGGTGGCGTAGGCGAAGCTGACTCGATGGCCGTAGGGTAGGAAACGCGTTCCGCGGGGCAATCGAGATTCCAGCGCTTGGATGGTTTCGTCGCTACCCGTTGCCGTGACGCAGTCCGCTTTTTGCAAGAGCGGGGTTTCCAGCGCTTGGTTCCCGCCTTTCCATTCGGCAATTTCCAAACAAGCGCCTAGTTTGGCGTCCGTTTCGTAAATCGAATGGGCGAACAGGCGCGGCAAAAAGGAAGCATGCCGGGCGCATTTGACGAATTGAGCGGAGCGGGCCAGCAATCCCAAAGTGATGCTGAGAATCGCCGGGTTGGGGATGGCGCCGCCGGTTATGTGAGCGATCAATTCCGGCCCTACGGCGAAGCTTTTCCGGCTGGTGCGGCTTTCGGCTTCGGCAGAGCTGGGGCAATCGAGTCTCCGAACGTGGCCTAAATCTTGCAAGAGGAGGAGGTTGAGGTTTTCCGCAGTCATTTCTTGGAACAAGCCGTCCAAGCCTTTTTGAATCGAGGAGAGCGGAAAACCGGATTGCCGCGCTCCGCGTTCCAAAGCCATCCGGCGAATTGGATAATTGTTATCGAGCCATTTTTCGGCCACCAATTCCAGCGTTCGCAGCAGGCTTTCCGTGGGACGCTCCAACAGATACCGGCGGCGGTTTTGCCGCAGGGCGTCGCATGCTTCGGCAATGACTGCGGGCGTTAGGACGGCCTTTTCCGGCAAGTCCGCCAAAAAGTAATTCGGCATTTTTTCCAGCGTCATTTTTTGATCTTTCAGGTTTCCGGCATCAGGGAGCAACCCCGCGCTTCCGCATTTGCCGCGCGCCCCAGAAGCTCAACGCCTCCCGAAAGACGCCGTCCCAAGTCTTCCGTTTGCACGGCCATGACCGACCAGACGTTTGCCAAATCGAACACTCGAATCAACCCCGTCTCGCCTTCGTCCGCTTCTTGTCCGGTTTCCGGGACGATTACTTGGCAACGCGCCCACGGCGGAAACCGAAACAATCGCGCTGGATTCAATGGCGGAACACGACGGGCGCAAAGACAAGAATCCTCGGCGTCGAGACGGCCGTCGTAGGCTTGCGAAGACAATTCGCTCATCCCGTATTCTGAAATCATCCGGCCGGAAGGAATTCCCAAGCAGGCCTCCAGTTCGCGATAGAGCGCGGTTTTTGCCAACTCGCGGGTTCGTCCTTTGTATCCTCCGGTTTCCAGCAATCGGCTTCCCAGAGGCAGCGTCAGCGTCTGGCGGCTTGTGCCCAGAGCGTCCAGCAACTGCACGAAGTTAAAGGCCGTTCCCAACAATGCGGCGGGACAATTTCGGCGGCAGGCCGCGCGCAAGTCTTTCAACAAACGGCTCGCATCCAAGCCCCAGCCTTCGCCCGCAATCAACCGTCCGTAGAAAACAGACTCTGGGAAACCTTGCCGATTCCGCACTGTTTCCAACATGTGAACGAGAGAGGAATTCGGCGTTTCAATCGGCGGGGGAGTCAAGAGGAAAAGCCTTTCTGTTTCTGGATTCCCTGGCTGAAAATGATGGAAAAACCAACGGGCGAGGCTTTGTTCGTAGAGAGCGAGAGAGCCTTGGGAATGAAAGTGCCGGCTCCGATTCTGCCCCGCGGTTCCGCTGGATTGAAACACGAAAGATCGTTGCGACTTTGGCAGGGAACTGAGGTCAAACTCTTTGAACGCCAAAGTGGGGACACAGGGAATCTGCCGCCAATTCGCCTTTTGACTTGCCGGAAACGCGGGCGTTTTCGGGTTGGATTTTTCCAAATACTCGACAAAGCACCGGTAACACTCATTGGATTGAACTTGCAACCGAAACAAGGCGAGCGCCAGCCGGCCAAAAGCGCGATCATCCAGTGCGGAAGAATCAAAGCCTTGATCCGCCTCTTGATCCATCAAACGGGCCAAAACGGCCGCAAAATCACGCAGGGAAGCGAAATTTTCCATCGTCCAAAAGGCGAAACGAAAACCAAAGAGGCCGCAGGCTCAGTTGCCCTCTGCCTGCTTAGCTTCATTGGTTGGCGGTTTTGCTTTTTCCTCATCGGCGGAGAGTCGTCGTTGGATTTCGCGAAGTTTTTCCCGCAAACCTAGTTTTTCGGCAAGGTTTTGGGCTTTCCGCAACATTTCGGTTTTGCCGGCGAACTGCGGATGCCGTTCAATCAGATTCAAATACACGGAAAGGGCTTCGGCTTCGTCGCCTGTTTCCTGCAAAAGCGCCGCTAATCGTTGGCCAATTCGGAGATCTTGCTGCGGCGATGGCTTTCGTTGCCGAGCTTGCTGGTATTGGCTGACGGCTCCGTCGCGCTTTTCTTGCTCATAGAGCAGGTCGCCCAACTTCTCGCTCAGCACCGCGCTCTTTTGAATTTTCTTTTGAACCTCGGTGTCGTTCTTGATGGACTCAAGAATTTGGTCCATCGATATTTGGCCGGCAATGGCTCGGTTGATGTTCAGCAAGATTAGCCATTCGATCAAAGGGCTGTTTTCCCGTTGTAGTTTCGCTTGAAGAGCGGGCAGATTGGCAAAGGGACGGTACAGCGGATCGCCAACCACCGTCGTTTGCCAAGAGACCGCCGGTTGGGAGGCGTAAGCGGCTTCTCCAAAACTGAAGCCGCGAAACATGCTTTCGAAGAAAACGTGCAGATGCGGCGACAAAGCCAGATAAGGTTCGTAAACGCAGCCCATGGTGGCGGTTGCGCCCGCTTCCAGCAACGGACCCACCCAGCGTTCGGTCTTCGAGCGGACGGTCCACGCGCTGTAGGAATGCAGGTGATAGGCAAGGGCGCCCGGCATAAACTCAACTTTCCCCCGGCGAAAAGGGCCGGAGACGTGGGCATCATACCAACCGGCATACAAAGCCGCGTGGCTTATCGGCAAGGTTTCCGGGAAAGTGCCGGGCTTTCGGTCTTCGTAGGTTTCAAAACCTAGATGCCGGCTGAGGGCGGCCGCGTGGGCAATCCAATCGTCGCCCAGTTTATATTCTCCGCTCTCGAGTCCGCGCAAGTCAAAGTAAGCCCGCCCCCAAAGGCCATTTTGTTCCGCAGCGATAGCCATGTCCACGAGCCGTTTGGCGATTTGCGGCGAAGGACCGTCCAGTCGCGCTACCATCAAAATCCCGTTTTCCGGCCGGATTGTCAGCGAGTTGGTCGCTTCATAAACTGGATTGACGTGGTAGCCGTATAACTTCAAAGGGTGGGGGAGCGTTGCCAATTCGCTGTCTACTGCCGCTTGGTTTCGCCGCATTGCGGCCGGAAGTTCCTCCATTCCCTCCTCCCGAATTGTTCGGTCGGATTGAATCCGAAGCGGCACTCCGTAACACAGCGTCAGGTAGCGGATGGAGGATTTTTTGACTTTGGGAACGGCTAGCTCCGCTTTGTCGTTCTCTTGGGGAGCGTCTTCAAACTCAAACCAGCCCCGCTTCCGGAAAATTGCCGCCAGCGGGCGTTGCAACTTTTTTTGGAAGACTGCGCGGGAGACGGTTTCTTTGTCCGGCAAGTCCAAGCCAAGAATCCGATCTTTGGGAATTTGACGTTTGGTTGCGTAGTGTTGGGCGACGGCTTCCGAATCGGGAAGGTTTTGGTTGAAAACGACCACCACAGACTCGCTCTCCGCAGACTCGTCTGCCGGGACGGAAGCGCCGGAAAGCGCGCAACTCAACGACGCGGCGGCTACCGTCAACGGCAATTTTTTCCATTCTTTCCAGACGATCATTTCCTCTAATATTCAACGAATTCTCCGTTTCCAATAGCGGCGCAAACAGCGCGGCCGGCAAGCGCAATTAAGAATGGGAACGCTCCGTTCGGTCAAGGCATTTCCGCGCGATCGTCGTTTGGCAGTTGGCGCGTTTGTTGGATCAATTTTCATCTTTCAGGCGGTTTTTTTCTCGCAAAAGAAGCAAGAAATTCAAGACAAATCCACTTGAAGGCCGTCGTAGGCCAAAGCCACGGTTGCGGGAAGTTCCGCTTGATCCGCGTTGTGATCGTAGTCGTGCGTCAAATGAGTCAGCCAAGTCTGCCCAGCCCGAATGCGACGAGAGGCCGCCAGCGCTTCGTCCAAAGACATGTGCGTCGGATGCGGCCTCTTGCGAAGAGCGTCCAACACCAACGCGGGAACGCCCGCCAGTTGCGGGAGGGCGGTTTCCGGCACCTCTCGGCAATCCGTCAAGTAGGCCAGCTTCGGACGCTCTTGCTGGCAAAACAAATAGCCCAAAACCGTCATCCGCCCGTGAGGAAGCGGAATAGGGGTGATCGCCAAATCCCCCACTTCAAAAGGGCCGTCGACGATTCTCGGATCCGGATGAAAATATCCGCGCCACCTTCGCTTCGACTTGAATGCGTAGGCAAACACCCGCCGAACGGCTTCCATAGTTTCCGCATTGGCGTAAAGCGGCATTCGGCAATTTTGCATCTCGCAAAACCGCCGGCAATCGTCCATCCCCATAATGTGATCGGCATGCCCGTGGGTAATCAGCACGGCGTCCACTCGCTGAATCTTCTCGCGAAGCATCTGCAGGCGAAACTCCGGCGTCGTGTCCACCACCAACCGAACATGATCCGTCTCCACGTAAATCGACGACCTCGTTCGATGATTCTTGGGATTTGCCAAAAACTCCGGCGGATAATCCGCGCCAATGATCGGCACGCCTTGGGAAGTGCCGCTCCCCAAGAAAATAAATCGAAATGCCATGCCATGATTTTTCGCCGCCGGCCGAATTCAGATTGATTGAACCCCGCCATCCGGTAAGATTGCCCGCCAACATAACATAAAATTGTTTCTCGGCTCCATCTTTTTCCCATGCTCACCGCGCTCCGCATCAAAAACTTCGGATTGGCGGACGACGTCACTCTTGAATTCGAGGGCGGCTTTACCGCCTTGACGGGAGAAACCGGCGCCGGCAAATCCCTCATCATCGGCGCGCTCAGCCTGCTCCTCGGACAACGCGCCGACCGCAAACTAATCCGCGCCGGCGCCGAAAACTGCGCCGTCGAAGCCATCTTCGACCTCTCCTCCCTCAGCGCAGCTATCGAAACTTTCCTTGCCAAAAACGGACTCGAACCCTGCGAAAACGCCCAACTCCTCCTTCGCCGCACCGTAACCGCCGCCGGCAACAACCGCCAATTCGTCAACCATTCCCCCGCCTCGCTCTCCACACTCGCCACGCTCGGCCAACACCTCGTCGACATCCACGGACCCCACGACCACCAATCCCTCTTCCTCAACCAAAAACAACTCGAACTGCTGGACGACTTCGCCGGCATCACCGCCGACCGACTTGTCTACACCCAGCAATTCGCTCAATGGAAAACCCTCCTCCGCCAAAAACAAACCCTCTTTGCCGACGAACAAGCCCGCGCCCGACAAATAGACCTCCTTCGCTTCCAAACCCGGGAAATCGACGACGCCCAACTCGCTCACCTCGACGAACAAACCCTCGAAAACAACTACCAACGCGCCCAAAACGCCGCCCAAATCTGCCAACTCGGACAAACCATCCTCAACACTCTCGGCAACCCAGAAAACAACTGGAACAGCGGAGAACCAACCAGCGAACCCTCCCTGTCCGACGCCCTGGACCAAATCGGCCGAGAACTCCGTCAACTCACCCAACTCGATCCCCAAACCCAACCCCTTGCCGACTCCCACGCCCAACTCGCCGAACAAACCCACGACTGGCAAACCCAACTCTCCCGCTACCTAGACACCGTCCACGTCGAACCCAACCGCCTCGCAGAACTCGAAGAACAAATCAACCGCCTCCAAACCCTCAAACGCAAATACGGATCCACCATCCGAGAAATCATCCAGTTCGGAAGCCAAGCCCGCCAAAAACTAAAATCCCTCGAATCCAGAGACACCGAAGTCCAACAAACCGACCGCCAAATCGCCCAACTGAAAACAGAACTCACCGCCCGCGCTCGAAAACTAACCGCCGCCCGCGCCCAAAAAGGCAAATCCCTCTCCCAAGCCGCCCGAAAACAACTCGAAGACCTCGGCTTTCCCGGCGGACGCTTCGAAGTCCAACTCATCGCCCATCCGCCCGCCCAACCGGAAGACACCGAAGAAACCGCCCGCCTCCGCAACGCCGGCGCCGAACGCATCGAATTCCTCTTCGGACCCAACCCCGGCGAACCCCTCCATCCCCTCAAAAAAATCGCCTCCTCCGGAGAAATCGCCCGCGTCATGCTCGCCCTCAAAACCGTCCTCGCCGCCCAAGACCACATCCCCTTCCTCATCTTTGACGAAGTGGACGCCAACATCGGCGGCGAAACCGCCCACGCCGTCGGCGAAAAAATGCGCCGACTCGGCAACCGCCGACAAATCCTCTGCATCACCCACCTCGCCCCCGTAGCCGCCAACGCCAACCACCACTTCCAAGTCATCAAAACCTCCCAAAACAACCGCACCCACACCCAAGTCCTCCCCCTAAAAACCAAACAACGCATCGACGAACTCGCCCGCATGCTCGGCGGCAAAATCCCCGCCGCCAAAAAACACGCCGCCGCCCTCCTCCCCAACGCAAAATAAAACCAATGCTGAAACACACAAACCCCTTCCCCAAAAACCGAAGCCAACCCCCCGCCAAACTCCGCCAATCCGCGACAAAAAAAATAAAAAAATTGCCGGGCAATGTCTCAAAAATCTCAAAACACCGAAATAACAAAGAAAACTCGCACTTTCCCAACCAAAATTTTTCTTGGGAAAATCGAGAAAAAAAAGCTTGCGCTCAAATAAAAAGCATGGTTTTTTGGAAGCGCAACCGACAATTGACGAGGGGATTCTTTGTTGGATTCCCCGCCAAATGTCACAGTTTAGAATGGCTGCCGGGAGGATTCAAAATTTCTTTCCCAGCTGCCTTGGCGAATAGGCAGGAAACTTTTCGTGGTTCCCTCGTTAAATGTTGGTTGCGTGGCCTGACGGCCGCAACATTAACGACATAGACATTAAAGATTATCGAGACATGAAGAAACTCTTTTTTTATTGGAATTGGTTGGCTCGCGTAGCCCAATCGAACAGCGTTCAACGCAACGTAGTTGTGAAATCGGTGACGTCTCAGTCCCCGATCAACGGAAAAACAGCAATCCTCACGGTTGCAACAATCCTCGCGATTGCCTTGACAACCCCAACCACCGGCCCGTCGGCCGAAATCCCCGAATTGCCAGACTTGCCGCCGCCTCCACCGCAGCGAGAAGTTGTTCTTCCGCCCTTCCCGCCCGGCGTCTTTGACACCTGCCTAGAGCAATACGATTCAAGGATAGCGACGATCATGCAAGGGGCGGCGAATTGGCGAAAAAGCATCGACAATGCCTACTACGCCAAACGCAAACCCTTCTACGACGCGCAGGATCGCATATTCGATGAGCAGGACAGAATTCTCGCTCAAATAGAAAAGTTGAACGAGGAATGGATCAGGCTGTCCATGTCTCCCAACAGTGGTTCTGCCGCTAGCGTAGCAAGAATGAAGCAGATATCGGACGAATTTAGAGCTAAGAGCAAGGAGGTTGAGAAGTTGCAGAAGGAAATTGACGAGATAAACAAGAGATTATGGGAAATTGAGGACTGGTACGAAGAATGGCTAGGTTGGTTATCCCAAAAAACCCAAAGAGAAGAGGAAGCAGCATGCACCGAGTATTCGACTTGCTCTTCCAGCAGGATCAACTAAGGTGGCTGAAAACAAAGCAGAAAAGGAGTCTTTGACGATGAGAAAGCAAGGTTACGTGATTATTGGGATTGGTTTAGCGACGTTGGCGGGAATCTTCTGGCTGGCGCAATTCATCAAGCAAGAAGAAACGCCAACCGCCAACAAACCGCCCAGCCCAAGCGATGAAACAACAGCCACTTCGCCAACAGAGAAAGCAGTTGATCTCTTTGTCGGAATGCGAAGGCAATCCTCGGAGATTGAGCCTCTGTCCGAAGAAGACAAAGCCTTCTGGGCAGAAATGGAAGCTCGGGATAAAAAGCGGGAAGCTTACGAAAACAGCCCAAGCGGCAACTGGATGGAAAGCTACCAAGATAGTTCAAACGAGATAGAAGACTTTCTAGACAAGGAACGAATGGCCAAGTATAAAGTGGATCCGGCGTTCCGGGCAATTGCCGACTTGGACGATTGGATTTTTCGCCAAAAAATCAAACGAAGCAACGAGCATTATGATGCCGTGATTGAAGAAGTGAAGCGCACGGGAAACACGAATCTTCTGCTTCGATTTCAAAAAGATAAACCGGCTAGTTTTGCCACCGTTGCCGAAGCGAAGGCGGAAGATGCAATTGCTAAGATCAAAACTGGCTGGGAAACAGACACCGAACCTTGGCAGGAAGTGGCCGCTTTCTTGCGAGATCGCCGCAACTTCTCCCAAACAGAACTAAACCAAGGCGATCCCCAAGACCCCAACTGGCATGCCGATCATATCCAGTGGATTGAGCAAACCGCCCAAACCATCGGCATCCCCCTTGACAACCCCAATGACGAAAGTTGGATTGCGGAGAAAATCGCCGCCGCCAAAGAACAACGCTATCAAGACTTAGACGCCCCCTTGATTGAAGAACTCAAAAAGATTGACGAAGAAATGGCCGCCGCCGCCGAAGCCTGGGCAAGAGAGCCCGATAACAAAGACAAAGAAGTAGCCACACGACACAACCAAATAATCAAAGAACAGAAACAACGGCAAGCAAAGCAAGAACATGAGCGGCGTTATCGAGAAGAGATGGCGCGCCATCCAGTGTTCAAAGAGATGGAACGAGAACGCCAGCGCAAAGAGCGCACACAAGCCCGCCAAGCCCAACAACAAACCACCGAAGAAACCCCTGCTCCAGAAACCGAGTAAGGGATCAACAACAAGATCGGCAACATAGGAGGCCGAACCAGTTCGGTAGAAAGATCCATTTATCGCACCCTCCTGACGCAAGCCATTCGGGACAATCCTTCATTTGTGAGGGTTGGCTTTTTTATGAGGTTTTTGTCGCTTTCGGCAAGTAGTGTTTATAGGTTGGGATAGAGGTTGCGAAGGGCGAGGAGTGTGTAGGCGGTGACGAGGACGGGGTCTTTTTCCCACCAGCGGGCGTTGTCGTTCCTCCATTGGCCTTCGGCCCGCTGGAGTTGCAGGAGTTTCAATGCCAGTTCTTTTGCCCAGCGGACGGGTTTTCCGTTTTGTGTTTGGAGTTCCCGGATTCCCGCCAAGTTGAGGGCTTTGGACATGGTATAGTAGTAGTAGTAGAGGCCTTGGGCGCCCATGCCGGGATTTTCGTCGAGGGTGTAGTTGTGTTGGAGCCATTGGCGGACGGCGGTGATTCGGGGGTCGGCGGCGCCCATCTCGGCGTAGATGTAGCTGAGTAGTCCGGCGTAGGAGATGCTTCCGTAGGAGCGGAGGGCGATGCGGCCGTCGGGCAGGACGGTTTCGCCGGCCTTGCTGTTTCCGGGGAAGTAGATAAAGCCGCCGCGGTTGGCGGGATCGCCGGAGACCCAAGATTGCGGGTTGGTTTCGGGCAGGTTTTGGCAGTTTTGGACGAAGCGGACGGCGGCGTCCCAGTCCAAGCGGTTGGCACCGGGAACGTCGCGGGCGAGATGGCGGCTGTGATAGAGGGCTTCGAGCGCGAGAACGGTGTTGGACAAGTCAGAGTGGGGGTAACGGTCGCCGTAGCCGACGCCGCCATTTAGCGGGTTGTCTGGTTCTCCGGCCGTTTCGAAGTCTTGTTGTCCGCGGATCAAGTAGTTTCGCGCTCGCCGAATGGTTTCGACGTAGGCGGGATTTTTGGCGGCGACAAGAGCGAGAACCGAGACCGCCGTGTTGTAGTTCATCAGCGACTCGATGCGATAGAGGCCGCCGTCGGGCTGCACGGAATGGAGGAGGTATTGGTAGCCTTTTTTGAGCGCTTCGGCCTTTTTTGCCGCATGATGTTCTTCGGGATCGCTCTGCAAAGCAGTCAAGGCCAAGGCGGTAAGGGCTGGATAATCGGCGTCGGACCATGATCCGTTGGCGGCTTGTTGAGACAATAGATAATCGCAACCCCGATCTACCGCTCGGGCGATTTCTTTTTTGAGCGATATGTCCGGCGAGGAAACAGGAATTGGTTCGGCGGTTGTCTCAGCGCAGGTCCAAAAGACAAGCGCCGAGGCAATGCTTGTGTGGGAAAAGATGCCGTTCTTTTTCATCCAGTTCATAGGAATCGTTGCTGTTTTTGCGTTTTCTGCGGCCGGTTTTCGGCGAGAGCCGTCAGTGTTGTCGTTTTCTCTTTTGCTCCAAAACAAATTCATGCCGCTTTCCACCAACAAAATCCAGTCAATAAAGTCGCTTCGAACTTATCCGGAAAAATTCCTTTACATAATTTTTCAAGGGGATATACTGATTTTCTTGTTGTTGCGAATTATCGAGACACAAGAGACAAATCGTATGGAATCAAAGTCGAACACGATCGAACAATTTCGATTGCACGATGGCGACACGGGGTCGGCGGACGTTCAAGTGGCGCTGTTGACCGGCCGGATCAATAATTTGACCGAGCATTTGAAAGTCAACCGCAAGGACGTCAGCTCGCGGCGCGGTCTTTTGGTGATGGTGAGCAAGCGGCGGCGGTTGCTGGATTATCTCGACCGCAAAGACCACAATCGCTACGTTGCGCTGACGAAACGGCTGAAGCTCCGACGCTGATCGCCCGCATCTCGCATGGAATTCGACGACTTTCCCGCCCCTCAGACGCGCGCGTTTCGGGGCAAAACACTTACTGGAAGCAAAAGCGCGTCCCGCTCGCAGGTCAGCGGAGGCCGGCCAATCCGACGCGGTGCGGCCTTGGCTTCTTCAACCGTTAAAATAGAAATCTTGAACTCAAGCCGCAAACGCCGAGGCGCCGAGAGATTTCTTTCAGCTCCGTAGCCATGAGAACGTGGCTGAAAGAAGTTCCTCCGTCCCGGCGTTTGCGCATTAGACATTATGCCGGAAACAATTAGCATCAACGCGGGCACCAGCCCGATTCACATTTCCACCGGAGAAATTGCCAAACAAGCCGACGGTT
The DNA here is from genome assembly GCA_965242585.1 of Limisphaerales bacterium. Classification (GTDB taxonomy): domain Bacteria; phylum Verrucomicrobiota; class Verrucomicrobiia; order Limisphaerales; family AAA164-E04; genus UBA2970. The sequence continues at coordinate 4,018,699 of OZ251460.1, read as the reverse complement.
CTGTCGTCGTTCAACTTGGCGAAACCATTGTTCTCGTAGCCGCAGTGGCCGCCGCAACGGCTCGTCCGGGACAGGAGTTTTTCCCGCTTACCGTCGACTACCGTGAGAAAGCGTCCGCCGCCGGGCGTTTTCCAGGCGGCTACTTCAAACGAGAAGGCCGGCCGACGGAAAAGGAAATCTTAACTTGCCGCCTTACGGATCGCCCGATTCGGCCGCTGTTCCCAAAAGGCTGGCTCAACGAAGTCCAAGTCCAAACCATTCTCTTGAGCGCCGACCGAGAAAACGACCCGGACGTGCTCAGCATTCTGGGCGCTTCTGCGGCGCTTTCCATCAGCGACATCCCTTGGGCGGGTCCGTTAGGCGCCGTTCGAGTCGGCCGGGTGAGCGGGCAATTCATCGCCAATCCCACCCACCTCCAACGCGAAGAGAGCGATCTCGATCTCATTTACGTTGGCAACCAAAGCGACATGGTTATGTATGAAGGATCCGCTCAAGAAATTCGGGAAGACGACTTCTTGGCGGCGCTGGAATTCGGCCAGAAATGTTGCGTTCCCATGATTGCCGCCCAAAAGGAACTCGTCGAGAAAATCGGCAAGCCCAAACGCCGCGTCGAAGTCCCCCAAATTCCCGACGAAGTTCTCGCAGAAGCCCAAGCGCTTGCCGGCGACCGAGTAATTCCCGCTCTGCTTACTCCCGGCAAACTCGAACGAGAAGCCGCCTGGAATGCAGTGGCCGAAGAGATTGGCGCCGCGCTGCGGGAAAAACACGGGGAGGAACTTGTTTCCGAAGCCGTTCTCAAAGACATTTTCTACCAAATCCAAAAATCGGCCGTGCGCTCTTTAATCCTCGATCAAGGCAACCGGCTGGACGGACGCGCTTTTGACGACCTTCGCGCCATTTCCGGGCGAGTGGGATTGCTTCCGCGAGTGCACGGCTCCGCTCTGTTCACTCGCGGCGAAACCCAAGCCCTCGTGCAGGCGACGCTCGGCACCGAAGACGACGCCCAAGCCTTTGACTCCTACTCCGGCGGCGGCGAAGAAAAACAGTTCCTCCTTCACTACAACTTTCCTCACTTCTCCGTTGGCGAAACTGGCAGGATTATGGGGCCGGGACGGCGAGAAATCGGACACGGCGCTTTGGCAGAACGCTCTCTGGAACCCGTCCTTCCTCTGGAAGACTTTCCCTACGCCATTCGCGTCGTTTCGGAAATCACCGAATCCAACGGCTCTTCCTCTATGGCCACCGTCTGCGGCGGCTCGCTTGCTCTGATGGACGCCGGCGTTCCCATTGCCGGCCCCGTTGCCGGCATCAGCATCGGCATCTGCGCCGAACAATCCGAGTCGGGAGAAATCGGGCGCTACCAACTGCTCACCGACATCATGGGATGGGAAGACGCTTTTTGCGACATGGACTGCAAAATCGCCGGCACCGCCAAGGGCATCACCGGATTCCAACTCGACCTCAAACTGCCCGGCATTTCTCACCAAATCATGGCCCAAGCATTAGCCCAAGCCCAAGCCGCCCGCAGCCAAGTCCTGGCGCAAATGGCCAAAACACTGGCCGAGCCGCGCAAAGAACTCAGCCCTCACGCCCCCAAAATCACCACCGTCTTCATCAATCCCGACAAAATCGGCGCCCTCATCGGCCCCGGAGGAAAAAACATCAAACGACTCGTCGAAGAATCCGGTTGCGAAATCAACATCGAAGACGACGGCGAAGTCAAAATCTACTCCCTCTCCGAAGACGGCCTCAAAATCGCCCAAGCCGAAATCGAAGCCCTCACCGCCGAAATCCAACTCGAAAAAATCTACCGCGGCAAAGTCGCCTCCATCAAAGACTTTGGCTGCTTTGTCGAAGTCTTTCCCGGCCAAGACGGACTCTGCCACATCAGCGAGCTGGCCAGCTTCCGCGTCAAACGAACCGAAGACATCGTCAAACTTGGCGACGAAATTTGGGTCAAATGCATTGAAATCGACGACAAAGGCCGGGTTCGCCTCAGCCGCAAAGCCGCTATGGAACAGCGCGACAAAGAAATGGCCGAAGAAGCCGCCGCCGAATCCGCCAAAGAAACCCGCCGCCAAACCGACGACAACAGACAAACACAAATTAAAAACCGGCCATGAAACCCGCCGCGTTGGAAAAAAGTTCAAAAAATGTTGACAAACGCCAAGAATCCCCATTAAAAAAACTCTTTGTTTGACCAAGCGGCTAATAAATTTTGAAAAAACGCTGAATGGAATGAAATCAAAAATTGGAACCGTTAAAATGAAACGAATATTTGGATTGCTTTTGGCCGCCGCATGCTTTGCCGGCGGATTCTGGCAAACAACAGCGCAAGGTGAGTTAGAATATGCAGAGAATCTGCTTGCGGTGGTTTGGTTTGAAGACCAAACCAAGACAAAGCCAGAGCATGAATTTGTGTTTTTTCATTGGGAACAACGAGGTGTGGCGGGGGATGTCAGAAATATTCCGATAAGCAGTCGCCCCGTTGCTTTCTTCAATGAAGATAGGGAACTTGAAGACCCTGAAGAATCTCGTTACAGGGGCAGATTTTATTTGAAAGGCAAGTTAGGATCGTCCAAAGACGACTCCATTGTCTTTTATGTTCAGGTGAACACAAACACGTTGACGTTCTTCCCTGAAAGAGCATTGACGATCAAAGTGTTCTATAATCGTCGATATGTGTTGATCACGCATGAAGACACTGGATTCCGTCGGATCGTTCCACTGCTTCGTTATTCAGCAAAATCAGGAAGTCCATGGACCCACGAGAAAGAGCCGCGTACCCCGGTGAATCTTGGCCAACTAAAATAATTGAAACCTCAGAAATAGAGAAATCAAAGAGAGAATGCAGAATATGAAGAAAACATTTGGATTATTATTGGCCGTCGCATGCTTTGTCGGCGGAGAAATAGAAACGACGGGGGATGAAAAGTATGTTGTCTTGTTGGAGTACCCGGATGAAACGGTAGAATACGAAGTAGAAAAAGAAATAGGGCATCTTCCAAATGGATCGCCGTTCACTTCTTGGCAATTGGAAGGGTTTGATTTTTCAGGCGATGAAGAATTGACCGGCATCGTTTTTCCAAAAAAGCTCGATGAAATAATGAATGATTCTCTTTCCAAGAGAGGATTCGTTTTTGGAAACATAGATGTAGTCGAAGTGAATTTGAGGAATTGCGTTAATCTGACCAATTTGGTCATCGAGTTCAAAAAAGCCACGTTTGTAGCAGATATTACGGGGTCGGGATTGAAGAGCGTCACATATGCGTCTAACGGTGCGCTGTATAACCCTGCTCTATGGATTGAGTCTCCCATCTCTCCTATCCATGGGACAACACTCTATCCCGGAAGTGAAGGGATTCGATGGACGAGAATCGAAGACATAAAAAACAAGCCCAAACCAAAACTGACAATCCGAACCATTCAAGGATCGGACGGTTTAGAAGTGGAAGTTGTTTGGACGGACGGCACGTTGCAGTTGTCCGCCGATATAGCCAATCCAATTTGGATAAACACTTCTTCAATGAAACGTGCCAGATTTCCTGTAAAGACGTCTAAACCTGTTCATTTCTTCCGTTTGAAACCACAGGAATAACGAGCATTTGGAAAGATTTCTATGAGTGAATTAGACAAAATTCGAGAAAAGGCTGAGCAAGGAGACGCCGAGTCGCAATTCCAATTTGGCGGGATGTATGCCCTAGGCGAAGACGTGCCGAAGAATGATAAGGAAGCGGTCAAGTGGTATCTAAACGCGGCTAATCAAGGGCATCCCAAAGCGCAATACAACCTTGCCGTGATGTATTCCAGAGGCATCGGCGTGGTCAAGGACGACATAGAGGCCTATGCTTGGGCTTTAGTGGCGAAAGCCAATGGTTATCAGGACAGAGCGCGAGTGAAGGTGATTGCGTATTGTGAGAAACTGTTCACACCAGAGCAGAGAGAAAAAGGCCAAGCGAGAGCGAAGGAACTTTATGAACTTTCCTCAGCGGATTGAAAATTTGACCTTTTACGGAGAATTCAGACAAATAAACGCCATGAAAAAAGCATTAAGAATTGATATTTCAATGCGGTTTGCAAAGTGGATAATCAAACGACTGGCAAAGATGATAAAGGGGACAATAAAAATCGCAGCAGGATTGGTAGTATCAGCAACTATACTGTTGCTAATGTTCTGCGAAAAGCTAGAGAATATCGATCAGTTTGCCCATCAACAGAGGGACGTGCGGTCGAAAATAAGCACAACTGATAACAAGGAATATCAGATAATACCGTTTTCCGGAGAAGTTGTGACGGTAGAAAAGAATCGAAAATCCATACTTTCCGAAAATGGTGTCCAAATTCCTTTTAACGAGATTGAATTCGAACGTTGGAAATTACGTCTCAGACAAATTTCTGCAAAGAAAGCCTCTATGGAAAATTTACAGTGGAATAAGAACCATGAGTATTTGAAGAAAGAGCTCAGCAACAATGAATTGTTGGACAAGAACGCGGTAGACATGGTCTTGGTAAGGTCTGAAAGCATGCTTGTATCAAGAAAGAATTACTTGGATTTGTTGAGGGTTCTGGAGTCGGATTTGAATGTGGTTATCAAGAGAGGAACGATATCTCCGATGGAAAGATCTCGGATTGAAGAAAGAATGCAAGAAAGAGGAGATGCGGAAAAATACTTTTGGAGAGCCGACAAAGAAATGGAACAGTTATCATTTTCTGTTTAAGATGACCGGTCAATTTGAGATGTTTGCGTCTGCTCAGGCGCACACCGATGAGAAAGAACACGAGCTGACCTTGAGCGGTTTTTTATTTTAAAACCGTCGTTTTTCGCTCCTAGTCTGTTGTTGGCGAAAGGTTTGTCTGCTTGATTTCCAAGCGTGTTGCTGGTTTAATCTTTGGCTCATGCCACAACAGCAAACCATTCGCCAGCCCGCCTCTTTTGACGGGGTGGGGTTGCACAGCGGCCACAAGGTTCGCATGACTTTCTTGCCGGCGCCGCCCAACGGCGGCATTCGGTTTCGCCGCGTGGATTTAGAGAAGAAGCCGGAAATCCCCGCTTCGGTGGACAGCGTCAGCGACACCAACCGCTCCACAACGCTTTCCAAAGGAAAGGTGAAGCTGCACACGGTGGAACACGTGCTGGCCGCTTTTCAAGGCATGGGAATCGACAACGCCGTTGTGGAGTTGGACGCCAACGAGCCGCCGATTGCCGACGGGAGCGCCCGCGAATACTGCCGAATGATCCAAGATTCCGGGACGACGCTTCAAGCGGAGGACAAAGACCCTTTGATTGTCACAACGCCTCTTTCGATTACTTTGGAAAAGTCCATTTTGTCGATCTTTCCCCACGACGGATTCAAGGTCAGTTGCACCAGTTCCGACGACAAAGGCCGGTTCACGCAGTTTTACAGCTTGGAAATCACTCCCGATTCGTGGGAACGAGAAATTGCGCACGCCCGCACTTTTTGCTTTTTTGAAGAGATTGAGTTTCTGATTAAGAATGGATTAATCAAAGGCGGCAGCTTGGAAAACGCCGTGATTATTCGCGACGACGTGGTTTTGACCAACGAGCCGCTGCGTTATCCGGAAGAATTCGTCCGCCATAAGATTTTGGACGTCATCGGGGATCTTTCTTTGGTGGGAAGGCCAATTCAAGGACACGTCATCGCCGTTCGCCCCAGTCATCAGGCCAACTGCCAACTGGCCAGAGAACTTTGCCGTCTTGAAAAACAGAATGCGGCGCGGACGCTCTCTTTCTCTCCACCTTCCAAAAATTCATCTCCAAAAACCGATTCAGTGGACGCGGCGGCTTTGGAAGTTCCTGCGGGAGATGGTAGCGGGCTTGAAATGGAACAGATCATGAAAATCCTGCCGCATCGCTACCCGTTTCTCATGATCGACAAAGTGCTGCAAATCACAAAAACAACCATCCTCTGCCTGAAAAATGTCACTATCAACGAGCCTTATTTTCAGGGGCATTTTCCGGGACATCCGATCATGCCCGGCGTTCTGCAACTGGAGGCAATGGCGCAAGCAGCCGGCATTTTGACCCTGAACAAAGCCGAAAACTGGGGGCAAATCGCCTACTTCATCTCCGCCGAAAACGTCAAATGGCGCAAACCGGTCAAACCCGGCGACGTTCTGCTCATCGACATCAAGCTCATCAAAGGCCGGGGAAAAATCGGCAAAGCCAAAGGCTGTTGCAAAGTTGGAAAGGACGTGGTCAGCGAAGGCGTGGTCACTTTCATGCTAAGAGACGCTTGAGGACGATTGAACCGCCGCCGTGATTCATTCCAGCGCAATCATTCACAAAAACGCCCGCATCGGCAAAGACTGCGAGATCGGCCCCTATTGCGTCATCGGAGAAAACGCGGTTTTGGGCGACCGTTGCCAGTTGCTTTCCCACGTCGTTGTGGATGGCCACACCGTCATCGGCGACGACAACCAATTCTTTCCCTTCAGCAGCATCGGCCTCCGCACACAAGACCGCAAATGGAAAGGAGGCGTCACTCGCACTTGCATCGGAAATCGCAACATTATCCGCGAATCCGTGACCATCAACAGTGCCACCGGCGACGGAGAAACAACCGTCATCGGTTCTGACAATCTCCTTCTGGCCTACTGCCACGTCGCCCACAATGTTGCCTTGGGCAATCACGTCATCTTGTCCAACGCCGCCACCTTGGCCGGTCACGTCATCGTGGAAGACTTCGCCGTGGTTGGCGGCTTGGCCGGAATTCATCAATTCTGCCGGATCGGGAAACATTCGATGACCGGCGGTTGCGCAAAAGTCGTCCGAGATGTTCCCCCTTTTATGATTACGGACGGGAATCCCGCCCGAACCCGCTCGATCAACAAAATCGGACTGGAACGGCACGGCTTTGCCGCCGAAACTCAAAACACCCTCCGCCAAGCCCATAAAATCCTCTTCCGCAGCGGCTTGAACACTTCCGCCGCCGCCCAAATTCAAAAAGAACTGCCCCTCTCCCCAGAAATTCACCACCTCCTCCAATTCATTCAAAACTCTCAACGAGGACTGGCGTAAGTCTTTTGCCTCGCTGAATTCTGGGAAAATATCCCCCCTCCCCTTCGCCACGCAAGACAACAAAAAAACAAAAATTGGAAAACTTCGATACGCAGACTTTCCGTTTTTGCCAAGAGATCAACCGCTTTGAAGCAAGAATAAATGGTCGGAACGACAGGATTCGAACCTGCGACATCCAGCTCCCAAAGCTGGCGCTCTAGCCAAGCTGAGCTACGCTCCGGCCGAAGACCAAACATTATTCACCAAAACCATCGGCGACGCAACTCATTTCGCCCCCGAATCCACCCTTTTAGATGATTCCTTGAAACGTCATCAACCTCTTAGAAACACTTTTTCACAGTCCAAAAGAAGTCAAGACAAGTTTACACCGCTTTCCCGTCCCAAACGAGATGGACAGCAAGTCGTGGATAAACAAAGACTGCAAAGAGGTCAAAACTCCACTAACTCATCTCAAGGCGTAGGAGGTTGCCAACTAGAAGGGATCGGCATGTCCCCCATTCCGCCAATGCTTTTGATGATCGTCATGGAATCGAGTCCAGTTTTCCAAAGACGGAAAAAGCATTTGATGCAACGTCTCCGAACCCACAGGCCCATCCGCAAACAAAATATTCGCTTGCCCAGAATGACGACGGGCCACGGTTACCCTAGACGCCCACTCAGGAAACAAAGGCGGAAACCGAAAAAGCAAAGGAATCCCGAAATTCTCAACGTACAATTCAGATTCACCAGTTCGCAAATTACGAACACCAAAAGAAGAGCCATCAGTTTGCGCCATCATGCGCGAAGGCAAAACCACAGCAGACTCCCGGAGAGAACCGAAATAAGTAGACCCAGAGATCCCCCAATGGGGATCTTCATCAGTTCCAAAACGATTCCCTAAGTTATTATGTACACCAATAACATTTTGTTGATAACCCCAACCCCACCAACCGGGACGAACCTTGCCCAGAGAAACTAAGCGAGGAATGCGTTTCTCCGCCGGACAATCAAACAAATTCGTTTGACCACCCAAATAGCCAAAACAAAGAGCAATATTCCAAAAAGAATCGAAAGAGACCTGTTCCTTTGAAAATATAAGCGGAACCAGAACGCCGCCGTTATCATCGGCATAAAGTTGCCGAGCAATCCCAATTTGCCGCTGGTTATTAATACAAACCGCTTTGTGAGCCGCCGACTTAGCCCTAGAAAGAGCAGGCAAAAGAATGGCCGCCAAGATGCCAAGAATGGCAATGACAACCAGCAATTCCACCAACGTAAACGCTTGCCTACGGAAGAGTTTCAAACGAGCCTCCACCGGCAGAATAATAGACCGGAACCTCATAACCATCGCCGTCGGTATCGTACGCCCAAGCCAGCATCGAGTAAAGCGCGCCGTTGCTATTCACAATAACGTAAAGCGAAATATCCACAGACGCACGCGTCGACCAATACCCCCAAGGAGTCAAACCATCCGGACTCCACTCCTCGTACCAATATTGCCCCGCAATATTAAACTGAAAAGCCGGGTTGTATTGATTGTAGCCCGGATAAGGAAGAGGCGTCCCGCCGTCATAGCCCGGAATACTCAACCAATCGCAATAATCAGAGTCAAGCGAAACGCGGGGAGGAGCCCCATCGTCGACTTCAACACCATCCTGCCACAACTGAAACTCATCGAAAAAACGAATAGGATCCCAAGGAGCGGTGACATCAAATTCCACCGTGAAACCGGACGAACCATGATTCGAAACCCAAAGACAACTCACTTCGAGCGCATCGTCCGTCTTCTCCTCATCGTTGGCTGGCATCAGAAACGGCAAGGCGAGCCGGCCGATGCCAACGATGCCGGCGGCCGAGAAGATGGCGCCAAGGCGGGAGACTTTTTTGGCCGCCGCGAACGCCCTCCTTTGGCGTCAGGGGAAAAGAGTTGGGAAACGAGGGAAACAACGCCTTGAGCGGTTTTTGCCTAAAGTCCAGCTACAGAGACCACGACAACGCCGAGAAGTGGCTTCATTTTCATCGATGTTGGAGTCTTCATGTCGATGCTGTCCGTATCTAGTTATCAACTGTCCACCTCCAGAAGAGCAGATTCGCCTCCCCCCCCCCCCAACACAGAAACACAACCCGAATTTTCCTGCGCAAGCATTATTTAAAGGTCTGGAGACCCCATAGATTTGACGGAAAATGTCGATAACTCGTTGTCATTCAATGAGTTAGGTCGTTTTGGGCGAATTATTGTGGCGGCAGATTTTTTCGGATTCACAGGTTCGAAATTCTGATTTTGAAATTTAGGGTCGACACACCCTAGAGAGGCGGCAAAGCCAGCGTATCCGTCCATGCATTTCGTAAAGTCGCTTGGGGATCTGGTGGAATTGAATTTCCACGTTTTCTTCCGAAGTTCGCACGCGGGTTCGCTGTTCGTGGTTTGGAAAAACGGGTGGGTTTGCTCGATAAATTCGAGAGAGTTGACTGCCTCGCCGCCATCCGGGTTTGCGTTTGGCAGGCTGGCGAATGCCCGTCCTACCGCGGTGGATCCGGTCAATGCAGTCAAGTGGATTCGCCGGCGGATTGCCGACCGATTCGCCATCGAAGACGAACAAGCCTCCGCCATTGCCGCCGCTCAGAAATTCGCTCAGTCCAGCGTGGAAGAGTGCCGTGCTTTGGGAGCGCACGGCGCAGGGCTGATCCGGCCGGGTTCCCGATTGCTGACTCATTGCAACGCCGGCTGGCTGGCCTTTGTCGATTATGGTTCGGCCACCGCTCCGATGTATGCGGCGCAAGAGCAAGGAAAGCAGTTCCACGTCTTTTGCAGTGAAACGCGGCCTCGTTCCCAAGGCGCGTCTTTGACGGCTTGGGAGTTGGCGCAGCAGGGAGTCTCGCATCAAGTGATTGCGGACAACGCCGCCGATCTTGAGAATTTTCATTTTTGGCGGCACTTTTCGCTGACAATGATGGCGTCGTCCACCACGATGCCCAAAACCAAAATGAACGCGAACAGCGAAATCATGTTGATAGAGACATCCGCCCACGGCATCACCCAAAGCGTTCCCAAGAAAGAAGCGGCCAACCCAAAACTCACCCAACCGGCCAGATTGATTCTCAAAAACAGCGCCAGAGAGAGAAACACCAGCAACAAGCCGACCAAGCCGTTTTTGACCAGCAACTGCTGCCGGCTGCGGAGATAGGAGGCGTCGTCCTGCCACGCCGAAATCGACAAGCCTTCGGGCAGGCGGGCTTTCTTTGCCTCCACAAACTGATGAACGGCTTTGGAGATTTCCAAAGCGTTTTGATTGCCCACGCGAAACACCTGAATCAAAACCGAAGGCTCGCCGTCAAACCGCCCCTCGGTGTCCGTCTCCGCAAATCCGTCCACCACTGGCGCCGCGTCGCGAAGCCATAACTGCGTTCCATCGCGGCGACTCCGAAGCAGAATGCCTTCAAAGTCCGCGCCCCGATAAGCCTGCCCCTTAGTTCGCAACAAAATCTCGCCGCCTCCCGTCTAGACCGAGCCGCCGGGCAAATCAAAAGAACGGCGCCGCACCGCCGCCGCCACTTCATTGACGGAAAGGCCGTAAAAATGATTTTTCATTTAAAATGATTATACAAAAAAAGTTTACAAACCGAGAATCGTCGAGTATCGTTCTCGGTGTATGGCGTTTTGTTGTTCGAACGCCGATGCAATCGACCAATTCAACAAACACAAAAGACCAGTAAAACTTATGCAAAATTGCAACCGCAAAATTAATTTGGCGCTCCTCGCCATTGTTGCGGCCGGCCTGCTCGCCGTGCCGCCAGAAACCCAAGCGCAAGCCCCGCCGGAAGTCCCGGAAGAAAACTTCGCTTGGATAACCAACACAAATGGATCGACGTGGAAGAAGGAAATCAGTCCCCCTTTACATCTCCGCTTCGAACACGGCGAGAGACGAGAAATCGCCCAGATTGTCGTTCCAAAACACGCAATCATCAATCGCATCATTGCCGGCGGCTGCATCAACCTGACCAACATCGTCTTCCAGCCCGGACAGGCAAAGCAATACGGCTCAGGAGATTAATCAGGCGTTCTTTATGATGCAAAGCTAATCATCGACGCGCATCAAACAAGCCTCCGCAACATCACCTGCTCGAAGGAAATGAAGAACCGTATCTCCGGAACATCAGGACCATACTTCGGGGTATGGTGGGCAATTCAATGGACGGAGCTGTTTCCATGGGATAAATTCGAACCGCCAAAACTGGAAATCAGAACGCAGGCCACCGCCAACGGCCGGGAAGTGGAAATTGTTTGGAGAGATGGCAAACTTCAAATTGCCGACGCCGTCAATGGAGAATACCGAGACCATTTGGGAAGCAGTCCGTTGCGTTTTCCGCTGGCCGCCGCCAAAGACAAGCAGTTTTTCCGCATCGCGAAAATTGAGTCGCCAACCACGGAAGAACCGCCAACACCTCAAACATCGGGAGGTGGCCGATGAACGAGCCAGAGATAAAGACGATTAACGAGTTGAAGATTTTCGTCAACGGAAAGATTGACGGCATCGAAGCCCATTTGAAGAAAATGGAATCTGACCTGAAAACTCGCTTGGACAAGATAGACGCAGACATTCGAGGAAATGGGAAGGTTGGCATTAATGTTCAATTGGATCGCTTGGAGAACTCAAAGAAAGCTGCGAAGAAATGGTTTTGGATCGTTGTTGCATCGACTGCGCCTGTGTTAATTGCTAATTATTTTTCGTGGTTAAGCATAGCGATAAAAGCCTTTAATTAAATTGTTGTTTCCTTTTCGCAAGCCGTCGGGATTCGTCTCGGCGGCTTTTTTTTTCAACTCGATTGAAAACCAACGAAAGCGCAGACGAGATGGACGAAAGCCATGAAGGTTTTCGCCAGTTTGTCGTAGCGAGTCGCAATGCGGCGGAATTCTTTGATTCGACAAAAGAACCGCTCCACTTTTTGACGCATTCGATATTTCACTTTGTCGTAGGAAAGCAATCTCTTCCGGTTGGATTTTGGCGGAATCACGGCTTCGATGCCTTGATATTCCAAGAATTTGCGGATGTCGTCGCAGTCGTAGGCTTTGTCCATCACGGCGGCGTTCAACCAGCGGGATTTTGGCACTTCTCTCCAAACATCGGCAAAGGCAGTGGTATCATGGCGTTGTCCTCCGCTCAGGCAAAGAGAAACGGCGACTCGTTCATCGGCGCAGGCGGCGTTTTTGCTCACTTTCCCGTCATTGTCAAACTCGAATTAAAGATAAATATCGTTTATTCATTATTCAAGCGGTGTTCGGAGAGACTAGACGCTCTTTTTGGGCGAGGGTTCGGGCCAGTGAACGCGGATGTCCCGCTGGGGGAAGGGGATTTCGATGCCGGCGGCGTCGAAGGCATGATGAATGGCGGTATGAAGTTCGGTGGTGACGCTCAGGCGGTTTTCCAGCGTGGGCAGGTAACAACGAAGGATGAGGCGGAGAGAGCTGTCGTCGAATCCTTCAAAGGTAGCAAGGGGGCCGGGTTCGGACATAATGAGAGGATGGTTTTTGGCGGTGTTGAGGAGGATTTGGCGGGCTTTTTCGGTGTCGGCGCCATAAGCGACGCCGACTTCGACGACGATGCGGTTGATGGTGTTGGTGAGCGTCCAGTTGAGGATTCTGCCGGTGATAAATTCTTTGTTGGGGACGATGAGCTCTTGGCGGCTCCAGTTGGTGATGGTAGTGGCGCGGATGCGGATTTTGGTGACCACGCCGCTGACGTCGGAGACGGTGACGATGTCGCCCACGCGGATGGGGCGTTCGGCGAGGAGGATGACGCCGCTGACGAAGTTGGCAACCACTTCTTGGAGTCCAAAACCAAGCCCAACGCTGAGGGCGGCCATAATCCAGCCAAACTGGGCAAGGGTAAATCCGAGGACGTTGAAGGCGAAGACTATTCCCAAGAGAACAACGGCGTATTGCGCGACGGAGACGATGGCGTAGCGGCTGCCCGGCGCCAAAGGAAGATTTTGGAGGATGCCGATTTCCAGCACGCCGGAAACATTGCGGACGGCGATGATGGTGATGACGGCGATGAGCAGGCTTAAGGCCAGGTGATTCAAAGTGACCGGGCGGCGCTCGGTTGCGCCGTCGGAGGCTTCGGCGTGCCAGAGTTCTACGGCGTCCAGAGCGTTGAGGGCGGGCAGAACGTCGGCCCAAATCCACCAAACGCCCAGCAAGAGCGAAAAGCTCATCAAAGAGCGCAGGAAACGCCGGGTTTGCTCGCCGAGGGTTTTGACGTCGAGCGCTTCCTCGTCCACTTCGGGGCGCAAGGCTTCTTCGGAAACGCCGTCTGCCGCGCCGGAGCTTTTGGCGGTCGTTCGGCGGTGGGCAAGCCATTGCTCAAGTTTCAGTTTGCGCTCTTTGGCCAAAAACCACCGCCGCGCCAGTTGATGCACGACAAAGACGCCGACGAAAAAAGAAACGGTGATGGCCGCTTGGCGGGTGAGTTGTACGGCGGTGTGATGGTAGCCAAGCGCGGAAAGAATGCCCAAACCGATTGGAGTCAACACCAGAAGCCCGTACCAGATCGGTTGCAAACGAACCATCCATCCTTCGGGCGAGCGCGAGAGGACCCCGGACAGAACGCCGTCTTTGGGACGCATAGTTCGGAAGAGCAAAGAAGCCACGGCCAGGAGCAATCCCGTCAAGGCCAATCGGCTCAATCCCGTGCGATGGAATTCGTCGGTCAACTCTTCGGCCAAGTCGATGAGGACGGTGCAACACAAGACGACCGGCAAGAACCAAAACAACTGCCGGCGCACCATGGCGGCCAGGGCGGGATTCCATCGAAAATGCGCTTGCCCCAAGCCCCGCGGGCGGCAGACGTTCAGCAGGATCAAAATGCCAAAGAGATGCACGGCGGCATACAATAGGCTGCTGCCGAGTCCGCGCAAAATTTCCACGTCTGATTCCCGTTCCAGCAAGTGCCAGCCGAGCAAGGCCAGCACGGAAGCGACGGGCGCCGACTGAAGGAGCAACAGGAAGGCCGCTCGCAAAGTGATCCCAAAAGAATCCGTCGAGATGCGCTTGACTCCCGCCGAATACTCATGTTCTTTGCGGCGGACAAGCGGCCTTGAGCCCAAAGAGAACAGCAGAAGCAACCCCAAAAAGGCGGCCAGCCACGGGCGCTCTTGGGGAAGCGACAAGGCGGCTCGAAGGATTTCCCGGCGATTTTGCCCGGAAGCCAGCCATTGAAGCGAGGAGGAAGCCTCGCGCAGGGTGGAAGGTTTCCAAGGCGGGGCGCTGGGAATCCACAGCAGCCGCTCTTCCAAAAAAGCGGTGTATTCTTCGACTTGCGCAATGTGTTTGGTTTCTTCAAAATCGAGTTCTCCCAGTTTTTGTATTAAGCGGTTGTAGTCTTCGATCAGTGCCGTCAACCCAGTTCGTCTGGCCTCCAGCAGCCGGCCGGCTTCGTCCTGAACTTCCGCTTCGTCGGCGCCGCCGAGTCGCGCTTCGGCGTAATGCGCTCGGCACCAAGTCTTGACTTGTTCCGGGTCTTTGGCGTCGGGCAACGCCATCCAGTCGTCTTCGGCCTGCAAGCGCAACGCTACGGCCTCGGCAATGGCTTCTTTTCGTTGGTCCAAAGCGGCGCGATGGGTTCGCAGGCTTGGCAGGCGCCGCCATTGGTCTAAGAGTCGCACCGCCAGCGCGTCGCTCAGTCCGACGTCTTTGATGCGGTCGCGGGCGAGAGTGTAATCCCGGCTCACCTTATCTTTCTGCGCCGTCAAGTCCTCCAGTTCGCTTTTGAGTTGGACGTCGACCTGCTGCACCAGCTTGGTGCGTTCATCGGCCAAAGCGGCGTAATCCTGCGTCAGTTTTTCCACCAAGGGATGCTTATCCGCCGCTTTTTGGGTGGCTTCTTCCGCTTCTCGCTGTTGTTCTTCGACTTCGCTCTGGCGCTGTTTGACTAGCAAACCTTCCAAAGCCCCAACCCGAACTTGTTGATTAGCCGCTTGTTGCGCAATCCAGTCGCGCTCGGCCGTCGATTTTTCTGAGCGCAAGGCCAGACTCAAATGCTCTTGTTCCAACGCCGCCGCCTCGGCGGCTCGCGCGGCCTTTTGCGCCATCAAAACGGCTCGCTTGGCCGTGGACTCTTCAAAAGCGTCGCCGCCGGTTGCCGCCGCCACTTGCAAGGCTTCTTCCATCTCCGCCAAGTCCGAAGCAACTTGCTCTTGCCTCGCCCGCAACGCGCTGGGACGCGCCTGCAGTTGTTTCACTCGCTCCTCCGCAGCGTTCAATCGGTTTTTCAAGCCGGCCAATTCCGCCTGCGTGCTAGTTGCCCTCTGCTCCAACGCTGCTGCCGACAACCCCGCAGGAATGGCTGCCGCTGCCGAATTGGTTGAAATCGTCTCGCCGAGATTTTTCAATTCTTCCCGAAACTTGGCCGTATTGGCGGGAGCCGATTGGATGGAATCTCGGAACGCCGCTTTTTTTTCCGCGCTGGTTTTGGCATCTTCGTAATAGCTTTGCGCTGATTGATAGGCTTCCAACAAACGGGACTTGAGTTCCGCTTCCAAATCTTGTTTTTCTTCCACCAACCGCAGATTGTGACGGACGGACTCCAGCGCTTCCTCAATAGGATCCCGCTGGTCAAGGCTCGGCTCGGCCCCATCCGCAGCTCGAACTCCGCTCCAAAACACAACGACAACGACAAAAAATCCCCGCAAAAGCGCCGGCAAAGGAAAGAATTTGGGCAGTCTCATTCAAAAAAGAACTATGCAACCATCTCCGCAATTGAATTACAATCATCCATCTCGATCTTTCGCCGGCAAACCGCTTGCCCAACCCAAAAATTGGAAAAAGCCGCAAAAATCCTTCTAGAGACTTTTAGAGTCCTTTGGCGCATTGCGAAATTGCTTCGCGGAAAATCAGTGGAATTCAACCGGCCAATCCCCTAAAATCAATCGCAGACAAATTTTATTTATGGACGCAACATTCAAAAATGCCGAAAGAAAACGCCAAGAAACAAACCACCCCGTTTCTTCGCGCCTTTCAGAAATTGCCGGGGTTTGTCAAAAAGACCGAACTATTACTATTCTCCCATTGCAAAATTACCGGATCCAAATATGATCAAACTGGCACGACTCTTCGGGTTTCTCTTCCTTTGGATTGGAGCGCTTCTCCTGCTATTTTGGTTCGTCAAACCTCTGCGGGCGATTGGTCAGCTCTTTTTACAGCTTCCGCTTCTTCTCCAAATCGGGCTTGCCATTGCCGCCATCGGCTTTATTCTGTTGCTCGGAACGGTAATCTGGGAACGAATCCAATCTCGAAAAACCGACAAAGAACTGCAAGACGAACCCTAAAACAAAAATCCGTAAAATCGCTTATGTTAATCATCAATTCCGACCGACTCGAAGGCTACCAAATCACCGAATACCTCGGCCTTGTCCGCGGCAACACCATTCGCGCCAAACACATCGGCAAAGACCTCCTCGCCGGCCTCCGCACCATCGTTGGCGGCGAAATCAAGGAATACACTGAAATGCTAATGGAAGCCCGCAACGAAAGCATCCGCCGAATGACCGCCCACGCGGAAAAACTCGGCGCCGACGCCATTGTCAACGTCCGCTTCGTCACCTCCCAAGTGATGACCGGCGCCGCCGAACTCCTCGCCTACGGCACCGCCGTCAAAATCAAAAAACACCAACCCTAATCCACCCCGTTTCTTTTCTTGCGGAAGTTTTTTCGTTGCTAAAAAAAGAGGGAAAAATGAGTTCAAACTCCATTAAACAATCTGTCGCCGGCATTTTCGTTTCTTTAGGATTCCAATTTTTTACGAGTGCGATCCACTGCATGGGACAAGCGGAGGCTCAAGAACCCTCCGTCAAAACGAGCAATCCGCCCATTCCAAAAACCAAGCCGCTTGCCGAAACAGCGGCAATTTTTGTTTTCAACCGGGCGGGAAATAAAGGAGACCCGCTGCGCCAATCGCTAGAGGATATGGCCACTACTCAAATCACCGGCTTAGGTTGGAAAGTCATCAGCCGGGAACTGACGACGAAAGCGCTTCGAGAATATCCCGATCCACTGAAAGCCGAGGGGCAAGATTCATTTCCCGGCGCTTCTCTAGACGCCATTCTTTCCAATAACACATCGGCACTGCGGTTGGCTCAAAACCTCGGCGCGCGCTACCTGCTCTCCGTGGCCGTCACTTCGTTAACGCAGCGAAACCGAACCATAACCGCTTATGGAAACAAAATCGCCCAAACCACCAAAACACTTCGAATTTCCTACCAACTTGCCGAAGGCGTACAAGGCCGAATACTCATCAGTGACACCGTGACAACAAGCCACACCCAACGGCAAACAGAATTTGAAGTCACGATTGCGGACAGCGAAACCCCTCTCCAACTACTCGCCGAAGCGTGCGCAGAGATAAGAGAAAGCATCCAATCCAAACTCGCCATTCAAGCCGACTCATTTGCCCAACAAAATGCGGCAAGTGCCGATGTGCTGCCTACATTTGAAATTGTCGCCATCGTGAACGGCATCAACATTCCCGACGTCATCGTTGATCAAAGCGGCACCGCTACGACGGGCACGAAAAGCTATCCCGTCAGCGCCTTGGGAGTCACCGTAGAACTGGATGGCGTAGTCATTGGCACCACACCAGGCACATTCAAAACAATCGCCGGCATTCACAAAATGCGACTTTCCCGGCAAGGCTTGAAGGATTGGGAACGAACCGTCAACATCTTTGACGGACAAAAACTCTCCGTCGCCATGGAACTGGACGACCAAGGGCATCAGCGCTGGAAAGAGACAACCGCCTTTCTCAACAGCTTGAAACGCGAAAGCATTCTCTCCCAAGGCGAGTATAAAACCCTCCAAGGATACACACACATGCTGAAACAAAGCGGACTCAAGGTAAATACCGCCGAGGGCCTGCAAATCATCAACAAAAAACAAAGTCTCTTCGACTAATAAACCGTCATTGCCATCTTATGCACCCTTCCCTTCCTCTTCGTCTAAAGCCAGCCGGCTTTCTCGCCTTATTGCTTGTTATCGCGACTCTACCAGGATCCGCCCAATCGAAACGGCTGGCAGTTGGCCAAGTAAAAGTCGGCCAAGCACTTGAAGAAAAAGCCCTCGCCGACGGAAAATTGAATTCGCTAAAACGAGTCGTTCAAATGTTGGACGACAAGTTAACCTCAGCGCTTCATACAACGAGAAAGTTTCAAATTCTAGCCCGTAGCGACGTCAAGAGTCTCCTAGAAGAACAATCTCTAAGCGGAGGAACCATTGGCAACGCGGACTACTTAGCAATTGCAAGCATTGGTGACTTCCAAGACATTACCGAAGCGGAGGTCTTTGCCGCTCTCAAAAAGGCGGTTTCCCGCAGAATTCTTCGCATCGGCGTTACCCTTAAAATCTATAATACCCAAGAGGGCGCGCTGTTGGAAACAGCCGATGTAACGGCCGAGCGTATCGCAATCGTCAAAGGCGGCGACTACGCCCATTCCGACGGAAACCCAACAGATGCTCTTCTCCAAGAAGTCACCGCAGAAACTGCCGCAAAAACCGTCCAAAAAATTCTTGATGTCATCTACCCTGCGCGCGTCGTATCTCTCACCGGCAACACTCTTATTTGCAATCGAGGCGAAGGCACGAACATTGCCAAAGACCAGATTTGGAACCTTTACGCTGTTGGAAAGGAACTGACGGATCCTGATACCGGCGAATCCCTCGGCCGCATGGAAGTTTACGTCGGCAAAACCAAAATCACCCAAGTAACCGCCAAATTCTCAAAAGGCGAAATACTTGAAAATTTGGGCGTCACTCCAGGCGCCATTCTTCGCCTGGAGCAAAACTAAAAATCCATCATCTTAATTTCCCCAACTACATGACACTGATACTATGAAACGAACACTCTTTCGCTTGGCTTCATTCCTCCCGGTCATTGTCCTGCTATCCGCCTGTCAGACGTACCAACAGCAGGGCGACAAAGCGATGCGGCATTGGAAAAATGGGGAAACAACCCTCGCTGCCAAGGAATTTGGCAAACTGGCCGAAAAAAGCGCTAAGTCCAAAGACCATATAATCTGGAATTTAGAACACGCAACCGCTCTCAGAAACAACAATTCCCCCCAACACAGCCTGGAAGTTTTTCAGATTGCGGAAGACAAAATTGATGAATACGAAAATAAGGCCCAAGTGTCCGTTTCTAGCGAGGTGGGCGCGGCCGTTTCCAACCAAGCCAATCTTCCCTACCGCGGCCGATCGTACGACAAAATCATGCTCAACACTTACAAAGCGCTCAATTATTGGCAAATCCGTGAACACGACAAAACCCGCGTCGAAATCTTTCGAGCGTATCAAAGACAACAAGACGCCGTAGAAGAAAACAAACGGGCAATTGAAAAAGCCCAAGAAGAAGAACAAACCTCCCAAGAAAAAGAGTCCATAGCAAAAGCGAGGGAAGACGCCTCCTTCCAAAATCAAATTAACACTATAAAATCGAACTTAGAAAATTTAAAACCATATGCTGACTACGTCAACCCATTTACCGTTTTTCTTAATGGACTCTATTTCCTCTATCATTCGGAGGTCGCGGCAGATTGGGAACGATCCAGAAAATCCTTCGAACAACTTCTAGCTCTCTCCCCTGAAAATACTTACATTAAGCAAGAACTGAAACGGGTTACTGACAAAGCCAATAATTTGGCGTTTCATCCCATTACCTACGTTATCTTCGAAACCGGCAGCGCTCCCATCCGCGAACAAATCCGCATCGACATTCCGATCATTATCAGCAAAGTCTCCTATGTAGGCGCAGCTTTTCCCCAATTGGCGTTTCAAGAAGACTACCACTACAACCTGCTCGTCAACGCTGGAAACGAAGTCGTCCCAACCCAAACTATCGCCAGCATGGACAGCATTGTCGGCCAAGCCTTCAAAAAGGAGTTGCCCATCATTATCACTAAGACATTGATCTCGACTATCGTAAAAGCAACGGCAGCCTACCTCGCCAACGAAGCTGCTGACGAAGCTGGAACCTTTGTTGGGCTGTTCACAAGAATTGGCACGGCTATTGCGCAAGCTGCTGTGAACATTGCGGATCTTAGAACATGGACTACACTACCAAAAGAATTCCAGTATTGCCCCGTCCCAACGCCGGCGGATGGACGGTTAACCTTGACGACTCCGGACGGAACACAATCAGCGGAACTAACCGTGAATCCAGACTCCTTTCATTTCATCCACGTCCGATCTATCAATCGAACTTCCAATCTTATTGTTACCCATCACAACCTCTTATGATCGCAAACTCTATCCGATTCCTCGTTCTCTGTGTTTTAGTGGTTTCATCCGGATGTGCCACCGTCAATACAGTCGAACCCGAACAACTTGCGGCAAATCGCTCAATTATTGCCGACAAGCAGGTGATTACGGATCCGATATTGAATGTTCGCGCCCAAATCCTAAGCGTGAATGAAACCATCACTCTTGACGGATTTGTAAAAGTTCAAGTCGAGATTCGAAACGCAACTAAAAAAGCGAAACAATTGGAGTATTTGTTCGAGTGGTTTGACGCGCACGGTAACCTTGCACCGTCAACTTCGTCGCGATTTCAAATGAGGGAAATCCTCGGCGGCGAGACAATTTTCCTAACGTCAATCTCCCCCACTCGCACAGCAAAAGACTTTAAACTTAAGCTCATTCGGGCTAGAAATTAACGCAACATCGTTCCCAAAAACAGTAGTATAATACTATGAACTCGAAAAAATACTTTGTCTTGGCATTGACCGTCCAACTATTTATCGTGGGATGCACCGGAAAGAACAGATACGTCGATCCTCAACGAGGCTCTCTCGTCGTCAGTCTTGGAAAAATTAATATCCAGGATTTTGCCAATGCAGCCCAATCCCTGACTCAATCCCTGATTGAACAAGTCATTGCACAAGGACGCTTGCAACGATCGGACCCAAACAAACCCGCAATCCTCGCTATCAGTAGAATTGTCAATAACACCGCCCAACACGTCGACATGGATTTATTAATCAAAAAAATACGAGTGGAACTAAATCGAACCGGCGAAGTTCTCACAACGACAACCCTGGCATACGGAGGTGCCGAAGATCCCTTGGCCGAACAAACTCAACAATATCGAGAATTCACTGGAGAAACCCAAGGCGCTCCTCTTCCCGACTATACGCTAACCGCAAAAATCATCGAAGACTATGCCAGAGAAAACCGAACGCGGCAAGTGAGCTATACCTTTCAAATGTCGTTAACCAACAAAGATGGCTTGGCAATTTGGGAAGATGAAGTAGTCATTGTTAAAGCAGGGACTAAAAGTGCGGTTAGTTGGTAAATCTCAATACCTACCTTTTTCTAATTTGTTTAATTTGATCCTCGGCAAGGTTGCTATAAGAAGCAATCAGGCTCGAATGTTTGCCTCTTTAGAGTTTGTAAACTATGGAGTTGGTGAGGAGAATCCCATGTTTCCTTCATCCACTGCTGGGAAAAATAACAACTGATTCTATTCTTTGCATAATGTTTTAAGAAAGGGAATTCGCGGAAGTAGGTGCGATATCGATTTCTTTAACATGCCATGGAAGGCTGTATTTTTCAAGATCGGCCATGAAAGGATCGGGATCGAATTGTTCAATATTGAAGACGCCGGAGCGGTTCCAATGGCCTTCCAGAATCATTTTAGCGCCAATCATCGCCGGCACGCCGGTGGTATAGGACACGGCTTGCGAGCCAACTTCGCGAAAGCAGGCTTGGTGATCGCAGTTATTGTAAATGAATACTTGTTTTCGCCGGCAGTTGTCAGTTTCTTTCCGCCTTAAACGCTCTTCAAGTTCCTTTGATTCAATCGATTTTTTAGTTTCTTGCGGCGTTTTTGGTTCCGTGTTTGTAGAAGTTTTAGGTTCACCTTCGATAAGACAGCCGATGCAAGTTTGGCCTTTTGTGTATGGACCAAGGCCTCCCGGATCAGGAAGAAGGGTTTTGAGAAACTGAAGCGGCACTACGGGTTGACCGTTAAAGTCAATCGGATCAATGCGCGTCAGCCCCACGTTTTCTAGGGCTTTTAGGTGCGTTAGATAGGATTCGCTAAAAGTCATCCAGAACCGAATTCGCCGCACATTGGGGATATTGAGGCAAAGGGATTCCAATTCTTCGTGGTACATAAGGTAAGCTTTGCGGACGCCGATTCCGGGAAAATCAAAGTTCAGCGATTCAGCGAGCGGCGCCGTTTCCCGCCATTCTCCTTTCTCCCAATAGCGGCCGTTGGCGGTAATTTCGCGGATGTTAATTTCAGGGTTAAAGTTAGTGGCGAAAGGATGCCCGTGATCTCCATCATTACAATCTAGAATATCGATGGTGTCAATGCGATTGAAGAGATGTTTTTGCGCGTAGGCGCAGAAGACGTTGGTGACTCCGGGGTCAAAGCCGGAACCTAGCAGTGCCGTGATGCCGCGTTCTTCGAAGCGCTTATGGTATGCCCACTGCCAATGGTATTCAAACTTGGCGAGGTTTCTCGGTTCGTAGTTGGCGGTATCGACGTAGTGAACGCCCGTTTCCAAGCAGGCGTCCATGATAGCGAGGTCTTGGTAAGGCAAGGCTACGTTGATAACTAAGTCGGGCCGAAAGCACTTTATTAACCGAACTAATTCCAGCGGATTATCGGCGTCCACTTGCGCGGTTTGGATTGGAATGGAGAGTTCTTTGGCGATAGTGTCGCATTTTTCGATTCGCCTGCTTGCTAGACAGATCGCGTCAAAGACGGCTGGCGCTTGTGCACACTTGTGGGCGACGACTCGGCCGACGCCTCCCGCTCCTATGATCAGAACTTTTTTACTCATCATTTTTGGGCTTGTTCATTTCTGGATGCGCGTGTCTATCGCTTATGGTCCGTTGCGATTGAGAATGTGTTGTGTATTTACTCTGTCTTTCTGAGGCGGCTACGACAGGCGGTTGCGATAGTCTTCATAGTTGAATTTTCGGATAACTTCAAAATCTCCCGATGCCCGGCGCAAAACAATGGCCGGCAGGCGTACTCCGTTGAACATTGTATTCTTGACCATTGTATAGTGCGCCATGTCTTCAAAGATGAGGCGGTCGCCGAGTTTCAACGTTGCGTCGAAAGAATACTCTCCCATCTGATCTCCAGCCAAGCAAGTTAAGCCTCCGAGTTGGTAGGTGTAAGCTTTCTTTCCCGGCAGACCGGCGCTTCGGATTTCCGGTCGGTATGGCATTTCCAAAACATCCGGCATATGCGCGGTTGCGGAGACGTCCAGAATTACATTGGGAATTTTGTCGTCCACTATATCTAGAACACTTCCTACTAATATGCCGGCGTTCAAGGCAATTGCTTCTCCCGGTTCGAGATACACTTGCAAACCGTGCCGTGATTGAAAGGTTTTAATTACCCGGCACAATTGATCTAAGTCATAGTCTGCGCGAGAAATATGGTGGCCTCCTCCGAAATTGAACCATCGCAGCCCGCTGAAAAACTCTGAAAAGTTTTTTTCCACGACTTGAATGGTGCGTTCTAATGTGTCGGAGTTTTGCTCGCACATTGTGTGAAAGTGAAATCCTTCGACTTGATTGAGATTGACGTCGTTCAGTTGGTCGCGGCGAACGCCTAATCGGGAACCTTGGCAACAAGGGTTGTAGAGGGGCGTTTTCACTTCGGAATATTCAGGATTGATGCGGAGGCCGATCGACACTTTCCGCTCAGAGAAGGAGGCGGCACGGTCTTGATAGCGAAGCAGTTGGGGAACGGAGTTGAAAATTAAATGATCCACCAAAGGCAACAGTTCGTCAAGGTCGGTATCGCTGTAGGCCGGCGAGCAAACGTGTAATTCACCGCCGAAGAGTTCTCGGCCGAGTTTGGCCTCATTCACCGAACTGGCCGCCGTTCCGTCCAGCACTGTTTTGAGGAAGGGAAACACGCGATGCATGGCAAAGCCTTTTAGGGCAAGCAGTATCTTGGCGCCGGTACGCTCTTGAACGGACTTCAGAATGGAAAGATTCCTTCGAAGAGCCGCTTCGTCCACTACGTAGCAGGGCGATGGCAAGTCACGATAGTTCATGCTAATACTCCCGAATTTGCCAAGGCAGCCCCATTGCGCCCATTTGATTCATAAACGGGTCCGGGTCCAACTGTTCGGGGTGGAACACGCCGGGCAACGCCCATTCTCCGGAGAGAATCAACCGCGCCGCCAGCGTAGCGGGAACGCCGGTTGTATAAGAGACTGCTTGCGACCGGGCTTCGGCGTAACAGGCTTCGTGTTGGCAGATGTTGTAGACCAGCGTTTTTCGCGGCCGCCCCTTCTTGCGGCCTTCAAACAGGCATCCGATGCAAGTCTTTCCCTTGGTGCGAGGGGCTAGCGCCGCTGGGTCCGGCAAGAGTCGTTTGAGGAACTGGAGCGGCACAATCTCACGGCCTTTGTAAAGGACGGGACGAATCGAGGTCATTCCGACGTTTTCCAAGACGCGAAGATGTCGGAGATATTGCTCGGAAAAGGCCATCCAAAACCGCACGTCGCGCACGCCGGGGATGAATTTGGCGATGGACAACACTTCTTCGTGCGCCATCAAACAGGCTTCGCGCCGGCCGATGCCGGGAAAGTCAAACTGCCGGCGGGTTTCCAGCGCTTTGCTTGTCTTGAATTCTCCTTCTTCAAAGGCGATGGCGGGCGCTAAAATTTCGCGGATATTCGTTTCGGGATCGAAATTGGTGGCGAAGGCGTAGCCGTGATCTCCGGCGTTGCAATCAATGATGTCAATTGCTTCGATGGAGTCAAAGAGGTGCTTTTGAGCGTGGGCGCAGAAGACGTTTACGGCGCCCGGATCGAATCCGATGCTTAGCACGGCCGTGGCGCCCGCCGCCTGAAAACGTTGGTGAAAGGCTCGCTGATCGGCGTAGTCGTATTTGATCCGACCGCGTTCATCATCCATAGAGGTGTCGACGTAGTGAGTGCCCGTTTGCGCGCAGGCTTCCATGACGGCGAGGTTTTGATAAGGCGACGCCACGTTGAGTACTAACCGGGCGTTGCGGCGGCGAATTAACTGAACCAAATCGGAAACCCGGTCGGCGTCTACTTCGGCAGTGTGAATTCCGCCGGCGATTTCCCGCGCAATCGTCTCGCACTTCTCGATACTCCGGCTAGCGAGGCAAATTTCGGCAAAGACATTCCGATGTTGTGCGCATTTGTGCGCCGCCGCTCGCCCTACGCCGCCGGCTCCGACGATGATCACGTTTCCCATAACGCAACGATGTTTGTTCAAATTCGGAACGTCTTTCAAGAGGCAAGCGAGTCTGTCCTTGATCTAGGCATGATTGGTTTCTCGTCGTCCATTTCTCGCAACAATGCTGTCTTCTTTGCAAGCGGCTGAGTTGTAACGATTTGGTTTCGTCGGCGTTGTGTTTTTGTCTCCGTTGGCGATTATAACGCTCCGCGGGAATTTTAGGCGCTCGCTACGCCGCTTTCTCCGGCCCGGAGCGGCCTCATCTAAGCGAAGGAACTTTTCTCTGCCAAGATTAAATTTGAGTTTGCCCGGATTCGAACTCTTTCGAACGAGAGTCCAAAGGGAGAACTTTATGGAGCGCAACTCGTACCTCGATCTCGCTATTTTAATGAATTCAAAATCAAAGCGGAAAAAATATCTGGAAAAAATCCTTGACTAAAACCTTGTTGTGTATTTTCCTAATCGAAATTTGACATCGCATCTATTGATTTATGCCGGCAGACGTTCAGATAAACAACAAGTTGGTCATCGTCGGAGTGGCCGTTTTCGTCCTTGCGATCCTCGGGGCCCAAGTCACCTACATCGTTCCGCCGGGCTATCGCGGCGTGCAGGTCACTATGGGCAAAGTGTCGCCGAACTTCAAAGAAGAGGGCATCGGGTTTAAACCGCCCTTTGTCAGCTCGATTCAGCTTCTCAACGTGCGCCAAAAGACGGTGCAGCGGGAAACCATCTGCATTTCCGAGAATCTTCAGGAAATCAAAGTGACGGTCGCCGTGCTGTATCGCATCCCGGAAGAATCGGTAGTCGAGATTTTTCAGCAGTATAAAGGCGATCCATTCAACTCCCTGGTCTATCCCCGAGTGGACGAAGCCTTAAAAGAAGTCGCCAAAGAACGAACGGCCGAGAATACCGTCAAGGAACGCAATCAGGTAAAAATTGCCTCTTTGGACATTGCGCGGAAAAAAGTCGGCGACCTGATTCACATTGCCGATTTGGTGCTGGAAGACATCTCGCTCTCCGAACAGCTGGAAAACTCCATCGAACAAAAAATGGTACAGAAACAAAATGCCGACAAAGCGAAATTTGAACAGGACAAGGCCCGCGTTGCCGCCGAAACCGCGATTATTCAAGCCAAAGGCGAGGCCGAGTCCATTCGCATCCGCGGCAAGGCCTTGGCCGAAAACCCCGCCTTCATTGATTTGCAAATTGTCGACACCTGGGACGGACGCACGCCGCGCGTCATCAGCGGCGGACAAAAAGGCGCCGGCTTACTTTTGCCCGTCAGCAAGCCAACTCCGCCGGCCGACGTCCAACAACAATAATCGAATATCGCTCCGCCCAAGCAAAACACGGTCAAAAAAATCTAAAATTTTCTATTGCGCATGAATCCTCAAACAATGCAAAAACTTATCGGCGCCGGCATCGTCGTCTTCGTCCTCGTCCTTGTCGGCTCGCAATCCATCTACATCGTCGAACCCGGCAACCGCGGCGTGCGCGTCACCCTCGGCAAAGTTTCGGACGTCTTCGTTTCCGAAGGCCCTACCTTCAAACTTCCTCTCGTCACCCAAATTCACCCAATCAGCATCAAACAGCAGACGCAACAAATGACCACGGAATGCTACACTTCCGATCTACAGCAGGTGAACGCCGAACTTCGCGTTCTCTACAAAATTCCCGAAGCCGCCATTGTCGAACTTTGGAGAAACTATCAAAGCGACGACCGCCTCCAAGCCGCCTACTTTCAAAACCTGATTCTCCCCCGCGTCACCGAAGCCCTCAAAGAAGCCGTAGCCACCGAAAACTCAGAATTAATCGTTCAAAAACGAGAAACGGTTAAAGACAGAACCCTGGAAAGCGCGCGGAAGAAACTGGGCAAAACCTCCCAAGATGCGGCGCTAATCTCCATTGTCGACATCACGCTCCAAGGCATCGGACTGTCCCCGGAACTCTCTATCGCCATTGAGCAAAAGATGATTCAAGAACAAGAAGCCAAGAGAGCGAAATTTGTCCAAGACCAAGCCAGAATCGAAGCCGACACCGCAATCATCAAAGCCGAAGGCGAAGCGGAATCCATTCGCTTGCGCGGCGAAGCCCTGCGTCAAAATCCCACCTTCATCGACCTTCAGATTGTCGAAAAATGGGACGGCCAATCGCCATTGGTCGTCA
The DNA here is from genome assembly GCA_965242585.1 of Limisphaerales bacterium. Lineage (GTDB taxonomy): Bacteria > Verrucomicrobiota > Verrucomicrobiia > Limisphaerales > AAA164-E04 > UBA2970. Next base: position 3,991,289 of record OZ251460.1, on the reverse strand, counting down.
GCGACGGATCCGAAGGCGGCGTCCCGACGATGATTCCGGTCGACCCTTTCCAAGATCCGTCCCCATCCTCTTCGGTTCGATGAATCCGCGCCAACGCGCCCTGCTCGGCTTCCTGTTTTTGATCGCCTTTGCGGCCTTTCTACTCTTCCTTTTTCCCGTCGCCCTGGCCTTTCTCGAAAAAGCAACTCGGAGTCTTCGCTACCTTTGGTGGCTCATCCTTCTGCTCGCCCTCGGCCTTTGGCTTCTTTGGGGCGGCTCGCGCAAACCCTAGACTCGTAAGCAAGCCGGCAACCTTCCGGCGAAAACGCCTCCCCGACCACAACCCATCCCCCCAACCCGTTGCGCAAGCAACAGACTCTTACCGCATGGACGCTCAGCAAAAGCCAAGCGACGAACTTGCCGGCCTAATTGAGCGAGTCTCTTTCTTTAACGAAGAAACCGGCTTTGCCGTTCTTCGCGTCAAAGTCGCCAAACGGCGAGAACTCCTGACCGTGGTCGGCCAACTCCCCTCCGTTAACGCCGGAGAATGGATTCACGCCTCCGGCAACTGGGTGCGCGACCGCGAGCACGGCCTCCAACTGCGAGCCGACGCCATCAAAACAACCCCGCCAGCCACGCCCGAAGGAATGGTAAAATACCTCGGCAGCGGTCTAATCAAAGGCATCGGCCCCGCCTATGCCCAAAAACTGGTCAAGCGCTTCGGCAGGCAAATCATCGACATCATCGAAAACCGATCCAAATTGCTGGAACAAATCGACGGCATCGGGCCAATGCGCCGCCACAAGATTCGCCGGTCATGGAACGAACAACGCCTCATCCGCGACATTATGATTTTCCTCCACTCCCACGGCGTCGGTACCGGGCGCGCCGTGCGCATCTACAAAACCTACGGCGACAAAGCCATCGAAACCATCTGCGCCAACCCCTACCTCCTCTGCCAAGACATCCGCGGCATCGGCTTCAAAACCGCAGACCAAATCGCCCAAAAAACAGGAATTCCACCCCATTCCATCCTCCGCGCCCGCGCCGGAATCCTTCATCTCCTCCGAGAAGCCGCCGCAAAAGGACACTGCCGCTTGCCGCAAAACCTCTTGCTGGAACAATCGGCAAAACTCCTGCAAATCGACGACGCCATCATCCAGGCCGGATTGCGCCAAAGCCTCGAAACCCAAGAACTCCTGCTTTGCCCAAAGATCGATGAGAGCGAAGAAACGCAAAAAGCCCTCAGAACAGCGGAGAACCGCCAACCGGAAAACGACTCGGAAGAACCCGCCATCTACCTGCCGGCCTTGCGGCGCGCCGAACAAACCATCGCCGACCGCTTCCTTGCCTTGGCCGCCCGTCCCTCCGGTTATCCGCCAATGAACATTCCCAAAGCCATCGAATGGAGCCAAAAGAAAATCGGAATCACGCTAGCTCCCGCACAAATTCAGGCAATCTCCACCGTCCTCACCCACCGCGCCGTCATCGTCACCGGCGGACCCGGCGTTGGAAAAACAACACTCCTTTGCGCCCTCCTCAAAATCCTCGCCGCCAAACAAATCCCCTTTCTCCTCTGCGCTCCCACCGGCCGCGCCGCCAAACGAATGACCGAATCCACCGGCCAACCGGCAAAAACCATTCACCGCCTTTTAGAAATGGATCCCCAACGCGGCGGATTTCAACGCAACGAATCCCGCCCTCTCGACACCCAACTACTCATCGTCGACGAATGCTCCATGGTAGACGTTCCCCTCATGCACCGCCTCCTTCGCGCCCTTCCCGAACACGGCCACCTGCTGTTGATCGGCGATGTCGACCAACTGCCCTCCGTCGGACCCGGCTCCGCCCTCCAAGATCTCATCGCCAGCACAACTGCTCCCGTCGTCCGACTCACCGAAATCTTCCGCCAATCCGCCGGCAGCCAAATCATCGCCAACGCCCACCAAATCAACCGGGGACAAACTCCGGCATTCGCCTCCACCCCATCCAATTCCGACTTCTTCCTCATCCAACGCGACGAACCCGAAAAAATCCTCTCCACCCTCCTTCACGTCGTCAAAAACCGCATTCCCCGACGATTTCAAGCAGACCCCATTCGAGACATCCAAATCCTCTGCCCCATGAACCGCGGCAGCCTCGGCACCCGATCCCTCAACGACGAACTCCAAAACGCCCTCAATCCCTCGCAACCAAACCAACTCACCGTGAACCGTGCCGGCTGGCAATTCCGCCACGGAGACAAAGTCATCCAAACTGAAAACAACTACGACAAAGAAGTCTTCAACGGCGACATCGGCCAAATCACAAAAATCGACCCCGTCGAACAAACCGTCTCCATCCGCTTCGACGACCGCGACGTCCTCTACGACTTCGGCGCACTGGACGAACTCTCCCTCGCCTACGCCATAACCATTCACAAAGCCCAAGGCTCCGAATTTCCCTACGTCGTCATCCCCCTCGCCTCCCAACAATACATCATGCTCCAAAGAAACCTCCTCTACACCGGCATCACCCGCGGACGCAAACTCGTCGTCGTCATCGGCCAGCCTAAAGCCCTCGCCCTCGCCGTCCAAAATGCCCGCTACGAACAACGTTTCTCCGGACTCCTTCAACTCCTTCGCCTCAAAAACGCCTGACCTTTTCGCAGGAATCCTCAGCTTTGCCGGCTTGCATCATTAGAATTAGAAAAGACCACTCCCCCCGACAATTCCTCACCGGCCAACATCCCAATCTAATAACCACAACATTGAGCAACATTTTCACAATGCGCCTCATCGGAAACAAAACGCACACCGTTTGCGCCGAACTTTTACCTTGATTTTGCGCTGGAGACGGAAGAATATGTCTTTGTTTATGGATTGTTGGCGTTGAAGTTTGTCCTTGTTCACCGGCAAATACAATGTTGCCTCGCTAACGGTCGCTGAGTTCGGAATGAATGGGGAATTCCCCCTGGTTGGCCGTAGCGGTTTGCGATTCTCGCCTTGCGCTCAAAGAATTGTGGAAGGCGGAAAAGTGGCTCTCCTTCTCGCAAATTTCGTAGGGAATCCTTCGATGCAGGCCATGCAAACATCCAGAAAGTTATCGAAGAGAACCCGCCGACCGTCGAGAATCCGAGCGGTGTGTGTAAAGACCGCTATGGCGCATCCTGTCAATCTCAATCTTGCGCCCAAAACGCGGCGACTTGGGCAAAGCGCCATCGGCTTCGCTCCTCCCAACTTGAAGTCTGCGCTTGACAAAAAAGAGTTGACGGGGAGGGGGAGGTGTTTTATTTTTGCGTCGTTCATTTCAATTAGTCGCTTATTTATTTATTGTTTTATGAAGACTCGAAACCTTTGTTTTGTTGCCTTGGTTGCCGGCCTTGCCGCGGCCAACTCGCTGCGCGCCGCGGTCCAAGACGCCGCTTTCTTGCAAGGATCCACCTTGGCCGACGGCTCTCTCCACCTTAACTCGGCCACGCCTAAAGCCATTGCTTGGACGGATAAATCCTCCATTGATCCCGGCGCCTTCGAGCATTCTTTTGCTGATCCGGCCAAGCTGAGGGTCAAGCAAGACGGCGATTATCTAGTGGCCGCCACCATGCCGGTCATCAGCATAGACGACAACGACAACCGCCCTTCCCAAGCCCTTGAAGTCTATGTCAACGGCCAACCGGCGCCGGGAACCGTGGGCTCTTCGGGCTACATTCGCAATCAGCCCCGCAACGCCAACATGCAGCGGGAAACTTCGGATCACGCCCACGCTCTGCTTGCCGGCCTGAGCGCTGGCGACGTCATCGAGGTGCGCGCTTACAAGACCGCGCAACCGGCCATTCGCACTCAAATCCAATCGGCCAGCCTGTATGTCGAGCGCGTGGATGCCTCTCGCACCGTGTTCGCCGCGCTTTCCGATGGACCCGTCGATGGCAACAATCTGAATGCGGATTTCAACGAAGGCAATGACGACCCCGCTGAATTGGCGTGGACTTCCACCCGAAAAGACTCTGGAATCACGCACAACAATGGACAGCCGGGCATTCGCCTGAGTGCCGGCACTTACATGCTCTTCGTCAACGTTCCCATGCAGTCCACCGTGCAACGGCCTTCGGCCGGGCTGGAAATCCTACTTGGCAACGAAGACTACCCTAGCGCCGGGTTCACCGCGTTTCAAGGCTACATTCGCAACGCCAGCGGCCATAACAAGGCCTCAGTTCACTGGGCAGGCGTCATCCAAGTGGAAGGCACTCAAACTCTCACTTTGCGAACCGTGCGCCAAGCACTGGCCGGCAATGTAACCATTCAGCCCGGCAAGCAGGCCTCCGTCTATTTGGAGAAGATTGACGACGGCAACGGCGTCTTGTCCGCCATCGCAATCGAAGTCAACAACACCGCCAACAACTGGAACCCCGCCCAAAAGGTCGCTTTGGTCTGGGAAGAGGAAACCATCAGCGACAACAACCTGTATCGGCGCGGCAATGGCGACACCAGCATCCAAATCCGCCAAGCCGGCCACTATCTCTTGCTTTACCAAGACACGCTGTTTAGCACCGTCCAGCGACCCAACCCCCGCATCTCCATCGAAGTCAACGGCCAAGAAGTGCAAGGCGCCGAAACCAAAACCCACTACATCCGCAGCACTAGCGGACACAATGAATCTTCGGCCTCGCTGGTCTTCCTGCTGGAAAACTTAGCCGACGACGACGTCCTCACCGTCAGCACCCAGCGCGAAGGCCAAACCGGCACGGTTTCCACTGTGGATGACACAAATCTTTATGAAGGAGGCGCCCTGCTCTCCCTTATTCGAAAAGCGCCGCTGGCAGACCCCGGCAACATCCAATCCGCGCCCCGCTTAGTCGAAGTCGGCGGCAACCGCAACGGCTTCCAAGTTCGCATCCAAAACTTCTCCGCCTCCGTGGACGAAGGCTCGGTGCAGGCCTCTCTCAACGACGAGGCGGTGACGCCCGATGTCCAAACCTCAGGCGGCCTCACCACCATCTCCTATAACTTCCCCGAAGTCCCCCTCCCCATGAGCACCCACCAAGTCTCCCTCTCCTTCTCCGATACCAACCAATCCCTCCACCAAATCGAATTCCAATTTACGGTGCCGTTTTTCCAACCAATCCCCGTGAATTCGGCTCGACCTGTGTCCGAGGCCGGAGATCCGGGGTTCCTCTGGCGCGTGTATCTGGTGGAAAACGGTACAGTTGGAAACACAACTTTGGCCGAATCCGCGTTGGCCGGAGACAGCCAATGGGGAGAAAATTTAGCGGATCCTCAAGCGGTTTATCGCTCCACAGTCGGCGATGGCAAGCAAGGAGCGGCCAATGAGCCGATTGAATTTGAAATTGGCACTGTGATCAACTTAGACCAAGCCCAAGACGGAGGCGCCGGAGGCTTTCCCAACAATGATGGAATGCCCGGCATTCCCGGACTTCGGGAGGAAGGAGAGAACGTGGACAACACGAATGACTTTGCCGCCGAAATTCTCACTTGGCTACATCTGACGCCCGGCGATTGGGAATTCACCGTTAACTCCGATGATGGATTTAAGATGACGATGGGCGGCGCGCATCCGTCCGACAAATTGGCGTCTAATATCGGCGAATTTACAGGAACTAGAGGGGCGCAAGACTCCACCTTCTCCGTGACCGTCTATGAAGAAGGATTGTATCCGGCGCGCATTCTTTGGTTTGAACGCGGCGGCGACGCCAGCATTGAATTCGTAGTCACGGGAGCGAATGGCGCGAGGCATCTCGTCAACGCGGAAAACAGCCCGGTAAAATCCTATCGCAGCGTCACCGGCGCGGCCAGGCCTTATGCCGTCGCAGTAACACCCGGTTTTGGCGCTACCGGTGTTTCTCCCGATGCGAATGTGGAGATCGTTCTAAATGACGCCGGCGACGTGGACGCATCCGCAGTTAGCCTCTCGCTAAACGGAGACGCCGTGAATCCCGAAGTTTCCAAGAGCGGCGACACGGTTTCCATTACTTACGACCCGGACGGATTTTTTGCCTCCGAATCCGAGAACACGATCGCGCTGAATTGGACGACGGGCGTGGATCGTTCATGGAAGTTCACCGTGTCGGAATACACCACGCTGACTCCCGGCATCAGAATGAATCCGGACACTTCCAAACGCGGTTTCCTTTGGCGGGCGCATCAGAATTGGACCGCGCCGACAGTCAACAGCGTTGCGGTTGCTAAAACCCGACTGGATGGCGAAGCTGTTGACCCGGCGACCGGGCAACCTTGGGAAAACCTCGCCGACCCCCAACTTGACGAGGGGACGCTTGGTCCGGCGGATAACCCCAATCCCGATTGGGAGCCGATAGAGTTTGAAATCGGAGACGTCGTTAACGTCCGCGAGGCCGATACTAATCGAGGAAACTTCCACGACGGCAACGGTCACCCCGAACCTCCTATTCCGGGGTTCACTGAGAACACACTCGGAGCCTTGGATGATCTTGCGGTGGAGATTCTGTATTTTGTGGATCTTCCCGCTGGGGCGACGACTTTTGGCGTCAACAGCGATGATGGATTCGAAACAACCGTCGGAAGATTTGAGGCAAACGACGGGAGACTGGAGGACTTGTTTTCTCCTATTTTGGTTGTCGGAGCCGATTACGGCACCCACGGCACGCGCGATAAACTTTACCATGTAGTTGCCGAGGAAGCGGGCGCATACGCCTTCCGAACGGTTTGGTTTGAACGCGGCGGCGGTTCCAGCATTGAGTTGTTTACCGTTAATAACGAAGGCGAGAAAGTGCTACTTAACTCTGCCGCCAGCGTGAAAACTTATCGATCGGCCGCCGCAATCGGCGGGGCTCTCGCCCGAGAGGTGTTGCCAAGGCCAAACAGCGTCGCGGACATTGACGCTTCCATTTTGGTGGAATTGGTGGATGGCGAATGGCCCGTGGATCCAGATTCTGTTACGCTCAGCCTCAACGGGACGACTGTGGAGGCGGACGTGAGTCGTTCTGGCGAGACAACTACGATCCGCTACCAACCGTCGATGCCCTTCCCGGAAAGAACTGCTTTTGAAGCTGTTTTGCGTTTCACCGAAGGAGGCAATGAGACGGCGCGCAGTTGGTCCTTCATAACCGTCGATGATCGGTTGCTGGCTTATTGGGACTTCAATGACGCCAGCGATGAAACCGCCGTTGTGGACTTGGTTCAAGGCGCTGTTGGAGTGCTGGAAGGCGGCGCAGTTTATACGGACGACGGAGGCGGAAGAACCGGTAGCGCCGGAGATCGCGCCATCGACTTTGGGGACACCAGCGAACAACAGTTGATTAACGTAGAACCGGTAGAATGGCTTAAACTGGCCAGCGCGCAGGACCGAATCACCTTTTCCTTCTGGCAACAGTGGAGCACAGATATTGTCGTTCAATCGATGATCTGGGCCGTTTCCCCTTCCAGTCCCAACGGACAGAGAGGTGCTTCGGTGCATACGCCTTGGAATAACAACAATGTGTATTTTGACACGGCGGGATGTTGCACCGGTGCAACTCGAACGAATCGAGACGTTAACGAGCTGGAGCAGGATCTCGTTTGGAAAGATTGGAACCACTTTGCCTTCGTGAAAAAAGGAAGCACTAAAGAAATTTGGATCAATGGCGAGCTGCTGATTCGCGGAAACAACACGGCGCCTTTGCCCGACGATTTTGTGAGGCTGATCATTGGCGCGAATGGAGACAACAAAGAGCAGAGTCATCATGGATTAATTGACGACTTCGCTGTTTTCGCCAACGCCTTGACCAGCACTGAAATCGCGGAATTGGTCTCTGGAAAGCGTCCCGACGAAATTCGCAACATCGTGCCGCTCGTGACTGAAGCGCCTACTATCTCGGTAACGCTTAATCCTGACGGAACGGCGACAATCACGTTTGATGGCGTTTTGTACAGCAGCGACAGCGTGACAGGGCCGTTTGAGCCGGTTGCCGGTGCATCGTCGCCTTACATTGTGGAAACAATCGGCGCTTCCGATCCGCCAGTTCCCGGCGAGCCGGCGCCGCAAGTTTCAGCAGCGCAGTTTTACATTGCCCGATAAAAGAGGCGACGGATTCGTAGAAATACCAGCCGAGGATTGGCGCGTTGTCGCTGATTCTCGGCTTTTTTTGTGAGAGGATTTAGCATTTGGCAGCGGCTTTTTGGAAAAGGGAGTTCATTTTTCTCGAATTCGGGGGCGGGTGTGTGAAATTCTGGGGCATTTTATGGCTGAAGTCGCGTTGACAGAGAGGTTTTTGGCGGAGATTGCTGGTTGGAAGGCTATGAAGGAGTCTCGCGTTTTGTTGGCTGGCGGCCGCGTGTTGAATGGAAGTTGGAAGCCGCCGAAGATTGAGGGCGCAGTGCGGACGGAGTCCGGATTATTGCGGGCCGGGTTGATTATTAAGAGCAGGGTTAACGTCGAGAATCTGTGTCCGTGCCGTCAATCTCGACAGTGGGGGACGATGTGCGCCCATTCAATCGGAGTCGGATTGTGGGTGTTGCAACAAGAAGCGCAAAATGCGGCAAAGAAGTCGAAGGAAAAGGAATCTTTATCGGCGGCGAGGAATGTTGTTGCAGGGGAAACGCTTCGCCGGCAAACAGCGAAGCGGGAAGCCGAAGTCAATCTAAGGTTGTGGGTAGTTTTCCCTCCGAATTGGAAGTCTGCGTTGGCGCGAGGCAAAGTAACGTTGTTTTTTGAAGGGGAAACAGCGGCGGGACGGCGCCCGTTGAACGCAGTGCCGTTCAGAAGAGAAGATCGAGTGGATGCGATGGACGCGCGTTTGCTGGATTGGCTGGCGACCCGGACCGGAGGCAAGGCGCCGGCAATGTGGACAGCGAATTTGGCGTCGCTGGCTGAATTGTTGCCGGCGCTTGAAGGGCATCTGCGATTGTCGGTGGGGCGGAAGACTCCGATTGTTGTGAGCGAAGTTCCTTGGGTTCCGCCGATGGAGGCGATTTTGGAAGAATCGGGAGAATTGCGCCTGCAAGCAACAGAGACGGCAACCGACTGGGTATTGATTCCCGGCCGCAAACTCTATGTAGCTTTAGGGAATCAAATTCTGCCGCTGGGATTGCCGCAAAGTTGCGCGGCGGTGTTGCAAGGTCCGTTGGTTTTGGAGCGGCGCCGGGTTCCTGAATTTTTGCAATCGTGCGGGGCTTTTTTGACCGGCGATCCCCAGTGCCGGGCAAACTTCGCTTTGGAACAATTCGAATTTGCGGTTGTTGCGCCGGTCTTTTCGTTGCAGCTGACGGGAGGATTGGCGCAGTTGCGAGCGCGGTTGGAGTGCGCTTACGGCGCCAAGGTTTTTCCCATTGGCCGAGGCAAGGAAACCGAAGCGCTTTGGATTCCGGATGCAAAGTCGCCGTTTCGTTACATTGCGCGGGATTTAGCTGCTGAGTCGGGCGCATTGCGACGCTTGCTTCGGCACGGTTTTGGCAATCCTGACAAAACGGGACTTTGTGAAATGGAAGGGAAGGACGCGGTGTTGGATTTTTTTGCGCGGGAGTATCCGAATCTGCGGCGAGAATGGACGGTGGTTTTGGAGGATCGTTTGGAGCAAAGCGTGGAGAAAAATCTGGAACGAGTGCGGCCGCGTTTTGAAGCGCGAGCTTCTTCGGGGACGGAGTGGTTGGACTTCCACGTGAGTTACGCCTCCGAGAGCGGAACTCGGTTTAGCGAATCGGAAATCCAAAGTTGGCTTCTTTCCGGGCGTTCGCATCGAAAGCTGGGCAACGGAAAGATTGCGATGCTGGATGTGGAGGCGGTCGCGGAGTTTAAAGAATCGATGCGAGATTGTTCGCCAGAACAGCGGGACGGGATTTATCGCTTGGCGCCGGCTCAGGCGGGATTTTTGGATGCCGCCGTCCGAGATCTCGGTTGGAGTGTTTCCGGCGACGCGGGATGGCGAAGCCGAGTCTGGTCGGCGCAAGACGGCCAAGCAAAAACGCCGAAGTTGGGAAAACTGGATTCGATTTTGCGTCCCTACCAGAAACGCGGCGTGGCGTGGCTTGATTTTTTGCGGCGTTCGGGCTTTGGCGGCATTTTGGCGGATGAAATGGGTTTGGGAAAAACCTTGCAAGTTTTGGCTTTGTTGCAGGCGATGCGGACTTCGTCCGAATTGAGGAAAGTCGCCGTTCCCAAGGCTTTGGTGATTTGTCCGACGAGTTTGGTGTTCAATTGGGTAAGCGAGGCAAAACGCTTTGCGCCGGCTCTGAGCGTGTTTGCGCTTCACGGGCCGCAGCGGAGAGCGCGCTTTGACGAAGCCCGAGGCCATGATGTAATCGTGACCAGCTACGCCTTGATTCGGCGAGACGTCGACTGGTATCGGCGGCGGGAGTTTGACTTTGTCGTGCTGGACGAAGCGCAGCATATCAAAAATCGCAAAACGCAAAACGCCAAGGCAGTCAAAGCGATCCGAGGAAGGCATCGTTTCGTGTTGACGGGAACGCCGATGGAAAACTCGGTTCTAGACTTATGGTCGATCTTTGGGTTTTTGATGCCGGGCTATTTGGGAAGCGCATCCGATTTTCGCGACCGCTACGAAATGCCAATTGCGAAGCAAAAGAGCCGGGAAGTTATGGAACGTCTGCGGCGGCGGCTTCGCCCCTTTGTGTTGCGTCGCACCAAGCGGGAAGTGGCGCCGGACCTTCCCCAAAAGCTGGAGCAAACCGTCCTTTGCCCGCTCAGCGCCGAGCAACGCGAAGTGTATTCCCAAGTTATGGACGCCAGCCGGCGCAAAGTTCTCTCCAGCCTAGATGCCAACGAAGGACAACAGCGGATGATCGTGCTCAAAGCCTTGACCCGACTGCGGCAGATTTGTTGCGACCTCCGTTTGCTACAACTTCCTCGTCCACCTCAAGAATCCTCCGGGAAAGCGGCCGTGTTTCGAGAACTTCTGGAGCAAGCCTTCGACGGAAATCACCGCGTGCTGGTTTTTAGCCAATTCACCAGCCTGCTCCGCTTGCTTCGGCAAGAATTACAAGAATGGCGGACGGACTTTTGTTACTTGGACGGAGCAACGAAAAACCGAGAGGCGGAAGTCCGTCGCTTCCAAAAAAGTTCCGTCCCCGTGTTCTTGATTAGTTTGAAAGCCGGCGGCGTGGGCTTGAATCTGACCGGCGCGGACACAGTCATCCATTTCGATCCTTGGTGGAATCCGGCCGTCGAAGACCAAGCGACCGGACGCTCGCACCGAATCGGTCAAACACGAATCGTGACTTCGTACAAATTGATTGCGGCCGACACGGTGGAGCAAAAAATTCTGCAGTTGCAAGAACGAAAACGACAAGTCATCCAAGGCACCCTAAACGCTAAAAATTCATTGGCAGAAGCGTTGACGTTGGAAGATTTTCAGCGCCTGCTTGAAGAAGATTAAAATCCGCTAAGAGTATCCCGCCTTTTACATTCACCAGTGTTTTGCAATTTTCGCCAACTCGCGCGGGCAGAGTTTAAAGGGTTTCCCCATGCCTTCGGCAGGAAGACGAATAAGGTATTCCGACACCAAATAGTTCATAAAATCGCTGCGAGCGGCATCATCGTGGTCCAAGCTCGTTGGTCGAGAAAATGTTTCACAAAGCGCTTCCACGCATTTCGCCGGCGTCGTCAGCGCCTCAAAACTCCAATACGCTTGGCCAAGGACAATCACCGGCTTGTCGAAAAGAAAACCGTGCAGACCAACAGAGGAGTTCAGCGTCACAACCGCCTCGGCGGCTTCAATCTGCGACTTGGACGTGCCTTGATTCCAAAGCACAAAACGCTCGTCTTGAAGAGCGCGCAGTTTCTTGCCAAAAGACTGGCGCGAAGAAGGATGCTCCCGAATGCGGAGATGCCATCCCGCCGGAAGAGCGCGGGAAGCCTGATATACAACCTCAATAAAGTGATCCATCGACCGAATCCAGCCGCCAAAAGCCCACACTTGCGTATCCACCGGCACTTGAAGCGGACAATAAAGAAAACGACCGGCGGGATCTTGTCGACCGGAAAAACAAGAGTCCGCATAAGATTGAGAGTGCTTTGCCTGCCGCTGAGTCAGGCGATCTCCCAACTCCTTCCACTGCCGGTTTCGCCGCTCCGATGGACGAGCATCCGCCCATTGCCGATAGAAAGACGCTTGGCGAGGCAGAGAATTGCCGTAGTTGATGCCTTGAGGATCGCACGCCACAAAACCGGGCAAAGGGGCGTCCTCAAAGTAAAGTGTTTTGCCTCTGGCTCGCCGCGCCGCTTCTAGAAACAAAGAGCGTCGGCCAATCATCCCGTTCCACGTTCCAGCAACCGGTACCCCCCCCCCTCAAAGGCCTTCTCGAACATAGTTCGCCAGCCATTGTAATGCAGCCGCCACCGGAGGCGTCTCCATCGGCAATTGATAGAATTTTGGTAGCGGAGCAGTTGGATTCGTTCGGCCATTTGAGCGCCGGGATAGCCGTGCTTTCCCAGTTTATTGAGATTGAAGCGGTGTTCCACCTTGGCAATCAGCTCCCGAGTTTCCGGCCAATCACGCCACTGCAAAGGACCGCTCCAGCTTTTGCGAACTCCGGGAATGCCCCCGGCAATGGCACGGTAAAGGTTGCGGGCATAATAAGGAGTGTCCAACAAGTAAAGTGTCACCCCCTTTTTTGCTCTCATAAATTTCATAGACTCAATTATAATCACGCTCCTTGTTTCCCGCAAGTTAGAATCTTGCTTGCGTTCGAGTCGACTGTCCATTGCAAGCTTTTATGTTTCTTTTTGTCCACTATCTAAATCCACTGGCAACCGCTGTTGACACGACAGGTTTATGGGAGAGCTTTCCTCCCTCCATAGCCGGCGTCTGCTACGAGGCGTGTATGACTTGCTACGCTCTTTGGTTGTTGGCCGAGCGGGATAGTGTTCTGTTGGAAACAAGTTTTTTAGTGTTGCGGATATAATACAGCAAAGCATCTGCGATTGCCTCAAACTGTTGGAGAGAAAGTGGATGCGCTTTCGATTGTTTCCCGGTGGCTTTGTTGGGGGAGTTGGGTTTGCCGAAGAGGTTGTCCAACATAATTTTGAAGCAGCTGTCAAAGGCGGCGGGATCGGCATCTTGCCGCGATCGAGGGTAAAGTTCATTTGCAAAACGAAAACGACAGACCATCCGAAGTCGGTCGGTTGTTAATTTTTGGGGAAGCAAAATGGGTAAAAACAAACGAACCATAGGAATGGATTTCGGAGTTAGTTTCTTGCATAAACGATGGCGGGAATGCCGAATTCAACCAGAACTTGTTCGCTTGGCTATTCTCAAAGGCCGATGAGGCGGCAAGATTATACTGGACAAAGGCTTGGTTTTTTCCTATTCTGTTGTGCCTTGAGGCTGGCGTTTTGCGGCGCCGGTTGTAAAACAACCCTAAGGTCTTGCGAGAATTATGAGTCAGGTTTCCGTGCCAAGCAGCGATCGGGTTCGCCGGGATTTTTTGGATTTCTTCCGGGCGAAACAGCATACGATTGTGCCGTCTTCCGGCCTGTTGCCCAAGGCGCCGAATTTGTTGTTTACCAATGCTGGGATGAACCAGTTTGTGCCGATTTTTTTGGAGCAGGCACCTTGTCCTTACGAGCCGGGGCGGGCGGCGGACACGCAAAAGTGCATTCGCGCCGGAGGCAAGCACAACGACTTGGAGTCCGTGGGTTGGGATACGTATCATCATACTTTTTTCGAGATGCTGGGCAATTGGTCTTTTGGCGATTACTTCAAGCGGGAGGCGATTGCCTGGGCGTGGGAGTTGCTTGTCAACGTCTGGGGCTGTCCGCCGGAGCGTTTGTACGCCACGGTTTACGAGCCGGACAAAGCAAAGGGGGATCCGGCGCGGTTCGACCGGGAAGCCTACGATTGTTGGGCGGAGGTGATGTCCAAGGCTGGCCTGCCTCCTGAGGTGCACATTGTCCGCGGAGGCAAAAAGGACAACTTCTGGATGATGGGGGAGACCGGCCCTTGCGGCCCGTGCTCGGAGTTGCACATCGACTTGACTCCGCAAGGCAACACCCGGGGAGCGTTGGTCAACAAGGACAGCGCCGCCTGCATCGAAATCTGGAATCTGGTTTTCATCCAGTTCAACGCCAACGGCGCCGGCGGTTTCGATAACCTCCCGTCCAAGCACGTCGACACCGGCATGGGCTTTGAGCGGATCGTCGGCATTCTCCAAAATACGCAGAGATTCCACGACTTCGGCGTTGCCGTCTCCAACTACGAAAGCGACGTCTTCCGTCCCCTTTTCGAGGAACTGGAGCGCTTGACCGGAAAACGCTATCAGTCTACCTTGCCCTCCCAAGCTCACGCCGTCAATCTCTCCGCTCAGGAGCGAATCGACGTAGCCTTCCGAGTGATCGGCGATCACGTCCGGGCGCTCAGCTTCGCCGTCGCCGACGGCATTCTGCCGGGCAACACTGACCGCAACTACGTTTTGCGCAGAATCCTTCGGCGGGCAGTGCGTTACGGAAGGACGTTCTCCCTTCTTCGCGAGCCTTTCCTTCACCGCTTAGTCGATGCCGTGGCCGACCATTGCCCGGCCGAAGTCTTTCCCGAATTGCACGCCCGGCGGGAACAAGTGAAGAAAGTGATTCACGCTGAAGAGGAAGCGTTCTACCGCACTTTGGACCGGGGCATAGAGCTCTTCCAAAGCAAAGCGCAACGGCAACGGGAACAACAGTTGCCCGCCACGCAATTGACAAGCCCAAGCGCCCAAAGAAACTTCTTGCTTTCTGGAGAAGACGCTTTCCAGCTTTACGATACCTATGGATTTCCGCTGGACTTGACCGAGCTGCTGGCGCGGGAACAAGGAGGCGCAGTGGACACCGAGCGTTTTGAGGAACTGATGAAAGCGCAGCGAGAACGAGCGCGGGCCGCCCGCAAAAAAGAAACCGTCGAAGTGTCAAGTTTGAGAATGGAAACGGCCGCGCAATTCTGCGGATTCGAAACTTTGGAGTGCCAAAGCCAAGTTTTGGAGCGGGCGCGGATGAAAGACAAAACCGCCGTCCTGTTAGACGTCTCCCCGTTTTATCCTGAAATGGGCGGTCAAGCGGGCGACCAAGGCAGCCTGCAACATGGCGGCGAAATCTGGAAAGTAGCGGACACCCAAAAAATCGGATCGGCCATCGTTCACGTTCTAGCCAAGTCAACGGAAACACTAACGCCGGGCGCCCGCGTTTTTGCCAGCGTCAACAAACAGCGACGGAGAGCCGTCGAACGGCACCACACGGCAATGCACTTGTTCCACTGGGCGCTCCACGAAGTTGTCAGCCGCGACGCCGTTCAAAAAGGTTCCTTCGTCGGCGCCGAGAAGTTGACCTTCGACTTCAACGCAAACTCCCTGACTACTGGGCAGATTGCCGACATTGAAAAGCTGGTAAACGAGCGAATTCTAACCAACGAACCCGTTCACTGCTTTGAAGTCGACCGCCTCCAAGTCGAAGGCCGAACCGACGTCATGCAGTTCTTTGCCGAGAAATACGCCCGTCAAGTCCGAGTCGTCCAAATTGGCGGGCAAGCCGGCCAACTGGATGGCTTCTCCATGGAACTATGCGGCGGCACCCATACACGAGCCTCCGGAGAAATCGGGCTTTTCAAAATCATCGGCGAAGCCGCTGTTGCCTCCGGCGTCCGCCGAATCGAAGCCATTGCCGGCGAAGCCTCCTTGCGCAAAACAACCGGCGATGCCCAACTAATCCAACGGCTGGCGTCCCGATTGAACGCGCCGCCAACCGAACTAGAACGAAAACTGGAACAAACGCTCCAGCAACAAAAACAACTCGAGAAACAGCTCAAAGCACTGCAAAACCAGGCCGCCGCCAACCAGTCTCAATCCCTTTTGGCTTCGGCGCGGCAAATCCCGTCCGCCGGAGGCCGGCCAGCCATTCCCCTAATCGTCGCCAACCTTGGCGCCGCAGACGGCAAAACCGTCCAAACCGTTGCCGAAAACTTGAAAGCCGAGTTCTCCGGCGTCATCGTCCTCGGCGCCGGCGGAGCAAACCAATCCGCCGTCCTCGTCGCCACGGTTTCCCCAGAATACTGCCCCGAAGTCCGCGCCGACGAAATCATTCGCAGCATTGCCCCAGAAATCGGCGGCAAAGGCGGCGGCCGACCCGAATTTGCCCGCGGCGGCGGGAAGAACCCAAAAGGTCTGGATCGAGCGCTCGCCAAAGTGGAAAACGCCGTGACTCGGCAACAACGGCAAGATTCCCCGCCCGCCGCCGCAACTTGTTGACTCGACCAAGCCAAACGCCGCCTTTTTGAAAGCGCACAACCGCAAACCCAGTGAGCGAAGAAAAACAGTTTGATCCCATCGAAGACGTCCTCCGCGACATTCGCGCTGGCAAAATGGTGGTCGTCGTCGACGACGCCGACCGCGAAAACGAAGGCGACCTCATCCTAGCGGCCGAAACCATCACCCCCCAAGCCGTCAACTTTATGGCCAAGTTCGGACGCGGCCTCATCTGCTGCCCCTCTACGCAACAACGGCTCCGCCAACTCGGCATCGAAGAAATGGTCTCCAAAAATCGGGACTCCTTCCGCACCGACTTTCAAGTCAGCGTCGACGCCGCCCAAGGCATCGCCACCGGAATTAGCGCCGCCGACCGCGCCCAAACCATCCGCGTACTAGCCGACCCCGCCGCCGTCCCCGAAGACCTCGTCCAGCCAGGTCACGTCTTCCCCTTGCGGGCCAAAGATGGCGGCGTCCTCCAACGCGCCGGACACACCGAAGCCGCCGTCGACCTCGCCCGCCTAGCCGGCTGCCGCCCCGTCGCCGTCATTTGCGAAATTATGAACGACGACGGATCCATGGCTCGCCTGCCTGAACTCCGCACCTTCGCCATCCGACACCAACTCAAACTTTGCTCCATCGAAAACCTCATCAAACACCGCCGCCAACGCGAGCGCCTTGTCCAAAAAATCGAAACCGTCCGCCTGCCCACCGACTACGGCTACTTCCAACTTCACCTCTACCGCTCCTCTGTCGACGGCGTTCACCACCTTGCCCTTGCCTGCGGCAACCTCGCCGACGGCCAAGCCTCTCTTGTCCGCGTCCACAGCGAATGCCTTACCGGCGATGTCTTCGGCTCCCAGCGTTGCGACTGCGGCGGCCAACTGCGCCAAGCCATGAAACGAATCGCCGCCGCCGGCAAAGGCGTTCTCCTCTACATGCGCCAAGAAGGCCGCGGCATCGGTCTCACCGCTAAAATCCACGCCTATAAACTCCAAGAACAAGGCTACGATACCGTCGACGCCAACCTCAAACTCGGCTACGACTCCGATCTCCGCGAATACGGCATCGGCGCCCAAATCCTTGCCGACCTCGGACTCCGAAAAATCCGCCTCCTCACCAACAACCCCAAAAAAGTGGTTGGACTCGACGGCTACGGCCTTGAAATCGTCGAACAAATCCCCATCGCCCCTCAAATCAACCCTCACAACGAAAAATATCTCCAAACCAAAAAATCCAAAATGGGACACCACATCTAGCTCACTTCCTCGCGCACCATGCTAAAACCCATCACCAACCGAAAAAATCCCCCCGCCGCAAACAGCCGCTTCGCCATCGTCGCCGCACGCTACAACACACGCTATGTCGACGGCATGCTCCGCGCCGCCAAACAAACCTTCCAACAAGCCGGCTTGCGCAAATCCCAACTTCAAATCCTCCGCGTCCCCGGCGCCTTCGAAATCCCTGCTGTTGCCGCCAAACTTGCCGCCGCTCAATCCCTTGACGCCATCCTTTGCCTCGCCGTCGTTTTGCAAGGCGACACCCAACACGCCCAACACATCGCCGCCGCCGTCTCCCACGCCCTCGCCACCATCCAAATCCACCAAACACTCCCCGTCATTCATCAGGTATTGCTTTTCAACACTCTTGATCAAGCCCGTCAACGTTGCCTCTCTGAACCAAAGCACAACCGCGGTGCCGAAGCCGCCGCCACCGCCCTCCAAATCGCCCAACTCATGCGCTCCATCCCCCCAGCCAATAACCAAGCCCGTCCCTCCTCTCCTCCCGTTTCCACCCCAGCCAAACCAACGCAAACCAACCACCCCTAAAAACGCCGCCCTCTCTTCCCCCACTCAAAAACCGACCTTGCGTGAATCTCTTTGCAACAACGCCAACGGCAACCCCGTCCCCAACCGCCCTCCACAAGCTCTGCCAACCATCTTCAGCCATCCACTCCTTCGGCAAAGAAAACCAATCCTACTCCCCAATCGCTTGGGCCATGCGCCCCTCCAAACCAACCGCCCGCCAAGCCCGCGCCGCCATCTAACGAGAACTAACGGCAAAACCCAAAATCAACCGCCCTTGCCTTTCAAAAAAGCATCCTCGGCAAAAAAATAAAAACAAGCGCTTCAAAAGCCGTCCGCGCTTGGCAAACTTCCCCAGCCCGGTAACACTTCGGAAAATCATAACTAAGCCGACCGCATCCAACTTCCTGTGAAAGCGTCTTTGAATCGCCATAGCGTTTTTGGGGAAATAATCCCAACCGACTAACTCGAAAAAGCGCGTTTTCCTTTGAAAAAGTCGAAATAACAAAACAATTCGCAAACAAAATTTCCTTGAAAAAAAGGGATTTTCCTCCGGAAAAAGGCTTGTTTCTTTTTCAAAGGGGGAGTATTGTCTCCTGTTGTTCGCCGGGGAAAAGCTTGCTTTGAGCGAAAAGAACGGTTGGAAAAAGAAAGGCACGACATGATGGAAAATATCGATTCTATGCGAAAGCAACAGACCTCCTTTGGGCATATCCTGCCCTACTTGAAGTTCTTGGCGGCCCAAAGCCGCCAAGCCGGGCGAAACATAAAACGCTTCTTCTCCATTCTGAGCCAAGAAGCCGACATCAAAGCTGCTCGGCGAGAAGCCATCGCCGCAACCAACGGCGTGGGTTTGCCGCCCCAGCCGCTCATTAGCGAGGCTGCCCTCAAGGCCTCCTCCCTTCTCTTTGCCACCGGCGCCATCCTCGCTAACGCCCACGACGGTTCCGGATCCCACTCCGGATCCGGGAATTCGTGTCAACACACAGAACACGACGTCACGATGGAATGGAACTGCAATGACGACGAATTCTGTTGCTACATCGTTAAGGAAGGATCCAACGAAACAAAAGGCGAGATGTGGGGATTCTGTTGCGACAGTGATTTCTACCGGGATCGTTGCGAAGAAGGGACAGAAGAGCATGATGGCGAGATCAACTGCGGTCGCCGCAAGAAGAGGGCAACTTGGAGCAACAGTTAATGCTTTGGCGCCGACTCTGCCGCTTCCGTTCGGTTTCATCCCAAGCGGAAGTGTTATGGACACTTTAATTTTTCTATCTTTTTATTATGAGACCATTGAAACAGCTTTTTGTAGGGGTATTGATCACAATGATAGTGGTTTTAGTTTTTATCTTCATCTATCGAGATGATGACATTGATCCGATGATGCCCGATTTCCCTCCTAACACGTCTACAGAGGAAAAGAGTGAGTATTTTCAAAAGAAATGGCTCAAAATGAAATCAGCGGAACTTGATAATCCCGGAACAACCAACTTGATTGGAAAACTGGTTCAAGAAAAAGCCTCGCATCTTCAACCCAGCCAACAGTTCTCCTTAACACAGAAACTAACCAGTTGGCTTTATCAACTGAAGACCGGATCATTTGAAGATTTTCTAGCCTTTCGCGATCCTGATGGTTACCAGTTTAGCACGACAGCTCTGAAGGTTGCTTCGTATAAGCTGTATAAGCAGACTCGCAACTTAGATGGTTTATCCGACGATGAAAAATATGAGGCTTGGAACAGTCTAACAGATAAAGAGAAAATCGATCTTTTGGATAAAACTTCCAACAAGGAAAAACTGGAACTGCTTCACGCCGCGTATACGAACGTCCGCTTCGATTCCTTGCGTGCAGACAGCATCCATTTGAATGTACGAAACTGGAAAACAAAGGTGGATGCAAGTGACGTGATGAATCCGTTCAATTTTTATCCTGATGGAATTTTGTCATTTCACAAGCATACTCCGATTCGGTATCGGACAAAGCCCGCGGAGGTCATGAAAAAGCACTGGGGAGTCGAGTGGGCGAGGTTTCGCGCGGGATATGATTCGCCGGATTACGAGGGATATGTGTTTGCGATTCAGTTGGCTTTGTATTGGTCACCGGACGAGAAACGCTGGCTGGGCGCATACTGTTGCATCTCCATCCCTCCGGACAGCGTTTTGGGCGAGAGAGTCACACCTCGCATTTACTTTTAACTTTGACCTGTTGGTTTGGCGACACACCCTAGAAAGATGAAAGGCTTGTTGCGTTGGGTGGGCGTGTTGGCGCCGTATGCCGCCGGCGTGGTGTTCTTAGTGGCGGCGGCGTCCAAGATTTGGTCTTTTCCTGATTGGTTGCCGTATCTTGCGCGCGGGGAGGCGGCTATGGTTAGTTATCTGGGAGTATTGGCGGTTTTGATTGAAGCGCCGCTGGGGTTGTTCTTAATTTTCTAGAACAGCAAGGGATTGTTGAGTGCGGCGGCGATACTGGTGTTGGTGGTGTTCACCGCTTATTTAGGTTATGTGTATGGTTTTACGGACGGGGAGTGCGGATGCGGTGGGGGCGAGCAGTGGGTAGCGTCAAGTCGAGAAGGGCGTTTGTGGTTTTCGCTGGCGAGGAACGGTTTGTTGTTGGGTGGTTTGGGGCTTCATCTGCGGACGACTTGGATAACAATTGCAAATTAGGAATTCATAAAACGACAAGAAGAACGGCATTTTTCTTCCTTCATTTAGGAAGTGTGGTTTCAGAATCTTTTGTTTGTCGTTCCTTATTATGAATTTGTAGTGGTTATGAAGCGGAAGGTATATCTATTTGGCGCGCCGGGGAAAGTGGGCGGAGCGGCCACGAAGATATGGGATTTGTTGACGTTGTTGCGGGAGGATTTTGATTTGTGTTTGGTGTTGCGGCATAAGCGTTTGCTGAAGGATCGAGAGATTCAAGAGGCGGTTCGGGAGTCTGGGGTTCGAGTGGAGTTGGAGGCAAAATTGCCAAAGAGGATGGAGGGGATTGCGCTTGAAGGGGAAGGGTGGGGCGAGCTGAATCAAGCTTCCTTGTTCTGTCAACCATTCCCGTATTCTTCTTCCAAGCAACCGCTAAAATGAAATGTATCGGGCTTACTAGATTTCGCAGATAGGTCTTATATTTTGGCTGCTTTATCCACACAATCGTAAAAGTGGTATGGATTCATGCTTTTGGCTTCGCGCCAGATTATCAGCGCTAGTTCGCGGGTATGGTAATCTCCCCACATCGAGCTTTCGCCGCAAGGGACTTTATGGCCTGGCGGGAGGTAGTCCCAGCCATTGGGACGGTGGTAGACGGAGTGAAGGATTAATCCTTGGTGGTTGCCATCTGTCGAGAGATAGGGTTCGGAGAAGAGGGTGCCGGCCAATGTAAGTCCTGCCAGCCGGTAGCGTTGGCCTTTTGTTGATCTGCTTTTTTCGGATTGGTATAAGCAGTTGCCGAGTCGAATCAATCCTTGTGCCGCGATGGCTGCTGCCGAGCTGTCCATAGGTTCCCATTGATTGTAAGGATCGGAATGTTTGGCGAGGTAATCTCCCATCCGCGCGATGTCTGGGGCGCCGGTGTCCCAGATTGGGATGCCGTCCCGACAGGAATTTTCCAAGTAGAAATCGGCGGTTGCCTCGGCTGCTTTTCGCATCATAGTTTCGATGGATTCTCGGCCGCCTAAGGGTTTCAGTTCGGAGTCTTCGAGAATGGTCAAAAATTCTAATTGTTCCGCGAATCCGCAAATCGACCAGGCCAAGCCCCGCGTCCAAGTGGAAAAGGGGGAGTAGCCTTGCTGAGAGTTGGGGCAGCGATAGTTTCCGTCGTTGAGGTTGAACAGGCTTTCGTGAGCGGTTCTTCCGCGTATATCGTAGGCGTCTCGTCCGTTGCCGTAGTATACGTTGTAGGTTGAGGTGGTACGAGCGTGTTCTACTAGTCTTTGGAGCAATGATATTGGGCGGTCTCCCTCTCCCATCAACATATGGCCGAGGCGATGCGCGATTGCCAAGACGCGTAGCGAGCGGATTGTATCGATAAACAGAGAGTGGGGACCATTGAACGAGTAGATATATCCTTCTCCGTTGGCAATTGGTGTCCAACGCCCCGCTTGGACGGCTCCCGAAACCTTTAAGGCTAATTCGTAAAAGGCCTGCTCGAATTTGTTGTCTGCAAGACGGCCTTCTCGCATGAGACGCAAGAGATTGCCGTAGGTGGAAACGTTGTTGAATCCGTGGTCGTGAACGCCAGTGTGGGAGACGTGGGCGGCCATTTGCCGCACGGTGGCCATCCGCCCAATTTTGAGAAAGCGTTCTTCGCCGGTGACGTCGAACTGTAAGATGGCGGAACCGTATTGGAATCCTTGGGTCCACTCTGTCCATCCGCGGCTTGTGTAGCGTCCTTGGACAGTAAAGACTGGAGTTCCGTTAGCAGGTTTCCAGGTGCGTTGGATGGAGTCGAGTTTTTGCGCGGAAACTTCAAAGAGGCGTTCGATTTTGGGCAACAGTTTCCGGGGGGTGATTTGCGGATCGATTTCGATGGCCATTAGTGCGGGAGGTTTTGAGAGTCGTTACTTAGGGGCTGACTTTCAAGCGCTCGGCGTCTTCATCTTGGTGTATAAGAACGCCGTGTTCTTTATAAGACTTCAACATAAAATGCGTGGAAGTGGACACGACGCCTTCCAACACGGCCAGCTTTTCGGCGACAAAGGCGGCTACTTCGTCCAAGCTGCTTCCTTCAACGATCACTAGAAAATTGTAGGTTCCGGACATCAGGCAACAAGTGCGCACTTCGCGATGTTTTGCAATGCGAGTGGCGAGCCGATGGAAACCGCCTTCCCGTTCCGGCGTAGACCGCACTTCAATAGCGGCACGCACTTGGCTACCGCCCAACAACTTTTCATTGATCAAAGTCCGGTATCCTAAGATCACGCGCCGAGTTTCGTAATCTTGAATGGCTTGGGCGACTTTTTCTTTGGACTGCCCTAAACGATTGGACAGCTCGGCAACCGTCAAGGAGGCGTCTTCCCGCAGTAATGTTAAAATCGGGTCCATCTCGCCTCTCATTATTGGACGGCAACGCCGTGGAATCAACTGTATAAAAAAGAAACCGTTAGGCGGGAAAAGTTTGGGGGATCGCGCCGCGAAGCCGTTTGAGCAATTTCGGCAACACAGAGATCAAATGATTCACGTCGGCCACCGTCGTCATTCGCCCCAAACTGAAGCGCACGCTTCCCATCGCCAGCGATCGTGGAAGCCCCATTGCCGTCAACACGTGAGACGGCTCCAGCGAACCGGTGGAGCAAGCGGAGCCGCTGGATGCGCAAATCCCTTCTTTGTCCAGAAGCAGCAGCAACGCCTCCGCTTCTACGCCTTCGAAAGCGAGATTGGACGTGTTGGGCAAACGCGGCGACGGCGATCCATTCCGGCGGACGAAAGGCAGTTGCAGAAGGCTTTTCTCCAACTGATCGCGTAGTCTGCCAACTCGCGTCGCCTCCTCTTTCAAACTTTGCAACACAAGCCGCGCCGCCGTTCCCATTGCCACAATCGAGGCCACGTTCTGGGTTCCCGCCCGACGTCTCTTTTCTTGGCCGCCGCCTAAAATCAACGCTCGATAAGGCACTCCTTCCCTCACATAAAGCGCGCCCACCCCTTTGGGTGCGTAAATCTTGTGGCCGGACAACGACAAGTAATCGACCTTCGCCGCCTTCACATTGATGGGAACCTTTCCCGCCGCCTGCACTGCGTCCGTATGAAACAGGACGCCTCGCCGGCGGCACAAGTCGCCCGCCTTTGCTATTGGGAAAATGACGCCCGTCTCGTTATTTGCCCACATGAGGGACAACATCGCCGTGTCCGGCTGGATCATGGCATTGAGTTCTGCCAAGTCCATCAAACCGTCAGAACGCACTGGGAGATGAGTGACTCGAAACCCTTGGGTTTTGAAATCCGCCGCCGATTGTATGCCGGCCGAATGCTCGACTGCGGACACGATCAAATGCCGTCGCCCCACATCCGCATTCAAACCACAATGGAACGCCGTGTTGCAACTTTCCGTGCCTCCGCTGGTGAAAACCACCTCGCCGGTCTCCGCCCCTATGAGCGTCGCCACCGACTCTCTCGCGCACTCAATCGCTTCTTTCACCTTGTGACCGAAGGCATACACGCTGGACGGATTTCCCCAACGCTCCCGCAAGTAAGGCGACATCGCGTCAAACACCTCCGGCGCCAACGGAGTCGTCGCATTATAGTCAAAGTAACGCATATAGAGAAAGAGGATTGGCTAATCTATCCCTTTGCAAACTCACTTCCAACGCCAAACCGCAAAAACAACTAGGAGGCTCGCTCGCAAGCAGTTCTACCGTTGGGCGGCAAGCTACGGCGAGAATCAAAAGACACTTCACTTTGTAAAACAATCTCCAAATCCACTCACAAAGTAAAAGCGGATAATACACGACTAAGCAAGTTAACAACGGAACTCCTTTTCCAGCAGGATAAGTGTCTCGGACAAAAGAACAGCTGAGACGCATGATAGAAAAGCCGCATTCTGCGATTGCGTCGCTTTCCCTACAATGCCGCTTTTCTTAGCCGCTTCGTTTTCTATAAGAGAGCTGCGCTATGCGGCGAGAATACGATGCCTTCCCGGTTTTCTGGATAAAGGAAACTTTTGCCTTTTGCTGTTGTTGAAGGTCTTTCTGTATGGATTGAGAGAGCGACAATTTTTTAGCGTCTCTTGTGAATTACAAGGTATACGCTTTGGTTGTCGCGCCACAATTTAAGCAAAACTCTGTCCCCTTTCAACTGGCGGATGAGTCCAATCGCGTCTTGGGCGTTGGCGACGGGTTCCCGATTAATGCTCTGGATAACGTTGCCAGCGCGAATTCCCACTTGTTGGTATGCCAGAGAGGAAGGAGCAACGTTGACAACAATGGCTCCGGAGATTTGCGGCGGAATGCCGAAGTGTTGTCGCCAGCGACGGGTCAAGTCCTCAACTTGGATGCTGCTCAAGGGATTGTCGTCCGAATCCTCGTTCCAGAACGGGGACTCATCCAAAGTTTCGAGTGTTACTTCAATGTTTTTTTCCTCGCTGTTTCGAATTATTTTGAGCTGGATTTCTTTTCCGGGGGAAGAAGCGATGTTCGACTGAAATTCACGCAGGTTTTTCACCGGCTTTCCGTTCAACTCGACAATGGCGTCTGCATCGCGGATGCCGGCTTTTTCCGCCGGGCTGTCGGGAACGACGTAGGTCACCAGTATTCCGCGCGCCTCGCTGATTCCAAATTCTTCGGCCAAATCGGGAGTGATTGGTTGAAATCCTATTCCAAGATAGCCGCGCATCGCCTCTCCGTGCGTTGCCAGGTTGTTCATGACGTTTCGGGCGATGTTGACCGGGATGGCGAACCCGACTCCGTCGTAGCCGCCGCCTTGTGTAGCGATGGCGGTGTTGATGCCGACTAATCGGCCGTCTGCGTCCACTAAGGCGCCGCCGGAGTTGCCTCGATTGATGGCGGCGTCGGTTTGGATAAAGGTTCCGGGGTCGCCTCCCTCCCAAGTGCTGCGGCCGCTGCGGCCGGTGGCGCTCACAATGCCCATGGTCACCGTTTTGCCGATGGCAAAGGGATTGCCGATGGCAAGCACGACGTCCCCGACTTCCAGATTGTCGCTGTCGCCCAAGGTAATGGCCGGAAGCTCCTTGGCCTGGATTTTAATGACTGCGATATCGGTGTTCAGATCGGTGCCCACTATCTTCGCCGTATACGGAGATTCTCCATCCTCCAGGAGAACCTCAATTTCGTCCACGCCTTCAACAACGTGATAACTGGTTAGGATGTATCCGTCTTCGGACACGATCACTCCGGATCCCAAACCGCGTTGTTCTCGTTGTTCTATTAACGGAGGCATCCGAAAGTATCGGTCGAACCAAGGATCGCCGAAGGGAAAGAAAGGCTGGCGCCGGCGGAATTGAATCTGCCTTTCAATCTGCTTTTTTGTATAGATGTAGACGACGCTGGGACTGGCTTTCTTGATGGTCGGCGCAAAGCTCGCCCGCAAGGCGCCTTCCCTTGAAATTGGCGTGTCGTCCACGCGAACTTTTGGCGGATCAAAGCCTTCTTTTAGTTTTGGCGCTGCTCCCAAAAGAGCCAACCCAATTACTCCCCCCGCAATGCCGCAGGCAAGGAACGACTGGAACTTATTTTCTAAAAATAATCTCATGGCTAAAAACTTTCGCAACGGATTGTCCGTTATTGGTTTCTCCTCCGCAAGCTGCGGACTCATTAATTTATTTGACTAGCGGACCGTTCATTTTGCTCAAAAAAACTTTCAAAAAATATCCTGAGGCGAATGCCGCTGGAAAAATCTCCAATGGCGCGGACAACGGAGAGGGGGGCGGCTCTCGGCCTGAAAATTCTCCATTCAGTTCCAGGAAAGGTCTTCCGGCGACTGGGCCAGGAGGCGGTGCTTCCAATTTTTCAGCCCCAAAATGTGGTTCCACAACCTGCCGGTGTCGCTTCTAAACACGAGTTCCATAGAGGCGGGATGAGTCAGCCAAGCATTGTTGGCCATCTCGGTGTCCAGCTGCCCCGGACTCCAGCCGGCGTAGCCGGCAAACACGCGCACTTTCCTTGTCGGCGAGAAATTCCCCACAATCTCGGTCAAATCTTCCAGCGAGTATCCCAAGTCCAGATTCCGCATAACGTTCCCGGAAGGCAGGAAGTTGTCGCCGTGAAGATAACAAAAGGCGCCGGGCTGCACGGGGCCGCCTAAGTAGAGCGGATGTTTCTTTAGCGAGTCGGGAAGGTCTTCAAGAACTTCGCCGATATTTTTTTTGGTTTCCCGGTTAAGCACTAGCCCAAAAGCGCCTTCCAGATCGTGTTGGCACACCAACACAACGCTCCGGTGAAAAAACGATCCCCGAAGCCGGCCACCATCCAACAGCAGCTGGCCTTGCAAAGAAACGTGTGAAATTTTCATGGCCTCGATTTTCCAACTATGCCTTATGCGTTCGGACGGGTCAATGTTTTGTCGCCGGGTCGCCGGCAGGATGCGGAAGCAGGGATTCCGTGAGGGCGGAACGCTCTTCTTCCGAAAGAATTTCCTCCAAGTTCACTTCCGCGTTCTCGTCTGGCGCGGGTTCTCCCCGTTCGTTGGCCAAGTAGGCAAAAATGGGGGAAAAGACGTCGTAGATGTTTTTGAGCTGGGTGTTTTTCCGCATCAGTTTCATCGCCTGCAAAATGCGCTCGTAATCCGCGTTCGGTTTCTTGTAAGAGTGCAATAGCGTCGTCCGGTTGCCGTTGCGGTCCTTCATCTCCACGATGTAAATGTGATAGCGAACGCCTTTGATCTCGCGAATCACTTTGTTGACGTCTTCAGGCACAGCCGAGTCCTCGTCGTAAACTTCGGGGTCCGCCGCGAATGCCTCCGGCACGCCAAAATGCGCGGCAATCATCCCCATCATCTGATCATATTCCTGCCGATCCAAATGCGAGATTTGATCCAAATGCGATCCTAAATTGGCGAGTTCGTCGTCCGCAGTCGCCGCCGGCGAAAGAGTTTTCTCAATAGATTCCTCAGAAATCGCCACCGTTTGATTCGTTTGAAAGCGGGGATTCACTTCCAATCTCGCCTCCGACCTCGTCGCCCACCCTACTTCCAACAAAGGCCAAATCGCCTTGATTAATGGAATGGCAATGAGGATGCCGAGAATGTTGACGATCCAGAAAGTCCACTTCCCAATCCGACGCCATTTTTGAGAGAGCAAAGCCATTTTTGAGAGAGGTTATCTGCGGTTCGGTGCGTCCGCTTCCGTTGTTTGTTTGTTTGGCCGGCTGGATTTCGCGTCGACGGGCGATTCGACAAGCATCGAAAAAAACGGGTTGCAGTCCCGTTGTTCTCCCACCGTAGTTACGGGGCCGTGGCCGGGACAAATCAAGGCGGCTTCGGGCAACGTCAGAATCTCTTCCCGAACGCGTTGCCGGGCAAGTTCAAAGTGATTGAGAGCGCCGCCAATGGAGCCGGCAAAGATGGCGTCGCCAACAACCGCAACCGGCGGCGCTTCGTCGGGAAAGCCATCCACAACATAAGTCACTCCATCGGCGGCGTGTCCGGGCGTTTCGCGCCATGCAATGTTCAACTCTCCAACCGAGAAACACTCTCCTTTCGTTAGTTTTTGACTTTTGGGCGCGTGAGAGGAATTGGAGTGAACGGCGGCATCAGGCGCTTGTTTTCTCAATTCGCCGAGAGCCGCGACGTGATCGTGATGAGAGTGAGTGATGAAAATATGCTTCAGCCCCAGTTGAAATTGCTCCAACAAATCCGCAATCGGGCCGGCAACCCAACCGGTGTCGAAAAGAGCGGCCTCTCGCAAAGACCGATCCCAAAGAAGGAAGCAGTTGACCGCCATTCCTCCGGTATCATTTTCAATTTTCCGGAGGCACTGCCAGCGAGAAAGCTCGTGCGCCGCAGGAAGCCATCCTTCGGCGATTCGGCGGAGTTTGTCGCCGTCGAGATTCAAAAGTTCGGAAACAGCGCCAAAGTCAATCCCGTCCGAAGGCTTGCCCCGCTCTTCAAACCGCGCAAGCTGCTCCGGACGCATCCGAGCCGCCGCCGCAACTCCCTCCAGCGGAATGCCGCGCCCCAAGCGAGCCTTGCGAAGAACGTCTCCAGCGTGATCTTCAAGTAGCACAACCAGAAAAAATACCCGGCAGAATAGCTTTTGTCCAGAACGTCTTGCCGTCCGGTTGGCGCTAGAGTTGTAGAAAATTATCCAGCCAAGTCTTCCTTTGCAGTTTATTTTGGCAAAATTCGAGGCTTGGTTTGCGTTTCCCTCCCTCTATCATTTTGGGATAATGCATTGGCGAAGTCGCTTGTGTTGTAAACCTGTTTGATTAGCGTTGCCGTGAATAGCCGGCGGCGGTTGTTAATTTTTTGAGCCGTAAAGCCTTCCCTTGTTGGGAGAGCATCTAGAGCATATTCCATAACCCGAATTCGTCGTTGGTTAGGAAACAAAAAAAACTCCGCTTTGGAAAAACCCCAAAGCGAAGTTAAAAATCCAATTGTCTTTTGCAGATAACAATCTCTGATTGCGAATCCAAAATCGCAAATCACCGACTTTTGCCGGCGGCTACGAAGCGGTGGTGGCTTGGGCTTGGCGTTGTTTCTTTTGCCGATGGCGGTGGAAGAAGGCAAAGCCGAGGGCAGACAAGGCGAAGATGAGAGCGTATTCTTCGGGTTCGGGGATGACGGCGCCGTGAACGCGGAGGCGCAGATTGTTTGATCCCGGCCCCGTCCAACTGCCAAGGATGGAACCCGAACCCGGCGGCCGATTGCCGTTGTAACTACCCGGAGTGGTAATGTGGAAATCCCCAATCGGCCTATTCATCACGGCCGAGCCAGTCCAGTTGACGGCTACCGAGGTGGAGCCGTAGTTCAATTGGCTGCCGCTAACTCGCACCCCGATGTCGTCCCAACCGGTGTTGTTGACATCTCGCAGATACATGCTGGCGATGGTTCGGGTGCCTCGGCCGTCGTAGGTGATGGTTGGCGTGTTGGTGGCGGTGCTGGGGATGGTGATGTCGTCGTTGGTGTTGGTTGTTCCTAGTTTGATGGTTTGGCCGAGCCGGGTTCGCAGAGACTCGAAGTCTAAGGGCGCGTTCGTGGTCGAAGAAGTGACCACCGCCGTCAAGGCGTAAAGACCGGAGCCGGATCGTAAAAAGGCGTTGCTGGTTTTGTGGGTGTCTTTGCGGTCATAGGAGGCGGTGCCGGTTCGGATGTAGGGGCCGGCATTGCTATGCGTCCAACCGGAAGAAGAGCCGCTAAACACCCAGAGAGTCTGGTTGGTGCTGTCTTGGGAAGGGAAGATGTCCAGATACAACTGCGCTTGGGATTGCTCCAAAGGAGCGAAAGAAAGCGCCGACACCACTAACGCCGCGAAAAAGCGACAATTATAGCCCCGCTTGCCCGCTTGCCAATGATAACGAAAAGGTTCTCATAGATTCCAATATAAAAAATGATCGATTTTCTGACTTTGGTGACCAAAACGACTTTCTTTTTAGCCTCCTCACCGCAACGTGTCAATCCCTAAAAAGAGAAAAAAAGGAAAAAAGTTCAAAAAAGTTCGTTGGAAAACGATGAAATTCGACAAAAAAGCGCGACCAGGGCAATTCGGGAGGAGAAAATTCCGTCTTTACCAATAGCGAAGTTCTGCTTGACCGGTTGCCGATTGCGGAGGAGGAATCTAGGGAAGACGCCAGCCGTTACCTTAGCCAACAAGCGCAACATTCCGCCTTGCGGTCGCAGGAAAGAAAGAAAAGGGTTGGGGTTTTTGGCGAATTCCGAATGAGAAAAGACACTCGGACGCCTCGGCAAAACGAGGAAACTCGCCAACTAGCAATAAGAGAGCGCAACCTTCCGTCTTGCCTTTGGGGAAAAAGAAAGCTTTTGCCGCGGTTGACGGCCAAGTAGCAAAGGGAATTCGACGAAGAATTGGCGGTCGACGCTGGTTGTGGCTGTGATTTCTTTCTTCAACAGCTAAGCGGTGAGCAGAATTCGATGAGGGATTGGCGGGCAAAAATCTCGTATTGACGCAGTTTCTTGGCTGGGGAATTTCTGGTTTTGGAGACTTTTGGCGGCTCAATAAGTGTTCTGAGGCGGCTTATTATCAGCTAAGTAACGGCTCAGCGGCGGTTTTACCGATGAAAAAAGGAATTTCGCTGCATCTCCGTCAAAACGCCGCCGTCGGTGAGGAACGCTCCCCTAGTAAGTTTGACTTTTTCGCTTTGGAAGAAAAGCCATTGGCGGCGGGGAATTCGCCGGCTTGTTGTTAGAGGAAGCGGCGCCAAAAGCCTGCTGATAGTGAAAAGGAAACAATAAGCAATGGCAATTTTGGCGACGACGTGCATCCGGCGGTGGACAGTCCAACCATTTTCGTGCGAGGTTTTGTCCTTTTGCTCGCGGATTTTAGCGAGAGTGTCGGCTTATCCACCAGCGGTGATTTGGACGATTTCAAGTTGATCGCCGGCTTGAATAGTTCGTTGGGTAAATTCGGATGGCGCGACGGCTTCTCCGTTTAGCTCGACGACGACGCTTTTGGGAAGATGTTGATGGGATTGCAGAAAGTCGAAGAGAGAGCACGGCAACTCATCGACTTCGGCGGGAGTTCCGTTGACCGTGATTACGCCTTTCATTTGCGGCGGTTTTGCTGGTAGAATTTTTCCTCCCACAACTTTTGTTTTCCGTCCGCTTCTTTGAGCCAAGGCGTTCGGGCGGTTGCTTTGAGGAGCGTCTTCATCCACCGATCGTGAGGCGGCCGCATAGGGCGCATAAAGTCAACAAAGAGAACGGCGCGGTAGTTATCGGTATCGTTCCAAACTTCGTGATTGTAAGTGTCGTCAAAGATGAGGCTTTTGCCCTCCCGCCAAGTAAAGGTTTTGGCGCCAATCCGAATGCGGCATTGTTCGGCTGGTTCTGGCACCATCAAGGCTAGATGGTAGCGCAGAACTCCGTTAAAGGCGCCTCGATGGGCGGGAAGATGCTTGCGTGGAGAAAGAATGGAAAAAAAGGCAGTTTGAACTTCCGGGATTTCCGACAAGGCCGCCGCTGTTTTCGGGCATTGTTGGCGGTTTTTTTCGCAGTCCATTCCGGGAGCGAGCAGGAAAAAGGTTTTCCAGCGGCTGTCTTGGGTAATGGTGCCGGCTTTGGGGAGAATTTCCTGAAAATTCGGCATGGCTTCCCGGTGAGACATCAAGGCATTCAGTTCCTCGCGGATGCCTCGCCATTGCGATTCGACCTGAGCTGCCCAAGGAAAAAGATTGTTTTCGTAAACAGCGACGTCCTTGTGAATCGAGCGGCTCGCCACAAACGATTCAAACGCGTCAGCCAATTTTCGGGTTAACTTGACGCCAAAGTGCCGCGGTGGTTCGCGTCGGTAGCGTCGGCTGGCCAAAGGATTGTCCCAATCCGCCTTTAATCTCCTCGCGCTCGCTTCAACATTTATCGAGATATTTTTGCTCATCCATCCTCCCTTTTTAAACAGAACTTTAAAAGACAAGTCTCTCAAGTAAAGCCATGTTGCCGCAAGAAAATTTTCATCGGCAGCGCGCGGACAAAGCACCCACCAAGTAAATACTAATTATAATTTTTAGCCGGGGAACCATCATAGACGCGTGATATTAGAAGTGTCCAGATACAGCACGTTTCGGTCTCCGACAATCCTTGTCTCCCCTATCACCTCTACCGGCTCGGCAACAAAGTCCGACAACTGCCGGTGAATGGATTCTCCTTTTGTCCCAACCAGAAGGTAATATGTTAATGCCCCGTCCAATGACTGCACTACAAGGATTGGGGGGATGCCGCCGGCGATGCACCGGATAGCGCATGCGCGGTGAGGTTTAAATCTTCCGGGATTCATGGCTCCTAGATGGCATTTGGAATCAACGATTTCCCCTCGCAAGATCGCCTTCTGCGCTTCAGAAACTTTAAGAGGGCTTTTCTCCGTTCGTCCAAAAGCTTGGACGCCATTGGGCAACACTTCGATCATTGCCTCGTATTCATCATGGATTAGCATTCCGCGAATCTCCACTTTCGCAAGATGATGTTTTCGCGCGGTTGAATTTGGAAAACCGCGCTTTAAGGGGTTCACTAGATAAAAGAGTTGATGTCCGCCAATAGTTTCATCGGACACCAGCATAGGCGTCGGTTCCGCTATCAGAATTCCTTTATACACACGAACGTCGCCGAACGCGAACGTTCCCTTTCCCGGCGTTCGTTGACCGGCGCCGATCCAACCGGCGAGCAGGATGCTGAGCCCAAGCAAAAGCCATCCGCGCTTAGTTATACAAGCTTGCGACGGAGTCGCCTCCCATCCTACAAAGAACGGTTTTTCTTTCATTCCGTCTACGATGGTTTGTGATAGTCAACGAGTACCGGAGGCACTGCTGTTCCGGCGAGGTTCGGTGTTTTCTTTACCCATACTCTTTCTTTTTCGACTCGAATCTCAAAAGTAGGAATTTTTTCAGCAAAGGGTTTTGGCGATCGTCCGTCGTCAGGCTTGTATTGGTAACCGTGCCACGGACACGTCAAACAACCATGGACAAATCGTCCTTCCGCCAAGGGACCGTTCTGATGCTGACAAACGCCGGAAACGCAATTCACCTTATTACCTTCATACAGCAAGATCGCCACTCGCTCGCCGCCGATGGTAGCGCCAAAGGGAACGTTCTCTACTAACTTGTTCACCGGACAAACATTCACAAAACCATCTTCCAACTCTCCGTCGGTCTCGGATTCGATTCGGCGCTGCTTCCATCCCGCCGCCAAATGAAGGCCTGCTACAATAACAAAACCTAGGATTACCAGAAAAACATAAGCCGGCGCAGTTTCGGATTGAAGCACTCCGAAGACTAGGTGGGCTAGCAGTAGTAAGTAAGCAATGTAGACGCCCATGTGGAGCGTCTTCCAAACCGGGGGAGTGAGATTGGCCAACCAGAAATCGTGGCTCGTCGCGGCCATTACAAACAAAATAACCAAAGCTGCGAAGCCAAACGCCTGAAACGGAGCGGCCGTTATCCGCCATCCGGCGTCCGTAGTCAAAATCGAAAGGATGGGATTCATTTCGCTGCCGGTATGATAGATGAAAACGGCAAACACGCTGTGCAATACGGCTAGTAAAAACATACTTACGCCCATATGCCTCCGATTGTATAAAAGAGGAAGCCACCGCGTATCCAAACGAGCTAAAGGGCCGACAGCCATAATTACATGCAGCAGAAAGAAAGCGGCGACAGCGAATCCTCGCATTAGGAGAATTTCAATGGTGATGTTTGGCTCTACAATCCATCCCCCGGCGGCAAACGCAGCCAAAAAGAGAACAATTCCAAAAATTAAAAAGCGATCATACCGCTTCTTGAAATTATTCCAACTGACTGCCTTATAGGAAAGGGACATGAGATCAAATCAACGGAGGTTTTAAGGTGTCTCAGGAGTCGCCGCGGGCGGGTGTTTCATTATAGGCCAATCGGGGCGGTTGACTAGGCCAAAGAGCAAAATTGCGATCCCCAGGGGCGCTATGACAAGCCATATTATCCGATGCTGATTGCGATGATATTGTTGCATAAAAAACAGATTTGCGCGGGTTAATTTTCTGAACTGGAACGACGATGCCGACTCCATTCTTCGGGAGGCGAGGTCGCGTTCAACCAGCGTTTCAAAAGGAATGGCCAAAACAGGGCGCTTCCGGGAACGAGCAAAACTTTGAAGCACCAGGTTCCTTCCCGCGCCATTGGATCTACTTTCTTCACTCCCCACAAGGCGAATGGAATGGCAAATACAATGCCAAGTGAGAAATACACAACTACTATTGAAAGTATGATTTTCATATAATTTTTCCCCAACTTTAAATAGTTTCTATAATAAATCTGTCTTGCCGGTCAATTGTCCGAAGAAAGCCAGCTAGTCTTTGTAGAACGTCGTCAGTTTCAACAATTCAGTTCATTTGCGATTAAAGACACTTGGCTATTCACGGAAACTGTTACCCAATTCGCGCATCGCGAGCGTTTTTCAAAAGTTTTATCCACGTTCCCATGTAGTGTCCGTGATCGTGATAGGTTCGTCCTGAAACTAGGTTTCCGTCCACTACACAAGGTGCATTCACAAATATTCCTCCGCAGACTTCCAGATCGAATCGGCATTTAGGCACGGTCGCCATCCGTCGCCCTTGGACGCAGCCGGCGCGCGCTGGAATTTCCACGCCGTGGCAGACACTGGCAATGGGAGCGTCTTTTTCAAAAAAATGCCGGGTAATGGCAATCAGATGTTCATCGTCGCGGAGATATTCCGGCGCTCGACCGCCACTGAAGAAAATTCCCAGATACTCTTTGGGATTCACATCGCGGAAAGCGACGTCTGCCTGAATGGTGTAGCCTTCCCATTCTTTGGTAATTGTCCAGCCCGGTTTGACTTCGTGCAGCACCATTTGATAACGGCGTGCTTCCGGCGCCGCGATCACGGGACGGAATCCTCCTTCGATCAGCCGGTGGAAGGGGTAGAGCGTGTCCATTGTTTCCGAGGCATCGCCCACGATTATCAAAACTTTGTGTTCTATCATGTGTTTGCTGTTCAATTCGTCTAATTTTGCTCCAAACTTGGCGGAGAAGGAAACAAAAAAAGCAATTTTACCATTACGTCGCGGATTGTGATAGTGGGGGCAAGAGCGCCGCTGTTCGTTAGTGGATGTTTAGAGTTTGTTTGATGCTGAATTTTTCGACTCGCTTGCGCAAAGTGGCGCGGGTGATGCCAAGCAAGGAGGCGGCTTGGATCTGATTTCCTTTGGTCTTTTGGAGAGCGAGGCGAACGAGCTCTCTTTCAACGGCGGGCAAAATTTTCAGGTCGGGAGACTTTTGCGCCCATTGGAAGAGTGTGTTCGCCAAGTTGGGAAAGTCGGCGGCGTTTTGCCTCTGGGCGATGGGCGGGCTTGCGTTTTCCGGCGAGGGATTGGCAACGGGCAAGGTTTTCTTTTTCAATACTTCGGGAGGGAGATCGCTTATGAGGATGGCTTCGCCTTTGGCTACCACAAGGGCGCGTTGAAGGGTGTTTTCCAGTTCTCGCACGTTTCCCGGCCAGTCGTGTTCTTCCAACACGCGGAGAGCGTCGCTACTGATTGATTTGCAGCGGACTCCTTGCGAGGCGCTGAATTTTTTTAGAAAATAACCAACCAACAAGCGAATGTCTTCCCGGCGTTCGCGCAAGGCGGGAAGACGGATGCGGACGACGTTGAGACGATAAAAGAGGTCTTCGCGGAATTCTTTTTCGGCTACGGCTTCTTCCAGATTCTTGTTGGTGGCCGCAATAATCCGCACGTCCACTTGAATAGGCTTGTTGCCGCCCACGCGTTCGAAGGCGCCGGATTGGAGAACGCGGAGGATGCGCGTTTGGGTGGGGAGGGACATGTCGCCGATTTCATCCAAAAAGATCGTTCCTCGGTGGCATTGCTCAAACTTTCCGATTCGGAGCGCATGGGCTCCGGTAAAGGCTCCTTTTTCGTGGCCGAAGAGTTCGCTTTCGAGGAGATTTTCGGGAATCGCGGCGCAGTTGACGGCCAAGTAAGGTTTGGCGGAGCGAAGGCTGTTTTGGTAAACGGCCCGCGCAACGATTTCCTTGCCGGTGCCGCTTTCGCCGGTGATCAGAGCGGTGGCTTGGGAAGTGGCGAGTTGGCCGATGAGTTTGAAGACTTTTTGCATCGGCTCGCTTTTCCCCACGATGCCCAATTCGTTTTCTGCCGGATCTTTCTGATTTTTTAGATGGATAGTCACTTCGCCAACACGCCAATAGACATTAGACTTTTTTTCCGCCGGGTCTTTCTGATTGTTTAGGCGGATTGACTGGCGCATGTCTTGTGAGACTTGGATGGCGGCGCGGACCAGTTGCTGCATCTTGGGAATGTCGAATGGTTTGGGGAGGTAGTCGTAGGCGCCCAGTTTCATCGCTTCGATGGCGGTTTTGGTGGTGCCGTAAGCGGTCATCATGATCACCGGAATTCGGGGGTCCATCTTTCGAATCTTTTCCAAAGTTTGCAGGCCGTTCATTCCCTTCATCTGGATGTCCATGATGACCAGGTCCGGCCGCAGTTGGGAGCAGAGCTTGAGTCCTTGTTCTCCGTTGTCGGCGGTGGTGATTTGAATTTTCGGGGAATCCAGAAGCCGGCGAAAGGCGTAGCGGACGTCGGACTCGTCGTCAATGAGCAAAATTTTATTCATTTATAGTTACTCAGCCGGGGGATTGGCGCGGGTTTTACGGCACAATTTTGAAATAGCTTTCCGATTTCTGCGGGCGCATGCGAAGGGGGCTTGTTGAATTGGGGAGGAGAACATAAGGTCCTTCCACTTTCTCGGCAACGCCCAACCTGCCATGCCCTTCCCAACGGACTTCGACAAAACCGTCGCCCGCATCCACAATCTGGATGGTTTCCGAGCCGAGGGCAAGGTTGCGAACAAATACATGAAAGGATTGGCTCGCCGCGCCGCCGTCAGCGTCCGTCACGACGATTTCAAAACGCACCAAGCCTTCCGCCTTGGGGCTAAAGACCGTGGATAAGATTTTCTCTGCCGAATCGCCTTTGAGTTCCCAAGTGACCGCTTCTGATGCGTTGGGATGGAGAACGCGAACTTCGATTCGCAAGTCTGCGAGCGGCGTTTCCAGGTCGCTCACCACGAAGGGAATCGACAGAGAGGTTCCGGATTCCGTTTCGGAGTTGGGAATTTCCGAAATGGTCGGCAAATCATTCACGGGGTCTATCCGCACGGCCACAGAGTGCTGGGCGAATTGAAGGCCGTCAAACACCTGAAGAGTCAGAATTGCGTTGCCATAAGCATTCTGAGAGGGCCGCAACAGTATTTTGACGCCGTTTTGCGCGGAGTTTATTTCCAGAGAGGACGGAGGCAAGAGACTTGGATCGTCCACGGAAACGGCAAAAATCAGGTTGGACGGAGCAGTGTCCGGGTCGTGCAGAGCAAGGATGAGTTCGGCTTGTTCGTCTTCGCGAATTGTGATTTCTTCCGGCCCGATCACTTGGGGAGGATGAGGCGTTGACAAAGTCACTGACTGCGTCACCGTCGCACTGCCGTCCGAAACGGACAGGGAGAGCGAAGTTGCGCCGGCTCGGGTTGCGGGCGTGAACTGCAAAAACCACTTTCCGTCTTGATGAACGGTGCGGATTTGGGTTGGAGGAAGGACGAAGGGGTTGCTTGAAGTCACGGAAATCACTAGGTTTTTGAGGTCCGTGTCCGGATCGGAAATCTCCAAAGGCACGGTCTGCGTTTCCCCCGGCGGAGTTTCCCAATCACTTATTTTGGAAAGCATCGGCGGATCATTGACGGGGTTGACCGTCACTGGAAATTGGAGCGCTGTCTCTTGCAGACCGTCGCTTGCCCGAACGGTAACGGTTGATTCTCCGTAAGCATTGGGTTGCGGGCGCAGCAAAAGATGGTAACGGCCGGTTTCTCGGTCGAATTCCAACGCCGACACGGCGATGAGTTCTGGATTCGATGATGCCGCTTTCACAGATAATTCGGCGGCAGGAAGCAAGTCGTCGCTTGGCGAGATGGAGACGAGGAGCTCTTGATCTTCGTCCGTTGTTTGGGCGGGAATCGCTTCGAATTGGGGCGCAGTGTTAAAATCATCATTCACAATCAAAACGGACGAGACGGATGGAAATCCTATGTCTGCGTCCAGCGTCTGTCCCGGCGCCAACGCCAGCCGGAGCAAGATGGTTTCGTTTTCTTCCACGAGGACGTCAGGCAAAATTGGCAAACGCGCCCGCTGCGTCACCTCGCCCGCTTGAAACAAGACTTCCACTGGATCGGTTTCAAAATCGGCGCCGGGTTGCGCGCCAGAAGCGCCTATCCCGCGTTCGAGCGCTACCAAAAGCCGAACCGCGCCTTTGTCGCCGCCGCGTCTTGTGACAAATACGGCGGCCGAGTCGTTTTCCGGCACTTCGGAAGAGCCCGTTGCAAACCCGAAAGTCCCGCCAAACTCGTCGTCCACGATCTTCAAAACGCTTGTGTCTTCGGGCGCCGATGGCGAGCTCGGCGTGGAATCTGACCTGGAATAGAGCGACAACTGCATCGACTCTCCGCCTTCGCTTAGGGCGTCGTCTTTCAAAACTTCGGAAAAATCCAGATCTTTGTAGGCTTCTCCGTTCGAAAAATTCACAACGACGGGTTCGGGGTCAAAATCGCCCGGAGCGGTCGCCGTTCCTCCGGTGAAAAAAACGGCCACGCTCAAAGGGCCGAAACGACCGTCTTCTCTGACAAGGGCGACTGGTTCGTAGTCTCGTCCGCTTTCGCTGACGCAAAAAGAACGGCGCAGAAAACGGATGCGTCCGGGATCCTCTAAATTGGCCAGCAAATCTGCCGCTGGGTAATCCCGCAACCGCTCTTCGTATCGGGAGACGTCCAGATAGTCGTATTGCCTTTGCGCGGAAACCGAGCCGGCAACCCCAATTCGCGCCAAATCTGCCTCCAAACCAAACTTGCCCGCCATTTGAAGGCGGGATGCCGCTTGGAGAACTTCTCGAAACGAGCCTTCCAAGCGGGAGAGGTTTTCCAAGCGGGACAAATGATCGCATATTATACGGCCTCCAAAAGCGGCCAAATCCGGCGGCAGAGTCATTCCCAACTCGCCGGCAACGGACTGGAGAAGTTCCGGCACGCGATCGCATTGAGGCAGAACGAGCAACTCCGTGTTTGCAATGGTTCTCAGGGTTGCGTCGGCAACTTCTTCCAACGCACGGCCGGTCGCTCCAGAAACCAGGGCGCTGACTTGCTGAACTGCGGATTGAAGAGACAACAATCGCAGCAAAACCATTCGTGCTGGCGGCTCGGCGTTTTCAAAGGCCCGGAGCGGATTGAACTCCAACAACGAAACCGAAGGTTGCAAAAATTCTAACAAGCCCGCTTTGGATCGAACAAACCGTTCCGCTTTCTGAAGATCATCGCTGCCGTCACGCTCCAGCATCAGAGCGGCCAGTGTCGAAAAGGGAGAAATCAATGAGACTCCCAACGGCGCCCGCAGATCGAATCCCACTGGCTTTCCTGTCACGAAGTCCCTCCCTCCGGTTGCCCAAATTTGACCGTCTCCTACGGACAAGACGCCATTTCCATCGCGGTCGAAGTCCGCCGCAAGGAGGTCAAAACGAAACGAACCGTCGCGATCCGTTCTCTTTCTCGGCTCGTTGCGGTCGCGCGCGTTGTTGGCGTTTACATCTAGAAAGACCGAGGCTCCGCTCAAAAAACCTCCCAGAACAGCGCCTTCCACAACGAAAATTTGGCGGACAATCAATCCAACTTCGACGCTGTCTGTCAACCTACCGTCGCTGGCCGTCAACCAGAGCGTTGCCCGGCCAAATGCTTTCGGGCGAGGAGTCAAGCCGAGCGTCCAGCCGTTCTCGCTGCGTTCGATGGCAATTCCTTGCTCATCGATCAAACTTTCGTCAGACGATTCCACTTCTAATACGAGTTCGGAGGCCGGAGTGTCCGCGTCTTCCACTACAATTCGAAACTCTACGCTGTCGGCGTCTTGGTCTATCTCAAAAATGTCTGCAACTTTCCCCAACGAAGGGGCGTCTGGAATTGAAGTCACCATAACGATTCCAGTTCCCATGGCAGTAAGAACTCCGTCCGAGATTGTGTAGGCAAAGGTTTCTTCGCCCGAAAAGTTGGCGAGCGGAGTATAGAGAACGTGCTTCCGATCCTCGCTCACCTGCAATCGTCCTCCTTGGCTGGCCTGCGGATCGACTTCCGAAACGAACACCGGCAAGCCTTCGGGGTCCCAATCCAATCCGCTTTCTTCGCTTCCGAGAACCGGCAAGGCGTTTGCGCTCGAATCTTCCTTCACTTCGAATTGATCGTCGAGCGCTACCGGCGGATCATTGTCTACATTGGCCACTGAGACAGAAACTCGACCGCTTGCCAAACGCTCCCCATCGGAAACCGTGTAGGTGAAAGTCTCCTCGCCGGAGAAGTTCTTTCGGGGATTGTAAAGAAGCCGCCGCCCTTCGGCGTCCAATTGGATCCGTCCTCCCTCAGAACCTTGAGGCTCTGCTTGAACCAAAGTCAGCTCGTCTCCATCTGGGTCAAAATCGCGCCCATTGCCGTTGTCGGCCAACACTGCCAACGCATTGTCTGCCGAATCTTCCCGGACGAAGAATTGGTCGTCCCGAACTACGGGGGCGTCGGCCTGATCATTGATCACGGAAACGGTGACTTGCGCCATTGCCAACCCGCCGGCGCCATCGGAAACCGTGTATAAAAAATTCTCGAATCCGAAGAAATTAGGGAGCGGCGTGTAGCCAATTTTTTCCCCAACGACTCGCACTTTTCCGCCATTTGAGGTTGTGCCGACGGTTGCAATGGACAGCGCTTCGTTTCTATCGGGTTCCGCAGAATCGTTGGCGAGAACGTCGATCCACGTCTCCGCCGCATCTTCGGGCACGTTGGCTTGGTCATCCGCCGCCGTTGGCGGATCGTTGCTTGCCTGAACTTCCACAGTGACCACGGCCTCCGCCTGCCCGCCATTCCCGTCAACAACCGCATAGCGGAATTGTTCGATGCCGAAAAAATTCGGCGACGGCGTATAAACCGCCAACGATCCCCGAACAGCCACCGCGCCTCCGAAGTTTCCTTGTGTCACCGACTTTATCGCTAACGTTTCCCCTTCATCCGGATGCGCGGAGTCGTTCTCCAAAACGGGGATTTCATTTTCCAAACTATCCTCGGAAACCGTCACGGCGTCATTGAGCGCCGTGGGTGGATCGTTTTCCGCATCCACTTCCACGCGCACTCGCCCCGTTGCCGTCAACCCGTTGCCGTCTTCCACGACGTAAGTGAATTCTTCCACGCCGTAAAAATTCGGCGAAGGACGGTACAATACCGCCGTTTCCCCGAGGCGAATCTCTCCTCCCGCAGAACCTTCCGAAACAGAAACAATGGCCAGCGTTTCCTCGACGTCGGGCAAGACGGTGTCGTTAACAAGAACGGCAATCGAAGTCAGATCGCTGTCTTCCTTCAATCGCAAAACGTCGTCGACCGCCGTCGGCGGATCGTTGACAGATTCCACCACGGCGACAAAGAAAACCTCGGCAGT
Source organism: Limisphaerales bacterium (assembly GCA_965242585.1). Lineage (GTDB taxonomy): Bacteria > Verrucomicrobiota > Verrucomicrobiia > Limisphaerales > AAA164-E04 > UBA2970. Next base: position 3,949,717 of record OZ251460.1, on the reverse strand, counting down.
GGCGCCGCCTTCATCCGTCACATGAATGCCGATCTCGGAACTTCCATGCTGATTGGGCAACGGTTCAATGACGAATTCCCGGTTTTCTCCGGTTCCGGACAGAAAAACGCCCTCCGTCGAAATCAAAGTCGGATTCGATGACGAAAAGGAAACGACCAAATCTTCCGGCGGAGTCGCATCATCGGCAATCCTAAACATCCTCGGTCTGGAACGCTGATCCTCCAACAGCGAGAGATCGGAGACTTCTGAAATGGAGGGAGGCCGGCCAATCGACAGTGTCCCAGAGACCGCTTGAAACGGCGCGTCGGCAAAGCCTTGGACGGCAAACCTCAACGTAGGATCGTCGGTAAAGTCAATCGTGGAAGACGCTCCGTCCGGACCGGTTGCGAGGAAGGTAAGGGAAAAGAGGACTCCCTCGTCTTCAAGAGACTCTCCGGCAACCGCCGCCGAATTCCAAATCACCGTCAACCGCCCAAACTCCGGGAAATGCCCAAAACTGCCGGCGCTTAATCCCGGAACGGCAAAATCCCCAGTTTCCACAAAATCAAAGTGATCGGGATTCCAATCCAGCGTAAATTGAAATGCCTGCACGTCCGAAAAGTCCACCACTCGAACCGCCGCTTTGAACGAGGCGCCTCGATTCCCAGACGCATCCTCTACTTGAAATTGAATGGCGCTGAGCGATTTCGGAGCCAAAAAGCACAAAACAACGAAGCAGGCGAATCGCCTCCTCAACCTTCTCCACTCCTCTTTAAGATCGTTCCACATCATCCCTCTACGCCTAAACCGTCAACGGCAATTTTGTCGCCATGATTGCCCGGCCACGACTACCAAGACAACTTTAATCGCAACCTCATTCAAAACTCCAGACCGTACCAAATGTCAAAATGTCAAAAACTTGAGAAATTATATACATAGCTAGCCATTAGGCTATTTTGCGGCTTCGGTGGTACAAATTCCGAAGGTCATTATAATGTACTCTAAACTTCGTTCCGTGATTTCTAAGACCTCGACCATTGATCGTTCTGGCGTCGAAGTCAATGGCGACAACGCCTTTCTCAATAGCTTCTATGAATAGCGTAACTCGAGGTTCCTCAAAGGACCAAGCCACATCATAACGAACTTCCGGTTTTCTTCTTTCCCCTTTTACCACTACCAACCGCCGAAACTTTGCGGCAAAGGCGTTGATCAGCGAATCATGTGTCCAATAGGGCCACAATACATCGCTTTGATCTGTGTTGCGCACAGTGATTCGATTGCTCTCATTGTCGACATAGAAGCCCATTGGAGATCGCCCCCTAATCGTGTGGCGGAAACTCAGTCTTCCTTTGTTATCTCGTCTTCCGTAAAGCCTCACCAAATGATGCATGTGGCCTTTGGGTTGCGCTTCCAAATGGAATAACGTCAGCAGTGCCGTCTTGGTATGAAACTTGATTTCCCACTTTCCAGCATCCGGTATGTCCAAGTTGCCTCCATCAACACCTAAAAGTTCTTCAAGCATTCGGCCAGCGCCACCCGTTCCTCCATAGCCATATTTGTCAGGAATGCGAACCCATCCACGTGCAATGACCGCCTTTAGTCGCGTAAACAACTCATCATCAGTCATACCGGGCATCAGAGTGACTCCCTTGCCTGTTCAAGCAATCTCTCATAGGCCATGTCGACGTACTCGATGGAATGCTCTATTCCTATCCAAGGAAGTTTCGCTTGTTCGGCTGCTACAGCGGTTGTGCCACTGCCCATGAACGGGTCCAAAATCGGTCCTTCTCCTACGGACTGAATGCATCGAGCGGCTAATTCGATGGGAAAAGGTGCTGGATGCGGATTGTTGCTTTCTTGATTGATGCGCCATACGCATCCTAGAGCGTTTGCCCTCGGCGCAAGACGGAAATCTGGTTGGGCAATCAAGTAAATGACTTCATAGTTGGGTAGGAAATAGCCGGGATTAAAGTTAATGCCTCCGGCACGTTGCCAAATGATTATTTGTCGAACGGGAAAGCTGGCAACGATATCGGAACGGTCTTGCAACAAGCCGTTTTGAACCCGCCACTTGTGGTTGTAGAAAATGGCGCCACCCGGCTGCAAAAGACGCATCATCTCGGCTAGGCAATCTCGTTGCCAAGAAACGTATTCGTCGTGGGGTAGACAATCGTCATACCTGTCATAGCCAGATTGCAATGCGGCGCCAGGCCACTTTCCATGCCTCCCGTTCTTGAGGCCGTTGCCCGTGCTGTTTTTGATGTTGTATGGCGGAGAAGTCACCACTGCTTTAATGCTGGCGGTAGGCATTTCTCGCATGATGGCTAAGCAATCGCCGTGCAGTATCTCGCCTAGTAATGTATGGTTCTTCGCCCTTGGTGAAGGCGGAACCGATGTTTCAACTACTTTGTCAAATTGGCCGCAGAGCGGATTCTTTTTGCGTTGTCTTTTCATGGTGTCAATTTCACATCGGCTTGAAAACTTCCCAAAAGGTAAGGAGGGTTTCAGGATTCTGCTGGTGTTGGATCGTGCAACTACTTCTTATTTGCCAAGTCATAACACACCGTCCGTTGGCTAGTCAAGTAAATAATTTCCAAAATTTAAACCGTGCCTCTCAAAAAATTGCCTTTGGAAAAATGCCCCGTCTCGCATAACAATTCGAAAAGGATTCAGAGAGTTGCGCCCTGCGGAACCGTTAGCCGCCAAAATCCCGCGCCGTGTTGATGGTGCTGGCATCCGCCCGCGGGGAGAAAAAATTAATCCACAATCGCTTGATAAACCAAAGACTTCATTTCCCGTTTGAGATTGTAAGGCGAGGACATCAACTGGATCATCATCACCGCGATTAAGTCTTCCTTCGGATCAATCCAAAAAATTGTGCCGGCCGCTCCTTCCCAACTATACTCTCCTTCGGAGCCGGGCGCTTTTGTGGAAGGCACGTCCAAAATCACGCGAAAACCCAGCCCAAAAGCGAAGTTTGGCTTCGGTTCCTCCAAAACGGCCGGCAAATGGTTGCGCGTCATCAACTCCACGGTTTTGCGCCCCAACAGACGAACGCCGTTGTATGTGCCGCCGTTTAGAAGCATTTGACAAAATTTCCAGTAGTCGGCGGCTGTGGAAACCAAGCCGCCGCCGGCAGAGAAGAAAGTGACCGGCCCGGCGAATTGGCTTTTTTCGTTCGGCGGGTCCGCAAGCGCTCGCTGCTGTTTTCCGCCTTGATAACGATAGTTGGCGGCGAATCTAGGCAACTTCTCCGAAGGCACTTCAAAAAACGTATCTTCCATGCTGAGCAGTTCAAAAATTCGCTCCCGAAAATATCGATCCAACGGCATTCCTGAAAGCCGCTCAATCAAGGCGCCTTGAACGTCGACCGCAACGCTGTAATGCCATCGCTCGCCCGGATGATATTGCAAGGGAATGCCCGCCAGATTTTGGATCATTTCCTCCAAATTGTTTTCCCGAAGAATGCCGACTTCTTTGTATTTTTGATCTACGGGCGTATTTCCAAAAAATCCATAGGTCAGGCCGGCAGTGTGCGTCAGCAAATGATGAATCGTCATTTTGCGCTTGGGCTGGGCTTCTTCGCCTTCTTCCCAAACTTTCAAGTCGCGAAATTCGGGAAGAAACTTTTGCGCCGGATTGTTGAGCTGAAACGCCCCTTCTTCTTGCAACATCATCAGTCCCACGGCGGCAATCGGCTTGGTCATGGAATAAATTCGCACTAAGGTATCGCGTTTCATTGGCTTTTCCGCTTCTTCATCCCGTTGGCCGCAGCTTTCAAAGTGAACCACCTTCCCGTGCCGGGAAACCAAGGTAACCACCCCGGAAAGTTTCCCTTCGTCCACATATCGTTGCATAAACGGGCGAATGCGTTGCAAACGCTCCGAAGACATGCCCACGGTTTCGGGGAGGGCTCGAGGCAAGGCGTCTGCCGCGCAAACAGCGCCCGGCGCAAGCCCCAAAATGACTGCGGTGATAAAAAGACCCAAGTGAAGACGGAGTGCGGTAATTCCTTTCATAGCATTGGACGCGTCAAAGAGCGCAAAGTTTACCGCACACAGCCGCTCCAATCAAGAGTTTCCCCGCTTTGTTGATGAAACTTGTCATAAGGATTAGACACGCGCGCCATTTTCAAGAATTCGGCGGATTTCCTCGCACGATGGCTTTCTCTCGGCAACCAGGAATTGCCGAGTGGACGCCGTCCAAATAAAGCGGATAAATCAGCGGGCAACGATAACTGGAGGTTAATTCTCGCCATCCTTTGCCTTCGCCTCCTTTTTTTGCATCGGATTGGAAGCATTCTTGTTCTTCTTCAGCCGAAAGCGTTCCTTTTCAATCCTTCGCGGAAAGTAGTTGTTGTCTCGGTTGGCGTCTGCCGTTTGCAGGTGAGGATCTAATTCCACTTGAACGGCTTGGCGATCCAGCACCAGCAACTTCGAGACAACCCGGCTGTTGCGCCGCCAAAGCTCTGCCGGATACTGCCGGAGTTCCTGCGAGCCGTCCGCATACCGAATTTTCACGATCACCGGCATCACCAGCCCGCCAAGATTCCGCAGTTTGAGCAGGTAAAAGAAAGCGTCGGTTTTTAGCAAATCCCGTTCGGCCTCTTCCAGGCTTTGAAGCAGTTCTTTGTACGCTTGACGATCTTTTTCCGTCACTTTGAAGTCATCAAAGTCGTTGTAAAAATCCGCCAGTTCAGGATGGTTGTCCAATCGGCGAGGGAGTCCTTGATTTCGGATTTCGGAAATGGACTGGGGAGACTCTTTGCGTTCCCGCCGCGCCTTCGCCTTGTTGACGACGGGGTCCATCGTGTCCAGATCAAAGCGCCGGAAATCCTCGACGGCAATATCCACATAATCGGTTGTGTAAAACCACCCGCGCCAAAACCAATCCAAGTCCATTCCCGAAGCGTCTTCCAAAGTTCGAAATAAATCCGCCGGTTGCGGGCGCTTGAACATCCATCGGCGGGAATACTCCTGAAACGCAAAATCAAACAAATCCCTGCCCAGAATGGTTTCCCGCAGTATGTTCAGCGCCGCCGCCGGCTTGCGGTAGGCGTTGTTGCCAAACTGTAAAATAGATTCAGAATTGCTCATGATCGGCACTTGGGCCGCGCTCGTCATATAACCCGCTATGGACCGCGGCTCTCCGCTTCTGGACGGATAATCTTCCTCCCACTCTTGCTCCGCCAAGTATTGAAGAAAGGTGTTCAGTCCCTCATCCATCCACGTCCACTGCCTTTCGTCCGAGTTGACGATCATCGGAAAAAAGTTGTGGCCGACTTCGTGGATGACGATGGAAATCAAGCTATACTTTGTCTGCTTGGAATACGTTCCGTCTTCTAATGGACGCGGGCCGTTGAAACTAATCATGGGATACTCCATCCCGCCGCCCACGGGGCCGTGAACAGATATGGCCGCCGGATAGGGATAATCAAAAGTGAACCGGGAATAGACTTCCAAGGCGTGAATTACCGCCTGCGTCGAATACCGGCTCCACAACGGCTCCGCTTCGTTCGGATAAAACGACATGGCTAAACCTTTGTTTCCCCCAATATCGTATCCCTGCGCGTCCCAAAGGAACTTGCGCGAAGAGGCAAAAGCAAAGTCCCGAACATTTTCGGCCCGGAAAATCCAAGTTTTCTTGCCCCGTTCGACCGAGTCTTGATTTTCCTTTGCCTCCGCGGCCGTCACCACAAACACGAGCTTTGCCGCCATAGCCGCGCGCTCCAGCCTCTCTCGTTGTTCGGGCGTCAACACTTCGCCCGGGTTTTGCAAAGTTCCCGTTGCCGCCACAATGTGATCCTCGGGAACGGTGATTCGAACCAAGTAATCGCCAAACTCGAGTGTAAATTCTCCCGAACCGAGGAATTGTTTGTTATGCCATCCTCGATCGTCCGTATAAGCCGCCATCCGCGGATACCACTGCGCCACCGCATAAATAAAGTTCTTATCCGCCGGAAAAAACTCGAATCCCGACCGCGTGCGAACTCGTTTTGCATCCACAAGCGAGTAACTCCAATCCACGACAATCTCCGTCGATTCCCTCGGCCCCAACGGCTTCGGCAAGTCCACCCGCATCATGGTTTTGACAATGGTATGCGGCAGATTCGCGCCGTCTGCCGTCGCAACTTTCGTAATCGCCAATCCGCTGTCGAATTTCTCCCGATACAAAACGCCTCGCAACGCTTGGAAAGAAAGGCCGTTCATGGCGGGAGACTCCGCCGCGCTCCGGTTGTCCGATTCTCTACTAAACAAATTGGCGTCCAACTGAACCCACAAATACCGCAAAACATCGGGCGACTGATTATGATAAACAATCGTTTCAGAACCGATGATTCGTTGGTTCTCATCGTCCAGCTCAACGGAAATATCATAATCCACCCGCTGTTGCCAATAACTCGGACCCGGCGACCCCGAAGCCGTGCGATACACGTTCGGCGTAGGCAACCGCTCCTCCAGTTGGCGAAAAGCCCCCTCGCCCGACTGGGCACAGCAAACCGAAAGCGACGAGAGCCATCCTCCAAAAACCGCTGTCCATAGAAACCGCTCCTTGCTCCTCAGCGCAATCCTGCGGAAAAACCAATTCGATGAAAATTTCATAATTACACAGGGGAAAATAGCCAACGTCATCTTCTCGGCAACCTTCAACCGCCCGCTTTGCCCCCGCCTTGATAAAAAGAATATTGCTCTCACTGCTTTTCTCACCGTTCCCAAACAACCGTTTGCGTCGCAGCCGTCTCCCGGCAAGAGTCGTTCTTGCTAAATGCGCCGCTCTTCCAAATCGTACACATCAAACCACCGATAAACCGGACGATTCTTCGGCAAGAACTTTTCGATGTAGTCCTCCAAAAATTCCTGCGCTTCCTCCGGAAGTTCCGACACTCTCATTTCCCGAAGTTGGTTGTTCCATCGGATGACTTCCATTCTTGGCCGCGCCTTCGCGTTTTGCCGAATCCACTCCGTCGTTTCCGCATCGCTTGCTCCGGTGGCCACAAATTCCCGGAAACTCTCAGCGCGAATCTCCGCAAACGAAAGAAAACGACGGTCCAGCGGGCAGTCAAAATGATAATCGCCGTTGATGTCCAAAATAGCGGCGCGGCACTTGTCTAGCATCCGCCCCGCGATCACATATCCCGCCAGCGTCTCCCGCGGACTGCGGGGGAATTCTTCAGAAAGATTCTTGGCCAGAATCTGAAGCTTTTCTTCATTCACACTCATCACTCCGGCATCATCCTCTCTTGTCCACTTCTGCGCAAGTCAAAGAAATAATTTCCCATCAACCCCTGCGAAGAACCGCCGCAATAATTATCTTTGCTTCGTTTCTCCAAATTCCTTCCCCTCCATCAATGCCAAAACACAAAAACGCGGATAAACAGAATGAAAAAACTCAGAATTCTCCAAAAATCCCCAGCGAAGCCAGCCACTAACTACTCCCAATCCACTGCCCGCGAATCCAATCTCTTTCCCGCATCCCTTCACTTTGACAAACAAACGCCGCATTCAATTTCCAATCCAAAACCTCCATACTCATAAACTCCCAATTCCCGCGCGTCTGTCGCCCTCACCAAACCGACGACAACCCAAGCGACAAAACCTTTCTTCCTCTTTTGCGTTGGCAACCGCCGACAACAGAGATTTGTTCATTGCCGCCATTTGTTTTACAAAACAGCAATCCCAGCAGAATATCTCATACCATCCAACCTTTCCCCCAGACAACCACCCAACCCAAAGAAAAATCCGCAACCAGTAACTAACCCCAACCTTCGGCCGCAAAGCTCACAAAAAGCACTTCCTAACCGCCGGCCATTCTAACGACTCCTCCTCTCTCACCGGCCACTACCCTCAAAACTTTTTCCCGAAACGGCAAGTCGGAATCCGCGCTTGTTGGCGAAGTCAGCGGTCAGCCCCGTCCACAAATAATCAATGGAACTTCTTTTAAAAGCCAAAAGCCCCTCTTCGCGCTTTTTTGTAGTTTTGTCGTTTCCAACAAACTTTTTTAACTCTTTTTCGTCTTTTTGCTTCTTTGGGAGTTCTTTATTCGGATTATTAAATGTTTGACATCATGAAAACATTCTCTTTATCATTGGCAAGCGGTTGGCGGTAAACATTCTCTTGGCGATAGCGGCGCTTTTACCTTTTTTGTTTTCTTTCACCGCCATTGGCAAAAGAAACGCCGCCAACAAGCCGCCACTTCGTAGCCAGCGGTTTGGGGCGAGCATCACAAAAACGACCAATCGTTATCACAGCCTCATAGCTGGGGATTTGTAGCCGCCAACGCTTGCGTGCCTGCCAAATCAAATCAAATGCGACCAGGGATTCGCGGTCTGAATCTTGCGATTGGTGGGTGTCGTCCGGAGGACTACGGTTTTTGTGCCGCTCTATTTAGCGGCTAGCGCTTTGTGGCAAAGAAATGGCGGAAACTGCCTTTTTCCCAATCCCGTTTCTAAGAGAGTTTGGCAACGGGATTTTTGTTTTAGGAATGGGTGGCCAATGTTTTGTGTTCTGTGGTCAAGTGACTGGCGATCCGCAGTTGTGCCAGCGGCCAGTTTTCGTAGCTTGTGGTTTGCGGTTTAGTCTTTGCTATGTTGTCCTCGTTTTTCAAGCCTCTTGCGAAGTTTCTTTGTCGGCGCAGTTAAGAAATGGTGGGCTTTGGCGGGAAAACAGAAGGGAACTTGAAGGAACGGGAAAAACGAGATGCGAAGAACGAGGGGATGATGATTAGGAAGCGTCCAGTGAGACTTCGAGACCTTTGGCGTCTTTGGTCGTTCTCAGACGAATACCAAGTTCCTCTCTCCTTCATTACTTTTATTCATGTTTAGAGACTTAAACTTTGAATTCCCCATTACGCATTGTAGGAACACGCCCTAAGGGCGTGTTGACACTAAAATTCAAAATAGCCAGCGGTGATGAGTGGAGAGTCGAATTTATTTTTCCCGACCGAGTCATCAAAAAATCGTCTAAAGCATTGAATGACAATGATTAACGGCATTTTCTCGTCAAATCATCCCAACCGACCACCCTTACTGGACTGGGAGGCTTCGACAACACCTACAGCGAAGCGGATTGCCTGGAAATTCTTAACAAGAAAAAGATGCTTGGGACGCCTACTTAAATTGCCGTAACTAAAGAAATCTAGCACTCAATAGGTGCTACGAAATGCGGCAACAACGGAAGATTCTGAACGAACAAAATCGCCAATTCACCATCCAAATCACCGAATCCTCTGCCAATGGAATTTTTTGGAATTGTCTGGGTTTGGGTGGCGGATCGGCAACAGGGGGCGCGATAGTGGGCGCAAGGAAGATTGCCCGAATCAGTGGGAGAGAAGTTGCCGTAGGACGCATTGCCAGCGGCGTTGCTAACGCTGTCGTTGGCATTGGTTCCTTTATTGCTTGCAAAAGGTTAGCAGATAACGATGAGGCCAGAGCCATATATACCGACCGCCAACCAAATTAAAAAACTCAAGACAATATTGCGGAGATTCAGGACCAACAATGTATGCGTGAACAATCGAAAAACTACAATTGCGATAAGGCACTCAATCAAAACTTATCCAATCGAACCCGAATCTTTGGGAGGAACATCTGCATGAAGCGGTGGACAGAAGATCGGAAAGTACGTTCCGTTCATTGGGAGAAACTGGGAGTCTATTGTGGACACCAATAACTTTTTTGTTCAAATGCGCATCTTCTACGAAGCGGAAGAAGACGCCCTAGAGCGCACGAATAATGGCATCCCAACCCGCCGTCAGAAGGAAGAATCTGATATGAAGGATCTGCGTGTTCGACACCTGAAATCCTACCAATTGCAAACTAACTACCTTGCGCCATCCAAGACCACCTGAATAGCACGAGAGAATGGGAAAAGAATTATCCCGAACGACGAGAATAACAAATACAAAAGGATGGACTGCGAACTGTGGTTGTCGTAAGAGAAGTCGGAGTTTGAGTTATATCGGCCGCTTTGGGTTCACTTGGGCTTTTTTCCGGAAGACGAAGCCAATAAGCGGGACGAGTCGCTCGATTCCCACGCCTTGCTAAACATGTCCATTCGTATTGGCGAAGAGGCGGAAAAGAAGAAGCGGAAGATATGGAATGCAGGGATCCGCAGATGAGGGTGTGGTTAGCCGCAGAGAACGCGAGACAAGATGCAATCGATGTGCGAAGCAACACTTTGGCTGGCGAGGAGTTAGAGCGTTGGTGGGATTTGGAGGCTGATTATTTTGATGAAGCGGCGCGCACTGCGGCAAGTGGTGCAGGGTTTGCGCTCTGGCGTGCAAGTGTTAATGAAAACGCCAACCCTCCACTCCAGCACAAAATCCCGGCGGATTACGTGTTGGAAGAAAAAACGCTAATCAGTGGCAACTTGAGAGACGACGCAACGCCCGGCAGTGACAAACCAACTGTTGCCCGGAGGTTTGGAGTAACCGTCGGATTTTTGTTTTGCGCTTTTAAACCGCCGAGTCGCCCGGCGGTTTTTATTATGGTTTTTGTTGCATCTGGAAGCAACTATGGGAGTTGGGAACTTAGCATGGAAGCAAGTTTTGGAGCACATTCCGTTTGAGATGCAGAAGACTTTGGAAAGAAGTGCGGGTGCGAAGACAATGCTTTGAAAACGTTGATTCCCTGTCCTTGGCTATATGGAGAGTGGTGAACAAAAAGGAAGCCTTACATCTATTGTAGGAATCCGCCAGTCAAGCAACCTCGAATCACACCTTCGTTTGAGTCTCGTGCTTTGAATAGAGAGGGGGGGATATCTGCATATTGGTGTTGAAAGCCGAGATTGATTATAGATTGGAGAGCGGGTTTTAACGCCGAATGTTTGTTGGCTGTTTTACTTATGTGGGGTGGGGTTGGTAATTGGGGTGGCGAAGTTGCCGCCGAGGGCGAGGTGGAGGTTGATGCGGTTTTGCAGGCGCTGGTTTCTGAGGGAGATCATTGCGTTGCGGGCGTTGACGGCTCGGCGCTGGGCTTCGAGGACTTGGATGATGGTCACCAGGCCTTCTGAAAACTCGCGATTGGCTTGGGTTTCGGCAAGGTCGGCCTGCTCTAGTTCCACTTTCAGAAAGGCTTCTTGCGCGGCCAGCGAGCGGTCTCTGGCAAGGGCGGATTCCACTTCCTGAAAGGCTTGTAATGCGGTGGCGATGAAGGATTCCACTTGGATTTGATTGCGGATTTTTGCCTGACGAACTTGGGCTTGTAGCCGTCCGCCTTGAAAAATGGGTTGAGAGAGGGAGGCGGCTAGATTGCGGGTAATTCGCGTTGGGTCGGCAATCAGGTCGGCTAGTTGCTGGCTGCTTGTCGATGCGCTTCCGGTTAGCCGAATGGAGGGAAGCAAGTTTTTTCGGGCGGCGTCGGCGCGTTCGGCGCTGGCCAGCAAGTCGTTGGCCGCTGTGGTCAGATCGGGGCGGCGCAGGAGCAATTCCGACGGCAAGCCGGCGGGGACTTGCTGGCTGAGGGATGGGAGGTCATCACGGGCTTCCACTTCGGCCGCTGGGTATCGTCCCAACAAGATTTCCAGTGTCCGCTTGGCTTCGTCCAGCGCCAGTTGCCGGGAAATGACGCTCCGTTCGGCGGAGGCGATGTTGTTTTTGGCAAACAGAACGCTCAAAGGGCGGACGGAGGCGTCGCCTGCTTTGTAGGGGCGTTCTGTGATGCGAAAAGTGCCTTCGAAGTTTTCTTTGGTTTGGTGCGCTAGCGCCAGTTGCTGCTTGGCGGTAATCAGGTTGCACCAAGCCCGTGCCGTTGACGCCGCTAGGGACAGTCTTGCGCCGCGAAAATCCGCTTTTTGCGCTTCATAGTCATACTGCGTTGCGCGGTTCAAGTGGCGAAGCCTTCCCCAAAGATCAAGTTCCCAAGAAATGTTGGCGTTCAGTCCGTAGCTTTTTTCGTAGCGCCAAGCGGAAAGGTCGCCGTCTTCCTGCAGAGTGCGACTGCCGGTGCGCGATCCAGAACTGGACAAGAAAATGGAAGGGAAAAGCGGTGCCCGCCCGATGATCATCGATTCCTCAGCCAAGTGCAGTTGGGCTTCCCAGATTTGGATTCCCGGATTCCGTTGCAATGCCTCGAACACAAGCGCCGTCATTGTTGGATCCTCAAAAGTGTCCAGCCATCCGGTCGCAATCCGGCCTTCGTTGCCGACGCCGCTGTTTTTCCACATTTCCGGCAGTTGAAGATGGCTTTTCCCATCACGCACCGGAAGTTTTTCGGGAAACAAAGCACAGCCCGGCAAAATCAGAACGAGGCCAAAGAGGAGAATTCGCATATTGACTTTTGATAGAGGCAATTTTTTGAAGATCTAGCCAGTCGTGTAGATGTTACGAAAAAGCTCGCGAGTGGAGAAAGCAAGAAAAAGTTTTTGCCAAAAGAAGTTTCGCTTGCTATTTTCATCCGAGTTGTTTTGTGAATGCCGGCAACTTGCCTGCGCCGCAACCATAAATTTCATTGCATTATGTGGAACCGAATTGCTTGCCTCGTTTTGGGATGGGTGCTCTCTCATACCCTTTTGGCCGAGCCGAAACTCAAGGCGCTTATTGTCGACGGCCAGAACAATCACGCCATGTGGCCGAAAATTACTGCGATGATGAAACGTTATTTGGAAGAAACGGGACGGTTTGTCGTTCGCGTCGAGCGCACACGGTTCACTTGGCAGGGCGCCCAGTATTTGAGTGAATTTCCCTTGAAGAACGGAACAACAACTTCCGCGGTGCCTCAGCCCATCCCGGACGCCGACTTTTCTCCAGACTTTTCCCAATACGACGTGGTAATCAACAATAACGGCTGGCGAGCCGCCCTCTGGCCGAAACTCACGCAAAAGGCGTTTGAAGATTATGTTCGCAACGGCGGCGGCCTGGTGATTGTGCATGCCGCCAACAACTGCTGGCCGGACTGGGAAGCCTATAACCAAATGATCGGGCTGGGCGGTTGGGGTGGACGCTCGGAAAAACACGGCCCTTATGTCTATTTCAACAAACAAGGAAAACTAATCCGAGACAACTCTCCCGGACGAGGCGGCGCCCACGGCCCGCAACACGAATTCCAAATCACCATCCGAGACCTCACTCATCCCATCACTCGCGGGTTGCCCAAACAATGGCTCCACGCCAAAGACGAACTGTATGACCGCCTCCGCGGCCCCGCCGACAACATGCAAATCCTAGCCACAACCTACGCCGCCGAAGAGCGAAAAGGTTCAGGACGGCACGAACCGATGATAATGACCATTACCTTTGGGAAAGGCCGAGTTTTTCACACGCCGATGGGTCACGCCGATTACTCCGCAGAATGCGTCGGGTTCATCGTCACTTTTCAACGCGGCGCCGAATGGGCGGCCACCGGAAAAGTCACCCCCAAAAATCTCCCAATCGACTTCCCAACGGCAAATCAATCCAGCCGCCGAAAATTTGACTAGGGCGCATTCTCGCTAACAGCAGCGCTTTCAAGAATTGAAATCAAATCCGAAAAAGAAAAGCGGCTGGAGACTTGCCTGCCGTTATGCAAAGCTGGGGGAAATTCTTTGCATGGATTGCTGCCGTCGCAATCAAAGTGTCCATCGGGGTGTTTTGGGGAGGACTCGCGCTGTGGATACTGATCCTCCATAAGTCCTGACTAAGCTGTTTCAGAACGCTGATGGAGCATGGAGCCGCCGCCACGCCAAAACCCCCAACAAAAACCACCGCCGCCGCCGCCGCCGCCAACCTCATCTTGAACGCCTTGCCCATCGGCGCCCCCTTGCGCTCATCCAATCCCCGCCAACCGACTAAACCGAGTTTGCACTCATCTGAAGCGGCCAATCCAAAAGAAGCGCCAACCCAACAAATCCCAAGAAAATTCCTCCCAACTTCTCAAAAACCATAGAATGCGCGAAGCAGGCAAACGGCGCCGAAACCAGCTTTGGCTCGTCAATTCCCTCAAGCGAATCCTACTTGCCGCTTGGTTGTTGAAGAAAGAAATCACAGCCACAACGAGCGGCAACCGCTCATCCATTCATCAAACGAATCCATGCGCCGCTTGGCTGCCAACCACCGCAAAAACTTTCTTTTTCCCTCAACGGCCAGGCGGGAGATGGCGCGCTTGTTGGCGGATTTCGTTGTTTTGCTGTCTCCTTCAATGCGTCCTTCCGAATTCAGAGTCCTCCCCAAAACACTTGCCTGCCACCAAAACCTTTTTCTTTCTTTCGTAGCGGCAGAGCAGGATTCCGCTCTTTTTGCAAAGTCAACGGCCAGGAACCAAGGATTCGCCATCGACAAGGCGGCATTTCCTCTCCTGAATTTCCCTTGCCGCGCTTTTTTTTCGAATTTCATCGTTTTCCAACGAATTTTTTTTTGAACTTTTTTCCTTTTTTTTGCTTTTTGGGGATTGACTCTTTTCTTTGGAGAGGCTAGAAACAAAGCGAACTTTTTAAATTACAGATATTTATGAAACAAAAACTATCTTTATTGACCGCCATCGTCTGCCTTTGCGGGGGGGGGGGGGTACGAAGCCCAAGCGCAGTTGATCATTGACGTCTATCCCAGCCAAGACAGCACCAACCAAACCCTTTGGATTTTTAGCGGTTCTTCTACCGCGAGTAGCGCCGGTAGCATCCGAATCTCCTCACTCTCCAATGATTACGATTCTTCAGACTCTTGGAGAACTGCGAGTAACAACTTTTTCAACGCCAACAAACCCAACAACGCCAATCTCTCTTTGTCTCCCTTGTTTTCCAGTTCCAACACCATCGATATCGCTTCGGTGAGAGCCAGGATTCCGGGCGGAGGCCGAACCAACATCACTTTTGCCGCCAACGCCACTAATACGCCGACCATCACCATCGGCAGCGGCAACCGAACCATTTCCCATCTATTTTTTGATGAAAATAGTGGAAACCCTGATGAAATCGGGATTCGCGTCTCTGGAAGCAGTTTGTCCTATTCCATTGGGAATTCTTCGGCTTGGACGGGCGCCGGCATTTTGAACAAACCGATTGGCGACTTCTTTGCGGGAACCTTCAATAACCACGCTAGTAGCCTCCTGAGTGGCAATTTTGTGGCAAGCGGCAGTGGCTCGATACAGGTCAGAGTCAACAGCCAAGTCATCCCCGAACCAGAGGAATACGCGCTCATCTTCGGCCTCTTTGCCCTCGGTTTTGTTTTCTTCCACCGCCATCATCGCTGGCGAGTGCAACAAAAAAGCCGCCAACAAGCCTCCCCAACTTCGTAGCCAGCCAGCGCGCTTTGGCGTTGCGGACTTTCTGCCGGTTGGCGGCGGGCGCTACCAAGACGGCCGCCAATCGTCATCGCAGCCTCGTAGCTGAAGGGTTATGGCCGCCAAGCAACGGCATGCCAGCCAAACTAAAAGCGGCTGGGGAATTTGCGGTTTGGGGCTTGCGATTGGTGATTGGCGGCGGCCAGCGCTTAGGGTGATGGAGAAATGGCGGAAATGGCTTTTTTCTCAATCTTCTTCCGAGTTCGGCAACAGGATTGTTGTTTGAGGAATGGGCGGTCAATGTTTTGGGTTCTGTTAACCAAGTGGCGGGCGAGCCGCAGTTGGGCTAGTGGCCGTTGCCTGCAAACAGCGATTGGATTTTTAATTTCGCTTTGGGATTTTTCCGAAGTGAGGGTTTTTTGTTCTAACAAATGATAAATTCGGATTATGGGAACACTCCCTAGTCAGACTGGCATCCTCAAAATACTGTTTTATAAACGTTTCAAAATGTTTTTTTCTTCGCTTTTTTACGAGCATACAAGCAGTTTTTGCGCCTTTTTCTGTTTTTGTTTGCGGTTGAAGCGTGGCCCCGTTGAAAAAGAGCCGCTACTTTAGCCGCCGAAGAGAGCTTGCGTTTTCCCGCCGCTCGGCAACACTTCCGCTATGGAATCTTTGGAACAGGCATTGCTCGGCAAACTCATGGAACTGGAAACGGCCGCCAAAACCCTTGCCACCGCCAAACCCAAACCCGACCTGATGCGCTTGTTCGGAGAGATTGAAAACTTGGCCGGCCGTCTCCCCAAATCCTCCAACCCGTCGCTCCTCCACTATCTTCAGCGCAAGAGTTACCAAAAAGCTCGACGGCTCTTGCAAGGCGAAAATCCAGAATCAGAAACGCCTGAGACAGGCAAAACCAAATGCCTTCGTTAGATTGCCAATTTCCGCACCTCCACAAACAAAGACAAAGCGCGTCTAATGATTGAGGACACCATCGCCGCCATCGCCACCGCCGCTGGCGAAGCCGCTCTCTCCGTCATTCGCCTTTCTGGGCCAGAAGCTTTCGCCATTGCCGACCGTTGCTTTTGTCCCGTTGGACCCCGATCCCAATCGCCGTTGAACGCGCCGACCCACACCGTCCACTACGGAAAATTCATCAAACCCGGCCGAAGCGAAAACGGAGATGCCCCTCGGCAAGGCCTACCCATCGACGAAGTCCTGCTCACAATCATGCGCGCGCCCCGAACTTTCACAAAAGAAGATGTGGCCGAAATCTCCTGCCACGGCGGGGCGATCCCAACCAAAGCGGTTCTCGACACTCTCCTCAAACAAGGCGCCCGGCTGGCCGAACCGGGAGAGTTCACCCGCCGAGCCTTCCTCAACGGCCGAATCGACCTCGCCCAAGCCGAAGCTGTCGCCGACATTATCCGCGCCAAAACCGAACTGTCCCTTCACGCCGCCAACCGGCAACTGGCCGGCAAACTCTCGCAACAAATTCACCGACTCCGCGACGACCTGCTCTCCATCCTCGCTCACATAGAAGCGCACATTGACTTCCCTGAAGAAGACATCAACCCGGACGACAAGACCGTTCTCCTCCAAAAACTTCGACGCACGATGGCCTTCACGAAAGAACTGCTTGCCTCCTCAACCGAAGGCCGCATCCTGCGGCACGGACTCCGCGCCGCCATCATTGGACCTCCCAACGCCGGCAAATCCTCGCTCCTCAACCTCCTCCTACAGAAAAACCGCGCCATCGTCTCCGCTACCGCTGGCACCACGCGAGACACCATCGAAGAAACCGCCAACATCCAAGGTATTCCCGTCGTCTTCATCGACACTGCTGGACTCCGCGCTTCCAAAGACGAAGTCGAGCGGGAAGGCATTCGCCGAAGCCGTGAAAGTGCCCGCCAAGCCGACCTTCTTCTCCGCGTCGTCGATGCCTCCCAAAACCCGACCGGCGCAAACGCCAAGCCAAATTCCGACGAATCCGAATGGCCAAAATCAGCGCCATCCCAAACCCGACTGCTCGTCCTCAACAAAATCGACCTCCTCCCCCGCAACGATGCCACTGCTCTTGCTCAAAACCCATTTTCCCCCGGCCAAGCAAACACAGAAAAAACAACCGTCCACCTCAGCTGCCGCACCGGCGAAGGCCTCGAAACGCTCAAAAAACAAATTCGCGCCGCCGCTTGGAAAGGGCGAATCCGCCCAAAAAACCTCGACGCCGCAATCAACGCCCGTCACCAAAACGCCCTCCAACGCGCCCTCCAAGCCTCCCAAACCGCTCTCCAAGCCTTCGAAGCCAACCTCACCCCCGAACTGATCGCCCTCGACCTCCGCATTGCCGCCGCCGCTGTCGGCGAAATTGTCGGCAAAATCTCCACCGACGACCTACTCGACAAAATCTTCAGCCAGTTCTGCTTGGGAAAATGACCCGCCAAAGCCCGCAAATTTTCCATCGACGGCCAGCGGCTAGTTGATGAACTCCTGAATCATCCACATCAAGTAATCCCGCTGAATCATATCCAAGAAAGGAACCACCTCCCCCACAACAAGTAAGCAAAATAACGCTCCTTAGCCGGCAATAGATGACGAATAAAACCGCGCCAAGCGAAACTCTTGCAATTCAAGCCCACCGCCAACACTCTGCGCCTCTTGCGGTCAACAACCAGACAATTTTCCTAGCAACAGAATGGGGCGTTACTCGCTCGCCCATTGGCGTCAAATGAAGGCACAACCAGCCAACCGAAACGCTCGTTCTCCCCATCTTGCGACCTCCTCCTATCCACAAAAATATCCAATCCCCTCCCCAACAAACAGCATGGAAAAACCCTCTCCTCCACCCCCTATTAGCGAAGATGACCCAGCCAACAGCTCTGCAAACCCCAACCTTCTCGCCCAGAAAGCCTCTAAATAACCAGCAATTAGTAATCGACCATCGGCAAAGCCAATTCACCCTTGTAGTTCTCTTCGCAGTTTTGTCATCCCTTCCCATTGGTCATTGCCTAATTCAGAATTCTCCCATAAACACTTCCTAACCAACCAACAAAACTTTTCTCCACAACCGCAAAAGGCAGAATTTCCGACCTTTTTGCAGAATTCAGCGGCCAGCCCCGTCCGATACCAATGAAAATTCTTCTCAAAGCCAGAAGCCCTCTTCAGGCTTTTTCGTGAATTCAACGGCCAGCAACTCGTGCTTTCGCATCCTCCCGCTTTCTTCTCCTTTTCATCACTTTCATTCGCATTCAAAAAATCCAACATCTAAACAAACACCCTCGATTTTCAGTAGTTAGGGCATATTCACACTAAATCAAGGATTGTAAACAAGTCGTCAACAGACTATAAACAGCCTTAATTGAAAAAAGTTGATTCAGCCTTTAGTGCAATCGCGAGACGTGGGGGTAATTGTTTATTGAGGTGGACGCGCTCCATGCGACTAATAGATTCATCCTAGCTAGGATTGAAACGGATTACGAAATTGACAATGAACGAGTTAGCAACTATTAACCCGAAAGACGAGGTCGGCAGAATGAAAGAAAAGAAGGCGTCGTTTTACTTGGCAATGTATCTCCTTTTAACAGTTGCTGCAATTTCTTGGGTAGATTTATTTGGTTTTTTCGACACAGAGACCGAGGACTTGCGCCAGCAGCATCGATCTCGAATGGGAGGAACCTAGCAACGGGGAGGGAGGAGGCAAATAAATTCGAGAAATCAAGAATCGCTTGCTGATTTTGGAAAGGTTAATCAAGAAATTGGAGGCAAGAAATGAATGAGAAAGACATGTCAATTGGAGAGTTGAAGATATTTATTGACGGGCAGTTTAAGCATGTTGATTTACAGTTTAATCAGATTGGCAAGGAGTTTGGCGAGATCAAAGATCAATTGGACAAAATAGAGGAATATTTTTGCGGTCTTGGCAATGGAAAGCCTGACATCGGCGGTTGAGTTGATCGTTTGGAAAATATTAAGACCTGGTTTGTTCGGATATTCTTGGTAATGATAACTGTTGCGCTAGGTGGTTTTTTGTTCGTTATTTTTCGATGTTATAGAAATAACAGTATCCGATTGAGTTCCTTTTTTAATCGCCGGGTTCACTGGGAATACTATAGAGAGCTGTACAAAAAGCACAACGAAGTGGAGAAGCTGTTTCGGCGATTGAAAGGATATCGTCGAGTCTTCTCTCGATTTGACATACTTGGCGTAATATCCATGTGGTTCATTGTATTCGCACTCATCTTCGATATGCTCCGTCAGTGTGAACACGCCCTAGCCTCTGGGGAAAGCAATTTGCCTTTCGGGTTTTTGGACGTGGAAAGTCCGGCGGTTGACGAGGCGGCGGGCGGGGAATTTTTTTCTGCGGCGTGAATGGCTGTTTGTCTTGTCACTTTTTCGCAAACGCAGGCTGTGTTTGGGCCGGGCTTCTCGCTTTTTTAGGGCGAGGCAAAGATGAGATCGGGCAGCGCGCTTCCAGTCGTCGCTTTCCCAATTGTGTTGGGCCGGGATTGTGCTTGAACGTTTTGGCAGATCGCATAGGCTTGGCTGGTTTATGCGACAGCGATATCAATATGCTTCGGAAGACGGCGATTCGTTCAGGAAACATCTTCAGGCTTTGCTGTTTCGTCAGCGGACGATCACGTTGTTTGGCGAGATTGACCAGGAGTCGTCCTGCGAGTTCACGGAAAAGCTGCTGGTGCTGGCGGGCGAATCCGATGATCCGATTCGCGTCTTCGTCAACTCGCCCGGCGGCCACGTAGAGTCCGGGGACACTATTTTCGACGTGATTCGTTTTGTGCGTCCTCGCATTTTGATGGTGGGGACGGGCTGGGTGGCGAGCGCCGGCGCCTTGGTATACTGCGCTCCGCCGAAGAAGGATCGTTTTGCTTTGCCTAACACTCGGTTTATGTTGCATCAGCCGAGCGGCGGCGTCGGCGGCTCGGCGGCGGATGCGAAGATCGAGGCGCAGGAGATTTTGAAGACTCGCGAGCGTCTTAATCGGACTTTTGCCAAACAAACCGGCCAGACGCTGGAGCGGATCACTCAGGACAGTGACCGCAACTTCTGGATGAGTCCGAGTGAGGCGATTCAATACGGTTTGGCGGGCAAAGTGATTCGCTCGATGAACGACTTGCCGTGAGCGGCGGGCTTGCTATGTGGATATTCGGCGGATTGGGACTGATTTTGCTTGCCGTCGCGGTATACGACTTGGCGCAGCGGAGGCATGCCATCCTCCGAAACTTTCCCGTCATCGGCCACTTTCGATATTGGCTGGAGTCCATTGGCCCGGAGTTGCGGCAATACATTGTAACCGACAACGACGAAGAGCGCCCCTTTTCTCGCGACCAGCGGCGGTGGGTGTATTCTACGTCAAAGCGGGAGAACGACTACTTTGGATTTGGCACCGATAACGATCTAGAAGTCGCGCCGAACTACTTGATCATTAAACACAGCGCGTTTCCTTTGCCGGACCCGCGGCCGGGCGAGGAAGGATACGATCCCGACTACAAGATTCCTTCGGCCAAAGTCATCGGAGCGCATCGCGGACGGCGGAAGGCTTTCCGTCCTTCTTCGGTCGTCAACATCTCCGGAATGAGCTACGGTTCCCTTAGCGCTCCGGCGGTGGAGGCTCTTAATCGCGGCGCCAGAATTGCCGGTTGCTGGCACAACACCGGCGAAGGAGGCGTTTCCCCGCATCACCGCCACGGGGCAGACTTGGTTTGGCAGATCGGCACGGGGTATTTCGGATGCCGCAACGAACGCGGCGGTTTTTCCATGAAGCGATTTCAGGAAACGGTTTCAGCCACGCCGGAGATTCGAGCCATTGAAGTCAAGCTAAGCCAAGGCGCCAAAGCAGGTCTCGGAGGAATGGTGCCGGGAGCGAAAGTGACTCCGAAGATTGCCGAAATTCGGGGAGTGCCGCCGTGGAAGCCTTGCTTGAGCCCGGCGCGACACAGCGCTTTTTCCGACGTGGACAGTTTGCTGGACTGGGTAGAGGCTTTGGCGGAGGCGTCCGGACTTCCAGTAGGGATCAAATCCGCCGTCGGCCAGATGGATTTTTGGCGAGAGTTGGCGCAAGCGATGTCCTCAGGCACGCGGGGCGTGGACTTTGTGGCGATTGACGGCGGCGAAGGCGGGACCGGCGCGGCGCCTTTGGTGTTTGCCGATCACGTCGCGTTGCCGTTCAAACACGGTTTTGCGCGGGTGTTTCAATTGTTCGCCGAGGCGGGATTGTCGGATCGGGTGACCTTTGTCGGTTCGGGAAAGCTGGGCTTTCCGGAGACGGCGCTTCACGCTTTTTCGCTGGGATGCGACATCATCGCCTTGGCGCGGGAACCAATGATGGCCATCGGCTGCATTCAAGCCCAACGATGCCATTCAGGCAGTTGTCCCACCGGCGTGGCCACCCAAAACCGCTGGCTCGTGCGCGGATTAGACCCAAAACACAAGGCCGGCCGATGCGGCAACTACATCCTCTCCCTGCGCAAAGAAGTGTTGCGCTTGTCTAAGGCCTGCGGCATCGAGCATCCATCCATGTTTTCGGCAAGACACTTTGAACTTTTGCGCTGACTTATAGAAAGGACGATGTTGAAAACATGGAAGTATTCTTTCTTTCATTCCGTATAAGAACAATAAGGTTTTCCGTGAGGTGTTCATACGTTTTTCAAGACTATTTGCGCGATCTTGCTCATCATTATCTTGATATGATAGGTAATCAATTATGTTTTTGGAATTTCCGCCGCCAACGCCAAGAGGTCCTTCAGCGTAGAGCAAGGGTAAAAAGCCCCGGCCGGAGAATTCAATCTTGACAAAACTATATAACTTAACTTAATCTTTACATCTTATGAATATGGATCCCATTGTATTTAACAATACGGTCTTGCGAGACGGACACCAATCTTTGGCGGCCACTCGCATGCGAACGGCGCAGATGCTGCCGGCAGTCAGCCTGTTGGACGACCTCGGATTCGGCGCCTTGGAGACTTGGGGAGGAGCCACCATCGACTCCTGCCTGCGCTTCCTGGGCGAGAACCCCTTTGATCGGTTGGACGAAATCAAGCGGCGATCGCCAAAGACACCTCATATGATGCTGCTACGCGGCCAAAACATAGTGCAATACACTAGCTTTCCGGACGACGTTGTGTCCGCTTTCATCCGATGCGCCGCCCGTCACGGGATGGACGTTTTCCGAATTTTCGACGCGCTCAACGACACGCGCAACTTGAAAACCGCCTTTCAAGCGGTCAAGGAGGCAGGCAAACACGTCCAGGGAGTCATTTGCTACACAACTAGCCCCGTTCATACCATAGAAACCTTCCTACAGCTCGGAGAAGAACTCGAAGCGATGGGTAGCGATTCAGTCTGCGTTAAAGACATGGCCGGGTTAATCTCCCCCTCGATGAGCTACGAACTGGTCAAGGCTCTCAAACAACAGCTCAAAACGCCCGTTGTCCTCCACACCCACAGCACCGCCGGCATGGGAGCCGCTTCCTACTACGCCGCTGTCGAAGCTGGCGCCGACGCCGTGGACACATCGATTGCCCCCTTCGCCAACGGCACCGGACAACCTGATACTCTCCTCATGCAAAAAATGTTAGAACGAAGCAGCCGTCAACCTAGCTACAATGAGGCCAAACTCCATCAACTGAGGGAACACTTTGACGGCGTCTACAAAGAACTGAGCAACTTTACCAGCCCTCGTAACGAGCGAGTCGACTCCGATATCCTAATCTACCAAGTTCCCGGCGGAATGCTGTCTAATTTCCGAACACAACTCAAAGAACAAGGCATGGCCGATCGGCTAGAAGAGGTAATGAAGGAAATACCCTACGTGCGAGAGCAGTTGGGCTGGATTCCACTAGTCACTCCCACCTCACAAATCGTCGGCACCCAAGCCATGCTCAACGTCAAGTTCGGCCGCTGGAAAATGCTTTCTCAACCGGCCATGGACATCCTACTGGGCAAGTACGGACGAACGCCCGGCCCCGTGAACGCCGAACGCCGCAAACAAGCCGAAAAACAAGGAAAACAAGAAGCAATCCACTGTCGGCCTGCAGACGTATTAGAACCCCAAATGCCCGCCTTGAAAGTCTCGCTTGCCCGGCAAAACCTTCCCGAAACCGACGAGATGGCCGTCCTCCACGCAATGTTCCCGCAAGAACTCAAAAAAACTCTGCAAAACAACGATCCAAAACCCACCACCCCGCCGCAAAACCAAGAACCGACCCCTGCCTCCGCTTCCCGCCGCTACCGAATGACCGTCAACGCCGCTTCCTACAACGTCGCCATCCAAGAACTTGAATAATATATTGACAAGACCTCTAAATTGTATGAATCAACTACTTGTGCGAGGATTGGTTGATTTTTTTGAAAAAATAGAATCACAAGAGAGTAAACTTAATTAGGCTTAGTTTACTCGAACCCGGCCTTTAACAGCAATCGCAACTATTACGCCATTTATAAAGATGCCTTCGGAGGGCCGCTGCCCTCCCCAATCAAGGCCTTTCCAATATGTGGCCGCTGGATGGCCAAACCAAAGAAGTCGTAAGTGAGTCCATCCCCGAACTCATCCACTACCATAAAGTGAATGACGAGATATTCTTGAATGGTGAGAACAAAGGCGCTACACAGCTTACCAGCCTACCTGACCGAGTGGCTAATCTGCCTAAAAAAGTTTTGAAACCGACCGGCTCTCTCTATTTTTACAGCGATCCCACTACCTCCCAATGCTTTCGCAACGAAATCATATGAAAACGGAACCATATCCGATCAAAAAGGTTCACAATACGCGAACAAACACCATCTTATTCTGCGCCGCTAAAATCCCATCTGTTGACGAAAGCGGAAATCAAAGCAAAGTTCAACAAAATGGATGCAAATACCAAATACAGTCGAGCCTGTTATATCATGTTCACAGCGCATGGGAGACCACTCAAATATGTCCAATGCTCATAAGCACAATTTCGACAAGCGACAAAACGACAACTCTAACCATGGATTTCTTCAATTATCATGAAAACAAAAGCAAGCGATCACTTTGATAGAATTGTAGATAGGAGAATAGCGGCCATTGGGGTTTGGCGGGAGTTGCTGTTGCCGGCATTTGGCTAAACCAAGGTGCCGGCCAAGCGCATGGACTAGCGTCCACAACATTAGCCAGGCGCTTCATTTGCCGATGCTCTCATCGACTATGAAGAGCGTTTTCTTGCGCCTATCCCTTTGAATAGGGTGTTCTTGCCCCCGAAGACATCTGGCGCTTTCGCATTGGCGATGGATAAGAAAAGGGGGAGCGAGGAAATTGGGGCGCGGCGAATGACAAAACCGATAGGGTGCTGGGGATTGGGGGAGAGCAAGCCTCTGGGAATGCCGTTGCGGAGTTCTATAAGGAGGGAGAACTGAGGCTGCGACTGGAATGCTTGCGGAAACCATCCTAACCGCTTGAATGGTCCAGAGAATAGTATAGACGCCGTTTCGGGACAGGAAAAAACTCCGGCCGTGAGAAGCCGGCGCGGCGAGGGCAAAGGGGAACACGGAGGCCTTCGGTTGCCCTTCTTTGCGCGGTGGCCGGATGGCGCCGCCGTCAGAGATGTTTATGATTGAGGATCGGGCGGCATAGGATCCTTGCCATGATAGGATCTAAGGTTTTCGTTGCCTGGTCGAGATTGGACAAAGAGCGATGGATCCGCTTTTGTTCCGGCGCGACGGGAAGACTAACTTGATGTTCACGGAGGGGCGCATGGGAAGTCTTTTGCGGGCGGATCAGACAAGGCGCCGGCAACGATGAGGAATCGACAAACAACAGCAACCTTGGCGACGTCGCAACACCCAGCAGTGACAGCCCAACCGTCCCTGAGGTTTAGAATATATGGAGTGAACCGAAGAACCATATTGACGGATAGCGCCGTATTTGCCGGGGCAACGGGGGAAGAAGGGCGCATCCCAGCCTGCCAAGCGCTCGCTCCACGCCATCTGATGCCATCGTAAAAACATCGTAGAAAGCTGAGAACACTGGCCCGCGGCTGTGCTTGCCTTCTCACTGCCCATTGCAGAAACAGTGGAAGGAAACAGCGCGACATTCTGCCAAAGGCGCTTTCCAACGGACAGCGCCAGTGTCAAAGATTTTCATCCTCATAGAACTGGCGCCGCTAAGAAACAGGACGCAGTCGATGGTGAAGATGCCTAAGGTTGTTGCGGACGACCGCACGGCTAGGAAGTTTTCTTTGTCGCCGGGACAAGCGCCCGCAGATCGCCAGCTATGGCGCCGGCTAAGAAAAGCATGCCCAAGCGCCGTTGTCGGAGGATCTTGTTTATGAGGGAAGGCAACCCGAACCGACAACGACCCCGGCGATAGGATGGGAGCCGGCCGTTGTTCTTCGTGGAAGAGCAGCCGTGGAGATTGCCGGGCATCTGCTCGAGAGAGGTATAAGAAACACAACGAAGGAAAGGTTCTTCCTCGACTCTGTCATGCCCCCTCTTCTTGAATATGTTGCGTTTGCACCCGCTAATATTGTTTTTCTGGACTTCTTCTTTCGTCATTTTTTACCGATTGAAATCGACGATGCGCATACCGAATCGCGCTAAGCGAATAATAGGTGTTGCGGACGAACTTTACTTTGCCGCCGCAACCTGCGCAATGATAGACTTCGCCTTCCTTTGGTAAATAGACATTTTCCCTCAGCTTGTGGAATCCGCCCTCATACGGACAGATGAAGACGAACTGAATGTCATTATTTACGGCGGCCATTTTTTTACCCGATCCAGAAAACCAAAAGAGATTAACTCAAAAAATTGAAAGTTTTGAAAAATCAACTATCTCAATCTACGAACCATTAGGCTAGGATTTTCGTTAGCACGTGGCCGTGGACGTCGGTAAGCCGCATGTCGCGTCCGCTGAAGCGCACGGTCAAGCGGGTGTGGTCGATGCCCAGCAGGTGGAGCATGGTTGCGTGCAGGTCGTAAATTTCCACGCGGTTTTCGACGGCTTTATATCCGTATTCGTCAGTGGCGCCGTAGGTGAGGCCGCCTTGGACGCCGCCGCCGGCCAGCCAGATGGAGAAGCCGAAGGGGTTGTGGTCTCTTCCGTCGGCGCCTTGGGAGAAGGGGGTGCGGCCAAATTCTCCGCACCAGATGACTAATGTTTCGTTCAAGAGTCCGCGGATTCGAAGGTCGGCCAAGAGGGCGCCGATCGGTTGATCAACCGCTCGGGCGTTGTTGGTGTGTCCGCGCAACAGGCCGGAGTGTTGATCCCAACGGTCAGCGCCGACGCTGGGGCAGGTCAATTCTATGAAGCGGACGCCCCGTTCCACCAATCGCCTGGCCAGCAGACACTCTGTGCCGAATGTTCGGGTGGCTTCGTAGTCGGATTCCAATCCGTAGAGTCGCCGCGTTTGAGGGGATTCACGGTTTAGAGACATTAGTTCCGGCACTGCGGACTGCATTCGGAAGGCGAGTTCGTAGTTGGCAATGGCGGATTCGACGGCGCTTGCTTGTCCCATCCGTTTTAGCGAGCTTCGGTCTAAGGCTTCTATAAGCCCTAGTTTGTTTTGTTGGAGCCGCGGTTTTTTTTCTTTGGGTTGGATGTTTGCCACCGGCGGGTCAGAAGGGCGGAAGACGGAGCCTTGAAATGTGGCCGGCAAAAAGCCATTGGAGAAGTTGTCGAGGCCGCCGGGAGGCGTTAGTCCGCCATTGATGACGACGAATCCGGGCAGGTTTTCGTTCTCGGTGCCAAGTCCGTAGGCGACCCAAGCGCCGGCGCTCGGCCGTCCGGACAGTCCCAACCCGGTGTGCAGAAAGTAGTTTCCGTTGGTGTGTTCCGAGAATTCGGAGACCATCGAGCGAATGACGCATAACTCGTCCGCTTGTTGGGCGACGTGGGGAAAGAGAGTGCTGATTTCGATGCCGCTTTTCCCGTGTTTTTCGAATTCCCAATGCCCGCCGAAGGTGTTGCCGTTGTTGTTGAACTGGGTCGGCTCTATTTTCATTTTGAAGGGTTGGCCGTGTTCGGCCTTCAATCGGGGCTTGGGATCGAAGGTGTCCATGTGCGCCGGCCCGCCGTCCATGTAGAGCATGATGACGTGCTTGGCGCGGGGGGCAAAGTGCGGCGGCTTGGGTGCCAGGGGATTCGCTGCGGCGGAAGCCGAATCTCCAAATGTTTGATTCTTGCCGTGCAGGAGGGACAGCAGGGCAATGCCGCCAAATCCGTTGGAGCATCGGGAAAGCATTTCCCGGCGGCTGATGGGCTGATGGAATCGCGGTTTCATGGTTAATCTAAGAAGATGAATTCTTTGGCGTTGAAGAGGACGTGGCAAAAGTCCGCCCAGGCTCGCTGTTGACTGTTTTCTTTTTCTTCGTCGTAAATCTTGCTTTGTTTTTCAATGAATTGAAGTGCGAGATGGTTTTCTTCCGGCGTTGGTTCTCTGCCTAAGGCGGAGAAGTAAGCGCGGGCGATCCGTTCTTCGGGGTCGGTTGTTTGGGAGAGCAGTTTTTCCGCCCAACTTGCGGCTTGGTGAATGCCAAGCGGGTCGTTCATGAGGATTAGCGCCTGCGCCGGCACGTTGGAGACAGAGCGTTTGCCGAAGGTTGTATGTGGAATCGGAGCGTCGAAGGCGAGCATTGCGGGGGAAAGGAAATTCCGCCGCACTTCTTGGTAAATGGTTCGGCGCCGCTCACCGTCTAAGGGTCCGTTGCGGCCCGGTCGTCCGCGTCCGGTCATAAACGGCGTCAGATGCGCCGGCACTGGCCGCCCGAATTGCCTCAAGTCCAAGTCGCCGGAGACGAGGAGGATGGCGTCGCGAATGGCTTCTCCTACCAACCGTCGGACGGGCATTTTATGGAGCCAGCGATTCGTCGGATCCTGCTCGTCGGCGCCGGCATTCGGCGTGGAGTTCATTTGGTAAGTGGAAGAAGTTGCCAGCAGCCGAATCAATCGTTTGGAAGACCATTCGCCTTCCGTCACGAACCAATGGGCCAGCCAGTTCAGCAGATCTGGATGAGAGGGTTCTTCCCCTAATACGCCGAAGTTGTCCGGCGTTGGAACGATGCCGCGTCCGAAAAGGTGGTGCCAGATGCGGTTGACGTACACTCGCGCCGTTAATGGATTATGAGGGTCGGCAATGCGTTCCGCCCATTCGCGGCGTCCGGAACTGGCCTTGTCAATCGGCCGGAACGGTTCAAGAGCTTCAAGAAATCTTCGAGGCGCGGTTTCTCCGGGCATTCTCGGACTTCCTCGCACAAAAACAGCGGCGTCTTTCCCGGAACCTTCGACCATTGCCGGAGACAGCGTCGGAGGCTGGACTTGGCCGGCGAGAGCGACGTATTCGGATCGGGCTTGGTGAAACGGCTCTTTCTTGTCCGGCGCAAGCAATAGTTCTTTTTGGATCAGCCAGTTTAGCCATTCCAGGTCTTCCGGGGAGAACCGGCCGCTGGTTTGCGGCGATTTTTCGTCTTTTTGCTTTTCACCGGAGGCCCATTGTTGGAGCAGTGCCAGCGTCTTTTGTTCGCAGGCCGCTAAAAAGTCCGCCAATTCTGCGCTCTCTCCGGCCAAACGCCGCAAATAGTTTTCCGGCACTGGCGGAGGAAGCGGCGGAGGCGGCTTTGGCGAGACGATCACTTGATAAACCGCGAACCATCCGTCGGCGCCGTAGTTGGCTCGGCCTCCGGCCAGATCGCCGGCCGAAGTGTCTTTGAGTTCGACGTAGGCATCGCGTCCGCGCCAGCGGTTCAGGTCGAAGGTGATCCAACGTTTCTCGGCGTGGCTCAGCTGCTTCTTGAGTCCGCCGTAGATGGGGTTGCGGATCAGGTTGAAGTTGTCGATCACAACGTTGATTCGGCTGTTCTCTCCCGACGCCAGCACGTGAAGATAGCGCTCGCGGAGGGCAAAGGTTGGCGACCGCAGGCTTCCTTGAAAACGTTTGGAGTAGCGGGCGCTGTGGATGGACGGTTGCGACTCCATCGAGACGGTTGCATGAGCGCCGGAAAGCAAAAGTTCTCCGGCATTTGTTTGAGCGTCGACCAAGGCGGGACCGTCGAAAAACCAGCCGCTCCATCCATCCGAATCGGCTGCCGCCATCGTGGAGACTCCTTGCGCGTTCATTGCTATCGTGGGCGCGTCTGAAAGTTTCTTTTTCTGTTTCCGCTTGAGGCTGGGGAAGATCGCTTCCTGTTCCGATTTGTCGGGATTTGCCGGCCGCGTCAACGCAAACAAGGGATGACGCTTGC
The DNA here is from genome assembly GCA_965242585.1 of Limisphaerales bacterium. Taxonomy (GTDB): domain Bacteria; phylum Verrucomicrobiota; class Verrucomicrobiia; order Limisphaerales; family AAA164-E04; genus UBA2970. Next base: position 3,920,340 of record OZ251460.1, on the reverse strand, counting down.
CAACGGAACGAGATTCGTCCAGTGCTTCTACCCAACGCTTCAGCAGGATGGGATGAAGTTTCCCCGTTGCGGACTCGACGACAATTTGTTCCCAAGAAGGCAAGGGCCGGTTTTGGTACCCGAAGACGCGTTTTCGTTCGCTAAAGACAAAGTGGTCCGCCGCCACGTATCCCCAGTCATCCGAAGCGTCGTCTTTGAGTTCAATTCTCGCTTGCCGTCCGCGAAACTCCCGCACGTCCCATCGCACCGGACGAAAGCGGCCGTCTCGATTCCCCGTTGCCGTTCTCGTCACTTTTCCGTCCACCAACAGATGAACGGCGGTTCGCCTTCGGTCCGAACCTCCGGAGATTAGAAAGTGAATGTAATCTCTTTGAATGGAGAAGGGCTCACTTAGAAGGCGGCCGCGATTTTGTTTCCCCTTCTCCGTTCCCGCGCTGTTTGAGCTGGCAAATCTTTGTCCCAAACTTTCGCCGGAAGAGTCGCTGTTGAAAGGGTTTCCGCTACCGAAGGGATTGTCGGCAAAAGCGTCTCCATCATTTTCCCAGCGTTTCTCCGGGGAAGTTTCAAAGTCTTCGAAGAGGATGTCGGGCGGAATCGTTTCCGTGTCCGGCGGGATGCTTTCGGATTCTTGAAAGCGGGCGGCGGCAGATGCCAAGGACGGTTGGTCTGCGCGAGAATCGGCAAGCAATCTAAGTCCCGCGCGGACGTATTCGTCCAACAAATCGGCGTTCTTCAGCCAGGCAAGGGCGGCCGCTTTTCGCGCGGTCGTTTTTTTTGCTTTCAGGCGGTTTCTGAAACGGTCCCAAGTCTCTGGCGCGTCGACTGCCGCTTCGTGGTAGCGCGAGCTGCGCAATACGCCGTAGAGCGAGTAAAAATCCTTTGTCGAAATGGCGTCAAACTTGTGATCGTGACAGCGGGCGCAGGAAACCGTCAGCCCCAAAAAGGTTTTTGAGAGAACGTCAATTTGGTTGTCGATCAAGTCCAGCTGGTTCATCTGGACGTCCACCGGAGAATGAACCTGCTGGCCGAGCCAGTAAAAACCCGTTCCCATCCACGATTCGTTAACGCCGTTCTCCGGGTTGCGGCGCGATTCCTCCAGCAAATCCCCTGCAATATGCTCTTTCGCGAAAAGGTTGTAAGGCACGTCTTGGTTGAAGGCTCGAATTAGATAATCGCGATATCGCCACGCATTCGGAATCTCGTAATCGAACTCGTGTCCCAGCGTCTCGGCATAGCGAACCAAGTCCAGCCAATGCCGCGCCCAGCGCGCCCCGAATTGCGGCGACGCCAGCAAGCCGTCCACCAATCGCTCGTACGCTTGAGGATGACTGTCGGCCTGAAAATCACGGACTGCCTCCGGAGACGGCGGCAAGCCGGTCAGCGCGTAGGTCAAACGCCGGATCAAAGACCGTTTGGACGCTCGCGGCGCCGGCGCCAGTCCAACGGACTCCAGACGATGCAACACAAAGGCGTCTACCGGATTCGCCGGCCAGCCGGCCTTTTCCACTTTTGGAGGAGCCGCCTTTTTGACGGGTTGCCAAGCCCAGTGGCTTCGCCGGCGTTCGGCAATGTCAAAAACAAGCTCTTGGCGTTGGTTTTCCGGCATTGCCTGCTGCGGCCACGGCATCCCTATGGAAACCCATTGCTCCAAGTCAGAGATTTCCCGGTCGGACAACTTCGACCGAGGCGGCATTTGCAAGTCCGCATTCTGATATCCCACGGCCTCGATAAACAGACTGCCGGCCGGCTTTCCCGCAATCGCCGCCGGCCCGGAATCGCCGCCCTTCAAAAAGCCTTGTCGAGAATCCAGCAACAGCCCGCCTTTGAGTTTCTCCGCCCGATGGCTGTGGCATTCAAAACACTTCGCCGCCAGCAGGGGGCGAATCTTTTTCTCAAAAAACTCCAAACCCTCGGCGCCAAAGGATTCTCCAAAAGCCGGCGGCGAACAAAGCGCAACCGCAGCCGGCAAAATCAACGATGCGAAACCGCGCGCCCCCAGCCGGCCGCAAATCCCCATCGCCCAACAAACTCCCGTTGCATTCCACGCCGCCCGGCGCCGGGCGCATTCGGCAAAGTTCGCGCTAGCGAAAGTTAAAAACGGGGAAAGCCTTTGCATGTTCCCAAAAGATTCCGTTTTTGAAGAGAAATTGTCAAGTTTTAGATTCCGGAAAACCGCTTTTTTTCATCGAGGAAAGTTTTTCCCTAAATTCTGCGCCGGGAACATCCCAGCAGTGTTTTCGGCGAGTTTGGGACTTTGACGCGGCGCAATCCCTCTTTTTGCAAAGCGCAAACGAGGGAAGATTCGGCGTTTTGGCCTTGCTTTTCGGCGCGTCGCAAGCGGTAATTGCCTTTGTCTAAATCCCATGATCTCTCCGCATGAAAGCGCCAGCCGCCGGCAAATCTCGAAACTTCGCTCCCAAAAGCGAGTCGAGAAAACAATCTTGGATTACCTCGTCGCCGCCCTCAATCCCTTGCTCATCATGCTCCTCGTCGGCAGCTTGGTTTTCTTTTTGATTCAAGTGTTTTATCGGGGAGAAATGGCGGGCGGAGTTCGCTGGGTGATGTTTTGGTTTGTTTTGGCCGTCGTCTTGGTATCTCGAATCGGCATCGAACAAAGCCCGATCCACGCGGGCGTTTACGGCGCCGGCCTCGCCGCGGCCGCCTGGGTGTTCCTGCTGCAAACTCACCCCGCCTTTTTGCTGGGGATCGTTTGCCTGACAGTCGTTTGGTGGTCTGCCCACCAACTCGTCCAAGACTGCACTTTGATCGACGATGACCAGGATTTCACCCATCAAGGACTGTTGCAAAACACAACTGGCAAGCCGACCAAACGGATGCAAGCAACTTCGTCCCAACCTTCGCAGAATCTTGCGAGCGGACAAGCGGCGGGCATCCTCCAAAAACAGAAGTCGAAAAGCCGCAGAATCAACCAGAAGAAAGACAAACGAGCCGCTCGCCCTCCCGGTCGACGGGTGCTTTCCTTTTCCCTGGCGGCGCTTCCCCTCTTCGGTCTCGGACAATGGTTTGCGGCGGCAAGGAATTCCGACGTCGGCCAACCCGGTTTTCTTTTTCTGATCGCCTACTTCGCAGCCGCTTGCGGGCTGCTCCTCTCGACCAGCTTTCTCGGAATGCGCCGCTACCTGCGTCAACGCTCCGTCAAAATGCCGGGAAACATTGCCGGCTCGTGGATGTTCTTCGGCGCGGGGATAGGAGGTTTCGTACTCTTGCTGGCCGTCTTTGCGCCGCGACCGGGCGCTGGCGCCGCATGGATGGAATTCTCCGGAAAGATAGATTCCTTCATCCAAAACGCCAGCGAAACGGCCATGCGCTTCAACCCAACCGGCATCGGCAAAGGCCGAGAAGGTCGAGACTCGGTTGCGACCCGCAACGACGTTCAAAACACAGAAAACCCCCGCTCTCCAAACGCCGATCCCCAATCGCAATCGGGAAAGCAGCCGCAACTATCCAACCAAGGCCGGCCGGAGAACAGCGCGGACCCTCAGGCGGCGGACTCACTGGATCGAATCCTGAAGCGTCTCCTCATTGCGGCCGCCTGCATTGCCGCGGCTGTCTTTCTCTGCCGCAAACGCAAGTTGTTAGCGGCTTTGGTTGCGTCCTTTTGGCGGGCGATTGTGGGCTTTTTCCGCAATCTATTGACGACCTCTTTACGGCCTTCTGTCTCGCCCAGAAAACCGGCCGGCACGGCTAAAAAGAACCGATCCGCGCCTTTTCACCGCTTTCAAGACCCTTTCGCCTCCGGCCAAGCAGAGCGCTGGCCGCCGGAAGTCTTGATCGCCTATTCTTACGAAGCCCTTCAATCTTGGGCCAAAGAAGCCGGCGCCCCCGATTCGCCCGAAGAAACTCCGGTCGAACGTTCCCGAAGCCTAGCGCGCCGCCATCCCGCGCTTCATCCTTGGGTTCTTTCCCTTGGCGAGCATTATAGCTTGTTAGCCTACGGCGAACGGCTTCCCCAGACGACGGACGCACGTTCCCTTCGCAAAATTTGGGCAACCATTGCCGTTCCAATTCCAAAAGCGTCCGGCATCCTCGCCAAGCGCAATACAACCGCCCCGCGTTCCGGCAGTCCAAATATAGAATCTATATGAACCGAATTCTAATCTGCTTCGCCGCCACTATGCTTGCAGGATGCGGCTTGCCGTCTTCTGCTCCAAAAGAAACTGTTGGCATGTTCCTTTCGAAGCCGGAATATCAGGGATGGGAATCAGACGCGCACAAAATATCGGCGCAAAAAGAAGTGGAGAGAATTATCAGAAAGTTCTATCTCTCCCAAAGAACTTTTATCCTTGTAGAAATTAGGTTCTATAAAAAAGATGCGGAAAACAGCGCTTATATTAATTGGGCAGATTGGAGAAACAGCACCGGTGAAACAGACCCGTCGTATGATAAGACTTTGATATACGAAGCCGTGTTTCAAAAGAAGAAACTCCTCAGCCGAAAATATAAACGCATCAACATCGCTGGAGAATACTACTTAGGAAAACAGCATCCCGTGGCGCTAAATTTCGTCCGTTTTTCTTATACACTTCCTTTGGCAAAATCGGACGCCGCATCCGTCAATCCTCCGCCAAAGAAGGATTGACAACGCTCCCTTGCCTGTAAAAGACAGCGTTCACTTGGCGTCCTTTACGCCGTAGAAGCGAGCCGCGTTCTCTCCCATAACCTTGGCGCTAACGGTTTCCTCAAACTGCAAGAGGTAGTCCGTCACTAACTCTACCACTTCAACATAATCCGCCGCCAGCAAACAAACCGGCCAATCCGAACCAAACATCAGCCGGTCCTCCCCGAAGGCGTCGAACACAACGTCCAAATAAGGACGAAAATCCCGCTTCCGCCACGCCCTCCAAGCCGCCTCCGTAACCATGCCAGACACCTTGCAATAAACGTTGGGGAAAGCGGCCAGCTCGGCAATATGACGATACCAAGGGCGAAGAATCCCATCCTTGATAAAAGGTTTTGCGATGTGATCCAGCACAAACAGTTGCTCCGGGAATTTTTTGACCACTTCGACCGCCGCCGGAAGATGTTTGGGAAACAACAACAAGTCGTAAGTCATCCCGTAACGATGGAGCTTGCTCAAACCTCGCAGAAAGTCGGGACGCAACATAAATCCTTCATCCGGTTCGTCGTGGACAACGTGGCGGACGCCAACGAACTTTTCGCGCGGCGAAAGCGTTTCCAGCTCGGCTTCCACCGATTCTCCCCGCAAATTGACCCAACCCACAACTCCCCGAATGCGCGAATCCCGCTCGGCCAACTCCAAGAGCCATTCGGACTCTCTCAAACTTTGCCGCGCCTGCACCGCAATGGAGCCATCCAGCCCAACCTTTCTCTGCTCCTTCCACAAATCCTCCGGCCCAAAATCCCGCCGAATCGGATTCATCCTCTCCCCTTTCATCCACGGATATTGCGAAGGATCGTAACTCCAAAAATGTTGATGCGAGTCAATTTTCACAGACGAAAAGATATAGGACCCGGCGCTGACGGTTCAATCTGTTTTTCCCCGCCAGCCATCGCTGCTTTGCATTTTCCAACATCGCGAAATCGCCAAAGGCGGCAAAATCACCCGGCTCTTCTCCACCGCTTTTGACAAAACGCCAAAATCCGAATTCTAATTTCCGAACCTCCAATTCGTCATTCCGAATTAGAATACCCCCCACCCCCTCTCCCCTTGCTTCCATATTCGCAAAAACAAGAAGGAAAAAGACGCTTTTGCCATTCGATGGCTATAATAGATTCTCAATCCTTGGTCACTGATTATAAACCATCGCTCACCGGACTCTGACTAAGCCGGCACAGTTCCTGAACGACTTGGCCACAGACCACGATTCGCAAAAAGAGCGGAAAATGGCTTTGCGCCGATTGCGAATCGGTAACTAACGAGCTGCTGTCTCTGGCTAATGAGAAGCGAGGGGATGAAAAAGCGCGAGTTTCTTTTGGAGGCTCGCTGGGCGAAAAGGCTGGGGAAAGAGGGGTTTGGGTTTGCCGAGCTATTGAATCCAATCATGCCCGCGCAAACTTCCCAAAACACGCGGCTAGGTCGTCTTCGCAAATGGGGTGTAGGAAGAGGGTTTTCCCTGCTGTTGGTTGGTTGGGGGATGGGAGGAGGGCGCAAGATGGGGAGAACGAGCGTTTCGATTGGCCGGTTGTGCCTTTTCATTTGGCGCCAATGGGCGGGCGAACAACGCCCCGTTCTGTTGCTACGAGTTTCCATTGGCCGATTGTTGACGGCAAAAGGCGTAGAATGCCGGTGCTGGCGAGACGCTAGGCGGCTGTTAGCTTCTAATCTGTCTTTTTGGAAGATTGGGGTGGGATGGGGCATTTGCCGCCGCAGCCGCAGGCGGTTTTGTTGTTTCGGCGGCGGAAAACGCGGCGAGCGAAGAGAAGCGCAACGGCGACAACGATGACGGGAGCGGCGATGCTTTGCCAATCTGCGGCGAACATAGCGGTCAATAGCCAAGGGCGGAGCCGAGTTGGAACACAAGCAGGGCGGCGAGGTAGGCGGCGGCGGTCATGTAGCCGAGTTGGAAGAGAGGCCATTTCCAACTGTTGGTTTCGCGTTTGACAATGGCGACGGTGCTCATGCACTGCATGGCGAAGACGTAGAAGACCATGAGGCTGAAGCAGAGCAGCGGCGTGTAGCGGGGAGAGCCGTCCGGTTTTTTCTCGGCGAGAAGGCGAGCGCGAAGCCGGCGGTTGTCTTCGTCTTCTTCCACGGAGTAAATGATGGCCATTGTCCCAACAAAGACTTCGCGGGCGGCGAAGGAGGCGAGGAGACCAATTCCAATCTTCCAGTCATAGCCAAGCGGGGCAATGAGGGGTTCGATTCCGCGCCCAATTTTTCCGGCGACGCTTTCGGAGATTTGGACGGCGGGGTCTGGGGACTTCGATTTGGGATAATTGGAGGCTGCCCAGATCAGAATGGAGATACCGAGGATGATGGTGCCGGCCCGGCGGATGAAAATTCGAGTCCGCTCCCATAAATGAAAGGCGATTCCTTTGAGCGAAGGCGCTTTGTAGGAAGGCAGTTCGAGGATCATTGGCGTGTTTTCCTTCTTGCCGAGTCCGCGGTGAAAAATCCAAGCGAAGACAAAGGCGCTAAACGTTCCTAGGAAGTACATAAGCATCATGAGGCTGACTTTGACCGTTGTGGAGGCTAGTTCGGCGGGAATCATGGCGGCGATCATGAGCAGATAGACTGGGAGACGGGCCGAGCAACTGGCCAGGGGAACGACGAGAATGGTGATCAAGCGGTCTTTGGGATCGTCGATTGTGCGGGTGGCCATAATCCCCGGCACGGCGCAAGCATAGGAACTGAGCAGGGGGAGAAAGGATTTTCCGTTGAGTCCGACTTTGCTCATCAGACGATCCATGATGAAGGCCAGGCGAGCCATGTAGCCGGTGTCTTCCATCAGGCCGATGAAGAAGAACAGGATGAGGATTTGCGGGAGAAAGATGATGACGTTGCCGACGCCGGCGATGACGCCTTTTTGGATTAGATCCCGCAAGTCGCCGGGAGGCATAATCTCTTGGACGGTTTGTCCGGCGGCTTCGACACCGGTTTCAATCCATTTCATCGGACCCTCGGCAATGCTGAAAATGAGGTAAAAGAGGACGCCCAAAATGGCAACGGCGGCCGTCCAACCCCAAAGAGGATGAAGCAGGACAGCGTCGATCTGGTCGGTGAGAGATGTTTTGGCGATTCCGGGTCGGCGAATGGCGGGTCCGCAGTGTTCCTGTATCCAGTCGTAACGGGTAGAGACAAGTTGTTCTTCCCAGTCCGGGAATTGTCTTTGCAGTGTTTGTTTGGCGGAGGCGATGGCTTGAGCTTGAGTGTCGGGCGGTTTGGTGCCGTGTTGCGAAAGCCGGTAGAGCGATTCCGCCGCGAGTTCTTTGTGTTGGACGCCGCCGGCTTTGCTTAGGGTTTGATGGATTTCCCGGAGGATTTCGCCGAGTTTTTTGGGAACAGGCAGTCGGATTTTGTTTGGCGCTGGAAGATGGCGGCGAGCCATGGCGAACTTGAGCGGGACGATGCCTTTTCGGGCGTTGGCTTGCATGGGAATGACGGTTGCGCCCAAGCGTTTTTCCAGTGCGGCGAAGTCGATCTGGATCCCTTTTTCTTCGGCCGCGTCGATCATGTTCAAAACCAGAATCGCGGGAAGGCCGAGCTCCAGGATTTGGGTGGCTAGGTAGAGATTTCGTTCCAGATTGCTTGCGTCCAGAATGCAGATGACGCGGTCCGGTCTGGGTGTGTCGGCTTGTCGTCCGAGGAGAACGTCCCGCAACACGGCTTCGTCAGGAGAGCGGGCGTTGAGGCTGTAGGCGCCGGGCAAATCCAGCAGGCGAATGCGCTCGCCGTGAGGAGAAACGCACTCGCCTTCTTTGCGTTCCACGGTGACGCCCGGATAGTTGCCGATTTTTTGACGGAGTCCGGTGAGGGCGTTGAAGACGGTGGTTTTGCCGCAGTTCGGGTTTCCCACAAGCGCATAAGTTTTCTTCGGGCGCGTTGACGGAGAGACTGCGGGTTGGACGGACACGGTTGCTGACAAGCCGTTCAAGGTTCCGGATGCACTTCAATTCGCTCCGCTTCTTGCCGCCGTAGGGAAAAGAGCGCTCCTCGAAACGAAATTTCAAGCGGATCTCCCAAAGGAGCCCGGCGAACCAGCCGGATTTTGACGCCCGGCAGAAGACCCATTTCCCGCAAACGATTCAATCCATGAACGCCGCCGGGAAAGGAGGCGACGACGGCGCTTTGGCCGGTTGGCAAATCGGCCAGTTTTGCAGTGTCGGGCATGGCGTTGAGAAAACTGTTAGACGCCGGCTGGCTCGACAAAAACCGATTCCGCCAGCCGGCGACTGAGACAGACTTTGGAATGGCAAACCAGACAAAGCAGGGCGCCGCTTTTGCTGAGGATTTTGACTTCGGCATATTCGCAGAATCCCATTTCGCGCAGGCGACGGCAAAGAGCGGGTTGGGACGGAAGCTTTTGAACACGCGCTTTTTGACCCGGTTCGACGTCTTGAAGGGGAACCCAACGAGCGGAATGGGCATCTGCCGCAAGGGCGCGTTTGTGATCTTTTTCAGTCGACACAAGAAGCATGTTATTGAGATTCAATCTCAAAATCAATCCCTTTTTAATCCGTCGGGTTTCCGATGGGAAAAGCAGTTTATCCTCGCCGGATCTCGGAGCCTTGAAACCGGATGGTGATGCGATAGACGTGTTTGGTGCGGCAGGCGATTTTTCCCGTTCGGAGGTCCATTTGTTCCGGCACTTGGATTTTATGAAGGTCAATCACCGCGTGATAGCCTCGCTCCGAAAAGATGTCGATGAGCATCCCCAGAGCGTCGGGATTGTCCAAGACCGTATCTTCGGTGTTGACGGAGGCTACGCCGGAAATCGCATGGCGAACCACGACCGGCATGATTTTTTTCTCGATCAAAGCAACAACCCGGTGGAAAAGCGCGCCTTGGTTGAGTTCGTATTGATCCAGCCGCCGCACCAAGTCTTGGCGGGCGTGAACGACAATTTCGCTGGCTAAGGGCAGGCTGCGCAGGCGGTCAAAAGTTTGGGGATCCAACTCCAACGAACTCTGATAGCGCAACTCGCCGAGGATGTTCTGCTCGACTTTTTCAATTGGCCCCTGCGCGTTGATGAAGTGGTAAAAATACGTCTGCTTCAGCGACTGAAGCGCTTCCCAAGTCCGTTCCTTGAACACCCGGTAGCGATGACGAGCGGCCTTCGGATCCAAATCGGTGGATCGAGCTTCTCTTTCCGCGCCAATTCCCAAAGCGCGGATTTTTTGATTCTGCCGCTCCACCTCTTGCCCCCGTTTGAGTTGTCGTTCGACGCTGGTGGTCTCATCCACAAAGAGAACCATGATGTGCACGGTGGGTTGGCGGAAGTGAATCCGCATCGGAGTGTCGTAAAACTCGCGGCGCAACTGCTTCATTCTCGCCACCAAAAGATTGAGGCACCCCACCTGCACTTTGGTTCGAGGGAAGCCATCCAAAACGGCGCCGTCGCGGTATTCTTGGTCCAGAAGTTGGCGAAAGACCAGCCCCACGACTTCGCGGTCGCCAACCATGCCCCCTTGTTTTTTAATCTTTTGCGCTTCCGGGCTGGTCAACAGCGAGCTGACGACAATCGAATCGCAGGTCAACCCGCGGGCGTTAAGGATGAACTGAGTTTGCGTGCCTTTCCCCGATCCCGGAGCGCCGCCCAACAAAATCAATTCTTTGGCAAAACGAAGGTTTTCCCGGCCAAAATCCGCTTCCAGTTCGCTCCACACAGAGTTGAATATCAACTGGGCGTCCTTGATCTCCAACTCCGGATCCGAAGGCGGCGCCGACGGGAAAACCGGCTCGCCGGCCGCCGCATCCAAGCCAGACTGCGAACTGCTCGACTTCATAAAAGCAAAATCAAACCCTCATTGAACGGGAAACCGGCCGCCTTTGGCAACAATATTCCCCATCCAAATGGCCGCTCTCCCCAAAATTTGTCCGCCGCTCTCCAACTGCCGCCGTCATAGCCAACTTCCAACTCACTTTTGGTTCTGCCAAAACCCAGCGCAATGCCAAGCAACCCGCCTTTCTTTCAACCGACCATGTTTCCATAAAATGCTCGCATTCATTATTTTTATTATTTTTCGCTTTTTTTGTTTGACAAGCGTCGGCGACGGTGGTTTCTTTGTTTCCAACAGTTTATTCCATTATGTCCTCGACAATTCAAATTACCGCCTATCATGAACACATTTACCCCCCCCCCCCCCCGCAGCCGCCAAACGGTTGACCGGCGCCTTGCTTTTGACGGCCATCTTGCTTGCTTTGGCGCCAATTGAACAAAGCCAGGCGCAGCTGTACATCGACATCTATCCCAGCCAAGACAACTACAAAAACCAAACTCTCTGGGTTTTTAGCGGCGACTCCCAAGCCTCTCTCTTGCTCACAGGACTCGGCCCCTACATCCGACACAACGCACTCGCCGGCACAGCATCAGCCAACGAACGCGACACCTACGCTCTCCAAGACCTCCTCTTCGCCGGCACCAGAGACGGCGGCTTTCCCTTTTCCGTTCCTCAGCTGTATCCCTTGAGCTCTCTTTCCAGCTCTTCCCTCGACTATGCGGGAGTCACCAACTTCTGGGCGTCCACCAACACCGTCTCCTCTCTGTCAACGGCGGCGGGATCGCCATCGCTCTCTTTTTCCAACCGAGTGGTCAACGGCGCGGTCACCAACCGAAGCATCAGCCACCTGTTTTTATATGCTCAGCCGTCGGGCGATGATCAGGTCGGCCCGCTCGTGAGCGGCGGCAGCAATCTCACCTACGGCACCAATCGCCCGGCCGTCAACTGGGTCGGCGCCGGCTTGATCGACAAACCCATCGGCGACTTTCTTTCCCGCAATCCCTACATCAGAAACAAGGCCAACGCCCTTGGCTATTTTGGCGCCAGCACCCTCGGCAACGGACTGCGCATTCGGGTGCATTCCTCGACGGTTCCCGAGCCGGAAGAATACGCCCTCATCTTCGGTTTGTTTGCTCTCGCCTTTGTGATTTTCCGCCGCTGTTTTCCTGATTTCTTCCGCAAGAAAAGCTGACGGAGAATGGATCCGAGTGGCGAACCGCTCGGCCAACGCCTCGAGAAAAAAAGAGTTGCCTTTGTGGATCAAAGCCGCTAAAAACTTGCGCTTGCCTGTCGCCGTGTGGAATTATTTGGCGCGGTCGCCGGCTGAAATAGACGCAAAAGACAACAAATCGACTAAAGAAAATTTATGCAACCAGAAATAGGACAAGAATTCGGGTTCGTGCTGAACACCTTTTCGTTTCTCCTTTGGGGAGCGCTCGTAATGTGGATGTGCGCCGGCTTTACCATGCTGGAATCCGGCTCCGTGCGAACCAAAAACGCCTCGATGATCTGCCTCAAGAACATCGGCCTCTACGCCATCGCCGGCATCGCTTTTTACCTCATCGGCTACAACTTGATGTACACCAACGTCAGCCAATGGATCGGCTCCTTCCAACTGTTCTACAGCTCCTCGCCCGCCGAAATTAACCTAATCAACGCCGCCGAAGACGCCCGGCAAACGGCAACCGCGGCAGTGCTTGAGGACAACGACTATTCCACCATGTCCGATTGGTTTTTCCAAATGGTCTTCGTGGCCACTACCGCCTCCATCGTTTCCGGCACGTTGGCCGAGCGAGTCAAGCTGTGGACGTTCTTCGCCTTCACGGCGCTCTTGACGGCCTTCATTTATCCCGTTGTCGGCGCTTGGACTTGGGGCGGCGGCTGGTTGGACGAGATGGGATTTTCGGACTTTGCCGGTTCCACTATCGTTCACAGCACCGGCGGTTGGGCGGCTCTGGCCGGCGCTCTCATCGTGGGGGCGAGGCGAGGCAAGTTTCGGCGCGACGGAAGCGTCAAAATCACCCCGCCTTCCAGCGTTCCCGCAGTGACTCTGGGCGTGTTCATTCTTTGGCTGGGCTGGTTTGGCTTCAACGGCGGTTCCGTGCTGTCTATGTCCAGTGCTTTGGACGCCGTGACTATGTCTAACGTCATGGCCAACACCAACTTGGCCGCCTGCGCCGGCGTCATTGCCGCTCTTTGCATCTCTCGGCCGCTCTTTGGGCGCATTGACCTGATGGTCGGCTTGAACGGCGCCCTGGGCGGACTGGTCGCCGTCACCGCCGGCCCTGATTTTGTCGATCATTACTGGGCGCTGATCATTGGCGCCATTGGCGGCGTCATCTGCTCCGGCGGCATCAAACTGATGGAAAAACTCAAGATTGACGACGTTGTCGGCGCCGTGCCGGTGCATTTATTTGCCGGCATTTGGGGAACGTTGGCGGTGTGCATCACCAAAGACGGCAATTTCGTTGCTCAGCTCGTGGGCGTGTTGGCCATCGGCGTCTTTGTGTTTGGAGTCTCGCTACTGGCCTGGTTTCTCTTAGGCCAGCTGATGGGATTGCGAGTGTCTCAAAGAGTGGAGGAACTCGGTCAGGACGCGATGGAGTTGGGAATCGAAGCGTATCCCGAATTTATGGTGATTCCCGATCCGGACGAACACGACGACGAGCCGCCCGGCACGGAGAAAAAAGGCGGCTAAGGCATCGCGCAGAAGACCCCGCCGCAAGGTCGTTTGCCGCGCAACATGAATCCTCTCCCGGACGAGACCATCTCCATTCTGGCGGGGACGCATCACCACCCGCATCGGTGGCTCGGAATGCATGCGGCAACAAGGAATGGCGAGCCGGGAATCGTCGTTCGCGCTTTCTTGCCTGAAGCGGTGACCTGCGGAGTGGTTCAACTCGATGAAGCGCGGGAACAACGTTGCCTTTTGGAAAAGATTGACGAGCGCGGTTTTTTTGAGCATTTCTTTGCGGGCCGGCGGAAAGTCTTTCCCTACCGCCTTTGGACCGAACAGCCCAATGGCGAGTTCCGCGAGTTTTACGATCCCTACTCGTTTTTGCCGACGCTGAGCGACGACGACCTCTATCTCTTCAACGAAGGCACGGACCGGCAGGTATTTCACAAACTCGGCGCCCATTGCCAAACCATCGACAATATTCCGGGCGTTTCCTTCGCCGTGTGGGCACCGAATGCCCGGCGCGTATCGGTAACGGGCGATTTTAACGGCTGGAACGGCCTCCACCACCCGATGCGCTCGATGGGTTCCTCCGGAGTTTGGGAATTGTTCATTCCCGGCTTGCAAAGAAGGATGTTCTACAAATACGAACTTTTGAACGCAACCGGGCAAATCCGAATCAAATCCGACCCTTACGGCGCCTGCTTCGAAGCCCCTCCCAACAGCGCTTCCGTCATCGACGCTCCATCTGAGTATCAATGGAACGACGGAGAATGGATGGCGCGCAGAGCTAAAACTAACTGGCTGGCGCAACCCATCTCAATCTACGAAGTGCACTTCGGCTCCTGGAAACGCGTTCCCGAAGAGGGAAACCGCCCCCTCTCCTATCAAGAAGCCGCCATCCAACTGGTAGACTACTTGAAGCAAATGCACTACACGCACGTGGAATTCATGCCCCTCTCCGAATTCCCCTTTGAAGGCTCCTGGGGTTACCAAGTCACCGGATTCTTTGCGCCAACCCATCGCTACGGCCCGCCCGACGGCTTCCGATTCTTAGTCGACACACTCCACCAAAATGGCTTCGGCGTCTTCTTAGACTGGGTGCCGGCGCACTTTCCCAAAGACGCCTTCGCTTTGGCCGAATTTGACGGCACACACCTCTACGAACACGCCGACCCACGCCAAGGCGAACATCAAGATTGGGGCACGCTCATCTTCAACTACGGACGCCCCGAAGTGCGCTCCTTTCTCATCGGGAGCGCCCTCTCATGGTGCGAACAATTCCATCTCGACGGTCTGCGCGTAGACGCCGTCGCCTCCATGCTTTACTTAGACTACTCCCGGTCGTGCGGCCAATGGGTACCCAACCAATACGGCGGACGGGACAACATCGAAGCCATCGACTTCCTCCGCGCCACTAACGACGCCGTTCACGAAACTTTCCCCGGCGTCCTGATGATCGCCGAAGAATCCACTGCCTGGAATGGCGTCACCAAACCCACCAGTCAAGGAGGCCTCGGCTTCGACCTCAAATGGAACATGGGATGGATGCACGACACCTTAGAGTATTTCAAGAAAGACCCCATCCACCGAAAATGGCACCAACACCAGCTTACCTTCGGCGCCATCTACCAACACACCGAACGCTTCAATCTGGCATTCTCCCACGACGAAGTCGTCCACGGCAAAGGCTCCATGCTCCTCAAAATGGGCGCACCCACCATCCCCGAAAAAGCCCGACAACTCCGCGCCCTCTACGGTTGGATGTGGGCTTGGCCGGGCAAAAAAACCCTCTTCATGGGAAACGACTTCGGACAATCCGCCGAATGGGACTACGACCGCAGCCTGGACTGGCACCTCCTCCACTACAACGACCATAGCGGCGTCCAAAGACTCGTCGCCGACCTCAACGCCTTCTACCTCCGCCATCCCACCCTCAGCTCCTGTGACTTCAACCCAGACGCCTTCCAATGGATCAACCACTCCGACCACGAATCCTGCGTGCTCAGCTTCCTGCGCCTCAGCAACGACGCCCGGCACACAGTCCTCGTCGTCGGCAACTTCACCCCGATAGACCGGGAACACTACCGCTTAGGCATCCCCCATCCTGGAACATGGCAAGAAACCATCAACACTAGATCCGCCCGCTACGAAAGCCAGTCGCCGCACTCTGCCCAAGAGCTTGCCTCCCAACCCATCCTTTGGGACGGTCACTCTCAAGCCATTGACATCACCCTTCCCGGAATGTCCACCCTCCTTTTCCAACTCAAAAACGCCTGAGCTTTTCGCAAGAATCCTCAGCTTTGACGGCTTGCGTCATTAGAATTAGAAAAGACCCTCCCCCCTCCCCCGACAATTCCTTACCGTCCAACATCCCAATCTAATAACCACAACATTGAGTAACATCTTCCCAATCCGCCTTATCGAAAACAAAACCCACAAAAAACCTAGCAGAAATCACCATAACCGAATTCATCAATCCATACATATACGACTTTTGATCCGCGCATGTCGGCAAAGACTTATACAGAGCAAAGTCCAAAGAGGAAGACCTCAAAATCATCAATGAGATGACCAAAGTAGAATTCCCCGTCAGTCTAAAGGCTTACGGCGATGGTCCGCTTCAACTTTCAACGGATAAAAATTTCAAAATGTTTCCACGGTTGGAACGAGAAGGAAGCGCATTGTAGGCAGGGAAAACATCGCATAATTGCTTGCCGATCCCGCTTTCTCTGATTTCCGAAGAATGAACGTATTGCCTTTGATTTATGATGAGAAATCCCAACGATGCAACATTCTCGTCTTCGATTCTCACCGAGTGGAAACTAAGGCATTCAGCATCAAGAGAAGTGGGAAATCGAGGAAGAAAGCATCCCGTCTACCAATTTTAAGACGCCGACAACGCCTATATCTTCTCAGCGCGCCACGGAAACGCGGCTGCTAATGCCCTTCAACGCGAGCTATGGACTCACACGAAGAACGGTCTCCACTATTTTGACAACATTACCAACGGTCGGATTGACTACTCTCATAATTATGTTCTGAGAGGTGTAGGGTGGTAATGGAGGGTGATAAGGATGATTGCGAGTGCGATGAGCCGGATGAATATAAGGTTCTGGTTGTTCTGGCGGGAGAAGGCTCGGGGCCAAAATAGCCTGTCCCGCGCCAGACCGGCCGCTCGGCTGGGTTGCGTTTCTGCTATCGCTCTCCAGCCGGGTTTCCTTTCCGGGAAGGAGAGCCGGCTGTTTTGGGGCGGCGGCCCTGCGGGCTTTCTTCTGAGGGTTGGGGCTGGTGGGCGGTTCTGGTCGCCCTCCTCCGCTCGCTCCATGCGCCAGAGCGCTTGACCGGCCTGGTTTAGTTCTTCTTTCTTGGTCGCCAGCAGAGGAAGCGGGGCAGTCCCGCTGCTGCTGCTGCTGCGGAGCTGTCTGCGGGATGGCGGGCGGTTGCTGCTGCGGGCGCCGATTCCATGGGGGAGAGGAGGAGCCTTTATGCGAGAGGGCAGTCCCTAGCCTGCTTCTCTGGCCGAGCGTCCCGGAGCGGCTTTCCCGGTTCCCACCCTTAGGGGTGGAGGAGTCCCTTCTTGGTCTAAGGGTTCTTGTGCCGGTCCATAGTATTCCCCTAGTCGAAGTGAGGGGGCAAGCGTTTCCCTCAGCAACCTTGCTCCGGTATTTATGGAGCAGAGGGCAAGGAGCCTTAGCCGGTTGGCAACCAGCCTCGTCCCGGGTTGCGCCAGCAAATAGGGCGCCCTTAGTTAGATCTGGCTCTGCGAGGAACAGCATAAATTCCCAACCACCCACCCCCAAGCCAAAACTCGGCGGTTGCAAACAGGAGAAAGTATCCTACCTAATGGATCAATTTAACTTGTATTCTTGTTGACGTTGCCGGCCCAGTTCTTCCAGATGCCGTTGTTGGTGGCGGGCGCCTTCTTCGTCCTGTTGGCGCATGACTTCTTGCAATCGCCATTCTTCCTCGGTAGGAGGAGGATTTCCTAAAACAGCAGGTCTCAAAGGCCGTTCTTGTTTTCCAAACTCGGCATCTAAAATGGCCATCGCTTCAGGAGAGAGACGCACATGGCCGTCTTCCGTTTCTTGCAAAGCAAACGCTTGGCCGGAGTTCACAAAACTGCCAATAGAACCGGCGCCGGCTTGGATTGGCTCTCCGCTTGCGTTCACCAACGTGCCGTCCGCCAAAATGCCGGCTGGACGATTCTTCCGCCGTTTTTTTGCCATGCCTTCGTTGATCGCGCGATTCCGCTCGTCGTTCCAGGCGTCAAATCCCGCCTGATAGCCTACATACGGCACTAACAACGGATCCCCCACTTTGAGCGTCTTGTGTGGAAGAGGATTGCTGTCAGGCTTACTGAGGTCGATTAGCTGAGCAGCAAGCCTTCCTTCCAAATCCGCCATGCCGGGAATTTCATTGATTAACCTTTCCACGACGGCGTCTGCTTGGCCTTCTGGCATCGGCTCTTTGTGCGGCCACTGCGAACGACCGTCTACCATTGTCCGAATGCATGGTTTTAAGCCTTCCGCATAATAGCCCCAAGTGCAAGGCACACGCTCGCCGTTGTCTGTCCTTCGCAACGTAGGGCTTCCGTCCGGTTGCATGATGACTTCGTCCGGGTTCTCTCGACTGGCCTTGTGATACTCTCGCAGAGTTTCAAAAGCCCAAGCCAAAGCAAGGGGGTTCTCGGTGCGGTCGTATTCTTCCATGATGCGGCAGAGTTGCTCGAACTGCGGCGAAAACCTCAACTCGCTTTCAAAAAACACTTTCAAGTCAAAGTGATTCTCTCTAGCTGTCAAGCCGTCTTCTGGATAATCGGAAATCATATCGGCCGTGACCGTGACCGCCGGATCGAAGGTTGGCTGGAAAGGGAAGTTTTGCTCCCAGAGTTTTCTGCGGTTGTCTTCGCGGGCTTCAGGCGAGAGGGCGCGGTTGTGCCGCTCCCGAAATTCCGCCGCCACATCCAAGCCGCCGATGGCCGTTGCCTTTTCTTTGGCTTCCGGTTGCGGCGGCGGCGTTGCCTTGGCCGTGGTTGGATTCTCTTCCGGTTGCTGGCCGGTGAACAGAATCACCAGCCAGACGCCGATGGTTAGAGCGATGCCCAACGCAAGAAGCCGGTTGGTCGAGTTGTGAGTCGTGTTATCGTTCATCTTCTCGTTCTCCTTTCTTTTAGTTGCTTTTGCTGTTGAGTTCGTCGTGCTGCTTCCGCTCCCAAAGAGTGTAGTAGCCTACCCACTTCTCATGCGCCCTCTTGGACGCCCAGTACAGCTGGCTCTGACCTCGCGTGCTGGGGCCAATGTTAGGCCACGAGTTTTTTACCAGTATGTCAATTCTTGCCGAATCTGGGCTTGTCGCACTCAGCGAGTATGCTCTCATTCTCCAAGTCTCATCTGTCCGTACGACTTTGAAGTCTTCTTCCTCTTTGGACCAGGTCAAATGATCCAATTTCCACCACACTTCCGCTCGGTAAGTTTGGCTTTTGGCCAATCGAGTGTCGGTGTCTTTGATTTCGTCCACTACTCGATGGTAGCATTTGATGAGCTCGCTCTTGCCGTAATACACCCATCTGCCTTTTTTGGTGAAGTCTCTGTATCGATGCCCGTCGTCGTCGGTAAACCAGCCTTTTTTGGCAGTGGAGTATTCCCGCTTTATTGTCCCGCGGCTCTTGAATTGGTCGCCGTGGTCATTGAATTCGGCAGCGTGTCTGAGCTCGTATTTGCTGGAGTTGGCTTCTCCGGGCTCGGCGTCGGGGTCGTAGTCGGGGTTGTCGATCACTTCGCCATAATCCACGTCGAAGTATGCCGTCCATTTGTCGTCGTTGTAGCCCCGTTCGCGTTCCGCGTCAATATCGGGGGTCAATCCTTCGTGCGCGTATCCGAGGATGGTCTCGAATTTGCGGTATCCGCCAAACGCTTCCACCTTGGGTTTGGCGGTGATTTTGCCGTCCATCGGCGGAGTGACGGGAACTTTGTCGCCGGTGAGGGCGTCGTAAATGAAGTTGGCGACAACGCCTCCGACAAGGCCGCCAAGCCCGCCGCCTTTCTTTTGCGCTTCCATGCTCGGCAAGGGAGCGAGCCCGACGGCCAAAGCGATCACGGCAATGCCGAAAGTCGCTAATTTGGGTCATTAGAAGAGGATTTTCTCATACGAATATGTTATTATTGAGTTAATAGTTGAGGTGAATTTGATGCCTCGAGCTTTGGCGGACGCCATCGGTGCCGATGATTTAGACCGGAAGAAACGCAACCAACCTTTGCATTTCGAGACGACATACTTTTACAAGATCGCATAGTTTGTCGAAAAGTCAACCGAGAAAATGATTTTTTTTGAGAAAAAGTTATTCTCAAGTTATTTACATTGTTGGCTTGTCGGTTTCGGCCAAAAGGCCGAGTTCGTCTGTCATGTCTGTCTTCATAAAAATGCGATTGAATTGAACTCGAGGGATGCATAGCAATCGCCGAAGGACCTAACAAGGGGAAATCAAAAAATGCGGGTTGGAAAAGCGAGGTTTCATCAATGATTCCTTCGTTATTTGAACTTTTTGCGGGTTGGGGATGCTTGGCGGGGAAAATATTCTGATTTTTCTCTCGGTCTGCGGCCGCTCTTTTCGAAATCTCTAGAGGCTCCAGAGTTTCGATCAAACCTCTGGCGATTTAGTGTGAACACGCCCTAGTCGAATCGGAT
The DNA here is from genome assembly GCA_965242585.1 of Limisphaerales bacterium. Taxonomy (GTDB): domain Bacteria; phylum Verrucomicrobiota; class Verrucomicrobiia; order Limisphaerales; family AAA164-E04; genus UBA2970. The sequence goes on along the minus strand of OZ251460.1, from coordinate 3,900,554 downwards.
AAACACCGCTTGGAATTTGAGCGGCATCGGGCGGAATTCGACAAGCATCGCAAGGATGGGAACGCGCGCTTGACGGAGTTGGACAAGCATCGCGCCGTGGAGAAGGCAAGCCGGGCCGAGTCCGCCATACACCGCGCAGAGTTCGATAAACATCGCAAAGAAGCGGAAGAGTATCGCAAGGAGTTCGATAAGTATTGCGCGAAGCGCGAGAAGTTTCTGTATAAAGTTGGATGGGCGATTGGACAAAATTGCGAAGATGGTCGGCGCTATGGGCAATACTAATGGTCGCATTGCCGAGGAGTTTTTCTATCGCGCTTTGCGGCGCGCTCCGCGCATTGGCAGTCTGGATTTTGCCGACATTCACGCCAACGTCACGGCCGGGCGCCGTGGGAAGAGCGCCGAGTACGACATATTGATAACAAATGGCGAGTTTGTTGCTGTTGTCGAGGTCAGGCGCAATCTGCGCGAGAGCGATGTGGAAAAGATGCGAGAGGTTTTAGTGCTGAACTTTTGCTTTTTGTTCCGTGAGTTTAAGCGATAAGATTCTGGTTCCGACCGTGGCGAGCATCACTGCAGATTCCGCCGCCGTAACTGTTGGCTCATGAATACGGCTACGCATTGCTTTTGCCGGACGGGCGGAAAGTTCGGAAGGATGCGCGGTATTTGGCGTTTGCTTGGAGGTTATTTTGCCGTTGTTATGATAGTCCTTTGGTTGTATGAGCGAGATAGATTTGCAAGCATTAGTTCAGAGTATTGAAGCCGAGCAGAAGGACTATCAAAGCCCTACGAAAAGTTATTGAAGCAGGTCGAAAAGTGCAACGAGAGGCTTTTGAAGCAGATCGGAAGGCTCGGCAAGAGGCGGCGGGAGAATCAAAGCAGGGATGGGAGGATCTTCGAGAATTTCAGAGTCAATCCATCCGGAGAATGGAGCGATCCATCGAGCAATTCCATCGCCAAGGCAGTCAACCAAATAGCCGGCTTGTTCACGGCGCAATGGGGGCATTAGTGGAATCGTTGGTGGAGCCGAAATGCGTCGAGCAATTTCGGGAGATTGGAATTGATATTTTCCGAACTATGCAACGGATAGCGCGCGCCGATCCCGACGGTTGTCAGATGGAAATCGACGTGTTTCCGGTCAATGGAAAAGAAGTTATCGTGGTGGAAGTCAAGGCAAAGTTGAAGGTTGCGAACGTGGAAAAACACCAAGAAAACCTGGGAGTTTCAAAGAGGTGTTTGGCGAATATCAGGACAAAGAAGTTTTGAAACCGGAACAGGGTTTGGTGCGGATTGCCAACCGCGCCGACTTTCTGTCGAAGCGATTCTGAATCTACGGCTCTAAATCCGGCGGAACGTGTGAGAATCTTCTCTGGCGGGTCTCTTCGTTGCCGGAATGCTTTTTCTTTTGGGAGATTGGTTTTGCGGATTGGAATGATTTCGGCGCCGCAAAAATCAACGGAGAATCGTGTCTCCGTGAGTCGATTGATTGGAAGGGCACCACTTTTGAACTTCGCACTGGGCACAGGCGGGATTGCGGGCGCGGCAACGTCGACGGCCGTGCCAAATCAGCCAATGGCTCAACAATGCCCACTGCTCTTGAGGAGCCAAAGTTTGCAAGTCTTTTTCGATTTTTTCCGGAGTGGTTGCATGAGTAAGCCCAAGCCTTTGGCTCAGCCGCGAAACGTGAGTGTCCACCACAATTCCAAAGTTGATTCCGAAGGCGTTGCCGAGAACGACGTTGGCTGTTTTTCTGCCGACGCCGGCCAGAGAAGTCAATTCGCTCATGGTTTGAGGAATCTTTCCGTCGAATTGTTCAACCAGTCGGGCGCAACACGCCTGGATGTTTTTGGCTTTGTTACGAAAAAGGCCGATGCGGCGGATTTGAACTTCCAGTTCAGCCAGCGGAGCGTCGGCATAATCGCGAGCCGAGCGGTATTGTTGGAAGAGGGACGGGGTGACAGCGTTGACTTGTTTGTCCGAACATTGCGCCGAGAGGATGGTGGCGATTAGAAGTTCAAGCGGCGAGGCATAGTCCAGCTCGCAATGGGCATCGGGATAAGTTTGGGCAAGGCGTTCCCAAATGGCCGCCGCTCTTCGTTTTTTCGCCTGCTTTGATTCTTTGGGCATGGAGTGACGAAGAGAAGTTCACTTTACCAAATGGGGAAAATTGCCCGCTGTTTGGCGATTCTTGTTGGTAAGGCGAAGGACAGAGGAACAACAACGGTTTTGTGAGAGAGTGTCACAAAATTTCCCGCCCTGGAATTTCGGGATATTCAAAAATCTTGCCCTCGTAGTTGCGGATGACGATTCGATTGGCGTCGCGGCGGACAACGTATTCTGGATGAACGGGAGTTTTGCCGCCGCCGCCGGGAGCATCGATGACGAACTGGGGAATTGCATATCCCGTAGTGTGGCCGCGCAAACCTTCCATGATTTTAATCCCTTCGCTGACGCTTGTGCGAAGGTGCGAAGAGCCTGAAATGAGATCGCATTGGTAAAGATAGTAGGGGCGGACGCGGCAGCGCAACAGTTTTTGAACCAGAGTGCGCATGACTTCCAGCCGGTCGTTCACCTCTCGGAGCAACACCGACTGATTGCCCAGCGGGATGCCGGCGTCCGCCATTTTATCCAGCCCGCGTTTTACTTCCATCGTCAGTTCGGTTGGATGATTGGCGTGTATACTGACAAAAAGCGGATGATGTTTCTTCAAGACGGCGCACAATTCTTCGGTAATGCGCTGGGGAAGAAAGATAGGAATTCTCGTGCCGATTCGGAGGAACTCGACATGTTCCATTTCGCGAAGCCTGCCCAGCAAATAGTCAATTTTCGAATCACTCAAAAGCAACGGATCGCCGCCGCTCAAAAGAACGTCCCGGATTTCGAGATGTTGGCGAACGTATTCCAGCTGTCGCTCCAATTCAGGATGAAAGCCGTATCCAGAAGCATTGCTAACCATGCGGGATCGAGTGCAGTATCGGCAATACGCGGCGCATCGGTCGGTAACTAAAAAGAGAATTCGGTCGGGATAGCGATGGACAATGCCGGGTATCGGAGAACTGCCGTCTTCCCCGCAAGGATCGGTCATTTCCCAATCGGCGGTTTTGGTTTCGTTGATTTTAGGAATGACTTGTTGCCGAATGGGACAGCGAACGTCGTGCGGATTGATCAGATTAAAAAAATAGGGAGTAATGGCCATAGCCAGCTTTCGGTTGGCCAGTTGAATGCCTCCTTTTTCTTCCGGCGTGAGCTTGGGAATTTTCGCCTCCACCTGCGCCAGCTTGGTGATTCGATTTTTCAGCTGCCAACGCCAATCATTCCAGTCCGAATCAGGAACCAAGTTCCAAGCGCCTTTGCCGGCGGCTTGAAAGGTTCGGAAGTCGTCTGAAGAATCGCCCAAAGAACATTGAGGCAAAGGGGCCTCCTTTGTTTCCGCCACCATTAAATCTGACATTGCTGGAAGCGAATATAAGAGCCGACCCTAAACTTTGTCAAGATAACCGGCTGAAGATGCCCGAACACAGACAGATCCCAACCGTTCCTTTCCATTCTACTTCAACCATGAAGGAATTTTCTCGCTCGCCCACAAAGCCTGCACCTCTTCCCGCTCGCGGACGACGCTGTATTGTTTTCCTCGAACCATAATTTCCACCGGCATCGGACGAGAATTATAGTGGGACGCCATCACAAAAGAGTAGGCGCCGGCACTTAGAATCGCCAGAAAATCGCCTGCCCGAACTTTGGGAAGAAGTCGATCCCGGCAAAAGCAATCGCCGGACTCGCATATCGGCCCGACAACGTCGGAGCGCGTTCGAACGCCTCTCTTTTTCCGAAGAGCGACAATCTCATGCTCGGCGCCGTAAAAAGCGGGACGGATCAGATCATTCATGCCGGCGTTCACAATGACAAAGCTCTTCTCTCCCGTTCGCTTGACGTATTCGACTCGAGTCAGCAAAACCCCGGCGTTGCCGACAATAAACCGGCCGGGTTCCACCAAAATCTTGAGTCCCAACGGCTCCAGCAACGGCACGATGCGTTCGGCATACGACTGCGGCGTTAGGATCGAAGCCGCCTCCTTTCTCTTCCACCAGCTCGGTTTGCCGCTTTCCAGAGCGGACTCATACACAATGCCCAATCCGCCGCCGATGCTAAAAAACTCAATGCCGTAGCGTTTCTTGAGTTTTTTGACGAGCGGAATCAACTTTCTAACCGCGCTTTCAAAAGGCTCAACCATCGTCAACTGCGATCCGATGTGCATTTGAACGCCCTTGATCCGCAGACGAGGCAGCTTGGCCGCTTTGGCGTACACTTTCTCCGCCCGCTCAAAAGCGATGCCGAACTTGTTTTCGTAAGTGCCGGTAGTAATTTTGGAATGCGTTTTGGCGTCCACGTTAGGATTGACGCGCACCGAAATTGGCGCGATTTTCCTCAGCCGCTCCGCCGCCGCGTGAATGCGCTCCAACTCCGGCTCGCTCTCCGCATTAAAAGCGTAAATGCCCCGGCGCAAAGCCATTTCAATCTCGCGCTCCGTTTTGCCAACGCCGGCAAATACGCACTTCCCAAAATCGCCTTCCACAGCCGCAACCCGTTCCATTTCCCCCTCGCTAACCACGTCAAACCCTCCGCCCAACCGCGCAATGCCGCGCAAAACCGCCAAGTTTGAATTGGCTTTGACCGCATAACAAACCGCGCAGTCCAAATCGCCGAGCGATTCCTCCAGCCTGCGATAATGCCGCTCTATCGTGGACTGCGAATACACATAAGCCGGCGTTCCATATCGGGACGCAATCTCCCAAAGAGAAACTCCTTCGCAGAACAACTCCCCCTTCGCATAATGAAAATCATGCATTCCAAAAACTCTATCATAAATCTGCCGCCAGACTAACAAAAAAAGCCAACCCCGAAAAGGGATTGGCGAAAAGGAAGGAGGCGCAAACTAGACTTGAGCGAGGCTTAGTCGCCTGCGGCTTGGTCCGTAGCGGGCGGAAGTCCCATGACCTCTTCTCTGTACCACTTCATCTCTTTCTCTATCTCTTCCTCGCTCGTGTCGATGCTCGATTCCAGCGTACTTCTAAACTCCGCAAGTTCTAATTCGGCTCTCGTAATTTGACCGTTAGAATACAAACGTTCCATGCGTTGTAATTTATCTTCCGCCGCTTTTGCCTTCCGGCCATATACTGTCGGGCCATGTTGGATTGAGCTCCACCGGTCATCCCCCAGCGTTTCTCTTACCTCAGCCTGAAGCTCAAAACTCGCTCTCCAGAAGTCCACGTCCTTCCCTTCCAGCGCGGCCATCCTTTGGCGCCCTTCCTCAAGCAACTCAGGAGTGCTTCCCCCCGCCATCACTTCTTTTTGAATGACCATCCTTTGATCGATGGCGGACTGGTGTGCTTCCCATAGTAGGTGTCTGTCGCCGCCAAACATCTCATCCAGAAAGTCCGCCCGCTTTTCCCGATAGGTGTATAAGGCAACGAACTCTCCCTTGCTGGGCTGAAACCATTCTAATTCCGGCCGCATGTCCCGGGCTAATTGCGAATGCTCCATCCGATATTCCCGCAACTCGTATGGCGAAAGATGCTCGCTCATCCGCGCCCACTGCTCCCGCTCCATATCCCGAATCGCTTTCTCGGTGTTATACACTCCCTTTGAAACTGCTTCCTCTTTGTCAAGCCATTCTAGGTTGGGATCAATTCCTAAAGGTTCAAATTCATCCCCCTGAATGTCAGCGTACCCAAATTCATCTGGTGAAAATTGGTCAAGTACGTCTTTGAACTCGTTCCGTTGACGTTCCAACTCGGCCAACTGAGGAGCGTATTCTGCCGCAATGGCGTGAACCGCCGCCCAATCCGCTTCGCCGGCCTTTTGACGCACAGAACGGGGAGAAGTTGTTTTTCCCTTGTTGCCGACCTTTTCTTCTGCCATCGTCTTTTGGCTTGTCATTGTTGTCGGTTTATCGCTTGGACTCAACACAATGTAAGCCAAAACCACCGCCAACAAACTTAGTGAAACAATGATCGCTCTCATTTTCCTAAAACTCTATCCCAACATCGTTGCCAAACCAACAAAAAAAGCCAACCCCGAAAAGGGATTTGGCTAAAAAAGGAAGGAGGCGCAGAACTAGGCTTGGATGGCTTACTCGTCCGCAGCAAACTCGTCTTCCGTTTCTATCTCCACTACTCGCAATCGGGCGGCGTTGACTTCCTCTGTCGTGGCCTGCCCGTTGGCTTTCATCTCCATCACTCGCTCCAACTCCAACTCCGCCTTGGCTACTGCTTTTCCTTGAGGGCCAAAGAAGTATTGAATATCTCGCTCTCTAGACATCGGAGGCACATTTCGCCCAATCTCTTGGTGTTCATTGTACAACAAAACCTCCGGATCAGAAAGAGCATCCACCATAGCAATCACCTCTGCCGGAGTCTTTTTCCCATGATGTTGATCAAGGATGGCTATCCTTTTTTCGTGCGCCGTGCGTAACGTTGCTATCATTTCGCTGCGGTTGCCTCCGAACTCACGGTCCAGAAAGTCGTCTATTCCATCTTCCCTAACGAACAGTGCCAGAAGCTCGCCTTCGTTTAGAGGAGGGTCCATCCACGCCGCCTTCTCTCGAATCATGCGACTCCTCCACGAATGCTCCATCCGATACTTCCGCAACTCGTACGGCGAAAGATACTCGCTCATCCGCGACCACTGCTCCCGCTCCACATCCCGAATCGCTTTCTCGGTGTTGTACAGACCATCGTAAGCTGCCCTCTTTTTGATGGACCATTCCGAATTAGGATCGAGTGAACCTCCTCGATACCGGTCTGCTCTGGCCTTGAACTTGTTCCGTTGACGTTCCAACTCGGCCAACTGGGGAGCGTATTCTGCGGCAATGACATGAACCATCGACCAATCCGCCTCGCTTGCCTTCTGACGCGCAGAACGGGGAGAAGTTGTTTTTCCCGCGTTTCCGCCGGCCTTTTTTCCTTCTCCCACCGTTTCTTGGCTGGTCGTCTTTGTCGGCTCATAGTTTGGACGAAACGCATTGTAAGCCAAAACTACCGCCAACAAACCTATCATTGAAACAATGATCGTTCTCATTTTCCTAAAACTCTATCCCAACATCGTTGCCAAACCAACAAAAAAAGCCAACCCCGAAAAGGGATTGGCTAAAAGGAAGGAGGCGCAAACTATAGACTCAGGGCAACTTACTCGTCCGCAACGAACTCGTCTTCCGTTTCTCCTATCATCGCTTCCATCGCTCGCTCTCTGGCGGCGTTCACTTCCTCTAACGTAGCCTGCCCGTTAGCCCTCATCTCCTCCACTCGATCCGACTCCATCTGCGCCTTGACTAACGCCTCACTATTCGGCCCATGAAAGTAGAGATACTTCCGCTCTTGCGATAGCGTAGGCATGCCCGCCACTGAATAGTGAATAATCGGTCGAATCTCGTCCATATAAAACCGAAGATCGGGGTCCGTAGAGTTGTCAATCTCGGCGCGTTTCTCTTCAAACGGCTTGTTTTCCTTCAAGATCGCTACGAACTTTCTCTCTCCTCGACCATGAGCCGAGTGCATTTCCCACCAATCGCCGTCAAACTTGCCGTTCGCAAGGCTATCAAGGGCGTTGTCATCTTCTTCTTCGTTAGCGAACAGTGCCAGAAGCTCGCCTTCGTTTAGAGGAGGGTCCATCCACGCCGCCTTCTCTTGAATCATGCGCCCGCGCCACGAATGCTCCATCCGATACTTCCGCAACTCGTATGGCGAAAGATGCTCGCTCATCCGCGCCCACTGCTCCCGCTCCATATCCCGAATCGCTTTCTCGGCGTTACACACACCTTTCAAAACCGCTCTTTTCTTATCGAGCCATCCTAAGTTGGGATCAATTCCTAAAGGTTCAAATTCATCCCCTTGAATGTCAGCGTATCCCAATTCATCTGGCGAAAATTGGTCAAGTACGTCTTTGAAATCGTTCCGTTGGCGTTCCAACTCGGCCAGCTGGGGATCGTATTCTGCGGCGATGGCATGAACCGCCGCCCAATCTGCTTTGCTGGCCTTTTGGCGCGCAGAACGGGGAGACGTTGTTTTTCCCGCGTTTCCGCCGGCCTTTCCTTCCGCCGCCGTCTTTTGGCTGGTCGTCTTTGTCGACTCATAGTTTGGACGAAACGCATTGTAAGCCAAAACTACCGCCAACAAACTTAGTGAAACAATGATCGCTCTCATTTTCCTAAAACTCTATCCTAACATCGTTGCCAAACCAACAAAAAAAGCCAACCCCGAAAAGGGAGTGGCTAAAAGGAAGAAGGCGCAAACTAGGCTGTATGGCTTACTCGTCCGCAGCAAACTCGTCTTCCGTTTCTCCTATTATCGCTTCTATCGTTCTCAATTTGGCGGCGTTAACTTCTTCTTCCGTAGCCTGCCCGTTAGCCCTCATCTTTCTCACTCGATCCAACTCCATCTCCGCCTCGACTAGCGCCTCACTATTCGGCCCATGAAAGTAAAGAGCCTGTCGCGATAGAGACATAGGCGGCACTTTGGCAGATTCCTTGTTAATCGCCTTGAACTTATCAAGGTAGAACCGAAGATCCGGATCCGTAGAGTTGTCAATCTCAGCGCGTATCTCTTCAAATGGCTTGTCTCTTCGCATCGAAAAAGCAGTGAATTTTTCCATCCCTCGTCTTGCCATCGCCATCATTTCCCCACGGTTGCCGTCAAACTCTCGGTCTAGCAAGTTGTCCTTTGCCTCCTCCCCGACGAAAATCGACAGAAGCTCGCCTTCGTTTAGAGGAGGGTCCATCCACGCCGCCTTCTCTTGAATCATGCGCCCGCGCCACGAATGCTCCATCCGATACTTCCGCAACTCGTATGGCGAAAGATGCTCGCTCATCCGCGCCCACTGCTCCCGCTCCATATCCCGAATCGCTTTCTCGGTGTTATACACTCCCTTTGAAACTGCTTCCTCTTTGTCAAGCCATTCTAGGTTGGGATCAATTCCTAAAGGTTCAAATTCATCCCCCTGAATGTCAGCGTACCCAAATTCATCTGGTAAAAATTGGTCAAGTACGTCTTTGAACTCGTTCCGTTGACGTTCCAACTCGGCCAACTGAGGAGCGTATTCTGCCGCAATGGCGTGAACCGCCGCCCAATCCGCTTCGCTTACCTTCTGACGCGCAGAACGTGGAGACGTTGTTTTTCCCTCGTTGCCGGCCTTTGCTTCCGCCGCCGTCTTTTGACTTGTTGTCTTTGTCGGCTCGTAGCTTGGACTCAACACAATGTAAGCCAAAACTACCGCAAACAAACTTAGTGAAACAATTATCGTTCTCATTTTCTCTGCTCTTCTTTCTGAAAATTTTAGTTGCCGTTGCCGCTCGGTCGCTGCGCCTGATTGGTTGACTGGGTGTTCGAATCTGGCTTAATAGGAATTTCGATCTCAATGGGGCCGATGGGAATGTTGATATTCAGCGAGGGACCGTCGCCTCCGCTTCCTCCGCCGTTGCCGGGGTTTGGAATTGGGGCCGGCGGAGCGTTTTCCCGAATGGTTACCCCGCCGATACTAGCCCAATCTCCGCTTGGAGCGGAAAGAGTCATCGTGGTCGTCTCTCCCGGAGAGAGCGTTACGTGCTGAGTGATGCGCGTCGCCGTTGGGGCGCCTTCGACGTAGTAGTCGATGATTACCGTAAAACGTTTTGCCCCGCCGCTCGTGTGCTGTGCCGTTAGTTTCATGTAGGTTCTCCATCGTCCGACGTGTTTGTTGCTACTCAGAGTGACGGTTCCCAGCCAACTAAGGCCGGTATACCAAGTTCTACTTCCCACAAGCCACTGCTTGCTCTTAAATTCAACTGCTGGGACATCATTCATGTATGGATGGCTTATTTTGTCCAGCTCGCCGGTTTCGAAATTCTTCTGCAGATAGAAGTTATAGCGATTCTTCCATGGCTTTTGGCCGTCTGGCACGTACCATTCGGTCGATCCTGCATCACTAATGCGACCGTAGGTTCTTGAGTGTCTTTTTGCCAAATGAAAATGCGCGTAGCGACGCTTTCCAATCGATCTCGTGAACCGGGCCTGACGAATCGGTGAGTTTCTCTGCTCTCAAGAACCCATACCGCCCCGTGCAGAAGTAGAGGAATAATGGTTCCCGCATCTTCTATGACGTAGGTTCTCTCGATGTCCGTGCCGTAGAATTCGTAGGTAGGCCGCGGCGCTGCCGCTTCGGCGTCGTTTAGGAGCGACGTCAAAGCGGTAATGACGGCAAGGAAGGCGGCGATGACCGCTTTCTCCTTGATCGGTGACTTGGACGTCGTCGATTCCATGGTTCCGTTGCGTCGAGTGTGACTCAATTTGGCTATGCTTGCCAGCCAATTCCAATAAAAAGATGACTTGTTCATGTCTACTTAATGGTCTGTAATGTTAGAGCCGATTCAGGCCTGTCCATTAACCATCCGACGAAGAAACGCGAAGAGTCTTGCCTATTTGCCAAAGCAAAAGGGAAAGAGTATACGGCTCTCCCAACACTAAAATCAGACTGTGACATCTGAGCAGGAGACCCGATTTTCAACGAAGCCCTCGCCAGACGGTCAATGGACAAACGCAAGAAAAACACAAAGCAATCCCTTCGTCAACACTTTTTTCGATTTTTTTTTTGCACTTTTTTTCTTGGGTTGGGAAAAACCGGCTTTTGCGCTTGTTTTCCGTCATTTGCGGTGGCGGTTGGGATGGTTTTTGGGAGCGAGACTTCGGTTCTGAGACGGCTTAGTATCGGTTGGGCGGAGGTTGGGCGAGGCGTTGCCAGAGGCGGGGAAAGGGATAGGCAAGAATGGTTTTGGCGATGATGGTTTTGACGGCGTGGCGGGAAATTTTGGCGCGGCGCAATGGGTTGAGCGGGTCGTCCAGCGGAAGCTCTTTCAAAGTTTGCAAACCGATGAGAACCGGCCAAGCGCAGGCCAAGCGAACGCGAATCCAGCGGCGGGGAAGTTGGTTGGTGTATTCCCAGCCGTCCATAAGAAGATGGTTGGCTTTTTGCACATAGCGCTGGAAGAGAGGCGCCATTTTTTGACGAGTTTCATCGGGGGATGGGATGGCAAGATCCTTCGGCGACAGGCCACTTTGGAGCAAGGCGTCTTGGGGCAGGTAGCATCGCCCTTGCTGAAGGTCGTTGGAGAGGTCTCGGAGAATGTTGAGCAGTTGAAGCCCTTTCCCAAAACGAACGCCGGCACGAAGAAGTTCTGGCGGCGGGTTTGGGTTGGCGCTGAGTTTTTGGAAGCAAATTCGAGTCCAAAACTCGCCAACGCAACCGGCCACGCGGTAAGTGTAGTCGTCCAATTCGGCGTCTGATTTTAGACAAACGACGTTCTGGGCGGAGGCGTTTTGGAAGCGTTGTAAATCTAGGCTTTGCCCGACGAAGATGGTTTGCAGCACGTTTTGAATTAGTTGCCGTTCTTTTTGTCCGACGGTTTGGAGCAGGGCGACACTATCGTGAATGCGATCAAGCAATTCCCGCTCTTTTGTTTGAGTTTGGCGAGGCGGAGAAAAGGCAAGGGCATTCGGCTCGAGGCACCCGCTTTGGACGGCCTGCGCTAGTTGGCGAAGCGAAGCCTCGCGGGCGGCGGGCGCAACGAGTTTTGTGTCGGCGATGGTATCCGAAGTTCTCGCTAGCAAGTAGGCGATGCTGATTGGATGGCGAACGGGAGGAGGCAAGATCCGCAACGTCAAGCCAAACGAACGGGAGACGGCTTTGAGGAGATCGGCGGGCGGAAAATTGGCCTGCGGCATTCCCGCGCTTTTGCTGTTTTTCGCGTCAGCCATCTGCGTCGCTGGCGCGTTCCCGGTTCAATTGGGTTTGCCAGTATTCGAGTTGGCGTTGGACTTCTTTCCATCCCGGCGAGCCGGTTGTTTGGCGTTTGCCAAGCCCGCGATCCAATGAAAACACCGTCAGCGCGTCGCTTTGGAAACGCGGGTCAATCGATTGAAGATCGCGCAAAGTCAGTTTGTCGAGCGGGTGGTTTTTCTTCTCCGCCAATGCGACCACTTCGCCCACCAGACGATGGGCTTCCCGGAAGGGAACGCCGATTTGGACGAGGTAGTCTGCAAGGTCGGTCGCCAACAAGCCGGCGTCTTTTGCAGCATCCCGGCACGATTTGGGGACGACGTTGGTGTGAGCGATCATCGCCGCCAAGATGCGCAGGCAGGAACGGATGGTGTCGGCGGTGTCGAACAATCGTTCCTTGTCTTCTTGCAAATCGCGGTTGTAGGTCATCGGCAAGCCCTTCAACAAGGTCAGCACGGAAACTAGATTCCCCATAACTCTTCCCGACTTGCCGCGGGCGAGTTCGGCCAAGTCTGGATTCTTTTTCTGCGGCATCAGGGAAGATCCCGTTGTGTAGGCGTCGGCAATAGCAATGAATCCAAATTCGGTGCTAGACCACAGAATCCAATCCTCAGACAACCGGGACAAATGCACCGCCAACAAGGCGGCGGCGGCCAAAAACTCTACGACGAAGTCTCGATCGCTGACCGCGTCCATAGAATTTCGGCTGATCTGCGGCTTGTCTTGCGCGTCCACAAAACCCAATTCCTGGGCAATCCAGCCGCGATCCAACCGAATCGTCGAACCCGCCAAAGCGCCGCTGCCCAGCGGACAAACATTGATTCGTCCAAAGGAATCGGCAAAGCGAGCAACATCCCGCTCCAGCATTTCCACATAAGCCAGAAGATGATGCGCGAAGGGAACCGGCTGCGCCCGTTGAAGGTGCGTGTAGCCGGGAATGACCGCGGGCAACGAACGCCTTCCCAAGTCAACGAGCGCGGATTGAAGCCGGGAAATCTCCTCAATGACCTCCACCGTCTCGTCCCGAAGCCACATTCGCATATCCAGAGCAATCTGATCATTGCGGGAGCGCGCCGTGTGGAGTTTTGCGCCGGCCGGAACGCGGGCGGTCAAGGCCGACTCGATGTTCATATGAACGTCTTCCAGATTTTGATCCCACAGAAACTCTCCTCTCTCAATCTCGTTTCCAATCTCCTCCAAACCCTTCAAAATATCGTTGAGTTCTCGCTCCGAGAGAATGCCGGCTTGGCGAAGCGCACGAGCGTGAACCATAGAACCGACAATGTCCTGCCTCCAAAGACGCTTGTCGAAAGAAACCGACTCCGTGAAGTCAATCAGACCTTCGGCCGCCGTCTGTCCAAATCGTCCGCTCCTCGACACTGGAAAGTTCCTTTTCATCGCATCGGCATAAAAAACAATTTGCAAATTTCGCTCCCCATCGTTAGGGCAAAAGACCACGGCAAACAACTGCAACAAAAAGAGTCAGCCCGCAAAGCGTGAGGTAAAAACGCCGCCATTCTAGCCACTGCACCGGCAGCTCGAACACCTCGGCAAATCGCCGGGTTTGCGGAAAGCAACGCATTCCGAAGCCCGACAAGTGCACTCACAATCCACCTGCGTCCGAGAAGTGTCTTTCGTTGCGATCATCAGCCCCGTGAAGACCCCCGCGAAGACTGCTACCCCTACCCCCACAGGCACTCCAAAAATTCCAAGTGTCCGCTTCTTAAAATCGCTCATAACCTCAATAAACGGAAAAAGCATAAAACTTCCAACTCAAAAAAGAAACAGAATATGTTTGCCTCAAACCGAATGCGCCAAGTCTTGCAAACGAACTTTCGCTCCTTTACCTCCGTAAACGCTAAAAACTCAAGACATATCTCCAAAAGCCGCGCTCAAAAAGGATTGGTCGGCTGTTCTCAATATCAATTTGCAACCTTCAATCCGAACTTATTACGTAGCTTTGTTTTCTCATGGTCAAAGTTTGATTTCTGTTTTGTGTTTTCTGTTTGGCTATTTTCGTTGTCGTCTCGGAAGGTGGGGACGATGCGATAAAAGGCAACTCTGGAAGGTTTGCCAAGAGGGATTCTTAGATTGTCTTCCTCGATAGTGTGTTCGCTTAACGTCTCCCACTTCGCTAAGTCTGTGGACCGCTGAAAAAGGAAAGTCTGCGCGCAACCATTGGCCTCTACAATAAGATGCATTCCCTCAATGCGTATGCCTGCCAAACGCAAACGCAGCACGACTTCCAACGCTCCCTGATATTTCTGAATCGCATTCCGAAGCGCTTGTTTCTCGGCAAGTATTTTAGGGTTAGGCTCCGGGGTTTTATAGTCTGCCCGCTCCTCTTCCCTGGTGATCTGGACTATCAATAATTTCTGGAGATTTAGTTGGGCATGGAAGTCGGCAACTTGTTTTCCATAACATGGTGACTGCGAATCGTCCGGTTGGGGGTCAGAGACTTTCCACAACTCCAGAAAATCTTGCAAAGGGAGAATCTCTCTTATTGACCTCTGCGCGTTGGTCATTGTCCCAATACATAGAAAAACAAAGAGAAAAAGAAACCACCGAAACAGTTGATTCGTATTCATACTCACTCACTCCTAATAAAGTTCTATCTATCGTCCGTATCTCATCTCTCGATCTAACTGCGGCACATAGCGCAGAATAGTAGCGCGCGTCTCAGATGAAACATTATACAAAAGTCTGCCAAATTCAACATGACTTCATCGTGTTCTTTGTTGGCTTGCTGGTCAATAACTTATAATTCTTTGTTCGCCGGACTATAAAAAAGAAAGCCAACTCCCGGAAGAGTCGGCTTGTTTAGCGAACTGAGGTTTCCTTTACTCTCTTTTTAGTCGTCGTCTCGGAAGGTGGGAACGATGCGGTAAAAGGCGGTTTTGGAGGATTTGTCGAGGGGGATTTTTAGATCGTTATCTTCGATGGTATGTTCGCTTAACGTCTCCCATTTCGATAAGTCCGTGGATCGTTGAAAAAGAAAAGTCTGCGCGCAACCATTGGCTTCTACGATAAGATGTATCCTCTCAATGTGTATGCCCGCCAAACGCAAACGCACTACTCTATCCAACGCTCTTTGATATTTCTGAATCGCACCTCGCAACGCACGTTCCGTAGCAATGTATCCCTTGTAAGGTTCGGCATTCAACACTCCGTCGCTTTTGTAACTGCTGACGATGTCCCTAATTTGAGAATATGCATCCAGATCAAGTTCTTCAAATTCTTTGCGTTCGGGAATTTGGTAGGGAGCATCATCCAATGTGCCTACCACATCTATAATGAAGGAAACAAGTAATGATTTCTGGAGATTTAGTTGGACATGGAAGTCGGCAACTTGTTTCTTATAGCAGGGCGCCTGTGAGTCGTCCGGTTGAGGATCGGCCGCTGTCCACAACTCCAGAAAATCTTGCAAAAGGCAAAAGGAGAAGTTCTCTCACCGACCTCTGCGCGTTGGCTGTTGTCCCACTACTTAGAAAAACAAAGAGAAAAAGAAACCACACTAAAACTCGATTCGCATTCATCCTAAAACTCCCTTCTAATCGTTCGTTCTGTTTACCTTCCGTATCTCATTTCTCGATCTAACTGCGGCACATAGCGCAGAATAGTAGCGCGCGTCACCGGTGCAAAGGATTCGTGCCTGTCTAAAAATGCGCGCAGTAAGTTGGCCAAGCTGGAAAGAGCTCGCCGCGCGGGATTCTCAGGCGTTTGGTGAAATGTGTTTCCAGCATACATGGCGGCAGAAATATCATACAAAAAATCCGCCAACTCGAACATTACGTCATAATGTGCTTCGTTTGCGTTTATCTCGGATGTTGGTGGCACCCCTGAATACTGCTCGTGGACAATCCTGAGATGTTCTATTTGCTGTCTAGGCAGGTCGGCGATTATGCGGTCTCTGCCTCGTTCCAATCTGGCAATCTCGTTTTTCAGCCGGCGAATTTTTTCTTCCGATTCGGAAATCCAGCCTGAAATCATTTCGCGCCATTCTTCGTAAGTGTAGGGCGGCGGCGTTCTAGGGTTTTTGCCGTACTTGGCTTCGTATCCAGCTCGCGTTCTCTTTTGGCGACTTGTTTTGATGAAGGCTTTTTCTTGTGCGATTTGCCACTGTTTTTGGGCGATGCCGGCGGCGTAGCTTTGGGTGATTGTTTGCGTCCAACGTTCGATGTAAGAGAGCGAGCGTCTAGGCGGATTGCCGTAGAGATAGCCGATGGTGAAGTAATTCACCGAAAACTCATAATCGGCTCTTCTGATTCGGGGAATCCGCACATTCGTTTTGTGCCAAGCGTTCAGCGCATTGACGTAGTTATGAAATTCGGTCACGCAATCCCAACAACCATGTCTAGGACCCTCGGTTTGCGCTTCCGATTCCGACGGCCTCAGCACGG
Organism: Limisphaerales bacterium; assembly: GCA_965242585.1. Classification (GTDB taxonomy): domain Bacteria; phylum Verrucomicrobiota; class Verrucomicrobiia; order Limisphaerales; family AAA164-E04; genus UBA2970. The sequence continues at coordinate 3,884,355 of OZ251460.1, read as the reverse complement.
CTGCGGCGATGGCGACGATGCAGAACATTTTGCTCAGCGATTGAAAACCCAGCAGTTTGCCGGGAACGGTCTTTACTAACAATTGCTTCTTCATAAGCAGGTAAACGATATTTAGTCCAATGTCAACTGTCTTTTTGGCCTTGAATGCGCAGAATTTTTCTCTCCAGCGCCCGTTCAGGCCGATTGGAAATCGTTTAGCAAAAGAGATTGCGAGAAACTTCCAGCCTGTTCGCCGAAAAGCGACAGGGAAAGAGGTACCGCTCTCCCGAAACTAACATCAAACTGTGATATTCAGTGGGAGACCCGACAGAGGATCATCCACAAAATAATTGTTCCAAAAACGAGAAAAGCAAAAAGCAAATCGGTTGCAACACTTTTTTGAGTTTTTTCGATTTTTTTTGTGAGGGAGGCCGGGTTGGAGGCTTTTTTCTGTTTTGTGATGAATGGCGGCGGGTTGTGGATTTGTGAGGAATTTGGTGTTTCGAAGTTGGCAAATTGAAACTTCTGAGACGGATTAGTTTCCTATTGGTGTCGGTTTTGTGGGGCGGCGCGGCGGGGAATTTGGCGGCAAGGGCGAGCATTGGTGGGATTGCGAGGGGTTGAATTCCAAATTCGCATTGTGTGAACACGGGTTCGTGAGGGAAAGGCTTGACGGAGAGGCTTGTTTTGGGGTTAATTTTGGTTTTCGTGTTATTGGTGTGTTGGGTCGCCTGGATTTGTTCGGATAAGGATTTTTTTATGAAGATGTTAGGCAAAACATTGGTTTTGGCGGGGTGCGCCGCCTTGTTGTTGGCGGGTTCTGCCGAAGGAAACGATTCCAAGGGAACCATCGCAATATCGGTTCTCACTACGACAAACCCTTTTTTCAATGTGATTACTGAAAACTTGGCCGATGAAGCGGCCAAACACGGGTATGAGGTTTTGAGTGCCAGCGGCGATTTCGACGTGGCCAAGCAACACAATCAAGTCAAGGATTTCATTATTAAAAAAGTGACGGCGATTGTGTTGTGTCCGTGCGAGTCCAAGGCGATTGGCCCGGCGATTAGAGAGGCCAATGAAGCCGGGATTCCCGTGTTTACTGCGGACATAGCGTGTTTGGCGCCGGATGCCGAAGTGGTGGCGCATGTGGCTACGGACAATTTAGGCGGCGGACGAGAAGCGGGAAAGGCCATGATTGAGGCGTTGGGGGAGGCGGGAGGCAAAGTTGTGATTCTGGATTTTAAGTCGGCGGAATCCTGCTTGTTGCGGGTGCAAGGATTTAAGGAAGTGATCGGGGAGCACAACCGCAAACATCCGGATCAGAAAATTTCCATTGTGATGGAACTGCCCGGAGAAGGGAAAAGAGAACTCGGCTATAAAACAACTGAAGACGCCATTCAGGCGCATCCTGATCTTGCCGGGATTTTTGCGATTAACGATCCGTCGGCTCTGGGCGCCCGCGCCGCCTTGGAAAAAGCCGGCAAGGCCGACCAAGTAAAAATCATTGGTTTTGACGGCCAACCGGAAGGGAAACAAGCGATCAAGGAAGGAAAAATTTACGCCGATCCCGTTCAGTTTCCCGATCAAATCGGGCGCAAGACGATGCAGGCGATTCTTGCCTATTTGAACGGGGAAGAAGTGGAGCCTGAAATTCTGATTCCCACCCGGCTCTATCGGCAAAGCGACGCGGAGAAGGATCCAGAATTGAGCGATGGCGAAAATGATTCTCCATAAATTCGGGAAGGAGACGGCGAAAGGTCGTTTGTTTTTTGTTGGTTGTCTCTTTTTCGCTTTCCTTTTCAACTTAGGAGTTTGCGTTTTTTGGCGAGTTTAGTTCGTTTGCGGTGATGAATGGTTGTTTTTCTTTTTTCGGCGGAAGGGTTTTGTCTTTTGATTTCTTGATTTTTGCGGTTGGGACGCCGGCCGAGGCGGAAATGGAAGTTCGGTTCAACCGCGATGTGCGGCCGATTCTTTCCAACAAGTGTTATCGTTGTCACGGCCTCGATCAGAATGCCCGCCAAGCGGATCTTCGATTGGATGCGGAGTCGGAGGCGAAAGCGGATCGAGGCGGGTATATTGAGGTGGAGGCGGCAGTCGGGGGCGGCTAAAGGTCTAGCGGCGAGAATGGAATCATAAGAGGGCGGAAAATGGACATAGCGTATCTTCTGAAACGGTTCAAAGAGTTCGACGCATTGCGCGACGGCGATAAAATTGAGACCAGCAGCGTTGAGTGCATCCAGCCTCAACACGCAGACGAATGGCCGTCGGAGTTGAATTCGCGAGTCCGCAATGCGCTTGATGAGATTGGCATGGGCAAGCCGTACAAGCACCAGTTCGACGCCGTCAGCAAATCGCTGGATGGGGTTGATGTTGTCTTGGAATCGCCCACCGCGAGCGGCAAGACGCTGGCGTTCACCGTTCCCATCTTGCACGCGCTGAAGACCAATCCCAGACCCTCCCACGCGCTGATGTTCTATCCGATGAAAGCCTTGGCGTTTGACCAGCACGCGCAAATCCAACAGCTTTGCGGACCGCTGGGAGTCGAGTCTTGGCCATATGACGGCGATACGGACAGGGTGCATCGGGACCTGTTGAAAAAAAACCCACCTCCGATTCTGCTGACCAACCCGGAATACCTGAATATGTCGTTCTTGGGTTGGCGAGAACAGTGGGATAGGTTTCTCAAGAATCTGAGATTCCTCGTGATTGACGAGATGCACGAATATAACGGTTTTTTCGGCAGCAACATGGCTCTCTTGTTGCGTCGGTTCTTTTTGTACTTGAACCGCATCAAGGCAAAACCGCGGGTGTTTCTCTCTACGGCAACCTGCGCCAACCCGAAGGAACATGCCGAGAATCTCACCGGACGCACCGTAGAATTGGTTTCCGCCGGAAACGCCCTGCGGCCCAAGCGGCATTTTATATTCGTCAAACCGGACATCCCTGATTTCAGATATAGGGACATTCTCCGCCGGCGCGTTGAAAACGCCGCTCTCGCTCTGTGCGTTCTTGCCGAAAGCGAGAGGCGGCAGCCCAAAGGCAAAGGGTGGCAGACGCTGGTGTTTTGCCCCACCAAGAAATTTCTTGAGGAAGCTTTTGGGAATTGCCAGCGCAGAGCGAAAGAACTCAATTTGGACCCTCAACGAATATCCCCATTCCACGCTGACTTGAAAGGTGTGAATAAGCAGATGATACAGCAGGAAATCAAGGATGGAAAAATTGACGTAGTTTTCACGACCAACGCGCTGGAACTGGGATTGGACATTGGCGGGCTGGATGGAATCATACTAGCCGGCTTTCCGCCCCGGCTCTCGTCCGCTTGGCAGCAAATCGGACGCGCCGGGCGCAGCTGGAACAGGGACGCTTTCGTGCTGTTCTATGCCATGAACGACCCCATAGACCAATTTTTCGTGGGCAACCTTCCCGCGTTCCTAAACAAGCCGTTCGACGAGTTGGTAGTGGATCCAACGAATAAAGAGTTGATCGGGAAACATATCCCGTCGCTTATTTCGGAAATCGACGGCGAGTTGCGTCCGGCGGATGAGGACATTCTTGGCACCCCCATTTACGAGGAAGTCAAGCGGAACCTTGGCGTATTGCCGAAAATACCGGGTTTCAAACCGCAAATGCAGTTGAACATGAAGGGGGGGAATCGGGCGGTCATACGACCTGAAGCGGGGGAATGAAGTGATTGGGCAAATTTCCGCGATGCGGATGTTCAGGGAAGCGTACATCGGCGCGGTTTTCCCGTTCTTCGGCAGGAAGTACCGCGTCGACGCGCATCAAGCGAACGCGGTGGCGCTTGAAGATGTGGACCAGAATCTGCGAACGGAGCCTAGATTTTTCACTTATTTGAACCATGGCGAAATACACGATGGGTTCGCATACACACTAGTATCTCCTGGGGACGTTCAGGTGTACCTGCTAACAATCAACATTGTGATGAACTTCACCGGTTACAAGTCGATTGAGGATCCTTCGGGCGCGATTCGAGAGGTATCGGACGCGACGGACGCGCGCTACCAAAACAACCTCTATTCGCTCGCGATAAGCGCGCCGACTGACCTAGCGTCCGCCGGGATTGGAGCGTTGGAGCATATGATCCGCGTGGGTGCTATGTTCGTAATCCCAGCGGACCGGTTTGACACCAGCACGTACTCCAAATCCAAAGCGGGCGACGAGTCCGTGGCATACTACTACGAGAACTACCCGGGCGGAATTGGGGTAGCCAAGAAATTGTTCGAGTTTTGGCCAACGGCGTTGAAGAAGAGGCATAAGAAGAAGTATTCTCAGGTTTGGCCAACGGCATTGGAGGAAGGCGTCAAAATCGCTGAAAATTGTGGCTGCCAAACGGGATGCCCGAACTGCATCGAACCCGCCAAGTCTTACAACATCAGCAACGCCAACATAGACAAGCGCGCGGGAATTGAACTGGCGCGCCGCGTACTTGAGGCGGCGGAGAACGAACCTGACTTTAGGTGGTCGAACGGCATGATGGTTCCGGTGTAAACAGACGCGCGCTCAGGAAAAAACCAACGCAAGCAGGTGAACGAAATGGACTTCAAAGACCTAATCAGGCAGGGTTTCGACGAGTATCTGGCAGACCTGAAGAGCCATTTAGGTGTTTGCGCTTTGGGAAGCGGGTTTATTCATATGAGGCTATGAGGGATTATTTTTCTTTTTTCGGCGGAAGGGCTTTGCCCTTTGGTTTCTTGATTTTTGCGGTTGGGACGCTGGCCGAGGAGGAGATGGAAATTCGGTTCAACCGCGATGTGCGGCCGATTCTTTCTGACAAGTGCTATCGTTGTCACGGCCCCGATCAGAATGCCCGCCAAGCGGATCTTCGATTGGATGTGGAATTGGAGGCGAAAGCGGATCGCGGCGGGTATTTTGTGATTGATTTGGACAACCCGTCCAAGAGCGCGCTTTGGGCGCGAATCACGGCGACGGACGAGGAGGAGCGCATGCCGCCGCCGTCTTCGGGGAAATCCTTGAGCGAGGAAGAGATTCGGACTTTGGTTCGATGGATGGAATCCGACGCCAAGTGGGAAGGGCATTGGGCTTATGTTCCGCCGGTCAGGCCTTCTGCTCCAGAGGTTCGAAGTCCGAGTTGGCGGCACAATCCCGTCGATCGATTTATCGGCGCCCGTTTGGAGCGGGAAGGATTGCCGCATTCTGCGCCTGCGGACCGCCGCACTTTGATTCGACGCGTCTTTTTGGATTTGACCGGATTGCCGCCTTCGTCCGAAGACGTTGATCGTTTCGTTCGCGATCGGGATGGTTTCGCTTTTGAGCGCGTTGTGGATCGCTTGTTGGCTTCCCCGCATTTTGGGGAGCGAATGGCGGTCTATTGGTTGGATTTGGTTCGTTACGCGGACACGGTTGGTTATCACGGAGACCAGCCTTACAGCGTCTGGCCGTATCGGGATTATGTAATTGGGGCGTTTAACCGCAACATGCCGTTTGATCAATTTACTCGCGAGCAGTTGGCCGGGGATTTGTTGGACAATCCAACCCGCGAGCAACGCGTGGCTTCGGGCTATAATCGCCTTCACATGATCACTGCCGAAGGCGGCGCTCAAGAAAAAGAGTATCTGGCAAAATACGCGGCCGATCGAGTGCGCACCACTTCCAGCGTCTGGCTTGGTTCCACGATGGGTTGTGCGGAGTGCCACGATCACAAGTTCGACCCGTTCACCGCCAAAGATTTTTACAGTTTTGCCGCTTTCTTTGCGGATTTGAAAGAAAAGGGATTCTACGGAAGGAGCCAATGGGAGCCGCAAATGCCCCTGCCTTCTGCGGCTCAAGAGCGGGAGATGACGGCGTTGGAAGAGCGGATTGCGGCCTTGGAAGCGACTTTATCGACCTCGACGGAGTTTTTGGTCAACGCTCAGCTCGCTTGGGAAGATCAGATTCGAGAGCTAGACGAGGGCGGGCGGTTGGTGTGGGAGCCTGTGACGCCAAGCCAAGTCCAATCCTTCGAAGGCGCGTCTTTGCGGGTGCTGGCGGATCGCTCGGTGCTGGCGTCGGGAAAGAATCCAGAGTCCGATACCTACGAAGCGGTGCTTCCGTTGGCGCGGCGGCAAGTGACGGCGATTCGCTTGGAAGCCTTGACGCATCCTTCGTTGGATGGCGAAAGTCTGTCTCGGGGCGGCGGGAATTTTGTGCTGACCAATTTCAAAGTCGAGAAAATGGGAGAGGAAGGCCAATCGGCGGAGATGGTGCCTATTTTCCGGGCGGAAGCCGATTTCTCCCAAGGCGGTTTCGAGGTGTCCAAGGCGATTGACGCCGACGAGAAATCGGGCTGGGCGGTGGATGGCGGCAAAAAGAAAGAAAATCGGAAGGCTGTTTTCACTTTTTCCCATCCCATTTTCTTGGAGGAGGGCGAGGCGTTGAAAGTGACGCTGGCGCACCGATCTTCGCGCCAACAACACAACATCGGCCGTTTTCGTCTGTCCTTGATTTCCTTGGAACGGCCGGGTCTTCAGGAAATCGGCTTGCCGACGGAAGTGTATCGAGCTGCGTTGACCTCTTGGGCAGATCGAGGCCCGGACGAACAATGGTTGCTGACGAAGTACTATCGGCAACGCTCTCCGTTATTGGACGGCGCCCGCTCACTTTTGGCATCCGCTCGTTCAAATCGAAATCGCTTGGAGCGGGAAATTCCCACCATGCTGGTGTCGCAAAGTGTGGAGCCTCGTCTAATGCGCGTCCTGCCGCGAGGGAATTGGATGGATGATTCCGGAGAGGTGGCGCATCCCCGTTTTCCGGCTTTCTTGGATGGCGGCTGGATCGCGGAAGAGCCGCTCTCTCGCCGGCATCTCGCTGAGTGGATCGGCTCGAAAAACAATCCGCTGACTGCTCGCGCCTTTGTGAATCGGCTTTGGAAACTCTATTTCGGAAACGGATTGTCCAAGGTTTTGGATGATTTGGGATCGCAAGGAGAGTGGCCGACGCACCCGGAGTTGCTGGATTGGCTGGCGGTCGAGTTTATGGAAAGCGGTTGGGACGTGAAGCATATGGTGCGGCTGCTGGTGACGTCGCAGACCTATCGTCAAAGCACCGCCGCAAGCGCATGGCTGAAAGAGAGAGACCCGCTCAACCGCCTGTATGCCCGCCAATCCGCCTATCGCTTGGACGCGGAAGTGGTGCGTGACGTGGCATTAAGCGTCAGCGGCCTGCGCGTGGATCGGCTTGGCGGCCCCAGCGTCAAACCCTATCAGCCGGCCGGATACTACGCCCAACTCAATTTTCCCAAGCGCGAATACCAAGCCGATTCGGGAGCCGATCAATATCGCCGCGGCCTTTACACGCACTGGCAACGAACTTTTCTCCATCCCAGCATGAAAGCCTTCGACGCGCCGAGCCGCGAAGAATGCACGGCCGAGCGAACCCGCTCCAACACGCCCCTTCAATCCTTAGCGCTGTTGAATGACCCTAGTTACGTGGAAGCGGCCAGAGCGTTCGCCGAGCGCATCGCAAGTAGCGAAGGAAACGCCGAGGCAAAAATTCGCTGGGCCTTCCACGAAGCCGTATGTCGCCGGCCGAGCGCTTCCGAAGTCCAAATTCTCGCCAAACTCTTTGCGGAAAGCCGGAACCGCTTCGCCGACGACGAGGAAGCGGCCCGCCAATTGACTGCCGTCGGGCAAACGCCGGCAAACCCCAATCTCCCGCCCGGCGAACTTGCCGCTTGGACAATGGTCGGCCGCGCAATATTGAATCTACACGAAACAATCACCCGTTATTAAGGAGACAATCCAATGAGGAACCCGGAGGATATTTTTATTCGGCGGCAAAATCGCCGCTCATTTTTGAACCGAAGCGCGGTGGGCGTCGGCTCCCTGGCGTTGGCTTCCGTGCTGGAGCCTTGGCTGGCACCAGTCCAAAGCGCGCCGGACTCCAAAAAAACGCAAAAGGCTAGACGGGTTATCTACCTTTGCATGGCCGGCGGACCATCGCACCTCGAAACCCTCGATTACAAACCCAAACTGGCGGCAATGGACGGTCGCCCCATGCCGGAGTCCTACACCAAAGGCCAACCCATTGCTCAACTACAGGGAAGAGAGCTCAAGTGCATGGCGCCGCAGCACGAATTCCAAACCTTCGGGCAATCCGGCCAAAGCCTCTGTTCCCTATTTCCCAACATGGGCGGGATTGCCGACGAGATTTGCATCGTTCGCTCCTTTCACACCGAGCAAATCAACCACGACCCCGCGCACACGTTCCTCAACACCGGCACTTCAATTTCCGGCCGGCCGAGCATGGGATCTTGGCTTTGGTACGGCTTGGGAAGCGAAAGCGAGAACCTGCCGGGATTTGTGGTGCTGACTTCCTTGGGCAAAGGAGGGCAAGGACAGCCCATTTCCTCGCGCCAGTGGCACAGCGGATTTTTACCGAGCAACTTTCAAGGCGTCCAATTTCACGCCGTCGGCGATCCCGTTCACTATGTTCGGCCCCCGGCGGGAGTTTCCCCAGCAGACCAAAACCGGCTGGTTTCTGCAATCAACGATTTGAACCGGACGCGTGACGAAGTGGTGGACGATCCAGAAATCGCCACGCGCATCCGCCAAAACGAAATGGCCTTTCGCATGCAGACCAGCGTGCCGGAACTCATGGAAATCCGCGGCGAACCCCAGCACATGCTCGACCTCTACGGAACGGACGGCGCCGACGGCTCCTTTGCTTCCAACTGCCTGCTGGCCCGGCGTCTGGCCGAACGCGGCGTCCGCTTCATTCACCTCTACCATCGCTCTTGGGATCATCATGGCGACATCAAGAAAAACATGCGCATTACCGCCAACGAAGTGGATCGCGCTTCGGCGGCTCTAATACTAGACTTGAAACAGCGAGGAATGCTGGAAGACACCCTCGTTATCTGGGGCGGAGAATTCGGGCGCACGCCTATGGCGCAAGGCTCCGGCCGCGATCATCACATTCGCGGCTTTTCGTTGTGGTTGGCCGGCGGCGGCATACAAGGAGGCATTCACTATGGCGCAACCGACGAACTTGGTTACAAAGCCGTCGTCAATCCCTTCCACGTCCACGACCTTCACGCCACTATGTTGCACCTCTTCGGCATAGATCACCAACGGCTTACCTATCGTTTCCAAGGCCGCGACTTCCGCTTGACGGACGTGCACGGAAACGTCGTAGACAAGATATTCGCCTGATTGAGTCCAACCCACGCTTGTAGGTAGAGCCCAAATCTCCGCTTGTGGTGGGCGGCGTTGAATTGGAGTTTCATATTTGGGTTTATATTATGGTGAGGTGGGTGGAGGGGGCGAGTTGTTGGGCGGCGCGGCGGATGCGCTCTTGGCACAGGTCGGCGATGGTTTTGAACCCGGCTTTGAAAGCCTCTGTTTTCTCGCCGCACTTCTCCGGCCACTGCACTAATATGAACCGCCGATTGCCGCCGTCTTCTTGATTGAGTTTCATCACGGCGTGCGCCGTCGTTCCACTGCCAGCAAAGAAATCCATGACAATATCTCCCCCCGCAAGCGTGACGCTTGACCCCAACTGGCCGGGCGCAAGCGTGACGCTTGACCCATTCTTTTTTGGCGAGGTCGACAAGCGCAACAAATGCTCCACCAACCGCACCGGCTTGGGATTGGAAAACATTCCTTTGCCAACCAGTTTTGCCAAATCTTCATTGGCTTCGTGAGTGCTGCCAACCTCTCGAAAGTGAAGGACAGAACTCGGCGTCTTACCTTGTTTGACTTCTGATAAAAACACTTTTTCTCTCGGCACTGATTTTCCCGTTTTGCCGAACCAGAGTCGATTGTCGTGATATAATTCTAATAGTTTTTCTTGGTTGAAAAGTGGAAACCTTCCCGTCGGACATTCAAACTTAACACCATTCGGTAAAGTGAGAGTGTAAAGATCACTTTCTCTTCCGCTTTTGGCGTGAAGTGATATTGACTGCCAATCACCTCTTGGATCGTTGTCTGGATTTTTGAAACGGGCGTCCATTTCTTGAGTTCGTGGAAGCATTCCGATTTGAAACTCATCAATTTCTCGAGCGTAACAAATGATATGTTCGTGCTGACGAGAAACTGTTTTTGCGTCATTTGCTGGTGAAAACTTTGAATGCCACGAGAATTGCGCGATGAAGTTGGCGGCGCCGAAGATTTCGTCCATTAGTTTGCGCAGGTTGTGTTGTTCGTGGTCGTCGATGGAGATAAAGATGACGCCGTTGCGGGCTAATAAGTTGCGGGCTAACTTCAAGCGCGGATACATCATGGATAGCCAGTTGGAATGATAGCGCCCGCTGGAATCGGGGTTGGCCATCAACCGCCCGTCTTCCGCTCGCTCGCCGGTCAACTGCTTCCATTCCTTTTTGGAAAGGGCAAACTTGTCGGAGTAAATAAAGTCTTTGCCGGTGTTATACGGCGGGTCAATGTAGATGGCTTTGACGCGGGCGAGATAGGTTTCTTGCAATAACTTCAACGCGTCCAAGTTGTCGCCTTCAATGAACAAGTTTCTCCGCAAATCTGTGGCCAGCGAGTCGATTGCCCCAATGTTCTCGGCGCCAGCATGATGCTTGACCCCAAGTTGCTCCGCAGATAGCGCAGCGTCAGATGCATCAGTTGCGGTCAAGCGTGAGGCTTGCGAGTCAGTTGCGGTCAAGCGTGAGGCTTGCGAGTCAGTTGCGGTCAAGCGTGAGGCTTGTTTGGGGCGCAGAGTTTTGGCGCACGGTTCATTGGCTAACTGCATCGCCGCTCGTTTGCCCGGCCAGGTGAGTTGGTAGCGTTCGTCGGGGCCGTCGACCAGTTGGTCGGAGAGTTCTTGGCGCAAGGCGTCAAAGTCAATGGCGGGGCGCAGTTGTCCGTCTTGGCCTTGGGCTTCGGTCACGCAGGCGGGAAACAGCCGCCGCAACGCGTCCAGAAGCGATGTCGTGTTGTTAGGCATAAGCGAAGGCAAGGTTAGCGAAGGGGTTGAGGAAGGTCAATTGGTTTGCGGGCGGGAAAGCATAAGCATAAGGGGAGCAAGACGAAGACAGAGATTAATGCGAGAGCGAAGGCGAAGGCGGTCAAACTTCCAAAATGTTTTACGGGAGGAAAGGAAGTGGCGGCGAGCAAGGCAAAAATGCCGCCTAAGACGAGGCTGGTGCAGAGGATGGGTCGGGCTTTGATTTGGATGGCGCGGCGGGTTGCTTCCCACTGGTTTATGCCGGTGCGTCGTTCTGTCAGCCATTGCGTTACAAAATGCACGGTGTCGTCGACGGCGATTCCGAAGGCAAGCGCGGCGGTCATCACGGTGATTGAGTTGAGCGGAATATCCAGCAAGGCGGCCAAGGCGAGGACAGAGCCAACCGGAAGCGCGTTGAGGAGGACGGCTAGGGAAGCCAGTTTCCAAGATCGCCAGAGAAGGGACAACAAGCCGAACACGGCTAAGAGCGCGGTGGATGCGCTTTTTATTTGGCTGCCGACAATTTGGCGATCCGCTTCTAGAATGGAATGCAGTCCTTGCTCGGCACTCCATTGGACGCCTGCGGGCCGGTTGGTTTCTGCGTAGTGGATGATGTCTTTGACGACGGCTAGGTATTCGTTGGCGGACAAGTCCGGCGTTCGAACGACGAGGTTTGCGGTTTGGAAATCCGCATCGCAAAGGGCTTCGAAGAAGGGAAATTGTTGGCTCTTTAACACGAGCGAGAACATTCCCAGCAACAGGGGATTGTCGGGTAATTTTAGGCTTCCGGGTCGTTCTTGCTCCCAAATTTGATTCATCATGGCCAGCACTTGGGGATAGGAATACGCGCCGGAGACTTGAGGTTTGGCCGCCGCATACTTTTGCACTTTGTCCAGATACTTTAGGAAGGGCGGTTGGTTGACTCCGTCGGCACGGCCTGAATCCAGACGCATTTGGAAGATGTTGAATCCTCCATAGCTCTCGTTGAAGAGTTCTCCGGCAGAGCGAGCGAGGCTGTCCTTCGGCAAGAATTCAAGGGGCCGGACTCCCATGCGCAGCCGAGGCGCCAGCAAAATTATGCCAACAACGATCAAGCCGGCCAAAAGCCAAACTGCTCCATTCCAACGGCGCAGTCCTTTCAACCAACGGCCGGGGAGATGGTCGGCGGCATCAGGTTTCGGCGGTTCGGTCTTTCCCAAAAACATGAATGTCGAAGGACGGTTTCGCCGGCGGTTTGCGGATGCGGAAACGGTGAAGAAAAGGGACATGATTCCGACGCCCGGCCCAAAGGTCATGAGAAAAACGACGATGACTCCGTAAACGCCGACCAATCCCGCCTCTCTGACTTGAGGAATCTCCGCCAGTCCCAAAGACAGCAAACCCGCCAGAGTGGTCAGCACGGCAAAGCAACAAGACTTTCCAATTTCTCGCAACGCGGTGGGAACTACTTCCCTCCCGGCGCAACGGTTTGCCGCTTGCTGGCACGCCGCGCCGAGATGCACCAACAAAGTCAAGTGAACTCCCGCCCACAAGGGAAACAACAGCAGGGTAAAGACGGTGAACGGATATCCGATCCATTGAAGGCTTCCGGCAATCCATCCCAAAGCCACCGCTTGACTGCCCATCAGGAAAAGAACAAATCCAATGGACCGAAAAACCAAACCTAGCACGGCTGCCAAAAACAGAAAAACCAGCGGCGTGAAACGAACTAAATCTTCCATAATTCGCGTATGAACTTCTTCTTCAACCAAGGGCAGTCCAATCATTTCAAACGCAAGCCCTTCCGTCTCAAATTGGGCAAGAGCGGCTTCCAGATTTGCCCGCAATTCTCGTTTTGAATTTAAGTCTGGGAATGGTTTTTCGAAAGTCAGCGTCAAAGTAGCGTGCCGGCAGTCTGGGGAAACCATAACATTCCGAATTAGCGGATTGCCCAGGCAATATTCCCGCAGGCGTTCCCAATCGGACGGGGACTCTCCGCTAGAAACCAAAGGCTCCATCTGGAACGACAAACCTTTCCGAACCGGTTTGTAGGAATGGGTCAGGCTCTTCACATCTTGCACTCCCTCCACCGTCATTAAAGCATCGCTCACCCTGCCAATCGCCGACAAACCTTCGTCGGTAAATACGTCGGAGCATTCGAGATCGACAACGATAATCGTCCGCTCTTGAAACACGGAAACCACCTTGTCCAAGGCCGCTTTCTGGCTCGGATTGCTCTCCAACAAGGCGTCGGTGTCGGATCGGATTTGCAAATCTTTCAACCCCAAAAATAGCGGAAACAACAAGACGGCCAATCCGCCGAAGCTGGCTTTTGGAAAGCGCGTGAATGGATTCCAATCTTTCATCAGATCGGCCTTTTTCAAAATTTCCTAACTTTATGCGTTCGCATGGTTGGATGGGACATTGGCTACTTCAAGAATCCAAAAAAATCGCCGGAGAAAACAAAGGAAATCTATCAAAAGTTTTCAAAATCTATTCTGTTCATTCAGCGCTTTTTCGCTGGATTTCTTCCACAAAATGACAGGCAACTTGGCGTTTGGGCGCCGCCAATTTGAGCCGAGGACGTTCTTTCCGGCATCGATTTTCAACGTGGGGACATCGCGAGTGAAACGGACAACCGACCGGAGTTTGCAATGGCGAAGGGACGTCGCCCGTTGTTGTTGGAAGGCTCTGCAAACGCCGATTCTGAGTTCCGGGAATTGACGCCGCCAAGATCTGGCTGTACGGATGCAGCGGATTTCCTATCACTTCGGACGCCGGTCCCTGCTCCATAATTTGACCCAAATACATTACCATTACCCGATGGCTGACGCGCTCGACTACTGCAAGATCGTGCGTGATGAAAAGATAAGACAACCCCGAATCTGCCTGCAATTCGCGCAAAAGGCGAATCACCTGCGCTTGCACCGACACGTCCAGAGCGCTCACCGGTTCATCGCAGATCACCAACTCCGGACGAACCGCCAAAGCGCGGGCAATGCCGATCCGTTGTCGTTGTCCTCCGCTGAATTCTCTCGGGTAACGATCCGCATCGCCGGCGCCCAAACCCACCATCGCCAGAAGCCGAAGGACTTCGGCCCGGACTTCGGCCGGCTTTCGCAGCAACCTTTGAACCTCAATTCCCTCCGCAATGCTTGCCCCCGCCGTCCGCTTTGGATTCAGCGATCCGTGCGGATCCTGAAAAATCATCTGCACGGAGCGCCGATACTCTCTTCTTTCCGCCGCATTCAAACCCAATACGCTCTGCCCCTTAAACCAAATCTGCCCTCCGGCAGGCTTTTCGAGAAGCACCAAGCTCCTGGCAATAGAACTTTTGCCGCAGCCGCTTTCGCCAACTAAACCAAGGGTTTCGCCGGCCTCAATGTCAAAGCCCGCCTTGTCTACGGCCCGCAACACACCCCGCGTCCTGAATGTCCGGCGCCAAGCCGGATACTGGATTTCGAGATTTTGAACTTCCAACAATCTCACGGCGACCCTCGAACAAAACACCGAACCAGCCGATCCTCGCCAACGGAGTCCAACGGAGGCGCTGATTGCGAACAAATTTCCCGCGCCAAGGAGCAGCGCGGGTGGAAACGGCAACCCGAAGGAAAAGCGTTTGGCGGCGGTGCCTGACCCGGAATAGGAATCAACCCGCCGCCGCCGAGCCGAGGCGCCGCCTGCAACAAAGCCTCTGTATAAGGATGTTTCGGAGCGTCCAAAACTTCAGAAGCCGCCCCGCATTCCACCACTTGCCCGGCATACATCACGGCCACGCGATCCGCAAAATCCTCCACCAAACCGAGATCATGGCTAATCAATAAAATCGCCATGTCGAAGCGCTCTCGAAGACTCGCCAACAACTCTAAAATTTGTGCTTGAACGGTCGCGTCCAGCGCAGTCGTGGGTTCATCCGCTACCAACAGCCGAGGCTCCGCCGCCAAGGCCATAGCAATCATCACCCGCTGCAACATACCTCCAGACATTTGATGTGGATAATCCCTCATCCGAACTTCCGGCGCGGGAATCCCCACCAGCCGAAGTAACTCCGCAATGCGCATCTCACTTGCTTTGTCCGGCCGATGCAACGCCAGCATCTCCCGAATTTGCCTTCCCACCCGATGAATCGGATTCAAATAAGCCCCCGGATCCTGGAAAATATAACTGACCTTGCCCCCTCGAATGCTGCGAATCCCCCGATCGCCCATACTCAAAACATCCTCACCAGCCACAATCACCCGGCCTCCAGCGTAAAAAAAAGGCGGGGACGGAAGCAAACGCGTCAACGCAAGTGCCGTCACACTCTTCCCACAACCGCTTTCCCCGATCAAACAAAACACCTCGCCCGGCTGAATGCTCAACGACACGCCGTCCACCAAACGCCGCCGCCCCTGCGAAGCCTCCAACTCTATCAAAAGGTCTTTTACCTCCAGTAACGCCACAAAAAAGAATCCCCTTCTTTACTCTACCCTCCTTACCCCTGAAACACTCCAAAAACAAAGACAGTTCGCTTCCTCAAAGATTGGACATATTCCTCCAATCACTTCAAGCGGGAAAATCCGAATAAATCAACCAAGCCGAGACGCTCCCAATTCCATTAGGAACAGTCAATCATTCACTAGAAAAATGTCATCTTACGGCTGAAGGCATTAGAAGCAAATGATGAATTCAGCGACAACAACACCGTCCAAGCCAAGAGCATTCTACCTTGCAGAAGAACCTCAATTCACTATGCTTAAATTTACGACATAAAGCAACCCCAGAGATCAAAGGCTTCTATCCACAACGGCAAGCCTCGCAAAATGTTTTAAAGCCGCAGGGACAAACGGCAACAGAAACTGCGACAAAAAGTCAAATTATCCGCGCTATAGCCAATCGAGCAAACGTTTTTCTGGATATAAAGAAGTTTCTCAGAATGCCCCACCGTCCAATCACACCTCCCTTGCCCCACAACGCCAACTTTTCCAGGTTGATGTGGTTGCGATAAATAAACTAACATTGTGTCATGGAATACATTGCGCTACTGAATTTACTTTCCCCTTATCCGCTACGCCGGCCAGTGTAAAGACGCAATCGCCGCGAATTCCTTGCCGCGACGAAAACACACTACTTAGCAAGCAATCCTACGCATCGTTCCCCGACGAGGAATAGGATGGCTAACCTTCATCCTGTTGAACATGTCGCCACCTATTAAATCTTTCCAAACCAAACGATTCCCGCTGTGTCCCAATCCTATAAATAGTAGCCCGAACTTTGCCATTCTCACCGCTTCTTATCAGATTCTCTTTCAATGTACAAAACTCACTCTTCTGTTTTTACCAGCTAGGGCAAAGCCTCTTGCATCCGCTAATCTCTTTGGTTTCCAGCCTCTCCTCCTGGCCTCATTGCCCGCCTTCTTCCAATCTGCAAGGTCAAAGCAGAGGTCGATCTCCCAAAAACCTTTCCCCGCCAATCTCCCCCTCACGACGCATCTTATACAAATTCCAGTTTAGCAATAATTAGCCCATTCCGACCTCTGCAAATTCGCCAACACAACCTAGTTTCATCGATCTCTCTGAAAGAAGGCTCTCCCGCAAACGCTAACCATCAACCCGAATTCTTTTCTAGGCCGGGTGGACGAATTATCGGAGCGCGCCGCAATCTGACAGAATACATAAAAACACCAAAAGCAGCCAACCAAGCTGGTCACATCGCGTGGCCATGCGGCGGAGGAATGGCTTTGGCTTGTTGGACAACCCACCCTTCCCTCTCTGCCAACCTCTCTTTCTCCGCCTCGGGCGAATCCATCTCTTCTGGTTCGCTGGCAGTGGAATGACGGAAACTATTGACAACGCGCAAGGATTGAGGATTTGAGGAATCCGTCCACATGGACTAATGCGTAAACTTTACGCGTAAACTTTACTCTTTGCTTGGGTTGTTTTTCTGGGGGCGGATGGTTTGGCGTAGGTTGTGCTGGCAGCCAATCGCTTTCTAGATTCTTCTCTTCGTCTACGCCGCCGCCGAGAAGCAGGGATAGGTTTTGCCTCACTGAGCCCTTAGCGCGCATTGGTTCCATCTCTTCCGGGGTGGGCCAGCGAATGGTGCCGTCTTCGTTGATTGGCATGAGAAAGCTCTCATGCTGGTGGTTGATGATGCGATAGTTGGCGCTTTCATCATGTTTGATTGGATGGCCGTCTTTGTCCACTAACACCCCGTTTCGGATAGACACCGGCGGAAACAAAAATCTCTTAGCTTATGAGCTCGGCGAGGAAAACAAAAACTGCCGAGAAATGAATTCCGACGGCTCTATCTATCGACTTGAAACAAACTCAAAACTGACCGCGAACGTCCATCGCAACCCATCCAATCACCACGGCAAAGAGAAACACAACCAGCAAAATGTCGGCAAACTCAATCACTGCTATTTCGCCAAAAGACTCTGCCCAGGTTGCATCTTTTGTTCGATGCCCTGCCAGTAACCGAACTCGACGTCCATGCTTAAAAATCCCTCCGCGGGAACTTCTTCTGCTAAGCGTTTGGCTATCCGTCTTGCTTGATCAAGTTTTGGCGGTGTTTCGCCGGGCATTAAATTGCCTTCAAAGGTGATTGTGCCAGTTAACCAATGAAAACTTCGATCGAGGAATTGTTGGTTGGTGTAGGGATGATTGCCTTTCTTCCCTTCTATCGGCCCCTCGAAATACTGATGCAATTCGTCAGGATCTTGAAGGCTAGCTTCTTTGTACATTTCCAAGGTAGCCATAGTATGCGCAATCCGAATGGGGTTGTCAGCGAGGCCTTCTTCTTCAAAGATGCGGTAGGCCTGCTCAAACTCTGGAGAATATCGCCAGTTCATGCCATAAAAACCTTGCAGTCTGTTGTGGTTAATAAACATTCTCCGTTCCGCCATGATTTCTGGGTCGGGGTTTTGAATTGCTTCGTCCGCTAGTTCCACGGCGCGGAAGAGTCTTTCGTCCTCGGCATGCTTCTCTTCGGGGGTCAGATCGGTTCTCGCCCAGAGGTTTTCGGATTCTGCTTCGTAGGTTTCAAAGGCGTCGTCCGCTTTCTTTTCCAACTCCTTTTGGTAGGCATGAAACTTCTCCGTAGAATGGGCGATGTTGTTCTCCGGGTCAAAAACGATGTCTGGGTGGTATCCGGGACGGAAAGGGAAGTTGTCAATCCACTCCTTCCGTTCTTTGTAGAGCTTAGCGTAGGCAGCCCGTTCTTCGGCTTCGTCTTGCGCTTGCCACCTTTGAGTTGCCCGTTCTTCTTCAGTGAGAAGGCGGCCGTATTTCCGCATCTCGGCTTTGTCTCTGGCGAGGAGTTCGGCGACGTCTTGGCGAACCCATTCTTTCTCTTCAGGAGTCAAGTCAGGGCCGAATTCCTTGAGAATGTGGGTATCCATTTCGTCAAGCGTCGCTGAGGCTTTCTCTTCCGTATTGGGGTTCTTTTGGGGAGCAAGGAAGACAACGGCCATCATGACCAGAATGCCTCCCGTGATGATGTAAACACTTTTCATTTCGTGGTTCTCCTTTCTTTTTAGTTAGAGGGTTTTTTGACGTTCTCGTTCTGGTAGACGGGGTACTCGTGGAGAGTAGTATAGTGTCCGGCCAGCCTGCATGGATGCCGACCACGGCGTGGTGGGTGTTTTTTGTTGTGTTTTGTGCAGTAGTTGTAGGTTTTCTTATACTTGAAGAATCGTTTGGCGCGACCCACCCATGCGGGTGTGTTGATGATTTTGAAGTTGCTCCACGGGATTTGGGTCAGTTTAAACCGCTTAAAGTTGTCGTCGCACCATGACAATGGTTCAGGATAGTCAATGAAAGGCTCCTCATCATCGGGAGTTCTGGTGCGGATGTTGTAGATGAATCCAGCTTCGCGGGCAATGTAGCTGAACTCAGTGACGTAGGTGGAGCGATGGCCGTCGTCTTCTTCCAGTTCGGTAGGAGAAAGGTCGTTGCTGCCGGGGACGGCGATGTGTTCAAAGTCCGACCAGAGTTTGACTTCTTTCTCGCAGGTGTAGCTGTTGTAGACACGCCCCACCACATGCCCCTTCTTTAATGGGCCGACAGAGCGGGGCATTGCGTATGGTGCGACGCCGGGACTCCAGCCCCAGTTGCTTCGCATTACATCCAAGTCTTCCTGAATTTCTTCTTCAGTGAGTGGCTTGACGTAGCCTCCGTAAGTATCGGTGTAGGTTTGAAGCCATTTTGAATTAGGCCGGCGACGGTCCCATCTGTATAAGGGAAGCCATTCGTCGCCTTTTCTCTCGAGAACTGCGTAGGTTACTTCCATGCCTCTTCGGAGGTTGGAGTTGGAGTCCACGTAGTCGATGACGTCGTCGGCATCCAGGGTGGAGGGGGAGTATCGGGTGTCGGTGCCGCTGGTGTCGTAGGTTTTGTCTTGCGCAGCCTTGGCTTGGGCGTCGACGCTGTAGACTAATGTTCTGTTGCCTCCTTCGTCGTACTCATAGCTTCGCACGCGCAACTTCCGCTTGCTGTACAGCCATGTATCGCTGTCGGCGACGGCGGTTTCCTTGATTTTGGCACTAAGCGCGGCGTTGATGCCGTAGGCGGTAAAGACTTTGATGAGAAAGTCGGTGCCGCCGGCGACGGTAAGGATGAGCGGCCAAGCGGCGTTGGCTTTGTATTGGTAGGCAAAAGTACCGCCGGCGGTGATGGCCAGCGCGGTGATGAGCGCGGTTTTCTGGCGCCAGTTCCATTGATTGAGCCGTTGGCGAACGGTTTGGACTAGCGCGCTTCCCAGCGAGACGGCATTGACGGCGGCAGTCAATGTGACGGCGATTACCGTTTTCCAGTTCCGGCGGTTTGACTTTGCTTCGGTTTGCACCACTTCGGGCTTTTCAGCGATTGAATCGGATTCTTGGGAGTTTGTCATGGTTAATTTTGTCAATGTTGATGGTTTGTGTGGATTTCGTGGATTGGAGGACAGAACGCCGGCGAAGGCGCGGCGAAGAGATTCCCAAAAGCGCCCGGTTTTCCGGGTTGCGTCGAGTCGGTTTGAATGGCGTTGCTTCGTCCTCTTAAAAACAATCTGTTCGGTTCAATATTCTACTGTAAACGGTTGGCCAAGCGTTTTAGGGAACCTTTTCCCCGCCAGGCCATTACGAAAATCCAGTAAGGTGATTACGAGAGTTTTCTGCCTGTTTGCCGAGGCAACAGGGAAGGAGCATGCGGCTCTCCCCAGTCCAAACATCAAACTATGACCTCTGAGCGGGAGACCCGATTTTCCCGAAGGCTCCCGTCAAATGGCGGTTCAGCGAAAGCAGGAAAACCACAAAGCAACCTCGTTCGTCGGTCCGGCGTCAATCCTTTTTTCGATTTTTTCCTCTTTTTTCGAGATTAGGGAAAAGATTGGGAAAAATTCCATCTTTTGGCCCGTTATTCGGGGATTTTCTCGGAGACTTGCAAAAGTAATTTTTGGATAGGCTTTTGTTTGTTCTGGACGTTCTCTGCGCTTTTGGAGGCATTGGGGAACGGGTTTTATGGATGACAATGGCGCACGGCTATTTCCGGTCGGCCAATTGTCGTTTGATTGGAATGGGCAACCTTAACGGTTTTTGTGAGTTTTTTGGGGTGAGGGAAACGCCAAGAATTCGGAGTATTATTCAGTGGCGAATTTTGTTGAACTGCCGAGAAACTGAAAGCGTTTCGCGCAGAACATTGCCCGCTGATTTTCGTTTTTGTTTGGGAAAGGGTAGGGGGTGTTGCCGGAATCTGGCTGATTCGGTTGGAAGAAACCCGTGGGTTGCCTAAGTGATTGGGTGTTCTGGAGGAGAACGCCGCCCACAAAATTGCGGCAGAGTGGACGGAGGCTGGCGAAGCCAGAGTCAGCGTCTTCGCGCCTTGTTGTGAGACGAACTTGCTGTTGAATTCTTTGGCCAGGGACGCGTCTTTCCCGGCTTTTACGGTTTGCCCTAATTCGAAGTGAGCGGCGCGATGAGGCGGATTGAGGTGAAGATTTCCCAAAAAAACGCTGAGTGTCCGTTGGTAGAGTGGAGTTGGTTGCTTCGGAACGCGCTATACGAATGAGGTTCGCAAAACGCTGCTGCGGACAATAGGAGCGAAGATGGTTCAGAACGACGTCTGCGACGCAAACGAATTCATTCCTCAATCTCTAGCAAATTCGGCAGGCCGGGATGTTTCATTCGGCTACACGGGTGGTTGGAGCGGAACGTCGTTTTTTTATTTAATAAGGCCAGTTCCCTTCGACCATCGGAACGGGGGAGAATTGGTTGGGATCTATGACGACGTACTTCACTTGTCGATGGTTCACGGAGTAAGCCAGATGCAGATTCCCGTCGACTCCAAGCACTATCGACGGGGCGGAAAAGCGGGACTCCGGTTGTGATTCCAAAACAGCGGCGGCCGACCATCCCCGGCCGTCTTCCGTGAAGGCAAGATTCAAAACCCCGCGCTCGCGATTCGAATGTTGGTAGACCAGAGCAAATTTTCGATCTCCCAACTTGGCTGCGTCTAGGCCGCTGTCTGGATTCGGCAGAACCGTCCGTTGCACCGGGCTCCAAGTCTTTCCGCTGTTTTCCGACCAGGTTTCGGCAATGCGTCCCAACCGCGTGCGGCAAAGCGCTTGGAGACGGCCTCCGCCGTGATTGAGGAGGACAGGCTCGCTGGCGTTGTGGCGCATTGCCGAGCTGAGGTCACGCGTTCGCGTCCAGCTCCAACTTTCGCGGAAGGACTCGGCCTTTTCGATATGAAACCGCCGGCCGGCATCGCGGCTGTCGCCGCCGCATAGGAACAAGTTTTCGGACAGCACGATGGGCTTGGTCCGCGCCGGGCCGGAAATAAAACGAGGAAGGGACTTGGGCGGAAACCATGTTGTTCCATTGTCTCTTGAGCTGGTCAGCCAGCCGGTAGTTCGGCCTTGCGCGGTTTTTGTTTTGTAAAAGAGCAGCAAGGTTTCCTCGGAAGGTTGAAACAATACCGGACGCCGGCAAGCGCTTTGCACGAGAGATCGAGGATGCACCGCGGAAAGGATTTTTACTGGACGAGTCCAAGACTCTTCTGCCCGCTTTGCCAAGTAAATGCTCGCGTCCGGGTGGTGGAGTCCGCTCCCTCCGATCCAGGCCAAGAGGAGGCCGTTCGTTGTCTGAACAATGGTCGGCGAGTAGTTGAACGAGGTTGTTCCTCGGTCTGAAGGGAATTCGTTGCGAACCCACTTCGTTGGCGACAAACCTGCGAGGAGAGTCGTATTCCCCAAGAAGGCGGCCAATAAAAGAAACCAGCTACATTGTCGGCGGCGTTGTCTTTCGTTTTGTCTTCTCATAGCGTTCTGCTTTCTAATAATTGCTAAAGATTTTCCAAACGGCCTGCCGGGCGAGCCTCGGCTTTTAATTTATGATCAAAGGCAACAGCGGCCTCGGCCAACGCTTTGACGACCGAGGGATAATCCGCCAATACGTTTTTCTCTTCGCCAATATCGGACGGCAAGTGATGAAGACTGGCCGGCGCGAAGACTTCGGAATCGTTGCTCTGCTTTCGCAAGCGTTTCAGATTCAGCTTCCACGGACCCCGCCGCACAGCCTGTAAACGTTGCCCTCTATAATAGTAGAAGAGATCGTGAGGGCTTTCTTCCCCTCCGAGCAAGAGACCGGAAATGTCTTTGCCGTCCAAAACCAAATTCTTCGGCAACGAAGCGCCCGCCAATCGAGCAAATGTGGGCAACAGGTCAAAAGTCGCTCCCACTTCGGCGCACACTCGGCCGGCCGGAATTTTTCCAGGCCAGCGCACAATACATGGAACGCGCATCCCGCCTTCGTAAGTGCTAAACTTTCCGCCTCGCAAAGGCAGAGCGCTTCCGCCGTGATGCCTCTTTCCCAACCAAGGACCGTTGTCTGAAGTATAGATGATAAGCGTTTTCTCATCCAAGCCTAAGTCCTTCACCGTCTTTACTATCTCGCCCACAGACCAGTCTATCTCCGCAATCGTCGCCGCATAAGCTTTGCGCGGATCCGGATTGTAAAAGGATTTAGAAACATAAAGCGGGATGTGCGGCATAGTATGGGGCAAGTATAAAAAGAAGGGCGAGTCGGCATTCGAGCGGATGAAGCGGATGGCTTCCTCTGTATAACGTTGGGTAAGCGTCTCTTGTTGGGCCGGCCTTTCCACAATTACTTCATTGCGCATCAGGGGCACGTTCCACGGTGTAGCGTCTTTTTCCCGCCAAGCCCGGTCCAAGTCGCGGTTCTTTCCTTTCACCGGGTCCATATCGTTGGAATATGGCAGGCCGTAGAATGAGTCAAAGCCATGATTCGTCGGCAAGAAAGGCGGGTGATGTCCCAAATGCCACTTGCCCACGCAAGCCGTCGCGTAGCCTTCTCCCTTCAAAACTTCGGCGATGGTGGTTTCCGCCGGATTCAACCCCACTTGATGACGAGGAAACAATACGCCGGTAATCCCCGTTCGAATCGGGTAACAACCCGTCAAAAGTGCCGCGCGGGAAGCAGAGCAAATGGGCGCCAGAGAGTAAAAGTCCGTGAACCTTGTCCCCTCGGCCGCCATTCGGTCGAGATGAGGCGTCTTGATGGTCGGCGAGCCGTAGCAACCGACGTCTTGATAGCCTTGGTCGTCCACAAAGATAAGAATGAAGTTCGGAGGATCGGCGTTTCCTTCTTGTGGCGGGCTTGCGGACTGCAGCCATCCAATCGTGGCGAAAAAAAGAAGCCCGGCCGCAAGCGCCGCCTTCCGCTCAAAAGACAGCGCATGAGCACTCGCCGTAGTTTTTCCCATCTTTGTCATAATCCTCTGCGAAATATCCTAGTTGACCGTGTTGCGAATATCAAAGCATCCCGGCTTACGCTTGCGCGTTCCCGTTGCGTTTGCAACATTTTGCTTGTTCTGTCCCATTTTACAAGAGACGATTCTTTTCCAATCATTTTCCTTGGTCAAGCTCGGGTTTCGTGGGCCGCGCAACCAGGGCAATGAGGGTTTCGCAACGGCAATCAACGAAAAATTGCCGGCCAACGTTCTTTTTTCTTTCTTCTTTCCAAACGTTGCCCAATCCAAAAATAATGGCGTAAACTCGGTGGAACAAATGTTGTCAAAACTGGAATTCGAATCCGCGCTGAACGAACTGGCGTCCACACTCGCCAATCATGTGAGCGCCGCCGGTCAATGGAACGGTCAAAAGGTTTATCGGTGTCTTCAAAAATGGGTACGCAATTTCTTCAGACACGAAGATCATTTCCAAAATTCGAGATTCACCTTTTCCCCAAGATTCTTGCCTTTGCCGAACAGCATGGTTTTGCCGTTGTTCTTGCCGAGCATCAAAATTATTACCCGGACATTTCCTTTGTTTGCAAGGACAATGAATCGCTCAAATTTGCGGTAGATTTCAAGACGACTTATCGCAATCCCCAAAAACCATGGTTATGCAACCGGCTTTACTCTTGGCTCGCATGGCAAATATTTTGAGGATCGGACGAGCACGAAAAACATTCAGTTTCCTTATGGCTCCTATTCGGGACATTTTTGCTTTGGAATTCTCTATGACCGCGCAGAAAACGCCGCAATTGACGAGACCAAGGCGCATCCGCTTGAGGAACTTCACTCTATTACGTCAGTGATTTCGAACATTCAGTTTTTTGTGGCTGAAAAGTGGAAAATTGCAGGAGACAAAGGAGGCTCCGGCAACACAGCGAATATTGGTAGCATCCAACGAATTGAAGACATTCTTTCCGGGAATGGAATGTTCGCCAAACTTGGGGAAGAGTGGTTCGACGACTACTGGATGAACTTCGGCAAAATTACTACCAAAACCAAGTCCGGCGAGTTAAAGAAAATCACTTCTCTTGAAGACTTCGTTCGGTATCGAGGCGGGGACATTTCGCAAATAGTGCCGAGAAATAACCTAACATGAGCTTTTCCCGAATCATTGTTCCTCCCATTAAGTGCCAAGGCATCAAGACAAAACTTGTTCCTTGGATCCAATCGGCGATACCCGCCGATTTTGACGGGAGATGGATTGAACCGTTCCTCGGCTCTGGCGCCGTTGTCTTCAACATTCGACCGCACCGGGCGCTTCTGTCCGACGCTAATCCTCACTTGATCTGTTTTTACCAAGCTGTAGCCGAAGGAAAAATCACACCCATTTCTACGCGCCAATTTCTCGAGCAAGAAGGAGCAGAACTCCGCCGTTCCCAAGGAGAGCATTATTACACAGTGCGGGAGCGGTTTAATCGGCGCGGCGCTCCGCTGGACTTTCTGTTTTTGAATCGGTCGTGCTTCAATGGGTTAATTCGATTCAACCGGAAGGGCAAGTTCAACGTTCCCTTCTGCCGCAAGCCTGATCGTTTCGCCCCAGCCTACATTACAAAAATTGTAAATCAAGTGCGGGCGGTATCAAACGCGATGAGCATTGGAGAATACGAGTTTCACTGCCGGGACTTCTCCAATACCGTGTCCGCCGCCAAAGAGGATGATTTAATTTACTGCGATCCGCCTTATACGGATCGCCACGCAGATTACTTCAACAGCTGGCATGAAAAACACGAAAGGGAATTGGAGAAATTCCTTTCCTCGGCGCCGTGCAAGTTTCTTTTATCGACGTGGCACAGCAATGACTTTCGGGAAAATGCCTTCATAGAAAAATTATGGTCGGCATTCCCCATTGTCGTTCGGCAACACTTTTACCACGTTGGTGCCAAAGAAAAAAACCGCAATCCAATGCTCGAAGCCTTGGTTGCTAACTTTGAAATAAAAGCGAGCGAAGGATTCGAGGAAACAGACGGTCAAAACCTTTGCCGTGTTACGAACATTCTTCCCCCTGAATTTAGCAACCGGCAATGAAAATAGTCTAATAGGAAACTAATTCAAATTGCAGATCATTATGGCGCGGGAAAAATTCAATAAGTTTCAATGGCTCGCAGTTGACGTTATTTTTCTCATTGAATCGATGAAAACCATCAATCAAATTGCGATAGGATTCGGTTCCCTTTTTGTTGATTTTCTTAGCCAACAAAATCGGTTGTATATCGCTTGGTCTATTGGGAATATAGTATTGTCGAATCCAATCCACATATCGCTGAATTTGAGCTACGTTTTTCTCGTTTGTTTCAACAGATTTTAGTTCCATTGGAATCAAAACTCTTTGTTTTTCTCTCATCAAGACGGCATAACGTCTATCCTCTGCATGCCTACACCGCATGATACTTCATTCCCAAGCCATTCAATCCGCCCAGAATCCAACACTGCACTATCCAAACTTTCATTCATTCCTAAACCGATGTTTTTCGTTACATACGCTTGTAGATGCGATTCAAACGATTTGCCTTCCTTGTATTTGCCTAGTAGTCGTGGCAGCAAATTAATTTCCTCTTGCCTCCCTTTATAGGAATTAGCTTTTCCACCAAGAGAGATTATTTTCTCGGACTTAGGATCAAAAGAAAGCGAATTGCCTGAATAGTTTAGTTCTTTCCTTGCACTTTTATTCCTGATGAGCTGGAGCAATCTTTCTGCTTCATAATGAGTAATCATTGTATTGCCGCGATTGCCTTTGAGTTTTCTGTATATCAAACTCCACAGCATTTGGTTGGGAGAAGTCAAGTTTTGAATTTGATCCAGTGCCTCCCATTCCGTTACCCCTTCGGGATAGACTTTATGCGGAGAAATAAGCGTTCGAAAGGTCAATGATTTGTTGAGTTTTTCCTTGAGGAATTGTTCAGAGTCGTTGTTATCCAAAAATGACCCATTGTCCACGGCTTTAAAGACGCCAAAAAATTTCCCTTCAAAGATTTTCCTTCCGTAGTCTTGCTGCAGGTAAAATATAATTTGATCTCCGCTCCTTACTCTGCCAGCGTCGGCAATCATATTGACAAGCATGTTTTCCGTTGTGTGATGCAATTTGGTGCATTGAGAATTATTAAAATCGATGGAATGCTCCTTTGATCCTGTGCCGGCAAAGAGATATTCTAAATGTAATCTAAATGTAATCGGGTCTACTATAAAAACGTGCGTTGTCATGTCTTTTTGAACAGCAGAATGTATTCGTGTTTGAAGATATAAAAGCCGCCGACCAGCGCGCGGTAACGCCAGAGGTTTTCCTGATTCCGCTTGGCTCGGTTGTTGATGATGTTTTTTACCAGAATGCTTTTCAACTGCAGTTTGCTTTCCCGATTCATAGTTTCCTGCATCAAGGAAAAGCCGAGGGGAACCCATTGGCTGTTGGTGTATTTATCTCCAATCACGATGGCCAGATAGTGGTTTCGTTCTAACAAACCGACAAAGTTTTCAATTACGTCGCCAAACTTTGCGGTGAATTCTTCCGCCGTCGGACAGTTGCACAAGTCATTTTCACGGTCGCTGAATTTTATGATGTCGTGGTAGGGTGGGTGCAGTAGAATTAGATGAAGTTTCTTTTTGCCGATCTTCTTTAAAGTGGCCAATACTTTTCTTTTTGCGTTCTCTGTGGCGCTGTCTGCCACCACAATTTTAGAAGTTACGTCGCCGTTGATGGATAACTCTTCGCCGACGTTGCGTTGCGCAATGTTGGCCACTTCGGGGATCAATTCGACTCCTATTCCGTGCCGTCCCAGTCGTTTGGATTCGATGAGCGTTGTGCCGTGTCCTAAAAAAGGATCTAAGACTATGTCTCCTTTCTTAGTGAACCTTCTGATTAGTTGGTTGGGAATCTGCGGGATAAAGTTGCCGTGATAGGCGTTGTTGTGGGCGCCGGAGTTGTCACGGTTTTTAAGAAGCCATAAGCTGTCTGTAAGAATGTCATCGTATTCCTTCCACTTCTTCAAGTTGAGGTCGTTGATGGTTGCCATTGGACGGTTTTGGTTGTTTCTTGTCGCGCTTACTTGAGTTTTTTGATGCGAAGATTGCGATAGGCCACTTCGTCGCCGTGGTCTTGCAGGAGGATGCGGCCTCGGTGCGGTTGCCCGAAGCCTTCTACATTTTTGAATTTGCTTTTTGCGATGGCTTGCAAAAGTTCGGGGCCGCCGAGAGTGTAGTTTAGAACCATGATTCCGTTGAGCCAGTGTTCCACTTGCTTTCCGTTCACGAGGATTCTTGAGGCGTTGAATTGGCCGACTGGTTTTAGGATGCGGTTTTTGGCGGGAAGGCAATCGTAGAAGGCGGCGGTTTGCCGTTTGGTGCCGCGCCGGGCGTCGGAATGTTTGTCGTCGTCGATGATTTGGTATTCGTGGCCGATGGGTTGGCGTCGTTCTTCTTCGAGGATGAAGTATTTGACGCCGCTGTTGGCGCCGGTTGCCACTCGCCATTCGAATCGAAAGTCAAATTCCTTGTAGCGGTTTTTTGTGACAAGGCTGCCTCCTCCGCCTTGGGGGAGATGTTTGAGGGCGCCGTCTTCCACAACCCAGCCTTTTTCGGGGAATCCTTCTTTCAAAAATCCGCGCCAGCGGTTGGCGTCTTTTCCGTTGAAGAGGTTTTGCCAGCCGCCCTTTCTTTGTTCTTGAGAGAGCTGGTTGTCTTTGCGGGCGGGAGCGGGAAGGGATGGAGTCGGCAATCGCCGCACTTTGATGTTCCGAAACCAAACTTCGTCGCGGTGATGTTGAAAGCAGATATGGCCGGTTGGCTCTTTGGCGAATTGGGGCATGCCGGCGAATTTGCTTCTCGCGATCAATTGGTTTGCCGCGTAACTGTCTAGTTTTAGGGCGACAACTTTTTTTCCGTTCAACCAATGTTCGATCCGGCTGCCTTGGGCGATGATGCGAGAGGCGTTGTATTCTCCGGCTGGTTTCAATGTCTTTCCTTCGGCGCTGACCAGCGCGTAGAGCGAACCTGCCGCAGTGAGCGAATTTTTCCCGTCGGGATGCCCGGCGTCGTCCAACACTTGGTATTCCGGGCCGGTGTGCCAAGAGCGGCCAAATGCTTCGCTCACCCGGTAGATGACGCCGCTGTTGGCTCCGGGCGCCGCTTTCCACTCGAAGACCAGCTCAAAATCCCCGTAAGTTTCTTTGGTGACGATGTCAATTTCTTCGCCGTCCTGGATGGTTCGCAGTTGTCCGGACTCAATTTTCCAGCTGCCGGAGGGAAACTTGTCCCTTCGAAACGCTCTAAATTGGTCGGGAGACGTTCCGTCGAACAGGACTTCCCACTCGGCGTTGCCGGGAGAATCGGCCCGCGGGCCGGTTGGGTTTTCCGTTGAGACGATCCAAGCGAGCAACACGCTCGCCGCTCTAATGCACTGCTGATTCATTTTCATTATTATTTGCTTTTGTAAAAAAACCATTAAGTTTTACAGCATCCTTTTAGCCAAGCAAAATCTCTCTGGGGAATTCTCTTGCTATGGCAAGGTCAATTCTACTCGAATGAATCCGAAAAACACCATAGAAGCCTTGTCATGCCGAAGACTGCCTGCGCCGGTTGCGGCCAACATATTGAGTTTCCCGACGAGCTGAGCGGGACGGAGGCCGACTGCCCGCATTGTGGCGGCGCCACGATTCTGAGTGACGGCTCGCTTCCGCCAATACGCATTCCCAAACCCAAATCAGCGGCGCCGGAACCGCGAGAATCCGCTGGAGATTCTTTTGTTCTTCCCCTTGCCCGGCAGATTCTGGAAAACATCGAAAACGTCATCGTCGGCAAACACCGGGAAATCGTTCTTACGCTGACGGCTTACTTGGCCGACGGCCACGTTCTTCTGGAAGACGTTCCCGGCGTTGCCAAAACCATGCTGGCTCGGGCTTTGGCGCGGAGCGTCGGCTGCTCTTTCAAACGCATTCAATGCACCCCGGACTTGCTTCCCAACGACATTACCGGCACTTCCATCTTTCACCCGAAGGCCGCTGACTTTGAGTTTCGTCCCGGCCCTCTCTTTGCGCAAATTGTGTTGGCGGACGAGATCAACCGGGCCACGCCGCGGGCGCAATCCGCGCTGTTAGAGGCTATGGCGGAACGGAAAGTGACCGCCGACGGAACCAACTACGACCTGCCGCCGCCGTTTTTTCTCATCGCCACGCAGAATCCCATCGACCACGAAGGCACTTTCCCTCTCCCCGAAGCGCAGTTGGATCGCTTTCTGATTCGGCTTCGCCTCGGCTACCCCAACGCCGCGCAGGAAGCCGCCATGTTGCAACGTTTCCAGCGGGAGCATCCTATCGACCAACTGCAACCCGTCGTCCAAGCCGAGCAAATTCTGGAATGCCAGCAAGCCGTCCGTCAAATTCGGGTCGATCCCAAAATCGCCGAATACGTCGTCGCTTTGGCGCAGGCTTCCCGCGCTCATCACGATTTGCGTTTGGGGGCAAGCCCGCGGGCTTCCATTGCGCTCATCCGCTGCGCTCAGGCCTATGCGGCCATTCACGGATACGACTTCGTGTTGCCGGACGACGTCAAACTGCTCGCCCCCTTTGTTCTCGGCCACCGCCTCCTTTTGAAACCGGAAAGCCGCCTGAGAAAGAAAACCGTTCCAAAGATCATCGACGATCTATTGCGCTCGACTCCCGTTCCCGTTCCGCCTCCGGGCAGCTACCGATGACGACGAAGTGGATTTTCCTCGCCATCGCCGTTCTCGCGACGGGAATGGCTTTGCGGCTCGGTTACTGGGTCTATGCCGCCTACGTGCTGTTGGGAACAATGCTGCTCAGCCGTTTCTTTGCCCGACAATGGGCCGACGGACTGACGGCCTTCCGCTCGTCGCTGCGAGGTTGGAAAAACACTGCGGGATCCGCGGCGTCCATCACAATTGCCATCGGGGAACGACAGAAGTTTTCCATCCAGATCGAGAACCAAAGTCCCTTCACAATCCCTTGGCTTATCTTCGAGGAGTCCATTCCGCGCTCAGCCCGGATGCCGCCCAAAATCAAAATCCAAGGAAATCCGCTCGGCATCATAAAACTCGGCCCCCAAGAGTCGCACCTCTTGGAATATACCGTTGCCTTCCACCAGCGCGGCTATTATCAATTCGGCCCTTTGCTACTGGAAACGGGAGACTTGTTCGGGCTTCACCGCCGGTTCCGCGTCGTTACCGAACCGCAATTTGTCCTCGTGTCCCCGAAAGTAATTCCCCTGCGCGGCTCTTCCCTCGCTTCGCGCCGGCCAGTCGGCGAAATCCAAATCGCCCATCGCCTGTTTGAAGACCCCACTCGAATTGCCGCCGTACGACCCTACCATCCCGGAGACCCGCTGAATCAAATTCACTGGCCAGCAACGGCCAGAAGCGGCGAATTACACAGCCGCGTCTATGAAAACTCCCGCGTTGCCGGCGCCTCCTTCCTGCTGGACTTTCACCAAAACGCCTTCTACGGCCCGGGAGAAGAAGTCTCCGCCGAGTTAGCAATCACAACCGTTGCGTCCCTGTCCAACGCGCTTTTCGAAGAAGGACGGCAAATCGGACTCATCACCAACGGACGGGACGCCGCCGAAAGAATCCAACACCAAGGATGGACGGGCGACTTTACTTCCCGCGCGGAAGCTCGCCAAAAAACAAACCAACGCCAACCGAAAGACCGCCTCCGTCCCTTAGCCATTCCCACCCGCAAAGGCGCCGGCCAACTCGCCCGAATCTTGGAGACACTCGGCCGCCTCGAAACCGCAGACGGCCTGAACTTCCCCGAACTCATCCAAGAATGCGCCAACGTGCTTCCCCGCGACGCCGGCATCGTGCCAGTGCTACCAAACGTCCTCCCGGAAACAGCGCTCGCCCTCGGCCAACTCCGGCGGCAAGGCTTCGCCGTAACCGTCCTCCTCATCCAATTCGACCAAAGCCATAACCCCGACTGGGCACAAACCCCAACTTGGGCCGAACCGCTCGTCGCCGAAGGACTACCCTTTATCACCATCGCCAACGAAGAACAACTTGCCGAACTTTCCACTGCAAACCTCTCCTACAAAGCGTAAAAGCGCGCCAACCCCAATGCCGACGCAAGATAATCTCCTCCAAAAAAGAAAACCTTTCCTCCAACTTTTTCATTGAAATCTAAAGCCATACGCAAATAGACTGAGACCGCAAAATGGCGCAAACTTGAGCGCCGCCTGAAAATGAAACGCGACTACGAACGAATTCGGAAAATCTTTTTGGAAGTGGAGGAGAACAACGGGAAATGTTTGGTATACAGCAATCCCATGAAACTTGTCAGTGCGTTATTATGGTGGATGCCAAACTTTTGGACGACCTCATTTATGAAAACGCAGATGTGTTCATTAACCGACTTACTTGGAATGACCACAACAAACGCATGATGTCCTACCTCATCATGATGGCCGTCCGCTTAATCGAAAGGAAACAGATACTCAAATCCGCCGCCGCTCATTCCTTAAAAACATTGTTTGACGCCATTTCCGGTTAAATAAAAATTTCAAAATGAGACCATATGTAACTATGAGAAGAGAGCAAACACAACCGGCTGTTTACAACGCACGCGGCTATAAGAGAGGCACACTATCCCAAGAGGAATTCATCGACTCCCTCATCCGCAAAAACTTCCGCCAACTATGGTCCCCACTCTCAATATGAAACTATGCCGCTTTCAATATCGTAGCCGACCTCAGGACATTGTCCGGGTTGGTTTGGTGACAGAATCCGAACAAGTGCTCGACCTCGCGCCCGCTCGAATCCATCACTTGAACCAAGTCCTGGAAAAATCGGATCCCGCTAATTTTCTCAACACCATAGACCAAAGTTCTCTTCCCAGAAACGGGTTAGATTCCATCGTCTTGCTACCTCCTGTGGATATGCAGGAAGTCTGGGCCGCTGGTGTTACTTACTTCCGCAGCAAGACCGCCCGCATGGAAGAGTCGAACTTCAGCGCCATCGCCTACGATAAAGTATACGAATCGCCCCGCCCCGAACTTTTTTTCAAATCACTTCCCGAAAAAGTGGTTGGGCCCAACACTTCTGTCGGCATTCGCAAAGACGCCTCGTGGAACGTCCCAGAACCGGAACTGGCGATAGTCGTCAACGCCGCCGGTTCCATCGTCGGATTCACCATTGGCAACGATATGAGCTCGCGCGACATCGAAGGAGAAAACCTACTCTACTTACCACAAGCCAAAGTTTATGATAAATCCTGCGCTCTCGGCCCTTGGATTCTCCTTGGACCGTCCGAAGCCGATGCTCGCAAGTGGGAAATCCGCATCAACATTCAACGAAACGAAGAGACGGTCTTTTCCGGCGCTTCGTCCGTTAATCAAATCAAACGATCATTTATAGAACTCGTCAACTACCTTCGCCGCAGCCAAACCTTTCCCCACGGCGTCGTGCTCTTGACGGGAACGGGGATTGTTCCCAACGAGGACTTTACACTCCAAGCCAACGATATAATTACCATCGCCGTCTCCGGTATCGGATCCCTCACAAACACCGTCCAGCCAGTTTAGAAACCATTCTCTACGTCCAAACCGCCGCTCAAGCCCTGCAAAACAGCGGCGAAGAATTAGAAAAAAAAAGAGATCGACAAGAAATCTAACAAACCCTCCAAGCAATGAGGCAAATGCTCCAAAGCGAAGAAAATAAAAAATCCGACGGCGACTGGAAGGTATTGCAAAAACAAGTGCAAATCTTGGACCAACGAACTCGCCGCGCCTAGCCGAGATCCAAATACAAAAAGCAATGGAGAAGAACTCTTGAGATAAAAAGGTTCAGCCTAATAAACTGCCCCACAATCCATCAAAACCGTCCTTGAGCCGTAACTAAGCCGTTACAGAACGTTTAAAAACAAACTGCTCCACGCCAATTTTCCCATTCTCCCCACGCTTCCCAAACACCAAATCCTCGCTTTCCCAAGCCCGCCAAAAAAATGTAAAAACGAGAAAACGTTGCTCTCAAAGTTGATCTGTAATTTTCTTGCGTTTGTCAACACACGGTGGGTTGATTTGTCAATCGGGACTCCCCACTGAAATATCACGGTCTGATATGCAAATGCGTTGGGAAAGCCGTACACTCTTTCCTTGTTGCTTTGGCAAACAAGCAAGAAAATCTCGTAATTCCCATGCTGAACGGTTCCTACGCGACCTGGCACGGTATCGGTTTCCCAAAAAGTGCTTGGCCAAACCAGAACAACAGCAGAATCAGATTAACGACTAGCGTGTGTAGGGTGGTAATGGAGCATTTCGCAGATGATTGCGAGTGCGATGAGCCGGATGAATATAAGGTTCTGGTTGTCCTGGTGGGAGAAGGTTCGGGGCCAAGAGCCTGTCCCGCGCCAGACCGGTCGCTCGGCTGGGTTGCGTTTCTGCTATCGCTCTCCAGCCGGGTTTCCTTTCCGGGAAGGAGAGCCGGCTGTTTTGGGGCGGCGGCCCTGCGGGCTTTCTTCTGAGGGTTGGGGCTGGGGGGCGGTTCTCCTCGCCCTCCTCCGCTCGCTCCATGCGCCAGGGCGCTTGGCTCGGTCGGAATTCTTCTTAGGAGGCGCCCTAACTGGCGGCTCTCCGGCGCAGCCGGCGCTTGGCTGGGCGCCAGGGCGCTTGACCGGCCTGGTTTAGTTCTTCTTTCTTGGTCGCCAGCAGAGGAAGCGGGGCAGTCCCGCTGCTGCTGCTGCTGCTGCGGAGCTGTCTGCGGGATGGCGGGCGGTTGCTGCTGCGGGCGCCGATTCCATTGGGGGAGAGGAGGAGCCTTTATGCGAGAGGGCAGTCCCTAGCCTGCTTCTCTGGCCGAGCGTCCCGGAGCGGCTTTCCCGGTTCCCACCCTTAGGGGAGGAGTCCCTTCTTGGTCTAAGGGTTCTTGCGCCGGTCCATAGTATTCCCCTAGTCGAAGTGAGGGGGCAAGCGTTTCCCTCAGCAACCTTGCTCCGGTATTTATGGAGCAGAGGGCAAGGAGCCTTAGCCGGTTGGCAACCAGCCTCGTCCCGGGTTGCGCCAGCAAATAGGGCGCCCTTAGTTAGATCTGGCTCTGCGAGGAACAGCATAAATTCCCAACCACCCACCCCCAAGCCAAAACTCGGAGGCTCGCAACCAAAGCTGAACTTAACCGACAGGTCTGACCTCCATCAATCTTTCTATTAGCGAAAAATAATGAATGAAGAAAGCGCCTAATAAAGCAGTTGCTTGTTTATACCGCAATTACCTCCTAGAACCAGTTCTTTCACTTTTCTAAAAAGACCAACCCAGCATTCAGGCCTACTTTTCCGTTGCCACGAATATCTGTGTCCATCTTCTTCCACTCTCCAATAGTCCGGTCTTGCTCGGCCATTTTTTGGCGTCGGTTTCTCTTCCTTGACGCCTCCCCAACTCGCCAACGATCCTGGATTGCCCGGAGTTCGCCGAGCTTGATTTTCTCGGTTGCTTCCATGGGAGACCAATGCTGCGGCCGCGCCATTATCGTCTGCTGAAAAGGTAGATGAAAACGAATACGAGCAACATCACAATAAAGAAGAGCGCTATCCCCAACGCCCCCGACTCTCTTTTTTTCTTCCGGGATGGCTTTCATGCTCTCGCGTCTTTCTTTTTTGGTTGAGTCAAGTCGCTCCCTCCTTCCAAGCCAATCGGCCAATCTATTTCCCTCCTAACTAGGATGGAAGGAGGCCGCGCCTCAGTTTGCCTCCCCCCAGCCGGAGCGCGCTGCTCTATAATTTAGTTCTTCCTTGACCTTAGCCGGCGCGCCGATGCTTTCGTCCAGGCGAGACCGATGAGAGCCAGTCCCGCCGTGTAGCATGAGCATGCGCCATAGCTGGCTGACACCCCGACGTCCAAAGGGGCCTCCCTCCCCCCTTCTTAGCCGCTGCCCCTTTCTCATTATACTCCTGCCCAATCGCATGGAGCTCTGACCGGTGAATGTCAAAAGACAACGCAAGCCCCTTGTCTCATGTCGCCTTGGATTCCTCGCAACAACTCCGTTGTAGCGCGCATTCTTCCTCAGTTTTGCCGAAGGAACATAGCCAGGAATCGAGCAAGCGTAATTTTCCATGTAGGATTCCCGCTGTGCCGGCACCACAACCGCAATCACGGCAATGCCCAGCGCAAACGATTTGATTTTTTGAAGCAATCATCTCATTCATAACAACCCTTTCTTTTCTAGTTGTTTGTTTCCACAACAGCACAATCCACACTCGCGCCCGCCTCAAAAGAAATCAAAGCAAATTTCCTCGCCATCCACAAGCCTTTTCAAATCTCTGGTAACTTTGCTTCCCCTAATATTCTGGATTGCCCCTAAAAAGCGCGGTTTGCCCTCTCATTTCCGCTTTTGGATGCTTTTACAGCGACTCGACCAAGAAAAATATTCTTAGTTTCTTCAACCCTCTCACAACACCAGCCATTTCATCTTGCGCGAATACACCTTGATTCCACATCGGTTGCCAAAGGATCAGAGGGGTTCTTGGGGTTTTTCTCTTTTCGTGTTCGTTATCTGGGTGTTCAAATGAATCTGTTTAGTTGTCCAGCGGAGAAGCGAGTTCCTCGTTTAGTGGTCTTAGGGAAGGTCTCCGGCTCTTCGGGAAAGTCTGCGGTGGTTTCGCCTTCGCGGATGATTGCGCAAGCGGATGGCTCTCACTTTGGTAAGGTTGCTACGGTCTTTTTCTTTTTAGGAGTCGCCCTCATGGTTTCTATGGCATTGATTCTTTTGGTCATGATCCTTTGACTGTTACCCGTCATCACTCTTAGCAGGCGAATATTTTGTTTGTGGACGGGCATGTTGAATCGGAGGTGTTGCGGCAACTGCTTTATCCATCGGTGGAGAACTGGACGAGGTTCAATTATGACAATCGGAGGCATTGGCGGGATGGGGACATGCCGAGTCTTTCCGGTTGGCAACCTCCAACGATTTGGGATGAACTGGTGGAGTTTTGACCCGGAGAAATGCCGAATCCGATGGAACTCTGGTCTTGTCAAATTCAAGGAAACGGGCAATGCTTTTTCTTTTGGGCGCGGTTAGCTCAGCGGTAGAGCATCACCTTGACACGGTGGAGGTCACTGGTTCGAACCCAGTATCGCGCACCATTTTCCCGCTGTTTTTTTGGGTGATGAAAATTTTGGACAATTTTTGTGTTTTGCGGTTTTATTGCACTTTTTTGTCGCCGTTATGAATGAGGATCATTCGTTAATTGCCCAACGCCGCCGCAAGCTGGCCGAGCTCCGCAAGCGGGGAGTGGATCCGTTTGCGAACAAGTTTGCTCCGTCGGAGACTTGCCGACAGGCTCTCGAAAATTACGCCGAGGGTCGAAAGACGCGAGTCGCCGGGCGCATTGTTTCCCATCGAGTGATGGGAAAGAGCCAGTTCCTGCACGTCCAAGATCAAAGCGGGAAAATTCAGATTTACGGCCAAAAGCAGGCTCTTGGCGAGGAGGCTTTTGCGTTGCTTCAACAGTCGGATCTCGGCGACGTCTTCGGGGCCGAAGGGACGTTATTTACCACCAAGACAGACGAGCCGTCCATCCGCCTCTCCGCATTCGTCCTTTTGAGCAAAGCCCTCCGCCCTCCGCCTGAAAAGTGGCACGGCTTGGGGGATACGGAAACCCGCTACCGGCAACGTTATCTCGACTTGATGGCAAACGACGAAGTCAAAGCCGTCTTCCTCAAGAGAAGCGAAATCATCTGGGAAATCCGAAACTTTTTGCACCATCGCGGCTACGTCGAAGTCGAAACGCCGATGCTACAAGCCGTTCCCGGCGGCGCATCCGCGCAACCTTTCGTTACCTATCACAAAACGCTCGGCCGTTCCTTCTATTTGCGAATTGCCATTGAGCTCTATCTCAAACGCCTGCTCGTCGGCGGCGTCGACAGGGTGTTTGAAATCGGCCGCAACTTCCGAAACGAGGGGCTTTCCCGCCGCCACAATCCGGAGTTCACCATGCTGGAGGCTTACCAAGCATACGGCGATTACGAAACCATGATGGAATTGGTGCAGTCTATGATCCGCAGCACGGCCGAGAAAACCGTCGGCAGCTTGCTCATTGAACACAAAAACAAAACCGGAGCCGTCACCAAAACAATCGATCTCCGACCGGACTGGCGCCGAGTGCGCTACAAAGACTTGATCCGCAAAACCGCCGGCCACGATTGGTTCCAGCAAACGCCCGACCAACGCCGCGTCAAAGCCCTCAGTCTCGGCCTAGAAATTCACGAAACCGACCCAGACTTTGAAGTCACCAACGCGATTTTCGAAAAATGCATCGAACCTACTTTGATTCAGCCGACCTTCGTCACCCACCTGCCCAAAGAGTTAGTGCCGCTCGCCAAACTGTCGCCCGACGACCCGACAACGGTCGAAGTGTTCGAATGTTGCATCAACGGACAAGAAATCGCCCCCGCCTATACCGAGCAAAACGATCCTCTCCAACAACGGCAACGTCTGGAGCAACAAGCCGCCGGCGAGCCTCAAAAACTCGACGAAGACTTTCTCGTCGCTTTGGAACACGGCATGCCGCCCGCCGGAGGCATGGGAATGGGAATCGACCGCCTCTGCATGACGCTTTTGGGACAAGAAAACATTCGCGATGTCATTCTCTTCCCGCAAATGAAGCCCAAACCCAACCTTCGCCAGCAACCCCTCGTAGAGTAACCAGTAGCGGGCGTTCCGCAACCTTTCGCAAATTTCTCATCCCTCTTGTCTCCTTCATCTATGCCCAAAACAACAAAAATAAACTTTTTCATTTTTGGTTGACAACCGCTGGCGATTGCGGCTTTTGAACTCTTACAATCAGCGGCGCCAATAGAGAAGTCTTAATTGCCTTCTTGATTTCCTTCGTCAGCATCAACTGAGAAACTCCAAACTCAGAATTTCGAATTCGCATTGTGTGAACGCGACCGAACGGGACGACAACCGAATCATACACTTTTCCCCTTGCGCCAAACACTCCACCATCTTATGCTAGATAAATTTTCCAGCCCAAAATCTTTTTTATATTTCTTTCTTATATGACAGCTCAACCAACGAACAATTCAACAAAGACGCGCCTTGTCTTCCTCAAAAGCTTCGTCATCACTCTGCTGGCCGCGCTTCCAATCACTAAAAGCGACGCCCAAAGCAACGAGTCCCCCACCAAACAACCCAACGTCATCCTTTGCATGGCCGACGACCACGGATGGCGCGACGCAGGCTACCAAGGGCATCCTTTTGTCCGCACGCCCCACCTCGACCAAATGGAGGCTGAAGGGCTTCGTTTCAACCGCTGGTACGCCGCCGCGCCAGTTTGTAGCCCCACCCGCGGCAGCTGCCTCACCGGACGACATCCCTATCGTTACGGCATCTATTCCGCCAACGTCGGCCATCTTAAATCCGAAGAAATCACCCTCGCCGAAACGCTGAAAAAAGCAGGCTACACAACCGGACACTTTGGCAAATGGCACCTCGGCACCTTGACGAAAACCGTGCGGGACGCCAACCGAGGAGGCACAAAACAAGGCGCCGCCCACTATTCGCCTCCTTGGGAAAACGGTTTCGACGAATGTTTCTCCACCGAGTCGAAAGTGCCCACCTTCAACCCTATGCAAAACCCTCCCCAAGTTGCCCGCGAAGCCAAACGAAACATCCCTGAAGGCGGCTTCTACGGCACGGCCTACTGGATCGCTCCCGGCCAACGCGTGCCGCACAATCAACTCCGCGGCGACGACTCCCACCTCATCATGGAACGCGCCCTCCACTTCATCCGCCGGGCGCACGCGCGCCAACAACCCTTCCTCGCCGTCATTTGGTTCCACGCTCCGCACACCCCCGTGCTGGCGGACGAAGCGCACCGCAATCTCTATCCCCAACACCCGCACGGACTCTACGGCCGGCATTACCACGGCTGCCTCTCGGCGCTTGACGATCAAATAGGACAGCTTCGCAACCAACTCGCCGCGCTTGGCATCGCCGGCAACACCATGCTCTGGTACAGCTCGGACAACGGCCCGGAAAGCAACGCCAAAACTGGCGCCGGTTCTGCCTCTCCTTTCCGCGGTCGAAAACGAAGCCTCTACGAAGGAGGCATCCGCGTGCCGGGAATTCTCGTTTGGCCAGACCAAATCCAATCC
This sequence comes from Limisphaerales bacterium, assembly GCA_965242585.1. Classification (GTDB taxonomy): domain Bacteria; phylum Verrucomicrobiota; class Verrucomicrobiia; order Limisphaerales; family AAA164-E04; genus UBA2970. The sequence continues at coordinate 3,844,630 of OZ251460.1, read as the reverse complement.
CCTCGCGCCATCCAAACGCCTTGCGTCACCAGCGATTACTTCCCAACCATTCTCGACGCCCTCGGTCTTCCTTTGCCAAAACGACCTTTTGACGGCATCAGCCTCATGCCCTTAATTCGCGGCGAAATGCGCCAACGCCCCCACCCCATCGCCTTCCAATCCAAAAATGCCGCCGCCATTCAAAACAACCGCTTCAAACTATTGGCTATCGGCATCCGCCAACATAATCTGGAGCGCGCCAAAATCGAACTCTACGACCTCTTGGCAGACCCCGGCGAATCAAACAACCTCGCCCCCAAGCGCCCCGCAGTCGTCAAAACGCTGAAGAAACAACTGAAAGATTGGCTCGCCTCCTGCCGCCGCTCCGATCAAGGGCTGGACTACTAAAAGCCGCAATCCGCTCGAAAAAAACTTGCATCCATATACTTTGCGGGAATCAATCGGTGACCAATCACATCCACCGCTGCGCCGCACTGTTCCAGCATGATATAACTAAGCAACGGCTCGTAATCGCCCTTCTCCGGCCTCATATTCAGAAAAAGCACTTCGCTGTAAATTGCCCGAAACCTTTCCACTCGGATTTTGACGGGACCGCATATTATTCCCGTCACTACTTCCTGCGTAGTGGTTTGCTATTCAATAGTTTCCTCCATCTCAAAAGATCCAAGTTGTCCCTTCCAAGCTGAAGGTAAAGTAAGACGGCTGGCTCCAGTATCCACCAGAGCGACTATCTTTTTATACCTTCCCATCGTATGTGTTGCTTACTTGTTGAATGCAAAAAGTCTACTAGCATCTAGTATGCCTATAGCTGAATTGTATGCCCCGTCCGATAGGATTCATCAGCCGCCGCTACAATGCGCATAGAACGAATGGCGTCTTCATTATGCTCGGCAAGGTCTAAGTCTTTTTGAATCGATTCCAGCAAGTAGAGTTGCTCCCGATGACACAGCGCGTCGTGATCCGGTTCATCTTGCATATCGATCCATTGATCCGCGCGAACAAACTTTCCTTTCGCATCCAGCTCGCTGTAATGTAACCGCAGCGACTCCGTCTTCGTATGCGAACCAATGTCCGCAGAAGCCCCCTTGCCGCTTGCTTGTCGCGCCTCGATGGTCACGCATCCCTTGGGCCCTACCACGTCCTTTACAAAAAACGCCGTCTCACTCATCATCGGACCCCAACCCGCTTCATACCAACCCACCGATCCGTCCTCAAACGTCACTTGCAAATGCCCGTAGTTGACCTTCCCCTCCGGCAAATCCGCCGCCAACCGGGCGCCCAAGCCCGATACCCGCAACGGCTTGCACCTCGTCATCTGACACATCACATCCACATAGTGAACGCCGCAATCCACAATCGGCGAAATCGATGAAATAAGCCTCTTGTGCGTTTCCCACTCTTCTCCGCACGACTGTTGGTTGAGGTTCATCCGCATCACCAATGGTTTTCCCAAAGTGCGGGCAATCTCCACAAACTTTACCCAACTGGGATGATGCCGCAGAATGTAGCCGATCACCAACTTCTTCCCCGCCGCTCTGGCTTTGGCCACGATGCGTTCTGCTTCCTCAACCGTCTCCGCCAACGGTTTCTCAATAAAAACATGTGCCCCAGCGTTCAACGCCGCCAACGCATACTCCGCGTGCGTGTCCGGGTAAGTGGAGATGCTTACCACGTCCGGCCGCGTCGCCGCCAACGCCTCCCCGAAATCTCCAAACTCCGCGCATCCCCCGCCCAACTCCCGATTCAACCTGCCTCGAGATTCCGCCGACCTCGTCACAATCCCCGCTATTTCAAATTCGGGAATCCGATGATACGCCAAAGCATGGGGACGCCCCATATGCCCCGCGCCGACACATAAAACTTGCAATCGCTCGCTCATAAAACACCAACACTCTACCCCGCGTTCCCCTCCAATGCCAGCCGAGAAAACCGCGTTGCCTCTGTTTTGACATTCCCAAAGATCTCCGCTATTCTTTTCGCCAAATGGCGAGGGCGAAACGCACTTCAGGCAGGTCCGACGCGCAGGCGCATTCGCCGACGCCCGCTGGTGCCAAGCGCCGACCAATGACCGCCAAACAACAAAAAGTACCCCCCCCCCCCCCCCCCCCCCGCGTTTCCGGTGTAAAAACCCAAACCAGCGCATTTGGCTCTCCCGGTCGGCGCGGGCATAATTCAGAGCCCTTCTACGCCGGCCGCCTTTATGACGACTTGCCCGCCGCCAGGCCCGGCCAGTATCAGGAAAATCCGCTACCGGCCAATGTCGTAAATACCATCCTGCCCCATTCGGCGGAGCGGATGGACGCCTTGCCCGACGCCAGCGTCCACCTGATGGTTACTTCGCCGCCCTACAATGTGGGCAAGGAGTATGACGCTGACCTGACCCTGGACGAATACCGCTCCTTTATCCGCCGGACGCTGGCCGAAGTTCACCGCGTCCTGGTGCCCGGCGGCCGGGTCTGTTTCAACATTGCCAACTTGGGCCGCCGTCCCTATCTGCCCCTGCACCGCTACCTGATCGAGGATTTTCTCGACCTCGGCTTTCTGATGCGGGGCGAAATCATCTGGGACAAGGGCAACAGCGCGGCCGCCTCGACCGCCTGGGGCAGTTGGCAGTCGCCCTCCAATCCCACCCTGCGGGACATCCACGAATACATCCTCATTTTCAGCAAGGACGCCTGGCAGCGGCCCAAACTGCCCGGCCGGGAGTCCACCATCAGCCGGGAGGATTTTCTGGAATGTACCAAAAGCGTGTGGCAGTTTGCGCCGGCGTCGGCCCGCCGCATCGGCCATCCCGCCCCCTTTCCTGAGGAACTGCCCCGCCGCTGCATTGAACTTTACACCTACCGGGACGAGGTGGTTTTAGACCCCTTTATGGGCAGCGGCACCACCGCTCTGGCCGCCCTGAAAGCCGGACGGCGGTTTGTCGGCTACGAGGTTTCCGAGGAATACCGGGAGTTGGCGCGGCGGCGGCTGTCCCGGATTCCTAACTTGTTCGACTGAATTAGAGGTCTGGCAATAGTGGCAGCTCTTATGCCTACACGATATAAAAACAACGCGACCCACCAAGAGCCAGGTAGTCGGTTATGGAGTTCTGAAGTTGAACGATCGTTGCTGGATGACTCCATGCTGGCGACAATTTACTGCAAAGCCAACTGCGGGTTTTCAGAAAGGGCGTTATTTAAAATGAACGTCAAGAAATGCCCAGCTTGTAAAGCCTCTGGTCTCTCGGTGCGCACTCTTAACGGCCGCAACGCTCCGCTTGCCAATGAAACCGAAAAATTTGCATTAAGGATTATACAGACTGCAATTGGCGAATCTCCGGAACTTGCCGGCCTACACTTCGCCAAGCGCGGCGTTATCTGTCCTCCGTTAGGACTTAAGGGCAATAGTGGTGCCGATATAGCGATTTTAGACCGTGATATAAACGGACCAGTACCGCTGGAGTCGATAGAATGTATATTTGAGATCAAGATGTCATTTATATGGAACTGGCACGAAAGGAATCTGGCACATCCAATTGCAGATTACGATAAACACGGAGTCACACCCAGCATATACAGAACAGACAGCATACTAAAGGCCACAGGCAAGGCGGCAATAACCCGTAGCTACATCGGCAGTGAAAGCATCCCGTTTGTTGTTGTTGGGAATACGCCTCCGCCCAACGGTTATCGCGCCAATGTGGACGGGACGGTTAGATCCGGCCTAATTCAGAAATGGATTTCGCTCACGCCGAATCCTTTGATTGTGGAACCGTCCAAAGCGCCAGACCAACGCAATCCAAAGCGGACAGCAGGCGGGTTTTTGAGGATAGATAATATTAAGGAATTGCAAAATCTGATCCTAACCTTGTTGGGACGTAAGCGGCAATACATAGGTGCAATGACGGATGCCGAAAAAGTCGGAAAGTTAATTAAGTCCTTGAACTTGGAACTTTCTGCGGCAGAAATCGGCGGCGAATTTTTGCGACGATTGCCGGAGGCAAACTCTATATCAGAGATTTAGAACTTGCGGATACGCAGTAGAGAGTGGGTTACGAAACCGCAAGAAACGACGAGGAATTGACGAAACACATAGAAAAGACATTCGCTAAGCGTAAACCTTTGTGAGCAGTGCTTTGTGACCTGAACGCCTCGCAAAATCCCCGTCAGCACAATCTTCACAAGAGAATAAAAGTCTAATGCAAACGAATGCAGAAGATTGCTAATAAGCACTAGGGCAATCTCCTGGAAGACAACCCCAGTAGGGCGCGCAACAAAAGGGTCTTGAAAACCATACCGCCGTTATGGAACCGTTGCAACAGGTGCCTGTCGCTGCTACGCGAAAGAGAGGAGAGCAGGGGTAAAAGGGTTGGATATTCCCCGGAATAACCCCACGCGTGGTCTCCTTCGCATTCCGTGATCGCAATTCCGGGGTAAGTTACAGTACCCATTTCCACTTTTGGAGGCCAAATGACGCAAACTACTGAGCCGGCCGAGTGGAATGTGCTTACCCTCTTGTTCTTTGTGTAGCGATAGTAATTGGAAATAATAGACTGTTTTTGCTCATCATTGATCTTTTTTCGTATTTTTCTTTTATTTCTTTTCTCGCTGCCGCTTTCTAACTTTCTGACAGCTAAAATTTCTATAGTATGCAAAGGATTAATTGTTGTTGGCGTTTTCCTTGCTTCGGACGTAAAAAAGTCCAAAGGCGCCGCAGACTAAGATCATTATTCCGAAAACAAGTCATCGTTTTTCATAGTGGATAAAGGGGCTAGGTTCGATTGGGCTGTTTAAGTCTCTTTTCATGTTATACATTTTTCCGTTTTTGGAATATAGGATGTCGAAGTTGAAATCTGCCATGAACTGTTCGGCGCTACAATCGCCTTTTGGATAAGGATCTTTGGCGGGGTTGTATTGCAACACTTTTGTAATCCGCGTAATGGGTCATCTTGGTTTCGTTGCGGAGTTCGATTTCTCGTTCGGAAATAGTGCCGCCTTCTTTTGGCTCGTGTTGGTAGGATATGCGCTCAATTTGGTTACCTACTGCGAAGGCGGTGCCGGAGAATTTGCCGCCTCCGAAGTCTTTTCGCCGCATTGCTTAGAACGGGATTTTGCCTTTCTTTGTAAAGTGTTTTTGCCGAAATTCGTCTATTAGAATGGTGTCCGTGTCGAGATCGTACATTCCCAGACGAAACAGCTCGGTGGGTAGTTTATAGTAAGTCGGCAGGATTGACATTTCCGTGCCGTTGATGGAGAAAACGCTGTCGAGGGAGTTGGTGCTTGTTTTTCCGCCGGCTTCCAACCTCCACCAACCGGATGCGTCACGGCCGGCAAAGTAGTGCAGTCGAACGGAGTCGTTCCAAACGCCTTTAGGATGGTGGAGTTGTTGGATGATGAATTGGCGGTTGGGCAGATGTTTTACGGCGAATATTTCGCCGGGTTGTTTTCCACTTTTTGCTTTCCGGATTGGGTAGCGTCCAAAAACTGCCGTGCCGTTTTCATAGGGAGGAAGGCTATTGGATAGAAGGTTAGGGTTCTTGGGAAGATGAGGGTGTCGGTGGGTGGTGATTTTAGGAATTGGATGAGGTTGTCTGCGGGGAGGGGACTATTAGCGGATTGGCGGGGAAAGCGGTTATGTTTTGCTGTTCTCCGTTTTCTATTGTTGAAAGGGAATCGTTTGACGGAGGTTGTTGCGCGGTGAGTGTGGATAACGCCAAGCATGCTATTGGCGCTATTGTTGTTGGGAGAAGCCAAACCAGCTTTTGTTTTTCTGCGATCATTTGCTTTTTTTATAGCCTAACTTTTTGGGGATATGTAGTTACAATTGCGTTACTTTTGTATGACGAAGTATAGTTGCTAGTCGACAACGGTGCGGTCTGCGGTGGTTTGGGTATCCAATTCGAGGTCGTTGACGTTGGGTTGAAGAAAGGTGAGTTGGAAGGGTCCGATGCCGATGCGGTCGCGGTTCTTCAGGGGGGCGGGGTGGGAGATGCGTTTCCCGTTGAGGAAGACGCCGTTGCGGCTGTTCAAGTCGGTGAGGATGAGGGTGGGATTGGAGGATGGGCTTTGGATGACGGCGTGGCGGCGGGAGACTCGCGGGTTGGGCAGGGCGATGTCGTTGCCTTTGGTTCTTCCGATGGTGCAAATGTGTCGGATGCGCACTCGTTTTCCGCAGGGAAGTTCTATTTCGGCAAGGGGATTGACTTTGGCGGTCCACTCTTGATTGAAGACGCGGTGGTAGATGCGGTTTCGTACGACGAGGCGTTTTGCTTTGACGCGAACGATGCCGGAGAGGAGTAAGTGGTTGTTGGTTTCGTCTGTTTCGTCGTCCAGGATTTTGTCGCCTTGTCGAACTTGATTGTAGCGTTGGAGTGCGGCGCTCAGGTCTTGCGCGTTGCGAAGGAGTTTCTCGCGAACGAAGAGGAGGTTGTCGTCTTGTTCTCGGGAGCGAGGGGAGAGGAAGAGAGCTTCGCAGGCGGAGTCGACGATGGTCGCAGGATTGGGAGGCGGGTTGTTGTTTGGGCAAATTTGTTCGGCGATTCTTCGGCAGAGTTTTTGAGTGAGGTAGGGGTGGCCGTGCGTCCAGTGGAGAATTCGGTCCAGTAGAGCCGTCGAATCGTCTCTGCTTTGGTTGGGCGTGATCATGCCTTGGGAAAGGGGTTGGGCTTCGTTTCTTGTGAAGTCGTGGAGTTGGATGCGCCGGCCGATGTGGAAGGGAGTGGCATCGGGGTCGGCAATCAATTGGTCGGGCGTGGTTACGCCGAGGAGGCAGAAGGCGAGGCGTCGGAGATTGGGTTCGTAAATGCGGCGGTTGTAGCATTCGCGGATGGCCGCGAAGAATTCGTCGGTGTGGAAGGGCAGGCTTTTGACGGTGTCGATTTCGTCGATAAAAACAACTAATCTCGTCGATATTTTGGGGAGCGCGATGGTTTGGAGGGCGCCGAACCAACGTTGGACGGGGCTCAGTTTTTGGTTTTGCGTCCAGTAGCTGTCCAATTCGTCTTCGATGTTCAACTGCCGTCCGACGCCCAAAAGCAGGCCGTCGTACCATTGTTCGGGGCTGAGATTTTGTCCGACGGCGGTGCAATCGAGAACTGCGACTTGAAGGCCTTTTTTGCGGAGATTGCGGGCGGTTCGCACCATTAGAGACGATTTGCCCATTTGTCGGGAGGTCAGCACGTAGGCAAATTCGCCGGCTGTCAAAGCGGTTTTCAACTCCCGGTCGGCTTGGCGTTCCACGTAAGCGGGCGAGTTGTGGGGAAGCGTGCCGCCGATGGTATAGAATTCCGTCATGTTTTTCAGGAACGGGACGCTGGTTTGGCAGTCCTTTTTATCGGCTTGCTTCTAGAACAAACGCCGGTTTGGCAAATGATTCTTATCCATATGACGGAGCGGAGTTTAGAAGGGGCTATTTGTCGTAGTCGCCGAGTTTTCGAATCCAGATGTTGCGGAATCGCATGGGGTTGCCGTGATCTTGAAGATGAATGGGGCCGTGGGTTTTTGGCTTGGTGTATCGTCCGACCCGGCGATGGAGGGAGGGTCCGTTAAATTCTTGTTTGTGATGAATCGCGACGCCGTTGTGAATGACGGTGACGTTGGCTTTTTTGGTCAGTTTGCCGTTTGTCCAGCGGGCGTTTTCGAAGATGATGTCGTAGCTTTGCCATTTGCCGGGTGGTTTGCTGGCGTTGACTCTGGGCGGTTGTTGGCCGTACATAGCGCCTGCTTGACCGTCGGGGTAGGTGGGATTGTCAAAGGAGTCCAGGATTTGGATTTCGAAGTCCCCGAAGATAATAACGCCGCTGTTGCCTCGTCCTTGCGAATGGCCTTGAACTTTGTGTGGGGTGGCAAATTCCAGATGGAGTTGAAAGTCGCTAAAATGTTCTTTGGTTTGGATGGTGCCGGAACCGGGGACAACTTCCATGTAGCCGTTTTCCACTTTCCAACCGGCGGGTTGTTTGTTGGCTTTTTCGAAGTTTGCCAGATCGCGGCCGTCGAAGAGGATTAAGGCGTCGCTCGGCGGGGACGCGAGATGAGAGAAAGAATCTCCGGGCGCTACAACGTGCGGTTGCGGTCGAGTGCCGTCGTGAACCCGCCATTTTTGACCGGGAATCAGCGGAGTGTCCGTGTAACCGAGTTTCGGTTTTTTCTCGTGGTGGTCGGCCATAACGTCGTGAAGGGACGAAACGCCGGTGAACAAAGCGGCCAACAACGTTCCTAAATGAATTTTCGCATGCATAAATGTTTTCTTTCCTAGTTCGGGCTTGAATCGGTGTTAATGTTGAATAATTCGGTAGAACAAAATCTCGGCATCTGGGGCGCGTTCGTCGTCTGTGTAGGAAGCGGAGTTGCCGGCGCCGGGTTCAATCCCTTCTGCCAGCGGAGTCCAAACGACAAGGTCAATGCTAGTTTCCACCGTATAGCTTGCGCCGCTCACGGACTCCCATGAAATGGTGACAGAATTGGCTTCGGGATGAAACGCGACTTCGGTGATGGAAAATGCTAGAGGCCTTGGAGGTTCTTCAGCGCTAAAGCCGTCGAAGTCCCCGTTCATAACAGTAAGTACTTGGGACTCGCTCAAAACGCCGTCAAAGAGAGCGACGTCGTCCAGAAAACCGTCAAAAGGCGTTGCCAAGTCGGCGCGGTTGCCGATGTAGACGGGCATTTCGTTGACGGGAAAAGCGTCGAAGTTAATGGCGTCCGTCTGCGTTTCCGTGAGTTCTCCGTTCAAAAAGAAGCGAAGATTTCCGGAGCCGGCTTCCGCAGTGACTGCAATGTGAGACCATACATCGGCTTCGATCACCGTTTCCGCGCTGGTGTAGGTGGCGGTGTCGTTAACGCCGCCGCGTTGTGATAAAAACTGCAACGCGCGTCCTCCGCTTTCGATGCGCAGCTCGAAGTTGCCGGCGTGATTGGGATTCGAGTCGAGGCTGGGATTTTTGGCGAGAATGCCGTCCCAACCTACGTCGCCGACTGGCTTGATCCAAGCGGCCAAGGTCAGAGTTTCCTCCAAGTTCAAGGATTCTGAATGTTCCACCAAGACGTAGCCGGAGCCGTCCAGTTGCAGGGATTGACCGGAACCCAAGGTTGTGGGGATATCGTTGCTCAAGGCGGCGCCTCCTTGAAAGGAGCCGTGGTTTTCCTTGTCAGAGCTGTCCTGCAAGTCGCCGTCAAATTTCCAATGGCCGACGAGTTCCGCCCGAATGACCGGAGTGGAAGCGGCCAAAACGCAGGCCATCAAGAAGAGTTTGGTTGTTTTCACAGAAAGTTTGGTTGTCTAATTTCGGCTGATTTCTCGGAGCATGTGAAGCGCGGCTTTTGCCTTCGGATCGCCGTCTTCGGCTCGTTCACTGAGTTCCCTGGAAAGGTTATTGAGGTAGTCTCGGATGGCGATTCCTTGATCCAACGTCATGCCGGGCGTAGTTTTGAGAAGCTGGATGGAGACGATGGCTTTTTTGTATTCGCCATTTTTGAGGGATTGAGAAGCGGCGGCGGCGTGTTTTTTTGCTTTGCTGCTGGCGAAGGCTTCGGTCAAATGATCGGAGGCTTCGGCGGGGGTGTCGGAGGAGCGTCTGTAGTTGGTCTCTGTGCTGTCGCCGCAGCCGACAAAAGAGAGAACGATAAACAGGCCGAGAACGAAGGTTTTGATTTTTTGCAACATGGGATTGTCCGTTGTCGGGGCGTTTGGTTAGTTGCGGTTGCTTTTCTTTTAGTCCCGGCGCGTTCCGCTTTTGGTGGCCGGGTTGCACCAGAATTTTCCGGGCTTGCGACCTCCTCCTCCGTCAATGCCGGCTTCTTCGTCGTAGGTGCGGAATTTCCAGTATTCGGTATGGCCGCCGAACATGCCAAGTTCGGTGCCTTTGCTGTGGCGTTGGGTGACTCCTTCGTCCGGCGTGCTGGTGACGTTGTCCCAATCTCGGATAGGATCTCCTTCGTCAGCTTCCCAATAGATCATCGAGTCGGCTTGAAACTGGCTCAGTTTGAAAGTGCCCCACATTTTGCCGACGTCTTCAAAACTGTGATAAGCGGTTACGGCGCCGTTCATTAAATAGCTGCTCACCTGCATTTCTCTTCGCTTGAAATCCACGGCGTTCGTTCGATCCAAGGGGCAGAGAAACATTTGACGGACGTTCAAGTAGCTCCAAAGTTGGCCTTCTTCGACGTTGTGTTTTGGATTCGTGTCTCTTCGCCGAGTGTAGCACCAATTGGGAATGTCATAAGCATCCGAACGCCAGGAAGAGTAGGGCAAGTGGTCTTCGGCGTCCAAAGTGTACATGTGCGTGGCGAGCAGGATTTGTTTGATTTTGTTTAAGCAGGCCGTGCGTTGCGCTTTCTCTTTTGCTTGGCTGAGGGCCGGCAAAAGCATGCCGGCGAGGATGCCGATGATGGCAATGACCACCAAGAGCTCGATGAGCGTGAAAGCGGCGCGTTGTCGCGATGTTTTGGTGGAATGGAAAGAATGTTGCGCGTTCATAATGGGGAACAGACTTTCGGGATTTGGGGTGAGAATAACGCAAGGGGCGGGGACAATGCAAGCCGCTTTTTTTCCTGTGAACTGGAAAGCTCCGGCGCGTTAGGATTATTCGTTGATTACGGAGTCTTCCTTGAGGCCGTAACGGAACATGACTCGTTGCGTAGCGGCGTTCAGTTGGTTGGCGTCGAGGACGATTCTTTCCACAGGTTCGCCTTGTTCGAATTCGATGACGTGATAGTCACCTTCGGGTTGGGCGAAGGCTTCTTTGATTTGGGGGAGGCGGCTGATTTTCTTGCCGTTGACTTTGTCCAGGACGAGGAAGCGATAGGCTTGGTAGCCGATGTTGTAGGGGTCCGGGAGCACAATGGAGAGGACGACCAGACGGGGACGTTCTTTCGTCGGCGGTTGCCCTTTGTAGTGGATGAGTCGGACGGGAGCTCTCCGCAGCCAATCTTCTCCCCAGCTTTTGAGGTAGGGAATGGTCATCGGTTGAAACACCAGACCGCCTGCCATCAGGTATTCTGGCGGCGCGTCGTATTGAGCGGTGGGAATCAGTTCGTTTTCAAAATCGGCTTTGGGAAGTGTGTAGGTAATTTCTTGCTCGCGCCCGTTCCGCCAGATGGTCATGGGAATGGGGTCGCCGGCCCAGTGGTTTCTGGTGGCGAGATTTTCGAGCATCATCGGCCCGAATTGCGGGTCCAGATAGTCGCCGAGGGTGTCGATTTCAAAATCGTCGATTTTGAGAAGAATGTCTTTTGGCTGCAAAGTGTTTTCGTCGCCGGGGAGTTTTGGCACTTTGGTGACGATGACGCCTCTTTGCGGGCCGGAAAGGCCGAGATGCGCCAGAGTCGATGGATTTTCGGACGGTTGCCAAAAGAAGTTGAAGAAACCCATCCCGCGATAGTCGTCGGCAGCTTGGGCGTCCAAAACCGAACGGATAAAGGAGGAGGGAATGGCGATGCACTTGTTGCGGGATTGGGAAATGGTCAATCCGATGACTTGGTCGTCGACGGCGAGGACTTCGCTCCAGCCAACTCCGTTGATCTCGGAATCGAGTTCTAAATGCAACATGTCGATGAACGTGAGCTGTCCTTTGCGGATTTGCAGACGATTGATGTTCAATCCCCGAATCTCCAATCTCCCCGCATTCCAGCGCACCAATTCCGCCGGTCCGGAGTCCGGAACGGGAGACGCTAACTTTGCGGGTTTCAGGCCGTCCCAGAATGCTTTGTCGTCAACGGTAAGAAGGGCGAGGTTGGCGTGATAGTCGATCCATGTGATCCGGCCGATAGCCCATTGGCCGCGGCCGCCTTTTTGAATGCGGATGAGGGTGTGGTTGTAAAGCAGGTTGGCGGTGGTGAGGATTGCCTGGTCCCCAATCACGAGGCCGAACTTTTTGCTGGCGCCCACACGGCGGGACCAAGGTTGAAAATAGTTGAAGGTATGCCGGTTGACGTCGATCCGGACTACCGACTGTTCCCAAGTTGAGGGGGGCTTTTGCCCCCAAACCGTTGAGTTTAAGAGAGTTGCGGCCAGCAACAGAAAGACAAAAGGAGATTTCATAGGCGTCGGTCGTTGATGATTCTGTAAGTGCGGAGAATGGATTGATTCGCTGTGTCGGCTTCGTTGCGGTCGATGGTTTCAAAACCGTAGTTTCCCGTGAATTTGATGGTGTGATAGGCTTGATCGGTTTCGCTGAAGGCGCGAATTGCGTCTTCCAAACGATCAATGCGCACTCCGTTGATCTCGTCGACCATCACTCGCCCGCGGAGGCGCATGTTGGCGTTGACGGGATGCGCCAGCGTTGAGGCCAGCATTACTGCCTCCGTTCGAGTGTTCTCTGGGTCGGATTTTCGGCGATAAAACAGCTCGTAGAGAATATCGCTGTCGGCGGTCGTCAACCAATCCCGTCCAAAGGTGGATAAGTAGTCTTTGCTGAGGGGAGTGAAGATCATCCCGGCATAAACGTAATACCGGGGAGCGTGATAGAGATTGCCGACGGCGGCATCTTCTCGATTGACGAAAACCGGCAATTCGACCGCGACTTCTTTATTATCTCGCCAAAGCCGGACCGGAACGGATTCTCCGTTCTGCGCCAGGCTAAAAGCCAAGCCGGCGTGAAGTTGATTGCCTTCGTAAAGGATGCTGCCGTCTTGCGCCACCGAGTAGCCGGCCGCCTGCAACAAAACGTCGTCTTTTTGCAGATGTTCCTTCGCTGAATCCGAAAACAGAGCGTCGATTCGAGCGCCTTCAAAGTGAGGTGGCACGCCGAGGAAATTGCGTTGCGCCCGATTCTGCAGAGGCACCACGCGGATACCTGCTTGCGGAAAACCGTCGTAGCTGCCGTCTTCAATATCTTTGAGAAAGTGCTGGAAAACCGGCGGCGGAATGAAGAATCCCGTGTTTTCCAACCCGGGCACTCCTTGGAAAGCGACGCCGACGACCTTGCCGTCTTGAACTACCGGGCCTCCGCTGTTGCCGGGATTGATCGCTGCGTCCGTTTGCACCGCTAAGAGACGACTGCGCCCTGAATGCGTGTAATTCTGCAACTCAATCCGGCTTACCACCCCGCTGGTGTAGGAAATCTGCTCGCCTCCCGCTGGATAACCGTAAGTGACGACCGTCGAGCGAACCTTGGGAAGATTTCCCAGAGGCAACGGCTCAATGTCTTTGAAAAACCCGGGTTCTGAGACTTCAAGAATGGCCAAATCGCAGTCGTGCCCGATGAAAGTCACCTGCGCTTGAAACGGCCGCGAATCCTGATAGCGCCGCACCAAGATTTGTTTGGCCCAAGCCGCTAGATGAGCGTTGGTCACAATTCGCTCCCCGTGAATCACAAAACCCGTCCCCGACGACCGACCGACCGGCATCCAGTTCCACGGCTCGTCCCAATCGGGCCTCTGTGAGAACACCATAATTTGGACCACAGACCGCTCCGGCGCTGCTTGCCCCACAAAACCGACGAGAATACCGCCAAGAACGACGGCACGGAAAAGCAACAATGAAACTATTTTTTGCAAAACTCCTTCAAGATGCCCTCTGATCGTGCAGAGAGCAATAAAAAAATTATCCTCAACATGGCGACTCCGTTCAATCGCTCAAAGAAAAAGTGCCGGTTTGCGTTTTTAAAGCGCACCCTTTTGAATTTTCTAGATTTCTTGAGATTGCCTGCCAATTTCGGCTATTTTTTGCTAGTTTATGAAATCGCCTCCGCTATTCATCACCGGGACGGGCACTGGGACGGGGAAAACGACCTTGACGGCTTTGTTGACGATTCATCTGCGGCGACGGGGCATTCATGCAGTTGCGGTAAAACCTTATTGCTCAGGTACTCGAGAAGACACGGAACTGTTGGCCTTGGTGAATGATCATGAATTGACTAGCGAGCAAATCACCCCTGTGTTTTGTCCAAAACCTTTGGCGCCAAGAGCGGGCTTGAGTGCCGACGCATCCCGAGCCGGTTTCCGCAAGGCAATCAAGGCAATTGAGGAGACGTCGAAAAATGTGGAAAGCCTTCTGATTGAAGGAATTGGAGGATTGGAAGTGCCCTTGGCTCCTGGGATTGCCGTGAGCGATCTGATTGCGATGACCAAAAGCAACAGCATTATTACCGGTCGAAATCGACTCGGTGTCATCAACGAAGTCTCGCTAACGCAATATCGCCTCCGAGAGAAGACAGGAAAAATTGGTCAAATTGTTTTGATGCAAGAGCGAAAACTTGACGAATCCGCAAGCAGTAATGCTCGAATTTTGGCGGAAAAATTCAAAATACCAAGGATTATTTTGATTCCTTATCTCGGGAGCGAGATGAGTCAAATGAGCCATTTGAAGCACTCGGAAAAAAAAATAAAAAAAAAGCTTGCGCAAATTTTAAAATCGGCTACTTTTTCCTTCGGCTTCTTCGATGAAGTGGAAAAATTTTCTGAGAAAAAGCATTGACATTGACGAACGGCGGAGTAAATTCCGTTCGTGATTGAGGTTGACTTGGCGATAAGTTTTGCTCAGAATGAAAGTTTGTGATCAGGTTGTGATCCTCGGTCACAACAGAATTTGGCGCGGTTAAAGCGCAGAGTTCTTTGAAATTTGAATTGTGCGATAAGTTAGAGCCCCTTTTGAGGCGCCCTGATTTTAGATTTGGGGTGCCGAGGAAGTTTTAATTAAAAACCGTTTGAGTCGCGAGACTCAGACAGGATTCAAACAAAATAAAGGAGAGTTTGATTCTGGCTCAGAACGAACGCTGGCGGCGTGGATAAGACATGCAAGTCGAACGGTGGCTAGGCAGTAGCAATACTAACGAGTCATAGTGGCGAAAGGGTGCGTAACACGTGGGTAATCTGCCGTAATGTTTGGAATAACTTGCCGAAAGGTAAGCTAATACCGGATGTGGATTTTCGGAGGTATCTCTGAAAGTCTAAAGCTAGGGACCGCAAGGCCTGGCGCATTATGATGAGCCCGCGCCCTATCAGCTTGTTGGTGAGATAACGGCTCACCAAGGCAAAGACGGGTAGCCGATCTGAGAGGATGGTCGGCCACACTGGAACTGAGACACGGTCCAGACACCTACGGGTGGCAGCAGTCGAGAATCATTCACAATGGGGGAAACCCTGATGGTGCGACGCCGCGTGGGGGATGAATGGCTTCGGCCTGTAAACCCCTGTCATTCGTGAACAAACTTTTTGGAGTAATATTTCAAAAAGCCGATAGTAGCGAAAGAGGAAGGGACGGCTAACTCTGTGCCAGCAGCCGCGGTAATACAGAGGTCCCAAGCGTTGTTCGGATTCACTGGGCGTAAAGAGTGCGTAGGCGGCTGAGTAAGTTTGATGTGAAAGATCCGAGCTCAACTCGGAAATTGCATTAAAAACTGCTTGGCTAGAGGGTCGGAGGGGAGACTGGAATTCTCGGTGTAGCAGTGAAATGCGTAGATATCGAGAGGAACACCGGTGGCGAAGGCGAGTCTCTGGACGAATCCTGACGCTAAGGCACGAAAGCTAGGGTAGCAAACAGGATTAGATACCCTGGTAGTCCTAGCCGTAAACGGTGCACACTTGCTATGGGCGGATTCGACCTCGTCCGTGGTGTAGCTAACGCGTCAAGTGTGCCGCCTGGGGAGTACGGTCGCAAGATTAAAACTCAAAGAAATTGACGGGGGCCTGCACAAGCGGTGGAGTATGTGGCTTAATTCGATGCAACGCGAAGAACCTTACCTGGCTTTGACATGCAAGTGGTAAAAGTCTGAAAGGATGATGACCTTGCAAAAGGAGCTTGCACAGGTGCTGCATGGCTGTCGTCAGCTCGTGTCGTGAGATGTTGGGTTAAGTCCCGCAACGAGCGCAACCCTTATGTTCTGTTGCCCCCCGAGCAAGAGGCTCGGAGCACTCTGAACAGACTGCCTTGTCTAAACGAGGAGGAAGGTGAGGATGACGTCAAGTCAGTATGGCCCTTACAGCCAGGGCTGCACACGTACTACAATGCCTGATACAATGGGATGCAATACCGTGAGGTGGAGCAAATCCACAAAATCAGGCTCAGTTCGGATTGTAGTCTGCAACTCGACTACATGAAGCCGGAATCGCTAGTAATGGCGCATCAGCTACGGCGCCGTGAATACGTTCCCAGGCCTTGTACACACCGCCCGTCACATCATGAAAGCCGGTTGTGCCCGAAGTTGCTGAGCTAACCGCAAGGAGGCAAGCGCCGAAGGTATGGCTGGTGATTGGGATGAAGTCGTAACAAGGTAGCCGTAGGGGAACCTGTGGCTGGATCACCTCCTTTCTAAGGAGAAAAAGGTGGAGTTGCTTTCGGGTAATATTCGCTAGGTCGACGCCTTTTATTGATTAAGGTGAATGGGTTTCGCTTATCGCACAATTCAGATTTTGATGGATTTCTGATTGCTTTAACGCGCCTCCGGAATTTGGAAGGATTCCATGAGCTAAAGGGTTTATTAGGGGCTGTAGCTCAGTTGGTAGAGCGTCTGCTTTGCAAGCAGGATGTCAGGAGTTCGAATCTCCTCAGCTCCACCAATTGTTTTTGGGTGGATGCTGTTTGGGCCTGTAGCTCAGTTGGTTAGAGCACACGCTTGATAAGCGTGGGGTCACTGGTTCGAGCCCAGTCAGGCCCACCATAGATTGATTTTTCCGGATGAGAATCCGGTGTGTTCTTTGAAAACTACACATAGGGTAAATTAAACCAAAGGCGACTATAATTCGCTGAGTTCTGCTCGTTTCTCAAAAAGAGCGAGTGGTTAACTTTGTGATCAAGCTACTAAGTGCAATTGGTGGATGCCTTGGTGCCAAGAGGCGATGAAGGACGTAGCAAGTTGCGATAAGCCGTGGTTAGCCGCAAACAGGCTTTGACCCGCGGATTTCCGAATGGGAGAACCTGTCTGCCCCTTAAAGGCAGTCGTCTGCAGATGAATGTATAATCTGTAGAAGCAACACGGGGTGAAGTGAAACATCTCAGTACCCCCAGGAAAAGAAAATGAAATGATTCCGTGAGTAGCGGCGAGCGAAATCGGAAGAGCCCAAACCAGAGGAACTTGTTTCTCTGGGGTTGTGGGACCCCGATCTGGGATCGCAAAAGCAAGCGTAATGTTATGGAAAGGGCAACCAAAGACCGTGACAGTCGGGTGCGCGAATCTGGAGTGACCCTAGGGGAATCCCAAGTAATGTGGAGCACGTGAAACTCCGCATGAATCTGTCCAGACCACTGGATAAGGCTAAATACTACTTGGCAACCGATAGCGAACTAGTACCGTGAGGGAAAGGTGAAAAGAACCCCTGTTAGGGGAGTGAAATAGTACCTGAAACTAATTGCATACAAAGTGTCGGAGTCCGCAAGGATGACGGCGTGCCTTTTGCATAATGAGTCTGCGAGTTATTGTCTGTGGCAAAGCCTAAGTTTTTCTGAAATGGAGGCGAAGCGAAAGCGAGTGTGAAATGCGCGTTTAGTGGCAGGCAATAGACCCGAAGCGGAGGTGATCTACTCATGAGCAGGTTGAAGCTGTGGTAACACGCAGTGGAGGACCGAACCGGTGTATGTTGAAAAATGCTCGGATGACTTGTGAGTAGGAGCGAAAGACTAATCAAACCCCGTAATAGCTGGTTCTCTCCGAAATAGCTTGAGGGCTAGCGTCGGATCAGTACTTCGAGGAGGTAGAGCACTGAATGGACTAGGGCCCTTACCCGGGTACCAAAACCAATCAAACTCCGAATGCCTCGGATCCCATTATTCCGGCAGTCAGTCGGCGAGGGATAAGCTTCGTCGGCGCGAGGGAAACACCCCAGACCGCCAGCTAAGGTGCCAAAATATGGATTAAGTGGAAAGGATGTGATGTTGCTTAGACAATGAGGATGTTGGCTTAGAGGCAGCCATCATTTAAACAATGCGTAATAGCTGACTCATCGAGCGATGTTGCGCCGAAAATGATTGGCGATTAAATCATATACCGAAGCTGCGGATTTGTCCGGAATTCGTTCTGGATAAATGGTAGGAGAGCGTAATTAACGCTGTAAAGCTTGACGGCAACAGACAGTGGAGCGTTGATTAGCGAGAATGCAGACATGAGTAGCG
Source organism: Limisphaerales bacterium (assembly GCA_965242585.1). Lineage (GTDB taxonomy): Bacteria > Verrucomicrobiota > Verrucomicrobiia > Limisphaerales > AAA164-E04 > UBA2970. The sequence continues at coordinate 3,826,609 of OZ251460.1, read as the reverse complement.
ATTAGCCACATGAGAATTGTGGCCGCCGCATACCCAAGGTTTCCTGGGCCAGGTTCGTCCTCCCAGGGTTAGTCGGGACCTAAGACGAGGCCGTAAGGCGTAGTTGATGGACAGCAGTTCAATATTCCTGCACCGGCTTGGGGTTGGTTAGCAGTGAAGCGGTGAGAAAGATGATTATGTCATCGAAAGACGGAGCCTAGACTTCGGTCAAAGCACATCATCGGACGATCCGCCGAGAAAAGCTAGCGAACATGTGCCCCAGGTCGCCCGTACCGCAAACCGACACAGGTGGGTGAGTCGAATAGACTAAGGCGCGCGAGAGAAACCTCTCTAAGGAACTCGGCAAAATAGCCCCGTAACTTCGGGAGAAGGGGTGCCTACTTCGGTAGGCCACAGTAAATTGGATCTGGCGACTGTTTAACAAAAACACAGCACTCTGCCAAGTCGTGAAGACGACGTATAGGGTGTGACACGTGACCAATGCCGAAAGATTAAGGTAACTTGTTAGCCTCAAGGCAAAGCTCGGAGCCAAAGTCCCGGTGAATGTCGGCCGTAACTATAACGGTCCTAAGGTAGCGAAATTCCTTGTCGGGTAAGTTCCGACCTGCACGAATCGTGTAACGACCGGATCGCTGTCTCGGAGAGGTTCTCGGCGAAATTGTAGTGGCGGTGAAGATGCCGCCTGCCCGCAGTAGGACGGAAAGACCCTATGCACCTTTACTGTAAGCTGGTATTGGGTTCTGATTTTTGATGCGTAGCATAGGTGGGAGACGTAGAAACGACGGTTTCGGCCGTTGTGGAGTCATCAGTGAAATACCACTCTTTGATTATTAGGATTCTAACCCCGATCCTGTCAGCCAGGCGGGGGACAGTTCCTGCGGGTCAGTTTGACTGGGGCGGTTTCCTCCCAAAGAGTAACGGAGGAGCGCGAAGGTACTCTCAGCACGGTTGGCAACCGTGCGGCGAGCGTATGGGTAGAAGAGTGCTTAACTGTGAGACTTACAAGTCGAGCAGATGCGAAAGCAGGCCCAAGTGATCCGATGGTGGAATGTGGAATTGCCATCGCTCAACGGACAAAAGGTACGCTAGGGATAACAGGCTAATCACGCCCAAGAGTTCATATCGACGGCGTGGTTTGGCACCTCGATGTCGGCTCATCGCATCCTGGGGCTGAAGAAGGTCCCAAGGGTCCGGCTGTTCGCCGGTTAAAGCGGTACGCGAGCTGGGTTCAGAACGTCGTGAGACAGTTCGGTCCTTATCCACTGCGGGCGCAGGAAACTTGAGGGGTTCATTCTCTAGTACGAGAGGACCGAGAATGACGCACTTCTGGTGTGGCAGTTGTTCCGTCAGGAGCAGCGCTGCGTAGCCATGTGCGGAAGAGATAAGCGCTGAAAGCATCTAAGCGCCAAGCTCCTCCCAAGATGAGGTTTCCCGGACGCAAGTCCCTTAAGACCCCCGGAAGACTACCGGGTTGATAGGTCAGGCGTGCAAGCGCGGCGACGCGTTTAGCGGACTGATACTAATCGGTCGGGAGGCTTGATCGCTTTTTTCCAAAAGCGATTTCTACTTAGCAATTTTTAGTTGCTCCCTGTGTGTAGTTTTCAGAGAACCAACGTTCTCAAACGGATTTTTGGTGGCCATAAAGCTGTGGAACGACCCGATCCCATTCCGAACTCGGCCGTCAAACGCAGCATTGCCGATGGTAGTGCAGGTACAGCCTGTGTGAGAGTAGGTAGCCGCCAATTTTTGCCCTATAATAAATAGATTTTGAGATGAAGATTATATATCTGCTAATATTAGTTATTTTTCTTGCGGGTTGTGCTACTCCGACTTCGCGCAAGATGAATCGGTTAAGCGTCGGGATGACAAAGAGCGAAGTCCCTGATGCAATGGGGAAACCGTCCAGTACGGCCTCTCCGGGAAAAGGCGTCGAATTTCTTCGTTACCCGACTCCGGCTTGGGATTTTTCCACCGGGGATAAAGTGTACTTTGTCCGTTTAGTTGACGGAAGGGTCGACAGTTACGGAGAAATGGGCGACTTTGATTCAACGAAAGACCCCACTTTGGACTTGAACATCAAGAACCAGTAAGACAACGAGATGAGAACCTACAATTTGTTCATTAGTCATTCTTGGTCGTATTCCGAAAAATACGACGGTCTGACCAATTTGTTGAATCGGAGAAATTATTTTAGGTACAAAGATTATTCTGTTCCGAAAGATGATCCAATACACACAAATGGATCTGATAAGGAACTGTACGAAGCTATTTTCCGGAAAATACGGCCTTGTAGCGTTGTTCTTATATTGGCAGGAGTTTATGCGAAATACAGAAAATGGATCCGAAAAGAGATCAAACTTGCCAAAGGGGAATCAAAACCAATCATTGCCATAGAGTATTGGGGTAGCGAAAGAACATCTTTGGTTGTTAAAGAAAATGCCGATCGAGTTGTTAAGTGGAATACAGAAAGCATTGTTTCCGCAATTAGGAAGTTAACCGAAGCGCACGACGTCTTGCGGCAACTACGGAAGAAACCGCAACACGAACTCACCGACGCCGAACGAAAACAAGGCATCATAGCACTGCTGAAAAAGAACGACCCCAACGGAATGTTCAGAGATGATTGAAGAAATCTTACTATCACTGGTGCAGGGAATCTGGACATTGACCGTCTGCGTGGCACTTTGTTTCTGGATACAGAAAAAATCGGACCGCGAGATAGGAGTGACCACTCCAGAAGAATCCAAAGAATGTCGAGAAAAGATGAAAAAGATTGAGGAGTGGCTGAAAAGCCATTAGCGCGACATATCTGCTACTAGAGGAATGAAAAATGCCGTTCACCTTTGTCAGTCCACATCAAGGCGGCGTCCCGCAATTCTTTCAACCGGGCAATCCTCAGCCCGGTATCTCGGGCGGTTGGAGCGGAAAAATCGAATGACTAATGGATAAAACAAAACAGGAATTATTGGAAATTTACAAAATCCATGCTGAACTTGCGGATAGGGTGAGCCAGAGACGAGAAGGAGCCAACAGGCTTTATGTCAGCCTGCTATCGGTAATTCTTGTTCTTCTTGCCGCTCTTCTGAGATATGGAACTGGAATAATTCCTGTTTGGATTGTTTTGGGAATAGCCGGCGTTTTAGGAATGCTTCTTGCCTCATCGTGGTATATTAATATTCGATCCTACCGTCAGCTGAATAAGGGAAAATTTGATACTTTGCTTGAGTTAGAGGAAAAATTGGCTTATCCCTTTTTCAAGCGAGAATGGGAATTATTAGAAGAGGGAAAAAACAAAAACCGGTATTGGAGGCTCACGATTGTTGAGACTTTTCTCCCTATCGGTTTTTTTCTATTATTTCTCTTTTTAATTCCGATAGCCATATATATTTATTAATTAAAATAATCAATTTATGTCGCAGCATTCGAGTTTGAAGGGGGGGAGTAAGTTGGGGACGAAGCGGAGCGTTTTGAAGCGCTTTGAGCGGGTGGAGTTGCTTAGAAAGCGCGGTTTGTGGAAGCCGGGAGATCGGGTGACTGGTTTACGGAAGACCAAACCCGAAGCGTAGTAATTCACCGTACCACTGTTGTCTCGATTGCGGAGAAGGTTTTCCTTCTTCGCGGTTTTGTGTTTTGGGATTTGTTTGTCGATGTGGTGAGCAATGAGCGAAGCAATTCGGCTTCAGAAATACATTGCCAGATCGGGTTTTGCTTCGCGGAGACGCGCGGAAGACTTGATTGTTTCTGGTCGGGTTTTGGTGAATGGTGCGGTTGTCTCGGAGTTGGGTGTCAAGGTCAATCGGGGTGACAAAGTGGTTGTTGATGGAAAGCGACTGCGTCCGATGGTTCGGAAGGTTTATTTGGCGATCTATAAACCGAGGGGTTTTGTTTGTTCGGCGGTTTCTTCGGAAAAGTTTCCTTCTTTTTTAACTCTTTTGCCTGATGCGTTGAGAAGAGGCGTTCATCATGCGGGGCGATTGGACGTAAGTAGCGAGGGGTTGCTGTTGGCGAGCAATGATGGGGAGTTTACTTATTTGGTGACTCATCCAAAGTTTGGAGTTCGCAAAGAGTATGAGGTGGAAACGCGCGGGCATTTTTCGCAGAGTTTTCGGGAGCAGTCTTGCCGGGGAGTTCGGGTAGATGGCGAATGGTTGCGCTTTGCCGATTTGCAGATTGTTCGGGATGACCCGAAACAAGGTAGGGTAATTGTCAGTTTAATCGGCGGCAAGAATCGGGAAATTCGCCGCTTGTTGCAATGCTTTGGCTTGCAAGTGACTCGCTTGAAGCGAATTCGCATTGGTTCGGTGGAGTTGAAAGGATTGCGGAGCGGCTCTTGGCGACATTTGAAGCCTTCAGAATTCCAGCAGTTTTCGCGCAGTGGGAAGGGACAAAGGGGCCATTGATCTTTTAACAAGCTTAAGTGCAAGAGATAGCGAGAGGTTGAGATTTTCGGCATTCAGGCAAGATTCTTTTTCAGCCAACGGATGGTTGCGTCGCCGTATTGTTGCGTTTTTTCCGCTAACCAATGTTGAGGGATTTCAATTTTGTCTCGGGTTGCGTGGCCGATAACGACGACGGTATAGGGTGCCGCAATCTGAGGAAGATTGGGATCGTCTATCAATTGTTGCGCCAAAGATTCGCTTCGTTTTTTGATGGTTTTGGATCCGTAAGGAGGATCTGCTAGGATGATGTCAAAAGTTTCGGCATGGATTGCGAGGTCGCGGATAGTTTTGAAGACGCAGGCAAGGCGGACTTGGATTTGGCTGGATTGGTATTGGCAGGATCGAATGTTTTTTTTGATGAAGCGGAGGTGTTGGTTGGAGTTTTCCACGCTGAGAACGGTTGCGGCGCCTCGGCTGAGGCATTCCAAGCCAAGAGCGCCAGTGCCGCTGAACAAGTCTAAAACTCGCGCATTCGGTATCCGGGGAGGCAATCGATTGAAAATTGCCTCACGAACTCGATCTGAGGTGGGCCGGATGCTGAGACCTTTGGGCGCGACAAGAATTCTTCCAGAGTCCTTGCCGCCGATGATTCGCATGGTTTTGCTGGTTGCTTGGCAGAATGGTTGATTTGAGGCGATCCGCGAGGCAAGCGAGAATTTCAAAAAGATTAAGTTTCTCTCTGAATGAGCAACCAGAGATCGTCAAACGGCATGGTAACGATAAGAACGTCGCCGCCGATCATGTGCACGATGGAGTGATGGGGAGAGTCCCGCATGTCCGGCGTGGCGAACATGATATGAGAAGTGTTGATGATAATCTCTCTTTCACTCCCGGATTCTCCGGGAATGTCGATGTGGCCGGAAACTCGAATAAGCGCCATGATGTTTTGATGGAATTTAGTGAATGTCTTCGATTTTTCAACTGGGGAGTTGACGTCTCATATCTTTGGAGTAAAGTGTAGGCCAAGCGGTTTTGAAAGGCAACAACATAGAATAATCGGTCTGGTTGGACTCCAAAACTGACGCTACGGATAAGTAGAGGGCTACCGTTGTCTTGACGAAGTCCATCGATTCCCTTCCACTAGTTTGCCGCATGAGCAAAAAGATGGATCAAGAAAGACCGTCTTCCGCCCAAAGTTCTCTGTTGCGCCGGTTGTATGATTGGACGCTCAGTTGGGCGGATCGAAGGGGAGGAGTTTGGGCGCTGTTTTTTATTGCCTTGCTTGAGTCCTCTGTTTTCCCGATTCCGCCGGATGTGTTGCTCGTTGCCCTTTGTGTCGGCAGTGTCGCCAAGTCGTACAAATTCGCTTTGATTTGCACTGCGGGTTCGATTCTTGGCGGCATGATTGGCTATGCGATTGGCTATTGGGGATTTGAGGCGATTGGCAAATCAATTATCGCCTTCTACAACGGTGAGGCGTCCATGCAGAAAGTCCAATCTTTTTATGACGAGTATGGCTTTTGGGGAAATCTCTTGGCAGCGGTGACTCCGATTCCTTACAAAGTGTTCACCATTGCTTCGGGCGCCTTTCAGTTTTCGTTGGGCCGGTTTCTTCTGGCCTCGATCCTTGGCCGCTCGCTGCGGTTTTTTGGATTGGCGACGGCTTTGTATTTTTTCGGCGCCCCCATTCGGAGTTTCATCGACAAGTATTTCAACTTATGCGCTTGGTTGTTTATGACCGTCTTGATTGCCGGATTTGTGGCGCTTAAAGCGCTCAGGTTTTTGTGATACTTTAAGCGCTGAAAAACAAGAATTTGAGGGAACAAGTTTCATCGAGGCGGCGAGTATGAATTCAAAAGCGATTGTTGTGATTCCCACGTTCAACGAACGCGAAAATATCGAGATGTTGGTCGACTGCCTCTTGTCCTCTTCAAAGGAGGTGGATGTTTTGATTGTGGATGACAACTCCCCGGATGGAACTGGCAAGCTGGCGGATGGCATGGCGTCTAGGCACTCCGGCGTTCACGTGCTTCACCGCCAGCGGAAAGATGGATTGGGACGCGCTTATTGCGACGGATTTGCTTGGGCTTTGAAACGAAATTATGAGTTTCTTTTGGAAATGGACGGAGATTTTTCCCATAATCCTAAAGATGTGCCGCGATTTTTGGAGGCGGCGCAGGATGCGGATTTGGTCATTGGCTCTCGTTACCGAAACGGAATCCGCGTGGTCAATTGGCCTCTGAATCGTCTGGTTTTGAGTCTTTGCGCCGCCAAATACGTTCAGTTCATTACCGGGATGTCGTTTTCAGACCCCACCGGCGGATTCAAATGTTTCCGCCGCTCCGCCTTTGAAGGGGTGGATTTGAACCAAGTGCGGTCAAATGGCTACAGCTTCCAAATTGAATTGACGCACCAAGTGTGGAAGCGAGGGATGAGAGTCAAAGAAATTCCAATCGTTTTCACCGATCGTTTTCAGGGAAACTCAAAAATGTCCCGCGCCATTGTCCGCGAAGCCTTGCTTGTGGTTTGGCAGCTTTGGTTTCGCAACGGATTTCGTAGAAGACCAAGATCTCCGCGCCCGTCAAACAAAAACTAAAATATTTTAACAATCCGCCGAATGGGATAAATTGTCTGTTCGGTTTGAAACAAAAGTGAAATAAATATGATTGCAATTCTTTCCGGAACCAACCGCCCTTTGAGCCGCACGCGGATCATCGCCAACGAAGTCAAAAGCCATTACCAATCTTTGTCCGTTGCGCATCGCCTGCTGGATTTGGCCGACTTGCCCGCTGAAATCTTTTCCCCGTCCGCTTATGAAAAAAAGCCGGAGTCCTTTGCCTCTTTTTCCAAAGCCGTGCTGGATGCAGACGGTTTGGTTGTCGTGACGCCCGAATACAACGGGAGCTTTCCCGGCGTGTTGAAGTACTTTATTGACATGCTAAAATTTCCCGAGAGTTTCGAGCAACGCCCCGTTTGTTTTGTCGGCTTAGCCGCGGGTGCTTGGGGCGCGCTCCGTCCAGTGGAACAACTACAGCAGATTTTCGGCTATCGCAATGCCTACCTCTTTCCCCTCCGCGTTTTTATTCCCTTCGTCCACAAGGCTTTGGACGAACAAGGCGCAGTCACAAACGCCGATATTTCCAAGCGACTTCGCCTTCAAGCGGAAGGTTTCGTTGACTTCGTCGAGCGCGTCAAAGGCGTTCAATTAAAACTCTCGCCTCCAAAAGCATAGGCAACCAAAAAAAAGAACGAAAATCCCGTTCAGCCCGTTCCTTCGGTTTTTTTAAACGTAAAGCCGAAACATTTTTCTTTGTTTTCCTCGCGCAAAAAGGTGTTTTTCCAAAGAATTTTGCGAAATTCCTGCCGAATTCCCGCCTCAAGAAAAAAATTAAAAAAAGATGAAAAAAACGCTTGCATTCCGATTTTTACTCTGGCAAGTTTGCTCTTGCGACTCATTAGTGCGACTCGTTTCGTCGGGTTGATCGCTAATAGAAAAGTTTGAAATTGGAGCGGTATCGAGATTTCCGTCTCGTTGCCTTGTTTGAATGAACATGCCAATCCTTCCGCATGAACGTGCTGATGAGTCGCAATTGGCCTGGTGCCGTTGGAGTTATGTGTGTCTGCTCTGCGGAAACCAGAAAACGTTATTTGCAGAAAAGACACCGAACTGTTACATTAAAGGACATCGACTATGAGTATCAAAACTCCATTGTTGACCATCATTAGCGTCGTTGCTGTCGCGGCAGCGGCAACCTTCACTTCGTCTGACGCGGAAAAGTTGGATGCGGATTCCGCCAGTTCGCTGGCGGCAACGGCAGAAACCTTTACTTCGTTCAATCAAACCGCAATGGCATCATTTCCATTGTCTAATGCGGAATCGGATGCAATGGCGGCGGCCTTTTTGCCTTGTCTGTTCCTTTTGCGGCTCAAACGGCGCCTCGTCCAATATCGAGATCGCAAACGCAACCATTCCATCCCGCCAGAACGTCGGTTCAAGCCTGCTCTTTTGTGGACCACGGCTCTGCTGATGGCGGGAATCCTCACGACAACCGCGTTGTTAGCCAATCCGCTGGGACTCCTCCTCTGGATTGAACGCGGGAAAAAGGTTTGGACGATCATTTCCACTACGGCCACGCTTTACACGGTGGGAAGCGCTCTCCACGTCCTCGTTGGAAGCAAACCAGGCAACACCGGCGCCAAAATGAAGGCAACCCCCAGCATTTACGAAGATCACCCGAACTATCAATCCCCAACGGTTCAGCGTAGCGGGGCTTCCGACGGAAGCACTTGGGGATCGGGGATAACAGAACTAAGCGATGAGAGTTTAGCCGGAAACTACGCCAGTTATTACTACGATTACTACTGGGTGGACTACGATGAAGAGACAGGAGAATGCTCTTCAAGGCCGCATGCTACTCATGAGCGGGCGACAGCCGGGGGAGTTTACAGCGAGCCTCGGTGGATAAGCCAAGCCGGTTGGGATTGGCTTTATGCGCATAGTGAATCCGCGCAGCGCGAGAATCCTATCTCGACGATAGACGATCCAGATATTTGGGCTAGAGCCGGGTTTTGGGTTCATTATGCGTCTTCCTCAAAGTATGAGTATCCCGACATTCCGTTGGAGTCCAGAATCTCCAATCCGTCGTGGCGGAGCAGCAACATCGATGGCGATTTGAAAGCCAAAGCTAAGGAGTTGGGCTACACCTACGACGCCAAGCTGCATGCCAAGCTGATTCCATTGACTTGGGTGGCTGGCAAGAACGGCGAGGATGGAAAATCGGGGCATTGGACTGAAGGCGCAACATGGTACCACGATGAGGATTGGACGGGCGTCAAAGGCTACGAAGACGATTTCACAACCATTGAGGGCAAGGATATCTGCCCGCCAAACAACAAGATGGAAAAATTGATTGGCTGTCGCGGCGGCATCAAAATCTGGTGGAAGGAGATTGTGGAGGACAAGCAAACGACCGTCTTGAACCAAGCCATTGACGCCAACGGCAACCGAACCGGCCCCATCACAACCAATACCGTGGTTCTGCCGCATCATAAGTGGGTGACGAGACACAAAAAAGAGTCGACAGATCGGTGACAAATTGGCAATCATCTTCAGAAAGGAGAGTTTTTGTGATGAGCAAGAGAGAGAAATGCTTAGTTGGTGTTAGCGTGGTGGTCTTTGCCGCCGGGGTTTTCCTGATTATTCAAGGAGGATCGAAGTTCGTGTTGCCCAAGACCCAAAAAGAGAAAGTGCGGGAGCAAGTCGATAACATGTTGCTCCGAGACCCGGAAGTGCCGCTGGAGCGGAAGGCCGAGATTGTCGCAGATCGCGCGGCGACTGCTATGGATCGGATGATGAATCCGGTGTCGATCAAAGAAAAGGCGGCGGAGTTGGAGGCAAGGAGGCTGGCTCACTGGAAGGCCAACTTCCCTTGGAAACCAACCCATGATCCCAATGTGCAGTTTGATCCCGATCTGCATTTGACTTGGCACATCAACCATATGGAAGCGAGCGAGGAAGAAATGCGGCGTTGGAAGGCAAGAGAGCGGACCAACACGCAGATATACGCTGGCGCTAATCATAGGAAGCTGAAACGTTTCTTTGAGGATGAGATTCGATTCACTCGGCAGTTTGAGCAGTGCTATCGCATTCTAAAAGAACACGGACGCGGCCACAATCCGGTGCAAGTCCTCGAGGTGTTTGAAGCCTTGCGGGATTATCAATACACCACTCAGTTTGATCCTGAGGAAGAGCTGCCGAAGGAAAAACAGTGGTCCGGTGAAGTGACTTGGGGGGATCGAGCCGAGCAATTCTACGAATATCTAATGGGCGATCTGAATAATTCAGGTGCTTGGCTAAACGCTCGCTACGCATCGGAGGCGGGCAAAGCCGAAGCGATAGGGATTCGGGATCGGCTCATCCGGGAAGTCAAGGGAATGAACGAGCTGCCTGAAAGAATCATGGAATATGCGAACAGCGGCAGCGGTTTCACCAAAGAGTCTGCGGAGGGGCAAGCCTTGATTAACGGAGAGGAAGAGTTGCTGGTGCCGTATGTGGGTTGGTATCGAGAGAGTCAGGAATATTGGGGCGAGCAGACCCGCCAATTCCGCATCAGCTACGAAGAAGGCGATCCGTCTTTGAAAGCGGTGGCGCCGGAATTGTTTCCGCCGGTGGCGGTGAAGAACAATCAACTGGTAGACAAGGATGGCGATCCGGTGAAGTGGCGCGAAGGTTTGGATGTCACCTTGATCAACGAGCGAGGCGAGGTTGTGCCGGTGATTGTGGAAAAAGACGGAACGGTCAGTTTGCCGAAGCCGGCGGAAGTGGCGGCGATGCGGGAGCAAGGTAAAATTGAGCCGGCGCCGGAAGAGATGCTGATGAACATGCCCAAACTGCCGCCGGTTCCGCCGCCGCCGTCGCCGATGCAAACGCCTACGGGGCCGATGCCGTTGACGCCGGAAGAGCAGATGGTTTTGGATATGATTATGGAGCAGCTGGCCGAGTAAGCCGGGGAAACCAAAGCCGCCGGGAAAAGGGAAAAACCAAGGAAAACTTGCCGGCGGCTGGTTATGGTTTGTTTCCGAGCATCGCGCTGAATGCCGCAAAGCCAGTTCCTTCGGGGCTGGCTTTTTTTATGCGGAGCAAAGTTGAGTGGAGGAGTTTTCTGAAGGTTGAGAGTTTTTGAGCCGGGAAAACCATGGCTTGCCGGGGTTAGGTTGCGCGGGTATATTCTTTGCGGGTTTTGATGAGCGAACGAAAGAAGGGTTTGAGTGCGGCGTTGCTGGAGCGGGCCAAGACGCTGGGGTTTTCCGATCGGCAGTTGGCGGCGCTTACCGGGCGCACGGAGGCAAGCATTCGGGCGGTGAGAAAGCAGGCGGGACTGGCGCCCAGCTATCGTTTGGTGGACACTTGCGCCGCCGAGTTTGAAGCTTATACGCCGTATTATTACTCCTCTTGGGATCGGGGCGACGACGAGGTAGCGGCTTCGGGGGCGCGGAAGGTGATGATTTTGGGCGGCGGGCCGAATCGCATCGGACAAGGCATTGAGTTTGATTACTGTTGCGTTCACGCTTCGTTTGCGCTGAAGGAGGACGGATTCGAGACGCTGATGGTCAACTCGAATCCTGAAACGGTTTCCACAGACTACGACACGAGTGACCGGCTGTATTTTGAGCCGTTGACGCTGGAAGACGTTCTTCACATTTACGAGCGCGAAAAGTGCTGGGGCGCGGTCGTTCAGTTTGGCGGGCAAACGCCGTTGAACTTGGCGATCGGCTTGGAGGAGAACGGGGTCAACATCATCGGGACTTCTCCCCAAAGCATTGAGATGGCGGAGGATCGGGAGCTTTTCGCCGGAATGCTCCGCGATTTGGGCATTCCGCAACCGCGCAACGGGATTGCGAGCGATGTGGACGAGGCGCTGGCGGCGGCGCGGGAGCTGGGCTATCCGGTGTTAGTGCGTCCTTCGTTTGTGCTTGGGGGGCGGGCGATGCAGATTGTTTTTTCGGATTCCGAACTGGAGCGCTACATGCGCAACGCGGTGGAGGCTTCTCCGGAAAGGCCCGTGTTGGTGGACAAATTTTTGGAAGACGCGGTGGAAGTGGATGTGGACTGCATTGCGGACGCAGGACGCTTTGAACGCCCGGAGGAAGGCACGGCGGTCGTGGGCGGGATGTTGGAACACGTCGAGTTTGCCGGAGTTCATTCCGGCGACGCCGCCATGGTGTTGCCGCCGCCGCATTTGACGGAAAAGGTTGTGTCCACCATCCGACAATACACTCACGCTATGGCGCGGCGGTTGAAAATTATTGGATTGATGAACGTGCAATACGCCGTGAAGGACGACGTCGTTTATGTATTGGAAGCGAATCCTCGCGCTTCGCGGACGGTTCCTTTTGTGAGCAAGGCCATCGGCGTGCCGTTGGCGAAGTTGGCCGCCCGAATTATGGCGGGCAAAACCCTGACGGAGCTGGGTTTTACGCGGGAAATTCGGCCAACTTATTGGACGGTCAAAGAGTCGGTCTTTCCGTTCAATCGGTTTCCCGGGCAGGACATTTTGTTGTCGCCCGAAATGAAGTCGACCGGAGAAGTCATGGGCATCGACGCCGACTTGGGGACGGCCTTCGGCAAGTCTCAGCTGGCGGCCGGGCTTTCCCTGCCTTTGAAAGGGAGCGTCTTCCTCAGCGTCAGCGATAGCGACAAGCCCAAGGCGGGCAAGATCGCCCGGGAGTTTGCCCGGCTCGGCTTTGAGTTGATCTCCACTTCGGGCACCGCCGCCGTGTTGCGGGAATCGGGTTTGCAAGTCCGGGAAATTTTCAAAGTGTCCGAAGGTCGTCCCAATGCTTTGGATCTCTTGCTGAACAAGGAGATTCAACTGGTAATTAACACGCCTTCCGGGCAAACGCCGCGCGGCGACGAAGTTCGAATCCGCACAACGGCCGTGTATGCCGAAGTGCCGGTCATCACCACTTTGGGAAGCGCCGAGGCCACTCTCTCCGCGATTTCAACAATCCAAAAACGCGGCTATTCCGTGAACGCCTTGCAGGAGTTTCATCGAGGCCTGGCTTGACTCCAAGCGCAAGTGGAAGCGGAAAGCGCTGTCTGTTTCCGCCGCCGCATTTTTTGATTTCGTGATCCCAGCCGGCCGGCAAACAATCCTTGACAACCGCTTTGGCGCATGTTTGACTTTGCAACAGATTTCTAATTGAACCGGCTTATGCAAAACTTTCTATTTCGATCCGCTCCTTTTTATCTCGTTTTCGCGCTTGTCTTTGGATGCTTTCTTTCCCCTAAGACCGCCGAAGCCCAATCTTCCATTTGGGAGGGACTGGTTGCCGAATGGAACTTTGACGAAACCAGCGGCCTTGTCGCTTCGGATTCCGCCGGCGACAACGACGGAGACCTGATGAACTTTGCCGACGATGACTCCCAATGGGTTGAAGGCAAAGTGGGCGGCGCCATTGCCTTTGACGGCCAAAACTACATCGAAGTTCCCCACGCAGACGCCATCGGCGCGGAAGTTACCGAAGGATTGACGGTGATGGCTTGGTTTAATTCCAACGTTCCCTTAGACGCTGGGAGCGCCGGCAACCGCATGCTGGAAAAGGGAAACAACTACTTTTTTCTGCAAGGCGTCCGTCCCGGCGGCATGAACTTTCTGGTCAAACACGGCGGCGCCAACTTTACCGCCGGCATCGAAGAATCGCTTGAGGCCGAAACTTGGTATCACATCGCCGGCGTATTTGACGGCGCAACGGCCAAAACCTACATCGACGGCGAACTCAAAGGTTCTGCTGAAGTTCCCGGCCCGATTGACGACAGCCAACTGCCGCTGCGCATCGGCTCCGATGACGGAAACAGCTTCTTCAACGGCCTGATGGATCAAGTTCTGATCTGGAAACGCCCCCTTTCCCCAGCGGAAATCCGAGCCGTGATTGACGGCGATTTTGAACTTCCACCGCAAGCCAGCTTGCCGGAGATCGCTTCGCAACCAGAGAACCAAACACTTTTTGAAGGAGGCACGGCCATGCTCAGCGTCACCGCAGACGGCGCCGGCGTCTTGCGCTACCTTTGGCACAAAAATGGAGAACCACTCCGCGCAGCAACCGAGCCGACGCTGGTCATTCCCAATGTTTCCCCAGCCGACGCCGGAGAATACACCGTGCGCGTTCAAAACGATCTCGGCGAAATAATCAGCAACGCGGCCGTTCTTTCCGTCACTCCCGTCGAAGGCTTGAACACCGGCCGCGCGGGTTATTGGGCTTTTGACGAAACTTCCGGCGAACGCGCAGCCGACGGTTCGGGCAACGGACTGGACGGTCAATTGCTTGACTTCCCAGCCGATGCTTGGACTTCGGGGCAAGTCAACAACGGCCTTGATTTTGACGGACTCAGCGTCGTGGCCGTCGACGATGATCCCGCGCTGAATCAACTCGGCGAAGAAGCCACCTTTTCGTTCTGGATTCGCCTGAACAGTTACGGCGAAGAGGAAAGCGCGGGCACCTACAACCGCAGCGCCGGCTACGTGTTGCGCAAAGGCAATCACTTCGGCATTCGCGTCATCAACGACCCCGGAACCGTCACCCGAACACTCGTAGTTCGACGGGGAAGCGGGCAAGACCCCGGCTCTGTAGTCCGCAAAGGATGGGAGTCCAACCTGCCTCAAGGATCGGTCGAGCTCGATGTGTGGCAACACTTCACTATCGTCTATAAAGGCGGCTTGGTTTTCTTTTACAAAAACGGTTTTCCAATCGGCGAAGCGGCCGAAGGCGGGTTGGGCGAAGTTGGTTCCGAAGTCCTCACAATCGGCGGCTATGACGAAGAAGTGGATTCCGTTGCCCGCTATTTGAACGGCGTTGTGGATGAGTTGTCCATTTGGGCGCGTCCCCTTCGAGAGTCCGAGATTCTTGAAGCCGCAGGGAAAGACGTTTCCGGCCCGCCGGTTGTCGAAGTGCAACCCGTTTCCCAGAAAAAGCTCGAAGGCGCCAGCGCCGTTTTCCAAATCGTGGCCACCGGCAAACGCCCCGTGAGCTATCAATGGCTCAAAGACGGCGCGCCAATTGAAGGAGCGACTGCAAACCGTTTGACTTTGATTCGCCTCCTACCCAAAGACGCCGGCCTCTACTCCGTCCAAGTCACCAACGATCAAGGCGAAACCGTAAGCCAAGCCGCCGCGCTCACCGTGGAAGAATTGGACAACATCGCCAGCGGGCTGGCGGCGCATTATTCCTTTGACTCCGTGGAAGGAGACAATCTCATCGACGCTGGCGACAACCAACTCAACGGAACCCTCTTCAACTTCGACGGCAATCCGCTGGTTGACGAAGGAATTGTCGGCAAGGCGATCTCCTTTGACGGCACAGACGACTTCATCGAAATTCCTCACAACGACTTGCTGACGCTCGGCACCGAAGCCACGATTTCCGTATGGTTGAATCCGGTTCTTTTTAGCGGCGGCTCAGACTTTGACCGCGTCTTCCGCAAAGACGTCAACTACGACTTTGTATTAATCAACGGCGGCATTGCCCGCGTGCACGGAGTCAGCAAAATGCCCTACTCAACGCCGCCCGATACCGTGGCCGCCGAAGTCTGGCAACACTTTGCCTACATAGTGAAAAACGGCGCCATTCATTGGTATCACAACGGCGAAGCTGTCGGCGCCCCTCTAAGCGGCAAGCTGGGCGAAGGCAACTCCAACCCCCTCGTCCTCGGCAACTACCAAGTCCAACCATCGTCAGTTGATCGCCCCTATCAAGGATTGATGGACGACTTGGGCATTTGGCAAAGGGCTTTGTCTCCCAACGACATTCTGTCCATCTACCACAACGGCCTCAACGGAAAACCGCTTTCCGAAGGATTGGCGCCGTTGCGCATCCAAAGCATCACGATGGAAGATGACGCTCTTCGGCTGGTTTTCTTTACGCCCTTCGCCAATCGCAGTCACGCGGTCCAAATGAAGACAACGCTCGCCGAAGCCCAATGGAACGACTTGGCCGACATCGTTCCTTCCGCCTTGGAAGAAGACGGTTTGTTTGAAGTCACTTTCCCACCGTCAACCGACAGCATCGGCTTTTATCAAGTAGTCTCCCTGCCCCCGCCGCCCATCTTTTTCGACGACTTTGAATCCGGCGCTCCGGGATGGACGCACGGAGGCAACGAAGACGAATGGGAACTGGGAGCTCCGCAAAACGGCCCCGGCGCCGCATTTAGCGGCTCCAACTGCTATGGAACAGACCTGGACGACAACTTTGAACCTTACACCGATGCCTTCCTTCGCTCGCCTGAAATCGACCTTACCCGCGTATCCGTCGCCACCCTAAGCTTTGTCGAGTTTCACAGCGTGGACATCGAAGAAGATTATCACAGCGTCTCAGTCCACATCATCGACGCCGCTTCAAACGAAGTCCTTCAAGAAGTCTTCCGCGAAGCCGGCTCCGTCAATGGATGGACGCAACGCTCCATCCGGCTGGCCGGCCCTTCCGTTGGCGGAAAAATTAAAATCGAATTCCTCCTCCAAACGGATGATGTTTCCCCGCTTCCCGGTTTCTACATCGACGACGTCTCCATCCAAGAGAACTGATAAAGAGCCGTTTTTTCCAAACGCCGAAAAACCGTTGGAAAAGCGAAACCCAATGGCGGAAGGATTTTTAGAACATCCGCCGCATTGGGCTTCGCCGAATACTATTTTGCCGCTGTTTGACTTCACATATAAAAACCAAGATCGTAAATCAACATGAATGCATCCACTCAGAAAACCGCCAATGTATTCTCTCTTGTCCGAGACGTTACAGCCCCCAGCATTCCATTGCCGAAGCATCTAAAAACCAATGCTCGCTTGAAAATGGAAGGCAGAAAATTCCTATCCCAGTTGCCGGAAACCTCTTTTCCAGTCGCATTCTTCGATCCCCAATATCGTGGAATACTAGACAAAATGAGTTACGGCAACGAAGGCGAAAAAAGAGGACGAAAAAGAGCGGAACTGCCGCAAATGACTGAAAAAGTTATTGCAGAGTTTATCCAAGAAATAAACAGGATTCTAATCCCTTCCGGGCATTTATTCCTATGGATGGACAAGTTCCACTTGTGCCAAGGCTTTAGCGCATGGTTGGACGGAACGGCGCTGGACATAGTGGACTTAATCAATTGGAACAAAGTAAACATGGGAATGGGCTATCGCACCAGAAGAGTGGGAGAATATCTAGTCGTTTTGCAAAAACTTCCCAAAAAGGCAAAGGGCGTTTGGAAAATTCACAATATCCGCGACATTTGGGAAGAAAAGATTGTCCATAATGGAAAACACGCCCACCAAAAACCCATAAACCTGCAAAGCAAACTCATCGCCGCCGTCAGCAACGAGGGAGACATTATTGTCGATCCGGCCGCCGGTTCGTTTTCCGTGATGACGGCCGCAATAAACGAACGCCGAAACTTTTTAGGATGCGACATAAACGGATGATTACCCTATGGCAAAACTAGAAGACAGAAAGACAACAGGCAGTTCCGGAGGATACGAAAGATTGTTTGGTATAAAAACCCTTGGCGCACTGATGAGCAAAATACAAGGAACGGTAATCGCGTCCGGCAGCGAACTGGAGCGAATGATTCAAAATAGGCTTCATCAGATCGAAGATTTGGACGCTTTTTTGGAAATAGAGATTATGCCGGAAGGCGTGTTTATGGCGACAAAACTGCAAATCAAAAGGTGCAATACCTTGGATTCTTCCGAAGCGGAGCCTGACTTTTTAATATTTAAAAGGCGAGAAAACAAACAATCTTGCTACGTTATTGAACTCAAAGACGGCCATCAGTTCGATACCAAAAAAGCGTCTGCCGAAAGGAGAATGCTACACGCCTTTACACAGCAGAATGCGCATCGTATCCACTATACTGTCCAGCCCTATATTTGTTGCTTTAATCAGGATAGCAAAAAAGCAATTGTAGAGGGACTGAAGAACAAGATCAATATCGACGAAGTTTTGACCGGGCGGGAATTTTGTAACTTATTGGAACTGGATTATGATGGGATTGTAAGAAGCAGAGGCAAAGATCAAGAGAGGAACTTGACCTACTTTTTGCGAGAACTTGTGAAAATTGACGCAGTGCGAGAGAAACTAATCAAATTATTTAACAAGCATGAATAATAAAGATTCTCGGCATGTTATTGAGGTTATTGAGCGAAAACTGACCAAACAAAGGTGTCTCCATTATGCTGCGCCCCTATCAGCAGGAATTGTTGCAACCAGTGCAAGATGCGCTGGCATCCAATCCTGAGGTACGCTTGATGATGCAGCTGCCCACCGGCGGCGGCAAAACCATTATCGCCGGCGCGCTATTGTCGAGGTGGTTGTCCGACGGGCGCAAGGCCGTCTGGCTCACGCACCGCAAGGAACTCGCCAAGCAGACAGAGAAGATGCTCACCGAAGCCGGCGTTTCCGCCATTACCAACGCGAGCTGGACGCCCGGCGAGGGTGCTCCCGCAATGGCCGGCGGAGTGATCATTTTAATGGCACAGAAGGTCAGTCTCCAAACTGCCCGTCGGGAAGTTTGGAATCGATATCGCTCTACTGATTTGATGATTGTTGACGAAGCGCACCACGCAGCGGCCAAAGGCTGGAAACGAGCAATTTGCCAGTGGCCCGGCCCCGTAGTTGGGATGACAGCCACACCCTGGCGTCTCTCGGAAAAAGAGGGATTTGAGGATCTTTTTGACGAATTAATCTGCGGGCCGCTGGTTACGGAACTGCAAGCGCAGGGTTATCTGTGTCCGGCGCAAGTGCTGATGCCTCCCCCGGAACAACGCATCATCGGCGGCGCCATTGCCCTCACCGGCGATTACACCGAAAGCGGCATTGAGCAGGCCAACCATCCGAACATTATGACTGCCGGCGCATTGCAGTTTTGGCGGGAACACGCAAGCAATCGGCAAACTATCGCCTATGCAGTCTCGAAGAAACATGCCCACAACTTGACCTCCGTATTCAACGATGACGGCATCCCGGCGGCGGTTCTCCTCAGCGACACGCCGCGCGCGGAACGGAACGCTGCCATTGACGGGTTCAAGGATGGCCGCGTCAAAGTGTTGGTCAACGTTCTTATCGCTACCGAAGGCTTTGATTTGCCCGACGCCTCTTGTGTTCTTATTGCTCGTCCTACGATGAGTCTGGCCATCTACTTGCAAATGGTGGGACGGGGACTGCGCCCCAAACCGGATGACGGCAACTGCATCATTCTGGACTTGGCCGGCAATTCCGCAACCCACGGACTGCCGGAGGAGAACCGGGAATGGTCTTTGGAACCGCGCGGCAAGCCGACGCCGGGAGAGGCGCCGGTGGTCTGCTGCGAAAAGTGCTTGACGGCGTCGCCCGCTGCCAGTCATTATTGCCGGCAGTGCGGGCCCGAGGTGCCCTTTGGCAAAGACTGCAAGCGCTGCGGCAAATGGCGGGCTTGGAAACGCTGGGAGTTTGAAAAACACTGCGGCGACGCCCATGAGTTGGTTTGCGACCTGTGTCATATTGACGCTCACATACAAGCGCATCTGCCGGTGGAGCCGCCGCTGGACATACTGGTCGACATCTGCGATGATAGGGAAATGATACCCGAGGGCGATTTTGAGATTGATGACGATCTGGCTGGCCGGTTGAAGACCTTGTTCAGGGAACTGCTGGAGTCGGACAAGGAGGCTATCGTCGGCAAGGATGATGCCCGGCGCGCAGAACTGCGGCAGCTGATTGAGGAAAGAGAGTCTGTGCTGGAGGACAACGCAAAGCAGTACGCGCTGTTCAATAAACATATTGATAGTTTACCAGAATCAGAACGCCCGGCTGACCCTATTCAGGAGAGTCGTATGCTTCTCAAATATGTAGACGGTCTACAATCGGAACTGGACAACTGGAAGGAAGAACACACCAAACTGAAAAGTCAGCTGGTAAATAAGCAGGCGATTTTCAACAGCGCAAGCAGCAAGGCAATGCACCTATTGCAGAAAAAGGCAAAAGACATGGGTTTGTTGCCGGAACACACGGGCGGGGAAGACCCGATCATAGAGGATGATGAGCCGATTCCGAGAGGTTGGTATAAGCTGTCCGAATTGGGAAATACCGTTTCTGGAAAAGGTTGGAAACCTTTGGCAGGTCTGAAGCCTTCGGACTTGCAATTTCCAAACGGAAATAAAAAAATCAGTTCTTGGAAGGAAATGTACACATCAGTCGTTGAGTGGTTGTTCAAAGAAACACCTCTATCGCCAGATGATATTCCTAGTGAATTGAAGAAATTCTTTCGCCCCGAAGAATGGCGGGCACCTCAAGGGTACTTGAAGACAACAAAACTGCCGAACGGATTGTTCTTGGTTACGGCCTTGGATGCGGGAAGTATGGTTTTCAGAAGCTGTCGCTTTATTCGAGTGTGCAGAGAGGATCCGGCGCAGTTCCAAGTGCAATTGTCTTAAGGTTTTTCCTGAGTTGGCATTAGAAAACTGGGCTTAGTGCGCAGTGTTTTTTTGAAGATATAGGGAGCTTGCGGCGGCGACTAGGATGACACTTATCGCTCCGAAGAAGGCGTATAACAAGCTATGAATTGGAGTGAAGAATTTTATGAAGATTAATGTAGCGATGGAGACGCCGATGCCATTCCATACATGGCGCGCTTTGGCTTTGGGCAGAAACATTCCGACGGCCATGACGCCGGCCAGTGTGCCGCCGAGCAGTCCCATCATTTTGAGGGTAAAGTTCCATAGAAACTGGATTTCCATTCCGGCAATGGCTAGAGCGGAAACCGTGCCGAAAGAGCCGGCGATGAAAGTGATTCGGCGGGCGCGTCGCAGCCAGAGGGTTTCGTTGGTGGTTTTGTTTTTGAGTTTGGATGCGGGCTTCCACCAGTCGGTTACAACGGTGGTGGCGATGGAGTGCATGCTGGAGTCTAGGCTGGACATGGAAGCGGCGAAGAGGCCGGCAATGACCAGGCCGGCCAAGCCGGCGGGCATTTGATCGGCGATGAACCAGGCCAAAATTTGGTCCGATGTTTCTAATGGCGTCAACAGTTCGGGGTGAGATCGGTAAAAGACGAACAGGCCGGTTCCCAAGAGCAGGAACAGAAGCGTGGCCGGCAGCACCATAGCCACTCCCAGCCACAGAGATCGGCGGGCGTCCGCTTCGTTGGGGGTGGCGAGGTAGCGTTGCACTATTGCTTGGTCTGAGGTGTAGGGAACGAGGGCGTTGGTGAAGAAGCCGCCGATCAGGACAACGAGAACGGATTCTGTGAGGAGATTGAAGTTCCAGTTAGCCCAGCGGAACTTTCCGGCTTCGTATCCGGTGGAAAGCAATCCGGCAAAGCCGCCGTCGATGTGGATCGCCATGATTGCCAAGGCGGCCAAAGCGCCGCCGAGGAGTACGACTGTTTGGAGAACGTCCGTCCATACGACGGCTTTGATTCCGCCCAGCGCCGTGTAGAGCGTCGCCAATAGTCCCATGATTACGATGCATACGTACAAGTCCATTGGAGTAACCGCCGCCAAAGACAAGGCCGGCAGGAACAGCACGATGCCCATCCGCCCTAATTGGAGAAGAATGAAAGACGCGCTGCCGAATTGTTGCACGGAGCGGTCGAAGCGCGCGGCCAAATACTGGTAAACCGTGGTGACGCTGTTGTTTCTGAAAACGGGGAGGTATCGGAAGGCGACGAGCGGCGCCGCGGCAAAAACCGTCATATTCACCAAGAGCAGCGTCCAGTCCGTTGCGTAGGCTTTGGAGGGGATGGTTAAATAAGTGATGGCGCTGAGCATGGTGCTAAAAATGCTGAGGCCGGCGGCCCACCAAGGAACTCGCCGGCCGGCTAGAAAGAAGCCTTCGGCGCCGGCTTCGCTTCGGGAACAGTGGAAACCGATGAGGGCGATTCCGAGCAGATAAACGGTCAAGACGATCCAATTCGCCGCTCCAAATACTGGTTTTGCAGGTTGAAAAGAAAGGCTCATCACTTTGGGGGTTCGCACCGTTGGCCGAATCTCTCCGCTGGGCAATACGAATTGGCCTTGCCACGAAACCACGGGGGTTGTGACCGGCGGAAACGTTCCACCATTGCCGCTTGCAAGGTCTCCGTCATTGAGAACGCGGGGAAATTTTCCCGCCTCCGTCCAGCGATCAGTCACCGTGTTGTAGCGGTATAATGGAACGGGAAATCCCGGATGGCTTTCTCTCAATTCGGCTTGTCGGAAAAAGTGTTCGCCGTCGTCTCCCGCCAAGAAGAGCACGTCGGCGTATCCGAGAGGAATGCCGGGATTGGGAGCGGCGACGAGCGGGGCCGGAGGGTCGCTGATTGCCGTCCAGCTTTTGCTTTTGGGATTGAAGGCATACGCGTCTTTCAAAAACTGGCGGGTCACTTTGCCCTCGTTGTCCGGCCTCAGGCGGGCCCCGCTAACGAGAAGAATTTTTCCGTTTTGAATCGCCATTGTCGGCAAAACTCTTTCCGGTCCCGGCCAAGAGGGCAGCTCCGTCCATCGGCCTTCTGTCAAGCCGTTGGAGAGGTCTAGTTTCCAAAACTTATTGGAAGCGCGGAGACTGTACGGAGATTCGCTCCCGCCGGCCAAGTAGAGGGAGTCGCCGAAGATTACGCCGGCCGCATTGGCCAGAGGAATCGGCAAGGCGGGGCCTCCGATGATTTCCAACTGCTCGCCATTCCAACGCAGCGCAACTACGTCCCTGCGGTGTTGTGACGAGTCGCTTCCTCCGACGCAGAGGATTGTGTCTTTCCAAGTAACGGAAACGCCGTATCCGAGAGGAAGAGGCAATGGCCCGATGGAACGCCATTTTCCGGCCGGATGTTCCAGCGCAAACACCGAATGGTGCCAAGCTTTGGCGCCGCCCCGCCAAGGCGGTCCGTCTGGGAAGTTGGCGCCGCCGGCAACGATGAGGTTGCCGCCGGACACGCCGGCAAATGCTCCCGCAAATCCGTGTTTGTCTGGCAACGAAGGCAACTCGCTCCAAACTAGGCCGGCGGCCAAAGCCCTCTCGACTGCTCCCCAGCCAAAGACCAAGAAGCAAAGCCCCGTCGTTCCCATTGTTTTCAGAATCGGCATCGTAAGATTTTTGCGGCGAGGCTGCTTCATGTTTCGTTTTCTTTGCGCACCAAAAGAATTTTCGGAAAAAAGAGGAATGGAAGGATAAAGGAGAATTCAGAAAGGCAAGGCCAAGGAGGCGTCGACGGCTTGTTGGGCGGTTTTGAGGAGGAAGTCGGGCAAGATGCCGATGCACAGCATCCCAACGATTCCGGTCAGGACGGTGAGGCGCATAGGCAGGCTGGGGCGGATGGGAACGGTTTCGGTTGTTGGTTTGTCCCAGTAAATCGCGCGAATCACGCCGAAGTAGTAGTAAATGGAAAGAGCGACGCCGATGACGGCAACGCCGGCCAATAGATAGTAGGGAGCATGGCTGGGCGCTTGTTCGACAACCGCCAAAATAAGCAGAAACTTGCCGAAGAATCCGGCCAAAGGCGGAATGCCCGCAAGAGAGACCATAGAAAGCGTCATCGCCACGGCCAGAAACGGCGAGCGTTTGTGGAGTCCGGCCAGGCTGGAGATGTCTTCGGTTCCCGTTTGACGGCTTGCGAGCGTGAGAACGGCAAAGGCGACGACGACGGCAAAGAGGTAGCCGCCAAGGTAGAAGAGGATGGCGCTGGAGCCTGCCCGCCCGCCGGCCGCAATACCTAAAAGGAGATAGCCTGCGTTGGCTATGCTAGAATAGCCCAACAGCCGCTTGAGATTGCGTTGCGGCAGAGCGCACAGATTGCCGTAGAGAATCGTGGCGGCCGCCAGAAAGATAAACAAATTTTTCCACTCGGAAGCCAAGTGAGGCGCCGCGGAGAACAGAACCCGCATCAGCAAGACAAAACCGGCGGCCTTGGAGCCAATGGAAAGAAAAGCGGCAATTGGCGTGGGCGCGCCTTGGTAAACATCGGGAACCCAGAATTGGAAGGGAAAAGCGGCGATCTTGAAACCGAGACCCACCAGCGCAAAGAGCAAGCCTAGTTGGAAAAGCAACGAGCCGCGATTTGCTTCGGCATTCCCGACAATTTCCGGGAAAGCCATGCTCCCAGAAGCGCCGTAAATCAAGGCGATCCCGTAAACGAGAAAAGCAGAAGAAAGCGCCCCGAGGATCAGATATTTGACGCCGGCCTCCAGAGACGCCGTTTGGGTTCGGAGGAAGCCGGCCAGGATGTAAAAGACTATGGCGATCAACTCCAGCGAAACAAATACCATGACAAAGTGGTTTGCCGACGCGGCGAACATCATTCCGGCCAACGCAAAAATCGTCAGGGCGTAAAACTCGGAAATTCCCGACGCAATTCGCGGAGCAAAATCAATGGAAAGCAGAAGGACGGCAATGGCCGCCAGAAGAAACAGTTGTTTGAAGAAAAGCGCGAGACGGTCTTGCACAAGCATGCCGTTGAACACGAGTTGAGGCGTTTCCGGCAATTGGATGAAAAGCGAGCCGGCAAAGATCGCCCCCAGCCCGGCGACGGCAAGATAGCCGATGCGAAGGGGCTTGCGAGCCGGCGGCGTCCACAGATCAACGAGTAACAAAATCACGCCCCAGAGCGCGACGGCGATCTCAAGAATGCTGAACGAAATGCCAAGCGAAATGTTCATAATCTCTCGTTCCCGAATCAAAAATTAGAATCAGCAGATTCCAAAGCGGCGGGGCTGTGGGTTGACTCCGAACGGACGGCCAGAGGAACGGAAACGCCGTTGGCTTGGAGGATCAACGGCTCTACGCTGCGGGCGGCCTCGTCTGTCAAGAGCCGGGGATAAACGCCGAAGAGGAGTAACAGGGCGATCAGGAGAACGAAAGGCAGCTTGTCGGTTAGAGACTTGACGTCGGCAAGATTCCGGTTTTCTTCCGCAACAATGCCGTGCAGGACGTTGCGGATGGCGCGGAGGCAGTAGACGGCGCCAATAATGAGGGCGCCCCAAGCCCCGGCGACCGCAAACCAAGGCAAAGAACCGCTCCAGAGGCCGAACAAAACAAGTATCTCGCCGGCAAAGTTGGCGAATCCGGGAATGCCGGCGCCGGCTAAAAGAGCAATCGTCAAGCAAACGCCGAAAAAGGGAATTTGCCGGAGAAGGCCGCCGAGTTTGCCGATCTCGACGGTGCCTTTTTGATGTTGGAGGTAGCCGCTCAGTCCGAAGGCAAGCGCGGCCAAAAGGCCGTGGGCAACCATGACGACGACGGCGCCGGTCACGCCGATCAAGCTGAGGCTGGCAATGCCCAAAAAAGCCATTCCCATGTGCGCCACGCTGGAGTGGCCGATTAGAAAATGCAGATTCTTTTGGCGCATCGCCGTCCAACCACAGAAGAGAATGTTTCCTAACGCCAGAAAGCAAAGCGCCGTCAGCCAAGTGCGAATGCCTTCGGGAACTGCGGGGATGGCCAGACGGATGAGTCCATACAGCCCAAACTTCTTCAGCGCTCCGGCATGAAGCATGGCCGTCGCCGCGGGCGCGGCGCCGTAGCCGAGGGGCGCCCAAGTGTGAAACGGCCACAACGAAACCAAGATGCCAAATCCAAAAAGTAATAACGGAAAGATGAGGTTCTGTTGTTCGGCCGGGAGGGGATGGGTCTTCACGTGATTCGCCAGCTCGATCATGTCAAAAGTGCCCGCTCCGGATTGAAGATAGAGGGCGGCCAATCCTACAAGGGACAACATGGCGCCGATTGTGAGGTAGACGGTGATTTTGAAGGTTGCGTAATGGCGGACTTCTCCGCGGCCCCAGACGCCGATCATGATGAAGGTCGGCACCAGAGCCAACTCGTGGAAAAAGTAGAAGAAAAAGATGTCGAGCGAGGCAAAAGCGCCCACAATGCCGCCGGTCATGAGCAAAAAGAGAAAATAGAATTCCCGTTGACGGCGATGGATTTCCCAGCAGGCAAAACTCGCCGCCAACGCCACGGCCGCGCTCATCAAAATGAGTCCGGCGTTGATGCCGTCCACCCCCACTTGAAACGAGATGCCCAGCGATTCCACCCACGAGACTTTCTGATAGAACTTAAATCCGCCCGGGCCTTCCGTCATCTGGGGGTAGAGCAGAAACACCGCCAGCGAGAGGAGAAAAGTAATTCCGGCGGCGGCGCGGGCAATGTTTTGGCAGAGGCGTCCGTTTCCTTGCGGCGCCATTAGCAAAACCGCGGCGGCGGCGAAGGGCGTGGCAATAAGAATGGAAAGAAGAGGCATGACAATTAGAGAACTTGGCGGCCGATAACGGCGTAAATAAGGATCACAATTCCAACGGCAATGAGGAAGGCGTAGGTCTGCAGGTTGCCGGTTTGCAACATTCGGAGCATTCGTCCGGCCAAGTCCGCCGCGCCGTGCGCGCCGCGAATCGCAAACCCGGAAAGCACGCGGCGATCCAAGCGGACAGCCAGATGAGACAGCGTTTCGTGGACAAGCAGAACGAGCATTTCACAAACCGCGTCCAGATAGAGCCGGTCGCGCAAAATCGACGAGAGAACCGGAAGACGCCGTTGGACGGGGTCCGTTTCCGCCTTTTGATAAAGAGCCCACGCAACGCTGCCCCCCATCATAAGGGCAAAGAGACTGAACGCGCCCGCCAACACGGCGTAGTTGTGTCCGGCGGAGTGTTCCGTTCCCAGAGCGCGGTCGACAAAGCCTTCAATCCCAAAGAAGCCGGCGGCGCACGAAGCAATCGCCAGGATCACCAACGGCCAGCGCATTGCGCCGGGCGATTCGACGGCTTGCGACGCGACGTTGGAACGAGGGGAACCGCGAAAGACAACCAAAAAGAGCCGAAACATATAGCCGGCCGTCAGTCCAACGACGAGGATGCCGATGCCAAAAAGGATGGCGTTGCCTTCGGCGGCAGCGGCCAAAACAGCGTCTTTGCTGAAAAATCCGGAAAGAGGAAAGAGACCGCAAAGGGCGAGCGTTCCAATCAAAAAAGTCCAGTAAGTCGTCGGCATTCGGGTGCGGAGGCCGCCCATTTGCCAGATATTTTGATTGTGGCGGAGGGCGATGATGACCGAGCCGGCCCCCAGAAACAAGAGGGCTTTGAAAAAGGCGTGGGTAGTCAGATGAAACATCGCCGCCGAAGGCGCGTGAACGCCGATTGCCATCACCATGTATCCCAGTTGGGAAAGTGTGGAATAGGCCAGAATGCGTTTGACATCGTCTTGTTGCAACGCCATAAGAGCCGCCAAAAGCGCGGTGACGCCGCCGATCCAGGCAATCACGGTCAAGGCCTCAGGCGTGAAGAGAGGGAAGGCGCGGCAAAGCATGTAGACTCCGGCGGCAACCATGGTCGCGGCGTGAATTAAGGCGCTGACCGGCGTCGGCCCTTCCATCGCGTCCGGCAGCCAAATGTGAAGAGGAAATTGCGCCGACTTGCCGACCGCGCCGCAGAAAATCAAGAGACCCGCAATGGTAGCCAATCCGCCCAGCATTTCTGGGTTGGCCGCCAGAAGGCTTTTGAGCGCTTCAAAGTTCAGCGTTCCGGCTAATCCCCAAATCATAAGAATGCCGAGCAAAAAGCCGAAGTCGCCGATTCGATTGGTAAGAAAAGCTTTTTTGGAGGCGTCCGCAGCGGCGGGTTTCTCGAACCAAAAACCAATCAATAGATAGCTGGAAACGCCGACTAATTCCCAAAAGACAAACATCTGAATAAAGTCCACGGCCAGGACGACGCCCAGCATCGCAAAGGTAAAAAAACTCAGACATGCGAAGTAGCGGGAGTAGCCTCTGTCTCCGGCCATGTAGGCTTGGGAATACCAATGAATCAAGCCGCCTACGCCGGTGACCACCAAGAGCATCAGGATGCTCAGAGAATCCAGCCGCACGCCGAATTGAATCTGCAAAGGGCCGGCGGCCATCCACGTTGTTGTGGACTGCGCGACGGCGCTCCCATCCAGCAGATGTTGAACCAACAGACATACGCTCAGGAGGAATCCAATCCCAACGGCGCCGAGCGAAAGCTGCGCGCTGAGTTTTCGGTTTTGCCGAGAGGCAAACGTGATGATCAACGTCGCCAAAAGGGGTAGAAAAAGGAGAATCCAAGCAAGGGTCTGCACGGCCGTTCGTTTGAAGGTTAAAGTTTCAAGGTGGCAATGTCTTTCACGTCGGTCGTTTGCCTGCGGCGGAACAAAGCGACGATTAAGGCTAGGCCGACGGCCACTTCGGAAGCGGCGACGGTGACGACAAAGACCGCCATCAATTGGCCGTCTAGATTATTGTTGAATCGGGAAAAGGCCACAAGAGCGAGGTTGGCGGCGTTGAGCATCAGTTCCAGAGACATGTAAATCAAAATGAGGTTTCGGCGCGTGATCACCCCGAAAAGGCCGATGCTAAAAAGCAGGGCGCTGACCACCAAATAATGTTCCAATCCGACTTGCATTTATGGAATTTCCTTTTTGCTCAAAACAATAACTCCCACCATAGCCGCCAACAACAGCACTCCCATAATCTCAAAGGGAAGCACGTAGTCCGTAAACAGAGAGACGCCGAGAGGAAAGGCGCCGCCTTCGGTTTCAGGAATTTTCCCCGCGCCCGGATTCGACGCCGCAATGGTTTGAATCATTACCAAAGACAGAGAAGCCAACCCAAGACCGCCGGCAACGATCCCCAGAAATCGAAAGCGCCGCTTCTCTTCCTCGCGAAGGTCTAGAAGCATGATGACAAACAGAAACAGAACGATCACCGCGCCAGCGTAAACCAGAATCTGGACGGCGGCCAAAAAGAAGGCGTGAAGCAAGACAAACAACCCGGCCATCGATACAATGGCCAGCACGAGAAACATGGCGCTAGTCACCGGATTGCGGCTGAACGGGTTGGCCACCACCAGAAACGCAAAAAGCAACGTCAGCCCCGAAAAGAGATAGAATAAAACATCCGTCATTTATGAAAGAGTATTAGCAAATGGCTCGGCAAGGATTGTTCCGAGAAACGGCATTCTCACTCCGCTCTTCCCGAGGCGGCAGTCTACTTCCTTTTTCCATAAAAATGATATAAGATAGCTCTGTATAATAACGGCCAATATAAAAACACATGAAACAATAATTAACACAGATCCAAAATCCATATAAAATCTACCTGTTTTCTAATATCATCACTTGCGCAAACACCTAATAGTAACGCTAAACCAAACGGGGTGGGGCATTAGAGAACGCCTTGCGCTTGGGCTTCTTTTCGCTTCTTTTCCCATTTCCGGACGCCGTCCTGATGCGTGCCGCCAAGACGCAAAAGTTTGTCTTTATGGTAGATCATTTCCTCCCGAGACTCGCCGGTCAGCGAGTAATCTTCTTGAAGGAAAATAGCCTCTTCGGGGCAGACTTCCTGACAATAACCGCAAAAGATGCAGCGGAGCATGTCAATCTCAAATTCGGCCGGTTCTTTTTCCACGTTGCCGGCTTTTTTATTGACGGCGGGGCCGGGCGGCGCAATGCGAATTGCTCTTGGCGGACAGACAAATTCGCAGAGTTGGCAGGAAACGCACTTTGTGCGGCCGTCTTGGTCGGCGACAAGGTAGGGAGCGCCTCGATAACCTTCCGGGACAACCCATTTCTCTTCGGGATATTGCATCGTCACTTTGCGTCGGAAAAAGTGGCGCAAGGTGACTCGAAAACCGTTGATAATGGCGGGAAGATACAGCCGTTCCCACAAGCTGAGTTTTTTTCGTTGCACAATCATGTTACAAGTTTATGTTACAAGTCGGCTGGTTACCTTGTGATCCAAAGCCAAAAAGCGGTAACAACGATGTTGGCCAGCGCCAACGGAAGAAAGCGTCGCCAGCCTAAATCCATCAACTGGTCGTAGCGAAAGCGCGGCAGCGTCCAACGCACCCAAATAAACAGCGCCATAAGAAACATCACTTTGGCAAGGAAGACGCCGATGTGAATCAGTCCTCCGAAAACAGAATCCGCCGGACGGTCCAAACCTAAAAAGGGCAAGGTCCACCCGCCCAGGAACAGCGTAACCACGAGGGCGGAAACCGCAATCATAGCGGCATATTCGCCCAGAAAAAAGAGAGCAAACTTCATTGAGCTATACTCGGTGTGATAGCCGGAGACCAGTTCGGTTTCCGATTCGGGCAAGTCAAACGGAAGCCGGTTGGTTTCGGCAAAAGAAGCCGCCAGAAAGATGACAAAGGCGAGCGGTTGTTGGAAAACGAGCCACGCCCCGTCCGCTTGGTAGGCGATGACTTTGCCCAGATTCAGGTCGCCAACCAGCAGAAACACGGGAATGACGGACATGCCCATAGCGATTTCGTAGGAAATCATCTGGGCACTGGCGCGAATGCCGCCCAAGAACGGATACTTGGAATTGGAGGCGTAGCCGGCCAAAACAATCCCGTAAACGCTCAGTGAAACGATGCCGAAGGTGTAAAGAATGCCGACGTTCAGATCGGCAATCACCATGTCTTGCCCGCCCAGCTTGGATCCGAAGGGAATGACGGCCACTGTTAAAAACGAGGGGATCATGGCCGCCGCCGGCGCTAGCCAGAAATAGGCCTTGCGAACGTGGCTCGGCGTAAAGTCTTCCTTCAAAAGAAACTTCAAGCCGTCGGCCAGCGGTTGGAGAAGTCCCCACGGCCCCACTCGATTCGGACCAATGCGGCCTTGAATGGCTGCGGCAATCCGCCGCTCGGCCATCACCGAGTAGGCGATCATTGGGAACAAAACCGCCAGCACGCAGACCACTTTGAGAAGGCCGAACCAAAAAATCTCCAGCCCGCCGCCGATGTGTTCTGTGATTGAAGTTGTTTCGGAAATCGCTTCCATGACGGATGAATTTAAATCGGCACGTCGACGCCGAACTCGCCGATGTCTTTCCATCGAATGCCGGCAAAGGCTTTCACTTCGGAGGCCATTTTGTTGAAGAGTCCTTCCATGCTCGCCGGATATTTTTCCCCCGTAATTTGAGAAACGAGTTCGGCGAGAAACTCGGCTTCGGGACGCGCTTCGCCGGGGCCTTCGACCGCTTTGAGAAAGCGCTGCAGCCTGCCCTTGGCGTTCACAAAAGTGCCGCGTTTCTCCGCGTAAGCGCAACCGGGCAACAGGAACTTGGCTTTTTTGGTCGTTTGGTTCGGCAAGACGTCCGAAACCACGAGAAAATCCAGCTTCTGCAACAAGGCGTCGTCGACGCCGTGGCGAGTGACGTCCTCGCCGAACACGATTAAGTTGGCGATTTTTCCGCTCCGAATTCCGGCGGCGATTTTGGGCAGATTGATGCCCATTTCCGTGAAGCAGAAGCCCGAAAGACGGGCGCCGTTGGAATTAGGATTTTTGTCGGCGTTGACCAGCAAAGAGTCGGCTTCTCCCGTTCTCGCCGGAGTGTCGGTGATGGCTTCCAAGTGATCGGCAAGCTTTCGAAGGAGGTACAGTTCTTCGGTGGTCTGCCGGGCCGACGCGATGATGGCAGTCGTCTTTGACGCTGCGGCCCGGAAATGTTCGGCAATCGCTGGGATCGCTTGCTTCCACTCCACTCCCGCCCTGCCGCTCCGCTTCGGGCGGGCAAGGCGGTCTTTGCGGCCAATCCACTTGTAGTTGAGCCGTCCGGCGTCGCACATCCAGCAGGAGTTGACGGCGTCGTTTTCCCGCGGTTCGTAGCGGTAGATTCTTTCTTCCCGGGAGCTGATTGTGATGTTGCATCCCGTGCCGCAGCTGGCGCACAGGCTGGGCGTTTCTTTGAGGAACCAGACGCGCATTTGGAAGCGAAAGTCTTTTGAGGTAAGAGCGCCGACGGGGCAGATGTCGACGGTGTTGAGCGTGTAGTTGTTGTCGAAAGACCGGCCGGGAAAGGCCGTCAACGTGCTATGCGCGCCGCGCTGAACGAAACCCAAGGCGTCGTCCCCGGCCACGTCGCGGGAGAAGCGAATGCAACGCTCGCAAAGGATGCAACGTTCGGCGTCCAGCATGATCCGCGGCCCCAAGTCTACTTGCTTGGGTTTGTGGACTTTGGTTTCGGCAAATCGGCTGTTGGCCCGGCCGTGTTCCACGGAGTATTCCTGCAGTTTGCATTCTCCGGCCTGGTCGCAGATCGGACAATCCAGCGGATGATTGGCCAGCAGGAATTCCAACACGGACTCTCTCATTTGTTTGGTGGCCGCCGAGTTCGGATAGATTTCCATTCCGGGGGAAATCGGCGTCGCGCAGGCGATGGCGCCTCGGGGCGTGCCCGGTTCGTAAGGGAGGGTCATCTTCTGAATTGACGGCGAGCCGTCTTTGTTGAGAACGGGTTTCCGATCCCGCCCTCTTGCCGGCAAACCAAACTCGACCAGGCACATGCGGCAGTTGCCGGCCACGGGCAGTTTCGGATGGTAGCAGTAATGAGGAATTTCCACGCCGGCCATTTTGCACGCCTGAATCATGGTAGTCGGCGTCGGGTCTCCAGTGATTGGGTCCGGCGTCGTTTTGGGAACCGCGACTTCTTTCCCATCCACCTTGATGTGGATGGTTTCGACGGAGGGCGCCGTTTTGTCTGCTTGCTTCGCCATAGAGATGAAAGGAATCTTTGCCGGGAAATGTTGACGTTTGGAAGTTTTAAGAAGTGGATTCCTCGGCGTTTCGTCTTTCGTTTTGAAGGCCGCGCTCCTCGAATTCGTCTTTGAATTTGTTCACGAAGCTGAGCACCGGCCAAGCGCATGCCTCTCCAAAAGCGCAAACGGTTCGTCCTTGAATGTTTTGGGCAATGTGAAGGAGATCGTCGACGTCTCGTCGGCGTCCGTTGCCGTCGGAGAGGCGGTGCAACGTTTGGCTCATCCAAAGAGAGCCTTCCCGGCACGGGGTGCACTGGCCGCAGCTTTCGTGGGCGTAAAACTCGGCGATATTGGACAGGGCTTCCACAATATCGGCGGAGTCGTCCATAACGATAATGGCGCCGGACCCCGACATGCTTCCCGCTTCCATCAGAGAGTCAAAGTCGTAGGGAAGGTCGAGAAGCGCCACTTTCTTCGGTTTGGCCTTTTTATCTTTGTCCCTCAATAGAAAGGTTTCGCCTGCTTTGAAGACTTTGGCTGAGGAACCTCCGGGAATCACGGCTTTGAGCGCGCGTCCCTCGCGCAGTCCTCCGCCGAAGTTTCTGTGGTAGATCAATTGGCCGATGGTGACTTTGCCGACTTCGACTTCGTAGTAGCCGGGTTGGTTCACATGGCCGCTGAGGCAGACGATGCGCGTGCCGGTGTTGTTGGGGGTTCCCAGTTTGGCGAACGCCTCGCCGCCGTTTGCCGCGATGTGTTTGACCGCGCACAAAGTCTCGACGTTGTTGACGATGGTGGGGCATTGGTAAAGGCCGAGAACCGCCGGAAAGTAAGGCGGCTTGATGCGCGGATAGGCTCGTTTGCCTTCCAAGGATTCGATGAGCCCCGTCTCCTCGCCGCAAATGTAGGCGCCGGCGCCGCGATGCACGTAGATATCCAAATGATAGCCGCTGCCCAAAATGTCTTTGCCCAAAAAGCCGTGTTTGCGGGCTTCTTTCAGAGCGTTTTCGAGAATGGCGGCTCCCTCGACGAATTCGCCGCGAATGTAGATATAGGCGAGGCGGACGTCGTTTGCGTAAGAGGCGATGGCCATGCCTTCCAGCAACTGATGCGGGTCTTTGTAAATGATTTGGCGATCTTTGAAAGTGCCCGGCTCGGACTCATCGGCGTTGCAGATAAGGTAAACGGGTTTGCCGCTGAGTCGGTCGACGAAGGACCACTTTAGCCCGCAAGAAAAGCCGGCGCCGCCGCGCCCGCGCAAACCGCTCTTCTTGACTTCCTCGCGAAGCCATTCTTGAGGCGACATCATTCCCTTGCCGACAACTCTCCTTCGCTTCATCGAGAGGACTTTCTTGAGAGTTTTGTAGCCGCCGTGCTTCACGTAGCACGCGATGTCGTTGCCGTATCCCGCTTCGTCGGCGTGTTTCAGAATGAGTCGATATTCCTCAGGCATGGCTAACAACCTTATTATGCTTGGCGGCTTGACTCTGCATCCGAGGGATATTAATCTTCCTGCGCTTTTGCCGGATGGTGTAACGGTAGCACAGCAGTCTCTGGATCTGCTTGTCATGGTTCGAATCCATGTCCGGCAGATAATCTTTCCGATTTTGCTGGCTGCTTGTTTCCACGCTATTTCCTGCTTTCCAGAATTGCGTCGGCCTCGTCCAAAGTTACCTTTTCAAAGAACTCGCCGCCGCACATCATCACCGGCGCGGTGCCGCAGCCGGCGAGGCATTCCACTAACTCGACGGAGAATTGGCCGTCCCGAGTGGTTTGCAGGCCGCAGGCTTTGGCGTCCAGCCTCAGCCTCCGGCAGAGATGCCCGTGCAACTCCCTTGCGCCGCCAAGAGCGCAGGGAAGTGTGCGGCAGACTTTGATCTCGTGTTCGCCGGCGGGCTTTTGGCGGAACATGGGATAGAAAGTGACGAGTTCGTAAACGTTGATTGGTTGCAAGTCCAGTTTCCGGGCAATCCATTGGACGGCTTCGTGTGAAATATAGCCGAATTGATCTTGAACCGCATGAAGCAACATCATAGACGCGCTTCGTTTTTGAGGATAGTTTCTTATCCTTCGGTTGGCCTCGGCTTCTAATTTTTTCGAAACCTCGAAGCTCATCGGTCGCATTCTCCCATCACAAAGTCCAGCGAACCCAAAATCGCCACCGTGTCGCTCATCATGGCGCCTTTGAGGAGGTACGGCAAAGCACTCAGGTTCACAAACGAAGGAGCGCGAATCTTGAGCCGATGAGGCGTTCCTCCGCCTCTGCTGTTGATGTAAAACCCCAGTTCTCCTTTTGGATTCTCCGCGCCAAAGTAAACCTGGCCTTTCGGCGCGTCCACGCCTTGGGTCACCAGAATGAATTGATGGATTAGTTCTTCCATGCTAGTAAGCACCTTTTCTTTGGACGGCAAAACGGTCTTCCCATCCGAAATCGAAACGGGACCGCCGGGCAGCAGCTGCAAGCACTGACGGAGAATTCGGACGCTCTGCCGCATTTCTTCGATGCGCACCAAGTAGCGGTCGTAGCAGTCGCCGACGGAGCCGACGGGAACGTCAAAGTCCAATTGATCGTAAATCAAATAGGGATGCGCTTGGCGAAGATCATGCTGAGTTCCCGACGCCCGCAGGTTGGGGCCCGTCACTCCATAGTCAATCGCAATATCCAACGGAAACACGCCGACGTCTTTTGTTCGGTCGACGAAAATCCGGTTCCTGGTGAGCAGCTTCTCCATCTCGTCAAAGTTGGCCAGCACGCCGTCCAGAAACCGTTCGCATTCTCGGCACCAGCCTTCCGGGAGATCGCGGGCCAGCCCGCCGATTCGAGTGTAGGTGGTTGTGAAGCGGGCTCCGGTAAGAGACTCAACGAGGTTGTAGATTTTCTCCCGTTCCGTGAAGGTGTGAAAAAAAACAGTCGTAGCGCCGACGTCCACGGCAAACGCGCCCAGCCCCAGCAAATGCGCGGAAATGCGCGCCAATTCGCAGCAGATTACCCGGATATACTGGCACCGAGGAGGCATCGCCTGATCGATGCCCATTAGTTTTTCCACCGAGAGCGCATAGGCCACGTTGTTCGCCAAAGGCGCCAGATAGTCCAACCGATCCGTGTAGGGAATGAATTGGGTGTAGGTCATGCTTTCGGCGATTTTTTCGTCGCCGCGATGAAGATAACCGACCTCGGGCGTCGCCTTAGTAATCACCTCTCCGTCCAACTCCAGAACGATGCGCAGAACGCCATGAGTGGACGGATGAGAAGGTCCCATGTTTAACGTGAGCTTCTCCCCCTCGATATCGCAGGGCGAGTTTTCCTCCGGCCAGTCCCCGCGACGGGTTTCCTCCGCTTCCCCTCTGCTCTGCGACGCAGAACCTTTGGGGCGCAGAGACTCCCAAGTGGCTGCGGCGTCCTTGATTTCCATGTTTTTTCCTTCCGCCATTTGTCTGAAGCGCGTTTCGGCAGCTGAATGCAAAGCGTTAATTACCAGAGTCTGCCTCGTCGGATTCGGAAAAGCCTGCGGGCGCGGCGTCGGTTTTGGCTCTTGGCTCCCGTTGCTCTCGATGCTCTTTCCCGTCCGTCGTAACGAAGGGACCGCCTTCCAAGGGTGCCGGGCGGGAAAAAGCGACTTCGGGCAAGTCGGTTGTTTTGCCCGCCAAGGGAAAGTCTTTGCGGAGCGGATGGTACGGATATCCTTCCCACATAAGAATGCGCCTTAGGTCTGGGTGTCCGGAGAAACGGATTCCCATCATGTCGTAAATCTCGCGCTCATGCCAATTGGCCGCCCGCCAAACGGGAGTCACGCTTGGCGCTTCCGCTCTTTCTTCGGACACTCGAATGACGAGGCGCAAGTGAGATTGGCTCGCATAGCTGTACAGCTCATAAACAATTTCAAAGCGGGGGTCTTCTCCATAGTTGTCCACGCTGCTGAGGTCCACCAAATAGTCAAAGCCCAGCTCCTTCTTGGCGAATTGGCAGACTTCGACAATCCGGTCGCTGTCCAAAATCGGGAGCGTCCACTCGCCCCGAAACTCGGTTTCCGCAACCGCGATCTTCGGGAAAGCCTTCTTTAGCTTTTGGACGAAACGTTTCGTTGCCTCGCTCATTGGGATTTTCCTTTGTTCCTCAGCATTTGTAAAAAGCCAACATCATAATCTTTTAGTGGACGGACTTCCCATTGCTGGCATGCGCTGGTCACGGCATGATGGAAGGTTTGGGCGTTGCGTTTTGGATTTGATGCTTCGTGCGTCTTTCATTTTAGCGGACCGAAGTTGATTGCGGTTCTCGGCTCTTTTTCGTGGGTTGAGGATGTTTCGTGTTTGGTTGCGTATCGTTGCACCGGCACCATTCTCCGAAATCCATCCACCCTCTCATTTTCTGTTCCACTTTTTCCACTTTTCAAGAATTGCGCACAAGCAAGCCGGCAATGGCGCCCAACGCCAGAAGAGCCGGGAAACCAACGACGACTGCCAACGAATCCATACTCAGCCTTTTCATTTTTCGTCCTCTTTTTCCATTCTTTGCTCGATTTTTTTCAGCCTTTTCAGAATCTCAAAGAGCAATCCAATGATGAAGGAAAGCGAGAGAAACACGACTATTTCGGTAGCAGGACCCATAATCAGCCTTTCGTTTTGCGTTTGGTCTCTTCAATTCAAGGGCGCATCGACGGCGCCGCGGCGGTTTTGGCGGTTTTTTGCGCCGGAGTGTTTGGACTGCCACCCACTTTTGCTTGGAGTTTTATGAGGGCGTCCAACAAAGCCTCCGGTCGGGGCGGACAACCGGCTACATAAACATCCACGGGCAAGATGTGATCCACGCCTTGCATGACGGCGTAGCTGCGGTACATCCCACCGGTGGAGGCGCAGGCGCCCATCGCAATCACCCATTTGGGTTCGGCCATTTGGTCGTAAATGCGTTTGACGGCCAGCCCCATCTTGTAAGTGACCGTGCCGGCGACGATCATCAGGTCTGATTGTCGGGGGGAAAACCGCAAGACCTCCGAGCCAAAGCGGGCAATGTCAAAACGGCTGGCGACGGCGGCCATCAGTTCAATGGCGCAGCAAGCCAAGCCCATCGGCATCGGCCACAGAGAGTTCTTGCGAAACCAATTGAGGACGGCGTCCGTTCTGGTAACGATGGCGTCTCCTTCCATCTTCGTGTTGTACCCGATTTCGGTTGGGGTTTTCAGCATACG
Source organism: Limisphaerales bacterium (assembly GCA_965242585.1). Classification (GTDB taxonomy): domain Bacteria; phylum Verrucomicrobiota; class Verrucomicrobiia; order Limisphaerales; family AAA164-E04; genus UBA2970. The sequence continues at coordinate 3,789,079 of OZ251460.1, read as the reverse complement.
GCCTCTCGCGATTCAATACTGGCGAAGAAGTTACTCGGACAAAAAAGGATCGGCAAGAGAATTTGTGATTTTTTTCACAAGCATTGTTGACATCGTCGAATTTTCCCGGATAATGCATTTCGTTTTTGCGCTTCTGAACGGGAAAACGGAGTGATTCGCAGGATCTCGCCGGGCGCAAGGAAGAGGAATTTTGGGCAAATTTGCGTTGTGAAAATGGATGGAGGCTCTATAGAAAGGCTCGCGGCTCCAAGTTGGCGGGGTAGCCAAGTGGTAAGGCACGGCTCTGCAAAAGCTGTATTCGTCGGTTCGATTCCGACCCTCGCCTCCAACGTTCTTTCGGGTGGTTGTCGTTTGGTTTTGGCCGCCGATTTGCGGTTGATTGGGATGGATTAGCGAATGTCCGACGTTTTTCCCAAGTGGACGAATCGGTTGCCCGGTCAAATAATTGCGGGCTTGTTTCTCGTCGCCGTCGCCGTTGTGGTGGGAGTCACTTATTACTTCACTCCGAAGTATACTCGCGCCGGATATCAACCGACGCAGCCGGTGTCGTTTTCGCACGCGATCCACGCCGATCAACTGGGCATAGACTGCCGTTATTGCCACAGCGCTGTTGAAAAGTCCTGGTTTTCCAACGTCCCGTCCGCTTCGGTTTGCATGAACTGCCATAACCAAGTGCTCAAGGAAGATCCCCGGTTGGCTTTGGTGCGCGAGAGCCATCTTTCCGGCGCGCCCATCCCCTGGGTGCAAGTCCACAAACTGCCCGATTACGTCTATTTCAATCATTCCGTTCACGTTAATCGGGGCGTCAGTTGCGTGGAATGCCACGGCCCGGTTCACAAAATGGACGAGGTATATCACGCCAAGCCTTTCAGCATGGCGTTTTGTCTGGAATGCCATCGAGACCCCGCCGGCAAGATTCGTCCCTTGGATGAAATCGCGAACTTGGATTGGGCTTGGAGCGATGATCCAGCGGAAGCGGCCGACATGCAGCGCAAACAAGGCGGGCAGTTGGTTCATGATTGGAAGGTTGAGTCTTTAGTGAATTGTTCGGCATGTCATCGATGAGCACGGTTTCTCCCACAAAAAAAGCAGCATTGCCAACGGAGACGCAGTATTGGCGCAGTTTGGATGAGTTGGCCGAAGCGCCCGAGTTTCGGCAGTGGGTCGCCCGCGAGTTTCCCGAAGGAGCCGGCGAACTGGCCGGAGAAGTAAATCGGCGCGACTTCGTCAAGTTGATGTCCGCTTCGTTTCTTTTGGCCGGCTTGGGACTGACCGGCTGCCGCAGGCCGGAGGAAACCATCGTTCCCTTCTCGAAACTGCCCGAAGGCTATGTGCACGGGAAGGCAAAATACTTTGCCACCGCAATGCCTACCCGCCGCAATGCCGTTCCCTTGTTGGCAAAATCCGCGGACGGACGCCCGGTAAAACTCGAAGGAAACAAACAGCATCCTCTGTCTGGCGGCGGCACGGATGCCTTCGCCCAAGCAGCAATCCTAAACCTTTACGACCCAGACAGATCCCGCCAATTTCTCAACCAAGGAAAGGCAGTCTCAGAAGAATCCGCATTGGCGCACTTAGCGGAGATTGCTAGCAGACATGCCCGGAAACAAGGCCGGGGACTGCGCTTGTTGTGCCGGGAATCCAGTTCCCCCACTCGGCGGCGGCTACGATTGCAGCTTGAAAAGAAGTTGCCTCAGGCAAAATGGCACGAGTATGAGCCGGTCAGCTTCAAACGCTCGGCAGAAGCGGCCTCGCTGGCCTTCGAACGCCCGCTCGCTCCCCGCCTCCACTTTGATAAAGCCGAACGAATCCTTTCGCTGGATTGCGACTTTTTGGGAGGCGAAGAAGACGTCTGCATTCACGTCAAAGGATGGGCAGACCGCCGCGCAGTAGAAAAAGCCAGCGACACAATGAACCGCCTCTACGCCGTGGAGGGGTTGATGACGCTGACCGGATCGAATGCGGACCATCGTCTCCGCGTGCCGACGGGCATGGTGCAACCGATTGCCGCCGCTTTTCTGCATGCGATGCTGGAAGAAAACTTGCCGGCGGGGTTGCGGCAAAAACTGGAGGAGCAGGCTGAAGGAATCAAACAAGACGCAAAAAACTGGGTCAGAGAAGCGTTGCGGGACTTAAACGCCCATCGAGGTCGGTCGTTAGTTGTGGCCGGCTACCGCCAACCGCTCGCCGTGCATCTGATGGCGCTAGCGCTTAACCACGCGCTGGGCAACATTGGGCAAACGCTAGACTTCGTTGCCCCGCCGGAAGAAAAGGCGGCGGGAACAATCGGCAAACTTCAAGAGTCTTTGGAAAGCGATTTGGTGGAAACTTTGGTCATCCTCGGCGGCAACCCCGCTTACGACGCGCCGGCAAGTCTGCATTGGGCCGAGTCGATAAAGAAGGCGGGCGAGGTGATTCGACTTGGCTATCACGTCGACGAAAGCTCCGAAGGCGCGGCATGGCATTTGCCGGAAACACACTTTTTGGAATCATGGGGCGACGCGCAAACCAGCGACGGCACGCGAACGGCGGTGCAACCCCTGATTGCGCCTTTGTTCGGCGGATTAACGGAAATTGAGGTTTTGGCGAGGTTGCTCCAACTGGAAGACCCGCGTCCCCACACTCTGGTTCGCGCCTCTTTTGACGCCGAAGTCAGCGGCGCCGGCGAAGAGAAGTGGAAGACTTTTCTTCACGACGGCTTTGTCGCCGGCAGCGCCGTTCCTGCCGTTGCCGTTGAGGAATTTCAATGGAATGAAGTAACGGCGGCGCTTGCAAACGAGTTCCTCGCGCCATTGCCGAGCCGGGAAAAAATCGAAGTGGTGTTTCATCGGGACGCCAGCATGGACGACGGCCGATTCAACAACAACGGATGGATGCAGGAGTTGCCCGATCCAATCACAAAACTCACTTGGGACAACGCCGCTGTCATGAGCCGAAAGACCGCCTCTGAATTAGGCGTGTCCAACGGCGACGTCGTTCAAATTCGGATCCCGTCGGGCGGCAAATTGGGGAAGTCGGTGCACGGACCGGTGCTGGTGCAACCCGGAATGGCGGACTTTTCCGTCGGGCTGGCCTTGGGCTACGGGCGGGCAAAGTCGGGCCGTATCGGACGCTTCAAAGGCCGAGCAGTCGGCTTCGACGTGTATCCCATTCGGATCGGCGAAGGCGTCTACGTCGTTTCGGGAGCGTCCATTTCTCCGACGGGACGCAAACACAAACTGGCGACGACGCAGGATCATTGGTCGATGGAAGGCCGGGCCATCGTGCGCGAAGCGAACCTCAAGCAATTCCACGAAAAACCGCACTTTGCCCGCAACATGGGTTTGGAAGCGCACGGAGAACACACCCACGGCGAAGACGGCAAGCCGCGCCCGCTGTATCCGCATCCTTACGAAGAGCGGGAGTCGCTCAAGAGTGAAATTCACCAGTGGGGCATGGCCATCGATCTCAACCGTTGCATCGGCTGCTCCGCATGCGTTGCGGCCTGCCAAAGCGAAAACAACATCCCCATCGTTGGCAAAGAGCAAGTAGCCAAAAGTCGGGAGATGCACTGGCTGCGCATTGACCGCTACTACAGCGGCGGTGCCGAGGCCAAAGCCGAACTTAGCGGCTTGGAGGCGGACGACGAGTATCAGCGCCAATCTTGGATCGACAATCCCCAAGTAGTAAGCCAGCCCATGCTTTGCCAGCACTGCGAAAGCGCTCCCTGTGAAAGCGTCTGCCCCGTGAACGCCACCGTCCACGACCACGAAGGCTTGAACGTCATGGCCTACAATCGTTGCGTGGGAACGCGATACTGTTCCAACAACTGCGCTTGGAAAGTGCGGCGGTTCAACTTCTTTGACTACAACAAAAGACCGCTGGAAGCTCTCTATCAAGGACCCTTGGCCAAGCGGCCAAAAGAGGATTTAGACTTAGCCGCCCTGTCCAAAAACCCCGACGTTTCCGTGCGGATGCGCGGCGTGATGGAGAAATGCACCTTTTGCGTTCAACGAATTGAAGCGGCCAAAATTCAGCGAAAAGTGGCGGCGCGAGACTCCGGCGACATCGCCGTTCCAGATGGAACCATTCAAACCGCTTGCGAACAAGCCTGTCCCGCGGACGCCATTGTCTTCGGCAACACAATCGGACGGCCGGAGAGCCGAGTGTCCAAGATGAAGGCCAACCCAAGAAATTATGCGGTTTTGGGTTTTCTGGATACCCGGCCGAGAACGACCTATCTAGCCAAGATTCGCAACCCCAACCCCGAAATGCCGGACTATCACGAGACTCCGTTGAGCACGATGGAATACTCGGAGAGCATGGGAAACCCCTTCGATTCCCACGGATCGCCGCATGTCGAGGGATCGGATCGAGGCGATCCAGGCGTCTCGGCGAATGGCGAACCCGAAGGGCGGCACTAGGAAGATGACTGGAGAAACACACAACAAGGTTTCTATTGCGCCGGCGCCGCGCGGGTTGGAGAGAGAGCCGCTGGTTTCCAACAACCGCTCCTTGGGCTGGCTGTCGGATCGGATTTCGGGAATTGTGGAAGGCAAGACGCCGGCTTGGTGGTGGATTGCGTTTCTGATTAGCCTGCCGATTGCGCTTCTTTGCTTCCTTATGATCGGCTACCTCATCTCGGCCGGCGTGGGCGTGTGGGGTGTTAATCATCCGGTTGCTTGGGGCTGGGCCATCGTCAACTTCGTTTGGTGGATCGGCATCGGCCACGCCGGCACGCTGATTTCGGCCATTCTGTTTCTCCTCCGGCAAAGATGGCGCACTTCCATCAACCGGGCGGCGGAGGCGATGACGATTTTCGCCGTGATGTGCGCCGGCATTTTTCCAGCCATTCACGTGGGACGCATCTGGTTTGCCTGGTGGCTTTTTCCGCTGCCCAACTCGCACGGCCCCGTTTGGCCGCAGTTCCGCTCTCCTCTTTTGTGGGACGTGTTTGCGGTGTCCACTTACTTCACGGTCTCGCTTCTTTTCTGGTATATGGGTTTGATCCCCGATTTAGCCACCATTCGAGACCGCGCCAAAACCGTGACGCGCAAGTTTTTCTACGGGTTGTTTTCATTGGGTTGGACCGGATCCAACCGGCATTGGAGCCACTATGAGAAAGCCTACCTCCTGCTGGCCGCTCTTTCGACGCCGCTGGTGTTGTCGGTGCACAGCATCGTTTCCTTCGACTTTGCCGTGTCGCAACTGCCGGGCTGGCATACCACAATCTTCCCGCCGTATTTTGTTGCCGGCGCCATTTTTTCCGGCTTCGGCATGGTGCTTACCTTGTTGATCCCGCTTCGCTCGCTACTCAAGCTGGAAGACGTGATTACCGTGAAACACATCGAATTGATGTGCAAAGTCACTTTGGCAACCGGCTCCATTGTCGGATACGCCTACGGAATGGAGGTCTTCATTGCTTGGTACGGCGGGAATCCTTACGAGGCGTACGCTTTTCAAAATCGCGCCTTCGGGCCGTATTGGTGGGCTTATTGGATTATGATCACCTGCAACGTGCTCGTCCCGCAATTTTTCTGGTTCAAGAAGATTCGAACTCATATGGTCTGCGTTTTCATTCTTTCGATTTTTGTGAACGTCGGCATGTGGTTTGAGCGGTTCGTCATCGTGGTGACTTCCCTGCATCGGGATTATCTGCCGGCTAACTGGGGGCATTACTCGCCAACCGTTGTCGACGTATTGACTTATGTCGGAACCTTGGGATTTTTTATGGCTCTGTTTCTGCTGTTCGTCCGGTTTTTGCCGTTGATTGCGATTTCGGAAGTCAAAGGCGTGACTCCTCAGGCGGACCCTCATCATCCGCAGGGAGGTTGGAAAGGAGGGAAACAACGCTGAAATGAGCGAAGAAAGACGACAATACGGCGTTCTGGCCGAGTTCGACACCCCCGCGGCAGTAATGGCGGCGGCCTCCAACATCCGCAATGCGGGCTACACTCGATGGGACGTTCACACCCCCTTCCCCATTCACGGCATGGACAAGGCCATGGGCTTGAAAAACTCCCCAGTCGGCTGGTTTACGATTTGCGGCGGCATGATCGGATACTTTGGGGGCAACTGGATGATCTGGTTTATGAACTCCGCCGACTACGGAATCGCGGTTGGAGGAAAGCCTCTTTTTAGTCCTTTTTCCGCTTTTCCCGTGGGCTTTGAGTTAACCATTTTGCTGGCCGCTTTTGGCTCCCTTTTGGGAATGCTGTTTATGAATCGCTTGCCGCGCCTGCATCATCCGCTTTTGAAAAATCGGCGCTTTGCAAACGCAACCCACGACAGGTTCTATGTTGTCATCGAATGCGTCGACCCGGAATACGACGAAGAGAAAACGCATGCGCTGCTCCTGAAATCGGGAAGCAGCCATTTGGAGATTGTGAAGGAGTAGGACAATGCGCTATTTTCTTGCCGTTTACATTTTGATTGTCGTCGCCGTCGTCAGCATTGCCGGATTTCGCGGCTCGAAGTCGGCCAAACCACCGCGGGAAGTCTTCCCAGACATGGACAGGCAAATCAAGCTGCGGCCCCAGTCTGGCAACGAATTCTTCGAAAACAGACGCAGCTCGCAACTTTACGTGGAAGGAACCGTTGCGCGAGATGATCCTTATCAAAACTCGCCGGTGAACACGGGGCGCGTTCAAAGCTCGACAAACTTTGTCGACACAATTCCCGTGACGGTTGATGAAACGCTCCTCAATCGCGGACGGCAGCGCTACGACATCCACTGCGCCCTCTGCCACGGCGCGGCGGGTGACGGAAAGGGAATCATCACCAAATACGGAATGGTCGCCGTCGCCAACTTTCATGATCCGCGTCTCGTCAAGATGCCGGCCGGAGAAATATTCCATACCATCACCCACGGCAAAAACTTGATGGGGTCTTATGGCGCGGCGATCGACATTACAAACCGCTGGGCCATCGTGGCCTATCTGAGAGCCTTGCAACTCTCTCGATTGGCCATCGCAGAAGAACTTCCCGAAAACGAACGCGCCGCTTTGCAACAGAATTGAAAATGAGCCAACCGATAGAATCCAAAAGTGAAGACCGGCTTGATTTGTCGAAATGGGCAAAGTGGCCGGGTCGGTTGACTATAATTGGAGGCTCGGTTGTCCTCTTAGGATTTTTACTTGGGTTTTGGTCTCCCCCTGCCTGGCGCTTGCACCAAACCCTCGCCGCCGCCTATATCACGGCTTATATGTTTTTCTTGAGCTTGGTTTTGGGATCTCTGTTCCTGGTGATCATTCATCATCTTCTCGACACTTATTGGTTGGTGCCGTTGCGGAGGTTTCTAGAACACATTGCCTGTTCGGTTCCAGTCTTGGCGGGGTTGTTTCTGCCAATCTTGGTAGTCGTTTTGTCAGGGAACGGTTCGATTTATCCATGGGCGGTCTGGGAAAGCCCGGCACACGATCACGCTCTGGAGGTAAAACGAATCATGTATCATCCGATTTCGTTTTTTCTTCTATCGTGCGTTTTGTTCGCCGCATGGTGGTGGTTGGGTAACAGTTTGCGCAATCAATCCTTGGACCAAGACAAATCCGGAGCGGCTTCCTGCACGGTCTTAATGCGCCGTTACGCCGCCGGAGGAATTTTTATCTTTGCCGTCACCTTGACCTTGGCCTCGTTCTATTGGATGAAGTCTTTAGAATATCAGTGGTTTTCTACCATGTACGGCGTTTACTATTTTGCGGGCAGCGTGTGGATGACTTTGGCGACGACTTACATAATTGCCCTCGTGCTTCAGAAAACGGGGCATCTGGCGCCGATTATTCAAAAAAGCACTTTCAAAGACATTGGAACGCTCTTTTTTGCGTTCACCGTCTTCTATGCCTACATTCACTTTTCCCAATATTTTTTGATTTGGAATGCGGCCATTCCAGAGGAAACCTTCTGGTATGAAAAGCGAGATCAAGGCGTTTGGCACAGCGTAGGATTGCTTCTTATATTTGGACACTTCTTTATCCCATTTCTCTTTTTACTGCGTCTGGACGTCAAACTTTGTTTGCCGGTGATGATTCCCATGTGCATGTGGGCGTGGTTGATGCACTACGCTTGCATGTCGTTCAACGTGAAACCGGTGTACAATGAGACGGGCGATGGCGCGTTGTTCGCCTCCAGCCTGCTTTGGGGGCTAGGCAGTATGGCGCTGATGGCGGGATTGTTTGCTAAATACTTTATCCAAACATTGCGCCAGCATCCCCCCTTTCCTCAACGAGATCCTCGCATTGCCGAAACTTTGGGGATGTATGTCCGGCCGCTTTCGACGTCCCCGCAATCGTCCAACAAGGATTCAAGCAAGCGGAGGGGTGAATGAAGCCTGACACTACCATGAGAACGTTGAAGAGCAACGGAAACGGCGGCGTCTTTCTTCGCTTTTTGTCGGCCGTTGGTTTGTTTTGCGCTATGGCTGGGTTGCTGCGGCTGACTTGGGAGTCTGCCAGGCCTCCGTCCATCGGCGCTGAGCGGGCGAATCTTCGAGAAGCAAATTTGTCGGAAGTGCGATCTGCCGAAGCGGAAATATTGACGAGCTACGGCGTAGTCAACGCCGGGAAAGGCATTTACCGGGTGCCGATAGATCAAGCCATCCACAGGATGATTCAAGAATGGAAACAACCCGAAAAGGCTCGGCAAACGATGGCGGAACGCGTGGATCTTGCCACCGCGCCTCCGCCGCCGGAAATTCCCAGCGAATTTGAGTAGCGGCGGCGGTCGGAAAAACCTCATGAGCGAACCAGACAGCATAGCTAAGGATTTGAGCAAGGAAACTTCGGTCCGGGAACTGGATCGATCTTGCCGGATGCCGGTTTTGTTCTTGCTTTGGAAGTCGGCCGGATGGCTGTTTCTGGGGGCGCTGTTTGCCCTGCTCAATTCCTTCCGGTTCTATGATCCTGACTTTCTCTCTCATTATTCTTGGTTGACTTTTGGGCGAGTTCAAGCGGCAGGGAGTGCGGCGTTTATCTATGGGTTTGCCCTCCAATCGGCTATGGCCGCGGCTCTTTGGCTGCTGGCGCGGATGGGGCGGACAGCTCTCGCGCAACCCGGCTATGTTTGTCTAGGGGTTGCCTTTTGGAACTTTGGCGTTTTGGCGGGCGTTGTGGGAATTTTGGCGGGCGACGGCGCCACATCGTATGAGTTGTTCGAGCTTCCAAAATACGCCGTCCCCATTCTCTTCGTCGCTTACTCCGTCGTTGGCGGTTTGGCTTTTGTGACCTTCTGGCAGAGGCAATCTGGGGAACTCTACGTTTCGCAATGGTTTCTCTTTGCGGCCTTGCTTTGGTTTCCGTGGATTTTCAGCGCCGCTGGATTGTTGTTGCATTTCTATCCCGTCCGCGGGGTTGCTCAGGCGGTGATTGCCGGTTGGTATGCGGCCGGGTTGAAGACCTTGGTGTTGGGCAGTGTCGGCTTGGCCGTCATTCTTTATCTCATTCCCAAATTGCTCCGCCGTCCGCTTCACAGCCGCTACTTGGCTTTGTTTTCGTTTTGGTTGTTGTTGTTGTTTGGAAACGGAGCGGGAATCCTTTCGGGAACGACGGTTCCTTCCTGGATTTCCGGACTGAGCGCGGCTATGTCCTTTTTCGCCTGTTTTGCCGCGATTATGGTTGGCTGGAACCTTTATTTTACAATGGGAGAGCAGATGCGTTGGTTGTGGCATCCGGATTTTCGCTTTGTTTCCTTCAGTTTGCTCTCTTTCCTTCTGGCCGGCATTTTGGGCGCCGTCAACGCGCTTAAAGGGGTTGCCGATCTTACGCAGTTTACGCTGGTGCTGACCGCGTTGAATCACTTGGCCTTGGGAGGATTTTTCTCAATGGCCGTTTTTGGAATCGCCTATTATCTGCTGCCGCGAATTCTCGACACGGAATGGCCGGACCGCAAGTTGGTGAATTGGCATTTCTGGGTGGCCGCGCTGGGATGGGGCTTCGTTATCGCCGTCAACGGGGTGGGCGGTTTGATTCAGGGCAAGGAAATGAGCCATCCTTCCATTTTGATTCCCTTTGCCGCAATCATGGACTGGACGGTGTTTTTCAACCGCTTGGCAATCTTCGGCTGGCTACTTTTGTTGGGAAGCAGTCTCTTGTTCCTTGCGAATATCGAGCGGATCGGTTATCGGGCATTCTTCTGCGGCGAGAAAAGAATTCTAAGTTGGTTTCCCAATGCGGAGGATCCAAAAGCCGCAGAGAAACCAAGGGCAACCGCCCCCGCGCCGCGCCGCGCAACGGCAAAGAAAAAGGAAGCCAAGAAAACACCGAAGAAAAAAACCGCGGCAAAAACAACGGCCGCCAAGAGAAAACAAGCCCAAAAGGCTGCCAAGAAAAAGCCATGAACAACGGAGTATTGCTCTTTTTCGGTGTGCTGTTCGCCATGATTTTCTCGTGGTACGGCTTTGTCCACAGCCCGCAATTGCAGTTGGGAAACCAAGTCCCCGAACAGGACGAGGCTACGGGAAAGATCTTTCCTCTGCCGCGAACCGGAGCCGCCAATCGAGGACTAGAAGTTTACCGCCAAAATGGCTGCGTCAGTTGCCATACCCAACAAGTCCGCCAAAAGAACTATCGGTTTTCCCTAGTGGCCGACGATTGGGGAACAAACACCGCACAAATCAGCAAGGCATTGTCGTCCCTAACCGGCGGCCAGTTCAAAGAAGGAAATCTTCTGCCGTCAACTCCGTTTCCCATTCAAGACGAGCTTCCCCTTGTAGAAGCCAATCGCATCGCTGGCGAATGGATCGACAAAGGAGCCTCAGTTCGCCGGGTGAACCACCCCGTAGACGCTGACATTCGGCGCGGCTGGGGATTCCGAAGAACCGTGGCGCGAGACTACTTGCTGGATCAACCGACCATGCTGGGATCCCTGCGAATCGGGCCGGACTTGTCGAATATCGGCAACCGACGCCCCGATGCGAATTGGCATCTGCTCCATCTTTTTCAACCAAGAAAAGTCGTCAAAAACTCAATCATGCCAAGTTACAGCTATCTCTTCGAAAAACGAGACCTGCACAGCGGCGGAGACTCCTATGCCTTGCGACATAAAGGCAAGTTGGTCACAGACGACCAAGGTAGACAAATCATCCCCAAACCCGAGGCTAGAGACTTGGCGGCTTACTTGATCAGTTTACGGCTGGATCAGCCGGTCTTTGAGGCGCCAGGCCTGCTTTCCCAGCCGGACGAAGCTGACAAAGCCAATTCTCAACCCATCAAGAATCAAGCAGAGCAAACAAAATAGTTTTGGAAATGGCGGAAGACTCTTCAAATTTACCGGAATTCGAACCCCACGCGGCGCCGGCGCCGGTGCCAATTCCTTTTTGCGTAGCCTTTTTCGTGCTTGTCTACCTAGCCACCCTGTACCTCGACAGCAACGCTGGAGGCTTCCACGCCAAAGTATACGAGCCCTTTGCCTCGCACGATCTCCTCGCCGCTGTTCAACCCCAAGACAACGTAGACCCGCGTTTTGAAAAAGGCCGGAAAGCATACGCCAACTACTGCGCTCCTTGCCACCAAAGCAACGGCGCCGGCAGCCCCGGCCAATATCCTCCCCTCGCAGGCTCGGACTGGGTCAACGCCGAAAGCCCCAACCGAATTATCCGCGTAATCCTGAACGGACTGGCCGGCCCCATCACAGTCAGCGGCGTCCAATGGAATACCTCGGTGCAAATGATGCCTTGGCGAGACACCATTGAAGACGACGAAGAACTCGCTTCTCTTGCAACCTACATCCGAGGGCAGTCCGAATGGGGCAACGAGGCCGGCCCCGTAACTGCCGAACAAGTCAAAGCCATCCGCGCCGAAACCGCCGGCCGGACCCTCCCCTGGACGCAACCTGAACTTTTCCAAACGCCGGATATCTAAGCCTGCCTTAATCGACCGACAACGAAAGAAGATTCAAAAGATGAAAAACACCAACCAGACAGAAGAATAACATTTGGTTCTTGTATCTTTATAAGCACTGAACATATTTTTGTTTTACGTAGGTGCGATTATGGGAAATTTGATGGTAATTAACATAGGAGGTTTTGCATCCTTAGCAATATTGCTAGTGTTGTTCGGTTATTGATTGTCCAAAAATAAGTAATAATATCGATAAAAATGATTATGAAAATGAAATTACACCCAGCAACCAGAAAATGGCTAAGACGTGTTCACACAAACGCATAGGTCCGTGCCTGACAATACAACGGGGAGGAGGGGTGACTACACCTATCCAGATCCTGTAAGAGTTCCATGCCATCCTCCATACCTCCGAGCATACTGACCAAGACAAGAAAGAGCGTTCCTGTTCGCACGCTTACACAGAGCATCTCCACCCGAATGAGCCGCTATGCAAAGAACAGACTCTTCAGCCGGGGTATTGGAAAACCTGAGAGACTATCTCAAAATCACCATTTGATCACCTCTCACTAGTTCTCCAGATCATGATAACAATCTATTGATTTTCCATGTTGTGATTAGCCCGTGTTGAGGGGATGCGTGGAATTCTGGTAAGCGATTCTTCGTAGACAGCATGTTTTGGAGAACGCTCGTGGCCTTACGCTTCCGCAAGGGCAAGATTACGCTTGCTCCTCAAGTGGTGCGCTGTGGTTGAGAATCCAACCCGGTCTCCGAGAATCCAAACATGCGACCAGCAGTCCGCCGAAGCTCAGCAACCAGCTGTCCATCCAAGCCGGCTTATACCAAATGCGCACCGGAACGCCCTAGCAAGAAACCTGCCCGATGAGTTCGGCGACTGAAACGCCATCTATCTCCCTTTCGCCATTGTGCGAAAAGCGCTGTTGTAGAAACGACTCCGGCAGCGGTTCCGGCGCAATCGACAATGAACAACTTCACACGCTATTCACCCAATTGTTGTATAAACTCTTAGGTGTTGATATGCGAGTTGCCTCGGCGCAAGAGGTGTTCCGCGCACTGAGATGTTCGACCCAAGTAAGTTCATTCTCAGTGAAGACAGCCTACTCTGGCGCAATGCGCGCTTCACTATGCTCAATGTATGTAGCGCAAATTGCCGTTCTTCCTAGAGTTTTCTGCTACCGGCGGGGGAGAACAACCATGCCATGTCAATGTCTGGCGGCGTTGGGAATCGAAGGAGAGTTGTTCTTTCCCAGAGCGGAGCGGAGTGCATGGAGTTATTACGATGCTGGGAAGCGCCCGTTGCGAATGGCGCGCAATTCCGCTGGGTGCAGGAAGGGAGAGAAACGATTGATTAGAAGGAGGAGGGATGGCCCGAGAGGGTTGAGCGGCTTGTTTCACCAGGGCAAGAAAGTCTCTTACGAACCCAGTCAAAGAGCTGGGGGTTGGGGGAACTTGTTCGTTTGGCTGGGGCCAAGAAGTTGGAGTGGCATTAGAGAATCGAGGGAGAATCTCTTATACGAGGGGTTTCTCCTCCAACCATTTCATCGCATCGCCATGCCGTGATAGGGAGAGAGCGGAAACGATAGTAGAAGAGAACCGAAACCGAACGCTTTACCCGTCAGAACGTCAAGCCAGAATCATCGCCAGCATAAACGACAAAGCTAAAGCCCAGCCAGTTTGAACAGCGCAAAGCAACTGAAGTCGATGAAGAAGGTCAAACGAAAATCCGAAAATAATTATTCCGAAGACTTGACCAACCTCTCCGAAGAAGATCGACCCCAACCAGAGCCAACAAAAAGAAACAGCGCCCAGCGCCGTTAACCATCCTCCAGACCATTCGTTACAAAACTGGCGCCAAATACGATTTACTGGCCGCCGAGCGCATCGTCTCCCATATTTGCCGCCGCCAAGGAAACCAGAAAAACCAACAGCGGAAAGGTTGCTTTGAAAGCATCCCCAACATGGCCAAAGCATGCCGAATCCGAATTAACCGATTCCGAAAACTCCTCGCTTGGCTAACCAAAGCCGGAATTTTGATTGCCGAATACCGAGAACACCGCTCCACCAAGTACACGGTAGCCCCCGGCCGCCAAATGATCATGCCGATGATCATTGACGACTTGAAACTGACCCCAACCCAGAACGCCGTTGCCCGAATCATACTCCGCTATGGAATTATCTCCATTCGCCAAACCGCCGAGCTAGCCAACGCCAGCGCACGAACCGCCGCCAGAACCGCCAAACTGTTAGAAGAGAAACAGATCGTCACCGTCCGCAGAATCCAAGGCTTCACCAACGAATATAAGTTTTGCCATAAGGTTTTGAAGTTCTTGAAAAGGACTGTTGCCAAAAGGCCCGGGGGACTGTTGCCAAAACGACATCCCTTAAGGAATTTCCGAGGAAGGCTTTCTCAATTAAGAACCGAAAGAGCCAAACGACAAGCCCAACAGCGCGATTTAGAACAACGAGAAGCATGGAAAAAGGCTAATCCCAGAGAAGCGGCCATCCTGGAAGAGATAAAAGCGATAGGAAGAGCCACCGGAAACTACGCTAAAGCCTTTTTGGACAACTGCCATCGGCTAAAAACCGCCTAAACCACCGAAACCACCGCCAAACCCACACCAGACATGTCTGAACAAATTGACGAATACACCCGACTCGACCGAGAATTGAACGGCGTTTCAAATGCTTTGTTTGAAATAGACGGCGACATCAAAGCCGCCACCAACGACGACAAGGAAGTAACCGAAAAGATTGAAGCCATCTATTCGGCCATCACCGATTTGCAAGCGGCCATTGAAAAATACAAAAAACAGAGGAAAGAAACCCATGAATAAAGAACAATGGAAAACCGTTTTAGATACCGTGAAGGAATTGGAAAACGACGCTTACTTTGACGTTCCCGACGACGAAACCGAATTCTGGAAAGTGGCGGAAGACTTCAATGAAAAGCTCGCTGAGCTAAAAAGCACGGTGGAAAACGAAATAGAAGAAGCGGAAGAAACCGACGAATAAACGATGGGAAAGCTTTTGAAAGCTAACGAATTGAGGCGAGAAGTTGCGTTAAATTTCTCGATACAAAACGTTCCAGACAAGAGGTTAACCGTTTTGTCAATAGCACGTCAAGCAGATTTCTTCGAAAACCGGAAGAAATCCACTTTTAAGACTCAAACCAGCCCGAAACCAACCGATCCAGCAAAACCACCGACAGCCAGAGCAAAACCCGCTTTTGAAAGAAATAAGGAAGATTTGGAAGACCGACAATTAGGAAAAGGAAGACGAAAAGGAAACCCGATTCTCTCCACAAACCGATAGGAAAAGAACCAATTGGAAAGCCGAAAAACCAACGAATAAACGAATTAAAATTCGCGATACAACATTAGCAACCAAGGGGTACTGCTAATGTTTGTCAATAGCCGAGTCAACACTTTTCTCGAAAAAAAGTGAAAAAGGCGAGCGACTGCCCCCCCTCCCCCGCAGACGCTCCATCAGGAAGAAGCAAAGAACTTCGTTCCTTTGCGCAGGGAAAGCCCGCTAAAAAGACGGCGAGCAGGAGAGAACCGCCGGCCAACGCCAACGAGCCAAGCGCGAAAAAGAGGGAAGGCAAAAAGACGGCGAGCAGTTAATCAGGCAAGAATTCATCGGCGCCATACAACGGCGCCCAATTGTCCGCAGGAAGATGCTGAAATTCCTCAACGGGCCAACGATTGCGATAATGCCATCGATCCCAAACCGCCGACACCGGCAACGTCCAATCCCGAAGAGAACCATGCTCCACATGACCGTCCAGAAAAGCCATATTTGACCGCCCGGCATGCCGACGGCTAATTCCAAAAGCATACTTTGGAAAATCATTGGCTGGATGCGGCAATAGAAAGTTCCCATACCGTGGATGATAAATAGCCACTTGCGAACCAATCCATGACCACCCCACCGAATCGCCAAAACTTAAACAATCCGCCGGAGAGACGACGTCCGTTACTTTGCGCGAATAGAAGTCAGGCCAAGAAGGACGATTAACAGACTCCCGCCAAGGAAAAAGACGATCCGAAGTAACCATGTCCGCATTGATTGAATAAGCAAAATTAATCTTGATAGGCAAGACACGTTTGCCATGCAGATCCTCCCGACGAACAACACGTTTCAATTGCGGAAGATTGCCAGCGCATTGAAGAATATTGGTATTCTTATCCAGATACTCAGACCAGAGCAAACGTTCCCAAGGCACTTGATACTCATAAGAACCCGACTCATAACCCGGGCCCCAACGATCCCGAGCTGGATGAACCGAAATCACCGGCGGAAGAAAATCGTTATTGTCATGGACGTACATCTGCATCGCCAAGTTGATTTGCCGAAGGTTATTAGAACAATGAATTCGCTTGCCAGCGGCTTTTGCCTTGCCGAGAGCAGGAAGAAGCAAAGACGCCAAAATGCCGATGATGGCAATCACCACCAACAACTCGATCAAGGTAAAAGCCCGGTCTCCGCTTGCTTTCATATCTCAAAGAATAGCAGAAACCGGGCCAAACCAACAAAGACAAAACCCCAATCACGGACAATAAGGAGTTGGCCGACGAGTATTTCGCGAAGTCCGAGGCGGCGGCCGAACAGTCACCGAGCAAGATTGCCGATAATGAAAACGAGGCGAGCCCGGGTCACCGTGATAACGATAAGTACCGCCGGGAAAAGGCCCTTCCCAATAGCCTTCGCTATATCCATGCAATAACGTAATTGATTTAGATTCCCAATCCACGGTGCAGTAATAAGAAGACAACTCATAATCAAGAACGGAAGAGCGATTGTCGATAGAAACGTACGCCGCCGCTTGATAAGCGTAAAAATCCACCGAGCCAACCCAACGATCCCGAACCCAGGTAGCGACGCCAGTTTCAGGATACGTGGAATAATCCCAATGCCCTTCGTAAATGGTGACCCCGTAATTGTTCCACGGAGACCAAGACTCCCACCAAAAATCTGAGTACTCAAGAGAAGCCTCATACCCACTTCGGCCTCTTTGAGAAAAACCGTCATAAGTGAGCCCTGGAAGACCATTACGGCCGTAACCAGGAAGTTTCTTTAAGCCGTTCCATCGAAATTCGTAAAGTTGATCCGATTTGCCGTTAAACTCAACAAACAACGTGGCATAGCCAGACGACGACCAGCTCGATTTATGGAAGCAAACGTCGAAAATCGGCGGATCACAAGCAGCTTGAACGTGCGCCGTTGATCCAACGAGCAAACCGATCCCGACAACGACGGCGGCCGCCGTTTCTTTAATTTTGGACTTTAAAATGCGCGAAGCGGCGCCCAAACAGACCGCTCCTAATAATTTAAAAATGAACATAACGAAGACGAAAATACCGATTCCCGGAAAGAAGGCAAGAGATTTTCAAATAGACAAACACCGAAAGATTTCAAAAGCGGAAAAGAGAGCGGAAGATTTCCATTCTCAAAAAGAGAGATTGAGAGGCAAAGAAACCTTTCAAAACAGCAGAGAAAGAACGCCAAAACCGACAGGAGAGAGCCAGAAGCAAGCCCGCAGCGCGCTAAAACGAGCAAGGAAGACCACGAAAGGAAGGCAAAAAAAACCGCCGGAAGAAGATCCCAGCGGAATAAAACGAAAGAGACGCCTTAATTTTTACATCATTAAAAACACGATTTCGATCTTGCAGAACCTAAACCGCAAAGGCAAGATAGCCCCATGCAGAACCTAAATCAAGAAATATCTTTTGAGGTTGCGGAGAAAAACGAAACCGTAACCGTGGCCATCCCAACGCCCGCCGTTGCCGCCATTGCCGAGCCGTTGCCGCCACTAACCGAGCAGCAGCGGAAAGACTTGGAAACCGTCCACCCCAACCTAAAAGCGCAGATCGAGCGCAGCATGCGCCGGAAGAACCAACAACCGAAAACCCTAACAACGAAAGCCCCGCCAACGTTCGCCTACAAACTGCAGCCACACGAAGAAGCTTTCTTGAAGAAAGCCAAAAGCCAGAAAGAACGAGAAGAGATTTGGATTGCGATAAGAGCAGACCAACGAGCCAAACAACAAAAAGAGCAAGCCCAACAACTCCAGCAAGCCATCCAGACCAACCGAAAGCCGAAACCATTCCCAACCAGAGCCAACAAAAAGAAACAGCGCCCAGCGCCGTTAACCATCCTCCAGACCATTCGTTACAAAGCAGGCGCCAAATACGATTTACTGGCCGCCGAGCGCATCGTCTCCCATATTTGCCGCCGCCAAGGAAACCAGAGAAACCAACAGCGGAAAGGTTGCTTTGAAACCGTCCCCAACATGGCCAAAGCATGCCGAATCCGAATCCACCGATTCCGAAAACTCCTCGCATGGCTAACCAAAGCCGGAATTTTGATTGCCGAATACCGAGAACACCAACCCAACAAATACACCGTGGCCCCTGGCCGCCAAATGATCATACCGATGATTATTGACGACTTGAAACTAACCCCAGCCCAGAACGCCGTTGCCCGAATCATGCTCCGCTATGGAATTATCTCCATTCGCCAAGCCGCCGAGCTAGCCAACGCCAGCAAAAACACCGTCAGCAGAACCGCCAAACTGTTGGAAGAGAAACAAGTTGTGACCATCCGCAGAATCCAAGGCTTCACCAGCGAATATAAGTTTTGCCGCAAGGTGTTAAAACTCTTTGGAAGAACTGTCCCCAAAAGGCCCGGGGGACTGTCCCCAAAACGACCTTCCTTAAAGAACGTCGGACGAAAGCTTTCTCAAATCAGAGCCGAAAGAGCCAAACGACAAGCCCAACAGCGCGATTTAGAACAACGAGAAGCATGGAAAAAGGCTAATCCCAAGCAAGCAGCCATCAACAAAGCCTATTAAAACAGAAAACAGTGTGGCTTACTCTTCCCTCTGATACAGTTTCTTCAAAGCGTGTGTCACAAAGTTTCGCACTCGCTTATTTGGATCGAAGACGCCATTTCGTTCAGCTACTTCCGAAACGCCAGAATGTCCATCTCTTCCACATCTGCGCTGAAATAGTGCGCCGCTTCTATTCGCACCTCCCAACTGTTACCCTCCGCATAATCAACCAATACCCCGGACAAAATCTCGTTGATTCTGGGGTCGTGAGGCAGCTGTTGCGTGGTCAAATCCGCCGCCACCGCTCCGTGATTGCCCTGCCCCACCTCACTTCCCAAATACTCCAACAGCAACTCCCGCGCAATCAGGCTGCGCTACGTCCCCAACAAAATCAATCGCCGCCAAAGTGTGCGCATCCTCCGCGTTTCGCGCAAAATCCATAATTCGCTGTGCCGCCTCCGGCCGTTGCGTATTCGATAAACCCGCTAAGTAAGCCTGATCCCGCGCGTCGCCGATCAAATACTCCTCAAACCAAACCAGCCGCTCATACAACTCAGATTGCAACTCCGCCTCCGATTGAGCGGCAAAGGCCCCATAATCCCAACGCCAAACACTGCTTGTAAAGATTGCTCTCATCATCTTCCACCAATGGAGCGTCCAAAACCGACGCCCCCGCATCCACCAACTTGCGAGACGGAGTCGAAGAATGCGCCGAAGAATAAAGTGCATCTTTCGCAAGTCCGGCCCACCATCCAAAATCAAATCCGCCAGCGCATTCTGCGCCGCCGGATCGTAGCCGCGCTCGATGCGAATCTTCCACAGACTCAAGAACGGTTTCCACATACCGTTCCATATTCACTCCCGGTGTCGCCAAAGCTGCTGTCAACGCCCAAAAACCCTCCAAACGTTGCTTCGTTTCCGCCGCATCCAACAGCCTCCAACCGCTCTAAAGCATCGTCCAAACTCACAGACGAACCCGCCCCAACAACCGCCCGCTCGGAATCGAATTGCGGCGTCGCCAAAGATGTTGCTTGCTCCAAAGCCCTTTCCCAAAGCAAAAACCGATCCCGCATCTCCGTAAAAGACGCGAAAGCCCAGGCTCGCCCAAAAACTCCGCTAAATCATCTTCGTGTCGGCCAAAAACATCCAAGTGGAACGCAACTTGGCACTTCCGATTCGCAAACAACTCCATCGCCTCGCCAACAGCAACTCGGCGTTGAACTTACCTCCCGCAACCAGTCGTTCTCTTCGGAAAATTGAATCCGATCCAAACCGGAAACTCCCTTGGCCACTGGCTCAAAACCCACCATCCCTTGCGAACTTCCGTCTCCCGGCAAAATCAAACGCGCAACCCGCCTCTTCTACCGCTCCAACATCCGACCCGGCAGAACCCGAAAATCTATCTTATACACCGCAAACGAATCCGCATAAGTCCCTCACTACTCCGCAAGCCCTTTGCCTACCTCTTCTCCCAGCAACCCTACAACCAAACAATCCAAAACCGAATCCCAAAATCCGGCAATCACCGGCGGCACCTCGAGCGAAATCTGTTTCTCCAAAATTTTTCCAGTGCGCGAAATTCAAAAGTGGAGTGGAACGAGAAAAAAAGCCCCTGCCACTTTCTCACAACCGAGACCGGTAACCGAAGGCGTTTCCAAAAAATCGCGCTGATCCAAACGCCCTACTCATCTTCCTCAAGAACGGAAACACGAACCAAACCTTCCAGAGAAACTTCCATTTGGTCGGAGGACGCCATTTCCACCGCCATCTCCCTGTCCGCAGAACCCGACCGAGCATCAATGAATTGTTGCAACCGAATGCGCCGAACAAACTGCTGCCCCGCCGAAAGATCATACGCCAACGGAATGCCCTCGCACATTTTTATCGTTTCCATTCACTGGATGCTAATTCTCGTTGCGCTTTTCTTTGAGAATTGGTTCGGGGATGTTTTCGGTTTCCAATTTGAAGCCGAGCCAAGGCCATCTGTCTATTCGGTCGTCAAAAAACAGCATGGCATCTTCCACTGGCTTCCCGTCTTCCGAAACGCCCTTCCAGACGTAGATTCCCGATAGAAACTGAGACCATAGCAATGCAGGGTAGTCCAAGTCTTCCGAATAATCTTCATGAAGTCGTTTCTTTAACTCCTCAAAAGTTTCCGTAAAATACCAATAGAAGTTTAATACCTCCCCATTATCAAGACGATTCACAATCGCATTGAGACAGTTGTCCAAGAGGTTTTTCGCCCATAGTTTATTCTCAACCTCAGGACAAGTAAAACCAATTCCTAACAATAAGTTGTCTTTGGATACAATAGGATCGTATTCAAAGAAGGCTATGTCGGGGAGGTCCTCGTAAATACGGTTCAAGTAAGGACAACGACGTTTCTCGTACTTGTCATTATCACGAATTGGTAAATACTTAGCCATTTTCATCCGTTGCGCCAACGGATCATAAAACACTACTCTTTGCATCTCGTTCATGACTTCTCTTTTACCAGTGAATGAAATTCAACACAACGTTGCCAGAACCGGTCGCCAGATTGTTGCACTCTGCGTCCAGAATTCCCAAAATATCAATCACCTAATTTCCTTGTATTCATTTACTGGAGAATTAATTCTTATCGGCTTCTTCTTTAAGAATTGGTTCAGGGATGTTTTTCGTTTCTAAAAATTCAGGATTGTCAACTTGATGGCGAAAATCAAAATCATTGAGCAGAATAATGCAATCTCCAATCGGATTCCCATCATCAGAAATGCCTTCCCAAAGATAACTTCCATAGGCATAGCCGGACATTATTATTGGACAATAATAAGAAAGATATCCTCTCAAATATTCCCTGCCATCTTTTTTTGCATTCAATACTTCTCCAATATCATCAGGAAGTCGTTCAACAAAATTCTCCAAGGTTTCCGTAAGGTAAAAAATGGCTCCAATAACTCGTCACCGCATTTCTGTAAAATAACGTTGCAAGAATTGAGCATTGATTTTAGCCACGGCATATTCTGTTTAATCTCCAAATCCACGCCGACTCCCAAAATTTGATTGTCGGAGGAATAAGCGTAACCACAAGGCGAGCCTTCGCCATAGCTGGATCTTGTATATATTCGGTTCTGATAAGAGAGAGTTTTTTTCCAATTCGAGCGCAAGTCAATAGGTGTTGCCTTCATTCGATTCGATGCTGAATCGTAGAAAAGCATCAGATCCTCTAAATCATTTAATTCTCTCATAATAAACAAACTTTTTGACTGCGTTTCCATTCATTGGATACTAATTCTCATTGCACTCTTCTTTGAGAATTGGTTCGGGGATGTTCTCGGTTTCCAGTTTGAAGCCAAGACGAGGCCATTCGTTTATATTAGGATATCCTTCCACATAATCATCAATCAGAATGACGGCGTCTTCAATCGACTTGCCACTATCTGAAATACCTTTCCAAAGACAAGTTGTGTGAAAGAGTAAACCTCCAGTAGGTAAAAGGGGTGCTGAATCGCTTTCCCAAAAACAGATTGATCCTGGTTGATGTTGCGGGTAGTTGCTTTTATTTAGTCGAAACTCTTTTCCGAGACGTTCTCTCAATTCTTGCCATGTTTCTGTAAAAAAATAGTAAAACGAGTCTATTACACCATCATTGTCAGGATCCGAGACTATAGCGTTGCGGCAGTTAAACACAATGGATTTTGCCCACAGCTGATCCTCGATCATCGGGGTTGTAAACTCAATTCCAAGCAGTTCGTTTTTTGGGGTTTTAATTACACTGTATTCGCCAAGATCATCATCAGCGCGAGTGTTAACATTGGATGTGTATATCCGGTTCAAGTAGCGGCAGGAATTTTCTCGATGTTTTTCTGACAGAGCCAATTGGGACGCTTTCATCCGTTGAGATACCGGATCTCGAAATAAAGCTGTTTGAAGTGAATAGTTCTTTACTTTCATAAAATCCCTCCTTACCAACGAATAAAATTCAACACAACGTTACCAGAACCAGGGGCAAGGTTGTTGCACTCCGCGGCCAGAATGGCCGCATTAAGTAGAATGAGTGCATCGTCATTTCTAACCAGGGATCTGGCGTAATCTTCGGAAGTGTCTGCAAAAGATTCTGAATTGCTTTCCCAATCCAGCAAAATAAAACCACCCACAAAAGGAATGAACTTTCCGATGCCTCGCGCACACTTTCTGATCAAAGCACGGTGAGCGGCAACTTGTCGTCGTTTTTGAATCTCGGAGAAGTACTTATATTTTCTCACATTCTCTGAGTTCGGTGTAGGTCCTTCCTGTCTATATTTATGCATCCTAGACTATTGTTTCAACTTGCCTTGATAAGCTTTAAATGCTAGTCCTCGTAAAACTGATTCTCGGAATTTGGTATCATAAACATCCTGCCTGATTAAAGGAAAACGATTGCCCCTCCAATCCGAAACTCCGCCGCCATTGGCGATTCTGAGATTGTCTAGTTCATCCGGTGTCAAAAAAGGGGAATTTGCTTTGAAACCCGGCGGTGGATCATAGGGATCATCTGGCAGGTCGCGAGGACTTAATGGAATAAATGAGGATGTGCTTGAGGAGGCACCGCCTGAACGAGAAACAAACATCTGGCTGGTGATTTTGAGTTGGTTGTCGCCCGGAACGCTGACGCTTAAAGCTATCATTGTGTTTCCATATCCAGAGACGGCAACGCCGGCGTGCGCGCTCAATTCTGAAGCGGTGCCGACGGTGTTTAGTATAATTGAGGACTCATGATAGCCCGGCTCAAGAGTAACGATGATGTCCAAGTAATCTTCGTAGTCGGTGATTCCATCGTTATTGTAATCTTCATCGGCGTCGTTGGTTACGTCGTTGTCGGAGTCGCTTCGGAAGGGGTTGGTGCCTAAATAATACTCGGCTTGGTTGCGCAGGTTGTCCGGCTCAAAGTCTTCTTGCGAATCATAAACGCCGTTGTTGGCCAGTGCGGTAAAGGCGTCTATTTGGCCGTCTCCGTTTCGGTCGACTGCGGAGTCTGGGGTGGTGGGGTTGGTTTTGCTGACTAGCAACTCGAAGCCGTCGGTAAGGCCGTCTTGGTCGGTATCGGCTCGGTTGCCGCCGGTGAAGAAGCCTTGCGGCGAGGCGAACAGAGAAACGGGAATAGAAATAGTTTGGCCGGCGGGAAGAACTTCAATCCAAGTCCAGTAAGTCGTACCGGATACGCCGGGACGAAAGTAAAGGTCAAAGTCTTCTTCTGCGTTGTTTCTAGGGGTAAAAACAAAGTTGAGATAGGTAACTCCGTCGGCAACGGTCGTCCCGGTGAAACGGATGGAGGCGCGTCCGTTGGAGGTTTCTGTTTCATGATGATCTATCAAGAAGGTGGTAGTAGGAGCGGAGGATTGCCCCGCTTGTATTTGTCCCCAAGTCCTTGCCAATTGCAAAGCGCTGGAGGAATCCAATGGCGCAAGAAACAACCAAGCGGAGTCGGTAACTTGATTGTTTGGGTCAAGGCTGTAAGCGTCCAAGGGATCGGAATGGAAGGTCCGAAGTTCAAAGATACTGGGTGTTGTTGGCGTTGTCCTGGCTCTGATAAACATCAATAGATAACTGCGCTTGGCTTTGTTCGAGGGGAACCAGAGAAGAAAGCGCCGCAACTGCCAACGCCGCGAAAAGGCGGCAATTATAGCCCCGCTTGCCCGCTTGCTAATGATAACGATAAGGTTCTCATAGATTCCAACATAAAAAATGATCGATTTTCTGACTTTGGTGACAAAGACGACTTTCTTTGTAGCCTCCTCACCGCAAAGAGTCAATCCCCAAAATCAAAAAAAGAAAAAAGAGAGGAAAAATTCGTTGAAAACGACAAAAAGAGCGAAAGAGAGTGCGACCAGGGCAATTCGGGAGGAGAAATCCCGCCTTGGCCGATGGCAAATCCGCTCGCCGCGAATCCCTGGCCGCAGGTTGCTGACTTCGCAAAAAAAGTGTGCACCCTCGCCTTGGCCGTTGCAGAAGAAAGAAAGAAGAAAGGTTTTGTTGGCAGGCGAGTGTTTTGGAAGAACTCCGAATTGGAAAGACGAATTGAAAAAGGAAAAAGAGGCAAAATGAGGAAACTCGCCAACCAGCAATAAGAGAGCGCAACCTTCCGCCTTGCTGTTGCGAAAAGAAAAGTTTTGGCGGTCAGTGTTTGGGAAACGGGGAGGAGCCGTTGGAAGGGCCGGCGGGAGGGAAGTGCTTCTCTGCGAGTTTTTGTGACTGGAAGGTTGGAGTTGGTTTCGGGTTTTTGGTTGTTGGCTTCCGCAGTTCCCAAATCACTGGATACGCGAAGCAAGGAAAATGGATTGGGTTCGCGGGCAGTGGTGTCGGCGCTTTGTTTAGGCTTTGTTTTTGGACTGCGTTGGGAAGAATGGCTGGAAGATGAAACGGAAAAAAACGTCCGCCTCCTCCTATGCGCTCGGCATCGAATGCGGCGGCACTCGGACAACTGCGCTGTGTCTGCGGGAAGACGGCAAGGCAAGCCCAAAGCAGGAGTATCCCGCGGCTAACTTGCGGTTGACTGGCGACGAGCAACTTGGGCAACTGTTCCAACAAATTGCCGGGCAACATGAGAGTCCGAAGTGCGTGGGCGTGGGCATGGCCGGCGTGCGAACCCAAGAGGATTGCAATCGTGTTCGCCGGCAAGCCCGTTTGGTGTGGCCATCCGCAAAAATGTACTTCACCGACGATCTGGAAACTGCGCTGGCGGGAGTGCCCGAGTTGCGGCATTCTGTTCAAATTTTGATCGTGTCCGGCACGGGGTCTTCTTGCATCGGGCAAGATAAGGATGGCCGGCAAGTGCGGGTAAGCGGTTGGGGGCATCTTCTGGGCGACGAAGGCGGCGGTTATGGCATTGGCTTGGCCGGGCTGCGAATGATGGTGCGGGCGGCGGATCGGGATGGAAAACCGTCTCGATTGTTGCAATCTTTGCTTCGGAGGCTCGGTCTTTCGTCTCCCAACGAATTGATTTCTTGGTGCCAAAATGCTTCCAAAGCGGAAATTGCCGGCGTTGCCGTGACAATCTTCTCCGCCTGGAAGCGAGGGCATCCGGGATGCCGCAAGATTGTTTGCCGGGCAGTGGATTGTTTGGCGGCGGATGCGTTGGCTTGTTATGAGCGCATGGGGAGGCCGGCGAGCGCTCAGTTCCTTTTAAGCGGAGGTTGTTTTGCGAGGCAGCCGCGCTTTCGGGAATCGACGGCTGACGCCTTGCAAGTGCAGGCGCCGGGGTGCGAAGTATCGTCGATTTTTCCGGACGGAGCAATGGGCGCGGCTTTGTTAGCCAGAAAACACGGCAAAGTCGAAGCGGAAAAACGGTCGGGAAAAAGTACGGAACTTGACGTGAGGCAGGTTCTCCCGGCGTCGACCGCAACTTCGCCGACAGAGAGCCGTCATCCGGGGTCGATGCATCTGGATCGACTTTCCATTCGGGAAGGCATTGAGTTGATGGCGGCAGAGGACGAACGTTTGCCGGCGGCGATTCTCTCCCAAGCAGCGGCAATTGAGAAAACGATTCGATGGGCGGCGAGAAGCCTGCGGGCAGGGGGGCGATTGTTCTACGCCGGGGCCGGCACCAGCGGGCGTTTAGGCGTGCTGGACGCCAGTGAATGCCCGCCGACCTTTGGCGTCAATGCGGAGCAAGTGCAAGGCATCATTGCCGGAGGAACCGCCGCCTTGCAACGCGCCGTTGAGGGTGCCGAAGACAGCGCAACGGACGGCGCATTGGAAATCGAGCGACGGCGCATTTCGGAGAAAGACCTAGTCATCGGCATTGCCGGCGGCGGCAAAACTCCTTTCGTCTGGGGCTGTTTGGCGGCGGCCAAGAAAGCGCGGGCAAAAACCGTCTTGCTTTGCTTCAATCCGCATCTGAAATTCGCGCCGGAGGCCAAGCCTGATTTGGTCGTCTGCCCGGAAGTGGGGCCGGAAGTGCTTACAGGATCCACCCGCCTCAAATCGGGAACGGCCACAAAGATGATTCTGAACATGGTGACGACCCTCTCGATGGTGCGTCTCGGGAAAGTAGCGCAGAATTTGATGGTAGACCTCGCTCCCGGCAACGCTAAATTGAGGGACCGCGCAGTGCGAATCTTGATGGAACTGACGGATTGCCCCGCAGAAACTGCGCGGAAAACGTTGGCGGCCAACGCTTGGCAAGTCAAAAAAGCCTGCCGGAAGTTGCAAAACAAAGCTCGGCGGAAAGAACGGCAAAGTTGAATTTTCACTGCGCTCCCGTTGCCGAACAGCGGAAACAAAAAACGAAGAACGCCCAGCCTGCTAACAGGAATAGGCGCCGGCAACAAAATCGCTGGCGCCGAATTTTGGCGGCGAGTTCTCTAAACAATAAGCGGAATTTTTCCTTTTTTCGCCGGCTCATTGCGGCGGGGATTGCTTGGAATCTGAGATTCTGTTCTTGACAGCGGCCATTTATTTTGTCCCAATGTCCCAAATTAACAAAGTGCTTCGGGTGGTTTTTCTTTTTTGATTCCACTCGAAAAATTTCATGCTACGGCAAGTTTGGAGAAAACAATGAAGGCAAATTATCGAGCGGGACGATGGTTGGGGATTTGCGGCCTGTTGCTTTGTGGATTCGCCGGATTGAAGTTATCGGCGCAAGATGAGGAAAGCGAGGCGAGGCCGCAAATTGTGTTCGTTCAGCTGGATGGGGAAGAACTTGTGGTAGAAGTGGAAGTGCCGGAGGGGTTGCGGCGAGTTACGTTAGAATCGCGCACTCGTTTGGAACGAGGAAGTTGGGTGCCTCGGCGGGTGCAACGGCTCGATGGGAATGGCGGAGTGATTGTTTTTCGCCTCAACGGGAAGCGGCGGTTGAGATGTTGAGAGTAACGGGAACCGCAGAAGAACCGTTGCCGGCAAGTTTTTACGAAGGAAACAAGTTTTTTCCTGGGGCAACCTCATCATCGCTGCCGGGATTAGGAGACAACAGCGGAAATATAACGACGGGTGCCGGGATAATAGACTTCACGCAGACTCCCGTGCCAAGCGCGGTTTCGGGCGCTGAAGACAGCAATGCGGAGCCCCGCGAAGTGGAAGAATCCGACATTTGGCGAATGGACGGAGACCGCTTGTATTTCTTCAATCAGTTTCGCGGTCTCCAAATCATTGACGTCAGCGATCCGGACTCGCCGAAAATCACCGGAACCTTAAGTTTGCCGGCTTCTGGCGAGCAAATGTATGTAATGGAAGACGGCCGCGTCGTCCTGCTGGTCAATGATGCTTGCAACTCTCTGGGCAAAGGCGCGGGAAGCCGAATCGTGATCGTCGACGCAGCCGACAACCCGCCTTCCATACTTTCCATCCTTCCGGCAAGCGGCGCCATCATGGAAAGCCGGCTTGTCGGCACGGCGCTTTACACGGTGTCTCAATTCTACGCCCCCGTGGAAGAAACCGATGCGCAGACCGCCCGGATTGCGGGACACTGGGAATACAATCTGAAGGTCTCTTCTTGGGACCTTGCCGTTCCGGAATCGCCGATTCATCAAGGAGAACATCCGATTTCCGGTTCGGCGCAAGCAGTTTACGCCACGGAAAACGCCCTGTTCATTGCCGTTTGGATAAACGCCGAACAGCGATCCGAAGTGGAGATGATCGATATTTCCTCACCCGAAGGACTCTTGACGCCTCTGTCGCGAATCCGAATCGCCGGATCGGTGTTGCACAAGTTCAACATGCGACTTCAAGACGATGTCTTTACAGTGATTTCCCAAAAGCCCGTCTTTCCTCCTTCCACATGGTTGGAGACCTTCGATGTTTCCGAACCGCTCCATCCAAGAAAGCTGGGTGAGCTAGAAGTTGTGCGCAACGAGCAGTTGCACGCAACCCGATTTGACGGAGACAAGGCATACATCGTAACCTTCCTGCGTATAGACCCCTTGTGGATCGTCGATTTATCCGATCCGTCCCATCCAACCATTTCCGGCGAGTTGGAAGTGCCCGGTTGGTCCACTTACCTTCAGCCAATGGGCGATCGTCTGCTCTCAGTCGGCGTCGAAAACGCCCAAGGGTCGCAAGTGGCGGTTTCCCTGTTTGACGTGCGAAATCCGGCCAAACCCGCCTTGCTCAGCCGCTTGCCCTTAGGCGAAAACCATTCGTGGACGGAAGCCAATCACAACGAAAAGGCATTAGGCTTTTTCCCTGAAGCCGGGTTGGTCTTACTCCCTTTTAGCGCCGTCAATCGGGTTCCTTTGGATACTCCTATTGCAACCGTCGAACCAGTGGAGAATTCTATCCCCCGCATCCTTAGCGAACAAAAGGGAGTGCAACTTATTGAGCTGGCGGGGGATGATCTAATTCTAAGAGGCGTCATCGAAGAAGACGCGCCGCCCAGAAGAACCACATTGCACCAGAATCGAATTCTTTCGCTCTCCGGCAAATCATTGCTAACGGTGGACGCTTCTGACTACAACCATCCTAAGGTGTTGAATAAGTTGCGCTTGTCTTGGCCTGTTGACCAAGTGATCGTAGAAGGAGATTACTTAATGGAGTTGACTTACGGCAACCGAGGAAACCAAGAGGCGACGGCAATTCGAATCGCCTCCCAAACGGAGCCTCATACAATTTTAGCCGAATCCATCCTGCCTCAAAACGGACCGATTCAAAAAGCGGAAATACACGGCAATCGGCTCTACATCGTTCAAGGAGGAGATGAGCAGACTCCCAACGCATACGACTTTCACCTTCTAATATACAACTTAGACCATCTACCCTCCCTTTCCCTGCTCGGCCAAGCAACCTTCCGAGTGGAAGAAGAGACTATTCACGAAACAGATTTCATCATCTATCCAGCCTTTGTAGTCGGCAAAATTAAACTGCACTTTCCTTTTGAAGACATTCTTACAATCTCGATTAGCAAACAAAGGTTTTACCATATCTATTACGACTTCTTTCCTGGTACTTTGCCCGTTATTCCCGCCGTAGAGCCTCGTTATCGTCAGCATTCGGAAACTTATGCGCATCAACTAGTAACCTTTGACGTCGGGCAACTCGAAGAAATCCGCTTGCTGTCTGATTACCCAATCCAACCGAACGGAGAGAACGTTAGCGAAGTCTTTACCGCCGGCGACACTCTTTATATGAGCTCTCAGGCTTGGCAGTCTTATGAGGAAGGCACGTGGTTTCCCGCCGAACCGGCGTCCGGGGACGTCTGGATGCAACAATATTTTTTAAATGTGATAGACCTCGCCGACCCTGCAAATCCTACCAAAC
The DNA here is from genome assembly GCA_965242585.1 of Limisphaerales bacterium. Taxonomy (GTDB): domain Bacteria; phylum Verrucomicrobiota; class Verrucomicrobiia; order Limisphaerales; family AAA164-E04; genus UBA2970. The sequence goes on along the minus strand of OZ251460.1, from coordinate 3,759,208 downwards.
GCCAACCAGTCAACATTCCCGGCACCTTGGTCGGCATTGGGCGCGGCGGCGCCCTCCTTTATACCCAAGCGCCGCATTGGGATGAAGAAACATTAAAAAGCGATGGGTTGGAATGGTTGGATGTTAGCACTTACGATGGTGTCTCCGCCAGTTTGGTAGACTCCATTCCACTATCTTCCCACTGGGGGAACCCAATCCTAGTAGATAAAGACGTAGTGTATGTCGGCTCTTCGCAAACTGTCTTTTATTCGCCGCAGGCAAAGGCAGAAGCGCCGCACGATACGAACACTTTGACGGCTTATCGATTGGCAGACGCCGGATCTTTTGAAATAGTTTCGCAAACGGCGTTGCCCGGCTCGGCGCAAGAATTGCGCTTAAGCGGGGAGATTTTGATCCTGCGTTTGATCACCGTCGCCCATCAGGAAGAAACATGGTTTTACGATGTATCTCAGCCCGGAGAATTCGCGCCCTTGGGCGCGGGTTCGACGCCAAACTGTTTTGGATACAATCTCATGACGGCCGAAGGTTCAACCAGCGGCGGCCTTTGGGCTGCTGCCGGCGATTACGGGGCTTTGCCGATTTCTCTGGAAGATGATTTGAATCGAATTCTCGCAATCCATTGGGGAATGTTTGAAGGAAATGACTGCGCCGAATACTGCGCCATTCGCCTAGAAGCGCGGCCGGGAGAAATCAAATTGGTCGGCGGTATAAGTCCATGGCGCATCTTGTACCCGAACGAATGGCAAGAACTTCTCGGCCTCGTCGATCTTGAAGAGATGCGCCGTTTATCCGCGACAATGGAATGCCCGGATTGCGGCGATGAAGGCGGAGAATGGGTGCAAGTCTTTACGCCCCAAGGCGACGTGCGGATAATTTTTCCTAGAGGCCCTGAAGATGGCGAAATCCTTTCTCCATTAGCGGGAACGGTTTCTCCGTTGGCGGAAAAGATGCGGGAATTCCTCCCCGGCTTTGCCGGATCCGGATGGCCGGGCTGGCCGGGATATTGGGAGAATTGGTTGGACTGGCTTCACTGGATAGATTGGTAATTTCACAACGGGCAACTTCTTGGGCGCCGTAGATCGGAATTTTTCAAACAGTGCAAATTATTTAGTGCCTGCCTCCTCCTTCAAGCAATAGGCGGCGTTAGTCACATACTTTTCAGCCCATTCGCGGAGACTCCCCCGTTCTTCGCAAGTCAGCGAGCGTTTCACTTTGGCCGGATTCCCAACGACCATCGATCCGGGCGGGATTTTTGCGCCGCCGATAACCAAGGCATTGGCGCCGATGATTGATTGTTCCCCCACCTCGACGCCGTCCAAAACAGTCGCGCCCATCCCAACGAGGCATTCATTGCCAATGTTGCAAGCGTGAAGAATGGCGGCGTGCCCCACAGTCGTCCAGTCGCCAATCTCGCAGGCAAAATCTTCGGCAACGTGGATTACTGTATTGTCCTGAACGTTGGCAAAATCGCCGATGCGAATCTGGTTGATGTCTCCCCGAACGACAGCGTTGTGCCAAATGCTCGCCTGCCGGCCTATGGTAACGTCGCCAATCACAACGGCGCCTTGGGCAATGTAAGCGCCTTTGCCAAGGAAGGGTTTCTTGCGTCGATAGGTGTTGAGCAACAACTCAATGTTCGCCATGCGTCCACCATAAAACCGAAGAGGAAGCAATCAATACAAAACCTGCCAATCATAAAAAGAAAAAGCTCGTAACGAGTTTTAGATTTATCAAATCCAAATAGTTAGACGCTTTGTGATCTTACTGAAACCTCTCCTCCCAAAGAAATCATTGATCCTGAAAAGATCCAAACAATTTGACACTGAAGCATTTCAATGGGCAGACCAGTCGCTTGTTTGCGGAGAAAAAACAAGCAAAAGTATGAAAATGGTCTTCAAAAACGCTACAATGTGTGACCAACATTACTGGCGCGGCGGCGGCGACGACGCTTTCCTTCACCACCAACAGCGTGACCCAAAGCCGAACCATTTCGCACTTGTTTCTGAATGACGATGCCGATAGTGGGGAGGCGGCTACGTCAGGGCCTCGTTTTGCAGACAACAGCGATGGTTCGGTGCAGCTGCGCTTTCATCGTGGCACCATCATCCCTGAGCCGGAGGAATACGCACTGGTGTTGGGCTTGTTTACATTGGGCTTTGTGTTCTTTCTTCGCCATCGCTGCTGAATGCAACCCAAACGCCAAGCCGCCGCTTCGTAGCCGCTAGTCTCTGTTTCGAAAACCAGGGACAGAGGTCGCGGTTAGTGACTCCACGGCTCATGTGCCGGGGACTAGCCTATGTCTACGCTTTTTTTTGGCCAGTAGTTTGTGATTCTGCATTTGCGCCAGTAGTCAGGAAGAACCGCGGCTTCTGCGCCGGCCAACCAGCAGCCAGGATTGGCAATTTGTAGATGTTGCCAATACAAGGTCGTTTTACTCTTTTTTGCCCTGTTGTTTCCGAGTTTGGAAGCAGGCGTTTCATTCAATGGCGAATTAGGAATTTAGGAATTTGCGCTTTTTGAAAGGTAGCGAGGGAACGTTTTTTCGTGACTCAAAAGCAACGGGAAAGCTCTGGATGGTTGCCGTCTTGTCTCTTTTTGCGTAATTTCGAGTTTGCGATATAAACACGCACTAATGGACGGTTACGGAATAGAGCCATGCATTCTAATCTTCGCCAATATCACTGTGTCGTTCTGGGGAGCGGCGTCGCCGGCCTTTACTTCTCTCTCCATGCGGCTTCTCAAGGCAAAGTGGCGATCCTCACCAAAAAACATCGCGCTGAATCCAACACAAACTACGCCCAAGGGGGGATTGCCGCCGTCACCAGCCGGGAAGACTCCTTCGAGAAACACATTCAGGACACTTGTGCCGCCGGCGCGGGGCTTTGCCACAGGGAAGCGGTCGAAATCATTTTGGCAGAAGGTCCGGCTCGGATTCGAGACTTGGTTCGGCTTGGGATGCAATTCAGCGAACGGGAAGTTTCGCCGGGCGGAAAGCGCGAGTGGGATCTCGGCAAGGAAGGCGGACACTCTCAGCGCCGCATCTTGCACGCCAAAGACGTTACCGGCCGGGAAATCGAAAGCGCCCTGCTTCGGGCGGTTGCCGCCCACCCATCCATTGACATTTACGAAAATCACTTCGCTATCGACTTGGTCACTTCCCCAAGCCATGGGTTGAACGAACCGAATCGCTGCCACGGCCTCTACGCGCTAGATACTGGGAAACAGCGCGTCGTCGCCTTCCAGTCGAATACGACCGTCATTGCCACCGGCGGCTGCGGCAAAGTCTATCTTTACACCACCAACCCGGACATCGCCACCGGAGACGGCGTGGCTATGGCCTATCGCGCCGGCGTGCCGATTGCGAACATGGAGTTCGTCCAGTTTCATCCGACGTGCTTATACCATCCCAAAGCAAAAACCTTTTTGATCTCCGAGGCAGTGCGAGGCGAAGGCGGAATCATCAAAAGCCGGACGGGACGCGAGTTTATGGCCGAACGCCATCCGCTTCAATCCCTAGCGCCGAGAGACGTTGTGGCCCGCGCCATTGACCGGGAAATGAAACGGGAAGGATCGGAATACGTTCACTTGGACATTACCCACAAACCCGCGCCCTTTCTTATGAAGCGCTTTCCAAACATCTACGAAACTTGCCTTCGCTACGGAATTGACATCGCCAAACAACCCATTCCCATTGTGCCCGCCGCCCACTATCAATGCGGCGGCATTCAAACAAACGTCGACGGAGAGACAGACTTGGACGGACTCTTCGCCATCGGGGAAGCGGCTTGCACCGGATTGCACGGCGCCAATCGACTGGCCAGCAATTCGCTTCTCGAAGCCCTCGTCGTTGCCCGAAGAGCGGCCGAACGTCTAAAAACCCTTTCCTTTCAAAAACCACTCTTTCCCTTCCCCGCGTGGAAAGATGACAACCAAGCCAATCCTGAAGAACTTGTTTTCATTTCCCACAACTGGGATGAAATTCGGCGCGTTATGTGGGACTACGTCGGCATTGTGCGCACCCGGAAGCGTCTCCAACGCGCTCAAAAAAGAATTCTCAGCATGCAATCAGAAATCCAAGAATACTATCATAACTTTCGAACCGTGCCGGACCTCTTGGAGCTTAGAAACCTAGCCACCGTCGCTGATCTCATCATCCAATCTTCTATAACCCGCCCGGAAAGCCGCGGCCTTCACTACAACCTCGACTACCCCGAACCGGACCCGAACTGGGCCTCCCGCGACACTATCCTCGTCAAAGGCCGAACCCCCAGTTTTGCCGCCATTTGATAATTCTCCGCCAAGGCAAACCCAAAGGATTCGGAATAAAGTCTTTCCTTGCAGGAGATATAATATAGATATAATTTGCTGTGGATGATGATATTCCTTTTATTGTAGTTCTTATTTTCAACGTTGTGTTTTTCTTTACAAGGTATGTCTCCGGAGCGAGTGCTAAGAAAGGTTGACGCTGTCCAAATCGAACGTCGCTTCACAACTTGGAGAATGAACGGTCGATTCTTGTCGCAACCGGCTGGATTTTTTCTGGAAGTTAAGAGAGCCGGGTTTTCCAAAACAGTTTTCACAAGCGAGAGGATAGTTTCTCTTCTCATCGCAAAATTCCACGTCAAAATCCTCCGGGGACATTGGCTTTTGAAGGAGACAATTTAGGTTTCAATGAAGGGCAAAGCGAAGAGTGCGGGTCAAGCCAAGCCGTCTCGCCGTGAAGTGGTGTTTCGCCGCTGTTTAGGCCGCAGTTTCATAGTAACAAAAACCAAGACCTTTTCGCCTGCCTTGTTTTGCGTCGTCGATTCGACAAAGATTTTCTTGAATTTGGTTTTCCCGAAGGGCATTTTAGTTCTGCCCTTGGCGGCACGCTTAGCTCAGCGGTAGAGCATTACCTTCACACGGTAGGGGTCGCTGGTTCGAACCCAGCAGCGTGCACCACGGACTTTTCGGATTGCGTCCGCAGGGTGTGTTGTTGGAGGCATTCTATTCTTCGTTTCCATCTCCGCCCCAAGGAATGAACGGCGCCCGCAGTTTTAAGTAAATCCACTTTTCCACGCCTCGGAAGGGTTGCAGAAAGCGGTAAACGGGCGAGTAGTAAAGACGCAGGCGCAAGACAGAAAGCAACATAACCAAAGAAGAGCGAAACAGCGTTTGCGTCACTTTCGATCCCAACTGGTCTGTCCACTCGGTAGGTTCTTCGTGGATTTTGCAGCCGGCTCGTTTCATTGCGTAGAGCAAGTTTACGTCGAAGGCCAGGTCGGCGATTCGAAGATTGGGACGCACGGCTTCGGCCGCCTTTTTGGAGAAAACTTTGGCCGGGCATTGGGTGTCTTGAACGTTCAGGCGAAAGAGTGCCTGCACAATGTAGTGGAAGATTCGGCTGGCCAACCGTCGCGCGCGCGGTTGCGGACGGTGAAGTATGGAGCCGGGCAACCATCGGGAGCCGATCACGCAGTCTTGGTTTCGACACAGAGAAGCCAAGCGAAGCAGCTCCTGCGGAGGCGTTGCGCCATCGGCGTCGACGTAAGCAATCCAATCCGCTTGGGGAGCGGCTTTCAAGCCTCGAATCAAGGCGCCGCCTTTGCCGATTCTTTCGGGAAAATCCAAGACGCAAACGCCCCGGCAATCCCGGCGCACGCGCTCGACAACTTCGATGGTTCGATCCCGACAACCGTTGAGCAACACCAAGATAGTGTATTGTCCCGGAAGAACTCGGTCGAACTCGGCGGCGTAAGCGCGGAGCGTGGTCTCGATTCGCGCTTCCTCGTTGTAGGCGGGGATGAGTAGCAAGAGTGTTTTGCCGGCGGCAATCATTCACTTCCCCAAAAACCCGATCGGCCGGCGGGACTTTTCCCAGCAAGTTTGGGCAATTTTTCCGTTCCTCGTCATCGCATTCTGGCGATCATCAATCCCGCCGCGCCGCCGAAAAGGATGTTGGGTAGCCAGGCGCCCAACCACGGCGGCACGGAGCCTCCGGTTCCCAGCGTCAACCCAAACCGCATCAAAACAAAATAAACAAAGCAAAGGAAGACGCTGCCGGCGACTCCCGCAAACGCATTTCGCCGGCCGGCGGCCGCTCCGAAGGGAAAAGCAATGAACGCAACGACCAAACAACGCAAAGGCCGCGCCAGCCTCCCGTGATACTGAGTGTCCAGTCGCGCTTTTTCTTCGGGCGACAGCTCCGGATGCAAGGCCAAATAATCAGCAATCTCGCGAAGGGAGACGCTGGCTTCCTTTGCTAGTTGGATATTTTTCAGTTGGGAAATTCGAATCTCGCTTCTTAATTGCCGCGGCGTTTCCGCGAACTGCGGCACTTTCAGCGCGGAATAGTTGGTCTGCCAATAGGATTGCGCTCCGGTTTGGCCGGGGTTCCGGCGCTGAAGCCACACGTTTTTGAACGTCCAGACGCCGTCGGCAAAGCGCCCGCTTTCCGCTTTTAATTCGATAATCACGCCCTCGCGCAACGGCCATCCGTTCCATTGGCCGGAAGCGCCCTTGCCCAGCTCCCACTTGATATGGGGCTCGATCATTTCCGTCGTCTGTCGATTGTACTTCGGCACCATCCAAAACCGGCCCGCGGCATGGTTTTTGAACGACAGGAGACTCCACAGCGCCTCGTGTTTTTCGCCCGGTTCGGCATGCCTTTGCGCTTGCAAAGCCGCAATGCTGAGTTCGCCGCGGGCGCCCCAGCTCTCGTTGATCCAAAAAAGCAGCGCGCTAAAAATCAATCCGACGACGCAATACACCGCCGAAAAACGCCAAACGCCGACGCCGGCGGCCCGCACCGCAATGAACTCATTGTGCCGGGAGTGACTGGTCAAAGAATGCATCATGGCCAGCAACAGAGCGACGGGAACCACGACTACCAGCAGTTCGGGCAACTTGTGCAGGTAATAAATCCCAACGTCCGCCGCCGCCAAATTCGCCTTTTGAAAGTCTTCCAGATCGTCCAACAAATTGAACGTCAGCCAAAAAACGAAGAGACCGCAAAGGCAGTAAACAAACGGAATCAGCAGTTCGCGCAGAAAATAGCGATCCAACAAGCGCATCCCGCGCAGTGTAGACGCAAATTTGCTAAGAAAGCAACAGAGGCCGCGCCGGGAAAGGGCTTGCGCAACCGCTGCTTTCGGCGGATAATGACGAAGTCCGGCTTCGCCGGAGAAAAGCCGGCTTCCGGCGGACAAGGTTTTGGATGACGGCAATAAGTAAAGCAGTGATTACGGCGGCGGGAGACTTGCAAAAGAACATCTCAATGCAGACTTTGGTGGATCGGAACGGAGAAACGAAATCCGTTCTTCAAATCATTCTCGACGAAGTCTTTCAAGCCGGAGTGGCCGATGTGGCACTCGTCGTGCGTCCCGGCACACAACAAGCGTACCGAGAGGCCGCGGGCGCCGCCGGCAAACAACTTTTCTTCATCGAGCAACCCGCCCAGAAAGGCTACGCCCACGCCGTTTATTGTTCGAAAGACTTCGTCAAAAACGATCCCTTCCTCCACCTCGTCGACGATCACTTGTACGTGAGCCGACGCGGCGAAAGTTGCGCCGAACAACTCATGCAGGCGGCCGAGTCCGAGAGCTGCTCGGTTTCCGCCGTGCAGACTACCCCCGAACACTGTCTGCACTACTACGGCGCCATCGGCGGCCGGCGACTGCCTCAACAAAAAAATCTTTACCAAATTAACGACATCATCGAGAAACCCACTCCCACCGAAGCAGAACAGCGCCTCATAATTTCAGGACTCCAAAGAGGCAGCTACTTGTGCTTTTTCGGCATGCACGTGTTCTCCCCGACGGTGATGGGACAGCTGCGCCATCGCTTTGAAGTTTCCTTAGACAACCCGCCCCGCTTTATGTCCAGCATCCTCTTAGAATTGTCTCGCCGCGAAAAATATCTGGCCTGCGAACTCGCCGGCAACCGCTTTGAAATCGCTTCGAAATACGGCCTCTTCCAAGCCCAACTCGCCTTGGCGTTGGAAGGCAAAGAACGGAGCCGAGTTCTCTCTCTTCTGTTGGACCAGCTGGCAACGCATCAACTCCAAAACAGCCAATGACTTCGGAGAGTCTGCTCGTTCAAACCATTGTCTCCGACGATCCCGCATTGAGAAATCGCCCGATCGACGGACTGTGTCGCCGCCTGAATACCCGCGCGTTGCTCGCCGAAGCGGAACGGCTCGAACAATTCCGGAAACGCTCGGCAAACCTGTATCACGCGGTTCGCGCCTTGTTTTTCCTTTACTTCATCCACCGCTTTTCTCTTCCCCGCCGCCGGCAATGTCCTCCCGTCGGAAGAATGCCTTTTTCTGCCGTCCAAATGCTGCGGGAGCGAAGATTTGAGGAAGCCATTCGATGCTTCAAAACGCAGCTGGGGCGGCAATGTCCGAGCGCTCCCGTCGCCAGCGGCCTGGCAACGGCCTACCGCAGCTTCGCCTTCCAAAAATTGGCCGACCAAGTGCGCTCCAGCGTCCGGGCCGTCCGAGGAAACCAGTGGATGTTTCGCATCGGACATCCCTACGACCATCCTCTGCGCGTTGCGGAGACTCTCCTCAAAGTCGATCCCGCTTCGGGAATGTATCCTCTCCTCTGCGAAAAAACTCCCGTGCGGATGGATCTTTGCCATAGCGCTTGGAGCGACATTTTCTTCCTCGGCATGGACTTCCCAGAAGGCGCCCGAGTATTGAACATCTCCGTCGACCTGGGTGTTATGGGGCGGGACAACCGCCCCAGCCCGCCGGTGGAAGCCTATTTTCGCGTGATTGACGAACCCGTTCTTCGACTGGCCAGCATCGACCTCGGCGCCTCGGAATCCATCTCCAGCCTGCGCGAAGTCTTCGATTTCGCCAAAGATTCCTTAGGCTTGCTCAAGGCCGCCGTCATTGCTTCGGGCATCCTTCCGCCGGGCATCGAAGGATCCGGCCAAAGCCTTGCCCACTTTTTGGAAAGCGTGGTCGGGCAAAACCGCGGCATTGAACTCGCCAGCAAAGTCAACGACATCCCCCAAGGCTCGCGACTGGCCGTCTCCACCAATCTCCTCAGCGCCTTGATTGCCGTGTGCATGCGGGCAACCAACCAGATTCGAAACCTCGCCGGCCCGCTGAGCGAAAACGACCGACGAATAGTGGCCGCTCGAGCCATTCTAGGCGAGTGGCTCGGAGGAGCCGGCGGCGGTTGGCAGGATTCCGGAGGCATTTGGCCGGGAATCAAACTCATCCAAGGCGCGGCGCCGAAGGAGGGCGATCCCGAATACGGCGCCAGCCGGGGACGCCTCCTGCCGCAACACAAAATCCTGGACACAACGCAAGTATCGGAAGCCGCCCGTGAGCATTTGCAATCTTCCCTCGTGCTCGTCCACGGAGGCATGTCCCAAAACGTCGGCCCCATTTTGGAAATGGTTACCGAGAAATACCTTCTCCGGCTGCCCGAAGAATGGCGCGCTCGGCAAGAGGCCTGCCAAATCTTCGACGTCGTAATCCGCGCCTTGAAACAATCCGACCTTCCCAGCTTGGCCGCGCAGACAACGCGGCACTTTTTCGGCCCCATCCAAACCATCGTTCCTTGGGCGACGAATCATTACACAGAAGCCGTCATCGCCGAAGTTCAAGGCCGGTTCGGCCGGGATTTTCGGGGATTCTGCATGCTCGGCGGCATGAGCGGAGGAGGCATGGCCTTCTTTTTCAACCCCAAACGACAAGCGGACGGCCAGCGCTTTCTGCTACAAACCATGCAAGATTGCAAAAACCGATTGGAAGCCGCATTCCCCTTCGCCGTAGACCCGTTTGTCTATGACTTTTCCATCAACGAAGAAGGCTCCCGCTCAGACTTTCTCGCCGGGGAGAACGCCCTCATGCCCAAAAAATACTACGACTTGACGATCCCGAACCTCGTCCGAAAAGAAAACCGAACCATCCCGGCTTGCGAACGCGCCGAATTGCGAACATTTGCCCAAGCCTGCCGCCAACGTCCCGAATTCGCCGCCACACTCAGCGATATGTTCGCCCGCCTCGTGCCGCAAGAACCCGCCGGACCCCGACACCAGAAAAAGCTCCGCAACTTACTGCGGCAAAACGGATTCGACCCCTTGCAACACGAACGCATCCGCTCCGATCTTCAAGCCGGGCGAATTGGCCTGATGCAAAACCGAATCCCCGCCACCGTCTCCGTCGAAGACGTTTCCGAATCCGACGTTGCCGACGGGAAGGAACTCTCCCAAGACAAACAATTGACAGAAGCCGGCGAGCAGGCCATCCGCCGCGGCGAAGTCGCCGTCGTCACCTTGGCGGCCGGCGCCGGAAGCCGCTGGACAAAAGGCGACGGCACAGTCAAAATGCTCCATCCCTTCTGTCGATTCGCGGGGCGGCACCGCAACTTCCTAGAAGTGCACCTAGCCAAAACCCGCAAAACCAACGCCGACCTCCAGTCCTCCACACCGCACGTCTTCGCAACCAGCTACCTAACCCACCAACCCGTCCTCGAAAACCTGAGCCAATCCGGCTGCTTCGACCGCGGAGTCAAAGTGTTCCTTTCAGAAGGCAAATCCATCGGCCTGCGCATGATCCCCACAACGCGCGACTTGCGCTTCCACTGGGAAGAGCGACAACGCCTAGACGAACAACAAGAAAAACTGCGGGAAAGCAGCCGCGCCGCCCTGCTTCAATGGGCGCAAGAGCAAGGCGAAGGCAACGACTACACCGACAATCTGCCCTCCCAATGCCTGCATCCCCTCGGCCACTGGTATGAATTGGCCAACCTGTTGCGCAACGGAACGCTGCGCCGCCTGCTCCAAGCCCGCCCCAATCTCCAATACCTGTTTCTGCACAACCTCGACACACTCGGCGCCCATTTAGACCCCGCCCTGCTGGGCTTCCACATCAAAGAACAAGCCTCTCTTACCTTCGAAGTCATCCCCCGATGGGCCGACGACCAAGGCGGCGGCCTCGCCAGAGTGGACGGCCGCCTCCGCCTCCTAGAAGGTCTCGCCTTGTTCAACAAAGCCGACGAATTCAAACTGCGCTACTACAACTCCAACTCCAACTGGATTCGCCTAAACGGCCTGCTCTCTTTCTTCGGACTGCAACGGACGGACCTGGCAGACGAGCAGAAAACCACCAAAGCCGTCCGCGACGTCGCCCGCCGCCTGCCCGCCTACGTAACTCTCAAAGAAGTCAAAAAACGCTGGAGACACGGCCAAGAAACCGTCTTCCTCGTGTCGCAATTCGAGAAAATCTGGGGTGACATGACGGCGTTGCAAGGCATCCAATGCCAATACGTCCTCGTCCCCAGACAGCGGGGACAGCAACTAAAAGACCCTGCACAACTCGACGGCTGGCTACGCGAAGGCTCTGCAGACTACGTCAACTCCCTCTGCCAATGGTACTAGCCGCCAGCCAAACAACCAACACTCATCGCGAATGAATAGAGCAAAAAAAACCGCGAGACCAAAATTCGGCGCCTTGCGCACGCCCCGCAAACACTTGAGCGAAAAGCAGAGCAAACAATCCCTAAAAACAAAAAGCCACATCGTATTGCGGATTGAATTGCATCCCTTGCAGATTCTTTTATTGATAAATCAGTTCATTTTGTTGGTAGACTAGTTTGTGTTTCCTACTAACGGAGCATTTCGGAGAAGAGGGCGAATGCTATGAGTCTTATAAAGATTATGTCTAGTTTGTCCAAGCGAGAGAAGACTTGGCGATCGCCTTTCAACCGGCGGAACGGCCTCTCTACTTCATTGCGCTTCTGGTATAGCTCTTGGGTCGTATTTCCATGGATTGCGATGGCTTTTCTTCGGCGGAACTACTGGATCCAATCCCTTGGTTTGGGCTTGCTCTCGATTTTCTCGGCCTTCATAGGCGCGATCCATGGGCAATGGGACTATGGTCGTCTGGCCTCCCCTCAGGCGCAGCGGGGGCTTGGCTGGGCGATGGCGAGAACTTCACTGCTTGGCCATCTCTGGCAGCAGCATAGGGATTTTGGCATTCCCGCCTCCATGAGATTTTCCGAGGGCTGGCGGACCGTATCTTTTTCGCGCGTCCGTTTCATCGGGATGAGCTTTTATACTGGGGCTCTCTATGGACAACGCCTCTGGCGGAGCGACTCTCGGCGTCTTTCCATGTCCTAACACTCGGGCCAGGATGCCGTTCTTGGGCTAGCGGCTCCTTCGTTATGACTGGCAGCCCACTTGCCAAAGCGAGCCGGAGCCGGCGTTTCCTCGTTGCGCCAGCAAAAGCGGTGCCATTTGTGGATCTGGTTCTTCCGTTAACCGCATAAATTCTACAACAAGCCGCCGAGCCAAAACCCGACGGCTCTAACAAACCCGGCGACGACTGATTTCTTATTCGCTAGCGCGAACAGGATAATCGCCTAGCGATCCTTCGACGAGGAACGAGCGAACTTTCTTGCGTTCCGAACTATCTTTTCGGAAACTTTCTGATCTTCCAGAAACTTCACAAACCGTTCTCGCTCTTCTTCCCTAATCTTTTGGCGATGAGTTTCTCTCAGTCCCTGAAAATATTGATATGCTCCCACAACTGACTCCATTACTTGAAATCCAAACCAAACAATAACGACCGAACTGAAAACAACTTTGCCTATCTCATTGAATATTTCAACTTTGAGGATATTTTTGAATAAATCCAACAGATCGCCAAGCCTCCAACCACCGCGCCATTTATCACACAGCGCACGTGCAGACATAACAATTTTACAAATCGAAAGGGCTCCGTAAAACCAGTCTCTCCATTTTGCATGAATTGCCCATATCGATTCTTTTTCAGAATGATCAAACAGATCGGCGAGACGTCTTTCCAAGTCTTTAATCTCATCTCAAGGCGTAGGAGGTTGCCAACTAGAAGGGATCGGCATGTCCCCCATTCCGCCAATGCTTTTGATGATCGTCATGGAATCGAGTCCAGTTTTCCAAAGACGGAAAAAGCATTTGATGCAACGTCTCCGAACCCACAGGCCCATCCGCAAACAAAATATTCGCTTGCCCAGAATGACGACGGGCCACGGTTACCCTAGACGCCCACTCAGGAAACAAAGGCGGAAACCGAAAAAGCAAAGGAATCCCGAAATTCTCAACGTACAATTCAGATTCACCAGTTCGCAAATTACGAACACCAAAAGAAGAGCCATCAGTTTGCGCCATCATGCGCGAAGGCAAAACCACAGCAGACTCCCGGAGAGAACCGAAATAAGTAGACCCAGAGATCCCCCAATGGGGATCTTCATCAGTTCCAAAACGATTCCCTAAGTTATTATGTACACCAATAACATTTTGTTGATAACCCCAACCCCACCAACCGGGACGAACCTTGCCCAGAGAAACTAAGCGAGGAATGCGTTTCTCCGCCGGACAATCAAACAAATTCGTTTGACCACCCAAATAGCCAAAACAAAGAGCAATATTCCAAAAAGAATCGAAAGAGACCTGTTCCTTTGAAAATATAAGCGGAACCAGAACGCCGCCGTTATCATCGGCATAAAGTTGCCGAGCAATCCCAATTTGCCGCTGGTTATTAATACAAACCGCTTTGTGAGCCGCCGACTTAGCCCTAGAAAGAGCAGGCAAAAGAATGGCCGCCAAGATGCCAAGAATGGCAATGACAACCAACAACTCTATCAGTGTAAAAGCCCGATTTTTCAATCCAACCATTCCTTAAAAGAAAGCCTCATCACCAAAATAAACAGTGACATAATAGCCATTCCCATCGCTGTCCGAAACCCAACAATGCATGCGATACTCGCCCGCAGGAAGACGATTGCCCCTAGAATTCCGATCCGTAATGTACAGAGTAAGGTTCACCCAATAATCATCAGGATCATAATCCTTGCCCGCAACAGTAACGACACTGCTATATTCAGTCGTAATCTCCATCTCGAAGTATTTGCCGCCGGTGCCGCCACGAGCGAAATAATCAAAATAAACGTCTCTACCATCAGAGTCCGCAGTACGCAATACAGTATCAAACTGCGCTGTACGACTATTCCAAAAATCCGCTCGGAGAAGCGGATTATGCCGAACAGCATCTTCCGTTACAAAATCGTAACCCCAAAGCTTCCAACTATCCGGTGACCAACGCACCCATCTGAGCATGTCCCAGCCGTGCGAAAAATCCACCGAAACTCGAAAGCCTGCCGAACCGTCGTCGGTAACCGTGATCGAAGAGATCACAGGAGCGCAGACATTCATAGGCTGCGTAGGAAACAGCCCAGTTCGAATCGGATCAGGAAGATAAACTGGCTCGGCAAGCAAGGAGAGAGAGCCTGCAAGCAAACCGATTCCAACAACAGCGGCGGCAACAGCAGCAGCCATTCTCATTTTCCCGGCAAAGCGCAGGTACCAAGGCGTTTTCTTGGCTTTCATTTCAAGGACATGCTCGATGATTCCGTTGGATTCGTCAAGCCGATTGCTAAAAACAGTAATATTTCTCATATGCTGATTAGTTAAATAGTGACGTTATTTCTGTAATTTCAGGCCAATGAAGTTCTGAAAAGCAGGTAAACGCAACATTTCCCGCCTGTTCGCCAAAGCCAACAGGAAAGAGAAATTTCGACTCTCCCGACGCATTTTCACGTTCAAACTGTGCTATTTCAGCAGGGAGACCCGATAACGAATCTTCCCCGCCATACGCGTTCAAACGCAAGAAAAGCAATCGGGAGCGCAAGCTTTTTTTTCGAGAAATCTTAACTTTTTTGAGTTTTTTTGCGGGATGGGAGGCGCAGGCAAATTTTGGGTTTTAGCACGGTTTATCGGCTGGTGGATTCTGTGGTTTTGGGGATTTTGGTGGTTTCATAAGCGGTCTGATACGGCTTAGTATCGGCTTAGTCTCGGTTTTGCCGATGGGAAAGGAATGTCGCGCGCATTCTCTCTTCAAAGCATTTGTTCTTGGGAACGCTCCTTAATCAGGCAGTTTCGTCCGCATCGAAGCGAAGGAAAAACAGCAGTTTGGATATGATTAGAAGCCCGGCCGCTTTGCATTGTCTAGGAAAGGTAAAAATGGCAAAGTTTGCGAGATGAGTTATTTGCGGGAAGCTCGCCGGGTAATCAACGTGGAAATCGCTGGATTGCAGGCACTTCGATCTCGCTTGGACGCCTCGTTCAATCGAGCAGTGGACTTGCTAGTAGCCACCGTGGAGTCTCGGGGAAAAGTGGTTGTGGCCGGAGTGGGCAAGTCGGGCAACGTCGGGCGAAAGATTGCCGCCACGTTGACCAGCACCGGTTCGCCCAGCGTGCTTTTGGACGGCGTGGACGCCTTGCACGGCGACCTTGGCATTCTAAATGACGGCGATTTGGTTATTTTGTTGAGTTATTCAGGAGAGTCTGAAGAACTGCTACCGTTGTTGCCGGCAATCAAACGTTTTGACGTTAAGATAATCTCGCTGACCGGAGAACCGCGCTCCACCATAGGAAAGGCAAGCGACGTCGTGCTAAACACGGCCGTGCCCGCCGAGGCTTGCCCTTTCAACTTGGCGCCCACCGCCAGCACCACGGCGACTTTGGCCTTGGGAGACGCCTTGGCAATGGCAACGCTAAAAGCCCGCGGCTTCAAAAAGAAAGACTTTGCCCGATACCATCCCTCAGGATCCATTGGTCGCGCTCTGTTGCTGCGAGTGGAGGAAGTGATGCGAACCGGTGAGCGAAATCCAACCGCGCGGCAAACGGCGACGGTCAAGGACGCGTTGTTTGTGATGAGCAAGGCCAAGTCCGGATGCATAAGCGTCACGGATGGGCGCGGACGCCTGGCCGGCGTGTTCACGGACGGAGACTTGCGCCGCTTGCTGGCTGGAGGAGAAGGTTGTTTGAACCGCCAACTCCGAGAAGTGATGACCCGAAACCCGATTCGAATTGAAAAATCGGCGCTTGCAGCAGAAGCGTTGCGGCTGTTTGACCAAAAACCCATTGACGATTTGATCGTGGTCAACACCAAAGAGGAACCAGTGGGTTTGGTGGATTCCCAAGACCTGCCCAAAATGAAACTAATGTGACGCTGTTTGACACAATGGCGGAATGCAGCTAGTCTAACGGGAGATGGCGACAGAAGCGCAACCAGTCATAACGCTAACTTCGGCGGCGGCGGCCGAAGTGAAGACCATGCAAGCCAACAAACCGAAAGACGCCGGCAAACCACTCCGAGTTTTTATCGAGCGAGGAGGATGCTCCGGCATGCAATACAGCATGGTGTTTGACGAAGTGCGCGACGGAGACGCCATTGTCGAGCAAGAAGGCGTGAAAGTGGTCGTCGACGGTTTCAGCCTGGATTACCTGAGAGGAACGGTGGTGGATTTTTCAGACAACTTGACCGGCGGCGGCTTCAAAATTCGCAATCCCAACGCTGCCCAAACCTGCGGTTGCGGACGATCTTTTGAGTCTCGCAGTTGACGCGCCGCTTTCCTTTTCCCCAGCCATTTTCCCGGAGCGTCGACTGCATCTTTCGCAAGGTAACGCAACGGACAAAAAACAAACAAAGAATGGTGGCTGGACCCGGGTTCGAACCGGGGACACACGGATTTTCAGTCCGTTGCTCTACCAACTGAGCTATCCAGCCATCGGCAAGAGCGACGATCTTAACCGGCCGCAACAGCGTCTGGCAAGAAAAGATTGCGTTTTTTCAACAGGCCGCAACAGCGGGTTTGCCCTCAAAACGCAAAAAACCCAAAGAAAATTCAGTCGCCAAAGCCGGAAAAACGTCAATCATCGGCGCAAACTAACCGCAAAATGAAGCGGCGTTTTTCCAGCCGAGGTTCAGTACATTAATATTTCCTTTGCCGAAAAATTCATGCAAACTTCGGCCGTGCTTCCACATCGTTCCACTCGGCACCGCCTTCGGCGAGAGCGGCGTCAGCATCGGCAAGCAGCTTGGATATTTCTGGTTGCCTCCGCTGCCGTATTTCTAGGAATGCTCTTCTTTGGTTTCAACGCGCACTCTCTTCCGGCCGCCCGACATCGCACTCTCGGCGCCGCCTATTCCGTTTTGGTTGGAGTTGGCATTTATTTTCTCGCGAGAAGCGCTCTGTGGCGCCGATTCCAATATGCCCGCCTGGCGCAAAATCGGCCTTTGCCTTTTCTTGGCCGCCCTTGCTACCGCCGCTATCTTTGGATCTTGGGAAATGGGACTCTCGCCAATCCGCAAAGAAGAACCTTGACACCGATTCCAGCAGAAAAAATTGCTCAATCGGTTGCGGGTTGACTTTTTTAGCGCGACTTTTCGCAAAACTAGCGAAGTTGAGTGTATTCCGGCCTTGCGTACTTTTCGGCGGCCAATTCTTCCGCTTGCCGAGCCAAATCCGCCGAAGGCTCTTGGAGACAACGCCACTGCACGTTCCACATCTCGGTGGCCGCCTCCAGAAGAGCGTTTTCCCACTCTGCGCGGGCAATCGCTAGCGAAGACGGCTGAACGGAACCTTGAATCAACAAACCGCTTCGGCCGCGTCTCTGCGCGGCGCCGGCAATCTTCTTCCCCAAAAAAACAAGATCATTCGCTTCGGCGCCCGCAAAACACCGCCCCGCCTTCCCCAAAACTACCTCTTGCGCTGGCGCCAACTCCGTCGCAAAACCCAAATTCCCCAAAGCCCTTTGAATCCATTGATGAAGCCGCAAATAACTCTCCTGCGCCCGAATTCGATGCCAAGCATCCCCAAAAGGAAAAACCAGACTATAAGTCCAATCATCCCCGTGAAGCACAAGCCCGCCCCCCGTTGGACGCCGAATGAGCGGCCGAATGCGCGTCCAATCCCGCACTTCGGCAAATTTTTGAAACCGCCCAAAAGTTGCAGCCGGTTCTGCCCAGCCGTAAAACCGCAGCAGCGGATACCCCGCATCCCTCGCCAACCGCAGACGCAACTCATCCCAAGCCATGTTCAACGCCCCCGGCAAAGGAGCCGTCTTCCAAAAATACCAATGCGGCGGCGACACGGCATTTTTCTATACGACAAAATCGGAAAAAACGAGAATTCCATCCAGAACGAAAATTGCGCAAATCGAATGAAAATCACACGGCAAAGCTATTTCCTCCCCACCTCCAGCTCAAAAATCCGCCAAATTTTAAACAACAAAAACAAAACTCCCCTCGAACCAGAGAATTTTTCCCTTTTTTCCATAAAAACAAAGCAGATTCCCAAGTTTCTTCCAAAGTTGGCACAGCGCTTGCTTGAGAACACAGCGGAAGCCAAAATGAAAACGACTGGGAAAAGCCTCGAAAAAAAAGCAAAAAAAAGCTTGGCAATCCCCATCCGCTTCGGCAAGGTTTCCCTCGAAGCCAGTAATAATTGAACTGTAACTTAAATTATCTATCGACATGAGACAACTTATTCGTAACAAGAAAGACGGGGCCTTCACGCTCATCGAGCTGTTGGTCGTTATCGCCATCATCGCCATTCTCGCCGGGATGCTCCTTCCCGCCCTGGCCAAAGCCAAAGCCAAAGCGCAAAAAATCAAATGCGCCAGCAATCTTAAACAAGTCGGCCTCGCCTTCCGATTGTTTGCTACGGATCACGATGATCGGTTTCCGATGCAAGTCTCCTACGCAGACGGAGGGTCTCAAGAGGCGGTGCCACGTCTTCGAAATGGAGAGGAAGACCCTTACATCTGGATGCACTTTGGCGCCATGCGCAACGAACTGGAAACGCCGAAAGTATGCGTTTCTCCAAGCGATGGACAAACAGAAGCCCGAAACTTCGATTATGCTGATAGAGATAGAGGAGGCGTCGTTTACTTTAATAGCAACGCCAAGATCGGCTACATCATCGGACATGAAGCGGATGAAACTCGACCGTCAACTATCTTGTCCGGGAATCGCAACATCACTAACAATATCAGAACGAACATTATCACGGGGGAACCCAAGACGGGGCCTGGTAGCGTTCTACAGGTTACATACACAGAACCAACCGGGAGTCGTGGAAGAGAGCGGTGGTCCAGAAACGAGAACCAGATACCGGGAGTCAACAACGATATCCACGGACTTTCCGGTAGTAACTTTGTTTTGGGAGACGGCAGTGTTCATTCCAAAACCACTCAAGGGCTGAAGGAGCAGTTGGCGAATTCGGGATCGGGGGATAAAACTTTCTCGGCGCCAAACAGGCCCGCTCGACCGTCGGGGCTTCCTAAGGCCATAGACGAGGCTTCAAACGGTGGCAGAACTGGTTGGCTAGCCCAGTAACGGCTTAGTAGGCTATTTGTTTCCTTTCCGTAGCGCGTCTCGGCTTGCTTGCCGAGGCGCTTTTTTTGCGTTTAGCGAAGGCCCGCTTGCGGGCGAACATTCCAATTGCATTGCACGGCATGCCCGTGTAAAAATGGCCGTCAATGAATCACCTTGACGAAATGGATCGGCGATTGAAACAGCTTGCCGAAAAGTTGGCGGAATTCGACAACCGTTTAGTTCGAGTAGGGTGGTAAAGGAGCATTTCCAGGATGAGTGCGAGTGCGATGAGCTTGATGAATATAAGGTTCCGGTTGTTCTGGCGGGAGAAGGCTCAGGTCCAAGAGCCTGTCCCGCGCCAGACTTGCTGCTCGGTTTGCTTGCGTTTCTGATATCGCGCTCCAGCCGGGTTTCCATCATTGCAAAAACTCTTGGGGATAAGGCGGGGCAGTCAATATGAGGTTGACCCTTCCTGCCTCAACTTTGCCAACCAACTCTTTGGCGCTGCCTTCGTGTACATCAATGGCCGGCATTTACCTTCACGCGAACACCCCAGCAATTATCCATAGCCCGAACCAGAGGATGAAAAATGCTGCTAGCAGTCCCAATCCAACTAATGAGGATGCTCATTACAGTCTTCCCAAACTCAATCCTATCGTCTTTCCTTTCCTTGGTTCCTGGCCTGTCCACTTGCTGTCGGTTTTCTTCCAAAGCCAATCGGCTAACTAAACGAGCCCAGCCGTTTCCAAGCTTCCGGCGCTTGCTGGGGGCTATCAATCAAGCGAATTACCGCAATCAAGTTCTCCCCTTTCTCTGGGAAGGAGAGCCGGCTGTTTTGGGGCGGCGGCCCTGCGGGCTTTCTTCTGAGGGTTGGGGCTGGTGGGCGGTTCTGGTCGCCCTCCTCCGCTCGCTCCATGCGCCAGAGCGCTTGACCGGCCTGGTTTAGTTCTTCTTTCTTGGTCGCCAGCAGAGGAAGCGGGGCAGTCCCGCTGCTGCTGCTGCTGCGGAGCTGTCTGCGGGATGGCGGGCGGTTGCTGCTGCGGGCGCCGATTCCATGGGGGAGAGGAGGAGCCTTTATGCGAGAGGGCAGTCCCTAGCCTGCTTCTCTGGCCGAGCGTCCCGGAGCGGCTTTCCCGGTTCCCACCCTTAGGGGAGGAGTCCCTTCTTGGTCTAAGGGTTCTTGCGCCGGTCCATAGTATTCCCTTGGTCGAAGTGAGGGGGCAAGCGTTTCCCTCAGCAACCTTGCTCCGGTATTTATGGAGCAGAGGGCAGGGAGCCTTAGCCGGTTGGAGACCAGCCCCCGTCCCGGGTTGCGCCAGCAAATAGGGCGCCCTTAGTTGGATCTGGCTGGCTCTGCGAGGAACGGCATAAATTCTACTCATTTTTGCAACATGTTCATGATTGCAATCGCGACATACATAGAAAAGCAAGGTTGATACCGGCCAACGGGGCGATTACAGCCGCAATCAACATACCCTTCGTCCCCATCTTTTCAGCCATGGTATAAGCGATTGTCCACGTCTTTCTTGAAAGCATCTAACTTATCGCTCAACAACTTGTAATTCTCGTTACTCATTAGAAAGTTTCATTCATCACCCAAGTTGCCGCTGCTTGTCGTTCCATCTTCACTGCCGGGACTGGGCGGAGGAGATGTTTCTTCGTTGTCGTCCGTGTTGGTCACCGGAGCGGGAAGAGGAGAAGTTTCTTCCAATAGCAAACCACCGGGATTTGGCGCCGGAGGAGCGGCATTTTCATTGACGCTGGCCCGCCAAAGCGCAAACTTCGCATCGTCCAACGCAATCGGCCGCATCGAGACAAACATTTCCATATCCACCCAACGTTCTATCTCTTCGTTCGTCATCGTGGCAAACCGCGCCTTTATCTTTTCCTCTTCAGCCTGCCAGGTTTTGAGCTCTTGAGGCCGCCCGTCCCAGATTGCCTGCTGCCGCCGTTTTGCCTTGGCGCGCGCTTCCGGCCACATTTGAAGCAAGGCGCCGTTGTTTATGGTCTCGTCTTTTTTATGGACTTCGTCTTCAGGCAAAATGCCCAGATGAACCCACAGCGGACGGAAGGCTTCCAACTCCGCCTGTTGCTGCGCCAACCGCAGCTCTGACTCCATCCTGTCGTATTTGTATTCATTTTTGACAAACTGAGATTTGTTCGTCTGCTTGGCCCATTCTTCCCTATCTGCATCTCTTTTCACAGATTCCTCGAGTTTGGCAAGGTAGTTGGTAACGCTCTGGTAGTATTTCTGGTTGTCGGCCAGAATGTTCTTCCTTCCCAGCTCTAACTGCTGACGGATAGTCAATGAGCCTCTCACCAAACGTTGTTTCGCAATCTCCGCTCCCACGTAGATCCTCCACAAAAGCTGCTGATCGGTCTTCGGCTCTGGATGGTTCTTCAAAAAATCTTCCACATGCTCTTCAAAGACTTCGGGTTTGGCCAGCAGGGCTTTTTTGAACTCGGCCTCTTCCTGGTCGAGTTGTTCCGCCGTTTCGCCAGTCAAGGCGCAATACAGCGCAAGTTCCTCGTCGGTCAGATTGTCGAGCATTTGCGATTTGAGCGAGCGCGCCTTTTTGTAGTCGTTGGCTTGGGTGGACAGCTGCTCGTCGTCCGTCAAAAAGCCGTCGTCCGATTGTTGCGAGTGGGTATAGCCCACCGTAAAACAAACCACGGCAATGCATAGTGGGGCCCATATGGTTACAACATTGTTCTCCGGGAGGATTTCCTTAGTAAGTAGTTTAGTAATGTTTTTTAGTTTCATGTCAAATAATTCGTTAAGGTTTCTGTTAATTCGGAAATTTAGTTAGAGTCGCCGTCGCTGACGCCGCAATCGCCATCGTTGGTTCCCTCGTCTTTTTCTTCGCAGTTGAAGAATTTTTTACAGTTTCGGTACTGCCTGTCAATAGTAGTCGTGGATCGGTTGTATTTGGCGTGAGCTCTGCGGATTTCAGAGTCTCTCGTTGCCTTAGCATCGGCCAGCGCCCGTCGCCAATCGTCAAAAAGTTGGCGAATTTTTGCGTTATGCGCCGCCATCAAAGCTTCTGTTCTTGCATCGTATATTTCCTGTTCAGCGTTAATGCATGTGGCGGTGGGACTACGCCAGCAATAAGCATGAAGCCGTTTCGCAGAATGGCAACCGTCTTATACTTTATTTTTTTGTAAATGAGTTTTGACACGTGGCCGGCGGCGTGCCGAGAGACAAATGCGCTTCCTAGCCCACCCGGTGCATTCGACTTGAATGGCGTGCAAAAAAATCAGCGTCGGCTTGAGCCATACTGCCGTTGAACATTGCGTTTTCCAGTTGAAAGGCGGTTCGGTAGGTTTGAGTGGCAGTGGCAATTGCATCGGCGTATTTTTCCAACGCGGCTTTTATTGCGTTGTCACGAGCATCTGTCAGATCTGTAATTTTCTCATCGTAAATGGTGTCGCAGTCGGTGGCGTCCCAAATTCCCGGTAGGTCAATATTCAGGCTTGGAGGCTGAGGGAAGCTGTTGGTTGGCGAGTTGCTTTGCGAAAACACCGCCGCTACAACGACGATGCCGAGAGCCGCGCCTTTAAATTTCGTTAGATACTTTCATCTGATTCGTTTATTTCGAGCAATGATCTACTTTTCAAAACAGGTGCATACAGTGTACACCCGCAATGCCGCCTCAAGAGGGATTCAATCAGACGAAAAATCCTCGCGCAATCAAATCTATGGACGTCCAAAGATTCCCAAAATTGTCTAAAAATCTTGTAGTTCTTTGCCATTCAATGCCTTAGACGATTTTTCTGGCGACTTGGACTAGAAAATATTTCTATTTTTTAGCGAAAAACCAATTTTTTCCTCAAATCTATGGAGCCTCCAGAGATTTTAAGTCAAATCATCGGCAATTTTTGCTTGAACACGCCCTAATTCGCAAAGTGATTGATTTTGTTTGTAGTCTCTTGCCCGCTCTGCGTCAAGCTGAAAAGCGCAAAATGGCGCGGGCGGCGGTTTTTCAGTGTTTTGGCGGTTTCGCAAGCGTTCTGAGATGGCTTAGTCAAGGATTGGCCGCGGTTCTGGCGGTGGAAATGGATTTTGCGGCATTTTCTTCAAAGGGTTGCCGCCAAGGGAAACACGGACTAAGCTGTTCCAGACGATGATCAAGCAATCCTTGCGGAATGCGCTTTGACGGAAAGAGTATAACGCCCGCCTTGGGAACGAAGTTTCGTCTCCGCCCCAAAAAGAGCCGACAGACGGCTGGAAGACATCACCCGCCGCCGATGCCCGGAATGCAATACTTGTCCGCCGCGCAACATCAGCACGTGAGTGAACACGGGCGTGATCTCTTCGACGTGATGAGTTACCAAAATCAAGGTCGGCGCGTTTTTTCGCCGCCCCATTCGTTCCAGGAATTGTAGAAAGTTTTCTCGCGCTCCGGGGTCCAGCCCCGCGCAAGGCTCGTCCAAAACCAGCAATGCCGGCCGAGACATCAGCGCCCGGCCAATCAAGATTCTTTGCCGTTCTCCTTGCGACAGGCAAGCCCAAGGACGATCCGCCAAATGGCCGCATTCTATTTGCCGCAAGATTCTCTTTGCTCTTCGTCGATCCTCCGCTTCCGGATCGCCCCAGTAATCGATCACCGCATACTTCCCGCTGATGATTGAAATTAGCGCTGGCTCGGTGTCGGCCATCATCTGCCGCACTGCCGAACTGACGATCCCAATCCGAAGGCGGACTTGACGCCAATCGGCGCGTCCGTATTGTTTTCCCAATAAGAAAATCTTGCCGGCCGTCGGCATAAAATAACCCGCTAATGCCCGCAACAGGGAAGTCTTCCCGGAACCATTGGCGCCTAGAATTACCCAATGCTCGTCTTTCCGAACCACCCAATCGACATTTTCCAAAATGAGAGATTGACCGCGTTCGATTCTCAATCCTTCCAGCCGCAAACATTCCTCTGCTTGTTTCACTTATGACGTCTCCGCAGTTCATTTTCCGAACGGGTTCTCTGCTGGATTCTCACTGGCGTCTCGATTTGCATTCCCATTTTTCAATAACCCGCGGTTTTCCCCACGCCTCAGCAGCACAACAGTCCCGGCAATGCAAGCCGCCGAAACTGTAGCCAACAATAGCCGTGCCTTCATGCAATTAATAGGCCAATCATCTTGTCGGGACGCAATCCTGATTTCCAGAACTCTCTCTGCGGCAAGCCGAAGAAACAGCGTCGTAATTATCTCGCTTCCCAGATTCATCTTCCTATCATTCCTTGATGCGGATTTTACCAATGCTCCTTTTGTTGGCCGGATTTCAAATCCACACTCTCCCCGCCGATTCGAAACCGAATTTTGTCTTTTTTCTCATCGACGACCTCGGCTACATGGATGTTGGCGTCAATAATCCGGACACCTTCTACGAAACTCCGCACATTGACCGGCTCGCACGCGAGGGAATGCGTTTCACCAACGGCTACGCAGCTAGCCCTGTTTGCTCGCCAACGCGATTCAGCATCATGACGGGAAAATATCCGACCCGCGCGGACGCAACGAATTTCTTCTCGGGGCGAAGAGCCGGGCAGTTCTATCCAGCCCCACTCAAAGACTCAATGCCGCTGATCGAAATCACTATCGCAGAAGCCTTGCAACAAGCCGGTTATCGAACCGCTTTCTTCGGAAAATGGCATCTTGGTCCCTCGGCAGAATACTGGCCGGAAAACCAAGGATTTGAAATCAACGTCGGAGGTCATCACCGGGGGGCGCCTCCCGGAGGCTACTTTTCTCCGTATCGCAACCCGCGCTTGAAAGACGGCGCCGATGGAGAACATTTAACTGCCCGGCTTGCCGACGAGGCCATTGAAACTCTCAACAACTTCAAAGAATCTCCATTTTTCCTTTATATTTCTTTCTACACCGTGCATACACCGCTCCAAGCGCCGCCAAAAATCGTCGCCAAATACAAGGCCAAAGCCGCTCAGTCAGGCACACAAGAACTCCCAGAGTTTGATCGCGAGGAACAAGTCTGGCAGACGAATCAACCGCGGCGGGTTCGAATTCGCCAGCAACACGCAACCTACGCAGCCATGGTGGAAACTCTGGACCAAAGCATAGGCCGCGTCCTTCAAGCCCTTCAAGCCCTCCGTCTGGATTCGAACACCATAGTTCTGTTAACCTCGGACAATGGCGGGCTTTCCACCTCGGAAGGCTCGCCCACCTCGAACTTTCCTCTGCGCGGCGGCAAAGGCTGGCTCTACGAAGGAGGCATCCGGGAACCTTATCTCATCAAATGGCCCGGCAAAACACCAGCGGGAAGCGTTTGCAACGTCCCCGTCATCAGCACGGACTTCTATCCCACAATCCTCGAAATGGCAGGCCTCCCGCAAGCATCGCAACAGCATCTCGACGGCTTCAGCTTGGTTCCCCTCCTCACCCAAATGGGGACGATTGCCCGCAAAGACTTGTTTTGGCACTATCCTCATTATAGCAACCAAGGCGGGTTTCCCGGCGGGGCTATTCGATCCGGCGATTACAAGCTTATTGAGCGATTCGAAAACGGTGACGTCCAGCTCTATAATCTACAAGCGGACGTCGGAGAACGCGTCAACTTAGCCAAACACAAGCCGGCGCTCACTGAATCCATGCAGAAAAAACTCCACAACTGGTATCGGAAAGTTAACGCAAAATTCCTGCAAGCTAGACCCAACGGCCCCTTGCCTTGGAGACCCTAGTCAGTTCGCCGCCCTGCAATTAGCAGGAAACATTGGCTAACTACCGACCTTTACATTTTTACACAATATCTCGAACTCTCCAAGTTCATTCCTTTGTTCGTCAGTGTAAAATCAGAATCGGACACGCTTGACCAGCTCGCCCATCGATCGTGTAATACGCATATAAAAAGCCGACAACTCGACGATGCTCTCGCAAACCTTCCATATCCATGTTTATCGAGCAAGCCGAAGTGATTGTCATTGATGATGTATCCATAGTTCTACCATATCTAATGCTATGCATAATGTTTTAGCCCCCTTGCTCCATCTTTCTATGTTTCAACAGACTAAAGGAACAATTCTGGTAAACCTTATCGGTAGTCGGGGTCGCTCTGATGTAATAGCGATCGAAAGCACTGTTGGGGGTTCGGAGGCTCAACCTTATGTCCCTAGAAAAAACCTCTTGAGTTGTTAACAATCTATTTAGTTTAAAAGTGTAAAAGGAATCATGCTTTTCTCAGATTTTCCAACTCAACAATGGCTTTTTAGCAAAAATTTATGGTCGCAGATAACGGTCGAGCACCGGGCGAAGCAACTGGATTGTTTCTACCGGCCACTCGATGCGGTCCGTTAAGATGGCGCTTTCCAAAGCCGAATGACAGGAACATTCCCTTTCCACCTCCAGGCGGGCAATTAAACCGCTAATGATTTGCTTGGCTGTCTCCGCATTCCGACGGAGATGCTTGAGCACTAACTCGACAGTAACGTGGGGATCATGAGGCTTCCAACCATCATAGTCCGTTACCATTGCCATCACAGCGTAGGCGATTTCCGCCTCACGGGCGCATTTTGCTTCGCCAAGATTGGTCATCCCGACAACCGCATGACCTTCCCGGTGATGTTGCAACGATTCGGCGCGAGTACTGAAAGCCGGCCCTTCTATATTCACGTATGTTCCTCCATCATGCACTCGCGCGTTCTCGTTTCGAGCAGAGACAACGATGGCCTCTCTGAGTTCCTCGCATACGGGATTCGTAAACGCTACGTGCGCCGCGATTCCTCGCCCGAACAAGGTGTGGTCGGCGGATCGTTTGGTTTTATCCAAAAACTGATCAATCACAACAATATCTCCCGGCTCGTACTGCATCTGAAGCGAACCTACTGCGCTAACACTAATGATCCAACGAACTCCCAGTTGTTTCATCGCCAAAATGTTCGCCCGATGATTTAGCTCGTTGGGAAGAATTTTGTGACCACGACCGTGTCGCGGCAGGAAAACTAATTCGCGGCCATAATGCCGGCCAAGAAGCAAGGCATCAGATGGAAACCCAAATCCCGTCTCCACTCGCTTCCAGTCCAACTTTTCCAAACCGTCCAGCGTATAAAGCCCGCTACCCCCAATAATGCCTATCCGCTTATCATCCATTCCCCAATCTTCGCCAAACTCGGCACATCTTCAATAGCGGCGAATTACGCCAGCCGTTTTTCGGAATGAGATTCTTTTCAGAGGTTTTTTGACAATAAGTTCGCAACTTCCTTAAATCGGCCTCGATTTTCTTCGCTAATATCCATCAAGGCCTCGTGAGCCTCAAGACTCGTCCTTGTCAATTCACGAAGATCGCAAACCGTATCTGGAGAAACATCGCGGAAGGAAAACTGGACGTCCGGCGCGGCTTCAATCACCTCAAACTCACCGAGCACTCCCAAATTTTCAATTGAAGCCAACACACGCTCCATCGGAGCGACCAGCACAATCTTGAAGCGTCTCCGACCGTCAAGCCCCCTGTCAACTCCTTGTTTGGCCAATACGCCAAGGAAAGTGCTGTCCATTAGTAGACATTCCTGCAAAAATACAAAAATGTGTTCCACAGATTCTTCCTTTAAATGCTCCAAAACATTTTTGAATGTGACACTGCAAGCGACGTTGGCGCGCCCGGCGACTTTTACACCGCCTGCTTTGCCGCTAACGGCAACAGATATCGTTGCATGCGCAGACATGGTTATCTTCGAATCGATCCGCTTGCTGCCGTTGCACCATCCCCCAACACAATCTTTATAACGCACTCGCGCAAAACAGAGGCAGGATCCGCGGAAACGAATACCATTTTCTGATTCGCCTCCAGCAGCACTTCCAAAATTCGAACTAGCTCAGACTCTCGATATCGCCCCACTTTCTCCATCGCCTTAAATATTACATACGGATTCTGAGCCAAGGGGTTGAACCGTCGATCTTCTGAAAACATTGATTTATCCAGAGAGCTCATTTGTAATTTAAATCGAGAATAATTTCGCTCCGAACGCAACAGACCCCTTTCCATAGCATCATTGACCAATAGCAGAGTGCGGAACCTCGAGACCAAACTATACAACAACCCCAACTCGCTCTTCTGAGAATCAGTTTTCATGGACCAAATCTCGTCTTCCAACCGCTCCAGCGCTTCCTCAAGGTTTCGCTCCGCAACGGCATCGACAAACTTATAGTCCTCAGCTTGGCGAATAAGCGATACCGTCGCCTCAACATCGGAAAGAGTAACTTCCTCAGAATCACCTGAATGCAAAATTGCCTTCTCGCACTCGGAAACCAGAACCCCTCGGTCCAAGCCCACTAATTGAACCATGATCTGGGTAACTTCTCTCCGAATCACTTTCGAAGAACGACGAACCTCTGTCTCAACCAGATCCACCGCCATCGATTCAGAGGCTTTGCCTTGCCTCGCCAGAGATTCGCAGAAAATCACTTCCCCTGCCTGCCTCAACCATTTATAGAGACGCTTTCTCTTGTCCACACTGGTGGCTGAAATAAGCAATCTCGTGGTTTTCCAGTTACACTTCTTCAAGCTCACCTGCAAATCTTCCAAAGCATCTCCAACCGGATTGGAATTTTCCAAACGCCCCTCCTCTCCCAAAAAATTGCAATGACGAAACCAAATGGCCTTCCCAGAACCAAAAAGAGGATATGTTTCCAACGCCTCTTTCAATGCGGAAATCCTGTCAAGCACTTCCTGCACCTTACTGGCCTGACCATCAACAATCTCAAACTCAGCATTCGGATCCTCATTCTTCCAACAATCCAGCAATCTCCGGCATCGAAGATTGACCTCAAAATCATCATCCCCGCATACAAAAACCAGGGGCTGAGAGCCCGAATTAACCTGTCGATTCTTCGGAGTCATTTCTCAATCATCTTCCGCATCGGGATTGGCTTCGTTAATCTGTTGCAACACCTCGGACATATCCTCCACATTCTCAAACAAATCCGCATCCACATACAAAGGCCTCTTCTGAGCAGTAGCCAAGGCGATGCAATCACTAGGACGCGCATCCACCTCAACCACTTTGCGTCCTAACTCGTTCTTTTGTTGAAGAACCATGCGAGCATAATAGGTTGAATTCCTCAACTCCGTGATCACAACACGATCCACCGATATCCCAAAACCCGTAAAAACATCCACCATCAAATCATGAGTCAAGGGACGTTCCTTCCGTGTATCTCTCAGAAACATGCCTATCACCTCGCCGATCCACTGTTCCACCTGAATGACAAACACCTTTTTACTATCGCCAATGAAAATCGCCCAGCCGCTGTTGGGAGACGGCAATATCCCTCTTATTTTTACCGGAATAACGTCTCGTTTCATTGCCATAAGTTTACCCCAACTTCGTTAATTGACAAGCGCAGGAAACGATTGGCTCGCAAAAAAACGCCATCTTGACAATAACCATCTCCTGAAGTTCCGTAATCTCTCATCCAGTTAATCAACTGTCGACTTCCATTCCAAACCACAAAACAAAAACCAGAGACCCCGAAGAGTCTCTGGTTGACTAGTCCAAAACGAAGGATCTAGAAGAACTCCCTTACTCCGCTATGAAGTAGCGAGCATTGCCTGTCGTCGGCACGGTGATGACACCGTTGCCAGCGGCATCCAAGATCACCTCTCCTACCTTTGCCAAAGCACCGCTTGATGGCAAAGTATCCGCGGCCATGATCGACACAATCGCATTCGGCGCACCGGTCACTCCAATCTCAAGCCCATTCTGCCTCAAACCTCTAACACTCACCTGAGGTGCTTGGACGGGGACGCCTCTGCCCGTGACGGTTATCGTGAAACTTTTCTCTGCCGGCGCCCAACTATCATTCCCCGCCTGACGCGCTATCAACACAATAGCCCCCGGCTGCGTCACAATCAAACGGTTACCGGACGCAGACAGTGTAGCTTCTCCCGTAGAATTGCTCTCATCCACTTCCAAAGTCACCGGCAACCCCGAAGTGGCCTCAACCGAAGGCAAAGGAGGCCCTATGATCATCGCCATTCCTGCCATCGGAATAGGCCAAGGACTAAAATCCCTAAGATCCCCAATCGTAATCTCCTGCGAAGCTAAACGGATGGTAAATGTACCCGCTGCTCTACCCTCCCAGTTAGAATCCTCGACTGTCGCAACAACCGCATACTCCCCAATCACATCCGGAACATCAGACAATCCGTCATACAAAATGCTCACGACCAACCCCACCGGAACCGTCACAACTTCCGCCGGACTGACTTGACCGGCCAACTGACTCAACGAATCGGCAACAAAGCTGATTTGCGCATCCCCCGGAGCGATGACCAGCCTATCAATCTTAAATCCCTCATGCGTCTCGGCAGTAACCACCACCCGAACTTCGTAAGTGCCAGCATTTACCGGAGCCTCCGGACTGCCGTTATAGGTAATGCTCACCGCTATACCCGCCGGATTCATCGTCACCATGGCCGACTTGGGATTCCCGTCATATTTGTGTTCGAGATTCGTGATCTCAATATCCACAGGAATCTTCGTCGCAGACGGAGTGATGGTCAACATAGCCGTTGCCTCTCCCTCGTAATCCTCATCACTGACCACCACCCGAACTTCGTAAGTGCCAGCATTCACCGGAACTTCCAAACTGCCATCGTAGGTAATGACCGTCGTCAAACCAGCCGGAACCGTCGCCACTCCCACCGATTTGGGATTCCCATCATACTCCTGCTCCAAATCCGAGATTTGTATCTCCGCTAACCGAACCGCCGGCTGACCAGTCACTTCGATCGTGAAAGTCCGCTCCACCGACGCCCAGTAGTCGTTCCCCGCTTGGCTAGCAACTAACTCAATATTGCCCGTTCCCCGAATGGTCAGGAAATTCCCAGAAACAGAAGCAAGCGCCGAGGCATCCGTGCCCGAACCTATCGAAAACTCCACCGGCAAATTAACCGGATCATTAGAAGTCGCCGCCGCAAACAAGACATAGGTTAACTCTCTCCCCGGATTCTCCACCCGAGCAGGCAACTGCATAGTGATCTGCTGCGGCGCTCTGACTATCTCAAAGATGCCCGCCACGCTACCTACCCAGTTAACATCGTCAATGGTTGCAACAACATCATACCCGCCTATTACCTGAGGCAACGCACTAACTCCACTATATGTAATCCCCACATTCAAATCTGCCGGAACCGTCACAACTTCGGCAGCCGCAATCCCGCTAATCGGCCAGGTCAACGAACCCGGAACAAAACTGATTTGCGCACTCCCCTTCGCAACAACCAAGGTGCCCTCCGCAAAACCAGAATAAACTCCGTTCGGATCATCAATCTCCGCACGAACCTCATACATCCCCGCACCAACCGGAACCTCAGCGCTCCCATCATAGGTAACAGCCACTTCCAACCCAGCAGGATCCGTGGTCACAGACACCATGCGCGGAGCGCCATCATATACCTGAGCAAGATCCGCCAAAATAACAGCGGCAGAATCCGTTATCCTCAAAGCGCCCTCAGCGCTCCCCGAATACCTAGAATCATTCACAATAGCACTCACCGCATAAGAACCCTGAACTATCGGCGCCTCCGAAGACCCATCGTAAGTCACATCAACCGCCAAACCCTCAGGAACCGTCACCACAGAAACCATCTTCGGCAACCCATCATGTCCTTGCACCAAGTCCGCCAAAGTGACCTCAGCCGGAGCTTTCGTGACCGTAATAGAACCCGCAACAAACGAAATGTCGTAGTTGGAAGAAGTCAACCCCGAAGGAGTCAAATCATAAACTCCCGCAACCGCATCATCAGTGCCGCCGCCTTCGTCAAAGACTAAAGCGCCGCCCAACACATCCGGTCCTTCCCCATTCACAAAACCCAAATAACTCACCACGAAAACCGGATTGGTCTCCCCAAACTGACGCACCACATCTTCCGCCGTGATAATCAAGGGAGAACGACTCACTTGAAGCGTCGACTCCACCGAGAAATCAGCGGTGCCTGTTGGAGGATTTGTCGGCGTGAAGGTTGCTCCCAAAGTATGCGTACCGGCAGGCAGGATCACTCCCTCAGCATTACTCGCCGAGTACTCGAAGTCTCCGGCCACCTCAGACGAAGCGTTGAGCTGCGCCGCCCCTAACGGAATGCCATAAACTAAAGGCGTCGGAGTCCAAGTTATCGGCGGAAGCACGGTAAAGCTGCCGTTTTGATACGTGATGATGTAGTTATCGGAAGAACCGCCGGTAACGATAATCGGATACCTTCCGATATCTGTGTTCTCTTCTACCGTTGAAGAGAAGACCAAACGGGTTTTCAACAAACCTTCCCGGTTATTATCGGAGTACAATGTCAGCGTGTCATTGTTTTTCAACTGGTCTGGGCTACCCGGAACCGCGGCATACGCTGGATTCGGAGATCCCTGCGTTTTGACAAGATCCATCGCCTTAATAGTCAGATTCGCCGGAGTTATCCGCACTCTGCCAGCGTAAAACTGCTGAGGACCTTCGGCATTCGCTATGGGCTGAGGCACTGCGCCTGTTTGCCCGGCTCCGTTTCGGTATTCAAACTGGGGACCGTAATCTCCAGTCACCAGAGAAGTTCGTTCGCCGATCCCTCTGATATTTGCGCCGATATTGGAAATCACCCTTCCATTGGGATCCCGAGTAATGCCGTCTCTCAATTCAACACTGCCAAAAACCGGCTTAATGTCGTAGTTGCTGTCCTGCACCATCTGAACCACCGCGATGTAATAGTCTCCAACGGGAGAGTCCGAACGGGCGTTTGTGGTCAACACCAACTGACGATCCAAAGTGGCCAACGTCTCGCCGCCAACCAGCCTGTTGTAGTCCTGTTTGGAAGCGTTTTGCGTTCTTCCGTGCTGAAAGTTGGCGCCAAAGTCCACAACGCTGGAATCAGTGACGTCGAGATTCACACTAACACCGCCATAGGTCTTCGGCTGATCCTTAATCCGAACGGTTAAAGGACGCTTGACGATGGTCACTTCAATCACTTTGCTTTGATTACGGTATTCATCTTGGTCGGATTCCTTTGGAGTATACTCGGCCCGGAACTTCACTTTGCCTACTGAACGAGGCGCCGTGTCATCAGTGAAATCTTGACTGGAACCATCCAGGGTATACCTGAACGTTCCTCCGCCCGGACTGGCGCTGGCGTTGAAGATGTTGACGTCGTGGGTTCTAGCGCCATCGTTAAACTTGCTACGATCTTTTTGCCCTCCAGTTATCCGGATCTTCTGGCCGTACATGATGGTGGCGTTGGCCCAGTTGATTGTGGGAACTCTTTTGGACACCGTCAGCGTGCCGGTTGCCCGCGTGAATTCGTAGTTGCTCTCGATGTCTGAAGTGGCGCCAATGTTGGCGACTCGAATTGGGCTGGTTTGCCCGAACTCGCTGGTCAGCGGAGGCAGGTCCGTAACGAATCGAAGGCCGGGGAAATTGGTGTTCAATCGGGGAAAGCCATTCCCTCCATCACTGAATTTTCTGCCGCCGTCAATGGCTTCGTGAGGCGCCAGATTGTCGAATCTCACTCGCTGATTTGGGGTTGTACCCCCACCGGGACTTCTCAAATCATTCAGAAACAGATTCGGATTGGCATGGCCGACGTCTATGTTGCGGTTTGCCGGCGTAATGGTCACGGCTCGCTTTCTGACCGTTAGGAATCCATTTTCAGGAACATATCTGTAGTTTTGCGATCTCCCATCAGGGTCGTCAAACTGGATCACAATGGGATGGCGGCCGACGGGCAAGCGTTGGTTTGGATTGTTCTCGCTATCTTCGGGGTCATCGTCCACTCGGAAGGTGACAAACATGTTGGTGTCGTTGGTCGCCGCTAACGGTGGGACTAATAGACCGTTCGCGCCCAAAGTGCCTTCTTCGATTGTGAAGGACGGATTCGCGTCCCCGTAAATTTTCTCGGCATCCGCCACTGATAGATTCAAGGTTTTTAGACGGACTTGAAGGGATCGTCCTCTCTCCGGGCTGTCGGCATAGTCATCGTCGCTGGATTTGAATTTGGCGGTAATGGTATAAGCGCCGGCGTCCAAAAGGTGGCCTACCTGCACCACCGTGCCGTTGGCCTTATACTCAATAGAACCCTCTACGCTGGTGGGAGAGACTTGGGCATTCAAATGCGTGGCGCTTAGGGGCGTTCCGTAAGTGATGGCCGGAATATTTCCGCTCCAATTCAAAGTGACTCTGGCTTTGCCGATAGTGAGTTTTCCATCTTTGTAGGCGATTTCTATGTTTCCATTCCCCGCTCGGTGAAAGTTGGAGGCAGTGATGGGATAGTCGCCTTTGGGGCTTCCCGCTACGGCAGTGGTGGTGTATCGCGCATTTCTGTCGATGATGTTTAGTCTTTTAAATGCGTCGCTCACATTACCATCTTCCGCAGAGGAACTTACAAACTTCACCAGCCTTTCCGTGTTGGCCCCCGTAAGGGCCGCGTCGTTCAGAAGCATTATGCCGTTCAAGTAGGGACCTCCGGGAAGACCTTCCAAGCTATAGGCGCTGAAAGTAGGGATGGATTCGTTCAGAGCAATGTTGCGGTCATTGGGTTTTACCGTGATGGTGCGTCGATTGACTCGCAAATTGCGGTATACTTTCGCGCGGCCAAACTTTCGATCATCTCTAAAACCATTTATTTTTGTTATACCGGCCGGAGTCGGTTTGAACTCTACACTGATTCTGTAGATTTTGTTGGCAAGAAGCCGGTGGTATCTTTCAGTGCCTCTATCTGCGCCATCAGTTCTGAGAATATCAACCTGGGTTTGAGCGCCGTTTTGGTACTCGACTGCGTAAATGACCTCGTAGTCCACCCCGGGCATTAATCTTTCGTTGTCACTACCGGCGTCATTACGGCTGTCCTCCACCGGCAAGTTCGTATTGGGGTTCCAGAATTGAGCATTCAAACGGCTGTTTCCCAAGAGATTTCCATAAGTCACCGGAGAAATATCTGGACCTCCCCAACGAATGTCCACGCCTCGATCTCCAACGGTATAGATGCTGTAAGAAGGGGCAACGGGAGGATCTTCTGCAGGATCGCCTCCGGAGGTGTATTGAAAGTCAACGTTATAGTTCAAGGACTGAACATCGTTCCGGTTCTTAACCCTAATGCGGTGTTGTCCCACACTTCCTACCATTGTTTGAAGCCCTGCAGAGTCGAGGTCGTTGTAAGTCGCCCCATCGTCGTCGCTGTATTCGAATTCAGGATCGTTGGTCAGCACGCCGGCTCTCATCCTGCCATTATCCACATCTTGAGAAAGATGACCGGCGACGGGGGTAACGAAGATTGCCGCCGGGGGTTGCCCTAACGACGAATTAAAGTTGCCCAGTCTCAAGATCAAATTGGCTCGATTGATTGTCAGCGACGCCTGTGTTTTACCGTCAAACTCATGGGTTGCCGAGCTGCCATTGGTGAGGCGAATTGTATAAGAGCCTGCATCCAGTATCCCTCGAACGCCGGGATTGGCAGTGGAAGAGATGGGGCGGTTTTGCCAAAAACCAGTCCTTAAATCGGCGATTCTGTAATAAACGTCGTTGCCGACCATATTTGTTCTGGTGTTGGCGCCGCTGACTAATAGATGGGGCGCCGGATTGTGCACCCAAATGGGGAAGGGAGGCAGGATATCTCCATAATTCTGGGTCTCGTCTTCGACAAGCAGTTTGTATCTGCGTTTGCCGATTTTGACGTTTCCATTCGCCACGGTGATGTCGTAGCTATTCAAAAACGCCGTTTCGTCGCCCAGAATTTGATGATTTTGGATTAGGGTGATTCCATGCTTGCCAACGGTTGCGTCGGCCGCCCATCCAGCTGAGTCGGCCAGAACTATACGTTCAATAAATCCTTCGCCAAAGCGGAAGTTGTTTCCCCAAGCGAAAGGCGAAGATAGTTCTCCCACCGGCCTGATGAGGTCTGGATTGAGGCGGGACTCGTTCGCCCGTTGTCCTGTATAATGGCTGTTCGGCACCGGATCGTCGCTATCACTGGCAAACCGAGGATTGATGGTATTGCCGTAGCGTTTGGGATAGTCTGCTTTGGCTCTGATTTCGATTTTTGCCTTGGTAACCGTCAAGGTAGCGGAGGTAGCGGTTTGGCCTACGCTGACGTCGTAGTTCTTGAACTGGGGCAAGACTTCAAAGTCGATGATTCCTCTGGTTCCCACCGGAGCAGAACGGTAAAGATTATTGTTCGTAGGATTTTTGGTTGGATCATTGTCTTCGAATGTTCGAACTCGCAATTTAAAGCGCCGGGGCACCAGAGGATCATTGTTAATCTCAGTCGTAGTGGCGATAGAGCGATGGTTATTGACGAGACGGGGGTAGGTCTCTCCGCGCACAAAGCCTACGAATTGGACGTCCACTCCCGTTCTGGTGTAGTGGGTTGGGTCATCTTCCGGGATGACGGGAATCATGATCGGGTTGGCGCCGGTTGCGTCATTGATCGGCTCGTTATCGTCGTTGTCTTGGGCGAGCTCTCTGAATTGAGAACCGCCTTGGATAACCAAGTCGGCTACGATAG
The DNA here is from genome assembly GCA_965242585.1 of Limisphaerales bacterium. Lineage (GTDB taxonomy): Bacteria > Verrucomicrobiota > Verrucomicrobiia > Limisphaerales > AAA164-E04 > UBA2970. The sequence goes on along the minus strand of OZ251460.1, from coordinate 3,722,591 downwards.
GCTCGTTCGTCGTTTGGATGAACAATTTTTCGCCGCTAGGCCAAGTCGGGTTCAGATCGGATTCGAAGCCCTTGAAGTTTTCATCGCCGTAGGCTCGGCTGCTGACTGGTCTGGGGCTGACGGTGAGGGGCGCCTTGGTGACGGTGATTGAAACTTCTTTATTCCAAGATCGATTGCCACTACCGGGAATGCGGTAGGTGGCGCGGATCGTGTGTTCGCCCACGTCCAGGTAGAGCCAGTCGAACGTTCCGGTTTTGTTCGGGGTGCCGGAATTGTCGTCGTGGTCGCAGCTGTACGTTCTGTCGTCTCTGGCTGGATTGAAGCCTCGTCCGTTGAACGCAACGGTGCTGGGGGAAATTTCTGGGCAATTCGCAACCCAGTCGTCGCCTTCCGCCGATTGTTCTTGTGGAAGGTCGGAAGCACCCCAGTAATAGGTGAATGATCCCCCCACGACTGCGTTGCCTTGGGAGTCCAACGCTCTGGCATTGAATTGATCGTTGCCGAGTGCCGTGCCGTAAGTGATCGACGGGAGACGATTGTTGTCGTCGCCCCAGTCGATGCGACTGACCTGCCCGAGCGCAGTGTTGGCAAGCGCGCAAGAGAGAGCCAGCACTGCGAGGCTCTTGTACAATAACGATGTATTGGTCTTTGTGTTCATGATTCCATCTGATTTCGAAAATTCGGTGTCCGTCGTCGTAGTGACGTTTCGCGGGTTTCCGCCGTCGGGGGCATTCTGTTGTTCCTGGTGGCTGGTGCGGATTGATCCGCAAGCGCCTGAACGGTAAGGATTTCTATTCGTCATGTTCATCTTCAACTGCCGAGAAAATACTGTCATTCGCCTCTGTTCGCAAATAATTTTTAACCACTATAGCCTAAAGCAACGGTTTTGCAAGTTTTTTTTTCGATTATTTTGTCCAATGTTCAACTTTGGATTCTTTCGCATCCCCTTAAAGCCGAAAGATGTTTAGTTTCTCTTTAGAAGAAACGCTTCGAATTGGAAGCAACCAAACGATTTCAGCATTCGCTTTTTGCCGGAGGATTAAAAAGATTTTTGACACGCGTCTCTCTTTTCAAGTTCTGCAATAATATGCCGGCAATTTCTGATCCAAAGTCATCCAAATACAACGAAGAAAATTTACACCAAAAAGTAACTTTCCGTTAATAAAAACCATAAACTCGCTTTTGTCAAGCCCTTTCCAACACAAAAAAACACAAAATAATCACGAAAAGAGGCTTTTGTGTGCCTTCCGCAGGGTTTTTGCCCTAATTTTCTCTGTTGGTCAAGTCAAAAAGAGAAATAAAATCATCGGATTTCTCAGTTTTGCGGATTTTTGTTTGTCTTTTTGGCACGCAGGAATTTTCCGGTGAGGCTTTGTTTTGACTGGGCAATTGCCGAGGGATGTCCTTGGGCGACTATTTTTCCGCCTTCGGTTCCGGCGCCTGGCCCTATGTCGATCACCCAATCGGCTTGCTGGATGAATTCGATATGATGTTCAATGACGAGGACGCTGTGTCCATTTTGGATCATGGTTTGAAACATTCGGAGCAAGACTTTGACGTCGACAAAATGCAGGCCGGTGGTGGGTTCGTCGAAGAGAAAAAGGGTTTTGTTTTGGCTTTTACGCAGGCAAAGGTTTCCGATCTTTGAAACTTTCTCGGGGTTGCTGTTGACGCTCGCATAGAGATGTTTGGCGACTTTTAACCGCTGGCTTTCTCCTCCCGACAAGGTGTTCACGGGTTGCCCTAATTGAAGATAACCGAGTCCGACTTCTTGGAGCCAGCGAAGTCCACGAACGGCTTTCCGGGCGGCAATATGGGAAGAACACTGCCGCAGGACTTCAACTGCCTCGTCCGCGGTGGCTTTTAGCATTGCCGGCGCCGTCCACCGGATTTTTCCGGAGAACTCGGAATCTGCGGGAGTGAATTCGCTTAAATCTAGTACGAAGTCTCGAACTTTCCGGCAATATCGGTCGCCATCGCATTCTGGGCAACGAAGGAAGACATCGCTGAGGAATTGCATTTCGACTTTTTCAAATCCGGCGCCTCGGCATCTCTCGCATTGTCCGGAGGGGGAATTGAAGCTGAATGTTCCCGGAGTCCATCCCGCTGCCATTGCCGATTTCGAGGCGGCAAAGAGTTTTCGGATGTCCTCAAAGACGCCGACGTAAAGAGCGGGGCTGGATCGCGGGGTTTTGCCAATCGGAGATTGGTCAACCAGGATGACGGAGTCGAGCGATTCGAAGCCCGATAATTCGGCGATTGCTTGATTTTCGCGGATGGAATCGCCGGTTGGGTTCAAGCCCCATGCTTTTGCGTCCGCACTCGGGGGGGAATAAGAAGGGGAACGGTCGACAGCGCGCGACAAAGCCGGCGCAAGAACTTGTTTGACTAGGGTCGTTTTGCCGGAGCCGCTGACCCCGGTAACACAAACCAAGCGATTGAGGGGAATATCTACGGAAAGCTGGGAAAGGTTGCGGCAAGTTGCGTTGCGGATGGAAAGCCACTGCGTGTCTTTGTCCACTGGGTGGGACGGCAAGCTGCCTCCTAGTTTTTCCCGGCCGCTCAAGAAACGCGCGGTTGCGAAATTTCTCCGCTTCGAAAGTGAGGAAACTGTGCCGGCAAAGATCAGACGCCCGCCATCGGCGCCACTACCGGGACCAATATCGATTACGCGATCGGCGGCCCGAATGATCGCGGCGTCATGTTCGACGACGACAAGGGTGTTTCCCGCATCTCGAAGCCGATGAAGGATTCGGATCAAGTTTTGCACGTCGACGGCGTGAAGCCCAACGCTCGGCTCATCCAGGACGAACAAAGTGTTTACCAACCGCGTTCCCAGACACGAGGTCAGATTGATCCGCTCGGTCTCTCCGCCGGAGAGTGTATTTGTGGGACGGTCCAGTCTGAGGTAGGATAAACCGACTTCCGCGAGGAATTGAAGCCGACATTGAACTTCTCGAAGCGCATGCTGCAAAGGAGAGACTCTTCGGGTTTTTGTCCGGCGATGCCACTCGTTTACGATTTTCAGCGCGTCCTTGATTGGCAAAGCGTAAAATTCCGGCAAGGCCAGTCCAGGTTTCTGTGTTCCGCATTCGACGAAAAATTGGAGAACCTCCGGTTTGAAACGAGCGCCGTTGCAGGCCGGGCATTCGCGTTGCGCCCGATAACGCGCCAACATCACGCGGAGGTGCATTTTGTAGGCTTTTGATTCCAACCAATCAAAGTATCCTTTCACCCCGTACCAAGCTTCGGGCCAGCGATGACGGCGATCTCTACCATAATTTGGAGCGCCAAAAATTACCCATTTTTGATGAGCCGAGGAAAGACGGCCAAAAGGCACGTTCGTAGGGATGGAGTCTCGCCGCGCCGCTTGCATCAAGTCCAGCTGGGAACGCAGGCCATGCCCTATCTGCCACGGTTTCACAGCGCCTTCGGCAAGCGTCATCGAAGGGTCGGGGATGGCAGACCGATAATCGACAGCCAGCACCCGCCCGGAACCACGGCATTGTGGACAGGCGCCAACCGGCGAATTAAAGCTGAAGAAGGAGCGCGTCGGCTTCGGAAGGGTTTCACCGCACTCGGCACACTCCGTCAACCGAGAAAAGGACCGCAAAGCCTTCAATTCAGAGTTTTCCGTTTCCACAAAGAGGGACAGACGCTCCTTGCCGAACGAAAATGCCTGCTCGCATGCCTCCGCAAATCTAGGGCGGGCTCTTGGAGCGAAGCGGATTCGATCTTGAACAACGAGCAGAGACGACCATCCCTCTGCGCCCGCAGTGGCTTTTGAATTCGAGTTTCGCCTTGATTCTTCCGCAATCAAGTCGCCAATCCTCCGCACTCGGTTTCCCAGCAAACAGCGCTGAAATCCTTGGGACAAAATCGCCCGCAAGCACTCGGATCGACCCAAGGCCATGCTAATTTGTACATGGAAGACAACGTAAATTAGTTTGCCTTGAAACTCGTTTTCTTGCAAAAACCGCCACACGCTTTGCGGCGAGTCCGCGGCCGCAGGACGGCCGCAACGTTTGCAAAAGGGACGGGCAAAATGAGACCAAAGTATTTTTACGTAATCGCAGATTTCCGTCATAGTTCCGACAGTGGAACGGGCCGACTTGACGGTATTTTTCTGTTCGATGGCGATTGCCGGCGGAATCCCTTCAATCCGATCCACTTGCGGCTTGTCCATGCGGTCGAAAAACTGCCGAGCGTAGGGCGAAAAGGTTTCGATATACCGGCGTTGCCCTTCGGCGAACAAAGTCTCAAAAGCCAAAGAGCTTTTGCCGCTCCCGCTTACCCCGGTGAGTACCGTCATCCGGTTCAAAGGGATGTCGAGGTCGAAATTCTTCAGGTTGTTCTGGCGAACCCCGTACAATCGAATGGAAGTATCTCTCAATGAAAAAACGGTAATTTTTCTACACAACACCCCAAACGAGCATTAATATCGCCAGGAACGTCGCCATGACGCAAGAATCATCGAATCGGCCCGCATCGGAAAAGGACTTCATCCGCGAGATTGTCGCCCGCGACCTCGCAACAAACACCCACGGCGGAAAAGTGGTCACCCGATTTCCGCCGGAACCAAACGGCTATCTCCACATCGGCCATGCAAAATCCATTTGTTTAAACTTCGGCATCGCCGCCGAAAATCAAGGCGCGTGCCATTTGCGCTTCGACGACACAAATCCAGTACGGGAAAATGAGGAATTCGTCAAGGCTATCGAAGCCGACGTGCGCTGGCTAGGCTTTGACTGGGGCAAGCGCAAATTCTTTGCCTCCGATTACTTTGAGCAACTCTACGGACACGCCGTTGAACTAATTCGGAAGGGAAAGGCATTCGTTTGCGACCAATCGGCAAAGGAATTCGCAGAATCGCGCGGCGTCCCCGCAGTGCCGGGGACCGAAAGCCCGTGGCGAAACCGCACAGTGGAAGAAAACCTGAATCTCTTCGCTCGAATGCGAAAAGGCGAATTCAAAGACGGCGCCAAAACACTCCGCGCCAAGATCGACATGGCCTCCCCCAACATTCACTTGCGCGACCCGGCACTTTATCGAATACGAAAAATTTCTCATCACCGAACGGGAAACAACTGGAACATTTACCCCACTTACGACTTCGCCCACTGCCTCTCCGATGCTATCGAAGGCATCACCCACTCCATCTGCACCCTCGAATTTGCGGTGCACCGCCCGCTCTACGACTGGGTTTTGGAGAATCTCCCTCTGCCCCGTCCGCTTCCCCGGCAATACGAATTCGCCCGTCTCAACCTAAGCTACACCGTGCTAAGCAAACGCAAGCTCATCCAAATTGTTCAGGAAAAAATCGTCGACGGCTGGGACGATCCCCGGATACCAACCATTTCCGGCCTTCGCCGCCGAGGAATCACGCCGGACGCCGTCAAAACTTTCTGCGCAACCATCGGCGTCACCAAATACGACGGCCTCACCGACATCGCCCTCTTCGAACACTGCATCCGCGGCGATCTAAACCAAAAAGCCCGCCGAGCAATGGCCGTGCTAAAACCGCTCAAAGTGTCGATCGAAAACCTGCCCGCCAACCATTTCGAAGAACTGGAAGCAGCCAACAATCCCGAAGACAAAAACGCAGGAACCAGATTAATCCCCTTCTCTCGAGAACTTTACATCGAGCAAGCCGACTTCATGGAAAACCCTCCAAAAAAATTCTTCCGACTCCAACCCGGAGGCGAAGTCCGCCTGCGCTACGCTTACCTGTTAAAGTGCGAGGAAGTCATCAAAAACGCCGACGGCAACGTCGAATCCCTCCGCTGCACCATTGATCCCACATCAAAACGAGGCGGAGCCACCGCCGGAAGACGAACCAAAGGAACCCTCCACTGGGTTTCCGCGCCTCACGCCGTCCAAGCCGAAGTGCGGCTCTTTGACCGCCTCTTCACCGTTCCCAATCCAGCCAACCACAAATCCGGCAAAGAATTTACCGAATTCATCAACCATCACTCGCTCACCGTATTGCACAACTGCAAACTGGAGCCTAGCCTAGCCGACGCCGCTCCCGGCCAGCCTTGGCAATTCGAACGAACCGGATACTTCTGCCTCGATAACAAAGACTCCCAAGCCGGCCGCCTAGTCTTCAACCGCACTATTGCCCTGCGAGACTCTTGGTCTGCCAAACAAAACCTTCCGCAAGCCTGAAAATCAACGGAAAGACAACCCTCCTTCAAAAAATCACCACTCCTTGAACAAAAAGATTCCGGCGGTTTAAAGCTCCACCAAAGGCGAATGAGGTTGCGCTCTTAAATGCACTGTAATTCAGAGCAACCGCCGATTTAGACAGCACTAAAAGCGACGAATCCAAACCTATCACTCGTCTAAACCCCACCGCTTCCCGCATTGTCGAACGAATTCATCTCGTTCAATCATTCGACTTTCCAACAAGACATCATTCGGCTCGGAAGATCGCATCATCCAACCAGTCTTCATATCGCAATCTGCCTGATTGTCTGCGGGCTGGGAAAACGCCATCTAACCTCTCCCACCTCATTCATAAACCATTGCCGTTGTCGCTCTCTCCCCAGCATTCTGGCAACGCTGCTCCTCTCTTTTTAGCATCCGCCAAAACAAGCCAGCAAGAAAACTAATCAGGCACCAACCAAGCCCCACATCTATAACCCCCAAAGAGCCTTGTAGCCTAACTCCTCCGATTCCCCTTGCGCTTTGCTCTGCCCCGAAGTTGAGCCGAAGCAACAGGCTAAGCGCAACTTTCGAAAACAACCGGCCTCTGCTCCGCCAAGCGCTTGGTTTCTTCTTTGCTCGGCGCAGAGGCTCTCTCTTGGCGCGCCCGCAAGGCAGTCCGCAGAAAACAGACCAGCCATTTTGAGAAGGGGCGTCAAAGAGCTAAGCAGTCCCCTCGCAGAAGAGGGCGTCTTGCGGAAGAGAGCAACGCCAGAAGATGAGAGCTCTCCCCCTTGAGCGCATCTACAATCGGCCACTATGGGACAAAGCGTTGTTGCCCCAAGGTCTCTTGGTTCGATGAAGACCGAACTAATCCGGGGGGCTATTGGTGGGCTTGGCTTGCTGGCGGCGGGGAATGGAGAGAATTGGCGGCAGAGCGCAACCATTGGCAAGGAGGAGAAAGGGAAACGCCGGCCTCAGCTCTCTCTCTTATGGATGCGGTCTGCCCTCAATCAAACCATCCAGGATAAGCGCTCCTTGCCTTCGGCCTCGCCCTTTCTTCTCTGCGCTCCGAGCGGTGTCATTCCAACTAGAACAAGCCTAAACCCCAACCATCGACCCCGCCAAAACGGCGGTCAAAAGTCTGGTGGTCGTCTCCCTTTCCGCTTCTTTCTTTCTTTCTCGCAGCCAAAGGCGTGTTGGGGCGAACTTGTTGTCTTGGGAGCGTTGGCGAAGGGCCAGGCGGCTGGTTGGGTGGTGGCCTGGGTTTCTCCTTTTGGAGAGAAGGAAAAGAAGGGAAGCCGGCCTTTTTGTGCCGGCCGCCAAGCAGATGATGGCGGTTCATCGGGACGGCGGCCGAAGGAGAGCGAGACCAGAAACCAAAGAAGGCAAGGAGCGGATGTTTTTTTGCGCCGGCTTCTATGGCGTTCCTATTGCATCCCCCGGAAACACCAGCAAAATAATCCCAACCTGCACCGCATTAGCATTTTACTGTTTTCCGCTTTTTGCCAATCGAACCTCGTTTTTTGACTTTGCGTATGTAGTCCGGAGAAAAGGGAATGCGGCATTGGTTGTCGCCCAGGTCTGCTGTGATTGGCCCGATGTCTTCTCCAATTTTCAAGGCGATTTCGGTCAAGCTTTTGACGTAGCAACCGACGCAAATTACAAAGTTGTTCATCGCGTAGCGGACGGTGTCGGGGGCTTTGTGCAGGTTTTTTTTGACGCGCTTCAACAGCGCTTCCAGCTGGGACAAATCCAGGGTTGCATCTTCTTTTAGCGCTGTCAAGTCAGAGAGAGTGCTCCAGCCGGCATGCGCCACAAAATCCTTTTTAGACTCGATCCACTTGGTTCCCATTTCCCAACCGTAGCGGCTTTGCGCCGCCACCGCTGCCACGGTGCAACCCGGCAACGATCCGCCATAAGCATTCTCCACCCAGCGTTGCAAGTCGCGTTTGGTCATGCGGTCGTCGTCCGCGATCAAGCCCGCAAGATACATAGCGTCGTAGTTGCCTGTCGCGTAAAGTTCTAGGGCGAGTCGGTAGTCTTTTTTGACTTGTTTAACGATCTTTTTCATGTCACCGATTTTGACGCCGAAGCACGGTTCTCGCACTCCGTGGTTTTTCATGAGCATCTTCTTTGTGCGTTTGCTGCCCATAGATTCGAGTTCTTTGAGGATTTCGTTTGTGGTCATACGCCGTTGGTTTTGTGGATATAGAAAATAGATGTAGAAAATCAGCACTCAGAAAGCGGTTATCCGGTTTCCGTAGAATTGGCTTCGATTGGCTTTTTGCTCGGATTTATCGATCTTGGTTTCGGAGTCTTTTTTCATTCTGTGCGTCTTTCTATTGTAAGAGGAATGGCCGCGATGTGCAAACACAAAGAGCGATAGTCGAGAGAATCGTTGAATAAACGTGGGCCGCGCAATGTGGACACAAAAATCATCCGCTGAATTCAACGGCTAATTTTGCCGTTGGTTGGTTCGCCGTCGGAGTCTTTGCGGAATCGCAACATGGTCTTTTCGGAGCGAACTGGGGGCAGATGATTTCCCTTCAACCGTTCCAAAGTCCGCGCCGTTCGGAACCATTCTTCGGCCATGAAGATCACTCGTTCGGGGTGTTGCGCGGCTAGATCTTCAATCTCTGTTCGATCCGCCTCTGAATTGTATAGTTCCTATTGGCCGAGTTTAGCGGAAACAAGTTTCCACAGCCCTTGTTAGCGCGCGATCAGTGCCGTTCTTTGAGGTTTAGACGCAAGATGAAAGGTAGCCGTCAACTTCCGGGAAATGATTGACGTCGGTTCTGCATATATGTCGCCATTATCCCCACTAGCAGCAAACGCATCTTGGAGGGTGGCGTGATGACAGTTTGGTACTTGTGACCGATGAAATGGTGGCAAACACGAGGGCGGAGGAAACGTTTCGCCTTTTTGAGAACTCGCCCGGCCATTACAACAACACTCTGGACTCTCATTTTCGGGGCAAGATTGGCGAACTGGTTTGCGTGCAGTGGGCGGAGAGCTCGGGCTTTCCCTGCGAACCGATCTTCCGGGATGCCCATAGGATGCAGGAAACGGACTTGCATTGGGGAGGCCCGCACTCTCAGCGCATTGAGGTCAAGACGTGGAATGCCACTTTCTGGCAAAACCTGGGGAGGTGCATCGCCGTCAACCAGATGCCGAACATACGCGCCAAAGCTGACATTGTGCTCTGGTGTATCACACCGGACGGCATTGCTTCGGGAATTTCTGTTGAAATTGCGGGGTGGAATACGGTTGCTGAAATCGCACAGTTGCCTTCGGTTTTGACAGGACCCAAAGGTGGACGCCAAGTTCATAATCACCAGATTCCCATTGATCAGGGGCGCCCACTCGCAGACTTGGTGAACCTGCTTACGGATCGAGGCGTAATTGAACGAGCAACGCCATCCCAATGGCCAAGCCTCCCTATGGCGGCGTGGTTTGCCCGTATTCATCTTCAAGTGCTTGAAAGAAGGGGAGTAGTGAAGCGATTGGAAAGCGACGTAAAGGAGGAAGGGATCATCTTGCGAAACGGCCTCTTCCAAAAAGTCAAGCGCGAAGTAGGTAATCCTATAAGTTGTGTAAAAGGTGGAGGACATTCAACGTCTTCAGGACAGCATACTTTCTTCCATTATGACGAAAGGTGTCGTTTCCCGTAAGTTGCCGAAACCGAAAAGGTGTCCCCAATATTTTTGGAAGCCGAAGTCCGTTGGTTGTTTGGAAAGAGTCCACTTGCCCGACATAGCTATAAAATGATCCGCGTTGCGCAACACTTCCGCCATGGTGCCGTAGCGGTGCATCGAGTTGCTTCCGGCTTGGCCGCAGTAAAACCAAGTCAACAGCGACGCACGAGAGGAATGACACTTGGCGGCGTTGTCAAACTGGGAAAACCGAAGCCCGTTCCCGGCCAAGCGATCTGGATGAGGGGTTTTTGATTTCCGATCCGTAGCAGCCGAGGTTACAGACACTCTAGATCGTCCGCCATGATGAGCAGGATGTTTGGCCGCGGCGATTCCTCTGCGCCAACGGCCGTTGGCCTCAGCAGCGGGATTTCGAGCGAGTTGGGGAAATGAAAATCTTTAGCGAAGAAAATTGAAACGAGCAACGCAAACAGGGGGCGGCGGCATTATGAGATGAGGGGCGATTAGTGTTTTCTTGTTGGTCTTGCAGATCGGATCTCCGCCGGCCGTGAAGCCCCGCACTTTTTCTCATTGATCGGCAGATGTTGAAGAGTTATCAAGAGGAGAGGCAAAGGCAGGATTCGAACCTGCAAAATCACGGGAGAGTTATGCCAAGCAAAACCCGTGATTGTTTTTCCGTCAATCCCGAAAGAGAAGAATTAAGAGAACGGGATTTATTAAACTACTTCGCCAAATTCTTTGCCAAGATCAAAAACGCTGGTTATCTAGTTTCCGCCTACAAATACAATCGAGGAAAAAATAACAAAGAGAATAATGTAAATCGCAGTTGGAATATTATCAACATCGGTAAAATGCGGAATCAGAAACGGCCCAGATCACAAAAAGAAAAAGAGTCGGAAAAACTCAAACATCCAGAGAGCGAATTTTCGATTAGAAAAACCAATATAACCAAGAGCGTCAAGAGCAAATTCCGTCAATTCTGATTTTGCAAAATCAAGGCTGGAAGCAGCGGCAAAAAGAAATTTAATCACGCCAAGCGACCAACGCACCAATAAAGCCGCCGCGGAGACAATCGGCAGGAAGTTGTAGAAGAGTAAGGCCGAAGCGAAGCGGAGGGCCGGGCGCGCTTTCCCCAATTTGTTCCTGCCGACAGCGGAGAAAGGAAATTCGGTGGCGGGTTTGCAGTTGCGATTTTCCGCTGAAAGCGTCCAAAATCTCGCGCTGTGAAGCAGTGGATTCAAAACTACTTGGCCGAGCAAAAACGTGCGCTGGATTCGATTGACTTGGATCAAGTCTGCAAAATTGCCGGCTTGTTGAAAGAGGCGGTTGCGGCGGGCCGGCGAATTTTTGTCTTTGGAAACGGAGGGAGCGCCGCCAACGCCTCGCATTTTGCGACGGATTTGGGCAAGGGGGCTTCGGATGCTTTGGCTGGCCAACGGTTCCAAGTTCTTTCGCTCAACGACAACGTCAGTTGGATGACGGCCGTTGGCAACGACTATGTCTACGAGGACGTCTTTTGGCGGCAGTTGGAAAACTATGCCGCGCCGAAGGACGTCGCGCTGGCGTTGAGCGTCAGCGGTGATTCGCCCAACGTTGTCAAAGCTATTTCTTGGGCGAAGGACTGCGGGTTGCAAACCATCGCCCTGGTCGGCGCCAAGCGAGGGGCTTTGGCGGCGTTGGCCCAAGAGGTGATTGTCGTGGATTCCGAACATTACGGCCGAGTGGAAGACGTTCAGATGGGCGTCTGTCACATGCTCTGTTACGCGTTTATGGAAAAGGCCGGAGTGTAGCGGCAATTGAAGCAGTTTCGCCGGCAAGAGCTTATTGCTCGGTGATCAATTGCCGATATTCGGGCAGCCAGCGGATGCCGTTGAATCGAGGATCTTCCTGCGCCCGCGACAAGAGAGGCTTGCTTCCCTGAGGCAGGGGACGTTGCCGTTCCATTTCGACGGCCCGCCCCAAGTTTCCAATGGCTTCGGAATTTTTTTGCAACAAAGCTTGCGTGGCCGCCAAATCATACCAAGCTGCGGGATCTTCCGGCTTTTGCTCGACGAGGCGGAGAAGCGCCTTTTCCAAGTCGGGGTATCGTCCTAACTGCATGTAGGCGGAAGAAACCACGAGCAGGGCTTCGGCCGAGGCGTTCTCGTCGTTGACCACCGCTTCCTGCAACCGGAGCGCTTCGTTGGTTTGCCTCAGCCGAATGTATCTTGCGATCAGCCCGGCAAGGACGTTGATGTTTGTCGGGCTTTGGTCGTACTGCATCTCCAATTGCGACACTTCTTCCTGCAATCGGATCTTCGTTTCCCGCTCTTGTTTCTGCCGATTCAGTTGGGATTTCAGGTGCGGGAGTTGCGCATTTTCTGGATCAAACTCGGAGCAGACTTCCGTTAGCAGAAGAGCGTCGTCCAAGCGGTTGACGGTCAATAAAAGATTCGCATACCGCACCACCGCCTCCAAACTGTATGGGCAAAGCGCAAAGGCCTGCCGAAAAGCCAACTCCGCTTCTTCCAGCAGTCGTCGCTCTTCTTCAAGGGTTTGGGGGCGGAGTTCCGGCGGGCATTGCGGGGACAATCGGAAGGCATATACGCCCCCAATGGCGCTTCGCAGTTTGGAAAAGGCCTTTTGCGCCCAACTTTCTCTCAGGAAGGTTGCGTTTCCCCGGTAATTCTTCAGGTCGCCTTGCTGATAAACCTTCCTCGCAAAGTCGGCCAATTCTTCCACCGTGGTTTCCGTGGTGATCCAGTTTCCGATCAAGCGCTCCATATACCGCGCCCAAAATTCTCGGTCGCGATCCATCATTTCTTCGGTGAGGGTCTGGACTGGTTCCCGGTTTAGCTTGAGGATAATCCCAAAAGGCGTCAGATGCGGAAACATCCAATCCATTTGAAAACTCTCTTCGATGTAGAACTCGTGGTCGGGATTCTTGTCGAAGATGAGTTTTGCCAAGATGGAGTTGATCGCCAACACCAGCGACATGCCCTCGCCTTCGCCTGGCTTGAGTTGATTTAATAGCCGCTTTCGATTCAGTTCTTCTTCGTATTCATCCAAAGCGTTGCGGAAATCCCGGTCGGACGGCGTATAGATTTCCGTTTCGGGATAAAGTCCCTTTGCCCGGCGCGAGACTTCCACGGAACGGCCCAAAGCGGTCATCGCCCAATCCAACGGCGCCGCCATACGCGCTAAGAGATTGGTTTTTCCCAGCTCTTTCGACTTTTTGGAACGCAACATTTCTTGAAAGAACGGCGGGTCTTTTTGGGCGCTTCGGAAATAATGGGCGCGGATGTAGTCCAAATAAGTTTTGTCCGCCAAGGCGTTTTGCGTGATCAAATAAACGTCCCGCCGGTCGAAGTTGGGATCGCGCGGTTTTTTGGATGGCGGAAGAAAGCTTTCGCAAAAGATCATATAAGTAGGGTTGAACCGGCCCGGATCAGTGCCGCCGAAGAGAATGGCGTTTTTCGTCATCGACGGATAAAGATCAAAAGGCGGCTCAAACATATCGTGTCCAAACCAATAGCCGTAAAGGTGTCCTCGTTTTTCGTTTTCCCACCAATGAGTCAAGGCAGAGTGAAGCGGCAGCGCGGCAAACACAGCCAACACCAGCCGCAAAGGCGCTTTGGCGGGGCAGGCGGCCAAGCCCGCCAGAAAAACGCCGGCGCACACCACGAGATACCCGGCGGCAAACTGATCCAACGGATGCACCCGATCCAAAGAAGCCCACAAATACAAAGCAATGCCCAAGGCCGCGCAGCCTCCCAGCAAGCCGCGCCCCCGAAACTGCCGATATCGAGCCGCCAAAAGCGCCGCAATCAAACTCAAGCCATATCCCGCCCAAAGCCCCACCAAGGCGTGCGAGGGCAGAAAGAAAACTCGGTTCAGCTCTTGGCTTTGGCGGTCCGGCGGCGGGTTGAGCAGGATCATCAGAATAACGGCCAGACAAAAGAAAATGGCGGCCAATCCCGCCAACCAAGCCTTTTCGCGCCGCTGCATCTGAGCGAAAAAACCAAACGGCGCCAGAGCGGCTAGCAATACAATCGGATTAAACTCTCGGCCCAGCGCTTTCACATACAGCCACGTCTGCTGCGCGAAACTTATAAGCGAATCCAGACGCCAAAAGGTCATCGGATTGGGCTGTTCGTATTGTCCGCGGGTAAAGGCGTGCAAGAATCCCTCCCAAGTTCGCGGATAGCCCCAGTTCATCGGCGGATTGGTCGCCGAACTCAGCGGCATATACAAATAAAAGGAAAGGCCGGCCGCAAACGCCAAGAGCATCCACAGCGCCGTCTTCCACTGGGTCAACACTTCCCGCGTCTTCCCCCACAACCAAAGAAAAGCGACCATGGAGCCAATCCCGATTAGAATATAGATGACAAACAAAGGGGGGTTGGTGTCAAACGCCGTAATCACGCCGTTCAGCTTTAGGAGCAGCCCCAATATAAAAACGATGGAGTTGCCCAAAAACAAATCCCGCCCCAGTCGCGGATTGGCGACGGCAATGGCAATCTCCAGCCCAATCGCCGCCACCACCAAACTTTGATGGTTGTTGATGCAAATCCCAAAGAGAAAGAACGCCCAGTAAAGATACTTTCGATCCTGCGGAGCATGCATCCATCGCATCAAACAAACGAGAACTCCCATAAAAGAAAGCACGCTGAGCGTGTAAACCTCCACAATCACCGCCTGAGACCACATGAAGCCGTTGAACCCCAGCAACAAACCGGCCGCGAATGCGGAAACCCCGGAGACGGCCTTTTCCGTTCGCTCGTCCAGCCCTTGAAAATCCGAAACGCTCCGGATCAACATGCCGCTTCCCCTCGAAACCATGAGAGCCAGCAGGCCGCAGCTGCACGCGCCCGCAAAAGCCGAAGCCAAGGCCACCCGAAACGCAATGTTGGAAACCGGAACCAAAACCGTGAACAGCCAAGTGTAAATCGTCCAGACCGGGTAGCCGGGCGGATGCGGCACACCGGCGTAATAAGAAGCGACGGCCAGCTCGCCGCTGTCCTCCAGTGTGACGTCCGGCGCCAAAGTGTACAAATAGCCCAGAAACACAAAGAAGGCGGCCGCTCCCGCAACCATCCAGTCGAACTTTCGAAAAAACCGGGTCTTCGGAGGCTTTTGTCCGTCGGAAACAGCGTCGTCGGTTGGAGATTGGGGCGGCGCTTTCTTTGCAACGGCCTTCGCCGGCCTGTTTGTTTTGATTTTTCGCTTGTTTCTCATTCCACTGTGCCAGCGGCCCCGCGGGCAAGTTCCGCGCAAACGTTCGGCGCGGAGAAATCATGGAAAGAGAATCCGCCCTCTTTTTCAAGGTAAAAATGCAAGGTTCCGTCGTCGGGATTTTTTGACTTTTCCCAAACTTGCCTTCAAAATCACGGCTATGGAAAGTCTCCACGCCCCGTGGCGGATTGATTACGTTTTGTCGCCCAAGCCTCCGGCCGGCGGCGAGTCTTTGTTTGCCCGCATCGCTCGAAGCGAGGACGACGTCGGCAATCTCGTCATCCACCGCGATCGGCACTGTTTCGTTCTCCTAAACCGCTACCCGTACAACGGCGGGCATTTGATAGTGGCCCCCTACAAGGAAACCGCCGATTTGGACGACTTGGACGAAACGGTACTTGCGGAACTGACGATGGTGATGCGCCGCTGCGTCCGCACGCTCCAAACGGTCATGAATCCCGACGGCTTCAACGTCGGACTGAACCTCGGACATGTGGCCGGCGCCGGCATTCCAGGGCATCTTCACTTTCACGTCGTTCCCCGCTGGAACGGCGACACGAACTTTATGCCGGTCATCGCCAACACCAGAGTAATTCCGGAGGCGCTGCTGGAAACCGCCGCAAAACTCCGCGACGCGTTCCCTAAACACGCTTGATCTTTTTCGCAAAGCTACGGAATGGCGACTCAAACGCTCCACTTCGAAAGCGCCCGGCAAGCGCAGCAACTTTTCAACAACGAACCCAAAAACCTGCAGGCCGTCGAGCAAGAGCTCGGCGTCAAAGCCACTTGCCGCGACGGCTGGATCAAACTCGACGGCAACGACCAATCCGTTCTCCGGGTTCAAAAGCTGTTTGAGTTAATGGAATCAGCGCTTCGCGCCGGAACTCCCATCCGAAATCAGGAATTTGCGCAATCCATCGCCGTCATTAAAGAACACGGCGCCGACACCTTGCGTCAGCTTTTGGAAGACCGCATTCGCACCTCCTCCCGCAAAGCGCCCATTTCCCCGAAAACAGCGGGCCAAAAGGCCTATCTGGAAGCCATTCGAAGCTGCGACGTTACTTTTGGCATTGGCCCGGCCGGAACGGGAAAGACCTATCTGGCCTTGGCGATGGCCGTTTCGTGCCTCAAAGCCAACACCGTGGCCCGCATTCTCTTGACCCGCCCCGCCGTTGAGGCCGGAGAAGCGCTTGGATTTCTGCCGGGCGATCTTTATGAAAAGCTTGCGCCTTATTTGCGCCCGCTTCACGATGCCCTTCACGACATGCTCCCAGCCGAAGAAATTCAAAAACACATGGATCGCGGCACCATCGAAATCGCCCCCCTCGCCTACATGCGCGGGCGCACTTTGAACCATTCCTTCATCATCCTCGACGAAGCGCAAAACGCCACGGCGGAGCAAATGTTTATGTTCCTCACGCGGCTGGGAATGAGCTCCCGCACCGTCGTCACCGGAGACCCCACCCAAATCGACCTGCCCCCGCACAAACCTTCCGGACTCAAAGAAGCCCAAACCGCGCTCAAAAAAATCCGAGACATCGCAATCGTAGAGTTCCGCAAACAAGACGTCATCCGCCATCCCTTAGTGAAAAAAATCATCGCCGCTTACGAAGACCACCGCAAAACCGAGACCAAGCCGTTATCAAGCCGATACTAAGCCGTCTCAGAACCGAAATCCCGCCCCCAAAACCCCCAAAACCACCGCCGCCCAAGCCTCGCCCCAAACAATGGCGAACCCAGAGAATCCTTCCTTGCCCTCCCTCCAGAAATCCGCCAATCTGCTTCCCAGATTAAATTCACCGCCGCAAAAAAAATGAGAATTTGATAATTTTTTTGTTGCATTCGATTCAGAAGTTCGTCAATTTGATTGCAAATCAGCGATTTTGAAACTGATAATAGACCAAGAAAGGCAGTTCTTATGGCAAAGTTTTTAGGCGTTCCTACTTCCGGCTCCCAAGGATCCACCACTTGGGGCCGCAACCGCTACGGGCAATACACCCGAATGCGCGCCCAAATCCGCGCCGAAGAAGAAGCCAAAGAAAAAGCCGCCGCCAATGCGCCGGCCGCGAAAAGCGAGTCAAAGTAAAATTTCCTGTCCCGACAAAACGATTGCGGGATTCGAAAACAAACAAATAACAAAACAACAAACATAACATCATGAGGAAACTACTGAGTGCAGTGTGCGTCGTCGTTACCGCCGTGGTGATGCTGACGCCAACAAAGACGGAAGCCCAAAATCCAACTTGGGAACTTTACGGCATAGACCGCCATTACAAACAATACAAACCTCGGGGTGGATGGATTAGTTTTTTCTACCGCTGGCGCACAGAGGAACGCAACGAGGTTTTTGTCTACAAACCGGGAGGCACTTACGAGGGCCTTGCAACAAAGAAGGTGTGGTATGGCTACAGCATGACTCCCGGCGACGACAACTACATCCCCGGCTACATCCATCACTCGTACAAAAAGACCTTGCATCTAAATGAGGGAGACCCTTCCTTTAGAAACATGGACCATTACAACATGGATTGTGACGGAACTAAGTACAGCTACCTGCATCAAAAATACCCCGTGGTTGGGATGGAAGGCAAAGCGCACGTAGTGGGTACAGTCGTTGACCAATCGTCACTTAAGCGTAGGGAAGTTCGCACACATGAAACCAACATTAAGATAACCTCCAAACATACTACCGGAGGAACGAAAAACTTCACCGTTACGGTTACATACCGGGTCGAGGGGAGTGGCACATGGACAAAGGTTTCCGCTCCGATTTCTTTAGCGCCGGGTGAATCCACCACAAAGTCGCTTTCCGTCCCCGGTGGGCGCAATTGGGCGGACATTATCAGCGTTGACATTCGAGAAAACAAACCACCGTCAATTCCACAGCCTCCTAGAACCGCACCACCGTATTTAGAGAATCCGCCCCCAATATCCGGGCGGCCTCACCCTATTGTTCGTCCTCGTTCCGAAGAATCGTCCAACTAAACCTCAAGCAAAGAAAGGAGAACAGCAAAGATGAGAACAATAATAGTTTCCCTAAGTTTGTTTGCGGTAGTTTTGGTTTACATTGCGCTGAGTCCAAGCGATAAGCCGACAACAACGACCAGCCAAAAGACGATGGCGGAAGAAAAGGCCGGCAACAAAGGAAAAACAACTTCTCCACGTGTGCGTCAAAAGGCCAGCGAAGCGGATTGGGCGGCGGTTCATGCCATAGCCGCAGAATACGCTCCTCAACTAAAAGAGTTGGAACTGGAACGAGATCGCCTCAAAAAAGAACATCCAGTTCACAATATGAAGGTTCGAGAGGAAGTCAAACGTTCAACCTACGGTTTAGCCTACGACATGGCAAACAAAGCCATTCGGGACTTAGAGCGGGAGCAGTGGGCGCGGATGAGCGAGTATTTGTCGCCCTACGAGTTGCGGGAGTACAAGCTAGAGCATTCGCAATTAGCCCGGGACTTGCGGCCGGAATTAGAATGGTTTCAGCCAAGCAAGGGAGAGTTCGTTGCCTTGTACACCTATCGGGAAAAGCAGGCGGACTTGCTGGATGAGATGTTTGGCGGCAACACCGAGCTATACGCGCTGGCGCGCGTATCCGCACGAGATCGAAGGATGGCTATTCAGGAAGAAGTGACCAAAACGGCAAGGACGCGCAAAGATCTTGAGGAAGGGCGCCGAAGGATGGCCTCGCTGGAAGGGAAGGACATAGAAGTCTGGAGAGCGGATGCTGATATTCAATCTATGGCAAAGGAAATGATGGGGAAAGACCGGTGGGATTCATTCTTTTTTGGTCCATATCGTCAGAAACATAAAGCCGCTCTGGACGAATTGTTACGTCAGGAAAGTCTGCACTCTCACGGACAAATTTCCGAAAAAGAATTGAGCCTTGCGAGGCATAAATTTAGTCTACTATCTGACCAAGAGTCTAACGAGCAATTTGGCGGAGAGACCCTTAGCGAGGAAGAGATAGCGGAAGAGCTGAAGTGGTATAGGGAAGTGGTGCTAGAACTTCCGCCCGCCGAGAACCAAGCTGCAGGGGAATAAGTTGTCGAGACTAGAGCGCAATACGGTCTAAGCTTGTCAGAATTGGATTAAGCGACGCGCCGAATTAGGGTAGGATGCCGATTGAAAACTGACTAATCAAGCAAACCCTCTTCTGTCCCGAAACATGGAAACTCCAACGCCAGTTTCCGCTTGAAAATCGCTTTCCGCAATGCGCAGCGAGACTGCCGAATGGATCTTTCTTTTCTTCGCAAAGTCATCGAAGACCTTGTTCGGACGGAGTTTTCGGCCTTGGCGGGAGAATGTTGTTTCCACTTGGTCACCAAACAGCGCATGGTCGCGCTGAACCGAAAGTTCTTGAACCACGAAGGCGCCGCCGACGTTCTTGCCTTTGACTTGGCGGAAGACCCAAAACGCATCCTCCAAATGGCGGAAGTTTACATCTGCCCGGCCGTCGCGCGGGAGCAAGCCAAAGCGTTCCATACTTCTTGGTCCGACGAACTCGTTCGCTACCACGTTCACGCTCTTCTCCACCTGCAAGGCGAGGACGACAAGACGCCGACATCTCGGAGAATCATGAAGCGGCGCGAAGAACGCATTATGCGCTCTGTTCGAAAGCGGGTTTCTCTGGACTCTCTGGAAAGGAAAACAAGATTGCCGGACGGCGGCTATTCCGGCAAGGCAAAACAATAGTACGCGTCGCCGGGACGAGTTCCGGGCTTGCCGCCGCCGCCCGCCGCAATGAGCACGTATTGGCGTCTGTCGATCTCGTAAGCCGCCGGCGTGGCATATCCGCCAAACTCCATTTGATATTCCCACAACAATTCGCCCGTTTCCTTGTCGTAGGCGTGAAATCGTTCGTCCATCGCCGCGCCGATAAACACCAATCCACCCTTGGTCACTATTGGTCCGCCGATGTTGAAAGTGCCGGTCGGCGGCTCTCCCCGCGCTTCTAGTTTTGGATAGGTGCCTAGCGGCACTTGCCAGCGAAGCCGGCCTTCATTCAAGTCCACCGCGTTGAGCGTTCCCCACGGACGCTTGTTCACGGGAAAGCCTTCAGGGTCTCGCCATTCGTGGTGTCCGGTGGCCACCGCAGGCGATCCTCCGGCAAAGCGCAGTCCCCAATCTCCGGCCGCAACCGTTTCCTTACGCCCTTCATCAAACAAAAACGCCAGCACCGCCCGGCGTTCCAGCTCGCTAAAAAAAGCAAACGACGGCATCTGCCCGCGTCCGGTTTTCATCAATTCTTCAACTTGCTTTTTAGAAAGGCGCGAGGCGACGTTTTCCAGCGAAGACGAAGCCGGGTTTGCCGGGGATCCGAGACCGTGGCAGAAAGAGCAAGCCGCTTGATAAATATGTTGTCCCAACCGATGCAGCGACATGGTTTCCTTCGCTTTGGTGGGAACCATTGAGGTGTATTCCGCTTCGTTGCTGACGTTGACGATTACGGTGTTGGTTTCCGGATCAAAGGCGGCGCCTCCCCACTCGCAACCGCCGTTGAATTGGGGAAGCTGGACGGACTTGGCGAAGCCGGGCGGCGTGAACATCTCGGCGGCCGCTATGTCCTTCAAGTCTTCCAAAACCTTGGCCGTCGCCGCCGGATTGAGGTCGGTCGCATTGCTTGCGTCCATTCGGGTCATCGCCAGACGGAAGGCGGCGGGCGGAAAGGGCTGCGTCGGTGCGCTCGCTTCGCCCGGTATTGTGGATGGCGGCACTGGCCGCTCTTCCACTGGGTAAAGCGGCTCGCCGGTTTCTCGGTTCAATACAAAGAGATGCCCCATCTTGGTGGGTTGCACCACGGCGTCCAGCAGGTTTCCGTTGCGCTTCAGGCGGGCCAACACGGGAGGGCAGGGCAGGTCAAAATCCCAAAGATCGTGATGCACCGCCTGAAAGTGCCAGATACGCCGCCCGGTGTTTGCGTCCAGCGCCAACGTGCAGTTTCCGAACAAACCGTCGCCGGGACGATTTCCCCCCCATTTGTCGTAGGCCGGCGATCCCGTTCCCGCAAACACAATGCCCCGCTCGGCATCCAGCGTAAAGCCTCCCCAAACATTGGCGCTACCCACTTCCTTCCACGAATCCGGACCCCAAGTCTCGTAGCCAAACTCGCCCGGATGCGGAATGGTGTGAAAAATCCACTTCCGCTCTCCCGTCCGCACGTCAAAGGCCCGGATATGACCCGGAGCGCAAGGTTGCGGGCCTTCGCCGGTGCTGGATCCCAAAATCAGCAAATCCTTCCACACAATGCCCGGCGTCGTGTTTCCAACCGACAAAAAGAACGCATCCGTATCCAAACCGTCTCGATGACGAATGCGCCCTCCTTGGCCGAAGGACGCAATCGGCCTTCCCGTCTCGGCATTCAAAGCGTAGAGAAAATCCCCCGCAGAGTGAAAAATGCGCTGTTCCCGTTTCCCATCCGTCCAATAAGCCACGCCCCGGCTCACGCCGCCGCCTCGCTTTCCCGACGGCCAAGGATTGAAACGCCACAACAACCGCCCCGTCTTGCCCGCCAGCGCAACGCAGTGCAAACGGGGCGTCGTCACATAAACCACACCGTCCACAACAATTGGATTGCACTCGATGGTGCGCCCCGTTTCTCCCGCCCGCCAAATCCAAACCGGCTTCAAGCGGTCTACGTTGGAGCGGTTGATTTGCGTCAAGGCCGAATAGTGGCTGCCGCCATAGTCGCCGTGATAAATCTGCCACTCGCGATGGCTCGCCTTCGGATCCGCCGCCGTTTGCCACACGCCAGCCGCCGCCAACCAACAAAACACTCTCGCTCGGCTTTTCATTCTCCGCTCCCAAACCTCCGCCCGCCAAAATCCTCTTTGCAACCGTCAACTCTTCCAATCCAAAAAATCAATGCTTTGAGAAAAAATCTCCCGCGCCGAACTTTTGCCAAAGACCTAATCGTCAAAAACCAAATCGTCTTCTCGCCACCTTAATAAGAGACACTTTGCCGGTCTGTTGCTTCTTCGCAATCTGCGCAGAAATGTAACTTCCCCGGCAATAAATGGTGAGAATCATACTCTCTGATGTTCGAAACCCGATTCCCGCAATGCGGAGATTTAAACTGAATCGCCGTTACCTTCA
The DNA here is from genome assembly GCA_965242585.1 of Limisphaerales bacterium. Taxonomy (GTDB): domain Bacteria; phylum Verrucomicrobiota; class Verrucomicrobiia; order Limisphaerales; family AAA164-E04; genus UBA2970. Next base: position 3,700,479 of record OZ251460.1, on the reverse strand, counting down.
TCGCATTTACAAATATCGCCTACTTAAGTTCATCGTTCATTAATCCGCTCGCAACCCTCTCCATTTGAGTATAATCCACCAACTCGCCCAACACAACCCGGCAAAAAACTTTGGCCAGACTTTCTTTGCCAAAGGAACGCAAAAATCAATGGATTATGAGCTTGCCATTTTTGCTCCCAGTCACCATAAAAAGACGCATGAAACTCTCATCCAAGACGCAAGGCGGTTTTACGTGGAACAAGCATTTTGACTTTGTTGGGGGGGGGGGCAACAGGCCGCAAAGTGGTTTTACATTGATCGAGCTTTTGGTGGTCATTGCGATCATCGCCATTTTGGCCGGCATGCTCCTTCCCGCGCTGGCCAAGGCCAAAGCGAAAGCCAAAGCCATCCACTGCACTTCCAACCTCAAGCAAGTGGGCTTGGCCACTATTCTTTACTCCGACGACAACGAAGACAAAGTGCTTCCGGTGCTTGGTCCCGCCAGTCCCTATTGGTTTCACATCATCGCGCCGTATATGGGCGACCAACGATACGCCAACGATCCGCAAGCGGCTTACGACGGCTCCATGAAAACCATTGTCTGCCCCTCCGTCAAAGAGCGAGCGAAGCCGGAAAATCAACGAGGAGCCAACTTTAGAAATTGGTGGTTTCAATGGGGCGGTTTTGGAAAGTCCAGAGCCGAAGGCAGTTACACCATCAACTCTTGGATGCAGTGGCCCAAAGGCAGCTACTACGAGCCGGGAGGAAGACAGCCGGCGCATTTTGCCGATTATTACTGGGGCAAATATTTCAAGGCCAGCGCCGAAGTGCCGATGTATGGCGACGGCAACTGGGTGGACGCTTGGCCTCAATCCAACAACGCGCCGCCGCCAAACTACAGCGGCGAACACCGACAAGGTGAAAGTTCCATGTGCCGTTTCTTCGTCGACCGCCACAATCGGGCAATCAACATCGCCTACACGGACGGCCACGTCGGACGCTCCAGCCTGCCTGATTTGTGGATTCAACTGTGGCACAAAGGCTACGAAAAGAACCACGACATCCAGTCGCATCCTCAATGGCCTCGCTGACGGCTTTGCTGTCGCTCAGAGTTTCCGCACATAAGCGTAGAAGGCGCCCATTCCTTCGCCTTCGGCGTCTTGGAATTTTGCCCAAAGTTTGCCGCTGCCCTTTTGAAGCGTCAAACGAAAGGCCACTGCCGAAGCGCCGCTACGCACTGGTTTTTCCAATGTTTGCCCGCCCAAAGACAGCGAGGCCGACACCGCGGGAAATGCCTTGCCCGGAACGGCGCGAAAAGCGGTTGCGCCGGGAACGTCTTTGCCGGCTGGCAGGCCGGCGTCGATTGGATGGTCAATCTCGCGCGGCCAGCGCCGAAGTTCTATTTCGTAATCTCCCGCCTCAATCACTTTGACGGCCCAAAATCCGGTGAGGTTTGCGCGCCTTTCGGCGTTTCGGATGGCTCGCTGGTTCCACGGCGTGCTGCCGTCGGCAATCCAATCGTGGCACGTCAAACGGACGGTTTGCGCTTGGGGATGACCGAGATAAATTTCTGCGGTTTGAGAAAAAGTCGGCTCTAATTCCGCCCACCACTGTTCGTAAAAATTGCGCAATCGGGCGACAACTGCGGGGTTGTCGGCGGCCACGTTCTTCTTCTGCCCGGGATCTTGGCGAATGTCGTACAACTCCTTGCCGTTGATAAGGCGGTATTGATCGGTCATGACGCTGCTTTTTCTCCACTGAATTGGGTCGCGCACTCGCTGCGAATCGGTCACCAGAATTCGGTCCGGCCATTGGGGAGGATTAGCAGCGTCCGCATCGTTTGCCGGTTGCGAGAACAAAAGCGGACGAAGGCTGGTGCCGTCAAAGCGCACATTTTCTGGGGAGGGAACGGCGCAAAGGTCGATTAAAGTAGGCACGACGTCCACGTGCGCGGTGAGCGTCGGCACGTTGCGTCCGCCGGTCAATCCGCCTTTTGGCCAGTGGATGAAAAACGGCACTCGGTGGCCGCCGTCGTATTCGCTTCCCTTTTTGCCGCGCATGCCGGCGTTGAAGATTTTTTCGCCAGCGGCAGTGCCGTTGTCGGTTGTAAAAATGAAGATGGTGTTTTCCGCCAGGCCGCTTTCCCGCAAGTAGCGGCGCAGGCGGCCGACGTTGTCGTCGATGTTGGCGATCATTCCGTAAAAATTCGCCAGATGCGTTCCCAATTGCTGGTAGGGACGGCTGCTTTCCGGCGGCGCGTGCATCGGGCCGTGGGGCGCGTTGGTGCAAAGATAAACAAAGAAGGGGCGCTTGGCCTTCCTTTGCGATTCGATGAACTGAATGGCGTAATCAAAGAAGACGTCCGTGCAAAAGCCCTTCGCCGGCTTGGGAGTTCCGTTGTGCCAGTAACTGCCGTCAAAGTAAGCGTTGTCCCAATAATCGGGCGTTTGCCCAACGCCGCCGCCGCCGTGGCGGAAGGTTTCCTGAAATCCCCGATCTTCCGGGCGATAGGGATAGTTGTCTCCCAGATGCCATTTGCCAAACATTCCCGTGGCATAGCCCGCGTTGCCGAGGATGGTTCCGATGGTTACTTCGTTGGCGCGCAGCAGGGAACGCCCCATGATGGTGTGCCAAACGCCGGTTCGGTTCGTCCAATGTCCGGTAATCAATGCGCTGCGAGTTGGCGAGCAAGTTGGCGCCACGTGATAATCAGTCAAGCGGACGCTCTCCGCATGTAAGCGATCCAAGTGAGGCGTTTTGAGCACCGGATTGCCGTGGCAGGAAAGGTCTCCATAGCCTTGATCATCGGTAATCACCAAAACGACGTTAGGACGCTCGGCGGCCAAACAAAAACAACAGCCGGCCAAGCCAAGCCACAATCCCATCAAAATAAAGCATTTGTTTCTCATAGTCTTTCCAGTGTTAAACAACAGGGTTAAATTTCCTCGCATCATTTCGCTTCGAGTTCCTCGAATTTTTTATTAAATTCGATCCTAGATTCGAGCAGATTCAGCTCCATTTCACTCAATTTGACCCTCATTTCGTTGATTCGCTCATGCATCCTAGCCATACTGCTTAGTGAGGAAGCCGGTTTGTTTCAAGGCCGTCATTTCTTTCCCACTCAACGGATCCGCTAACTCCGGCAAACGTGGCAGTCTCAGATGCGGCGTTTTCAAGAACCACTGCCCGATGTGCCAATGCTGCAATCTTGGAAACTCCTCCATCGAATGCTCGTGCTGGAAAGTGCCTAGCTGAGCCGCAACTTCCCGCATCCCGTCCGTCCAATGCTTTTTCTCCACCGTAATAAACACGCCGGCGACCGCTCCTTCTGTGGTTTGAATCACATTGGCAAAGTCGCGGACTTGGCTCAGCGTCGGTTTGCCCGCCTTGACTTGCGCTAATATCATGCTCTTCTTTTTTCCGTTCTCTTTGACGGGATGAAGAAGTTTGCCGCGCCCGTCGATGCCTTTGTCGGATCGTTGAAGCTTGTTGGCGACCATGCCCGGCTTGCAAGCCTCGACCGCAAACCTTTCAAACGCAAACGGATCGTCTTTGGCAAACCGCCGAGCCGATGCGACATCAGCGGGAATGCCTAGTATTTTGATGTCTTCTTCCGCGATGCCCGCTTCTTTGTTGAGCCGATTCGCCGTCACGGTTTCGACGGTGAACAAGGAAATATCAATGCCGACAAACTTCCGCTTCAGCATAGACGCCGCAACTACCGCCGTGCCGCACCCGCAAAACGGATCCAAAACTACATCCCCCTCATTCGTGCTTGCCTCAATAATTCGATTTAGTAATGCGAGAGGTTTTTGAGTTGCGTAGCCGGTGCGTTCTTCTGGGCTTGCTGGAGGAATATCATTCCACAGATTCCCGACATCCATGCCTTCATATTCTACCGCATATTGTTTTCGATACAGTCTCCCGGAAGAGCTAAAATGAATTAAACCCTCTTTATGCAATCGCTCTAAATTTTCCCTAGAAACGCGCCAACCATATTTGGGATTGAGTCCGTTCCATTCGTATCGAGGCGACTCGTGAAGTTTCGAATCCGCCATGAGTTGAGTGACTGCTCTGTAATGTCCTCGTTCGTCTTCGTGTTTAAATTTTGGCAACTCCTTTGGAATTGTCTTTGGGATTACAATCTGAGTTTTTTTGCTTTTGGCGTAGAGGAGGATGGAGTCTGTGATTTTACCTAGAGACCTTCGCGGACCTCTTGTTCCTTTGACGTATGACCTCTGCCAAATAATTTCATTGCGAAAATTTTCTTGCCCGAAGATGTCGTCCATCACCATTTTCAAGTAATGGCTGGCATAGGAATCGCAGTGCAGATAGATGGAGCCGGTTTCTTTGAGCAGCATGCGGAGCAAGGCGAGGCGTTCGGCCATGTAAGCGCAGTAAGCCAGCATGCCGGTTTTGGGGATGAACATTTGCAGTCCAAGCATGGACTTTTGGGCGGGATGGTCGTAGTATTCAGAGTCGTCGATGATGCCGCAGATTTTTTTGACTCGGACATCCACTTCTGGTCCGTATTGCCACATATCCGTGAAGGCGGTTTCTTGGGCGGATGCGGAGTCGTCGTCGGTGCTTTTGCCGGATCCGAAGAGGACGTTGTAGTTGGCTTTGGAGTTCCACGGCGGGTCGAGGTAAATCAAATCGGCGAGCGAAGGTTGACCTTCAAAGATGTCGTTGTTCCAGCGGATCCATCGTTTCAAGTGTTCCAGACAATCGCCGAAGCATACCGTCTCGGTTTTCATCTCGGTTTTCTCAGTCGTCATAGTGTTTTTTTATTTGGATTGGTTGCGGTTAAGATGGCTTCCGGTTTCTTTGAGGATGCGGTGGCATTCCAGCATGCGAGTGGACATCATTATTAAGTAAGCCATCATCCCGGCGGAGTGCATTTTGTAGGCCAGCGTGCAGAGGTGATAAATGTCAGGATGCTGTTCTCGGAGCAGTTGGTGTTCTTCTTTTTTGACGTCGTCCAGCGTCCACGCGTCGTCAAAGCCGGGCTTCTCTTTTCCGGTTTTGGTTTTCGTCTTGGTGCCAAAGAGATGATTGAACCGCTTCTCTTTGTTCCACGGCGGGTCGGTGGCTATCAAATCGGCAATGCCCGAATTGAGCCCGCGCAGTATCGGCAGATTATCGCCAATAAACACCGTCTGATTCTTGCAGTTCAACTCGCTCATTAATACTCGCTCATTAATTAATGTTGTTGGGGATGGTTAAATCAATCGGCTGTTCCCGCCCGTAAAGCCCGAAGTTCCACACGCCTTTCTTTTTGTTTCTGGCAATGAGTTGCGCCAACGTCCTCGTTCCTTTCGCCGAGTTGCAACCAGAACATAGTACTTTCAGGTTTTCTATGTTGTCTTTCCCGCCTTTGCTGCGCGGCCAATCGTGGTCTACCGTCATCACGTGCGCATCTCGATGCCAGTTGCAACCGGGACAAATCCCGCTCTGCTCCCGATACAGCCGGTCAAAATGCGTTTTGTAATGCGGAATCTTCCCTAAATCGATTCTTTTGGGAATGTCCGTTCGCAGCGTCCTCATTAGTGAAAATTGATCAAAATCTTATGAGTAGTGAAATTTTCAGGCAAGGAAACAAGTTGTACGTCGAATTTTAGGCTTGGCTCAATTCGGCTGCTGGCGTTGTGAATTCGGAAGGAAATCGACCATCCATTATCCAGGTTCACAATGGCGGTTGTTCCGCTTGATTTCTTTATACCAGACGAGAAAATCACTTCCGGCAGTTTTAGAATTTCGCCCCACAACAAAGTTCCGCGCAGGTTGAAGGACTGCAATTCCACGATGTCGTCCCAGAGGATGATCTTATAGAAGTCATTTGCTCCAATCAAGTATTCTACCATTTTGACTGGTTTTGAGTAAGCGTTGACCTCTTCCACAAAGCATTGGAGAAGTGGCAGGTAAATATCCGCTCTTTTGTTTGGCATTTCTCGCCAAAGTCCGCCAGTTTTGGATTTCAGCGTATTGAAGATTGGATTTGCTCGTTTCCAGTAGCGGTCGGAACATTTGACACCATACCAGTTTGCGCCAAAGTCAATGGTAGGAGAGATACGGCTGTGCTTGACGGCTTTGTTGTTTCGTTTTGCGGATATTCCAATTTCATCGTCATTAACATATACAACGATGTCTCTGGAGTCGCCCACCGTGCCAAAAGCAGAGCTGTGCATTTTTATGGATTTCGCCTGGCTGAATCGATGGTCGCGCGTGGACAAGAAATCCATTGCTATTTTCGCCGATTGGGAAATCTTCTGTCTCAACCCTTTGTTCACACCGTCAAAGCATTCTTTGGCTTTCTGCGCCGATTCCGTCTCTGAAATAACATGTTGATTTCCAGATAATCGTGCGCACTCGATAGCAACGCCATATTCCCAGACCGAACCACTTTGAGAGTAATTCAGTTTCTTCATAGGTTGGAGATCAAGATTTCCCGGCTGGTTTTGTTTTTGCTCATTCCGTATCGCCATTTTGGCGTTTGAACATCGTATCCGTTGTAAAGCATCCGAACATAAGGAGTGTCGTTGTAGCTGAGTATCCAGCCGTCTCGTTGGCGCAATTGACGGGCGAGTTCTTGGTGGTCAAAGCCGTTATGCAGATCGCCTTTGCTTCCATAAAGGTTTTCGTGCTGGATCGCGTACGGCGGGTCCAGATAAAGCAACTTGTCGCGATGCTCTTCCAGCGCATCTTCCCAATCCGCGCATTTGACAGACAGATTGTGAAACCGAAACGCTCGCAATCTCTCAATAGCGCTTTTGGTGAAGCGCGGATGTCCCGGCGACATGCCGCCGCTCAAAGTTGTTCCAGAGAAAGATGCTCTGTTCAACACGAAGAACACGGCGGCTCGGCTGGTTTTGCTTTTGATGGTTCCAAACTCTCTTTGCAGTCGATAGAATTCCTCGCGTTCCAGCGGAAGATATTTTGCCGCTTGAAACGCAATGGATTCGGCGTTGATCTCCACCTGTTTCCAAAAATCTACCAATGGTTTGAATGCGTCAGAACCGTGAACTTGGATGCCGGCAGCAGCGCAAGCGATTTCCACACTGCCTCCGCCAAAGAAAGGCGATGCGAGTTCGGTTGTTCCCGACGGAATCATGGCTTTGATTGTTGCAACCGCTCGAGACTTTCCTCCCGGATAACGCAATGGCGACCGCTGAATTTTTGCTCCATTTCCATTTAGATTTCTCTCGTCTAATGCCAGTTGCTTTGTCATCTTTCTACTTTATTGAACACTCATATCGTCGAAATCATTTTTGCCACTCCCTCACCATTGTTAAATAATTCATCATCACCAAATACGCCATCATTCCGGCGGAGTGCATTTTGTAGGCCAGCGTGCAGAGGTGATAAATGTCAGGATGCTGTTCTCGGAGCAGTTGATGTTCTTCTTCTTTGACCTCGTCCAGCGTCCACGCGTCGTCAAAGCCGGGTTTGGTTTTGCCTTTGCGGTCTTGCGGGTTCGTGCCGAAGACGTGGTTAAAGCGTTTCTCTTTGTTCCACGGCGGGTCGGTGGCCATCAAATCGGCAATGCCCGAATTGAGCCCGCGCAGTATCGGCAGGTTGTCCCCAATGAAAACGGTTTGATTTTTGCAGTTCATCGGTCAATCCAAAATCATGGCCGCAAAAAACGCAACCTAGATTTCGGAAGCATCCCAAGCGCGGCGGCGCTCACTAAAAGCGTCGTCAACCCGCAGACAAAAAAGACACCTAAGTAACTGAGTCCAATCCAGCGATAGCCGTAATAAACTACCGAAGCGAAGAACACGCCGCTGAAGACAAAGACGGCGCAGACGGCAATGACCGAGCCTTTCTCTTTGGCGTCGGGACGGCGTTGAATCATGGCGGCAAGCGGCACCACAAAGAAGCCGGCAAAAAAACCAAGACCGATCAAAATCCAGAATACGCGCAGGAAATTGGCGCCGGGCAAAGCCATCGCAAAACAGCAGAGCGCCATGCCCAATCCCCCAAAAGGCACGAACCGATATTCAATCTTGCCCCGCGAAAAATAGCCGGCCGCCAAGCTTCCAACGCCAATCCCAATCGCCAAAGCGCCCTGCAAATAACTAATCTTGCCGGCGGAAAGTTCCAGCGCCTCCTTGCCGTAAAAAAGAATGGTCAACTGCATCAAAGCGCCCAAAAACCAAAAGTAAGTGTCCCCGCCGATGGCCCAAAACAAGGGGCGATCTTTGCGCCGAATCAATCCAATCCGCCGCCGCAACGCCGGCCAACACCAGCGAGCCCGCTTCCGCAAGGGATTGGCCGCCGGCACTTGGCTAATCCCCAAACTCGTGGACAACCCCATCCCCGCCAAAACCACCAACGCCAACCCGCATTCCCAAGAAGCGGGGCCAAAGCGGTCAGACAGCCAACCCGCCGCCAACGTTCCCAAAATGATGGCCACAAAAGTGCCCATTTGAAGATACCCGTTCCCCCACGAAAGCCGTGATTCCGGCAAAATTTCGGGGAGCAATCCGTATTTCGTCGGCCCGAAAAAGGCGCTTTGCATGCTCATCAGAAACACCACCGCAACTAACAGGGGAACCATTCCGCCGTCTCCGCCGGCCAACCCCACCAAAGCCAGCGACATAATGCCGACTTCCGCCATTTTAGTTCCAACCGCGATCCTGCGCTTGCTGTGTTTGTCCGCCAGCATTCCCGCAAACATCGAAAACAAAATGAAAGGCAGAGCAAACACCGCGCCAATAATCGGCGCCAGCTTGTCCTTCTCCTCCAGCACCGTTTCCTTGGTCGCCTCCTCCACCGTTCCCTCGATCACGAGAAACAACACCAGCCACTTGAAGACATTGTCGCTGAACGCTCCTTGAAACTGCGTGGCGAAGAGACACCAAAACCCTTTCCTCCAAGGACTCGTCGATTCTTTGCCGCAGTTTGGGCCGTTTGATGTGCTCATCGAAGAAAGAAAAACAGCAACCCTAAAAGAGCCGTTCCCAAATGTCCACAAACGAATTGCTCCGTATCCGCGCCGTTTTTTCGTGACATCCCGCCCCGGTTAATGCCAAACTCACCGCCATGCGTTCTATACTCGCTTCCCTCCTGCTGTCTTTTGGCCGCCTTTTAACTTGGCGCCACTTTCCAAAACTCGTTTTCACCGGCTTTACCGCCCTTATCTTGGGTCTGTTGGTTTGGTGGCACGGTTCCAGAGCATCCAATTCTCTATCCCGCCAATCTCTAGATCTTCAACCGCCGCAAGAATCATTGAACCACAACAACGACGACAACCTGCAACAAACCACTGCGCCGCCGCAAATCATTCAGCCGAGACAAACAATCCCCGCGCGTCAATCCCAACCGCAATTCTCCCTGCGCGGACGGGTCGTCGGAATCAGCGACGGCGACACTTTGACCTTGCTCACTCAAAACAGACAACAAGTCAAAATCCGCTTGCACGGCATCGACGCTCCCGAATTGAGCCAAGCCTGGGGACAACGCGCCAAACAAGCGCTTTCCTCTCTGACATTCCGTCAACTCGTCAGTGTTCAAGAAACCGACCAAGACCAATACGGACGCATCGTCGGCATCGTCTACCGAAATCAACTCTCTATCAACGAAGCGTTAATCGTCTCAGGACACGCCTGGGTATATCGAGAATACAACAAGAACAAGCGTTGGAACACTCTGGAAACCGAAGCCCGGAAAAAACGCCGCGGGCTGTGGAATCTGCAACCCAACCAACGCATCCCACCCTGGGACTATCGGCGGCGCAACCGAGTTCGTCGTTGAAGACAGCCCCATCGCCCGCCATCGCCCCGCTCATTTCACCGGCCGCATCGCCTCCGAAACTCCTTCCAACCCGCCGCCACTTCCTCTCGCGGCAACCCGCCGCCGGCCAGTATCGAATCCGGATGCGCCGACAAACGCCGATAAAACCCCTCGCCCAAAGCCTCCAAACCGCCTGGCGCCGGAGAAGACTCGCAGAGCCGAAACAACCAATCCTCCGCCTGCGCAAAATCCCCCCGATGCTCGTGATACTGCATCAAACCCATCAAAGAGTCCGGAGGCAAAGCCTTCGATCCCAAACTCTCCACAATCCCCTCCACGCGCGGCGTAAAGTCCAAAAGTTCCACCGGCTCGGCATCCAAAAGAGTGTCCAACAGCAGGTTGAGAGCTTGGAGAAGCAACGCCCGCTCCCGCTCCCCCGCTCCCCGCCCCGCTGCCGCCGCCGCAGACTCAACCAATATCCGACACATCACTTGCGCCCGAACTTTGTATTCGTGCGTCGGACCAGTGCCGATAAGCCTCTGCTTCAACGCCCCCGCCCCCAAACGACAAACCGCTCCCCGCTCCAACCCCAAATAAGTCTTCGCCGCCCAATCCAAATTCTCCTCCACCGCGCCCCAATCCCCCGCCTTTTTGGACTCCAACACTATCATCAACATTTTGATGAACTCCTGAATCATCCGCATCAAGTAATCCCGCTGAATCATACTCCAAGAAAGGAACCCCCTCCCCCACAACAAGCAAGCAAAATAACGCTCCTCAACCGGCAATGGATGACGAATAAAACCGCGCCAAGCGAAACTCCTACCATTCAGCCCACCGCCGACAACCCGCGCTGCGCGCCGATGATCCGCATTCCGCAAGCGCCGGCATTCTGCGCCTCTTGCGATTAACAACCGGCCAATCGCAATGCTCGTTTTCCCCATCTTGCGCCCTCCTCCTATCCACAAAAAACATCCCCTCTCCCCCAACCAACAGCGGAGAAAAACTCTCTTCCTATACCCCTTCGCAGAGACTCCTCAGCCAACCGCTCGGCAAACCCCAAATCTCCTCTTTCCCAACCTTTGCGCCCAGCGAGCCTCCAAAAGAAACTCGCGCTTTTTCATCCCCTCGCTTCGCATTAGCCAGAGACAGCAGCTCGTTAGTCACCGATTCGCAATCGGCGCAAAACCAATTCCCGCTCTCTTCGCGCTTTTTGCAGTTTTGTCGTCCCTGCCAACGCGTCATTGCTTAATGCCGCAATCCATTTTTCCTCGCTTCGCGCATCCGGATTCGAAGACTGCGGAAGCCAACTAACTCCAACCGCGTTGACCATAAATCTTACACTTACAAAGACACTTCCCCACCACCGCCGTCTCCAAGCTTTCTTCCGTAACAGCAAGGCGGGAGGGCACACCTTTTTGGCGAAGTCAGCGTCGCGAATCCAATCTCTTTTCCGCTCTTTGCAGGACAATCTGCCCCCAATAAGCAATGGAACTTCTCTTCAAAGCCAGATGCCCACTTCGAGATTTTTGCAGTTTTGTCGCTTTTTCCCATGCGTCCTTCCGAATTCGGAGTTCTCCCCAGAGCACTCGCCAACCAACAAAACTTATCTTCTCGCTATCGGCCAGGCGGGATGGATGGCGCGCTTGTTGGCGGATTTCGTTGTTTTGCTGTCTCCTTCAATGCGTTCTTCCGAATTCAGAGTTCTCCCCAAAACACTCGCTTGCAACCAACAAAACTTTCTTCTTTCTTCCTGCACCTGCAAAGCAGGATTCTACGCTCTTTTTGGCAAAGTCAGCAACCTGCGGCGGCCGGTGATTCATGGAACGCCAAAACTTTCTTTTTCCGCAACCCAACGGCCAAAGCGGAATTTTTGTGTCTTTTTTGGCGATTTTGTCGTTTTCAACGAACTTTTTCTTCACTTTTTTCCTTTTTTTTTGTGATTTCGGGGTTGACTCTTTTCTTTGGAGAGTCCAAAAACAAAGCGAACTTTTTAGATTACAGATATTTATGAACCGAAGATTATTTTTCTTAGTGGCCGTCGCCTGCCTTTGCGGGGGGGGGGGGGTACAGAGCCCAAGCGCAGTTGATCCTTGACGTCTATCCCAGCCAAGACAACCCCACCAACCAAACCCTTTGGATTTTTGGCGGTTCTTCCACCACGCGCGCCAACAACAGCATCCGAACCGCCAGCGGCGGCACCACTTACCTTTTCCAAGACTCTTGGGATTGGATAAACTCCTCTTCCGCGAACAGCGGGCAGATGTTCATCGCCAACTCGCCCAGCAATGCGAACCTGTCACTTTCTCCTCTGTTTTCCAGCTCCAACACCGACGACATCGCTTCGGTGAGAGCCCGAATTCCGGGCGGCGGCCGCACCAACATCACCTTTGCCGCCAGCGCCACCAACACGCCCACCATCACCATCGGCAGCGGCAACCGAACCATTTCCCATCTTTTCATGGACGATGATAACAACAGTCCAGATGACTTAGGGATTCGTGTTTCTGGAAGCGCTTTGTCTTATTCCAGCGGGGATACTTCGGCTTGGGTGGGCGCCGGCTTGGTCGACAAACCCATTGGCGACTTCTTTGCGGGAACTTACAATAGTCAGGGTCCTTTTTTTACGTCGCTTAGCGGGATGCGGGTCACCATCAACAGCGCCATCATCCCTGAACCGGAAGAATATGCCCTCGTCTTCGGCTTGTTTGCCCTCGGCTTTGTTTTCTTCCATCGCCAGCAACAAAAGAAACGCCAACAACAACAAGCCGCCGCTATCGGCTCGTGGATTGGGTCAAAGAGCAACGCTTGATGGTTTGGGGTTTGGGATTGGTAGTTAGGCGGGCGGTTGTTGCCAGCAAACCGGACTTAGAGGCTGGTTTGGTGGCGTCGGGGATTGTCCCCAGCAGAGTTTTGGTTCTTTGCCCGCGCAGTCTCATCCGGGAACGGCAAGCTTAGGAAGGAACACCAAAAGGAACAAGAGAAAGGAGCGGTTGGCGGCGGTTTGAAGGAGAGGAAAAAGGAAAAAGTGTTTTGAAGAAAAAGAGAGGATCAGCGGGCGAAGAGATCCAAAAAGCCTATTTTGTTTCCTTGGGCGTCTTTGGGTAGTTCTCAGGCAACGAAAGCAACAATGAAGGAATGCGAAAAACAAGATGAGAACAAAACAGCGGGCGTCCCTTCGTTTTTTCTTTCTCTTCGTCCTCGCCAGCCGGCTTGGGTTCGGAGACAAGAGGAACGGGCTAAGGAAGCTAGGACAAGGATGAGTAGCGGGGAGATCGGCAAGCCAGTAGCCGCCGAAGGGCAACAGCGTCTTTCTGCTTCTCCTTCTCCTAGTTTCTGCAAGCTCAGAAGCGAGGACTTTGTCTCGCGATTAGCGGCCGGGTGTTCTGAGGGCAAATGTCGAGTGAGGTTCGCGCTTCCTTTGTTGATCTTGTCAGCGGCCAGAGCGAGGTTTTTGGTTGGGCAGATGCTGGAGGCGATTGAATGTTGACTTGGCTTCCAGCTAACTAGAAGTGGAGGGTTTTTTATTCTATGGCTGGTGATTTTGCCGATTGATTTTTCCAAGGCAAAAGAAGAAGTGCCGGGGGATTGGGGGTTCTTGCAAACTTCCGGTGTTGAAAAGTCAATTCGCACAGCAAGTGATTTGCCATCAGGAGCAGAGTGAGCGGAGAATTTGCGTGGACTTGTTTAGGAGGAGGCTCTTTTGAGTCGATCCCAAATTCCATCCCACTCGGCGTCTTCAGGCGGGGCTTGCACAAGGATTATTTCGCTTCTGGCATTGTCGCAGGCGTGAAGCTGGGCAAACAAAGATTGGGCGTAGGCGTCAGCATTTTGGGGAAGAAGCGAAACATGCGCAAAGCCGGCTGTTTTGGGGACGGCGCTGTGGTGGGCAAGGATGCTGACGGCGTTTCTCTTTCGGCCGGTGCGGCGCACGATTTGCTCTAGCGCCGTTTGGCTTGTCCAGCGTGCGACAAGCAACTTCGCTTTCGGCGAGTAGTGACTCTTGGCCATTCCCGGACTACGGGCAATAGATGGCCTGCTACGGTGTTCTTCCTTGCGGCTTTTTCTTTCCACAAAGAGGCCGGCGGCGCGAAGCGCGTTCACGTGCAGCATTCCGGGGCGCAACACTTTTGGCGGACAGCTTAGCAAATCGACGACTGTGGATTCGATGCCGACGGAGGAGGCTCCGCCGTCAACGATCAAAGGAACGGCACCGTTTAGTTGCGAGAGAACGTGCCGGGCTTGCGTGGGCGACAACTGGTTGGAAAGATTGGCGCTTGGGGCGGCCAACGGAAAGCCGCATTCTCGAATCACTGCTTGCATCAAGGGATGATGGGGCCAACGGACGGCAACCGTATCACCGCCGGCCGTAACTTCGTCGGGAATTCGTGCCGCTCGGCGCACAACCAGAGTCAACGGCCCCGGCCAAAAGGTTTGCGCCAAACACTCCGCCGTTTCATCCCATTCTCGAACACATTGTTGCAGCATCGCTTGGCCGACGACGTGAACGATTAAAGGGTTGGTTGGCGGGCGCTTTTTGACGGCGTAAATTTGGCGCACGGATTTCGCCGACCACGCATTCGCCGCTAATCCGTAGACTGTTTCCGTTGGCAACGCCGCTATTTTGCCGTCCCGCAAAATTTCGGCGGCCTTGTTGACGGCGCATTCAAAGTCGGAATTCGATTGCGACGGAAGAATTTGAGTGGCGAATTGGCTCATGGATGGTTTGGACTTTTCATGCCGTTGGAAGTTTTGCTACATTCTGGGCGTGCTTGCTTCACTTACAACGCAATTGGAACAATCTCGCGATCTTTCCGATGAACAAATTGCCGATGCGGTGGAGTCTCTTGTTTCCGCCGATGTCGATACCTCTCCTAAAGCGGCGTTCCTTGCCGCCTTGGCTAGAAAGGGAGAAACTATTGAGGAAATCGCCGCATTTGCCAAGACCTTGCGAGGCAAATCCGTTTGCCCTCCCCTTTCCGCCGAATGTCGCAGCCGGGAAATTTTGGATGTTTGCGGAACCGGCGGAGATTTTCAGAACACTTTCAACATTTCGACGACCGTAGCCATTGTGGCCGCCGCCGCTGGAATTACGGTGGCAAAACACGGAAATCGGGCCGTCACTTCTCAATCGGGAAGCGCCGACGTTTTGGAGGCTTTAGGCATTCGCATCGACTTGAGCCCGGAGGAAAGCGCCTCCTCTCTCCAAGAGCATGGATTTGCCTTCTTTTTCGCCCCAAAATATCATCCCGCGTTCAAAAATATTGGGACGGCCAGAAAACTGTGCGCCAAGCAAGGCCAGCGCACCATATTTAACTTTCTCGGACCTTTGCTCAACCCCGCCAAGCCGACTGCCCAGTTCGTCGGCGTGTCTCAGCCTGCTTTATGCGTTCCGATTGCCAAAGTGCTTCAATCCCTCGGAGTCCGACGGGGCATGGTCGTTTCCGGAAGCGCAGGCGACGGCTACATGGACGAATTATCGACCATCGGCAACAACAGAATTGCTGAGTTTTACCAAGATCGAGGCTTTAGCGACGGGAATCTCGATCCCAAAAGCCTTCCGGTTCAAGTCGCCTGTCTCAACGACTTCCAAGGAGGCGACAGCGCAACGAACGCAAAGTGGATTCGGGAAATCCTTAGCGGCAAAGACCGAGGCCCCAAGCGAGACATCGTTCTTCTCAATGCCGGAGCCGCTCTCTTCGCTGCCGAAAAAAGCAAGACAATTATTGAAGGATGGGAGCGGGCCGCTTGCCTGCTTGACGAAGGAATTGCTGCGGACAAACTTGCCCACTTAAGCGGCCAATAAACTCGAACTATTTTAATTGACGAGAAAAAAACACTTTTCGCATTGACTCCGCTGAAGACAACGGATAAATTGAACGAAATGCCTTTGAAATTTTTAGTGTAAACAAAATAAAAACTGTAACATCGACTATGGAAAAGCAATCCTCTCACTTGGCGGCCGGTAGCGAAACTCGCCGGAAATTTATCCAGCGGGCGGGCGCCGCCGCTGCAATTGTCGCCTCTTCAAACATCATTAAAACCCCGATTTACGGGCAAGGCCAAGCGCCATCCGCAGGACGGGTGCTTGGCGCTAACGACCGCATCCACGTCGGATACATCGGCGTCGGCGGGCAAGGCCAAGCGCACGTTCGCAGCATGAAAAAATATGCCGGCGAAAACAACATCGAACAAATCGCCGTCTGCGACGTCTCCGCCACACGAATGGACGAAGCCCGAAAGATACTCGGACGCAACGTTCCCGGCTACAAAGACCATCGCAAATTACTGGAACGCAAAGACGTCGACGCCGTCTGCATCTCCACGGTAGATCACTGGCACACCCAGATCGCCATCGACTCCATGGACTCCGGCCGGGACGTTTACGTAGAGAAACCACTGACCCGTTACCTCAGCGAAGCCTTTGCCATTTACGACTCCGTGAAGAGAACTGGACGCTTGCTTCAGGTTGGATCCCAAGGTTGTAGCGCGAAAAAGTATCACAAAGCAGCCGAAGTCATCCGAAGCGGCGCCATCGGCCCTCTGGTTATGGGGCAAACCTCCTACATGCGGAACAATCCGAAAGGAGAATGGAACTACTTAATTAAAGAATGGGCCACTCCGGAGGACATTCACTGGGATCGTTGGATGGGCCGCGTGAACAAAAAAATCCCATTCAACCCCGATCACTACTTCCGTTGGCGCAAATACTTCCCATACTGCGCCGGGCTTTTGGGAGATTTGCTGCCGCATTTGGCGCATCCGTTCATCCTGGCTACCGGCAATCCTGAATTCCCCAGCCGCGTCGTCAGCTTGGGATCAAAAGCATGGAAGACCGACAGCAACACACCGGGAACCTACGAACGCGACGTAGACGAAAGCGTCCAAGTCATCGCCGAGTTCCCAAGCGGCTTCAACCTCGTCCTCGCCAGTGCGACAGTCAACGAAAACGGCATGCTCGAAATGATCCGAGGCCATCACGGCTCGCTGGAAATGGGAGGACTGAGCAGCACGAGAATCAAACTGGTTCCCGAGCGAAAATTCGCCGACGAAATTGACGAGGAAGTTTTCGATAGCCTCCTCCCGGGAGAAGCGATCCGTCACCACGAGAAAAACTGGCTCGACTGCATCCGCACCCGCAAAGAGCCGAATGCCGGCATCGACCTCGCCGTAAAAGTGCAAACGGTCATTTCCCTAGCCGAAATGTCCGACCGGCTGAACATTATGTGCCTCTTCAACGAAAAAACCCGAACCGTTACCACGGGCGACGGACAAAAAGTCGAAGAGTTGGACTACGGAGTTGCCGAACTATCTTGACAAAAAATTCGCTCGAATGGCCCGGTTCCGCCGGTTTGTTGCCGGTGGAACCTTTTTTGCGCCGCGCGATTGCGATGCTCCTGCGAAGCAACTTCTCAAGGCATGAACACCGTAAAACTAGCTCGAGAAGCAATGGCCACCCGATTCGAGATTGTTCTTCACGGGGAAAATCCAACCTCTCTCCAAGCCGCCGGAGAAGAAGCCCTTGAAGAAATTGACTGGGTAGAAGCGCAACTCAGCATTTACCGACCCGACAGCCAAATCAACCGTGCCAATCACCTTGCCGCCGCCGGACCCGTGCAGATTGAGCCGACTATTTTCGCACTTCTTCAAAGATGCAAAACCTTATCCCATTGGACGCAAGACGCCTTTGACATCACCTTAGGCCCGCTGATTCGCTGCTGGGGATTTATGGGAGAAACAGGACTTGTTCCAACGGACGAATCCATCCGGAAAGCGCGCCAATTGATTGGAATGCATCAAGTCCACCTGAATTGCCACCAATTTACAATCCAATTCGACCAGAAAGGCGTGCTGCTGGATCTCGGATCTATCGGCAAAGGCTACGCCCTGGAACGAGCAAAGGAAATTTTGGAAGCGAACGGCGTCCGAAGCGCCCTTCTCCACGGCGGAACTAGCACCGTCGCCACTATTGGAACGCCGCCGAATCAAAACGCCTGGAAGATCGCAATAGCAACGCCCCGCAAAGAAGAAGCGGCAACCGAGAAAAAAGAACCGACAGACACTCCCCAACCGCCTCTCGGCCTTGCCAAACTCAAAGGAGAAAGTCTCTCCGTCTCCGCCGTGTGGGGAAAATCATTTCGAACCGCCGAAAAAGAATACGGCCACGTTATCGACGGACGCACCGGTTTCCCTTCGACAGAAACCGCTCTGGCCGCAGTGCAGACAGCTTCCGCCGCAGATGCAGACGCCATTTCCACGGCCCTGCTTGTCGACGGAAAAGCCGGAAAATCATGGCTCAAAGAATATTTCCCCGATCAACGTTCTTTTCTGCTGACTCGAGGAGACCACCAAGACTTCCTCGTCGAAAACGACGGCTTTGATCGTTGGTAAAATTAGATTTTGCTGATTTGCCGGCAAGAATGGAAAAATAGGGGGAATAAAGTATTTTATTAGGGTCCGTTGCCCCCTTTGGAAGGCGCTGTGCCGGCGGGGATTCCTTCCCAAGTGCTCAAACGAAGTCCAGACTTGGCGGCGGCGGATGCGCGTTTGTGGGCTTCGCGGGCCGCGTTGTTTCCCCAGATAAGTTTGACCCCGTCCGTCGGCACGCAAGTGGCCGAGCCGGAAGATTTGCTGGACGCGGGCTTTTGAGGCGTTTGGAGAGAAGTGCCAAAATCTCGCTGGTTGGACGCCGCCGTGATGGACAAAGCCTACGATTGCGACGACATCCGCAAATTCTTGGAATATCAAGGCATTGAAGCCGTAATTCCGCCAAAATCAAACCGGAAGAGATTGCTTTCTTACGACAAAACGAAATATCGAATGCGTCAAAAAGTGGAGCGGTTCTTTTGTCGAATCAAAGAATTCCGGCGCATTGCGACTCGCTACGACAAACTCGCCAAAACCTTCATGGCTTTCGTTCATCTCGTCTGCGCTTTCGTTGGTTTTCAATCGAGTTGAAAAAACTTGACAATCGGGGTTGACAAAGAAGAAAAGCAGGTTAAATTAAAGCCGATGAGCAGATGGAAGACATTTGGATTGCTGATGGTTGTCGCTTGCTTGCTTGGCGGGCCGATGGAAATCCAAGCGCAAGAACCGAACTTCGCATGGATAACCGACACGAACGGAATAACATGGAGGGAGAAAATTGAGCCTCCCGTGCCTGATCCTTGGCCTTCAAAGGACTGGCCTGAGGAGACCCGAGGATATCATTTGATTCTGCGCAACGACAAATCAATAGCCGAGGTTGTCGTGCCGGAACACGCGCGCATCGCTTACATCGATGTCCGAGGATGCATCAACCTCACCAACTTAATTATCAAGCCTAAGCAAGGAGTCGGGAATTTTCTAAGTTGGGTGGGGGAAACCGGACGGTGGCTTCACATATACGGCGGCGGTTCTGGACTCCGCAACATCACCGCGCCGAGAACAATGATAAACAGCATCCTGTTTCAATCAGTGACATCCTATCGCGAGAGCTGGCTTCGTGCCTGGGTGCTGGCAATTCAATGGACGGAACTCAAACCCGAACCGCCGAGAATCGAAATCAAAACGCACGCAGATGCCAACGGCAAAGAAATGGAAATTGTCTGGGAAGACGGCATGCTTCAAATTGCCGACGCCGTCAATGGCGAATGGAGAGATCATTTTGGAGTTAGTCCATTGCGTTTCCCGATTGCCACCGACTCGGCAAAGTTTTTCCGCATAAAAAGGAATCGATGAGTGAACCAGAAGAAAGGAGATGGATGATGATGAAGGCAAATTCAGGGAATCGATCTGGTCAATCAATCCAAATTGGAGAGGCTGGTTTTACGGCACTCTTTCGATTTGCGGCTTTGGCGTGTCCATATTTACCGTATGGACGCTATGCGGGAGGGATCCGAGCGAGAGTTGGATCGACATATTCGATGCGGTTTGGAACGGAATTGTCGGTTCGGTTGTCGTTGTTTGGTTTCTGTTTCAAGCAGTAGATTGGGTAACGCCTAGAGCTATTTCATTATTCAATTACATTAAAAAAATTATGGCTTGGGGAGATCCATATCGAGAAGCGCAGATCAAAGAAGCGGAAGCGCAAGCCCGCAAAGAAGAGCGGGAGCGGATTAAGAAGATTTTAGAGTTGCTTCAAAAAGAGAATGTTCATCAGGATGTTATTCAGCAAGCGCAATACATATCCGATTCTTTGAAACCGCCAAATTA
Source organism: Limisphaerales bacterium (assembly GCA_965242585.1). Classification (GTDB taxonomy): domain Bacteria; phylum Verrucomicrobiota; class Verrucomicrobiia; order Limisphaerales; family AAA164-E04; genus UBA2970. Next base: position 3,680,571 of record OZ251460.1, on the reverse strand, counting down.
TCCTTGATCGGCGGCGGCGGTGCGGCGCCGTTCTTTTGATTTGCCCGGCGGCTCGGTCAAGACGGAAGGCGGCGAGATTTTGTTGCGAACTAAGGGGCAGGCTTATCGGGGCGCGGACTTTGAAGGCATTCTGCTTCGGAGTCGCCGCGATGGAACGCAGTTATGGCTTCGCGAGGTGGCGCCAGTGGTCGACGGATTTGCGGAGACGGACACCGAGGGGCGGTTTGACGGCAAGCCTTCGGTTTTGATTCAAATGTTTCGCGTGGGCGATCAGAACGCTTTGGAAATCTCCAAAACCGTCCATGAATTTGTGGAGGCAAAGAAAGCCCGCCTGCCCGAAGGCTTGTCGATTTCGGCGTGGCAGGACGACGCCTCCTATCTCCGCAGCCGGCAGCAGTTGCTGGTCAAAATAAAAAATCCCAAATCCAAACAATCACTCCCCCAAGAATTGCCGCAAGAAAGAGGCCGCCGACCATGCAATAAAGCTCACAAATCCAACTTACCTCGTTTTTTATTTTAGAGAGTTCTTGTTTAATCTCGTCCAGTTTTTCGATGATTTCAGGGTCATTCATCGTTAGCCTTCGTTTCGTCGCATTGGCAAGTCGTGTTTTGCAGATTGGCGAAGACGGCTTCCAGCCGGCTGACAATGCGCTCTTCCACTCGGGTGATTCTGGCGTTTATGTCGGCTTGGGATCGGGTGATTCTGGCGCTTTGCTCGTTATGCAAGAAGATGGCAATCCCAATGGCAATTGCGATTCCCGCAGTGAGCGCCTTTTGCCAAGTCAAGATTTTGGCAATGCTGATTTGCAGGGCTGTTTGGCGGGCATCCATGTCTTTGCGGAAGTCTGCCAACTGCTGGCTCAAATTCCTGTAGTTCTCTTCGCTCATCGGCTTAATTTTTGTTCGATTAAATAAATAGCAAAAAGTTCGAGAAAAGTCAAGGAAAAAAGTCAAGTATTTTTATTTATTTTCATTTATTTTTTCTTTTTTTCAAGTGCAAATCATCCGAGTGATTCCCGCGGTGGTGATTCCCACTTTGCTGTTTTCGTTGGTGGAGTCTTTGCTGGTGTTACCCTGCCACTTGAGCCATTGGAAGGGGGAGCGGCGAGTCTCCGGCCGGTCGATTTTAGCTGTTTTCCTGCGGTTTCACACTTGGTTTGCCGGTCGATTGGGGGCGTTTATCCACGGCGTATATCAACCGATTCTCGCCGCCGCTCTACGAGCTCGCTACTTCACCATTTCCGTCGCCATCGGAGTAATGATGGTGACGATGGGGCTAATCATCGGAGGATGGATCAAGTTCCAATTTTTCCCGCCAGTGGAAGGAGACAACATGGCCTAGCCATTTTTCTCTGGACTGGAGAATGATTAAGCCTTACGTTACTAGCTAGCAACTCAAACATGGAGGAATTGGGCATGCAATCTAAAAGCATCTGGAGTTGGCATCCTTTCTTTTCCCACTTTCCCGACAACGAAGCGGCAAAGCACCCCATGGATCGCATGCGCTGGGGGGACAAGCTGTTGTTCTGCCCGCACTGCGGAGGCGGCGGCAAGGTCGCCAGTATTTTCAGTGCTCAGACCAACACGATATTCGCCCGAAGCAATCTATCCTATCACAAATGCTTGAAGGAAAGGAAAACAAGAGCCTGCCATTCAAGGAATTAACCGCATGAGCCAAACTGCAAAGAAGAGAATAGAGCCGATTAATGGGAGCATGGATCCAGCCCTTGCCACCGTGTTTTCCTCGCAACGCCGCATTGTTTCGCCGGACGTTTCTCTTCCCGAAGGCGTGGCCTTCAACCAGCGGATGAAAATGGACGGCCTCGAGTTTCTCCGCAAGATTCCCGGAGATTCTGTTCCCGTCGCCTTTTTCGATCCGCAATATCGCGGTGTTCCTGACAAACTCGGCTACGGGAACGAAGGCAAAAAGCGGGGGCAAAGGCGGTGCAGTTTGCCGCAAATGAGCGAGAACATCATCAAAGATTTCATTCGAGGCATTGCCTCCGCCCTCATCCCCACCGGGCATCTGTTCTTGTGGCTGGACAAGTATCATCTTTGCACGGGAATTCAAAAATGGATAAATGGATCCAAACTAGAAACCGTGGATTTGCTTACTTGGAACAAAGAGCGCATGGGAATGGGCTATCGATCCAGAAAACAAAGCGAATACCTGATTGTCCTGCAAAAGCCGCCGAGCCGCGCCAAAGGCGTATGGAAAAATCACTCCATCCCGGACTTTTGGATAGAAAAAGAGGATCGAAAAGACCATCCCCACAGGAAGCCAGTTGACTTGCAGGGCGAGCTCATCGCCGCCGTTTCCAATGAAGGCGACGTGGTGATTGACCCGGCGACGGGGAGTTTCTCGGTGATGGAGGCTTGCCACCTCCGCAACCGCACCTTCCTCGGATGCGACGTCAATGGCTAAATGGAAAAGGATTCTAATGAAATGGATTAGCGCTTGGTTGATGATAACGATGGTGATGGGCATGGATTCTATGAGGACGACACAAACACTATACTGTTTTTCGGTATCCTGACGATTGGAATTAGTCTCGATAGAATCCGAAATGAAATAGAGAATGGTAATAAGAGAAAAAAGTAATGGCTAAAATAGAGAACGCAAAGGGGCGCGAAGAGGGAGGTGGATACGAGCGCGTATTTGAGGGTAACAAACAACTTGGCCACCTGATGAGCCGGGTTCACGCCGCCTCTATATCCTCCGGGATAAAGCTGGTGAGCATCCTCAAGAATCAACTGAAATTCATTGACGATCTAGATGAATTCCTCACCTGGGATATGAGGGAAGAAGGGGCATTGATGCCGGAAGAGATATTCATCGCAGACCGGAAGATGATGCAGAAATGCCAAACGCTCGACTTCGCAGGACTCTATCCGGACTTCATCATATTCAAGCGGATAGGAGGAAAACAGGAATGCCATCTTGTGGAAATGAAAGACGGCGATGCCTTTGGCACCCAGAAGGCTAGCGCCGCGCGCCAAGACAGTACGTTTTCATGGGCAGAAACAGACCGTATTTGCCGTTTGAGGATATTATCCCGCATTTCTGTTGCTTCAATCAAAACAACAAGCAAACCATTCTTCAGGGCTTCAAAAAGAGCATTCATACAGATGATGCCATGACGGGCAGAGAGTTTTGCGACCTCGTAGAGTTGGACTACGATAGCATCCTTGAACTTCGAAAGAAGAAGGTAGAAGACAATATCTCTTACTTCATCCGAGAATTGCTAAAACTCCCAGAAGTCAAAGAAAAGATGAAGGAACTCAACATTGGCTAGTAAAATACTTTATTCCATTTTTGCTGGTGTTGATTGTTGGTTTAATCCTTATATATTTTTGATATGAGCGAAGATGAAAAGAAGTGGCTGCGGCGGATGGCTGGGCTGTCGTTGGCGGGTTGTAAGATTCTGAAGGATCAATTGAAAGACTACAACAAGATCGAATCAGAATTGCTCCATCAATATCCAGAATTGGAGCGATCTATCAAGCGGGGATTTTATACGCTGCTTGACTTGGTGAAACTTGTCGACGAAATTCTAGAGACTGAAAAAAAACACGAAAAACTCATCAAAGAAATTCTCCAAGACGAAGCGGAAAAACAAGCAAAGGCCGACTTTTTGAAACCTAGATTTGATTGGCCGGACAGCGAGTAATCTCTGGGAATTAAATCCAGTCCGAGTTCGGACGATTAAGCGATCAAATCGTGTGCTACGTTGCCGTGCACGTCCGTGAGCCGAAAATCGCGGCCGGAGTAGCGATACGTTAACGCCTGGTGATCCAACCCCATAAGATAGAGTAGCGTGGCGTGAAAATCATGCACGTGCATCGGCTGATGGACGACGTTCATCCCAAACTCATCCGATCGGCCATAAGAAAACCCGCGCTTGACGCCGCCGCCTGCAAACAACATGGAAAACGCCGTGTGATGATGATCCCGCCCAGGCGTTTTCTTCTTGTTTCGAATCTCCGAATACGGCGTCCGGCCAAACTCTCCCCCCCATACAACCAAGGTGTCGTCCAACATTCCCCTTGATTTCAAATCCCGAATCAAGGCGGCGGCGGCTTTGTCGCTGTCGACGCAAAGTTTTTTATGGCTCGCGTCATGATTGGTGTGCGTATCCCAAGGTTGATTGCTTTTCAGAGTATAATAAACCGTCACACAACGAACGCCGGCCTCCGCCAACCGTCGCGCAACTAGGCATGATTGAGCAAAGGGCGTCGAACCGTAACTTTCCCGGACATGCCGCGGTTCCTTTTGGACGTCCAAGGCGTCCGTCGCGGCAATTTGCATTCGGTAAGCAGTTTCCATAGCCTCAATCTCAGCCTCCAACGCAGAATCTTCCGCCCGATCCTTGCGATGCAGCTGATTTAAACGCCGCGCCAAATCCACTTGCTCGCGCTGCTGGGCAAAGCTGAATTCGGGGTTTTTGAGATGGGACAACATCGCTTCCACCCGCAAATCCGAAGTGTCAATGCTCGTTGCTTGATACTTTGCCGGGAGAAAACCATTGCTCCAAAGAGCCGGTCCTACAACGATCTTCGTCGAGGGACGCAAGACAACATAGCTCGGAAGGTTTTCATTCGCCGACCCCAACCCGTAAATCAACCAAGAGCCAAAAGAAGGTCGAATAGGCTGGATGTTGCCGGTGTGCATCTGGAGTAAGGCCGGTTCGTGGTTCGGAATATCCGTTTTCATCGACTTGACGATGCAACAATCGTCAATCACCTTAGCCAGTTCGGGAAGCGTTTCGCTGACTTTCAAACCACTTTGGCCATGTTGCCGGAAGACAAAGGGGGAAGGCATGAATCCCGTGGCTTTGGATTCTTTGTAGAGTTTTCCCGCCGGGTGCTGTCCTTCTGCTTTCCGCAATGCGGGCTTATGATCAAACGTGTCCAGATGCGAAGGACCGCCGTTCATAAAAAGGAAGATAACCCGTTTAGCTCGCGGAAGAGGATGACGGTTGTTCAAAAGAGTATTCTCTCTAAGCTGGGATTTTCCCAATACGCTCATCAATCCCAACATGCCAAAACCAGCGGCAGACATTCCAAGCATCTGCCGCCGGCTCATGAAAGAAACATTGCGAAACTCTTCTCGAAACCGTATTTGCGTTCTCATCGTCAAAGCCTAATCTAAATACAACGCCTTGTTCGAAATCAACAACGTCTGCGCATACAAATCCCAACGAGAATTAGATTCCCCGTCCCCAGCCAAAAAATCAAGGCCAAGTCGCACCTCCTCTTCGGCCGGCTCCCGAAAAAACAAATGCCGGTAGGCTTTTCGGATGCGCTCCCGATTGCCTATCGCCTCGCGCTGCAAACGACGCGCAAACATCCGAGCCTGCTTGATTACAAATTCGCCGTTCAACGAAAAAAGCTTCTGCAAAGGAGTGGTCGTCACGGCGCGTTTGCCGCTGTGGACGTTTGGATCCGGATAATCATAGCGTTGCAACAAAAGATTCAACTTCAGCCGGCTCACCCGTCCGTAAAGGGTCCGGCGGTGATTCTGAGGATCATCCAGTTCCATAGACCGCCCTCCCTCATAATCCAAATTGCCCGCAACAAAGAGCAAGCTGTCCCGCCACATTTCCACCGTCAACCGGCGCCGATTCATCCGCCACAAATAGCGATTCTCCGAATCCCTTTCAGCAAAAACCTCGTTGTTCCGCGAACTCTGACGATAAGTCGACGACAAAACAATCTCCCGAACCAGCCTCTTCGTCGACCAACCTTGATCCACAAAACGCTCCGCCAAATGCTCCAACAAACCGGGATGCGAAGGCGACTCCCCCAACGCGCCAAAATTACTCGGCGTTCGAACCAAACCGTGACCGAAAAACATCTGCCAAACACGGTTCACAAACACCTTCGCCGCTAGCAAATTCTCCGGCGAAACAATCGCTTCCGCCAATTCCTTGCGCCCGCTTCCTTCGGTAAAAGCCGGCGGTTCTCCCTGATAAAAAAGACTCATAAATCGACGCGGAACCACCGGTCCCTTTCGCTCCACGTCCCCTCGCACAAAAACGTTCAAATCCCTCGGCTCCGCTTCCCGCACGATGTGAACCGTGTACAGCAACCTTCTTTTGTCATCCGCGGCCGCTTCCTTCGGCACTTCGCCATAAGGAGCATTGACCAACTCTGTGCTCGCAAACACCCCGGCCAAAGCATAGTAGTCCTCCGTTGAAATCGGATCAAACTTATGATCGTGACAGCGAGCGCAAGCCACCGTTAACCCCAAAAGACCCCGCGTGACCGTATCCACCCTGTCTTCCCACTCATCGGCCATCACTTCCAACCGGTTGCGCTGGTAATACTTTGGACCCAACCCGATAAATCCCAAAGCCGGCAAATCCTCTCTGCGAGCAAAATCATAAAGATCGGCCGCCAACTGCAACTGGACAAACCGATCAAACGGCATATCAGCATTAAACGCATCCACCACCCACTGCCGATACAAATAAGCGTTGGGATAAAACGTTTCTACCCTGTCGTCCACTAAATGCGCTTGATCCTCGGCATACCTCGCCACATTCATCCACATACTCGCCATCCGCTCCCCAAAGCGAGGCGAAGCAATCAGCGCATCCACAAACTTCTCAACAGCCCCCCCTCCCCAACTACCGGACTCCTCCTCAAGCAACCGTTCCTCCGGGGGCAATCCAGCCAAATCAAAAGACAACCGGCGAAACAACACCCGCCTCTCCGCCTCGCCCGATAGTGCCAAACCCCGATCCTTGGCGGCGCCCGCTATAAATCTGTCAATGACGCCTCGCTCGGAAACGGCAACCCCGCCAGACTCCCCCCAACCGACATCCGCAATACAAATGAACACAACCAGAGGAGCGATGAAAAAAACGCCCCGCCAGCAACGCCAAAACCATTTCCACTTCGATAAATACACGAAAGATTTCTTCATAATGCCGCATCGTTACCCAAATATCAAGCAATTCTGACAAACGCCGCCAACCCAAAATTAAATCCGTTGCCAACCGCCAATCCAAAATCAATCCGAATCGAGACTTGCCAACCGCTGTTCGCCGATCCATAATCCTCTCCGTATATGTTCATTGTACGCCGATGTGGCGGAATTGGCAGACGCGCCAGACTCAAAATCTGGTGGCCGCAAGGCCGTGTGGGTTCGATCCCCTCCATCGGTACCATCCTCCCTCGGCAAACTTGACTCTGGACAGATATTTGCAAATCAGATTCAGTCCGGTGAAAAGTGAATCCCCAAAAAGCGGAACCAACTCCATCCGCAACAGGAAATCTCCTGCAACCCCTTGGCAAATCGACAAACGGCTCAACTATTGCGACGCATGGACAGGATACCTAATATATCTTTCCATTATATTCGGACCATGGGCTTTGGGCACCGTCCACATACCGACAATCTGGACGATGAACGTCATCGGATACCTGCTCGGCATTCTCCTTCTGGGAAAAACGATCATCCTCTTTTCAACAGAACGCCAGCCGGTAAAAGCCGCGCTGAAAAGTCTTTCCAGCCAACCGCCGACAACCCGCATCCTAATGCTCACCACTATCGGCATCCTTTCTTATACTTTCCTACACGCTTTCAATGCGCGGTCTGTTTTTGACCAACAGGGACTCAGATTCGACTACTCCAATTCTTACATCCATTGGTTGCCTCATAGCTACAATAGCCCCAAGTCTTGGCAAACTTTTTGGCAACTCCTCGCGCTTTCTTGCAGCTTCTGGGCAGTCCGATCGTGGCTGCTTACACCGGGAAAGTCTGAACCGCGAAAGTGGTTCCAAAAAAATCCGTCACAAAAAGCTAGATTTCCAAAAAAAATTCAGACCATCCTTTACCTGCTGGTAATTAACGCCGCTCTAATCGGTTTTATCGGCATCATACACAAACTCGACGGATCACAGAAAACACTTTGGATGCACAAACCAGCTTTTCTCCAAAAAAGTTCGTACTTTGGGACGTTCAACTACTGGGGCAACGCAGCCTCTTACTTCAACTTGATCGGAACAGTCTGCCTCTTCCTGCTCATCAATATTAAAAAATCCCACCTCGCCGCTAAACCTTGGTCTCGAATCGGTTCAGCACCGCATGTTCTGCTCTACCCTGTCTTAGTAATTCTTGCCATTTCCCCTCTGGTTACGGGGAGCCGAAGTGGACCAGTTGTTTTTGCCGGCGCCTTCTGCTTCATCGCTATTTACCTTTTCATAAAAAGTTCAAACCGACGGAAACTTATCCTCTCAGGACTCCCTCTACTATTCTTAATCGGATTCGTCGCCTTTTACACGGGTGCCGACCTGACACTAGACCGATTATTTAAACAAACTTTTAGACCCAAAGCCTACAATGCTCACACCCCGGGCGACCGCCTAGATATTTACCAAAGCTTGTGGATAATGGTTCGAGACTGCTCCCCTTGGGGAGCCGGCCCCGGCACATTTGCGTCAATCTACCAAATGTACCGCAAACCCGCTCTCGAAGTCGCCCATGAGACATATCAACACGGAAACGACCAACTTGTTTCATGGGCGGCGTGGGCGCACTGCGACCCTCTCGAATTCTTAATTACCTACGGGCCGGTGGGCACCGCTATCTTGTCACTCGGACTCGCGGCTGTTTTTATGACTCCGCTCTCTCATAAGCAGAAATTGATCCGAGTTAAATATATTGGATTGCTCTATCTTTCGCCATTGTTATTTCTTGCCAACAGCCTAATAGATTTTCCTTTCCAGATTTACTCATTGGCACACCATTTTATCATCATTTGCGCTATCCTATCCTCTGTAAAACCCCCGCTTGAAATGATTAAAACCAACTCCCATTTATACGATAACATCAACCCTTAATAACCGGAGTGTTAACGCCCTCGCCGCCCGTCGTAAACGAGGCTTCCAAACGATTAAACAACCAGGAAAACACTCCAACGCCGACAATCGTAAAAAGAAGGATAGACCATCCAGCCGTATCATGAGTTATGTCAACAGCATCCAATCCTCGAGTGGAAGCGGCCCAGCTCAACCAAAACACTCTGATCAAATTTCCCAGAACGGCCACAACTACCCCCGCCATAAGCAATGCACATCGAGGAATCCACCTCCTTAAACTCAGATATCCAATAAACAACGCCACCATTACGCTAGATTGCAAACTCCGTATCCCGCTACAAGCCTCATCGATGCCCACAATCCCCGTTGGCAAACAAATAAGACTCCCCTGCAATATGGCTGGAATTCCAATCAGTGATAGAAATTCCACCGTGATATTCGATATAAAACTCTGCAACACAGCAATGATACTGGCCTGCAATGAATTCGGCAAAGGAAGAGAAACCAATAAAAAAGCAAAACCGAACCCAAACACCCTCACACCCAAAAAACCATATAAATAAGTCAAGTAACTAAACACCACGAAAATATATCCAATGCCCAAACCGCTCATGCTCGTGGAAGTAAGACCGTATGCAGCCTGGTAAATCTGAGTGACAAAAAGGCAAACCATACCAAAAATCAATCCGGCCAATATTCTCCCCCTCCATTGAGCCTTGATTTCTGGTCGATCTCTCCAGACTTCAAACAATACGTACCCCGCCAACACGGGCACAACCCACCCAAACTGCATATCCGGACGATTTATCCAGTACCAACTAGCCTTCTCAATCAACCAAACTACTACTACAACGACCGGCGTCCAAAGAAAGAATTCCTCCAACCGCCTTATTTGTCGTCTTGTTTGTTCACTGCTCTTATTCATCGTCCTGCAACAGAAACGCACCCCGTTCATCCTGATAGGATGCGGGAACCAACCACTTCTTTAGAATCTCTTCCAATCGATCTTCGGCAGAATCTAAAGAACCTTGCACCGAAGTCGATACCCGAAACATATGTTGAGGGCCGATAAAGCGGTCCCGATTCAAAAAAGACTCAATTGACTTACTCCATATGCGCGAATTCAACAACCTTTCCATAATTCCTCTGAAAACTCCTAATCTATCACCGGGATTCTGCCTATTCATCTCGGAATCAAGAAACTGATCCAAACGATAAGACTCTCCGCCAACAATCGCGCCGAAATACACTAATTCACGATTTCCCTCAAAAGCAAAAATTCGCCTTTCAAGGACAAGATGAATTCCGTGCAATTTTTTCTCTATGAAAAACGGACTCTCTGGAAGAATCTTCATCCCGATACCGGTCCAACACCGATCAGGAGTATGAGAAAACAAACTGCCCTCGTCCCACTTTTCAACAAACCGTTTGGCAGAAAAGACACCCACAACGTCCTCTTCCTTAGCTCGACGGAATTCGCCGTGAGTCGTTTTATCCGCAGCCAAAATCGACTCTGCCGCTTTATTCACCGAGCGTTCGCTATATTCCCAACCGGCCACATCTTCCTGTTCACCAAACCATATACTATCATCCCATTCTGACGCATACCAATAATCAGGAAATCGCCACAACAGCAACAACGACAACGAGAGCACAAACACGCCCACAGCGTTTTTATTTTTGCTCATACTTAACCCTCCCTTTTACAAACTGCCAATTCGCCGACTCAGACAGAGGCGTGCCTGCCTTCCGAAAGTAAATCTGCTCTCCAATCCGAAGGGAGAAATCATCGACAATGGTACAACAGTCGAAATATAAAGCATTTAACAATCTTCTATTTTTTTCACTCAAAGAAAAGTCATCTCTCCTCATTTCCGTAAAGAACAATCTCTTCATCAAATTACTGTCTTTAAGCGTCTGCAAAAAGTACACGCAACCCAATTTGCGCAACACTATAGCAATAACCTTCCCGAATGCAGAGAGCAATACATTCCTCGCACAAACAGATTCATTAACTCTTCCTTTCTCAATATTATTGAACTGGGAGATTCCACAAAGATTGGACAAGTGCTCTAAAAACACTTCTGTTTTTTGAGTAAGTATAGGAAAATGAACAATCAAAACATCAACCTCCACCTGAAAAATATTCAACAGTTGTTCCGGCATTAATTGATCATTCATAACTTTTTCTTCCAAATAGTTCATGCCCTTAAGTGCACAAAATTCTCCCCGGCTCTTTTTAAACCGAACCATAGAAACCGCTCTATCAAAATGCTCTCTAATGGACAAAATCAATAAAACTCTATATCCATTATTCTTTATCATCTTAATCCCACAACTCAATAAAGGATCTTGATACGCGAGATTTGATATATCAGCTAAAATCAGCCTTTTGTCGAGTCTTTTCCGGACTTGTTCAAAGCGTCCTAAAGATCTATAAAGGTACCCCTCTTTGATCCCAGGAAATTCAATATCCGGATGCGCTTTTAATTTTCGGTACATAAAAGTACTCCCGGATCGTCCTGGCCCTATACTAAGTAAATAATCATATTTTACGGATTTTTTCATCTATAACAACCCCTTCTGAAACTTTATTCCTAGTTCTCGATAGAGTTCCTTCAGCCGAGAGAATTCTTTATCCCAGTTGTACATTTGCTCCACAGCCATTTTCCCCGATAAACCCATCTTCTCGCTTTCTTCCGGATTTTCCAATAAATACAATACCGCCTCCGCTATTGCCTCCGTATTCAAGGGATCGACAACTAACCCACCCTGATTCCCAACAACAATTTTCTTCAACAAAGGAAAATCCGAAGCAACAACAGGAATCCCCGCCGACATATATTCAAACAGTTTGATAGGCCATCCTTCATTGTGATTTGGCGCAGGGTGATGCACCACTAATCCAACTTTTACCTCCGATAGCATCTCGCGTATTTCGCGACGATTCTGAATGCCTAAGAGATCAACCAATGTTCTCTTGTATTTTCTTCTTATTTCTTCTTCTAATCCGCATTTCTCAGGAAACCGGCCGGCAAGCAACAGTTTTACCCTTTTTCTCTTGGAAACAATTTTAACTGCCTCAATCATTTCAATTGCTCCTCTCGACCTCTTAATATCTCCTACGTAATAAACCAGATTAGAACGTTCTTTGATCGGTTTTCTTTTTGCTTTCTCTAACTCGCCTTTGATAGGAAAATTTTGAACGAGTTTGACCTTTTTCCCTAGTTCTTTCATAATCGACGGAGTGGCTGTAGTCACCGCACATGCAGCTCTTACACCGACAAATTGAAGAATTCGAGATAACTGCGCTATTGTAGAACGAAGACAATACGGAATATAGGATTTTGCCATAATCTGACTAGGCAAAGACTCATGGACATCGTATATTACTCGTATTCCCATTAAACGAAAGAGAATTGAAATAGGAACTAACTCAGGATCATGATATTGAACTAAATAAGGGCGAATCTTCATTATAGTAACCATGGCCAGAAACGGTCCAAAAATCATACGCAACAGCCGTAATTGAGGAATGTAAATCAAATGAACGCGCCATTCCTTTGAACTATCCCCTTTCGCAGGAGCTACGAGATTTACATATAATCCAGACTTTATTAACGATGTTGTTATCTTGTGAAAAATCCTCGTGTCATTCCAATCGTGACATACCGTCAACTGGACAATTTTCTGATTTGGCGACCTTGAATTGACTGTTTGATTTGACATAATGACACTGTTAAAAATAAAGCCTTCCTAAATCAAATTTCGAGCATTGAAAAATTCAATTCCCGCTCGTTGGGAAAAATCAAAATCAACATCCGAATCACCGACATAAATAGGATCATTAAATTCTCCGACATCGTGAAACGCAAAATATGATTCTATATGAGGTTTTGGTTTGACTAAATTAGCATAAACTACATCCACGATTCCCGCATAATTTCCAAAATTAATGCTCAACATTTTATTCTTTTGTTGAGATACATGGCCGTTTGTAATAATTCTAATTTTAAATTTCTCGCCAACTTGGCATAAAAAATCCAAAAACCAAGGATACGGCACAAGGAGATTGCTACGTTTATACGTCCTTAAAACCGCCAAACAATTTTTCGGGCTGATTCCGTTTTGCGGAAAAGCTGCTGTCAATTTATCAAAGAGAGACTTCCTTCCTCTATAAATAAACTCGGAGACAAGAAAATTATAAACTTTGCCAAAATCATCAGGGTAAAATTTCTCCGAAATGACTTTGTAAACAGGAAAAAGAAAATCTGCTTCATTGTATAAAGTATTATCCAAATCGAACAAAATCGTCCTATACGCATTATGAGCATTAACTAGATATTCAACACTCATAAAATATTTCTTTGTAATACCTCACAAAGCCAATCCCCGATCTTCGAGACGAAGCAGGATACCGTTCCCCAACGCCTGCATACACCGCTTTCAACGGTAAATTAATCCCCAAGCCCATAGCCGCAATACTTGTCCCCTGAATACGAGGATTTGATTCCAGGATTCGATAATCGCCATCAACGTTTTTCTTAAGCTGAAAGCCTACAGGACCAAACAATCCCGGCAAACTATTCACAATCGTGTTAACATAATCAGAAATATCCTTAGATTCGATGAAACGGCCGGAGGTAGAAATTCCGTTGTTTGTGGTTTCTCTTGTCCTAATCAATAAATCTTGAACGGTTCCATTCTCAATTATAGTATCGATCGTTACTTCATCGCCCGGCAAATATTCAGATAAAAGAACACACGGCATTTGGCGTTGAAAGATTATTCTGCTGACTTCTTCTAGCGTCGTGAACAACGAATCCGGTTTGTGCTTAAACAGCATATCAAATCTATCTTGCTTTGTGTCCATAATTCGAATCCCCCGGCTTCCGTTGCCAATACAAGGCTTCATCACAACAGGGAACTCTGGATAACCCAAAGAGCAGACTGCTTGGTTAAAATCTTCGAAGGATTGAGTCATTTTAAATTTGGGAACCGGGATATTGTTTTTCTTCAAATGGCTATATAGTCGACATTTATTGTTAGTAATAGAGAGAGACTCGAAATTAGAAACAAGGACTTCTGTTCCTATGTTTTTAAATTTCCTTTTGTTCTGACTTAATTTTGGCAATTCTTTGGTAACCAAAGGAAACAATACATTAATTTTTAAACGACTACATACTTCTATAAGATTGGGCACAAATTCTATTTCTTCCGCTCTAGGAATCTGTTCAAAACCATCAGCAAAAAATCGACCGGAAGCATGAGGATTTGCGTCTGCAGTATACAATTGCACACGCTTATCGGTTTTAATTGCTTTCGAGATTCCAGGACCCCCAGGTGACCCGGCTCCTGTCATTAGAATATTTATCCTATCACCCATCTCACTACTTCAAAGCATTCACAATATTCACAACCAAATTGAACTCCTCTGGTTTTCGCCAAAGAAAAAATAAACTCTCGATTCATATAAGCGCGAAATCTTTGAGATCGATACGTCGCTAAACTTTCAGCTTTTTGACTCAATTGTTTCTCGCTCAATCTGACAAAAGAAGTTGCATTAAACCCTATGTTGTTCCATATTAATTCGTAACTGAGAATTGTTGCATTCTTAAATGCTCTTAGTCCCTCCCGGGCTATAGTAGAATGGTCTTGATGCATATCGCCAAGGGACGGCATGAAGACTAAATCAGGCATTAATTCCTTTTTTCGTTGAATTAAGCTTTCCAAAATATCTTGTCGATAATAGTTAAATTTTCTTACCTCATAATTATAAACAAAAATATTTTCTTTCGATATTCCAAGGTGAAGTAACGCGTCAACTACTTCTGTTTTTAGAATGTCCTTAGAAAATCCTTCAGGTACAGATTGTTGAGCGGTTGAAAAAGCGAAATAATATACATCAGCACCACACTCTACCAATTTAGCTATTGTCCCCCCCGCTCCCAGCTCGCCATCGTCGGTATGCGGAGCTAAAACAAACACATTTCTAAAGCAGTCTATCATTTTACCAATTCTTACCAATTTATATATTATTGGTACTTCTTGACGGCATGAAATACAGGCAACAGCATGCGAAATAGCCATTTATTATTTGGATAATCTTCAGTAGACATTATCGGCGCTTTCATTATTGCTTGCCAATCTTCTTCTGACAATTTCAACTTTTTCATTACTAATTCTTTATCATCTTCCATTAAGTTCGGATCGCAGACAGGTTCTTTCAATTTTTCCAAAGCTTGTTCTCTACTTAATTGACCGGAGACAACAAGAATAGAGAAATGGGATCGCCTTTTATCGTAGCCGAATTTCTTCGGCAAAATATAAGACTGAAAGAACCGGGTAAAAATAGATTCATAATGCTTTTGACCATATTCCCGATAATTTAGTTTCTCCTTCACTTTCCGCAGCATCTCGCTTTGTGTGCAGTCGCAGTAGTTCAATATCGAAATTCGCTGAATCCGCTTTATACTGAACATATAGGCTATCTTAATAAGAGAACAGTGAGGATATGATGACAATGAGTTGCCTTGACCAAAACGCCGATGGATACACCGAATGTATTTCCAATCATTGTACCCCCATGACCACGAATCAGGACAAATACCTTCAGTAAATAAGTTCGAGCCGCCTAAAATATACTTTACTCTATGCTTTAGCGCAACTTTGTACAAACACGCCAATATTCCATGGTCTGTTGGGATTTCAATATCCGGGGTGCCAGATTTAAGAAATGCCAACTGGAGGTCTCGGAACTGTTCCCAATCCATTACATAAGTTTCTAGGTCTATATCGAGTTTTTTAATCGTATTTTCGATGTTGTTTACAGAAATCTCCGAGTTCCATCCATTGTCGAAATGAACGGCTAATGGCCGTAACCCGAGCTCCCGACATTTGAGCGCGACATAAGAGCTATCCAATCCCCCGCTGATTCCGATTATACAGTCATATTTCAATCTCTTCCCTTTGGCGCGTATTTGGGAGACCAGGGATGCCAGCACGCGACGGCGATCTTCCAAAGAGCCTAATAAATCTTGCCGACGTTTTAAATCCGTACAATGGCAACAATTCCCGTTGCTATCAAAGGTAATATGCGGATCCGTGGTGTCCATCACACATCGGTTACATATTTGATATTTTTTCACAATTCAGATAAATGAGGCTTCTTCACAAATTTTCCGTCCGAAGTGTCAATTCGCAATGCATCATTATTGAGAAATAAACATGAGATTATGGAAGAGTGGATTCCAGTTTTGAGGACGATGGCACGTTTATGAGGACGGATCGATAGTGGCCGGTGAAAACAAAGAACGCTCCCACTCCCACAGCAGAAGCACCGGACCGTGCCGCCCGGCTCAAATCATCAATACTACCCGCTCCTCCCCTAATGATCACCGGAATGGAAACTGCCGAACAAATAGCCTCCATCAAAGCAATATCGTAGCCGCTCATTGTTCCATCTCGGTCAATTGAATTCAGCAAAATTTCTCCTGCTCTCAAATCTTCGGCATCAAGGGCGGCCTCTCTAGGAGAACGTCCAGTCCTTTTGCCTCCACAACATGTATAAACTTCATACCTTCCCGTTAGTCCCTTCTTTACATCTATCGAAACAACGACACTTTGCGCACCGTATTCGTTCACTACATTTTTGATTAAATTGGGATTGTTGTGATAGGCGGAATTGAAGACGCATTTTTCTATGCCGATCTTAAGAATTTTTTGGACTTGCTTCATATTTGTAATGCCTCCTCCATAGGCTAAAGGCACGAAACACTCGCTGGCCAATTCCACCAAGTATTTCAGCTGAGGTCCCGTGCCTTCTAATGTAGCTCCAATATCAAGAACACAAATTTCATCGACTTTTTTGTCGTTGAAAATCTTCAAGATGTTGATTGGATCGCCAAGATAAATAGGATTCTGAAATTTTTCCGTCTTGTAGAAGCCTTGATGTTTTAGCAACAGGGAAGGTATTACTCTTGTTCGTTTTATTGATTTTGAAATAGTATGGGTCTTGGTTTGTCGAAAACTCCGTGGCATTTTGGCTTTTTCAACAAAATTTTCCAGAAACTTCATTCCAAACCAGTGGCTTTTCTCCGGGTGAAACTGTACTCCCATCACGTTTCCCGACCGAACTGCCGAAGTAAATTCGTAGCCATGCACCGTCTTGCCTATACTGAGAGACGGTTCCCGACAACATACATAATAGGAATGCATAAAATAGTACCTAGGAACCCCGTCATAGCCTCCAAAAAGGAATTCGTCTTCATTTGCTCGCACTTCGTTCCATCGCACATGGGGAATTTGCAGATTGCTCCAATCTACATTGGAATCGTCAAAGCGAAATCGGCGGGTTTCCGCATCAATCCATCCTAAACCCGGAAGAGTTCCTTCTTCGCTAGAATTCGTCAAAAGATGCATTCCCAAACAGATTCCAAGAATCGGAGTTTTCTCCTGTAACACCTTCATCTCCAACATTTTTATGACCCCGCACTCTTGCAACTTTTTCATCCCAGCATCGAAAGACCCGATGCCTGGTAGAATCAAATGCGTTGCAGCAGCGATTATATCAAGGTCGCAGGTGATCGCAACACGAAGCCCCATCTTTTTGAACATGTTTGCTATGGAGCCGATGTTGCCTATTCCGTATTCAATAATTACAACATTCACTGCGGTTTTTCCTCAAGTATTGGAAAAAGAAATGGCGCTTCCGCACAAAAACCACGGCAAAAGGAAGATAAAACCCGAACAAACACAGAACCGCCGCCAATATCCACGAAGGAAGATAAAATCCGAACAGACACAGAACTGTCGCCGACATCCACGTCGAATTCTCTCTTGCAATCCATGCAACAAGTAAACACCCACTAGATTCTACGACATAGAGAGCGACAAGCTTATAGAAATACTGCATGGAATATCCTCCTAGTCGAAATAACACCCACAACCACGCCCAGCAATAAAAAGTCTCCAAGGCAGATTGAAAAGAAATGGCAAGGATAATATCTTTAAAGAGAACCAACCCGACGTAATTTCCAATTAACACTGCGCATGAGATTCCCGTTTCCATACAGAACCTCATCCTCTGTCTCCCAAGAACGTCGAACCCTCTGTCTAGCCAACCGCTTGTAAGACTTGGTATGACAGGAATAGACAAAAGCATACCGTAAACGCCCGCTATCCTCCAGTCTTCTCCAAACACCAACGCAAAAATATCTTCCGCATGCAATACTATAACGCTCCATGCCGGAATCATCGTCATCAGAATCAAAAACAAAGAAAACCAGACCTTTTCTTCAGCTTTCTTAAATCCAAAATTTGCTAAACTCTGAAAAAACACTGGACGCAAGCCTCCGCAAATCATCCGTACCGGAACGGTAACCACCCTCTGAGCAATATAATAAAAACTAGCTATAGACTGAATGGCAAAATTGCCGAACATAAAATATATCACGCGGCTGCGAGCTGTTACCACCAACGATAAGACCGTCATATAAGTAGGATAAACTCGATACTCAGAAACAATCGACCAAATATCTTTCCTGGCGGAATTTGCCAATATTAAACGATGATCCCGAATCATAACTAGCAATATCGCCACCGCTGCCATTACAACTTGGACAATGACCGCTCCCCCAATCAATCCGTACAATCCATCATCCGGCAACCAGCGCACGGCCACAATCTGGATCCCAATTGTCAACGAAGGTACAAGGAACCGGCTGATAGCATACCAAGCAAACATTTTCTTCCGAATAAACCACCCCATACACAGCTCGAAACATCCCGCAGTGAACAACCATGCCACCAGCAAAGGAAGATATCCTCGCAGAGAAACGTCATATTGCCCAAAGAACATCTTTGAAGTAGCGCCGCATATTCCCCAGGCAGCGAACGCCATAACTAACGATGACACACAACCTCCCGTCCACACCGCCGCTGCCTTTGTTTCTTCCTTCGGCAAAAGCACGGCCAGTTCCAATCGCAAGCTCATAAGCGGGAAGAATAAAAACCATGCGGCTGAATATACAGCCCAAGCATCTAAAACGCCTTTTAGGGAAGGCAGGCGGGTGAGAATCGCCCAGCCAGCTAGCACCGCCAACATGGAGACGAATTTGCTTGCGCTTACTATTCCAATATTTTTTATCATGCTCCCCCGCGGAACAAAAACCGTCTTACCTCTCGTTCAATCTTCCTTCTACTACGGATCAGTCTCTTTTTCTCACCATTTTAAGCGCGCGGTTTCTCAAATTTGCAGGGCGATTACGAAAGGAGGCAATCGCAATCCTTCCAGCAAAAATTCCCGCACAAGCGGCAGAAAAACGAGATTCAACCCATGAGCCTGAAACTTGCAACGATAGAAACCATAGCAACGACAGCAAAAGTGTAGGAATAAAAAAAGAATCCCGCTCCCGCATTCCTCGCATTTCTCGCAGAACCGTCAATCCTCCCTTGCAGAATAATACTATCCAAACAAACAAAATAAGCAAACCCAGCAACCCCAGTTCAAGCCAAACTTCTATAAATAAATTATGCGGATATTCAAAAAAACCATAGGCTCCACCGGCTTCTCTAAATCCACCAAAGCCAACCCCCATCAAAGGCTCTTCCCTGACCAACATCCAACTGAACATCCACAATTTTGCCCTCGCGGGAGAGAATCCGTAGTATTCTATATCGTCAATCGTGCGGCGGTATATAGAAACCTGAAAAATATTTTCGACAAAATAATAGGAAAAGAGAAAAACCACCAATGCAAGGAAGAGCATCATAAGAGAGAAATATAGCTTTTGAGAAGAGTGCTTTGATATATAAAAAACAAAATACGCCAATAGCGGCATAGCCAAAAAAAGAACAAATCCCTGACGCGCCCCTCCATGCAACACTCCCAAGAAAAATAAGGATAATAACAAAATGCAGACATGCTTGATCCGAAGAAACCTCACATAAAAGAAACTAAAAGAAGTTTTATCCTTAAAAGAAAATCGATCAAACAACAAAGCAATAAGGATTGTGGTAGCCGATACGATAACTAAGGACCGATCAATATAGGAACTCCATCGCTCGAGGTCCGCAGATATCCAGTATTTGGCCAGTCCCCGATCAAGATAATACGATTCTATATTAAGATACGATAGAAAACATGCGAAAATGACTAGCCAAAGGAACACGTTCCGCACCCGACGATCATCCGGCGCAATTACAAAATAGCCAACCAAAAACGCCGCCACTGTTGTCGGCAGATAATAAAGCGTCTTGAACCATCCGTACCCTAAATCCAGAGAATACAGAAGGGTGAACAACAGCCAGCCCAGCAAAAACAAGGGAGGCAAAAGAAGAGGAGAAAACGTGTTTTTCTTATAATTTTTCTGTACGATAATAGCCCCCCATCCCAATATCAACAAGACGAACAAAGCCGCTGTTAGATCCACCTCACTTTGAATAGGTCTGAACACCTCTGTATATTTGAAGAAGAAGACCATGAGAAAAGACACATACAGAAAATCGAAGCCGAAAAAGCGCCCTATGTCGCGCAAATAATTTTTCGAGCTACCCTTGCCACCCTCTTTTGCTTTCGCCTTTTCCAAAGAATTAGAGATTATCGCCCGTGTTTGCATGTTAAAACTGCTAATTTTCTTGTAAGATCTAACTATTGTCCCTATTTGTCCTTCAACGTAGCGGTCTCGGAATTTTAACTCCTTTTCAAAATGAAATGCGTTCGTTTGCCTGATGCCTTCATTCTTCCTGTCGACACTTCTCCGCTTAACGCGCTGTTTGATAGCATTTTGGCGTCCGGCGAGGAAAAAGCAATCGCAATTCGCCCAGTAAGAATCCCTGCAAAAGCAGCGAAGACGCGCATTTCAACCCACGTATTGGAAACTTGCGACGACAAAAACCACACCAACACTATCAGCAATGTAGGAACAAAAAGAGGATCTTGGCCAGATCTCAAAACTTTCAATCCTTTCTTGCAAAGCAAGCCGATCCAAATCAGCAAGCTCAGCAAGCCTAGCAGGCCGAGTTCGAGCCAAATCTCCAGAAATAAATTATGCGGATGTTTCCACTCTCCATTGTTTTGCCGCGCACTTGCCATCTTGAAATAACCAAGTCCGTGTCCTCCTATCGGTTTTTCACGAATGCCAATAAGAGAAAATCTCCATATTGCATCCCTTCTTGAACCGAATACCGACATTCCATGTTTATATTTGTTTATCGCACGATTAACCACGGAATTATTTTCTGCAAAAGCAAAACAAACAGCGCATAACGCATATATCGCCGCTATAAGATGCCAATTTCTTCTCCGCAAAGAACTCCTTGACCTAAGAAAAAGAAAATAGGCCGCCGCTGGCACGACGCAAAAAATTATAAGTCCCTGACGAGACCCTCCATGCAATACTCCTAAAAAAAATAAAGGAATAAACGCAATGTAAACATATTTAATCCACCAGCGGTTTGTATAAAATTCACCAATTGCTCCAGAAACGACGAGCACGAGTCCAGACACAATAAGCAAAGATCGGTCAGAATACGAAGACCATCCTTTTTCCTGCGGAACTAGCCAATAATTGCCGGTCTCGTGCAAATAGGAAACTATGTTGACACACGCTGCTAAACACGCAAAAAGAAGGAAGCAACCGAATACGTTCATTAACCGCCGGGCTTCCGCCGCAATCACAAAATAGCCAACCAAGAATGCCGCTAATGTTACCGGAATCCGATACATTGCCATATTCAATCCTTCTGAAGAATTTTCGGAATAGAGCAGGCTTGTCCAAGCTATGATTATCAAAAATAGCGGAGGTAGAAGAAGATAGGAAAAAGGGTTTTTCTTATAATATGACCGCGCAATAATAAAATAGCAACCTAATATTGTTAAACCAAGCAGAAGCACGGTTAAGTCAATTTGCTTTTGAATAGGATTTAATATTGATATATGCTTGAATCTTCCTGATAAAACGAATAACGAATACACAAAATCAAAGCCGAAAAAACACAACAAGACATGAGGAGATTTTTTCACGCCGTGTTTTTCAGTTTTTCTGAAAAGTTCCTGCATCGTAGACAACGTTATTCTTCTTTCTTTACTTATAGTTTCTATATTTTAACTTTCCAATGCGCATGTTTATCGGTAAAGCATCTTCCTCTCCGACATCAATGCATTTCAATTCTCCTGCTTTTTCCCGATAACGTAATCCGGACTCAGGACAAACTAGATTTTCCGAATCAGTCTTTAAAAGATGTCCGTGCCGTGAGATCCAGCCCACTTGCCTTGCGGGCACTCCCCTCATCATGGCGTAATCTGGGACGTCACGAGTAACCACAGCACCTGCAGAAATAAAGGAATAGCGCCCCAAAGTAAGACCTGGAATTATTGTGGCATTAGCGCCAACAGTGGCGCCTCGACGTATTTGTGTTTTCTCATAAACTCTCTGCCGATTGATTTGAGATCGAGGATTAGAAATATT
This sequence comes from Limisphaerales bacterium, assembly GCA_965242585.1. GTDB lineage: Bacteria > Verrucomicrobiota > Verrucomicrobiia > Limisphaerales > AAA164-E04 > UBA2970. The sequence goes on along the minus strand of OZ251460.1, from coordinate 3,658,273 downwards.
AGTCAAAACGCACGACGGACCTAAAAATACATCATCTTCTATCTCCGCACCAGTATATACTGACACGTTATTTTGAATTTTGACATTTTTTCCGATTTTAACATTTTTCCCGACAAAGCAGTTTTGACCAAGAGTAGTACAATCTCCTATAACCGCTCCTTCAGATATATGACAGAAATGCCAGACTTTCGTCCCCTTTCCCAAAACAGCGCCGGAATCAATAACAGCAGAAGGATGCCGGTACGAATTATTTTGCATATCAAATCTCTTTATTATTATTTATGCTGTCGACTTCTGCTCCTTGTTATCTCGTCCTGCATTTTCCTCAATAATCACAGGAAGGCCGTTTAACGATAAGGATTTCTGGCATGCTTGTAAGACGGTTAATATTTGGATACCTTTCTCGCCATCTGTCAGCGGACGCGTTCGAGTTCGGATACACTCTAAAAAATGGACACACTCGTTTCGAAGAGGCTCTTCGTTGGAAACTTCAATAATTTCCATCTCCCCCCTATGCAAAAGGAATTTTTGATGCTCTGTTTCTACTCGTTGATGATATAATTTTAGCTGGCCGTCTGAAGCCATACCATCAAAAACCGCCATCTTTTGATCTCCGACAACCACAAATTTTTGTTCTTTAAAAGGATTGAGCCAGCTGACAAAAATATGAGCGTTTTGGCCTGAGGAGAATCTTAAGTAAGAGACTGTAATATCCGCTATATCAGAATTGATATATGCTCCACCGAAGGCACTAACCTCAATTGGGGACTCTCCTAATAACCGCAAGACTAGGGCAATATCATGAGGAGCAAAACTCCAAAGAGCATTCTCATTTTTCCTGATCCTTCCAAAACTCAATCGATTGGAAAAAATGTGGCAAATACGTCCAAGATTCCCTTGCCTGATTAATCTCTCCAATTGAGACACGGCCGGATGATATTCTAATATATGGCCAACCATTAAAATTCGCTCTTGTTTCAAAGCGATATTATTCATTCGTCTACCTTGCTCAACAGTCAATGCCATTGGTTTCTCTACAAACACATCCTTGCCATGTTCAAGGGCTTGAATTGCAAGATCTTCATGTGTTTCCGCCGGCGTTGCCAACACCACGGCCTTTATATCATCTCTTCTAAAAGCTTCGGCAAAGTTGTGAGAAAAATCTATTCCCGGCGCAATTTCTTCTGCTCTTGCTAAACTTTCCTGCGAAATATCACAGACAAGTCCTAATGTCTTCAACTCATTAAAATTACGCACTAAGTTTTTGCCCCAGTAACCGCATCCCAAAACTGCTATATCTCTCCCCGCCATCGATTATGAATAAGTCACTAGTGTTGATTTTACAACTTCAATCACTCGATCTTGCTCATCTTGTTTTAAAAAAGGATGCATCGGCAAGCTAATAACTTCCTTGCTTGCTTTCTCCGACTCAGGAAAGTCGCCCAATCGATAGCCTAGCCTTTGAAAAACGGGCTGCTCGTGTAAACATTTAGGATAGTAAATAGCAGAAGGAATTCCATGAATTTGAAGAGTTTCGCGCAAGGCTTTCCGATTGGGAGTCCGCACGGTATATTGCCCGTAAACATGCGTATTTCCATCCATCGTCTTGGGAATTATACAAACATCTCTTAGCGCTTGATTATATCGATTGCCAATCTCCCCTCGTCTTTGAATCTCCTCTGGAAAATTGGGAAATTTGGCTAATAAAATTGCCGCTTGTATCGTATCTAACCGACCATTCATACCTATCATGGTATGATGGTGGCGCCGCTCTCCCCCATGAGCGCGGAGGATTCTCATTTTTTCACTCAGCGCATCATTATCCGTAAATAAAGCACCCCCGTCTCCATAGCAACCCAGCGGTTTTGCTGGAAAGAAACTCGTGCTTCCTATATCGGTGATCCCACAGCTTCGCCGACCATTTCGACAGGCCCCAAAACTTTGCGCCCCATCCTCTATTACTGCCAACCCGTGTTTAGTAGCCAATTGATTCGCTGCCTCGAGATCGGGAATTTGACCAAACAAACTGACAGGAATTATAGCTTTTGTCGCCGTTGTAATTGCCTTTTCAACCTGATTCATATCCATATTGAAAGTAGACGGTTCAACATCCACAAAAACCGGCTTTGCTCCAACCAGCTCAATTGCCTCCGCAGGGCTTATCCATGTAAATGGAACAGTGATAACTTCATCTCCGGGGCCGATATCCAGCGCCCTCAACGCTATTTCCAAGCTATTCGTTCCACTGGCCGTGGTAATACAGTGAGATACATTTGTGTAATTTGATAATGTATTTTCAAGATCTGCCACTTCGGCACCCATGATAAAACGACCATGCGTTAACACTTGAGCGATAGCGTTGTCAATGTCGCTTTGATATGCTTCATATTGTGCGTTAAGGTCTATGAATTTCATTCCAGCCCTTCGCAACTTACATTCATTAACCATTCTCGATTTTCTATATGCCAGTCCACTGTTCTATTAAGGCCATCTATCAAAGAAACTTCAGGCTTCCATTCCAATAATCTCATAGCTTTTGAAATATCTGCCCAAGTGTCCACCAGATCGGCTTTATGAAAAAGCTTTTGATTAATAATTGCTTGTTTTCCTAATCGATTCTCGATCCATTTGATTATCGTGTTTAGATTGGTGGGATTCTTCCCGCTTCCAATATTAATAATTTCATATCCAACTTTTCTCAATGCGGCGATTGTCACTCGAGCAACATCATCAATATAGATAAAATCGCGGCTCTGAGTTCCATCACCATATAACTCAATTGGCAATCCTTCATCGATTCCTTTGATAAATCGGAAAATCGACATATCCGGCCGGCCGCAAGGACCAAATACAGTAAAATATCGCAGTACCGATACATCCACCCCGTGGAGATGATAGTACGAGTAAGCGATTGCTTCAGCAGCTTTTTTGGACGCTGCGTACGGAGAAAGCGGTTTACTAGAGGAGAATTCCTCTGTAAACGGTTTTTCTTGTCCCGCATACAGAGAAGAGGTCGATGCCAACACCATCTTTTTTACCTCATTTTGGATCATAATCTCAAGAAGATTCAGTGTCCCAAGAATATTGGCACTCGCATAAGAAAAAGGATCTTTCAAGCTTTGTCGAACGCCCGTCCTAGCGGCTAAATTCAGGACAGCTTGAATATTTTCATTTTTAAAAAGACTTTCTAAAGCATTAATATTTTCTATGTTGATCTCGTGAAAATCGAAAGAATTACTCTTGCACAATATCCTTAAACGAAATCTTTTTAGATTCACATCGTATTGCCCGTTTAGATTATCCACGCCTATTACTCGATGACCTCTTTGCATTAGCAAATTCGCTACACGAGATCCAACAAACCCCGCCACTCCTGTAACTAAATAGATCGCCACGTCACTAGAATCTTTCGTTTCACGCTTTAATCAATTGACCCTCTTTAACTTCTTGTGTTTTCATAATGTTTCTCGTATCCACGATGCAGTTGGCCCATGTGGCCAAGTCATTATAATTAATTTTCTGATGAGCAGTAGATATAACAACTGCATCATACTGCATTATTGTCTCCTGGGACCATAGGATTGACTTTTGACCAGATAGAAGATCACTCCCACGTCTGGGTCGAATTAGTGGAATGTAAGGATCATAATAGTCAACAACTGCCAACATCTTGAGAAACATTTCCATCAGCTTATAAGAAGGAGATTCTCGATCATCGTCGACTTCCTCTTTATAGGCAAGTCCTATGATTAATATTTTCGCTCCTTTCAACGCTTTGCCCTTTCGATTAAGTGCATCCACCGTTCTTTGAAACACATAGCTAGGCATGGAGAGATTCACCTCTCCCGCCAGCTCAATAAAGCGGGTGGAGATGCCATATTGACGAGCTTTCCAGGTTAGATAAAAAGGATCAATAGGGATGCAGTGACCGCCAAGACCCGGCCCGGGATAAAATGCTTTGTAACCAAAGGGTTTTGTTTTTGCAGCTTCGATAACCTCCCAAATATCGATTCCCATTTGATTGTAGATAATTTTTAATTCATTTACCAAAGCTATATTGACGCTACGAAATATATTTTCCAGCAATTTAGTTGCCTCAGCAGTCCGGCAACTGGAAACAGGAATAATAGTCTCTATAGTGGACTTGTAAATTGACTCAGCCTTCTTTTGACAACGCGGAGTAAATCCTCCTACCACTTTTGGAATTTTAGATATTTGATTGTCTAAATTCCCCGGGCATTCACGCTCGGGAGAATAAGCAAGATAAAAGTCTATTCCCGCTTTCTTTCCGGAACCTTTCTCCAAAATCTTGCGTAAATCTTCCTCTGTCGCTCCAGGGTAAATTGTCGATTCCAGAATGATGATCATCTCATCCGTTATGAAAGGCGCCAAATTTTCACCCGTCGAGAATACGTATTTTAGATCCGGCTCCCGGTGTTTATTGAGAGGTGTTGGAACGCATATGAGAATCGCGTCGCATCCACTTGCTTCCGCTATGCTGGTTGTCGCTCGGAAACAATTGCCCTTCACCAGAGCTAAAATATCCGAATGCCTTATATGCTTAATGTAGCTTTCACCTCGATTAATACAATTGACTTTCTTTTCATCGATATCAATACCTATCACGGCTGATCCAGTCCTACCAAACTGTAGGCATAAAGGCAAGCCAACGTACCCTAATCCAATAATTCCTATCTTCACTTTTTTGTTAGTTTACGCTTGTCACTTTTTGATCCTTTGTACGACTCCTTGGTAGATATTGTCGTAAATTTGATCAATAGTATAGGTTAATTTCCAATTAGGATAATCACGAGAAAATTTCTTCATGTCTGAAATATACCATCGATGATCCCCTATTCTGTTATTATCAATATAAATGGTTTTTAGCTTTCTTCCGATCCGTTCTTCGCTGGCAGCTATTGCTTCGACTATTGAACAATTGGATGCTCTCCCTCCTCCAATATTGTAGACTTTCCCTGATTCAGGTCTTTTAATAAATTCGTGGAAGGCTCTTACAAGGTCGCGACTATGTATATTATCCCGTACTTGTTTTCCTTTATAGCCAAAAATTCGATATTCTTTTTTGGCAACCAGACAGAGCATTAAATAGCTCAAAAACCCATGCAGTTCGGCACCACTGTGTCCCGCTCCTGTCAAACAACTCCCACGAAAGCAAACTGTATTCAATCCAAAGTATCGACCATATTCTTGAACTAGCAAATCTGCCGATATTTTGCTGACCCCAAACAAGCTATGCAAACACTGATCGACAGGCATTAATTCATTTATTCCCGGATGAAGGCTTTTATCTTCCTGGTAGATTTCATATCGAGACTCTTCCTCGACAAATCGAAGCGCGTTAGGATGATCCCCATAAACTTTGTTCGTTGAAGTGAAGACAAATGCTGCATCCGGAGCGTGTTTTCGATATGCCTCCAAAAGATTTAAAGTTCCATTTGCATTCACTTCGAAATCAATCATTGGAAATTTAGCCGCCCAATCGTGAGAAGGCTGAGCAGCAGTATGTATGACAGCTACTACGTCTGCCTTTCTTTCGTCGAATATTTGAAATAACAATTCTTTGTTTCTAATATCGATTGACTTATGCGAATAATTCTTTACCTCATTTTTAAGTCTTGTCACTGCCCATTCCGTGGAGGCTTCATTGCCGAAGAATGATGCACGCATATTATTATCTATCCCAACGACGTCATAGCCTTTAGCGGAAAAATAGCGGCACGCCTCTGAACCTACAAGACCTCCCGAACCTGTTACTACAATCGTTTTTGACATTCTTGATTATCTTTTTACTGTCTGATGAAGATTACTGAAAACATCTTTATCTTTCCAAAGCTTTCATATCTGCTTCTACCATAAGCTCTACTAATTTTTCAAAACCAGTTTTTGCTTTCCATCCCAATTGCGTTCTCGCTTTAGTTGCGTCTCCAACTAAGAGATCGACTTCAGCCGGTCTTCTGTAGGATGGATCCGTGCGAACAAAGTCTTGCCAGTGAAGTCCAACAAAACCGAAAGCAATTTCAAGAAATTCTTTCACAGAGTGCGTTTTTCCAGTGGCGATAACAAAATCGCTACCTTGTTCTGCTTGAGTCATAAGCCACATGGCTTCAACATATTCTTTGGCGTATCCCCAGTCACGGCGGGCGTCAAGATTACCAAGGATCAACTCTTTTTTGATGCCTTTTTTTATTCGAGCCACGGCTTGGGTAATTTTACGTGTAACAAAATTTTCCCCTCGACGCGGGGATTCATGATTGAAAAGAATGCCGTTGCTTGCATGGAGATCATACGCTTCTCGATAATTCACAGTGATCCAATGACCCAATACTTTAGCTGCGCCGTAAGGACTACGTGGGTGGAACGGCGTGCCTTCGTGTTGAGGGACTGTTTGAACTTTCCCGTACATTTCGCTAGAAGAGGCTTGATAGAATCGGATTTCTGGTTTTATCTGCCGGATCGCCTCCAGTACTCTCAACGGTCCCATTCCTACCACATTTGCAGTGTATTCGGGATTCTCAAAACTTACTTTAACATGGCTCTGAGCTGCTAAATTATAGACTTCATCTGGTTGAATTTCTTTCAGAAGCCTAGTGAGAGCTGAACTATCCAACAGATCTGCATACCGAAGGAAAAGGCGTTTTTCCGTTTTATTATATATATTTCTTATTGGATCAATCCGTCCTCGGTTAAAGAGACTTGTTCTCCTCACAATCCCATAGACCTGATAGCCTTTATCAAGGAGAAACTCCGTTAGATAAGATCCATCTTGCCCAGTAATGCCGGTTATGAGAGCTTTTTTCACAATAATTGAATTATCTATACTATGTTGGATTGACAGACTTTAAGCTTTTCCAATTCCTTTAATTTGAAAACCTATTTTTTGCATGGCTTTATTATCTAGAATATTCCGACCGTCAAAAAGGAATGCAGGTTTTTTCATAGAATCAAAAATTCGTTGATAGTTTAATTCCCGGAACTCATCCCATTCTGTTAAAATTACCACTGCATGGCTATCTAAACAGGCATCGTAGGGATTGCTATAAATCTTCAATTTGTGTTCCCATTCGTTTTTCCGGCTCAAATCTTTTCGGATCTGATTTTCTTTTACTTTTGGATCGTAAATTCCGACGTTTGCTTGTTCCTCCAACAAATTTAAGCAGACTTTAATTGCCGGGGATTCTCTTGTATCATTTGTATTTTTTTTAAAAGCGAAACCAAAGACTGCAATTTTCTTCCCTGCCACTTTGCCAACCAGCGCTTTGATTATGTTTTTTGAGAAGCGTTGCGTTTGGAAATTATTCATTATCACGATATCCCTCCAATAGGCTGCTACTTCAGGTAGTCCAAAATGTTCACAGAGATAGACTAAGGTCAGAATATCTTTTTGAAAGCAGGAACCTCCAAATCCTATTGACGTTTTGAGGAATTTACGTCCTATTCGGCTATCACTGCCTATTATTCGAGATACTTCTTCTACATCCGCTTTTGTGACTTCGCAAAGAGCGGAGATGGCATTGATTGATGAAATTCTCTGAGCTAGGAATGCATTTGCCGTCAGTTTTGAAAGTTCTGCGGACCAGAGGGTTGTCTTGATTATTTTATTGGTCGGCACCCAGTTTTCGTAGACCCTTGCTAAAACTTCTACAGCTTCTCTTTCATTTTCTGTTTCTCCTCCACCGATTAAGATTCGATCAGGATTGCAAAGGTCTTGAATTGCCGTCCCGGCGGCAAGAAATTCAGGATTCGACAGCACTTGAATTTCATTTTCTAGGCAGTTTTTTCGGATGATTTGTTTGATCATTTCCGCTGTGTTCACCGGGACTGTGGATTTCTCAACGACAATTCTCTTCTTTTTTGATGCTGAGACAATCTTTTGGGCGCATTGTTCGATAAATTCTAGGTCGATGACTTTTTCGGTTTCCTTCTCATATGCCTTTGGGGCAAAAGTGTTAACGCTGATAAAAATGAGTTCCGACTTTTCTATTGCCGCCTCGCTATCCGTGCTGAAAAAGAGATTTTTTCCTCTGACTTCTTTGATAATTTCATCTAAACCATGCTCATAAACAGGAAGATTCCCTGAGTTCCAAGCGGCGATTCTTTGAGAGTCGGTGTCCACAACCGTTACTTCGATTGAGGGACATTTCCGCGCCAAAACCGCCATTGTCGGCCCCCCTACATAGCCTGCTCCAATGCAACAGATTTTCTCCGGCAATTTCCTTTTTTTTGTCATTTCGAAGAAATCAATAGTTTGTCACTTTGCACTTCGTGCCGGTCAATTCGCTTGTCTCTTTTTGACACAATCGAATCTACTCCTTATTTGGTCTTGGCTTTTTCAACATTTTTCTCCACTTTTTGTCAAGGAAAGGTTTGCTGATTTTTGCAATTTTTCCGCGATCCCTTTCGAGAGATGCTTTTACGACATGGAACCTTTTCACTTGTCATTTTCTTCTTTTCCTTTTCCTCGTCATCCTTTGAAGTGCCTGACAATTGCTGGATTTGATCCCTGCTCTTTTTCCGGAGTGACCGCCGATCTTCGGACTTTTTCTTCCCTTGGCATCTTTGGATTGTCCGCGATCACGGCCCTTACGGCACAGATTCCCAATCAATTCGACCGTTGTTTTCCGGTAAATGCGGAGCTGTTTTCTCAACAAATCGATTTAATCTTGGGTCAATTCGGGCCTCTTCCCATCAAAATAGGTCTCGTTTCTTCATTGGATATTGTTCAGGTTCTCGCAGAACGTCTTTCATCTTTTCGATCTGCTTTTATCGCTTTGGATCCGATTTTTTCGGTTTCTGCCGGGGATTATTTTTCCTCTGATTCGATTCGTTTTGCCATGACGGACTGTCTTTTTCCCTTATCCTCCGTCATCACGCCGAACATTCCCGAAGCCGAAATCATTCTCGGCCGTTCGATACGAGATTTTGACTCTATGTCTGCTGCTGCCTCTGAAATTCACTCTCGTTTCGGCTGTTCCACCCTTCTCAAAGGCGGTCATCTTCCTGCTGAATTCGACTCTTGCGACTTCCTTTGCCACGACCAACGAATTTATCGATTTGACTCGCCTCGAATTGCTACGGGTTCTGCGCATGGTTCTGGATGCTTTCTTTCCGCTTCCATCACCGCGTTTTCGGCGCTTGGCTACAATCTCCCCCAATCTGTCAAAATGGCCAAGAAGCACATTTCCGAGGCGTTCACTGCTCCTATCGACGTTGACGGATTCCCTCTTTTGCATTCTTCTCCTCAATGAACTATGCAGTGTGTTTATTTTGACTACAACGCGACAACGCCGCTTGATTCAGCCGTCTTCAAAGCCATGGCACCGACACTGGCCGCCTTCTACGGCAATCCTTCTAGCGTTCATCGTGTTGGGAGAGAGTCCCGAGCCGTGCTGGACGATTGCCGCTACCGCGTCTCATCTCTTTGGCAGTGCAAACCCTCCGAGGTTATTTTTACTTCCGGTGGGACGGAAAGCAACAATCTTGCCATTTTCGGCGCCGCTCGCGCTTTGGCTTCCAAAGGAAAGCACTTAATTACCTCAGCCATTGAACATCCCGCCGTTCTTCGATCTTTTCAGCATTTGGCGACTTTTGATGGTTTTGATCTCAGCATTCTTCCAGTGGATTCCGACGGTCTGGTTCATCCAGAAACCCTTTCGGCCACGATTCGCCCCGACACCATTCTTGTCTCAATCATGGCTGCCAACAACGAAACTGGCGCGATTCAGCCTTATTCCGAATTTTCAAGCATCTGCAAAGAGAATGGCATTTTGTTCCATTGTGACGCTGTGCAGGCATTAGGAAAACTTGAATTCCAGTCGATCCACCAATTCGGCGCGGACCTTGTTTCCGTCTGCTCCCATAAATTTCACGGACCAAAAGGAGCTGGAGCTCTCTTTTCCCAATCTCCACTTCGTCTCGTCCCTCTTTTTCACGGCGGTTCTCATGAACACGAAACTCGCGCAGGAACGGAGAATCTGGCCTCTATTTTCGGCTTTACCCTTGCTCTCGAAAAATTTGCCAGAAACCCCGTCTTTGATTCTTCCTTTCTGCGACCCATGTCGGATCACCTTATCGCTTCGCTCTCTTCACTTCCGGGGGTCTCTTTTCGAGGATCAAGAACCCGCCGCCTTGCCAATACTGCCGCTTTTACCGTTGACGGTTGGGACAGCACTTCTTTGATAGCCGCCTTGGATCTCGAAGGAATTTGCGCTTCCAGCGGCTCTGCCTGCTCGGCGGGCTCGCTGGAACCTTCCCACGTTCTTCTTGCGATGGGCATCCCCCACGACAAAGCGAATTCTTTGGTTCGTTTGTCCATTGGCCGAGAGACAACCGAAGACGAAATCCAACACGTTACTAAGTCTTTCAACTCAATCTTGGCATCTTCGGTCTCTTAACGCCTCCAAAAGCCTTTTCTCTGTTGTCGAAAACTTTGTCAATTAAAGCAAATTTTCTCTGTTGACAATCTGCTCAAAACTGTTTTGGTATTCCTTTTTGCATAATTTTTTACAGACTTTTGTTTTGCATTTTCCTTGACAGTCGTTTCGTTTTTAGACTTGTTTACACTTTTATTCGCACTTATTATTAAGTCCTTTTAATTAATTCATGAAAATATTAATCACCAAAGAACAACTGGTTGGCGGACTGCGAGCAGTCCAGAACATTGCGTCTAGCCGAACGACGCTCCCGATTTTATCCAACGTTCTGTTGCAAACTGGGGAGGGAAACCTGACCTTGACCTCCACTGATTTAGATGTGACGATTTCCGCCAAAGTCGATGCGACCGTTAAAGATGCCGGCGACATCACGTTGCCGGCGAGGCTTCTGAATGAAATCGTCGGGAAGGTGGAATCGCCGGATCTGGAGCTAGAAGTGAAAGAAAATATCTGTTCCATCGAGGCGGGCGCGTCGTTCTTTCGCTTGCACGGTTTGCCTGTCGATGAGTTTCCCCCCGTGCCGGAAGAGAAAGGCGAGGCAATCACTTTGAATCAGGGCAAGTTGCGATTCATGCTTCGCTACACTTCGTATGCAGTCTCTAAGGAAGAAACACGGTATGTGTTGAACGGGATATTGTTCAGCTTCGGAGAGGGAAAACTGGCGCTCGTAGCCACCGACGGACGAAGGTTGGCTTTGATGGAAGAAGCAATCGAAGCGCCGGAAGGCAGATGCATAGTGCCTACAAAGGCGATCACCGAGCTGGGCAAACTGCTGGGGGATCTAGGCAAGGTGACCCTTCGTCACACCGAAAACCAAGCTTCTTTTGCGCTGTTTAAGGATGGGGAAGAAGAGTCGTCTGTCAATCTCACAACGAAATTGATCGACGGAACTTACCCCAACTATCAACAAGTCATTCCGAAAGACAGCAAAGAAACAGCCACTCTAGAGCGAGAAGAGTTTCTGGCGGCGCTTCGGCGCGCGGAAATCATGACAAGCGACAAATCTAGTTCGGTGAAGTTGGAACTTGGCGAAAACAAATTGCTAATTACGGCAAACACGCCGGAAGTGGGAGAGGTGAAGGAAAGCATTGCCGTGTCGCACGAGGGAGGGGAGATGGCAATCGCGTTCAATCCGCTATACTTGATCGATTCCTTGCGAGAGTTGGAAGAAGACGAGGTGTTTTTAGAGTTGACTGACGAGCTCAGCCCCGGAGTTTTGCGGACCTCCGGCCCTTTTAAGTACGTTGTCATGCCAATGCGGATGAATTGAGAGGCTCATTCTTCTGGCGCAGATGGTTTAAAAAAGTTCGGAATCTCTGAAAAAACGTTTGAGTTCGGCGTTGGCGGATTCGGGCGAATCCGAAGCGTGGGCAATGTTTTTCATTTTGTCTGTTCCGTAATCGCCCCGAATGGAGCCTTGTGGGGCGACGGCGGGGTCTGTGGGTCCGAGAAGGTTGCGGACGGATTCGATGCAGTCATGGCCTTTTAGCGCGAGAGCAATGAGAGGGGTGGATTGCATGAAGTTGACGATGTCGGGGAAGAACGGCTTGTCTGCCAAATGGGAATAATGCTCTTTGAGCATTGCATGGGAAGCGACGAGCATTTTGCATCCTTGGATGCGCAAGCCGAGTCCTTCAAACTTTCGAATTATCTCGCCGACGAGATTTTTCTCCATGCAATCGGGTTTCAATAGAACGACCGTTGTTTCCATGGGCAAATTTGAACTTGTTTTGTAGGGGAATGGAAAGATTTTTTTGTGGAGAAGGGAATTTTGACCATCCGAGAGGGCAAATTTAAGGAGAAAGAGTGCGATTGAAGTTGACAGCGTCGGCGTAACAAACGCCGGATCCTCCGAAGATATCTAGGGCGGAGCCGATAGTGAGGTCGATGAGGCCATTGCTCTGTTGATGAATGAGGCGGAGATCCTGCAAGGATCTAGCACCACCGGCGTAAGTAACGGGCAAGGGACTGCTCTTTGCCAAAAGTTCAATCAACTCTAGATCAATTCCTTGTTGGAGGCCTTCGACGTCGACTGCGTGAATGAGAAATTCCGAGCAGTAACGCCCGATATTTTTTAGAGATTGAGCAGAAACTTCTAGGAAGGTTGTCGTTTGCCAGCGGTTGGACGCAACAAAGTAAGCGTTGTTTCGTCGCCGGCAGCTGAGATCGACGACCAGGCGATCCCGTCCAACCTTGCCTGAAATTGTCTTGAGTTTTTCAAAGTTCAGTTGGTTCCCGTCAAAAAGCCATGAAGTGACGATTACGTGGGAGGCTCCCGCTTCCAAAAAATCAAAAGCGTTGTTGGGAGTGATGCCGCCTCCAACTTGAAGGCCGCCGGGAAAGGTTCGAAGTGCCCGGCAAGCGGCGTCTTTGTTTCCCGGACCGAGCATAATAACGTGGCCGCCGAACAACGAGTCCCGGCGATAAAGCTTGGCAAACCAAGAACTTGGGCGATCTGTGGCAAAATTGGTTTGCAGTCTAGTTTCTTTGTCGGAAAATGAATTGCCGACGATCTGCTTCACTTTGCCGCGATGTAGATCAATGCATGGACGGAACATTGACAGTCAAGTGGAACATACAGCCGGCGGAAAAACCTGGAAGATTAAGAGACACTTGGGGATAAACTACTGCCGAAAGCGATTGAGTCAAAGGAAACGTTTCCTTCTGAAAAAAGAGAGCGTCAGCCAAAAAAAGCCCTTTTTAAATTCTATCCTTAAAATACTTGACAACTCAGATGGGAGCATTACGCTGAATTCAACTCGATTATGAGACTTGGAATCAACACATTTTTATTTACCTCGCCATTCACTACCCAGAGTGTCCAACTGTTTCCCCGCTTCAAAGATTGGGGTTTTGAAACAGTCGAGATTCCGGTTGAGTCTCCAGCGCACATTCAGCCTGAAAAAGTCAAAGAGTCTTTGGATGCAAATGGGTTGGTTTGTGGTTCTGTTTGCGCTTGCATGGGAGCAGATCGCGATCTGAGAGGCTCGGCAGAGCAACAAGAGACCGGGCTAGAGTACATGAGGTCCTTGATTGATCAAATGGTTCGTCTTGATTGCCCGTCATTAATCGGCCCGGTTTATTCTGCTGTGGGAAGAGCCGACGCTGTTCCAGAGGAAGAATCTCGAGAGCAGTGGAAAACCGTGGTGAAAAACTTGAAGCAGTTGGCGGCCCATGCGGAAGAAAAAGGCCGGAATATCTGTTTAGAGCCATTGAACCGTTTTGAGACGGATTTCATCAACACCTGCGATCAGGGACTAAAAATGATCGAAGACGTCGGCAGTTCGTCGTTAAAACTGCACTTGGATACCTTTCACATGAACATCGAGGAGAAGAATCAAGCGCGGGCGATTCAAAAAGCGGGGAAAACATTGGGGCATTTTCATGCTTGCGGTAGTGACCGAGGGACACCCGGCGGAGATCACATCGACTGGAAATCCATTGCGGCGGCGCTGGAGTCGATTCAATACAAGGGAGACGTCGTCATTGAGTCTTTCACAACCGATGTAAAAGTCATCGCCCGCGCAGCGGCCATCTGGCGCCGAATTGAACCTACCCAAGAAGAAATTGCCGTAAAAGGTCTAAAGTTCCTTAAAGAAACATTGAAAACAAGCGCAATCTAATCAAAATGAATCTTTTAACCAGAAAAATTCTCGGAGGGCTGCTATTGTTGCCGGCTCTTGCCGCGGCTAACGGAATTGCCCAGCAGGAAAAGGGCTTTTTCCCCTTATTTAACGGGAAAAACTTGGAAGATTGGGATGGAAACCGGAAGTTTTGGTCCGTGCAAGACGGCGCAATCACCGGGATAACCACCAAAGAAAATCCCACCAGGGGAAACACTTTTCTTATCTGGCGAGGCGGCGTGATGGACGATTTTGAGTTGCGCTTGAAGATTAAGATCGTCGGAGGCAATTCGGGAATTCAATATCGGAGCGAAGACCGAGGCAATTGGGTTGTGTCTGGGTACCAAGCAGACTTTGATGCCGGCGGAAGATTTTCGGGGATTCTTTATCATGAGAGGGGACGAGGGGTTTTGGCTCAGAGAGGGCAAAAAACCGTCGTGACGCGTGAAGGAGACAAACATAAAGTCACAGTTGTCCGGTCCTTAGGAGACCCCGCTGACATTTTGGCAGCGATCCGACCGGAGCAGTGGAACGATTACAAAATTATCGCCAAGGGCTACAAATTCACTCATGCCATCAATGGAAAAGTCACAGTGGAAGTTGTTGACCAGGATGAACAAGGCCGAAGATCCAGTGGAATTTTAGCCCTGCAACTTCACGCCGGACCCCCAATGCGCATTCAATTCAAAGATATACGCATCAAGCCGTTAAAAGGGATTAACGTGAGCGGAAAATGGAAATTCCAAGTGGAAACCGACCAGGGAACGGGCGCGCCAGAGTTTGATCTGAAGCAAGAAGGGGAACGGCTAGCCGGCACTTACACGGGATTGTTCGGCACGCATCCCATAACGGGGACGGTGAAAGGGAATCGACTGTCGATAACGATTGAAGGAGACTACAACGGGCAAACCGTCGTATCGACGTACGAAGGCAAAATCACCGGTTTCAATTCTATGGAAGGAAGCGTCAATTTTAACGAACAGGTTGAAGCAACATGGACAGCAAAAAAACACTAGACCGCAGAAAAGTTCTCCGGTTAAAAAGTCGAAAACATGCTAATGAAGCCGCCGAGGCGACGATAGCAATACGAGGCGCAAAACATTTCGTTATGATGCTCGTTTTAGGCGCGTTCGCTGTTGGGATTCCTTCTTTGGAGGCTGCTTCCAAGCGAATTGTTATCGTGGCCGGGAAACCCAGTCACGGCATTCTACAGCACGAACATAACGCCGGCAGTCTCTTGCTGAAGCAATGCTTGGCTTCTATCCCGGATTTGGAAGTGACGGTTTATCAGAACGGCTGGCCGCAAAGGGAGCGCCCTTTTGCCGGCGCCGACGCCATTGTCTTTTTCGTTACCGGAGGCAGGGCCCACGAGGCGATTCAAGGAAACCGTCTTAGCCAATTGAAACCGTTCATGGATCGGGGCGTCGGGTTTGGATGCATTCACTACGGCGTGGAAGTTCCGGCCGAAAAGGGAGGAGCGGAGTTTCTGGACTGGATGGGCGGTTACTTTGAGATTAACTGGTCGGTCAATCCTCATTGGGATGCTGATTTCAAGCAGCTTCCCAAGCATCCAATTACGCGAGGCGTTCAACCATTCAAAATCCGCGACGAATGGTATTTTCACATGCGCTTTCCTCCGAAAATGAAAGGCGTCATTCCAATTCTATCAGCCGTGCCTCCGGCGGAGACAATGAAACGGCCGAATGGGCGTCACAGCGGCAATTCCACCGTTCGAAAAGAAGTTGCCGCAGGGCGGCCGCAACATGTGGCCTGGGCGTACAATCGACCGAACGGGGGACGAGGATTTGGCTTCACCGGGGCGCATAATCATTTGAATTGGGGCAATCCCAACTTCCGAAAAGTTGTATTAAACGCGCTGTTATGGTTGGCGAAAATTGAAGTGCCCCAAGGCGGAGTGGAATGCAAAGTAACCGAGGAAGATTTGATGAAAAATCTGGACCCAAAGAAAGGCAAAAGACCGCCAATACGAACGAAACAACCATCACAAAGGGAGAACTTCGTCAGCCCCACCACTGGAAAGTAGATATGCCGGTGAATTAGGAACAAAGGCATACTTCGGAAAATTAGAGATTCTCCACGGTGCAAGAAGGTGACAATGAAGTCTCGCCTATCAAAAGATGCTTGGAGTTGCGACTACAAGATTATGGATTTTGCTTTGGAAGGTTTGCAAACGTTGCATTGCCCTTGGTTTCTACTGTAACAAACTTTCGAATTTTAAAAGGAGAAAAATAATGGGGCTTATACTTTTGATTGGTATTGGTTTGTGTTTTTAACCTCCCTATAAGAGAGGAGACTGTTATCGCTGCATCTGGAGGAATGTTAGGACCTGTATTAAGAGGAGGCAAGAAAGCATTGTCACCAGTGGCAAAAGCATTCAAAGGCGCTAAAGATAGAGTTTCCAGAATGGTTGCCAATTATCGTTTCAGCTCTAATAAGAGCAGTTTACATAATGATATAGAGCTTATCGACAAATTAAGAAAAGAAATTCATACATACACCGATCCAGGCAAAATTGCCGATGCACTAAATCAAGCGCAAGATGCTATTAATAGAGCCCAAAGCAGTGCTGAGATACTCAAGTCATTATCCAAGAAATGGGATGTCAAAGATGAATGGATTGAAAATGCGATAGGATACCTAGAGAATCAAACTATCCCAGATTTAGATATTATCAGTGAACAGGCTGCAAAGAGTTTAAAAAAAGCTCAAAAAAGAATGCAGGATATTCAGGATCTTGAATTTAGAATTGGGGAAGCAGTTTCTGAATCAAGAAAGTCGCAAATCATAAAGGATATCCCATATGGTAAATCAATTGAGCGAAACGGAGTAAAAATTAATTTTACAAAAGGCGGAGACGGCTCATGGAGAATAGACGAAACCGACTCAAGAAAACTAGCAAGATGGCTTAGCTATAAATCGAAACACTACGGAGATAGTGTTCAATTAGAAGAGTTTTACAGTATTGTTAATGATTGGAGAGTCATAAGAAAAGCGCTAGGCGAAGAGATGTCTTATTTTTCGCCGTTTGAAAAATCTCTTATACAAAAGAGAAGAGATGATTGGTATTCAGCTGGTCATACTAAAAAGGAAATAAAGGAAGAGCTTGGATTTTATGAGATGGCTCTGGCTGATGATGCTGATGCTATTAAAAGACTGCTGAGAGTTGAAAGGAAAAATAAAAGTAATATAGCAAAAGATGTATTATCGTTTTTCCATTTTCGCTTACCATTTGATGATGCTGTAAAGAAATCTCTAAGAGAACATGGATACTCAGATTATGAAATTGAAGAGTTAAATATATACAAACCTGAACCGAAAGCAGCTCCAGAATCAAGGCAGCCGCCAGTTCCTGGAAAATCTCTGCTTGGTTGAGGGAACTTTGGCTTTCTTTTTGAATTATGAAAGAACACTGGACACTGGTCGCTAATATACGAACCAGTAAGGATTTCCCTTTAAACATAACAGAAGATAAATGCGCTTTTTATGGAGAGACAACATTTATTATAATATGGAGCGGATAATGAAGAACAGAAGAAGTCGGGCGATGATAAAGAAGGTTTTTAGAGGTATATTCTTATTGGCAACGTTTGTCTGGGCGGGGGCGGACGTTTGGGGAGCGAATCCCCGGGGCGTTGGTTGGGAGGCGGCTTTGGAGCAAGTTCAAGCGCTTGAACCGGCCGATGGTTTGGAAGTCACGCTGTTTGCTTCCGAGCCTATGGTAGTTAACCCGGCCAATATGGACATCGACGCCCGCGGAAGAGTTTGGGTTACGGAAGGCGCCAATTATCGCTTGTGGCAGAAATGGGGCAAGCAGCGGCCGGGGGGCGATCGTATTGTGATTCTGGAAGATACTGATTTTGACGGAGTCGCGGATCGACAAAAAGTCTTCTACCAAGGAGACGACGTAAATGCGGCATTGGGAATCTGTGTTTTAGGGAATCGGCTTATTGTTTCTTGCTCGCCGCAGGTGATCTTGTTCACCGACGTTGATGGGGACGATCGTCCGGACAAGAAGGAGACGCTGTTCTCGAATATAAAGGGCGTTGACCATGATCACGGAGTTCATGCTTTTGTTTTCGGTCCCGATGGGCGGTTCTATTTTAATTTTGGAAACGAGGGCAAACAAATCTGCGATAAGAACGGTGTCCCTCTTACGGATCCGCAGGGCAACGTCATTGCCGACAACCGAAAGCCTTACCAGCAAGGGATGGTATTCCGATGCACTTCCGACCTGAGCGGCTTGGAAGTTTTGGGACATAACTTTCGAAACAACTACGAGGTTTGCGTTGATTCCTTTGGAACTCTTTGGCAGTCGGATAATGACGACGACGGGAATCAGGGAGTGCGAATTAATTATGTCATGGAGTATGGCAACTATGGCTATAGAGATGAAAAGACAGGCGCCGGTTGGCGGGAAAAACGAACGGGGTGGGAGAAAACTATTCCAGAGCGGCACTGGCATCTCAACGATCCGGGCGTAGTGCCCAACCTGTTGCACACTGGAGCCGGATCGCCCACGGGGATTTTGGTTTATGAAGGCCGGTTGTTGCCGAAGAAGTACCGCAATCAGATCATCCATTGCGACGCCGGGCCTCGTGTCGTTCGCGCGTATCTTGTCAATCGGTCGGGAGCGGGCTATAGCGCAACAATCTCCAACATCTTGACGAGCGAGGACACTTGGTTCCGTCCCTCGGACGTGTGTGTTGCTCCGGACGGCGCCTTGTTTGTCGCCGATTGGAACGACGCCGGTGTGGGAGGGCATAACATGGCGGATCGAACTCTGGCGGGAATGAGCGGTAGAATCTATCGAGTGGCGCCCCAAGGCAACAAACCTCAAGCGTCCCAATACCGTGTTCAACGTCCCCAAGGAGCCGCTCGTGCTTTGAAATCTCCAAACCTAGCGGCTCGGTACCTTGGTTGGGAATCGCTGAAGGAAATGCAGGGCGATGCGGAAGAAGCGTTGTTGAAAATATGGAGTGGAAAAAACCCAAGATTCCGTGCTAGGGCACTTCCCCTGCTCGCTCGAATTCCGGGCAAGGCCGATCACTATGTTCAACGCGGCATCTTGGATAGAAGTCCGGATATACGAATCGCCGCTCTGCGAATTGCTAGAGAACGAAAATTGGAGTTGACTCGGTTCGTTTCCCAGCTCGTGCGCGATCCTTCTCCTCAAGTGCGGAGGGAATGCGCCATTGCGTTGCGTCTTGTTCCATCCAATTTGGCGGCGGAATTGTGGGCTGAACTGGCTTTACAACACAACGGCAAAGATCGGTGGTATTTGGAGGCGTTGGGAATTGGGGCGCACGGCCAGGAAGATCGCTTCTTTTCCGCGTGGCTGGAGAAGGCGGGCGACGATTGGGACAATAAAGCCGGCCGGGACATTGTTTGGCGATCTCGCTCTAAAAAAACGCCGGCTCTGTTGGTGCAGTTGATCAAAAACGACTCGCTGCCGAAGGCGGAGAAACTTCGATATTTCAGGGCAATGGACTTTCTAGAAGGCCCGGAAAAGGAAGCTGCCCTGATTGATCTGCTGACCTATGATCCGAACGGTCTTGAATAGTGCCGGCCCGGGCGTTGCCAATCCGCTTCGAAGACCGTCCCCCCAAGCTTTACGCAGTGTTCTCCGTCGTTGGCTTTGGCTTGGCGGCCTAAGGTTTGGTTGGCGTCGCTGGCGATCATGAGCGGCAAGTTGAAACCAGTGGAAAAAGGAAGTTGGCGACGGCCGGCGGCCTTGATATTTGCGGCGATTGGGGTCGGTTATTGGCTTTTCAAAACGGGGCCCGAAACCGCGACGAAAGAGGATCCTCGTCCGCCGAAGATTGTGAAGACGGTGTCGCCTCCGCTGTCTGCGCACCGCATTTCGGTTGCGGCTTACGGAGCGGTTATTCCTGCAAGACAAGTGGTGGTGAAGCCGCAAGTCAGCGGGCAGATTTTGAATCATCATCTCAATCTAATTCCCGGAGGATTTGTGCCGGAGGGGGAAGAATTGTTCGAGATTGACCCAAGTTTGTTGCGCTTGAGCGTCCGGGAAACCTCCGCTGCGGAGGATCGCGCCGAGTCTTTGTTGAAGGAAGCGGAAAGGAAACGGGAAGAAGCTTTGCGGCTGGCCCAAGAGCGAGTTATTGCCAACACGGAGCTGGCGTCTCTGGAAGCGCAAGCAGAGGCGCAGTCGGCCGAATTGCGGCGCCTGCGGGCAATTCGAGAGCGAGAGGAAGAAATGTTGCGCCGGCATATTCTGCGAGCGCCGTTCAACGCCATAGTGCTGGAGGAAGCGGCGGAGATAGGACAGCATGTGGATCCCGGATTTGCCGCCGCCACTTTGGTAGGCGCGGATGAGTTTTGGGTGCGAGTCTCGCTGCCGATAGAAAAGTTGCGTTGGATTCGGTTGCCGAGAGAAGGGCGGGAAGGCGCGCGGGCGGAAGTGTATTTGGAAGTGGGCGGCGGGCGGACGGTTCATCGCTCCGGACGAGTGGTGCGCCTTTTGGGCAATCTCCAACCGGAAGGACGCATGGCGCGGTTACTGGTGCGCATCCCGGACCCGATGGGGTTGAGCGAGGGAGCGGACGCCCCTCCTTTACTGCTCGGCAGTTACGTCCGGGTAGAGATTGACGCCGGTGAGTTGAAAGACGTGCTGGAGACGCCTCGCGAGGCGCTGAGAGAAGGCGAACAAGTTTGGATTAGCGACTCCAACGACGAATTGCAAATTCGCGCCGCACAAGTGTTATGGCGCCGCGACGAAGTGGTTTATTTGAACAACATCCTTGAATCGGGTGAGTCCATTATCGTCAGCCCCTTGCGGACGGCACTGCCGGGGATGAAGGTCAATCCGCAGCCGGCCGGTTGGGACGAGCCGCTTGACTCAGTTCGCCAGTGAATTTCTGATGACACAATCCGGGAAAAAATGGGGAACAGGGGGCGTTGTGGACTGGTTTGCCCGCAATCACGTCGCGGCGAATTTGCTGATGATAGCCGTGGTGGTGGCCGGTCTTTTGGCGGCGCGTTCCATCCGTCAGGAAATTTATCCAACCTACACGCTGGACGTCGTGCAAATCGAGATGCGGTATCGAGGGGCGAGTCCGGCGGAAGTAGAGCAAGCGATCCTTCTGCCAATCGAATCGGAGCTTCGAGGAATGGAAATTCTCCGCGAAGTTCGCTCCCGCGCCAGGGAGGGACGGGCAACGGTCACGGCCGAACTAGTTCCCGGCACGGATCGAAATCGGGGCTTGCAGGAAGTAACGGCGGCGGTGCAGCGAATTGATCTTTTCCCTGAAGGCGCGGAGCCGCCTGTTGTGTCTCTGGAGGGCGCGCGGAGGCGGGGAGTGCTTTATCTTTCCATTTATGGCGACTTGGATGAGCGCGGTTTATTGGCCTTTGCCCGGCAAATGGAAGAGGGACTGCTTTCGAATCCGGAAGTCTCTTTGGTGGAGCTGCGCGGCGTGCGAAGCCCGGAAATTCGCATTGAGATTCCGCCAGCGCAACTGCGGTCGCTAGGTTTGCGGCTGGAAGATATTTCGCGGGCGGTTGACGCTTCGGCGCTGGACGTGCCGGCCGGCTCGATAAAGACGTCCAGCGGCGACTTTCTTTTGAAGACGAGCGAGCGCCGGAATTTTGCTGAAGAGTTTGGAGAAATCGCGATTCTCAGCAAAGCCGACGGCACCAGAGTGCGCTTGCGGGACGTCGCTAAAATCACCGACAATTTTGAAGAGTCGGACGCCGAGAGCTACTTCGACGGTCAGCCTTCCATTTGGTTGGCGGTTTACAGTTCGGAAACGCAGTCACCGCTCGCCGTTGCCCGTGCCGTGCGAAAGCACGTCGAGCGGGAAATGGCGCATTTGCCTCCGAGCGTTGGCATGGCGGTCACCTTTGATCGGTCGCACAGTTACGCCGAGCGCATTGACATGCTGCTGCAGAACGGCGCCTTGGGATTGTTGTTAGTTCTGCTTGCCTTGGGTCTGTTTCTAGAATTGCGCGTAGCGTTTTGGACGGCGGCGGGCATTCCGGTCTCGATTTTGGGCTCGCTCTTTCTGCTGCCGGCCATGGACGCCAGCATTAACATGCTTTCTTTGTTTGGCTTTATCGTGACTTTGGGAATCGTGGTCGACGACGCGGTAGTCGTCGGCGAGGATATTTTTCACAAGATGTGCTTGGGAATGAGCCGTCTGGAGGCGGCGATCCAAGGAGTTAAGGAAATGTCGGTGCCGGTGATGTTTGCGGTTTCCACAAACATTATTGCCTTCCTGCCGCTGTTGTTTGTTCCGGGGGAGACGGGCCGGTTTTTTTACGTACTGCCGGCCGTAGTCATCGCCGTGTTTTCAGTGTCGTTGATTGAATGCCTGTTGATTTTGCCGGCGCATTTGGCGCATCAAAGCCAGCGTCCGGGACCGAGGTGGTTTCAACGTTTCCAATCTTGGCAAACAACTTTGCGAATCCGCATTGACCGCGCCGTCGACCGATGGTACGTCCCCGTGCTTCGGATGGCAACGCGCAACCGGCATCTTACTTGCGCGATTTTTCTGGCGGCGCTTTGTTTGTCTCTTGGATACACCTTCAGCGGCCGAGTGAACTTTGCCTTTCGGCCTTCGATTGAAACGCCGTTCATTCAAGCAGAGATCGAGACGCCTTCGGGAACTCCGGTGTCCCGCATACGCGAGATTTGTTTTCAAGTTGAGAAAGCGGCGCGGGAGGCGCTCCGGCAAAATGGCGAACCGGACATCTTGGTAGGCATCACCGTGGGGTTGAAATACCGCGGGTTTAACGGCGGAGAAGTCTCTGTCCGCCTGCTTCCCCAGAGCGAACGAACCATCACCGCTGAACAATTCGCCAATCTTTGGCGAAAAACCATTCCGGACATCCCGGACGTCGAATCCATCTTTTTTGATTATTTGATCGGGCCGGGAGGCTCCGCAGAAATTGACATTCAAATCTCCCATCCGGAAGCGGAAGCATTGCGACAAGCCGCGGCCGAATTGGCCGAAGCTCTCGGCAAATATCCCGGCGTGGAAGACGTCAAAAAAGGATTTGGCCGCGAAATGCCGCAATTCAATTTCGAAGTCAAGCCGGAGGGGAGGAGCTTGGGACTCACGGCGCGAGAACTCGGCCGGCAAATTCGTCATGCCTTTTACGGGGCCGAAGCCTTGCGCCAGCCGCGCAATCGGGAAGAGCTTCGCGTCATGATCAAATATCCCGAAACGGAACGAAAATCGTTGAGCGGCCTGGAAAATCTCTTGATTCAAACACCTGGGGGCGGCGAAATTCCCCTGCGGCAAGCGGCAAAAGTAATTCCCGTTTCCGCGCCAGCCCGAATCGAACGAGTCAACGGCGCCCGAGTGCATAACGTCACCGCCAACGTAATGCCCGGAATTACCACCGGAAACAAAGTTCTCTCCGCTTTGGCCCGCAACGAGCTGCCGGCCATTTTAGCGAAGTATCCCGGACTTCGGTACAATTTCGAGGGAGAACAGCGCGAACAGCGCGACTCCATAGCCAACTTGTTTTGGGGATTGTTGCTGTCCTTGTTCGCCATCTACGCGTTGATGGCGTCCCTTTTGCGAAGCTATTTCCAAGCCGTCATTGTGCTCTTGATGATCCCTTGGAGTTTGACCGGAGCCGTATGGGGACACGTACTGATGGGCTTTGATCTGAGCGTGTTCAGCATCTTTGGAATGCTGGCTTTGTGCGGGATGGTGGTGAACGGCGCCTTCGTCTTGGCCGTGACGCGGAATCAGTATTTGCGTGAGGGAAAAAGCCCGGCGGAAGCCGTCGTCTTGGCGGCGCAACGGCGCTTTCGCCCCATTCTGCTGACCGCGCTGACGACTTTTCTGGGGTTGTTGCCTATGATTTTCGAGACCAGTATCCAAGCGCTTTTCTTGGTGCCGATGGCCATTGCCTTAGGCGCCGGCACACTGGTTTCCGCCATAGTCGTGCTTTCTTTAATCCCTGCGTTGATGCTTATTGCCGAAGACCTCGGACTGGAAAGATTGGCCGAGCGAATGCGTCAGGAAGAAACCGCTTTGCCAAGCAATCTCTAACAATCCGTTTTTCCACTTATGCTCGTCGTCCAATTGTTGCCGGAACTAAACGCGGGCGGCGTTGAAACCGGGACGTTAGAAACAGCTAGATCATTAGTCCAAGCGGGGCATGAATCCATTGTGATCTCCGCCGCCGGCCGTCTAGTAAAGTCCTTGGAAGCCGCCGGCAGCCGTCATATTCCCCTTCCCGTTCATAAAAAACGGCTCGGCTCGCTCCGACAAGTCAAGGCGCTCCGCACCTTTTTCGAAACGGAAAAACCGGACGTCCTTCATCTCCGAAGCCGGTTGCCGGCCTGGCTCGCTTGGCTTGCCTGGCGCAAAATGTCCCCGCAAACCCGTCCGCGGCTCGTTAGCACCGTTCACGGATTCTACTCCGTCAACGCCTACTCCAAAATCATGACTTGCGGCGAAGTTGTGATCTGCGTCTCCAACTCCGTCAAGAACTATATCTTGAAAAACTATCCCGACGTGCCAGAGAAAAAACTAGCCGTCATCCACCGCGGCGTCGACGCGGCGGAATATCCCCGCGGCTATTGGCCGAGCGCTGACTGGCTTGCCCAATGGCGGCGGGATTTTCCGCAGATGAAAGGCAAATACCTAGTCACTTTGCCGGGACGTTTTACCCGATTGAAAGGACAAGTTGACTTCGTCCGGGTCATTACCTCGCTGAAATCCTGCGGACTCCCCGTTCACGGCTTGCTTGTCGGCGAAACGCATCCCCGAAAATTAGGCTATCTGGAAAAAGTGCGAACCGCGATCCAATCCGCCGGACTGGAAACCAACTGCACTCTGCTGGAACACCGCGGCGACTTGCGCGAAATCATGGCTGTCTCTGACGTCGTTGTTTCCTGTGCCTCCAAACCCGAAGCCTTCGGACGAGTCACGCTGGAAGCCTTGTCTATCGGCCGTCCGGTTGTCGGCTACGATCACGGAGGCGTCCGGGAACAACTGGACGCTCTGTTTCCTGTGGGCAAAGTTCCCGTCGGCGACACCGCAAATATGGCGCAAAAGCTGATTGCATGGCAAAAAAATCCTCCAGTTCCGAAAAAAGAGAATCCCTTCACCTTGGAATCCATGCTTTCCCAAACCCTGCGCATTTACCAGAACTTAACTGCAACAACATCCTCTAGCCGGAGTGATTAGACCCGAGTCATACAAGATTTACTTTTTTCCGCCGTCAACAATTTAATCTCTCTCCACAATCCAAGACAAACAACCCCGCAGTTCCCAAACCGCAAAACAACCACCATCACAACTCTCTATCCAAAACACCAATTATCAAACCAGTCAAATTAATTACAAAACAGAAGTACTTTATCATTTTTATCATTTCAACTTCCTCATCTTCAAAATCTTAATAAGCTCTACCTAATGAAGTTCAACATCATCCGCATCCTTACAACTTGATGTCCTAACTTATACTGTTCTTAGTCCGGTGAGTTGCATAAGTTTTGCGGTTTCTCGATAGGCTTCTTCCACCCACTGGACAATGCGTTTTGGATCCGGAGAGTATTCAAGTTCTATGGAAACGGCGCCATCGATTCCGAGTTCTTTGACGGCTTGCAAATAAGGGGCGAATTTGACTACGCCGCGCCCCGGCGGCAAATCGCCGTGGACTTTGCCGTCGCAGTCACTGATGTGAACGTGGATTGCTTTGCCTTGAAGCGCTTTCAAATCGGCGGGCGAGGTGTCGGAGAGAACTAGATGACTAATGTCAATGTTTGCCTGAACGCGAGGATGGTCACAGGCTCGAACAAAGGCCGACATAGAAGGAATGCCATTGAGCAGGCTAAGGCGAAACGGCTCTAGTTCCAATGCGATGTCGATTTCCTTTTTATCCGCATAGTCGCCGAGTCTACGGCAGGTTTCCACGCCCCAATCCCACTGGCTTTGCGGCGGAATGACTTCTCGTTGCCAGATGTATTCGCCCAACACCAGAAGAACGTTGCTTGCGCCCCACTGCGCGGCCAAGTCGACAAACTTCTTACAACGTTGAAAATGGAACTCGCGGACGGGTTGGTTGAAGTCTATCAGGCCGACGGCCACTACGGGCAGGGAAACAATGGGCAAGCCCAAACGTTCGCAGGTTTTGTCCACCAAACTGATTTCTTCTTGAGAAATTTCAAAGGCTTCGGTGAAAATATCCACGCAGTCAAAACCGATTCGGGAAATGTGTTCCAGCCCGGCAACCGTGTCCACTCCCGCCTGCGAAAAGGCGCTGTTAATGATTCCAAGTTTCATGCTGTTTTCGGATGTTTGAAAGAAGTGCTTTGATTTTCGTCCGTAACGTTCACTGTTTTAGTGCTCGCCGTAATCTCGTCAAGACGCACCAGCCGATTCTCTTCGGCACTTTTGTAGGCGGCGTCCACCAAGGCCATCGTCTGCAAGTTGTCTCGCCCGCTAATCTCCGGCTCATCGCCTGATTCGAGGGCGCACAACAACTGCGCCATTGTCCCGACAAAGGCGTCAGGAAACCAGCTCTCCGCCCACTTCGGTTCGTGAAATCCCGCATCTCCGATTTGGGCAAACTTTATGGAAGAAGGAGTTGTGTAGGGGTTTTGGCACCATCCTATTTTGCCGACGGCCAGTCCGTTTAGCCCTTCAATGCGCCATTCGATGCGGATGTCGCCGGGGCAGCCTTCCCGCGCGGGGCCGGTCCAAGTGTCGTCCAAACCAATGCAGCGAAGCCCGTTTGTGTAAGAAAGAATGTAGGCGCAGATTCCATCTTCATGGGGGAAAACCGTGCGGGGATCCGGACGAACGCTGCAAAAAATCCCTTCAGGATCGCCAAACCAGTAGCGGAAACAATCCAAATGGTGAACGGACAGAATTCGCAGCGTCACCCAGCCCATTTCCCTCTGCCAAGGCATCCAGTGGGGAATTCCCCGCATATCGATTGTGGCCAGCACCGGAGCGCCGATTGTGCCGTTGTCCAGCAAAGTCTTCCCCGCCCGCACCGATTGGTCGTAGCGCATGTTTTGATTGACCGCCAAAGCGACGCCCGCCGAACGGCAAAGAGAGACCGCTTCCACCGCCTCACCGTAGTTCATCCCCAGCGGTTTTTGCGCGAGGATGCCTTTCACAGTTCCCCGCTGGCAAGCGGCGCGAATCCAAGGCAACTGCGCGTTCGGAGGCACCGCAATGTCTAGAACTTCAATGCTGGTGTCGTCCAAAAGCTGCTCGCAGAAATCATAAACTCGCGGAATTCCGTGCCTTGAGGCAGTCGCTTTTGCGTTCTCCTTTGTGCGAGAAGCAATGGCTACCGGATGAAACCCAGCCTTGCGATAGGCCTCCAAATGGCATTCCGAAACAATGAAGCCGCTGCCCAAAACGCCGATGCGGAAATCCCGTCGCGCCGGCAATTTCGGATGGATGTTCAAGTCCATAATCTTTGTCTTTTGAGAATTCCGGCAAACGACCATTCGTTGCGGCAACGGCCTTTGCGTCAAGAACAAACAACTGAACGCGGCGCCAACAAAAGCGTATTGCAAGGCCGATCCTGCTGCGTGGAAATCAGGTTCAAATGCGTTGCTCCCAAAGTTTCCAGACGCCCGGACACCGCCCGGCGCGCCAATTCGGGCGAATTACAGTCGCGGCTCAAATGCGCCAGAAACACGTGTTCAAGATGGTCGGACACAACGGACTCCATCGCCGTTGCCGCCGCGTCGTTGCTCAAATGTCCGTGCCGGCTAAGAATGCGCTGCTTGACGCTCCACGGGCGTTTGGTGTCTTCCTGTAGCAGTTTTTGATCGTAGTTAGCCTCTAAAACCAGCACCGCCACGTCTTTGACACGATCCATTGCCAAACGCGTGACATGCCCCAAATCCGTCAAGAAACCGATCTTGCCCGCTTCCGTGCAGACGACAAAGCCCGCTGGATCCAAAGCGTCGTGCGGAACGGAAAACGACTCCACCGTCACTTCTCCCGCCTCAAAACTTTCTCCGGTCTGAAACACCTTTGCGTCAAACTTGCACTCCGCCTGCGCTTCGATTTCTTCCAGCGTCAAACGATTGCAATACACCGGAATGTCCAGTTTTGCGGCAATCATCTTGAGACCCTTAGCATGATCGCTGTGCTCGTGGGTTAACAAAATGCCGGAGAGCGTTTCCGGAGTTCGGCCAATGGACGCCAGACGCGCTCGAATCTGCCTCCCAGTAAGTCCTGCGTCCACCAGCAACCTTGTTTCCCCAGTCTCAATGTAGGCGCTGTTCCCGCCGGAACCGCTCCCTAAAACCGTGAACCTTACCGCTCCCGCGCCGCCAACGTTTTCTAAATCAAATGCCACCCCGCCACGCTAGCCCCTTCCTTCCCAGCCTGCAATCCAATAACAGTTTTTGCCGAGCAACAAACTTGCGAAAACAACAAACAAAAATATAAAAAAACAATGTTGCAAAAGGTCTAACTCAGCTTCGGCGATTGAAGCAAAATCGTAGAAAATGAGTTCCCTCCGCATTTTTCGATGCACTGGCGCCCGCAGTCTTCTCCAAAGGCAAAGCGATATTTCCTTGTCCCAAAACGCTTCAAACTTGTCCGGACTCGCCTGTTTCTGTCCGCTTTTCTAGCTGGATAATCACCACTCTTTGCCTCAAGGTTGGCAACCAAACCAGCCGACGACTGGATGCTAGATCTAACGCACTACCTAGCCCCTTCCTACTACAACAACGACAAGCATTCGGAAAGAGATGGTGATCCGACGCTGTATGTCAATGGATGGTATCAAGAAAAATCTACAATGGTTTTTCCAAAACCAGTGATGAGCGTTTATCTAATTCGGATCCGCACACTGTTTATACATAGCATTGATCAATATCGAGCGAAGGGACAATTGGTAGGTTGTATGGAGCAATGAAATGCGGCTCCGATAATAGGATCAATCACCGCCGAGAGGTTTAAGGTTTCAACAGACGGTACAAGAAACTAATTTGTCGGAGTTATTTGGAGTTTATTGACTTCCGGTGCCGCTATTTGCGTATGGCAAAGAGCGTGGTTTATAGCGGCTTTTTAAGCCGGCTTGTTTCTGTAATTTTGCTTGAAGTGTCTTCGTAAATAATCTTTTGAGAGGAGACTTATTCGCCGGTTGACAGCAACAGCGCTGGTGTTGTAACTTTGTCGGCATTTAAATCTTTGAAGATGGCAAAAAAACCATGAACGATTACCAAGAGCGCAGCTATTTGTCGGTAGTGGAGGTGGCAACGCATACCGGTTTGTCCGTGCCGGAGATTCACCGGCTAATCAAGACCGGAGCGTTGCCGGCGTCCAAATCCGCCAGCGGGCAGTACCGTTTTGATCTGCGCGATATTACCTCTTGGCGACGCGACCGGCCGGATGCCTTCCCGCAGCCGCAGCAGGAAACGATTTCGATAAATGGCACGTCGCAACGAACCGTCGTTGGCGATGCGCGCAACTTGGACGCAATTGCCTCCGACAGCGTTCATCTGGCGGTCACTTCGCCGCCCTATTTCAATGCGAAAATGTACTCCGCATCCGGTGCTGGCGATTTGGGCAACGTCCACGACCTGAACGAATGGCTCGCGGAAATCGGGCAAGTTTGGCGCGAGGTTTATCGGGCATTGCAACCGGGCCGGAAGTTCTTTCTCAACATAATGAACCTGCCCATTCGGGAGAATAAATCGTTTCGCTCGTTGAATTTGGTAGGCAAGAATATTGACCTTTGCGAAAACATCGGGTTCGTTTTCAAGCGCGATATAGTCTGGCACAAAACTAACGGCGTGCGGGCGCACTTCGGAACTTACCCTTATCCCGGAGGCATTCTAATTAACAATATGCACGAATCCATTCTAGAGTTTGAAAAGCCGTCCCGACGACCGGCGCAAAAGTACGCGCACCTTACCCAGAAGCAGAAGGAATCTTCCAAACTGGACAAAGGTTTCTGGCTGTCGGTGAAAAACTCCGACGTCTGGCTGATGAAACCGGAAAAGAGCGGCCGTAATCGAGATCATGCCGCGCCGTTCCCAGAAGAACTGCCGGCGCGTTTGATACGGGCCTACAGCTTTATTGGGGAAACTATCCTTGACCCGTTTGTCGGCTCCGGCACCACGCTGGCGGCGGCGGCGCGTTATGGACGCAACGGCATCGGCTACGACATCAACCCCGATTTCTGCGTCATCGCCGAAAAGCGGCTGAAAGAAGATTTGACTTTGAATGGCAACACGGTTAAATTGAAAGCAGTCGAACAAAGATAAATCAAAACTGGAGGCTTAAAAAGATGGCAGTACCTGCGCAGACTAAATTACACCGCCCGATTCTGGAATTTTTGTCCGGAGTTGATGAGGCGTCCAAGAAGGAAATCATTGAAGAAATGGCGCGTTTGTTCTCTCTGAGTGACGCTGATATGCGAGAGAGAATCCCTTCCGGAGGCGTTACAAGATTAGTATCGAATGCAGGCTTTGCTCTGTTTTACTTAAAAGGATCCGGTTTGATAGCGCAGCCTACAAAGAATAAATACGAGGTTACGATTGGTGGCAAAGAATTTCTCCGGGAACACGAGGGTGATATTCAGATAGGGCAATTGCAGAAGCTGAAGAAACGACGGGAAGGGAGTAAGGGTGACTCCCTGGAGTTGCCAGGAAACCAGCCAGCTTTCCCTCCTGCTTCCGAAGCATTTGAAGAGGATGTTGAAATGGCGCCTAACGAGCAGCTGGCGGTCGCCTACAAGCAATGTCAAGACAAACTTGCCGATGATTTATTGGACAGAATCAAGGCAATTTCATCGGAGGATTTTGAGCAGCTGGTGGTTAACTTGCTGGTCAAAATGAGATATGGACAACCTGAGGAGAGGTTAAAGATTAGTCACGATGGAGGCATAGACGGCGTCATAAAACAGGATGCGTTAGGTCTGGAAAAGGTGTATGTTCAGGCCAAGCATTGGGATAGTCAAGTGGGGGAACCTCCAATACGTAATTTTGCAGGCAGTTTGGATGCGCATGGCGCAACTAAAGGCGTATTTATCACAAATTCCACTTTTAGCCAGACTGCAAAACAAACAGCAAAGACTATCTCGACAGGTAACAAGGTAATTAGATTGATTGATGGTCTGAAATTGGCTCGCCTGATGATTGATCATGGACTCGGCGTGGTGAACGAATACACTTACGAGCTCAAGAAGTTAGACGAAAACTACTTCGCTGACGAGTAGCGAACCTGATGTGGTATTAACACTGCTCTCCAAACGAAGTGCCGATTGAGGCGATGCGGCAGATTCTATTTGCCGTCAACTTGCTTGAGGATGTTAGTCAGGATGCTGTGGTCAATTTAGCGGTTGTTGTTCCGAAGGTGTCTACGATCTTTGAAATGATCCCGGATGTTTCCTTGATCGTTAATTATATTAGAAGCGCCCGATCCTCTTCCTAGTGCAGTGATTGTTGTAATCATTGACGGGCTAATGCCTTTGTTGTCGCTACTTTTAACTTCTATAATGTCTAATAGATAAGCGCGTCAATTTTGGATTCTGTTTCCGTTGTCGAGCGTAACGGGAGATGTGTTGTGCCGAGTGAATTATTTCAAGGCACGGATTCTTGCGTTTGCGATAGGGGGAATCGATTTTGCCAGAAAACGGAGATGGGGTTGAAACGACAAGGGCGGGCAAGCAAGTATTGTGCCGATTTGAATTTGAATTTCGCAGTTTTCGTGTAGGATGGCAAAGAAATGTCGCAGGGGTTACATTTGTCGCAAAAAATGGGGTTGGCGCAGACCTTGTCGCCGCAGTTGCAGCAATCTCTGGCATTGCTTCAAGCCCCAACCATGGATCTCCGGGCGCTGGTTGAGCAAGAGCTGCAGCAGAATCCCCTGTTGGAAGAGCGAACCGAAACGGTTGAGGAGTCGGCGCAAGATCTGCTTGACCCGGCCGAGCCTCCGTCCGACATCGGCTATGATCCTGCTGAAGAAAAGAAAAGCGGGGAACCGGTTGACGACTGGCAGGCCGAAGTGGAGCGCATTGCGCAGATGGATCAAGAATGGCGTGACTATTTTTCCCAAGGCAACTTGCCCGCCCGCGCTCAGTCCGTTGACGGAGACGGGGAAAAACGCCAGTTTTTATTGGATGCCGCTGCTTCTGCTACTTCTTTGCAGGAGTCGCTTCGCGAGCAAGTGCGCCTGTCGGAGCTGCCCGAAGCGCAATGGCCGGCCGCGGAGTTGTTGATTGGGAATGTCGACGGACAAGGCTATTTGAAGGCCTCTGTCGACGAACTGGCAGTTTCGACAAACCTAAAGCCCGAAGTCATCAAAGAAATCCTTGCGGTTTTGCAATCGCTGGATCCTCCGGGCATCGCCGCGCGGGACTTGCGCGAGTGTTTGATGATGCAACTCGAGCGAGCGGAGAAAACGGACAGCCTGGAGTATCGAATTCTTGATCAATGTTTTCTTCAATTAAGCAAGCGGCGCATTCCTGAAATCGCCAAGCGATTGAGATCCACGGTCGAGCAAGTTCAAAATGCCGCCAAACGAATCCGCCATCTAAATCCCAAGCCGGGAAGCATCTTCGCCTCCGAAGCCCAGCAGTACGTCGTTCCCGAAGTCTTTGTGAACAAAGACGACAATGGCGAGTTTGTCGTTTCCACGAATAAAGATCCCATTCCGCGCCTGCGGATCAACAACACTTATAGAGATATGTTGTCAAAATCCGAGAGCTCCACCGAGCTTCGCCAATACATTCGGGAGAAAATCCATTCGGGCAATTTTTTCATTCGGAGCATCCATCACCGCGAACAAACGATTCAGAACATCGCCGTCGAAATCGTCAAGCGGCAGCGAGCGTTTTTCGAACACGGCATTGCCCGTTTGGCGCCGATGACTATGGGGGAGGTTGCCGAAGCGGTCGGCGTTCATGAAACGACGGTCAGCAGGGCGGTTTCGGGCAAGTACCTGCAATGTTCCTACGGGATTTTTGAAATGAGATATTTTTTCACATCGTCCGTCGCCACGGTTTCTGGGGACAACATTTCCAAAACAACCGTCAAAGAAATGATTCTCGAGATGATTCAAAACGAAGACCGGGCAAAGCCACTCTCCGACGAAGAGATTGTGAAAAAACTCGCCCAGAAAGGGATTATTGTTGCGCGGAGAACCGTGGCAAAATATCGCTCCGAACTCAACCTCCTCTCTTCCACTCTCCGCAAGGTCTATTGAACTCAGATTGCCGTCCCGCTGCCTTTCCGCTACGGGATCCAAGCGAGAGATGGGTTGGGCAAGGCAATTCGACTTTTCGCTTTCTCATCCCGTTCCTCGTTCTTCGTATCTCGTTTCTCCCATTCCGCCATCTTCCTTCCGTTTTCCCGCCAAAGCCCGCCGTTCCTTGGCTGCGCCGACAAAGAAAAACTTCGCTTCCAAAATTCTAAAGCGAAGTTAAAAATCCAATCCCCATTTGCGAATAACGGACGCTAATCCAACTGCGGATCGCCAGCCATTTGGCCGCCGACCAATAGCCACCAAATCACTGGCTACGAAGCGGCGGATTGTTGGCGTTTCTTCTTTTGGAAGTGGCGGCGGAGAATGACAAAACCCAGCGCAAACAAGCCAAACACCAGAGCGTATTCTTCCGGTTCGGGGATGACTTGGCTGTTGACGACAACCCGCATCGTGCCAAAAGTGGTGCCACTACGAGGATTGAAAGTTCCCGTAAAGAAGTCCCCGATGGGTTTGTCAATCACGCCCGCTCCCACCCAAGAAGAAGATTCTCCGCTGCCGTAAAGCAAGTTGGGTGATTGAATGCGAATGCCCAAGCCATCATAATAGAACAGGTTCGGGTTTATAAACTCCGAGGTGGCATTCTCGCTCATAAACAGGCGGGCAATGGTGCGGCTGCCTCGGCCGGCGATGGTGATGGTCGGCGTGTTCGTAGCGCTGGCGAGAAAGGTAATGTTGGTTTTGCCGCCGCCGGGAATTCGGGCATTGACCGAGGCAATGTCTTTGGAGTTGGAGCTGGAAAACAAGGGAGACAGAGTCAGCAGTTGGTTGCTGGGGCGGTTGGCATTGTACAGGTCGCCGTTGTTGCTCACAATGGCAGCCGTGTCTCGAGTGTTATAGTTTCCGCTGCTTCGGATGCTGGAAGTCCCTCCATAGGAAGTGGAGCTGCTGCCGGAGAAGATCCAGAGGGTTTGGTTGGTGGGATTGTCTTGGCTGGGATAGACATTGATGACGATCTGCGCTTGGCTTTGTTCAATCGGGGCCAAAGAAAGCAAGGTTGCCGTCAAAAGAAGGACGGTCAACCGCCAGCCGCTTGTTCCGCTTGTTCCGCTGTTCCGCTGTTCCGCTGTTCCGCTGTTCCGCTGTTCCGCTGTTCCGCTGTTCCGCTGTTCCGCTGTTCCGCTGTTCCGCTGTTCCGCTGTTCCGCTGTTCCGCTGTTCCGCTGTTCCGCTGTTCCGCTGTTCTATTTTTCATAGGATGGTTCAGTTTAATCTAAAATTGTCAAGTTCTAAAATTGTCAAGTTTTATTTTCCGTCGGTCAAAAAGTAAAAAATTAATAGACCATTATTGGCGGCGTTTGTCAACTCGAAAAATGAAAAAATCTTTTTTGAAGTAGTGTTTATTTGAGAGAGAGGAGCATTTTTGGTGGGGAAAAGGCGTTTTAGGGAGATTATGGACTGCAAAAGGCGCCAAGGAGAACGAAATTCCGCCTTGTGCCGCTTGCCGATCTCTAATCGAAGCTCACTTGGCAAAAGTCCGTAGAGAAAGAGGGGTTTCGTTTTGCCAATTCGCTGGGTTTTTCGGCCCGCAGGCACAGGTTGCGCAAAGGATAAACGAAGGGCTTTGTCTATTCTATTTGCATGAACGCGCTTTAAATGCTGACGATTTAGGCTTGATCGCAAACTGGATTCCCGGAAAGCCGGCCGTCTCGCTGGATAAAAAGAGGGAGAATCAACGAAAACTCTCATCAACCGGCTGGGTCCAGCCGTTTCTTGTTCGCGCTTGATTTTTTGTTGACTTGGGCGGCCACTTTGAGGCGAAGCGCGTTCAGTCGGATAAACCCGGCGGCGTCTTCTTGGCGGTAGGATTCGGTCGGATCTGATTCCATTGTGGCGATTTCCGGGCGGTATAAGCTGAGCGGCGACTTTCGACCAGCGGGGATGATATTTCCTTTGTAGAGTTTGAGGCGGACGGTGCCGGAGACGTTGGTTTGGCTTTCTGTGATGAGGGCTTGCAAGGCGATTCTTTCCGGCGCAAACCAAAATCCATAGTAGACTAGCTCCGCATATTTCGGAATCAGAGAATCGCGGAGATGCATGACTTCGCGGTCCATCGTGAGGCTTTCCATTTGCCGATGCGCAAAGTGGAGGATGGCGCCGCCGGGAGTTTCATAAACGCCGCGCGACTTCATGCCGACAAAGCGGTTTTCCACAAGGTCTACCCGGCCGATTCCATGTTGGCCTCCCAACTGATTGAGGTGTTGCATGACGCCCAACGGGGACAAATTTTGGCCGTCGATGCTGACGCAGTTGCCTTTGTCAAAATCCAGTTGGATGTATTCGGGTTTGTCCGGCGCGTCTTCTGGGGAAACGCTGAGTTTATACATATTGCGATGGGCGGGAGCCGAGGCATCCAGCCAAGGGTCTTCCAAAATGCCGGCTTCATAGGAAATGTGAAGAAGGTTGCGATCCATAGAGTAGGGTTTTTCCGCGTTAGCCTCGACGGGAATCTCCTTCTCGCGGCAGTATTGAATCATTTCCGCTCGGCCGGGAAATTGGGTTCGGAACTCTTTGTCCCGCCAAGGCGCGATAACCTGAATGTTTGGAGCCAGCGCGGCGGCGGCCAGTTCAAAGCGCACTTGGTCGTTGCCTTTGCCGGTGGCGCCGTGGGCAATCGCCGCGGCCTTTTCTTCCCGAGCGATTTCTACCATTCGCTTGGCGATTAACGGCCGGGCAATGCTGGTTCCCAGCAGATACTGCCCTTCATAAACCGCCCCGGTCTGCATCATCGGAAAGATGAATTCGCCGGCGAATTCTTCGCGGAGATCGTCAATGTAAACCTTTTTGGCGCCGGTCGCCAGCGCCTTTTTATCCAAACCGTTGAGTTCCTCTTCTTGGCCAATGTTGGCGCAAAAGGCAATGATCTCGGCCTGATACTTCTCTTTTAGCCATGAAACAAGCACCGAAGTGTCCAACCCGCCCGAATATGCGAGAACAATTTTCATCAGCCTTGATTTACGGGAAATTCCTCCTCTCGTCCAAGGGGAAAGTCATTCGACGCGAACTTTGTCCGAACGGAGATTTGCCGCCGATTGCGCTGACGGTTGCGGTAAATAGCAAGCAACTGAGTCGCTGTTTGCGACGATTCGCTTTCCATTCCCCAGCGATTCAAAAGGCAAGGCTCCGCCGCCGCAAGCGCCGTCTCAACCTTCGGGAAATCGTTTGCAGAAACCCAGTTCAAGAACTTTACGCACCGAAAACCGTCAAACCACCGCCAAAAACGCTTCTTGAACTGCGCAATGCCGGCGACGTTTTTGCCGATCTCGGCAATGGCGCTCGGACAATCGTTGTCTTCTAAAAACGCAAGCATCGGTGCAGGAAGATTTGGCGGAAAACACTCTTCAAAGGAAGTTGGCATTTGCTCCAAAGATTCAACGGCATCCACAAGCGCCTTGACGCTCCAAAACGACCGGAAAGAATAACTCATTTGCGGCTCGCCGGCGAGTATTCGACCGACGGCTTTACCCGTGCCAAACGGAACACGATGCGAAGGCCTTGCTGAAGGATAGACAGCAGTCGCGCAAAGCTCGCTTGTCTTTGCGTCGCGCATCAACTTTTGAAAAAAATAAAAATCCTCGCCAGCCTTCTTCCGATTCATGCCGCCCAGTTGGAGGTAAGCCAAAACTCTCACAGACATCGCCGAACCAATCGTGTGACAAGCATAAGGAAAACCAGCCCACCGAAGCCCCTCCACATAGTAGCGCAAGTGAAGCTCGTAAGCAGTCACCGCTCGATAAACCGCCGGCTCTTCCGGTCCGTCCAAAGCATGTTCAAAATACGTGCTACATCCCGCAATGCCCGGCCGCTCTGCAAAATGGCGGAAATTTTCCACCAAAAAGTTTCTTTCACACAAACAATCGGCATCATAACATACAATCACACCTTGCTCCGGTCGCTTCGCTTGATAAAACCTCGCCGCCGCTTCGTCCATACCAATCTTTCTAGCTAACCCCACACCAGCCTGCTTTGTCGGCAAACGAGGAAAATCTAAAACATGACAACGAAACTGCGAGTCTGCATGCTCTCGAATCCATTGAACGGCAGACTGAAGCGCTTGCTGATTCCGAAGGCGAACGGCATCGGTGTCGCTTTCCGAACTATTGAAAACCAAAAGCACTTCCACATCACAAGGAGGCATTTCGCAATCTCGAAGACTCTGAAGACTTTGATTCAAGCAAGGCTCGTCATACACCGGAACAACCACCACCAATTCGAGATAGGGAGAAGGCTCCGCCGCTATCTGAGGCAAAACCAAACCAAACCGCCGCCGATAGTTTTCAAAAATTCGCTGTAAATTACCGGCCACTTGTTCCAATCCTGCCTCAATCACCCCACAAAACCAACCGCCAAACGCAAAGTCATCGCCAAACTTTTTGCCTCAATCCGAAACAAAAACTCAAGCCGACGGCAAAAAAAGCCCAAAAACTCCAAGAAAAACGCCCTTTTTCCGCCAGCAAAAAAAATTGAAAAAATCGAAAAAAAGACTTGATTTCCAAATCTGCCGGAATTAAAGTTGCTTTCAGGAATTATTTGACGGATGTTCCCACATCGGGACGCCCGTCAAAGTACGAAAGTCTGATTTAGGGTGTCCTGAGGAATGAAATGATTCTCTCTTGAATGCCTTTGCGGGTGAATAAGCGGGGAGTTCTCGCACTTACATTCGTCGAGCGTTTCAACGGCCTGGCGCAGCTGGCGTTGAGTGACGTTTTTGCTTGCCCCAAGTCATCACAACATAGTAAGAACAGAAAGGCATTATCGTCATGAGCAATCTACTTACTCGAAGTCTCAAGCCCTTTGTGGCTCGTCGTGGCAGCATTCGCGTTGCCGTTCCTTCTGGGGAATTTTTCCCTAATCCTATCAAATCTGCGAAACGCGCTCCGGCGCAAAAAGCAGAAGTCGGCCCGTGAAACGGCAACTTCCCTCTTCTCTGTTGGGAAAACCGTTGGCATGGGAGTCATGTTCGCTGGTTTCCTGCTGGCAACTCCGCCAGAAACCGTTCAATCAGCTGAACCCACAATTACGGATGCTTACATTGCCTATTCGTATCATTACTCCAAAGTCCGCTACGTACATCTCGATGCTAATCAAGAGATATGGATAAGGCGAGAAATTTATCGTCAACCATTCTACGGCGCGATTTGGGCCATAGGAGAGCCAGACCCAAGAACAGAGATCAGCGGGAAGTTTTATGCTTCCTATCGATCGCGTTCGGGAAATACGTACGAAAGCACATACTACCGTCCGTACGGTGCTCTTCCTTATGCCCTGAGGGGAACCACCACGACGCACTATCCGCTCGACAGACCCCATTTGGCCATGGTAGAAAGCAAAGAATACGCCAGATGCAAAGTGCAAGCGGATTGGGAAAATCCTCCGTTCATTACTCTTCAATACCCTAACGAAGAGGAAGATTACCAAGGTGGTTCCCGGTTTGATTTTTACGGTTCCATTAAGGCAGAGCTCGAATGCACTTTGAACTACTCGGAAGATTACAATTCCAGAAAAATGCGAGTCACGGTCCGCTACGAGGAGAAATCCAAAAAGCCATTTGGGAAAATCTACAGGTGGATGCCGAGACACTCAGTGTTGATCGATAAGAATGCCTACATTGCCGTGGATGCGGTTTCGCTATGACGCAGAGACAAACTACGCGTTGCATTTTGTGAACACGGGGCGGCATGCCTGCGGGCAAAGATCTCGGGGAATGCCGACCTTTTTTACTATTGGATTTTAATTGTTACAAATTACTTTATCGTTATGAATCAGAATAAAAGTTTTTGGGCATTGCCGGCGATTATTATGGCGGCATGCTTGGTGTTGGTGTTTGTTTCCTTTCTTTTCAATGGGAACGACGACGATTCAAAAAATAAGGCGCCGGCGGAACAAACTTCCGCCGAGCCAGAGAAGAAAAAGGATTCTCCGCAAAGACGTTCCCCTTTGCCGACGATGAGAGAAATATCCGCTGCAAAGGCGGAGCGAGATCGTCTTATTCGAGAGTTCCCTGATCAATACTATGATCCGAACAATCGGGACATCGATTATCTCCAAAAAGTGACGTACAATCACTACATCGGCGCTTTTCTGCATTCCAGCCGCCGGGACGATCCTAGATTCCGACGAATCATGACCTTGCTGTTAGAAAACGGCTACGGCATCCGCGAGTGGAAGTCAACGGTCCAATGCCTTCTGCAACGCGACGAGCCGATCTGGATACGGGCTAGCGCGATGAGAAAAGAAGGCTACGCGGAGCATGAAATTGAAGACATGATTGAAAACCCCGATCCCGAACTTAAAGAGACATTGAAGGGGATAGACTTGTATGATCGGCTTAGCTTAATGTGGAGGCTCGAGACTGCCGACGTTGATTTGATCGATAAGTTGCGGGACGTCGAACTCTACGATGTGGAAATTGGCGAAGAGGTAATAGCCGACACTTGGAAAAGCATCTTGCCGGGAGACAAGTTGTATACCGACGAAGACTGGCTGGACGCGGAGTTTTTAGCCGCTAAGGAAAAATATCAGGGCGAACCGCGGGATCCCAACCAATTAAGAAGCGATGAAGTTGAGGAGTCCATTGAGGCAGAGTCGTTTCGGGTGGAGCGGGAAATAATTTTCATGGAATGGATGGCAAAAAGGAAGACCGGAGAAAGATATCATTTCACATATGGAGAACCGAATGGCAGTTCCTTTTGGATGGACGAGGAAGGCAAAATCTATGAAGAAGACAAGGACGGAAATGTTTTTGGAATGGATGAGAAAGGAAATCGACTGGATACCATCCTCCAAAATCCGCCCCAGAATCCAGTGGAATCTAATTTTCGTTTGCAATACTTAGAATGACCATGCAAGCGAAGAAACCAGACCGTTCATGGTGGATTGTGGGTGTAGGGTTGTTGGCTTTGGCGGCGATTCTGTTGGTTGGGCTTTTCTTCATGTCCGACCATAATATGGAGATACAACCGGAATCTTCATCTGAGAAAACTTCGCCGTTATCTGAATCTCTTGAAGAGCAGTTTGCGCCTGCCTCAGAAACCAATCTGGGGCAGGCTTCGTCCGACTTTTTGGACGAGTGAGAGAAGCAACTGGACCGGAGGCTAGAGAAAGAGAAAATCAACGGCAAGTTCTTCGGCATGTGATGCCCCGTCGCCGTCCATCAGAGGCGATGATGCAACACGGGACTATCCCTCATTCAGGGACGCTGTTAGAACACTATTTGAAACAAGGAATGCCGCCGACCGAAGAGGAACTGGAGAGTCTATACCAAATGTATTTAGCAGAGGAGGATGTCCTTAGCTTTATGTTAACTTACATTAACACACAGTCCGATTGGGATTTGTGGAAAAAAGCGAATCCAGCGGAGCGAGAAGCGCTTCAAAAAAGAAAGGAAATCAAAGACTTGTTTTTGAAGTTGCCGATTTGGTTGGCTGGCAAACACAAGATGAATTTGCTCACCGTTTGTTTGCCAGCGACGAAGAGAAAGTCACAGACAAATCATGGGACAGATGGATAAAGACCGAGAAATTATAGAAAACAAAGAAATGAGCGCAAAAGAGAGAGAGTTGGCATTGGTCGCTAATTTTTTAGGATCGTATGAAGCAGCGAATCTTTCGACAATAGTGCGCCGCGATCTTGTATATCATCCCAATGCGGAAAACTTGCGGTTGTTGGCGGATTATTTGCGGGAGCAAAGAACAGAAGCGCAAAATACTTTGGTTCAAGGTTACGAGAACGCCCCCCAGTGGTGGAGGGATCGTGAGGAATGGACGCAATGGTGGAAGGATCGGCTTGCGTGGATTGAAGAATCAGCCGACAAATTGCAACTTTCTCTCGATCCAACCGATACAAGTTGGACAGAAGATGCCGTAGCGTATCATCGATTGCTCATTGACGAGAAGCAAGAAATAAGGAAGCGATTATTAGGGAATCCAACTCCCTTAACTAGCCCTGAAAATATTCTCCGGAACGAAAAGTTTTTCGATGAGTATATGATGGGCGACAAGAAAATACCTAAGAAACTGTTCCGTCTAATTATTGAGCAGTTCTTCCCAACAACTAAATCTTCTAAAGACGAGTAGCCTTAGTTGTGTAACATTTCTGATTTTCTCTTTGTTCAGCATTGGTGGGTAAATTTGCGATGCCGATTATCTGCCTCTCTTTGCAAAAGAAATAATTCTAAAAGCGGATAGAGAGGACGGTTGGGTCGTTTTTGGCTTTGGATATAATGCCGGTGTAGGCGCGGGTGTCGGGTTGGTCTTGGCCGATTTTTAGTGTGTAGGTTCCCGGCGCGTAGACCGGGGGGCGAAAGCGCTTGCCTTGTATGCGGATAGTGTAAAGAATTTCGCGATTGTCTTCTCGAATTACTTGCACGACTGGATCGTCAACGCCGGTGAATTGTAATTCAGGGAGCCAGTGAACGGCTTGTCGTCCATCGTTGTCGTCCATTTTGATGGTAATTGGCCAGCCGGGAAACTGGGCGCTGTCGCCAGCGGAAGCGTCGGCAAAACGCGGCCAGCATTCAAAGCGGATGGTGCGTTTGGTTTTGTTGAAGCGGACGAGTCCGTAGCCGTCAGCGCGTTTTGTTTGGTCGCGGCGGTCTTCGGGGTTGGCGTAGGTATGCATGGTGATGGGATTGCCGAGGCCGTCTAGATAGTCTCCGGTCCAGGGATGAGGGCTTCCGGGAATCGGTCGGTCGCCGGCTTTTTCGTTCAGCGGATGCCACCAGCGTCCATAGATGGTGTTGACGATAGCCGGGTTGGTGAACCCGAAGGGGCCGTCGCGGTGGGTTTCGATGCCGTGCTGAACGACGACGGCTAGATGTTGGTCTCCGCACAGATGAGGCGCCCAAGCGCGTCGAATTTCGGCGAGCGCCTTATTGCGGCCGGTTTGCGGCCAGGCGTTGCTGTCCAAGTCGGCTAGGAGACGGTTGTCGGGGTTGCCGTGAAGGTGGACGGCGCCGCAAAAAGCGGTTTGGGAAAGAACTGCTTTCATAGACGCGCCCGTCCAGTTTTGTCCCCAGTGGCGGAGGAAGCGTAATTGCCTCTCGCCCAGAAGCTTGAGGCCGGAGAGGTCGACTGCATCGCGATCGTAGGCGGGATCGTTGATATGGTCGGGACGCGGCCCCATCTTCGAGATGGCGCCTTGGGGTCCGGTTTTAAACTTGCGGTCTTCAAGGATTGCGAAGTCAACGCCGCCGACTTTTAGATGAGTGTAATAGACGGTGATGCCTCGTTGAATTGGCGATGGATCGA
Source organism: Limisphaerales bacterium (assembly GCA_965242585.1). Lineage (GTDB taxonomy): Bacteria > Verrucomicrobiota > Verrucomicrobiia > Limisphaerales > AAA164-E04 > UBA2970. The sequence continues at coordinate 3,615,702 of OZ251460.1, read as the reverse complement.
AAGGATCCGGCAGATGCCAGGTTTGGGCGCGTTGCACCATGTTGACGTATTCCACAGGGTAAAAGTAGCCGCCATCCGGACCGGCCGGCGTGGATGCTTTTTTTCCTCCGGCGCCCCAGATGTTTGCCTGTCCCACGTCGTGGTCGTCCGGAATGGCAATCATTGGGCGCGTCCGAAAGAGTTCGCGAAATTGCAGGCCGAATTCAAGCCAGCCGGCGGTGTGTTGGGTATGATGGTAGGTTTGATCGCCAGCGAAGAACAAGAGATCGGGATCGTGGAATTGGATGTTTTCGACGATGCGGGATCGCGGACCGCTAGTGCGGCTGGAGTTGCAGGACAGCGAGGCGACGACAATTTCCTCTTTGTCGATTGGATCGCGTCGAATTTGCCCTTCGAACATTGCCTTGTGGCCGTGCCGAACGCGGTAATCTACGTCGCGAGTGTTGTCCCAGCCGTCAATTCGGAAATGAGCGCTCCAGCCGGGGTAGCGGACTAATGCAGACCCCGCTTGCCTCCACTTGCCGTTCTGTTTGAATTCAAGGCGAACGCGGCGATGTTCGTCGTCCAGCAACGGAAACAACTGCGCGCTCATCTTGAGCGTGCCGCGGTCGTGCGTGTAAACCGCAAAGGCAACTACTTCGTCGCGAGGCACGTTGACTTCGATCAGGTTTTTTGGAGGCCGTTTCCGATTGTTGCCTTCGGACGGTTTGCGGTCAAGCGTCCACCACTGACCAGTGGCGGCGTTGTCGAGATGGGGAAAGTCGGCTCCGAAAGGCTGACCGTCTTCAGCGGCGGCCAATGAAAACGCAACAAGCGCATAAACAGCTTGAACGGCAAGCGAGATTCGAAAATTCATAGCTGAGAAAAATAAATCACTATCCCCAAAAAATCAATCCCCGCGAAAATCTGCGTCCAGAAGAACGTGCCTTTCTCCATTGCGCAAACCGTTCATCTTCAGTAACATTTTCTTTTTCTGACAAGCCAAGGTGCAAAGGATGCGTTTATGAAGAAAATAATTTTGATTTGTCTTATTGGAATTTCCGGCCTAACGGCCGTTGCTCAACCCCATTGGCCTCAATTTCGTGGTCCAGGCTCTTTAGGGCGAGGAGAAGACAGCAGCGGACTTCCGTCTGTTTGGAGCCAAAATGAAAACATTGTCTGGAAAACGCCCGTGCCGGGATTGGGTTGGGCGTCGCCGGTTGTGTGGAGGAATCGGATTTTCCTAAGCGCCGCAGTAAGTGAAGGCAAGGTGGAGACTCCCAAGAAAGGGTTGTATTTCGGCGGCGAACGCCCCGATCCTCCAAAGGCTGTCCACCACTGGTTGGCGCTTTGTTACGACTTCGATTCTGGGAAACTGTTGTGGGAAACAAAACTGCGTTCCGGCTCGCCGGCCAGCCCGGTGCATATAAAGAACACCTTTGCGTCGGAGACCGCGGCGACCGATGGAAAGCGCGTTTATATCTACTTTGGTTATCAGGGACTCTACTGTCTGGACTTTGACGGCAAGGTAGTGTGGAAGAAAACCTGGAATCCCTATAAGACGCGGCTTGGTTGGGGAACGTCGGCGTCACCAGTCTTATACCAAGACCATATTTACATTGTGAACGACAACATGGAAGCATCCTATATCGCCGCCTACGATAAAGATTCCGGAAAAGAAATCTGGAGGCAAACGCGGAATGAGCCGAGCAACTTTTCAACGCCTTTCATTTGGGAAAACAATCTCCGCGCGGAGATCATCACAACCGGCGTAAACAAAACCCGCTCCTACGATTTATCGGGCAAGTTGCTTTGGGAATTTCCGGGCATGTCCTCCATCTGCATTCCCACCCCATTCGCGGAAGACAACCTGCTTTACGTTTGCGCCGGGTATGTGGGAGATCGCCTCCCAATCAACAAACCTGTCTATGTTATTCGGCCTGGGGCTTCCGGCGATATCGCACTAGAAAAAGGGAAACAAGAGAGTGAATTTATAGTATGGCGAGAGACAAATGCAGCGCCTTACAATCCCTCGCCGCTGCTCTACAAAGAACGATTCTACGTGCTATGGGACTTCGGATTTCTAAGTTGTCGCAATGCCCTTACCGGCGAAGAGATTTACGGCAAACAACGAGTGAATCCTCGCGGAAGAACAGCATTCACCTCCTCCCCTTGGGCATACGATAACCAAGTATTTTGCCTAAGCGAAGACGGCGACACCTACGTGTTTCAAGCAGGCAACAAGTTCAATCTCCTCCATGTCAATTCGCTTGATGAAATGTGTATGGCGTCGCCGGCCATTGTGCGCGGAAGTTTAATCCTCCGCTCCGACAAACATCTCTACAAAATCCAAAACCAGATCCGCAATTTGTAATCACGCCAAAGAAACCTTGCCGGCTCGTTTACAGATATTATACAAAGCAGATTTTTAGAAAAATTATTTTTTGGCGCCATGTTTTTGGCATATTGTCCGGTTCCCAAATGTTCAGCCAGAGAAACAGCTGACGCAAGAGCTGTTTAAGTTATTTGACGCCTTCGAGATGCGGAGGCTGTCTGCCCTTTTCAACCATCCCGCTTGGGCTAGTGGATTCTTCGGATTGCTCGGTTAATCAATCTACTGAACTTCACTACTTTGTCTCTGTGTTGTGGAAAGACAAGTTACTGATAATTGACGGAGCGAGGTGAATACAGACTTTGCACAAGGGATGAATTTACTGAGGAGTGAAAGAACGGATATTTTTAAGCGCTTTGAGGAAAACTTGATAGGCTGCCAACCGATCCAGCGACTCCTCGTTGGGATGAGAGTGGATGTATATGCCGTAGCGGAGGCGAAAAGGCTCGCCTTTGGGCACCCACCAACTTTGCCGGAGCTTGCCACGTCCATTCAGTTCGTTTTGACCAAAGGCGTTGGCGACAAGGAGGCCGGTGTCGACAGCATGCCACCAAGGCTTGCGGAAGTTTTCGGATCGGACATGAGCATGAGTCCGGCATACTTTTCGTCGATGGGGCCGCTGTAATCCACCCAATCAGATTGTGTTGTGCGGATGGTTTTGAGATTTGAGCTGCCGTTTTCGCTGAGGATTTTGCTGTCCGGATTGCGCGCGGTTGCCAGTTGGCTGTTCACCCGAAAGGCCAATCCCATTTCTTCTTGATCTCCCAGCCAATAGCCGCTTTCTTCGCGAAGGAACACGCTTTCGGCAATCAACAGGACGCCTCGCGGCTTGCGGAAGAAAGTGTAATGGCAAACTTGTTCGAGAAATACTTCGTCGCGGCTTCTGTTTTTCAGGAATAGGTTTTTGACCCCGAAGCTGGCTTGTTCCTTGCCGGCAACGGGGATGGCGATGAAGTTGCCGCCGATAATCCCGTCCTTCATGCGCCAGTAGTCATTGCCGTCAATGTCACCGAATCCCCACCAGATGCCGGGGTGGTAGGTTTTGTGATCTTGGTAATCTGCAGGTTTTGGAGGATGATTTCGGGTAACTTGGATGCCGTCCGGTGTATAGACGTTTTTGAAATACGGGCGCGTGATTTCAGTGTCTTTCCAGACATAAGTAGCGAGAAGTTGATCGTCCAGAGTGACGTCCATTTCGCCGTCCCGCTGATGAAAGGCAAATGTCTTTGCCCTCGTGTTTTCAAGATTTTCCGAAAACGTTTGCGCAAGGGTTATGCAATGCAAGACGCCGACGACGCTGACTACGATCTTTCGAAGGTTCCAATTCATAAGGAAAGGCATCGGTTTTGGAAACCAAGGTTGGATTCCGCTTTCTCAAAGAGTACAAGTGGCGATTCCATCGAGTGGTTTATTTCTGTTGCTCAAACCGTGAGAAACTTTGGTAAAAGTCAAGACAACATTTCTCGCTACTTCGGTTTCAATTTTTGGGAAGTGCGACGTTGTTTTTTGCTCGTTTTGCGCGGACGGCAACAGCGAGTTCTTCCAGGATGGGCAGAGTTTGCTCCCATGAAATGCAGGCGTCGGTGATGCTTTGTCCGTAGTTGGCGGTTTTGCGAGGTTCAAATTGTTGTTTTCCTTCCTTCAGGTGACTTTCCAGCATGACTCCGAAGATTGTGGCGGCGCCATTGCGGATTTGTTGAGCGATGCAAGCGGCCACTTTCGGCTGTCTTCGGTGGTCTTTGTTGCTGTTGCCGTGGCTGCAGTCGACCATGACGCTGGGTCGGCGGCGGTGTTCGATCAGTTGTTTTTTGACCGTGTTTATGGAGGTTTCATCAAAATTGGTTCCTTTATTGGATCCACGAAGAATTAGGTGGCAACAGTCGTTGCCTTTGGTTTCGACGATGGCCGCCAATCCTTGTTTTGTGACGGAGAGAAAGCGATGTTTTTGGCGCGAGGCGCCGACGGCGTCGATGGCGATCTGGATGTTTCCGTCGGTTCCGTTTTTGAAACCAACGGGCATGGACAGGCCGGAAGCCAGCTCGCGGTGAACTTGGCTTTCGGTGGTTCGGGCGCCTATGCCTCCCCAAGAGATTAGGTCTGCCGTGAATTGCGGCACAATAGTGTCTAAAAACTCACTGCCTGACGGGAGTCCGATTTCGGCGAGATCTATCAGAAGTTTTCGGGCGACTCGGAGTCCTTGATTGATGCGAAAACTGCCGTCAATGTCGGGATCGTTGATTAGTCCTTTCCAGCCAACGGTTGTTCGAGGTTTCTCAAAATAGACGCGCATGATGATTACCAAGTCTTCGCCGAGCTTCTGCGCTATTGGGGCAAGTTTTTCTCCGTATTCAATCGCGGCCTTGGCGTCGTGGATGGAGCAGGGACCGACGATAACTAGGAGTCTGTCATCCAGTCCCCTTACAATTTGTTCCGCTTTGCGCCGCGCCTTAGTCACTACGTTTGATGCTTTCTCTGTGATCGGCAACTCTTCCATAAGGATTGCCGGCGGTAGGAGCGGGTGAAGCGAATTGATTCTGAGATCGTCCGTGTCTTCAATCATTTTTGAGAGTGGTCGGCTGTTTTTTGATCGAGTTCTTGAAGCAAGACGCGGACGGCAAAGTCTATATGTTCGGTGCCGCTCTTTGGGGATTGAGTGGGTCTTCGTTCGCCAAAAAATTGAGAAAGGCTATTGGTTTCTCCCGGCACGTCGCACACATTCCAGTAGCGAAGACGATTTCTCTGCGCAAGAATTTTGGGGATTTGACCAAATTTTTCCCGCAACATGGGTTCGTGTTCTTCTTGATTCATGGCGATAAGCAATTCTGCCTTTTCAATATCGGATACTTTCAACGGGATGGAATCGCGCGTCGGGTCAATACGGGGTGAGAGTCCTCGCTTTTTAAGATATTCAAAAGCCACGGGGGAAATTCCTCCAAAACTGCTTTCTACCATGCCTCGCGAAGTCGCTTCCCAAGACAGGTTTGTCTCTTTGGCGTAGTAATTGAAAAGCTCTTCCGCCAAACGACTGCGGTAGAAGTTGCCGGTGCAAATAAAGATGACTTGTTTCACTTTCTCGTTCATTTTCCCGTGGAGGTCTGAAAAGACAATTGTCTCCTTTCAAAAGAGACAAAATAAAAACTTTGTGAGATTTTTCCAGAGAATTTTGAGTTTCTTGATTCGGAAAATTATCTGAAATCCTTTAAGTTCTTTTTGGCGGTTGGTTTAATCGCAGTTTTTATACTTGTATCGAGAGAGGTGAATGCTTTGAAAATCTTGAAGAGTTGGGATCGGTTCAAGCGTTGGTATTTGCCGGTGCCGAGTCTGAGTTTTGCTTTTGACTTTAGCCGAATGCACTTCAACGAGGCGGACTTGAATTCATTGAAACCCCAATTGGAGGCAGCCTTCAAAGAAATGGAGGCTCTTGAACAAGGTGCTCAGGCAAACCTCGATGAAAAAAGGATGGTTGGACATTATTGGTTGCGGGCGACCGAACTGGCTCCTCAATCACAAATTTCGACAGACATCGTTCGAACCATTCAAAACATCAAAAACTTTGCGGCCAACGTGCATAATGGAAAAATAAGCGGACAAGCGGGAATTTTTCAAAACCTCTTGATTATAGGCATCGGCGGCTCTGCCTTAGGACCTCAGTTCGTCGGCAAAGCCTTGAGTTCCGCGAAGAAGGATCGCGTCCGAATTTATTTCTTTGACAATACAGATCCCGACGGCATGGACGCAACGCTTGAAGCTCTGAGCGGACAACTGGGGCAAACCCTGGCGATTGTAATCTCTAAATCCGGCAATACCAAAGAAACAAGAAACGGGATGCTGGAGGCCTCGCAATTCTATGAAGCAGAAGGTTTGGATTTTGGCAAGCACGCAGTCGCCGTCACGGGCGAAGGAAGTCAATTGGACAAAACGGCCGCTGAACAACGATGGTTGCGCCGATTTCCGATGTGGGATTGGGTTGGAGGCCGAACCAGCGAATTCTCTGCGGTGGGGCTTCTCCCGGCCGCGCTTCAGGGAATTGACGTTGACGGCTTGCTCAAAGGCGCTCGGTTAATGGATCAAGCCAGCCGCAGTCCTGATTTGGCGAGGAATCCTGCGGCGATGATGGCCTCCCTTTGGTATCTTGCCGGCCGGGGGCGAGGCGAGAAACAGATGGTAATCCTGCCTTACAAAGACCGATTGGAACTATTCTCAAAATATCTTCAGCAACTGATTATGGAATCTCTCGGCAAAGCCGAGGACAGGAGTGGAGAACGAGTAAATCAAGGAATCAGCGTCTTCGGGAATAAGGGATCTACCGATCAGCACGCCTATGTTCAGCAACTTAGAGACGGGAGAAACGACTTTTTTGTGACCTTTATTCAGGTGATGAAAAATCGTTCCAACAATGAGATAGAAGTGGACAAGGATGTTACTTCTGGCGACTATCTTTTTGGTTTTCTTGTGGGCACTCAAGCGGCGCTCTCCGAAAACGGCCGAGAGTCTATGTCCATTGTAATTCCCGAAGTGGATGCTCAAAGCATCGGCGCTTTGATTGCGGTTTTTGAGCGCGCCGTAGGGTTTTACGCCTCCCTGATTAATGTCAACGCCTACCATCAACCCGGTGTCGAGGCCGGAAAAAAAACTGCCTCCGAAGTGATTTTTTTGCAGCAAAAAATCCTAAACTTATTGCAATCTAGGCAAGATCGAGCCTTTTCCGTTTTGGAAATTGTCAGAGAATTGGATAACGCTTACTCGCCGGAGATTGTTTTCCGAATCTGCGAACATTTAGCAGTCAATCGGCCGAATCAATTTCTTCGGTTAGAATCGGACACGCTGTTTTCTCGTCGATATCGAATTCGTTAATCTCTTGTCGGTTATGTTTGTCTATCCTCGTTCCTTTGCAGTTATCGTTGTCGGTGCCGGACATGCTGGTGTCGAGGCGGCATTGGCTTCTGCTCGAATGGGAGTGGATACGTTAATGTTGGCTATCAACATCGACACAGTTGGCCAGATGTCGTGCAATCCGGCTATTGGAGGCTTAGCGAAAGGGCATTTGGCGCGAGAAATTGACGCTTTGGGCGGGGAGATGGGCAGAAATACAGATCTTTGCGGTTTGCAGTTTCGTATGCTAAATACGGGAAAGGGTCCTTCTGTGTGGGCTCCGCGCGCTCAGTGTGACAAGAAAGCGTATCAATTTCGACTCAAATGGGTTTGTGAGAGGCAGTCCAATTTAACTATGATTCAAGGGGAGGTTGCCAAAGTGCTTTTCCGCGATGGCTCTGTCTACGGCGTGCAAACCAAACTCGGCGTCCAGTATCACGGAGAAGTGGTGATATTGACAACCGGGACATTTTTGCGAGGACTAATGCATATCGGTTCTGCACAAGCAAAAGGCGGGAGAGATGGGGAGGCCGCAGCTTCCGGTTTGTCAGGTTCTCTGGCGGAACTGGGATTAGAGTTAAGTCGATTGAAGACGGGAACACCTCCGCGGCTATTGCGAAAGTCTATTGATTTTTCCGCTACCGAAGAACAACCCGGCGATAATCCCGTTCCTTACTTCAGCTATTGGAAAGACGAATTGTTCCACGTGGAACATTCGGTTGATTTTGCGCATCTCAATTGCGAGCCAAAGGCGAATCTTTATCCAAAAGGCTCCATTTTGGCAGAATCTGGCGGACAACTGCCTTGTTACATTACTTTCACTTCTGCTGCAACGAAAAAACTCATCAAAGAAAACCTTCACCGATCTCCTATCTACAATGGAAAGATTGAAGGTGCCGGCCCAAGATACTGTCCTTCCATCGAGGATAAAATTGTCCGTTTTAACAATAAAACAACGCATCAGATTTTCTTAGAGCCGGAGGGCATCAAAACAGACGAGTTTTACGTGAACGGCTTTTCCACTTGTTTTCCCTACGAATTGCAGATTGAATTAATCCGAACGATTGTGGGATGCGAAAAAGCCGAAATTCTCCGGCCTGCTTACGCCATTGAATACGACTTTGTGATTCCCACTCAACTTGATGCTTCATTAGAGACAAAGACCTGCCGAAATCTCTTTCTCGCCGGACAAATTAATGGAACTTCAGGATACGAAGAAGCCGGAGCTCAGGGATTGATGGCCGGAGTCAATGCGGGACGGCGGATTCAGAAAAAACCTCCGATAGTGCTGAAACGAAACGAAGCCTATATCGGAGTTCTCATTGATGATTTGGTAACAAAAGGCGCCACCGAACCTTACCGTATGTTCACTTCGAGAGCGGAATATCGGCTCATTCTTAGACAGGATAATGCCGATCAACGGCTCTGTGACATTGCTCACGAGGCGGGATTGCTCAGCAGATCGAGATATGAGCGTTTATTAGAAAAACGACGACGAATCGATGCGGAGATCAAGCGATTGCAAAATACATGGGATGGAGCAAACACTTTGTCCCAGTTATTGAAACGGCCGGAAATTCACTACGCCGACTTGCCTAATCGTAATTTAACTTTGCCCAAGGAAGTAACGGGGCAAGTTGAGATTGCGGTAAAGTACGAGGGATATATTGCGAGACAAGAAGCAGAAGTTCGGAAATTTAAAAGCCTTGAAGAAAAACAGATTCCTCGTTGGGTAGATTACTCCAAAATCAAGAGCCTGCGAAACGAAGCCAAACAAAAGTTGCAAAACATTCGACCGAGGACCGTTGGCCAAGCGGCTCGAATTTCAGGAATTGCGCCCTCTGACATCGGATTGCTACTGGTTCACTTAAAAAGAACGCCTCGTGTGGCGGTAACAAGACAACGCCACCGGATTTTCCGCGCCGAGATCGTCAAAAATGTTCCACGTGGAACATTCTAGATTTTCAGAGAAACAAAACCCAGCAGACGGAGAAGATGCATGAAAGAATCGACCCCAGTTTCAAAGATTCGCGCCATTGTCGATTGAATTTCCATGATTGGAAACGCGCTTAATTTATGCTTCCTCAACAATCCAATTTCCTAGAAAAGGCGCTGGAACGAATTGGCCTTCTGGACGCCAAAAGCATCCACGAAATTGTTGATCGAATTGTCCAGCAATACCAAGAACAATCCAAGTTTCTAGAAACGCTCTTCAACATGATCCGGGACGGCGTCGTCGTTGTTGACAAGCAAGGCAAGATTCAGTATTTTAATCAGACAGCCAAAACTCTCTTGGGACTGCCTGCGGAGGGCGTGCTAAATGAGAGCGCGGCTCGATTCCTTCCCGATTTGGATTGGAAACTCATCGCTGAAATCAACTGGAACGAGCGACGGGATGCTTTCCAGTTTGATCTCAATATCCATTATCCCAAAGAGAGATTTTTGCAAGTCGAGGCAACTCTTATTGACAAGGAAGCCAACAGCGTCCCTAGAATCGCATTAATCTTTCACGACGCAACGGAAACAAGAAGGGAAAAGATTGAGGCGATCGAAAGTGAAAAACTGCAGGCGTTGACCTCTCTAGCGGCAAGCGTCGCCCACGAAATAGGAAACCCTCTGAACGCTTTGCATCTTCATTTGCAACTTCTGGAAAGAGAAGTGAAAAATCTCTCAACTACTCGGAACGACAACATTGCGGTCGGAATCGCTGGTTATACCGGGACTCCCGGAAAACCATTGCTCCAAAAGGAAACAAATCCAAGCGTTCAAAAACTTCGGGATTATCTTCGAGTCGCCCAAGGGGAAATAAAACGGTTAGACTACATCGTGCAACAGTTTCTTCAAGCAATTCGCCATGCCAAACCAAAGTTTCAGCTGGATGATTTAAACCAAGTTGTCCGAGAGACCATCAAGTTGTTGCAACCCGAAATAGAAAATCGGGGGCTTTTGGCCTTCGTCGAACTTTGCGAGAACCCGACAAAGGCGCTGATTGACGCCAACCAAATCAAGCAAGTATTGGTTAACCTTGTCAAAAACGCCATGCAGTCCATGACTCGTGGCGGTCAATTGACAATACGAACCGCAAACGAAGGCGACGGCATTGAATTGAGCGTCGAAGACACGGGAACGGGCATTTCAAAAGAAAAAATCAATCGAATTTTTGAACCTTATTTCACAACCAAAAAAAAGGGCGCCGGGCTAGGCTTGATGATCGTCCATCGAATTGTGAAGCAACACTCAGGGCGGATACTGGTGGAATCGGAAGATCCGTGCGGCACTCGGTTTCGAATTTGGTTGCCGTCTGCAACAAAGAAACAGCGATTGCTTGCTTCTTCGAGAGAGGAAATTGATAATTCTATCACCCTTAAAAATTGACTCTTTTTATATCCATAATCTATTGATAATCAGCGGATTATCTAATTTTTATCATTGTTCTACTGGGGAATAATTTTGACAACTTTTGCGAGGAAAAAGTGACAATTGAAAAAAAACCACTGTTGCTCGTTGTGGACGATGAGAAGAGGCAACGCGAAGGTTTGCGAGAGAACTTAGAAGACCAATACGAGATCCACATCGCCGAAAACGCCGAGTCCGCTATTAGGCTGATGGAGTCTGAACCCATCGACGTATTGCTGACGGACTACAAAATGCCTAAGGAAGACGGCTTGTCGTTGATTGCCCGCGCCAAAAAACTAAAAAGATTTCCGAAATCTCCGCTCTGTATTTTGATGACTGCTTACGGTTCGGAAGAAATCGCTGTGGAGGCGATGAAACACGGAGCGGACGATTACATCTCAAAGGGCGGACGATTGCTGGTAGACTTGGAAAAGAAAATTTCTCGATCTTTTAAAATTCCGGCACCGAAGGCGGAAAACAAAATTCAGACATTGGAGGCAGAAAATGCCGATTCGCAGCGGCAGCCCGACAAAAAGTTGAAAGACATTGTGGGAGAATCGCCGGCGATGAGGAAAGTTTTTAAAATTGTGAACAAAGTGGCGTCTTCCGCCGCAAACGTTTTGATCACCGGAGAAAGCGGCACCGGCAAAGAGTTGATTGCAAAAGCCATTCACCAACTCAGCACGCGGGCGCGCAATACCCTTGTGATCGTACATTGCGCCGGGCTATCCATCAATCTTATGGAAAGCGAACTCTTCGGACATGAGAAAGGCGCGTTCACGGGAGCGCACGAACGCCGAATCGGCCGCTTCGAGCAAGCCAATGGAGGCACCATCTTTTTGGACGAAATCGGCGAAATCGACGGCTCTACGCAAATCAAACTCTTGCGAATTTTGGGCGAGCGAAGTTTTGAACGAGTCGGATCCAATCGCACTCTAAAAACAGACGTGCGTTTGGTGACGGCAACGAACAAAGACTTGCAGCAGTTAGTTGCCGAAGGAAGCTTCCGGGAAGATTTATACTATCGCCTGCGCGTGGTGGAAATTCGATTGCCTCCTCTCCGGGAAAGATTGACCGACATTCCTGCGTTAGCCGAGAAGTTTCTGCAAGAATTTGCTCGCCAAAACGGGAAAAAAGTGCGCGAATTTACGCCGACGGCCATGCAATGTTTGACTCAATTCAACTGGCCGGGCAATGTGCGCGAACTCAGAGCCGCTGTCGAACACGCCGTCGTGTTTGCCGGCGGCGAACAAATTAAACACGATGATTTGCCTTACGAATTGCAAAAATTGTTGCCCGCCGGAGATTCTTCCGAAGAATTGGAATCGCCGCTTTCCATCGAGCAGAATGTAAAACGATTGATCCTTCAAGCGTTGGAACAAACCAACGGCAACAAAACAGAAGCCGCTCGGCTATTGGGCATCAGCCGCCGCACCTTGCTCCGAAAAATTGTCCGATGGAAAATCGACCCCTAAGCTAAAATGCAGCTTCTTCAAGACCTCATTCACAAAATCGAAGTGGGCGAAGGGCGTCGATATCTTCCCATCCTCACGGGAATTTTGCTCTTTGTCGCCGTGTTGCTCATGTACAATTTGCGCGAAGCCAACAACTTTGCCTCCGTCGAAGCCATGGATGCCGCCCAAATCGCCCGCAATCTGGCCGACGGCAAGCGCTTTTCCACCCACTTTATCCGCCCGCTGAGCCTCAAACTCGTTGGAGAAAACAGGCCAAATGAAAGAGAAGACCCCATGCTCCTTGAGGGAAATCATCCCGACCTTGCCAACGCGCCGCTCTGGCCGGCTCTGTTGGCCGTCGCCATGAAGACGCTTCCCTTCGATTTCAAAACGCCGCCCGTCGATGACGCCACCGACTTCCGCCATTTCCAACCCGAAATCCTCATCGGCTTCGTCAATCAACTTTTTTTCATCTTGTCCGCCATTTTGCTCTTTCGGCTTACAAAACGGCTTTTTGACGAAACAGCGGCGTGGTTCACGACGGTAGTCTTCTTGGGAACCGACCTCCTGTGGCAGTTCTGCTTCTCCGGGCTTTCCACCAACTTTGCCATTTTTCTCTTTCTCCTGCTCATCCACTGCCTCGTGAGTTTGGAACGTCGCTGCGAATCCGAAAGCGCAGAAGAAAAGCAAACAAACAGCAACCCGCGAAACTTTGCCTTCTATCTCATCCCATCCGTTATCTGCGGATTGCTCCTCGGTTGCCTTATGCTCACCCGTTACTCCCTCGGCTGGCTGGTGATTCCGACCGTTGCCTTCCTCGCCTTTTACTTGCCGGGCAAACGCCTCCTCAGCATCGGACTCACCCTGCTGGTCTTTGGAATTGTGGTCTCGCCTTGGCTCTGGCGAAACTACCAATGGAGCGGCCATCCCTTCGGCATTGCCGGCTATGCGCACTGGCAAGACACCTCCCGCTACCCCGACGCCAGCATCGAACAAACCCTGCAAGGAGAAATCAGCCCCGTTTCCATGCGCGAGGCAACCCGCAAACTGATCGAAAACTCCGGCAAAATTGCCGAAAACGAAATTCCCAAACTCGGAGGCAGCTGGCTCTGCGCCTTCTTTTTAGTTGGCTTTCTCGTTCCCTTTCACAACAAAAGCCTAAACCGGCTGCGCATCTTCGCGCTCTTAGCCTTGCTCACCTTGACCATTGCCCAAGCCCTGTCCCAAACTTACCTCAGCCGCCATTCACCCAACATCAATAGCCAAAACCTTGTCATCCTTCTCCTCCCGCTGGTCTACGCCTTTGGCGCCGGACTTTTCTTTCTGCTTTTAGACCGACTGGAACTTTCCTTCTTTGGCGCCCAGTTTTACACCAGCCTTTTGGCCATCCTTTTGGCCTGTTTGCCTTTGATTTTCCGATTCTTGCCACCCAAAAACAACCCCATCGCCTATCCGCCCTACTGGCCGCCGCGCATCCAACAAATCGGCAATCTCTTCGGCCCCAACCACGCCACCGACACCAACGAACTGCTCATGAGCGACATGCCTTGGGCAATCGGCTGGTACGCCAACAAAAAATGCCTCTGGCTTACCCAATCCATCGAACCTGACTTTTACCAAATTCACGACCTCCACAAATCCGTCAACGGCCTGTACTTGACTCCCATCACCACCAACGGCAAATTCCTCTCCCAAATGATTCAAGGCGAAACCTCCGAATGGAGCCACCTGTACCTAAAAATCTTCCTCAACGTCTTCCTTGGCAAAAAAGAAGTGACCATCCCCGAAGGCTGGCCACTCCGCCACGTCGACGAACTGCCCGCCGGACAACTGTTTTTGACCGACTGGCCTCGCTGGAACATCGAAAAAACCAACTAAAACCCAAAAATCTCGAATTATTTTCACTTTTTTCTATTTTTTATTCAATTTTCGTTGACAAACCCCTAGCCAACCCGTAAAACTACTGGACGAGTTACAGAGATCGAACCGAAATAATCGTTTTTAACAGGATTTTTTTGCACGGCATGAAAAACATTATCGCTTCTACCGGCCTCGTTGCCTTAGGCATCGCCAGCCTCCAACCGACCACCGAAACCAACGCCGACCCCAACCCCAACACCCCGTGGAGCATCTCCGCCTCCCTGCGCGGCTTCTACGACGACAACATCACCACCCTTCACGATAAATATGAGATTGATCGCATAACAATCCGTGATACACAAACGGGATCTTTCATAACAAAGCCTATCTACGGCAAACAATCCAGCTACGGCATTTCGTTCAGCCCTTCCGTCAACTTCAATGCGGTTCGGGAGCAGGGCGAGATCGGCTTAGGATACACCTTCGGCTTGAAGTGGTACGAAGACCGAGACCCGGACAGCACCGACGAATCCCACACCATCGCCGCCAAAATTGCCCACTCCGTTTCACCGACTTTCTCTTTTGAACTGTCCAACAACTTCAGAATCGCCCAAGAACCGGAAATCACAGCAGGAACGTTGAAGCGACCCATTCGAGGCGAGCAAGACTATCTGCACAATCAGGCGAGTTTTTACGCGACGCAGATGCTTTCGGACACCTATTCTATTTACGCTGGCTACGCAAACACCATCTTCAACTTTGACGATCCGGCTTTCTCGACTCATCTGGATCGAGTGGAACACACGCCACTCATCCATTTGAAAGCGCAGTTGAAACCCAACACCGTCGGCTTAATTGGTTACCGATTCAAAGCTGTGGATTACTCCGAAGATGAGAGAAACCTCCCCTATTCCGATTTGAAAGCGGACGTTCGCGACAGCGATTCTCACTACGTTTACGCCGGCTTGGATCACGCTTTCACGCCGACTTTGCAAGGATCAGTTCGCTTGGGCGCTCAATTCACCAAGTTCGTCAACGCCGATGCTGACGCCACCAGCCCCTTTGCCGACGCCAATCTTTCCTACGGCTATGCGGAGGGAAGCCACTTCCAAATCGGCGTCAAACACGAGCGCAATCGGCACGATTTGGCTTATGGTCGCGTTTTGGACGAGGGTCCAATTTTGGATCAGGAGCAGACGGTGGTTTATGCGTCGGTCAATCATCAGTTGACGGCGAAGTTGAACGCCTCGCTGGTTGGCCATTATTTGAACGGCACTTACGAAGGCGGAGGCAAAGGCATTGACGGAAATAACGACGAATACTGGGCTTTTGGGGTCAGTTTGGATTACGCCATCAATCCGTATTTGGCGGCGGAAGCCGGCTACAACTTTGACGATTATGAGTCCGGCGTTGATTCCGAATTCATCCTCCGCAGTTACGATCGGAATCGAGTTTACGTCGGACTTCGCGCCAGTTATTAATTTCTTTCCCAGTTTTAACCATGTTTAGGAGGCTGGAACCAAGATTCTAGTCTCCTTTTTTTGACGATATGCAAAGCAGCGGCAACACCAAAAAAGCGCAGGACGCCAAGTTACATTTTCTGGACTACTGGCGCATCATTCGCATCCGCAAGACGGTCATTCTCGCTGTCTTTTTGTTAGTGGTTTTGACGACGACGATAGTCACTTTTTTTCTAACGGAGTGGTACGCCAGCACCGTTCGGATTGCCATTGAGAAGGACACTTCGGACATTGCGCCGCTGATTGGATTTCAACAGACAGCGCAGTATGATCCGTATTGGATTCAAACGCAGTTTGAGAAAATTCAGTCCCGGAGTGTGCTTCATCCGGTGATTGTCGATCCAGATTTGAATCTGAAAAAACTCTGGGCGGAACTTCACAACCAGTCTTCGTGGACGACCAACCAAATTTACCTAAAACTAAAGGAATGGATTAATGTCAAACAAGGTCGGAACACCAGCATCATCGAAATCACTGTGTCCATTCCTCAGAAAGGGAAAGTGAAAGCGAAAGAGGAAGCGGCAAAAATTGCCAACAAAATCGCGCAGGTGTACAAACAACAACGAGTGGATAATCAGTTAGAATTATCTAATGCGGGCATTCGGGCACTAGAAGAACAAGAGAAAGCTCAAGAGGATAAAATCATAGCTGCGCAAGCGGAGGTGGATAGGCTGAAGGGTGAACTTGGCGTTCCGGACATTTCTCTTGCCGACAGCGGCCCTTTCACTTCGACGACCGGACCGCAGATTATCGCCAAGTTAGAGGCAGCCAAGACAGACGCGGAAATCACTCTTATCCAGCATCGCGCTCTGTATGAAAGCCTGGTGACTTTGAAAAAAGAAGATTTTCGGAAAGGGGTGTTGAATTCCGTTCCCAGGAATCAACGGTTGTCGGTTTTAATTCCTCGCTACGACAAGGTTATCAGGGATTTGAACAGCGGCGGCGGTGCGGCTTTGGGACCGGAGCATCCGTCTATGGCCGGCCTAGAAAAAGAGAAGGAAATCCTGGAAAATCAAATCCAAGAAGAACTGGAAGGGGTCATGATTGCGCTAAAGCAGTCGGTGGACAAAAACCAGATGGTTGTAGCCTCTCTTGAATCGAGAATCGAGGAAGCGAAGAAGAAAGAAGCGGAAAACACGGAAAACTTCCGTCCGTATTTTACCGCCAAACGCAAGTTGGAGAGTCTCCAAAGGTTTCTCGATGCCATTCGCAACCGGAGACTTCAGGAAACCGTAGACTCCAGACTGCCGAAGACTTCCATTGTGGAAATTTACGATCCAGCGGAACCGGCAATTAATAAAGCATCTCCGAACTTGGTTTTGAATGTGGCTTTGGGGGTTCTCATCGGCCTCGTTGTCGGCGTTGGGTTGGCGTTTTTCATTGAGTATTTGGATACCAGCGTCAAAACCATCGATGACGTAGAGCAGGCTTTGGGTTCGCCGGTGCTGGGGGTGATTCCTCAAAATGTAAGCTCTCTGCTGGAAGAAGGGCCGGACAGTCCACATGCGGAGGCTTATCGCGTTTTGCGCACCAACGTTCTCTTTTCCAGAAAGAGCGACGACATCACCACGATGACGGTCGTCAGCGGCGGCGCCGGAGAGGGGAAATCCACCACCATTTTCAACTTGGCCACTATCTTTGCCCAAAACAACAACAAGGTGCTGGTGGTGGACTCGGATTTGCGGCGTCCCAGTCTTCACAAAATCATCGGAGTGTCCAACGCAAACGGCTTGACCAACCACTTGATGAACGACGTCCGTTTGGACGAAGTCATTCAAACTACCAAACTTTCCACTTTGGACTTTTTGCCCAGCGGAAAATTGCCGAGCAGTTCTCTAGGCATTCTAAACTCCCCTCAAATGAAAACTTTTGTGAAGGATGTAAAGAGCCGGTATGATTTTGTTTTCTTTGATTCCCCGCCCATTATGGGAGTAAGCGACGCCTCCATTTTGGCCAGCGAAGTGGACATGGCGTTGCTCGTCATTCAATATCGAAAGTATCCTCAAGCAATGACGGTGCGAGCGAAGCAGATGGTCGAAAAAGTCGGAGGAAACTTGTTGGGAGTCGTGCTTAACAACATCAATATTTCCCAGGATTCCTACTACTACTATTACAGCGGTTACTATTACGATTACTACGAAAAGTCGAACATCGCAAAAGAGGAAAAAAAGGAGAACGACAAGAACGGCGATCCCAAAACCGGCAAGACAACGGGGCGACCGGAATTGGTTCTGAAAAAGAAATACTAATTGAGGAATTCCTCCAAGTGAGAGCCGGAAGATTCATGAAGAACGGTTTTGATTGTTCACGATTCGTTTTGTTTTTATCGCTAACGGCCGCCCTGGGTTTCAGTGCGGGATGCCGACTGTTGGACAATCCCGGCGGAAGAGAAACTGTGTTTCCGGATGCGTCCGAAACGCCTCCGGCGAATTCTGACGTTCTTGCAGCCGGCGACCATGTATTTATCACTTACTCCGGGATACCGTTTCCGCCGCATCCTCACAACGAGCAGATTCGGCAGGACGGCAAAATTCATCCGCCCAATTTGGAAGAACCCGTGCATGCCGCGGGGCTTACTATAGGAGAGCTTCGGGAAATGCTTCATAATCTCTACGTTCCGCGCATCTATCTTCAACTCACGCTAACCGTCAAAATGGGGGAACGTTTGTTTACAGTGCACGGAGAGGTGCTATTGGCGGGACGCTATAAGTATTCAGGAACTATGACGGTGCTGGATGGCATTGCCGCTGCGCGCGGATTGAGCAACTACGCAGCCAAACGACGAATTCGAGTCACTCGAAAATCGGGAGGAACCGTGTTGGAATTTGACTACAATAAGGCGCGTGACAATCCGAATCACGATCTGCCGCTTTATCCTGGGGATATTATCTACGTTCCGCGCCGGCAGTTCTAATGTTCCGCCTTACCATATTAGAAGGCAAGCGAAGAGGACAACACTTTGATATTTCCTCTTATCCTTTTGTGGTGGGGAGTAACGTTGAGGCAGACTTGCGAATGCCTGACATCGGAGTGTGGAGCAATCATGCCGCGATTGAGCTTGAGTCCGGCGGCGAACCTCATCTGAAGCGATTGGGCGACGGCATGGTCAGTGTCAACGCGGAGCCGGCGACGTTTTCAAAGCTTCGCAATGGGGACTTGATTGCTGTTGGCGCGGTGGTTTTTTGTTTTAGTTTGTCGCCTGCTTCGTTGAAAAATCTTGGACGGTTTCCTGTCTTCGTCTGGTTTGTTGTCGGAGTCGTTGTGTTGTTGGAGTTGTTCTGCATCGCTTTTCTGCTCGGATTGGGTTGAATCCGTGTCCGTTCTTTGGGTGTCCGGAAAGTAGTTAGTTATGGGTTTTTCGGCCCGTCCATTCGGTACCCCTCCATTTCATAAATCCCAACAAGATAACCGTCTTCCCGGATTTCTCCGACGCGAAGTTTGCCGAACATAGTGACGATTTGCTCCATGACGGGTTTTGCGCCTTTTTCTTTCATTTTGACGCTTACCCATTCGTTGATTTTGGGAATCGTCCCGTAGCAACACATTGATTGATCGCGCATGATGAGGAATTCTGTGACCCGTCCTTTTTCCATTTTGAGAGGCAACATGAATCCTTTAAGAGCGATTTCTTTTTCGTCAAGACTTCGAATTTTTTGAGGGATTTGACTGGGGTTCTCGGAGTTTTCTGGAACTTTTTTGGCTGATTCTTCGGGGGGAATTTCGTAGTCGAACGAGGCCAACCAATCAAACGAGACTTGCAAAAAGCCGTTGGGCAACAGTTTTGGCTCGGCGGGAGTTTTTTTATTCGTCTTGTTGTTATCGGATTTCGGAGGCGAGGCGATTGGCGGGGCTGGGCTGTCCTCGCTTTTGATGGAGATGGAGTCTGCTTGGGGAGAAGTCTTTGGCAACGGATTTTTCTCTGTTGCATCGGCTAGTCTGCAAGCAATTCCCCACAGGATGAAGCAAATGGCTATTTTACGGACTCTTGTTTTCATTGGTGTTTTTAATTTTGCGTTTTCAAGGGGATTCATTCCCTTCTGGGTAACGAAATGCCACGTTTTCAAACCGATTTCCTTGTATTGTGATTTCTTGTAGCGTGGAGGCGAAGCGCTTGCTTTCCCTTGCCCAATCTAGCCGAGCGCTGAAGTGCGATGTGTTGCCGACGGATTCTCCGGTAACGCGGCTAACCACCGGCGTCAACACAACCGTTTTGTTGGGTTCGACGTCGAGAATGAGTTTTGGATCTTGGATTCGGATGAAGTTTTCCATATGTCCGTCAAGAACATAGCAGTGCAACGCGGCGGATGTCTCGTCGAGAACGAACTCTAAATGATAAAGTTCCTCTCCCAGCACGACGACCGCGCCGCCGTGGGGAGGAACGTGCTGATGCTTGTGAGTCGGCGATTTTGCATGGTTGTTATGGTTGGCGGCGGAGCGATCGTTTTCAACGCCGCAACCTGCCAGCAACATTAGTGCCGCAAAATTGAGAAGTGATTTTTTGAACATCAAAGGCATTGTGCGTCCGTTGCAAGTGTGGTTTTGCGTCCGAAAAGGTTTATGAAACTGGCGCTAGATGTTTGGCCACGTTCGTTTGGTAGGCTTTGACGGCCGGTGCCAAGCCGGCCAAAGCGCTCATCCCCATCATTAATAACGGCGACCACAACATGACCCAGTGCCACTGCGCGGCCGATAACACCACGCCCAGTTCCGCACGAAGGACAGCCGCAACGACGGTGAAAATGGCAAAATAGACGGCAAACGCAGCGGCCATGCCTAAAACGGAAATGGCAACGGCCTCTAGAATAATTGTCCCGAAGATCATGCGCCGCCGTGCGCCTAAGGCTCGCAAAATCGCAATGTCCCGCCGCCGTTCGTTCATAGAGTTGTGGATGCTGGCCAAAACCGAAGCCGCCGCTACCACGGCGACCAGAGAGGCAATCAATTCCAGCACTCGATCAAACCAACGAACTTTGGAAAACAACTGCGCCATGATCTGCCCGATTGGCCAAGCCAAAGTTAAGCGGTCGCCTTGTTTGTTGTAAAGCATGTCCAACCGAAAGCCCGCCTGAGGGGAGCGTAGCTTTATCAAGATGGCGCTTAGGTCGGTGGCCGCATTGGGATCGTGTCCGCTCATTCGCTGCAATCCTGCTAACGGAATCCAGATCACTCGATCCGCCGGCGTATTGGAAGGTTTGAGGATTCCAACTACGTGATACGTTTCTTCGTGCCGTTTTTCTGGATCAAAAGTCAACCCGTGATAAGGATGAAAGGTGTCGCCGACTTCGATGCCGAGTTTTCGTGCCGCAAAACTTCCCACTACTGCTTCTTGTCTTCCGGGATCAAAAATGCGCCCGTTGGAGAACACTTGGAAACGCCGCCCCGGCCGATATTCAATTTCCGAGAACAGATTGGTAGAAACTCCCGCCAAACGATAACCGCGATAGTTGTCTCCCACGGCGAGGGGAATGGCCACAGCAACGGCCGGATTGGATTGAATGTCTTCAAAATCTTCCCAAGCCAAATTTCCGGGCGATGCTTCCACGTGGAAAATGGCGTTGAGCACGAGCTGCAATTTGGAGCCTCGAGCGCCTAAAACTGCGTCAAATCCCGAATCGACTTTGGTGAAAACAGTGTTTGCTTGATCCCGGATCGCCCATACGGACAGCCACAAGCCTCCGGCCAAGGCAATGGAGAGCGAGGTGACGGCCGTGGACAAAAAATGCTGCCGCAGACTTCGGCACACAAGCATGCAGATGGTCTTCATGAACGCTATTCTTCCTGTTCGGCGCGGTTGATTTCAGAAAAATCTTTGCGCGAGGCAAATTGTTCCAAAGCGGTTGGATCGTGGCTGACGAGCAACAGCGCGGCGCTGTTTTCTTCGCAAGTTTCTTGAATGAGGGACAGCGATTCTTTGGCGTTTGCCGAATCTAGATTGCCCGTTGGCTCGTCGGCCAGCACCAAAGGGGGACGGCTCGCCAATGCTCGAGCAACGGCAACTCGCTGTTGCTGTCCGGTGGAAAGCTGCCGGGGATAGTATTCCGTCCGCTTGCGCAAGCCTACCCGCTCCAAAAGCCGCTTGGCGAGCGCCCGATCGGGCTTTCCGCCGCCAAACGACATTCCCAGAAGAATGTTTTCTAAGCAGGTGAAGCCTTGCAAAAGATTGAACGTTTGAAAAATATAACCCACTTTAGAAGCGCGAAAGCGGTCTCGTTCGGCCTCGCTCAACGCGGTCATTTCCCGGCCTTCAATGCGTATTGTTCCGTTATCGGCAGGGAGAATTCCAGAAATTAAGTTCAGAAACGTGGTTTTGCCGGAGCCGCTTTCTCCGCTCAGCGCCATCTGATCGCATTCGGACAAGGAGAAGGAAGGAACGTCCACCGCAAGACGGACTTCTTTGTCCGGAGAAGCAAAGGATTTTCTCAGTTGATGAATTTCCAAGAGAGGCATGGATTGGCAGAGTCTCAAAAACAACCAATATTCAACGGATGGAAGCGACAATCGTCAATCTTTAATTCCATGCGAAGAACCAAGGTGACGAAAACTAATCAGGGCGAACGCAAACGAAACAGCGCTTCCAAGCCGTTTTCTCTTCGAGGCATTTTGGATGCGTTTGGGATTCTGATGGGAATGACGGCTACGGCCGGCTTTTTCGGCAGTTGGTGGTGGATTTTTGACGCTTGCTCTCACTTTCGAGTGCAATACTTTTTTGGGTTTCTAGTTATCGGCGTTCTTTTTGGTTGTCAAAAGGAAAAGTCCAGGGCCGGTTTGGCCGCGGTCGGCGCCGGAATCAATCTTCTCGTCGTTCTGCCGCATTTGTTAGAAAGCAACCCGCAATCTTGGAGCGGAGGGCAGTCGAAACTCAGGATTCTTTGGTGGAACGTTCACTCCGACAATAAAAACGCTCAAAGTCTTTTTGACCTAATTGACGAAGAATCTCCGGATGTGATTGCCCTTGCGGAAGTCAATTCGGAGTGGAAACGTTCGCTGGCTTCTTTGCAGAAATCTTATCCTTATCGCCTCGTGGAAGATCGCGAGGATAACTTCGGTATCGCTCTCTATGCTCGAATGCCCTTGGCCGGAGCGCAAACTTTGAGATACGAACCCAACGGAGTTCCTACGCTTCAAACGGAAATTATGTTGGAAGGGCGGTCTCTTTGCCTCATTGCCACCCATCCCGTGCCTCCTGTGGGTTCTAGATATACCCAGTCAAGAAACCGGCAACTGGCTTGGTTGTCCCGGCTTGTAAAACGAATGAACCGGCCGACGGTGGTCGTAGGCGACTTAAATACAACTCCTTGGAACCACGCATTCAAAAGTCTGGTCAACACCGCCCGACTCAACCGACCTGCCGGCGTTTTCCCCACTTGGCCGGCCACCTTTCCGCTTCTGGCCATTCCGTTGGATCACTGCTTGGTCACTTCTGAAATTTGCGTGGCGCGAAAACGGATCGGACCCAATCTCGGATCCGACCACAAATCTTTGATTGTTGACCTCGTTTGGCAAGGCGGAGAAGCCGCACCACGATGAGCAATCTTCCAAAACGATAAGAATTTCAAAAGGTTGGGGAAGAAAAAGAAAACGGAGGCTCCCGATCCTTCCAAGTTGGAAAAATCTGCGACGTGGCAATGCGAAAATAAGGCTTGAAAATATTCGCCTAACATGGTGATCTTGACGGCAAAAATCAATCCTAAAACCAAGAGGAAAACAAGATCGGCGGCAAGATTAATGGCACTCAGCAAGACAAGCACAGATTCTTCGAATTCCTCCGGAGTGGTTTCGGAACGGGCCATTTCCCTTGGCGATGTTTGGAGAGCGACTTACCGGCAATCGCCCGGCTGTATCAACGCCTTTGCGGTAAGGATTTGCGCTTCGATCGGAGCGCGGTTATTGGTAAAGATTGAGGGAGCAGAAAATCTTCGCGCCGAAAACGATCCCTTCATTGTCGTCCTCAACCACAGCCAAAAGCTGGAGGCATTGTATCTTCCCGGCGTTTTGATGCATTTGAGGAAGGGAAAGATCATCCATTTTTTAGCGGATTGGAATTTTTGTTTGGTTCCCGGCGTATGGTTTTTTTACCATTTTGGCCAAGCGATCCCGGTTGCTCGCAAACCAGCAAACCCGCGTTTTTTGAACGCATTCAAGCCGTTATTCGTTCGCCGGGAATCGGGTCTTTCCCGGGCTCGTCGCGCCTTGAAGTCGGGGCGGTCTGTCGGCATTTTTCCTGAAGGAACGACAAATCGGGATCCGAAAACACTCCTGCAAGGCAGCCGCGGGGCGGCGCAGCTGTCGCTACAAACGCAATCTCCCATTCTTCCCATCGGCGTTCGCTTTCCGTTCCACGACCCCGCGTCGCCGATTCCCGAATGCATTCCGGCGTCTCTTTGCGCCGGCAAACCCATGCCTCCCCCGCCCGTCAACGGGAAGCCGAGTCTTAGAGAAATTTGCGGATGGCACCGCCAAATCATGGAGGCT
Source organism: Limisphaerales bacterium (assembly GCA_965242585.1). Lineage (GTDB taxonomy): Bacteria > Verrucomicrobiota > Verrucomicrobiia > Limisphaerales > AAA164-E04 > UBA2970. The sequence continues at coordinate 3,591,757 of OZ251460.1, read as the reverse complement.
GTTGCCGGCTTGTCGGGAAAATCATGGCAATCTCGAAACCGAAGGAAATAGCCGTGTCGCTGGCAAAGCAAATCGTTGTCATCCGGGCCGCCAACGATGCGGACCGCAACTTGGCCGTTCAGGTGTTGCGGTCCACTTATGTCAACGAAAAGAATTGGATTCAAAACGAAGAGAATTTTTTTCCCGTTGCCGATTTGAAAACCGGCGACATTTCTTGGTTTGTGGCCTCCACCGGCGGCCAACCTATCGGCGTTCTCCGCGTCATGTATAACCCGCCGCTGGAACTGTATCAGGAATATGGCTTGCAAACGCTGGATAGCGGGCTGGACGTGGAATCATTCGTCAAAAACAACCGGATTGCCGAAATTGGCCGCTTTGCCGTCGTGCCGGAATACCGCAAATACATCATCGTCGCTGCGGCGCTAATGCGCGAGGCCAGCCGAGAGACCGTATCCAATGATTATACCCACTATGTGACGGATATTTTCGAAGGCGAAGTCCACAGTCCCTACGACTTTCACACAAGAGTGATGGGATTTCAGCCCGTGGCCACTCACGATGTTGGAGAGCTCAACTGCCCCAACCGTCGAATCACTATGGTTCTCGATCTCAAATCCGCTTACCAGCGAATCAAGACCCAACGAAAATGGATTTACCGCGTCCTCACTCGGGACTGGGACAAATCCCTTCACGACAAACTGCAGAACAGCGCGCCGGATTGAGTGATCCTCCCGCGTTTCGCAGGCACAAACACGGAAACCTCCCCGCCAGCCATCTTCAAATCAAAATGCGCTCCACCGCAGAAACTCGCCTCCCTGACTTTGCCTTCTCAACTTCGAGACATAGCGGAACCGGCGCCTTTTCTGCCACAAAATGAGAACGAATCCCGGTTCGGAACAAAGGCTTCGCTTGCCGTCGACGGCGCGTCAGATTCTTTGGAACATCGGTTCCATCGGCTTTTGGCAGACCGCCGGGAAAATTGTCCAGATTTTCGGCTACGGGCATGCTCGACTCTGCATGGGAGAAACCCACTGGGGCATCTCCGGCCAAGTGATGAATGTAGCCATTTTCCTCCAAGTCGTGCTTACTCTGGGCATTGACGTGGTGGCCATCCGGCGCGTTGCGGCCAAGTCTCAACTGCTAGAAGAATTGCTCCCCATCATATTCACTTTCAGGCTTATCATGCACTTGGGACTGGCGGCCGTGTGGTCGGTAGTGGTTCTTCTCGCACCAATCTCGCACATGGAGGCCACCGCTTGGCTTGCGGGCGGGATTTACTTTTTGGCGCTTGGCATGAATTTTCAATGGTATTATCAGGCAACTGAGCAAATGGCTTTTTTGTCGAGAGTTCAAACATTGACGACCTTCGCCGTGAGTCTCTGCTTCTTTTTGTTTATCCAACCCGGCCAAGCTGCCGGCAGCGACGTCTTCGTCCTTGCGTTGGTGCATGGCGTCGCCACCATATGGATTTGGGTAAAAGTGCGGATGGAATCCAAAACAAGCCTCTTTCGGACGCAGTCTTTTCGGACTCTCTGGCGCCGAATTCGAGAACTTCTTTGGGAAGGCCGCGCCTCTTGGTTGTTCACCGTCAGTTACAACGGCCTTGCGATCATGGGAATGTTACTTCTGCCCGCTCTGATGGGCAAAAAGGAAGGCGATCCTCAAAGTGGTTTCTTTAGAGACAGCTACCAACCGTGCCTGGCTTTGCAATTTGTGCTGAACTACGTCGGCTATATTTTCTATCCCAAAATTGTGGTTTGGCGAAACGAAAAACTGTCTGTCTTTCGACCGCGCGTGGTCGGCCTTGCCGTCGGCGCTTGGACCGTCGGCATACTGGGTAGCCTTTCGTTGCTTTGGCTGGCCGAGCCGCTCTTTCGTTTGATTTATCGCGAAGACACTTCCAGCGCCTCTATATTCCCAATCATGGTGCTGGCAAAGTTCATTGGCATGAGCAGTGGGTTCCTCGTCTGGGGACTTTTGGCGGAACACCAGGACTGGCTTGCCGTGCGTTGTTGTCTTTTCTCTGTTTTAATCGCTTTCATCCTACACTTTGTGTTCATCCCGAAATATGGATTCGCGGCGGCCGGCTGGTTATACGCTGGTGGCGAACTGTTGCTTTTTGCAACTTGCTTGACAGCCTTTCTTCGGCTCAACCTTCCATCCCCCGCGCCGAAGTGAAAAACCCCGCCGCTCAATTTCTTTATTGCTGGCGATGGTGGAAACAGCTTCGGCCGAAAGGATACTTTCGCTGGAAAGACGCGCAAATGCAGATAATCAGAGTCCTGCTTCCCTCCCGATTCGCTTATCAAAAGGCCGGTCAAGCGCTCCGGCGGCTGGCCAAAATTACCCCTTTGGACGAAAAAACCAGTCGAGTGGAGATTTTGCAACACGGTCTGAGTTTCTACTGGCACGGCACCGCAGATAACAATCTCTACTTTCTTATCGAACAAGAATTCAATCCTAACAACCCGCATTGTTACACAACCGATCCCATTTGTCTGACGGCGACCAGCCTTGTCATTGACGTCGGCGCCTGCGAGGGACTTTTTGCCTATCGTCTGTTGAAACAGAATGCCTGCCGGAAGGTCATATGTTTCGAGCCCGGCGAAGTTATGGCCACGCTTCTCTGGCGGGGCGCGGTGGAAAACAGCGTTGCCGATCGGCTCAAAGTGGAACCTGCGGCCGTTGCCCAAACTTCCGGCCCCGTGAAGTTGACAGATGAAGGCCGTCCAGACGCCTGCCGCATCGAATCTTGCGGCGATTCAGAAGATTCTTTGGACGCAGAGACGGAGAATAACGAATTGGAAACCGACGCATACGCTGTTTGCCTGGACGATTATCTCAGCAATCACAAAATTCAGTTGCAACCAAACGACTTAATCAAAGTGGACGCCGAAGGCGCGGACTTGGAAGTGATTCAAGGCGCTTCCCAAACCATCGCCCGCGACCGCCCGCAAATCGCCGTCACCACTTACCACGTCGACGAACACGTCGAAAGCATCGCCGGTTTGCTCAAAAATCTTAATCCCGACTACCGATTTCGACTGAAAGGATTCTCACACTGGACAAGGCGACCCCGTCCGGTTCTCCTCCAAGCGTCGAGTTTTTCCAAAGACGAACAATCTTTACCCAAAAAAACAAAAAGCCAAAATTTGAAAGATTCAGGCTAGATTTGAATCCGAGAAATCTGCAGGAAAAACCTGTTTAAGGGCTTGAATCGATCGGTCCGTCCGAAGTGAATGGACCCGCTTGCTTGTTGAGAGTGGCGCCCTGCGGCAGAATGGCTTGTGCCGGCTCGTTCACCGCGCCTAGTTGATAGGTTTCCCCTACCACAGACTTCGGAAACTTGCCGTTTTTGAAGAGAGGCAATAAGTCTTCTCGGGTGGGTTCAGCCGTGCTGGGCTTGTTATTCTGCACAGCCCACACTTGTTTCCAACCGTCAATCTCGTTTAAGTTTCTGAGGATGATATTCAACTGCGTCGTTTCTCTGGCCCCCATGTAGTTAGGTATGGCCACCGCTGCCAACAGGCCGATGATGGCCACCACAATCATAATTTCAAAGAGCGTGAACGCCGCTCGCCTTCTCGTCTTGATTGGTGTAATTTGCATAATTTCGTTGTTTCTATTTTTCCATTGAAATCTCCGCCAGCGAGACGCTGTCCCCAGCCGCTTCCCAACTGGCTTCTTGTAGTTTGACACCTCCGTCAGAATAAAGTTTCCATAAAAAACAGAGCGGGCAATTTTTTTGGAAAGAATAAAATTACCTCAAATCACGGCCAACACATTTTCTTCGGTTCAAAAAGTCTCTAATCCTCCAGCCTTCGCACACGGTAAAATCGTTGTCCGCCCTCGGCAACGGTGTCGAAAAATCGCGTCAACGAGCTGATGGCGGGAACAACTTGCCGCTGTCGCCACTCGGAGTTGTTCAAATCACTCAGGGTCTCGACGACATAGCGAGCGCCTTTCTCCGTCTTCCATTCAAAGGCAATGGCTTTTTCGCCGGCAGGTTGCAGAATCAACTGAATTTGCTCGCTTGCAGAAATCACGGTTACTTTAAAAGACTGCGTTGTCGTCAACGGCGGCGTTCCGTCGTCGGCCACAGACGCTTCGAAAGTAAAAATTCCCGGCTCAATCGTTGCTGGGGGATTCCAGACAATAGCATTCGTCTGGGGATTAATGAAAGCGCCCGCCGGCGTTTGGCCGACTAAGGCAAACTGCAAACTCTGAGCGGGAACGTCGGGATCGCTCGCTTGCAAAGGAACATTCAGGATCGTTCCCAGCGACAATGTTCGATCCACAAGTTCGCTGAGGACTGGAGGCAAATTGACTTCCTGAATTTGCAAACCGTAAACGGCGGCTCCCGTTTGCGGTGGATTTCCGGAGTCGGTCGCCAATACTTCAAAAACCACACGGCCGGGTCCGTCTTTTTCCGAAGTCGTCCAAGCAATTTCTCCCGTGTTGGGGTTGATTTGGGCGCCTTCTGGCGGCGGTGAAGCGAATTCATAACGCAAAAGACTGTTGTCGCCGTCTGGATCGTCAACAAAAGCGCTTACGTCAAAATGAAAAACTTCTCCTTCTTCCACGAAAAAGTCAGGCGCCGGCTTCAAAACGGGGGGAAGATTTGGCTCCGGGTTGACGACGTTGGCCGATCCGGGCGTGGGCGCGGGCAAGGTTGCAATCGTCTCCGCTCCATCTGGCAGGCGGCCGCTGCTGAGGTTGGGTTCTTGACTCGCAAATTCTACTTGATCCAGGATTGTTCCGTTGGGGGTCGATAGAAGCAGAAATTCTCCTCCCCGACTCAATCGAAACTCGACGTGCAAATCCCCCGGAGTTCCTGTTTGCGGTGCTTTTTCATCGGCCCAAACGAGTAGATGAGACTTTGGTCCAATCCTGGTCCCGTTGGGAATTCGAGTCTTTCCAAGATTTGTCGGATCGTCCGATAAAAGAAACCCGGAAAGATCCACCGTTTCACTGCCGGCGTTGTATAATTCGAACCAATCGTCGAATTCGCCATCCAAAGGGTCTGCAAGGAAATCCGAATTGTCGGCCATCCACTCGTTGATAAAAACCGACAACGAGGGAGGAACTCGGTCTTCGTTGGCTGTGCCCGGCGTCGGCGTCAGAAAGAGCCGGCGCTGATTAGGCGAGCCATTGGGGAAAGCGCCGAAGCTGCGGTCGGGCTGTAAATCGCCGTAGTTGAGATAGTCGACAATTTCTAGGCCTTGGGGCGAGCGCATGCTGATCGCTACGGAACCGTTTTCTGCTGGCAACCGGAAACTGGCGTGCCATTCGTCCGGCTGGGTTGCATCGGGTTCGCCGTCGCACCAGATGATTCGGTATTCGCCGGGCGGAATGGTTGCTTCGTCGGGAAACTTCCACTGCGTCGGTTCGCCGTAGTCGCTCGTCAGATAGAGTTGGCCGAGAGACAATGTTTGCTCGCTGGAATTGTAGATTTCCACCCAAGGCTCCGCTTCTCCTTGTCCGTCGACGATTCCGTTGCGGTTGATTGCCTGCGCTTCGTTGAGCCACAACAAAGGCAGGTCGGTTGCTTCGCGCCTATTGGAGTTTTGCCGACCGGGAGTGGCCGCTTCGCTTCCCTGCACAGTGATGCCGATTAAGGATAGGCCGAACGCGACGTCACTACTGTTCGCGTTGGTTTGATGCACTTCGACGGCCAGGACGTTCTCTCCTTCCGTTAACGATTCGGAAGAAAGAGGAAAAGGGCCTTCCCGTTCCGCATTGGCTACGGTTCGAGCGGCAAAGGTTCCAAAAGAAACATTGCCGGCACTCATCCCTACTCGAAGCACTTCCACTCCGTTGAGATAGACAATTGCTCCGTCGTCCACAATCATGAAGGCTTCTAACTCCATTCCGTCAATGTCGTTTGCCGAGAATTTTTTTCGAAAATAGTACGTTGGTTTTCCAATCGTCAATGGGGTGTTCTTCTCCGCCGGCAGATTGTCGTTCTCGACGTAGAGCAACGCTTGCCCGGTAGGCCAAGCGTCGTCGTCAAAGTCCGGCGCCCGCCAATCGGTTTCCCGGTCGATTCCCGATTGATCGTAGCGCCAACTGTCGGTCATAGAAACGAGGGTTTGCGGCCCCGTCATTGGTGGGTCGGAATCTTCCACCGCCGTCCAATGAGCGACTCGGCGATTGTCCGCCGAAGGGTCGACGAGCTGAAGGGAAGATCCTTGCCCGTCCGCCAGCGGAGACCACGGCAGATCGTCTTCGTAGGCAACTTGGTCAATCAGCACGGGATTGTCTTCGTCGGCTGTTTCCGCCTCTAGGCGGATGGTTTCTCCGCTGTTGGACAAGCGTCCGCCAAACTCGCCGGCAATCGAAATCGAAGCCCCGTAAGTGGTTGAAAAGACAGAGAGATCGCTCACAACGACCGCGTATCCTTCGGGTTCGATCACAAAGCCGTGGTCAAAGCGAAAGTCGACGCCCCTCAAGACATAGTCCGACAAATCAAAGGAATGCGTTGGGGAAGCGTTGTGTATCTCGACAAATCCGGCTCCGGGGATCAACGGGTTGTACATCAGCTCGTTAATCGTCAAATAATCTGCCGGATTTTGGCGCTCGCCGCCGAAAGAGACGCGAATTGCATCCTCTCCGCCCGCCACTTTGTTTCCCCTCAAGTCGAACCCCTCCAAGCGGAGCGCGTTGACTCCGTTCTGCAACGGGATTCGCATTCTCCAACGTTGCGCGCTGGTCCACTCGATTGGGTATTCCACGCCGTTGACTTGGATTGTTTTGACCGCTACCGGAGCCGTGCCGGCCAAGACGGCCAGGTTGTCCCTGCTGGAAAATTCGTTTCCCGAATTAGTGGTGATTTCAAAATTTGCGTTTTCCCTGTCCAACTCGCGCAGCAGATAGTTTCTTCGGGATCGAATCCAGCTTTTTGTTCCGCCGGGACTGGCGGCGGTTACTCCGTTGGCGCGAAAGGCGCTGTACACCACGTCCAACGCGGGGCTGCTGGCCTCTGCGGAAAGAGGCCCGTCCACGGCATCTTGCCATGCCCGCAGATAAGCCCGACGGAAAGCGGGATGGTTATACATCCGGCCGATAGTGGGGTCATCGACTTGAAACATCGAGTGCGTGGGGCCGTGACTGCCGCCGCCCAAAGAAAAATCCAAATCCCACAAGATCATCTTCCACTTTCCGTCCTTGGGTTTGTAGGCGGACATGTTTTTGCCGCGGTTATAGCCGTAGCCGTCCCAGTCTCCCACAATATGCCGCACGGCGAAGATGCGCATCCACTGTTCGACGTCCACAATCGAATCCACGGACGGCTCGTATCCGTCGCCCCTTGCGTTTAAAGACTCCACCAGCTCGAACAAACTGCCGTGATCGTCGTCCAAGCCTCCGTTAGGCTTCTTCTCCCAACTCCAGCGATAGCGCGCCAGCTTCAACTTTCCTTCGGACTCATATCGGCGCAACTTTGCGTTCTCGTTGAATTCGCGGCCTACGGCGTCGTTGAACTCGAACCAATCGTCAATTTTGAACAACTCGCCCTCTCGCTGGCTCGGAAACCACGTGGAAATGTATTCAGAACTCGGATGTTGCGAATCGGTAAACACCTGCCCTTTGCGAGTTCCGTTCACGAGAAACTGTACATAGCGTTGATGGCTGAACGGCAAGTTCATCTGATCGGCGATCCAGTAGCTCATTCGCTCGCGTTGCAAGGTGTTGTCGCGACCCGGTTGTTCCAAGCCGTCCAGATTCACCTTGTTGGCTCCCAGAAAGAGATTGTCTTCCGGGAAAACAATGATCATCGCCGTCGGCTGGCTGGAAGCCGGATTGTTGTACCTCGGACGGACGAACGGACTGCCACGAAATCGTCCGCGGGCGTTATACACCGCGCGGAAGTCGCCGTACACAAACGTCGAATCGATTAATTCATTGCTCAACTTTTCCCGCCGTTGCCAAGTTCGGAGATTCTGATTCCCGATCCACAACCGATAGGTGCCAAAGCCGCTGTCTAATGTTTCCTCGCCGAAGCGAACCAAACACTCCTGGTTCCGGGGATTCTTAGGAAACTGCGTCGTTGCGGAGGGCTTTCCCGCGTCGCTCGCCTCGACAAAAAACGCAACCAACCGCCGGCTCGATTGGCCGGGAATCGTCGCCGTATAAGCGCCGGCGCCTCGATAGTCCATAGGCGCCGTCTGATATTCCTCCTCCCGGTCCGAACGATAATGCAACACAAGATTCGACAAGCCGTCCGAATCAAAAATCTGCGCCGTCACCTGCACCGGCTGCTGCGCTTGGGGAAGAATGGGCGCGTGAGAGACCGACGCTATTGCCGGCCCCACATTGGCCTCCGCCCGGCTGTTGACCGCGCCCGGCGTGCCTAGATTCAACGGCACCTGCATGCGACCCGAAAGTTCCAGCGGGTTTCCACGAATCCTTAAAAGAATGTCCGGATGCCCCCGCAACCAGCGCGCCTTGGCGCGAATGACGGCGTTTTGGCCGTTGGAAAAGCGGGAAACGAGATCGGACTCTACCCGGTTGGCCCCGTTGTCTCCGCCGCTGGTCGCCCGAAGATGCAGGCTTCGCTCACTACGAAATCCTTCTCCCGAATCGCTCCAGCCGGATCGAACGTGATTCCCTTGAATAACCCAGCCGTCCAAACCGTCTTCAAAGCCGGCGTTGCTTAGGCGATTATCTCCGCCTACCTCGGCCACAAACAAGTCGTCCACCAGGCATTCGCCGCCGCCCAACAAAAGGATTTGCAGCTCGTCATAAGCGCCGCGCCCGTTGTCCAAACGCCCGCTATACTCCAAAGTCGTCCACTCTGCCTTCCCCGTCTCGTCGCTGTCCGCCCAGTTGGAGGCAAACCAGTTGTTGCTTCGGGGATCCTTCAACTCCAGACTACTCCCGCCGCCGTCGGACCAACTTCCCCACCGGCCTCCGTCGTGATACATCACCTCGTCCACCGTGATCCAAATCGTGTCTTGTATTGTTTCCCCAGTTTCGGTCAGCACTCCAACCAAGTCCGGCCGCTCAAGAGCCACTCGTCCCCGATTATTGGACAGCGAGCCGCTAAAATCGCCCAGCGTGTTGGACTCGTTGAGATTGGGATAATGCTCCGTCAAATAAGCCGCGTCCTTAGCCACCACTAAATAACCGCCCGCGGGGATGCCGCTGCCTTCCGGGAAGCGATACTCCACTTCGTCCGCAAGACGCCAACCGCTCAAGTCGACCGCGCTGGTTGTCGGATTGTGCAGCTCGACGTACTCTCCGTCTTCCTCGTCGGAGAGTGGATGATACATAAGTTCGTTGATCACGACTTCGGATACGGCCGGCGGCGTATTGGCTTGGCCGGGTGTGAAGGAGGTCAAGGGACTCCATTGTCGGGCGCCGTCGGGAAAGCGTCCGGTTGAAACGCCGTTAGCCTGGCCGGAAAAACGAAGCGCATCCACTACCCGGCCGTTTTCCGGCGCCCGCAACGCAATCCACTCGCCTCTGGAGCGAAGCGAAAACCCAAGCGCGTTCTGATCCAAAGCCAAGAATCCGCGAGCCGGAATCATCGTTCCCTCAGGGAAAACATAGCCGTCCTCTCCCGGAGCGTCAGCCAAACGGCATCCCGACAAATCCACACTCTGACTCGAATAATTGTACAACTCCACAAAATCCAAAACCGGATCATCCGTATGCGCTAGAAACTCGTTGATCATGACGCTTTGATAAGGATCGTCTTCCTCCGGCTCTTCTTCTCCCGGCGAGCCGCCCGGCAGAAAGCTCGCCTTCCAAGCCTCGGGATTTCTTTCTCCAAAGGAAGGTTTTGCCAGCGCCAAAGAATGGCCGAAACCATCGGCCGCCGCCGGCCATTCTCCTCTGTCTTGATATTCCACTTCTAACAAGAGCGCGCCCGCTCGATGCCGCAGGCGGACGGTTCCTGCTCGATTGGATAATCCATCTTCCCAAGGACCAAGAACGTTTTGGATGCCGTAGTAATCCGCCACTTCTTGCGGAGACGCCGCGACGACCAAATACTCTCCCGCTCCAATTTCCGTGCCAACCGGGAAAGTAAAGTCCACATCGCCGGACAAGCGAAAACCACCCAAATCTTCCGCCCATTGCTGACTGTTGTGCAGCTCGATAAACTCCAAATTAGGAGGATTCTCCCCGGTGGTTGCGGGATGATAGTGAATTTCCGTGATGACGAGTCCGGTCGTCCTGGAAGACGGCCCCGATGGCTCCGATCTGCCAATCAAAACTTCTATTGGCAACGGATCGAAGTCCCACGAGAAGGTCAACGACGAATTCGGGGCAAGGGCGTTGGGAACGGCCGCTCGATCTCGAACGTTCTTCACGGAAAGCCGATAGTCCACTCCGGGCGTCAACGACGTAGTCCGCAATGACACCGCGTTGCCTTCCCCAGTCAAACGCGCTTCCAAAACGGAAACGCCGGGTTCTATGGCGTAGTTCCCAGCTTCGGAAGCCGTCGCCGCATCCAGCAGCTCTGAAAAAACAACCGTCAACAAGGCGTTACCGCCCGGATTCACCACCGAAACTAATTCGGGTCCGGCCGTATCTCGCCGCACCGTCAACAAAGCGCCTCTGCTCGTCGTCATCCCCTCTGCATTGACCATCACCGCCCGATAGACGGCGCCGTTGTCGGCGATGCTTGCGGATCCGATTTCGAACTCCGCTCCGTTGGCGCCCGGAATGTCTGTCCCGTTGCGTTGCCATTGGAAGGAGACTCCCAGAGTCCGCGTCAACGACACGGAAAAAACCGCTTCCTCGCCTTCAGTCACCGTCAAGCTTTTCGGCTGTTCGGTGATTTCGGGCGGGCCAAGCCCCGCCGGCCGCAAACGTTCGTTGGGAATTGGCTCCTCAATTGTGCCGTCGGGCAAACGCCAGCGGACCGCCAGATGGTCGCCGCCGCCTTGCTCTTTCATCAGCGCTTCGACATAGTAACGTCGCCCGCCAACCAATCGGATCGGCTCGGATTCTTGTTGGGGATACTTGTTCCACTCCCGCGAGAAAGCCCAACCCGGAACCGTTGCAATCTCCACTTTGTTGGCCGGAGAGTCATCAGTGCTCAAAAACAGAGCGCCTCCGTCGTCGGTCGCCAGCCAAAAAACATAGTCGCCGGTTTGCGGCGGCAAAACAAAGCCCCGCACCCGTTGCCCGTAGTTGTCCGCCACGTTGGTCGGCGCTTCAAAGTTGTCGAGGATGGCTTCGCTGGTAGGTTGCGACGGGAAACTGGGATGCGCGATCAAGTCGGCGACCGGCATCCCGCCGCCGATGTTGGAATACACCTCTTGCAACAAGCCTCGAGTTTGCTGCGCCAGGGCGCCGTCCCCTCCCAAGCACGTCAAGCCGGCCATTCCCGCAAGAATTCCCTTCCGAAACCCCATTCCCTTTGCCATAGGAAACATCATAAACCTTTAAAAATCATTATTCCAATCCCTCACCGAATCATGCAGAAATCCCAACCCGTTTGGGAGATGAAGATTGCGTTCCGCCATCCGTTCTAATTTCAAAGCAGAAAGTGCGGCGTTTGCCGGGGCGTTTTTGAAGGCGTCGATTGCTGGGTTTCGGTTGGCGACTCATCCTCCGCCATCGGCTTGACTCGAAAGAACTCGGCCGGACTGGAAGAGCGGAGAAAAAGACGGCGCGTATCGTCAAAAGTGATGTCCTTCCAAGGGCCGTTGATGGTTGGCGCAGACTGCAACGGGCCCGCCTCCCAAACAATCTCGACGCCGTCTTCTTGGCGAGTCAGCCATATCCTTGGCGCAATTCCATGAACCTCAATGGTGAAATGATGGTGGAAATTGTAGTACATGGGTATTCTAAAAACCCCGTCATCGTCAGGTTCTCGATTCCTTATCAAATCCTGCGCCGACGGGATTCTAATCGGCTCAAGTAGTTGGGTAGTGCTAGCATCGTATCTAGCCACCAGAGAGAAGTGACCCATCGCTTGATGCACCCGCAAAGTAATCGGGCGGTAAAGCATCAACCGAAATGGCCAGTCGGCTTCTTTTCCAATATCTTTCGGGAGTTCTAGGTATGGCAGGTTGAGACCATTAAGCCAGTCAATCTCCAAAGTGTGCAGCTTTGTCAAACCTTCAGGCAAGTTTAGGCTGTTTGTGCGGTAGTCAAAACGCAAAACCTTTACATCTTTCGCCACCTGATTGGTGTAAGAAATGCCGCTTTGGGTGTATCGGACCTCAAGCGTTTCCGGCTCTGGCGGTTCTTGCCCGGTTGTTTCCCCTAATCCGCCGGCAAAGCATGCGGCGGCCAACATTGATCCAATTAGTTTTTTCATGTTTAATCCACTTCTATTCTCGATAGTGCAAAAATTTACAGTACGTTCTATTCATCGGTTTCCCAATCTCAATGTCCGTGCCAAAGTTACATGTTTTTGATGGATTGTTCCAGCTCTTACAATCGCAAATTCAACTTGACTTCGCCTGCCGCAGGGTATTTTTCCCTGAATGGACGGGAACATAAACCGTCTCCACGTTCTGTTTGTCGAGACGAAGACGCAAAAATTCGAGCCACTCCCGGCTTTGAAACTCCTGAAGTTTTTGCCGCAACATCGTTATACAAAAAGGGAAAACTTTATTGGCAAACTTTCAACACCAGAGCGGTGAGATTGTCTCGTCCCCCGGCGTCCAAGGCCTCTTTCACCAGTCTTTGTGCCGGCGGCAGGTCCACCAAATAAGGCGGCGGATGGCAAACGAACTTTTCGATGCCGCGGTTCCAAACCCCGTCGGTAATGCCGTCGGAACAAAGAACGAAGAAGTCCCCGACGTCGAAGGTTTGCGCCGTGATTTGCGGTTCTACAGTCCCCTCGCATCCGATGGATCGTTCCAGTTGACTGCGATAAGGATGGTTGCGGGCTTCTCGCTCCGAGATTTTCCCCGCCCGAAGCAAGCGACCGGGAATGGTATGGTCTTCGGTCAACTGCTTCAGCCCTCCGTTTTTGGGGAGGTGGTAGATTCTGCTGTCGCCGACGTGAATGACGTGGGCTTGTTTTTCTTGCAGCCAACACAGGCTGAGGGTGGCGCCCATTCCTTTGCATTCGTCATAGAATTGAGACACGTGCCTGGCTCGTTCGTGGATGCGTTGGCAAAAGTTGTAGAGCAGTTTTTCGGGAATTTGACGCCGTTCCTGAGTTTTTTGATGAAATTCTCTGGAGACGAGTTCAATCACGGTTTCCAAAACGATTTTGCTGGCAAATTCGCCGGCCTTCTCGCCGCCCATGCCGTCGCTGACCGCAAAAATAAATTCGTGTTGCTCCATCTTCGCCTCACCTTCGTTGCCGAGGAAGGCCATTTCTTGGCGGTCGAACATCAAGCCGAGAAAGGCGTCTTCGTTGTTCCGGCGAACGCGGCCTTGATGAGATTGAGAGGACCATGAAATTTGAAAAGATGTGGCGGAGTCTGCAACGTTCATGCTTCTTCTTTTTTGCGAGATTCAAGTTCTTCTATGGTCAATCCTTCTCCCGTCTCCAAGATGGTGGCGAATTCAAAGTCGATAATGCAAAATCTTCCCAGCCGTCCGTTGTAAGTGATGTTGCGGGCGAAAGAGTCGCCGTGCCGCACGCCGTAGGTTTCCAGCTCGGCAAAGAGTGCTTCGAGACGGCTGTTGCTGATGCTTTCGACAATGGCGCCGCAATTGGTCGTCACTATGCGAAGGTCTTTTGGTGACTCATCCAAAAGCCGAGGAACGAAAGGACACCCTTTGCCCTCCAAATAGCGCAACACGTGCACTTCGTTTTCATAGCGCAACTTGGCAAAAGGGCCGAGGAATTGTTTGTGCACTCGACCGTCAAAGCCGACGTGGACAATGGCGCGCTTGGTTTCTTTGACCGATCTCATGCTTCTGGTTTGCCTGCCAATCTCTTGCTCGCAAATTGCAAAGCTCCAAGAAAAACGCTTAGCAAACGAAGCAAACACAATTTCCGCCAATTCGTCAAGACCCGGAATTCACCACTTTTTGTCAATAAGTTGTCAATAAGTTTATCTTCCAAAAATCAGAAAACCGGACGCAACATGTTCATTGGGTTTGCTGGTAGATGAATCCAGTTTTGGGGGCGGAAGGAAGCCGTAACTCCTTTTTACGTCGTATCCGAAACAAACTGTATTTGTCGGTAACCTGCCCTTCGGCCTCTCATCTGCCAGCCAACCCACACTTTCCCTTCTCCCCGTGTTTCCAGAATCGCGCTCAACGGCAACTGCAAAAACGCCCTCACCGGGTTTCTCTTTCGCTTCTCTCTTGCCTTATGAAACACTGCCTTCTTTGCCCTCGCGTTTCTCCGCCTTTTCTTCCGGCCCCTCCGCCAAGGCGACTAGCGGCAAATAAGCGCGCCGGCCTTGAAACGAAAATCCGGGCGCCAAGGTTTCCCTCACTACCGGATTTTTCGGCATCGGCCGGCCTTCTTCGGTCTTGTGAATCTTGGGATCAAAAGCCTCCCCCGCCCTGACCACATATTGGCTCAATCCAACCCGCCGGCAAATGTCCAAACACGCGCCTTGAAACCCATTCAACTGCTGAATCAACTTCGCTTGGCCAGAATTTTTACCCGCTCGATGCAAGGCAAAAACATGATACATAATTCCCGCCAGTGAGCCCAACCACTCCCGCTCGCTCCGCCGCAACTTCTCCGCCTCCAGCCGCAAATGATCCCGCTCCTTCGTATCCGCCTTCTCCGCTATTTCTTGAAATAGTTCCCGCTCTTCCCGAACGCGAATCGCCGTCTCTTCCGCCGCCTTCGCCAGCAACTCCCCCTTCTCCGCCATCTCCCGCCATTGTTCCGTGGACTCCGAAACCAACTTGCCCACCTCTTCCAACCGCCGCACCTGCCCCAAAACCGAACCAAACTCACGAGCCTCAAACCGCCTCGACTCCTCTCGATATTCCGCCAAAAACGGCCAAACGCCGAAAGCGCTTCCCAATCCCATACAAACCACAACCATCAACAATCCCCAACCTTCCAAAGCCAAACCGCCGCCGTTCGCAAAAATCCCGCCGGCCAAAGCCAAAAACAAACCGTCCGCCGCAAAAAACGGCCACTTTCGAATTCGAGGCACTTGAAAAGACATCGCCCACAACCCTACCCCGTCTCCGCCAAACCGCAAAAGAATTTCCTCCTGACAACCGCCGCCACCCAACAGCAACTGAAACATCTTGTTGGCTCCATAAACCAAGGAAGCGAAAGACAAGGAAACGAATAAACTGCGGACAACCAAAACAAAGCAAAATGTGAACGGGTCGGTCGCTCATCGCTTTGATCGCTTGTGCCAAACCGCCGAACCACTTAAAACTTGACAAAACCCCGTTCTCGCCGAAGATTTCCCCCGTTATTCGCCGCCGCACCGGTAGCTCAATTGGATAGAGCATCTGACTTCGGATCAGAGGGTTGGGGGTTCGAGTCCCTCCCGGTGTGCCAGCGCAAGACCAACCAGCCAAAACAAATCACCTCCCCTTTGCCGATTAACTTGCGCAAAGTCATTTTAATTGGCTCTATCAAAACCGTCAAAATCCTTCCTTACCCAATGGCGAAAACGTCAACTTCAATGCAACGGACGTACAACGTCCCAATTCCGTAGTGCTTGTCTCTAGAAAATTTTTCCCAAATTGAAAAAGTCCGTGGCTCTACTGGCGCAAACCTCCATACAAGGCGCTAAATGCGGGCGGCGGCTTCAGCGCAACGGATGCCGTCCAGAGCGGCGCTGACAATGCCGCCGGCGTAGCCGGCGCCTTCACCGCAAGGGAAGAGTCCCGGCGCATCCGGGTGTTGTAATGTTTGGCTGTTGCGGGGAATTCGAAAAGGCGCGCTGGTTCGGGTTTCGAAACCGACGAGCAAGGCTTCCTCGGTCACATAACCGGGCTTTTGTTTGCCAAACTGGAGAAGCGCTTTTTTGAGGCGGACGGCCATCTGATCGGGTAGCAAGCAGTCTAATCGGGCCGACCGCACGCCGGGAAAGTAACTGGTTTTTGGCAAGTCGGCGGATTCCCGAGCAGCCAGAAAGTCGGTCAAGCGTTGGGCGGGCGCGGTTTGGCCGTGTCCGCCGGCCTTTTTAGCGGCGGTTTCGAGTTGTTTTTGAAAAGCCATTCCAGCAAAAACGCCGTGTTCGGGCAAGAAGGTCGCAGTGTCTTCGGGATGAACGGCGACAACGATTCCGCTATTGGCAAAGGGAGAGTCTCGTTTGGACAAGCTCATTCCGTTGACGACGACTTCGTCGTTTTCCGTGGCTGAGGGAACGATAAATCCGCCCGGACACATGCAAAAGGAATAGATGGCGCGATTTGTGACTTTGGCCGTCAATTCGTAGTTGGCCGCTGGCAAATATTCCGGCCTTTTTCCGTTTCCGAGACGGTGATATTGCAAATGATCGATCCACGCTTGCGGATGCTCGATGCGGACTCCCATAGCGAACGGCTTGGGCAACAAGGCAATCCCCTGGCGGTGCAGGATCCGGTAAACGTCTCTTGCGGAATGGCCGGCAGCCAAAATGACCGCGTCGGCGAGCGTCTCGCTTCCGTCGGCGGTGACAACGCCTCGCACCGCGCCTTGACGCAGGATCAAGTCCGTTACTTTGGTTTGGAAGCGCACTTCGCCGCCGGCTTTAAGGATGCTTTGCCGAATGGCCGCAACTACTTTGGGAAGAAGATTGGATCCGATGTGCGGTCGGTCGTCCACCAGAATTCGCTCTGGCGCTCCGTGCGCTACCAGCGTCCGCAAGATTGCCGCCGCCGATCCTCGTTTTTTCGACCGAGTATAAAGTTTGCCGTCGGAAAAGGTTCCGGCGCCGCCTTCGCCAAAGCAGTAGTTGGAATCTTCAACTACCGTCCCTCTCCGTAACAACGGCGCCAGATCAAAACGCCGAGCCGCCACTTCTTTGCCTCGCTCCAAGATGATGGGGCGGCAGCCGAGTTCCAAACAGCGGAGCGCCGCAAACATTCCTGCCGGCCCGCAACCAACAATAAGAACACAACGAGCCGCCTTCGATACCGAAGGATAGCAAACTGACAGAGACTCCGGCTCCGGCAAGGGCGCGCCAATGCCTACCTCGAAACAAAGCCGCACTTGTATGGAGCGTTGGCGGGCGTCCAGAGATCTTTTGACCAACCGGAACCCCGCCACTCGATCTTCCTCAACCCCCAACCGGTCGGCGATAACAGCTCGCCAAGCCGATTCATCCGCCGCCGTTTCCGCCGGCACAAAGACTTCCACTACTCTAATTTCGGCATCACTCACGGAAACAGAAATGAAATTTCAACCGGCCGCCGCGCAAACTTCAAGCCTTTCTCTATCCCCGAATAAACATCGCTTGCCAAGTCTCTTGCCGCTGTTTGAAACCTCTGCCGCAACAAAACCGCCAGCGCGTATGCATTCTTCTGTCCAAAGCGCTTAGGCAACGGCAACCAGTTTGAGAAAAACGGACGGGAATGCGCTGCTTTTTAAAAAGTGTAAGCCGCCTTCAAGTAGTAGAACCCCCCGCCAAAACCATAAGGAGAAGAATCGGGATATCTTGCGCCAGTGCTTCCCGAAAAGGGATTGTTGGTAGGATAGGTGTCGAGAAGATTTTGCGCTCCGGCGGTAAGTTGAACTCCGCTGTCGAAGGCGTAACCAATCTCAGCGTCGGCTAACAGTCGTTTTTTGGCTTCAAACTCCCAGCCATGATAATCGGCATGAAACTCGACAAAGTCGTGATAGTAGCGGAGCCGGCCGAAGAAACGCCAAGGACCTTGGACGTGATTCGCAGCCAGGGAAAAACGAACTTCAGGCAAGTTCTCTTCCACCTGTTTTGTACGTTTATAGTCGATGCCAGAGGATTTAACTTTGTCAATCTTTGTCTCGTTTGCATTGAACGCAAATGTCAAAGTAGTAAGCCCGTCCGAATATTGTATGGGATAGCTGGCTACAATATCAATTCCTTGCGTTGTGGTGTCAAACGCGTTAGCAAAGTAGCGCACGGTGCGGATGGCGTTGGCTCCTGGAACACCGGACGCGATTAGATCATCGTGCAAATTATCGTCCAAATCAAATGTGCTAGTCAAAGCAATACGATCCTTCATTTTGATGTGATAGTAATCGACGGTAATGTCTAATTTGCTAACTTCGAAGGCTGTGCCGAGTGTAAAATTCACAGAGGTTTCTGGTTCCAGCGGCTGTCCTCCTAATTCTTTGGCAAGCGGTTGTGTTGGTGGCAAAGTGGCGTTATTCACTAAGTCTCCGGCGTCGTTGTAGGCGGACGTCGTATCAAAAAGGTTTGCTTGCCCTACAGTCGGCACCCGGAACCCGGTGCTAACCGAACCACGCAAGGCTATACCATCTTGGACTTGCAAACGAGTGGCCGCCTTCCAGTTAACCTTGTCGCTGAAGTCTTCGTAGTTTTCATATCGAAGCGCCGTGCCGACAAGCAAGTTTTCCACTACGTCCGCCTCCAAGTCAATATAAGCGGCGTAACTTCCTCGGTCCGTCTTGCCTGCAATTTGCGGCGTAAAGCCCGGAAAACCGTCGGAACCAATGCCAAAATCTCCCTCTCTCCAGTTGACCAGTAGAGGTTCATCGATACCGCTATGGTCAAACCATGAGTTTTCTTCGCCAGCGTTGATTTCATATTGCTCCACGCGATACTCCAATCCGAGAGCGACGTTCAGCGGCGAGTGAAAAATCTCTACATCCACTGGGCGGGACAGATCCAAGTTTAGGGTATAATCCAGTTCCGTGTAGCCGCCGGGTTCGTAGCTCGTAGGGATGTTTTCTTGCAAGTGGAGAAGTTGCGGGTTGACGGTGTTCCATATGGAAAACTCGGTTTCGTGTTGTCCAATCACGCCGCTTAGATCGTAGGACCAATCGTTTTCCAAAGTCCCGCGAACGCCGGAGGCAATCCCCATATCGGTGGCCGTGCCGCTAAACTGCGGAGTGAAGCCTCCGGGGAAGAGTTGTACTCTGGGATCAAAGGAGTCGCCGTTACTCAATTCAGCCACGGCGCTGAACAATCGTCCGCCTTCCGGGGCGCGATACCAAAAGCCTTGCTCCATCTCGCGCTGGGCAAAGCTGGGAAAGAAGTAAAGTTGGGCAGCGTCGCCGAGATTAATGCCCATGTTGCCGAAAAACTTGAAGTCGTATTTGGTTTCCGGGATGCCCCAATACTGCGCGGGAACAGGAACATTTTCGCCTCTGTTAATGAGTTGTTCTCGTGTCAAACCGCTATCCATTTCGGCTTGTGTAAGTTCTGCGCCATCTTCTAATTCATTGGCGCGGTTGATGTAGCCTTGGGCGTTGTTGCGTTGGATGGTGCGGCTGGTGGGGTTAGCTTTTGTGTATTCGAAGCTGAAGTTGGCGAAGCCGTTTTTTGTCAAAGGCAATCCGAAGTTGGCGGCGATGGTGTGGGTGTCGCCGTCGCCGGCGTAGTATTGTCCCCAGCGGGTTTCAACTACGCCGCCTTGGTCGTCGTCTTTGAGAACGAAGTTCATCACGCCGGCTACGGCGTCGGAACCATATTGAGCGGAGGCGCCGTCGCGGAGCACTTCGACGCGTTTGAGGGCGATGGACGGAATGGAGGCGAGATCGGGGCCGTGCGAGCCGTCCGTGATGCCGGCGCCAAAGACGTTGATGACGGAGGCGCGGTGGCGACGTTTGCCGTTAATCAGCACTAGAGTGGAGTCTCCCGGCAAGCCGCGCAAGTAAGCCGGGCGAACCAACGAGGGACTGCCGCTAACGGGTTGGCTGTTGACGTTGTAGGAAGGGATGACGGTTGACAGCATCGAGTGCATGTCCGTATAGCCCTGCTGGGCAAGGTCTTCTTGGTTGATGATGTCTACCGGCACGGGTGATTCGGCAACGGAGCGGTCTTGGCGGCGGGAGCCGACGAAGACGGCTTCTTGGATTTCCACGGAAGGTTCGTTTTCTTCCTCGATGTGGGTGTCTGGCGGCGGAGAATCGCTGTTGACCGTTGGGTTTTCAGAGACGTTTTCTTGCGCCACGGCGATGGGAAGCAAGCCGAGAAGCGTCAAGAACAAAACGAACAAAACGTAAAAAAGAAAGGACGAGACTGATTTCGCTGTCATAAAAAGCCATTGGATAGCCTACTTTTTTGGGGATGTCAACAACGAATTGTCGATAAAACAAAGTCGACGGCCCTAACAAAAGGCATTTTTGACGGGAAGAACTGCCGGGCAACAAGTTGTCGCTCCGCTTTTGCGCTTGTGTTTTTTTGCGGCGCGGAAGAAAAAAATGGTTTGTTTTGCAGTTGCCGGATTTTGAATTTTGGAAAAACGGAGGAAAATGATGAAACAACGAAGGCGTTGATTGCGGAATGGGCTTGGAGGGCTGTTTGCGGTTGGTTGGTTTGCGGCTTTTTTGCGGGGTTGGGGCAATCGGTGGAGAGGAAGGTTTATTGGAGTTCTTTTATTTGGAAGTGATGGATTCGATAGAGGTTTTGGTGGAAGACGCTTGGACGCAGGGAAAAGTGGATGGCGCTCGGTTGACGTTTCAATTTAGCGATGTTTGGGGAAAGAAGGCTTCGATGCAAGTCGTCACGGCGGGGGACGGGCGAGGGCTTTTGGCTTTGGCCGGGCAAAGAGTGCGGGAGATTATTTGCCGAGTGGAATGTTCGGGCTATTTGACTGCGGAAACCGAGTAGAGTGCCGGCCAATTAGGGCGTGCGCGCCGAAAAAACACGTCTTTGCAAATTTTACTGAAACAAACCGATCCGAATTCAGGGAACAGCGGTCAATGGATTAACAAGCAAGCATATCGCTGCATTTGAAGCCTGCGTTCTCCGAGTCTTATGTCCGACGATGAGGAACTCTCTTGCGCGCGAGGCTCCAATGGGATTTTCGAGGCCGAGTTTCTGCTTGTCGATGAGTATTTTTCCTTCGTCGTGAGGATTCAGGCGAAGGAAAAAGTTGGCAAAACATAAAAACAGCCGCAAATTTGAAGCGGCGATAGTGGGATGTGCGGTTACATTCTGCGCCATAAATCAGAGTGTGTTCACATTAAATCATCGTAAATCATTGGTGGTTTGGCCGAAACTCTGGAGAAAACAGAGATTATGAGGGAAAAAGCAGAAAGAGCGGCCGCACTTCTCAAAAAATCAGAATACTTTTCCTCGCCAAGCATCCCCAACCCGCAAAAAGTTCAAATAACGAAGGAATCATTGATGAAACCTCGCTTTTCCAACCCGCATTTTTTGATTTTCCCCTTGTTAGCTATGCATCCCTCGTTCAATCGCATTTTTATGAAGACAGACATGACAGACGAACTCGGCCTTTTGGCCGAAACCGACAAGCCAACTAAGGCGCCTTGGTTCTTGCGCTTTGCGGGAGACATCCTGCGGAAGAATGGCTCTGTCCGAACCACCGGCGGAGCAGACCAAGACGGACTCTGGACGCAAACCGCTAAAGGCATTGTTTCCTTTCTCCAAAACCTTCTTCCCTCCACGACGCCAAAGGAGGGCGTCCGCGGTGTTCCCAAAAGCCTCCCGCCTTGGTACCATCTTCCCAACCGCCGGCATCGGCACGATTTACGGACTGCTCTTCGCCGGCCTCCTACTCCTGCCGTTCCAAACGCATCGACTCAACGCCGCCGTCCCGCCCGCAGAAGACACATACGAAGCCCAAGCAGATCCATGGACAATAACGATTGTTAAGGGATTGATCATCGTAGGGATAATAGCTGCAGGGAAAATGATTGGGAATAAAATGAAGACGCCCGACGGAACTCTCGTTGCCGTCACCGTCGTCGTTGACAGTCTCAATTGGCGCGACAACCATTTGGTACTTTGAACGCGGCGATTGGTTTCATCCAATACAAATACGACGAGGAGTATGCATCCTCCTCGAATCTGAACAGGTATTACGAGTGCCACAGTCTTTGGGTAAACTATATTCCATGGATTGAAGATGAAGAATGCTGCCGATCCACCGATTCCTTTTGGCGGTACGGAGGTATTTACCTCCCCCATTGTTTGAACGATGCGTACAACAATGGCTGGCCCGGCGACGAAGAAACGGGAAAGAAAGGGTACTACATTGAGTGAGGCGAGAACTGCTGGGATGAATCACTGGACCCACAAATTCGATTCCTAAGTCAACGATGGTACTGCAGGCCCTTTTTTGCATCAATAAGCGATTTTACATACGACCCAATAGTGTTAGTCAATATTTCCGACATGCGCTATGAGATGCGACTTGACAGGTACGGTAGAAAAGAATCTCCCGATTGGACATACTGGTCCTTCACGCCACGGTCTAGGCCGATAGAAAGAACGGCTGATGAGATGAGCGCTGAAGAAGATGCTTACCAAACGGTGGGGTTACTGTCCAAAAATATGCGATTGAACAGAACAAGGATGTTTAAAAACAAAAGCAATTTGTATTGAGATAGGCAGATAAGGACACTTAATGAGGGCGCTTTGGCGGACGAAACATTCAGTGATGGTAGCACAATGCCCACCAATATGCCGTTTGCTTCCGAACTCACAGGTCCTTTTCCGAAGCAAGAAATTACGCACTATAACTAATTGATGAGTATCAGTACCAAAAAAGACTTGTTTTGGGCGATTGGGATTTGTACTTTCGTCTTTACTCCATGTTTTTTGGTTCTTTTGGAGCAGCGCGGTTACGACGATGACATTGAAGGCACTGTGTCAAACATGGTGCATGCTGTTATCTACGGCAAGGAGGATCCGGTGGGAGGCGATCCTTCCGTCTCCGAACGGTTGATGATCTACAATCTGCTGGGAGAGAATAAAGACCCGGAAGAAGCGCAAGCAGAAGCGGATAAAGAGGCGGAAAGGCTGGCCAATTGGAAGGCTAACTTTCCTTATCAACCAACCACTGATCCCGACGTGGTGATGACCGAGGAGACGATTCAATTTTCAAACCCTAGTTCTCCGGCCAGCATCCATGGCTATTTGAAAGGGTTCTTTCAGAACGAAATGCGATTCACGCCTCAGTTCGAGCAGCTCCATCACATTCTGGAAGAACACGGACGCGGAGACAATCCAGTAGCGACTGGAAATATTTTTAACAGCTTATGGCGCTATCACGATTACTCGTCAAAAGACCCGGATGAACTCAGCGGCAGGTACAGCAATAGGATGGGGAGATACAAAATGAATGGCGAAGTTGTCGAGACTTATCGGGAAGGAATCGTGTACAATCTGCATGCAGAAAGAGTATGGCCGGACAGGGAGTTTATGCCGGAAGCGGAGGCCATCATGGCTCTTCGAGATCAGATCATTGACGAGATTCAAGGGATGGATGAAATTCCTGCACCCCGATTTACCTATCGGAACGTTTCTGACTTGGAAGTGAGGGATTCTCCTCTGGTGATTAGCCCGGGCTGGCAAGCGGCGCATACGATGAATGGGATCGAAGGTGGAATGAATTTGAAGCCCAAGAACGCCAGAATCGCGTAATGAACGTTGGCGAAGGCAATGTCCTAATGGCGAATAGGTAGAACCTCCTGAACCTTCCGCTCCGCGGCCGCCTATGCTCACCGAAGAAAAATGGAAAAAGCAGGAATCTTTGCGAATGCTTGGAGAATCCGCCAGAGGAAACAGAGGATGAAGATGAAAGAGCCAGACATCGAAACACTTAACGAGTTGGAGATATTCGTTGGTGGAAAGTTTGAGCATCTCGATGAAAAATTCAGCACAAATAAATAGTTTTGACGGAAATGGAAAAGACGGCATTAAGACTCGCGTTTCCAATTTGGAAAGATTCAGGACTTTCTTAACAAGAGGTGGAGTAATCGTTCTGTCTGGTTTGTTCGCTCATTATTTTGAGTTGCTAGAAAAGACGATAAAAGCCTTTGGTTAATCTCTGCTTGCGGATTGGTCAGAGCCGTGGGGCATCGGGCATCTCGGCTTGGGGGTGGGTGGTTGGGAATTTATGCTGTTCCTCGCAGAGCCAGATCTAACTAAGGGCGCCCTATTTGCTGGCGCAACCCGGGACGAGGCTGGTTGCCAACCGGCTAAGGCTCCTTGCCCTCTGCTCCATAAATACCGGAGCAAGGTTGCTGAGGGAAACGCTTGCCCCCTCACTTCGACCAAGGGAATACTATGGACCGGCACAAGAACCCTTAGACCAAGAAGGGACTCCTCCACCCCTAAGGGTGGGAACCGGGAAAGCCGCTCCGGGACGCTCGGCCAGAGAAGCAGGCTAGGGACTGCCCTCTCGCATAAAGGCTCCTCCTCTCCCCCATGGAATCGGCGCCCGCAGCAGCAACCGCCCGCCATCCCGCAGACAGCTCCGCAGCAGCAGCAGCAGCAGCAGCAGCGGGACTGCCCCGCTTCCTCTGCTGGCGACCAAGAAAGAAGAACTAAACCAGGCCGGTCAAGCGCTCTGGCGCATGGAGCGAGCGGATGAAGGCGAGGAGAACCGAGAGCAAGCAGCCCCAACCCTCAGAAGAAAGCCCGCAGGGCCGCCCCAAAACAGCCGGCTCTCCTTCCCGGAAAGGAAACCCGGCTGGAGAGCGATAGCAGAAACGCAACCCAGCCGAGCGGCCGGTCTGGCGCGGGACAGGCTATTTTGGCCCCGAGCCTTCTCCCGCCAGAACAACCAGAACCTTATATTCATCCGGCTCATCGCACTCGCAATCATCTGCGAAATGCTCCATTACCACCCGACATGAACTAGACCAAGGCGACCCCGAAGACCCGCATTGGCACGCCGATCATATTGAATGGATTGAGCAAACCGCCCAAACCATCGGCATCCCCT
Organism: Limisphaerales bacterium; assembly: GCA_965242585.1. GTDB lineage: Bacteria > Verrucomicrobiota > Verrucomicrobiia > Limisphaerales > AAA164-E04 > UBA2970. The sequence goes on along the minus strand of OZ251460.1, from coordinate 3,567,058 downwards.
TAGACAACCCCGATGACGAAAGTTGGATTCAAGAAAAGATCGCCGCCGCCAAAGAACAACGCTATCAAGACTTAGACGCCCCCTTGATTGAAGAACTCAAAAAGATCGACGAAGAAACAGCCGCTGAAGCCGAAGCTTGGGCGCGAGAAAGAAGTGGCCACCCAATACAACCATCTAATCAAAAAACAGAGTAAACAGTGGCGAGTGCAACGAGAACACGAGCGGCGTTATCAGGAAGAGATGGCGCGCCATCCGGTGTTCAAAGAGATGGAGATGGAACGCCAGCGCAAAGAGCGCAGGCAAGCCCGCCAAGCCCAACAACAAGCAGAAGAACCCTCCGATTCAACATCTCAATAAGTTTGCGCTTGGAGAGAGAATTGAGGGAGGGGTTTGGTAGAAGAAAACGGCACGATTCTTTCCCGCCGGCAGGCTTTCTCTGAGAAGGTTTGCAACGAACTCTTTGTAAAGATTGCTTTGTTGTTTGTTGTGGGGAATTTTAGGCGGTCGGTCGCCAAGGGCCGTAGTTGAGGAGTTGGACTTCGGGGCGGTTTTCTTGGATGTGGAGGATGCTAACGCTGGCATAGCTGAATTCAAAGGCGGCCATGTGGTTTGACTGTTTCCGCTTTTGCAAGAGAGCTGAGGGTGGTAGAAAGCCCTAGCTTGTCCTTTCCATTCAGCTTTCCTTACTTGGCAAACTTCCACTCCCGGCAAGCCAAACAGGAAGAACAAGATTGGGAAGCTGAGCATGACAAGGCCGGCAAGTTTCCTTCCTTTCTTCCTTCCGATTCTGGAGGCTGAGCTTGCTGGCTGACTCGTGGCGGCAGTCTGGTTGGGGAGAAGGGCTTGATTCTTTTTAGTCCACCGGCTTTCTGAGCGATCATGTAACCGAGTGCTTGGCGAAGTTTGAAGAGAGGCCGTTGGCTAGAGCCGGCCGGCGGCTTGTCTGTTATGGGTTGATTGGGTAGAGAGTCCAAAGTTTTTTGGATTCCCTTTGTGTTTCCCCAAATCGTCAATAAGCCCAGTAAATTCCATTGCAGCGTCAATCTTACGCAAGCTGGCGGCGAGAGAATCTGATTAGCAACATGGCTTTCCCTTAGCACACGCATGGAATGGTTCGTAGATGGCACTTCTATATTCAATAACTACAAAGATTGGAAAAAACAATGAAAAAATGATACAGGATTCCGATGACAAAGGCTTTTTATGATGAGAGGGTACTGGATGTCCATTGCGATTGTAGTTGGCTTTGCGCTTGTTTTGTTTCTAGTGATTCGAGACGACGTGCTATACAAACGAGAATCGGCCCAACCACCCAAAATGACGCCGGAAGAACTGGAAGTTTTGCGGAAGAAGGAAAGAGATCAACGCTACCGAAGAGCGTTCGTGCCTCAACAACATCAAGAAAAAGCCGCCAAACTAGAAGCGAAACGGCTCGCCGAATGGAAGGCGAACTTCCCTTGGAAGCCAACGCACGACGTCGCACTTAAGTTCAATCCTCGAAAACACATCGGAGGCTTTCCAAGAGGCGCACCAATCAGGATGAGGAATCATGAAGACTTAGAGGCCGCTAATTATCATCTGCGTTTGAAAAATTTCTTTGAAGACGAAGATCGATTCTTGCCACAGTTCCAGCAAGTCTACGAAATTCTCAACGAACACGAACGAGGACACAATCCCGCCTTAATTCCCGGTATTTTCCACGACTTGCTTTGTTACAAGCAAACACTCGCGCTACTTGAAGACTGGCGACCAAGAGAAGAGGAAAGGAACCGGGAACAACTCCTCGAGCTATATTACGGAAGCATGCTCGGTCGGCTGTCAGAATCGGAATGGCTCAATATGGAGTTTTTGACTGAAGAAGGCAAAGAGGAGGCAAGGCAAATTCGAGATTGTTTGATCCACGAAGTGCAAGGCACGGAAGAACTGCCTCGTGATACTATGGAATACGGCATCAGCGGCGGTTTGGACAGCAATTCTCCAGAGGCGCAGGGTTTGTTATCCGGAGAGGAAGAGATGTTGGTTCCTTATGAAGGATGGTATGAGAAAGCGCCGGAGTTCTACGCCAATCAACGCTATCAGTTCAAGCGAAGCATGGAAGAAGGCGATCTCTCTTTGAAAGCATTGATGCCTGAATTGTTTCCGCCGGTGTCTATCCGAAACGGGGTGTTAGTGGACAAAGACGGCCATCCAATCAAACATGATGAAAGCGCCAACTATCGCATCATCAACCACCAGCATGAGAGCTTTCTCATGCCAATCAACGAAGACGGCACCATTCGCTGGCCCACCCCGGAAGAGATGGAACCAATGCGCGCTAAGGGCTCAGTGAGGCAAAACCTATCCCTGCTTCTCGGCGGCGGCGTAGACGAAGAGAAGAATCTAGAAAGCGATTGGCTGCCAGCACAACCTACGCCAAACCATCCGCCCCCAGAAAAACAACCCAAGCAAAGAGTAAAGTTTACGCGTAAAGTTTACGCATTAGTCCATGTGGACGGATTCCTCAAATCCTCAATCCTTGCGCGTTGTCAATAGTTTCCGTCATTCCACTGCCAGCGAACCAGAAGAGATGGATTCGCCCGAGGCGGAGAAAGAGAGGTTGGCAGAGAGGGAAGGGTGGGTTGTCCAACAAGCCAAAGCCATTCCTCCGCCGCATGGCCACGCGATGTGACCAGCTTGGTTGGCTGCTTTTGGTGTTTTTATGTATTCTGTCAGATTGCGGCGCGCTCCGATAATTCGTCCACCCGGCCTAGAAAAGAATTCGGGTTGATGGTTAGCGTTTGCGGGAGAGCCTTCTTTCAGAGAGATCGATGAAACTAGGTTGTGTTGGCGAATTTGCAGAGGTCGGAATGGGCTAATTATTGCTAAACTGGAATTTGTATAAGATGCGTCGTGAGGGGGAGATTGGCGGGGAAAGGTTTTTGGGAGATCGACCTCTGCTTTGACCTTGCAGATTGGAAGAAGGCGGGCAATGAGGCCAGGAGGAGAGGCTGGAAACCAAAGAGATTAGCGGATGCAAGAGGCTTGCGTCAGCGAGAAGAAGCAAGGGGGCAAGGGCATTTTTTGGCTTTTTGTTTTTCGGTTTTGCATTTGTCAAAAGGTTGGGCAAGCGGCGTTTTTTGATGTGTTGTGGTTTCCGCTTTATTTGGGATGCGCCATTGGGATTTGGAGACTCATTCCCAAGCAAGTCGTGAAACATTGGCGATATGTAGGACAATTTTATTTATACTTTTTGCTATGTAGGAGAATATGAGCAGGAATCAAGGGAATTAAAACTGAGCGATCCTCTGTTGGTTTGTTAAACGGGTGAGAAATTGGAATTGATGTTTTAATCTCTGCGAAGTTAGTTTTGCGGAGATTTTTACAGTTTTCTACCTTATCTATTATAGTTGCGATATGATTTATTCCGGTTTTCCGGCTGGTATGTTCAAGTTATTATAGGTGTTGGTTTCTGCTGAATGTTTTTTAGAGCGAGTTGTTTGGACAGAGAGCGGTCTTTCACGGTTAAAGGCGATGGTTGCCAGCAGTCAGCGGATTCTTCGTCTTCGTTTCTTTTTGGGGTATTTTGTGGATCGTCTTGTTGTTTCTGTTGCGGGGTGTTCTACTTTCTTTTTTAGGTCGCGGATTTGGTCGCGGAGCAAGGCGGCTTTTTCGAATTCGAGATTGTTGGAGGCTATGATCATTTCTTCTTCCAGCTCTTGGATGACGGATTGCATGTCGAGGTCTGCCGGAGCGTCTTTTAGGATAGTGGCGGATTTGCCGCGGCTTTGAGTGCGCCAGGAGAGACTGTCTTCGACTGGCCGGGTAACTTGTTTGGGGGTGATGTTGTAGGTTTTGTTGTATTCGATTTGTTTTCGCCGGCGATAGCTGGAGGTGGCCAGGAATTCTTGGATGCTTTTGGTTTTTGTATCCGCATAGAGGATTACTTGGCCGGACAAGTGTCGCGCGGCTCTTCCGGCTGTTTGGATGAGGCTGGTGGTGGAGCGAAGGTAGCCTTCTTTGTCTGCGTCGAGGATGGCGACGAGCGAGACTTCCGGCAGGTCCAGTCCTTCGCGTAGTAGATTGATGCCGACAAGGACGTCAAATTCCCCTTTGCGCAAGGCCCGTAGGATTTCCACTCTTTCAATGGCGTCGATTTCGCTGTGGAGGTATCGGACGTTGATTCCGATGTCTTTGAGATAATCGCTTAGTTCTTCGGCGGTTCGTTTGGTTAGGGTGGTGACTAGGACGCGTTCTTTGGCGTCGGCTCTCTTTCGGGCTTCTTCGATGAGGTCATCGATTTGTCCGCGGAGCGGTTTGATGGTTGCTTTGGGGTCTAACAATCCGGTCGGTCGGACGATTTGCTCGATGACTTTGCCGCGGCTCCATTCAATTTCGCGAGAGGCCGGCGTGGCGCTGACGTAAATGGTTTGGCGTTGGAAAGCTTGAAATTCTTTAAAGTTCAGAGGCCGATTGTCCAGGGCGCTGGGAAGGCGGAAGCCGTGTTCTACTAGCGTCGTTTTTCGTGATCGGTCGCCGGCGTACATTCCGCCGATTTGCGGCACCGTGGCGTGCGATTCGTCGATGATTAACAAATAGTCTTTGGGGAAAAAGTCTAGCAAAGTGTGGGGGCGCGATCCCGGCGGCCGGCCGCTAATGTGCCGGCTGTAGTTCTCGATCCCGGAGCAAAAGCCCATCTCTTCCATCATTTCCAAATCATACTCCGTCCGCATTTTGATGCGCTGGGCTTCCAGCAGTTTTTGGCATTTTTCGAACCGCGCGATTTGCTCGGAGAGTTCTTCTCGGATCGTCAAGATGGCTCGCTTCATTTTGTCCGCCGAAGTGACAAACTGCTTGCTCGGATACACTGTGACGTAAGGCAGTGATTCCAAAGGGTTGCCCGTCAAGGGATCGAAGCGTGTGATTTGGTCGACTTCGTCGCCGAAGAATTCGACGCGGAGACCTTCCTCCAAATAGCCGGGGATCAATTCTACTGTATCGCCCCGCACTCGGAAGTTGCCGCGTTTCAAGGCCGTGTCGTTTCGTTCATACATCATCTCGATCAACTTTTCTAAAAACTGCTCGCGCCGCAGCCGTCCGCCCGTTCTGATGGAAATCAACATTGCCTCGTAATCTTCTTTGCTTCCAATCCCGTAAATGCAGGAAACACTGGCGACGACCACGACGTCCCGCCGAGAAAAAAGGGAGCTCATCGTAGAAAGCCGCATTCGCTCGATTTCATCGTTTATGGAAGAATCTTTCTCGATGAACGTATCCGTCTGTGGAATATAAGCCTCCGGTTGGTAATAATCAAAGTAGCTGACGAAATACTCCACCGCGTTGCGAGGAAAGAAGCTTTTGAACTCGGCGTAAAGTTGCGCGGCAAGCGTTTTGTTGTGCGAGATTACCAAAGTTGGACGATTCACTTTGGCAATGACGTTGGCGACCGTGAAGGTTTTTCCCGAACCGGTCACTCCCAGCAAAGTCTGATGAGGGCACTCTCGCCGAAGTCCTTGAATCAATTGGTCAATGGCCTTTGGCTGATCGCCCGCAGGTTGATAAGGCGCAATAAGATCGAACATCTTCCTGCCAAAATAGAAAGGGAAAACAACGGTGTCAACCGTTCGCCCACAAAAGCAAGAATCCATTCTCAAGAATAGCTGCCGGGAAAGCAAAAACGACGTCTGCTTGCAATGGATTGCCGCGGCGTCACAAAGGCCGTTCCAGCAGTTGCCGGCGCGCTTTCTTCGGGTTTGGTGCGGGGTTCCAATGGGGACGGACGCAGTTCTCCACCGATAATTCCAGATGCTCGCATACGCCATTTCCTCCGCTCAATACCAACCACCGGCCGAGTCAGAAAAATCGCCCCAATTGTCTCGCTTTGCGTAGGAAAGTTCTTTACCATTCGGCGTCCCGAAGAAAATGGGAACCCTTTGATATAAATTCTGTTTGGTTCATGTTTGCGATTGTTAGGAGACATGGCTCCGACAATAAGATAAAATAGTTCGTTTTGCCGGTTATCAAAGTATTATTCTGTTGTTGTTCAGAAGAAAGTTTCTACTATCACGTTTGCAGTATTCTTCGGATTGACCGGTGTTCCGGCCGGAGAGTTTTGATAAAATTATGGATTTTATTGCACGGCTAGGTTCTGTTTACGCTAACGCATTATTCCCCTTGGTTTTCTATTGCGGCATCGGCGCGGCGGCCTTTCGCTATTTAGACATAGATCGCCGAAGTCTGAGCCGTCTTTCGGTGCATGTTTTTTTGCCTCCTCTTCTTTTCGTGAACTTGATGGAAGTGCGAGTCGGGACGGTCGAGATTTTCCAGGTGGCGCTCTTTGGTCTGCTCATTTTAGGAAGTATGGCGACTCTTGGAAGAATTTACGCCTTTCTGCTCCGGTTCGACGGACCGACGACGAGTAGCGCCGTCCTTTCAATCACCTTCTTTAACGCGGTGAACCTTGGTTTCCCGGTTTCTTTGTTTGTCTTTGGAGAGTCCGGCTTGCTGTATGCCGGCCTTTTGGTGGCGGTAAACGCGGTGCCTCACAACGGCTTTGGCATTTACGTTGCCGCACGAGGCCGAATGTCTCGCAAAGAGGCGATTTTAGCCTTGGCGCGGATGCCCATGTTCTACGCCATTCCTGCCGCCGTAATTGTCCGATTGGCCGACGTCGCCTTGCCTCAGTTCCTTCTTACGCCTATCAAAACTTTGGGGCAAGTAGGCATTCCCTTAATTCTTCTTTGCGTTGGCATGGAGTTGGCAGACATCCGCATCCGTCGCTTTAGCCTCGAACTCTTGGGAATGGTCGTCCTTCGGTTGTGCATTTCGCCGTTGCTGGCATTCGGGCTGACTTGCGTCATCGGTATTGACGGCCTTTTGCAGTCCATATTGATCCTGCTGGCCGGCATGCCGAGCGCTATGGCGCCCGTTGTTTACGCGCGGATGTTCGGCGGCAACGTGGAATCATTAACCCAAGCCGTGTTCTACTCGACGCTCGGCAGTCTTCTTACGCTGCCCGCAATGCTTTATCTCCTACGTTAAAGACTGTCAAAAAACGCCCAAACCTGAAGAGACATGGGGTTTCGCTAAGTCGCAGAGAAATACAGAGCGGGTTCAAATTATTTACCCCCCCCCCCCCTTTCATTCTCTCCAACCTACGAAATTCATGGCCACTGTCGTTTTAGCGCGCTGTAGGCTTTCTCTGGCTTTGCCTGCTTTGGCGGTCTTTTCGGACTGTTCTGAAAGGTTTCTTTGCCTCTCAATCTCTCTTTTGGGCAACTTTCTTTTTCCGATGATAGAATCTTTTTGATTTTCTATTTGAAAACAGCTTGCCTTCTTTCCGGGAATCGATATTTTCGGCGGTCTATGAAGTCCTTTATTTCGCTAATTGCGGTTTGTTTGGGCGCCGCTTCGCACATTTTGAAGTCCCAAAATTGAAAAGACAGCGGCCGCCAGCATCGTTGGTGTTGTCGGAATCGGTCTTCTCTTTGCGCCTTTTGCGGTTGGGCAACAACGTCCGACTGCTGATCCTCTTCCGTCCGATTCGCCTTCGTTGTTTTACGTTAACAGCGTTGAAGTTTCTAATCATGGTTCGGCTGGATTCTCGATTTCGGTGGATGTTGGCTCTGGTTGGGAGGCGTTTGGTGGAGCGCAACTGTGCGAATGGGATCCATCAGCTTTGGTTGGTGGTGGTTCTTGGGTTTGTTCTCGTTCACATCTTAGTTCGGGTACTTATCGCTGGCCGGATTCTGTTTATTTGCTTTATCCTCCGGAGGGTACTTCTACTCACTCGTACGATTTCAAGCTTTCGCCAAGGTTGCCTGCTGGTGTGGCTAATGGGCGTACTTTTAGTTCCGCTGGTTTGGATATTGATCTCACCGTGTACATTGAAGTCACGGATGGGGCCGTTTCTGCGATCTACTGCTGGCTCAGCTATCCTTCTAATTACTTAGGGCCGTTTCGTCGTTCGAGTTATTATCCGCCGCTTATCTATTACGGTACTACCTATTTTAATGGTTGGTGGTACAGTGATTCTAGTCGTTGATTCTTGTCTTTGGCTCGTTTGTTGAGTTATTCTTTTCCTGCTATGGATTGGAGGAATCGGGCGTTCACGTTGATCGAGTTGTTGGTGGTTATCGCAATCATCGGCATCTTAGCGGCTTGGCTCCTGCCTGCTCTTTCGAGGGCCAAGTCGGCGGCTCACAGGCTCACAAAGCGGTTTGTATTACCTAACCAGCGGCAAGTTGGCCTTGCTCGGCAACTCTACGCCAAGGACCACGATGGCTGTTGGTTACTCCTCATTGGTCGGAGTCATGGCGGACTCCGTGGGGCTTTGCGGTTCGCGCTTGGTATTTAGGCGCAAACACGAATCTGTTTGAAGGTCCGGCGGAGAAACGGATTCCTGGCTTAGCGGCTATGGGAGAGGCTCATCCTCGTTCTTGGGGCTGGGGTTATCAACAAAACGTTATTGGTATACATAATAACTTAGGGAATCGTTTTGGAACTGATGAAGATCCCCATTGGGGGATCTCTGGGTCTACTTATTTCGGTTCTCTCCGGGAGTCTGCGGTGGTTTCGCCTTCGCGCATGATTGCGCAAGCCGATGGCTCTTCTTTTGGTGTTCGTAATTTGCGAACTGGTGAATCTGAATTGTACGTTGAGAATTTCGGGATTCCTTTGCTTTTTCGGTTTCCGCCTTTGTTTCCTGAGTGGGCGTCTAGGGTAACCGTGGCCCGTCGTCATTCTGGGCAAGCGAACGTTCTGTTTGCGGATGGGCATTTCGGATCGGAGACGTTGCGGCAAATGCTTTTTCCGTCTTTGGAAAACTGGACTCGATTCCATGACGATCATCAAAAGCATTGGCGGAATGGGGGACATGCCGATCCCTTCTAGTTGGCAACCTCCTACGCCTTGAGATGAGTTAGTGGAGTTTTAATTAATCCGCCGGCTTCTTGCTGGCCTGGCCTTGCCGAAGTTGCTGAGTGTGGCATGTTGACAAGGCGCATTTGGATCGTCTGCGTTATCGGGACGCGAATAAGTGGGCAACGCTTTGCTGCGTGGATGAAGAAATTTCCGGTATTTCCGGTGATTGATAATTGGATTGTTCGGTTTTGCGTGTTGAATCTTGAATCGACATCGTTTTCCAATCTTCGTTTTCTTTGCTACTTTGCCGTTCCTCTTGGCGTTGAGTTATCGTTTTGTGGAATTTCATCCTTCCGCTTGAGAACAAGAGGAGAGCGATGACAAGGGTATTTGGTTGCGGGAAAATCATAAAAAGATAAGTTGTTTGGATAATCTAAATCACCAAGTTTTCTTTGTTTTTTGCATATCGAGTTCTTTTTGCGCTTCCAACAATGCCTGCTCCACTTTCCGATCATCTCCGTGCCATTCTCCAGCGGTTTTTGTCTCGGAACGGCATTCCGGCGGACGTCTCGCTAGAACCCGCCAGCGTTCGGGAAGGCCGATGTCTTGTCTTTCTGCACTATCAGGGTTTGGACTACGCCCTTAAATGCTTTGATCCGGAAAAGCTATCTCTGCGTCCGGCCTTTGAGCGAGAAAAACACTTTTACCGTCTGCTGAAGTCTTTGAACACTCATCAAACGCCCGTTTTGATCGCCTCCGGCGGCGAAGAGGAAGGAACGCTGTTGCTTTCCAGAATTTCCGGACGCAGTCTACGGGAACGGGAAATCAATCGAAAGGTTGTGCAACAAGCTGCGAACTTCATTGTCTCCGTCAATCAAGTTAACGATCCAGAAACCGCCCGCTCCACGCCAATGGCTTGGGATGCTTGTTGCGCCATTAGCGATCATCTGAACGCCAGCGCCGAACTCGTTGCCCAAACGCAACAACGCCGCAAGCATGCGGACGTTCCTACACTCGCCTTTTTGAATGACGAACTGGAACCGGTCTGGCAAAAAGTTCTGGGCTCCGTTTTGGGCAAGTTCCAAACCGCCAACATCGACGTTCGTCAATCCCTCCCGCAAGAACAATGGACTCTCTCACCGGGAAACTTCGGGTTTCACAACGCCCTGCTCACTCCTGAAAAAGACCTCTGCTTCTTAGACTTCGCCCAATCCGGCTGGGAAGACCCCGCCCGACTTATCAACCAATTCTTCTGTTTCAGCCGTCTCCCTCCTAAAATAGACCATTGGGAAACCGTCATTCGCGCTCTGCAAAACTTGCCGGTTCTCGATCCCGAATTCGCCATTCGGGCTAGGATTCTTCTTCCTGTTTATCAAGTCATCCGGGCGTGCCAGCTCGTGTTGCGAGGTTTGCAAACCAATGCCGAGCCTTCCGGCGCAGCAACGCCGTCCCGTCATTCGAAAATTCAGTTGGCCGGACGCCTAATCAAAGCTCGCCAATGGCTGATCAAAGCCAATCAAACCGTTTGACGGCCGCTACGTTCCCAAACCGTCCGAGGAGTCTGGCGGCTTTCGCTTGCTCCGGATTAGACACAGACAACCAATCCAAACGCCCAAAACAATGGATGAAAGACTAATCGCAAGTCCCCACTGCGGCGGCTCATATCGGAACTCCACAACATGCGATCCCGCCGGCACTTCTACTCCGCGCATTATCGAATTGCAGCGCAATAAAGGCCGCTGTTTTCCGTTAACATATGCCTTCCAATGCGGATGGTAGCGGTCGTTATACAAAAGCACACCGTTGCCGGAGCCTGCAGTTTGAATTCGTATCACCCTTGGATGGTAGCTTTTAATGGTCGCCGTTCCGTCGTTCTCTTCCGAAGCCTCGGCCGGCGGTTTTACAGTTGGGTCCATTACAACCACGGTTTTTGCCGGGTCGAATTGAGGCTCGGCAAGCTTGTTCAGCGCGGCCTGCTGGTTCGTCAGCGAGATCCAGTCCCTATACCGCTTGGCCTTCGGCAAGGCGCCTGTAAATTCGATAATGCCGAATTGCCCCGAAGAATGCTCCACAACGGCTATATCTTCTAACTTCGTCGCGTTGGAGACATCAAAATCAAACCGGCTCAATATTTGGAACCGTTCCCGGCCGGGATCCAATTGCTGATTCAACTCGGCAAGATAGTTGGTCATGCCCACAAGATAGCGCGTGCTGGTCAACTCCCACAGCCGCGCGTATTTGTTCCATTCCGGCCGGTTCTGCTGCGGTGTGAATTGTGCCATGAAAGTCTTGTCCTCAATCTTCATGCGAGGCATCTGAACTACATCCAGAGATTGGATATTATAGTATGGAAACTGATGCTGAAGCCATGAGCCGACCATGTTATGAAATATGCGGCCTTTTGGGCTTGTGTCAGATAACGCACCTCCGGCAAACGGGTTTAACTTGAGGGCGACACGGCGTTCGAAGGCATTCTCTTGTAGTTTGTCTATGACTGGGTTGGAGGTATACTTTTTCTTGTAATCATAGTATACAATCCAAAACCGATCCGCCCGGCCCAAGTCTGCCACAAGTAGCAAGCCCAGCGTGATGCCTAAAGCCTTGCGGTGTTTCCAGTGGAATGCTCCGCTGAGTGTGAGTGTCGCCAGAATCCAAACAATTGAGAAAAAGGCTATAGACCAAAGCATCTCGAAAACGCTAAATTTATGAATTTCTCCGGCTAGTTCTTCGGAAAAACCCCCATCCAACAGGAGTTGCGCCGCTTCTTTGCCGGCAGACGCATAGATGAGGCACGACAGAAGCCCGAAGACGATGATGCCGGCAACGGCCAAAGTCCACTTGCGGTCGAAGCCGGGCGCTTTGGACCACCATTGTTTGAGAAGTTTTCCCAGTTTTTTCTCTCGGGCGGACGGACGATTTAGATAGTATGTCCATAGTACTTGTAGTCCGTAGCCGAAGAGGATTATCGCCGCCAGATGAAACAGGTGCATGAACTTGATCGGGTTGCGCATTGTGGAAAAGTAAGGCAACAATTCATAAGGAAGGTGGTAAAAAGGGGCGTGCCTTCCGAAGGCCAAAAGGATCGAGACAATGGCGATTCCGGACCAAAACCAGACGGCGAGGCGTTGCCGTCGATCCAGCGGCGTCCGGCTTCCGCGAAGGCTTTGAAAAACGGCAAAGGCGGCCATCGCCAGAACCAAAGCGCCGGCATATTCGCCGGAACCTGAATGGCGCGGATAATAACCCTGCCGATGCCGCTGCGTTTCCCAACCGGGAGTTCTTCCCACGGCGCCCCAATAGGAACTGGCGGAAGGGCGACCTTCCAAATCCGTCATCCGGTAGCCAAACAATCCGGGAACGCTCACGCGCAACACTTCTTTTACGGGCAGACTCCACTGCGTTGCCGCATCCCAACGCTTTTCCTTCTCCTCTTTTGTTTGTCCCATGCCGGCCACTCCTTGAATCTGCGTTTTGACCAGTGTCGCCAAAATTTGCGTTGAAAACACCGCCGCAGAAACCGCCACCGCCAAAACCAGTCCCGCCGCCTTCAATCCTTTTTGGCCGACGTCTCCCTTTTCGAGGAAAACTAAAAAAGCCGCATACGCCCCAATCGCCAGACTGTATAAAGCGCCCGTGTCAAACCCTTCTGTAATCCCGTGTCCCACGGCAAACCCGGCCAGAACGTATTTCAAAAAGGGCATTCGCGCTGGTTGCAGATGCAAGGCGACAAGCGCCAACAGAGCCGACGCCATAGTAACCGTCCACGAGGTCAACCCCCAGCAAGCGTTGGAAAAAAAGTTCATGTTCAGCGCAAAGGCAATGGCCCCCAACACGCAGACTGCCGACCGAAATCTCAACTGCCGAAACAGCAGCCATCCGGCAAAGCCCAGCAACAACAGAGAAAGGGGAGCGCTGATTTTCGAATAAACCACCGCGTCGTTGACTATGCTCCCCAGCAACTGGGAAAAGTTGGGCGCCGCACTCGGCTTCTCCTGTCCCACCCAATTCAAATCGTCCCAATAGCCGAAGAAGGCTCCGGGCAAAGAGGCCGCTTGGGAACTGATGACTCCCAAGGGGCCGTCATTGGAAAACAACACCAACTCGGATTGAAAGCTTGAGTGAAACAAAACGGCCAAGGGAAGGGCCAATATGAGCAACACTTGCCACCAAGAAACCGGCTTTGAATCTCGCGCCATGCGGGGATGAGTATGCCGCATTCTGCCAAGCAAGGGAAAGCCTATTTCCTCAGGCCGGCGGATGGTTCGTTTCCCGCAGATTGTCCCCTCGCGCCGACAAAGCCTCAGCGCAATGGCTTCAGCAAAGTCTTTTTCTTCTACCCGCCTCAGCGCAACGGCTCGTTGCCGTGTTTATGTTTATTCTGAGGACTGAGATTCTCCGATTCTGAGCTGCTCTCTCCATTGGCGCGGGATTGCCGGTGGATGATTGTTTTCATCCTTGGCGTAGCCGTCTGCTCCGGCGGCAAGCAGGGTTCGGATGATTTTGATATTGCCTCTTCCGGCGGCTTTGTGGAGCGGGGTTTGGCCGCATTTATCCTTGGCGTGGACGTCTGCTCCGGCGGCAAGCAGGGTTTGAATGATTTCGATATTGCCTTTTCCGGCGGCTTGGTGGAGCGGGGTTCGGTTGTTTTTGTCTTTTTTGTTGATGGCATCCGCGTCCACTCCGGCCGCGATCAGTGCCTGAACGATTTGGATATGGCCTCTCTTGGCGGCTGTGTGGAGTGAGGTTTGGCTGTTTTTGTCTTTTTTATTGATGGCATCCGCGTCTGCCCCGTCAACGATTAGCGTTCTGATAATTTCGATTCGGTCAGGAACGGCAGAGGCGTGTGGCAAGGCGTCGATTATAGATTGAAGGACTTTGCGAACCTCGTCAGTGATAGCGCGTAGGGGGGTGCGCCCGTTTTTATCTTTTGCATGAATGTCTGCTCCGGCGGCAATCAAGAGCAATAGGATTTTGGTGTAGCCTTCTTGGACAGCGGTGTGTAGAGGAGTACGGCCGTTTTCATCCGGCACATTGACATCCGCTCCGGCAATGAGCAAAGATGGGATGGCCTTAGCGTGGCCGTAATAAGCAGCCGCATGCAACGGAGTGTTGCCGTGTCGATCGCTGATTGTGTTTGGATCCGCTTTTGAATCCAGCAACGTTTTGATAGTTTCGACACAGCCTCCTTCGGCCGCGGCATACAACGGAGTGTGTCCCAATTTATTCTTTGCGTTGACTTTTGCCCCTGAATCCAGCAACAACTTGACGGCTTCGGTGTGTCCGTAAAAAGCGGCGGTGTGCAACGGCGTCCGACCGAATTTATTCTCCGTATCCAAGTCCGCTCCGGAATGGATCAAGAGTTTTATAGATTCAAGATGCCCTTCCGAGGCGGCGGAGTGTAGCGGGTTCCTGCCGCATTCATCCTCTGCATGGACATTGGCGCCGGCGGCGATCAAGGATCGAACAATTTCGGCACACCCTTTCCCGGCGGCATTGTGCAATGGAGCGCGACCGTTTTTTCCCTTTGCGTTGGCATTCGCTCTGGCGGCTAACAGATCTGGGATGCATTTGGCGTGGCCTTTCCAGGCGGCGTTATGCAATGGCGTTTCTCCGCCGAAATTATTCTTTGCGTTGGCGTCTGCGCCGGCAGACAGCAAAATTTGTACGATTTTCGCATGGTTTCTCCCGTCAACAACGTGCAACGGTGTGTCTCCATATTTATTTTCTGCGTGGACGTCTGCTCCGGAGTCCAACAACACTTGAACAATTTCACTCTGACTGTTCATGGCAGCGGCGTGTAGCGGCGTGTTGCTGCATTTGTCGTCTTCTGAGCCAACGTCGGCGCCTTTGGTCAGCAGAATCCGAACAATTTCAATATGTCCCCACCAAGCGGCGACGTGCAGTGGAGTGTCGCCGTATTTATTTTTTGTGTGGAAGTCGGCGCCGCTGTCCAACAGAGCCTGAACGACTTCAAGGCAACCTCTCCAAGTGGCGAGATGTAGCGACGTGTGACCGCGTTCATTTTTTGCGTGGAGGTCGGCGCCGCCGTTCAGCAGAATTTGAACGACCTCAAGGCAACCTCTCCAAGTGGCAACGTGCAGTGGAGTGTCGCCATCACGGTCCATAGCGTTGACCTTGGCGCCGGTGCTAAGCAAGGCTTGAATGGTTTTGAGGTGGCCGCCTATAGAAGCCTTGTGCAGCGGCGTCAAATAGTTTTCATCTTCCGCGTTGACGTCCGCTCCGAAAGCAAGAAGCAACTGGACGATTTCACTGTGATCTCCCTCAACGGCATAGTCGAGCGGGGTGTTGCCGTCGAAAGCGCTTCTTGCGTGGACGTCGGCGCCGTTGGTCAGCAGAATCCGAACAATCTCAATATGTCCCCGCCAAGCGGCGACGTGCAGCGGCGTCTCCTCGCATTGATCTTTTGCGTGGACGTTCGCGCCGCCGGCCAGCAGAGTTTGGATAACTTCAAGACAACCTTTCCAGGCGGCGACGTGCAGGGCTGTTTTACCGTGCAGATCCTTTGCGTTGACCTCGGCTCCGCCGTGGATCAGGGTTTTGATTGTCTCGATGTCGCTTTGATCGGCGGCGTTTAGCAACTGAGACGTTATCATGGGAAGCCATCATGGATTTGGCGTGGAGTCTTTGTCAAGGTTGAGGATGAGCGGAATCGGGGTTGTCGCTCTCTTGGCGGGCCGCTTTTCTTCGCAATTGAAGGGAGGCGGGTTTGGTTTGGGCGGCGGAACAATGGAATATTATTCGCTTAAAAACAACGCATCGCTAACTGGTCAATTTTTTAATGTTTGGCGATGGTGGGCGATGAGGGACTCGAACCCCCGACCCGCTGTGTGTAAAACAGCTGCGCTGACCGCTGCGCCAATCGCCCTTTTTTTTCCGCCGCTCTGGCGAATTGCAAGAGCGGCATTAGAAAGCCGCCACTCCTAGTTCGCAAGCCAAAATTCCCGCGCGCGGGCCAGGGAAGTTTGCGCGGAGCGTCGCCGCGTTGTGAAGAAAGAAAGGCCTCCAAAGTTCTGCTAGTCATGGTCTGTCTTCCAACAGCCGGATGACGAGGGCGGTCCAACCGGTTTGATGGCTGGCGCCCAGGCCGCGGGCATTGTCTCCGTCAAAGTATTCGTAGAACAAAAGCAGGTTTTCCCAAGGAGCGTTTCGCCGGTATTGAGGAGAGTCGCCGTGGCAGGGCCGCTTTCCGTTTTTGTCGAAGCGAAAAATGGCAATCAGGCGTTTTTGAATCTCTTCGGCAATTTCGCGGCCAGAGCAGAGCCGTCCTCCTTTGGCCGGGAAGGGAACGGCCAGCGAGTCGCCGTAGAAGTGTTGGTAGCGTTCCAGCGCCTCCAGAAGGAGGTAATTGACCGGCATCCAAATGGGGCCGCGCCAGTTGGAGTTCCCGCCGAAAAGCCCGGTGTTGGACTCGCCGGGAGTGTATTCTACGCTGAGGGTCTCGCCGCCGAGAGAGAGACGGGAAGGATGCGTTTGATGATGCTTGGAGAGGGAGCGGACGCCGAAGGTCGACAGGAATTCGCGCTCGTCGACAAGATAACGGAGGATTCTTTTGAGGCGGCTCGGCGTGGAGAGCATAAGGAGAACTTTGTCGGCGCGGCTTCCTTCTCCGGGAACGAGGTGGCGGGATAACTCCGGCCGGTGTTGCAGAAACCATTGAAAACGCTTGTAGAAGCCCGGAAGCGACCGGAGAAGCGGCAAGTCAAGCACTTCCACGGCAATTAAGGGGAGCAGGCCGACAAGCGATCTTGTGCGAATGACGATGTGTTCGTTGCCTTGTGTGAGGCGGTCGTAGTAAAAGCCGTCTTGCTCGTCCCAAAGCCCCGTGCCGTCGAGGTGATTGAACGCATCGGAGATTTGAACGAAGTGTTCGAAAAACTTGGAAGCCATGTCGCCGTAGGCGCCGTAGACGCGCTCTTCGCCTTTGGCCAGTTCCAGCGCCATGCTCAGCATTGTGAGACAATAAAACGCCATCCACGCCGTGCCGTCCGCCTGCGTCAACTGCCCGCCGCCGGGAAAGGGCTTGGAGCGGTCAAAAGGGCCGACGTTGTCCAAGCCTAGAAAGCCGCCGCCAAAAAGATTGTTCCCGTTTTCATCTTTGCGATTGACCCACCAAGTGAAGTTGAGGAGCAGTTTTTGAAACGCGCTTTCCAGAAAATCCCGGTCGCGCCTTCCTTTTTGAGCGGTAATTTTATAGACGCGCCAAACGGCCCAAGCGTGAACCGGCGGATTGACGTCGTCAAAGGCAAACTCATAGGCGGGCAGTTGGCCGTTGGGATGGAGATACCATTCGCGAAGCATCAAAAGGAGCTGCGACTTGGCAAACTCAGGGTCTATGCGGGCAAAGGGAATCATGTGAAAGGCAAGGTCCCAAGCGGCGAACCACGGATACTCCCACTTGTCGGGCATGGAGATGATATCGCGTCCGTGAAAGTGCCGCCATTGGCGATTGCGCCCTTGCTTTCGCTCTTCCGGCGGAGAAACGGCCGGGTCGCCTTCAAGCCAACTGTCCACCACATAGTGATAAAACTGTTTTGTCCAAAGAAGGCCGGCGTAGCCTTGCCGAATGATGTTCGCATCGTCGGAACCCGCTTGGATTCGAGGCGAAACGGCTCGGTAGAAATCGTCGGTTTCGCGGATGCGCTGGGCAAAAACAGAGTCAAATTCAGGGCCGAAGGGCGCGTCTTCCGCTTCCTCTGCTGCTGCCGTCAATCGAAGCCGAAACTCTTCGACGGCGCCGGCCGCAAGGTTCAGGCGATAGTGAGGCGCCGCCTTGGTGCCGGTTTGGACGGATGCCAACGACGGCAACGGCTTGCCGATCAAATGCTCGTGGAAGGCGTCCTTGACGAAAAGAGACTCGGCTGAAACGCCGTACAAGCGTTTGACGTTGGTTTCGTTGTGAGTCAACAAGACTTCGTCCGCGGGGCGATCCCAGAAAAACCGAAACTCATTCAACGTCGGATGCCTGACCAAGAGCCGTTGCGCGGCTTGCCGGGCGATAGTCGGCCGAAGCGTGCAACCTTCATGTCCGCAGTCCCAAGACCAAGTGTTTCGAAACCAGAGCGTCGGCAAGAGGTGAAGAACGTGCGGCCCAGCGGCGCGGTTGGTGATTCGGATGCGGATAAGAACGTCGTTGGGCGACCGCTTGGCATACTCGCACTGCACGTCGAAGTAGCGTCCCTCCTCAAAAATTCCCGTGTCCGGCAATTCAAACTCGGCGACGGAACGACCCCGCCGACGATTCTCGCGCAGAAGTTCCGAATAGGGAAACGCCTGCTGGGGATATTTGTAAAGCGCCTTCATGTAGCTGTGGGTCGGCGACGAATCCAAATAGTAATACAGTTCCTTGACGTCCTCGCCGTGATTGCCTTCGTGTCCGTTAAGTCCGTAGAGCCGTTCCTTCAAGATGGAATCCTCGCCATTCCACAGAGCCAGCGCAAAACACAGCCGCGCCTGCCGATCAGCAATGCCCAGCAAACCGTCTTCTCCCCAGCGATACGCCCGCGACCGCGCGTGATCATGCGGAAAATAACTCCAGCAATCGCCCCAAGCAGAGTAATCCTCCCGGACGGTGCCCCATTGACGCTCCGAAAGATACGGACCCCAGCGCTTCCAGTTGTGCGTGCGAGCTTGATCCTGCTCCAAGCGAAGCATTTCAGGGCAACTCATTCTTGAGGCGACGGCTTAGCTTGCGGCGCGGCGGCGGAAACGCCGCCGGTGGGAAAGTTGAAATAAGTTTTCGGAAACGGCTCGTCTTTTAAAGTGAAGTGCCACCATTCCTTGGGATAATTCACAAACTTGTGCCGCTCCATCAATGTCTTCAACAACAGGCGGTTGGCTTTTTGTTGCGCGGTCAAATTCGGGTTTTCGGTGTGCGATTTGGCGCCGAAGAAATCAAACGGCGTTCCCATGTCCAGTTCCTCTCCGACCGGGCGTTGCGACCTGCCGGCAATCGCGACAATGGTGAGATCAATCGTGCTGCCGCGCGAATGCCCGGAACGATCGGCAATGTATCCTTCCGGGATCAGCCGCTGCTTTGGCACCGAAGGATAATATCGGCGCTTCAAGCCCTCGTCGTCCGGCTCCTTCGCCCAGCGCACAAAATGATCTACCGCCGACTGAGGACGATACGCGTCAAAAACTTTCAGCGAGAGACCAAAAGGGCGAAGCGCCGCTTGAACCTTCGCCAACTGTTCCGCCGCCGGCCGAGTGATCCAGCAGTTGTCCGCCGTATAGCCATCCACTGGACGCCCCAGAAAATTCTCCCGCCCCAAATAGCGAAGTTCCACAACAATGTCCGGAACAACCGTCCGCACTTCCACAAAGGCTTGGGGAACGCCCGCCGGCCGTTCGGCGGCGGCAACCGAAGGCTGGAAACCAAGCGCAAAGGAAATCGACACAAACAAAACAGAGAACAATTTCATTCTTTCCATAATTCAACAAAAACAGACGGCCAAACAAAAGGAGATTTTCCCATCGCAGAGCATTCTAAACGTGCATGCTTTTTATAGTCGAAGCAGTTTTTGCGCATCTCGGTATGCTTGTAGCCCGCCCAATCAATCGCTTTCTCTATCGTTTTCTTTGCCATTTTACTGGCCTGCAGATTCTCTGAATTCCTTTCTGGCGCGATCTACCAACGCGGTAATCTTTTCTGCATTGTCCGTATGTTTGGTAAATTTTCTCACTTCACCTGCACTGAGCGAGCCTCTCTTCAAAATCCCTTCGAAGTCCTTGATGGAAATTTTGAGGAATTCTTCGAAGTATTCTCCGACTGCCAAAGCGGTGTTTGCTCTCTTGATTCGAGTCTCTGACAGGGTGGGCATCTGTCCTTTTATTTCATCTATCGTTTCTTTTACCTTCTTCTTGTTTTTCTTGGTTTTTTCCAACAATCCCACCAACGTTCGCCGAATGTGCGCAGGCATCGGAAACTGGGTGCTTTTGGCTAGTTCGTTCCCGGTCAAAAGGAAGGACTTCGGCTTTTTAACCTTGACGACCTCGTCTTCGAATTGGAAGGTTTTGAATTCCTTCTTCTCTTCTCCCAGTGCCGAGATCGACACTGCCAACACTGCAATTGCGAATAGTTTTCTCATGATGCTAATTAATTTCTAATCTCCAAAAATTTCCAAAATCGTATACATCGAGCTACTTCGTTTGCGAGTATTCGGTGTATTTGGCTTCCACGCCGGCCTCCTTTGCGTTGCCCAGATGCATGAAAAACCGGTACTTCCACTGCGCGCTTTTGCCGGCGGGCACCCGATAATCTCCCAGCCCCTTTTCTTTGCGCTCAAAGTTGTGGATGCCGAAGGGATTGGCCGCAAAGAGTCCGTAGTCGCGAACGTGCCACCAAGTGGGATGCCGCGGATTGTCCGGGTGATCGAAAATAGCCACGCCCACCGTTTTGCCCTGCACCGGGCCGCTGTAATCCACCCATTTTGCCCGTTTGCCCCAAGTTTCGCCATCCCGCAGGCCTTCGCTATTGACAATGCGCCCCTGCGCCACTTCTCCTTTCATCCGCATCGTCGGCGCCAGGCGAATTGCCATAGAACCTTCCTTAGTGTCGCCCAAAACCAAGTCGCCGTGCGAAGCGAGAAACGTGATGTTGAAGTCGATCCGCCGCTCCGAATCCGGGCGATTGTAAATGGTAATTTCCCGCTTATCCATTCCCACAATGGCGCCGTTTTTGGCCACCAGCCGATTCCAAGCCACAATCCGCCCCCACTCTGTCCCGGAAACAATTTCCTGAAAATACTCATGCTCAATCGTGCCCGCCCGGCTGGATTCCGACCAAAAGTCATGCCCGTTCACCTCGCCGTGAGCATACCAAAAAGACCGATGATGCGGATGATCCTTCGCCTCGCCCGGCTGAAAACTCATCGGCCAGTTGCGCGTGATTGGCAACCCGGCCGGGCCGATCACCGGATACAAAAAAGGACGGGAAACATCTTCGTAAATATAATTGGCGAAAAAGCTTCCATTCACCTCAATGCGCAACTTTCCCTGTTCCGGGAAAATTCGAACGCCGCGCCAGTCGGAATCAGGCTCAGCGCACGCCAACGAAAAACCCGCCCCCAAAAAGACGACGGCCAGCAACGGAATCCATCTTTGACAGAACATGCGGCCAGCCTAAAAGCCGAAACAAAATTGGCAAACAAAAAGGCCCGTCCAATGGACGGCTAAAAACTTTTTGACGAACGCCCACCTCCTTCGCCGATTACGAATGGCTTTCTCCTCCCCAAAAAACGCGCCCGCAAGCGAATGCTCCGCCGATGCGTTCGCTTAGCCGTCCTGCTTCCGCTTTTCTCGGAGAATCTCCAACTCCAAACCGATCTTGCGCAATGCGTGAACAATTTGATGTCCGACGTAGAAAACGACGACCACTAGCAAAAACAAAAAGAAACTACTTATCATCTTTTAAAACCTTAGTTGCGCTTTGGCTGGCAAAAATTTTACAAGCAACGATTCTCCGCCGCAAGCCGACAGGGAAAAGTCAAAATTCCGACAATCTTCCGCACCGAGCAAGAAACGCCTTTTCCAACGCCGATTCTATTCTCCCGTCCACTGCGTGTGATAGTGTTTGGGTTGGTCGGCTTCTCGCGGGGAGAGAGGGGCGACGTGCCAATCGCCAAAAAGAACGTTGCCGCGTCCTCGGCTGAAGTAGTCGTTCTGGGAGCTGGAAGTGCCGTGCGGAATGCGATGGCGCGCGGCCAATTTGTTGCCGCCGCCGGTGAAGCGTCCGTCGTCGATGATGGCAACGCCGCTGTCGTAGTCGCCATTTTCATCTACGAGGATCATTTTCTGCGACGGCAATTTGATGTTGGAGGATTTGAAAGGAGCAATAATGGAGTGAGTGCGATCGAAGATGGATCCCGGTCCATGGTTTTTGCCACCGGTGTAGACGCTGACCATCGAGTAGGAGTAAATGTAAGGGCGGGGTTGCTTCTTGAGGCGTTCGTTCCATTCTTTGTCGGATTTGCAGCGGAAGAGATTGGTGGTGAAGTTGCCGATGTAGGGAGCGATGGCGGAGTTTTGGGGGTTGTAAATTTCTTCGAGGGTGAGGTTGTTGGCGGCGTCCCGGCCTTTGATGTTCCAGAAAATCCAATCTTCGGGTTGCGGCGCGAAGGCGCCGCGCGAGGCCACTCCCGGAAAAGTGTCTTCGTTATCGTCCAGATACATGGCAAAGGCGATGCCCAGCTGTTTGAGGTTGTTCATGCAGTCCACTTCGTGCGCCTTGGCCTTGGCTTTGGCCAAAGCGGGAAGGAGCATTCCCGCCAAAATCGCAATGATGGCAATGACGACTAAAAGTTCAATCAAGGTAAATCCCCGCCAAGAGGGGGGGGGGGGGGGGCAAAGGTTTGCGGCTACTTGTGTCTTTTTCATGGCTTTGGGAAGAAAGGTTATGCGCCGATTGTCTGCAAGTCAAGCCATAAAGTTGGCGCAAGAGCCGCTTGCCGGCAAATAGCGCATTGTTGGTTTGCGCATCGACTTTGGATAAAAAGAAGAGCGCTTTTTGAAAAGGCCGGATTCGGCGGCGTCAAGAATTGGAAAAAAGCGTTGCGCCTTTGGCGGGCCGTTTGGATAAACCGATTGGGAAAACGCAAAGAAGATGGAAACGGAGTTTGTGATTTGGTTGCAGAAGAACGGCGCGCCGCTGCATTGGCCGCTCCGCGCTTGGAGCGATTTGGGGCCTTCGACGGCCTTGAGCGCGCTTTTGGCCAGCTTGTATTGGTGTTGGGATGGCGCGGCGATGCGCCGGGTGTGGTTGGCGCACTTGGCCGGCTCTTGGCTGGCCGGCGTTTCGAAGCTGGTTTTTCTCGCGCCCCGTCCTTACTGGGTAGAGCCGGAGATTCAATCGCTGGCCGGTTCCAAAGGGTTTGGAATGCCTTCGGGGCACGCGCTTGTTGCCACGGCGGTTTGGGGCGAGTTGGCGCGGCAATGGAATCGGCGGGGAATGCGGTTTTTGTTTGCCGGGATCGTTCTCGGAGTCGGGATTTCGCGGGTGTATCTGGGCGTTCATTCGGTTTCCCAAGTGCTTGCGGGCATATTGGCCGGCCTGCTGTTTTTGTATTTGTCACCAGCGCTGGAAGCGCGGACAATGCCGCGTTTTCTTCGGTTGGGCTTGCGGGGACAACTGCTTGCGCTGTGGTTGGCTTCTTTGGCCGCTTGCGCCGTGGCTTATGGAACGCGCTGGCTGGCTTGGGATTTTGAATTGCCGGCGGAATGGGTTTCTAGGGCCTTGGAGAAACGGCCGTCGGACGGGCGCATTCATCCTTTCAGTTTGCATTCTCCGTTTTTGCTGGCTGGGCTGGGTTTTGGGTTTTTCGGAGGCTGTCGGGTTTTGGCGATGTTGAAGCGGGATCGCAATGCCCGCTGTTGGCGAGAGCGGACGCTCCGATTTTTGATTGGCGGCGCCTTGCTCGGCCCTTACGGACTCGCCAGCCGACGTTTGTTGCGAGGAGAGGGGATGGCGGACTGGCCTTTGGCGACGGCGCTTTCGGCGGATTACTTGCACGGTTTGGCGACTGGGGCGCTGGTTTCGTTGGTCGCTCCCTTGCTGTTCCATCGCTTGAAGTTGTGAGACTTGGCGGCGCCCTTTCATTGACCGGCGAAGAGCGAGCTGCTTTCCGGAGGATTCGCATCGCCGGACTCGATGCCCAAATGCGTCCGCACGGAATCGCGGACTTCGCGGACCAAGTCCCCGTCCCGAATCAAGTCCGTAAATCGGAAGCGCGGGAGTCCGCTTTGCTGTTTGCCTAAAAATTCGCCGGGGCCGCGCAGTCTCAGGTCGTGTTCGGCAATGACGAATCCGTCGCGGGTGGATTCGAGGATTTTGAGACGCTCGCGGGCGGTTTCGTTTTTTTCGTGGGAGACGAGGATGCAGTGAGAATCGCAACTGCCGCGTCCGATTCGGCCGCGGATTTGGTGGAGTTGCGCCAGTCCGAATCGCTCGGCGTTTTCCACAAGCATGACGGTGGCATTGGGAACGTCGACGCCCACTTCGATCATAGTGGTGGATACTAAAACTTGAAGGCGGTTGGCCCGGAAGTCGTCCATTACTTGGGCGGAGGTTTCTCGAGGCAGCTGGCCGTGAATCCAGCCGGCCCGAAAAGGCGCGACGGTTTTCTCGATTTTGTGAAACTCGGATTGCAACGATTTGATCTGGCCGTCCTCTGATTCCTCAATTCGCGGATAAACTACGTAGGCTTGGCGTCCTTCTTTCAGTTTTTGGCAAAGGAAGGCCCAGATGCGCTCCAAGCGGTCGGCTTGGCGGACGTAGGTTTTCAAGGCGCCCCGTTGCGGCGGAAGTTTGTCAAGGATGGAATGTTCCAACTCGCCATAGAGGGTAAGTCCCAGCGATCGGGGAATCGGGGTGGCGGTCATCGTCAGAAGGTGGGGGTAGCGCCCCTTGCGAAGCAGCCGGTTGCGCTGGTCGACGCCAAAGCGGTGTTGTTCGTCGATAACAACCAGTCCCAGCCGAGTCGGTTGATAAGCGTCTTCCAGCAAAGCGTGCGTGCCAACGGTCAAAGCGGGCGAAGGCGGCATCTGCCATTTCCTGGAGCCTCCGATGAGCAGGCTTGGCACAACGGGCAAAGAGGCCAGCAAATCGCTCAAGGTGCGGTAGTGCTGCTGCGCCAAAAGCTCCGTAGGAGCCATGAAAGCCGCGTCAAAGCCGTTAGCAAGAACAACCACGGCGGCAGCGGCGGCAACCACGGTTTTGCCGGAGCCGACGTCTCCTTGCAGCAAGCGGCGCATGGGAACGGAACGGCCCAAGTCGCGCCGAATTTCTCGGAGAACCCGGTTTTGCGCTTGAGTCAACTGGAAGGGAATCTGCTCCAAAAAGAATTGAAGCCGGCTCTCTCCCGCCAAACACGGCGGCGCCTTGGCGTTTCGCAGAAAACGCAGACGCCGCGACTGCAAGTCCAACTGAAATCGAAACAGTTCTTCGCGCGCAAAGTGTCTGCGGGCGGCCAGTGCCTGCTCCATTTCACCGGGAAAGTGCAGGGAGCGGACGGCGTCAAGACGGCGGAGCGCCGAGTGAAACGGAATTCCAAAGTCCGGCTCCTCCAAACAATCAGAACGATTCTCCAAAGCCCGCCAAATAAAAGCCCGCAACCACCGTTGCGCAATCCCTTTGGCAAGAGAATAAACAGGGACGATTCGGTTCATGTGAATTGCCTCGTCGTCCCCGGAATTCCATTCCACTTCCGGCTGATCAAGGATCGTCTTTTCCCCAAACGCCGGCTTTCCGTAAACCAGAATCTTCATACCCGCTCGAAACTGCCGGGCGCGATAGGGTTGGTTCCACCAGCGGCAAGTCAGTTCTCCCGAATCATCCCCCAGCCGGACTTCCAGCAAGGAAAGATGCCGCCGCGAAGTTCTCTTGTGGGAAACCGCAAGCACGGTTCCTTGGAACAACGCCGCCGTGTCTGGCGACGCCTCGGCGATTTTGAGAAATTTTCGGCGGTCTTCATAACGATTAGGACAATAAAGAAAAAGATCCTCCAAAGTTCGCAACCGGAGTTTTAGAAGCGCCGCCGTTCGTTGCGCGCTGACTCCGGGCAAATCGGCTAGAGAAATCAAGGTCGATTCTCCGCCGCCTGCCTTGGCCTCCGTTTCCTTTGAATGCCTCATCCCTCACCATAAAATAAGTTTTGCCGAAATTTTTCCATCCCGAAGAAAAATATTGCGCGAGGCCCAAAAAAATGCCCGCAAACCATTAAAAACCAGAGATATTTTTGCTCGCTAAGCCTCCCAAACCACATAAATCCCAAATAACAAGGGAAAACCGCGCTTTTGCGTCCCCAAAAATATCTCTCCTGAAAATCGAAAAAGGTTGCCAAAATGGAAAAACAGCCCATTTAACATTTAAGGTCTCAATTAATCTGAAATTAATATCGACTAATAATATCTTGAAATGAAATCTAACAATTTTAAACTAGGGAAGATTCTCGCACCGCGAAGGACAACGAAACTGAGACTATCTACCGTGGAGAATAATTCACCAAAGATACCTTGGTATCTGCGGGTACGGGAAGCATTGAACCTCAAACAAATCGCCTCAACGCTCGGCATCGGCACGATCTACGACCTGCTCATCGCGGGGATTTTGTTCATACTTTTCAAGGCCAACGAATAAACGCCGCTTCCCTCAGACGACACCGTGGAGACCCCAAACATTGCTTGTGCTGGGCATTAGTGCTGTTTTCGTTATTGGATTTGTTGCCGGCTATCTTGCCACAGCTGCCTAGGATGGAACAAAATGAAAAGCCAGCCAAACGAAGCTACCGAAAGGCAAAATTGTCACGGTAACACATACTGGTGAATATAGTTACGAAGACGAAAAAGTCTTTTGGTGCTACTCAAACGATACATGGAAACCCACTACTTGGTCTTCTTCGAGGACAAGACCCAATGAGGATTACTCGTACTACGATATCCATATATCCCGCATCGTATGGAACGAGGATCGGGGATATTACACATCATATGATAGTGAAGGGAATCCTTGGAGTTATTGGCACTATTACGGGCATGGCTATTATCCCAATTATTCACCGGGCAAGGAAGGTAAGTGAGTCGACTCTGAAACGAGGAGCGCGGGATTTTTAATTACTTGGAGAGAAACTGCAAACGTCGACATAATGTACTCGTTTGACTCCGTCGTCACTAAATCCAGAACTGAATATAGTAAATTGGAGGCGGAAGGCGATCCGAAATAACCCAGTTGCCTACGCTTGGCTTGAAGATATGAGCTATGGGAAAAATAATATTGGTAACGTGGTTTAGACATACACATCTAGAACCATGTCGACTGAATTTTCAGAGGAAATGATCGCTACCGTCGGTCAAGAAAAACAGGTGGATATGGTCCTAAAAATACTCGAATAGATAACTGGGAAAAGGAATAAAGGAGGCTTGATGAGTGCAAAAACAGAAAAGAGTTGTTTTTTGGGAGTGGGATCGGGTTTTTCGTTTTCGTTTCCTGTTAGTTTTTCTTTTTTTGAACCAGCGAGGATACGAAATGCCTGATAACTTAAAGGAGGTTGCACCTCGCACTGGGGACGCCATCGTCTACGGCAAGGAGACCTCGGTGGGCGGCGATCCTCTGCCTATGAACAGCTGATGAGCTACAATTTTCTGGAATCAGAAGAAGAGCCGGAAGAGTCCTCAGAAGAAAAACAAAAAGAGGTCGAGAGGCTGGTGAATTGGAAGGACAACTTTCCTTACCAACCGACAACCGATCCGGACGTGGTGATAACCGAAGAAATGCTTAAGCCGACAAACATGGCCGAGCCTTTCATGATGAATCATAGATTCTTGCGAGGTTTCTTTGATCACGAAGCGAGGTTCACGCTACAGTTTGAGCGACTCTATCACATTCTGGAGGAACACGGACGCGGGGACAAATCGATGGCAACAAGCAAGATTTACGGCGCATTGCGGCACTACCACCAGTATTTACAAAAAGACCCTGAAGGACTCAGCAGTACGCACAGCCGTAGAACAGGAATATACCGCATGAATGCCGAAGTTGCCGAGATTCAAGGGATGGATAAAACGCCGCATCCTAGATTCGTTACTACTCTCAATTACGAAAAGGAATTGGAAGTAGGGGATTCGCTTTTGGCGATTAGCCCTGGCTGGCAGAAAGCCTATGATGATTGGGATCGAGGGATAAGGAATATTTGGCCAAAGAACGCCAAATAAGCGTTGGCGAAGGCAACGGGTTGCAGACCAACAACCAGCCCGTTATCTCCGCAGAAGGCGACGGTTTCTTTGCCTACATCACCTCCTCCCTGAAGGCTATCGCGTGCTGTTGAGCCGCGGCGAAAACAGCGAAGTGATCGTTCTAACGCCATCGGAAATAGAAGAAATGAAAAAGAATGGCGAAGGCGAGTGAGTGGAAATCACTGAACTCTCGGCGCCTAGTCATCCGGCGCTCACCGAGGAAGAATGGAAAATGCAGGAGGCCCTGCGCTAACTAGAAGAGGCCGCTCGTCAACAACAATAGCTTGTCTAACAAAGCTTTCCACTGTAACCCTCGGCGAAAGAAAATCTCGCCGAGGGTTTTTATTATCTGGTCAAGCGGTATTGTCTAACGATTGGATTTTGGCGGTCCACTTGCTGGGGATGAATTTTTGCAAGGCTTGTTCGCGTTCTAGAAGGGTGGGATGAGAATAGTAGAATCGACTGTAAAGAGGATGCGGCGTGAGGCTGCTGAGGTTTTTTTCCGCGAGTTTTCGGAGCGCGCTAATCAAAGTTACGGCTCCCGAACTTGAAGCATTTTTCGAGTCGATGGTTTGCGAGGCAAAAGCGTCGGCTTCGTATTCGAATTTTCTCGACCAAGCACTGGATAGTGGAGTGATCCAAAAAGAAACCGAGCCGCTCAACAGTCCAAAGAGCAGAAAAGCGGGCGCCAATCTGCCTTCGGCAAATCCAAAAGCGGCTAAAAACGGTGGAAAATTTATCAGTTGCGCCAGCACCCAAAAACCGAAAAGCAGGGCAAAGCAAGACCACGCCAGCAGTTTCCAGATGTGCTTCTTCTTGTAGTGGCCGATTTCGTGGGCCAAGACGGCCTCCAGTTCAGCGGCGGAGAGTTGCTGGACGAGGGTGTCGAAGAGGACGATTTTGCGAAAGCGCCCGAAGCCTGCAAAAAAGGCGTTGGAATGCGCCGATCGTTTGCTTCCGTCCATCACTTGAATGCTTGAGACGGAAAAACCGGCGGCTTTGCCCAGACGCAACAACCGTTCCCGCAGTTCGCCTTCGGCCAGCGGCTCAAATCGATTAAACCAAGGCAGAATCCACTTGGGGACGACGAACATCATCCCGATCTGGAAACTAATCGCCGTTCCCCAGCCGTAAAGCCACCATCCGCTCCCGACGGCTTCGACCAGCCAAAGCAACAAGGCGAGCATCGGCACGCCCAGTAATACGGCCAATGCCGCCCCTTTGATTCGGTCCGCGATCCACAATCGCAAGGTGGTCTTGTTGAAGCCAAATCGCTCTTCCAATCGAAACTGCTTATACCATTCCCAAGGCCATTCCGTTGCCGAAAACAAAAAGGTAATGCCAAGGATCCAAGCCGCCTTTGCCCACGCCGATTCTCCCGCAAAGTCCGAAAACACGCCGTGAGACCAAGGCAGAAATCCCGAGAAAAGCACCGCCAAAAGAACAATCAAACCGCAAGGATTCGAAAACTGGCCAAGCCGATTCTTGGCCAGAGTATAGTCCACTGATTGGGCGTAGGTTTCCTCGGCAATCATCCCTTCAAAGATTGGCGGCATTTTGCCGGCTCGTTTCCGAACGTAGGTTGCGTTGAGGCGGTCGAGGAAAAACTCGGCTGTCGATTTCAAAACCGCCAAAGCCGCCGCAAGCCATTGTATCGCCTGAATCGCATCCACAGCCTCAAGTTGTAAGGCCAAGCCGCCATCGACCGCAAGTTTTTGTCAGCCAGTGCGTCCGTTGCCAATAATGTCTGGTTAGTAACTATCGCTTGCTCGCGTGATGTAACGATGTGAATTGAGAACTACAAATTGCAAGTTTGAAGTTTTCGTTTTTTTGAATACGACCGGGCTGGCGGATGGAGAAAAAACGAAGAAATGCCCACCTTCTTCTTTACATCTCGCATCTCCGGTTTTTCCATGTTTCTTTCTGCTTTCGAACCAAAGCCCGCCATTCTCCAAATGCGCTGGCAAAGAAGAAAAACTTCGCGTCAAAAGCGTCAAAAAATCAAAGCGGCCGATCCGATGGAAACGGCAACGGACAAACATTTCACCGGCTCAGAACACCGCTGTTTCTCCAATCCTGTTTCTTTCGTTCGGCGATGTTATCTTCTCTTTTTCAAACAACAAAAGGTACAAAATTACTGCCCCCTCACTGTCAATTCATTATTCCTAATTCCAAATTCAGAATTAGAATAAAAAAAACTGCTTCTAAACTTAAACAAGGAGAAAAAAGAATGCAACCATTCTCTGCCGCCATCCGCCGCGGAGACTCCGGCAACTGCCAAAGTCCGTTGTTGGAATCTCTGTTTTTATGACCGCACTCTCGGGGAGCCGGCTGCATTGTTCACAAGATACTCACCGCCCCAGCTAAGAATTTCCCAATCCCATCCGCCCTTCACTTGCGCTAGGCATCGGCCGTTGCCGAGAAACTTCGCTTTAAAAAATCCCAAAGCAAAGCTAAGAATCTAATCCTCGTTTGCGGACAACAGCTGCCGGCACAACTGCGTATCCCTAAGTGCTTAATCGCAAATTGCAAGAGATTAGTTTGTGTTTCCTACTAACGGAGCATTTCGGAGAAGAGGGCGAATGCTATGAGTCTTATAAAGATTATGTCTAGTTTGTCCAAGCGAGAGAAGACTTGGCGATCGCCTTTCAACCGGCGGAACGGCCTCTCTACTTCATTGCGCTTCTGGTATAGCTCTTGGGTCGTATTTCCATGGATTGCGATGGCTTTTCTTCGGCGGAACTACTGGATCCAATCCCTTGGTTTGGGCTTGCTCTCGATTTTCTCGGCCTTCATAGGCGCGATCCATGGGCAATGGGACTATGGTCGTCTGGCCTCCCCTCAGGCGCAGCGGGGGCTTGGCTGGGCGATGGCGAGAACTTCACTGCTTGGCCATCTCTGGCAGCAGCATAGGGATTTTGGCATTCCCGCCTCCATGAGATTTTCCGAGGGCTGGCGGACCGTATCTTTTTCGCGCGTCCGTTTCATCGGGATGAGCTTTTATACTGGGGCTCTCTATGGACAACGCCTCTGGCGGAGCGACTCTCGGCGTCTTTCCATGTCCTAACACTCGGGCCAGGATGCCGTTCTTGGGCTAGCGGCTCCTTCGTTATGACTGGCAGCCCACTTGCCAAAGCGAGCCGGCAGGCGTTTCCTCGTTGCGCCAGCAAAAGCGGTGCCATTTGTGGATCTGGTTCTTCCGTTAACCGCATAAATTCTACAACAAGCCGCCGAGCCAAAACCCGACGGCTTGAAAAAAAGCAAAAACTTGCACAAATTCCGTTGAGACTAATGCTTTGGATGATTTCCAAGTCCCAATTCAGGCTGATTTTTCTTTTCAATAATTTTTTCATCTCTCGACGTCGCCATGTCCCAAGCTATCTTCCCTAAATAAATAACAAGCGGAATCGCTATCGCAATGACAAATGGAAACATCAATCCTGTCACCAATGCATTTTGCCCGTCTATTCGAGCATCCATCCGCCCTATTTCCCCGTGAACTTCCGATTGACGTGTTTTGATTTCTTCTCGAATCAACTTGAACTCGCCATTCATTTCGGATTTTAGCACCTTGAACTCGCCAGCCAGCCAAATCTTCAACTCTCTGTTGGTCATATCCGGCTCACTCATCTTCGGTCTCCATTTTCTTCTTCCAGCAGTTCATCCGCCCCGTAAAGCGGAGACCAATTGTCCGCAGGAAGATGCTGAAATCGTTCCACAGGATAGCGCTTGTGAGGATGCCAACGATCCCAAACCGCAGAAACCGGCAACGTCCAATCCCGCAAACTCCCATGCTCTACATGCTCATCTAAAAAACCATGTTCGCCCGCCCCGCATGCCGCCGGCTAATCCTAAAAGTATAATCGGGATGCGCCAGCGAAACAATCTCCGCTGTCTTGTGAGAGTAACGCATCGAGATCGTAATATCCCAGTCTTTCTCCACACGATACTCGAACTCAGGAAGAATACGCTCTGAAAATAAGCATATAAGCATTCGCTCCATACGCAAAATTAAACAGATGCGGCAAATCTCGTTTCGCTCGCTCGCTTAGATCCTCTCTTTGCTCGATGCGCCGCAATCGCGGCAGATTCCCGGCGCATTGAAAAACATTGGTGTTCTTGCCCAAATACTCCGCCCACAACTTCCGATACCACGGAACCCCAAACCTTAGAGGATCCAGATAAAACATACCTACCTGCTCCGACCCTATCAACAGCGGCAGGAAGTCTTCGTAATCGGCGGCGTACAGATGAGACGCCAGCGCAATTTGCCGCAGGTTGTTGGCGCAATCGATGCGCTTGACGGCCACCTTTGCGCGAGACAAGTTTCAAAATCCATCAAGCAAGCTTTCGAAAACGGATCAGTAACGGCTTAATATGCTATCAGAGTGTGTTCACATTAAATCATCGTAAATCATTGGTGGTTTGGCCGAAACTCTGGAGAAAACAGAGATTATGAGGGAAAAAGCAGAAAGAGCGGCCGCACTTCTCAAAAAATCAGAATACTTTTCCTCGCCAAGCATCCCCAACCCGCAAAAAGTTCAAATAACGAAGGAATCATTGATGAAACCTCGCTTTTCCAACCCGCATTTTTTGATTTTCCCCTTGTTAGCTATGCATCCCTCGTTCAATCGCATTTTTATGAAGACAGACATGACAGACGAACTCGGCCTTTTGGCCGAAACCGACAAGCCAACTAAGGCGCCTTGGTTCTTGCGCTTTGCGGGAGACATCCTGCGGAAGAATGGCTCTGTCCGAACCACCGGCGGAGCAGACCAAGACGGACTCTGGACGCAAACCGCTAAAGGCATTGTTTCCTTTCTCCAAAACCTTCTTCCCTCCACGACGCCAAAGGAGGGCGTCCGCGGTGTTCCCAAAAGCCTCCCGCCTTGGTACCATCTTCCCAACCGCCGGCATCGGCACGATTTACGGACTGCTCTTCGCCGGCCTCCTACTCCTGCCGTTCCAAACGCATCGACTCAACGCCGCCGTCCCGCCCGCAGAAGACACATACGAAGCCCAAGCAGATCCATGGACAATAACGATTGTTAAGGGATTGATCATCGTAGGGATAATAGCTGCAGGGAAAATGATTGGGAATAAAATGAAGACGCCCGACGGAACTCTCGTTGCCGTCACCGTCGTCGTTGACAGTCTCAATTGGCGCGACAACCATTTGGTACTTTGAACGCGGCGATTGGTTTCATCCAATACAAATACGACGAGGAGTATGCATCCTCCTCGAATCTGAACAGGTATTACGAGTGCCACAGTCTTTGGGTAAACTATATTCCATGGATTGAAGATGAAGAATGCTGCCGATCCACCGATTCCTTTTGGCGGTACGGAGGTATTTACCTCCCCCATTGTTTGAACGATGCGTACAACAATGGCTGGCCCGGCGACGAAGAAACGGGAAAGAAAGGGTACTACATTGAGTGAGGCGAGAACTGCTGGGATGAATCACTGGACCCACAAATTCGATTCCTAAGTCAACGATGGTACTGCAGGCCCTTTTTTGCATCAATAAGCGATTTTACATACGACCCAATAGTGTTAGTCAATATTTCCGACATGCGCTATGAGATGCGACTTGACAGGTACGGTAGAAAAGAATCTCCCGATTGGACATACTGGTCCTTCACGCCACGGTCTAGGCCGATAGAAAGAACGGCTGATGAGATGAGCGCTGAAGAAGATGCTTACCAAACGGTGGGGTTACTGTCCAAAAATATGCGATTGAACAGAACAAGGATGTTTAAAAACAAAAGCAATTTGTATTGAGATAGGCAGATAAGGACACTTAATGAGGGCGCTTTGGCGGACGAAACATTCAGTGATGGTAGCACAATGCCCACCAATATGCCGTTTGCTTCCGAACTCACAGGTCCTTTTCCGAAGCAAGAAATTACGCACTATAACTAATTGATGAGTATCAGTACCAAAAAAGACTTGTTTTGGGCGATTGGGATTTGTACTTTCGTCTTTACTCCATGTTTTTTGGTTCTTTTGGAGCAGCGCGGTTACGACGATGACATTGAAGGCACTGTGTCAAACATGGTGCATGCTGTTATCTACGGCAAGGAGGATCCGGTGGGAGGCGATCCTTCCGTCTCCGAACGGTTGATGATCTACAATCTGCTGGGAGAGAATAAAGACCCGGAAGAAGCGCAAGCAGAAGCGGATAAAGAGGCGGAAAGGCTGGCCAATTGGAAGGCTAACTTTCCTTATCAACCAACCACTGATCCCGACGTGGTGATGACCGAGGAGACGATTCAATTTTCAAACCCTAGTTCTCCGGCCAGCATCCATGGCTATTTGAAAGGGTTCTTTCAGAACGAAATGCGATTCACGCCTCAGTTCGAGCAGCTCCATCACATTCTGGAAGAACACGGACGCGGAGACAATCCAGTAGCGACTGGAAATATTTTTAACAGCTTATGGCGCTATCACGATTACTCGTCAAAAGACCCGGATGAACTCAGCGGCAGGTACAGCAATAGGATGGGGAGATACAAAATGAATGGCGAAGTTGTCGAGACTTATCGGGAAGGAATCGTGTACAATCTGCATGCAGAAAGAGTATGGCCGGACAGGGAGTTTATGCCGGAAGCGGAGGCCATCATGGCTCTTCGAGATCAGATCATTGACGAGATTCAAGGGATGGATGAAATTCCTGCACCCCGATTTACCTATCGGAACGTTTCTGACTTGGAAGTGAGGGATTCTCCTCTGGTGATTAGCCCGGGCTGGCAAGCGGCGCATACGATGAATGGGATCGAAGGTGGAATGAATTTGAAGCCCAAGAACGCCAGAATCGCGTAATGAACGTTGGCGAAGGCAATGTCCTAATGGCGAATAGGTAGAACCTCCTGAACCTTCCGCTCCGCGGCCGCCTATGCTCACCGAAGAAAAATGGAAAAAGCAGGAATCTTTGCGAATGCTTGGAGAATCCGCCAGAGGAAACAGAGGATGAAGATGAAAGAGCCAGACATCGAAACACTTAACGAGTTGGAGATATTCGTTGGTGGAAAGTTTGAGCATCTCGATGAAAAATTCAGCACAAATAAATAGTTTTGACGGAAATGGAAAAGACGGCATTAAGACTCGCGTTTCCAATTTGGAAAGATTCAGGACTTTCTTAACAAGAGGTGGAGTAATCGTTCTGTCTGGTTTGTTCGCTCATTATTTTGAGTTGCTAGAAAAGACGATAAAAGCCTTTGGTTAATCTCTGCTTGCGGATTGGTCAGAGCCGTGGGGCATCGGGCATCTCGGCTTGGGGGTGGGTGGTTGGGAATTTATGCTGTTCCTCGCAGAGCCAGATCTAACTAAGGGCGCCCTATTTGCTGGCGCAACCCGGGACGAGGCTGGTTGCCAACCGGCTAAGGCTCCTTGCCCTCTGCTCCATAAATACCGGAGCAAGGTTGCTGAGGGAAACGCTTGCCCCCT
Source organism: Limisphaerales bacterium (assembly GCA_965242585.1). Lineage (GTDB taxonomy): Bacteria > Verrucomicrobiota > Verrucomicrobiia > Limisphaerales > AAA164-E04 > UBA2970. The sequence goes on along the minus strand of OZ251460.1, from coordinate 3,532,027 downwards.
CACTTCGACCAAGGGAATACTATGGACCGGCACAAGAACCCTTAGACCAAGAAGGGACTCCTCCACCCCTAAGGGTGGGAACCGGGAAAGCCGCTCCGGGACGCTCGGCCAGAGAAGCAGGCTAGGGACTGCCCTCTCGCATAAAGGCTCCTCCTCTCCCCCATGGAATCGGCGCCCGCAGCAGCAACCGCCCGCCATCCCGCAGACAGCTCCGCAGCAGCAGCAGCAGCAGCAGCGGGACTGCCCCGCTTCCTCTGCTGGCGACCAAGAAAGAAGAACTAAACCAGGCCGGTCAAGCGCTCTGGCGCATGGAGCGAGCGGATGAAGGCGAGGAGAACCGAGAGCAAGCAGCCCCAACCCTCAGAAGAAAGCCCGCAGGGCCGCCCCAAAACAGCCGGCTCTCCTTCCCGGAAAGGAAACCCGGCTGGAGAGCGATAGCAGAAACGCAACCCAGCCGAGCGGCCGGTCTGGCGCGGGACAGGCTATTTTGGCCCCGAGCCTTCTCCCGCCAGAACAACCAGAACCTTATATTCATCCGGCTCATCGCACTCGCAATCATCTGCGAAATGCTCCGTTAGGGGTCAACACGCCCTAATCCGCGTTCTTGTCTGCTTTCCGCTTCCTTTTTCAATGGATGCTAACTGCTCTAATTCCACCTAACCGCTATAAGGGCGATTGCCAGAACGCGTGGGAGAGAAGCGCCCCGACAAACAATCCGAGACCAAATCCCGGCAACCTTCTTCCCTCCAGATAAGATGTTGCCCCCATTCCTCAATCCTCGCCACCATTCCTTGGAAAAGGCCCATGATACCAATGGGTTGAAAAGACCGCTTTCTTCCCTAGGCCTCCTTCTGCATCTCCTTGAATCAACATCTGCTTCACTGCCCCCAAGGAGAAAATCCGCCCCTTTTACTCTTACCTTAGGAGCTGCAGGGCAGAAACAGCCGCCCGGCAGCCTTCAGATGTCTTCGAGGGCCGCCCCCAAAGCAATCCTTCCCCTTCGTTCGCCACTTGCCCTCTCCCTCCCGTATTCGCCCAAACCAAGCATCGTTCTAAATCAGAAGAACGCCCGCCTCGAACCTTCTAAATCTATTTATTCTTTACCCTGCTTAACCGCCGCTTGTCAGGATCATGGCTCCTTCCAATCCTGTCAACAGAACGACCAGTTCCCTAGAAACATTGCGGCCAATCCCAAACTACTCGGCGCCCGCATAATCTCCAAAAGCATGGCCGGCGAGTTCCCCGCAAGCGAAGAAGAAGACGCTCCAGCCTCCAACCTCAAGTATAGCGGCAACCAGCGCTCCTCCCTGCCCTCGCAACCCCAATCCGCCAACAAGGCCGGCTCCGCTAGACGGCCACCCAAACATTGAACTAGGAACCTCCTCTCTGCCCCAGCGGGAAGGAACCCGGCAAAATCGGAGGCCTTGGTTAATCCGATCTCTCTCTCAGAAGTTGGTCTTTTGATCCAGCCCATCTCTAGATGCGCGTTGACACTCTACTCCCCCACAAACGCTGAAGCTTGGGGAGGGCTTTTTGTCGGCCCCACCAACTTCTTCATCCCTTGTGGCGACTCCCACTACAAGCTATGAGAAAGCGCAAGAGCCTCTCTTTCCCCCGCCCGCCAGACTTTGCCGATGGCTGGTAGCCTTCTGCCTTGCTCTCAAAGAAACCAAACACCACACCCCAACATGCAAAGTCCATAAGATTGTTACCATGATCTGGCGACTTGGGAGGAGGACGCCTGAAAGGGGTTTTTAGAGAGCGGCTCTTCCCTGTCTTCCCACTCTCTTCCGCAAGACGCCCTCTTCTGCGAGGGGACTGCTTAGCTCTTTGACGCCCCTTCTCAAAATGGCTGGTCTGTTTTCTGCGGACTGCCTTGCGGGCGCGCCAAGAGAGAGCCTCTGCGCCGAGCAAAGAAGAAACCAAGCGCTTGGCGGAGCAGAGGCCGGTTGTTTTCGAAAGTTGCGCTTAGCCTGTTGCTTCGGCTCAACTTCGGGGCAGAGCAAAGCGCAAGGGGAATCGGAGGAGTTAGGCTACAAGGCTCTTTGGGGGTTATAGATGTGGGGCTTGGTTGGTGCCTGATTAGTTTTCTTGCTGGCTTGTTTTGGCGGATGCTAAAAAGAGAGGAGCAGCGTTGCCAGAATGCTGGGGAGAGAGCGACAACGGCAATGGTTTATGAATGAGGTGGGAGAGGTTAGATGGCGTTTTCCCAGCCCGCAGACAATCAGGCAGATTGTCATAGGGACTGGCAGGGCGCGCTTTGGGGCGAAGAGAGTTTAGAAGGTCAATGCGTTGGGATGGTTTGAGTTTTTAGAGGTTGAGTTAGATGTTGGAGACTCTGAAGGCATGGCTGCTGAGCAATCGGAATGAGATAATGATTCTCTAAAAAACCACCACCGGAGAAGTAAATAGAAAACCATTTATTTTGCTCAACTTCTCAATTTAGAAACATTTTGTTTCAACACACATTATGCCATAAGACGCTAAATCTAGCTATTTCAAATTTATTGTCACTTTTTCAAATGCATGATTTTCTGAACCGGCGCTGCCAGCATACCCCTTTCGGCCTTCGCACCGTCAAGAATCGGATTGTCATTTTTTTCTTTTCAAAACAAAAGACTCAAATCAATCAATCTATAAATCGGCAAACTTTGACTAAGATTACAGAGAGTGAATTCAGGTTTGCGGTAATTTACTTAACTCTTCCGGCCATTCTCGCCAACGTTGTTTTTCTTTCCTAAAACGCAGTCGAGTGCTAAATTCGGAGGCATGGCGCGCTCCATAATCGCTTCATAATTCTCTTTTTAGCGCTGTTTTCCACGGTAGCAAGGATACTATAATATACCTAAGCCCTGACGCCGATGTGAATGGAAGCGTATAATTATATCTCGCAAAAGAAACAAACAAGCAATCAGGCTATATCCTCTTGTGCTTTTCCTGTCCCGGAAATCTGAATGCAAAACAGGTTGTTTTCCGCAAAGTTCAGTAGTTTCCATGTTGTGGAAAGCTGAATGCGACCACAGCCAAGTGTCTTGACTTTTTCTATACTAAAATGGCAGGCTGGTACAAGCAAGCAAAAATAAACAACGTGTCAGAAATGTAATGGAGAGGCAACTTTTGGCGGTAATACTCAAAACTTAAATCCTCTGACAGGTGAGGAGTCTTGTGTTTGTAATTAGGTTGATAAAGGGAAATACCAGCAATACCGCGTAAATAGGAGTGAGGAAGATGAAGCAAAAAGTAGGCGAGTAATGCGCGGTTGAGGAAGCGGAATAGACAGGGTTTTTGTATCGTTTTGCGTCTTGCAGGATGGTGATGGTTGGTTTGGTTCAGGGTTTTGAGCGGCGGGGCGGTCGTTGTTTTCGGGGAGGTTCGGGTTTTCCTAAGGCGCGGGCGGCGTTGCGGAAGTGGAGTTTGGCGATTTTTCCGAATTCTTCGGCGCTGTGGGTTTCCAGGAATTGTTTGGCGGCGGCGTCGACGATTTTGGAGGCGCCTTTGGGAAAGGGAAGGCGGTATTGTTTTTCTAGTTTTCCAAGCCGTCGGAGGAATTCGCGCCGGGCGATAACGGAGGCGGCGGCGACGGCGACGTCTGTTTCCGCTTTGTGTCGTTGTTTGAGTTGGATTTTTTTGCCGGCGTCCATGATGGCGTTTTTGATGATGGTTTTGCTCTTGGCGAATTGGTCGCTGAGGGCAAAACAAGGCGGCGGAGACATCTCGCGTTTTCGTTTCATGAGGTTTTCAATGGCGCGGGCGTGTCCCCAGGCGAGGAGGCGGTTGAGTCCCATGCTTTTGTGATGGTGGTTGTATTTTTCGTTGCCGATAGTCACGACGGTGGAGACGCAGCCGGTCGTTTGGACAATCTTTTTGGCGAGTTGGGCGGTTTGTTTGTCGGAAGAAATTTGTTTGGAGTCTTGGATGCCTTCTGTTTCGAGGGCTTTGACAACGAATTCGTTGACGTAGACAGCAGCCACGCAAAGGGGGCCGAAGAAGTCGCCTTTGCCGCTTTCGTCGACGCCCAGCCGAGGGGTTAGGCGTTCGGGGTTGAAGGTGTCTTCGTAGCCGAGTTCCGCTTTGCCGATGACTTTGGGTTCGAGAATGAACTGGACAAAGTCTTGCGTTCCCTTTCCTTGAACTAGGAGCTTGCCGCTGTGGTAGAGCGCGACGTTGACCTTTTCGCGGACTGCGGCAAACTCGGCGTAGGCCAGCGGATGAAAGGAATATCCTTTCTGTTTGAGGATGCGGGAGAGCAAGCGGCCTTGTTCGGGGCTGATTTCGCGGGTGTAGGTAGTTATCTCTTTGGCTGGTTTATGATTCATGGCAATAACGACAAACGGGAGACAATGCCTGAAACTTCGGCCGTCGTCAAAAATCTACTGCAGTGGTATCGCCGAAATGCCCGCGATCTGCCTTGGCGGCGGAGCGCGGACGCTTACGGAGCGTGGATTGCGGAAGTTATGTTGCAGCAGACTCGCGCCCGCGCGGTTATTCCGTATTGGAAGCGCTGGTTGGCGAGTTTGCCGACCGTCGGCGATTTGGCGGAAACCGATCTGGATCGGGTGCTGAAGCTGTGGGAAGGCTTGGGCTACTACGCCCGGGCGCGCAATCTTCGAAAGGCGGCTCAGGCAATTCAAAAGAACCATGAGGGAAGGTTTCCCGAACGGTTTGAGGACATTCTGGCTTTGCCGGGCGTCGGCCCTTACACGGCGGGAGCGATTGCCAGCATCGCCTTTGGTCAAGCTAGGCCGGCACTGGACGGCAATGTGATCCGCGTGCTGTGCCGCGTTGACGGAGTGACGGCCTGCGTGGAGCGTTCCGAAGTGAAACGACGCTTGTGGCGACGTGCCGAAGTTCTTGTCCGCCACGCCTCTGGAACCGAAAAGCCAATGCCTTCCAAGACGCAGCGTTCTCCAAATCAAGCGTCAAATCCTTGCGGCGACTTCAATCAATCTTTGATGGAACTCGGCGCGACGGTTTGCCTGCCGCGTCGGCCTCTCTGCGATCTTTGCCCTCTCTGGCGAATCTGCCGAGCGAGGAAAAAAGGTTTGGTCGAGTCTCTGCCGAATTTGGGCAAACGGCGCAAAACCGTGCGGCGGAATCACGTGGCCGTTGTGCTTCGCAAACAAGGAAGGCTTCTCGTTCGCCAGCGAGCGGCGGGGGAGATCAACGGCGGGCTTTGGGAGTTTCCCGCCAACGAGGCTGACGCCGGCGATCCGGGCGGTTTTCAGTGGCTGGAAAAAGTTTGGCGGCAGCCGCCGTCCGCCTTGCGAATTTTGGGCGAAATCAAACACTCCATCACCGTCAACCGAATCACGCTCAAAGTGTATGCGGCGGAAGTGAAACGAGGCTTTCGCAAGCTCGACGAATCCTACCGGTGGATTCTTCCCGACGAGTTGAAACGGTTGGCCTTCACCGGAGCGCACGGCAGAATCGTCCGTTGGATTGTGTCGTCTCGTTGCAATTGCGGTGAAAATCCTCCGCAAAAATCCCTCACAAAGAATGGACGCTATGAACCGAGTTTGCGGCCAAGGCCGATGAAAAAATCAAGATGATTGCCGATCTTGCTTTCCATTCGCCGTAAATTGTGAAATCTTCTTTGCAACCGCTCTTGCGTCCGTTTTTTCTGGAAACCAACGCTGGATTCGCTCGGCGGCGAGATATTTTGTCAATGTTGCGTAGAACACTATTCGCAAGCTTGTGGACAACGGTTTTGTCGATTGGCCGTCCGTTGCAAAAACGCGGAGCCAAACGCCGCTTCCATTCCCGCCATCCGTTCGCTGTCCAATGAAGAATAAAGACAAACTTTTGCGCGGTTTGATCGCCGCCCCGTTTGCGCCGTTTTATCCTGACCTTTCGTTGAATCTAAACTTGATCGACAGCTTCGCCAAAAGCCTGAAGGCGGCGGGCGCAAGCGGCGTCTTCGTATGCGGAACGACCGGCGAGTTTGCCTCGCTGACCATTGCCGAGCGGATGCAAACGGCCGAAGCCTGGGTCAAAGCCGCCCGCAAACACGGATTGAAAACAGTGTTGCACGTCGGCGACAACTGCCTCGCCCACGCCATTGAACTAGCCGCCCACGCCGAAAGATTGCAAGCGGACGCTTTGAGCGCGGTTTCTCCCTGCTACTTCAAACCGGATTCTCCAAAATCTCTTGTCGATTTTTGGTCCGCAATCGCCCAAGCGGCGCCCAGCCTGCCGTTCTACGGCTACGACATTCCAAGAATGACCGGCCTCAATCTTTCGGCCTACCAACTCATCCGCCAAGCCCGGCAAAGCATTCCCAATTTTCGAGGCATCAAATTTACCAATCCGGATTTGGCAGAATGGCAGATTTGCAAAGCGCTGGACGACGGCCGCCTCAACCTGCTCTTCGGCTGCGACGAAATGTTGCTGGCGGCGTGGAGCCTTGGCGCGGACGGCGCCGTCGGAAGCACCTACAACTACCTGACGCCGCTCTATCGCAAAATGATTGCCGCTTGGCAAAAAAACGACCTTTTGACCGCCCGCAAAGGCCAACTGGAATCCGCCCGACTAGCGTCGCTACTTCACCAATTCGGCCCCTTGCCCGCTGGAAAATCCTTGTTGAAGCGAATCGGCTTTGACTTCGGCGTCGTCCGTCCGCCGCTCCGCCCGCTTTCTAAAAACGAACAAGCCGCATTCGACGAAAAAGTGGATCAACTCCGCATCTTTCCCTCAACCCAAGACGAAAACGAACCAATCGCCGATTGCCTTTTACCCAGCCATCAACCATGAACCGCAAAGAAATCCAAACCGCCTTGCAAACTGCCGAAGCCGCCGCGCGAGAAGCGGGCGCATTAATGCGCCGCCACTTGCACTCCCCAAAACGCGCTCACTCTGAAAGCCAACACGACCTCAAACTCGAACTGGACGTCCGTTGCCAAAAACGAATCCAACGTCGCCTCCAAACCAGCCATCCAGACGTTGCCGTCCTCGGAGAAGAAGGCCAAAGCGGACCAGTGGAAGGGCAACGCCGTTGGGTAGTCGATCCCATCGACGGCACCGTCAACTTTGCCTACGGAATCCCCCACGCCTGCGTCTCCATAGCCCTCCAAGCCCAGCGCCAGCAACCGCCCAAAACCGCGCAAGCCCGCGCCTTCGCCAACTACGAACCGCTTTTAGGAGTCGTCTTCGATCCCTTCATGGACGAAATGTGGATAGCCACTCAAAACGGCCCCGCCTTGCTGAACGGAAAAAAAATCCACGCCAGCAAGCGCCGGCGGCTGGAAGAATGCATCCTCGCCATCGGCTTCTCAAAAACCAAAAGATCCATGGACTCCATGTTGCCCAACTTCAACCGCCTCGTTCATAGAGTCCGGAAAATGCGAATCCTGGGCGCCGCCGCCTTGTCTATATGCTGGGTAGCCGCCGGACGAATGGACGCCTTTGTCGAAAGCGGCGTCCGCCTTTGGGACATCGCCGCCGCCAGCCTCATTTTGGAACGAGCGGGAGGCGAATTCTACTGCCGCCCGTTGGAAGACAAACAGCGATTCCGAATGATCGCCAACAACGGCCTTCTCCGGAAAAAAATCCAACACTACCTCCGCTAATCCTCCAACCGCCCGCAAACATCACTCTCGCCCCCGCCAAACAAAACAAAGCAAAATTCAAAACCCTCCGCAGGTTGACAAGTGCCAAACAAAAACCATTCGGAGTCACTTCGATGGCAAAGAGGCAAAATAAAGCAAAAGCCCCAGTTTCCCAGCGGTTTGAAAAATGCAAACGATAAGCGAATATGCGCTTCGGATTTACTGCCTGGCTAAGTCCTCGTTGATTCGCGGCAAGACATAAAAACCCCGGCAAGGCGAAACTTGACGGGGTGGAAACCAAGTTTGAATTGAAGAACTTTCGATGAACGGGCTATCTGATGAGAAGCGGATCACCCGGTTTTAGTTCCCTTTCGTATCTAGATACGTAGCAGAGGCTTTTGTGTCCTTTTTCAAGGAAGCCTGCCGCCGGGATTTCATTGAGAAGCCGATCCCGAATTTCTGTTGCCTTCTCCATGGACATTAGGCGACTGTCGTCTTCTGTTAACTCTCCCAGTATGCTTTCTCTCAAGATTTCCGATTCGTCTCCCCAAGTGACGTCGCGCACTTCAAACTGGCTGTTAAAATGCGGATTGTTTTCTCGGCGAATTTCGTCAGCGGCCCCCATGACGAACTTGATCTTTTCTTGTTTTGTCATGTTCTGGAGAGTTGCTTGCTCTTCTGGGGGGAGGTCTTTGACCGCTATGATTACAGGTTCTTGTTCAGGCATTGGACGTCGGACGTGCGCATTTTCTTGATAGATTGAATCTGGATCAAGTTGCTTTGCCTGATGGTATTTTCGAATTGTTTCGAACGTCCATCCTAGCGTAACTGGGTCAAGATCTTCGCCGATCTCTTCCTTGATAATGTCGTACATCTGTTCGAATTCTTCGGTGTACGGCACTTTGCTTTCGTAGAACCTTTTTAGGAAACCATGATTGCGGACCATCGCCGCCATTTTCCAGTAGTCATCGCCTTTTTCTTCTTCTCGCCATTCATCCAAATTGTTGGGGTCGTAGACGGTTGGATCGAAGGAGATTTCGGGATGCGGAGTTGGCTCAAACGGGAATCGGTCTACCCAATCCTGTCTGCTTTCCCACCATTCTTTCTCGGCGCGTTCGGCCTCTTCTTTGGCGCGCTTTTCGGCTTCTTCCTCTTGAATTAGCTTTGCGAGCTCTGGATCGTTTTTAATCTGCTCTGCCAATGCTTCATCTTGTTCTCGTTGCAGTCGAGCGTTCTCAACGCCTTGCCGCCACCGATCCAAAATGTCGCTGTATTCAGCGGGGCTGACCGGGGTGATTTCTTGCTCTGCTGTCACCTCTTCCGCTTGTTTTTGCGGGGGTTGTGTCGGCGAGAAAACAGACACCAGCATGGCCACGATGCCTCCGAGGGCGACAACGGCGAATCCTCCGTAAAGAAGTTTATCTGTTTTGTTCATTGGATTGCTCTCCTTTCTTCTTTTGATTAGTCAATATGCACTACGACAAGCTTGTTCGTCGTCACATTTCTCCATGTCGTTATCCCCCATGGCCAAGACCTTGTCACCATGATCGTTCCAGGCCGATTTACGATTTTGCGGGTAATGCTTGCGGAGATATGCGGCGAGTCGATTGCTTGGTTGTTGTGGCACAGTTTCCTCCATCTTTGATTGTCGGATGTGGTCGAGAGCTTGGGATGCCACTTCTTCAAATGAGTCCTCCCTTGCTTTTATGCCTACTGCCCAAGCCGTGTCACCGTTGTCGTTCTCTGCGCATCCAGAGGCAATGACTATCCTACTTATCTCTTGGTTTGTCAGATAAGAGGAAGCTGTTTCTTCATCCATGGTTCTTCTACCGTAGCTCTGCCAATAGTGCCATCCTCTTGGTGTGCCGTCTAATTCGTCCCATTGGACAGCTAGGTCACTTCGGATAACCGTTCCGTTTGCTAGTGTTCTTTCAAATTTGTGATAGTTGTATCCCCAGTATGCTCCGTTGACGGATGCGGTCGCCATCTTTGCGTTGAGGTAGCGATTAATTAACGACTGTTTGGCCGCCGTCAATGTTTGGCCAGCAGTCCATCCGATAAGGAAGACGACAACGGGATGCACTGCCATCGCCGAGATGGGCGCCAGCACGGTGGCGAGGGCAAGAATGGCGATGATGGCCTTCTTCCGCAGGATGTCTCCCGGCGCAAAGCGCAGGTGCCACGGCATCTTTGTCGATGAATTCCTCATCGTTTCCTCTCCGGTGGAGACATTGTCTGCCGCGCTGTTGGCGCGGTCAATCTTAATTTTGCTGTTTAATGTACGCATAAAACGATCTTTCTCTGCTGATTGGTGTCTTTAAGTGTCTGTAATTCAGGCCGATTGCTAACAACAAGCGGAGCAAACAACGCGAGTTTCCACCTGTTTGCCGAAGCCAACAGGAAAGAGAATATTCGACTCTCCCGACGCATTTGCATATCAGACTGTGATATTTCAGCGGGGAGACCCGATAGTGAATCACCCCGCTCGTTGTTAGCGAGAGCAAGAAAATCAAAATTCCACCTTGAGTGCAAGCTTTTTTTCAACTTTTTTTCCTCTTTTTTCGATTTTTTGGTGAATTGAGCGGTTTTTCTCGTCTTTTTCGGATGCAGCGGCGCACTTTTCTTCCTCCTTTTTTAACTCTTTTGGGGCAAAGCGAACGTTTTTTTCTCCGTTTTTCGGTTGGTGGAGGCGATTTCTCATCGGTTTTTAAGCCTTCTGAGACATCTTGATATCCTGTTTTGTATCGATTGAATGCGTCGGCGGTTGGGGAATCAACCCGAAAATGCGGCTTACACTGAAGACGTCCCTTGCCTTGACTTGCCTTCGTCGCGAGTAGAAAATAAAGAATTCCGTTGCTGTTCGGATCCAGAAACGTTTGGAAGAAGTTTTGTCAGTGCAAATCGAATTGATCAACACGGGTTCGGAACTGCTTTGCGGCCGGGTCTTGAACACGCATTCCCAGTGGATTGGCAGGCGTCTGGCGGACTGGGGATATGAGTTGAGCCGCCAATCAGCGGTGCCGGATGCCGGTACCGCGATTCAACAAGCGGTCGCCGAAGCGCTTTCCCGATCCGACGTAGTAATCACCACCGGAGGATTGGGGGCGACGTCTGATGACCGCACGCGGGACTGGGTTGCCGAACTTTTGAACCGTCCGCTTGCGGAAAACCGGGAGGCGCTTCGCCATATTGAAAGCTTTTTCCAGCAGCGCAACCGCCCGATGCCGTCCATGGCGAAAGCACAGGCTTTAGTGCCTCAGGGCGCCAAGGTTTTGCCCAATCCGCTGGGGACGGCTCCGGGCTTGGCGCTGACGGTTTCCACCAGCGGCAAGAGGCGTTTTCTGCTTATGTTGCCTGGGCCGCCGGATGAACTTCGCTCGATATTTGTCCGACAAGGCTGGCCGTGGTTGCAAGCGAAAGCGCTTCCTCCGGCGGATTTTGCCTGCCGAATCTTGCGCTCCGTCGGCATTGGGGAATTGCAAGCGGAAGAACAAGCGCGAAAACGGTTAGGGCGGCTCATTCAGCGGAGATTGGAAATCGGCTATTGTTCTCGGCCGGGCGAAGTCGAGATTCGATTCGCCGCCCGCGGGAAGGATGCCGCAAAGTTGACCTCACAAGCCGCCGCCCAAGCGCGGGAAGCACTGGGAGAGTTCATTTACGGCGAAGGCGACGACCGATTGGAAGACGCAGTCGTTCGCCTATTGTCTGCGGCCGGAAAAACACTGACGGTGGCGGAGTCCTGCACCGGCGGCTGCGTTGCGCACCGTCTCACCAACGTTCCCGGCGCGTCGCAAGTTTTCGACTCCGGCTTGATTGTGTACAGCAACGAAGCCAAAAAGCGTTTGCTGAAAGTGTCTCCGTCAACCTTGCAAAAACATGGCGCTGTCAGCGAAAAAACCGCACAAGAAATGGCCGACGGCGCTCGAAGAGTCGCGAAAACCGACTACGCAGTCTCCGTCACCGGCATTGCCGGACCAATGGGCGGAACATCCGAAAAACCGGTGGGAACAGCTTTTATTGGGTTGGCCGACGCACAATCCACGACAGCGCGCCGATACTATCATCCCGGAGAACGCGAAGCCTTCAAACAAAACGTTTCGCAACATGCTTTGAACATGCTTCGGCGCAGATTGCTTCGGACTGCTCCGCCTCTTGCCGGCTAACTTGGAGACATGATGCTCGCCGTTGCGTTCATTCCGCTCCTTCTGGTCACGGGCGTAGTTACCTTACAAGTGAAGGCGCTGTTGCTCCTCTCCGAATACTTGTCTCGTTTTCCCTTTCGGCCTCTGTTTAGAGTCAGCGCTGGCTTGATTGGTATCATTGCCGCTCACGTAGCGTCCATCGTGCTTTTTGGAACAATCATCTTCCTTTTGGTAAAAACCAATCCCGGAAAATTCGGGCGGCTGGAAGGACTTGAAACCATACCCTTCAAGATTCTATCTACTTTTCCTTTACCACTTATACTACCGTGGGCTATGGTAATTACATCTCGATTGGTCCGATTCGCCTGATTTCCCCAATCGAGGTATTAGTTGGACTGGTGTTGATTGCCTGCTCCGCTTCCTACATTTTTATCATTATGCAGGACTACTGGAAGAAGTATGCCCGGCGGCTTCGCGCCGCAAAGTCGTCGGCTACTTCAGAGAAACCTCGCCGCAAAAATGCGCTTTGAGACCGAGCGCCGACAACATGGCCGCCTTGATTCGGCAAGCGCGATGGGCTTCCTTTTCGCTCGGAGCATAGACCACTTGAATATGGTTTGACTTGTGCCTTGCCATCATTTGATCCCTGGAAATCCCTTTCAAAACCGCATGCAAAATCGGCCATTGCGACGTCGTTTCCCGCCATCGGCGGCGGGTTTCCTCTTCCGGAAGGCTAACCGCCTCCGCAACGCCGAGATCGCAGTGCAGTTGCCCATCCATCATAAAAATACGGCTCCAAACGATGTACCCGGGTTTGGAAACTCCTTTCAAAGTGCCGCCTCCCAGCCGAAAATACATCGGCGGCTGCCGTTCGCTGGAAGATCCCAGAAAGCCGCCGACAAAATGAGCGGGCGGCGCGGCGCCGGAAATCAAAAACACCCAAACGTAGTCATCTCGCCCTTCCCCGCAGTAGTGCTTCCCCCAGCGAAGATCGTGCAACGTGTTCTCCGGCGCAAAACCTAAACGCCTCCAAAGACGGCAAGTGGCTAAGCCATCCAGCCCGGCGCATTCATCCACTTCGTTGAAGTGCGGAATCGGTTCGCCCGCAAAAAGAATCTCCCCGGAACGCGGATCGGCCACTGGCGGACGGTCGGCGTTGTTGAGTAGTCCCTCAGCCAAATCGCTTGCCGGCAGTAAATCCTTAAGCCCTTGTTGATACTGAATCCCAATGGCGGCGCAGCCAAATTCCGCGGCCATCCGCACCGCTGCCAAATACATCTTGCATTGCTCCAACACTTGCCGCTCCGTAAGCTCTGTTTCCTCGTTGGAACCGAGCTGGAACGAAACTCCTTTCCGCCGCAGCCAGGCGTAGACCGCCGCCGCTTCCTCCTCCGAAACTTCCCGCGTCGCGGCATACAGCGCCGACTGACTCAACCGCTCCTTGAAAACTCCCGTTGGATTCAACAATTCGTCCGGAATAATGGCGTTGTGCATCCCCATGCAACCCTCGTCAAACACCCCCAAAATCGGCTTAGAATCTCGAAACGCCGCCGCCGCTTCCCGTCCCAACCGTTCGTCTTCCACAGGAATCTTGGCCAAGTCGAAGTCTCTCACGTGACTTTGGTCATGCGTGACAACACCGTCCGCCAACCACTGCTCCATCGCGCTCCCAAAATAGGAGTCCGCGAACCTCTCGCTCCAGATCGTGCTGTAACGAATCCCCATTTTCGTAAGCGAACCGTTCAAATTCAACATCCCCACCAAGCCCGGCCAAGTGCCGCTCCAGTTGGCGACCGTCAAAATCGGCCCCCGATGCGTAAAAAGTCCGGGCAAAAGATGCTGGCTGTATTGCCAAACCGCCTCCGCTACAATCAAGGGTTGCGCCGGATCAATCGCCCGAAACACTTCAATTCCCATCTTCTGCGAGTCGATAAAGCCGTGCTTCTTTTCCTCGTCGTAGCCGTGCGCGCGGATTAGCCGGCCGCCCAGTTTGCCGATTGCCTCCGCCAGTGCCTCTTCCATTCTTTCCTGCTCCGGCCAGCAAGTTTGATTGGCGGAAAGTCTCAAATCCCCGTTGGCAACCAGCGCGATGGTTGGTTGGTCTTTCTGCGGATTATTCATAACCAACAAACTATCAAAAAATCCGAACTCTCCCTAGCGTTTTTTCATACTTCCGTTGTCGTGGAAATCACCATTCAACGGATCAAAGACCACAAAAAAAGCCCGATTGAGCGTCAAAACTCAACCGGGTTGCATCCAAAAAAATCTCTTACAATCCCTCAATTTTGATTTTGACCCGGCAGATTGGGCGAAACGAAAAACTGAAAGGGCCGATCCAGCGGCGGAGGCTCTGCTGTTGTCACCGCCGGCGAAGGCAACATTCGCTCCACCATCTCCAGCAGAATGTCTCGCTCTTCTTTTTCCACCATAGCCAACTCGCCCGTTGCGGGATCAAAATTCTGCCCCATCTCCACCTTTTGGGCGACGATGTTCGCCGCTTCTTCCGTTCCTCGATTGAACACCACATCTGCCGAGCCTTCGACCACCACCGTCCGCCCATTGGCGGACACATCGAAAACCACTCGCCCCTTAGCAGCGTCAATCGTCACTTGCCCCTTCGGAATCATAATCACAAAACTGGAGAGCGAAGAAAATCGTTCCACCTGGCCGTAAATCCGCCCCTTTGAGAGCCGCAAATGCACATTGGAAACCTTTTCCAATCCCGTCTCGGCAAACTCCAGCCGGTGAATAGCCAGCGTTGTGTTCGCATCCAAGACAACCACGTCGCCGTCAATATCCAAAACCACTTCCGCGCCTTCGCCAGTAGTGATTACAGAGCCTGCTTCTAGCATTGCGCCGACGATGGCGCCGGTCGCCGGCCCTTCCTTGCTCACAACCTTCGCCTTGCCCGGCGCCCCGTTCATCGAAGTGCCAAGCGCCGACAAACCGGCCGCAATCCCCAACACAACCAACCTTAACTGAATTCCTGATGTCTTCATGAATCGATCTTTCTGCCAATAAAAAACTCTTCCAAACAAAACTTTTAACCCCATCCTAAAAAAACAATCCACCCTGTCAACTCTATTTTTCCAAAAAAAGAAAACAAAAATCTTCGCTCCTCCGCTCCCGCTCCAAAAACACAAGCCCCATAGCTACTCAAAATCGTTGACTTTGGCAAGCCCTCGCCGCAAAATTCTTTTTTATATGTTTATGAACGCCAGCGAAGCCATCCAGTTTGACACCCACAAATTCGTCAAACACCTCACCGAAAACGGCTTTACCGAGCAACCAGCCGAAGCCTTAGCCGACGAACAAGTCAATCTTCTCAACAGCAACCTCGCCACCCAAGCCAACATTGAATCCTTGCGCCAAGAAACTAGCGCCAACATCGCAGACCTCAAAGCCTACGTCGAAGAATCCAAAGCCGATCTCCTAAAATGGATGTTCATCGCCCTCGCCGCCCAAGGAAGCCTCATAGTCGCCCTAATCAAACTCATCCCCTCCTAAAACCGCGCCCCAATCCATTTTTCCTTCCCATTCGCTTGCTTTTATCCCCTTGCCAACCGCGATCCACCGTCCCCTCCTCGCCATCCATTCCATCCCAAAATCCCCATTTTCCCAACCCCAGACCGAAAAAATCCCCTTTCTCTCAGAAAAAGAAAAGAAAAAATTCCTCGAAAAAAAATCAAAAAAAAGCTTGCCAAACCCCTTGCGCGCCCCCATTCTCTCCCCGGTGCGCGGCGATTTGCGCTTGGAGTGGCCGTTCTGTTTTCGGCATTCCATCGCCCAACCCCGCGCCAAAATAGACAAGACCGAACGATACGACCGACAAAAACTGCAAAATAAAAACGCCCATGAAGCACAATTACAATCAATGGACCTTAGCGCTGGCCTCCGCCGGAGTCGTCAGCTTGAACGCAATCGCCAACGCCGACGAGCATATGGCGAACAACCTCCTCAACCACGTCTCCAAGACCACCATCAGCGGATATGTGGACACTTCCGCCATCTGGGCCATCGGCGAAGGCGGCAACGCCAACTTCCCCGGTCGAACCAACGACGGCGCAGGCTACGTGGACGGCTTCAACCTCAACGTCGTCCAACTCTCCCTCGCCAGCCCGCTGGATGAATCCGATTGGGCCGCCGGCTACCAAGTCGACCTCTGGCTCGGCCCGGACAGCAAATGGCTACTCAGCAACACCTTCGGCGGCGGCAACGCCGACTTAGGCATCAAACAAGCCTACGTTCACCTGCGCGCCCCGGTAGGCAACGGCCTCGAGCTCAAAATGGGACAGTTTGACACCATCATCGGCTACGAAGTCGGCTCCTCCCCAAGCAACCCCAACTTTAGCCGCTCCTACGGCTTCTTCATCGAACCCTTCCAACACACCGGACTCCTCGCCACCTACCCGCTCACCGAAGAACTCTCCTTCTCCGCAGGCATCGCCAACTCCTACGGATTCGGAATCAACGACCGAGAAGGTAGCGAATCACAGAAGACTTACATGGCTTCGCTGGCTTACGAACTTCCCGAATCCGCCGGATCCATGGCCGGCACCGCTTTCTATCTCGGCTTCGTGGACGGATTAGTAGCGGGAGAGGGCGACGAGTCTGACAAAACCAGCTACTTCGTGGGCGCCACCATCCCCACCCCGATGGAAGGCCTAAGCCTCGGCGCCGCCTTTGACTACGCCCAAGACACCACCTTATCTCACCTCGCTTTTGACCCAGTCCAGTTGGGAACTCTTGTCGGCGACCTTCTTGAAAAGGAAAAGATTACTCAAGAACAAGCACTCAATGCCGCCGCTAACTATGGCGAGCCGAGGGATGTTTGGGCATTGGCCGGTTATCTATCCTACCAAATGGATGCCAAAAGCGCCTTCAACGCCCGCGTGGATTATGTGACCGTCGAATCCACCGCCTTGCCCGAAGACGCCCAGTTCCTCAGCCTCACCGGCACCTTAGCTCACAACATGTGGGAAAACGTCCTAACCCGCTTGGAAGTCCGCTGGGATCACTCCTTGAAAAGCGACTTTGACAGCTTGGTCGGCGACAACAACGGCGACGCCGTCACCATCGCCCTCAACGCCGTCTACCAGTTCTAATCCCCTTCCCCTCGGCTAAGGAACTAACCATTTTGCCCGCCTCTCCCGCCAACCCCGGGAGAGGCTTTTTTTGTCTTTTTCCCGCTTGACGGCGGCCAAACTTTCCTGCAAAATCTCCCTTTATGAGAGCCGCGGAAGCTATCCAGTTTGACACCCACAAGTTCGTCAAACACCTCACCGAAAACGGCTTTACCGAACAACAAGCCGAAGTGTTGGCCGAAGAGCAAGTCAACCTCCTCAACAGCAACCTCGCCACCAAAGCCGACATCCTCGCCCTCAAAGCCGACATGGAAAAGTTGCGACTCGCCACCAAAGTGGATATCGAGGCTTTGCGCCAAGAAATCAAAACCGACATGGCGAATCTCCGCGCCGAATTAGTGAAATGGGTGTATGGAGCGATGATTGCTCAAGTCATCTTGATTGTCGCTTTGGTCAAGTTGCTTCCATAGAAAAGAAAGCCGCCGCAACCCCGGCCGCCTTGGTTTTCCCCGCCGCTTCCCAATTTCCGGGGGGAAGAGGCTTTTCTTTTCTTGTTTCTTGCCGCAGTTTGCGGCATTCTGTTGCTCATGACTACCCCTTTCTCAAAACAGCGGATCCTAGGCGCGTTCACTCTGATCGAACTTCTGGTGGTCATCGCCGTTATTGCCATTTTGGCCGGACTGCTGTTGCCGGCTCTCTCCAAGGCCAAGGAGGCGGCGCGTTCGACGATGTGCAAAAACCATATGCGCCAGATTATGTTGAGCATGCTGTTATATGCCGACGACAATGAGGATTATCTGCCTTGCCTTGGAGCGGCGTCCATGATCGCAACCTGCATCCAGATTGGGTTTGGGGCGGGCAGGCCAATACGGAGCCTGAAAATCCGAGCGCTTGGGAAAGACCATCATATGGATTTCATCCTGAATGCGGCTCGGTGTTTCCTTATGTGACCGGATTAAAAAGGAGACCGCTGAACCCAAGACACACCAATGAGTATAAAGTCTATCGTTGCCCCAGCACCGGGCGCATCGGCAAAGCCCAGCGGGTTAACTTTTCCATGAACTCGTATATTGACAAAAACAGAATCACGGAACGGAAACGCCCCACCGGCGCAAGAGGCCTCAAAGCAGGCGCCGTTTCCTCTCCCAGCGAAAAACTCCTTTTGCTCAACGAAGACCCCGCCACCATGCGCAACGCCAGTTTCCACCCCGAAGGCACAGCAATAGAGTAAATAGACCGAAATATTAGTCTGACATGAAGACGCTACATAAAGTTGTGCTGGACTTAGTCAACTCGTTTGCCCACGAAACTTCCAACCCCGACCCGCAAGGGAACCGGGCTTTGGAAAAATGGACGCTTTGACGCCCGGCTACTCGCCGAGCCCAAAGCAAGAAACCCGCAACCCGGAAATCCCGCAGAAATGGTCTCTGCTCCAGAAAGTCAAAGAAGCCTGGATGAATCCGAAGGAAACTGCCGCCACTATTGGCGTCGGCATCACTTACGGAATCGTCATCGGCGCGCTCTTGCTGTTGCCCTTCCCACCCCAAAGCATCCAAGCGCAAAGCACGAGTCAACCACTGCCCCTGCCCGCAGTCCCCGTCGTCTATGAAGTTCACGTCACCGACTTGATGCCAAACCGCGTCAACCAGATTGAACGTGGAGAATTCAACATCTCCATTGTCACTGACAATCAGCAGTGGACAAAATACAAATACTGCTGGTCCGGCATTTACGGAGATGAGAATGGCACTTATTACGGCGATGCTACAGGCCGTTTTCATTTTCGGTATTACGACTGGGTGAACCACTGGAATCAACGATATTGGTGGGAAAACGACGACAGCAGCTACTCGTGCCGCATCGTTCCTCACGGCGACGGCAGACACCTCCGAGACCCTTCCTCCCCCACAGTCTACGCTGACGTCGACTTCTATCTGGAGTGGTACGGCAGAGGGAAACAGAGAGCCGTCAATCCCGCCGCTATTGTGACCGATACTGACGGCAACAGGTACCGAGTTCCCGTGTTTCTGGACGGCGTTTCGTACACCACTTGGTACCCCGGCTGGTAAAATCGGCAATTGACGGAAACAATTCGACTCAACCTTGCCTGTATGGCAAGGTTTTTGCTATATTCCAAAGACATGAAAAAGAACGCTTTTACATTGATTGAACTGCTGGTGGTGATTGCGATTATCGCTATTTTGGCCGGCTTGCTTTTGCCTGCTTTGAGCCGGGCTAAATCCCAAGCCCGCCGGATTTCCTGCGTCAATAACGAACGACAGATTGGCATCGCTTGGACGTTGTATACCGTCGATCATGACGACTTCCATCCGTCCTATTACCGAGCCGACCGAAACAATCCGCCCTGGCCCGAGGTCTATCTTCACTCTAGTCTTAACGTGGCTTGGTATCACGACATCTGCCATCTGTATATGGGCAGAAACACCAACTCCTGGCACTGCCCGGAGAACCGAAACATCAAGCAAGCCATTCAGGAATACGAAGATGCAAAAATTAACACAGCCGACATCCTGCGGTTGATTCGCAGCGAGTGGAACTTCAGCTACGGCCTCAATGCCAATGGATCCGTCCCTCCTATCGGAGAATTTTACGGCATGGCGGCTCCCGGAGGCACGATTGGCCCGTGGCCAAGTCCTTCAAACAACTTCACTGGCCAGAGAGCTGAGTCCATCCGCGCCAGCCAGATTGTCGCCCCTGCTAACATGATCGCTATGGCCGACCATGCGCCGTGGTACACGCTGGGGCCCAATGGCGAGAATGAAGCCCTTAAAGATGAAATAGAAGCTCCAATCAGATTCGCCTTTCCCGGTCCGCTAAGGTGGAGTCGATGGACGGCATGGAATGCTCGTTATCGGCACAACGGGAGGGCGAATGTGTTGTTTGCCGACGGCCATGTGGATGCGGAGACGGAAAAAGAGTTGCTCGACCGAAGCGGCGATCGCGCCAAACGCTGGAACTACGATCACCAACTCCATTGACCTCAAAAAAACTTCCCGCATTAGAAAAGAAAGCCGATTGACCAACCATCGCAAGAGAAAAGGTAGCTTTGGATAAGCGGAAATCTTGCGGGACTGAACATTGCCAACAACCGAGAAACAGCGGCGGATGATTGAGAAATCTATTTTGGAGCCGTAAAAGCAAATTCTTTGTCTTTCTTCTCGCTGTCTCTTTTCTATCAAGAGACGGCTTTTTACGTCGTGGGTAATTTATATTGAAGTTGTGTTTCTGAATGTGCGGTGCCGTATAGTTGGTAGTAATCGGTCTCATATATTGGAAATGGCAAGGCTCTTTCTGAGCTTAATGACGGCATGTTTTTCGTAGGATTTTTTGCTATCAATTGAGTTTTGTGGATTGCGTTGCTTTCTGTTTCAAGGGATTGTTGGTTTAGTAGATTTTGTGGGAGGTGGAGGGTGGAGGAGAGGTCGTTGAGGCAGGAGTTACTAGTTGGCGTCTTAGTTGGGGGATGTTGTTTTTGATGTTTTTTTCTAGTTCTTGTATTAGGCGGCGGCGGGTAAGGCGGAAGGGAAAATTAGAGGGCGGTATTGCTTGGAGGGAGTGGGGCATTCCTTTGCGGACGCTTGCCCATAAGGCTTGCAAGTCTTGCCGTTCGTAAAGTCCGATTTCGTGGTTGTAGGCTTGGTTGAAGAAGCCGTCCAAAAATTCGGCTCGATGAAGAGAGTGGTGGAATCTATCTAAAAGGAGTTTGCCAAGATAGTAGGTAAGGATGCCGATTGCAAGTCCGCCTATCATTAGTAGCGCGCGGTTTTTCCAATCTAGTTGGTTCCAAAGCAACCAAGCAAGGAGCGCCGTGGCGGTTGGGAAAATTACACTTAGACTGCGCCACAATAGTTTTTTGTTTCGGTAGGCGAGGCCGATTTGGTCGCAGACTCGGCTGTGAACGGCCAGTTTTTTGGCAGTTTGGAGCAGGTCGCTGACGGAGTTGTCAGCGCGGCGGGTTGGTGTTTGTTTGATTTCGTTGATGATTTCTTTGCGGGCGGCGTCAAAGTCTTCCAAAGGGATGCCGCTGGTTGGGGAGTGGTTTCGAATGTTGGTTTGTTCTGGGAGGTAGGTGGTGAAAATGTGGGGGATGTCTTTGCTGGGGATGGCTTTGGAGAGGTTCCAGCATAGGGCGCCGTAGGATCGGGCGAAGTCGCGCATTGTGGCGAACAGGTCGGCTTTATTGAGGATGATCCTGAGTTTGTGTTCTAGTCCGGTCAGCGTGTGGGTGAGGATGGAGATGGTTTCGGCGGTGGTGCCGGGTTTATCCGGATCAAAAAAGAAGAGAATGAGGTCGGAATGTTCGGCGAAGGTTCGGACGCTTTTTTCGAAGTCGTATTGTCGGGTGTTAGAGTGGTTGGCGGCGTCGATCATTCCCGGGCTGTCGATTAGGTTGAATTCTTGAAGAATGGAGCAAGGCACGGTCCGCAGGCGTAGTTTGGAAATGAAGGCGGGGCCTAAGCGGTGGAGGTTTTGCCAAGCGAGCGCGGGATGCGAAGCGACGGTTTGGCCGTCCATGGAATCTGCGGTTTCTCCGTGGGTGATGATGGTGAATCCGTCGTCGGTGGGGGCGAGTCCCGTCTTTTGGATTGGGGTTCCCAGAAGGTGATTGATGAAGGAGGATTTGCCGGCGGAATGGTTGCCTAAAAAGAGAGCGGCGGGCTGGCGGGGATCGTCCTCTGGGTGGACGGGCAGTTCAAAGGCCAACGAATCGGCCAGCGGTTTGAGCGCGGAGCGATAAAGGCGGTTGGTTTTCTGATGCAGGGCGACGTGGTCTGTCATGTTGGAAAACCTTGGAGGCGGTCCGATAATGGAAAATTGCTTTGCTTTCGGCAGCAGACAACGCGCTTCCCCTTTGGGCAAAGGTCATTTGCCTTGGTTTAAAGTGGCCAGGATGTCGTCGGTAATGTCGTTGGAGCCGTCTGTGAAGAGAACGATGGGGGCTTGGTTGATGTCCACTGCGGCGGTGTTCAGCACCAAAGAAAAACCTTCCGAGCGGGCCTTGACTTTGATGGTGTCCTTAATGTCGGTGATGAGGTTGTTTTTGTGTCGAACTTGTTGTTCGGTCAGCCGGACTTCTCCACTTCTTTTATGGCTGCGGATGTCGTTTTCGAGTTGGCGTATTTGTTGCAGTTTTTCTTCCGCTTCGGTGTTGCGTCGCTCTTTTTCATTGGCGGAAAGGGCTGGATCCTTCGCTGATTCTTTGACGGCGAGGTATTCTTTTTGCGCCGCTTGGAACTGCTCGATCATTTTTTTCTGCTGATCGTTGAATTCCTGCAGGCTTCCGCTCAACTTTTTGTCCAGCTGTTTGGTTTTCCAATAGCCGTCAAAGACTTTTTTCATGTCCACAACGGCGATTTTAGGCTGAGCGAGGGCAACGGAGGCACTCAGAAGCAACAGGGAAAGGGCGGCGATTTTCAAAGTTTTCAATGGGTAAGCCATGATCAGTTTCTCTCTCTAAAATTTCTGCAATTGGTAAAACAATTTCAAACAGTGGGCAAGTTCTTTTTTGCGCGGGCTTTGCCGATGGTTTTGTGTGTTTGAGTGTTCAAAAGGGGCGTTCCCAGCCGACGCCGAAATTGAATCGGCCAGAATCGTCGTTGTCCGCATCGGCGGTCAAAGGAATGCCGTAGTCCAAGCGAAGCGGGCCGATGGGCAGCTCCAAACGCATGCCAATGCCGATGTTATCGTTGTAAGTTTGCGTTTTGCCGGAAAAGCGGCCCGGTCTCAGTCCATCGGATTCGGAAGCCTGAGGAATGTCGTTTCTTGGGTCCCCTGCTGGCCATCGGATAGGCCGGCTAAACTCCCAACGTTCACCGTTTCTTTGGGGTGTGTCCAGATAGCTGTAATCGGTGGAAAAGCTAAAGGCGTCTTTATAGACCATGCCGATGTCGTAGAACACGGCGAGGCGGAAGCGTTCGATGATAGGGACGCTGTATTCAGCGGAGGCAAACCAGCTGGTTTTGCCGCCGATAGGTTCGTCATAGCTGTCTTTGGGGCCGACGTCGCGGAAGCGAAAACCACGCAAAGAATACAATCCGCCGAGGAAGCTGCGGTCAAAGAGCGGCACGCGGTCAGAGTCTCCGTATTCTTCGATGACGCTGATTTGGGCTTGGAGTTCGAGGATGTGGCCTTCGGCGAGTCCTTTGAAGTAGTGTTTGGTGCCGAGGTCGATTTTGTAAAAGTCGGTGTCGCCGCCAAAGGGGCCGCCGGCAAGGTGGGTTCGCAAACGAGTCAATTGGCCAATGTTGGGCAGGCGGCCGGGGCCGCGAGTGTCGTAATAAAGGATGGGACTGACTTTGGAGACGAGACGTTTGCCGGCGTCTTCCTCTTGTTTGAATACATAGTAGCTGGGACGAACGTTGGAGATTTCCACTTGTTCCAAAGTGTAGCCGAGTTCGCCGATGACAAAGTCGTTGAGGAGCGGGGTTCGCAGGCTGACGGTGCCGCCGCTTCGGGTTTCGTTGAAGATGCTGCTGAGGAAGTCCAGCTCGCGGTGGAAGAGGCTGGTGGAGAGTTCCAGTTTGCGGTCAAAGAGCCACGGTTCGATGAAGGTGAGTTGGTAGTCTTGGCGGCGGGTGCCGATTTGGGTTCGGATTTGGAGTTTTTGGCCGCCGCCTTGGAAGAGCGGAGGTTTGGCGATGTCGAAGTTGCCTTGGCTCAGTTCAATGAAACCGACGAGGTTTTCTACGGAGTTGAAGCCGGCGCCGACGACGAAGTTGCCGGTGCCTTGTGCTTTTTCAGCAACTTTGACGACGAGGTTTTTGCGGTCGGGGATGTCGGTGGGTTCGACACTGAGGTCGACGGTGTCGAAGTATTGAAGCCCTTCCAGCCGCACTTGGCTGAGGCGCGCGCGCACCATGTTGAAGGGATCGCCGGGGGCGACGGCGAGTTCGCGGCGGATGACTTTGTCTTTTGTTTTGGTGTTGCCGCGGATGTCGATTTGGTCGATGAAATTTTTTTGTCCTTCTTGGATTTGGTAGTTCAAGTCCATGGTTCCTTCCGCAGTGTTGGCGGATTGGAGGGGAAGAATTCGGGTATCGCCCTGATTTTGCGGGCTGAGGTAGCCGGCGCTTTCGTAAAGATCGGACACGGCTTGGTTGTTGTCGTCGAATCCTTGGGGAGTGAAGACGTCGCCGGGGCGCATGGCTAATCGGCTTTGGGTTCCGGAGCGGGTTTGTCGGAAGAGAATTTCTTCCGTGGAAAAGACTTCGTTGCCTTGGATTCTCAGGTCGCCGACGCGGTATTGTTGTCCTTCAAAGATTTCCAAGGTGAGAATCATTTTGTCCGGCTTGGGATAGTCGAATCGAACGTCTCGAATGGCAAAGTCCAGGTAGCCGTTTTCGTAGTAAAGGTCGCGGAGTCTTTCGCGGTCTTCGAGGAATTGGTCTTCCTTGTAGACGCCGGAGCCGGTCAACCAAGAGAAAGCCCAGCGGTTGCGGGTTTTGATGGTTTTTCGCAGTTTCCTGAGTTTGAAAGCCTTGACGCCTTCAAACCGCACAGCTTGAATGCGAACTTTGGGAGATTCGGCGATTTCGAAGGTGACGGTTCCCTGCCCCCGATCTTCGTCAATGTAAGGCACGTATTTGACGGCGGTTTCGCGGTATCCCTTTTTTTCGTAGAGTTCTTGGATGGCTTGCGCGTCGGTGAACAGTTGTTTTTCGTCAATCGGGGCGCCGATTTTTGAGGCGATTGTTTTCCGAAGCCGGCGGGTTTTCAAGCGGTCGTTGCCGGAAAACTCAATTTTGGAGAGGGTGGGTCTGCCTTGGACGGAATAGATTAGCTTGATTCCGTCGTCTGTTTTTTCCCAAGCGACGTTGACGTTGTGGAAGTAATCGGTTTGGAGCAGGCTTTTGATGTCTTGGTTAATTTTAGACGGAGTGATCAAGTCGCCGGGGCGCGTTTGGATGTTGGCTTGAATGCGCTCGTCGCTCACTGCGGGCGGACCGACGTGGCGAATCTCGATTTGATCCACGGTTTGTTGGGAGAGTTGCGCCTGCCCGGCAACTTGGAACAGCCAGCAAGCGCGAAAGACCCAAGTTAACCAGCGCCGTTTCCAGGAATGTCTCATTTAGTTTTAGTGGTTTCCCGTTGGAATATCTTCTGCGCTGACTTTGGCGGCATTTTCAAACCGGGTCAATCCTTTGAGAAAGGTTAAGGGAATGTCGCCGGTGGGTCCGTTGCGCTGTTTGGCAACCAAAAGATGAACGGCGTGCGAGTCCTTGCCGACGGCCACGTCTTCTTCGGCCTCTGGGGGAATGTGAAGAAGGCCGACAAAGTCGGCGTCCTGCTCGATGGCGCCGGACTCGCGCAAGTCCGAAAGACGGGGCTTGCCCTGCCTTGACTCGACCTCGCGGTTCAACTGGCTGAGCACAATCACAGGAACGTTCAACTCTTTGGCCAGAGACTTAATGCCGCTGGAAATGTCGGCAATTTCCTGTTGCCGGTTCTCCGACCGCCGCGAAGAGGAGCGAAGCAGTTGAATGTAGTCCACGATGAACAACTCCACTTTATGCTGCTGCGCCATGCGCCGAGCGCGGGAGCGAAGACCAAGGATGTCTAATCCGGCCGCGTCGTCGATGAAGAGGGGAGATTTCATCATTTCCGATGCAGAGTCGGTTATACTGTTATGGGACTCCGGCGAAAGAATGCCGCCCCGCGCCTCGTGCATATTCACTTTGGAGCGGGAACAAAGCATCCGAAGCGCAATGGACTCGGCGGTCATTTCCAGACTAAAGACGCCCACCGGCCGCTTCTGGTCCACGGCCACGCGCTCGGCGATGTTCATAGCCAGAGAAGTCTTGCCCATGCTCGGCCTTGCGGCGATCACAATCATTTCGCCGCGGTGGAGTCCTCGAGTCAGTTGATCCAGATCTTGAAAACCGGTTGGAATTCCGGTGGGAGCGCCGTTTGAGTTCTCCCACTCTTCAATTGTGGCGTAGGCCTTCTTAACCAGCGCCTCCATAGATTGCTCCGCCTTGCCCGCTCGTTCCATGCCAATGGCCAGCACATCGCGCTCAATGTCATCCAGCGCTTCGTCCACATTGTCTGGCTGGTCATAAGCGGCGGCGGCGGCGGCGGCGCAAACACGAATCACTCGGCGCAAAACCGCTTTATCGACCAGAATGTCCAAATAGCTGTCGAGCATGGCGACTGAAGGCGCGGCGTCCGGCAAAGCAGCCACATACTGAACGCCCCCCGCCTTCTCCAACTTCCCGCTATCGCGAAGCCGTTGCCTAAGAACTACCGGGTCAATTGGCTCCCCAGCATCCGCCAACTCCACCATGGCCGTGTAGATTGTTTGATGCCGAAGCTCATAAAAGAAATCCACATCGGAAACCCTGGTAACAATGAGGGGAAGAGCTTCTTCCGAATCTTGACAGATGCAGGCCAAAACCCCCCGCTCCACATCAGGGGAATGCGGCGGAAGCCGTGACGTTGAAGAGCCTCCCGCTTTTGGCTTGTTCCCGTTCTTAATGTTGGGAGGAGACAACACATCTGCCATGTCGTTTGGAAAACTCATCGCGCCAAATAGAAAGCAAAACCAGCCAAAATATCAACCAAGATTTGCTTACACAGTTTTGAACTCTTATTGAACTTCCATTGACAACTTATTCACAGAATTGTGGACAAAAAGCAAGAACGCATTGCCCAACTCTTCGGCATTTGCCTTGCTTTCCGGCCGACAAAGCGCTCTTTTCATCCGCGCGTCGAACATGTCCCACGAGACTTTTCGGCTTGAGCAAACCCGCTTCGATGTCAAAAAAGGATTGGAAGTTGCGCCGCTAAATCAGATAATCCGTCCTGTTTCCGAAAGGCGGGCAATTATGGCGATACTAAACATCAAAACAGCGGAGGAATGCCGCTACGATCTGGTTTCTTTGGGAGAAATTATGTTGCGCTTCGATCCCGGCGAAGGCCGAGTTCGAACAGCGCGAGAATTCAAAGTCTGGGAAGGCGGCGGCGAATACAACGTCGCCCGAGGTTTGCGCCGCTGCTTCGGCTTGCGGACCGGCGTAGTCACCGCCTTTGCCGACAACGAAATCGGCCGTTTGCTGGAAGATTTCATTTTGCAAGGCGGAGTGGACGCTTCGCTCGTCCAATGGCTTCCCTACGACGGCGTCGGGCGCACAGTGCGCAACGGCTTGAACTTTACCGAACGCGGCTTTGGCATTCGCGGCGCCCTCGGCGTGCCGGATCGCGGCATCACCGCCGCCTCGCAAATGAAACCCGGCGACGTAGACTGGGACAACTTGTTCGGCCAACAAGGAGTGCGCTGGTTCCACACCGGCGGCATCTTCGCCGCCTTGTCTGAAACCACTGCCGACCTGACCGAAGAAGCCGTCCGCGCCGCCCAAAAACACGGCACCGTCGTTTCCTACGATTTGAACTACCGCCCCTCTCTCTGGAAAACCATCGGCGGCAAAGCAAAAGCGCAAGAAGTCAACCGCCGCATCTCCGCCAACGTGGACGTCATGCTCGGCAACGAAGAAGACTTTACCGCCTGCCTCGGCTTTGAAGTGGAAGGCCTCGACGAAAACATCTCCGCCATCGAAGTGGACAAATTCAAAGCCATGATTCGCGCCGCAACCAATGCCTTCCCCAACTTCAAAGCCACCGCCACCACCTTGCGCGCCGTCAAAACCGCCACCGTCAACGACTGGAAAGCCATCTGCTGGGCCGGCGGCAACTTCTTCGAATCCCGCCCCTTCCCCAACCTCGAAATCCTCGACCGAGTCGGCGGCGGCGACAGCTTCGCTTCCGGCTTGATTTACGGCTTCCTAGCCACCGGCGATCCAAGCCAAGCAGTCCACTACGGAGCCGCTCACGGCGCCCTGGCAATGACCACGCCCGGCGACACTTCCATGGCCTCGCTCCAAGAAGTAGAGAAAATCCTCGCCGGCGGCAGCGCCCGAGTCGCCCGCTAATCCCCCTTCCCCTTCGCTTATGCCTAACAACACGACATCGCTTCTGGACGCGTTGCGGCGGCTGTTTCCCGCCTGCGTGACCGAAGCCCAAGGCCAAGACGGACAACTGCGCCCCGCCATTGACTTTGACGCCTTGCGCCAAGAACTCTCTGACTGCCTCATCGACGGCCCCGCCGAACGCTACCAACTCAACTGGCCGGGGAAGCGGGCGGCGACGCTGGCGGCCAACGAACCGTGCGTCAAAACTCTGCGCCCCGGCCGCGAGGAAAGCGTGAACTTTGAAACCACTAAAAACCTATTCATTGAAGGCGACAATTTAGACGCTTTGAAGTTATTGCTAGAAACCTATCTCGCCCGAATCAAAACCATTTACATTGACCCGACCTATAACACCGGCAAAGACTTCCTTTACTCGGACAAGTTCACCACCGACAAAACGACTTACCAAGAAGAAACTGGAACCAGAGATGAAGAAGGCGCCCGCTTAGTGGCTAACCCCGACACTAGCGGCCGCTACCACTCTAACTGGCTTTCGATGATGTATCCTCGCTTGAAACTCGCCCGCAACCTGCTATCCCAAGACGGCGTCATCTTCATTTCCATTGACGACCACGAACAACACAACCTGCGCAAACTAATGGACGAAATCTTCGGCTCTTGCAATTTTGTCGCCCAAATTGTGCGCAAAAGCGGAGTGGCGCCGCGACAAGATGCCGAGTTCTTTGCCACCGAACACGATTATGTTTTTTGCTACGCTAAGAACATTGACACTTTGCAAATCAACCTAGAACCTGTCAAAAATTTAGATACTTATACATTTACGGACGAACACGAATCACATCGTGGCAAATACAAATTAAATAAACTCGACAGAGGCACCAAGCAGTGGAGCGCAAGCTTGCGATACCCAATTACTGCACCAGATGGAACTAAGATTTGGCCGGGAGGTCAGGAAGAAAACACTAGGTGGATATGGACTTGGAGTGAGTCAAAATTCCAGTGGGGCATCCAAAACGATTTCATCATCTTCAAGAAGAACAGGGAAGGAACTTGGAGTGTTTACCTCAAGCAATATCAAAAAGTAGACAACGAGAACAAACCCATCAAGCGCACTAATCCTCCTCGCACTTTACTCACGGACGGAGCACATAACGAGCTGGGTTCAAGAATGTTATCCGAAATGTTTGGTGGACGCATCTTTGCCTATCCCAAACCAGTTCAACTGCTAGAGCATCTTTTGCGCTTGGCCACATGTACGTCTTCTTCAGACTCCAGTACCCCCCCCCCCCCCCCGAGTTTCTACCGACAAAGACAAAGAAGGAGAAGTCAGACGCGCAGGTCAGACGCATTCATCGGGCGGGCAATCGTCTGACGATGCGGGGGGAGACATTGTGATGGACTTTTTTGCCGGCAGTGGAACGACGGCGCACGCGGTGATGAAACTCAATCAAGAAGACGGCGGCAACCGGCGGTTCATATTAGTGCAGTGGCCGGAAAAGTGCGGCGAGAAAACCGAAGCCTTCAAAGCCGGGTTCAAAACCATCGCCGACTTGTGCCAAGAGCGCATTCGCCGCGCCGCCCAACAGATAGCCCAACCATCCAGCCCATCCGAACAAGAACTAGACACCGGCTTCCGCGTATTGAAAATCGACGACTCCAACTTCCAAGACTGCCGCCGCCGGCCCCGCGAATACCACCAAAAAGACCTCCTCCACTTGGCCGACAACCTCCGCCCCAACTGCCAGCACTTAGACTTGCTCTTCGAAACTATGTTAAACTTAGGCATCGACTTGACCGTGTCCATCCACACCCAAACTATTCAAAACAAACAAGTCTTCTTCCTCGCCAACAACCAAGCAATCGCCTGCTTTGAAGAAGGCTTGACTGAAGAGTTCGCCAAAACTTTGACGACCTATAAACCCCGGCGCGTCGTGTTCCGGGATAGCGGCTTTGCCTCCGACGCCGTCCGCATCAATATCGGCCAACTCTTCCAACAACTCTCCCCCTCCACTCACCTCACTATAATATAAACCCAAATATGAAACTCCAATTCAAGATCCAGCCTTATCAGACCGCCGCCGTGGAGTCCGTGGTCGATTGCTTTGCCGGCCAGCCGCTAAACGCCCGCGCCCGCTATCGCCTCGACCCCGGCAACCGAGAGGAACTTATGCCGGTGAATGAAGGCTTCAAAAACGCCGCTGTTCAGCTCGACGATCTGGAGGTTTTGGCCAACATCAAGGAAGTGCAAAAGCGCCAAAACTTGCCCCTTTCCAGCCGGCTCGCTCTCAGCGGAGAATGCCAATACAATCTGGACGTGGAAATGGAAACCGGCACCGGCAAAACCTACTGCTATATTAAAACTATTTTTGAGCTGAACCAACATTATGGCTGGAGCAAGTTCGTTGTTATGACACCCAGCATTGCCATCCGCGAAGGGGTGTACAAGTCTTTGGAAATGACTTGGGAACACTTTTTCGAGACTTATCATAAGAAAGCCCGCTTCTTTATTTACAACTCCAGGAGGATGCACGAGATAGAAAGTTTTTCCTCCGACGCCGGCATTAATATCATGGTAGTAAATATACAGGCATTCAATGCGCGAGGCGCGGATCAACGGCGTATTTACGATGAACTAGACGACTTTCAATCCCGCCGCCCCATCGACGTGATTAAAGACAACAAGCCGATTTTGATTTTAGACGAGCCGCAAAAAATGGGAGGCAAAGCTACAATGGCCGCTTTGCCGAAGTTTGATCCGCTGATGATTCTGCGTTATTCGGCGACTCATAAGAAGAACTACAACAAAGTGCATCGACTGGATGCTTTGGATGCCTACAATCAAAAGTTGGTAAAGAAGATTGCCGTTCGGGGCATTGATATACGCGGACTATCGGGGACAAACGCGTATTTGTATCTGGAATCCATTGAAATTTCAAAAGACGCAGCTCCCGTCGCCAGAGTGGAAATGGAAGTGAATCTGAAAAGCGGTGAAATCCGCCGCCAGCGAAGACGACTCAAACTGGCAGACAATCTTTACGAGTTGTCCGGGAATCTCGTTGCGTATCAAGGCTTCACGGTTTCGCAAATTGACTATAACAAGGATAGTGTGGAATTCACCAATGGGTATGAATTGTTTGCCGGAAGAGCTGTGGGCAACGTCGAAGAGCAAGATCTTCGCCGCATTCAGATTCGAGAAACGATCCAAGCGCATCTCGACAAGGAAAAACAATTGTACGGGCAAGGCATCAAGGTGTTGTCTCTTTTCTTCATCGACGAGGTGGTAAAGTATCGGGACTATAATCGAGAGGATGAGAAAGGAGAGTATGCCCGTATATTTGAGGAAGAATACGAGCGTCTCCGATTGCAACATCTAGCAGAATCTGACAACAATGCTTATCGGGAGTTTTTACAACGCGATGAAACCGCAAGCGTGCACGAAGGCTACTTTGCCGTGGATAAAAAGAAACGCTTGACAGATCCGAAGATAAAACAAAGGGGCGAGGAAAAAGGATTGTCCGACGACGTGAGCGCTTATGATCTAATCCTAAAAGACAAAGAGCGGTTGCTTTCGCCAGCGGAGCCGGTGCGCTTTATTTTCTCGCATTCCGCGCTTCGCGAGGGTTGGGACAACCCGAATGTGTTTGTGATTTGTATGCTAAAACATAGCGACAACACAATCTCTCGCCGCCAAGAAGTGGGGCGCGGTTTGCGTTTGTCTGTGAATCGAGAGGGAGAAAGAACGGATGATCCCGCCATTGTGCATGATATTAACATTTTGACGGTGGTCGCCGGCGAGAGTTACAAGGACTTTGTTTTAAATCTGCAAAGAGAGGTTAGCGAGGCGCTTTCCGCTCGTCCCCGCCAAGCGAGCGAAGCTTATTTTACCGGTAAAGTAATCTCCACGGAGAAAGGAAAAGTCGAGATAACGCCGGAAATGGCAAAGCGAATTTATCGTTATTTACTTAAGAATGATTATACTGACGATATGGATCATATCACGGAGAACTATCATCAAGCAAAAGAGGCGGGCAAGTTGGCGGATTTGCCAAAGGATCTTCAAGCTTATGCCCAACCAATCTTCGAATTGATTGACAGCGTATTTAGCGACGACGCGTTGCCTAAGCCGGTAGACGACCGAAAACCTAAGAGAAATCCGTTGAACTCGAAGAATTTTGAAAAGAAGGAGTTCCAGGAGCTTTGGTCGAGAATCAATCGTAAAGCCGTTTATCGGGTGGAGTTTGATTCGGATGAGCTGGTGGAAAAAAGCGTTCAAGCACTAGAGCAAGAATTGAGAGTGACTCCGATTCAATTCAAGATTATGAGTGGGGTCCAAAAGGATGCGGTTACAGAGGAGCAAATGCAACATGGCGAGGGATTTTTGGCGAAGCGATCGGCGACGGAGTATGGTAGAACCGTTCACTCCGAGTCTCGATATGATTTAGTTGGAAATGTGTCTAAGGGAGCGGACTTGATGCGCAAGACAGCCGCCGAAATATTAGGGCGCGTAAAGCCGGGCGTTTTTCATCAGTTTGCGCAAAATCCGGAGCATTTTATTGCGCAGGCTTCTCGCATCATCACCGAGCAGAAGGCGACAATGATTATTGAGCATCTTCAATACAATCAAACAGACGGTCGTTACAATGTGGATATTTTCACCGCGAATGAAAGCAAACAGGACTTGAGCAAGGCGACGCGAAAGTTGAAGAAGCATGTCTACGAATACGCCGTTACCGACTCAAAGAAGGAACGACAGTTTTTGACAGATTTGGATTCCAGCAGCGAGGTTGTGGTTTACGCCAAACTGCCGCGCGGTTTTTTGATTCCGACGCCAATCGGCAACTACAACCCGGATTGGGCCATTTCTTTTCATAGGGAAAAAGTTAAATACATTTACTTTGTTGCAGAAACAAAGGGATCGATGTCGACTATGGATTTGAGAAAAATTGAGGAAAGTAAAATTAAATGCGCCCGCAAGTTTTTTGACGAAATCAATCAGAAGATAGAAGACGATCGTGTCCAATACAAGGTAGTTTCCGATTACGGCCAGTTGATGGACATTATCCGCCCGAAAACAGATTGAACGCGGACTTTTAAGACTTTTAAACTTTTGCGTGAATGGATTTACTGTGGTTTTTATAGTTTCTGGACTTGGGATTTATCTTTGATTCCCCCAATTTTGGCTTATGAGATTTTTTAGGTTTTTGTTTTTGACGGCGTGGGCATTGGCGTTTTTGGCTTTTGAAATCGTTGCGTCGCCGCGACTTTTACAATCAGGCCCGATGATCGGGCATGTTGGCGCCGAAGAAGCGAGGATTTGGATTCGTCTCAAGAAAGACGCCGTCGTTTCCGCTTCTTTGCGGCAGGGCGAGCGCGAATTTCGGCCGGCAAAAATGGAGTCGCTCGGCGAAGGGTTTCAGGTATTGCATTTTCAATCGTTAGCTTCCGCAACGGAGACCGCCATCCAGATTGAAGTGACTCGCGGCGCCGCGGCAATGGAAACCGCTTCAGTTGCTTTTCGCACGGCGCCGCCGCCTTCTCCAATGGGAAAAGTCCGCATTGCCTTCGGCTCGTGCAGCAAAGTTTCGCAATTTCGTTCCGGCCCGGTTTATCAAGCTGTTGCCGAAGAAAAACCGGACATGATGATTTTCGTCGGCGACAATTCTTATTTCATCGTTGGCGACGGCAGTGATCGGCACTTCGAGACTACGGGAGAGACGGGAGATTGGACGTCGCTGGAGGGTATGATCCGCCGCCATTTGATTACGCGCAACCATCCCGACCTTCAAGCGATGTTTCGCAGCATTCCGTGTTATGCTGTTTGGGATGATCACGACTACGGACCCAACAATGCCGACCGCACTTTTGCGTTCAAAGAAGAAGCCTTGCTCGCGTTTCGGAGAATGTGGGGAAATGTCGACTACGGTTCCGCCCAATCGCCCGGCATTTTTAGCTCTTTTCGGCACGGCCCGGCGGAGATTTTTCTCATGGACGACCGCTACTACAAATACTCTCCGCAGAAACACCAGGACGCCACGCCAAAAACCGGCCGCATCTGGGGCAAAGCCCAACTGGACTGGCTCCTCGCCAAACTCAAAGCTTCCACTGCTCCGGTGAAACTCATCGCCAACGGCACGCAAGTCCTCAACCAATCCAAAAGCGGCGAAGGCCACTATCGAGAAGCCATCGGCGAAATAGAACAATTCCTTTCCTTCGTCAAAAAACACCGCATCGGCGGCATCGTCTTCCTCACGGGCGACCGCCACTTCAGCGAAGCCATGCAACAAAGAATTCCCAACGGCCCGTTGCTTGTCGATTGCACCAGCTCTCCGCTTCAACAAAATCAAAAAGTCGGCCCGCTGGAAAAAGGCAGCGAACACAACAATCGCCTGTGGGCTATGCGCGGCAACAACTTCGGACTCCTCACCATCGACATCTCCGCCGAAGGACAAGGAACTATCGCCTTTGAAACCCGCGACGAAAAGAACCAACCCTGCATGGTCAATGGCAAAGTCTGCCGAACCGTCTGGCCGCTCCAAGACCTTTTATTTTAACGATTTAACAAAAATGGACAGCCGACAGACGCAAAGCGATGGCAAAAGTGGAAACGCTTGCAGACCACAAGTTTGCCATCGCGCCAAATGCAATTGGTTTTGGGCGGGAAAGTAAGGAGAAGTTTGCCAACCACAAATTGGTGTCCACCAAGCGCAGAAAACACAAGACCAACTTTGCCTCGCGCTAACGGTAACTCTTCCTTTTTTGGATTTTGCTCGCATGCCAAAGACCGGCGCAGGCGAAATCTAGATCCAAGAAAAATCAACTCAACTGCCAATGTATAAAAAGCCAGCTCCCCGAAGGAACTGGCCTTGCTAAATTTATTGCGATGCTTGGAAACGAACCGAAACCAAGCGCCGCCAGTTTTCTTTGGGTTCCCCTTTCCCACCTACTTACTCGGACAGTTGCTCCATAATTATATCCAAAACCATCTGCTCTTTCGGCGTCCAAAGCAACGGCCCCAGAAGCGTTTTTGCATCGGCGGCGGTTGAGGAATCGGAGGACATGTTGGCAAGCGGGTTAGCATCTCTTTCTGTGCAGGTTGAATTTTGCCTTGCTCTCGCATTGCCTCCACTTCCGCAAGCGTCGGCAGGCTAACCGTTCCGCCTTCTTTCACAATCACCGGCACAACCTCGCCTCGTTCGTTGGTCAAGGTGACCTCCACAACCCCTTGCCCATTTTGACATTGGGAACCGCTGTCTAGCGCCATTGCGCAGAGTAGATTACAGCCCTTCTCATTGCCTTTTAGTTTCCTAGCGTATTGTCAGAAAAGTGGGAAAGACCATTTCCCTATCGACTTGATTTTGAGGAAAGCCACACCGAAACCAGAACAACTCTATAAACACAACAACGTTGCCCCTCTTAGCGTATCCTCTCCCCCCACTCAACACAACTGAACGTTGCCGTTAAAAGTGAGAATCAATTGCCAATCGATAGTCATCCATATGCCATACTCGATTTAGCAATCCCCCTCGCTTCCGTGGCGCGCCGAGAATCCCGCCAAAGAACCCCATAATCACCTCGCTCAGCGAGCCAGCCCAGCCCGATTCAGGCAAGAAAGGAGCATCAGGAGAGTGCTAAAAATTACTCAGATTCAACTGCAATTCGGCAAATTTTAGCCAAATTACCGCTTGGTATTTAATTTTTGATTACCAAGCGGTACGCTCTCGTAAGCCCTTGAAAACAAGTGGCTTACACGGAATTCAGCCTATTTCAGCAAAAATCAGCGAATATTCAGATTCAAATGAAATTTACAGAGGCTAGTGAAATTTTGTGAATTTCATAGTGTTGAAATGCCTAGCAACAAGCCCACAAGTCTGCGAAGGAAACCGTCCCGGCCACAAAGTTTTTAATTCGTAGTTCCGAAGATGCTCATGAAGAAACGGATTGGTCATTCCAAAGTGGTTTCGCAAGAGGCGCAATTTCCGCTGTCCATTCAATTTTTCACCTTCCACGAGCCTCTTAAACTTGCTGGTGTCGACCTTTAGCCGCTTAACGATCAGTGGCTTCTTGAAGGAGGGGATGGTGGGCCCAGAGGGACTTGAACCCCCGACCAAGCGATTATGAGTCGCCTGCTCTAACCGCTGAGCTATGGGCCCTCAAACAAGGGCTTTGTGTCCGCCGATTGCAAGCCGTCGTGGGCGGCGGACAGACAGCGTTAGTTTGTCAAACGACTCCGCCTCTGGCAAGCGAAATCCGTCCCAAAATACTTCGATTCCGAGAGACGCGTGCCTTGTCCGCACGACCGATGGCCGTTAGACTGGCGTTGTTTTGAAATCCTGGAAATGGAAGTAGCAGGTCGGCATCGACAAGAAACAGAATCTGCTGAAGGAGAAATCCTTCTGCACGCGCGGGAAATCAGCAAGAGTTTTCCCGGGGTGCAAGCGTTGGACAAGGTGGACTTCGTCGTCCGCAAGGGAAGGCTCAACGCCTTGCTGGGAGAGAACGGGGCTGGGAAGTCCACTTTGATGAACATTTTGGCGGGGGTGTTTCCGCCGGATTCTGGTTCGATTCTGCTGGGGGGACGCCGGGTTCGCTTTCAAGGCACTAGGGAGGCACGGGACGCCGGCATTGCCATCATCTTTCAGGAGCTGAATCTGATTCCGCATTTGACGGTCGCCGAGAACATTTTTTTGGGACGCGAACCACTTAACCGGCTGGGCCTGATTGACTATTCCAAGATGCACCAAGACTCCGCTCGGATTCTAGCCGAATTGGAATGCGACGTCTCTCCCCGGACTCCCGTCGGCCAACTCCGCGTCGGCCAACAACAGATTGTTGAAATCGGCAAGGCGCTTTCCTGGAACTCGCGGATTCTCATTATGGACGAACCTACTTCGGCCATTACCGAGCAAGAAGTCCAAATCCTCTTCCGCTTGATTCGGAGGCTTAAGAAATCGGGCGTCGGCATCGTCTACATCACTCACAAACTGGAAGAACTTTTCAAAATCGCCGACCATGTAACCGTCTTCCGCGACGGCAGACTCATCGGCGACCATCCCCTGTCCTCGTTAAATCGAAGCGCTATGATCCAAATGATGGTTGGCAGAAATCTCTCCGATCTATTTCCGAAAACACGCTCCGAAAAATCTAGCCAAGCGCTCGTCGTTCGTTCCCTTTCCCTGCAAAGCCCCCGCGGCAAAGACGGCTTTCTGGTCCAAGAGGTCAGCTTTTCCATCCGCCGCGGCGAAGTGCTGGGAATCTTCGGACTCATGGGCGCCGGCAGAACCGAACTGCTGGAAGCCCTCTTCGGTTTGCACCCCCGCCAAACTCGAGGCGCGGTGCAAATGGAAGGAACAACGGTGAAAATCCGCTCGCCGCAAGACGCCATCCAAGCCGGAATCGCCCTCGCCCCGGAAGACCGAAAAGCGCAGGGACTGATCCTCAAAATGAGCGTCGGCGCCAACGCCAGCCTCTCCGCCCTGCCGGCTTGCGAAAGATTCGGACTGATCCGCCCCAAAAAAGAACAAAATCTGGTTGGCAACTTCGTCCGCCGCCTCCAAATCAAAACCTCATCCTTCCGTCAACCCATCCAAAACCTCAGCGGCGGCAACCAGCAGAAAGTCGTCCTGGCAAAGTGGCTTTCCACCCAACCGAAGGTTTTGCTCTTGGACGAACCAACGCGCGGCGTCGACGTCAACGCCAAAAAAGAAATCTACCGTTTGATCGATCAATTTACCCAATCCGGACTGGCCGTCGTCATGGTTTCTTCAGAACTTCCCGAAGTGTTGGCAATTTCCGACCGCATCCTCGTTCTATGCGAAGGCCGCAAAACCGCCGAGCTGGCCCGCCAAGAAGCCTCCGAAGAATCCATCATGGAAGCCGCCCTTCCTCGCTGAAAACACCTTGCGGCAACTGCTGAAAAAAAAACAGTTTGACATCGAAGCATTCGGTAGGCAGATTGCTTGTCCATTTGCCGAAGAAGAGCAGATGGAGATATTGAAAGACCAAAAGATTGAAATTATGGAAACAACTATTCCGAAGCATCGAAACGAATATGTCTCTGGCTTGGCGATCAAGGGGCATCGCCGCTGGCTTTCAAACAAGCTCGGCCCAATGGCGATTTTGCTGCTGAGTCTGGCCGTTTGCTTGGTGACGCAACTCTTGTCCGCCGCGGCCGCCACGGGAACCTTTACCTCCCGCAATCCGGCGCAGGACTTCAACACCTTGTATGACGCCGGCAGCGACAACTTTGGCAACGACAGCCCTTCGGGCCTTTGGTCTGACGGACAAACACTGTGGGTGATCGAATCCGACTACGACTCCCGACAGGACGACAAACTTTACGCCTACAACTTGGCCACTAAGCAGCGCGATCCGGCCAAAGACTTCGACA
Source organism: Limisphaerales bacterium (assembly GCA_965242585.1). Classification (GTDB taxonomy): domain Bacteria; phylum Verrucomicrobiota; class Verrucomicrobiia; order Limisphaerales; family AAA164-E04; genus UBA2970. Next base: position 3,493,924 of record OZ251460.1, on the reverse strand, counting down.
CCTTGGAAGCCGCCGGCAACCGCTGGCCAACCGGCCTTTGGTCGGACGGGACGACCATGTGGGTGGCTGATTGGGAAGACGACAAGATTTATGCCTATAAAATGAGCGACAAAAGCCGCGATCCGGCCAAAGACTTTGGCACCTTGGAAGCCGCCGGCAACACCAATCCGACTGGCCTTTGGTCCGATGGCACGACCATGTGGGTGGCCGACACGGCGGACAAGCTTTACGCTTACAACTTGGCCACTAAGCAGCGCGATTCCGCCAAAGACTTCGCCACCTCGCATGCTGATGGCAACCGTTATCCTCAGGGCCTTTGGTCGGACGGGACGACCATGTGGGTGGCCAACTATGGGGGTTCGGGCAACAACGCAAACAACAAGCTCTACGCTTACAAGATGAGCGATAAGAGCCGGGATAGCGCCAAAGACTTTGACGCCTTGAGCGCGGCGGGAAATCGCATCCCTCGGGGGCTTTGGTCGGATGGGACGACCATGTGGGTGCCCGATTCGCAATCCGGAGCCGAAAAGATTTTCGCTTATCGCTTGTCCGATGCAGCGACTTTGAGTTCTTTGAGTTTGAGCGGATTGAGTTTGAGTCCTACTTTTGAGGGCGGCACCGCCCGATATACGGGAACCGTTTTTAGTTCAGACATCCAAACGACGGTGGTGGCGACGCCTCTTCACACTAACGCTATGGTGTCCATTTCGCCGGTGGACGCCGACACGGCAACCGATGGGCATCAAGTAGCCTTGGCGAGAAGAGGTGCCGAAACCACTATTACAATCACCGTTACACCATCAAGTGGCACCGCCCGCGCCTACACTGTCACCGTCGCCAACCAGTTCACCGCCCGCAACCCGGCGCAAGATTTTGACGCTTTGGAGGTCACCGAGGAGAACTCTCTTCAAGGCCTCTGGTCCGATGGCGCGACAGTGTGGGTGTCGAGCGATGCGGACAACAAGATTTACGCCTATGATTTGGCCACCAAGAATCGCAATCCCGCCGAGGACTTTGACACTCTGAGTGTTGCCGGGAATAATTCTCCTCGCGATCTTTGGTCCGATGGCACGACCATGTGGGTGACGGACGCTTTAGATGACAAGCTTTACGCTTACAAAATGAGTGATAAAAGCCGCGATCCGACCAAAGACTTCAATACCCTGCGGGCGGCTGGGAATGGAAATCCGCACGGCTTATGGTCGAATGGCACAACCATGTGGGTGGCCGATTGGGAAGATGACAAGCTTTACGCTTACAAAATGAGCGATAAGAGCCGCGATCTAGGCAAAGACTTCAATACGCTGGTCGGTACAGGAGAGAGTTACGGACCTAATGGTCTCTGGTCGGATGGAACGACCATGTGGATGTCGGACCCTTGGAAAAACAAGATTTACGCCTATAAAATGAGCGATAAGAGCCGCGATCCGGCCAAAGACTTTGACACTTTGGAAGCGGCGGGGAATATGGCTCCTCACGGTTTATGGTCGGACGGCACCACCATGTGGGTGGCGGACTATACGGACGCTCAAGTTTACGCCTATCACTTATCCAACGACGCGGTATTGAGCAGTTTGACGCTCAGTGACGGCGCCGAGTTGACGCCCGGATTTGATGGCGCTATTGCTCGATATACGGTTTCCGTTTCTTACGCCATCACCAACCTCACGATTGCGGCGGCGGCTTGGCACACCAACGCTGTGGTGTCGATAGCGCCTTCGGACGCCGACAGCGCAAGTCAAGGGCATCAAGTGGCCTTAGCGGTGGGCGCCAACGACATTGCTATCACCGTTACTCCGTCAAGCGGCCTTGCCCGCACTTACACCATCGCCGTTCGCAGAGGCACCTTCGTCACCTCGCGCAACCCAGCGCAGGACTTCAACACTCTAAAAGCCGCGGGAAATACTTCCCCTGGGAGCATCTGGTCGGATGGCACAACCATGTGGGTGATAGACCGAGTAGAAGTTAAGCTTTACGCTTATAATTTGGCTACCAAGCAACGTGATCCAAGCAAAGACTTCAACACTCTAAAAGCCGCGGGAAATACTTCCCCTGGGAGCCTCTGGTCGAATGGCACAACGATGTGGGTGAATGACTGGGCGAGTGCTAAACTTTACGCTTACAAGATGGCTGACAAGAGCCGCGATCCCGCCAAAGACTTCAACACACTAATCGCTGCGGGGAACACCTTCCCTGGCGGATTCTGGTCGGATGGGACGACCATGTGGATATTGGACAACGGAGACGCCAAGATTTACGCTTACAAGATGGCTGACAAGAGCCGCGATCCCGCCAAAGATTTCAATACACTGATCGCCGCAGGGAATACTACTCCGAACCGGATGTGGTCAGACGGCACAACGATGTGGGTTTCAGATCGGGAAGATGCGAAAATATACGCCTACAATGTGGCGAGCAAGCAGCGAGAGCCGGCTAAGGACTTTGGCACCTTGGTCGCTGCTGGCAACGAGCATCCTCGCGGTTTATGGTCCGATGGGACGACCATGTGGGTGTCGGATCCGTGGGACGACAAGATCTACGCCTATCAGCAGCCGCCGGCGCCATCGGGCGACAACACATTGCAGGCGTTGGGAGTGAGCCAGGCGGCTTTGTCGCCGGCCTTTGTGGCTGGCACAACCCGCTACACGGCCACCGTTGCCACAACCACCGCTGTGACCACGGTCACTGCCGTAGCCAACCATGCCCAAGCTTCAGTGTCCATCTTGCCGGCCGATGCCGACAGCGCAACCGCCGGTCATCAAGTAGCCTTAGCCGAGGGCGTCAACCCCATTACCATCATCGTGACTGCTGAAAACGGGAGCGCCAAAAACTACGACATCGCGGTCACTCGAAGGCCGCGCTCCGGGGACAACGACCTAAGGGCTTTGCGGTTGATTGGGCATGCGCTTTCGCCTTCCTTTCTGCCCGTCACCGCCCGCTATTCGGCCGTGGTCTCTCATCCCGTTAACCTCGCCACCATCGTAGCAACCGCCAGCCACCGGGACGCAGTGGTTTCCATATCGCCGGCGGACGCCGACGCCAACACCGCCGGTCATCAGGTAGTTCTAGCCGAAGGCAACAACCGCGTTGCCATCATGGTGACCGCTCCCAACGGCGCCACCAAAGACTATATCCTCACCATTCGCCGGGCTTCCATTGGGGTTACCGGTTGGAATCCGCTCCGCGACTTGGCGCTTTCATCGATTAACACGGCCCCTCGCGGGCTCTGGTCGGACGGAGAGACTCTATGGGTAGCGGACAATCAAGATGACAAACTTTACGCCTACAACTTGGCGGACGGCAGAAGGCTTGCTTCTAGTTTGGACTTTAACGGCTTGAAAGCGGCGGGCAACGATGCTCCGGCGGGGCTGTGGGCTGATGGGGAGACTTTGTGGGTGACGGACCACCAAGACGCCAAGCTTTACGCTTACAATATAGCGAGCAAAGGCCGTGTTTCCACGAACGATTTTGCTTTGGTGGCGGGCAACGATGATCCGGCGGGGCTGTGGGCCGATGGAGAGACTTTGTGGGTAGCGGATGACGGGGAGGATCATGTTTACGCTTATCGCTTGGCGGACAAGAGGCGGAATGTGAGGGAAGATTTTTCGTTAGAGGCGGGCAACGATGATCCGGCGGGGCTGTGGGCTGATGGAGAGACTTTGTGGGTGGCGGACCACCAAGACGCCAAGCTTTACGCTTATCGCTTGGCGGACAAGAGGCGGGATGCGGCCCGGGACTTTAACACCTTGCGGGCAGCGGAGAACGGGGCGCCTTGGGGTTTGTGGTCGGATGGGACGACCATGTGGGTCATAGACGCGGCGGCCAACAAGTTATACGCCTATCATGCGCCGCCGAGCGGAGATGCCACGTTGCGCGCTTTGGCGTTGAGCGGAGTCGACATAGGCGCTTTTTCCAGTGGCCGGCTTCGTTACACGGCCGGCGTGGCGGCAACCAATGCGATGACGACTATTACCGCCGTAGCCAACCATGCCCAAGCCTCCATGTCCATCTTGCCGGCCGACGCCGACGCCGACGCTGCCGGCCATCAAGTAGCCTTAGCCGAAGGCAACAACCCCATTACCATCACCCTTACCGCTCCCAACCGAAGCAGCCGCACTTACACTATAACCCTCCACCGCGCCTTGTCCAACGACGCTGCTTTGCAGTCTTTGGCGTTGAGCGGCATCCCCCTGAACTTCTCCAGCGACACAACCCACTACACGGCGCCGGTGAGTCATCTCACTCTTTCTACGACGGTGCAGGTCGTCGCCAGCGATCCCAATGCTCGGTTGGCGATTGTGCCGGCCGACGCCGACGCCGACACTGCCGGCCATCAAGTAGCCTTAGCCGAAGGCAACAACACCATTGCGGCCACCGTGATCGCCCCCAACCGAAGCAGCCGCACTTACACTATAACCCTCCACCGCGCCTTGTCTGGCGATGTCAGTTTTGGAGCGTTAGGATTGAAACCTGTCCTCACTTTTGGGCAGGTGACCGGGCGTCCCACGCTTTACCGAGCTACGGTAGCGGCCACCACCACTGCGGTCACCTTGACGGCCACAGCCAAACACGACAAGGCGCAGGTGGTGATTTGGGGCGAGGATGCCGCCACCACCACTGCCGGTCATCAGGTAGCCTTAACCGAAGGCGACAACCCCATTGCGCTGGCGGTAATCGCGGCCAATGGCGCGGCCCAAACTTACTCTATCATCGTAAGTCGCCCGGCGCCCGCGTTGTCCGGCCGCCAAGCGCAACCCCGAGGATTTCAGACAGCGAGCGTTGCGAAGGAGAAGAAAGAAAGTCGTCGGACCAAGGCGGCCGCGTTCTCTGGCGGCGTTCGCTTTGAATTGGTGATGCCGTTGACCAGAGCCAGGTCGGGAGCATTCGCGGTGGAGGCTAGCTCCCGCTTGGTTGGCGGAGTATGGCGCCTCTTGCAACCAGAAGAAGAATACCGCTTAGTTTGGAAAGACAACCAAGACGGCACCGCGCACATGACCCTCACTCTGCCTCAGGCCAACGCCAACCAATCCTTCCTCCGCCTCAAGCCGACAAACTAGCAAAGATTGCCGAAAATCGCTCTCCAAGCCCCGGCGCTTCTGGTTGGTGGAAGTCATCGGCAGACTTCTGGTTGAAGAGAGCGGGGAGGGGCGGATCATTCTTTGCGCTTTGTTTTCGTTGCCGTATGAGCGGGAGGGAAGGGAACAACTGCGAAATCGAAGACCAAGTTGGAGGCGTTAACCGCCTGCTCACAGAATCAAAAGGGAAATCTCCTCTAATTCCGTTTGCTCTTGGATTTTCCTCTTTTCTCATCCTTCACAATAACAGCAAGAGATGGGACCATCCAAAGAATCAAAATCACGCAAATTATCCCGCTCAAACATCCAGAGAAAACATTTTAAAAATTCCGACATAACTACGGATACAGCACGCATACATACTCTAGCGGGACGGAGTAAGGTTTTCCGGGGAGTTTCTCTTTAAGAATCCTCGGGCGCGGCTCATAGTTGTGACTCTGGGGGATGCTTGTTGTTGTTCGGTGAATTTTATCATGAGCGATTCGTAGGGGGTTCCGCGTCCGTATTTTCTGAATTCGTAGATGAGTTTGCCTGCTAGAATCTGTTGTTTTTTGGGTTTGCGGAAGGATTGGTTGTCCGGGTGGACGGCGTCGATCATTTGTTCTGTGATTTTTTTTGCTATACGCGGGCGGCGTCTTGCAATGCGACCGAGGCTTTTGATGGCGTTGGCGGCGCTTTTCATAGATTCATCTTGGAACATGTCGAAGATTTTGGAGAGGAATTTTCGAGTTTGGTCGGGGGTGGACACGGCAGAGAGGTAGCTCAGTGCTAGGGCGGCGTTCCACGCAATCACTTTGTCGTGGGGGGATAGGTCGGTCATGGACAGGAGAGAGGTTAGTTGGGGGATGGCAAAGGCGCATGTTTGCGGGTCGGATTTTGCGGTGCGGACGAGGAATTTTGCGGCGCGGCTTTTGATTTCTATGGAATGCGAATCTAGGAGGCGGAGGGCGGACTCGATGATCGGCTGTTTGTCTCCCTCCCAGTTTACGAAAGCGTCGAGGAGGGGTTTTTTGCGGTCTGCTAGATATTCTGCCAGCAGTTCGTCCACTGGATTGACTGCTTCGTTGGTTTCGTTGTTTTTTTTTGCAGGCATTTGGGAGCGAAATTTATTGGGGTTGTCAGAGTTTGTCAAAGCTATTTTTCCCTCCTTGTTGGATAAATCTATCGTACCAAGGCTGGTTGTGCGGCCGGGGATGGCCGCGGCGCGTCCAACCGTCTCGGCGCCGTTCTTCGGGCATGACGTCTTGGGTCGCGACGCGCCAGTTGTCTAGGTTTGCCCGGAGTTGATTGAGGATGCGCCGATAGTTGGGATCGTCCACGAGGTTCACCAGTTCGAAGGGATCGGCGGCGAGGTCGTAGAGTTCTTCGAAGGGGCGTTCGGGGTGGAACAGGAAGGATTGAGCGGCGGTGAGTTTGCCGGCGCTTCGAGATTCGAGCATCCCGCGCCAGGTGATGCTGTTAATGGAGTCGACCGAGTTCCACAGAGGCGTGTCCCAGTAGTAATTTCGAATGAGTTTGAATTGGGGGTTGCGGATGGCTCGGGTGAATTTCTCGAAGTCGTGCCAGTTGGCTTCGGCGAAAATCTCGGTTCGGAGTTGTTTGTTGGGGTCTTGCAGCATGGGGGTGAGGTCGATGCCCTGCATGGTGTTTTGAGGGAGGTTGGCGATGGAGAGTATCGTTGGGGCCAGGTCAACGCTGCTTACCAGGCCGGATTGGACGCTGGCTTCCGGGACGACGCCCGGCCAACGGATGATGAGCGGCGTGTGAATGCCGGAGTCGTATAGAGTGCATTTGGCGCGGGGAAAGGGCATGCCGTTGTCGCTCAGATAGAGGATGACGGTGTCGTCCAGCACGTCTTGGCGTTCCAGTTCGCGGCGGATGAGGCCGATGTGCCGGTCAAAGCGCGATACTTCGTCGTAGTAAAGGGCGAGTTCGCGGCGAATGTCTGGGTGGTCGGGGAGGTAAGGAGGAATGCGGACGGCTTCCGGCGAGTGGGGCGGTTCTGCGGCGCCGGGGGCGTAGCCGCGATGAGGATCGGTGGAGGCCAACCAGAAAAAGAACGGTTTGGAGTCGTCTCGTTGACGGAGCGCTTGGATGGATCGTTTCGCCATTTCGGTTGCCGGGCATTCGTCAACGTGGTTCCAGTGGCGTTTTTCGGCGGCGCCCAAGTGCCATTTGCCGACCGCGGCGCAGTAATAGCCGGCGTCTTTCAAATATCGAGCTAAGGCATATTGCTCGGCCGGCAGAGGTTGGTGAAGGTCTTCGGCGCCCGTGTTGTGGGGGTAGCGGCCCGTAAGAATGCTGCATCGGCTGGGAGAGCAGGAGGAGATGGTGAGAAAGGCTTGAGTAAAGCGCATTCCCTCGCTGGCGAGTTGGTCAATGTGGGGCGTTCGAATGCGGTCGTTGCCGTAGCAGCCGAGGTCGTTTTCTCCGTGGTCGTCGGCGATGAAGACGAGGAAGTTTGGCGGGCCGGACGACTGCGCTTGGCTTTGCACTCTGGCGGCGAGGGCGTTTTGGATTGCTTGGGACACTTGCGCGGCCAACTGCTCGGAGCCGGACGGCGTGAAGTGAACGTTCTCCGGTTTTTGAATGGCGCTCAACCGCTCTTTGGCGAAGGAGTAAAGGTCGTTCACGGCGACTTGACGCGCGCGCATGATTCGCTCGGCAACAAGGTTGTAGACGGCGCCGTCGCCGGGTTTTCTGAGTGGTTGGAGCTTTCCGTGCGGCACGGGCGTGGTGTGCGCCCAGAGTAGCGCGGCGTTGGTTTGCCGGAGTTGGGAAACCAGTTTGTCGAGGTTTCGCTCATAGTCGTCCAGAGACACTTGCCGTTTTCCCTCCGCCGTGAACTTGAGGTCGTGCAGTCCCCAGTTGAAGTGGATTACGTCCCAGTTTCGGCCGTTCAGCCATTGACCCAGCTTTTCCAGTCCGCGCGTTGTGGGGCCGCCGTTTTCGGGAATCCGATGCACGTTGGCCTTGCCGTCGAGAAGTCGGCGCACCGGCAAGGTGTAGCCGATGGAAATGGAATCGCCGATCAAAAGCACGTTTGGCAAACGAGGGTCGTCTTGGACGGAGGCAAACGGCGAGGATTGATTTTGTGAAAGAGCGGGCGCCGTCAGGAGAAGAATTCCCGACGCCCCGATGGGAAGAGCCTTCAGCGGTGACTGCATAGGCGAGCAAGGTTAGAGCTCGTAGCGATTCAAAGCAATCCTTCTCTGCCCGCTGTTTTTTATTTTTGCTTTCTGAGGAACGGTTTTTTGGATTGCGTGCGCTTAGAACAACCGCTTAAAAGAAAGTTTTGCGGGTTTTAGCCGTTCGCAAAATGTTTCTTTAAAAGCGGGCGGCGCCAAAAAAAGAAAACCCCTCGATAATAAGAATTGCCAAGTGGTTAGCATCATTAAAATACAATAATGTAGAAATCGACAAGATAGAAAAATCCCGGCAAAACAAAAACCGCCGTGCGCAAACACACTCGACGGTTGAAAAAGAGACAAATGAAAACCAAAAAGGCTATCTGACGAGGAGCGGATCGCCGGCTTTCAATTCGTCTTCGTACTCTTGAACGTAGCAGAGGCTTTTGTGTCCTTTTTCAAGGAATCCTGCCGCTGGGATTTCATTGAGCAGACGATCCCGAATTTTCGTTGCCATCTCCATGGACATCAGGCGACTGTCATCTTCTCTGGGCATTGGCGGCCTCCTTAGCGATCCCAGGATGCTTTCTTTGTAGTCTTCCACTCTTTCTCCCCAAGTGACATCTCTCACTTCCACCGGGTTGTCAAAATGCGGATTGTTTTCTCGGCGGATTTCCTCCGCAGTTTCCATCATGAACTTGAGCTTTTCTTGTTTTGTCATGTTTTGGAAGGTTGCCTGCTCTTCTAGGGGGAGATTGTTGATATTTATGATTGTGGGCTCTTGTTTAGGTATTGGGCTATGAACACGCGCATTCTTCCGATAGACCGAATCTGGATCACGGTGCTTTGCTTGATGATACTTTCGAAGTGTTTCGAACGTCCATCCAAGCGGGATGGGGTGGAGTTCTTCTCCGAGCTCTTCCTTGACGATGTCGTACATCTGTTCGAATTCTTCGGTGTACGGCAATTTGCTTTCGTAGAACCTTTTTAGGAAACCATGATTGCTTACCATTCTTGCCATTTTGTCGTAGGCATTAGTTTCTTCTTCAGTCCATTCTTCGGTCCACTCTTTCAAGTGGTGAGGGTCATAGATGGATGGATCGAAGGTAATCTCAGTATGCGGAGTTGGTTGGAAGGGGAATCGTTCTATCCATTCCTTCCTGCTTTCCCACCATTCCTTTTCTTTGCGTTCGGCCTCTTCTTGGGCGCGTTTGGCGTCTTCTTCCGCTTGAACCAGCTTTGCGAGCTCTGGATTGGTTTTAATCTGCTCTGCCAATGCTTCATCAGCTTCGCGTTGCCGACGAGCATTCTCAACGTCTTGCCTCCACTGCTCCATTTGGTTGGGAACGTTTTCTATTGATTTGGCCGTTCCCACTTCGATTTGGGGCGTCTCGACGATTTCTTCCACGATTTGCTTTGGCGGCGAGAAAACAGACACCAGCATGGCAACGATGCCTGCCACGATGACAACGGCGAATCCGCCGTAAAGGAATTTATCTGTCTTGTTCATTGGATTGCTCTCCTTTCTTCTTTTGATTAATCGCCGTATAGGTCGCCTTGATTGACGTGAACTACAACAATCTTGTTTGTCGTTATCCACCCCCAATACCTTCCACCAAAAGCGTTGTGAAGGTTGGGGTACCTCCACCCTCTGACTCGTTCTTTCCGCTTTTCAATTTTGCGGGCAATGCTGGCGGAGATGTGCGGGTCTTCGATTTTTTGGTTGTCTTCGCACAGTTGCCTTCTTCTTGCGTCTTTTTCTCTATACGAAAGAAACTTGATTGGCAACTTCTCAATTGATCTGTTTTCTAAATTCCCTGAACTATTTACATCCCACTTTGTCCACTCTACGGTGCCAGTGTAAGTGTTTAATCCTGCTCCCCTGGGTCCTCTATGGGCTAATTCGGGTACTTTGGGGACGTTGGGATCGTCGTACTCGCTCACCATTTTGTGATTCCCTACATGACGTCTCGTGCTGTAGCTTACCTCCAATGATCTCTTCCAATTGAAAGAGTCGTCGTGTAATTCCCGTATTGTCGCACGCACCTTCTGCATATACGATCCAATCGAGTCTGCCCTTGCTCTCATGTTCATCACCAACACCGTTTCGTCGTCGTCGTTGACTAACACTCCATGTCTGCGGACGATGTGGTATCGTCCTTGTTCTTCTAGGTATCTTTCGGCAAGTTCCGTTTCCATCGCTTGCCCGTCCCCAGTTCCGACTGGATCGTCGTCAATTTCATGCCCTTGTGTCACAACGACGCGACGCCACGAATCAGGAGCATCGAAGTTGTCTAGCGATGTATCACTGCCTGCTCTTGCGGAGTAGCTGTAAGAGTTGGACAGCCAGTATGCGTCGTTGACGGATGCGGTCGCCATTTTTGCGCTGAGGTAGTGATCCATCAATGCTTGTTTAGCATCGCTCAATGTTTGGCTACCACCCCATCCATAAATGAAGGCGACGATGGGATTCACTGCCAGCACAGAGACGGGCTCCAGCGCGGTGGTGAGGGCAAAAATGGCGATGATCGCCTTCTTGCCGATGCCTTGGCATTTCAGCGGAGACTTCTTTTCCGCTTGGCTATTTCCCGGCGTTTGCGCTACGGCTTGCATTTCGTTGTTGGGGCTATCCTTGACCGATTCGGGAGAATCGTCAAGTCGATTGGGAAAGAATCTTCCACCGCGCCATTGGCGCGGTCAACCTATTTTTGTTGTTCGATGGATTCATAATACAAGAAGTTTTTGCTGATTCGGGTCTTTAAGTGACTTTCTGTCCGTAATTCAGGCCGATTGAAACAACAAAAGCAGGAAAGAAACACAACTTTTCCGCCCATTCGCCAACGCAAACGGGAAAGAAAAGTATCCTCGTCTTTCCCGATAAAATCATAATCAAACTGTGATATTTAGCAGGGAGACCCGATGTCGAATCATCCTACATTTGCTTCAAGACTGAGAAAATGAAAAATCCAGCTGGTTGGCAAGCTTTTTTTGCGGGAATCTGCATTTTTTTCGAGAATTCTGCGCTTTTGTTGGCTTGGAGGCGGTTGAGCTAGCCATAAATGGCGAGCTTGGGCGGGGCAGGGGAGGGAGAGGCAGGAGGAAGACGGCGGCCGTTGTTTTTTCCGGCGCGGATGGGAGACAGTCGCCCTGTGAGGATGGCTGAAGCATTTGTTTTTGCCGTTGCTCTGGTTTGTCGCGCAGAGCCGGCCGCCATCCAAAGTTTCTCGGTTTTTTCTCGTCTAGGCAAGATTGTCACCAGCCGTTGTCCAGTTCGGAGGGCAGGAAGTCTTTCACAGAATTGGCAGGGAACCTTCCTTTACCAATCCTTCTCCGGCGGAATCTGGCGCAACCGCTTTTCCATGGTTTGGAGCAGACCGGGCATGCTGGCAAGTTTGCCTTCTTCAATGACGCGCAGGTAGAATTGAAAGTCTTCAATCTTGCCTTCGGCGTCCATTTTGTTGTCGTTGGGAGTCTTCCGCCCTGCCGTTGCGCTGGCGAAGTCAAAACGACCGCGACCAGCGAATAATTCGCCGTCAAGTTGGATGGTGATTGACGGTTCTTGAACCTTGGGGGAACTCGGCGTCGAGGAGAAGACCCGTCGTCCGTAGTTTTTCCAATCTAGCGGTCGCGTTTTAAAATGAATTCGTTTCTTGCTTGCTTTGCACCGGCGGGTTGTCCATTTTTTCGGTTGTGTCTGTTGAGGGGTTTCGCAGTTTTGATTGTTTGGAAAAGAAAGGGTTTCGCCGCCTTGGCCGGGGGAAAGTGCGGGAAGTGTTTGAGACTTTTGAAATCGACGACCGGCCCAAAGATAAAATCCTGCTTGCGGCTACGGACTGTGTTTCCGCTTTTGATACGGTTTTGCCCGGCGTCATTCGGCAAAAAGGGGAGGTTTTGACGCAGCTGTCGGATTTTTGGTTTGAGCGGACGAAGGACGTCGTTGGCAATCATCGGCAGGGGATTGGCGAGGAGGAGTGGCCAAAGGAACTGGAAGCGGACCATGATAGGTTGCGCCGCTGCGTCGTCGTGGTGTGGAAGGCGAAGCCTTTGCCGGTGGAATGCGTGGTGCGGGGATTTTTAGCGGGGTCGGCGTGGAAGGAGTATCGGAAGACGGGGCAAGTGGCCGGGAAGAAACTGCCGGCGGGTTTGAAGGAGTCCGAAGAATTGCCTGAGCCGATGTTCACTCCGACGACTAAGGCAAAAACCGGCCACGATGAAAACATTTCCTTTGACGAGGTGGTGGCTTGTTTGGGCGAAGAAACGGCGGAGCGAGTCCGAGCATACAGCGGGAAACTGTACCGACGCGCCAGAGAGATGGCGGAAGAAAAAGGCGTTTTGATTGCGGACACGAAGTTTGAGTTTGGTTTTGTGGATGGCGAGTTGCGGCTGATTGACGAGGCGTTGACGCCGGACTCCTCCCGCTTTTGGCTGGCCGAGAAGTATCGGGCGGGCGATCCTCAGGAAAGCTTCGACAAGCAGATTGTGCGGGATTATTTGGAACAGACGGGTTGGGACAAGAAGACGCCGGCGCCAAGCCTTCCCGACGCGGTGGTGAAGAAAACCCGATCTAGATACCTAGAAATCTACGAAAGGCTGACCGGCAAATCGCTGGGATAGCGGCAAGGAAAAGTTTCCCGCAATCCGCTTTCGTAATTGAATGAAAACTTTGCTTTGGAAAAATCCCGAAGCGAAGTCAGAATCCAATCGCCTTTTACAGATAACGGCCCGCGAGCGCAGTTGCGAATTCCGAAACAAAAATCCCGCTTCCAAAATTTTGGAAACGAGGATTGGGAAAAAGCAATCTCCACCGTTCGCCAACGACAAAGCGCCGGCCGCTAATTGACTAATCACAAACCGCAAACCACAGTCTTGCAAATCACGAGTTGACGCCGGCGGTTATGAAGCGTTTCTTTTGCATTCGGCGGCGATGAAAGAAGACAAAACCCAGCGCAAACAAACCGAAGACAAGAGCGTATTCTTCCGGTTCGGGGATGACCCGTCTGTGAAAATTCATGGTGACGCCGGGCAACAAAAAATAAGGCAGAGCACCCCATTATCTAAGGCCCGTGTATGATGGGTAAAATGTAAAGGAAAAAAGTCACCGATTGGTTTGTCCAAGATGCCAGAGCCAAACCATCTGGATGCGTCATTAGTGGAATAAACTAAATTGGGAGGAGTGATGGAATCCCCATTTCATCGAGCATTATTCATAAAAATGCGTACGATGGGTCTGCTTGTGCTACCGATGGTGATCGTCGGCGCGTTGGTAACACTGCTAGTACCAAGAAACCATTCATTGAATGGCCAGACTGTTCTAGCGTCTACTGGAAGTCTTTTCGTCACCGATTCGATGTCTATCGGGTTGTTCGTGCTGGAAAACAAGGGAGAAAGATTGAAAAAACTGGTTGGTTGGCTTGTTAGCGTTGTAAGGGCTGTTGCCATTCGAGACCGAACCTTGGCGAATTTGCCAAGAGTCTCGAATGCGGAAATTTCGGCTACTTCGAATGCTACTGCCTCTGACAGCGGTGTCGGTGGTGTCGCTGCTGCCGGCAACGTAGAGACTCGAGCCAAAAATCTAGAGAGTTTGGCTGGCTGGGTTGTCTTGGCTGGGATAGACTTCGATGAACAGCTGCGCTTGGCTTTGTTCCAACGGAACAAGAGAAGAAAGCGCCGAGACAACCAACGCCGCTAAAAAGCGGCAATTAAAGGTCCACTTGCCCATTATAACTAACGAAAATGTTTTCATACATTCCGTATAAAAAATAACCGATTTTCTGACAAAAGTTGCTTTATTTGTAGTCTCTCCAACGCAAAGCGCCAAGCCCAAAATCAAAAAAACGAAAAAGTTAAGAAAAGTTCGTTGGAAAGAATAAAATCCGCTAAAAAGTGCACAAATTCCACCTTACCGATGGCGAATCACTCGCCGCTAATCGCCACCGCAAGTTGCTGACTTTGTCAAAAGAGCAGAATCTCGCCTTACCAATTGTGAAAAGGAAAGTTTTGTTGTTTGACGAGCCTTTTTGGGAATTTTGTTCTGAATTTGGAATAACGAATGGTAAGAAGCGGCAAAACGAGGAAACACGCCAACAAACGCGCAATTCTATCTTGCCGTTGCGGAAAAGAAGTTTTCGCGGTTGGTGGTCGATAAGAGAGGAGGCTCTCTGTTGGAGTGGCTGGCGGTTAGGAAGTTTTTTATGTAAGATTTATAGTTAACGGTTGAGGTTGGTAGGTTGCCCGGTCGTTGGCTTCCGCATTCCCGAATCCTTGATGCGCGAAGCGAGGAAAAATGTTTGTGGAATGAGGAGATTAGAAATAACGCCTTGGCAGAGATGACAAAACCGCGAAGTGCGTCAAAGGGGGGAGGCGCCGGCCTTTCAGCTGCTGGCGCGGTTGTCGGCTGTTTGGTATTGACGGCGGCAGGGTGACTGGGGAATTGGAAATGAGGAATGGTAGATAGAGAGTTAGGAGTTTAGGAGTTGTTCAAGGCTATGAATGTACGAAAGCACGAGCTCCTGGTCGCTGACCTCGCAGAAAACGGGAAATTCTGCTTTGCCGATCGCGAATCGCTAGTCGCTTGGTGACTTACTTGTCCAGAGGTTATAGAAAGAGGAATTTGGTTTTGTAAATCTGCTGACTAGGGCGTGTTCACACTAACGAAGCATATCAAAGAGGAGTGCAAACACGATGGAACCCATAAAAATCACATCTAGTTTGTCGAATCTGGAGAAAAGTCGACGATACCCCTCCCTTCAATCGCCGGAATAGCTTTTCCACTTCGTTGCGTTTCTTGTACAGCTCTCTATCATATTCCCGGGGTGACTCTCCGATTCTTCAATGGAAGAACTACCGGCTCCATTCCCAGAGACTTGGCTTGTTTTCGGTTCTGTCTGCCCTCATACGCCCGATCCATAGCAACGGCACTTTGAGCCTATGGAAGCCCAGACGCCGCAACAGCTTTCGGCTTTCGGTCACATCGTGCGCCAATTACCTCCTAGAACCAGTTCTTTCACTTTTCTAAAAAGACCAACCCAGCATTCAGGCCTACTTTTCCGTTGCCACGAATATCTGTGTCCATCTTCTTCCACTCTCCAATAGTCCGGTCTTGCTCGGCCATTTTTTGGCGTCGGTTTCTCTTCCTTGACGCCTCCCCAACTCGCCAACGATCCTGGATTGCCCGGAGTTCGCCGAGCTTGATTTTCTCGGTTGCTTCCATGGGAGACCAATGCTGCGGCCGCGCCATTATCGTCTGCTGAAAAGGTAGATGAAAACGAATACGAGCAACATCACAATAAAGAAGAGCGCTATCCCCAACGCCCCCGACTCTCTTTTTTTCTTCCGGGATGGCTTTCATGCTCTCGCGTCTTTCTTTTTTGGTTGAGTCAAGTCGCTCCCTCCTTCCAAGCCAATCGGCCAATCTATTTCCCTCCTAACTAGGATGGAAGGAGGCCGCGCCTCAGTTTGCCTCCCCCCAGCCGGAGCGCGCTGCTCTATAATTTAGTTCTTCCTTGACCTTAGCCGGCGCGCCGATGCTTTCGTCCAGGCGAGACCGATGAGAGCCAGTCCCGCCGTGTAGCATGAGCATGCGCCATAGCTGGCTGACACCCCGACGTCCAAAGGGGCCTCCCTCCCCCCTTCTTAGCCGCTGCCCCTTTCTCATTATACTCCTGCCCAATCGCATGGAGCTCTGACCGGTGAATGTCAAAAGACAACGCAAGCCCCTTGTCTCATGTCGCCTTGGATTCCTCGCAACAACTCCGTTGTAGCGCGCATTCTTCCTCAGTTTTGCCGAAGGAACATAGCCAGGAATCGAGCAAGCGTAATTTTCCATGTAGGATTCCCGCTGTGCCGGCACCACAACCGCAATCACGGCAATGCCCAGCGCAAACGATTTGATTTTTTGAAGCAATCATCTCATTCATAACAACCCTTTCTTTTCTAGTTGTTTGTTTCCACAACAGCACAATCCACACTCGCGCCCGCCTCAAAAGAAATCAAAGCAAATTTCCTCGCCATCCACAAGCCTTTTCAAATCTCTGGTAACTTTGCTTCCCCTAATATTCTGGATTGCCCCTAAAAAGCGCGGTTTGCCCTCTCATTTCCGCTTTTGGATGCCTTTACAGCGACTCGACCAAGAAAAATATTCTTAGTTTCTTCAACCCTCTCACAACACCAGCCATTTCATCTTGCGCGAATACACCTTAGTCGAACTTTGTTACACACCTCGTCTGGAAGGTTGGCGGATAAAAGATCCGTTGCGGATGGATCGTGCCTACGAAAGTAGCGAGAATGGCTGGCAGGCGTTGGCAATGGAGTTGGAGCCGGTAGTTCCTCCGTTGAAAAGCCGGTGACGTCTTTGGGAATACTACCGAGAGCCATTATACGAACAGCGCAACGAAGTGGATCGACTATTCTGCCGATTGAAGGGGCATCGCCGAATTTTCTCTCGCTTGGACAAACTCGATCTGTTTCTCGGCTCTATCCTCCCCCCTCTTCTTTGATATTCTCCATCGGAAACACTCCATAAACGGAGAATTTAGGCGTAAATTGTGTGCCAACAGCCAAATTGAGATGGCAATTCACGCCATTTGTAATCGTGTTCAACCATGTCAAGATGCGTAAAGATCGGAATCAACTTAACACTCAGCCTTCTCAAAAAATCTTCCCAAACGAATTCTTGCTCTTGTATCCGGTACTGCTTCCACCGGGCACTCATTTTTAGAAATTTGGTTCCCGTCGCGCGTTTTCTCGAACCAGATTTTAGAAGTGCCTTGAGATTTTGTTTCCGGGCGGTTGGGAAATCAAAAGCGAAGTGGCGATTTGTTGTTGCGGAGGCTGTTCGTCAAGAGCAATCTTGCTAAAAGCGCGTCGATGGATTTGCTCCCACAGAAAATTGTTTTTTCGGCGCATTGATTCTGGATTTTTGCGTGGAGAAGTTGTATTAATTTCCGGAGATGGAACGAAGTCGTGCTGTTTGCGCCTTTTGTTTTGGCGGTCGGGTTTGTTGAAGATCGACAAGAAGGCAGGCGGTTAATCGGTACGGGCGGTTGGGGATTTTTTGAAGAGCGCTCGGCAATAATCCAATGGATATGTTTGCCAAGAGCGGTGATTTTATCAGCAAATCAAGGGAGTTATGAGCGAAGATGCTTTCAATGGTTTTACGCCGCGGGCGCAGCAAGTGCTGGCGTTGGCGAGAAAAGAGGCGAACCGATTCAATCATACCTACGTGGGAACGGAGCACTTGCTGCTCGGATTGATCAAGCTCGGACAAGGGGTGGCGGTGAACGTCCTCCAAAAAATGGGTTTGGAGTTGGAAACCGTTCGCTTTGAAGTCGAAAAACACGTGCCGAGCGGTCCGGATCAAAAAATCATCGGCACCATTCCCTACACGCCTCGAGTCAAGAAAGTCTTAAACTTGGCGTCTAAAGAAGCCAAACAGTTGTCGCATACTTATGTGGGAACGGAGCACATCCTTCTGGGGCTGTTGCGCGAAGGCGACGGGGTTGCTGCGAAAGTGCTAAAAACTTTGGACGTCGACATCGAACAAACGCGGCAGGAAGTGTTAAGAGAATTGGATCCCAACTTTCAAGCGGACGACGAGCTTGACAAAGAGATGGCGGAAAAAACCGGCGACAAAAAAAGCCCCGTCAAAACCCCGGCCTTGCGGGCTTTCGGCCGAGACCTAACAGAAATCGCCCGAAGAAAGGAAATGGATCCCGTCATTGGCCGCAAAGACGAAATTGAGCGGGTCATACAAATTTTGTGCCGGCGGACAAAGAACAATCCGGTTCTTTTGGGCGAAGCGGGCGTAGGCAAGACGGCAATTGTCGAGGGATTGGCCCAAGAAGTGGCCTGCGGGAACGTGCCGGAAATTTTGCGAGACAAGCGAGTGGTCACTTTGGATCTCGCCCTGATGGTGGCGGGCACAAAATACCGCGGCCAATTCGAAGAGCGAATCAAAGCGGTGATGGACGAGATCCGGCGTTCGAAAAATATCATCCTCTTCATCGACGAGCTGCACACAATCGTGGGCGCCGGCTCGGCGGAAGGCACGATGGACGCCTCCAACATCATCAAACCAGCGCTGAGCCGCGGCGAAATGCAATGCGTCGGCGCCACAACCCTGGACGAATACCGCAAATACATCGAACGAGACGCCGCTCTCGAACGGCGCTTCCAATCCATCAAAGTAGAAGCTCCCTCTGCCGAAGACGCCGTGCTTATCCTCAAAGGCCTCCGTTCTAAATACGAAGACCATCACAAAATCTCTCTCACCGACGACGCCTTGGAAGCCTCCGTAAGGCTTTCTGACCGCTACATCACCGGGCGTTACCTTCCCGACAAAGCCATCGACGTTATGGACGAGGCCGGAGCCCGAGCCCGTATCCAATCGATGACCCGTCCGACCCACGTCAAAGACTTGGAAAACGAAATCAACGAGATCAAATCCAAAAAGGAAAAGGCCATCCAAGAGCAAGACTTTGAGCGAGCCGCTTCCATGAGAGACCAAGAAAAACAAGCAAAAGGAAAGCTCGAAACCATTTTGAACGACTGGAAATCCTCCAGAGAAGCAGAGCGCGTCGTGGTGGACGAAGACGACATCCTGAGCGTCGTCGCCAAGTGGACGGGTATCCCTTTAAAACGAATGGAACAAGGAGAAGCGCAACGCCTGCTCGATATGGAAGAAGAACTATCCCGCACGGTTGTGGGGCAGGCCGAGGCCGTGGCGGCGCTTTGCAAAGCCCTGCGCCGTTCCCGAGCCGACTTGAAAGACCCCTGCCGGCCAATCGGCGCCTTTGCCTTGCTTGGACCCACCGGAGTCGGCAAAACGCTTCTGGCCAAAACTGTCGCCGTCAACATGTTCGGCAATCAAAAATGCCTCATCCATTTGGATATGGGCGAATACATGGAAAAATTCACCGTCTCGCGTCTCGTGGGATCGCCTCCCGGCTACGTTGGCTACGAAGAAGGCGGCCAACTCACCGAACAAGTCCGCCGGCAACCCTACTCCGTGGTGTTGTTTGACGAGATCGAGAAAGCCCACCCAGATGTCACCAATCTCCTCCTGCAAATCCTCGAAGAAGGCAAATTGACCGACAGCCTCGGACGAACCGTCGACTTCCGCAACACCATCGTTCTCATGACCTCCAACGTCGGCGCCAAATCCGCCGGAAGCAGCGAAGTCATCGGCTTTACCCAAGGAAGCGAAGAGACCGATTATGCCGCTATGCGAGACCGCATCCTCGACGAAGCCAAGCGGCGCTTCAAACCCGAATTCCTCAATCGTCTAGACGACGTCATCGTCTTCCGCTCGCTCAACAGAGCCAACTTGATCGAAATTCTAGCCCTTGAAGTGGAAAAAGTCTTGGAACGACTCCGCAAGCGAGAAATGGAATTGTTGCTGGATGATGGAGCCAAAAACTTCCTCGTTGAAAAGGGATACGACCCCAGCTACGGCGCCAGACCCATGCGCCGCGCCGTCGAACGCTACCTTGAAGACCCCTTGGCCGAAGAAATCCTCAAAGGGAACCTCAGCGGCAACGTTCCCATCCAAGTCACCTCCGACGGCAACCGCCTTTCCTTCATCCAAACCACCCCCGCCAACAAAACCGTCTCCAGCTAGGAACCAACCTGCAATGCCGATGAAATCGAAGAGCCGGAAAACCAGTAACCGATGACCACCTCTTTGAATCGGAACGCGCCGCTGAAATCACGGACGAAGAGAAAAAACCGCATCGCTGAAATATCCACGCGCTACCCATCCATCCTGCAACGACTCCGCTCTCTTTGACCCGCGCCATGAACCCTGATTTTTGGATACCTTTCCTTGTTCTCATTGTCATGCTCAGCGTCGCCTTGGCAGACCTTAGCCTCGTGAAGAAGAAACAGGAGGAACATGACAAGAAACTGGACGAACTGGAATGCCAACTGGCCCGACTGGAAAACCGACTAGAATCCCGTTTCAAACTGCCTGGCGTCGCCCCATCCACACTCGACACAAAATACATGACCCTCGACGAAATGGACCTCGAAGCGGGTCGTCTCTGGTTACTCATCGACGCCCGCGACATACCAGACCAAGAATCCATATTGAAAAGATTGCGTGACGCAAAAGATGCACTGGAAAAGTGGGAAAAGGCATACGTAGAACAACTATGCTACATTCATCCAGAGTCCAAAAAATACAGGCGCAACAAGCGCCTCAGGGAACGGGAAGAGAAACTATGTAGATGGTCCCTCGAAACCGCTATCTTCCACGCCCGATCGAAATTTTCAGAGTGGGAATGGGAAAGGCAACGGGAAGAAAGGGAAAGGGAATGGGATAGACAAGAGGAAGAAAGGAAAAGGAAATCGGAAGAACGGGAAAGGGAAAAGGATTCGCCCGAAGAACCGCCGAAGAACTGACTCCCAGCCTGCCTGCGTCAAGGGAAGACTTCCTCGTTTGCCAATCCGGCAACCGCCATCATCCAAGCCCGCGCCAACACCCAAATCAAAGAAGGATTGAAGGGTCTGAAGCGGATTGCCGTCATAGCCCTCGGCGCCTTTGCCGGCCTTTTATTGACCAGTGGAACGGGTTGCCTTTAGTCCGCGATGGAAAACTTGTGAATTGTGGTTTGGGTGTATTCTTGTCCCGGTCGCAAAATTGTTGAGGGAAAGTGCGGATGGTTGGGAGAGTCTGGGAAATGTTGGCATTCTAAACAAAAACCGCTTTGCGGTCCATAAACCGCGCCAGACTTTCCTACAATAGTTCCGTCCAGAGAGTTGCCGGTGTAAAACTGAATGCCCGGCTCGGTAGTAAAAACGTCCATTCGCCGGCCGGAAGCCGGATGAATCACCGTGGCCGCCAACTCCAACGCGCCGAATTCCGATTTGTCGAGAACAAAATTGTGATCGTATCCCGCAAAGTTTCCGCCGATCTTTTTCATCTCTGTTTCCACCGCTTTTGGCCGGCGAAAATCCAAAGGAGTCTCCGCCACAGAGCGAATCTCGCCGGTGGGGATCAATAAATTATCGCTGGGCGTATAGTAGTCGGCGTGGATCGTCAAAATATGCCCGCCAATACAACCACTCCCCTCGCCGCCGAGATTCCAATACGCATGATTAGTCAGGTTCAGCGGGGTGGCTTGATCGCTAACGGCGCGGTATTCCATCCGCAGTTCATTGGATTCGGTAAGCGAATAGACCAGTTCGGTTTTCACTTCTCCCGGATAGCCTTCTTCGCCATCCGGGCTAGTATAACGCAATTTCACGCCGCTGACCGCCGCCGTTTCAAAAGGAATACCGCGCCAAAGCCGCTTGCCGAAACCCACAACACCGCCGTGCAAATGATGAGTGCCGTGATTCGCGGCCAAAGTGTAACGCCGTTCGTCAAGAGTGAACTTTCCGTTCGCAATACGATTGGCGTAACGGCCGACAACGACGCCTAAACTGGGAACGTTCTCCAAATAACCAGCGCAGTCGCCAAAACCCAAAGCCACGTCCGTCAAATTTCCGTCTCTATCCGGCGCATGGACTTCCATCACGGCGGCGCCACAGTTTGTGATTTTGACTCTAAACCCGTTGCCGTTCCGCAGTGTATAGATGCAAAAGCCCTCCGGAAGGCCGAATTCAGTTTTTCCCAATGTCGTGATTACTTCCATCAAACAAGTGCCGGTTTGCGAATGAAAGGCTAAGCGCCAGAAGCGAAGTTTTCCATCCACTCTTCCGCAGAATGTCGTCTTCCTCCCGCGATGTCAACCAGAACTCCGGCCTTGCGCCTTGTCACCTGAAAAGCAAGTCTCCGAAGAAATCCTCTGCTTCCGTACAACGCCGCTTTCCAATCGAAAATGGCAGTTGCCAAGTCGTTGCGCCTCTTGCCGATTGTGAGTGACGTGAAGCACGGTAACGCGGGTTTGTCGGTGAATTTTCTCCAGTAAATCGCACATCTCCACCCGCAAGTCTTCGTCGAGCGCGCTAAGAGGCTCGTCCAAAAGGAGAATGGCGGGCTTGCTTGCCAATGCCCTGCCAAGGGCAACCCGTTGCGCCTCGCCGCCGCTGAGTCCGTCGGGGTAACGATCCAAAATTCGGCCGACGCCCGTGAGAACGGCCAACTCCCTAACTCGACCCGCAATCAATGGGGCAGGCAAACGACGAACCGCCAGAGAAAACCCCAGTTGATCCCGAACCCGAAACGTCGGAAAAAGAGCGCGGTCTTGCGGAACGTAGCCGACGCCTCGCTCCGCCGGTTTCCGCCCGGTTACATCCCGCCCCGCAAGCCGAATGCAACCGGCTTGAATCGGGCGCAACCCGCAAATCGCCTCCAGTAGCGTTGTCTTGCCGCAACCGCTCCTCCCCATCAACACGGCGTATTGGCCGGACTCAACCCGAAAATCAATCCGCTCCAAACAAAATCCACTTTGCCGGATTCCCAACTGTTCCACTTCAATCATGCGCGCAATCCCGGCTTCTCCAAAAAACGCGTGAAAACCAGCACAACGGCCGCCATTGCTACCATAATCAAAGAAACCGCCAGCATCCCCTTCAAATTGCCTGCCTGAAGCTCCAAATAAACCGAAGTGGAGAGAACTTCCGTCCGCAATCTCGTGGCGCCGGCGAAAACCAAAATCGGGCCAAATTCTCCCAAAGAGCGCGCCCAAGCCAAAGACCCGGCGGCCAAAACTCCATGCCCGGCCTGCGGCAAAACAACCTCCCAAAACGCCTGCCTCCGACTGCAACCTAGCGTCATGGCCACCTCTTCAAATCGAACCGGAATCTGATCAAACACAACACGCATAGTGCGAACCGCAAAAGCCGCCGCCGCTGTAAATTGAGCAATAATCACCGCGGGAATCTCAAAAACAACTATCGAACTCACCCACGAAAAAGGCGGAAAGTTAAAAAGAATCAATAAACTTACCCCAATCACAATCGGAGGCAACACAATCGGAACCTCCAAAACAGCGTCCAAGAAACTTTTCCCCCGAAAATGAAAACGAGACATCAAATAACCAATGGGAACGGAAACCCAAAGCGACAGCACGGCGGAAATACTGCAACTAACAAGACTCAAAACAATGGAATACCGAATCTCCTTGCTACTAAGCGCGTCCAGCAGAGACTCCCGATCCGTATACGCAACGTCCGCCAACAATAGAAGTATAATAAGTCCCGCATAGACGCCTCCAAGCGCAAGCAAGCAAGCAAAAAAAGGTTTGTCCGAAGGAACGACCAAAGGTCGAGCAAGCGCCTCATCCAATTTAGAACAAGACACATTCAAAGAAGTTCCAACAACGTTCTTTGCCTCCTTCGATCCTTCACTAGGAAACTGACGCCGCCTTCCCACAAACTCAACGAGGCTCAAAAATACGCTCAGGCGAATCAATATAAAAACGCCTATACTGCTTTGAAGCTCTTTGACTATCTTTATTGAACATCCAGAGCCGAACTTGCACGTTCCATTTGCAATATTTAAATTGCTTCGGCCCTCCATTTTCTTCAAACAGTTCTTGATAGTCATCTATCTTTTTCTGAGCAGAAGTATGTTCTATACCCTTGGGATCCACAAAAACAATGTGATACTCATCCCCCTTGCACATCCAAAACACAAAGTCCGGTAAAAAGCGGCGATAGTCGTTTACCATCTCATCATAGTAGGGAATATAAATGTTCTTATCCCAAAACTCATTTATCTTGGTAAACATCCAAGCATCCCAACTCAACCTGCGGCCCTTTAACCAGTTCTCCAGAGAATTGAGAAATTCAACTTCACTGGGAACCTTGATAATATGCCGTATGTAATCCGTTCTCTCATTGCCCAATATTATCGGAAAGTAGTAGTGTCCCACTATTTTTTTGATAATCAAATCCTTAACCCTAACCTCACCTTTCCCCGAAACTCGCTGGTCGAACTCATCCCGCCCTATCTCTCCCTCTTCAAGCCTCCATGCCATCTCTCTAATCTCTTGATAGGATAACGGCTCCTGCTTCGCTTCGTCTATTTTGCGCTGAATCTCGTGGACGTGCTTGAACAAAACCCGAATCTCCCGAAAATGAACTACATCTTGATTCTCCAAAGCCCGGACGCCATCAGTTACCTTTCCCGTTTTAGAAAGATAAGACAAAAGACGCTCCTGCAAAAAAGGAAGCCGCGCATAGTCTTTCTCTGACTGAATCTTGTCTTTCTCATTCTGTACCATGCCTTGCAAAGCAGCTAATCGCTCCTTGTCAAACCCATTCCGCACTATAAACACAGCATCAGACGTTCCCGCCAACCATCTTGAAAACCTTCGCTGTGTTCTCTCACTCATCGCAAACTTAGATTGATTCAAACCTTTCTCCGCTTCTCGATATTTCGGAACCAGCAGAGGCATCTTTTGGTCTCCAATTTTAGGTACCGGCGTCTCTTCAATACCTTTTAACCTTTTAAACGCAGCGCTTTTCTCGGTCTCCAAGCCTTTCAACATGGATTCGATGGCTTTGCGATTAGTGGCAAAAAGGAAAAGCGTTTCCGGCAAAATCACTTCGTCATCGTGAAGTTGCCCAGTCTTTGCCTTTTCATCGCTATTGGGTAGAAAGGAATAACGTCGTCGATTGCTCGGCAGTGTTTCTATACGCACGCCGCGGCCAATCGACTGCACAACAAACTTCTTCGCATCGCTTCCGCCAATATTAATGTAATTGATTACATTGGGACGGTTAGAGTCCCAGCTTTCAAAAAAGGACCGCGAACCCATAAGTAGAGTAATTGGGCTTTGCTCCAATCCGTCAAAATACGATGTTTCCTTCATTGCCGTCGTTTCCTCATACCCCGCGAGAAGTTCTTTCCTCCACTTGGAAGTATCTCCGATGCGTATCAAGGCAAAAGGGGAATCAGCGTTTTTCAACTGAAAAGCTAATTCCTTATTATCACGGCTGCGAATCAACTGCAAAGCACCCTTCTTACAACTTAGAAAAACCGCCTTGCGCACGTCGGCTACAGTCATCTGCCTCAGAAAACTCTCATTCTTACCGAGATGCTTCGCACCACCCTCTCCAAAAATAAAGCCTCCATTCCGCCAATCCTCAATCAAACCGCCTTTTGATTCCTCAAAAAGCCCCATATCCATCTCTCCCGAAGCCATCCCTCGCAAGATTTGGAAAAACGCCCATAAGTCATTCCTCTCTTTTTCCACATTCGTGTTGACCGAGTTAACCAGCGTCAGCATCAAGGGCAGATGATATAATTCGTGAATGTTTGTTTTCTCACGAAGTTCAAAAACACAACGCGACACGCAGGCAAACGTCAAAAGCGACTTCAAAACAATTTTCTCTCTTTCGCTTCGATCTACCTCGTCACTTCTATCCTTAAACGCAGTGTACTCCTCCTCATTCAAATAGATATTTTTACCACGTCCACCCTTGACAAACTCTTCCAAATTGTATTTCTTCACAGTGGTTACAATATCTTCCTTATCGGTAAAAGTAGCAGAAAAGTTGAATAAAAACCCCTCGCGAGCCATAACTACATAATACGCCTGCCGTTTCGAGTCCTCTTTCCCACCCTTGTGCGCCTCATCCAGCAAAATATACCACTTGCCGTCGTTCTCATAGCGACGATAGTCGATCAATGCCTCTTTTTGCGCATCTGATACATTGTCGCTACGATGATAGTAAACCGTGATTACATCACTTGTTCCCAGCTTCCCTTGCCTCACGCGATGAATTTCCCGAAGAGGCACAAAGTCAATAGAAAGCCCCGTTTGGTTAAATTCTTCTATACTCCGGCGGATTTGCTCCAACAAATGCTCGCTCGGCGCCAAAACAAGAATGTTGCGAGATGGAATCTCACCGTGCTGTTGCAAACAGTGCAAGTATTCAATCAACTTGATCATCACCAAAGTCTTGCCGCTGCCGGTCGCCATCCAAAAACACATGCGATTAATAATACGTTGATAGGGAATTTCCTCACCTTGTGGAGCAATAAACTCGGACAAAATCCGAAACACGGGGTTTTGTCTCTGATTCCGTCGGTCCGCCTTGCTTTCGTATTGAGGGATAGAAAAACCGTCAATATCGAAATGGTAGCGGTCGGCAAAGTCCGCCTTGCGTCGCTCGTTTGCATTTAGCGCCTCGCCAAGTTGGTAGGCGCTTGCTCCGTCTTCGTAGTAGAGATAAAGCGCTCGCGCCGCATTCTCTAGCGCCGACCTTTGGTAATCGTAAAGCGTCTTTTGCTGGGAAAAACGCTCCGACTCAGGCACGCGCCAAGTTTCCGGCAAATCGCCATAATTCAAAGACTGAACAATCGTTTCAAGGAGTAGGGTTGTATTCATTGACTAGCTTATATTTCAACTCACTGGGGGTCAAGATTTGAACATCTCGAATTATACCTTTTTTTAACACACTTCTTAAATTCTTAAATAATTGGTCCCGCAAGTTGTCAAAGGCGATACGGTCATCGTCCTTATCCACATCGCTGACAACTAGCCAAAAATTGTATTTCTTATGATCCATAAAATTGGAAATATCTGCATGTTTTCTCATCCAGTAGCATAATACAACGAGACTGCCGTATACTTTCAAAATGTTTTCATTGCAAATTCTCCGATTTAGGAATTTTTCTTTTTTCTCTCCTTCGATCATAGCATTGAACTCTTCTTTGAACTTGAGAATAGTCTCCATCAAACGGGTGTCATCTATGAGAATAACAACATTTTCCTGCATTTTGAAATAATCACAACAGTGACAGGTACCCAAACCTATCTCCGCCCTCATGTCAGGTGTTTGAGGACTTCTATCCATGCGATAGGCTTTGTATCCGTCTCCCAAAGGCCTATCAGCGATCTCTATTTCTTCCAAGAATTGCTCGAATTTCTCAAGAGGATTCATAATGTCAAACCTTTCAGATACAAATTGGAAAAAGGCTCTGTCAAACTCTTTTTGATCATTGCCATTTTAACTTCAAAATCCTGCTCGCTGTCTCTAATCCCTTGATGTGTAAAGTGATTTAACGCGATGAGTTTTTTGTCTTCGGGATTTTCCTTTGCATGCACTTCCAACCACTTGAGAATATCTGGGCTGTGGGTGGCGATGACGACTTTGGCGCCTTGCTTAGCTATGTTGAACAAGGCTTCGGCCATGACGTCTTGCCAAGCGGGATGAAGATGCGCTTCCGGCTCGTCGATGAAAAGAAAGGTGCCTTTATCCAGCACTTTGCGCTCAATCAGCAAGGCCAAAATGCCGAGATTGGCAACGCCGGTCGCGGTGAGAGACATAGGAAACTGGCGTCCGTTTTCGTGAAACAACAAATCGCCAGTTTCAGAAAGCGCCATTTTTCCACCTATAACGTCTTTGCTGGTTAACCGTTCATAAACATTCGGGAAGGCCATGTCTCCTGTGTATTGAAATTTCAACGCTCTTGCCAAATCGTAGAAGTATTCAGGAACCCCACTCAATCTTTCTCTATCACCCAGTCTTCGGAAACTGGGATAATCGCGAATGTTTTCCAGCGCGTTTTTCAATTTCCAGTAAAATGGAGATTCCAAATAGATTAAGTTAGAGTAGGTCTGCGCAAGATTTATGCTGAATAGGGGCTCTTCGTTTATGATCTTGAATGTTCCGAAGCCTTCAATTTCAACTTCGGAGGACGTACTTTCTACATCTTGCAAATCGGAAAGCTTTGGCACCTGAAAATTTTGAATTAAGTTCTGCTCAATTTTCCATCTCATTATTTTCTCCATATTAGTCAAGTTTTCCAAACTTAATTCAATAAGAATGATTTTATCCAGATCTTCATGGTCATCAGCGGAATATTCTTTAATCAGATTTTCCAGTTTTTTAAACTCTTCGTTCATTTCTCCAAACAACAGAGATATCGAGTCATCCGCGATCTGGATTCGTTGGATTAATTTCCTTAGTAAAATTCTGACAGGTTTCATTAAGTTATCAATATAATCCTTGACGGGATCGATGTATATTGCATTGAAAAGGGAGTAAAGGAGTTTGGAGACGAAGCTTTTGCCGGTGTTGTTGGGCCCGGCGAAGACGGTAAGGTCTCCGATGCGGATGTCGGCGTCCGCCAGTTTGCCAATGTTCTTGATTTTAACTTGAAAACTCATGATCGATTTGCTTCTCCTTTTAGCATGGACGAACAGGATAAACAACGTTTAAGTCTCTTGATTTCTGTTCTCTTATTTTTGGGGCGTCGAATTCACTTGGGCCGTTTTGGCGATTGTATCCAAAACTTCAATCACTTCTTCGTCAATTTCTTCGAGCGGAATGTATTTTACTAATTGGTCAAAATCTGTTTTCTGCAAAGCCATCGAGTTTGGCCAGCCCATGGACTCGGCAAAATTCATAAATAGTTTCACCAAAAAGTCATCAGAGGCTTTTACATTATTCAAAAAATCGTCCGAAAAAGGGCTGGGTTCTCGCTTCGGTTTCGACGCTTCTTCCAGTCTTTCGATTTCCTTCTCCATTTTGGATTGTCGCTCTGAAATATCAGAGCGATCAAAAAGATCCTCTCTGTTCAAATCTTCGGCAACGTAAGATAAAATGGCTTTGCGATTGCACAAGTAGTTTTCGATTTCTCGTTTTTTCCACATTCTCTCCGTCCAATTTTCCCGGTTTTCCAATGGTTTGTTTGTGTGATCCATCAAAAGAAAACCGCGTAAATCGGGCTTCGCTTCTTTTAAGGCGCAAAAGTGTCCTCTCATTTCTTTGGGATTGTCGGTTCCTATGTATTTAAAAAGCGGATTTTCAAGGGCTTGTTTTGCGGGATGTCGCAATTTTTCAGCGAAAGCCCGCAAAATTCTCAGATCGGTTGCCCCTTCTAAATAAAGTATCCATCCCTTTTGTTCTGCGCCATAATAGTATTCAAACCCGATGCTACTTAGAGATTTCAACACTTCATCGCTTTTGTCTTGGCCAATCAAATGAGGGTTGCTACCAATGAAGGCAACGGCGGCTTTGTGCTGTGCGGCACTATTGAGCAACACTTCCGAATGACTAGCTGCAATGACTTGCGATTCTCGCTGTTCGGCCACTTCGTTAATTCGGTCGTAGATTTGCCTTTGCCGAAAGATTTCCAAATGGGCGTCTGGTTCGTCTAGAAGGAACACCGTCCCTTTGGGATTATCGTAGATATGCGCTAACAGCAACAACGTTTGCTGCATGCCTCGTCCGCAAGAAGTTATGTCTAATATAGTTTTTTTATTATCCGCATCGCAATAGCTCATCGACAAGGAACCACTATCAGGCAAAAATTCCGGTTTGTTTAATTGAACACCAAAAACTTCCTGAATTTGTTGGACCAAAGAATTCCAATCTTCTGTTCCTTTCTCACATACTCGGTAACACAAATTGCGCAAAACTTCGGCAGTTCGCCCTTGCCCTAGAAGAACATTAATTCGTCCTTCCTGAATTAGCGGCTCTTCGGCAACAAGCCCTGACATTGGCGGCAGAAAAACAACCCTTGTATCCAAAGATTCCTCCGGGATAGGCATTCGGCCGGATCGTGTGTTTGGTTTTAAACGCAACGGACGGCAGAAGAGCGATTCCCGATTGGAATAGTCAAATTCCAAACCACACTTCCATTCTTTGCCCCGACGAATTCCTTCTACAATCAACTCGATGCGAATGTTTTGGTTAGAACCTCTGCGCACATTCCTGCCATGCCAAAGCAAGTTTGTTTCCGACACCGGAAGAGAAGTCAAACCCAAACGAGGGACGGGAACTCCCGGCCGTTTGGACGGAATGCCCCTTTTGCCTTTTTGTATGCGTCTTTCTTCCCATTTTTTCAGGCCGGTGTGCCATAGTGTTAGGGCTTGCAATGCCGAAGTTTTGCCGCCGTTGTTGGGGCCGAGAAAGACAAAGCCGTTGCCCAAAGGGACTTCTACTTCTTCAAATAGTTTGAAGTTTCTAATTGTGAGTTTAGTAAGCATTTATAATTCGCCCCACCAGAGGGTGGGTTTGATGATGGAGAGGAAATGGAGTTTTTCTTTCTCGGTCATGGTTACGGGGTTGATTTTTTCGGTGGTGCCGTCGGCGAAGGTGACTTGGTTGTCGTCCAAACGGCGGATGGGTTTGCCTAACAGGTTGGATAAGGTTTCGGCAATGTCCACATCAGGGTATAAGCCTTGCAAGTCGATTTCGATGGTGTCGTCTGGGGCGAACTGGCAAGCGTGGGCGAGTTTGTCGTCGCCAAAGAATACATATTGTTCAAAGGGAGATTTTGCGCTGTCGATTTCCAACTGCTCGCCGTCTTGGTAGTGAACGTTGCGCAGGGTTTCTTCGTATTGTTCCAGCGAGTAATACTTGAAGCAGTGGCTAATGCCTTCGCGGGAGACCGGCTTGCCGTCTTTCCAGTCTTTGGAATAGACGACTTTTTTGATGCGAGGCAATAAAACCGTATAAAAATGCTCTCCCATTTCAATGAGCAGATACTTCCGTTGCCCCCCCCCCGCGGTTCAGGTTGATAACAGCATGCGCAGTGGTTCCGGAACCAGCGAAATAATCCATAATTAAATCATTTTCATTAGTGCATGAATCGATGGTATCCATAATAGTATAGATCGACTTAGGATATAAGAAAATTCCGGCGTCTCCCATAATGTCTTCCAAAAGCGAGGCGCCGTGAGGACCTGAGTTATACTTACTATCAGTCCAATTACTGAAAAGAGCTCCTCTTCTTTCATTTCCATGATCAATTTTTACTTTAATTACATTATTGGATGAACATATCAATTTTCTCTCAGCGAAGATATTCTTAGTACGCTCGTAAGAATAGCGCCATACTCGTTCTGTTCCGTCTCCCGCTATAGGGTATATACGCAAATAGCCTTGATCTGTTTTACCTTTGGGATAATTAGCACCTTCTGGCGGCGACTCTAATCCCATAACCTGCTTATCGATAGGATTTACTAACACTGCGAAGAAACTGTTAGAAAAGCCATCGCGAAAATTATTTCTCCCCTGTCCTGCTCGACGAAAGCTTCTAATCTCGATAGGTTCGTCTATTTTCCTCCCCTTTAATGGCATGGCTTTAGAAAAGGCGACCGCTATCATATATTCATGTGTTCTGGATATAAACGCTCCCCCCATTCCAGCACCTTGTGGATGGTGATTAATAACAATTTTATGTTTCCGCTCCGCACGAAAGCACATGTCTAGCAATTCATTTAGCTTGCCAATTTCGTGATCATCGATTGCAGTAAATAAAACTCCTTCCTTGCTTACGAAATTGCGAGATAAGGAATAACGATTTTCCATTAAGCTGAGCCATGAAGAATGTTCATAATCATTCTTATATTGTATCTTTGATTCATCGGTATTATACGGCGGGTCGATGTAGATGGTTTTGACTTTTGCTTGGTAGCGTTGGCGCAAGGTGTTCAAGGCTTGCCAGTTCTCGCTGTGGACTAGCTCGCCGTCTAACACTTCGTCCAAATTGCCCAGCGTCGCCAAGATTTCTAGTTTCATGCTTGAGAAATGTTTGGTGTCTAAGGGCAGATGTTGGTGGTGCCGATTGGATTTGAGAAGGTGTTCAAAATGGAAGCTTTCTTCTACCATTCCCAACTCTTTCCATTCTTGGGCTTGATTGGCGGCGCCTGGGTGTTGGGCTAGTTTTCTCAATAGTGTTACCGGCAGTTGGTCTAGGGTTATTACATAATTCACCTTGCGCACAAACTTGGGCTTCTCCCAAATGCGCCGCAACTCGTCCTCAAATTGCGCAATCCAATCAATGATATCGTAAGCGGTTTGTTGCAGGGCTTGCAGTTGAGCCAGTCTCTTCTCTTGAAAAATGGTTTCTTGCCGAAACAGGTATTGATACATCCATAAGTCGAATTGCTCTCTCAAAAAGGCGCGAGCGTTTTTGTGAATGAAGAAATCCGCTTCGGTTTGGCGGCGGAAAACCCGACCGGCTTTTTGCAGTTGCTCCTCAGACAAGCGGATGGGAGGCTGGGCTTGGCGAGCTTGTTTCAAGATGGTTTCCATGTTGGTCTTGCGCCCTTGGTGAGAGTAGTGAACTGCTAAATGTAACACCGCGCCGTCTGGGCTATGTTTAGTTTGTTGGAACTGGAAGAGGAGTTCGCGCTTTTCGTTGTTTTGTTTGTGTTGCAGTTGCGAGGCGTCAAAATAGAAGCGCAGGTTTTTATCGGGGCGCGTGGGGTGTTCTAATACGACGGGCATGGAGCGGATGAGAGTATCGCTTTTGACATAGTAAAGGTCTTGGGTTTTCCACGACAAAGCGACGTCTTGTCCGTCGGCGTAGACTGGTTGGTAGGTGGGAGCGAAGGCGGGCAGATGGCGAAAGTAAATGGAGCCGCTCTCGCAAAAGTAGCGGCCAAAGAAGGTGTAAAGTTTGTCAAAGAGTTCTTCGCGGGCGGCGGTTTGGGGGCGGGCGCGTTGGTCGATGGCGGAGAGCAGTTGGGGGCGCAAAGACTGGAAGTAGCGGCGTTTGAGGCGCATGAGGTTGATGAAGCCAGACTGGCCGTCCACTTGGGCGCCGGTGAACAGGGATTCCAGCGCGTCGAGGAAGCGCCGCTCTTGGCCGCCAATGTCGTTCATCGATTTAGGTTTGGGTTTGTTGCGTTCGGTTTGTCTCTGCCGAGTTTTTCTCTTTTGGCGGAGAGTTTAGGGGGCGGCTTGGACGTTGGGCAAGTGTTTTTTGCGGTTGCGGATTGAACTTGGAGGATGGGGTATCGCGGCGATACCAATCTCTCAGTTCGGTCAGCAGGGTTTGGATGTTGGCCGTTGGCGCATTGGGAATTAGATGGCGGTTGATCGGGGTCTTTGCCTTGACGGGGATTATGGAAACATTCCATCCCCAGCAGTTTGCCATTGCTTGCAACAGTTCGCATTTGCTGATGGCGGGCGCGGAGGCTGGTTGGACGATGCGATCTTCTGTTGGGCAAGTTCCGCGCAGGATGGAATCGCAACATTTGGCCCATTCTAAAGAAGTCAGGCCGTTCCAGAGGTGGTTGGTGTAGCCGGGGACTTTTCCCGTTTGGGCGCTGAGCCAAGCGTGGAGTCCTCGTTGCGTTCTTCGTTCGGGGCCAACGATGGAACAGCGGATGATGAAGTCGTTTTCTCTTTGCAAGGATTCTTCGGCCAAACGTTTGGAGTTTCCATATGCGTCAACGGCGTTGGGTGGTTTGTTCCAAGGGCATTGGCCGGACAAGGGGGAGAACACGGCGTCGCTGCTTGCGTGGATTAATCCGCAGTTGGGGCGCAGATTTTGCGAACAAGCCGCAGGCAAACGATGGTTGACGGCGTCTAAGAGGGTTGGCGAGGTTGGCGGACTTGGCCGCAGTCCGATGCAGTTGACGCACCACTGAACGTTCAAGTCGTTGATTTGATTCACAAATGCTTGGGATTTTCCGTCGAAGCGTTCTTTTAGCGTTAGCACTTCGTGGCCGGCTTCTGTCAGATAGCGGTGGAGGGTGTGTCCCAACATTCCGCGATGTCCCAAAATACAAACGCGCATTAGCTGGCGGGAAAGGCGGTGAGCCATTGACCGGAAAAGTCGGGGTTTTTCTTTACAATGTCTTCCCGGCAGTTCCAAGCGGTGATTAGCATTTTGGCGGGCGGCTCTTGGCGCAGGATGGAACGATCGAGGATTGGCGTTGCCGCGCCGGGGATAAAACGGTTTTTCCGCAACGGAGCGTCGTCCACGATGTAGGAGAAACGCAGGTTGGACATTTGGTTGAGATAAACGCTGGCTCGGCCGGAGGCGCCGTAGGCGGCGATGGGACATCCTCGCTGCTGCGCCTTCATTAGTTCGCGGACGGCGTTTATTTGACGGCGATTCGCATAGGACTCGCGGAGTTTTGCTAAATCTTTGCGGCGTTCTGCGGGCCGGGGTTCTTTGGCGGTTTTGGTTTTTTGGAAGCAACAGCGGAGGATTCCTCCGTGCAGGGGCAGGCGTTGCACTTCTCGCAGTTCAAAACTGACCTTTTCCAAGCAGTGGTTCAAAGAACTTTCACTCCACTCCGCTTTGTGTTCGTGGTAGATGGTATCCCATTGAGCGCCTTTCAACAGCGCCGTCAAGTCGTGCACTTCCACCCAAAACCAGCCCGCCGGTTTCAAAGCCATGAAGACTCCGACAAAGACTTCTTCCAAGTTGGAAATATGCGCCAAGCAGTTGGAGCCGGTGACAATGTCCCAACTCTCTGTCCAGCGCATTTCTTCAACTAAAGCCGGAGTAAAAGCGCGGGGCGCTAAGTCGTATCTCTCGCCGTCAAGCGCCGCCGCATTGCGCGCCACATCGCTGGGGTCTGCTCCCGCCAACTTCCAATTCGGCGGCAGTTGGCGCAAAAGAATTCCGTCGTTGCATCCGATTTCAAGAAGACGGATCGGCGAGGATTCTCCGTATCGGGCGGTCAATACAGCGGCGTAGCCTTTAAAATGGCGCACCAGCGTTGGCACGGATGAAGAGGCGTAATGGTATTTTTCAAACAAATCGCAATCCGCCACATCTTCGCCTACTTGCACCAAGCCGCACCGACAACAATACAGCCAAGTCAAAGGAAAGCGGGGGGCGGTTTGCGCCTCTTCTTGGGTGTCGCAAAACAAGCCGGCCAAAGGCATGGGAGACATAGTCAATACCGGCTCCAAGGCGTCTGAGTGGGCGCGGCAACCTCGGCAGCGGTTGATAAATTGATAATCCAAAGCCGCAATGCGCTGGCGGGAAGGGGGCGGACTTTGAGGCTTTTCAATCATAGCCTTCGGAATCGCTCATCTGATTCAGCCGGCCGATCACTTCTTCCAAAGTGGTCAATTGTTCCGCATTGGTTGAGGTGTATTCGGCGCCCAGTTTCGCCATCGTTTCATTTGCCGGCGTCGCCCGATACTCAGGATGAATGACGAAGTATTTTGGCTCGTCGGTGGCTCGTTGCATTTCGTATTCGTTCACCAAAATCTCGTGAATCTTTTCTCCGGGCCGAATGCCAATCGTCTGAACGGGATGCTCCAGCTTGCGCGGACTAAATAAAAACCGCATGGCGTCCGCCAGTTGTCGGACGTTGCAGGCCGGCGATTTGCGAACAAACACTTCTCCGCCTTGCGCTCCGGTAATCGCCCGCAGGACCAGATCGGCGGACTCGTCCAAAGTCATCAGAAACCGAGTCATTTCGGGAATCGTAATCGTCAACGGAGCGTCTTCGGCAATTTGCTTTTTGAACAAAGGAATTACCGATCCCCGGCTGCCCATAACATTGCCGTAGCGCACGCAACAAAAGGTGGTTTCGCTTTCAAACTGATTTTGGCTGCAGACGATTTTTTCCATCATCGCCTTGCTCATTCCCATCGCGTTCACGGCTTTGACCGATTTGTCGGTGCTCAGGGCGACAAATGTTTTCACTCGATTCGCCCGCGCCGCTTCGCAGGCGTTGTGCGAGCCGATGACGTTGGTCTTGACCGCTTCAAAAGGAAATTGCTCGCACGAATCCACTTGCTTCAAAGCGGCGGCGTGGAACACAAAATCCACTCCCTCCATTGCCCGGTTCACTCGCGCCGCATCTCGAATGTCCCCGATCAAATATCGAAATTGAGGATAAAGCCGCCGCATCTCCCATTGCTTTTTTTCATCCCGGCTGAAAATCCGAATCTGAGACGGCTTTTCCCGGCACAACCGCCGCGCCACGTGAAACCCAAAAGAACCCGTTCCGCCGGTGATCAAAACCACTGAATTCTCAAGCGTCCTATCCATAATTTTTCATGCGCGCCGAGATTTTGAAACTGCTCTCAAGCCCAAGCAAAGCATACGCAGACGGGAAAGAGAATCAACCGCGCGCTTGGCTTTTCCGCTGGTTTTGCAAACAAAAAAGCATTGCGAAAAACCGACGCCTTTCCCCATGCTTTTGCCCCAAAATGAAGACGACGGACATTCTCCCAACCATCCTCATGGACAGCGATCATCATCTGGATCAGTTCTCAAAGAAGGAAATCAACGACCTCGAACAAAAAGTCCACACCAAAACCATCCGCGGCAAGAAGACTCCCTTCGTCCCCTGCGCCATTCGGCAAAAGGAAGTTCAACTCAAACCCGAAGAAATCGTCCGCCAACTTTACGCCGCCAAACTGCTCAGAAAGTACCGCTATCCACCAAGCCGTTTGGCCTTTGAGCATCCCGTCCACTTCGGACGTGAAAAGAAAAGCGCCGACATTGTCATCTTCGACCAAGACCGCCCGGACACCGCCTACATCGTCGTCGAACTCAAAAAGCCCAAACTCAAAGACGGCAAAGGCCAGCTGCGCTCCTACTGCAACGCCACCGGCGCGCCGATAGGCGTTTGGACCAATGGCGGCCAGATTTCCCATTACCACCGCAAAGATCCCAACTACTTTGAAGAAATCACCGACCTTCCAAAGGCAAACCAACAACTAGCGGATATTCTGAGTGAGCGATTCACCCTGAAAGACCTCATCCTCAAAGACAAACTCGCCAACGAACGCAAATCCCTAAAAGACATCATCCTCGAAATGGAAGACGAAGTGCTGGCCAATGCTGGTGTCGACGTCTTTGAAGAAGTGTTCAAACTCATTTTCACCAAACTATTTGACGAATTCCGCAGCCAATCCAACAAAGCCATCATCGACCATCACATTGGCCAAACCGCAAAAACTGCTTCCCGCACGGCCTCCGATTACGGAACTTTCAAAGAAGCCGTATCCGCCATTCCCGACAACGGCTTCCGCCCTCTTGAATTCCGCAACACCGGCCAAACAGATATGAAACTCAAAAACAAAATCCAAAACCTCTTCAACGACGCAAAAAAGCAATGGAAAGGCGTTTTCCCCGCAAGCGCCGCCTTTGAACTCTCCGACAGCCACTTGGCCGTCTGCGTCGCCAGCCTGCAGGATGTCAAACTCTTCAACTCCAACCTGCTCATCATCGACGAAGCCTTTGAATATCTGGTCAGCAAATCCGCCAAAGGCGAAAAAGGGCAATACTTCACACCGCGCCATGTCATTGATATGTGCGTGCAAATGCTGAACCCCCAACCCGGCGAATACATGATCGACACTGCTTCCGGCAGTTGCGGTTTTCCCGTGCATACCATTTTCAAACTCACCGGCCGGCTTTTTAGTAATGCGGAAGTCCCGCCCGAAGAAAAAGAAAACGTCCTCAAAGTCTTCGGCATCGACTTTGACGAAAAAGCCGTCCGCGTCGCCAGAACGCTCAACCTCATCGCCGGCGACGGCGAAACCAACGTCCTGCACCTTAACACACTCGACTTCAGCCGCTGGGAAGACAAAACTGAAAAAGACAAAAAATGGATCCGAACTTACGGCGGTGGCTTTGAACGATTAGAAGAACTCCGAACCGAAGAAGGCCAAAACAAACACTTCAATTTTGACATAGTCATGGCCAATCCACCCTTTGCCGGCGATATCAAAGAAAGCCGCCTGCTTCACCAATACAATCTCGCCTTCAAACCCGGCGGCAAAACCCAAAACAAAGTCGGCCGCGACATTCTCTTCATCGAACGCAATCTGGACTTCCTCAAACCCGGGGGACGCATGGCCATCGTTTTGCCGCAAGGCCGCTTCAACAA
Organism: Limisphaerales bacterium; assembly: GCA_965242585.1. GTDB lineage: Bacteria > Verrucomicrobiota > Verrucomicrobiia > Limisphaerales > AAA164-E04 > UBA2970. The sequence goes on along the minus strand of OZ251460.1, from coordinate 3,456,214 downwards.
CACCTCAGACCAATACATCCGAGAATTCATCACTGAGCGCGCCCGCATCCTCGCCGTAGTCGGCCTACACGGCAACACCTTCAAACCGCACACCGGCACCAAAACCAGCGTCTTGTTTGTGCAGAAATGGGACGAGGAACTTTGCCCCAAAGTGGATGACTACCCCATCTTTTTTGCCGTGAGCGAAAAAGGAGGCAAAGACAACTCCGGCGATTATGTTTACCTCAAAGATGATACCGGACAAGATAAGCTGGACAAAAACGGACACCTGATTGTCGACCACGATTTACACAACCACGATGGCGAATTGCCCGACGGCATCGCCGAAGCCTTCGCCCAATTCGCCCAAAGCGAAAAACTAAGTTTTTGGAGATAGACTATGAAATTGCCAGAGACACTATCTTTAGGATGTCCGTATTGTAAGACAAGGTGCCAATTTGAACAGATTGGACAAGCATATCCATGTAAAGTTCAGAAAATATCTGATAGAGAGAAAATATTTCACAGAGCGTACCGATGCATCCATTGTGAAGGGAATGTTGTAACGATGTGGTCTTATGACAATTACTATAGCCATAATGAACCTCAATTTATCACTTATTATCCTCCAGCAGGTGGATGGAAGCCAAAAGTAAATCTGGCGTGTATTAAAAATAGTGAAGTAAAAGAGGATTTTATGGAAGCGATAGATTGCTATAACCATGGATTTTACAACGCAAGCATGATAATGAGTCGACGGGCAATCCAGCAAGAAATGGACAGCAAAAATGCGGAAGGAGGAAATTTATATGAACAAATAGAATCCACAGAAATTTCTAAAAGCCTTAAAGCATTACTTCACAAAGTGAAAAATTTTGGCAATTATGGTGCGCATCCAGATTTTTCTCTGTTTGATAAAGATGCTCAAAAAATAGACGATAAGAAAGGCTTTGCAAAGTTGAGTTTGGAATTTTTAGATAAATACTTTTCTGATCAATACGAAACAGATGCATTGATTGAAAATGCCCCAAAGAGCAAAAAAGAATTAGATTCGGAAGATTAAAGAATATGCAGTATTCGATTGTTTATTATTCCGAAGTCGAAGAGATTCTTGACTGTAGAATGGACGCTGAGTATTGGCATCCGGATTTTATTAAGAACAGCAAACTGGTTTCTAGAGATGCAAGAATTCGAGATTTTGTTCGACCGAATATATCCAATATCAAATCCTCGCCAATTCATAGAGATTTTGAGTATTTGGAAATCTCCAGAATTTCCTTGAGCAACTGCGCTTATGAAACAATAAAAGTTCCTTTTGGTGAAGAGCCGGACCGAGCGCATCATATTTTGCGCAAAGGAGATGTTGTTGTTTCCACCGTTCGGCCCAATAGAAACGCAGTTGCCTTCGTGCGAGAAAACGGAATCGTCGGCAGTAGCGGATTGTCCGTTCTGAGAGCCAAAAATATCGAATCCGAATACCTTTTGGCATTTTGTAAAACCAACTATTTTGTTCAATGTTTGATGCGAGCCAACAAGGCAAGCATGTATCCAGCGGTTTCTAATGCGGACGTTTTGGATATGCCTTTGTTCATTCCTTCTAACACATTTCGTTTGTTTGTCGTCGAAGCTGTCCGCAGTTCTGTTTCTTGTCTTGACCAAGCGCAACATAGTTACAAGCAAGCGGAGGGGATTCTGCTTGCTGAGATGGGGTTGGTGGATTGGAGGCCGAAACACTGCTTAACTTTTGTTAAAAACTATTCGGACACGAAGCGAACGGTGCGCATGGATGCTGATTACTTCCAGCCGAAATATGAAGAAATTATCAACGCTATACAATCCTATCCCGACGGTTACGATACACTAGAAAATATGGTTGCCATCCAAAAATGCGTGGAAGTGGGAAGCGGCCAATATCTAGACGACGGCGTTCCGTTTGTGCGAGTGAGCAATCTAAGCCCCTTTGAAATCACCGAAGAAAAATACATCTCCTCCACGCTATACAATACACTCCGACAACACCAACCCCAACGAGGCGAAATCTTGCTGACCAAAGACGCCACGCCCGGCATTTCTTACTACTTGCGAGAACAACCTCCCAAAATGATTTTATCAAGCGGCATACTTCGGCTAAAAAGAAAGACCGATAAAATTAACGACGAATATCTAATGCTGACGCTTAACTCAATCCTAACGAGACAACAAGTAGCGCGCGATGTTGGCGGTTCTGTCATCTTGCACTGGCGGCCGGAGCAAGTGAAGGGAACTGTAATTCCTATTTTGGAAGAGGATAAACAAATTGAAATTCAGCAAAGGGTGGCGGAGGCTTTTGCTTTGCGGCGGCGGTCTAAGCACTTGCTGGAATGCGCCAAGCGAGCAGTGGAACTAGCGATTAAGCAAGACGAACAAACCGCGCTTGCGTGGCTGAAGTCGCAGGAGGAAAAGGAGAACTTGATATGACGTCGTTTGCAAAACATAAGGACGAATCATGGGATTTCCGTTCGTCTCCTACCAAGGAATACACCCACTGCTTCCATAACTATCCAGCGATGATGATACCGCAGGTAGCACGGCGTCTGTTGGAGCGCTATGGGAGGCCGGGTGGTTGGCTGCTGGATCCATATTGTGGAACGGGGACTTCGCTGGTGGAGGCTTCGCTGTTTGGGATGAATGCGGTGGGATGCGATATCAACCCGCTTGCACGGTTGATAGCGCGGGCAAAGGTGGATCCGATGGGGCTACGTAAGCTTGACGCGCGGCTAGATGCTTTAAGCGAAACTCTGTTTTGCTATGGTATGAATGGGGGTTTTCAGGGTGTGCCCATGCCGTCTGTTTTGAACAGAGATTACTGGTTTTCAGATGAGGTTACGCGGATGCTCTCCGCACTGCGCCGCGAGATAGATACAGAATCAAACGTTGCCATCCGTCGGTTTTTGCGAGTCGCATTTTCGGAAACAGTTTGAGAATGTTCCTATACCAAAAATAGCGAATTCAAGCTCGTGAGAATGAAGGAGGACAAGATGACGGGATTCAAGCCGGATGCGGCGTCGATTTTTCTGAACAAGCTGGCGCGAAACAGGGCGGGATTGGCGGATTACATCGAGCAGCGGCGTGATGTGGATGTTCAAGTTTTAGACTGCAACACGGCGAATGGCGAATTGCCCGAAGGCCATAAGTTCGACATTGTGGTAACATCGCCGCCATATGGAGATTCTCCTACTACAGTCGCATATGGGCAATTTTCAAGGCTGTCGGCGCAGTGGATTGGCTTGCCGGACGACAAAGTTGACCGCTTGTCTATGGGGGGCATATCCCAAAAAGGCGCGTTGGACGACTGCCCGGTGACAAGCGCATTGCGCCGCATCCGTGCGATCGACCACAAGAGAGCGCGGCAAGTGGAGTCGTTCTACATAGACTTGGCGAGCAGCGCACGAACTGTTGCAAAGGCGATGCAAGATGGCGCAATCGTGTGCTATGTTGTGGGCAACCGAACGGTGAAAGGCGTTACGTTAGCCACCGACGAGTTTGTGGCGGACGCCTTTCAAAAGCATGGTTTTCGGCACCTTGAAACAATAGTAAGGAACATTCCCAACAAGCGCATGCCGGCGCGAAACAGCCCGTCCAATGTGGCAGGCAGAACAGCTGCCACTATGCGTGAGGAGTGCGTGGTGGTATGCCAAAAGATAGATTAAACTCACTCCTCAGTGGCATTGCCAAAACCTGCACCAATTTTGCCGAGAGTGATTCTTTATTGGCGGCCGGATCAAGTGAAAGGAACTGTAATTCCTATTTTGGCGGAGGATAAACAAGCTGAAATTCAGCAAAGGGTGGCGGAGTCTTTTGCTTTGCGGCGGCGGTCTAAACACTTGCTGGAATGCGCCAAGCGAACGGTGGAACTGGCGATTGAGCAGGACGAGCAAACCGCGATGAAGTGGCTGGAATCACAACTAAAATAGAACCCGTCTCGCTTATAGTTTTTTTCGTCGGTTTTCGACCGCCTTTTCTATGAGGGCAAGCTCTTTGCCGGCCGCTTGGCGATAATCAAATTGACGGACAAACCTCCGCCCTCGTTCGCCGATTTCTTGTTGCCGAGCGGGGTTTTGCAGCAAGCTGATTAGTCGGTCGGCAACAGCGGCAGCGTCTCCCGGTTTTACTAATTCTAACTGTTGCGGAAACACACTTCGGAAAACCGGCAAGTCATAGGCGATTACCGGCAATCCGGCGGCCAGATATTCGGTTACGGACAAGCCCCAACCTTCTTCATAGGAAAGGCTCAGTCCCATTTTGGAGGCGGCTAACAGAACGTTTTTTCGCTTCTCTGGGACGCCGCCGAAGAAGACGACGTTTTCCACCAAACCTTTTTCTTCAAATAATCGTTGTGTTCTGGCGCGATGCGGTCCTTCGCCGATGACGGCCAAACGCGCCGAAGGCAGGTTTGCCACTACGCGCGCCCAAACTTCCGGCAATTCAAATATTCCTTTTTGCTGGTGCATCCGGCCGAGAAACACCGCTTCGTATCGCTTTTTCTGCGGCGGAGTGGCGTCGATTTCGGAAAAATCGAGGCCGCAACCGACTTGGATCACTTTGGAAGGATTGAGGCCGAGCCGTCGCTCCAAATCTCGATAATCCGCTCCCACGACTTCGGAAAGGCACATCGTCAAATCAGCGTGACGGTTGGCTATGCGGGCGGACCAGCGTTCTGTTCGCAAGAATAATTTGTCCAAAAAACCGCGCCGCTTCGGCTGTAAATGGAGAACGTGTTGCAACTTTACCACCAGAGCCGCCCGCTGTCGCCGAGCAATGGTCCAAGCCGGATAGAGGTCGAAGATCACAAAATTCGAGGCATACACTGCGTCGTATTGTTTGGAAAGCCGCAGCAGATGGGCATTTAACAGACGCCAACCGTAAGCGGGAAAATATCGCCAAGTTTGATCTAAATAAGAGGACGCGTCGAAGAAACGATCGCTGCTGATGCGCCCGGCCTTTGGACACAAATCCGTCAACTGCGGAAAACCGGCGGAGGCAAGCAGAAAATCCGTTGAATGTCCGAGGCGAATCCATTCTCTGGCCGCAAGCGCATAATGTTTGATCACGCCCGAAATTGAAGCGGAGTCGTTCAACGAGTTATGCACCAAAAGAAGGTTCATTCTAAAAACCGCAAGCCGCTTCGCGCCAAGCAAAAGCAAGCAGAGGATTGGCAAACATTTCTAGTTTTGGCGAACATTCCGGTTGGGAGAGAATTCACTGCTTGGGAAGGCACAAAAAGAAAGGGAACCGAACGGCGCCAACTGGAAAAGCTCTTTTTCTCGTTCGGTGGCGGAAGAACGACGCTGTTTTTCAGAAAGCGGATTCATTCGCTTGTTTCTCCGTTGGCTTTCCCGATAAAACCCAGATAATTCGCCAAACGCTCCTTCATTATTTTGCGCGGCACGATGGCGTCCAGCAAACCGCGCTCTTTGAGAAACTCCGCCGTTTGGAAACCTTCGGGCAGGTCGGATTGCGTGGTGTCTCGGATCACTCTGGGGCCGGCAAAGCCAATTCGCGCCGCCGGCTCGGCCACGATCAAATCTCCGACGCTGGCGAAACTGGCCATGACGCCGGCCATTGTAGGATCGGTCAAGACGCTGATGAACGGCAGTTTTTCCTTCGCGTGATAGGCCAAGGCGCCGCAGGTCTTGGCCATTTGCATCAAACTGAACATTCCTTCGTACATTCGCGCCCCGCCGCTGCTGGCAAAGATGACGACGGGAAGGCGCTCTTTGGTGGCGCGTTCAATGAGCCGAGCGATCTTCTCTCCCACTACGGAACCCATAGAGCCTCCGTTGAAGGAAAAATCCATCACGCCCAGCGCAATTCGATAAGATTCTAACATGCCGACGCCGGTGAGGACAGCGTCTTTGAGGCCGGTTTTCCTTTGATTGGACTTCAGCTTTTCGGGGTAATCGGGAAATTCAAGAACGTCGACGCTCGCCATGTTTGCGTTCGTTTCCTCGAAGGTTTCCGGTTCTACAATTGACCGAATCCGGGCGCGGGCGCCTAAGGGAAAATGATGCCCGCAGTTCATGCAAACTTTGAGGTTGGCGTCCAAATCCTTGTCGAAAAGCAGCTCGCCGCAGCCGCGACACTTGGTCCAAAGCCCTTCTGGGATTGTGCGCTTGCGGGGCTTGGCGTCGACTGGTTTTGGCTTTCGATACAACTGCGTCTCTCTCGACTGGGGCGGCGTGACCCCCGGCTCTTTTCCGTCGCTGATGCCCATTTTTGCTAAAATTTTGCTGAACGGGCCTTTTGATTCTTTTTTCATCGGCGTTCCATGAGGGTTCTAGCCACTGTGAAAACCCAAATCTCTTCGGCGCCCATGGCTTTCAAAACCCGCGCGCAAGCATCGGTCGTCGCGCCCGTAGTAAAAACATCGTCCACGATCATCACGCGCTTGTTCCGCAGTTGCGCCCGCTTTCCGGCGGCAAAAGCGCCGCGCACGTTTTCTATCCTTTGTCGGCGCGACAACGTAGTTTGAGAGACTGTGGGCGCAATCCTTTTCAACGCATCCGCCGCCAAAGGCACGTGGAGACGCCCGGCAATCTTCCGCCCGATTTTCTCGGCCTGGTTGAACTCGCGCTCCCGCAAGCGAGTCCAATGCAAAGGAACCGGTACCACCAAATCCCAACCCGTTCGCAGCTCCAAGGCCACTAACTGCTCCCAAAGCAAATCCGCCAAAACGTCGTCCAACCAAACCATCCCATAATACTTGTAATGATGGATCACTTCCAAAGAAAATTCATTGACCACGACCGCCGAGCGCGCCGCCTGAAAAGTATATCTTGCCCGATCACAATTGCCGCACCGAAACGCCGACAACCCCTCGCCTTCAAACGGCGAACCGCACACATCGCAAAACGGATGCTCCACAAAACGAAACCGCCTTCGGCAAGCGGCGCAGACAAACCCCTCGGCAACCCCGGCAGCGCAAGCGCGGCAAAACTGGCAAATCTCCGGAAATAACCAAGACAGCCCCGCCGCCGCAAAACTTCGCAACGCCTTCCTCAACTCAAAGCTCTTCCCGCCTTTTTCCCGCATCGCCGCCAAATACTTCCCAACTCAACACAAAATTATAGCCTGGCCCGCCTCTTTCCGCTATAAAGTCTGCGCCGGCAAAATGCTAAGTATTTTCTCCAAAAAAAACAAAAACGCAAACGAACTTGAGCCCGGTCGCTTCGGCCCCTACCTCCTCGTTGAACAAATCAACACCGGAGGTATGGCCGAACTCTGGCAAGCCGTCCAAGACGGACAAACCGTCGCCATCCGCAAACTCCTGCCCCAAGTGCGGCGCGACAGCACCGCCAGAAAACGATTCTTCGCCGGATGCGAAATCTTGAAAGCCGTGCAACAACACGACTACGTCATCCGCTACATCGAACACGGAAAGATTGGCGACGCCCCTTTTATGGCTATGGAATACATCGAAGGCGCCAACCTCAAAGAACACATCGCCCACCCCGCCGAAGAACTCGGCCGCTACATCGGCAACATCCTCATCGACATAGGAGAAGCCCTCGAACACGTCCACGACTGCGGCTATCTTCACCTCGACTTCAAACCCGAAAACATCCTCGTCTCCTCCAACTGGAACGTCCGCCTCATCGACTTCGACCTCTCCCAACCCCGCCGCAACCGCGCCTTCAAACTCGCCAAAAACCCCGGCACCCCAGCCTACATGTCCCCCGAACAACTCCAAAGAAAACCCATTGACCACCGCGCCGACATCTTTGCCTACGGCGTCTCCCTTTACGAAGCCTTGACCGGACAAAAACCCTTTGACGGGGCCACTCCCGCCGAAATCCTCAAAAAACAAATCCACTGCAGGCTCGATTTCATCCCTCCGCGAAAATTGAACCCGGAAATCCCCGCCGCTATCGAAAAAACCATCCTCAAAAGCCTCGAAATCGACCCCGCAAAACGTCACGGCCACCTCAGCACCATGCTCCACGAACTCCGCAACGCACTCTACATTTAGCCCGTCCGCAAATGCAGCGCCGGGAACGGGCAAGACTCGCCCGCGCAAATTCGGCAAAGAGAAGGCAACGTTTTGACCATTAGGGAAAAAGCGCAGCCTTTCCTTGGTAACTTTGATGAACGTTGCTTGTGTTTTCTGAAGAAACTTGCGACAGTTGGAGCCTGTTCGGGCGCGAGTGGCGGAATTGGCAGACGCGCCAGATTTAGGTTCTGGTGTCTTCGGACGTAGAGGTTCAAATCCTCTCTCGCGCACCATCAAAACAGCGAAAGAACAGGCCAAATTCGCATTCCCACAAACAAAGCGGCCACATTTTCCGCTCGGAAACCGCCAAAATAGATACAAACGCATCGCCAAAAAGCCTCCAATCAAGTTGACATCGAATAGAGGAAGTGTCCCCGTTAAAAATCATATTGAAGAAGACACCCTTTGCCTTCGCCAAAAACCGCACTGAGTCGATACTAATCCGAGTCAGATGGCTTATTGAGCCGCCAAAATTTCCAAAAACACAGAATGCGCGAAGCAGGCAAACTGCACCGAAACAACGCTTTTGCCCTCTAATCCCTCAAGCAAATCCATGCGCCGTTTGATCGGCAACCACCGCAAAACCTTTCTTTCCCACAACCGCAAGGCGGAATGGCGCGCTTGTTGGCGGATTTCGTTGCTTTGCTGTCTCCTTCAATGCGTCTTTCCAATTCGGAGTTCTTCCCAAAGCACTCGCCAACCAACAAAACTTTCTTCTTTCTTCTGCAATGGCCAAGGCGGCGTTTCCTCTCCCGAATGGCCCTAGTCGTGCTTTTTTATGGGGGTTTGGTCCTTGCCAACGAACTTTGTTCTCAACTTTGTTCTCCTTTTTCTGATTTGGGGGTTGATGGTGGGCGGAAAGAAAAGAGGCGACACCCCCCCCCTCCTCAAGCGCTGGGTGAATTCGCTGGCCTGGTGGATTGCTTGGGTGGATGGTCAGTTGGTTATTACGATTATTGGAGGAGGAGGAGGATTGGGTTATGAGGATTCCACTCAATAGGAGAACATGGAGAAACCAAAGGGGTCCTCATTCGGGCTGCAGGCGGGCTTGGAGGCGGCCGTCGGCTTTGGATGGGGCGGTGGTGCTGGCCGGGGTTTCTGGGGAGTAGCGCCAAGCGCAGTTATCTATTGATGTTTATCAGAGCCAAGACAACGCCAACTATGATCGGCGTGATCGTTGGGAAGCGGGAGACAACAACAAGGGGGCGCTGCCCATTGCTAATGCGCCCAACAACCAGCAGATAGCGCTCTCCTTCACTCCGAACAGCATGATCCAGAGCTGAACCCGATCGCGCTTGGGTTTGCGAATGAGGATGCCGGGCGGGGGGCGGGGGCTTGGGATGAGTTTGGAGTTTGGGTCAGGGGCGCCTCCTCTCGCTAGGAGAATGCGACCTCCTCATCGTAGAGCGGAGCGGGGATTTTGATCCAGCCATGGAGCGATTCTTATGCGGGCGATTCGGAGGGGCTCTTCCCCTTCGACAACTGGGCGGCGGCGGCTACATCTGGGCTGCGGTTTGCGGCGGCTAACGGCGATGGCTCGGTGCAGAGCAGTGGTGCTTTCATCGGAGCCTCCTCATCCCCGAACCCGAAGAATACGCTCTGGTGTTTAGTTTGTTTGCCTTAGCCTTTGTCTTCTTTCCTCATCGCCGCCACTTCCAAAACCAACGCCAACCCAGCCACCACCACTTCGTAGAGTTAGGGATTTGTAGATTTTAGTCTTAGCGTTCTTGGGCTTTCGCTATTTCCGAGTGGAAGGCAAATTCCTTCATTGCGCAGTAGAGGACGGGCACCAGGAAGAGACTGAGAATCACGGCAACCATGCCTCCAACCGTAGGAATCGCCATCGGCACCATAACGTCGGCGCCTCGCCCTTCCGCCGTCAAGACGGGAAGCAGCGCAAGAATCGTGGTTGCCGCAGTCATCAAACAGGGGCGCACGCGCCTTTGGCCGGCTTCAATGGCGGCTTGGCGGATTGTCTCGATGCTTTGCGGACGGTTCCGCCCGAAGCTTTGCTCCAAACAAGTCGCCAAAATCACTCCGTTGTCCGACGCAATGCCGAAAAGCGCCAAAAAGCCTACCCAGACTGCGACGCTTAAATGGATCGGCCGTACTTGAAATAACTCCCGCATGGAGACGCCAAAGGCCGAGAAGTCCAAAAACCAATCTTGCCCGTAAAGCCAGAGCAAAAGGAATCCGCCCGACCAGGCAACGAGAACGCTGGTGAACACCAACAGCGAGTTTGCCGTTGATTGAAAGTGCAAGTACAGAAGGCCGAAAATGGCGAGCAGCGCCAAAGGGAGAAGAATCCTCAACTTTTTTTCCGAGCGAATCTGGTTTTCATAACTTCCCGAAAAGGTGTAGCTGACTCCGTCCGGAAGTTCTAGTTCGCCGCTTTGGATTTTGGTTTGGAGAAAGGCGGATGCTTTGGAGACGGCGTCCGCTTCCGCCCAGCCGGGTTTTTTGTCGAACAAGACGTAGCCGGTCAAACGGGCGTCTTCGCTCCGAATGCTTTGCGGGCCGCGGCGATAGGAAATGGAGGCCAGTTGTTCCAGCGGAATTTGAGCGCCGTCCGGCGCCGGCACCAGAATGCGTCCCAAGGACTCGATTTGGTCGCGGAGTTCCCGTAGATAGCGGACGCGGACGGGATAGCGCTCGCGGCCTTCGACCGTAGTCATGATTGTTTTGCCGCCGATGCCCACTTCAATCACTTCCTGCACTTTTGCCAGAGAGATGCCGTAACGCGCGATGGCTTCTCGATCGATTTCGATTTCCAAATAGGGCTTGCCAACCATTCGGTCCGCCAGAACGGTCGAAGAATCCACTGAGTCCGCTTGCTTCAACAAGGCTTCTACTTGCAGTCCCACTCGTTCGATTGTGCGCAAGTCGGGCCCTTGGATTTTCACGCCCATTGGCGCCCGCATGCCGCTTTGCAACATCACGGCCCGGGCGGCGATTGGCTGGAGTTTGGGCGCTGAGGTGGAACCGGGCATTTGCGCCGCTTCCACGATGGCTTCCCAGATGTCTTCCGCCCGGCGAATTCCCGGCCAAGCCGTCCTTCCTTTGTTCGCCGCTCCCGCAGCCGTTTCCCAATCGGGAACCAAGGCCGGCCTCCACAGGCGAAAGGGTTTTCCGCCGGCGTCTGGAAGAAGCTTGCCGTCCGCGTTGCGAAGGAAACGGCCTTGCACCCGGTAGGGTTTTCCATCGGGCGCGGCAAGCAGGTTTCCTTCCGCGTCGCGGAACCAGTCGGTTTCTTCGGCGTTGAATTGGAAACGCAATTGGCGGCCTTTTTCGTCCGTCAAATACTCCGACCGATAGTTGACGATTGTCTCCACCATCGACACCGGCGCCGGATCCAATGCGGTTTCAGCCCGCCCCAGTTTGCCAACTACGCTTTCCACTTCGGGAATCTGTCGGATTGCCATGTCTTGCTTTCGCATGGCGTCCATCGATTCCCCAATAGACGCGTGCGGCATCGTCGTCGGCATGTAAAGGAAGGAACCTTCGTCCAAAGACGGCATAAATTCTTTGCCCAACCCCGGAAATTGACGCGCCAACGCAGAGACTGGAAGCCAAGCCCGCACGGAAGACGGCAGCCAACCCAGGAAAAAATCAAATCCCAACCAAGCCGTCCCGCCCAAAAGCACCAAAGCAACCGGCAGGGAAAGAAACGCCGTCCGATGCCGCAGACACCACCGAAGAATGCCTCCGTAAAAGCGTTGCAATCCGTAAAAAAGAGACAAGAGTCCGCCGACCAGCAGGCCGACGAACAAGCTATTCCCAAGAACTCCTTTCTCAGGTCCCAAAGGAGACCAACGCGCCGCCAACACGCCGGCGACCGCCAACGAAACCAGAACGTTCGCTGCCCTTTCGACCCCAATCCTTCTCTCCGGCAACATCCGCTCCCGCACCCAGTGATAAACCGCCGTTCCCAATAGCGCCAGCCCCGCCATCCACCACAAATAAGAAGGCGCCATTCCGCTCCACCGTTGCATTGCCCAGCCGCCGAGCGTCAACATGCCCGCAACGCCGGCGACCAGCGTCATCTTGCGAAGAGTCTTCCCACGCAACCGCCCCGCGAACCAGAGTTGCGCCAAAGGAGGAAGAACCGAGACCGCCGCAATCACCGAAGCAAGTAGCGCAAAGGTCTTCGTCCAAGCCAGCGGTTGGAACAATTTTCCCTCCGCGCCCTCCATCGCAAACACGGGAAGAAAACTCACCACCGTGGTGGCCACGCTGGTCAACACCGCGCCGCCCACTTCTTTGGAAGCGGAGAGGACGACGGAGAACGAATCTTCATGGGAAGAGGCCTCGTCCAAACGTCTCAGAATATTCTCGCAAATCACAATTCCCATGTCGACCATAGTGCCAATGGCAATGGCGATGCCCGACAAGGCCACCACGTTGGCGTCCACGCCAAACGCCTTCATTGCCGCAAAACACGCCAACACTGCTAACGGCAGCAGGCCGGAAATCAGCAGCGAGCCTCTCAGCCGCATTCCCACAAGGAGAACGACGAGAACAGTGACCAGGATTTCCTCCGCCAGCGCTTTATTCAAAGTCTCCAGCGTTTCGTAAATCAGGCCGGAGCGATCATAAAAGGGGACCACGGCTACTTGGCTTCGAGTGCCGTCTTCCAGGATTTTTCGGGGCAGGCCGGGCGCCATTTCAGCAATTTTGGCTTTGACGTTGTTCAACGTCGCCAAAGGATTTTCCCCGTAACGCGCCACGACGACGCCTCCCACCGCTTCGGCGCCTTCCTTGTCGAGCGCTCCCCGCCGAAGCGCCGGCCCGTAAGCCACGTGCGCCACGTTTCTCACATAAACCGGCACGTTGTCCCGCACCGCGACCACGCTGTTTTCGATGTCCGCCAAGGACTTGACAAAACCAACGCCGCGGATGACGTACTCGACGTTGTTGACTTCGATGGTTCGAGCGCCGACGTCCGCGTTGGCCATTTGAATGGCCCGAAAAACTTCCTCCAAAGAAACGCCAAACGCGCGCATCGCGTCAGGATCGACGTCAATCTGATACTCCCGAACAAACCCACCGATCGAAGCCACTTCGCTGACGCCGTCGGCCGCCAAAAGCCCCAGCCGGACGTGCCAATCCTGAATGCTTCTCAGCTCGTCCAACCCCCAGCCGCCGGTGGGTTTCCCTTCCTCGTCCAGTCCTTCCAAAGTATACCAAAAAACCTGGCCAAGAGCCGTGGCGTCGGGTCCCAAAACCGGGCGGGTGCCTGCAGGCAAAGTTCCCGCCGGCAGGCTGTTCAGCTTTTCCAGAATCCGAGACCTCGACCAATAGAAGTCCACGGAGTCTTCGAAAATGAGGTAAATGCTCGAAAAGCCGAGCATCGAATAACTGCGAACCGTCTTCACCCCCGGCACGCCGAGCAACGAAACGGTTAGAGGATGCGAAATCTGATCCTCGACGTCTTGCGGAGAACGTCCCGCCCACTCGGTGAAGACAATTTGCTGGTTCTCCCCCGTATCGGGAATCGCATCCACGGGAACCGGATTTCGAGGCAATCCTCCCCATTCCCAATCAAAGGGCGCCGCCCAATATCCCCAGCCCAAAAAAAACAAGACGCCCAAAAGCGCGATCGGCTTGTTCCGCAAACAGAATTCGATCCACCAACCCAAAAAAATCGCCCGGCCGCCCAGATGCCCGGACCTCAATTTTGCAGGCTCCGAATCTTTACTCATGAACTCCGCCCGCGTCCGCAGTGTTTTCCAAATTCGTCAAGCGTTCTTCCAGCCGGCCGCAGGCAAACATACGGCTTCCATAATAAGGATTCTCAACGCCTTCGGCGCTTTGGAGCCAGCGGCCGCCCCTTCCCTCAAACGCCATCGGGCAATAATAAACGAGCAGAGGCCGCCGTCCCTCGCTTCCCCAACGCCGCAGAATCGCAACTAACGACTGGGAAATTTGCCGGAAGCCCGACCGAGCGGCATCCAATCCTTCCGCGCCGGAAAACTGCTCCGCCCCTTGATCCAACTGCGCGGACAACCGCCGCCACTCTTTTTGATCTTCCTCCTCCATCCAGTCCGCTTGAATCCGCCCCAGCCGTTCCTTCAATGCGGAAGACTGCCGCGAACTCCGCAAAAACTTGTCCCGGCTCAATTCCCTTTGAACTTCCAAGTAAACGGAAACAAACGCATCCAAATGTTCCCGGAAGGCTTCTGGAACGGGGACCGTCCGCTGCGGAATGGCGGATTGTTCTTCGGAAGGCAACGGTTCTGGGTGAAGATCGGCTTCGCGGCGGTGACCGGAGACTTTTTTGAAACCTTCGGGGTTCATCATGCTTGGCTGAGCGCGAATTTGCACGGCGCTGTCGATCTTGAAATTTCCCTTAGTCACAACTCGCTCTCCGGCCTTCAATCCGGATTCTACCAAATAGTAATTGCCCGCCCGCGGACCGAGTTCGATCTCTCGCCCTTGGTATCGGCCTTCTCCTCGGTCAATATAAACGACCGCCCGCTTGCCGGTGATCAAGGGCGCGGAGGCGGGGATTACCAAAGGCGCCTTGCCCTCGTCATTTTCCACGTAGCCTAGCGATTCGGCGCTCACCAAATCCATCCCGCAAACGTCGCACGATCCCGGCTTGTCCTTGATGATTTCAGGGTGCATCGGGCTGATCCATTTTCCATTCAGGCTGTCGTCCATAACCCGTCCCCCCCCGGCTACCCTCGACTTTACAACGGACTTCACAAACATGTCCGGTTTGAGCCGGCCGTCGAGGTTGGGCAGGTTGACTCGAATTTTCACGGTACGCGTGCGAGAATTGAGAACCGGATCAATGAAAGCAATTCGCCCTGTGAAAACCTCACCCGGATACGCCTCGGTCCGAAACTCCACTTCCTGCCCGTAGTGCAGCCAGGGCAAATCCGATTCATAGGCGTCCAGCTTTACCCAGACTTTCGAAAGGTCCGCAATCTGGTAAATCTGCGTTCCGGTTTGCACGTACATCCCTTCCACCGCGTTTTTATGGACGACGACTCCGGAAATCGGAGAGTGAATGGTGATATAACGGCTGGGTTGTCCTCGGCTCTCAATCTCCTGGATTTGCCAGTCGCTCAACCCCCACAAACGCAGCTTCTCCCGCGCCGCTTCGACGTTCGCCTCCGTCTGCTCCTGCAACCAAGCGCTTCCACTTTCTTTCAATCCGGAAACAATCTCCGCCGCGCTCAACAACTCCTCCTGCGCCTGCAACAGCTCCGGGCTGTAAAGTTCCGCCAAATGGTCCCCTTTCTTCACCGAAACGCCGGTGTAATCCACATACAATCGATCCAACCGCCCTCCAATCCGCGCCGTGATCCAGGAAATTTTGGTTTCGTCATATTCAATTTTGCCCGCCATCCGAACCTCGGCGGAGACAAACTTTCTCGCTGCCGGAACAGACTCCACCTCCGCCAACTTCCTCGCCCGCAAAGACATCCTCAACCCCCGAAAATCCGCCTCTCCGCCCGCCCGCTCTTTTGGCATCGGAACCAAAGCCATGCCGCAAATGGGGCATTGTCCCGGTCTGGGCTGATTGATTTGCGGATGCATAGAGCAATAAAAGGAAGTCGCCTCCCCAAGGGCGACGCTCCCATCGCCGCTTCCTTGTCCGCCGGACATTCCCGGACGAAACGCAAATCCCAAGAAGAATCCCCCGGCAAAGGCCACCGCAACCGCGCTCAAGACAACCGTTTTCGTTTTCATCAATCGATAGTTGAAGATGATTTTGCCCCGCCCGCCAACGGCGCGAAGCCCCCGCCAACCAGCATTTCCACTTCCGCAAGACGTTGTTCCCGGTCGGCAATCGCCCGTTGATAAGCAAGCCGAACCTCCAACAACATTCGCTGCGCCTCAATCAACTGCATAAAATCGGACCGACCCGTCCGATAAGCCTGCTCCGCAACCTCCAAAGAATTTTGCGCCAAAGGCAGCAAGGTGCCGCCAAACAACCCTATTTTCCGTTCCGCATCTCGAAGTTTGTAAAGAACAAGACGAAGCTCCGCCAACAAACGATTTTTCGTTTCCTCCCGCTTCAGTTTCGCGCTTTCCCTTCGCGCTTGCGCCTCCCGCACTCCGGCGCGATTCTTCTCCCGCCAAAGAGGCAGACTCGCCGCCGCCGTTACCGCCGTCGGATCCCTCCCCGTTCCCGCAACGCTGGGGAAACGAGAGCGTCCGGTCTCGATGTAATCCACGCCCAAACTCACCTCCGGCCAAAAAGCCTTCCGGGCCAAAGCCTCCTCTTTCTCCGCCGCAATCAATCGAGCGTCCCATTCGCCGAGTGTCGGATTCTTGGAGGCAAACGCCTCCAAAGCCTCCCGATCCGAAAGCGTCGCGCCGGACAAATCAAAAGTTTTCGGCCGCGGCAATCGAGATTTCGCCGGATAATTCAAAACCGCGCCAAGTTTGACGGCCACGGACTCCTCCAAGTCTCTCAACTCGGCGGCTTTCTCCTCCACCTTCCCCAGTTCCATCTGCGCGGCAACCACGTCCGCCATATCTCTTCCCACGCGAAACCCGGCCTGCGCAACACTTTCCAAACGCCGCAGCAGCTCAATCGTCTCCTGCGCGATCTCCATTGCCCGCCGCAAATAAAACAATTCATAATAAGCCTCCCTCACTTCAAAAAACAACCGTTGCTTCACCGACTCGCAATGTTGCCGCGCCGCCGCCGCCCGCGCTTTTGCCCGTTGCCCGCGAAGCCGCAACTCCCCAAACCGCGGCAACGTCTGCGACAGCCCAATCTTCTGCCTCTGCGCTCCCGTGCGCGTCTCCACCCGTTCAACAAAGTAGCCGTAAGTCAACTTGGGATTCGGCAACGCCTTGGCTTGCGGAATTCGCTCCCGCGCCGCTTGCCAGTCCAAAAACGCCGCCCTCAAGCCGGGATTGTTCAACGCCGCCGCATCCAAATAATCCGCCAGACGCGACTCGGCGGAAAGAACAAAGAGCTCCCCAGAACCGCCCGGCAATGCGCCCAACTCCGCTGCCGCACTCGCCGTCAAACCAGCCTTTCCGGAAGTTTTCGCCGCCGGCAACGAGCAACCGCCAACCGCAACCGCCGCCCACAAAAAAGACTGCCAACCAATCGTTTCCTTCCAGACTTCCCTCAAATTCATCCGATTTTCCTCTCTCCAAGAGAACCGCCGTCCCCCGGCGCAGAGTCTTCTCACGCCTCTTTATACAACCATCCTCACCAAAGTAAAAGGTTGGCAGATTCAGGAACGGCGCCGGCAATTTTATTATTGAAGCAAGTTGGGGTGCGGCTGGTTGTCGTTGTTCCACCGGCGGAGAGTTTCTTCGGTGCGGGAGAAAAGTTTTAAGCAGGGAATGCTCTCGATATGGCCGTCGCAAAATCCGACATTGTAGCGGCCGCGATGCCGTTGTTGGACGGCGCGAATGATGTTCGCACGCAATGGCTTAATGCGCTGCCAATAGTTGCGGTGGTTGATGTCGAGAAAGCCCCAGCCGCTGTAAGTGCCTTCGGGAATGTCCAGATCGTAATAAGTTTGCAGATTTTCAGAGTTTATAAAAGCCAGATGGGCATCGCCTAGAGCAATCATATCCGACGGCGCCTTGACTTGGAATTCTTTGATGGGACGGATTTCGGTTTGTGTGTTTTCCAATTGTGACTCGTCATAAGAAAACAAGTCTTTTGAGTGATCGCCGCTCAATCCCAGATTGCTCTGTCCCCATTTTACGCCGTTGGCATTATAGCCATAACTGCCAAGAGGAGTGCTTAGCGGGTCTCCTTCAATTCTCCCTTCAATCGTCAGTCCTTTATATTCGGGACATTTGTATAATTGATTCGTCCATCGAGTGTTGGTGTAAGGCTCCAGCATTTGGGTCCATAGGGCGTTGTTTTCCATGCGGAATGTTGGATCGTTATACACGGGGTAGTGTCCGTAGTCGTGGACGTACAAGACTAGTCCTAAGGTAATCTGGCGGATGTTGCTTTTGCAAACGACGCCTTTGGCTTTGGACTTGGCGGCAGAGAGGGCGGGAAGCAACAGGCCGGCAAGGATCGCGATGACGGCGATGACGACGAGCAATTCAATTAAGGTAAAGCCGCGCGTTTTCGCTTGCCCGGTTTGCGGATGTGCCGGCAGTGTTGACGTGCGTTGTCGTTTGGCCTTCATCTGCGCGGGAGAATTATTGTCTGCCGGCGAGGCCTTTTCGGGAAATAACGCGGTAGATCCGCATCGGAGCGGACCCGGCCAGAGGATCCACCATAAATGTGTTTTGGGTTTCGCCAAGGGCTTGCCAAGAGCCGGCCGCGCCGCCTCGTGGAGAATATTCAACTCGATAGTAATCCGTGCATTCGGTGACGCTCCATTTTAGTAAGGCGCGGCCGGTGCTGAGGGAAATTTCCAAATCATTCACGGGAGAGGGTTGATTGCATGCTTTGGGCGGGGTTCGATTGGTTTCAAACATGCGGCTGAAGAATCTTGCTTGGTGAAAGCTGGATCCGGGGTCGGCTTCTGATGAAGTGGAGTGAATTTCGGCGACCAGCCCAAAGCCGGGACGGAAGAAGTAAAGCGCCCGAAAGATGCTGGTGCCAACATTGGTAAATCCCCCGCCATCGTCAGGTTCATCTTCCAGTCCGCCGCCGCCAACAAAATCGGTAGGGACGGCTTGGGTGGTAGTAACCTTTGCATTGACGCGGAGCGCGTCGCCAAAGCCTATGTTGGGAAGTTCAATAATGCCGTAGGCGTCCACCTCGAATTCGGAGACTTGGGTGTAGCGGATTAAGTCAAATCCTAAAGCAGCTGTTTTCCAACTCACCGTTGTGGACCACTTGTCGCCAAATCGCATGGGGTCGGGAAAATCGACGATAGGCGGATCAAAGGCCTGAGATGGCGGAGCAAAGGTGGATTCATAGAAGCCGAAGACTTTTCTGCCCACCAAGGGCGTTTGCTCGATGAAGAGCCACTGGTTTCCGCGACTGCCGGATTCGAAGGTCATCCGCTCGGCAAGAGTGACTCCGGGAAAGGGATGACCGAACACGGTTCCTTCGGGGTTGACGTAGTCCACTCGAATGATCTCTTCCGCCGGGCCTTCCGTGAAGTCCCACAAGTTACCGCCGCCAACATTGCCGAGATCATCGCGGATGGGGATCGGTTGCGGGATGATCGCCTGAGAGTTGAGATAGGCGCGATAGTATTGGCCGGGTTGGCTGAACATGTCGGCGCTTCGAATGGTGACTTGCCCGAAGGCCGGCAATGCAAAGGAAATGCCCGCAAGGGCGGCAAGGAAGGTTTTCATGATCTTGTTTCGGGGAGGTTTGCGTGTTTCATTGACTTGTCCAATCTGCGCGTTTCGTGCGGCGTCCGCTTGTTCGCCACCGCCGCGTCTGTTTTATATTGAGCGCAGTTTCTATTTTGTCCACTTCAAATATCTCCGCAAGTTTTGTGCCAAAATTAGCGAGCGCAGTCAATTTTTTCAAATTCTTTTGGACCGTCAAACGGCGCTCTCCCGGCGGAAAGAATTTTGCCGGCTTGTTTGTCGTCCGGATCCGGGTTATAGATAAGGACTTTTAAGTTCAATGGACGCCTCCATAAAAATAGGATTTATCGGCGCGGGAAAAATGGCTTTGGCCTTGGCCAAAGGCATGGTCGAGAGCCGGACGGTTTTGGCGGAGCGGATTATCGGAACTGATCCGGACGACGCGGCTCGAACGTTGTTCTGCGCTGAAACGGGCGCCCGCGCAACGGCGAAGGCGATCGAAGTTCTGGAATCAGCGGACGTCCTCTTCCTTGCGGTAAAGCCGGACAAAGCCGAAGAAGCCTTGGTGTCGATCAACCCGCACTTCACAACCGCCCACCTTTTGATCTCCATCGCCGCAGGCGTGCCTTTGTCCTTGTTAGAAGAAAACCTGCCCGTTGGCGCCCGCGTCGTTCGCGTAATGCCCAACGCGCCCGCAATGGTGGGCGCGGCGGCTTCGGGCTTTGCCTTGGGAACCCACGCCGACGAAAAAGACGGACGGTTGGCCGAACGGCTTTTGACCTCCGTAGGCCTTGCAGTGCAAGTGCCCGAAGCGCTCTTGGACGCCGTGACTGGGCTCAGCGGCAGCGGGCCGGCCTTTGTCTGTCAAGTGATCGAAGCGCTCAGCGACGGCGGAGTGGCCGCCGGATTGCCCCGCGAGACTGCCATCCGGCTGGCGGCGCAGACAGTCTTCGGCAGTGCCAAAATGGTTCTTGAAACCGGCCGGCATCCCGGCCAGATCAAAGACATGACGGCCAGCCCCGGAGGCACGACAATCGAGGGAATTCACGAATTAGAAAAAGGCGCCTTGCGCGCCTCTTTGATGAATGCCGTCCGAGCGGCAACGGCAAAGTCCAGAAAACTCGGCCGCCGCCGCACCGGACAACGCGGCCTCAAACCCAAACGATTCTAACTTGTCGCCTAAGCAACCCAACATTTCCCTTTCTCCTATAAACGATTGCCATTTCTGAAACCAAAACATTAACTGTAAATTGCCAAAGCCAGCGCCGATTACAGCATGACGATGATTCTCAATCCCTTCCCAAAAAAACATCTTGTCCACGACTTTGGAAAGAAAGCGCCAGTTTTTGTTCCGCAAAGTTTCGAGGGAAGGCAAATGTGCTAGAAGGAGTGTTGTAGCGATGAAATTCCCGGCGCCATCCGAAGATCAAGGCAGGATTATGTGGACTGCCGCCACGTCCTTGGCGGTTGCGGTGATTTTGTTTTTGGCGGCGTTGATTTTTGTCGGGCTGGGCTGGGTGGCCAAGCAGTTGTCGTCGGTTCTCCTGCCGCTGGCGGCGGCCGGCGTCATTGCCTATCTATTAGACCCGGTGGTGGATTTTGCGCAACGTTGGACCCTTCCCTTCTTCAGGCGGCGTCTCTCTCGACCGTGGGCAATTATTTTGGTGTTCTTCCTCGCGGTGTTCTTCTTGGCCGGCGTGGCGGCGTCGGTCGTGCCGCAGCTGCTCAAAGACACAAGCAGTTTGGTGAGCAAGATTCAAGAATATCCGGAGAAGTTGAGTGAAAAAATTAAGAACTGGATCGATGAACCTCCCATCCCGCTCAAAGAGGTGCCGGCATGGGAAAATTTGAAGGACACGGTGAGCAAGATACTGGAGTTTCTTTCCAGCTTCTTTCCCGCAGAGAAGGAGACTTCGGAGATAATCGGACCACCGTCTCGAGAGGATATTGCCGCCGAAAACAAAACCCAAGAACGGGCGCCGCCGATTTTTATTCGCAAGCTGGAAGATTCCGACGAGGAAAGTATTGCCAAACCCAACATTGCGTTTGACAAAATCCCATTTATCGGGGACATTGACGGCAAACGGATTTTTTCCCTCTTGGGAGATATTCGCGAATGGTCCCAAAAACAACTGGGCAAAATTCCGGCTTTGGCCGGTCTCTTCATCGGCATTGCCTTGATGCCGGTCTATGTCTTCTACTTTTTGGCGGAAAAGAAAGGCATTTCGGATAGCTGGACGGACTATTTGCCGATTCGGGAGTCGAAGATGAAAGAGGAAATCGTCTTCATTCTCCGCTCGATCAACGATTCTCTCATTGTTTTCTTCCGCTCCCAAGTGCTGGTGGCCATGTGTGTAGGCGTTCTTTTGATGATCGGCTTTTCGTTGATCCAGCTGCCCTACGCTGTTTTGTTGGGCTTCCTTGCCGGCATACTCGGCATTGTGCCGTATTTGGGAGTGATGCTGAGCATTGCGCCAGCGCTAATCATCGCCTTTATCGAGCCGAAGTTCGGAATGATGCAACCCGTCTTGACTTTGGGCGTATTCGTCTTGGTTCAGACGCTCGAAGGGATGGTGATTTCCCCAAAAATCATTGGAAACCGCGTCGGAATGCATCCCTTGACCGTGATTATTTCCATTATGGTCGGCACCACGCTCCTAGGCAACATCACCGGCGGCTTGCTGGCCATTCCCCTAACCGCCGCCCTGCGAACCTTGATGTTCCGCTATGTATGGCGGCGGCGAGAGTGGACGGCCGACGCCGCCAAACCAATCTCAAAAGCGGAAAAAGATCTTCCCGCCAGCGACACTTCGCCGCCATCCGATCCCGATTCCTAATTCTTTGCCCTACGCAAACGTCGGACGTCGACGCCTTTCATTCCAGCGGCGGCAATGGCTCGCAGTCCCAAGTCGGTGTCTTCGTAGGCCAAGCATTTCCCCGGCGGCACGCCAATCCGCTTGGCGGCTTCCAGAAAGATGTCCGGCGCGGGCTTCTGCCGGGCAACGTCCTCGCTGGTCACAAGATGCGCAAAAAGATGGTCAATGCCTAAATGAGAAAGAACTTGGGAAATGACCTTGCGCGTCCCGCCGGTGGCGACCGCCATCGGCACTTTGCCGTAATGGGAAAAGGCAACCTCGACGACCGGCTCAACAACCCGCGCCTCCTTCAAGCGCGGCAAATAGGCTTCCTCCTTTTCCTTCGAAACTCGAAGAGTATCCAAAGCAAGATTTTGTTCCTCGTTGATTTGTTGGAGAATGTCGCGGGACGGCACGCCGCCAAGCGCGTAAAATCGCTCTTCGGGAAAGTGAAATCCGTGACGCTCGGCCACCGTCCGCCACGCCTCCCAATGCAACGGCATGGTGTCCGCCAAAGTGCCGTCGCAGTCAAAAATAATGCCCTCAAAAGTCACGCGCCCGCCTCCGCCAAACGCTTTTCCAATTCACTGGCCATCAGCGGCTCGATCACACCGTCCATATCTCCCTCCATCAAGGCCGGCAAGTTGTAGAGAGTCAGTTCAATGCGGTGATCGGTAACCCGATTCTGCGGAAAGTTGTAGGTGCGAATGCGCTCGTTCCGTTCCCCAGCGCCCACTTGGGACTTTCGCTGCGCCGCGTATTTGGCGTTTTCCTCGGCCACCTTCCGCTCCAAAAGCCGGGAACGCAGCACCGTCATCGCCTTCACCTTGTTCTGCTGCTGCGACCGCCCATCCGCGCACCGAACAATCAAGCCAGACGCCTTGTGCTGAATCTGCACCGCGCTATCAGTCGTGTTGACGCCTTGCCCTCCCGGCCCGGAAGCCCGGCAAACCGAAACCTCCACCTCCTCCGGCCTCACTTCCACATCCACCTCCTCCGCCTTCGGCAAAACCGCCACCGTGGCCGCACTGGTATGCACTCTGCCCTGCGCCTCCGTTATCGGAACCCTCTGCACCCGATGAACCCCGCTCTCATACTTCAGCCGCTTGAACACCTCCTCGCCCCGAACCAGAAAAATAATCTCCTTAAACCCGCCCAAATCCGACGGGCTAGTGTCCAAAACCTCAACCTTCCAGCAACGACGTTCCGCATACCGCGCGAACATCCGATACAAATCCGCCGCAAACAGAGCCGACTCCGCTCCCCCGGCCCCTGCGCGAATCTCCACAATCGTGTCGCGCGAGTCCGCTGGATCCGGGGGCACAATGCCCGCCCGCAACGCCCGCGCCGCCGATTCTCTGCGTTTCGCCAACCGCGCAATCTCTTCCTGCGCCAGCCTCGCCAACTCCGAATCCGCAGGCTCCGCCCCCAAAATCTCTTCGTTCTCCCGAATCTCGACAACCGCCCGCCGATACGCCCGCCCCAGCGCCGCCAACTCCTTGACCCGATCGTATTCCCGATACAAATCCTGAGACTTCTTTGGATCGCCAAAAACCGAAGGATCTCCTAATGCCGACTCCAACTCCAAAAATCGATTTTCGAATTTATCGACGTGGTCGTCCAAATTCATAACCCTTCCACCAAAATCACCGGCAAAAAACAAAACCGCCCGCAAAACGCAGCCAAGCGCAAAAGCAGGCGGTCGTCAAAAGCCAATCTCTAGCGACGTTTCCTTTTGAAACCAGCAGCCCGCTCCTGCGCCTCCTTGGTCTTCGCCAACCGTTGCTGAAACTTGTCCACCCGCCCCGCAGTGTCCACAAATACCTGCTGCCCCGTGTAAAACGGATGCGACTCGCTACTAATTCCCAAAACCACCAGCGGATACTCCTTCCCGTCCTCCCAAGTCACCGTCTGCTTCGATCTCGCGCAAGATTTGCTCAAAAAAGTAAATCCCGATGCCGAATCCCGAAAAACCACCGGCCGATACGATTCCGGATGAATGCCTTTTTTCATTGCAAAAAAATCAAAACTACCATCTCTCCCTCCTCAAGCAAGCAATTTTTTCACCATCAAACTCCCTTTTTTTGGGGAGACATTATAGAGTTTGCGGATGTGCAGGGGGTGATTTGCTCGCTGGTTTCTCTTCTCGTCAGGGGGGGGGTGTTGGGGTCCTTGTTGTTGGTTTATGGGCTGGGTTGTTGCTGCTTGTCGTCGTGCATCCAAAAGCGCTTGCTGAAACGGGGGAGGGATTTTCTGTCGGGGGGTGGAACCTTCTGGCGGTTTTGGGGTATTGAAGCGAGCGCACTCTGCGCCATCAGAGCGGGTGAGCCGGCCGAGTTTTGGAGCCGTTCCCGTCCCGCAAGCCATTGCGAACCCAATCTGAGCCAACCCTGTTGGTCGCGGCTTGCGGCCTTCGGCTTCCTTTTCCATCCACTGAGGAAGAAGTGACTGGCGGCGGCAGAGGGCAAAGCGTCTTGGGCTTGGTTGGGGTTGGGTGGTGGGGGTTTTCCGCAGAGCCGGCAGCGCCGCTTCTTCTTCTTCGCCGTGGAACTGCCTAGCCAAAGCTACTCGCGCCGTGAATGCGCTCGGTTCCCCCTCGCGAACTTCCCCAACGCTTTGCCCTTCCCGCCGTCGTTCTCTTCTATGACACAGACGGCCTGCTCACGCTGGCTTTGGTTCATCGCCACCCCAACCAGCGCAAGCCTAAGCGCAATGTCCTAAGCCACCGCGTTTCCTTGATCCGCGAACTCCATCCGCTCCGCCTTCACCGCGCCCATCGGGACATCTTGGCCGGCTTGTCGTTGGCTGTCCGCGCCCCATGGATGAGCGCCCATTGCCAGCCGGCCGACTTTGATGCCTTAGACACGCAGGAACTCAAACCAGCGCTTCTATCGCCAGCTCTTGGCGAGGTTGGAGCGCGCCGGCGAGCAAGCCAAGCGCCCCACAACCAGCGCCCCGCAGAGCATCTCCTCCGCTTGATTGTCCGCCTGCTCTTCCTCTGGTTGCTCCAAGAAAAGAACCTCGCCGCCGAGAACTTGTTTATATAGAAAGCCAAGTGGCCGAACTTCTCACAAACTACGACCGCATGGCCGGCGCTCTGACTATTGCGCCGGGTGGCAAAACCTGTTCTTCGCCCCCTTGAACCCCAAAACAACCAGCGCAACTTCCATCTATGGCGCTACCAGAGCCAAAGAGCCAACCCGAAACAACTTCTCCAACTCTTCAACCAAACCTCCTTCATTACCGGCGGCCTCTTCTTTGACTGCTTAGACCAACAATCCCAATCAGTGCCAACACTACTCCCTTCCCAAGCGCCTCTTCTTTGGCCACAACCCCGCCCAGCCGGGAATCCTCAATCTCATAGACCGCTATCAATTCACCATCGAAGAAACCACGCCCCTCAAGCAGGAAGTCGCCCTCGACCTCAAACTGCTGAGCCAAGTCTTTGAAAACTTATTCGCCGCCTACAACCCCGAAACTCGCTCAACCGCCCGCCAACCAACCGGCTCTTGCTACACTCCCCCGCGAAGTAGTGGACTACATGGCGGAAGAAGCGCTCGCAGAAAAAGCCAAGCCCGCCGATCCTTCCGGGAGCGCATCGGCTCCCTGCCAGACTACACCGACGCGGGCAACAACGCCTTTCCTATGGCCGTCCTGCACAAACTTACCTTAGCCTTGCACCGTTTTGACCCAGACAACCAACTTTGACCCAGCTGGCAACAACTCCAAGAAATCAGGGTCACCTTTCAACGCATCAACACTCTGACTACGGACGCAAACTCTACCTCCTCCAAAACAACACTCACGGCGGCGCCCTTCCATCCATCGCCGGCCACCTCGCCAACCTGCGCTTCTTTATCTCCTCAGCCATCGAGCAACAACCCAACCCCAACCCCCAAGAGAACTTCGGCCGCCAACCTCTGCCCAACCTAGAAACCCGCTTCCTTAGCGCCAACGCCTTGCTGTCCCTAGCCCCACCCCAACAACTCGCCCTAGCGGAAACCAAACTTGTCCGGGAACTCTAGAAGCAACTAAGTGCCAACCGCGAACAACACCTTCCACGCCTTCCAATCGTCAGGAGAAACGGGACTATCGAAACAAAGACAAAGAACTCAGAGAAGAACTCGCCCAAAAACTGCAAACCGCCGGCTTTGATGCCGCTTCTGTCCAAAAGATCGCTGATTGGGATCCCTACGACTCCAACGCCCACGACCCCTGGTTCGCCCCCCATTACAGGTTCGGCATCCAACATGGCTTTGACCTAGTAATCACCAACCCGCCTTACATCCAACCGCAAAAGAACAAGAGCCAACTCGCCCAAAAAACTGCAAACCGCCGGCAACCAAACCTTCATCCGCCCCGGCGACCTCTACTAACTCTTCTACGAACGCGCCGCCCACCTCCTCTCCCTCATTCCCTCCTCTGCCTCCTCTCTCTTCTAATAAGTGGTTGCGTTCCGGTTGCGGCGAGAAAACGCGCGCTTATTTGGCCTCAAAAACGAACCCAAAACTATTATTAGACTTTGGCGGCTTTCCAGTGTTTGAAAACGCTTCGGCGGCCCCCAATATCTTGTTGGTTCGCCGAGGCAAAAGCGCCGCCGTCCGCAAGGCAGTAGATATGGATCGCCTGCCCGACAAAACCTCCCCGCCCGAAGAAAGTCTATGGAGGCCCTTCCCTCCGCAGGCAGACAAGCCGTGGTTCATCCTCTCCTCCATCGAACAATCCATCATGCACAAAATGGAATCCATCGGAACCCCATTGAAAGAATGGAATGTAAAAATTAACTTTGGCATTAAAACAAGCTACAACGAAGCCTTTGTTATTGATAATGAAACTAAAAAGAGATTGGCTGCCACAGACCCGAAATCCGCCGAAATCGTCAAGCCCATGTTGCGCGGCCGAGACATCCGCCGCTACCAAGCCAACTGGGCCAAGTTATGGCTGATTTATGCGCGCAAAGGCATAAAAATAAATCCCTGCCCGGCCGTTTATAATTATTCACAGAAATATAAAAAGGAGCTTTTCAAAAAATCCGGGACGAGCCAATGGTACGAATTGCTGGCCAATCCTAGTGATGAGTCTGAATTTGCATTCAAGAAAGAAAAACTGTTCTGGATGGATATGTCTCCCCATGGAAGATTTGCCTATTCCGATTCGGAAATGTATTCAAACGATAAAGCATTTGTCATAACTGGCAGTTTTCTAAAATATCTCTGCGCAATTCTGAACAGTACCCTTGTTACTTGGTCCATAAAGAATACAGCTTTAACGACCGGAGTGGGACTTACTCAGTGGAAAAAATTTGTTGTTAAGCGTATCCCAGTTCCCAAAATTCCCAGTGGTGACCAACAATCTTTCATTCATTTGGGTAACCGCATTTTACAAGCCCAAGATTCCAATCCCTCGGCGTCAGAGCGCAGGAAAAAGAAATCGACCGACTCATCTACTAACTTTACAATCTCACAGAACCCGAAACCGCCACCGTGGAAAACCAAACTTGACGGATAAGAGCCAGCGAAGGAAAAGAAAATCCTTTGAAAACAATGTTGACAGGGAACGAATCTGGGAATAAAAGCAACTGGATGGCGATAAAATCCCATGAGATTCGGGATCCGGTTCACGGACTCGTTAAACTGTCGAAAAAGGAAATGGAAACTGAACTTGACGGCTTTATTTTGTCTGTTTTACGATTTTCCCAAAAAGGAAATTGAAGTTTCTGAAGGGAGAGCATGATTTCAAAAAATTTCATTCAGGAGCAGTTGTCTTTGGCTTATGTGAGTGCGGTTGTGTTTCGCGCCGGGTTTAATTTATCGAAGCCGAAGTAGGATTGCGGCATTGACGAGACGATAGAAGATCCCTCTCGCAAAGGCGAAAGAAAAGGAAGTGATTTAAAAACTAAATTGGCAAGGCTAAATGTCGTTCGAGGCGATGGATTCTACTTGTTGAATCCACCATTTTCGGCTGGTTTTTTCTAGTCGGAATTTGAGGATTTGCCGCTGCGAGGTTGCATCGTCGTCTAGCTGGACAGTGGAAGTAACAAGCACGGTTGCGCGGGTTTTACTATCAAGTTGGATTTGCGGGTCGGAGAGTTGAACTTGGACGGAACGTTTGGCGTTTCGCAAGCCGGCAACCGCTTCTCGAATTTCCGTTTTGCCTTTCAGGGAGGCGGTATAAGAGTCGTGGGAGATTTGGACAAGAGCGTTAGTATGAAAAAAAGAAGGCACGGCATTAATGGCTACCAAGCGATCGAGTGGTTTTTCGTTTTTGAACGAAGCGGCAGCGGCCAGTTTTTGGAGAGTTCGCTCGATTTGTTTCTCCGGCGGCGGAAAAAATCGCGTCCATCCCCAAATGCCAAGACCGACGAGGACAATGAAAAGGAGAACGGCCTTTGGCGCGGTTAATCTTAACATAATGATTTTCTAATGATGCGCTAGGATCAAATTTTTCAAAATTTGGACACTACCCGATTGTCGCCGACTATTCAATACTTATTTTCTTTCAAGCGGATTAGTGCGTGTTGTATCTAACGGAGCATTTCACAGAAGGGGGGCGAAAGCGAGGAACCCCATAAAGATTAGGTCCAGTTTGTCCCAGCGGGAAAAGACTCGGCGATCCCCTTTCCAACGCTGGAACAGCCTCTCCACTTTGTTGCGTTTTTTGTACAGCTCCTTGTCGTATTTTCAAGAGTCTTTTCGGCTCTGCTTTGGCGGAACTACCGGATCCATTCCCATTGCTTTGGCTGGTTGGCGGTTGTTATCGCCTTCATACGACCGATCCATCAGCAACGGGGCACTCTGGAACGCTGGAATCCCATGCGCCATAACAGCTTTTAGCGAGAACTTCACTGCTTGGCGATCACTTGAAGCAAGCGGGGAATCTTGGTAGTCCAGCCTCCTCTAGATTTCCCCATGGATTGCGGTCCGTTTTTTAGCGCGCCAGTCCCGTCAGAATGAACCTTCACCATCGTGCTGTCAATAGAAAACGCCTCCGGAGGAACGTCCATCTGTGCCTCCAAATGTTCAACCACTCGGGCAAGGACGCCGTTCTTGGCCCAGCGACTCTCCGTTGGTGGATCGCAGGCCACTTGCCAAAGTGAGACGGGAGACCTCGTCATTGGCAAGCATTCTCCATCATAGACAAAATGGCGCGGAGCATTGGCCGGTTGGAAACCTGCACATTCCCTCTTTGCGTCGACAAAAGCGGCGCCATTCGTGGATATGGTTCCTTTGTTAACTGCATAAATTCAAAACAAAAACTGACAACGCCATGATGTTCAATTAACCAGAGAGTCCTGTTTCCTTCGTTCTTCTAACGTCGAAAAATAATGAACAAAGAGAGCGATCAGAAAAGCAGTCACCAGAGGGATTATGGTCAACGGAATTATCCAAACAACCCAGTTCCTTTTGCTTTCCAAACGAGCAATCCGATCAAACCGTCCGCCAAACCGCTTGAACTCCCCCGGCAATAAATACCTTCAATTCTCCGACGGTCATGGTTTTCTGCTATCGGCGCAATTCGTCGGTCTCGGCGACATAATTTACATTTACACAGATCAAAGAGCCTATGGTCAACGCTAATGGTGTTGTCCAGTTCATTTTCTATCCTCCTTCAATTCCTACACTAGGGTTTGTTGGCGTCAAAAATGTTTCTGTTAGTGCCCCCTGTAAATTGGAAAGTTTCTCGACTATTGTAATTATTGGAATTGGCGACTGTGGAAGTTTGGATGCTATTGGTATCACTCGCAGTGGAGGAGCCTCTAAAAATTCAGAGGGCTTGGCTGGTGGGGTTGTCTTGGCTGGGATAGACATTGATGACCAACTGGACTTGGCTTTGCTCCAAAGGAACCAAAGAAGAGAGCGCCAAGACAACCACCGCCGCTAAAAGGTGACAATTAAAGGCCCACTTACCCAGTTTGCCGATGATAACGAGCAGGTTTTCATAATGTCCAACATTAAATAACCCGAATAAAGAACTTCTAAAGAAACAAAATCTACTTCTTTTTTTAGCCTCCTCACCGCAAAGTGTTAAGCCCAAAATCACCGCAAAGTGGAAAAAAGTTAAGAAAAATTCGTTGGAAAACGACGAAATCCGCAAAAAAGCGCAACAGAGGAAATTCGGGAGGGGAAAATTCCGTCTTTACCGATTAGCGAAGTTTTGCTTGACTGGTGGCTTATCGCGGAGGAGGAATCCCGGGAAGGCGACAGCGGCGAGCCGCCAGCCATTGCCTTGTCCAAGAAGCGCATCCTCCCACCTTCCCGTTGCGAAAGAAAGAAGAAAGTTTTGTTGGTTAGCGAGTGTTTTGGGGAGAACTCTGAATTCGGAAGACGCATGGGAAGAAGCGGCAAAACGAGGAAACTCGCCAAAAGGTGAGAAATCCTGCTTTGCTGTTACGAAGAAAAGTTGTTTTTGGCGGTCAGTGTTTGGGAAATGGAAAGGATCCATTGGGGGGTGGTCGGCGGTTAGGAGGTGTTTTTTCGAGCTTTGAGGCCAAAGGTTAGGGTTGGAGTTGGTTGCCGGTCGTTGGCTTTTTAGCTTCCGCAGTCTTCGAATCCCGGATGCACAAAGCGACGGGAAATGGATTGCGGGATTAAGGACTAACAAAAGGGAAGGAATGGCAAAACTGCGAAGTGTGCTGTCAAAAAGAGCGGATTCGCAGGCAAGGAGCGGATGGTTTTGGTTTCTGGTTGTGGAGTTTTCTTTGGGGTTGAAGCAGGTGGGTGGTTGTCTAGGAGAAAGGTTGGATGGTATGGGATATTTTGTTGATCTTGCTGTTTTGGTAAAACAAATGGCGCAATGAACCAATCTCTGTTGCTGGCGGTTAGGCAACCCCAAAAAAAAGAAGAAAAAGAGGAAGAAAGGTAGGGTCTGGTGGCGAGGGGGAGGGTGGTTTTTCTATGAAGAGGCATTTTATGGATTGCGTTGAGAGGGGGCGATGTTTGTTGTTGGCGGGAAAGGAGGATCATTTGTTTGCATGCATGCGTGCGTGTGGTCGGCGTTTTGTTAGGGAGATGGTTGGGGACTACGAAGGGAAGGAAAGAGAGCGGTTATTGGGAGTAGTAAACGGGCTTGCCTGGAATTCTTTGGTTTTGGCGGCAGTTGGGAATGAGGAATAACGAGTGGAGGAAAGGGATGGCAAAGCAGCTGCAAAGGGCGTCAAAGAGAGCGGGAAGGGGTTGGAGGTTGAGAACATCGGTCCTCGTCTGCTAACTGCTGGCGCGGTTGTCGGAGGCTTGACATTGACGGCGGCAAGGGAATGAGGAGTTGGGAATGAGAGATAGAGAGTTTGGAGTTTAGGGGGTGTTCCATGCTACGAGCTGAGGCTGGCGAAGACGCCAAAAGAGAAGGAAAGAAATCGAGGATTGGTCTTGCGCCTCTTGCGAATCCCTGATCATTACCCCACTGGTCGCTGGTTGCCGGCGAATATTACTTGGCGAAAAGGTTGGGAAAGAGGGGTTTGGGTTTGCCGAGCTATTGAATCCAATCATGCCCGCGCAAACTTCCCAAAACACGCAGCTAGGTCGTCTTCGCAAAGGGGGTATAGGAAGAGGGTTTTTCCCTGCTGTTGGTTGGTTGGGGAGGGGGGATGTGGATGGGAGGAGGGCGCAAGATGGGGAAAACGAGCGCTTCGATTGGCTAGTCGTGCCTTTTCATCTGGCGCCAATGGGCGGGCGAACAACGCCCCGTTCTGTTGCTACGAGTTTCCATTGGCCGGTTGTTGACGGCAAGCGCAAGGGTTTGGCCGGCGGCAAGTGGCGGAACGCTGTCCAAGGAGCGAGCTGGTTGAGTTGCATGGTTTATGGAGATTGCCGGTCAATCGGGCTATTGATCTGGCAGAGGATGGGTTTTGTCTGTTTTGTGGATGCGCTATTGCGCTGGTTGTGAGGTTTGCAGGCTGTTCATTTTGTTGGGGAGGATGGTTTTGGCGGTGGAAGGGATTTGTCTTGGCTTTGTCGGGGGGCTCATTTTTGCTGCCTCTCTCTATTTGTGGGAACGCGCGGGCTGGCTGGTTGCTGATGATTTCTGGCGGTTTATGTTCGGTTCAAGTCGAGATTCCAAGTCACTCGCTGTAGTTCGGATAAGGAGATGGTGCCGTCTTGGACGCGGTGGAAGGCGATTTGTCGCAAGGGTCGCCAACCGTTTGCTTTGGCCGCTTTTCTTAGTTGGGCGAGGCTTGCTTGGCCGTGGATGGCTTCTGCCGTGATTTCGTCGATTACGGCGAATTCGTAGAGGGCGATTTGCCCTTTGACGCCCGTTTGCCGGCATTCGACGCATCCTTTGCCTTTTCGGAATTGGAGTTGGCTGTTGGGGAGGTCGTCGAGGGCTATTGTCATTTCTTCCATTAGTTTTTGTTCTGGCGCGGGCGCGGGACTGACGCATCGTTTGCAAATTCGCCGGGACAACCGTTGGGCGATGGAGCAGCGCAAGGAAGCGCCAAGCGCCGAGGCTTCGACGCCCATGTCGATTAAGCGAGGGATGGCGCTGACGCTGTCGTTCGCATGAAGGGTGGAGAAGACTAAATGACCAGTTTGGGAGGATCGCACGGCAATTTCGGCTGTTTCCCGGTCTCGCACTTCGCCGACCAGGACAACGTCGGGATCGTGGCGAAGGATGGCGCGCAGTCCTTTGGAAAAGGAGAGTCCGATTGCGTCGTGGGTCTGCATTTGGGCAATGCCTTCGATTTGGTATTCGACGGGGTCTTCGATGGTGATGATTTTGCGTTGTCCGTCGTTGGCGTGGTTGAGGGCGGCGTACAGCGTGGTTGTTTTGCCGCTTCCCGTCGGGCCGCTAATCAGGATGAGACCTTGGGGAAGGCGGAGAATTCTGGCAAACAGGGTTTCTTGGGCCGGAAGCATGCCGAGCTGTTCCAACCCTAGATGCAGGCTCTGTCGTCCGAGGATTCTGAGGCAAAGGTTTTCTCCGTGTTTGGCGGGGATGACGGAGACTCGGAGGTCGTAGGATTCGCCTTTGGTTTTCATCGAGATTCGTCCGTCTTGGGGGAGGCGGCGCTCGCTGATGTCCAGTTCGGACATCACTTTGAGTCGCGAGACAATGGCGGCGTATAGGCGGCGCAGTTCTCCGGGGACGGGAATGGATTGCAAAATGCCGTCGATTCGATAGCGCAAGCGGACGGATCCGGCGCGGGGTTCGAAGTGGACGTCAGTGGCGCGCAGGCGAAGCGCTTCGGCAAGAATCTGATCCACGAGGTCCGAAATCGTTCCCTCAACAGCGCCGTCTTTGTTGGTTTCCTTCCACCTCCACCGCTCTTCAATCGTTGAATCGGCCAAGTCGAAGACGAGTTCGTCGTCGTCCAGCAGTTCGCTTTGAGAAGACTCGCGCAGTTTTTCGACCGTCTCGGCGCCAAGTCCGAACTGGGATTTGATGACGGCGTCAATGCGGCTCGGCGTGGTGAGGAGGAAGCGCACTTCTCGTTTGAGAAGCAGGCGAAGGTGGGCTAGTTCCAAGCTGCTGGGAATGTCGCCGCAAGCGATGGCAATCTCGTCCGCGCTCACGGCGAGGGGAAGAAAGCGGTAATGGAAGATAAGCTTGAGGGGAACGGATTCCAGCAGAGCTTCGGGGATGGCGAAGTTTTCGAGGTCTTGGAATTCGACGCCGTGAACCTTGGCCAATGCTTGAAGAGTGTCTTGCTCGGAGGCGAGATTGAGCTCGAGAATCAGGCGATGGACGGGGAGTTGGCGCCGATTCGGATGTCCATGAAGGATTTGAAGATGCTCTTCGTTAAGAATTCCTTGGGAACGCAGGATCTCTCCAACGTCCGTCCCTGAATTTTCGGGGCTCGGCGGCATTACTATTACTGGGGAATCTGAAAAGTGTCTGATTGGCTAAATCCGATGCGACGCGGCTCGTTCCCATCGGCGCCGACGGCAATCTCGTTTGAATTCAGCCGCAAGAGGCGGAGGTTGGCGATGACGACGTCGCCAAGGTTAACGGCTTTGAAGTCGCCGTCCACTTGCAGAAAGGCTTTTTGCTTTCCCGAAACCGTTTGATAAATACCTTGAAATTCGATTTTGATCTTCCGGGTTGGAGAAGCGGGCTTGGAAGCGGGTGAAACAGCCAGTGTAAAGTGGCGTGTAAAGAAGGGCGAATCTTCGGCGTTTTGTTTTAGGAGCTCGGACGGAGTGTTGACGAACTTCGGCGGGGTTGGGGCGTCGAGGTTGGTCTCTTCTGGGAGCGTTGTTTTGTTTGGGATGCCGTCTCCGAGATTCTGGACGACGGCAAACGAGTCCCGGATGACCGCCGCCCAGACGATTGTCAACAGACTTAGGGACAAAATTGTGGCCAGCGTGTTTTGGGAAGTTTGCACGGGCATGATTGGATTCGCTAGTTTTCTTGAGGTTCGGCGGTTTGCCGCGCGGCGCTTGGCGGTTGACGGTTGTCCTTGGCTTCGATTGCTCTTCTCTGTGGGGAAAGCGGCGGGATAAAACCCACGGTTTTCATCCAAACAGCAATGCGCGCCGGTTTTTCGGGCGAGTTTTTTTGGATCAGGATTTGATCGACGTATAAACTTGGCTTGTCGGGCGGGTAATCGATATTCAGTTCTTTTTGGATTTCTTCGGCGCGAAGCGGGAGCATGAGCAGCAAACGGAACAAAGAGCCGGAATCGCAGACGAATTGAATCTCGCTAATGACGGGAATGAGCGGCGGAGGGCGGTCTCCGTCGGCTGACGGGGTTCTTTGGCGTTGCACGGAAAGTTTGGAGATTGATTCGACGTCGGCGTAGATCATCGATTGCAAGAGGTGTTGCGTCAATGTGAGTTCGATCCAGAGATAGTCAGGGTGGGATAAGTCGCTGTGATAGGCGGGAAAGCCTTCAAACACCGAAGGAAGAATCCGAGATTGCCGGGTTTGGGCTAGTTGGTCCAGAGATTCGATGACTTCTTGTCGGTGGTTTTGGTAATCGACCAGTTGAAATTCAGGGCTTTTGTCCCGGTAAAAACTGTCGATTTTGATGCGGGAGAGCAGTTCTTGTTTGACGCTTTCCATGTTAGGCGCCAACAGCTTGAGGCGTTGAGAAATGTGGTTGAAGTCGATTCGATCCGGCGTTTGTTTTTTGTGGTCGATTGTTTCGATCCGGCTCCATGTCTGGCGTAGCAGAGAGTCTTTCTCTTTGGTTCGCGCATTCAAGGGGCGATAGACGAAAAGGAAGTAGGCTAGGATCAAGCAGGAGATTGCCCAGCATCCTCGGTTGGATTGAGACCATCGAATGATTGTGCGCATGGTTTCTTCTCGCTTCTAGCCGCTGTTTTTAGTCAAGGGGTCTTTCTTGAAGAATCGCTTTGGCGATGGAAATCGCCGGGTAACGGGCTTGTTTGGGGACGGATTCCTGATTCTTGCCGATTGTCGGTTCCCCTTTGCTTTTCTTTGAATTTTCCCGCCTCGGCTGTCTTCCGCATGGAAGGAGCCGTTGGCGATTCCGTGTTCAGATGGAGCTTGCGGTCGAAGTAGTTTCGGCGCAGTTCGAGTGAAAGCGCTGCGTGCCGTTCGCCGGGGAAGAGAACGTTTGTTTGAGCAAGCGGGCGGCGGATGTCTTCGGCCAGAGTGTCGACGTGCCGATAGATTTTGTTTTCGTTCAATCGGTTGACGAGCGAGAGCAGTTTGGCTCTCATCGTTTCGCCGG
Source organism: Limisphaerales bacterium (assembly GCA_965242585.1). GTDB lineage: Bacteria > Verrucomicrobiota > Verrucomicrobiia > Limisphaerales > AAA164-E04 > UBA2970. The sequence continues at coordinate 3,420,498 of OZ251460.1, read as the reverse complement.
CATTGCGGAAGCTGAGTTCGGCGACGAATCCGGGTTTGCCGGCAAAGGGATTGGCGGCGGCGAGTTCGGGTGGCGTTTCTATTTTGTTGGAAGCGATTGGCGTTGACGATTGGGAGTAATAGCTGTCGAAGTCAGCCAGAAGCACCAGCCAATAAGCGGGGTCTTGGGCAACGGACTGCAAGGCGGCGAAGGTTTCGATCAATGCGTCGGTTTCTTGTTGAAGGCGGAGAATGGGGCGAACTTGCTCGTATTGCGCGGCAGATTGGGCAAGGGTTTTTTCCGTTTCCTGCATCTCTGCGATTACCGATTCGGCGCGTTGGATGTGCTTGTCCTTCATTCGGAACAGAACGGCGTTTTGCCAAGTTGCCAAGAGGAGAAGAAAAATGGTTGCGGCGGCGGCGGTAGCCGTCCAGCCTCGAAGACGGTTCCAAAAGAATTTCTGATCTCTTCGTTGGCGGCCAGCTTGGGGAAGGAGAGAAATTCGGAGTTTTGTGAGTCCAAGGGCGGCGCGCGCAACGCCGAGCGCGGCGGCGAATTCTGAGGGCGCGCGGCGTTGATTTGTTGGTTGTTGGTTGTTGGTTGTTGGTTTTCCGACGCTTTTTGGTCGAGGTTCTTCTTCGGGCAGGATCACCGTTGCCTCTGTTTTTTTCCGAAGCAATGCCGCCGCTGACTCGATCAATGCTTTTTCTCCCAAGAGAAGCAGACGATCTCGACGGGTTAATGGAAGCGTTTGTTGGGAGGCGGAGGGAGCGGGCGATTGCAGGAGACGTTCTAGCCAACTTTCCAGCGCGGACGCAGAGGGAGAAGGGGCGGCGGAGAACTCCGGTTGTTCCGATGGAAAGCCGACCAGGGGAAAGGAAAAACTGGCGGCGAATTGAGGTTGTCCGTCGCGGATTTGCAAAAGAGCTGTGTGACGGCGGCCAATGTCGACTGCCCAAACCGCGCCATCGGAATGCGCCAGACTTTCAAAAGCGCTCCACAATCCTTGGGCGGCGCTGGTTACGTCGTCAATATCGGCAAAGTCCAAGCCAAGTGTTTGCAGTCGTTGTTTGACGGACGGTTCCCGGCAATAAGTCAGCCACCAGAGACCGCCGCGTTCTCCGGGCTTCGAGGCTTCGGCAAGCGGCTGATGATCGAATACCAGCTCGACGTCTTCAATTTTTTGGAAGCGCGCGGTTTCGCCGGCGATAAATTCTTCAATGCTCTGCGATTGGAGGGAGATTTGTTGGGAAACGGTTTCCGATTGCGGAAGGATTAGGTAGATGTGGATGGGATCGTATTGGGAGCGCAGATGTTCGACGGTTTCGGGAACGATGTCTTTGGCCGGCGCCAAATGATGGGGAATGGTGATGTGTTCCCGCACTTGAACTTGCCTCAAAATGCGCTCGGCAATCAAGATGAGCGTCGCGGATTCTCTCGGATCAATGATCATCACCCGCTTCATGGTCCAAAAGGAACAGCGGGCGAGTTTGGCAAGCTGGGCAAATAGAGGAATCACGGTTTTGGCGGGGGTAAAATGGCCGGCTCTCTTTCGTTCCAATCGCCATTGGCGCCGAACTCGATGAATTCTCCGGTTTCGGACAGCAACGTGGCGGTCACAAAAATCAAAAGATAGCGGGGTTTGTCCACTTCGGTGCGCCTTCTAAATGCCGCGCCGATGACGGGGATTTTTCCCAAAATGGGAACCGATTCAACGAAGGTGGATTGTTCCCGCTCCAGCACGCCGCCCATAACGACCGTTTGGCCGGAATGAACAATCACGCGGGTTTTGAGGGATTGAGTGCGCGATTCCGGCAACTTAATCTGAATCGAGCTGCCGGTGGAATCAGTCACGGTGGCAAAGTCAACTAACTTCACTTCTTGATTCACTTCGGGATAAAGAGCCAAGTAAATCGTTCTTCCATCCCCGCCAATGCTGGCCATCACTTCAAGCGACACTCCCGAAGTAATCTCTTTGGGGGCGCCCTTCGGCACCAGCGTGGAAGCGATGTTGCGTTCGTTGACGGTCTGGGTGACGGTGTATTCTTCGTAGTAGTTTTGGATTTTGCCGTCGGCAATGCGAGCGGGAAGGTTGTTGACCACCGTGATGCGGGGAGCACTCAAAGTTCGGGTTTCTCCTTCTTGTTCCAATGCCGTCAAGGTGAGGCTGAGGTTGGTTCGGTTTAGAATATTCCCGAAGGTTTCCTGCAGGCTTTGTCCCACATTGACGTTTTCGGGGACAATATCAAGAAAGTCCGTGGGCGTCTGTCCTTCTTGCGGCAGCCGGCCGGTTTCCCAAAGGGCGCCCAGTTGCAAAAAAGCGGCCTCGGAGACGGTGATGAACCGGGCTTCGATCAGCACTTGCTGGAGGGGTCGGTCGTATTCTTCGATGATTCGCTCCAGCACCGCCAACTGCTCGCGAGTGCCGGTGGCCAAAATAATGTTGCGCTCGTAATCAATTTCGTATTGCGAACCTTGGAAGAACTTTTGAATCGCCCGCTCAATGGAAGGCGTGCTGGGAACGCCGTCGCGGACAAAGGTTTGCGCTTTTTCGACCGTGACGGTCGTCACCGTGCCGTCTTTCGCTTTGGTTTCGGTTCGTTGCACTTCGTCGGCGCCAAAGATGGCGGGGAGGATGAATCCTTTTCGCAAGCGATAAATGCGGGTGTCCTCGATGGTTTTCTGTTTGTCTTGGCCGTCCACAATCCAGATCAAGTCGTCGCCGACTTGGAACTGAAGATCGAAATTCCTCGAAACATAATCCAAAAACTCGCCCAAGCGCACTTTTTCAAAGTTGAGACTCAATTTTTCTTGAAAGGCTTGGAGCGAGCGGTCGGCGACAAAATTAATGCCTTCGCTTTCGCCAATCTGAAAGATGACGGATTCCAAAGTGACGTCGTCCAATTTGACGGAAAACTCCTTGTCCAACTCTCTGGCCATCCGCCCGGCTTGACTTTTGAAGTCGAACATTGGCGCGGAACGGGAAATCGTCTGGTTGTAAGTGCGGGGAACGTAGGGTCTGGATTCGATGTCCAACACTGCGTCGCGGAGGTCTTTGCGCGGCGTCAACCCGCGGTCCGCCTGCTCGGTAAGCAAGCTTTCCACCGTGGGGCTGAAGACGGAGTTTTGGGAGTCAATCTTGCGAATAGTGTCTTCTAATGCTCGGCTCCGCAGAATTTCTTGTTGCTTTCCCACCCAATCGTGAACGCGGGCGACTACTGGGTCATTGGCGTCCTTGTCTCGCAATTGATTGGCGGCGACCATGGCTTCTTCCCAGCGGTTGTTTTTGGCCAGCGCAAAAATCTGCTTAATTTCCTCGTCGTAGCGGATGCTGTATTGAGTCGCCTCTTTCTCCAAGGAGGAATTCGGTTGGCTTGGTTTGCTTGCGGGCGTCCTTTGCGCGGAGGGATGCCTTGGGCTTTGACAACCGACGATGCACAACGCCAGCGCAAAAAAGAGAAACCGCCTTCCGCCGGGAAGTCCAAAGAGCGTCGGCCAATTGAAAGTCAATCGGCCGCTTGATTCGGACTTTTGCAAGAGGCAAGAGGGTTCCATTTTTTGCCGAAAGTCTTTGGCGATTCTCTTGATGGAGGAAATGGCCGGACGCGGGGAGGTTTTCCATTCTCGGCTCGTCAACCCCTCTTTGCCCCAACCGCTCTTGGAGTTGAGTTGTGCCATAGCGTTTTTGTGATGTCTCAATTTGCCCGTTTAGAAAGGGGCTTGAAAAAGTTCAACTCCGAGTCACGGTGAATGCGAGGGAGGAACAGACGTTGGGCGGTACTTCGCCGACCATTTTCGAATCGCCAACGCAATGACGCCGAGCGCAAGAAACAAGGCCGCCGCCGGCAAGAGAATGGCCAATAGGGAAACGGTGACCGCGCTGCCGGCTTCCATTGTTGAAAGCAGGGGATTACTCAATCCTCCGGTGGTCAATGTGGAGCCGCCTCTCAGGCAAGCTGTTGCCGCGTGGAGAAGTCCGGCAGAGCCTCCTCCCGCAATGAGGGCGAGACTCCATTTCGATAGAGGGCTGAGGTCGCCGACCATCGAGGCGGAGAGAACCGTCCCCGCAATCACCGCCGCCGGCCCGGCAATGGCGTCCAAGACGTTGTCTACCCACGGAATGTAGTAAGCGAGAATTTCGCACGTTGCGGCGACGCCGAAGGCGATCAGTGCGGGAGAACTTCCCAGCCATTGAAATCCTTCCGCAAGATTCAGATACCCGGCCTTGGCGGCAATGCCGGCGACTAGGGGAGGAAGGAATACCCGAAAGCCGCAGGCGGCACTCAATCCCAATCCAATCGTAATTCCCCAAAGAGTTTCTGCTGTAATGTCCATCGTGAAATCTTTCCTCTATTGACGATTCGTTTTTTGGTTGCCTCGAGACATAATTCCAAAGGTCTTTGCCTTTTTGTCTGCAGTGTTTCCCGAACGGCAACTCCAGAAACAAAAATATAGCCGATTTTGCCCGGATGCGTCTATAATTTTAGTTTCCGGTTGGAATTGTCCAGCTTGGGGGCAAGGGGTTTGCCTTGCCGGGGCGATTATCAAAAATCACATCGAAAGGTTGCTGCCAAACCGTGGGCGGTGTAGTCGTTGACGCCTGCCACGCTCGGCTCCTTGTACTGGAAGAAACCGTATTGCAGTCGGAAAGAGCCGTCGTTGCTAATCTGTTTTGCCAAGCCGGTGACGAGGCCGTGTCGGTCGTAGTCGATGCCGATCGGCAAATTCAACCCGGTGTTGCTCTGGCGAAAGTCCGCTTTGGAGAAAGAATAAGTTGCATCCCAGTGCAATGTTTTGCTGATGGCGAGGTTGGCGGTTCCGATAACGGTATAAATTTGACCGTCGTAAGGTGTTAGAAGGACGTTGTCGGTAATCCCACTAGTCGTGCGGAGATCGCTGATTGCGGCGGTTCCGACGAGTCGAAGGCGGCGCCAAGGTTGCGCAGCGGCGGATATTGCGCAACGTTGCGCGTTGTAATTGGCCTGCGATTGTCCCGGAGGAAACACTGCCCCGAAGACGTTCACCGAGTCGCTGGCAACGCCATAATCTATGGCCGTGAAACGATAGGAAAGAGAGCTTCGAAGCCGGCTTGACGGACGCAGAGTCCATTGAATTTGAAAGTCGTCCGTTTCAGCGCTCCGGGACCGAATGAAGGCCGGATAGCCGTTTCCCGGCGCAAAGCCATCGGCATCCAAGCGGTGATCGTAATGGTTCTGTCTCCGTCGTTTCCGATACCAGAGGTCTAGGGAAAACCAGCCCCGAGGCGAATAGCGCAAGCCTGCCTTGCCCTCCTTGTAGTCCGTTGTTGCGTCGGTCTGCCGCATAAAGTCGTTGTCTACCGCAAACCCGTCGTCGACAAATTGCCCTTCCCGTTGATCGAGTTTCGTTTGCTGGAATTTGGCGTCCGCATAGACGACCGCATTGCGAATCTTCGTATAGCGGAGGCCGAAGTTTTCTTCCGTCGAGCTTTGGTCAAGGTTGGTGTCGAGTTGGGCGGGAGTGATTCCGTAAAGAAACAAATCGCCGTCCCCGGATTGACGGGTCCAATCATTCTGCGCGCCAGCGAAGAAACTCCATCCGTTCCAAGGAACGAAGCGCGAGTTGAAGTTAACGACGTGAGAATTCCGCTTCAAATAAATGCTTCTGCTAAAATCTTCTTGAAAAGGCATGGCCGGCGAATTGGACGGCAAGAATCTTTCCAGGTCGAATTGAGCGTCGGCAGTCAAATTGGCGTACAGATAACCGCCGGATAAAAACCACCAAGGTTTGATCTGTTTCTCGATGCGGAAAGTGTTGACCCCGCTGAAGTGTTGGTAGCCTTCTTTTGCTTTTGCTCGTTCCCCGTCTTTGGGGTTGGAACCGACAACGGCAAATTCAACCGTTTCCCGCCGCGTATCGAAGTTGGCCAACTCGCCGCGGAAAGATTCTTCGAACCGTCCGCCTGGCCACTCGTGCCGGAAATCTGCTTGGAAAACGTGCGTGTTTTCATTGACGCGCTTCGCCGACGGCAAAATGCCTTTTCCCGCGCCGCCATCCGAAGCTTCTGGGAAAACCGAACCCCAGTGAAGCGCAGACTTCTCGCCGTCTCGAAATTGGTTTTCATAGCCGAGGGTGAGCGTCGTCCGATCGGCTTGCCCAAGCCCAACTTCTATCCATGCCCGGCCGGAATCCAGATGCAGATCGCGATCCAAAGAAAGCGCCTCTTGGCCAAAGGGTGAATAGTAACCGCCGGTATCATCGTAGTAACGGCGGAATTTTCGGTATCCAATGGTAAAAAAACCCAAGTCAGGTTTGCGAAGCGAAAGTTCGATCTCGTGATCTTCCGGGCGCCAAAGAGAACGAGAGCGCAGCTCCAATTGAACGTCGTCCTGCAACCGTTCCTTGAGAGACAAGGCCGCAAAACCGCCCGAAAAACCATCGGCCAACCAACTGTGCTCACGAAACTTCCGCTCATCGCCGGAAACCCAAATGTAACCCAAAGTCGGCTCAAAAACATATTGAAGCAAACTTTCGCCCGCAGACTCTTCCCAAACCAACCCTTGATCAATCCACGCTCTCAATGTTCCCACTTGCTCGTCCGTCAACCGCTCGGCCTTTCCAATCGGCGGCATTTCCATGTCTTCCACCAAGTGCGCCGCATAGTGAATGAGCGGACTGTTGGCGCCGTCGCCGACGAGAATGGCATTGCCTTGATTTCCGCCGGCAAGCGCTGTCTCCCGCCGCCGGAGATTGAAACCGCCCTTCGGCCTTTCCTCCCCGTGGCATTGGAAGCAATGCCCCTCCAATATCGGCAAAACATCTTCCCGGAAACGAACCGCGCGATCGACCGCCGGAGGAATCGCGGACAAATCCACCTCTTGCGCCGCAACCGGCAAAAACCAAACAACCATCCCCGCTACAAACGCCATGCGCCAAAACCAAGGAAAACACCCCATCTCGCAAACTCCGGCGCTAATAAAGCAACTTGGGATTCACCATCGAACCGTGAACGGCCGTGTGGCATCCCGCTGTCCAACAAGTCCCCATTTGAAGAAAAGCGCTGTGATCCGTTTTGCCCATCAAAACTTGCGCCGGATCCAACTGCATCTGCGAATGACACCGCAAACAAAGATGCGAATCCCGCTGAACCAGCATCTTGTCGTGAACCGATCCGTGCGGACGATGACAAGTCACGCAACCGTCCTGCAAGGCCTCGTGCGCGAACACAAAAGGCCGCGCCTGCTCCCGATGGCATGAAACGCATTGCGGATCCCGACGCGCCAATTCCAACCCCCCGGACGGTTTGAAAATCTCGCGCCCGTGCGGATCATGGCAATCCACACAATTCATTTGTCCCTCCAATACCGGATGACGCTGCGGCAGGCGAAACTCGGCATGTTGCGCTTGATGGCAGTCCAAACACGATTGCGGATTTTGGCCGGGGTTGTGAATGAAAACGCCTTTTCCCCCGCCAGCCTGAACGTGCTTGCTTCCAGCGCCGTGGCAAGATTCGCAACCACTAACCTCTCGAAATCCGGCCTCTTCCTTGAAAAAACGCGAATGAACGCTGCCGGGAAACAACCGCGCAATCTCCCCGTGACATTCAGCGCACTTTGAATTGCCGACGAAATGCGCCCCCTCAATCCGCGGCGGAACCACAACCAGATCCGGCAACGAAGAACACGAAACAAAAAACAGCAATCCCGCCAACCAAGCGCAGACCACCACCAAGAAAAACGGCAACCATTGCCGCCCTCCGCAGAATAAATTTGCGCCGCTCACGCTAAAATGCCTCCTTTCCCATAATTGGCGAGACCCTGCGGATATTCCAACCGGCTGCCGCTCGCTCTCTTTTCTTTTCGGACGGCTATCGCACACTCTCTGCAATGCAGTGAAAATGCCATCCAAAATGAGAATTTTCAAGATCAGCGGATCAACTCTCTCTGACAGTCTTGGAGTTGATTTTTTCGCTTTTCCCCGGCTTGCCGCTGTATTCCGCGTCACAGAGGTGCCAGAATTGAGTCCTCGTATAACATCGTTTTTATTGTTTCCCCGCGCTTGTGTTGATTCTCTTCCGTCCGTCGTTTTGGCGGTCCCTTTGAAAGTGTTTTGAAAGATTTATTGTCTCTCAAAAAGTTTGATCTGAAAACTTCAAAACTTCCCGATTTTCTCTGTCGATGGAACATTTTTGAAATTTTCTATTTGAAAAGATCTTGTATCTCTTCCGGGAATCGCTATTTTTAAAAGCATAGATACAAACTATTTCCGTTTTATTTCATTTTAATTTGTTGGCAGCTGTCTTCGCGGCCGCTGTTGTCGGGATCGGGCTGCTTGCGACGCCCATCGGTGCGCAAGCGCAATCTTCTTTTCCCGTTGTTTCCGAAGTGGTTTTGTCTGATTTTGACTTTTCTTCATCTGATTGGTTTACTTGTGGAGATTGATGTCGAGATCCCTTCTACCTGGGTGAATGGCGCCAAGTACTGTTGGTCCGGCCTTTACAATCGCACTTCTTTGGGCGGCGTGCGATGGGTTGATTCTGAAAGTTATTCCTATAGAAATGCGTTGATTAATGGATTTCTTACATTTAGTTCTGAACATTATTGAATTTTACCATCTGCGTATTCTCTTTATGAAATTTACGCTTGCAAGATGGTTCTCCATGACCCGCGTGCCAGCGATGAATCCCATAGTTCTTCCCCCGAATGGGTCGAAGTTTGTATTTTTCCGGTTTATACGGCGTTTGGTTCGGTTTTCTTTCCCACTGCGTTTGTTTATGATAGCAACGGCAACTGTTACAGCGTGCCAGTGACCAATCGGCATCGGCGTCATTCATAAAAAGACGTTCAATGGGTTGGGCCTGCTCGTGCTTCCGATGGTGATTGTCGGCGAGTTGGTGACGCTCTCGGAAAACTGGATGGGTTCTGGGGACAAGACGTGTCTTGGAACTCCCGGGAGTCTAGCAGTCACCGACTCGATGTCTATCGGGTTTGTCAACTGCACTTGCGCTGTCGTCGCCATTCCCGCGAAGGCAACCGCCATCGCGATTACGGTTTTCCCTATTAATTTGGTCAATTTCCTGTCTATCGAGTGTTGTCTCATTGTATTTGTCTTCATTTTCGATCTGTTCCGGAGCATTGGCAAGCCAAATTTGACTGATTGGCGATGGGGCGTCTTCCAGCCGGATTGATGCTGGTCGTTTGTTCAGAGTGCAAAACATGATTAAACCCACGATGCCGGTTGCTATCACGCCTACCGCAACGAGTCCTGCGGTGAGAGATCTTTGCCAAGTGACGATTTTGGCAACGCTGATTTGCAGGGTGGTTTGGCCGTCTTCGCCTTTGATTTGGCGCAGCTCTTGGAGAATGTCCGCATTGCTTGGTTGTTCTTCACTTATGGTCTTGCCTGTCCAATCAATCTCATTCGTCGGTTGGCGCACGCGCGCCTTTCTCAAAAAAACAATTACGACTCGGCGAGCCGAGTGTCAATCACTTTTTCCAGAAAAAAGTTCAAGCGGGTTTTCATGGATTTGGGGTGGAGTGGTGGAAGGCGATGTAGGTGGAAACGAGGTAGACGAAGGCCATGAAGGTGCGGGCCAATTTGTCATAACGAGTGGCGAGGCACCGGAATTCTTTGAGGCGGCCAAAGAATCGCTCCACTTGCTGACGCATGCCGGTATTTTTTTTATCATAAGGAAAGAACCTCTTGCGCCTCGCTCTCGGCGGGATGACGGCCTCGATGCTTTGACGCTCCAAGAAGCGGCGAATGTTGTCGCTGTCATAAGCTTGTCCATGACGGTGGCGTCCAGCCAGCGGGATTGGGGCACTCCTTCCCAAACGAATTGGCATTGCCTGCCGGGGTTGGCTGCCGCTCTTTCCACTCCACTTGGTAGCGAACGATCGAATTGGCCGGCAACATAGGCATCCGCACGCTCCACTTCCCCGCGCCCGCATCCTGCATCGCCAAACTCATGACCGCTTCGCCTCCGTCGACCTCTACATCGTCCACCCAATATCTCACCCCAGCCGAAACCACCAAACCGCCTCCCGCAAACCTAGCCACCAACAACGGCTCCTCTTCGCTTCTCACTCTCCTAGGCTCCGTCCCCACTTCCACCAACACCGCCGGCAACGACGCGCATGCTCCTTCTTCTCGGTCTGCTCTCCCCGGCGATGGCTCCCTTTCTACCACCCAGTTCGCCACATCCCAACCCAACCCCTCCCAACAAATCCGACGCAGCGATATGTCTCCCCCCCCTCTAGCCTCTCTTCCATCCGCCAACGAAGGCCAAGGAAAGTCATCGTCATAACCAACCCCGTCCGCCAAACTCCCCTCCGGCAGAACCAGCCATATCTCTCCTCCGCCATTCCCCAAATCTCCCTCATAAGCCCTCACCAGCTCTCCTTCCCCTAACTGCGAATACTCCCGCGCCAACCGCTCCGGCGACCAAGCCAATACCATGCTTTCCCCAGAACCTAAAACCTCTCCCTCTCCAAACTCGTAAAAAACATCTCCAACTAACGCCCACCCCTCCATAGACACTGCCTCGCCCCCGAAATTCGTCAACTCGATAAACTCCGTTCCCCGATCCTCCTCGCTCCGCAACGCAGAATGATACCCAAACTCCGACAACCGAACCAACGAGCCTGTTCCCTCCTCACAATCCACTTTATGATTCGCCCTTCCCGGAGACGGCCTCCCCAAAGGCGACCCCGACCACGACCCCGCCTCCTCAGAGGAGGACTCCCAACATCGCCGCTCCAACGACGCCCCCAACCCATCGGCCGTCGGCGGCCACGGCCACTCATCCTCATACCGAACCATCTCCACCACTATATCCCACGCATCTAACAAACCAACCCGCTCGCCCCCATTGCTCAACGAACCCCCATACTCCCCCAACACCCTCCCCAACGGCAACTGCCGGTAACGCTCCCGCAATCTCTCCGCATCATCCGCAACCACATAATACTCCCCCGAATCTAACATCGTCTCCTCCTCGAACTGAAATCGAACCCCCCGAAACTTCCAGCCGCTCACCTCCACCGCCGCATCCCCAACCACAAACAACTCTAAATACTCTCTCCCCGCCCCCTCCACATCATGATACATCAACTCGCTCATCACAACCGACGGCCTATACAACCGCTTGTTCGCTTCCCCAGGCGTCCCCGCAACACTCCGATACCAATCCCTCCCCCCATCCGGATGCCTCCCTATGCCTACATCTCTCGCTTGCGGCCCAAACCCGTAGGCCTCCACAACAAACGAGCCATCCGGCGCCGCCAAATAAACCGCCTCCCCCTCAGAACTTAACCCAAACCCCGTCTTCTCCCCTGATACTTCCACCACGAAAAACTCTCCCGCCCCCACAACCGCCCCCGCCGGCAAACGATGCTTCCGCAACTCGCTCCCCTCATCCGACAACCACGCCCCGCTCAGATCGATCGCCGCCGCCATGGGATTGTAAAACTCCACATAATCCGACCCTAAACTAGGGTTCGCCCAGATCTCATTAATCACCACCCCACGCAATGATTCATACCTCCCCGCGTCCTCCCCCACTCCCAACACTAACTCCGGCGCCAATAAAAAATCATACGGATCATCTAAAAGTGTGTTGTGCCCTTGAATCGCCAACAAATTCCGCCCCACAACTAATAAGTCCCGCCGATCCGTCAAATCGATATTCTCCTCCAAGTCCTCCGACAACACCGCAAACTGATCAAAGGCCGGCGGCTCCCCGTTGATCCCATGAGACCCCACCCGAACCCCGTTCAAATAAACCACATAGCCGTCATCATAAACCAACCGCAACTCCAACGACTTCATACGCTCCAACTCCTCCGCTCTCAACTCAAACCACAACCGCACATACAACGACGAATAATTCCCCTGCATATCTTCCAACTGGGTCTCCACCAAAGCCCGCTCCATGGTATACCGCTCGCTACTATATCCATAGCCACTCGCCCCAACCAGCCAGTCTGCTCCCGCAACAAAACCCGGCAACGCCCACTCTACGCTCCCCCCAGACGGCTCCGCTAAACCCCTAAAATATCTCCCATAAGTCCCTTGCCCCACCAATACCCGCTCCCTCAATAATCCCCCAGTCTCTTCTGCCTTCCCCCGCGCTCCTTTTGGATATCGACTTCCTATCCAGGCCCGTCCATCCCCCAACTCCCTAGCCAATTCCCCTACAAACTCCAACGAATGCCCCGTCCCCCCATACGCCTCAGCAGGCCAATCCCCCCCAACCCCATACTCAAAATCTATCCGCCCCAACCCCGCCGCATCCCGCAACCGAAGCCGCTCCCCAGAATTCGACAGCCTCCCCGAATACCCCCCAACCACTCGCTCCGCCTCAATCCCCTCATAACGCTCCACCCAATACTCCGCATCCTTAGCCACCACCATATGCTCCCCAGCCCCAATCACACTCCCCTCCGGAAACACAAACTCTATCCCCCGATCAAAATGCCATCCGCTCACATCCACCGCCGCAGCCCCCCGATTCCTCAACTTCATATACTCCCCCCGCTCTCCCCCAGCTCCCGCCAACGGCGAATACAGAAGCTCCGATACCACTAACTCCCCACGCAAGCCCGCTCCCAACCCGAGAACCACTACCCCCAAAAACCACCACCCAACCCGGCTCCGCCAAGCCCTTCCCCTTCCCACCACCCTCATCCTCTCTCTCTTCTCCATTCTCTCTCTCTTCCTTTTCCCCCCAACTTTCGCCCCTCCCAACCTCCTATGGCAAGTCGCAATCCTATATCTTCCTCCCCCGTCCGGCCCGCCCGCCTCTCCTTTCTCTCAACAATAGCCAAGACATTTGGAGCGGAAACAGAACTTCGAGGATCAACCCCCCTACCGAACCCGCTTGTCTGCGGGAAGCGACGGTTTGCGCCGTCTGCTCGCTTGGTTTTCTTCGGTTTACAATGGAAGGGCGTCCGCTTTGGAGCCGCATTTTGGGAAAATGCTCGGAGGCCGAGAAAGTAGGGAAACCAAACAAAAACCCTAACCGGTCCTTACGGATGCCGGGCGGCCTCCGAGCAAAGTCACTTTGGCAAAAAGAAACCATCGGAGGCGTTCGACCGTTTCCAAAAGCGCCAGGAGGATTTCCGCTGATTTTGCTGCCGCCAAAGTCGTTGGAGACGACGGTGTTGGCTTCGCTGTGTTTTCTGAAACTTGCGTTGGGCGTCCCGTTGCCGGCGCAACATTTCTCGCTCTTTTTTCTTGAGGGCTTTGACGAATTCCTCGCGCTGTTTCTTCTCTTCTTGCGCCTGTTTTATCTGCTTGTCCCGCAGTTGTTTTTCCGGGGTTTGGCGGCTTTCGCTACTTTTGGAGGAGTTTTTCTTTTTCCAAAAGCGCCAACCCTCGGCTTCGACGTTCGGCGCGTTGGCAACAAGCATCGCCGCCGCCGCGCAAATAAGGATGACTTTTCGGCCGAACATTTTTTGAGTGAAACAGAGTAAAACAGCGCTATGCAATCAAAATCTGAAGACGATTTCAAGGTTTGTCAGAGAGTCTTTGTCGATTTTGCGCTCTTTTTCCGAAATTTCGCATTGATTTTTTTTGAAAGGCACGGCATTTTCTTCCTCGATTAAACAGCGGCAGAAACCGTGTGGAAAAGGATTGATATGAGTGAGACAAGTCAAAAGTTAGAAGTGGTTGCTTATTTAAAACCGTATTGCGGATGGAGCGAGGGAGTGCGGTCCATCATGCGGAAGTATGATATCGCCTTTGAGGACCGCGACATCATTAACAACCCGGCGCAGCGACAGGAGATGATCGAAAAGAGCGGGCAGATGCTCAGCCCGTGCGTGCAAATCAACGGCTTTATGCTCGCCGACGTCAGCGGCGAAGAAGTCGAAGCCTATCTCCTCGCCAACAAGTTGGTCATCCCTTCCGAAAAAGCAGCGGACGCTCCCACAAATGCTCCCTGCGACGACGAGGCGCATGCCGAGGAACAAACGGTAAAGTTCAAGGATTGAGGCGGATTTTCCGATCCGTTGGATCCGAGTCGAAGACAAGGGCGGCTTCGCGTTTTTGTTTCCAATCAAGCGATGCGATAATGCCCAGAGAGATTCCAGCCGACGGGATGGCGCGGTGGCGACTGGAAGACGCCCTTGACTTTGATTACGCAATTGAAAGAGCGGACGAGGCCTGCTTGGAATCGGATTCCACTCACCGCAAAGTTTTTCGGGCATTTCTCGCCGCCCACAAAAGGGAGACTTCGGATTCCTTGGATCGGCGGCGGGTTTTTCGATTCTGGCTGGAATCGCAACGGAGTCAAGCGCCGCCTTCGACAATCTGGCCGGGCGCTCTCTTTTGCCGCGGCAAAACCCTGTTGACTCGCGCACTCATCGTCGTCGCCGCATTTGCCGGCGTCTTGGCTAGCGTCGGTTTGCTCCGTTACGACGGAATTCAACCGGTCAACGTCTTCGGCTTTCTCTTTTTTCTGCTCGGAGGCCAACTGCTTCTGCTGACCGCCTCTTTTGCGGCGCTGATTCTCCGGCCGCTGGGCTTGTTGAGTCTGGAAACTGGGATCATTGCTCCGGGAATTTACCGACTCTGGAAGCGGATTGCGGCCGGGATGCAAAAGGACGTTTTGAGACGAGGCAGCGGCGAGACGCGCCTTCAAATCGCCGCCTTTTTTGGTTCCTTAGAAAAGAAACATTCGCGTTATCAACCGTTGCTGGCCGGCTTGGTCGCCGGCTTGTCGCAGACTTTTGGCGTTTGGTTTAACATTGCCGCCGTTGCGTCGACTCTTTTGCTGGTCTCGTTTAGCGACCGCGCTTTCGGTTGGCAATCTTCGCTGAATCTTTCCGCTGAAAGCGTGCATTGGGCAACTCGCGTCGTTGCCCGTCCTTGGTCGTCGTTTTATCCGGCCGGCGCGCCCTCGGTTTCGCAAATTGAAGGCAGCCGAATCCACCTCAAGGACGGCATCCGATCGCTTGCCAACGAAAATTTGGTTTCTTGGTGGCCCTTTCTCGTATGTTCGCTTCTTGTGTATGGTCTGCTGCCTCGTCTCCTGCTCTGGCTTGTTGCCTGGGAGATTGTTCGCCGGCAATTGGGAAAACTCGGCTTTGATTCGCTGCGCTGCGATCGGCTTTGGGAAAGCATGATTCGCCGGCAGCTCCATACCACCGTTGACGGGGACGCGCCGCCGGCATTCACGGCGAATCCTCCCTTTCCTCAATCGCCGACGGAAAAACAGCCAACGGCCTTTTGTTCCGCGAACCGCCAAGCCGCCATGCTCCTTGCCGAGCCTGAATTGTCGAAGCGCATCCGGCGCGAAGCCGTCAATGAATGGATTCATCGGCAAATCCATTGGACGGTTCGCGGATGGGTTCTTCTTCCCGACGAAAATGAATCTTGGGAAGACTTTTGGACAACGTTGGATCCGATGCGGTTCCAAGACGCTTATGCCCGGATCGTCGTCCTGCAAGAGAGTTTTCAGCCTCCGATCCGCGAGTTTTTGGATTGGCTAAAACGGCTCAAAGAAACCCAAGACAAAGATGGGAAAGCGATCGTACTCCTTGTCGGACGGCCGGAAAATGCTGGGCAAATCGGCGCCGTAAGCGAAATCAACCGTCAAATCTGGGAACGATCCGTCGAGTCCCTTGGGGACGCAAATCTCGCGGTGGCGTCCCTTGCGATCCGCAATGATGACGGCAAGTAGCCCAATCCCCGCCTACGCCGTCGTCGGCCATCCCAACGAAGGCAAATCTTCGGTGGTCGCCACTTTGACGGAAAATGATTCGGTGCGCATCAGCCCGCTTCCCGGAGAAACTACCATCAACCGGGAATACCCCGTCCGCATCGACGGACGCCCGGTGATTCAATTCGTGGACACTCCGGGATTTCAACATCCGCGGCAAATTCTCCAATGGTTTCGCCAGCGCGAAGCCTCGTCCTCCAATCTGGCGGAGCAATTTCTGGACGCCCACGCCGGCGCCTCCGGTTTGGCTCACGATCTCGAGCTGCTAACGCCGCTCGCCCAAGGCAGCGGCGTCATCTACGTCGTCGACGGAAGCCGCCCCATCAGCATCGCCGACCGAATGGAAATGGAAATCCTGCGGCTGACCGGCAACCCCAGAATGGCGGTGATCAATCCCAAAGACTCCGGCAACGCCTACATCCCCCAATGGAAAAGCGCCTGCGCCAAATCGTTCAACTCCATCCGAACCTTCAACGCCCACCAAGCAACCTACGCCGAGCGCATCGCCTTGCTGGAAAGCCTCAAAAGCATCCACCAAGATTGGGAGCCGGCCTTAGCCGCCGCCATCAGCGCCTTCGAAGAAGATTGGGCAAACCGAATCCGCCAAGTCGCCGGCATCCTCTGCAACATCGTCCGAAACGCCGTTGCGCACACAGAATCCAAACTCATTTTCCAACCAAACGAAGAAACCAACGCCCGAGGTTTCTTGCGGGAGAAATACCGAAAAACACTTCTTGAAATCGAACAAAAAGGCCATCGACAAATCCGCCGCCTATTCAAACACAACATCTTCAACGTCGACGTTCCCCCGCAGTCCGTCCTTCATGAAAACTTGCTGGACTCCCGCACTTGGCAAGTTTTGGGCCTTTCCAAAAAACAAATCATTTCAACGGCCGCCCTCCTCGGCGGCGGACTGGGCGTCAAACTAGACTTGCTGGCCGCCGGACTTGCCTTCGGCCTTTTCACTCTCTCCGGAGCCGCCGCAGGAGCCGCCGCCGCTTGGCTAAAAGGGGAAACTCTCGCCCGCGTCAGCATCAAAAAGCAGAAGCTCGGCGGCGTCAAAATCACCGTCGGTCCCAACGCCAACCCTCAATTCCCCTTTATTCTCATAGACCGCGCCCTGCTTTACTTCCAACACGTCGCCAACTGGGCGCACGCGCGTCCCCTGCCAACCGACGAGGAGACCGATCGATCCGCCAAATCAAAAGACGCCGAACAAGGATTCACACGGCGTTGGAGCCAAGAACAAAGAAAAATTTGCGCCCGGTTCATCCGCTCCACAACCGCTGGCGCGTCCTTTGAAAAGCAGGAAACCGCCGAACGCGAATTCAGCAGACTCCTCCAAAAAACCCTCCGGCAAATTTCCCGTCCCAACAACAAAAACGCCGAACAAATCAAGCAAACCCCGGCCTCGTCCAGCGTGGAAACAAAAGCCCCCCGGTCGGAAAAAACCGGGGGGGCGGAAAAGCGTCCCGAACAAGCTGTAAGCCGAATTCTGTCTGCGTTCCTAAGAACAGAGAGGATCATTCATCTCAGCGATCCACCCGGAACTGTCGCCGGCAAAGCCGGCAAACGGAGCGGGCAACTCCAAAGTCCTCTATTCGATCTTGCTCCCAATGGGGTTTGCCGTGCCTCCGCGGATTACTCCGGGAGCGGTGGGCTCTTACCCCACCTTTTCACCCTTATCCGAATAAATCCGGACGGTTTGTTTTCTGTGGCACTTTCCGCCGAGATGCCTCGCGGCAATCCCTCCCGTGTATGCCCGCAACCACCGGCGGCAAACCGCCAGCGCCTTGGTTACACGGCATCGCGCCCTATGGAGTTCGGACTTTCCTCCCTCGGTAAAGTTAACAAACCGAGAGCGACCCTCCGCTCATCCGGGACGCCGCTAACCATAACCGCGCGTCGCCCTGAATGCAAGCCACTAAAAAATTAAATTTCACGCACCCCAAACATCGACGTTCCACCGCGCCGAATTTAAAGCGGTCCCTTTGCCCCCGCCCAATGAAACCGCTACTGATTGCATAAATCATAAAACTCCACAAACTGATCCCTTCGGTCGCCGGCGCGAAATCTCATCGCCGCGCGGGGATGCTGATTCAGCAAGCCGGTCACGCCGTACGGCACCAAAGGACCCCACTCCATCCGCTCCCGAAGAGGCAGGAGATAATCTTGCAAGAGCTTCAAAACCGGCCGTAGCCGAAACTTTGGATTGCGGAGAAAGCCAATCAAAAGCTCCATCGGGCAATTCCCCGCTCCGCGGCCGAGACCGTACATCGTCGCGTCAATCCGGTTGGCGCCTTGAATAATCGCCTCGACAGTGTTCGCAAAAGCGAGCTGCTGATTGTTGTGCGCATGAATGCCGACCTCTTTGCCGGCATCCTTCCCCGCCTTCAAATACTTTTGCACCAGCCGGCGAACCTGCTCGTAATAAAGAGCGCCGTAACTGTCCACCACCACCACGGTATCCACAGGAGTTTCCATCAACGTCGCCAGCGCCTGATCAATTTCGGAATCGCTGACAGTCGAAATCGCCATGATATTGCACGTCGTTTCGTAACCCTTGTCATGCGCATCCTGAATCATATCCACCGCAACCGGAATTTGATGCACGTAAGCGGCAACGCGGATGCAATCCAAAACGCTTCTGTCTTTGGGCAAAATATCTTCCTTGTAGTCTGTTTTTTCCGCGTCGGCCATCGCCGACAACTTCAATCCCCCTTCGTTATCGCCCACAATTCGACGGATGTGATCCTCGTCGCAGTATTTCCAGTCTCCAAACTGATCTCGGGCAAAAAGTTTTTTCGATCCCTTATAGCCCATCTCCATGTAATCAATCCCTGATTCCCTACATGTATCGTATACCGCCCGGACAAAATTGTCTTCAAACAAGTGAGCGTTAATCAAGCCTCCATCCCGAATCGTGCAATCCAATACCTTGATCTCAGATCGAAAAGTCACCCACGGCGCTTTTTGCGTTGTCATCCCAATTGATAATTACTTATTTCCCGAATTTTTTCCACTACGATGGAAAACCCCTATTTTGCAAAGGAAACAAGCGAAAAGTCAAGTCATTAATTGCCAAAACTGCCAATGGCTTTCCGCTGGCGGAAAAAGATTCCCCAATCGCCCTAAAATAGAGACCATCTCGATGTCAAAAAAACAATTTGAAAAGAAACACAAAACGAAGTCCGCCAAACCGTCGCCGATCTCTAATCCCAAAGATCGAACCCCGAATCAAAGAACAGCAACGAACACAGCCTCATCCAAAGATTAATCCGGAACAAAGTCGCCACCTGAAACCACAACAAACAACAGCCTAATCCCGATAGTCGAACAAGCCCTTGCCCAACCCCAAAGCGAAGATGCCAAACAAAACAAACGGCCAACCCAGTGAGAATCCGCCAGAGAGCTATCCAGACAAAACTTTGAAGCCATTGCTCCATGACTTGCCCTCTCTAAAAAGACAATTGCTAAACTCAAGAAACGAAAAAGGCAGGACGAGACACTTGACAAAATTGCGAGAGGATAGCGATGGAAAGAGACTTAAAACGAGGCTACTCGCCTCTTTACTAACCGCACTCAATACTAAATCGTCGGAATTTTTGGAAAGGAATGAATAGTGAAGAAATAGCAACTATCAATTGACAATCCATGCCAATTGACACAGTGCTCAAAAATAGCAACAAAAATCTAATATCATTGAATCAAAAGTTTGGAAAATAGAAGGATGAAAAATCTGCAGAAATTCGACATCTGAGACTGATTCCAGCTCGAATCAACGAGAAAAACACTCGAGGACGACTGTGTATTTTCCAACATTGGCAAGTGGAAAGAGAGCCAAATGTGACTTCCGGCAAAGCCGAATAACCTTGAACCTCTTTTAGAAGAAAGAGAACAATCGAATCTGAGCTAACCACTAATCCGTATTCATGTATATGGGAGGGAGGAAGGGGGGATGTTCTCAAGGAGGAGAGAACTTGCTGGCCCCCTGCCTAGCAACTCAAACACATCAAACGCCTTGGCGCCGCGCTCAACTCCCCCCAACAAAGAAGAACCAGCGCCTCCCAACCGGCCAAGCTCCCTCCCTTCCAAAGCAATCTCGGATGCACGGCCAAACACGACTCCGTCTTGTTGTCCGCCTTCTAGGAACGCTCGCTCAACGCGCTTTTGGATGTGTAGCCAAACACGCTGGCAAAGGGCGGAGTTGGCCGCCGCTATGCTCGGCCTTTGTATCCTGTGATTTAGCCTTCAAGGCGCTGCTGCTGGGCGAAGAAAAAGTCTCTTCGAGCATTCCCTTCCCAAGTCGTCAGATCATGGTAACAATCTTATGGACTTTGCATGTTGGGAGGGGGCGTTTCGCAGGAGCGTAGAGAATGGGGAACACGGCTGATAAGAATCCAATCTATACTTTGCATGTTGGGGTGTGGTGTTTGGTTTCTTTGAGAGCAAGGCAGAAGGCTACCAGCCATCGGCAAAGTCTGGCGGGCGGGGGAAAGAGAGGCTCTTGCGCTTTCTCATAGCTTGTAGTGGGAGTCGCCACAAGGGATGAAGAAGTTGGTGGGGCCGACAAAAAGCCCTCCCCAAGCTTCAGCGTTTGTGGGGGAGTAGAGTGTCAACGCGCATCTAGAGATGGGCTGGATCAAAAGACCAACTTCTGAGAGAGAGATCGGATTAACCAAGGCCTCCGATTTTGCCGGGTTCCTTCCCGCTGGGGCAGAGAGGAGGTTCCTAGTTCAATGTTTGGGTGGCCGTCTAGCGGAGCCGGCCTTGTTGGCGGATTGGGGTTGCGAGGGCAGGGAGGAGCGCTGGTTGCCGCTATACTTGAGGTTGGAGGCTGGAGCGTCTTCTTCTTCGCTTGCGGGGAACTCGCCGGCCATGCTTTTGGAGATTATGCGGGCGCCGAGTAGTTTGGGATTGGCCGCAATGTTTCTAGGGAACTGGTCGTTCTGTTGACAGGATTGGAAGGAGCCATGATCCTGACAAGCGGCGGTTAAGCAGGGTAAAGAATAAATAGATTTAGAAGGTTCGAGGCGGGCGTTCTTCTGATTTAGAACGATGCTTGGTTTGGGCGAATACGGGAGGGAGAGGGCAAGTGGCGAACGAAGGGGAAGGATTGCTTTGGGGGCGGCCCTCGAAGACATCTGAAGGCTGCCGGGCGGCTGTTTCTGCCCTGCAGCTCCTAAGGTAAGAGTAAAAGGGGCGGATTTTCTCCTTGGGGGCAGTGAAGCAGATGTTGATTCAAGGAGATGCAGAAGGAGGCCTAGGGAAGAAAGCGGCCTTTTCCAAGGAATGGTGGTGAGGATTGAGGAATGGGGGCAACATCTTATCTGGAGGGAAGAAGGTTGCCGGGATTTGGTCTCGGATTGTTTGTCGGGGCGTTTCTCTCCCTCGTGCTCTGGCAACCACCCTTATAGCGGTTAGGTGGAATTAGAGCAGTTAGCGTCCATTGAAAAAGGAGGCGGAAAGCGGGATGGAGTCGCCATTGGAACCATTCGTTGCGAAATTCGTAAGATGGCATAAAAAGGAGTTTAGAGATTTTGCCAACACAAATTGGCTTTTTGACGATTCATCCGAATCGCTCAAGTTTTGATTTTATTATTGAAGCGTGATCTAAACCTTTGATTAACGGCGCTTTTCTCTCATTTTGCCTCAGTCGATCTGGATTGACTGCTGGGCACTGGCGATGGGGAGATGGCGGAGAGGGGGGGATTCGAACCCCCGATACCCTTTCGAGTACTCACGCTTTCCAGGCGTGCGCCTTAAGCCGCTCAGCCACCTCTCCTTGTTGCCAGGTCGTTTGCAATTGTCGCTTCATTTCTTTTGCAAGGCAACTTTTTTCTGAGATAACGGCGTAAAAAGGGAAAGGCGGAACTTATTGGAGCCAATGGTGTTGTATTTGCGCGCGCTCGAAAAGGAGAGACGCCGCTGTGGAGACCATTAGAACGCAAGCCATTACATTTGACGTTGGGGGGACGCTGATTCAGCCGTGGCCTTCGGTAGGGACCGTTTACGCCGAGGTTGCCGAGCGAGAGGGATTTTCTGGACTGGATGCGGACTGGATTGAAAAGCAATTCCACCAAGCGATGGCGGAAAAAGCGGAATTCCAACATACAAAGGAAGGATGGTTTGGAGTGGTGAAGGAAAGCTTCCACGGTCTTTTGTCGGAGGCGGATTGCGCGGCTTTTTTCCCCTTTCTTTACGAGAGATTTGGAAAGGCCGATGTTTGGCGAATTTACGGAGACGTTCTTCCGGCTTTGGATCAGTTGGCGGAAAGAGGATTTCGACTGGCGGCGGTGTCCAACTGGGATGCCCGGCTCCGTCCCTTGCTACGTGAACTGGGGCTTATGTCTTTTTTTGAGTCTGTGTCCGTATCCAGCGAAGTTGGTTTTCTGAAGCCGTCCGCTGTTTTGTTTGAGCATGCGCTCCGAATGCTCGGGCTGCCTGCCAACGCGGTGGTTCACGTCGGTGACTCTTTTGCCGAAGACGTCGTCGGAGCCAAAAGCGCCGGCTTGTCGGCCGTTTTGTTGCAGCGGACGAAAAGAAACAGCCGCGGTGCTATTTCTCAGTTGACCGAGCTTTCGACTTTGCTTGCAGAAGGCTGGTAGGGTTGGGGGCTTTGTCCTGCCGGGAAGTTCGAGAACTTTTCATTGGCTGGGTTGACAGCGGTCTTTTTTATTTATAAGCAAAGGGACGTTTGTTTTTCGGAGCGGAGAGAATGGGTCGGGCGCGTTGGGCGCCGCCCCCAAGACGCTCCGGCCGATGGCTTATGAATGGCATCACCACCATATTTCATTCTACGATTGGGAAGAAGTATCTGATGGCGATTACGGGCTTGTTGCTTGTTTTGTTTGTGATTGGGCACATGCTGGGCAACTTGCAGATTTTTCTGGGGCCGGAAACGATCAACGCTTACGGCGCTTTTTTGAAGGGAAAGCCGGCGCTTCTTTGGAGCGCGCGGGTGGGGCTTTTGGCGGCGGCGGCGGTGCATGTTTGGGCGGCGGCGACTTTGGCCGCGAGAAACCGGGCGGCTCGGCCAACTTCCTATCGTGTGAAGCGATTTGCCGGCGCCAGCTACGCTTCTCGCACGATGATTGGGAGCGGGCTAATCGTTCTCGCCTTCATTGTCTATCATTTGCTTCACTTCACCGTCGGCGTGGTGGACCCCGCTTTGCTGCAACTTCGGGATGAAGCGCAAAGGCACGACGTCTATCGAATGGTGATTTTGGGATTCTCGCATCCGTTGGTTTCCGGATTCTACATTTTGTCTATGGCGCTTCTTTGCGCTCATCTTCGGCATGGAAGCAGCAGTTTGTTGCAATCGCTCGGTTTCCGGGCTGGATGGCAGAGGGTCTGGGCGGATCGTTTGGCTTCGGTTTTGGCTTGGGGTGTTTTCGTCGGCAACAGTTCCATTCCTTTGGCGATTTTGCTCGGCTACGGAAAGGAGGCGTTGAAGCAGTGAAGTTAGACTCGAAAATCCCTTCCGGCCCGCTCGACAAACAGTGGGAACGCCATCAGTTTGAGCTCCGGCTCGTTAATCCGGCAAATAAGCGAAAGTATGAAGTCATCGTTGTCGGTTCGGGGTTGGCCGGCGCGGCGGCGACCGCAACGCTGGGCGAGTTGGGCTACCACGTTAAGTGCTTCTGTTATCAGGACAGCCCTCGCCGGGCGCATAGCATTGCGGCTCAGGGAGGCATTAACGCGGCGAAAAATTACCAGAACGACGGAGACAGCGTTTATCGGCTGTTTTACGATACGTTGAAGGGGGGCGACTTCCGCGCCCGCGAGGCCAATGTTTATCGGTTGGCGCAGCTGAGCGCCAATATCATCGATCAATGCGTCGCCCAGGGAGTTCCCTTCGCGCGGGAATACAGCGGGTTGCTGGCCAACCGATCTTTTGGCGGGGCGCAGGTGTCCAGAACGTTTTACGCTCGCGGACAAACCGGCCAACAACTCCTTTTGGGCGCCTATCAGGCGTTGAGCCGACAGATTGCCGCTGGAAAAGTGGCTATGTTTCCCCGCACGGAATTGCAAGACGTCGTTCTCGTCGACGGCAAGGCCAAAGGAATCGTGGCGCGAAACCTCATCACCGGCGACATTCACTCTCATTCGGCGGACGCCATTGTTTTGGCTACCGGCGGTTACGGTCCGGTTTTCTATCTTTCCACCAACGCGGTCGGCTGCAACGTCACTGCGGCCTTCCGCGCTTACAAACGCGGCGCCGCCTTCGCCAACCCGTGTTATACGCAAATTCATCCCACTTGCATTCCCGTCAGCGGCGATCATCAATCCAAGCTGACGCTTATGTCGGAGTCCCTTCGCAACGACGGCCGCGTTTGGGTTCCCTCAAAGCCCGGCGACGCGCGCGTTCCGCAAGACATTCCGGAGAGCGAGCGAGATTACTATCTGGAACGGAAGTATCCCAGCTTCGGCAACTTAGCGCCCCGTGACATCGCCTCTCGCGCCGCCAAAGAAGCCTGCGACGACGGCAAGGGAGTTGGTCCGGGCGGACTGGGCGTCTATTTGGATTTTCAAGACGCCATCTCCCGCCAAGGCGAGAGCACAATCCGCGAGAGATACGGCAACTTGTTTGAAATGTACCAGCGAATCACCGGGGAGAACGCCTACCGGCAACCTATGCGAATCTTTCCGGCAGTGCACTACACTATGGGCGGCCTCTGGGTGGATTACCACTTGATGAGCACAATTCCGGGGCTGTTCGTCCTCGGCGAAGCCAACTTCTCCGACCACGGCGCCAACCGGCTCGGCGCCAGCGCGTTGATGCAGGGGCTGGCGGACGGCTACTTCGTCCTTCCCCACACTATCGGACACTATCTTGCCGCCGAAAAACCGGGACTTTTCGGCACGAACCGCTCGGAATTTCAAAAGGGCGAAGAAGAAACCCGACAACGCATAAATTCCCTCCTCTCCGTCGACGGCCGGCGAACGCCCCGTTCCTTTCACCGCGAACTGGGCCAACTCCTCTGGGAACACTGCGGCATGGCTAGAAATCAAACGGGGTTAACCCAAGCCCTCAAACGAATCCCGGAACTGAGGGAAGAATTCTGGGAAAATTTGAGTGTTTCCGGCGGCGCCGACGAATTAAACCCCGCGTTAGAACACGCCGGCCGCGTGGCCGACTTCATGGAATTTGCCGAACTCCTCTGCTACGACGCCTTATCTCGAAACGAGTCTTGCGGCGGCCACTTTCGAACCGAACACCAGACCTCCGACGGCGAGGCCAAGCGCGACGACGAAAACTACGCCTACGTCGCCGCTTGGGAATGCAAAGGAGACAACCGCCGCCCCCTGCTACACAAAGAACACCTCGCCTACCAAGAAGTCAAAATGTCCCCAAGAAGCTACCAATAGATGAACCTAACACTACACGTCTGGCGGCAGAAACAAGCCGGCGACTCGGGCAAATTTGCCTCTTACCTCGCAAGAGACATTAGCCCGGACATGTCCTTTCTGGAAATGCTGGATGTCGTGAACGAAAGCCTCATTCAAAAAGGAGAAGATCCCATCGCCTTTGACTCCGACTGCCGAGAAGGCATCTGCGGCGCCTGCTCCCTCGTCGTCAACGGTCTTGCCCACGGAGGTCAAAAAGCCTCCACCGTCTGCCAACTACACATGAGAAGTTTTCGCGACGGCGACGAAATTACCATCGAACCCTGGCGCGCCGGCGCCTTCCCAGTCTTACGCGACTTGATCGTCGACCGCTCCGCCTTGGATCGAATCATCCAAGCCGGCGGCTACGTTTCCGTCAGCACCGGCGGCGCCCCAGACGCAAACACCTTCCCCATCCCCAAACCCGACGGCGAAAAAGCCATGGACGCCGCCCAATGCATCGGCTGTGGCGCTTGCGTTGCCGCCTGCAAAAATGCCTCCGCCATGCTCTTCGTCGCCGCCAAAGTCTCCCACCTCAGCCTCCTGCCCCAAGGAAAAGCCGAACGCCAACGCCGCGTTCTGAACATGACCGCTCAAATGGACCGAGAAGGCTTCGGCGCCTGCACCGTCACCGGCTCATGCGAAGCCGCCTGCCCGAAGGAAATCCCCCTCGACTTCATCAGCCGCATGAACCGAGAATACGGAGCCGCGCTTCTCAAGGGAACAACCTAGCCTCTCGCCGCCGATGCAAACCGCGCCCAACCCACCGCCAACCGCAAGCGCAAGCCCCTCCATCGCCTGCGCCACGCCGGGCTTCGCCGCTTGGCTTTTCCAACAATCCCTCAGCATTTTCATCAGCACCTACCAACACAACCGCCTCTTGATCCTTTCATCTGCCGACCGCGAAAAATTGTCTCTCGCCGCCTATCTTTTTGACCGGCCGATGGGCATCGCCGTCTCACCGTCCACGCTCCGCCTCGCTACGCGGCGGCATCTTTGGGAATTCAGAAACCTCGTAAACCCTCACGAAAAAAACCTCTACCAATTCTACTCTGTGACGCCAACCGGCTACTTGGACGCCCACGACCTCATCGCCGCCGAGAACGACGCTCCCATCCTCGTGGACACGCGCCACAGCTGCCTGCGACGCATCGAACATTGCGCCCCGCCCGAACCAGTCTGGCATCCGCCCTTCATATCCAAACTATCGCCCGAAGACCGCTGTCACCTCAACGGCCTCGCCGCCGAAGGCATCGCCCCCCGATACGCCACCGCAGTCAGCCCGTCCAACGAAGCCGAAGGCTGGCGCCAAAACCGCCGCAACGGAGGAATGCTCATCGACGTCGCCAACAACGAAATTGTCTTGAACAGCCTCTCCATGCCTCACTCGCCAAGACTTCACCACAACCGCCTCTGGATCCTCAACGCCGGCGCCGGCGAACTCGGATACGTCGATCCAACAAACAGCCACTTCCAACCGATTGCCTTCTGCCCTGGCTTCCTGCGTGGACTCGCCTTCCACCACCAATTCGCCATCGTCGGCCTCTCCCAAACCCGCCGCAACCGAACCTTTGCCGGCCTTCGCCTCGCCGACGAATTGGAACGCCGCCGCCAACAACCCTTTTGCGGCCTCACCGTCGTCAACATCCAAACCCACGAAATCCCCTTCACCATCCAATTCGCCTCCCCCCTTGCCGAACTCTTCGACCTCCAACTGCTCCCCACCTCCCGCCAACCAACCCTGCTTTATCCCGCGCAACACCCCTAAAACATGCGCCGTCCCCCCAACTCGCCGAAACCAAAAACCCACTTCACTCCAAAATTTCCCCAAAATCCAAACACGAAAAACACAAAATAGCCCGTGGAATCCTCGCCAAACCGCCAAAAACAAGCCAAAAAGCAGAATTCTGCCTCCGCAAAAAGAAAAAAATCGGAAAAAAGTGAAAAAAGTGTTGACGAAGGTGTTGCTTTTTGATTTTCTTGCGTTTGGCAATAGTAAGCGGGTTGATTCGTCAATCGGGTCTCCCCGCTGAAATATCACAGTTTGGATATGCAATGCGTCGGGAGAGTCGATCGTCTCGCCCTGTTGGCTTCGGCAAACAGGCAGGAACTCGCGTTTTTTAATCCGCTTGCTATTGCCAATCGGCCTGGACGCGGGAAGAAGTTTCCCCAAGGCGCCAGCCAAATGCGAAAATAAAGACACTTAAAGACACAACTCAGCAGAGAAAGATCGTTTTATGAGTAAATTAAATAACGAAAATAGGCTTGCCAATTCCTCTGGAATCGGTCAAGATACCCCCAACGAAGCCATGCAAACTGCATCGGAAACGACAAAGACGCCGTGGCATCTGCGCTTTGCAGGCGCCTTGAACTTGAAGGAAATCGCCGCAACCGCCGGCATCGGCGCGATTTACGGCCTGCTCCTCGCCGGCCTCCTGTTCACGCCGTTGCTGCCGCACCTTGCAGCGCAAACATCGTCCACAAATCCAGTTGCCGTTCAGACGCCCGCCCCCCAACCTACCCAAGCAGGAGGGCCGGGTTTTAGGCGAGCCATTGCAACGCCCGACGGCACCGTCTACAACATCACGAGCTCCACCGACCAGCTCCAAGACGGAGACCAAATCCAGGCGGTATGGTTGCTGAAACCAACTGTGAAGAAAATCCCTTGGAAAAGATGGCTAGAGATGATTGGCATAAGCGTTGGAGCTAGCATTGTAGGAGCCGCTGTTTGGAACGAAATAACAAAAGAATGGGAGCTCCCGCCGGGCGCCGCTTCCAAAGGAAGAGTCACAGCAAGAGCGAGTATTGGGCTTTGGAAAGTCGATGGCGAGAAAACTCACTGGTACAGCAAAAGCGGAGAGTGGGCATATCAAAGCCAATGGGGGTTCAATCATAACGATCCTGATGACGAACTCAACACTAATCCGAATGTTGGGTCCCCCAGCTCTGACAACAAAAAAAGAGATTACCACTATTACGACTACTCCTGCTCATTGATGGTGTGGGATGAAGACAACGAAAGATATAGATCCTCTTCAGATTCATCAAGCGGCCTACACAAACATATTTACGGAAACACCGGATATGACCCCGACCTCATTAACAGTTTTCGCAACGATGGGGAGCCGGGCGCCTATTACCCAGACCACGAGGATTACAAAAAAGGCAAAGAAGGATGGTTCATCTGGGTAGGAGACAATGTAAAGAACTACTTAAGCCACGAATTCTACTCGGCCGTTCACCGCGGAAAAAATAAAGATTTAGCGGCCGAAGCCAAAAAGGTCAACAAAGACAGATTCCACCCCTATTGCCTCGTCACGGTCAGCGACATGACCTACACAGCAAACGGCTGGAAATACGAACGACGCGCCCCATCAGAACGACATCGAGTCACAAGAGAGCTGAGCGCCGTGGAAGATACCAGCGTCGATTTGAACGACAAAGAGTACATCCCTCTAAACGCTCGGCATGAAAGGACAGAGTAATTCAGCAACAATTGCATCGTTTATTGGAGCGCAAGAATTAAATGGGAATCGGCCAACGTTCAAGTTGATAATCCCGCCCTCAGAAACCTCATAATCGAGGATCAAACCATTCCTGTCAAATACGAAGTTCCCGAACAAGCAATAAGCGACTACAACTGGTAACCCGGCAACCCAAGGAGAAAAGACCATGACCGACAAAGCCACAAAAAAGCTAATTTGGCAGAGCCTGAATTGGATAATTCCATGTGGAATTGGACTCATCGTTGGACATTACCTGTACTGGAACGTCATCAATCCCATCGGAAAAAAGCCAGCCGAAGACAAAAGCGACTGGGTTTGGGTGGACATAGAAGACGCTCTGCCGCCGGGCGCCCGATTGCTGAATCCAAGCGAGATAACCCAAATACGAGTGCCTCCAGATGTCGATCCGCGGAGCTATTTTGAGTCACTGCCGGGGCCAGAAGAAGAGCCTGAAGAGGAAGTAGACCCGGCGGAAGCGGAACGGCTGGCCAATTGGAAGGCCAACTTCCCATACAAGCCCACCACCGATCCTGACGTGATAGTCACCGAAGCAATGCTGGAAAAGGGATATGGATACACTCCCATATTCCGCAATCACGGCTACATGCGCCATTTCTTTGAAAACGAGACAAGGTTCACGGCGCAGTTCGAGCAACTCTACCGCATTCTAGAAGAACACGGAAGGGGAGACAACCCGATGGCGACCGGCAACATATTCGAAGATCTGCGGCTATATCAAAAACGCCAACAAAACGACCCCGACGCACGAAGTGGGCTGTACGACCACATAGAAGAACGACACCTCACATATGCTGAAGCGGCCGAGGAAGATAAAGAAGCAATCTTAGGTACGTTGCAGTCGGAAAAGATGTGGCCGGTATTGGGGGGCATGCCCGAAGACGAGGCCGTCGCCCTCCGAGACTGCATCCTCAGCGAGATTCAAGGAGTGGACAAACTGCCAGACGCAACAAAATATGTGTTTCTGATTAACGGAGATTACGGCGATGAACTGGAAGCAGGGGATTCGCCATTAGTGATTCGCCCTGGCTGGCAAGCGGCCTACGAAAAGAAATACCCGCCAAGTGGATCTGAAGCGGCGATAAAGAGAATGCTCGGTGTGGATGAAAACAACGTATTGCTGGACAACGGCCAACCCCTCAAATACCGAGAAGGAGAAAACATCGCCGCTCTCGTCACGCCGGACGGCATCGAAGTGCCGCTGCATCTGGATGACAACGGCAACGTAATCATTCCCACGCCAGCGGAAATCGAAGAGATGATAAAGAACGGCGAAGGCAAATATGTGGGAATCCCCGACGCGAACTCCAACCAGCCTCCTCCGTACCTCACCGAAGAAGAATGGAAGCTGCAGGAAGCCCAGCGCATGCTAGAAGAAGCTGCTCGTCAACAAGAATAGCCTCTTTTCGATTGATTGCAGTTTTCTTTTCAAGCCGCCGGACTTCCCGGCGGTTTTTTTGCTTTAGCCCGCAAAACAAAATCGGAAAAGTTCCCGGGCAATTTTCATTGCCGGGTTTTTCTTTTTCCGCCAAGCGCCATTCTGATCATTCATCCCTTTTCTCATCCTGTTTTCTTATTTTTTCCACTTTCTTTGTTTCCGTTTTACCTTTTTCAAGCGTCGAGTTTCCCCGGCGGTTTTTTGTGTTGTCGCTAATGTCTTTTGCTGGCAAGATTACTCGATAGTGGTTTGGCTCTGGACGGAGAGTAAAGGTATTCAGAGATGAAGACATTCCTTATTTCCATGAGCTTGTTTGCGGTCGTTTTGGCTTATGTTGCCTTGCGTTCGCCTTTCAATAAAACGGAGACGGCAAAATCCGCCATTGCCGAGAAGGAGACTGACAAAGGCCAAATAGAAGAGACAGGACAATCGACGTTTGCAGCTTATCGCAAGACGAGGTCAGCCAGCGCGGAGGATTGGGCAATGGTGAACGCCATCGCCGCTCAATACGCTCCAGTTTTGAAAGAGTTGGAAGCAAAACGCGATAAATTGCTGGAAGAAACGAACACGAAAAGAATTTCCTTGTCCTCCAGAAGCGGTAGCCAAACGGTTTGCTTGGGATATGGCGCAGAAGGCGATTCGGGATAAGGAGCGAGATCTATGGGCGGAAATCTCTCCGTATCTTTCCAAATACAAGTTGCGGGAGTATAAGCTGGAGCATTCTCAGACAGCTCGAGATCTGCGCGAGGAGTCGGTGTAGTTTGAGCCCAGTGAAGGCGAGTTTTTGGCTTTGTACACTTATCGTGAGAAGATGAACGATCTGTTGGATTCCGAATGCGGCGGCGATACCAAGAAACAGGGTGATTGGGAATATTCAGCACGAGAAAAACTGCATGCTATCATGTTTCCTTCTTACAAATCGACGGAAGAGAAAATGCGGGAATGGAATGCGCTGAAAGGAGAAGACGTTGAATGGCTTCGGGCAAGTCTGGAGGTATTGAAGTCTGCTACGATCAGTTCGGAACGGTGGGATGAGTTTCAATCTGGGCCGGGTCCAGAGGGCAGGGCGATGATGGCACTGGATAGAGAAGAAAGGCGTCTTGAGGAGTTGTATGCGAATGGCCAGATCACAGCCGCAGAGTTGGAAGTGGGACGGCTGAAACTAATCAAGCAGGATGAAATAAACATGTTCCGAGAAGACGGAGATGAAGAGTTGGCGCAAGAATCGGAGCAAGAACTGCTAGAGGAAATAGAAAGGCTATTAGCTGAAAGAGTAAAGGAAGCCGAAGCGCAAAGCGCCGAGTTGCTAAAAGGAAATGAGCGAGAAGGGACGCCGTAGTGAAATTGTAGAGGAGTGTTGCGTTTGCCAAACCACTGGGGTTTTCCCGGCGGTTTTTTATTGGGTTGTGGTTTTTGGATTTTGCGGCGTCTTTTTGGGGTTGGCGCAGTGGAAAGCGGTTCTTGCGGGTTGGCAGATTGTTGGGCTAGAGTTTTCTTGTGAACGACACGGTCACCAGTCTTGTTAAAGGGCTTTTGCAATCTTATGTTCGGCACGGCGGGATTAATCACGTGGACGGGGTCAATCTCCCTTCCAAGTCGGCCATTGCGCAAATCACGCAAGACCTCCTCAAGTTGTTGTTTCCGGGCTACTTTTACGATCAACAGATTCACCGCGCCGAGCTGATGGCCGAAACGGCGCATTTGTTGGCTTCGGTTCGTGGGCGGTTGGAGGATGAAATTTACAAGGGGTTGGAGCATTTTCCGCCCGAAGGATTACGGCCGGCCGATTTTCGGAAAGAGGCCGCTTGGTTGGCGGGGAAGATTTTGGAGCGGTTGCCGTCCATTCGGGAAATTTTGCGCACGGACACGGAGGCGGCTTATAATGGGGATCCGGCTGCGTTGAGCCGTGAGGAAGTGATTGTCGCTTATCCCTTTATCGAAACGATTGCGGTTCAACGACTTTCGCATTTGTTATATTTGCGCCGCGTTCCGTTGCTGCCGCGCATTATGACCGAGTGGGCGCACGGTCGGACGGGGATGGACTTGCATCCGGGGGCAAAAATCGGACCCTATTTTTTTATTGATCACGGCACTGGCGCCGTGATTGGGGAAACCAGCGAAATTGGCGAGCGGGTAAAAATGTATCAGGGAGTGGCGCTTATTGGGCGCTCTCTTTCTGGCGGTCAAGCTTTGCGGGGCAAAAAACGGCACCCCACAATTCACGATCGAGTCACTTTGTATGCCAACGCAACGGTGATGGGAGGAGACACCGTTGTGGGAGCGCGCAGCACGATTGGCGCCAACGTCTTCCTTACTCACAGCGTTCCGGCGGACTCTTTGGTCGTTGCGGACGACGTCAAGGTCAATGTGTCCAGCAAACTGGGCAAAAGACCCGGGAACGGAGGCGGTCAAATTTAGCGCCGGCGAAGCTTTTCTTCTGACGGGATTTTATTGCGGCGGAGAAGTTGCGCTTTGTGGGGTTCTGCAAGCTGGCGATTAAATCAAATCAGTCGCCGATGCTATGGTTGAAGGCGATGGTTTGGCTTTGTTGTCGCCAACAATTCTGGGAGAATCTGTTGGAGGCACCATTGAGACCAAGTTTCATAGAGATCTAGATTTTGGCGGGCGTCGGCCAGCCTAATGAATTCTGGAGACGAGAGCTCACCGCCTCGGCTCAACTCGACGTCGTCAGACAACCACATCAGGTGAACCACGCCAAAATGCACTTTCCCCACTTCGTTAGAATCATCGTTGATGACGGCGACGGCCGGCGGCGCTGATTCGACTTTTATTCCCATTTCCTCTTCCAACTCCCGCCGCAATCCCGCCGTGTATCCTCTTCCCTTAGCGCAGTCTTGTTCGTCGACGTGGCCGCCAACGCCAATGGAATAGCATCCGCGCAATCGGCTTTCTCCGCTCTTTTGCCCCCGTCGGTATCGCAAAATCTGGTCTCCCCGCCGAATCAAAACATACGGAATGCACTGCTTGAATCGGAAGTCGCTCTCGGCTTGAACTCGCGGAAGAAAACAATGAAACTCTGGATTGTCAATCAAAGGAAGATAGCGCTCCATTTCCAAGGACACCCCTTGAAACAAGCCCGCTCGCTCCAAAGTCTCCCGCTTCAAACACAGGACTTTTTGCTCGCCGTCGCTTTTTGGTTTCATCCGATTACGCAATTTTCGTTTGGCTACTCTTCGATTTGAAATCTAAGACGGACTGGCGCGCATTTCCACCATTTAAATTCATTGCTCTTTTTGCAACAAAAAAAACTTCGCTTCAGAAAACTCGAAGCGAAGTGGCTGGGAAAAACCAGGCCGATTTTTAGCGGAAGCCAAAGCGCAGGCCGCAGATCACGAGTGGACAGCGGGGACAGCGGCGGCTGGTTGTCGTCGTTTCTTTTGCCGGTGGCGATGGAAGAACACAAAACCGAGCGCAAACAAGCCGAAGACCAGGGCGTATTCTTCTGGTTCGGGGATGATCTGGCTGTTGACGACAATCCGCAACGAGCCGTCAGAAGATCCCACAAATCGAGGGACACTTCCCCAATTATGGAAGGTTCCCGTATAAAAGTCGCCAATCGGTTTGTTGATCACGCCCGCTCCCACCCAAGAAGAAGCCTCCCCGGTCCCATAAAGCAAGTTGGACGGTTCAACGCGAATGCCCCAACCATCCCGATTACTAGACGGCTTCTCATCCATAAACAAGCGGGCAATGGTGCGGCTGCCTCGGCCGGCGATGGTGATGGTCGGGGTGTTGGTAGCGCTGGCGACAAAAGTGATGTTGGTCTTGCCGCCGCCGGGAATTCGGGCATTGACCGAAGCGATGTCTTTGGAGTTGGTGCTGGAAAGCAGGGGAGACAGAGTCAGCAGCTGGTTGTTGGGGCGGTTGGCGTTGTAGAAGTTGCCGTTGTTACTATTAATGAGCGCGGTGTCTCGATTGTTAAAGTTTCCGCTGCCGCGGATGCTGGTGGTGCCGGCGTACACAGTCGAGCCGCTGCCGGAGAAGATCCAAACGGTTTGGTTGGTGTTGTCTTGGCTGGGATAGACGTTAACAAACATCTGCGCTTGGGCTTGGTACCCCCCCCCCCCCGCAAAGGCAGGCGACGGCCGCTAAGAAAAAGAATTTTCGATTCATATTGATATGCTGGTTCATAACTGATATCTGTCAAAAATTTCTTTATTCCTAACCTCCCCACTGCAACGAGTCAAGCTCCAAAAAGCAGAAAAGTGAAAAAAGGGAAGAAAAACTGGTTGGAAAACGGCAAAATCCGCCAACAAAGCGCAACCAAGCGTGCCATTCCGCTTGGGGCGTTGCGGAAAAGAAAGTTTTAAGTGAACAGCGGCCCGGCGGCCAAGGGAATTCTGAATTGAGATTGACGGGCAAAAGCGTGGTTTCGGCGTGGTTTGTCGGCTTTGAGGATTTTTTGGTTTTGAGGCGTTTTGACGGAAAAGGAATTTCGCGCGCATCTTCTTCAAAATGCATCGTGTTAGTGGGAACACACCCTCTTTCCATAGAAACAAAAGGGGAGCGAAGATTTGCTCGCAGTCTTGCAAAGTTGACGAATTCGGGCAATATGGATCCGTAAGTTTGATTTTGTTTTGGAGAAAGTTGCGCGGAAACGCCGAGTCTCCAAAGCCCGGTGTTGCCGATAAAGCGATGCGATTTTTTATTTTTAGAGAGCAACGATGGATTCTGTGGATTTTGGCGACTGTGTTGGCTGTCGCTTATCTGTCCGCGTCCGCGCAAGACGCCAAGCCGAATTCCTTTGCCAACTTGGCCCGGCCGTTCATTCAACAATACTGCGCTGATTGCCACGGCAACGAGAAGCAAAAGGCCGATCTCAATCTGGAAGCTGTTGAAGGGAGTCCCGCTCTTTACAAAAAACGGGAACTTTGGGAAAGCGTGCGGCATATGTTGGCCGAGCGCGAAATGCCGCCGGAAAAAAAGGCGCAACCCAGCGAAGAAGAACGCTTCCGCATGGTTCAATTTATCAACGAGGAGTTGGCGAAATTTGACTGCGCGGAACTCAGCCGGCCGGGCCGGGTGACGCTTCGTCGGCTCAATCGCGCGGAATACAACAACACGATTCGAGACTTGACGGGGGTTAATTTTCAGCCGGCTGCAGATTTTCCTTTGGACGAAGTCGGCTACGGCTTCGACAACATCGGCGACGTTTTGTCGCTTTCTCCGATTCTCATGGAAAAGTATTTGGCGGCGGCGGAACGGATCGTTTCCCAAGCCGTTTTGTCCGAACTTCCGGGATGTCCGCCATTGCTTTTGGAACCGCGCGCTCGTCCGTTCGTCAAAACGCCGGCGCCGAAACAGAGTTCAAAAAAATCTCCGAGAGCGAGAAAAGCAGACTTGGAGTCTGCCCGGCGCTTCCTTACGGCCTTCGTTCCCCGCGCCTATCGCCGCCCGGCTTCGGCTGAGGAAATCCAACGACTGCTCGCCTTGGCGGCGAACGCGCTGGAACAAAACGCAAATCTGGAAGAATCCGTTGGAATCGCCGTGCAAGCGGCGCTGGCGTCGCCCAGTTTTCTCTATCGTTGGGAGCTGGATCCGGAGGTCGAGGACGGGAACTCGCAAAACTCGGAAGCCGTCCGCTCTCTAAATCCCTACGAATTTGCGTCCCGTCTTTCTTACTTTCTTTGGAGCAGCATGCCCGACGACGACCTGTTTGAGTTGGCGGCAGCGGGAACGATCTTGGAGCCGGCCGTTGTTGAAACCCAAGTCCGCCGGATGCTGGCCGATCCCAAAGCCAAGGCTCTCGCAATCAACTTCGCCGGCCAGTGGCTGCAATTTCGCCAGATCGAAACCATTGCGCCGGACCACGAATTGTTCCCCGCCTTCGACGAGGAGTTGCGCCAAGCCATGCGCCGGGAAAGCGAACTTTTCTTCGAGTCCGTCATGCGGGAGGATCGAAGCATTCTTGAGTTTCTGGACGCCAACTTCACTTTTGTGAACCGTCGCCTAGCGGATCATTACCAAATCGCCGGCGAATTCGGCGCCGAATTTCAACGCGTCCGCCTAGACGATCAGAACGTGCGCGGCGGGATTTTGACCCAAGCCGGAACTCTTGCCTTGACCGCGAATCCGACGCGCACCTCGCCGGTCATCCGCGGCAAGTGGGTGTTGGAACAAATCTTGGGCACGCCGCCTCCGCCTCCGCCTCCCAACGTTGAAGAACTGGAAGAAAGCCGAGAAGCCGCCGCTTCCGCCTCGTTGCGGGAACGTCTCGAAATCCACCGATCCCAAGCCGAGTGCGCCGTTTGCCACGCCAAAATGGATCCCATCGGCTTCGCCTTTGAGAACTTTGACGCTATCGGCGCCTGGCGAGAGCTCGACGGACCCTTCCCCATAGACGCCTCCGGCGAACTGCCGGATGGACGCCGCTTTAACGGCCACAAAGAACTCATCGCCATTCTGAAAACCGAAGAAACCTTTCCTCGAACGGTCGTCGAAAAAATGTTGACCTTTGCGCTGGGGAGAGGTTTAGAATACTATGACAAATGCGCGACCGATGAAATTTTGGCGGCGGCAAAAAAAGCCGACTTTCGGTTTTCCGATTTAGTCATCGCCATTGTGATAAGCGATCCATTTCGAAAAGTCAGTTTGCACCACGAATCCCAATGAACGCAATCCATCCTCTCAACCGTCGAACCTTCCTACGCGGACTAGGCACCGCCGTGTCCCTGCCGCTTTTGGACGCCATGATTCCCCTCCGCGGCATGGCTTCCACCGCAAACCAGAATCCCGTCCGCATGGCCTTTCTATTCGTCCCTAATGGAATGCACATGCCCGACTGGACGCCAAGCAGGGAAGGCCGCTACTTCGACTTGCCCAAAATTTTGCAAACCATGGCGCCCGTGAAACAAGACCTCACCGTCTTAAGCGGATTGACCCACGACAAAGCCCGCGGCAATGGCGACGGCCCCGGCGATCACGCCCGCTCCGCCAGCGTCTTTTTGACCGGCGCGCAACCCCTCAAAAGCGAAGGAGCGGAAATTCGCGCCGGAATCTCCGTCGATCAAGAAGCCGCCAAAGCCATCGGACGGCAAACTCGTTTTCCCTCCCTCGAACTAGGCACCGAAAAAGGCAGACAATCCGGCAAATGCGACTCCGGCTACGCTTGCTCCTACTCCAACAACATCTCCTGGCGCGACGCCGCCACTCCGCTGGCCAAAGAAACCAACCCCCGACTGCTCTTCGAACGCCTCTTTGGCAACAACAACGCCGCCGAAAAAACCGAAAGCGTCCTCCGAAGAAAACAATTCCAAAACAGCATCCTCGACTTCATCCTCGAAGACGCCAAACGATTGAGCCGCAAAGTCGGCCACAAAGACCGCGCCAAACTGGACGAATACCTCTCCGCTGTCCGCGAAATCGAACTGCGGCTGGAACGCTCTGAAAAGAACGGCCGCCAACAGCGCGCCAACGCCAACGCCGAATGGGACAAACCCGAAGGCATTCCCGAATCCTACGAAGAACACATCCGCCTCATGGGAGACATGATGATCCTGGCCTTCCAAACCGACGCCTCTCGCATCGCCACCTTCATGCTCGCCAACGAAGGAAGCAACAAAAGCTACCGCTTCATCGGCGTTCACGAAGGCCATCACTCGCTCTCCCACCACCAAAACGATCCCGCAAAACAGCGAAAAATCAGCGACATCAACCAGTTCCACGCCCGCCAAGTCTCCTACATCCTACAGCGCCTCAAATCCATCCCCGAAGGAAACGGCAGCCTTCTGGACAACTGCATGATCCTCTACGGCGCCGGGATCAGCGACGGCAACCGTCACAACAACGAAAACCTCCCCATCATCCTTGCTGGCAAAGCCGGCGGCGCCCTTCAGCCCGGCCGTCACCTTCGCTACCACTTCGAAACCCCTATGGCCAATCTTTACCTTTCCATGCTGGATCAACTCGGCGTCCGCAAAGACCGCTTTGGCGACAGCACGGGCCGCCTGCCAAGATTGTTCAGTTAACGCAAAAACTTCCAAACACCAACACTAGAACCTGCAAACGGAGACTTAAAACTATAACGCTATACAACCCTCTATGAACCTCACGAATACCATCCTAATCATTAGCTTACTTACGTTGGCCGCCGCCGGCCAAACGCCGCCAAACAAGCCAACCAACCACGATCTATGACCTCGAGTTGATCCGAAGAACTGACCCGTCACAAATCCAATCTCTTATTGCGCTACGGAAACAAATAAGAGCCGAATTCGAAAACAAACCCAATTCCGAAATACTCAAGGCGATGGCCGGATCCGTTGAATTCTGCACCGTGAACGCACCCATGGCACTGCAATATTATGGCGACGGAAGAAAAGCAGAAGCCCAAGAAAGCACAAGCCTAGCGGAATCTGGGCTAGAATGCCTCAAAACACTAACTCAAATATACGATGAAAAAAACTAAACAACAAAAAAGGAAAATGACAACTTCAACTCCAAAATTCACGAAATGGAAAAAACTATCGACAAAATAAAAAGCATAATCTATCGATGAAAAGCATCGACTACTACCGACACACCGGTCCTTGCGGAGAATTGAATGCCGTGCCTGCCCCGGAGCCAACTTCCAATCGCGCTATGAAATCTCGAATCCTCCAAAACCGATGGTCGCTTTTGCTTTTGGCTGTTTGCCTTTGCCAAGTGAACGCCCAAGAGAACGGCCGCGCAATTTCACAACTCATCGACAATCTCCAATCGGGAAACACGCCAGAGCGCCGCAACGCCGCCAAAGCACTCAGCGAATTGGGAACAGAGGCCGCCGAAGCCCTGCCGGCATTAATCCCGGCGCTTGACGATGGAGACGAGCAAGTCTGGTTCCACGCGGTCACCGCCATTGCCCGCATTGGACCGCAAGCCTTGCCGGCCGTTCCCGCGCTGTTGGAAGACTTGGCCGAATCGGGGCGCAGAGGCGCCAACCCAAAATGGTACCGCTCCGCCTTTGCCCTCGGCAGCATCGGCCCCGTCGCTCTCCCAAAACTGCTCCCCGCCCTAAAAAATCCCGACTCTCTCATCCGATCCGGAGCCGCCAAAGCCCTCGGCTGGTTTGGCGAAAAAGCCGCTCCCGCAATTCCCGGCCTTGTAGAACTCCTGAACGATGAGAATGAAAACGTCCGTTTCCACGCGGCGAAAACCCTGGGAAAAATCGGCCCGCCCGCCCTTCCTGCGCTTCGGAAATGCCTGCAAGGGACCAACCGGCAACTCCAATTGTCCGCTCTATCGGCCGTGCAGGCGATGGGCATCAAAGCGCACCCGCTCTCTGAAATTCTCATCCCCATCGCCAGCGACGCCCCCGCGCCAGAACTGCAAATTCAAGCCCTGCGCTCCCTCCGCCGCATCCAGCCGGAACCAGAGTTTTACGCCCCGGTTCTTTGGCCTCTCGCATTTCATACTTCCGCAGAAATTCGCCGTGAAGCCGCCGAATGCGTCCTCGCTTTGCCCACCAAACTCAGTGTCCCTCGCCTCGCCAAAATGTTGAACAACGCCGATGCCTCCGTGCAACGTTGGGCGGCGGACATCCTCGGCAGAATCGGACCCGCCGCCGCTGCTACCGCTCCCGAACTTATCCAACGAATGGAACAAAACAACTCGCCGCAAACCGCCGAAACTTTCAAAACTGCTCTCGCCTCGATGGGAACCGCTGCCGCCGATGCCCTGTTCCAGCACATAGGCAAAATCGGCAGCGGCCGCATCCGCTCCGATCATTGGGCCATCCCAATCCTTGCCAAAGCCGGCATCCCCGGCCTTGCAAAACTTGCCGAGGCCCTGCAGCACGAAAACGACGCCATTCGACTTGCCGCTCTCTACGGCATCCAAGAATTAGGATCCGATAGCCGAACCGCTCTGTCGAAAGTCGAACGACTTCTCCGCGATTCCAACGACCGAGTTCGGGCCGCCGGCCTCCAGTGTCTCGTCACCGTTTCGCGCAAACCGGACCGCTACCAAAACGACGTCCATCGGTTTCTGGAAGATGACAGCGCGGAAGTTCGCCAAGCCGCCGCAATTTCCGTCACAGCGCTCTCCTCAGTCGGCGAACCCATCATCAGCGCGTTGGAAAAACTTCTCCGAGACCCCAGTGACAAAGTCCGTCTCGCTTCCCTCCGCGCCTTCAAGAGCCTCGGAGGCCGAGCGTCTGCTCACGCCGAATCCATTGCAACGCTCCTAGGGGAACAAAACGAAGACATCCAAGTTGCCGCCGTGGAAGCCCTCGGCGCCGTCGGCCAAGCGCCTCCACTGGCAGTCGCTCAAATTGCCCGCCTCGCTTCGCAAGCCTCCGACCGCCTTCGGCTGGCCTCCCTTCGCAGTTTGGCAAAACTTACCGACGCAGGAACTCAATCAGCCGACGTCTATCGCGCCTCACTCACTCATCAAAACCACAAAATCCGGGAGGCCGCCTTGGTTGGTTTTGGGAAAACAGATTCAGAAACATCCGAAGTTTTCTCTCTCAGCGTTGCCGCTTTGGAAGACGAATCGGACGAAGTCAAACTGGCGGCGGCCGCAAATCTTAGCCGTCTCGGCGAAAAAGCTGTGCCCGCAACCCGACCGTTAATGAATCTTTTGACAAGCCGTAGCGATCACTTCGCGCGTTTTTTGGAAGCGTTAAAGCAAATTCCGGCGCATTCCAGCCAAATAGAAACTTACCTAGAAGGTCTCAACCATCCTAACCCCGCCGTGCGCGCCTACGCTTGCGAGCAACTTGGCCATCTGAGAGAAAAAGCCAAGCCGGCCATTCCCAAACTCGAACTTTTAGCGAGGCGAGACCGATACAACACCGTCAAACGACGCGCCAGAAAAGCCCTCGAAAACATCGTCGGCGCCAACCGCGGCGATTGAAGCGTATTCTATTCTCCCGTTGCTGCGCCATCGGCCGGAGTTTCCAAAGCCTTGTCCAACTGGGCAAGATACTTCGACGGATCCGCCTGAAAGTCCTCAGTGCAGCCCTTGCAACAGAACAGCACCAACCGCCCTTCGTGAACATACTCCGCAGGCTCTCCCATCGAACCCAACTCGCTGCCTTCCACCAAGCAAACCTTTAGCGGATACGCCGCCTTCTGCGCCGCCAAATCGCCTTCGGCCACAGACGCCGTCGGGCCGTCGGCATCCGCATCTGCCGTCCCGTGATGCTCGCGGCCATCTTCATCCTGCGCGTGAGGATGCTCGTGGTCTGCATCGTGATCATGCCCGCCTTGACCGCATCCGGCCAAGCAGATCGCCGCCAAAACCGCCGTTGCCTCCAAACCCGCTCCTTGCAAAATTCTTTGAATTACACTTTTCATCACTCAAATCAAATACTACATTTAACCACATACCGAACGCCAAAGCAAGCCCAAAATCTCCCAGAAAAAAACTAAAACCAATCCACCATTCAAGCCATCGTAAAAAACGCAGGGCGAATTCGACGGTTTGAAAAAAACCGCCGAGACTAATCTCGACGGTTGCAAAAACAAAGAGACGAACTTAGCCAGATACTAATTCATCAACCGATCAATCAAGCCAAAGTAATGGACAACGAAACCAGCTAGAATGGTGAGAAAAACACCCAGAAATATCTTCTGCATCTTTTCCGCATGATTTAACCGACCGTTCATGCCGGGATTTCCATTCTTACCACGAAGAAGATCGTCTAAACCCTTCAAACAAGAATTCATTTCCTTCAACTGATTGCCTATCTGAGTAAACTACAAGTCAAAATGCTTTTCAATCCGATCAAACAGGTCTTCCCTATGCTTTTCAGACAGCTCAAACCGCTCGGCGGCAAGTTTTTCCAAGCCTTGAAAACTCAGCCCGCAGTGTTTGAACCTCGTCTTCACTCATCGTCGGCCTCCGTTTCTTCAGCCAATCCTAACCAAGAATTCCTCTTGTAAAACGCGAAGATTCTCTTTCCTTCGTTCAAGGTGAGCATTCAACTCTGCATTTTTCCGATCTCTCGAAGCCCTTCCGCGCCAATCAGCGATGACCATAGATTCAGCACTTCGGCGCAATGATTTCTTGAGCAAATCCGACAATTCGCCTTCCACGACTGAACTCGCCAGCAACTTCGCGTACTCTCGATTCACGTCAACGTCGAACGCCTTCTTTTGCGTCGGGTTCAAAGACGTCTTGAATGCGTTCTCTCGTTTGAAGTGCTGTTCAACAATTCTCCGTTCACT
The DNA here is from genome assembly GCA_965242585.1 of Limisphaerales bacterium. GTDB lineage: Bacteria > Verrucomicrobiota > Verrucomicrobiia > Limisphaerales > AAA164-E04 > UBA2970. Next base: position 3,378,294 of record OZ251460.1, on the reverse strand, counting down.
TGGATTTAAGTTCTCTAAAACCATAGCCTGATAATCCTGATCGCTCATGGATTCTATCTTTTCGGCTAACTTCAACTTGCTTGTTTGAGCGAGTTTTTCCTTAGTCTTTGTCAATTCCAGATTGCGAATGCGGTATTTGAGTTCGTTTTCCAAAGCGCTCAATCGCTTCCTGATTTCGCCAAACTGGTTATTGGATCGGAATTCCAAATCGTTCACACGTTCCTTCGTCGTTTGGTGAAACGTCTCGCTTAAATCAGCGTCCGAGCTCCATACCATCCAAATCAAAAAGATTGTCATTGCCGTAGAAATGTAGAACGTCACCCAAAAAGGCCTCATCTTTTTCTTTTCTTCTGCTGATTTCATTCCGTCGATCCTCCTTTTAGTTGTTCACCCGTTCCAAGCAGAGCAAGTAATCTGATTCAATTAACGTCATTTCGTTTCCGTACCAAGAATCCAATTCGCGCATCCAGCCCTCGTATTTTGTTTGAATGCGGAAGTCTCTCGCTTCTTGCCTGTCTCTTGCGGCGTCGTTCCTTTCATCGAAACGTTCTCCAAACCCATCCACCGCTCTGTCGTACGTTAACCATATCCCCGCTTGAGCTGCGGCATGCTGAGACCAGCATATCCCAACGGCAGTCCACGAAATTGGGGTCACGGCTTGACATGCAAGTGTGCAAGCAGTCAATCGGGCATACGCCGCGGCGAGAGCAGCTGTCGACACCTTTTTCGCGGCTGCTACCGATTCGTTGTATTCTTCCAAATACTGCTGATACTCTGAAAAGTAAACTTCGGCAGACAAATCAAGCCCCTTTTGCCTCCGCTTACCGTTTCTTGCTGTTCCTAGAGCGTGGTCGTCGTACGCTTGCGAAAACCGCTCGCCCCGCAACTCTTCGCATTCCTCTTCGGTTTGTGGAGGAACAAAGGTGTTGCAAACGCCTTCGCAAGCGGCGGCTTCATCGGCGTCCGTAATGTAGGATTCCGTTTGCGCTTGCACCGGCGTTATCGCCGCAAGCCCGGCCAAAGCGACCACGGCAATGCCAAGCAGTGATTTTTGGTTGAGATGTAACATGGTTCATGTCGATTGGGATTTTAATTATTTATTAAACAACAGGCAAAAGACTAACAACTTCATTAAAATAACTCGGTTTTATGCGGCGGCGGCGGAAGAAGACAAAGGCTAAGAGGGCGAAGAGGAGGGCGTATTCCTCTGGTTCGGGAACCAAAGCCCTTGGCGTGCTGGACACAACTAAACGCAAGCCGCTAGAACTCGGCGTGCCTTGAGTGCCTGCTACCGCAAAATAAGGGCCGAAAGTACTGTAAAAATACTCGCTGAGGGGATAAGGCAAAGTGCCTTGCCCCCTCCAAGAAACAGCGTTGTTGGTGGAATAACTCAGCGCCGAGCCGCTCACGCGAAGCCGATCGCGTCAAAAGTTTCATCATTCCGCAGGTGAATATGGCTAATGGTTCGAGTGCCGGACGGTGTGGTGATCTGCGGCAGGCTGTTGGTATTTGCCGTCAAAAGATGATTATTTGACGGAGCAGAAGAAAGAGAACGGGCAGGAGCATTCGTCGGAAAGAAGGGATCGCCGCCAGAGAAGAACGGCGTTATGCTTCCCGAGTTTTGCCAATCGAAATCCGGCCATGAAATTGGCCACATACCAGCATCCCGGGAAGTGTCGGCATCTTGCCCCAAGATCGAGGAGAGCGCTATCTGCTGGTTGTTGGGCGCATTAGCAATGGGCAGCGCCCCCTTGTTGTTGTCTCCCGCTTCCCAACGATCACGCCGATCATAGTTGGCGTTGCTTGCCGCTGAGTTGGGGATGCTCCCTAGCTGAGCCGCAGTCAAAGAGCCAACAACCACTAACCTCCCAGAGAGAGAGTTGTTGGCGTTGTCTTGGCTCTGATAAACATCAATAGATAACTGCGCTTGGCGCTACTCCCCAGAAACCCCGGCCAGCACCACCGCCCCATCCAAAGCCGACGGCCGCCTCCAAGCCCGCCTGCAGCCCGAATGAGGACCCCTTTGGTTTCTCCATGTTCTCCTATTGAGTGGAATCCTCATAACCCAATCCTCCTCCTCCTCCAATAATCGTAATAACCAACTGACCATCCACCCAAGCAATCCACCAGGCCAGCGAATTCACCCAGCGCTTGAGGAGGGGGGGGGGGTGTCGCCTCTTTTCTTTCCGCCCACCATCAACCCCCAAATCAGAAAAAGGAGAACAAAGTTGAGAACAAAGTTCGTTGGCAAGGACCAAACCCCCATAAAAAAGCACGACTAGGGCCATTCGGGAGAGGAAACGCCGCCTTGGCCATTGCAGAAGAAAGAAGAAAGTTTTGTTGGTTGGCGAGTGCTTTGGGAAGAACTCCGAATTGGAAAGACGCATTGAAGGAGACAGCAAAGCAACGAAATCCGCCAACAAGCGCGCCATCTCCGCCTTGCGGTTGCGGAAGAAAGGTTTGTAAGAGTGTTTGGGTGGACAAGCGGTGAGGGGGAGAGGGGATTCGAGGTTACCGTTTGTTGGAGGCGTGATTTCTTTCTTCAACGGTCGAGTGGTGAGATAGGATTCGCTGGCGGATTGGTGAGCAAAAGCTGGGTGTCGGCGCGGTGTGCCGGCTTGCGCGTTCTATGGTTTTTGGGGTTTGATGAGCGTTCTGAGACGGTTTGGTAACGGATCAGCGGCGGTTTTGGCAATGGATGAGATTTTGCGGTGTTTTCTTTTATTTGGAGAGGATTGTCGGGATTTGTCTCGGTTTCTTCTTGCTTTGAGCGGTTTCTGCGCGAGGTTTTTTGGCTTTGTCGGGTTTCGCTTTTGTTTTTCCCATGCTCTTGCGTGGGTGGGAAATAGTGTCCGGGGGGTTGTGTTTGGTTTGTGGGAATGCCTTTTTGTGGGGGCGAGTTTTGCCGCCGGATAGTTCCCGGTTTGTCAGGTTAGGATTCGTTCTCGGTGTCGAATTGTTTGGACAGGTTTGCTAGTCGGGCGATGAATTCGCCTTCGAGTCGGTTGGAGAATCCTCGATCTTTTTGGTGGCGAAGCTGATGGTGCAAGCGGCGGAAGTTGCGGCGTTGTTTGCCGGCGACTTTTTTGCCGGAGGCGATTCGTTGCAATACTTCCATTGTCCAAGCAAAGCTTTCCTGTCGCAAGACACCCAAAGTTTGGTCTGTTTCCAGCAAGTCTTCCGCTGTTTTTGCCATTCCGGTTTTTTCGGGTTTGGCTGGTTGGATGCGGGGCGGGGCGGTTTCTTTTGTTGGCGGTGCTTTTTTCTCTGGTTTTTTGCTGTTTTTGTCTTCCTTGGGGCGCTCTTTTTGGACTTGGGGAGTGATTTGGGTTTCTAAAACGTAGAGGATGAGGTTTTCGCCGTAGCTGAAGCGTTGGTAGAAGGGAAAGTCTTTCACGACGCCTTCTCCAACGAAAAGCATGGCGGCGGGTAAGTTGTCCGGTTTCCCGCCGCTGTGTTTGCTCTCTGCGTCTTCTCTTTCTCTGAAAGCATGAAACAGCACGGGATCGGTTTTGTCCGGCAAGGCCAAGTCTTTGCGTTGGGAGACTTCGATGTCGGCCATAGTGTAAGTGAGCCGGCAACGGTTGGTTTTTTTATCCGAGCCGGCAGGAGGATAGTCAAAGGATAAGGAAAGCGTCCCCACTGTTTCGTCGGCCTTTTCTATTTGAATGGAGTTTCGAGGAACGCCAAGGGAGGCGATTTCCCAAGAGAGAAAAATGAAGGCGCTGGCCGCCGCCGAAAAGAGAGGAGGCTCGTAAAACTGCGGCTTAATTTTTGCCAGAGAGTATTCCATTTGCAAGTCGTCCCAAGCCTCGCTCCACGGGTCTTGGCCTGATCCCGGCGGGAGAATTCCCGTCACGGCGAGTTCTTTGCATTGCCCGATGAAAAACGCCTCGAAGACGCGGGGAGTCGAGTACCAGCCAAAAGAGTACTGCCCGCGTTGCCCTAAAATCCCCAACTCCTTCAAGTGAGTTCGGACTTGGCGATAGGCGAGAAGCATGGAGCGAGTTGCGAATCGATGCTTGACCAGTTCCATGTCCTTTTCCTCTTTTTTGATTTGGAAACTCCGGCCGGAGCGAAGAACGGACAAGGCGTTCAGTCGTAATAACTCTCGCGACTTCAAGGCGGTCTCCCGCGAAATTTGGGAAAGCAAAGCCAAAAAGAACTCGCCTTCCCGGTCGGAGGCGGCGTCGGCCGTCAAAGCGGCAAACTCTCCGGCCGGCAAATGGTGAAGTTCGGGAAAAGATTCCGGGGAATGTCGGCCGAGAATCTTTTCCAACGAAATTTTGGAGTTGGACAATCTAATCAAATACTTGTTGAAAATCTTGGCGGATTTGGCGGAACCCAGCCGCTCGATGGATTCCAGCCGATTGAGAACTGAAGCGCAATAAGCGCGCAACACCGAAGCGCAGGGAAGACTTCGCTCCGAGTCGGCCGATTGAACCGCAGAACCACCTTCCCTCCCTTCCCCGAACGTGAGCAGAACTGCCCGGGCGGCGACTTCGAACGGCTTGGAGTCCCGCGCCAATCGCTGCACTTCTTCCTGAAACACGGAAACAGCGTGAGTCAAGACATACAAAGCCAATTCGCGGACGGCCTCGCTGGTTTCCTTGCCAACGGGCGCGGCGGCGAGACTTTCTTCCAAAATGGCCAAGTGCGCCGAGAAATCTTCCACAAACTGATTGGTTCCCACCCGGTTGCCTTCGGAGTCCGCCTTAGAATACGACGCGACTTCCTCGTCGGGATGCTGGTAAGGGCGAAGCGTTCCCGATCGGGACTTGAAAAAGCATTTGCTGAGAATCTTGGTAGGAAAGAGATGTTGCTCTTTCTTTTGAGAATGAAGGGAAGCAGCTCGGAGAATCAGGCTTCGGGCAAACTTAAGGTTGCCGTTCTCCAACAACTCCCGACAAAGACGAGTCAACCGCTTGCCGAGCGCCTGCCCTGGCGCATCCTTTTCGCGTCCCGCGCCCCCCCCCTCCCCTTGCGCGAGCAAGGCCGTCTTCCACAACTGCCTCAGGCAAGCCTCCTGGCTGCCGCCAGCATCCCCCGGCGCCGCTCCCTCGGCGGCTTGGCTATCTACTGAATCCACAAATAAAACTCTGTCTCGTTGCTTATCCGTCCAATGGAGAAATCAAAAAAACTTCCATTAGATTTCAAACCCGGCCTCGACCCAAACCGCTGACCGGGAACTTCTGTCTACCAACGCTTTGCTAACAATCAGCTGGACTCCAAGAAAACATCCTTTCTGTCCCTTCATCTTTTTATCCAAAAGTAACGCGCCTTCCTTTAGAATCCTTCAGATCAGGTTAAAAATTCATAACTTTTTCACAACTTGCCAAAAAATTCAAGAGAAAAAGGCAAGACGCCAAAAATTTTTGATGCCGAAATCACTGGAAAACCACCTGACACACTGGAAGGCAAGGAGTTATACCTTTTCGGCGTTTTTTGAAGAGATTGTCCCCAAGGATTTTTAGGATTGCTTGAGTCTTCTGTCTGGTTAAATTCCTGTTGAGGCATGCAAGTTAAGCAAAGAAAGACCTTTTTATGAGTTCATTGAACAACAAAAATAGGATTGCCCCGCCATTGGCGCGGCGGGAAAATATCTCCACAGGAGAGGAAAAGATGAGCAATTCATCGACAAAGGCGCCTTGGCACCCGCGCTTTGGCGGGAAAATGAAAACAGCGGCCGCCGCCGTCATTGTCGGAATCGCTTTGCTTGCCTTGCCAAGCGAAGAAGTCCAAGCGCAATGCGAAGTCCAAATCCCCTGCTACGACAACTTGGAATTCGGCGACGCCACTAGCAAAGCCGACTGCGACCGAATCCTGCAGGAAGTGCTGGATAAGATTGAGAAGCAAAATAAGGCGATCAACGACGCTTGGAAAGTAGCGGAGTATTGCGACACAAGGTATGGGGAAGAGCTGCAAATGAACGAGCTCCGGCACCAAGGCGCAATGGCATCGGCTAAGCTCACTACCCAAGAGATATTTTGGGAATGCATGGGGTTCGGCGCCGTAGCAGGAGGAGCGGCGAGAGGAGGGTCCCGCTGGTACATCTCGAAAATCAGAGGAGCTACGGTAACACGTGTCTCGCGTGGGATCCGGCATTATTGGAGGCCTTGTCGGCCTTGGCACTTTCACTTTGTGCAGAACCCTAAGAAATGACACCGCGCAAAGCTTGATCGACACCGCCAACAAAGCAAAAGAGCTGGCCGATAAGATGTCTTTGACGAAAAGAGATAACTGTCGAATAACCACCGATTACGAACGCGCCAAAAGAAGGTACAACAATTGGAGAGGCGGGCGCTACCCTAGCGGCAAGGGGTACCGGTACAACCCCGGAAATTACAGGAGAGCCATAAACAGCGCCAACGCGGATCACGCAAAATGCTTGGCACATTTCACCTACGGAGACTGCGGCGTCAATGAATAACTTTGGAATTGGACGAACGACAAGAAACAACGAACGACACTTTTACTTACTAAGACAATGAAAACTTTACTCAACTTCATACTCGATTACATTTACGGATGTGGAATTGCGCTACTGGCTATATTGGCGTATGTTGCATGGGAACACTGGCCGGCGTATCAGCGGGTCACCACTGTTCTGGCCGCGCAGGAAGCGGCCCCGCCAACGCCAACCACGGACGACTCGCTCGGCGGATTGCTGAACGAAGAGACCGCGCCCAAGACCACCGCCGACGAAAACGCGCCGCCGCGCTCCATCATCGCTCAAATCATCGACTCCTTGTCGGATGCAGAGTTTGTGACCTATCTCGGTTTGACCGGCGAAACCGCCGAACAACTGGACCAGGAAGAAAAGGAATTCGTCAAGATCATCCAATCCAACCCGAAACTGTACGAGGCGCACCTGCATGAAGCAATCGCCAAACAGGCGGCCATCACGCGCCAATCCTTAGCGAATAAGTTTGGGGAAAACTGGGCGTCCCTCGTGGATACCAACAGTTTCGCCGTGCAGATGAGCATCTTCCAATTTGCCGAGCAAGAAGCCATAGAGCGCACCAAGAAAGGCCAGCTAACCGATAAACAACAAGAAGCAGCCGACATGAAACGACTGCTTGCCCGAGAGCGAGAACGCTATCAAAACACAACCGACGGTGTTTGGCAAAGACTCTTGAAAAGCGATAGAGAGCGGGAAAAGCGGTATCCGCATGTCGAGAAATACAAGTACGAAAGAATGAAAAGCGAGCTGCGATTGGCGCAGGAGCAGGCGGAGTTTGAGTTGCATCGTCCGCTGTGGGTTCATCTGGGCTTTTTGCCTGAAGACGATACCAACAAACAAGACCAGACGCTCCAATATATCGACTTGCTTTCCATGTCCCTCCGCATTGGCGACGAGGCGGAAAAGAAAAAGCAAGAGCTTTGGGATGCCGCCGATCCCCAGCTGCGGGCCTGGATAACGGCGGAGAACGCAAAACAAGATGCGTTCGATGACCGCGCGGATACATTGACAAATGAAGCGGAGTTAGAAAGTTGGTGGACGTTGTGGGTTAGAGATTTTGATGAAGCGGCGTACATAGCGTCCAGTGATGTGGAGTTTGCACGTTGGCGAGCGAGTGTTAATGAAGCTGCCTCTCCTCCGGCGCAAAATCCCGGGGACTTGTTGTTGGAAGAAACTTCTCCTCTTCCTGCGCCGGTGACTAGCACCGATGACAGCGGAGAAACCACACCGACACCTGCTCCAAGTCCCGGCAGTAAAGAAGAAACCACTAGCGGCGGCAGTCTTGGCGATGATGCCACACCCGGCAGCAACAGCCCCACCGTTCCGGGATTGTAGATTATTTTGGAGGATCCGGACAACTAGGCTTTGTGGTCGTGTGCCGGCGAATGCAACCATTCAATATTCGCCGCCAGCTGTCAGCGATTGGTGGGGATCCACGGCTGGTGATTGATAGCCAATAATTTGCGGTTGGCAAAGGGAAGTGGGCACGTTTTCCGCTGCCGGTCTTTTTTTCTCGCAAAAATTTCCTTCGCTTTGCGGGCGGGTTCGCTATTCGTAGTGGAGAGCCTCTATGGGATGGATGCGGGCGGCTTTGTAAGCGGGATAGGTGCCAAACACAACGCCAACAGCGGAGCAAATCAACAGGCCGTAAAGCGCCCAGTCTAGTGGAATGCTGGGCGGAGTTTTCATGAAAATAGAGGCGATGTTGCCGCCGACAATTCCAAGAATGACGCCGACAAGGCCGCCGATTTGACACAGAACTACGGACTCAATAACGAATTGAAGCAAGATGTTTTTTCGTCTGGCGCCGACGGCTCGACGAACGCCAATTTCCATTGTGCGTTCGGTTACGGAGACGAGCATGATGTTCATAATGCCGATGCCGGCCACAAGGAGCGCAATGGAGCTGATCGTCGCCGCTCCCGCTCGAAACGCCAGCGTCATCGAACGAAATTGCGTGATTAGCAAGTCGTTGGAAACGAAGTCGAAGTCGTCTTCCTCGCCGGGCGGCACTTTGCGGATGGAGCGCAAAATGCCGCGCGCTTGCGCCTGCACTTCGTTAAAGGATTCTTGGTTGGGGGCTTGGACGACGACGTCCAGACTTCGCCACTTCCAGCCGTAGCGATTGAGCCCAGTCGTCAACGGGATCAATACAAAGTTGTCTACCTCGTGGCCGAAAAAAGCCCCCATCTCTTCTAACACACCGACGACGAGGTAGTTTATGCCGCGATATTTGACAAACTGGCCGATGGCGGAGCCGAAGGGAAAGACTTTTTTGGCGACCGGCGCTCCGAGAACGCAGACGCGGCGATTGTTGTCTAGGTCTGTATCCAGCAAGGCTCGGCCTTGGGTGATTTTCCAATTTTTTCCGGGAAAGCTGCCGGGCGTGACGCCTCGCAGTTGGACGTCCGGATTTGTCTTTCCGTAGTCGGAAAGGACTTCCGTCGAATCCAATCCTTCGTCCACGCCGATGTGTTGGGCCAGCGTCAACCGCTCCGCCAAGGCTTGCGCGTGTTCGTAAGTCAGGTCTTTTCGCCGATAATACTTTTGCCAGTCCCGTTCGCCTCGTCCGCCGACGGTGATGCTCGCCCATTTTTGGATTTGAAAGGTGTTGGCGCCTAGTTGGCTGAGGCTGGAGTCTGCGCTGTCTTGCATAACGCGAATGGCCGTCATCACCGCGATGATTGAAAAGACGCCGACGAGAATTCCCAGCAAGGTGAGCGCCGAGCGCACTTTGTTGGCCCGCAAAGCGCTCAAAGCCATCAGAAAACTTTCCTTGATCTCCGCCGCCGACATCCCAGATTACTCCTGCCTCAAAGCGTCCACTGGATTCAACTTGGACGCCCGATGCGCCGGCAAATAGCCGGAGATCACCCCCGTCAGAATGGAAACCGCCAGCGCGGCCAGCACCACCGGCCAAGCCAGAGTGGCCGGAAAAGCCCGTTGCAACAACAGAGTGGCCGGATACGCCAGCGCCAGACCCAAGAGGCCGCCAAACAAGCAGATAAAAACGGCTTCCAGCAAAAACTGGATCAGGATGGTTCGACGCCTGGCGCCTAAGGCTTTGCGCAGGCCGATTTCTCGGGTTCGCTCCAAAACGGAAACGAACATGACGTTCATAATGCCGATGCCCCCGACCAGCAGGCTCAACCCCGTAATCAACAGCCCGCCGGCGGCAATGGCGCCCCCGGTTTTTAAAAACTCTTCCATCAAGGCACTCTGCTGGTTGATGGCGAAGTCGTCTTTCTGGCTCGGCGCCAGTCGCCGAATCTTCCGCATAATTCCCCGCGTCTCAATGCGGGCGTCCTCCAAATGTCCGGGGCCGGCCGTCTTGACGCCAATGGAAACGTTCGGATTCCAGACCATGTCGGCAACCAGACAAGTAATGGGAACGATGACTTGATTGTCCACGTCCTCAAACAGAAATCCTCCCAACTTCTCCAAAACGCCGACAACTTCAAACTTCTTTCCACGAATTTTGATTCTCCGTCCCAGCGGGCTGGAGTAGGGAAACAGTTTTTCCGCCAGCGAAAAGCCAAGCACGCAAACCGGCCGCAAGCCCTCTACGTCCGCTTTTGTGAAATAGCGCCCCGCCGACAGCAAAAATCCGCGCACCAACGGGGTGCTTTCGTTGCCGCCGGTGATCGAGACGGAGGAAGCCGAGCGTTCTTGGTAAGAAACGTCTCCTTGGCTCTTGGACTCGACCGAAATCGCCAAGGCCAAAGTGAGTTCTCGTTCCAACTGCCTTGCGTTGCGGAGAGTGATATTGCGGCGGTTGCGGGTTTCCCGCCAGTCATCGCCGGAAACCCAATCGAACTTTTCGACGAACAAAACGTCGGTTCCCATCAATGACAAACTGTCTTCAAAAGTTCGTTTTAGCCCGGCAATGGCACTCCCCATCAAACTGACCGTCGCCACTCCGATCACAATGCCCAAAGTGGTCAAGGCCGACCGCAGCTTGTTTCCTCCGATTGCCGCCCACGATATTCGGACCGATTCGGCCAGCTCACGGCTCAGTTTCATCCTTCGCTTTTTGTTCGCGCGGCGCGTTGGAAAGTTTTGAAAACCACCGCTCTATTTTGTCGACGGCTTGAACCCGTTTCCCCGGCCAAATGACTTCGTCGCCGGCAATCGCTCCGTCCCGAATTCGAATGACGCGCCGCGCATAACGGGCAATCTCTTCTTCGTGCGTCACCACGAGGATGGTGTTTCCTTGGCGGGACAGCTCTTCAAACAGAGCCATGATCTCAATGCCGGTTTTTGAGTCCAGATTCCCCGTCGGCTCGTCGGCCAAGATGAGGGAGGGGCGGTTCACTAAGGCCCGGGCAATGGCCACCCGCTGGCGTTGTCCGCCGGAAAGCTCGTTCGGCTTGTGCGTCACCCGGTCTCCCAGCCCCACTTGCGCCAACACTTCCAAGGCTCGTTGCCGCCTCTCTCCGCCGGCCATTCCCGCATAAATCAGCGGCAGTTCCACATTGCGCAACGCAGGCGCCCGCGCCAGCAAGTTGAAGGTCTGGAAAACAAAGCCGATTTCCCGATTCCGAATGTCCGCCAGTTCGTCGTCATCCATCTCGCCCACTTCCACGCCGTTGAGCCGGAACTCCCCGCCGCTGGGAGAATCCAAACAGCCCAGCAAATTCATCAAAGTGGATTTCCCCGAACCCGAAGGACCCATAATCGCCGCATACTCGCCTTTCTCAATCGCCAAGGAAACGTCGCGGAGGGCGTGGACGGTTTCCTCCCCCATAGGATAGACCTTCGAAAGTCGCTTCACCTCAATGAGGCTCATGGCTTCTTTCCGTCTTCGGCCGCGTTGGACTGGCCGCCGCTTCCCCGAACTTTGACCTTTTTGCCCTCTTCAAGGTCTTCGGCAATCGCCTTGTAGCTTCCCGAAACCACGATCTGGCCGGCTTCGAGTCCGGAGGTGATTTCAATGTAGTTGTCGTCGCTGATTCCCCGCTCCACCGGCGCCATTTTTGCCTTGCTGTCTTCAATTACAAAGACTACCTCCTCCGGCTTGCTCTTTCCCTTCGGCAGCCGCGTGGTCACGCTTTGAAACGGAACTGCAACCGCGTTCTCCCGGAAACGCGTCTCCACGTCGGCGGTCACCGACATACCGGGGCGAAAGGGCGCCTTCTCTTGAATCCGAATCCGCACCTCAAACTTCGTGGCCTCTTGCTGTGAACCGCGGTTGCTGGTGCGAGCCGAATTCGCAATCTCGGAAACCACGCCGCTAAACTCCCGATCCCGAAACGCGTCGACTTCCAACACCGCCTTTTGCCCAATCTCCACCAAAACGATGTCAATCTCGCCAATGTCTACCCGCGCCTCCATCTCGTCCAAATCCGATATAATCATCACTTCGGTGCCCATATTCTGAACCGTCCCCAAAACCCGCTCTCCCAATTCTGAATTCAACTGCGTAATCGTGCCGTCTAATGGCGCGTGAATCTTCGTCTTCGCCAAATCCTCCGCCGCTCGGTCCAAAGACGCTTTGGACATCGACACTTGATGCGTTGCAGACTCGTGTTGCGCTGTCGCCACTTCCAAAGCCGTCTTCGCCGTCTGGTGATTGGAAGCGGACTCCAAATCATCTTGGAAGAGTTTCTCAATGCGGGAAAACTCGAACTGCGCCCTTCTGAGATTCGCCTTCGCCGAGTCCAAACCGGCCAAGGCCGACTTGTGGCTGGCCGTCTGCTGCGCCATCGCCGCCTCGTAAAAATCAGGCCGAATCTCCAAAAGCAACTCCCCCTTCTTCACCATCTGCCCCTCCCGCACCGGCAAGTTGATGATCTCTCCGCTAACCTCCGGGCTAATCGTCACCTGCGCCACGGGATGAATCCTCCCATCCGCCGACACAACCTCCGTAATGTCTCTGCGCTCCACCACTTCGGTTTCCACGCTCAACGGAGACTCCTTCTTGCCCATCGTCATCGCCGCCCAAGCCCCCAGCAACACCACGAGAATCCCCGCAAAAATAAGGAACTTCCTCCTCCGCTTTTTCGATTTCTTTGTCGCCATAACACAACCCCCTTCTACTTGCCTCCCTGTCCGCCCGCCGCTTTATTACACAAAAAACGTCTTACCGCCAAGCCGTTTCTCCTTTTCCAATCCCGTCAACTTGTTTCTTCTCAAGTTTCAATTTTTTCAAAAAAGATTCTAAAAGCGCAAAACCGAAGCATTTTTCTTTGTTTTCCTCGCGCATATAAGCGATTTTCCAAAGAATTTTGCGAAATTCCTACCCCAAGAGAAAATCAAAAAAAGATGAAAAAGGGAACTACATCCCGATTTTGACTCTGGCAAATTGTCTTTAACAAGTTGCCGAGCGTCTCGTTAAATCGGGTTGCTCGCTAAATAGAAAAGTTTGAAATTGGAGCGGTATCGAGATTTTCGTCTCGTTGCCTTGTTTGAATGAACATGCCAATCCTTTCGCATGAACGTGCTGATGAGTCGCAATGGCCTGGTGCCGTTGGAGTTATGTGTGTCTGCTCTGCGGAAACCAGAAAACGTCATTTTGCAGAAAAGACACCGAACAGTACACATAAAGGACATCGACTATGAGTATCAAAACTTCATTGTTGACCATTATTAGCGTCGTCGCCGTCGCGGCGGCGGCTTTCCCTTCGTCTAACGCGGAAAAGTTGGATGCGGATTCCGCCGGCTCGCTGGCGGCGGTTGCAGAAACCTTTACTTCGTTCAATCAAACCGCAATGGCATCATTTCCATTGTCTAATGCGGAAACGGATGCAATGGCGGCGGCCTTTTTGCCGTGGCTGTTCCTGTTGCGGCTCAAACGGCGCCTCGTTCAGCATCGAGATCGCAAACGCAACAACTCAAAATCAATCAAGCACCGTTTCTTCCAGAAAATCGTTGCCGGAATCGGACTCGGCCAATCACGCCGCGGCGTTTTCGCTCGACGCTTTCGGGGATCCATTGCTCTCTTTCTGGCCTCACTCCTTTGCGTTCTTCCAATCCAACCAACAATGACTTCCCAAACCGTCGAGTTTGACGAAGCCAACCAAACCGTTTCGGTCACTTTCTATGACGAAAACCTAGACGCTAACTATCGCCGCGATTCCGATTATGGGAAATAATTACCATTATTGGGGTAGTGGCCAGCGTTGCCGCTCTGACCATTGTCCTGCATAATCAATACGACCGCAGCGACGTAGACGGCATGATAAAGGCAAGAACCAGTCTGGAAAGGCCGACAATGTATGTGTGGAGCAACCATTTTTACGGCGGCAAGTTGGCGTGGGAAAACAAGATGCGCGAATGCTCCTCCTGCTATTTGGGCAACAACCAATACTGGCATCGGAACAGTGCCATTTGGATTTGGTTTGACGGCAATTGGATGGAATATGGTGCCGCATATTGGGATCCGGTAGAGGAAGTCTCCGGCGGCGATAGATATAAACCGGGCTGGCTTTGGAACGAAGAAAACACTCTCGACGAGGATCCTGGCGACGATTGGACGTATGTGAACTCCTTTTTGGATGATAATACGGTCACTCGCTGGGCCTTTCTGATTCATTATGCCTCTTCTGCAAAGCATCGGGTAGACGGCGACCACGTCGTCCGATCCAAAATCAGCGGCACTTGGCCGAAGTGGACGGGGAGCAAAGCCGATCTCAACCTTCAAACAGCGGGCGGAAATCTAAACAGAACTTATCCTTGGCGCTTGACATACGAATGGTCGGAGTCAGTCTGGGATTCGGTCAACCACACTTGGAAAAAACTGGATTGGAAGACTCGGTCTACTAGAGAAAATGGCGAAGACAGACGTTTCAGTGCTACTGACGACGGTTCTTGGACGGACGACATCATTGGGGATAATGCGGTAGTCCGCGGTGAGTACGTCAAGGGCTGGAGTGATCTCTACTGGACGGTAGTGAGAAGACCTGAATCCAGAACGCAATGGGGAGAAGTCATGGATGATGATGGAGAAGGAACGGGAGAGTTTCATGATTACACTGTGCATTACAAGACTCCCATACCTCAACTCACGCACGATTACGAAACCTATCTTGACTAGGGTGTGTCGACCCTAAATTTCAAAATCAGAATTTCGAACCTGTGAATCCGAAAAAATCTGCCGCCACAATAATTCGCCCAAAACGACCTAACTCATTGAATGACAACGAGTTATCGACATTTTCCGTCAAATCTATGGGGTCTCCAGACCTTTAAATAATGCTTGCGCAGGAAAATTCGGGTTGTGTTTCTGTGTTGGGGCGGCGGCGAGCGCGGCGCCAAGGCGTTTGAGTTGCTAGGCTGGGGACAGCAAGTTCTCTCCTCCTTGAGAACATCCCCCCCCTTCCCCTCTGCACGAACACGGATTAGGTTGTGTTGAGTGAGAGGGGGGATGCGCTAAGATGGACAAATGAGAGGGGCAACGTTGTTGTGTTTATAGAGTTGTTCTGGTTTCGGTGTAGTTTTTCTCAAAATCAAAACAAGCCGATAGGGAAATGGTCTTTCCCACTTTTCTGACAATACAACTAGGAAACTAAAAGGCAATGGGAAGGACGCGTTATTTCAAATGGCGCTGTTTAGCGAAAGACTAAGAAAGGAATTTCCTCGCTAAATGATTCTCAAACGCAAAAAACCGTAAAGCAAGTTTGGTGGCTTTTTTGTGAACTTTTTTAGTTTTTTTGTGGAAAAAAAAGAGGGGAATCTTTTCTATTCTGTGGCGAATTATAGCGGGTTATGGGTTGCTTTGGATTTGTGGGGAATCTCTGTTTCCGGTTGGCGAAGTAGGGACTTTGGCAATGGCTCAGTATTCTGTTTGTGTTGGTTGGGAGTTGGATGGGAAATTGTGTTGAAAAGGAATTGCTGGTAAGAAGGTTTTCCAAAAATCGGCGGTGGGAATGGTTTGACGTTCTAGGATTGGGCGGGTAGTGAAGGCGTCTCGGTGGTTGGACACGACCGGGGAAACAGAGGGGCTTTTTGTCTTGCCGGAAGCAGGAAGGCGGGATTGGATGTTGGGATAGGTTTCGGTTTCAGGATTTTTTCCTGCGAGAATGGGATATAAGCGGGATTCAGTCTCTGTCAGATCGAAACGGGTTGAAAATGACATTGATTATTAATTGGTTTTAGAAGGTGCATCTCGCTTGTCTTCGGCTGCGGGACTTCCGCAACTATCGCTCTCTGGATCTGGATTTGTCCCCCGGTTTTCACTTGATGCTGGGTGAAAATGCGCAGGGAAAGACTAATGTTCTGGAGGCAATTTATCTTTTGGCAACCTTGCGCTCTTTTCGGGGCGCGGGCGGGGCGCAGATGGTTCGCTCTGGCGAGGCGGGTTATTTTGTGGGCGGCCGGGTTGCGGGCAACGGCACTCGCGATCTGTCGCTTTACTGGTCTGCCTCCAAAAGGCGAATCACAATGGATCAGGAACCAATCCGGTCGCTGTCTGACTTTTGGGGATGCTTGCGGGCCGTGGTCTTTTGCGCCGAGGACCTTCAATTGATTAAAGGAGCGTCTCGCATTCGCCGTCGTTTTCTGGATTTTTTGTTGACGCAGACGGAGCCGGCCTATTTGCCGCTGTTGCAACGTTACATGCGGACGCTTCGTTCTCGCAACGCTTTGTTGAAACGCTCCGATCTGGAGCCGGGATTGATGGAGAGTTTTTCGCGGGAGTTGATTCGCGCTGGGAACGAAATCATCGAACGGCGAAGACGCTTGTTGCCGAAGGTCTCGGCCTTGGCGCGGTTGGCCTATCGGCGCGTTTCCAACGATGCGGAGGAATTCCGTTTCCTCTACCGTCCGAGTGTTCGGCAAGACTTTGCCGCCGAGTTGGAACGGTCGAAAGATCGGGAAGTTCGTTATCGATCGACGACTGTAGGACCTCATCGAGATGACTTCTCACTTCTGCTGGACGGCCGGGATGCCGCTCAATTCGGCAGCGAAGGACAAAAGCGGTCGGCGGCCATTTCCTTGAAGACGGCTCAGGCGGAGTATTTGGCGGGGGTTCTGGGCGGGCCGCCGGTTCTGCTCATCGATGACGTGATGGGAGAGTTGGACTTGCGGCGGCGATCCGGCTTGCTTCCGCTTCTGGAGCGCGCGCGCCAAGCGCAGGGGCAAGTGTTCATGACTTGCACGGAGGAAAACTGGCCGCAAGAGATGAGCAGACGATTGCACCGTTGGCGCGTGGTTGGCGGAACCGTGCGTTCGGCAAATTGACGGGGCGATTCTTTTTGCCGGGCCAATCCAGTTTGAAGGACGCGAAAATGCGCGCGATTTGAATTGGGATTGTCGATTTTTTGCCGGGATCGAGCGTCTCGGCGAATCGGTTTTGCCTTGCGGATCGCCTGGTTCTTGTTATTTTATTTGCTCTTTTTCAGAGGCCCGTGTGGCGGAATTGGCAGACGCGCTAGATTCAGGTTCTAGTCCTCGTAAGAGGGTACAGGTTCGACTCCTGTCATGGGCACCATTAGATCGTATTTGCGCCTATCCGATGCGGCCAATTCAAGAGCGGAGCCAACTCAACAAATCTCTTACTAAGCTGTCTCAAGACCGCTTGTTGAGCCGCCAAAACGCCCCCAAACCAGGAAATTCCCCAAGCCGACCCACCCGCGCCGAAACAACGCTTTTCCTCGACCCTCCAATCCGCTTTCGCCGACCAACCGCTTTCCCCATTTCCGCTTGCCTTCTTCCGCCAGAGAGTCTAAAAACAAAGAAATCGTTTAGCAAAAAATGACGAACGAGCAGGAAAGCGCAGAAGTCCGGCTTTTCAAGTGGATGAAAAGAATAGCCGAGCAAGGAGATGCCAAGGCGCAAAGCGGCCTTGCCTTGATGTATTCCAAAGGCGAAGGCGTGCCTAAGAATTACAAGGAAGCGGCCAAGTGGTATCGAAAAGCGGCCGAGCAAGGGGATGACTGGATGCAATACATACTTGGCTTGATGTATTCCAAAGGCGAAGGCGTGCCGCAGGATTATGGGGAAGCGGCCAAGTGGTGGCGGGAGGCGGCCGAGCAAGGGAATGCCAATGCGCAATTCAGACTTGGCAATATGTATCGCGAAGGCCAAGGCGTGCCGCAGGATGATGTGGAAGCGGCCAAGTGGCATCGAAAAGCGGCCGAGCAAGGGGATGGCTGGATGCAATACATGCTTGGCTTGATGTATTCCAAAGGCGAAGGCGTGCCGCAGGATTATGGGGAAGCGGCCAAGTGGTGGCGGGAGGCGGCCGAGCAAGGGAATACACTGGCGCAAATCGCCCTTGGTATGATGTATCGCAGAGGAGGCGAAGGCGTGCCGGAGGATTATGGGGAAGCGGCCAAGTGGTGGCGAAAAGCGGCCGAGCAAGGGAATGCACTGGCGCAATTCGACCTTGGTTTGATGTATCACAAAGGCGAAGGCGTGCCGCAGGATGATGCGGAAGCGGCCAAGTGGTGGCGAAAAGCGGCCGAGCAAGGGAATGCCAAGGCGCAAGCCAATCTTGGCCAGATGTATTACCGTGGCGGAGGCGTGCCGAAGGATGATGCGGAAACGGTCAAGTGGTGGCGAAAAGCGGCCGAGCAAGGGTTTGCCGAGGCACAATTCTGGGTTGGCGTTATGTGTGCCAAAGGCGAAGGCGTGCCTCAGGATGTTGTTGAAGTCTACGCATGGTTTCTCTTGGCGAAAGCAAATGGAGAGAACTTGGAGCGACCAAATGGAAAGGAAGAAGTCAGCGAATTGATTTTCAGTCTCGAAAAGGATCTCACGGCGGAGCAGATGGAGAAAGGGCAAGCGCGGGCGGCGGAACTGCATCGCTTGATAGAACAGAAAAGCGCAGAATGATTTTTCCATGGTGGTGGATGGGGTAGGCTTGGCCGCCGAATGAACGGGTTGGCGCTTTGGGACTCTGCTTGAGATTGGACTCATTTTTCAAAAAGCCACTTCGCTTCGGGTTTTCCCCAGCGGAGTTTTTTTGTTTCCTAAAAAGAGCGACAAACTGGAATTGTGGAAACGCGCGCTAATGGCCGCAACGGTAAAGAGAACGATAATCCGCAGATTGAGGCGTTCGGGTGACGTGGTCGCACGAACTTATCTTCCTAAAAAGGAGCGGTGACTCGGCGGAAAGAAGATTGTTGGTTTGATGCGCAAAGCAGTTTTCGGTAGCCTTTCAGAGTGGCGCGCAGAGTGATGGATTCGGCGATGATTCTGGCAACGGCGGATTCTGTGGTTGCGGCGGCAATGTGGGCATGGATGGACAACCGAAGTCAATGATTTTGAGTTGGCCGTTCTTCTTCTCGCCAGCGCATTCTGATTGTCCGCTGGTCAATGCGGACGCGGTCTTCTCTTTCCGCCGTGCGGGTTCATTGGGAATCGATTTGCGGAAAACTTTTTGAAATTCCAGCTGTGTCGACGCCTCCTCTCAGTTCCAAGTTTCGGAAACTTGCGGTTCGGCGATTGGTTCGTCCCTTCTATCGTCGTCTTCTGCGCTGGCGCGAAAGGATTCGAATCAGCCAAGAGGCTTGGCATCTGGCGTTGGCGGGGGGCGTTGGATTGATTGGCGGCGGAACGAATCTCGTTTTCATCTCCCTGATTGATTGGCTGACTGTTTTGGTGGATTGGCTGGGCGTCTGGTTTCCTCTTTTGGGCGGGTTGGCTGGGGAAGGACAATGGAACTGGGGATGGATTGGGATTACCTCTGTCGGAGGACTTTTGGCCGGTTTAACGCTTCACTTCGGCCTTCGCCTTCGGGTTCGACAAGGGAGCGGGAATTTTCTTGAGGCGGTGTTCCTCGGCGACGGACGGCTGCCTTTGCGGGCGGCGTTGGTCAAGGGATTTTCGTCGTTGATGAGCATCGCCTCCGGCGCCTCCATTGGGCGCGAAGGCTCGATCACGCAGCTGACGGCAACCTTCGCCTCGAAAGGAGGGCAGTGGTTTGGCTGGCCTCCGTATCGGTTGCGCTTGTTGGTGGCTTGCGGAGCGGCTTCGGGAATGGCGGCGGCCTATAACGCGCCGATCGCCGGGGCGGTTTTTGCGGCGCAAATTGTGTTGGGAAACTTTGCCATGAACCTCTTTGCGCCGCTTGTGTTTGCGTCCGTCATTGCGGCGGTAGTGTCGCGCAGTTTCTTCGGATTGGGGCCGCTTTACGAGGTGCCTTCGTTCGAATTTGCCAACGACCAGTTGGCTTGGTTTTTGCCTTTGGGCGTTTTGTGCGGCGTCGCGGCCGCCGTGTTTCAGAAGTCGCTGCGATGGAGCGAGGCTCTCTTTGGAAAGCTGCGACTGCCGATTTACGGGCGCTTAGCGCTTGGCGGATTGATCGTCGGGCTGCTGGCCGTTCCGTTTCCCGGAGTGACCGGCAACGGCTATCAAGCGGCCAGCGAAGCGCTCCAAGGAAGCACGGATTCCAGACATCTAGTGGGGCTGACGTCGGCACGGTTTGTCGCCACAGTCTGCGTTGTGGGCGCCGGCACCTTAGGCGGCATTTTTACGCCCACTCTGTTCTTAGGAGCGGGCCTCGGCGGCTTGTATTTTTACGGGATCGAACGTCTTTTTGAAACGCCGGCCTTGCCCATCGGCGCCTTCGCCTTGGCGGGAATGGGCGGGCTGTTGGCCGGCACCACTCATGCCCCGCTGTTGGCGATGATCATGATTCTAGAGTTAACGCTCAACTACACCTTGATGTTACCGCTCATGCTCACCTGCGCATTGTCCACCTTGATCGCCAAAGGATTGCACCACTCGAACGTCTACTCAGAAGGCTTGGAGCTAAAAGGACTCTCCAACTGGGAGACAGAACGCATCGGAACGGCCTCTCAGCGGCGGATTGGAGACTTGATGCTGGCGCCGATCCCCCCGTTGCGGGAAACGGATTCGTTCGACAAAATTGCCGAAAGATTCCTGAGAAGCACGCATCACTTCCTGCCAGTAGTCAACGCCGATCAAAGATTAGTCGGCACGGTGGCCTTGCAGGATTTGAAGGAACACCTCACAAGAGGCGACCACCTTATGAGCGTCATCGCAATGGACGTTATGCGTCCGCCGCCGCCCGCACTCACGCCGCACCAGCGGTTGAACGAAGTCTTGACCGTGTTGCTTTCCAGCGAAGCGCGAAACATCCCCGTCGTCAACCATCTCGGCGAAAGGAAACTCATCGGCACCGTAGTCCGCAGCGAAGCCCTCGGCTTGCTTGCCGAAGCCATCGCAGCCAAAACTCCCGCCGCGCCGCCCGGCAATATCAGAGCAAACAAATAGCAAATGATAACATTCGATAAAGCAACCATCGCCGTTACAGCGGCGACAACTGCGAAGTCATGCTCGGCATAAACGGCAATAGCGCGGACTTGATCTGCGCTGCCCCTCCCTTCAACAAAGAGAAACAGTTCAACCACCTCTTCGGGACAGACTCCAAAACCAAGCCCGGCTTGGACGACGCCTGAAGGGAAGAGCACGAACTGCTCCAAAATATCACCAAGACATCTACCATCTATGCTCACTTGCCTTCAAAATGCTCTGACGGCATGATGGACTACCTAGTGATAATGGGAACGCGCATGCTCCAATGCCATCTCCTGCTCAAAGAAGCCGGAAGCATCTTCCTCCACTGCGACCACTCCGCCAGCGCTACCTCCGAATGCTCATGGACGCTATCTTCGGCAAAAACAACTTCCTCAATAGAATCGTTTGGGGTTACCCCGGGACAAGCGCATCTAAAACTTTCTTCCCGCGCAAGCACAACCCCATCCTCTGTTTCACCAAAAGTAGAGGAGACCCTACTTTCAATGAGGATTCTATAAAAGTGCCTTATACGAAGCTTAACACTCAACACCAACAACCCGTCGGTGGAGGCATTGGCGGAAATCTAACCAAGGCCGCGGTGGACGAGTATCGAGATCGAGGAACCATCCTTGAGACTTGGGGGACTAAATTCTCGCTGGTGGGAAGATTGGTCAAAGAGCGCAGTAGATGGGCGACGCAGAAGCCGATAGCGTTGTATTCGCGGTGCATATTCGCGGCCACGGATCCGGGGGATTTAGTGATCGACCCGTTTTGCGGCTGCGCCACCACGCTAGTAGCGGCGGAGAATGCTGGCCGCCAATGGATTGGCATCGACCGCGATCCCGAAGCCGAGAACCAAGTCGTCAACCAGCTCGCCAAACTAAACGAAGACTCCTGCGACTTTTGGCGAGATAACGTCATCATCCGAACCGACCTGCCCGTTCGCACCAACCTCGGCAAAATAGCGCATTACAAAAAGCATTTTGACAAGCTTTACACCAAGCAAAGAGGCGTCTGCGCTGGTTGTGACTGGCCGCGTGACACCCCCGTGATGACCGTGGCTCACGACACCCCACAATCCAAAGGAGTCCAAGATAACATTAAGAATTTGTTTATCCTTTGCTCCGGTTGCAACTCCAGAAAAGGAACCGCAAAATAATGTTTGAGAACACAACGAGAGGCCTTCTGGTTGTCTCGATTCTGTTTCGAGTTAGATTACCGTCGATTTTTTCTTTGCCTACGCTGATTTCATAAAGTGAATTATAGTCTTCTTTTCTATGGGTTATGGAGATTAGAGGTAAATCCACGTTATCTAATAGCTGTAACAATGATTATAATGCCGTTCTGGGACGGTTCTGGATTCGTCAATGGGAACCGCAAAGCCGTAATCCGTTGAGGAATCATAACTCATCACTTTTCAAAACTTGCTTCCATGTTGAGAAGTGTAGATAACTTCGAATAAGAAAGGGAGGCTTGCAGGGCCGTCTTTCATCGGATCGGTTTCCGGTTTCTCGCTTTTGAAACAGTGGAGTCCGTTTTCGTTTGTGAGGTATCCTTGGGCATGAAGTCTGTCTTCTTCCTGTTTGAGTCCGTATAATTTTCTGCGTTTTTTGATGTTGATGATATAATCTGCCTCATTGTCGGGTCCATCGATAATCATTTCCATTTCGGTTTCTCTTGATGATAGGCACCACCGGGACCATATGATTTTGATTCGGTGCGTGTTGCCGAGTTTGATTACTGTCGGTGCTAAATCAGTTTCCAGTGATACGTACAGGGTGTCCGTGTTTTGAGAGTTTGGATTTGGCAGTCAAGTTGATTGCATTTTCCGATGTGAAAACGTCAAGCCTCAAGAGTTTTTCTTTGAGCGGTTCGAGGTCGAGTTTGTCTAATTTTTTAATCATCATGGTTTTTATATTATGGTGAGGTGGGTGGAAGGGGAGAGTTGTTGGAAGAGTTGGCCGATATTGATGCGGACGGCGTCGGAGGCAAAGCCGCTATCCCGGAACACGACGCGCCGGGGTTTATAGGTCGTCAAAGTTTTGGCGAACTCTTCGGTCAAGCCTTCTTCAAAGCAGGCGATTGCTTGGTTGTTGGCGAGGAAGAAGACTTGCTGGTTGTGGATGGTTTGGGTGTGAATGGGTACGGTCAAGTCGATGCCTAAGTTTAACATAGTTTCGAAGAGCAAGTCTAAGGGCTGGCGGTTGGGGCGGAGGTTGTCGGTCAGATGGATGAGGTCTTCCTGTTGGTATTCGCGGGGCCGGCGGCGGCAGTCTTGGAAGTTGGAGTCGTCAATCTTCAATACGCGGAAGCCGGTGTCTAGTTCTTGTTCGGAGTGGCTGGATGGTTGGGCGTTGAGTTGGTGGGCGGCGAGGCGGAGGCGCTCTTTGGCGATGTCGGCGATGGTTTTGAACTTCTTTTTGAAAGCCTCTGTTTTCTCGCCGCACTTCTCCGGCCACTGCACGAGAATGAACCGCCGGTTGCCGCCGTCTTCTTGATTGAGTTTCATCACCGCATGCGCCGTGGTGCCACTGCCGGCAAAAAAGTCCATTACCAAACTATCCTTTCCACTTCCCAACCTCAATAAATGCTCAATCAAGCGGAGTGGCTTGGGCGATGAAAAGAACGGAATTCCCAATTCTTTTAGCAGGTTGTCGCTACCGCTGATGTTGGTAATCAAGTCTTTTGCCGTCGTGACGCCAAAGTCTCTTATCTTTGTATAAATGCGATATTTGCCGTCCTTTTCTTCCACGTGCAAATTGTGAGACTCTCGCTGAATTTTACCACGACTCCACCGCCAAGCATGAAATCGGTGAAAGCCGTCGTTGTTTTGCTTCGGTGGAATGCGGACAAAGCCTTTCCAGCGATGATTGCTGTCCACATCAGCACAACGAAACTCTTCAGTTTCCGGGTGATAATAAATGTCGAAGACTAACGTCGGTCTTGTTTCTTCATTGAACTTTTGATTGTTGTTGTAAAGTTCGTTCTTAACCACGTACTTGCCTCGATTGTCTTCCAGCACTTCCCAATCCGCCATTCGGTAGGTATCAGGCATTAACTTCTTTGCGTGGTTGACGTCGATTCGCCATAGGGCAATCTCGTCAATGTTTTTGGCGTAAACTAGAACTTGCTCGTGGGTTTTTGCCGCGCCACTTTTTCTGATTTGCCTTCCTGTAAGATTGCTAACCCAAGTGAAGCAGTTGACAAAGTTTACGGCGCCGAATATCTCATCCATTAGTTTGCGCAGGTTGTGGTTTTCGTGGTCGTCGATGGAAATAAAGATGACGCCGTCTTGGGATAGCAGGTTGCGGGCGAGTTTCAAGCGGGGATACATCATGGACAGCCAGTTGGAATGAAAGCGCCCGCTAGTGTCGGGGTTGGCCACTAAGCGGTCGCCTTCTTCATCTCTGGCCTTAGTTTGTTCTTGGTAAGTCTTTTTGTCGGTGGTGAACTTGTCGGAGTAAATGAAGTCTTTGCCGGTGTTATACGGCGGGTCAATGTAAATGGTTTTGACTCGGCCGAGATAGGTTTCTTGCAATAACTTCAAAGCGTCCAAGTTATCGCCTTCAATGAATAGGTTCTTCGTGGTTTCAAAGTTCACGCTGTCTTCGGGGCAAGGGCGCAGGGTTTTGGCGCACGGCTCGTTGGCTAGCGCCATCGCCGCCCGCTTGCCCGGCCAGTTGAGTTGGTATCGTTCAGCGGGGCCGTCGACCAGTTGGTCGGAGAGTTCTTGGCGCAAGGCGTCAAAGTCAACGGCGGGGCGCAGTTGGCCGTCTTGGCCTTGGGCTTCGGTAACGCAGGCGGGAAACAGCCGCCGCAACGCGTCCAGAAGCGATGTCGTGTCAGTGCGCATAAAGGAAACGGTATTTTGGATCTCTGCTTTTCTCTTCGACGGGCAGAGTAGCGGCGGAGGCGCGGCCTGGCAAGTGGGATTCTTGGCGCAGGGTTTGGCGAGAGGAATGGTTGACCCTCGCGGTTCTTTTTTTTATTTTTGTTCCGCTTTTGATTTTCCGGGAGGTTTTCTCGGGTTGCGGATAGGCGGAGTTTTTGGACAGGATGGAATTGGATATGGAAGAAGCGACGGCGGACATTGCCCTGATTGGGCTGGCGGTGATGGGGCAGAATCTGGTCTTGAACATGGAGGATCACGGGTTTGAAGTGGTGGTTTATAATCGCACGATTTCCAAAACGAAGGGTTTTTTGGAACGGGAGGGCGCGGGGCGGAAAATATCGGGGGCGAGCGATATTCCGGAATTGGTGGCGCGGTTGAAGCGGCCTCGGCGGGTGATGATGTTGGTGAAGGCCGGGAAGCCGGTGGACGAGTTTATTGAGCGGTTGCGGCCGCATTTGGAGGCTGGCGACATCGTGATCGACGGCGGTAATTCTTTGTATCAAGATTCGATTCGCCGGGCGAAGTATTTGGAGGCGAAGGGATTGAGATTTATTGGCACGGGAGTGTCCGGTGGGGAGGAAGGTGCTCGTCACGGCCCTTCTATTATGCCCGGGGGATCGAAGTCCGCTTGGCCGCATGTGAAGGCGATTTTTCAAGCCATTGCCGCCAAGGTGGACGGTTCGCCTTGTTGCGATTGGGTGGGCGAAGGAGGCGCCGGGCATTATGTCAAAATGGTTCACAATGGAATCGAGTACGGCGATATGCAGCTGATTGGCGAGGCGTATCATTTGATGTCGGCGGGGCTGGGGATGAGCGCCGAGGCGATGCAGGGCGTGTTTGCCGAATGGAACGAGGGGGAGTTGGATTCGTTTCTGATTGAAATTACGAGAGACATTCTCGGCTATCGGGACGAGGATGGCGCGCCGTTGCTGGAGAAGATTTTGGACGCCGCCGGCCAAAAAGGAACAGGGAAGTGGACGGTGATGTCTTCGGCGGAATTGGGCGTCCCGGCGACGTTGATTTCTGAAGCGGTTTATAGCCGTTGTATTTCCTCGTTGAAGGAGGAGAGAGCGGCGGCTTCCAAGCGTTTGTCGGGGCCGAACACTCGGATTGTTGGAGATCGGGAGGCATTTTTGAGGGATGTTCGGGCCGCGCTTTATGCGTCGAAGATTGTTTCTTACGCGCAGGGCTATATGTTGTTGCGGGCGGCGGCGCAGGAATACGGCTGGAATTTGAATTACGGCGGGATTGCGCTGATGTGGCGGGGGGGATGCATCATTCGGAGCCGGTTTTTGGGCAAGATCAAAGAAGCGTATACGGAGCGTCCGGAGTTGCGCAACTTGCTGACGGCGCCTTTCTTTGAGTCCGAGCTTCGAGAGCGGCAACAATCCTGGCGGAACGTGGTAGCCGCCGCCGTCAAGAGCGGGATTCCCGTTCCGGCAATGTCCACGGCTTTGAGCTTCTACGACGGCTATCGAACCGAACGGCTTCCCGCCAATCTTCTTCAGGCGCAGCGCGATTATTTTGGCGCGCATACTTACGAGAGGGTGGATCGTCCGCGGGGCG
This sequence comes from Limisphaerales bacterium, assembly GCA_965242585.1. Taxonomy (GTDB): domain Bacteria; phylum Verrucomicrobiota; class Verrucomicrobiia; order Limisphaerales; family AAA164-E04; genus UBA2970. The sequence goes on along the minus strand of OZ251460.1, from coordinate 3,352,168 downwards.
AATTTTTTCACACAAACTGGACGGGACGGGGCAGGGCGGTTGCTTCATCCACTTACAACGTTTGAGTTGCGGGCATTGGCCGAGTTTTCCAGAGTTAACGGGCTATGAGCGATCCGGTTCAAAAACTGCTGAATTTTTGTCCCAGCCGCGAGTTCTTCGTCGGCATTGACTCCGACGGCTGTGTTTTCGATAGCATGGAGATCAAACACAAAGAGTGCTTTGCTCCCATGTTTGTCAAGCACTTTGGACTGCAGGCGGCGAGCAAATATGCGCGGGAGTGTTGGGAATTCGTCAACTTGTATTCACGGAGCCGGGGAATCAATCGGTTTCCCGCGTTGTCCAACGCCTTGAATCTGTTGCGGTGCCGCCCCGAAGTCGTCGCCCGCCAAGTGAATGTGCCGGAGACGGATGCTTTGGATGAATGGATTAGCCGGGAAACCAAACTCGGCAACGCAACTCTTGAGGCTGAAGTGAGCGGCGGCAACCAAAATCTTCAAGCCGTGTTGGAATGGTCCCGCGCCGTCAACCAAGCGATTGAGGAGATTGTGCGCGGCGTGCCTCCCTTTCCGCTTGTTAGGGAAACGCTGGCCAAGTTGTCAGATATGGCAGACGTGATTGTGATTTCTCAAACGCCGCTGGCCGCTCTGGAACGGGAATGGAGCGAGCATGCGCTGTCGAGCTACGTGCGCTTGATCGCCGGGCAGGAAATGGGATCTAAGACGCAGCATCTTAAGATGACGGCGGCGAAGAAGTATCCCGCTCATCGCATCTTGATCATCGGCGACGCTCCGGGCGACTTCAAGGCGGCTAAGAGCAACGGCGCCTTGTTCTATCCCATCCCGCCGGGCGAAGAAGAGCAGGCTTGGCGGCGGCTTTTCGAAGAAGCCCTGCCGGTGTTTTTTGACGAGAAGTATGCTGGAAGTTACGAGGACGCTTTGATTGCCGAGTTCGACGCCTGTCTTCCGAGCGATCCGAGTTGGGCGATTTAACTTCTTTCTTCCTCGTTCCGGCGGTTGGGACGGTTCGGAGGGCAGGGCAAAACTACAAGGCGATTATGCTGCTTGGCGAGCTTTTGACAAAGGAACAAATCGTGGACGACCTCAGCGCGGCCAACCGTTGGGAAGCCATTGACGAGCTGATCGATCGCTTGGTGAATTGCCGTAAAATCAGGGACAAAGACCGGAAGGCCATTGCGGCGGCGGTCAGAAAACGCGAAGAGTCAATGAGCACCGGAATTGGGTTTGGCGTCGGGCTGCCGCACGCTTCCACAGACTTGGTGGAGAAAGTGGTTGGCGCCTTCGGGAGGTCCAAAAACGGGATCCACTTCGATGCCTTGGACAACAAACCAGTCAGCCTCGTTATGTTGTTTCTCGTGCCGCAAGGGCATTTTCAAAAGCATTTGCACACGCTGGCCAACGTCGCCAAATCTCTGCACGACAGCAAATTTCGAAATGCCTTGCGGGAAGCTCCCTCCGCCGAAGCAATGGAGCAAATTCTCCGGGAGCGTTGAAGCGGATGCGGCGCATTTTTGAAAATTTTCCCAAGAACGAATTGTGTTGTTCAGAAAAATCGAAGAAGAGCTAAGAGCGGCGGCCGGGAAAGTCTGCCCCGATTGGAAGGAAGCGGAACTTTTCGTCCGCAAGTGTCCGATTCCACGGTTCGGGGACTATCAGTGCAGCTCCGTCATGGCTTTGGCAAAACAGAGCGGCGGAAACGCCCGAAAAATCGCCGCCGACATTGCCGCCCAAATGTCCGCCGTCTCTTCCGTTTGCGAAAAAGCGGAAGCGGCCGGTCCCGGCTTTCTCAACTTTCGAATTCGCCGGGAAGCGTTGGAAACATGCCTGAACCAAAAGGAATCAGCGCCGTGTTTCGTCGAAAAAGAGCGGCGCCCGCAAACCGTCCTCGTCGACTTCAGCTCGCCCAACGTGGCCAAACCCATGCACGTGGGGCATATCCGTTCCACCAATCTGGGCGACTGCATTTCCCGCATCCTGCGCTTTTTGGGGCATCGAGTCATCACCGACAACCACATCGGCGATTGGGGCACTCAGTTTGGGAAACTGCTATTCGGTTGGAAATCCGATCTAAACGAGGGCGCGCTTCGCAAAGACGCCTTGGGCGAAATGGAACGGCTGTACCGCAAAGTCAACCGAGCCGGCGAAACCCGTCCCGAAATTTTGCGGCAAGCGCGGCGAGAATTGCTGGCTCTGCAACAAGGAAACCAAGAAAACCAAGCCATCTGGCAAACAATGATCGAGCTGTCTCGCCGGCAATTTGACGCCGTGTATGCGCGTTTGGGCGTACGCTTTGACGAGACGCTCGGCGAAAGCCACTACCACGACCGCCTCAACCTTCTGGTTCGAGAAATGGAGGATTCCAGACTGGCCGAGCGAAGCCAAGGAGCGCTCATTGTGCGCTTTCCAGAAGACGCCGAGTTGAAAAACCACCCGGCGATGATTCAGAAAAGCGACGGAGCCGCCAACTACATGACCACCGACTTGGCCGCTCTGGAATATCGCTGCAACCGCTGGCAGCCGGACGAAATCATTTACGTCACCGACGGCCGCCAACAACTCCACTTCAACCAATTGTTTCGCATTTGGCAACGGTGGAAGCCCGACGAGAACGTGCGCCTAGTGCACACTTGGTTTGGCTCCATCACCGGACCGGACGGCAAACCTTTCAAAACCCGCGTCGGCGGCACCGTGAAATTGTCCGATCTGTTGGATGAAGCCGAACAGCGCGCCCGGAAAATCGTGGAGACCAAGAATCCCGGGCTCAGCGAGGATGCAAAACAGGAGATTGCCAAAATTGTCGGCCTTGGCGCCGTAAAATACGCCGACTTACTCCCCAATCGACAATCGGACTACGTCTTTGATTGGGATGCGATGCTGTCCTTGAAAGGAAATACGGCGCCCTACCTGCAATACGCCTACACAAGAACGCGCGGCATATTTCGGAAGTTTCCCGGCGACGTCGAAACGCTGAAGCGCGAACGAACCATCCAATTGATTGAGACCGAAGAAATCGAATTGGCCAAGCATCTGGTCAACTTCCCTTTAGTCTTGCAACAAGTTGTCGAAGAATACCGCCCCAACTATCTTTGCGGCTATTTGTTTGAGCTGGCGGGGCTGTTGTCCCGTTTTTACGAAAACTGCCCCATTCTCAAAGCCGAAGAGCGCGCGCGCGATTCCCGCCTCCTCTTGTTGGAACAAGCTGGCGCCGTGTTGCGGGAAGGCTTGAGCCTTCTGGGAATCGAAGTAAGCGAGGTAATGTAGAACGGGTAACGAAAGGAATGGAACAAGGAACGAAACAATCTCCGGCGCATTTATTCTTCACGGCTATTGGTTTGCTTGTTTCCATGACAATGCCGTATAAGACAAAAATCTAGAAAAAGTTCCTCTGTTATCTTTTTTGATTTTTTCCACCGTTGCCGTTTTTCAGCTTCAAGGCGGTTTGTTTCTTGCTGATGCGCCGCGGCTTTTTGATTTTCTGGCGAGTCGGCAATACATAGCCTTCTTCCTGCTGGTGATACATCAAGCATTCTCTTTTGAGGATGGCTCGCAATTGCGCCAGCGTCCGCGTGTTTCCTTTCCTGCGGTTGCAGCGCGGACACAGCAAATTCAAATTCTCCATCTCATCGCCGCCGCCCTTGCTCTTTGGCACATCGTGATCCACTTCTAATCCGTGCGGCGCTTTGGGATAGCCGCAACCGGCGCATTTTCTTTCTTGGAAGTCGTAAAGCGTTTTGAAATGGGAGCGGTAATGCGGCAAATCGCCTTGATCGGTTCTCTTCGGCGGGCGTTTGCGGGGCATGATGTTGCCCGGCTTGCGCCAGAAGTCCGCCGAGCGTTCGTTCAGTTTGCCTAGTTGCTGATAGACCATATCCAAAGCCAACGGATCGCGGTCAATCCCAATCCATTGACGCCCCGCATTCTCCGCCGCGACAATGGTGGTGGCGCAGCCGCAAAACGGATCAATCACTAAATCGCCCTCATTGGTGCTGGCTTTCACAAAGCGGGAATACAGCTTGACCGGCTTCTGCGTTTTGAAGTCCGCATTCTCCTTGCCCCGCACAAACGGCACATCCGTGATGACGCAGCTTATTTTGGAGCCTTTCCTCGATGCTTTGGGATGAATCACTTGCGGCGTTCCGGTTTTCGTCCAGTGAATCAATCCCGCCTCTTCCAATGCTTCTAGTCTGTCGTGAACGCCTTTGATGAGCCGGTAATCGGGGATGATGTTCTTCTCCACCCATTCGGCGAACTTGCCTTTGAGTGGCGGCGCCCAATGCCGTCCGTATTTGCCCGGATCGTGTCCTTTCCACGGTTGACCGCTCTCTCCCCCCTTAGTAATTCCCGCTCCCGTAAGGCTGGTATTCTTGTCGGTTAACGCCTTGGTCTCTTCCTCGCTCAGCGGAAGAAACTGGTCGTTCCAAGTGTAGTTATCGGTTTTGGAGTAAAAGAGGATGTGGTCGGCGACGTTCCCAAAATGTTTGCCGTCCGAGCGGTTGGATCGTCGCCAAACGATTTGGTTGCGGAAGTTTTCTTCGCCAAAGATGATGTCCATCAGCAAGCGCAAATAGCTGTTGGCATGATGGTCGCAGTGCAAATACATACTGCCGGTGTCTTTGAGGATTTCGTGGCAGAGCAGGATGCGGGTAGCCATCATAATCAGATAGGCTTGCATGCCGGCGGAATGCGTTTGCCTTGCCAAAGCGCAGATATGATAGATTTCGGGGTGTCTGTTGTGGATGAGTTTGTGTTCTTCGGCGCGCACGTCGTCCAGCGTCCAAGCGTCGTCAAAGCCGGGCTTGGGTTTGCCCTTCTTGTCTTTGGGGTCGGTGCCGAATGGATGCTCGTAGAATTGATTGGAGCAGAACGGCGGATCGGTGATGATAGCGTCGGCAATGTTCCGATTGAGGCCGCGCAACACATCTAAATTGTCCACGCCGTAAAAGACAGTGCGGTTAGAGCAGTTGAGCGCGCGGGGGGGGGGGGGGGGGAATCGTTCGGAGCAGTTTTCTTGTTGTTGGTCGTCGTCATGCGGTTTTTCCCATTCATATAATGTTGATGTAATTTATTTTAACGGCAAAATTTCAAGGGGAATAGTGCAAGTTGGGGGCGAGCCAGCGTTCGGCTTCCGTCGTGGTTAGGTTTTTGCGTTGGGCGTAGTCGGTCACTTGGTCTCTGCCGATTTTGCCGACGGCAAAGTAGCGGGCTTGAGGATGGGAAAAGTACCAACCGCTGACGCTGCTGGCTGGTTGCATGGCGCAGGATTCGGTGAGTTGGATGCCTGCGGAGGCTTCTACTTCCAGCAGTTGCCAGAGAGTTCGCTTTTCGGTGTGATCGGGGCAAGCCGGATAGCCGGGCGCCGGACGAATGCCTTGATAGCGTTCTCGAATCAAATCTTCTGCGGAAAGGTTTTCAGTTTGGCCGAAGCCCCATTCTTGGCGGGCGCGGGCGTGAAGCAGTTCGGCCAATCCTTCGGCGAGGCGGTCGGCGATGGCTTTGGCCATGATGGAGTTGTAGTCGTCTTGCTCGGCTTCGAAGCGGTGGCAAAGCGCGTTTAGGCCGCCTCCGGCGGTGACGGCAAAAGCGCCTAAATAGTCCGGCAGATTGGCGGAGCGAGGCGCGACAAAGTCCGCTAGCGCATAGTTGGGTTTGCCGCCGCTTTTGCGTTGTTGTTGGCGCAAGGTGTGGAAGACGGCAAGGGTTTGCTTCCGGCTTTCGGATTGGTAAATGTAGAGGTCGTCTTCGATGCTGTTGGCGGGGAACAGGCCGAAGACGGCTTTGGGGGAGAGGAGTTTGTCGGCGATGATTTCTTGCAACAGACTTTGGGCGTCTTCGAACAGTTCGGCCGCTTTTTCGCCGAAGCGGGGATCGTCGAGGATGGCGGGATAGCGGCCTCGGAGTTCCCAAGCGTGGAAAAAGGGCGACCAGTCGATGAATGGAACGATTTCTTCCAAAGAGACATCTGCGACAATTCGGCTTCCGGGATGCGACGGCTTGGGCGGTTGATAGTTTTGCCAGTCGAGTTTGGCGCGGTTTTGTCGGGCGGTTTCAAGGGGCAAGAGCGGCTGAGCTTGTTTTCCGGCGTGTCGTTGGCGGAGCGCGGTCTGGCGGGTTTCGTTTTGGGCGGTGAACTCGGCCTTCAAGGAAGGATGGAGCAGGGAGCGGACGGTGCTCACTGCTTTGGAGGCGTCTGGCACGTGAACGACTGGCCGGCGATAGTGAGGGGCGATTTTGACTGCGGTGTGAGCTTGGCTGGTTGTGGCGCCGCCGATCAAGAGCGGAGTTTCCAGTTCCAAACGTTGCATCTCTTGGGCGACGCGGGCCATTTCTTCTAGGGACGGCGTGATTAGGCCGCTCAGTCCGATGACGTCGGCTTGTTGTTTTTTAGCTTCTTCCAGAATTTTTTCGCAAGGGGTCATTACGCCCAAGTCGACCACTTGGTAGTTGTTGCAGTGGAGAACGACGCCGACGATGTTTTTGCCGATGTCGTGAACGTCGCCCTTCACCGTGGCCAAAAGCACCTTGCCGGCCGAGCGGAGAGAGGCGGAGGACTTTTCTTTTTCCATAAACGGGAGCAGGCAGGCGACCGCTTTCTTCATTACGCGGGCGCTTTTTACCACCTGCGGCAGAAACATTTTGCCGGCGCCGAAAAGATCGCCGACCATGTTCATCCCTTCCATCAGCGGCCCTTCGATTACTTTCAAGGGCTTTCCATAAAGCTGCCGAGCCTCTTCGGCGTCCGCTTCCACAAAGTCCGAAATTCCCTTGACCAGAGAGTGTTTGAGTCGTTCGCGGACCGGCTTTTGGCGCCACTCCGCCTCTTTGGCTTTGGTTTTGGGATTGGCTTTGACGGAGTCCGCAAACTCAACCAATCGCTCTGTGGCGTCCGCTCGGCGATCCAGAAGCACGTCTTCCACGCGCTCCAGCAAGTCCGGCGGAATTTCTTCATAGACCGCCAGTTGCCCGGCGTTGACGATGCCCATGTCCAGCCCCGCCCGAATCGCATGATACAAAAAGGCCGAATGCATCGCTTCGCGCACTTTGTTGTTTCCTCGAAACGAAAAGGACACGTTGCTAATCCCTCCGCTCACTTTTGCCCCCGGCAAGTGCTTTTTAATCCAGCGCGTTGCCTCGATAAAATCGAGCGCGTAGCGTCTGTGTTCTTCCATGCCGGTAGCCACCGTCAACACGTTCGGATCGAAAATAATGTCCTCCGGCGGAAACCCGATTTTTCCCGTCAGAATCTCGTAACAACGTCGGCAAATCTCGATTCGGCGGGCAAAGGTGTCTGCTTGTCCTTGTTCGTCAAACGCCATCACCACCACTGCGGCGCCGTATTGCCGCACTTTGCGGGCTTGCTCCAAAAAACGCTCCTCTCCCTCCTTCAAGCTGATTGAATTGACCGCTCCTTTGCCCTGCACGCACTTCAGCCCCGCTTCCAGCACGCTCCACTTGGAACTGTCGATCATCACCGGCACTCGCGCGATTTCCGGTTCTGAAGCAATCAGATTAAGGAAACGGGTCATAGCCGCCTCGCCGTCCAACATTCCCTCGTCCATGTTCACGTCGATCACTTGGGCGCCATTTTCCACCTGTTGCCGGGCCACTTGCAAAGCGCCTTCAAAATCCTTCTTCAAAATCAACTTCGCAAACCGCGGCGAACCGGTGACGTTGGTTCGCTCCCCGATGTTGATGAAATTGGACTGCGGCGAAACCTCCAGACAATCCAAGCCGCTCAGCCGCAAATCCCGGCTTGGTTTTTCGAATTGGCGAGGCGGAATTCCTTTCACCACACCCGCAAGGGCGGCAATGTGCGCCGGCGTCGTCCCGCAACAACCGCCGACAATGTTCAACCAACCCCTGCGAGCCCAATCCGCCAGTTGCGGCGCCAGGCTCTCCGGCGTTTCTGGGAAACCCGTCGGCAACAGCGGATTGGGCAGGCCGGCGTTTGGGTGACAACTCACCGCCAGCGAAGAGAACTCGGCCAACTCGGCCATCAGCGGACGCAACTCCTTGGGTCCGAGAGCGCAGTTCAACCCGATGCTCCACAGCGGCACATGCTCCAGCGACGCGCAAAAAGCCTCCAGCGATTGCCCGGTCACGCCCCGCCGCCCGCCCGGTTGGATAAACGTTACCGAAGCCATTAGCGGAAGACGCCGTCCACTCGAGGCAAACAACTCCTCAATGGCGAAAAAAGCGGCCTTGGCGTTGAGCGTATCGAAGATCGTCTCCACCAACAAAATATCCGCGCCGCCATCCATCAATCCCCGCGCTTGATCCAAGTAGGCTTGCGCCAATTCGTCGTAAGTGACCTCGTGGACGCCGGGCTGATTGGCGTCGGTGGAAAGGGACGTCGTCTTGGTTGTCGGACCCATTGTACCGGCGACAAAACACTGCCGTTCGGGATGCTTTTCTTGGAAGCGATCCACCGCTCGGCGAGCGGCTTCGGCGCCGGCTTTTGCCAGCTCATACGCCAGATCCGGCATATCGTAGTCGGCCAAAGAAATCGCCTGCGCATTAAAAGTGTTGGTCTCAATAATGTCCGCCCCGGCTTCCAGATATTCAAAATGAATCTGGGTGATGCATTCGGGGCGCGTCAGATTCAAGACCTCGCTATTTCCAATCAAATCCTTTTTCCAATTCCGAAAACGTTCCCCTCGAAACTGGGCTTCATTGAGTTTGAGACGCTGGATCATCGTGCCCATCGCCCCGTCAAGAATCAGAATCCGCTCCCTCAGAAGAGAGCGGAGCCGCTTGCTGGAATCTGTCGTCCTCTGAAAGTGCATAAGCCGATCCGTGAATCATTCGTCTGGACAAAGATGAGGCAATTCGCCAACGCAATTCTCGATGAAGAAATTCGTCTGAATTCGCCCATGTCCAGAAGGCAAAAGCAACCCGCCGCAATAAAACAAAATTCCCGTCATTTTATCAAGATTCGTTGATAGAATTGAAAAAGCAGGGCGCGTGGTGAATGGCGAAAAGACTCAGCTTGAAAAGAAAACGAAAAACGACAAGGAGCCAAAACGGAAGATTGGGGCGATGCGAAGTAGTCTTTGCTCGCTTGAGTTTGGCGAGAGATTTTAGGCGACGCGGGAGGGGATTGGCTTGCTTGATTGGGTGGAGAAGGGAAGAATGCGAATTTATGAAAGCGAGACGAGTTTGCTTTGCGTCTTGTTGTTTCGGGAAACGGCTTGGACAACGGAGAAGTGGAGATTGACTTAGATGGATGAGGCCGTGCGTTTTGTTTAATCCTTTGGCTCGCGGCGAGAAGGCGGCGGCGTTTCGAAGACGCTTAGAATCGTTGCGAACGGAGCTGGATCTTTGCGAGACAAGCTCGCCAGATTCCGCGCGAAGATTAGCCAAGGAGGCGGTTGAGCGAGGTTGCGATACCGTGGCGGCGGCAGGAGGCGACGGCACTTTTAACGAAGTGTTGAACGGCGTCGGGTCGGTTTCCAAAGCTTTTGGGCGGGTTCGGCTGGGCTTGTTGCCCTTAGGCACGGCGAATGTGTTCGCCAAAGAGCTGGGGCTTCCGTTGGAATTGGAGGCGGCTTTGGCCGTCTTGCGTCGAGGAAAGGAGCGCTTGGTGGATTTGGCAATGGCTTTTTTTGAGGAAGAAGGGCAAAACGTTTGTCGTTACTTTGGGCAGTTGGGCGGCGCCGGTTTGGACGCGCGAGCTGTTGGTTTAGTGAATTGGGAGTTGAAGAAACACTTTGGAACACTGGCTTATGTGGCGGCCGGCTTGAAGGCGATTGCGGAAACTCCGGTAAAGTTGACGGTGTCCAATGGTTCGGAAACGGCGAGCGGCGAACTGGCGCTGATCGGCAACGGACGTTATTATGGCGGGAAGTTTGAAGTGTTCCCAGACGCCAGCCTTGCGGACGGTTTGTTGCGCGCCGCGGTTTTTGAGCGAGTTCGTTGGACGGATTTGGCACGGCGCGGATGGGGTTTGTTCACGCGGACAATGTTGCGGCAGGAAGGGATTCGAGTTCTCCAAGGATTCAGGCTGGAATTAAAGAGCGGCCAAGCGGCTCGATTTCATTTGGAAGGAGACTTGGCGGGAAGGTTGCCCTGCGTTTTTAAGGTGTTGCCTCAAGGCTTGCGGATGATCGTTCCGTGACTTGCCCATTCGGTCAAAAGGGGGTAAATTGTTAGATAGTTTTATGAGTTCAAAACGCAAAGAGACAATGGCGGCAAATGAGAGAAACCGCGCTTTTACCTTGATCGAGCTGTTGGTTGTCATTGCGATTATTTCCCTTCTGGCGGCAATGTTGCTGCCCGCTCTCGGCCGGGCAAAGGAAGCGGGCAAATCAGCCGTTTGCAAAAGCAACCTCCGCCAGATGGGAATCGCGCTAACGCTTTACGGCGACGACTACAATCACTTTCCTTACATTATCAACACACCGCAACGTTTGGTTTGGTTCACGCAGATTGGCGAATACTTAGGGATGGGTTCGTGGTTTCTCTGCCCTTCGTATCGTTATGAGTTGTCTCATGGATGGTGGGGCGAGATGTTTTCCTCTCGAAACTGCTATGCCTATAATGGCTTTGGCACAGCTGCCAGATATGGAGGCTGGCGAACTCCGCATAGCACGAATGTTTTAGGTCTGGGAGGGTCGGTTTTGAAAAAGAATCTGCCTCCACCTCCGCCGGTGAAGGTTTCCCGTATCCGCGCCCCAAGCGATATGTTGGCGATTGGGGACTCTTTAGTGTTTCGCCAAACGCCAGAGTCAAAAAGCGGAATAACCACTTTGCAGTTGTGTCCGTCCGACACCTTTCGGGAGCAAACCCCGCGGCATGGCAAGGGAATCAATATAGTTATGGTCGACGGGCATGTGGAGTTTGTCTCATTGGCAAAATTAGGCGCTCGGACGCCGCAAGCGCGCAAACGTTGGAACAACGACAACCGGCCGCATCCGGAAACTTGGGAGCCTCCTCCAGTGGAAACAGATTAAGTTTTTCAAGACCAACAAGTTCCCGTCCGGCGAACGATTGGGAAATGGAAAAACGCCGGCCAAGAAAAGGCAAAAGCAAACATTTTTGTCCGCCTTTGAATTTTCAAACAAGCAAAACCACGCAATACGCTCGCAAAATCGCCGAATCATTCCGTCGCCATCCCAACATTTTTCACATTTTGCAGATGCTCTAGTGTTGACAAAAGATGAACGATCCGTTGAAGTTTGGAAATGCGTTTTGGCAAACTACTTTTTGGATTGATTTTGTTCCTGATTGTTTTAGGGGGAGGAGCCGGCTGTAAATCCGTGCCGGCGACGGAGCAACGTTTGGTGTCCAAACCAAACATGGTGTTTTCCGACTCGCCGGTTTTTGCTTATCAATGGCAGGTGCTAACTCAGGTTGAACCCGGCTCGGCTTTGTCGGGCGGCGCCCAAGCGGCGGGATGCACCGTCTGCCGATAATCGGCAAAATTTCAATGCGAATGAAACGACGATTCCAATGCGATTTAGTGGGCCGTTGGGCAGTGCGGCTGGCTGTTTTGTTTTCAGCGGGTGGATTATCGGCGTCTCCGCTAGACCGTGAATATCCGATTCGAGGCGAAGGCAATGGCGCCAACCCAACACCCTGCGAGAGCAAGACGCCCACTGCTTTGCTCCAAGAGAACACGTTGGAATCGGTTGATTTAGCACCGCGGAAATGGGATTTTGACCAAAACTTGAATGTTAGCGCGGAAGGCTTGTTCACTAGCGATTTTCAGGTGACTCAATACACGCTTCAATATGGCCACGATTATGAGGCTACCCAATGGGACTTGGGATTGACTTATGATACTTACCATATTGACATACGCTCTCCGGATCCATTTTTTAAAGAGGTTTCGGCAAAAGAGGATCGAAAGATGGCGCAGCTGAATCTCACCCATTCGTTGAATGATCGTGTAGTCTGGCAAGGTCAAACAAGTTACTATGACGGCTTCCAAAATTTCCGAATGTTGTGGTTGCACGATTATTATCGGGAGGTATATTCTATCGACGGTTATCCCGATATTTCGCCGCATGGATACCAGTTGGGAACGCAGCTGCGGTGGGAGTATTTACCGGCTTCTGGGTATTTAGAGGCGAACTTCAGTTATTACAAAGATTGGATTGCGCCCAGCGCTGAGTTGGGTCCGGATGGTCTGGAGTTGGGACGGAAGGTACTCGACTCATTTGCGTATCGGCTGGCCAGTGAAAATGTTTTAAGTCCGCGCTTGCGATCCTTGTTGGAGATTCAGATGACGGACACAATGGCGAGAGAGAAGCGTTGGGGCGTTCAAGGTTCTTTAAATGCGGCGATTAGTGAGTCTTTGGTGTTGCGCGCGCAAGGCGGCTGGGTGACCGAGAATCCGGCGTCTGAAGCGGAGAGATCGAAAGAGTTTGAGGCATTTTTTGTCGGCGCAACGCTGGAACATAATTGGACGGACGCATGGCTAGTGAGTGTCTTTGGCCGTTATTATCACGATGAGGGAGAGTTTCAAAATTCTTTGCCGGCTTCTAATGCGTCGCCCGAACTGGACAGCTATCAAGTTGGATTGGGAACGCGTTGGGTTGGAGAGAGGGCTAGTGTAAAGATCACCGCCGGACCTTACTTTACTCGATATGAAGCGGTGGACGATGACGCGCCCTTTTTTGAAGACTTGTATAAAAGCCGGGATTGGGCGGCGGTTCAATTTGCCTTTTCTATGCAGTTTTGATTGTAGAAAAACATGATAACGAAAATGAAGTGTGACTTAGGAAAATGGACGCGGTTGACGGCGATCATAGCAATTGGCAGTGGATTGGCGCTCAGTAGTTTTGAGGCGCGAGCGCAGGAGAAACAAGTGGGCGAGATAGTCGATGATTTTGAGATGACGAACGTGAAAACCAGCGAGAAGTTTTGGTTGAGCGATCTAGAAGGCTCGATTGTCGTGCTGGACTTTTTTTCTCACTGGTGAAGCATCTGCCGAGCAAACTCAGCGGTCGTTGAGTCGGATATCCATAAGTATTACCAAAATCTTGGAGGAAATGTTGCTGGTTTGCCAGTAGTCATAGTGGGGTTAGAAAAAGACAGCCGCGGCATTGCCGATGGGGGAATGCGAACGCTTCGTTTCGCCGAGGCGACTGGCTTGGAGTTGGTGGCGGACGGCTCGGATCTGGCTGCGTTTCTCCAGTTCTTTCCGCCATCTCGAGCCAGATCAGGTGGCTCGGATTTTGTGGTAGTGAGCGGAGTTTCCAACTCGCCGTCCCATCAATTGTGGGAAATCATCTATCTCCGCACTCACTATAACCGGCCTTTTCGGGATTCGGTTTCCGATATGCGCCGGGCGATTGATTCTGTTCAAGCGCCGGTTGTTCCACCGGAGCCGGCAATGCCTCCAAAACTTTCCCGGCCGGCCTATGTGGACGGCCGGTTTCGTTTTGACGTGGAGGGAACGTCTGGGCGCTCGGCCATTGTGCAAATCTCGACCGACGGCGTTCGTTGGGAAGTTCTCCAAGAGTTGGTGTTGGAGGAAGTTCCCGTCACGGTTGTTGATGAAACTTCTTCTGAAGCTGACTTCCGATTCTACCGCGTACTCAGCCGATAGAGAACCATCTGGAGAGGAGCGAATGGGCGCAAGACGAAATAGAAATAAAGTTTTTTTCAAACGCATTGGTTGCCGGTACCGAAGGTTTCTCTTTGGGGAGTGCTGACGCCTTTCCATGTTTTTTTTGGCGCCAACAAAGGGTTGACAACGGTTTCCACAAATCGGAAAATCTTTTTTTCGTTGCCTCGGTAGCTCAACGGTAGAGCAGTTGACTCTTAATCAATTGGTTGTGGGTTCGAATCCCTCCCGGGGTAATCACTGAGATTTTGTTGGCGACGTTGGTTTGAAGCCTTTTCCTTTTCTTTTGGGGCAAAATTAGGTTTGGTGACGGGCGTTTATGTCGAAGGCGTGTATGCTTGAATCCAGCCGTCGCTCGGAAGTGGATCTCCGGATTGATTACGAGAAAGAATTAAACTCCCAGCAGTGGAAGGCGGTGACTTGTCCGCCCGGTCCGGCCTTAGTGATAGCGGGCGCTGGTTCGGGGAAGACGCGGACGCTTACTTATCGGGTGGCCTATCTTATTGAACATGGGATCGCTCCCCGGCAAATTTTGTTGCTGACTTTCACCAACAAGGCCGCCAAAGAGATGATGGAGAGGGTGGCTTTGTTGTTGGGGCGAGAAATTCCATCTCTGTGGGGCGGGACGTTTCACTCGATTGGCAACCGTATTTTGCGACGGCACACGCCGGCGGTTGGATATCCGCAAGGCTTTACAATCATGGATCGCGAAGACGCGAAGAGTCTTTTAAAGTCGTGTATTGGAGAGGAAAAGAGCGTCCAGTGTGCCCAGTTTCCCAAGGCAGAGGTAGTGGGGAACATTTTTTCGCAGGCAGTGAATCGGATGATTCCGCTTGCGTCGATGATTCAAGATCAATTCAGCTATTTTGAGCATCTGACCGCGCAGCTGGAATCCATTCGCCAACGCTACCGCGCTCGAAAAATCGATGACGGACTGATGGACTTTGATGATTTGCTTGAGCTTTGGCTGGAGTTGTTTGACAAAGACGACCACGTGCGTCACCAGTATCAACAGCAATTTCATCATCTTCTTGTGGACGAATATCAAGACACCAACAAACTGCAAGGCCGCTTGATTGATCGGTTGGCCGAAGAGCATGGGAACGTGATGGCGGTAGGCGACGATGATCAGAGTATCTATTCGTGGCGGGGAGCGGATTTTAGAAACATTCTCGAATTTCCAAGACGTTATCCGAACGCAAAAATATTCAAAATCGAGACGAACTACCGAAGCACGCCGGAAATTCTGCGTTTGGCCAACGCGTCCATCGCCGCCAACGGAAACCAATTCAAGAAGAGACTCCAAGCGGTGCGAGATTCTGGACAGAAACCCGTGTTTGTAACCTGCGAAGACGCCGACGAACAAGCGGGTTTTGTGGCGCAGCGAGTGTTGGAATTGCAGGATGCGGGCGAAAAGTTAAGCCATATGGCGGTTTTGTATCGGTCTCATCGGCACGCGATGGAATTGCAGTTGGAGCTGACAAAGTGCAGGATTCCCTTTTTGATCACGAGCGGAATTCGTTTTTTCGAGCAGGCGCACGTCAAGGACGCGACGGCTTATTTGAAGTTGGTCGCCAATCCGCACGACGAAGTGGCCTTTCACCGCTTGGCGAAAATGTTGCCCGGAATCGGCGAGAAAATGGCGAACAAATTATGGAGCCGATTTTTGAGTCAGTCGCCCAAATCGAGCATTGCGGAGCGTCTGGCGAATTGCGCTCAAGCCGTTCCCCAAAAAGCGAGAGCGGATTGGGCGCAGTGGAACGCCACGATGTCGCAACTGGAAGCCGAGCCGATGCGCCGCGATCCCGGCAAAATGGTTGAGTGGATTCTAGACGCCGGCTACGAAGAGCATTTGCAAAATCAGTTTGAAAATTACCGATCCCGGCTGGAAGACTTGCAACAGATGGCGCAATACGCCCGAGCGTTTGAGAACCTAGAAGATTTTCTGGCGCAGTTAGCGCTGGAAACCAATCTCGAATCCGAAGATCGCGCCGCCCAAACCAACGAAGACGACCGCCTTCGCTTGACGACGATTCATCAAGCTAAGGGACTTGAATTCAGCGTCGTCTTCATAATCATGCTCTGCCAAGGACTGTTCCCTTCCTCGCGCTCTCTAAGGGATGAGGAAACCGGGGAAGAGGAAGAACGTCGCTTGTTCTACGTGGCCGCCACTCGCGCCAAAAATGAACTGTATTTGAGTTTTCCCAAAATGCGGTTTGCGCCGGGACAACAAGACAATCATTTGCAACCGTCTCAATTTCTGAGCGAATTACCGGAAGAATGCTATGAGCCTTGGGAACTTTGCCGCAGCGAATTTTTCCGCAACGCACCTTTCTAAGAAAAATGAAATCTTTGGCTTGCCGGTTTGCGCTTGTTTGGTTTGTGAGTTCGGGTTGCGCCGTTCCGCGGGAGGCGCCCGCAGATTTGTCGACGCGACGCGGCGTCCACATTTCCACTGCGTCGGCGCAAGCGTTGCGAAAGTCGTTAATTGCTTTCTTCACTCATCGAGATTATGCGCTTTACGATTCCAATCGACGCACCTTGAACTTCGACCGCCCCGCTTCCCGGTGGGAGTCTCTTCGCCATAGTTCTTTCGTCAGCCCGAAAACCTTTGCGCGAGTGAAGATTTTCTTGATGGACACGGGGCCGACAAACTATTGGGTGGGATTCAAGACACTCATCGTAACCGATCGCGGAAGCAGTTTTGAACGGGAAAAACCGCTCCACGGCAAAGCTTCCGCCGAGTTGCAGTCCTTGCTCAATCTTTGGAAGTCGCAATGGCTTTCCTCTTCCGAACAATAAGCCGTGCCTTAGATTCCGCGGCCGAATTCGGCGGAAGATTTGAGCTGAACTTTGCTCAAATGGAATGAGTTTCTTCAATCCGCTAAGCATCCGGCCGCAGATTGCCGATTTGAATCACCGGCTGCTGGCTTGGCGTTTCTTTTGCCAATGGCGGTGAAAGAAAACAAAGCCCAGCGCAAACAGGCCGAAGACCAGGGCGTATTCTTGCGGTTCGGGGATGATGGTGCCGCGATGAAAGCGAAGCTGCACCGAGCCTTGTGTTCTCTGCGCAAAGCTAGGTCCTGAATTTTCAAGATTCGCCCAATTGTCAAAAGTGAAGGTGCCATCGGTGGAACCCGTCTCAAACTCGCTGAACGGCTTGGCCAAAATGCCCGCTCCGCTCCAAGCCGAAGCGTCGTTGGCTTGATAAGTGAACGATCCTCCGCTGACCCGAATGCCAATTCTATCCAGCCCCGCCGTAACACCTGTTCCTCCTGGGGATCGATTCATATAGATGGTGTTAATGTCTCGGCTTCGGCTGGGATTGGAGCCGGTGGTAAAGGTGATGGTTGGGGTTGTGGCGGTTGTGAGGTTGGTGAGGACATTGGCCACGTACCAGCGGTCGCGGGAAGAGATGGCGTTTTGGTTGGTGATGGAAGAAAGAGCAACGAGCTGGTTGAGGGGTTCGGTGCCGGCATACAAATCTCCGCCATTGTCCGCGACGTGCCAAACGTCGCGGCGGTGATAGTTGGCGTTGCCGGCGTTGTTGTTGCGGACGCTGTAAAGTGTTCGGGCGGTGCCGGAGCCGGAGAAAACCCAGAGAGTTTGGTTGGTGTTGTCACGGCTTTGGTAAATATCGATGTACAACTGCGCTTGGCTTTGTTCCAGCGGGACAAACGAAAGCAAGGCCGTGGCTACGAGGGCGACGAAGGCCAAAGGCTTACGACGACTTGCGGGGGGGGGGATTCTATATTCATGATGGTCGGTAAGTTGATTTAGTCTAAAATACTTCTGCCGTTATTCTATTTTGTAAAACAAACTATGCCTTCATTAAAGCCTTGTTGCCAACGTTTGTCAAACAAAAAATTAAAAAAATCTCCGCATTTTTTTGGGAGTTTCCGCCGGGATTTTCTCGAATTGTTCGGCTTGGTTTTTCTTTCTGACGCTTTTTGCTTGAGGTGAATGCGCTTTAATTGGCTAGCGACCAGAGGGTGAGGGTGTCTGTGTCTTTCACCAGAATTCTGTTTTTGAGAAGCACTGGCGGCGCCCAAGTGGGATTTTCGGACACGATGTAAGAAGCAATTTTTTCGTAGCGTTTGCCGGAGGCGGCCAAGACTTGGAGTTCGCCGGAGTCCAGCAGGGCGAGAATGTGGCCGGGGATGGCCAGAAAGGACGCATGCTCTCCGGTTCGGAAGGGACCTTGCCAGAGGAGTTCGCCGCTTTTGGGGTCGAGGCAGAAGATTCGGCCTCTTCCGTAGTGAGAAAATCCGTAGAGCAGGCCGTCGTTCATCACGGCGGTGCTCATATCCAGCGCCACTTTTGTTTGCCGCCATAGTTCTTTGGCCGTCCAGCCATTGCCGTGCCGTGTTGGTTTGACGCAACGGATGCCGCGGTTTTCGCCGCCGACCATCACTTGCCCGTTGTGGATTGCGGGCGTGGGCATGTTTTGGTTGTTGCCCACGTGAGGGAAGGGATACTGCCAGAGAGGGCGGCCGGTTGTGTTTTCTATGCCGACAAGATTGTTGTGGTTCCATTCGATAATTTGGCGGACGCCTTGAATTTGGGCAACAATTGGGGAGGAGTAAGAGGCGCCGTCGTTGCCTTGACTCCAGATTTCACGGCCGGTTTTGGTGTCCAGAGCGACCAAGTCGCCTTCTTCGTCGCCTCCAAAGTGGACGATGACTTGTTCGCCATCCACCAGCGGGGAGGTTGCGGCGCCCCAGTAGGGATGGGGCTTGTTGAAGCGGCGGCGGTAATCGCGCCGCCAGAGGGGTTTGCCCGAAGCGGTTTGGTAAGCGGAAAGGACTCCTGTAATGCTCATCGTAAAAATCCGGCCGTCGGCCAATGCTGGGGAAGATTTTGGACCCTTGCCGTGAAGTTCGCCTCCAAGCCCCATTTTGAAAGGCACGGCGTGGCTTTGGCGCCACTTGGCGGCGCCTGTTTCCAAGTCTAGACACCAAAGCGTTTCTTCCTCGCCTTGACGGGCGTGTTGAAAAACAAGGCCGTTGGAGACCAGTGGGGAGCCGTAGCCGTCGCCTACTTTGGTTTGCCAGACTTTTTTCAATTGCTCAGGCCATTGCTTGGGCGGTTGAAAGTCGTTCACCCAACCGTTGCGGTCGGGTCCCAGCCAGCTCGGCCAATGCGCTTCTTCGGCGGGCAAAGGTTGCAAGGCGCCGGCAAGGGCAAAGACGGAGGCGATAAGGATTTGGCGGATCATATTTACGAGTCTTTTCCAAAAGGTAATGTGTTTTTGTCGAGAAAATCAACGAGAAAAACAGCGATTTGTATTTGTTTTTGGACCTGAGCGGCTTGCGCGATTTGCCGGCGAATTAATCTTCGCCGCTCGGCAGTGGTTGGGAAAGCCGCTCAACGGAGAGGCATTTGCCGGTGGTTTTGTCGGCGTCGAAGATGACGCCGTGAAGCGCAATTCGTTTCTTGGCGACTCCGAAGCGCTGAGGCTGGTTGGTGAGGAAGCGTTTGATGACGGGGTTCACTTCGCGCCCCAAGATGCTTTCTTGTCCCCCGGTGAATCCGGCGTCGCAAAGAAAGCCGGTGCCGCCGGGAAGGATTTGCTCGTCGGCAGTCTGAACGTGGGTGTGGGTGCCGACCAGAGCGGTAATGCTTCCGTCGAGGAATCGCGCCATGGCAATTTTCTCCGAGGTGGCTTCGGCGTGCATGTCGACGAGAATGATGGGAGTTTTTCTTCGGAGAGAGGGAAGCGCGGCGTCGATAGCGTGGAAGGGGTTGTCCAATGCGGGCATGAACGCGCGGCCTTGGAGGTTAACCACCGCAACAACCGAGGCGACGCCGGGATGCCGCCACACGGTTGCTCCTCGGCCCGGTGTGCCCGATGGATAGTTGAGCGGACGGAGAAATCTGGATTCTTCTTGCAATAGTTGCATAACCGTCCGTTGATCCCAAAGGTGGTCGCCCGTAGTGATGACGTCCACTTGCGCTTCGTAAATCTCATCGGCTGTTTCCGGCGTAATGCCGGCGCCTCCGGCGGCGTTTTCCCCATTAGCGACGACCATGTCGATGCGGTGCCGCCTTCGAAGAAGAGGAACGAGTTCCCGAACGGCCCGCCGTCCCGGAGAGCCGACAATGTCGCCGATAAAAAGAATCCTCACCCGCAGAAAAATATCTGAAACCATTCCAATGACAAGAAAAAGCGCCGCACTGGTTTTTGCTGGTTGACGTTTCTGAAAATTCTCCTTCAAAATCACCGAATGCGATGGATTGTCCTGTTGAGCGTTGGGTTTCTGCTGTCGAGTGCTTGCCGAAATTCTCGAACTACGGCGCCAAAATCTGTGGTTGAGCGGGAACCCGTTTGGACGGATGCCGAGAATGCCGCAACGCCCGACGGCGGCAAACCGAATGGAAACGCAGTGATCTTTCCCATCACAAGCGGCGACGGGATGGTTGTGAAAGTAAATAAAAAACTGCGCTTTGCCGTGTTGGAATTCCCGTTGCATCCAATGCCGACAATCGGGCAGCAACTCTTTCTCTATCGCCGCGGGCAGAAGGTAGCTCGAATCAAAGTAACAGGCCCCGTCCGCGGGCAGACCGTCGTAGCAGACATAGTCGAAGGAAACGCGGAAGAAAACGACGAAGTGCGGGCCGATTAATGCGCTATTCCCTTCTTCCTGCAAGGCTCTGATCCGACAAACAAGTTCCGGTGGCACAGCTCAAGAATAGAGGCGGACAGCAACAACATCGAAAGATTGGATCGCAGAAGTCAAAGCCGAGTTTTCAACCAGCCGGTAAAGCACTTGGGGCAATCGTCGAAAAAACTATTCCAATGAGGAAGACTTTCGTTCCGTCTTAGGTTTTACCGACTTTGTGTCCGGTTCATAGTAGTCTAATCTTCCTGCGCGTCCGCTTGCTCCATTCTGTTCGATGAATTGCGACAAATATGTTGGTTTTCCTTCAAGTATTCTAACAAGGCTTCCGCCGCCCATTGATGGCCGGCGATGTTCCAGTGGCCGTCGTGAGGCCATCGGGCGTCTGTGGGATCGGCGCCCCGGCGGCCAATATAATCCGCTTGGTCGATGACGGGAATGCCTCGCTCTTTGGCCAAAGCGTTCATGCGATCAAAAGGACGAGCCCCCTGAGTGCCCATACTCATGGTAGACAATATAACGAGCGAAACACCATCTCGATCCGCGCGCTCCTGGAATTGATCCAAGGCAAAGGCCGTAAAGTCTAAGGCTTCCTCAAAAATCGGCGGCAACTCCTCCCACCCAAAAACACTATATATGGACGTGACCGAATATAAGATGCCGGGAGCCTTTGTAATTGTAGTCGGCCATTCTTTTGCCAGCGAATCATAGCGGGGATCCTGGCTCAAAAGCTTTACCCAAAAGTTTATATCAGGATCTCCGCTAGGCTTCGGATGAGTGTATTCCCACAACAACAACTTGGAGTGCAGCCACTTGGCCAGATAAGACCTTTGAGACGAATAGATTCTTGCTCGCCTAACCCAAGACATCGGCAACCGCGGCAATCGGCGCTCTCTAAACTTCAGATCCGGCTCCCGCAACTCAAAGGCGCCGTCTTCGATTCTTGCCGCGGTAGTGAACGGATTGTGATCCGGATTTAAACCTCTGCTGTCCAATGCTTGCAGAACCGGGTGGTTATTAGCAAAGTCGTTGACAACGAACACCAGCACCAAAACGCAGGGATTCCAGGGACGCGCAAACTTCTCCCAGTAGGGCAATTGATTGATCTGTCCGGTGTTGCCGATTCCAAAGGCTGCGGTGGTAATGTTTAGATCAGGCAATTCTTTGGCGGCGAGCCGTTCCAATTGAACATGAAATTTATCGGCGATGGCCACTTGTCTTGCTTCCACAAAAGAGTCGCCAATGATGGCGATGCGGCAGCCGGTGGTTGTTTGTTCTAAGTCGGGAGGCTCACGATCTAAGAAGCCCAAGTGGTTGACTTTCTCCACTATGAAGAATTCGCTGTAGGGATTTGTCCAGCGCATTTGGGCGTTGGGTTGGCGGATTATACCCACCTTGGGATGAAAGCGCGATGGTATTTCACCGTTTAGAAAGGGCCATTGGAAACGGAGATAGCCCTCTAATGCAGCGCAGGCCAAGGCTATTCCGGCTAGCAACAACAAGGCTCTTCCTGCAATCCGGCGTGGTCGTCGCAGGATTGTGCGGGGAAACTTGTTAAATCCTCTGATCATGCTCTTGATTTATAATGTAAGGTTTTTTCTACGGGGTGTCCTTGTTGGTTGCTGGTTGTAGTATGGGGATAAAGTTCAAGTTCTGCGCGAGGAAGGCCCATTGATCTGCGATTTCCTCGATAATTTTACTGGTGGGTTTGCCGGCGCCGTGGCCGGCACGAGTTTCAATGCGAACAAGCACGGGCGAGTCGCCGGCATGACATTCTTGCAGGCGGGCGGCGTATTTGAAGCTGTGGCCGGGGACGACTCGGTCGTCAGTGTCGGCGGTGGTGACGAGGGTAGCGGGATAGACGGTTCCCGGCTTCAGGTTGTGGTAAGGAGAATAGGCGTAGAGGGCTTGGAATTCTTCGGGGTTGTTGGAGGATCCATAGTCATCTACCCAAAAGCGGCCGGCGGTGAATTTTTGGAATCGGAGCATGTCCATGACGCCGACGGCGGGGAGACAAGCTCCGTAGAGGTTGGGGCGTTGATTCATACAAGCGCCGACGAGGAGTCCGCCGTTACTACCGCCTCGGATGGCGAGTTTGGCGGGTTTTGTGTAACGGTTTTCGATCAACCATTCGGCGGCGGCAATGAAGTCGTCAAAGACGTTTTGTTTACGGAGTTTGGTGCCGGCTTTATGCCAAGCCTCGCCGTATTCGCCGCCGCCGCGAAGGTTTGCTTGGGCGTAGACGCCGCCCATTTCCATCCACGCAAGGTTGCTGATGGAGAAACGGGGAGGCAGGGAGATGTTGAAGCCTCCGTAGCCGTAGAGAAGAGTTGGCGCGGCGCCATTGGGTTGAAGGTTTTTTTGATGGCTGATGAACATGGGAACGCGAGTGCCGTCTTTACTATGGTAGAAGACTTGTTTGACAAGGTAGTTGTTGGGGTTAAACGGAACTTTTGGACGGCGGATGAGCTCGCTTTTGCCGGTCAAGATATCGTAGCGGTAGATGCTGGACGGCGTGTTGATGCTGGTAAACGAGTAAAAGGTTTCGACGTCCGTCTGTCTGCCGTCAAAGCCCGAAGCCGTGCCAATCCCCGGAAGCTCCACTTCCCGGAGAAATTCCCCCCTTATATTGAATAGTTTGACTTGAGTTTTGGCGTCCTGGAGATAGTTGGCGATAAAGACGTTGCCGACGATGCTAACCCCAGATAAGGCGTGATCCGATTCCGGGATGATTTCCTTGCGCTCTTGGGGGCGATGAATGTCTATGGCCACTACGCGGCCGTTGGGCGCCTTGAAATTAGTTTTGAAATAGAACACTGGGCCGTCGTTGCCGAGGAAAGAGTATTCGTTTTCAAAATTGTCGATAAGGTCGATCGGGAGAGCGTAAGGCTCGGTTAGATCTCGGTAAAGAACTCTATAGAGATCGTCCGTGCCCTTCCATACGGTCAGAATTAGGTAACGGCCGTCTTCGCTCACTTCAACGTGAAACCCCCAGTCTGGAAATTCGGGGCGTTGATATACAAGAACGTCTTGTCTCTGCGGGGTTCCTATTCGGTGATAGTAGACTTTTTGATTTTTGTTGAGGGATTGGAAAGTATCGCCTCCTTCGGGCTTGGGATAGCGGCTGTAGAAAAAACCGCGTCCGTCCTGAGTCCAACTTACATTGCTGAACTTTACCCATTTCAATTCATCGTTGAGGACGGTTCGAGATTCCGCTTCCATAACATGCCAAGTGCGCCAATCAGAACCGCCGTCTTGAACGCTGTACGCCATATAATGGCCGTCTCTGGAAAAAGAAACGTTGCCGAGCGCAAGAGTGCCGTCCTCAGACCATGTGTTTGGATCTACAACCAACTCCGGCTCGTCGCTCAGTGTTTTTTGCCGGTAAAGAGCATTCTGGTTTTGGAGGCCGTCGTTCTTCCAAAAGTAATACCAACCGCCGCGTCGGAAGGGAACGCCGATTTTTTCGTAATTCCAGAGCTCGGTAAGCCGTTCTTCAATGGCCTTGCGGTGAGGAAGCGTTTCCAAGTAGCCAAAAGTGAGATGATTCTGAGACTGCACCCAAGCCTGCACCGCCTCAGACTCGCGGACGTCCTCTTCCAGCCAGCGATAAGGATCGGCCACTCGGATGCCGTGATAATCGTCCATTTGATCCACTTTTTTCGTCTTGGGATAGGAGAGAGATTCAGCGGCGGTGAAATTCATAAAGACAATCCATCCGACCGTTAAGAGCGAAAGGACAAAAATTCGTTGTCTCGGCAACATATCAGTTCTTGTTCGTTTGCAACTTCGTTTGTTTTGGATCGCGGAAACACCTTCCAACGAAAAGACAAAAATAGCGAACGACCGGGAAACGGCAAGCTTTTATTGGTTTGACCGGGGCGTGTTTCCATAATGTGACCTCTGAATCCCCAATCCATCCTTCGTCGTTGGATGAAAAACTCCACTCCCAGAAAGATAGAAGCGTAGTGGCCGATGAAGTTGAAGCAATGGCGGACAAAAGCGTTTCACCGGCTTGGAACATCGCCATTTCTCCCATCCCGCTCCTCTCGATCAGCGATATTGTCTTCTATTTTTCAAACATCGAATGGCGCGAAATCACTCTCCTCACTGGCAATTCGTCGTGGCACAAAAAACTCCACTTCACAAAGATTGAAGTGGAGTTGGCAATCAAGTCAAACAACGGATTCTCGTCCACACTGAGGCTAGTTTGTGTTTCCTACTAACGGAGCATTTCGGAGAAGAGGGCGAATGCTATGAGTCTTATAAAGATTATGTCTAGTTTGTCCAAGCGAGAGAAGACTTGGCGATCGCCTTTCAACCGGCGGAACGGCCTCTCTACTTCATTGCGCTTCTGGTATAGCTCTTGGGTCGTATTTCCATGGATTGCGATGGCTTTTCTTCGGCGGAACTACTGGATCCAATCCCTTGGTTTGGGCTTGCTCTCGATTTTCTCGGCCTTCATAGGCGCGATCCATGGGCAATGGGACTATGGTCGTCTGGCCTCCCCTCAGGCGCAGCGGGGGCTTGGCTGGGCGATGGCGAGAACTTCACTGCTTGGCCATCTCTGGCAGCAGCATAGGGATTTTGGCATTCCCGCCTCCATGAGATTTTCCGAGGGCTGGCGGACCGTATCTTTTTCGCGCGTCCGTTTCACGAGGACGAACCTTGCCCAGAGAAACTAAGCGAGGAATGCGTTTCTCCGCCGGACAATCAAACAAATTCGTTTGACCACCCAAATAGCCAAAACAAAGAGCAATATTCCAAAAAGAATCGAAAGAGACCTGTTCCTTTGAAAATATAAGCGGAACCAGAACGCCGCCGTTATCATCGGCATAAAGTTGCCGAGCAATCCCAATTTGCCGCTGGTTATTAATACAAACCGCTTTGTGAGCCGCCGACTTAGCCCTAGAAAGAGCAGGCAAAAGAATGGCCGCCAAGATGCCAAGAATGGCAATGACAACCAGCAATTCCACCAACGTAAACGCTTGCCTACGGAAGAGTTTCAAACGAGCCTCCACCGGCAGAATAATAGACCGGAACCTCATAACCATCGCCGTCGGTATCGTACGCCCAAGCCAGCATCGAGTAAAGCGCGCCGTTGCTATTCACAATAACGTAAAGCGAAATATCCACAGACGCACGCGTCGACCAATACCCCCAAGGAGTCAAACCATCCGGACTCCACTCCTCGTACCAATATTGCCCCGCAATATTAAACTGAAAAGCCGGGTTGTATTGATTGTAGCCCGGATAAGGAAGAGGCGTCCCGCCGTCATAGCCCGGAATACTCAACCAATCGCAATAATCAGAGTCAAGCGAAACGCGGGGAGGAGCCCCATCGTCGACTTCAACACCATCCTGCCACAACTGAAACTCATCGAAAAAACGAATAGGATCCCAAGGAGCGGTGACATCAAATTCCACCGTGAAACCGGACGAACCATGATTCGAAACCCAAAGACAACTCACTTCGAGCGCATCGTCCGTCTTCTCCTCATCGTTGGCTGGCATCAGAAACGGCAAGGCGAGCCGGCCGATGCCAACGATGCCGGCGGCCGAGAAGATGGCGCCAAGGCGGGAGACTTTTTTGGCCGCCGCGAACGCCCTCCTTTGGCGTCAGGGGAAAAGAGTTGGGAAACGAGGGAAACAACGCCTTGAGCGGTTTTTGCCTAAAGTCCAGCTACAGAGACCACGACAACGCCGAGAAGTGGCTTCATTTTCATCGATGTTGGAGTCTTCATGTCGATGCTGTCCGTATCTAGTTATCAACTGTCCACCTCCAGAAGAGCAGATTCGCCTCCCCCCCCAACACAGAAACACAACCCGAATTTTCCTGCGCAAGCATTATTTAAAGGTCTGGAGACCCCATAGATTTGACGGAAAATGTCGATAACTCGTTGTCATTCAATGAGTTAGGTCGTTTTGGGCGAATTATTGTGGCGGCAGATTTTTTCGGATTCACAGGTTCGAAATTCTGATTTTGAAATTTAGGGTCGACACACCCCTAAGCCGCCTCAGAACACTTATTGAGCCGCCAAAACACCCTAAAGCCAGAGAATGCGCAAACCGGCAAGAAGCTCCCGACACAAGCTCTTGCTCGCCAATCCACCAAGCGAATTCTGCTCACCGCTTGATTGTTGAAGAAAGAAATCCCGCCCACAACAAGCGTCGACCGCCAATTCTTCGTCGAATTCCCTTTGCCATTTGACTGTCAACCGCGGCAAAAGCTTTCTTTTCGCAACGGCCAAGGCGGCATTTCCTCTTCCGAATTTCCTCTGTTGCGCTTTTTTGCGGATTTTGTC
Source organism: Limisphaerales bacterium (assembly GCA_965242585.1). GTDB lineage: Bacteria > Verrucomicrobiota > Verrucomicrobiia > Limisphaerales > AAA164-E04 > UBA2970. Next base: position 3,325,656 of record OZ251460.1, on the reverse strand, counting down.
GTTGCCAGCAAATTTTTCTTAACTTTTTTCCTTTTTTTCTCTTTTTAGGGATTGACACGTTGCGGCGGAGCGATTAGAAACAAAGAGATTTTTGACCGGAACAGTTATGAAACAGTATATTAATATTAAACGAAGTTTCTCTTTATTGGCCGCCGTCGTCTGCCTTTGCGGGGAGGGGGGGGGGGGAGCGAAGCCCAAGCGCAGTTGATCCTCGATGTCTATCCCAGCCAGGATAGCACCAACCAAACTCTTTGGATCTTCTCCGGCAGCTCCAGCGTCGCAAGCTCCGGCACTCTCCGCACTTCGGGCAGCTATTCTAGCGTTGATGGCTGGCAAACCGCCAGCGACATTTACCAAGCCAACCCGCCTTCCAACCAGAGAATCACCCTCTCGCCCCTGTTTTCCAGCACTAACACCATCGACATCGACTCCATAAGAAAGAGAATTCCCGGTGGCGGCCGAACCAACATCACCTTTGCCGCCAGTGCCACCAACACCCCCACCATCACCATGGGCACCACGCCCGTCAGCCGAACGATTGCTTGGATGTTTATGAACAATGTGACTCTCGCCGATAACATCGGCATTCGGGTGAGCAGCACTTTCAACTATGGCAATTATTCGGGACAGGCGTCTTCTTGGACGGGATCGGGTTTGTTGGACAAGCCGATTGGAGATTTTCACATCAAGAATGTCAACCACTGGGATTCGCTGAACCCCAACTTTGCCGGCAGTGGAGTGACCATGCGGATCCACCGCAACATCATCCCCGAACCCCAAGAATACGCTCTTGTCTTCGGCTTGTTTGCGCTCGGTTTTGTGTTCTTCCATCGCCAGCGGCAAAAGAAGAAACGCCCGCAAACCAGCGGCCAGTGATTTGGCGACCGATGGCTAGCGAGCTGCGCCCCGCTCGCTGCTGGGATTCTTGGCTCGTAATCGGGGATTGTGGTGTCGTCGCTTGCGCCGGGCTGGGCAGCCTTAGATGTTTTTGGGATTGTCGGCCACCAAATGAGAGGGGCGGCAGGCCAGGGGCAGACTAAGCCAACCAGTTTCCCGCTCATCCAGTAAAGCGCCAGCGGCTTGGGATTTGGAATCTGCGGCTAAGTCGTTTGGCTGGCGCCGGTGGCTGGTGGTTTGCGCTTGGGCTTTGGTGCTTTGAGATTAGACTCGTTTTTCCCGCCACTTCGCTCCTATCTTTCTGAAAACGATGCTTTTTTCTGTTCCACAACGAACCAGGAATGCGGATTGTAGGAACACTGGCTAGTTAGGCGGCCGATAACGGCCAGTGCTTTGCGAGTGTCGCACTGCAAAAACGCTTTTTTCTCCTTGTTTCCTAGAATTCGGAAACGGGGGTTTGGGACAATGCTCAGTGCTTTGCAGACGCTGGCGGAGATTGGATTTTGATTTCGTTTCAGCATCTCTGAAGAGAAGTTTTTCTTTGTCGGCGCAGTCCGGGAACAGCGGGTTTTTGGCGGGAAAACAAGCAAGGAATCTGGAGAAGACGGCAGAGTTGCTTCGTTATTCTTTCCTCTTTAATTCCCTTTTATTTATGGGAAAAACTTCAAACTTGCTATTCCGAATTCGTCTTGTGTGAACCCGATCTAGCTAAAACAGGGGCGCTTATTGAAGTTGCTGAGGAAGGAAACAAGGCTGAATTGGCTGATTTCGGCAAGAAAAAGCCTAAAATCGAAGCCTTTTTCCTTTTTTGGCATAGATATTGCTCTGTTTTCAGGGTATGGACAACGCGCGCAACGCGGATGCTCGAAGGGGGGTTCTTGTTTGTGCGTGCCAGCCTTCGGAGGTCTCAGTGCTCCGAATAAAAGGCCTATCTATGTCCCACTTCGCATCGGTCCGGAGGTCCGGTGTCCTGCTTGAGATATGAAATATCGTCCGGCGGGCTGGGGTTCCATCAGCCCGCCGGATCTTCTTTGCATCTCCTTTGCGCACAACACATTTCAATCCTTGTTTTCCGTCTTTAGTTGAACTCTGCGGGGCTGGTTTTGGAGTGGATTTTGAGCAGATTTCTGAACCTTTTTTGATTTTATAGCAAATTCTTCTCTACAAGTTTTCTCAAGGGGAGACGTTGCATTTCTCGGAAAAATCGGTTTCTTTGTTTTGTTTGATGTTTGGTTTGGAACCAAGTTGCCTGCTGAGGGGAAAGGTTCTGCTCGTTCTTGGACGCGTCTCGAATTTGCCCACTGTTTGGTCCAATTGTCTCGCCGCCTTTGTTTTGAGCGAAGGGGATTCGCGCGGTGATTTGGCGCTTCTTATGCTTGGCGCCTCTCTGTTTTACTTGGGAGGAATGTATCTCAACGATGCGTTTGACGCGGGTTTTGACCGTCAATTCCGAAAAGAGCGGCCGATTCCTTCGGGAGCGATCCGCGAGAAAACGGTGTGGATTCTGGGCGGTTTGCAGTTGGCGCTCGGCTTCGTTTGTTTCTCGGTTGCGAGCCGCGTGCCTGATTCGCTGTCCATCCTGTTGGGCGCTTCGATTTTGGTCTATAACGCGACGCACAAAGCGGTTTCTTGGTCACCGGTTCTTATGGCGCTTTGCCGTTTTGTTCTGTTTCTTTCGATCGCTTCGGTGGGGCAAGCCGGCATTGCGGGAAGCGTTCTTTGGAGCGCGATTGCTTTGTCGTCTTACATCGTTGGTTTGAGTTGCGTTGCTCGGCGCGAAAGCGACGGCGGGCATCTTCTCTCTTGGTGGCCGTGTCTATTGCTTTCGTTTCCGGCCGTTCTGGCGTTTTTAGTGAACAACGGCAGCTATCGAGTGTACGGGATAGCGGCGATTTTGGCATACATCGGTTGGACGTTGTTTTGTTTGCGCGACATTTACTGGAAGAAGACGCAACTTGATATTGGACGGGGAGTTTCCCGTCTTTTGGCTGGAATTGTTTTGGTGGACTTGATGTCGATTGATCTCACGAATGCGGGACTGGTAATTTTCATGGCCGGGCTTTTTGGCGCCGCCCTTTTTCTGCAAAAATTCATCCCAGCCACTTGAAATAAGGAACGGTTGGCGAGTTGGATTAATTAACGAGTGATGCATGACTATTCATTCAAAAACAACTTACAGGCAACTGCGAAACGGCTACTTCGAACTTCAGGGAGCGCGCCTTTTCCGGCGGAGATTTTGTTTTTCGGTGTTCAGAAATCGATTTACAGCATTGAGGTAGGCTTTGGCGCTTGCTTCGATAATGTCCGTGCTGACTCCTTTGCCGGTCACAATTTCGCCATCGCCAAAGTCAGCCTTCACGGTGACTTCTCCCAAGGCGTCTTTTCCTTGGGAGACGCTTTGGAGGGCGAAGTCTTTCAACCGGCCTCGAGTTTGCGTGAGGCGGTCGATAGCCTTGAGCGCCGCATCCACCGGCCCGTCGCCCACGCCCGCGTCTTGCAGGATGGCGGCTTTCTTGGATTTGTTTGCACCCGTTTGCTTCAAGCGAACCGTCGCCGTAGGAACTGTGGAAGAACCGCTCGACACGCTGATGTAGTCCAGAGACCATGTTTCCGGCACGATCGTGATATGTCCCTCCACTAAGGCCGCCAAATCGTCGTCGTAAACAAACTTCTTTTTGTCTCCAATTTCCTTGAAACGAGCGAATATGGCGCGCAGGTCTTCATCCGTCATTTTGAAGCCCAAGTGCCTTAGTCGGGAAGAAACCGCCGCCCGGCCGCTGTGCTTGGTGAGCGGCAACTCGGTTTTGCCCCAACCGACTTGAACGGGGTCCATAATTTCGTAGGTTTCGCGTTTTTTGAGAATGCCGTCTTGATGGATGCCGCTGCTGTGGGCAAAGGCGTTTTCCCCAACAATGGCCTTGCTTCGTTGCACGTTCAACCCCGACATTCGCGCCACCAAACGCGAGGTTCGGACGATTTCTTTGGCGTTCACACCGCATCGAAAGCCGCGATAGACGTCTTTGCGGGTGTTCAAAGCCATGACGATTTCTTCCAGCGCGGCGTTTCCAGCGCGCTCTCCAATTCCATTCACAGTGCATTCCACTTGTCGGGCTCCCGCCCGGACGGCAGCCAGCGAATTGGCCGCCGCCAATCCCAAATCGTTGTGGCAGTGAACGCTAATGACGGCTTTGCCGGACTGAAATTCCGGGATTGCGCCGTGCAACCGGCGGATCAGTGCTTCAAACTCAATTGGCACGGCCCAGCCCACCGTGTCGGGAATGTTGACCGTGGACGCTCCCGCTTCCACCGCCGCCCGGCATACTTTTACCAGAAAATCCGGCTCGGTTCGCGAAGCGTCTTCCGGAGAAAACTCAACGTCCTCGACAAGCGCCTTGGCCTGCCTCACTCCCTCAACGGCCAACCGAATAATTTCATCCTCGGCCTTGCCCAGTTTGAACTCGCGGTGGATTTTCGAAGTGGCCAAAAAGACGTGAATCCGCCCGCGCCGGCCGGCTGGTTGAACGGCCGCGCCGGCCGCGTCAATGTCTTTGGCAACGCATCGAGCCAAACCCGCAACAATCGGCCCCTTCAACTCCTCCGCTATAGCCTTGACCGCCGCAAAGTCCCCCTCGCTAATGACCGGGAATCCGGCTTCCACCACGTCGACCTTGAGACGCTCCAACTGCCGCGCAACGGCCAACTTTTCTTGAAGATTCATCGAAGCGCCGGGACATTGCTCTCCATCCCGCAAAGTCGTATCAAAAATAAGAATGCGTTCGTTTTTCATCTTTTGCTCTTTCTCGTTTCAAACATGACGACAAAAGAAAACCCCGCTGCCATTCGAGCGGCAACGGGGCTTTTCAATCTCATCTGCAAGAGACTAGCACTCCGCCGCTGCCGGACTGCCAAGCAACAGCCCGCCGCCGAGCAACAGAGTATCTAGCATTTTCTGCATCGCAGAAAACACGCTAACACTTCCCCAGAACCGAAGTCAACTCGAAAAACACAGAAAAGACGTCACCGGGCATTTTTATTTCATTGGCCGGCACTGCGCCGCGCAACAGAGCCAAAACAAAGAAATAATTCGTTGCGCTTTGCCTTCCGCAAATTAACCTGTCTGCATGTCGCAATTGCCCAAAAAGCGCAAACAGACTTCCGAAACGATGTTGTTGGGAATGGATGCGGACGGCCACCAAAGAATCACCACTGGCGACAACTTTGTGTTACTCGGCGGCAGCGAAGAAACTCACGAAGAGATGGTCGAAAAGGTGCTCCAAATCAACGAGAAACTCGTCGACAAAGGAAGGAAACTAGAAAACATTTCTGCGGATGAATTCGACGAAATCGCCCAATCCCTCGGCCTATGACGACGTCATCCCCAAAAACCCGAAGAATAATTCTCCCAAAAATCCAAACGCCGTAGTTCCTTCCTTTTTTGCCACAACTGGCAAAAGCTAGATTGAAAATGCAGTCCTCGATGCCTCCCTCTATTGCAAGTTGCAAAAGAACGCAAAGCCTGGATTTCAAAAAGAGAAGAAAAGGGAAACTTCATTCAGAGAACGTTCGCTCGCGGGCGGTTGCTGAAGAATTTTGCTCGATGCTCTTCCGTCTCTGTTGGTGCTTGACGGCTTTGTTGGGCAGGCAGGGCATAGAAAACCCCAGCAACGAGAATTACTAGGATGCGATTGAATTCTTTGAGGGGCAAGCTATTGCCGAGCCGCTTCTTCCAGCATTCTCTGGGCTTCCTGCAGACGCCATTCTTCTTCGGTGATTTGAGGTGCATTAGCATCCTGTTGCAGTGGAGGTTTGTTTCCAGATTGTTCGTTTAATGCTTTCATCGCTTCGGGAGAGAGCATCATTCTGCCGTCTTTGCCTCGTTGCAAGGTAAACGTTTGACCATCCGACATAAAGCCGCCAAAAGAACCTTCGTTGGCCATGATGGATTCGCCGTCCGCATTCACTAATGTGCCATCCGCTCGGATGCCTCTGGGTCGCATCTTCTTTTCTCTTTGTTTTGCCCATGCTTCATTGAGCCGTCTGTGCCGTTTGGCCTCCACTTCTTCATAAGCGGCCTGATACCCCACATACGGCGTCATCAAAGAATCTCCCACTTTCAGCGACTTCCTATATCTTTCACTGTGCGAATCAGCAAAATAGCCGGCGTAAGCGATGCCGGCCATGTTGGGAACATCTCGGATTAACTCATCCGCTATAGAGCGAGAATATTCCACCGTCCATTGCTCGTGATGCTGGGACGGCCAATCTTGATGGTTATTTATTGCACCCGAAACACCCCTTCTACAGCTTTCCCGCATTTCCCCCCAAGTCATCGGTCTCTAAGTGTCCCTTCCGCCCGTTGTAGACGGCACTCGTTACAATACTGGATCCCCGTTTGATTGTAGCACTATTTCTTCGGGGTCATGGTCTAAGGTTTGGTAATAGTCCTGAAGATTTGAGAACGCATTGGCTATGGCGGCCGGGTTTGCGGTTCTGCCGTGCTTTTCTAAGATGCGATAGAACTGCTCGAACTGCGGGGAAAACCTGTTTCCGTTTTTGAAGAAGTTTTCCAGCTCGGAGTGAGTAGTCCGCCGCTGTTGGCGCTGGATGGCTTTGTTGGGCGAACCGGGCAAAGAAAAACCCCAGCAAGGTGCGTCTTGCCGAGGTTGACATGGTGAACTTTCGGTGGACGGGCTATTTGATGAGGAGAGGATCGCCGGGTTTCAATTGGAATTCGTATTTGGTGTTGGAGGCGAATATCACTTTAGGCAGTTTCAAGAACCCCTCCGCCGGGATTTCATTGATTAGCCGTTCTCGGATGGCTAATGCCCGTTCTTTGGAAATTCCTTCCCATCCGATTTCTGGATTTGTCAAAGCGCCTACAATGCATTCTTTCAGCATTTCTGTTTCTTCCCCCCACGTGACGTCGCGTCTTTCGGTGGGTGGATCTATCTGATCTCTTATTGCTTTTCTACGTGGTTCAAGCAAGGCGGCTAAGTACACTTGTTGACCTTCTTCGGGGAGGCTGAAAAAGTCCTCGCCTAGCACGAACTCCTGTTCAAGCAACTCGTTGGCCTCTGGAACAGGCAGTTCCACTCGGACGTTTTCTCGGAAAATCGCATCCGGGTCTCGTTGCGCCGCTTTGTGGTATTTTGCAAGCGTTCTGAATGTTACGGCAAGAACCGCCGTGCTTGCCGATTCACCGAGTTCTTCTTGAACGATGTCGTGCAGTTGCTCGAATTCTTCGATGTAAGGCACCCAGCTGTTGTAAAAACTTTTCAACAAGCTGTGATGCTCCACTCGTCGCATCATGTCCCAGTAGGCGTCGTCTTTCTTTTCTTCCGGCCATTCGCCCCTAAAGACTTTCCTTGAATCATACACGGTTGGATCGAATTTGATTTCTGGATGAGGGGTTGGCTGGAACGGGAATCGTTCTACCCAATCCTTTCTGCTTTCCCACCATTTCTTTTCCGCTTCGTCTGGGGCTTTTTGCTCTTCTTCTTTCCGTTTGCGTTCTTCGTCGAGAGCCTTGAACGCATCGAGTATTTCTTGGGTGGGGATGATTTCGTTTCCGTTATCATCAAAGTAGCGCACCCCGTATTCCGTTGCTGTTTGTATTGGCTCAACGGCAACAACGGGTTCGGGAGTTGCTTGCTCGATTTTCGGGGACTTTGGCGTTTCGATGGTTTCTTCCGCTATTTGTTTTGGCGGAGAGAAAACGGACACCAGCATGGTTATTAGGCCGCCGATGGCGACAATGGCGAATCCTCCGTAAAGGAATTTATCTATTTTGTTCATTGGCTAATCTCCTGTCTTGTTTTGTTTTGTCTTTCCTTAATTGCCGGTGAGGTCTTGGTACTGTTGAACTACGACAGGCTCTTCGTCGACTGGTCTCCACTCGTATGTGTAAAAAGTTCTCCTGTATCGGACGAACCCTATCCACACGAAATCTTCCTTTATTTTGAAGAATTTTTTGAACACATCCCTGGTTGAAACGAATCGTTCGATGCCTTCGTAGATTGCGGGTTCGGTAATTTCTTGGTTGTTTTTGCAGAAATCATGGGAGAAATGATGGTCTGTCCAGCTTTTGATTCCGTCTCCGGTATCTTGGCTGAAGGTTTTCTCATCGTCTTCCCATTCTCCCCATGTTCCGTTTAATTTGAGATTGCGGTACCGCCAAGTGGCGGTGGCTTCGTAGTAGTTGGCTTCGCTGTCGATGGCGTTTTCCGTTCCGAGCGCTTTCAAAATCGGCTTAGGATCGACAAAATCGCTGAACATTCCGAAGCTTCCTATGTTCCTTTTGAATTTTTGCCTTTGCTCTTCTCTGAACCAGACGATATTTCTGTTTCCAGTGGATTGCCGTATTCTGTTAAGTTCGATTGCTTTCTGCATTGTTATTTCGCCTTCTCTTGCCTGAATATTGTGTCCAACTACTATTACGGGGTAAAGTCGGCCTGATCTTCCTCTCACTCTGTGAGTCGGGTCCCAATAACTCATCACAAGACGGACGATTGAAGATTTTGACATCCGATGTTCTAGTACGTCGATGGCTTCGTCTTGCGTCATTGTTCGATTCAAATTTCCCCACCATCCATATGCGGAAGTGAGGATGTTTCGATCTCCCATGTTTGCCGTTGTTGTCCAGTTGCCCCCGTAAGGGTAGATGCTATTGGTTGGTGACGTTATGTTGTACGAGTATTCGTGGGATAGCCACCGGGATCCGTGGACGGTTGTAGTGGCTTTCTGGTCTCTGTTATTGGCAAGCACCCTGTCTATTGCGCTGTGAACACCATATTCGGCAAGGACGGCAATGAGCCATTTCCCTCCTTTGATTGCGCCTTTTCGGAGTGCCGCCCCCGTTACTGGATTGACGACAACGGGATTAAGAACTGCGGATGGTTGGGTGTTGGGAATTGCTTGGAGTGTGCGAGGATTGATTCTGTTTGTTACTCTAGTCCCGTCCGAATTTATGGTTATTCGGGCATCTGGCACTAGACGCATCCCTGTTCGTTGTGCTTCGGCTTGCTCGATGGGGATTGTCATCAGCGTGGTGGCGAGAAGGATGGGAATCCAAAACTTTCCGATTCCTTTTCCGATTCGGTTGGGATTGGGAGGAGTTTTGGCCGACGGTTGCGCTTGGCGTTCGGCAAAGGCGGAGGCCAAGGCGTTGGTTTGGTTGCTCAAAGCCCGGTTGCCGCCTTGTGGGGCGGGGCTAGAGGTTCCGTGGTTCCACGAGCTGGCAATCGCCAGCACAATTTTATGAAATGTTGCCATAATGGTATTTCGGTCAATATGTTCTTAACTTTCTGTTCCAATGGCGCATTTACGGCAACGTCCAGGCCGACGTCATCATTTCACAGGCAAAAAAGCGAGAGAAAAAATCCCACTCATTTACCCAAGAGGCGGAAAAGTCGAATTCGGCTCTCCCGAGACTCTAAAATGAACTGTGACGTTCAGCAGGCGACCCAAAAAGGTACGCCTGTGAAACGATGACGCACCACCAACTTATCCCAATTCGAGACGGAATCAAGTCTTTTTTAAACTTTTTTTCATTTTTTTTGCGGATTGAGGGATTTTTCTTCGATTTTCGTTGGTTGGTGGCGGTTTGTTTTTTGGTTTTTGGAGCGTTTGGCAACGGTTTATTAACGGCTCATGGATGGTTTTGATGAGTTGTGAGGGGCGGTTTTGCTTGCGGTTTTGCCGAGTTTTCCGCTATTGAGAAGGGTTTGAGTTATGATGGATTCTGCGTATGGGTTTTTGGCGCTGTTTGCGTTGGCGGCTTTGGGTTTTGCTTTGGCGCCGCTTTGCGCGGCTCGGTTGTGGTCTTTTTTCTTCGTGCCGCGCAAACCCGGTCGGGACAAGAACGCCACTTATGAATGCGGCTTGGTTTCCAAAGGGGACGCTTGGATTCGGTTCAAGGCGGAGTATTATCTGCACGGCATTATTTTTCTGATTTTTGAAGTTGAGGCTGTCTTTCTTCTGCCTTTTGCCGTAGCGTTTACTGAGCTTCCCATCGGGGCGTGTTTGGCGATGTTGGTTTTTGTGTTTTTGATTGTGGAGGGGCTGGCGTGGGCTTGGGGAAAGGGGGTTTTGAATTGGCGTTGACGGCGGAGAGGGGAAATAATCAGAGAATGAGCGAAGGCATGCGCAGCGAGCTGCAAAAGCACGGAGTTTTCACAACCACTTTGGAAAGTATTCACAATTGGGGACGGCGCAATTCTGTGTGGCCGCTTCAATTTGGCTTGGCTTGTTGCGCCATTGAAATGATCGCCACGACGATGGCGCGTTATGATTTGGCTCGGTTTGGCGCCGAGGTCTTTCGCCCTTCGCCTCGTCAAGCGGATTTGATGATTGTTGCCGGCACCGTCACCAAAAAAATGGCGCCCCAAGTCGTTCGGCTTTACAATCAAATGCCGGAGCCGAAGTACGTCATCGCTATGGGAGCTTGCGCCATTTCCGGAGGGCCGTTCAAACAAGGTTACAACGTGCTCAAAGGCATCGACCGCTATCTTCCGGTGGACGTTCACATTCCCGGATGCCCGCCGAGGCCGGAAGCGTTAATCCACGCATTTATGACTTTGCAACGGCAAATTGACGCGCAGCCGCTCAAAGGGGAACGGAGGCCTCGCCATCTTCGCGCCGATGCTCCGTCGGAATTTCCCGTTCCCGGATTTGGCAAGAAGGATTTGGCGCCGCCCAGCAATCCCGCCGTATGGCGTCCGCCCTCTGCCCGGCAAACGGGATGACCGCCTTTACGCAGAGACTGACCTCTGGCTTGGACTGCCTTTGTGCGACGCTATGAATATTACCGAAGCCATTCTTGGACAAATTCGAGAAGCCTTTCCAAAGGCCGAGGTCTCGCTGGTTCCCAATTCGAGTCCGTCGAACCAAAACTCCTTGCGAGTAGCCGCCGCAGATTTATTGGAGATCGCTCGATGGCTGCGCGGTCAAGCGGAACCGGCCTTTGACTATCTTTCCAACGTTACCGGAGTGGATTGGCCCGAAAAAATTGTCAAAGAGGAAATCAAGACAAAAGCGCTACGCGAGGGCGAAGAAAAGAAAGCGGAAACAATTGTCGAAAAGAGAATTCCGGGTTTTTTGGAAGTGGTTTATCACTTTTACTCGGTGTCGCTTCGGAAAGGGCCGTTAATTCTTCGCGTTCGGACGGGGAATCGCTGGGATCAAGTCGTCGTGCCTTCCCTGGCGGCGATATGGCGAAGCGCCGAATTCCAAGAGCGAGAAGTCTACGATCTTTACGGTGTGATTTTTAAAGGGCATCCGGACTTGCGGAGGCTGTTGATGTGGGAAGAGTTTGAGGATTTTCCCATGCGCAAAGACTATGTGGAACCGGACGACTACGAATACGAACCGACGCCCCACGGGAGCGTCCTCGAAAAATCCCAACCGCCGTCTCGCCCATGATTCAAGAATCTAGCAGCATTGCCGGCGCTTCCGTTGCCAAGCCGAGCTACACGATTCGCAAACAAAACGAACCGGAAGGCGAACAACCGGCGGAAGAGCTTTTGGAAATCTCTATGGGGCCGCATCATCCTTCCACGCACGGCGTGTTTCAAATGAACGTCGCCTTGGATGGGGAACGGGTTGTCCGCTTGAAACCAGTTTTTGGCTACCTGCATCGCAACCATGAAAAAATAGCGGAGAGCGTTACTTACTTGGCCTCCATGCCCTACACCGATCGATTAGATTACTTTAACTCGATGGCCAATAATTGGGCGTATGCCTTGTCGGTGGAAACGCTGGCCGGCATCCAAGCTACCGAACGCGCCGAGTACATCCGAGTAATCCTTGCCGAGCTAACCCGTCTGCTCAACCACACCTGCCTCATTGGATTTCTCGTTATGGATATGGGCGCTCTCGGCACGCCCCTGATGTATGCCTTTCGCGAGCGGGAAAAGATTCTCGACCTTTTTGAATCCTTAAGCGGCTCTCGCATGATGTGCAATTATATGCGCTTTGGCGGATGCCGTTGCGACCTGCCGGAGGGCTGGCTACAGCAAGCGCAGAAGTGTATCGACGATTTCCCCGCCTTTCTCGATGACTATGAGCAGCTTCTTACCGGAAACGAAATCCTCAAAGCCAGAACGCAACAGGTCGGCGTGCTTCCCTCCGAATTGGCGGTGAACGCCGGCGTTTCCGGGCCGATGCTCCGAGCCAGCGGCGTCAACTACGACCTCCGAAAAGTGGATGCCTACGGCGTTTATGACCAGTTTGACTTTCGCGTGCCTCTGGGCGAGGTGGGCGACGTTTACGATCGTTATATGATTCGAATGCTCGAAATGCGGGAATCTCTCAAAATCCTGCAACAGGCAATGCGGCAAATTCCCCCAGGCCCCGTGATGAATCCCAAAGCCAAGCTTCGCGGATTTCGCCCCCCCGCCGGCGAGGCTTACGGCAGAATTGAAGGACCCAAAGGCGAGTTGGGCTTTTACCTCATCAGCGACGGAACTCCCAAGCCCTATCGTTACCGAGTCCGCCCGCCCAGCCTCGTCAACCTGACGATCCTCGAAGACATGTGCTTGAACCACACCGTGGCCGACGTGGTCGTGATCCTCGGCAGCATCGATATTGTATTGGGAGAAGTGGACCGCTAGAATGGCGACGTTAGTGGATTGAGACATTTTTGCAAATGACAGGCGCCGGCATCATCAAAGGAATGCTCCAGACGGCAAAGAACTTTGCCGGAACTTTTCGCTCGCCCCAAAACTATCTGACGACGGTCGAATACCCAGAGCAGAGAGTTCCCGCCAAAGAAAACGCCCGCAACTTTCCGTTCCTCGTTTACGACGGCAAGAATCCAATGGAGGGACTCCGTTGCGTCGCCTGCCGAATTTGCGAAAAAGAATGCCCGCCCCAGTGCATTTACATCGAGAAAAACAAAACGAAAAAGCCGGACTTCGTCGGGAAACTCCAATTCCAGCCGTCGGCCTTTGACATCGACATATCGGTGTGCATGAGCTGCCAAATTTGCGTGGAAGTATGTCCCTTTGACGCAATCCAGATGGACACGGAATTTGAACTCAGCCAAACCGATCGCTTTGGAGGTTTGCTTTTAGACAAGCGCCAATTGGCAAAATCCAACCAATACTATCGTCGCATTCATCCTGCGGAAGCGGCCGCAATAGACGCCCGCCGCGCCGTCGATGTTGAAAAAGCCAAAGCCAAAGCCGCCGCCAAAGCGCAAAAACAAAAGCCGCTGACAGACAAAGCCATCCACCCAAATCGATAGACTTTGGAAAACTGGATCCCTCACATTCAAGACAGCCTGGTTGGTTTGACGGCCGAGACAGAGCACCCGCCCGTCGCCCGTTTCTTGTCGATTCCACTCTTAATCGGCACATTTGCGGGATTCTTTGCGTTGACAACTTGGCTGGAAAGAAAGGCGTTGGGGCGCATCCAAAATCGTTTGGGGCCGAATCGCGTGGGGCCGGCGGGCATTTTACAACCTGCGGCCGACGGGTTAAAAATGATTTTCAAGGAAGACGTCGTGCCGCGGTCTGCCGACAAAATCGTTCACTTTCTGGCGCCGATAATTTTGATCCTTCCGGCTTTCTTGGCCTTTTCCGTGATTCCTTACGGCCGGCAACTTGTGCCGGTGCATTTGGACGCCGGCATTCTCTTTTTCTTTGCCATCGGCGGCACGGCGGAACTGGCCGTATTCATGGCGGGCTGGTCCAGCCGAAACAAATACGCCATGCTCGGCGCCATGCGGGCCATTGCGCAGATGATCAGCTACGAAGTGCCTCTGCTTCTTTCCGTCGTTCCCGTCGTCATGCTGTCCCAATCCCTTTCCCCGGCGGTCATCGCCGCCGAACAGTCGGGCGGATTTTGGCATTGGCACGCGACCACTCCTTGGGGCATTGCCGCTTTTCTGTTGTTTCTCACCGCGGCGTTGGCGGAGTCCAACCGATCTCCTTTTGACATCCCGGAGGCCGAATCCGAAATCATCGCCGGGCATATGACCGAATACTCCGGTTTTAAATACGCGCTTTTCTTTTTGGCGGAATATCTCGGATTGTTCGCCATGAGCGGTTTGGCCGTCACCTTGTTTTTGGGAAGTTATCACGCGCCCTTGCCTATTTTGAATTTTCTTCCCGGTCCGTTTTGGTTTTTCGGCAAATTTGCCTGCCTCATCGCCCTTTTCATCTGGATTCGCGGCACGCTTCCCCGGTTGCGCACGGATCAGCTTATGAACCTGGCTTGGAAGTTTATGTTGCCAATGACACTGGCCGCTTTGGCCACTGCCGCGATTTGGTTCTATTCCGATGATGGCGGTTGGCGGGCATGGCTTCTTTGCCCGCCGTGCGTCGCCGTTCCGTATTGGCTTCTGAGCAAACCTTCCCGCAGAAAAAAGCTTGCCCAGCGAGTCTATCGTTTTGCCGATTGAGAGAATGAGCGTCGCATTTGTTTTTATCGCCTTGATCGCGCTTGCCGGCGCCGGCGGCGCGGTGTTTCTTCGCCAAATTGTGCATTGCGTCCTTTGTTTGGCAGTCGCTTTTATCGGCGTTTCGATGCTTTACTTGCAACTCGGCGCGCAATTCCTGGGGTTTGCGCAAATTTTAATTTACGTTGGAGCGGTCACAATTCTGATTCTGTTTGCCATTCTGCTGACGAGGAATTCGGGGCCTAATTTGAGTGAATCTCCCTTTTCCGCAGGCTACGGGATCGGCCTTTTTATTAGCGGCGCTGTTTTTGCCGGCTTGGTTTGGGCTGTCCGGCAAGCGTCGATGATCCGACAATCCACCGCCGCCGAAACCGAAGTTTCGGTGCAAAAGATCGGCGAAAGACTGATGACGGAATACGTCCTTCCGCTTGAAGTCATCGCCCTGCTTCTCACAGTCGCCATGATCGGCGCCGTCACCATCGCCATGAAGGAAGCGCCCGAAGCAAATCCGGCCGACAAATCCGCTGACAAACCCTCTTCCCCGTCGTAAGCGCCGTGGCTTCGCTGTCCAGTTATTTGATTTTGAGCGCCCTTCTGTTTTGTTTGGGATTGGCCGCGGTTCTGATCCGCCGGAACGCCATCCTGATTCTGGCAGGCGTCGAATTGATGTTGAATGCGGGCAACTTGAACTTTATCGCCTTTTGGCGTTTTGGACCCCGTCCGGAATCGCTGGACGGATTGTTGTTCGTTTTGTTCTCCATTGCCATTGCCGCCGCCGAAGCCGCTGTTGGTTTGGCGTTGGTTATCGCCGTCTATCGGCATCACCGCACGGCCGATCCGGAAAAAATCCACGAATTGAAGGGCTAAACGGAACTCGTCATTGAACAATCGCGCCCATTCGCTTTGAACGACGTCGTCCACATGCTTTGGTTGATTCCTCTCCTGCCCTTGTTGGCGGCGGGCGTGCTGTCGTTGGCGCCGCAGTTGGGCAAAAAAGCGGTCTCCTTCCTTGCGATCGGGGCGATGGCCGTTTCCTGCATTCTCTCCGTCCTTGCCCTTTTGGCAACGCTTGAAGGATCGAAAAGCGAAGGAGAAGTCTGGCGACAAACGATGAACATCCCGTGGTTTTCGATGGGAACTGCCTCTATGGAAATTGGCTGGGTGTTGGATCCTCTTGCGGCGGTGATGGCATTCGTTGTGACTTTTGTGGGGTGCATGATTTTTCTGTTCAGCGTCGGCTACATGGCCTCGGACAAACAATATGCCCGGTTCTTTTGTCTAATGAGCTTTTTTGCCGCCGCGATGTTGGGGCTGGTGATTGCCAACAGCCTGCTCCTGCTATTTATCTGCTGGGAGTTGGTGGGAGCGGCTTCCTATCTTTTGATCGGGTTTTGGACTCACAAACCCAGCGCCGCGGCCGCCGCCAAAAAAGCCTTTATCGTCACCAGAATCGGAGACGTCGGCTTCTTCATCGGAATGCTTTGGCTTTCCTCCGCTTCGGGAACGCTCTTGTTTTACGACGACGGCAGGGGATGTTTGGAAACGGCCGCGCTGACGCGGCTCGGCGCTCAAACCGCGTTCTTCGGCCTCGCCGTTCCCGCCGTCATCACGTTGCTCCTTCTTTGGGGCGCTGTTGGGAAGTCGGGGCAAGCGCCGCTGCACGTTTGGCTACCGGACGCAATGGAAGGTCCCACGCCGGTGAGCGCGTTGATCCACGCCGCCACAATGGTGGCCGCCGGCATATTCTTGCTGGCCAGAATTTATCCTCTGATGACTGTTGCCGGGGACGCAGTTTTTTCTGAATCCTTGGCCGTCGCAACTTGGATCGGCAGCTTGACGGCTTTGTTTGGCGCCTTAGTCGCCGTCGCGCAGACCGATATCAAACGCATCTTGGCCTATTCCACCATTTCCCAACTCGGTTACATGATGCTGGGCTTGGGCGCGGGAGGACCGGCCGCGGCGATGTTTCATCTCATGACTCACGCATTTTTCAAAGCGTTGCTCTTTCTCGGCGCCGGCTCCGTCATCCACGGCTGCCGCGGAGAGCAAGACATCCGCCGGCTGGGCGGCTTGCGGAAATTTATGCCCTTCACCTTCGCCGGCTACGCTGTTGGCATGTTGGCGCTTTCGGGCTTTCCTCTGCTTTCCGGATTCTGGAGCAAGGACGCCATTCTTCATGATGCCGGCGCATGGAACCACTCGCAACTTCCCTTCCTCTTCGGGCTTGCGGGCGCTTTTTTGACCGCCTTTTACATGAGCCGGCAAATGGTCTACGTGTTCTTTGGCGAGAACCGTTGGCGTGCTGGAACGGAGAATCGGCAATCCCTCGCCCGGCCGAAAGAAAGCGCCGCGGTGATGACGTTGCCGCTTTTCGTTTTGGCGGCCGGAGCCGCCCTGCTCGGTTTTATAGGCACACCGGCCTTCCCCGCTTTCCAAAGTTACCTTGAAGGGCAATCTGCGGAAGTCTCTGCGAGCGCGTTGTTGGAAGCGAAAACGTTGGGATTGCTTCTGCTCTCTTCGGCGATTGCTCTTGCGGGCCTCTCTCTCGGTTGGTTCCTGTATCGTTCGTCTCGATTTCGTCCCGCCGCTCAGGAAGACCCTTTGCGGCGAATGTTGCCGCGCTGCTACCGTTGGGCGGAGAACCAGTTTTTCGTCGATGAATTTTACCGAAAAACCGTCCTGCGCGGCGTTCAGTTTCTCGGCCACTTGGCAGAAATTATAGATCGCCGCATATTGGAACGCGCCGGCAAATGGTGCGCCGCATTTGTTCGAGGAATCGCTTGGTTCGCCCGCATTGCCGACGAACACTTGGCAAACGCCGGCTTTGACCACTTCTGCCTGAGTGTGCGGCGAATCGCCGCTCTGCTGGCAAAAATCCAGAACGGCCGAATCCAAACCTATTTGAAAATCGCTGGCGCCAGCTTGGCAATCGTTGCGTTGGTCTTCGCTTGGCTGCGCCCATGAACGATCTTCCGCTCATCAGTCTCATGACCTTTATCCCCCTCTTCGGCGGGGGGATTTTATGGTGCTTTGGCGGTGGCTGGAGCCACCGAAAAACAACGAGAATCGGCACCGGGATCGGACTTCTCATCCTTGCCGTCGCTTTCTTTTTAGGACTTCGGTTTGATCCCGGCGTTGGAGCAATCCAAAACATTGAAAGACACCGCTGGATTCCCGCCTTGAACGTGGACTATTCCGTGGGCGTTGACGGCTTGAGTCTTCTTATGGTCGGACTGACCGCCCTGCTCGCTCCAGTCGCTCTCTCAACAGCGCGAGAAGCGGCGCCTCGCCCGCATCGGTTTGCGGCCTTGATTTTGTTTTTGGAAGCCGGCTTGATCGGCGTCTTTACCGCGCTGAACTTTTTCCATTGGTTTCTCTTTTGGGAGCTAAGTTTGATTCCGGCCTTCTTTTTGATCCGGCTGTGGGGAAACCCTCGGCAAAGCGAAGCGGCGGTTCCCTTTTTCCTCTATACTTTTGTCGGCAGCGTCGCCCTGCTCCTTTCCTTCCTCGCTCTTTTCGCCGCAACCGGAACCTTCGACTTTGCCGAACTGGCCGAACAAGCGAAGCGGGGCGAGTTAATGTCCCGCGTCGCCGCCAATCTGGGATGGAAAGAAGGCGTTCCGCCGCAAGGAATCGGACTATTGCTCTTCGGGCTGGCTTTCTTCGGCGTCGCGGTGAAAGTTCCGATCTATCCTTTTCACACATGGGCGCCGGCCGCCTATGCCGCAGCCCCCGCTTCGGTCACTTTGCTGTTGACCGGAGCGATGTCGAAGATGGGACTTTACGCGCTCCTGCGGCTCATTCTTCCCATTTTTCCCGACCAAGCCGCCCAAGCGGCCACGCCTCTGTTGATTTTGACCGTCGGCACCATTGTGCTCTCCGCCCTGGCCGCCTGCGTCCAGACCGATTTAAGACGGATTTTTGCCTACTCCTCAATCAATCACCTGGGGTATTGCTTTCTGGGCGCCTTCGCCGTCATGAGCGGACGGGCGAACGCTTCCCTAACGACAGACGCCGCCGCCATAAACGGAGTCGGCCTGCATATGTTCAATCACGGCGTCGTTGCCGGCCTGATCTTCTTCCTGCTGGGACGCCTAGAAACCAGAGCCGGAGGATTGCGGGGCATTGGAGACTTCGGTGGATTGCGCTCCATAACGCCCCGCTTCGCCGCCGTCGCATGGACTGCGTTGCTCGCATCGCTCGGACTTCCGGGATTGAACGCTTTTATCGGTGAATTTCTTATCTTCAAAGGCTCGTTTGCCCACGTCCAATGGGCGACGGCGCTGGCGTCTCTGGGTCTTTTGCTGACCGCTGTTTTTCTTTTGAACGTAATTCAGAAAGTCTTTGCCGGCCCCCCAAACGAAACCTGGCGGACAATGCCGGACTTAAATCTCAGGGAATGGCTGGTGATTGTCCCCGCGCTGGCGTTGATTATTTCCGCCGGAGTGTATCCGCAATATCTGCTGCGTTTTCTGAACGAAACATCCTTGCATTGGCTTGCCCAACTCGCGCCGTTAGCCAATTAGAATCTTTGATAGGAGCCGGTGAAATCCTCGAACCAACCAAGAAAAAGCCAACGACACAATGTCGACGACGGAAAAACCGATTCCCAAACTTTTAGCGAACTCGCTCCGCCGCAAAGAAACCGCTATATTTCCCTCACAATCCAACAAAACGAAATAACAAAAGTATCCGAATGATTCGCCCTTGCCCTTGTTGCCACTGCAAAACGAAAAGCGCCTATGCTTAGCTGGACGATTTACTCTAGTTTTGCCGGCGCCCTGGTTTGCGCGTTGTGGCCTCGCCTCTCTGCCGAAGGCTGCCGCCGCACGGCCTTGTCCTTCGCTCTCTTCGGACTTCTCTGCGCCGTTGTCGGCTGCCTGCAATACAACGCCCAAGACGGCGGCGTTCAATTGACCGTCCAACACTCGTGGATGCCTTCTCTGGGCATTGGCTATCAACTGGGCGCAGACGGCGTTAGCCTGACCTTGACGCTGTTGACCGGGCTGGCCGCCGTGGCGGGAATTCTCTTTTCGTGGGACGTTCAGCATCGCTCGCGGGAGTTTTTCGCCTTTTTTCTAGCACTCGTCGGCGGATGTTACGGCGTATTCCTCAGTTTTGATCTCTTTCTGCTCTTTGTATTTTATGAACTGGCAATCATTCCCAAATACTTCCTAATCGTAATTTGGGGGTCAACGCGCAAAGAATATGGCGCCATGAAACTCGTGCTTTACTCTTTTGCGGGGAGCGCTCTTGTTCTGCTCGGTTTGCTGGCCGCCTACGTCGAGGCCGGCGCTTCTACCTTCGACTGGCTTCAGCTGAAGGAGCATTCGTATTCCCCAAGCTTTCAACTATGGGCGTTCCCCGTCACTTTCTTAGGCTTTGCCGTTCTGGCGGGCTTGTGGCCATTCCACACTTGGGCGCCGACGGGGCATGCGGCTGCGCCAACCGGCGCCTCTATGCTTCTGGCCGGCGTCGTTATGAAACTAGGCGCTTACGGCGCGTTGCGGTTTCCGATGACGCTTTTCCCGGCGGGCTTGGAAGCGTGGCGGGATGAGTTGGCGCTTCTGGCTTCAATCGGCATTGTCTACGGTGCTGCCGCCGCGCTTGTGCAGCGAGACTTCAAGTTTGTGATCGGCTACTCCAGTGTTAGCCACATGGGATTCGTCCTTTTGGGGCTTATGGCCGGCACAGAAGCCGGCCTTTCGGGCGCCGTTCTTCAGATGTTTTCGCACGGCATTTTGGCCGGCCTGCTTTTTGGCGTTGTGGGAAGAATGGTTTGCTCTCGGACGCGCACGCGCGACTTGAACGAGTTGGAAGCCTTCCGGCTGGCGAAGCGGCTTCCGTTTGCCTCGGGAACCTTCGTTTTGGCCGGGTTTGCGAGCATGGGCATGCCGGGATTCAGCGGCTTTGTCGCCGAACTCCAAGTGCTGATCGGCGCGTGGAAGGCGTTTCCCACTCTCGCCATTTTGGCCGGCGTCGGAATTCTCATCGGCGCCGTCTATACCTTGCGGGCAATGTTTCAGGCATTTTTCGCCAAAGAAAAGCCCTTCGCCCGCTCTCCCGAAGAACCGCTTTCTCCGTTGACGCTCCACGAGAAAGCGGGCGCGTGCATCTTGCTGGCGTCGACCATCGCCGTCGGCCTGTATCCGAGATTGCTTTTGGACTTGATTCTGCCGAGCCTTTCTCCGCCTCTGCTGGAACCGCTCATCGCAAAGTGATGGAAACTCGTTACAGCGACATTCTCCTGTTGCTTGCGCCGGAAACGATCCTCGTCATTGCCGCGTTGGCGGCGTTAGCCGTCGATCTTTTTGGGATGCGCGGACAAACCGCCCGACGGAGGCACGCGCTCGCCTTCGGCCTCAGCGCGTTTGGATGTCTGGCCGCCGTCCTTTCCATTGGGATGGGGCCGCCCGACGCCGGCGCTTTGTCCCATTGGCTTCACTTCGGCACCGCAACCGGCCTCGTCAAAACAGCGCTGATCGGCCTCACTTTGAGTGCGTTGGCGATGTCCACCAGATCGGCGTTCACCGATCATCTTGGCGAACTCTACTTCATCGCACTGATTGCCTTAGCGGGCATGATGCTCATGGTAAGCGCCGAACATTTGCTTCTGGCCTTTGCGGCTCTGGAGACGGTCGCCCTGTCGTTTTACTCGCTGGCCGCCTTGCGCAAGCAGAGCCGGCAGGCAGCCGAAGGCACCTTGAAATACTTCCTGCTGGGCGGCGTTTCGGCGGCGTTCACTCTGTTTGGCATCAGTTTCATTTACGGCGCCACTCACGCCTTGACGCTTTCCGAAATTGCCGCGCAACCGCTCTCCGGCGCCGCGGCGCCGTTGATGAGTATCGGCATGATTGCCGTCGCCGTGGGGTTTGGTTTCAAGATTGCCGCGGCGCCTCTGCACTGGTGGACGCCAGACGTCTATCAAACCGCCGCTCCGCCGGTCGCCGCCCTCATCGCTTCTGCTTCCAAACTCGCCGGGTTTTACTTGTTTGCCCGCTTATGGACCGTTGGATTGGCTCCTTGGATCGTATTCAACGAAGAAGCGGCGGGCATCGGCGGCTGGCTTCCTCTCTTGGCCTTGCTCGCTTTGGCTTCCCTTCTGATCGGCAATCTGGCCGCCATTGCGCAATCCAGTGTGAAACGGCTGCTCGCCTACTCGGCAATCGCGCACAGCGGCTATGTTTTGCTGGGAATCATGGCCAACAATCCTCACGGAACCGCGTCGATGATTTACTATTTGCTCACCTACGGATTAGCCGTCCTCGGCGCCTTTGCGCTAGTATCACTCGTCGAAAAAACTGGCGGCGACGACCGGATTGCGTCCTTCGCCAACTTTCACCAAAGATTCCCCGTGGAAGCCTTTTGCCTGTTGATTTTTATCTTGTCCCTAGCGGGAATTCCGCCTTTGGCGGGTTTTTTTGGAAAGTTCTATTTATTTGCCGCCGCTCTTCAATCGCCCGATGCCGCCCAATGGATGTTCTGGCTGGTGGCCGCGGGCATCGCAGCAAGCGTTCTTTCCCTTTATTATTACCTGAGGCTTCTCAAGCAAGTTTACACCGCGAGCGGAGAAGCCGCCGTGAAGAACTTTCGTCCCGATCCCGGGCTCAGAACAATTGCGATTCTTGCGGCCGCCGGCGTCGTTCTGCTTGGTTGTTTCCCAGAACTTGTGATTCGCGATTTGCCGGAGGCTTTTCGCTCCACCATTCCATAAAGTCTCCCCAAACAAGAGCGTCGATAAAAAACTTCCGGGATTTTTACGTTTGACAATCGAAAAATAGACGCAATAATTTCCGCTTATGAAGTTTTTGAAATTCTGGATCCCTATGGTTCTTATGGTCGCCGCTTCTTCCATTCACGTAGAGAACTCGCCGTCCCTCTACAACATTTCGCTTAAAAATATCGATGGCGAATCCACTTCCCTGAAAAAATACCAGGGCGACGTTCTTTTGATCGTCAACGTCGCCTCCCAGTGCGGCCTCACTCCGCAATACGAAGGACTGCAAAAAGTCTTCTCCAAATACCAACCCAAAGGATTCCAAATCCTCGGCTTCCCCTGCAACGACTTCGGCGCTCAAGAGCCGGGAACCCCGGACGAAATCAAGGAATTTTGCCGCGTCAACTACAAAGTGACCTTCCCCATGTTCGACAAACTGCACGTCAAAGGAGACAAACAACATCCCCTATACGCCGCCCTCACGGGAAAAACCTCCCCGTTTCCCGGCAATGTGAAGTGGAACTTCGGAAAGTTTCTCATTAGCCGCGACGGAAAAATCCTCAAACGATTCGCTCCTCGCGTCAAACCCGACTCCGCCGAAGTCGCCAAAGAAATCGAGGCCGCGCTAGGACAATGACAGCCCTTCATCGCGTCCCAGCCAATTCCGACTTGCGACGCTCATGTCAAAAGCCGATTCCATCGTCCTGATTCGATTTCAAGAAGAGACGGCTCCCGGAAAAGTCAACCAGATCCTGAACGAATTCCTCGGCCAAGAGTCCAAAAATCCGCCGAGAAAGCCCTCGCCTCTGCTCCATTCGTAGACATCAAAATAGAACCGCCGGTTGTCCGGTTTCTGGAATCTCTCGTCTTCTTGCAATCATCGCTTGACGCTTTTTCCAATCATGAACGATCCCAACCCTCCCCCTGAAACCAACGCCCAACGCGCTTGCTCCTCCGTTATGGTAGACGGCCCCGAACGCGCCGCCAGCCGTGCCATGCTTCACGCCGTCGGCTTCCAAAAAACCGACTTCCGCAAATCCCAAGTCGGCGTCGCCTCCACCTGGGGAATGGTCACTCCGTGCAACATGCACATCGACCAACTAGCCTCTTGCGTTGCCCAAGGCGTCGACACCGCCGGCGGCAAAGGCGTCGTTTTCAACACCATCACCATCTCCGACGGCATCTCCATGGGCACAGAAGGCATGAAATACTCCTTAGTTTCCCGAGAAGTCATCGCCGACTCCATCGAAACCGTCGCCGGCTGCCAAGGCTTTGACGGCGTCATCGCCATCGGAGGCTGCGACAAAAACATGCCCGGCTGCCTCATCGCCCTTGCCCGGCTCAACCGCCCCTCCGTCTTCGTCTACGGCGGCACCATCCTGCCCGGACGCTACCAAGGCAAAAACGTCGACATCGTCTCCGTCTTTGAAGCCATCGGACAGCACGCCAACCAGCAAATCAACGACCGCCAACTCGGCGAACTCGAAGCCTGCGCCATTCCCGGCCCCGGCTCTTGCGGAGGCATGTATACCGCCAACACTATGGCCTCCGCCATCGAAGCCCTTGGCATGAGCCTGCCCAACAGTTCGGCGCAAGCCGCTGTTTCCAAAGAAAAACACGCCGACTGCGAACAAGCCGGCCAAGCGGTAATCCGCCTCCTCAAAGAAGGCGTCCGCCCCAGCGACATCCTCACCCGCAAGGCATTTGAAAACGCCATCACCGTGGTCACCGCCCTCGGAGGCTCCACCAACGCCGTGCTTCACCTCCTCGCCATCGCTCACGCCGCCAAAGTGCCGCTTTCCATTGACGACTTCACCAAAATCGGCCGCCGCGTTCCCGTCCTCGCCGACCTCAAACCCAGCGGCCAATATGTCATGGCCGAACTCGTCCGCATCGGAGGCACCATTCCCCTCATGAAAAGGCTTTTGGACAAAAAGCTGCTGCACGGCGACTGCCTCACCGTCACCGGACAAACACTCGCCCAAAACCTCGCCAACGCCCCCGACTACCCGCCCGGCCAAGAAATCATCCGCAGCTTTCAAAACCCCATCAAAAAAGACGGCCACCTCGTCATCCTCTACGGCAATCTCGCCCCAACCGGCGCCGTCGCCAAAATCAGCGGCAAAGAAGGACTCCACTTCCGCGGCCGAGCTAAAACCTTCAACTCCGAAGAAACCGCCCTCCAAGCCATCCTCCACGACAAAATCCAAAAAGGCGACGTCCTCGTCATCCGCTACGAAGGCCCCAAAGGCGGACCCGGCATGCGAGAAATGCTGTCTCCCACCTCTGCCATCATGGGCAAAGGACTCGGCAACCACGTCGCCCTCATCACCGACGGCAGATTCTCCGGCGGCAGCCACGGCTTCGTTGTCGGCCACATCACCCCAGAAGCGTACGAAGGCGGCGCCCTTGCCGTCGTCCAAAACGGAGACCCCATTTCCATCGACGCCGACAAACGAACCCTCAACCTCGAACTCCCCGAAGCCGAAATCCAATCCCGCCTCGCCCGGTGGAAAGCGCCCCAACCCAAATACACCCGCGGCGTCCTCGCCAAATACGCCCAAACCGTCGGCTCCGCCCATCTTGGCGCCGTCACCGACCACTTCTAACTCCCATCTGGCAAAACCCAACCCCCGTCAGAGCTATCCGAATCCGTCAAGCAAAACTCCCTCTCGAAGTTGCCCAAAATCTGCTTGACATAAATATCTTTTCCCGGACAAAATCCCGCAAAGTTAATGTCACCATGAAAGATTCAAGAACAGTGAGTACAAAAAACGGTGAAAATCCCAATCCCTTTGCTGGCAGTAAAGTGACAAGTACCCCCCCCCCCCCCGCACTTGGCGCCAATCTAATCTTTCTCCGCCACTTACCTCGTCACGCTCAGACAACCCGCCCTTCCTAAAAACCACCATGAAACCACGCAACTCACCAATCCTCGCATTCGTCATCGCCATCCTGGCCGCCGTATCTTCCCTGCAAACCGCATCCGCGCAACAGGAACCCTTGCTCTCCTGCTCCGACACCAACAACATCCTCCACGGCCGAACCAAAAAAGTGGCCGACCACATTTTAAGCACATTGAGACTCAGCAACTGCTTGCAGCTCACCGACGCCAGCCAACTAACCGCCATCACCAATCTGGGGATCGGCGGCCTCACTTCCTTGCAAACCAACGACTTCGCCGGCCTATCCAACCTGCAAACGCTGAGGATTCGCAACAGCCCAGATCTGATAACCTTGCCGAGCGGCCTCCTCAACAATCTCACCAATCTGCAAGATCTGATGGTTGACAATTTCTCTGTAAGCGCCTTGCCCTCCGGCCTCTTGGACGACCTCCATAAATTGCAAACTCTGCAACTTTCCAGCAATGCAGACCTAACCACCGTGCCGTCCGGCCTCTTCAATAATTTGACCAACCTAACACGGTTGAATCTTTCCAACACTCCGCAACTGGCTTCCCTGCCCTCCGGAATATTCGACAACCTGGCCAAACTGACGCGGCTGGATCTTGAAACCGGCCAATTAACCAGCTTGACAAACGGCCTCTTCAACAACCTGACCAATCTAACATGGCTGGATGTTTCCGGCCACCGCTTAGCCTCCTTGCCTTCCGGCGCTTTTGACAACCTGGCCAAACTGGCGATCCTGAGTCTTAACAACAATCGCTTGCCTTCCCTAACAGCCGGCGTCTTCGACAATCTTACAAAACTGCAATGGTTGGCAATTAGCGGCAATCGCCTGACTTTCCTGCGGGATCATGTTTTTGACAATCTTCCCATACTAAGAACACTGCATCTTTCCCGCAACCCGGACCTGACTTCCCTGCCGCCCGGCGTCTTTGACAAACTCACCGAACTAGAATATCTGTATATTGAAAACCTCCATACTACGACCAACGTCGGCTTGACCTCTCTGTCGGCCAACGTCTTCAGCAAAACCACCAAACTAAAACAACTAGATATTTCCGGCAACCAATTCACCTCCCTGCCGGCAACAGTATTCGATAATCTCGTCAATCTGGATTTTCTAGACCTTCGCAGCAACGGGCTAACCACGCTTCCCTTGTCGGAAGGAATATTCGATGATCTAGTCAGCCTCAATCGTCACGATCTATATTTGACGGGCAACCCCGTATATACTAACCTTCTCACCAATACACTATCAGTCACCATCATTCCTTCCACGATGGAAGTGGTTGAAGGCGACAGCGGTACCAAGAACGCCAATTTTCAAGTCTTATTAGGCAGAGGCATCCTTACCAACTCCATCGCCATCCACTACGCCACCAGAGACGGCACCGCCACCGAAGCAGACAACGACTACACTCCTACCAGCGGTCAATGGAGATTCGCCGGCGATTGGAGACAAGGGCAATCCTTCTCCGGTCAATGGCTCCGAGAAAACATCTTAAATCTTTCCATCCCCATACGCGGGGATGAAGTGGAAGAGGAGGATGAGACTTTTGAGTTAGTTCTCACTCGATCCAGCCGCTACGACACTGCGGGCCAAGAGTTTGCCGCCGAAGTCACCATTGTAGACAACGACGCTTTGCCCGAAGTGGAGCTGTCTCTGCCCGTCACTTCCTTTTCCGTGGCCGAAGGCGATAGCGGCACCACCGTCATTGGCTTTCACATTCAACTCACCCAATCTCCCAACGCCGAAGTCTCCATTGCCTACACCACCGATGACGGCACCGCCACCGCCGGCGAAGACTACATCGCTACCGACGGCACTCTCACCTTCGACGAAGGCACCACTGACTTGACGCAAACCATCTCCATTTCCATTCGCGGCGACACCGAAGAAGAAGCCGACGAAACCTTCCATGTGCGCCTCAGCAACCCGAGGAATGTCCACTTTGGCGGCGGCGATTCCATGCGCCAAACCATCGAAACCACCATCACCATTGCCGACGACGATGTGTTGCCGCCCCCGCCGCCTTCCCTCTTTCTGACTCCCTCAGTTGTGGAAATCACCGAAGGCGATGGCGGCGCTGGCGGCGAAACCAACGCCGAGTTTCAAGTGCGCTTGACCCGAGTTCCCAGCCAAACCGTCACCCTAAACTACGCTACCCAAGATGTCACCGCCACCGCCGGTCAAGACTACACTGCTGCTCGCGGCGGCATAATCACCTTTGCCGCCGGCACCACTGACCTGACTCAAACCATCTCGGTTCCCATCTTAGACGACACCTTAGACGAACCTAACGAGACCTTTACCCTCACCTTGAGCAATCCAGTCAACGCCAGA
Organism: Limisphaerales bacterium; assembly: GCA_965242585.1. Taxonomy (GTDB): domain Bacteria; phylum Verrucomicrobiota; class Verrucomicrobiia; order Limisphaerales; family AAA164-E04; genus UBA2970. The sequence goes on along the minus strand of OZ251460.1, from coordinate 3,298,393 downwards.
CTCCTGGCCGCCACCGCCCGATGCACCATCTTAGACGACGATGCGCCCCTGCCCGTCATCGCTTGGGAGCAAAATCAAGCCCAAGTCACCGAAGGAGCCGAAACCATCCGGCTGGCCGTCAACATCATCAATAACGTCATTCCTAATGAAGACATCACCATTGCCTACGATACCCGAGACGACACCGCTTTTGCCGGCCAAGATTACGACGAAACCAGCGGCACTCTCACCTTTCTTGCCGGCACCACTACCCTCACCCAAACCATCTCCGTTCGCATCTTAGACGACGCAATCAACGAACCCCTCGAAACTTTTGACCTAATCCTCAGCAGTCCCGTCAACGCTGTTTTCCCCAACGGCGCCCCTCAGTTGTCGGCCACTATCACCATTGTGGACGAAGACGCGCCCCCGCCGATCGTGCAGCGGCCGTTAGTCATCGGTTTTGCGCAGACTTTTCTTTCCTTCCCCGAAGGCGACGAAGACACGACCGACGTCGAGATTCCAGTTCAACTGCTGCTGAGCGAAGGCGAAGCTCTCCATCAAGCCGTCTCCATTGACTACGCCACGCAGGGCGGCACCGCCGTTGCCGACCAAGACTACACTTCTACCTCAGGCACCCTCACTTTTGCCGAAGGCGCTACCGACCTCACCCAAACCATTGCCGTTTCCATTCGCGGCGACCCCGAAGAAGAAGCCGACGAAACCTTCACTATAACATTGCGCAACCCCACTAACGCCGTGGTCCATCCCCATAGCGCGCAAGTCCAGATTACCGACGACGACGAACCGCTGCCGCCCTCTCGGGGTGGAAATCCTTCGCCGGCGCAACCCTCGTTTCCGGGCGGACGATTCCCCTTGTTGATCTTCAACACCAGCGAGCTGAGCTTGACCCAAGGCGGCTCGGCCCTCTACCAAGTGCGCGGCGTCTCCGCCCGATCCCCATTTGTGTCCGATATGATCGTTCGCATCCGACCCAGTCATCCGCAAGTGATGGTGGATCCCCAAAAACTGATCTTTACCACTACCACCTGGCTGAACTTCCAAACCATCAAAGTCAGCGCAACCGACAACGCCGCCGCCATCGGCGAACCAGTCTCCATCGGGCACTCTATTGACGCCAGCGAAGGCTTCGTGGCGCACCCAAACGCCGGGATGCTCTCTGTAATCATTTCCTCCACAGCGGCGGCGGCAAAGACCGGCGAACTAGGATCGGAACTATCTTCGGGCGGCACGGTTATAGAACCGCAGCTTGTCGATTACGATGCGGATGACGACGGTTTGATTGAGATTAGCAACCTAGCCCAACTGAACGCCATTCGTTGGGATTTGGACGGCGACGGCCAACCGGACCAAGAAGCATTCGCCGACGCTTACCACCAAGCCTTCCCCAGCGCCATTGACAACATGGGCATTCCCAACAACGCCCCAGCCCAAGGCTACGAACTCACCAGCGATCTTGACTTCGATACCAACCACAACGGCCACGCCGAGGAAGCAGACGCCTTTTGGAACAAGGGCCACGGCTGGCAGTCCATCGGCCTGTTCTCCCACCCCTTCCAAGCCGTGTTAAAAGGCAACGAACATAAGATTGTCGGCTTGTTCCAAGACCAGAGCGATGCCTCCCGGTTTGCCGGGAAACCCAGTGGCTTGTTTGGAGCTATTGGCAATCGCGGGCAAGTGGTTGGCTTAGGATTAGAAGAGGTGGATATAAAAGGTGTGAACTGGGTCGGCGCCATCGCCGGGTTGAGTCAAGGAAGCATCAGCCATTGTTCGGTGAGCGGGCAAGTGGTGGGCTCGAACAGCGTCGGCGGCCTAGTTGGACATAACTTTGGGAACATTGCGCACAGCTTCGTCAACGCAGAAGTGAGCGGCGTTATCGGCGTTAGCGTCTTCGTGGGGTGGAATGTTGGTGGTTCTATCGAGTCCAGTTCGGCGCAAGGGAGAGTGAATGGCGCAACCAGTGCCGGCGACTTAGTCGGTTTAGGAACCCCGGCTCGCTAAAGACCGGTTGTGCGCAAGGACAAAGCGGAAAGCGCAACCTTAGCCGGCGGAGTAGTTGGGTATCAATCCCACTATCGGCATCATTGGGCAGAGTTATGCGGTGGTGGAAGTGAGCGGGTCAGCTCATGTTGGTTGGTTAGTAGGTTGGATTAGCGGTTCTGTGGCGCAAGTAGAAAATTGACGGCGGGGTGCAAAGAAACCGCGATCTCCCGCACGGGTTTGGGACGCCTGCATGTAGGTCTTTTCCTCTGGCATCAGCTTTCTTAGGTCGAAAAGGCGTTTGCGGAGTTGGCGAAAGAGTGAGAGGCACAGCCAATATGGCGCTCGCGAAGGCCGCGGGCAAGAAGAGGCGCCTAGCCAAACAACCCAGCGCCGGGCAAAATGTGTTAGGCTATGAGGGAATCTTGGAAACTTGGAAAGTAGCTTGGGATAGGAACGGCCAAGCCGACGACCCTTGGCACTTGGGCTAGCCTAATCAATATCCCGCCTGGCCCGCCGCCTTCCATGGCGACAACCTCCCCTCCCCCCAAGAGTTCGACCACCAACACCAACACTAACGCTAACGCAGAATCGCTAGGGAAGTTATGAGGCTAATGAAGTTTGGAATCCAACACTGTTTCCTGCTCTCCCGCTTGTTATTGATGCCTCCTCCGCCCAAACTTCCAACTACTTTTTGCTAGAACAGTGCTTTGCAACGCGGCTGCTGGGGCGGAGGCTTTCCAAGAGGACGGTGATTAACTGGTAGTTTTGTTGGACGGGGCTTACGGTTCAGTTTTTTGGAGCATGGTTTGGCGGCGCAGGGCGTCCAGCGCGGATTGAATTTGTTTTTTGGCGGCGCGAGTCATCCGGTCGATGAAGAGAATGCCGTTCAGGTGATCGGTTTCGTGTTGGACGACGCGGGCGAGAAGTCCATTGCAACGGAACTTTGTAGGGGAACCGTTGGGATGAATCGCCTCCACGTCCACTGTTCGGGTCGAAGGACGTCGCCGTAGATTTCGGGGAAGCTGAGGCATCCTTCTTGGCCGGGAATGGAGGCGTTCAATGGCGTGATTTTTGGGTTTAGCAGAATCATGGGCATGTGTTTGTTGATAGTTGACGGTTGGTCGTTGATCCACATTTCCGAGGTTGTTTCTTTCGCTTCGCGGATGTCGATCACAGTCAGTTGAATCGCTTGGCCTATTTGTTGGGCTGCTAGGCCAACGCCTTTTGCGTGGCGCATGGTTTCTAACATGTCGTCAATCAGTTGGCGGAGATTTTCTCTCTCTGGGCGGATCAGCTCGCCTTTTTTGCGTAGGATTGGCCGGCCGTATTTGACGATGGGCAACAACACTGGGATTATTTTGGAAGTTCGAGCGGGCGGGGACAAGCAAAAAGGCTATAGTTGGTGGCGATTAGGCCAATTGGCGAGAAGTTGCCGGAGGTCTTGGATTTGCGGGCTTTTTCCTGTGCGGACATAGTGGCCGCTGGAGGCGACGCCCAGTTGTAGGGAGAGTTCCGGCGACATGCCTAGAAGTTGGCCGAGGCAGAAGCCGGCATTGAAGTGGTCGCCGGCTCCGGTGGTAATCACGGGTTTTTCAATGAGGGGGCCGGGAATCCATGTTGTGATTGTATTGGTGACTGCGAGGGCGTAGGAGACCGGATGGACGACTAATAGATCGACGTTGAGCTTTTTGAAGAGTGACTCTGCCAGCGCGCACCGATCTTCGGGGGAATCCGATCCCGCCGGGAGTCCGTAGACTTCGGCCAGTTCCATCGCTTCTTTCTCGTTCAGTCCCAGGATGACGCGAAGATGTTTGCGGAAACGTCCCAACAGGTTCATGGCGTGGGCAATGTCTTCGTTGTTCCGTTTTTCTGGATCGCAAAGATCGAAGAAGGCTGTTTGGTTTGATCCGTGCTTGGGGAGGATGTTTTCGTTGAGGATGGCTTCCCAAATTTCGCTCATGTGAGGCACCATAGTCCAGTTGACGAAGGAGATTAGGTGGGAGGATCGGATTTTTGCTTCAAAAGCGGTTCGTCCCATTCGTTTCAGGAGGTTCGGCCAGGTGACGTCGTTTAACGGCGTCATCTTTCCGAGCATCAATTTTCCGTCGGTGAATTCCAAGGCGTCGGTGTGCGCGGCTTCGGCAATGGAAAAAACTTCGCCTTTGTCGGACAGAGGGGAGAATACAGGGTGCAGGTTGGGGTAGCCCAGCGCCCCCACGTAGGAAGTGCGGACACCGAAACCGGCCAAGGCGTTGGCCATGATGGGGCCGTTGCCTCCGAGTTTGATTCGCTGCGGAACTAGTTCGATATTGGTGCTTCGTCCGGCGGCGTCGATGATTCGGTTGGCGAGCGCCTCGATGGTTGGAATTCGTGCGAAGGAATTGGCGTCTTCGCGTTTGTCGACAACGTGGATGATCTCGTCGACGAATCCATCTAAGCCGACGAATGCGCTGAGATTGGAGACGAGCGCCTCTTGGCGATTGAGTGCTTGGACGCAACGGGACCGGGAATTTTGGAAGTTTGCCATAAAGCGCTTTTGGATTCCGAATTAATCAAGTGTCTGGAGTTCAGTCGGGTTCGACTCCGAGAATCTGGACAATCCTTTCTAAATCCTCGTCCGAGAAAAAAGTGAGGTTCAAGGAACCTTTTCCTTGTTGGTAGCGAAGGTGGACACGAGTGCCGACTCGTTGGCGAATTTTCTCTTCCAACCGGGCGATGTTTGGGTTTCTATCCGTCGGCGAGATTGGCGGCGCAGCGGCATTCCGGCTGGTTTGAGATTGGGCGATCAGCGTCTCGGTGTCGCGCACGGAAAGTTGGTTTTTGACGACCTGCTCGGCAATGGTTTGTTGTCGTTCGGCGTCCGAAAGTCCCAAAAGAACTTTGGCGTGGCCGGTCGAGATTTTTTTGTCTCTCAAATAGGTCTGGATGTTGGCGGGCAGTTTTAGGAGCCGGAGGGTGTTGGCGACGGCGGCGCGGCTTTTGCCAACCTTTTGCGCGGCTTCGTCTTGTCGGAGATCAAATTGCTGGATAAGCTGTCGCAGTCCGGCCGCTTCTTCGATGGGATTCAGGTTTTCGCGCTGGAGGTTTTCAACGAGCGCCAGTTCCATCACTTCGCGGTCGTCCGCTTTGCGAATAACGGCGGGAACGGTTTTGAGGCCGGCCAGTTGCGCGGCGCGCCAACGGCGTTCGCCGGCGATGATCTCGAATCTGCCGCCGCTGGATCGAACAATCAAAGGTTGGACGATTCCTTGGGATTGGATGGATTCCGCAAGTTCTTGGAGAGAGGCTTCGTCGAATTCCTTGCGAGGTTGAAAAGGGCAAGGGTGGATTTGGTCCATCCGAAGTTCGTCTGCCGCAGCATTGGGCGCCGCTGATTGGAGCGGGGAAGGAGGGATTCTTTCTGCCGGCGCGGGCGTTTTTTTAGAAACTGCCGGCGCCCCGCCGCCAAGCAGCGCGCCAAGACCTCGTCCAAGGGGCGGCTTTGCCATGCGGACAGCTTGTTTCATGCGGTTGGAGATGTCAAAATCAAAGCGAGCTTTGCCGGCGGGAAATCGCTGGATGAGCATTCGCGGAAGTCTTCTGAGATAGTCTTTGCGAAGAGGGACAACAGCGTGTTGGCGAGTGAGTATTTGGCCGTCGGATGAGTGATAAAAGCGCGCAAGTGGCGATTTTGATTTCCGAGTTGCAGGGCGGAGATTGGCCCGCGCACTACTTGGGGTTCTTTGCTTGTTTCAATCGAAGGTTGTTCTACGAGGCGCACGACGTTTTGGAAGCGTTGTGGTTGCCGAGTCGCAGAAGCCCTGAAGGTTTGTTTTACAAGGGGCTCATCCAGTTGGCGGGGGCCTTCGTTCATTTGCAAAAGAATCGGCTTCGTCCCGCGGGCGCCTTGCTGCGATTGGCTCAAAACAACTTGGCCGCCTATCCGTCGGTATATCAAGGCATTCAAACCGCTTCGGTGATTCAGTTGATCCGCGATTGGTTGGAGCGTTTGCCCAATTCTCCCGATGGACGAAATCCTTTTCAAACTTGCCAACCGCCTTGCTTGGATTGGCCGGACGCTCGATTGAGGTCTTTTTCTAAAAAACCTTCTGTTCCGCCGCCTCTTTGAGACCGTTGCCAAGAAAAAAGGAATGACGTTTTTTTGCTTGAAAGAGTTTTCCGTTGCGGTGATAATTCCTTTCGGCGTTTGGAAATCCGCTCCGTTGAGGGATGGGGTGGGAGTTCGCTCATTGAAAAGCTGGGGTCGAATAAAGAATTAACCCTGCCGTGCTCGTGTATCGAAACAAAGTCCTCGGACCTTAAAGCAATGATAAATGGAGCGGTAGCCTAAGGTATGGCGGCCGGCAAGCCTTGATAGAAAGGAAGTCGAATGCCGCCGGGTGAGCTCCACTTGTTTCGATCCTGTTCGAAGGATCTGTTTCCACGGCACAGTGCGGGGTTTTTCTTTTCTCGAAGAGAGAAAGTTTCTCTTTCATGGCTCAAGAGCATCTATTTGAAAATCGCGTTCAAACCGGAGGAAAAGCCGAAGTTTCGAACAGCGGAGAGGCGTTTTTGTCCGACAACAAGGGCGGGGACTCTGGCGCGCCGCTAGCCTCGCGCATGCGTCCGGCATCGCTGGACGAGTATGTCGGGCAAACACATATTTTGGGACCCGGCTCCTTGTTGCGCAGGTCTATTGAAGCAGATCGCGTGCAATCCCTCATCTTTTATGGGCCGCCAGGCACGGGAAAAACCACTTTGGCCCAGATTATCGCGCATTCCTCCAAAGCAAAGTTTGAGCGATTGAGCGGAGTGGAATCAAACGTTGCCGATATGCGGACGGTGTTGCGCGCTGCCTCCAATCGACGGGGCAACAAGGGACTCCCCACACTGCTTTTTATTGACGAAATCCACCGCTTCAACAAATCTCAGCAGGATATTCTGCTGCCCGACGTCGAAAACGGCACAATAAAACTCATCGGAGCCACCACTCACAATCCGTTTTTTTTCGTGAATTCTCCGTTGGTTTCGAGATCGCAAATTTTCGAGCTTCAGCCCTTGGAAACGGACGAAATCGTCCAACTCATCCGCCGAGCGCTCCGGGATGAGACAAGAGGATTGGGAAAAAGGCGAATCCAAATTGCCGAAGAAGCCATCCGGCATTTGGCCGCCACCGCCGACGGCGATGCCAGAAAGGCGCTTAATTCGCTGGAAATCGCCATCCTCACCTCCCCGGCAAATCAAGCGGGCGTCGTTTCCATCGACCTGAAGATTGCCGAGGAGTGCATCCAGAAAAAAGCGGTTGTGTATGATCGCGACGGCGACAACCACTACGACACCATCTCGGCGTTCATCAAATCCATGCGCGGTTCTGACCCGGATGCGGCGCTCTATTGGTTGGCCAAGATGATCCGCGCGGGCGAGGACCCGCGATTTATCACAAGACGTTTGCTGATCTGCGCGGCGGAAGACGTTGGATTGGCGGACCCAATGGCCTTGGTGCTTGCCACCAGCGCCCATCAAGCCTCCGAATTTGTTGGATGGCCCGAAGCTAGAATTCCCATTGCCGAGGCAGCCATTTACATAGCCACCGCTTACAAAAGCAATAGCGCAATGAAAGCAATAGACGCGGCGCTTGAGGACGTGCGAAAAAACCCGATCCTCCCCGTGCCTCGAGCTCTTCGAGACGGCCACTACAAAGGCGCTGCGAAGTTAGGGAACGGAATCGGCTACAAATACAGCCATAACTACGCCGGCCATTTTGTGCCTCAAGACTATCTTGGCGCCGAACGCCGATACTATTCGCCGTCCGACCAAGGGGTGGAGAGAAAAATTCGCGAGCGAATCAAACATTGGCGCGATTCATTGTCTCAGGAGCAAGATACGATGACAACGGAGACTCTTCCTAAAAGCAATCCGTGAACCCCGTAATCGACAGCAGACAGGCGGCGGAAAAAGCGCAAATTCGGCGCAAAATGCGGTCTGCGCTGGCGCGTTTGTCCTCTTCGTCAAAGTCAAATGCCGCCGCTGCGCTTGTCGGCCGATTGCTCTCTTCGGATGAGTTTGATCGCGCCCAATCCGTCGGAATGTACGTCCCAATCGCCAAGTGGGAGATAGACGTGACTGGCGCTATTTCCGCGGGGTTGGATCAGGGAAAAAACATCGCCTTGCCCAGATGGAACGCGGCGGCCGAAGAATACGAATTTGCCGCCATAAAACAATGGAGTCAACTGTCGCCCGGTCGATTTGGCATTTTAGAGCCGTGCGCCAAGTGCCCCAAAGTAAAGGGAAATCTCCTGGACGCAGTCTTCGTGCCCGGCCTCGCTTTCTCTTTGGATGGCGGAAGACTCGGCCGGGGCGGGGGATTTTACGACCGATTGCTGAAGGATGTTCGGAGCGCTCGTTGCGGGATAGCCCATGAATACCAGTTGCTGGACTCCTTGCCTGAGGATCCGTGGGACCAGAAGATGGAGCGAATTCTCACGCCCAGCCGCTCTGTCCGGACAGAACGCGAACGGATACTTCGAGATGACGCGTCCTCCACGCACTCTCCCGCCAAAGCCGCCGGCCGCTCAACCAGCGACAACTGCGGAACCTCCCGTTAAAGCATGATTGAAAAATCGCAACTCCCTTGCAATTCGACCTCGCGCATCCCTTGCCTTAGCCGTCAACAGCGGGGTTTCGCCCGCGCCGTGAAAATCCATAGACTCCGAACCTGATTCGCCGAACTTGGCCGGAATTTGCACAACCCAAAGTCATGACGGATTCATTTGATGTGTTGCTAATTCTGGCGGTGGCGGGATTGGCCGTTCTGGGGTTGAATTTATGGGGTTGGACTCGATTATGGTCGATGCGTTCCAAAGGATTGGCCGAACGCGATAGACAGCTCCAACTGCAAGAAAAATCGCTGCAAACACAACAGGAGAGGCTCGCCAAGAAGGAGGCGTTGCTGGAGGCGGAGCAAGCGAACTTGGCCGAGAAAGGGCGGCAAGTTGAAGAGCGGGAGGCCTCCGTAAATGCGCTGATTCAGAAGTGGCAAAGTCAATTGGCCAGTGTGGCGGCGTTGACTGCAGAGGAAGCGCGGAAGGAATTTTTGAAGTTCGTAGAGCATGAATCGCAAACAGACGCCCGTGTTTTAGCCCGGAAAATTGTGGAAAAAGCGAGGCAAGAAGGAGAAGAGGAAGCAAGACGCATCATTGGGATTGCGATTCAAAGGTATGCGGCGCACTGCGCTTCGGAAACGACGACCGCCTCGGTAGTCTTAAAAGAAGGCGATGATATCAAAGGGCGCATCATCGGCCGAGACGGACGCAACATCCGAGCCTTTGAAAATGCCGCCGGCGTCACGGTGTTGCTCGAGGACACGCCAAATACCGTCGTTCTTTCGGGATTTGACCCCGTGCGACGCGAAATCGCCAGGGAAAGCATGGCTCGGCTGGTTGCGGACGGGCGCATTCACCCCGCCCGCATTGAAGCGGTTGTGGAAAAGGTTTCCTCAGAAATGGCGGAGAGGATTTTGAAAATAGGAAACGAGGCGGTGTACAATTTGCGTTTGGCTCCGGTTCATGTCGAGATTTCAAAACGCCTGGGTCGATTGTATTTTCGGCGAAGCCATTCTCAGAACGTGTTGGATCATTCGGTGGAAGTGGCCCGTCTGACGATGCTCATCGCGGTCGAGCTTGGCGTTGATGCCGCCGATGCCGCCCGGTCGGGCTTGCTTCACGACGTTGGGAAGGCGTTAGGCGACGAAATAAACGGCTCTCACGCTGTCGCCGGAGCGGAATTCATCCGCCGCCACGGAGAAAACGAGACGATAGTCAATGCGGTGGCTTCTCATCATAACGAGGTGGAGCCGACGGTTTTGGGGATGTTGGTGAGCGCCGCGGATGCGATTAGCGCCTCAAGACCCGGCGCTCGATCCGAATCCACCGTCGCTTACGTCAATCGTATCAAAGTTCTTGAAACAGTGGGGCTGTCGTTTGCAGGAGTGGAACGTTGTTTTGCGCTGCAGGCGGGAAGAGAGGTGAGGGTCTTTGTGCAGCCAGAGAAAGTGACTGATGAAGCGGCGCACGCGTTGGCTCAGAATATATGCCGGGAAATTGAAGAACAGGCGCAATATCCCGGGCAGATCAAAGTGACGGTCATCCGCGAAGTGCGTTGCGTCAACTACGCAAAGTAGTTGATCAGCGTCCCTCTGTGATGCCGGACGGCAAACCGTGTTCCCAATCTCTTGGCGAGCTCCAAGGTTGCGCCGAGGTGTTTTGCGCGTCCCTCGTGGCGCAACCGGCGGAAGTTAACAAAACGACGACCGCGGCGGCAATCCACGCTGCCTCCCAGCCGATTTTCCGCTGAATCCACTTTTTTTTCATAATGCTTTCTACTTTCGTCGCGATTGAGAGCTTAGTAAAGAACGGTATCGCCGACTTGGATGTCGCCTTGCTTCCAGTTGGGGAGGATGTTGGCGATGCTTTGGTTTTCGTCTAAAGAGGTAATCTGCACTTTGCCAACCAGTTTACCTTCACGGCTTACCATCAGTTTGCCCGATTGACGGGCGCCGTCTTTCTCTCCCACGCTGACGATGACGAAATCCCAATCATCGTCCACGGCAACGACGGAGCCTTTGAGTCCTTCCCTCATGACGACTTCGATGTCCGGTCCTTCGTATTTGCTCAAGTCATATTTGATTTGTTCTATTTGGCGAAGGAGGATAGTTCGCTCCGCCTTTCCGGCGAGTATTTCTTCGCGGGCGGCTACGAGGTCGTTTTTCATAAATTGAGCTGCCTGAATGTCTATTCCCAAGGCGTTCCATTGGGCTAATTTCTGCTGGGCTTCGTTTCTTTCGATGGTTGTGGCCCGTAGATCGCTTTCTAGTTCCTCTGCTCGCGAGCGTTGCTGCTGGGCAATTCGAGTTTGATCATCCAAAAGATTTTGAGTTTCTGCCAGGTCGCCTTCAAGTTTTTCCTTCTCGGAATTCAGTTCCTTTGCCTTATTTTCCGCTCTTGCTTGGGCGGATTGCGCTTGCTGTTTTTCTCGCTCGGCAGTTGCCAAAGCCGTGTTCAATCCGTCGATTTTTTCCTTCACCTTCCATTGACCAACGCCCAAGGCGGCAATGGCCAAAACGATCACGAGAATGAGGCAAGATTTTAGCATCTTTTGGTAAGCGCGTTCAAAAAGGCGTTAGGTTAGGCGAATCCAATCGTTATGTCAACAGCTGCTTTTGCTGTTTGTCTGGATGGATGGCTATTCCGGTCTGTGTTCCTTCTCCAAATCGGCAGAATCAAGCGCCGCTGCTTGGAATCCGTTTCGCAACCAACGCTCTGCATCAAACGGTAAAATGGGGAAAAGGCGCATTCCAATTCGGTTCTTTTTTCCAGTACTTTAGTTTTTCTCCGGTTTCGGATTGGTTTTTATTTGGGTTTTCCAGCGGACGAGTTTTGCGGTGTATTGCCTCTCGCCGGTTTTGAAGCAGGAGCCGGTTACTTGCATGCTGGGTTTCAACATGGCGAGCTTGCCGACGGGTTTTCGGTCGATTTCGAACTTTGTGTCTTTGGTGACTTTGAATGTGCGAATCTTTTTGTTCGATTTGTTGACCAAGGTAAACGTTTGTTTTTCCAGATCAATTTTTCCGACGGTTCCTTTGAAGGGGATTGCCCGTTTTTTCGCGGGTTTCTCGGGTGACTGCTTTTCGTTTGCGGGTTTTGGCGTTTGCGCCGCTGTTTGTTGCGCGGCAACGCCGCCCACCGCAATGGCGAAGATCACAAAATAACTTAGTAGATTTCGTTTTTTCATGTCTTATTTTCTCACTTTCTTTTGTCGTGTTGCGGAATTCCAATTCCTCCCGCAAAGCGTAAAAAGAAAAGTAAAGCTCGCAACGCAACGGAATGCAAGCTGAAAATGTTGGAAGAAGGCCGAAAATCTCTTGGGAAAGTGCGTCCCATTTTGACGGAGTGGGTTTTTAGCTCAAGATGCGTTTGCCTTCGTCTAGGAAGATGCCTTGAAAGTTCATTTCCAGAGCTTTGGCGTTGGTGGCTTTGGCAAGGGCTTCGGGTTCGGAGACGACGCGGTCTTTGACGAGTTGAAAGAGGGCTTGGTTGAAGTTTTGCATGCCGTCTTCGCCGCCGGTTTCGATGGCGGCGGCCAATTTGTCCAGTCGGTTTTCCTCGATGAGTTTTCTGACGGTTGGCGTGTTGATCATGATTTCGATGGCCGGGATGACGCCGCCTTCGATCTTGCCGACCATGCGCTGGCAGACAACGGCCTTGAGCGTTCCCGCCAACTGTCTGCGGATTTGGTCTCTTTCTTCTGGTTTGAAGAAGTCTAGGACGCGGGTGATGGACTGGGAGGCATTGGTGGTATGAAGCGTAGAAAGGACGAGGTGGCCGGTGTCCGAAGCGCTCATAGCGGCGGAAAAACTGATGGAGTCGCGCATTTCTCCGATCATGATGACATCGGGGTCTTGCCGCAGGATGTGTTTGAGTCCGGCGGCGAAGGAAAGAGAGTCCAGCCCGATTTCTCGTTGTTCGATGACGGATTTGTCGTCTTGGAAAACGAATTCGATGGGATCTTCCAAAGCGATGATGTGGCGGGCGAGTTTGGAGTTGATCTGTTGGATCATGGCGGCCAGCGTCGTCGATTTGCCGCATCCGGTGGTTCCGGAGACGAGGACAATGCCTCTGGGTTCCATAGCGAGCTCTTTTAATTGCGGCAACAGCCCCAGCTCTTCGAAGCTGGGGATGTTGGTTTTGACGTAGCGCATGGAGAGGCAAAAGCTGCCTTTTTGTTGGAAGAGGTTTGTGCGGAAGCGTCCCAGTCCCTCTGCGTAGTAGGAAAAGTCAATCTCTCGTTCTTTTCCGAGTCTTTCGGTCAAGTGCTTGGGAATGATGTTCCGAAGGACTTTGTCCATCCACTCGGCGGTGGGTTGGGGCGCTTCGATGGGGATGAGTTGTCCGTCAATTCGGACGATGATCGGCGCGTCAATTTTGATGTGGACGTCCGAAGCGCCGCTATCGATGGCGGCTTTCAATACGCGGGTGAAGATTTCCATTGGAAGACGTTTTGGAACGGCCGCCGGGTCGCATAGCGTTTTTAGAGGCTGGGTTGGAGCGGTGGCAAGGAGGCCTGCGCCAAGTGGGAAAGCCGCTCCTGCGCGTCGGGCGAAACGTCTGTGAAGGTGATGGAGACGACGTATCCGGCGTGTTTGTTTCCGTTACAGGCGACGACGTATCCGCGACAGTGAATTTTCTCGTTTTGGGAAGCGGATTGAAGTTCGAGAGTCAGTTCGCTCCAGAGAGGAACTGCTTTGGCGGAGAGAAAGGAGATGCCGTTTTTTCCGATGTTCACCGAATGATTGGGCAGGGAGAATTCCATTTCCTTTGCCGTTGCCGTTGCCGAGTCAAAAACTCCCGATGTATCCAGTTTGGACGATTTCATAATATTCGTTTCCATTAACTTACCCCCAAAATCGCCATTCGTCAATGCGATTTTATTCAGTCACCATTCGATGACGGCCGCTCCCCAAGTCAATCCGGCTCCAAAAACAACGATCAAAATGAGATCGCCTCGTTCCAACCGTCCGCTCTCCGCCGCCTCGTCCAAGGCGATGGCGACGGACGCGGCGGAAGTATTGCCGTATTTGTCCAAGTTGACAAATACCTGTTCCTCGGCGGCTTTTAGACGGTCGCTGACGGCAGCGATAATCCGTTTGTTCGCTTGATGCGGGATGACGAGCTTGATCTGCGAAATATGGAGACGACAACGGGCCAAAACTTTTTTAGCGGCGTTGCACATAGCGTTGACCGCATTTTTGAACGTCTCGCGACCGTCCATTCGAAGAAAATGCAGGCGACGGCTTACCGAGTCGCTGGTGGCGGGAATTTGAGAACCGCCGGCCGGCATGCAAAGGAGATTTCCTTTGTTTCCGTCCGAGCCCATAGCGGCGGTCAACAACCCGTGGGAATGTGGCACGTTTTGCAGAACGGCCGCTCCGGCGCCGTCGCCGAAAAGCACGCAGGTATTGCGGTCCTTCCAATCAATGATGGTGGAAAGTTTCTCGGCGCCGATGACCAGAACGGTGTCGTAGGTTTGCGACATGATGAATTGTTGGCCAATTTCCAGGGCGTAGATAAAACCGGAACAAGCGGCTTCCAAATCAAAGGCGGCGGCATTCTTGGCCCCAATTCTTTCCTGCACAAGACAAGCCGTCGAGGGAAACAGCATGTCCGGAGTGATGGTGGCGACAATAATCAAGTCCACTTCCAACGGAGTCACCCCCCCTTTTTCCAGAGCCTTATTGGCGGCGTTGGCCGCAAGATGAGAAGTGAACTGATCCTCAGCCGCAATTCGACGCTCTCTAATTCCCGTGCGGCTGGTAATCCACTCGTCGCTGGTGTTCACAAGTTTTGCAAGGTCGTCGTTGGTCAACACTTTTTCAGGAACATAAGAGCCAACCGACCGAATGGAGCAGGTTCTTCCCTGAAACTTGCGCGCCGCTCGCGGATTGACGAATTCGACTTTGCGATTCGAGTTGCTCATCCTGTTTTGCCTTCGTGGCGCGGATTGCTCTCTCCGCAAGATTCGTTGGCCCGGACAACTTCTTCCACAATTCGTTGATTGATGTTCTGCGCGAAAGTTTCCATTGCCATTTGGATGGCGTTGCGGATGGAGTGCGCCCGCGCCGAACCGTGGGCAATGACTACGTTCCCGTTGAGTCCGAGCAGGGGAGCGCCTCCGTAAGTGTTCGGATCCATTCGTTTTTTAATCTTTCGCAACCCGCCAGCGGCCAACAGAGCGGCGAGACGGCGAATCAGGCCGTCCGTCAATTCTTGCTTTAACCAACCAAAAAGGCCTTGCGCCAGACTCTCACAAGTCTTGAGGACGATGTTCCCGACAAAGCCGTCGCAAACGACCACGTCCACCCGGTTGCGGAACAAATCGTGGCCTTCCACGTTGCCGATGAAGTTCACGTTGACGTTGAGGGACTGGCAAAGTTGCAAGGATTTCAAGGTGAGCTCGTTGCCTTTGGAATCTTCGGTACCGACGCTGAGAATGCCCACTCGCGGTTGGTTGTGTCCGAGAATCTCCTCAGCGAAAATACTCCCCATAATGGCGTAGTGAACCAAGTGAATCGGCTTGCAGTCAATGTTCGCGCCCGCATCCAAAAGCACGAACTCTCTGTGAGGCGTGGGAATGACGGTGGCGATTCCCGGCCGGTCTACCCCCGTCAAGCGTCCGAGTTTAACCGTGGCCACGCTAACGACGCCCCCCGTATTACCGGGCGAGACAAATACATCGGCTTGGTTCTCTCTGAGAAGGTCGATTCCCTTGGCGATGGAACAGTTTTTCTTCCGGCGAATTCCGTCGATTGGTTTGTCCTTCATGGTCAAGACTTCGTCCGTGTGAAGCACTTGGATTCGGGAATTCGATTTTAGGTGAGGTTCGATCTCGTGTTTCTGCCCAACGACCATCGCCGAAGTGATTTGCGGCTGCTCCGCCAAGGACTGGCAAACGCCCTCAACAACGGCGCCGCATCCATAATCCCCTCCCATGGCATCGACGACAATCCGCATATAAACCAAAACTAAAAGGAGAATCGTTGCCGCAAGCCTTCCCCCAAGATTTTAGTCAAACGATTCAATATCGACGACTTGACGGTCTTTGTAAAATCCGCAGGCGGGACAAACTCGATGGGGAACATAAGGCTCAGCGCACTGCGGACAAGTGCTCAACTGAGGCAATCGAAGCGCGCTGTTGGAAGCCCGGCGCGCTCGCCGCCGTCCGCGGGAAGGTTTTCTTTTAGGTACTGCCATGTTGCCAATAAATTCTGTTTGCTCTCTTTTATTTTTAGCCCAGCTAGCCCAGCTTCAACCGATCCAGTGCCGTCCAAACCGACGATTTCTCTTCGACTTGGGGACGGTCTCTCGGAAAATCCGAATCCGCCTTCCTCGAAGCGGCGATTCCCCGGCAATCCTCCGCGCACAACGGATGCCGCGGCAAAGACAAAAACATATCTTCCCGCAAAGCCGGAGTCAAGTCCACGCAATTATTGTCGATGATTGCCGCGCTCTCGCCCTTCAGCAAAACGAGCCGGCGCCACGGCGAAAGCAAAACGGTTTTCTCAAACGGCTTCAAACACCGGGCGCATTCGCATCGAAAGCTTTGCTCAATAGTTCCCAACAACAGCAGAATGCTTCCCGTCTCCCGGAACTCCGCAGAAAAGCAATACTTCATGGGCGCAATCGCTCGGATCAACTCGTCTTGAGTGTCCATATCCAACTCGTCTGCGCTCAACCGCCCCCGATATTCCTTGGGTCCAGTCTCCAGACTTTTGAGATTTACCTTAAGCGGCATAAAACAAGCAAAAGCCTAATGCGCGTTTCCGCAATCTCAATTTAACATTCTTCATGAAACAAAAAACTCCGCTTAGGGGAAACCCGAAGCGAAG
The DNA here is from genome assembly GCA_965242585.1 of Limisphaerales bacterium. Taxonomy (GTDB): domain Bacteria; phylum Verrucomicrobiota; class Verrucomicrobiia; order Limisphaerales; family AAA164-E04; genus UBA2970. The sequence goes on along the minus strand of OZ251460.1, from coordinate 3,281,991 downwards.
TGGCTTTTTGAAAAACCGTGTTCCGTCTCAAGCAGAGTCCCAAAGCGCCAACCCGTTCATTGGGCGGCCGAGCCTACCCCATCCACCGCAACGGAAAAATCATTCTGCGCCTTTCTGTTCTATCAAGCGTTGAAGTTCCGCCGCTCGCGCTTGGCCTTTTTCCACCTGCTCCGCGGTGAGATCCTTTTCGAGATTGGAAACCGGTTTGCTGGCTTCTTCGTCTCCATTTGCTTTCGCCAAGAGAAACCAAGCGTATGCTTCAATGAAATTCTTTGGCACGCCTTCGCCTTTGGCATACATCAAGCCAAGGTTGTATTGCGCCAGTGCATGCCCTTGCTCGGCCGCCTTGCGATACCACTTCGCCGCTTCAATCTTATCCTGCAGCACCCCTTTGCCATCGGAATACACATCGCCAAGCGAGCCTTGCGCATCGGCATCCCCTTGCTCGGCCGCCCTTCGAAACCACTTCACGGCCTCAACATAATTCTTCGGCACGCCTTCGCCTAAGTGATACATCCCGCCAAGTTTGCTTTGCGCCGGCGCAGCCCCTTGCTCGGCCGCTTTGCGATACCACTTCACCGCTTCAATCTTATCCATCGGCACGCCTTCGCCTTTGTGATACATCAAGCCAAGGCTAAATTGCGCACCGACAAGCCCTTGCTCGGCCGCCTTGAGAGTCCATTTAGCCGCTTCCCCATAATCCTGCGGCACGCCTTCTCCTGCGGCATACATCAAGCCAAGGAGGTTTTGCGCTTCGGCGTCTCCTTGCTCAGCCGCTTTCCGAAACCACTTTGCCGCTTCCCCATAATCCTGCGGCACGCCTTCGCCTGCGGCATACATCAAGCCAAGGAGGTTTTGCGCTTCGGCGTCTCCTTGCTCAGCCGCTTTCCGAAACCACTTTGCCGCTTCCACATCATCCTGCGGCACGCCTTCGCCTGCGGCATACATCACGCCAAGTGTGTATTGCGCTTCGGCGTCTCCTTGCTCAGCTTTTTCTCGCGTCGCCTTGAAAAACTCGCTTTCCTGCCCGTTCGCCATTCCTCCGCCGCAAAGCAAAGCGACGGCCGTCAATAAAGATGAGATTGGTTTCATGTCCATTTTTGAGAACCGCTTTGGTTGTTCTCTTCGCCCGGAATGGAAAAATCATTCTGCGCCAAACGAGCGTTGAAGTTCCGCCGCTCGCGCTTGCCCTTTCTCAATCCCCTCCGCCGTGAGACGCTTTTCGAGATTGGAAATCTCCTTTTCGCTGGCTTCGCTGTTTTCATTTGCCTGCGACAAGAGATGCCAAGCGTATGCTTCAATAAAATTCTTCAGCACAACTTCGCCTTCGTAATACATATCAGCAATCTGGAATTGCGCCCCGGCATGCCCTTGCTTGGCCGCTTCCCGAAGCCAATAGAACGCGTTAGCATTATCTGGAAACATCTCGGCTATCCAGAATTGCGCCTCGATACACCCTTCTGTGGCCGCGTCTAAAATACAAAAGAACCCGTCCTCACCATCCTGCGGCGCGCCTTCTTCGCCATGATAATCCCGGGCAATGTACATCTCGCCAAGGTTGTATAGCGCTTTGGGATCGCCTTTCTCGGCTTCCATTTCCGTCACCACGAATTCATGCGCCCGCTCCAAAAAAGCTCGCGCCTCGGCATGTCCTTGCTCCGCCGCATTCTGAGTCCACTGCAACGCCTCCAAATCATCCCGCGGCACGCCTTGGCCATGCCAATACATCCGGCCAAGGTAGTATTGCCCATTGGCATATCCTTGCTCGGCCGCCTTTCGAAAGCACTTCGCCGCTTTCACATAATCCTTTTCCACGCCTTCGCCTATGGAATACTCCAAGCCATGCTTGAATTCCACCGCGGCTCTTAATTCTACTACTATTTCTTGCACATTCATCACCATTTCTTGTTAGAAAATTTCTCCGTTTTTAGGTTCTTTTGCGGAGGATAGCAAGCGAAAAATCAAGAAAAATGAGGAAGGGAAGAGCGTCCAAGCGGCAAAAGCAGATTCGCTTGATGGATTTGGCGAGGAAAAACGTTGTTTCGGCGCGGTGGGGTCGGCTTGGGGAATTTTTGGTTGGGGGCATTTTGGCGGCTCAACAAGCCATCTGAGACGGATTAGTATCGGCTTAGTAATGGATTAGTCTCGGTTTTGTCGTCAAAATTCGGGTTTGGATTTTCCTTGCCTCTTTCTCAAAGCGCCGTCGTTAGCGGGAATGCGTGCTAGTTCGTTTTGGGAGGATTGCGAGCGGCAAAGCGTTTTTGGAGCAGATGACGAACCGGATCGGGAACTAGGCCGTCAATGGAACCGCCAAGGCTGGCAATTTCCTTGACGATGCTTGAGCTGAGAAAGGCAAATCGATCCTTGGGCATCATGAAGATGGTTTCGATAGAATTATCCAGTTGTCGGTTCATCAGCGCCATTTGAAACTCGAATTCAAAATCGGAAACCGCTCGCAATCCTCGAACAATGGCTTGTCCTCGTTGTTGGGCGACGTAGTCCACCAGCAGGCCGTCAAAAGTGTCCACTTCCAGATTGGCGACGTGCCGAGTGGCTTCTTCTGCCAGTGTTTTTCGCGACTGGACGTCCAGCAAGGGATGTTTGGCGTTGTTGTCCGCAATGGCCACGATGACGAGGTCAAATAGTTTGGCGGCGCGTTCAATGACGTCCAAATGTCCGTTGGTAATGGGGTCGAAGCTCCCGGGATAAATGGCTTTGCGTTTCATTGGCGCCGCGGTTTGCTTCTGTTGGTGGGAATTTTAGTTGGGGCTTTCCGGGTTTGCGCGGGGAAGCGTTTGTTTGTTCGTCGTCACGAAAGATCGTTGATGGTTTCGAGAAGGGATGGAAACGGTGTAGCGTTTGCCGGAGGGATCTACGCTTAGGTGGATGGGGTGAGCGCCGCAGTTTTTCTCGAGGTTGGCGATGTATTCGTCGGCAGTGTTGTGATGTCGGTCTGGCCGCAGGTTTTTATGCAATTGATAGTGCGCTTTGGCCGAAGGGAGAGTGGAAAGGGCGGCAAAGGTTTTTGGGCCGCAGCCTTTGGTGACGCCGTTGTTCATCACGGTGACGGTGGGCGCCAGGATTTGAAGCAAGGCCGGGTTATTGCTCGAATCCAGTCCGTGATGGGTGACTTGGTAAACGTCCACTGTGGAGCCGACAATGTTCTGGGGGCAGACCAGCAGCGGCTCAATGTTCCATGTGAGGTCGCCGGCGTTGAAGAAACGGAAGTCGCCGAATTCAAGGAGTGTCACAATGCTGTTGGCGTTGGCGGAAGTGTCTTGCGGATGGGGCTTGGGAAGAGAGTCGCAGATGCTTTCCGCCGCTGTGCCGGCCGCTCTTTGCCAATCCGAATGGCGGGCAACGGACTGAATGGGCGCCAGTTTTTGTTTGGCCGCCAAGCAAGTCAATCGAATTGGGGCGGCGCCGTCTGTGTTTCTAAGGGGAATGCTCTCTCCGGGAACAAGGATTTTTCGCTCGCCGACTTGCATCTCTCGGTAAGGTTTGATGAGCAAGCGAAACCGGGTGTCGTTGGGGCGATTGTCGGGATTTTTCAAAGGAATGCCGTTGTCGTAAAGAACCGAAATCGGCATTTGTTGCGCCAGCTCCGCCGCTCCGCCAAAGTGATCCAAGTGGAAATGCGTCGTGATTAAAAAGTCAATTTTGTCGATCCGCGCCGTTTCCGTAGCCAGCTTGTGAATGCGTCCGGAATCTCGACCGCCGGGATTCCCGCTGTCCATGAGAATGCTTTCTCCAGCCGGAGTGACAACGAGCGTAGCGGCGCCTCCCTCCACATCAATCCAGTAAATGTCCAAACGCCGATCGTCTTTGCCGGCCAGCAACGTTGAAGAGACAAAGGCGACGGCCAGACAAAGCGCGGACAGCCGGCGAGGAAAAGAAAAGCAAGCGCGGGCGTCCTCATTCAGAAAGTTTTTCATGTTTTTCATGACTGGGGCTGGGGAAAGATGGCAAAATTTCAGGCGGATTACTTCAAGTTCGCGGTCTTCTTCCGCGATTCTTCGGCCATTTGCCGTTTGTAGTCAAGCAGCGACTGGCGAAGTCTCTCATCGCCGACGCCGAGAATGGAAACAGCGAGAAGGCCGGCGTTTTTGGCGTTGCCAATGGCCACGGCCGCAACGGGAACGCCGGCCGGCATCTGGACAATGGAAAGCAGAGAGTCCATGCCTTTGAGGGTTCTGCTTTCGATGGGAACTCCGATCACTGGGAGCGGCGTATAGCTGGCCGTCATTCCCGGAAGGTGCGCGGCGCCCCCAGCCCCGGCAATCAACACTTTCAATCCGCGCCGATGCGCAGCAGACGCATACTCGGCCATGTCTTCCGGAGTGCGGTGCGCCGAGACCACTTTGGCCTCGCAAGGAATGTGAAATTCCTCGCAGACGTTGACGGCGGCCTTCATGGTCGGCCAGTCCGAATCGCTGCCCATGATAACGCCGACAAGCGGGTTTCCCGATTCTCCAAAGTTCCTATCCATTTATCGCCTCCCAAATTTCAGCGCCGCCGCCGCTTGAGAAGCTTTGGCAAACGCGCCTTCCACAGACTCTCCTAGCACGGTCAAATGCCCCATCTTCCGCCCCGCTTTGCTGGCGTCCTTGCCGTATAGATGAAGGTGAACCCCCTTTATTTCCAAGGCTTGAGAGACGCCGGAAGGAAAAGAATCGCCGTTTGCATCGCCCAGCAGGTTGACCATAACGGCCGCCGGTTTCACCAGTTCCGTCTGTCCCAAAGGCCAACCCAAAATCGCCCGAATATGGTTCTCAAACTGGGAAGCGCAACAACCTTCGATGGTGTAGTGTCCCGAATTGTGGACTCTCGGCGCCAGCTCGTTGACTAGAATTCGGTTTTCTTTCGTCAAAAACATCTCCACGCCGAAGCTGCCGATGCCTCCCACGGCCGACACTGCTTCGACAGCGATCCGAACCGCTTCCCGCCTGCATCCCTCTGAGATTGACGCCGGCGCTTTGACCACGCGGCAGATATGATCTTTTTGAATCGTTTCCACTACCGGATAGGGAACGGTTTCGCCCGAAATCGAACGGCAGACCATCACGGCAATTTCCGCCGCAAAGTCGCAAAACTCTTCGGCAAAAAACGTCTTCGCCCCGCCCTTGAGTCGTCTCCAAGCAGGTTCCAACTCCCCAACGTTCGCCATCGTCCAATTGCCTTTTCCGTCGTATCCGTTGCGCCGTCGCTTGACTAGGAAGGGAAAACCAAATTCTGCCGCCGCCCCCCGTAACGCCGAAAACGAACTCACCGCCCGAAAACGCGGCGTCGGAATGCCGATCGCTCTGAGTGCCTCCTTCTGAACAAGTTTATCCTGCACAATCTTCAAGCAGGCCGAGCCGGGAAGAACTTTGACCGATTGGCGTTCCAGAGCTTCAAGCGTTTGAAAATCAACAAATTCGTTTTCAATCGTGACCACATCGCAACCTTCGGCCAGCCGCAACGCAACGGCGGGAAGGTTCCAATCGCCGACTTGATGCTGTCCGCTGACCCCGGCCGCCGGGCAACGCGCTTGCCTCTCCACCGTCTGCGCGCGCGCTCCCAGCGCTGACGCCGCCAAACAAAGCATCCGCGCCAACTGCCCGCCGCCGATAATGCCGACCACAGGTTCCCGCCCGGTCGGAAACTCGGCGGCGGAAAGTGAAGACTTGGGCGTCATTGATGATCGCGGGGCATCAATCAAAAAAGCTGTCAAAAACAGGCTCGCTCTAAAACGGACAAATTCTTTTGGCCGTCGCGGCGCCATTGGCAAAAGTCGTTCCCGCGCCTATGCCATGCGAGTGAGAAACTCCGCGTTCGTTTTGTATTTCTTGATCGCTCCCGTCAGCGTTTCCATCGCTTCCACTGATTTAAGGTCCACCATTTCCCGACGGAGTTTGTGAATGGCGTCGATGTGTTCGGAATCGAAGAGTTTTTCTTCTTTTCGCGTGCCGCTTTTGGGAATGTCGATCGCGGGAAACAGGCGGCGGTCCGAAAGTTTTCGATCCAAAACCAACTCCATATTTCCCGTCCCCTTGAACTCTTGGAAAATGAGTTCGTCCATTCTCGAACCAGTATCGATCAGCGCGGTCGCGAGAATGGTAAGCGAGCCCCCCTCCTCAATTTTTCTGGCGGCGGCGAACATATTCCGAGGGACTTCCAAAGCGCGGGCGTCCACGCCGCCCGTCATTGTGCGACCGCTCCCGCCGTGCACGCTGTTGTAAGCGCGGGCTACGCGGGTGATCGAATCCAGAAGCACGAAGACGTCCTTGCCCGCCTCCACACGGCGCCGGCATCTTTCGATAACAAAACGGGAAAGCCGGACGTGGGTTTCCAGTTCCTGATCGTTGGAGGAAGCGATCACCTCCGCCTTTACCGAGCGCTGAAAATCCGTCACTTCTTCCGGCCTCTCGTCAATCAACAGCACAATCGCTTCCACTTGAGGATGGTTCGTGGTCACCGCGTTGCAAATCTGTTTCAATACCGTGGTTTTCCCTGTCCGAGGAGGCGCCACAATGAGGCCGCGAGTTCCCATCCCAATCGGGGTAACCAAATCAATAATCCGCGTCTCGATGACATCCGGCGCCGTCTCCAGATTGAACTTCTCAACAGGATTGATCGCAGTCAGATTCTCAAAACGCATCGTCCTGGTATACTCGGCGGGTTTCATGCCGTTTACCTCGAATACCTCCTTCAACTGCGGATTATTCCCGCGATGCGGCGCCTGCGTGCGGCATTTCACAAAACTTCCCTCCCGAAGAAAGTTCCTTTTGATCGTGTCCGGCGTCACAAAGACATCCGTCGGCTTAGGCGCAAAATGCGACTCCGGAGACCGCAAAAAACCAAAGCCCTTCTCCGCTATCTCCAAATAGCCCTCTCCCTTCTCAAACTTTTTTCCGCCTTTATCAGGCCTTTTATTCCCACTCATATCTTCGTCAATTTGACCATTCGTCGATTTTTTGTGTATCCCTCCGAAATAGAACGCAACAGATGATTTGAAAACCCCTCGCAGGAAAATCTGCCACTCGGAAAACTTTTGCTCTTGGACGCAGCTTCAACCGCCGCCTTCCAAAACAGCTAGTTACGCACGTTTTCCAACAAAAGCAATCCTTATTTTCGTTGGAATTTTGTTTGAAAACACGGCAAGAAAACGACGATCCCTCGCCGAAAAGCAACCGTGAACTCGCAATCCAGCATAACTAACCGCCGGTTTCTCCCCACCCCAAAAAACAAAAGGCGCAAAAAACATCCGCTCCTTGCCTTCTTTGGTTTCTGGTCTCGCTCTCCTTCGGCCGCCGTCCCGATGAACCGCCATCCTCTGCTTGGCGGCCGGCTTCCCTTCTTTTCCTTCTCTCCAAAAGGAGAAACCCAGGCCACCACCTAACCAGCCGCCTGGCCCTTCGCCAACGATCCCAAGACAACAAGTTCGCCCCAACACGCCTTCGACTGCGAGAAAGAAGAAAGAAAGAAGCGGAAAGGGAAACGACAACTAGACAGACTTTTGACCGCTGTTTTGGCGGGGTCGATGGTTGGGGTTTAGGCTTGTTCTAGTTGGAATGACACCGCTCGGAGCGCAGAGAAGAAAGGGCGAGGCCGAAGGCAAGGAGCGCTTATCCTGGATGGTTTGATTGAGGGCAGACCGCATCCATAAGAAAGAGAGAGCTGAGCCCGGCGCAAGCGACGACACCACAATCCCCGATTACGAGCCAAGAATCCCAGCAGCGAGCGGGGCGCAGCTCGCTAGCCATCGGTCGCCAAATCACTGGCCGCTGGTTTGCGGGCGTTTCTTCTTTTGCCGCTGGCGATGGAAGAACACAAAACCGAGCGCAAACAAGCCGAAGACAAGAGCGTATTCTTGGGGTTCGGGGATGATGTTGCGGTGGATCCGCATGGTCACTCCACTGCCGGCAAAGTTGGGGTTCAGCGAATCCCAGTGGTTGACATTCTTGATGTGAAAATCTCCAATCGGCTTGTCCAACAAACCCGATCCCGTCCAAGAAGACGCCTGTCCCGAATAATTGCCATAGTTGAAAGTGCTGCTCACCCGAATGCCGATGTTATCGGCGAGAGTCACATTGTTCATAAACATCCAAGCAATCGTTCGGCTGACGGGCGTGGTGCCCATGGTGATGGTGGGGGTGTTGGTGGCACTGGCGGCAAAGGTGATGTTGGTTCGGCCGCCACCGGGAATTCTCTTTCTTATGGAGTCGATGTCGATGGTGTTAGTGCTGGAAAACAGGGGCGAGAGGGTGATTCTCTGGTTGGAAGGCGGGTTGGCTTGGTAAATGTCGCTGGCGGTTTGCCAGCCATCAACGCTAGAATAGCTGCCCGAAGTGCGGAGAGTGCCGGAGCTTGCGACGCTGGAGCTGCCGGAGAAGATCCAAAGAGTTTGGTTGGTGCTATCCTGGCTGGGATAGACATCGAGGATCAACTGCGCTTGGGCTTCGCTCCCCCCCCCCCCTCCCCGCAAAGGCAGACGACGGCGGCCAATAAAGAGAAACTTCGTTTAATATTAATATACTGTTTCATAACTGTTCCGGTCAAAAATCTCTTTGTTTCTAATCGCTCCGCCGCAACGTGTCAATCCCTAAAAAGAGAAAAAAAGGAAAAAAGTTAAGAAAAATTTGCTGGCAACGACAAAATCCGCAAAAAAGCGCAACAGAGGAAATTCGGAAGAGGAAATGCCGCCTTGGCCGTTGCGAAAAGAAAGCTTTTGCCGCGGTTGACAGTCAAATGGCAAAGGGAATTCGACGAAGAATTGGCGGTCGACGCTTGTTGTGGGCGGGATTTCTTTCTTCAACAATCAAGCGGTGAGCAGAATTCGCTTGGTGGATTGGCGAGCAAGAGCTTGTGTCGGGAGCTTCTTGCCGGTTTGCGCATTCTCTGGCTTTAGGGTGTTTTGGCGGCTCAATAAGTGTTCTGAGGCGGCTTAGGGGTGTGTCGACCCTAAATTTCAAAATCAGAATTTCGAACCTGTGAATCCGAAAAAATCTGCCGCCACAATAATTCGCCCAAAACGACCTAACTCATTGAATGACAACGAGTTATCGACATTTTCCGTCAAATCTATGGGGTCTCCAGACCTTTAAATAATGCTTGCGCAGGAAAATTCGGGTTGTGTTTCTGTGTTGGGGGGGGAGGCGAATCTGCTCTTCTGGAGGTGGACAGTTGATAACTAGATACGGACAGCATCGACATGAAGACTCCAACATCGATGAAAATGAAGCCACTTCTCGGCGTTGTCGTGGTCTCTGTAGCTGGACTTTAGGCAAAAACCGCTCAAGGCGTTGTTTCCCTCGTTTCCCAACTCTTTTCCCCTGACGCCAAAGGAGGGCGTTCGCGGCGGCCAAAAAAGTCTCCCGCCTTGGCGCCATCTTCTCGGCCGCCGGCATCGTTGGCATCGGCCGGCTCGCCTTGCCGTTTCTGATGCCAGCCAACGATGAGGAGAAGACGGACGATGCGCTCGAAGTGAGTTGTCTTTGGGTTTCGAATCATGGTTCGTCCGGTTTCACGGTGGAATTTGATGTCACCGCTCCTTGGGATCCTATTCGTTTTTTCGATGAGTTTCAGTTGTGGCAGGATGGTGTTGAAGTCGACGATGGGGCTCCTCCCCGCGTTTCGCTTGACTCTGATTATTGCGATTGGTTGAGTATTCCGGGCTATGACGGCGGGACGCCTCTTCCTTATCCGGGCTACAATCAATACAACCCGGCTTTTCAGTTTAATATTGCGGGGCAATATTGGTACGAGGAGTGGAGTCCGGATGGTTTGACTCCTTGGGGGTATTGGTCGACGCGTGCGTCTGTGGATATTTCGCTTTACGTTATTGTGAATAGCAACGGCGCGCTTTACTCGATGCTGGCTTGGGCGTACGATACCGACGGCGATGGTTATGAGGTTCCGGTCTATTATTCTGCCGGTGGAGGCTCGTTTGAAACTCTTCCGTAGGCAAGCGTTTACGTTGGTGGAATTGCTGGTTGTCATTGCCATTCTTGGCATCTTGGCGGCCATTCTTTTGCCTGCTCTTTCTAGGGCTAAGTCGGCGGCTCACAAAGCGGTTTGTATTAATAACCAGCGGCAAATTGGGATTGCTCGGCAACTTTATGCCGATGATAACGGCGGCGTTCTGGTTCCGCTTATATTTTCAAAGGAACAGGTCTCTTTCGATTCTTTTTGGAATATTGCTCTTTGTTTTGGCTATTTGGGTGGTCAAACGAATTTGTTTGATTGTCCGGCGGAGAAACGCATTCCTCGCTTAGTTTCTCTGGGCAAGGTTCGTCCCGGTTGGTGGGGTTGGGGTTATCAACAAAATGTTATTGGTGTACATAATAACTTAGGGAATCGTTTTGGAACTGATGAAGATCCCCATTGGGGGATCTCTGGGTCTACTTATTTCGGTTCTCTCCGGGAGTCTGCTGTGGTTTTGCCTTCGCGCATGATGGCGCAAACTGATGGCTCTTCTTTTGGTGTTCGTAATTTGCGAACTGGTGAATCTGAATTGTACGTTGAGAATTTCGGGATTCCTTTGCTTTTTCGGTTTCCGCCTTTGTTTCCTGAGTGGGCGTCTAGGGTAACCGTGGCCCGTCGTCATTCTGGGCAAGCGAATATTTTGTTTGCGGATGGGCCTGTGGGTTCGGAGACGTTGCATCAAATGCTTTTTCCGTCTTTGGAAAACTGGACTCGATTCCATGACGATCATCAAAAGCATTGGCGGAATGGGGGACATGCCGATCCCTTCTAGTTGGCAACCTCCTACGCCTTGAGATGAGATTAAAGACTTGGAAAGACGTCTCGCCGATCTGTTTGATCATTCTGAAAAAGAATCGATATGGGCAATTCATGCAAAATGGAGAGACTGGTTTTACGGAGCCCTTTCGATTTGTAAAATTGTTATGTCCGCACGTGCGCTGTGTGATAAATGGCGCGGTGGTTGGAGGCTTGGCGATCTGTTGGATTTATTCAAAAATATCCTCAAAGTTGAAATATTCAATGAGATAGGCAAAGTTGTTTTCAGTTCGGTCGTTATTGTTTGGTTTGGATTTCAAGTAATGGAGTCAGTTGTGGGAGCATATCAATATTTTCAGGGACTGAGAGAAACTCATCGCCAAAAGATTAGGGAAGAAGAGCGAGAACGGTTTGTGAAGTTTCTGGAAGATCAGAAAGTTTCCGAAAAGATAGTTCGGAACGCAAGAAAGTTCGCTCGTTCCTCGTCGAAGGATCGCTAGGCGATTATCCTGTTCGCGCTAGCGAATAAGAAATCAGTCGTCGCCGGGTTTGTTAGAGCCGTCGGGTTTTGGCTCGGCGGCTTGTTGTAGAATTTATGCGGTTAACGGAAGAACCAGATCCACAAATGGCACCGCTTTTGCTGGCGCAACGAGGAAACGCCGGCTCCGGCTCGCTTTGGCAAGTGGGCTGCCAGTCATAACGAAGGAGCCGCTAGCCCAAGAACGGCATCCTGGCCCGAGTGTTAGGACATGGAAAGACGCCGAGAGTCGCTCCGCCAGAGGCGTTGTCCATAGAGAGCCCCAGTATAAAAGCTCATCCCGATGAAACGGACGCGCGAAAAAGATACGGTCCGCCAGCCCTCGGAAAATCTCATGGAGGCGGGAATGCCAAAATCCCTATGCTGCTGCCAGAGATGGCCAAGCAGTGAAGTTCTCGCCATCGCCCAGCCAAGCCCCCGCTGCGCCTGAGGGGAGGCCAGACGACCATAGTCCCATTGCCCATGGATCGCGCCTATGAAGGCCGAGAAAATCGAGAGCAAGCCCAAACCAAGGGATTGGATCCAGTAGTTCCGCCGAAGAAAAGCCATCGCAATCCATGGAAATACGACCCAAGAGCTATACCAGAAGCGCAATGAAGTAGAGAGGCCGTTCCGCCGGTTGAAAGGCGATCGCCAAGTCTTCTCTCGCTTGGACAAACTAGACATAATCTTTATAAGACTCATAGCATTCGCCCTCTTCTCCGAAATGCTCCGTTAGTAGGAAACACAAACTAAACTTGTGCAACAGATTGATGCAAGGAAAACGCCACTTGAAGCGTGAAACCCGTACCCGGCCGTTAAGAACTGTCTGACAAGCAAAATGCGAGAACTCCGCGTTTATTTACCTAAGGCATCGAAGGGGGAGTTCATGGATTTTTCCGGAGGCCTCAAATCAGACTTTTGTATTAGCAGGCGCGTCCTGATTAAAGACACCTATCAAATGGTTCTTGATAGGCAAAACAAACATAAGCGATTCGGAAATCAAGTCTTTTTGTCAATTTTTCTACGAGTGAAAAATGGTGTTTTTTCTTTGGATTTTTGTTTCTTTTTGCCGATATTCTTTTGCAACTGAGGTGAGAAAGTTTTCGACTAATTATTTTTGACTGAGGAAGCTTTTGAGGAATCGTCCGGTGTGGGAGCGGCGGCTTCGGGCAATCTTTTCCGGCGGTCCTTGGGCTATGATTCGGCCTCCGGCGGCGCCTCCTTCAGGTCCGAGGTCGATGACCCAATCCGCTTCGGCGATGACGTCGAGGTTGTGTTCAATGACGATGACGGAGTGTCCTTGGTCTACGAGCCTCTGCAACACGGACAGCAGGCGATGGACGTCGGCGATGTGCAAGCCGATGGTAGGTTCTTCTAGCAGGTAAATATGACGCTTGCCGGTTCCTTTTCGCTCGGGGTTGTCTGCGAATGGAGCGATTGGTTCGGCGTTTTCCGGGCTGGATTCGGAGAGCGGCGCAGAGGAGGGAAGGCCAAGTTTCATGCCTCCCAGCAGGTGTGTCACGAGTTTGATGCGCTGCGCTTCCCCGCCGCTCAATGTGGGACTGGGTTGGCCGAGTCGAAGGTAGCCCAATCCCGTTTCAAGGAGGGCGTCAAGGGCGCGTTTGACGAGGGGGAAGCGCCCAAAAAACTCAGAGGCTTCGGCAATGCTGAGTTCCAGCACTTCGCCAATGTGTTTCCCCCGATAGCGAACGGCCAAGGTTTCCGCCGAGTAACGGGAACCGCCGCAGTTTTCGCAGTGGACGTAGGCTGGCGGTAGAAAGGCCATCTCCAGCTTGAGTTCTCCCGCTCCTTTGCATTCGGCGCATTGTCCTTCCTTGTTGTTGAACGAGAATCGTCCCGGCCCGTAGCCAAGCGCTCGCGCTGCCGGCAGTTGGGAGAAGACCTTTCGAATGGCGTCAAAGAGGCCCACGTAAGTGGCGGGCACAGAGCGGGTTGTGCGTCCGATGGGGGATTGATCAATTTCGAATACTTTTCCGAGATTGCCGCAATTTTCCACTTTTGCTTGACACTGCTCTGCTTTGGGAGCAACAAATGGCGGACGGCGGACGGCGGAAGCGGCGTTGGGGGTGCTTTGCCCCGTTAACCGCGCCACTGCGGGGAGCAAACACTCGCGCACTAGGGTGCTTTTGCCAGAGCCGCTGACGCCGGAAATGACGACGAACCGTCCCAATGGAATGGATACGTCAAGTTGTTTGAGGTTGTTGGCCGCCGCTCCCAATAGGCAAAGCCGCGGTTCCTCCTCTGCGGCAGGCGTTCGACGGCTTGGCAACCGAACCCGTCGACGCTCTCCCCGCAAGGGAAAACTTTTCTGCGCCTGCAAGCACCGAACGGTGACTGAATCGGAGAGCGTTTGAGGCGGCAGACAAACAACATCCCGCAGGGATCCGGCCCATACAACCTTCCCGCCTTCCACGCCGGCGCCGGGCCCCAAGTCAACAACGAAGTCCGCATGGCGGATGGTGTCCTCATCATGCTCGACGACGACCAGCGAATTGCCGCGAGCTTGCAGACGCTTCAGCGTTTGGAGCAACTGGTCATTATCGCGGGCGTGCAGGCCGATGGTCGGCTCGTCCAACACGTAAAGCACTCCGGACAAGTTGGAGCCAAGCTGGGCGGCCAGCCGGATTCGTTGGTTTTCTCCGCCGGAAAGAGTGGTGACTCCCCGGCCGATTTGCAAGTACCCCAACCCAACTTCGGAGAGAAATCGGAGTCGCTCCCGGATTTCCGGAAGTATATCCCGAAGGATTTCGGATTCGCGTGCGGAAGGCCGTAGGTCGTCAAAATAACGGGAGGCTTCTTCAACGGTCATCCGGGCAATGGAATCAACGGACTGTCCGGGCGCTTCCGCTTCTTCTCTTGCGGGTGTTTTCCCCTGCTGGCTTCTCGTCTTTTTCCGGGCATTGTCCCAACAGAGATACACGGATCGAGCTGCCGGATGAAGACGGCTTCCCCGGCAAGCGGGACACAACTCACGCGCCCCTTCTTGCCAATGAAACCACGAATCTTCCGCCGCCTCGTCTCTTCCACTTGGGTCGGCTACTTTCGGCATGGAAAAGACTTCGCCAAATCCTCGGCAGGTTTTGCACCAACCTTTGGAAGAGTTGTAACTGAAATCCTTAGGATCCAGCGCGTCGAAGGAACGACGGCAACCCGGACAAACCCGCAAGGTAGAATGGATGGATTGGCGGCGCTTGCCGTCGACGGCGTATAACACCCCTTTCCCTATTTGAATCGCCTGATCGACAATTTCCCTCACTTGCGAAGACAACGCTTGCGAGCGAATTCTCCGAGGTCGAACTATGCCCACCTCCACTTCCACGTCATGCTCTCGAAAACGATCCAAACGAAACGGTTGATCCACACTATACAACCGGCCGTCGGCGCGAAGCCTTTGAAATCCACGGGACTTCGCCCAGTCCGCCAAAGCCGAATGAAACCCTTTGCGATGCCGAACCAAAGGCGCAAAAACAGAAAGAGCGCCTCGTCGAGCGCTCTCTCGCACGAGAATCTCCGCCAGTTGATCTCTTGTCTGCGGCTCCACCGGCAAATCGCAGTCAGGACAGAACTGCGCGCCCAACCGCGCGTAAAGCAAGCGGACAAATTGATAAATCTCCGTCACCGTCCCCACGGTGCTTTTGCCGCCGCCGCGAGTATTTCGCTGCTCGATGCTCACCGTCGGAGGCAACCCTTCGATCCAATCCACATCCGGACGCGGGCGTTGCTGCACAAACTGCCGCGCATACGCGCTTGTGGAGTCCAAAAACCGCCGCTGCCCCTCGGCATAAAGCAGATCAAAAGCCAAAGTGCTTTTGCCCGAACCGCTTACTCCGGTAACCACTACAAAGGCGCCCCGCGGAATCTGAACGGAAACATCCCGCAAATTATGCTCCCGCGCTCCTTGAATGGAAATCCAGTCTTCAAAACGCCTCCGTTTCGCCCGCAACGTTCTTTGAATTGCCTTATTCCCCGCCAATGTCCGCTCCTTGTCGCCCTCGAATTCCAATTATTCGCTAATGTCAAACCGCTTGGCTACCGCAAGCTTGCTGACTTCCCTTCCTCGCATTCTCTCGAACGCAGGCCGGCGCACGCCGTCCATTTGCCAACCAATGCTCTGAATTCTCCCATAGCAAACATTGATAAAAAGCGGCGCTCAAACTCACCGTAAGGAAAACCACACATCGATGTAAGCCATTCCGCCGCTTCAGAAAACCCCAACCCCCGCCAACTTTTGCAACGTAATGCTCCATCAACACGGAGTTGCCTTGAAAAACCATCCGCTCAAAATCCTTTCGGCGCAAGGCATCCAACAACCCTAAAAACAACACCAACCTCGCCCTCCTCTCTCCCTGCGGGGGCAAAAAGGGCGAGATTCCCGGCGACTCGCCGCAACCGATGCGGAAAACAGCATTTCGTCCCTCGCCAACCAACCGGAAACCCGCGTCGGCAAGGAAAACATCGCTCCCCAAAGGAACAGAATTCCGATCCTCTCGCGCAACGCCCAATGCCTCCATACGGCTCCCCTCCTCTTCATCCCGTTCGCGGACGAAAACCATTTGCCATGCCGACGCCAATAGCAAGCAAAAGTGGCCTCTTTTGCGCCAGTCCACATTCCCACAATGCAAACTCAGAATTTCCAATTCGGGATCGTTTCGAATCACTTCGACACTCTACAACCCCACTTAGTTGCCGATTGTTCTTTCCATCAATCTTTCTGGCATCGCAAAACCTGAATTCTAATTTCCGAATCTTTAATTCGTCATTCGGAATTAAAAAACCGCTTCTGAACTTTTAGATAACAGAGGAAAAAGAACTGAAACCGCTCTCTGCTGGCCTCCGCTACTCTCGCCCCTTGCCAAAGTCCGTTGCTGAAATCTCCCGCTTGTGACTGCTCTTTCTTTGGGTCTCGACTTGTGCCTATCCACAAGTCACTCTCCGCTTCTCAAAAAACATAAGTAAGGTGGCCGATCCGATGGAAACGGCAACGGACAAGCATTTCACCGGCTTGGAACACCGCCGTTTCTCCAATCCTGTTTTCCTCGTTCGGCGATGTTGTTTTCTATGTTTGAAACAACGAAAAAGACGCAAAAGTTTGCAAGAACCCCCAATCCCCCGGCACTTCTTCTTCTGCCTTGGAAAAATCAATCGGCAAAATCACCAGCCATAGAATAAAAAACCCTCCACTTCTAGTTAGCTGGAAGCCAAGTCAACATTCAATCGCCTCCAGCATCTGCCCAACCAAAAACCTCGCTCTGGCCGCTGACAAGATCAACAAAGGAAGCGCGAACCTCACTCGACATTTGCCCTCAGAACACCCGGCCGCTAATCGCGAGACAAAGTCCTCGCTTCTGAGCTTGCAGAAACTAGGAGAAGGAGAAGCAGAAAGACGCTGTTGCCCTTCGGCGGCTACTGGCTTGCCGATCTCCCCGCTACTCATCCTTGTCCTAGCTTCCTTAGCCCGTTCCTCTTGTCTCCGAACCCAAGCCGGCTGGCGAGGACGAAGAGAAAGAAAAAACGAAGGGACGCCCGCTGTTTTGTTCTCATCTTGTTTTTCGCATTCCTTCATTGTTGCTTTCGTTGCCTGAGAACTACCCAAAGACGCCCAAGGAAACAAAATAGGCTTTTTGGATCTCTTCGCCCGCTGATCCTCTCTTTTTCTTCAAAACACTTTTTCCTTTTTCCTCTCCTTCAAACCGCCGCCAACCGCTCCTTTCTCTTGTTCCTTTTGGTGTTCCTTCCTAAGCTTGCCGTTCCCGGATGAGACTGCGCGGGCAAAGAACCAAAACTCTGCTGGGGACAATCCCCGACGCCACCAAACCAGCCTCTAAGTCCGGTTTGCTGGCAACAACCGCCCGCCTAACTACCAATCCCAAACCCCAAACCATCAAGCGTTGCTCTTTGACCCAATCGGCTAAGGAAGCGCGCTCCTTGTTTTAGCCAAGCCCAAATGCCAAACCACCAGCTCCGAGAGCCGGCCTCCGATTTGCCGAGCTGCGGTCTCTGTGGTTCTCTGGCCGCTGGTCTAACTGCGGTTCGCCCGGCGCTTGGGTTCACAGAACCCAAAACATTGACCGCTCATTCCTCAAACAACAATCCCGCTGCCCAAACTCTCTTAGAAACAGGATTGAGAAATAGGCGAAAAAAACCATTTCCGCTGTTTTTCCATCACCGCTAAGCGCTGGCCGCCGCCAATCACCAATCGCAAGCCCCAAACCACAAATTCCCCGGCCGCTTTTAGTTTGGCTGGCAAGCCGGTGCTTGGCGGCCATAACTCTTCAGCTACGACGCTACGATGACGATTGGCCGTTTTGGTGGACCTCACCCCAAACGGCAGAAAGTCTGCAACGCCAAACCGAAGCTACGAAGTAGCAGTTTGTTGGCGTCGTTTCTTTTGCATCATGCGGCGCCGATGAAAGAGGACAAAGGCTAAGGCAAAGAGGGCGAAGACAAAGGCGTATTCTTCGGGTTCGGGGATGACCTGGCTGTTGACGACAACCCGCACCGAGCCATCGGAAGCCGCCGCAAACCAAGGACCCCAATTGGGATTGGAACCAGCCCCTAAATTATTAAAAGTCCTTCCCCCAAAGAAGTCGCCAATGGGTTTGTTGATGATGCCGGCGCCAACCCAAGCCGAAGACTGCCCGACGGAATAGGATAAACTGCTGGAGGTACGAATCCCCAAGTCATCTAGGATGCCGTCATCCTTCATATAAAGATGGGAAATGGTTCGGCTGCCGCTGGCGATGGTGATGGTGGGCGTGTTGGTGGTGCTGGCGGCAAAGGTGATGTTGGTCTTGCCGCCGCCCGGAATTCGGGCGTTCACCGAAGCGATGTCTTTGGCGTTGGAACTGGAGAACAAGGAAGACAGAGAGACGTTTTCGCCTTGAACGCTGGGCTTGTTGGCGTCGAAAATGTTTCCGTCATTTTGCGATAGATGTAGGTTAAAAGAGTCTCCGGCATTGAAGGAAGAAATGGAACTCGATGAGACTCGAATAGTGTTACCGGAAGCCGCGGTGGAAGAGCCGCTAAAAATCCAAACGGTTTGGTTGGTGGGGTTGTCTTGGCTGGGATAGATGTGGAGGTAAAGTTGCGCTTGGCTTTGTTCAATCAGCGACAAAGAAAGCAAAGCTGCCGTCAAAAGAAGAGTTCCCCCCCCCCCCCGCAAATCGCTTGCCGGTTGCTGCGTGGTTCTTATTCTTCATAGGATCGATCCGTTTCATTTAAAGTTATCAAAGTTTATTTTCTGTCGGTCAAAAAGTAAAAACAAGTTCAATAAACCATTGTTTCCGGCGTTTGTCAACTCAAAAAATGAAAAAAGTTTGGGGGAGGATTGTCCGCCTCAAAATGGATGAATGGGCGGGGAAAATTATTGATCTTTACTTGCTGGCCGCCTAACGGCTACTGATTCTGGCGGTTTGCATTGACGGTGATAAGGGGTGCGGGGCTGGGGAATTGAGATTTTCGGTTGGTGTTTGGAAAGCGCGCGGGCAGAGAGGGGGATGGATTGTCCGCCTTTGGGGTTGCTCGTGGAGGAAAAGATTTCTTGGGATGTGGAGGATTGAATTGTAAAGTGGAGTCTTGGCGATTGGGTTGGGGTTTGTTAAGGTTTTTGATTGGAGAATATGGTTCCTTTATTGACTGCGCTGTTGGCGGGGGCGGGTTTTTTGGTGGCTTATCACACTTACGGGCGGTGGCTGGGGGGCAAGATTTTTGTTTTGTCGGCCAAGGCGGTTTGTCCGTCGTATCGGCTGGAAGACGGGACGGATTACGTTCCGACGAGTCGGGGGATTGTATTTGGGCATCACTTCACTTCGATTGCGGGGACGGGGCCGATTATGGGGCCGGCCATTGCGATTATGTGGGGTTGGTTGCCGGCGTTGCTTTGGGTGTTTTTCGGGTCGATTTTCATCGGAGCGGTGCATGATTTTGGCGCTTTGGTGGTGAGTCTTCGGAATAACGGGCAGACGGTGGGCGATATAGCGGGGCGGGTGTTGAATCACCGGGCGCGCTGGATTTTTCTGCTGATTCTGGCGCTGTCGTTGACGATTGTGCTGGCGATTTTTGGGCTGGTGATTGCGAGCGTGTTTCGTTTGTATCCGGCGGCGATTTTTCCCTGCGTGGTTCAGATTCCCTTGGCGATAGGGATTGGGATGTGGTTGCGCCGCAAGGGAGTGGGGATTTTTCTGCCGGCGTTGTTTGCTTTGGCGGCGATGTATTTGGCGGTGTTTTTTGGGGATAGTGGATTTTTGGGCGAGTTCAACAGAGAGTTGGCGAGTTGGTCGAATTGGACTTGGGTGCTTGTGCTGTTGCTTTATTCGTATGCGGCGTCCGTGTTGCCGGTGTGGACGCTTTTGCAACCGCGGGATTACATTAACTCTCTACAGCTGATTTCGGCTTTGGGATTGATTGTTCTGGGTTTGGCGGCGTCGGCGTTTTGGGGCGGTTCTCCGCTGGCGGAAGGTGTTCGTCCCGTTTTGCAGATGGCGGCGCCGGCGGTCAATTTGGCGCCCGAAGGAGCACCGGCGATTTTCCCGTTTTTGTTCATCACCATCGCTTGCGGCGCGGTTAGCGGGTTTCACTGTCTAGTGTCGAGTGGGACGAGTAGCAAGCAGTTGAAGAGGGAGCCGGACGCTCGGTTTGTGGGCTATGGCGGGATGCTGGCCGAGGGGTTTTTGGCGTCCTTGGTGATCTTGGCTTGCGGCGCCGGCTTGGGGTTGGGATTGGCGGCGGAAGGGCGGGTGTTGATTGGGGAGGAAGCGTGGGAAAATCGCTATGGCTCTTGGGGGACTGCCGGGGGGTCGTTGTCGGCCAAGGTGTCCGCCTTTGTATTTGGCGCGGCGAATTTTTTGCGGGCGTTGGGTTTGTCTGGCGAAGTGTCGATTGCGTTGATGGGGGTTTTAGTGGCCTCTTTTGCGGGGACGACGCTGGATACTGCTTGTCGGTTGCAACGTTATGTAGTTCAAGAGTTGGCCGCGGCGTCGACACGGTCAAAAGTTTCCGGCGCCGGCCGGGTTGGCGGCGCATTTGCTTGGTTGCGGAACAAGCATGGCGCCGCGCTTTTTGCGGTGATGGCGGCGGCGGGAATGGCGGGGATGCCTCCGGCCGGTGCGGAATGGTCGTTGGCAAGTGCCGGCAAAGGGGGGCTTCTTTTGTGGCCGCTGTTTGGCGCAACGAATCAGCTGCTGGCGGGGGGCGCTTTTTTGGTGATTGCCTTTTATCTCTGGCGGCGGCGGCGGCCGGTTTGGTTTCTCGCGCTCCCGATGGTCTTTATGTTGATTATGCCGTTGTGGGCAATGGTTTGGCAGTTGTTTATCGGGTCAAACGATCATCCCAGTTGGATGAGCCAAGGCAAAGTTCTGCTGAGCGTTGTCGGGTTGTCGACCATTGTCTTGGAGTTGTGGATGATTGTCGAGGCGGTTCGGCTGTTCCCAAAGGTCAAGGGAGTGTTTCAGGAAGATTCGGTCTTTCTTCAGTCCGGACGTTCTCCGAATGCGTCATTGCGTCTAAACGAGGAAGGCGCGGCAGATAGAGCGGAGTCGTGAACCGAATTGGGCTTTACGGCGGGTCGTTTGATCCGGTTCATTGGGGGCATTTGTTGGCGGCCCAGGCCGCTTACGAGGAGTTGTCTTTGGACAAGTTGATTTTTATTCCCGCGGCTCGTTCTCCATTCAAGCAGGCCTCCCAACCGTTGGAGGCTGTTCAGCGTGTTCGTCTTCTGCGGTTGGCTTTGGCGGGCCGGGCGGAGTTTGAGGTTTGCGAGAGTGAGTTGCTCCGCGGAGGCATTTCTTTTACGATTGATACGGTAAAAAAGTTTGCCGCCGAATATTCTTCGGCGCGGTTGACTTGTCTCGTTGGAGCGGATCACTTGGGAACGTTCCCCCAATGGAAAGAGGCTGAGGCATTGGCGGAAAAGGTGGATTTTGCCGTGATTCCGAGACCCGGCCAACGAAGGGAAGCGCCGCCCGAAGGGTTTCCTTGTCGGCGGCTGCGGGGTTGGCCCATTGAAGTGTCCTCTTCGTCGATTCGGGAGCGCATCCGCTCCGGGCGGCCCGTAGATTGGCTGTTGCCGGCGGCCGTGGCCGAGACCATTCGCCGGGAGAGGCTTTATTTGGATGGTTAAATTTGTTCGGTTTCGATTTTTATCTTTTATCGTTGGCGCTTGGGGTTTGATTTTTGAATCGCAAATGAACTCAAATGGCTACAAATTCGCATTTCTTTCAGCAGGTTGCTTTTGGGGCAAGCCGATGAAGGGATCGACGCGCCGAGTTTTCTGAATGAATTCGAAGCAATTGGTTCAACACTGTTATGCGTATGCGGATGACCGAAAAGCGGCGGCTCCGGCAATTCTGGACGTAAGCGAATTGTCGTCGGTAACCGATTTTTTTTTCATCGTTACCGGGACAAGCGCAATGCACTTGCGGGCAATCTGCGAGGGGATTGTGGAGTGTTTCAAAAAAGAGCACGGCGTTCGTCCTCGAGCCATCGATGGCAAACTGACGGCCTCTTGGATAGTCATCGATTACGACGACGTAATCGTTCACATCATGAACCGCGAGATGAGAGAGCGATACGCCTTGGAAGAATTATGGGGAGACGCGACTCGTTTGAAGCCTCGACGACCACGGGGAACGGGAAGAAGAAAGATTTCTCCGACTTCCCTGCCTCGACGCCGCGGAGAATCGACAAGTCTATAGCGCAGTCGTGCCGTTTCCCGATTCCGTCATTGAGAGTCGAGCAGGCTTTTGAGCATGTTGTCAATTACCCGTTTGAACTCGACAATCCCGGTGGCGGGCAGGATAATCGTGTCTCGGCGCCCGCCGACGTCTTCCGTAATTCGAAGAAATCGGCCGCGAGGATTTTCCTTGAGGGTAAAGATAAAGATTTTGCGTTCCACCTGAATCTGTTCGGTTTTCAAGGTTTCTTCGCCGCCATAAGACTTTCCGGAGTGCTCCGAGTAAGAGCTTCTGTTAGGCTGTTCTCTTGAATTCATATTCTATGCTGTTTTTCCATTGCGCCCGATGCCCTCGGCGCGTTTGCAGCTACAATCTGCCAATTCGCAACGTTTGTCAACCCTTCATTTTGGCGGCTCCATTGGACTTTTCCCCACAGCAAATCTTTCCAGCGGACTCAAAGCCAAGAAGCGTACTGACGGCGCCGCTCCGCTATCGCCGGCAATTTTTACTCTCGTTATACTGGCCATGTTTCCAATCCGCTTCCTGCGAAAGTGGAGTGCCCTTGTAAAAACAGTGAAAAAAATTGCGATACAATTAAAAGCCGAAGACAACGTCGCGGTGCTCAAGTCCCCTCTCCAAGCCGGCGACGTCTTGCATTTCCAAAAGGAAACAATCCTCTGCCGTCAAAAAATTCCGGCCGGACACAAAATTGCGCTGGAAGAAATCAAGCAAGGGCAGGCTTTGGTAAAATATGGGCAAAAAATCGGTTTCGCAAAAAAAGCCATTCGGCGAGGCGATCACGTTCACATCCAAAACTTGGGCGTGGAAGATTTTGACCGAGATTGCCAATTCTGCGTCGATTACGAACCGGTGAAAATCGCTGCCGAGCGAAGAAGTTTTCAGGGCTTTGAACGTTCGGACGGCAAAGCGGGAACAAGAAATTACATAGCCGTGATTTCCAGCGTGAACTGCTCGGCTTCAGTTTCAAAATACGTGGCGGAGACGTTTCGAACGCCCGCATTTCGGCGCGATTATCCAAATGTGGACGGAGTGATCGCTCTTACGCACAAAAGCGGATGCAGTCTGCTTCCCTCCGAACCTTTGGCCGTGCTACAGCGAGTTCTGGCGGGAATGGCCCGGCATCCGAACGTGGGAGGTTGCGTGATGATCGGCCTGGGATGCGAAGTGAACCAAGTTTCGCACCTCATCCAAAAGCAAGGGTTGGATCGGGCTTCTCCCAACAACGGTCCGATTTGTCTAAACATCCAAGCGCTCGGCGGCGTGCGAAAAACCACCGAGGCCGGCATTCAAGCCGTGATCGACATTTTGAAGCCAGTGAACAATCGCAGGCGAACCCCCCAGAGCGCCGACCAATTGATTCTGGCAATGAATTGCGGCGGATCCGACGGCAACAGCGGCATCAGCGCCAATCCTGCTCTGGGATGCGCATCAGACCAACTCGTCCGGCAAGGAGCCACTTCCGTGCTGGCGGAGACGACCGAAATCTACGGCGCAGAACACCTGCTCGTCCGGCGGGCGTCTTCAAAAGCAGTCGGGCAAAAACTGCTCAAACTAATCCATTGGTGGGAAGATCACGTCCAATTGCACGGCGCCTCAATCGACAACAACCCCTCCTACGGAAACAAAGAGGGCGGGTTGACGACGATTTACGAAAAAAGCTTGGGCGCCGTCGCCAAGGCGGGACAATCTCCCTTGTCCGAAGTCTATCGCTATGCCGAACCTATCAAGGCCAAGGGCTTGTGTTTTATGGACACACCGGGAAACGACCCAGTCAGCATGACGGGCTTGGTCAGCGGCGGCTGCAATATCGCCGCTTTTACCACCGGCCGTGGCAGCGTCTATGGTTGCAAACCCGCTCCGTGCATCAAAATTGCCTCCAACACGCCGCTGTTCCGCTGGATGGAAGAAGACATGGACGTCAACGCCGGCACCATTCTCGACGGAACTGAAACCGTGGAAGAAGTGGGGCGGCGCATCTTCGAAAAAATCCTTTCCGTAGCCAGCGGCGAAAAAACAAAAAGCGAACTCGCCGGCATCGGAGACGAAGAGTTTGCTCCTTGGCAAATCGGCCCCGTGTTGTAAGCGAAGCTTCCGTGGCCAACCCGACTTCGTCCGCTCAGTTTTGCCTCCTTATAGTATTGAATTACAGCGCTATCCAAAATTTTTAGGAATAGACTTGTTTAAATATTCCAATTCGCCATTCTAAAGTCGCTCCAATTCCCAAACAAACAGCCCGAATCCCGCAGAAAAACTGCTGCCCTCTCCCCCAAAAAAGAAAGCACAACGCCCCCCTACAAAATGCAACTTCTCAATTTGTTTTTGGAGTTGTATTCCTAAGAAGAGCCAACGCCAGCATCCCAAACCCGCAAACAACAGTTATCAGAGCAACGATGGAAGAAGATATAGAAGAGAATGGTGAAAGCGGACGACAGCGCACTCCGCAAAGACAGCCTGACCGGCCGTCTTAGCGAAACCGCAGTTTGAAGAACAGCAAGCCAACCAATAGCGGAAAATCAAAACTCCACGAATTCATCCCAAGGCGTAGGAGGTTGCCAACCGGAAGAAGAAGGCATGTCCCCATCCCGCCAATGCTGCCGATTGTCATAATTGAACCGTGTCCAATTCTCCAAGGACGGAAAAAGCATTTGATAAAGAGTCTCCGATCCAACATGCCCATCCGCAAACAGAACGTTCACTTGCCCAGAATGACGACGTGCCACGGTTAAAGCCTCACCAGAAGAATCAACACCATGGAAACCCCAAGGGAACGGGCCTATATCAACAGCCCCACCACGGCGAAGACTGCCAAAATGCGAGCCATCGGCTTGCGCAATCATGCGCGAAGGCGAAACCACTTGAAAATCCCGAATCCCCCGAGTCCAGCCCCCAGGCCGCAAAGGAGAACCAGCAATTCCCCAATAATTATTCCTATAGATTGAATCAGGCTTTAACCCAAAAGTATTTTGAAGATAACCCCAAGGCGTAAAGTTTGGTCCCCATGAAGACGTAACACCCGGCGGCGGATGCGGAGAAGGAAGAGGCAAACCAGCAGCTTGAAACGCTTTCAAAACCCGCTTCTCCGCCGGACAATTGAACAAATTCGTCTGCCCATCCAAATAGAAAAAACTAAGCCGTTGCCAAAAATTGACGCCAGCAATCAAATAATCGCGATTGTCGTTTGCGTACAGTTGCCGAGCAATTCCAATTTGCCGTTGGTTATTAAGGCAAACCGTTTTATGCGCCGTTGCTTTGGCCCGCGAAAGAGCAGGCAGTAAAAGCCCCGCCAAAATGCCGATAATGGCAATAACCACCAACAACTCGATCAATGTAAAGGCTTTATTTCTCAAAGGAAAACCTCCCTAAAAGGCCTGTTCAAAAGAGCCATCACCATCATTATCCAAATAAACGGTAACATAATAGCCATTTCCATCATTGTCCGAAACCCAGCAATGCATGCGGTATTCTCCTCTCGGCAGACGCTTGCCTTTGGAATCCCGATCCGTAACGAACAAAGTAATGTTCACATAATGATCCTCAGACCAATAATGCTTATCCCGAACATGCCGCAACCCAAAAAAAACCGGCGTAATCTTCATCTCGAAGTATTTGCCGCCAGTACCGCCACGAGCAAAATAATCAAAATGAACTGTTCCACGCTGATAACCATAAGTCTCAAAATAAGAACCACTATAAGAGCGATATGAGAAATTCCCTCGCAAATGATAAGGATGATAAACGGCACCATGAGTGTGAAAACGTTTATGCCGACCAGAAGAATCTGAAGGAAATTGTTCCCAGCCATTGGAAGAAAGAGTCACCTTAGCCCGAAACCCAGAAGAACCATCATTCGTAACCTCCACATAAGAAACCACCGGCGCACAAGTATTAATAGAGCGCGAACCTTCAGACACCGGCTCAGCAAACAACGAGATCGATCCGACAAGCAAACCGATTCCGACAACACCGACGACAACCGCGGCCGCCGTCTTTTCAATTTTGGACTTCAAAATGCGCGAAGCGGCGCCCAAACAAACCGCTCCTAATGAATAAAAATTAGGCATATCGCAAACGAAAGTACCGATTCCCGGAAAGAAGACAAGAGATTTTCAAATAGAAAACCACCGAAAGATTCCAAAAGCGGAAAAAACAGCGGAAGATTTCCATTCTCAAAAAGAGAGATTGAGAGGCAAAGAAACCTTTCAAAATAGCCTCGAACAGCCTGTCAAAACGCGAGAGAGAAGAGAACTAATAGCCGCTCGATAATGTCGTAAAGCAAGGATAAAAAATCTCAAAATTACTGCATATATCGATCTAAATCTTGCGCAAAATCCTTCCAAAATCTGTGGGAAAACGCCATCCCGCCCCTCCCCTCAATGCCAAAGTCGGCGGCCATTGGAAACACGGTCGAAAATTACATTGGAAGTGAAAGAGAAATCTTCCCTCTCCTTCTTGCCTCAATGGCGACGGACAGAAGCCAAAGAGATTGGCCTTTCCATGCTTGTTTCTTTCCTCCCGCTCCGTTATGTTCTCCTATGGATTTAGCCATAAAGGCTTAAAAATAATTGTCTTGAAATGAAACTTCCTTCTCACTATAAATTTCTGTTTGCGCTGGCTCTCGCCGGCTTGTCGGCAACCGTCGGTTTTTCCACAAAAGCCCAAAACAACCGGAACGAGCCCAAAGACGAGTCCCGGCCGGTGGAACGATATGCCGACGCCCACGTGCATCTGCTGGACTTCCTTCAAAATGGAGAGTTCCTCAACACCGACGGGAAGTTTCCCGGCGGCCCTTACGGCAGGCAGGCGGAAACCGGCCGATTTGTTTCATTGCCCTACGGCGAACGAGGCCGACGCATTGAGTCACTGCTCGAAAGCATGGACAACGCCAAAGTCGAACACGCCCTTGTCTCCGGCATGCCTTTTCTGAAAAAATGGTCGCAGAACGAGCCGTTTATGCGGCCCCGCTACTATCTGGACAGTCCTTCCCGCGTCAAACCCGCTCGCGACAGCGACGTTTCCGTCGGCTCCGCCATCGCCGATTACCAACTCAAATACGCCTCAAACCCCGGCAAACTCGCCCAGCTCCGCCGAATTCACCCCTCTCTTTGTGGCTTCGACACAACCGACCTCGGCGCCGTCGACCTGATCATCAAACGGATCAAGGAATTCCCCGGCATCTGGGAAGCCGTCGGCGAAGTTATGTCCCGGCACGACGACCTCACAAACCTCACCACCGGCGAACGTCCCCGCGCCAACCATCCCGCATTAGCGCGCGTCTGCCGATTCGCCGGCGAACACCACCTGCCGGTCAGCATTCATCATAACATCGCCCCCATCTCCCGGAACAACGCCGAAGTCAAACTGCCCTACTACCTCAACGAATTCGTTCAACTCATCGAGTACTGCCGAGCGGGCAACGGCGACTGCCGACAATCAACAATCTTCATCTGGTGCCACTCCGGCATCAGCCGGCGCATCGTCGTAAAAAACCTGCACTTCTGGATCGATCAAATGCTCGCCCGCTATGGCGACCAACTCTACATCGACCTCTCTTGGGTTGTCTTCCCCGACTACATACTGCCCAATCTTGAAGACTGGGTAAAACTCATCCAACGCTATCCCGACCGCTTTATGATTGGCTCCGACGTCGTCGGCATCGTCAGCAAAATGAAACTCGCCCTCCGCCCCTACGATCAACTCCTCAAAGCCCTTTCGCCGGAGATTCGCCCCAAAGTCGCCCACGACAACTTCGCCAAACTCTTCAAAAACATGGCCCAAAAACGCGCCGCCGCAGGACTGGGCGAAAAAGGAATCATCCTTCCCTTCAGCTACGAATTCTCCGAAAAAGCCCACGTTCAACCCCACTTCCCCACAACCCGATTCATGGAAGAAAGATTGCCCCAAGCCGCATCCCAGTAAAAACCATGCAATCCGCCAAAAGAAGAATGCTCTTTACCTCTGAAAGCGCCCATGAGATGCCGCAAGTGCCTCCCGCCTCCATCATCAGTGGAAGCACAAGAAACGCGCAAGGAAAACAACCCCGAGTTCTAGATGAAAGCTCGATCTCCCCTCGCTTGAATAAAATTCAAAAACTAGACGAGAAACTACGCAAATTTTTCCGCGGCACACTGTTGACCGAGAAAAGGCTCACCAGGCAAATTGTCAGCTTTCAGGCAAACAAAACCAAGCCTCAATATCGTTGGTATAAATACAAGGAAGCATTTTCGGCAGACTTGGTAGAATATTTGCTGGAAAATTATCAGACGGCCTCAGGAACAATTCTAGATCCGTTTGCCGGATCCGGAACCGCTTTGTTTGCCAGCGCATCACTGGGATTTGACGCAGATGGCATTGAACTGCTGCCCATCGGCCAAAAGATCATCGAAGCTCGATCCATAACCCGAAACGGCATACAGAACCATCACCTAAAAAAACTAAAGGAATGGTCTGCGCAAAGACCCTGGGAGACGGCAAAAGCATCCGCAGACTTTACAGTAATGAGAATTACAAAAGGGGCTTACCCGGAAGAAACTGAAAAACTTGTTAGAAAATACCTTGCTTGTCTCCAATCGGAGAAAGGCAATATACGCATCATCCTATTGTTTGCTCTCTTGTGCGTTTTGGAATCCATTAGTTACACAAGAAAGGACGGCCAGTATTTGAGATGGGACCATCGATCCGGCAGGACGGGTTTTGGGAAAAAGATATTCAACAAAGGAGTTATATTGCCCTTTAACTTAGCTATCTGCAAAAAAATTGAGGAAATAGTTTCCGACCTAAAAAGAACAAGAGAGCAGTCAAAATTGTTCCCCGATGAGGTGCGTTGTTCCAATGGAGAAGTGAATCTTCTCAGAGGTTCGTGCTTGGCTATTTTGCCCCGCTTGGCTACCGAACGATACTCCGCAATTCTAACTTCTCCGCCTTACTGCAATCGTTATGATTACACAAGGACCTATGCTCTTGAACACGCTATTTTGAAAGTGTCGGAAAAAGAAAATGCCCATCTAAGACAATCCATGATTAGCTGCACCGTAGAGAACCGTGAAAAAGAGCTTTTAGCATTAGAATCGTCGTGGAAAAAGGCAATAAGTGTTTGTGACTCATTGCCCCTGTTGTCTGAGATTCTTTCCTACCTAAATATAATGAAGAAAAATCATTCTCTCAACAATAACGGAATTCCTCGAATGGTACGAGGTTACTTTTACGAGATGGCCTGCGTGATTCAAGAGTGTTATAGGGTGTTGCAGAATGGAGGCTATATGTTTATGGTCAACGATAATGTTCGCTATGCCGGCGCGTCCATTTCTGTCGATCTGATTCTCTCCAAAATCGCGGAACAACTTGGGTTTCAAATTGAAAACATCCTGTCTCTTCCGCAATCCAAAGGGAACAGTTCCCAGCAAATGGGACTGCACGGAAAAGACTCTCTGAGAAAATGCGTTTATATTTGGAGGAAAAAGTGCTGACATATATCCCTAATCACGAAGCTCTTGTCACAACTCACGAACAAACTAGAGCAGGTTTTTTAGCAATGGCCTTTGAAAAGAACCGAAGCGCAATCCCTTTTGTAGAAGAAGCAAGAGTTTTGAAAACGATTGCATCTAGTGTTGCTCACCCAAAAGAACTTCTTCGTCTTGCTGGTATCCGAAATGCCTTATTATCTGCAGCCGGCACTTCGGACAAAGCCATGAATCATTTCACTGAAGCTGATAAAGAAGAGGCTATTGTTTCCTTGATTGACAAATATCTCGTGCCTGCGGGAGATAAGTTTATTGACGAACTAGTGTATAGATTTCTTTTAATTCGCGGAGATTCTTTGGGAGGTAAAATGAGAAACATCGCAGGAAGACTCGGCGAGTGGAAGTTCACAAGAACACTCATATCGACACTGTCTCTTCACTCAATACCTTTTCAATGTCGCAAAACCTCTAGTACGACTTGGATTCCCGGCAACATGGAAGAAATAGACATTGAACATAATCTTAAAGGTCTTTATTGGGAAACGAATGACAAACCAAGAACTCTACTCTACAATTTGACAATTCCTATCATCAAGAAAAATGTTGATTTATCTCTTTTAAGTTGCCCACCGAAAGATTCTAATTTAGCGCTTGAAAATCCAAGAGAGTATTTGGCTTTGGGTGAATTAAAAGGCGGTATTGATCCTGCCGGCGCAGACGAACATTGGAAGACTGCTAATTCTGCGTTGAATCGCATCAGAACGGGGTTTCAAAACAGCATTCCATTCACTTTTTTTGTTGGAGCGGCTATTGCCACAGATATGGCTAAGGAAATATTTTCTCAGATTGAAAACCAAACTTTGCATATGGCCGCTAATTTGAATAACGACAAACAATTGGTAGATCTCTGCAAATGGTTAATCGAAATTTAATCCATTCGGTCCTTTTCGTGTTCTCGTGAAATGAGGCACGCTATACAGCCGGACGGAAACAAGTCAATAGAACGTGCCATTGAATTTGAGAATTTCCAAGTAGGTGGCATCGATT
Organism: Limisphaerales bacterium; assembly: GCA_965242585.1. Lineage (GTDB taxonomy): Bacteria > Verrucomicrobiota > Verrucomicrobiia > Limisphaerales > AAA164-E04 > UBA2970. The sequence continues at coordinate 3,251,533 of OZ251460.1, read as the reverse complement.
TCTTCTTCGCCGTGTTCATCGCTTGGAAGAGGGAAGATTAAACGGACAGAACGCAAAGCAGACGAGTTAGGATCATTCAAAGCCAAAGGTTCAGACACGGAAAATCCCCAGCGTTGCAACAAGGAGGAAGGAAAGTCCGCGCCGGACGAAGTCGCCGGCCAATGAAGAACGCGTTGAACGGAAAGCCTCCGCCCCAACTGCCAGCCCTTAGACTTGCTCTTCGAAACTATGTTAGACTTAGGCATCGACTTGACCGTGTCCATCCACACCCAAACTATTCAAAACAAACCAGTCTTCTTCCTCGCCAACAACCAAGCAATCGCCTGCTTTGAAGAAGGCTTGACCGAAGAGTTCGCCCAAACTTTGGCGACCTATAAACCCCGGCGCGTCGTGTTCCGGGATGGCGGAGCCGTATGCCAATCAAAATGAGAATTCTCATTTTTGACTGCACGTTGTAGAACCTTTGGCAACGCAACCCTCGGCCGGCGGAGCAATTGGCTGTTTCAAGGAACGCACGAGAATTCTTTTATCCAAACCGGCGACGGCGTCGGGTTTGATTAAAAACAAAAAGCCGCCGAGACGAATCTCGACGGCTTGACCAACCAAATGCGAAAACGGCTATTCGGACCCAATTTCTCCAGCCAATTCCGCTAATTGATCATCCAAATGGCGAAGTTTTTCTAACTTTTCTTGTCTCTCCTCTTCAGAAACAGTTTCAACCTGCTGATTCGAATAGTCGTCCAATCTCCACTCAAGAATGACTGCAGTTTCAACGCTCTGCCGAAGTGCGTTTTCTTGCCATTTGTCCAACGAATCTTTGGCAATCTTGCACTCGGCGAGAAGATTCTCGTAAGCCTTCTCCACCTCATCGTCAAACTTCCGCTTCTTGTGTGGTTTCAAAGACTTTTTGAACTCATCTTCTTGCCTAAAATGCCTGACGACTGCCATCCGCTCATTGATTTTTGCGTTTTTCAAAACCATCGCGCGAAAGTCTTCATCGCTAACGGCTTCCGCATTGTTTGCCGACTCATCTTGACGAATTGCTGGTTGATTCGGATTCGCCGTCAAAAGATCCACTACCGCCGTTTCAAAAACCTTCAAGCGTTCATCATGAGACCGAATTTTCAAATTCTGCTCGTTCTCATGCTTGCGCTCTAGCGCTAGCGCCCGTTGACGAGCATCGGAAAGGCGTTCTGCGGTTTTAAAGCGCTCTTTATCATCGCCAAAGTCCCAGATGAACAAAATGCAAATCAGAGTCCACATAATGACGGTCAGCAGCCCGGTTATGTGAAACTTTTTGAATTTCTTTTCTTCTGTAGAATTCATTTTGCCAACTCCTTTCTTTTGAAGTTAATTGCCGTTCACTCTAGCCAAGCAAAGAGCCAAATCCGTCTTGATAAGCTCCAATTGGGACTTGTTTCTCTCTTCCTCAATCTCCAAAGAAGCCTCTTTTCGACGTTCGATGTGATTGTACCTGTTCTGTGCTTCCGCATCAATGAGAGCCTTTTCTCGTTCCCAATCATTCTCAATGTCGTTCTTCTTGGAATTGTAGCCGGCGATAATTCCCGCCATTTTCACGGCATGCCATCCGATGCATTTTGTCGTCGCCGTCGCGCTCGCTGGATAAGGAAGCGCATTTGCCGCCAAAACGCAACTGGCAAACAGGGCTTTGGCGCCTGCAATTGCCGTTGCCGTTGTTGCCTTCAAATCTCGAATGCTTTCCGCTCGAACGGCGTTAATAGCCGCCAGTTCGTCGGGGCGAATATTCGCGGTCACTTCTATCGCATCGTCGTAGAGAGTTTGAATCCGAGTAACCCCGCGAGAGGTTGTATTCGTACTCATCCGCCAAACGATCCGACGCTAACGCGCGGCATTCGTCCTCGTCTTGCGGTGGAACGAAGGTGTTGCAAACGCCCTCGCAAGATGCTGCTTCGGCGGCGTCCGTAATGTAGGATTCTTCCTGAGCCAGCGTCGGTGGCGCGTAATTGAGGGTGACGGCCAGAACCGTCAACGAAACGATAACTCCGGCCAATCCGAGAGCCGTCTTGCAGGTTTTCAATGTTATTTTTATGGACTTCATAATTTTAGCTATTGTTTGTTTTGCCGACGCCCATCACAAGAACGCCAGCCATTGAAAGAACAATCCACCAAAATTCTCGATTTGTCCAAAACTTTTTTGCGAAACTTATTGAACTGTTATTCACGGGTTATTTATAATGAATCATTTTGCTTGAAAAGCGACAAAAGCGCAGACCAGATGAACGAATGCCATGAATGTTTTGGCGAGTTTGTCGTAGCGAGTAGCAATTCGCCGGAACTCTTTGATTCGACCAAAGAACTGCTCCACTTGCAGGCGCAGCCGATATTTCGTTTTGTCGTAGGTGCGCAAACTCTTCCGATTCGATCTCGGCGGAATAACGGCTTCCACGCCTTGATTTTCCAAGAATCTGCGGATGTCGTCGCTGTCGTAGGCTTTGTCCATCACGGCGGCGTCCAACCATCGAGATTTTGGCACTCCTTCCCAAACGGCTGGGAACGAGGTTGCGTCGTGGCTTTGGCCGGCACTCAAAGAAAGAGAAACAGCGATTCGAGAATCAGAGCAAGCGGCATGCAGTTTGGTGGTCAATCCGCCTCTGGATATTCCAATGGCTTGCTTGGCTTGGACACCGCTTTTCTTCAATGCGCCGGCGGCATGCTTATGCGCTTTCACGACGGTCGAATCAATGAAAAGATGACGCAGAGGATTGACGTCGAGACTTTGAAACCGCTTCCAAAGACGTTTCCAGAGTCCCTTTTCTTCCCAGCGTCGAAAACGTTGATAAGAGGCGTTCCAACAGCCAAACTCTTTGGGCATATCCCGCCAAGGATTTCCCGTTCGGGCTTGATGGAGGATTGCTTCCACGAACATTCGGTCGCAGAGCTCGGTATAACGACACTTGGATAGTTGCTTGACTTCACGGATTAAGCCGTATGCCAATCAAAATGAGAATTCTCATTTTTGACTGCACGTTGTAAAAGCGCCTAATAAAGCAGTTGCTTGTTTATACCGCAATTACCTCCTAGAACCAGTTCTTTCACTTTTCTAAAAAGACCAACCCAGCATTCAGGCCTACTTTTCCGTTGCCACGAATATCTGTGTCCATCTTCTTCCACTCTCCAATAGTCCGGTCTTGCTCGGCCATTTTTTGGCGTCGGTTTCTCTTCCTTGACGCCTCCCCAACTCGCCAACGATCCTGGATTGCCCGGAGTTCGCCGAGCTTGATTTTCTCGGTTGCTTCCATGGGAGACCAATGCTGCGGCCGCGCCATTATCGTCTGCTGAAAAGGTAGATGAAAACGAATACGAGCAACATCACAATAAAGAAGAGCGCTATCCCCAACGCCCCCGACTCTCTTTTTTTCTTCCGGGATGGCTTTCATGCTCTCGCGTCTTTCTTTTTTGGTTGAGTCAAGTCGCTCCCTCCTTCCAAGCCAATCGGCCAATCTATTTCCCTCCTAACTAGGATGGAAGGAGGCCGCGCCTCAGTTTGCCTCCCCCCAGCCGGAGCGCGCTGCTCTATAATTTAGTTCTTCCTTGACCTTAGCCGGCGCGCCGATGCTTTCGTCCAGGCGAGACCGATGAGAGCCAGTCCCGCCGTGTAGCATGAGCATGCGCCATAGCTGGCTGACACCCCGACGTCCAAAGGGGCCTCCCTCCCCCCTTCTTAGCCGCTGCCCCTTTCTCATTATACTCCTGCCCAATCGCATGGAGCTCTGACCGGTGAATGTCAAAAGACAACGCAAGCCCCTTGTCTCATGTCGCCTTGGATTCCTCGCAACAACTCCGTTGTAGCGCGCATTCTTCCTCAGTTTTGCCGAAGGAACATAGCCAGGAATCGAGCAAGCGTAATTTTCCATGTAGGATTCCCGCTGTGCCGGCACCACAACCGCAATCACGGCAATGCCCAGCGCAAACGATTTGATTTTTTGAAGCAATCATCTCATTCATAACAACCCTTTCTTTTCTAGTTGTTTGTTTCCACAACAGCACAATCCACACTCGCGCCCGCCTCAAAAGAAATCAAAGCAAATTTCCTCGCCATCCACAAGCCTTTTCAAATCTCTGGTAACTTTGCTTCCCCTAATATTCTGGATTGCCCCTAAAAAGCGCGGTTTGCCCTCTCATTTCCGCTTTTGGATGCCTTTACAGCGACTCGACCAAGAAAAATATTCTTAGTTTCTTCAACCCTCTCACAACACCAGCCATTTCATCTTGCGCGAATACACCTTAGTTAGCACTTTCTGGACAGGCGAAACAGAGCTACGGTTTACCTTCATCTGTACGCTGGCGACGGCAAAGCCTACGTTTACGGCGCCGATGAGGGCTGGCTTTATTACGTGCCGATTTACTATTACGACGTAGAACCATTGGACGACGGATACGGCGGAAACCTTCCTTGGTAATTAAAGGATATTCGATGGACTTGGCCTGAATCCTGCGTAATATTCGGGGGATATAACCGTCATTGAGTCGCAATTCGTCCGAGCACGGCGGCGCCACCGGGTGTTCACATTGGTTGATCTCTTGGTGGTGATCGCCATCATCGCCATTCTAACTTCTCTTTTGTTGCTGGCGATCAGCCAAGCCAAATATGCCGCCTGAAGAATCCACTGCGTTAACAATCTCAAGCAGATTGGCATGGCCTCCATTTTTACATTGGCGATTACGAAGATTCTCTGCCGCTGTATGGACGAACCATGGCGCGGAGTGGCGGGAACTAGCCAACTGCATCCCGACTATGGGAAATATCAATACTATATTCCCTGCAAGGAAAGCGCCATTCGCGCGCCCTCGGACATGATCACCATCGGAGACCAGACTTTGTATAAAGGAAATACAGATGATTCTTTTGGAGATTTTATCCCTTGATGGAAAAATATCAGCCCGAACATCATCATCCTTCCATGGCATAAGAATCGATTCAACATTAGTCGACGGCACAATCGGCGGGCGAACATGTTGTTGCTGAACGGGCATGTCGAGGCCGGCACTTTGCGCGATAGGACCTTGCCTTCAGCGGAAACTCGCCGCCGCTGGAATCACGACAACCAGCCGCACCCGGAAGACTGACAACAATTTAATCCTAACGACTGGCACAACCTCGAAGGATTTGATGAATCGCCAGCTCAATAAGTTTTTACAAACCCCTAAACCGAAGAAAACTAGGAAATGAGAGAAGGAGTTGTCTATGATAGTCGGCGTTGTGCTGGGGGTCTGCGTGATGTTGCTCCTTTCCCACAACAATTCGCAACCGTCCACAAACCAACTGGACTTCGCCCAAACGCAAACAACTGAGGAAAGACCGACTACTTCAACATTAACAGAGGAGTCAAAACCTTTGCCGCGATCGGTGACTTAGGATCTGGTGAGAGAGTTGCAAGCGGCTCGATCCCGGCAACTGGCCGAGCGGGAACGGCGGGGGCGGTTGTTAGAATTGCATCCGGCCGACTGCTTTGATCCGACGCGCTATCTCAAAAGCGGCGATGCCGAGTATCGAGAGAAAGTGCAGAAACACTTTCACCTTGCCAGTTGGGCGTATTCGGAGAGGAAGGAGGATCCGGCCTTGCGGGCAGTGATGCTGTTATTATTAGAGAATGGATATGGGATTGAGGATTATAGCAATGTGATTCGGGTATTGAGTTTTCACAAGGCGGAAGTGGAGTCGTTGCGGGCTCGTTATGAGAGATTGGGCTTTTATACGGCGTTGGAGATTGAAGATCTGTGGAAAGCAAGTGGAGCGTATTGTAGGCAAGCAGAACATTGGGAAGGAGCAAGGCGTTCTTTTGCGCGGCAAAGGATCCCGGACGTCAACTTGGTTGAAGCGTTGGGGGCAGTGGATATAGGATTGGTTGGAGGAAGAGTTTGTGGCGGAGCGGGCAGGGTATTTGGGAACGGCAAGAGGGACGATGACGGAGCGGGTGGCGGCTTGGCGAGAGCAAATGCGGAAGGAAGCGGCGCGATGAAGAAAAGAGCGCATAGTAGAAGAGCCGCAATCTATGCAGGAATCGCAGTCCGAATCTCTCTCAGTTCCATAGCGTAAGGGCTGGTTTTTCTTTGTTGGGGCGGGGAGCGCGTCGCGAATGTGTTTGGGGTGCGTTGGGGCAAGCAAGTTCTTTCCTTGAGGATATGACGCTGTCATCTTTCCACATCCGCGGATCTGGATTAGGCGTTGATTACAATAAAGTTTTTACAAGGACTGAGTCTATTTTATTTTTATAGCATAGGTTTTTGTCGGTGGCGAGGGATGAGTTGTTTTTGACAACCGCTAAGTTGATGGAACATTCGGCGAGCTGTGCTGGGAAGTAGTAAAAGAGTTGGGAAGGGATCAAGTAGCGGATTGGACGGATAAGTTTGTTCTCATGGTGATAGCAGGGATTTCTGGGTTCGAGGAATGTGAGAATTGTAGGGCGGGGTTGTGCATAAGGTTTCTAATATAGAAGAAGGGAGGATCTTGGAGTTAGATTGTATTGTTCTGCAAACCGGAGTTAGCTGTTTTTGCAGAAGGAATGTGAATTTTTAGCGGGGGAGGGTTTCGCGAATGGATTCGGCGAGGACAGTGATGATGTCACTCACCTGTTTTTTGGTCATGGTGTAGATGGGCATGAGGACGATAACGTTGCCGATGGGGCGGGTAAGGACGCCGCGTTGGGCTAGGGCGTGGCAGACGCGGATGCCGGCTTGTTCGCCGAGAGGGTAAGGTTGTCGTGTGCGCCAGTTTTTGACCAGTTCGATCCCGGCAACCAGGCCGGCTTGGCGGATGTCGCCTACTTGCGGCAAGTTCCAAAGGTGTTGGAGAGCGGATTCAAACCAGTTTTCCAAACGTTTTCGGCGGCGAATGGATGAGGGGTTTTGCAGGATATTGAGGTTGGCTAGCGCGGCGGCGGCGCCCAGTTGGTTGCCGGTGAAGCTGTGTCCATGGAAGAAGGTTTTGAAGGAGTCATAAGGGCCGAGAAAGCTGTTGAACACTGTTTGGGTGGTCAGCGTGGCGGCCATAGGCAGGTAGCCTCCGGTTAGTCCTTTGGCGAGGGCGAGGAAGTCGGGCTGAATTCCTTCTTGGTGGGAGGCGATTATGCTGCCGGTGCGGCCGAAGCCGGTCATCACTTCGTCGGCGATGAGTTGCATGCCGTGTTTGCGGATGATTTTGGCGGCTTTGGCCAGCCAGCCTTTGGGGTGGGCGATCATTCCGGCGGCGCCTTGGATGACGGGTTCTGCTACAAAGGCGGTGTAGGGTTTGTTTTGGCGTTTGGCTTTTTCGATTTGGTTTTCGATTTGGCGGACGCATTCCCAGCGGCATTGGCGGTTGTTGCGCGCGTCGATTCGCTTTGGCTGGGCGCGGTTGTAGGGGCAACGGTAGCAGTAGGGCGCCATGACGCGGTCTACTGGAAAGCGGATTTTGCGGAAGGATCGGTGGAAGAGCGGGCTGTGGCTGAGGCTCATGGCGCCAACTGTGTCGCCGTGGTAGGCGTTTTCGATGGAGAGGAATCTGGGGAGGATTTTTGGGGCGGCGCGTCGTTGGTGTTCGAAGTGGAGTTTCAGGGCGACTTCCATTGCGGTGGAGCCGTCGTCGGAGAAGAAGACTTTTTTTAGTTTGGGTTGATGGCGGCGGCTGGGGAGTCCGCTGGTTTTTTGTTCAACGAGTTGGATTAATTCGGCTGCCAAGCGGGCGGCGGGTTGATTGGCTAGGCCGAGGGCGGAGGAATGGCTGATTTTTGAGAGCTGCTTTTGGATGGCTTGGTTGATTTTGGGATGGTTGTGGCCGTGGAGATTTGTCCAGATGGATGCGTTGGCGTCGAGGTATTTTCGTCCGCGCTGGTCGGTTAGCGTCGGCCCTTTGCCGGAAACGATGACGACGGGTTCTTCGGCGAGCCAGTCTTTCATCTGCGTGAAAGGGTGCCAGACGTATTGGCGGTCTAGTTTGGCCGGGGCGTTGAATGGCTTTTGCTGGCGGCGGGGCATTTGCGGCAAAGGGTGAGAGTTGTCTATGGGTGAACGAGCGGATTGCCGGACTGGATTCGTTGGAGGGCGTCCAGAAGCCGGGTGACTTGGCTCTCCGAGTGTTGCGCTGAGAGCGTGATTCGGAGGCGGGCTTGATTTTTGGGAACGGACGGGTAGCGAATCGCAGGCACGAGGAGTCCTTCTTTTTTGAGTTGCGCGGAAACTTGAAGGCTGCGGGACTCGGTTCCCAAGCGGTAAGGCACGATGGGGGAAGGCGCCGGTTCAGGGAGTTGCAGCCCGTTGCGCAGTTGACGCACTCGTTGCCAGAGGCGGGTGTTTCTTTCTTTGCCGATTGGGGATTGGATGATTTGGATTCCGGCGGTTGCGGCGGCTGCCGTTGCCGGCGCGGGAGCGGTGGAAAAAACGAAGGTTCTGGCTTGGTTGACGAGAAAGTCGACGAGGGCTTGGGAGCCGCAGATGAAGCCTCCGGCGCCGCCGATGGCTTTCCCCAAAGTGCCCATATGAACGTCGACGGCTTCGCGGGTTTCGGTTTGTTCGGCCAATCCCTGTCTGCGGTTGCCGAAGATGCCGGTGGCGTGGGCTTCATCGATCATAAGCCAGGCTTCGTAACGGTTTTTGAGCGCGGCGATTTCGGGCAGCGGCGCTTGGTCGCCTTCCATAGAGAAAACGCTTTCGGTCACAATCCAAATGTTTTTGACGGGCTGCGAGCTTCTGGTTCGGCTGTCTGCGGCGGCTTTGAGCAGGCTCTCCAAGTGATCCAGGTCGTTGTGTTCAAAAATTTGGATTTGCGCTTTGGACAATCGGGCGCCGTCGATGAGGCAGGCGTGATTGAGGCGGTCGCTGAGGAGAACGTCGTTCTCGGAAAGGAGGCAGGCGATAGCGCCGACGGCGGTTTGGTAGCCGCTGCCGAAGGCGAGGGAGGCTTCTGTTTCTTTGAAGGCGGCGAGTTGTTTTTCAAGTTCCCGATGAGGGGGGAGCGAGCCTGTGATCAAGCGCGAAGCGCCGCTGCCGGCGCCATAGCGATCCAGCGCGTCCTTAGCCGCCTTTTTGAGTGTGGAGTGATTGGCGAGTCCAAGGTAGTCGTTGGAGGCAAAGGCGAGCATTGGCCGGCGGTTGCACTGCAGCTGGACGGTTTGCGGACTCTCGATCGGCCTCAGTTGCCGCAGCAGGTTTTGGACTCGAAGCGTTTCGAGCTGTTCGGAAAGATATTGAGGCAGAGTCTTCATCAGCGGTTAGCGGTCTGCGGGCAAGTTGTCGTTGTTTTGCCGCAGCCAGCGGCCGTGGATCATCAAGGCGGAGACGCTGCCCCGGTGATGCACAACGGCCTCGGCAAAGTTCTCCGTTCTTCCGGCGTAGGGAATGGCGATGGCATCGGCTAGGAAACCGGGGGACAGTTGTCCGAGTTCGTTTTCTCGGCGAAGAGCTTTGGCGCCGTTCATTGTGGCGGATTGAAGAATTTCGTGCGGAGAAGGGGACTCTTTTTGACCGGCAAGGCAGGCGAACTCGGCAAAAAAGTCTAGTCGGGGATTGGTCTTTCCCGTTTTCGGCGTGCTGGCGAGGCTGTCGGTTCCCAGCACGATGTTGACCCCCGCATTGCGAAGCCGGCGCCAAGGGAAGGGGGCGTGATTAAAGTAACGGCTGCTGCGCGGGCAGTGCGCGACGGCAACGTTCCGTTTGGCTAAAATGCGCTCGTCTTCTGGGGCGAGATAGTTGACGTGAGCGGCCACTACGGGGGCGCGAAAATATCCCAAGCGATCCAAAATGGAAACGGGCGAGCCTTCGCCGCAGTGCGCCATTTGCCAGCGCGTTTGAAGCCAATCGAAAAGCGGGCCGGTTGCGGAGCGGTACAGCGCGTCTTCTTCGGCGGACTCGGCCACGTGAGTAGTCAGCAGGCGGGATTGCGACCGAGCCGCAGCCTGGGCGATCAGAAGCAATTCGTCCGTGGCGGTGTAGAGCGCGTGCGGGGAAAGGCCGCAACGGTTTGTGTGCCGGGATTCAAGTTCGCGGGATTTTTGGATGGCGGAACGGACGAGGGACTTCGTGTTTTTGGGAGATTGGACGTTGATTAATTCCAAACAAGAGCAAAGGCGTAGAGCGGTTGCCCGCCACACTTCGAGAAGCATCTTTGGAACGGATTCGATATTGAGAACGGAAGTGACTCCGGATTGCTCCAGCATTTGAGCGCCGGCAATCCAAGATTCGGCGAACTTGGCGCGGTTCCAGTCCGACTTGATCGCCACGATGTGTTGAAGCCAATCGACAAAGCGCCGAGGCGGAGGAATTTGTCCCGACATAGCCGTGTAGTCCAGATGGCAGTGGCAGTTAACGAACCCCGGCAGGAGAACGGACTCGCCGAGGTCGACAACTTGGCGGCGGTGCGCTGGGTTCAGCTCTTTCCAACGGCAAACGGAATAGATTCTGGAGCCGTTGACAACCACGGCGCCGTTTTCCATCGGTGAACTTCCCATAGGAACGACCATTCGGGCGCGTATGGTTTGGAAATTCAAGTTGGAGGAAAAGCGCGCAAGTTCCGGAGCTCTTGCCGAGTCTGCGTTGAATCTCTCGCCGGAATTCGGCACGGTTGGACAACCACTTAGTTTTCCTGCGCTTGGCGTTTTTGCTTGTTCGCTTGGCTGGTGCGTTTTGCTTTTCGTTTGCTGTGTCGTTTGCGGATTTGTTGTTCGATCTTTTTGGTGACCAAGTCGATGGCGGCGTAAAGGTCGCTTTCAGAATCTTCGGCAAAGAGGTCGGGACCGCGGACGCCGAGCCTCATCGAGCATTTGAATTGTTTTTCGGGGGATTTGGTCTGGTCGTGTTCGAGATTCACGCGGGCGTCCACCGCCCAGCGGTCAAAGTGTTCCAGTTTCTCGATGCGTCCCAAGATGTGGTCTTCGATGGCTTTGGTCAGTTTGACGTTATGCGTTGTGAGCACGAATTTCATATCGCGCAATCATGCCGGGGCCATTCCACAAAATCCAGTGAAGAATGCTGCTTCTTCGCCGCCCCATATGTTCAATAGTGTTTGTGCGAAGTGAATTCAGGATTCAAAATTTGGAAGAATTTTGAACTGCTACAACGCGCTCTCTACTAGACCTGCCACGAGCCTCTGGAGGTTGATTTTTTTTTCGACGGGCATGGAGTTTTACCTTGCTAATTGCGGGTCGTTTAGTGGTTGGCTTGGTGAGGTAGGGGAGAAGGAGGGGGCTGGGTTTTGCAAATTCGCCGCCGTAGAATATGCGAACGCAGGCTCTGAGCTTTTGGGATCGCATCGCCGAAGAGGACCATCGCAATTGCGGAAACACCGCATGCAAAATTCCTCTTGACGATGGGGGAGCGCGTTCATTGTTTGCGGCGGCGGTCGATTTGATTTTTGTTCTTGACCGTCCGCCAATGTTGTCGCTTAGCTTTGTTGAGTGGACGACAAGCTGTTTTCCGAAAGCAAGATGAGCCGGCCGAGTCAATGGACGCACTGCGATTACTGCGCGGCGCCGTTGAATCCGGTTTACAGCTTTTGCATTCGGTGCGCAAAGCCTTACAAACCCGCGCATGACGTGAACTTCGTAGACGACGGGGACTGCGGGCAGGGGCAGGGGTTGCGGCGTACTTTGCGCTTGGATGCCTTTGGGCGGGAAGGGCAACAGCAAAAGGGCGCCGATGACGATTCCGTAAGTGATGCCGACGCCGATGGTGGCGGCAGTTTCCTTTGGATTCATCCAGACCTCCTTGATCTTCTGGAACAGAGGCCGTTTCTGCGGGGTTTCATGGTTGCGGTTTTCTTGCTTCGGGCTCGGCGAGGGGCCGTGCGTCAAAGCGTCCATTTTTTCCAAAGCCCGGTTCCCTTGCGGGGCGGGGTTGGAAGTTCCGTGGGCAAACCAACTGGCTAAGGCCAGCCTTTATGTATCGTCTTCATGTCGAATACAAACAATAATCGGTATTTTACTTGTCAAAATGGCGCTTACGGCAACGCCCGGGCCGTCGTAAGTCCTTTCTGCTGGCAAAAAGCGAGAGAAAATTCCCGCTCGTTTGCCCCGAGAACCCAAGGAAAGCGATCGGCTCCCCCGAAGTTCTTAGACGAACTGTGCCATTCAGCAGGCGCCCCAAAATCCAAAAGGAACGCCAGCGAAAGAACTTACGAAAGCAAATATAACCGAATTCAAGAATCCGTCAAGGACTTTTTTTAAATTTTCTTCGATTTTTTTGGCGAGGAGGGGAATTTTGTTGTTTTTTGGCGGTTGGAGGGCTTTTTGCGAGGGCTTTTCTTCTTCATTTTCCTGCGGATTGTTGGGGATTCAAGATGCAAAAGCAAATGGAGCGCAATTATCCTGAGGGCTTTTTCTTTCGTTTTTCCTTTATGGATGGTTTGGTTGGACGGAATTGCAGTTTGTTGTTTTTGTTTTTCAAGCCTTCTGAGACGGCTTAGTATCGGCTTATCGATGGCAAAGCGGCGGGTTTGGTTTTTAGGCGGGGAGGGAGTCGAAGGGGAATTCAAGGCCGAGTCCGAAGGGGTTTTGGTTGACGGTGCACAGGGAAAGGGAGCCGTTTTGGATGGTCAAGGAAGACCAGCCGCGTTCGGTTTGGTGGTAAAGGTCGGGATGGCTTTGCAGGACTTGGTTTTGGAGCAAGGCGTCAAAGGCGGAGAGGCCGGCGCAGTAGTGATGGCCGTTGCGTTCTACGGATTGGATGCCGAGGCAGGCCATGACGGCGAGGTCTTGCAAAAGGGCGACCGGGCCTTGGTTGCATAAGTCTTCGCCGCTGAGAATCCATTGTTTGGCGGGAGATTGGCGGGCGTGTTTTTCGATAAGGCAGCGGTTGGCGATGCCTTTGAAGACGCCTTTGCAGTTTTTGTGGCTGGCGCCTTGATAGCCGAGTTTCAGGGCTTGGGGCAAAGAGCGAAGTTCGCCGTCGGATTCGTCGATGATGGTTGGCGGTCGTTGTTTCCAGTGGAGCAAGTCGTCTGTTTTTTGCAGAGCGGCGTTGCGGTGGAGAGGTTGCTCGACAAAAAGAAGTCGGTCGGAAAGCCAGCCAAACCATTGTTCGCGGTGCAGGGCTTCCCAATAGGCGCGAAAGGCGGAGGCGGAAGCAAATTGCTCGTTGCCGTCGAGGCTGAAGCGGGCTTGGCGAACGTCGCATCGGCGCACTAATTCGCAGAGTTCTTGGAGACGGGGGAGGTCGTCGTTCAAATCGCCGGAGATTTTGACTTTGAAGTGGGTTAGTCCGTATCGCCGGATGCAGGCTTCCAAAGACTGCGGCAGGCCGTCATCGAGCACCTCTGCAGGCGGGATTTCGTTTTCTCGCAGGGGATCGCTCAAGCCGATGGTGTGGCGGGCAGTCAAGCGAGAAAGCGGCGTTTTGGGCAGGAAGTCTCTCGGTTCTGCATTGCCGAGTTCGGGGTGAATTTGGCTGAGTTGAATCCCAAAGGCGTTGGCGGAGACAGCTTGGGCGAAGGGCGTTTGGCGAGCGCGGCAAAAGGCTTCCATTATGGCGCGTTCGGCGAGGGAAGTGCCGAAGTGGGCAAGGAGCGGCGGGTATCCTTTTTGCGTTCCGAAGTCGGCCTGCAATTCGTAAAGCGTTTGCCAAAGGCTGAACACTGTGGCGGATTCCAAGCCGACAATGCGGTTCAGGGCGTGGTGAATGACTTCCAGCATTTCGTCGATTTCTTCCGACAAGGGTTTTTCCGGCACTTTGGTGAACCACTTTGGCGGGAGCAAGTCCGAGGCGATGCCAAAGGATTGAACGCCGTCCACTTGGGCGCGGACTCGGACGAATGCAAGGGGAAACTCGGTCATAGAGGCAATGCCGTAGCGGAAGGGCATGCGGGTTTTTAGTTGAATTTTTCGCAACTCGCTTTCGGTGACGACAATTGACATAAGGGGTTTTCCTTGCTTGTGAAGTTTTTTGGCGTGAAGTAAGTTTTAGCGATGCATTCGGACGAGACTGGGGGAAGCAAAGCAAAGCTTCGGGAAAGAGTCAAAGCCATCGTTGCCGCCGAGCCGGTTTTTGACATTCATACGCATCTTTATGATCCGGCCTTTGGATCTTTGTTGCTTTACGGCATAGACGAATTGCTGACCTATCACTATCTGGTAGCCGAAGTGTTTCGACACACCGGCCACTCTTTCTGCGAAGCGTTTTGGAAAATGTCCAAGCGGGAACAAGCCGATCTGATTTGGGATCGCTTGTTTGTGCGGCATTCGCCTGTATCGGAAGCCTGTCGAGGCGTGTTGACAACGCTTCATCGCTTGGGACTGGAAGTGGGGCGGCGGGATTTGGCCGCTATCCGAAAGTGGTATGCGGAACAAGAGCCGGAGGCCTTGATTGACCGATGTTTGGCGGCGGCGAATGTGAGGCGGCTTTGCATGACAAACTCGCCTTTTGATCCCGCCGAGCGCCGCATTTGGGAAAAAGGTTTTTCCAGAGATCCGCGGTTTGTCTCTGGATTGCGGATCGATCCTTTGCTTTTGGACTGGCCGAGCGCCGCATCCGCTCTCCGTGAAGAAGGCTACGCCGTCGCCGCAACGCCGGACGAAGCCTCCGCTGGTTGCGTTCGGCAGTTTTTGGCGCATTGGAGCGGCAAAATTGCCGCGAAATATCTTATGGTTTCTCTGCCGCCTTCCTTTCAGTATCCCTCCAACGAAGAGGCGGCTAAAGTTTTGGAACAGGCGGTCATTCCCCACTGCCGGGAACACGGACTGCCTTTGGCTTTGATGATGGGGGTAAAGCGGGCGGTCAACCCGGCGCTTCGGCTGGCCGGCGACGGAATGGGACGCGCCAACTTGCAGTCACTGGAAAATCTGTGCGCCAACCACGCGGACACGCGGTTTCTCTGCACGGTTTTGGCCAGGGAAAATCAACACGAACTGTGCGTTTTAGCGCGGAAGTTTCCGAATCTGCACATCTTCGGGTGTTGGTGGTTCACCAACGTGCCTTCGCTTGTAGAGGAGATGACGCGGATGCGGCTTGAGCTTGTCGGACTGAGCGTGACGCCTCAACACTCGGACGCGCGGGTTTTGGAGCAGTTGATTTACAAATGGGCTCACTCTAAGGAAGTGATCGCCCGCGTGCTGGCCGACAAATATGCCGACCTATCGCAGACTGGATGGGAAGTTTCCGAAGCCGAGATTCAACGCGACGCCGGCGACTTGCTGGGAGGTGCTTTCGAACGTTTTTGCGACGGCGAGATGGAAAAGGGAAAAATCGGCGCATAACGAGCTTGCTTTCCGCCTCGCCTTCGCCTATTCATGGCCTTGTCTCCGTGCTAAAACGACAAACAACCGTTCCCGTTGCAACATCAGATTCTACGGCGCAACCTAAGGCGAAAGCCGTCCGCCAAAAGAAACCGCAATCGAAGCATAAACCGCTCATGACGCCGCCGTCCCCTTCTTCCGAAGACTCCAATCCGTCCCCGACGCCGGCAACTTTCCCCGCCATTCCCCGCGAGGAAACCTTGTCTCCCGACGCCGTCAGCAAAACGTGCGTCGGCTACGACGCGGCAGACTCGGCTATCAAACTTTATCTGCGCGAAATCGGCCAAGTAGACTTGCTCACCCCCAAAGAAGAACACGAACTCGCCCTCCGAATCCAAAACGGCGATGCAGAGGCCAAAGAGCATATGATCAAAGCCAATCTCCGATTAGTCGTGCGAATCGCCCACGACTACGAAGACATCGGACTGCCGCTGCTCGACCTGATTAGCGAAGGAAACATCGGGCTGATTCGAGCCGTGGAACGATTCGACCCCGAAAAAGGCAACAAACTCTCCACCTACGCCTCCTGGTGGATCAAACAATCCATCAAACGCGCCCTGGCCAAACAATCCAAAACCATTCGCCTGCCCACCCATCTGGTCGAAAAAATCGCCAAACTCAGACGAACCGAAGACAGCCTGCGGGAACACTTCGACCGCGATCCGACCGATAAAGAACTGGCCGAAGAACTAGGCATTCCGCCTCAAGACATTGCCCGGCTTCGGAACGTCGACAACCGTCCCGCCTCTTTGGACTCCCCGATCCTCGAAAGCGAAACCGCCACGCTAGGCGACGTCGTCCGCGACGAAAAAGCGAAAGTCCCCTCCAAACAGCTCGAAGAAAAAGACATCCTCGACTTGCTGGCCAACCTTCTGTGCAAACTCCCAGAACGCGAAGCCGCCGTTCTCGACTACCGATTCGGACTGAGCGACGGCAAAGAGCGCACTCTCGAAAAAGTCGGCAAACGCTTCAACATCACCCGCGAACGCGTCCGCCAAATCCAAAACGATGCCCTCGCCAAACTCCGCAAACAAATCGAAAAACTGGAAGCCGAGCAAAAATAGCGCCTTTCCGCAAAAAACCAAGACCCCGATCCCAGAGCAAAATCCCTAGGGTGTGTTCACTCTAAATCGTCGGGCGATTTAACTCAAATCTCTGGAGTCTCCAGAGATTTTGAGGGAGAAAAGCAAAAAAAAATCGGCTAACGCCCTGGATCTTAACAATGAACTACGAGCTTTGGGGGCAGTTTTAAATGTGGTCGTTTCCAATTACTTTATGTTGCGCTAGGATTTTTCGTCTGATTGAATCTCCCCTTGACGCATGCATGTGTGCGTATGCACCTGTTTGCAAAAGTAGATAATTACTCAAAATAAATGAATCGTATAGAATATCTGACGAAATTTAAAGGCGCGATTCTCGGCATTGCCGAGATCGCGGTCGAGGCGGTGACGAAAGTCAAGGAAACGGCCGTTTCCATTGTTTCCAAACTCCTTTCCCCGCAGACGTAAGAGGAGGGCGTCCTCGGAGGCGAAAAATCCTCCCGCTTTGGCGCAATCTGCCAAATCGCCGGCAATGGAGAAGAAATCTCCGCTGACGCCCAAACGCATTGGCCTGATTGCGCTCACCTTCCTGCTCGTCATGGGCATTTTGCTGATGCCAATCCGGGTGACGCAAAACGAAGCCAGGGCGGCAGAACCAGTCACCATGACTGTGGTCTTAACCTCGACCGCTACGTTCATCGTCCTCACCTGCCT
This sequence comes from Limisphaerales bacterium, assembly GCA_965242585.1. Taxonomy (GTDB): domain Bacteria; phylum Verrucomicrobiota; class Verrucomicrobiia; order Limisphaerales; family AAA164-E04; genus UBA2970. The sequence goes on along the minus strand of OZ251460.1, from coordinate 3,234,540 downwards.
TCGCTGGGTTATTGGCCGAACCTTGACCGCGGCCGAGAAAAGACTGCTAAACGCGGCTTCTAGGAAAAATCCACCAGAAGCCTACGTCAGCGTCATCGGAGCGCACTGGACAACCAACTACTACGGCTGGACGCGCAAAACAGATTCATGGGACCTCGACAACGAAGAATGGACGGGAAACTGGACGACAAAAAACGAAACTGCCCGCCAAGGGGATTACAAAAGGACCAACCCGGTGGGGACATACGAAGACGGAACCGCTATGAGCGATTCTTGGGCCAGATTTCTGTTGAGCGACGCGAAATACACAACAAAAGATGCGCAAATAGAATTGCTTGATGCGGACGGGTTCTTGATAAAGGACGTGTGGGTATCGGGCAGAGAAGATGCGTTTGAATAACGAAAGAAGGTAAAGCTCAAGCAACTGAAAGAAGACTACGGCGACGACATTTCTTGGGGAGCTGAATGGGATATCATCATAACAACAAGGAAGGTTGGAGACTACAAAATGGAAAGCATTTTTCCTAGCCCCACCGCTTGGCCGCAACTTGCACATCGCGAATCCGAGGAAGCCGGCGGCAACGAATACCAAGGTCATCTGTACTGGAAGTACCAAGAAATTAACGAAACTGGTTTTACCGCCGGATACACAGATGATGGGATGGATACATGGCAAGCAGAGGAAAAGAAGGGTCGCGAACTCATTGACTTTTTGTCCTACACCTACAGCCCTGCATCCCACACGGCCTGCGAAGACAATCAAGTGCTCACCGAAGCCCCGCACATTAACGATGGCGTCACCCGAACATTCGAGGTCGAAAACATCAAAGGAGAGGTAGTGGATAAAGTGTACACGACTGACTACGATTCGATCAAAGGTGGGCGCATCTGGACCGGTAGATATCAAACGAATACGGTAACCATCAGGAAAGAGGTCAAAGTAGTGCAGTACGAAACGGAATACCGAGTCGAACAACAAAGCAACTAATCAAAGAAAGGAGTCAACTAGGTGAACAAGACAGATAAGTTCCTTTATGGAGGCTTTGCCGCCGTCGCCCTCGCCGGCATTGTCGTTTTGCTGGTGTCTGTTTTCTCTCCGCCAAAGAAAACAGCGAAAGAAACCGACAAGACGCCAATGACGCAAAACGGGCAACCAACGCTGGAAATAGCCTCGCCGGTAAACAAGTCAACGCCACAGGAAGACGGCTACGTTGCGTTCTACTTAGACGAGAACGGAAACAAAGTTTGGCTTACCCAAGAACAGCGCGACAGATTGGAACCTTACCCAGAAGAATTAAAACAGCAAGAAGAACGGCAAGAAGCTGAGCGATTAGCTAAAGAAAAGGCGGAAGAAGAATGGTGGGAAAGCAGGAAGGATTGGGTGGAATGATTCCTGTTCAAGCCAACCCACCATCCAGAAATAACCTACGACTTCAATGCCTTCCATGCCGGCGGAGAAATGCGCAAGATGGTAAGAAACCACAGTTTTTTGCGGATGTTTTACAACAGCCGTCTGCGCTACACCGAAGAGTTCGAACAGTTGTACGACATTGTCCAAGAGGTCGCCGGAGAAGAAAAAGCGGACAATCCCATCATTCTCGGAAAGGTGTTCACTACACTTCGAGGATATCATCACGCGAAGTCGCAAGACCCCGAAGCAATCTATCGAAAAAACGCTCGAGTGTATCGGCCGAAACCCCCGCCCAAACCGCCGGATATGCTGGCAGGTCTAACGCCTGAACAGTTGGCGGCATACAGAGCATTGCCGGGCGAAGTAAGGCGGGAAATGACGAGGGAACTCCGAGCCAGCCGATCCAAGGAGTATGTGGAACAACTGCGAGCGTATAACAACACCCTCAGATACCAAACCGTGGACATCACTTGGGGCGAAGAAGCGGAAAGCCGAAAAGAAATAATCATTGGCAATTTATGCAGTCACGTTCAGCCCGATCAGCCGTGGATGTCACAAAAGCAGGCACGCGCTATTCGAGAGCGTCTACTCAACGAAATCCCGGCGGAAGGATTCTTGAAAATGCCTGAAGTACCCTTTGCCTACGTTGATAGATACGAAAGGGAATTAAAACCCGGTGACCCGCTGTTAGTCAAGTAGATCGTCAATCAAAGCATAACTGAAGGAGGACGAAAAATGAGCGACGAGAATTACAGATCATTGAGCAATCAGTTAGATTCGTTCAGAAAGGATCTGGACGCTCGCCTAGACATCATGAAAGCCAAGATGATCCCATCCACGTGGATGATTGCATCGGTTCTTGTTCCGTTGTCTACAGTCACATTAGCTTTTCTAGGAGCATGCGCAGTAGTGCTTTTCAAATAAAATATGCCCATCATTTGGCGAATTATGCACTGGCGGCTTTTTGTTTTGAATTTATGCAGTTAACAAAGGAACCATATCCACGAATGGCGCCGCTTTTGTCGACGCAAAGAGGGAATGTGCAGGTTTCCAACCGGCCAATGCTCCGCGCCATTTTGTCTATGATGGAGAATGCTTGCCAATGACGAGGTCTCCCGTCTCACTTTGGCAAGTGGCCTGCGATCCACCAACGGAGAGTCGCTGGGCCAAGAACGGCGTCCTTGCCCGAGTGGTTGAACATTTGGAGGCACAGATGGACGTTCCTCCGGAGGCGTTTTCTATTGACAGCACGATGGTGAAGGTTCATTCTGACGGGACTGGCGCGCTAAAAAACGGACCGCAATCCATGGGGAAATCTAGAGGAGGCTGGACTACCAAGATTCCCCGCTTGCTTCAAGTGATCGCCAAGCAGTGAAGTTCTCGCTAAAAGCTGTTATGGCGCATGGGATTCCAGCGTTCCAGAGTGCCCCGTTGCTGATGGATCGGTCGTATGAAGGCGATAACAACCGCCAACCAGCCAAAGCAATGGGAATGGATCCGGTAGTTCCGCCAAAGCAGAGCCGAAAAGACTCTTGAAAATACGACAAGGAGCTGTACAAAAAACGCAACAAAGTGGAGAGGCTGTTCCAGCGCTGGAAAGGGGGATCGCCGAGTCTTTTCCCGCTGGGACAAACTGGACCTAATCTTTATGGGGTTCCTCGCTTTCGCCCCCCTTCTGTGAAATGCTCTAATCAGTGTGAATTCGGATTGTGAGGCCCCCGTTTCAAAGATCTTTGCCAAACAAATAATCGAAAACCGAAGGGAAAACCTTCTCGTCATTTTGCAGGCAGGTTGCCTTGCGTCCAATCCGGCAACTCCGAGAACGAAATGTCGAACACCGGCACGGCGAGAAAATAGGTGACCAGTGTCACCAACAGCACGCCTAAAAGGTTGACGCAAAAACCCGCCCGCGCCATTTGCGGCGCAGTAATCATGCCGCCGCTAAAAACAATTGCGTTGGGAGGGGTGGCTACCGGCAACATAAAGGCGCACGAAACGGCAATCGCCGCCGGGATCATTAATAACAGCGGATGCACTCCCAAAGCCGGCGCCAGCGCCCCGCCCAAAATCGGCATCATAATCGCCGCCGTGGCCACGTTCGAAGTCAACTCCGTCACAAACGTAAGCAACAACGCAATGCAGGCGACAACCGCAATCGGAGGCACTCCTTCCAGCGCAGTCAACTTCCCGCCAATCCATCGAACCAATCCAGTCTGCTCAAAACCCGCCGCCAAAGCCAACCCGCCGCCAAACAAAATCAAAATTCCCCAAGGAATTCGCTTGGCCCAATCCCAATCCAACGCAAACTCGCCTCGCTTCAAATCCACCGGCGCGACAAAGAGAACCAGAGCGCCCAAAACGGCCACGGTTCCATTGTGAAGGAAGGCCGATTGCGGAAACCAACGAGACCAACCCGGAATCATCACATTTCCCAAACCGACGTCGCTGCGAAAAATCCAAGCCGCCGCCGTCGCCGCCCAAACCGCCAAAACAATCTTTTCTCCTCGATGCATCGGCCCCAACGCCCGAAGACGATCTTCAAGCGCTCGCCCCACATTGCGCATCGACAACCCTTCAAAGCGAAACAGAAACTTTGTGAGCAAGCACCAAGTTAGCGGCAGCAAAACCGCCGCAATCGGAAATCCCACCAACATCCATTGCAAAAAGCCAATCTCCTCCGCTTCGGGATACAACTTTTTGAACTGCCCCAGAAGAACCCCGTTGGGCGGCGTCCCAATCAAAGTGGCCACCCCGCCGATGCTCGCCGAATAAGCAATCCCCAAAAGAACGCAAACCGCAAAGTCTCCTGCGCCCCGGCCTTCTGCATTCTTGGCCACCATCTCCACAACCGCCAACGCAATCGGCAACATCATCAACGCTGTCGCCGTATTGGATATCCACATCGACAAAAACGCCGTCGCCAACATGAACCCTCCCACCAAAGCTTGCGGATGCGAGCCAGTCCGCTTCACCACTTGCAACGCAATCCGCTCGTGCAAATTCCACTTTTGCATCGCCATCGCAATGAAGAAACCGCCGGCAAACAGGAAAATGTTCGAATCTCCGTAAGCAGCGGACGCTTCCCCAGCCGAAATCACGCCCAACAAAGGAAACAACGCCAAAGGCGCCAAAGCCGTCGCCGACAACGGAATCGCCTCGAAAATCCACCAAACCGCCATCAGCGCCGCTACCGCCCCCGCCCGTTGCGCCTCTGCGCTCATCCCTTCGGGAGTTGGCGCCAAAAGAACGCACAAAAACAAAAGAGGGCCGAGGAACAAACCCGCCAACTTATACCCCGCATACCCTTGCCTGTCCGGAGAGCTTTCCACAAAAAGCCATTTTATCTAATCGACATACCCCAAAACACGCAAGACATTTCCCTCCGCCAAAACCATCATTAAGCCGATACTAAGCTGTTGCCAAACGCTCCAAAAACCAAAAAACAAACCGCCACCAACCGAAGAAAATCACCCCTCCATCCACAAAAAAGACGGAAAAATCGGAAAAAGTTGAGAAAAAAGCCTGCGCTCAGCTCAAGGTGGATTTTTGATTTTCTCGCTCTTGTCAGTTCTAAGTGGGGTGATTCGCTATCGGGTCTCCCCGCTGGAATATCACAGTCTGATATGCAGTGCGTCGGTAGAGTCGTAATATTCTCTTTCCTGTTGGCTTCGGCAAATAGGCAGAAAAACTTTCGTTTTACCCACTGATTGTTGTCAATCGGCCTGGACGCGGGAAGAAGTTTCCCCAAGGCGCCGGGCAAATACGGAAATAAACGACACGAACCAGTAAAAAATTCAGTATTATAACACCATTAAACAGCAAAAAACCACTTGACAATCCCAACGGACTGGTCAAGGATTGCCCTAACACAACGATGAACTTAACCGACCAACCGCCAAAGACGCCTTGGTTCCATCAACTCCAAGAAATCTTCCTTGTGGCATTGTTCAACTGGGTACAGCGACCGGCAAAGACAATTCCGGGATTGAGAAAAGCAATTGTCATCGGAACAGTCCTTTCGGGATTGTTGTTTGCTCCTATTCGCCCGCCCAGCGCATGGGGAGCAACGGATACATGCAAGGTGAGGAATCTGGAAGGAGAACTGCAAACAGTCCCGTGTTGGGCTCTTCTCTGCTACCAAATTTGTTTCCAAAGGGTGCGACTGGTTCGCGATGGAAGACAATCTTGCATCGATGGCGCAAGAGAGATTCGGGACAAAGTCATCATCACGGCCGGAGGAAATTTCCTGGTAGCGGAAGCCGCAATAGCATCGGGGCTGGCCATCTGTCTTGGCAGATGCACGGATTTGAACTGGGTTCTTGAAAAGCCTTGTATGGCCAGGTGTTTGGGCGGAGCGGCGGCTGCGTCGACTGCCGATGCCGGGTTCCATTCCGGGCAAAATTGCCAGAGCATGGGCGGACTACTACCTTGCCCAACGAAAATGTAAAAGTGATTACGGTTTTTTCGAAGATTTGATAGAAGAACAGCTAACCAAATGTAAGGAAAGGGACAGACCCAGTCCCTAAAAAACGAATCCAGTAATTGAAACAAAATACAAAAGAGGTAGCAATGGCCATAAAGAAGAAAATTACTTGGGCGGAATGGAAGGCCAGATGGAAATCTAAATGGACATCCGACAAGGTCAAGGTGGAATAGAATAAAATGTGGAATACGGACTTGATCCCAGCCGCCAAGGAATTTAAAGCAAAACAGCCGGGAATGTTTGCCCTTTTTGTTCTTCTCTGTATTTACTCTTTTCTAGCAATCATAATAAGGATAGAGCCGTCTGATGATATCAATCTGATGAAAGAAGAGATTGTCGCCTTGGAAGAAGAGAAGGATCGTTTGAATCAACAAGTAACCGTCTTGCAAAAAGAAAATCAATCCTTACAGCAGCAGATTGAGGAAGCGAACGCAACGCAGGCGATGAATCCATCTTCGCATTTAGAAGACTCGGCAACGTATGTTACTATACCGACTTTGGTGAATTAGTGTGAACTTGGACATAACAAAAGTAGACTAAAGATAAAATGCGAACTATGAATCGAATCACCGTCGTGCAAAAATTAAAACAATCAGGTTGGTATCCTCTTTTTGTTTTCTTCTTTGGTTTCTCCCTCCTTTTAACTATATTTAAGGCAAAACCATTCTACGATGCTCACGTCTTGAAAGGAAAGATTGCCGCCTTAAAAGAAGGGAACCATCAATTCAGACAGCAAGTGGACAGTTTGCGGCAGGAAAATCAATCTTTGAAGCAACAGATTAAAACAACCAACGCAACACAGTCGGCAAACCAGTCTTATTTTTCAGAATCTTCGGCAACGTTCATTGCTCCTATGTTGGACAATCCGACGGGCATTGAGGCCGATGTAGTAGAAACGGTAGAGTCTACTGACTTGCGGAATGAGGCCGCTGAGACTGTAAACCTGCAAGGAGAAACAGAGCCGCTAGATTGGGACTCGTTGCGGAATGCCATTCTGGACGAAGTGCCGTCCAACCAGCGGGACGCTGTGGAGGCTTTTTTCAATGATGGCGAGGCTTATCGAGAATCTCTGACCACTCGAGCGGAAAGACAATCGCTTCAAGATTATACGGAGGCCATTATGGAAGGCGCCATGTCCCAAATGAAAACAATAATGGAAAACGGCACTGAAGAAGAACGCAAAGCGTTGAAACGGACTTTGAGCGATCCGGCTCGGTTGAAACTTGTCCTGCAAATGGAGAAACAAGTGCAGCCAACGCAATGCGGACTATGGGAGAAGCGCAAAGAAGCGCAGAAGAATTGATCGAACAAGAATCTATTGAAAGAGAATTCATTGAGGAAGAAATCTTAACCGTGGAATAAATACCATCCATCATGAAGAAACCATTGAAATTGCAAGGCCGTGTATGGTTGTTTTTGGCGGCCTTTTTGCCGAGTGTTTTATTATCTAATATTAATGTTCAATCTTTTACTTTAATTGAGCTTCGAATAATCGAGTTGTTAATTATAAAGATTGAGAATTGTCTAGCGGATGCAATTCCTAAAGTCGGAGAAGCGAATAACAACTACATTGAGGCAAGCAATCAGGTGTGGCAGGACTACCTTGACGAGATCAGTGCAATGGATTTTTCGGATCCAGACATTACAAAACGAATTGCCGAAGCACAAAGCAGGCGAGAGGAAGCAATCAACGAGGCAAGAGCAGAGCGGGATCGTATGATTGCCGAAGCTAGGGAGGATTTTTTTCAGATGTGTCCGCGCTTGATCGAAGTTCGCTTTTGAAGGGATAAGAGTCTTTTCACCAATCTTCGGCAAAGTTGCTTTGCCAGCGGTTGGTTTTTGTTGGCAGGAATTTTCCCGTTTTGCGGTAGATCGCGGGAAGGAAAGCATTGAAGAAATTGACTTTGCGGGCGTTTGCAGAGAAAATAGTTGAGTTGCCAATGAAATGTTCAACGACATATTAGTTTTATGCTGAAACATCAACTTCTCCATCCTCGAATCAACGAAATCCTCGGCCGTGCCGGGCATCACGCTACAATTTTGATTGCCGACGGCAATTATCCGGCTTCCACAAAGAAGGGTCCAAACGCCGAAGTCGTTTCGTTGAATCTTTCTCCCGACATCGTCACTTGCTCCCAAGTTTTGGAGGCGATCCTTTCCGCCATCCCGATTGACGCCGCCAATACTATGGGCATTGATGAGAGCGATCCTTATGCTCAGGCAGGCGAACCTCCTGTATGGGTGAATTACCGGCGAATTCTGCGGGAAGCCGGCGTCTCGCTAGAACTCGAACCTATTCCAAAATGGGATTTTTACCGAGCGGTTGCTTCAGACAACCATGTATTGACCGTGCAGACCGCCGAGCAAGCATTGTGGGCAAACATTCTTCTTTCCGTGGGTTGCCGCCAAGATTAAATTCCTTTTCAAACAAACCGCAGATCGATAAGAATCGGGCTGAGCAACAATAGAATTTTGCTAGTATAATGTTATGAGCAGAGGCGAACGCATGGCACAAATTATCCGTTGGCTGGACGAGCATTGCTGCGAGCAGCCTTCGCTGGAAACTCTTGCCGAGCGAGCACAACTGAGTCTGTCTTGCTTTCCTAACGAGTTCCAACGGTGGATTGGAATCCCGCCGAAAGACTTCGTCCGGGGACTCACGCGGAATTGCGCCAAAGCGATGTTGCGAGAAGGAAACAGCGATTCAAATTCGGCACCCGCCAACAGCCAACGCATCGCAAGAGTCACCCCGGAAGAAATCCAGTCAAAAGGCGCCGGGCTGACCTTTCATATTGGCAACGCGGACAGCCTGTTTGGGCCGTGCAGTTACGCGGAAACTAAGCGCGGCCTCTTCAAATTTCACTTTTTAACGGGAAAAAGCGGCGAAATCGAAGCCGAAGTCCGAAAAGAATGGCCGAAAGCCGAGATAAAGAGAAACGACAAGCGGGTGAAAACTTTGGCCGACCGGGCATTTCCCTTTTCCTGGAAAAGCCCCAACAACTGCAAAGAAACGCAAGAATCTTCGATGCGGCTTTGGGTGCGAGGAACAGACTTTCAATTTCAAGTTTGGAAAGCGCTTCTCCAACTGCCTCCGGGCCAACTCGCTAGTTATGGTTTTATAGCCGACCAACTCGGTCAACCAAAGGCCGCTCGAGCCGTCGGCAATGCTGTTGGAGCCAATCCCATTGCCATGATCATTCCCTGCCATCGAGTCATCCACTCCACCGGCCACGTTCAAGGATACCGCTGGGGCACAGGGCGAAAACGCGCGCTCATCGCCTGGGAAAGAGCTAAATTCTCAAAAGAAAACAGCCGCGGCGGCAATTGCACGCCAGGAGAATGATTAACCACTGCTCTCGATATAAGAAATTCTTTCACTAACAAGATTGTGTTGTTCTTCGTATACACTAGAACCGAGGCCGCCATCAACTTCCTCCATACAAACCTAAACACTGGATCCGGCTTCTCCAACAACTCAGATTCTCCAAACACGCTCGCTACCTATCTTCGCCAACCCCACAACTATAAACAACACCCCGGCCGCCGGCACCAGCCAACAATGAACGATGCCAGCGAACTTACCCCATCGCCTCTGCATTTTCTTGCTTTACCGGATTGGTTTCATTGTTGTTTTCCCTTCTGATCTCATCGTCGCCAATCTTACCTGATTCGCTGGCGTTTCCATTTTGTTAGCGGATGGCCATACAGGATCACAGAAATCACTATGCCGAAAAACATTAACAAAACCCCAAAAACAATCCGATTCCGAACCATCTTCCGCCCAACGCTGCCGCTCATCCTCCACAACGGAAAAGTAGTTTGTAACGTTGTCGGCAATGAACTTATATCTCAGCCGATTGGAATCACCAAGTAGTAGTTGATTGAGCTCTCCGCAGGCCTGATAAGCACTCCCGTCAGACCATCTCGTCTGGGTAGACAGATTGCCAATGTCCGTCGACACCATTCTCGTTTCTGCACCATTTGTTGGCGACTACACAGAATCTGTCTCTGAGTGCCTTGCAATCGGAATCATAATCGTAGGCACAGAGGGCGAGGGGTGGTGAGGAGGAGGAAAAGGTGATTTGAGAGATCCGGCGGATTCTTCTTAGGCTTCGGAATCCGGTTCAATGCCAAGCCCACAGCCGCCAGCTTCGACCTTCAATTTGCCAAAGACCCATTGACGAACGGCAGTCATAACCGCTGTGACACCTCTAAAATTAAACTCGGAAGAAAGCGACGAGTTCCTGTTGTTTTGATAGCAAAAAACGAAGGGGATTTGCTCTGGAGAAAAATGAACTTTTCTGCGTTTTCTTGGTTTTTTGTCTTCAGTTTCGTTGTTGTTTGGTTGTTTTGGTTGGCAATCCACTTCGGCAAGGCTTTGGGGAAGGCTTGGTTTTGACGGATTCTCTGGAGGATGCCGTGTATTGTTGACTTTGCTGAGAATCGCAAAAGTTTCCGATTTCTTTGTAGGTATGGGCCTGGTAAAGGAGTTAGGCGATTTAGGCTGAATTTTGGAAAGATGGCGGTGTTTTGAACATGGGAGTGGGGTTTCGTTCGTAGTAGTTGTGAAAATGGATGGAGATAGCAAGGCGACAACGGACGCTGAAAGGGCAAGGGAAAACTAAATCTTGACTTTTCAATCTTCGGAGTATGAGAGGGCTGTGAGGGAGCGCAGAGGTGGATCGGGAAAATCTTGAGGCTTTTTCCGAACGGCAAAACAGAGGCGGACGGGTTTTTCCGTTGAGATGAAGTTCGGCGGCGGTGATTTGAGACTTGACAACGTTGCCGTTTGGGTGCATCATTCTTTTTTTCGCTGAATATTGCTGAGAGCCGGTGAGGATTTTTCTGTGTGTTCGGCCTCGGTTTGGTTTTTGGCGAGGAGAAATTGTGTTTGGAATAGAAAGAATTCGAATGGAGCAATATCTGATGAAGAAGATATCTTTTAACTTGGCAGTTATCGTTTTGGCGCTTGCGTCCGTTGTTCGAGCGGACACCTCGACGTTGGATGAAACCAAAACCCGAGTGGCTTTGCCGCTTCCCCAACCGCCGGTGATTGACGGTTTTATTAATCTCGCGGGCGGAGAATCTTGGGTTTGGGCGGGCGGCGCCGCAGGTCAAAACTGGGGCGTCCAATACGACGATACTTTGGACGATCTTTACCGAGGCGGCGAGCACAACGAGGGAGGCATGGAAGAACCATGGGAGAAGGCCGATTTAGAATACGACATTTACGTCGGCTATGATGCGGACAATCTCTACGTGGCGGTTCGGGTTACAGACGATTATTTAGAGTCAGACAGCGCCGCTGCGGAGTCAGAAGACGGAATGACTTGGTGGGATGACAGCGTGGAAGTCTTCGTGGACGGAGACAATAGCAACTTCCCCGAACGCAATGTGAACGCCCCGGCCGTCATCGGCGCCGGCGGGCAATACGTCATCACCGTCAATAACGCTTTTCGAGATCAGGAAGCCGGCAATCCGGGCTACGGCGAGAACGCTGCCTGGTTTGCCAAAACGCAGGAAAACGACGATGGCTACGACGCCGAGTTCCGCATCTCGATGGATGAAATTGGCAATCCCCAGCCGGGAGATATCATCGGCTTCACCGTGGCCGTGAATGACGATGACGACGAAGGCGAGGCCGAACGCCAAATCATTTGGGTCGGGCGAACGCACAACGAAATTACCTATGGAAACCTCATTTTGGGAGGGCGGAGCTACACGGCTCTAAAAACAGCGTCGGCGCCAACCATTGACGGGCAGGTGAATGATGATAAATATGCCGGCGCCGAGGCGGTTTTAGTGAACCGATTTACGGGAATCTATAATATTCCTGCCGGGGACGACGATTGGGAAGAGGGCGATCACGAGTTCACTTACCAAGTGGTTCATGATGAAAGCGCGGTTTATGTAGGCGTCAAGGTGATCGATGATGAAATCGTTCACGACAGCGCCGAAGCGGATTCAGAAGACGGGCAAACTTGGCATGACGACAGCATAGAAATTTTCTTTGATCCCGATGACAGCAATGATTCTGGACGCGGCGGCAAAAACTACGAAGGGCAATATGTAATGACGGCGAACGGCGCTCGTCGCGACAACGAGGCCAATAATCCTATCTTCGGCCAACAAGACGACTGGTTCGCCGTGGCGCGGAAAACTGCCGACGGTTACTCCGTCGAGTTCAAGGTAAGCAAATCGGCCTTGCTCGATCCTGAAGACGGGACGATGATGGGATTCAACGTCGCGCTCAACGACGACGACGGCGCCAATCGAAAGGCGCAGTTGAACTGGAGTGGACGGCCGCACTCAGAGTTCACTTACGGCCATTTGACTTTGGAAGGCGATCCGGAGCCTCTAACTCCTCCTTCTCTCAGCCTCAAGCGGAACGACGATGGAAGCCTAACGGTTGAATTTGAGGGAACTTTGCAAGTGTCCCTCAATATAAACGGCCCTTGGAACAACGTTCCTCTCTCCAGTCCGATCACCGTCAATCCTTCCAATCCGCAAGACCCGTTGTTTTTGTTAATTCCCGATGCTCGGCAGATGCTCTACGCAAGATCGGTGCGGTAGCAAGCGTAGGCGCGAAACAAAAAAGCTCAAATAGCAAGGGTTTTTGGCCAAAAGAAAATTAAAAAAGTTTGGATTTGAGTTGACAAACGCCAAAAATGGGATACATTGATTGGCGAATGATCCCAAACATTAGTGTGTATATATGATGAATTCTAACTCGTTTTTCATTAGATTTTTGTTTCCGTTGGGGTGGCCTGGCGGCCCGCAAATCATTGACAAAACCGGATGGTTTGGGAAGGGCATTGTTTTCTCCAGGCCTGTTTTCGACAAAATCCGCAACCTTCCCTCGCTCAATGACTCGCCAAATCCATTAAAGGCACCCGGCGTTTATATCTTGTGGGAACCAGAGGAGGAATCCCCTCTCCCTCTCGTTTATATTGGAGAATCCGAAGATCCATCTAAGAGGATTTGCGATCATAACAGAGACAAGAACAAAGAATTTTGGACTCGGGCGGTTGTGTTCAGCGGCAGCGGAAGGTTGAACAAGGCGCATATTCAGTATCTAGAGGCAAGATTGGTAATTCTTGCCGAAGAGGCAAAGCGTTGCAACAGAGGTGCAAGCAATACTCCGCAAAAGCCTCAATTAGGCGAGGCAGACAAAATGACGGCCGATGATTTTTTGAGAAATATGTTGTTGTGTTTGTCGATTGTTGGAGTAGATTTTTTTGAGAAGCCTCGCGTTCCTTCAAAAACGCCGCAACTTCCCAGTCTCTCTCCACGGAAGATCAAACTTCCACGCCAATCACGCAGCGAGAATTGTTTTTGACTGGGAGCGGTGGAGTAGATGCCAAAGGGTATTACAGCGGTTCCGAATTTGTCGTATTAGAAGGTTCCAAAGCGTCCAAAATCGAGAGGGAATCCCTTTTGCCTATATGGAAGAAGATACGGGAAGTGTTACTTCAAAAGGGTGTCTGGAAAGATGATGGGGAAACGTTTGTGTTCACGCAGGACTATGCGTTCAATTCCCCTTCGCGGGCTTCGAGTGTGTGTCTAGGTCGCTCCAGTAACGGTTTGACGATATGGAAAGATAAGAATGGACGTTCACTCAAGGACTTGCTTAAGAGCTCGTAATATAATGGACACAGCGGAAGTTTTTGCGTCAGTTGTTTTGCAAAAACATCGCTACCCTATCCTCTGCGCCAATGTTTACAGAATGTCTTGATTGTAACGGAGAATGCATGAGATTCTTATAGAAAGATCTTGTCCCGTTTTTTTATGGCAGATTTGCGAACTTCCCAAAGTTCGCGCGAATTGAGGGAGTTTTACAGCCCGAATACTTTCTGCATTCGGGATCGGACTAATCGGAGTCGTTTGAGGCCTCCGCCGCCCACTTCCGCCGTCGACCATCCGGTAAAACGAATGTCCGACAAGCCTTTTCGGACTTCGTCCCAAGGAAGATCGCCGTCGCCAATGTCGGTGAACTTATTGTCCGCCCGGCTGAAGCCTTTGACGTCCAGTTTCACGCAGCGCCGTCCGAAACTCTGAAGCCACTCCCGCGGTTGGCCGTATTTCCAGTGGTTTCCGATGTCGTAATACATGCCCACCCAAGGGCTGTTGAAGCTGTCCACAAACCGGACGAATGCCTCTGCCGATTGTTCTGGGGGCGCCGGTTTGTTGTGGTTGTAAAACATTTGGTTCCAGACGTTTTCGATCAAGATTGGTTGCCCAAGCGCCGCGGCAAGGGGAATGAGCTTTTGAATCTCCTTGCGCGCGCGCTCTTCAATCTCCTTCGCCGGTCCGTCGCTGCCCCGGCCGATCACAATAAGAACGCCGTTGCCACCGGCGGCGTGAGACACCCGAATGCAATGCTCGACATTGGCGACGCCTTGCGCCCGAACCGCTGCTTTTTCGCTGGTGAGTCGTTGCCTCCAGTGCGCGTGGTTGATCGCGTTGTGAACAAAGACGCCTGACTGCCGCACGGCGTTCCTTGCCTGAAGGGGGGTGTATTCCGCCGCTTGATCCAAATCCACGCCGTCAAAGCCGGCCTCGCCCGCCAAACGCAAACGCTCCGTCAAGGTCAGTTTTTTTCCGTTCGCTTCTCTCGTAATCATGCTCAGCTTGCAGGAAAGCAAAATGGTCTTTCCACGAGGCGGAAGCGGGATTTTTTCCGCGTTGGTTTCCTCAGCCCGGCCGGCGCCGGCAGTGGCGAGTGTGGAAACGGCAACAGCGGCGGCTCCGGCAGAGAGAAATTCCCGCCGATTGACGCTTATCGGCTTTTTTTCTTCCCCACCGCTTTTCAAGTCAGGTTGAACTTTCATAGTCTTCACGTTTTTAGCAGATGTCGGCTCCTTTATGATCGAATTTGCTTTTCGAGTCAACCATCAACCGGATGCTTTTGGCAACAATCGAATCCTGCAATTTCCGATGTATCAGTCTGGACGGGCAATCCTCTTCTGCGGAGTGCCGTCGAACCGGGCTTGCGCCTCCCGAAACTCTTCCGTCAGCCAATCCTCGTCTCTCAGCAACCGATCGCCCCAAGCCGTTCTCGGCCTTCCTTCGCCGAGAGAACCGTCGCCGGGCTCAATCAAGCCAATGTCTATCGCCCACAATTTCCGGATCAGATTAGCGTCCGCGATGTTGCATGCCTTTCCAAACTCCTTCATCAAATGTTCATCTAAGGAAAATTGCTCTTGCGTTTGCCAAAACCCATCTCGGAATTCTTCTTGTTCCCTTTTCCAATTCTCCACTTCTTCCGGCGAAGCATTGCTTTCCTTAATCGTCTTTTTCACAGTCTCTGCAATGTAATCAAAGAGCGTTCCTATCTTGTATTTTCCCAAGTTTCGGATTACAAGAGACCACTCCTCGATGCCGTAGCCGTGTTCCAGCAAGAGAATCATAATTCCCTGAGAAGCGGGATCGTATCGGCGAAAAGAATACAGATAATCCCCGATGCGGCGGTGTTTGAGAAGTCTTTTGCGATACTCCACATCGTTCTGGTTGATGAGCCGTTCCGGGTCAAAGTATTCATCTATAATTAGTCCCGCCCGTGGCGCCGTTTCTATCTGGGTTTCATAAATGGGCTCGTTTATTTGCCGGTCGTCGGCCGGCTTGGGTTCAAAATCGGCGTCGGCCGTTGTCGACTCTGCCTCTGCAACTTCTTGCCCGTCGGCCGACATTTTGGAATTCCCCTGTCGAAAGAAAATCACCATCGCCAAGCCCCCCAGCAAAACCCCGCCCACCATAAACAAAAACTCTCTCCACTTCATATCAAACCCTTCATTCACTTGGGAAATTCTTTTGTTTTGTTTATCAAAAAGAAATACGGATGCCCCCTCTTTGAACGCCTCCATTCGCAAACTCTTGATCCACTTCATGATATGGGAACCTCTCTGGCGGTGTGCCGTCGAACCGATTTCTCGCTTCCTGAAACTCTTCCGTCAACCAATCCTCGTCCGTCAGCAACCGATCGCCCCAAGACGCCGCCGGCTTCCCTTCGCCCAAAGAACCATCGCCGGGTTCGATCAAGCCAATATCTACCTCCCACAACTTCCTCACCAAATTCGTGTTTGTAATTTTGCAGATGCCTCTAAGATGGCTGACCAGTTTGGGAAAACGTTTCTCTTGTCTTTCCCGCAGTTCCTCTAATTCCCATTCCCTGCTCTCCATAGCCTCCGGCGGAATAGTGCCTGAGGCAGCTCCCTCTTCAGTAGTGCGTTCAAACATTGCCAAATCCATCTTATATCGTCCCAGCGTGCCCACCACAAAAGCCCACTCCTCAATCCCGTAGCCGTGTTCCAGAAGAAGACATATAATTTCCCGAAAAGCAGGATCGTCTTTGCGTGTGGAATGCAAGTAGTCTCCGATACAATGATGCTTGAAGACTTTCTTGCGATACTCCAAATCACTGCGGTCGTGAACCCGTTCAGGATCATAATATTGACTAGAATACTCTTCCAAAAGCCGCTCTCGCTCCGCCCGGGTTTCGTTAATCTGGCGAATCGAAGGAAAATGGGGATTAGCGGAACTTCTTTTCCGAGTCTCCGGCGTTGTCTCTGTGGCCGCTTTTGTTGACGTCGCTACTTTTTCGATTTTTTCCTCGGCGGCCGGCGGTTGGGACTGAAAGAAAACCAACATCGCCAAAATTCCCAATAAAACCCCGCTTACTACAAACAAAATATCTTTTCGATTCATCTCAAAACCTCTCGTTTATTATTCATCATTGTCGTCGGCTGGAACCAATTCTGTCTTTTCATCCAAAGAAACCGTCGAAGTTTGAGACGGTGGAATCCAAGTCAACCTTCCCTTGCTTTTATAACCCATGTCGGCTTCGTGCCGCATTGTTTGATAGGTTTCCATCCCATCGCCTTCCGAATCCATGTTTTCATATTCCGCATCCACAACGGCAACAAAAGGGCCGTAACCGCTGTCCGCAGAATAGGAATTTTCCCAATCCGCCGCCAATACCGCCGTGTAAAAATTCTTCTGGGTAGATCCGGAATAGATGAGCAGATTACGGCTGCTCTTATAGCTCCTGTAATTGTCTTCTGTAATTTCTAAATCCCACCAGTCGGTGTCGGTGTAAATGCTATACCTTGGACTGGCGTGACGATTGTAATAGATATTGATCGTCATGCCGATCCTTGAAGACCATGCCTCGTTCAGTTGAACCCCTCCGCTCAACTTAAGAGAGCCCCTGATCATTTCCTGGGAGAAGCCATCGTAACGCCTGTACTCTTCCTTGATTCCCCAGAGAGCAGAATAAGTGTCGGAGATTCCGAAAGAGAGCGAGGATTCTGGAGCCGGGAGGGGCGGAACAATCAAAAAGAAAAGAAGAAGGCCGATTGTTGCCGAGACTCCGGGCTTTGCTCGCCTTCCCAGTGCAGAAACCGCATCGGCCGGTTGTTTCAAGAGTCGCTTTCCGACGTTTGCAGTTGCCGTGGCAACGACCGCGAGCCGCTTCCAGTAAACGTTTTTAATATGCGTAATTGAACTCATGTCTTGGCTTAATTTAAGTTAATTTAAGTTAAGTGCAACTGAATCGATGCCAAATTTAGAGAAGAGCAGCCCTTTGGCAAGCTATTTTTTTCACTTTTCTTCACGAATTGTCCGATTTTTGTTTGAATTTGATGAGTTGAACTTCGAAAAAGGGAGCGAATTTTCCGTCTCCAGAGATTTTTTGGCGAGACATCGGCAAAGTCTCGGCATTCCATTTCAAGCCGTGGGCTTAGACAATCGGATGAGTTTTCGTTATGATGTTCGGATTGAAGCGAAAGAGAAGACATCAATTTGTCAAAAAGCCGATTGCTGAAAAGTGATGCCTCTTGACTCGCATTTACCCGCTTCGGATTGGCTCATTTTGTCCACTCTGTATAAAATTGCACATTTTTCGGCGGCGGAGATTGATTGTCAAAAGAGTATTCAATGCGATGATTTAGAGAAAATAGTTTCTGTAACTCATTGAAAACAAACAAGTTGCATTTTTATTTTTCAAAAAGAGATTAAGTTGGCACCTCAAATGCTTCAAGGAGGTTTCGGCGACTAAAATTGTGAAACTCGCCGAACGATTATTAGTTATTATGAAGAAAATTGAAGCAATCATAAAGCCATTCAAGCTGGAGGATGTAAAAGACTCCCTCGGCGAGATTGGCGTGGAAGGGATGACCGTCTCCGAAGTCAAAGGCTTCGGGCGTCAGAAGGGGCATACGGAAATTTATCGCGGTAGCGAATACACGGTAGATTTTTTGCCGAAGGTAAAGCTGGAAATTGTTGTCTCCGACGAACAATGCGAACCGGCCTCGAAAGCAATCGTTAGCGCTGCAAAGACGGGCAAAATTGGAGATGGAAAAGTGTTCATCAGTACGGTGGACGAAGCCATTCGCATTCGCACCGACGAGACTGGCGAAGCAGCGGTTTAATAGCAAAGAAATCAGAGAACCTCACATTTCAACTGTTCCTTTTTAATCAATAGCATAAGTATAGATATGAAAAAACTACTGTCTTATTTGTTTGTTACTGTTTTGTTTTCTTCCGTTTTAGTTGCGCCGAATCTCCTCGGACAAGAAGAAGGATCGGGAATCTCTTACTCGACCGTCGAAGAGTTTCAGGCATTGCCGTTAGTCTATCCCAAGTTCGTGGTAGATAATCTTTGGATTCTGATTGCCGCCGCCTTGGTGTTTATTATGCACCTTGGCTTCGCTACGTTGGAATCGGGTCTTACTCGCCAAAAGAATACGGTGAACGTGCTGTTTAAGAATGTGTTCATCATCTGTATCGGCATTCTTACCTACGCGCTTTGGGGTTTTAACGCCATGTATCCAAGTGATTGGACGTGGTCGAACGTTTTGGCTATGGGAAGTCCCATCGGTTTTGAAGATGATGTTGCTAATCTCACTGCGAAGTATGGAGATGGTAATGCCTACACTTACTGGAGCGACTTCATTTTTCAAGCCATGTTTGCGGCCACGGCGGCCACGATTGTTTCCGGAGCGGTGGCCGAGCGGGTAAAACTTCCGTCCTTTATGATTTTTGCCGTTTTGTTAGTGACGATTTCTTATCCGATTACCGGCTCTTGGAAGTGGGGCGAGGGCTGGTTGGACGACCTCGGTTTTTATGATTTTGCCGGTTCAACGGTGGTTCATGCCGTGGGCGGTTTCGCCGCTTTGGCCTGTGTGATTGTGCTGGGTCCTCGCCGGGGCAAGTATCAAGCGGACGGCAGAATGCGCCCGATTCCCGGCCATAGTATGCCGTTGGCGACCATTGGCGTTTTCCTGCTGTGGTTGGGTTGGTTTGGGTTTAACGGCGGTTCGGTTTTGAGTGCCGAGCCCGGAGCCGTCTCTCTAGTGTTTGTGACCACTTCGATTGCAGCGGCGGCCGGCGGAGTAACTTCGATGCTGGCCTCGTGGTTGGTGTTGAAGAAGCCAGATCTTTCTATGGCATTGAACGGAGTGCTAGCCGGTTTGGTAGGAATCACAGCGGGCGCGGATTCGGTTTCGGTGTTGGCTTCGTTTGTCATTGGCGTTATTGCCGGCATTATTGTGGTATTTTCGATTCTCTTCTTTGACAAAGTGAGGATTGACGATCCGGTCGGAGCCATTTCGGTGCACGGTATCTGCGGCATTTGGGGAACGATTGCCGTGGGGATTTTTAACTCTGAATATTCAATAGGGGTTCAAATTCTCGGCACTTTGGCGATTTCGGCTTTTACTTTTCTCTTTAGCTTGGCGGTCTTTGGGATTCTTAAAGCCGTGCTGGGTGTTCGGGTTTCCGAAGAAGAAGAGGCCAAAGGCTTGGACATTGGTGAGCACGGCATCGAGGCTTATCCGAACTTCCAAAACGCCTCTGAGATGTAACGAGGAAAGCGGGAGCATTCCATTTCATTAACTTAAAGATGACGGCCGGCGGATGATTTCGCCGGCTGTTTTTCTTTCTTGCTTTAATGCTTAGAATTTCGGAGTCTTCTCCACCTGCGAAGAGTCTGGCGATTCTAAATTGATTTGGCTTAAAATGGATAATACAACTTTACCGTTTTATAATAGTGTGGCAGAAATCAACACTACCATCCATTATCTGCGGCAACGAAGATCAAATGCAGATGAAGTATGAATAGCTGGTCTCTCATCGGGGCAATTTTGGCTTACTTCGGAGCACTTTACGGGATTGCGCGGATCACCGGAGGCCGGGCGGATGAGGCTTCCTATTTTCGGGGCAATCGATCTTCTCCTTGGTATATAGTGGCATTTGGCATGATTGGCGCCTCGCTTTCTGGGGTGACCTTTGTTTCTGTGCCCGGCTGGGTAGGAAGTAGAAACTTTTCCTATATGCAAATGGTGTTGGGCTATTTGATCGGCTACGTTATCATCGCCCGTGTGTTCATACCTTTATATTACCGTCACAATCTTACTTCAATTTACGGCTACCTCGGCAAACGATTCGGCGAGCAAGCATATTTAACGGGCGCGGGTTTTTTCTTGATGTCGAGGGTGATCGGCGCTTCTTTTCGATTGTTTCTTGTGGCGTTAGTGTTTGACTTGATTCTGGAAAGGTTGGGATTGCGCACACCCTTTATTGTGCCCGTGTTGATTTCCATTGCGCTAATTTACATCTATACCCGCCGGGGCGGCATTAAGACCGTTGTTTGGACGGATGCTTTGCAGACGGCTTGCTTGTTATTGGCGGCTTTTTTATCGGCGGCGTGGATTGTGCAACATCTCGATCTTTCCGCGACTGCCGTGTGGACGACGTTATATGAAAGCCCACATACTTCCATCTGGGTTTGGAATTGGGGAAGGTCGAATCATCTAGTGAAAGACTTAATTTCCGGCGCCTTTATTGCTATTGTTATGACTGGATTAGATCAAGATATGATGCAAAAGAATCTGACTTGCCGCACGGCGGCAGAATCGCAAAAGAACGTGTATTGGTTCTGCGGAATCTTGGTATTGGCGAATATTCTTTTTCTGACGCTAGGCGCCTTGCTCTATCACTTTGGGGAGTCGCAGGGCGTTGTGTCTCTAGCTCAAACGACGGAGGGAGTTTCCCTGAAAATCAAGGACGCCGAAACCGGGCATTGGCTTGAACAGCGAACGGACAAATTATATCCGATTTTGGCGATGGATTATCTGGGAGGCTGGGTGATGTTGACTTTTACGCTCGGCTTGATCGCGGCGGCGTATTCCAGCGCCGATTCCGCTCTCACTGCGTTGACCACTTCTTTCTGCGTCGATTTTCTCAAGTTTGAATCCAAAGCGCGGACAGAGGCCAAGCGAGAGAAAATTCGCGGACGGGTGCAGTTGGGTTTTGCGGTTGTGTTGCTATTCGTCATTGTTATTTTTGAGCGAATCAACGACCAAGCAGTGATTGAATCTATCTTCAAGATTGCCGGATACACTTACGGACCCTTGCTGGGGCTGTTCAGTTTTGGCTTGCTGGGTTCTCGTTCGGTTCGGGGCGCTTATGTGCCGGCAGTTTGTTTAGCGGCGCCTGTTCTTACTGGACTTTTGAACGGGTTTCTTTCGTCTTGGTTGAATTTCAAGCTCGGTTTTCTCTTATTGCCTGTGAACGGCTTGTTGACTTTTGTCGGCTTGTTGCTTATCTCGCGGGCGCGGGAAGCCGAACTCACTGTTGGTGAAAGAAGGTTTTGAAGAAAGGGCGGGAAATTCTATTTCGACACTTAGGAGCGGTCGAATCACATTGAAACTCAATCCCGAAGAAAGTCTGCATCCCGTTTGCTCCGCATACTGTGGGGAATTGTGAATCAGAAGTTCGTCCATGTTACAACAATCAAGTTATACAAGTCATTCGGCGCAAGTGGATATTGAACTTCGGTTGAACGGCGCCATCCTGCCGGTCTCGCAATTGGGTCCTGGCTTTCTTATTTTGACCCAAGCGACGGACGGTCATCCTCCAACCAACGCCCGCCTTTTTATGCAAGTGGACGACAGTTGCGAAGAATGGACCTGTCTGCCTTCCTGAAGGGATTCGCCCAAATACCCGCCAAGTTTTCCTTGCTTTTGCGGATTGATTGCTCTCTCAAATTGGAGTTTTCAATCCGCCAGTTATTTCCAATCCTATTTCCAATCCAATAGTTACAAAAGTGGCCGCGCTCTTTCGGGCGCGGAGTTTTTTTGGCACTCAATAACGAGATCCTGTCCAAAATTACTCTTCAATGAGGTCGAAAATTTGCAGCGGAGGAGATCAAAAAAGGATTGACAACGGGGACACGGAATCCTTACGTTATTCGGCTTTTGAAAAACAGCGCGGAGAGACTCTCGATTGGGAGACTCCGGTGGACTGACTGCAAAAACAGAAAGAAAGTATCCTATGCCAAATGAATTGACGTTTGAAAAATTGAAATCCGCTGTAAGCGGCTCGGCGGCGGCGTTTCGCTGTCGAAATAAACTTCAACCAGCCGGCGGAGAAGGCGACAAAGTGTTTCCGCCCACTTATGCGGGAGCGGTTTACGCCGTCGAGAAGCGCAAGATTCCCAACGAAAACGAGCCGGTGCCGTGCGTTTTGTTGGACAGCGTGCAAAGCCAAGCCAACCGCATGGAAGAAGCCCTTCAAATGGCGGTCGATGGCGGCGAGCTCGCAATCCCGTTGATCCAAGTGGATTTTTCGGATTATGCGCCCACTGGCAACGAAGAAGAAGATCGCAAAAATGAAAAATTCCGCGATGACTTGGGAAAAATCACGAGTTTGCAAGTGCCGCACCGCTTGGCCGACGCCATTTTGCGCGACAGCGAAGTGGAAGAAAACGACGGAGGCCAAACAAAACCAGTTGGTTTTCGCAAGTCTAAAATTGGCAAAGACATCAACACGGCAAGTCTCAAAAATGCGACGCCCATTTTTCAGCTTTGCCCGACGGCTCTTCTGTTCGGAATGTGGGACAGCACCGGCCCCAAAGGCGGACTGGGAGTAAAATTTGAACGAGCAATGGTTTCGGAAGTGGTTGGCATTGGCGCAAAAATAGGCGATTTGTTGAGAGGAGTTCGGCGAGATCCGCTTGAAATCCGGGCAGAAGCTAAAGTCATCAAAAAAGTAGGGGATTGGAGGCCAGCAAAAGAGAATGAAAGAGGCGCTGTCTCTCCCTCGAAAATCAATCACAGTAGCGTTCCCTTTCCAGAGCAAAGGAACAAAAAAACAGACGATAACAATTACTCTGCTGGGGCGACAATTGAATATGCGGAGCAGTTGACGACGCTTTCTTTGATTGCTTTGCGGCGGCTTTCTTTTCCTGTGAACGGGACGGAATCTAATGAAGCGAACCAAGCGGGGCGGGCGGTATTGGCTGCGCTTGGGCTTTGCGCGGCGACTTTGGCGTTTGAGTCCGGCATGGGATTGCGTTCGCGCTGTTTGCTTTGGCCGGAAACTGCGACTAAATGGGAGTTGCTCGACAAGCCGGGCCAAGAACCGCAACGATTTTCGCTGGATCGGTCTTCCGCTCTTCGGCTTGTCCAAGATGCCGCCGCTGTTTCTAAATCTGCAGGTTTGGGATGGATGGAAGAACCACTGACGCTGAAACCGTCTAAGGAGTTGGTTAAATTGGTTCGCAAGAGTCAGGAATTGGCGGTCAAGAAAGGCGCCGAAGAAGAGTAAAAGGCAATCGGATGTTTGCTCTGGGAATTCGGTATCTCAATGGCTGGGTGGCTGCGACTCAAGTAACCAACCGTGACCAAGTCGAGTGGCCGCCGCATCCCGGCCGCGTTTTTATGGCGATGGCGGCGGCGCACTTTCAAGAGGGCGATTCAGAAGAAGGACGAAAAGCCTTGAAATGGCTGGAAACTTTGGATGCTCCCGAAGTTTTTGCGTCGGATTGCAGGGAACGACCGACGGTGACGAGTTATGTTCCCGTCAATCCAAGATTGGAGGATGAAAACAAAGCTCGGGCAAATGAAAAGAGAAATAAAAAGCGTCCCCCACCGCCATTACAATCTGCACATGGATTTATCCGAACTCGCCAACCGCGCACGTTTGCGCGGGCTTGGCTGGAGGATGAAAACGTCTTTTTGGTCTGGCCAGACAACAATGTCGCGCCGGAAATTGCTGAATCCATTGCCAAAATCTGCGGACGAGTCACGCGCATTGGCCACAGCAGTTCTTTCGTGCAAGTTCGAGTTGTGGAAAAGCCTGAATGGGAAAATCAATCGGCAAAATTGCAGAAATGGATTCCAAACGACGCGCAAGCGGAACGGCATTTCCGTGTTTTGGGAAAAGGCACTTTGGATGACCTTCGCCAACAATATAACGACGACGCAGTGAAAGAATATGGACAACTAAAAATTGAAGCCGAGGATAACTCTGATAAGAAACAGCAAAAACGAGCCAAAGTCAAACTGAGGAAAAAATACAACAATCAAGAGCCGGGGATGCGCCCCAATCTTTCCAGTTTGGCAAAGGGCTATGCTTTGGAGGGGGAGAAATCGGCGGATTCTGCACCGGGCACTGTGTTTGACGAAAAGAGATTGATTATCTTGAGGCTTGGCCGCGATTCAGGAGACTATCGCGCTCTTGGCGTCGTTTCCACTTTGCGAGTCACCTCCGCTTTGCAAAAAGCTTTGATCAAGACGGCCGCTGATTGGAACATGGTTTTGCCCGAAGGAATTAGCGGACACAAAGCCGATGAAAGCCCATCCGAACGACCGCATTTGGCCATCTTGCCTCTTGCCTACGCGGGCAGAGAACAAGAATACGCGGACGGACGGCTGATGGGTTTGGCCTTAGCTTTGCCAAGACAAGAATTCCACGACGACATTGCCGATATTCACCGCACTCTCCTCCGATGTTTGGCCAAGATGCGCGAGGAATCGCCTGAAAAGTCATCCCCCCAGTTGAAGTTGGGAAAATTAGGAGTATGGAATCTTGATGGGATTGTGGAAGACCGCCCTCCGGTTAATTTGTTGGCTTCCACGTGGACGGCCGCAACCCAAGGCGCAACAGAATGGGGAACGGTGACACCGATCGTTTTGGATCGGCATCCGAAGGCAAAGGATCTTGCCGAATATCGTGACGAAGTTGCGAAAACGATTCAAACCGCTTGCGAGCGAGTTTTGGATTCTAAAACGCCGGAGAAAGAAATGCCGAAAATCGTTCACATAGCGCCATTGCCCGTCAGTCCTCACTTGGGAGCGCCGCCGTCACACTCGTTCCCCCGAATGGAGCGCAAATCGGGCGGCCAATGCCGTCATACGCATGCGCTCATCGTGTTCGACAAACCGATTGTCGGCCCTTTGCTGGTCGGCGCCGGGCGCTACCGAGGCTATGGCTTTTGTCGGCCGATAAGAGATAAATTTTGATCTTGACGACGACCGATGGCCGACACGATGCCAAGATTTGCAAAGTTTTTTCATGCTCTTTGGGGATATGAACCATTCCCTTGGCAGTCCATGCTTGCCGAAGAACGAGCGGCAAAGCCGGGCGGCGAGTGGCCTCAGCAGATTGACTTGCCGACTGCCAGCGGAAAGACCGCTTGCATCGACATAGCGATTTACGCCTTGGCGGCGCAGTTCGATTCTCCCGTCTCCGAAAGAACGGCTCCTCGGCGAATTTGGTTTGTCGTGGATCGGCGCATTGTCGTGGACGAAGCCTATGAGCGGGCTTGCCAAATCGCAGACAAGTTGCGCAAAGCGAAAGATGGGGAGTTGTTGAAAATTGTTGCGGATCGACTTCGGCAATTGAGCGGACTGGCCGAAGGCGCTCGGCCGTTGGCAACGGCTCGTTTGCGCGGCGGAGTTCTCAAAGATGACGGTTGGGCGCGCATTCCTTCTCAACCGGCGATTATTACCAGCACGGTGGATCAGTTGGGTTCCAATCTTCTGTTCCGGTCTTACGCGCACGGGCAAAAAACCGCGCCGATTTTTGCCGGCTTGGCCGCAAACGACAGCCTTCTATTTCTGGATGAGGCGCACTGCTCGCGTCCCTTTGCGCAAACCTTACAAGCCATCCAGAAGTTTAGAGACTTTAGAGACAAGAAGTGGGCCGAACAACCGATTCGCAATCCGTTTGCCTTTGTCGAGATGTCCGCCACGCCGGGAAATCAGCCGAAGGAAAACGACGTCTTTCCGCAAGGTGAGGATGAGAAAAAGAAGGCATTCAACCACCACTTGCTGAGGAAACGCATTCGGGTTTCAAAACGGGCGGAACTGCACGAAATCAAAAAAAGCGGCAAGACGAAAAATGAAGACTCCTTGATTGAAAAGGCGGTTGAACTTGCGGAAGAGAAAATGTCGAAGGCAGGTGAAACGCCGTTAAAGATTGCTTTGATCGTCAACCGCGTCACCACTGCGGAGAGGCTTGCCAAAGAATTGAGAAATAAATGGGGGGAAAATGAAAATGAATCGGAGGAAAAAATGGAAGATCGCCCCAATGTCGTTCTTCTTACTGGGCGTTTTCGGCCTTATGAACGGGATGTCTTGGTGAAAAAGTGGAAACCTTATTTGAAAGCTTCTGGCGCGGAAATCTCGAAGAAACCAATTCTGTTTGTCTCGACGCAGTGCATTGAAGTGGGTGCGGATTTTAGTTTTGACTTGATGATAACCGAGTGCGCCAGTTTGGACGCTTTGCGACAAAGATTTGGTCGAGTCAATCGCTTGGGCGAGGGCAACGAATCTCTGGTTAGCGCCGTCTTGATTCGCGCTGAATATTTGGGGAGCAAAGCATCCGATCCCATTTACGGAAAAGCCAAGAAAAACACTTGGGAATATCTTGAAAAAGGCAGCGAAAAGGCGGAGTCGGAAAATAACGCAACCGAAGCCGGCAAGACGAAAAAAGGCAAGAAAAAGGCCAAGCAAAAACCTCCCGTCGTGGACTTTGGAATTTCCGCTATGGACAAGTTTATAGAGGAAAAGATTGACGATTGGGAAAGTTGTCTTGCGCCCGCTTCGAATGCGCCGATTCTTTTGCCAGCGCATTTGGATATGCTCTGCCAAACGCATCCCGTTCCGCATCCTGCGCCGGACGTCGATTTGTTTTTACACGGCAAGGATCGAGGCGCGCCGGAAGCGCGGATTATTTGGCGGGCGGATCTCAATAACGAAAATGAAGAAAGCCGAAAGCAATGGCCGGAAATTATTGCCGCCTGCCCGCCGACGAGTTTGGAAACGCTTTCGGTTCCTCTTTCTCGCCTGCGGCAATGGTTGAAAATGCCCAAAGTCAAAGACGATTATTTTGGAGACGTTGAAGGTGTTGGAGATTTGCCGACGGGGAACGACGAAGAAAAAGACAAAACTGAAGGACGGCAAAATCGCCACTTTCTCCGTTGGCGGGGACGAAGGAAAGAGAAGAAAGGAGAGAATTCAAGCACTGCCGTTCTGGAAAATCCAAAAGAAATTGCCCCCGGAGACCTTGTTGTTGTTCCGGCGGATTACGGGATTGATGGACTGGGACACACCTTTTTGGAAGAAAATGAGCGCAAAGGAGTTGGGAAAGAGCAACTGGATCTTTGGGAAGCCGTTCAAAAAGAAGCTGGCAAGGCGCCGGCATTGCGCTTGACTTCGGCCATTGAGCAAGTTGCGGCGCATCCGCAGACGCGGAAATTCTTGGAGTGGATAAAATCCAAAGAGCCAAGCAACAAAGAGATTGGAGAACGAATTGAAAAACTCAAAGATTGGCAACCGGCCGAAGAGGAAGACGATTTGCCAAAACACGTGCTAAACTTTCTAAGAGAAAACAAAATCCAAAAAATCGAAAGACATCCGGGGGATGGCGTTATCCTTTTGGGCAAAGTGGCGTCATCCGATAAAGAAGAGGACGATTTGTTTGCCGATGAGGACGATCTGGCATCGGCGTCACCAAGCTCCGTTCTATTGGAAAATCACTTGAAGCAGGTTGCTTATCTATCTGAAAAACTGGCCAAACATTGTCTTCCGGATAGGTTTTCCCCAGCATTGTTTCAAAAGGCCGGCCAATGGCACGACGTGGGAAAACTGGACGGACGATTTCAAATTTTGCTTCACAACGGCGACGAGGTAGCGGCTTTTGGTGAACCTTTGGCAAAATCTAATAGAATTCCCGCCTCGCCCCAAAGGCGTCGCGATATTAGAGAATCCGCCGGTTTGCCGGAACATTTTCGGCACGAGATGCTTTCCCTTCAACTGGCTGAGCGCTTTGCCGAACTCCATGAAGAAGAACGCGATCTGATTCTGCATCTGATTGCCAGCCATCACGGTTGCGCCCGGCCTTTTGCGCCGGTTTGCGAGGACAAAAATCCACCGGCATTTTCAGAAACGGTCAATGGATGCCACTGCAATCTGGGCAAAGAAGAACGCCAGAAGGTTCCGCCGCATCGATTGGATTCCGGCGTGTCGGAACGTTTTTGGCGTTTGACCCGCCGATACGGTTGGTGGGGGCTTGCCTATTTGGAATCCGTTCTTCGCTTGGCGGATTGGCACGCCAGTCGAAACCCGAAAAAATCGCATGAATAATTCCAGCAAAGACGAACGCATAAAACTGCCCGCGCTGAGAGGCGACAATCCCCTTGGGTTTTTGGCCGCGCTTGGCGTTGTCACCGCGTTGCATCAAACTGGAGAGAGGGAAATTCGGCTTTCTTGGAAGCGCAATGTTTCTTGGACTCCGTCTGTGAGCGGATTTGTTGGGGACCAAGACGCCCTTGTCAAAAAGTTGGCGGACGCTCTCAAAGGCCGAACGGTGTCTGAAGAAGCCCGAGAAGAAGAACAAGAAAACAAACAAGCATTTGAGAAGGCGAAGAAGAAACTCAGAGACAAGGAAAATGAAATAAAAAAGCGTAAACTAAAAGGTAAAGAACGCGAACTTGTCCGGGAAGGAGAGATCGAGCCGTTGGAAAAAGTCGTGGATAAACTTCGTGTTGACAGGCTTGCAAAGTTAAAAGAGACCGTGCCAAGTCCCGAATTAGCACTTGGAGACAGTATTGACTGTACAGAAACTGAATATCGTTCTTTTGCTAAGGAATTCTTGAACGAGGCTGATGAGGAGGACTGTTTCCCTGTCGCTGTCGATATGCTGTCCGCCTTCGGATCAGACGCGGCAGTATCAAAAGGTCGAATTAAAGCGACGCCATTTTGTTTCAGCTCGGCAAGGCAAAAATTTTTGACCACTGTCCGAGAATTGTCAAAGAAGGTTACAGAAGATAAGATTCACAAGACATTATTCGATCAATGGACCTATTCGGACAAAGGACTTTCCACTCGTTGGGATCCATTGGAAGTCCGGCGTTATGCATATAGGGCTAGTGACCCTAGCCCCGAAGGAGCCAAGACGGTTTGGATGGCGAATTTGCTGGCCTATCGGGCTCTGCAGTTGTTTCCCTCGGTCCCTAGTCGTCGGCAGTTGGAATCTACCGGCTGGTGGATTCCTCCAAAGAGGCTTGATCAAAAACGACAACGAAAGTTTTTCACGTGGCCGATTTGGGACAAACCAATCGGGGTGGATACTATTCGAAGCTTGTTGCAACATTTGAAACTGGCGCAACAATCTCCATCTTTAAAGGAGTTAATTCCTCTTGGCGTGTGCGCAGGTTTTCGTTCGGAGCGAATTCAAGTAGACAAATACTTTGGTTTCTCTCCGGCCTCTCCCGTTTGATTTTTCTCGCGCGCAATCGCTTTGACGGTTTGTCGGTTTTCCGCGCAAAAGTGGAAAGAACAAGAGAGGTTTCCGCCCCAAAATGGTTGGATTTTTAGTTGCGGATTTTTTGAGGATAGGTATTTTTAGCTTTCGGTTTTGTCCGGTGGTGTAATGGTAGCACAAGGCCCTTTGGAGGCTTTAGTCATGGTTCGAGTCCATGCCGGACAGCCAATTTTCCCTTTCCCAAATTTCTGGTGCATTTTCGGCAAGATGGCTCGAATGGATTTTCGAGGATCGAACTTGTGTTGAATTGGCCGATTTCTTCCTTTTTCATGGCGTTGGAAAGAGGTTATATTTTTCGTCAACCAGAATCACTTCAAGGCATGTTTGAGAAAGCCGATTTAAAGACGGGAGCAAAGGCGAAAAGTCTTGGCTTGTTATTTGGCGGGGTTGTTTTGTCGGGCTGGGCGGCAATTGCCGTCGAATCCGGGACAAGAGAGGAGGCGGTTGACTTCGCTCGCCAGATTTTGCCGATATTGTCCGACAAGTGTTTTGTTTGCCACGGGCCGGACGCAAAGAAGAAGGACTTCTTGCGATTGGACTCTTTTGCGGGAGCGACGAAGGATCGCGGTGGTTATCAAGCCGTCAATCCTCAAGTGCCCGAAGAAAGCGAGCTTTTAGCCAGAATTCATAACGCCGATGATCCCATGCCGCCGGCAGACGCTGAAAAGCAATTGACCGAAAAAGAGCGAGAGTTGCTGAGCCGATGGGTGAGGCAAGGCGGCCAGTATGCAAAGCATTGGGCTTTTGTTCCGCCGTATAAACATAGACCGCCAATGCGAGAGGGAGTGCGAGGAAGCATTGACGCCTTTCTAGCGGCGACAATGGAAAAGGCCGGCGTGAACTTCGCTCCGGAGGCGGACAAAGCTGTCTTGGCCCGGCGCGCTTCGCTGGTATTGACGGGATTGCCGCCGGAGCCAGAGCGTCTTGCCGATTTTTTGGCCGACGAAAGGCCGGATGCTTACGAACGTTTTATTGAAGAGTGCCTTGCCAGCCCGCGTTACGGCGAACATCAAGCGCGCTACTGGCTGGACGCGGTTCGCTATGGAGACACGCACGGACTGCACCTGGACAACCGACGGGGAATTTATCCCTATCGCGATTGGGTGGTGAACGCGTTCAACGAAAACCTGCCGCTGGACGATTTCATTACCTGGCAGTTGGCCGGCGACCTTTTGCCGAACCCAACCTTGGAACAAGATTTGGCCACCGGTTTCGTGCGCATGAACCCAACGACGGCCGAAGGAGGTGCCATTCCGCTCGAATTTCAGGCCAAAAACAACTTCGACCGCACGGAAACACTCGGCACAGTGTTCCTCGGCATGACGCTTGCTTGCGCCCGTTGCCACACTCACAAATACGATCCCATCACGCAAACCGAGTATTACCGACTCTTTGCCTTCTTCAACAGCACGGCAGAACCCTCCATGGACGGAAACGCATACGTTTACGGGCCGGTAGCCCAAGTGCCAGCAAACCCCGCAGACTGGCCGGAGTGGAAACGGTTTTTGAAAAAACGCTCGGACTTATTGCTCCGGGCGGCAATGGAGCAGGCTGTTCCACCGACCACTTTGGCCGAGTTTGCCAAGCCTCGCGCCGAGTGGAAGGCCAGCCAGTGGAAACAGAGCCCGATTCTGAAAGCAGAAGCAACCTTTCCAAAAGAAGAGGATTGGAAAGAAGCCAAAGGACTGCCGGGCACAATCCCCAAAAGTTCGCTGCCGAATCCCGGAAAAGCTCTCTGGCTTTCCTTTGAAGTTCAGACGCCGGAGAATCAGACGCTTTGGCTTCGCTTTGCCGGCGGCTCCGGCTCCGCAGTTTTCATAAATCGCGAGAAAGTAAGCCTGCCCTTCTGGAGACCAGCCCCAATCCTCGCGCCGCTCCTTTTCTCGAAAGGAACTCATCATGTTCACTTGAAAATAACAGGCGACTCGGACGGCGGCCCAATCAAAGCGCGGTTGGAGAATCCTTGGGACGCAGTGGCCAAAGCCGAAAGCCTCAAAACCAGCAACGAAGAGAAACGTCTCCTCTTGCTCGCCGATCCGGCCGGACCGTTCCACAAACTCGGCCAATCCTCTCTTGCGCTTCACCTAGCGCGGGAATACGCGGCCAAAGAGCCTGCCTTGACGACAAGCTTGATCGCCAGAGACCTAGCCCAACCGCGGGAAACCAAAATGCTGCGGCGAGGCGAATATCATCTGCCCATCGGCGACGCTCTCCAGCCCGGAGTGCCGTCGATAATGGGGACGCTTCCAAAAAATGCGCCTCGCAACCGCCTCGGCCTCGCGCAGTGGTTGACCTCGCAAGATCACCCAACCGCGTCCCGCGTGTTGATCAACCGCGTTTGGCAACGCACTTTTGGACACGGCCTGGCGCGCTCTCCGGAAGATTTCGGCGTGCAGGGACAATACCCTAGCCACCCAGAGCTTTTGGATTGGTTGGCCGTCGAACTTCAGGAAAGCGGATGGAACCTCAAACACATGCTTCGCCTTATGGTGACGAGCCGCGCCTTCCGCCAAAGATCAAAGCGACGACCTGATATGGACGACCCCGAAAACCACCTCTTCGCCAGAGGACCGAGTCACCGCCTGGATGCCGAAACCCTGCGCGACATAGGCCTTTGGGCCGGCGGAATGCTGGACTCCCAAATGGGCGGCGAAGGCGTAAAACCCCACCAACCGGCCGGTTTATGGTCCGCCTTAGCACATCCCGCAAGCAATACAAAACGATACCAGCAAGACAAAGGCCGACGCTTATATCGCCGAAGCCTGTACGTCTATTGGAAGCGAACCAGCCCGCACCCAATGATGACTTTGTTCGACGCGCCCAGCCGGGAAGCGAGCTGCGTGCGCCGCTCCCGCACCAACACTCCTCTGCAATCGCTCGGCTTGTTGAACGAAACCCAACGTGTCGAAATGGGACGAATGCTCGGCGAGCGGCTGCTCCGGGAACGGGCGAACGATGCCGAACGGCTGGACTTGTTATTCGCGCTTTTGGCAAGCCGTCCGCCAACGCAAAAAGAACAAACAGCTTGTCTCCGTTTGCTGGACCAAATGAAACAACGCTATCAACAAGACGAGGAAGGCGCCGCAACCTTGCTCGCCATCGGAAAGGCGGCCGGGAAAGGCGCACCCAACATTGCCGAACACGCGGCCTGGACGCAAGTCGCCTCGACTGCATTAGCCAGCGACGCGGCCATTTTGATTTACTAAAATAGAGAAACGCGAATCTACAACGCGCCTTTTACGGTTCTATAAGTTGATGTTAGTTTTCTAATACACAAGGCAATCCCAATGAACAACGTGAAACAAAAATTACCCTCCTCTTTACAAGAAGAACATCCGCGGCGAGAATACGAGCTAATGATGACCCGGCGGCATTTCTTTGGCCGCTCGGCGCTGGGTATAGGAACGGCGGTCCTAGCAAATCTACTAAGTAACGGATTGTTGCGAGCCGCCGGAACCAACAGCAAAGGACTCCATCACACGGCCAAAGCCACGCGCGTCATCTATCTGTTTATGAGCGGCGGGCCAAGCCACCTTGACCTGTGGGACTACAAACCGAAAATGAATAATATGTTTGGCGAGCAACTACCCAAGCACGTTCGAAACGGACAGCGAGTGACCGGCATGACGGCCAACCAGAAAAACGGATTGCCGTTGGCGCCCAGCAAATACCAATTCTCCTTTCAGGAAAACAACGACCGGGGCGTTTGGGTCAGCGAGCTGTTGCCGCACACCGCAACCGTCGTCAAAGAACTCTGCGTCGTGCATTCCGCCTTCACCGAGGCGATCAACCACGACCCGGCCATCACCTACATTCAAACCGGAAGCCAAATTCCGGGAAGGCCAAGCCTGGGCGCCTGGGTCAGCTACGGATTGGGAAGCCTGAACGAAAACCTTCCCGGCTACATAGTCATGCACGCCAAAAGCCGATTCCCCGAACAAAGCCTTTTCAATCGCCTTTGGGGCACAGGATTTATGCCCTCCGACCACCAAGGCATCTTGCTCCGCAGCGAAGGCGATCCAGTGCTTTACCTGAGCAATCCGGCGGGAGTCTCCCGCTCGGATCGCCGAGCGCAACTAGACGCTTTGACGGCCATCAATCAAGTGCAACACGAGCGCTTCGCCGATCCTGAAATCCTCTCCCGCATCCGGCAACACGAAATGGCCTACCGCATGCAAACCTCCGTTCCCGAAGTCATGGACTTGTCTGACGAAAGCGAATCTACCTTCGCTTTATACGGCGAAGACTCCCGCATCCCCGGCACCTTCGCCGCCTGTTGCCTCAACGCCCGCCGTTTGGCTGAGCGCGGCGTGCGAAACATCCAAATCTTCCACCGCGGTTGGGACGCCCACGGCAACCTGCCCAAAGAACACGAATCGCAATGCCGAGACGTCGACCAAGCCTGCGCCGCCCTCATCCAAGACCTAAAACGCCGCGGCATGCTCGACGAAACCCTCGTCATTTGGGGCGGTGAATTCGGACGAACGGCCTATTGCCAAGGCACCCTCAAACAAGACAACTACGGCCGCGACCACCACCCCCGATGCTTTACCGTTTGGATGGCCGGCGGCGGCGTTCAACCCGGCATCACCTACGGACAAACCGACGACTACGGCTACAACATCGCCCACCAAGACGGCACCCCAATGAACCCCCAACCCAACAAAGAACACTGGACGCCGGGAACCATGCACATCCACGACCTCAACGCCACCATCCTTCACCTACTGGGCATCGATCACACCCGATTAACCTATCGCTACCAAGGCCGCGACTTCCGCCTCACCGACGTCCACGGCCACATCCTCCCCCCCCTCCTCGTCTAATAAAATGAATAATAACCAGAAATTCTGCTTGCGAAGAAAAGCGGTTAAATGGATTCTTTTGGTGAAGAAACAAACGACTGAAATTAGCTATAATTGTCACAATTAGGAAGAATATCGATATGTTAAAGCGAGTTTATATCGAAGGCTACAAATCTTTGCACAAAGTCGAAGTTCGTCTGTCATCTCTCACCCTGTTGTTCGGCCCGAATGCGGTAGGCAAGAGTAACTTCCTCGATGCCCTTCAGCTTTTATCAAAACTAGCGACCAGCCGCACTTTAAAAGAAGCCTTTGATCCGCCTTATCGGGGCAAGCCGCTCGAATCCTTCACGATGAAAAAAGATGGACTTAAGGGGATGGTGCAACAAGAGCGGTTGGTCTTTTCTATTGAGGCCGATTTGGACCTGTCGGACGCGGTCGTCGAGGCCGTCAATCGGCAAATACGGGAAATGCGGCGTCCGAGCAGCGCCGAGACAGACAGCAGGCCCGCTCCTGTACGCGAACGCAACTTGCGCTACCGCGTGGAGGTCGAGATGCGACCCCGATCCGGGATTATGTGCATAACTGATGAATACTTGACCGCTCTGAACGATAAGGGAAAACCCAAAGGCAAACGCAGACCCTTTGTCGAACGGCAAGGCGGGAAAATTCACTTGAGGCGGGAGAGACAGGCGCATCCCACGTACTATGACCGCTACCTCGATCACACGATTCTTTCCATGCCGCATTATCCGCCATACTATCCGCACTTAGTCGCGGCGCGTCGTGAATTGGAACGTTGGCAATTCTTTTACTTCGAGCCACGCGAACGCATGCGCGCGGCTAATCCCGTCAAAGAAGTGCGCCATATCGGACTCATGGGTGAGGAACTCGCCGCCTTTCTCAACACGCTCAAAATACAGCAACTCAAGCAGTTTGAAGCAGTCGAAAAAGCATTACGCGTTATCATGCCTAGTGTAGACGGCATTGAAACGGACGTGAATGATCTTGGCGAAGTCGAGCTGCGCCTTAAGGAGAACGGCGTCGCTCTTCCGGCCGGAGTACTTTCCGAAGGCACTTTGCGAATACTGGGGCTTTTGGCATTGAACGGCGCGGGTGAGGTGCCCTCAATGGTAGGTTTTGAAGAGCCTGAAAACGGCGTCCACACAGGCCGGATTCGATTAATTGCCGAATTGCTGAAAACGCGTCAACACATTGACACAACGCAATACATCGTCACCACGCACTCTCCAATCCTTCCTGACCTGTTACCCAACGATTCCTTGTTCCCTGTGCGGCGCAGTGATCGCCAAACGCATATTGAACCATTCTCTACTTGGGGGGCGTTGGCGCGAAAGAAGAACATAGATCAAACACTTGACGATCAAACGGAAAAGATTCCCATTTCAGATCGCCTTTTGAGAGGAGATTTCGATGCGTAAAATTGCGCTGTTTGTCGAAGACGACGCACATCGTCAAGTGATTGGAACCTTGACCCAACGGCTTGCCAAAGAACGTCAAGTCAATATCAGCCTCGACTGGCGAAATGCAACGCGCGGGCACGGAAAAGTGATTCAAGAATTCAAAGACTATTTGCGCGACGTAAAAAAACAAGGCGAACCTTTGCCTGACTTAATCATCATCGCTACAGACGCCAACTGCGAAGGTTGGAAAGATCGCGTCAAAAAACTCGACGATCAAAGCGCACCCGCTCCTATAATTTTTGCCATTCCCGACCCGCATATCGAACGATGGCTGTTGCTCGATAGTGCCGCATTCAAAGTTGTGTTCGGCAAGGGATGCGACGCGCCCGATCAAAAGTGCGAACGCGATCTCTACAAACAACAATTGATTCGAGCAATCCAAAGCGCCTGAACAACACCGAATCTTGGAGGAATCGAATTTGCCGAAGACATTGCATGGAAAATAAATATCCAACGAGCCAAACATGCAGATTCGTCCTTCCAGCGATTTGTGGATGCCATCAACCATAAATTTAAGCGTTGGAAATCTGAAGAACGATCTAATTCAAAACAATAAAGGCCAATAATTTCTTGAACAACAAGCGGGTTTGTAATTTTCTGTTTTTCATAGATTTTAATCGTCTTTTTGGAGGAAAAATATGCCGGAGTTGAATTTTAAGGGGAAGCAACATATCTATGCGCATCATATGACGGTGCCGTATCGGCCGCTGTTGCTGGACAAGAAACGCTCGCTGCTGAATGGCGGCGGCAATGCGGAAGACAACCTCATTATCAATGGTGACAACTTGCATGCGCTCAAGTCTTTGTTGCCGCGCTACGCCGGGCGGATAAAGTGCATTTACATCGACCCGCCGTATAACACCGGCAGTCAGGCTTGGGTCTATAACGACCGCGTGAACAGCCCGCTCATGCAAGAATGGTTGAAGGCCAACCGCCCGGTGGACGGCGAGGATCTGGAACGGCACGACAAATGGCTTTGCATGATGTGGCCGCGCCTGCAACTGCTCAAAGAACTGCTTTCCGATGACGGCGTCATCTTCGTCTCCATCGACGATAATGAAGTTCACAACTTGCGACACCTAATGGACGAAATCTTCGGCGAGAAAAACTTCATCGCCCAGTTTTCGTGGCACTCAAAGTTTTCACCGGCAAATGATGCAAAAACAGTATCACGGCAACACGAACATATCATTTGTTACGCCAGAGAAATCGATGAGTTGCAAATTGGAATGCTTCCGCGCACTCAAGAAATGGATGCACGGTTCAAAAACCCAGACAATGATCCGAGAGGTGATTGGCAGTCAATATCACTTCACGCAAAAAGCGGAAGAGAAAGTGATATTTACACTCTCACTTTACCGAATGGTGTTAAGTTTGAATGTCCGACGGGAAGGTTTCCACTTTTCAACCGAGAAAAACTATTAGAATTATATCACGACAATCGACTCTGGTTCGGCAAAACGGGAAAATCAGTGCCGAGAGAAAAAGTGTTTTTGTCAGAAGTCAAACAAGGTAAGACGCCGAGTTCTGTCCTTCACTTTCGAGAGGTTGGCAGCACTGACGAGGGCAACAAAGACTTGGCGAAGTTGGTGGGCAAGGGAATGTTCTCCAATCCCAAACCGGTGCGGTTGATAGAGCATTTGTTGCGCTTGTCCACCGGCACGTCTTCTTCTAACTCCAGTACCCCCCCCCCCCCCCCCCCCCCCCATGTTTCCGCGGCGGCATCGGAGGGGAAGTCAAACAAGCAGGTCAGTCGCACGAGCCAGACGGGAGAGACAGACGGCGACATCGTATTAGATTCGTTTGCGGGGAGTGGGACGACGGCGCATGCGGTGTTGGCGTTGAACAAAGAGGATGGCGGCAATCGCAAGTTTATCTTAGTGGAATGTGAAGACTATGCGGACACCATCACGGCGGAACGCGTGCGTCGGGTCATTCGCGGCGTTCCTAATGCCAAGGACGCCAAGTTGCGGGAAGGGCTAGGCGGCTCGTTTCGCTTTTATACTTTGGGGAAGCCGTTAGATATGGAAAGCATGTTGGCGGGCAAAAACCTGCCCTCGTATTCGGTGCTGGCGGCTTGGTTGTTGCACACGGCCAGCGGGTTGTCGGCTGGGGAAAAGGACTTGAAGCCGCTCGATAAGGAGGGGTTGTTTTATGGTGGCGGGCAGACGGATTACTACTTGCGTTATCAGCCGGATGTGGAGTATTTGCGGGAGAAGGAGTCGATGTTGAACGAGGAGATGGCGCGTCGGATTGGGGAGGCGAATCGGCGGAGGAACAAGAAGGCGGTGGTGTTTGCGCCCGGCAAGTATTTGGGGCAGCGGGAATTGACCAAGATGGGAATTACCTTTTGCCAATTACCCTACAGCATCACCGGAATTTAGCGAATTGCGAGCAACATCGAACGCCGCGTTGTGGATTACAAGACGTTCTTAACTACCTTTGCCCAGATTGCAAAAACAAAAAATATTGGCTGTCAAAAGGAAAGTAAATGGTCGCAATATTTTTTTCTTTGGGTTTGGAATGATTTTGCAAGCGCAAAGGTAAATATTTGATCGAGCGGATTGGAATCTTGGCAATAGTCTTCTTCTGGCGTTCCTCCGATCTCCGTTTTTGATCCATACATGCGATAAGGAAAGCAATCTCTTTGTTGTAGGGGAGAATATTCTGGTTGTGAGAAACGCTTTAGAGATTTTACGGACTCTGTTTTGGAAAAGATGTCCGATAATTCTACTTTTCCAATGGAACTTTTGATTTCTCCAGCCGCAACAACGCTTTCACATGGATAGTAAGTGACAGATTCGGAGTAACTGAATCGAAGACAAATGTCTTTCTCAAATAGAACGACATCCATTTGTTGACTTGTTTTTCCGTAGCTGTCAAATACCAAACCTGAACCCAGTCCAATGCCAACGGGCCGAATTGCAGTTGAATCTGAGTAATTTTAGCACTCTCCTGATGCTCCTTTCTTGCCTGAATCGGGCTGGGCTGGCTCGCTGAGCGAGGTGATTATGGGGTTCTTTGGCGGGATTCTCGGCGCGCCACGGAAGCGAGGGGGATTGCCAAATCGAGTATGGCATATGGATGACTATCGATTGGCAATTGATTCTCACTTTTAACGGCAACGTTCACCTCCCATTGCCAACTCCTCCTTCATTATTGAACAAAGAAAACCTCTACTTTGGAAATTCCGAAGCGAAGTTGCAATCCAATCTTTCCCGGCCGCTAATCGCGAGACAAAGTCCTCGCTTCTGAGCTTGCAGAAACTAGGAGAAGGAGAAGCAGAAAGACGCTGTTGCCCTTCGGCGGCTACTGGCTTGCCGATCTCCCCGCTACTCATCCTTGTCCTAGCTTCCTTAGCCCGTTCCTCTTGTCTCCGAACCCAAGCCGGCTGGCGAGGACGAAGAGAAAGAAAAAACGAAGGGACGCCCGCTGTTTTGTTCTCATCTTGTTTTTCGCATTCCTTCATTGTTGCTTTCGTTGCCTGAGAACTACCCAAAGACGCCCAAGGAAACAAAATAGGCTTTTTGGATCTCTTCGCCCGCTGATCCTCTCTTTTTCTTCAAAACACTTTTTCCTTTTTCCTCTCCTTCAAACCGCCGCCAACCGCTCCTTTCTCTTGTTCCTTTTGGTGTTCCT
Organism: Limisphaerales bacterium; assembly: GCA_965242585.1. Classification (GTDB taxonomy): domain Bacteria; phylum Verrucomicrobiota; class Verrucomicrobiia; order Limisphaerales; family AAA164-E04; genus UBA2970. Next base: position 3,195,111 of record OZ251460.1, on the reverse strand, counting down.
TCCTAAGCTTGCCGTTCCCGGATGAGACTGCGCGGGCAAAGAACCAAAACTCTGCTGGGGACAATCCCCGACGCCACCAAACCAGCCTCTAAGTCCGGTTTGCTGGCAACAACCGCCCGCCTAACTACCAATCCCAAACCCCAAACCATCAAGCGTTGCTCTTTGACCCAATCGGCTAAGGAAGCGCGCTCCTTGTTTTAGCCAAGCCCAAATGCCAAACCACCAGCTCCGAGAGCCGGCCTCCGATTTGCCGAGCTGCGGTCTCTGTGGTTCTCTGGCCGCTGGTCTAACTGCGGTTCGCCCGCCGCTTGGGGTTCACAGAACCCAAAACATTGACCGCTCATTCCTCAAACAACAATCCCGCTGCCCAAACTCTCTTAGAAACAGGATTGAGAAATAGGCGAAAAAAACCATTTCCGCTGTTTTTCCATCACCGCTAAGCGCTGGCCGCCGCCAATCACCAATCGCAAGCCCCAAACCACAAATTCCCCGGCCGCTTTTAGTTTGGCTGGCAAGCCGGTGCTTGGCGGCCATAACTCTTCACTCTTCAGCTAAGAGGCTGTGATGACGATTGGTCGTTATGTTGTCCGTCGCTAACCAGCAGAAAGTCGGCCACCCTAAACCGCCTAACTAAGAGAAGACTACGAAGTGGTGGTGGCTGGGTTGGCGTTGGTTTTGGAAGTGGCGGCGATGGCGGAAGAAGACAAAGGCTAAGGCAAACAAACTAAACACCAGAGCGTATTCTTCGGGTTCGGGGATGAGGAGGCTCCGATGAAAGCACCACTGCTCTGCACCGAGCCATCGCCGTTAGCCGCCGCAAACCGCAGCCCAGATGTAGCCGCCGCCGCCCAGTTGTCGAAGGGGAAGAGCCCCTCCGAATCGCCCGCATAAGAATCGCTCCATGGCTGGATCAAAATCCCCGCTCCGCTCTACGATGAGGAGGTCGCATTCTCCTAGCGAGAGGAGGCGCCCCTGACCCAAACTCCAAACTCATCCCAAGCCCCCGCCCCCCGCCCGGCATCCTCATTCGCAAACCCAAGCGCGATCGGGTTCAGCTCTGGATCATGCTGTTCGGAGTGAAGGAGAGCGCTATCTGCTGGTTGTTGGGCGCATTAGCAATGGGCAGCGCCCCCTTGTTGTTGTCTCCCGCTTCCCAACGATCACGCCGATCATAGTTGGCGTTGTCTTGGCTCTGATAAACATCAATAGATAACTGCGCTTGGCGCTACTCCCCAGAAACCCCGGCCAGCACCACCGCCCCATCCAAAGCCGACGGCCGCCTCCAAGCCCGCCTGCAGCCCGAATGAGGACCCCTTTGGTTTCTCCATGTTCTCCTATTGAGTGGAATCCTCATAACCCAATCCTCCTCCTCCTCCAATAATCGTAATAACCAACTGACCATCCACCCAAGCAATCCACCAGGCCAGCGAATTCACCCAGCGCTTGAGGAGGGGGGGGGGTGTCGCCTCTTTTCTTTCCGCCCACCATCAACCCCCAAATCAGAAAAAGGAGAACAAAGTTGAGAACAAAGTTCGTTGGCAAGGACCAAACCCCCATAAAAAAGCACGACTAGGGCCATTCGGGAGAGGAAACGCCGCCTTGGCCATTGCAGAAGAAAGAAGAAAGTTTTGTTGGTTGGCGAGTGCTTTGGGAAGAACTCCGAATTGGAAAGACGCATTGAAGGAGACAGCAAAGCAACGAAATCCGCCAACAAGCGCGCCATTCCGCCTTGCGGTTGTGGGAAAGAAAGGTTTTGCGGTGGTTGCCGATCAAACGGCGCATGGATTTGCTTGAGGGATTAGAGGGCAAAAGCGTTGTTTCGGTGCAGTTTGCCTGCTTCGCGCATTCTGTGATTTGAGGTCGTTGCCGATGGCATCGGCGACAGTCATCGGGGGTGGGCGTGGTTTGCTACGCTGGCGCATTTTGGGTTGCTGAGAGTGGGGAGGGATTTTCTTGGGGTTTGTTGGGTTGGCGCTTCTTTTGGATTGACCGCATCAGATGAGTGCAAACACAGCTTCGTTGGTTGGCGGGGATTGGATGATCGCAAGGGGGAGTCGATGGGCAAGGCATCCAAGATCAATTTTGGAGGAGGAGGCGGTGGTTTTTGTTGGAGGATTTGGTGGCGGCTCCATGCTCCATCAGCGAGATGGCTTGGTTAGGACTTATTCAAGGATCCGCGGCGGTTTTGCCGAGGAAAAGGAATGTCGCCGCATCTCGTCAAAGCACTGCTGTTGGTTGGATTACGTTCTGGTGGAATGACAAAGTCTTGTTGACTTGCCCAGAGGACGGGAACTATACTTGGCTTGTGTCGTCTGAAGGATGCCAGTCAGCGAAGGAAAAGTTCCTTGAGTTCATTGCGGCCAAGGGGCTTCGGTTGACGACTCAAAGAAGGGCCATTATCGACACGGTTTTCAATACCGAAGAGCACTTTACCGCCGAGCAGTTGCTGGATTGGTCCCGAGAAAGGGAGAAATCGGTTTCTCGGTCCACTGTTTATCGGACGCTTCCTTTGTTGACGGAGAGCGGGTTGGTTCGAGAAATCGATTTTGGCAAAGACTACAAGTTTTACGATCCCAACTACGCCGATCACCCCAATCACAACCACATCGTTTGTCAAGACTGCGAGCGCATTGTGGAATTTGAGAGCGAGAAAATCGAAAAACTGGAGGCGGAAATTACGCACAACCTGGGATTCCACCTCAAATCGCAGCGCATTCAAATTACCGCGAACTGCGAGGAACTCAAGAAGTTGGGAAGCTGCCGCAATAAAGACTGTTCTTGATCCATCGCCGGTTCTTTGCTGATTCGCCCGTTTCGCGCTTGTCCCCAAGTCAAATGGCGAAAGGCAGCTTTGAGACCGTGGCTTTATAGCGGGAGATTCCGGGTTCCATTTGGAGATGGAGAGATGTTCCCGGTTCCCAGAAGCCTCGTTTGACCAATGCCAACCCGATTGTTTGTTTTGCCACGTATGAGTACGTCGTGCTGGTCAAGAATCCGACGGCCTTTTCTTCGGCGTTGAGGAGAGAGCCGGTTGCGCCGGAGAGATTGTCGGCGCCGGCGTCCAACACAATGCCGACAAGTCGCCGATTGATTCTTCCGACGCTCCGGATGCGGTTGATCACTTCCTGCCCGATGTAGCAACCTTTTGAATAGCTGATGGTTTGCTCTTCCCGGCCAAGTTCCGGCGCCAGAATGGCGGGGGAAGTGTCGACGGGATGCCGCGGAATTCCCGCTTCGATTCGAAGGGTTTCCAGGCTTTTCCAACCACAAAGGCCGCCGCCGAGGGGCAAGGCTTGATCCAGCAAACGCGTTTGGAGTTTTTCCAAAAACGACTGGGGGACAAAAGCATCGTAACCGTCGCTTCCTGTGCGGGGATGCTTGACGAAGTAGCATTCGCCGATGTCCGGGATGGTTTTGCGGACGACGTCGTGCAGATTTTGCAGTTGGGGCGCGACGGCAACGTCCAATGCCTTTAAAAGATTATTGGACCGGGGTCCTTGAATCGAGAGAAGTCCAAAATGAGGGGCGGCGTCCACAATCTCGACGTCATCGGCGACCATGAATTTTTGAAAACGCTCTGTGAGAGGTTTGGCGGTTCCCGGCTCCAAATCCAGTAGGATCTCTTCCGGCAGCCGGTAAATGGCGGCGTCGCCTTGAATGATTCCTTTGCGGTTGGTTATCAGCGTGTAGCAGCCGGCGCCTTCTGCCAGCCTAGCGACGTCGTTGGTCACTTGGCCGTTTAGAAAGCGGTGACGATCTTTGCCCAGCAAGCAGATGCGTCCGCGGGAAGATAGATTCAAAACGCCCACGCAATCTCGCAAGCGTTTTGCTTCGGCGGGCGTCGATCCGTAGTCTAGAATGACCTCAACGCCGTTCAGTTTGCCGAAGTTCGGCTCGTGGTCTTGCTGTTTGTCCCGGGTCATGATTTTGGCGCCGTGCGCGATCCGTTTTTTTCAAATAGTGGACGTTTGCCGAAGGCAAGGCAACGGTGGATTGGGAGACGATTTTGGAGACAATAATCGTTCACCGGGAAATGGGGAAGCGGCGCTTTCCATTGTCATTTTGGTTTTTCTGCGGCTAAACTCTTTCGTGATGAAGATTGGATCTCAAATTTTCTGTTTGGCTTTGTCCATATGGCTGGGAGGATTTGTGTTCCGTTGCAGCGCCGCAGATGCTTCTTTGCCCGAGCCGTTCGCCGGGGAGATTGATTTTGGCCGAGACATTGCGCCGATTCTTGAGTCCAAGTGCGTGAAGTGCCACGGGAAGGGCAAGAAGAAAGGAGGGTTTAACTTGGATACTCGGGAGAAGATTCTGCAAGAGGCGGATTCCGGTCCCGCAATTGAATTGGGGAACGGCGCAGAGAGCTATCTTGTGCAACTGGTAGCGGGAGTCGATCCGGACAACGTAATGCCGCAAAAGGGTTCGCGGTTGACGGAAAAAGAAGTCGGCTTGATTCGGGCTTGGATTGATCGAGGGTTGCCTTGGGAGGAAACGATCCGTTTTTCCAAAAAGCCTTCGCTAAACATCAAACCAAATCGTCCCGTTATTCCAAAGAGAGAAAACAGCTTTATCCAAGGAAACCCCGTGGATGCGTTTATGTCGTCCTACTTTGAGAAGGAGGGATTTGCCCCTCCCGATTCGGTGGACGACCGCACTTATGCCAGAAGGGTTTGTCTGGATGCCGTCGGATTGCTTCCTTCGGTGGAAGAATTGAAGGCGTTTGTTGCCGACCGCAGCTTTGACAAACGCCGGCGTTTCGTGGAGCGGCTGTTGGAAAATGGGCAGAACTATGCCGAACACTGGCTGACTTTTTGGAATGACTTGTTGAGGAACGACTATCGTGGAACCGGCTTTATCGACGGCGGGCGAAAGCAAATATCGGCTTGGCTGTATCAAGCGCTGGCAGACAACCAGCCTTACGACGTGTTTGTGCGAAACCTGATCACCGAAGCGCCCGGCGCCGAAGGATTCCTCAAAGGAATCATCTGGCGCGGCGTTGTCAACGCCAGCCAAACCCCGAACATGCAAGCCGCCCAAAATGTGAGTCAGGTTTTCCTGGGAGTCAATTTGAAGTGCGCTTCCTGCCACGACAGTTTCATCAACGATTGGAATCTAGAAGACGCCTATGGAATGGCTGGAATTTTTGCGAAAGAGCCTCTGGAAATATTTCAATGCGACAAACCCACGGGGAAGACCTCCCAGGCGAAATTTTTGCACCCCAATTTGGTGACAATTGACGCGAAAATGCCGCGGCAAGAGCGCCTGAAAACATTGGCCACCATAATGACCAGCCGGGAGAACGGCCGTCTGAGCCGAACAATCGTCAATCGATTGTGGGCAAAGTTTTTCGGACGAGGCCTAGTGCCGACGCTAGACGACATGGAACAACCATCCTGGCATCCCGACTTGTTGGATTGGCTGGCTGCGGACTTGGCGGATCATGCATACGATTTGAAGCATACTATGGCTTTGTTACTCACCTCTCAAACGTACCAACTGCCCTCTCGACCGTCCCCGGAGCGCATGGAAACCGCCGAAGCGTTTCGCGGGCCGCTGAGGCGGCGAATGACGGCGGAACAATTTGTGGACGCTTTGGGTTCGTTTACGGGGCGTCGCTTTCCAACTCTCGCCAACGATGAAATTGATTTGAGCGCCGGCCTTCCAATTGACCGCGTCCATTTCCTGCGGGAACAGACTCGCAAAGCCCGTTGGATTTCGGCGCAAGCAAACGATGGCGAAAAAACAGACGTCGCATTCTTTCGAAAGCGCTTTCAAACGGACAGCCTCCCGAAAATGGCCGATGTCTACATTGCCGCCGCCGATTCGTTCCATTTATTCGTCAACGGAAAACAAGCGGGAAAAGGAAAGGGGCGAACAAAAGTATTCCGGTTTGACCTTCAAAATCGCCTCGTAGCGGGCTCGAATCTGATTGCGCTAAAAGTCGCCCGTTCAGAAGAACAAACGAAGCCGGCGGCAGTATTCGCTTTGATTCGCTTGGCGGAAGGCGAGCGAGGCGAAGGAAAATTTCAATATCTAGGCTCGAACAACACCTGGATTTGCCATGCCGAAGCTCCGCCCGGCTGGGAAAAGAAAGCTTTAGAAACCTTGGATTGGAATCAGGCGGCAGAATTGGGCGACGCTCGCAGCGGCCCGGCAAATATCGAGCCGCGGTTGATCGCCAAAATCAGCGCCGCAGATCAATTCGGCGCCATCCGCGCTTCTTTGGCGACCGCGGATCCTTTGACTCGCGCTCTTGGGCGGCCGAACCGCGAGCAAGTAGTGACCGATCGCGTTTCCCCTGCGACGACGATCCAAGCTCTTGAATTGACAAACGGAAACACATTGGCGGAGAAACTTTCCGTCATCGCGAGCGATTTGGTCGCCCAAAAAATGGAACATTCTCAAAAAATAATTGAACACCTGTTTTGGATCGGCTTGGGACGAGCGCCTTCCCCATCCGAAACGGAAACTTGCGCCGCCTTTTTCCGCGAAGGACTTACCCAAAACGCCGTCGAAGACTTTCTTTGGACCGTCGTAATGTTGCCCGAATTTCAACTTGTCTTGTAAATCCATTCCTTTGCAAGCGCACAGCAAGCGAACAGATCACGTCGACTTCCCCCTCCCCCCGCAGAGTTTCGTCTTCCGCAAAGCGCCATCCAGACTGTCCACTATTCCACTTGCCCGCTACTTTGCGAACGGAGCATTTGGCGGGCGCTTTTGGATCAAAACGGAAAAAGATCGTCCAAAATGGTCCGGATGAATCAAGGATTGAAGTTGACGAATCCTTGGCGAAGTGAGGATGTCTGCCTGCCTTCCGTCTTTTGAGAGACGGCGAAGGATGTCCGTCAAAAACTTTTCTTGAGGTTGAATGCCCACGGTTTTCAATCCCTCTGATTCACCAGATTCTAGAAGGGCGGTGTAATTTACGTGGCTGGTCAGGTCTTGTTGCCCCGGATTTTCAAGCAAATTCAAGGTTTGTCGATGTCGTGAATAAGCTCGGAGCGTGCCTTGACGCCGGCAAGGCGCGAAGAGTTCTTGAGCCGCAAGGCCATAATCAATGGTAAACAAATAACCGCCGGCAAGACGGGCGGCCGCTTGCCTCCACCAATGTGAGGCCGCATTGCCAATCTCCGTGGTAAATCCATCCGGGAGATGCTCGAAAATCTCCTCAGAGAATTCCCCCCTCAAGCCAGCCGCAGAACTAGAAAACGACTCAGGCAGAATGCACCAATGCAAATTCCCGTCCTTCGCAGACACCCCCCATCGCCGCCAAATTCGATTGGACGCGTCCCAACAAACGCGCTCCACTGGAAAAGCGTCCAGCAATTCGTTGGAAAAAATGACGCCCGAAATGCTGTTTCGACAGCGTTCTTCCCAAGATTTTATCCATTGCACCTTGGAAGAATGTCGTTCCAGTTGGCGTTTCTGTCGGCGTTTTCTGGTTTCCGACGGTTCCACAATACGGTACCCGATTCTTTCGTAGGTTTTGGAATGGCTTCTTTGGCAGTGATCTAGAATATCGCAAGCCAACCGGCCGTCATGAGCGCCGGCCTCAACCCAAAGCGGGCATTCGTCGCTTTGTTCTTTCGTCCACTGCCGCAATTGCTCGCAAAGAAGCACGCCGAACAAGTCTCCCACGCTCACGCTGGTGATGAAATCGCCGGATTTGCCGATCCTGCCTTCGGCTTCGTAATAGCCGTGCAGAGGATGATAAAGAGCCAATTCCATAAATTGAGCCGCCGAAATCGGCCCTTGCCGGGCAATGGTCTCGGTGATAATCGACTTCAATCTGCCATCCTCGCTTCGCATGATTCTGCATTCGATAATCGCTTCAATCCGCAGTCCAAAGCATCCATCTATTCAACGGAGAGTCAATTGCGACTTTTTTTTGCGGACAAAAATAAAAAAATGGCGGGCAAGTTTTTTTGCGGAAACGCAAACCGTTCCGGCATAAAAAAGCTCGGGAAAAATCGAAAAATAATGATTAAGTAACGAAAAAGCTAAAATAACAGGGGAAAACGGCTCCGAAAAAAAATCGAAAAAAGTTAAAAAAAGTGTTGCCAAAGCATTGGAAATTTGATTTAAAAGTCCGCGTCGATGAAACGGCTCCGAAAAAAATCGAAAAAAGTAGTTGACTTTGGGGTTGTTTTTGTCGAAATTAATCGCGCACACGGTAATCAGAAAATAGACATAGACAGCAAATGAGAACAAAAACGTTACTTATCGCGGCTGTGGTGGGTGCAGTGAGCATGGCTACTGCCTTGGCACAGGAGGTAACCTCGGTGAACGCCGTCGGTTACGTGAACAAAGAACTGGCTCCCGGATTCAACTTGGTCTCGAATCCGCTGAGCAACGGAGACAACGCGCTCGCCGAAGTGATTTCCAGTCCTCCAGACGGCTCGGAAGTCTGGCTATTTCAAAATGGGCAGTGGCGGTCATCCATTTTCAACAGTGTTTTGGGAGGTTGGACAACGCCTCTGAATCTTCCGGTTGGTGTCGGCTTCTTCTTCAACAACAAAGGCAGCGAGGCCGTCACGGTCACCTTTGTCGGAGAAGTGTTGCAGGGAGACGATACCAACAAGACGGTTCCGGCAGGTTTGAGCATCCAAGGATCCTTGGTGCCTCAGGCCGGCGCGTTGACGACCGACCTCCAATTTCCGGGAGCAAACGGCGACGTCGCCTATTCGTGGATTAACGGCGCTTGGGCTACGGCATCATTCAATGACGCTTTGGGAGGATGGACTACGGAACCCAATTTGACCGTCGGCGGATCAGTTTTCGTTGACAAATCTGCGGAAGCTCAATGGGATCGGAATTTCACAATCAACTAACTTTTCAACTCGAAACAAACAACGAAACTAGATACATTAAACTCGACATGAAGAAACTACTGTTTGCTACATTTTGTGTGGTGGTTGCGTTGAGCGCCAATGCTCAAGGAACTCTCGACTTCTTCAATCCAGCGGCTCCTGTGAGTGGACCTGACGGTCTCCTCGGAGAAGGCTTCACGGCTCAATTGCAGTTGGAGGATGGAACTAACGTTGGGGATGCGGTAAATTTCCGTTCCAATCCAACTACTGGTGCTGGTACCGGTCTTTTCGTGGGAGGCAATCGCACCATTGAAGGAGTTGCGGGGCCCGGTCCGGTGAACTTGCAGGTTTTCGTCACCAATGCGGATGGGAGCCTCTTTGGAACGTCAGCGCCTTTCGCCCAACCGTTGGGAGGACATGGAACGCCTCCTGCCACTCCCGGCTCTCTCGCCATGCAGTCGTTCACCGTGGTTCCCGAGCCTTCCACGATTCTGTTGGCGATTCTTGGGGGCGGAGCGTTGTTGATGTTGCGTCGGCGCAAGTAACGCATCCTCCGTTTGGTTTCCGGTTCGGCCGCTCTTTTTTGAAGGGCGGTCTTTTTTTATTTTCTTATTTTCTGCGAGTAGTTGACGAAAGCTGGATAGGAAATGTAAATTCTCCAGATCCGAGGCGCGTTCGTCTATCGGTCAGGACACGGCCCTCTCAAGGCCGAGAGACGGGTTCGATTCCCGTACGCGCTGCCATTTTGCTTCGTGGGGATGACGCCGTTTCAGATTATATTCAATCCTTTGAGCGCCAAAGAACTTGCCGGGATGCCCAAGAACCTTCAGTTGAGCATCATGGGAGAGTTTCGAGGTTTTCCCCAGGATATGCGGTCAGTCGATCTCGATCGCTTTGGAAAGCTCGAACGAAATGGAAAAAAACTGTATCGCTACCGCTTGGGCGACTATCGGGTTTACTTTGAACGAAACGAGCTGGGAATTGTGATTCATCGGATTCTGAACCGAAATACGCTTAAGGACTTTTTGTTTCGGTCGAGCCTGCCAACGGGAGAAGATGAAGCATTGGAACAAAACCCAAAGTTCTGGGAGTTAATAGAAGCCAAAAAGTTGCGAAAAAATTCTCGGAAGGAAAGAAATCTATCGCCGGGCGATTCCAAAAAACGGTGAGAAATTCCTTCCTCGTTTCTTTCGGCATTGCGTTGGTTGCGCGGAGCGAGCCGGGTGAGGAAACTTTGAGGAAGTCACTTGAGTTCTTCTCCCAACTCCACGTTCCAATAGGCGACGTCTAGGAAGTGCTTCCAGCTGGAGTGGCTGTGCGTCTTGAGGTTGACTTGCATAAAGGGGCGCCATTTGGGTTGCGTTGGTTTTTGGATCAGTTTCATGTTGGCTTCCCGCGGCGTTCGATTCGCCTTTTTTGCATTGCAGGTGATGCAGGAGCAGACGATGTTTTCCCAGTGAGTCGCCCCGCCTTTTTCGCGGGGGACGACGTGGTCTAAGTTCAGGTCTTTTCGCTCGAAAACCGCGCCGCAATACTGGCAGGTGTTCTTATCTCGCTCGAAGATGTTGTGGCGGGTGAATTTGACTTCTTTTTTCGGAAATCGGTCAAACATAACTAGAAGAATCACTTGCGGGATGCGGATGCGAAAAGAGACGGTGTGGATGTGATTTTCTTTTGTCTCTTGTTGGGAAAACGAGCGCCACTGGCCGAAGTCAAAGGTTTGGAAACTTCCTTCCGCATCTTGATAAACCACTTGAGCTCGGCCTTCAAAAAGCAAAGTCAACGCTCGTTTGGCAGTGCAAATGTTGACCGCCTGCCATAACCGGTTCAACACCAACACTGGACTTTGTAGTAAAACGGAAGGCATCATTGGACTGCAATGAGCGAAATCATTATCACAAACGGCAAAGATTCGTCAAATGAAACAACCGTAAAGATTGGACAACAAAAATTTCTCGCTTTTGGCTTTCTCAACTTATAGTCTTCAAACATCTGTGGATTGGAATCCTCAATTGATTTAGGGAAATGAAAAATCGCTTTCGAAAATTGCTGTTTGTTCTTCTGTTGATGTTCGGCGCCTCTGGAAATGCTTCAGAGGTCGGCGAGGAGTATGTGTCTATTTACAGACTGATTTCCAAAGGCGACGAAATGCTGGATGCCGGACTACGAAGCGAAGCGGCAGAATTCTACAATGACGCTCGCCAAAATCTGGTTGCTTTCAAGGACAACTACCCGTCTTGGAACCGCCAAGTCGTCCATTTTCGGCTCAAATATCTAGATGAAAAACTGGCGAACCTACCGCCGGTAGATGAGTTCTCTTCGATCTTGCCCGTTGCCGACGATGGCGCTTCGACTTCTGAATCAGACGGCGTCCCATCCTCGGATTCAGACAAGCAAACGAAACTGCTTGAAGGGCAGTTAGCCGCCGCCAACGAACAATTGCGCCAATTGACGGCAGACAACTCTTTGTTGTTGTCAAAATTGAGAGAAGCCATGTCTGCCCGACCGGCAGATTTGAATCCGGCGGAATTCCAAAAAGCCAAAACCAAGATTCTGGAACTGGAGAAGGAGAAAGAACTTATCGAAGTACATTTGCAAAAGGCATCCGGAGCCAACGACAAGAGTGAGCAATCGCCGGAGGAAGCATTGACGATTTCCCGTTCCGACTTGATGGAGAGGATAAAGCAACTGCAGAACGAGAATGAAATTCTCAAACAAAGCGCCACCCAATTTATCCAAGAATCCGCATCCATTGCTTCGCTCGACAAACAGAACCAGTCGCTTTTACAGGAAAGAGACAATTTGCGACAACGATTGGCGGATGCCGAATCTGCCAACAAAAGAGACTGGACGCAAAGCAAGCCGGCTCAGGCCGCCTCGCCAAGCGGCAGCGAGTTGGAGCAAAAGATTCAGGAGTTAGAAAGGGAAAACAGCGATCTTCGCGCTGCAGTTGAAGCGCTGATGCAAGAGAATGCCATTTTAAAAAAGGCCGCTGCAAAGACGGTTTCCCCCGCCGAAATTGATGCCTCCTTGTTCGAGGCGCGGATTCAATCGCTGGAAAAAGAGAAAAACGATCTCCAGTCGCAACTGGCCAAGGCTCGCCGAACGCAACCTCGGGAAAAACGAAGATGGTTGCCGAGAATTGGACGCCGAGAGTCGCGGGAAGTCAGTTTTTTAGAAGCTCGCCTTGCGGTATTCGAAGCGGAAAAGCAACCTTACACCGCAGAAGAGTTGGCGTTGCTTGGCGACGATTGGGATGCTGAGTCCATTTCGAAAAAAGCGAACCCAATCTCGACCGAGGACTCACAGATTTCGCCGGAGCTGGTGCAATTAGAGTCCGCCGCTCGCACCGCGGCCCGGGAAGGACGGTTTGACGAAGCCGAGAGTCAGTTTCGCGAGCTTCTCAAATTGGTTCCCGATCATGCGCCGAGTTTAGCCAGCTTGGCCTTGACGCAGATGAAGCAACAGAAATTTGAGGAAGCGCAAACCAACTTGAAAACCTCCCTTGAGTTGTCTCCCGAAAATTCGTACGCGTTGTTTCTTACCGGGCTTTTGAAAATTAGCCAGGAGCGTTATGAAGACGCCGTGAAGTTTCTCAGCCGGGCAACGGTTCTGTATCCGGATGACGCCGAAGCCCAGAACTATTTGGGAGTGGCCTTAGCCGAAGTGGGGCATCGCGATTCGGCGGAAACAGCCCTGCGAAAAGCCATTCGACTGCGGCCGCAATACACGGATGCGCACATCAACTTGGCCATTGTTTATGCCTCGCATAGCCAGCCGTTCAAGGCATTGGCCAAGCATCATTACCAAAAAGCGATCAACGCCGGACATCCTCCCGTTCCCCGGATTGAGCAGTTGTTGAACCAAAACTGAGCCAAAGTCGGATTGTTTCCATTGGCGAACTCATAGCCCTTTGGCGCGAATCCGGGATTCCTTACAAGGCATATTGTGAGACAAACGATGGAAGAGCTGCTCGTTCCAACAAGCGGGCGAGGATTTTACGAAATCACCGACGAGGTAAGCCGTTGTTTGTCGTTCCACCAATTCTCTTTAGGATTTATTGTGCTTCACATTCAACACACGTCGGCGTCTTTGCTCATTCAGGAAAATGCGGATCCGGAGGTGCGCAACGATCTGGAGAGGTTTTTTGCCCGACTTTGTCCGGATGGGGATAGATTGTTCCGGCACACTTGCGAGGGAGCGGACGACATGCCGGCTCATGTTCGGACGGCGCTGACTTGCGTCAATGCGACAATTCCCGTCCGAGAGGGAATGCTGGCGATGGGGACTTGGCAGGGCATTTATCTTTGGGAGCATCGCCTCCGCGCCCATCGTCGCCACATCCTTGTCTATCTCTGTGGAGAGTAGTCGATGCTTTTGTAGAGAATTTGCGAACCGAGCGGTGGTAAATTTTTGTGAAGATTCTGTCTTCCCAGTTCAGCGATCCGTTGGAGAATTTAGTTTGCGACGAGGTTTTGCTGGATTTATGCGATTCCGGCGCTGTCGAATCGGCCCTCCGTTTTTGGGAATCCAAGGATTATTTTGTCGTGTTGGGCTACGGAAACAACCTGGAGGCCGAAGTGAACCGTGCCGCTTGTGTTCAGCGGGGAACTCCGGTATTTCGCCGGTGTTCTGGCGGCGGGGCCGTGCTTCAAGGGAAAGGCTGTCTCAACTATTCTCTCGTGATCTCTTTAACGGGTCATGAGGCTTTGTCGACGGTCGACGGAGCCAATGAGTTCGTTATGCAACGGCACCGCAAGGTAATGGAGAAGTTGATTTTGGCGCCGGTGTTTGTTCAAGGGCATACCGACCTCGTTGCGAACGATTGCAAGTTTTCCGGGAACGCACAGCGAAGGAGGAAGTCAAGCCTGCTCTTTCACGGCACGTTCTTGATTGATTTCGAGATTCCGCTGATGGACAGACTCTTGTTATTTCCCTCTCGCGAGCCAAGTTACCGATTGGGGCGTTCTCATTCCTGTTTCACTCGAAATCTGCACCTACGCCGGGAGCAAGTCGTTGCCGCCCTGCGCGAGCATTGGGATGCAGAAGACGAGCTGGACGCCTTCGATTTTGCCGCCGTGCGGTCGGTTGCTTTGGCTCGACGCAGCAAGAGACGATGGTGTTGCTTGTAGGAAGTTATGCTAATTTGTCGCCGGAGAATTGCCGTATGACGACGTGTCGTTGCCTAACAAGAAACAGAAGATTGGCGAGCGGCTTTTTACGATTTCTGTCAGGAGGGGGGCTTTTGATTTTGGGGTGGATTTCGGTTTGCGCGGAGCCGATCGTTTCCGAGTTTCTTACGCGGAACGAAACAGGATACAGAGACGATGACGGCGACCGGAGCGATTGGATTGAATTGCATAATCCCGATTCGACGGATATAAATCTTGCGGGTTGGTTCCTCACTGACGATCGGGAAAACCTGCAAAAGTGGGTTTTCCCCTCCATAGTGTTAGGAGCCAATCAATATAGACTCGTCTTTGCTTCGGGAAAAAATCGATCTCAACTAGGATCACCTCTGCACACAAACTTTCGATTGCGTTCAGAGGGAGAGTATTTGGCTTTGGCGAATCCGCAGGCAGAAGTTGTCTTCGAGTTTGCTCCCCAGTATCCGAGGCAGTTTCCCGACGTGTCCTTTGGAAGAGAGAGGCGGGCCGATTCGGAAACTGTGCTGTTGCCTATCGGCGCGCCGGCGCGCGCGTTCGTTCCTGCGGACGATCGCTTGTCGCTGCGATGGACGGAGACAGATTTTGACGATGAGGAGTGGAAGTTTGGTCGAACGGGCGTGGGCTATGGTTATCGAGATCTTTTGGGGTTGGACACTCAAGAGATGCGCGGAGAAAACCCGACCGTTTACGTCCGAATTCCTTTTCATTTGGATGCCCTACCCGATTCGGATCGATTCATCCTGCGCTTTCGCTACGAGGACGGATTCGTTGCCTACTTGAACGGGAGAAGAATTGCCTCGGACAATGCGCCTGCGGCGTTGGCTTGGAACTCGGCGTCCGTTGCGGATCGTCCTGACGCGGAGGCACAAGAGCCGGTCGACATCAATATCACCGCGGCCGGCCAACTTTTGCGCACGGGAAACAACGTCCTGGCGATTCACGGGCTAAACAGAACGCTGACCAGCTCGGATATTTTGTTTCTGCCGGAATTGATCGGCGTGAAGGCAAACAACCGGCAAAATAAGGGATTTATGTTCTCTCCTTCTCTGAGGATGCCCAATCGTCCGGCGGTGCGCGGCGTGTTGGAGTCGCCGGTATTTTCGGTTTCCAGCCGGCTGTTTGTGGATAAGCTGGAAGTGCATCTTGCCAAACCGGACTCGGCGCCCGAAGACGCTGTCATCCGATACACCCTCGATGGCGAGCCTCCCGACGAGGATTCGACGCTGTTTGCCAAGCCTCTAATTCTAGATCAAACGACCCAACTGCGCGCCCGATTGTTGGGAGCCGACGGAAGCGCAAGCCCCGTAGTCGGCGAGTCTTACATTCAGTTGCATCGGGAAGTGGCCAACTTCACTTCGGATTTGCCTTTGATCGTCTTGGAGAATTTTCGAAACGGAAGGCCTCCTCAAAATGCCTTTCAACCCGGCTTCATGGGCGTGATAGAAAGAGGAGCAAACGGCCGCTCCGCCTTGGCGGAAACGCCGAAAATATCCACGAGAGTGGGTCTGAAAGTGCGCGGCTCCAGCACGGCCGGTCGGCCAAAACCATCCATCTCCCTAGAAGCGCGGGATGCTTATGATCAAGACCGCGGCATTGCCCCGCTTGGCCTGCCCCGAGATGCCGATTGGGTGCTTTGGGGTCCTTACAACTTTGATTTGACGCTCATGCACAACCCTTTCATTTATGAGTTGAGCAATCAGATCGGACGCTATGCGCCGCGAACCCGCTTCGTGGAAGTGTTTTTCAACATGGGCGGAGGACCCCTTCGATCCAACGACTACTTTGGGGTTTACGCGCTGACGGAAAAAATCAAACGCGACGGGGATCGCGTGGATTTGGACCAACTGTTCCCAGAACACGATCGCGAGCCAAAAGTTACCGGAGGATATTTGCTCAAAATCGACCGAGCAGACCCCGGCGATTCAGGATTCCGAGCGGCCGGGCAGACTTTGCGCTACGTCTATCCCAAAGAAGAAATCATCGAACAGCCAGATCGACAAGCGCAAAAGGATTATCTAAATCAATTCTTTGCCAAGATGGAGCGGGCTCTGAATGGGAGGGATTTTCGAGACCCGCAACGCGGCTACGCCCAGTTCATTGACGTCGGCGCCGCCATTGACCACCATTTGCTCAACGTTCTAGCCTTGAACGTCGATGCCTTGCGGCTGAGCGGATACATGTCTCTGCCTCGAAACGGCAAGCTGACGTTCGGTCCAATTTGGGATTTTGACCGAGCGCTGGGCTCCACAGACGGACGCGACGCCTTCCCAAGCGCTTGGCGCGGAAGCGGCCAAGGAGGAACCGATTTTTTCAATTATCCTTGGTGGAAGCGAATGTTTCAGGACATCGACTTTTTCCAAAAGTACATCGACCGTTTTCAAGGATTGCGGCGGCGACAGTTCAGCGACTCGCACATCAACGGAATCATTGATCAAATGGCGGATGAGTTGCGCGAGGCGCAAGCGCGAAATCTAGACCGTTGGAAACAAAATCCCCGCGGCCGCTACGGACGCAGCTACCAAGGCGAAGTGGATCACATGAAAGACTGGTTGGCCGAGCGAATCCAGTTCATGGAAAGCCAGTTTATCGATCCCCCGGTCTTTAGATCCACAGGCCGGGCAGAGAAGAAGTTGCTCCGTTTGACCTCCCCGGAAGGCGGAGACATCTATTATACGCTTGACGGGAGCGATCCCCGCGAACCGGGCGGCGAAATTTCCCAATCGGCGCAAAAATATTCAAGTCCCATCGCTCTGACGGAAAGCGCAAAAGTGACTGCTCGAGTGCGAAATCGGGAACACAAAAGTCTGACGGGCGCCAATAATCCACCGCTTTCCAGCCAATGGTCGGGACCAGTTTCCGCGCTTTATTCTCTGGATAAACGCCCGCAACCCGGAGACCTGCGCATTGCGGAACTGCACTACAACCCCCTGCCGCCAAATGCCAAAGAGTTGGAATTGCGCCCAAATTTGCGAGCTCGAGACTTTGAGTTTTTTGAGCTGCAAAATCAAACCAGCCAACGATTAGAACTGGCCGGCTTGCAAATCACGGGAGGCGTTTTCTTTGCCTTTCCATCGGATGATTCGAACATTTTAGCGCCGGGAAAAAGCGCGACTCTGGTTGGAAACCAAGAGGCATTTGCGCTTCGCTACGGCTTTGTGGATGCGCTGGTCGTGGAATATCGCGGCGCGCTTGATGACGATGCAGACGAAATACAAGTTATTGGAGCGGACGGCGTTGAGTTGATTCGGGCAGCTTACAGCGATGAACGGCATCCGGCAACCGACGGACACGGCTTCAGTCTAAAACCTTTGGCAACAGCAAATCCTCAAATGTTAGGCGCTTTGGATTGGGCGGTTGGCTCTCGAATGGGAGGCAGTCCCGGAATGCCGAATTCTTTGGGGACAATTCAGTTCGCAGTACGCGTCAACGAAGTGCTTAACAACTCCGATCCGCCGGAATTAGACGCAGTGGAACTGGCAAATTTCGGCAACGAAACCACATCCATCGGAGGCTGGTATTTGACGGACGATCTGCAAGTTCCGCGCAAATATCGCCTTCCGGAGGGAACGACAATGGAGCCGGGAAGTTTCTTGGTTTTGGATGAAACCGACTTTGGCCAATCCACCGAAGAGAACGTCGGCTTTCGATTTAGTTCGCTTGGCGAAGAAGTCTATTTGTTTGCCGCTTCCAATGGCGAGTTGCAAGGCTATGCCGATGGCTTTCGCTTTCGCGCGCTTCCACCGGGGCAAACTCAAGGTCCTTGGATGGGAACAGACGGGAAACGCCATATCGTGGCCTTTCAGTCTTCAACTCTGGGCGCCGCCAACTCCGAGCCTTTGATTGGGCCAATAGTTATTTCAGAAATTTTTGCCGCGCCGCAAAGAGAGCCAAACACTGCCACGGAATCTGATTTCGAGTTTGTGGAAATCGTCAACATCCATTCCTCCGCCGTCGCCTTGCGCGATTTGGAAAACCGCGATGTCGGTTGGCGAATTCGAGGCGGCATTCGTTTTGATCTTCCCGCCGAATGGGTTTTGGACCCCGGAGAGCGTTTGTTGATAACGCCCTTTGACCCCAATGCGGAAAGGAGGCAGTTAGCCGCGTTTCGAAACCGTTGGAGAATTTCTCATTCCGTCAAAGTGGCGGGGCCGTTTCTCGGACGACTGGAAAATTCCGGCGATTCCATTCTGTTGGAGAGGCCGGATTTCCAATTATCCCCAGAGGCAAACCAAGACGGCGAAATTCCCTTTGTGCTGGTGGACTTTGTTGATTATCTAGTCTCCGATCCTTGGCCGATGCCGGCTTCCGCCAACCAATCCCTGCAACGAATTGAAAACAGCCAGTTTGGAAGAGATCCTTCCAATTGGCTTTACGATTCCCCAACGCCGGGCAAACCGCGAAAGAATCGCGCGCCGTCCATTCTCTCCATTTCCATAGAAAACGACGGCGTTCGGCTGGAAATCGCCTTCAACGATGTGGGCTCGTATTCCGTGCAACGAAGCGAACAACTAAACGGCCAATGGAAAGAAATGCAACGGCTTGTTTGGGAATCAGAAACCAGTTCGACGGTCGAAGTAAAAGACCCATCTCCGCTGCTTAGCCAACAGTTCTACCGCGTAGTTTTGTTGCCCTGAAAAATCGATCCAGTTTGTCCACTCCCCTTTCCCGTTCCTCAGGCCGACAAAAGCCTCCCCAATCCATGAAAAGAATAGAAACAATCCCACAACAAAAAACCGCCGAGCATTCCGCTCGACGGCCTTTTTTTCTATCGACAAAACAAACTCAATCACTCTTCCTTCGGAGGAAACGCCAAATCGGTGACCGCTTGGATAGCATCCTGTTGCTCTAGCTCTTCAGGCGTGTAGATAGCTTGACGAACCGTCTTGCTCGCCTCTTGGATTTTCTTTTGAATAGCGATCTCCCTTTTCCTTATCATTAATCTGGAGACGGCACGGAAGTGAACCGTTTTGTCCATTAGTTCTTTTCTGGCTTCCAGCTCCTCCGCAGAGAACTCCATTCCCTCATCTGCTTGCATGAGCATGGCCTCTTGCTCTTTGAATTGCTCTCGGACATCCGTCTTCATTTTTTCCAGTTCAGCAAGGTCAGACTCTCCTAAACCAGCTTCAAATGCTTTCATTTGGTATAAGTAGTACTGCATTTTTACGCGGGCGCCCTCTGGCATTTTATCGATCATTTTCTCTAGTTCATGTTCAAGCGACCCCTCAACCGGCGCGTCTTCAGGAAGTCTTTCCGCTAACTCTGTCTCCGCATTGCCTGAAGTCTTTCCCATCGCCATCTCTAATAATGGAGGCAATTGGGTAGGGTCACCGCAACACGGGACGGAATCTATGGCATCAGGATTCAACCCTGCTGTCTCTTGAATAGCATTTGGTTCCATTCCTGCCAAGCTGGATTGGATCTGAGAAGAGTAGGATCGAACCAGCTCGGCCATTGCTCCCAACAATTTTTGATTCTCCACAAGGAGATCCTGTTGTTTCATCCGAGCCATGGACACCTCGTGATGCGCCAATCGTTCGGCCGAATTGTGTTCGTATTGAATCATGGCAATGCTGACCAAAATAATCACCCAGAGTAGGATAAAATTCCAAGCCCCCACAAAACTCTCTGCCCATGTTTGTTCCGATGCTGTCTTATTTGCTTTCATAGTTACCGCTCTCGTTCGTTGTTTGTTTCCGTCTCCATTCTCGGAGGACGCGATGCACTGGTGACTAGGTTGGAAATCTCAATCAGCAAGTTTCTAGTCTCTTCAAGCACTTCCTTTTGTGTAGCCAAGACCTCACCTGACTGCCGCTGCAGCTCAATCTCCCGGTTCACTTTCCATGTCTTGAAAGAGAACAATCCAAGTATCATCAAGAGAATCAAAAAGATGAGCCACACCGCCGAGCCCCTAAAGAACTTTTCCCTGCTAGTCACTTCCATTTCGCCCCCTCCTTTACCGATCACATTCCGTGTAGTTCCGATCCGCTGCCCTGGCGCACAGCCTTACTGCGGTGTCTAGGTCAATGCAAATCGCATCCAGAGTCGCCCAATATTCCCACGCGCAACCGAGCTCAACGGCCAGCCCCGCCCCTAACGCTTTGGTTTCGCAAGCGAGCGGAACATACCTTGGGAGCTTCCTCTTTAACCAGTCTTTCCAACTCTGCGTGTTGAAAAAACCAGTTTTGCAAGCTCCGAAGGTAGCCGCGGCAGTTCCTCCTGCCGCAGCAATACATTTCCAATAAAACGAATTGGCTTTCCGTTTTTCTCCATTGTAGACGATCCACGCCGAGTCGTAGCATAGCATAAATTCGGCGAGTTTTGGACCGCTTGTCAGGACAGAGATTTCGAAGCTCTTGGTGCATGCGTTAAACCCGCATGTGGTTGTGCCTTGCGAATTGACCGGCGCGCTAGAGGCAACGGCAATGGCAATCATTAGGGCAAAAATTAGTTTCTTCATGTCAGTAAAAATCTAGTTTCGTTGTTGTCTTTGTGCAAATTCCTGTTCAATTGCTGTAACTGCTCACCAATGCGGAAGCCGCTGAATTGGCTCTTCGGACCGCGCTGTTCACCGAGCTTTCCAACTCTTCAATGGCGAAGAGCATGTGTACATCCCAAGAGGAGAGAGCCGGTTGTGTGCAACCAGGGAACTTTACGCCTACATTTCGGGCTAAGCAATTTGTTATTCTGGTGATCTCCCGCGCAGTCAAGTCATGGCGTCGATATCTCCCTCGTATTTTTCCATCGCGCTAACCAAGTCCTCGGCGAGCGTATCGTTGATGGATTCTATTCGGGGCCTAATGAAACTTATTGTCGGCGGTAGGACTTTCTGAATCGTCCACTTTGGATTATTAGTCCCGTACACGCCAGAGTACGGATCGCCTATCCCAAACACGACGATGTCTATCGTCGTGTACTGATTGCCAGTAGTCCCAGCCCGATGCCACCTATCAATCACCGACGCGATTTCCGAATTTACCGATGGCGTTTGAACACCAACCAGCATGGTCAGCGCGAGGACAGCGAGTCCGATTTGCCGCAGAATGGCGCCCGGCACAAAGCACAGGTGCCACGGCGTCTTTTTCGATGAATTGCTCATCTTTTTCTCTCCTGTGGAGATATTGTCTGCCGCGCCAATGGCGCGGTCAATCCTATTTTTGTTGTTTAATTGTACCATAAATTAATTGTACCATAAAACGATCTTTCTTTTGCTTAGTTACAGTAATGTCTATTCGATAATTTCAAGCCGATGAAAGAAAACCAGCAGAGCAAAAAGCGCAAGTTCCCGCCCGTTCGCCAGAGGCAACGGGAAAGAGAATTCGACTCTCCCAGAGCAAAAATCATATTCAAACTGTGATATTCAGCAGAGAGACCCGATAGACAAATCACCCAGCTGATTTCCTTTCAAAACAAAGAAAAACAGAAATCCAGCTGGAGCGCAAGCTTTTTTTCGAGAAATCTTAACTTTTTTGAGCTTTTTTGCGGGATAGCGGGCGCGGGCAAAGATTCTGGGTTTTGGCGCGGTTTTGTCGGCTGGTGGATTCTGAGGTTTTTGAGGATTTGGGGAGGTTCGATAAGCGCTCTGAGACGGCTTAGTCTCGGTTTTGTTGGGTTATAGTTGGCGGCTTTTGAGAGCGCTGTAGTAGTTGCCGGGGGTTTGTTCGATCAAGCGTTTCATTTCTAGTTGGAGGAGGGCCACGCTGATAACCGGCACGGAAAAACCAGATTGGCGAACGAGTTCGTCTACGTGCAAATCTTCTTCGCAAAGCAATTCGTAAAGTTTCCGCTCAGAATCGGACAATGAACTAAGAGAAAGCGGTTCGGCGGTTTCGCTTTTGGCGGAAGGAAACAAGTATTCAAATTCGCTCAGGATGTCTTCGGCATTTTCACAGAGTTTGGCGCCGTTCTTAATCAGATTGTGGCAACCTTTGCTGCGCGGAGAGTAGACTGGACCCGGCACGGCGAAGACTAGCTTCCCGCAATCCAGAGCCTGATTGGCGGTAATGAGCGCGCCGCTTTTTGCGCCCGCCTCCACAACAACGACGCCTAGCGAAATGCCGGCGACGATTCGATTGCGGACGGGAAAGTTTTGGCCCGATGGCGGGCGGTCAAAGGGAAACTCGGTAAGAATGGCGCCGCGTTCGATGATTTGTTCAAAGAGTTTCTGATTCTCCTGCGGATAAACCCGATTAATGCCGTTTCCCAAGATGCAAAGGGTTCTGCCTTTGGCACTGAGGGCGCCTTGATGGGCGCCGGAATCAATTCCTCTAGCGCCGCCACTGACGACGGTCACGTCGGCCATGCCTAACTGATAGGCGAGTTTTCTGGCCGTTTCTCGTCCGTAGTTGGAGGTGATGCGCGAGCCAACGAGGGCAATGCTGGTGCGGTCGGATTCTTGAATTTCGCCCTTCACATACAAGACAATCGGTGGATCGTAGATTTGTCGCAATGGTTCTGGGTAAGATTCGTCTAGTTGGGTGAGAACGTAACAACCGAAGGATTCGCAGTTGGAGACTTCCTTTTTCAGGTCAATTTGGCTTTCCCAGTTGGCAATCGAAGAGGCAATCTCTGGGCCAATTCCAGGAATTTTGGTAAGTCGGCTTTGGCTGGCGTCCAAAATCTTCTCCGGCGCGTCAAACTCTTCCAAAAGGCGACGCACGGTAATCGGCCCAATTTTTTCCAGCATGTTGAGCGCCATCATTGCTTCTTGAGAAGTCACGGCATTGCATTCATAGCCTTGGAAACGGTGGAGTCAATGCAGAACGCCGCCGAACCGATGTTTCTCGCCGATTCTTCTTATTCCTCGCCCGCGCCAGTGACGACAAACATTGCCTATTTTCCCAAAAATCCTTGAAAATGCCCTTGATGCAGACAGCGTTTAAAGAATGGGCCGTAGTCGTGGACGCTTTGCTCCGCGGCAGGCAAATCGTCATTTTAAGGAAGGGAGGAATCCGTGAAGGAAAGGCGGGATTTCAAGAAAAGGCCAATCGCTTTTGGTTGTTTCCAACACAATTTCATCAACAACGAGAATCGGTCGTGAAAAGCGCGTGGCAACGGTTCCAAGCAGTCCAATCCGCTTCCGATTGCGAGCAAAAAGTCAACATTCAGGCGATGGCTGAAATTGCGCAGTCTTGGGAACTGGAGGATTGGTCTCAGATTGCCCGGCTGGACGGCCAACATATCTGGCGAGAATCAGTTGTCAAGGAGCGTTTTGAATGGGGGCGGAAGAAAGCCCTTTTTGTCTGGATTGTTCGGGTTTATCGGCTGGAGCGTCCGATCTCGGTTCCCGTGATTGCAAAATATGGCGGATGCCGCTCTTGGATACATCTCGATCCGCCGATGCCCTCCGAAGAAGGGCTGATTCCGGTATTATCCGATGCAGACTTTGCTCGGCGAGCTGTCCGCTTTCGCCAAACAATCCACAGATGAACGCCCCGATCATTTTGGCGTCGGCCTCGCCTCGGCGGCGGGAATTGCTGGAAGCGTTGGGACTTCGGTTCGAGGCGATTCCCAGCAGAGCCAAAGAAATATCGGATCCGCATTCGCATCCAAAAAATTTGGTGCGTCAGAATGCGAAAATCAAGGCTTCCAACGTTGCTCGACGGTTCCCGGACCGTTGGGTTTTAGGCGTAGACACTGTTGTTGCTCTCGGCGGTCGCCTCTTTGGCAAACCTGCTTCGCCCCAAGAAGCCGAGACCATGCTTGCCGCCCTGCAAGGACGCGTCCATTGCGTTTATACGGGGCTTTGCCTCCTCCATCGTTCGCTGGCTCAGCGCGACGTTTGGCATGAGAAAACGCAGGTTGGTTTTCGATCCTTGTCGCTGGATCAAATTCGGGATTACTTGAAGCGCATTCATCCTTTGGACAAAGCTGGCGCTTACGCTATTCAAGAGGGCGGCGAGCGGATCGTAAGTTGGATGAAAGGATCGCTTAGCAACGTCGTCGGATTGCCGTTAGAGTCTTTGGAATCCGCGCTGCAACGACGGGGCATTCTATAAAATTGATAATATGATAACGCTGTATTGCTCCATATCTTTGTGAAAGCATATTACAATCCAGCTTGTCTTATTTGTTCTTTTTGCCAAGCGTCCAATGACTTTTAACAATACTACGGCAAGGCCTCAGCAAGTCTTCTATAAGATAGTAGCAGATAATCACATGGTAATAGCCGTCTTGAAATTTCATAGAATCCGCTTTGAAGTCCAGAGCCATCGGCACCTTTGCTTCTTCCCTTATAGAATAAATAGGAGAAGAAAGCGGAAAACTAAGGCTTGCAAGATGTTGCGGCGTCAAGGGAAGACAAGACGCAGTGCGGCGCCATACAACCGCTCGAAGTCTGCCGGCCCTACGATTCGCGGGTTGAATCCAGCCGTCCATTGTCTAGCGGCTTCTTGTGCCAGAAGGGAAATTTGGGAAGGTTTTATATTTGGCGCATTCTCATTGCCCAGCAGTTCGGCGGAGTTCGCAATCCGTTTTAGGTAATGGATTAGGCTTTCGACCGCAGTCTCGGCATCCGAGCCGGGTTGAGTCAGATTTCCGGCCGCGGCCAAATTGGCGTAAATCGCCTGCGCGGATGGATTGGCGGCGTTGAATTCTACTACGTGCGGCAACATGAGGCCGACCGCTCGCCCGTGGATCATGCCAAAATGCGCGGTGAGTGGATTGGCGGCGGCGTGAGCGGCGCCGAGCATGCTGTTTTCGATGGCCATTCCGGCTAGGGCGGCTCCCAGCAACATATTTCCTCGCACTGCCAGATTGTTTTCATTGGCTAGAACTTTGGGAAAGGCGACGGCGAGTAATCGAAAGGCTTCTTCGGAGTAGATTGTCGAGAGAGGATTTCGCTTTTTGGTGACGGCGGATTCTATGGCGTGCGCCAAGGCGTCCACTCCCGTGCAGACGGCCACTTGGCGAGGTTGGGACAGGGTAAGGGTTGGGTCTAAAAGCGCCGCTTTTGCGGCTGCCTTTGCGTCTCCGCAAGCCATCTTTTGGCGTGTGGATTCGTCCGCAATTAAGGCAAAGGACTGGCATTCGCTTCCGGTTCCGGCCGTGGTCGGGATGGCGATTAAGGGGAGCATGGCTTGCGTTGCTTTTCCGACGCCCCAATAGTCTCTCATTTCTCCGCCGTTGGTTAGGATGAAGTTGCATCCTTTGGCGGTGTCCATGCTGCTTCCGCCTCCCAGTCCGACCAGAAAGTCGATTTCCTCTTTTTGCGCTGCGGCAACACAGCGGTCCACGTCGCGCGTCGTGGGATTCTCGCGGACTTGATCGAATACGGAAAACGCGATTCCCTCGGTTGCGAGCGCTTGGGCGACTCGTCCGGCGTGGCCGGCTGTTACAATTCCGGGATCCGTGACGAGCAAGACTTTTGTCCCGCCTAGTTCCCCGACCATCCGGCTGATTTTTTCCACAGAATCATTGCCGAACACTAAGTGAGGCGAAGGAGGAGATTCGAAATGGGAAAGACTTTCCGGCGCCGCTGTTTTTTTGGATTCGCTCAGAGTTGTTGACCGAATGGACATCATGCGCGCGGTTTTGCTGGGAACGGTTGTCCGGAGGGGATTCGTCGATTCAAAAAATACATTCCAACCTGCCCAGATTACGGCGTTATCACTTTTCCGGCTGTTTCGATGGAACGCCGACGGTAGAGAAACTCGAACATATTTCCTTCGTGCGGTTGATCCCAAGAGACTTTCGTCGTCGTCACCGCCCCCAGGTTCAGCCGCTCAATCAAAGGCGAATTCAGCAATTCTTCGGCAAAGGTTTTGTCCTGAGTGATAGCGCTGACAACCAGAGAGGGTCCGATTCGATTTAACATCTCCGCTTGAGGCGCCTCCACAACGCTGACGTAAGGAAAGAGAAACTCGCGGTTGTAAAGCGGATGATCAGCCGTTTCGCAATACACAACCGTCGGCCTGAGGTAAACGCCGCCGTCAAACTCCACTTTGCGGTCTCCGGCCCGGTAGCGGGCCGCCAAGTCTTCGGCGCCCGGCGTCTTTAGTCCTTTTTTGATGGATTGGTCGATATGCTCGGCCATTCGAGGATTCGCAAAGCCGGAAAGACGCGCCCCTTCGTCCGTCGCCTCAGCGGGTTGCAGCGGCCCCAAAACTCGCCCTAATGCGTTGGCAATTTCCCTGCCGTGCCGGGGCGACACAATGGCCGAAGCGTTAATGCAGCTCCGCCCGCCGTTTTCCGCAATGCTGGAGGCCATCAAGTCCAAATACTTTTCCCACTGATCGGCCTCGTCTTCGCCCAAGAGGATTTTGCTAAAACCCGGTCCGTGAACTTGAATGGCGGGATTGCCGGCGTGCCGCTCGGTCGTGCTTTTGTCTCCAAAGATCAAAGCGCGGCCGCATTGCTGCAAGACGGCCTCTGCTCCTTCGTGATCGGTGGGATAAAAACCAAAGGCTTCTGGCGGGCAACCTGCGGCAATAAAGGCCTGAATCAAACGATACGGCGTCCAAGGCTCTTCTCGACCCGGTTTGAGGACGACGGGGATTTTCAGCGCAATTGCGGGCAACCACAAGGAGTTCACGGCCGGAGAATTGCTCGGCATCACTAAGCCGAGCGCCTTCGTAGTAGGAAAGAAACTGATCCTTGTGCCAAACTGCTCGCCAAAACCCCGGTCGATAATGCGGAAATCCAGCCCCCGAGTCAGCCCGGTCAAAATAGTGCGCATATGGGTAAGAGCGTAGTGAATTTTTTGCATGTTCCGCCGCACCATTCCATGCGGCAGTCCGCTAGTGGCGGAAAGAGCGGAGATATAGTCCTCTGCGGATTGCCGACGCCCGGAATCGCCCAACGGCAAGGCGTCGTTCAAAAAATGCTCGCCCGCTTGGGCAGAAATTTCGATCAACTCTTCCACCGAACGCCGCCGCAAAACGGCCCGCGCTTGCTCCGCCGTTCGCAAGTCGCGCCGAATGACTCCGGCGTTGACTTGGCTCACCGCGGCTAAGGGGCGGCGGTTGCGATAGTCGAAGACGAGTTTCTGGCGCAGGCTGACGTAAGTGACGCCTTGTCGCAGGCAGGGAATGTGAGGCAATTCCATTTCTTTAATAGACTCCTTCCACAATGTTTTCTTCCATTGCGCCAAACGGACGAACTTCCGCCACGCCGTCCCAAGCGTAGGGTGTTCGGGGCGCCCGGCGAATCGCCTCGTCGCGCTCCAAAAAGCGGGGCATAAAGAACTCTTTTGTTAGAGTTGTCAGCTCGACCCTGCCCCATTCTCCATATCCCTGGACTTGCGCTGTCTGATCAGGGTCTACCACTCGCAACACGGCCCGCGGTTGCGGCGCATAGTAGGTAATGGAAAAATTGTCTTCAGGAAGCAGGGGAACACTGGCCGCCAACCCCATTAAGGTATTGCCATAGGTAGGGTAAAAACCAATCTTTCCCTCCAAAACTTCTTCTGTAAGGAAACGCGTGTATTGCGGGTCCATCGTCGTTCCCCCGCAAAACACTCCTCGAAGACCCGCTTTCCAAAGGTCTATGCGCTCGGACAATGCCTCCAACAGCTTCGGCGTAGTGAACAGCGCGCTTACCCGTCGGTGCTTAAATATAGTCGCCGCCTGAGATACGACGTGATCCATGTAAGACTGAGCGATGTCAAACTTGCGCTCTCCAATCATCTTCTTCACAAAGCGAGGGTCCAGATCGATAAAGTAACATGAGCAACCCCTGAAGTTGGCTAAATGTTCAATGGCCAAACGCAACCTCCTCGGTCCCGTCGGTCCCATCATTAGCCAATAGTGGTTTCTTGGAAAGTGGCGGTCGGGAATCTTTTGAGAAAACTCGCTGTAATCCACCTTGTAATCGTTCCAGCCAATGCGTTGTTTCGGCATTCCGGTTGTCCCGCCGGTTTCAAAAACGTTGAAGGGTTGCCCTGAAAACGCCTTTGGCACCCACACTTCGGGTTGCAAGTCGCGCAGCCACTCGTCCTGAAAATGGGGAAAATTCTGAATAATATCGGCGAAGGATTGTATTTTCTCCGCCGGATTCCAGCCGGACTTCTCCGCCCATTCCAGCCAGAATCGGCATCCCGTTTCCGGCGAAAAATGCCACTTCACCATCTCCCTCGCGTGGGCGTCTAGTTGTTCCTTCGCCTCTTGTAAGGAAGCCTGTGATACAGTTCGATCTTTCACAATCCAATTGGCAACGACTAAATTCTAACTTGTAATTCGCAACTCTTAAATGAAGAGATAAAAAGACTTCTCTTATTTACTGGGGAAGAACTGGGCCAAAATTTCATTGTCCGGCGGTTTTGTCCACAAAGAGACTTTCACCAAAGCAATCCCCGCGGCCAAAACACAAACCGCTGCCGGCACGATGCCGGGACCAATCGCATACTCTCCACCATAACCGGATTTATAGAAGAAATAGAACAAACTCAGCATCCCAACCGCTATTGACGCATACGCTCCCGCCAACGTCGTCCGCCGCCAGTAAAGGCTCCCAATCACGAGAGGCGTCAAGGCCGAAAAACCAGTGAAACACCAGACCGCCAAATCGAAAATGTTCTGCGGCGCAATCCGCGATAATAAGTAGGCAATCACGACCACTCCCAACACAAAACCGCGGGCGATCCGAAGAATCTGCCGATCCGAAAAACGACGCGGCCCCGCCGCCTGCAACACAACGTCGTTGGTGAACATAGTCCCCAAGCTGAGGAACTGCGAGTCTAGCGAAGACATAATCGCCGCCAAAATACCGGCCGTCAGCAAGCCGGAAAGAAGCGGACTGCCCACCAACGTGCTTACCATTGTTCCCAGAACGGAGCTAACTTTGCTGGACTCCAGCGGAGGCAAAATGCCCGTCGCCCACGTCCCGATCAGAACGCAAGGCACCCATACCGCCAAAATGCATAACGGATGGGCCACAAAGGTCAAACGAAACGCCCTTGCGTTCCGCGCCGTCAGCCAATGTTGAAACAAATGAGGAAACATGCCCGCGCTCAGCGGAATAAACAGATAGCTGAAAAACATCCACTTCCCGATCCCGTATTGCCGGGAAAATCGGGTCTCCTCGCCGGTTGCCGCATCTTGGGCGTAAAGTTCCACCGAAGTCGGCCTTCGCGCCAGAAGCGGACGCCTGCCGTCCACATCCGCCGCTTCCCCCGCATACTTCCCAATCACTTGGGGCGGATCGTTTTCCCGCAAAACGCCCGCTTCTGAGTCGTAGCGGTGAGTTTGCACCAAAAACCCTTCTGAGTTGAACCTGGCGGACAACTCGGTCGCCTGCCGAAAACCTCCCAAACTTCGGGCAATGAGAAAGAACGCCAAAACGCCCATCGCCATAAATACCAGCGTCTGAAACGTGTTGGCCCAAGCCGCGCCACGAGAGCCTCCCAAAAACACATAGGAAAACGCCACGCCGCAAACAACTAGGCCGGTCAACCACTCCGGAATTCCTCCCGCCCACTGCGGCGTCTCCGGATTGGGAAACAATCCGGGCAAAGCGCCCGCCGTGACCGGCAACAAGGTTTTTCCCGCGCCCACAATGCCGATCAACAAATACGGAATCATCAAAAGCACTAACACGGGAAACAAAACATAGCCGATGCTCGCCGAACCAAACCGCGCCCGAAAGAACTGAACCTGAGTCACGAAGGCGTTCCTCTTGCCAATCGCCCAAAGCCGCAATCCAATGAAGAAAAAAACCGCCGCGTGAACCAACCCGCTCATTGACGCCATCAGGCCGTAAACACCGATGCCCCGTTCAAACGCCTTGCCCGTGGATCCCACCAAAGCAAAAGCCGTCATCGTCGTCCCAAAAACGCTCATCAAAAGCAAAAAAGGGCCGATGGAATGGCTGGCGACAAAAAAATCGCGGCTTGTCCCTCGAAAAAATCGCCGGCTCCAAGCGCCCAGCCCCAACAGCAAGCCGAGATAAACCAAAACGACAATCAGCGGCGCCATAATTCAAATCCGTTTTGAATCTTCCGAAGAAGTCTCTGCCGTTGATTCCAACTCCTTTGGCCAGGCAAACCCCGCCGCCCACCACCAAAAAACCGCCACGACAACCGAATAAACCGCGTGATACGCCAACCCAACGGGAAGGAAGCCCAACAACAGCGTCTGGTCGTCATCCCAAAACCAAACATCCTGATGCAAAACCAAAAGCGCCAAACAAGCAAAAAAAACTACGGCAGACTTGGACATAGTTCTCTACATTAACTTCATAATTACCACTGCATAATTGCCACTGCTATACGACCCAAAAACCTAAAACAACGCCATACTTTCCAACCGTCCAACACCATAATGACACTCTTCTAGCTTTCTTGAATAGCAAGCACAGTCCCGCAAACAAGCATAAAACTGCTCCAAAGAACACACAAGCAATCGGGTATACAGCAACAAACTCTTCAACAGTCACTCCACTATCCACGCTCAGAAGAATCATAACAACAATCACACCGGCAAAATACGATATTATCGAAACATGCTTTCGTCTGAGATCTTCTCTCCTTTTCTCAATCATTCTTCACCTTTCGATCTGTATCCCTCATTCTCTAACAATATGTCCGATTATTGCGACGCATCGTTGGGTTTTATGGCATTACAAAGGGGCTAAGTTTTGAGAGTTTTCCATTCTGGCAAAACTCCCTTCCCTGAGCTTCATTCTCACTTTTTCATTTCGGCGATGGCGTAGAGGTGCGTCTGCGTTCCCACATACAGCGTTCCGTTGGCGACGATGGGCGTGGAATAGATCGGCGCTCCGAAGTTGACTTCCATCAAAACCTTCTTTTTCTTTGCCGCCTCAAGAATCACAAAGTCGCCGTCCTCGTCTCCCAAAAACACTTTGCCGTCGGCTACCAGCGTCGAGCTCCACATATGCGCCTTCATGTCGTAAATCCAGTGTTCCTTTCCCGTGTTGGCGTCCAGGCAGTAGAGAAAGCCCGAATAATCGCAAAGGAAAAGCAAATCGGTTTCCGGATCAATGGAGGCCGTGGAAATGGTTCGATTGATTTTGTCGTAGGTCCAAACGGCGCCGCTTTGAGAAATGTCGCCTTTTCCAGAGGCGTCGATGCAGGAAAGCATGCCCACGCCTTCGCCGTGTTCCGGGTCTTGGCCAATGGCCACATAAACCCGATCTTTGTAAAACACTGGGGTGCTGATGATTTCGCTGGGGCCGTCCGCATGCGGATATTTGATTGGTTTGCCGTCTTTGTGCCGATACTTTTCCGGCACGCCGTCGTATTTCCAAATCTCCCGCAGTTCCATAAAGCCGTTTTCGCCGGCGATTGGTTTTGGATCGAAGGCATACACAAATCCGTCTCCGGCGCCGAAGAAAACCATTTCCCGGCCATTGACGCTCCCAAAACCCGGAGAAGACCAGTTGCAGTGCAGCAAGTTTTGGCTGATTCCCGAAGCCTCCTCGCCCAAAAGCGCTCCCGTGTTTTTGTCCAAAGCCACCAAGCACGGCGCAAATGGCGAAGGAATGTTCAAATGCGACCAATCCTGCCCGTTGGAAGTCGTCGCAAAAAGCCGGTTCCCGGCAATCACCACCGAACTGCTGGCAATGTTGTGCGGAAACACGCCCAACTCTGCCCGCATGTCAAACACCCACAAAATGTCCGCATCCGTGCCGCCGGGAACCATCGGCGGCTTTCCCTCGCCGGCCATATACTTGGCCTCGTCCATGAACGGCCCGTCGTTGCCGTTGATCAGCCCTTCGGCGTCCAAGCAAAGCACCTCGCACCGGTTGGAAACCACGTAAACCCGCTTGCCCTCCACGGTCGGCGAAGAGCAAATCCCCAGATATTCCCAATCGCTCACTTTCCCCGCGCCCAACTTCGGCACCACCAACTGCCAAAGAAATTTTCCCGTCTCCTCGTCCAAACAATAGACAATCCCGCGATCCCCTTTGTGCTTTGGATCGCGCGGCGACTCGTTGTTCGTGCCGACAAACACCTTGCCGTTGGCCACCGTCGTGTTTCCATACGCCTGCGAACCCAACTTGGCCACCCACTTCACATTCCGAGTCGTCGCCAGATCCACTTCTTCCGTTCCCCGCTTGAACTCGCCCGGATCAAACTCGTGCGGAATTCCCTTCTCCGGAGAATAAAGATTCTTGCTTTGATTTCGCCCCCACTGCGGCCAATCCTCAGCCCAAACGGACGACAAACACAAAACCGAAACCAACAAACACTGCGCTTTCCTAGCCTTCATAATTTTTAAAACCAAAAAAGGATTACCAACCGCAACCGCCTTTGTCAACCCAACGTCGCAGCAGGCGAAAAGCAAATCGCTTTGGATTCCCCCGCCGCAGAAATCCCGCCAAACCCCAAAGATTGCCCGAAGCGCGCGTTTTCTCAGTTCGCATTTGTCATTGGAAACGAAACAAAAAAACTCCGCTGGGGAAAACCCGAAGCGAAGTGGCTTTTGGAAAAACGAGTCCAATCGCAAGCAGAGGCCCAAAAGTGCCAACCCGTTCACCAGAGCGGCCAAGCCTACCAAATCCACCGCTCTGGAATAATCGTTGCGCTTTTCTGTTCGTTCTGTTCTATCAATCGGCGCAGTTCCTCCGCCCGCGCTTGACCTTTCTTAATCTGCTCCGCTGTGGCATTCTTTTCGAAAGTGGAAATCATTTCGCTGAATCCTTCGATTCCACTTTCTTTCAGCAAGAGAAACCAAGCGTAGGTTTCAACAACATCCTGCGGCACGCCTTGGCCTTTGACATACATCGCGCCAAGGTTGTTTTGCGCCTCGGCAAACCCTTGCTCGGCGCCTTTCCGAAACCACTTTGCCGCTTCCTCATAATCTTGCGGCACGCCTTCGCTCTCGGCATACATCTGGCCAAGACTATATTGCGCTTCGGCAAACCCTTGCTCCGCCGCTTTCCGATACCACTTCACGGCTTCCTCATAATCCTGCGGCACGCCTTTGCCATTGCGATACATCCAGCCAAGGTTGTATTGCGCCTTGGCATGCCCTTGCTCGGCGGCTTCCCGAAACCACTTCGCCGCTTCCTTGTAATCCTTTGGCACCCCGTCGCCTTCGCAATACATCTGGCCAAGTTTGTATTGCGCCTTGTCAATCCCTTGCTCGGCGGCTTTCCGATACCACTTGGCCGCTTCCACATAATCCTCCGGCACGCCTTGGCCTTTGTCATACATCAAGCCAAGTTTGTATTGCGCCTTGTCAATCCCCTGCTCGGCCGCTTTTCGATACCACTTCATCGCTTCCGCATCATCCTCCGGCACTCCTAGGCCTTGGTAATACATCTCGCCAAGCGCGCATTGCGCCCAGCCATTCCCTTGCTTGGCCGCTTTCCGAATCCACTTCGCCGCTTTTTTGTAATTCTCTCGCAAGAAATACATCTGGCCAAGTTTGAGTTGCGCTCTGGCATCCCCTTGCTCGGCTTCTTTTCGCGTCGCCTTGAAATGCCGGACTTCCTCGCTTTCTTGTTTTTTCGCCATTTTTGCTAAACGATTTCTTTGTTTTTAGGCTCTTCGGCGGAAGAAGGCAAGCGGAAATGGGGAAGGAGTTGAGGAAGCGGTTGGGCGGCGAAAGCGGATTGGAGGGGCGAGGGAAAGCGTGGTTTCGGCGCGCGGTTGGGCGGCTTGGGGAATTTTCTGGTTTGGGGGCGTTTTGGCGGTTCCAAAAGCCCTCTGAGACGGCTTAGTATCGGCTTAGCGATGTTTTTAGACTGCTGAGGATTGGTCTGGAGGATTGGCGCCGTCAATCATCGCCAAGCGGCGGCGCGCTTTTTCGGCGGCTTGCGTATCGCCGTATTCGTTGTCTAGGCGGCGCAGAAGGGCAACGGCTTGCTCTGGTTTTTCTAGGGGTCCTGAATAAAGGTTGGCGAGGTGAATGGCGGCCCATCCCCAGCGTTCTCTGGGCAGTTTCTTTTGGAGGATTTCTTCGTATTCCAAAGCGGCGGCGAGAGGGTTGTTCAGGTCTTTTTCGTAAATCTCGGCGATTCGGAGGGCGGCGTGCTGTTGGCGAGGGCGTTTGACGAGGTAGTCTCGCAAAAGGCGGATGGCTTCCAAGTAGTTGCCTTTTCCCCATTCGGTTTCCGCAGCTTCGTATTCGTCGTCGAGCATGTCTGGATTGTCTTCGTTGAAGAGAGTTTTGACAGTGTGGTTGCCGAGAAATTGGGAAATGTCCCAAGCGGCCAGCAGTCCAATGCAGAAGATGAGAAGGCAGAGGCCTCCGCCGTAGAATCCAAGGCGAGGAGCGGGCGGGGATGTTGGCGAGGGTTTTAAGGAGGCGTTGCCGGGAGCGGGTTCTGCGGTTGCCGGCGGTTCGTCCTCGGTTGTAGTTGCATTGGGTGCCGGGTTTTGGGTCTCTGCGGTTGGTTGCTGATTTTCGGCGTTCTGGGGGACGGAAGTGTTTTCGGCGGGTGTGTCGATGTTTGTTGTTGCAGGATCATCGAGCAGTTGAATCTTCGTTTTCTTCGAGGTTACAGTTTGATAATCACGAAGAAAATGTTTTCCAAAGTAGGTGGCGATGGCAATCAAGATGAGGTAGATCGCGATTTTTGCGAAGACGTTCATGAATGCTTTGGGTTTTAGACTAGGCGGATTTTCGGCGGTGAAAAAGCGGAATCTCTAGATCACAATGCCTACCAAAGCGGCGGTCAAGTAGCAAGTCAAAAGGCCTCCAAGCATGGAGCGGAGACCGAGCGCGGCCAATTCGCCGCGTCGCTTGGGGGCGAGCGCTCCGATGCCGCCGATTTGGATGGCGATGCTTCCGAAGTTGGCAAAGCCGCAGAGCGCGTAGGAGGCGATTGTAAAGGTGCGCGGATCCAACTGCGAGGCTTGCTGCGTGAGGCTCAGGTAGCCGAAGAATTCGTTGAGGACGATTCGTTCGCCAAGGATTTGCCCGACAGCGGCGCAGTGTTCGGAAGGAATGCCGAGAAGCCAGGCAAAGGGGGCGTTGATCCAGCCAAAAAGTTGTTGGAGCGAAAGGGGCGAGGCAACGCCCAGTTTTGTTTGCGGCCATTGGAACAGATAGTTGGCTAAGGCCACCACGGCCACAAAGGCGATGAGCATCACCATCACATTGACCGCCAGTTTGACGCCGTCTTGCGCTCCGCGACATAGAGCGTCGATGCTGTTGGAGGCGGAGCGTTGGACGAAAAACTCGGCTTTGGCGGCGCTTTTTTTGTCGGCAATCTGATTGGGCAAAAGAATCTTGGCGATAAGAAGCGCTCCGGGCGCGCTGATGAGGGAAGCAGTCATCAAGTAGCCGGCAAGTTCCGGCCGGCCGTTTGCTCGTCCCAATTCGGAATACACGGCCAGAACGCCGCCGGCGATTGTCGCCATTCCGCCTGTCATAAGCGCCAGCAACTCGCTGCGCGTCATTTTTTCCAAGTAGGGACGAACAACGAACGGCGCTTCGGTTTGGCCGATGAAGCAGTTGGCGGCAGCAGCCAGGCTCTCGCTCCCCGAAGTTCTCATCGCCCGCTGCATCACCCAAGCCATGGCCGCGATCACTCTCTGGAGAATGCCCCAATGATAGAGAAGCGAAGAAAGGGCGGCGATGACGATGATCGTGGCCGAGATAAAGACGGCGAATATCGGTCCTGTTTCCGGCCCAAAGCTCTGGTTTAGTTTGGAAGTGTCGGCCAGCGGCCCGAACACCACCGCCGCTCCTTCGGTCGCAAAGGTGTTGATCCGCAAAACGGCGCCTTGAGCGAAGTCAAACAAGACTGGACCAACCTGCGTCTGAAAAACGACGACGAGAATCGCCAGTTGAATGAGCAAACCGCCGGCAATGGTTCGCCACGGCGGGCGCTGACGGTTTTCCGAAGCCAGCCAGGCAATGCCGATGAAGGCAAACACGCCCAGCAAACTGGTGAATTGCAGGATCATAAGCTTTTTTTCCGTCAGGCAATCCTTTTCTTTTTTCTGCCGCTAGTCAAGACTGCGAAGAGCAATTCGGCTCCGAATGCAGTGCCGGGAAGACAAACGGTTTTGGTGTGTGGACCCAGAAAAAAGCGCGCGGTCGGTCAGATCGATTTCTTTTGATTGCGAGGCCTTCTGAGTTATCTTGACAAGAATCGGCTGGAATCCGAAGTATTTTGAATTTTGCGGTATGGCGCGCGTGCTTTTGATCTTTCGCTTCAGTTGGCCTTATGTGCGAAAGCATCGGTGGCGTCTCTACGGCGCTCTTTTGGCGGGAGCGATCTTCGGCTTGTCCAACGCCGGCGTTCTCTGGCTTACAAGGACGGTTCTGGAGCGATTGAACCCCGAAGAAGACGCCGCCGGGCAGGAACTGGCTTCCAACGATGCGCGTTCTTCGGACGCGTCGTTTTTCCAACGTTCTTTTCCGCGCACGGCGGCGGCAGTGGAGTCAACGGCAGACTCGGCCAAAGACGCCATTGCGAGACTTGTGGACCGATGGTTCCCCAAAATGGGTAGTCCGGTGACGGTTTTCCAGCTGCTGGGCGCCTTGTTGGGCTTGCCTCTTCTAGTATCCATCCGCAGCGGTGGGGAGTATCTAAGCGCCTATTGGATGTCGTGGGTAGGCGAGCGGATGGTCAACGACTTGCGGGTGGAAGTGCTGGAAACCCTGAGCCGCCTTTCGTTGAATTACTTTAATCAAGCAAAGATGGGAGACATGATCACCCGCATCAACGGCGACACCTTGGCGCTCCAAAACTGCATTAGCATCGGAGTCAAACACAGCGTCACCGATCCTGTAACCATTCTGGCGGTCTTCGCCTACCTTGTCTTTACAGATTGGCAGTTGATGATAAGCACGGCCTTGCTGCTGCCGGTATGTCTCGTGCCTGTGATCCTATACGGACGCAAGGCGCGCCGTGCTTCGACGGACAAAATCCAAACCAACGTCACCCAGTCCAGCCTTATCGTAGAAATGCTCTCCGCAATTCGGGTAGTCAAAGCCTTTGCGTTAGAAGAACGAGAAGTGGCGCGCTTTCGCCGGCTGTCCAGACAACTTTTCGGCTACACTATGCGAGGAGTTCGCTCGCAAGAAATCGTAGGACCAATTATAGAAACTGTATCGATGGCCGCCGTCGGCATGCTCATTGTGTTCGTAGTGCAAACTGAACGCAGCGCGCCGGATATAATTACCTTCTTTATAGGATTAATCATGTTTTACATGCCGATAAAAAAACTGGCCAAACTGCACGTCTTCTTTGAGCAAGCAAGCATAAGCGTCGGCCGTCTGCAGAACATTCTAGCAGAGACACCAGAAGTGCAAGACTCGCCCCAAGCCGCTTCCATACAAACTTTCTCAAAATCTATTCAGTTTGAAAACGTTTCCTTTGTTTATCCCCGCGCCAACCCCTCCAACATGGCACTGCAAAACATCTGTTTGACAATTCCGCATGGCCAAAAACTGGGCATTGCCGGGGAAAGCGGCTCCGGCAAAAGCACGCTCATCCACCTCCTCTACCGCTTCTTTGATCCCTCCCCAGGCGCCGTCCTCTTCGACGGAAAAGACCTGCGCACCCTCAAAGTCAAAGACTGCCGCAAACTGCTCTCCCTCGTCAGCCAAGACGTAGTAGTCTTCGATCAATCCGTCGCCGAAAACATCCGCTGCGGACGACTGGACGCCACAAAAAAAGAAATCATCCAAGCCGCACGGCAAGCCCACGCCATTGAATTCATCGAAAAACTAGAAAAAGGATTCGAAACCCGACTCGGCGAACGCGGCGCCACACTTTCTGGCGGACAACGCCAGCGAATCGCCATCGCCCGCGCCTTCGTCCGCAACGCCCCCATATTAGTGTTAGACGAAGCCACCGCCGCCCTAGACGCCCAATCCGAAGCCGAAGTTCAAACCGCCATCGACAAACTCGCCCAAAACCGAACCGTCATCTGCATCGCCCACCGCCTTTCCACCCTCAGGGCAATGGACAAAATCATCGTCCTCCAAAAAGGCCGCATCGCCGAGCAAGGCGCCTATCCCCAACTCCTATCCCAAAACGGACCCTTCGCCCGCATGGCCCAACGCCAAGGCATCCAAACAAAAGCCCAATAACCCGCCCACCAAAAACCGAGAGACCGAAACAAAAAAACCGCGCAAGTCAACAATTGCTACCCAACCATCCTTTCCTTAGTTCTCCATTGCCCCGCGCCCGGAGAAGAAACCCCGGATCCGCCTATTCTACCAGCTTATGAACGCCGCCGCCACCGCTTTCCTTGCCAGTAGCGCATTAATCTTCGTTTCCTTCCTCCAAACAACTTTTGTCCAAAATATGCTGGAGCATGATCATTGTTTGACGACTCCAACGAGCCCAATCCAAACCCAACTGCGTCAATGCCCTGAGGTTTGTTTACGTGTTCGGCTCTTTCGGATATATTGACTATTGACTGTGGCGATGAAATAAGCGCCAGCTCCTACCAAACCTACTAAGACAACCAATCAATAGAATGCGAGTATTGAGAAACTGATCGAGTCGAAATTGGCGAGA
Source organism: Limisphaerales bacterium (assembly GCA_965242585.1). Taxonomy (GTDB): domain Bacteria; phylum Verrucomicrobiota; class Verrucomicrobiia; order Limisphaerales; family AAA164-E04; genus UBA2970. Next base: position 3,156,749 of record OZ251460.1, on the reverse strand, counting down.
CTTGGGATTGGCGTTCTAGGGTAAGACTAGGAAAATAGGACTCTTGTATAATATAAGAGGAGTAGCATGTGCGGCGATTTGCAGAGACCCAAAAAAGTAAGCGGAATGCGGAACATGCTGGTCGGCTTATTACTTAAATTGCCCTGGATGTGCCATTCAATATTGCGCTAGGGTGAATGCGAAAAAACAATTCGAGATTGAAAAGCAGTATGTATTCGGCGAATGTGATGTGGGAAGGAGATACGTGGTGCCGCTGAGGCGAATGCGAAACGGATGGCAAAACGTGAAGGACGGGAAGTAACAGAAGAACTTATCGAAAGTTTAGTCAAACTCTTTCGTATAGATCTCTCAGGATTCAAGAAAATCGACTACAAGTTGTGGCGGTCCAGAAAAGGGAAACTTTTATCGTTTGGATAAAATTGACCTTTCTATTGGATCTGCTGCATCCGATTGGACAGACGTAAATATACGAGAGACCCCTTTTACGAACCTTCCTCATTTTTCCTTTTTCCGGCAGCAAGCAAGGCAAGTCGGAACTCTTCAATGGGATCCTTCTCGACGTACCGAAGAATTGCAATCTCAATCGGCCACGGAAAGCGGCGTTGTTCGATGAACGAAATAAAATGAGCTATTATTCCCCAAGAGGTGACTCCGACGAGCCAAATATTCCGCTGCGCTGGGAACATCATCCTGGGGACGACGAGAATGCAACGCTGATAAAAACGCTCTATAAATTCAAACAAGAGGATAGTAATCTCTCTTTCAACAACTGGGCTATATTTGCTCCCGAATTCCCTGACGATTATATTGTGGACGAACTTTATGGAGACGGTTTTAGCAAAATCATCCGCAATCCGGGCGGTGGCGAAATCAGGAATCCAAAAAAGGAACTAAACAACGATAAGGAATGACCGTGCAAACTAAACCGACACGAAACCTGAAAACAACAACAACAAAAGCTACGCCACGGCAATGGCGAACAACTTGGGCTGGCAACAAAACCCTGCGCTGGCTTCTGCTTGGTTCAGGTGTGTTGTTGATCCCCGGCTTGTTGAAACTGCTGAGCCTGCGGCCAGAGATTCAGTTCCTCGTCTTTCTCAATCCTCGGTTGCCGTTTCTCAACAACTGGCAAATCACCGCTCTGGCCGGGGCGGTTTGAAATCTTGGTAAGTCTGAGGCTTTTGCGGGAGGAGATCTGGACCGAAGGCTTTTGGGGTTCACTGGGCTAACCTGCGCTTGGTAGGCTTATCGTTTTGGTCTTTACTAGGTTGACTGGACGGAAGACGGCACTTGCTCTGGCGGTTTGTTTGGGGCGGTTGCCGGATTGGACGGAACTATGGGGTTCGTGGTCGTTGTAGCGGTCTTTTGCGGGGCATGACGGCCGGATGCGTTTGGGGCAACATTTGTCCGAGACGGCAATTCTAAGAAAAGAGGATTTGTAGGATCATAGGTTTTTTAGAAAAGAGAGTGAGATTTCATTTGGCGTTTGGTTTGGTGGTGATGACGATTGTGGGGGTAAGCAAGGCGCGGGGGCCAGGCAAGGTGGGAGAACCATGTTCATTTGGATTTTACGAATGGTTGAGTTCGGGGTTCAGTGTCGCGGTTGGGGAAAGGGGCTTTGTTGGCGTCGCATGTTTCCGCTTAGGAGACTTATCATTGTCCGGGGGATGGGTATATGTAGAGGCGCAAGTGGTTGGATGAGCGGACTGGGCGGGTGTCTTTTCGGAGTTCGGCTATGAGCAGTGAATGCGGATTGGCCCCGGCGGCTAGCAAAACTTCCGCGCTGGTTGGCGGAATTCAAAAGGACAATGCAAGCGATTGGGTTGTCAAAAATAACATCGTTCCCAAAACGGGTGGTCTCCAGCTGCAAGCAGCTTTCCCGCCGTTTGGTTTTTCTGTGGAATCTGTTTGATTTTGTTTTGGTTGGGTTTTGCAGGGTATTATCGAGTGGATTTGGGTGGAAGTGATGACTCAGTTTGGTTGGGGTGGGAGCGCCCTAGGAAACATTGGCGCGAGCTTCGGCAGCGAGCGGGGTGCTGAGGTAGCGTTCACCGGTGGAGCAGGCTACGGTGACGATCATTTTTCCTTTGTTTTCTGGTCTGGAGGCGACTTGGATGGCGGCCCAGACGTTGGCGCCGGAGCTGATTCCGGAGAGGATTCCTTCTTCTTTGGCAAGCCGGCGGGCCATTATGAAGGCGTCGTCGCTGGCAACTTGGATGCACTCTGCGATTTGGAGGGTTTTTGAGCGGTCGTAGAGGTGAAGGTTAGCGGGGACGAATCCGGCGCCGATGCCTTGGATGCGGTTGCTGCCGGGGCGGATGGGCTCTCCGGCGATTGTTTGGGTGATGACGGGCGAGTCTTTGGGTTCAACGGCGATGGCGGCAAAGTTGGTTTTTTTGGCTTTGATGGCTTCCATGCAGCCGGTGATTGTTCCGCCTGTGCCGACGGCGGCCACGAGGATGTCGACTTGGCCTTCGGTGGCTTCCCAGATTTCTTCCGCGGTGGTGCGGCGGTGGATTTCGGGGTTGGCGGGGTTGTCGAATTGTTGGGGTATCCAGGAGTTTTTGATTTCTCGAGCCAATTGTCGGGCTTTGTCGATGGCGCCTTTCATGCCGGAGGCGCCGGGGGTTAGCACGAGTTCGGCGCCCAATATGGCGAGGAGGGTTCGTCGTTCCATGGACATGGTGTCGGGCATTGTGAGGAGAAGTTTGTAGCCTTTGGCGGCGGCGACGAAGGCCAGGGCGATGCCGGTATTGCCGCTGGTGGGTTCGATGATGGTTGTGCCGGGATTGATGATTCCGCGTTGTTCGGCGTCTTCGATCATTGCTTTGCCGATGCGGTCTTTGACGCTTCCCAAGGGGTTGAAGAATTCGCATTTGAGAAGGACGTCGGCTGGCAAGCCGGCGGCTATTTTGCGGAGCCGAACCAGCGGCGTGTTGCCCACGGTTTCTAGTATATTTTCAGCGATTTTTGCCATCGTGCGGTTTTGCGGCTTGGGTTGGGGAGGGAGGGTTAGCCGTTGGTTTCGGTTTGCATTCCGTCGGCAAAATAGACGATTCGGCTGCAGTAGGGACAGGCGACGATTTCTTTTTGCGCTTTGCAGATGATGATGATTTGGACGGGGAGTTTGACGTGGCAGCCGTCGCAGATTCCTCGGTCCACTCCCACGATGCTGTTTTCGCCTTTGTTTTTGAGCAGTCGTTCGTATCTCGACAGAATATCCGGGTCCATTTTCTCCGCCAGCGTCTTTCGTTCTTGGAGCAGGTTGTCAAGTTCTTGTTGGAGGTTTTTTTCGCGTTGTTCGAGTTCTTTGTTTTTTTCGTCGGCCAGTTTTTTCGCGTTCTCGGTTTCCGCTTTGGCTGTTTTGATGGCGACTTGGGCTTGGTCGAATTGTTCCATAAGTTCCAGTTGGCGGTCTTCCAAATCTGAAATTACTCTTTTGCAAGTGTTGATCTCGTTTGTGAGGGCTTGATATTCCTCGTTCTTTTTGGTTTGGAACTGTTGGCTGGAGTATTTCTGGATGAGTTCTTGTTTGCTTTGGGTCTCCAGCTCCAGTTCTTTGCGGTTGGATTCGATTTGGTTGGCGGTTTTTTTTGCCGCTTCAAGCGTTTTTTGGGCCGTCGAAAGTTGGCTGGAAAGCGCCTCTTGCTCTGGTCGGATTCGTTTTAGTTGGGTGCGATGGTGAAGAACCTTGCGATCGCGGTCTTGGATTACGAGGAGCTTTTCAATTATTTCTTGCATGAATGAACAGGAACTCTGGTCTGGGGACAAGTTAATCGGGGACTTTCCGATAAGTCAATCCCAAGGGTTGCGCCTTCTGTCCAAGGAGGCATTTTGTTGACTGTTTGAGGAATAAAGCTTTTTCTTTTAAACGCTTTGCTGGTGAAAGAGTTCTAAATGATTGTGAGGTTTGTTGGGAAGGCAAGTGTGCGGAGGATGTGGTTGTCGAGGATAGTGTCCGCGGCTTTGAGTTGCGCGGCGGTCGTTGAGGGGGGAGCGAGCGGTTCTAGCGGTTCCGTTGGCGGCGATGCTTCTCTTTCTTTGGCGTCTCGTCTCAATGAGGTCTTCGTTCGTGCGGCGGACGCTGTGTCGGCTTCGGTGGTGGTGATTGAAGTTGCCCATCGAAGGCCGAACCGCTTGGCCGCTGGGCAAGCACCGGCGGATGAGTCGGAGATGGGCGAGGATGTATTTGACGCCAGGGGTTCGGGCGTTGTGATTTCGAGCGACGGTTATGTGCTGACCAACTTTCATGTGATTGAAGGCGCCTCCCGGTTGCGCGTTCGCCTGCGGGATGGACAAAGTTTTGCCGCATCGGTGCGGGGGCAAGACCCTCAGTCGGACGTTGCGGTGATTCAGATAGACGCCGGCGAACGGCCGGGGTTGTTTCAGCCGGCGGTCTTTGGGGATTCGGACAAAGTTCGAGTAGGCGAGTTTGCCATTGCCGTCGGGGCGCCGTTTGATTTGGATTACAGCGTCACTTTTGGCCACGTCAGCGCCAAGGGGCGTTCTGGCGGGGCGCTTGGTTCCGCGGGGGCTGATCAGGATTTCATTCAAACGGATGCCGATATCAATCCCGGCAACAGCGGGGGGCCGTTGGTGAACATTCGGGGCGAGGTCATTGGCGTCAATACCTTAGTTCGCGGGATGAACACGGGGATTGGATTTGCCATTCCGATCAACATGGCGCGGGAGATTGCCGGCCAGATTATGGAACACGGCAAGTTCACTCGGGCGCGATTGGGCATTGAGATCGAGACTTTGGCGGATCGCGACGACTTCAACCAGATTCTGGAGGAAGTGGATCAAGGGGTTGTTGTTCGGAGGATGAACCCCAACGGTCCGGCGGCGGATTCGGATTTGCAGCCGGCCGATGTAATTGTCGCCGTGGAAGGCGTGCCTGTGGCTACCGCTCAGGAGTTGAAGAATCAAGTTCGATCAAAGCCGGTCGGCGATCCTTTGAATCTGTCGGTGGTTCGACTGGATCGCCGTTTTGAAATCCGCCGGCTTGAAATTGAAGTGATTCCGGAGGAATGGTTGGCGGAGACTGCGGCCGCTGTTCCGCCGCAGAAACGTCAGCGGGAAAATAAAGCGCCAACTTCGGGGTTGCGGTTGCGGGCAATTGACGATGATTGGGCTAAATTATACGGATTGAAAACCAGAGAGGGGGTTGTCCTCACCGAGATTGAACGCAATACGCTGGCCAGCCGTTTGACTCGGTTGCGTCCCGGCGTGGTTGTTACGGCGGTTAATTCGATTCCGGTTCGGTCGCCTTGGGACGTTGCCGAGGCTTGGGAGAGTGTAGACCTCCGAAAAGGAGTTGTGATCCACTTTGTGGATTCAAGCGGCGCGCCGATGTTCGAATTTCTCAAGGATCGCGGCGATTAGCCTCCTTCGCCGCTTTCCAAGAGACGGCGCCGGCTTCGATAAAAAGGAGCCGGCGTTTGTTTTTAGAGCGGTTGTCCCCTCAGTGGGACAAGCAACGGGAACGAAAAACTTCAAGTCTACAAGCCGAGATTTTCACGCCACTCCTCTTCTTTGAATCCCAGCAGTCCAATCGATTTTGAGAGGGCGAAGGGCCGTTTAATTAGATTGCCGTTGCCGGCGAGAAGCTGGACGGCCTGCGTGGCCGTCATGCTGGGCAACCGATCCTTGACGCCCTGCTCGCGGTAGTCTCTGCCGGAAGTGTTGAAGAGTTTGCGGAGATTGCCTCCTTGAATCCTGAGCATTTGTTCGATTTCGGCCTTTGTCGGCGGCGTTTCCCGAATCGGGATTTTTGCGTAGGCGATCCCGTGCCGTTCCAGGAATTGGAGCGCTTTGCGGCAAGTGGAGCATCGGTCGTATATGTTACTTTCAAGGTCATGGAGTTCGCTTTGCTTGGAGAACGGCGCGGTGAATTCGCCGCAACACTCGTTTTTTGCCGAGAATGGAGAGGAGGTGGTAAAGGCTGGGGCCGGCGGTTTTGCCCGTGCAGGCTAGGCGGATGGGATGCACCAGCACTCGAATCTTCACTTGCAGTTTTCCGGCAACTTCTTTGAAAGCGGATTGAACGGACTCCGGTTGGAACGACTCCAGCTCGTCAAAAGCCGCCTGCAATCGCTGCATGCCTTCCAGATTGGACGGCGCGAAGTGTGTTTCCGCCTCTTTTGGATTAGGGGCGACGGAGTCGTCCGCTTCAAAGTAAAATCCGGCATAGTTGGGGAGTTCAGAGAGCTCTCGAACCTTGCCTTGAGTGGTGGCGAGGGCACTGCGGATATACTCCGTTCCGAACGAAGACAACGAGAATCCTTTGGATTCGAGGCACGATTGGGCGAGCCGGGCGTAGCGGGACGGTTCCATTTCCCTCAAATATTCGCCATTCAGCCACTGAAGTTTCTCTCGGTCGAACTTTGCGTTGTGCCTCAAGATATGGCGAAGGTTGAAGAGCCGGATGACTTCTTCCATTGGGAGTTTTTCGCGGTCGTTCTTGGGAGACCAGCCGAGCAGGCAGAGGTAGTTGGCCACCGCTTCCGGCGCATAGCGTTCTTTCATGTAGCCGCCGATTGAGGCGCCCGAATCGCGCTTACTCATTTTCGTTCCGTCGGCGTTGAGAATGAGGGGAATGTGCGCGTATTGGGGCGGCGTTCTGCCGAGGGCGCGGATGATGGCCAGATGTTTTGAAGTGTTGCTCAAATGGTCTTCGCCTCGAATCACGTGAGTGATGCCCATTTCCAGATCGTCCACGGCGTTGACTAGATGGAAGACTGGCTGGCCGTCGGTTCGGACGAGGACAAAGTCCGGCTGTTGCGCCTCGCGATCCGTTAGTTTTCGGGTCACTTCGCCCACGATGAGATCGGGAATCACAATCGGCTCTTGGGACATTTCGAAGCGAATCGCTCCGTCTTTTTCGTAGGCGCGGCCTTTTGCCGTCAACTCGTCGAGGTATCGCCGGTAGATGGCGGATCGCTGCGATTGAAAGTACGGTCCTTTATCTCCAAATTGTTCCGAAGGGCAGTTTGTTCGAGGGCCTTCGTCCCATTGAATCCCCAGCCAGCGCAGTCCGGCGAGGAGAATTTCCAAGGAGGCTTGGGTGTTTCTCGCTTCGTCGGTGTCTTCGATGCGCAGGATAAACTGGCCGCCGGCGTGCCGGGCGTAAAGCCAGTTGAACAGAGCGGTTCTCGCGCCTCCGATGTGGAGAGAGCCGGTTGGGCTGGGAGCGAATCGGGTTCGAACTTCCATTTTAGCGTTGCCTCAGCGCGGCGAAACGAGAACGGCCGCCAACCCTCTCCGTTTTTTGGAAGAGAGCGTGGCGGCCGGTTGGTTCCCGTCGTCGCTGTTTTTTCGCCGCTTTGCCGAAATCCCGCAACGGGACCAAGTTTCTCCCGCCTCAAAATCCATTGAAAACAAAAACGCTCGGTCCACAGAACGTCTTTGCGGATTAGAAAGAATTGGATCGGATTATTTTTTGGGAGGGAGAATGGCGTCCTTGCAAGACTTGGCCACGCGGAATTTGACCGCTTTCTTTGCGGGAATCTTGATCTTCTCGCCAGTACTAGGATTGCGGCCGTCCCGAGCTTTTCGATGAACGAGAACCAACTTCCCGATGCCGGGAATGGTGAAGGACAAATTCTTCTTGGTCTCCTTGCAGGCTAATTGCGCCAAGGCGTTGAGCGTTTCCACCGCTTGTTTCTTTTCAATGCCGGTTGCTTCGACAATTTCCAAAACGACTTCCGACTTTGTAAGCGGCTTCAATTTTTTCGGCGCCTTCTTGGCCGCTTTTTTCGCCGTCTTTTTAGTGGTCTTCTTTGCTGTCTTTTTTGCTGCCATAATACTATTCGGGTTCGGATTCTCTGAATTGGATTTTCTCACTCCATCCAAAAAAGAAGATTTAAACGCTTTTCCAATGGATTAGGCAAGAAAAAAAGTAAAATTTCTGAGATATTTTTGAACGAGGCCTTTTCGCTGAGAAAATGCGGGCTTGACTGGGAAGCGGTTTTGCCCACCATCTTTGACCATCGCTTAGGCTTTTACGACCGAAAAGAAAGCGTCCAGTCCAGTAGCGAAGCGGAAGAACGGCGATGGAAGAACGGAAGTGTTGTGTTGGCTTGGTGCAAAGCCGTTGCGGACCGGATGTCGCTCAAAATCAGGCCAAAACGTTGGCGGGCATTCGAGAAACAGCCAAGCAGGGCGCAACCATCGTCTGCACCCAGGAGCTGTTCCAGTTTCCCTACTTCTGCCAGCGTGAAGAGACTGCGCATTTTCAACTGGCGGAGGCGATCCCCGGCCCCACCACGGAACGGCTCCAAGCCGAAGCCAAATCGCTTGGCGTGGCCATTATTGCCTCTCTTTTTGAGCGGAGAGCGCCGGGACTATACCACAATACTGCGGTGCTTGTTGACGAAAACGGCCGGCTGGCGGGCAAGTATCGAAAGATGCACATCCCCGATGATCCGGGCTTCCACGAAAAGTATTACTTTGCTCCGGGCGACCTCGGTTTTCGAGTTTGGAAGACCCGATTGGCCACCGTCGGCGTTCTCCTCTGCTGGGATCAATGGTATCCCGAAGCCGCTCGTTCGGCCGCCTTGCGGGGCGCCGAGATATTGTTTTTCCCCACGGCAATCGGTTGGCTTCCAAAGGAAAAGCCAGCGCAAGGATCTCTTCAAGCGAATTCTTGGGAAACGATCCAACGAGCGCACGCCATTGCCAACGGTTGTTACGTCGCCGCAGTGAATCGCGTCGGCATCGAAGACCCCCATTCGACCGGCGGCATCGAGTTTTGGGGCGGGAGCTTTGTCGCCGGAACTTCAGGGGAAATTCTTGCCCGCGCATCCCCATCGGAGGAGCAGACAATGGTCGTCGAGATTGATCTGAACCGAATTCAGGAAACGCGGACCGCCTGGCCGTTCCTGCGAGACCGACGCCCGGACGCTTACCAAGACATTCTGCGGCGATTCGTGGATTGACGACGAAGAATCCGCCGCCGGTGGGATTGGCGGGCCGGATCCGATTTCCAGAGAAGCATTTCCCCAAAAGAAAAAGTCCCCTAACCCAAAGCAAAATGGAGACGGGAAGAGAGATTGCGGTGGCCGACGGTTCGGATTGGGATGGAAAGTATCGCGGGCGAATCGCTCCAACGCCCTCCGGTTATCTCCACTTAGGCCACGCCCGAACCTTTTGGCGAGCGCAGGCCAGAGCCGCCGAACGCAACGGACAACTCATTCTTCGCGTAGAAGATTTGGATGCCGTTCGCTCTCAGCCTCGATTTTTGGAAGCGATGATGCAAGACCTTCGCTGGTTTGGTTTCCGTTGGGACGAAGGGCCGGACATCGAAGGAAGGAACGGGCCTTATCGGCAAAGCGCCCGATTCAACTGGTATCGCAACGCGCTGGAACGATTGATCGTTTTGGGACGAGTTTACCGCTGTTATTGCTCGCGAAAAGACATCCAAACGGCCTCTCTTGCGCCGCATCCCGTCGACGAAGGCCCTTTGTATCCGGGAACTTGTCGGAAAAACACGGGCAAAGCGCCGGCGAAAAATCAAGGAAAACCCAACTGGCGATTCCGCGTTCCCGACAACCGGCGAATTGCCTTTGCAGACGGCAACTTGGGAAACTTTTCCGCGGTCGCCGGAGTTGATTTCGGCGACTTCGTCGTGTGGCGGCAAGACGACGCACCCGCCTATCAACTGGCGGCGGTTGTGGATGATCATGCGATGGGCATTACCGAAGTTGTCCGCGGCGAAGACCTCTTGCTGTCAACTTGCCGCCAACTGCTTCTTTACGAAGCGTTGGAGTGGGCGGCGCCCGAATTTTTCCATTGTCCGCTGATGAAAGACGCTTGCGGAGAGCGCTTGTCCAAACGAAATCAAGCTTTGGCCCTGCGTTCTTTGCGCGAGCAAGGCCTTGCGCCTGAGCAAGTGCGATTACGCCACGGTATCAAGCCTGTCCGCTTTTAGTCTGCGAGAATCCTAAAACAAGGAATGTTGCCCTCCTCGGTTCCAAAGCGTTCTCTGAGTTGGTCGAAAACTTGCTTGACCGGAAGATGGCGCAAGCCATTTTCGTGGCGGACGACGGCAAATTGATCACTGCGCGGTCGCCAAACCGTTTCTTTGGTTTCTCCCCACAAAACCAGCCCCGGCAACCCAACGGCCGCCGCCAAATGAGAAATGCCGGAATCGTGGCCGATAAATCCGCCGCACTCCGCCAGCAAGGAAGCGAGTTGAGGCAATGGCGCACAAAATTCCAGACGGGAGCGAGAAGCATTCAGCGTCGGTTTCAACTTTTGGAATGTTTCCCGTTCGGCTTCTCCGCCGACCAGTAGCAAGTTCCAGTTTGTCTTGGCCTGAATTTGCGCAATCAGTTGCCGCCAGCGTTCGACGGGCCAGTTTTTGGACAAACTGCCGCTGCCGGGATGAATCGCCAGCCAAGAACGATTGTCAGCGGCGCTTCGGCAAGGAATCCGAATTTGCGGCCTGCTATCGGCGGCAAAGACGGCCAACTGTTTTAGCGGTTCTAGCAAAACTTCGGCGGCGTGAACATCCCCGCTTTCCTCTGGCCGATGAGTGCCTTGAATAAAGGTCAAAGTCTTCGCGTCCGCATCGCTTTCCGAGTTTGCCCGCCGACAGCGGCGGACGTTGTCTTGGAAAATTGCGTCCGGATCATAGAGATAGGAAAGAACGACGTCGAAGCGGCCGAAGTATTCCATCCAATCCTCGTCCAGCATTCCTTCAGCGGCAAAAAAACCCGCCAACGCGGGCGCTTCAATGGCTTTGGCATCGTCCGCCAGACCGGCGAAACGGGACAGATCGGCTATGTTGGGATAGCCGAGAATTTCCACTTTGGCTTGAGGAAAAGCGTCTCGAATCGCCCGAAGCGCCGGCAAAGTCAAAATAAAATCGCCAATCGCCCCGCCTCGGATCACCAGTATCCGGCCGGCGGACATTGCGTTTTGAAAAAACTTTTTGGCGCAGTTTCGCTCGCTGGTTGGTTGTCGGCCGCCAACAACAAAGACGGCAAAAATCCCCGCAAACGTTGTCGCCGCGCTAACGGCCAAACTTACTTGGGCGCGCTACTTCGCTCAGACAGCCAAAGCACGTCTCGGTTGTTGCGCGTTGACTGTCGATCCGGAATTCTATTGCCGTAGTTAGGGGGTTTTACTGTTCTCGGATCCGACCATTTTTTGATTTCAGAATGGCCGTCGGCGAAGGAAAATCCGCAAGCGCCATTGTGATAACTGGCGGGAAAGTCGATGATTCTTGCCCGGTCCAAGTCCGCTTCGCTGCGCATTTCTACGGCGAAGGCGGCGTCGTTGATAGTGCCGGGATGCTCGTCCACTAAAACCCAAGTCATGGAAGGGCCGGGATCGGTCAATTCGGCTTCTTTGGCATAAATGCGGAATCTCGATGCCGGTAGCCAAGTTCCGTTGTCAAAGCTTTGGCTCATGGAGTTGCTGCGGACGCGCGGCCAAGTTTTGCCGTCGGCTTTGACGGTTGCCTTGTCCGCCGGGCATTTCCAAACTTCCGCCGTGCGGCCGGTATATTCAAAAAGCGGGCTTTTCTCGACGTGCATGGTGACATCCCAGTTGTCTCGCCTGTTGGCGGCATAACTTAGATGACCTCTCGTCCAACATGGACGCCCGTTGAATCCGTCGCCTCCGACGTCTCGGGAGGAAACCAGCCAGCCTTCGTTGTCGTGGGCGTAGAACTTCCAGGCCAGCATCAGGGTGCGCAGGTTGTTCATGCAGGAAATGCCGTGGGCCTTGGCTTTGGCCTTGCCGAGCGCGGGAAGGAGCATGCTGGCAAGGATGGCGATGATGGCAATCACCACCAGCAGTTCGATGAGAGTGAACCCGGTTGTCCGGTTGTCCGGTTGTCCGGTTGTCCGGTTGTCCGGTTGTCCGGTTGTCCGGTTGTCCGGTTGTCCGGTTGTCCGGTTGTCCGGTTGTCCGGTTGTCCGGTTGTCCGGTTGTCCGGTTGTCCGGTTAATATTTGAGGATGAGATTATTTTCATAATGTCAAGAATATTCTGGTTTCAAGTGAATGAGGACAATGAAAGTTCTATTTTGGCGGCGAGTCAAGTTAAAAAACAAAGAGGCCGAGGCTGATTAATAGGAGGGCGAAGGCGCTTCGCAGGCTGCAAAGGAGCCGCAGGCGGAATAGGTTGGCGGTTTTCCACCGGATGATGTCTCGAACGCGCCACGGCGAGATGGTGAACCAAACGCCGCCCAGCACCCAAAGGTAGGCCCAGGTAATGATGACCAGTCGCCACTGGCTGTCGTGCCAACGCGCGGTTTCGACCATGAGTTTGGCCAGCAGGAGCAGAAGAACGGCGTAGCCGCGCACGGCGAGGAAGTCTCTGAGGTAAATGCAGACGGCGATGCCCAGGCAACTGAAGCCGAGGAACATGGCGTTTTTGAAGGCGGCGAAGTCGCTGACTTCTTTTTGCGTTTGGTTGACGACGGACAGAAACCAAAGAGTGGCCAATGCGACGAGGCAAACGCCCCAAGCGGTGGAGCGAGGGAACTTTTGGAGCTGGTTTCCGAAATCGGCTGGCCGGATCAGGCCGTATATTTGGGGAAGGAGGTAGCCGAGTCCGAGGAGGATGGAGAGGTTGGCGAGCGAGATTTGAGGCATAAGGTTTTAGGCCGGTTGGCCGGTTGCGGGGAGGCCGTAGAGCGTGAACGAGCCGGCGCGATAAATGTTTAGGTCGAGCATTTTTCCGATGTGGCGGTTGTCGCCTTCGAAGACCACGATTTTGTTGCAAGAAGTGCGGCCTTGGAGGCGGTTTGGGTTGCGGCGGCTGGGACCTTCGACGAGGATTGGCGTGGTTTTGCCGATGAACCGTTGGTATTTTTGGCTGCCGATTTCGGAGATTTTCTCCAGCAGTTGGGCGTGTCGCCGTTCATTGATTTCCCGCGGAATCTGCTCTTCCATATCGGCGGCCGGCGTGTCTTGGCGGGGCGAGTATTTGAAGACGAAGGCGTTGTCGAATTGGGCTTCTTCGGCTAGGGAAAGAGTTTCTTGAAAGTCGGCTTCGGTTTCGCCGGGGAAGGCGACGATGATGTCGGTGGTGATGCCGATGTCGGGTTGGGCTTGGCGGAGTTTGCGGATGATTTCTAGAAAACGTTCTCTGGTGTAGCCCCGGCGCATGCGTTTGAGGATGCGGTTGCTGCCGCTTTGGACGGGGACGTGGGCGCTGGCGCAGAGTTTGGGAAGCGAGCGGTAGGCCTCGATCAAATCGTCGCCGTAGCCTTTGGGATGCGGCGAGGTGAAGCGGATTCGCTGAATGCCTGAGACTTGGTGAATGGCTTCGAGGAGTTGGACGAAGGCCGATTTTCCATTTTTGACGCCAATTTCCCGCTTTCCGTAGCTGGTGACGATTTGGCCGAGAAGCGTGATTTCTTTGGCGTTGGCGGCGGCCAGTTCTTGGCATTCCTCGACAATGTCTTGGATGGAACGGCTTCGTTCGCGCCCCCGCGTGCGGGGGACGATGCAAAAAGCGCAGTGTTGGTTGCAACCTTGCATGATGCTGACATAAGCGGTTGGCTGGCGGTTTGTCGTTTGCCCGGCGGCGAGATGCTCCCGAATGGTTGACTCGCTTCCCCGTTCTTCTTCGGTGTCGCAAATTTGCCCGCGTTCTCCGGCCAAGATTTGATCGAGGTAGTCTCCAGCTCGATGGAATTTTTGGGTTCCGAGAACCAAGTCCACGTCCGGCAGTTTGTCTATCAGGCTTTGGCCCCGGTTTTGCGCCATGCATCCCATGAATCCGAGAACGGCGCCGCGGCGGCGGGTTTTGCCGGCAAGGTGCACCATTTTCCCAAGCGCCTTCTGCTCCGCTTGGCCGCGCACGCTGCAGGTGTTGAGCAGGATTACGTCTGCTTGCTGTTCGGACTTTGCCAGAGCGTAGCCTCGGGCCGAGAGTTGGGCGGCGACGGCTTCTGAATCTCGCTCGTTCATTTGGCAGCCGTAAGTTTTGATGAATACGCTCGGCATCTTAAGTCAGTTGGGAAAGGAATTTACGGAAGGAAGGGCGTGTTTGCCAAGATGGAATCTTGCGGACAAAACGCCTTTGGCGGGCGGGCGAGTTGTCTTCACTTCGTTTTTCCATTTTTTCCGGCATTTTGGCAGAGCCTTATGCAGTTGAACCGCCGGTTTCGGGCTTGGCGGGGTGTTCTGGCGGAATGGGAACGGCCAGAATTTTGTCGATGCGGTGCTTGTCCATGTCCGCTACTTCGAAGCGATAGCCCTCGTGTTGAAAGCTGTCGCCTTCGGCAGGGATTTTGCCGAACAAGGAAAGAGCGAATCCGCCGACGCTGTGATAGTCGTCGATGTCTTCGTTGGGGAGATTTTTGAGTTGGAGCAGGTTTTTGAAGTCGTCCGCTTCCATCATGGCGTCGATGAGATAGCTTCCATCCTCGCGTTTGATGAATGGTTCTCGGAGTTTTTCTTCTTCCGAAGGGATGTCGCCGACGATGGCTTCGAGGACGTCGATGAGGGTTACTAGGCCGGCGACGCCGCCGAATTCGTCGGTAACGAGGGCAATGTGTTTGCCGGATTGTTTGAAGGCTTCCAAGAGTTTTACGGCGATCATGGTTTCCGGGACAATAAGTGGGGGAACGGCCAGATTTTTGAGGCTGGTTTGAACGCCGGCCGACATGTTGGCCCACATTGCCTTGACGGAGATCATTCCGACGACGTTGTCGCGGTTGCCGATGTAAAGGGGAAAGTGAGAGTGATTGCTGGTCACAATTTTGCGCCAGTTGACGTTGTCGCTGTCGCCGGCGTTGAGCCAGATGATTTTAGGGCGGGGCGTCATCAGGTCGCCGACGCGTTCTTCATCCAGCCGCATAACGCCTTCGACCATGCCGATTTCGGCTTGATGAAAGACGCCGGCGTGCGATCCTTGTTCGACCATCACTTGCACTTCTTCGCGGGTGATGGCCGGTTCTTCTGATCGTTTGACGCCGATTAAGTCCAGAAGCGAGTCGGTCGTCCGGCCGATTGCCCAGACAAAAGGCGCGGCCAGTTTGCCGAGTTTGCTAATGGGGCCGGCGATGAGCATAGAAGTTTTTTCCGGGGCGTGAAGGGCGAGGCGTTTAGGAACGATTTCGCCCAGCACAAGCGACGCAAAGGTAATAAAGGCGACGACCAGGCCGAAGGCGATTTCTTCGTGGAATCCTTGCATCCAAGTTGTTTCTAGGCTTTTGGCCAGTTTGTCCGCAATGGTGGCGCCGCCGAAAGCGCCCGCCAGAATCCCGATCAGCGTAATGCCGAATTGAACGGTGGAAAGAAAGTGATTGGGCGTTTCTACCAAGTCCAACACTTTTCTAGCCTTTTTGTCGCCGCTTCGGGCCAGGTGTTTCAGCTTGGGCTTGCGGGAAGAGACCACCGCCATTTCCGCCATGGCAAATACGCCGTTGCCCAAGATGAGAACCAAGACGACGACGAGATGAAAACCGATTTCTGACATATCGTTCACTGAATCAGTCGGGCGTTGTCGGGCGGAAATCTCTTGACTTGGAAAAGGCGGACGGCGCGGCGATTACCGCAGCGGCCTTTCTGACGGCGGCGACAAAGCGCCTCATTTTGTCCGCGTTCTTTTTTCCCGGCGCATCTTCGACTCCCGAAGAGACGTCAACAGCGTAAGGGCGGGCGGTTTTAATGCAATTGCCGACGTTGGCGGGGGTGAGTCCGCCGGCGACGAGAAAGGGACGAGGAAGAGGCGTTGATTGCCGAATCCACTCCCAATTGAAGGGAAGCCCCGCGCCGCCGCGTTGATTCGGCGTGTAGCTGTCAAAAAGCCATGCGTCGGTGGAAAAAGCGCGGGCGGCGGCAAGGGTTTCAGCATTCCGCAAGCGAAAGGCTTTGATTGTTTTTCCGGGGATCGACCGACAGAACTCGGGAGTTTCGTCCCCGTGCAGTTGCACTGCGTCTAGAAAGCAAGTTTTCCGAATGGCGGCGATTGTTTCGGCCCGCTCGTTGGCAAAGACGCCGACGACGGTGACCAGAGGCGGCAGCGCCCGGATAATGTTGCGGGCTTGCTCCGGAGAAATACGCCGTTTGCTCTTTGGATAGAACAAAAACCCCAAGGCGTCCGCTCCCGCCCGAACTGCGGCCAAGGCGTCGTCTTCCCGCGTGATGCCGCAGATTTTGATTCGGACCGTCATCGGCTGGTGTTAACTGGAAAGAAGAGAATGCTAACGGCGATTCAAGAGAATGGCAAGTTGGAAGGCGTTAGACGACCATGCCGGCGGCGACGGTGGCGTGGGTTTGTTCGTCGATCAGGATGAGACTGCCCGTCGACCGGTTGCGCTTGTAAGAATCCAGAAAAAATGGAGCGGAGGAGCGAATCGAGATGCGGGCGATGTCGTTCATGCCCACTTCAAAGTCGTTCTCGATTTTGTGCAATGTGTTTACGTCGACCTTGTATTTGACTTTTTCAATAATGCACTTGGCTTCTCTGGTTGTGGAGCGGAGAAGGTATTTCCTTCCGATCTGCAATTTTGCGTTTTCGGAGAACCAGCAAATCATGCTCTCGATGTTTTGGGTGATTTGCGGCGGGTTGTTCTGCTTGACGATCATGTCGCCGCGACTGACGTCGATTTCTTCCTCCAGCATCACCACTACGGACATAGGCGCAAAGGCTTCGTCGATCACGGTTTCCATCGTGTGAATGCCTCGAATTTTGGATTGAAACCCGGATGGCAGAACGGTCACTTCGTCGCCGCTTTTGAAGACGCCGCTGGCGACTCGACCGGCAAAGCCGCGAAAGTCGTGGTGTTTCCGGCTCTGCGGACGGATCACCCACTGCACGGGAAATCGCGCGTCCACGTGGTTGAATTCGTTGCCGACGTAAACGTTTTCCAGAGTGTGAAGCAAGGCGCCGCCTTGATACCAAGGCATAGAGGCGGAGCGCCTGACGACGTTGTCTCCGTGCAACGCGCTGATTGGGATAAAGTCGATGTGAGGAACACTGAGCCGGGAAGAAAACTCTTTGTAGTCTTTGACGATCTTTTGGAAAACTTCCTCCTGATAGTCGGCCAAGTCCATTTTGTTGACGGCGAGGACGATGTGTTGAATTTGGAGCAGAGAGGCGATGAAAGAGTGCCGGCAGGTTTGCTCGACGACGCCTTTTCTGGCATCCACCAAGATGATGGCGAGATTGGCGGTTGAAGCACCGGTCACCATGTTTCGAGTGTATTGGACGTGTCCCGGCGTGTCCGCAATGATGAACTTTCTGCGAGGGGTGGCAAAGTAACGATAAGCCACGTCGATGGTAATGCCTTGTTCCCGCTCGGCGCGAAGGCCGTCGGTCAACAAAGCGAGGTTCACGATTTCATCGCCGCGCTGGCGGCTGGATTGTTCGACGGCTTGGAGTTGGTCTTCAAAGACGGATTTGCTGTCGTAGAGCAGGCGGCCGATGAGCGTGCTTTTTCCGTCGTCAACGCTGCCGGCGGTGGTGAACCGGAGAATGTCCATTTATTTAGCGCGGATGGCGATGTAAGATTTAGGGAGGATGAAGAAGAGTTTTTCGGTATAAATTTCGCAGTCGGGAAAAAGTTTGGCGAATTGGTTGCGGGTGAGGAGCTGGGTGTTTTGGATTGCCGCGGCAACTGCTTCCGGGCTGGGCTTGGTCATCCAGCCCCAGGGGGTGAACCAGCGCAAGAGTTTTTGTGAATACGAGGGGGGAAGCCAGTGCACGAAAGGGGCCAGGTAGTGGGGTTCCAGCGGGCATTCTTGAGCGGGAGTTTGAATCCAAAGGCGCCGGCCGACGCGGCGCACTTCGCGGGCGAATTTTTGTTGTTGGTCGAAGCTGCCAACGTGTTCGATTACGGAGTTGGAGAAAACAATGTCAAAGGCCCCTTCCTTGTATTCCAGGGAGCAGCCATCGCCAACGAGGCTTTCAATGCGGTTGGGCGAAGGGGCGGCGGGGAGGGGGTAAGTGTTAATGATGATGATTTTGCGGGCGGTTATTTTGCGGGACCAAGTGTCGGGATGTCCGCCGACGTCGAGGATGTTTTCGTCGGGCTGCGGAGCGATTCTTTCTTCAAAGACGCGCATGCGTTTGACCCGCCAGATTTTGAAGATTATCCGATAGATGGCGTGGATGTTCATATTAGAAGTAGCCTTCTTTTTTGCGGTCTTCCATAGCGGTTTCCGATCTTTTGTCGTCCGCCCGCGCGCCGCGTTCGGCCACGCGGGCGCTGGCGACTTCGGCGATGATGTCGTCAATAGAGTCGGCGGCGGACTCAATGGCGCCGGTGCAGGTCATGTCGCCGACGGTGCGGAAACGAACTCGAGCTTTTCGAACGGTCTCGCTGTCGCCGGCTTGAAGGTGCGCAGAATGCGCGAGGAGAACGCCGTTGCGTTGCACCACTTTCCTTTCGTGAGCGAAGTAAATGGAGGGCAGCGACAAATTTTCGAGTTTCAAATACTGCCAGACGTCCATCTCCGTCCAGTTGCTGAGCGGAAAGACGCGAAAGTGTTCTCTTATTCCCATGTTGCCGTTGAAGATGTTCCAAAGCTCGGGCCGTTGATGCTTCGGGTCCCACTGGCCGAATTCGTTGCGATGAGAGAAGAAGCGCTCTTTGGCGCGGGCTTTCTCCTCGTCTCGCCGGGCTCCGCCTAAGGCCGCCGTAAATTGAAATTCTTCCAAAGCGTCCAGCAAGGTGACGGTTTGCAAGGCGTTGCGCGAAGAGTAGGCGCCGCTTTCCTCTGCGACGCGCCCTTTGTCAATGGATTCTTGCACTGTCCTCACGATTAATCGGGCGCCCGTCTCGGCAATCAGGCGGTCGCGGAATTCGAGCGTTTCCGGGAAGTTGTGGCCGGTGTCGATGTGCAAAAGAGGGAAAGGAGGCCGAGCCGGATAAAACGCTTTCCGAGCCAAGTGCCACAAGGTAATGGAGTCTTTGCCGCCGGAGAAAAGCAGAACCGGCTTTGTGAATTGGGCGGCCGCCTCGCGGATGACGAAAATGGCTTCCGCTTCCAGCGTCTTGAGGTGAGAAAGAATGTAGCAGTGCATCGGCGTTATCCGTCAAGCCGGGTGCGGGAAAAGACGGCGTCCAAGAGTTTGGCGACGGACTCCCTCTCGTCCGCGCGGTCGGTGGCGATTGTGAGTATGGGAGGATATTCAGCGTCCGGGACTTCAAAAGCGGAATCCTGGCCCGTGAATTGAGCGATCTTCCCCGCTTTGGCTTTGGCGTAAAGACCTTTTACGTCGCGCCGCTCGCAGGTTTCGTAAGCGCAGGAAACAAAGACTTCCCAATAATCCGCGCCGCCAATAATTTTGCGGGCCGTTTGCCGCAGGTTTCGTTTTGGCGTAATGCAGGAAACAATGACAACGACGCCGATGCTGGCGTGCAGGCGGGCCACTTCGGCAATTCGCCGAATGTTTTCCTCGCGATCCGCATCGGAAAATCCGAGGTCTCGGTTCAAACCGCTGCGAATGTTGTCGCCGTCCAAAAGTTGAGTCAACACGCCTCGGCGATGAAGAGCGGCTTCCAATCCGACGGCGATGGTGGACTTGCCGGCCCCCGAAAGGCCAAAAAGCCAGACAACTAAACCGCGTTGGCGGAGCAAGGACTCCTTTTGTTCCCGCGGCAGCATGCGCGAAAATAAGGAATGAATGTTCGACGCTTCCTGACGCATCAAATGTTAAAGTCGGCGTTGACTCCCTCGTGAAGTCCGCATTCCCGTTTCAATCCAAAAAACCGCGCTTCTTCCTCCGACATGCCCTCGCCAACCCGGCAGGTGGTGTGAACGTCTCCAATCGACAGATAATTCTTGTGCCAAAGCGGATGGTAGGGAAGATCGTGCCGCTTGAGATAGCGAAAAACGTCGCGATCCGTCCAATCAATGATGGGATGAATCTTGACGCAGTTTCCATCTTGGACAAGCACCGGAATGGCGGATCGATACTCGCCTTGCGCCCGCCGAATGCCGGCAATCCAGCCGGCAGCCCGCAACGACACTAAGGCGCGGTTCATCGGCTCGACCTTGTTCATCTGATTGTAACGCTCAATGCCCTCAATCCCCTGCTCCCAAAGCCTGCCATAACGCGCCTCCTGCCACGCTGGACTCAGAAAAGACCGAAAAACCTTCAGATTCAGACGGAAACGCTGGGTCAATTCGTCAATAAATCGATACGTTTCGGGAAACAAATAGCCAGTGTCAATCAACACCACCGGAATGTCCGGCTTGAGCCGGGTTACCATATGCAGGCAAACGGCCGACTGAACGCCAAAACTGGACGACAACACCAAACGCTCGCCGAACCGGGCAATTGCCCAACTTACCCGTTCCTGAGGCCGCAAACCCTCTAGCCGGTTGCTTTGCGCAACTAAATCCAGGCTCTCTTCTATTACCGCTTCCATCCTGTTTCTTGGTAAATTTCTTCGCCAAAATCCGCCGAAGTTCCCTCTTTCCCAATCTGTCCCAAGGCTCGGCTCCCGTCAAACATCCTTTAATCTTACCAAAACATAAGCAAGCTACGCAAGATAGTAATGTATAGATTTTTTTGGCGTTTTTTCCCTGACTTGTCAACCAGCAAAACTCCCGCAGTGAGCAGATTTTTTCATCCACGGTTTGCCCTTCGCTCTTTGGTATTTCCAAAATCTCAATTTTAGAGTTCTCCATCCATTCAAACGCCCCAAATCCGCTCATCTCTGGCTGAGAATTCCCAATCCACCATGCTCAATTCAATAACCCCAAAAAAATCCCGTTTCCAAGCTGTTGGAAACGGGATGCAATCGGTCGTTGTGGCCGCTCTTGGCGGCTGGCCGGCCTAACCGGCTGCTACGCAGCGGCAGCAGCAACGGCGGCCTGTTTCTTCTTTTGCCAATGACGACGCACAATCACAAACCCCAAGGCAAACAACCCAAACGCCAGCGCATATTCCTGCGGCTCCGGAATCACCGTCCCCCGATGAAACCGAACGACTATCGAGCCATCGGACCCCGCCGCAAAACGAGGACCCCCAGTACCCCCCGTCCCCAAGTTGTTAAAGGAAAAGGCCGTGCCGTCCGTATCCCCCGAATAGAAGTCGCTAAACGGCTTCGCCAAAATCCCCGCTCCGCTCCATTCCGAAGTGCCACCCAGATCATAGCGGAAGGCAGATCCACTGACCCGAATGCCCAACTCGTCCCGATCGGTAGCCCCAGTGCCCGGATCATCGTTCAGAAACAAGGACGTGATGGCTCTCGTCCGCGCCACCGAGTTCGTCGTGATCGAAAGCGTCGGATCCGTGACCGTCGTCGTGTTAGTCAGCACATTGGCCACATACCAGCGATCCCGCGAAGTAATGGCGTCTAGCCCGGTAATCGAAGACAGCGCCAGACGCTGATTGGTGGGCGCATTGGTGGGGAAAAGAACCCCACTGTTGCTCACCACCTCCCAAGTGTCCCGCCGAGCGAAGTTGTCGTTGCCCGCAACGCCAGTGCGAACGCTCCATAACTGCGGCACCGTCGAAGAACCGCTAAACACCCACAGCGTCTGGTTGTTGTTGTCCCGGCTCTGATAGACGTCAATGTACAACTGCGCCTGCGCCGACACCGGAACTAACGCCAATAGCGCCACCATGGCAATCGCCCCCCAAAGAGACCGCTTGCCACCCCCGGCATCCCCCGATGCCCCCACTCCCCATAAAACGAATTTTCTCATATCTAACCTTTCTGTTGTAACTACTCCAAATAAACAATAATAACCGATAACCGCAAAAACAAAACTACTTTCCAACCAAACAAACCGCAAGGCAATCTTTTTTTCAATCTTTTTTTTCTTCGCCAGGCGACCCGCTTTTCTCCAATATCTCCTTCTCTTCGCCCCCAAGTCAAACAAAAAAATAAACTAAATCAAATAAAAATCTCAAAAAAGTCGAAAAAAGATGGAATCTTGGCTCTCGCTCGGCCTCAAGAAACCACAAAATCCGCCAACAAACCAGCCATTTTCCGCCCTGCCAACAGCGCAAAAAGCCAATTCGCCGACCACGAAAACGAAACATCAACTACCATCAACCTCTTTTTTTTGCAAAGGAGAAATTCGTGAGAGGGAAAAGAGAGAGAAAACAAGCGCAAAAAATTCAGCTTTGGTTTTCCTTCGGCTTTGCGTCATTCTCTGGGCAGAGGAATCATCGTTATGGAAAATCTCAAAGAGAATTCGGACATTGTCGCCGCGCTGGCAGTCGCCTACGGCATGGAATTGGAGACGGTGCAAAACTACATCGCCAACAGCGTTCACTTGGACGGCGTGCGCTCAGAAGTCTTCTTCCGAACCAATGCCGAACAACGGCACTAAAGGCCAGAAAGCCGCTCCTTCCACCATCCAGCCGGTGGTTTCGCTGTTTTTGTCGCGCTGATAGTAATGAACGCCCGGCAAAGGATCCGGGGTATTTTGTTGATGCCGGCCACTTTCAGCGCCTTGCTGTTCCCCCAAGCGCTGGGCGCGTCCAATGCGATGAGCATTACCGGGCGGCCAGATACGACGTCCAAGTCCTTTTGATAGGGTCCGGTTACTCCTGCGGCGTTGACCGCGGTATTGAGTGCGCTGGGGAAACCGAATCCAAACAGTGACTTGGCGTCCGGGTTGGCGGCGGCGTAGTCCGCAAGCGAGGCTTGCACTTCGGCGACGGTGCGCGTACCGATGATTTGGAGTTTGAAGGCGAGCAAGCCGGCCATGCTGGGATGAATGGGGCTTTCCACAAATCCCGGCAGAAGCATTCCTCGCTTGAGATCGATCACTGCGGCGTTGTCTCCGGCCAAGGCCGTCGCCTCGACGCGAGAGCCGACGTAGTGAATGCGTTCGCCTCGCACCAAAACCGCTTCGGCCCGCGGTCGTTTGAATCCACTGTCCAGATGACGCCATTGACGAACAGCGTTTCTCCCTCTGCCGTACTTAAAGAAAGGCCGAAGGAAAGCAACCGGGAAAAGGACGCAAAGGCGCATTTTGCGATGCGGTGGTGCGTGGCGCGTATTTTTCGCTGGTTGGTTTTTTGACGGTGCATAGAAGCCGCCAAATCGCTCTTCGGCGGATTGGCGTCCCCTTCATCGATGTTTGTCCGACAAGCAAGCGCGGCCGGAGTCGCCAAACCGGGAAAGCCTTGCTTTTCATCGGCCAAAATTTTGTCTCAAAGATTGGCAGTCACTCCGTCAAAAGGGTTGAGAAGGTTTTGCGGTCGCGCTGGATTCTCGGGTTTGGGCTTGTCTCGGTTCATTTATTTTCTTGTTCTCGGCTCCGTTGTTGCCGTTCCAAAGGGGAGGTCAAAATGTGATTTGCTGAATTTGTTAACTTTTGCGAGGAAGAAAAATTGCATCGTTGCGCGGCCAAGTCTTGAATTTTCAATGAATGCGCGTTCCCGTTGCGTTGCCGTCTTCGCGCGTGGGCAAAATGGTTGGCGCAACGGCCGTCTGCCGGCTTGTCTTTGAAAAACGCAAAAGAATGCTTGTCATCGGCTTGAATTCTGTTTATTTTGTCGTTCCTTTTTCGCGGCGGGCGGGGAATGCTCCTCTTGTGTTTAAGCCTTCGCGAAGTGTGGGAGAAACATTTTGTTATGTCAGTAAAAATTCGTCTCAAGCGAGTGGGAGCGCGAAACCGGCCTGTTTTTCGGGTTGTGGCCGCCGACAGCCGAAGTCCGCGCGACGGCAGGTTCATTGAAGAATTAGGAACCTATCATCCGGCAAAAACCTCGAACAAGGTGGCGCAGGATATGGCGCGCGCCGATCGTCGGCTGGTCTTTTCCGTGGGCAAGAAGGAGCAAAAGGGGAAGAAGGCTCGCGGTTGGGTGGCCATGGATATGGCCCGCGTAGAGCATTGGATCGGCGTCGGAGCGCAACCTTCGGACACGGTCCAAAGCTTCATTCGAGCGGCAAAACGAGCGGCCAAGGCTGCGGAAGCCGCTGTTGAGTCTTCGCCGAGAGCTTCTTGATTTTTCCACTTGTTGTCTTCCCATGCAAAGTTTTCTGGAATTCATAGTCAAAGGGCTGGTGGATCACGCCGAGGAGGCAACCATCACGCCGACAGAGCGCAAGGGCGTCACCGTCTACCAATTAAAGCTTCATCCGTCCGACATGGGCAAAATTATTGGAAGGCACGGGAATACGATTAACGCGATTCGGACTTTGCTCCAAGTGGGAAGCGCCAAACAAGGAATCCGATGCGCGCTTGAAGTGGTGGAAGACGCAGCGAAGTCCGGGGAACGCTCCGCCGGCGGGGACGATTGATCCGGCGCAAACGGTTTCTCGATCTAAATGCACGGTGATTGAAGGCGGCGATGAAGATAGACGTGTTCACTTTGTTTCCGTCCATGTTCGACGGCCCGCTAAATGAAAGCATCCTTAAACGCGCCAGGGAAAAGGGCTTGCTGGAATTGAAGATTCAAAACCTTCGAGATTTTGCGCAAGACGCGCATCGAACGGTGGACGACCGCCCCTTTGGCGGCGGTCCGGGAATGGTTTTGAAACCGGAACCAGTGTTTGAAGCGGTGGAATCCGTCCGAACGCCGTCCACAAAGGTCATCCTGCTCTCGCCTTCGGGCCGCCGCCACAACCAAAGCAAAGCCAAAGAACTGGCCGGCGAGGAGCATCTGGTTCTTTTGTGCGGCAGCTATGAAGGTTTTGACGAACGAATTCGCGAGGCCTTGGCCGATGAAACGCTTTCGGTTGGCGACTTCGTGCTAACCAACGGCGCCTTGCCGGCGATGATTTTGATTGATTCAGTAACCCGTCTGTTGCCGGGAGTTTTGGGCGATTCCCAGAGTGCCGACGAAGAGTCCTTTGGCGAGAACGGTCTTTTGGAATATCCGCATTACACGAGGCCGTCGGAGTTTCGCGGAATGAAGGTTCCCGAAGTTCTTTTATCTGGGAATCACAAAGAAATTGCCCGATGGCGAAGGGAAATGTCCCAAAAACGCACCGCCGAACAACGGCCGGATTTGTTGCCGCCAAAAATAGTCGCGCAGGAACAACCAGAGGAGATGCCGGCGGAATTGCGCCAAGAAATTGAAAAGGAACGCCAACTCAAAAAACAATGGGAAGCCAAAAAAGAGTTGGAAAAGCTTCGCGAGGAAAGATGGAAAAGAGAATACGGAGAAACCCATGTCGATGTTGGCTATGGCGACGGCACAGAGCCTTATCCTAGAGAGCTGCTTACTAAAAAAGAACGAGAAGATCCAAAATATTGGAACGCTCGTCAAATAGAAGACAAATTTTTGTTTTGGCTACACCACGTGAAAAAATATGAAATACCCCGGGGACGCTACATCAAAAAAGAAAATTATAACGCGCTTCAAAATGAGTATTTTGATAACTCTCTTGATTGGGAGCAATACGAACCTATGTTGAAAGAGGGATATGTCGATATTGAAGAATATAGACAAGCAAAGGAAAAAGCGAAAATAAGGAAGAAGATCGCTATCTTTTTCTGGACAGTTTTTGTAGTGGGTGTTGTGCCTATTATTGCGCATTTATCAGGTAAATAGACCTATGATAAAGAAAACATTACTTCTTCTCGGCAAATTTTTCGGGCGCATCATTATGGGCGCCTGCGCAGGGTTGATAGTAGGAGGGTTGTTTATGCTTTTGGGGATGTTGATCTTATTTGTTGGCGCGTTTCTACTGATGGTTTTTTTACCTGATCCTTTCGATTATGTTGAAAATAATCCAACAACCTTTAACATTATTTATTTCATTATTTTGTTCGGGTTTGGGATTTCTTGTATCTACGGGTCTTTAACAGATGCTTTTTTAGATGATTATTTGGAATGGGAGGAAGGGTTGGCAGAGACGATTGTAAAGAGAAAGGAAAAGCAGAAAGGATTTTGAATTATGGATCAGGAATTGTTGAAAAAGATTGAGGCCGTGGATCGGCGCAAGGAGCCGTTGGAGTTTTCTGTGGGCGACACCGTCCGAGTGCACACTAGAATTAAGGAAGGCGAGAAAGAGCGCATTCAGGTGTTCGCCGGCATTGTGATTGGGCGGCGGGGACGCGCCGCTAACGAAAGATTCACCGTGCGCCGCATCAGTTACAACGAGGGAGTGGAGCGAGTGTTTCCCATCAATTCTCCACGCATTGCCAAGTTGGAAGTGGAACGTCGCGGCGCCGTTCGCCGAGCCAAGTTGACTTACCTCAGAAAAAGAATCGGCAAGGCCGCCATGCTGGTCAAAGAAAAAGACTTGCGCACCCAAAAGAAGAAAAAACAGAAAAGCCAGTAAAACGGAAAAATGGAAGGTCGAACCGTCCGCAACATGAACATGTAGCGTAACTCAAAGGAAAAAGAGGCTGGTGTGGCGCTGGGGGTTGTGCAATCGGATGCGGCGGCGCCTCCAAAACAAAACCCCAAACTGCTTGAAAGCGAACCGTCGCTCCAATCGCCCGCCAGGATTCCGCGCCAGGAATTTTCCTCATGATTGCCGATCCACAAAACATAGGCGAATGCCCTAACGAAACCGCCCTAGCCAAAGCCGATTTCCAGAAAGCAACTGCGAAGAAGGCCGCAACTCTGGCCGACGAATGCAAAGAATTGACGGAAGAAGCCGCAGAAAAAACCCGCTACTTGACCGGGCAAATCCAGAAAGCCGACCAATCCGCCCGATATGCTAAACAAGCCGCCGAAGACTTTGCTTACTATGGCGACTCTGCCTTTGCTTCCTTTGCGGCTAGAAACGCCGCCGCTGCCGCCAGACGCGCCGCCAGATTGCGGCTCCGCCTTGCCGAAGAAAGAATCCGCGCGAAACAATATGAAAAATCTTGCCGAGCCCTTTTGCTGGAAAGTCGGGTAGATTCTTGAAACAATCGCCTCCCAGTCTGTGGACGCTCTCTTCATGTCCGTAAAACATTTCTTAAAACGCTTTCGTTGGTTTCTGGCGCTTGCCGGCGTTGCCGGGATCGGGTTGCTTGCCGTTCTCATCCTTTGCCGAGTGATTTTCTTCAGCGGCCCTTTCTCTTCGGTCGACGGCAACCGGGCTTCTTCGGTGGTGGACCTTCACTGCCATACCGCGGGCATCGGCGCCGGCGGCAGCGGTTGCTTTGTCTCGGAAGCCCTTCGGTCCAGCTACAAATTCCGCATCTATTTGGATGGCTTTGGCGTTGATCTGCCCGCGCTTAAAGCAAATGGCGACGCCTTAGTCGTGCAGCGGATCGCAGAGCGAATTCGGGACAGCAAACAGGTGGACGCAGCGATTGTTCTCGCTATGGACGGGGTTGTGGATGAAAAAGGCCGGCTGGACCGCTCGTCCACTCAATTCTACGTGCCTAATCAATTTGTGCTGCAAGAGACGGCAAAGTATCCCGAGCTGTTCTTCGGCGCCAGCATCAACCCGAAACGAACCAACGCCGTCGAGCTCTTGACTTGGGCGCACGCCAACGGAGCCAAGTTGGTCAAATGGCTGCCTTCCATTCAACTTTTTGACCCCAACGACCGCTCGCTCCTGCCTTTTTACCAAAAAATGGTGGAACTAGATTTGCCACTCCTCTCTCACGCCGGAAGGGAACGTTCTTTTACTTCTTCGCGCGAAGAATTTGCCGATCCGCAAAAACTCCAATTGGCGTTGGACGTCGGCGTCACCGTGATCGTCGCTCACATCGCTTCCACCGGCCAGCACGAAGGCGAGCGCGACACTGACCGGCTGAAGGCGATGATGAAGCGCTACCCGCGGCTGTATAGCGAAATTTCCTCGCTTACGCAGGTAAACAAACTCGGCTACTTGAAGGAAGCGCTTCGGGACGAAGTGTTTCAAGGCCGCTTGTTCTACGGCTCCGACTATCCGCTCATCAACACGCCGCTAGTCTCGCCCTGGTATTTTCTTCCTCGCAACTTGAAGTTGGCGCAGGTAAAGACTATCAGCAAAATCGAGAATCCTTGGGACCGAGACGTCGCTTTGAAACAAGCGCTGGGCGTGCCGAGCGAAGTTTTCGGGCGGGCAAGTCTCCTGTTGATGAGCCCGGAAGATTTCAATCAGCCGAAATAAGACCGCCCGCTGAGGTTGCCAGAGATGATCCAAACCTACGACATCGCAAAAAGCTACCGCGAAAACTACGACAACGGCCCGAACCTCTCCGGCGTCTCTGTAAAAGTGCCCGCCACTCCCGCAAAAGAGTTCCTCGGACTCAAAGTCAACAGCCGCATCGGCATCGCCGCCGGCTTGCTTCTCAACAGCAAGTGGATGCTGGCCTACTCCCGCTTGGGCTACGACCTTTTGACCTACAAAACCGTGCGCTCCCTGCATCGTCCCTGCCGTCCTCCTCCCAACTGGGTGTTCGTGGAAGACGACGGCAAAACTTGTGGCCCGATTTACACGCGAAACGGCCCCGGCGAAAATCCAGCGCAAGTAAGCTCGGCAGTCTGTTTTGGAATGCCTTCGATGCCGCCTTCGGTGTGGCGGAAAGACATGGCCAAAGCCAAGGCCGGACTGCTTCTCGGACAAGTCTTGATTGCCTCCGTGACCGCGTCGCCGCAACTCAATTGGACGCCGGAACAAACCGCCGCCGACTTTGCGCAATGCGCGAACTGGGCCGTTGAATCCGGCGCCGACGCCATTGAAGCCAACCTTTCCTGCCCCAACGTCTGCACCGCCGAAGGCTCCGTCTACCGAGACGCAACCTTCAGCAAACTGGTTGCGGAAGCCGTTCGATCCAGCATCGGAAAACGCCCTCTTCTCCTAAAAATAGGATACTTCGCCGAGCAGAATGAGTTGGCCGACTTCTTGCGCGAAGTCCACTCCGCCGCCAATGGCGTCACAATGGTCAACGGCATTGCCCGCCCGGTGGTTACTTCGGAAGGAAAACCGGCCTTCGGTCCGTCTGCCGTGCAGGCCGGCGTTCTCGGCCGATCCATCCACCCGCACTCAGTCCAAGCAGTGCGCACTGCCCGGCAAGTCATCGCCGAAGAAGGCTTGGCCTTATGTTTGCTGGCCGTAGGCGGCGCCTCCGTGACGAAGGATATTGCCGATTTCTTCTCCGCCGGCGCAGACGCCGTTCTTATGGGCTCTTCCCCCATGTATTGTCCCAACTTGGCCGCCAAAGCCAAATGGACAAACCCGCTCTGGTGATTTTTCTTTTTCGTCTTGCCCCGCAGACGCAAACAGCCTGCGCGCCAACGCAAAACGAGCCGTTCCATTTTTCACTTTCAACAAACGGGGCAGAGCGGGCTATTTTGAGCGAACCGGCCAAGGTTGCACGCCGACGCGAGCCGCCCATTGATGCCACTCTTGCGAAAGTTCCTTTACTTTGCCGGGCATATCGCCGGCCAAGTCGTTCAACTCGGTTCGGTCTTGGCGAATGTTGTACAGTTCGGGATCGCCCTTGTGTTTGGCCACCAGCTTCCAATCGCCTTTGCGGATCGCTCGATTGCCTTCGTGTTCCCAAAAAATTGGGTTGGGACGAACAATTTCCTTGCCGACAAAAGCGGGCGCCAAACTAACGCCTTCCATCGCCTGAACGTCGTGGCCGGCGTATTGTTGCGGATACACCGCGCCGGAAATTTCCACGCAAGTGGCCATCAGGTCGATCAAATGCGCCGGATCGTCCACAAGAGTCCCCTCTTCGGCAGCGCGCCGGTTGCCAAAAACTCCTGACCGAATGCCCTTCGGCCAATGAGCGATAAGCGGACTGGAAATGCCGCCTTCGTGAACCCAGTGTTTGTATTCTCGAAACGGCGTGTTGGAAGCGTTCGCCCAAGACAAGCCGTAGGCGATGTAAGTGTCGTCCGGGCCGGGCATCACGCCGCGTCCAGTGCGAATCGGCCTTCCGTCCCGCGTGAACAGAGGTTCCATCCGCCGCTGCAGTTCGCCCGGCGCCATCGGACGACGAAGTGTGGGATCTGGAATCGCCTTTGCTTGATTGTCGCCCCGTCCGTAGTTTTCCGCGCAAG
This sequence comes from Limisphaerales bacterium, assembly GCA_965242585.1. Taxonomy (GTDB): domain Bacteria; phylum Verrucomicrobiota; class Verrucomicrobiia; order Limisphaerales; family AAA164-E04; genus UBA2970. Next base: position 3,126,918 of record OZ251460.1, on the reverse strand, counting down.
CGCCGTTGTCGGCCAAAAACAAAATCAAAGTATTCTCAAATTGGCCGGTGTCTTTCAGCGATTGAACAATGTCGCCAACGCCTCGATCCAGCCGATCCACCATCGCGGCGTACACTTCCATGCAACGTTGCTCCCACGGCTTCAAGTCCGCGTCTTTCCACGACTTGGATCGCGGATCGCGCGGCGAAAGCTTCCAATTCTCGTCAACAAGTTTCATTTTCTTCAACCGTTCGTAACGTTCTGCCCGAAGACGATCCCAGCCTTTGGCGTAGCGTCCGTGATAACGAGCAATGTCTTCCGGCCGCGCGTGCATTGGCCAGTGGGGCGCCGTATGCGCCACATACAGAAAAAACGGCTTGTCCGGATGCTCCGCCCGATGCTCCCGAATGTAGCGGCCGGCAAAGCCGTTGATCGCCTCGGTGTAGAAAAAATCCTCCCACGGCGCGATCTGAGTATTGTCCAAAGTCAAAGAGTTAGGATCGTAAAAACTCCCCGCGCCGTGAATCGTGCCGAAGAATCGGTCAAAACCCCGTTGCAACGGCCAGTTGTGCTTCGGTCCTTCCGGCGCGGTAAAGCGACTGACGTGCCACTTGCCGGATTGATAAGCGCGATAACCGGCGCTCTTCAGCACCTCGGCAATCGTCACCGCCTTTCGGCTCAAATCCCCGCGATACGAATCATAGCCGCGATCCCCCATCATATGCCCAATGCCGGCTTGGTGGGCATACAAACCCGTCAACAACGACGCCCGCGTCGGACAGCACCGCGCCGTGTTGTAAAACTGCGTAAAGCGAAGGCCGCCCTTCGCCAAACCGTCCAAATTCGGCGTTTGAATCTCTCCGCCGTAGCAGCCGATGTCCGACCAGCCCATATCATCCGCCATGATGATAATAATGTTCGGCGGCTTCTCCGCCCGCACTTCCGCGCCCGAAGGCAAAAACGCCAACCCGCAAAAAACCCAAAACAGCGCTCCAAACACTTGAAACGACCAACCGTTCGCCAAACGAATAAATCTCACAACAAGGAACTTCATAAGCCAACGTTCTTACCAATTTCCCGCGCCCCCGCAAACCTTTATTTTAGATGAGCGCTTTGGGAAAAGCCGCAACCAACAAAAAACCGCCGAAAAACCCCCGCAGGTTGACAATCGTAAAACGAAGACAATTCGGAATCACTTCGATGGAAAGAAGACAAAACAGGGATTGTCGACACTAAATGGCAGGCGGTTTGATCGGAATCTGTGGAGTTTCCGGATATTTCCTGACACACGGCGGGCAATTCCGCGACGTTACGGTTTGGGCGGCGTCGAGTCCGCCCCCGTTCCCAAAACCTTCCGTCGCCATGGTTTTCGAATCTATGGACGTTACATAGATTCGACCGTGAGAGAGAAGAAAAAGCGGACGCAGACTCCAAAAAAAAGGCAAAAAAAAAATTGCCGTCCAAGCCTCGCCAACCGCAAAAAGCGTGAAAAACAAAGGAAAAATGCGATTCTTTGCCTTTGAGAAAAATCTTAAAAAGGGTTGCGCGCGCCCGGGCGCGTAGCATTCCCTTTGAGGCGGGCGTTCTTGTGATGGGCGTCGGCAAAACAAACAATAGCTAAAATTATGAAGTCCATAAAAATAACATTGAAAACCTGCAAGACGGCTCTCGGCTTTGCCGTGATCGCGGTCGCTTTGGTAGGGCTGGCGCCGCCTACAGCGCAAGCGCAGGTGCCAACCCACGATGTTTACGACATCGACACCGCTTATTTGTACGAATATGTCGGCGGACAATGGTACGAGACGTTAACCGAAGTTAACCGAGTCAATTTTCCGCGCAGTCGTCCCAGCGCGCCAAAAGGAACGGCTTCTTACCGTTCTGCGCTCCCGATGCAGGACTGTCCTTCTTCGGGACTCCGCGCAGGCGCGTTGGAAGTGCGGAGTACCGTTTGGTATGTTGGACTCCCTTTTCTCAATCGGGAAAACTATATTGAGCATTGCAGAGATGGGCAACGCCATAGGAACGATTATCTTGAGAAGATACCACGGGAAGACCAACAACCCGCGGAGTATTTGGGCAGCAAAGCGATGGTCGTCGGCCGGATGGAGCAGACTTTTTCAAAAGTTAGACGCGTCAAAGAGCATCGGACGCGCTTGAAAATTAAGGCTACCCACACTTCTGGAACGAAGAATTTCACTCTCACCGTCAAATATCGAGTCGAGGGAAGCACTGAGGTCACCACGGTGCAAAGCAGCGTTGTTTTGAGGCCGAACATGATGACGACAATGACGTTGTCTGTTCCCGGCGGCGGTTCATGGGCGACGAGTTGACAGCATCACTTTTCACGAGAATCGTCCGCCGGATCCACCGCCGGCCATCGTGCCGGTTCCCGTGCCAGTTCCTTCTCCTCGCCGGTAATCCATTTCAACAAAACAACAGAAAGAAAGGTATTCGATATGAAAAAACATTTTTTGCTTCCATGACATTGTTTGCGGTCGTGTTGGCGTACATTGCCCTGCGCCCGCCAGTGGACACAACGGAAACGGCCAAGCTCGCCGTTGCCAAAACGGAGTCCGAGAAAAGCCAAACAGCCAAGCCAAAGGAATCGGCGGCGGCTTTTCGCAATTCTCGATATGCCAGCGCGGAAGATTGGGCGAAGGTGAACGCCATCGCCGCCCGATACGCTCCAGAATTGAAAGTGTTGGAGGCGAAGCGCAATCGCATTTTGGAAGACCCAAACGCAACGAAGGCTTGCTATGGGCCATACGGCGTTCCGGACTCGGAGGCCATAGCCGCGCATCTCAAGCGGGACTTGGCGAACAAAGCGATTCGAGACAAGGAACGGGAGCTGTGGGCGGAACTCTCGCCGCATCTTTCTCCTTACGAGTTGCGGGAGTACAAGCTGAAACATTCGCAGACGGCGCGGGATTTGCGGGAGGAGTCGGCTTGGTTTGAACCCAGCAAGGCTGATTTTCTGGCTTTGTACACTTATCGGGAGAAAAGGGACGATGTCTTGGATTCTCAATTTGGCGGCAGCATTCAGCGCCAACAGGAATTGATTTCGTCTGTGCATAATAGGTGGAAAGAGATGCACGAGAAGCTGATCGCTTCCGGTAAAAATTGGAAACAGAGACTGCCTGAGGAAGACAAGTTTTGGCGAAAGGAAGTCGAGTATATGGACTATTCGCTGGCACTCGGTCGCGACCAGCAAACTTTGCGGGAGATGATGGGATCGGATCGTGTGGCTAAGTACTTTGCCGGCCCGAATGCGGCCGTAGAGAAGCCTTATTTTGAAGGCGCGAAACAAGCGGACGAGTTGTTTTCAAGAGGGCAAATCACTGGCGACGAGTGGGATGCACGGCATCAGAGGCTGGATGAAGAGTACAATGCGGCGTTGGAGAACGGAAGGGAGGCCGGCGATGAGTAACGAGAATTACGAATTGTTGAGCGATCAGCTGGCTGAATTTCGTAAAGATGTGGACGATAGGCTGAACGCCATGAACGAAAAAATGGTGATCGTCGCCATGGTTTTCGAATCTATGGACGTTACATAGATTCGACCGTGAGAGAGAAGAAAAAGCGGACGCAGACTCCAAAAAAAAGGCAAAAAAAAAATTGCCGTCCAAGCCTCGCCAACCGCAAAAAGCGTGAAAAACAAAGGAAAAATGCGATTCTTTGCCTTTGAGAAAAATCTTAAAAAGGGTTGCGCGCGCCCGGGCGCGTAGCATTCCCTTTGAGGCGGGCGTTCTGGTGGAGCGGGGCGGCGGCGAACCACTTAAGAAATAGCAGATAAGCAAATTAAAGATACTATGAGGGCAGACAAGATAGCAAAATTAACGACTCTCGGCATTGTCGGGGTCGCCGGGGCGGGCTTTGGGCGCGAACCGTCCAAGGCATCGTTTCCTTCGTTCCCAACCTTCTTCCCTCCCCGACGCCAAAGGAGGATTCGTGTGAGGCCGCCGCAAAAACCGAAACCCCCGCTTGAGATTTTTGGAAGAAATGTCTAAATCTGGAGCTTGACAAAGCGGCGAAGACGCCGTAAATTGCTTTTGAAAGGTTATGGGATTCAACGCATTACGAACGAAACGAACGGCTCTCGGCTTGGCGGGAATGGCTCTGATTTGGCTGTCAACCACCGCCCAAGCGCAACTGCACATCAACGTCTATCCATCCCAAGACAACACCAACCAAACGCTTTGGATTTTTAGAGGCGGGTTTTCCACAGCACATTACCCCAGCAGCATTCGAAGCAGCGGAAACTATCACGCACGAGATTCTTGGCAAATCGACCTTGCCGGCGGCGACTTTTACACCGACAACAAGCCAACCAATCAGTTTTTCAATCTTACTCCTTTGTTTGGAAGCACCAATGCCATAGACATCGAGTCTGTTCAAAACAGACTTCCGGGAGGCGGTTACAGAACGTCGTCCTTTACTGCAAACGAGACCAACGCGCCAACAATCCGCATTGTTGGATATGGGTATTCGGTTGTTGCCTCAAGAACCATCGGCAAGATTTTTATGAACGACACCGCGAATCACGATGAGATTGGAATTCGTATTAATCCTCCCAATCTGGTTTATTCTTCCAATAGTGTATTCCAATTGATTGGCGCCGGCATTATGGATAAACCAATCAGCGACTTTGGGATCTCACCTCTTAGTGGCGCTCGCGATTATACCTATGCTGGTGGACAACCCGTTTGGACAAAAAGGTATGGATTGACGCCTGAGGCGCCTTATTTTTCGTCTGGATCCGCAAACATAGGCGTTAGCAGATCGTTTATCCCCGAACCGGAACAATACGCTTTGGTGTTTGGATTATTTGCTCTTGGATTTGTCTTTTTTCGTCACTTTCGAAAGAAACCGTCAACAAAAATTGATTTATGAAAACGTTTCCTGCAATTATTGTGGCAAACTTCTTCGTCGAAAAATCGATTGACGAGAAGATGCCGATTACCAATTTGAAAGTCAACAAACTCGTCTATTTGGCGCATGGATGGCATCTAGGCTTCTACGAAAAGCCGTTAATTCGAGAGGATATTGAGGCGTGGCAATACGGCCCGGTTGTCCGAAGCGTTTATGACGCTTTCAAAAAATACGGCAAGCATCGCATCACCAAACCTGCAACTACTGGATTCAGCGATGAAATGAAAGAAATCGGAGAATTGGCTGATGCGGAAACAATCCATTTTTTAAATTCGCTTTGGAATCATTACCGAGATTGGACGCCGTGGCAACTGTCTGCTTTGACGCACGAAAAGAAATCGCCGTGGGATTTAGTATGTCGAGAATCTGAAACCCAGAACCCTTTTGAAGCCGTGATTCCCGAAGAAACCATTCAGCATTTCTATGCCAGAAGAATCGAAGAATATCAAAAAGCCTGAGAAAACTTTCAAGGAAGAATCGAAACCCATCGATACGGACAAGAAAGCAAGCAAAGAGGAAGACAAATTTTCTGGCAAAGACGCAGAGAGGCATGAAGAAAGTAAGGACACTGCCCATCGATTGTTTATCCGCGGTCTCAATTTTGTTTTTTGGATAGCAATGGTCGTGCTTCTCCTTCGAACTTTGCATTTGGTTTTTCCTACCTGTTGGCATTGGCTGGATGTGTCTCAACTCAATACCATCGACAAAATACTGGGAGCGGCTCTCGGCGGCGGACTCATAGGCAGGTACTTGCAAAAAATCTTCCCGGAAAAATCTCCTTCGAAATAGCGGGCTGGGTGCTCGGATATTTCCTTTTTCGCAAGTCGTCGGGTTTCTGATCGGCGGCTGTTTGTTTAGAATTTATGCAGTTAACGAAAGAACAATATGAAAGGATCGATCCCTATTTACCGGTGCCAAGAGGAAATGTCCGAATCTCTAACTGGCAAATGCTCAACGCCTTGCTTTACATGGCGGAGAATGGCTGCAAGTGGCGGGGCTTGCCGGCGCATTTTGGCCAGTGGTCGACCATTCATCAGCGGATGCTCCGCTGGTCGAAGAGCGGGGTTCTGGCAAGAGTGTTTGAGGCTTTGAAAGAGCAGAGGAATGTTCCGCCAGAGGCGCTGTCTCTGGACAGCACCAGTATCAAGGTTCATCCTGATGGAACGGGCGCGCTAAAAAAAACGGGCCGCAGTCCATCGGAAGATCCAGCGGAGGTTGGAATACCAAGATTCATATGGTTGCTGCCAGTGATCGCCAAGCAGTGAAGTTCGCTTTGTCGCCCGGCCAAGCGCACGACGCGCCGGAGGGGAGGAAGTTGTTGCGCCAGATGGGAAGGCAGACGGCCAACGTGCCGTTGCTAATGGATCGGGCGTATGAAGGCGAGGCGAACCGCCGGCAAGCAGTGGAAATGGGAATGGAACCGGTAGTGCCGCCGAAGAAAAGCCGTATTAATCCTTGGCCATACGACCGAGAGCTGTATAAAAAGCGCAACGAAGTGGAGAGATTGTTTCGGCGTTTGAAAGGCTATCGTCGAGTCTTCTCTAGATTCGACAAACTCGATGTGATCTTTATGGGATTCATCGCCTTCGCTCTCATCTGCGAAATGCTCCGTTAGTGTCGACACGCCTTAATACAAAAGCCCCAGTTTCCCAGTGGTTTGAAAAATGCAAACGATAAGCGAATATGCGCTTCGGATTTACTGTCCGCTAATAAGGCCTCGTTAATTCGCGGCGGGACATAAAAACCCCGGCAATGAGAATTGCCCGGGAACTTTTCCGATTTTGTTTTGCAGGCTGAAAGCAAGAAAACTGACGTGGAAACCCGACGGTTGAAAATTGCTCGATACTTAGTGGGCATAGAAAAACCCTGTCAATGAGGGTTGCCGAGGCACGATGGATGATTTTTGGTTACGAGTTATTAGCGGGCGGCTGCTTCCAGTTGGCAAAGGGCTTCTTGCCGTCGCCATTCTTCTTCGCTGAGTGTTGGCGGGTTGGCGTTCGGTTGAGGCGGCTTGTTTCCAAACTCCTCGTCCAAGGCCTTCATCACTTCGGGGTGATTAGGCGAAGTCTGCCGTCTTCACCTTGTGGCAAGTCTAGTCCGTCTGGGATGGAATTCACAATGTTGTCAACAGTGACTTTGGCGACAACGATGGAATCGCTCCTCATCCAAAGTGCCGGCATTCCCTAACCAAACAAAATCAAAAACGGCAGGTTATTGAGCTCGTTCGGCAAGGATGGAATCGCTCTTCATCCAAAATGCCGGCATTCCCTAACTAAACAAAATCAAAAGCGGCAGGCTATTGAACTACTCACTCGGCAAGGATGCGGGACAACCTAAAAACAAAAAGGCCGTCGGCTTGCTTTGTCAACGGCCTCGCTCCTAAAGTGACAATCTCAAAACTCGTTTAGGGACTGCCACCAGATGATTCTTCCGGTTCTGCCTGCTGTTGCTCATGATGTTTTATCCACTCTTCTATGAACTCCATTTCTCGTTTTTCTAGACGCTCCATCTCGGCTATGTTTTTGTTCATTTTCTCTTTGTTACCGAATTCAACGTCGTACAAACTTTTCAATCGCTCTTGTTGATTTGGGTCAAGCATCAAGCCAAGATATCTCGTGGGATTGTCTCCCATATCCAATTGATCCATAAAAAACGTCTCTCCGCCGAGAGAAAGGACGTCGTCGAGAACCTGCTTTCCAAACTCCCTTTCAATCCGATCCCGGAAGGTTTGGGCTATTCTTTTTTTCTCATCAGAGCTAATCCGAAAGTCATCTGGAGAATAGCGGATTACCTCCCTGTCAACCCTGTAAAGAGGTCTACCGTGCATTTGCTGATTGAATTCGTCCGCCAGTTCGCGGAACTCGGCGACGCGCTCTTCGCTAATGCCATTGGCGGTCAAAACTTTCCAAGTTTTATGGTAGCCGGTTACGGGTTCGCGAACTTCTAAATAGAATCGCATTCGCTCTTCACCCAGTTGTTGCTGAAGAATATCACTCTGTTTGCTGAGTTCATCGATTAGCCTTTTCCTTCCCTCCACGGAGTAATACTCGTCTTCGGAAAGAGATTCTTTGAGTTTTTTGTACGTAGTTTCGAATTGCGCAATGAGCTGAAATTCCTGCAGTGATGGATTGAAAGGCTCAAGCCATTCGGCGAGCATTTTTGATTCGTAAAGCCCGATGGTTGTTTCCGGGTCGTACCAGTGGGCTTTCTTTGACAAATCATAGACGGGCGGCTTGGATGTTGGCTTAGCCATTGTCTTTTGCTCGGTGGGCGAACCTTGCCCTTCAGCCGCAGCTTCTTGCTGTTTGTCGGCAGTCTCCGGCGCGCTGGGTTCTTTGATCCACTTCTCGTTAACCAGCAAGGGAAGCGCAATCACAACAACGCCGGCGGACAGGATTAGGATGGGTCTTTTCATGGTTCAATTCTCCTCTTATTCGTTGTCATCGTCTGGATCCGGCACATATTGAGTCCAGTGATGGAATTCAAGGTAGCCGTTTGACGGCATGCTCATGTTGCTCGGCACACAGGCACACAAGGGGAAACCGAAGTAGCGGGCCCAGGATAAGCGGAAATTCTGCCTGCTTCGCAATACCCTGAGCAATTCAAGTCGTCAGATGGAATGAATTCGTTCCTTGCGCCAAAGTGTACGCTAAATTCGAAGGATCCTCCGTCCATACGGTAAGTTTTATGGAAAAAGACCTTATTTTCCCACTTTTCAGTGCTTTTTTCTTCTATGTATCCACTAGCGAATGTCGCCGTCCTCGTTTTTGGGTTTTTCCGCTCCCCTACTTTTGTGTGAAAAACCAAATCAAGATGGCTTCCATATCTGGTGATTCGAGTATTTCTTTGTCCCTGCGCATTCACGCTTGAAATAACCGAAACCTTGTTCCCTTTCTTCGTAAGGTATGTTGTGTGTGTCGTCTTGCGCGCGCGCGCATATCCTCCTATGTACCGTGTTTCTTTTGCACGACCCACGATATAGTAAGAGCCAGGGGTGTAGTATTCCGACCAGAACGACCAGTTGTCCCCCCATATTAGCGTCTGTGGGAGAGGTGTCACCACAGGGCCTACAGGCAAACCTCCAATAGGAATGCGTGCAGAAACCAAGACCACATTTCGCCATTTGTTATGCTCTTCGTATTTTGGAAGCCAAATTCCTCGAGGAACCGCCATCCCTTGGTTTTGGGCGGCGAAGAAGACGGCTAACAGCGCGAAGAGGGGGACGCTGGCGAGGCGGGTTTTCTTTGGCGGTTCAGGCCGAATTCGGACAAGGAGGGCGGCGGCGGCAGAGAAGACTGCTTTCTGGGACTTCAACACGGCGGCGCCAACTTGGGAGGCAACCGCCGCCGCTTTCTCCATTTTGGACTTCAAAAAGGAGGCGGCGGCGTCCACGCCAATGGCGAGAATGGCGAGCAGTCCAAAGCGCTTTGGCGGCGGCGTTTTCTTGGCCGATGCCGGCGATTCGGTTGTTTGCGATGCAGATTGCATGGCGTTGTTGTGGGTAACCTGGATCGATCCGTTGGAATCGTCAAGCTGATTTGGGGGCATTATTTGGCTCATAACGTCGAGTTCTTTATTTGATTATGTCGTTTATTGCGTTTTGGCCGGCGCCTTTGGGAAAACTGCTCCCGCGTCCAGGCCGATTGTCCATACTCAGCGGAGCAAAAAGCGCGAGTTTCCACCTGTTTGCCGAAGCAACAGGGAAAGAGTGTACGGCTTTCCTAACGCATTTGCATATCAGACCTGTGCTATTCAGCGGGGAAGACCTGATTAACGAATCGCCTTGCTGATCATAAATAAACGCAAGACAATTATAGATCAATTTTGAGCACAACGTTTTTACATTTTTTTGCGGGCTTGGGGAAGTGAGGGTTTGGTTGTTCGGGAGGTGTTGAGGGGGATTTGAGAGCCGATTATTTTGGGGAAGCGTGAGGAGAATGGAGAATTTGGCGAGAGGCGGTTTTTCATTGGTTTTCAAGCTTTCCGCAACGACTTAGTTATGTATCGTTTAGTATCCTATTTGTAACGGATTAGTAACCGCTCGGTGTCGGTTTGGTGAGTTGAGGACAAAGCGGCGGCGATGCGCGGAACATCGTGCAGGATGTATTGCTCAAGTTCCACATCAAACTTACGGTCAAACCAATCGATCCTGCCAAGGGAGTCCGCTATCTATGGAAGGAGGCAGTGAACTCCGCCGTCAACTCGCCCAAGGCCGGCCGAGTTTGCGCTAGGAAGGGGGCGTTTGACGACTGCTGTAAAGACGACGGAATCGTGCTGAAGCCTACTGATCTTTGGGCGGATGCGGTTTTTGGGGAATGGATGAACATTGGCGGGCGTCAGCAAGGGCATGCGGCGTAGTGTGTTGTGGGACAAACTACATTTCTATAAAGCGCTCAAGGCAATGGGCGAGGACGCCCTCCTATAAGGTTTTCACTGTATTGCATAGGAGGCAAGCCAGAGGAAGAAGAAAAATCCGCCGATGTCGGTGAGGGTGGTGAGGAAGATGCTGGAGGCCAGAGCGGGGTCGATGCGCATCCATCTGAGCGTCAGCGGGATCATGACGCCGGCTAGGGCGGCGGTGAGTTGATTGAGGATCATGGCAACCCCGACAATGAGTCCAAGCCGGGCGTCGCCTTTCCAAAGAAAGCCGGCGATGCCAACGGCGGCGCCGATGGCCAGTCCGTTGGCCAGTCCCAATAGGATTTCTTTGAAGAGGGTTCGTCGCCCGTCGCCGGGGTTGAGTTCGCCGAGGGCTAGATCTCGGATGATGACGGTGAGGGTTTGCATTCCCGCGTTGCCTCCTTGGCCGGCAATGATGGGCAGGAAAACAGCGAGCACCGTCCATTGGGCGATGGTGTTTTCGTAAGCGGAAACGACAGCGGCGGCGGCAAAGGCGGTTGCCAGGTTGACGCAGAGCCAGGGCAGCCGTTTTCCGATGGCTTTGTGCCAAGGGGTTAACGCGCGTTCTTCGCTGGAGACGCCGACCATGAGTTGCATGTCTTCGGTGGCTTCTTCTCGGGTGATTTGGATGGCTTCGTTGGCGTTGACGACGCCGACAAGTCGCTCTTCTTGGTCCACGACGGGCAGTCCGAGGAAGTGGTAGCGTTCGAATTGTCGGGCGATTTCTTCTTGGTCGTCGGCCAATTTTAAGCGTTTGACTTCGGGCTGGGTGATTTTTTGGATCGGCTCGGTTGGGGGACGAAGCACGAGATCGCGGAAGGAGACGACGCCGAGCAGCTTGCCTTGTTTGTTTGTAACGTAGAGATAGGAAATCTCTTTCATCGCTTGTTGGTCTCTTCGCAGTTGATTGAGGGCGTCGGCGATGGTTCCGTCGGCGTTTAGAGCGATGTATTGGTCGCTCATGATGCCGCCGGCGGTGTCTTCGGGATACTGCAGCAAGGTTCGAAGCGGTGAAGCGACGCCGTCCGGCAGTTTTTCCAGGACGCTTTCTTGTCGTTCGACGGGCAGTTCGCCGACGATGTCCGTGGACTGGCTGTGGGGCAAGCGTTCCAGGAAGCCGGCAAGTTCTTTCTCCGACAATAATGCCGACAGTTTGTGGACGGTCTCCGGCTCTAATTCGGCGAAAGAGGCGGCGGCCAAATCCTTCGGAAGGTTGCGGAGAACTTGGATTGCTTCTTCCGGATGCGGAAAACGCTCCAGCGCGTCGGCAAGGTCGGCCGGATGCTGCCGGGCGTATTCCGCAATGCGTTCTGGGGAAATCTCCGGCATCGGGGCGATTGGTCAAACGGGCTTGGCGGCGGATTGCACCCGTTCTCTTTTGCTGATCGGAAGGGCGATGGAACGATAGACGGATTCAATTTTGTCGGCGCCGTGCTTTTTTTCCAAGCGTTTCACAACAAAATGGCCGCGGGCCATTCGCTGGAAGTGGTTGATGAAAATCAGGTTGATGGCCGCGCCCGTCGCCGCCCCGACGACGGGAACGGCCTTGGCGGCGATGTGTTCCGAAACGATCGCGCCGAAACGGGAGGCAATGGAGGCAATCAGTCGAATCGCTACGGGCGCAGTTTCTTTCACAATGCCGCGATCAGCCAGGCAGGCCGCCGCTTCGCTAATCGCCCGGGCCAAGCCGGCTCGGATAATCCAGTATTGATTTTCCGCATCCGTCTCTTGCGCCCGCCTGCCTCCCAGCGCAAACACTTCCAAGCAGGAAAGCCGGGTGGCTGAGTCCTTCAACGAGTGCCCTTCGCTACGAGCAATGGCGGCAATGGAGCGAAGCATGACGGCTGTGGACAAAGGCAGCTCGACGGGAAGCGAAGCCAAACCAAAAGCGCCGCCAACGGCGCCGGAAACGCCAACGATGCGCCGATGCAACGAGTCAGAGGAAGGAAGCGGATCGTCATGCCGAAGACTCTGGACGGCGATCTGCAGGGTCTTGTTCAGCGCAAGATAAACTGACTGCCGAACGGTTCGAGTCCAACCGTCCGGCAACATGGCAAACCCCTTTTCGATAGGCAAACCGACGACGGTCGCAAGCCGAATGGCAAAGGCCGGATTCTCCAAAACCCATTTTGCCCGCCGCAACTCCTTGAGCTCCTCGACCGTCAACGTTTGGCTTTCTACGACCGCATCCATCAAGTGGGACAACTTGCCATGAACGCCAAAATAAAGAAAGCGAATTGGGGCAACCTCGGCTTGACAAAATACAAACGGCCGGCCACATTGAGCGCCAAAATCTTTGTGAACAGGAAACCAATGAAACAATTCGACAAAATGACAGCAAAGTTGAAGGCAACGCAAATAAGCGCGGGAGTGCTGCTGGCCGTCGCGCTGGCGGGTTGCGCCGCTCCGGGACCCAACGCCAAAACCGGCGCAGTTGCCGGCGGAGCGCTCGGCGCCATTGTGGGCGGAGTGATTGGACATCAATCAGGTCGCGCTTTGGAAGGAGCCGCCATCGGCGCCGGCGCGGGCGCTCTGGGCGGCGGCGCTTTGGGCAGCGCGCAAGACGACCGAGAACGACAAGAATTCTACCGCCAAGCGGAATAAAATCGCGGATCAAGACGAGTAGGTTGGCAGGGGCTCGAACCCTGGACCAACGGCTTAAAAGGCCGCTGCTCTACCAACTGAGCTACCAACCCGTTTGCCGAGACCTTTGCAGCAGCGAAAGCCCCCGCAAAGGACGCCAACTTAATCCAAAAATCCCAACCGCGCAAGCAGTTTTCCGCCAATCCGCCGGAGGTTTCCAGAAAAAGCCAATCGGAAGGAAAATTAGCAGATGGAAACAAAACACAGACTGCGCAACGGAAATTGGACTTGTAATGACTAGAAGATTGGGAACGGTCGCATCGTCAAAAAACGAAAACAAAGGAACGGTGCGGAAAAATTGAAGCAATCTAGCGCGCATTCCCGCAATTGGAAATCGTCATTCTTTATGAAACAAAAAAACTTCGCCTTATAAAAATTCCAGAGCGAAAGTGGCTTGAAAACGAGTGAATCTCAGCAAAGGCTAAAGCGCGAACCACAGGCCACCAGAACTAGCCGAACGACTTTGGCCGCAGATTCCAAATCCCAAGCCGCTGGTTAATCACAAATCACTAGCCATAGATGCTTGATCACCAATCGCCGACCACTATGGCCGTTGGTTCGCCGGCGGTTGGCTACGAAGCGGAGGCTTGTCGTTTCTTCTTTTGTCGCTGGCGATGAAAGAAGACGAAACCCAGGGCAAAGAGGCCGAAGATGAGGGCGTATTCTTCGGGTTCGGGGATGACTTGGCTGTTGACGACAACCCGAATCGAGCCTTCAGAACTCGCCGTGAACACGGGGGATGAAGCGGAGGCACGGAAGGTTCCCGTGAAGAAATCGCCGATGGGTTTGTTCAAAATGCCGGAGCCCACCCAAGATAGAGATGCTCCGCTGACATAAGATAAAGCGCTGCTCCCAGAAACACGAATCCCCATGTCATCTGCGCCGCCGCTATCCTCATCCAAGAAAAGATGGGAAATGGTTCGGCTGCCGCTGCCGATGGTGATGGTGGGCGTGTTGGTGGCGCTGGCGGCAAAAAGATTTGTCAAGGAGCCTCCCGGAATGCTGGCTCTCACTGCAGCGATGTCGTCGGTGCTGGAACTGGAAAACAAGGGAGAGAGTTGAAAGTTGGTATCGCTGGGTTTGTTAGCGTCGAAAATGTTTCCGTTATTATCGGAGGTCGAAATTTGCCAAGAGTCTTGATCCGCGTAAGTATTAGAGCCTGAGCCTGTTCGGATGCTGTTGTTGGCAGTCGTAGTGGAGGAGCCGCTAAAAATCCAGATGGTTTGGTTGTTGTTGTCTTGGCTGGGATAGATGTGGAGGTAAAGTTGGGCTTGGCTTTGTTGGAGGGGAACAAAAAGAGAAGCAAGCGCCGACACCACTAACGCCGCGAAAAGGCGGCAATTATAGCCCCGCTTGCCCGCTTGCCAATGATAACGAAAAGGTTCTCATAGATTCCAATATAAAAAATGATCGATTGTTCTGACTTTGGTGACCAAAACGACTTTCTTTTTAGCCTCCTCACCGCAAAGAGTCAATCCCCAAAATCACAAAAAAGAGAAAAAAGTTAAGAAAAAATTCGTTGGAAAACGATGAAATTCGACAAAAAAGCGCGACAAAGGAAATTCGGGAGGAGAAATCCCGCCTTGGCCGGTGTCAAATCCGCTCGCCGTGAATCCCTGGCCGCAGGTTGCTGACTTTGCCCAAAAGCGCGGAATCTCGCCTTGCCAATTGTAAATCTCTAAATGGCCGGGCCGGCCGCTGGCCGCTGAATGCGCAAAAAAGCGGAGAAGAGAAATTCGGGAAGAGGAACTTTCCTTTTTTTGGTCAAAAATGGCCGGCGGCAGTCCTTTGTCCATAAGCCGCGGATCATCGGGGCGGCGAGTTTGGGGGAAGAAAGAAATTTCGCCGTATCTTCTTCAAAAGCGCTCGTTAATGGGAACACGCTTTAGTCGTGGTAGCCGTCATCGCCCTTCTTGCCTCTCTGTTGCTTTTGGCTTTGACAGGGGTGCCGAGGTCTCGTCCCGCAAAACATTTCGCATGAGCAACCAAAGACAAATTGCTTTGGCACCTGGATGTATAGGAACGAATTCGGCGGATTTCTCCCGCCGGCGATTAATCAGGATCATACAGATTGGATTGAATCAAAGACATAATCCGGGTGGGCTATCTTTCCACACTCAAAATCTTCTGTTCCCCCAGCCGAATTCGAAGAACCGCACAAATCACACTCAATCTCACAATAGTGGAAATGCGTTGGAAAGACAAGCCGACGCAAAAGTTCATCAGTTTCGTCCGGCATTAATAAGGGCTGGCGAATCAAACGGAGTGAAGAATGCCGAAGTTTGCAATGGCTCTAGAGTCAGCTTCCATTTTCCTTTTCGGATGCGCAACCTATTTCATTGCTCCAGACTGAGATCACGGAGCGAATTTGCAATGCTGGCGGCTTTTATCCTGCGGGAGGGTAATCCGAAATCCGCCGAAAAAGATTATGCGCGCCCGGTTCAGAAAGCGGATCGCGTCCGGGCAACTGGATTACCTGAGAAAAATTTGAGAATTAGGTTTCTATCCAAAAGAAACTTGAAGTAGTTTTCCAGAGATTCTCGATGCCGGAAACTCCATAATGGAGGCTTGACGTTCACTCCGAGATTGCCGTCCGTTGCCGGCTAGTTGACTCTCGATTGGGGAGTTTGTCTTCGGAATTGGCTTGCGAACGGAGGGTTTTTATCATCTTTTGCTTATGGTCGCTTTTTACGTCGCTTGCCAAGTGGAAAACCACGCCAACCGATCGCAGTCCGCTCGAATTCCTCGAATGCTGGTCGATACCGACAGCGAACACACTTGGGTTTCCGCCAAAACTTTGAATAAAATCGGCGCCCGGAAAGAGAAAAATCTCTCTTTTGTGATGAGAAACGGCAACACGATTACCCGTTCGGCGAGGTTTGCGATTCTGCGACTGCACGAAAGCTTTACCATTGACGAAGTCGTTTTCGCCGAACCGGGCGATTTAATCCTTTTGGGCGCGCGCACTCTGGCGGGATGGAATCTTATAGTGCATCCCTCGCAGAAAAAACTTGTTGCCGGGGGACCTCTTCCGGCCGCCTGATGTTTTGCGGAGACGACAACAGCCTTCTTGTCCGGCGCCGTCTAGAAAATCTTTTCTTTGTCGGACTTAACAGATGAGAATCGCTTTGGGTTTTGGCCTGAAAACCGGAACCGTCGTCAAAACGTCGGCGGAGAATTTTTCTTCAGCGCAGAGTGAAATTCATGATGGCAAACGAGCCGGCTTTAGGTTCAATGACGGCATGACCTTCAACTTTTCCTTTTTGATTTCGTCTCAACGGCGCATTGCCGGGAAACGCTTCGGCGCCGGGTTTACATTAATTGAGCTTTTGGTGGTGATTGCCATTATCGCCATTCTTGCGGGAATGCTGTTGCCGGCGCTTTCCCAAGCCAAAGAAAAAGCCAAGCGAACGCGCTGCCTCAGCAATCTCAAACAAGTCGGAATCGCCAGCCACATGTATGCGGGAGATCACGACAACTTTCTCCCGCCGATGTGGCACAATCACTCCTACAACTGGCCTTGGGACATGCCTCGGGATTTGGCTAAAGGAGAGAATCAGCAGTGTCACCATTGCGGTGACGACGTTCGCAACAGCGTTCTTCGGGCTTGCGTTCCCCCTTAAGTTAAAAAGTCGTGTGCTTGCGACACAAGCGCACTGCAAAATCTCGATATTTTGTTGTATTATGCGAGAGTTCCTCCATGAGATTCGAATCCCCTCCCCCCGCAGACGACAATACACACTACACGCTGCCCGCCTTGAAGACACAAACGATTCGGGACGGATAGACTATCCAAAAATTACAGACTGCCAATCCTGTAATTGAGATTATCCATAACTAATATAATCTAAACACGGTCTAGGAGACTCTTTGGCGACGACTTGCTGGTGATGCGTAAATCCTTGGAAAATGAGATGAACATGATTAAGGAAGCACTTAGAATGATTTCTGTAATTTATGGAGTCGACGGGCAATCTACCGCAAAGGCGCTTTCGAACTCCGTCGATAGAATTGCCGCTTTCTCTGCTTTGTTTCCCGCCTTGAGTTGATGTGGGCAAGCACGTTTTGCAGCAGTTGCAAAGGCATCTCTCCCGGCTAATGCCGCGCAGAAATCTCTCCGAACGAGCAAAACCAGCGCGCTGCATCCCAAAGTCATCAGGCTTGCCCGCAGTGGAATATCCAGGTGAATGCAACGGTGGGAGAATGCCTGATTTTTTTGAAAGTTTTGCGCAAAAGTCTTGCGATGAGAAAAATCACCCGCTATCGTCGAGGCATTGTGGAAGCCGGTTTGCCTTCTAAAACGCGCTGACGAAACCTATTGGCGACACGGCCCCACAACCGTCGCGATAAAGAGAATTTTTTGCAAACTGCGAACGAGATTATGTTTCCCTTGCCCCAACCAGAAATCATTTTCACTCACGATGGCGATTTGGATGGCTTTATTTCCGGTTGCCTCCTCCAACGCTTAGCCAAAACTCTTTTCAATCTTGAAGTTCCGCTGGAACCTCTCTCTTCCAGTCCTTGGGCAACGCTCAAACGATTCCCCAGCCGCGCTTGGGTCAGCGATTTGGCATTTGAACGGAAAATGGACCGGAAAAACTGGGTGATTGTCGATCACCACATCACCGAACACCGTCCTGAATTCGCCTCTTTGATTCACGATACCGACTCTTCCGCCGCCCAGCTCTGCTATGAACTGTTGGCAGAACATCACGGAGGCAACGAAACTTTGAGACGCTTGGCCGAGCTGGCCAACGTCGCTGACCTATACCTGAGCGATCACGCCGAATTCAACTTGGCCTCGGAATACGCTCGGATTGTCAAAACCTATCACTTTCGCCCGCTTTACAGACTTTTCGGCGACCGCCTGGAAAGTTTGCTGGATCATCCACTCTTAGAAATCATGTCTCTCAAACGCAAAATTGAAGACCCCATCGGATTCAACTGGAGCAAAGATCGCGTCACCACAATCACTCCCGAACTCGGATATGTCGAAACCTCCATCGGAGACGTCAATTACATCCTGCACCGTCTACTGGAAAACAAGCATACGACGCATGTTGCTCTGTTCGCGCTGTCCAAAAAGCCCGGTGGCCCGGTAACAATGAGCATTCGAAGCCGAAACGGAGAAGCGCTGGAAATTGCCAAAACCCTTCAAGGCGGCGGACACTCCAACGCGGCCGGCGCCATGTTGCCTCGATCCATCGCCACTTTTCACAGTGCAATCGACTATTTGAAGCATCTGCTCCATCCCAACCCGCCGGCCGAAGATCCCATCGGCGCCAAAGCGCTTTTTGATTCTGTCGGATTTTAACCTCGCCCAATTGCCCCGCATCTCAAGCAAACGTGTTCCCCCACAAAAAACAAATTCCCTACAGACAGTCCACCCTCCACACCTTCCCAAAACAATCTCTCCCCGGCCCGCGCTGCAATAGGAATAAAGAGCAAACCCAATCTTTCCCGCGGCCGCTTGCCCAACCTTTTGACAAATGCAAAACCGAAAAACAAAAAGCCAAAAAATGCCCTTGCCCCCTTGCTTCTTCTCGCTGACGCAAGCCTCTTGCATCCGCTAATCTCTTTGGTTTCCAGCCTCTCCTCCTGGCCTCATTGCCCGCCTTCTTCCAATCTGCAAGGTCAAAGCAGAGGTCGATCTCCCAAAAACCTTTCCCCGCCAATCTCCCCCTCACGACGCATCTTATACAAATTCCAGTTTAGCAATAATTAGCCCATTCCGACCTCTGCAAATTCGCCAACACAACCTAGTTTCATCGATCTCTCTGAAAGAAGGCTCTCCCGCAAACGCTAACCATCAACCCGAATTCTTTTCTAGGCCGGGTGGACGAATTATCGGAGCGCGCCGCAATCTGACAGAATACATAAAAACACCAAAAGCAGCCAACCAAGCTGGTCACATCGCGTGGCCATGCGGCGGAGGAATGGCTTTGGCTTGTTGGACAACCCATCCTTCCCTCTCTGCCAACCTCTCTTTCTCCGCCTCGGGCGAATCCATCTCTTCTGGTTCGCTGGCAGTGGAATGACGGAAACTATTGACAACGCGCAAGGATTGAGGATTTGAGGAATCCGTCCACATGGACTAATGCGTAAACTTTACGCGTAAACTTTACTCTTTGCTTGGGTTGTTTTTCTGGGGGCGGATGGTTTGGCGTAGGTTGTGCTGGCAGCCAATCGCTTTCCCTATATCCACGGCGGCGCCGAGCAGCGGAGACAAGTCTTGCCTCACTGAGCCCTTAGCGCGCATTGGTTCCATCTCTTCCGGGGTGGGCCAGCGAATGGTGCCGTCTTCGTTGATTGGCATGAGAAAGCTCTCATGCTGGTGGTTGATGATGCGATAGTTGGCGCTTTCATCGTGTTTGATTGGATGGCCGTCTTTGTCCACTAACACCCCGTTTTCGATAGACACCGGCGGAAACAATTCAGGCATCAATGCTTTCAACTACCACTCTGGTACTCTCCCAAAGTGGAACACTTATACAAACAAATCTAGTGAGCAAGCAAGCTTTGGTCGGACTGCATTTGTTATTCTCTGGATTCGTTGTGTCCAAAGTCGATGAAATTATTCCCAAAGTTTTTCCCGGATATCTCGTTCACTATGTGATCCCGGATTCGATTTACTTACTCCTTGGTTGGACGCTCTTCCCCAACCAATGCTATCCATTCGCTATGAATATGGTTACCCACTATATCAAAACAGTCTTCTAGTCGTTCTTCCCAAGTGGTGCGGCGGTATTCTCGGGTCTCTGGGTCTCGCCTTATCGATGTGGGACGCAGCTGATCAAAGGGATAAAGACTGGCTTCTTTGTAATCTTATAATATATTTAAAGTATGATCGATTCGGTTCGAGTTGTCGCCGAGTCCTTCCTCTTTGAAGATGTAGTAGGCCTGCTCAAACCCCGGCGAATAGCGGTAGTCGCTGTTGTAAAATCCTTGTAGTAAGTTGTGATTGTATAGAATGCGTCGTTGCTCCATGATATCAGGGTTGGGTTTGCAAGCCGCTCTAATCTCTTCTTTGAATTGACGGGTTCGTTCCCAGATATCGGGGTCAAACACCGGACTTTGTCCCTTCAGTTCTTCGATGCGTGCCTCAATTTTAGCTTCCACTTCCTCGACTTTTCGCCGCATTTCGTCTAAGTAGGTTAGGAATTTTTCGGTGTTGTACACGATGTTGTTTTCCGGATCAAAGACAAGGCTTTGGTGGTATCTGGGCTGAAAGGAAAAGTTTTCGATCCACTCTCGACGCTCTTCGTACCAGGCCTTGTGTCGGCTTCTCGCCGTTCTCGTTGTCGCTCTTACTAAATATATCGGGCCATAGATTCTTTAACTAGCGCTTGTTGTTCGGTGGACAGCGGCGAGGCGACAAGTTGTCAAAGCCCAGTTTGCGGTTGTGAGCCGGGTTGTCGATTAGAGATGACTATGTAGAAAAGCAAGACTATGCAGACTCCAACAGTTATAATGATGATTGACTTTTTCATTACATTATCGAAGTGTTGAGGTTTCTTTAGGATCACGGACGGATTCCTGTTGGACAATTTGAACAAGGTTAGCGGCGTTATCACGATAACAGGCACTGCTTCCCAAGAGGGGTGTGTACAAATTATGTCAAACGTGTCTGATCACCCCAGTGGATGGTGTAGTATTCATGCGTAAAGTAGTTGGTATATTTGCCGACGTCAGTTTGCAAGTGTTCCCATTCGCTCTCGCCATCGGACATAAGGACTTTACAAGTTCTGGAGTAGCCATCGTTGAGATTGGCGTTGTGGCTGACTTCATCCAGAACTTCGCCCTTTACAAGAGTATCGCCGGTCTCGGGATCGTTGATTTCAGAGTCGGTGATTTTGGTTTTGTAGGTTTTGCTCTACAATGCAATGTCAATGGCGTCGATGCTGGGACCTCTTTTGCCTCCGTTGCAGGTAGACCAACTGCCGTAGTAATAAGTTTATTTGTGATATTCCCGGTTGCGGTAAAGCTATTCGTCCACTTCGGCCGTCAAGGAGTATTGAATTTGCTTAGCCTGCGTGGCGTGGAGAGCTCGGCCGATAGTGTAGCCGGTAAAGTATTTGACAAACCATTTGCCTCCTTCGGCAGCAGCAGAGGCCGCCAGGGCGTCGTTAGCGATTTGTTGGTAATAGAAAATGCCGCTAGTGGCGATTACTGGGGCGGTCACTAATGCGGTTTCCTCGCGCCAGTTCCAGCGGTTTGACTTTGGCTCGGTTTGCACCACTTCGGGCTTTTCAGCGATTGAATCGGATTCTTGGGAGTTTATCATGGTTAATTTTGTCAATGTTGACGGTTTGTGTGGATTTCGCGGATTGGAAGACAGAACGCTGGCGAAGGCGCGGCGAAGAGATTCCCAAAAGCGCCCGGTTTTCCGGGTTGCGTCGAGTCGGTTTGAATGGCGTTGCTTCGTCCTCTTAAAAACAATCTGTTCGGTTCAATATTCTACTGTAAACGGTTGGCCAAGCGTTTTAGGGAAAACGTCTTCCTCGCCAGGCCTGCTTAACCACCATTTTCAACGGAAAAACGCGAAGAACTCCGCCTGTTTGCCGAAGCCAAGGGAGAAAGACGATCGACTTACTCGGCGCATTGCATATCAAACTGTGATATTCAGAGCGGAGTTGGATTGGCAAAAGTGAGGGATATTACTTTTGTCGTCCCTTTTCACATCTCAAGCGTTCCGTTGGAGAGAAAATGAGTTTTCTCGCGGTCAGACTATTTGCCCGCGCTTTTGCAAAATGATTTTTCTCTCTTGTTTGTCAATTTAGTGGAGGGAGGCGGGGAGAATTGAAACTGTATTATGACCAGTTTGCCTCACAAAGCCAACGTTGCAAGGTTTGCTTGGGCTGGGTTCTCAATTCTCAAAGGTACAGTCGGGATGAAAGCAGGACCACAATATAAAAAGCCGCCAGTTTTCCAGCGGTTTAGAACAGTCAACCTCAAACGAGCTAATATGATTGGGCAAGGGGTTAGGTGCCGAATTTGCGGTCGTCCGGCGGCTTTACCACCGCTAGTCGCTTGCGGAGGATTGTCGCCCGCAAGCTATCTCGTTCTCCGGAGTTTTTTTTGCCTTTTGCCCGTCTTTGGATGTGTGCCGGCTCGGTCACGAGGAGCAGTTCGTCCACTAATGCGCGATGCTTGGCGGGAAATAAGTTCAAGTCTACTCCAAGCCTCAGTAGGGAAAGGTGGTTTTTTGTTTCTTTGGACGAAATTACGTGGGCGTAGGAAAGATTTCCGTAGGCTCGCCCGATGTAGTCTCGAAGCCTTTTTTCTTGGGTTTCGCAAAGTTTTTGGCGAGCGTCTTCTTCTTTCTCGACGATTTGCAGCACGGTTTTTTTGAGTTTTTCGACGATTTCGGACTCGGACACGCCGAGAGTGCTTTGGTTGGACACTTGAAAGACGTTTCCCAGCGCTTCGGTGCCTTCGCCGTAAAGTCCGCGGACGGTCATTCCTACCCGGTTGGCCGCGTTAATTGTCTGGTTGACGTGATCGGCAAGAACTAATCCTGGGAGGTGCAACATTGCGCTCACTCGAATTCCGGTGCCCACATTGGTGGGACAGGCTGTGAGGTAACCGTATTTGGAGGAGTAAGCGTAGGGAACTCGCTTCTCCAGCAGAGAGTCGAAAGAGTCCATTCGCTTCCAGGCTTCCTTTACTTGAAGGCCGGGCAAGATGGCTTGCATGCGCAGATGATCTTCCTCGTTGATCATCACGCTGATTTCCTCGTCGCCGCTCAGAACTACCGCGCTTCCAATGCCGCGGGCCTTGTGTTCCCGGCTGATCAAGTGGCGTTCGACAAGAATCTCTTTTTCGATCGAGCTCAGATTGTCCATAGTTTCATGGGCTCCGCCCTTCATAGGCGGAAGGCTGGCGACTGCGGGGAGCAGTGTTTCCAAGGCATCCACTCGCTGCGCTCTTTTGGAGCGGCCGGGAAAAGGCAGACGATCTAGGTTTCGCGCCAAACGAACTCTGCTCGTCAGGATGATCTTATCCCAATTGTCCACGGGTGCACTCCGCTGGGCGCAAACATCCGGCGGTTTCAAAAATTCAATCAGTTTCATCGTCGATCATTGGGGGCAAGGAAAGTTTCCGAATTTCTTCGCGAACCGCCTTCAACTCATCTCGCAGGATGGCGGCTTTTTCAAATTGCTCGCGCTTCACTGCGCGTTTCAATTGCTCCTGCAATTGGAGAGAACGGGCTTCCAACTCTTGGGGATTTTTTTTGGTTTTGATTTTTTCGGGCGTTTTTCCGACGTGGCTTGCCGCCGGATGCATGGATTTAAGAATTTTCTTCAGTTTTTCCTCAAAGGCTTTGTAACAATGGGCGCAACCCAACCTCCCTGTTTTTTTGAGGTCGGCCTGAGTGTATCCGCAAACACTGCAACGGAGTGCCGGCTCGCCGCCGGTCGGGGACAAAGTAGTCGTTTTCTTTCCCTGTATTTTGTTTATCGAGTCAGATACCAAAGGGGCGTCGTCAATTCCCTTCTCCTTGGCGCAGAACTCGCAAAGATCCACCCTCGTGGTCTTGCCCTCCGCTATCTGGGATAAATGCACCCTGGCTTCGTTCTTTCCGCAAACATTGCAAAGCATATCTTCGCTCCCAGTTATCGGCCCGTCCGCAATAGAAATAGAGAAACGTCGGCCATCAGTTCATTGTTTTTTCCGAAATTGGATCGCCCGTCGAGCGCGTCAAATTGTGATACGCGGCCACCAACCGCCGAGTCACCGGTCCGGGAACCCCTTCCCCAATCCTCCGCCGATCCACTTCCACAACCGGCACAATTTCCGCCCCCGTGCCCGTCAAAAAACATTCGTCCGCCACAAAGACGTCGTAGCGCGATAGGTTTTCCTCCGCCACTTCCAGCCCCGCCTCTCGGGCCAGCTCAATCGCCACCTTCCGCGTGATTCCGTAAAGCGCGCCCGCCGCCAATGGCGGCGTATAAAGTTTTCGTTCGTTCACGATAAACAAATTGTCGCCGGTGCATTCCGCCACAAACCCCTCGGCGTTCAACAAAATCGCCTCCTCGCAACCCGCAATGTCGGCCTCAATCTTGGCCAAAACGTTATTTAAGTAATTGAGCGACTTGATCGCCGGATTCACCGCGTTCTGCAAATTGCGCGTCGTAGAAGCCGTTGCGATACGCAATCCCCTTTCGTAATATTCCGGCGGATACAGCCGAATCGCGCCGGCAATCACAATGATCGAAGAACCTTTGCAGCTTTTGACGTCCAATCCCAAACTCCCCTCGCCGCGCGTTACCAACAGCCGAACATATCCGTCTTCGATTCCGTTCTCGGCGCAAGTCAATCGCACAATCTCACACATCTCGTCCATCGTCGCCGGAATCGGCAACAAAATCGCCTTCGCCGACCGAAACAAACGCTCCACGTGCTCGTGCAACCGGAAAATTCGCCCGTTGTAGGCGCGAATCCCCTCAAAAACCCCGTCGCCGTACAACAGACCGTGATCGAATACCGAAACTTTCGCGTCCTTTCGATCAAAAAAATTCCCGTCGATATAGACCTTCATCCCAACTAGCGCCGCCCAATCGTAAGCAAACAAAGCACTCCAGACAACCTTTAACAAAAAGGCAAAAGAATTGCCACAAATTTTGGAGGCAAACGATTCAGCCGTGCCTCAAGCTTATCCAACCCCTCCCCCAAGCACCGTTTTCTGAACTCAATTTGTCCGCTTCGGTTTCAGAATCCTTCCGTTGGCAATTCTCCTGAGGCATTGTTCGACGTGGATTTTTCGTCCGGGATTATGCCCCTTTGATTGTTTCTGTCGCTCCGCTCTACTGAAGCGCCTCGTGAGGAGCGCGGCGGGCCAAATCCTAGCTCCGTTAGCGTACCTGATATAACGAGAAAAGCGATCACGGCGGCAACGCTCAGTCCGCTGAAGCCAACAAGACGAGTGGGTTTGATCTGCCACCACATAATCACGCCGGAGATACCCCAACAGACCAACATCAAACCTGTGGCGTCCGCAGCCAACGTCCACAACCATCGGGCGCCGAGATTATCCGGGTAATGGTGAAGTTGGTGCAGACGGGTTATCGCGGAGCGCAAGTCTAACCTCGCCCCCGTTTCCGCCGCTCGACCATCTAAACGGCCGTTCAATAAGTTGCAAGTCGCGTTCCACAATTGGCCATCGCGGCCACGCACTTGAAACAACAATTGTGGACTGGGACGAGAACGCAACTTGACCTTGTCGGACGGGTTGATATTTGCTTGTTCTAACAACTTCAGAAGTTTGCGCTCGGCTCCATCTAATCCTGGTATTTTTACGTCAACCGTGGAACCGGCAAAGGCCGGTCGTTCAATTCGTTCCTCGTTAGACTTTGGTCGTGTTTCAATTCGCGCGCTTCCATTATGGAGATTAAGCCAAATAGTATGTTGGCCTGCTTCAGTGGCGGCGGTGTAAGAGAGCCTCCCTGTCAACCGCGCTTTGCTCGGAGAAACTAATTTGAATTCGGGCAATTTGTTGCTGTCAGCGCTGTTATTGATGCCGGCGACCACTTGGGTAGTGAACCGCGCTGGATCCGGCGGAGCAAAGCCGACAGTTTTTTTCACAATCTCCGGGTCGCTGCGGTGGACTATTTTCGTGGAGGCGAGCCAAGTGGGATGGTTGAACAACACGCCGCTGGCGCCAAACAGCAAAACCCAAGGCAACAGGATCAGCCCTGTATACATATGAGTTCTGCGCACTAACTTCATAAACCGGCTATAGTGTTTGCCGGCAAAACGTCGCCTTTTGCGATTCTTTGCCGGAGCCTTTGGAATGGCGCTTTGGTTGGATTCGGAATTTTCTGATATGGACATATATTTGACTAGCAGATGAGTTTACATTTTGTAGACAATCTCCATTGATTACAAGAATTCCGCTTTGTTTTCTATTATATTATTGCATTTTTTTAGTGAATGATTGCTATGATGATAAACTACAATCCAGAGGAGTCCTCACGAAACCTCAGTGGTGTTAGACGAAGACAACAAGCGGGAGGTTGGCGCGGTTTTTTGCCAAAATTTAGGAGTTTTTTTCTAGTGGATACATGGCGGGGCAACAACCCATTGTTTGGCAAAAGGCTTGGCTGAAGTGGCTGATACTGTTGTAGCCGACTTCCATCGCGGTTTCGGTAACATTCCATCTTCCGTCTCGAAGTAGTTCCGAGGCCCGCTCCATGCGGATTTGTCTCAGGTATTGCGGGATGGTCATTCCGGCTTCTTGGGAGAAGGTGCGGCTCAAATAGTATGGGCTGCAACCGACCATACGGCCGAGTTCCTTCAGGCTGGGCGGTTCGGCCAGCTTTTCGGAAAGCAAGCGTTTGACTTGCGTTGTTCGCTCTTCGGCCAGTCTCTGTTGACGGCGGCAAAACAGTTCTTCTTGCGGCGCAACGAACAATAAATCGCAGGCTAATTCCAGCACTTTGGCGCGATACCAAAGCGGCTGGGCCGCGGCCAAAACGGGAGGTTTTCGGATGCGGGAAACCCAAGAATGAAGAACGGAGTTTAAGCGATGCACCTCGCTGACGGCCGAGCGTTTCCGGCGATGCTTTACGGCGGATTGCACCAGCGGATGAAGATGTCCGCTATTGAGCGGCAGGTTGTCGGCAAGAAACCGGACGGAAAAAGACAAGGTCAGGAATTGATGGCGGGTTTGAGGCCGGCGAGCCGCTTCGATGTTGGTTTGTCCGCAAAAGACAAACCAGACTTTTCCCGCGTCAAACTCGGTTCGGTTTCCTCCGCAGACTAAAGTTCCTTCTCCTTTCAGATTGAAACAAACTTCCAGCCGATGCGGACGGTTGGCGGTGTTTTTGTCTATCTTGCCGCCTTGAAAATCAGACCATTCCAAGGCAAAGCCGGTGCGGGACAAGTCGCCAAAAAGAAGAGTCCGATCCGGCCCGGAAGAGCGCGGTTGTTCCCGGCCGCCGGCTTCTGCCGACGGGCGTTTTGCAAAGGCGGAAGAAGACGACCGAACGACGGAAGCTGTCTGAGGCTCTTTAAGAACTGCCGCCATAAATGCTCTCCGCGCTCTTCTCGATACCGAATCGGAAAGTGTTTAGAAATACACTTCGATGCCGGCGTTGACGAAGCGAGGCAGGCCAGGACGCGGACCGTAGGGATGACGAGAGGCAACATACTCCCGGTCAAACAAGTTTCGAACGCCGCCGAAGATAGTTGTTTGTTCTTTGATCTGATAGCGCAACGAAAGATCGGCCACAAAGTAGCTGTCCGTCTCACCTACTCGAGAATCGGGAGTAAAGCTGATGGAATTTCCATCAGCGTCATACTTGGTAGCTCGCCGCTGCTCGCTGGTATTGCTGGCACTGGTGTAAGTGGAAGGGACGTAAGTCATCATCAGGTAGGCGGCGAACTTATCATATTCCAAGCCGACTTCTGTATTGAGTTGGAATTCCGGGATGTAGGGAACCTTCGCGCCGTCAACACCGCCCTCAAACAAGGATTCTGGATCCGTGTTTCTTGCGTCTCCGTCCAGTTCGGCATCGGTCAAGGTAAGGGAAACCCGAACCGGGGTTCGCACCGTCCAGTTCTGCGCTTGGCCGGGATCATAACCCAGTGTTAGTTCTACTCCCATGGAGGTAATGTCTCCTACGTTCTCCGTTGTTTCTGTCCCCCCCCCCCCCCCCCGATGTTGCCGCCGACGATCAAGTCGTTGAAGCTGGTATGAAACAAGACGGCCTCGGCCATAAGTCCGGATTCTGGATTGGCATAGCGGCTCCCCAGCTCAAAGCTCAGCGAAGTTTCCTCTTCCAAGTCATTCCGAATGGAAGAGCGGGGTCCGGGCAGGGAGAAACCGCGATGCACCCCGAAGAAGGCGTTCCAGTTTGGATTGACTTCGTAGGCGATGGAAAGGCCGGCGGCCAAGGCGTCGATTCTTCCGTCGCCGGTTGCTCCGTCAAGCCGTTGTTCCGGCGTTTTGTCTTCTCGCCGGCGGTTTTGTTGGTATTCTTGATCTACGGTTTCATAGCGGATTCCGGGGGTGATGGTGAAACGTTGCCACTTCATTTCGTTTTGCGTGTAAACGGCTAAGGCGCGGGACTGTTGGATTCGATCTCCGGCTGCGCCCATATCGTGGACTTTGGAATCGATAATGGCGCCGGCTTCGTTCTGATCGTAGTCGACGTTCCATTGGAAGCGGTCCACTTCGTCAAAGTGGTAGCGGATGCCGGTTTCCCATTGATGCGTTACATCGCCGGCGTCAATGTCCACTGTGGCGGCGGTTTGAATTCCGTAAATTTTGTATTCGCGCGAGTTGTTGCGGAGTCGCCAGCTGCCGGCCGCTTCGCCGCGCAAAATTGCCAAGCCGCCTCCCATAGAAGTGTCCAAAAGCGCGGAGGAGAGGTTATTATCCTCCAGTCCGCGCAGTTGGTGGAGTTTGGCCCAGTTGCGTTTGAAATGTTGGAGGTAGCCGGTGGTGGCGATTCGGAGATTGGCGGCGGGTTCCATGATATGGCGAAGCGTGGCGCGGTGGTTTTCGGTTTGAATGTTGTCCAAGCGAGAGGCGGCGTAGCGTTGGAAGGGATTGGCGGCGAAGTCGGCTTCGGAGAGGCCAAGGTAGGTTTCGTCGGCGTCGAGGTCGGAGTAGCCGTATTTGACTTCAAAGCGGTGATAGGTTGCCGTTGGCGGTTCCCAGAATAGTTTGATCATTGGCTCGATGCGGGTAAAGCCGGTGTCCTCGCCGTCGGCAAAGTCGGGAGTCAGATCGATGGTTTTGAAGCCGTCGGTTCGGTGATAGAAGCCTTCGACTAGGTAGCCGGCTTTGCCTTCGTTGCTGAGGTCTTGAGAATTGCCGTGCCAGAAGTGGCCAAGCATTTCGTTGTGGGAGCCGTAGGAGAGTTTTAGGTAGGAGAGATTGCCGGTTGGGATGGGCGTGGAGAGGTAGTTGATAGCGCCGCCGGTGATGTGAGGTCCGTATTTGATTTGGCTGGTTCCTTTAAGAACTTCAAGCCCGTTCATTCTGGCGACGTTGGGGCTGTAATAAGCGGAAGGAGCGGAGTAGGGGGCCGGGGCGCTGAGGATGCCGTCTTCCATAATGGTGACGGTCTTGCTGCGTTCAGTGGTGACGCCTCGGAGGCTGATGTTGGGGAAAAGCCCCATGCCGTCTTCTTCGCGGAGGTAGACGCCGGGCACTTGGCGAAGGAGGCGGTTGACGTCGGCGTTGAGGTATCGGCGGAGGGTTTCTTCGCCAAGGTAGGCGCCGGAGGCGGGCAAGGTTTGTTCGGCTTCTTCGGATCCGATTAACACTGTTTCCGGGAGAGGCACGAGTTTGGCTTCGGTGATTGTTTCGGGGGTGGCGGTTGGCGGGTTGGATTCTTCTTCTTGGGCTTGGAGAATGGAAACTTGGACGGCCACGCCGAGGGCGAGGGTTGCGGCCAAGCGGCCAAGCGGCCAAGACTGGCGCGGGGCGGAAGTTGCGGCTGCATCCACCTTGGGATGGGACTGATCGGTTGACTGATTCATAAATGTAAAAACGATATTGAGACTCGGTCTCGTTTGTTCGAGAGCATCCTAATTGAGATTGCGTCTCAATTGCAATTGCTTTTTGTATTGTTTCGTTGCTTTTTTTATTTGGAAAGTTGCTGACTTTTCCGCCCGGATTTGCCAGCATTGCAAAAATTGCATCTGCCAACTCGCTATGAAGAAACTTGTTTTGTCCGTTTTCTCCGCTTTTTTGTCGTGTTTTCTTTTTCCGCCGCCGCTCTTCGCCGGAAGCATTTCGGGCGTTGTTCGCTACAACGACGAGCAAATCGGCTCAATTCAAATTTTGGCCTCGCAAATCCTTCCGGGAAATAAATCTCTAAAACTGGACGGCATCGGGGATTACGTCATCGTGGATTCGCTAACAGACCTTTCGGGATCTGAAATCTCGGTTCAGTATTGGTTTCGCGGCAGTTCCATTCAATCGGCGGTTCGCCAGCAAGGAGGAGGAAGATGGATTGTGGCCGGCTGGAACAACCAACACATTCTCTCTCACGATGGCGGCACCGGCGGGATTCGCGCCGGCGACGCAGTAATCGACGGCAACTGGCATCAGGTGACGATGACTTGGAAACAGAACACGGCGGGAGGCTTTCGGAGCTATCTCGACGGGAGATTCGTGGCTCAGCGAGACAGCGTGGACGCGCCCATTCCCAATATCAACGCGCCGCTTTACTTCGGCGCCTTCAACGGCACCATAGAATTCGCCAATGGCGAACTGGACGAAATCGCGGTGTGGCGGCGGGCTTTGACTCCCGAAGAAGTTCGCAGTGACTGGTTTCGAAAGCGGACAGGAAGCGAAGAGGGATTGGTTGGTTATTGGAATTTTGACGACGACACGGCGGACGATCTTTCATCCGACGGACACCACGGTGATTTGGCGGGAAACGCCGACATTGTGGAGGCCGACATTCCCGGCTTGGACGCATTTTTTATGGCGGAGTTGAGCGAGCCGGGCGCTTACTCCATTGACGGCGTCCCTAACGGCGCGGGCTACCGGGTTTGGGCCTTTTTGGATGCCGACGGAGACGATCACCGCGGCGAATTAGAACCGTCCGCAGTTTACAATTCCGGCAATCCCTTCGCCGTGTCGGGCGATGCGGCCGGGATTGACCTCCTGCTTTTGGAGCCTCCTCAAATCACGGCGCATCCGGCCGACATTCGAATTGGCGCCGGCACGGAAGTGCGCCTTCGCGTTGCCGTCAGCGGCTCGCAACCGCTTTCGTATCAATGGCGGCGCAACGGAGAGGACTTGGCGGACGGGGGAAATATCTCCGGCACCGCTTCGCCTGAGCTGGTGATCCGCAATGCAGTCGCCGACAACTCCGGATCCTATAACTGCCGCGTCGCCAACGGCGCCGGCGAGGCATTCAGCAACACGGCCAGCGTGCAAGTGATCGAAGGCGGCTTGCAAATTGCCGGCGTCGTTCAATACGGAGGTAGCCAAACCGGCCCCGTCCGCATTGCCGCTTCGCAAATTCAAGAAGGCAACCGCGTGCTTTTTCTGGACGGAAATGGAGACTTCGCCATCACAACGCTCACGGATTTGTCGGGAATCGAGCTCGCCGTTCAATACTGGTTTCGCGGCAGTTCCATCCAATCGGCGGTTCGCCAACAGAGCGGCGGCGGCTGGATTGTGGCCGGTTGGAACAGACAACACATCCTTTCCTTTGACGGCAGCACGGCGGGCATTTCTGCGGGAGATTCCGCGATCGACGGCAACTGGCATCACCTCGCCATGACTTGGAAGCCGAACGCAAAAGGCGGGTTTCGAAGTTATTTGGACGGACGACTCCTCGCGCAGAGAAACAGCGCCGATGCGGAAATCCCCAATCTCAACGCGCAGGTTTACTTCGGCGCCTTCAATGGTCAAAGCGAATTCGCCAACGGCCAACTGGACGAAATCGCCATTTGGGACAGAGCGCTTTCGGAAGGCGAGATTGCGAACGGTTGGAACGTTCCCTTGACCGGCGACGAAGAGGGACTGATCGGCTTTTGGAATTTTGACGACGGACTTGGGCAAGATTTGAGCGGCTTTGAAAACCACGCCGAACTGCACGGCGACGCCGCCATCCTGGAAGAAATCATTCCCGGACTCGGCAGCGACGTCTTCTCCGTCGTTTTGGAATCGCCCGGCGGCTACACGCTGGACAACATCCTTCCCGGCAACAACTTCGCAGTAACCGCCTTCCTCGACGTCAACGGCAACCACACTCTTGACGAAGGCGAACCGGACGGCGAATACGCCAACAATCCATTCGCCTTTACGCAGAATGTTTCCGACGTCGACATTCTTTTGACCGAACCGCCGCGCATTTTGAATCAACCCGTGGACGCGCGAGTTGCATCGGACTCGAATCCCAGCCTTGCCGAATTCACGGTTCAGGCCGCCGGCACCACTCCGCTTTCCTATCAATGGCGCAAAGCCGGCGAAAATCTTTCTTCCGACAACGACGACTTTCGGGGAGTGAATTCTCCCACACTCCAAATCCTCAACGCCGCCGCGCAAGGAGATGGCGAATACTCGGTTCTCGTTTCCAACGAAAAAGGAAGCATCCTCAGCCGCCGCGCAAAGATTTTCGTCGTTCCTGCGGACCACGTTTCCATTGCCGGCAAGCTCCGATACACCGGCTCGCCCGCCGGCAAAATTCACGTCTCCGTCGCCGAATTTTTGCCCAACAACCAAGCCTTGAAGCTCGACGGCGACGGCGACTTTGTGGAAGTGGCCGACTTGACCGACCTTTCCGGCAAAGAAATCACCATCCAATACTGGTTTCGGGGCCGTTCCCTTCAATCGGCGGTTCGCCAGCAAGGAGGAGGAAATTACATCGTGGCCGGCTGGGACAACAAACACATCTTGTCCAACGACGGCGGCACAACAGATGGCCTTTCCGCCGGCGCAAACCTCGATGACGGACGCTGGCATCACCTCGCCATGACTTGGGAAATCGCCGCAATCAACGGGTTTCGCAGCTATCTCGACGGCAAACTGGTGGATCAGCGAGACAGCGCGGCTGAAGAAATTCCGTTTCAAAACGCCGCTCTTTACTTCGGCTCTTTCAACGGTCAACGCGAATTTGCCGAAGGCGAGTTGGATGAAATCGCCATTTGGGAAAGAGCGCTGAGCGAATCAGAAATTGCGAACGGTTGGAACGTTCCTTTGACCGGTAACGAAGAAGGTTTGATCGGCCTGTGGAAGTTTGACGACGGCACTGCCGATGATTCTGCCCCATACGGCTACCACGGCGAACTTCGGGGCGACGCGGTCGTTGTTCCAGCAGACATTCCCGGATTTGGCAATCCCGTCTTCACCGACGTCTTCGACGAAGCCGGCGCATTCTCCATGCCTCGCCTTCCAAAAGGCGACAACTACCGCTTGGCCGCCTTTGTCGACGTCAACGGAAACTTCCTCTCCGATCCCAACGAACCATCGGCCGTCTACGCCGGCAATCCCTTCTCGCTGGCGGAAGATTTGGTTGGAATTGAGCTCGACCTCGGCGGCTTGCCGCCAATTGCGATTGAGCCGGTCCCTTTGACAATTCAACTCGCCGGCGATGGCAACGTCACAATTTCATGGGCCGAAGGTAGCGGACTTTCCCTGTTTCAAACCGACGCCTTGCCGGCGGCAACTTGGACGCCGGTCGCCGGCGCAAACGGCAATCCAGCCGTTCTGCCCGCAGACCAATCGGCCCGATTTTACCAACTGCGCCGTCAACCGTGATCAACCAAAGGTTTTCCCCATGAAATTCTCCGCAAACGCAAACCTCGCCGATAAAGCCTGGCGCCGCGCTAGTCAACTCGCCTTCACCTTGATCGAGCTGCTGGTGGTGATCGCCATCATCGCCATTCTGGCTGGAATGCTCCTCCCAGCACTCAGCCAGGCCAAAGCCAAAGCCCGGCAAATCAGCTGCGTCAACAGCCTCCGCCAACAATCCTTGGCCGCCCGGCTTTACTCCGGCGACAACGACGACCGCTACGTTTTTACCTTCGCCGTGCGCGGACCCAACACTTGGAGAAAACCTTGGTACGCCTTTTTGCATCCCTACCAACAAACCACCAACCTAATCCTTTGCCCAACGCTCACTCCCAAATTCAAAGAAAAACTTCGACAAGGAACTTTAGTGGTCTATTCCAATGCCGAGGGCTTTGAATTCATCTCCAACTACGGCCTCAACTTCCGGCTCGGCGGCTGCGACTGGCCAAGCGCTTGGCCAAAAGAAACTTACCCTCAACTGCGAGACTCCCAAGTTCGCAACCCCGCCGGCACGGTTCATTTAACCGACAGCGGAAGTCTTCCGCTCAATACCAAAAACCCCGAAAAATGCGTCACCGTGGATTCCGAAGAAAAACCCGAATGCTGGATTGTGCACGATCCCGCCAGCGACAAACCGTCTCCTCGCCTCGCCGTCAATCCTGGCGACCCAAACTGGGGCGGCCCGCTTCTGCGGCACAACGGCAGAAGCAACGTGGCCTTTGCCGACAGCCACATCGAATCGCTTCAAGCCCGGCAATGGTATTGGGGCGACACGCCTTGGCTCAAACCCGACGAAGGCGGCCAATAAATCGCTTCCCCATCCATCCATTCCGGCAAGCCGAACCAGCCGCCATCGGCCGGCCTTTATTGGGAAACTTTTGCCGGCAAGGCGAGCGAGAAAAACTTCCCGCGTTGCCTTCACTTCACTTCATACGATAGCGCAAAATCGCCATTTGATTGCGAATGGACAGTCCGTGAAGGTCGTATTCCGCGCAACCTTGCAGTCGATAAAAACGCGTCTCACCGTTCAAAAGGACGGCGATGGTTTGCAAGGATTCGTCCAGCTGCTGGTTGGCTTCCATTTGAAAACGTCCGTCGATGGTCGGCGAAGAAACAAGCCAAGGTTCACGCTGTTCCGGCTCGGCGGTTCCGTCCAGAACCGCCTGAATTTCGGCCAAGTAATGAGAAATTCGGACGGCGTAAAAAGCGCTCGGCGCATCTTCTTCCTCATCGCGAAGATAGACCCATTCTCCTTGCCCCGCGTTGTGGTAAAAACCTCCGGCGTCAAACAAAGCAGCCGAAAATCCAACCCCTTCGGGAACAGGATTGAAGGCGCCGTCCACGCTGTGATTAATGCCGGCAAGCGCCCATTGCCCGGCGTCTCGAATGAAAACGGCACCGCCCGAATCGCCGGCGGATAAGTGCGCTTCGTTGAATCCGCCTTCGCGGTCGAAGTCTGCAAACAGATATTGACGCTCGCCCGGCGCCAGGCTTTCATCCCGTTCAGACAAGTCTAATATGCCGGTCACTTGATTTTCCCCCCAACGGCGCCGATGATCCGATCTTCCGGGCAACCAACCTCGCAACTCGTTGCCGTTAGAAGTTTCCAGCCGCACTGCATCGCCCCGAACCGTGCCTCGCCCAAAGACCACCAACTCCTTTCCCTTTTCGTTTCCAGAGGAATACAGAGGCGCGTACGGCTTTGGAAACCGTCCGCAGACTTCCCAGATTCGCAGATCAACGGAACCGATTCGATAGCAGGCTTTGGCCGTATAGGACGCTCCGCGATAATGAAAACGCTCTCCCAGTTTTCCCCCGACGTGCAACGCCGTGATAAAGTGTCTTTCCCCGATTACCGTTCCCAAAAACACTCCCCACTCCCCTTGAAACTGCCAGCCGCTCCCCGCTAATTCGCCTTCCGGGGCGCTCGTATTGTGATCCGGATTCCCCGTTCCCAGAAAAATCACCGCCCGCCCGCTTTCTCCCAGCGGCATGCCAACGACAACGCAAACGAGCCAGAAAACTTTGCAAACACAAAACCCTCCCCGCGCCAACTTGCGCCGGAACGCAGCCTGCGCGCTACAAGGAAGAATCCGCTTCATCTCGTTCGGTTTCTGAAGACGCTGAAGACGGCGGATCTTGGCCTTCCGACGGCGAAAAGGCCTGCGTCAAGCGAGAGACTACTTCCTGCGCCAGTACTTCGTAAGCCGCCGCCCCGGCGCTGTAGGGATCATAGTGGATAATCGGCTTGCCGTGACTGGGCGCCTCCGCCAGCCGAGTCGTCCGCGGAATAATGGTGTCAAACACTCTCTCCGGGAAAAAATTCCGCACCTCGCCAACCACTTGATGCGATAGACGGGTTCGTATATCGAACATCGTCATCAGAATCCCCAGCAGTTCAAGTTTCTTGTTGGCGCCCGCCTCTTTCAACTGCTCCACTACCTTCATCAGCATGGCGATGCCTTCCAAAGCGTAATACTCGCACTGCAACGGCACCACCAACCAATCCGCCGCCGTAAAAGCATTGAGCGTCAAAATCGCCAGCGAAGGCGGACAATCCAGAAGGACGACGTCGTATCGGCCGGAATAAACAATGCCGTGAAGACTGCGCCGCAAACGAAGGAGATGATCTTGCATTTGGGCAAGCTCCACCTCCGCGCCGCAAAGGTCTACTTCCGACGGAATCAAATCCAAACGCTCAAAACTCGTCGAGACAATCTTCTCTTCCAACGCGCCGTCGCCCAACAAAGGGCGGTAAATGCTTCCGCCCGCCTTTTTCTCCACGCCCAGCCCGCTAGTGGCATTGGCTTGAGAGTCGACGTCGACCAAAAGCGTCCGCCACTCAACGGCCGCCAAACAAGCCGACAAATTGACGCTCGTAGTGGTTTTCCCCACCCCGCCCTTCTGATTGGCAACCGCGATGACATGCGCCGACACGCAAAGGATTTAAGGCAATCCCCGCTTGAAAATCAAGGACTCGACAAAACCGTCCCGCAAGGCAGCTCCCCTTCAAAAAGTTTAACCAACGCCTTCGCCTCTTCCACGCGCCCGCCCAACGCAAACAACACAACGCCATTACCAATTGCTTCCTCTCCAAACACGAAACCCAACACCACCCAGCCTTGCCCGGCGAAAACAACTTCTCAGTGGACTTTTCCCAAACCTCAAAAACAAAGCGAAACATCCCTGAATTTGGCTGTTCATTAACAACAAGACAACAATCCAATTGCCCAAGCCGCCGCAAATCACTCGCCTCAAACACGACAATAAAGTCATCACAAAACCAATACAAATAAGATACCAACCATCGCCGAAGGCTTTTCGAAAGACGGAAATGAACGACACCCCCGGACTTGCTCCACCCAAAAATCCCCGAAGAACGGGCTAAAAGACGGGACTTCTCCCAGTCTTTTTCCCTAATCTCGAAAAGAAGATGAAAAAACGAAAAAGGGGTTGACGCCGGCCGGACCGACGAACGGTGGTTGCTTTATAGTTTTTTTGCTTTTGCTGAACCGCCATTCAAACAGGCGGCGTTCTTCGCGTTTTTCCGTTGAATGGTGGTTAAGCAGACCCGGTAAGGGATCCGTTTTCCAAAAACGATTAGCCAAATCGTTACAGTAAAAGTATTGAACTAAAACAGAGTGTTTTTGAGATGATGAAGCAACGCCATTCAAACCGACCCCCGACGCAACCGAGACCGGAAATCATCGCTTCGGCGAGGCTCCCATTCCTAATCACAACACCGGGAATTCCCCTCACATAAAGCCCGCTCAGCGCTATAAACCAGCGCGCCAAGCGATAAACAACCGAGATTCCCCCACTTCGGAAGTCCGCCAACAAGCCGGGCGCTTTTGGGAATATCTTCGCCGCGCATTTGCCAGTGTTCTATCCTCAAAACGAAAATCCACACAATAAACCATCAACATTGACAAACTCTTAAGAATCCGATTCAATCGCTGAAAAGTCCGAAGTGAAGAAAACCAAAGCAAAGTCAAACGCTGGCAACTGGAAAACGGCAATCGCCGTCACGCTGACTGCCGCCGTGAGCACAATCTCTCGCTTGTCCGCGAAACTCCGTCCCATTCGCCGGCGTCTCAACCGCTGGAGCTGGCGCAAGAAAACCGCCCTAGTGACCGCTCTGGCAATCACCGCAACCGGAACCTTCGTCTATCAATACAGAGCCCAAACCGCTTGGCCGGCCGTCTTCGCCACCGACGTCGGCAAAGACTTTCTCGTCAAACTCTTTATCAGCTACGACATCACCTCGAACGCTCAACAATGCGCTCTCCAAAAAACTCAAGGAAACCACCATCGCCGAAAATGACACATGGCTTTGGCGTCATCAGGAGTATCGCAAACGAACTTATTACTACGGCGGTTGGGATGCCGATAACGGAGGCAGAAGAGTCCACAGCGTCAATGCTGTTGCCACAGCATCGAAGAGCAAGACCTACAAAACTAGTGGCACTAACTCCAAACTCAACGATCCTGAAACCGGCGACGCCCTTAAAGAAGACGAAGTTCTGGACAAAGTCAGCCACAACGCCAATCTCTACAGCTACTCCAGAACTTACAAAATCCTTAGATCCAATGGCGACGACGGCAAATACACCAACCATCTTACGCTTCATTACTACACGATCCTACTAAGGCAATTACGTCAAGAAACCCACAGACGCCGAAATCCAAAGATAACTCGACGAAATGCGAGCATACTGGAACGGTTCATTCCCTAGCCGAGGCTGGCAACGCACCCGAACATTTGGTCATCGCGTTAGATACATTAGCAGGAGGTTCGCATGCGACAAAGAAGTCAAACTCTGGTCAAACCACAGACTCAATCCTCCGCCCGGCGGAGTCACCGTGGCGTCTCCCATTCTCCAGTAGACTGCAGATCGTGGCACCTATGCCACCTACTTTAGTGGATGGCTGGCGAAGCCGTTTATGAAGGCTGAATCGTCACTAGAAATAGAGAGAAATTTGAGGGATACCCAAAAATGAAGTCGTACAGGCCTCATCGATTTCAAGGGCAAGGACTCAGAGAAATTTCTTGAAGCAACTTCAAAATCGTATAGATGTCTCTACACTGTGTGGGTGACTGACACTGGCAGAATGTACGAGAGAAGAAGGCACATATACATCGGAAGACTATTAAGTAGCGGATGAGCAAAAAGATGCTATAATCCCAACGTTAAAATCACGATTGAGATGCGGCAACAAGAATCGATCAGTGATCCCAACCAAACCTATCCTAGTTACTAAAACCATTACAATCAAAAATCTCTCTCATGAAACAGACTATGAAACCGAAAATCTACTTTGCGAGTCTTGTTGTTTTATTGGCGATGCTGGTAGTCTTCTGTCCTAATAAGCCGAAACAATCGCCACTGAAACAAGCGTCGTCTCTCAGCAATGCGGACATAGACAAAATCGTCTCGATCATAGAAGAACTCAATTTTCCTCCAGAAACGGAAGCCGATCTTCGTAATGCTCTTCGTGATGTACAGCTGCAAGAATTGACGCAGTTCCTCACACTAACGCCTGAACAGAAAGCGCAAATTCGGGAACAAAACCCCGAAAAAGAAGACTAAACTCGAAGCCAAATACAAGGCGTGGTATGAATCCCGGCGGCACCGGATCGAAAAGTTTCCCTTTCAGTCCAGGGACCACCAAAACCTCGTCTTTGATCCAAAAAACAACATCGTGCACAATCCAAAGAAGTTCCAAGCCTACCTAAAGGAATTAGAGAAAAAGGCAGAAGAAGCGGAGGCTAGATACGAGGCTAAAGTCGAGGAACTCAGTGAACGCAAGGATATCCCCGAAGAAATCTACAGATAAGAATACAAACTTTATGTTAAGATCGAAGAAGCCCGGAAACCCGATTCTGAAATCATGGATCAATGGCGGATTCTGATCAATTATAACTTACTTAGGAGTTTTTACAAAAGCAAATATCGCTATTCGCCGGAGGTTGAACGGGCCTATCATATATTCAAAAAAGAAGGTCTCGGCAACAACCCGCTTTGAATTGCTCATACCTTAAATTCTTATAAGATTACTAAGAAGCCAGTCTTCATGATCCTGAAGATCTGCATTCCAAACAAACTCGATGGGATTCAAAAACCCGACAACGACGCTGAATCACCTGTGGAGAAGTAGCACAAGACAAATTTTGAATGCATCTATGGAAACATCATTGCCGATATCCATCGAATTCTTGGCAAAACATCTCTAACCGAAGAGCAAGTGAACTGAATCTGAGAACGTTTAGTTGGGTGAGATATCCGGAGGAAACTTTGGGCATGATTTCACTAACTTTGTCTACAGCCAACACGGAAAAGAGCAAATGCAACCGGACTAAAGTCTGCTTTTGCTTACTAGGTTTGTCCGTTTAAGTGTTCCGCTGTGGGGGATGGTTGAATTTTGAACCGTCGTTTGTTATGTTTGTGGTTTCCGGTTCATTTTGGATGCACCTTGGGGAACTGAAATTCGTCACCAAGAAAGTTTCGAAATATGGACGATATGGCAGACATCTTTATTTATACTTAAGAAGTAAAACTCCTTCCAACTTTAACAGCCTTTCCTAAACCTTCCGTATCCACTTAAATTCTCAACATAGTACTTCGTCCAGTGCTTTCCTTGTCTTTCACTTTCTTCGGACTGTGAACAATAAGACCGTCAATGAACATAGTAGATTTGGGGATCGAATCTGCCAACCCGCCTTTATCTCTAATTTTTCTTCCTCGGTTTGCCGCCGTGGACGGAGGGTTCCGCGCACCATTTGGCGGCGAGTTGGCGAACGGCTTGGTAGGTGGTTTCATCAAAGCCAAGCAGATTGCAAATTATAAGTTCGTCCAGCAAGGCGCGGGTTTTATCGCTGTCGGCAAGGTAAGCGGGCAGGAAGTGTTGGTTTTTGAACTGGTCAAAGATGGCTTTGGCTATCTTTATCTGCGCTTGGCTTAAAGTGCGAAAGTCTAATACCGGCAAGGTTTCAATGGCGAGGCGGCTGATCCTGTATCTGCCGGGTTGTTGGCGGTTGCCGTGCCACCAGCAAGAGAGCAAGCCCAAAGTGCTGTTGCCCCATAAGGCAAAGGCGTAGTCCCAGCGTGTGTTAGAAAAGTTGATACTCGGCCAAGCGGTGCCGCCGATGCACGGCTCGAGGGTAATGGCGACGGCCAAAGGTTGCGAACCTAAAGTGAAATTGCGGTTGAGATGGGCGCGTCCGGCGGTTTGCCAGACTTGGATGGCTTTCGCCTCCAATCCGATGCGGGGACGCAATTGGGAGTCTGGTTGGCAGATGATTTGGGTTTCTTGTTGGGCATGGTGGTTCCACAAGGCTGGATAGGTGGCCGTGGGGCTGGGTGGGGCTAAGTCGAATGGCGCCCGCGGAGGCTTCCCTACGGCGTCTCGCTCTCCAACGCCTATCTGGCTTAAGCGATCCATTGTCGTTATTGGCAAGGGCTTGGCCTTACATCTCGGCAACCAAAGTTTTCCTTGTGCCAACGCATAAGCAGTTTGCGCTAGCGAGAAATCATGGATGCGGACGGGGTTCCAAGCGGGATTGTTGCTTGGGACGGACGCTGTGATGGTCTCGCCCATTTTCTCGCCACCGCAAAATATGTCTGTGCCGCCAAAGGGTCCGTCTTCTAATTTGCGTATGGTTTTAGCGACAGTGAGCTGTTTGGCAATTTCAGACGCTTGGACAAAACCTGCGGGACGGCGGAGAAGAGAGACAAATCGAACTTAAGAATTCGGCTGTAGGCACACTATTTACATCCGAATTCACCTTTGATGGAGTATTTTCAACGGAGGTCCATTCAAGAAGAGGGGGCATGACAGAGTCGAGGAAGAACCTTTCCTTCGTTGTGTTTCTTATACCTCTCTCGAGCAGATGCCCGGCAATCTCCACGGCTGCTCTTCCACGAAGAACAACGGCCGGCTCCCATCCTATCGCCGGGGTCGTTGTCGGTTCGGGTTGCCTTCCCTCATAAACAAGATCCTCCGACAACGGCGCTTGGGCATGCTTTTCTTAGCCGGCGCCATAGCTGGCGATCTGCGGGCGCTTGTCCCGGCGACAAAGAAAACTTCCTAGCCGTGCGGTCGTCCGCAACAACCTTAGGCATCTTCGCCATCGACTGCGTCCTGTTTTTAGAGGGCGCCAGTCCCATTGCGCTGTTTCCTTCCACTGTTTCTGCAATGGGCAGTGAGAAGGCAAGCACAGCCGCGGGCCAGTGTTCTCAGCTTTCTACGATGTTTTTACGATGGCATCAGATGGCGTGGAGCGAGCGCTTGGCAAGCTGGGATGCGCCCTTCTTCCCCCGTTGCCCCGGCAAATACGGCGCTATCCGTCAATATGGTTCTTCGGTTCACTCCATATATTCTAAACCTCAGGGACGGTTGGGCTGTCACTGCTGGGTGTTGCGACGTCGCCAAGGTTGCTGTTGTTTGTCGTTGCCTCATCGTTGTCGGCGCCTTGTCTGACCCGCCCGCAAAAGACTTCCCATGCGCCCCTCCGGGAACATCAAGTTGGCTTTCCTGTCGCGCCAGAACAAAAGCGGATCCATCGCTCTTTGTCCAATCTCGACCAAGCAACGAAAACCTTAGATCCTATCATGGCAAGGATCCTATGCCGCCCGATCCTCAATCA
This sequence comes from Limisphaerales bacterium, assembly GCA_965242585.1. Classification (GTDB taxonomy): domain Bacteria; phylum Verrucomicrobiota; class Verrucomicrobiia; order Limisphaerales; family AAA164-E04; genus UBA2970. The sequence goes on along the minus strand of OZ251460.1, from coordinate 3,085,054 downwards.
TAAACATCTCTGACGGCGCCGCCATCCGGCCACCGCGCAAAGAAGGGCAACCGAAGGCCTCCGTGTTCCCCCTTTGCCCTCGCCGCGCCGGCTTCTCACGGCCGGAGTTTTTCTGTCCGCGGAACGGCGTCTAAACTATTCTCTGAACCATTCAAGCGGTTAGGATGGTTTCCGCAAGCATTCCAGGCGCAACCCCAGTTCTCCCTCCTTATAGAACTCCGCAACGGCATTCCCAGAGGCTTGCTCTCCCCCCAATCCCCAGCGCCCTGTCGGTTTTGTCATTCGCCGCGCCCCAATTTCCTCGCTCCCCCCTTTCTTATCCATCGCCAATGCGAAAGCACCAGATGTCTTCGGGGCAAGAACACCCCATTCACAAAGGGATAGGCGCAGGAAAACGCTCTTCATAGTCGATGAGAGCGTCGGCAAATGAAGCGCCTGGCTAATGTTGTGGACGCTAGTCCATGCGCTTGGCCGGCACCTTGGTTTAGCCAAATGCCGGCAACAGCAACTCCCGCCAAACCCCAATGGCCGCTGTTGGCGTTGGAGAAAGGAAGGGAGTTCCGCGCGGTGGCAACAGCAACTCCCGCCAAACCCCAATGGCCGCTGTTCTCCTATCTATAATTCTATCAAAGTGATCGCTTGCTTTTGTTTTCATGATGACTGAAGAAATCCATGGTTAGAGTTGTCGTTTTGTCGCTTGTCGAAATTGTGCTTATGAGCATTGGACATCCATCACCAGCAAAGTATGAGAGTTCGATCCGTCGTCGCCTTTTTGCTCCTTGACTTGAAAAAACGATCTTTTGCTCAAACTGCCTCGTAGAAGAATTGTAAATCCAATCTAGCTGTGGTACGGTGAACACGTAGATTTAGATTTGAAGCGGCTGGTTTTATGTATGCAAACTTCGTAAATCGGTTGTGATTCGACATTTGATGCAATTGCAATCAAAGCGATGCCGAGTACATATCTTTCAGATCCCGAAAAAGCTTGTTAAGATTTAATTTGGGAGAGAGTGTTTCATCCCTGTATTTAAACAAATTTCAAATATCTCCTATACAAGTGTGCACACGTGCTCATCTCAAGGCAATATATCCCAAGGTGTGAATACGCCTTTGAGGAAATAGCTATTTTGTTTCTTCTTTTCAGAAGGTAAATGCCGTTGGGAGGAGTCTGTAGAATTGACCCTCTGGGATTTAATCCCCGCCAATATTCCTCGTCGCGTCCGGAGAATTCTCTCAATCGGACAGAATTATTTCCAAGCGTTTTTGGGATGGTTCGGAGATGGAATAATGAACCGACGAGCGGGGCAAGATGGCGCACGGCGAATAATTCGTCGGAGAGACTGAGTTCTGCTTCGCTGATTTTGCCGGCTTGGGAGTCGGCAGCAAACTGGTACGCCAATCTCTTGGGTGTCGAAACTGCAAGAATGGAAGGCCAGTTTTCGCTTGAAGACGAGGGAGGGAGGCTTCGTTTGTAGGCGAATTTTGCGCCAAGTTGACGAAGTTTTCCGCCGCGTTTGCTTTACCGCCGCCAGATTCTTGCGCATAGAGGTTGAAGTCCTCTTCTGGGGCAGAGCGAACAGCGATCCTATGGTGGCGGCGACGATGTCAATAGATGTCGGCAATGAGTTTTTCATAACACTCATAATACTCTTTTGTTTCTATACTGTAAAAACTGTTTTTGATTGTCCAACCAGAGGAGACAACTCAACCAATGGCAGATGTTGTTTGCAAACTTTTGATAAGTGAAATGCGAAGATCTTCCGCTTGTTCACCTGAGGTGGGGGAAGCGAATTGTTCCATTTCTTCCGGTCGCTCTCATATTGAAGGCGTGTGATTAAAGGTTTGTGAGAATAAATATAAGGTTTTTCTTGTAGTTTTTCCATTTTTTCTGCGGCGAAGAAAGGATGGTTTTGCTGGGGTTTTGAGGCGGGATGTTTGTGTTGCTTTTACGGGGCGATTCTTTGAGGAAACATCTTTGTGTTTTCCGGGCTGGTTGTGGATTGGGGGGCTGGTGATTTTTCTAGTTTGGTAAATTGGCCGGTTTGGCGTTTGGCGGAGGGAGAGTTAATCGGGGAGGTTTAGTTTGTGTTCTTCGGGGCCGGCGTCGTCTAGGTCGATGAGAATTTCGCGGGGTTCGGCGCCTTTGGAGGGGCCGACGATGCCGCGATTTTCGATTTCGTCCATGATTCGGGCGGCGCGGGTGTAGCCGATTCTCAGGCGGCGCTGGAGGAGGGAGACGCTGGCTTTTTGTTCGCTGCGGATGACTTCGACGCATTTTTGGATGAGTTCTTGGTCTTCGTCAGAGTCGCCGCTGCCGTTGCTGGGGGATGGTTTGGAGAGTTGTTGGTGGATTTCCATTTCGTAGCTGGGGGTTCCTTGTCGGGCGATGTGGTCGACAATGTTTTGGATTTCTTCGTCGGTGATGAGGACGCCTTGGGCACGGGTGAGTTTGGCGGATCCGGGGGGGAGGTAGAGCATGTCGCCTTTGCCGAGGAGTTTGTCGGCGCCCATGCTGTCGAGGATGGTTCGGGAGTCGGTTTTGGAAGCGACTTGGAAGGCGATGCGGGCGGGGATGTTGGCTTTGATAACGCCGGTGATGACGTCGACGCTGGGGCGTTGGGTGGCAACGATGCAGTGGATGCCGGCGGCGCGGGCCATTTGAGTGATGCGGGCGATAGCCATTTCGACGTCGGCGGGGGCAACAAGCATGAGATCGGCTAGTTCGTCGATGATAACAACGATGTAGCTGAGTTTTTCGGGGATGAGGATGTCTTCGTCGCGCGGGACGGTGATTTCTTCGCCGGTTTCGGAGTGGTCGGCGACGTTGTTCTCTGCGCTGTTGCGGCGTTCTTTTGGGTTGGTTGGCGGTTTGTTGGGACGTTCGTTGAAGGATTTGATGTTGCGGACGCCGACTTTGGCGAAGATTTGGTAGCGTTTTTCCATTTCGTTGACGACCCAGCGGAGGGCGAGAACAACTTTTTTGGGATCGGTGACTACGGGGACGACAAGGTGGGGCAGGGAGTTGTATTGTTGCAGTTCGACGACTTTGGGGTCGATCATGACGAAGCGCAGGTCTTCGGGGGAGTAGCGGTAAAGAAGGGAGGCGATGATGGCGTTGATGCAGACGGATTTGCCGGAGCCGGTGCTTCCGGCGATCAACAGGTGCGGCATTTCGGCAAGGTCGACGACCATTGGCCTGCCGTAGACGTCTTTTCCCAGCACGAGGGGAAGGCGGGCTTTGGTGTTTGTCCATTCTTCAGATTCGAGAAGGTCGCGGATGATGACTTTGGTTTTGACGGCGTTGGGAATTTCGATACCGACAGAACCTTTACCGGGGACGGGAACGAGGATGTTGATGCGTTCGGCTTTGAGGGCGGCGGCAATGTTGTTGCTGAGGCTGCCGATGCGTTCCAGTTTGATGCCGGGCGCCGGATGCAGTTCGTAGCGAGTAATGGTGGGACCTTTGGTGATGTCTCCGGGGGCGACTTTGATGCCGAATTGAGCCAAGGTGTTTTGCATGAGTTTGGCGGTGGCCATGAGGGAGTCTCTTGAGTCCGTCGAGATGATGTTGGGGTCTGGATCTTCTAACAACCCAATATTGGGAAGTGCGTAGTCTCCGATTACCGGGGGAACGGCGATGGCCAAAGGACCCTTCTTGCCGGACTTCGGAATTTGTTTGGGAAAGGGGGAAGCGGCGGCCGGTTTAGAAGATTGGGAAGTGGCGACGTCTTGTTCTGTTTCCGCATCTGCAGTGTTTTTATGAATGCCGACGGTGCTTGCAACGGCGTCCGCATCGTTCGCCGGTCGGCCGAGAATGTCGGCGGTGGTGGCAGAGGCGACTTCTTCCGCGGTTTCTTCGTCTATTTTGTTGGAGGGAGCGGCGACGCTTTCCCTGCTTCTTTCGCTGCTTCCGAGTAGGGAGTGTTCTTGCGAATCTGCGGTTGCGTCTTCTTGGTTGGTATGGTTGGGTTCTTCGTCGGTGGACGGTTTGGTTTGCGGTTTCTTTTCCTTTTTTGTTGTTATTTGGGGCAGTTGATGGGTGGGCAGGGAGGAGGAAACGCTGTGGTCGCGCACTGTTGGCTCTGGATAAGTTGGGGTTTCAGCCGGCATCGCTAGGTTCGCTTCCAGTTGTTTGGCTTCTTTGGCGAGTTTTCGGGCTTGGCGTTTTAGGCGCCGTTCTTCGGGGCTGGCGTCTTTGTCGAGTCTTTCGAGACGGTCTAGGAATCGCTCCCAAAGTTCCCGGAAGAATCGTTCCCAAACATCTCGAAGAAAAGCGGCTACGTCCAAGTTGGTAAAAGTGACCAGCGCCGCCGCGTTGACCGTCAAATAAAGGGTTGCGGCGCCAATTTTGTGGAAGATCAGTTCGAAAAAATATTCGTTCAACGCATATCCAACGAGACCGCCGGCGCCAGCGCCCCAATGCAGAAAGGAAGATTCCTTTGGAAACAACAAGTCCATCATCCCCATGCAGGCAAGGAAGACGCCCAAAGAAACCAAGCGACGTTGCCAAGTTTCCAACAACTTGTGAAAAATTGGAAAATAATAGGACAAACCGACCCCTGCTAAAAAGAAAGGCAAGAGGAATGCGGCGGCGCCAAAAACAGAAAAACAGATGAATCCTACCCAGGCGCCGAAGCGCCCGATAAGGTTCTGGGGGTCTTCGTTTGGCGGATGTTGATTGACTCCCAAATCGCCGGGATCATACGAAACCAACGCTATCAAAAGAAGCGTAGCAAAACTGATGAAAAATATCCCCAGGATGTTATCCCACCCGTATTCCTCCGCTTTTGTTTTGGCCATTTTCTTTCGCGCCATGATAATTAATATAGCCCAAATTTAGTATAGCGCAAATTCTGAAGAAAACCACGGAGCGCCGATTTGCGGAAAAAAGAGGCGCAGCGCAAATGGAATTTCTCTTGCAGAAGCAAAAAAACTACGAACGAACGCAAGAAGAAAGCGCGATTTTTCCAAGCACTGCTTGATTCAGTGGACAGATTCCCGTAGGCTTACCGAATATGAACGATTCCGAAGAAATTGCGGTCATCAAGACAAAATATGGAGAAATGGTCATCTGGCTCTGGTACGATGAGGCGCCCAAAACAGTGGAAAACTTCAAGTCCTTGGCCAGAAAGAAGTTCTACGACGGAACTGCCTTCCACCGAATTGTGAAGGGATTCATGATTCAAGGAGGCGACCCGCTGAGCGCTCACGATGACGCCAACGCAGGCGCCGGAGGGCCGGGATACACCATCCCCGCAGAATTCAACGATCGTCCCCACGTCCGAGGCGTCATTTCTATGGCCCGCTCTCAACATCCTGATTCGGCTGGAAGTCAATTTTTCATTTGTCTGGCGGACGCTCGGTTTCTGGACGGGAAATACACCGCCTTTGGCGAGTTGATTGCTGGAGACGACGTGTTGGAAACGCTCGGCAACACTCCGACCGGCCCCAACGCCGCCGGCGAAAACAGCAAGCCGCTCCAACGAGCCGGCGTGGAAAACATCACAATCACCAAAGCGACGCCAACAAACCCAGAGTGAAAGTTCAAAAATGCCCAAACAAAAGAGCCAAAATCAGCGCTTTCCCGCGGGCCAACTTGCCTCCGTTCTCGTCCAAATGGGTTGTCCCGCCTCAAAATCCAACGAAATGGCCGCCCAATTGATTCGCCGCGCCGACCAATTGGCCAAGACAACCGGCCGTGCCGAAACCGAAGCCATGCGACATCTACTCGGACTCATGCGCCAAGGCTGGGCGGCGCAAAACAAAAAACGATAAATTGCCGAACTCTCCCCAATTTTAAACCATGAACGATCTCCTACGCAACGATGGCGTCCAACCCTGGCCAACCAAAACGACCCGTCCTCTAGCGCGCTACCCGATTTTCTCTATTCGAACAGACAGCAAAACCTCGCCCCGAACCGGCGCCGACCGCGATTTTTACGTCATCGAATGCTCCGATTGGGTGAACGTCATTGCGCTCACAACCGACCAACAACTGGTGATGATCCAACAATACCGACACGGAACTGAATCTGTAGAACTCGAAATTCCCGGCGGCGCAATGGACCCAGAAGACGACTCACCAGTGGAAACCGCCATTCGAGAACTTCGAGAAGAAACAGGTTACCAAGGCAAAAACGCCCGAATTATCGGCGACGTGCGTCCCAATCCCGCCATAATGAACAACACCTGCCGAACCGTGCTGATCGAAGAATGCAAGCGACTCCACCCACGCTCTCTAGATGGGGGAGAGGATATTGCGACCGAACTTATGCCCCTAAGCAATGTGCAAAACGCTCTCTCCAATGGAAGAATTTCCCATGCCCTCGTTATCGTAGCGCTTTATTACTTCGACCTCTACCAGGCGGGAACACCCCGCCGCTAATCCGACCAATCCAAGTTCCCCCGGCGTTCATCAAAAACCTCCTTGCCGAAAGCGAAGCTGTTTGCCTACGCCGCGCCAATTGTTTATTCTGCCCTTCCGTGTTTCATCAAACCAGAGACAAACGCCTCCGGGCTGTTTGTTCTCAGGACTATATTCGAACTGCCCACGCGAAAGTGTCGTGTCTAATGCTGTGTTGTTGTCCGGATTTTAACACCTGCGCCCTCGTCAACCTTAATCAACGGGGATTTTTATAGAACTCGTGCGCTCGACGGCAGCAAATAAAAAGAAAAATTGCGAAGAAATTATATGATCCCGATCAATATAAATCTTCATTTTTCGGGCGAGTTATTTTGCCAACGGATGGAATGCAGTTTCCACGGGATAGAGTCTGCGGTCAAAAACTGCGGGGGAACTACGGCCACAAACAAGGCCTGAACTCCTTCTTGCCATCGCCTTGCCTGCGGCCCCCGAAACCGAACCCTCCATCTGCTCTCCGTTCTAACACTAACAACCCGCTCCAAAACCTCCAAACCAATCTTCACCCGAATATCCTCCACTCTCGCTTCCAGGCGCGCATGCGGCACGCTTTCTAACTCCAACTCCACAAACGCCACATCCCGCCCAAAAACAATCGCCACCGGCTTCAATCCCCCCGTTCGCTCATCCCAACCAGTCCGATCATAACGAATGCCACTGCCCGCCCCGCCCAACCTTTGCCCAATAGAACTTACTTGATACTCTCTCCCCGGCCCTTGCCCTTGCCCGCTTGACATCGACAACCGCGCAATACTAGTATTATTCATCAAAGAACGATTATATCTCCGATCCATAAACCAAAGTTGAACCCCCAACCAAAAACAAAAAACCAACGCAACCCATAAACGCGCCTCAAAGCCCCGACAATAAAGCGCCCACAACCCCCAAGCCGCCGCTATCGCCGCCCCAAACGCCGGCCCCAAGTCCAACATATAGCGCGAAGAGAGAACCGGCGCCCGCAAGTAAAACATCCCCAACGGCAACGCCGCCAACATCGACCACCCTCCCAGAACTCCCAGCCAACGAACATCCCCAGAAGACCATGAGAATGGAAATGAAGACGACCTTTCTTTTCTCCATCTCCGCCGAACAAACTCCCCCATCCAAACAAACACGATCCCCCAGCCCAGCAACACCAACAGCGCATAAGTCCAGTCATAAGTCCGAAAATAAAACTCCCGCCAACGAACCGTCGACGATTGACCGAGAAAGATGTTGTTCTCATACCAGCGATTGCCGTTGAAGTTGTCCGTAGCTAAAAACAGCGCCCCCAACAACTCGGCGGCGGCGCTGGCGAAAGGCTCTTCCTCAAAGGGATAATCGAACTTAGTCGCATACAACGAGCCATACATATCCTGCATATTTAACTTATGCCCAAACTCAAAACCATCCCCAAACCGCAGCCGATTCGTCCCCCACAACAGCCCGCCCCCCATACAAAACAACAACACTCCTACCAAAACCACAAACCTAACTTGCCGCCTACCACCAGCTTGGCTTCCTCCTTCCTTTTGCTCTTCTATGTTTGTTTTCCCATCCACTATCCCAATCCATAACGCCACTGCCATCGTGCTAAAACCGTAAAACACCAGCGGAGGCCGAATCAATCCACCTAAACCGGCCAAGGCGCATAACCAATACCATCGCCTCGCTGTCGGCCTTTGCGAAAAAGCTAACAACATCGTCAATAATAAAACCGCAAACAAATATTCATAAGCCACCGCCTCTTCCCATACGGCGCCGCGGGTTTGTAGCAAGTTGAGAAAGGGCGGAAACATAAGAAGGAGAAGAAAGCCTATGCCAAAGCCAATAATAGAACGCCAAACTAAGTCTGTCGGCCTTTGCTGTGGGGAATTAGACGGCCAAGCATTTGTCCATACTCGAAGCGCTATCAAAGCCACCAACGCCGCAAACAAACCAAAAGCGATGCGGTCGGGAAAGGCGGCAAAACCCAACAATTTAGCTGATGCTTCAAAAGGCAGTCGCCACAACGGAACGCCTAAGCCCCACACTTGATGCACTCCTTGTTGTGACCAAGTCAAATCGTGATCCAAGTCCATAGGATTCTCGCTCAGCACCAACTTGCCCCGCAACAAAGCCTCGGTCTGCATCCGATACGGAACCGAAGAAGAATACCATACTCCCCATCGCGTCCACCAGCCCGTCACCATTAACAACCCCACCGCGTAAAACACCGCCTGCCCACCATAACGCATTAGCAAGGATTGGATATTCATTGCGAGGCATCAATTAGCGTCACTAAAAAGCGGCGTAGTCAATCACAACCACGCCGCTAATAAATTTCAATAGCCCTCTAAACTTTCGGGTCAAGCTCGCCAAGTCAGCTGTTTTGCTTTGATTTTTCAAATTCGGTTAGCGCTGCCTTGAATGCTGGTTTTAAACGCCGCCCTCTAAAAAATACTACGCCGGCAAGCATGCAAGCTAATAGAATTTTCATGATCCAATCAGCCAAGATCGGAGGAATACCAATTTTTTCAAAAATCGCTCCTGCGCAATTGCACGGAATTTCGTAATTCATCCAATAAAGGCTCATTCGATACAGCAGGAAATTGGCGCTTACAGCGGCAATTAACAGCATTTTCTTGTCTGCTGATTTTCCGAAGATGCAATAAGCAATTACAATCAGCTCAAGAATCGCGGCGAAAAGAAGAAGGACGAAAAACGGAACATCGAAAAGCGGATCGTGTTCAACCAGTGCGGCGTTAAGAGGCCAAAAAGAAAGCAACTTGCCTAAGGCTGTGAGGGCGAAACAGATTGCCGTCGTCCAGATAAAAATTTGCTCTGCTTTTTTCATTCAGTTTGCAAAATTAACAGCCGTCAGGCATTGTCGAAGTTGTGACGGTTGTGGGATCCCAATCACACTCGCACCATCCTGCTGGAGATAATTGGCATGTTCCAGTTTGTGTGATCTTTGTCGCCGTCCCGCTGATACAAGTGCTGTATGGTTGCCATACGCAGCGGCCAAGACCTAAGAAAACATACTTGACACACGGAATTAACGTGGTGCAAGTCCAATTGTTAGGATTGAAATCACATGCGCCAATGGGCAGGCTAGTGTCGTACTTCTCGCAGTATTCGCCGCCCCAGAATGTGCCGGGTCCAAACCAATTGCCCCAATAACTGGCGGAGATTGGGGTCATACCGATCCATGTTGCAAGAACACTGACAAAGAATATTTTTAATGAGTTCTTCATATCGTTCTGAGTTATCTGATTTTGTATTCTATTTACGTACTTATGTTATGTGTAAAGTAATTTATGTCTATCGTTGTCTTCGTTTTTTGATAAATCTAAATAGAAAGAATCCGAAAAGAACGCTGTTTCCTAAGGCGAACAAGAGAAGTGAAAATTTTCGGCTTCTTGGCCGGTATCCGTGTTTTTTCGCTATCCTGCGAGCATTTTCATGCGCCGTAATCACATGGGGATGTGTTCTTTCCAACCAAACGCCGTTGGTGACGGGGTAACTGAAATAATCAAACTCTTCTCCTTTTTCTCGAGTTCGAAAGCGATTGTCTTCTATGACGATCTTTCCCGGCATCTTCGGCTTAAATGTTGGTTTAGAAACTATTTTTATGTCTTCTACTTGGATTGAAATTCGCTCTTCAATTGCGCCGTCAGGATTTCTTTTTAGCATTTGCGCATTCAACGGAAAGGTTAGTCCTTGAAAATTTGTGAATGAGATAACTTTATACTCTCGCGCTAGAATTCCTTCGGGGACGGAGTTGATTTTTCTCAATTCACTTTTGCGCGCGTAATAAATGCCGTCGGATCTGGATCGATTTAATTCCAGAATCTCTTTTTCAGGATGCACATGAATTTTCTTCGTAAAGAAATGTGCTTTTTGGGGAAGACGGGGCGCGGTGTCGTGGAATTCTAATTCTGTAGAATAAGCATGCGCTTTTAGAAAGAATCTTGGGAAAGGCCACCAAACGGCGGGCATGTCCACTTTTGTATTCTCTTCAAACCCGGCGAGATATTCCTGCGAAGTGAAAGCAAACCACAACAATACTCCAAAGGAGGATGTCATATCGTATGGGAATACACCATTGGAGACCGTCCCTGCAGAAATGACTTCCTTTTCACCGGCCAGAGAGTCGTTCAAGTGTCGAATGCGGAATAACTCGTCGTCACATTTGGAATAAACTTCGTGGTGATCCTGGAATGTTGGCGCCTTGAGTTTCATCCACCAGTTCGATTGGGCGTCTGTGACAATCTCAAAAAGGGCGGCGGTTTTCCATTGTTTCAGATTTCCATTAGGATCTGCTTTCTCCAACACGCTCCTTCCACTGATTTTGACGGCTTTTGGTTGTGCCAGTAGAGGAAAATCGACAGCACAAGCAAGGCACAAGGCGAAAAGGGCAAGCGTCTTTTGCGCGGCAATGCTTCGCATTTTCGTCAACGGTTTCATGTTGTTCTCTCTGTCTATTTCAAGAATCGTACAAGAAAAAGAATAGCCCAGAAATATTGCGGAATTGTTACGAAAAGGTTACAATTCTGTTACTTTTCGCAAAGATACTCACCGAGAGATGGCCAAATATCAACAAAATTGGAATGGCAGCATTCGAGGAGTTTTCTTTTCGGGTCGCCGGCTTTTGTTTTTTTTGTGCAACGGCTTTGCTTTTTCTTTTTAGGCCTCGTTTTCTAATTATCACGGTTGGGAGATTGTTCGACGTCTTCTGCCTGCATTTTTTCTTTAAAGTTTTCTCGGGAAGTCGGACAAAGGGACAAGGCAATCGGATTGGCTTGCGGTTTTCGGAGGGGATTTTTGCGCAATCATTTCTTGGTGAGGAGGAGGCAGTCATCTTCGTCTTTTCCGAAGAACTTGCCTTTTATTCTGGCGGAGAGTTTCCGATTTCCAGTGACGGAGCAGAAAGTTGAGAATTTATAGGATGAGTTTAGCGCGGGGTTTGGGTAGATGATCAGTTACGAGTTTGTGAATTTTTTGACGCAGTGGAAAGGGGCAATAGGAACAAAGGAGACATAGATGACGGAAGGCATTTTTTTGTTTTTGGTGGGAAGAGTTTTCCCGAATCAGAGCAGATTTTTGGTTGCCGGCGGCGCGGGAAGGAGGCTATATTAGCGGGATGAGCGTGAAAATGGCGGGGGCGTTGGGGGCAAACGATTTTCGGAGACACCGTTATTATGCTGGCGGCGTTTGCTTCGGGTTGCGGAGGATTGTCGGCGCGGCAGTCGGTTTCGTCTTCGTCGATGTTGCTTTCCGGTTTTGGGCTGGTTGTTGTTGGTCCGCCGGGATTTTCCTTAGTGGAAGATCGATGTGGTTGTGGCCGTAGTATTTTTCGAGTTGAGAATGGCATTTTGAGATTAGGTTGTGGATCGACTTCTTAGTTATTATGAGATTTCCTTTAGCGTTGACGGTCAAAATTGTCCGTCACATTATTAAGCACAAGATTCGGCGGACTTCTAAGTTTGCTATGGTGTTGCAGTTGGAGCCGCTTCATACTTGCAACCTTACATGCACAGGGTGCGGACGGATTCGGGAATACTCTACCCACCTTAAAGATATGATGAGGCTGGAAGACTGCCTGCAGTCCGCGGTGGAATGCGGGGCGCCGATGGTATCGATATGCGGAGGCGAACCGCTTATTTACCCTAAGATCGAAGAGTTGGTGGAAGGATTGCGAGCGCAATCGCGCATCATTTACCTTTGCACAAACGGCGTGTTTATGCGCAAGAAGATGAAAGACCATTTGGCCGCGACGTATAGCGATGCGAAGGAACCGCTTCTGGAACGGCTGTTGAAGGAGGATTTGATAACGGAAGAGGATGGAGAAACTGTTCGACGAGGCAAGGAAGATCGTCGTCCTACAATTGCCCCGTCGAAGTGGATGTATTGGAACGTGCATGTGGACGGGTTGGAATACACTCACGATTTGATTGTGGAACGGGAAGGCGTCTTCAAGGAGTGCGTTGCCGCTATAAAGATGGCCAAGCATATGGGCTATCGGGTGGCCACCAATACAACCGTTTACAAGGAGACGGATGTGCGGGAAATTGAGGAGATGTTCGCATTTCTTTCGTCGCTGGGGGTTGACGGCCATACAATTTCTCCGGGTTACGATTACGACGCGGCGAAGCAAGACATGTTGGTCCGCTTGGGCAAACAGCCGGAAGATTTCTTTTTAACCCGCAAGATGACGCGGGAAAAGTTCGCCCGAATTGGAGAGTGGGGGAAAAAGTTCGCTATTATTGGAACGCCGGTTTATCAAGAGTTTTTGGCCGGCAAGCGCGACCTTACTTGTTCGGCATGGGCGGTGCCTACCCGAAACATCGCCGGTTGGAAGGCGCCTTGTTACTTGATGACGGACGGCCATTATGCTTCTTATCGGGAGATGTTGGCGGAGGTGGATTGGGACAAGTACGGGGTGGTCGGCGGCGTTGCCCGGGATTCTCGTTGCGAGAATTGCATGGTTCATTGTGGTTATGATCCTAGCGGTGCTCTTGGGACGGATGCTCTGCCGGGGGATACATGGAAGAACATAAAGTACAACTTCGCCGCCAAGCCTAAGCCTTGCCGGGAGGGAGGGCGCGTTCACGCGTTCAACGGTTCTTCGATCGGCAAGGGTCACCAAGCCAACGCGGATGTTTCTCGCCGCTCTTCCGGAACTTGCGGTTCCAGCAAACGGGGCGGTTTGTGATGGCGAGAATTGCGTCGGCCCAAAAATTGTCATCGCGGGCGCGCCTTGTTTCGTCGGATGCCGTTGAGTTCGGAAGTTGATGGACGGTTTTTTCCCAGCGGCTTGTTTTTTAGGTTGAATGCCAAGCGGGTTCTTGACAATATGCTGGGCTGCTTGGCCCCATAGAAAGCGGTTTTGCAGATATGGGATGTGAGGTCGCTCAGGCTGGGCGGCCGGGAGAGCCCGGATTGAGTTCGGGTTGGCTTTGTTGGACAAAAATATCATAGTAGAATCATGCCTAAAGGCAGAAAAACAGACGGCAATAGTCGTTCCCCACTGAAAGCAAAGTACGACGCTCATAACGTCGTGCTCGACAAGACCTACGGCGCTTGGGCCGACCTCCGCAGGGAGTTGTCGGATTCGCGGACGGCCATTGAAAAACGCAAGGCGCTTTTGGAGAAGTTTGCGAGGTGTTCGGATTCTCAAAGTGCCTTTTTGCTTCTCGACGATTACTTTGAGCAAATCTCTTTAAGCCGAAGGGACTTCGCCGGCAGTGATTGTTGGCCTAATCTGCTAAAATTCAAAGGCAAAGCCCGACTAGAAGCGACCGCTTTGCTCTTTCTTCGCGCCAAACGCCCCTTGCCCGCAGAGCTTATGGCCTACACAAATCGGGATCGGTTGGCCGCGCTGGAAGAGGCGGAAAAAGAGCGCGAACTGGTTGCCGGGCTTGAAAATTGGCTCCTTTCTCCGAAATCCGTTCATCTGGACGCCCCGCGCTTCTCGGTGCGGACGGTCTGTGAAATCGGCGAGTTTGAGGAGAATCCGTTGCTGAAAAACTTAGTCGTTCAGCTGATCTTGTTCCGTCCTCGACGCGGAGGAAAGACTCGCAGTTTGGGCGAAATCGTCGACTTGAGCAATCGTTCTTCTCTGGAGCAGGAATTGTTTCCCCCCGATGATTGGGCGTTTGTTCAGTGGCTGGGGGAAAATTATGGGGACGCCGATCCGGAGCGGCGCTCACTCAATCTGCATGGGATTGAGCTTTTGCAGTGGCTTGCCAAGTGGGGCGGAAGCGGACGGCTAAAAAGAGGAACCAAGGGCCCTCCTCTTCGATTTTCAGGGCGATTAGCGGAACTCCTGCCCCGATTGGAAAAACGGGGCGAGGAACTTTGTTTTGCCCACGTTCTAAAAATTCCCGGGAAGGAGGCCGTTCCCCTGGCTGAGGCGCATTGTTTTGCCGGGCAACCGTCCATCATTCTAGCGGGCGACGAGTTTTTGTTGCTTCGCAACGCTCCCGCTCCTGATCTTCTAAACCACATTCAGCGCAAACCCATCATCGCCGTCGGCAAACTTTCCCACCGGCTTTTGAAGCACCTCCGCAAAAACGCCGCCGGATCGGAGAGTCATTGGGAGGAACTTTGCACCACTCACACCGCGAAACCTCAATTCGTTTTCGAGCTGGAAAACGACACAGTGCGCTTACGTCTCAAGGCAATCAGTAACATCGACGAAAGCCGGTGGCAATGGAACGGGCATGAATGGCAAAACGTCTCTCGCCCGAAGGGGGGAAAAATCTCCGCCGGCAAAAAAGCCGAATTTTTGGACGATTCGAGGCTCGACGACGCCGCGGAATGGCTTCGCCTCTTGCTTCGCCTCTTGGACTGGTTTACCCCTGAACCGGGAGTATGGATTGGCGACGCCAACGAAAACTTTTTGAACGCTTTGGCCGAGGCCTGGCCCGCTCGCCCCGATTCAGCGGACTATTTGGGAAACCCCGCTTTCCAGCGCCTTTTTCTTACCCCCAAACGCTTGAAACCCCAACTAGTCATCAATGGAAGCGGCATTGACTGGCTGTCGGTTTCCGCCGAGTGGGAACAAGAGGGCATGAAACTCTCCGCAACGGACGTCCAACGGCTCCAATCGGCCACAGGCCGCTTCATCAAACTCCCCAATGGCGGATGGGTGGAACTGGACGCAGAGGCGGTTCAATCCGCGCAAGAAACTATGGCGGAGTTGGGGGTTGACGGGCTGAAGAACGCTCCCCAAAAAGTTTCCCTCATCCACGCCGCGCAACTGCAGGAAGACGCTCTGTCGCAGTTTGGAAAAACTGCTAAAATGCAGGCCCTGCGGGAAAAACTAGACAACTTCAAAGGAATCCCCAAAAGAGATCTTCCAAAAACCGTGCGGGCAAAACTCCGCCCCTACCAGAAGGAAGGATTCCACTTCCTCTGCCACCTAAGCCATCTCAAACTGGGAGGCATCCTCGCCGACGACATGGGGCTGGGAAAGACGCTGCAAGCCCTTTGCTGGATCACTCGGCAAGTGGCCCTGAAACAGGAAAAAGTCCGCAAGAACACCTCCTTGAAGAGTCCCGATTCAACCCTAGTGGTTTGTCCGGCCTCCGTGTTGCACAACTGGCGGCGCGAGACGGAAAAATTCGTTCCCCACCTCAAAATCCTCGTGTTGGAAAGCGGCGTAGCCCGCCATCAACTACGGAAACAAATTCCACAGCACGACCTCATCATCACCAATTACGCCATCCTCCGCCGAGACTTTGAAGCGCTCCAAAAGTTTTCCTTCGGCGCCGTCATCCTCGACGAAGCCCAATACATCAAAAATCCGGCGGCCCAAGTCACCAAATCGGCCAAACAACTCCGGGCCAAACAGCGTTTGGCGCTCACGGGCACGCCATTGGAAAACCGATTGCTGGACCTTTGGAGCATCGTCGACTTTGTGCAACCGGGCTATCTGGGAAACCAATCCCAATTCACCGAAATCTACGAGCCTCGGGGCGAAAACGCGGACGACCGCCGCAAAATTGCCCGCAAACGCCTATCTGCCAAACTGCGGCCCTTGATGCTTCGACGATTAAAGAACCAAGTCGCCAAAGACCTGCCGGAAAGAATTGACGAGCGCCGCGACTGCAAACTCACCGAAGAACAACGCAAACTCTACCTCGCGGAACTTCGCCGCAGCCGCGAGCAGATTTTCAAAACGATGAAACAAAAGGGACTCACCAAAAGCAAAATGCACGTTCTGGCCGCGCTCACCCGCCTTCGCCAAATCTGTTGCCATCCCCAACTGGTGGGAAGCGACGCCGGCTCCGGCAAAACCGACACCCTAATCGAACTCCTGGAACCCTTGCTTGCCGAAGGGCAAAAAGTGTTGCTCTTCAGCCAATTCGTCCAAATGCTCCAAATCCTCGACCAAGAATGCAAAACCCGCGACCTGCCCACCTACCTCCTAACCGGCCAAACCAAAAACCGGATGGCGGTGGTCAATGCCTTTCAGCAAGCCCCGAAAGCCTCTGTTTTCCTTCTGAGCCTAAGGGCCGCCGGCACCGGACTCAACCTAACCACGGCCAGCTATGTAGTGCTTTACGATCCTTGGTGGAATCCCGCCGTCGAAGCTCAGGCCATCGATCGCTCCCACCGAATCGGACAAACCCGAACCGTCAACGCCTACCGACTTATTTCTCCCGGCACCGTTGAGGAAAAAATATGGGAACTGCAACAGAAGAAAGCCCGAACTATTAGCGACGTTTTAAAAGAAGAAGGCTTTGCCAGCAACCTCACTTCCTCCGATCTGGAATACCTCTTCTCCGAAGACTGAGCGAGTTTCACAATCAATTATACGCTCCCACACCCTACTATATTGCAATTTTGCACCCCTCTCTGTCAAAACAGGAAAGGAAATTATACAATCCAATCTTGGAACATAGAAGCGTTACACAAATCAGATAAGATAGTGCAAGTCTCTTTATATGAAGAAGCAAGAGATCAGAGAGAAAACAAAGATTGCTAAAAAGACGTAAAAACAACGACAACAGTAGATGCGGTATTGATTATGCATGCATGCGGACGGGGAATTCTCCTTTGATTCCGTCCACTGTCTTCGTTGGCGCCGGTTGTCGAAGAATTTTGCTGAAAGGCTTGAACGGACTTGGCGTGCCTCACGTCGCCGTAAAACATGGGCGGGTTATGGCTCTCTCTTCCAATCGGCGTCTCCGCTAAGCTTTGCCGGAGGCGGCAGCGGCAACAGCAAACGGCCAATGAAGTTGTTGACATGTAACGCCGTATTCGGAGAACTTCCCATCTCGGCACAGTTGCCGATAATGCGTCTTGTTCCAATGCCCTCGTTTCCTTGCAAATCCGTTGTCGATCAAGCATCTCTCGCTATCCTTGTTGCCCTATCTTCAAACGGTAAAACCTGATCCAATTCTAGCAAGGAGAATTTTGCCCGCTAACGCAACGGGGGAGTGCTGTTGGTCGAACTCTTGGGGGGAGGGGAGGTTGTCGCCATGGAAGGCGGCGGGCCAGGCGGGATATTGATTAGGCTAGCCCAAGTGCCAAGGGTCGTCGGCTTGACCGTCCCCATCTCAAGCTACTTTCCAAGTTTCCAAGATTCCCTCATAGCCTAACACATTTTGCCCGGCGCTGGGTGTTTGGCTAGGCGCCTCTTCTTGCCCGCGGGACCTCGCCCTCGCCATATTGGCTGTGCCTCTCACTCTTTCGCCAACTCCGCAAACGCCTTTTCGACCTAAGAAAGCTGATGCCAGAGGAAAAGACCTACATGCAGGCGTCCCAAACCCGTGCGGGAGATCGCGGTTTCTTTGCACCCCGCCGTCAATTTTCTACTTGCGCCACAGAACCGCTAATCCAACCTACTAACCAACCAACATGAGCTGACCCGCTCACTTCCACCACCGCATAACTCTGCCCAATGATGCCGATAGTGGGATTGATACCCAACTACTCCGCCGGCTAAGGTTGCGCTTTCCGCTTTGTCCTTGCGCACAACCGGTCTTTAGCGAGCCGGGGTTCCTAAACCAACTAAGTCGCCGGCACTGGTTGCGCCATTCACTCTCCCTTGCGCCGAACTGGACTCGATAGAACCACCAACATTCCACCCCACGAAGACGCTAACGCCGATAACGCCGCTCACTTCTGCGTTGACGAAGCTGTGCGCAATGTTCCCAAAGTTATGTCCAACTAGGCCGCCGACGCTGTTCGAGCCCACCACTTGCCCGCTCACCGAACAATGGCTGATGCTTCCTTGACTCAACCCGGCGATGGCGCCGACCCAGTTCACACCTTTTATATCCACCTCTTCTAATCCTAAGCCAACCACTTGCCCGCGATTGCCAATAGCTCCAAACAAGCCACTGGGTTTCCCGGCAAACCGGGAGGCATCGCTCTGGTCTTGGAACAAGCCGACAATCTTATGTTCGTTGCCTTTTAACACGGCTTGGAAGGGGTGGGAGAACAGGCCGATGGACTGCCAGCCGTGGCCCTTGTTCCAAAAGGCGTCTGCTTCCTCGGCGTGGCCGTTGTGGTTGGTATCGAAGTCAAGATCGCTGGTGAGTTCGTAGCCTTGGGCTGGGGCGTTGTTGGGAATGCCCATGTTGGCAATGGCGCTGGGGAAGGCTTGGCTGTAAGCGTCGGCGAATGCTTCTTGGTCCGGTTGGCCGTCGCCGTTCAAATCAAACCGGATGGCGTTCAGTTGCGCTAGGTTGCTAACCTCAATCAAGCCGTCATCGTCCGCATCGTAATCGGTGGGAGGCACCTGCACTTGTTGAACAGGTTGGCGGTCGGTTGGTGGTTCGGGGGTTTCTTTCTCTGCTTCCACGACGGTGTGAGCAAGGGTGACTAAGACAGTCCCCGCATTGTTGTTGGCGATGAAGCCTTCGCTGCCGGGAATGGAATGCCGAATGGAAGCCTGCTCGTTGGTGTCCGCCGCGGTTGCGCCGGCAGTCACGGTCACGGTTTGGTAGGTCTGCCAAGTGTTTTGGTTGAAGACCAATCTATTAGGATTGACGGTGATTCCAGTGTGCGTCGTGGCTAGGTTGACCACCATTTCTCTCT
Organism: Limisphaerales bacterium; assembly: GCA_965242585.1. Classification (GTDB taxonomy): domain Bacteria; phylum Verrucomicrobiota; class Verrucomicrobiia; order Limisphaerales; family AAA164-E04; genus UBA2970. Next base: position 3,066,117 of record OZ251460.1, on the reverse strand, counting down.
CTTGGGAAGAAGTGGACCGAACTTGGTAAGTGGTAGAGCCGCTTTCGCTCAAGGACAAACTGGTTGGTCTGAACATGAGCGAGGACGAAACCGATCCGCCGTTTTGCGAGAGGTGCGGGACGATTATCGGAGTCACGCCGCCGCCGTTGTTTACGTTGACTGGGGGAGGGAGCGGTTCTTGGTCGTCGTTGACAATTTCGATGCGGGCGGTGCTGGGCTGGATAACGGCGTTAGTAGGGTTGCTGAGGAGGAGATTGAAGTATTCGTTGGGTTCAAAGTCGGTGTCTCCCAAGATGGGAATGGAGATGGTTTGGGTGAGGTTGGTAGTGAAGGCGGGGAAGGTGATCGTGCCTTCAGTGGTGACGTAGTCTTCACCGGCGGTGGCCGTGCCGTCGTCTTGGGTGTCGTAGTCGACGGTGACGTCTTTGTCGGGAACGCCATTCAACAATTGAACATTGAGCGAGGCGTCTGTCCTGCCTTCGTCGCCTTCAAGGATGGAAAGAAAAGCAGTCTGCGAAAAATTGACGATGAGAGGCGGCAGAGGTTCAAGGTTGGCTTCGATGTATATTCGTAGCGTATCGTTAGCTTCGTCGAGGTGGGCATTTACTGGATTGCTGAGGTCAAGGCGAAAATATTCGAGCTCTTCATGTTGGTTGTCATCCAGAATGGAAACCGAAAAGGTTTGAACAGTGGTGCCGGCGGGGAAAGTGAGGGTGCCGCTGGTGCCGACGTAGTCTTGGCCGGCTTCGGCCGAGCCGTCTTGGGTGGCGTAGTCGACGGTGACAGGGAGTTGGTAAGCATGACTCAATTGAACTTGAAGGTCAACAGTGGTTGCGTCTCCCTCGCGTACGAACAAGCGCGAATCTGATCTAAACTTGACGATTAGCGAGGATGGCGGAGGTGGCGGAGAATCATCATCTCGAATGTAGACGGAGGCCAAATTAGAACCAGACAAAACAGCGTTTTCTGGGGATTGTAATTGTAAACGAAATACTTCTCGGGTTCTGCCTTCATTTAAAGAGTCGTCCAGAATGGTAACCGGGATTCTTTGAACGAGGTTGGTCGTGTCGGCAGGAAAAATAAGCGTGCCTTCAGTGTCGACGTAGTCTTGGCCGGCGGTGGCTGTGTAATCTTGCGTGGAGTAGCCGACGGTAACACGACGGGAGATAGATTCGCTCAAGGAAACTGAAATAAGAAGTGTTCCTTGATCTTCCGTAACACTATGATAAGTATTCTCAAAAGAAACCGATGGATAATGAATTAAATATCCATACTGACTTGCAAAATCATTATCGGGGATTCTATCAAATATTCCCACCGGCAAGGAAGTAAGTGCGTTGTTGCCGCTAAGATCCAGCGTTCGCAGGTTCACCAGCTTGTCAAATATTCTCACCGGCAAGGAAGTAAGTTCGTTGTCGCTGAGATCCAGCGTTCGCAGGTTCACCAGCTTGTCAAATATTCTCACCGGCAAAGAAGATATCTGAAGGTTATCGCTAAGATCCAGTGTTCGCAGGTTCACCAGATTGTCGAATATCCTCGTAGGCAATTCGTCCCCTCTCAACGAGTTGCTGCTAAGATCCAGTGTTTGTAGGTTAGTGAGGCTGTTAAATATCCCCAACGGAAGGCGTATAATTTCATCAGTGTGACCGCTAAGATCCAGGGTTTGCAGGTTGGTGAGGCGGTTAAATATCCCCGAAGGCAAGGATTTATCATCTGGCAGATCATCAATTACAGGTATCAGCTTTAGACTTTGCAGCTCGGGGAGTTCGTCGTTGACAACCTTCATCACATTCGTGAAAGAGGAATCGGTTCCGTCGTATTTAAATTGGAAAGACAGTTCTAAACTGCGAACGTTGGTGAGGCTGTTAAAGTCGCCTGCTTGGAGAAAGTTCACAGTAAGACCCATACGGGAGACACTACTGAGCTGGCCGAGGTCGGTGACTTGGTCGTATTCGGTGATGCCGGGCAGTTGACTTAGGATGGCGTCGGCCACTGCTGTTGTCCGGCCGTGGAGGACGGAGTCGGGGTCGTCCACGGTGCCGTCCGGCGGCGGAGTGGTTTGCGCCGTTGATGTTTGCTGAGCAAGGATAGCGGCCAGCATGCCGATGGCTAGCAACGAATGGATTCGAGTTTGGTGCGTATTGGTCATGATCGTGTCTCCAAAAGGAATGTTAAATGTTTTCATAGCAACTCCATATTTCTTCTGATTTCTAAACTTCTCAACTTCCACTAAAATTTCTTGCGTCGTTTTTTCTTTGGTTCCGGGATTTTTTTAGCGTTGCGGCGTCAAGCGAAGGAAGCGTTGTTTTCCTGCCGCTTTCGGCAAAATTATGGCCAGTCGATCTGGTCCGGCACCGGAGGATTCGCGCAGGATTTTGACTTCATCGTCCGGCAATGTCCTCCAAGTTTCTCCCAGCAAATCGACGGTTTCTTCTACCGCGAACTCTTCCGCAGAGACAACAAACACGAATCGGACTCCGCCGTCCAGCAGAGGCTCGGCAAAAATTAAACGACTCTTCCATTCTTCGAGTCCGGCGGAGGAACTCGCCGATGGATTGTTGCCAACCGATGCCGATTGGAAGGCGGGCAACGGCCCGCCCGAAACCGGCGGCGCTTCGGCCTTCGTCACTTCAACGAGATAAGTCTGAATGCTCCCATTCTCGGCAGTGACGTCCACGGCGATAATGTTGTATCCTTCTTTCAAGGAAACCTGAGGTCCTCGATTGGCGGTGTGGATGGTGTCCGCTAGGTTGCTCGACCATAAAATATCCACGGTAGCCCCCGAATCGTTGGGCGAGGCCGTCACCGTCGTCGAAGCGACGGTGTGATCCACGAGCGCCGTGTAAAACAAATGGTCGGGGAAAAAGGCGGGGAGCAGAGTCACTCCGCTCAATTTCAAATCTTTCAACGTGGAATCCTCGGAGTCGTCGGATTGGGTGGAAGCACCCGGCTGCGGCAGGTTGTAGGCATAGAGTTTTCTTCCCTTCGCCACCCACATGGTTGTGCCATCCGACCATATCCCGCGATCTGTTTGGTTTCTCTCGAGTCTGCCGATGTCGATGTCTTTGTGCTGGTCGTGTGCTCCGTCCCACACCGTGTTTCCTTGATCGTTTACTTTACGCATGTTGTAGGCGTAAATTCTTTGCGAGTCCTCCACCCACATGGTCGTTCCATCCGACCATAACTCCCTGGGATTTGTATTAAAGAAATAGGTATCAGAGCTCTTAGGCTTGTACTTGCCGTCTAACGTGATGTTATTGGCAGGTTTGGGGTCCAATCTTGTGCCGCTTGCGTCATTGACAATGGTATAGGCGTAAATCTTCCGCTCCGGGGGTGTACCGATGGCGCCTTCATTTGCTACCCATATTGTTGTTCCATTCGACCAAAGCCCCCTAGGTAGATGTTGACTAGCTCTGTTGGCTCCGGGAGGTCTCGGTATACTGGCTATTTTATCATTGTCTCCATTTTTAATTGGATTCATCGATAAATTATAGAAGTAAATCTTTTTGGACACATTGTCCGTTACCCTAATTTCTGTTTCATTGTTTGACCAGAGTCCTTGAGGATGTGCGTTGCCGGTGCTTAATGAAGACGAAGTCACAGAATTTGCGCCATTATAGACGTAAATTTTCCCGTTGGCGTCGGCCACTCGCCAAGTTGTTCCATCCAACCAGATAGCGCGAGGCTGGGTGTTCTCCATTGCCAAATTGAAGTCTTTAACTGAGGTGCGCCCGCCGGATTTCCGGGTAACGTTGACGGTGTATTGTTTGGCGTCTTTGTTTTCGGCAACGACGGTGATGGAGATCGTGTTGTCGCCTTCGGCCAAAGTCACCTGATGGTTGGGAGTATTAGGATCTGCGTCGGGCGGCTGGATATTGAATACGGCGCTAGAATCACTCAGCGTAGGCTCAACCGTCGTCGAAGTCGTCGAATAAACCACATAGGCATCATTGTAACGAACATCAGAAGTCGTATAATGGGGAGCATCTCTTGAAAAAGCCTCTGAAAAAAGGTTGGTGCTGATATAGACGCCGCTCAACTTCAAGCTTTTTAACGAAGCGTTTCCAGAGAGCGGCTGGTTGTAGGCATACAACTTCTTATCCTCTGAGTCCAAAACCCACATGGTTGTGCCGTCCGACCAGAGTCCCCACGGGTCGGTGTTTCCGACGGCTTTTAGGGTGTTGAAGTCTTTGCCCGGTTCTGGACAATTCTCCGACAATTTATAGGCGTATAGCTTTGCGTCTTCTTTGTCCGCCACCCACATGGTTGCGCCGTCTGACCAGATGCCGGTAGGCGAGGAATTGTCCAACGCTAAATCAATGTCCTTGCTTGGATTGCCTCTTTCGTCGAGATAGCGGCTTTTGTTCGACATTTTGTAGGCGTAAATCTTCCTTTTTCTCGAGTCCGCCGCCCACATGGTCGTTCCGTCCGACCAGATGCCTTGCGGCTCAGTATTATCGGCGTGCAAGTTGAAATCGTCGGTGGGATTGAGAGGCTGTCTATTAGTCAAACCGTAGGCGTGAATTTTTCCGCCAGCGTCCGCCACATACATCGTCGTCTTGTCCGACCAAAGGCCGCGCGGCGCGTCGTTCTCTGATACTAAATTAAAATTCTTGTTGGGGTTGGGTTGTTTGGTCGTCCAATTATAGGCTAAAATCTTTCTGTACTCATTGTCATTCTCATTCGTAAAAGTAGTGCCAGAGTCTGCCACCCACATGGTCGTGTCGTTGACCCAAATATCCCGAAGCATGGAGGATGTCGAAGTCAAAACAATATCCTTTGTCGGATCATTAAAGGTGAAGAATTCTCGTTTGACGTTAACGGTATAAGTTCGGGTTCGAGGGAGGCTGTTTGCCAGAGCATTCGTAACCGTAATTTCGATCTCGTTAACACCGATATTCAAGGCGACTTGATGTCCAGTAGTTGTCGCGTCGGCGTCGGTAGGCAAAATGGACACCGTGGTGGAGTTAGTATAAAGAGCTGTCGGCGAAATCGTAAAGTTGGTAGATGCATAAGGAACGGAAGCAGTATATCGGGCGGTGCCGCCGTCAAAAGCGGGATTTAACAAGGTGGCGGATCCGGTGCTGATCGAGGGAATTTTGCTCGTCAAATTTAAGGCAATCAAGCTGGCCGCATCCGACAGGCGATAGGCGTAAATTTTGTCGTCCTGTGAGTCGGTTACCCACATCGTCGTGCCGTCCGACCAGAGACCTCGAGGTTGAATGTTTTCCGCCGCGTTCAAGGTGTCGAAGTCTTTCGTCGCGGCGCGCGTCTTCGCCAACAGATTGAATGCGTATATCTTGCTGTTGCGGTTTGTGCTGGCATCATAATCTGCCGCCCATAGTGTCGTGCCGTCCGACCAAATGCCTTGAATGTAGCGGCTTCCGATGACGCTTCGAGGGATGTCTTTGGAATTATCTCGAGTCTTGTCGCTTATTTTGTAGGCAAAGATTATATCCGCCGTGTCCGAAACCCACATGGTCGTTCCATCGGACCAGATGCCGGTCGGATTGATGTTCCCCGCGGCTTTCAAGGTGTCGAAGTCTTTGGCGGAATCGTGTGTCTTATCCGACATTTTATAGGCGTAGAGTTTGTCGTCCTCCCAATCGACTACCCACATCGTCGTTTTGTCAGACCAAAGGCCGATTGGATGAGTGTTTCCAGCGGCTTTCAGAGTGTCGAAGTCTTTGCCATAATCACGCTGTTTAGTGGCTAAATCGTAGGCGTAAAGCTTGCCGTCTCCCGCGTCGGCCACCCACAGCGTTTGCTCGTCGCTCCACATACCGCGGGGAGCGTTGTTTCCGGCAGCGTTGAGGGCGTCGAAGTCTTGGACGGGGTTGCGAGAGGCGAAGAATAACGCGTGGTAGGCGTAAATCTTGTTGTCCGTTTGATCCGCAACCCACATCGTCTTCCCGTCGGACCAGATGCCGCGAGCTTTGTCATTCCCCGCAGCGTTCAAAGTGTTGAAATCCTTGGCAGCCTCCCGACTTTTGGTTTTCAGATTGTAGGCGTAGATCTTGTTTTCCTCGTGGTCCTCTATTCCTTGAAAATCGGACACCCACAGAGTCGTTCCATCCGACCAAATGCCCTGAGGAAATCTGTTCCCGTCAGCGCTCAAAGTTTGGGGGTTAAAGTCTTTGGTGGCATCGCGGCTCTCGTCGCTCATTTTATAGGCGTAAAGTTTGCCGCCTTGGCTGTCCGCTATCCAAATCGTTGTTCCATCGGACCAGATTCCCGTTGGATTGGTGTTTCCGGCGGCTTTCAAGGTGTCGAAGTCTTTGACGGCATCGCGGCTTTTGGCGGCTAAATTGTAAGCGTAAAGTTTGTCGTCGTCCCAGTCAGATACCCACATCGTCGTGCCGTCCGACCAAATCCCGGAAGGATTAGCATTCTCGGCGTCCAAAGGGAAGTCTTGGGCGAGATCGCGTTGTTTGGTGGCCAAATTGTAGGCGTAAAGTTTCCCGTCTGAATTGTCGGCCACCCACATCGTTTTGCCGTCGGACCAGATTCCTTTCAGATTGTTGTTTCCAGCGACGCTAAGGGTGTTGAAGTCTTGGTTGGAATGGCGGTGAGTGGTGGATTGGGCCATTGCGGCTGGAAGGGAAAGGATCAACAGGGCGAGCGCGATTCCGAGAGAGAAGCTCGTCGCAACGCGCCAGCGGCGCAAAGAAACGACAAAAGGGAAAAAGGAAAAGAGAGCTTCGCCTTGCTTAGGAGAGTTTGTTGGGCGGGCGTCTCGGGATGCGTTGGACGTCTTCATAAGATTTTGAAAATGCGGAATATGAACTTGTGAACAAAACTTTGGGTGAAGTTTGGCCGCCAAATGGGATGGTGTCAAGATTTTTTCATCTTTTTTGCGAAAGGCGGCGGATGGTGCGCGATTCTGGAGAAGAGAAGTCACTCGTTCTCGGGGGAGGGGGGGCAGAAGTTGGCCTTGGCGGGTTTTGGCCGTCTTTCGCGTTTCTGCAAATAAATTCCTCATAAATCCCCTCAAATTTTCAGCATTTTGACCATTTGTTACCGTCCAAAAAAAGGAAAGATAAATTGGATTGAAACAGAACGCAAGCTTCTTTCCAAGTTTTTTTGAGGAGGGAATTTTTGGGTTCTTTTTCAACGGTTTTGGCGGTTGCTTGCAGGATTTGTTGCGGGTTGCTGAATTTATGCGAAGGGCGGTTGGGTTGGATAGGTTTTTGCGGAGGATTTCTTCGGCTGTTTTTTGTCAACGAGCCGTTGGCTTTGGAAAATTTTGGGATTGCCCAGCAATCGCTCGGCAAAAGTACGTAAGTGGGTGGGATTGAGTTCTCTTTTCGCGCCGAACGCATTTTTCCAGCAAAAATCTAATCCTTCGGGAGGGATTGTGTTCGTATGAAAATGCTCGGTTGCCAAGGCGCTATCGGCCGCCGGCGGGCAGATGATTGTATAGATAGCGGGTTAAAAGTTGGTATAAGTGCGGGGTTGTATTGACGCCTTCGCGAATTGAGTGGGTTCGGTTTGGGTAGGCCATCATGGTAAAGGGCTTGTTGAGGGCGATTAGTTCGTTGATTAGGACTTCGGTGCCTTGGTAATGCACGTTGTCGTCGCCGGTGCCGTGCACAAGCAATAGGTCGCCTTTAAGTCGGTCGGCAAAGTGAATTGGGGAGCCGTCTCGAAATCCGGACACGTTGTCTTTTGGCAGTCCCATATAACGTTCTTGGTAGATGGTATCGTAGTAGCGCTGGTTGGGGACTGGGGCAATCGACATTCCTACGGCGTATTTTTCGGGATATTTGAACATCATATTCAAGGTCATGGAACCGCCTCCACTCCATCCCCAAACGCCTACCCGTTTGGGATCAAGTTCCTGCCGTTGCTTCAACACTTGTTCTAATGAGGCCGCTTGATCTTGAGGCGCTAAGATGCCGACTTGACGATAGACGCACTTTCTCCAAGCGCGTCCCCGCGGGGCGGGGGTGCCTCGATTGTCGACGCTCATCACATAATACCCGTTTTGAGTGTGTAGAAGATGCCAGAGATAGCGTTTGCCTCCCCAACGATCTAGAACCGTCTGTCCCGCGGGTTCTCCATAGACAAACACAAGAAGGGGATACTTTTTGCCTAGTGAGGCTTGGGGCGGCGACATGATCCATCCGTCTAATTCGACGCCTTCTTCTATGGACACGCGGAAAAACTCAATAGGTTTGCGGTCCAGTTTCTCCCATGCCTTCCGCAGTTTGGAATTGTCGGTGAGCGGACGGAGAACTTGGTGATCTGGGAGTGTCACGAGATTGCGGATTAAGGGGAGGTTTGCCGACGAGTAGGAGTGAATGGCAAACCGGCCGTCTGGGGACAGCTGATAGTCGTGAACGCCGACTTGATCCTTCGGGGTCACTCGCACTGCTTCGCCGCCTGTTATTGGAATGGTGTAGAGATAGCGCTGCGTCGGGTTTTCCGGCGAGGCGACGAAGTAAACACGCCCGTCTGTTTCATCCATTCCCTCTAATCGAATGACGTCGTAATCGCCGGGAGTAAGCAGTTTGAATTCTTTGCCGAAACGGTCCGCCAGATATAAATGACGCCAGCCATCGCGCTCACTGAGCCAAAGAAATTGTTTTCCATCTTTTAGCCAGCGTAGAGGACGCACATGTTCCACCCATGCCTCGTCTCGATCGATCAGCAGGGTGCTCGCTTCATTGCTTCCAACCTCCCAAGTCATTAAGCGATTGGTGTTCTGCAGTCGATTGAGTTGTTGCAGAACTAGCGTGTTGCCGGAGTCGCCGCTCCATTCCAAAGAAGCGATATAGTGATTGCGGGGATCGCCGGGCACTGGAACCCATTTTGTGTCTCCGCCGGAAGCAGCGACGACGCCCGCGCGGCAGGCCGGATTCGTCTCGCCAACCTTGGGATATGGAATCGGGATTAACTTGGGATAAAGCCCGTCCGTATTATCCATCAAGTAGAAGATCCCGACTCCTTCGGTATTGATTTTCCAGTAGGCGATCTTGGCACCGTCGGGACTCCAGTGAAAGCCCTTTCGCAGGCGGAATTCTTCCTCATACACCCAATCGAACGTTCCGTTGATTATGTGATCCGAACCGTCGCAAGTTAACCGCCGGATCGTTCCCGCCTTCCAATCCTCGATGTAAATGTCCCGATCGTAGACGTAAGCCACACGATGGTCTACAGGCGAAAAGGTCGCAAACATCAGGCTGGACGGACGGGCGTCTTCCCCCAACTGCCGCAGCTCGTGGCTGGTGACGTCAAACACCCAATAATCGCCGCGAGTCTTCACCCTCCACACTCGGCGGCTGTTTGTATACAGCAATAGATACGCGCCGTCATGCGACCAAGAGTAATCCTCAATGCTTAAGGGCCGTGTTTCGCCGTTCGGAATTAGATGGCGCGCGGCAACTAAAATCCGTTTTTTCTCCGAACCGGGAATGTAGAACACAATATCCTGCCCGCCCGCCTTGCCCTCGGACTTTTCAACGATCGTATATCCCGAACTGTCCGGCAACCACCGAGCCGGCCCAAAAGACTCTTCTTGGAAATCATCTCCTTCAAAAATCCGCTCCAGAGTCAACCGAGATTCGTCCTTCTCATCGTCAGCAGATTCCTGAGAGTAAAGCCTCGTCGCCGCCAACCCGCCAAGTAAGGACGCAAAAAGAAGAGATCGGACAAAAGAAGTGTGCATAAGAAAGTTTCGCTTCATCAAGTTCCATTTCAACGGCCCAAAAAGCCGCGTGTTTGATTGATCGGCAATCAATAATAGCCTCAAATCCCGCCTTGTCAACTCGCGGCCGCAACTTTCTTGGATTGCTTTGCCAAGAAACATCGTCCAAAGTCTTTGCCGACAGCGAAAATTTATAGCATGAAATCCTTTGCCGTTAGTTCGATTCCTGCCTCGCCGGCAAACTCTCCCGTCTTCAGGCTACTTTTCCGACGTTGCGCCATCCTGCAGCGTCCAACCAAAGCGCTCCTGTGGACGCTTGTTCCAGCGTTCGCCTTTGCTTTGGATGGCGCCCGCCCAAGTCCGTCAATCAGGCGAGTCTCCCAACATCGTGTACGTCTCGCTGGCCGGAGAGAAACAGATTCAAATCTACCGCCAAAAAGACGATTCCGGAGCGCTGGTCTTGACCGGGCAAAGCTCGACTCCGGCCCAACCCGGATTCCTGGCGGCTAATGGCGACGGCACCAGACTCTTTGCCGCCTATCGATCTTCCGGGGAGATTGCCAGCTACAAAATGGATCCCAAAACAGGCGAACTCCAACTCATCTCCGTTATCTCCGCAGGAGCGGCCCCCGCCTACCTGGCTTTGGATCACTCCGAATCCTTTTTGCTCTCGGCCTATTACCGCGCTGGAAAAGTGGGCGTCCACCGAATTAACTCGCAGGGAGCCCTTCTCTCCGAAGCAGTTCACTGGCATCCCACCGCTGCAAAAGCCCATGCAATTCTGCTTCACCACGACAATCAATGGGCTTTCGTTCCTCACACCGGACCCAACGCGATCTACATTTTTTCCTTCGATGCAAAAAACGGACGATTGTCGCCGGCCTTGCCTCCGTTCATTCGCACCGACGCTGGAACCGGCCCCAGACACCTCCAGTTCCATCCTCAACTGGACTGCCTCTACTTCGACAACGAACAAGGCAGCATCGTGAGCGTCTTCGACTTCGACCGCAACACCGGCCAAATCCACCTTCGGCAAACCTTGTCCACTCTCCCGGAAAATTTTGCCCAACCCAACTCCTGCGCTGACTTGGAAATCACTCCCAACGGCCGTTTCCTTTACATCGCCAATCGCGGCCACGACAGCATTGCCGGCTTTCGTGTTTCTTCCAAAACCGGCCGCCTCCAATCCCTCGGGCAATTCCCCACCGAAACCACACCGCGCTCCTTTGCCGTCACGCCTTGCGGCCAGTGGCTCGTCGTCGCCGGATAAAGCTCCGGATACCTGCAAATCTCTGAAATCCAAACCGACTCCGGCCGGCTTCTTCCGCGCCATCGAACAAAAGCCGGCTCTCGTCCTTGGGCCGTTCTTGCCGTTCGCGGCCTTCCTCAATGAGACCGAATCCACACATCGTCCAATTTTTGAAGAAAAAGAAACCGCAAACTTCCCCAAAATCGGCGGCGGCAAAAATGCCGTTTTGATAGTTTACGATTCTGATTTTCTTCCCAATACTCATCGCTATGGATCCGAACCTATACCGCGTCATTCACGTTTTCACCGTCATCTTGCTGGCCGGCCTCGCCTTCGCCGCATTTGCCAATCCCGCAAAAACCTCAAAGCGCAAAGTGCTTTTGGCCTCCGGCCTTTGCAGCTTACTCGCGCTGATTGCCGGATTTGGGCTTATTGCCAAGCTCAGCATTCCTCTTTCCTCAACTTGGATTCTCGTCAAACTCGGATGCTGGCTTGGACTCTCCGCAATGGCTGGAATCGCCTATCGTCAACCGAAGAGAATTCCCTGGTTGGCGGGCATAAGCATTGCCCTCCTCCTCATCGCCCTTTGCATGGTCTATTATCGGGGCGGGCTGGAATAATCCAAAAAGCGAAAACGCTCCTTCTTGTGCTCAAAAAACCTTGACCGTTCCCGCTCTTTTAGAGTTGGATGATTTTTTGTGGCGACGGCGACTCCAAACCGGAGTTCCAACTCTTTATGCGAAACAAAATAAACAGAGATGAGCAAAAGGAGACAAAGTTATTTTGTCGATAATTAGAGTGTGTTCCCACAAGCCGAATCGAACGCTTCATTAGGAACTGATCAAAAAAATGCACAAAAAAAACTCCGCTTCAGAGGTGCTGAGGCGAAGTTAAAAATCCAATCAACCAAGGCATCTCGCTAGCCGCCGCCAAAGCGCGCTGGCTACGAAGCGGTGGCTTGTCGTTTCTTCTTTTGGAAGTAGCGATGGAAGAAAACGAAGGACAGCGTAAAGAGGCCGAAGACGAGGGCGTATTCTTCCGGTTCGGGGATGACCTGGCTGTTGACGACAACCCGCACCGAACCATTAGATTGCGCCGCAAAACGAGGTCCGGGATTGTTAGAAGTACTCCGATTATGGTAGGTTCCCGCAAAGAAGTCGCCAATGGGTTTGTTCAAAATGCCGGCGCCCGTCCAAGCCGAAGTATCCCCGCTGGAATAGTTCAAAGCCGTTCCGGAGACCCGAATTCCCATGTCATCTCTAGTGTTATCATCGTCCAAGAAAAGATGGGAAATGGTTCGGCTGCCGCTTCCGGTAGTAATCGTCGGCGTATTCGTGGCGCTGGCGGCAAAGGTGATGTTGGTTCGGCCGCCGCCCGGGATTCGGGCTCTCACCGAAGCGATGTCGTCGGTGTTGGAACTGGAAAACAAGGAAGACAAAGAGAGGTTGGCGTTGTTGGGTTTGTTGGCGTTGAAGAAGTTGTTACTCGCAGTTCTCCAAGAGTCTGAAGAATCGTAATCATTGGAGAGTGAGGAGGTTCGGATGCTACCGGCGCTACTCGCGGTGGAAGAGCCGCTAAAAATCCAGAGAGTTTCACCAGTGGGGTTATCTTGGCTGGGATAGACGTCAATGATCAACTGCGCTTGGGCTTCGTACCCCCCCCCGCAACAAAGGCAGGCCACAACCGCTAATAATGACAATTTCCGCTTCTTATTAGTTTGTGTTTCCTACTAACGGAGCATTTCGGAGAAGAGGGCGAATGCTATGAGTCTTATAAAGATTATGTCTAGTTTGTCCAAGCGAGAGAAGACTTGGCGATCGCCTTTCAACCGGCGGAACGGCCTCTCTACTTCATTGCGCTTCTGGTATAGCTCTTGGGTCGTATTTCCATGGATTGCGATGGCTTTTCTTCGGCGGAACTACTGGATCCAATCCCTTGGTTTGGGCTTGCTCTCGATTTTCTCGGCCTTCATAGGCGCGATCCATGGGCAATGGGACTATGGTCGTCTGGCCTCCCCTCAGGCGCAGCGGGGGCTTGGCTGGGCGATGGCGAGAACTTCACTGCTTGGCCATCTCTGGCAGCAGCATAGGGATTTTGGCATTCCCGCCTCCATGAGATTTTCCGAGGGCTGGCGGACCGTATCTTTTTCGCGCGTCCGTTTCATCGGGATGAGCTTTTATACTGGGGCTCTCTATGGACAACGCCTCTGGCGGAGCGACTCTCGGCGTCTTTCCATGTCCTAACACTCGGGCCAGGATGCCGTTCTTGGGCTAGCGGCTCCTTCGTTATGACTGGCAGCCCACTTGCCAAAGCGAGCCGGCAGGCGTTTCCTCGTTGCGCCAGCAAAAGCGGTGCCATTTGTGGATCTGGTTCTTCCGTTAACCGCATAAATTCTACGGCGACTTCGTTGATTTCTTTTTGGCATATTCCAAATCGCCTCCCTGATACACATGGACAAGGGCCTGCCGCAGTCAGAAAAGGACGGTCCATAAAAGGACGATCCTTCGCATTTTTTTCCGCCGCCACTGGCACCAGCAACTCCCTTGCCCGCTTGTCCGAGATCGAAAACTCTTCATCCGTCGCAATTCCCAAATCCTGCTTAGCCCAGTGAACCAAGTTCCCATATCCCGCTTTCTCTGCCATAAATAACCATTTCTCTTCACTTTTTGCGGAAATTCTTCAGATTCTGCCGTACCAACCAAACTCAAGCAAAATAAAAAATCGAAAAATAACTGTCACAAAACCTGTCGAGCGGTGTCTCCCCAATTGAAACTTGAGATCAATTGCATTGTTTTATGAAGCATCAGACATCAGACGAACTCGGCATTTTGACCGAAACCGACCAAGACACCTTGGTTCCTGCGCCTGCCAAAAGCAATCCAGCCCCGTTCGCCAATGGCTCAACCACTGGAACTGGCGCCAGAAAACCGCTCTAGTCACGGCTTTGGCCATCACTGCTACCGGCACCTTCTATCACCAACGATCGCATGCCGCTTGGCCGGTCGTCCTTACCGTCGGCTACGGCATCACCGTAGGGCTTAATGCAGCGTTTGATAGTAACGTACTCAAGGAAACCGCCAACGCCGATAGCAGGAATTGGCTTTACAGCAACCGCGAGTTGCGTGTACGAGGCCATGAGTACGACGAAGCGGGCAACAGAACATTGCTCTACAGCGTCGACGCCCAAGCCGAGGCCGCGCAAGACGAAACCTACGACGCCAGCGGCACCGACACCAAACTCTCCCCTCCACCATCGATCCCGACGACGTCATCGACTACTGCGTGAACCACAACGCCAATCTCCGAAGAGACTTGGAATTAACCTACGCAGTTCTCCATCAATAACCGGACGGCTCATGGGCGCCTTATACAGAAGGAACAGTAAACGACCTGATGAAAGATGGCTTGTAACCTACACCGATACTTACGGAGGCTACGTCACGAAACCCACCGATGAAGAAATTCAGGAAGACTTGGATCAGATGCAAAGAAATTGGAACAGATACAGTTCCAGCAATCGATACAGAAGGCCGGTTACCGTTCGTGCCTTAAAAGAAGGGGCGTGTAGTGGAACGCGTCTACAACACATACCCCTGGGAAAAAGAAGTCAAACTCTGGTCGGACTTCGAACACATCGCTATCCCCGGCAGCAACGACCTTTCTCCTACCGAACTGGAAGAACCCGGCGATCGTTCCACCTACGTCACCAAATTTAGCTACATAGCCCGCGAGGCCGGCTTCATCTACAACATCCGCACCCAACCCCCCGAAAATGAGGAAGAACGCATTGAATATCCTGAACCGAGGTCATGGTGTGACCACGATTTCTTAGGACAAAGCCTTAGCCAAATCCCGTGGAGCAACTTCAAAATTATCGGCACACCTTCATGGACAAGACGCGCCAAACGATTCTTCAAACACAAACAAATCAAAGGCTACTGCACAAAATGCAAGCGCAAACATGGTCGGCGCTCTTTGCCCTCTTCGCATCCATGCAAAAAGGCCGGGTACATAACCACTCTCCACGAGCACCCCGTCTATCAAAACGAGAACGTCAAAAAATCCTCTAACTGGAAAAGAAAGGAGAACCAGCAAAATGAAAAGTCTGTACATCATTGTGGGAGGCATTCTGGTCATGGTTGCCGTTGTCTTCCTTGCTCCCAAAAATAAGACGGCCACCATTGCAGAAGAGAAGACGTCCAGCCAGCTCGATGAAATCGAAGCCATCATCCTCAAGGAATACGGAGATGACTTGACTCCCGAAGAGAAAGAAATCGTGCACGAGGCAATCGCCGAAGAACTTGCCCTAGAAAAAGCCGAAATCAAAAAATACGGGCGAGTCCTTACCGACGAAGAACGCTACCAACTAGAATGGCAGGCCGAAGTGAAAGCGCACCCAAGAGGCCGAATTCTCCAAGATCTACGCCCAGCAAAAAGACTGGATCGATAACTTCCTCTTCCAGCCTAGGTACCACCAAAACCTCGTCTTTAACCCAGAGAACAACAGCGCGCGTTCCCCGGAAAAATTCCAAGCCTACCAAAAGGAATTGGAAAAAAGTGAAGGAAGCGTTTGATCGATGGGAGACGGAATCCGCAAAAGTCTGGGCAAGAACCGATCTGTCCCTTGAAGAGAAACACGCCGAAGAAGAAAGACTCTTCCGCGCCGTGGAACAGTCCGATGAAGCAATCCAGAATCCCGACCCTGAAATCATGGAGCAACGGAGAATGTTTATTAACTACAACAAACTTCAAGGTTTTTACGGCATGAACTGGCGCTATTCTCCGGAGTTTAAACAGGCCTATCGCATCTTTAAAGAAGAAGGACTCGCTGACAATCCCATTCGGCTGGCGCATACCCCATGGTCGGCTTGAAAAACTATTTTGTGGCCAGCCTTCAAGATCCAGACGAACTGCATCCCTTCAAAACCAGCATCGAGACCCAACCTCAACAGCATGGCCAAATAATCAATCCGCAAAATAGACGCTCTGATAGAAAAACGTACAGACGGCGCATCACTTGAGGAGAACAAATAGAAACGCATTACCGATGCATTGTCGGGAACATGATAAGTCAAAGGAATCTAATACCGGGAGAAGAAAACATAACTAGAGAGCAAGCCAATCGAATCCGAGATCGATTAATTGCGGAAATCCTGCCGGACGAGTTCACTGGTCAAACCTTTCTCGTTGGCATGATGGATCCCAAAGATAACGAGCTTGTGCCGGGTCAATCTTTACTGGCTGAATAGCTTTCTGTCGATTGATTCTGATTTTCCATCAAATCTATACAGTCTCCAGAGATTTTAAGCCAAATCATCGGGCAATTTTTGCGTGAACACGCCCTAATATAACCGCAACCAAAACAAACCGCGAGTTACAATTCTTCGTTCCAATAAATCTTTACATTTCGGGTTTTTCTGCCGGCGGCAATAATGTCTAATCTACCGTCGCCGTCCAAGTCGGCCGCCTTGATATCCTCACAAGCCATTGTATTGTGATCGACGACGGAGACTTCCCACTTTGTCCCTGATTCATTGGGTGTAAACAGCTTGATTCCCACCGGCGCGCTTGCGCGCATTGCCCGCCAGCCAACAGCCGCTTGATCCCGACCGATTCCGGCAAAATCCCCGCATACAATCGCATGGCCGTCGCGCAAAGAATCATCAATCACGCGTCGATGCCACAATCCCTCACTACTGCCGGCCTTCGGCGTATAAACCACCACCGTATTGCCGTGCATTGGCTCAATAGAGACGACAAAAGGTTTGCCTTGGCCCAACGAACCTTGACGCACTTCGCCAGCGCCTCCGCCCTGGTCGTCCCCGATCCTTCGCAAACTTTGCCGGCCGACAACGTCGTCCCCCACAAAGACGCCTTCGCGCGCCGCAATCAAAAGCTCCGCCGCCTCGTCGTCATCCCACTGTACAGGATCAAAGTTATGCGTCATGTGCAGTTGATCGTCAATCAAGCGAGTTTCCCAACGACTCTGAGGATTCTCCGGGACGCGATAAGCAAGCAACTTTACACCGGCGCCTTCTCCGCCTTGGTTGCCTCTTCCGTGGAGAGGCAGCACCGCCAAGTTCCATTGATCGCTTCCTTGTTTTACCCAATGCATTCGATGCACCGTCGGCTCGTGATGCAAAGCAATTGGACTCCATCTTTGCGTTCTGTCTTCGGAAGGCAGCAAGTAATGCACGCTTCCGCTGTTGTGGGTGTCTCCCGGATTCCAGCCGGCGCCAACCGCAATCTCCGCCTTGCCGTCGCCGTCAATGTCTTGGGCGGCCACGCAAACATGATCCCGCTCAGTTAGGTTCTCCGCGATCACGTGTTTGCGCCAAGAAGGATTCTGATACCATACGATCTGACGCTTATCCGCTAAGATGATGTCTGTCTTGTCGTCTCCGTCCACGTCCGCAATCGCCAAGCCGTAGCCAATCTGAATGGCCGCGTCAATTTCCTGCGGCCGGAACTTTGGGGATGCCTCCGCTTGCGACTGCATCGTCAATATAAGAGACGCCGAAAGAAAAATATTGAACAACGCTTTTATCATCATCTACCGCTCGCGCTCGGAGTTTTCATAATACTATATTAATTTGACGAGAGACTTTTGCCCGCTCTAAATCTTCCTTTGGTTTGCGGCGAGGCTTTTTCTCGTGGTTCTCTTCTTCTTGGCTTTCTTCTCTTTTCAAATACTCTTCGGCGGGGATTCCCGTGTAGGCATGGACTTCTTGCCGTTGATGGAAAAGCAAGCCTTCCGCTCTCAATTCCTTCTCCACCTGTTCGTTCGTTTTGGTCGAGCCTTTGCGGCGGTTGCAACGAGAACACAGCAATTGCAGGTTTTCCAGTTCCCATTCGCCGCCCTCGGCTTTCGGATAGATGTGGTCGATTTCCAAATACTCCTCCGAAAAGGGATTCTTGCAAATCTTGCAATAGTGGTAGTAGTGGTGCTGGCCTTCGAACTTCCTTTGCTTCTTCAACAGTTCGGTTTTGAAATACTCCATCTTCTTTTTGGACGGCCTGTTGTCTTTTCTTTTGGGCAAGTCTCTTTTGGATTTGATTTCTTTGATGTGAACTTTTCCTTTCCACAGGTCTTGGGTAGTGAGTTTTTCGAATTGTTCGTTCAGCATAGTGATGCGTTCTGGATTGTTGTCTATACCGATCCATTCGCATCCGGCATTCTCCGCCGCAATCAGCGTCGTGGAACATCCGCAAAACGGGTCAATCACTAAATCACCGGGCTTGGTGCAGGCTCGGACAAGCCGAGTGTAAAGCTTCAATGGTTTCTGGCTATCCCATCCTTTGCAACGTTCTTTGTGTATTCTTCCCACTGGCGAAAACTTAGTCCACCAGCTCTCTGGGATTTTGCCGCTTTCACGAAGTTTTGCATCGGATTTAAAAATCCCAGAGGTCTTGCCTGTCTGCAGCCTCACATAAGGAACTTTTACTGCGTCGGCGTTGAAAGTCCATTTATCGCTTTTGGAGTACCAGAAAATGGTTTCGTGTTTGCGTGGGAATTGTTTTTGGGCCGCGCTTGGTCCTGTATAACACCAAACAATCTCGTTCCTAAAATTATCCGAGCCGAAGATGGCGTCCATCAACATTCGGAGGTAGCCGTTGGCGTCTTGGTTGCAGTGGAGGAACATGCTTCCGGTCTCTTTGAGCAGTTCGTGGCACAGGAGCAGGCGGGAGGACATAAACAGCATATAGGCTTCCATGCCGTCGGAATGCTGGTTGCCGATGATTTGGCAAAAGCGCACCAAGTCTTTGTCTTTGTATTTGATGTATTCCAATTCCCGTTTGGAGAGGTCGCCGATTTTCCATTGGTCTTTGTAAGCGCGGGCGGCGACGCCGTCTTCGTCCACCGGATAAGGCAAGCGCGCCGATTTCTTTTTATCGATTTTAATTTTGTCGTCTTTGCGCATTTGCCCGGAGTTGAAAGGCGGGTCGGTGATGATGGCGTCGGCAAGCTCGGCGTTCAGTCCGAGCATCACTTCCCGGTTGTCGCCGATGAAGACGGTGCGGTTCTCGCAGTTCGGCTTCATAGGCATTCCTGTCGTTCTTTTCTTTGGAATTTGCTCAAGCGTTTCAAATGCCTTGTTGCAGGATGTGGCGCAAGAGGTCTCCGACGCGGTTGCTGTAGCCCCATTCGTTATCGTACCAGCTGAGCAGCTTGAAGAAGTTGCCGTTGAGTTCAATGCCGGAGCCGGCGTCAAAGATGGACGAAGCCGGGCAATGAATGAAGTCGGTGCTGACGACTTCGTCTTCGGTGTATTCGAGGATGTTTTTGAGGTAGGTTTCACTGGCTTTTTTCATGGCCGCGGCGATTTCGGCGTAGCGGGTTTCTTGGACGGTTTTGACGGTCAAGTCCACGCAGGAGGAAGTGGGCGTTGGGATGCGCAAGGCCATTCCAGTAAGTTTGCCTTGAACTTCGGGGAGGACGAGGCCGACGGCTTTGGCGGCGCCGGTGGAGGAGGGAATGATGTTGACGGCGGCGGATCGCCCGCCTTTCCAATCTTTTCCGCTGGGTCCGTCCACCGTCTTTTGGGTGGCGGTGTATGCGTGAACGGTGGTCATGAGGCCTTCGGCGACGCCGAAGCCTTCTTTGAGAAGCACGTGAACCAGGGGCGCCAGGCAGTTGGTGGTGCAGGAAGCGTTGGAAATCAGATGGTGCCGGGCGGGATCGTAGGTTTCGTGGTTAACTCCCATGACGATTGTGGCCACGCCGTCGCCTTTGGCCGGCGCGGTGATGATGACTTTTTTGGCGCCGGCCTGAAGGTGTCCTTGGGCTTTGGCGGCGGCGGTAAAGAGTCCGGTGGACTCGATGACGATTTCGACGCCCATTTCCTTCCAAGGCAGGCCGGAAGGTTCGCGGGCGCTGACGACGCGAATGTCTCGGCCGTTGACGGCGAGAACGTCGTCGGCCGCTTTGTCTGCTGAAGATTTTCTCGAGGAAACAGCGCCTTGGAAGCGTCCCTGCGTAGAGTCGTACTTGAGCAGATAAGCCAAGTTGTCCGCCGGGACAATATCGCCCACGGCGACAATTTCTATTTCGTTTCCGGTGAGTCCTTGCTCCACCAAAGCCCGAAAAACCAGGCGGCCAATGCGTCCAAAACCGTTAATCGCTACTTTCGTTGCCATATCTTTTTGCCGTTCTCTAGAATCTTGCGATAGATTTTCTCCGTTTCGTTAAACGGGCGACACAATATATGGTTGCGGCGTCACCCGTCAATCTCGAAATTTTCCGCTCTTGACGGAGCGACCGGTCGTCTCCAAGTTGAAGCGGTCTGCATTTGGTTGCCATTAGCGGACAAGGCGGAAGATCGTTCTGCAAATTTTAGGCAAAAATAACGCGTTGAGGATATTTTCATGAATTGGGCTCATTTACACTTAGCCTTGAACCATCTCCCGGTTGTGGGTGTTCTCTTTGTGTTTTTGCTGCTTGTGCTGGGCGTTTGCCGGGGCAGCGAGGAGTTGAAGCGTCTTGCTCTTCAGTTGAGCGCGGCGCTTTTCGCCATTGCCATGCTGGTGCGGTTCACCGGCGAGCGAGCGGCCGAGAATCTGCCCTCCGATTCTTCCGCAGAATGGCAACAACTCGTTCAAGCGCACGAAGACAGCGCAGACCAAGCGGTGACGGGCATGTTTCTGCTTGCCGTCTTTTCCGTTGCCGGTCTGTTCTGGTCCCGCAAAACGCGCATTCTTCCAGCTTGGACAATGCTCGGCGCGATAATTCTCTGCTTCGCAGTTGTGCTTCTGATGGCGAGATCGGCCAATTTAGGGGGACGAATTGCACACCCGGAAATCAGGACTCCCTCATTGGCCCCGTGATTCAGCGCAAATGCCGGCAATGAAAACCGCGCCGTCCGCCGGTTCCCTTCTTCAAAAAAGCCCCGTTCGTTTGATTTTTCGCCGAACATGCGCTATCTTATGAAATTCGTTTCTTATGAAAACAGCAATTCGAAAAATCGCAAACACCTGGCGGCGAATGTTTGCAAGACCTCACAAAGACTTAAATCGTTCGCAACTAGTAGGCATGTACTTAGCGCGAACGAATCGCAAAAGTGCTCTCTCCTCGGAGTTTCAACGAACCCGGCAACGGCGCAATGGAAAATTTGCCATCCACCGAGAACGCATCTAGAGCATTTTTCAATAATTCTCAGCGCACAACGACTTCCCGCATCTCTTCTCGCTGGGAGGAACAAACGTCGCCTTCAATTCCCAATCCGTCATGCTCATCCCCAGCCCACGCCCCAACCATTGAATTTGCTCCTACCACCAACCAATCACAACTCACCACCAACATAGGCGCATACAGAACCCAATCCCGACTTTGCCACGCTACTTACTACTCCTACGCCACTGCCCGCGAATCCAATCTCTTTCCTTCTCTTTGGCGTCTTCGCCAACCTCAGCTCAGACAATCCCTAAACTCCAAACTCTCTATCTCCCATTCCCAACTCCCAACTCCCCAGTCCTCTATCGCCGTCAATGCCCAGCCTCCGACAACCGCGCCAGCAGTTAGCAGACGAGGACCGATGTTCTCAACCTCCAACCCCTTCCCGCTCTCTTTGACGCCCTTTGCAGCTTTGCCGCTTCTTCCCATGCGTTCTTCCGAATTCGGAGTTCTTCCCAAAACACTCGCCAACCAACGAGACTTTCTTCTTTCTTTCTGTAGCGGCAAGGCGGCACTTCTCCTCCCGAATTTCCCTTTTGCGCTTTTTCCGAATTTTGTCGAGTCGGCCGAGTGTCTTTTCTCATTCGAAATTCGCCAAAAACACCAACTCTTTTCTTTCTTTTCCTGCAATGGCAAGGCGGAATTCACGCTTTTTGCGGATTTTGTCGTTGCCAAAGAATTTTTCTTCACTTTTCTCACTTTTTTTTGATTTTGAGGTTGACTCTTTGCGGTGAGGAGGCTACAAAGGAAGTTGTTTTGGTCACCAAAGTCAGAACAATCGATCATTTTTTATGTTGGAATCTATGAGAACCTTTTCGTTATCATTGGCAAGCGGGCAAGCGGGCAAGCGGGCAAGCGGGGCTATAATTGTCGCTGTTTCGCGGCGTTAGTGGTGTCGGCGCTCTCTTTGGTTTCTGGGGAGCAGAGCCAAGCGCAGTTGATTCTCACCATCAATCCCCTTCAAGGCGACACCAACAACACAACCGTCTGGTCTTTCTCCGGCTCTTCCACCCCCGAGCTTTCCTCCTCCATCGCCACCTCCTCAGTCAACACCAATCACCTTGCCAGCCAAGGATCGCTTTATCCCTTCGCTAGAACCACCGGCACTCAATTCCTCACCGCCGGCGCTCCCGCCCGATACAATACAGCAACTAACTATTCTTTGACGGCCAATACTTACAGCATGCCGCAAATCACCACGCCCTTTGGCACCCGAACCATCAGCCACCTTCGCCTGCAAAACAACCAGACCGCCGACACGCTGGGCATTCGCGTCTCCGGAACCACTGCGCTCGGCTACACCAACGGCGTCGCGGTTTCTTGGAGCGGGCAAGGCACTTTGCCCTATCCCATCGGCGACTTTTCCCTCACTGCCGCCAATGAGTATTTCTATGGCGGGGCTCCTTTTGTGAATGGTTATGTGAATGGAAGCATAAATATACCAACTTCTTTTGGTTTGCGAGTAATGGTTTCCAGCGCGCCGGCGTCCTTGTTTGTCCCCGAACCGCAAGAATACGCTCTGGTGTTCGGCCTGTTTGCGCTGGGTTTTGTGTTCTTTCATCGCCGCAAAATGCAACACAAACGCCGCCAACAAGCCTCAACTTCGTAGCCTAGCCTTGTTTTGGCGTTTGGGGTGAGCGCCGCCAAAACGGCCAATCTTCATCGCAGCCTCGTAGCTGGGGAGTTATGGCCGCCAAGCACCGGCATGCCCGCCAAACAAAAAGCGGCTGGGGAATTTGTGGTATGAGGCTGGAGAATTTGTGGTTTGCGGTGATGGAAAAACAACGAGAATGGCTTTTTTGCCTGTTTCTCACTCCCGTTTCCAAGAAAGTTTGGGCAACAGGATTGTTGTTTCGTGATTTGTGGTTCGTGGCGGGAATGACGAGTTGTTGGCAATGAGAGAGGCGAGGGGCAAATCAGCAGCCAGTTTTCGGAGCTTGTGGTTGGCGCTTTGGGCTTGGCTAAAATAGGGAGCGCGCCTCCTTAGCCGATTGGGTCAAAGAGCAACGCTTGATGGTTAGGGGCTTGGGATTGGTAGTGGAGCGGGCGGTTGTTGCCGGCAAACCGGACTTAGAGGTTGGTTTGGCGTCGGGGATTGTCCCAAGCGGAGTTTTGGTTCTTTGTTGGCGCAGCAGTCTCATCAGGGAACGGCGGGCTTGGGAAGGAACGGGAGGCGGGAGCGGGTTGGCGGCGGTTTGAAGGAGAGGAAAAAGGAAAAAGTGTTTTGAAGAAGAAGAGAGGATCAGCGAGCGAAGAGATCCAAAAAGCCTATTTTGTTTCCTTGGGCGTCTTTGGGTAGTTCTCAGGCAACGAAAGCAACAATGAGGGAATGCGAAAAACAAGATGAGAACAAAACAGCGGGCGTTCTCTGGTTTTTCTTTCTTCTTCTGTTCTCTTCCGCCGGCTGGTGTTCGGAGACAAGAGGAACGGGCTAAGGAAGCCAGGACAAGGATGAGTAGCGGGGAGATCGGCAAGCCAATAGCCGCCGAAGGGCAACAGCGTCTTTCTGCTTCTCCTGCTCCTGGGTTCTGCAAGCCCGGAGGCGGAGGGTTTTATTCCATGCCGAATTGCAAATTGGCGGGGAGGGGCAGTGATTTTTGTGTCTTTTGTTGTTTGAAAAAGAGAAGACAACATCGCCGAACGAAAGGAACGGGATTGGGGGGAGTTTTTCGTTTTGTTAGGGCAGGGGGATTATTTCTCGTCGACGTTGGGTAAAGCGGCAGCTTTCCCGATAGCCGGCCGACTTGGCCAAAGCAACTGCCGCTTCAAAATCCATTCCGACTTCTTCGGGCGCGTGGGCATCCGAGCCGAAGGTCAACAGGACGCCCGTCTCTGCCGCCATTTTTAGGATGGCCGGGCTGGGATACATTTCGCGGCAGTCTTTGCGCAGGCCGGCGGTGTTGATTTCGATAGCCACTTCGCGGTCGCGGGCGGTTTCGAGAAATTGACGAAACAAGGGAAGCATGTCTCGCTTGGGATGGAAATCAAACTTTTTGCACAAGTCCGCGTGCCCGATGATTTGAAACAGTCCCGAATCGGCAGCTTGGGTCAATCGTTCCAGATAGGTTAGCCACACGTCGTCGACGTCGCGCCGCTTCCATTCGCTCAAATTCTCCGGATTGTCGATGGCGAAGGAATCGGAAATGTAATGCACTGATCCGATGAAGTAGTCCCACGGATAACGTTCGGAAAGTTCGCGAATCCATGCTTCGTGTCCGGGAAAATAATCGACTTCCAAGCCGTATTTGACGGCGAGCTGCGGATGCTCTTTTTGAGCTTGGCGAATTTTTTGGCAGTAGAGTTCGAGGTTTTCAATGTCCATGTGCCAGTTGTCCCAATCCTTCCGAATCATCGGGCTGTGTTCGGAAAAGCCGATTTCCGGAATGCCCGACGCTACTGCCCGCGCCGCCAATTCGGTTGGCTCTCCCACGGCGTGATGGCACAAGGGAGTGTGCGTATGATAATCGCAAGGCAAAGACATGGCGGCTTCTTGCCCTTAGTCGTCGTCTTGCCCGGTGAGCAGGGGCAACAGATAGAAAAGGAAAAAGAGCAGCGAAGTGAGAAAGGCGGCCACATAAGTCAAGGCAGCTGCGTTTAGCACTTTGGCCACCGCCGCGTTTTCGCCCGGCGTTGTGGTAAGTCCCAGCTGCCTTAATGCGATCTTGGCCCGCCGAGAAGCGTCATACTCCACCGGCAAGGTGATGAGGTTGAACAACATGATCACGCCCCAACAGGCCGCCATTGCCGCCACTGCAACCGTGGTGGCCAAAAAACCGCTAAGTATTCCGAAGATAAGGAGATAAGTAAACGCTTGGTTGGCAAAGGCGGTGATCCCCACGGAAGCCATGCGCCACTGCAACGGCGCGTAGGCCTGCTGATGCTGGATTGCGTGGCCGCATTCGTGAGCAGCCACGCCGACGGCCGAAAGCGAACGGCCTCGGCAAGTCTCTCGCGAAAGCACCAAGCGTTTGCGAAGTGGATCATAGTGATCTCCCAGCATTCCCTCTTGCTCGTGGATTGCCACATCTCGGATTCCCGAAGACTGCAAAATCCGGGCGGCTACTTCCGCTCCACAAAGTCCGCCTTTTGATGCCTGCCGATGAAATCGGGCAAACATGTTTTTCACGTAAGCCTGCGCCAAGAGGCTGATCCCGGCCGTTGCCGCCATAATCAAAATAAAACTAAACATTGTTTCCAATCTCCGTTACAAAAAAATTCCAAAAGATTTGACCGCCGCCAAGCATTCCCGTTCGAAAACTCGGCCGCCGCCGCTTGCCCTAATCATGCCCTTTGCCGTCTGTTTGAAAACGAAAAAAATTGTCGCTCCGAAAAATTCCCAACTGCCCGTGAACCCGCCGCCAGCGAAGCCTTCTGGTTCCAGCGGGGCTTGGGCTTGCGGCCTTCGCTTTTTATCGCGCGCTTGTCCGGCGCGTGCTTCGTTCCTGCATCCAGCGAACGTCTTCGTTGTTCGGAGATGGTTGGTTCAGCGCCAAGTTTTCTGTTTGAAACGGCTTCAGGGTTCTGGAATCCGTCCACCTGTGAATTTCCGAATGCCCGTCGGCAAACGCCAAAGTGGCGGCGTTGTTGTGGTATCGGCTCGGATAATCGACAAGGTAAGTGGACGCCGGATTGCCGGGATAGCCTCTCATATCCACGACAAAGTATCCGTCGTTGATGCTCTCGTTGCGTTCGTCGATCAGCACGAAGGTTTGAGCCGGTCCCGGATGAACAAGGTCGGATTCCTTTCGATACGTTCTCCATCCGTTTCCTGAATTGCTCCAAGGCGGTCCGCCCACCCAATTGTTCATGGCCATGCTACGAATGCGCGGCACTCGCTGTCCTTGATCGTTTATGCCGAAGGATTTGTCCGCCGGGCAAGTCCAAATGCCGAGCGAGCCTCCGCAATAGTTCCACAGCGAACTTTGTTTGGTAAAGCGCTCGTGATCCCAATTGTCCGGCTTTCTTGGATTGTTCAAGTCCAGATCGGAATCGCCGGTCCAGTCTGGAATTCCTTCTATTCGCTGCCAAGCGGGCACTAACTTTCCCTCGTTGTCATCGGCGTAAAACCGCCAAGCATACATCATCTGCCGGTTGTTGTTCAAGCAGAGGATGCCTTGGGCTTTGCTCTTTGCCTTGCTCAACGCGGGCAACAGCATGCCCGCCAGGATGGCGATGATCGCGATCACAACGAGAAGCTCGATCAAGGTAAATCCCGGTGCGCGGGGGGGGGGGGCTTGACTTGTGATTGATTTCATATACTTTGCTCCTTTTCCTATTAGAAACTCTTTAATAAAGTTTGTAGCAAAGCCTTTTGAAAAACGCAAACGGAATTAATAAGACGAGGTCTTCGACGGCAAAAGGCTTTTCAATTTTGTTGGATGACGCCGCTTCATGGGACAAACTCCCTGCCGAATGAGCAAACGATTTTACGTCACAACGGCCATCGACTATGTCAACGGAGAGCCTCACTTGGGCCACGCCTATGAGAAGGTGATTGCCGACGTGATGGCGCGCTCCCGCCGAAGCCTCGGCGAAGAAGCCTTTTTCCTGACGGGGATTGACGAACACGGCCAGAAAGTGCAACAAGCAGCGGCGGCGGCCGGCCTTGCCCCGCAAGATTACTGCGACCGCTTGGCCGAGACGTGGCGAGTCTTTGCCGGCCGGCTGGGGCTGTCGAATGACGACTTCGTTCGCACCAGCGATCCTCGGCACAAGAAAGCCGTTGCCGCGCTCCTGAACCGCCTCCACAACGAAGGCCATTTCTACAAGGACGCCTATCGAGGTTATTACTCCGCCAAACAGGAAACTTTTTTGGCCGACAGAGACCGCGGCGCCGACGGCCGGTTTGATCCAATCTACGGCGAGGTCGCCGAACTTGTGGAAGAGAACTACTACTTCAAGCTGGGACGCTACCAACAATGGCTCATCGACTACATAGCGGCCAACCCCGACTTCGTTTTTCCCGACTACCGCCGAAACGAAGTTTTGGGATTCTTGAAAAACCGCCCGCTGGAAGACCTGTGCATTACGCGCCCGAAATCGCGCCTAAAATGGGGCATTCCCCTGCCCTTTGATCCCGAATTCATCACCTATGTGTGGTTCGACGCCTTGGCGAACTACGCCAGCATCCCCGCCGCTCTGGGCGATCCGGCGTTGGAAAAACTGCGCCCCTCCCAAGCCAATCCCGCATCCTCTCTTTCCCTTTGGCCGGCGGACGTTCACGTGGTTGGGAAGGATATTTTGAAATTTCACGCCGTCTATTGGCCAATCATGCTCAAAGCGGCCGGGTTGCCGCTGCCGCGCCAGATTTGCGTCCATGGATGGTGGCAAAAAGACGGAGAAAAAATGAGCAAGTCCATCGGCAACGTCGTCAATCCGCTGGCGGTGATTGACGAATGGGGGCTGGACGCCTTCCGATTCTACCTAGTGCGCGAGCTGGACATCGGACCGGACGGCAACTGGACGGATCAAGGCTTCCAAGCGCGCTACTCGGCAGAACTAGCCAACGGACTGGGAAATCTGGTCAACCGGTCGCTTTCCATGATCCGCCAATACCGCGACGGAATCTTGTCGAAATCGCGACGAAATCTGGAAAACGCCGCCGATGCGGAAACAGCTTCGTTGCCGGAGGAAGTTTCCCAAACCGTTGCCGCCGTCAAAAACCAACTGCAACGGCGCCAACTGCAAGCCGCGCTCCGCACAACGTGGTCACTCATCGCCAAAGCCAACCAATACATCGACCGCACGGCGCCTTTCAAACTGGCCAAGCAACCCGACCAAGCAGATCGCCTCGACCAAATCCTCTACAACCTGGCCGAAACCGTCCGCATTCTCGCCATCCTCATCTGGCCAACGCTTCCCAACACCGCCGAGCGAATTTTCACGCAACTGAGAATCGAAGGAAAACCAGACCGGCTGGACAACGCCGTCTGGGGGCAACTCCCCGAAGGCCACCCGATTGGCAAACCTCAACCTTTGTTCCCGCGCAAAGACCGCTCCCGCGCTGATACCAAAGCAACCCAATCCCCTGCCAAAAAGAGATTGACTTAAACAACGCACCTCGGTTGAAATCCCGTCTATGTTCTCGCACGTCGTCATTTTTTGGACCGATCCCAAACAACCCAATGCCTCGCAAGAACTGCTGGACGGCATCGCCCAATATCTGAAACCCATCCCCGGGTACCTCCACTTCCACGCCGGCAAAATGGCCGCCAGCAAACGAGCAGTCGTCGATCAAAGCTACCAAGTCGCCCTCAACATCGTCTTCCCCAACAAAAAAATCCAAGACGACTACCAAGTTCACCCCCTGCACCTCGAGTTCGTCGAGAAAGTCTTCAAGCGAGTCTGCAAAAAAGTGGTCGTGTACGACTTCGGAGAGTAAACCTCAAAATTCTCCCAGACGCGCCGCGCTTTGCAAAAACAACCCAGTTCGCAAAACATCCTTCCCTCCCTTCGCGCAAACCGCCGGGCAAATAACGCCGAAAACCGGACAAACGCAACGCTCCATTTTTCCGCTTTGTCAGCCCTTTTAACTCGATTCTTCGTCGTCCAACAGTTCTTCCCAAGCGAACAGTGCCATTTGCAGCTCTCGCAGCCTTTGAAATGATTTTAGGAAAATAGTTAGCGTTGACTTGTATTGTTCGCTTGCGTAATCATCCTCCCGATTCTTCGCTTGGCGCCGCAAATACATCTTCTGCTTTTCAATCTCGTCTATTAATATTCTTCCCGTTGTCATCGCATTGCTAAATGGAGTTGTTTTTCCGTTCTTCCACCGCTGTTCGATCCTTCTCGCCGCCATTTTGCCGGATGCATCCCCACCTATCACTCCACGCCGAGACGATCGAAAGCCCGCCGATCCCGCTTCGTAGGGCGCCCCCGTCCTTTGCTGCGACTGAACACGGGCGGCGGCGCGAACTCTTTGCCCTTGTTGTATTCAGAGGCCGGCGTTAAATCTTCAATATATCGCTCCAGCATCTTCGCACCGACCCGACGCTCGACCAGCGCCACCGCCTTTATCGTTCTCGTAATCCGTCCCACCGTCGCCGTCACCGTCTCCCCCGGAAAAACAAACCGCGCCGGCTTCACCGCCTTGCCTCCGACCCTTACATGCCCCGCCTTGCAAGCCGCTGTCGCCAAAGAACGTGTCTTGTAAACGCGGACCGCCCAAAGCCACTTATCCATACGAACCCCGCTTCCCGTGCCAACTTGCATAACACTCCCATAATTCCCAATTGAGAAGTTCAATTCAACTCCGATCCAAACTCGTCCTCCACTGACGCTCGGCGCCGAAACATAAGAACGGCAACATAACCAACCAAACTCATTTCCATGATCCGTTGCGGAAGGCTTAAAAACTAAAAACAAACGACATCCCACCAATTTCCCCAACTCCTCAACGCCTCGCCTATCAAACGCCAAACAATCGCTTTCAGCCAAAAAAACGAAAAAGGCTTGCGCTCAAGGTGGATTTTTGATTTTCTTGCTTTTGAACCTTTTTGGTGAGGACGATTCGCTATCGGATCTTCCCGCTGAATATCACAGTTTGAATATGAAAATTCGGCAGGAGAGTCGTACGCTTTTCTCTGTTTTGCTTTGGCGAACGGGCGGAAACTCGCTTTTTGCTTTGCTGAAAAGGTTCAATTGGTCTGAAATGCGGAATAACGAAATATTAAGTAGCTTATGAGAAACATTTTTGTTTTGAACAATCGACTTGACGAATCCAATGGAACCGTCGAGAACGTCCTTGAAA
The DNA here is from genome assembly GCA_965242585.1 of Limisphaerales bacterium. GTDB lineage: Bacteria > Verrucomicrobiota > Verrucomicrobiia > Limisphaerales > AAA164-E04 > UBA2970. The sequence goes on along the minus strand of OZ251460.1, from coordinate 3,036,299 downwards.
TGAAAACGAAAAAGATGCCCTGGTTCCTACGCTTTGCCGGGAATTTGAAAATGGCGACCGCTGTTGTCGTTGGAATCGGTTTGCTCGCCTCGCCATTTCTGATTCAAGCCAACGATGAAGAGAAGACGGACGATGCGCCCGAAGTGGGTTGTCTTTGGGTTACGAATTCTGGTTCTATTGGATTCAAGGTGGAATTCGACGTCACCGCTCCTTCGGATGGCGAGGAATTGGATCGGTTTGCTTTGCATCAAGATGATGATACAAAACCAGATGACGAAGGACCTGCTCCCAGTGCTGCGATTAGATCTGGTTATCAAGACTGGTTGAGTATTCCGGGCTTTGACGGTGGACCGCCTCTTCCCTATTCGGGCTATTTGCATTCTTTTGATTTTACTATCAAAGGGCAAATAGTGCTGCTTTCCGAAAACTGTTGGCTTTATCCTTTTGGTGGGTGTCCTCAGCGACGGTTGCCAAAGTGGATATTTCGCTTTACGTTATCGTTGATAGCAAGGGTGATCTTTACTCGATGATGGCTTGGGCATATGATAGCGATGGAGATGGCTATGAAGTTCCCGTTTATTACTCGGCCGGTGGTGACTCGTTTATCACTCTTCCGTAGGCAAGCGTTTACGCTGGTTGAGTTGCTGGTGATTATCGCAATCATCGGCATCTTGGCGGCCCTTTTGTTACCTGCTTTGTCCTCGCGCAAAGGTGGCCGTCAAGCGCATCGATTGCGCCAACAACCTGCGGCAAATTGCGCTGGCGTCTCATCTGTACGCCGCCGATTACGAAGACTTCCTGCCGCTGTTGATAGGGTCGGAGCAGGTAGGTATGTTTTATCTGGATCCTCTAAGGTTTGGGGTTCCGTGGTATCGGAAGTTGTGGGCGGAGTATTTGGGCAAGAACACCAATGTTTTTCAATGCGCCGGGAATCTGCCGCGATTGCGGCGCATCGAGCAAAGAGAGGATCTAAGCGAGCGAGCGAAACGAGATTTGCCGCATCTGTTTAATTTTGCGTATGGAGCGAATGCTTATATGCTTATTTTCAGAGCGTATTCTTCCTGAGTTCGAGTATCGTGTGGAGAAAGACTGGGATATTACGATCTCGATGCGTTACTCTCACAAGACAGCGGAGATTGTTTCGCTGGCGCATCCCGATTATACTTTTAGGATTAGCCGGCGGCATGCGGGGCGGGCGAACATGGTTTTTTAGATGAGCATGTAGAGCATGGGAGTTTGCGGGATTGGACGTTGCCGGTTTCTGCGGTTTGGGATCGTTGGCATCCTCACAAGCGCTATCCTGTGGAACGATTTCAGCATCTTCCTGCGGACAATTGGTCTCCGCTTTACGGGGCGGATGAACTGCTGGAAGAAGAAAATGGAGACCGAAGATGAGTGAGCCGGATATGACCAACAGAGAGTTGAAGATTTGGCTGGCTGGCGAGTTCAAGGTGCTAAAATCCGAAATGAATGGCGAGTTCAAGTTGATTCGAGAAGAAATCAAAACACGTCAATCGGAAGTTCACGGGGAAATAGGGCGGATGGATGCTCGAATAGACGGGCAAAATGCATTGGTGACAGGATTGATGTTTCCATTTGTCATTGCGATAGCGATTCCGCTTGTTATTTATTTAGGGAAGATAGCTTGGGACATGGCGACGTCGAGAGATGAAAAAATTATTGAAAAGAAAAATCAGCCTGAATTGGGACTTGGAAATCATCCAAAGCATTAGTCTCAACGGAATTTGTGCAAGTTTTTGCTTTTTTTCAAGCCGTCGGGTTTTGGCTCGGCGGCTTGTTGTAGAATTTATGCGGTTAACGGAAGAACCAGATCCACAAATGGCACCGCTTTTGCTGGCGCAACGAGGAAACGCCTGCCGGCTCGCTTTGGCAAGTGGGCTGCCAGTCATAACGAAGGAGCCGCTAGCCCAAGAACGGCATCCTGGCCCGAGTGTTAGGACATGGAAAGACGCCGAGAGTCGCTCCGCCAGAGGCGTTGTCCATAGAGAGCCCCAGTATAAAAGCTCATCCCGATGAAACGGACGCGCGAAAAAGATACGGTCCGCCAGCCCTCGGAAAATCTCATGGAGGCGGGAATGCCAAAATCCCTATGCTGCTGCCAGAGATGGCCAAGCAGTGAAGTTCTCGCCATCGCCCAGCCAAGCCCCCGCTGCGCCTGAGGGGAGGCCAGACGACCATAGTCCCATTGCCCATGGATCGCGCCTATGAAGGCCGAGAAAATCGAGAGCAAGCCCAAACCAAGGGATTGGATCCAGTAGTTCCGCCGAAGAAAAGCCATCGCAATCCATGGAAATACGACCCAAGAGCTATACCAGAAGCGCAATGAAGTAGAGAGGCCGTTCCGCCGGTTGAAAGGCGATCGCCAAGTCTTCTCTCGCTTGGACAAACTAGACATAATCTTTATAAGACTCATAGCATTCGCCCTCTTCTCCGAAATGCTCCGTTAGTAGGAAACACAAACTAATTGTCCAGAAAGCACCATTGACGCAGGATCATCGGCTTCCGGTGGGTTTTGCCTAGTATTTACATTTAGCAATGCTTGTTTAGCCGCGCTTAATACATCACCAATTGCCCAAGAGGCGACGGAGTCGACGATGAATTTTCGCCAAAACGCGTACTGTTTGAACCGTCGCCAACACAGTTGCCGTGATGAGCAGGGCGGTGAGGACTACCAGACCGATCCGTTTCCGAGTCAGCCGGATTGTTGTTCGTCCCCCCCCTCCTCCTTGTGCGGATGAGGGAGAAGAGGTTTGGAAACGAAGGAAACGATGCCTTTGGCCACGCTTGCCAAAAGCCCGACGGTATTTTGGTTAAACTTTCCGATTCCGAAGATTCGGGGAGGTTTGGCTGATGTCTGCTCGGTTGGCTTGGTTTTAGCGAGCGGGTTGGCTGTTGAGGTTGGGTTCGGACGTTCGGTTACTGAGGGAAGAGCGACTGCGTTTTCGCGCGAATAAGCGGTTTTCAGTCTTCTGATTCGCCATTGTCTTCATGTCGACTCCGTGACTAAGTTTAAGTTTCAAAAGTACCCATCGTGCGTTCACGGAAATTCAATAGGACAATCTGGGCCATTGCAACATTTTTTCGAGTCCTCGCGCAATATTTTTTCCGTATGGAAAAACGTTGGCAAAACTTCTCAGGCGCGCGCGCGGGGGGCAAAGAGAATGAGTGGATCAAACGAGATTGAAGTCCAGAACTCGATCTTCCTCAGTTTGCGGAGGCACGTAGCAAGGAATCGGGCAATCGTAATTTTCAATTTAGGATTCCTGCTGCGCTTGCGTCGCCACCGCGATGGCGATCCCTGCGATGCCGAGAATCGCGCTTTTAAATTTCAATAGAGATTCCATCTGATTTGTTTGTTTCGGGCAATTAAGTTTCCTGTCTCAAAGAAAATTCAACCAGATGAAACTCCTCGTGCAATCAAATTTATGGACGTCCATAGATTCCCAAAAATTGCATGAAAATCACGCTTTACCCTGTCATTCAAGGCTTTTGAAGATTCTTGATCGACTCGGCCGGCAAAATATTTTTGATTTCCAGATCTTCGCTGCAGTCCCTTTCAATTTTAGTGTCAACACGCACTAGTTAGCACTATCGCTCAATCCAAGGGGTTTTGGGACTGGCACTCTTGCTGAATCCAGGACAAGTAGGCCGGGTTTCCGGAGTGAATGCGAAAACAGACAAACGCCGGCACTTCGTAGGGATGCTCTTTCTCCACCAAGGATCGCAACGGCTCCAAATGCCTGCCCACAGTCTTGAACACGACCAAACATTCGCCGCCCGACTCCAACTTGCCCCGCCACCAGTAATGCGACTCAACGGCGGGTAAAATGTTTGCGCAGGCCGCTAAACGTTTCGACAAGGCGCTTTGAGCCAGATTTTTGGCTGCTTCGGCGCCGGGGGTGGTTACTTGCACTATAAATGGAGAATTGTCTTCGTTTGCCATAAAAGAAGTTAAAGTGTTTGGTTCAGGATTTGGCAATCACTTTTTTTTTGAATTCTGGGACAATTTCCTTAACCATTGGTCTTCCTTTTCGGCGTCGCCCGGCGGCGGAACAGGGCAAGCCCATGAAACGAACGCATCATTGCAACGAGATTCGGACAAGGCACATCGGACAAATCGTCACTTTGAACGGCTGGGTGCATTCCCGGCGGGACTTGGGCGGCGTGTTGTTTGTGGACGTGCGGGATCGAGAAGGACGGACGCAGACGGTCTTTGACCCGACGGCTGTGCCCAAGGAACTTTTCGATCAAGCGGCCGGACTGCGCGACGAAAGCGTCGTTTCCATTTCTGGGAAAGTGCGAAAACGACCGGAAGGAACGAGCAACGAAAAAATTCCCACCGGCGAAGTGGAAATTCTGGTTTCAACAATGGCCGTGCTCAATCCTTCGGAGGTTCTGCCTTTTCCGATAGACGACCCGGCCGCAGCGGCCAAAGTGCATGAAGAATTGCGGCTCAAATATCGCTACTTGGACTTGCGCCGCCCTGAAATCGCCCAAAACTTGCGCCTCCGAAGCAAAGCGGCCGCCGCAACGAGAGATTTCCTCAGCTCGCAGGGGTTCCTTGAAATCGACACGCCGATGCTCTTCAAATCCACGCCCGAAGGCGCGCGCGAGTTTCTTGTGCCGAGCCGAATTCGGCCGGGAGAGTTCTACGCCTTGCCGCAATCGCCGCAGCAGTTCAAACAGATTCTCATGGTGGGCGGCGTCGAAAAATACTTTCAGTTGGCCAGATGCTTCCGCGACGAAGATCTCCGAGCAGACCGCCAGCCGGAATTTACCCAGATTGACATCGAAATGTCGTTTGTCGACCGGGAAGATGTTTACCGCCTTACCGAAGGATTGTTGCAGCGGGTCTGGAAGACTGCCTTGAACATCGACCTCCCCGCCCCGTTTCCCCGGCTCACTTTCCAAGAATCGATCAATCGATTTGGATCCGACAAGCCAGACACCCGATTTAAAATGGAGTTGGCGGATTTCACCGAAGATTTTAAAGAAAGCGCCTTCAAGGTTTTCCGCAACGTGATCAGCCAAGGAGGAGGCGCCGTCAAAGCCCTCAACGCCAAAGGCTGCGCCGATATCACCCAAGGGCAAATGGAATCTATGACCCAGCTGGCCCAAAGCCTCGGCGCCAAAGGGCTGGCCTACATCAAAGTCGAAAACAGCGAATGGAAGTCGCCAATCGTCAAGTTCTTCAACGAAAAAGAAAAGACGGCGTTGCGGGAAAAACTGGCCGTCGAAGAGGGAGACTTGATTCTGTTTGCCGCAGACCAATGGCTCAACGCTTGCGAAATCCTTGGACGAATTCGCTCCTATTGCGCGGAAATTCTGCAAAAGCGCGGACGATTGGCGCTGGATGCGGATCCATTCCACTTTTTATGGGTAACGGATTTTCCTCTGCTCCGCTTTGACAAAGAGACCGATCGCTGGGCTTCCAGCCACCATCCTTTCACCGCCCCCGTCCCTGAGGACATTCCTCTCCTAACCAAAGAACCCCGCCGCGTTCGCGGCCAGCATTACGACCTTGTCGTGAACGGGGTCGAGTTAGGCGGAGGCTCCATCCGCATCCATCAGCCGGAAGTACAGCGCACAATCTTTGAAAAAGTAATCGGACTGCCGGAAGATCTGATTCAGAAACGCTTTGGCTACTTGCTGGAAGCTTTTCGTTACGGGGCTCCTCCCCACGGAGGCATCGCGCTGGGTTTTGACCGCATGATGTCCTTGCTTTGCGGCTGCTCCAGCATTCGCGACGTCATCGCCTTCCCCAAAACCGCCAAAGGCGCCGACCTGTTGTCCGAATCACCAGCGCCGGCAAATCCCCAGCAACTCCGCGAACTTCGCCTCCAACTTAAAACTTCCCCCCAAAAAGTCCCCTGAAAAACATCTCTTAGACCTTCAGAGAAAGACATCCGACCTTTGTGGAGTTATTGTCGGCTACAAATCACCGGCTGCGGACCCAACGTTGAAGGCTATTGAATAGTTGAACCGGACGAATGCAGCTTTGAGAAGGACTTAATGGTTCAATAGGATTATTCCAAAGACTAACACTTTTCTATTTGCTAACCCTTGAGGCAGGATCAACGCAGTCAATCGGTTATAGTAAAAATATAATCTTCTCGAATTTTTTGCGGCGGTTAGATCGTGAAGGTGGCACTGAAGTGTAGCATTGCCAAATAACGGGTTGTAATGCGCATTCGATCTTCGCTCAAGCCAGCAAGGCGGTGACAACCCGTCCGTAGACGTCGGTTAAGCGATAGTCGCGTCCCTGAAATTGAAAAGTCAAGGCGGTGTGGTCGATTCCGAGAAGTCGTAGGATTGTCGCGTGAAGGTCGTGAACGCTGATTGGGTTTTGAGCGACATTGTAGCTATAGTCATCAGTCTCACCATAGCTGAGGCCGGGTTTGATGCCGCCGCCGGCCAACCAGATGGAAAAGCAGCGGGGATGATGGTCTCGACCGTAGTTGTTGGGACTGAGATCGCCTTGGCAGTAGGCGGTTCGGCCAAATTCGCCGCCCCAAACAACCAGGGTTTCGTCAAGAAGCCCGCGTTGTTGGAGGTCTTGAAGAAGCGCGGTGGTGGCGCGGTCGGTTTCTCGACAACGGGCTCGCAGTTGATTGGGCAGGTTGCCGTGCGTATCCCAGCCGCGATGGAAGAGTTGGACAAAGCGGACGCCGCGTTCGCTGAGGCGGCGGGCCATGAGAGTGTTGTAGGCGTAGGTGCCGGGTTTGCGGGCGTCTTCGCCGTAGAGCTTGAATGTGCTTTCCGGCTCGGAGGATACGTCGGCTAATTCCGGGACGGACATTTGCATTCGATAGGCCATTTCGTATTGAGAGATTCGGGCTTCGATTTCCGGATCGCCAACGGCGCCGAACCGCAAACGATTGAGCGTTTTCAAATCGTCCAAAGTTTTTCGGCGCAGGTTTGGGGAAACGCCGGGCGGATTGTTCAAGTAAAGCGCCGGGCTGCTGCCGGAACGGAAGCGGACGCCTTGATGCTCAGACGGAAGGAAGCCGGCGCCCCAAAGCCGGTCGTAAAGCGGTTGGCCGCCTTTGCCCGAAATCATGGCGACAAAAGCGGGGAGGTTTCGATTCTCGCTGCCCAAACCGTAGCTCATCCAGGCGCCGATGCTGGGGCGTCCGGCGAGAGCAAAACCGGTTTGCAGAAAAGTGATCGCCGGGTCGTGATTGATGGCCTCCGTGAACAGAGACTTTACCACGCAAAGCTGGTCGGCGACGGCCGGCAAGTGTTGGAAAACTTCGGAGAGCCAAAGGCCGCTTTGCCCGTGCCGACGGAATGAAAAAGACGAACCCGCCGCGGGAAAGGAGGCTTGGCCGGCGGTTATGCCATTCAGCCGTTGTCCGTTGAAGACGGACTCGGGGATTTCCCGCCCGTGAACGCGGTTGAGATGGGGCTTGTAGTCTAGCAAATCCATCTGCGGCGGTCCGCCGGATTGGAAGAGATAAATAACGCGCTTGGCTTTGGGCGCATAGCGGGGTGGGGACGCATAGCCGCGCTCGGATCCGAATAGAGAGGCCAAGGCGAGAGCGCCGAGTCCGCCGGCGGAGTGGCAAAGGAATTGACGTCGAGAGAGGCTGTGAAGCGAGTTCCCCCATGCACCTCCCCATGCTTTGCTAGTTGGGAAGACTCTCTTCCATTCTTCGCGGGTTTTTATTTTCTTGTATTCTTCCCAGAATTTCTCTTTCGCAATCATTGGCTTTCCTCATCTGGCTCTTCCTCTTCTTCGGGCTTGATACGGAAGAATTGCATGTCTTTGGCGGAGGCAAGCGGGAATCGATAAGGGTTGATACCGTAGTAGTCTTTCCATTCTCCGTTGACGGTATTGGCGATTTGAAGGATTCCTTCTCTCCAGATGACTTCCACTTCCCATTCTCTGTCAGTTGTAATGATTCTTATTTCCATCTCTGGCGGATCTCCTGCTTGCCAGTTTGTCGTCCATTCGAGGTTTAGAAGCCATTTGTAGAAGACATTGTTTGCTCCTCTCATTTCTATTTGCGTTCTCCGCTGGATATGCGGTTGAGTGGCAATCGTGCGTAGTCCCGTCAGGTTATCAGCTCTGATTGTAAGCCAGCTTGTTTCTCGGAGGTCTGAATGACCGTCGTAGAATTTTACTGCGGGCGGGCGGTAGATGAGGTTAGTCAGGTTGGCGCATCCATACACGTCGATGTAACTGATTACTGCGTGTTCTGGCACGACGATTTGGGCGATGAGCGGTCTGGCGCCTTCCGAGAACATTAGATGCGAGGTTGCCGGGGAGAGGATTTCCTTCCATGTGCGTCCGTTGGTGTTGGTTATCCATGCGTAGTTCTCCTGCTCTTCCTCTTGCGCTTGGGCGGTTTGTGTTGCTGCGGTTGCTGCTAGGGCAATCAATGCGATTGCCATCGTCTTTATTGTTCTCATTTTGTTTTTAGTTGTGCGTCTAAATTCTTTGTTTCTTCCTTTCTTTCTTCCGCTTGGGGCTTTTTTTATTCGCGGACGGTGGTTTCGTCAAGGTTAAAGAGCATGTTGGCCAGCGCGGTGTAGGCCGCTTGTTCGACGTTGTGTTTGGTGTTTTCGGGATTGTTTTTACTTTTTAGCGCTTTGGCGGCCGCGTCCGGCTTCTTTTTGAATTCTTCGCGGTAGGATTGCAAGGCTTGTTTCAGGGCGGCGCTTTCTTCCAAAGTGAGCGGTCGCGCCGTAACGGAGGCAAAGGCAAAGTGGAGTTTTTCTTCTTGATTGCCGGGATGTTGGAGGATTCGCCTTCCCAGTCCGGCCGCCGCTTCGAAGAAAGCGGGTTCGTTCAGGAGCGTCAATGCTTGAAGCGGGGTGTTGGTTTTGCGGGGGCGAACGGAGCACCATTCGCGGTCCGCCGTGTCTAAAAGCGCCATTGACGGCGGAGCCAGCGTCCGTTTCCAGTAAGTGTAAAGGCTTCGCCGATAAAGGTCTTGGCCTTTGCCGACTTTGTAGGTGAAGTTGCTGGCTTCTTTCCAAAGTCCTTCGGGTTGAAAGGGTTTCACCGAAGGTCCTCCTTCCTGTTCGACGAGTAGACCGCCGACAAATAGCGCTTGGTCGCGCAGAACGTTGCCCGGCAAGCGACGGCGCGGCGCCCGAGAAAGAAGCTCGTTGTCCGGGTCTAGAGCAAGGGATTTTGGAGAGACGGCGGAGGATTGCCGATAAGTGGCGCTGTTGGCCATGATCTTCAGCAAATGGCGAACATTCCAACCGCTTTCCATGAATTCAACCGCCAACCAGTCCAGCAATTGAGGATGGGAGGGAAAGCTTCCCTGCGCGCCAAAGTCTTCCGGCGTTTTGACGAGGCCGCTACCGAAGAGCTGTTGCCAATGGCGGTTGACGATTACTCGCGCCGTCAAGGGGTGTTTTTCGTCCACCAACCAGCGGGCGAAGCCGAGTCGGTTTTGGGGAAAGTGTTCCGGCATTGGGGGCAGGGCGGAAGGGACGTTTCGCTTCACGGCTTCTCCTTTTTGATGGTAGAGGCCGCGAATTCGGACGCGAGTGCGCTTGGTCGCCAGCGCTTCTTCCATGACCATCGTCGTCGGCAGAGAATCAAAGTAGGTGAGAAGATCGGACTCTGCTCGGCGAAGATTCTTCGCCAAACGGGCGATGCTTGACGGAGATTCGTGGTTTAAGTAGTAGTTTCTGAGTTTGGCCGATTGTTGTTTTGTGCGGGCGTCGGTTTCCATGTCGATAATCTCGGCAATGCGGGACGGCTCCGCAAGCAGGATGGCTTCTTCCGGCGTCAAGGTATGCCGATTGTAGAAGCGGAGGTCTCGAATTATCCCCTTCCAACCGGGGACGTGATGACTGGCGCCAACTTGCATGACGCCGCCAAAGTCTGCCCCGGATTTGTTGCTGTTGCTGTTGTGCAAGGTTCGGGTTTCCGCCCGAACGCCGTTGATGTAGATGCGCATTCCTTTTGCGCGTTGTGTGCCGTCGTTGGTTAGAACGATGTGGACGGTTTGGCCGGGGGCAAGTCTCGCTTTCGTTTCCAGCGTCGCGACGCCGGGACTCCAATTGGTGATAATGTGAAATCGCAGCTTCCCCTTGTTGAATTGCACAAGGATGCCGTTCCGGGTCGTTCCCTTCAATTCGTTGGAAAGAACGGCGCCTTGCTCCACTGCTTCGGGCGTCATCCAAAAAGCGATGGAAAAACGCCCGTTGCAGATCAAGTGGGAAATTTTCTCCAGTCTGACTCCGTTTTGCCCGTCGGTTGCAATGGGCGCGTCAAAAGCGAATCGATGGCTTAAGCCGTCTGGGACGACGGGCTTGTTGAAGCGGCGATCTTGGGCGCCCGCCTCCCATCGGCTTTGGGCCGACGCAATTTTCCATTCGGCGCGTTCCAGCGCGGCCTTTGCTGCCGCTTTGCGGTCTTGCAGGGAGCGCAAACGCGCTTGTTGTCGTCGCGTCGGCGCTTTGATCCAAGGCTCTGAGTTGCCGTATTTGATCGCCCGGCCAGATTCCGGCACGTTGTTGAAATAGGCGATCAGTTGGTAATATTCCTTTTGGGAGATCGGATCGTATTTGTGATCGTGACAGCGGGCGCAACCCATCGTCAATCCCATCCATACCGTCGAAGTTGTGTCCACGCGGTCGACGGCGTTTTCCAAGAGAAATTCTTCAAAGTCCAAGCCGGATTCCGAGTTGTAGCGGTTGTTGCGGTTGAATCCGGTGGCAATCCTTTGTTCGGCGGCGGGAGAGGGGAGCAAATCGCCGGCCAACTGCTCGATAGTGAACCGGTCAAAAGGCAGGTTCTGGTTGTAGGCCTCGATCACCCAATCGCGCCATCGCCACATATCCCGAGGACCGTCGTTTTGATAGCCGTCCGTGTCGGCATACCTTGCGGCTTCCAACCACTGCCAAGCCATATGCTCGCCGTAGCGAGGCGATTGCAAGAGACGGTCGAGCAGCCGCTCGTAAGCGGCCGGCCGGTCGTCACTGGCGAATCTTTCCACTTCGTCCCAAGTCGGAGGCAGTCCGGTGAAGTCCAAGCTCGCCCGCCGAATCAATGTTTCCTTCGATGCTTGCGGCGACGGAGACAGCCCTTCCTTTTCCAACCGACGCAAAATAAACCGGTCAATCGCGTTTCGCGCCCACCAGTCGTTTTTCACCGAAGGCAATTCCGGCCTCCGAGGCGCAACAAAAGCCCAGTGCCGCTCCCAAGCCGCCCCTTCTTCTATCCAGCGAACCAACCGCTGAATTTCCGCCTCGCCAAGACTCTTCTTTGAAGACGGCGGAGGCATTCGTTCCAGCGGATCCGGATGCCGAATCCGACGAATCAGTTCGCTGGCATCCGGTTCTTTTGGAACGACGACCGCCCGTCCGCCTCCAAGATCGCCGGCCACCCCGTCCTCCGTGTCCAAACGCAACTCCGCCTTGCGTTTTGCCGCGTCCGGTCCGTGGCATTGAAAACAATTTTCCGAAAGAATAGGGCGGATGTGACGGCTGAAGTCTATCGTCCCCTCGGCGGCCAAGGCCGGAACGAATGCCGAAAACAAGAAGGCCAAAAAAGAAAAAACAATTGCTTGACGAAACATAGCTCGTTCGGATTCAACTCTGCACAGTCGGCGGCTTTGCTTCATCATAGCCAACAAATCTGGGGAAAACAACCTCCGATCCGGAAGTGGAAAGTAAAAAGCGTTCGCGGCCGGCATTATACGATCAGTCGTCAGAGATGGCTTTAAACTCTTCTCAGGAATTTTCGTAAAATGGTTCAACAAAGCCGCTATTTGCGCCACTTACTTTTAGACTTCACTCTCCTTCAGCCGCTGTCCGCTAATGCGGTGCAGGTTGGGATTATTTTGCTGGTGTTTCCGGGGGATGCAATAGGAACGCCATAGAAGCCGGCGCAAAAAAACATCCGCTCCTTGCCTTCTTTGGTTTCTGGTCTCGCTCTCCTTCGGCCGCCGTCCCGATGAACCGCCATCATCTGCTTGGCGGCCGGCACAAAAAGGCCGGCTTCCCTTCTTTTCCTTCTCTCCAAAAGGAGAAACCCAGGCCACCACCCAACCAGCCGCCTGGCCCTTCGCCAACGCTCCCAAGACAACAAGTTCGCCCCAACACGCCTTTGGCTGCGAGAAAGAAAGAAAGAAGCGGAAAGGGAGACGACCACCAGACTTTTGACCGCCGTTTTGGCGGGGTCGATGGTTGGGGTTTAGGCTTGTTCTAGTTGGAATGACACCGCTCGGAGCGCAGAGAAGAAAGGGCGAGGCCGAAGGCAAGGAGCGCTTATCCTGGATGGTTTGATTGAGGGCAGACCGCATCCATAAGAGAGAGAGCTGAGGCCGGCGTTTCCCTTTCTCCTCCTTGCCAATGGTTGCGCTCTGCCGCCAATTCTCTCCATTCCCCGCCGCCAGCAAGCCAAGCCCACCAATAGCCCCCCGGATTAGTTCGGTCTTCATCGAACCAAGAGACCTTGGGGCAACAACGCTTTGTCCCATAGTGGCCGATTGTAGATGCGCTCAAGGGGGAGAGCTCTCATCTTCTGGCGTTGCTCTCTTCCGCAAGACGCCCTCTTCTGCGAGGGGACTGCTTAGCTCTTTGACGCCCCTTCTCAAAATGGCTGGTCTGTTTTCTGCGGACTGCCTTGCGGGCGCGCCAAGAGAGAGCCTCTGCGCCGAGCAAAGAAGAAACCAAGCGCTTGGCGGAGCAGAGGCCGGTTGTTTTCGAAAGTTGCGCTTAGCCTGTTGCTTCGGCTCAACTTCGGGGCAGAGCAAAGCGCAAGGGGAATCGGAGGAGTTAGGCTACAAGGCTCTTTGGGGGTTATAGATGTGGGGCTTGGTTGGTGCCTGATTAGTTTTCTTGCTGGCTTGTTTTGGCGGATGCTAAAAAGAGAGGAGCAGCGTTGCCAGAATGCTGGGGAGAGAGCGACAACGGCAATGGTTTATGAATGAGGTGGGAGAGGTTAGATGGCGTTTTCCCAGCCCGCAGACAATCAGGCAGATTGTCATAGGGACTGGCAGGGCGCGCTTTGGGGCGAAGAGAGTTTAGAAGGTCAATGCGTTGGGATGGTTTGAGTTTTTAGAGGTTGAGTTAGATGTTGGAGACTCTGAAGGCATGGCTGCTGAGCAATCGGAATGAGATAATGATTCTCTAAAAAACCACCACCGGAGAAGTAAATAGAAAACCATTTATTTTGCTCAACTTCTCAATTTAGAAACATTTTGTTTCAACACACATTATGCCATAAGACGCTAAATCTAGCTATTTCAAATTTATTGTCACTTTTTCAAATGCATGATTTTCTGAACCGGCGCTGCCAGCATACCCCTTTCGGCCTTCGCACCGTCAAGAATCGGATTGTCATTTTTTTCTTTTCAAAACAAAAGACTCAAATCAATCAATCTATAAATCGGCAAACTTTGACTAAGATTACAGATCGTCTTCTTCCAATCTGCAAGGTCAAAGCAGAGGTCGATCTCCCAAAACCTTTCCCCGCCAATTTCCCCCCTCACGACGCATCTTATACAAATTCCAGTTTAGCAATAATTAGCCCATTCCGACCTCTGCAAATTCGCCAACACAACCTAGTTTCATCGATCTCTCTGAAAGAAGGCTCTCCCGCAAACGCTAACCATCAACCCGAATTCTTTTCTAGGCCGGGTGGACGAATTCATAAATCCTCAATAATTGTTCTCTATCAATGGTCTCTGTCATTCCACTGCAAGCGAACCAGAAGAGATGAATTCGCCCGAGGCGAAGAAAGAGATGTTAGCAGAGAAAGAAGGATGGGTTGTCCAACAAGCCAAAGCCATTCCACCGCATGACCACGTGTTCTGACCAGTTCGGCCGGCTGCTTTTGGTGTTTTTATGTATTCTGTCAGGTTACGGCGCGCTTCAGTAATACGGGAATGTGGATTAGGCGGGGTAGCCGTTGGGATGGGTTTTGTGCCAATGCCAGGCGGAGTGGACGATGGTTTCGATGTCGGTGAAGGCCGGCCTCCAGCGGAGAGAGGCGAGGGCGCGAGAAGGGGCGGCGACTAATGCCGGCGGGTCTCCCGGCCTTCGGCTGTGTTCTTCGGCGCGGATTTTTACGCCGGTGACGGTTTCACAAGCGGCGATGACTTCGCGCACGGAGTAGCCTTGGCCGGTTCCCAGGTTGTAGCAGCCCGCGAGGTCGGATTGGCTGGCTGTGACGTGGACGGCGGCGAGGTCTTTGATGTGAACGTAGTCGCGCACGCAGGTTCCGTCCGGCGTTGGGTAATCGGTACCGAAGATTTTGCAGGAGGCCTGTTGTTTCAGCGGCACTTTTAGGACGTTGGGGATGAGGTGGGTTTCAACGCGGTGATGTTCTCCGAATTGGTCGGTGGCGCCGCAGGCATTGAAGTAGCGAAAGGCGATGAAGGGAAGTCCGTGAATTTCGTGATACCAACGCAGGATTTTCTCGAAAATCAGCTTCGATTCGCCATAGGGATTGATGGGATTTTGAGCTGTGTCTTCGGAGATGGGGACTTGCTTGGGAACGCCGTAGACCGCGCAAGAGGAGCTGAAGACGATCTTGCGGACTTGGGTTTGGAGGCATGCGTTGAGCAGGTTTAATCCGTTGGCGACGTTGTTGCCGAAATACTTTTCGGGTGTTTGCATGGATTCTCCAACTAGCGCCGAGGAAGCGAAGTGAATTACCGCTTCCGGCTCGACAGTCTGCATTGCTTGGCGGATTTGTTCTGATTGGCTGAGGCAGCCTAGGAGAAAGTCCGCTTCCGGATGCACGGCGCTTCGATGGCCTTCGCTCAGATTGTCAAAAACGGTGACTCGATGGCCTTGTTCGATCAATTCTTGGACGCATGCGGAGCCGATGTAGCCGGCGCCTCCAGTGACGAGAGCGTTCATAATTAAATACTTAGAAAAGGAAATTGCGCTAATGGCGAGGAGAGTCAAGTTTGGCCTTGTTTGCGCGCTGCTTTTGGTGTCTCCGTGCGGCTTCGGTTGCCTGCGCTGGATTGGCGGGTTTGTTTGAGGGAAATGGTCTCGCATTTGTTTTTCGCGTCAATGGGCGCGGCGCTCTTGTGTCTTTTTTGTGACGGAATGGCGAAAAAATCATTCGCTTTTTTGCGGAAATGTTTCAATCTGTTGTCCCAAAGAGTCGCTGGATTCCAAACTATGGTTTTGGGGAACATTATATTTTTGAGGCAAGAGTGGCTGTTGGTCGCTGTGGTGGGGCTGGCGTTGGCGGCTGTGTTGCTTTTCGTTTCGTATCGGCGCCAAAAGGGGTCGCGGGGTGTCAAGAAAATTTGCTTCGTTCTCAAATTGTTTGGGTTCGGCTTGTTGATTTTGTGTTTGCTGGAACCGTCGTGGAGCGGGATACGGGCAAAACCGGGCGCCAACGTTCTGGCGATTTTGGCGGATAACAGCCAAGGAATGCGAATCCGGGATGCGGGCTCTGCCGAGAGCCGCGGGGAACAACTGTTGCGTCTTTTGGTGGATGAGCCGGCTCCGTGGCGGGAAGAGTTGAAAGCGCAATTTCAAGTGCGGCGTTACTTGTTTGACGCCGGCCTGCACGGGGCAAAGGATTTTGAGAATCTTCGTTTTGACGGGCTGGCTTCGGGATTAGGCTCGGCCTTGCGGTCTTTGTCGCAGCGATTCGAAGGGCAACCTTTAGCGGGCGTGTTGCTGTTTAGCGACGGGAACGCCACGGATATTGTCGATGGAGAGTGGGATTGGGACGGCCTGCCGCCGGTCTATCCCGTAGTTTTGGGAACCGACGAACCGGTGCGCGACATTTCTATCCGAAACATTGCGATTACGGAAACCGCCTTTGAAGATGCTCCGGTCACCATTTTGGCGGAAGTGGACGTCAATGGATTCCGAGGAGGAAAAGTGGCGGCAGAATTGGCGCCGGCCTGGGAGGCACGAGAAGAACAACCAGAGGCTCTGCCCGATGCCAAAAGCAAGGCGAATGGAGAATTCGGACTTGAGGAACAAATTCAAAAAGTCGAGGAAGATCGAGCAACGTTGCCTTTTCGGTTTCAATTCCGTCCAAGGAAGAACGGGGTTTCCTTTTATCAGTTGCGAGTCGCCTTGGCGGAGGCCGAAGGTTTTGGATTGTCTGGGAAGACAACCGAAGCCACTTTGGCCAACAATCGACGAGTGTTGGCAGTCGATCGCGGCGGCGGACCGCATCGAATTTTGTACGTCGCCGGCCGGCCCAACTGGGAATTCAAGTTTTTGAAACGAGCCCTTCAAGAGGACGACCAGGTTCACTTAGTAGGATTGATCCGCATTGCCGAACGCGCGCCGCGATTCGAGTTCAAAGGCCGGCGCAACGAAACCAGCAATCCCCTCTATCGCGGCTTCGACAAGCAAGACGAGTTGACCGAGCAATACGATCAACCCGTGCTGAGGCGGGACGGCGTTCGGGACAAAAGCGAGCTGGCCGGCGGTTTTCCCAAGAAGGCGGAAGAGTTATACGAATACGCAGCGATTATAGTCGACGATCTAGAGGCGGACTTTTTCACCACGGACCAAATGCTTCTGATGCAAAAATACGTCTCCGAACGCGGCGGCGGCTTTCTGGCGCTGGGCGGATACAACTCCCTTGTGGACGGTGGCTACGACGGAACGCCCGCAGGAAACATGCTGCCGGTTTATTTAAGCCCAAGCGCGGAGGATAACATGACAGGCGAAGTGCGCCTGCAACTCACCCGCGAAGGCATGTTGGAACCTTGGATGCGCTTGCGTCCCAGAGAGTCCCAAGAGCGAGAACGGTTGGAATCGATGACGACCTTCAAAGTCCTCAGCCAAGTAGGAGAACCCAAACCCGGCGCAACCGTCCTCATGACGGCGCGAGAAGAATCCACTGGGGCGGAATATCCCGCTCTAGCAGTGCAACGGTATGGAAAGGGAAAAACCGCGGCCATGATGATCGGCGATATTTGGCGCTGGCAAATGCGGGACCACGCAAGAACGGGCGAACAACCGAAGGCTTGGCGCCAGCTCGTTCGTTGGTTAATTGCCGACGCGCCCCAACCAATCGAGATGACAATCGATCGTGTTCCAGCCGATGCCAACCAAGCCGTCACCATTGGAATTCGCGTCAAAGACAAACAATTCCGGCCGATGGAAAACGCCACGGTCCGCTTGACCGTAAAGTCCTTGACGCTGAAAGACGCGCGCGAAGCCGTGGATTCCGCAGTTCACGGAACGGCGGCAGTTCATACAAATTCCGTGCAAATTACGGCAAAATCTTCGCCCAACGAAATTGGACTTTACGAGGCCGTCTACGTTCCGCGGCAGACCGGAGGCTACGCCGTAGAGGCCGTCATAACCGATATCAATGGCTTGACGGTCGGACAGGCCGAAGCGGGTTGGACTTCGGACCCGGCAGCGGAAGAATTCCAGTCCCTCCATCCCAATCGAGAACTGATGAAGCAAATTGCCCGCCAAACCGGCGGCCAAGTGGTGGACGCCGGCGGATTGAGCGAGTTCGCAAAGAAGTTGCCCGCCCGCCGAGCGCCCGTGATCGAAGAACGGACTTTCCCAATATGGCACACCTTCTGGATGTTTGTTTTGGCAATCGGTTGCTTCATCCTGGAATGGGGCGTTCGCCGGGCTCAAGGTTTTGCATGAAAACGTTCCGTTGCCTCATCTTTTTTCTTTTGGCGGGCATTGGATCGGCGCCGGGCGAACCTCCGTCTTCTCCCGAAGACCGCGCAACCCTCGTCATCGTTACCGGAATTGCCGGCGATCCCGAATACGAAACGATCTTTGCTCAGCGATCCGCCCGTTGGCGCCGGGCGGGAAAAACCGCCAACGCCGAAGTGCATTCCATCGGCGAAGGAGAATCCAACGAACAAAGCGACAAAGAGCGACTGCGCTCCCTGCTGGAAACCGAAGCGCGTCAAAAAGAGGGTCCGCTGTGGCTTGTTCTCAACGGACATGGAACCTTCGACGGAAAAAGGGGAAAATTCAATTTGCGAGGGCGAGACTTCTCAGCCGAAGAACTGGCCAAGTGGCTGGAGCCTTGTCGGCGTCCACTGGCGGTAGTAAACGGATTCTCCGCCAGCGCTCCCTTTATCCAAGCGCTCTCCAAGACCAATCGCGTGATCCTGTCGGCCACTAGGAGCGGTTACGAAATGAACTACTCCCGCTTCGGCGGCTACTTCTCCGAGTCTATCGACCATCCAGAAGCCGACCTCGACAAAGACGGCCAAGTGTCTCTGCTGGAAGCCTTCTTGACGGCAACCCGCAATACTGAGGAATTTTACTCTTTGGACGGCCGGCTGGCTTCCGAACACGCGCTTCTTGAAGACACCGGCGACCAGCGCGGCACCGAAGCCAATTGGTATCAAGGCGTCCGGGCAGTCAAAAAATCCAAAGACAACGCCGTGCCCGATGGACGCCGCGCTCACCAGTTCCATCTTATCCAAAGCGAATTTGAGCGGCGCATGCCAAAAAAACTCCGAAAACAGCGCGATACCTTGGAACTCAAACTCCTGGAACTGCGAGACCGCAAATCCACCCTCAAAGAATCCGAGTATTACGAAGAGCTGGAAACCATCTTGTTAGAACTCTCCGAACTCTATGCAACAGCAGAGGCTTTTATAGCGGAATTGCCCACTCAGCCGAAACTGCCCGGCGAATAAAAGCAATGTGCGCAACTTTGCGAAAACAAAAAAAAACAAAAGAGATTTCTCGCAAAATTCTGCGCTTCCTGCAACAAGCCGGAAAAAAGGCCTTATTGCTACTAGTAGGAATAACATTGGCCTGTGCTGCGTTAGAAACATATCTTCGCCTAAAATGGCCGTTCCTAACCAACAAAGAATCTACGCATTTTCATCCCAAAGCGGGCAGTATCAGAAAACCCAACGCAGAAGTGCGCTCGTCAAACAACTATGGCGAATTCTTTACCACCCAACGCGTCAACAGCTTAGGCTTCTTAGACCGAGAACCTCCTAACTTAGAACAAACACCCTCTGGTTGCTATATTACCATCATTGGCGACTCTTTTGTGGAAGCGAGACAAGTACCCATCGCCGATAAATTCCATGTTCAACTGGAACGGCTCGCTGCCAAAGAATTGCCTTCTCTAAACATCACTACCTCGGCCTTTGGACGCGGCGGCACCGGACAAATTAATCAATTAATATATTATGATCAGTTCGCCCGACATGTGCATCCTTGCGTCCTGGTGCTTGTGTTCGTCGTCAACGACTTCGCCAACAACCACCCGGTTCTCTCCTCATTGCAGAGGGCTGAAGCGTGGGATCCAGAACATTCCCCATTCGCTACTGCGGAAGAAAGCGCGCCCGGTACGTGGCAATTGCGGCCGCCTGATCCAGATTTTCGCAAGCACATGTTGCCTCGCCTGCCTATGTCTTGGACCTCAAAAGTGAGAATCCGTTCATCCCAAAAATTCTACCTTGCTAAATGGCTGTATTCCAAACGCTTATTATGGAAATATGCTCGCATAGAGACCGCGAAGGAAGACCGCAAGGATCCCGAAGACCCTCAAATGTCTGCGTGGGTAGAACTTTTGAGCCGACGCACGCACTACGCTTCTCTGGCCGAAGAATGGACGCCTAAATCGAGGATCAATAGTGTGTTTGAAAGAGAAAATTTGCCGCCGGTTTTCGAGGAAGCCATAAAACTCACGGCCTATGCCTTAGATCAATTCAAGAAACGCGCCGAGAGCGATGTCGCTTCTCTACTCATCCTCTCAACCCATACTATGGGCACCCGTGGAGACCGACTTTTTGATCGCATGAACGCTTTGGCCGAAACGCGCGGCATTCCCGTCATCGACCAGACGGATTATATCCTCCGCCAAGGCGGCCGGATTAAGGATGCGCATTGGAGGCACGACCGACATTGGAACGCAACCGGACACCAATGGGCCGCGGAAGCCTTGCTGGAATACTTGAAGGAAAACCAACACATTTGCTGCGCTCGGAACGCAACACCCTCCCTTTACAAATGAACTCAGCCAGCTGGACTTTATTCATAATTTTTCAATAGCTGTTTTTGCCATCACTTGTAGAGATTTATAAGAGTATGGCGTCTGCGGCATCCCGGCGCTTAATTGGCTGTTTTTACTTGCCATTTGGGGTCTTCAATGTTGTGAACTTCAAACGTCCAGTCGGAAAACTCATCTGCCGTCGTGACAATGGCGTAAGTGTCGAAGTTATAGTGGCAACCGGCTCCATAAACGCTGTCCGGCGCGGCGTTAATCGTGAATACGCATCCGTCGGTGAACCGCCGTCGTTGATCGGATTCAAGGGTTGTTTCCAGCGTCCGCCGATCGGCATTCAATAGCGTGGTGCCGTCGCCTTCTTGCCAATGGCGATGGATCCCTTTGCCAGCAATTAGACGGCGCATCATAGGGTTCAAGATGCTGGAATGTTGATGCGCTCGAATCACGGCGCGGAGTTTGTGCGACTCGGTGCCAGAGTGGGCAAGGATGTGCTCCGTAGCGTTCTTTCCGTAAATCCAAGCTCGGCCGGGATTGTAAGCGAGGGACGGTTCACTGATCAAAAGGGAAAAATCGTTCCACATAAATCCCAACGTTGTAGGAAACACCGGGCTAGTAGGAGTGAAGTCTTGAAGTTGGGACATGAATTGCCTTCGCGCCGCAGGATCCAAGTCGCTCAGAAAATCTGAATGCTTCCTAATATAACTTTGTTGTCGTAAAACACCAAGAAGTTGAAAGCCGATCGTCCGCTCTTGTTGCAATAAACGGGACGGATTATAGCCCAGTTCCATGCCTCCGTGATTGCATTGGACGTAATTCGTTCCGCAACCCAAATAGAGAACGACGGGTAGAAAATCGTAAAGGCGCATCGGCTTGTGCACGTTATAGCGGCGCCCGAACTTTGCCGTGAGTTCCGCGAAAAAGCCATATCGCGCCGTCAGCGAAATGTCTTCGTGATTTCCTCGAACCAGAAATACCTTTTCCGGGTTGGCCAGCAAAAGCCTCAACAAAGTATAAACCACTTCGACACCATAAATTCCCCGGTCCGTATAATCACCGAGAAAGAGAAAAGAAGTCTGAGGAGCGGTGATTTTAAAACCCTCCAAAATGTTTTGTTTGTTGAGCGTCAAGAGAAAAGAAAGCAGCGAGTGAATGTCTCCGTGAAAATCTCCATGAACTAGCAACTTCGAACCCGGAGGAACATCCAACTTCTGCGCGAATGGACTAAAAGAAAGCCCGTTGCGCTCGAAATAAACTCGCGAAGTGTCAAAAAAAGTGCCGAATTCTGGTGCTTCGCCAACCCAAAGATCAGCCTTAGCTAATCGGCTCGATTGAAAATGTCCGAACGCCGCGTCCAACGCTCGGTCGAACTCCTGCGAAGTTTGGAAAGGAAGCGCATTTCGAGGAGGAAAACGGCCGTTGAGCGTCCGGTTTGCCGGTAAGCGATCACATGCGCTTTTCCAGTCAGCAAACGACGCATACCTCCAATCGACGCTGGCATGTTCTTTGCCAATCAGCGAAATTTGTGCCGAGACTTCCCCGCACAAAACAACGGCTAACGGTAGAACAAAAAAACCGCTTTTTGCTTTAATCATAAGCCAATAAATAAAGTCTTTTCTCGCCCTATGCAACTCTTTCTTTTCCATTCCCGCCGCCGATGCTTCCAGCCCGCAAAAGACCTCCCCTCTAGGATTGAAAGACTTGCCCAAACTGTCCGTCTCTTCTAAAAACCGCTAGAAACAAATTGCCGGCGACATTTTCCCACACTAGAAAGGAAAATTAAAAAAAGATTGTCCCAGTGTTGCTTTGCGCCTTTCCACTCTTTTGAGAACGCTTAATGGGGCGATTCACTATCAAGTCTCCCCCTTTCTGAACATCTCAATCTGAGATGTAATACGGTATACGGTTGACAAGCCTGAATTCTCTTTCCCGTTGGCTTCGACAAACAGGCGTAAACTCTCGTAATTGCTCTACGGAATGGTTGTTAAATGGCTAGGCAAGAAGCCATTTTCTCAAACACCCAACTAAACCATGACAACAGAATATCAAATACAATATTGAGACTATGAAACGCTCGAACTCTATCAACGTCGATGTAACAAAATCGAACACCATCGCTCCGGAGAGCTTTTCATCCTCAACCGCGATAGAGAGAATTCCTCTCCTCCAACAGCCTCTCGGAGACATCAACAAAGCGAAAGGTAAAAATTGAAAACAGAAATAACTTACGTTCTCTATGACAGAGGGAGACCGGCAGATTTTGGGATTATGTTCGCCATATTGCAGCTACACTCTCCTTACCACACACATCTCGAAACCACGGCGTTATGGAACTCTCTCACTCTCTTAACAACTCTTTAGCCTGCGTGGACGAATTTATGGAATTCTGGTAAGAGATTCTTCGCAGACAGCAGTTTCGGAGAACACTCGTGGCATTGCGCTTCCGCAATGGCAGGATTACGCTTGCTCACCAGCGATGCGCTGTGGTCGACAATCCAACTCGATCTCCGAGAATTCAAACATGCGGCCGGCAGTTCGTCGAAGTTCAACAACCAGTCGTCCATCCAAGCCGGCTTATACCAAGCGCACACCGGGACGCCTCTAGCGAAACCTGCCCGATGAGTTTGGAGACTGTATCCCGCCTCAGATGGGACTAACACGCGAACGTTCTTGGATGGTGGGAATTGCCAATGAGTTCGGCGACTGAAACGCCATCTATTACCGCTTTCGCCATTGTGCGAGAAGCGCAAGAAAGTCTCTTACGATCTCAGTCAAAGAGCCGAGTGTTTTGGGGACTTATTCGATTGGCTGGGACAAAAAAGTGGGAGTGACATTAGAGAATATATAGGGGAATCTCTTTTGCGAGAGGTTTCTCATCAAATCATTCCGTCACATCGCCACGCGATAGGACAAGTGCTGCACCGGATAATAGATCCATTTCCTCCACATGACATGACTATTTCCTCTGGAGGTTCTTAGCCATTCTTGGTTCCCGAGATGTGAAGGATCGAAAAATTACCTATGGGAGATCTTTATGTTTTGCTTTCATAAAGCCTTTAAATGGTATCTATGAAACCCGAAGTCACAGAGGGAATTTATTTTATTTTTACATCTAGGAAAGTGTAGATGATATTGGATTGTTCAGGGGACGGACGTAAATAGCTGGACAGAGTTTTCCGGAATTGATAACTATCCATTGTCATGCATCTTTAATTTGACCGAAAATATTGGCCATTTTGAAAAAAATATAAGTCACTGGATTCTTATAATTGCTTTCTTCTGGTGGTTTGTGTCATGCACCGTCGAAATAAATTAGTCCTGTCCACTACTCCGAGATAAGTGATACTCTGTTTTCTATTGTTGGACTGCTTTCATTTTCGATCGCAGATTAGCCAATGCTGTCGCTATCGATGAATTGTTGGGTGCTAGTGACTCTGCCTTTTTTAAATGACGCATCGCTTGATCCCACCGTTGCAACTCTGCATAGGCGCGGGCAGCCTGAATCAGTCCGTCAATGGAAGTGGGGCGAAGATCTAAAGCTGTTTCGAGAGTTCCCAAAGCTTTCTCATACTTTCTTTGTGTGATCAACGATTTCCCAAGCGCAATTAGGATGTCCGCGGTTTCTGCGCGAATCTCAAGCACTTGGCGAAGGCTTGCTTCTGCTTCCGTCGCGCGGGCGGGATCTTCAGCGAGGGCTTGGCCGATTTGGAAATGCGTCATCAAGTGATAAGGGACTTGTTCAATGACTTTTCTCCATTGTTCGACAGCGTCTGTTCTCCTTCCAAAACTAGATAAATACTTGCTGTATTGGTCGCGTAGCACAAAATCGTTCGGATTCCTTTCCAGAGATCGCTCAAACGCAAATTGCTGAATAGAGAAGGAATCAGAGGCAACACCAACAGCGTGTTCTTGAAGTTCCTGAGCAAGCCGACGGTCTCGTTCGGCATGGACAGATTGAGAGCGAAACGGCTCTTCGTTTAATCGCCGCCGCATAGTTTGAGTCATTTGATAATCGCTCCAGCGAGTTAGCGTCAGGCCGACGGCACAATCATCCAGCGAAGGCCAAGGCGTCAAGTTTTCGCCTTGTCTGCCAGACGGGAGTTGGCCTTCGATCTTGTGGGCAAAAGCCAAGGCAAGTAGATAATTGCCCGGAAATCGAAAATGAACGTGATCCCAAAATAATTCGTCGCCGGGAATACCGTTGGGCGCGTTGAATGCAAAAAGAGATTCGGAATCAACGAACACAACGCCCTTCGATGGATAAGTCATCACTGTCCGTTTGATGATTTTATTCAATTTGCTATCCGTTCGGAATCGAAGCGCATCCAGGTCGCGCGCCAAAAGAAAACTCCTCCGAGCGCCCGCATAGTCTTGCAAACGCCAGAGGCAACGCGCGGCCAAAAAATGAAGTTCGGCATGGTCGGCGTAGATTTTTATTGCCTCTTGAATCGCCGACAAGGAGGCATCGTACGAACCCGCCGCAAACAATTGCGACGATTCCTCAAAGAGGCGGTTCCATTCTGCAAGCGAATCGTTGATCAGAGACTCAGGGCACGCAGATCGAAAGGGAGAACTTCCGCGAAGGTTCACGGCTATAGAACTAACGAAAACCTTCGCCCCGCCTTGCAACCCGGCTGTAATAATGTCGTTCAGATTTGCCTCGAAATTCTCATAAACGCCATTCAACCGCGGATCACCCGCCGACACTTGATGCTTTGTGAACATCGCCATTCCTCTCCATTCCGCCTTGCCCTTGGAACGCGCTGTCACGGTTTCCCAGAATGAGTTGGCCATTTGACCAATTCGAGTTCGCTTCAACGCTAAAATTCCCCGAATCAAACGCAAATTCGATTGGCTGGTGCCGAAAACCGTTCCCGGCCCGAACTGGCCGACGACTTCGTTGTTGCCAATATAGAGACACCAAAAATCAGCATTCACGCGCGCCGCCATTTCTCTCGCCATCGGCACAATGACGTGCGAATTGATGGCCGTAACCGCCAAGTTGACGACTTCCCAGTTTTGATCCGGATGCCGACGCTCCAACATGAATTTTAGAATTCTAGCCAATCCAAAGGCAGGCTCCGGATCCCCCATAGCGGCGGATTCACCAAAAACGATGACCCGCCTCGTGTTTTTGGGCTTTTGAGAAGTCAACTGGATGGGTTGCGGCGAACGAGACAACGGCTTCGGAAAGAAACTCCAAAAAAATCGATGATTCTCCGTAAAAACCGACTCGCCATTGATTTCTCGTTCTAAGAAGAACCTCGTCGAATAACCAAACCCAAATAACCGCAACCCGCCTTCAATGATTGCCAGCGCAACAAGAGCGCTCAAAAGAGCAAAAATTCCAAGAAAAAGCCGCTTCTTGCCAATGGAAAGCCTTCTCATTGACGGCGACTCTCTTTGCAACAAGCGTCCTTTGGACATTTTGACGGATCGATGTCTCTTCTTGCGCTTCAAGCCAAGCATCGTAACGAAAACTCATCCGATTCTGCAAGCCAATGGCTTAAAATGGAATGTCGAGACTTTGTCAATGCTTCGCCAAAAAACTTCCGACGCGGAATAATTCGATCCCTTTTCGAATCACAATCCATCGAATTGAAACAAAAATTAGACAATCGTGAAAAAAATGCTTGCTAAAGGATTGCCCGCCCCTAAACTCACTCTTGATTCAGTTACATTTAACTTAAATTAAGCCAAAGATATGAGTTCAATAACGCAGATTAAAGACACTTACTGGAAGTGGCTTGCGGTCGTTGCGGTAGCGACGGCCCTCTCCACGGCAAACGCCGGCGAGCGCACTTTTAATTTTGACGAAGAAGATGAGGATCCCTTCGATGATTTTGAGGTAACGACCAATAATGATGACGAGGAGGTCTGGAGCAAATACACCGATTACGCGGGGACTGGAAATCCGGGGGATTTTTTGATCCTCACGGAAGCCCAAAATTCCAAGTCCACAACGGTCATCTTCCCGGATATTGACGACGGGCAGTTGATCAAGGCATTCACCTTGACGGCAGATATCCGGCTGGGAAATAGCACTGGAGATCGTTCGGCGGATGGTTTTTCCGTCAACTACGCCCGCGCGGACGATCCAATTCTCAATGGCGGAGGCTTGCCTGGTCCTGCTGAAAACGGCACGGCAACCGGTGTCTCAGTCAGTTTTGACACTTGGGATGGCAACCCATTAAATGATGGAAGCACCGTAGGCGATGGAGGCCGCAACGGATCCGGGGATTTTGAAGGAGTCATCGTCCAAGTTGATGGAGTAGTTCTTGGCGGAGTGAAAATGCCCACCCGCCATGGGGAGTGCGAGGACACAGATAGCATCCAAACAGGCCCGCGAACCCAAAACGACGAAGCAGTCAGAGAAAAATATCCCAAACTAGGGGAATGGGGAGGCAATCCCGATGTGCTTTGTTGGGCGCCACTGGAAGTGACTCTGACGGAAACTGGACTGCTCACGGTGAAATACAAAGGAAGCACCGTTTTGGATGGCTTCCAAACCAGCTTCTTTCCCAGTCCGGGTCAGCTGGTACTGGCTGGGCGTACCGGCGGGGCGAATGAAATCAAGCACGTCGACAACATTGTGCTGACCACCGTCTTAGCCGACAAAGCGCTACTGAGCGGGCTGGAAACCGATGCCAATGGTTTTACCGTCACTTTCCGTGATATCGGCAACAGCCGGATTGAGCAGAATTCCATTGCCCTGGAGTTGAACGGAGAGTCAATTACGCCCACGGATGTTTCTAAAGATGGCGACATTACCTCGGTAAAGTACACTCAATCCACCTTCTTTGCACCGGGTTCGTCGCACGAAGTCCGCATTACCGCGATGACCTCCGATGGCGACAGCATTGATCAGACCGTGCCGTTCACAATCTCCGGCTACGCTTTGGTGGGCGCCGAACACAAGTTGGAAGGCACCTTCACGCAACGAGGTTTCAAAATGCGGGTGGTGCAGTCTGGTAGCAACCGCATTAACAGCTTGCCGGATCGCGAAGACCATTTGGCGAATCCAGGCGAGAATCTTGCTGACTTTACTAATTACACTCTTGAAGACGGATACGTGATAATCGAAGACGTAATCAACTTCGATCAAGATGAAGGAACCCAAGGAGTGTTCCGGGACAGCGGAGATGGATCGGCCACGGATAAGCCGGATGAACTCATTCCCGGCATTCCGGGAACCACAGGTTCAACGGACCAGATCACTGCAGAGATTTTGACGGTAGTCGAGATTCCCGAAGCCGGTCTCTATAGATTCGCCTTCAATTCCGACGACGGATTCAAGACCACCGCCGGCAACACGGGCGACGCTTTCAACGCCATATTGCTGGGAGGCTTTCCAGATGGCGGTGTCGGCGGGAGAGCTGCTGGTAGAGGAGCGGCAACGACTTTCTACAACGTCGCTTTTGAAGAAGCCGGTTTCTACAAATTGCGCAGCATCTGGTACGAAGGCGGCGGCGGTGCCAACCTAGAATGGTGGACAGCCGATAAAGATAACGACACTCCTATTGCGCTGTTGAACGACGATGCAAATGGCGGATTGAAAACCTATCGAGATGTTCCGGACGATCCGGCGTCCGTCGTTTCAGTCAGCCCGGCGGTGGATGTGACTGATGCCGCACCCCACAGGATTCAGGCGATCATTCGCAACGGTTCCACCAGTTTGGACGACGGTTCTGTTATGCTGACGGTAGACGGAGAAGCAGTCACGCCGGAGATTACTACATCAGGCGACAACACAACGGTTACATTCTCTCCTCAACCTTTTTTCAAGCCTCTGTCAGAGCATACAGTGGAACTCAGTTTCACTCACGGCGGAGGCACAGCGGCAAGCGAGTCCTGGAGTTTCGTCGTAGAAACATACGAGACGATGGACTGCACAACGGGGGTGGCTATGGAAGCCGGAGCAACTCGTGGATTCAACTTTGTCACACATCAAAATCAAAACAACGGTTTTGGCGGCAACAACGTCAATAATGCCGAAAGACGTTTGTTTGACGATAGTGTGGAAAATGAGGCTGTTCCTCCCACCGGCACGATAGACGGAGTCGTCAATTTCCAGCAACACGCCAATGATACTCAAGGTCGTTTCAATGCGGGCAATGGCTTCCCCGATGCTTTGATACCGGGCACGCCAGAACCGGCTGATTGGAACAACATTGTGCAGGAAATCACTGCCTACATTGAATTTCCGGAGGCGGGATATTACCGAATGGGAGTGAACCGGGACGATGGCTTCAAGGTCAGCAATGCTCTGTCTGGTCAAGGCCCGGTGGATGACCCTGCGACAACGGATGTCAACGAAGCGTTGTCTGATTCGCTTGGTCATCATGACGCCGGAGGAGGGACGAATGAAACCGCTTTTGGTTTTGAAGTTCCTGTGGCGGGGCTTCATCCGATGCGGCTCATTTGGTTTGAAGGCGGCGGCGGCGCTGATGTGGAATGGTACAGCATCGCCGATGACGGAACTCGGACGCTCATAAACGCCGAAGGCGGGCTCAAGGCCTATCGTTCGCTGGGCGCGAATCCAACTCCGTTGTCTTGTCCCGGCGTAGGTCCCGTTATCTCGGCGTCTCTCAATGCCGACGGCAACGTTGTGCTTACGTTCACCGGCACTTTGCATAGTAGCGACAGTGTGACGGGGACATTCGAACCGGTTGCGGGTGCTACCTCGCCTTACACCGTCACCGTGAAGGCCGGTCCGTCTGTTCCTCCTACTCCCGGTCAACCTCCGACACCGGCGCCGCAGATTCCGGCAGCGCAGTTCTACATTGTTCGATAACTTGAAGGAGT
The DNA here is from genome assembly GCA_965242585.1 of Limisphaerales bacterium. Taxonomy (GTDB): domain Bacteria; phylum Verrucomicrobiota; class Verrucomicrobiia; order Limisphaerales; family AAA164-E04; genus UBA2970. Next base: position 3,007,558 of record OZ251460.1, on the reverse strand, counting down.
AATTCTTCGCCTTTCTTACGGAGGTCGGTTTTTCCGGCCTCCGTTTTTTATTGCTACATATGGCTATCTTTTTGGCGCCAACGGATAAGTTTTGAGGAATGGGTAAATTTAGCAATCTGATACGTCGTTACTTTTTTTGATACCACAAAGGAGGAAATGGGGGGCATTTTTGGGGTTGGAGAGGTGGTGTGTTTTTTGTGTTTAGGGGGTTGGGGTTTTGGGCAGGAGGTTGAGGTAGTTGAGGGGGAGGTGGTTGTCCCACCATTTGATTTCGAGGCTGCGCTCGAAGTATTTTCTGGCGGCTGGATAATCGCCTCGGTTGATTTGGTGCCATCCCATGTAGTTCAAGACTTCGTGTTGGTTGGGATCTAGGTGGATGGCTTCGTCGTAGTATGGAGTGGCTTCGTCGACGCGATTTAAGCGGTCCAGCGCCATGCCGATGCCGAGGTAGTTGAAGGCGAATTGGGGATGTATCTTTGATGATTCCTGAAACCAACGAATTGAGTCTTCGAGGTTTTCTTCGGTGTTTTCCGCAGAATGAAATCCGAGGTGTCTTAGAGATTCGCCAATGTTGTGGAGGGTTTCAAAGTTTCGAGGTTCGATTTGAGCGGCTTGTTTCCACCGCTTAATTTGCTCCCTCTGGGTTTTCGCCGCTTCGGCTTGCAGGAGATGCCATTGTTCTCGTGCGCTTTGGAGTCCGTTGAGGATTAGGAAGGCGGCGACAGTTGCGAGGGGAATGGTGTAGACAATTTTCAAGCCGGGTCGGTCGTTGATCCAGTAGCGGGCGGAAGTAAAGCGGAGGTGGCTGGCGGCGAGCGCCAGGATCACGGCGGCAACGGCGGCGTTGGCGGGGACGTGAAGGTTGAAGTCGAAGAAGGAGTGGACGGACAAGGCGAGGGCGGAGCATAAGGCGCCTAGGAGGAATGCGGAGCGGTTGCTGTTGCGGTTGGCTCCTATGTCTCTGGAGGCTCGGTTTACGTACTTTTGTGTTTGGATTAATCCTCCGATCAAGAGAAGACACCCGATGCCGGCGAGGCTTGCGCCAATAATTCCCCAATCTACTAGAAGATTAAGGTAGTCGTTGTGAACTCGGCCGGGCCTTGCTTGGATTTCTTGGGGACGGTATTTGGGAAAACGATAGTCAAAGTGTCCCGGTCCGACGCCCCAAATCTTGTTGTCTTGCCACATTTTCCAAGCGGCTTTCCAGATTGCGGGGCGGGTGCCAATGAAGGCTTCTGAGCCTCCTTCCTGCATTTTTTGCAGGCGGTTTTGGAGTTTGTCGCTCTTTTGGTAGACGATTGTAGTGGTTGCGGCGAGTAGCAGGAGCGCGGCGAGCGCGGGGATTCGATATTGTCGTTTTTGGAGAAGCAAGAGGAAGAAAAGGGCGAGCGCGGCGCCGATAGCCAGCCAGCCTCCCCGCGACATGGTGACGGCAATACCGGCCAGAATTACGATGCATCCATAGCCCAGAAAAACTTTGAAGGTGTAATTGTATCGGCCGGCGAACAGGAAGGCTATTCCCAGAGGCGCAATCAATTCCAGAAGTCCGGCGAGGTGGTTGGGGCAGATATAGGTTCCTGAACCTCGTCCGATATATTGAGCGGGCCTGCGGAAATGCCAGACGTATTCAGAATGGGTAACACATTGATAGATTGCATATAGGGATATGAGCGTTGCGAGGGAGAGGAGGAGGAGCGCCACGAGTTGCGTCGTTTCCTGTTTGTGCAGGTTGTTGACGACGATGAGAAAGATCGCAGTATAAACGAGGATTTTGAGAAATTCTTGCCGGGCGACGTATTCTAGATCCGCCCCTTGATAGCGGAACCACGCCAAGCCGACGAAGGCCAGCATTGCCCAACATACTGGAGGAAAGAGAAGTCGGTGGTTCTTGTTGATCCAGAATCGCAAGATCCAGAGCATCAGAGCCAGCACGGTCAACGCTTGGATCGCCAGGAAGTCAATCGGCCGAACGGCGCCCGTTGCCAAGGGGCCGAAAACAACGATTCCGACCACTAAGGCGAGGATTCCCTTTTCGCAGGATTGGTCGAGCTGTTTGCGAGTCATGATCCTTGGCGCGTCTCGTCTTGCCGGGCGGGGGTCAGTGCAGGAGCGAGCGGGGATCGGTTATTCTGCCGGTCAAGGCGCTGGCGGCGACGGTGGCTGGGGAGGCGAGGAATACTTGCGATTCTTTGTGGCCCATTCTGCCGGGGAAGTTTCGATTGGTGGCGCTGATGCACTTCATTGGCGTGTTCATTCGGCCGAAGGTATCGACGGGGCCGCCTAAGCAGGCGGCGCAACCTGCGTTTTCCGTCATCTGAACGCCGGCGTCTTCAAGGATTTGCCAAACGGTTTTGTCGTGCCAAACTTCGGTTTGCAAGTCGTGGACGATTTCCGGGGTTGCGGGAACGCCGAAGGTGTCGATGGCCACTTTTTTGCCGTCGAGATAGCGGGCGAATTCGAGGAAGTCGCTGGTTTTGCCGCCGGTGCATGAGCCGACGTAGGCTCGATCTAGAGTGACGGATTCGAGTTCGGACGCTTTTTTTCGCTGGCCGGGGTTGGGATGGCAGGCGACGGTGGGTTCGAGTTGGTCGAGTTCGATGACGGATTCGTAAACAAAGGTTTGGCTTGGGTCTCGTTCCACGGGTTCGTAGTGGCGTTTGGTTCCGTTGAGTTGGACGCGTTCTTCTACCAGAGCTTGGGTTTTTTCGTCGTATTCGAAAATTCCGTTTTTGCCGCCGGCTTCAATGGCCATATTGGCGATGGTCATTCGGTCGTCCATAGAGAGTCCGTTGGCTCCGGCGCCGTCAAATTGCATGGCTCGGTATGTGGCGCCGTCAAAGCCGATCTCGCCGATGATGTGGAGGATGATGTCTTTGGCCATCACGCCGGGTTGCAGGGTGCCTTCGAGTCGAAAGCGCATCGTTTCCGGCACTTTTAGCAGGAGTTTCCCGGTGCCCATCACGAATCCGGCGTCCGTGTTGCCAATGCCGGTGGCGAATTGGTTGAACGCGCCGGCCATGCAGGTGTGGGAGTCGGTGCCGAAGAGGACTTCGCCGGGGCGGGTATGTCCTTTTTGCGGCAGGGCGGTGTGGCAGACGCCGGCGTAGCGGCGGCCGTATTGCCGTTTGAGGTTTCCTTTTGCGGCGTCGAATTGCCATTGTCCTTCAGGATCGTCAATCACGTCGTAGAAATACGGAAGCGCTTGTTCTTGGGCGAACTCGCGCAAAATGTCTACGTTGCGATTGGAGCGGGAATCGGCGGTAAAAATGTAGTGGTCGGGGATGATGACAACTTTGTCGGCGTCCCACACTTTGGCGCTTTCGCCAAACTCGCGCTTGAAAACGCCGATGGTGCCGGGGCCGCAGACGTCGTGAGTCATCAAAATGTCCGCGTTGACCCAGACGTTGTCTCCGGCCTGAACGCGGGTTTTTCCGGCGGAGCGAGCGAGAAGTTTTTCGGTCAAAGTCATAAGAGCGTCTAGAATAGAGATTCGAGAGGGAAACTGCAACGACGGAATGGCCGCCAAACCGTTTGTCCGGATGACTCTCTGATGAGAGGGTGAGGGAGGGGCGTCAATGGCGAAAATTCTAAAGAAAGTGAAATCGCTTGTTGCCAAACGGAATGTTTTCCCCGCTAATATGTGCTGGCGCGGAGAAGCCGCTCCGACAAGAATAGGATAATGATGATAACAGACCTTTCCCGATACAGGAATATCGGAATTTTTGCTCACGTAGATGCCGGCAAAACCACCACTACGGAACGAGTGCTGAAGCTGACCGGCAAAATTCACAAGATGGGGGAAGTGCACGATGGCGACGCCACCACGGACTTCATGGAACAGGAACAGGAACGAGGAATTACCATTCAGTCCGCCGCAACCACCACCTATTGGAGAGGGCATCGGCTGAACATTATTGACACGCCCGGACATGTGGACTTTACGATTGAGGTCTACCGTTCTTTAAAAGTGTTGGATGGCGGCGTGGGCGTCTTTTGCGGTTCTGGGGGCGTGGAACCGCAGTCGGAAACCAACTGGCGCTACGCCAATGACTCCAAGGTGGCCCGCATCATCTTCGTTAACAAACTGGACCGCGTGGGCGCCGATTTTTACAGTGTGGTGGATCAAATTCGAAAGATTCTGGGAGCCAAGGCGCTTGTGATGGTGCTGCCGATCGGCGCGCAGGAAACTTTCCGGGGCGTTGTGGATTTGCTGACCCGTCGGGCGCTTGTGTGGGATGATTCCGGCGATCCGACACAATTCACCGAGCAAGATCCGCCCGCGAACATGGCGGAGAAGATAGAGCGTTACCGCCAACAGTTGATCGAGAGCGCCGTCGAGCAAGATGAAGAAGTCATGGCCAAGTATCTGGACGGCGAAGATCCGGACGTCGACACTGTCAAACGTTGCATTCGCAAAGGCACCGTCGAGCTGGCCTTCTTCCCGACTTTTTGCGGATCGGCGTTCAAAAACAAGGGTGTCCAAACGGTTCTAGACGGCGTTGTGGACTATCTTCCGGCGCCGACCGAGGTGCCGCCGCAGCCGGAGATGGACTTGCAAGGCAACCAAACGGGAGGGCATGCGATGGTCCATCCCGGAAAGCCCTTGCGGGCCTTGGCGTTCAAAATCATGGACGATCGTTACGGCGCTTTGACGTTTACCCGAGTCTATTCCGGCAAGTTGAGGAAGGGAATGAGCGTTTTGAACACTTTTTCCGGCAAGGAAGAACGAGTGGGCCGCATCATCGAGATGCATGCGGATTCCCGCGAGGAAGTAGGATCCGCGCAGGCAGGCGACATCGTCGCCCTGCTCGGAATGAAAACCGTCCAAACAGGCCACACCCTCTGCGATCCCGACCATCCGGCCACCTTAGAGCCGATGGTGTTTCCAGACCCCGTCATCTCTATGGCTGTCGAGCCCAAGGACAAAGTGGCCGTAGATAAACTGGGCGTCGCTTTGGGCAAAATGGTGAGAGAAGACCCCTCCTTTCACGTCGAAACCGATCAAGAAAGCGGCCAAACCATTCTCAAAGGAATGGGCGAGCTGCATCTCGATATCAAAGTCGACATCTTGCGGCGAACGCACAAGGTGGAAGTCGACGTCGGCAAACCCCAAGTCGCCTACCGAGAAACCATCACCAAAACTATCCAAGACGTCTACTTTCACAAAAAGCAATCCGGCGGGGCCGGCCAATTTGCCAAAATTGAATATACCCTCGAACCTGCCGAACCGGGATCGGGCTTTGAATTCGAGTCCAAAGTGACGGGAGGAAACGTGCCTCGAGAATTTTGGCCGGCAGTGGAAAAAGGATTCCACGTCTCAACGGAAAAAGGAGTGCTGGCCGAATATCCCTGTTTGGACTTCAAAGTGGTGTTAAACGACGGCGATCATCACTCCGTAGACTCCTCTGCCGTCGCTTTTGAACTCGCCGCCAAAGCGGCTTATCGGCAATCCATTCCCAAGGCCGGCCCGCAGTTGCTGGAACCCATCATGAAGATCGACACTTTTTGCCCCAGTGACAACGTCGGAGACGTGATTGGTGATTTGAGCCGGCGGCGCGGCATGATTAAAAATCAAGAGAATTTGCATTCCGGCGTCCGAGTCAAAGCCGAAGTGCCTCTAGGCGAGATGTTCGGCTACATTGGCGACCTCCGATCGATGACTTCCGGTCGAGGGCAATTCTCCATGGAATTCTCCCATTACGCGCCGTGTCCGGCCGGTGTTGCCGAGCAAATCATCGCGGAATTCCAAAAGAAAAAATCCCGACGTTAAGCAACTCGAACCAGCAAAAAGATAATGCCCGCAAAAACTAAGGACCAGGCGATGCAAACTTCGTCGGTGTATTACGGCGACTGCGTCAAACACTTGGAACCATGGCGCACGTTCAATTTTGAACTGCTCTCTTCGGCCTGCAGTTTAGCCGATTTGATTTATCTCGACCCGCCGTGGAACAGCAACACCAACTACAACATCCTCTGGGATAAAGGCCCCATAACGCCGACCACGGCCACACCGCCCAAGAAACCGCCTTCCGAGATATTTGGGAATGGGACGCGACGACGCCAACGACCGCGTCCACATGCTCAAAGAAGCCGGCAATCTCCTGCATGCGGGACATCCAAAATATCCTTTGAAAAAAGTGGCCAAAGTCATGGAGAGTTTGGAAAACTTCCTCCCCGAAACCGGCGAGCTGGCGTATCTGGCTTACATGGCTGAACGCCTCGCCTTCTGCCGCGAACTGCTGAAAGACACCGGCTCTATCTATCTCCATTGCGTTCCAACCATGTCGCATTACTTGAAAAAAAATAAGAAAATACTTGACTTTTTTTCTTGGCTTTTCTTAAATTTTGTGCTTATTTAATTAATTAACTATTTAAGCACAAAATTTTAGGCCGATGAACAGAAAGAAAACATTTGGATTGCTAATGGCCGCTTGCTTGATCGGCGGAATCTGGCAAACAACAGCGCAATCGCTTGCCGGTAATAAAAGCAAAGAAACGAAAGAAGAGTTGACGCTCGGAGAGCTGAAGGTTTGGCTGGACGGGAAGTTTGAAACCATTGACGAGCGATTCAAAACCATTGACGAGCGATTCAATTCGTTGGACAAGCGGTTTGATGCGGTGGACGAGCGGTTCGGCACGTTCATGTGGGTGATTGGAATTCTTGCGGGTGTTTTTGTTGCTTTCTCTGCGGGAACGTTTGCGTTTACCCATCGCCGAATGGATAGGCTTCAGGATAAGCTAGAGGCTTTGATTTTGAAAAACCATGACGAGATTGCTTTGAACAGGACGGCGATTGAAGTGAACAAAGCGTTGATTGAGAAAGAGAGTTCAAGATGAATGATCCAGAAATCATCGAAAAACTTGACGAGATTAAACGAGAACTCTCTGAAATAAACTGGGAAATAAAAAAGGAGTTTTCCGCTATACGCATCTCGGTCGCGCTCATCGGCGGCATTCATTTTGATTATAGAAGTGGTGATTCCTTGGATTAGGGATTTTTTAGATTGATTGGCGATGTGGTTTTGGATCCGTTTTGCGGTTGCGGCACGACGATGGTGGCGGCGCATCAGTTGAAGCGGAAGTTTGTCGGCGTTGATATTTCATTGTTCGTCGTTCAAAGCGTCGTGCGGAAGTGGCTGGAAGAAGTGCAAATCAAAAACATTCGCATCGCCGGCATCCCCGAAGATTTAGCCAGCGCGCGGCAGTTGGCAATAGACGACCCCTTTGCGTTTGAAAGCTTTGCCATTGAGCTGTGTCATCCCGCATTCGTCGCTAACAAAGAACAACGCGGAGACGGCGGCACCGACGGCAAAGGCTTTCTTTTGCAACCGGTCAAAGAGAACGGGAAGTGGAAGCGGGAAGTGCTGGTGCAGGTCAAAGGCGGGAAGAACCCGCCGAGCATTGACAAGGTCAAAGCCTTTGCGCTGGAGATTGAGCGATCTAAAACGGCGATTTGCGGGGTGTTTATCACGGTGGAGCAGAAGCATTGGGGAAGCGGGATGAAGAAGATTGCGCGGGAGATGAAGCGATTCGATCATCCAGACGGGAAGAGGTATCCCCGACTGCAACATTGGTATTTGAAGCGGGCGGATTTGCGGGCGAGAGAGGAAACCATGCTGGACGGCCTGCCGAATTTGCCGGCTCTGCTGGGCTTGAATAAGAAGCCGCTAATCCCCAAACAATCCGACTTCGCCTACTGGAAACATACCGAAGAGGAAGAATAGAACGCATGGACAGCGGAGAGGCACCAGATAGCGCAGAGTTTGAAGAAGTTCAAAATCGCGGGCTCCGCGAGGAAGTATCCGAGACTCCAACATTGGCATGGTTCGCGGGCGAATTTGCGGAATAGAGAGGAGACGCTGTTGGAAGGCTTGCCCAACTTGCCTGATTTAGCGCATCGCGATGGGAAAGCCTTGCGCAAAGTAGAAATCAGCGTGGAACAATCCGACTTTTGGAAAGGAACCGAAGAATGATGAATTAGGATGAAAGAAACCGTCGGCAGGGAAAAGATGTTTTCGTTCTTGCCGAAACAGCTGGAACGCATTGAGCGCTTGGAGAAAAAATATCGGGATTGGGTGCGTAAAGGAATCATCGTTCCCCAGAAATACAAACCAACGCCTACTCCGGAAGAATTCGCGCTCAAGCACAAAATCGGAGGGTTTTAGCCTGCTCGCGGCGCTTCAACCGTCTTCCTTTTCTGCGGGCCGTTGGAAAATGCCGTTCATTCGAGTCCGATGCAAGAGTGTGTATTGCAGTTCTGCGAGGAGGGATGCAACGCGGCAATTTCGCCAATCTTGCTCTTTGCGGGGCAACTCGCAGATGACGGACTTTGGCCAGAGGGATTTGGGGGCTTGAGAGAAAAAAGGAAGCAAAATTTCCTCTTCATAGCCTTCCACGTCAATCTTCAAAATATCCACGCGGCGAATGTTCCGCTCTTGAAGAATTTTCCAAAGAGTCCTCACGGAAACTGGAATTCCCTTGCGGTGCAGGCCGTCAACAAGCCGATTTTCTCCGCGATTACGCTCGCTGCGAACGAGCGCGGACGGTTTCTCCGGATTTCCCAGAGCGACGGAATGAAGCCGCACTTTTTCAATGCCGTTGCGATCCAGATTCGACTGAAGACGCTCGCAAAGTTCAGAATCCGGCTCGAAGGCTTCAATTTGAACTTCCAATCCCAAAGACGCCGTCCACAATGTGTAAACGCCCGCATTCGCTCCAATGTCCAGGAAACATTGGCCTCCGGCACGAAACTCTCGTTCCATAAATTCCCGCTCGGCAGGGTCGAGAAACTGCGGCATAAAAAGGAGCATTTGCTCGGAGAGATTTCCTGACGGCCAAAGGCGAAGGCGAAGTCCCCATATCTCCGCATCTACCGGCTCCGAAGAAAGGCATTCCTTCAACGGCTTGCGCAGCCAAAGCAGAGGCCTCTTGAAAATAGGCCGGCCGGGACAAGCATGAATCCACCGAAGCCACATTCCCTTCCAGCCTTTCAACGCATAGCGCCCCCAAGGTTCCTCTAGTTTTTTGAATCAAAAGACCGTTCGCTTCGCATCATAGCCTCGATCATTTCCTTGAATTCAACAATGCCGCGTCCGCCCGCCGACGCAAGCGAAATAATAAGCGGACTTTGCACAAGCGCATTTTCATTGAATACTTCTTCAGTTTATTAACCATTTTATTGCTTTTGATGGTCCGCTGTTCCCAACCGATGTGGGCGCAAGCCGGGATTTCAAGGTGCGCTGCGGTAAAACCGAGTTTGAGCAATTTATACCAAACCTCGGCTTCGCTCTTGATTTTTGCCAACGGATATAGCTTTTGATAATCTGCCAATCGCCGCAAGCCGGGATGATAATATCCAACAAGCATCTTAAACCTATAGCAATTGCTGGGTTGCGGGTGGCAGAATCGTAGGCTGCCAATCTGAGCAACCGGAATATTTCCAAGACCCCGAGGCTCGCTCCTGCCATGCAACATGATGGCGGAAGCCTTTGGCAAGGCGTTCAACAAGATAAAGGATTCTTGGATAAATCCGGGGCGGAAGAATTCCCAATCATCTTCACAATGGAAAATGTAGGGGAATTTTACTTGTGCATAAGCGCGATCAATGGCGGCATGCAGTCGCTCAATAGATGGTTGCTGTCCGGTGTTCGGCTGGTTGATAAGAATTTCAAACGGGATTTCGAAAGGGGCAAGAACTTCTCGAACGACTTCATCGCCGGAGTCTTCCACAAGAATGTATTGTTTGGGTTGGACGTCCGCAAACTTGAGGAAGGAAGTAACGGTGCGACGCAACAAATCGAATCGCCCGCAACTGGTAATCACTAAAGAATAGTTCATAGAGAAAAGGTTATTTAAAGCTGCAAAAATTCCACATTATCTGGCGGATATAAATGTTCGGATTGTGCACCAATGTTTTGCCAGAAAAACTAATGGCAAGATCGCGTTTAACACTCCGGTTTATTTGCATATGGTTATCTCCATTTATTGCGGTTTCTTGACCTTGTCTAATAGCCGAAGCTTTGTCAGTCGCAATCGTAGCCATTTCTTTCTTAGAAAGTTAGTAACGGTTTTCTTTTTGAGACATGAATGATGAGTTCGCTGTTCCCAACCGATATGGGTGCAAGCAGGGATTTCAAGATGTGCAGTAACGAAACCAAGATGAAGAAACAGAACGCCGACTTCGGCATCTCCTCCTTTAATTTTTGATAGCGGCGCAACTTGTTTGTAATCTGCCAATCGACGCAATCCTGGATTGTAAGTGTAGCCGTAATGTGCTTTATAGCAATTGGATTGTGGTTGGCAAAAGCGAATGCCGTTGATTTCTTGGACCGAGGTTCTGAGAAGTGATCGATCCTGTTCTCTGCTGGTTAACCTAATGACGGAAGCTTTCGGCAAGGCGTTCAACAGGATATAGGATTCTTGAATGAATCCGGGGCGGAAAAATTCCCAATCGTCTTCGCAGTGGAAAATGTAGGGGAATTTTACTTGTGCATAAGCGCGATCAATGGCGGCGTGCAGGCGTTCGATAGATGGTTGCCCCCCCCCTCCCGCTACTTTCGTGTTGGTTAACGAGGACTTCGAAAGGCACGTTGAAGGGGGCGAGAACTTCCCGAACGCTTTCATCGCCGGAGTCTTCCACAAGAATGTATTGTTTAGGTTGGACGTCCGCAAACTTGAGGAAGGAAGTAACGGTGCGACGCAACAAATCGAATCGCCCGCAACTGGTAATCACTAAAGAATAGTTCATAGAGAAAAGGTTATTATTTAAGATCTAGTCAAGATTCAATGAACGACTTTCTTGAGCTCTTGACGAATTCGTTTCATTACAAGCTCTGGAGTCAGTGTCGTCATGCATAAATTTTTGTTCTCAGCCAAAGGGCAAACAGGGCGGTGGCAGGGAGAACAAGCGGCGTTCACACTCAAAACTCGGCTTTGATTATAAATTGCATAACTTCGTTGCCAATCGGTCGGACCAAATATGCCGAAAACTTTTCCTCCTGATAATCCAAGGGCATGCATAGGGGCGCTATCATTGGTTACAGACAATAAGGCGATCTTCCCAATGTGAACCAAATCCGTTATCGAAAGTTTCCCGCAGGCGTTAACGCCGTATTGATATGCTAAACGGGCGCAAAGGTTTTTATCGTCGTCTCCGCCGATCCATACGGTCGTAATTCCTTGTTCTGAGAGCAACTTCGCCAAGCGAAGGAAATGAGATTCCGGCCATCGCTTGGAAATCCATCGAGAACTGGAACCTGCGTGTATTAAAACAAATTGCCCGGAACGCAAATGATTGCGTTCCATAAAAACTTCTATATTTTCTGGGGTTGTGTTTATCCAATCTTGCTCGTCAAAACTTCGATAAGGATCCTCAATATCAATAGAATTAAACATTTGACGAATGCTCTGGATGACGTCGCATTTCTGATTGCGCGGTATCGTTCCACTCTTGTTGTAAGGCCAACCGGGCCACAATCCAACTCTCGTCGTGCTACATGATGCCCAGCTATACCACTTCGATAAAGTGTTTCCCTGCAAGTCAATGACAATGTCAAAACGTCTCTGTTTCAATAACAGCGCTGTTTTTAAAGCCTCTATACCTTTATGACGCGGGGAAGTGAGCACTGCGACTGTCTTGCCAAAAAGTTCCCGCACAAGTTCTTGTAAGTCGGCAATGGTAAGAATCGAGACATTTTCCTCGCCATAGTGCAGGCATAAGCTTCGGATGGCCGGCGTTGCCCGGAACATGTCTCCCAAAGCTCCCAATTTTATGATCAGCACTTTGCGCATTTGAAAATGTTCAAAGATTTTTCAGGCGAGGTTTCCGAATTCGACGGTTTGGGCAAGTTTCCACAACTCATTTTCTGGGAAGATGCGAAGTTCATTCGCCTTGTTTTCTAAATGGCGATTGATGTGTTTGTCCCAAAGTTCCAAAACAAACAGGCAAAAAGGATGGGGAATAATTCAGTCATTGATTCGCGAGCAGAGCGAGCAAAGTAGGGGGAAAATTCTATGAAATTATTGGATGGCTTATTTCTTTTTCTTTTGGATGAAGTGTCCGACGAGAGTGATTGCGCTTACGCCTCCCAAAATGCTGGCTACTACATGATGGCCGTTTATCGCAAGGAAAGTCGAAGCGCCAATGCAAACCATCGCGATGATGAGTCCGAACCATTGTCCCCGGCTGGTGTCGCGAACGGAGGCTTTCAGTGCGTCATTTTCCCAACCAATGCGGTGATTTTGCTCTTTTTCGGCCATGGCTAGAATGCGTTCGGCACTGCCCGGCAACACTTCGTTGTAACCTCGATACATGGATGGCGGAGGCAAAGGGCCGGAAAAAGAAGCGGCTTCAATCACCGAAAGCCGAAGTTCTTGGGGCAGTTTGTCCAACACCTCCGGTTTGTCCAAAACTGTCTTGATCGGCAGTTTGCTGGTTGGAGATGCGGATGGATTGTCCGCCTCCTTCTTTTCTGCGTTCGGCGTGCTACGGTTTTTCCGGCCGTGTTTTCTCATCGTATTGTTCGAAGGCGCGATACATGTCTTGGCCGATGCGTTTCAGGTCTTGGTGTTGGGCGTCTTTGGGGTATCGGGGCGGATCGAATGGAGTTTGGCTATTGCCGGCACCGCTGAGGACGTCGAGCAGTCCGCTCCAGAAGGATCCGGAATATCGCCGGTAGTGCTTTGGGGAAGTTTCAGGCATCTTTTCTTTTCTCCTCTTCAAAGGGTTCCATGTTCTTTTGTTGTCGCCATCGCCAGTGAACTGGATCGCTTCTTACGAAACAATCCGCATTTTATCCAACATCGTTTCCAAAGTAAAGGCATTTTTGCCGAGGAAAAGAGAAAATTTTTGCGCTGCCGGCATTTTTCTTCCTAAAGAAGGTTTCTCTGTTCTCGTCTTGTCAAAGGTGGATTTTCTTTTGCTCACCAAGATTTTCTTCGTTTGAAGGAGCGGTTTTCGCGCCGGTTTAGACGGTTCAGATCGTCTTGGAAGGAGTCCAGTGTCGCCTTCACTTCCAGCATAAACGACTGGGCGCTCAAAACCGAGCCGCCTAGCGAGGCTACGGTGTTTTGCTCGGCGTAGTCGTCGGTGACGACTAACACTTTGCCGTATTGGAGAAAGCCATGCGTCACTCGCTCGATTATGTCGTCTGCGGTTTTGCCTTGGGGCGAGTATAACACTTCCAGATCCGTCGAAGAGGGTTCGCCGGCAATTTTTCCCGCAGTGTGATTGCCGTCAAAGATGATGGTGACCGGCGTCTGGGCGGCGTCTTGATAGCGGTTCAAGCGTTGGATCAATTCGTCTCGCGCCGCCGCGCTGTGCCGCGCACGATCGGGCGCGATGTCCGGGCATCGATGCAAGACGCTGTAGCCGTCGATTAAAATTCGAATCCATCCCATGCCGGAAGATTGAGAGCGCTTGGCAAAAATGTAAATCTCAAAAAAGGCAACGTTGTCTGCTCGACGTCGGCGTCGGTTTGCGGTTAATCTTGCGCGCTAGACAAAACCAAATGCGGATGCAACAAAGTTCGACGCCGAATTCCCAAGCCGTTGCCGATTCTTTGGAGCGCAAGGCTCGGCTTTACAAGATGTTGACGATTCTCTGGAGTTTTCCTTCTCTTGGCGGAGTCGTTATTTTGGGAGTCCACTGGCAGCCTGAGTGGTTCCCAATTGTTGCCGATGGAGGAATCGTCTCGATCCGAATCGAAGTCTTGGTCGCTCTCGGACTCCTCTTGACGCACTGCGGTCTGGCCGGGTTGTCCCGTTATTTTGGCCGGTTGAATCGGAACCGAAAACAAGCTATTTTGGAAAGGTCGAGCGGCTGATTGTGAATCTAAAAAATGCCTATCTACGAATACGAATTGAAAGAGGGGGAATGCAAAGTCTGCGGCGGAGAGTTTGCGCTTCGCCGGCCTTTGTCGGCGCCGCCGTTGACGAATTGTCCTTTGTGCAAACGCGCTGTTAGGAAGCGGATTTCCAACTTCCATTCTCCCGTGAAGCTCAAGCCTCTTTCTATTTCCGACGCGAAAAACGCCGGCTTTACCGTCTTGAAAAAGACGAGCAAGGGCGAGTACGAGAAACAGTAGGCAAATGCCGAACGGCGGGAAATGCGGCGGCGAAGACGTCTTGACTTGCCCCAACGAATGTCTTTATGAAAACTTCCCATGAGCGATAAGCAAAAGCATTCTTTTCAAGCGGAAATCCAGCAACTGCTGGACATTGTGATTCATTCTCTTTACACGGACAAAGAGATTTTTATTCGAGAGCTGGTTTCCAACGCCGCCGACGCCTGCGAAAAATTGCGGTTCCTGCAAAGTTCGGGCGCCGAAGTCTATGAACCCGAAGTGGCGCCCAAAATCTCCATCGCCACTGACGATACCGCCAAAACCATCTCCATCACCGATACCGGAATCGGAATGACCCGCGACGAACTGGTGAAAAACCTCGGCACCATCGCCCATTCCGGCTCCAAAGCCTTCCTCCAACAAGTCTCCCAGCAAAAGAAAGAAGAAAAACCGGACGCCAACTTGATCGGGCAGTTCGGCGTTGGTTTTTACAGCGCCTTCATGGTTGCCGCGGAAGTCCGAGTCCTTACCAGATCCTATCAGCCCAACGCCCCCGGGCATTCTTGGACGTCCAACGGAAAAGGCGCCTACGAAATCGAAAGCGCCCCCGACTGGAACCGCGGCACGCGCATTTTGATCAAACTTAGAGACGACGACCAAGCCTTCGCCCAAGCCTCGCGAGTCCAATCCATCCTCCAACGTTACTCCAACTTCGTTCCCTTTCCCATCGAACTCAACGGCCAAGGAGTCAACACCGTCTCCGCCATTTGGACGCGAAGCAAAAGCGAAATCAAAGACCAAGAGTATAAAGAATTCTACCAGTTCATCAGCCACGACCCGGAAGAACCCCTAGGCCGTCTTCACTTCTCCGCAGACGCCCCGCTCGCCATCCAGTCCATTCTCTTTATTCCCGCCAAAAACATTGAAAACATGGGACTTGGCCGCAGCGAATCCGAAGTCAACCTCTACTGCCGAAAAATCCTCATCCAACCCAAAGCCGAAAAACTCTTTCCCGAATGGCTCCGCTTCCTCAAAGGCGTTGTCGACAGCGAAGACTTGCCCCTGAACATCTCGCGCGAATCCATGCAAGACAGCTCCCTCCTGCAAAAACTCAACAAAGTCCTGACCACGCGCTTTCTCAAATATCTGGACGAACTCAGCAAAAAAGCCCCCGACCAATACAACAAAATCTATCAAGAATACCAACGATTCCTCAAAGAAGGCGTCATCTCCGACTTTGCCCATCGAGACGCCCTCGCAAAACTGCTCCGCTACGAAACCTCGGCGTTGCCGCCAAGAGAAACCACTTCCCTTTCCGACTACGCCCAGCGAATGAGCCCTGACCAAAAAGAAATCTACTACCTCTTCGCTCCCTCGCGCAAAACTGCCGAAACCAGCCCTTACTACGAAGCCCTCCGCGCAAAACGCCTCGAAACCCTTTTCCTTTACGATCCGTGGGACGAAATGGTCATGGAACACTTAGGACGCTTCGCCGAAAAACCCCTCTGCCCCGCCGAACGCGCCGACATCAAAATCGACAACACCCCCGAAAGCGAATCCCTCACCGAAGAACAAATCGAAAACCTCGCCCAATGGTTAAAAGAAAACCTCGGCCCACCAATCGACCAAGTCAAAGCCTCCCAACGCCTGCTCGACAGCCCCGCCGTCATCGTGGACGCCGACAAAACCATGACCGCCAACATGCGCCGCCTCATGAAAGCCCTCAACCAAGAACCCGCCGCCGCCAAATACGACCTCGAAATCAATCCTCGCCACCCAATCATCAAAGGCCTCCACGCCGCCAAATCCGCCAAACCCGAACTCGCCCCAACCATTGCCGCCCAACTCTTGGACAATGCCCGCATGGCCGCCGGCGTCCTCGAAGACCCCCGCGAATCGGTTCACCGCCTCAACTCCCTCCTCGAAAAACTCCTCGCCGCCAAATAACCCTTGCCAAAACCAGCCGCCGTAATAAAAACCAAAAAGAAACTCGAGCCAAAAAATATGAACGACGGAACCAAAGACGCCGGCCAACCGCAAAAACTTGCGCTCCAATCCGCCGTTCCGGCCGCCGAAAAACGGCGCCAACTCCAACAACTCTTCCCCGAAGCCTTCGCCGAACCCCAAAAACCAACCCTCGACTTGGAACGGCTCAAAACCGCCCTGGCCCAATTCTCCGAAACCCACGACCAACCGCGCGAACGCTACGGACTCACTTGGCCGGGCAAAAACCAATGCCAAAAAATCATCCAACAAGCCTCCACCACAACCTTGAAACCTTGCCGCGCTGAATCTGTCCGCTTTGACCAACCCCAAAATCTCTTCATCGAAGGCGAAACTTGGAAGTTTTAAAACTCCTCCAAAAAGCCTACTATGGCAAAATCAAATCCATTTACATCGATCCGCCCTACAACACCGGCAAAGACTTTGGAAAACCCCGCTCCAAGAATACTTGCGCCAAACCGGGCAACTGGACGCAAACGGGCGAAAGAAATCCGCCGCGGCGGAAACCAACGGACGCTTTCATTCCCGCTGGCTTTCCATGATGTATCCCCGCCTGTATTTAGCCCGGCAACTGCTGGCCAAGAACGGCGCCATCTTCATTTCCATCGACGACCACGAAAATCACAACCTGCGCCACCTGCTCGACGAAATCTTCGGCGAAGAAAACAGACTAGATCGAGGAATGATAGTCCGGCCAAATAAAGGATCCACAAAAGGATTTCGGAAAATAGTTAAAAACCACGAGTACATATTGGCTTATGGAAAGAATGCGGAAGCTGTGGAATCGTGTTTCTGTAAAAATTTCCAAGCCAAAGAAGAAATTGCAGAGAGACTAACAAACTAAAAGGTCGCCAAGAAATCCCATAGCAAAAGTTCGTTTTCCAAAGGGATTGAGGATTGAGACGGAAGAAACGGTGCACTTCCCCAGCCCTATAAGTCCCGGAACAAACCAGATAGATGTCTACAAAGGCAATCTTCGGTTTGTTGACGGCAAACTTGCAGAAGACGTTGTTCTGGAAGCCTCTTTTCCATCCAAAAGGCAACTAGTTTGTGTTTCCTACTAACGGAGCATTTCGGAGAAGAGGGCGAATGCTATGAGTCTTATAAAGATTATGTCTAGTTTGTCCAAGCGAGAGAAGACTTGGCGATCGCCTTTCAACCGGCGGAACGGCCTCTCTACTTCATTGCGCTTCTGGTATAGCTCTTGGGTCGTATTTCCATGGATTGCGATGGCTTTTCTTCGGCGGAACTACTGGATCCAATCCCTTGGTTTGGGCTTGCTCTCGATTTTCTCGGCCTTCATAGGCGCGATCCATGGGCAATGGGACTATGGTCGTCTGGCCTCCCCTCAGGCGCAGCGGGGGCTTGGCTGGGCGATGGTAGTTTTCCAAACGATCCACTCGAACACCGATGCTTGGCTTGCCGTTGCCAAGGCTAAAATATCCTTCTCTGTTTTGCCCAATCGATCTTTGACGTAGGCTAAGTCCTTTTTGACAGACTGAAACTCTCCCTCACAGAATAGTTGGAGGAATTGACCAAGGATCAGGGCGGGAAGCCGAAGGAAAATGTTTTGCTGGAGGCAATCACGCTTATCTTCAGCTCGTTGTTGGTCATTTCTTTCTCATTCATCTTCGGACTCTTCTCGCTGCTTCTTCCAGTTGATGCAAGACTTCTTGCATCTCCCATTCTTCTTCGGTGAGATTCGGTGGTGGTGGAGCGGATGGCTCAGGGGGAGGGGTTCTACCCATTTGCCTTCGCCAGTCGCTTTCATCTCCTCAATTTCAGAGGGCGTCGGGATGATGCCTTCGCCATTGTCACCACGGCGCCACGGCACTTGATAGCTATTCGGCGTGGTGATGTTGGCAAAGAAACCATCGCCCTCTGCGGAAATGAAGGGCTGGTCGTTGGCCAACAACACGTTGCCCTCACCAACGCTCATTACGCGATTCCGCGATTCTGGCGTTCTTGGGCTTCAATTTCCAACCAACGACGATCCCATTCATCGTATGCCTCTTGCCATCCTCGGCTAATCACCAGAGGAGAATCTCCCACTTCCAAGTCGGGATCGTCTTGATAGGTAAAGTTTGAATCAGGAATTTCGTCCATCCCTTGAATTTCATCGATGATACGATCCCAAAGTGCCATGGCTTTTGCTTCCGGCATGAACTCCCTGTCCGGCCACTCTCTTTCCGCATGCAACAAATATACAATCCCTTCATAAAAAGCCTCAACTTCTTCGGCGTCCGTGCTGTATCTCCCCATTCGGTAACCGTACGTATTGCTAATTTCATCGGGGTCTTTTTGCGAATACTGATGATATTCCCATAAGCAATTAAAGATATTTCCAGCAACCACCGGATTATCCCCTCGTCCGTGTTCTTCCAGAATGTGATAGAGTCGCTCGAACTGCGCAGTGAACCTCGATTCGTTCTGAAAAAACTCTTTCAACTCTGATTGTTTTTTCGGTCATCGCCACGTCTGGATCGGTAGTCGGCTGATAGGGGAAGTTGGCCTTCCAATTCGCCAGCCTTTCTGCTTCTGCGTTCGTCCATGCTGTATCTTCTTCTGTTCCTCCCTCTTCCTCGTCTTCTGGCGGGGACAGCAAATCGTAGCTCATTAGACGTTCATAGTCCGAAGCGTCGCCACTCGGATTCTCTTTGCCATAAAGAACAGCGTCCACCTTGCGAGGCCAAATGTCTTCATAGTTATCAGGTGTTTCGTACCCTCTCTGATCCAAAAGGAAAGTAAACAAAGGAGTCAGAATGAAAACCCCGATCACAAACGTCCAAAAAATTCCTCTTTTTGAAACAACGTTTTTCATTTGTAAGCCTTTTTACTCTAATGATTTTCAATCCTTTGACCCTGATAAAGAACATCTAATGGAGCAGATTCACCACTAGGTAACGTATACTCGAAGGCTGGTGTGCCGTCCTGATTATCGACTCTTACCGTCTTGCCCGAACCAATTGTTATTCCCTTTTTTCTCCAATACAACGTGCTTTTATTCCTGTACATTCTGGTGCGGTTCAATCTGGTTTGTTTGGGGACTATATCCAGCCTTTTGTAATTATCGACAGTGGCACTCATTGGCTTTGATTTTTTAACGGCTCCCCTCGATCCTTGTAAGTGAAATGCCCGTGACCACCTCTGTAGCGCATATCGCTAAGCCACGCGTAGACCTCGGGCCAGTAGTATTAATATGTTCCTAAATCCACTAATTCATCGTCTTTATTATTCTCATCGACGTTGGAGTCAAACGCGTGGGTTAAATTAACGTCCTCAGTGTGTCCGAATATGATATGGCACCCAGCGCTGTTAAACCCACCATTCTCTCCTCTAGATGCGGTATTGTAATGATCAAAAGAATAGGGCGCGTAGCCAGAGCCAGACCAATACCAGCTGCCTTCTGAACGGAATTCTCCTTCTTCGGCATCCCATACAATTTTCGTTACGTTGATGTAGTAGTACGAGTAATCCACGTCATCATAGTGGGGGGAGAACATTTTGGAAACGAGGAAAACGACGCCTTTGTCGGTTTTTGCCAAAAGCCCAGCCACCGCAATCACCGCTATTCCAAGTATCACGCCTTTAGATTTCGCTAAATATTTCATCATACTTTCTATTTTCAAACAGGCGAGTCCATGCACACCTGCATGCCTCAACGGGAATTCAATCAGACGTAAACCTCAGCGCAATCCTAAAAATACTTGGAAGCAATTTCTTCAAAAAAACGCCAAAAAGCGCGTAATTTCTTGCCTTCCAATGCGTTAGGTGGTTTTTCAGTGATTAGTCCTCAAAAATTTTCGGCCAAAAGTCGATTTTTTTGCCTTTCTTCAAATCTCTGGAGACTCCATAGATTTGAATCAAACCGTTATCGATTTAGTGTCAACACGCCCCGGTTGCCGGGCAATGTCATGTTTGTTCACGCAGAGCAACTCGCCAGGGAAGCAACCCCAAGCCGCGACCCGATTTATGAATCTGCATTGCGCTATATTTTCCCTCGAAAAGAAACATAGTCGTCCACGTCGAAGAGGTCGAACCAGGTCACAATATCGTCCCGGCTGGGCGCGATGCGTTCTTGAAGCGCGTTGAAGAACTTTCGCGACTCGACGTCCGAAGGCGCTCGCCGCATTTCCAAATCGGACCACGATTCAATCTCCGACCAGCCACGAGATTGAGGCGCCGACTTCCGAACCCAATGCAAAATCAACTCATCCGACTTTCCCGTTGCCAGTTGATTCATCAACGAGTTGGGGCGGATGCCGGTAAAGCCAAAAAACCGGCGATCCAACAAAGGAGAACTAAATTGATAGACACCGTTCTTCCCGGCAATGGTCGCTCGTCCCTTGTCCAGCACGCGCGGCAAAATGACATACCCTCCCAACCGCACTCGAGGGCTTCGAGGCGGCGCCTTTGTCAAGTCTGGTCCCGTGATAATCATAAATGAATAACGGCACTTCTGAACGCTACAAGATTAACCAACGGCATAAAACAAAGCAAAGCAACTGCATCTTCTTCCACTCGCTTCCGCGCCGCGAAGATAATCACCTTTTCCCTTCTAAAACCGAACGCCCGGCGCTGGCAAAAAAGCCGCCGTGAAAAACCTTTCTGCCCGCCAATTTTTCCCCTTACTTGAGGTCGATCTTGGAGGTTGTGAATTCCAGCCGCCCGTCTATTTCGGCTACGGTTCCCTCGGCGACAACGGAAGCGGTGCCTTGGCAAAGGTGACGGTGGAACTTCTTGCTTACGCCGTTTTGATCCAAAATATAAAGGACATCCTCCCCATCTGCTGAAACTCGGATCGCATTTTGGCACACCCGGCTCTTGCTCAACTCACATTTTAGGCAAAGCCCGACGCCTTCCAGTTTCTTGAACTCCTGCACTTCCAACTTTGCCGCCGTAAAGATCGGCCGGCCGTTTTCCTTCAACAACAAATCTCCCACGGCGATGATGTTCACGGTTGAGGTGCAGACGTTTTTATGAAAGTCCTTGCTCAAGTCATTGTCGGCGAACAGATAAATCCACTCTTTGCCGTCCTTGATGAGCTTCACGGCGTTTTGGCACTGGGCAGTCTCCCCCAACTCGCACTTGGCGCACATGCCCAAGCCCTTGATCGTTGTTTTCTGAACGGTCTTTTCTTCTGCCTTTTTCGCTTTTTCGGGCTTGGCCGCTTTGGGTTTTGCCACTGGCGGCGCCTTTGCTTTCGCTAACTCTATTTTGGACACCGTCAACTTCTTGACGCCCGCAAACTCGGCCACTTCGCTAATCTTCCCGGAAACCACGACAGCGGCGGTCTTTTGGCAAATCTGCTCGTGAAACGCCTTGCTGACGTCGTTATCCACAATAATGTAAAGAATTTGCTTGCCCTCTTTCTCGACGCGGACGCCGTTTTGGCAGGTAGAGGTCAAACCCAGAGCGCACTTCAGACAAAGCCCTTCTCCTTTCACCACTTCCTCCTTGCGTAGACTCAACTTGTTTGCGGTAAAAACCTTCTCGCCTCCAACCTCCTTGAAAATGCCGACCGCCGAAATGTCCGCGCTCCCCGAGCAAATGTTTTTGTGAAACGCCTTGCTAACGTCGTTGGCCGTCAGAAGATAAATCATTTCCTTGCCGTCGGCGATCACTTTAATGGCGTTTTGACACGAATCCGTCTGCCCAAGCGCGCATTTGGCGCAAAGCCCGACGCCGTTAAGCGTCACCGATTCTTCCGCAACCGCTCGCAACGAAGCGGCGCAACACAACAAGAGAATCGCTCCCAAAAATCCAGTCCACTTTTTCATCATCGAAACCAATCAAACAGTTTATTCCCTCCAACTCTGCGCAACCCTGATGTCAACCGCCCGGCAACAGCGCGACGCCGCAATATCAGGCGAAAATTCAGGACACCGCTTTTTGTAACCGCTATCCGCGCCCTTCGCAACCCTATTTTGCGTAAATTTTACAAAAAACTCGGCCTCGCACGAAATCCACCTTCAAAACTCATCCAAAATAGCGACCAACCGCCGGCTCTTCCAACACCGCAAGCACCAACGCGGCGCATCCCGAAAGTTCAACGCGTTTCGTAGTTCTCATTTGGATTTACCTAACAATTCCGTTAAACTCAACCACATGGAACGACTGCAACTTTCCTATCTTCTAACGGCAACGATTTTTCTATTTCCGGAGGCAACCTCTTTGAAAATCACCGCCGCTGAAACCGGCAACTTGGAACGACCGACGAACAGCTTCATCTTCATCGGAAATTTCGGAAACAACAATCAAGCCGCCGCCGCCGCATTTACGACCGGCGTCCATCCGCTCGGCTATCGATTGAATCAAGTGATTCTCAAAATGAGCGATGGCGCTGCGGTTTTGCCTTTTTTCCGTTTCCCCGCTAACTTCAATGTAGCGCTTTTCCATTCGGCGCCTTTCGGACCCGGCACATTGCAGTCGACCCTCGCAAACGTAGAGGCGAATGGAAATTCTCCCAAGTCGGCAGGACAGTATGCTTACCGATCCCCTCCAAGTATTATTTTAGGGCCGAATACAACTTACTACATAGTCGCTTCCGCGCCGGGCGGATTTCAGAACACCTTTTTCAATTGGTCACTCACAGCCGATCCTTCGGAAACTGCATCGGAAAAAGGATGGAGCCTCGGCGGTTTGTATTCCAACACCAACGTGCTGGGACGCGGCTGGAGGATTGGCACTGGTTACCCGCAGTTCCGGGTGAGTGCCGTTCCAATACCCGGCATTCTCGGTATCGCAATAAACGAAGGCAAAGTTACGATTGAGTTTGCCGGAACGCTTTATTCTTCAAATAGTGTGAAAGGACCCTATGCACCGGTGCCAAGCGCAGTAGTAAAAGAGCGTCAAAATCCTTCCTCCGTCTTTGCCGTAGTATCTTTGAGAACGGCGCAATTCTATATCGCTCATTGAGTTTTTAAGAGCGGGACAACAGGCCAGGCATTTAGCGCCGTTGGAAAAGATTTATGGAGAATCTCCAAACTGCGTCTGCAGGGCGAATAAACGCTGTTTGAGTTTTCGGATAACATCGTCGCTTTTCGCCTCGTCGTAACGGTTTATGTTTTCATGCGGATCTTCAGTCAAATCGTAGAACTCCCATCGTTTGCCTTCCGCAACAGTAGAAAGCCCGTCAAAATAGATCAGCTTTCGCGTTTTCGTTCGAATGCCAAAATGAGCGGGCCGACGTTCGCTATTTTCAAAGTAACGATAATACATCGCATCCCGCCAGTCCGCCGGGGTTTGACCGCGAAGATTTGCCCGGAAACTTCGCCCTTGCATGGAAGCGGGAATGTCCGCGCCGGCGTAGTCAAGAAACGTCGAGGCAAAGTCAATGTTAAGAATGATGTCGTTTAGCGCGGTCCCTGCGGCAATCTCTTTTGGATATCGAATTACAAAAGGCATTCGCAAACTCTCCTCAAGCATGAACCGTTTGTCAAAATAGTTGTGTTCTCCCAAAAAATAACCTTGGTCGCTTGTGTAAATCAGGATGGTGTTCTTCGTTAATTTATGGCGATCCAAGTAATCCATGATTCGTCCGACGTTCTCATCAATCGCCGCCCCGCAGCGGAGAAAGTCTTTGACGAATTTTTGGTAAGTCTCTTGTCGAACGGTTACCGGATCGTCAGAAGACAATAGAAGCCTGCCGTTGCCGTGGTTTCCCGCCGAGGTCATTCGCTCCGTCAAGATTTCTAAAGGCCAACCCGGAACTCGACTATTTGCCGGCCCCGTAGTTCCAATAAGAGAGGACGGCTCGGGGATTTTTACATTCTTATATAAAGAATTGTATCTTGGAGGAAATTGCCACGGCGCATGTGTGGCTTTGAAGTGAAGCATCAAACAGAAGGGTTTCGCGGTATCGCGGCGATCCAGCCATGCCAGCGCTTTATCGGTGAACACGTCCGTGGAGTAAGTCCCTTTCTGCGCCTTGCCCGCGTTCATCTTCATTTCATACATCACCGGTTCGCGGTAACGCCCTTGCCCTTTGATGATATTCCAATACTCGAATCCCGAAGGCGCCGCTTTCAAATGCCATTTGCCGATCAAGGCGGTTTGATAGCCGGTTTGTTGAAGCCGTTTGGCAACGTTGTCGGCCGCGCTCGGCAAGGTGTCGCGAAGGGTTTTCACCCCATTCCGATGGCTATACTGCCCAGTCAAAATGCTCGCTCTACTAGGCACGCATATCGAGTTGACACAAAAGCAGTTTTTCAAAAGAGCGCCTTCGGTTGCCAAGCGGTCGATGTTTGGCGTCTTCGCATAAGCTGCCAACCGTCCGCCATAACAGGACCAAGCCTGGCTGGTATGATCGTCCGCCATGATAAAAAGAATGTTCGGACGACTTGACTCCCCGGCGGTGGACACAATTCCCATGCATCCAAAGAGAATCGCCGGCAACCAACGGCGTTTGTATTCACGCGAAACCGATGCCGCTGTTTGTTCAAAAAAACCCCGCAACTTTTTCATAAAAATTGAAGATCACTGGAAGGAGGTTGCCTCGCTTTTAGGCGCCGGGCAAGATCAAACTTTTGTTGGCGATGCCTCCTCCTCCTCAAAAGTTTAACTAACGTCCGGCGTCGCTTTCACTTTCAACAATGGGAATAAGAAACTAGGGCTTGCGGATTGCCCGCGCAATTCTCAGCGATGTTCTTTATCAATACTGGGTGGACGGTTGGGCTTTCTTCGCGCAAACACGAATTCGGCGGCGTTGTGTTAGCGGGGCAAAAAGGCTTGCAGAAGAAGGGAGATTTGCGGCTTAGTCGGCGAGCTCGTATGAACGATATAAAATTCCGTGTTTTTGTTTGCGTCTGTTTCTGTTTGGGAGCGGGGAACGATGGCGGCGTTGTATGGGGGCAGTCGGCAACGGACAGCACAGTGGGTGATTCCAAGGCGGAGACTCTTTACACCTATAAAGAGATTCCCGATCCGGACGGAATTGGGAAGTTTTACTTTGGGCGAGAAATTGCTCAAGTGATGGGGCATCGAGGCGCGGGTTGGTTGGAGCGGAGTTCGCGGGAGGCGGAGGAGTCGCCGTCAAAATTGATGAATGCGTTAAAACTTAGGCCGGGAATGGCGGTGGCGGACGTTGGCGCGGGAAGCGGTTATTTTACCCGGAGGATTGCGCGACGCATTGGAGCGAGTGGAATAGTCTATGCTGTGGATATTCAGCCTGAGATGTTAAAGATTCTCAAAGCCAACATGGAAAGGCGGGGATTGACAAATTATCGCCTCGTGCAAGGCACAGAAAAGGATCCGAAACTGGCCGAAGGGTCGGTGGATTTGGCAATTCTGGTGGACGTTTACCATGAGTTTGCTTTTCCGCACGAAATGATGACGGCGATCCGAAAAGCGTTGAAGCCGGGCGGGCGGGTGGTGTTGGTAGAATATCGGGGAGAGGACAAATGGGTGCCGATCAAGCCGCTCCACAAGATGACCCAATCTCAAGTGAAAAAGGAAGCGGCGGCGCAAGGGTTTAAGTGGATAGAGACTTTGGATGTGTTGCCGAGGCAGCACATTCTCATTTTTGAAAAGGAATAGCCATCGCCTCGGACGGCACTTTCAAACGCGCATTTTGCCGCCGTAGACGGCGTCTTTCCCCAATGCCTCCTCGATGCGGAGGAGTTGGTTGTATTTGGCGACGCGGTCCGTCCGGCTTAGCGAGCCTGTTTTGATTTGTCCAGCGTTCGTGGCGACGGCAATGTCGGCAATGGTAGCGTCTTCAGTTTCTCCGGATCGATGGCTAATCACGGTGGTATACGCATTGGTTTGGGCCAATTCGACCGCGTCGAAGGTTTCCGTGAGGGATCCGATTTGGTTGACTTTGACAAGTATGGAGTTGCCCACGCCTTCGGCGATGCCGCGCCGCAGAAAATTCACGTTGGTGACGAAAAGGTCGTCGCCCACAAGTTGAACTCGGCTTCCGAGCTTGTCGGTGAGCAGTTTCCATGTTTCCCAATCGTTTTCCGCGCAACCGTCTTCGATGCTGATGATGGGATACTTTCTGATGAGTTGGTCGTAATAATCTACCAGTTCGGAGCCGGAAATTTTCTCTCCCGTGCTTTTTTGGAAAACGTATTTTTTGCTCTCGGCGTCGTAAAACTCGGAAGAGGCGACGTCCAGAGCCAGAAAAATCTGGTCGGAGGCTCGGTAGCCGGCCTTGTTCACGGCGGACAAAATAGATTCAATGGCGTCTTCAGCGGAACGGAGATGAGGGGCAAAGCCGCCTTCGTCGCCGACGGCTGTGGAAAGTCCTGTGTCTTTGAGAACGCTTTTGAGCGCGTGGAATATTTCGGCGGCGGCTTGCAAGGCTTCGGAGAAAGTGTCAAATTTTTGGGGAACAATCATGAACTCCTGAAAGTCGATGGGAGCGTCGGAATGCGCCCCGCCGTTGATAACGTTCGCCATAGGAACGGGCAACACTTTGCCGTTGGTCCCGCCTAGGTATCGGAACAGCGGCTGGTTGAGATGCGTCGCGGCGGCTTTGGCAGAGGCCAAGGAAACAGCGAGAATGGCGTTGGCGCCGAGTTTCTGTTTATGCGTCGTGCCGTCTAAGTCCAACATGACGCGGTCTACTTCGAGTTGGTCCAGAGCATCCACGCCTTGCAACGCCGGCGCAATGGTCTTTTGAACGTTGGCCACCGCTTGGGAAACTCCTTTGCCAAAATAGCGATCTTTGGCGCCGTCGCGCAATTCGATGGCTTCATTTTCTCCCGTGCTGGCGCCCGAAGGAACAGCGGCTCGGCCAAGGGCGCCGCTTTCCAGCAGAACGTCCGCTTCCACCGTGGGATTGCCCCGAGAATCCAGAATCTCGCGCGCATGAATTTGGTATATGATGCTCATTAATATCGCCTTTAAATTGCAAAACGAGCAACATTTTATAAACAGCTTTTGCTTTGGGTCAAGCCTCCTAATCCAGCGTTTTATCTAGAGAATTCTATCCTTTTTAAGTTAGAAAGAAGCAGTGAACTCGGCAGTCATTGTTGCGGCGGGCAAAGGAACTCGAATGGGCAGGAACTCAGACAAATTGTTTCTTGAAGCCGAAGGAGAGCCGATTATCGCGCATACGTGGAGATGTTTCGATCAATCGCCCAACGTGGACGAAATTATCATGGTTATTCGCCAAGGGCGGGAAGCGGCGTTTCAGCAAACGGCTCGCTTGATCGGAGCAAAGAAGCCCTTTCGTTTGGTGCGCGGAGGCGTGAGACGCCAAGATTCTGTGCTGCAAGGATTGGCGGCGACCAACGAATCGGCGTGTTTGGTCGCGGTTCACGACGGCGCAAGACCCTGCGTCTCCAATCGAATTATCGCAGACTGCTTTGCAGAGGCCGGGCGTTGGGGCGCCGGCATTGCCGCCGCAAAAGTGACGGATACTTTGAAGGAAGCCGACAACCAGCAGAGAATCCGTCGGAATGTGGACCGCGCATGGCTTTGGGCGGCGCAGACGCCGCAGGTTTTTCGCCGCGGAATTCTCATGCAAGCGCTACGATACGCGCAGGAAACTGGAGCGCAGATCACGGATGAAGCAGCCGCCTGCGAATTGATTCGACAACCGGTGATTCTCGTGGAAAACCACGCTCCCAACCCGAAAGTGACCGTCGAAGCGGATTTGCCCTTCGTCGAGTGGTTGCTCTCTCGAAAATCTCAAGAATGAATCTTGCCTTTGGGCGCAAAACCGATTACTCTTCCCGCAGAGTTAACGCAGTTTTAAGAACAATGAATGCCGCCAAACGATGCATCCTTTTCTCCTCCATTTCCGCAATTCTGGCCCTGAACCTCCTCTTCGGAGCGCTCACCTACCAAGATTCGGCCAAAGCGGGAACCGAAGACCATCCTTATGAAAATCTGGAAGTGTTCACCCGCGTACTGGAGCAAGTTCGGGAAAAGTACGTCGACAAGGAAGGGCTGACCTACAAGTCCCTGATCCAAAGCGCCTTGAAGGGAATGTTGACTTCGCTGGACCCGCACAGCGAGTTTATGGAGCCGGCAAAATACGAGGAACTTCGCAAAGACACCGAAGGCGCTTTTGGCGGGGTCGGCATTGTGATTGAACTCCGGGAGGATTTTCTCACCGTCGTCGCCCCGATAGACGGCACGCCGGCAGCCCGCGCGGGCGTGCTTTCGGGCGACCGCATCGTCAAAATCGAAGGCAGAAACTCCAAACGGGCAACCATCCAAGACGCCGTGCACAGACTCCGCGGCAAACCCGGAACCGACGTCGCAGTCACAATCTTCCGTCCCAGCACCGGCGCTACCAAAGAAATCCGCCTCACCCGAGCCGTCATCAAAATCCGAACAATCCAGGACATCCACGGTCGCCCGGACTTCGAGCTGAGCGAGGACGGCATCGGCTACATTCGGATTATTCAATTCGGCGAGAAAACCAGCGCCGATCTTCAAGAAGCCATCGACCGGCTCACTGAACAAAACATGGAAGCGCTCATTCTCGACCTTCGAGGTAACCCCGGAGGATTGCTGGATCAAGCCGTGGAAGTTTCCGAAAAGTTCATCCAACCCGGGCGACTGGTCGTTTCCATGCGAGGGCAAAAACCTTCCACGGACTCCGTGCGGCGCGCGCGAGGAAAGAATCCCTTGCTCGACGTCCCAATGGTCGTGCTGGTCAACCGCGGCAGCGCCAGCGCCTCCGAAATCGTGGCCGGCTGCCTCCAAGACTGGAAGCGGGCCATCATCGTCGGCGAAAAAACCTTCGGCAAAGGCTCCGTCCAAAGCATCTTGCAGCAACCCGACGGCTCGGCACTCCGCCTCACCACCGCAGAATACTACACCCCAAACAAAAGAACCATTCACAATCAAGGCATTCTTCCCGACATTCTTGTCCCCATTTCTTCTGAAGACATGGAAGCTCTCTACTATCAGCAATACCCAGGAGGCATCGACAACCTCTTCCATCTCGCCGAAGAACAACGAAAAAAAATCCGCAACGCCCGAGACGAACAACTCGACCGCGCGCGGGACATTTTGAACGGAATCCGCCTTTATCGGCAACGCGTTAAAAACTCGACCGACAAAATGGCCCAGAACTAACCATCCGGCAAAGCCCCTACTCCACATCAAACTCAACCCCGGCGCAGATTGAACCTGCTCGCCTTCGAAACCAGTTGCGACGAAACCAGCGTCGCCATTCTCCGGGACAACCGCATCGTTGCCAACACGGTCGCCTCGCAAATCAAAACCCACGCCGTCTACGGCGGAATCGTCCCCGAACTAGCCGCCCGGCAACACCTCCAAAACATTCGCCCCGTCCTCCAAACCGCCTTGCACCAAGCCGAACTCTCTCCCGCCGATTTGAACGCTGTCGCCGCTACACGAGGCCCGGGATTGCCGCCATCCCTCATGATCGGATTCCGCGCCGCCCAAGGCTTCGCATTCGCCCTCAACCTGCCCTTCCTCGGACTTCACCACCACGAAGCCCATCTATACTCGCCGTGGATTTCCGACAGCCCGCCGCGCATCGAATTCGAAAAATTTCGCCCCAACATCTCCTTGATTGTCAGCGGAGGACACACCCTGCTCGTGCGCGTTGATGCGCCACTTCGCCACAAAGTGCTGGGAACCACGCTCGATGACGCCGCCGGCGAATGCTTCGACAAAACCGCCAAACTCATCGGCCTACCCTATCCCGGAGGCCCAGAAATGGATCGACTCGCCGCCGAAGGAAACCCCAACGCCTTCCCCTTTCCGCGCCCAATGTTGCAAGAAGCCAACCACCACTTCAGCTTCAGCGGACTCAAAACCGCCGTGCGCTACTTCCTAAAAAAACACCCCGAAACCCTGCAAAACAACCAATCCATTCGCGACCTCTGCGCCAGCGTTCAGACGGCCATCGTCGAAGTTTTGGTAACGAAAACCATTCGCGCTGTCGAAGAATGCCGCCTAAACACCGTAACCGCCTCCGGCGGCGTAGCCTGCAATTCCTGTCTGCGCTCCACCCTCCGCAAAGCCTGCGATCAAAAAGGTCTTTCCCTCCGCCTCGCAATGCCTTTTTTATGCACCGACAACGCCGGAATGGTAGCCGCCTTAGCCGCATGGCATCTCAAAGCCGGCCTCTCAAAACCCGTCAACGACGAAGACATCCAACCAAACTGGCCGTTAAATTTCAAAAACACCACCACCTAAAACTACCACCGCAAGTCTCTCACACAAAATCAACTTCCACACTCCACCAACCCACCAACCAAGGTGCAAACAAAAGAGCCAATCCTCGGAGAAAGGGGATTGGCTTTGGCGAGGTTTGGGGATGGTAGTGTTGCGGTTGTTACTTCATTAGCAAAGGATCGCCGGGCTTGAGATCCTTTTCGTAGTCGTGCTTGTAGGCAAAGCTACCTTGATATTGCGTGAACTCTTCCTCCGGAATTTCGGCTAGAATGCGCTCCCGAATCTCCTCGGCGATTTCCGTGGGCATTCGCTCTTCTCCCGGCAACAGACGATTGCGATCCCTCATGTTGCCAATAATGCCGCGATAATACCCATCGACTTCCTCTTGCCAAGTGCTGTATCCGCGCTCGTTAAAAGTAATGCCACTCGCTCTACCCTCTGGATCCTCGGCCGCTTTGGCAGATAGTTCGTAGTAGTCTTTCACAGTGGAGTAGACGTTACCAATACGTTCCGGGCTATTGCCGTAGCCATATTCCTCCATGATCTTCACTATCATCTCGAAGCCTCTGGTATAGCGCAAGGGATTCTCGTAAAAACGCCGGATGAAACCATGCCGCGCCACGGCAAACATCATCCTTTCTTCGTCTTTATCCCTCACATTCCACTTCTCGCCTTGCGGCGGAACATAGGTCAACTCAGGGTGATAGCTTGGCTCGAAGGGAAAGTTTTCCACCCATTCCTTCCGATCCTCCCAATACTCCTGTTCCGCTTTCTCCTTAGCGGCCTTGGCAGCGGCTTTGGCGGCTAGTTCTCGCTCATATTCCGCCGCCTTCCTTCTAATCTCCGCCCAATACGCCTCCTCAGCAGCCGCTTCTTCAGCGGCTTGGCGCCGAGCTTCGGCGGCCGCTTGCAGTTGAGCTTGTTGCCTCCTCTGCTCTGCGCTCAGATCCTCAGTCGATGGAGAAGTTTCCTTTTCTTCTTCCGCCATTATTTCCACAACCGGTTCCGGTTCGACTGTGGTTCCTTCCTTCTTTCCCCCGAAGACCAGCAACAGGGCAACAATGGCGCACATCCCGGCGCCTAAGTAGATCATCCACTTATCGCTCATTTTCTTAGTTTCCTTTCTATTCCGTTGTGCCGGGAGAATCATCGGTTTGTCCCGGCTGATGAAACTTTATCTCCTCAATCTGATACTCTTCGCTCACTTTTTCTTTGGTCCTGTAGGTTCGACCAGTAGTGGGTTCCACATGTTCAAACACTCCTTTTACCTCGTGTTTTACCGCCCGGCGCTCAGCGGCGCCTTTGATGTCCATGCGGATCACTCGCTGATTGTTTCCCAACTCGAAGGGGATGCCGTGCTGTACTTCCAAATGGGATTGATTGAAGTCGCAGGTGACTTCTTCCTTTATAGGCATGGGATTTCCCACATCTTCTGCGCTACCGGTTCCGTCCGAATCGCAGCAAGCGTATTCCACATCAGTGTATCTGCCGGTGACGGTGACGATGTATGTTCCATCGTGCTGGACGACGTTGGGATGCACCCGGGTGTCCATCGTTAGAACCGTGTTGAAGTAAAAACTGCCCACCGACCAAGTTTCATCCACTTCACGTATCAAAGAAGACAAATCATACTCCAGTTCGGCCGTGCTCCAGCCCTGCACTTCGGCGCGGGCGGCGGCCTTGTCAAAACTTCCATGACCTATCCAGTTCGTTTCATTGCCGGACACATCATACCATCGGCTCCAAGTTTGGACGCCGTCATTATTCCAGTCCCCAAAACCTCGCACGGAATATTGGTATTTGCGGTAATAACCGTCCAGATTCATGCCTTCGGCGTCAATGTATTGCGCCGCCGCGGCGCCTTTTAGCATCGTGAGCGTGCGTTGGTTGTTGCTGTCTAACACAAATAAGTGTCCTTCGGCACTGCTGTCCAAGTGTTCTTGGCCTTGATAACTGTAAACAACCGTCAAATCGGACTCGTTCAGGGTAAGGTTGTATTGGCCACTGTACCAATACGGCTCCAGGGCTTTATTGCTGGCCCAATCGTCTTTGTAGGGATCGATTTCCTCAGCCCAAGAGTCTTTGACGGATTGTTTGACTTCAGCCCAAGTTTCGTTTCCGATTTCTTCCAGCGCCTTGTCTAAAAGCCAGAAGCCGATGCCTTCCACGCTAGGTTCAAAAGGCAACACCTCGACCAGCGTTCTCTTCTTGGAACCTGATTCCGCTGCTGCTGCGTTCGGCAAAGCGGATAAGATTGCCGCCGCTGTTGCGACGACGCTAAGGATTGTCAGTAATGTAATCTTCATGAGCAATCTTCGTTAAACTTAATCTCTTCTTTCGTAACGGCAACCGTAATTCTTGTCGTTCGACAAGCAAACCCCGACCCAACGGCATCGGGCCGTGGATATCGTTGACGGTCGCAAAAGCGAGAGATCCCCACTTGTTCACCTAGGGCAACAGCCAAGAATTATGCATTTATTCCGGGCGCCCCCAATCAAACTGTATTTGGCAGGCGCCCCAATCCAGAAGATTGGAGCCACCGTCAACCGATATCGAGAAGCAACATAAACCCAAAGGATTCGGAAATCAAGCTTTTTGCGCCATTATTTTTAACTTTTTTTCTGCGGAGAGAAAACAGCGTTTTTCTTGGAATAGGGGGAGTTTTCGCTAGTGGTTTCGGATTTGGGTTGCCATCGAAGCAAAAGAAGTTGGCGGGCAATGGCGAGAATCTGAGCGAAGTTTTTTGTTTTTGAGAAAGGGAAGGATAGCTGGTTTTTCTAATAAAAGCGGTTTTCTTCCGCCCGGCTGTTTTTCTCAATCTAATTTCCTCGTGGTTGCCTTAGATTGTTGGCCAGCAGGATTGAGCGGCGGCCTCCAAGTTAGAATAGCTGAAATTCAGCGGAGAAAAATGAGGCTGTGGGTTCTCGATGCCAATTCGCTGTTTGACCTTTTCCGCTGTTTTTCCCATTCTGTCTGGCGGTATGTTCAGGTTTCGTATTTTTTATTTTGCGTTGGCTTTGTGTTTGGTTTTGGCGACGGCAAGCGGCCGAGCCGATCAGCATGAAAAATCTCAATCCGAGAAGTCTCCGCCGGTTGTGTTGCAGCCGGCGGAGGGCAATTATCTAAGGATTCCGCGTGAGGGGTTTGGGCGTCGTTATTTGATGTCGATTTCGGTGATTCCGCAGAGTATGGCGGCGACAAGCACGGGATTGGCGGGCAAGATTGTGACTTTTGAGTTGTTCGCCGACGGAGTGGACTTATTTGAAGATCCCGAAGGCTTGGTAGTGACGGACGATTTGCCGGCGCGGCGGCTTATGGCGTCTTTTCCGATTGTGGAGAAAACGGAGGAGTGGGTGACGGTCGACTTCAACAAGGGCATGCGCCGCGCTTTTGCGGACATTTGGTATTCCATCGGCCGAAGTTTCAATCCCTTTATGGGAGAGGAGACCTACGAGATTCCGGGCGCTCGAGTGTTTGAGGTTTCCCAAATGGACGGCCAAGTGGTGATTCGGCAAAGCGCCCAGGTGCGGAGCCGGCAATTCAGTCCCGACATGGAAAACCGCTACGAGATTCGCTACTTTATCAAGCCTTACCAACCGGGCGATTATCAAGGAAAGGAATACAACCGCCGAGACGACCGCTATGTTCGCTTTTTCGAGACGGCGGCGCGTTTGGAAAAGACGACGGGGCGTCCTTCCACGCGGATCGCCCGTTTTGACCTCAACAAACCGCTCAAGTTTTACTACAGCAGCAACACGCCTGAAGCCTATGAGGAAGCGGTGAAGGGGGGCATTGAGTATTGGAATCGGGCTTTTGGACGCAAGGTGATCAAGGTAGACAAAGCGCCGGAAGGGATCACGGCTCCTTCCGCTGGCCACAACATTGTTCAGTGGGTTCCTTGGGACAACGCCGGCTTTGCTTACGCCGATATTTTGGTGGACCCGATTACCGGCGAGTCTCAACGAGGCCAAGCTTACATGACCAGCGTTTTCGCAATCTCTGGAAAGTCCAGCGCCCGTCGGATCCTTCGCCGGATGCGGTCCTTGGCGGAGGAAGGCGAAGAGGAAGACGACCCAAAGGACGGAGAAGAGAAGGAGCGCGGACAGGCGGCCTTTTGGCCGCATTCGAGGGTTTGCCACCTCTCGCCGCACGTGTTTGCCAAGCAGTACGCCGAAGGGCTGGAGTCCGTTTTGGCGCATCCGGACGCGAGTGACGAAATGGTTTGGCAAATGTCCCAAGACTACGTCCGCGCCATTGTCGCGCACGAAGTTGGACACGTTCTGGGCTTGCGGCACAACTTTGCCGGGAGTTTGGACACGACGGTGTCCCACGAGCGTTTGGAAAAATGGCTCAACGCCTATCTTAAACAGGAAGACCTTTCAGAGTTCGAGAACGACTACACGGCCAACTCCATCATGGACTATCAAGTGTTCGTCGCCGCAGCGCTGACGGGAGCCAAGATGCGCACCACCGAAACGGTTCTGCCCCACGACCGGAGGGCAATTTTATGGGGCTATTATGATGACCGAGAGGTGGCTGAAAAGAAGACTCTTTACGCTGCCGACCGCGACACCGGCACTTGGGACGACGTGAACGTCTTTGACTACGGCGCCGATCCCGTAGTCACTTCCTACGCCGCCATTTCGGACGCCGTCCGCCAGCTGCCCAACGCTCTCATTGAACAGTTCATCCGCGCCAAAGCACCCCGGGACCCACGCGACCAAATTCCTTTGGAAGAAGTGAACCTCTCTTTTTCGGCCCGTTCCGTCGGCTTTGAACTTCGGGACCTGCTTCAATGGTTTGGCAGCTCGGCCCGTTCATTGACCGTGGAGCGGCAGTTCGACTTCGTCGGCCCTCTCAACCGAAAAGAAGTGCAACAGGCCCATTGGAAACGTTTGAACGAACAGATCGAAAGTTTGGGCGGCATTGACCGCGCCATTTTTGCCTTCCTGCCGGAAGAATTGAAACTGAGCCTCAAAGAAAAACCGAAGGGCGCGGCCGTCGCGCCCCGGCTCACGGCCGAATCCCTGAACAAAAACCTGAAGGCGCTTTTGGAATCGTCAGCGTATCAAAAGTTCGTCGGCTTGGACGACAAGGAATACGAATTCACGGAAGAAGAGCGAAAACTGATCGCCGAGCGGGCGGAAACGCTCTTCGTCAAACTAAGCGACGCGCTGGTTCTTGAAGCCTGCAACATCTTCGCTTCCGCCCGGCGAGACCTCGGCGTGGCCGCCAACGAAGTGCTGGCCGATAACGACATCGTTTCCCAACTGGAAAAGCGCATCATCGAATTTGCCGAAAAAGTGATTCTGGCAAAGGACCAGAAGAAAATCATCAAAGGCAAAATTAACGGCAAAGCCTCCGTCGAAGTGACCGGCTACAAATATGCGCACCCAACGCGCTTGGCCGCCGCGCGCATGCTTTCAGATTCTATCGGCTCCTACAAAAGCTGGTCCAAGGAAGGAAAGTCGGCAATCAATAAGAAACTCAAAGGCGAAGTGGAAGACGTGTTGCTCATCAAACATTTGAAATCCTTCAAAGATTCCATGCTGTCCCGATCTCTGCGCAAGTGGTATTTAGATCAGCAGGAAATTCTGAGACTGTTGCCCGCCATCCGCAGCAGTTCGCCGCCGCCATCCCCTCCACCATCCAAATAGCCTTCTAAATGAAGCGAGAAAATGGGGCCCAGATTTAGCGCAAACCGTTTCCATTCCACAATGCAAAGGCCTTTATGGATCGGATAAAATCCGCGCTGTTTCTGGACTTCGACAACATATTCGGCGGCTTGCATTCGCGAGACCCGCAATCCGCTTACGACTTTGCGGAGAATTCGAGCGAATGGCTGGCCGCGCTGTCTACTCGCGGCTTGTCGGAAGGAGTGCGGCGCGAGCTGTTAATTCGGCGGGTGTATTTGAATCCCTACGGAGGCAACAGGATTAAAGATGAGGAAAGAGGCACGCCAAACTTTCATCGTTTC
Source organism: Limisphaerales bacterium (assembly GCA_965242585.1). Taxonomy (GTDB): domain Bacteria; phylum Verrucomicrobiota; class Verrucomicrobiia; order Limisphaerales; family AAA164-E04; genus UBA2970. The sequence continues at coordinate 2,971,402 of OZ251460.1, read as the reverse complement.
CGCAACAAACTTACCCAGTCGGGATTTGAAGTGGTGGAATGTTTCTCGCTAACCAATCAACAGAAGAACGCCGCCGACATTCGCATCGTCATCGACGTCCTCCAAAGCCTGAGCCGGACGACGCGCTATGACGAATTTATCATTGCCTCCAGCGACTCGGATTTTACCCCGCTATTTCAATGCCTGCGAGCCAACGACCGCCGGACAATGATTATATTCAGCGGGCAAAAAACTGTGCTGGCCTACCGCAACGCTTCCAACTTCTTAATCGACGCGGCGGATTTGGTCGATGCAATCTCCCCGCAGAACGAATCGCCGACAACGGATGCGCCAAACAAAGCCCAGAAAGCCGCCGAAAAATCCCTCCCCAAAAACGAAAGCGCGCCCGCAATCAAACCGCCGAACAAATCGCCGGCAACAGATGTGCAAAGCAAGGTTCTGGAAACAGCCAGAAAACTCATTGCCAACAATGAAAACGCCACGTCGCTAAGCGATATAAGCAGGGAACTTCGAAACCAATTCGGACCAGCGATTGATCAATCGCCGAGCAAGTGGTTCGGCCACAAAACCTTGGCTAAATTTCTTCTGCAGAACTTTGACAACTTAAAGCAAGACGGCAGCTTTGTTTCTCTAGACGGCAAAAGCCAAAATCCTAAAAATCCCGCCGAAGATTTGCCAGAAACTGCTCCAAAAATCTCAGCGGAAAACTTGCCGGAAATTGTCGCCCAAATCTGCCAAATCACGGACTTGCCTCGTTTGAGCGCCGACCTCTGGGTGGAAACTTTGAAGATGCTTGCCCGTTACGCGAAAAACCACGAACACGAATTCAAACTGTCCGAGTGCACTCTCTGGGTGCGGGATCAACTCAAAGAAAAAGAAATTCCGGTGGCACGAAAAGCCATTAATCACATCGTCCACTGGGCGCATCATGGCGGTGCCAGTCTGGACGACGATCCGCCTCCAACCGCTCATCAGATTCGGGAAGCCGTGATTCAAAACGCCGTCACCCGCGCCGGCGAAGCCAACTTGGACTTGACCCCGGAAGAACAAAAGAAACTGCGCCACTGGCTACAAGGCAATGGCAACCCCGGTTAGAAATAGGAAAAAATGCCCAGCGAATCCAATCGCCGGCCAATCTATTTTCTCCAAGTTCTAAAAAGCGGACAGAGAACAAATTCAACACTCTTTATGAAACCAAAAAACTCCGCTTCGGAAAAATCCTAAATCGAAGTTGAAAAATCTTGAATCGAAGTTGATCTTGAAACTGCAAAGTCACTCGCCGGCAACAAAATCGGCACAAAACCGCAATCCTCCCTACTGGCCGCTGGTTTTCCGCGGCACAAGTGCTGGCGCAGCAGTTACGAAGTTGTGGCTTGTCGTTTTTGTTACCCGCCAAACGCCAGAAAGTCTGCAGCACCCAAACCGAAACTACGAAGTGGCGGCTTGGTGTTTTTGTTACATTCGCCATCGATGGTGAAAGAAAACAAAACCCAGTGCAAACAAACCAAACACAAGAGCGTATTCTTCCAGTTCGGGGATGATCTGGCTGTTGACGACAACCCGCACTGAGCCTATAAAAGCCGCCGCAAAATCAGCCTCCCGTCAACCAATTATTGAAGGTTCTCGCAAAGAAGTCGCCAATCGGTCTGTTCGTCAAAATGCCCGAACCTACCCAAAAGGAAGCCGGTGCGGAGGAATAAGATAAAGACGATTGGACACGAATGCCCAAACCATCATAAGTACTAATCGCATTTTCATCCATAAAAAGGCAGAAAATGGTTTGGCTGCCGCTGCCGATAGTGATTGCCGGGGTGTTGGTGGCGCTGGCGGCAAAGGTAATGTTCGTCCTGCCGCCGCCTCGGAATTTTCTTTCTTACCGAATCGATGTCTTTGGTGTTGGAACTAGAAAACAAGAGAGAAAGAGTAAGCAATAGGTCGTTGAAACGGTTAGCATTGTAAATGTTGCCGCTATTGCTGCCAGCGTCAATCCGCCAAGAGTCTCGAAACTCGAAATTCCCGGAAGTTCTGATGTGGCCATTATTCCACGCGGTCGAAGAGCCGCTAAAAATCCAGATGGTTTGGTTGTTGTTGTCTTGGCTGGAATCGACAATTTAGAAGTCCCGCTTACCGATAGTAACGAAACTGTTTTCATAAGGTCAATCATTTAATAATCCGAATAAAGAACTTCTAAATGGACAAAAATTGCTTCGCTTTTAGCCTCCCACCGTAAAGAGTCAACCCAAAATCACAAAAAAGTGAAAAAGGTGAAGAAAAATTCGTTGGCAACGGCAAAAACGAAAGAAAAGCCGCAAAAAAGTGTGTAAGAGAGCGTAACATTTCGCCTTGACGTTGGCAAATCACTCGCCGCTAATCGCTACTGCCAAGTTGCTAACTTTGCCAACAAGCGTTCTGATACGGCTTAGTAACGGATTAGTCAAAGATTCGCGGCGGTCTTGCCGATGGAAAAGATTTCGTTGCACCTTCTTCAAAAATCTTGCTAGTAAAAACATGGCCTAATCCCTTTTTCCGTTGCGGGTTTTTCCCGTTGTCAAAGTTCGATCACAACCTTTAATGCTTGAAGATCCCCTTTGGCCAGGCGAGTGATGACGACTGGCGTTTCTTCTAACGGGCAGCGTTTCTCAATGAAACTCGCCAATTTGTCCTGAATCTTCGGCAACATCCGCAACGCCTCGCCAAACGCGCGACGATCGAAGCCATAAGTGCCGACGAAAGTGATTTCCCGACTGACGACGTCTTGCAGAGGTAAAGGCGCTTCTTTGGCGAGGTTTCCGATCAAAAGCGCTGTGCCGCCCGACGGCAACAGGGACAGGCTCTGCCGGAACGAGGCGCAAGTTCCGGCCGCGTCCACCACCAGATCGGGTTGGCCGCCTAAGGCAAATTCTACGCGCCGGGCAACCGAGTCAACATTGTCCGAAGATTGTATCGGCTTGGCGCCAAACGACTTTGCCCGATTTAGCTTTGACGGGATTGTATCCAGAATGGCTACGTCCCTAACGTCGGCATTTTTTGCCGCCAAAATTCCCGACAGGCCGATTGTTCCCGATCCGACGATCGCCGCTCGTTTGGCGCGGATGTTTTTGTCGGCCAAACGCTGAAAGCCGTGAAGAACGACGGCCAAAGGTTCCGCCAAAATCCCCACGGCGGGTTCCACGCCTTTGGGCAGCGGCAAGGCGTTTTCGGCGGGAAGCGCGAGATATTCGGCCATCGCGCCGCGTTGAGCCAAATTGACGCCGATGACTTTCTTGGCTAAAAAACTGGGGTCTCCTTCTTCGGCGGTCGGCGCTGTTTCGGCAATAATGTTGAACACCGCCGCGAGCTCGCCAATCTTCGGGCCGGTGATGCCGTTCCCGGCGGCAACCACTTCGCCGACGGCTTCGTGTCCCATCACCATTCCCGGCGCCCGTCGTCCGCTCTCGCCGGTAAATCCGTGAACGTCGCTTCCACAAATCCCGACGGTTTTTATTTTGAGCAAGACTTCGCCCGGCCCCGGCCGCGGTTGCGGTAGCTCTTGCAGTGTCATGTTCCAAGGACCGTTGTATACCAACGCTCTCATCAGCAGTTTTCCGTATAGTGAACTAAGAAAGAACAGGATTCTTAAAAATTTCCAGTAAGATGGCAATAAAAGTTTCTCTGGATTCCACATCGTCAAACATAGAAAACAAGGTCTCTTCTTGGCAAAACGAAGCGGAGATATTGCGTTGATTTGCCCCGCCGCCTGCCGCAAAATAAGAAGTTCATGGACGGCATTCTGGAGGAACTCCGTTGGCGAGGATTGATTGAAAATAGCACCGACGAAAAGGCGTTGGCCCGGCAACTTGCCCGCCCCACCACTCTCTATTGCGGATTTGACCCCACGGCGGACAGTCTTCACGTAGGCAACTTAGTGCCTCTTTTGTCGCTGAGGCGGTTTCAACTTTACGGGCATTCGCCCATTGCGCTGGCCGGCGGCGCCACCGGCGCCATTGGCGATCCCAGCGGAAAGTCCGCCGAGCGTCGGTTGCTCTCCCGCAAGGCGCTGAACGAAAACATCGCCAAGATCAAAGTTCAACTGTCTCGTTTGCTGGATTTTGACGCTCCCGAAAATCCGGCCCGTTTGCTTGACAACGCCGAGTGGACGGACGAAGTCCGCTATCTGGATTTTCTTCGGAACGTCGGCAAACATTTTTCCGTGAACATGATGGTTGCTAAAGAAAGCGTGCGGGCCAGAATGCAAGACCGCGATTCCGGCATCAGTTATACCGAATTCAGCTACATGATCCTCCAAGCGTTCGACTTCTGCTACTTGCGCGACCGCTACGACTGCGCGCTTCAGATAGGCGGCGGCGACCAGTGGGGCAACATCACGGCCGGCATTGACCTCAATCGCAAAAAACTGGGGGCGACGGTTTTCGGATTGACGATGCCGCTTATCACCAATTCAGACGGGACGAAGTTTGGTAAAACCGCCGAAGGCGCCGTTTGGTTGGATGCAGACAAGACAAGCGTATACCGATTCTACCAGTTTTGGATGCGGACCGACGACCGCGACGTCCTTCGCTACCTCAAATACTTTACCTTTCTCTCCCAGGAAGAAATCCAATCCATAGCGGCCCAACACGCCCAAGCGCCGGAGCGGAGAACCTCCCAACGAGCGCTTGCCAAGCACGTCACCGAGATGATTCACGGCGCCGAGGCTGCGCAAGACGCCCTGAAAGCCAGCGAAATCCTCTTCGGCGGCGCGTTGGAAGGCGTCTGCGCCGAAGCCTTCCATGGCATCGTCGACGAAATCCCTTCCGTCTCACTTCCCAAAGCCAAAATTCATTCCGCCTGCTTGCTTGTCGACCTCCTCGTCGCCGCCCAACTCGCCCCTTCCAAAGGCCAAGCCCGGCGGGACATTGCCGGCGGGGGCGTCAACCTCAACAACGTGCGCCAAACTGATCCCCAAAGAATTGTGTCTTTGAACGACCTCTTGTTTGGAAGGTTTCTCCTCCTGCGCAAAGGAAAAAAGAACTATGTCTTGGCCCGCTTCGAATAAAGATTCGTTCCCACAATGCGAATTGAGAATTCCAAATGGAGAATTTGAAGCTTTTAGTTTTGAATATAGAGGAAGGAGAAGAAAAATGCAGGAATCCCCGACATACTTCCCTCATCGCGTTCATCCATGTTTTTCAAAAGCCAAACCTCGCGTCTAGCGTGTGTTCATATTAGCATGCACAAACGCAACATATTCAAGAATAGGGGGCATGACAGAGCCGAGGAAGAACCTTTCCTTCGTTGTGTTTCTTATACCTCTCTCGAGCAGATGCCCAGCAATCTCCGCGGCTGCTCTTCCACGAAGAACAACTGCCGGCTCCCATCCTATCGACGGGGCCGTTGTCGGTTCGGGTTGCCTTTCCTCATAAACAAGATCCTCCAACAACGGCGTTTGGGCATGTTTTTCTTAGCGGCGCCATAGCTGGCGATCTGCGGGCGCTTGTCCCGGCGACAAAGAAAACTTCCTAGCCGTGCGGTTGTCCGCAACAACCTTAGGCATCTTCGCCATCGACTGCGTCCTGTTTTTAGAGGGCGCCAGTCCTATGAGGATGAAAATCTTTGACACTGGCGCTGTCCGTTGGAAAGCGCCTTTGGCAGAATATCGCGCTGTTTCCTTCCAATATTTCTGCAATGAGCAACCACTCGGTCAAGAACTTTCGTTCTTCGCTCAGCCGAAAATTTTTAGTGTAGAATATTTTTGTATTTACTTTGTGACCTCAGATTTTCTATTTTTTATGTGAATATGCCTTAATCCAGAGGCATATTGTGACCAACGTGGTTAGTGATTAGCAATCAACGGCAGAGTGAAACTTCGCTCCTTTTTGTGTGTTTTGCCGTTTCCAACAAACTTTTTCCTCTTTTTTGTGGATTTGGGATTGACACTTTGCGGTGAGAAAACTAAAAACAAAGCAACTTTTATTAAAAAACCAGTTATTTTTTATGCTTGAATATATGAAAATAGTTTCGTTATCACCGGCAAGCGGTCCTATAATTGTCGCCTTCTAGCGGTTTTGGTGAATTCGGCGCTTTCTTCTTTTGTTCTTGTGGAACAAAGCCAAGCCCAGTTGTTATCCACATCTATCCCAGCCAAGACAACACCAACCAAACCATCTGGATTTTTAGAGTCTCTTCCACCGCGCAATCTTTTTCCGATGGTAACAAAAGCATCCAAACCTCCGGAGACTTGAATATTAATAACTCTTGACCCAAACCTTCTCGACGCCAACAAACCCAGCGATGTCAACTTCTCCTTTCTCCCTTGTTTTCCAGTTCCAACACCAAAGACATCGCTTCGGTGAGAGCCAGAATTCCGGGCGGCGGCAGAACCAACATCGCTTTTGTCGCCAGTGCTACCAACACGCCGACGATCGCCATCAGCAGTGCCAGCCGAACCATCGCCAACCTTTATATGTTTGATGATTCCACTTTAGACGAGATGGGAATTCGTGTTTCTGGGAGCAGTTTGTCCTATTCCGCCAGACAGTCTTCGGCTTGGATGGTTCGGGATTGATCAACAAACCTATTGGCGAATTCTTTGTGGAAACCTTTCACATTGGAGGATGATGGCAATGCCACGGATGAATCCTGATTTACGGCAAATAGCGATGGCTCGGTGCAGCTTCGCCTTCATCGGTGCTCCATCATCCCCGAACCGGAAGAATACGCTCTTGTGTTTGGCTTGTTTGCGCTGGGTTTTGTCATTCTCTGCCGCCAACTGTAAAAGAAACGCCAACAAGCCGCCACTTCATAGGCTCGGTTTGGCGTTTGGCGAGCAACACAAAAACGGCAAATCCCATCATCACAGCGTCGTAGTCGGTGAGTTGTGGATGCCGGCGTTTGCGTGCCGGCCAAACCAAAAGGGGCCAGCGCTTTGCGGTGATTGAGAAACGGCGGAAACCGCTTTTTCCCAATCCCGTTTCTAAGAAATCTTGGAAGCAGGATTGTTGTTTGGTGGATCCGCCGTTAGGCAAGCGGCGCCCAGCAACTTGTGATTAGGGAACGGGAATCGGCAAGCGACAACGACGACAGAACTCCCGTTTCCTCAATCCTCTTCTAGAGTTTGGCAACGGGATTTTCATTCAATGAAGAATGAGCGGCCAATGTTTTGTGTTCTGTGGACCAAGTGGCTGGCGATCCACAGTTCGCCACCGGACAGAGAACTACAGAGACCTTAGATCGGCAAATCAGCGGCCAGTTCTCGTAGCTTGTGGTTTGCGGTTTGGTCTTTGCTGAGATTCACTCGTTTTCAAGCCACTTTCGCTCTGGAATTTTTATAAGGCGAAGTTTTTTTGTTTCCTAAAGAGTAACGGATTTGGATTCGTAAGAAAACGAGCTAGCAACCCAATCAACGTGTGAACTTGCGTCTTTAGAAAGTGTTTGTCCAAGTGCAGATTCGATACGAGAGAAAAGTAACACTTCGCTTTCATTAGCGGCATCCGCCTTGAAAAACAACAATTTCCGGGAAGTTGAAAAGTTAGCTGGGAGCGCCAAAAATATTCCGATCAATGGTGACATATTGCCAAAAAGTTTAGAATCCACCACTAGTTCCATTAATCAACCGTATCCTCAGATCGACGACTGCCAGGTGGTAGACGAATCAAAAGCAAAAGAGAGAAATAAATTCGTGCCAACTGTTTCCACCACTATCGATCTGTCTTCTCTCTGGTTATCGTTTTGGCGGTCTGAATGCTTCCGATAGTTTGCTTGCTGCTTCTCTTCCCTCTCTCGATTTTGCAGTTTTTTCAAAGTATTATTGCTTTTAATCAATTTTTATTTGAAAGATTTATTACCTCTTCAATCCCTTAATTCGGAAACTGAGAATTTCCGCTCTATTCCGCCGATGGAATCTTTTTCATAAAATTATTTCGAAACTTTTGCGTTAGTCCGGAGAAATGATATTCTTGGAGGTATATTAAGCAATTCTTTTTCAATTCATTGGTTAGCGGCCGTGGTTGCGGCCGCTGTTGTTGGGATCAGCCTTCTCCCCACACCGATCCATCAGACCCAAGCGCAAGTTCTTTCTCCTTCTCACATCAGCGGAGTTACTTTGTACGCGGCTGAAGCAAGTGATTTTAATCTTTCTTCTGATATTGAGGCTATTTCTGTTGATTTTCACGTCTTCGACACCAGTCCGATTCTCGCTCTCTCTTTGGCTTATGACGTCCTTTCCTTTTGGACTAATGATGAGCCTGGGTTAGCGATTCATTTCATTCCGGATTTTGGATCTTCTGCTTATCGGACTGCTTCCTGGGAGTATTCTAGACCTTTACTGTAGTGGAGACTATTACACCGTTAAGTTTATTAATTGGGATGCTCCGGATGACTGCAATAAAGTCGTTGTTTGGATCGGATCGAATGAAAATTCTGTTTCGACCTGGCATATGATTCTGACGGTCGTTCCTATTCAGTTGACGTTACGGTCGAATAGTTTAATCTATCTTCCGTAAAAGATCAGGGTTTTACACTGACCGAATTGCTGATTGTTATTGCCGTTATCGGGATTTTGGCGGCCATTTTGTTGCCTGCACTTGTTCATTCCAAGGCGGTTACCAAGCGAATTTATTGTGTTGGTAACGTTTGGCAATTGGCTCTCTGCGCATCTTTATGCGAATGATAATTCGGATTAGTTGCCTCCTTGTTCTCGAAGGGATGGTTCGGGACTTTTTCCAACAGCTTGGCATCGTCGCTTTTAGATGAGAATACAAACCTGTTTCAATGTGCTTCTAACTCCCGTCAATCTGTCTTTGGTGTTCGTCCTGCTATTATTTACGGTCGTCCTGCTTTTAACTTTTCGTATGGGTAGAATGTGAAAGTTTACAATTCTCGATCGATAAAGTTGGGTTGAGTGGTTTCTCCTTCATATTCAATTAGGTGATACTGCGGGTGGCATCTTCATGAGGATTCTCTTGTTTACCCTTCCAATCCTGAGATTTCTTCTACGATTTGGTTTCTCTCGTATACTTATTATTTCCCTTTTTTGACGCGTCGTCATTCTAGCAAGTCGAACATGGTTTTTTCAGAGATGGGCATGTGGAGCATGGGAGCCTTCGGGATTGGACGTTGCCGGTGGAGGCGGTTCATTGCCATTGGCGTTACGACGGCAAGGCGCATTGGGATCGCTTGGTTTATCGGGATGCGGAGAATTGGGCGACGCTTCGCGGCATTAACGAAGAAATCTCGGATGATTGATTTGTCGTCTTTCTGATCGCCATTCTTAAATCTGGTTTTTCCCAAATGGCCAGTCAGTTTGACCTGAGGGTGTTGTCGACCCTTCGGTTACCGTCTTTGCTGGCTGCTATATTGGCGATTCTGGCGATTTTAAGGGTTTTCAGAGGGTTTAGATAATTGGGTGTTTTGAGCGTTGTTTTTTGGATTTTGGCCTCGAATGATACAAGTTTGTAACAATTTCAAATTTCAACGCGTTGCCGGCCTTGAGAATCTGGCATTGTCCCCAATATTTCTCAATCCTACTCCCAATTTACAGGGATGCAGGAAGTAAAATGGCAATGGCCGTGCAAGGAGAAATTCTAGAATTTGCTCGCTTCCGTCAAAGGGATTTTTACGCGGCCACTGGGGAAACTGGCGCTTGCGGACGGCGCGAAGATAATGTAGAGTTTCGGTTATGGAAAGCGATCAACCGCCTAATGTTCCCCGCGTTCGGCTCGTCCAGACTGCCGCCTCGTCTTCCCGAGGGCGGGGATGGTTTTTTCTCAGCCTCGTTCTTCTAATTCTTCTGGGGATAACTTGGCTGGGCATTCTTAGCAGCGTGGGCAACGATCTTGCCTTGAAGGGAAATTCCGCCGACGGCCTCTGGGAAGAAACCGTCGTCAGAGACAATTCGTCCACCAATCAAGTCAAAGTCGCGCTTATCGAGGCGGACGGGATCATTTCCAGTTTGTCCCTGTCTTCCAGCAGAGGAGGGATGGCCTCTTCCATTAAACGCCAACTGCAATTGGCTGCTGAAGACGAAAACGTCCAAGGCGTTCTGTTGCGGATTGATTCTCCGGGGGGAGAGGTTCTCGCTTCGGACGACATTTACCGCGAGATTGAACGATTCCAGAAGGAAACGGGGAAACCCGTTGTGGCGTCGATGTCCGGACTGGCGGCTTCTGGCGGTTATTACATTGCGGCGCCGTGCCGCTGGATCGTGGCCAACCCGCTAACCATTACGGGAAGCATCGGAGTAATCCTGCACAGCTACAATTATCGCGGCCTGTTGGACAAAGTCGGCGTCCAACCCCAAGTATTCAAGAGCGGACGATTCAAGGACATGCTCAGCGGAGAAAAACCGCCCGAAGAAATCCTGCCCGAAACTCGAAAAATGTTCCAAGCGATGATTGACGAGGCTTTTGGTCGTTTCAAGGAAGTCGTCCACGAAGGCAGATCGTGGGCGCAAAGCCAAAACAACGGCGTCGGCCGGGCTTTGTCAAGGGATTGGGAAACTTACGCCGACGGCAGAATCTTGTCGGGAAAACAAGCCTTCGAATTCGGCTTCGTTGACGAATTGGGCAACTTCGACAAGGCGAGCGAGCGAATGGAGGAAATTCTCGGCGTCCAAGGTTTCTACCTCGTCCAATATCAACGGTATCTCGGTCTGGGCGATTTTCTTCAGCTTTTCGGCAGTGCGAATTCCAATCGAATCGAAGTGGATCTTGGCTTTGACTTTTCTCAAATCCAGGCTGGCCGGTTGTATTTTCTCGCCCCGAACTATCTTAACTAGAGCGGCCGCCTTTCCCGATGAACCCGAACGCCGTTGCTTCTGCGACCGCAGTATCCGCACTGCTCCTCGTCGCCGATAGCGAACGCAACGCAGACATGCTCTACGCTACCGGCCTCTTCGTTCCCGATCCCTTTATCTATTTGAAAAACAACCAAACCGTTCATTTAGTTTTGAGCGATTTGGAAATGGACCGGGCGGCGAAACACCTCCCTGAGGCAACCATTCACTCTTTTTCCAAACTGCGGGAACAAACAGCGCAATCCGGCATTCCGAACCCAAACATCGGCCACGTCGCCGGTCGACTCCTGAATGACCTTGGTCTCAGCCAAGTCCGAGTGCCTGCAAACTTTCCCTTTGGCGTTGCCGAAATCATCCGGGAAACTTGGCCGGACATTGCCCTCTCGCCCGTCCACCCCTTTCCAGAACGCGCCGTAAAATCGGCGGCGGAAGTTCGCAAGATTCAAGAGATTCTGCGCTTGACCCAAGAAGGATTGCACGCGGGTATTTCCTTAATCCGAAACGCCGAGATTAAAAAAGACGGCCGGCTTGGGCATCAAGGTCGTCCCTTGACTTCGGAAAAAGTTCGCGCCGCCATCCACGCAACCATCGTCTCGCTTGGCGGACTTCCCGGCAACACCATCGTGGCCGGCGGCAACCAAGCCTGCGACCCGCACGAACGAGGAAGCGGGCCGTTGAAAGCGCACTCGCCCATCATTATCGACGTGTTTCCCCGCTCGGAAGCCACTGGTTACTTCGGCGACTTGACCCGAACCGTCGTCAAAGGCCGCGCCTCGGAATCCGTTCGCAGAATCTACCAGAGCGTTCTACAAGCGCAACAAATCGCGCTGAACACAATCCGCTCCGGCGCAAAAGCGCGAAAAGTTCACGAGGCCGTCGAAAGTGCCTTCGAATCTTGGGGCTACAAAACCGAACGGCACAATAACCACATGCAAGGCTTCTTTCACGGAACCGGCCACGGTCTTGGATTGGAACTTCACGAAGCGCCCAGCATCGGGAAAAGCTCCTTCGACACCCTCCAAACAGGAAACGTCGTCACCGTGGAACCCGGCCTTTACTACTCCGAAATCGGCGGCGTGCGCATTGAAGACGTCGCGCTGATCCAAGAGGACGACCGTCCTCTCGCGCTCACTACCTTTGAAAAAACGCTCGAACTCTAAACCCGTCTCGAACCCAATCCGTCCCATGCAGCCAATTGACGTCCAAGTGATTGGAAACGCCCTCGCCATCAAATGGAACGACCAAAAAGAAAGCTTCGTTCCGCTCCAATCCCTACGCCGTTCTTGCCCCTGCGCGGGTTGTCAAGGAGAAAAAGACATACTGGGCAACGTCTATCGACATGCTCCAAAACCCTTGACGCCCGAAGCATTCGCCTTGATCCGCCTGACAAAAATAGGCGGCTACGCTCTTCGGCCAGTGTGGGCGGACGGACACGACACTGGTTTGTTTTCCTTTGATTACCTGCGCGAGCTGGGAGAAATCGATGAAGAATCTGGGTAGCAATCTTCTGAAATTCACAAGCGCAGCTCGCTGGCAAAAGCAAAACGAACGCCGAACAATCTCTCAAAAACACTAACGGAGCATTTCGGAGAAGAGGGCGAATGCTATGAGTCTTATAAAGATTATGTCTAGTTTGTCCAAGCGAGAGAAGACTTGGCGATCGCCTTTCAACCGGCGGAACGGCCTCTCTACTTCATTGCGCTTCTGGTATAGCTCTTGGGTCGTATTTCCATGGATTGCGATGGCTTTTCTTCGGCGGAACTACTGGATCCAATCCCTTGGTTTGGGCTTGCTCTCGATTTTCTCGGCCTTCATAGGCGCGATCCATGGGCAATGGGACTATGGTCGTCTGGCCTCCCCTCAGGCGCAGCGGGGGCTTGGCTGGGCGATGGCGAGAACTTCACTGCTTGGCCATCTCTGGCAGCAGCATAGGGATTTTGGCATTCCCGCCTCCATGAGATTTTCCGAGGGCTGGCGGACCGTATCTTTTTCGCGCGTCCGTTTCATCGGGATGAGCTTTTATACTGGGGCTCTCTATGGACAACGCCTCTGGCGGAGCGACTCTCGGCGTCTTTCCATGTCCTAACACTCGGGCCAGGATGCCGTTCTTGGGCTAGCGGCTCCTTCGTTATGACTGGCAGCCCACTTGCCAAAGCGAGCCGGAGCCGGCGTTTCCTCGTTGCGCCAGCAAAAGCGGTGCCATTTGTGGATCTGGTTCTTCCGTTAACCGCATAAATTCTACGGCGACTTCTCTACCCCCCCCCTCCCATACACATTGATGAGAATCTGCCGTATAGAAGCGATGGCGCGGCTTACCAGAGTGCGCATATTGGAGTAGGTGTATGTTCTTCCGCCTCCATTTGCTTGTATGATGCGCCCTCGATATAATGGCGGAAGATTAACCGTGCTGCGCGATCTTCTGACCGCTCTAAATCATCATCTTCTTTATCGTCCCGCATCCTCGACGCCATCTCCGCTCGGAACAACACCACCTTCATCCGATTATTTAGCCTCCGTTGCGCGTTCAATGCCTGATTCCTAGCAATCACCGCCAGCCAATGCTTCACCGGACTACCCTCGACATACTTTCCGGCGTGTTGAACCACCTTGGACCAAAACTCTTGCTCCTCCAATTCTAGTTCCGATTCGTCCAGCACGCGCGCCGCCAATATACGACGCATATCCTGCCCGTAAGCCGCCACCAAAGTCAGAAAAGGCCGATTCACATCCCATCGCAGCAATCCGTGCCAGCAATTCCCTCGCCCGCTCGTCTGAGATCGAAAACTCTTCATCCAGCGCCAACCCCAAATCCATCTACGCCCAATAACCCAAGCTCCAAAATTCAAAACCGCTTTTCAAAACCGCGCCTTTATGCTTGACAATCTGTGGAATTTCCCCAACTTTGCCGCACCGTCTGACTCAAGCAAAACAAAAAAAAGAAAGAAATCGTGACACGAATCCTGCCGAGCGGTGTTTTGTTAATTGAAAGTAAAATCAATTGCATTGTTTTATGAAGCATCAGACATCAGACGAACTCGGCTTTTGGCCAAACCAACCAAGACGCCTTTGGGAAGAGCGTCCTCACCGTCCTCGGCGTTTCCAAAGCGAAGTCCAAAATAGAGAAAACCGCGGCCGCCGGCATCGTTGGCATCGGCCGGCTCGGCGGTTCCATCGGCGAGGCGCAAGCCTCCTGCAATCCGCCGGTCTCGGTCTATGACGTCTGCTTCCATAAAGAATCGGGAGATTGGACGTCATCGGGCAAAACGACGATGTACGTCGATTTTGACGTCCCCAGTTCCAAAGCGGGAACAACATACAGAATCGAATGGTGGGGGCTGCGTCGGGTTATCGATTACAATCATTGGTGGGATCCGTTTCGGTATGTTTGGGGAAAAGCTCCGCAAGACGACATTGTGACTCTTTCAGGGAAGGGGAACAGTTTGGAGCATACATTCTGGTTTGATCCATCTCGCAATCGTGAGGATGATCCGTTCACCTGCGATTCTTACGGCGTATCGATTTACGAATACAATTCAAGCTTTCATCCCGGTCAAGCGGCCGCTTATGTTTCCGTCGATTATGAATACTATTCGGATTTGTTCATTTACTACTGCACGATCGATTGGGATCCGGTTCCGTCTGGCTTGCGGTCTGGTTATAGCGGTCCGGGTTGGGTTCGGCGCGTTCGTTGGACCGCTCCTTGGCCGCATGGTCGTCCCTATTACGTCGAAGGTTGGAATGGCGACGTCGGCACGCCTCGCTTTGATTACGAGAGAAAATGTTCACGCGAGATTTCTCTGCCGTAACCTTGGCCGGGCAATTAATGAAGCGGTTCCCGCTATTTTGCGTTATGAAAAAGAACGGAAACTTGGCTTTTACGTTGATCGAGTTGCTGGTGGCGATTGCCATCATCGGCGTCTTGGCGGCTTTGTTGTTGCCCGCTCTAGGGCGCGCCAAACGCTCTCACTGCGCCAACAACCTGAGGCAAATCAATCTGGCGGCGCAGATGTACGTCCATGATTACAACGACTTTCTGCCGCCGGTGATGTCCGGTCATCCATCGAATTGTTGGGGTCCGGGGCATGAGGAGGCGGATCCTCGTCGTTTAGTTCATTATGTGAGTTGGGATCGGTTGCTGTGGGCGGATTATTTGGAGAGGAATACCAACGTCTTCCAATGCACCGGAGAAAAGAGATTGTCTCAAGTGGTTCACGAAAGGATTCGAATATCTCGTCGGCCTGATTGTCTCAAGTGGTTCAACTTTGCTTATGGGGCGAATGCGCCGATGTTTATTTCGGAGAGACGTCTGGACGGGAGTTATGACCGAAAACCATATGCGGAAGGCGCCGTAATTTTTCATTCACGCAAGATAACGGAGATTGCGTCGCTGGCGGATTGCTTGGGTTGGGGGATCGCCCGGGTTGGTTTTGGAGTAGGGATCGTTTGGAGTTTCCTTTTTGGGATTATTCGCTGCCGGTAAGCCTATGGCCGAAAGAGATACCTCGGAAGTATACCTTCTATATTAGTCGTCGACATGCCGGGCGGGTGAACATGGCTTTTTTAGACGGCCACGTGGAGCATGGTTCTTTGCGGGATTGGACCTTGCCCGTCTCTGCGGTTTGGGATCGCTGGCATCATCGCAATCACATGCCGGTGGAACTTTTCCAACAATTCAATGCGGACAACTGGGTCCCCCGCTTTACGGGTCCGATGAGTTGGAGGTCTTGGAGGTCGAAAAATGAGCAACGAGAATTACAAGTTATTGAGCGATAAGTTAGATTCATTCAGGAAAGACGTGGATGATAAAATGGTGACCAAGGGGATGTTGATTGCGGCGGTAATCGTCCCGTTGACCGGTATCAACCTTGCTTTTCTAGGTCTGTGCACGGCCGCAATCATCAACATATTGCAAAAATGAGTGGAATTCAGATTGGCGGGCAAAGTCAGAGTTGGCCTTTGGTTTGCAACCGTTGAGTTTCGGCTCGCCATCTTTTTAGTCGACACGCCCTACAAACAGCAATACCGCTATCTGCCGGAGTTTGAGCAGGCCTATCGCATCTTTGAAGAGGAAGGCGCCGGCGGCAATTCCATTCAAATTGCGGATACCATGGTTGCCTTGGAAAGATACAAAGTAGCTAGCAAACATGATCCCGAAGAACTGCATCCCTTCAAAACCAGCATCGAGACCCAACCTCAACAGCATGGCCAAATAATCAATCCGCAAAATAGACGCTCTGATAGAAAAACGTACAGACGGCGCATCACTTGAGGAGAACAAATAGAGGAAGACTTCCGTATCGTTCGCAATTGTGTTCTGAGCGAGTGGGTAGCGGCGCCTGGGGAAGAAAGGCCGAGCGTGGAATTTGCCGAACGAATCCGAGATCGATTAGTTGCGGAGATTCCTTCGGATAATTTTACTGGCTCGTTATTTCTCTTTGGTATGGCGGATCCCAAGGATGATAAGATGCAACCCGGGCAATCTTTACTGGCTGAGTAGCTTTCTGTCGATTGATTCTGATTTTCCATCAAATCTATGCAGTCTCCAGAGATTATAAGCCAAATCATCGGGCAATTTTTGCGTGAACACGCCCTAACTACTACTCGAACACACACAAAGTAGAGGATTGAGACTTCGACAACCAACGAACACTGGAAACGTGGACAACCACAAAAAAGACCGCCCGCCGGGGAGATTATAAATTAACCAACGCTGTGGGAACAAAAAGACGGAACCGCTATGGAGACTGATAAAGCCAAAGCGCTTTTAGAAAAAGCAAAGTACTCCGTCAAAACGCTTATCTATGAAGTGTTCATCCCCCCTTCCTTACTCCAAGATGGCACTTGAGATAGCGGCTTATATACAAGATGTGACCGTCTCTGCCAGAGCAGACTTAATCGATCAGGAAAAAGCGAAAGCGCTCAAACTAATTAATGAAAGAAATCTATGGAGACGACGCCTATCTTGGCACAGAGTACGATATCGAAACGACAACCTACAAAGTCGGAACTTTCGACAGAATGGAAAGCAAGTTTGACCCTGACGGATGGGAATAGCTCGGCCACCCAGACTCCAATGATGATGAAGTGAACGAATACCAAGGCAGGCTTTACAGGACGTACCAAGAAATTTTGGAATCCGGATCGCTGGGAGAGGAAAAGGAAGATGATGAGTACTTTGACTTTTTATCTTACACATACAGTCGTGACTCCCACTTGGCTTACGAAGACAATCAAGCGATCTCCGATGGTCCTCACATTAGCAACTGCATCACTCGAAAATTCGTAGTCAAACCAATCGAAAAAGCGGTAGTGACTAAAGCATACGAAAGGTGCTTTGGAATCTTTCTCCGTTGGGACGGCACAACGTATCACACGAACATGGTACAAACAGGCACCAAGATAGACATGGATCACTACGAAAAGATTACGAATAATAAGCCAAAAAGAAAGGAGACCGATCAGATGAACAAAACAGATAAATTCCCTTACGGCGGCTTCGCCATCGTTGCGATTGCAAGCCTCGTAGCGATGCTAGTGTCCATTTTTCTCCGCCAAAACAGATAGCAGAGAACAACGAAACACCTGAAATCGAACAACTAACACTCGATCTAGTTGTGGAAGTTGATCCAACGCAAACGGAAGATGACAACGGACCCTACTACTTTGACGACGATGGAAACAAAGTCTTCCGCACCTGTGAACAATTCGAGACAGGCTTGGTTGACGAAAAAAACAAGCGGAAAAGGAAGAAAGAGAATGGTGGAAGAGCAGGCAAGACTGGGTAGAACAATTCCCGTTTGAGCCAACATATCACCTCGAAATTACTTACGACTCTAATGCCTTCCATGCCAATAGAAAAATGCGCGAATTTGCTAGAAACCACAGCTTCTTGCAGAGGTTTTACGAAAGCAAACGGATTTACACCGAAGAATTCGAGCAGTTGTACGATATTGTCAAAGAAGAAGCCGGTAATAAAGCAGATAATTCCATCGTTCTCGGTAGGACGTCCCGCACGCTTCGAAAGCATTATCAAGCGAAGGCGCAACCACCTGAATCTATCTATCGAGAGAACGTCCGTGGCGCTCTTCCATGGCAATGGCCACCAACTATGCCCAGCATATTGGCCGGACTAACGCCGCAACAGCTCACAGCTTATCTCGCCTTCCCCGGAAGTGAAAGGAGAGCAATGACGGAGGAATTCAGATATAATCTAGGAAGAGAGTTTGGAGAGAAAATACATGCCTATCACACTCGGTCAAAATACCAAATCAAGGACGTCACTTGGGAAGAAGCGGAAAGCCTAAAAAGATGCATTATTGGCGCGTTGTGGAACGGAAAACAACCGGTCCAACCGTGGATCCCCGAAGATCAAGCAAAGGTCATCCGTGAGCGTCTGCTCAATAAATGCCCGCGGAAGGTTTCATTAAAATGAGAGAAGGCGGATTCGGGAGATCGAAAAATTCTGGAAAGCCACTTCAAGCGGGAGAACGAATTCAAAGCGTCTTTGAGTCGAGCGCAGAAGCAGGAGTTTGACGCCGAAGTGGAGAAGGCTTACGCGCATTTGCTGGCTAATTCCGGCGTGGAAGGCGAATTGTCGGATTGGCAAAAACGAGCGACTCGGCGAAGCGCGGAAACTGTAGCCATGACGCTATTTTGTCTATGGTGGAAAATGGTTGCCAGTAGCCTGCCATTTACCTGCGGAGGAACCGCCGGGAAAAAAGCAGCCTCCTGGACAGAGTGTTCGAACCTTGGAAACAACAGCTCGACACTCCGCCAGAAGCGCTCATCGGGACAGCGCCCGTGTAACAGGCTCCTCCGAACAGAAGGCGCGCGCTAAAAACCACAGCCCCCCAATCCATCGGACAGTACCGAGGAGACCGACCGACAAAGATTCCCAGGCTCGCGGCCAAGGATCGCAGGGCAGAGCCGTTCTCGCGGTTGCCCGACCAAGCGCCCGATGGAAAATCAGAGCCTCAGAGCGCTGTTGCTGATGGATCTACGAGGGCAAAGAAAAACCCCAACCAGCCCAAGCAAGGGAACCAGAGCCGGTAGTTCTCTCCTTAGAGAGCCAGCGCGATCCTTGGGAAGGGAATAGGACGGGGAACTATACCAAAAGAACAACGAAGCAGAGAGGCCGTTCTGGCGATGGAAAGGCTGTCGCCCCGAAGGTTCTCTTGCTTGGACAAACTGGACATAATATTCATCAGGTTCATTCTGTTCGCCCTCATCCTTAACACGCTCCGTTAGCACCCAACACCACCTGGGAATTAACACTGACTGTTGAGAAGCATGGGAGTTGGTTTTCTAGGATTTTGGAGTTTTTGAACGCGGATGAAAGGGACGAAATGGAGGAGGAAGGCAAGAGGATGCAAAAGCACGGGTTGCTGATCGCTGACTTCAAAGAAAGCAGGAAATTCCGTGTTCCCGATTGCCAATCGCTGGCACTGGTCACTCGTTTGCCCATTTCGCGCAAGTCGGGTAAAGAGAAATTTGGGATGGGAAATTCTTCGTCCACTTTGCCTTGTCGGCATAGAGAACGGAGGCAAGTCCTTTGTTAGCAGGCGAGATATCGCGTCAGGGAGCGGATCCCAATCTCTGGTGTCAAAATGGTCAGCGGCTAAGCTTCGCTCGCAGGCCGTTGCTCATCGGGGAGGCTTGTTTGGGCAAAGGAAGGGATTTTGCCGCATTTCTCGCGCTTTGAGTAGTTGGAGGTGATGCTTCTGGTTTTGCCGGGTTCGCCCTCGTTTTCGATGCACTACAATGAGTGGAAACACGGCTTATCGATTGTCGCCGTCCAGCAGGTTGCCAATGCCTCCAAGTATAGAACCTTCGCCTTTTCCTCCCTTGCCGGTTTGCGGCGCTGCGGACACGATGCGGTCCGCTAAGCGACTGAGGGGAAGGGATTGTAGCCAAACCTTGCCCGGACCCCGCAAGGTCGCAAAGAAAAGCCCTTCGCCGCCAAACAAGGCCGACTTGATTTTGCCGACGTATTGGATGTCGAAGTGGACGGAGGCCTGATAGGCGACGATGCAGCCGGTGTCGATCCGCAGGGTTTCCCCCGGATGCAGCTCTTTTTCGTAAAGCGTCCCGCCGGCGTGAACAAAAGCCCAGCCGTCTCCTTGCAAATGCTGCATAATAAAGCCTTCGCCGCCGAACAGCCCGGCGCCCAAGCGCTTTTGAAAGGCGATGCCGATGCTAACCCCCTTGGCGGCGCAAAGGAACGAGTCTTTTTGCGCGATCAACTCGCCTCCTAGATCCGCCAAGCGAACGGCGATAATTTTGCCCGGATACGGGGCGCCGAACGAAATCCGCTGTTTGCCCGCGCCTCGATTGAGAAACACGGTCATAAAAAGCGACTCGCCGGTCAGCAGGCGTTTGCCGGCGCTCATCAAGCTGCCTAGAAAGCCGCTCTTCCGCTGCGAGCCGTCGCCGAAGATGGTTTCCATCTCAATATCGCTTTCCATGTACATCATGCCGCCGGCTTCGGCCACGACTGCTTCCTGCGGATCCAGCTCAATCTCAACGAACTGCATTTCCTCCCCGTAAATCCGATAATCTACCTCGTGCATTTCTGCCATAAGCGCATCTTTCTTTTTTGTATTCAAAGGAATTTAGCGAACCTTCCGGCACTTAGTCTAAAAGCCCGACCGAAAATGTCAATTATTTATACAATGAACTTCTTTTGTAGACTTGCCCAATGGAGTCTTGCAAATTCCGGCTGCCTGCTTCCTCGTCTTTGCCAAAATAGAGATTCTCTGCTTCCAGTCCGAATTCTAAAAGTCAATATTTTTCGTACTCGCTTTGTATTGCCGCCAACCAATCGCTTTCCGCAAGGATGGCGGGCTTGCCAGTTTCCATCCTTAAGACCATAGCCTTTTCAATCTTGCGTCCGTACGAACCTTGACGCCAGCTCTCACTACCCTCGTTGCCAATGGTCAAATAATTGGTGTTGCCGGTGACGCTGTTCTGGGCGACTGCGCCCAAAGCCTCGACTGCTTCTTGACATTCTGCGCGGGTTCCCGAAGCGAACTTGCCGGTAAACACAAAGGAAGCGTCGGCGAAGCGGATTTCCGGCACAGGATCGTCAAACGGACTACCTTCCTTGAGCATTTCCATAACCTGTTCTTGAAGACGCTCCCATCGTTTACTTGGAACAACACGGTAGCGAGTAGATTGCTCCGGCTTCCAATCATCAGGAACGACCACGTTACGCAATTCCTCAAGATCAAACGGCATCAGGTCGGGGCTGTCAAACTTGTCTCCGGTGTGAAACAAGTATTTCTCCCAAAGATTAAACTTTTCCTCGTTTCGCTGGTCTTTGTATAATCGGAAAATGAGTCCGCTGGCGACTCCTTTGCAGTCACATAGAATTGATGATCCCAAGAATCGCAGCAATTTGATCTGTTGGTTGGTGGGCGGATCGTAGAACCACTTTGGCTTGTCCAGCTTCTTATGTTTCATATTTAGATTTAGAATATAAGTTTTTGTAATGAGGCTGTTTTCATTTAGCATCCCTTCTCTTCCTCCTTGTGGATCGATGCCCAGTTTGTCCAGACGGTCGAGAGTTCTTTGGCCGGTTTCGGAAGCAAACCATTGTAGCACGCTTCGCGCCGCCACCGGCCCAACTTCGGTGGTATAATCAGGCACTGCGAGCCGCGCTAAATTATGAGGCTCTAAACGGCTCACGAGTTCGCAAATTCTTGAATTTTTGGCCTTTGAATGCGTCTTTGAGTTGTCAGTCTCATCTAATTCGACAATATCTCTCAATAGAGAAGAATGGTCGACTTCTTGGAGGTTTTTATGAGATTTCGCCAGAATGCCGGCTGTTTCTTCGCCCACACCATAAATGATTTCCAGCTGCGTCTTAAGTTCCTTCTTATTGTATTCTCGCTTATCCAATTCTTCAAAGTTATTTTGTCCACTTTCGGCGTTAAACCACTTACGTAATTTTTTAGCCACTCCATGTATTATTTTCTCCTCGATTTTTTTCTTGGCTATAGAGAAGATTTCCTTTCTATTTTCATCCTCATCGAACCAGTTGCGCACCTTATCGACTAAGTTTTGATAGCTATGCGAATACTTTGTTGCTGAATCCACTATCTCCTGACATTTCACTAAGTCAAACCAAGCGATCACTTTACGGGCTACTGATGCGTTGACTGCGGAATAATAAATATACTTTTCTCTGTATAGTGGCGTAAAACCAATTTGCTTCATGTGTTCGAGTCGTTTACGCATCTCTGATACATTCGCCTGCTTTCCTTTTTTTCCTTCATCTCCTAGCCAGACGACGTTGTGGAGCAACGACGAAGCGGCAACCGCGCGGAGGTTGTTGTGAAATTTGGCCAGAGATTTGGCGGTGATTTGCCCCATCTCGGGAATGGCTAAGGCAAAGAGCCAGCGATCAAGACTCAAAGTGCGGGCGCGTTGGAGGGATTGGATGAGTTTGGCGGCGTTTTTTTCGCCGAAGAGTCGTGGTTTGTCGTCAGTGCCGAGGTTGATCGCGCCAAGTTGTTCGACGGCAAGGTCAAATAAATCCATTGGCTCTTTGACGAATCCGCGTTCTATGAGTTTGTCGGAAACGACGTCGTCAAGGCATTCGATGTCCAGCGCGTTGCGGGCGCCGAAGTGTCTTAGACGATGCGCCGCTTGAGCCGGGCATTGCAGGTTGACGCAACGCCAAGCGACCAGTTCTTTGTCATTTTCATTCTTTTTGCCCTTTTGAATTTTGCCTCCGCAGGCGGGGCATTGGTTGTTTATGGCTGTGGATAGGTCGAATGGTTGAGTGTTTTCGGGGTGTTCTCCGACGACGCCAAGCACTGCGGGGATGATTTCGCCGGCTTTTTCGACGCGGACAGTGTCTCCGATGCGGATGTCTTTGCGTTGGATTTCGTCTTCGTTGTGAAGGGTGGCGCGGCGGACGGTGGTGCCGCTGATGAAGACGGGTTCTAACTCGGCGACGGGAGTGAGAACGCCGGTGCGTCCGACTTGGATGGTAATGGCTTTGAGTTTGGTTTCGGCTTGTTCGGCGGCGTATTTGTAGGCAACGGCCCAGCGGGGTGCTTTTTCGGAGGCGCCAATTTTTTCCCGAACAATGGTTTCCAGTTTTTCCCGAAGAGCGATGGAGTTAAGTTTGACGACGGCGCCATCGGTTTCGTAAGCGAAGGTTTTGGCGATGATCTCCAGTTCGTCGATACGGGACAGCAATTCGTCGGCGGTGCGGCAGCGCCAGATTTTTTCGGGAGTTTTGAAGCCGGCGCGGGCAAGGTAGTCAATGGTTTCCAGTTGGGTCGTGGGGGCGGAATCGTTTTTTGATTCAAAGGCGGCAATGCCGTAGAGGATGATGTCTAGTGGGCGTTCCGCGACCGTCTTCGGGTTCAGCAACTTCAGGGAACCGGCGGTTGAATTGCGAGGGTTGGCGAAGGCGGGTTCGCCGGCTTTTTGTCGTTCGGCGTTGAGTTGGGCAAAACCTGCTTTGGACATGAAGACTTCGCCGCGCACTTCGAGGATTTCGGGAAAGGGTTTCAAGCCGGGGGCAAGGCGCAAGGGAAGGCTGCGGATGGTGCGGAGATTCGCCGTGATATTGTCGCCTCGTTCGCCGTCTCCGCGAGTGGCGCCCAAGACAAACCTGCCTTCTTCGTAGCGGAGGCTGATTGCAACGCCGTCAATTTTGGGTTCGACCGTCCAGTCGAGTTCTTCTTCAGGCAAGAATTTGAGGCCTCTCTGAATAGTTTTTTTTCGCACTTCGGCTTGGGAGTAGGTGTTGTCGAGGCTCATCATGCGAACCGAATGCCGGACGGAGACGAATTCGCTCAACGGTTGGCCGCCGACTCGTTGGGTGGGGGATTCTGGAGAAATGAGTTGGGGGAAGTTCTTTTCCAGATCGGCGAGTTTTTGGTAGAGCCGGTCGTATTCTCGGTCGGAAATGGTGGGTTGGGCTAGAACATAGTAGGCGTGGTCGTGTTCTCGGATTTGTTGGGCGAGTTCCCGATGTTTTATTTGGGCTTCTTTGAAGTTCATATTGGGATGGGGCAAGGCGGGCGCAGTGGCGAAAAGCGGAGGCGTTTATCGAAAGGGCCGGCGGAGTTCCACTTGCGAGGCTTGGTGTTTCTTCCGCATTTTTAAGTTGAGCATTTCCACCCCGAAGGAAAAGGCCATCGCGAAGTAGATGTAGCCTTTGGGGATTTCCTTGTGCAACCCTTCGGCGATGAGGACGAAGCCGATGAGGATGAGGAAGCTGAGCGCCAGAATTTTGAGAGTGGGGTGCTTTTCGATGAAGGCGCTGACGGTGTTGACGAAGACGAGCATGACAATCATGGCGATGACGATGGCGGTGACCATGATGGCGATTTCGTTTACCATGCCCACGGCGGTGATGACGGAATCCAGAGAAAAAACGACGTCCAGCAACATGATTTGCATGATGACGCTGGCGAAGGTGGGGGCGAGTTTTTTAGATTTGGCGCCGTCGACGCCTTCCAGCTTTTCGTGAATTTCGTGGGTTCCTTTGGCCAAGAGGAACAGCCCGCCGATGAGGAGGATGAGGTCTCGCCCCGAAACGCCGTGTCCGAACACTTCAAAGAGCGGCTGGGTTAGCTTGACGATCAAAGAGAGGCCAAACAGCAGGAGCAGACGTGTTCCCAAAGCCAGAAAGAGTCCGATTTGCCGGGCTTTGGCTTGTTGGCTTTCGGGGAGTTTGGCGGCAAGGACGGAGATGAAGACGATGTTGTCGATGCCGAGGACGATTTCCAGAAAGGTCAGGGTCAGGAGGCTGATCCAGGCTTCGGGTTGGGAGAGCAGTTCGAGCATAATGGCAAGGATGCGGCGGCGTTGTCGTTGTGCGCGGAGAGTGGTTCAAAAGAGGCGTCCGACAATCAGTCCGAGGACGCTGAGGGGGCCTTGGTCTTCGAGGCTTTCGGTGGCGACTTCGACTTTTTGGAGGGCGGCTTTGGCGTTGTCGACAAGAGAGGGATCGTTAACGAGGATGCCGACGCTGCCGCGCCCGCGGTTGATTTTTTCCAGAATTTCTTTCAGGTAGCTCACGGCGATTTTGGTTTCTTCGTAAAGCGCATCGTCGGCGGCCAGCTTGCCGAGCGTGCCGCGTCCGGCGCGAACATTTTGAACGACGTTTTGGACTTCGACGATGGCGGAGTCGAGCTTTTTTGACGTGGCGTTTAGTTTAGAAACGAGTTCGGCGGCGTTTTTGTAAAGTTTGTCGTCGTGGATGAGCCGGCCGACGGTTCCTTCGCCTCGGGCGATTTGAGCGGTGCTGGTTTGAACGTTTTGGATGATTTGGGAAATGGAGTCTTGGTTCGCTTTCATGAAGTCGGCCAGCGGTCCCAAGACGTCCGTAAATTTGTCGCTACTGAAGGTGGTTGCCACTTTTTCGATGCCGGAAGCGGCGCCGTCGATTTGGGAAAGGAGCGATCCAAAGTCCGCTTGCTCGCGCGTGGATAATTCGGCGCCCGGCTGGATGGGGACGCCGACCTTTCCAAACTCAATCGCCACAAAGTTCTGCCCCATCAAGCCCGTGAACTGAATGGAGGCGACGCTGTCGGTTTTGACGGATTGGGCTTTGCCGGCGTCCAGACGCATGACGACTTTTACTCGGTTGTCGGCAAAGCCGATGGATTCGACCGCGCCGATGGGGACGCCCGCCATTTTCACGGGATCGCCTTCTTTGAGGTCTTTGACGTCGTAAAATCGGGCGCCGACTTCGATTCCTTTTTGGAAGAAGTTCAATCCTCCGGCGATTTCCAGAAGCAAGAACAGGCCGATGAGCGCCAGCGCAAAGAACAAACCGAGACGAGTTTCCAAGGAGTTTTTCATAGCGAATTGTGGTTGGGTTTCTGGGGCGGATTGCCGCCCGCGAGCAGAAATTTTTGGAGGAACGGATCGGGATCATCGCAAATTTCCGGCGGCGCGCCGATGCGAAGAATTCTGCCTTCCTGAATGACGGCGATTCGGTCGGCAATGCGAAAGGCCAGTTCACGGTCGTGGGTGACCACGACGGAAGTGACGCCGCTGCGGCGGTTTAACTTTTCGATTTCGTCGCCGACTTTGGCGGCCGTCAAAGGGTCCAGCTCGCTGGTCGGCTCGTCGTAGAGGATGAGCTGCGGATTGACAACTAAGGCCCGCGCAATGGCCGCTCTTTTTATCATGCCGCCGGAAAGTTCGGCCGGATATTGATCTTCCACGCCCTGCAATCCTACAAGGGCGAGGCTGTGGCGGACAATTTGCGCAATCTCCTTTGCCGGCCGGATTCGGTGTTCGCGAAGGTAGAGTCCGACGTTTTGAGAAACAGTGAGCGAGCTCAACAAAGCGCCGGATTGAAACACCATTGCCAGCCGATATTGACTGCGAACCGCCGGATTCTGAATGCTTCGGTTTTCGATGCGGATTTCTCCGCCGTCCGGCTCTTCCAAACCAATCAAATGCTTGAGCAGAACGCTCTTTCCACTGCCGCTCGGCCCCATCAGAACAAAAATCTCGCCGGGATCGACTTGAAAGGAAACGTCCTGAATCACCAGCCTTTCGCCGAACGAGCGCCGAAGACCAGAGACCTCCAGCCGAACGCCGTTCATGGACTCTAAAACCGCAGTCATCAATCCAAATAGAGAAGCATTCGAGTGAGGAAATAGTCCAGAACAAGAATCAAGACAATGGAGTTGACGACGGCTTTGGTGACGGAACGGCCGATGCCTCGAGGCCCGCCGATGGTGCTCAGCCCTTGCTGGCAGCTAACCAACCCGACGGATAAAGCAAAGACGCCGCTCTTGAAAAGAGCGTTAAAAACGTCCGCCGAATCCACCGCTTGCTTGAGGTTGGAAAAGTAAACGGCCATTGGCACGCCGATCTCGTGGTTGAAGGCGGCCACCAAAGCGCCTCCCAGCCAACCAACCAAAATTGAGAAAACCACCAGCAACGGCAACGCGACGCTAACGGCCGTCAATCGGGGCAGAACGAGATAAGCGACCGGATCAATGTTCATCGTCCGCAACGCGTCAATCTCTTGATACACCTTCATAGAGCCGATTTCCGCCGCCATGGCCGAGCCAATGCGCCCGGCAATCAAAATCGACATCATCACCGGCGCCAATTCTTTGCACATGGACAGCCCCACCAATTGGCCGATCGCCGAAGCCAGTCCTCGCTCCGCCAACACCGGCCCCGACTGCAACGCCAACACTCCTCCGATAAAAAGCGAAAGAACGCAGGCCATCAACAGGCTTGCGTTGCCAATTTCAAACAGCTGCTCGGCAATCTTCCCTCGTTGCCGCCACAGCAGACGCCAGCGGCCAAGCGTTTGCCAACCCAAAACCAAAATTTCGCCAATCTGCTGAAACATGCCGCGGTTCAAAAATCGAATGCGCTCATTCCTTCCGGCCTCGGCGGCAGACGTTCAACCCCAATACCTTCAGTGACCTTTGAGTAGCCGTCCGCTCCCAGCGAACCAAGCCAAACAAAACCGCGCCGCGCCTTCCTTCGCCATCCGTTTCCCGCCGCCAGAGATTCCACAAAAAGGACTGCGAACGTTCTCCAGCGCCGGAAGATTGGCTCGACCGCCAAACCGCCCACAAAGGCGAATAGTGCCGCTCAATCGTTTCGTTGGCGGGAAAAAAAGGCTCTAAAACGGCCAAAACCTGCAATCGGCGCCCACCCTCGCTACTGGCGCGCCAAGCGAACAAAGGCCACAAATCTCGCCGAATAGTCGATGTTCC
The DNA here is from genome assembly GCA_965242585.1 of Limisphaerales bacterium. Taxonomy (GTDB): domain Bacteria; phylum Verrucomicrobiota; class Verrucomicrobiia; order Limisphaerales; family AAA164-E04; genus UBA2970. The sequence goes on along the minus strand of OZ251460.1, from coordinate 2,943,910 downwards.
GCTGTCTTTTCGTGTTTTCCGCTTCTCGGCGAATAAGAAAAATCCCCAGCGAGTTTGCCGTTCCTCAACCAGTTCGGTCTCCAACGTGCGCCGCCGGAAAATCGGCCAAGCGTAAAAGCGGCTCGTCAAGCTCTTGTTGTTGGATGTGATTCCGAAGAACGGCCAAATCCGGCTCGCGGTCTTGCCTTCGCCCCGCGCAAAGACCAGGAACGGCCAAGGCAGGCCAATCTCCCGATATTTCTTTTCCCGATCTTGGGTCACGGTAAGCCCAATCGGCCACGGCGCCGTGAACGAATCCCGTCCGGCCGACCGCGTCGAGCTGAAAAACGGCAACAATGCCTGCTGGTCTTTGGCATTTTCAGAGCCGATTCCCGTGCGGTCACGCAGGTAAAAAGGCCAAGCAATCGTCAGTTTTTTGTGGCCGCCCACCAACGACGCTTCTCCCAAAAGGTTTGTTTTTGTCGTGATTCCCTTGGTTTCCCAGCCCGCCAGAGGCCAAAGCTGCCATCCTCGAAGCCGGTCGCCGCGCCGCAGATGAAAAAACGGCGCCAAATAGTTGCGCGTCACCACGTCGTTCTTTCTCGTGCGGACATATAGCGGAAAGGCCGCCGCCTTTACCTCGTTGCGCCGAAAGCGATTCTTCACCGTTCCGTAAAAAGGAAAGAGCGCCCAGTAGTCTTTTTCGGGATCGGCCGATTTTTGCCGGAAGTAAAAAGGAAAGACAGTCGTTCTTTTCCAATCGCCCGCCGGCCCTTCGCCGCCGGACAAACGGAAAAGTTGCAAAAAATGCCAGCGCCATTCCTTTCCGTAGCGATCATAACTCATCAAGGGATAAAGAACGTCCCACTCGCTGCGGTCTGGCCGAGAACTCCTCTCGTTGGAAAAAAGAGCCGGAATGACAAACGAACGCTCGGCGGCGTCATAAAGCGGGCCAACTCTCCAATCCTCTTCCACACCGGACGTTGCCGCGTCCTCCGATAAAGCAAAAATGGACCCAAACGCAACCAAGAAAATCCACCGAAGCAGGACAATCCGCGGCTGAAATGGTTCCCAACGAAAATGATTTGAACGATCCAAGTGAATTCTTGCAAAAATGCAATTCTAATCCCGCCGCCGTCTCCCGGCAAGCCACAAAGTGTCCCGCCCAACTCCCCAAACCAAAAAATCGCCGGCCGCCGCTTGTCAAACATTTTCCTTCCCGCCGCCCAAAATTTGAAGTATGCAAAGGCCTTGAATCGATGAGTTCAGCCAACACAGCCTGCGCTTCAACATCCAAGACAACGCCCCCAAACTTGGCCGTGTGGCGCTTTGTCGACGGAAAACCCGGACACGAACGCCAAACCGAAGGACTGCTCCGGGCGCTGTCCGAATTCATCCGATTGACCGTGACCAACGTTCCCGTTTCCGGCGGGATTTTCTGCTGGGCGACCAAACTGCGCCATCTTTTAAAACACCCAGAAAACCATCCTGATTTGTTGGTCGGCGCCGGACACAAAACGCACTTCCCAATGATCCTTTGCCGTCCGTTCACAAAAGCCAAGTCGGTTGTGCTAATGAAACCCAGCCTGCCCCGCTGCTGCTTTGACTTTTGCATCGCTTCATCCCACGACGACGTTTCAGCCTCCGACCACCGCACCTTGATTGTCCGCGGCGTGTTGAACCCGCTCACCCCAAGCCAAAATCACGACCCCAAAAAGGGATTAATCCTGCTCGGCGGCCCCTGCCGTCACGTGCAATGGTCTGATGAAGCAATCCTCCGCCAAGTGCAACAAATCGCCTCCCAAATCCCCGAAGTTCAATGGATAGCGACCGCTTCCCGCCGCACTCCTCTTTCGCTCCGTGAAAAATTGCAGAGTTTGGCTGTCCCCAACCTTTGCTACGTTCCCCCAACAGAGACCGATCCCAACTGGATGCCGGAACATCTGGGCCGCGCCTCCCAAACCTGGGTCAGTCCCGACAGTGTTTCCATGATTCACGAAGCCCTCACCGCCGGTTGCCGGGTGGGAGTCTTCGATTTGCCTTGGAAAAAGAACTCCAAGTGGAAAACAGCCCTTGAAGAACTGGCGCACAGCACTCTCTGGGAATACTCTCCCGTTATGATCTACTCCAAGTGGAAAACAGCCCTTGAAGAACTGGCGCAAGCCGGCCGGGTGATCCTCTACTCCCAATTAAATGCCGGAAGCTGGGGGGGGGGACTCCGCTCACGGCGAATTCAACGAAGCGAAGCGCGCCGCTCGCTGGCTCCTCGAGTCATTGTTCCCAACCTCAAACGACGGCTGTCCGGAGTAACCGCCACCATTGTCCGCCTGTTGCCCCTGCAGGCGCGCTCGATAAACATCGCCGCCTTTGGCCTCGGCCTGCCGGACACCCTGCCGCGAATTTCCCTTCGCCAACTTCTCTGCCTGCCATCCAAAACCCAAAACCCTTGGCGCGTTTGGCACGCTCGCCGCAACACGGAAATGTTGCTCGGCCTCTGTCTCAAACACTCGCTGCGAAAAAAATTCAAACTGCTCTTCACCTCCGCCTCCCAGCGCGTCCATACCCGCTACACGCGCTTTCTCATTTCCAAAATGGACGCCGTCGTGTCCGTCTCCAAAAAAACGAAATCCTACCTCAAACGCCCCTCGACGATAATCATGCACGGCATCGACACCGACGCCTTTCAACCGCCCGCAGACCGCGCCGCCTTGCGCCGAAAACTTGGACTGCCCGCCGGCCGCCTTCTCATCGGCTGCTTTGGCCGAATCCGCCATCAAAAAGGAACCGACGTATTCGTGGACGCAATGCTCGACGCCTTGCCCCGCCTTCCCAACGCGACGGCAATCCTGCTCGGCCGCGCCGCTATCCAGCACCTTCTCTACTTGCGCCGGCTTCGACAAAAAATCGCTCGCAAAGGCTTGGCCGAGCGCATTCGCTTTCGGCGGGAAGTTCCCGTGCGCCAAATCGCCCAATGGTATCAAGCCCTAGACCTTTTTATCGCCCCGCAACGCTGGGAAGGATTTGGCCTGACGCCGCTGGAAGCCATGTCCTGCGGCGTGCCCGTCATCGCAACCAAAGTCGGCGCCTTTGAAGAAATCATCCAAGAAAAGCAAACCGGCCTGCTGGTTGCCCCCGGCTGTGCCGCAGAACTCTCCCAAGCCGTACAAAACGCTTTGTCCAATCCGAATCGTCTCAAAATCTGGTCGGAAAACGCCCGCGCTCGCATTCTCAAAAACTTCCGCCTTGAAACCGAAGCCCAAGCCCTCAACCAGCTCTACCGCCGCCTGCTAAACGAGCAAAATGCCGCCGGCCAGTCTTTGGAAAACCCCTCATGAAAAACCACCAAAAAACGCCAAACCCAAAAGCGCAAAACAAGGAATCTCACTTTCCTGATGCAATGGATTATTCTTTAGTGATTACCAGTTGCGGACGATTCGATTTGTTGCGTCGCACCGTTACTTCCTTCCTCAAGTTTGCGGACGTCCAACCCAAACAATACATTCTTGTGGAAGACTCCGGCGATGAAGGCGTTCGAGAAGTGCTTGCTCCCTTCAACCTGCCATTTGAGATTCTCGTTAATCCGTCCAACATTGGGCATCATGCCTCCGTCGACCGCGCATATGCTCAAGTAAAATTCCCTTACATTTTTCACTGCCAAGACGATTGGGAATTCTTCCGCACCGGTTTTATCCAAGAATCCTTTATCTTGTTGAACGCCTTGCCAAAGGCTTCCGCCATCATGTTGCGCGGCCGAGACGAGCATCGGATGCTCCGCCGAATTGCGGGCCAAGAAATCCGCGGCGTCCGCTTTTGCCAACCGGCGCCCTATTGCTACAAAACTTTCTTCGGCTACAGCTACAATCCGGGTTTGCGGCGCTTGGACGACTATCAAAAACTGGCTCCGTTGGCCAAAATCAAAGGCGGAGAAGCCGAAGTTTCCTGCAAATTTCTCCTGCTTGGCTTTACCACCGCGCACCTCGAAATCCCCGCTTGCGCCCACATCGGTTGGGAACGGCGAACCCGGCTTTGCCTTTCAAGCAAAGGATGTCGCCATTTTCTGAGAAAAAAGCGAATGCGTTTGCAGATAACGGCGCGTCGGCTATTGTCTGCTTTCCGCTCTTGTGAGAAACGGGAAGATTCTTCGAAATAAAGTTCTTGTCAAACCACCGATTGCAATCTATAAACCTTCCATGCGCTTGACCTATCCCATTGTTTTGAAACGTTCGGAAGAGGGAGTCGCCGTTGGCTGCCCCGTCTTGCCCGGTTGCTGGTCTCAAGGCGACACCGAAGAAGAAGCCGTCAAACAGATTCAAATAGCCATCCGCGAATATTTAGAGGCTTTAGAGGCGGCTCAACAATCTTCCGAAGGAGAAGAGATTCGAGAAATTCAAGTGTCCCTCTGATGCCGAGCATCCCCGGAGTCCCCTATAAAAGAGCCATCCGCGCTCTCCGAAAGGCGGGCTATTCAATCGTCCGAGAAGGCACGCATACCATATTAAGCAATGGGGTTCGGATTCTCACAATCCCTCGTCACAACCCCGTCAATGCTTTTACAATGGGCGGAATCGTAAAAGATGCCGGTCTCACCGTGGACGAATTCAAAAAGCTTTTGTGAAATTGAGAGTGAAGGAGGAAACACTGTTCGATACACATTGTCATTTTTCTTCTTTTCTCAAATAAAACAGAATTCAAAAGGTGAGCCCCATCCGCAACATTCGCGTTTTCATCAAGTCGATGGTGCGTAATCCAAACATTTGCATCCGCCAGATGACGCGACGTTTCCGCAGCTTTCGCGATCTAGTCATACAATTGTCTGAGGAACGCTCTCCCATCTCCATCGTTCAGATCGGCGCCAACGATGGCGTCAATGGCGATCCGCTTGGCGATCTAATCCTGAACGAGACCGAGAAAATCAAGGCGCTTCTAATTGAACCGCAAAGCGCCGCGTATGGCCGTCTGTCACAGCGCTATGCTAGTTCTCCGCACGTCGTCTGCCTCAACGCTGCGATTGATAAAAAACCGGGGAACCGAACCATGTATTCCATCGATCCTCAGATTGTAGCCCAAAAAACTGGACTAATGCTGGATGACAGCATCGGCTCTTTTGACCGTCGCTTTGTCTTTCGGTTTCTCAAGCGAAAAATGAGAAGGTCCCACACCGCTTTATATGACCGTGAAATTAAGGCATTGATTACTGAAGAGACAATTCTAACGATTCCCTTGAAACAAGCGTTGGAAAAATTTGGCATTCTGCAACCCGACGTAGTTCTAGTGGATGTCGAGGGATTTGACGACGAAGTGGTTCGAATGGTTTTGGACGACGGATTGCGTCCGCAGTTAATTCAATACGAACATTCGAATTTACCCTACGGTGATCGGCGAAGATTGTCGGCGCGTTTGATCCGAGAAGGCTATCGGCTCTGGGCAGATCGCTCAGATGTTTGGGGCAAAAGATGGGAATTAAAAAAACCAAATAGCGCAACGATTCAACATGGCCGTCGGTCTTTATGAAGGTGTTGATTATTAACTTGGCTGGGGAAATTACTCGCATGGATTTTCAGCGCCGGCAGATGGCCTCGCTGGGTTTGGACTACGAGCGGTTGGAAGCCGTCACGCCCGAAACGCTTTGCCCGCCAGCGAACGATCCGTTCTGGACTCTCTGGGAACGCCCTTTGCGGCTTGGCGAAAAGGCGCTCTTCGCTTCGCATCAAAGGGCTTGGGAAACGGTTGTCCGAGAGGATGCGCCCCGCTTGATTCTCGAAGACGACGCCCTTTTGTCAACCGAGACGCCGGCCTTTCTTGCCCAAGCGGAGGCTTTTGGAAAGGCTGAGCGCATTTGCTTGGAGGTTCGCGGACGGAAGAAACTCGTTTCGCGCAGGCTTTCCGCTGTCCATCCTCGTATCCGGAGGCTGTATCAAGACCGCACTGGATCGGCCGCTTATGTTCTTTGGCCTCCCGGAGCTCGCAAGCTTTTGGCGCGCGGACGACGATGTCCGGGTTTGTCCGACGCGGTGATGAGCCACGCCTACGAAGTGCTTTCCTACCAAGCCGATCCGGCGCTGGCCGTGCAACTGGATCAATGCCCCGTTTACGGCATTAGGCAAGTTTTGAAAACTCAATCCAGCCTGAGCAGCGCGCCCATTCCTCGCCGCGCGGATTTTTCTTTGCGGCAACGTTGGCTTTTCCGCTGCCGAAGAGTCGGTGCGCAGCTTCGCATGGGAAGGAGGGCGCTTTGCTGTCTTTGGGTGGCAAGTTGGCGGGAGATTCCTTTGGCTCGCTCGTGGCCGTGAAGCGTCCTCAAGAAAAATCCAACTTTTCCTTCGCTTTGGTTTGGCTGGAAAGTTTTTGAAAAAGCGCAAGAGAGGATTGTTTTTGGCGCATCAAGACTGGAAGTCGCAATCTTGCCTTGCCGCAAAACACCTCCAGAGGCAGCAGTTTTGTTTGACTTTGATTGTCGGGCAAGGCGGTTTGCGGTGTTTTTTGGCGGGCTGGATTTATGGGGCGAATCGGTTTGGGGCTTGCCAGATGATTTCGCCGCCAACGATAGTCATGAGGTTGCGCCCGCGCATCGGCCAGTTGTGGAAGGGGGTGTTTTTCCCTTTGCTGAGGCTGTCGTTGCGGTTGAAAGTCCATTTTTGCTCTGGGTCGAAGATGGCGAGGTCGGCGGCTTTGCCGACGGCGAGGTTGCCTTTGTCTAGGCGGAGCAGTTTGCTGGGTCCAACGGTCCATCGTTCCACCAGTTTGGGTAGGGAGAGGCGTTCGGTGTGGTAAAGAGCGCTGAGGCTGAGGGATAGTTCGGTTTCCAGTCCGGCGATGCCGAAAGGGGCGGCGTCGAATTCCACTTCTTGCTCGTAGCCGCAGTGCGGGGAGTGATCGCAAGAGATGATTTCCAAGGCGCCGTCGGCAAGGCCTTGGATGACGGCTTGGCGGTCGGAGGCGGAACGAAGCGGAGGCGCTGTCTTGAAGCAGGGGTCGTAAGACGGCCATTGGGGAGGGGCTTGGCCGGGCGTTGCCAAATGGAGATATTCTTTGCCGTCTGTTTTCCAAAAGGCGTCGCTGCCGGCAACGGCGGCGGCGGTGAGTGTAAAGTATTGGGGGCAGGTCTCTCCGCTCACGGGAATGCCGCGGCGTTGCGCTTCTTGGATCAGCCGGATGCTGCCGGCGGTGCTGATGTTTTGGCAGTGGACGTGCGTTTTTGTGAGCTCGGCCAAGTGAATGTTGCGGGCGACCATGATTTCTTCCCCCGAAGCGGGCCAGCCGGGCAGTCCGAGCGCCATGCTCCAATAGCCTTCGTGCATAACTCCGTCGCCGGCAAGTCGGTTGTCCCGGCAAGCGTCGAATATTGGAAGCGCGAACATATGGGCGTATTCTAGGGCGCGGCGCATGAGTTCGTTGTTTTGGATGCCGCGGCCGTGGTCGGTAATCGCTACCACGCCGGCACTTTTGAGCGATCCAATGGGAGCCAATTCTTCGCCCGCCAAGCCTTTGGTGACGGCGCCGGCAATCAAGACGTTGATGCTGGACTGGCGTTTGATCTTGTCTCGAATCAGCGCCACGGTGCCGGCCGTGTCGATGGGGGGCGTTGTGTCGGGCATGCAGACAACCGTTGTGAAACCGCCGCGAGCGGCGGCGGCGCTTCCCGTGCCAATGGTTTCTTTGGCGCTTTGGCCGGGCTCGCGAAAATGGACGTGGCAGTCGATGAGTCCGGGACAAACCACCAACCCGGAAATATCAATGATGCGGACAGCGTCTGGCGCGGACTTTCGGGCGGCCTTTCCAACGGCGGCCACCTTGCCGCCAAGCAGCAGGAGATCGTTGGGAGAATCTATGCCGTTTGCCGGGTCGATCAAGCGCCCGTTAAGAAGCAGAAGCGCGCTCATATGCCGCACCCATCGTAACGGTTTTGAGATTGACAACGCAAGCGCTCTTCGGAAAAATCAGTCTTTTGAGTCGCGATGCGGGCATAGAGAGAGCCTTGGTTGCGATGCGGGTGTAGCTTAGTGGCAAAGCTCCAGCCTTCCAAGCTGGCTACGAGGGTTCGATTCCCTTCACCCGCTCCATTGGCCTTCGGACCATCGTTTTTCCTCAATTGGGAAGCGGTCTTTTTTGACTGGACGACAGTTTGGCTTCGGGGAAATTTTTCAACGACTTCTGCGGAAGCCCAGAAGTCCGGGATGGGATGAGAAAATCTCCTCGACATTTGCGGCGTCAATGATCAGCGGCTTTCCTGAAGCCGGATCCGGCACGGCGACAGCGGCAATCTTTCCGCTCTGAAAGGCTCTCAATACTTTTGCCCGTTGGCCGATAACGCGAAGGTCCGGCATGAGAAGAGCGAATTTTACGGCATTGTCTTTTTGCCAGACTTTAAGTTTGCCCACTTCCGCCGGCAAGCCAATGAGACTGACGATCATCTTGCAATCCGGGTGATTTTCACTGATCTCGTCAATGGACGAAGCCTCCATTAGAAAGCTGAGAGGATTTTTGGCGTTCGACGGGAGCGGCGCATTTTGGGGATTGTCCTGGTATTCGGGCTTGATTTTCGGACGGACGACTTTCAGCCGTGTTGTTTTTGCCAACCCTTCTTGCAGTCCCCGGATGCCGGCGTCGTCGAATTGTCGAATTTCTTTTCGCTGGCCGGGTTTCTGTGTGAAGGGATTAGATAACACCAGAACGCAATCAGGGGAGTGCCGTTGGGATAGATGTTGGCCGAGCGCTTGCAAAAGGCTACGGCGCGCGCCCAAAGATTGACTCATCGCTTTTTGGACTTCCAATAAGGGGCTGAGGCAAAGGAACGCGGCGACGCAAAGCAGGCTACAAGCGAGCCAAAGTTTGATTTTGCTCATTCCATTAGTTCCCGAAATAAGATGGAGCGGTGTCTTGGCCATCCAGCGCGTGGATGCCGAGCTCGTCAAACTGACGCGGCGAGAACGCTTCGACGTGGCCGTCCGCAAACCAGCAATTGGCTGTGCCGCTGTGCCGGGCGTGGACGTTTGTGCTGGAAGTCTCAAAGAAATGGAATTGCTTGGCGAATATCCCCCGTCTTCCTTGGCTGGTGGTGTCGGCCAAGTGAGGGTATTCGGTTGGACTCTGGATGGCGTTGAAATTAACGTAAATGTATTCGTCGTGTTCTCCTCGGCGGGTTATGTTCCGCGGTGGCGGATCCCTCCAAATGCCGTAGGTTTGGAACCAGTTGGTGAAGGTTCGCGGCGGATAAGAAGGGCATAAGAATATCTTCGATTCTCCCAAATTTTGATTAGAACTGAGGATGCCGCCCCAGGCGAAGGTGGTGTTTAGGACGTCGTCCACTGGCACCAAATCCCCGAAATCTTCCGCATAAAGAAGCGTCGCCAAGCCAACCTGTTTGAGGTTGTTGATGCACTGAGTTTGCTTAGCTTTTTCTTTGGCCTTGGCAAGGGCCGGGAGCAGCATGCTTGCAAGGATGGCGATAATGGCAATCACCACCAAAAGCTCAGATTAGCGTGAACGCCCTCCTCCTCCGTATAAAACCGCGACGCTTGGGGAACATAGTCAATCGAGTACGGTTGATTTTAAGAACATCTCGTTGAGAAAAATAGCGGAGGCTTTTGATTGGTCAATAATTTTTTAGAGTGGATTGGAGATTGCCGGCTGTTGACGATTAAACTTGCGAGGTGAAAACGAGCTTTGGGCGGGCGGGGCTTGCGCCTTTGGTGATAGGGATCGATTCATTGGCGAACGCGTAGCATATGGAGAGCGTTTTTTGCGGGGGGAAAGGAACGCGAATTTCTGGAGAATTTTGACTTGTGGAAACATCTCTGATCTTTGCCGCCGTAATCTGCCGCACTCGTGCGTCGCGCGCTTTCTCTGTTGCGAGAGCGCTAGAAATCGTGCATTCTTTAGGCTTTGCGGCGCTGTCATGTATTTTAACTCTTCGGCGTTTTTCGGATTCCTTGCAGTATTTTTTCTGCTGCACTATTTGGCTCGCGGCAGTCTGAGGAACCGAAATCGGTTGATAGTAGCCGCCAGTTACGTCTTCTACGGGTGGTGGGACTGGAGGTTTGCGCCGCTTCTTTTGTTTTCTAGTTTGGTTGATTTTTATGTTGGTCTGTCGATGGAAAAAGCCGATTCGTCTCGGCGGCGAAAGCTGTTGCTTCTGAGTTTGTCCGTCAATCTCGGGGTTTTGGGGTTTTTCAAGTATTTCGACTTTTTTGCGGAGAACGTCCTTCTCGGTTTGGCGGCGCTGGGGATTCAGGCGAACTTGCCTTTGTTGAACGTCATCTTGCCTGTCGGAATCTCGTTTTTTACCTTCCAAAGCCTCGGCTATACCATCGATGTATTTCGAGGCCGAGTCCAAGCCACACGGGATATGACGGCCTATTTAGCCTATGTCTCTTTTTTTCCGCAGCTTGTAGCCGGGCCGATCGAAAGAGCCGCCAACTTGTTGCCGCAATTCACTTCCGCCCGTCCGCTCACAAAGCAAGGTTGGGAAACGGGAACATGGTTGGTTCTCTGGGGCATGTTCAAAAAGGTAGTGATCGCCGACAATCTCGGCCTTTTAGTCAATATGGTTTATTCGGATCCTTCCATAGAAGGTCCGGTGATTTTTCTGGCGACGGTGGCTTTTGGTTTTCAAATTTACTGCGATTTTTCGGGATATTCGGACATTGCGCGCGGGGTGGCTTCTTGGTTGGGCTTCCAGTTGATGTTGAACTTCAACTTGCCGTACTTTGCGGTGACTCCGAGCGATTTTTGGAGGCGGTGGCACATAAGTCTTTCTTCCTGGTTTCGGGACAACGTCTACATTCCTTTGGGAGGCAGCCGATGTTCCGCCCTCAGAAGCAACTTAAATCTTCTGGCAACGATGCTGTTAATCGGCATCTGGCACGGCGCGGGATGGAACTTCATTCTCTGGGGGCTTTGGCACGGAGGGATGCTGGTGCTCTTCAGAAAGTATAAGCCGAAGAATCTTGCGCAACGAGCGGGCGGGTGGATGTTGACAATGGGGATCATCTTCTATGGCAGGGTGTTTTTTGGAGCGCAATCCTTGGAACAAATTCAGAACTATTCCTTGAACGCTTGGCTGCCGGTGTTTCCGGCATGGTTTTCCAGCTACGCGTTATTACTGGCGGTGTTTCTGATCCCGCTGATAGCGGTGGAGGTGTGGCAGAAACTGACGAATGATTTGACGCCTTCGCTAAGTTTGCCTTGGCTGTGGCGTAGCGCTTTGCATGGAACGTTGCTGTTTGCGATACTGCTCTTTTGGGATAACCGGGGCACGCCGTTTATCTATTTTCAGTTTTAAGAGAGAAATGACGGACAACCACGGCATCAATTTTCAATTCGCCGATGCGGCGCGGACTTTTGGAGGTCCTTTGGCGGTTGTGCTATTGATTAGCCTAGGTTTCCGGCTTGGCGCGTGGTTGGGATTTTTGCCGCCGCCGCGCCCAATGCTCGACGCGGATCGAACAGTGATCATCCATCAAGCAGACGCCAGTCGGAAGCCTTCCCAAGCCAAAGTTCTGTTGATCGGCGATTCCTCTTGTATGATGAACGTGGACGCGGCGCGGCTTTCGGAATTGCTCGGCGTCGACGTTCTCAATCTTGGCTCCGTGCGCGTTCTGGGTTTGAAAGCCTATTCCACCTTGCTGGCCAATCATTTGAAATTTAACCAACCGGAGAAAATCGTACTGTTAGTCAATCCAAACTTCGTTCGAAAAAACTCGCCGTCAAGAATCCACGTTGACGCCTTCAATCATTATCTTGCCGGCCGCGATTACTACTATGGCACGACCAAGGTTTGGGATTTGCGGAGGATTCTCGGCGTTCACATCGTCGAGGGGCGTTTGATCAGCAGACTCCCTCTGCCCTTGCCGAAGCAATTCGGTGACTTTTACGGCTTCACCACGGAATTGTATCGTTACATGGAGGAGCATCGGGGTTCCGCCGTGGATCCGAGAATTTTGAATGAGAAAAGCTTGAGAGGAAGCAGCGATTATTGGGTGGACTCGTCGTATCTAGAAGAATCTGCGGTATTTTCGGCTTCTATACCATCCGCAACGCAACTGTTTGTCGGTTTAACGCCTCTTCCAGAGTCTTTTTCGAATGAAGAGTTTCGCGCCTTCCAATACCAGTCGCTCCTGCGCGATTGGTCGGCTGCGTTCCCGGCAGCGGTGCCGATGAACGGTTTGCCTCCGACGCTTCCGGACGGATGTTTCGCTACCAAGACGCACCTCAGTCCGCCGGCGGTTGGGAGCTTCACTGAACGGTTGCATCGCGAGCTGCTCTCTGCCTCTGCGAGGGAATGAGGTTTGCCTGAGGCATGTTGAAGATTTTGATTGCGGTGATTGGAATATTCTTCGTAGGTTGCGGCAAAGAGGGCTGGTGCGCATCAATGAACGCTAAATTCCAACAACCGGCGAAGCGGCGGGCGACTGTCTGCAGTCGAATGGCGCCGAGTTTTCGGACTCTTGCGATGTTCCTGGCTTTTTTCGCGGTTCCGGGGGAGAGGACCGCCGCGCAGGAAATCTCTTTGTTCCGCACTGCGGAGGGGGGCGTTGCCCTGCGCATCCCGGAGCGGTCGGGGCAGTGGTTTCGGTTGGAGTGGAGTTCCAATTTTCTGGATTGGCGGATTGCCAAAGATTCCGTTGCCGGCCAGGCAGAGGTTGAGGCCGTTCGTCCGGGAAGGAACGTTGTGTTTTATCGGGCTCGCGGTTTTCCGGAGCCGGCCGGACCGTTTAGTATTGCTGTGGTTGGCGATTCCACTGCCTCTGGAGATTTTCCGGGGCAAGATCCGCCGCGGGTTTTTGGTTGGGGCGATGCGTTGATGCTTTTCGCCAATTCGGAAACGCGGATTCTGATGGCGTCCGCTGAACCGGGGCTCAGCACGAAAACCTTTTTCAGTTCCCCGCGTCCGTCCGAGATTCTCGCCCGGCTCGAGCCGGAGATGGTTTTGATCCAACTGGGGCAGAGCGATGAATTCTCGCCGCTCGTGGACTTGCAGGCGACCACGATCGAAGAATATCGGGCGAATCTCAATCGAATCATCGACTTGGTAAGAGGATGGAACGGCGCGCCTGTTTTAGTCACCTTGCTGCCTTTCCGGCCTTCCGGCCGCTGGGCGGAATCGTGGCCGACGAACGGCCGGCCAATTTCAGAGGAAGATAAGGCCAGACAGGCCGGAAGGAGCGAGGTGGTTCGCGAATTGGCTGTAGAGCGGGGTGCTTACTTGATTGATTTGCAGCAAATAGTCGGCGATTTCTATCTCTCTTTGAGTCCCGGAGAACTCGAAAACTTGGCGGCGTATGACGCGCATCATCTGTCGGAAAAGGGCGCAGAAGCGGTTGCTGATTTGGTCGTTCAGGCCTTGCCGTTTCACTTTCGAAAGCTCTTTTTCCAGGGCAATCGTTCCGAGCCGTGAGTTGCAGGATGGCAGCGGATAGAAACTTCGGCGTTAGTCGAGTTCGAATTGGGCAAGGTGTTTCTGTCGCTCCGCTTCGCTTTTTTGTTGCGGTTGTTCCTTTTTGCGCAGAAGACAATTTCCCAAAACGAGAGCGTCCATATCCGTCATCAAAAAACCGTGCCAGGCGTCTTCTGGCGAGCAGACGATGGGTTCGCTTCTGACATTGAAGCTGGTGTTGATTAAAACGGGGCAGCCGGTTCGCCTCTGAAATGCTTTGACCAATCGGTAGAGCAAAGGGTTGCGGACAGAGTCCACTGTCTGCACTCGGGCCGAGTAATCGACGTGCGTGACCGCCGGGATTTCGGAACGACAATGCTTTAGTTTTTCGCGCCAGGAGATGGATTCGCCATTGTCCGACAGGGGTCGCCGTCGCGATTCTCGGACGGGCGCCGTTAGCAACATGTAGGGGCTTTCGTCGGTTTCTTTCATTTCAAAATAATCGGCGGCGCATTCTTGCAAAACAAGGGGTGCAAAGGGGCGGAAGGATTCGCGGAATTTGATTTTGAGATTCATCACCGACTGCATTTTTTCGCTTCGGGGATCGCCCAAGATGCTTCGGGAACCTAGGGCTCTCGGCCCGAATTCCATGCGGCCTTGAAACCAGCCGACGACGTTTTCTTCGGCAAGGAGGCGGGCGACTTGCTCGCACAGCTCGGCGTCTGATTGGCAGGTGGTAAAAACGGCGCCTTTTTCCTGTAGCATCTGCCGGATCGTTTCTTCGGAAAAGCTTGGCCCGAGCAGCGAGGCAGCTTGTCCGTCTGGACGCCGGGGGCGCCGATTATTTTCCAAGAGTTGATGCCAAACAAAGAGAGCGGCGCCCAGAGCGCCTCCGGCATCGCCGGCCGCCGGTTGAATCCATATTTGGTCAAAGGGCCCCTCGCGCTGAATCCGCCCATTGCCGACGCAGTTGAGCGCCACTCCGCCCGCCAACGCTAAATTTCGCATCCCGGTTTCTTGATGAACGTGGCGCGCGATGCGGAGCATGACTTCTTCCGTGGTCGCTTGTATGGAAGCGGCGATGTCTGCGTCGCGCTGGGTGATTGGAGATTCCGGCTTGCGCGGCGGTCCTCCGAAGAGTTTGTGAAATTTGGAAGACGTCATCGTCAATCCTTGGCAGTAGTTGAAGTAGGACATGTCCATGCGGAAGGATCCGTCTTCTTTCACATCCATTAGCTGGTTTTGTATTTGGTCTTGGTAAATCGGGCGGCCGTAGGGAGCCAGTCCCATGAGCTTGTATTCTCCGCTGTTCACTCGGAATCCGGCGTAGTAAGTGAAGGCCGAGTAGAGCAGGCCGAGGGAATGGGGAAATCGAATTTGGCGCCGGAGTTGGATTTTGTTTTCCCGGCCGACGCCGTAGCAAGTCGTGGCCCATTCTCCCACGCCGTCCAGCGTCAGCAAAGCGGCTGCGGCAAAGGGCGAGGGGAAAAAAGCACTGGCGGCGTGCGATTCGTGGTGATCGGCAAAGACGTAGCGGCCTGAGTATTGGCCGCGCAGTCGGCGCGACATTTCCCGGGGAAGATGGAGTTTTTGCTTCAACCACAGCGGCATAGACTGGCGGAAGGATCGATACCCCGAAGGCGCATACGCCAGATAGGTCTCCAACAACCGCTCAAACTTGTTCAAGGGCTTGTCGTAGAAGGCGACGTAGTCCAGGCTTTTGGGAGAAATTCCCGCTTCTCGCAGACAGAAGTCCACGGCGTTCTGCGGAAAGTCGGGATCGTGTTTTTTGCGGGTAAAGCGTTCTTCTTGGGCGGCCGCGACAATGTTTCCGTCCACAACCAGCGCCGCCGCCGAGTCATGATAAAACGCGGAAATTCCCAAAATCGCAGTCATCCTCTCCGTTGCAGAGTGCTTAAATCGCATTCCTCCCGTCAAGAAAATCCCCTTTTTGAACGCAAAAATTCTTACGGATTCGCCAAGGAGAACCATTGGCAAAGCAAGCCCGGATTCTAGAAAATCCGCCGGCAAAATATCCTGCAGGGAAAGTTGCCACCATTGCTTTTCAAGGATTGACTGGCGCGGAGGAAGTTTCTATAAAGACGCCAACCAAGGGGCGCTTCCTCATATAACCTTTGCCTGGTGGTGCAAGGGTGAGGCCGTCATCTCTAACCGCGCCGGCACCCCTTGCGTGTGATATTACTGGCGCGGCATGAGCAAAATCCCGGAAGCGGGCAACTTTTAAGTGTTAGGGGAACAATGACGGCAACCACCACTTTCTCCTTCGCTGGGATTTTTGGGATTCAAGGAACGAAAAGTTCTCTCAGGATTGACTTGCCCAGAGGAATTTTTTATTAAGAAGAGCGAATTTTGGGGGCGCTCCCTAATTTTTCCTTCCCTTGCTTGGTGGTGCAAGGATGAAGCCGTTATCTCTAACCGCGCCGGCCCCCGCATTTTCTTGATTATTGGCGCGGCATGAGCAAATCCTGGGAGCGGGCAACTTATTTGAGGACAATGACGGCAACCACTCCCTCTCCCTCGATTCGCTGCGGGGGAGTTTTCCATTGCTGATCGCCGGCCGAATTGGTTTGCGAAAAAATCGTCCGCCGGCCATCATCTTCTCCGTCATTCAAGAGCGCCCGATGAATCCTTCGGCAACCGACAACGCAATCCTCGACCAGTGGAAACGGGAACCTGCTCCGTTGCTTGCCGTTCTTCACGCCTTTCACGACCGCGACGGCTACCTCAGCGAGCCGGTCATTCGCAAAATTGCGGACGGGTTGAAGATTCCGCTGGCCGAACTCTACGGCACCATCACTTTCTACCACCATCTTGCCCAAGAACCGCCCGGCCAATCTGCCTCGCGCGTCTGCGCCGGCCCCGTGTGTTGCCTCCAAGGAAGCGACCGTCTCCTTTCCTCCTTGGCGCATTGCGGCGGCAGTGCTATGGCCTGCGCCGGACGTTGCGACGCCCCCATTCCCGTTCTGAAAGGCGGCCGTGTTTTGACGGGCTCTGCCGACGGTTCTTTGGAAGAAAGGCCGTCTCCCTTGCCGGCGCCCAATCCGGGCAATATCGAAGAGTGCGTTTTTGCCAAAATCCGAGAGCCGAATCGAGCCGCAATTTCCGGCTACATTTGCGGCGGCGGCTACGCGGCGTTGGAGCAAGTTCTTTCCTCACGAACTCCGTCCGAAGTCGTTGAACTCATTTCCAAGAGCCGCCTTGCCGGACGAGGCGGCGCCGGCTTCCCCACCGGCGCCAAGTGGAAAGCCGTTGCGGACGCTCCCGGAGAACCAAAAACCGTTGTCTGCAACGCGGACGAAGGAGAACCCGGCTGTTTCAAAGATCGGGCCATTCTCGATTACGATCCCCACGCCGTGATTGAAGGAATGCTGGTCGCCGCTTATGCCTCAGGAGCGACGCAGGGCTTTCTCTATCTCCGCTACGAATATCCGCAAACATTTGACCGTCTTCAGCAAGCCATTGACGAGGCCGCCGCCGCCGGCTACTTCAACAATCTAATTGGCGGAAAAGACTTCCATCTCTGCCTGAGGCGCGGCGCCGGCGCCTACATTTGCGGCGAAGAAGGCTCTCTGCTCAACTCGCTGGAAGGAAAACATCCCTTCCCTCGCAACCGCCCGCCCTTCCCGGTCACCCACGGTTATCGCAATCGTCCCACCGTCGTGAACAACGTGGAAACGCTGGCCGCGGTGCCGCCGATCCTCCTAAACGGCGCCGACTGGTACCACAACCTCGGCCTCAATGGAAACGCCGGGACCAAAATCATCAGCCTTTCAGGCGACATCCAAAAACCGGGCAACTACGAAGTACCAATCGGCCTGCCGCTCCCAACCTTGCTCCACGAATGGGCCGGCGGCCCGCCCCCCGGCAAAACCGTTCAAGCCGTCACTATGGCCGGTCTTTCGGGCGGCTACTTGGCCGGCGACGACCTCAACGTCCCTCTCGACGATCCTTCCATCCGCCGTAAAAATTCCTTCCTCGGCGCCGGCGGCATCATCGTCTACGATAACACACGCAACATGGTGGACGCCGCCCGCCAAGCCATGGCCTTCTTCGCCGAAGAATCCTGCGGCAAATGCTTTCCCTGCCGCATTGGAACCGAGCGCCTTGTCGAACGACTCGCCGGCAAGGCCGGACCCAGAAACCCGAAAGCTTGGAACCGCGAAGTGGACGACTTGGGAACGACGATGATGGCTGCCAGCGCCTGCGGACTCGGCATGGCCGCGCCCAACATCACCAAAAGTCTGGTTAAATATTTCCCCAACCAAGTCACAAAACACGTGCAAAACCATCGCTAAACCATTATCCTCTCCGCCAAATGGCCGGCAACCCGACAAACCAAATCGCTCTGGACGGAGAACTCGTCGCCTTCGCGCCCGGCGAAACCCTTTACGAAATTGCCCGGCGCCGCGGAAAAACCATTCCCACACTCTGCTACGACCCCCGCCTCGAATCTTTTGGCGGCTGCCGCCTTTGTCTCGTCGAAGTCGAAGGCGCCCGAAACCCGATGGCTTCTTGCACTACGAAGGCCGTTCCGGGGGCGAAAGTTCACACTGCTACGCCCCAAATCGAAAAACACCGCAAAATCCTTCTGGAAATGGTGGCCTCTGAAAACCCGGGCCTTGCCGTCGATCCCTTGCGCGGCTACGCCTCGCAAGAACTCTCCAAACTCGTCGGCCAATACAGCGCGGACACCGGCCGATTTCAAGGAAGGCAGTCGGGGCGCTCGCGCCCGGAAGACCCAAACCCATTTATCCTGCGCGACTACGACCGATGCATTTCCTGCTATCGTTGCGTGCGCGTCTGCGCTGAGCAGGAAGGCGACTACGCCATCAGCATCCGCAACCGCGGCTTCAACACCCAAATCACAACCGAATTTTCCGGCAACCTCAAAGATTCCGCCTGCACCTTTTGCGGCCAATGCGTGCAGACTTGCCCCACCGGAGCCCTGGCCGATAAAAAAGCCATGCGCGCCGCAACGCTTCCCGGAAAAATTCAGAAAACCCGAACCGTTTGCCCCTACTGCGGCGTTGGCTGCTCCGTCGATCTTTTGTCCAAAGGAGACCGGCTGGTCGGCGTGCAGCCGGCCATGGACGGCCCCGCCAATCACGGCGCCTTATGCGTCAAAGGCCAATTCGCCTTCGACTTCGTTCAACACTCCGACCGTCTCAAAACCCCACTCGTGCGGCGCGAAGACGGCAATCTCCACGAAACCGACTGGGAAGAAGCCCTCGACCTTGCCGCCGAAGGCTTCCGAAAAGCCGCCGAAAAACACGGCCGGCACAGCATTTACGGAGTCGCCTCCGGCCGCACGCCCTCCGAAGCCGACTACCTCATGCAAAAGATCATCCGCGCCGGCTTCGGCACCCATCAAATCGACAACTGCAGCCGCGCTTGACACGCGCCCACGGTGGCCGGTCTGGCCGCCACCATCGGCAGAGGCGCCATGTCCAACCCCCTCGCCGACATGCAAAAACCCGACGTTCTCTTTTGCATCGGCACCAACATGACCGAATGCCATCCAGTCGCCGCCACCGGAATCAAAAAAGCCCTCCGCCGAGGCGCCAAAATGATCGTCGCCGACCCGCGCAAAATTCCTCTTGCCGATCTCGCCCACCTTTATTTGCCCATCCGCGTCGGATCCGACGTCGCCCTCCTCTTGGCAATGGCCCACGTCATCGCCCGCGAAAACCTCGTGGACTTTGCCTTCATCCAAAATCGCACCGCCGCCGGTCAGGAATTCCTCGAACATGTTAAATCCTTTCCCCCAGAATGGGCTTCCGAAATCACCGAAGTGCCAGCCGCCGACATCGAAAAAGCCGCCCTTTGGTACGGCCAAGCCGACCGCGCCGCCATCTACTACACCCTCGGCATCACTGAACACATTTGCGGCGTCGACAACGTCCAAAGCCTCGGCAACCTCGCCCTCATGACCGGCAACCTCGGCCGGGAAGGAACCGGCGTCAACCCCATGCGCGGCCAAAACAACATCCAAGGCGCTGGCGACGCCGGCGCCGTCCCGGCAAACTATCCCGGCTTCCAACCCGTCACCGACCCCGCTGCCCAAGCCAAATTCCAAAAACTCTACGGACGCTCCATCGACCCCGAAAAAGGCATCACCAAAGTCGCCGCCCTCAACCAATGCGGCCAAACCATCAAAGCCATGCTCATCGACGGCGAAAACACCCTCCTCTCCGACCCCGACCGAACCCACTGCGAACACGCCCTCCGCTCCCTCGACCACCTCGTCGTCATCGACATCTTCCCCACTGAAACCGCCGCCCTAGCCCACGTCGTCCTCCCCGCAACCGCTTGGGCCGAAACCGACGGCGTCTGCACCAACACCGAACGACGCGTTCAACGCCTCCGCGCCGCCGTCACTCCGCCCGGCCAAGCCCAACCCGACTGGTGGATCCTCAGCCAAATCGCCCGGCGACTCAACATCGACGGATTCCACTTCCGCTCCCCGCAAGAAGTCTTCGACGAACTTTGCCGCGTTTCCCCCATCTATGCCGGACTTGACTGGCAACGAATCGACCAAGGCCGCTACCATTGGCCCGTTCCCCATAAAAACCATCCCGGCACCCCCATCCTCCACAAAGGACAATTCAAAAACGGACGCGGCCTCTTCCGAATCATCCGCTACCGCGATCCCGCCGAAACCATCTCCGCCGACTTCCCCGTATGGCTCACTACCGGCCGCCGCCTCCAAGCCTACCACACCCGAACCCAAACCGGCCGCGCCCAAGGCATCGACTACCTGCTTGCCGAAGAATCCCTCGAAGTCCATCCCCAAGACGCCATCAACTGGAACCTCGCCGACGGCCAATGGTGCCGACTCGCCAGTGCCCGCGGCCAAATCCGCATCAAAGCCAAAATTACCAACCGCTCCCCTCAAGGCACCGTCTTCGCCAGCTTCAGCTTCAGCAATACCCCCATCAACCTCCTCACCGGCTCCGGCTACGATCCCGTCACCGATACCGCCGAACTCAAAGTCTGCCCCGTCCGTGTCCAACCCCTATAACCCCCTAGCCATGGCCATGCGCATCATCTTCCAAAGAATTTTTTAAAGTAAAACAACCCGCAAAGAACATGGAAGCTGCCCTTCCTCGCTGAAAACACCTTGCGGCAACCGCTGGAAAAAAATAGTTTGACATTGGAGTATTCGGTAGGCAGATTGCTTGTCCATTTGCCGAAGAAGAGCAGATGGAGATATTGAAAGACCAAAAGATCATTCATCAATGGAATCTAAAATTATGGAAACAACTATTCCGACGCATCAAAACGAATATGTCTCTGGCTTGGCGATCAAGGGGCATCGCCGCTGGCTTTCTACTTGGCTTGGCCAAACAGCGATTTTGCTGCTGAGTCTGGCCGTTTGCTTGCTAACGCAACCCTTGGCCGCCGCGGCCGCCACGGGAACCTTTACCTCCCGCAATCCGGCGCAGGACTTGGACACCTTGAAAGCCGCCGGCAACAACAACCCTTCAGGCCTCTGGTCTGACGGCACCACCATATGGGTGGCCGACGCCAACGACGATAAACTTTACGCCTACAACTTGGCCACCAAACAACGCGATCCCATCAAAGACTTCGACACTTTGAAAGCCGCCGGCAACACCGAACTAAAAGACCTCTGGTCGGACGGCACAACGATGTGGATAGCCAACTCGAACCTAGACGGCGTCCGCGACAACGACAAGATTTACGCCTATAAAATGAGCGACAAAAGCCGAGATGCGGCCAAGGATTTCTCTTTGGTTGCCGGAAATATCCGTTCTTCGGGTCTTTGGTCGGATGGCACAACGATGTGGATTTCGGACACGGCGGACAAGCTTTACGCTTACAAGATGAGCGACAAAAGCCGAGACGAGGCCAAAGACATCGACATCAACGGCCTCATAGGAAATCGCTACATTCAAGGCATCTGGTCGGACGGGACAACCATATGGGCAGTGGATTTTAATGGGCGGAAGGCAGACGGAAGTCCCAAAGACACCGGCCACAAGATATACGCTTTCAACTTATCGGAGCGGACTCGGGAGGCAGCGAAAGATTTTGATACCTTGAGTGGGGCGGGAAACCGCGTCCCTCGGGGTCTTTGGTCGGACGGGGCGACCATGTGGGTGGCGGATTCGAATGAGGACAAGATATACGCTTATCGCTTGTCCGATGCAGCGACTTTGAGTTCTTTGAGTTTGAGCGGATTGAGTTTGAGTCCTACTTTTGAGGGCGGCACCGCCCGATATACGGGAACCGTTTTTAGTTCAGACATCCAAACGACGGTGGTGGCGACGCCTCTTCACACTAACGCTATGGTGTCCATTTCGCCGGCGGACACCGACACGGCAACCGATGGGCATCAAGTAGCCTTGGCGAGAAGAGGTGCCGAAACCGCCGTCACCATCACCGTTACACCATCAAGTGGCACCGCCCGCGCCTACACTGTCACCGTCGCCAATCTATTCACGGCGCGCCAGCCAACGCAAGATTTTGACGCTTTGGATGCCTCGCAAAACACTGCTCCTCGCAGTCTGTGGTCCGATGGCGGAACCATATGGGTAACGGATGATGAAGACAACAAACTCTACGCCTATAACTTGGCTGATAAAACCCGCGATCCAGACAAGGACTTCAATACTTTAGGCAAAGCCGGAAACGGCGGGCCCGGCGGCTTGTGGTCCGATGGCACGACCATGTGGGTGTCAGACCATTGGGACAACAAAATTTATGCTTACAAAATGAGCGATAAAAGCCGCGATCCGGCCAAAGACTTCAATAACTTGGAGATGACAGGAAACAGTTCCCCAGTCGGCTTGTGGTCGGATGGGACGACCATGTGGGTGCCGGACTGGAGAGACGACAAGATTTACGCCTACAAGATGTCAGACAAGCGTCGGGATCCGGCCAAGGATTTTAATACGCTGGCCGGTGCGGGGGATGAATACGGAGTGAACGGCTTGTGGTCGGATGGAACGACCATGTGGATGGCCGACTCTTGGCAAAGCAAGATTTATGCGTATAAGCTGTCGGACAAGAGCCGGGACGCGTCTAAGGAATTTGACACTTTGGAAGCGGCGGGGAATATGGCTCCTCACGGCTTATGGTCGGATGGGACGACCATGTGGGTGGCCGACTGGGAAACCACCAAGGTTTACGCCTATCATTTATCCAACGACGCGGTATTGAGCAGTTTGACGCTCAGTGACGGCGCCGAGTTGACGCCCGGATTTGATGGCGCTATTGCTCGATATACGGTTTCCGTTTCTTACGCCATCACCAACCTCACGATTGCGGCGGCGGCTTGGCACACTAACGCTGTGGTGTCCCTATCGCCTTCGGACGCCGACAGCGCAAGTCAAGGGCATCAAGTGGCCTTAGCGGTAGGTACCAACGACATTGCTATCACCGTTACTCCGTCAAGCGGCCTTGCCCGCACTTACACCATCGCCGTTCGCAGAGGCACCTTCGTCACCTCGCGCAACCCAGCGCAGGACTTCAACACTCTAAAAGCCGCGGGGAATGACGACCCTGTCGGCCTTTGGTCAGACGGTGCGACATTGTGGATATCAGACGACCAAGACGATAAGATTTACGCCTACAAGATGAGTGATAAGATCCGCGATCCTGCTAAGGATTTTGATACTTCCCTTTTGAGAGCAGACGAGCATAAGGAAGTGCGAGACATTTGGTCCGATGGTATAACCATGTGGGTATTAGATGGCAGGATCAAAAAGATTTATGCCTACAATCTGAAGAGTAAACAACGTGATCCGAGCAAAGATTTCAATACATTGAGCGCTGCCGGAAACAATTCCGGTTGGCATCTCTGGTCGGATGGCACAACCATGTGGGTAATGGACTATACGGACGCCAAGATTTACGCTTACAAGATGAGCGACAAGAGCCGCGATCCCGCCAAAGACTTCGATGCTAATATCTTAAACGCCAACGGAAACACTCCTGTTTCTGATCTCTGGTCAGACGGCACGACGCTATGGGTGGCGGATCGGGGGGGCACTAAGATTTACGCCTACAATGTGGCGAGCAAGCAGCGAGAGCCGGCTAAGGACTTTGGCACCTTGGTCGCTGCTGGCAACGAGCATCCTCGCGGTTTATGGTCCGATGGGACGACCATGTGGGTGTCGGATCCGTGGGACGACAAGATCTACGCCTATCAGCAGCCGCCGGCGCCATCGGGCGACAACACATTGCAGGCGTTGGGAGTGAGCCAGGCGGCTTTGTCGCCGGCCTTTGTGGCTGGCACAACCCGCTACACGGCCACCGTTGCCACAACCACCGCTGTGACCACGGTCACTGCCGTAGCCAACCATGCCCAAGCTTCAGTGTCCATCTTGCCGGCCGATGCCGACAGCGCAACCGCCGGTCATCAAGTAGCCTTAGCCGAGGGCGTCAACCCCATTACCATCATCGTGACTGCTGAAAACGGGAGCGCCAAAAACTACGACATCGCGGTCACTCGAAGGCCGCGCTCCGGGGACAACGACCTAAGGGCTTTGCGGTTGATTGGGCATGCGCTTTCGCCTTCCTTTCTGCCCGTCACCGCCCGCTATTCGGCCGTGGTCTCTCATCCCGTTAACCTCGCCACCATCGTAGCAACCGCCAGCCACCGGGACGCAGTGGTTTCCATATCGCCGGCGGACGCCGACGCCAACACCGCCGGTCATCAGGTAGTTCTAGCCGAAGGCAACAACCGCGTTGCCATCATGGTGACCGCTCCCAACGGCGCCACCAAAGACTATATCCTCACCATTCGCCGGGCTTCCATTGGGGTTACCGGTTGGAATCCGCTCCGCGACTTGGCGCTTTCATCGATTAACACGGCCCCTCGCGGGCTCTGGTCGGACGGAGAGACTCTATGGGTAGCGGACAATCAAGATGACAAACTTTACGCCTACAACTTGGCGGACGGCAGAAGGCTTGCTTCTAGTTTGGACTTTAACGGCTTGAAAGCGGCGGGCAACGATGCTCCGGCGGGGCTGTGGGCTGATGGGGAGACTTTGTGGGTGACGGACCACCAAGACGCCAAGCTTTACGCTTACAATATAGCGAGCAAAGGCCGTGTTTCCACGAACGATTTTGCTTTGGTGGCGGGCAACGATGATCCGGCGGGGCTGTGGGCCGATGGAGAGACTTTGTGGGTAGCGGATGACGGGGAGGATCATGTTTACGCTTATCGCTTGGCGGACAAGAGGCGGAATGTGAGGGAAGATTTTTCGTTAGAGGCGGGCAACGATGATCCGGCGGGGCTGTGGGCTGATGGAGAGACTTTGTGGGTGGCGGACCACCAAGACGCCAAGCTTTACGCTTATCGCTTGGCGGACAAGAGGCGGGATGCGGCCCGGGACTTTAACACCTTGCGGGCAGCGGAGAACGGGGCGCCTTGGGGTTTGTGGTCGGATGGGACGACCATGTGGGTCATAGACGCGGCGGCCAACAAGTTATACGCCTATCATGCGCCGCCGAGCGGAGATGCCACGTTGCGCGCTTTGGCGTTGAGCGGAGTCGACATAGGCGCTTTTTCCAGTGGCCGGCTTCGTTACACGGCCGGCGTGGCGGCAACCAATGCGATGACGACTATTACCGCCGTAGCCAACCATGCCCAAGCCTCCATGTCCATCTTGCCGGCCGACGCCGACGCCGACGCTGCCGGCCATCAAGTAGCCTTAGCCGAAGGCAACAACCCCATTACCATCACCCTTACCGCTCCCAACCGAAGCAGCCGCACTTACACTATAACCCTCCACCGCGCCTTGTCCAACGACGCTGCTTTGCAGTCTTTGGCGTTGAGCGGCATCCCCCTGAACTTCTCCAGCGACACAACCCACTACACGGCGCCGGTGAGTCATCTCACTCTTTCTACGACGGTGCAGGTCGTCGCCAGCGATCCCAATGCTCGGTTGGCGATTGTGCCGGCCGACGCCGACGCCGACACTGCCGGCCATCAAGTAGCCTTAGCCGAAGGCAACAACACCATTGCGGCCACCGTGATCGCCCCCAACCGAAGCAGCCGCACTTACACTATAACCCTCCACCGCGCCTTGTCTGGCGATGTCAGTTTTGGAGCGTTAGGATTGAAACCTGTCCTCACTTTTGGGCAGGTGACCGGGCGTCCCACGCTTTACCGAGCTACGGTAGCGGCCACCACCACTGCGGTCACCTTGACGGCCACAGCCAAACACGACAAGGCGCAGGTGGTGATTTGGGGCGAGGATGCCGCCACCACCACTGCCGGTCATCAGGTAGCCTTAACCGAAGGCGACAACCCCATTGCGCTGGCGGTAATCGCGGCCAATGGCGCGGCCCAAACTTACTCTATCATCGTAAGTCGCCCGGCGCCCGCGTTGTCCGGCCGCCAAGCGCAACCCCGAGGATTTCAGACAGCGAGCGTTGCGAAGGAGAAGAAAGAAAGTCGTCGGACCAAGGCGGCCGCGTTCTCTGGCGGCGTTCGCTTTGAATTGGTGATGCCGTTGACCAGAGCCAGGTCGGGAGCATTCGCGGTGGAGGCTAGCTCCCGCTTGGTTGGCGGAGTATGGCGCCTCTTGCAACCAGAAGAAGAATACCGCTTAGTTTGGAAAGACAACCAAGACGGCACCGCGCACATGACCCTCACTCTGCCTCAGGCCAACGCCAACCAATCCTTCCTCCGCCTCAAGCCGACAAACTAGCAAAGATTGCCGAAAATCGCTCTCCAAGCCCCGGCGCTTCTGGTTGGTGGAAGTCATCGGCAGACTTCTGGTTGAAGAGAGCGGGGAGGGGCGGATCATTCTTTGCGCTTTGTTTTCGTTGCCGTATGAGCGGGAGGGAAGGGAACAACTGCGAAATCGAAGACCAAGTTGGAGGCGTTATTCTAACGGGACGGAGTAAGGTTTTCCGAGCGTGCGCTATTAGCCGGCCGTGTCGGGCTAGCGTTGACGGTTTGCGGGGAGGAAAACTATTTTTTGCTGTCGTTCTACTATGGAAGGTCTGTTGGATTTGCTTTGGCGAGTGGAAACGCTTGCCAAGGAGTTGTTTTAGATTTTAAGTTGTCGGTTTGGAATCTGTTATTTGTGATTAAGTTGAGATGAGGGAAGAGAAAAAATGCCGTTGGGGATTTTTGAGCGCGTCGTGGATCGGGATGAAGAATTGGCAATCAGTTGCTTTGTCGGGAAACGGCGAGATTGTTGCGGTTGCCAGTCGGGATCGGGACAAGGCGTCTGCTTGGATTAAGGAATGCGAGGCTCACGTTCCGTTTCCTTTTCGTCCGGAAGCGGTGGCAGGCTATGAGGCGCTTTTGGCGAGGGAGGATGTTGACGCCATCTATATTCCGCTTCCGACGGGCATGCGCAAAGAATGGGTGGTCAAGGCCGCCCAAGCCGGCAAGCACGTTCTTTGCGAGAAACCTTGCGGAGTGAATGCGGGTGAGGTGGAAGAAATGCTGGAGGCTTGTCGGTCTGCCGGGGTTCAGTTTATGGACGGCGTTATGTTTATGCACAGCGGCCGGCTGCCGGCCTTGCGGCGGGCAATGGACGATGGCGCGAGTTTTGGAAGTCTCCGTCATATCCGTTCACAGTTTAGTTTTTGCGCAAGCGAAGAATTTCTCGAAGGCAACATCCGCATGCACAGCGGATTGGAGCCGTTGGGGTGTCTGGGAGATTTGGGATGGTACAACATTCGGTTTGCTCTTTGGGCGATGCGTTATGAGATGCCTCTCTCGGTTACGGGAAACATGTTGCGAGGAGCGGCGCGGGCGGATAGCCCGGAGCCGGTGCCGGTAGAGTTTTCTGGCGAAATGTTTTTTGCGAGCGGCGTTTCGGCTAGTTTTTTCTGCTCTTTCCAAGTGGCCAACCAGCAATGGGCGCACCTCTGCGGCACGGAGGGCAACATTTGCTTGGACGACTTTGTGGTTCCCTGCTACGGGAGCGAGGTTGGTTTTACCGTTTCCAAGATGTCGAGCAGTCAACATGTTTGTGACTTCAACATGGAACGCCGCGAGCAACGAGTCATCGCGCAAGAATACAGCAACAGCCATCCCACCGCTCAGGAAACAGCGTTGTTCCGCAACTTTGCCGATCTCGTGATCCGCAACGACGTCGATCCCGAATGGGGCGTCATTGCGCTCAAAACTCAAAAAGTAATCATGGCCTGCCTCGAATCCAGCCGAAAAAGCGGCGTTTCCGTGGCGTTATAGACCGCGCCGATTTAGGGGAGGCGAGATCAACGGCCAATCCGCGGCAATTAGGACAATGAAGCGCGACAGAATGAGAAAGACGGAAATGGCGGATGACGGCTTGCTGCAGCGAGTTTGGGATGGCGAGCGCATTCATGCCCGCGAGGCTGAGGCGCTGTATGGGTTGCCTTTGGAGGAGTTGGGGCTGCTGGCGGATCGGCGTCGACAATTGGCCCAGCAGAAGGCGTATCAAGGCCGCGGCAACGAGATCGCCACTTACATCATCGACCGCAACGTCAACTACACCAACATCTGCAACGTGTATTGCAAATTCTGCGCTTTTTACCGCACGGAGAAAGAGTCCGACGCCTACGTGATTTCCTTTGAAGAATTGGATCAAAAAATCCGCGAAACCATTGACTTAGGCGGCACGCAAATCCTGATGCAAGGAGGGCATCATCCAAAGCTGTCGCTGGCTTGGTATTTGGATCTTTTGTCCCACATTCGGGCGAAGTTTCCGCAGATTAACATTCACGGATTTAGTCCGAGCGAATTCATTCACTTCCGCGATCTCTTTGACATGCCGCTGGAAGACTTGCTTGCCCGATTTCAAGAAGCAGGTTTGGGGTCCATTCCGGGCGGCGGCGGCGAGATTTTGGTGGATCGAGTGCGGCAGCGCATCTCGCCGCTCAAAGCGGGAGCGGACGACTGGCTGAAAGTGATGGACGCGGCGCATCGTTTGGGGTTGCGGTCTTCGGCGACAATGATGTTTGGCCACGTCGAAACGCTGGCCGAGCGCATCGAACATCTCGACCGAGTGCGCGGGCAACAGGAGGAAACCGGCGGGTTTACGGCCTTCATCGCCTGGACTTTTCAGCAGTCGGAGAATACGCGGTTGCAAGCAAAACCCGTTGGGGCGAGCGAATATCTGCGGATGCAGGCTTTGAGCCGGATTTACTTGGACAACATTCCCAACGTTCAGAGTTCTTGGGTGACGCAGGGGTTGGAAGTGGGGCAAGTTGCTTTGAAACACGGGGCGAACGACTTGGGCAGTTTGATGATCGAAGAGAACGTAGTCAGTCAGGCGGGGACGACTTTTCGGACGAGTGTTTCGGAGATGAAGCGATTGATTGCGGACGCCGGGTATGAGCCGCGGCAGCGAGACAACGAATATCGACTGCTTGCGGAGAGTCCGACGGTTGGTGAAATTTCCGAGTGACGGCGAGGTTTGATGACTATTTCTCGTTGGAAATAGGGAGGCGCAAATTCGGAACCGCCGTTGTTGGAAGTCAATCGGACCTAAATCATTTGCGAGTTTGCGTTTGGGTCGCAGAGATTTTTTCCCGACAAAATATCGCAAAATAGGAAATTAGGCTTGAAAAACGTGCGCCTCTCGCTTTTTATGGGGGTGGACGACTAATCAATTTAAAGACTCTATGAAAACTATGAAAACGAATTTTTTTCATCGCCTACTCTCTTGGATTGCCGTTTTTTCGCTGATTGGCGGCCCAACGGTTTGCTCTATGGAAGCGGAAGCGGCCAAAAGGCTTCTGGTGGTCACCGTGACCAAAGGATTTCGGCACAGTTCCATTCCAACGGCGGAAGCGGTTCTGGGATCGTTGGCGGAACGACACGACGCTTTTTCCGTTGACTATGCGCGAACGGACGAAGAAGTGACGCAAAAGATGTCTCCCGAAAGGCTAAAAAACCTCGACGGCGTCATTTTTGCCAACACCACCGGGGAATTGCCCATCCCCGACAAAGAAGCCTTCATCGACTGGATAAAATCCGGGAAAGCCTTCGCCGGGATGCACTCCGCATCGGACACCTTCCACCAATTCCGTCCTTATATTGAAATGCTCGGCGGCGAGTTTCAGACTCACGGGCCGCAAGTGGAAGTGGATGCGGTCAATGAAGATCCTAGCCACGCCGCTTGCTCGCATTACGGTCCTCATTTCAAAATTTTCGATGAGATTTACATTTTGAAGAGCTTTCAGCGCCAGAAAGTTCACGGCCTTTTGACTTTGCATCATCATCCAAATTCCAAAATCCCCGGCGACTATCCGATTGCTTGGTGCAAGAACTTTGGCAAAGGCAAAGTGTTTTACACTTCTTTGGGGCATCGGGAAGATGTTTGGACGAATCACGAATATCAGCAGCACATCCTCGGAGGCATTTTATGGAGTTTGGGATTGGCGCCGGGCGACGCAAAACCAACCGACACTCGCTATACCCTGAGCGATTCGGAAAAGGCGGAAGGGTTCAAGCCCTTGTTCAACGGAGTGGATTTGTCCGGCTGGAAACTGCGCCGACAAGACGGCAAGGCCAGTTGGAGCGCGCAAAACGGCCTCTTGGTCAATACCATTCCCCAAGGCGAACACGGCACGGATTTGATTTCCGAAGAAAAATTCTGGAACTTTACCGTTCGCTACGAATATCAAGTTCCCAAAGGAAGCAACAGCGGATTTTACCTGCGTGGGCGTCACGAGATTCAGATTTTGGAAGACGCCGCCGGCCGCAAGTTGACCACGGGAAGCAACGGCGCCATTTACGGAATCAAGCCGGCGGATGTTTTCGTTTCTCGCAAAGCGGGAGAATGGCAGGAGGTCGAAGCGACCATCCGAGAAAATCGCGTCACCGTTTTCCTCAACGGAGTAAAAATTCACGACGCCGTGGAAGTGAACAAACCCACGGGTAGTGAATTGGACGGCCTCGTGGATCAGCCGGGTCCGATTTTGTTGCAAGGTGACCACGGCGCCATCGCATTCCGCAATCTGCGAATCAAGCCGCTCCGCTAAAATTTGAGATGAAGATTGGAAACACGATAATTGCGCTGTGTTTGATTGAGGTTTTGAAACCGATGAATAGACACAAGACATTTGGATTGCTTTTGGCCGCCGCATTCTTTTGCGTCGGGTTATTGGAAACGCAAGCGCAAGTCCAATACGATCAAGTTGAAGGGATTGCAGGCTTATTGATTGCAGAAGCGATAAAGATGTTTCCTGATTCAAATTCAGTCAGCCACAAATGGATAGTTGAAATTAAGGGTTTCGATCTGAATGCATCTGCTTATAGTAACGGGAGAATATTAATAAGAAGGAAATTAAACTATGTGTTTACAGAGCACGATATGGCATGTGTTATTGGTCACGAAATAGCGCATGACTTTAAGAACCATGGGAGATTGAGGGAAGCCATTAGATATTTACAAACAGAAATCATGGAAGACGGTTTTAAAAACCAAGAAGAGAAAAATTTAGTTATTGAATTTTTTCAAAAAAACTGCGGTCATTTTTTATCATATCACAATCTCGAACAGAAACTTGTTGATGAAACTCTAGATTTTTTTAATTTGGATATTCAAACGATGCACTTTCGCGCAAATGAATTCGATGCAGATCGGATTGGAATGGAACTAGCCACGAGAGCTGGGTATAATCCAGAAGCAGCTGAAAGTGCTTTGAAAAAGCGACTTATTTGGGAAAAAAATAGGAACATACAAAACATTGATCATCATGATCATCCGATGATTGAAAAAAGATTGAAAAAAGATTGAAAGAAATAAAAAGATTGCTTCCTGAAATGGAGAAATTGAAGGTTTCAGAAGATAGAAAACCACATCCAGTGAAAGTGATAGTATCAGATATTCGTGAAGATGTAAAGAAACACAATGAAAGAATCAATTAAATTAGTGTTTGCGATTGCTGGGGTGATTATTTTGGCGGTCAGTGTGACTTCGCAAGCGGCAACGGTTGGCATTGAAATCACATTGCAGGACGGTCAAGTGAAGACGCACCGGGTGGATAACAAAATTGAGATTATAGGCAAAGAGTTTGTTGGGCGGGATGAAAACAATCTACCTCTCTATAAAACAATATGGCCAGACTACGGAGTTGGATATAAGTCTATAAAGATACCTAACGGGATAGCTGAGCTGCGTACTGTTTTTATTCGTGACCATGAAATAGACAGGCATTCTGGAATAAGAGAGCTGGAAGAATTGTTACTGCCTAATGATTCGTGGCGTCTCGGAGTTCAAATCATAGGGACGCAAATAAAAACCCTCGCGATTCCTGACGGTTTAGATTTGCTTTATTTGTTTATATCCAACACGCCTTTTGAATCACTTTTATTAGGCAAAGAGCCTCCCCCATTGCAGTCAATAGAATTTTGGGGGCTGACATCAGAGTCTTTCAGGCTTCCTGAAGGACTGAGAAAATTAGAAAGAATTGATTTTAGAGACTGCGTTGCATTGAAGGACGTCTATTTTGGATGGGACACAGCTAGTAGTTGGCGGTGTGGTGGTGTAAGAGTAAACACAGGAGGATCGCCTATTGAGCGTGTGCATGTTTCTAGTCAGCTGGGCAGGTCAATAAGATTTGAACGGGATAATTGGCATAACAACGAAGTCCCTAAAATGGTTCCATTGCCGGGGGTTCATGTGTCTAAGCAAGGAAATGTCATGGAAGTCAGGTGGGGTTGGGGGTTGAGATTGTATGTGTCTGAACGTCCCGACGACGATTGGAAATATATTGGAGGTAGTCAATTGTCACCAATGCGAATGCCAGCTGTGTTAGAAGGCAAGATGTTCTTTGATTCAAGACCATGAACTCCCCTAGACTGATTGCCTCCATCGTATTTGGCTTTGCGGTTGGGTTGGCGGCTTTGATTGCGCATGCGATAGAAAGGATTTTGAACCACAGGAATAACAAGAGAGAAAATTTGACCGAAACAATAACTTCATTTACAGATACTACATAACTATGAAAATACTGGAACATAAAGATGTTGGGCCTAATCCCGTCAACTATTTGGAACACTATCCATTTGAACTGGAGGTGAAGAGGAAAAGGAACGGGACGCTCTACGTTGAATTGCGGAGACATGAAGATTACTGCAACATAATCTCTAAGATATTCGATCCTGAATGCGTGCCGAGTTTCGATAAAATTAACAAGGAAATTGACAGTGCTTTGCGTGAAAGAAAAGCGTTTGTGGTCTTTAATAATTACCCAAATCGAAAAAGCTCTGATTACATCAATAAACGGGCAGTCATTTTTTTGGACTACAAGAAAGTGCTAGGAGAAAAGTGATGAAACGATGAAGAAAAGAAGTCCAAAGCAGATGCAACGCCCTTTTTGAAATGGAAGTAAATTATGAATCCAGTGGATCCATCTCAACCGTTTAATCGCCGCAACTTTCTCAAGGGAGGCTCTTTGGGTTCTATGGCGGCTTTTGTCGGCGGCGCTCTAGTTTCCGCGCCAAAGAAAACCGCCGCTCAAGAATCTGCCAAACTAGTTGGGCCACCGGTGAACGTCGGCGTGATTGGATGCGGTTATCACGGCCGAGACGTAATCTCCACTTTGTCGCTGTTGCCCAATGCTCCGATTGCGGCCTTGTGCGATCCTTACGGCGCCTTTCTGCGGCGGGCGGGGCGTTCGGCGCCGAAAGCGGCCAAATACGAACGTTATCAGGATTTATTGGAGGACGGCCAAGTGGAAGCGGTTGTCGTTTGCACGCCGACCCATCAGCACGGCCGAATCGTCCGAGACGCCCTGGCCGCCGAAAAACATGTGTATTGCGAGGCGCCGCTGTCCAATTCTGTGGAGGGAGCGCGGGAGATTGCGTTGGCCGTCAAGAAGCATCCGCGGCTTTATTTTCAGGCGGGGTTGCAATACCGCTCTGACTCTCAGCGGCATTTTCTCTTCGACTTTATTCGGACCGGCGCTTGGGGAAAGACGGCGCAGGCGCGCGCGCAATGGCATAAGAAGATCAGTTGGCGGCGGACGGCCCCCACCAACGAACGCGAACGCGAGATGAATTGGCGTTTGGATGAGAAGTTGTCGGCCGGTTTGATTGGCGAAGTTGGGATTCATCAAATCGACGCAGTCTCCTGGTTCTTCCGCAAACGGCCGGTGGGCGCGCACGGCTTTGGCTCCATTATTCAATGGAACGACGGGCGCAAAGTGCCGGACACTGCTCAAGCAATTGTGGAATATCCCGGAGGCGTTCGCCTGAGCTACAACGCTACATTGGCGAATTCCTTTGATGGGGATTTTGAAATTTACTATGGCTCTTCCGCCGCTATGATGGTAAGGGGAAATAAAGCGTGGATGTTCAAAGAAGCCGACGCGCCGCTGCTCGGCTGGGAAGTCTATGCCTTGAAGGAAACCTTTCACAAAGAGATCGGGATTGCCCTGTCGGCGGATGCCACTCAATTGACTACCGTGACCGGCGGAGGCAACAAGGAGGAAGCCAATCAATATGTCAATACGCCCCTCTATCAGGCGCTGGAAGCCTTCGTTCACAATGCCTACCTGCATCAATCCAGCGTGGAAGACTTTATCCTGGGTTTTGGAGAGGACGACCCGGCAGCATTGGCGGAGTACTTGTCGGATCTGGACGACTCTATGATGCCGGCGGCTGATGTCGACGTCGGCTACGAAGCTACAGTGACGGCGCTAAAAATCAACGAGTCGATTGTCAACGGAAGCCCCATCGCGTTTGAAGACCGCTGGTTCGACCTTAGTTAAAATCCGCAACACCGCTTTTTTTACAGAGTATAGAAAGATAGTAACCTCAATGAAACACACAGAATACTTTACAATGAGATTCGTTGGACTCTTCTTGGGATCTTTGCTTGCGGCCAGCGCCGCCGTCGCGGAGATTGTGCGCTACCAAGGAGTCCCTCGAGGCAGTAGCATCAAGATCAAAGGGACGTCGACCGTTCACGATTGGGAAGTTCGAAGCACCCTCATCGCCGGCTTTATGAATGTGGAGGGCGAGTTTCCATCCGACCTTTCCGCAACCATAGTTCCCGCGCTGAAAAACCTTCCCCAAGTGAACGTTCAGATACCCGTCCGATCCATCAGAAGCGGCAAAAGCACAATGGACAGCGTAATGCACGGCGCCATGAAGCAAAAAGCGCATCCGAAGATTACCTACGTCTTGGCAAAAATGACGCCGTCTAAGATAGAGCGGAAAGCCGGGGATCCGCTTCGCTACGATACGGAAGGCGATCTGACGGTTGCCGGAGTCAAAAAGCGCATCGCCATGCCAATAGACTTGGTGCAACACGGCGACGGAGGATTGCGCATTACAGGCAAAACTAAGGTGAAGATGACGGACTTTGGCATCCAGCCTCCGGCGCCGAAAATTGCCTTTGGATTGATTAAAACCGGTGACGAGGTGGAAATCATCTTCGAATGGATCACCAAAAAAAAGCAATAACGGCAATACGCAATCCTTGCCGTTCGCCTTGCGCAATGCGGAATCTGCAGTTGGCTTTTATATCGGTTTACGATTTTCCTGATTTTGTTTTTGGTGATGGAATGGAGCAATTTTACCGACCAAAAACATTGTAGGATGTAAGGACTCGGTATGAATTCTTTTAGGGGGGAATCATCGCGTCGTGTAGCGTTCTGTTGATTGGTCTTTTTGTTTTGGATTCTCGCATGGATTTCCAATAGTAACGACTGAGATGAAAAAATGGCGGGAGCGACGGGACTCGAACCCGCAGCCTCTGCCGTGACAGGGCAGCGCTCTAACCAATTGAGCTACGCCCCCCAACCAAAGGAAAGAGACGTTGCCTCAATCCAACTCAAGAGTCAACGAGAAAATTGGACTAGCAAGCCCGCTCTTTTGCAAAATCTCCGCAACAAGACTGCAGTGGAGGAACTGCGCCGCCTCGTTTTATTGCGAAGGAATGCAAAAGGGTTATGTCTTTTGGCGAAGGTGGAGCAAGGTAGCTGGATTGGATAGAATGGCGATTCTGTTTTCTTTTATGAGTTAAGAGTTGAGTGATGAATTCGGCTGGAAGGAAATCCGACGCTCGTTCCCGGCCGTTTCTAAAAAGCGCCGATTTTTGTCTCGTTGCGGGCGGCATAGCTGCGTTGGAAAAAGCATTCGGGAGTTTTTTGGATTCGTTTTGTGTCGGAGCAAGTGCGGATGCGGTTGGCTTTGCCGACAGCGGAGTTGGAGCGTTATAGTTTCCATTGTATGAACAAAAAGGACGTGGTTGCGGCGTTGGAAGAGATCGCCGTGTTGCTGGAATTGAAGGGCGAGAATCCTTTCAAAGCCCGTGCCTACACAAATGCCGCTCGCGCTTTGAGTCAGTGGGAAGGATCGCTGGAGGCTATGGTTGAAGAAGGGCGTTTGGGGGAAATCAAAGGTTTTGGCGATGCTTTGCAGCAGAAGGTTGCCGAATTGGCCGCCACGGGAAAGTTGGGTTATCTGGAAAACTTGAAGGCGTCCGTTCCCGAAGGAATGTTGGCGATGCTGGACATTCCCGGATTAGGACCCAAAAAAATCAACCTTCTCCGCCAGAAGCTTGGCATTGTTTCCGTAGAAGCGCTGGAGGACGCTTGTC
Source organism: Limisphaerales bacterium (assembly GCA_965242585.1). Classification (GTDB taxonomy): domain Bacteria; phylum Verrucomicrobiota; class Verrucomicrobiia; order Limisphaerales; family AAA164-E04; genus UBA2970. The sequence goes on along the minus strand of OZ251460.1, from coordinate 2,908,000 downwards.
AAGCGGGGCAAGTGTCGGGGCTGTCCGGTTTTGGGGAAAAAACGCAGCAGAAGATTCTTGCGGGGATTGCTTTTCGGCGGAGGCACGCTTCGCATCACCGGATCAGCGACGCTTTGGTCGTCGCGGAACCGATGCTGGATCGGCTTCGATCCCATCCCGATGTGATTCGTGGCAGTCTCGCCGGCAGTCTTCGTCGGCATAAGGAAGTTATTCGGGACCTGGATTTTTTGGTTTCCGCTAATGATGCTGGAGCCGTTATCCAGTTTTTCATCCAGCAGCCAGAGGTAGAGTCGATTGCGGCGGCGGGAGGCACAAAGGCCAGCGTAGTCGTCCGGGGCGGGATGCAAGCGGATTTGCGGGTAGTTGGCGACGCGGAGTTCCCTTTTGCTTTGGCTTATTTTACGGGTAGTAAGGAGCATAACATCGGGATGCGTCAACGGGCGATTCAGCGAGGGCTTCGGTTGAACGAGTATGGTTTGTTTCGTTCCCAAAAGGAGACGCGATCAGCGGAGTTGTTGGAAGCGTGCGCCACGGAGGCGGAGATGTTTGGCAAACTGGACCTTGCCTACATTCCCCCGGAACTGCGCGAGGACCTCGGAGAATTGGAAGCAGCCGAAAAAAATGCCTTGCCCAGACTTTTGGAGTGGACGGAATTGCGAGGATCTCTTCACAACCATTCTGACTGGAGCGACGGGAGGCAATCTCTGGAGGAAATCGTCCAGCATTCCCGCGAGCTGGGTTGCGATTATTGGGCGGTGACGGATCACTCCCGCTCCTCTTTCCAAGCGAACGGACTGGAGGCATACCAACTGCGAAAGCAAATTCAATCCATTCAAAATTTAAATGCCCTATTGGAAGCCGAAGGCGACTCGTTTCGTCTACTAACCGGCTCGGAAGTGGACATTCTTAGTGACGGCCGGCTGGATTTTGACAACGGTTTGTTAGGCAAATTGGAGGTGGTCGTTGCCAGCATTCACAACGGCTTTGCCCAAAGCGAATCGCAAATCACCCGGCGGCTCATTAAAGCGGCGGAAAATCCGTTTGTGCACATGCTGGGACACTTGACGGGGCGTCTGTTGCTTGAGCGGGAGGCATACGCAGTGAACCAAAAAGCCGTGATTGACGCCTGCGCCGAAACCGGAACTTGGATCGAACTCAACGCAAACCCCCATCGCTTTGATCTAGATTGGAGGCTATGGAACTACGCGAAGAAAAAGGGCGTGAAGTGCGCTGTCAACTGCGACGCGCATCGAGCCGAGCACGCCGCGTTTCTCCGTTTCGGGGCGGGCATTGCGCGAAAAGGCTGGCTAACCAAAAACGACGTGATCAACACCTTGCCCCTAAATCAACTGCGAGACGCCCTAGCCGCCAAACGCCAACGCTGACAAGCGCCGCCAAAAATGAGAATCCTCAAGATCGGCGGCGACTACACCCGGCAAACAACTTCGCAGTGACGCCCTTTCTCAACAACAACGGCAACAACGCTTCCGACCAAGACGAGCCGCGGCCGGCGAATGCGCAAACAGTCCGCCCACTTTTACGCAAGACGCTTCCAACGTCGATATTATTTTGACCGCGTCGCCCGTCAATGGAGCTGCAGTTCGCGTGCGCGCCAATGTCAACCTAATTTGCCTTGACGATAGTATCTTTATTCTGATGAAAACTGCCGCCGAAAATCACGAACCGCACACGCGAAACAAGGGGCTGGCTTATGGCGGCGCAGACAGATGCAGGCGAATTTTTGGGCGCGGCAAGCACGGATCCGCAAGCCGCGGTTGCCCGTCTGCTCGGCAAAGTCCACAACATAGACTGCCTAGATCTGATGCGGTCCATGCCCGACGAATTGGTGAACATTGTCTTCGCCGACCCGCCGTTCAACCTCAACAAGAAGTACGCTTCCTATCAGGACAACATCCCGTTCAGCCCTTTCTTCCCGCACCGGCAAGGCGGAATTTTCCCACCCTTTTGCGCCTTTCGCAGTTTTGTCGCTTTTTCCCATGCGTTCTTCTGAATTCGGAGTTCTTCCCAAAGCACTCGCCAATCAACAAAACTTTCTTCTTTCTTTCATAGCGGCCAGGCGGGATGGAGGGCGCACCTTTTTGCGAGTTTCCTTGTTTTGCCGAGGCGGCCCAGTGTCTTTTCTCATTCGAAATTCGCCAAAAACCCCAACCCTTTTCTTTCTTTTCGCAACCGACAAAAGTGGAATTGTCGCTCTTTTTTGCACTTTTTCTGGGTTATTTTCTCGTTGCCAACGAATTTTTCTTCACTTTTTTTCTCTTTTTTGTGATTTTGGGGTTGACTCTTTGCGGTGAGGAGGCTACAAAGGAAATTGTTTACGTCACCAAAGTCAGAACAATCGATCATTTTCTATGTTGGAATCTATGAGAACCTTTTCGTTATCATTGGCAAGCGGGCAAGCGGGGCTATAATTGCCGCTTTTTCGCGGCGTTAGTGGTGTCGGCGCTTTCTCTGGTTTCTGGGGAGCAGAGCCAAGCGCAGTTGATTCTCACCATCAATCCCCTTCAAGGCGATACCAACAACACAACCATCTGGTCTTTCTCCGGCTCTTCCACACCCGACGCCTTCTCTTCCGGCTCCATCGCCACGCAATCGGACAACTCTGATCACTTTGGCAGCCAAGGATCGCTTTATCCCTTCGCTAGAACCACCGGCACTCAATTCCTCACCGCCGGCGCTCCCGCCCGATACAATACAGCAACTAACTATTCTTTGACGGCCAATACTTACAGCCAACCGCAAATCACCACGCCTTCCGGCACCCGAACCATCAGCCACCTCCGCCTGCATAACAACCATCCCACCGACACGCTAGGCTTTCGCGTCTCCGGAACCACTGCGCTCGGCTACACCAACGGCGTCGCGGTTTCTTGGAGCGGGCAAGGCACTTTGCCCTATCCCATAAGCGACTTTTCCCTCACTGCAGATGGCGAGTATTTTTACGGTGCGCCTCCTTTTGCGAGGGGTTATCTGAACGGCGACATAAACATGCCAACTTCTTTGGGTTTGCGAGTGGTGGTTTCCAGCGCGCCGGCCTCCTTGTTTGTCCCCGAACCGGAGGAATACGCGCTGGTGTTCGGCCTGTTTGCGCTCGCCTTCGTCTTCTTTCATCGTTGGCAAAAGAAACGCCAAGCCACCACAACTCCGTAGTCAACTGTTTCTGCGACGGCAAACCAGCGGCCTCAGTGGTCGGTGATTAAGCAACCGTGGCTAGGGATTGGTGATTAGCCAGCGGCTTGGGATTCAGGATCTGTGTCCAAGTCGTTCGGCTGGCGCTGGAGGCTTGTGGTTCGCGCTTTGGCTTTTGATGAGATTGGACTCGTTTTCAAGCCACTTCGCTTTGGAAATTTTGAAGGCGGAGTTTTTATGTCGATGACCAACAATCCTAGCCATTGGGCAAAACGGCGTCTCATTTCTTTTTAGACTCGTTGGTTTGAGTTCGGGAGTGGAGATTCCTCTACGAATGATGAATTACAAATTGGATTGTCGTTATCTAAAACAGACGGTTGTTGGCTGAGCGGGCTTTGCCGAGCGCTGAAGCAGTCCGAAACGATGCCGAATTGAGGAATTTTGAATTCGCATTGTGGGAGAACGGCCGGATCCAAAAGGCAATTGGGCGTTATCGATCCGGCGGCGGTTTTGAATGGAAACATCGGGAAAAGTTTGGCTCTTTGGCGTTCGTTTTCGGTCGATGACGAAATTCATCCGACTTATCCGCCGGATGGCTGGGGAAGCGGGATTTTTGCGTTCTCTTTTGGGATTGCTGTTGGCAAGCTTCGCAGTTCCCGCTTTCTATTAGGTTTCGCCGCTAAGCCGCTTCGGATTTGTGCGGGGCGCCGCCGAAACTTTGCTTCCATTTCGAAAACGAAGAAGAAAAGAGTTGCAAGGACGGCGATATGCGCTAAGAAAAAGTTGTGGCTGTTGGTAGCATTGAAAGCAGTATTCGCTTCAACCAGATTTTTTGGTTTGGAGTGATTGTTCTTCTGGCTCTGTTCACGGGCTTTTACTTGGCTTCCAGCAAGTTTATACTGGCGCTCGCCGTGGCCGTGTTGGGCTGGTTGGTTTTGCTTCCCTATCATGCGAAGTTGGCGGCCTGTCTCTCGATTGTCGCCTTCAAGTCGGCTTTGATCCTTCCTTATTTTCCCGGACGCCCCTATTTGTGGGAGTTTGCCGCCTTTCTCGCTTGGTCCGGGTTGGTCATCACAATTTCTTTGCGGCGCTACGCCCCGGATGCCGGCCGATACATTCGGGAAAACCGCTGGCTTTTTATCGGCATCCTTTGTTATTGCTTGGTGTTAGTGGCCACAATGTTGGAGCGAGGATTTGGCCTTCGCATTATGGGGACGGAGCAAATGGGCGGCCGGTTTTACTTCCAACAAATGATGTGCGCCATCTTTCCGCTTTTATTCATTTTGGTGCGGTTTCCGGAAAAGACGTTGACTCGTCTTTACATTCTGCAGTGTTTGCTCACTCTCACCTTTTTGGTTTCGGACTTTGTTTATTCCCACGGCGGCGGAGCGCTGTTCGGCCTTCTTCGGTTTTTTGAATTGCCCGGAGACGCAGCCCATTTTGAACTCTTGGCGCAGCAATTCAGCATCCGACGCTTTCAGTCTCTGAACGTGGCGGGGCAAGGCTTGATTCTTTTGATTCTTGTCTTTCACCGACTGGATGATTTTTTTTCTTGGAAGGCGTTGTATCTCTTCCCTCTGTCCGCCATAATTTTTGGGGTAGGCTTGTTGTCCGGCCACCGCTATCTCTCGGCAATTTTAGGCATCGCCATTTTGTTCATCGCTTATGCCCAGCGGTTTTACAACATCAGAAACATTCTCATCAGCGCCGCCCTTATGATTGCCATGCTGCTCCCCTTGATCTTTTTCGCCGATCGTCTCCCGCTTTCAGCGCAGCGAGCCTTGTCCTACATCCCCGGCATCCAGATCAATTCCCACGCCCGCATAGACGGGATGGCGACAATGGAAACCCGGCGCATTTTGCGAATTCAAGGCCGGAAAATGATCCCGGAATTTTTTTGGATTGGCCGAGGCTTTACCATGCCCAGCCGTGACTATTCCAGCATTTGGGATCCAACCGGCATCGAACTACATTTAAACCAAGGAAGGTTTTACAACGGATTGATTGGATTAATGGTGAATACGGGCGTCTTCGGCACAATCGCCATGTTGATCTTCCTGCTTGCCGGAACTTTCCTCTCCGTTTCCATTATGGCCTTTTTGCGCCGGCACGGCTGCCACGACGCCTTCGCGCGGACGAGCTGCATCCTGGCCAGCGTCTGGATGGCCAATATCATTGCGTTTCTCTTCCTTCACGGCGACAGCGAATACGCGATGAAAACTTTCTCCCTACAGGCCGGACTCATGATTGCCTGCAAACGTTGCTTGGACTACCGAGTGAGCACTTTGGAAGACTCGGAACCTTCCTTTGAGAAAGAATCCAACGACGAAGATTTTCCGGCAGTGGATCGCCGTGTTCCTCCCGCTTTCTAATGGCGACGAAATCGCACTTTCCAAGGGATTTAGCTGGCAAAAACAGCTAAGGTGGAAGTGACGTCCAACAATAAACGTTTTTGAATATTCTTTTAGGATGGAAGAAAATTTGCGCAGGCAATCCTTTCAAACCTGCACTTTTGACGAACGCGACGAGAAAAACCTTTTCAAAAACGGAAGCAAATAGGCAACGCCCTGATGGAATAGCGGAGAGAACGACAAGTCGGTAGAAGAAAATCAAAACTCCACTAACTCATCCCAAGGCGTCGGAGGTTGCCAACCGGAAGAAGAAGGCATGCCGCCGTCATTCCCATGTTGCCGATTGTCAAAGTTAAAACGCGTCCAGTTTTCCACCGATGAATATAAAGCAGTTGATGCAACGTCTCCGAACCCACATGCCCATCCGCAAACAAAATATTCACTTGCCCAGAATGACGACGTGCAATTTGAAAAGAAGCAGAACGATCTAGCCGAAGAAATCAATGATAATGAGGATGCGGAATCTCAATAAATTGAAATTGATCACCACCAATTCGATGATTGCGCTTAATTGACGGCATGGCGAGAAGCCCGATCCCGAAAACAGCGGCCGCAATTACAGCCGTCAACTAATAAATTGGTAAAGATGTGCGAAACACGCAGGCGAGAATGCCGATACCGAAGGAAATGGGACACTTTGCAATAGACTTTTTCCAGAAAAGATTGACCCCAAAAGCGATCGGAAGATTAAAGCGAGGAATATTTCAAAGAATAATTGATCAGAAACAACGAAATCTTTCAAATACTGCCCGGAAGAACCCAGAATCGAATCTTTGAATATTTTAAAACATTAGCGTCAAAGAATCCAAAACCTTCAGCCCCGCACCGGAAACTACTCGTTCAGTCGCCCTTGAAGAAGATCGCGCTCCGCTATCCGGCGATAGTGCAAGGGATTGAATTCCTTCCGTCGCCGGACAAAAAAGCCGCGCGATTGAATTTGCCTCCAAACCCGGCGAAGGGACGCCGGCACCCAGCGTCTCCAAGCCGCAGAAGACAAAGCAACGGGCTTCTCGTCCTTCCCTTGAGAACGCGCCTCCCAAAGAGCCGCATAGTCGCTTTGTTGCGGCGGGAGGGCGAAAACTTCGGTTTCGGCAACGCGCTGAGCAAGCGCCATAATGTAAGTAGGCAACGAGTTTCGCAACTCCACTCGAGAGCGAACTTTGGCAGGATCGGCCGTCAAATACCACGCCCCGCCGACAACCGCCTCGTGCAGTAGCACGCACTCGATGCGAAAGCCGTTCGCAGGGGAAAGCGCCCGAAAGATGAGGTCTGGGCTAAACTGCCAAAACCCATGCCCCATAAAGTTGTTCGCCACATTCGCCATGCTGAAGTGCCCGCCGATGCGAACCATTTCCAGGCAGTTTTGCAACCCTTGAACGGCGTCAAACACATGCTCCAACGTTCCGCCATCGTGCACCAAGGAAAATCGCCCGCGCAGATCACCAGAAATGGGAGCGTTCATGTCGTGGAGGATAGTAGCCTCTTCGTAGTTTGAACAATCAACCGAATCGACAAAACGGGCGCCAAGCAACGAGAAAAAAGCCTCACCGTAAGGGTTTTCACGCAGAAACGTCTCCGCGTCTTGTGAGACTCTCAAAACGGAAAACACCCGCCTCAAAGAGAGCGGATCGGGGAAAAAAGACTGCCGCCCAATCGTCGCCGTATTCGAGAAATCCACCCCCATCGATTTGGCCGCACAGAGAAACTTTACCGCCGGTGTGTCCAATCCCATATCTTTACTATTATCTTCTTCCCGTTTGCGTTTGTATCTTTCTTCCCATTCGAGATATTTAAGGTCGTAAAACCTTTCCTAATACTAAGGATTGCCCCAGGTTCTCCCTCTGCCATCATTATTGAAAAGGGTTAAATCACCCATGCCTACAATCCAAAAAGCCGGAGTAAATTCCCAGCCAAAAAAAGACTCCAAAAGCCAACCCAGTTCTCTACGGATTTCATAGTCAACCCAACGCTATAATCGTTTTTTCGGAAGAAACTAATAAGACTACGATCCAGACGACGGCTCGTCAAGAAAAACAAGCGACGTTGCTTTGCATCTCGAAGGTGTTCCGGAAAAGACCAAGAGAATCCCAGCAGCAGCTCTCCAACGCCGTGTATTGGATCGTGCTTTTGCAAGCGCCCTTCCAACCGCGCGATTGCGGGAAAATTTCACAACCGGACATTTTGAAGAGAAGAGCGCCTCTGGGCAATCACCAAATGGATAGTGAGTGAAAATTGGAATGAAGAGCGGAGAAAGAGGCATCGCAGACACTGAACGCAAACCAAACCGCTCCGACAAACTGCGAATTTGAAATTCCCTGCCATCCAACCCGTTGATCGTCAACTTCCTCCGCTCTCTTCTAAAAACTCTTTCCCTCCATTTTAAACTACAAATCATAACTTGCCGGTGTTTTCCGCCACCCTTGGAAAACGCAAAATCTAATTCTTTATTTCTCATGCGGAATTGAACAAAAAAAACTCCACTTCAAAGTCTTGAAGCAAAGTAGACAATACATACAAAACAGCAAGAGGTATGAGCCTTTGGGTGTATCCGGTAGCGATCCCTCGCCGCGGATTCCTTGGTAGCCAATCAATAAATCACTAGCTACTTTTGGAAACGAGGGCGAAACGGTTTTTTCTGTTTGGAAACCATCTGCATAGTGGATGGCGGCTACAATTCTATAATTTTTGGTTTTTGACACATGGATAGAGAAAAGAGGAGTGGAAACGAAAGGGCTGTTCGTTTTATCTTTATCTTGTTTCTCTTATTCTGTCTTGTTCTTTTCTGTTTGAAAACTACGCAATAGCGCAAAATGACGACCCGGATTTTTGAGTTTTATGAGGTTTTGGGAGATTGTTGGCGGTTGAATCGGCGATCGTTAAGCGGCAGTCTATGGTTGGTTATAATCAACAATGAGCTAGCGGATGGAGACTAATATAAGCCGGTGTTAGGTTTGCGAGATTTCTCCCCAAGGACCGGTTACAGCTAATGTGATTCCCGGAAACTGGATGTTCACGAAGAGCGTGGCGTGTTCCGGAGCGAAGCAGACGCCGCAGAGCTCGGATTTTCCAAAGTAACCGTTTCGGGCGAGCGTGTAGATTTTACCTTCCGGAGTAATGCCGCGCAGATATTGATCTTCGGCGCCGTCTTCACAAAGGATTACGTCTCCCCAAGGCGACACCGTGAGGTTGTCTCCGTATTGTAGCAAGCGGGTGTTGTTCGGTTCCAGGTAAAGCGTCAGCTTGCCCGGATGCTTGGATTCTTGCTCGGTTCCTTCACAGGGACTGGGGAAGTAGGTGAACACTTGGCCGGATTTAGCGATGCCGCCGTTTGTGCAGGCGAAGTAGATTTTCCCGGAGCCGTGCCACATACCTTCGCCGCGTGCGAAGATGGCGGCGCCTGCTTGAAAGGCGTTTTCTCGGAGTTTGCCTTCTAAATTTTCGGTGTCTTCAATCGGCATCCACTCAACTTCCATCGGTTGGCCGATGGGAAGCATCGGCGCGCCTGAATCCGGCCAATTCCGCGTGTCACAGGATTTTTTTGCCTTCACGGCGAGAGCTTCCAGCCGGCCTCCGGCTTGTAGGTTGCCCGGCTCGCAGGGAAGGAAGCGGGTAATCAGGCCGTCTTCTTCGTCTTCGGTTTGATAGACGATGCCCGTGGCGGGATCGACGGCGACTGCTTCGTGACGGAAGCGGCCCATTGCTTTCAGTGGAATGGGATTGCAAAGAGATGGATTGGCGGATGCCGGGACTTCAAAGTTGTAGCCGTGATGTTGATTGTGCGCTTCGCCGGCTTTGACCGTTGTTTCTTCGCAGGAAATCCAACTGCCCCACGGGGTCGGCCCGCCGGCGCAGTTTCTTTCCGTTCCGGCCAGGCTCAGAAAATGAGATTCCACTTCGCGGCGTTCAAGGTGATAAACAAAAGTGGACGCGCCTCCCAACGAAGGACGCCCTTCTTTGCCGACGTCATAAAATTTCCCCTCAGGCACTTTGGCGGCCAGCTCGTTCATCAAGCCGTAAGGGCCTGGAAAAGTGTTGTCGTTGGTCAATTCATGATTGCAAACCACGACAACCCGTTCCTTGTCGAGCGGGAAAGCGGCCATGCCGTCCGGAGCGCCCGGCGTCCGAAACCCATCGCTCATCGGGTCGCCGGTCTTCGACATCACGGCGTACTCAAAACCCTCCGGCAAATCCAGAATTCGATTCGGATCGTCGATCAGTTTCCCATACGCCTCCAGTTCGCTTTGGTAGGGTTGCGGCTTTGCCGTCGTTTCCAACAAACGGGAAAGCCCGGCAAATCCGGCGGCCACCACCCCGGCGCGTTGAAAAAATCTTCGTCTTGAAATTGTCATCGTTCCGCTCCTTCGCTATGCTAACAATCCCGCCTTGTCGAGCGCAAAAACTCGTTGGACAAGCGAATCTGCATAATGGAACAAAAATGTCACTATTCCGTCACCAATCAAGAAGTTTTTGGCTGAATCATCGGTAAGCAAAACGCCGACGCCATATTTTCATTTTAAGCGCCCGTGCATAAAACGCACACGAAAAAAAAGCCCTCGGCAAGGTTTTCCTTCGCCGAGGGTTGTAATAGGAAGAATTGCAGTTGACGATCTACTTGACTAACAGCGGGTCACCGGGTTTTAATTCCCTTTCGTATCTATCAACGTAGGCAAAGGGTACTTCAGGCATTTTCAAGAATCCTTCCGCCGGGATTTCGTTGAGTAGACGCTCTCGAATAGCGCGTGCCTGCTTTTGTGACATCCACGGCTGATCGGGCTGAACGTGACTGCATAAATTGCCAATGATTATTTCTTTTCGGCTTTCCGCTTCTTCGCCCCAAGTGATGTCCACGGTTTGGTATCTGAGGGTGTTGTTATACGCTCGCAGTTGTTCCACATACTCCTTGGATCGGCTGGCTCGGAGTTCCCTCGTCATTTCCCGCCTTACTTCGCCCGGCAATGCTCTGTATGCCGCCAACTGTTCAGGCGTTAGACCTGCCAGCATATCCGGCGGTTTGGGCGGGGGTTTCGGCCGATACACTCGAGCGTTTTTTCGATAGATTGCTTCGGGGTCTTGCGACTTCGCGTGATGATATCCTCGAAGTGTAGTGAACACCTTTCCGAGAATGATGGGATTGTCCGCTTTTTCTTCTCCGGCGACCTCTTGGACAATGTCGTACAACTGTTCGAACTCTTCGGTGTAGCGCAGACGGCTGTTGTAAAACATCCGCAAAAAACTGTGGTTTCTTACCATCTTGCGCATTTCTCCGCCGGCATGGAAGGCATTGAAGTCGTAGGTTATTTCTGGATGGTGGGTTGGCTTGAACAGGAATCATTCCACCCAATCCTTCCTGCTTTCCCACCATTCTTCTTCCGCCTTTTCTTTAGCTAATCGCTCAGCTTCTTGCCGTTCTTCTTGCTGTTTTAATTCTTCTGGGTAAGGTTCCAATCTGTCGCGCTGTTCTTGGGTAAGCCAAACTTTGTTTCCGTTCTCGTCTAAGTAGAACGCAACGTAGCCGTCTTCCTGTGGCGTTGACTTGTTTACCGGCGAGGCTATTTCCAGCGTTGGTTGCCCGTTTTGCGTCATTGGCGTCTTGTCGGTTTCTTTCGCTGTTTTCTTTGGCGGAGAGAAAACAGACACCAGCAAAACGACAATGCCGGCGAGGGCGACGGCGGCAAAGCCTCCATAAAGGAACTTATCTGTCTTGTTCACCTAGTTGACTCCTTTCTTTGATTAGTTGCTTTGTTGTTCGACTCGGTATTCCGTTTCGTACTGCACTACTTTGACCTCTTTCCTGATGGTTACCGTATTCGTTTGATATCTACCGGTCCAGATGCGCCCACCTTTGATCGAATCGTAGTCAGTCGTGTACACTTTATCCACTACCTCTCCTTTGATGTTTTCGACCTCGAATGTTCGGGTGACGCCATCGTTAATGTGCGGGGCTTCGGTGAGCACTTGATTGTCTTCGCAGGCCGTGTGGGATGCAGGGCTGTAGGTGTAGGACAAAAAGTCAATGAGTTCGCGACCCTTCTTTTCCTCTGCTTGCCATGTATCCATCCCATCATCTGTGTATCCGGCGGTAAAACCAGTTTCGTTAATTTCTTGGTACTTCCAGTACAGATGACCTTGGTATTCGTTGCCGCCGGCTTCCTCGGATTCGCGATGTGCAAGTTGCGGCCAAGCGGTGGGGCTAGGAAAAATGCTTTCCATTTTGTAGTCTCCAACCTTCCTTGTTGTTATGATGATATCCCATTCAGCTCCCCAAGAAATGTCGTCGCCGTAGTCTTCTTTCAGTTGCTTGAGCTTTACCTTCTTTCGTTATTCAAACGCATCTTCTCTGCCCGATACCCACACGTCCTTTATCAAGAACCCGTCCGCATCAAGCAATTCTATTTGCGCATCTTTTGTTGTGTATTTCGCGTCGCTCAACAGAAATCTGGCCCAAGAATCGCTCATAGCGGTTCCGTCTTCGTATGTCCCCACCGGGTTGGTCCTTTTGTAATCCCCTTGGCGGGCAGTTTCGTTTTTTGTCGTCCAGTTTCCCGTCCATTCTTCGTTGTCGAGGTCCCATGAATCTGTTTTGCGCGTCCAGCCGTAGTAGTTGGTTGTCCAGTGCGCTCCGATGACGCTGACGTAGGCTTCTGGTGGATTTTTCCTAGAAGCCGCGTTTAGCAGTCTTTTCTCGGCCGCGGTCAAGGTTCGGCCAATAACCCAGCGAAGGCAGGTGAGGACGATGAACGTAGCGGTCGAGGTTAAGACCACAGTCATGGTGACTGGTTCTGCCGCCCTGGCTTCGTTTTGCGTCACCCGGATTGGCATCAGCAAAATGCCCATGACGAGCAGGAAGGTGAGCGCAATCAGGCCAATGCGTTTGGGCGTCAGCGGAGATTTCTTCTCCATTGCCGGCGATTTGTCGTTTTTCAATGCAGTTTGCATGGCTTTGTTGGGGGTATCTTGACCGATTCCAGAGGAATTGTCAATCCTATTTTGTTGTTTTATTGGAGTCATAATATCGAGTTCTTTATTGGACTGTGTCGTTTATTGCGCTTTGGCCGGCGCCTTGGGGAAACTTCTTCCCGCGTCCAGGCCGATTGTCAGTTCCAAGCGGAGCAAATAACGCGAGTTTCCACCTGTTTGCCGAAGCCAACAGGAAAGAGAATTCGACTCTCTCGACGCATTGCATATCAAACTGTGATATTTCAGCGGGAGACCCGATTGACGAATCACCCAACTGATTATTGTCGAGAACAAGAAAATCAAAATCCACCTTGCTTGAGCGCAAGCTTTTTTCTCAACTTTTTCCGTTTTTTTTGTGGATGGGGCGATTTTCTTCGATTCTCGTCGATTGGTGGTGGTTTTTCATTAGTTTTTAAGCCTTCTGCAACAGCTTAGTAATAAATTAGTTTGTGTTTCCTACTAACGGAGCATTTCGGAGAAGAGGGCGAATGCTATGAGTCTTATAAAGATTATGTCTAGTTTGTCCAAGCGAGAGAAGACTTGGCGATCGCCTTTCAACCGGCGGAACGGCCTCTCTACTTCATTGCGCTTCTGGTATAGCTCTTGGGTCGTATTTCCATGGATTGCGATGGCTTTTCTTCGGCGGAACTACTGGATCCAATCCCTTGGTTTGGGCTTGCTCTCGATTTTCTCGGCCTTCATAGGCGCGATCCATGGGCAATGGGACTATGGTCGTCTGGCCTCCCCTCAGGCGCAGCGGGGGCTTGGCTGGGCGATGGCGAGAACTTCACTGCTTGGCCATCTCTGGCAGCAGCATAGGGATTTTGGCATTCCCGCCTCCATGAGATTTTCCGAGGGCTGGCGGACCGTATCTTTTTCGCGCGTCCGTTTCATCGGGATGAGCTTTTATACTGGGGCTCTCTATGGACAACGCCTCTGGCGGAGCGACTCTCGGCGTCTTTCCATGTCCTAACACTCGGGCCAGGATGCCGTTCTTGGGCTAGCGGCTCCTTCGTTATGACTGGCAGCCCACTTGCCAAAGCGAGCCGGAGCCGGCGTTTCCTCGTTGCGCCAGCAAAAGCGGTGCCATTTGTGGATCTGGTTCTTCCGTTAACCGCATAAATTCTACAACAAGCCGCCGAGCCAAAACCCGACGGCTCTAACAAACCCGGCGACGACTGATTTCTTATTCGCTAGCGCGAACAGGATAATCGCCTAGCGATCCTTCGACGAGGAACGAGCGAACTTTCTTGCGTTCCGAACTATCTTTTCGGAAACTTTCTGATCTTCCAGAAACTTCACAAACCGTTCTCGCTCTTCTTCCCTAATCTTTTGGCGATGAGTTTCTCTCAGTCCCTGAAAATATTGATATGCTCCCACAACTGACTCCATTACTTGAAATCCAAACCAAACAATAACGACCGAACTGAAAACAACTTTGCCTATCTCATTGAATATTTCAACTTTGAGGATATTTTTGAATAAATCCAACAGATCGCCAAGCCTCCAACCACCGCGCCATTTATCACACAGCGCACGTGCGGACATAACAATTTTACAAATCGAAAGGGCTCCGTAAAACCAGTCTCTCCATTTTGCATGAATTGCCCATATCGATTCTTTTTCAGAATGATCAAACAGATCGGCGAGACGTCTTTCCAAGTCTTTAATCTCATCTCAAGGCGTAGGAGGTTGCCAACTAGAAGGGATCGGCATGTCCCCCATTCCGCCAATGCTTTTGATGATCGTCATGGAATCGAGTCCAGTTTTCCAAAGACGGAAAAAGCATTTGATGCAACGTCTCCGAACCCACAGGCCCATCCGCAAACAAAATATTCGCTTGCCCAGAATGACGACGGGCCACGGTTACCCTAGACGCCCACTCAGGAAACAAAGGCGGAAACCGAAAAAGCAAAGGAATCCCGAAATTCTCAACGTACAATTCAGATTCACCAGTTCGCAAATTACGAACACCAAAAGAAGAGCCATCAGTTTGCGCCATCATGCGCGAAGGCAAAACCACAGCAGACTCCCGGAGAGAACCGAAATAAGTAGACCCAGAGATCCCCCAATGGGGATCTTCATCAGTTCCAAAACGATTCCCTAAGTTATTATGTACACCAATAACATTTTGTTGATAACCCCAACCCCACCAACCGGGACGAACCTTGCCCAGAGAAACTAAGCGAGGAATGCGTTTCTCCGCCGGACAATCAAACAAATTCGTTTGACCACCCAAATAGCCAAAACAAAGAGCAATATTCCAAAAAGAATCGAAAGAGACCTGTTCCTTTGAAAATATAAGCGGAACCAGAACGCCGCCGTTATCATCGGCATAAAGTTGCCGAGCAATCCCAATTTGCCGCTGGTTATTAATACAAACCGCTTTGTGAGCCGCCGACTTAGCCCTAGAAAGAGCAGGCAAAAGAATGGCCGCCAAGATGCCAAGAATGGCAATGACAACCAGCAATTCCACCAACGTAAACGCTTGCCTACGGAAGAGTTTCAAACGAGCCTCCACCGGCAGAATAATAGACCGGAACCTCATAACCATCGCCGTCGGTATCGTACGCCCAAGCCAGCATCGAGTAAAGCGCGCCGTTGCTATTCACAATAACGTAAAGCGAAATATCCACAGACGCACGCGTCGACCAATACCCCCAAGGAGTCAAACCATCCGGACTCCACTCCTCGTACCAATATTGCCCCGCAATATTAAACTGAAAAGCCGGGTTGTATTGATTGTAGCCCGGATAAGGAAGAGGCGTCCCGCCGTCATAGCCCGGAATACTCAACCAATCGCAATAATCAGAGTCAAGCGAAACGCGGGGAGGAGCCCCATCGTCGACTTCAACACCATCCTGCCACAACTGAAACTCATCGAAAAAACGAATAGGATCCCAAGGAGCGGTGACATCAAATTCCACCGTGAAACCGGACGAACCATGATTCGAAACCCAAAGACAACTCACTTCGAGCGCATCGTCCGTCTTCTCCTCATCGTTGGCTGGCATCAGAAACGGCAAGGCGAGCCGGCCGATGCCAACGATGCCGGCGGCCGAGAAGATGGCGCCAAGGCGGGAGACTTTTTTGGCCGCCGCGAACGCCCTCCTTTGGCGTCAGGGGAAAAGAGTTGGGAAACGAGGGAAACAACGCCTTGAGCGGTTTTTGCCTAAAGTCCAGCTACAGAGACCACGACAACGCCGAGAAGTGGCTTCATTTTCATCGATGTTGGAGTCTTCATGTCGATGCTGTCCGTATCTAGTTATCAACTGTCCACCTCCAGAAGAGCAGATTCGCCTCCCCCCCCCCCAACACAGAAACACAACCCGAATTTTCCTGCGCAAGCATTATTTAAAGGTCTGGAGACCCCATAGATTTGACGGAAAATGTCGATAACTCGTTGTCATTCAATGAGTTAGGTCGTTTTGGGCGAATTATTGTGGCGGCAGATTTTTTCGGATTCACAGGTTCGAAATTCTGATTTTGAAATTTAGGGTCGACACACCCTAGTCAAGATCGGCATCCCTTGCGCTATCGAAGGCATTCCCAAAGACTGGCGCCAAGCCGAAGAACTAGCCCAGCGGGACAAGCATAAGTTCGAGTGGTGGGCAGCTGAAAGCATGATCCCCGGCGGGATTATTTCTAACAAAAAGAAGGGAGCCGACAGCGGCATCGACGGACGGGGGCGCTTGCTCAATAGAACTACTCAAAAGAGCAACTTGGTGCTAGTGCAAGTCAAGGGAGGCAAGCCGACATTGAGTCAAGTGCGGGACTTTGCGCAAGTGATACAAAGAGAAAAGGCGGCCGCCGGGGTGTTTATTACTTTGCGAGCGAGCGATTGGACTAAGCCGATGCAAGCCGAAGCGAATAGTTGTGGCCAGTTTCGCATTCCTGGGGTTGCGGAAGAATATCCGGTGATGCAGCACTGGGCGGTGGAAGCTCAGTTTGGGGAGCAGCTGCGCCGGCCGAAGTTGCCGCCGATGAGGAATGCATTGAATGGCGAGCCTCTCTCCCAAACCGACATGGATTGGAATGCGGAATGAAAAGCAACTAAGCCGGATTGCGCGCTGGAAATGTAGCCGACGCTTTGTTCAAACCGATCAATGTTGAAATCTTTTCTTACGCTGAGCATTATTTTCCACCATTCGGAAACATTAGGAATTATTGTGGATTGGGAAAGTGTTTTTATAGTTATAATTTCTGGTTGTGTGTAATATAATAAACATTATTTTTGAGCGCGTATTCTTTATCAAGTGAAAAGAAGGATGGAAAAGATAGTAGTCAAGCTGGATCCTGTTTTGAAAAGGGAAAAGGAAAATAGATTGCCGCCGCATGACGAGCGAAGCGAGCGAGCTGTTTTTGATTCACTTATGAAAAAGCTTCGCTTCCTTCGTTTCCTTTTTCCTTTCGCGTTGCTTTGGCTGGTCCGGCCGGCGGCATTGGCCGAGGCAAGGGCGGGAGAGCAGGAGAAACGTCGGCCCAACCTGATTTACATTCTGGCGGACGACCTCGGCTATGGCGACCTTGGATGCTACGGCCAAACCGTGCTGAAGACTCCGCATCTTGACCGGATGGCCGCCGAAGGCGTTCGCTTCACGCGTCACTATGCCGGTTCCACCGTGTGCGCTCCCTCTCGCTGTGTTTTGATGACCGGCTTGCACACCGGCCATGCCCGCATTCGCGGCAACGGGCCCGGCTTGTTGGCTGCGGACGACTTCACCGTCGCCACCCTTCTTCGGCAAGCCGGCTACAAAACCGGTTGCTTTGGCAAATGGGGCGTCGGCAATCCGCCGCCTTGGAACGATCCCAACCAACGCGGCTTTGACGAGTTTTACGGCTATGTTAGCATGTTTCACGCTCACAATTTCTATCCGGAGTTTTTGGTCAAAAACGGAAGGGAAGTCCCGCTCAGAAACCGGCTCTACCCTGAATGGAAAGCCAAAGAAAGCGCCGCGCGAAAAGGCGGCGGCGTTGCGGAAATCGCCGTGGACTACGCCCCGCAGTTGATATTCGATCAAGCCTTGGCCTTTGTTCGAGAAAACCGCAACCGCCCTTTCTTTCTCTTCTACGCGCCCAACATTCCGCACGCCAACAACGAAGGCGGCCGGGAACCCCGCATCGGGCGCAACGGTATGCGCGTTCCCAATCTCGGCGCTTTTGAAAGCCAAAACTGGCCTCTCCCCGAAAAAGGATTTGCCCGCATGATTCAAATCTTGGACGAGCACGTCGGCGAACTCCTCGCCTTGCTCAAAGCCTTGGGCATCGACGAGCAAACGGCCGTCTTCTTCAGCAGCGACAACGGCCCGCACCAAGAAGGCGGACACCGAATGTCGTTCTTCGACTCCAACGGCCCTCTCAAAGGAATGAAACGAGACCTTTACGAAGGAGGCCTTCGCGTTCCCTTGATTGCTCGCTGGCCAAAACAATTTCCCGCGGGGATCGACAGCGGCCTGATTTCTGGATTTCAAGATATGCTGCCCACCTTTGCGGCATTGGCCGGAGCGCCGGCGCCTCGCTTCACGGACGGCATCTCCCTTGCCCCCACCTTGCTGGGCAATCCCGCCGCTCAAATCGTCCATCCCCATCTCTACTGGGAATTTTACGAGCAAGGAGGGAAAACCGCCGTGCTACAAGGCAACTGGAAGGCGGCTCGGCGAAACTTTCTCAAAAATCCTCAAGCGCCCGTCGAACTCTACAACTTGGCGTCCGATCCCGGCGAAACCGACAACGTCGCCTCGCAACATCCCGCTCTTGTCCGCGCTCTGTTGAAAATTATGATGCAAGAACATACCGTTCCATAGTCTTTTTGCCTTTCTTCGCTCAATCAACCGCAATTCTGACGATCACCGGCCTGTGGATAAAAACTTGCCGCCGGCCATTTTAATGGCAAGGCAAAGGAGAATTTCCCAATCCTGAATTTCTTTTTTTCGTCAAAACCCGCGCCGTGGAACCTTGGCTAAGCCATCTCAGAACGCTTGTTGAGCCGCCAAAAGGCCCCAAAGCCAGAAATTTCCCAGCCGACAAACTGCGCCAATACGAGATTTTTGCCCGCTAATCCACCAAGCGAATTCCCTTTGCCGTTTAGCTGCGGAAGAAAGAAATCCCGCCCACAATAAACAGCAACCGCTCATCCCTTAGGCAAGTCTTCCTTCCATTCGTCATTCCTAATTCTTCATTGGCCATTTCCTAAAAAACGCTTACCAATATCATGGAACGCCAAAACTTTCTTTTCGCAACGGACAAAGCGGCACTTCCCCTCCCGAATTTCCCTTGTCGCTCTTTTTGCCGGTTTTTGTCGTTTCCAACGAACTTTTCTTCCTTTTTTTTCTTTTTTTAGGGGTTGACTCGTTGCGGCGGAGCGATTAAAAACAAAGAAATTTTGACAGGAGCAGTTATGAAACAGCAGATTAGGGCGTGTTGACACTAAATTGGCGGCGATTTGACTCAAATTTCTGGAGTCTCCGAGATTTGATTAGAGAAATACGAAAAATAAATCGGCTTTTTTGCCAAAAATTTTGATGCTGAATCATTGAAAAGCTACCTAACGCGTTGGAAAACAAGGAGTTACGCGTTTTTTTCTGGCAATTCTCAAATCTATGGAACTCCATAGATTTATCTTGTATAGCAGAATTGAGTATGATCGAATTCCTGTTGAGGCATGCAGGTGTGCATGTACTCACCTGTTTGCAAAAGCAGATAATGGCTCGAAATAAAGGAATAGTATGGAACATCTAACGAAATTTAAAGGCGCGATGCTGGACCTTGCGGGGATGGCGGTGGCTGGGCTCCTGGCAAAAACTACCGAAGGCGTCGTTTCCCTCGTCCAAAACCTTCTTCCAACCCCGACTCAAAAAGAGAGCGGGGAGGCCGAGGCCAATCCTCCCGCCTGAAACAACACGGAAATCGGAATAATCGCCATCCTTGCTCTTGTCGGCGTTGTCGCCATGCTGGTGTCTGTCTTTTCTCCGCCAAAACAAATAGCGGAAGAAACCGAGACGCCAACGCCGCCGCCAACCGAGCCAGCAACGCCGGAAACAGATTCGGTGTTGAACGAGATGACGCCGCCCGAAGGCGCCGTCGCCTATTACTTGGATGATGAGGGAACTCCGACTTAGCCGAGACCAAGAAATGCGGCGGCGAATCGAAGCCTACCACAACTCCTTCAAAACCGAAATCGTGGACGTCACTTGGGGAGAAGAAGCGGAAGGCTTGAAAGACAGCATGCTCGCCAGATTGATTTGGGCCCACTTCTTCGAGCCCGAGTGGGAGGAACCGTGGATCCCCAAAGAGCAGGCGAGATCCCTTGTGGATCGGCTAGTCAACGAAATCCCGGGGGAAGGCTTCTTGGAAATGGAAGGAAACCTCCACTACGCAAGAAAACTAAAACCCGGAGACCGGATACTCATTAGATAGCCTTCGCTTTGGTTTGTGAGCCGTGGGGTTTTGGCTTGGGGGTGGTTGGTTGGGAATTTATGCTGTTCCTCGCCGAGCCAGATCTAACCAAGGGCGCCCTATTTGCTGGCGCAACCAGGGACGGGGCTGGTTGCCAACCGGCTAAGGCTCCCTGCCCTCTGATCCATAAATACCGGAGCAAGGTTGCTGAGGGAAACGCTTGCCCCCTCCCTTTGACCAGGGGAATCCTATTGACCGGCGCAGGAACTCTTAGACCAAGAACGGACTCCTCCCCTAAGGAAGGGTTGGAACTTGGGAAGCTGCTCCAGGACGCTCAGCCAGAGAAGCGGGCTAGGGACTGCCCCCGCATAATAAAGGCTCCTCCTCCCCCCCTCCCCAATGGAATCGGCGCCCGCAGAAGAACCTGCCCGCCATCCCGCAGACAGCTCAGCAGCAGCAGCAAGACAGCCCAGCTTCCTCTGCTGGCGGCCAAGAAGAACTAAACCGGGCCGGTCAAGCGCGCCCGGTCAAGCGCCGGCGGCGCCAGAGAGCCGCCAGTTAGGGCGCAAAATGGGAAACCAGCGGGCAAGAGTGCCATTGCTGATGGAGCAAGCGTATGAAGGCGACCAGAACCGAGCGCAAGCAGCCCCCCACCCTAAGAAAAGAAAGCCAGCAGAGCCGCCCCAAAACAGCCGGCTCTCCTTCCCAGAGAAAGGGGAGAACTTGATTGCGGCAATTCGCTTGATTGATAGCCCCCAGCAAGCGCCGGAAGCTTGGAAACGGCTGGGCTCGTTTAGTTAGCCGATTGGCTTTGGAAGAAAACCGACAGCAAGTGGACAGGCCAGGAACCAAGGAAAGGAAAGACGATAGGATTGAGTTTGGGAAGACTGTAATGAGCATCCTCATTAGTTGGATTGGGACTGCTAGCAGCATTTTTCATCCTCTGGTTCGGGCTATGGATAATTGCTGGGGTGTTCGCGTGAAGGTAAATGCCGGCCATTGATGTACACGAAGGCAGCGCCAAAGAGTTGGTTGGCAAAGTTGAGGCAGGAAGGGTCGGACCTCATATTGACTGCCCCGCCTTATCCCAAAGAGTTTTTGCATTGAGGGAAACCCGACTGGAGAGCGATAGCAGAAACGCAACCCAGCCGAGCGACCGGTCTGGCGCGGGACAGGCTCTTGGACCTGAGCCTTCTCCCGCCAGAACAAACGGAACCTTATATTCATCAAGCTCATCGCACTCGCAATCATCCTTATCACCCTCCATTACCACCCGACACGAACTAGTTGCTCGGAGTCTAAGGGTTCGCAGGCGTGAATATGAGCAGGGCGAGGAGCGAGAGCAACAAGGCGGCGAATGATCGAGCGGGGCGGTTTGCGAAGCGAATGGTGAATTGCATAGGAAGGAAAAATAGCGGCGGCGGTAGGTTTTGTCAAAGCGGGGGTTTTATTAGGCGGGGGACAAGTCTGCGGGCAAGGGATTGGGTTCTTGGGTTTTCGTGGCTGGTTTTTGACCATCTTCAGCAGCTCGTCCAGTCTCGTCTCTCTTATTTTTGGATTGTTCGGTTTGCGGTGCCGGTTTTTCTTTAGGTGGTTGGTTGTTGGGTTCTTTTTGGAATTTGACGCTGACCAGGCGGCTGACGCCGCGTTCTTGCATGGTAACGCCGTAGAGAACGTCGGCGGCGCTGATGGTTCGTTTGTTGTGGGTGATGATGATGAACTGGGAATGCTGGAGGAAGCGTTTGAGGATGTTGAGGAAGCGGTCGATGTTGGATTCGTCCAGCGGGGCGTCCAGTTCGTCCAGCAAGCAAAAGGGGCTGGGCTGAACTTGGTAAATGGCGAAGAGAAGGGCGACGGCGGTCATGGTTTGCTCGCCGCCGGAGAGGAGGCGGATGTTTTGGAGGCGTTTGCCGGGCGGGCGGGCGACGATGTCAATGCCGCTTTCTAGGACGTCGGTTCGGTTGGTGAGGTTGAGGTCGGCGTTGCCGCCGGCAAAGATTTCTTCAAAGAGAAGACGGAAGTTGTCGCGAATGCGTTGGAAGGTTTGGAGGAACATTTCGCGGGTTTGGGCGTGGATGCGGTTGAGGACTTCGTGGAGCTCGGCTTTGGCTTGGACCAGGTCGTCGTGTTGGCCGGTGAGGAATTGGAAGCGTTGTTCGGTTTCTTGGCATTCTTCGATGGCGACGAGGTTGACGGGGCCGATGCTGTCCAGTTTTTGCTGCAAAAGGCGGATTTGCCGGGCGACGGCGTCCCAGTCAGTGGCAACGCCGGCTTGTTGCATTTCTTCGGGGGAGAGGGTTTTGGTTTTGGTTTGGCCTTCGAGGGTTTCGGTGATGGTGATGGCTTCGCTGCGGATGTCGAGGAGGTTGACTTGGTATTTTTCTTCGATTCTGCGGCAGATGTTTTCGGCTTGGAGTTCGTCTTGGGCGAGGGAGAGTTCGAGTTCGTGTTTTTGCCGTCGGTTTTGTTCGAGTTGGTCGAGGAGAGTTTGGAATTCGGCTTCGCTTTGTTCGATTTGGGTTTTGTGGGCGGCGCTTTGCTGGAGGAGTTGGCTGGTTTTTTGTTTGTTGGAGTCTTGTTGGCCGGCGAGGGATTGGAGTTGTTGTCGGGCGTCGGCAAGGGCGGTTTGGCTTTGGGATTGTTTGGCGAGGATGGTTTGGGTTTGGTTGCGGTGTTGGGCGATGGTTTGGGCAAGTTCTTCCAAGCGTTGTTTGAGGGGTTGTTGCTGATTGGCGAGGGCGGCGAAGGATTCTTGGCCGGCGGCAAGGTCGACTTTGGCTTGGGTGAGTTGTTCGTTGGCTTGGTCTCGCTGGCTCCGGGTTTGTTCGAGCTCTTGGGCCAGGTTTTGGAGGGAGGTTTCGGCGGCTGCGGCTTGCGTTTGGAGGCGTTCGGCGGCTGCGGCCAGTTGGTTTCGTTGGGCGAGGGTTTCTTCTTGTTGGCGGGCGAGGGTTTGGATTTCGAAGAGGACGGTTTCAATTTTTTGGCGGAGCAGGGATTGAGAGTTGCTGAGGGCGGCGTGTTGGCCTTCGGCGGCTGCGAGGGCGACTTCGGCGGTTTTGAGGTCGGTTTGGGCTTGTTGCAGTTGGGTTTGAAGGGCGGTTTGTTCGGCCGCTAGTTCTTCTTTTTGGAGGGTTTTTTGGTCGATGGTTTTTTGGAGTCGGCGTTCGGAGTCGCTTAGTTTGCGAATTTGGTTTTTGCGGCCGAGGATGGAGGCGGCCGATTGGCTGGATTGGTCTTTGCGGCCGGCAAGGTAGAGTCCTTGTCGGGTGAGGAGTTCGCCGTCTTGGGTAACAAAGTCGTATCGGCCTTGGGTTTGCTTCCAAAGGCGGGCGGCTTGTTCCAGATCGGAAACGAGAAAAGTTTCGCCGAGCAAGGCCTGAATGACGGGGGTAGCCGGCGGATCGGCGGAGAGAAGATCGGCAAGGGGCAAGGCTTCGGCGGGCAAAGCGGAAGCGGTTGGCTGGCTGGTTTTGGCGGCGAGCAGTTGCAGGGAAAGGAGGCGGGCTTGGCCTTTTTTGGCGGCGCGCAGTTGGCGGATAAGTTGTTCGGCGTCGGTTTCGGATTGCGCAATCAGGGTTTGGAGGCGGTTGCCGAGCGCGGCTTCAACAGCGGGGAGATATTCGTCGGGCGCGTGCAGGAAGTCCGCCAAAGAGCCGAGAAGGTTGGTGGATTGGGCAAGGGCGGTTGCGGCGGCTTGGCCGAAGCCTTCTCGCTCGGCGTCCAGTTGTTGCAACAAGGCTAGACGGGAACGTTGTTCGGTCTGTCGTTGGAGCAGATTGTCCAATTGGTCGGTTTGCTCGGCGGATTGGGTTTGCAAGGTTTCCCAGTGGGTTTGACGCTGTTGGAGTTCGGCGCGGCGTTGTTGGGCTTGTTGGGTTTGAGCGGCCTGCTCGCTTGCTAGTTGTTTTAGCGAATCCGTCAACTGAACCCGTTCTTCCTCCAACTGCCTCTTTTCCGCGGAAAGCTTTTCCAGCCTTGATTCTTGGCTTTTTGCCAACAAATCCAACGCCTTCGTTTGGTTGCGGTTCTCCGCTAATGCCTGCGCTTTGGCAAAGGCTTCTTTCTGCATCTGACGATGCGCTTCCTCCGTTTGTCTCAAGCTTTCTTCCACCTCGTCCACCTTGCTTTGGCTCTCTTCAAGGAAACGCTTTTGACCGGCCAAGGTTTGCTCGGCCTCTTGCCACTTTGCCCGCAAAACGTTTTGCTCTTCCTCGCTTTCCCGCAGCCGCTGCTCCGCCTGCTCTATCGCCTCGTTGGCTCGCCGCTCTTCCTCCGCCAACTCCCGTTGTCGTTCTTCTTCAAAGCCAATGCGGCTCTTCTGCTGCTCGATCTGGTTTTCTATCGCCAAGCCCTCTTCCCGCGCTTGGTGAATGCATCGCTCCAACCCGGCAGCCGCTTCTCGCTCCCGCCGCAAGCCTTCTTCCGCTTCCATCCTCCGCTCCGCTTCCAACGCCATCTCTCCGCCCAATTGTTCCGCCGCCGCTTTCTTCTCCGCAATGCCCGCCTCCAAGCCGTCATATTCATGCCGGGCGTGTTGCATTTCTAAATGCTGCAACTCCGCCCGAATCTGTTGATATCGACGCGCCTTTCCCGCTTGCCTTTGCAACGAGCCAATCTGCCGCTTCACTTCCCCAATCAAATCTTCCACTCGCCGCAGGTTCTGCTCCGTTGCTTCTAACTTGCGCATCGCCTCCCGCTTCTGCGCTTTGAACCTCGTGATCCCCGCCGCCTCTTCAAACAACATCCGCCGCTCTTCCGGCTTGCTCGACAATATCTGCGTGATATGCCCCTGCGCCATGATGCTGTAACTCGCCCGCCCCACCCCCGTTCCCAAAAACAACTGCTGAATGTCGCGCAACCGACAAGGCGCTTTGTTGATAAAGTAGTCGCTGCCGCCGTCGCGAAACACTCGCCGCGTCAAAGTCACTTCATTGTAGTCCAACGGGATGCCGGCTGCTTGAAGAGACTCTTCGTCTATGCCGCTCATCGTCAACGACACTTCCGCCATCCCCAGCGCTTTGCGTTGATCCGTGCCGTTGAAAATCACATCGGCCATCTCCCCGCCCCGCAACGCTTTGGCCGACTGCTCCCCCAACACCCAACGAACCGCATCCGCCACATTCGACTTCCCACAACCGTTCGGGCCGACGATCGCCGTCATTCCCGTCTCAAAGTCCAACGCGGTTCGCTCAGCAAACGACTTGAAACCCAACAATGTCAGATTCTTCAACTCCATCGGCAGGAAAAATGCCAGCATTTCCCCGCCAAACAAAGCCAAAAACAACGAGCAAGCAACCACCCTCGGCAACAACAGCGGCTAAACGCCGGACAAAAGTCGCGTTCAAAACAAAAAGACGGCCGGCTCTAGCCAACAGCCTCTCTTCAAACTTCGCCAAGCACTCGGTTACATGATCGCTCAGAAAGCCGGCGGGCTAAAAAGAATCAAGCCCTTCTCCCCAACCAGACTGCCGCCACGAGTCAGCCAGCAAGCTCAGCCTCCAGAATCGGAAGGAAGAAAGGAAGGAAGGAAAGACTGACAAAGTTGCCGCCGTAAAGAATCGAACAAGCTCGGCCTTCCAAGGAAGGAAACTTGCCGGCCTTGTCATGATTAGCTTTCCAATCTTGTTCTTCCTGTTTGGCTTGCCGGAAGTGGAAGTTTGCCAAGTAAGGAAAGCTGAATGGAAAGGACAAGCTAGGGCTTTCTACCACCCTCAGCTCTCTTGCAAAAGCGGAAACAGTCAAACCACATGGCCGCCTTCGAATTCAGCTACGCCAGCGTTAGCATCCTCCACATCCAAGAAAACCGCCCCGAAGTCCAACTCCTCAACTACGGCCCTTAGCGCCCGCTCGCTTGAAATTCCCCACAACAAAAAAAACAACAACAAAGCGAACTTTACAAAGAGTTCGTTGCAGAACTTCTCAGAGAAAGCCTGCCGGTTGGAAAGAATCGTGCCGTTTTCTTCTACAAATCCCCTCCCTCAATTCTCTCTCAAGGCGCAAAGATAAACCTACTCGGCCATTGAAGCGGGGGTTTCTTCGGTGGTTTGTTGTTGGGCTTGGCGGGCTTGTGTGCGCTCTTTGCGCTGGCGTTCCATCTCCATCTCTTTGAACACCGGATGGCGCGCCATCTCTTCCCGATAACGCCGCTCATGTTCTTGCTTTGCTTGCCGTTGTTTCTGTTCTTTGATTATTTGGTTGTGTCGTGTGGCTACCTCTTTCTCATGGCTATCGGGTTGTCTTGCCCAAGCTTCAAAGGCGGCGGCCATTTCTTCATCGATTTTCTTCAACTCTTCCACCATAGGCGCATTGAAGTCTTGGTAATACTGCTCCTCTGCGGCGGCGATTTTCTCCGCAATCCAACTTTCCTCTTCGGGGTTGTCTAAGGGGATGCCGATGGTTTGGGCGGTTTGCTCGATCCACTCAATATGATCGGCATGCCAGTTGGGGTCTTGGGGATCGCCTTGGTCTAGTTCTGTTTGAGAGAAGTCTCGACGATCTCGCAAGAAAGCGGCCACTTCTTGCCATGGCTCTGGATCTCTAGCATAACCGGTTTTGATTTCGCGAATCGCCTTCATTGCCTTCGCTTCGGCAACGGTAGCCGTGCTGTTGGGCAAGTCTTGAGGACGAACTACATTTCTGTTTAATGTGCGCTTGAATCTCTCCAACATAGCATCGTGATACTCTTTGTCTCGCCGGCTTGTTTGTCTGGAAATCCAATCGTCTAAGTCGGCTACGGCCCGAAAGTCTGGATTTGTTTTGTACTTGGCTACTCGTTTCTTATCATACCAATCTTCTATCTCGTCCGAACTATCTTGATAGCTTTCCATCCAGTTGCCTCTCGGACTGTTTTGGTACGCTTCCCTCCTTTTAGCCCAGTCATCGAGCTCTGCTATTAAGGCCTTGTCCCCTTCGGATAGAGGGGGGATCTCCGAGGAGGATTGTATTCGCATTCCAGCAAAGGGATTGATCGGTTTCTCCGCTGGCGAAGAAGCTTTTGTTTCTTGGCTTGTTGGTTTAGCGACGGTTGTCGCTGTTTCTTCTTTGCCGTCCAATTGCGACAGCCAGAAGATTCCCGCCAACGCCGCCAAACCGATCCCAATAATCATGTAACCTTGCTTTCTCATGGTCAAAGATTCCTTTTCTGCTTTGTTTTCGGCCAATTTAGTCGTCGTCTCTTTCGTTGGCAAGACAATCTCCATAATGAGCTTCTAATGCTTCATTTTCTTTTCGGTGTTTTTCGTTTGCCTACTCTATCATTTTCTTGCGCCAGTCGTAGATTTTACCTAAATCATCATGTAACTTGGAAATTTGTTCCTTCAAAGCTTCAATAGCCTCCTCGTGACCTTTGATTTCCTTTTCCAAATTCGTTATCCGTGAGTCGTTGAGATTGGGATAGAGAAGCTGATACAAAGCTAACCACCGGTCTGTTTTTTCAGGTATTGATCCCGGTGGTTCTCTATCTTGTTAGTTAGGTCGTCGATTTTGTCGTAGAAGGGTTTGCGTTTGGCGTAGTAGGCTTGGTCGATGCCCTTTCGTCAATCGCCTCCCCTTGTCTGATTGTTTTGATTCTCGAATCGTATCGCTCTAGGCAAGTGTCAAAGACGCCGGGCGGGAAGGGCGGAAGAACAACTTCTCGCTGCGGTGGAGGTTCAGGTAGATTCGGGGTGCCTGTTGATTGAGCTGACGGCCCGGTGGTTTGGGGAATCAACAGGATCGCGTGTTGCTACGGCGAGGATTGCTGTTTTTCCGCTGATCGGGGACTGGGAGGTCACCGATTTCACAACTGCTTGGCGTTGCGGGTTGCTTGCTTTGGCTACGCAAGCCAACCAGTTCCAATAAAAAAGAGTTTCTTCATGTCTCGTTAATCTTTAATGTCTATGTCGTCTCGGTTCTCGGCCGTCAGGCCTGACCAATTATTCTCTGTCGGAAAAACACGAAGAACTCCGCCTGTTTGCCGAAGCAACAGGGAAAGAGTGTACGTTCCTCCCAAGTCCAACCATCAAACTAGGACATCTGAGTGGGAGATCCGATTCTCACGGAATCTCACGGCAGATAGGCAGTGACTGGAAGAGAGCAAATCACAAAGCAACTTCGAGCGCAAGATTTTTTCAAACTTTTTTGTCTTTTTGTCGAGTTTAAGGAAAATTCTGTCTTTGAGTTTGTTTTGCCGCGCTTTTTTGGCAGGCAAGAGCGGATGATGTGCAGTTCCCAATCTATCGGCAAGCTTGGGAAACAAGCGAAGTTTGCAGGGAGCTGGTTTGGTTCTGAGCGCGGAGGCTTGATTTGCAAGGGGGATTCTTTATGTTTTGGTTTCCTTTGTTTCCGTTGATGGGAATTTTCTCAATGGGCGTAGCAAGCAAGCTTGGTTTTGCGTGGGCGGGCGCAGTGGAAATGTGCTTGGGGGCTGAAGAGAGGTGGCGATTGTGCGGAGACTTTTTTACGGCGGCGGTTTGAGTGTTTCCGCGTGATGTTTGTTTATTTCAGTTTTCTTTTTTTCTTGCTGGCTTTTCTGGGGATCGGTTTGTGGTCTTCGCGGTTTGCTGGGAAAAGCACTCGGGATTATTTGTTGGCGGGAAAGTCAGTGCCTCCGGCGTTGGTGGGGCTTTCGGCCATCGCCACTAACAACAGCGGGTTTATGTTTACCGGGATGATTGGGACGACTTACGCAACGGGTTTGTCGTCTTTGTGGATGATGTTTGGTTGGATTGTGGGGGATTTGACGGTGTCTTTTTTGGGAGTGAAAGCGATTCGGAGGCGGGCAAATGACGAGCGAGTGGAATCTTTCGGAGCGCTTTTAGGGTATTGGCAGGGGAGGCATGATCGGGTTTTGCAACGGTTGGCGGGGATTTTGACAATTTTGGTGCTGACGCTGTATGCGTCGGGGCAGTTGATTGCGGGGTCGAAGGCGGCGTCGGTTTTGCTGGGTTGGCCGAGCGTTGTCGGGGTGGCGGTTGGCGGCGTGATTATTTTGTCTTACAGCGCGTTTGGGGGCATTCGTGCTTCGATTTGGACGGATGCGGCGCAATCGGTGGTGATGGCGGCGGGGATGTTGGTTTTGGTTGCGGTTAGCTTGCACAGCTTGGGCGGATGGAATGGGATTGAGAAGGTGCTGGCGTTGCAGGAGTTGCCGGCGGATTACTTGGACATTTTTCCGGCAAAGCCTGGGGGAGAAGTGCTTTTGTTCATTGCCGGCTGGCTATTTGCGGGGCTGGGGGTTTTGGGACAGCCGCACGTCGTCATTCGCTATATGTGTTTGGATAGAGAGGAGAATGTGAATCGAATGCGGTTTTATTACTACGGTTGGTATGTTCTTTTTTGCGGATTTACGATGGCCGTCGGTTTGCTGAGTCGTCTGCTGTTTCCGGATGCGGAGCAGTTTGACCAAGAGTTGGCTTTGCTGAAGTTGACTCAAGAATTTCTGCCGGGAATTTTTGCCGGCGTCATTTTGGCGGCTTTGTTTGCCGCGGCCATGTCCACTGCCGACTCAATCATTCTGTCTTGTTCGGCGGCATTGACGCACGATCTTTTGGGCGGCAAAAAGAATCTGGCCTTTGCCAAGGCGATGACTGCCTTGGTGTTGACGGCGGCCGGTTTGTTTGCGGTTTCGGGGAAGCGTTCTGTTTTCAACGTGGTTTTGGACGCTTGGAACATTTTGGGGAGTGCCTTTGTCCCTTTGCTACTCTTTCTTTTGAGCGGGAAGAGATGCTCGCAGAACATCGCGATGGCCGGCTGTCTGCTGGGAATGTTCGCCTGCATTGCGGCAGGACAAAGCGCTTTGTGGCCGGAAGACGTGGAGCCGATTGCGCCGGGAATTTTGGTTGGACTTGGCTTTTTGTTGTTGGCGGACGGATTTTCGGGGCATCGGCGGCGGCGACAATGAGCGCGCAAACAGACGGTTCACTTTTCGCTTGATTGCCGATGGAGGCTTCCTTACGCTCACTGCTTTTAAACAGAACGCAAGCGACAATTTTATTCTATTGATTTATTTATGACGCGTCCGATTACACTATTCACCGGCCAGTGGGCTGATTTGCCCTGCGAGAAGATGATCCAAAAGGCGAAGGAGTTTGGCTACGACGGCCTTGAGCTGGCTTGTTGGGGGGATCATTTTGAAGTCGACAAGGCCGACGCCGTTTACTGCGAAGCCAAACGCCGACTGCTGGAAAGCCACGGCATGAAGTGCTTTGCGATCTCGACGCATCTGGTCGGCCAAGCGGTTTGCGACAATATCGACGAGCGGCACAAACAGATTTTGCCCGACTATGTTTACGGGGACGGCGAGCCGGAAGGCGTGCGGCAACGAGCCGCCGAAGAAGTCAAGAAGACCGCCATTGCCGCCAAGGAATTCGGCGTGAAGATTGTCAACGGCTTCACCGGCAGTTCCATTTGGCACTTGGTGTACAGCTTCCCGCCCAATCTGCCCGGCCAGATTGACAAAGGATTCAAAGACTTTGCCGACCGCTGGGGGCCGATTTTGGACGTCTTCCAGGACAACGGCGTCCGATTCGCGCTGGAAGTTCATCCTACGGAAATCGCCTTTGACATCGCTTCCGCCGAGCGCGCGTTGCAAGCGGTTGACCATCATCCGGCCTTCGGCTTCAACTACGATCCCAGTCATCTTGGCTACCAAGGCGTGGACTACGTCCAGTTCATCTATCGATTCGCAGAGCGGATTTTTCACGTTCACATGAAGGACGTCTATTGGCACGATCATTTGCGCGAAGCCGGCGTGTTTGGCGGCCACACCGATTTTCACCAACCCAACCGCTATTGGGACTTCAAATCCGTCGGGCGCGGCAAGGTGGATTTTGAGCGAATCATCCGCGCTCTCAACGACGTCGGATATTCTGGGCCGCTTTCCGTGGAATGGGAGGACGGAGGCATGGACCGCGATCACGGCGCCAAAGAATCCGCCGAATACTGCAAGCGCATTGACTTTCCCGCCTCCAACATCGTTTTCGACGAACAATTCGACAAAGACAAACAATCTTAGGCGCTTCCTGGAAACACTTCCCAGAGAAAAGATTGTCCGTTTTGGCAATCCAGATGTGAAGAGAAAGTGAGATGAGCTTGAAAACCACATTCAACGAAACAAAGCGGGCAATCAAAGAAAGTTGACCGAGCGGGACAAATGGACGATAAACCAAAAGATTGGCGTTTCTTTGCGCTGTTCGGGGTTGGCGGCGGTCTAGTTTTGGGTTTATCCGTCATGTTTCTTGAAGTGCTTATGGTCGTATTGGTTTTGGCCGGCGCTGTTGGCTTGGGATGGTTGGTGAGAGAGTTCTTTCGTTGGCTTTTGCCGTTATATGAAGAGGAACAAAGAGTATGGGAAGAACGAAGAAGAGAAGAGGAAAGAGTGAGGCAAAAACAAATGGATACCATCCAAGCGTATGAAGACAAGAAACGAAGAGTAAGGGATCGTTTGGAATCGCATCGTCTTACAGACAACCAGATGTCCCGATTGCAGGCGGAATAAAGGCTTGGACGACGATTGGACAAGACGAGCTTCAAAGAGCACGCATCGTTGAGTTTGTGCGGACGGGAGAAAGAGTGGACAGGATTGCTTTGCCGGACACTTGGAAGAGAGAGTTGAGAAAGTCGGCGGATCCAGTTGACGCACATCCTATTTTTTACGAACGGGCGTTCATTTACCGAAGGATAGAGTTTGAACTATTCGGCGAGGTCATGGACATAGCGTTAGACGAAAAAACGAAGTTGTTGGGACAATGAAAAAGGCGGCCGTTGCGAGTTTGGCTGTTCTGGTGCTTGGGCTCGTGCTGGCGCTTATTGGATCTAGTGTTTATGTTTATTACTTGTCGGATAGCTATTCTAAAAGGGTGGGAGAAGATTATGGTTTTGACGCAGGATTCACAATCAAGCATGTCAGGAAGTTTGTTGAGGATTCTGATATTGACGAAAAACTCGAGAGGTTGGTTAACGCAAGCACGCGTGACGTGGATGAAAAGCATGTTCCCGGATACTTGGCTTTTGCCGAGCGTTTTGTGGCTAGGGTAAAGTTTTGGGACAGTGTGTTCACAATCGGCCTTTTGATATCGTTGCCGGCTGCATTCACGCTTCTTGGTTTGTTTTTCATATGGGCGTTCAAGTACGTCTTTACGAAAGAAAAGACGATAGAAAACGACAGAGAGGATTATTTTTGAAGAAAGAGGCCGAACGTCGATGTGACCGGAAAAACTATTTTTGGAACGTCGCTGCGGAAAAATTGTCCCGAATCGCCGTTCAGAGGAGAACAGAAAGAGAGATGATGAAAAGAGTGTTGAACATCACAGGAAGAAGGCTTTGGAAGCCGACAAGTGGGCAAATGCGCTTTAAAATCTTTGTTATGCGTTCCTTTTTTCTCTTTCTTACTTTTTTGGCAACGGCGGCGCTCTCTTGCGTTGGGGCGGAGCGTCCAAACTTTGTGTTTATCATTGCGGATGACTGCACTTATTTGGACATGGAAGTATATGGCGGGCAGGCCAAAACGCCTCATCTCAATCGGCTGGCCGGCGAAGGCATGCAGTTTTCCCGCTGTTTTCAGGCCGCGCCGATGTGTTCCCCAACTCGGCACAACCTGTACACCGGCATTTATCCCGTGAAGTCCGGCGCTTGGCCCAACCATACCTGCGTTTATCCCGGCACAAAATCCATCGCGCACTATTTGAAGGGCGCCGGCTATCGCGTCGCGCTGTCTGGGAAAAGCCACATCGCTCCGCGCGAGTCCTTTCCCTTTGAGTATTCCAACGAGTTTCGGCAGGCTGATCCGAAGCAACCTCATCCTTATCCCGAAATTGAAAAACTGATGGCCGAATCGAAAGCGGCCGGAACGCCTTTCTGCCTTTTTGCCTGTTCCAATGAGCCGCACACGCCTTACACCAAGGGCGATCCGTCAGACTATCCGCCATCCTCTGTTTCGCTTCCGCCCACCTTCGTGGATACGCAGGAAACGCGCCTTCAGTATTCCCGCTATCTGTCTGAGATCACCTTTTTCGACGCCCAATGCGGCGCCTTGCTCGCGTTGCTGGATCAGCACGGACTGCGAGACGACACCTTGGTCGTCGTGGTTTCGGAACAAGGTTCGGGTTTCCCCTTTGCCAAGTGGACTTGCTACGAGCTGGGACTGGCCTCCGGCATGATTGCGCGTTGGCCGGGCAAGATCGCGCCGGCGTCAAAGTCCGACGCGCTTGTGGAATACTGCGACGTGGCGCCGACTTTTCTGGACGCCGCCGGATTGGAAACGCCACCGACAATGGACGGGCACTCCTTCCTTTCCGTGTTGCTTGGGCAAGCGCAAGAACACAAAATTTACACCTTTGGCCTGCATACCACTCGGGGCATCGTCAACGGTTCCGAGACCTTTGGCATTCGATCCTGCGGCACAAAAAACTATCGCTACATCCGCAACCTTCATCCGAACATTCCGTTCAAAAACGCCGTCACCAGAAAGAGAGGCGACCGGGCGGACTTTTGGAGTTCTTGGTTGGCCCAATCCGCAAGCGGAGACCCGCACGCCCAAGCAATGGTTCAAAAATATCAACGGAGGCCCTCTGAGGAACTTTACGACGTTGTCCGCGATCCGCACTGCTTGAACAATCTGATTGCCGAGCCTCGTTTGGCGGCGATAAAAGCCGAACTATCGTGGGAACTAGATGCTTGGATGCGCTCTCAAGGCGACCAAAGCGCGGAAACAGAGGCCATCGCCCATACCCGTCAGACGAACTACGTCAAGAAGCACGGCAACCAATAAACCGGACGATGCGCTAGCGCTCGTTTTTCAAGGAACCGGATAGATTTTTTACTTCCTGAATTACTTCTTCAGAGACTCCCTTTTCTCGAAGCAACTCTAAACGCTTCAGAATCCGTTCCCGCTCTTCTGGACGGATTTTTTCTTCCATTTTTCCCGCCTTTGCCTCGTCCTTTCTCGAATCTCATCTCCCTAACCCATAACCATATCTCCTACTTGAAACGCAAACCAAACAATGACTACTGAACCGACAATGCCGCTCCAAAGCGCGTCGAATATCTCAAACGTTATTGATAGCGTCAAAGCATCGTTGCCATTCCACCTGCGTCCTTGTCAGACGGGCGTCTAATATCCCGACTTCCGCTTTCAATTCCCTGATTTCTGTCCGCCAATCCATTTGCCCGGTCTTCAACTCTCGCACCTCGCTCAAGATGCGCTTCAACATATCCTCGACGGTCATGTGTCCATTCGTTTCGCTCATACACAAATCCAGTCAATTGATCGCCGATTCGGGACATTTTTTGCAAAAAGGTTGCCGTTGTTGTCGATTCTTGCTTGAATGGCGTTTTGAAATGAAAGTTCTAGTTATTGGCTCTGGTGGTCGGGAGCATGCGCTGGTTTGGAACATCGCCCAATCCCCGCAGGTTTCTCAAATCTGGTGCGCTCCCGGCAACGCCGGCACGGCCTCAGAAACCACCCGCTCCCCATACAACGAGCCAGTCAAGAACCTTCCCATCCATGAAGAAAGTATCGAAGAACTGCTCTACTTCGCCCAACAAAAGAAGCCCGACTTGACCATCATCGGCCCGGAGAAACCATTAGCGCTAGGCATAGTCGACCGCTTTCAAAAAGCGGGATTCCGCATTTTTGGACCCAACCAAAAGGCCGCCCGCTTTGAATCTTCCAAAATCTTCTCGCATCACTTCATGGAACGGCACGGCATTCCCACGGCGAGAGGCGCCGCCTTTTCCGCTGGCTTTACCGGCCCCATAAAGGCTAAGGAGTTTGTCCGAACCTTAGACGGGCGGTGTGTGGTGAAGTCCGACGGGCTGGCAGGCGGCAAAGGCGTGTCGATGTGCAATTCCGTGGAAGAAGCGGATAAGGCGATTGAAGACCTTCTGGTGAACAAGATTTTTGGCAAGGCAGGCAATCAAATCCTCATTCAAGAGCGGTTGACCGGCCAAGAAGTCTCCATTCATGCGCTGTGCGATGGAACTCGCTATCATCTGTTCCCCCCTTCCCAAGACTACAAGCGAGCTCTGGACGGCGACCAAGGGAACAACACCGGCGGGATGGGGGCGCATTGCCCGACAATGAAGCCCGAAGACGAAAAACGCATTCGCACTCGAATTCAGACGGAAATCTTGGATCCGTGGCTGGAAGGTTGCCAAGAAGAAGGCATTGACTATCGCGGCCTGTTGTATCCCGGCGTGATATCGACCGTGGATGGACCGAAGGTTCTCGAATTCAACGCCCGCTTTGGCGACCCCGAAGCCCAAGTCTATATGGTAAGAGGGCAACCGGACACCGTGGGAATGTTTGAGGCTTCCATTGACGGAAGACTTGATGAGATTCGCACTAAGGTTCATTCCGAGCTGCCAAAAGCAGTCGCCTGCGTGGTCATGGCTTCCGATGGCTATCCGAACTCTTACGCAACCGGGCTTCCCATTTCGGGCGTCAGCGAGGTGGAAGAAGAGCATGGTTGCAAAGTGTTCTGTTCCGGCGTCAAAGAGGAAAACTCCCAACTGCTCACCAACGGCGGGCGAGTTCTGGGAGTGACCGCTACCGGCGATACCTTAGAAGAAGCGGTGAAAAAGGCTTATGAGGCGACAGAAAAGATTCATTTTGAAGGAATGCATTACCGCACCGACATTGGAAAAAAAGCAATTGAATGAAAAAACGATACGTTCTACAATTCCCGAAGATTTCCAGCCATTTTGGAAGCTTCGCTCTGGCCGTCGCGCTCGCCTGGAGCGGGGCTGTTGGTCTTGGACAAGAATCCTTGCCGGCGGAGGCAGAGCCCAACAAACAAAAACAGAAGGCTGTTCTTCCTCGGCTTCCCGAAATTCTCGAGGCGATTCGCAAGAATCTTCCATCCATTTCAGAAGAAGACCTGGATCGAGCCTCGCTTCAAGGCATTTTGACGGAGTTTCAATCGCAGTTGGAACTTGTCTCTGCGAGCATCGCCTCTTCGGCGGCCAATGCGTCTCCCGCATTAACGCGATATTACGAATCTTCCATCGGCTATATTGCCGCGCCGCTTTTGGATGACTCGGCTTCAGAGATTTTGAAAGAGGCCTACAACCGGCTGAAGAGCGAAAACATCCTACGGGGTCTTGTCCTAGACCTTCGCCACGTCTCCGGCAACGACTACCGGGAAGTGACGAAGATTGCCGGTTTTTTCACCCAAGCCGAAACCCCTTTGCTGGATTGGGGAGATGGAATTCGCTTCTCGGAACCGCAAGCGCTTCAAGTGGAAGTGCCTTTGGTGGTGGCGATCGACCAAACGACCCGCGGCGCGGCAGAGGCCTTGGCGGCGGTAGTGCGCTCGGCAAAATTAGGCATTCTGGTCGGACGCGCGACCGAAGGCCAAGCCCGCAGCTACAAACTTATTCCGCTCAAAACAGGACACCAACTCAAGGTCGCCGCCGGCCGCATCCGTCTTGCCGACGACACTGCGCTGGGATCCGAAGGAGTTTTGCCGGACATCTCGGTGCGAGTTTCTTCGGGACTTGCTTCTTCCTCGGCATCGGAAACGGCGGACGATGTTTCCAATGGCAAAAATGCGGATCCAACTGGCATGCCGCTTCCGCCGCCCGCCGATGATCCGATCTTGGCCAGGGCGCTTGAATTGCTGAAAGGAATTGGCATCGTCGAGCGACAAAATCGCTCATGATTGGAAGAGGAAGACTCTGCCAAAACAAATGACCACCATTCTGTTCATTTGCACGGGGAACATTTGCCGTAGCCCAATGGCCGAAGGACTGTTGCGCCACGCCCTCAAAAGCAAGAACAACGTGAAGATAGTCTCCGCCGGCATCGGTGCTATGGAAGGGCAGCCGCCAAGCGCGCACGCCGTCGAAGCCCTCAAGCGAGTCGGCATCGACATTTCTCAGCAACGCAGCCGCCCGCTGACCCCGGAACTGGTCCGCGAAGCGGACTATGTGTTCGGTATGACCCACGTTCACGTGGAAACGGCCTCCCGATTATTTCCCGCCGCTGCTGAAAAGATTCGGCTGGTGCGAGAATTCAACAAGAGCTTGGCAACAGAAGAAAAAGAGATTCCCGACCCCATCGGACGCACTTTGGAGGCTTACGAACAATGCAGAGATGAAATCATCGAAGGCATCCGCCTCATTCTGAATTTTATCGACCATCCCGAGCAATTTGCCGACGCCCCCTCTCCGGCAACCCAACCGAAAGTGAAAATAGCCATTGGATCCGACCACGCCGGCTTCCCACTCAAGGAGTGGATCAAACAACGCCTCGCAAGCAAAGAAATAACCGTCATCGATTGCGGCGCAAACAAAACCGAATCCACAGATTACCCGGACTATGCGAAGCAAGTTGCCCAAAAAATCCGGGCGGAAAAGATCGACTTCGGCCTCTTGGTTTGTTCAACGGGAATCGGCATGAGCATTGCCGCCAACAAAGTTCCGGGCATCCGAGCCGCTCTGGCGCACGACGTTAGAACGGCGCAGCTTTCCCGCTCGCACAATGACGCCAACGTGCTGTGCCTAGCGGCCAGCACGCTGTCGACCGAAGAAACTTTTGAAATCATCAACACATTCCTCTCCACCAAATTTTCCGGCGGACGGCACGCAAGGCGAATTGCCAAGCTGCCTCAATTGGCGGGGATTGCAGACTCCCGCGTCGCCGAGGTCGATCCGGAAATTGCCGACGTCATCGAACAGGAAACGAACCGGCAACAAAACCGTCTGGAACTCATCGCCAGCGAAAACTTTGCCAGTCCGGCCGTTCTCGCAACGCAAGGATCGGTTTTGACCAACAAATACGCCGAAGGCTACCCTGGAAAACGTTGGTACGGCGGTTGCGAATTCGTGGACAAGGCGGAACAACTCGCCATCGACCGAGCCAAGCAACTGTTCGGCGCCGAACACGCCAACGTCCAATCCCATTCAGGAAGCGGCGCCAACATGGCAGTGTACTTTGCCATGCTTCGGCCGGGCGACAAAATTTTGACGATGGACCTCAGCCACGGCGGCCACCTTACTCATGGAAACCAAGCCAACTTCTCCGGGCGCTTCTTTCAAGTGATCCATTACGGCGTCTCCAAAGAGAACGAAAAGATTGATTACGGCCACCTTGCCTCTTTGGCGCAAGAAAACCGCCCCAAAATGATCACCGTAGGCGCCAGCGCCTATCCCAGAACCATCGACTTCGAGCGAATGAGCCAAATCGCTAAAGAAACCGGCGCGTTGTTGCTTGCGGACATTGCCCACATTGCCGGGATGGTGGCCGCCGGCCTTCATCCCAGCCCGGTCGGCCTTGCCGACTTTGTCACCACCACCACGCACAAAACCTTGCGCGGCCCCCGAGGCGGATTGATCCTCTGCGGGAAAGATCATGCAAAACGGATTGATTCCCAAGTATTTCCGGGAATTCAAGGAGGCCCGCTAATGCACGTTATAGCGGCCAAAGCAGTGTGCTTCAAAGAAGCCCGGAGCCTGGAATTCGCCGCCTATCAACGCCAAACGCTGGCCAACGCCGCCGCGCTGGCCAATCGCCTGACGCATCACGGACATCGACTGGTGAGCGGCGGCACGGACAACCATCTCATACTCGTCGACGTTGGCGCCCGCGGACTCACGGGCAAAGCCTGCCAACTCGCCCTGGATGAAGCCGGAATCACCGTCAACAAGAACACCATTCCCTTTGAAACTCGATCTCCCTTTCAAGCCAGCGGCGTTCGGATGGGAGCTCCGGCGGTCACCACGCGAGGCATGAAAGAACCGGAAATGGAGAGGATCGCCGACTGGATCAACGAAGTCTTAGCCGACGTCAAAAACATTGACACCTTAAAAAAAGTTCGCAAAAGTGTTGCGGAGTTGACTGCAAGCTATCCCTTGCCGTAGCTACTGGAAGTAAGCCCTAAAAAACCGCCGCCAAATGCCTCAAAGACAGCAAAACGAAAACGCCACAGGGGGCGCATCGCTTCCGTGATTTGCAAATTTTTCGCAACGGAGAGAGCAAACCGTCGATTGCCCTCAGCCAAACAAATCATACAATGCCATCGAAAGTAACAAAGAAGACCGCCAAAGGGAAACGACCTTCCGCAACGAGAAACAAAACCGCCGCCGCCAAGCCTCCGGACGAAACAAAGGATGGCTTGACTGCTCCCTCAGTGGCAACCTACCAGTCTAAGAAATCTCCGAAAGAAACCAAAAAACCGGCCGCAACCAACAACAGAGTCACCGGATCGTCCACTCCAAATACGCCGCCGGCCAAAGAATCGGAACGCAATGGAAACGAAGAGGAGCAACAGACAGAAAAGAACGCGCGAAAACGCGGAGATTCCTTGATTAATATCAGCCAGCTGCAGTCCATGTCGATGACTAATCTCAATAACATGGCTAGAGAACTCAGCATCGAGAACATCGGCACCATGAAAAAACACGAGCTGATCTTCGAGATTTTGCAAAAAAACGCCGAACGCAGCGGCGGATTATTTGCCGAGGGCGTCCTCGAAATCCTGACCGAAGGCTTTGGATTCCTTCGGTCGCACAGTTACAACTATCTCTCCTGTCCGGAAGATATTTACGTTTCTCCCTCGCAAATCCGGCGATTCGACTTGCAGACCGGAGACATCGTCGCCGGACAAATCCGTCCGCCAAAAGAAAAAGAGCGCTTCTTCGCCTTACTGCGAGTCGAGGCGGTGGATAAAGAAGACCCGGAAAAGGCAAAAGACAAAACTCACTTCGACAACCTGACGCCCCTTTTCCCGAATCAACGGTTGATTCTGGAGAACGTTCCCGAAGAGTGTTCCACTCGAGTTCTGGACTTGATTTGCCCCATCGGCAAAGGCAGCCGCGGCTTGATCGTTGCCCCGCCCCGGACTGGGAAAACCGTGCTTATGCAGAATATTGCCAACGCAATCCTTCGCAACAACCCGGAGGTCTATCTTTTCATTTTGCTCATCGACGAGCGACCGGAAGAAGTCACCGACATGCAACGCACTTGCGTCAAGGCCGAGGTCATCAGCTCCACCTTCGACGAACCTCCGGAACGCCACGTTCAAGTTGCCGAGATGGTGATCGAAAAGGCCAAGAGAATGATCGAACACAAGAAAGACGTCGTCATCCTCTTGGATTCCATCACTCGCCTGGCCCGCGCCTACAACACCGTGCAACCCCATTCTGGGAAAATCCTCTCCGGCGGCGTGGACGCCAACGCCCTCCATAAGCCCAAACGCTTCTTCGGCGCCGCCCGAAACATTGAAGAAGGCGGATCGTTGACCATCATTGCCACGGCGCTCATCGACACAGGCTCCCGCATGGACGAAGTCATCTTCGAAGAATTCAAAGGAACGGGAAATATGGAAGTCCACCTGGACCGTCATTTAGTAGATCGACGAATTTTTCCCTCCATCAACGTCGAACTGAGCGGCACGCGAAAAGAAGAGCTGCTTTACCACCCGGACGAATACGCAAAAGTCGTCACCTTGCGTCGCGCCCTGACCGGCGTTGCTCCGATGGAAGCCATGGAACTCATGTTGGGCAAACTCAAGAAAACGAAAAGCAATATCGAGTTTCTCCTCTCCATTGGCGCCCCTTGAAAACAAATGAAAAAGACTGCCACAATAAATTCAACTGCCCGGAGAAAATTTGCGTTGCCCACTTTTCCAAATTCTACCTGGAACGCTCGCCGCTTCCAGTTCGCTGCCTTCTCGCCCCGGACCAACGTCCGCCTTGGACGCCAACGGCAAGGCGTCCTAAAACCGGCTTGCGGAATGTCGTTTCCCCTAGCGATCTCTCTCCTTAGCCTGAGTGTCGGCTGCTTCCAAGAGCCGATTGCGGTCGTAAAAATCCCCAAGGAACGCCCCGCCTACGTCATTCCCGACCATTGGACGCCGATGCCGTCGCGTTTGCCAATGCACTCCGCCTCCCTTTCCTTTGCCGTTGCCGACGAACACGGGCATACCGGCGAGGTTTCCGTGCTTCCTATGCGCCGTTTCCAAGTCGACGACGTTGAAATCGTCAATCTTTGGCGGCACCAGTTGGGACTGGAGCCAACAACTCCCCAACAAACGGCACGGGACGCAACCGAAGTCAAAATTGGCCCTTTCGACGGGAAACTCTTTGATCTTGGGAGTCCGAACCACAACGGCGACTCTGTCCACGCGTCCAGAATGCTCACCGCCTATCTTCATCAAGCGAACCGCACATGGTTCTTCAAACTCGCCGGCCCCAGCCACCTTGTCGAAACCGAAAAAGCCTCATTCCTTCGTTTTCTAGAGTCGGTGAATTTCAACAAAATCCAACAAGAGCTTCAAAGCCGCACTCCCCATCAAACTGCATCCCCCAATCTACAAACCGCCGCCCTTCGCTCCCGCAAAATGCCCCAGTGGGAAGCACCGGCAAGCTGGCAAAGCGCCTCGCCAAAATCCTCCATGCAACTCGCCAGATTTCACCTTTCCCATCCCAAAGAAGGCGATGCAGAAATAACCGTCAGCGTCCTGAGTGGCGACGGAGGCGGACTCCTGCCCAACGTCAACCGTTGGCGAAGACAAATCAATTTGCCTCCGCTGGAACTGGAATCGCTCGGCAACGTCACGCGGCAACTAGACCTCAAAGACGAACGGAAGGGCGTTCTGGTGGATATAACCGGCGGCGAAAGCCGCGTTCTGGTCGCCATCGTTTCCGTCGGCAAAGAAACCTGGTTTTATAAAATGACGGGCGCGCCCGGCGCTATCGAGGAAGAAATGGCGGCCTTCACAAGATTTGTCCGCTCAGTTCAATACCCCAAGCAATGATTAATCGAGCCCTTCAGATTCTCACCTCACTCAAGCTGACCGTCGCCTGTTTAGCGGCGGCGATGCTTTTGGTGTTCTTCGGCACTCTTGCCCAAGTGGACGAAGGTCTTTACGCCGCCCAAGACCGATACTTCAAGAGCTTTTTCATCTCTCCCTTAAAAGTCGCCAACCTTTGGCTTCTCCCCATTTTTCCGGGCGGCTACACAATCGGCGGCATCCTGCTCGTCAACCTAATCGCCGCCCACGGCAAACGATTCAAATTTACCAAAAAGAAAATCGGCATCTTCCTGACCCACGCCGGCTTGATCCTTCTGCTGCTCGGCCAACTCTTTACAGACGTTTTATCGCGGGAAAGCGCGTTAAACTTTGAAGAAGGCGAAACCAAAAACTACTCGGTCGACTTCCGAAAAAACGAATTGGTTTTTATCGACAAATCCGCTGCGGAAACCGATACCGTCATCTCCGTTCCAGAATCTCGCCTGCGAAAAGGCGCCACGCTATCGGACACCAACCTCCCCTTTCAAATTCAGATTCGCGAATACTGGTCCAACGCCAACCTCTCCGACCAAGCAATCGCCGGCGCCGTTTCCACCTCCGCCAATCAAGGCGCCGCCAAAGACTTCCTGGTCTTGCCCGCAGCAAAGACCACGGAAATGGACAAACGAGACCTCCCCTGCGCCGTGATTGAACTCTTCGACGGCGAGCAATCGATCGGAACCTGGCTAACCTCCGCAATCCTCAACCCCCAAACCATCCAACACAAAAACAAAACCTTCGACCTCGCGCTCCGCTACCGACGCTACTACGAGCCTTTCTCTCTAAGCTTGCTCAAAGCCACCCACGAAAAATACAAAGGCACCGAAAACCCAAAAAATTTCTCCAGCCGAGTGCGATTAAAAAACGAGGAAACCAACGAAGACCGCGAAGTGCTGATTTATATGAACCATCCCCTCCGCTATGGCGGTTTAACCTTTTACCAACACCAAATGGCGGCCGACGAAGCAGCCGTACAACAAGGACACATCCCCAACTCCACTCTTCAAGTGGTTCGCAATCCCACGTGGTTGACTCCCTACCTTGCCTGCCTAATGGTCGGCGCCGGCCTCCTCGTTCAATTCCTCACGCACCTCGTAGGCTTTTTGCGAAAACAAAAAAGAAAACCAACCGCTCCAAACCAAAACGCCAACCGCCCGCCGTCAGCCAAACCAAAACGCACAACCGTATGAAAAAACATCTTCCTTGGATACTCCTCACACTCTGCGCCCTCTGGATTCTCTCCAGCCTGCGCCCGCAAAAAAGCGCCTCAGGCATTGACCACGCCGGCTTCGGACAACTGCCCGTCCTTCTAAACGGCCGCGTGCAACCCCTCAACTCAGTCGCCATAAACGCCCTCCTCCAAATTCGAGGCACGCGGAAAGTCCCCCTGCAAGGAAACAACGCCAAAGGAGATTGGGGAAACTTCTTGGAAATTCGGGAAAAAGCCGACGGTCCCCTAACCGAGCGACGCTGGTACCAATTCTCCAAGCATCCTAAAAAACTCAGCGCCACCCAATGGCTCATGGAAGTCATGATGTTGCCGGAACAAGCTAACCAACGCTACATATTCGCCGTGAACCACCCAGACGTCATTAGCGATCTCAACCTGCAAAAAAAAGGACTCGACCGCTCCGGCCTGCGTTTCTTTGCCTTTGCCGAACTGGAACCGCACCTCCAGAAAATCGAAAAACACGCCAAATCAGTGAACCCAAAACCCGAACTGCGAACGCCCTTCGAACGCGCCCTTGCCAAACTGAACCATTCCCTCATTCTCTTCCT
Source organism: Limisphaerales bacterium (assembly GCA_965242585.1). Taxonomy (GTDB): domain Bacteria; phylum Verrucomicrobiota; class Verrucomicrobiia; order Limisphaerales; family AAA164-E04; genus UBA2970. The sequence continues at coordinate 2,864,538 of OZ251460.1, read as the reverse complement.
CCGGATCAAAAACAGCCTGCAACCACAAGACGCAACCGACTTTGCCGCCGAACTGAACGACTATCTGGCAGAAATCCCCCCCGGCGTCCAAGCAGTCCACAATCGCGAGGCCGGCAAAGAATTTGATTCAATCGCGTTTGATCGACTGCGGCAAAAAATAGAACGCTACGACGTAGCCAATCGCCTGGCCTATCCGCTCCTGGTGCCTCCTCCCCAGCCGGAAAAAGACCGCGACGAATGGTCCAACATAGGCGCCAACCTTTTGAACACAATCCACACCGAAGGCCTGCCTCCCGCCGTAAAACACTACGCCGCCATCAGCTCCGCCTACACCAAAACCGACGCCCAAGCCTTCAACGCCGCCCTCGCCCATTATCGCTCCGACCTGAAAAAACAACTTGGCCCCGAACTAAAAAAAGCCAAAATAGAACAGCACTACTACAACCAGTTTTCTCCTTTCAAAAAAAGCATCGCTCTTTACATCATCGCCTTTCTGCTCGCATGCCTTTCATGGTTCCATCCCGCTCGCTGGCAATGGACAAACCGCTCCGCTTACTACCTTATCCTTCTAGCCGCCGTCATCCATTCGGCGGGGCTTATCACTCGCATGATGCTGGAAGGCAGACCGCCGGTAACCAACCTCTACTCTTCCGCTATCTTTGTGGGGTGGGGCGCCGTCATTTTGGGAATCATTTTGGAACGCTTCTACCGCGACGGCATAGGGATTGTCATTGCCAGCGTCGTCGGTTTTATTACCTTGATCATCGCGCACAACCTTTCTATGGACGGAGACACTATGGAAATGTTGCAAGCTGTCCTGGACACCAACTTTTGGCTGGCCACGCACGTCGTCATTATTACCCTCGGCTACTCGGCAACCTTCGTCGCCGGCTTCCTCGCTTTGCTCTACATTATACGAGGTTTCTTCACCAAAACGCTGACCCGCTCCACCGCCAGCGGACTAAACCGAATGGTGTACGGAATCATCTGCTTTGCCACCCTCTTCAGCTTTGTAGGCACTATCCTCGGCGGCATTTGGGCGGATCAATCCTGGGGCCGGTTTTGGGGCTGGGACCCAAAAGAAAACGGCGCGTTGCTGATTGTCATTTGGAATGCCCTCATCCTGCATTGCCGTTGGGGCGGATTGGTCCGCGAACGAGGCTTAATGAACTTGGCCGTGTTTGGAAACGTCGTGACCGCCTTCTCTTGGTTCGGCGTCAACATTCTTAGCATCGGACTCCATAGTTATGGATTTATGGACGGCACTTTCCAATGGCTTATGCTCTTTGCCGGCTCCCAAGTCGCCTTTATCATTCTAGGCGCCGTTCCCTTGCGCTATTGGCTAAGCTTCAGAAACACCCTCTCGAAAAACCAGAATTCCGCCTCAGAACAAACTAGTTGAATCTGCCGAAGAAAAATACGGCTCACAAACCAACTACAAAAATAGCATGAAACCTTCATATGTTCGCCGCATCCTCTCCGGTCTACCTTTCTTTTCTCTTATTATCTAAGACTACTAATATACGAAGCAATTCCACTATCAGCAATTTATGGCAACGCTCCTTACATTCGCCTTTTTCACCGGGTTAGTTGGCGGGATTACTTGGTTTTTGACTCGCCGCGATGATCACGGCACTTCTATAGGATACTTTCTCGCTGGACGGACGCTCACCGGAGGCTTCATTGCCGGTTCCCTGCTGTTAACCAATCTCTCCACCGAGCAGCTCGTCGGCTTGAACGGAGCCGCCTACACGGATGGAATCGCCGTCATGGCATGGGAAGTCATTGCCGGCTTGTCCCTTGTGTTCCTAGCGTTGTTCTTCTTGCCCCGTTATCTTAGAAGCGGCGTCGCCACCGTGCCTCAGTTTTTGGAGCAACGTTTCAACAGCGCCACGCGAAGCATCACCAGCGTCATTTTTATTATCGCCTATGCTGGCATTCTCCTGCCCATCCTTCTATACACCGGCGCCACCGGATTGGCCGGCATTCTGGACTTAAAATCCCTAACCGGAATTCAAAGCGATTCGGCAATTCTTTGGATCACGGTATGGTTTATCGGCATCGTCGGCTCCGTTTACGCCATTTTCGGCGGACTTCGAACCGTTGCCGTTTCGGACACAATCAACGGTTTCGGTCTTCTCATCGGCGGTGTTCTGATCGCTTGGTTCGGCTTGAACGCTGTGAACGAAAACGGAATCTTCCCCGCCCTTGCGGAACTCAAAGAATCCCATCCTGAAAAATTCAATTCGCTGGGAAGCGCCGACTCATCCGTGCCGTTCTCGACTTTGTTCACCGGCGTGTTTTTGATCAACCTCTTCTATTGGACGACAAATCAACAAATTATCCAGCGGACGTTCGGAGCGAACAGCTTAAAAGAAGGCCAAAAAGGCGTTCTAATCGCTGGAATTTTTAAGATTCTCGCGCCAATCATTCTAGTTCTGCCGGGGATCATCGCCTTTCATCTCTATGCGGAAACAGGCGAAATAGAGCCGGATCAGGCATACGGCACGCTGGTCCGCAATGTTTTGCCGGCGCCGTTGACCGGATTCTTTGCGGCGGTCATCGTCGGCGCCATACTCAGCTCGTTCAATTCTGCGCTGAACAGCACGGCAACGCTCTTCAGCCTGGGCGTGTTTGCCCGCTTTGGTGGCAACGACGAGAAAAAGACCATCGCCGCTGGCAAAATCTGCGGCGGCGTTGTCGCCCTTCTGGCCATGACTGCGGCACCTTTGCTGTCCAACCAAAAAAGTATTTTTGACTATCTCCAAAAAATGAACGGACTTTACTTTATTCCCATTTTCTCGGTTATGCTCATGGGCATGTTCACCAAACGGACTCCGCCCTTTGCGGCGAACCTCGCGTTGGCGCTGGGTTTTATCGTCATTGCCTTAGGTTATTTTGTGCCAGCCTTGTCAAAAATTGTGGAAAACATGCATCAATTCCACTTTTTAGGCGCCGTGTTTGCCGGCTTGATTTTGCTGATGGTGTTCTTTGGCGCGGTGTCTCCTTTGAAAACTCCTTGGTCGCACGAACACTCTGGAGATGTCGATCTTACTCCCTGGAAATTCGCGAAACCGCTGGGCATCGGTTTGGCGGTAGTGGTTGTGATTCTTTACCTAGCTTTCGCTGATCCATCCACACTATAACATGAAATAGAAATCAAATAACAATCAACTTTTGGGAATAGTCAGTATAGTCATACGCAAAAAACTCCTTAATCGTCTCAAAAAAGAAAATGAAATGAAGGAAAACATAAAAGACTCCAAAAAGCGGTCAAAATGTTCAACCAAAACAAAAACAACAACCTATTAACACTAGCAGAGTACATAAGAACCGGTCTAACAGAAGATGAACAAACAAAGATAAAATCAACATCAATAAATTACAGAAAAACATGGATGCCGCGCATCCATCATTCCAATCATCTCAATCAGGCTTATCGCGAAAGAAATCGAATAGCTAAAATTGTCAAAAACGAAAGGAAATAGAATCGGAATCTAAAAAACACGAAACAAAAAGGTCAATATGCGTGTCGCATCAAAACAAATAGAAAAAGTCGCCTTACAAAAAATCAAAAGCATTCCGCGCGGGGTAAGAAAAGAAAATCAAAATACTCGATGAATAAGTAAGAGTTGATTTACCTATGCGGAAATACAGCGGTGCGAGCTAAAATGTTGGCGCATTCTACGAGCCTTCCAACGCGCCGCAATTCCCTTCTTTGTTGACGGCATTGCGCTTGCAAACAGAGTGCGGGGCAAAGATTGTAAATTTGCCAAAACTCCATCGGAAAAATTATAGAGCGCGGCCGTAGTCCCATCCTTTCCGGATCGGCTCGTCAAGCAGTGAGCCCAACTCAGGTTGTCCTAGGATGCGCATGTTGGAGGCGTCCCATTCAATGGTTCGTCCAGTCCGCTAATCGAGCGCTCCCAAAAGCATCATCTCCGTCAAGGGCGCAGCGTAGTCAAAGTGAGAAAGCGGCATCGGGACGTCTCCTTTGATGGCACGAAACCATTCTTCAATGGATCCGCCCCCAGACTTCGGGCAGTCGATCCAGCTGATCCAACTCCGGCTTTAAGGCTTTAAAACGTCCGCTGGGCGTGAGAATCGGTTGAGTTGGTCGCATTCCTGCATGGTAAAGCGTTTCCTTAGAATCTTCCATATACATGCCGCCGCTATAAGGAAGTTCTTGAGACGAGTTCCACCGTTTTGGTTTTGGCACGTCAAATCCGGCTTCGCACCATTTTAGTGTCATCGGAAGCTTTTGTCCGCGGGCATGCTCAAACTCGCCTTTCTCGTAATAAGCACGCCCGAGATAGTTATAGGCATCGGCATCACAGGAGTTAGAGTTAATAAGAAGCGAGTAGGTTTCTATCCGCATATCTATCTGGCCAAGCATTCTTTTTCCTCCCCAAATTCGACACGCATCATCGGTAGGCTCAGCAGAGTCTTTTCCCAATTCCGCACCTGACAACCCGAGCTCAAATCAACGAAACCGACAGTTTCACCTACCAACCTGATACATCTCCCGCATCACTCTCAAGATGTCGCGTGGGTAACCGAGTGCATCAGTGAGATAGCGTTTTTCCGTCTGTGTTCTGATGTCTTCGGGAATGCCGTGCAGTGCCTCGGCGATGGGACCTGCAATAGCGGCAAGCGTATCCGAATCGCCACCGAGAGAAACGGCGTTACGCACAGCGTCTTCAAAACTTACGGATTCTAATGCGCACGTGATTGCCTGCGGCATCGAGCCCTGACAAGTAACATCAAAAGCATACCACGGCCGGATTTCGTCCACCGATAAGGCTAAATCGTAACCGTATTCGGCGGCGATAACCTTACGGATGCGACTCGGTTCTTCCGCTTGATACGCGAGCCAAATCGCATGAGTCGTCGCTCGCGCGCCTTTCATGCCTTCCGGGTGATTGTGCGTGATTGCAGTCACCTTGTCGGAAGCGGCAAGTGCAGCGTCCAGATTATCGCGATTGAGGAACGCCGCCGGTGAAACGCGCATGGCGGCACCGTTTCCGAAACTGTCATAAGGTTCGGGCATATCACGGTAGATCCACTCCCCAAACATGCCGCCGTAGCCGCCTCGCGGATGACGGCGACACCATTTCTGCATCGTCACCGCGGGCGGGAGTCCGTGTAGCAGAATATCCGTCACCGCCGCCGTGCAAATCGAGTCGTCCGTAAAACGGCAGTAGGTGCCGAAGAAAGGAAAATCCTTGGTTTTGATTTGATACCTGCGGCTCTCATACATTGAACCGACAATGTCGCCGATAATCGCGCCTATCATGTTTTCTCCTTCGCCGCGGCTTGTCTCTTTGGTAAGAAGGTAAAAAATTTTCCGCTATTCCACCTTCTCGCCGCGTTTTATTTACTCTTCGCAATATTTCACAATCTTGCGACATCCGCAATCCGCAGTCGTTTGACCCGTATATTCCTAACAGACATTGAAAGACTATCGCCAAATTTTACAATTCGCCTCTTCTTCCTCAGCATTGCGCCCAACCCGCGCACGGCATATAAAACACTTCCTCATCTTTTAATGGCGCCGAGTTTTCTATAAGTTTCATAACACTATGCCGTTCTGCGAATCACTTCCCAATGCAAAAATTCCGCTCATTTGCCGGAGATATCCTGCTTCGCCGCCTCAGTGATTTCATAAGTTCTCGGCGAGGAAGTCCGAGTCATTTTTACACCTCGCTGATTGAGAAACGGCCAGATTTCATTGAGCAAGTAGCTGCCGAATATGCCCGGCGCTTCCGCATCAGGATGCTGCGGCCAACGTTTTTGAACAATCTTTAGTGCGTCGGCCACTTTGAATTTGCCCACTGGAAGTTCTCGAATGAGGACGTTCGCAATTCTTTTTGGAGAAGGTTTGTTGCTGGCGGGATTTGCGGATTGCGTCGACTTTTGGGAAGGAATGTCGGGCAGGTCCCAGCGGTTGCCATTGGGGACGAACATTTTGACGTTGGGCGAGAGATTGCCTCCCGATATCGTAATCCAGAGAAACGGCGTCGAATCCAGGCCTTTGGCGAGGGCGATTTCACGCAGTTTGGCAAACAGCACGCCAAAGTCGCTGTCGTTGCTGACGACGGCCGCGGCGGCAATCTGGCCGGTCACAAAGTCGGCCACGACGTCCGCCGTGATGGAAATGTCCGCGGCGTTCTTGGATTCTGCTCTGCTGAAGTGCTGAACGCCACGAACGCGGACAGGAATCTTTGGCCAACGAGATTCCGCCCAGAGCCGCCACACTTCCACTTGCGCGCCATCCACGGACAGAGAAAGGAGGCGAAGCGGCGGCTGGTTTTCCGGCCATTCGGCGATCACATAATCGATGACGGACTGCGCGTTGGCTTCGCCTCCAAGGTTTTCCACGTCTACATAAACAGCGGCGCTGTTTGGCGAGACTGCCGTCGGGATCGGTGATTGCACTTCCATTATTGCTAACTTCCAATTGCTTCGGAAAGACAAAATCGTAAGGCGATTGCCGAACGTTTCAATCCATTTCTTCCGTTTTCGCCGACGCAATCCGCAAACGCAGTTGCTTGCATTCAATCGCAATTCCACAAAACTGCAGAGACGAGAGAATCGCCTGCGTCTCTGGAATAAGGCTTTACCGCAAAGTTTGGCTCCGCTATGCTGATTTTTTCTAAATCATCATGACACAGAAACCACACTTCCGAATTTGTTTAGGTTGCGCTGTTTTCTCCGCCCTGCTCGCGCCAGTCGCAACAGCGCAAACATCTGAGGCAAAAGTCCAGCCAGCCGGCTTCGAAATAGAGAAAATTTACGACGTTCCCAGGGATCGCCAAGGCTCTTGGGTCTCGATGGCAGTGGACGACAAAGGCCGGCTCTATTGCGCCGATCAAGGAAAACAAGGCATCTACCGGATCCCTCTTGAAAACGGCAAACCAACAAATGTGGAGCGAATTCCAGCCGCCATTTCTTCGGCTCACGGAATGCTTTGGGCCTGGGACGGCCTGTATGTGGTCGTGAATGGCGGCGGCATCGGCGGCCACGGTTCCGGACTGTATCGGGTCGACGATTCCAATGGCGACGACCAACTTGACCGCGTCCAACTGCTCCGCAAACTCCAAGGACGAGGCGAACACGGCCCCCACGCCGTTGTGCTGGCGCCAGACGGCGAATCGTTGTTTGTCTTAGGAGGCAATCATACCCAGACTCCGAATCCCGAAACCTCCGCCGTAATCCCAAACTACGCCGAAGATCAACTTCTTCCCCGAATGACGGACGCCCGCGGCCACGCCCGCAACATCAAAGCCCCCGGCGGTTGGATCGCCCAAACCGACCCCGAAGGCAAATCCTGGCGCCTCTATTCCACCGGCTTTCGCAACCAATACGACGTCGCCTTCAACGCCGACGGCGAAATGTTCACCTACGACTCCGACATGGAATGGGACAGCGGCACGCCTTGGTACCGTCCCACACGGATTTACCACTGCACCAGCGGAAGCGAATTCGGCTGGCGCACCGGAACCGGCAAATTCCCCGCTTGGTATCCCGACGTTTTGCCCCCCGCATTAGACGTCGGTCCCGGCTCTCCCACGGGAGTCGTCTCCGGCCTCGGCGCCGCCTTCCCCTCCAAATATCAACACGCTCTCTACGCATTTGACTGGACTTATGGAACAATTTATGCGGTTCACCTGAATCCTGAAGGCTCCACTTACCGCGCGGAAAAAGAAGAATTCGTCACCGGCATCCCCTTGCACGTTACAGACGGCGTCATCGGCAAAGACGGCGCCCTCTACTTTGCCGTTGGCGGACGCGGTACTTCGTCAGCGCTTTATCGAGTGCGCTATAACGGCTCGGAATCCACCCAACTTATGCCGAAAGAAAACCACCAAGCCTCAAGCCTGCGCCAACTGCGCCGCTCCATCGAACGCTTCCACAGCCAAAAAAATCCCGAAGCAGTGGACGCCGTCTGGCCGCACCTCGGACACAAAGACCGCTTCATTCGCTTTGCCTCCCGAATCGCCTTGGAACACCAACCCGTCCACCAATGGCAAGAACGCGCCCTAGCCGAAACCGATCGCCAAACTGCCCTCTCCGCCCTGCTCGCCCTTGCCCGACAAGGCGCCGCCACCCAACAAGAACCGCTCATCGAAGCCTTCGGCAAGTTCCCCTTCGCAGAAATGAGCGAGGCCGAAAAACTCTCCAGCCTTCGCATCCTTGCACTCAGCTTCATTCGCATGGGCAAACCAAACACCGCGCTAGCCGCCGAAATCGCCGAAGCCCTCTCCCCGCACTACCCAGCGCCCACAGATGCCCTAAACCGCGAACTCGTCTCCCTCCTCGTCTATCTGAACGCGCCCGAGGTCGTCGCCAAAACCGTTCCCTTGATGAGCCAGGACGCCATCGGACTCGAAGAAATCGAGTTCGACGATCGCCTGCTCAACCGCTCCAAAAACTACGGCAACTCCTTCCTCAACCAAAAAGCCAACAACCCCCAACGCCAGCAAATCCACTACGCCTACGCCCTCAAAAACGTCGAACACGGCTGGACGCCCGCCCTCCGCAAAGACTTCTTCACCTGGTTCGCCAAAGCCCAAAACTTCAAAGGAGGCAACAGCTTCGGCGGCTTCCTCGAAAACTTCCGCCAACAAGCCCTCCTCACCATCGCCGACCACGACGAACGAAAAGCCATGAACAACCTCAGTCAATCCCGCATCCGCCTCGTTCCCGAAGGCTTTGAAAACGCCCTCCAACTAGAAATCGGCATGCTGGCCGGCATGCGTTTTGACCGCCAAACCCTCACCGCCCCCGCCGGCGCCAAAATTGCCCTCCACGTCATCAACAACGACCCCGCCAAACTCATGCACAACTTCGCCCTCGTTGCCCCCGGTGCTCTCGACAAAGTCATCAAAGCATCCCTCACCCTCGGACCCCAAGCCATTGAACAAAACTACGTCCCCTCAATCCCCGAAGTCCTCGCCACCACCCCCCAAATCGCCCCCGGCCGAAAATACATCCTCTACTTCCAAGCCCCCTCCCAACCAGACAACTACCCCTACGTCTGCACCTACCCCGGCCACACCCAACTCATGCGCGGCACCCTCACCATCCTCCGCTAATTGCGAGAATCAACAAAGAGCTCACCAATTCACCAAGTTAGAAAACACCAGCAAGCCAATAAATTTGATTTTCAAGAAAATCAACCTCGGGAAATCGATCTTCAAGAAACTTCACAAGTTCGCTTTTAAGATCAGATAAATCACCATCAACGATGTCTGACAAGTTATTTAATTCACTTGACATTTCTAAATTTTTTGGCAATTCCCAACCGCTTTGATTACGACGAACAGATAGCAGACGAAAGGCAGAGGCACCCGTATGTATTTCGTCTCTCATTAGTAACCAAGCAGAGAATCCTATACTGCCTCCTATATTGCCCGGTTTAGAAAGTACCGCAGATCCAGGCGCATTAGGCAACAAGACCGAACGCAAGATAATGTCCATTGCAGGATGACCAAACGCCAACAATTCAATTTCCGGATGCCGCATCGCCATTTCCCGGTCAAAAGTTCCCGTGACTTTCTTTTCTCTAGCAAGGTGTTTGATTTTCTCCGGAATGAGAAACTCCCAAAGTTGTTTATCTTTACGCCACATTAATTTACGGCCTTGCGATTTGAGATAATCTTCCAGCCAAACACGCATATCCTCCAACGTTAATCCGCATCTGTTTAGAGATCGGAACCTTGCAGGGTTGAAAGGCTCCGTCGCATGGCGAAAAACCTTATCATCGGCTAACTCAAAAGCCTTTTCCGCTTCTTTAATGCCTTGCTCAATCTTCGCCTCAGATTCTTTTGTATCCCCTTTGATAAGCGCGTCCCGATACACCGCTCCATAGTCAATGAATTCTTGGGCAAATCCCAAAAGTTGTCCTCGAACGTCCTCAATGTCCAAACCTTTTGCTTCCGAAAGACGATTGGCTGCATTTTCCACACGATTCTCTTGAGAATCCGCCAACCTCGTATCAAGCGCATTGCGAATCTGAAAATTGAACACTCGCATGTCCCATTGTTGCCCAATTCTGTGAATTCTCCCGATTCGCTGCACCACTCGAAATGGATTCCAAGGAAGATCATAGTTCACAACTATATTGCAGAACTGAAGATTGATGCCTTCGCCGCCCGCCTGAGTGGAAATTAGAAAACGGGAGGAAGAATCTTTTTGAAACTTGTCAATGGATTCCTGCCGAGCATCAGCATTCATACCTCCTATTATGATCACAACGGTATTGTCTCCATACCGTGATTCTAGTTCCCGTTTCAAGAAATCGACGGTGCCTCGATATTCCGTGAAGATGAGAAACTTTTCCTGCAGCAACTTTTCCTGCAGTGCTTGCTTGGTAATTTCGTCAAGCAATCGACAAAGCTCCGTCCACTTTGCCTCCGCAGAGACTGGGTGATTGACAAGATCGCGTAACATCTTCAATTCCCCATCGACGAATGCTTTGCGAAGTTTTTGGTTCTGGATCTCCTCACTCTTGCTCTCTTCTTTCTCGCCTTTGAACCGCTCATCTGGAGAATCAGATATCTCTACTTTGTCCGCAGGTTGGTCTTGAGATTCAAGCAGGTTTAATCGTTTCTGAAGGGATTTTTTGACGGCTTCAATGCTGCTAGTTGCCAGTTTTTGAAAGGTCGTCATTACAAAACCAATAGCTCGATTGCGTATATTGCTTGGATCTTGTTCAGCGACTCCATAGCCTTCTCTGAGATACGCCGTTAATGCATCATGGAATTGCGCCTCGCCATTTTTCCTGAGAGAAAGGGGGATTTTTGTCACTTGAACATCTTTAAACAGCTTTTTGCCATCCGCGCCTCTCGCCTGAGACTTGCGATTTTTCAAAATGAGTTTCCCAAAAAAATGTTCGCTTTCCGAAGAATCAAAATCCACTTCCGGATCCAACGCTTTCAACAGATTCCGAAACTTAGAATCATCGCCGTCATGCGGCGTGCCCGTCAGAAACAGAAAGTCACGAGTGCGTTCGCATAACGCTTCCGCAAGTCGGTAGTTTAGTGTCTTTTCCGTCTTTTGTCCATAGGTTTTGGCTGTTAACCGATGCGCTTCGTCAAAAACGACGAGGTCCCAATCCGGCGCCGACAATAATATTTCACGTTGACTCTTGTTTCCAAGCATCCAACTGGGTTTATTAAGTTTTACCGTGTCCAGAGAAGCGATTACTCTGGGATAGGTGGTAAACGCCTGACTACCACCAACATCTTGCCGATAAACACTAAACTGAATCTTAAGCTTGCTCTCTAACTCCTCTTGCCATTGGTTAATCAGTCCAGCCGGGCAAATAATCAAACAACGATTAAGTTCTCGGCGTTGCATTAATGCATGGATAATCATCCCCGTTTCAATGGTTTTGCCCATCCCCACTTCTTCAGCAATCATCAACCGCCTCGGAGAACGCTCCACTACATCGTGAACCAAGCAAACCTGATGGGGAAGCAAATCCGTTCTTGCATCGCCAAGTTGTCCATGATTGTTGCCCAACCAAAACTCGGCGGCTCGAACTCGAAGTTGTAGCTCCTTGGGAGTGGACCACTTTTCTTGTGCAGCATCCGACCAAGGATCCCGACATTTTACAAGTTGATCGTGAGGAAACTGTTGCATTTCTGGCGGAACGGCTTGAGAAGGTGTCCAAGGCAATCGGAAAAAGCGGACTCTGGTCTGGCGCTTCCCCACTTGTTCTACAACTCCGGTAATGCAATCTAAGGGATTGCCGGCGCGAAGCCTTACAATATCTCCCGTCTGAAAACTCATACAATCTGCTTTCCTTTCCATCGCTCCACTAACTTCTCAATCTCGCGCAGTTGGCGCACTCGCTGATCATCCCCATCCGAAGGGCGTTCGGCGATTTCCTTGAGTTTAACGCCCTGATCCGCAAACTCCTTTTCCAGCCAATCAAACAGTTTCGTGATTCCGTCTTCCACAGCCCCGGTCAATCCTTCCCAGTTTTTGCGAACCACATCTCTAACCATGCCGTCAATCTCATATGTGCTGTCAGTAATCCCCTCTCGCAAGTGCTTGTGCATCCTACGAGAACAGCCTATCCCCCTCTCGTCGGCAATTTTCTCATAAGTTGGCAGTAAAAACTCCTTGATTTGCTCGATTAATTCTGGACGCAAGGCATCAAACTCTTCCGTTTCGGAGTCATAACACTCCACTTGCAATTCGAATTTAGTATAGGCTGATGCAACCACATCCTCATAAGTCGGTTCAATCAACTTCTGCCGTTCTTCGTCATCACATCCTTTTACTTGCGCCACAGTCTTTTCCAATTGAGGCAAGAAACCATTTTGCAGATTATCATAAAATCCTCTCAATTTGCCTCGGTAGTCAATCCATTTTGAATTCAACACTTCGACACAAAAATCCGCCAATTGGCCGTTGAAATCAATCTCGCGGCCGCGATAAGTGGTATGATGCCCATTTTTTCTCCCCGCCGCTCGAAGGCTGGCCCAATGCAAATCACCCCAATCATCGAGTTTCTTTTGCACCTTTCCTCCGAATTCTTTGGTCACTTGTGCCCGCAGTTGCCCCACTTCCTCATGAAAGCGATTTTTGAGGTCCTCTATCCTTTCCTCAAACTCTTCTTGAGATTGCTTAAAAATCGGCGCCAACCTTTCTTCAATTTGCCCCACAACTTGGAGAACAAACTCCCCTTTGTTGGCCAATCGCTGCTCAAGGACAACCCTTTCCTCGCGAAAAAAGTGGGCAATTTCGCCCACCTCCTTTTCAAACTCAAGCCGAAGCAGATCGAGATAATGGCTTGTGATAAATTTCTCTGTTGCTGCCTTCAACTTTTCTCTAAGATCGAGAATGCCTGTGTTATTCAGATTCTGATCGAATTGTTCAAAGGCCGCTGCAAGCTTAAGATTCTTTTGTGGATAGTTCTGTAAATCTAGGAGGCCTTCATCAGAAAGATCAGAAATATCTCGATACACTTTCGGCGAGACAAAATGGATTGGAATCCCATCAATAAAAGCATTCAGCACCTCCAGTTCGTTTTCCGCAGAATACCGCTGATTGACGACTCCGAGCATTTGTTTGCGAAAATAAGACTCGATCTCTTGGCAATATTCTTTTGTTTGCTCCCATTTGCTTTTCGGGGAATCTTCCTCTTCCGGAGGTTTAACTGGTCGACAAATGTTTTAATCACGAACACACGAGTTTGGTTGCGTTCGGAAGTTCCCACCACTTCTTGCAAAATGCTAGTTTCCTTAAACCAATCCAACACCGTCTCATGCATCTGCGTTTCTTTGGTGACGATGACAAGGCCGCTGATTTTTTGTTTCAACCGGTCTTTCACCTCGTTGTGCCAAGGATCGTCGGCATTAGTTCCCGGCATATCCACCAACTCCATTTGCGGATGCCACCACTCCGGAAAATGACCCTCGATAACACACTCATCCACGATAAAAGTCAGCCGCCCCCGAGCCGACAAGTTCTCTTGGATTTTCTTCTCGTTTTTCTCGGTCACCGTCAATTCTTTCTCCGTCCCCAACAGATGCCTTTTCTCAAATGACTGACCCCGTTCCCGGCAAAGCGAGATTAATTCGGCATTGTCCACGACAGTTTTTTCCTCAATTTTGAACAAGCGAAGAAACCGGCGCAACTTCTTGCAGATAATTTCCCGCTTTTTCGCTGGCAATTTTTCTTCCGTCAAGGCAATTTCTGCTTCTTCGATGGCTACAGCCAAATCCGAATCAAACTTCTCCTCGCTGAAATACCGAAAGCGAATAGTGAACTCCGGTTGCCTTTTATGGCGACATCGGACGATCATAGCCGAACAGGCGCCCACAAGCCCTTCTGGCAACACCTTGCTCCCCAGTAAGACGTTGATTAGGGTGCTTTTGCCGTTCTGAGTGTCGCCCAAAAAACGCAAGGCAAAGGCCGGAGGGGCATTCGATTCCTGATAAAGTTTTTCCAAGCTGGCCCCTTTTTCTTGCAACCAGTTGTGATCCCGCTTGTCCGGGCAAACGATTGTGGCTTTGGGCAAAATTTCATTGCGAAACACCTTAATCGTTTGTCCGATTTGTTCTCTCAGTTTTTCCAGTGATAGATTCATACAATTCCAAGAACGCAAAAATACTACCTTTCCTTACAATAAGTTGTCAATCTCAAAACAGACCGAAATCTTGGCACATTGCCGTTGACCGGGAAGGAATTCGAAGGTGAAATAGAGGAAGCCGTGTTTTGGAATAAGGAGCAAGGCGGCTAGAGCTTGGGAAATTCTCGCTCATTGAGTACCAGCTGAAATGTGCCTTTGGCCGGCCCTTTCCGCACAGTCATAGCACCGGCGGCGACTGCCTTTTCATTGAAAGTGTTTTGCAGTGTTTTCAGCACTTGTTGCTTATAGCAGGTGTCCGGATTGTCGCGCAGATGCCCGCCTTTGGTCTCGAACACCAGCACATGCGGCTTGCCGTCCACTTCGCCGCCCATCGCCACGAAGTCGGGCCAGATGCGCTCCTGCTTCCAACCGCGCAGATAGTATTCCCCGCGCTGGCGCACGGCGACACGATGCCACCACTTGAGCGCCTTTTGTTCATCTAGGTAACGGGCAAATTTGCGCTCAAGCTCGGAGTCGAACTGCTGCGGGTACACGAGTTCAAACAGACTGAGATGCATCGGATGGCCGTCGTTTCGTGTCATAAGCCCGGCATCGGTAAATACCGACATCTCATAACTTTCTACCATGCGAAAGTTGGACTGGCCCGCCTCTAGGTCAAAGCGGATTTCGCCTTTTTGCAGTTTGTTGCGGAAGACCTGTTCCGCTTGTTTCTCCACTATACTGGTTACATATTCGCGCAGGGCGTTTGATAGATATGAGCGCTTGTCGTAGATGTCCTCATCAGCCTCGCCCGCGTCGCGCAGTCTTTCTATCAACTGCAATACCATGCGAGCCGACTGAAACGGGTTCGGCACGACGTCGGATAGACGGCGGGCGAACCATTCCACTTGTATCGTTTTGTTGATGTGCAGTTCGCGGTCATCGTGGAATACGGGCAGCGTATTTCCCACATCTACGCTTGCAGTCTGGCGTTTAGTGCTGTCGAAGAAGTCGCTTTGCGTATCCGGCGCTTGGATTTTGTCCCAATCGACGGCGGGCAATATGTGCTGAGAGTAGTCCAACTCAGTCCATCCGACGCTGTCTTTGTGCAGCACTTTGGGCAGGAATATGTCGGCATTCCTAAACTGATTGCGGCGCTTGACCGTGATGCGCTGAAAATCCTCTGCGTTGCCGGCGACGGCGCCGCCCAGACCCGTCAAGCCTTCCTGTTCCAGCCCTAGTTTGACCTGCTTCACCGCCGTATAAACATCGGTGTTGCAGCAGTACACATAGCACTTGTCGAGCGCTTCTCGCCCAGTGCGCAAGGCATGCGGTTGACGCATTACCCGACCGACCAGTTGTGTAATCGCGCGTTGGGCGCTGGTATTATCCAACATCACTAATATGTAAGCAAAAGGACAATCCCAACCCTCCATTAGCGCAGACTTGGTGATAACCCAGCGCACTGGCGAAAACTCCGACAACAGATCTACACGCGCCAATTCATCCAGACTGGAAGACTTGACCTTCACTGATTCGGCAGCGGCGCCCAGGTTTTGAATTAGATACTCGCGCACATCCTCGGCGTGGATGCGCTCGCCGTCACGCTGATCTCTGCCGGTGCGCTCTACCCTCACTACCGCAATGGGACGGATATAACGCCCTTCGTTCTGCTGAAGAGACACCGCTTCGTTGCGCAGGCGCTCCAGTTCGTCGTGCGCCTGCGCCAGCGTGTAATGCCAATCGGCGTTGGTGAACGAGGTTACTTCGACGGGAAGCTTTATCATCTCTTCGTTCTTCAACTTAACGCCCGTAATATCCACTAATAAATTGCTGATGCCCCGGTTCGGCGTGGCCGAAAGTTCAATTACCATACTTGGGTCTAAGCGATTGACCGAGCGCACAAACTCCTCGTTCGCTCCTTTGCGCTTTATACCATAAGCTTTATGCGCCTCATCCAAAACCACCACCGGACGCAACATCTTGAACACATTGAACAAACTATGTTTGACTGGTCCGTTTTCCGAAGCGCGCTCCAAGTCTGGATAATCTTGTAGCAAAAGTTCATCGCCAAAGACGTCGTCGCCATCCGGGAACAGCGTTGGATAGCGCCCAGAGTCCCGGAACATTCGCAGAAACTCTTTGCCTTTCTGCCGATTGGCCGCTGGGAGCATCAACAGCATTACGCACAGATAATTGGCCGCATCCGCTCGTGTGAAGCGGTCGTCTTTTTCTAACAACTTGACGCGTCCGCCGCTGGCCATTTCCAGCTGATGTCGGCAAGGATGCTCCCGGTTCCGCAAAGCAGCCCAAGTTTGCTCGTAAATGGCTCGACTGGGAACAATCCACAGCGTCAACC
Organism: Limisphaerales bacterium; assembly: GCA_965242585.1. GTDB lineage: Bacteria > Verrucomicrobiota > Verrucomicrobiia > Limisphaerales > AAA164-E04 > UBA2970. The sequence goes on along the minus strand of OZ251460.1, from coordinate 2,848,090 downwards.
CCGTTGGCCGATGCAGCCTCCCCAACGCGGCGGCCGCCAGCAACGTCTTGCCCCCGCCGGTCGGCACCTTGAAGCAGATGTGCGAAATGGGACGGCCGGCGTCGTCGGAGCGGCTCACATACTCGCCGGCGTTGCCCGCCACGCCGCCCTTCTGCTTCAGGTTGTTCCAAGCCATCTTGGGATAGTTGCGGATAGCCTCTCTGGCCTCTTCAGGAATGTTCCTGCCTTGCAAATCGGCAATTTGTTCTTCAGATTCCCTACGCGCCGATTCAAGTTCCTCACGCCACCGCCCAAAAGCCTCTAGCGCCTCCGCCTGATATTCTTTCAACTCCATCGCTTTACTCCCAAAATTTCCGCCGCCGCAACCCGCCAGATTCCCTTCCAGCAAACGGCAATTCTCCTAACAAAATACCTGCAAAAATAGAAATGATTGATTGACTCCGCGCCGAAAATAACAGATAGAAGGATTCTAGTCCATCGGCGGACGATTATCGCCATAGTCATTGCCTCCGTAATTAAAGAATTCTTTTTCTCTTAAACTCCGGCGATGCCGTAGGGTAATTGGCAAAAGGTAATTCCCATCTTGGTCAATTCCCGCTGCCCCAAATACTTGCCGGGCGCAAACACCACCGCCTTCTTGTTCCTCCGCCGATTCGCCTCCCCAATCCGACGCGCCATCTCCTCGTTCAACATCGACTCCTTCTCCCGCAAATACTCCACATCCGGCTGATAACGCAAGTAGTAGTCCGTTTGATTTCCACGATAAAACAAACCATCCTCATTGATCGGCTTCAAGTCCTTTTCCCCAGCCGACAACCCGCTGGCCGTGTGCAACAACCAAGCCGCCAGCACCGAATACGAGGGCAGGTTTTTGCCCGCCAACATGCTTTCCATATCTAACGGCTTCCCCAAAGTATAAAAGCGAAAGGAGCCGCCCAACCCTTCCCGCAACTTGGCGTCCTTGGCATTAGGAACGCCTTGGATCACCCGCCGCACTCGCTCCGCCGTGATGGTGTCCGCATAGTCTTCACATTCCACTAAGATAAACTTGCGATTGCCGCCGTCTTCTTTGTTCAACGCCAACACCGCATGCGCCGTCGTCCCACTCCCCGCAAACGAATCTAAAACAATGTCGCCGTCTGACTCGTCTGACTCTCTCGCCTGACTTGTGCGTCTGACCTGCTTGTCTGACTTCCCTTCCGATGATGCCGCGGAAGCATGGGGGGGGGTGTACCTCTCCCGACATTCGCAAAACGCACAATATCTTGAACTAACGCAACCGATTTGGGAAAATCAAAAATACGCTTTCCTCCAAAAACTGTTTTCATCATATTCGTTGCACTTGCAGCGGAATATTGCGACTTGTTCCACAGCGAAGTGGGTTTCTCCCGGAAATTTCCTTCCTCATCACTTGGGCGGATTTTGATAGTAAATTGGTACTTCATCCTTTTGTGTGGTTTAACTAATAAATTGTGCGGTTCCCTATCAACCTTTTCCTTTCCCCATCTCCATACCGCCGGGTTACCTTGTCCGTCGGTCGGATAAACCACATCGTCAAGTGGAGAACGCCTTTCGGTAGCGATAGACAAATCTTTCCCGACAAAAATAGGGAAGTGCAAATTGGGACGGTCTTCGGGAGTTCCACTCATTCCAATACGGATAAGGTTGCTCCCCAGCCGATAAGTTCCTATCTCATCACTTGCCCAACCTTCCTCTGGAGAATCCTTGATAAACTTTCCCAAACTCACTTGAGACACGTCCTTCGCAAAGATGTGAATATGTTCGTTAACCTCACGCAGATGTCTTCCTTCCACTGCGCCGAGGTTTTGAATTAATACCAGCGTATCTATGAAATTCTCCGCACCGAAAATTTCATCCATCAGCATTCGCAGGTGGTGCTGTTCGTGATCGTCAATGGAGACGAAGATGACGCCGTCATCAGAGAGCAGTTCTTTGAGCAGTTGCAGGCGCGGCCACATCATGCAAAGCCATTTGTCGTGCCGTTCCATATCCTCGCCGTCCACCGGGCTGTTGGCCCTCAACCATTCTTGCATCAGCGGGCTGTTCACGCGGTCGTTATAGATCCAAGCCTGACTGCCGGTATTATACGGCGGGTCGATGTAAATGCACTTTATCCGCCCGGCGTAGCGCGGCAACAAAGACTTGAGCGCATGCAAGTTGTCCCCGTTGATAATCAGATTGTCTTCCGCATTGCCGCCGCCATTCAACAGCGAGCGCTTTTTATCCAGCAACAGCGGCCGATACGGCACCGTCATATGATGCGCATAGATATGTTGCTTCCCTTTAAAATTCAACTCCGGCATATTTTTTCCTATTCGTTCGTTATTTTGAAACAAGGATTGTTAATCCATTGTTTCTTCTTTTTTGGTCTTCCGCAAAAGACGTTCTTTTCTTAATTCATTTCGTTCGTAATTGTCAAGTTTGTTCTTCAAACCAACAACAGCCATCATTCCTTGAAACAAATAGAAAACAAAAATGACGGTTATCCCTAGAAAACCAAAAGAGAATGTCAACAGCCAAATTTTGCTCAATATGGGCGTTTTTGCAAGTACTGCAAGAGTGATGGCCAATATGGAAGAGAAGAATAGAATTCCCCAACGCCAAATTAGTTCTTTTTGAAAATCTCCTAGTTGATGGAAAAGATCTTCTGCGGTGTTATTGTCGATGTCTCTAATTATCGACCGGCTTTGCGCGATCCAATTGCTACTCCAACCCACCAGACTTCCTGCAATGGCGGAGATGGAGGCAAGTATCTGGATTATTTCTGACGCAATTCCCGCAGGCAACTGTGTTCCGAACAAATAGCCAGTTGCTCCACCTGCAATGAAACCTAAGCCTGCTTGAAAACATAGTTTAGCGATCATGTTCATTTCCAGTTTCTCATATATCTCCCACTTCGACAAGATGTTGATACCAATCGATCATTTTGTCAAATATATCCGTGGGGATCGGCATGTCATCTTTATTATGCTCTACACTTTTTAGTGCGAAGAGCCGCAGATCGTTGCCTTTGATCTTGCCAGATTTGGTTTCCACTTCAAAATCCATCTCGTTGCCGACGTGGCGAAAAGCGTTCGCGAAAGAGTCAAATTGATCGGAGTCCCGTTCTTTTCCTTTCTTTTTCCAAGAAAGAGATAAAGTGGATTTGATCTCCTTTGGATCGGTAATTCCATCTGTTTCGAACTGAGTAAAGTCGATCATGTCTCCGCAGAAAACTTTTATAGCTCTCCATAAGCGACCGTCAGGAATAATTTGCAGTTGTTTTTGATCGCTGATCTTTGGAGTATATTCTAGACGTCCTGAAAGATTAATTTTCCTTGCCCCTTTAATTTGTTTTCTGACCTTTCTTGATATTGAACGTTCCAGCATAAGTTGTTGATTTTCGGGAAAACCATCGCAACGTTTGTTGTGAAACATTTCGTTAAGATATTGTTCCAATCGCTTCGCCTTGAGGTGCACGTCTTGGGACAAGATTACATGATTACCGGAACAGACAAAGTAGAGTTTTCCATCAAGGTATTGTTGTTCTTTTCCATCGGCGGATTTTGGCGCTGGAAGAGGGGTGATGTCAATTTGATCTTTGTCAAACGCTTCTTTGATTACTTGGCCAATTTTGCCTTTTTCGTATCCAAAAAAGTTGGCACAGAAAAAGCCTGAACGCATGGTCTTGTAATTGATAAAGTAGTGATAATTTTCCTCCTCATCGGTTGGCCAGAGACGTTCCTCTATCTTTGTGTTGTCGAATGCGGGGGTGTTGCCTCCGCTTGAAATCGGTTTTCTCTGTGAGAGACGTTCTCCTACCTTTGTTCCAGAGAAGGCGGAGTGCAGCAATTGTTGCAATGTTTCTTTATTAGGCTCTGTTGTAAAGCGGGCTTGCCAGTAGGTGAATCGTTTTGGTTTGGAATGGCGCATCACTTGGCTTTCGGTTTTGGATTTAGGGATTTTTGGAGGGTGCGGTGGTCGATTTTGCCGGTGCCAAGTTTAGGGATTTCGCGGACGATTTTGAGTTGGCGAGGAAAGCTGAGGTTGGAGTGGCCGGCGGTTTTGATCGCGTCGCGGATTTCGGCAAGGGACAGGGACGGTTGGTTGGCGACGGCGATGAGTTGTTCGCCTTTTTGAGGATCGGGTTGAGCAAGGACGGCGACTTCGGTTCGGAGTCCGTGATGCTTGAACTTGCCGGCGAGAGCGTCTTCCACGGCGGCGAGGCTGATCATTTCGCCGCTGACTTTGGCGAATCGTTTTAGTCTGCCAAGGATGTGGACGAAGCCGTCTGAGTCAACGGAGGCGATGTCGCCGGTGTCGTACCATCCGTTGAGGGCTTGGAATTTTTGGTTCGCGTCGGGGTTGAGGTAGCCTTTCATAATGTTGGGGCCGCGAACGTGAAGACGGCCGCCGGTTTGGACGCCGGGCACGGGTTCGAGGCGGTATTCTATGGCGGGCAGGAAATGGCCTGCGGATCCGAGTTTGGCTTGCATTCGGGTGTTGACGCTGAGGCAGGGGCTGCATTCGGTGGCGCCGTAGCCTTCCAGGATGCGGACGCCGTATTTTTGAGACCATGTTTGGAAGGTGGCGGCTTGGGTTTTCTCGGCGCCGGCAAAGAGGTAGCGCAAGGTGTGAAAGTCGTAGGGATGAGATTTGCGGGCGTAGCCGTTGAGGAAGGTGTTGGTGCCGAGCATGATGGTGCATTGGCGGTCGTAGAGGACTTCGGGGATTATTCGGTAGTGGAGGGGGGAGGGGTAGAGGAAAGTGTAAATGCCGCGCACGAGGGGGAAGAGTGTGCCGATGGTGAGGCCGAAGCTGTGGAACATGGGCAGAGCGTTGAAGAGGCGGTCGTCGTCGGCAACGTCAATGGCGGCCAGCATTTGTTGGATGTTGGCCATGAGGTTGGCGTGGGAAAGTTCAACGCCTTTGGGGACGCCTTCGGAGCCGCTGGTAAAGAGAATGACGGCGGTTTCCTGCGGATGGGGCTGAAAGTTTTGGAAGGGACGACGCAACGATTGGCCGGCAAGTATGCGGATTCTCGTCCAAAGGTCGATTTTTTTGCGCACGTCTTCTAGAAAGAGCAGTTGAATGCCGGATTGTTCCAGCGGCGCGGTGTCCAGTTTAGCGCGCTCCAAGAAGCGTTTTGAAGTGAGGATGGTTTTGATCTTGGCTAGTTGGCAACAAGTGCGCATCGCAGAAGCTCCGGCGGAAAAGTTGAGGAGCGCGGGCGTGCGTCCAGCGGCCCAGAGGCTGGCCAAAACAACGGGCGCGGCGTTGACGTTGGGGAGAAGGAGACCGACGTTCGGCGTCGGCGGCGGAAGTAATGAACTCCATTGTCGAGACAGCGCTTCGATTCCAATCGTCAGCTTGCGGAAAGAAAGCTTGGCGCGGCTCATATCTTCCAGCACGGGAAAGCCGGGGCGATGGCGGCGGTTCTCGACGATGGCATGCAGGACGGTTTGCGGCCCCAATTCGTGTTCGACTTGGAATTGCTGTTCGACCATCCGGTCGCGAAGCCAATCGGTCAACGCCCGGCGACCTTGCGTTGTGCTGGAGAATTGTCGCGCCGGCGGGCTTTGTTCACTAAAATGAACGCTGACTTCGGGAAACCATTGCTTCCAGCCACGATGCCGAGTCCAACGCAAGCGGCGGGCGCCGCGCAAGTAGCAGGTGATCAACTTGGCGTTAGTCTTGAGAAGCAGAAATCCAGTGCCTTCAAAGAGTTTCATCAGCGAGCCAGTATTGGAGATTCGACCTTCGGCGAAGAGAACCAGCCTGCCTTTGGACTTCAGATGCTCGGCGATATGCTTGACGGCGTAGGGCGAGGAAATGTCGACGGGAAAGGTGCGGCGGCTTCGCATAATTCGGCGATGAAGCCAACTGGTTTCCGCCGCCGCGCTGGAAGTGACAAAGCGCCAATCCTCCTCCAGACAGACGCCGACGAATAGAAAGTCCAGCCATGAAACGTGATTGGGAATCAACAGCACGGGACCGGCCACGTCCAACTTCTCCTGCCCGTAAATGCGGAAGCGAAAGAAGATGCGAAAGAGAAAACGAAAGAAAGAGACCATTAGGAAAAGTTAATTTTTTGCTTGGGAAAAGTTTGGGAAAAAGCGGAAATGGCCGTTTTTGAGGCAGGAGCGTGGTCGCGCCTTCGGGGCGCTTTTACTCGGCTTCAATGCTGATTTCCCGCTCTTGAAGCGTGGCGCCTTCCGCCAACGAAAGTTGGGACAAGGCGCGGTTGTATTCGACGAGTGCTTGAATCTCGCCGGAGCGCGCCTGCGTCAAATCCCGTTGCAGTTGCAGGACGACGAAGACGGTGCTTTTGCCGTTTTCCAGCTTGGTTTCCTCCGCTTCCAAAGCGGCTTCGGCAAACTCGCGTTCCTGCCGCGTGGCTTCAACTCGTTGCAGGTTGATCTCCGCCAAAGTGACGGCGTTTTCCACGTTGACCATAATGTTCTGCTCAAATTGTTTGAGCTGCAGGATCGCTTGTTTTTCCTGCTCGCGCGCAATCTTGAGCTGGTTTCGGGCAACGCGGTTACCCAGCGGAATGGTTAATCTTCCGCCAAGAGACCAGTTGGAATTTTCCCGCCGCCGAAGCTGGCGGAGAACGCCGGAGTAGCCAATGCCTTTGCCATCGGCTTCACGGCCACCGGCGGAGTAGCCAATGCTCCCGACCACGTCGAGTTGCGGCAGCACTTGGTTTTTGCGGAATTGAACGTTGATTCCGTTCCGCTGGAGGTTTAGTCGCTGCTGACGCAGATCGGGGCGCAAATGCATAGCTCGATCCCAACTGTCTTGGCGGCGGAAGGGAATCGGCACCGCTTTCAACACTTCGTTCGCTTCGATTCGGACGTCCTGCCATTCCAGATATTCATCGCTGAGCAGATTCTTGAGGGCGTTTTGGCGGAGTGCCAAGTTCCGCTGGGCGGAGAGAAGATCGGCCCGCGCCCGCGGCAACTGCGACTCCGCCTGCTTTTCATCCAGCGGCGCGATGGTTCCAATTTGCACCCGCTTGCGATTGTCTTCCAAAAGTTGCTCGGCCAATTGGACGGCTTTTTCCTGCACTTTGACGCTTTCTTCGGCGGCGATCAAATCGAAGTAGGCCAGTTCCACCTGCGAAACGGTGTTCATAATCTGCCACAAAAGAGCCAGTTCCGACTGCGCCAGCGCCACTTTGGAAAGCTTGATGTTCAGCCGAGTGGAATCAATTCTCAAATTACGGAGGAGGGGTTGAGTCAAGTTTAACGAGAAATTGCCTCTCTGATTGGAGAAGGGATCGCTGATAAATATAGGACGTCCCATATCGTCAAGGACGGGACGTCCCATATCGTCAAGCATGATTCGAGAAAACTCGCCCGTTGTGTCGACGATGTTGGCACTGATGTTGTAATCTAGGCCGGTGGGGAGCAGTCCACTGATACCGGCGTTGACGCTGTCGGTGTCGCTGGAAGAGCCGGGAATCGGAATATCCAATCTGGTGTCAAAATCGCTGGGGCGCTGGTCAAAGTTGCGGCGATAAGAAGCGTTGAAACTAGGATCCCAGCCGGCGTAGGCAATTTGGAGATTGGCTTGGTCGAGGATCGGGTTGATTTTCTCCACTTTGAGCGAGAGGTTGTGTTCGAGGGCGGTCTGGATACAGTCGTTCAAGGACATAGGCCTGCCGGCCATCTCCGAAGAAGGCGCCGTTTCATGCGTTGTTTCCGCAATGGCGGGAGAAGAAGAGTCTTGAGCAAGCGGGCAAAGGAGAAAAACCATTCCCAACGAAAATACGACGACGAGCAGTTTGTACATAAACGGAGGAAATATGCGGGAAAAAGTTCCCTTCGTCAAAGCAAATCCACCGGCTCGGCATCCAAAAGAGTGTCCAACAGCAGGTTGAGAGCTTGGAGAAGCAACGCCCGCTCCCGCTCCCCCGCTCCCCGCCCCGCTGCCGCCGCCGCAGACTCAACCAATATCCGACACATCACTTGCGCCCGAACTTTGTATTCGTGCGTCGGACCAGTGCCGATAAGCCTCTGCTTCAACGCCCCCGCCCCCAAACGACAAACCGCTCCCCGCTCCAACCCCAAATAAGTCTTCGCCGCCCAATCCAAATTCTCCTCCACCGCGCCCCAATCCCCCGCCTTTTTGGACTCCAACACTATCATCAACATTTTGATGAACTCCTGAATCATCCGCATCAAGTAATCCCGCTGAATCATACTCCAAGAAAGGAACCCCCTCCCCCACAACAAGCAAGCAAAATAACGCTCCTCAACCGGCAATGGATGACGAATAAAACCGCGCCAAGCGAAACTCCTACCATTCAGCCCACCGCCGACAACCCGCGCTGCGCGCCGATGATCCGCATTCCGCAAGCGCCGGCATTCTGCGCCTCTTGCGATTAACAACCGGCCAATCGCAATGCTCGTTTTCCCCATCTTGCGCCCTCCTCCTATCCACAAAAAACATCCCCTCTCCCCCAACCAACAGCGGAGAAAAACTCTCTTCCTATACCCCTTCGCAGAGACTCCTCAGCCAACCGCTCGGCAAACCCCAAATCTCCTCTTTCCCAACCTTTGCGCCCAGCGAGCCTCCAAAAGAAACTCGCGCTTTTTCATCCCCTCGCTTCGCATTAGCCAGAGACAGCAGCTCGTTAGTCACCGATTCGCAATCGGCGCAAAACCAATTCCCGCTCTCTTCGCGCTTTTTGCAGTTTTGTCGTCCCTGCCAACGCGTCATTGCTTAATGCCGCAATCCATTTTTCCTCGCTTCGCGCATCCGGATTCGAAGACTGCGGAAGCCAACTAACTCCAACCGCGTTGACCATAAATCTTACACTTACAAAGACACTTCCCCACCACCGCCGTCTCCAAGCTTTCTTCCGTAACAGCAAGGCGGGAGGGCACACCTTTTTGGCGAAGTCAGCGTCGCGAATCCAATCTCTTTTCCGCTCTTTGCAGGACAATCTGCCCCCAATAAGCAATGGAACTTCTCTTCAAAGCCAGATGCCCACTTCGAGATTTTTGCAGTTTTGTCGCTTTTTCCCATGCGTCCTTCCGAATTCGGAGTTCTCCCCAGAGCACTCGCCAACCAACAAAACTTATCTTCTCGCTATCGGCCAGGCGGGATGGATGGCGCGCTTGTTGGCGGATTTCGTTGTTTTGCTGTCTCCTTCAATGCGTTCTTCCGAATTCAGAGTTCTCCCCAAAACACTCGCTTGCAACCAACAAAACTTTCTTCTTTCTTCCTGCACCTGCAAAGCAGGATTCTACGCTCTTTTTGGCAAAGTCAGCAACCTGCGGCGGCCGGTGATTCATGGAACGCCAAAACTTTCTTTTTCCGCAACCCAACGGCCAAAGCGGAATTTTTGTGTCTTTTTTGGCGATTTTGTCGTTTTCAACGAACTTTTTCTTCACTTTTTTCCTTTTTTTTTGTGATTTCGGGGTTGACTCTTTTCTTTGGAGAGTCCAAAAACAAAGCGAACTTTTTAGATTACAGATATTTATGAACCGAAGATTATTTTTCTTAGTGGCCGTCGCCTGCCTTTGCGGGGGGGGGGGGGTACAGAGCCCAAGCGCAGTTGATCCTTGACGTCTATCCCAGCCAAGACAACCCCACCAACCAAACCCTTTGGATTTTTGGCGGTTCTTCCACCACGCGCGCCAACAACAGCATCCGAACCGCCAGCGGCGGCACCACTTACCTTTTCCAAGACTCTTGGGATTGGATAAACTCCTCTTCCGCGAACAGCGGGCAGATGTTCATCGCCAACTCGCCCAGCAATGCGAACCTGTCACTTTCTCCTCTGTTTTCCAGCTCCAACACCGACGACATCGCTTCGGTGAGAGCCCGAATTCCGGGCGGCGGCCGCACCAACATCACCTTTGCCGCCAGCGCCACCAACACGCCCACCATCACCATCGGCAGCGGCAACCGAACCATTTCCCATCTTTTCATGGACGATGATAACAACAGTCCAGATGACTTAGGGATTCGTGTTTCTGGAAGCGCTTTGTCTTATTCCAGCGGGGATACTTCGGCTTGGGTGGGCGCCGGCTTGGTCGACAAACCCATTGGCGACTTCTTTGCGGGAACTTACAATAGTCAGGGTCCTTTTTTTACGTCGCTTAGCGGGATGCGGGTCACCATCAACAGCGCCATCATCCCTGAACCGGAAGAATATGCCCTCGTCTTCGGCTTGTTTGCCCTCGGCTTTGTTTTCTTCCATCGCCAGCAACAAAAGAAACGCCAACAACAACAAGCCGCCGCTATCGGCTCGTGATCTGCGGCCGGCGCTTTGGCCTCCGCTAAAAATCGGCCTTATTTTTTCAATCAACTTCGCTTCCATCTTTTCTGGGAGCGAAGTTTTTTTGTTTCAAAAAGAATGACGATTTCCAATTGCGGGAACACGAGCTTGTCATTCCTCGGATTTTTTCTGAAGGCGCCTGAGTTTTTGGTTGGCGGCGTCAAATGCCTTGTGGCCGGTGGAGTTGCCGGGAAGTAAAGCGTGTTCTTTTTGCGGCAAGAAGGCGAGGTGCTCGGCAATCAACGCGCTCATTTCGGGAATGGCGGCCAAGTTCGTCCACTCGTGCGGATCGTTTTGGTGGTCGTAAAATTCCCGGGAACCGTCTCGATATTGAATGAAACGATAGCGAGTCGATCTCACGGAATAGTTGCCGGGGCCGAAACTGGTCAGCGCCGGATAGTCCCAGTCAGCCATGGGATGTTTCATCAAAGGAACCAAGCTTTGCCCCTCTTGCGCGGAGTCCGGAGGCAATCCCGCCAGCTCCAAAAGAGTGGGAAACACGTCCAACAACTCCGCCGGACGAGGACTTCGCCGCCCCGAAGGGAAGCCCGGCGCGGCAATGATGAGCGGCACTCGCGTGCCGTCTTCCCAAAGCGTACGCTTTGCCCAACGTTGTTTTTCGCCGAGGTGAAATCCGTGATCCGAAAAAAGAGCGACAATCGTGTCGCGAGCGTGCGGCCCGGCCTCCAAAGCGTCCAGAACCAGTCCAACACAATGATCCACAAAACTGACGGACGCCAAATACGCCTGCACGGCGTGATCCCATTCGCCGGCCGATTGGACCCACTGGTGCGCGGGAGATACGTGTTTGAGATTCGTCAAGTCAATCGCATAGGGACTGAGATCGTCGCGGTCGTCGCGTCGAACAACCGGAAGCTTGACGGCCTCGCGCGGATGCATGTCAAACCATTTCTGCGTTGCGTACATTGGAACGTGCGGCCGATAAAACCCCACGGCCAAAAGAAATGAGCGATCATACTCTTGCCCCAACTTCTCAACCGCCCACTTCGCCCCCTTTCGGTCCGGCATTTTTTCATCCGAGTCCGGATAAGCGCCCCAATCCCAAAGCGGATGGCCGTGCGGTTGCGAAATCTTCTTCCGGGGACGCGGCCCCATACCGCCATTGCTGCCGCCGTATTCGTGGAAAAAACGTTTGTCTTGTCCGTGAAAAATCTTGCCAACGGCCATTGTGAAGTAGCCGTTTTGGGCAAAATGCTCCGGCAACGTCAAAACGCCTTCCAAAGCCGGCGCGGCAGTTAGGGGCGGACTCAAAAAGTAAACGCCGGTGGAATGCGGATAACGGCCGGTCAGCATGCTGACCCGCGAAGGATTGCACACCGGCGACTGACAGTGCGCGTTGGTGAAAAGCGTTCCCCGTTGCGCCAGCCGGTCGATGTTTGGGGTCCGCGCCTGCGGATGCCCGCCCAAACCGCCCGTCCAGTCGTTCAAATCATCAATCGAAATAAGAAGAATGTTGGGACGCTCCGCCCCTTTGCCAAAACACATTCCTCCAAACAACAAAAACGCCAAATAGCAGTTGGCGGCGATTTTTTGGTTTCGAGATAAATCACTCGGCCGAACCCGTCTAAAAAAACGAAAAAATCTTGCATTTTACTCTGTATCGTGCCTGTTTGAGATCTGTTTCTTGAAATTACTAACTGTTTATGATTGCGCGCAAGTTTATTTTCATTGGAGTCGCCTCCACAGTTGCGGCAACTTTGTTCCCACTTCTGATAACGGCGCCAATCGTCGCTTTCTCCACTTCCGTCCATCGGTGGTGAACGCATTCTCATCATCAGAATAAACTCGGCAAATTCGCAGTATCAACAAGAACTGTCTTGGCTTGGAATGCCTTTTATACCGCCACCGACCTGCTTTACGAGCAAATCGATCAAAAGAAGGATCCAATCGCTACAAAAAAGAAGCAAATCAGCAACCTTCCCTACTTTGTCTCTCACTCATCTTCATACTATTCAATAAGGAGGGAAATCTCCAAATTGAAGAAGGAAATTGAAGAGTTAGAAAAGTAAATCTCGGATTTGTACGATCAGATCGATCCCCCATTGGGACGTTTTGGATGCAGCATTAGAGGCAGCGCGCAAGAAGCACGACGACATATTAACTCAGGCGTACGCAGAATCCATTCTAGATTTTATTGCCGATTATGAAAAAGAGGGCAACGAGGAATGGGCGAACGGCTATCGGGAAGAGTTGGCAAAATACGACGCGTTGGACCCGGAAGTCAAAGCTAGATCTGACTTGAACAACAGGCTTTTGAGACAAAACCTAAAGCGACGAATAACGGCCGATGATGGATTGTTTCTTCAACTCGCGTCTTGGAAACTTAATGAAGGAGACCCGGAAATTCTTGTACAAGAGTGTAGAAAGCTGATCGAAAAATTCCGAAAAATGAACTAGATAGTTACGCTACTGAAGCCGAAGTTCAGGTAGAGGAGACTTTGTTTAAACTCTCGCACCACTATTATATCTGCCCCGACATTAGCATATGGACCATATCCACTGGATTGTGGAAACCGCTAAGGCAATGGGCATTCCCCTAGACGATCTCGAAGACACCAGCTGGATGGACGCAAGAATGGCGGAAAAGCAGCGACAACACCATGAGGAATCCAAAGTCAGAATTGCGCAATACAACGCCGATATAGATACTCATCCAATACACGAAGAAGCTCGTCAATTCATTCCAGGGTATGCCGAAGAATCGAAACAACGAAACGCGGCCGTCATCTGGGAGCAGGAGTCTAGAAAGAAAGCCATTCTTGCAAAAGCAATCCAACGGGACGAAGCGCATCGTAAAAAATTGAAACAGATGAAGCCGGGCGTCGCTTCGGGCCACTGAGTGAAGCAACAACATCGCAAGAAACTTGGTGGGAAAACACGTTCCTTTCATAAGTGGAAGATCGTATCGGCCGCTAGCTTAACTAGCCGTTGGACGAGAGGCTTCGCTTTTCGTTTGAGTTTTCCGGCGCGCTTGGGGGGGCGGTTGCAAAAGAGAGCGAGATTGGGGCAAGCGGAGCATTATTGATTGACAAGCCGAGCGGGGTTTTCTTTTCATGGTAGGTTTATGGCGAAGAAAAATTCCTGTGCGCTTCTTTCCGTGTTCGACAAGACCGGCATCGTGCCTCTGGCGCGAATTCTGGCGGATGCCGGCGTTTGTTTGATTTCCACCGGCGGCACGGCTAAAGTGCTTAGTTCTGCCGGATTGGAAGTCGTGGAAGTGAGCGATTACACCGGCTTTCCCGAAATGTTGGACGGCCGCCTCAAAACCCTTCATCCAAAAGTACACGGAGGACTTCTTTACCTTCGGGGCAATCCCGCCCACGAATCTGCCCTCGCCGAGCATCGGATTCAGTCGATTGATTTTGTGATCGTGAATTTATATCCCTTTGAAGACACGATGGACAGGCCGGACGCAACTTTGTCGGAAGTCCTCGAAAACATTGACATCGGCGGGCCAGCTATGATACGGAGCGCCGCCAAAAATTACCGAAATGTAACGGTCGCAATGGAACCGGTGGATTACGACATCGTCGGCCGTGATGTTCAAAAATACGGAGAAACCGCTTGCCAAGTGAGGCATTTGCTAGCCGCCAAAGCCTTTTCCAAGCTGGCCGCTTATGACCGGACCATCTCCTTCTTCTTGAATCGCGCCTACGAATTGCAAATTCGGGAGCCTCAATCTCCGATGGGAGAACTTTGCGATCCTCGAAAAAGCAACCGGCCGCTGAACGCTCCGCTCAAAGAAAAATCCACAATCGACGACCGGCCTTTGCCCAATCCGCTCACAATTTCCGCGCCGCGCGTCCAAACGCTTCGCTATGGAGAAAATCTCCACCAAAAAGCCGCTCTCTACGGCCGTTTTGACGACCGATTTTCCCAAATTCACGGCAAAAAACTGTCCTACAACAACATCTTGGACCTAAACGCCGCCGCTAACTTAATGCGTGAATTTGCCGGCGCCCCGCCGACCTTGGCGATTTTGAAACATACAAACCCGTGCGGCGTGGGACAAGGCAAATCCCTAAAGGATGCATGGGACAAAGCCCTCGCCACCGACCGCCAAGCGGCATTTGGCGGAATCGTCGTCGCCAACACCGTCCTTGACGCCCCTTGCGCAAAAGCCCTCAGCCAAATCTTCTGCGAAGGCATTGCAGCGCCAAACTTTGCGCCGGAAGCTTTAGAAATTCTGAAAAAGAAAAACACTCTTCTCGTGAAAATGCTCTGCCTGCTCCCTTTAGACCGCTACCCGGAAACCACTGAGAAAGATCAACTAATGACGAGCATACAAGTTCGGGATCTCGGCGGCATGGTTTACTTGGCACAGTCCGTCGACGAGTCCCCAGAGAGCTACTTAAGGGAACCCAACAGCCCTGCGGACTTGGCCGCCGGAAAAACTCGCTGGAAAACAGTCACCAAACGAATGCCCAGCGATGCTGAATTCGTAGCCATGAAGTTCGGTTGGCGCGTTGTCAAACACGTCAAATCCAACGCTGTCGTCTATGCCGCTTCCGACCGCACACTCGGCGTCGGCGCCGGGCAAATGAGCCGCGTAGATGCCAGTCGAATCGCCATTTGGAAGGCCGGCGAGGCAAAACTCCCGCTGGCCGGCAGTGCTGTGTGCAGCGACGCCTTCTTTCCCTTTGCGGACGGCCTAATCGCAGCGGCGGAAGCGGGTGCTACCGCCGCCATTCAACCCGGCGGCTCCGTGCGCGATGCCGAAGTGATTGCCGCCGCCGACAAACAAGGCATGGCAATGATCTTTACCCACCGCCGCTGCTTCCTCCACTAACTATTTTCCCGCTAGTTTATTCAAAGCCTCCCCTAGATTTCTCACCCTCGAACAGCCTCCACTTGGACAAATTTTGAACGGCCAATTCCTAAATCGCGATTTTCTCAGTTTTTTGCTAATGAGCCTTGTCTCAATCATTTGCCCACCAAATTGACTGGGAAACCACGAAACACGCGAGAGATTGGACCACACAAACTCAAACACTGCCGGCACTTCAAGCCAATGTTGAAAAACCTCGTTTCCGGACTCAAAAACAGCGAGAGAAAAAGAAAGGAAACCGTTTTCACCATCCGCTGGCACAAGTGCCGGCGGCTACGCAGCTACTGACTGGCGTTTCTTTTGCTTTTGGCGACGGAGAATGACGAAGGCGAGGGCAAACAAACCAAACACAAGAGCGTATTCTTGCGGTTCGAGGATGATCTGACTGTTGACGACGAGCCGTATGGAACCTGTAGCATTCGCCGCAAAAAAAGGTTCCACCGGCGAACTCCAATCCTTATTGAAGATTCCCGTGAAGAAGTCCCCAATTGGTTTGTGCAAGATACTCGAACCCTACCCAAGCCGAAAACGCCCCGCCGGAATAGAAGAAATTGCTAATTCTGGAGTCACGAATCCCTATGTCCTCATCTCCAATGTTATTATAATCCATGAAAAGATGGGAAATGCTTTGGCTGCCGCTTCCGATGGTGATTGCCGGCGTGTTGGTGGCGTTGTTGGCAAAAGTGATGTTGGTTCTGCCGCCGCCCGGAATCCTCGCATTGACCGAAGCGATGTTTTTGGTGTTGGAGTTGGAAAACAAGGGAGAAAGAGTCAGCAAATTAGTTGTTGGGGCGGTTGGTATTGTAGATGTTGCCGTTGTTGTTTTTAAGGAGAATCATGACTTCCTAGTGATAGTTGTTTCCGGAGGAGGTTCGGAAGTTGGCATCGGAGGAGGATGTAGTGCTACTACCGAAGAATATCTAGATGGTTTGGTTGGTGGGGTTGTCTTGGCTGGGATAGACGTGGATGAACAGCGGGCTGGGCTTTGTTCGAGGGGAACAAAAAGAGAAGAAAGCGTCGAAATAACCAAAACCACTAAAAGAGACTTATTGCCGATGTGCGAATTTTGACAAGTTCGATTTCATCATGTTCAATCTTTCCTGGAATCCAATAACTAAAAATAATCGTAAAACGAACTGATATATCAACAAAAGAATCCGCAATACGATCTGGCTTTTGGATGGACTCTTATTTGCCTCTCGTCAAGCTAAGAAAGTGAAACAGAGGAAAAGTTTGCGGTCAGTGTTTCCGAGAGATTGGGAGGCCAGTGAGGAAAGTGTTTTTTAGAGAGAATTCCGCATGAAGAATGAGGCGTTGGCAGGGATGACAAAACTGCAAAAGGCGTGAAGAGGGGCTTTGCGCTTTGCAAAGAAGTTTCATTGGTTATTGTGGATGATCTTGGCCGCTGAACTCGCAAAAAAGTCGCGCCAGCTCGCCATGCCAATTGTCAATTGCTAATTGCTAATTGCTGGCACTGATCACTTGTTTGCCCACTTCGCCGAAGGAGGGAAAAGGGAACTTGGGGATGGGAAATTCTTCGTCCACTTTGCCTTGCCGTCAAAATGGCCGGAGGCAAGTCTTTGTTAGCAAGCAGCTGCTCATCGGGGTGGACTGTTTTGGCGGAGGAAAGGATTTCGCTACGTTTTATCTTGATTTGATCGGTTTCTGCGCGATCTTTCTCGGCTTTGTCGGGTTCGCTTCTGTTTTTCAACGCTCTTGCGTTGGTTGGAACGCGGTCTAGTGGTTTGTTTTTGTTTGGCGGGAGCAAAGTCCGCTTTTTCTCTGGCCGGCGACGGGATGGCGGAAATAATTTTTTTAGCGTGAATTCGCTGTTGCAGTTTCAAGATTCGGAAGAAAGTTGCGGGCGATTGGATGGCGAGTGGTGGCGCAAAGTTCGCGCCGTTGTTCTGACCGGCGGGAAGAGCCGGCGGATGGGGCGGGACAAGGCTTCGCTTCTTTTGTTGGGGTGTCCGTTGGTGGATTGGGCGGTTCAAGCGGCTTGCGGTTCCGGTTTGCCTGTCAGCGTGATCCGCAAGGACTTGGCGCCCAACAAGGGACCTTTGGGAGGCGTGCAAACCGCCTTTCAGCGTTTTGAGGAAGAGTGGATGGTTTTTCTGGCTTGCGACGCGCCGTTTCTGGGAAGTGAGGCAGTCAATCGCTTGCTTCAAGCGGGAAGGCAAAGCCATTTGGCGGCTTTTTACGTCGTGGCGGGGCGTCTTGGTTTCCCTTTCCTGCTTTCGCGAAGGGAATTGCCGGCGGTGGAGGAAAGTCTTCGGCAAGGTCTCTGCGCGGTGAAGGAACTGGCTCGGCGGGTTCGGAGTGTGAAGATTTCCGTGGCCAAAACGGATCAATGGCGGTTTCACAATATCAACACTGAAGACGATTGGACGGAAGCGAAACGTTTGGCCGCCGTCAACAATTGCTCGCCGCTTCGTTGCGGAAAAATCGCTTGTTTCGAGCTCGGCGCGATTTAGAGTTTTCGAAGTGGATGATTCCTTATCTAGTCTAGTGCGCCGCCAGCGAGCTGCGTCTGCAGGCCGAATGCTATCAAAAAGTAAATAACTCCCGACCAAAGATCAAAGAATGAACACGAACGCCGACGAAGTCGACCGAATCCTCGCCCAGAACGACGAAATCGAATCGCAAATCGGAAAACTGCAAGAAAAGCAAGAGCAAGGCACCGAAGAAATAAACCTCTAGCCGACTCCATTGAAAAACAAGAGAAAATGATGGCGGATGCCGAAGCATTCTGGCAAGCGAGCGACGAATTCATTGACGCCTACAAAATGATGAAGCCATTAAAGAATTCGAAAAAGTCACCCAAAAACTCGGACCCCATCCAAGCCCAACTCGACAAACTCCAAAAACAAGCTGAAAGAAACCTCCGCCGCCTCAAGGAAATAAAGCAGGAAATGGAAGGATAAATGACCACGCAAATCCACCCACGAAAGCTTGACCTCAACAAAGCGGAAACTGCCTGGACGCTTTTTATCATTCTTTCTAACTTGCGCTCGGTAAAAAAGATGGCAAGATTTCGGCGGCGCAGACGGGACTCGAAACACGGTTGCCCAAGCGCGAATATAGAAGAGAATAGAAGAGCGAACTGATTTTTTGATTTTTCCATGAAAACAAATAAAACAAAAACGATTTTCAAATATTGGGCGAGCCTTTTGGCCGCGGGTTCTTTGGCAACGCTTTCCGGCCTTGCGGCAGAGTCCAAACCGGAAACTCTCGTGCCGGAAGACGCCTTTGCCGTTTTCACCATCCCGCATTTTCCCGACGCCAAGGAGGCTTTTTGGAGCGATCCCTATGTTCGCTTGTTTCAAGACGCTGCGATGAAGAACTTTACCAAGCAAATCCAGTCGGCGTGGGAAGCCGTCGTGATTCGAGGCATAGAAGAAAAGTGGAACGTTCGATTGAACGAGAATGCGGGCTTGGCTAAACGGGCAGATCACTTTGGCGCTCTTTCTGGATGCAAATCCGACAAAGCCTCGACCCGACTTTGACGTTCTCCTGGCGCTGGACAGCGGCGCCAAATCCGCCCAACTGAAAACCCGGCTAACAGACTTTCGCAAACAGTTTTCCGACGCCGGTTGGACGCTGAGGCCGATGACTTTTCCCAAAGGAACATTCCATCAATTGCGTTGGAACGGCGAAGCAAAAGCCGAAGGAGCGGCGTTGCCCCTGCACAAAGTCGTTTTCGGACAGGCCGACTCTCTTTTCTTGGCTTCCACCAAAGTCTCCCTAATTGAGCGGACTTTGGCCAACGCCAGCAAAGATGCGGACGCCGCTTCGCTGTCTCGTCAGCCAGCCTTTCGCCGAATTCACTCCCGCAGGCTTCGCCAATCCTATGCTTACGGATGGCTCAATTTTGCCAAACTTTACAAAATCATCGAAGGTCAAGTGCGGAATCTGGATCGACCATTGGCCGAAAATCCCATGATTCCTCCGCCGTCGAAGATGCTCCAATCTCTCGGATTGAACGAGTTGCAAAGCCTGTCCCTCCATCTTCGGAAACTTGAGGGCGGCTCGTTGATGGAGTTCGCAATGGCCGTTCCAAAGAAAAATCGGCAAGGATTGTTTGAATGGATTGACTTGGCGGAAAAAGATTGCTCGCCACCGTCTCGAGTGCCGGCCGATGTTGCCAGTTTCAGCCGAGTTCGCCTGAATCTCGGCCAGTTGTGGGAGAATCTCGAAGAATCCGTGGCCGAGCTGTCACCAATACTGGGAGGCATGATGAACGCCGTGTTGCGCGAGACTGAACAAGGACTCGGCTTCAACATTCGAAAAGACATCTTCGGAAACTTGGGCGACGACTTGATAGTCATTGGTTTTTCTCCGCGCTCGTCGAGGTTGGAAGACTTGATAAGCGCCCCAACCTTGACTCTCCTGGGCAGTCCGAACCCAAAGGCTTTGGCGCAAACGCTGGTCAAGGCCACCGGCCTAATCCCGTCCGAAGAAGATTCTCTAAGCAGGAAAGAATTTCAGGGAAAAACCATTTATTCCTTCACCATGCCCGGTCTGCCGTTCATAGAAAGCGGACAACCGGGCGCCAAAGTCGGACTTCACATGGCGGTGGACGAAGGCTATCTCATTTTCTCTATGGACGAACAAACCCTGAAAAACTACCTCCGCCCCCCATCAGAAACACACCGTCCGCTCCGAGAGACGCCCGGCCTCAAGCAGGCAACCGCATCCTTAGGCTCCGAGAAATTGACCTCCTTCCGCTACGACAACCCCGCCAAAGTGATCGGCATGTTTTGGGAATTTGCCCGCAAGAATCCTAACTTTCTAGTGGAAGGCTTGGAGGCGTCGGCCAATTTTGATATCCGAGAATCTCCCTTTGGCGCCGAATTTCTATCCGCTCTGCCGCCATTTGAACAAGTCGCCAAGTATTTCCACTTTAGCGTGAGCGGCGGCAACAGCGATGCGCACTTCATCAACTATCGGCTCTTCATGCCGACGCCGCCGCAACTCCGGCAATCTTCGACTCTGCCGAAGCCGGCCTCCCCGCAAACAGAGGCTCCTGCTGAGTAACGCAGTGAAACGAGCCTAATCCCCAAATCAAATCCAGCGAGTCCAAGCCGACCACTTTCCGTCTCGGCATAAGGCTTTGCAGAATTTTCAGCGCGACCTTGTCATTCGGATCCCCGAAAATCGGCACAACCGCCCAATCGTTCGCCAAATAAAAATTCGCGTAACTGGCCGGCAAACGAATGCCCTCCTGAACCACCGGACTCGGCATAGGAAGCTCGACAATGCGAAGCGGACGCCTTCGGCCTTGGTTGAAAGCGCGCAGCCGTTCCCGATTGTCTCGCAACGCCGAATAGTTTGCGTCGGCGGGATCCTCTTCCACCGCCATCGCCACAGTGTCCGCAGAAACAAATCGCGCCAAATTATCTACGTGGCCGTCTGTATCATCGCCGACAACGCCCTCTCCTAACCACAGAATTTCCTCCGCTCCGAGATATTCGAACAAGCGCCGCTCGATCTCCTTTCGGGAAAGATGCGGATTGCGGTTCGGGTTCAAGAGGCAGCTCTCGGTCGTCAACAAAAGCCCTTGCCCGTTCACGTCAATCGACCCGCCTTCCAGAACCATTTTTGGCTCCAAACGATCCACGCCGCGAAGCGCCGCAACCCGCTTCGGCACCTCGTTGTCCAAGTCAAAAGGCGGATACTTATTGCCCCAAGCATTGTAATCCCAATCCACTACGGCCGCCTCCCCAGTTCGGCAATTGCGAACAAAAATCGGCCCGTGATCTCGACACCAAGGCTCGTAAGCCGGATGATGAAAAAACGAAACCCCGCGCTGAATTCCATCCGTCAACCCAATCCGCAAACGCGCCTCCCGTTCCATCTCTTCGTCCCAAACATTGATAAACACCGGCTCGCACCCCGCAAGACAATCCACCAAACGCCGATAAGTCTCACAAATTTGCATAAACCGCCCGGGAAAACTTGCCCCCTCCTCCCTCGGCCAAGTCAGCCAAGTCCCCCGATGCAACTCCCACTCCGCCGGCATTCGGAAACGAACCCGACGACGCAAAGCATTCTCCTTGCCAAACTCCGCAAAACCGCTTGAAAACCCCATTCTCATTATCGCAAATGATAGCCGCAATACCCCCGCTTTTCAAAAAAGAAAACCCACTCTTAAAACACCAAACCTAACCCCGCCCATAAACAATGATTTTGCCATTCACCATCCGCCGCCCATCCAAAACCAAGAAAAAACCGACTTTCTCCAAAAAGTGTTGATCACGATTGCAAAAGCGGTTAAGTTTTCTTCCTCAACTTGTCAACATGGGATATGAGAGTGTAGAAGTGTTTAGGGTAGCGGGCTTTTGCGGAGTATCGTTATATGGTGGATATAGAGTAGCCTTCGGAGAGATATGTTTTTGTGGAGAAAAGTGAGCAGACGATTAATGAATGCATCTTCGGGGTGGCTGGGGAAGCGGGGTGATGGTGTATGAGGATGTGTAGGGGCGCAAAGCGTTGAGATGGAAAGTTTTCGTTCCATTTGCCGGGCGTTTGCTCGCTTGTTCTTTTGAGAAGAAGTGGGGGGTGTCAGATTGGCGGGCTTGGTTGTAAAGTTGCGTTTGGGGCGCTGGTCGGATTATCTTTTGCGGGTGAGGCGTAAAACATGCTGACTTTTGGACCGTTGCGGCTTCAGTCGAATCTTTTTCTTTCTCCGCTTGCCGGATATACTAACTTGCCTTTTCGTCTCACGATTCGCGAGTTGGGCGGTTTGGATTTAGCGACTACCGATCTTGTTAACGCTCGCTCCCTTTTAGAAAAGAATCCGAAGGCGCTCCAATTGATCGAGACGGATGTTCAGGATCGCCCTTTGGCGGTCCAACTTTTTGGAAGCGTTGCCGAGGAAATGCGGGAAGCTGCGATCTTTCTTCAAGAAGGGGGACTGGCTGCTGTCGACATCAACATGGGGTGTCCGGTGAGGAAAGTTTGCCGGACGGGGGGTGGCTCGGCAATGATGACCGAGTTGCGTCAAACTGCGAGGCTGGTTCGGGGAATGGTTGGAGCTCTGCGCATTCCGGTTACGGCGAAAATGCGGTTGGGTTGGGATGCGGACAATTTCACGGCGCCCGATCTTGCCCGCGCGTTGGAAGATGTGGGCGTTGCGGCCGTCTTTGTTCACGGCCGAACCCGGCAGCAAGGATTTGAAGGCAAAGTCAATTTGGCCGGCATTCGCGCCGTGGTAGACGCTGTTCATTGCGTGCCGGTTATTGGCAACGGCGATGTCACTACGCCGCAATCCGCCAGACGCATGCTGGAGGAGACCGGTTGCGCCGGAGTGGGCATTGGGCGCGGCGCCTTCTACAACCCCTGGATCTTTCAACATACGCAAAGCTATTTGATTTCCGGCCAACTGGAACCCGAACCCGGTTTTGAAGAACGCCTCCGTGTTATGCGCCGCCATTTTGACCGAATGATTGCCGTTTTTGGCGAGGCCAAGGCCTGTCTTAGGTTTCGCAAAGTCGCCCCGTGGTATTCCAAACGATTCGGCCCCGCCAAGCCCTTCCATCGAAAGATTGTGCGCCTTTCCAGCAAGGAGGAATTTGAGGAAATTCTGGCGGAATTTCTCGAATGGCGGCGACCGTTTCTCGGCGACGACGGACAACTTTTGCCCCGCTATCGTCCTGATGTTTTGCAACCCGACTTTGCAGACGAGCCGGCGGTCTTTCGCCGAGATCGCATTCCCGTGCCCAAAGGACCGGTCGAAACGTGGTGAACGACTTTTTCCAAAAAACAGCCGCCAGCAAAGTGTCTTTGCCTCCACTTGCGGTTGCGCAAATTATTCAGGGAATTTTCCTCCGCATTCCAGAGCCCGTCCGGCTGCTGGATTTTGTCAAAACTTTCACGTTGTTGAGTACATCGCTGAAAAAGGAACGAGAGAACAGCGGGCAGATTCCAATGTAAAGGCAATGAAAAAAAGCTGGTGCTTGACTTCCCAGACGGAGCAGAAACTATTCGTTGGTTTTTCCGCCGGCAGTTTGGTTTTTTGGCAGGTTGGAAAATAGAAATCGTTATGATTCCCCCGTCGAGGTCTCTGGGAAACCTGCTTGAGGTTAAGACTTGGCGATGAACGAGCGATGTTGGGGAAACACTTTGCGAAGGGCCAGGGAAGTCGCGTTTTGCAACTCCTGACAAATTTGATATTGTTCAACGGCTTCTGGGTTGGGAATGGCCTTCTGGCTTGGGTTGCATTGAACAAATTGGCGAGTCAGCGCGGTGATAGAAACATCCTCTCCCTGCTGCAACCGCCAGCACCAAAGCGCTTGCAAGGCGGCGCCGTAGGCGGCGCCTTCCTCCACTTGCAGGGTGACTACTTCGGTGTTGAAAACGTCGGCCATGATTTGTCTCCATAGTTTGGATTTGGCGCCGCCGCCCGTTGCTCGGATTTGATCGGGCCGGACACCGAGTTTTTCCAGTCTTGCGAGACCGTAGTTCATGCCCAAAGTCGCGCCTTCCATTGCCGCTCGCGCAAAGTGTCCCGGCTTCGAAGTGCGGTGATTGATGCCCATCCAGACGCCTGTTCCTTCGGGCAAGTCCGGCGTTCGTTCGCCTTCCAGATAGGGGAGCAGAAGCAAGCCGTTGCTTCCCGGGCGAACATTCCGGGCGGCGTTCTCGAATTGGTCGTGCGTCCATTGATAGTGGTTTCGAATCATTTCGGTGGCCGAGGTGACGTTCATCGTGCACAAAAGCGGAAGCCAGCGGTTTGTGGAATCGCAAAAAGCGGCAATTTCGCCAATCGGATCGACGATGGGTTCTGCGGCGCAGGCGTAAATGGTGCCGCTGGTGCCGAAGCTGGCGGTGATGACGCCCGGCTCGGTGTTTCCAGTGCCGATTGCCCCCATCATGTTGTCGCCGCCGCCGGCGCTGACCAAAACCTCCTCGGTAAGTCCCAGTTCTTCGGCAGCAGACGGTTGCAGGCGTCCGGCCGGTTCTTCGCTGGGAATGAGAGGCGGCAACTTCGCCGCCAGAGAATCGTCGACGGCTGCAATCAACGGTTCACTCCAAGTCCGCCGCCGCACGTCGAGCAAGGCCGTTCCGCTGGCGTCGCCGCACTCCATTACCGCCCGGCCGGTGAGCCGATAGTTCAAGTAGTCGTGGGGCAAGAGAACCGTCGCCAACTGTTGATAATTTTGAGGCTCGTGATTTTTGAGCCAGAGAATCTTCGGCGCGGTAAAGCCCGGCAAAATCGCGTTGCCCACTGCTTGAAGAGCAGCCTTCAACCCGCCGACTCGTTCCGTGATTTGCCTGCATTCGGATTCTGTCGAGGTGTCACACCACAACTTTGCCGCTCGGATTACCCGTCCCTTTTTGTCCAGAGGCACAAAGCCGTGTTGTTGTCCGCTCACCCCTAGGGCGCGCACTTCTGCGGGCTTGGCTTCGGACTGTCTCAATGCTTGGCGGACGGCGTCCGTCGCCGCATCCATCCAGATTGCCGGGTCTTGTTCCTTAGCGCCCGGCGGCAATCCTTCGATGAGCCCGTAGGTTTTGGAGCCGGAACCCTCAACTTGTCCGGTGTCCGCATTGACTACCAATGCTTTGGTGGATTGTGTTCCGCTGTCTATGCCGATGACTAAAGTCCGCATGTTTTATATGTTGACAATGAAATAAAAATTATATTTATATTTATATTAGACGCTCAAGCGAGAAGCAATTACTTTTGTAAGATACCCTAAGGCGTCTTCCGCTTCCGTTCCAGCCAAAGGCGGTGGACGCGGGCCACCTGCCCCATATAGCCGTGTTCTTTGTATTGTTGCGCTGCTTTTTTAATATAGTTGTAGGCTTGGTCCACGTTTCCTTGCGCTTCGTAGTACAGCCCCAAGTAGAGATGGGCGTAAAAAATCTGCCGTGCCCGCACGCCGCCGATGGTGCGGCCTTGATGCGCTTGTTTGAGTACCTGCTTTTCCGTTCCCCATCCGCCAAAGAGGGCGTAGATTTCCATCATCGGCGTCCTGGCGTCTTTGGAGATAGTCAATAGGCGTTTCTTTGCTTCGTCCAGTCCGTGAACCTTGGCCGCACAAAGGTAGTGCCAGACCGCGTTCTCGACGTCGTTGCGGTTCACGGTTTGGTGTTTTTTAAAAAGGCTCACTCCCTTTTGATGTTGGCCGGTATAGTAATAGGAGATGCCCAGTTGCCAGTGGTAGGGAGCTCGTTGCGGTTGGAGTTGGATCACCCGCTCGAAGTCGGCGACAGATTCTTTAAATTGCGCCAGTTTGAAGTGTTCCTCGCCGCGTCGTTGCCAGGCTTCGGTGGAATCCGGATCCAACTTGATCGCTTTTGAAAAATCATCGACTGCCTTTTGATGGCGACGCTCGTATTGATAAATGTAACCGCGGGCAAGATACAGTTTTGGCTCTTTTGGAGAGGAGGCAATCGCCTGATTCGCCAGTTTCAGCGCTTCGTCCACCATGCCGGCGTTGTAGGCGGAGATGGTTCGTTTGTAGAGCTGGTCTGCGGCGTTGTCTTGCCCGAACGCCTGCGAGATCCCGCATAGCAGACACGCTGCCAGCCACTTGTGGGGCGACGGCATTCGTCCTCGCTTCGAATTACTGAAATAGGTTGAATTCATCATCGACAACCTATGATGTTATATTTACGCAGGATTCGCAACTCGTTGTTTTCTCTTGCGGCGCTTTGCCGGGGCGGAGCGTTTGCGAGTTTTCATTGCGACGGCGGTTTGTTGCGTTCGGCGCATTCTTCCAGTTGACAAAAACGTTCTATTTGGGCAAGGATTCGTTCTATGTCGTATGTTCGTGTTGCCCGCTCCGGCGGTTGGTTTGCTGGGATCGCGGCGGTTCTTTTGTTTTCAGAAGTTCTTCACGCTGCGCCCGTGATTCCCGGCGTAGATCATCTCGCTGCCAATGGCGGCGACGAAGCTTTTCTTGGAGAGATTCTCATTGGAGAACTGGCCTGCACTCAATGCCATCAAGCGGCGCAAAAATGGCTTTGGGGTAAGGAGGCTCCCGACCTGAGTGCCGTCGGTTCCCGCGTTACTCCGCAATATCTTCGCCGGTTTCTTGCGTCGCCGCACGAAGTGAAACCCGGCGCCACGATGCCGGATCTTTTTCATTCTTCGGCGCCTGCCGAGCGGGAGCGGGCAACGGAAGAACTCGCCCATTTTTTAGCTTCTTTTGGAGGACCGATTTTGTTTTCGCAAACCGGCGGCACTTTGGAAGCGCGGGCGCGGGGGGAAGAACTTTTTCACACAACAGGCTGCGCGGCTTGCCACGGACCCCAAGAAGGCACTCGGCTGGAGAGATTTAAACCACTTGGCGATCTCGCTTCCAAAACCACCGTCGACGCGCTGGCGCAGTTTCTTCTGAATCCTCGCGAAATCCGCCCCTCCGGCCGTATGCCTTCCCTTTGGCTGGACGAAGACGAGGCGCGGGCGATCAGCGTATATCTCTTGCGCGAGCAACTGGACGCACCGCAATCCAGGAACGCGCCGCCGGTTTCGCTTCCGGGATTGAACGTCGATTACTACGAAGTGGACTCTCTCCAAAAACTGCCCGACTTTGCCGCGCTCGAACCTGCCGAAAAGGGAACTGTCGAAAGCGTTACGCTCAATCTTCCCTTCCGCCGCCGCTCCAATCACTACGCACTCCGTTTTCACGGCCAAATCCTTGCGCCGAAGAAGGGCGAATACCGCTTTGCGACTCATTCAGACGACGGATCGGCAATGTTCATTGATGGCGAGCTTGTAGTGAACAACGATGGAACCCACGGCATGCGGCGGCGCGAGGGCAAACGCACTTTGGAAGCCGGCACCCATGCATTCGAACTTGTCTATTTCAATGGCGGCGGGGGCGGCGGCCTGCAAGTCTTTTGGGATGCCGCCGAACAATCCGGGCAATGGCAACCGCTCCCTCGCGAGGTTTTCCGACGCTCAGGAGGCCTGCCTATGGCGCCGCTGGGAAGCGCCGAATTTCAAGTGGACGCCTCCAAAGCCGCCGCCGGCAAGCAGAAGTTCCAGACCTTGGGTTGCGCTTCTTGCCACCGGATGGACAATGCGCCTCCGGTTTTTACGGCCAAGCCGCTGAACGAGTTGGACATCAACAGTGACGACGGTTGTTTGAGCACCAAAGTGCGGCGGGGACTGCCCGATTACCGACTCAGCAAAGCACAGAGGCGACAAATGCTTGCCGCTCTGGAATCCCGTCGCCAATTTGCCCAACCCTGTCCGGCAGAAGAACAAGTCAGGAAAACTTTGGCGGTTTTCAACTGTTATGCCTGTCATCGGCGCGGCGGCGTTGGTGGCCCTGATGCCGAATTCGCCGCCAAATACTTTCATTCTATCGGAGACATCGACTTGGGAGAAGAAGCCAAAGTGCCGCCTGTTCTCGACTTTGTTGGCGCCAAATTAAAGCCCGCCGCCATCCAAAGTATCCTCAGTTCCCAAGCCCTGCACGTCCGCCGCATTCACATGAAAACGCGAATGCCAAACTTCGGCCTCGAAAATCTCTCCGCTTTTGTTCGGCATATCGGGTCTGTGGATGGCGGTCTTGAACCCGATTCCGAGCCTCTGTTCTTGGAGTCTGCCGCTCGGATTGGCCGGGACTTTGTGGGAACCAAGATTGGGGCCGGCCTTGCCTGCGTCACTTGTCATCAAATCGCCGGCCAAAACGCTCTCGCCATTCAAGGCATCGACCTGGCCACGACCTACGACCGCATCCAATTCAGTTGGTTTGAGCAGTTTATGCTCCATCCCGCTCGATTCAAACCGGGCACTCGCATGCCGCAATTCTGGTTTGGCGGCCAGTCTCCTTTCCCGAACATTCTCGGCGGGAACGCCAAGAAACAAATCCACGCCATCTGGTCGTATCTTTCGCTCAAAACTTCCCTGCCTTTGCCCGAAGGCATAGTCCCCGAAGGCGGCGGCGCCATGGAAATCGTGCCTGTGGAAACGCCGATCGTCCACCGCACTTTCATGCAAGACGTCGGACCGAGAGCCATCCTCGCCGGCTTCCCCGAAAAATTGAGCGTTGCCTTTGACGCCAACGTCGTCCGCTTGGCCAAAGTCTGGCGTGGACGCTTCTTCGACCACTCCGGCGTGGAAAGCGGACGCACGGACCAGTTCCTTGGGCCACTCGGCGAAGACGTGTTGGACTTGCCGCCGGGGCCGGCGTTTGCCCGGCTTGAATCGCCGCGCACGTCTTGGCCGGTTGCAGAACAAACGAGCAGAAACATCGGCGGCCGTTTCCTCGGCTACCGCTTGGGAGCCGACCGCCGCCCCACCTTTCGCTATCGACTGGGAGGCGCGACCATTGAGGAACAAGCCGAACCCATCCTGCAACCCGGCGGCGCCGTTTTGAAACGATCCTTTCAAATCCGCGGCGGCGCGGCCCCGGCGCTCTACTTTCTGGCCGCGCAAGGCGCGTCTATGGCCGACCAAGAAAAAGGAAACTACGAAGTTAACGGCGGCGCCATCCGCATTCAATTGAAAACTTCCCCAGAAGCCCGGCCCTTCATTCGCCGGGACGGAGAAAAAAGACAACTGCTCGTGCCCATCCCACCGGGAAACGGAACCGCCTCGCTCATCCAAATCATCGCCTGGTAAACGACAACGAAAGACACTTAAAAATGGATGAATTCGACATTCGATACCAACGGGTAAAGGATGGCTGTTTTGTGGATCAACATAATAAGGAAGAGGCAAACATGATTGTTCAGGCGGTTCGCGAACCCTTTCAAAAGCGCCCGGACGAAACTTTAGGCGTGGCTACTATGAGTTTGAAGCAACGAGATCAAATCGAAAACGAGATCGAAATGTTGGCCAAAGAAGACGGTCTCTTCGCAACTCGGTTAGGTAAAGACGCAAAGAAATCGAAATCGGAATCCTTATTCATTAAGAATTTAGAGAACGTTCAAGGGGATGAGCGAGATGTGATCTTTATTTCTATGACTTACGGCCCGCAACAGCCCGGCGGAAAAGTGCCTCAGCGATTTGGTCCGATCCACTCAGAGCATGGTTGGCGGCGCTTGAACGTGCTGTTCACTCGTTCAAAAAAAGCGAATGTGTGTTTTTAGTTCTATGGATTCGGGAGATATTCTTGTCGGACCAAATACAAAGCGCGGCGTTCACGCCCTGCGTGATTTTTTGAAGTATTGTGAAACGGGCAATCTTCCCTAAAAGACGAACCTTGATAGAAACTATGCTACGATTGAAAACTTACACCGCAATTTTGCCGGTCGGTCTCGCTTTGGCCGTCTCGGCGGAGGAATCCGAATTCTACCACATCGACACCTTGCCGGCGGATCATCTTCGCATGGAAGTCGGCGCCATGATGCTTCGGCCAGACGGACGCATGATGGTCGGCACGCGCACCGGAGAAATTTACCTCATCGAAAACGCCTATGGTTCGCCAGAAAAAGCCTCCTTCAAACTCTGGGCGCGGGGAATTGCGCAACCTCTCGGACTTTTAGAACACGAAGGCTGGATTTACACCGCGCAACGCGGCGAGCTCACCCGCATGAAAGACGTCGACGGCGATGATCAATGCGACCTTTTCGAGACCGTCTGCGATGACTGGGAAATCAGCGGCAACTACCACGAATACAACTTCGGACCTCGGCTCGGCCCCGAAGGCTTGCTTTGGGTCGCCACCAACAAACCCTTTGGCGGTGAACCTTATGGCCGCGCCCATTGGCGAGGCTGGGCCGTCCGCATCGACCCCAAAACCGGCAAAATGCTTCCCGTTTCCGCCGGACTGCGCTCGCCCGCCGGCATCGAAAACAGCCCTTGGGGCGACATGTTTTACACCGACAACCAAGGCGAATGGTGCAACGCCTCCAAACTCTCCCACCTCCAATTTGGCGACTACCACGGCCATCCACACGGACTCATCACCAAAAATCTCGCCGGGCCGCCCTTCAACGACTTTCCCCAACCCGTCTCCGGCACTTTTATGAAGGACATGCGCCTGCAAAATCCGCACTTCAAAATGCCCGCCGTCTGGTTTCCCTACGACAAAATGGGCAAAAGTCCCAGCGGAATGAAGTGGGACTTGACCGAAGGAGGCTTCGGACCCTTCGCCGGGCAACTCTTTGTCGCCGACCAACATCACGCCAGCGTTATGCGCGTCGTGCTGGAAAAAGTAGGCGGCCACTGGCAAGGCGCCTGCATCCCCTTCCGCGAAGGCTTTCAATGCGGCATCATCCGCATCTGCTTCGGCAAAGACCACTCCCTCTTCGTCGGCCAGTCCAACGCCGGCTGGGGCGGGCGGGGCAATCGTCCTTGGGGCCTCCAACGACTCCGCTGGACCGGCAAAATCCCTTTTGAAGTCCATTCCGTTCAGGCGCAACCAAACGGATTCAAACTTGCCTTTACCCAGCCCGCAGACCCCGCCAAAGCCGGCAATCCCGCCAACTACTCCGGCGAAAGCTACACTTACAAACTCGAAAGCCGCTACGGCGGCCCCGAAGCCGACAAAAAACAACTCAAAATCATGGCCGCAACGGTTTCTCCAGACGCCAAAAGCGTCGTCCTCGCCGTTGACGCTCTCCGCGCCGGCTATGTTCACGAACTCCGCCTCAAAAACCTAACCAACCACAACGGCATCCCCCTCCTGCACGAAGAAATCTACTACACACTGGTCAACATCCCCGAAAACCTCGCTCTCTGAATTTCCCGGCGGACAACTCCCCTCAACACAACCATGCAAGTCGGCATCCTGTCAGACATTCACGACAATATCGGCGCCCTCCGCCGAGCATTAGAACAACTCCAACATACCCACGCTCTCCTTTGTTGCGGCGACCTCTGCTCCCCCTTCATCGTCAATGAACTTGGCCAGAACTACTCCCGCGACATCCACATCGTCTTTGGCAATAACGACGGCGATCTCTTTCGCATCACGCAAAACAGCCGCGCCTTTCCTCATATACAACTCCATGGCGAAATGGCGGAAATTGCCATCGACGGCTGCCGATTCGGTTTAACTCACTACGACAACGTTGGCCGGGTCTTTGCCCAATCCGGCCGCTATGATGTCGTCTGCTTCGGCCACAACCACCAATTCGAAATCTCTCAAACCAACAAAACCATTCTCGTCAACCCCGGCGAAATCTTTGGCGGTCTCACTGGAACTTCTACCTTTGTCACCATCGACACCCGCACCCGCACACCCCAACGCCACGAACTCCGCTAAACCACCAAATCTTATAGAAAACTTTTTATATCTTCTCCACTTTTACCCAAACTCAAGAATCTCCTTGTTTTTAATGAACATCATATAGTTGTTAGATTTGCGGAAAATTCAGTTGGTTTTTCTTCTTCTATTTCTCAATCGTCATTGTCGGGCGTTGTATCGTCTGTTTTCAACTTGTGCAACTCGTTAACAATGCGCTTGATTTCGGCATTCGGATCGTGAAACCAATCGGTGGACCAAATCCGTCGAATCGTCCAACCAAGACCTTCCAAGATTTGTTGTCGAAGCCGATCTCGATCCCGAACCGAATTTGCCGAATGATACATTGCGCCATCGCATTCAATGCCCATTAGATAACGGCCCGGTTTGCCCGGATCCTTGACTCCCACGTCAATAAAGTAACCAGCAGTACCCACTTGAGGAACACATTCGAATCCTTTTCGTTGCAACGCCTCCATTACGGCAATCTCAAAATCGCTGTCTGGTTCCCGGTTTGCACCGGACTCATTCTTTTGAGGAAGATTGCCCGTCTCACAATACTTCAAAAAATTACGTAGAGCGCGAACACCGCGCTTTTTTGCATTTGGTTCGATAAGAATATCTCCCGAATCCATAGAACTAAAAACGCGCATCCGCTTCTTGGAACGAGTGAACAGCACGTTCAAGCGCCGCCAACCATGCTCTAAGTTGATCGGGCCAAACCGCTGAGGCACTTTTCCGCCGGGCTGTTGCGGGCCGTAAGTCATAGAAATAAAGATCACATCTCTCTCATCCCCTTGGACGTTCTCTAGATTCTTAATAAACAAGGATTCCGCCCTCTTTGCGTCCTTACTCAACCGAGTTGCGAAAAGACCGTCTTTTTTGGCCAGCATTTCGATCTCGTTTTCAATTTGATCTCGTTGCTTGGCGCTCATAGCGGCGACGCCCAAGGTTTCATTCGGGCGTTTTTCAAAGTGTTCGCGGACCGCTTGGGCAATCACCTTTGCCTCTTCCTTATTTTGTTGACTTACGAAACAGCCATTTTTTACCCGTTGGTATCGAATGCCGAGATCATCCATTTCTTCGTTCGGCGAAGGAAAAATCACCAAATCATCATTGTAGAAGAAGTGGTTGGAAAAGGCGATCAGACTCTCATGCCGCGATCGATAGTGCCAACGCAGGCGACGCGGGGACGGCTTGGGGAAAATCGACTGGGCGGTTTCCAAGATGCTCTCCGAACTTTCAATGACCGTTCCTTCGTCATCATCGTCGTCTCCAGCCAATTTTTGGAAAAAAGCAGTGGGAGGCAATTGCTTGGTATCACCAACTACTACCAACTGCTTCCCTCTGGCGATGGCTCCCAACGCGTCTTCCGGCTTGATCTGCGATGCCTCGTCCATCACTACCATATCGAATTGAAACTTGCCCGGCTCTAGATACTGAGCAACGGACATCGGCCCCATCATAAAGCAAGGCTTTAAAGCAACTAGAGCGTTCCCCGCTCGCCGAATTAACTGACGGATGGGAATGTGTCTTGTTTTCTTTTCGCACTCGCGTTTGAGTAATGCAAGATCCGTCCAAGTTCCAACCCTGCCAGATCTGTTACCCTCGGGAACTTTCGCTTGCTCACGAATTCCCTCGGCAATTCGCTTGCGTTGCAGTTTCATGAGGCGCTTGTCACACTTCTTGAATGCATCTTGCCGTGCTTTCTGCGAAAGGCCGGAAAAGCGCGCCAGTTCAGAATCTTCCCGAAATATCTCGCGGGACAACAAGTCAAAGATTCCCACTTGATAAGCAGATTCCACTTGGGAAACTTCAATATCCCCTTGCTCGACACAGTTGACCAGTTTTCCTAAACCCTCTTTGTTCGTGCGTTCTCTCTCTCGCAAGTAGGCAAGCCAACTTAGCAATGACGCGACATTATTGAGCGCGCTTTGATTTCGTTTTATTAGATTATGGATGGAATCGCCCCGCCATTGATTCCATCTGTTTTCGTCTAGTTGAGTTCGCTCTTTAAATGCGTCAAAAGAATTCTCTTGTGCATCAAGGGATTTTCTCAATTGCGCGGCATCGGTTTTCAGGGATTGAAAAGTTTTAGCAGATGGTCGCTTGTAGATGTATCCAATTAGTATGTGCTCAGCGTCCATTTTGTTCAGACAATCGGCAACCTCCAAAATGTTTGCCAGCGCGGCCAATCTCCCGCTGTTGTCCGCATCTGGACCAATCGGCAAGTCCAGACGGTCTTGAAATACTTCTTTATTTAATTGAGCGTATTCCTTTTTCCATTCCTCAACCTTGCGCTTGAGCAATCCGAGTTTTTCAATAAGATCGACTATATCCGCCACCGTAGTTGTATCATCGTCTGTCACTTGGGCAATAGTCTCGTTAATGCCGCAGTTCTCAATCGCTGATTGCACTTGCGCCAAAGTATGCGACACAATACCATCCTTCCCGATAAGCAAAGCGTTGTCGTCTTTCCATTCTGGAACTGGAGAAAATATCATCCTCAGGTTTTCGAGTTTCTCCAGCAAATCCGCCAATTGTTGCGGCGCTTTTTTATGAGACAACGACCGCATGGCTTGGAAAATATTCACAGGCAGGTTCAGGATGGCTTCGCCCAAAGCAACTCTGGAACTAAAACCGAATCCATATTCCTGTCGCACTTTGCGATACCAATGGCGCAATGATTCCCAAGCGGGCAAGTTGGATGCGCAACGCAATAGTTGCTTGCGCGCCTTCCAGAAACTGGGACTCAAGGAGCGGAAAATTCCGCCTGTGTTGAGTGTGCTTAGCATCTTTCGCAGTTCCTTTATATCATCGGGCAAATTTTCCGGCGGAAGCACTTCTTGCGGAATTTTTTGAAACCACATTTTTTCCAACTCCTTCCGCAGTTTAGGGAGCAGTGCGTCCAGTTCTTCATTATCGAAGGATGGGTTCGTATATTTCCAGAGAACGGGATCCAAGCTGGCAATGATCTTAATGGCGGTTTTAAACTCGACAAGTTCCACCTTATCGACAAGTCCTACCTTAGTATAAGGAAAGTATTTGGTTTGGATTGCCTGAGGGAAGGATTCGACGAACCCTTGCAAGGGTTCTTTCAATTGGTTCAATGCATCTTGAATGGTTTTCAAATCCTCGATTGCTTTTGATAAATCGTATAGAGTGACCGTTTTGCCAACCCATTGTTTTAATTGCTTGATACCGTCTAGCAGGCCGTCAACGACGGAGAGGTCTTGCAAAATTGCTTGAGTCCCCTTCTGGGCGAGAGATGCGTAACGCCCTTGAAGGTCACTGGACAATTGACGAAAGCGTCGCGCTCTTTGCAACGTCTCTCCACGCAACTTGGGCAGACATTCTAACAGTTCATTGTCTTGTATTGGAGGTAGGCTTTTGAGCAGGTTTTCCCAATCGGTCAACAAGTCCGAAAGACCTTTCAAAGTCTCCGTAAAACCGTCCGATTCGCAACTGGACATTCGGATGATTGCCGCTCTTTGTTCTCGCAAGTTCTGCAAACTTTGTTGCCATGTTTCTAGCAAGCTTTTCACTTTATCCATATCTATGGGGAGCAGATTAACATTGCAAACTCCGTACCAAGGATGGGACTCCAGGTTCATTCCTTCGTCAAGTTGAGCGGCGACTCCTTCCCAGACTTTGCGAAAGGCTTTCACTTGGCCTTCATGGCGGAGTTGGGCGCCAAGATCATAGTTGCCGCCATGATATCCTTCGGGGTGCAGTTTTTCCAAAGGAATGGGATTGATGGCTTTGCGATAGCGAGTCGCCGCTGCAAAGATTTCGTGAGGCGTCTTTTTGGTTTGTTTCCACGGTTGGTTGATGTGTTCGGCGTGGCTTTTTAGTTTCTCTTTTAGTTCTTCATAGTGTTGGATGTTCGCTTCAATGTCCACTATGTCGGCTGTTGGAAGGTATGTTGATCGATAGTGGGTGTTCATTCGTTTTTCAATTTCTCCAAGCACTTTTTGCTTTTGAGATTTGTGGCTGTGTAGTTCTAGACAAAACTCACCCAATCCGGCTTGTTCCAGCCGTCGTTGCACGACTTCCAATGCGGCCAGTTTTTCGGCGACGAAAAGGACTTTCTTGCCATTGAACAGAGCGGCGGCAATCAAGTTGGTGATGGTTTGGGATTTGCCGGTTCCCGGAGGCCCTTCAATGACTAAATTCTTTCCATCTATAGCGTCAATTAAGGCGCTATGTTGAGAGCTGTCCGCGTCGTCAATCAAAGGGTAGTTGTCATGAATGTTGGGTGTTTCGTCAATGGGATGCTCTTTGCTGAAGTTAACGCCGTCGCCTGATTGGTTTTTCTCTTGCTTTTCGTCAGCTTCGCCAAGGAATTGTTTTGCCAGCGGATGATCAAGGATGTTGGACTCCTCCGGGTCCATATCAAGATACATCAACAATTTGTTGAAGTTGAGCAAGGCGACGGTCACATAGCGGCGCACTTTCCAGCGCGGTTTGTTTTTCGCAATCATTTCCTGAACTTCTTCAAAGTAGGCTTCGGGGATTTTGTTTTCGTCGAGCCCAGGCAGTTTCATACTGAAGTCGGCGCCGAGTTTTTCGCGCAGGGAGAGGTTGGGCATGATGTCCTCCCCGGAGTATTTAATTGTGTATCTATAAGTGGATGTTTTGGCGTCCAGACTTCCCTTGGTCAATTGGAGAGGGAGCAGAAACAAGGGCGCCAGGCGGGGAACTTTGCTGTCGTCTGATTCGTACCATTCTAGGAAGCCTAAGGCGAGGTAGAGGATGTTAGTTCCCATTTCTTCAATGGCCAAGTTGGCTTTTTGAAACAGAGTTTTGAGACGTTTTTCCAATTCGGCGGGATAGAAGAGTGTTTGAATTTCGTTGTCCGTATGACGTCGGCGCCATTCCTCTGGTGACAATTCTGGCGCTTCGTAGTCCGTAGTCTGTCCTAAGTGTTTGGCCCATTCTTCGGCTGTGGGTTTCTTGCCGCAACCTTCTTCCATCCATTCCTCTTCGATGGGATTCGGCATCGGCAAGAAACGCATTTCTGTTTCATTGAGCAGGGTTTCGGCTAGTTGATTGGGCAGTTCGTCGACAACTCGCAGGCTGGTTCTGGTATGGCGCAAGTGGAGCAAGGGATTTCTCGCCGTGAGGTCGAGCAGTTTGTCACGCATTTTTCGCAGGGCTTCTTGCGCTGTGTTTTCGGTTGGTTCGTTGTTCTCTTTGTCTTCAGGCATGGGAGCAAACTGTTTTTCCTGTCGGCGTCAAACTGGTTTTTGTACGGGAAGGGCGGGTTTTTGAAAAGGAAAAAGTCTTGTTTGCGGGTTGGCTTGGTTTGGTGTTTGTTTGTTGTCGTTGTGAGTGATGCATCGGATGATTTGGCGGTGAAGTATGAGCAGTTGAGGCGGCTTTATGAGGTGGGCAAGGTTCTGCATTCTTCGTTGGAGATTGGGACGGCTCTGGACATTATTTTGGAGCAGGCGATGAAGTTGACGCGCGCCAACTCGGCTTCGGTTTCGTTGGTGAATCCGACGACCGGACTGTTGGAGATTGAGGCGGGGTGCGGTTTGCCGGCGGATTCGCGCGGGTTTTGCTTGCGGGTGGGGCAGGGGATTACTGGATGGGTGGCGCGCACGGGCCAGTCGGCGCGAAGCGGCGATGTCACGATCGATCCTCGATACGTTCCCGTGCGCAGCGGGGTGAACTCTGAGTTGGCGGCGCCGTTGGACGTGGGGGACAAAGTGCGAGGGGTTCTCAACGTGGATTCGGATGAGAAACACGCTTTCACCGCGGGAGATCAAGCCGTTCTGGAAGAACTGGCTCTTCAAGCGGCCAAAGTGATGCAGAACACTTGGCTTCACGAGCAGCTTCGATTCAAGGCGCGGATGTTCGAGTCTTTGGCCGCCGTCAATCAGGTTGTGCAGTCCGCCGTCAACCTGAACGAAGCGTTGGACGCCGTGACTCGCGAAGCGCGCAAGCTGATGTCGGCCAAACTCTGTTCCCTGCTTCTTTTGGATGCAACCGGCGGGCGCTTGGAACTTTGCTCCGCCGATGGCGCCGGACAAAACTACTTGGGAAAACCCTGCTTAGATTTGCGCGAAAGCCTAGCCGGAACCGTTGTAAGAAGCCGCCGCGCCGTGCAAGTCCTTGATGTTCGCGCTTCGGGCATCTATCGACATACCGCCGTGGCCGAAGTGGAGGGGCTGGTTTCCCTTCTTTGCGCTCCCTTGATCCATCGGCAACACTGCATCGGCGTTCTCAATCTCTACACCGGCAAGCGACACAACTTTTCCGACGAAGAAATCCGCGTTTTGGCCGTATTTGCCTCCGCCGCTGCGGCCGCCATTGAGCGGGCCCGCCTCTACGAACACTTGCGCGAACTCGAAGAAAAGCTCCGTCACAACGAGAAACTTTCCGCACTTGGGCTTTTGGCGGCGGAGATGGCGCACGAAATTCGCAATCCCTTGACCGTGATTAAGATGATTTACCATGCCTTGGATTTGCAGTTTGAGGAAAAGGATCCCCGTTCCGAGGACGCCCGCATACTCGGCCAGACCATTGATCGTTTGAACCGCATCTTGGAACGCATCTTAGCCTACGCCCGCCGTAGCGAACCCGCTTGGCAACAAGTTCGCCCCAACGCGCTTTTGGAAGACCTGCGGCTTCTCGTTCGCCACAAACTCAACAAACACGGCATAGAGTTGCGCTACGAACTCAATCCCCAAACTCCGCCCATACAGGCAGATCCCGGCCAATTGGAGCAAGCCTTCCTCAACCTGGCGCTTAACGCCGTCGAAGCCATGCTGCGGGGAGGCCGCTTGACCATAAGCACTTGGCCGTTGAAAGAGCGGCATTCCAAAACCAACCATCGGCAAATCGCCGTCCAATTCAAAGACACCGGCGAAGGCATGGCCGGGCAAACATTAGTGCGGGCGTTCGGTTCGGTTTTAGGAAGCCAGAAACCCGCCGGCGCCGGACTGGGGCTTGCCATCGTGCGGCGCATTGTCGAAGCCCATTCCGGGCAAATCAAGCTCCGCTCGGCCGTCGGGGAAGGCTCCGCCATCACCATTGTATTGCCGATTGCGCAAGACTCGTCTCCGAATCTGTCAGTCCCCGTTAAAGCCATCCGCTCCCGCGATGCCCATTCCCAAACGCCAGCATAAGCGAGCCAAGTTGCAATACGATTCAAAGAAACGACCGGCGGGTCAGAGGCGGCAGAAGGTGGAGCGGTTCTTTTGTCGAATCAAGGAATTCCGCCGCATTGCCACTCGCTACGACAAACTGGCGAAAACTTTCATGGCTTTCGTTCATCTCGTCTGCGCTTTTGTCGGGTTTCAAGCGGGTTGAAAAAATTGAAAAAGTTTTTGACAAACCGGGAATCGAGTCGTATTGTTCACAAAAATATGCACTACAACCTTGCGGACAATTAACGGTGGGAAAGTCTACCGAGAAAAAAGATTTGGAGAGTAGAAATGAAAAAAGAATTGCTGTATTTAGCGGTGGTGGTTTTCGCGGTTGGTTGCGCGTCCACCGGAAAAGAAATTGCAGATATTCCCATTTACGATGATGGAATGACGGTGGAAGAGCGCAGAGCGTCTGGCGATGAGAAAGGCGCGGCACTGCAGGCTTTGCTGAACAAGGAAAGGCATGAGCGCAAGCAATTAGAGATTCAGCAGCGTCAGTTGCGATTTAGACAGCTTGACTCGCAAATGAAGAGTATCGTTAGAGAAACAAATAGACGGATATATGGCCGATAAGAAAGAAGATGGCCGAGGATGAGGACAAAGAGAGGCAGGCGATATGGGGAATTCGAAAAAAGCATGAGATTTGGTTCTATACGGTTCTGCTTATTTTCGGAGGATGGAACATTGCTCGATTGGAGCGGAAAGATTGGGATTCGTTTGTTCTTGCCGCAGGAGAAAGAATATTCGCATCGGTTCTTATCGTTTGGTTCGCTTATCAAGCAGTAGATTGGAGTGTATTTGGTCTCATGAGTGCAGGAGATTTTTTTCGTCGACAGATAGAAAGGCGCAAAGAGGAAGAGGCAACAAGGATTTTGAATTTGCAGGAACAAGCCCGCAAAGAAGCGGAAAAGCAAGCGCGCGAAGAAGCGCGACAGCAGTATGATGAAGCCCTTCGACAGTTGGAAATTCCTGAAGAGAAGATTCAGCAAGCGCATCACCTATCAGACGCTTTAGGTCCGTCGCGCCCACCTCCTCGATAAAGTAGCGGCGGCGGTGCGGCGCCGTTCTTTTGATTTGCCCGGCGGCTCGGTGAAGACGGAAGGCGGCGAGATTTTGTTGCGAACTAAGGGGCAGGCTTATCGGGGCGCGGACTTTGAAGGCATTCTGCTTCGGAGTCGCCGCGATGGAACGCAGTTATGGCTTCGCGATGTGGCGCAAGTGGTCGACGGATTTGCGGAGACAGACACCGAGGGGCTGTTTGACGGCATGCCTTCGGTTTTGATTCAAGTGTTTTTTTGCCTTTGTTTTCGTCCTTTATTCGCTAGAATTTTAATCTCTTCTTCCAATGCGTTAATTCGGCTGTAGCACCTGTGGAGTGGATAAGAAGGCATGCCGTAAATAGGTATGGATTCCTTCGCTTCTTTTTCCAGTTCTTTGATCCTGCCTTGCAAGTATTCGATGATTTCTGGATCATTCATCTTCGGACTCCGTTTCGTCGCATTGGCAAGTCGTTTGCGCGGGCTTAGATGAACTCGTTGATCAAGCCTTCCAGCCATTCTTGCCGTCCGCTTTGGTTTTGGATCGGCTTGGTCTTTTGGAGGATGTAGGCTTCTAGTTCTGCGAAAGAGGCTTGGCCGGATTCGATGCGGGCGCCGATTCCCTTGTCCCAAGACGCATAGCGGTTGCGCACAAATTCTTCCAGTCGTCCGTCCGCTCGAATGGCCGCCGCTGTTCGAAGCCCCCGCGCAAAGGAGTCCATCCCCACAATGTGTCCGTGAAACAAATCCTCCGGCGCAAAGCTTTCTCGCCGCACTTTGGCGTCGAAGTTGACCCCGCCGGGCGTGATCCCGCCTTTTTTGAGAATGGCCAACATGCATTGGGTTGTTAGGTAAATATCCGTTGGAAACTGGTCGGTGTCCCAGCCCAGCAGCAA
The DNA here is from genome assembly GCA_965242585.1 of Limisphaerales bacterium. GTDB lineage: Bacteria > Verrucomicrobiota > Verrucomicrobiia > Limisphaerales > AAA164-E04 > UBA2970. Next base: position 2,807,703 of record OZ251460.1, on the reverse strand, counting down.
GTCGCCGGAGTTGGCGTCGATGGATCCTAATGCGTTGGCCGCCGCCGCCACTTCCAGCTCGTGTTGCATTGTGTGGCCGGCCAGCGTTGCGTGATTGGTCTCCACGTTCAACTTGAATTCATCCAGCAAGTCGTATTCTCGCAGAAAGTTCAAACAAGCCGCCGCATCCGAGTCGTATTGATGCTTAGTGGGTTCCTTTGGCTTGGGCTCAATGTAAAATTGCCCGGAAAAGCCGATTTCCTTTTTGTAATCCACCGCCATATGCAGGAAACGCGCCAAGTTGTCCAACTCTCGTTTCAGATTGGTGTTCCAAAGTGTGGAATAGCCTTCCCGCCCGCCCCAAAACACGTAGCCTTCGCCTTGCAGTTCCAGAGTGACTTCCAAAGCCTTTTTCACTTGGGCGGCGGCAAAGGCAAAGGCATCAGCGTTGCAGCTGGTGGCGGCGCCGTGAACAAAGCGCGGATGGGTGAACAAGCAGGCCGTTCCCCAAAGCAGTTTGACGCCGCTGCGCTCTTGTTCGGCCTGCAACACTTGGACTACCGAGTCCAGATTTTGGTTGGATTGGCGCAGGCTGTCGCCTTCCGGCGCGACGTCTCTGTCGTGAAAAGCGTAAAACGGAGCGCCCAGTTTCTCAAAAAACTCAAAGGCGGCGCGGGCGCGGTTTTGGGCGTTTTTGATTGAATCCGAGCCATCGTCCCAAGGGCGAAGAGCGGTTCCGGCGCCAAAGGGATCGGAAAGAGGATTGCGGAATGAGTGCCAATAGACCACGGAAAAGCGCAAGTGTTCCTTCATCGTCTTGCCTTCAATCACTTCGTTTTCGTCGTAATGTTTGAACGAAAGAGGGTTTTTGGACTTGGCGCCCTCGTAGCGAATCTTTTCGATTTTCGGAAATGCAGTTGTAGCCATGAGTTAATTCGGCGAGGATTAAACGAGAAGGCGATCCAAAGAGTCAAGCGCAAACCGCCTCCCCATTTTTTTGAAAAAGAAACCGCCGCGATTAAAAATCTCCTTCGTCCATCCCCGCGATTTTGCAGTGCAGAGACATGAAGGCCCGGCTTCTCAATACGAACTCCGCCCCAAACGCTTGATCGACTAGTTCGTGTCGGGTGGTAATGGAGCATTTCGCAGATGATTGCGAGTGCGATGAGCCGGATGAATATAAGGTTCTGGTTGTTCTGGCGGGAGAAGGTTCGGGGCCAAAATAGCCTGTCCCGCGCCAGACCGGCCGCTCGGCTGGGTTGCGTTTCTGCTATCGCTCTCCAGCCGGGTTTCCTTTCCGGGAAGGAGAGCCGGCTGTTTTGGGGCGGCCCTGCGGGCTTTCTTCTGAGGGTTGGGGCTGGTGGGCGGTTCTGGTCGCCCTCCTCCGCTCGCTCCATGCGCCAGAGCGCTTGGCTCGGTCGGAATTCTTCTTGGTCGCCAGCAGAGGAAGCGGGGCAGTCCCGCTGCTGCTGCTGCTGCTGCGGAGCTGTCTGCGGGATGGCGGGCGGTTGCTGCTGCGGGCGCCGATTCCATTGGGGGAGAGGAGGAGCCTTTATGCGAGAGGGCAGTCCCTAGCCTGCTTCTCTGGCCGAGCGTCCCGGAGCGGCTTTCCCGGTTCCCCACCCTTAGGGGAGGAGTCCCTTCTTGGTCTAAGGGTTCTTGTGCCGGTCCATAGTATTCCCCTAGTCGAAGTGAGGGGGCAAGCGTTTCCCTCAGCAACCTTGCTCCGGTATTTATGGAGCAGAGGGCAAGGAGCCTTAGCCGGTTGGCAACCAGCCTCGTCCCGGGTTGCGCCAGCAAATAGGGCGCCCTTAGTTAGATCTGGCTCTGCGAGGAACAGCATAAATTCCCAACCACCCACCCCCAAGCCAAAACTCGGAGGCTCGCAACCAAAGCTGAACTTAACCGACAGGTCTGACCTCCATCAATCTTTCTATTAGCGAAAAATAATGAATGAAGAAAGCGCCTAATAAAGCAGTTGCTTGTTTATACCGCAATTACCTCCTAGAACCAGTTCTTTCACTTTTCTAAAAAGACCAACCCAGCATTCAGGCCTACTTTTCCGTTGCCACGAATATCTGTGTCCATCTTCTTCCACTCTCCAATAGTCCGGTCTTGCTCGGCCATTTTTTGGCGTCGGTTTCTCTTCCTTGACGCCTCCCCAACTCGCCAACGATCCTGGATTGCCCGGAGTTCGCCGAGCTTGATTTTCTCGGTTGCTTCCATGGGAGACCAATGCTGCGGCCGCGCCATTATCGTCTGCTGAAAAGGTAGATTTTTGCTGGAAAAATGCGTTCGGCGCGAAAAGAGAACTCAATCCCACCCACTTACGTACTTTTGCCGAGCGATTGCTGGGCAATCCCAAAATTTTCCAAAGCCAACGGCTCGTTGACAAAAAACAGCCGAAGAAATCCTCCGCAAAAACCTATCCAACCCAACCGCCCTTCGCATAAATTCAGCAACCCGCAACAAATCCTGCAAGCAACCGCCAAAACCGTTGAAAAAGAACCCAAAAATTCCCTCCTCAAAAAAACTTGGAAAGAAGCTTGCGTTCTGTTTCAATCCAATTTATCTTTCCTTTTTTTGGACGGTAACAAATGGTCAAAATGCTGAAAATTTGAGGGGATTTATGAGGAATTTATTTGCAGAAACGCGAAAGACGGCCAAAACCCGCCAAGGCCAACTTCTGCCCCCCCTCCCCCGAGAACGAGTGACTTCTCTTCTCCAGAATCGCGCACCATCCGCCGCCTTTCGCAAAAAAGATGAAAAAATCTTGACACCATCCCATTTGGCGGCCAAACTTCACCCAAAGTTTTGTTCACAAGTTCATATTCCGCATTTTCAAAATCTTATGAAGACGTCCAACGCATCCCGAGACGCCCGCCCAACAAACTCTCCTAAGCAAGGCGAAGCTCTCTTTTCCTTTTTCCCTTTTGTCGTTTCTTTGCGCCGCTGGCGCGTTGCGACGAGCTTCTCTCTCGGAATCGCGCTCGCCCTGTTGATCCTTTCCCTTCCAGCCGCAATGGCCCAATCCACCACTCACCGCCATTCCAACCAAGACTTCAACACCCTTAGCGTCGCTGGAAACAACAATCTGAAAGGAATCTGGTCCGACGGCAAAACGATGTGGGTGGCCGACAATTCAGACGGGAAACTTTACGCCTACAATTTGGCCACCAAACAACGCGATCTCGCCCAAGACTTCCCTTTGGACGCCGAGAATGCTAATCCTTCCGGGATTTGGTCGGACGGCACGACGATGTGGGTATCTGACTGGGACGACGACAAACTTTACGCTTACAATTTAGCCGCCAAAAGCCGCGATGCCGTCAAAGACTTCGACACCTTGAAAGCCGCCGGAAACACCAATCCAACGGGAATCTGGTCCGATGGAACAACGATTTGGATAGCGGACAGCCAAGGCGGCAAACTTTACGCCTATAAAATGAGCGACGAGAGCCGCGATGCCACCAAAGACTTTAACCCCCAAACTTTGAGCGCTGACGGGAACAGATTTCCTCAGGGCATTTGGTCGGATGGAACGACTCTGTGGGTGTCCGATTTTCAAGGAATAGAGGACCACGAGGAAAACAAGATCTACGCCTACAATCTGAAAACCAAAAGTCGGGAGGCTGCCAAGGATTTCAACACTTTGAACGCTGCGGGGAATGACAAAGCTCGCGGCATCTGGTCCGACGGGAAGACGATGTGGGTTGCGGATCAAACGGACAACAAGATTTACGCCTACCACGCGTTATTCTTCGCCTCTCGCAACCCCGTCCAAGACTTCGACGCCCTCAACGCTGCCGGAAACAACGCTCCCCGCGGTATGTGGAGCGACGAGCAAACGCTGTGGGTGGCCGACGCGGGAGACGGCAAGCTTTACGCCTACGATTTAGCCACTAAACAGCGTGATTATGGCAAAGACTTCGACACTCTGAAAGCCGCTGGAAACACTCATCCAATCGGCCTTTGGTCTGACAAAACGACGATGTGGGTAGTCGATTGGGAGGACGACAAACTCTACGCCTATAAAATGTCGGATAAGACACACGATTCCGCCAAAGACTTCGACACCTTGAAAGCCGCGGGGAACATCAATCCGACCGGCATCTGGTCCGATGGAACGACCATGTGGGTTTCGGACACGGCGGATATAATCTTTGCCTACAAAATAAGCGACAAGACTCGAGATAATTCCAAAGACATCCCTCGAAGCGTCATCGGAAGCCGCTACATTCAAGGCATTTGGTCGGACGGCACGACACTATGGGCGGCAGATTATGATGCCAGCACAAACCGCAACAGCAAGATATACGCATTCAATCTGTTGGCGAAGACGCGCGCCGCGACGAAAGACTTCGACACCTTGAACGCGGCGGAAAACATTCAACCTCGAGGTCTCTGGTCGGACGGCACGACGATGTGGGTAACCGACTCACAGGACGACAAAATTTACGCCTATCGCCTGTCGGATGCGGCCAGCTTGATTGCCTTAAATTTGACGAGCAAAATTCCCTCGATCAGCACCGGATCCGCCACCTTGTTAAATCCCGCTTTTGACGGCGGCACCGCCCGATATACTGCTTCCGTTCCTTATGCATCTACCAACTTTACGATTTCGCCGACAGCTCTTTATACTAACTCCACCACGGTGTCCATTTTGCCTACCGACGCCGACGCGACAACTACTGGACATCAAGTCGCCTTGAATATCGGTGTTAACGAGATCGAAATTACGGTTACGAATGCTCTGGCAAACAGCCTCCCTCGAACCCGAACTTATACCGTTAACGTCAAACGAGAATTCTTCACCTTTAATGATCCGACAAAGGATATTGTTTTGACTTCGACATCCTCCATGCTTCGGGATATTTGGGTCAACGACACGACCATGTGGGTGGCAGACTCTGGCACTACTTTTACGAATGAGAATGACAATGAGTACAGAAAGATTTTAGCCTATAATTGGACGACCAAACAACCCAACCCCAACAAGAATTTTAATTTAGTATCAGAGAACGACGCGCCGCGCGGCCTTTGGTCGGACAAGACGACGATGTATGTGGCGGACGCTGGCGGAAAAATTCACGCCTACGGTTTGACTAATAGACAGCCTCTCAATCCCACCGACGATTTCAACTTGCACGCCGATAATACTGAGCCGCAAGGCATCTGGTCGGACGGAACGACCATGTGGGCGGCGGACTCGAGAAAAAGGAAGATTTACGCCTACAAAATGTCGAACAAAAGCCGCTATCTCGACGAAAGAGGCAATCCAAGCAAGGACATTGATTTAGCGTTGGACAATTCCTCGCCTACCGGCATCTGGTCAGACGGCGCAACCATGTGGGTGGCGGACAAAGAAGACGCAAAGCTATACGCCTATAAATTGTCGGAGAATTGTCCAGAACCGGGCAAAGACTTCAACACCCTAAAAGCCGTCGGAAACACCGACCCGTGGGGACTCTGGTCGGACGGCACAACCATGTGGGTTTTGGACTCAGAGGATAAGAAGTTGTATGCCTACAACCAGCCGCTCTCTGGAAACGCTTCGTTAAAAAGCTTGAAGTTGAGCGGCGTCTATATCAGCACCAACCTTTTTTCAGAGGCTTTTTCAAGAGATGCTCCCCATTATACGACTTCTGATGTTCGTTACAATGATGCCTATGTGGTTTATTCGACGACTTCGACGACGGTTGAGCCTACGCTGAGTGATTCTAGCGCCGTATTCAATATCCAGCCGCCCGACGCAGATCCTAATACTCCCAACCATCAGGTGACTTTGGCCGAAGGCGACAACACGATCTCCATCACCGTCGTTGCCGAAAACAAAGACGCCAAACAATACACCGTCAACGTTACCCGGAAATCCGGCGGGCGCACCTCAGTTAAAGACTTCAATTTGGCAATGGAGAACACCCAGCCTCGCGCTATCTGGTTGGATGGAACAACTTGGCGAGTGGCCGACGCCAACGGGAAAATTTACGTCTATAATGGCGCAAATTCTGTGACTTCGTCTTCATTAAGCACCGGCAACGCACATCCTCAAGGACTCTGGTCAAACAATGAAACAGAAATTAGGGTAACGGACAATGTGTCCAAAAAGATTTACTTCTATAATTTATCGATGAATCCAATTAAAAATGGAGACAATGATAAAATAGCCAGTATACCGAGACCTCCCGGAGCCAACAGAGCTAGTCAACATCTACCTAGGGGGCTTTGGTCGAATGGAACAACAATATGGGTAGCAAATGAAGGCGCCATCGGTACACCCCCGGAGCGGAAGATTTACGCCTATACCATTGTCAATGACGCAAGCGGCACAAGATTGGACCCCAAACCTGCCAATAACATCACGTTAGACGGCAAGTACAAGCCTAAGAGCTCTGATACCTATTTCTTTAATACAAATCCCAGGGAGTTATGGTCGGATGGAACGACCATGTGGGTGGAGGACTCGCAAAGAATTTACGCCTACAACATGCGTAAAGTAAACGATCAAGGAAACACGGTGTGGGACGGAGCACACGACCAGCACAAAGACATCGACATCGGCAGACTCGAGAGAAACCAAACAGATCGCGGGATATGGTCGGATGGCACAACCATGTGGGTGGCGAAGGGAAGAAAACTCTATGCCTACAACCTGCCGCAGCCGGGTGCTTCCACCCAATCCGACGACTCCGAGGATTCCACGTTGAAAGATTTGAAATTGAGCGGAGTGACTCTGCTCCCCGCCTTTTTCCCCGACCATTTGTTTTACACGGCGCTCGTGGATCACACCGTCGCTTCGACGACGGTGACGGCCTCGCCCAACGATTCGGGGGCTACCGTGGATATTTTATGGTCGAGCAACCTAGCGGACACCATCCACACCGCCAATCGAGGACCTCAGGTTTCCTTGAAAGAAGGATACAACATTATCGCCGTGGACGTCACTGCCGAGAATGGGAGCATTCAGACTTATCTCGTTGAAGTGACGAAGGCCGAAGCGCCGCCGGTTTCGGGCGGGCCGTTGCCCGCCTTCCAATCGGCATCGGTTGGCAACAATCCATCGGCGAGTTCCTCCGCCGGACTCGAAGAATGGAAGAGTCGTTTAATTTTTGCCGAGCCTCTGCTGGACGGCGGAGTCCGATTCGTGTTTGTTGTCTCTGCGGAAGAGTTCGCGGTAGAAGAAACCGTCGATTTGCTGGGAGAAACTTGGAGGACATTGCCGGACGATGAAGTCAAAATCCTGCGCGAATCCTCCGGTGCCGGACCAGATCGACTGGCCATAATTTTGCCGAAAGCGGCAGGAAAACAACGCTTCCTTCGCTTGACGCCGCAACGCTAAAAAAATCCCGGAACCAAAGAAAAAACGACGCAAGAAATTTTAGTGGAAGTTGAGAAGTTTAGAAATCAGAAGAAATATGGAGTTGCTATGAAAACATTTAACATTCCTTTTGGAGACACGATCATGACCAATACGCACCAAACTCGAATCCATTCGTTGCTAGCCATCGGCATGCTGGCCGCTATCCTTGCTCAGCAAACATCAACGGCGCAAACCACTCCGCCGCCGGACGGCACCGTGGACGACCCCGACTCCGTCCTCCACGGCCGGACAACAGCAGTGGCCGACGCCATCCTAAGTCAACTGCCCGGCATCACCGAATACGACCAAGTCACCGACCTCGGCCAGCTCAGTAGTGTCTCCCGTATGGGTCTTACTGTGAACTTTCTCCAAGCAGGCGACTTTAACAGCCTCACCAACGTTCGCAGTTTAGAACTGTCTTTCCAATTTAAATACGACGGAACCGATTCCTCTTTCACGAATGTGATGAAGGTTGTCAACGACGAACTCCCCGAGCTGCAAAGTCTAAAGCTGATACCTGTAATTGATGATCTGCCAGATGATAAATCCTTGCCTTCGGGGATATTTAACCGCCTCACCAACCTGCAAACCCTGGATCTTAGCGGTCACACTGATGAAATTATACGCCTTCCGTTGGGGATATTTAACAGCCTCACTAACCTACAAACACTGGATCTTAGCAGCAACTCGTTGAGAGGGGACGAATTGCCTACGAGGATATTCGACAATCTGGTGAACCTGCGAACACTGGATCTTAGCGATAACCTTCAGATATCTTCTTTGCCGGTGAGAATATTTGACAAGCTGGTGAACCTGCGAACGCTGGATCTCAGCGACAACGAACTTACTTCCTTGCCGGTGAGAATATTTGACAAGCTGGTGAACCTGCGAACGCTGGATCTTAGCGGCAACAACGCACTTACTTCCTTGCCGGTGGGAATATTTGATAGAATCCCCGATAATGATTTTGCAAGTCAGTATGGATATTTAATTCATTATCCATCGGTTTCTTTTGAGAATACTTATCATAGTGTTACGGAAGATCAAGGAACACTTCTTATTTCAGTTTCCTTGAGCGAATCTATCTCCCGTCGTGTTACCGTCGGCTACTCCACGCAAGATTACACAGCCACCGCCGGCCAAGACTACGTCGACACTGAAGGCACGCTTATTTTTCCTGCCGACACGACCAACCTCGTTCAAAGAATCCCGGTTACCATTCTGGACGACTCTTTAAATGAAGGCAGAACCCGAGAAGTATTTCGTTTACAATTACAATCCCCAGAAAACGCTGTTTTGTCTGGTTCTAATTTGGCCTCCGTCTACATTCGAGATGATGATTCTCCGCCACCTCCGCCATCCTCGCTAATCGTCAAGTTTAGATCAGATTCGCGCTTGTTCGTACGCGAGGGAGACGCAACCACTGTTGACCTTCAAGTTCAATTGAGTCATGCTTACCAACTCCCTGTCACCGTCGACTACGCCACCCAAGACGGCTCGGCCGAAGCCGGCCAAGACTACGTCGGCACCAGCGGCACCCTCACTTTCCCCGCCGGCACCACTGTTCAAACCTTTTCGGTTTCCATTCTGGATGACAACCAACATGAAGAGCTCGAATATTTTCGCCTTGACCTCAGCAATCCAGTAAATGCCCACCTCGACGAAGCTAACGATACGCTACGAATATACATCGAAGCCAACCTTGAACCTCTGCCGCCTCTCATCGTCAATTTTTCGCAGACTGCTTTTCTTTCCATCCTTGAAGGCGACGAAGGCAGGACAGACGCCTCGCTCAATGTTCAATTGTTGAATGGCGTTCCCGACAAAGACGTCACCGTCGACTACGACACCCAAGACGACGGCACGGCCACCGCCGGTGAAGACTACGTCACCACTGAAGGCACGATCACCTTCCCCGCCTTCACTACCAACCTCACCCAAACCATCTCCATTCCCATCTTGGGAGACACCGACTTTGAACCCAACGAATACTTCAATCTCCTCCTCAGCAACCCTACTAACGCCGTTATCCAGCCCAGCACCGCCCGCATCGAAATTGTCAACGACGACCAAGAACCGCTCCCTCCCCCAGTCAACGTAAACAACGGCGGCGGCGTGACTCCGATAATCGTCCCGCACCTCTCGCAAAACGGCGGATCGGTTTCGTCCTCGCTCATGTTCAGACCAACCAGTTTGTCCTTGAGCGAAAGCGGCTCTACCACTTACCAAGTTCGGTCCACTTCTTCCCAAGAGAGAGAAATGGTGGTCAACCTAGCCACGACGCACACTGGAATCACCGTCAATCCTAATAGATTGGTCTTCAACCAAAACACTTGGCAGACCTACCAAACCGTGACCGTGACTGCCGGCGCAACCGCGGCGGACACCAACGAGCAGGCTTCCATTCGGCATTCCATTCCCGGCAGCGAAGGCTTCATCGCCAACAACAATGCGGGGACTGTCTTAGTCACCCTTGCTCACACCGTCGTGGAAGCAGAGAAAGAAACCCCCGAACCACCAACCGACCGCCAACCTGTTCAACAAGTGCAGGTGCCTCCCACCGATTACGATGCGGACGATGACGGCTTGATTGAGGTTAGCAACCTAGCCCAACTGAACGCCATTCGTTGGGATTTGGACGGCGACGGCCAACCGGACCAAGAAGCATTCGCCGACGCTTACAGCCAAGCCTTCCCCAGCGCCATTGCCAACATGGGCATTCCCAACAACGCCCCAGCCCAAGGCTACGAACTCACCAGCGATCTTGACTTCGATACCAACCACAACGGCCACGCCGAGGAAGCAGACGCCTTTTGGAACAAGGGCCACGGCTGGCAGTCCATCGGCCTGTTCTCCCACCCCTTCCAAGCCGTGTTAAAAGGCAACGAACATAAGATTGTCGGCTTGTTCCAAGACCAGAGCGATGCCTCCCGGTTTGCCGGGAAACCCAGTGGCTTGTTTGGAGCTATTGGCAATCGCGGGCAAGTGGTTGGCTTAGGATTAGAAGAGGTGGATATAAAAGGTGTGAACTGGGTCGGCGCCATCGCCGGGTTGAGTCAAGGAAGCATCAGCCATTGTTCGGTGAGCGGGCAAGTGGTGGGCTCGAACAGCGTCGGCGGCCTAGTTGGACATAACTTTGGGAACATTGCGCACAGCTTCGTCAACGCAGAAGTGAGCGGCGTTATCGGCGTTAGCGTCTTCGTGGGGTGGAATGTTGGTGGTTCTATCGAGTCCAGTTCGGCGCAAGGGAGAGTGAATGGCGCAACCAGTGCCGGCGACTTAGTCGGTTTAGGAACCCCGGCTCGCTAAAGACCGGTTGTGCGCAAGGACAAAGCGGAAAGCGCAACCTTAGCCGGCGGAGTAGTTGGGTATCAATCCCACTATCGGCATCATTGGGCAGAGTTATGCGGTGGTGGAAGTGAGCGGGTCAGCTCATGTTGGTTGGTTAGTAGGTTGGATTAGCGGTTCTGTGGCGCAAGTAGAAAATTGACGGCGGGGTGCAAAGAAACCGCGATCTCCCGCACGGGTTTGGGACGCCTGCATGTAGGTCTTTTCCTCTGGCATCAGCTTTCTTAGGTCGAAAAGGCGTTTGCGGAGTTGGCGAAAGAGTGAGAGGCACAGCCAATATGGCGAGGGCGAGGTCCCGCGGGCAAGAAGAGGCGCCTAGCCAAACACCCAGCGCCGGGCAAAATGTGTTAGGCTATGAGGGAATCTTGGAAACTTGGAAAGTAGCTTGAGATGGGGACGGTCAAGCCGACGACCCTTGGCACTTGGGCTAGCCTAATCAATATCCCGCCTGGCCCGCCGCCTTCCATGGCGACAACCTCCCCTCCCCCCAAGAGTTCGACCACCAACACCAACACTAACGCCCGCCAAGCGCTCGGCCGTGTTGATGCATTCATAAAATCCTCAATCCATTGTTCTTTGAGGATGGCCGCCTCCATCTTAGCGAAAGCGAAGCGGACAAGACGGATTCGCCCAATGCGAAGAAGGGGATGTTGACAAAGAAGAAAGATTGGTCGTTCTCCAAGCTAAGGCTATTCGCCGCATGGGCGGCTGGGAAAGGAAAAGTTCCCTTGGATGGTTTGGTTTTGGGCGTTTCTTGATGTTGTGTTAGCTGGAAGCGCACTTTGGTAATTTGCGTCAACACAAGCCAGAGAAGTTCTCGTCCCAATACTTGTTGCTTTTCCGCGAACCCGCTTCCAACAACCGCTTGTTAGATAGAAGATGTGTATGATCCGAACAAGGGCAGGTTCGGAGCAATAAGTCCGCTGGGATTGCGTGTTGGTTTGGGGACACGGATTACAATAGGAAAGTTTCTTTGTGCGGCCGGCGTATTTTGGGGGGCAAACGAGTCGTATAAGGCGTTGCGGACCAGTTTGAAGGCGGAGATAAACAGAGAGGTGTGGGCCAGTTTGCGCAGTGACACTTTGCGCTCTTTTGTCCAGCCATCCTCCGGACGCATTGCCGTCAAAGTGATCTACCACCTCGACGATAAAGCCTCAAAAGGGTTCCGAGGGTGAAACTCCTCCGTCAACCTGATCGCGATCTCAATTCTGAGTGAAAAGCTTTGCACTTACAGACGCAGATGTTGACGTCATTCTTGCGGACTGTTCGAAGGAAATTGTAACAGCTTATAGAAAGTGGGAAAATCGTCACCTATCTTTGAGAAAATGCTTGCCGAACGAAAACGATCGAGTATTATGCCTCATCTTCTACGGCTGTGGCACCGCCGTTGAGAAAAATCAAATTGAACGAAAGTAAATTTATGGGTAAAACAAATTCTAAAAGATTGATAGAGTCGGAGGTAAAGAACTTCGGTCCTATTGTTGAGGTGAAGGTGGATCTGCGGCCGTTCACACTTTTTGTGGGACCAAGCAACACGGGCAAGTCGTATTTGGCCGTTTTGATCTACGCATTGCATCGCCTTTTTGGAGCCGGTTATAGTCGGAGGTTGAGGCACATCACCGGAGGTTTTGGAGTCGATTTTCCCGTAATTTTTGGCACCCGTCATGGATATCGACAATTGAGGCGGGGAGGAAAATCTACGAAACTCCCGGAAGAGAGTATTGAAATTTTGTTTAATTGGATAAAACAAACATTTCCGAAAGGGGGGAAATCTTTCAAGCAAATCTCAAAATCCTTTACCGGAGAAAATTGCCGCTCTAATTCGCCCTTTGTTCCATCCGATAGACGGTTCAGGCAAGCATGTCGTCGGGAACATTGCCCGCTGTTTTGGCATTGATTCGGCTTCTCAGTTGATTCGGATTCCGGGCGCGAAGAATGCCAAGGTTGTTCTGCGGAGGCACGTCGGCGAGGATGCTGATTGTAAAGAACCTTTTGTGTATGAGCTGCGTCTAGGAACGTCGCGGAGTTTTACCGCTTCGATTCCAAAGAGCAATTCGTTGAGGATCGCAAGCGGATTCACGGATTCGCCATGGATAAGTCTGTTGCCTATTATCACTGAGATTAGAAGACGGTTGAGAGAGTCTGAAGGATTGTTCCCATGGTGGTGGTTGTCGATGCTCATGGATGAACTATTGGAAATTATTTTTCCTTATGTTGTAGGCCATGTTAGTCGACCGGCGCATTATTTACCGGCGGATCGCGCCGGTGTGATGCATGCGCATCGGACGGTGGTAAGCGCTTTGGTGGAACGGGCGACGAGCGTCGGCATTCGCCGGGAGATGCCGACGCTCATGCTGTCGGGTGTTTTGGCGGATTTTCTTGGACGGTTGATCTCATTGAATGACGTTCCCTACAAAAAGAGAGGCCACGCGAGATATATTGCCTTAGAGATTGAGAAAGCCATGTTGCATGGTTCGGTGCGTAGCGAGGCAATCGCCAAGACGGGTGCGTCGTATCCCGTGTTTTCCTATCTTCCAAGCGGTTGGAAGGATGATCAAAATCTGCCGTTGATGAATGTTTCGTCGATGGTGTCGGAGTCGGCGCCGGTGGTGTTGTATTTGCGGCATGTTGTAAGGCCTGGGGACGTGTTAATCATTGAAGAGCCGGAGGCACACTTGCATCCGGCGATGCAAGTGGAGTTCACGAGACAGCTGGCTGCCGCCGTCAAGGCTGGGGTGAGAGTAATTGCCACTACGCACAGCGAGTGGATATTGGAAGAGCTGGCCAATTTGGTGCGGATTTCGGGGCCTTCCGAAGCGGAGCGCAAAGATATTAGCGGCGGCATTGCGTTGGAACCGCACGAGGTAGGGACTTGGTTGTTTCAGCCTAAGGAACGACCGAAGGGTTCAGTGGTGCGGGAGATTTCTTTGGATGTGGAGTCGGGAACGTTTGCCGCCGGCTACGACGATGTTGCTGCCGATCTTCATAATCGTTGGGCAAAGATAGAGAGCCGTTTGGAAGCGAGGCGGAGACGATGAGCGACCTTGTGAAAGTGGTTCGGGCGAAGGTTTCGGAATCGTGTTGTGATAAGTTGTGCAAGAAAGAAGGATGCAAAGTGCCTCTTCCGAGGGAGTGTCGTCCGCGTGTTTTTGATTAACATGGATCATCTGGAATTGCTGGTGGAGAAACACGACAAGCGGTGCAACTTTCTTTTTGTTGGGGAAGTGGAAGGCAAAAGCTGGGTTATGCCGCAACTTCAAGCCGGCGCGAAGGGTGCGGAGAAGGTCGTTCCTAAGAATGAGAAGGTTAGATTTCTTCTTGTGGCTACTTATGGCAGAATTCGTAAGTATGAAAGAAATTTACTTCAGGAAGAGAAGAATAAAATTCGGTTTCGAGGAATGCGTGAACCGATTCTCTTGATTAAATGCGAGAGTAGTCTTGCTCAGGCGATTCGCTAGGCCGTGTTGTGGGCTTTTAGAGAAGTGGATAGGATTGCGAAGATGTAAAGGGTTATTGCGGGGTTGTTTTGTCAAAGTTGTGGAGGAGTCGTTTTTGTTTGTTTTAACGAGTGGGGGTTTGGGATTCTTTTGTTTATGTTGGCGAGGTGGAGAGTTGGCGGCGTTGGGCGTCTAGTTGGTTGAGTTTTTGTTGGGTTTTTTGGGCGATGTGTTGGGGTCGGCGGCGCATTTGAAGGGGGCGTTTGGTGGAGAGTTGGCGGCCGGATTGGTTGCGTTGGGAAAGGTAGTTGTGGAGGGTTTTTTGATAGTCGCGGATGAGGGGGGTGAGTTGGGGATGGGCGTATATGGCGAGGATGTCGAGGCGGTGGACGATTTGTTCAAGAGCTGGTTTTTGGTCGGCGTAGTCCCATTGGGCGATGGCTTGTTGGAGGGAGAAGCGTTTGCGTTGGGTGATTTGGTTTCTTTTGTGTCCGACGAGGGCGGGCAGGGAGAAGAGTTGGTCGAGTTGGTTGAGGGTTTCTTTGGGGGGGCGGGAGCCGATTTCAAATTTTTGGGGATCGAGCGGGGCGGAGTAGGGGTTTGTGAGGAAGTCGGTTAGGGTGACGGCCCACCATTTTTCGACGTCGAGCATTTTTTGGAAGTGGGGTTCGAAGCTGGGGAAGAAGGCTTGTTGCCAGTTGAGGCGTGTGGGGAGGGCGCTGAGGAACTGGCGGAGGCTGGCTTTGCCGGCGCGGAGGTCGAGGAGGCGGCGAAAGAAGAGGTGAGCGGAGTGTGCGAAGAGGCGTTTTTTGCTGCCGCGCAAGTGTTGGTCTTCGGGGAAGAAGAGTTCGGAGGCGCTGGCTGGCGGGTTTTGGGAGAGCCAGCGGCGGGTGGAGAGGAGGGCGTCTTGGTAGAGTTGATTGGGGAAGACGGGTTTGGAGTTGGCACCGCCGAGTCGGAGGCGTTCGGCGTGGCTGGGGCTGAGCTCGAGGGGGGCGGAGTGTCGCAGTTCTGTGGCGATGCCGTCGACGAGCCAGAAGGGGATTTCGACGGATTGTTCGCCGGCAAGGCGGTTGCCTATTTCGAGGAGCAGGAGGGCGACGCAGTTTCGGAGCCATGTTTGGCGGCGGATTTTGGGGCTGAGGGAAACTTGGTATGTCCAACCGTTGGAGAAGCGGGCGGAGCGGACTTGGAAGAGGTCGGGGTTGGGTTTGCCGGGGTGGAAGTGGAAGCGGATTTTACCGCGCCAGCGGTCTGGGGCGCCGAGAAGTTGCAAGAGGCTTTCTTTGATGCGCTCGGCGGAAATGGCGGCGAGTTCGGGGGTGAGGGTGATGAGGCCGGCGGCTTTTTCATCTTCGCGCAGAGAGGGGGGGGAGAAGGGTTCGCGGCAGCGGACGAGGAATTGGCCGGAGCGGCTTTCGATGGTGCGGAAGTCGGCGGCGGCGGATGGGGGTAAGGCTAGGCAAAGCGCGGGGAGTAGAGGTAAGATTATTGCGGCGGCACGGCGGGAGGCGGGAAAGAAGCGGTGCCGGCCGAAGTTGGGATTAGGCATTGGAAACGTTGGTTTTTTTGGCGGCGGACGGGGCGGCTTTTTTGCCGGATTTGGATTTTTTGGCAGCGGTTTTGGGTTGGGCGGTTTCGGAGTCTTTTTTGGCGGCTTTTTTATAGCCTTCGCTTCGGTAGTCGGTGATGTAAAAGCCGCTTCCTTTGAAGAGGAGTCCGGCGCCGGCGCTGATGGCGCGTTTGACCGGGCCTTGTCCCCAGGGTTTTTGGCGGCAAACGGTTTTTGGGCAGATGGCGAGGGCTTTGTCTTTCATGGATTGGAAGACTTCGAATTCACGGCCGCATTTGCCGCAGAGATATTCGTATGTTGGCATGGTTCTTTTTGGGGGTTTTGTATTGCGAATTTTGGTTCTGAAATCAAGACTTTTTGTTTGGGGAGGCGTCGGAAATCATCGAGGGGAAGCAAGATTGGGCTTTCCCTTTTTGCAGAATGGCGAGTAGTTTTTGGAAGAGTGGCTTTGAAGTCTGGCAAAACGATTTTTTACAAGCGCTCTCATTTTGCGACGCATCTGCCGGCGGAGGCGGTGTTCAGTCCATCGCACAGTTGGGCGCGGCAACTTGGCGAAGGACTTTGTCGTGTGGGGTTCACGAAGTTTGCCACGCGGATGTTGGGGGAGATGGTAGATCATAAGTTTGAAGCGAAGGCGGGAGCGGCGGTGGAGCCGGGACAGATTTTGGGCTGGGTGGAAGGATTTAAGGCGATTTCGGACGTTTACGCCATTGCTCGGGGGGAGTTTGTGCGGAGCAATCCGCGCTTGCGGGAGGAGATTTCGCTGGTATCGAGCCAACCTTATGGAGAAGGCTGGCTATATGAGGTTCGAGGCGAACCGGACGCGCGGTGTTTGGACGCGGCGGCGTATTCGGGCGTTTTGGACGCGACTATCGACAAGATGCTGGAAAAGCAAAAGTTAGAGGAAAAGCAGTAAGCAATGACGACGATGACGGATTGGGGGCATTCTTCGGCAAGTCCGGCGGCGCGGTATATTATGATTGGGGGCTTTCTGGGCGCCGGCAAGACAACGGCGGTGTCTCAATTGGCAAAATATCTGGCCGCCCGCGGATGCAAGGCGGGACTGATTACCAACGATCAAGGAAGCGGACTGGTGGACACCGCGGCCTTGCGCGCTGCGGGATACGCCACGGAGGAGATTCCGGGGGGCTGTTTTTGCTGCCGATTCGACTCATTGTTGGAGGCGGCCAAGCGTTTGACTGAGTCGACTCGGCCGGAAGTGTTTGTGGCGGAGCCAGTGGGCAGTTGCACGGATCTGGCGGCAACGGTGGCGTATCCGCTGCGGCGCATTTACGGCGACAATTTTCAGATTGCGCCGCTTTCGACGCTTGTGGATCCGATTCGGGCGCAGCGAGTGTTGGGCTTGGCCGATGGAGGCTGTTTTTCCTCAAAGGTCGTCTATATCTATCGGAAACAGCTGGAGGAAGCCAACCTGATTGTGGTGAACAAAACCGACTTGCTGGAGGCCGGCGCTTTGCAACGGTTGAAGGAACGTTTGGGAGAAGAATTTCCGCGGGCGCGAGTGCTGGCCGTCTCTGCCCGGCAGGGATCGGGCTTGAGGGAGTGGTTCGAAATTGTGACCGGCGAAGTCCAACCCGACGAGCCGACGATGGAACTAGACTACGACGTTTACGCGGATGGAGAGGCGTTGTTGGGTTGGCTGAACGCAACGATTGCGGTTCGCTCCGGGGAAGAATTTGACGGCAACAATTTGTTGCGGGAAATCGCGGAAGAGATGCAGGGACGGTTGCGGAATGCAGCGGCTGAAGTTGCCCATCTCAAGATAACTTTGGCGCCGGCCGCCGATTGGAATAATCTGGCCGCGATCCACGTAGTGCGGAACGACGTCGTCCCCGAGCTGGGACAACAGTTGGAAGGCGCGATGCAATCGGGGCAGTTAATTTTGAATCTGCGGGCGGAGACGGCGCCGGAAACGATTGAAAACATTGCACGCTCCGCTTTGAAAACGGTTGGGCAAAAGTGCGGGATCGCGCTGGAGGTGGAAGATTTAGAGCGATTTCGGCCGAGCAGGCCGAAGCCGACGCATCGAGATCGTTTGGTTTCCGCAAGTCTTTGACGCCAAAGCGAAGCAAAAGATTGGCATCCGGCGATTTTTCCTTCATATTGTCCCGCACGGCACATGGCTGAAGACACGAGAATTTTGTATTGCAACTGCGCTTACGCCCAAGTGGTTCCCCGAAGCACGAAGGAAAACGTGCTTCGGAAGTTGTGCGACTCGGGCGTCTCTTTTGACGCCGTGGCCGACTTGTGCGAGATGTCTGCCCGGAAAGACCCGATGCTGTTGCGCTTGGCGGGCGGAAGTCCGGTAAAAATTGCCGCCTGCTTTCCCCGCGCAGTAAAATGGTTGTTTGCGGCGGGAAACGCCGCATTGCCACCGGAGCAAACGCAAGTCGTCAACATGCGGACGGAGTCGGCGGAGGAAGCGGCGGCCGCTTTGCTGAGCGGTCCTCTGCGTCCGAACTTGCCGGAAGACAACCGCCCGCCGACAGCGGGTTCCAATAATTCAGGAAAGGAAGCGCATGAGTCTGGTTGAGAGTCGGTTGTTGCGGGTAGTTCTCTACGAAGGCAAAGGGAGCAAGCCGCTGGACGCGGAGTTTTGTTACCAAACCGTGTCGGCGCTGTTGGCGGAGGGGTTTGCCGTGACGCGGACGAATGAACGGTCTGCGATGGCGCCGGATGGACGGTCGGCGCTTTTTGTGCTGGGCAGATTCCAAGATGGCGTGCCGCCGACCTTTGTTTCAGAAGGCGCCAAGGCGGCGGAAGCGGGCGCGGCGGACATCGGCGATCAAAACCCTGAAACCGTTGCGTCCATAGTCCGCTCGAAGCGGGAAGAGCTGGGCGCCTTTCATCACGGCGCTTGGAAGCCTTGGTTTCCGGTAATCGACTACGAGCGTTGCACCAACTGCATGCAGTGCCTTAGTTTTTGTTTGTTCGGCGTTTACGGCGTGGATGGCGACAACCGGCTGCAAGTGCAAAACAACGACAGTTGCAAGACTAATTGCCCGGCTTGTTCGCGGGTATGCCCGGAAGCGGCGATCATGTTTCCCAAATATCGGAGCGGGCCAATCAACGGCGACCGCGTCAACCCCGCCGACTTGAATCGCGAGAAAATGAAAATCGACATCTCTTCCCTTCTCGGCGGCGACGTGTATCAAATGTTGCGAGACCGGAGCGAGAAGGCGAAGTCCCGGTTTTCCAAAGAGCGAAACCCCGACAAAGCCCTCAACGAGCGGAAAAAATGCCTCGTAAAGTTGGCGCAAGCAGGAGACGTGCCGGAAGAAGTGTTGATGTCGCTTCCGTCGCCAGAAGAAATTCAGCGCCGCGCCGAAGAAGCGTCCGCCAAAGCGGAAGCCGCCCGGATGGCGGCCAACCATCTGCCGGAAGAGAAAATTTGACCCGTATGGAGCAGCAACGCCTCGCCAAAATCGTGGAAGAAGTTCGCCAGCAATGCCGGTTTGGCAAAATTGCGTGGCAAAGTTTGCGGGCCGGTTTGAACGGCATGGACTTGGAAAAGACTTTTTTCTACGTCCACGCCCTGCTGGATCGGGCGCATCAAACGGCGCAGTTTCTTTGGCCGGCCGTCCCGTCCGATGCCGCCGAAGACAGCGAAGCTCTGCGCAAAGCGCTAAAAATCCCCGAAGACTCGGCCTTGAAAACCTCCGGTTTGGCCGCCTTTGCTGAATCTGGCGCCGCGCAGTTCCGCCTCTGGCTGGATGGCTTAGACCACTTTCACTTTATCGGCATGAACATCATGCCTCGAGGATCCACCTCCGCGTATCGGCAGGACGTTTTCCTGCGAAGTTTAGACCCCGAAGTGTTGCAGTTTTCTTGGCGCGACCGCACCATCGACTTGAGAAAAATCGCCGCCGGCCTGCGCGCGGCGGAATCGGCCGCCGATCTCTGGCTGAAACGGCGCTCCGCGTGAATCCATTGCAAAAACCCAGAACCGCAAGATAAATTCCGCCTATGTTGCCTCAACTTGCCTTTCGCATCCTGCGCACCGCGGACGCAAAGTGTCTGTGGAAATTCGCCTGGCACTTCGGCGTCCGCGGGATGCTTTCTGTGGAGCGGTTCAAACGACGGCTCAAGAAAGGCGAGTATTTTCCTCCGTTTCTTTACCTTTCCATCCTCAACAGTTGCAACCTTCGTTGCCAAGGTTGTTGGGTGGACGTCACGGCGCCCCGCAGTCAATTAGATCTGAAAACCATGAATCAAACAATTGGCGAGGCCAAAAAACACGGCAACGTCTTCTTCGGAATTCTGGGCGGAGAGCCGTTTCTGCACTCGGAGTTGTTCGACCTTCTGGCTGCGCACCCGGATTGCTACTTTCAGATTTTCACCAACGGCCAGTTTATTAGCGACAAAGCGGCGACCCGGCTGCGGGCATTGGGAAACGCCACTCCGCTGATCAGCATCGAAGGCAGTGAAACGGTCAGCGACCAACGACGAGGCAAAAAGGGCGTCCTAAACCAAACGCTTCGCGGATTGGAAAACGCTCTCCGACACAAACTGCTGACCGGCGTGGCCACCAGCGTCTGCCAATCAAACATTGACGACCTGCTTCAAGAAGCCTGGCTTGAAGAATTAATCCGCCGCGGCGTTCATTATGTTTGGTTTCACAGCTATCGTCCGGTAGGTCCTGAGCGGAACGACCAACTGGGCTTGACACGACAGCAGTTGATCGACGTCCGACGCTTCATTGTGGAAATGCGGGCGAAGATGCCGATCGGAATCATTGACGCCTACTACGACGACCAAGGGCGGGCCTTGTGTCCTATGTCCAACGGAGTCAGCCATCACGTCAGCCCGCGAGGCGACATCGAACCGTGTCCCATCATCCAATTTGCCGCCGATTCCATACACGACCGTCGGGGCATCTACGAAACCATCCGCGATTCGGCATTCTTGTCCGACTTCCGCAAACTATCCGCCGAAGCCACGCGGGGTTGTGTTGTGTTGGAACGGCCGGACTTGGTCAAGTCGCTGGTGAAGAAACACGGCGCCAAAGATACCACCGTCCGGGGAACCGCCATGCGAGAACTGGAAGCAATGGAACCGCGCTTCAGCCAATGGCTTCCCGGCGAAGAGATTCCCGAACGACACTGGATGTATCGCTGGGCGAAACGCTTTTGGTTCAACGACTTTCAAGCCTATCGGAATTTGACGGCGAATGCGCCCGCAAGCCAGTTGCCACGAAATCGTAAAACCTCACCTCAAGAACTCAAATGTCTTCCACGGAATTAATCCTGCCCCGTTCGGCGGCGCCACAAAAATTCAGGCCGCCCAAGAAAAACCTGCCCCAAACCCCGGAAGAACGGAACCAAGCGCTTTTGGCGGTCCGCCGTTATGTGGCCGAGCAGAACCCGGTGCCTCCCCTGCCGGTGGAAGACTTGAAAAAGCACGCCGACCGGCTGATTCGGGAAAACCAGCTCAATCCCGTTTACCGCGACTACCTCGGCGTTCTAATCAACAACGAGATGTGGCGAGAACCCCTCGCCGCCGTTCCCTACCATCGCCGCCTGCTCCTCCTGCCAAAGTGCCTGCGGGTCGAAAGCCGCTGCCCGGCGCCCTTCGACGAATTCGGACTGCTCTGCAAATCCTGCGGCCTATGCTCCATTCAAGACCTACAGACAGAAGCAGAACGACTGGGATATGCGGTTCTGGTTGCCGAAGGATCGGCCATCGTGATGTCGCTCATTCAAACCGGCAAAATCGAGGCCATCGTCGGCGTCAGCTGCATCAGCGTTCTCGAACGAGCCTTCCCCTACATGGAAGCGGCGGCCATTCCCGGAGTGGCCATCCCCCTGCTCCAAGACGATTGCATCGACACCACCGTGGATTTGGATTGGATTTGGGACTACATCCACTTGTCCGGCGACGACCGCACCCGCCGAATGAACCTGGGCGACTTGCGGGAAGACGTCGAATTTTGGTTCAGCCCCGCCACCATAGACCTCACTATGGGGAACGCCGACGGCCGGACGGAAATCCTCTCCCGCAACTGGCTAATGCGGGCCGGCAAACGCTGGCGACCCTTCCTCGCCGCCGCCGCATTCCAATCCCTCCAAGCAGAACCCGGCGCAGACTTGCCACCCCGCATCCGCAAAATCGGCGTCGCCGTCGAGTGCTTCCACAAAGCCTCTCTCATCCACGACGACATCGAAGACAACGACGCACTACGTTACGGAGAAAAAACCCTGCACGAAGAACACGGCGTCCCCGTGGCCATCAACGCCGGAGACCTGCTCATCGGCGAAGGCTATCGGCTCTTGGCCTCCAGCAACGCCTCCGTCGAACAACGCGCCTTGATGCTGCAAGTTGCCGCTGAAGGCCAACGCCGCCTATGCCAAGGACAAGGAGCGGAACTATGCTGGGCGCGGCAACCCGAACCACTTTCCACCAAAACCGTGCTGGACATCTTCCGCCGCAAAACCGCGCCCGCCTTCGAAGTCGCCCTGCAACTGGGAGTAATCTCCGCCGGAATCAAAGAATACAAAGCAGTGCAAAAAACCTTGTCCCGCTACAGCGAAGCTTTGGGAATCGCCTACCAAATCCGAGACGACTTGAACGACCTAAGCGCCGGCAGCGACACCAACGACATCGCCGGACTGCGCCCCAGCCTGCCACTCGCCATCGCCTACCAAAACGCGCACGGCAACGAAAAAACCTTGCTCGAAAAAATCTGGCGAAGGCAAGCCGAGCCGCCCAACTCAGAGGAAATCGAAGCCCTCTGCCGAAAACTTGGCGCCATCCAACGCGCCGAAGAATTGCTACAATCCTACCAAGAAGAAGCCATCCGATCCCTGCGCGAACTCGAAAATGCCAGCCTCAAAGGACTGTTGCGGCGCGTCATCGGCAAAATCTTCAACGACGCGGAAATCAAAGGTTGGTGCGGCGAATTCGAAGAAAAAAACCTCCCGCAAAACAACCGCCTACACGCCTCCATACTCCCTTAAAACTCCCTCACGACGAAAGCAATAAACCGTGTTAATAGAAAAATGCGCTACACCAAAAAGCCTCCCATTGCTCCTCAAACAGCCAAACACAACCCACACCCCGCCGCCGCCAACACTATAAAGGAAAAATACACCATAAGCTGCGGAGACAACTTAGACGTTCTCCCCAACCTTCCTCCGAACTTCGTTGACCTAACCATTACCTCGCCCCCTTACTTCCAACAGCGAGAATACTCGTCTTCCGGGCAAGGCAATGAAAACACAATCGGCGAATATCTAGACAACATTATCGCAACACTCGGGGAAGTCATACGAGTGACAAAACCTACAGGCAACATCGTATACAACATAGGCGATAAAATCATTGCCGGAAGCCTGCAACTCATCCCCTACCAATTCGCCCTCAGAACCGTCAACGAGCTCGGCCTAAGGCTTGTCAATGACGTTACTTGGATAAAACAAAACCCGGCGCCCCACCAATTCACCCGACGATTGACCAACAGCACGGAACCATTCTTTCACTTCGCCCTTGGCGCTAACTACTACCATAACCGAGCCTCCTTTCAACCAAGCAAAGAAGAGCCTCGCCGACGCACTCCCACAGACAAACTAGGAAACCGCTATAGAAAACTCCTCAAAACTGCCGCCCTAAATTCCAAAGAGCGAGCTATGGCTCACACAGCATTAGATCAGGCTATTGACGAGGTTCGTAGCGGCGCCATTCACAGCTTCCGAATGAAAATCCGAGGCATTCACGCCCCGGCTTACGGCGGGCAAGCGGGCGGGCGCAAAATGCACATCGATCGAGATGGATTTACCATCATCCGCATCTCCGGTCAACCAATGAAGCGAGACATCATTGAAAGTCCCGTAGAAAACCTCCCCGGAAACGGTCACCCGGCAATATTTCCCGTTCGTATAATCCGGGAGATGATCCGCCTGCTGTGCCCACCGAAAGGATTGGTGCTTGACCCGTATCTGGGCAGTGGTTCCACTATGATCGCCGCTTCCATAGAAGACAGAAGCTGCATGGGAATCGACATCAGCCCAAACTACTGCGCCGCCGCTTTGGAACGAATGTCTCAAAATCCGGGCCAACCCAAATTACTCTGACTCACATTTTGCGAATCCAATAGCAAAAAAATGACACTATGAACGAAAAACAAAGAATTAGTGAACTGTACAATCGGGCGTTGGCTTTACATTCGAACCAGAAAACACTTCCAAAACTATCAAATCCCTATGATCTATACTGCCGAATTATTATAGATCATCAGGAACAAAGCAAGGCCATTCTGGCTGTCTTGACTACATTGTTGCTGAAGAAACTAATGAATCCAATCCAGGATATCAGACTGCACCAATCGGGAATGAGCGGAGGATTCAGCGGCAGAGGATTAGACTCGCGAGTAGTTACTCCTTTCCTAAAGGAAAAAAGCTTTCCACATATGCAGAGCGGTTCAGGGTGGCTAACCAGATCACTGGAGCAAGCCCGGCCTTATGACTTGCACTATCCGGGGAACATGAAGCCGGCTGCGGTCAAAAATGCATTTCTCAAACTCGTCAACGGAGTGCAATGTCACGGATTGTCGGCTGAAAATATCATGATCGCCATATTCATTGGCTTGATTCGATTCAGAGACGACAATGTAAATCTTGTTCTTTCCCGACCGGTCAATCTTTCTGTCGATGAAGTAGTGGATCGAATAAGTCGACATTATAGCGTTCAATTGCAAGGAGTAGCACGATTGCCGGTGTTGGTAGTACATGCTATTTTAAGTGTATTGGTACGGGAAGTAGGGCGCTATAACAATTGCGCTGTTTTGCCTGTCGAACACCATAATACCGCTGATCGGCGGACGGAATTGATTGGCGATGTGCATATTGTAGATTCCGATAACACCTTGTTTGAAGGCTATGAAATTAAGCATAATATACCGATTACTTCGGGCTTGATTCAGAATTCTTTCGAGAAATTGCAAAAAACCCCAGTTAAAAGGTTTTATATTCTAACAACTTATCCACACGGCGATTATTCTAAATTTAAATCGGATATTCAACAAATTGCTCGAGCGCATGGTTGTCAGTTAATAGCAAATGGTGTTAGTCACACGTTGAAGTATTACCTCCGTTTAACTCGAGACACAAGCGCATTTGTGCATAAGTATGTCTCCGGTTTAGAGAGCGATTTGTCAGTGAGTTTCCAGTTAAAAGATGCTTGGAACGAGGTCGTGCAAACATAAAGTCTCTCCTTTGGATTGTCACCCATAGAAAATTTCGATAATCTTTACGCTCTTTTTCCTTCACATGTTGCAAATATCTCGACTGGCGACTTAACACGTGTAACTGAGTATTGCGAATTTTCTCTGCCCAACTCAATCGGAATAATTAGCCAACACCGAATTAGAAAAATTTGCTCACATAAATGTTGCCGAATGGTAATGGTCCGATAGAAAACACCGACGTTATCTCCAAAAAAACCTGGCAAACGGCCGGACATTTCGATTACCGGCGAAGGCCGGTCGCCGGTGATCATCGAAGCCGAATACGACCACTCCCAACGTCGAAAAAGAAGCCGATGAGCGAGTTAGCCTGAAGGTTCGCAACCAGACGCATCCGATTGAAGCGGTCACCGCCGCGCGCTATCCGGTCGCTAGCGCAGGCCGACAATATGGAGAAGGCATTAGAAGCCCTCCCATTTGTCGTATTACGCCGTTTATCCAAACAACGACCGCTTTCCTAAAACCGGCTGGCTGAAAGGTTCTGTCAGCAATTTGACCGACCTCATCCATTTAGTCGACGTTCGGAAAAGCACCTCTGATCGAACCGCCGACGACTTGCGCCGTCATTGTCAACGCCCTCATCTTCCATGAATGCATCACCGGTGCTAATAATCACATCCTCCCTATCAATCGGGTTTGCGGCCGCTTTGTGCGCAACCGCAAAGACGCTACTTTGAACGCTTGGAACAAATCCTTGAAATCAACTACTAGCCAATCTTTAAAGATTAGTTGGATCAAGCCAAACGCATCTTTGAGCAGTTTCGAAACAAGCGATTCTTGCCTGCTTATATTGCTTATGAAGATGATACTCGTAAATTGTTAGACAAAAAAGTAATCTGCGAATGGCTTGATTTTGGCGAAGATATTTATGATGCCGTCCGCCAACTCGCCGCCAAGTGGTGCGCCGAGCCATCCGTTCATGGCGGCAAACAACGCCCCCAAAACACATCCCTCATAATCTAACCCCCACAACTACAATCAACCCCAAGACAAACACCCCAAAAACACCTGCCCCTCAATACTAGAAAACCACCAGCGCCAGCAACAATCCTAAAACGCCTCCCTTGTAATCTAACCACCATTCCCAATCCTCCGCAACCAACCAGCCCAAAGACAAATAACTCTTTTGATCCTCAAACAATCCATTCCGGCCAGTCAAGCGCTCTCCATCCAACTCACCTCGATAAACCAAGCTGGATTGCCGATTCCGATTGTGTTGGAGAAAACGAAGCCTTTCCTCTAAACTCTTTTGATCGCAAGGGATTTTCAAAGTTTGTGTTAGCTGAATAATGTTCTAAAACTACATGCGCCTCCAAACTAAACAACCTCCAGATAGATCAACGCTGAAAAGAGATCAGAGATGAAGGCGGTTTTGGTGGTTTGGTAGTCTCGCTGAGAAGTTGTCGTGTTGCCGTCAATGGACGGTTTGAGGAAAACGAGAGATAAGAAAAGCGCTGGACGAGGTGTTATGTTGGGAATTCAAACTGTGGTCGATGCGGAAGGTTTAGGAAAGGTTGTGAAAGTTTGGAGAGGTTCCTTTTGGCTTTTTTTTGGAGGTTTTCTAATGTCAAACCCATTCTTTGTAAAAGTGGAATTGAATAGAAGATTTAAAATTATTGTGGATTTAACTAGGCGTCCAAAGTGAGGATTGTGGGGTGTTCGGGGTGGTGAGGGTTGCTTTGACGGCGATATAAGGTGGCACGTAGAGGCAACGTTCTTGGAAGCTTCCTTTGGTTGCCGAGGGGTCGGCGTGTCTTGGCTCTTTTACATCGTTGATGGCAAAGCCTTGCGCACACATTCCTCCTAGTATGGCTTCGAGTGGGTGGAGAAATTCTTTTGTGTTTGCTTCTCGATGTTCGGAGTTGATTACAGAGGGGAGCGGGCCGGAGCGGTAGTAAGACTCTTGGATGTTGTAGACGCCGTTGGCGGAGGGTTTGGCGGCGGCTTGAAGGCTGATTGGTTGTTTGTGTTGGGAAATGTAAATGCCTCCTGTTTTTATTACTCGCGCCACTTCCTTGTAGACCGTCTGAATGTTTTCTATGTAGCAAGTGCTAACGGGTTGCAGGACGATGTCGAAAATTCCGTTGCCCAAGGCGCTGAGATTGTTCATTGAGGTTTTTATAGTTTTTAGAGGCACTTTTTCCCGGCGGGCGATTTCTCGGTCCAGTCTTAGCATTGTCTCGCTTAGGTCGACTACGGTGACGTCCGCTTGTTGGGAAGCGAAGATCGGTCCGTGTCTGCCGCCGCCGGCCGCTAGACAAAGCACTTGTTTTCCAGCGACTGTTCCGGGAATCCAGCCAAAGGGATTGATCACTCGTTCTGGATGTTGGAAGTCTTCGTTTGTTGCCGGCCGGGCAAAGCCGGAACCTTGCCGAGCGAGATTGTCCCATGCCCATTGGTTGTGTTGTTCGGTGGAAATCATGGACTGCGTTGCCGACGGGATGGAGGGGCCGGTTGCGTTTGGATTTTCCGGGTTGTCGTTTTCTCGTTGGTGGATGGGAAGAGGCGGGACGGCGGGGAATTTTGCTGTTTCAAAACTTCCGAAGCGGCATTTATGATGTCGTTATGTTGTTGCAGAAAGAAATGACGGAAATCGCCCGTCGGTCCAAGGCGGATTCTCGCTCTTTGGCTCGGCTTTCGGCGGGGGATCGGAATGCTTGTCTCAGAAGCATGGGAGAGGCGATTGACGCAAAGAGCGAGGCTATTCAGGCGGAGAACCGGAAGGATATGGAGTTTGGCCGGCAAAGGGGGCTTTCTGGCGCGTTGTTGGATCGGTTGGAGTTGACGGACAAACGAATTGCGGGGATGAGCCGCGGTTTGCGGGAAGCGGCGGATTTGCCGGATCCGGTCGGCCGGATTTTGGAAGAGCGCGTGCGTCCTAATGGGCTTAGGTTGCGGAAAGTTTCGACGCCGATCGGCGTGATTTTGATTATTTACGAATCTCGGCCGAACGTCACGGCGGACGCTGCCGGCCTGTGTTTGAAGTCGGGCAACGCCGTCATTTTGCGCGGCGGCAAGGAAGCGATTCACTCGAATCGAATTCTTGCCGAAGTGATGAACGAGGCCGCTCGGAAGCGGTGTCCGGGATTTCCGCCGCACGCTATACAAGTGATCCCAACTCCCGATCGGCAAGCGATTCCCGCGCTCCTTTCGTTGACCGAGCATATCGACTTGTGCATGCCCAGAGGCGGAGAAGGATTGATTCGCGCCGTGGTAGAATGTTCCCGCGTTCCCGTGATCAAGCACTACAAAGGAATCTGTCATGTCTATGTAGATCGCGACGCCGATTTTGACCAAGCTGCGGCCATTGTCGTCAATGCAAAAACCCAACGACCGGGCGTCTGCAATGCCGTCGAAACCCTTCTCATTGACGATCCCATTAAAAGCGAGTTTGCCCCTCTTGTCGTCCGAAATCTTTGGGAACGCGGCGTGGAAATCCGCGGAGACGCAAAACTCCTTCAGGCCGTTGACGGACAAACTCGCCCCCAAGGAGCCAAACTGGAGACGGCTTCGGAAGACGATTGGAAAACCGAATATCTGGATTTGATTCTCTCGGTCAAGATCGTCGACGGCGTTCAAGAGGCGATCCAACACATCAACGAATTTGGGTCGGGAAACGCCGAAGCCATCGCTACCAGAAACGAAAGCACCGCCCGGAAATTTATGAACGAAGTGGACGCTTCAACCGTTTACTGGAACGCTTCCACTCGGTTTACAGATGGCGGCGAGTTCGGCATGGGCGCGGAAATCGGCATCAGCACCGACAAAATTGGCGCCCGAGGCCCGATGGGCTTGGAAGAGTTGACCAGTTACAAGTGGCTTGGATTTGGCCAAGGCCAAGTGCGTCATTGAAGAACGAACGCAATGTCCGCCTCGCCGTCAGTGTCCCTCGACAGAAGAGCGATGCCTCCGTTTGCGCCGTCGCCAAGCCCGATGGAGCGAGCCGAATTCCTTCGATCCTGCTTGCCCAGCGGCGGCCTGTTTGCCGGACAAGAATGGAGAATTTCTCCCGATCCCTTTCTTTTAGCGCCGCGTCTCGCCGAAGAACTTCGCCAACTGGGGCGGATGCTGTTGCGGTTTTATAAAGCGAGTGACTTGCTCTATCGAAAAAGCGCGGCGGGAAAACTCCCGTCGTGGATTGCGGCCTTGTTGGATCAAGGCAAGCCCGAATGGTTAGTGCAACTCCAGCGCAACCCAGCCTTCAAGCAACAAGTCCCCCGCGTGATCCGCCCGGATATAATCCTTGCCGAAGAAGGCTTTTCCATCACGGAACTGGACAGCGTTCCCGGAGGTATCGGGCTGATCGGCTGGCTCCATCAATCCTACGATCTGCTAGCACGAGAAGCGGAAAAAACAGCACTCTCAAAACCGGACGCGGCCTCGCCCGAAACAGCCGCTGGGGAAACGCTTTGGCAGGGCAAATCGATGATCGGCGGCCGTTTGGGACCCGTTGATGGGTTTCGTAGCATTTTTGCAGATTCCCACCGCATTCACTTAGTTGTTTCCGAAGAATCCGCTTCGTACCGTCCCGAAATGGAATGGTTGGCCGCGCAAGTTTCCGTCGGCAACTCGGTTGGCAATTCGTGCGCTGTTCGAACGTCCAACTTTGACGAGTTTGTCCCAGGCGACGCCGTGTATCGATTTTTCGAACTGTTCGATCTCAAAAACGTTCCCAACGCCGCCCGTATTTTCGACTTAGCCATCCAAAAATCCATCTCCCTCACCCCGCCTCCCAAATACGTTTTTGAAGAAAAAATGCTCTTCGCGCTTCTGTGGAACCGCAATTTGCGCGCCTTTTGGCGCCAAGAATTGGGGGAAGGATTCTTTCGCAAACTGCAAACCCGCATTCCTTATACTTGGACGCTGGATCCAACCCCTTTGCCCCCTCACGCCGCCTACCCAGAACTTGGCCTGACCGATTGGCGCCAACTCAAAAACCTCTCCCAGAAAGACCGCCGCCTTATTTTAAAAATATCGGGTTTTGCGCCGGAAGCCTGGGGCGCGCGTGGCGTGCATTTGGGCAGCGATCTATCCGCAGAAGATTGGAGCCGGGTTGTAGAGCAAGCGATTAACCTTTTTGGCAAAAACCCCTACATCCTCCAACGATTTACAAAACCGAAAATCGTAAAAAGCCGATGGGCGAACTTCGAGAACGGAACTTTACAACCAATGACGGGAAGGGCGCGGCTTTGCCCTTACTACTTCGTAAGCGGCGAGAAAGACCGCGCCAAAGCGGAACTAAGCGGTTGCCTCGCCACCATCTGTCCAGCCGACAAAAAAATCCTCCACGGCATGCGAGACGCAATCCTCGCCCCTTGCGCCGTCTAAAACTATCAACGCCTCCCGTCATACCAGTAAAAACAAGTCTTGCGGCTTCGCACCATCCACCGATGACAAAGCGTCAATTTAACCAAAGTAATGATAAATTCAGCAAAAGAATACAACTCCAGCTTTCGGGCAGAAGTCAACAAAGGATGTTTGTCGAGAATAACCACCGACTTCCCCTCCCGACGAGCCGCTCGTTTCATCCGCCGCCCCAACTCCACATCCTCGGCGGCAAAATACCGCAAACTAAACCCGCCCAACCTTTCAAAAACATCCCGGCGACAAAACAAAAACGAGCCGGCCGCCCAGCGAAAAAAACAGCTAATCCGATTCCATATATGAAACATCCACTGCATCCTTGCACTGGAAACTCCTCGGCAAGCCAGACAACAGCTTCCACCAATCGCTTGATCGCTGCAAATCACTTGGCGAAGATCTTCCAGCAATCCCCGCGAAACCAAAGAATCCGCGTCCACAAACACCAGCCAATCCCCGCTGGCCGCAGAAGCCCCTCGATTGCGAGCCCGGGCAATTTGATTCTCCCCCTCAAAAACCACGCCAGCCCCAGCCTCCCGCGCCACCTGAGCCGTCCCATCACTAGAATTGTTGTCGCACACAATCACCTCCCATTCCCAACCGCCTTCGGCAAAAACCGCTGCCGCCTCGCCAATAGACGCCAAACACAAAGGAAGCAGCTTCTCCTCGTTAAAAGCGGGGACGACAAAAGAAATCTTGCGCTTCCGTTGCATAGCCAGTCAAAACCTCCTCAAGGCCAGTAAAACATCTATTTTCTCCCGGCGCAACCATTCCCCTCCCGTTTCGCTCACATTTCCTTTTGCCTTGGTGCGAAAGATTTGGTAGTTTGCCAATCCATTTTGCGCAATGAAAAGAAAACAACGGCATCCAAAACATCGCCGCATCCCTAGCAACCGCTCCGCAAAAGAGCCAGCCGGCCACGCCTCCTCGCGCCTCCTGCCTATCCATAATTCTTTCCCGCCAAACCCATGCTAAGCGAGCGGGAAAAGCAGGAGATTATTCGGCGGATTGAGCGGGATGAGCCGTTGCCGGATAAATATCGTTGGCGATTGTTCTCCGGCAATCGGCGGCAAGTGGAACAATGCCGCGTCTTTCACGGCAAAAAGTATGATCGGATGGTAGTCGTCGGCCCCATTGACCTGCCGGTCAACAGGCTAGATATAGAAGCGGCGATTGCAGAGTGCCGCAAATATGGGGGCACCAAAGTGGATGTCTTAGGTTTTGAGTTTGAGATGGGTTTGTTTCCCCACGCGCTAGAAGCGGCCAAGTCCCAAGGCGTTGCGTTGACGCCGAAGTATATTCCGCGCGATGTGTTTGACCGGCGGGCGGTGGAAAAGCATTAGGTGGTGTTCCACGATATGGCGTATATGGGGCTCAGTCCGCATATTGTGGAAGGCGGGGAAGATGGCGACGGTGGCGGTGGAGTTGGCGGACTTTTCGGTGTATTGGACGCAGGATTCGATAGCGAATGCGGAGCTGGCGTTGGAGAAGAAGCGAAGCGGGAGCAAGATAATCGTGGACAGCGGGCGGATGGTGAGGGTGACGAAGGACTGGCAGGGAGTGTTGCGGCGGGAAGTGTTGACTAAGGAGTGGACCGATTGGATAGATTATTGGGCGGTAGATTATGAGTTTGAGAGCAAGAAGGAGATGATATGGGAACAGGATGCGGAGACGGGGAAGTGGGAGGAGCAGTGGACGGGGGATTATGTGTTTGAGAATGAGTGGCAGAGTTTTCGGACGAGGCCGGAGCGGCGGTTGGAGTTAGTGAGTGCGCCGCGAGCCGTGTTGTCCGGCCGGCGCAAGTTAGCGGTCAAAGTAGTCGACATCTTCGGCAACGACACTATGAAAATTATTGAAATAACTATATGAACGTGGCCGAAAAACATAATTTTAATGAGAGGATAGTGACTTTGTATGTTTTATGCTGATCTACATCTTCATTCTAAGTACTCCCGAGCGACAAGCCGCGATTTAGATTTGGAACACCTTTTCTTATGGGCAAAGAAAAAGGGCGTTCAAGTATTAGGCACTGGTGATTTTACGCACCCGGCTTGGAGAGCGGAGCTGAAGGAAAAACTTATTCCCGCTGAACCCGGTCTTTTTAAACTTCGGGAGGAAATTCAGAAGTCGTTGGAACGACAATATGCAATGCCTCCGGGAAAATCCGCGCGCTTCCTGCTCGAAGTGGAGGTTTCCACTATCTACAAAATGGGGAGTAAGACCCGCAAGGTTCACCATCTACTCTACGCTCCCGATTGGGAGAAGGCTGATCGGCTTGTGGCTCGGCTGGCAAAGATTGGCAATCTTCAGGCTGACGGCCGTCCGATTTTGGGCTTGGACTCGCGTGATTTGTTGGAAATCACGTTGCAAAGCGGTGACGGTTGTCATCTTGTCCCGGCGCACGTTTGGACGCCGTGGTTTTCCGCACTGGGATCGAAGTCGGGATTTGACGCGATTGAGGAATGCTACGGCGACCTTGCGCCGCATATTTTTGCTATTGAAACCGGACTGTCTTCGGATCCGTTGATGAATCGCAGGGTGTCGTCTCTGGATCGATTTGCGCTAGTGTCGAACTCGGATGCGCACTCGCCGGGGAAAGTTGGCCGCGAGGCCACCGTCTTTCACACGGAAATGAGTTATCCCGCCATAATGAAAGCATTGCAAACCAAAGAGGGGTTTGGCGGCACTGCTGAATTCTTTCCGGAAGAAGGCAAATATCATCTGGACGGCTGTCGGCATTGCGGCATTCGGCTCCGCCCGGAGGAAACCGAAGCCTGCGGCGATCATTGTACGGGTTGCGGCAAGCCGGTCACTGTCGGCGTTATGAGCCGTGTCGAGGAGTTGGCGGATCGCAGTCAGTCGATGCTTCTGCCGAAGGAGCCGGGTTTTTCAAGTTTAGTTCCTCTTGTCGAAATTCTTTCAGAAATCGAGGGCGCGGGCACGAACAGCAAAAAAGTTCAACGCATCTATGAAAAAGTATTGGGCGCACTAGGTTCTGAAATGTTTGTTCTTAGCTCGGCGCCGCTGGACGAGGTGGAGAAAGCCTGTTCTTCACTCTTGGCCGAGGCGTTGCGCCGGATGCGGCAGGGGGAAGTTCTTCGCGAAGCCGGCTATGATGGGAAGCCCGGGATAATTCGGCTCTTTACCAAAAAAGAGCGACTGTCCGAGCGAAACGCCGGCTACCTCTTTCCCTTGAACAGATCGCTCCCCCTCAAAAGAAAACCTTTTCCTCTTCCTTGAAGATGTAAGCCGTCTTCAAATACAATCCTCAAAAAACAACACAACCTTAACACCTATATAAGTCTAGAAATGTCTCTAAACAGTTTCCAAGCAAAGCCTCTTCTAATAACTATCGCTACTTGTCTAAAGCATAAGTTTTGCGACAAAACGGCCGCAAGTTGTGAGAACAATTGACGTCTGCAATTAGCTCTTGTATTCTGCCCTGATGAATTCGAAACCTCACATCGCCATTGTGGGCGCTACCGGGGCTGTTGGCGAGGAAATGTTGCGGACTCTGGAACGGCGTCGGTTTCCGGTTGGAGAGATAAGGTTGTTAGCTTCCGCAAGGTCGGCGGGGAAGACGCTGGCATTTGCCGGCAGGGAGGTCTCGGTCAGAGAATTGACGGAGGATGCGTTCCAAGGAATCGACGTTGCTCTTTTTAGCGCCGGAAGCGGGATCAGCAAACGATTTGTGCCTGTTGCAGTGCGGTCCGGCGCCGTGGCGGTGGATAATTCCAGCGCATTTCGTTTGAAACCCGATGTGCCGTTGGTGATTCCAGAAATCAATGGCGAGGATGTCCGAAATCATCGAGGGATTTTGGCGAATCCGAATTGCACGACGGCGGTCGTTTTGATGGCGTTGCATCCTTTACACCGGGCGTTCGGCGTTGTCCGCGTGTTTGCTTCGAGCTATCAGGCGGTCTCCGGTTCTGGCGCTAAGGCGATGGAAGAATTGAGGAATCAGGCTCGTCAAATCGAACGCGGGGAGGTTGTTGTCAAAGAGATTTATCCCCATCAAATTGCGTTCAACGTTCTGCCGCAAGTCGATGTTTTTCTGGATTCCGGCTATACGAAGGAGGAGATGAAGTTGGAAAGGGAAGGGCGGCGCATTCTGCATCACAATAGTTTCCGGGCTAGTGTCACTTGCGTCCGCGTGCCGATATACCGCGCTCATTCCATTGCCGTCTCGGCGGAGTTTGAAAAACCTATGAATATCAGCGCGGCGCGGCAGGCGCTTGAGGATGCGCCCGGAGTTGACGTTGTCGATGCTCCCGAAACGAATGATTATCCCATGCCGTTGGACGTTTCAGGAAAGGACAACTGTGCGGTTGGACGGCTTCGGAAGGACTGCGCTTTGGATAATGGATTATGTTTTTGGGTTTCCGGCGATCAGTTGCTCAAAGGCGCGGCCTTGAACGCTGTTCAGATTGCCGAGGAGTTGCTGAAACTCTAAAGTCGCCTTCTGAGGAGGGTCGGTGAGTATCAGGTCAACAGACCCTTTTTCAACCTTTCCAATCAGCTCTTCTACTGAGCATTGATGTATTGTCTCTGGCATTTTGTTTATCTGCCCGTGTAATAAATGTGCAACTTGGACGGCCCTCTGTTGTTGACTCTTGCTTTGTATGTTTCAAAAGGCACATCCTTACCCTTGTGTCTGTTTACCAGGGAAACAAAGTTTTTGGTCACTTGAAGCCTTGCATCTTTCAAAGAAATTCCCTTTTCTCCTGCAAGCCTATCGACACGTTCATCGCATTTGTCTGTAATTTCCTTTATCAACATTGGTGATTCTTTACTGGAATGCTCTTTCGAAATCCTGATTATCAAATCAATGTCAGTTTCTTTTTTCCCATTCAATTTGGCATGTCCATTCCTATCTGCTTTGACAGGTGGCTTCAAGACTGCTTTTTTGACATGCTTTGGCGTTTTGTAAAGCTTATTTTGATCCTTCTCGAAGTAGTAGCGGGGTTCGAAGATTGTCAAGCCAGCCTTTCTTCTGAGATCCCTAACCTTGTGCATTGGACGGTCGCTCTTGAATCCGTTGCATGCAGAGCAAAGCACCTGCAAGTTTGACAACTTGTTGTTCTGATTACGTGTCTTTGCCTCAATGTGGTCAATGTGAAAGATTTGAATCGGAAACCGCTGTCCACAAAGATTGCAAACCTCGTTTTGATAATAGTAAAGAGCAATCCGAATTGCATCCTTCCTGCGAGCCTGACCACCAAGAATGACGAGCATGTTGTCAGCAATTCTCGCAAACGACTGATCATCTCGCTCTTCAGCTATAAACGCCGCTTCAAACCAATTGAAGCATCTCTTTCTGATTTCCTTCGACACGTCTGTGTCTCCACCGTAGTTGTTTATTAACTTGTTTGCCATAGTTTTTATTGATTTTGATTGTTTTCAAAGCAGGCGGTCGTCGCCCGCGCTCACTCTTCCTTTCTTAATCCAGCAGTCCTCGTCGTTTCATGTCCATTAACATGCGCAGGTGCGCAAACCCTCTCTGTAGGTTTCCGTGGTGGTCTCCTTCGATCCACCCCATTTCCTGTTTGAGTTCTTTGTCCGTCTTCCTCATCTTCTTTTTGGTTTCTTGCTTTGTCATAAGTACTCCTAATTAAGCGGCCATCTCTCGAATGTTATGCAAAACTTTACGAGGGCAAAGGCCTTTTTCTTTCAACTCGGCAAGACCCAAGGCGCTCGGTAAGGCCGGTTCAGTAGCGAGTGCGCTACGTGATCGCCGACGACTTGTTCTCGATCGGGGTCCCAAGTCAAGTCTCGTCCCAGCAACATGGCGATGTTTCCAAGGTGGCAAATGGAAATGGATCGGTGCGCTTGTTCTACGGGGGCTACGGGTTCTTTGCGGGAGTAAACGCAGTCGATGAAGTTACGGAAGTGGTTGTCGCTGGCCGGTAGGCGAAGGTCCGATGGATCGAACTTTTCGTCCAACAAAGACTTGGGGTTGGCGTCGATTCGTCCTCGATTGACGTAGACCCAGCCTTCTGTGCCTTTGAAAGTGACGCCCATGCGGAATTTGTCCGAAATTTTCATCACGACTCCGGAGCGATAATGGGCTTCGAAGGAGTATTCGGTTGCCGTGTTCCACAAGGGGTCTTCCGGCCAGACGCCTTTGGCGTTTTTGATTTTGACGGGGCCGGTGTGCGTGGTTCCCATTCCCCATTGAGCGATGTCTGGGTGATGTCCGCCCCAGTCTGTGAGTTGTCCTCCGGAGTAGTCGTAGTTCCAACGGAAGTTTACGCCCACTCGCGCCGGCGCATAAGGCGCGTGGGGCGCCGGCCCCAACCAGAAGTCATAGTCGAATCCTGCCGGAACGGGTTCCGGCGCCTTGCGGTCTCCGTTTTTGCCGATGTCGGGGCGTCCTCCGGGCAATCCGCACTCTACTTCGCGGAGTTTTCCGATCCGCCCGTTTCGCACTAATTCGCAACCGTGGAGGAAGCGTTTGTCCGAACGTTGTTGGCTTCCCGTTTGGAACACTCGTTTGTAACGTTTTATTGCGTCGCTCATTGCCCGGCCTTCGACGATTGTCAGCGAGAGGGGTTTTTGGCAGTAAACGTCTTTGCCCGCTTTGGCGGCCAGGATGGTTGGAATGGCGTGCCAATGGTCTGGAGTGGCGACTTCCACGGCGTCAATGTCCGGACGGTCCAGCAAGTCTCGAAAATCCCGATAGCTGGCGCATCCTCGATAACTGCCGGAGGCTGATTTTTCCGCGTAATGCGCCTCGGCAATTTCCCGCGCTGGGTCGCGCCCGGCAGTTTTTCCATTCCAATAGCCCGCGCCTTTTTTGTTGACGTCGCAGACTGCGACGACTTGCACTCGCGAATCCCTCAAGAATTGTCTCATGTCATTGGTTCCCTGATTTCCAGTTCCAATGATTCCTACGACAATCCGATTGCTCGGCGCCACTGCTCCCTGCAATCCCAACACGGAGGACGGCACAATTTGAGGAAACCCCAACACTGCCGCTGAGGCACCCGTTGCCCGGCGAATGAATTGCCGCCGAGAACCTGTCAACGAAGAAGTCTTATTTTTTGACATAACTGAAATAAAGTTGAGAAACTTTGTGAACAATGCCCAATCCGCTAAAAAAAGCAATCATTCATTTCCTCAAATTAATATTCAACGGAAAAATCGAAGAAAAATGGCAAAATCCAAAGGCAAGAGTTCGAGAAAGTGAACTCTTTGAAAAAGTTTTATGAGAAAACAACCGCTGCTGGCGCCTCTTCCATTGAGTTCGGCTTCGCCTCTTGCCACTTGCCGTGTTCGCGGATGAGGTCGATTAAGCGCTCGACGGCCTCCGCTTCAGGGATGTGAAATTGCACCGGTTTTTTTCCAACATAAAGGTTAATCTTTCCGGGAGCGCCGCCCACGTATCCAAAATCCGCATCGGCCATTTCTCCCGGCCCGTTGACAATGCACCCCATCACGGCGATTTTCACGCCTTGGAGATGCTCGGTTCGGCGTCGGATTTTGGCGGTGACGGTTTGGAGGTCGAAGAGCGTTCGGCCGCAAGAAGGGCAAGCTACGTAGTCGGTTTTGAACGAACGACAGCCCGCCGCTTGAAGAATGTTGTAGGCGAGACGCAGCGACGCGGCGGGATTGGACTCGTTGCGAATCATAACGGCGTCGCCAATGCCGTCCGCCAACAACGACCCGATAACCGTCGCGCTGCGCAACAACGCAATCCGGGACGGCAACAGCGGATCGGGAGGGAACAATGTGTCTTTTAACAGAATCGGATTGTTCCATCCAAGCCTTCGGATCTTGGCGGCAAGAAGCCGAAAGGCCGGAATCGCCGGCAACTCCACTCCGTCGGCGACCGTCGTCAACTGCACGTCGCACTGCACGGCAAACTCCCGGCGGGGATCGACTTCCAAAAGATTCAAGTCTTCATAAATCGCCTCCGGTCGGACGTCCTCGAAGGGACGAAGCTTCGGCGCGATCGTGTCCCAAGTGGATTGCGTTACCACGACTCGAATGGGTTGCTCCGCTCCGGCGGCGACGTTTTCGGCCAACTCGATCTCAGGCGTTGTGCGGCGGCAATAAGCGAACGGATCGTAGCTTGTTTGAAGGTCGAAGGCCGGTGCTTCCGCTGAAGTCAAACTCGGAATTTCTGCCAACAAGTCGTTGCAGACGGCGATTTCCTTTGGAGAATCTTCGGTCAACGAAACCCGAATCGTATCTCCCAAACCATCGCAAAGTAGCGAGCCAATTCCAACAGCGCTTTTGATGCGGCCGTCCTCTCCGTCCCCCGCCTCCGTCACGCCCAAGTGAAGCGGGTAGTTCCAGTCCGTTCCCAAGGACTCAAGCCGCGCCGCCAAGAGGCGGTAGCACTCGATCATCACTTTTGGATTGCTGGACTTCATCGAGAATTTGAAATTGTGAAAATCCAAACTGCGGGCGATTCGGGCAAACTCCAACGCGCTCTCAACCATTCCCAGCGGGGTGTCGCCAAAACGATTCATGATTCGATCGCTCAACGAACCATGATTGGCGCCAATTCGCATCGCCCGTCCCCAATCTTGGCAACGCTTCACCAAAGGAACAAACTTCGCTTCGAGCCGCGCAATCTCCTCGGCGTATTCGGCGTCCGTATATTCCCGCACTGCGAATTTTTTGCTGTCTGCATAATTCCCCGGATTGATCCTCACTGCCTCAACCCACTTCGCCGCTTCCATAGCGGCTTCGGGTTTGAAGTGAATATCCGCTACAATCGGCGTCCTACATCCTTCGTCCCGAAGCCGGGATGCGATGTGTTTTAGGTTTGCGGCGTGCCGCACGGTTTGCGCCGTAATACGCACAAGCTGGCAACCCGCCCTTGTCAAGTCCTTAGTTTGCCGCACGCAGGTTTCCGTGTCCAAAGTGTCGCAAGTGAGCATGGACTGCCGCACAACCGAATGATCGCCGCCGATAACGACGCCGCCGTTGGACGGATCCCCAATTCTCACCTCGCGAGTTTTCCGCCGACAGAAGCGATAAGGAGAAGAACAATAGCGCATGGAGATTACGGAGAGTGAGCGGGTTCTATTGCCGGAGAGACTTTGGCTTCAGGAGCGGCAAAATAAATCTTTGGCGATTTTTCCGTGCGTAAATCCTGAACATCGAAAAAGGTAATGTAGAGCATGTAACCGATGATTAACAAAGCGCAGCCGTTCTGAACATAATTGAGAATCCAATAGGGTATGGGCCGACGGAACAGACCTTCTGTCATCGCCATCACAATATGGCCGCCATCAAGAACCGGAATGGGCAACAGATTCAAAATCGCCAAATTGACATTAAGCAACACGCTAAACCACAAGGCCAAGCGCCAACCAAATTCACTCTCAAACAGGAGATAGTAGATCCGCATGATCCCAATGGGCCCACTCAAATGCTGCGCCCTAATATCCGACTTTCTCGTGAACAATGCTTCAAAGGTATTTACCATCATCATTACACTTTTCTGAACCTGCTCCCACGGGCCGGGATGAGCGATGGTGATATCGCCCGACAAATCCCACACGACACCGATCATCACTTGTTTCTCTTCTTCGTAGTCTTCCGGATAAACCGGCATTTCCGGCCGAAGATTTACCTGGATCGGCTTATCATCACGGACAATATCCAAGACTAGATCGATGTCCGGATTATCTTGAATGTAGCGGCTTAATCTCCGCGGATTATAGAGTTTGATCGAATTCACGGCGGCGATGATGTCGTTGACTTGAATCCCCGCTCGCTCAGCCGGACTATTCTTTTGCACTCCGGCGACGATGGGCGTCTGTAGCGGAAGCATCTTGATTTGCCGCAGGCTCGCGCGTTCCCAGGCCTTGGTCTCCTCACGGGTAGGCGTGGCAGCTAATTCTTTGGTCTCTCCATCGCGATCCACTTTAATGGTTATCATTTCTCCAACACTGCTCACGATTCGCCAAGTGACCGCATTACCGATACCTGACCATCGTTCCACTGGACTCCCGTCGACTTCCAGAATCTTGTCACCGGGAAGAAGGCCCGCCTGCTCGGCCGGCGATTTCGGAAACACATAACCCACCACTGTTGTGGTTTCCTTTTGGCTTACCGGCCGTCCGATACCCCAAACAATGCAGGCAATCATGATTGCCAGCCCGAAGCTGAACAAGGGTCCGGCAAAGGCGACGATAATCTTGTCCATCGCCTTAATCTTAGGCAAGTCCGCGTACTTCACTTCGCTTTCTCCTTCTATGGCTTCCATCGGAGCCAGTTGCGGCAACGCAACAAAACCGCCCGCCGGAATGCATCCCAAAGAGTATTTTACCCCGCCGAAAGTCCGCTCCCAAAGCGGCTTGCCAAACCAAATCCCGAATCGTTCCACGTGCAATCCCCGCCATTTCGCCGCCCAAAAGTGTCCCAGCTCATGCACAATGATGATCAAGTTGAAAAGCACCAGAACTTCCAAAAGGATAAAAATAAAATTTAATATCTGCATAATACGCGCCCTCTGCCATTGCGCTCGGCGCCAAACGCAATATACCGCCTTCTCCCTGCTTGGCAACCGTGGAAAATTGGCGCTTTGCGGAAAGATTGAACCCGGTGGAAAAAACCTAGGCGATCCAAAGATTGCGCCGACCGGCCCAAACTGCTCCGAAGAAAATTTTCATTCGCTTTGAGAAAGCCGCCGCCCTGATAATCCGCCCGATGCACATCGTTCTGATCGAACTTGAAATTCCGCCCAATACCGGGAATATCGCCCGACTCTGCGCGGCGACAAAGACCTCCCTTCACCTTGTTGGCCCGCTCGGATTCCAGATGGACGACAAACGCCGGCAACGCGCGGGAATGGACTATTGGCAACAAGTTTCGTGGCATCGATGGGACAACTGGCGAGCCTTTCGCACAACCCACGGCGGACGGGGACGGTTTTGGCTCATCGAATCCGCAGGGGCCAAACACTACGTCGAAGTTCCATCCGCCGACGGAGATTTTCTCGTTTTCGGCCGAGAATCCGCCGGTCTGCCGCCAAAGCTGCTTGCGCAATACCCAGACTGCTGGCTCCGCATCCCGATGTTCCATCCTGCTTCCCGATCGCTCAATTTGGCCAACTGCGCCGCCATCGTCCTTTACGAAGCGCTTCGACAACAAGGCTTTCCCGGAGAATGCACCTTCCCGACGGCTCCTACTTTTGAATGAACGGCTTAAGGCGAACTGCCCGCCAATCCAATAACTTGAATATACCCGTTGTGGAAGGGTTATCTGCATCTTCTGATTTTTGGGCAGGCTAGATGAATGGGAATCGTCATTGCTTCGCGTCTGTCGGCGAGGCTTCTTTTTCGGCAACTTCGCCATTGGGGATTTCGCATACTAGACGGAAGCCGACGTAGGCGCTTCTTTCTTCCTCTCGCCTGCCGCTTCGCAAGGAGGCTCGTTGATATTCGATGGGCAAAAACCAACTGCCTCCTCTTATAACTCGTTCCGGGAAAGGCGCTTGATGAATCGGATCCGTCGCTCCGTTGCGACGATGCTGATAGACCTCGCGTCCATAGAAGTCGCCGCACCATTCCCACACGTTTCCCAACATATCGTGCAAGCCCCATGCATTTGTTTTTTTGACAGCTACTGGTTGGGTGCCGCCGCCGGAATTGCGTTTCATCCAACAATAATCGCCCAAGGTTTCATCCTCGATCAAGCCTCCGCCCTCTCCGACCAGAAACAATCCCCAACCGCCCGCTCGACAGCAGTACTCCCACTCCGCCTCGGTGGGCAACCGGAACCGTCTTGTCCCAAGTTGATTGATTGCCTCAAGGAATCGTTGCACGTCGTGGTAGCTTACAGAATCAACCGGCCGGCTGTCTCCTTCAAAGGAGACGTGGGCATGAGGCTTCCCCATGATGCGCTTCCACTGGGCTTGGGTCACTTCGGTTTGACCGATCCAAAAAGGGCGGCGAATGACAACTAAATGGGCGGGTTGCTCCACGGAAAGAAAACGGTTCCACCATCCTCTTTTTTCCAAAAGCAGTTGGTTTTCTTGAGTTGTGCCCATCACGAACCGCCCGGACGGGATGCGGACAAAGGGAATGCCGTGAATTTCTTCTCGAGCAAACGCGGCCGCGCGAACTGAATGCGCCGATAAGAATAGATGCGACATCGTGACCAGCACTGCGCCAAAGGCAAAACAGACCCGGCGCCGGCCTTTCTTCAAGTTCGCTAACATCCCATCGCCGGCCATTTGAAAGAAAAAAGTGTTTGTTCCCCGCGCCGGCTATCCTTTGCGCAACACGAACGACAGGGGAGGCCGTTGGTTGCGGCCTCGTCCTTGGGGATGGATGCCGCTGAGCGCCAAGGCCGTGGCGTAAACATCCCCGTGATTCGGGATGAAGGATTGGGGATGCGGTTGCCGTTCCTTCCGCAGTTTGCCGGTGACGGGATCGTAGTTGGGATCCAGAGTTCCGTCGGGAAGGATGGGAATCGCCATTAATGTCTCTTCCCCGACTCCGCCGAATTGAGCGTTCGGCTTCACACTGCCGCCAAGAAACGCGCACGAAGTCACCTTCCAATGAGCGCAGATGTCTTGCCCGTTAATCTGTTTGGTCTTTTCCTGTTCGGAAACGTCTTTTTGGAGAATGCCGTCGACGTTGCCGTGAAGCGAGCGGCCGAATTCAGAGGTGACCACGATGTTCGTCAAGTCAAAATAAGAGCGTCCGGTGTTGCGGTATTCCGTCGTTTTCAGCTTGTCCACGTAGGCAAGCAACGGTTCCCAAAGATCTTCGGCCATCATCCGTGTTTGATCGGGCATTCCTCTTGGAGTCCGCCCGTCGCTTGCCCAGAGGTTTTTGCGGCTATGATGGGAGTCAAAACGGCGCACATCTCTGGACTCAATGAAAAACCCGCAGGAAAGCCCCGCCCGCATCATTTCAAAACTCATCATCGCCTGCACGTTGACGTTGGGGGAGAACTTGCTTCGCGCTTTGTTCCCGTTCACGCTGCGATAAGTTGTGAGTTCGTCCTCTCGGCGCACTTTGAAAGCCTCACGCAATTCCGCATCCTCAAACAGATTCGAAATTTTCCGGGGATCGAAGGAACGACCGCGCTCATTCAGCTGCCGGTAAATCTCCCGGGCAGAATAGTAGCTTTTTACCGCCTCCAAATTTTCATCCGATAGAAAAGCGGAATGGGCGCGGTCCAGAAATCCTTCAATTACCCGGTTGACGGCATTTTCGGAACCTTGCCGCATCTGTCGGATCATCTTCTTTAGTTTTGCCGGCGTGCCGGCGTAGATTGTATGAGCGTGAACGGGCCCCAATCCATGATAGTAGCCTCGCCGGCCTCGATATTGCACTTCGTTAAGTTCGCCATCCGACAACCACCAATGCCACGATAAACTCGGCAACGCAAACTGTTGGCCGTACACCTCGGCAAAAGCCTGCATCACCGAGCGCTCGTCTTCTTCCCGCTCCTCGGATTGCCGCAGATTGTAGTGTCCCATATGCACTTTCAAACGGTCGCGAGAGTGGCCGGATCCGGTATGCATCGAGCTGATCACCGCCATATCGTCGAAGAGGTCTTTGCCGGCGCGGGCTAAGTAGCCGTGACGGATGTTCCCTTGCTGGTAGATGGTATAATCTTCGTCGCCCCAACGAAGCACTCGGTAGCGCTCGTCGCTAATACGGTCCAACCGTTTGTGAACGTTGTTGGCAGTCATCACGGGGTTGAACATATCGTAGCCGCACCAACCGCCTTCCAAATACCAATAAGTTAAGAAGCGGGGATTCTCGTTGGCTTGAAACGCACCGCTCGCCAAGCGATCCGCGCGGTCGTCCCGAGGCGCGCCGTGCGCGGCAAAGTATCGAAGAAAGTCCGCGCAAGTCAGCGCCCCAAAACCAAAACTGAGACCAGCCCGCCGCAGAAAACTTCGGCGAGGCAAGGTTGCCGGCCCTTTTTCCGCAGATTTTACCGTGATCCGGTCATCCACTTGGCATGGTTGAATCGCATTCATCGTTTCACCTTTTTTATTTTCTCTATTCGTTTTCCTTCCGGGAATACATTTCTCCCAGTATGCTCCCAATCCGCTCGTCCAAATATTTGCCGCAGGCGGTTTGGATATAATGCTCTTCAATGCCGTGCAACGCTTCGGCAATCGGCCCCGCAATGGCGCCGAGTGTGTCCGAGTCTCCGCCAATGGAAATAGCGTTGCGCACCGCATCCTCAAAACTTTCGGACTCCAGGTCGCAAATAATGGCTTCGGGAACTGTGCCCTGACAAGTTTCGTTAAAGTGGTAGATTGGCCGAATCTCATCCACCGTTGGGGACAAGTCGTAGCCGTATTCTTGGGCAATCGTCTCTCTAATTGCCGGCGCCGAACGGCCGTTAAACGCAAGCCAAATTGCATGTGTTGCGGCTTTTGCGCCCTTGATGCCTTCCTCATGATTGTGGGTGATATTGGTTACCCGCTCTGCGGCGGCAAGCGCATCCTTGAGATTATTATGCCGATGCAAAAACGCCGGCGGCGACACCCGCATCGCCGCGCCATTGCCAAAACTCCCGTAAGGCTTCGGATTCTCATTCCCAAACACCCAATGGAAAAACATTGCTCCATACCCCCCACTC
This sequence comes from Limisphaerales bacterium, assembly GCA_965242585.1. Taxonomy (GTDB): domain Bacteria; phylum Verrucomicrobiota; class Verrucomicrobiia; order Limisphaerales; family AAA164-E04; genus UBA2970. The sequence continues at coordinate 2,762,812 of OZ251460.1, read as the reverse complement.
GGAAAGTCTTGATAGTCTCGACAAAATTTCTGCATTGCAGGAGCTGGATCCAGATTGTGTAGCAAAATATCCGCCACGGCCGCAGTGCATATTGTGTCGTCGGTAAAAGAGCACTCTTCGTGAAAGAATTCAAACTCCTTGCTCTTGATGTTGTTAAACTCGAATCGAGAACCGACAATATCGCCAATGATTGCGCCAAACATGATAGTATTATATTTAGTTAATTTTTAATGTTCTTTTGTTCTATTTGTGCGGATGCCTTTTCACTTTCCAAGTAAGCGGGATTCATAACCAGCGCTTTTAGCAGACTTTTGATGGTAAAACCATCCTGATGCACGCGATCCCATAGCTGTTTGTAAAGCGTCCGCTCGTCGGTTCGGTAACGCATAGTTCGACCGAATAAAAAGTTGAAGTGAGTGTCGATCATAGTGCGAATGAATCTTTCTTTCTTGACCGCTTGAAGCGCAAAGGCTTTCAGCCCTTCGCCCTTGAAAGGGTAGTCTGCCACCAGATTATGATCGCTGGCTTCAATAGGCAGGCCGTACTCATCGTGAATCCGAAACTTTCCCGAATCGTCCCAGAAATTTCTCTGAAAGGCCAGGGGAGTAAGAATTTTGTGGCAACTATAGCAAGTCGAGTTTGGGTCGGTGGTGCCTAATGGAGTCGTGCCTTCCCGCTGTTCCACGATCTCCATCGGCACTTCGTAGCGATAGCCCAGAAACAACATGCTCACTTGCGCGGCGTAGTTGTAATGAGGCAAGCCGGGTTTTCCCTCGATAAATCCGGCGGTAGTCAACACTCCGGTATTTCCGTGGTAACCGGGCCTTTCTCTTCGGGTCATGGCAACGTCCACGGTGTAGTCACCTGTCAAAATCTCTTGGAAGGGGCGGTCGTGAAACGCTACATAGCACCACAACCGCACCGGCTCATCTTGGCTCTCGGTGCCTTGGCTTTCTAGATAAAGCCGAATTCGATGATAGTAGAACCTCCGGAAATCTTCAGAAGATAAGTAGTAGTTCACCGCTTCTTCCCAGTTCCAGTTGCTGAGAAATTGGCGCAGTTCGTCTTTAGTCGGCGCCCGCCCCGCGAGGTCCAATGTCAGGCGAGACAACAACAAGCGCCGGCGATCGGTTTCTTCGGCAACCCAATCCATTGCCGGCGCCCGAGTAAAAAGAAAATCCGGGTGCCGTATCATCGCTTGGACCAAAGCCAGCCAGCCCTGAAATTTTGGATCTTGGCGCGGCACTTCAAACGACAAAAACTCCCGATCCATCCGTTCTTCTACCGGCGCCCCGGACAATTGCCGCCATTGATAACGCAACTGGCTCCCTTGGATGGTGAAGGATTTTGAAGCGTCCAACTTTACCCGACTGCCGGCCTGGGCGCGCAACGGTTTGCTCATCCGAATCAATGGCGAAGAAGCTTCCGCACGGACGGCAAGCGGCGTTCGAGGTTCGTGGTCGCGTTTTCCGGGATAATAAACTCGCAAACGGTAAAACGCATCCGGCAACCAGCCGTCCTGTGATCGAATTTTCGGAAAGTAGCGCAAAAACAGATCCCCTTTTTGTCGGTTTTTGTCTTCCACACGGGTGCCGCGATGGTTGTAGGCGCCGAAGGAAATCGCTTTGAACGGCGACCAGTCGCCGAATCCTTCCGCTTCTTTGGTGTCCACTTCGAACTCTTGTTCATTGGAAGGCTCCAAAAAAACCACGGGACCGACGGCGACTTTCCTTTTTGTGCCTCGATTGTTGATTTCAACGTAACCAGAATCGCCGAAACGAAAGGCCGATTCCAATTCCACAAACGGAACCGTGTCTTTCCGTCCGTCAAAAGTATAGCGCACTAGGCCGTCTTGCCAAGCGGGGCCGATGGATTTGTTGGCCGTCGAACCTTCTTTGCCGCTGTGACGCACTTCTACCAACACTTCCCGCGCCGCAAAATCGCGCGGGCGCCAATACAAGCTCAAGCGGTAGTTCCCGTCGAATTCCGGCGACAACGGCACTTGAATATGGGCGCCCTCCGCCGCATCGGACTCTTCCTCAGCGGCCCAATGCCCACCCCTTTCCGAGATCTTCCAGCCGCCCTCAAACCGAACGCGATCGTCTCGAACGTCTATCCATTCCACCGTGTCGCCATCCGCATGCTCCAACAACAACCCGGCAAACGACACCGGCGCCTCCGTCTCCTGCGTGTGGATTATCAAGCGTTGACCCAAGGCTCCCGCGCGAAGAAAAAACACACCGTCGAATTGCCGCCGAGCGAGATTCTTTTCTTCGGCGTTTGCTGGAATTTCTTGATTCCAAAACTGCTGGTCAATCGGCAGACCATCGGCAGTCACCGGCAACCTCACGGTCTGGACAGAACGCCGACCGGTGGATTCGTCGGTCACTTCCAAATCGAAAACCAAATCGTAACCGAGCGTCGAAATCTCGCTTTCCCTCGCCTTCAAATCGGTGAAAATCTGTTCGGCTGCTTCAATTTCCTGCTCTGTCGGCGCCCGCAAAAGAACGCTCTCGTACAAGTAACGAACAGCTGCTTCCCAGTCCGCCTCCCGCAACTTCCAGAAATCCGCGCCGGCAAAGAGACCTGAACGGGAAACATAGGCGCGCTCGGCAACGTCCCGCGCCATTTGCTCCAAAGCCGTCAAATAGCCCGAAGTCGCCCGGCTGGATTCATTAAAGCGATTCTCAAAATCCGCGCCGCCAAAAAGAGCGACGTTCGCCTGAAACAAATCCACGCCGTCCCGCACCCAGTCATCGCCAAATATGGTCGCTACCTTTCCCTTCAACTGCGTCCAAGTCAGAAACTGCGTGTCCGTCTGCCTTTTTGCCTCGCCGCGATACGGCGCTAACAATTCCGGAGGGAAACCTTCGTCCTTCAATTCGCCGTCAGAAGCCGCCGCAACCTCCCGCGCAAACACCCGCAACAATTCAATCTCCTCACTTGACCACGGCTTTGCCTCTTTTCCTTTGGGCATCCGGCGTTTTGGATTTTCCGCCTCCAAACGATCCAACAATCCATCCGTCCGCAAACCATCAAAGTAGCCGTTTGAAAGCAACATCCGAAAATCATCCCTCGAGTCCCCGATAAAAACGAGGTCTGCGCTTGTGCTTTCATCGTGGCAACCAACGCAACCAGCCGCGCCGCCGCGCAACAGCAAGGGATAAATCCGCTCTGCGAAGCGCGACTCCAATGCCGCCACGCCCCGATGAGACAGAGCGACCTCTCCCCGAACAAACATTCCCGGCAGACAAACCCCCAGCAACCCCGCGACAACACAAAACCGTCGGAAACACCCAGCCTGCGTGTAAATCATCATCTCAAGCAACAAAACAGACTATTTCAGAAATTCAAAAAAACAAGAGATTTTTTCTCCGCTGAATTTCAGCTATTCTAACTTGGAGGCCGCCGCTCAATCCTGCTGGCCAACAATCTAAGGCAACCACGAGGAAATTAGATTGAGAAAAACAGCCGGGCGGAAGAAAACCGCTTTTATTAGAAAAACCAGCTATCCTTCCCTTTCTCAAAAACAAAAAACTTCGCTCAGATTCTCGCCATTGCCCGCCAACTTCTTTTGCTTCGATGGCAACCCAAATCCGAAACCACTAGCGAAAACTCCCCCTATTCCAAGAAAAACGCTGTTTTCTCTCCGCAGAAAAAAAGTTAAAAATAATGGCGCAAAAAGCTTGATTTCCGAATCCTTTGGGTTTATGTTGCTTCTCGATATCGGTTGACGGTGGCTCCAATCTTCTGGATTGGGGCGCCTGCCAAATACAGTTTGATTGGGGGCGCCCGGAATAAATGCATAATTCTTGGCTGTTGCCCTAGGTGAACAAGTGGGGATCTCTCGCTTTTGCGACCGTCAACGATATCCACGGCCCGATGCCGTTGGGTCGGGGTTTGCTTGTCGAACGACAAGAATTACGGTTGCCGTTACGAAAGAAGAGATTAAGTTTAACGAAGATTGCTCATGAAGATTACATTACTGACAATCCTTAGCGTCGTCGCAACAGCGGCGGCAATCTTATCCGCTTTGCCGAACGCAGCAGCAGCGGAATCAGGTTCCAAGAAGAGAACGCTGGTCGAGGTGTTGCCTTTTGAACCTAGCGTGGAAGGCATCGGCTTCTGGCTTTTAGACAAGGCGCTGGAAGAAATCGGAAACGAAACTTGGGCTGAAGTCAAACAATCCGTCAAAGACTCTTGGGCTGAGGAAATCGATCCCTACAAAGACGATTGGGCCAGCAATAAAGCCCTGGAGCCGTATTGGTACAGTGGCCAATACAACCTTACCCTGAACGAGTCCGATTTGACGGTTGTTTACAGTTATCAAGGCCAAGAACACTTGGACAGCAGTGCCGAAGGACACTTATTTGTGTTAGACAGCAACAACCAACGCACGCTCACGATGCTAAAAGGCGCCGCGGCGGCGCAATACATTGACGCCGAAGGCATGAATCTGGACGGTTATTACCGCAAATACCAATATTCCGTGCGAGGTTTTGGGGACTGGAATAATGACGGCGTCCAAACTTGGAGCCGATGGTATGATGTGTCCGGCAATGAAACGAACTGGATAGGTCATGGAAGTTTTGACAAGGCCGCCGCCCGCGCCGAAGTGCAGGGCTGGAGCACGGCCGAACTGGAGTATGATTTGTCTTCTTTGATACGTGAAGTGGATGAAACTTGGTCGGTGGGCAGTTTTTACTTCAACACGGTTCTAACGATGGACACCCGGGTGCATCCCAACGTCGTCCAGCACGATGGAACATACATCGTCACCGTCACCGGCAGATACACTGATGTGGAATACGCTTGCTGCGATTCGGACGGAACCGGTAGCGCAGAAGATGTGGGAAATCCCATGCCTATAAAGGAAGAAGTCACCTGCGACTTCAATCAATCCCATTTGGAAGTACAGCACGGCATCCCCTTCGAGTTGGGAAACAATCAGCGAGTGATCCGCATGGACATCAAAGGCGCCGCTGAGCGCCGGGCGGTAAAACACGAGGTAAAAGGAGTGTTTGAACATGTGGAACCCACTACTGGTCGAACCTACAGGACCAAAGAAAAAGTGAGCGAAGAGTATCAGATTGAGGAGATAAAGTTTCATCAGCCGGGACAAACCGATGATTCTCCCGGCACAACGGAATAGAAAGGAAACTAAGAAAATGAGCGATAAGTGGATGATCTACTTAGGCGCCGGGATGTGCGCCATTGTTGCCCTGTTGCTGGTCTTCGGGGGAAAGAAGGAAGGAACCACAGTCGAACCGGAACCGGTTGTGGAAATAATGGCGGAAGAAGAAAAGGAAACTTCTCCATCGACTGAGGATCTGAGCGCAGAGCAGAGGAGGCAACAAGCTCAACTGCAAGCGGCCGCCGAAGCTCGGCGCCAAGCCGCTGAAGAAGCGGCTGCTGAGGAGGCGTATTGGGCGGAGATTAGAAGGAAGGCGGCGGAATATGAGCGAGAACTAGCCGCCAAAGCCGCTGCCAAGGCCGCTAAGGAGAAAGCGGAACAGGAGTATTGGGAGGATCGGAAGGAATGGGTGGAAAACTTTCCCTTCGAGCCAAGCTATCACCCTGAGTTGACCTATGTTCCGCCGCAAGGCGAGAAGTGGAATGTGAGGGATAAAGACGAAGAAAGGATGATGTTTGCCGTGGCGCGGCATGGTTTCATCCGGCGTTTTTACGAGAATCCCTTGCGCTATACCAGAGGCTTCGAGATGATAGTGAAGATCATGGAGGAATATGGCTACGGCAATAGCCCGGAACGTATTGGTAACGTCTACTCCACTGTGAAAGACTACTACGAACTATCTGCCAAAGCGGCCGAGGATCCAGAGGGTAGAGCGAGTGGCATTACTTTTAACGAGCGCGGATACAGCACTTGGCAAGAGGAAGTCGATGGGTATTATCGCGGCATTATTGGCAACATGAGGGATCGCAATCGTCTGTTGCCGGGAGAAGAGCGAATGCCCACGGAAATCGCCGAGGAGATTCGGGAGCGCATTCTAGCCGAAATTCCGGAGGAAGAGTTCACGCAATATCAAGGTAGCTTTGCCTACAAGCACGACTACGAAAAGGATCTCAAGCCCGGCGATCCTTTGCTAATGAAGTAACAACCGCAACACTACCATCCCCAAACCTCGCCAAAGCCAATCCCCTTTCTCCGAGGATTGGCTCTTTTGTTTGCACCTTGGTTGGGACTTGACGAAGTCGTTTGAAGATTAGAGGGAGGAGTTTTTGCGGAGGTGAATTAGAAGTGTAATCCAATACTGGAAAATTGTTTGTCGAGGAAGTAGAGATGGGAAAGGAGTGGGAATCCCTTGTGAATTGAGGGGAGGAGTGTAGTTTGGATTATACTTCCAAGCGGTAGCGGCGGATGTTGCTATCCACTTCCTGTGACCAGGCGTCGATGCCGCCGGCTAGGCAGCGGACGTTGGAGAAGCCTTGCCCTTGAAAGTAAGCGGCGGCATCCAAGCTGGTTTTGCCCACGTGGTCGTAGATGATCATTAATCCTTCGCGCGGCCATTCAGTGAGGATGGTTTGCATGGAGTTTTGTGACATTCGAACAGCGCCGGGCAGGCGGACGGCGTCCCATTCTTCTTGGGTGCGAATGTCGAGCAGGCGGATGGGTTCGCCTTGTTGGATTCGGTCGGCGGTTTCCGAAGGGGAGATTTGCATTTGTTGGTCTTCGGCGTGGCTTTTGCGGATGTGGCGCAGCACTTCGTCGGGGTGGAGTTCGTTGCGTTGGCAGAGTGCCGACAGGGTTTCATCGGGCTGGAAGGCGCAACTGCGGCAACCCCCGACGTGATATTTTCGGAATAGGGCTCGTTGCGCCCAAGGATAGACTTTTAGCACGTCGCGCATAAGGGAGGCCGTGCTCAAGTGCGACGCTTCGTTTGCAGGTCTTTTTTGTAGGTCGTTTGTGGTTTTCACTTTGTTTTTGTGTTTATTGGTTGCTGAAGAGTTGTCTTGCTCGTTGCAAGGCATTGATCATGGCATCCACTTCGCTATGTTGGTTGTAGAAGTAGAAACTGGCGCGGGCGGTGCCGGGGACGCCGAGTTTTTTCATGAGAGGCTGGGTGCAATGATGGCCGCCGCGGAGGGCCACTCCTTGCCGATCGGCATAGGCAACCAAGTCGTGGGCGTGGATGTTTTCAAGCAGGAAGCTGACTATGGCGGCTCGCCGGCCTTTGGGACCGTAGATTTTGGCGCCGTCTAGTTGCTGAATTTGGTCGCATGCATAGGCGGCGATGGCGGCGTCGTGTTCGAAGATTCGGCGGCGTCCGATGGCGTCCAGATAGTCCATCGCTTGGTGAAGGCCGACGGCGCCGGCAATGTTTGGCGTTCCCGCCTCGAAGCGGTGGGGCGGGGGTTTGAACGAGGCACCGGTGTAATCAACTTCTTCGATCATCTCGCCGCCGCCGTGATAGGGAGGCATTTCGGCAAGCAATTCTTCTCTTCCGTAAAGGCCTCCGATGCCAGTGGGGGCGCACATTTTGTGGCCGGAGAAGACGTAAAAATCACAGCCGATTTTTTGGACGTCAACCGGGCAGTGGCCGGCGCTTTGGGCTCCGTCGACGAGCGAGATCGTTCCATTGACCCGCGCCCGTCGGCAAATTTCTTCGACCGGATTGATCAATCCCAGACTGTTGGAAATGTGCGCGCAAGCGAGTATCTTGACGGACGGGGTAAGCAGGCGGTCCAAGGCCGGCCAATCCAAGCACTCGCCGGCGCCTTTCACCGGCCACCAAAGGATTTCCGCGCCTGTTTCTTGGGCGATGATTTGCCACGGCACAAGATTGCTGTGATGTTCCATTTCGGTGAGCAGAATGTGGTCGCCGGGCTTGAGGTTGGATCCTCCCCAAGAAGAAGCGACTAGGTTGACCGCTTCGGTGGCTCCGCGAACAAAGACCATTTCGTTGGCCGAAGCCGCGTTGAAGAATTGAGCCGCTCGTTCGCGCGCTCCTTCGTAAGCAGCGGTGGCGCGGTTGCTCAACTCGTGAATGCCTCGATGCACGTTGGCGTGATCGCGCTCGTAGTAACGGCGGACCGCTTCGATGACTTGCCGAGGCCGTTGACTGGAAGCGGCGTTGTCAAAGAAGACAAGGGGGCGCCCGTTTACTTCTTGATTCAAGATTGGAAAATCCCGCCTTATTGTCGGCCAATCTAAGGCTGTCTCTCCGTAACTTTTTGGAATTACAACAGACATCATGCATTACATGAGACCCAGCTGCAATCGGGCGGCCTCGGTCATCATTCCTTGATTCCACTGTGGTTCCCATACCAGCTCGATGTTCGCCTCGGCTACTTCCTCGATGCACATGAGTTTGTTTTGCACGTCTTGCTGTATCATCGGACCCATTCCGCAACCGGGCGCAGTGAGTGTCATTTTTACGTCCACTCGTTTACCTTCGGCGCTTTCCATAGGCTGGACGGCGCAGTCGTAGATCAATCCCAAATCCACAATATTCACCGGGATTTCTGGATCGTAACATGTTTTGAGTTGGTTCCAGACTTCGGTTTCCAGTTCTTCTTCCGTCAACGGAGCGACGGTTGCGGTTCGAACGCCGCCATCGTTCACCTTGCGTCCTAAGGCGTCGCCGTCGGCATGTTCAATTCGGAACAGATTTCCGTTGACTATTACCGTGTAGCTTCCGCCCAGTTCCTGAGTGATGCGGGCTTCTTCTCCCGCGTTCAAAGTGACGCGGTCGCCAGCGGGGACAATGACCGCTTCAACGTCGCGGGTCAGCATAATTGTATGGTGATTGATCATGTTAGAAGAGTTTCTATTAGAGGAGTTGTTCAAAGTGGAATTCGAGCGGTGTCGTTACTATTTTATTTCTCTTTTTTTGGTTTTTTGCAAAACAGTTACGATCCCAATTGTCATTTTTAATTCTATGATTATTAATAATATAAACCACCGTTCGAAGCGCCGATGTTTTCTATTGGCTTATTCCATTTTATCTCTATTGAAAACGAGAGGAATCATAAGTGCGGTGGCATCTTTTACAGGGTTGTATTAGTGGCTGTTTTCAAAGCGCTTCCAGGCGGCTTGAGCGAGGCGGTCGCGAAGGGCTTTATGTTCAATTCGTTCCACAATTTCTCCGGCAAAGGCTCGCATGAGCATGCGGCGGGCGGCGGGAAGGGGAACTCCTCGCGCTTGGAGGTAGAAGATCGCTTCTTCATCCATTTGCCCAATGGTGGCTCCGTGAGTGCATTTGACGTCGTCGGCGTGGATTTCGAGTTGGGGTTTGGTGTTGACGGAGGCTTGTTCCGAGAGCAACAGGTTTTTGTTCGTTTGTTTGGCATCGGTTTTTTGGGCTTGGGGACGCACTAAAATTCGCCCGTGAAACACTCCTCTCGAACGGCCGTCCAAGATTCCGTTGAAGTATTCGTGACTCTCGCAACGGGGTTGGGCATGTTCGACTATCATGTGATGATCCGCCAGTTGTTCGCCTTGGACGAGGTAGAGTCCGTTCAACACGCATTCCAAGCCTTCGCCGTCGAGCTTCGCCCAAATGTTGTTTCTGGACAATCGGGCGCCGAGCGCAAAGGAATGGCTTCGAAAACGGCAGTTCCGGCCGAGGTGGGCGGAAATTCCCGCGGTGTGAAAACTGCAAGGCGACTCGTCTTGCAGTTTGACGTGTTCTACCAGCGCGTTGTCGGCCACGGCGAATTCGCTGACCGTGTTCGTCCAGGTGGCGGATTTTCCCAATCCGAGATACTCTTCCACTATGGTGGCCGAGGCGCCGCTTTCGACGACGACGAGGTTGCGCGGGTTTGCCGTCCGTCCTTCTTCGAATCCGTTGGCCGCAAAGATCAAGCGAACGGGACGTTTCGCCGCTGTATTTTGGCCAATTCGGACGACCGCGCCGTCGGCAAAGTAAGCGGCGTTGAGGGCGTCAAAGGCGTATGGATTGGACTGGGAATGCTGGGCGAGGCGTTTCTGGAGAGAGGCGGGATCGTCCAGAAACGCCCGTTGGAGATTGGCGACGTACACTCCCGAATCCTCGGCAAGATTGTCGGATAGTTCGGGAACAAAGACGCCGTCCACAAAGAGAAGGCACAAAGCGTCTAGGCCGTCCAGAAGACTTTGTTTCCGAATTTCGGGTAGCGACTTTGCGTCGGCGGGCGCTTCATGGATGGGTTTGAAGGCAAGTTCCCGAATCGGCGCGACGTCGGTGAACCTCCAGTCCTCATCCTGAGTTGAAGGAAAACCCGATTCTGCAAACCGCGCCATGGCCGCTTTGCGCATGGGCAAGAGCCAGCCGGGACCGGGGCATTGTTGGGCAAACTGTTCAAAGAGCGCCTGCCTGGAATCCGTCTTCTCTTCTGGGAGAATGATTGTTTTGCTCGTCATTGTCGTTCGTGGGTTTCTCAGGCGGGTTGGGTTGCGGGCTCGGCCGCCCAAGCATATCCTCGCTCTTCCAATTCCAAGGCGAGTTCTTTGCCTCCGGAGCGAATGATTCTGCCGTCGTGGAGAACGTGGACAAAGTCCGGCACGACGTAGTTCAGCAAGCGTTGGTAATGCGTGATCATCAATTGCGCGCGATCGGGGCTTCGCATTTGATTCACTCCGTTGGCGACGGTCTTGAGGGCGTCGATGTCCAAACCCGAATCAGTTTCGTCCAAGACGGCAAAGGCGGGCTCCAGAACGGCCATTTGAAAAATTTCGTTTCGTTTTTTTTCGCCGCCGGAAAAGCCGACGTTCAGCGCCCGTTTTAGGAAGTCCTCCGGCAGTTCGAGAGAAGCGGCTTTGCGGCGCATAAACTTGAGGAACTCCACGGCGTCCATTTCGGGAAGACCCCTTGCTTGGCGCACTTCGTTGACGGCGGCTTTTAGGAAGTAAGTCGTATTCACACCGGGAATCTCCACCGGATACTGGAACGCTAGAAAAATCCCCCAATGCGACCGTTCCTCCGGGCTGCAATCCAGCAAGTTTCGTCCTTGAAACTCGATGCTTCCTTGCGACACTTCGTAGCCATCTCGTCCGGCAATAATTTGCGCCAAGGTGCTTTTCCCGCTGCCATTGGGCCCCATGATTGCGTGCACTTGGCCGGCGCGGATTTCTAGCGTGACGCCTTTTAGGATTTCTTTTCCCTCGACGCCCGCGTGTAGGTTTTCGATGGTGAACATATTTGACTTTTGCGATGCCACGGTTTTCCAACCGCGTTATTGTTTTCCCGGCATTCCAATCAGCCGACACTGCCCTCTAAGCTTACGTCCAGAAGCTTCTGCGCCTCCATGGCAAATTCCATCGGCAGCTCCCGAAACACTTCCTTGCAAAATCCGTTGACGATCATGTTGACGGCGTCTTGGGTTTCGATGCCCCGCTGGTTGCAGTAGAAGATTTGGTCTTCGCCGATTTTGGAAGTCGTCGCTTCGTGCTCCACTTTGGAGGAAGGGTTGCGGACTTCGACGTACGGGAAAGTATGGGCGCCGCAACGATCGCCGATGAGCAGGGAATCGCACTGGGAAAAATTCCGCGCGGCAACGGCGTTCTTTTTGACTTGCACCAAACCGCGATAGCTATTCTGGCCGCGTCCGGCGGAGATGCCTTTGGAAATGATCGTGCTTTTGGTGTTTTTGCCGGCGTGGATCATTTTTGTGCCGGTGTCGGCTTGCTGGCGGTTGTTTGTCAGCGCCACGGAGTAAAATTCGCCGACCGATTCATCTCCCAACAGCACGCAGCTGGGATATTTCCAGGTGATGGCGGAGCCGGTTTCCACTTGAGTCCAGGAGATTTTGGAGCGGGCGCCTTTGCAGAGGCCGCGTTTGGTCACAAAGTTGAAAATCCCGCCGCGCCCTTCTTCGTCGCCGGGATACCAATTTTGGACTGTGGAATACTTGATTTCGGCACCCTCCATCGCCACCAGTTCCACAACCGCCGCGTGAAGCTGATTTTCATCGCGCATCGGAGCGGTGCAACCTTCCAGATAGCTAACAAAGGCGCCGTCTTCGGCCACAATCAAGGTGCGCTCGAATTGTCCCGACTTGGCCGCGTTGATGCGGAAGTAGGTGGAGAGTTCTATGGGGCATCGAACTCCCTTGGGCACAAACACAAAGGAACCGTCGGTGAATGCGGCCGAGTTGAGTGCCGCGTAAAAATTGTCGGTGTACGGCACAACGCTTCCTAAGTATTGGCGCACGAGTTGCGGATGGGTCTTGGCCGCTTCGGAAAACGAACTAAAGATAACGCCGTGCTCGGCAAGAGTTTTTTGGTAAGTCGTGCCTACGGAAACGCTGTCAAAAACTGCGTCCACGGCCACGCCCGCCAAGCGGGCCCGCTCGTGCAACGGCACGCCCAGCTTGTCGTAAGTCTCCAGCAACTTGGGATCGACCTCATCGAGGCTTTTGGGCCCGTCGTTCGGATCTTTCGGCGCCGCATAATAGATGATGTCCTGAAAATCAATGGCAGGATACCGAACCATCGGCCAGCGCGGCGGCTCCATTTTCTTCCAGCGCTCGTAGGCTTTCAATCGCCAGTCTAGCAGGAATTTCGGCTCTTCCTTTTTGCAGGAAATGAATCGAATGATTTCTTCGTTGATTCCCGGAGGCGCCGAATCCGTCTCAATATCGGTGACGAATCCGTATTTGTATTCGCTTTTTACAAAGCTGCCGATGGTCTCTGTCGCATTTCTCATTTGGCGGTAAAAATATTCAAAAACGTTCAGGCGTCCGCAACTTTTCGGCTGCAGTTTTCAGGGTTCTTGCAAGCGCCCCGAATCGAAAGGTCCATCTGCCGAGCGGTTAGATCCTGAGGCAGCCGAATCGGAAAGTTCCGAAGGTTGCCCGAAAGTTCAATATCGTGAACCCGGCCGCATTCTTCGCAATAAAAGTGGCAGTGTTCCTTTCTGTTGGAGCAATAGCGAGTGGCCGCTCTGTCTACGTTAACCTGCTTGACCAGCCCGCACTTGACCAAAGCATCCAAAGTATTATAGACGGTGGCCAGAGAAATTTCAGGCTTCTCGGACTTTGCGCGAAAATACACCTCGTCCGCAGTTGGATGATCCGTCTGGGACAGCAACACGTGATACACATGTTCTCGCTGAGCCGTCAGGCGAAGGCCGACAGCCGACAGCTTCCTGGTCAATTCAACTGCCTCCGCTCCCAAATGGCTTTGGCGCTCACTCATTCGTCCAACTTATCCGCTGGAAACGCTATGTCAATAATTAGAATCATTTTAGTTTCAAGTCTTACTCCAATTATTTCGGAAACCCTTTTTCCTCGGCCAAAATGGAAACCGCTAAACTCATTGCGGCGAAAAATGGACCGGCCAGCGCGGGCCGGCGCCAAACCCGATTCCCTCGCAACCACAAGTTTTCTTCCTCCTCGCTTTTTCAATCCCGCAAAGGAACACCCATTTCCGCCAGAATTCAATGAAACCGCCGCTCATCGCCAATTCGGCGAAGCCGCCTGAATCCAACCAGAAAAATGCCGACAACAAGCAAAACCGCTGCAATCCGCCGGCACCCATTGTCCGTCGCCAAGAATCGAAGCGAGATGGGGACGGAAAGAAAAGCATCGGCCAGCCATTCTTCCCTAGCCCGCCGCATAATCGAACCCGTGCATAGCCAACAACCGAAACCGGCGAAGAACTTGATTCCGCGCCCACAAGCCAAATCCAAGCGCCATCCCCCCAAAACCCGCCAACCACAACCACGGAACGGGATCCGGAGCATCCAGATTCCAACTAAAACCATAAATTTCCGACAGGGCAACCATCGCCACACTTGCTAAACCCGCCAACAGCCAGGGAAGCAGAAAGATCGCTCCAAAAGGAATCACCAACGCTCGAGCGGCAGTCCGACAACGCATCGCGCTCCCAATCCCCATCCACTTCAAGGCCCACAAATCTAAAAAGAACACAACCGTCGCCGGCCAGAAAAAAAGGCGAACCGAATCCGCAAAAGAATCCGCAAAAATCCCATCCCGCCGCGGCTCAATCGTAGCGTAAAACACAATTCCGGCGGCCAACAAAAGACAACAAGAGCATCCAAACTGCCAAATCAAAGCGCGGTCTATGCCCCGAAGGATTCCCCCGAATCCCAAAGGCGAAGACAGCAGCAGCTCGAACGAGCCGATTTTCCGCTCCTCCGCAATTCGCGTCGTCACCTCAACCAGCAACCAAAGCTTCAAAAAAGCGGCGGCAAAATAGAGCAAAAAAGCGACCATCTCATGAAAACCAACGGAGGAAACCAAACCGCACATCGCAAGCATGTAAATGCAAAAAATCGCGGGCAAAAGCTGTTTGCCACGGCGGCTGGACATCATCATCCAAGAGTACGGCTCTCGCTCCAAAGCCCGCCGCCGCAACGCTACAAATCGCGGTTTCTGCCGCCACGAAGCAGTCTTCGCCGCCCGACGATTCCTCTTCTGCGCTTGCGCCGCAGCCTTTGCCTCCGCCCGTTGGACCGAATGCGGCAACCGGCAGGCCGCCACTCCAATCAATCCCCATCCAATTGCGTGAACGATCAACAACGAAACGACGAATCGCTCAAAACCGACGCCCGGCGCCGGAGGAAAAACGCCGGACTCAAGCAGTGTAAAAATCGGACTCGCAGCGAATACCAACCATGCCTCGTCCCTTTCCACAGAAGGCAACAGTGTGGAAAGCAACATTGCCGCAAAGAAGGGCAGCAAAATCGCTAGGAAAATCATCAGCGCGTTGCCGTTAGTAATCGCTTTGCGAGCGTCTTCCGTCAGGCTGGAAACGAACAACCCCGCCGCCAACGACAGAAACAAAGTATTCAGAAGCGTCAGCGCAAGTCGAAAAAACTCGCCGAACGTGACGCCTCCCATAAGCAAGGTTAGACTCAAAACGGGCAATATTCCCAGAATCCAATAGACGGCCGCCAGTGCGGAGGAAACCAGTTTCCCCAGCAAAACGTCCAACCCGGACAAAGGAGTTAGAAACAACAATCCCAGAGTCCCTTCGCGCCGCTCCTCGCTCAAACAATCCGCAGTGAGACTAACCCCGCCAATAGCGCACAAAAACATCAGCAAAACCGCCAATCCTCGAAAAACCATCGTTCCCTTTGGAGGAAAGCCTATCGTTGCGGAGGCTGTCATCCAGTCCATCCAAACCGAAATCACTCCCAGCACAAACATCGCCAAGGCGCAGACTAAGGCGCGATTTTGAAACGTCGCCCGCCGCCGCGCCATCCGCCGCAACTCCCGAATAATAACCGAATGACAATTCATGATTCCCTCGCCAGCGGACAAAAACGCTAACCCTCCCGCCGAAAAAACCAAAGAAGAAAAGGCTAGATCGTATTCCCGCAATCCGCATTCAGAATTCCAAATCCATCCTTCGTCCTGGAACAGAAAAAACTTCGCTTCAGAAATTCCGAAGCGAAGTTGCTGAAAACTGTGAAATCAATAGCCGGCAACAAGTTTGGCACGAGGCCACAATCTCTGCTGGCCACTGGTTTGCCGTCGTAGAAACAGGCGGCTACGAAGCGGTTGCTTGTTGGCGGCGTTTTTGTTGCATTCGCCAGCGATGGCGAAAGAAGACAAAACCCAAAGCAAACAAGCCAAACACAAGAGCGTATTCTTCCGGCTCCGGGATGACTTGGCTGTTGATAGTGATCTGCAACGAGCTTAGAGAATTCGCCACAAAATAGGGCTCATCTATGCTTGCTCGACTCCCCACTCCATGACCAAAGGTTCCCGAAAAAGTCGCCGATGGATTTGTTCAAAATGCCGGCGACAACCCAAGCCGAAGAATCCCCGATGGAATAGGACAAACTGCTCCCGGAAACACGAATCCCTAAGTCATCTTGGATGCCGTCATCCTTCATATAAAGATGGGAAATGGTTCGGCTGCCGCTGCCGATGGTGATGGTCGGTGTGTTGGTGGCGCTGGCGGCAAAAGAGAAAGTGATGTTGGTTTTGCCGCCGCCCGGAATTCTGGCTCTCACCGAAGCGATGTCGTTGGTGTTGGAACTGGAAAACAGAGGAGAAAGTTGAACGGGTCGCATTGGTGGGCTTGTTGGCGTTGTAAACGTCTGCGCTACTGAGGCTAATGGAGTCTTGAGAATGGGGATTGTTGCCTGAGGAAGTTCGGACGCTACCGCTTTGATTAGCGGCGCTACTGCCGCTAAAAATCCAGAGGGTTTGGTTGGTGTTATCTTGGCTGGGATAGACATGGATGAACATCTGCGCTTAGCTTTGCTCCAAAGAAACCAAAGAAGAAAGCGCCGAGACTATCAAGGCTGCTAAAAGAGCAGACTTATTGCCGTTACAAAATTTTGAACAAATAGGTTTTCGAAACGCTTAAAATATTAAAAACTAAATAAAAATGTAGAACTGTAAATAAAAGACTGTTTTCCACAAGCAAATCCGCAAAAGATTTTTATAGAGTCTCCGCGCTTCCCTCGTTGGATGGCTTTATGTGTTTTCCGATTTCTGGAACGGTTTCTTGGGTCGATTCTACCACGACAAAAACACGACAGGCAAAATCGAATGGCTTCTGTATGATTCCGGCATTTCGGACATCGGAATCCATCCGGCCACATGGGAAATTTGTTGGCAGACTGGTTTGAGAGGGAGAGGGAAACGGCTGGTTCTCAAACCAGATCCCGCACCGTAGCCTTTTGTCTCGTCGCCTTTCCAAAACGGGCGTGTTTCACAACCTTAAAGAACTCCTTCCCAGCGCGGGTGTGGTTCTTTACGAAATCAACGTTCCCTTTTGGTCGGACTTCACTGTCAAACAACGTTGGTTTCCCTTGCCAAATCTCAACCAAAACTTTTCCCTGCAATCGCCTAACAAAATCCGTTATCCGGCGGGCGCTGTGTGGATCAAGCAATTCAACATGAGACAGAAGATCGTCGACTCCGGCTCCTTGCGCCGGCTTGAAACCAGAATTCTGGTGCAAACTCCCTTCGGACTTCTTTACGGAGGAACTCGATGGGGAGAATCGCGGACGGATGCGACGCTGGTGCCGTCCTCAGGGCTGGACGAAAGCATTGCGGTGGAAACCCCGCAAGGCTCCCGCATCCAAGTTTAGCACTACCCCACCCAACTAAACCGGGAGACCGACCACGGTTGCGGCCCGGTGCCCCAACTCCAAGATCTCAGCGACGCCATCTTCTTCCATCTTCCTTTGAAAAATGCAAATTTGCTGCCGAAGCCGGCCCGTTTGGACGACTCCTCGCTAAGCCTAGAATGCCGAGTGCGATCCTATTTAGAAGCCAATTTGTAACAACTGCCATCAACCCGGCGGCGTGGCGTCCGTGCCTTGGGATGCGCGAATCACTTCCCCGCTCCAAAACACTCAGATCCTCTACGGCAAGCCGTCCAACCATTTGGGAGACCTCGAAGGACTTATGGCTGCCCCCGGTTCGTTAGAACACTCCATCCTCTTTCGGTGCATCAGCCAATCCGAAGTCGGACGCATACCCCCTCCCCCTCGACTCGAACGAATTGAACCCGCAGGTAATCCGCCTGTTGCGGGAATGGATCGCCGGCAAATTAGCCAAACGGCTCACTTTGACTCGGGAAACAATCCGCACAGCCTGCCAAACGCAAACCCGGATGGCGGCGAGGCAGTCAACTCTCTCGAATTTATCGAGCAAACCCACCCGTTTTTCCAAACCACGAACAGCGAACCCGCGTGCGAACTTCGGAAGAAAACGTGGAAATTCAATTCCACCAGATCCCCAAGCGACTTTACGAAATGCATGGACGGATACGCTGGCTTTGCCGCCTCTCTAGGGTGTGTCGACCCTAAATTTCAAAATCAGAATTTCGAACCTGTGAATCCGAAAAAATCTGCCGCCACAATAATTCGCCCAAAACGACCTAACTCATTGAATGACAACGAGTTATCGACATTTTCCGTCAAATCTATGGGGTCTCCAGACCTTTAAATAATGCTTGCGCAGGAAAATTCGGGTTGTGTTTCTGTGTTGGGGGGGGGAGGCGAATCTGCTCTTCTGGAGGTGGACAGTTGATAACTAGATACGGACAGCATCGACATGAAGACTCCAACATCGATGAAAATGAAGCCACTTCTCGGCGTTGTCGTGGTCTCTGTAGCTGGACTTTAGGCAAAAACCGCTCAAGGCGTTGTTTCCCTCGTTTCCCAACTCTTTTCCCCTGACGCCAAAGGAGGGCGTTCGCGGCGGCCAAAAAAGTCTCCCGCCTTGGCGCCATCTTCTCGGCCGCCGGCATCGTTGGCATCGGCCGGCTCGCCTTGCCGTTTCTGATGCCAGCCAACGATGAGGAGAAGACGGACGATGCGCTCGAAGTGAGTTGTCTTTGGGTTTCGAATCATGGTTCGTCCGGTTTCACGGTGGAATTTGATGTCACCGCTCCTTGGGATCCTATTCGTTTTTTCGATGAGTTTCAGTTGTGGCAGGATGGTGTTGAAGTCGACGATGGGGCTCCTCCCCGCGTTTCGCTTGACTCTGATTATTGCGATTGGTTGAGTATTCCGGGCTATGACGGCGGGACGCCTCTTCCTTATCCGGGCTACAATCAATACAACCCGGCTTTTCAGTTTAATATTGCGGGGCAATATTGGTACGAGGAGTGGAGTCCGGATGGTTTGACTCCTTGGGGGTATTGGTCGACGCGTGCGTCTGTGGATATTTCGCTTTACGTTATTGTGAATAGCAACGGCGCGCTTTACTCGATGCTGGCTTGGGCGTACGATACCGACGGCGATGGTTATGAGGTTCCGGTCTATTATTCTGCCGGTGGAGGCTCGTTTGAAACTCTTCCGTAGGCAAGCGTTTACGTTGGTGGAATTGCTGGTTGTCATTGCCATTCTTGGCATCTTGGCGGCCATTCTTTTGCCTGCTCTTTCTAGGGCTAAGTCGGCGGCTCACAAAGCGGTTTGTATTAATAACCAGCGGCAAATTGGGATTGCTCGGCAACTTTATGCCGATGATAACGGCGGCGTTCTGGTTCCGCTTATATTTTCAAAGGAACAGGTCTCTTTCGATTCTTTTTGGAATATTGCTCTTTGTTTTGGCTATTTGGGTGGTCAAACGAATTTGTTTGATTGTCCGGCGGAGAAACGCATTCCTCGCTTAGTTTCTCTGGGCAAGGTTCGTCCCGGTTGGTGGGGTTGGGGTTATCAACAAAATGTTATTGGTGTACATAATAACTTAGGGAATCGTTTTGGAACTGATGAAGATCCCCATTGGGGGATCTCTGGGTCTACTTATTTCGGTTCTCTCCGGGAGTCTGCTGTGGTTTTGCCTTCGCGCATGATGGCGCAAACTGATGGCTCTTCTTTTGGTGTTCGTAATTTGCGAACTGGTGAATCTGAATTGTACGTTGAGAATTTCGGGATTCCTTTGCTTTTTCGGTTTCCGCCTTTGTTTCCTGAGTGGGCGTCTAGGGTAACCGTGGCCCGTCGTCATTCTGGGCAAGCGAATATTTTGTTTGCGGATGGGCCTGTGGGTTCGGAGACGTTGCATCAAATGCTTTTTCCGTCTTTGGAAAACTGGACTCGATTCCATGACGATCATCAAAAGCATTGGCGGAATGGGGGACATGCCGATCCCTTCTAGTTGGCAACCTCCTACGCCTTGAGATGAGATTAAAGACTTGGAAAGACGTCTCGCCGATCTGTTTGATCATTCTGAAAAAGAATCGATATGGGCAATTCATGCAAAATGGAGAGACTGGTTTTACGGAGCCCTTTCGATTTGTAAAATTGTTATGTCCGCACGTGCGCTGTGTGATAAATGGCGCGGTGGTTGGAGGCTTGGCGATCTGTTGGATTTATTCAAAAATATCCTCAAAGTTGAAATATTCAATGAGATAGGCAAAGTTGTTTTCAGTTCGGTCGTTATTGTTTGGTTTGGATTTCAAGTAATGGAGTCAGTTGTGGGAGCATATCAATATTTTCAGGGACTGAGAGAAACTCATCGCCAAAAGATTAGGGAAGAAGAGCGAGAACGGTTTGTGAAGTTTCTGGAAGATCAGAAAGTTTCCGAAAAGATAGTTCGGAACGCAAGAAAGTTCGCTCGTTCCTCGTCGAAGGATCGCTAGGCGATTATCCTGTTCGCGCTAGCGAATAAGAAATCAGTCGTCGCCGGGTTTGTTAGAGCCGTCGGGTTTTGGCTCGGCGGCTTGTTGTAGAATTTATGCGGTTAACGGAAGAACCAGATCCACAAATGGCACCGCTTTTGCTGGCGCAACGAGGAAACGCCGGCTCCGGCTCGCTTTGGCAAGTGGGCTGCCAGTCATAACGAAGGAGCCGCTAGCCCAAGAACGGCATCCTGGCCCGAGTGTTAGGACATGGAAAGACGCCGAGAGTCGCTCCGCCAGAGGCGTTGTCCATAGAGAGCCCCAGTATAAAAGCTCATCCCGATGAAACGGACGCGCGAAAAAGATACGGTCCGCCAGCCCTCGGAAAATCTCATGGAGGCGGGAATGCCAAAATCCCTATGCTGCTGCCAGAGATGGCCAAGCAGTGAAGTTCTCGCCATCGCCCAGCCAAGCCCCCGCTGCGCCTGAGGGGAGGCCAGACGACCATAGTCCCATTGCCCATGGATCGCGCCTATGAAGGCCGAGAAAATCGAGAGCAAGCCCAAACCAAGGGATTGGATCCAGTAGTTCCGCCGAAGAAAAGCCATCGCAATCCATGGAAATACGACCCAAGAGCTATACCAGAAGCGCAATGAAGTAGAGAGGCCGTTCCGCCGGTTGAAAGGCGATCGCCAAGTCTTCTCTCGCTTGGACAAACTAGACATAATCTTTATAAGACTCATAGCATTCGCCCTCTTCTCCGAAATGCTCCGTTAGTAGGAAACACTCCCTAAAATAAATAAACCGCGCTGGTGTAAGCTGGTGAAAAAAAGGCGGCGGCGCATTTTCTTGCGCTTTTTTCGTGCCGTTGAGCCGCGATCCTTGGCAAAGTTCGGGGGCGTGAAGAATAGGATTGTAGGCATTGACCTTGGCACAACCAATTCCGCCGTGGCGGTTGTGGATTCGGGTTTTCCAATTGTTTTGGCGGACAACTCCGGGAGGCGAACCACGCCGTCCGTCGTTCGCTATGAAGAGGCTGGTGCGTTGGTGGGCGAAGCGGCGAAACGAGGACAAAGCGCCGCTCCCGTCTCCACAATTTACTCGGTGAAACGGTTCATCGGTCGCCGGTTTCGAGAATGCGAAAATGACGCCCACTCTGTGAACTACGCAATCTCCGCAGACAAGCAAGGCAAAGCGCTCG
Source organism: Limisphaerales bacterium (assembly GCA_965242585.1). Taxonomy (GTDB): domain Bacteria; phylum Verrucomicrobiota; class Verrucomicrobiia; order Limisphaerales; family AAA164-E04; genus UBA2970. The sequence goes on along the minus strand of OZ251460.1, from coordinate 2,741,618 downwards.
TGAATTCGGGCGGACGTTCTTTTTCGCCGGAGCAAGTGTCGTCGGAGATTTTGAGGCATTTGAAGCAATTGGCGGAGAAAGCGCTGGACGAAGAAGTGTCCCGGGCGGTGATTACCGTGCCCGCCTATTTCAACGATGCGCAACGCCAAGCAACCATCAAAGCCGGAACACTGGCCGGCTTGGAAGTGGAGCGCATTCTCAACGAACCGACGGCCGCCGCTTTGGCTTACGGATTGGACAAGTTGGCGGATCGGTCAAAGATAGCGGTGTACGATTTCGGCGGCGGCACTTTTGATCTTTCCATTTTGGAACTCACGGAAGGAACGTTCCAAGTGTTGTCGACCAACGGCGACACACGGCTGGGCGGCGGCGACATCGATCGGCGCTTGGCCGATTGGTTGGAAGCCAAAGCGGCGGAGGCGGGCGAATTCTCCGCCGAAACGCTGAATTTAGAAGCCAAGTCCCGCATCCGCGAAGCGGCGGAGAAGGCAAAAATTCAACTGAGCCAAGCGGAAGAGTTCGAGGTGTTGATCCCATTCCTATCGCCGGGATTTAGTTTTCAGCACACCGTCACGCGCGACGTTTTGGAAACACTTGCCTGTCCGGTGATCGAGAAAACAAAAGCCCCCTGCCGTCGAGCCTTAGCGGACGCCAAAATCGCCGGTGCGGATTTGGACCGAGTCATCCTTGTAGGCGGGCAAACGCGCATGCCTTTGCTCCGCCGATTAGTGGGCGAGTGGTTTGAATGCGCAGAATTTGAATCGGCGCCGGGCGATTTGCGCGTGGGCGAGGATTTTCACCGGCCGGCTGGCCCGGTTTTGGATGCGTCCCAGCATCCCGACGAAGCCGTCGCCTTAGGAGCGGCCATTCAAGGCGCCATTTTGGCCGGAGACCTCACAAAAGTTCTGTTGCTGGACGTCACTCCGCTGTCCCTCGGCATTGAAACCTTTGGTGGCCTCATGAACGTCATCATTCCCCGCAATTCCACCATTCCCGTAAAAGCCGGCGAGACCTTCACTACCGCCGTCGACCGTCAGCGAGAAATGTTAATCCACCTGCTTCAAGGCGAACGGGAAAAAGCCAAAGACAACTGGAGCTTGGGCAAATTCGCCATCGAGTTCGAAGAAGCGCCCCGCGGCGTGCCTAGAGTCGGCGTGCAGTTTGAAATCGACGCCAACGGAGTCCTCCACGTGCTGGCCAGAGACATCCGCACGGGAAAAGAAAAAACGCAAAAAGTGCAATCCGCAGTGGACGTCGACGACGCCAAAGTCCAGCAAATGGTGGAAGAATCCGTCCACTTTGCCTTGGAAGACTTGGCCGAACGACGCTGGATCGAATCTTGCTTGAAAGCAAAGGAAATCATCCAAGCCACCGCCCAAGCCCTGCAAAACTGCGGCGAAGAATTAGAAGAAAGCGAGCGACAAGAAATCCAACAAACCCTCCAAACAGTGAGGCAAATGCTCCAAAACAAAGAAAACAAAAAATCCGCCGGCGACTGGAAGGCATTGCAAAAACAAACGCAAATCTTGGACCAACGAACTCGCCGCCTAGCCGAGATCCAAATGCAAAAAGCTATGGAAGAACTCTTGCGCCAAAAAGGACTAGCCTAATAAACCGCCAGCGCCAGCCAACCGAACCCGCCGCCAAGAAAACCCCCAAAAATCCGCCGACGACCTTGCCAACCACCAACAAAACCGTCCCTGAGCCGTTACTAATCTGTTGCAAAATGCTTAAAAACCAAAAAACAAATCGCACTTCACTAACGAAAAACCAGGAAAAATGCGCCTCCGCCGCCCAAAAAAGACAAGAAAAGGGCAAAAATCGAAAAAAGCTTGCGATCAGGGTTATTTCGTGATTTTCCCGTGCTTAAGAACACTCAGCAGGGGTGATTCGTCTATCGGATCTCCTGCTGAAATATCACAGTCTGATATGCAAATGCATCGGGAGAGCCGTAACGTTTTCTTTCCTGTTGGCTTCGGCAAACAAGCAGGAGCTCGCGTTTTTAATCCGCCTGCTGCTCTCAATCGGCCTGGACGCGGGAGCAGTTCTCCCAAAGGCGCCGGCCAAAACGGATAATACAAAACATTTCAGATACCTAAAATCCTATGAAGAAGACATTTTTCTTTCCCAATCGGCTTGACGATTCTCGCGAATCGGTCAAGGATAGTCCCAACAACGAAAAGCAAGCTGCAGAGCAACCGCCAAAGACGCCTTGGTTCCTTCGGATCCAAGAAGCGCTCGATCTGCGAGGTCTCGCCCGCGCCGTCGGCCTTGGCTTTCTTTGCGGCGAGCCAACCGAGAACACTCAGCCGGAGAAGAAATCTCCGCTGAAACGCCAAGGAATCAACAAGAAAGCAATCATCGCCATTCTTGCCCTCGCCACCGTGCTGACGCCCGTCTCTGTGCTGGCAGTGCATCCCATCGTCGTCTTTCTTATCGGATGGGCATCCGATCAAACGCTGACTACAGCCAAGCAAGCGACAATTGATAAGTGGCTCGCCGTAAAAAAGGCCACCGCATCCGTTAACGGCGCATACTGGGTGTCCAACTCTTACAGCTACAATGGAACCATGGCAGACGGCGTCGAACTAATCCATGGTTTGTCTGGCCTTTTGTCCCCGCCTATGCGAGTGTCCAAGTAAGCCAAGAGCATGAAGTAGATGACGATCCAAGCGGAACACGGGATGGGGTAGCAATGTCAGAATAAGAAGCGGAAGCCTACATGGAAGAGCAAGGATGGTACGCCAAGACTTACTTCTATGGACACGCAATCAACGAAGACAAAACCAGGGCGATAGCATACATAATTGCAAGAGGAGACAAATTTTCAGAGGTGAAACAGGAAACGCTCGCAAGTATACGAGAAGATCGAGACGACGACACTTACGAATGGGATGACGATTGGTGGATAAAACGCACCACTGTGCGCAAGGTAGGAAATCACAAAATGGTGAGCGAGTTCAACGATCCCAACGTCCCCAAAATAGACGAATTAGGACACCCAGGACCCTCTAACAAAACGAAATACTACTGGGGCACCGTGTATTGGACAGCGTACGACATAGACCGTTTAGGAAAAGCAGGACCGGGAATTGATAAGGAAAGAAGAGTCAGATTTCGGTCGTATCGAAAGAGTCCGATAAGAAGGTAGTTGTGCGGAATCAATCAAATAATCAAAGACCAGCACATTAACGCAAGCATTGCCCGCCAAATCGAAAAGCGGAAAGAATACTACACGATAAAACTAAAAACCTCGATTGGATATACTTACCCGACCGTGTTTACCAACAAGCTGTACGTAGTTCACGTCAATCAAAGCGACGTAGACGTCGACAGCAACTAGGGTGTGTCGACCCTAAATTTCAAAATCAGAATTTCGAACCTGTGAATCCGAAAAAATCTGCCGCCACAATAATTCGCCCAAAACGACCTAACTCATTGAATGACAACGAGTTATCGACATTTTCCGTCAAATCTATGGGGTCTCCAGACCTTTAAATAATGCTTGCGCAGGAAAATTCGGGTTGTGTTTCTGTGTTGGGGGGGGGGGAGGCGAATCTGCTCTTCTGGAGGTGGACAGTTGATAACTAGATACGGACAGCATCGACATGAAGACTCCAACATCGATGAAAATGAAGCCACTTCTCGGCGTTGTCGTGGTCTCTGTAGCTGGACTTTAGGCAAAAACCGCTCAAGGCGTTGTTTCCCTCGTTTCCCAACTCTTTTCCCCTGACGCCAAAGGAGGGCGTTCGCGGCGGCCAAAAAAGTCTCCCGCCTTGGCGCCATCTTCTCGGCCGCCGGCATCGTTGGCATCGGCCGGCTCGCCTTGCCGTTTCTGATGCCAGCCAACGATGAGGAGAAGACGGACGATGCGCTCGAAGTGAGTTGTCTTTGGGTTTCGAATCATGGTTCGTCCGGTTTCACGGTGGAATTTGATGTCACCGCTCCTTGGGATCCTATTCGTTTTTTCGATGAGTTTCAGTTGTGGCAGGATGGTGTTGAAGTCGACGATGGGGCTCCTCCCCGCGTTTCGCTTGACTCTGATTATTGCGATTGGTTGAGTATTCCGGGCTATGACGGCGGGACGCCTCTTCCTTATCCGGGCTACAATCAATACAACCCGGCTTTTCAGTTTAATATTGCGGGGCAATATTGGTACGAGGAGTGGAGTCCGGATGGTTTGACTCCTTGGGGGTATTGGTCGACGCGTGCGTCTGTGGATATTTCGCTTTACGTTATTGTGAATAGCAACGGCGCGCTTTACTCGATGCTGGCTTGGGCGTACGATACCGACGGCGATGGTTATGAGGTTCCGGTCTATTATTCTGCCGGTGGAGGCTCGTTTGAAACTCTTCCGTAGGCAAGCGTTTACGTTGGTGGAATTGCTGGTTGTCATTGCCATTCTTGGCATCTTGGCGGCCATTCTTTTGCCTGCTCTTTCTAGGGCTAAGTCGGCGGCTCACAAAGCGGTTTGTATTAATAACCAGCGGCAAATTGGGATTGCTCGGCAACTTTATGCCGATGATAACGGCGGCGTTCTGGTTCCGCTTATATTTTCAAAGGAACAGGTCTCTTTCGATTCTTTTTGGAATATTGCTCTTTGTTTTGGCTATTTGGGTGGTCAAACGAATTTGTTTGATTGTCCGGCGGAGAAACGCATTCCTCGCTTAGTTTCTCTGGGCAAGGTTCGTCCCGGTTGGTGGGGTTGGGGTTATCAACAAAATGTTATTGGTGTACATAATAACTTAGGGAATCGTTTTGGAACTGATGAAGATCCCCATTGGGGGATCTCTGGGTCTACTTATTTCGGTTCTCTCCGGGAGTCTGCTGTGGTTTTGCCTTCGCGCATGATGGCGCAAACTGATGGCTCTTCTTTTGGTGTTCGTAATTTGCGAACTGGTGAATCTGAATTGTACGTTGAGAATTTCGGGATTCCTTTGCTTTTTCGGTTTCCGCCTTTGTTTCCTGAGTGGGCGTCTAGGGTAACCGTGGCCCGTCGTCATTCTGGGCAAGCGAATATTTTGTTTGCGGATGGGCCTGTGGGTTCGGAGACGTTGCATCAAATGCTTTTTCCGTCTTTGGAAAACTGGACTCGATTCCATGACGATCATCAAAAGCATTGGCGGAATGGGGGACATGCCGATCCCTTCTAGTTGGCAACCTCCTACGCCTTGAGATGAGATTAAAGACTTGGAAAGACGTCTCGCCGATCTGTTTGATCATTCTGAAAAAGAATCGATATGGGCAATTCATGCAAAATGGAGAGACTGGTTTTACGGAGCCCTTTCGATTTGTAAAATTGTTATGTCTGCACGTGCGCTGTGTGATAAATGGCGCGGTGGTTGGAGGCTTGGCGATCTGTTGGATTTATTCAAAAATATCCTCAAAGTTGAAATATTCAATGAGATAGGCAAAGTTGTTTTCAGTTCGGTCGTTATTGTTTGGTTTGGATTTCAAGTAATGGAGTCAGTTGTGGGAGCATATCAATATTTTCAGGGACTGAGAGAAACTCATCGCCAAAAGATTAGGGAAGAAGAGCGAGAACGGTTTGTGAAGTTTCTGGAAGATCAGAAAGTTTCCGAAAAGATAGTTCGGAACGCAAGAAAGTTCGCTCGTTCCTCGTCGAAGGATCGCTAGGCGATTATCCTGTTCGCGCTAGCGAATAAGAAATCAGTCGTCGCCGGGTTTGTTAGAGCCGTCGGGTTTTGGCTCGGCGGCTTGTTGTAGAATTTATGCGGTTAACGGAAGAACCAGATCCACAAATGGCACCGCTTTTGCTGGCGCAACGAGGAAACGCCGGCTCCGGCTCGCTTTGGCAAGTGGGCTGCCAGTCATAACGAAGGAGCCGCTAGCCCAAGAACGGCATCCTGGCCCGAGTGTTAGGACATGGAAAGACGCCGAGAGTCGCTCCGCCAGAGGCGTTGTCCATAGAGAGCCCCAGTATAAAAGCTCATCCCGATGAAACGGACGCGCGAAAAAGATACGGTCCGCCAGCCCTCGGAAAATCTCATGGAGGCGGGAATGCCAAAATCCCTATGCTGCTGCCAGAGATGGCCAAGCAGTGAAGTTCTCGCCATCGCCCAGCCAAGCCCCCGCTGCGCCTGAGGGGAGGCCAGACGACCATAGTCCCATTGCCCATGGATCGCGCCTATGAAGGCCGAGAAAATCGAGAGCAAGCCCAAACCAAGGGATTGGATCCAGTAGTTCCGCCGAAGAAAAGCCATCGCAATCCATGGAAATACGACCCAAGAGCTATACCAGAAGCGCAATGAAGTAGAGAGGCCGTTCCGCCGGTTGAAAGGCGATCGCCAAGTCTTCTCTCGCTTGGACAAACTAGACATAATCTTTATAAGACTCATAGCATTCGCCCTCTTCTCCGAAATGCTCCGTTAGTAGGAAACACAAACTAAATTCGGGTCTCCAGGAGCGCTTTGTCCCAATTCCAGTGGGGCGTCTTCGGCTTGTTTGCGCTCGGTTTTGTCCTCTTCCATCGTTGGCAAAAGAAACGCCGACAACAAGCAACCGCTTCGTAGTCTCGGTTTGGCGTTGCGGACTTTCTGCCGGTTGGCGGCGGGCAACATAAAAACAGCCAATCGTCATCGCAGCCTCGTAGCGGGGGAGTTATGGCCGTCAAGCGCTGGCGTGCGTGCCACCCAAACCAAAAGCGGCCAGGAATTCGTGGTTTGTGGTCAAAGTTTTGTGGTTTGTGACTTGCGATTGGTGGTTGGTGGCCGGGGAGAACTACGGTTTTTGTGTCGCTCTATTTAGCGGCCAACGGCTTGCGATTGAGAAACGGCGGAAACTCTCTTTTTCTCACTCCCGTTTCCAAGAAAGTTTGGCAACGGGATTGTTGTTTGGTGATTCGCAGTTAGGCTAGTGGCCGTTGCCTGCAAACAGCGATTGGATTTTTAACTTCGCTTTGGGATTTTTTCCGAAGTGAGGTTTTTTTGTTTCCTAAAAAGTGATGAATTTAATTTGGATTGCGGAAACACGCGCTCGCCGGCGGAGTGGATTTTGGCGGTGGGAAGGAAATGATTTTTCTATTTGAATCAAATTGGTAGGCTTTGCCTTTGAATGAAATTGAAAGCGCGTCCACCGAAACGGCAATTCCTCCTCGTGGCTGGTTGGGTTGCGTTCTTCTGCTTGGCCGGGGCGGATCAAGCGCAATGGGCTGGCGACTTGGATTGGCCAATCGTCGGCGGAGATGCGGCCAGTTCGCAGTATTCGCCTTTGGCGCAAATCCACCGGGGCAACGTGGCCGGCTTGAAAGTGGCTTGGCGGTATCAAACCGGCGACGCCAGAGCGGATGGGCGTTCTCAAATCCAGTGCAGTCCCATTATTGTCGGCCGGGTTTTGTACGGCACCTCGCCGCAGTTGAAGTTGTTTGCGCTGGATGCGGCGACTGGCGAGGAGCGGTGGGTATTTGATCCGTTTGAATCCGCCGGGCAACAAAATGCCTTGGGAGTGAACCGGGGCGTGGTTTATTGGGAAGATCGGCAGGGAAAGAATCAGCGGATTTTGTTTACTGCGGGACGCAAGTTATTTGCGGTGGATGCGGAAACGGGGCGGCTTTTGACCGAGTTCGGACATCGAGGCACTGTGGATCTGGGAGAAGGGCTGGGGAGGGATGTTTCGAAGCTGTACCTGCTTTCCAACTCGCCGGGCGCTGTGTTCGAAGACCTTTTGGTTTTAGGAACTCGTGTTTCTGAAGGGCCGGGTCCGTCGGCTCCCGGACACATTCGCGCTTGGCACGCGTTGACGGGAAAGTTAGTCTGGGTGTTTCGAACCGTCCCGCATCCCGGAGAGTTTGGCTACGACACTTGGCCGGCGGATGCTTGGCAAAGGAGCGGCGGCGCCAACGCTTGGAGCGGCATCACGGTGGATCCTCAGCGCGGATTGGTGTTTTGTCCGACGGGATCGCCCTCGTTTGATTTCTGGGGCGGAGACCGACACGGCTGCAATCTCTTTGGCAACTGCTTATTGGCGCTCAATGCGCGAACCGGCGAGCGGGTTTGGCATTATCAATTCGTCCGCCACGATCTGTGGGATCGGGATTTGCCCGCGCCTCCAAACCTTGTCACCTTGAATCGGAACGGAAAGGAAATTGACACAGTCGCGCAAATCACCAAGTCCGGCCACGTCTTTGTTTTTGATCGGGAATCAGGTCTTCCTTTGTTTCCGATAGAAGAGATGCCCGTGCCGGCTTCCGATCTGGAAGGCGAATCCGCCTGGCCGACGCAACCCTTGCCGTTGAAGCCGCCTCCGTTCTCGCGCCAGAAGTTTGTCGAAGAAATGGCCACGCGAATTTCGCCGAAATCTCATCAATACGTCGTTCAGCGGTTGAGGGAAGTGCGAACCGGGCGGCAGTTTATCCCGCCGAGCATTGCCGGAACCGTCATCTTTCCCGGCTTTGACGGCGGCGGGGAATGGGGCGGAGCGGCCTGGGATCAGCAAGAAGGCGTTTTATTCGTCAACGGCAATGAAATGCCCTGGATACTGACGATGGTAAAAGTGAATCCAAAAGAAAACGAACCACGGAGTCCCGGAGAGATTGTCTATCGGCGGAACTGCACCGCCTGCCACGGCGTTTCGCGGCAAGGCAATCCCCAACGCAACGTCGCCAGCTTGCAAGACATTAAACAACGACTGAATCGGAACGACGCCCTGGCCGTCCTCAATGACGGAAAGGGCAACATGCCGGCCTTCGGATTCCTCTCCGCAAAAGAAAAAAACGCAGTGACGGACTTTCTCTACGGCATGGAATCTAAAGCGGCGGCGCTGACAAAGCAATCCGAGAAAAAGCGCCGCAACTTTGCCGTGCCTTACACTCACACGGGATACAACCGCTTTTTTGACCCCGAAGGCTACCCCGCAGTCGAGCCTCCTTGGGGCACGCTGAACGCCATCGACCTCAACCGGGGCGAATTGCTCTGGCAAGTTGTCTTAGGCGAATTTCCAGAGTTGACCCAACGCGGCATCCCGCCCACCGGCACGGAAAACTACGGCGGGCCAATTGTGACCGGCGGTGGTTTGGTGTTTATCGGCGCCACCAAAGACGAACGATTTCGAGCCTTCGACAAATCCAATGGCGAAATCCTCTTTGAAACCGATCTGCCCGCCGGCGGTTACGCAACGCCCGCCACTTACGCTGTTGACGGACGTCAGTTTGTCGTGATTGCCTGCGGCGGCGGCAAAATGGGCACCAAGTCCGGCGACTCTTACCTGGCCTTCGCCCTTCCGTTGCCCGGCCAAAACAATTTTTGATATGAGGTGTCTCTCTACAAACCCTGTCCAAAAACGCGCTTTTACATTGATCGAGTTGTTGGTCGTGGTGGCCGTCATCGCCATCCTGGCGGGAATGCTCCTTCCCGCTTTGAGCCAAGCCAAAAAACAAGCGCGGCGCATCCATTGCGTTTCTAACTTTCGCCAGTTGGGGATTGCAATGACCATGTATCGCGATGATCACGAGGGAAAATTTCCGGATCGACGAGATTTGAAAAGCACACTTCCCGGACGCTATCGGCCTTGGAGCAACTGGCCGAACTCCGACCCCAGAACCGGCTGGGCGGGAATTGTGTTTTCCAACTACAACGCCTTGCCCGGCCTTTGGTCTTGCCCCAGCATCGCTCACTCACCCATTGGAAAAGCGGCGCAGACCATCCAACATATTGGAACGACTACCAACGCCCCGTTGTCCAACTACTGGATGTGGCGTTTTGATAGGAAAGAAGACCCCGTTCCTCTGGATAATTTCTGGGGAAAGTCAGAAACCCAACTAGTGCAAAGTTTGCGGCAAGCGAACAATCCTTACATTGGAATACCCCAAGGACCCTCCGACGTAGAATTGATCGTGGACGCCTATTTTCCTAACACCATAGATTCTCTTCCAGAAGAGATCCGCGGACGCTCTGCGCATCCCGGCGGGCGCAATCGGCTCATGCTCGACAACCACGTTCAATTTCTGAAAGACAAGCGGGTTCGGTAGGGGGGTTGATCCTCGAAGTTCTGTTTCCGCTCCAAATGTCTTGGCTATTGTTGAGAGAAAGGAGAGGCGGGCGGGCCGGACGGGGGAGGAAGATATAGGATTGCGACTTGCCATAGGAGGTTGGGAGGGGCGAAAGTTGGGGGGAAAAGGAAGAGAGAGAGAATGGAGAAGAGAGAGAGGATGAGGGTGGTGGGAAGGGGAAGGGCTTGGCGGAGCCGGGTTGGGTGGTGGTTTTTGGGGGTAGTGGTTCTCGGGTTGGGAGCGGGCTTGCGTGGGGAGTTAGTGGTATCGGAGCTTCTGTATTCGCCGTTGGCGGGAGCTGGGGGAGAGCGGGGGGAGTATATGAAGTTGAGGAATCGGGGGGCTGCGGCGGTGGATGTGAGCGGATGGCATTTTGATCGGGGGATAGAGTTTGTGTTTCCGGAGGGGAGTGTGATTGGGGCTGGGGAGCATATGGTGGTGGCTAAGGATGCGGAGTATTGGGTGGAGCGTTATGAGGGGATTGAGGCGGAGCGAGTGGTTGGGGGGTATTCGGGGAGGCTGTCGAATTCTGGGGAGCGGCTTCGGTTGCGGGATGCGGCGGGGTTGGGGCGGATAGATTTTGAGTATGGGGTTGGGGGGGATTGGCCTGCTGAGGCGTATGGGGGGACGGGGCATTCGTTGGAGTTTGTAGGGGAATTGGCTAGGGAGTTGGGGGATGGACGGGCCTGGATAGGAAGTCGATATCCAAAAGGAGCGCGGGGGAAGGCAGAAGAGACTGGGGGATTATTGAGGGAGCGGGTATTGGTGGGGCAAGGGACTTATGGGAGATATTTTAGGGGTTTAGCGGAGCCGTCTGGGGGGAGCGTAGAGTGGGCGTTGCCGGGTTTTGTTGCGGGAGCAGACTGGCTGGTTGGGGCGAGTGGCTATGGATATAGTAGCGAGCGGTATACCATGGAGCGGGCTTTGGTGGAGACCCAGTTGGAAGATATGCAGGGGAATTATTCGTCGTTGTATGTGCGGTTGTGGTTTGAGTTGAGAGCGGAGGAGTTGGAGCGTATGAAGTCGTTGGAGTTGCGGTTGGTTTATGATGACGGCTATGTGGTTTATTTGAACGGGGTTCGGGTGGGGTCTCATGGGATCAACGGGGAGCCGCCGGCCTTTGATCAGTTTGCGGTGTTGTCGGAGGACTTGGAGGAGAATATCGATTTGACGGATCGGCGGGACTTATTAGTTGTGGGGCGGAATTTGTTGGCGATTCAAGGGCACAACACACTTTTAGATGATCCGTATGATTTTTTATTGGCGCCGGAGTTAGTGTTGGGAGTGGGGGAGGACGCGGGGAGGTATGAATCATTGCGTGGGGTGGTGATTAATGAGATCTGGGCGAACCCTAGTTTAGGGTCGGATTATGTGGAGTTTTACAATCCCATGGCGGCGGCGATCGATCTGAGCGGGGCGTGGTTGTCGGATGAGGGGAGCGAGTTGCGGAAGCATCGTTTGCCGGCGGGGGCGGTTGTGGGGGCGGGAGAGTTTTTCGTGGTGGAAGTATCAGGGGAGAAGACGGGGTTTGGGTTAAGTTCTGAGGGGGAGGCGGTTTATTTGGCGGCGCCGGATGGCTCGTTTGTTGTGGAGGCCTACGGGTTTGGGCCGCAAGCGAGAGATGTAGGCATAGGGAGGCATCCGGATGGGGGGAGGGATTGGTATCGGAGTGTTGCGGGGACGCCTGGGGAAGCGAACAAGCGGTTGTATAGGCCGTCGGTTGTGATGAGCGAGTTGATGTATCATGATGTGGAGGGGGCGGGGAGAGAGTATTTAGAGTTGTTTGTGGTTGGGGATGCGGCGGTGGAGGTGAGCGGCTGGAAGTTTCGGGGGGTTCGATTTCAGTTCGAGGAGGAGACGATGTTAGATTCGGGGGAGTATTATGTGGTTGCGGATGATGCGGAGAGATTGCGGGAGCGTTACCGGCAGTTGCCGTTGGGGAGGGTGTTGGGGGAGTATGGGGGTTCGTTGAGCAATGGGGGCGAGCGGGTTGGTTTGTTAGATGCGTGGGATATAGTGGTGGAGATGGTTCGGTATGAGGATGAGTGGCCGTGGCCGCCGACGGCCGATGGGTTGGGGGCGTCGTTGGAGCGGCGATGTTGGGAGTCCTCCTCTGAGGAGGCGGGGTCGTGGTCGGGGTCGCCTTTGGGGAGGCCGTCTCCGGGAAGGGCGAATCATAAAGTGGATTGTGAGGAGGGAACAGGCTCGTTGGTTCGGTTGTCGGAGTTTGGGTATCATTCTGCGTTGCGGAGCGAGGAGGATCGGGGAACGGAGTTTATCGAGTTGACGAATTTCGGGGGCGAGGCAGTGTCTATGGAGGGGTGGGCGTTAGTTGGAGATGTTTTTTACGAGTTTGGAGAGGGAGAGGTTTTAGGTTCTGGGGAAAGCATGGTATTGGCTTGGTCGCCGGAGCGGTTGGCGCGGGAGTATTCGCAGTTAGGGGAAGGAGAGCTGGTGAGGGCTTATGAGGGAGATTTGGGGAATGGCGGAGGAGAGATATGGCTGGTTCTGCCGGAGGGGAGTTTGGCGGACGGGGTTGGTTATGACGATGACTTTCCTTGGCCTTCGTTGGCGGATGGAAGAGAGGCTAGAGGGGGGGGAGACATATCGCTGCGTCGGATTTGTTGGGAGGGGTTGGGTTGGGATGTGGCGAACTGGGTGGTAGAAAGGGAGCCATCGCCGGGGAGAGCAGACCGAGAAGAAGGAGCATGCGCGTCGTTGCCGGCGGTGTTGGTGGAAGTGGGGACGGAGCCTAGGAGAGTGAGAAGCGAAGAGGAGCCGTTGTTGGTGGCTAGGTTTGCGGGAGGCGGTTTGGTGGTTTCGGCTGGGGTGAGATATTGGGTGGACGATGTAGAGGTCGACGGAGGCGAAGCGGTCATGAGTTTGGCGATGCAGGATGCGGGCGCGGGGAAGTGGAGCGTGCGGATGCCTATGTTGCCGGCCAATTCGATCGTTCGCTACCAAGTGGAGTGGAAAGAGCGGGGCGGGCGGCGGGGCGTTTCGCCTTCGGAGGAACGGGATGCGTTTGCGTGGCATGGGTATTTTGTGGAGCCGCCGTTGCCGATGATTTCGGGGCGGCATTTTGGCGTCTATCATCTGTTTTTATCGGCGGCGAGTTGGCGGCGATTGGAAGAGAACATCGCTTCTGGTCCGGTGATCGACAATCGGGTCAATCCTCGCTGGAATGAAGAAGTGCCGGCGGTCTTTGTGGCCGACGGAATAGTGTACGATGTGCAAGCGCGCCACCAAGGCGGCAATGGGGGGCGACAACGCAACGACGCGATTCATTTTGAGTGCGCGTCTCATTGGAGCGGCAACCAGGCGCCGCTTCGCCATTGGCGGATTGAGTTTCCCTCTTATCGGAAACACGAGGGCATGGATGTGCTGATCCTGAAGGCAAGAACAGAAGCTTCGTTGCGGCCGCATCTCTCTTTTCAGTTGTTCGAGTTGGCGGGAGTGCCGGCGCCGCGCACCGGCTGGGCAAAGTTGCGGGTCAACGGATGCGCCTACAACGACGACGCCTTTCAGATAGAGCGCCCCGGCCGCGACCTTCTCGCCCAATGGTTTGGCGAAGTCGGCGACCTCTTTAAATCGCAGGGCATTCGAGCCAACCAAAACCCCGATAAAGGCAACGAAGGTCCTTACTTCTATGGAGACGGGCGGCTCATCACCGGCTCTCTCCACGGCTACACCGAGCAGGAACGATATGAACACACCTACGACCGCCAAACGCTCCTTTGGAAGAACCAGCCCTTGGACGGCGTTGCGGACGCGCCCCAAACAATGATCGAAGGCCTCCACCAAGCCCGAACCCAAGGCAAAGAAGCCCTGCGAACTTGGCTGGCCGAACACTTCGACGTTGACCTAACCTTGCGCTATATCTGCGCCATGGGCTACGCTCTTTCCACCGCCGACACCGTGCATAACTATTACCTTTACAAAAAGGCTGATGACGGCAAGTGGTGCCTGCTGCCTTGGGATGTGAAAAGCGCGTTAAGTCCCAGCAAGCCCGGCCCCAATACCAGCCCCTTCCATCACGGCGATGAGTCCCGCATCGGCAATGTCAACAACCGCCGTGAAGAGTGGAATCGCATCAAAGACTCTTTCTTTATCGCTTACGAAGCCGAGTTCCTGGACCTGCTCCATCAGTTTAACAACACCATCTACCATCCGGAGAGAATGCTGTCCCTGCTTCGCAAGGGCACCGCTTTGTCCGGCCGCAGTGAAGACGCCGTAAGCCGAGTGATGGACACCTTCATCTACCGGCGTCACGACTTCCTAAACTGCTTCATTAAGTCTCAATGCCCTCCCCCCTTGCTTACCCTTCGCATCGATGAAGGCCAAATTCTATTAGAATGGCCCTCGGATCGAACGGATTACATGCTAAAAACCGCCGCCACAATAGACTACGATGAGGAGGAAGACCGCGATAAAGCCAATTGGATCGAAGTCCCCACGGCCGACAATCGCTACCTCGTTCCTCCCAACCAGCCAAGCGCTTTCTTCAGGCTCTCCCCCAGCAAAGAATCCTCCACCCCGCCCGCTCCATAAAGCCACCCAATAGTCAAGAATCGAAACTCAAAGCCTTCCCCCAGTAAGTTTTCGGAAAAGGAGAATCACTTCGTCGCCCGATTGGTTTTAGACATTGCGCCAAGTTCAATCCCCAAAATCCCGCGCCGCTGGAGATGATGGCTTTGCCGCTGAATTTTGCGTCTTTTGGTATTTTAGCGCTTTTCCAACTTTTCTAATTGGAAGGTGACTTGCACCTTTGTGCCGAGGGGGGGAATTTTGCTTTCGTGTGGAAACCAGATTTCGTCGTTTTCGTTGCCGGTTCGAGGGTTGTTGACTAGGGCGCGGATGTCGAGGATGAGGGCGACGACGGATTGGTCGGCGGAGGCGGTGAAGTGTCCGTTGTCGATGCGGGCGCCATTGTAACTCCACTGGCCTTTGCTTGCGGGAAGTTTGTCTTCTCCGACGATGATCCAGTCCTCGAGGCGCCCTGTTTGCTCTTTTCCGTTTTCTTGCCAGAAGATGAGAATGTCGATGGCTTGTCCGGGCGGCAGAGGGTTGTTTTTAGATTTTGGGGGCGGCGCTTTGGCGCCGAGCAGGAGCATGGCCAGGTGAATGTGGACGGGATCGGCTTCGGTCATCAGAAGGGATTCGTGTCGTTTACCCGTTTTGCCGACGACAGCGTATTCGATGAGGGCGTCGCGAAGATTGACTTGGGCGGGAAAGGAGACTTCTCGCTTGAGCGAGTCAAAGGTGACTTTGCCAATTCGAAATTTTCCGGGACCGACGGATTGGATGAGGTTTGGGGATTCTTGGAGTTCTTTTGCCGAGGGAAGTGCCGGCGGATCCGCGCTTCGGGTTTGCGCCGCAAGCAGGAGGCCAATGGTCAAGGAAAGGAGCCGCATATCTTTTGTCCGCTGAGGATTTTAGCGGCTGGGGATGAAATGGCAAGTTCGCCGGCGGGGGCTTGGAGCGCCAAATGCGGAAGGCTCCACCGTTGTTTAAGGAGCGTTTTGTGTTTTGTTTTGGAGCGGTTTGTGGTTTGCTAGCGGGAATGATGAAGTTCAAATGCATTTTCGCGAGGATGGTTTTGTGGATGGCGGTTTGGTTTTTGACGGTCTTTTGGATAGCCAACGGTCTCGCCGCCGAGGCTGATTGGAAGCCGCTGTTCAACGGCAAGAATTTTGACGGCTGGACGCAAAAAGGCGGGAAGGCAAAGTATGAAATTCGGGACGGCGCCATTGTGGGAAGCACGGTTCCGAAGTCTCGAAACAGTTTTCTTTGCACCAATCGGGACTACGGCGATTTTGTTTTGGAGTTGGAGTTCAAGGTGAATCCCAAAATGAACGCTGGGATTCAAATTCGGAGCGCCAGCATTCCGACTTATCGAAATGGGGTGGTGCACGGCTATCAGGTCGAGATTGACCCCTCCAAACGGGCTTGGTCCGGCGGGATTTACGACGAGTCTCGGCGAGGCTGGATTCACGACCTCAAGGAAAACGAGCCGGCGCGAAAAGCCTTTCGCCAAAATCAATGGAATCACTATCGGATTGAAGCCGTCGGAGATCATATTCGGACGTGGATCAACGGGATTTTGGCGGCCGACTTGTGGGACTCGATGAGCTTGAGCGGGTTTATCGCATTGCAAGTTCACGGGACGGGGAGCGAAGTTCCCATGGAAATTGCCTGGCGCAATTTGCGCATCCAAGACCTTGGTCGACATGAAT
Source organism: Limisphaerales bacterium (assembly GCA_965242585.1). Classification (GTDB taxonomy): domain Bacteria; phylum Verrucomicrobiota; class Verrucomicrobiia; order Limisphaerales; family AAA164-E04; genus UBA2970. The sequence goes on along the minus strand of OZ251460.1, from coordinate 2,725,376 downwards.
GGAAACCTATGTTCGACGGAAAAACCTTGACGGGTTGGGAACCGAAACCAGGCGGGGAATGGCGCGTCAGCGAAGGAATCATCCAAGGCCGCAGCAACAAGGCGGAACGCCGCCACGGCTTACTTCTGAGCCGAGAAAGCTTTGGCGATTTTACCGTGCGTCTCCAATTCAAAATTAACCGGGGGGACAGCGGATTCTACTTCCGATCGGAGCCGGTTCATCGCGCTGTGGGCGTCCACGGCTTCCAAGTGGAACTGGACACCAGTTTTGAAACCGGCGGATTATACGAAACCGGCGGAAGAGGCTGGGTGGTCCAACATCCGGCAGATAAAAAAACAAAGTGGTATAAGCCGGGAGAATGGAACCAACTGACCGTGTCGGCTTGGGGACGGAGAACGGTAGTTCGAATCAACGGCCGCAAATCCGCCGAGCTGGCCGAAGATTGGGGACGGGCAGAAGGTCGCTTTGCGCTACAACTGCACGGAGGCCAAGATATGGACGTGGAGTTTAAGGATATCGAACGGTTGGCGCGCGTGGAATAGCGCGACCGGCTCTTTGCCGCATTAGTACAGATTCCAGCGAGCGATCTTTGCTCCGGAAAACCTTGAATAGGATGTCCGTTTTGAATCTCGTCAACGAGTTCCTAAAAATGTTGGTGGATCCCGTCGCCATCATTTGGTTGATTCTCATCGTTTTCGGCGTCTTCTTGATCGCGCGAAAACGATACCGGCCGGCTTCGATTGTTTTCTCTGCGGTTGCTTTTTTGACGGTGTTTGGAGGAACGGGAGTTTCCGGCTGGTTGCTCGCAACTCTGGAACGCCCGTATTATAAGGAGAATCCGCTCCATGTGCCGGATGCGGATGTCGTGTTTGTGCTGGGCGGACATGTGAAAAGAGGCGACGGAGAACCTCACGGATTCGATGCCAGAGAAAGCGTGGATCGGCTCTTGGCCGGAGTGGCGCTCGCCCGAGCCAGCAAGGCAGACGTTCTGCTCATCGGCGGCGGCGCCGCCGGAGACGAAGGACCCCAAATTTCAGAATACGCCGCCGCCAAAGATTGGCTGGAAAGTTGGAATCTTCCCGTAGCCATCGAGCATCTTGGCATTCTCAAAAATACTTATGAAGAAGTGTGCGCGGCAAAAATATTAATGGAAGAGCGCCAATGGCAGAGCATGATCCTCGTAACCTCGGCCTCTCACCTACGCCGGGCCGAAGCAGTCTGCCAAAGCATGGGCATTGACAACGCGATCCTAGTAGCCTGCGATTTTCACACCATCCCTTCCCCTTCTTGGTGTCTTATCCCGGAGATTAGACACTTGTCGATCCTCCGATTATATCTCTACGAGCAAGTCGGCTGGTTCATCTATCGTTTGAAGGGATGGATTGACGTTTAGTCCGCTCTTCCTTCGCTTTGTTGAATTTTTGCAACTTCGGTCGAATAACGAAGTAACAATAGGAATTTGCCGGGTTGTTGCGAAAAAAGTCCTGATGCTCTTTTTCGGCCGGGTAGAACTTTTCAAAGGGGACAATCTCCGTTACGATGGGATCCGCAAAAGAATCGGCGGCGGCGGCTTTCGATTTTTCGGCGGCGGCCTTTTGTTTGTCGTCGTGGTAGAGAATGATAGAGCGATACTGCGTGCCGACGTCGTTTCCCTGTCGATTAAGCGTTGTCGGATCGTGAGATTGCCAAAAATAGAAAAGAATCTCCTCATAAGAGATTGTTTTCGGGTCGAAGACAATTTGCACTACTTCCGCATGGCCGGTAGTTTCCGAACAGACTTCCTTATAGGTCGGATTTTCTTTGTGCCCTCCCGAATAACCCGAAGTGACGGACTTCACACCGTCCAAAGTTTCCAAAAGCGCTTCTGTGCACCAAAAACAACCCGTTCCCAAAGTGGCCAAGCTCAGGGATGATTCCTCATCGTGTTCCGGCGAAAAATCACTCACGGCTTCCTCCTTGGCGTCGAGGCAGCCCGTCAACAATTGAAGGGCAAGAGCGGCAACAGTAATTCTGCATAAATGTTCCATTGTCAAAAATTGATTTCTTTTTCGCCAAAAATAGATTGAACTCCCAGTTTTGTCAACTTCGCAAATGCTCCGCAACGCTGGTTTTTTCTGAACAGCAGATTTTTAGATAATTCGGCCGTCGTTTGCATTTCTGAAAGCCTCCTCAAAAAAGTGTCCATCCTCCTTCAAATTTAGAGAATCCCCAATCAACTTCATTTCTCGAGATCGAGAAACCAATCATTTACCCAAAATTAGACAATCGTTTTGGGTTTCATAGACGACATTCTTTCTGTCGATTGAAGACGAGCGGCGCAAAATTTCCAAAGTCCCTAAACTCATTCGTTTTTATTTTTAGACAGGAACATTGCGACGCTCTCCTCCCTCCTTAACAAAAAAGAAAAATATTGTCAGCACCCAAAGCATCTTCTCCAACGTCTCCGTGCCTGAATACGCTGCTGCGCCCGCTTTGCGCCGCCGCCCGCCTCACAATAATAATGTCGGTCTTCACGACCCCGTTGAACGCAATCACCGCTATCCCAATCGTATTCTTCGCTACGACTAACACCCCTTAATACCCGTCCGTATCCGCATTCGCCGACAAGATCACAACAGAGGCATTATTGGGCGCGATAAACAGGAATTCAGGTTTAGAGGTTGGTGTTGCTGAGTTTTAGGATTCGTTTGAAGTGACGGGCAGTGACGGGCATGACGGAAAGGCGGGATTGCTTGAGCAGAGGAATGTCGAGGAGTTGGGAGTCTTTCTTGATTGTTTCTAGAGAGACGGGATTGTTGAGAGTCTTGAGGGGTTTTAGGTCAACGGAAGACCAGTCGCCTTGTTGGGCGGTTGTGTCTGGGTAGGCTTCGCTGAGGACTTTGGCGATGCCCATGATTTTTTTGCCGACAACGGAATGGTAGAAGAGGACGAGGTCGCCTTTGGACATGGCGCGAAGGTAGTTTCGCGCTTGGTAGTTTCGGACGCCGTCCCATTCGGTTTGTCCCTCTTTGACGAAGTCGAACCATGAGTAGGATTTGGGTTCTTGTTTTACGAGCCAGTAGTGTGTGGTCATGCTATTTGTGTTTGGTGGTATTTCTGTGCGCTGGTTGGCCGCAGGGAAGGTTTTGTAGTAGTATTAGGGATGGTAAATTGGTTTCCCGGCGTGATGGGGAATCCGGCAAGGAATGCGCTGGCGGGGAGCGATTTTCCGCCGGCTCTTTGGAGGTTGGTGATTCGGAGATGGTCTTGGCCGCAGGCGACTACGACGCCGTGAGAAGAGGTTTTGGTGACGGTTCCGGGTTTGAGTTTGGGGCCGGGTTGGGGCTCGGCCCGCCAAAATTTGATAGTGAGGGATTCATTGTGTTTTTGCAAGCGGCTGAAGGTTCCGGGCCGGGGATTGAGTCCGCGGATTTGGTTGGCGAGTTCGGTTGCCGGTCGGCGCCAGTCGATTTCGCCGTTGCGCCGGGCGAGTTTTCGGGCGTAGGTGGCGCGTTGGTGGTTTTGGGGGCGGAGTGGCAGGTCGCCGTTGAGGTATTTTGGCAAAGTGTGGACGAGGAGTTGGGCCCCGATCTGGGCGAGTCGGTCGTGCAGTTCGCCTCCGGTTTCTGTGGGCGAGATGGGGGTGATTTCTTGCGCGGCGATGTCTCCGGTGTCGAGTGTTTCGTCCATTTTCATGATAGTGACGCCGGTTCGGGGGTCGCCGTTGAGGATGGGCCAAGCAATAGGCGCGGCGCCGCGGTATTGGGGCAGAATGGAGGGATGCAGGTTGAGGCAGCCGAGTTTGGGGATTTCCAGGGTTTCGGGGGAGAGCATTTGGCCGTAGGCGACGACGAGGAAGAGGTCTGGGTCCAGGTTTTTCAAGTGTTTGAGCAGGGCCGTGTCTGTCCGCAGGGAAGTTGGCTGCCAGATGGGCAGAGAGTGTTGGAGGGCTTCGGTTTTGACTGGGGTGGGTTTGATCCGCAGGTGTCGGCCTTGGGGTTTGTCCGGCTGGCTAATGACTCCGATCAGGTTCACTGCGGGTGAGTGAATTAAGGCTTGGAGTGAGCGGCGGGCCAGTTCCGCCGTTCCGAGGAAAATGGTGCGGACTGCTTTCACATCAGGGTTTTGCGGTCGGAGGACGGGTTTGGCAGGAGCTATTTTTCGTTTTTATGCCGCAGATTGACTTGGACAATTTCTCCAAAACGCATGGCCGCTTCTTTTTTTCCCGACAGCAGTTGGAGATGGATTTCGTTGGCGGAGATTCGAGTGATGCGCTTGGCGATGAGTTCTTTTTTGGTTCCTTTGAATTCGATGACCATGTCTTTGATCGAGGGCGAGGGGACGACGCGGAAAAATTCAGAGAAGGTTGTTTCAAAGAAGTGGCGGTTGAACTCGGTGTTGCTGCGGGTGTATGAGGACGGTGTTGCCGCCTGGCTACTCTTGGGGGCGGCGGATTGTCGGAGTCCAAGTTTTGAGGGTTTGTTTGCTGAAATTCCGACCGGGCGAGGATCTTCTTTTTGGGGTGGTGGCGGCGGCGTTTCTTCGGCTTCTTCTTCCCAAGAAGGAGCGGCATATGAGCCTTCGGCGGCGGGCAGCGAAAGAAAGATAATCGGGGTCGCGACCGGCACAATGACCGCCAAACCGCACACAAGCGGAACGGATCGTCCCCGGTAGATCGCTGTTTCGTAGGCCGCCAGAAGATTGCCCAAGTAAAATACGAGCAGAAAGAGAATGCCGATGGGGCTGGCAAAGGCGGAGAAGAAAGAAGCCTTTTCGGAAGCGCGCGACAACCGATCCACCGGGCGGAGAACAATCGGCGGCGGCTGTTCCAGCTCCTCTTCGGGCATTTCAATGAATAGGGACACAAAGGGTTTGTACTTAGGAGTTTCCGCCAGCTGTTTTAGGGTCTCCTGCGATAGATAAACCAGCTCGATGCGTTCCGAAAAACCGCCGACGTCCTCCTCCATTCGGATCACCAGGCCGTCTTCGTCCAGTTTCGACACTTCGCCGTAAAAGGTGTTGCCGTTTTCCAACTCAAAAGTGGCCGCCGCTCCGGAGAGCGCAAATCCGAGTAGCAGACAAATCAACGCGAAGAGATAGGCCTTGCTTCTTTGCATTCCGCCAGTTTGCGCCGCCGGAGCATTTCGTAAAGGAAAAATTTCGCGGTGAGGAAGAGAACGGCCGAAAAAACGCTTTGCTTGAAAACGGCAGGGATTACAGATGAAGGGCGGCGGGGAGTTCTTCGGCAGTCCAGTTGTTTTGTGTTTTTTGCAGCCGCTCGGCGGCTTCGCCGTGTTTCCAAACGCCAAGGCGCAAGGCCGTTTCCGGGTCGTTTTGGCATCGGGGTTGGGAAAGAAGACCGGCCAAGAAGCCGGCGAGAACGTCGCCGCTGCCGCCTTGGGCGAGTCCCGGCGTTCCGGTAGCGTTAAGAAAGACAGAGCCTTGTTTCCGTCCAACCAGGCTGTGGTCGCCTTTCAGCACAACCCAGCATCCGCCGAATTGCGATGACAGCTCGCGCAGGCAATCGACCGGGTTTTCGTTGACGGCGGCGGGCCGACATTTCAAAAGCCGCGCCGCTTCGCCGGCGTGAGGCGTGATCACTCGCAACCCCGCAGTTTCGGCGTCTTCAGGCAGCCAATCCAGACCGGAAGCGTCGACCAAAACGGGCCGTTCGTCCTTGCGCCACAGCTCGCGCAGTTGATCCATTAACCGATCAGGAACGTCCTTCCCCGCCAAACCGGGCCCGGCAAGAATTCCGGTTGTTTTGGCGGGCGGTTGCCAGGATTCTCTCCAAGGCTCGACCATGGCTTGTTGTAGATGAGAGGCCGCCGGCAGATAGCATTCGGGCGTTGTCGAAAGAGTGATGAGTCCCGGACAAGCCCGCATCGCGCCGCGAGCCGCCAACACGCCGCCGCCGTGATACCCGCGGCTGCCGGCGAGGATGGCCAAGTGTCCAAAACTGCCTTTATGATCCGTTGCCCGCCGCGGCGGCGGAAAGCCTCGAAAGTCTTCTTCCCGGCTGAAGAAAAGCGAATTGTCGCCGGCCGGCGCTTCGGCGCCCCTGCCGTTCTCTGAATCTCCGCGCTTCGGTAGTTCCCCGAATTTGAATGCGGAGAAGAAGTTCGACAGCAGACCGACGTCGGGAAGAACGCGCACGTAGCCGACAAAGGAACGCGCTTGGGAAGTCAACATTCCCGCTTTCGGAGCGCCGATTGTCAAAGTGTAATCCGCTTGGACGCCGCCGCCCATTGGGAAACCAGTTTGGGCGTTCAAGCCGGAGGGAACATCGACGGCAACGATCATCGCCCCAGCTTGATTGATCCGGCGAATTACGGCTTGCCAAGCCGGCGACAAATCTCGATTGAGGCCGATGCCGAACAAGCAGTCGACAATCACGGAAGGATGCCGGGACAAAGCCCGCTCTAATCGTTCAGCGGTTTGCTCTGGATTTCGGACGTCCAACAAAGACGCGTCCCGCTCGGCAGACAACAAGCATTTGAAGGTAGCGCGGCCATCATCTCCGTTGTGTCCCTTGCCTGCGACAATCAGAATCAAATCCGAAGGATGCGTGCGAGATAAAAGCCAATCCGCAATCGCCCGTCCGACCCTGCCAATCACGTCGGATTCCTGAATGCCGGAGGCCCAAGTCGCCGCTTCCCACGAGCACATTTCTTCAACACTAATTACAGGAATCGGCATGGCAAAAGGCGTATTGCCGCGTTTATCAACACGCGGAAAGGTTCTTTGAAAACAACGCTCATACGAATCTACCGAGCAACAGGCAAATTATGCCCGAACGAAGTCTCTATTCCACAAAAATCTACTCTTTGCGAAAAAGTGCATTCATGCAAAACTGCCCCAGAAGCGCGGAGACAATAGAAAAGGCGTCTCCCGCGTGAATCTGTTTTCGCTATGAGAATTCTGTTGCAGCGCGTTCGCCGGGCGGATGTGAAAGTGGACGGAACCGTCTGCGGTGAAATCGGGCGCGGTTTGTTGTTGTTTGTCGGCATTGAGGCCGGAGACGCAAAAGACGATATCCAGTGGATTTGCAAAAAGACTCTTCGAATGCGAATTTTCAACGACTCGGAAGGGAAAATGAACCATTCCCTGCTCGACGTCGGTGGGGAAGTTCTGCTTGTGAGCCAATTCACCTTGCACGCCATTACAAAGAAAGGAGATCGCCCTTCGTTTATCCGCTCTGCCCCGCCGGCAATTGCCCTTCCGTTATACAATCTCTTGGTTCAAGAGCTGGAAAAACGACTGGGATCTCCCATTGCCACAGGCCGGTTTGGCGCAAACATGGAAGTGAGCTTGATCAACGACGGCCCGGTCACCATCTTATTGGATTCCAAAAATCGCAAAAATCGAAGGTAGCCCGCGTGTTTTTGCGACGGATGCTTCTTCGGTAGTTTTTCCCTTTTAATCAGAAATGAAAAACAACCCCAACTCCAATTCCAGCAACGCCGAAGTTTCCCGCGCCTGTCCAGGATGCGGAGGCCTCCGCCGACAACCAGTATGGCACAAAGGCAACTTGCACGTGAAACGTTGCCTACAATGCGACCTCTACTACGCCAGCCCCATAGCAGCAGACTTGGCTTCAGGAAAGTTTTACAACCAACTAGCCGTTCCCTTCTACCTCTCGCCAGACAAGCTGAAAAGTGATTACGCTCCCGTGCGGTTTGAGCGGGAAATGCAATACTTTCGGAAATGGTGCCCGGCGGGGCGAGTGCTGGACGTCGGCTGTTCCACCGGTGCCTTTCTCTATCGTCTGCAAAAACAAGGAAACTACCAAGGCGTCGGCGTCGACATCGCCGGGCCGGCCTTGGACTATGCCGAATCCAAAAGCTTGGAAGTTGTTCGAAAACCGTTCCTGATCCATGACTTTGGCAGTCAACAATTTCACGCAGTTACTTTTTGGGCCGTCCTCGAACACTTGATAGAACCGCTTCCATTTTTGCAAAAAGCGGTCGACCTCCTCAAACCCGACGGCCTCTGCTTCATCCTGGTTCCCAACCGAAAAAGCTTGGCCGTCCGGCTTTTAGGTGCCAGATATCGTTATATTATGCCCGAACACCTAAACTACTTTTCCCAACAGACACTCCTCCAATTCATCCAGCGCGTGCTTCATCTCGAAATCGTTGACCACTCTACAATAAAGTTCAATCCCCTCGTCATTGCGCAAGACTTATACCAAAGAAAAAACCGCGTCCCAGATGCCGAACGAGCCAAGTTGCTCAAAAAAACAACCGCTTGGAAACAATCCCGGAGGCTCGCCCCTCTGCGTTGGGCTTACAACGGAGCCGAAGCATTGTTGGGACGGCTAGAACTGGCGGACAACTTACTTGCCATCGCCCGGAAATCCGCTTGAAAACATCTCCTCTGTTCCCCAAACCGGGACGGTCGTGCCTACCAGTTCAACGGCAGAACAAAGAACGGCATTCCCCGACGCGCCGCCTTCTACGCATTAGATGACTCCTTTGAAACCTTCCCCACAAAAACCGACAGCCACGAAAAATCCCAGCAAGAATGGTAAACCCGAACAACAACCCAAAAACCGCCGCACTATATTCATTCCCACGCAAATTAAGGAAGGAGTAGTAGAAAAAACCAATGAAACTACCAAAAGCAGTAAAAATCAAACCCTTAAAAGATGCCCCTGACAAAAGCCAGACAATGGGACTAATAAGGAGCAAAAACATAATTATCCCAACAGTCCCAAGGAATTCATCTGGCACGTCAAGGACCGCCAAAACGCCGCCAATGAGAAGAAATAGAAGAAAAAATGAGCAAAAGACAAAGAGTGAGACGCCAATCCGACTCCGACGCAAACGCTTCAGCAAACGATCCATGCTTGGAAGCATAGACGACAGACACAGCAAACGCAAGATATAAATTCCCAACGGCCGGCTCTGTCCAAAACCAGAGCAATGGTAAAAGCAGATGCTTCAGCCATTCTCATAGGGCGACTGTTTCCCATCCATGCGAGAAAGAACAACGGCCGCCGTCTTTTTTGGATGAATGCTTTGAAAACGATGAAAATCACCCGCTAAGAAACGAAGGTGGATTTACCGTTTCAAATCACGGTGCGATGCCAAGATGTCGAATATTCGGCAAAGAGCGAGTATCCCAGCGCAGCGGAAGCAGAGAAAGCTATGGCCGCCGCAAAACGATTATGTATACCAGAATAGCCACGCAGTCACGATCAACGCGCGAAACACCACCATAATCGAAATCAAGGAAGAAAAAGAATAGGGCAATTGTTGCCTACGGACATTTCCCGCTATTCTCCTTTGCGCCGGGGAAACCGCTAATCCAACCTACTAACCAACCAACATGAGCTGACCCGCTCACTTCCACCACCGCATAACTCTGCCCAATGATGCCGATAGTGGGATTGATACCCAACTACTCCGCCGGCTAAGGTTGCGCTTTCCGCTTTGTCCTTGCGCACAACCGGTCTTTAGCGAGCCGGGGTTCCTAAACCAACTAAGTCGCCGGCACTGGTTGCGCCATTCACTCTCCCTTGCGCCGAACTGGACTCGATAGAACCACCAACATTCCACCCCACGAAGACGCTGACGCCGACAACGCCGCTCACTTCTGCGTTGACGAAGCTGTGCGCAATGTTCCCAAAGTTATGGCCGACTAGGCCGCCGACGCTGTTCGAGCCCACTACTTGCCCGCTCACCGAACAATGGCTGATAACCCCTTGACTCAACCCGGCGATGGCGCCGACCCAGTTGACGCCTTTTATATCCACCTCTTCTAATCCTAAGCCAACCACTTGCCCGCGATTGCCAATAGCTCCAAACAAGCCACTGGGTTTCCCGGCAAACCGGGAGGCATCGCTCTGGTCTTGGAACAAGCCGACAATCTTATGTTCGTTGCCTTTTAACACGGCTTGGAAGGGGTGGGAGAACAGGCCGATGGACTGCCAGCCGTGGCCCTTGTTCCAAAAGGCGTCTGCTTCCTCGGCGTGGCCGTTGTGGTTGGTATCGAAGTCAAGATCGCTGGTGAGTTCGTAGCCTTGGGCTGGGGCGTTGTTGGGAATGCCCATGTTGGCGATGGCGCTGGGGAAGGCTTGGCTGTAAGCGTCGGCGAATGCTTCTTGGTCCGGTTGGCCGTCGCCGTTCAAATCAAACCGGATGGCGTTCAGTTGCGCTAGGTTGCTAACCTCAATCAAGCCGTCGTCGTCTTGGTCGTAGTCGACAGGCTCGCTGTTTGTGGGCGGTTCTGGTTCTGGGTCAACGGGTTCTGGTTCTATCATGTCTTCGCCATTGGGTTCTTCTACTATTGTAGGGGCAAGCGTTATGGAAACAATGCCGGCGTCGTTGATGGCGGCAAAGCCTTCGCTGCCGGGAATGGAGTGCCTAATGGAGGCTTGCTCGCTTATATCGGAGGCATCGGCGCTGGCGGTCACGGTCACGGTTTGGTAGGTCTGCCAATTGTAGCTATTGAACGTTAATCTGTTGGGGTTGATGGTGATTCCGGTGTGCGTCGTTGCTATATTGACGATCATGTTTCTGTTTTGAGAGGCAGTGGCGCGCACTTGATAGGTGGCAGAGCCGCTTTCGCTTAAGGACAAACTGGTTGGTCTGAACATGAGCGAGGACGAAGTCGATCCGCCGTTCTGCGAGAGGTGCGGGACGATTATCGGAGTCACTCCACCGCCGACGCCGCCATCGTTCACATTGACTAGGGACGCAGGCTCATCGTCGTCTAAGATTTCAATTCGAACTGTTTTCGGTTGAAGAACAGAGTTGGTAGGATTGATCAAAATCACGCTAAAAGATTCGTTCGGCTCATCCAAGGTGTCTCCTAAGATGGGAATGGAGATGGTTTGGGTGAGGTTGGTGGTGTAGTCTTGGCCGGCCAGGACACCGCCGTCGACCGTGGTGTAGAGAATGTAAGCGGTTTGGGCGGAGACGGAGGCTTGGCCGAGTTCAACCTGAAACTCGGCGTTGGTTTCGCCTTCGTCGCCTTCGGGTATTTTCAAAATATGGGCGTTAAGCGGAACATTAGAAAAAGAGACGGTTGGTGGTTCTTCGTCGTCTGTGATGGTGACGGTAGCCGTCAACTGAGAGGCGCCGCCAAGGAAAACAGCGTTGGTAGGATTGCTGAGGGTTAGAGTAAAAGTTTCCGGCAGCTCGTTGGTTACATCGTCGTCCAGAATGGGAATGGAAATTGGTTGCCCGAAGGTGAGGGTGCCGCTAACGGCCGTGTAGTCTTGGCCGGCGATTGCCGTGCCGTCTTGCGTGGCGTAGTCCACCGAGAAAGATCGAGTGCTATATCTATTCAACACTTCAGCCTGAAACACGGCCTCGGGGGTTTCTCTATTTCCTTCGGGTATCTCCAAAGCGGCGGGAGGGAGGGAGATAGTTTTGGGAAGAAGAGAATTTAGGATGTCCTCGCTTACATCACTCCGTCTCTCATTGAATTCGTCGAGTATTCCCACGGGCAAGGAAGTGAACGGATTACCTTCTAAATTTAGATCAACAGCAATTCTGACTTTATCAAATATCCCGGCCGGCAAGGTGGTCAAGGCGTTGTCGTTAAGATGCAGATCATGAAGGTAAAGATTATCAAATATCCCGGCCGGCAAGGAAGCCAGCAGTGGGTTGGAGTCCAGATACAGCGTTCGCAGGCTGGTTAAATTGTCGAAGATCCCCGCAGGCAAGGTGGTCAACCTGGTCCTATAAATCGTCAGATATTTCAGGCTAGTAAGATCATCAAATATTCCTGCAGGCAAAGAACTCACTGGAGCGTTAATCGTTAAATACATCAAGCCAGTGAGGCCGGCGAGATCACCCGCCCGCAAGCTAGTTCCCCGGTCAATCGTCAATGAACGAATGTCGACTCCGAGTTGAGCGAGGTTGGTGACTTGGTTGAAGTGAGTAACACCGGGTATAGCATTCAAAATTGCGTTGGCCACATATCTTGTTCGGCCGTGGAAGACGGAGCCGGGGCTGTCCACCGCGGAAAAAACCGACGATGATGGCGATAGCGATATACCCGGTATCGCCCATTATTATGCCTAAGTTGGGAAAATTATCAAACGTTCCCGGCGGCAAAGGAGCCAAATTGGAGTTGCCGCTAAGATCTATCCTTTGCAGGTTAACCAGCCTGTCGAATATCCCCGAAGGCAAGGAAGTTAACCGGTTGTAGGTAAGATCCAGCGTTTGCAGGTTGGTGAGATCGTCAAATATCCCTGAAGGCAAATTGGTCAACTGGTTACTCTCAAGACTCAGCGTTTGCAGGTTGACGAGGCCTTCAAAGTCGTCTGCTTGCATGGAAGAAAGGGATGAGAAGCGGAAGTTGAGAGAAGTGATGCCTCTGAGTTGGGTAAGGTTGGTGACTTGGCTGAATTGGGTGATGCCGGGCAATTCACTCAGGATGGCTACGCCCACTCTTCTTGTTCGGCCGTGGAGAGGGGATTGGGGGCTGTCAACCACAGAAGACTCAGACGGAGTCGACCATAGCACATCCCCTGCATATACATCTCCTGGCTCTCTTACTTCCTTTAAGTTGAAAAAATTGTCAAACGTCCCCGATGGCAGGGAGGCAAACAAATTTCTACTAATATACAGATTTTGGAGGTTGGCAAGTTCGTCAAATATCCCTGGCGGCAAAAAGCTTAGTCGGGAGGAGGGGGAAAGAGTCAACAATTTGAGATTGGTGAGTCTGTCGAAGATTCCCGCCGGCAAGGAGGTCAATCGATTGTCGTAAAGCCTCAGATCTTCCAGATTGGTGAGTCTATCAAAAAACCCTGCGGGTATGGAGGCCAGTGGGTTGGAGGAAAGATATAGATTTCGCAGATTGACGAGATTGCCTATACTCGATGGCAAAGAAGCCAACTGATTGTTGCGGAAGTTTAGCGTTTGCAGATTGGTCAGCACGTCAAATATCTCCGCAGGCAGGGAACTCAACTGGTTGTGGCGAAGATTCAACGTTTGCAGATTGGTGAGACCGGCGAATGCCCCCTCAGGCAAGGAACTCAACTCGTTGTCGTTAAGAGACAACGTTTGCAGATTGGTCAGCCCGTCAAAATCGCCCGCTCGCAGGGAATCGAGTCTGATCTCTCGCACGGAATCGCCGATGTACACGTACACTCTGTCCCCCCCCGAGGCTCAGAGAATACCTCCTGAGGTCCAGAGAAGTGATTCCGCTGAGTTGGGTAAGGTTGGTAACTTGATTGTATTGAGTGATACCGGTCCCTAAAGCATCCAGAATGGCATCGGCTACTCTTGCTGTTCGGCCGTGGAGGACGGAGCCGGGACTCTGGACTTGGAAAACAGAAATAGGATACCTTCTTTCCAAACTTGTAGACAGAGAACCGGGGAGTCTGTCAAATATCCTAGCAGGCAAGGAAGTCAACTCGTTTCTGTAAAGAAACAACGTTTACAGGCTGGTGAGTTTGTCAAATATCCCCAATGGTAAAGTAGTTAACAGGTTGTTGCTAAGACTCAGCGATTGCAGATTGGTGAGTCTGTCAAATATCCCCAATGGTAAAGTAGTTAACAGGTTGTTATTAAGATGCAGCGTTTGCAGGTTGGTAAGGCCGTCAAAGTCGTCTGCTCGCAGAGAAGTGAGTGCTGCGTGGGATACGATCAAAGAAGTGATGCTTCTGAGTTGGGCAAGGTTGGGGACTTGATTGTATTGACGGAAGCCGATCCCTAAAGCATTCAAAATGTCGTCGGCTACTTCTGTTGTTCGGCCGTGGAGGACGGAGCCGGGGCTGTTGACGGTTTCCGCTGTTGAAGTTTGCTGGGCAAGGATAGCGGCCAGCAGACCGATAGCCAGCATCGAACTAATTCGGGTCTTGTACAATTTTGTCATGATCGTGTCTCCAAAAGGAATGTTAAATATTGCCATAGTAACTCCATATTTCTTCTAAATTCTAAACTAAAAATTTCTTGCGCGTCTTTTCTTTGGTTCTGGGAACTTTCTAGCGTTGCGGCGCCAAGCGAAGAAAACGTTGTTTTCCCGCCGCCTTCGGCAAAATTATGGTCAATCGATCTTGACCGTTGCCAAGGGATTCACGCTCCGCTTGGAATTCATCTTCTGGCAATGGACTCCAATTCCCGCCAAGCAGATCGGGCGTTGTTTCTATTTTGAGTTCTTCCGCAGGGACAAGGAAAACAAATCGAACGCCGCCACTCGCTAAAGTCTCGGCAAATATCAACTGACTCTTCCATTCTCCCAGTCCGATGGCGGAACTGGCTAAATCTGTTTGGCTTTTGCCTGAAGCCGACGATGTTTGAAAGATTTGCGGTTGCGGCAACGGCCCGCCCGAAACTGGCGGAGCCTCGGACTTCGTCACAATAACGAGATAGGTTTGTCCGCTTCCATTCTCCGCTTGGACGTCCACGGCGATGACGTTGTCCCCCTCTTCCAAGACTACATTGGCCCCCGGCGGGCTTGGCTTCGTCTAATGCCGCGCGCGCCGGAAAAAATCTTCACGGCAGCTCCCGAATGATTGGGCGTCGCCGTCACCGTTGTCGAATTGACGGTGTGATCCACCGGCACCGTGTAATACGAATTCTCAGGGGAAAAGACGGGACTCAATACCACTCCGCTCAAGCGCAAGGTTTTCAAGGTGGAATCCTCGGAGTCTTCGGATTGGAGGGCAACCCCCCGGCCGCGGCCGATTGAAGGTGTAGATCCTTCCCTCAGAGTCGTACCCCGAAACCCACATCGTCCGCTCTCCTAACCAAAAGCCTCCTCTGAAAGCGTGGTATGGCAATTTTATCAGGTTATTATCATTGTCCTTCCCGATTGCCAATTCGCTGATGTCTTTGCCACTTTGACGGGTTTTGCCATCCAGATCGTAAGCGAAAAAACGATACCTAGCAGGAATTTCATGCCCGGGATTGCCGGGATCTATATTGGCCACCCAAATGGTTTCCCCATCCGACCATAATCCATGAGGATTTTTATTGCCCGCACTTTCTAGCGGCCCGAATATAAAAACATCGTTTTCATCTTTTCCTCCGATTAATTCCTCGTCAGCCTTTCGACTTCCGTCCCATACCGGGGGCACGTTGGTCGTCCACATGTTAAAGGCGTAAAGTGCCTTTTCCGTTTCGGCAGCCACCCACATATTCGTGTTGTTCGCCCAAAGTCCCCTAGGTTTCGCGCTACGGTAATCTAATGCAATTTCTTTGCCGAGATCGCGGGTCTTGTCCGACATCTTGTATGCGTATATCCTGTTGTCCACCTCATCCGACACCCACATGGTTATGCCGTCCGACCATATGTCTTTAGGATCTTCATTCCCGGCATCCTTTAGCGCGCTGGGAAAGCTATCCCCCGGTAAATGATCTTTGTTTTCGGTGTCTAATGCGTAAGCGTAAATTTTGTCTTCGGAATCATCGACCACCCATATTTTCGTTTCATCTGTATTTATCCACAAACCTCGGGGAGAAGAGTTGTCCATGTGGAGAACGACGTCATTAATTGGAGTGTGCCATCCAGATCTTCGATCCACTTTGACGATGTATCCCTTGACCGCGGCGTTCTCTGCCGTGACCGTGATGACTATCTCAGTGGTGGACTCCTTCGGCAAATGGACTTGATGACCCGGAGCGGCGAGGTTCGCGTCGGCGGGCTTGGTCACCACTACGCCGGCGTCCGGATCCTGCGCCGCGGCAGTGACCGTCGTGACCTCCGTGGAATAAAGCACATAGGCGAAATAAGCTGTCTTGCTGCTTTCAAAGACCTCCTCAAGCAGTTGCGCCCCTTCATAAACGTTGCTCAACGCCAAGCTTTTCAAATTGTTGTTCGCCGACAGCGGCTGGTTGTAGGCAAATATCTTTTTCTTGTCTGCGTCCACCACATACATGGTCGATCTATCCGAAAAGATGCCCTTCGGGTGGAGATTTTTGGCGGCTTTCAACGTGTTGAAGTCTTGGGTTTCCGCCCAGCAGTCCAGTTCGCCCTCTGCCACCGCCAGCTTATAGGCATAGATCTTGGGATTATCCCCGCCATTGGACACCCACAGGTTCTCCCCGTCCGACCACAGTCCTTGAGGCTCGGCATTCGATTGGGCGAGGGGATCTAAGTTAATATCCTTAGTTCGACTGCGGGTTTTGACAACTAGGTCGTAGGCGTAGATCTTTTGATACGTGTTGGTTTGACCGTTCACTATGTTCGTAATGGTGTTGTTGTCCGACACCCACATGGTCACGCCGTCCGACCATATCCATTGCGGTTTGGCGTTGTCTGAATCCAACTCAATATCCTTGCCTGAATTATGTCGATTGGCTTCGGTTTCCCCAGCCCCTAGCTCGCGTTTGTAGGCAAAAAGCTTTTTCCTATTATCCGTCGTCATGAACTCGCCATCGACCACCCACATGGTCACGCCGTCCGACCAAATGCCGCGGGGATTGGAATTGGTTGCAGCCAACTCTATATCCTCGCTGGAATCCCGGGAGTCATCCGCCTTGTGGTAGGCGTAGAGCTTGTTATCGGCCCCCGTCGGCCACCCAAAGCGTTGCTGCGTTGCCCCACACGCCTTGAGGATCGGAATTGTTTTCATTCTCGTCGGTGTCGGAGTTCGCCAAGGAAATGTCCTTGGCCGGATCATTGAAGGTGAATAATTTCCGCTCCACGTCGATTTTGTAGGTTCGAAACCGCGGCAGGCTGTTGGTGTTCGCATACCCATTCGCCACCGTGATAACCAGGGGGTTCTGCCCCACCTCCAAGCGAATTTGGTAGCCATCCGTGAGATCGGGATCCGCCGGATCATAGGATAAGACAAAGTCATGAGGACGGAGCGTCTTCGCACTTAATGTCAACCGCTCGGTCGCAAAAGGAACGGAGACGTCATAGTCCATGACGCCGCTGTTGAAGATTGGATCCAATTCCGCCACGAAGTCTTCATACCTCGGACTATCCACATGCCCGGTCACCAACAAAGACCCCAATCGAGCCTCCACCGACCGATTATAGGCGTACACCTTGTTGCCCTCATAGTCCGCTACCCACATGATCTCCCCATCGGACCACAAACCCGGAAGGTGTTGATTGCCCGCCGCGGCCAAAGTGTCGTAGTCTTTGGCAGCAGCGCGATCCTTGGTGGCCAAATCGTAGGCATACAGCTTGTTGTCCGCATCATCCCCAACCCACATGGTCTCCCCATTGGACCATAAACCCGCGGGGGCTCGGTTGCCCGCTTCATGCAACTTGTCAAAGTCTTGGAGGGAAACGCGCTCCTTGGTAGCCAAATCGTAGGCGTAGATCTTGTTCGTAGCCCCGGGATTATCATCTCTCTCCGCCATCCACAGGGTCTTCCCATTCGACCAAAGCCCCCGCGGCCGGTCATTCCCTCTATAGGTCAAATTCGTATTAATCAAATGGCTAAAATCCTTGCTAACATCCCGATTCCTGTCGGACAGATTGAAGGCGTAAATCCCCGCGGTGTCATCTCCCAGATTCGGAGTTTTCTTTCGGTTAAATGACGATACCCACATGTTGGTGCCGTCCGCCCACAAGTAGGATTTGAATAAATCGACGCCGTTCGTGTTGGCAATCTCTGGCGGAATTCATGGACTTGGTTGCCAAGTTGTACGCGTATATCTTGTCCGCCGCATCATCCGCCACCCACATGGTTTCCCCATCCGACCAAATCCCCCGCGGCCGATCGTTATCGGGGGACTCTATTCCCGTGGATCCCTCCTCATTCCAATTCTCATTCAACGTCTTGTAATCCTTGGCTGAATCCTCCGCCGAAATGTAGCTTCCGTCAAACATCCTCACCCCCGCCAAAGTGTTCGTCCACATGTTGTAGGCGTAGATCCGCTTCTCATCAGAGTCGTTCCGCCCCGCTACATTCGCTACCCACATGGTCTCCCCATCAGACCAAATCCCCTGAGGAAATGTGTTCCTGTCTACCGAGTAATCGTAGGCGCTTTGCGTGTCGTCATCTCTGACCAAATCAATGTTTTTGCTAGTATCGCGCCTCTTCGTTTCCATGTCGTAAGCGTAAAGGATGTTGTCCGCATTATCTGCCACCCACATGGTTTCTCCATCCGACCAGATCCCCGTGGGATCCTGGTTCCGGTTATCGAACAAATCTTCGAAGTCTTTGTTGGAGTCGCGTGTTCCCTTCAAATATCTTTTCGTCCCGTTGGTTTCCCACGTCATGCTGTATGCGTAGAGTTTGATTTCTTCCCTTACTTTGGGACCGAGCGGTTTATGCGCTACCCATAGCGTTGCCCCGTTTGTCGCCCCGTTCGCCCAAAGTCCAAAGGGACGGATTGTGGGCCCCGAAGTCCCACTTTTGAACAAAATGAAATCGTCCGCGTTGTTCTCGCCCGTCAGAGAGTTGTTGACTCGGTCGTTATGCGGGCTATCTTGACGCTCCTTGCTCGCCAAATCGTAGGAGTAAATCCGCCCATTGACGTCAGACACCAGCATAATCCCGTCAATCCCAAATACTCCTTGCGGTCCTTTGTTCCCGCCGGCAACGCCCAAAGTGTTAAAGTCCTGCGCCGGATTGCGTTCGGTGAATGGTTGGGCGCAAGCGTCCGGGAGGGAAAGAATCAGCAGGGCAAGGGCGATTCCGAGAGAGAATCTCGTCGCAACGTGCAAGCGGCGCGGCGAAGGAAGAGGAAAAGAGAAAAGGGAACGCCGTTCCTCCTGAGATTCGGTCGGGCGAGCATCGTCCATTAACGTTTTCTTCATAAGATTTTGAAAATGCGGAATATGAACTTGGCTTTGTGAACGAAACTTTGGGTGAAGTTTGGCCGCCGAATGGGATGGTGTCAAGGTTTTTTCATCTTTTGTGGGCAGGGCGGCGAATGAGGCGCGATTCTGGAGAAGAGAAGTCACTCGTTCTCGGGGGAGGGGGGGCAAAGTTGGCCTTGGCGGGTTTTGGCCGTCTTTTGCGCTTCTGGTAAGTAAATAAGTCGTCATACTCCCCTCAAATTTTCAGCATTTTGACCATTTTGACGGCCAAGGAAGAGAAAAATAGATTGGATTGAAACAGAATGCAACGTTTACTTTTCATTTTTTTCGAGATTTTCTCTGGATAATTGCCTTAAATTTTCAGCAGTTCGCGGCCAAAAAAGAGAAAAATAGAGCGGGTAAAAACAGAAAGCAAGCTTTTTATTTTGATTTTCAAACTTTTTTTCTTGGGGATTTTTCTTGGGGAGTTCTTTTTTCAATGGTTTTGGCGGTGGATGGTTTGTTGAGTTTTTCTGTTTGGGCAAGGGGTTGTCAAGCGGGGTTGTTGTGTTCTTTTTCTTCGGCGGGGGCGGGCGGGGTGTCAAGCGGTTGTGTTTTGCTCGGTGTGTTCGCCAACTTGGAAGCGGAAGAAGCGGCGGATGGTGAATTGGTCGCCTATTTCTTTGCCGACGGCGGCGACGTGGTCTTGGAGGGCGATTTCTCCGTTGCGGATGAATCCTTGTTCTTCGAGGCAGACGTTTTGGCAGTATTTTTCGAGTTTGCCTTGGATGATTCTGGGGATGGCTTGCGGGGGTTTTCCGCTGGCTTGTTCGCGGGCAATTTCTTTTTCTTTTTGGAGGAGTTGGGAGGGGATTTCGGCGCGGCGGACGACTATGGGGTTGGCGGCGGCAATTTGGAGGGTGATGTCTTTGACGAGGCGGGTGAAGCGTTCGTCGCTGACGCTGTTGGAGTGGTTGGCGCCGACTTCGGCTAAGACGCCGACTTTGGATCCGGTGTGGATGTAGGCGGCGATGAGGCCGATGCCGGAGACGTCCATTCGGGCGTGTCGTCGGATTTGGATGTTTTCGCCGATTTTGGCGACGTGTTCGGCGCGCAGGGCTTCGATGTCGGTTTGCGGGGTTTCGACGAGGGTTTTGGCGACTTGATCGCAGAATTTTCGGAATGTTTCGTTTTTGGCGACGAAGTCGGTTTCGCAGTTGATTTCGACGAGGAGGCCGGATTGGGAGTTGGGGCGGATGTAACAGGCAACGGCGCCTTCGTTGGCGGAGCGGCCGGCTTTTTTGGCGGCGTTGGCGGCCCCTTTTTTTCGGAGAACGTCGACGGCTGCTTCTAGGTTGCCGTTAGTTTCCGTCAAGGCTCTTTTGCAGTCCATGATTCCTGCATTGGTCATTGCCCGAAGTTGGGCTACGGTGGTTGCGGTAATTTCTGCCATATTTTTATCTGACTTGGGTAAAGTTCGGATTGTTTGTTGATCTGGCCGCTCGTTTCTCCAAATTCTCCAAATGGAGAAAAGCGAGAGGGAATGCCCACCCGGCCGGAATGCGATTGGCTGGTTTAGCTATCTCGGTTTGGAGCGCCTGGGGATTGGGGAGTTTTCGGAGGCATAGGCGGGGCCTCATCGGTTGCGGCGGCGGCGGCCAAAGCGGCTGATGCTGCGGAGGCGGCTGCGGCTGCTTTGGCGGTTTCGGCTGCAGCTTTAGCGGCCGCTTCTTCTTCTTGTTTTCTAGCCAGCTCGGCGCGCGCGCGCGCTTGGGCGGATTCGAATTCGGAGCGCGCTTGTACTAAGCACTCGGAGACGGTGTTGAGGATGAGCCTCAAGGAGCGAATGGAGTCGTCGTTTCCCGGTATGGGATAGTTCACTTGATCGGGATCGCAATTGGTATCGACGACGGCCACGATGGGGATTTTCAAGCGCAGGGCTTCGGCTAATGCGTTGTGTTCCCGCTTCAAGTCCACGATGAACAGGGCTTGCGGGAAGTCTTCCATCGACCGGATGCCGTCGAGGTTTCGATGTAGCCTGGCCTCTTCACGGCGAAGCATGGCTTGTTCTTTTTTTCCATAGCCGGACATTCTTCCGTCGGCTTCCATAGCCTCTATTTCTTGCAGCCGCTTCAGGGATTTTTTTACCGTCTTCAAGTTGGTTAAGGTGCCTCCCAACCAACGCTCCGTCACAAACGGTTGGCCGGCGACGCTGGCGGTTTCTTTGACGGCGGCTTGGGCTTGTTTCTTGGTGCCGACAAATAAAACCTTTCCATCGGCCAGAATGGTTTGCGTGAGAAAACGGCACGCTTCCCGGAGATGATGGATAGTTTTGGTTAAGTCAATGATGTGAATCCCGTTGCGCGCATCGAAAATAAAGCGCTTCATCTTGGGGTTCCACCGCCGGGTTTGGTGTCCGAAGTGAACTCCCGCTTCCAATAGTTCTTTAACGCCGATCTCTGTCACTCTTTCCATTCTGTTGCCGGAATCTTCCGCTTCTTTCACGCAAAACTCCCTCCCGCAAAAAACGCGAGATATCTCCAATGTTGTTGTGGCCGACTTGGGAAAACTGCACTCCCAAGATTTACCGACCGTCCCAGTCTCTTCGCGACAAACAGGAACCCTATTGCCTCAAAGAGAACCGAAAGGCTACCAAACCCGCGGACTTTGGCAATCTTTTATTGCGCCGCACGACCAAAAATTCGCTGCCTCTTTGAAAATGCTCAAAACGTCGAATTTTTTTACTCTGCATCATTAGATAACGATTCATCTTTCCCTTGAATCTGCCGGCAGCCAAAAGTCCTTCCAAAAGCGCCGTTCTTTCGGCCGGCTCACGCCCGCAACCAAGCCTCCCGCAGATATTGAACCGACCGCGGAAGAACTTCCTCGCCCGGCCCCGACAATTTTCGGCATTCCACCTCAATCCAACCCTTGTATCGAATCCTTTTTAGACCGCGAAACACGGCGGCAAAGTCCAACAAACCCGACCCAGGCTCTGCGCGAGTATTCTCCGCCACGTGAACGTGCTTCACATGCCTTCCGGCATGGAGAATCGCTCGTTCATAAGATTTATCCTCAATCTGCATGTGATAGGCGTCAATCGTCATCCCCACCGCTTCGCGCCCCGCCCATTCACATAGACGGGCTCCATGTTCCACAGAATTGAGATAATCCGATTCAAAACGATTGACCGGCTCCAAAAGAAAAAGCATTCCTCGCGCTTTGGACTCGTTTCCCAGCTCGCTCAACTGCTCCAGTAGCAACGCATCTTGCCGCGCCTCAACAGAAGAAAACCCGCCAGCCTCCACAATGCGGATCGGATGATCCGCATTCAGCACCGGAGGCACATTGAGCAACGAAACGCCTAACCGCGCGCATACGTCCATCAACGACCGAAGCGAATCGCGGCAACGCCGTCGCTCCCGCTCCTCCGGATGCAACAAGGATCCTTGGAATCCGAGCGAAAGACTCATCGGCGGAATTGGCAAATCCGGCAACGCCGCCTTCAGTTCCTCCAAATAATGCTTCAAATACCGTCCCGGCAACCCCACGCCGTCAAAACCATACCGCCGAGCATTTGCCGCCCGCTCCACGACGCTCTTTCCGGGAAGGACTTCCAAACGACAACTCAAGCGCATACGCAATCCATCCAGAGAACCCAAAATGCGCCGTGGGGAACCCGAACAAACGCATTGCAACATTTCTCGAAAACCGGAAAAGACCACAGAAATCCGGCCGGCCAACTCCAAACCAACACCTCGGCGTCCCAAAGAATGGTCACCGGATGAAGAAAATCAAAAAATCGTGTAAATGAGCGGCGCCGCGCCCGTGGATACTACAACGGATATCAAAGCGAACAAAAACAACACCAAAAAGATCGGAATTAGCCACCACGTTTTGTTCTCGAGGACAAAATCGACAAACTCCCGCAACAGCGAATCCTGCTTTCCTTCCTTGGCTTCCTCAAATTCGCTCTTTTGTTTCCCAGAATCTTTGGACATAAATTTTCCTTTGTTTCCTTGACGGCGTTCCAATAAACGCCCAATCACCACTGACGATAATAACTGGTCGCCCGCTTTGGTATCTTTTTTTCTTCCCAATACGATTTCTTGCTTTTCTCAAAAAATCGTTGCAACGCATCCCGTTTCGCAATCTTAAAACAGAGTCCGATGGGAAGAAACAAGCCAAAATAAATCAGCAACAGCAGACATTCGGTCACAACCATTCCAATGGGTAAGGCAATCAACATGAGCCCCACGAACACCGGCTTCAAGGCCTTAGGCATAAGGAAGCCCGTGACTGCCAGCCCCGTCCCAACGCCCAACAACCAGATAATGGTTTGCGGATTCCCAGACCAAATCCACCCCAGCAACGGAAACACAAACAAGCACAAACACCCGAATTGCCTCAACTGCCTCGCCGAAGGCGACCAGTTCATTTCAACCAATTTCACCCCGAGAAAAGTGCCGGAAAACACCGGAAAATCAACCGAAATCGCCAAAAACGAAGCTTTTGCAAATAGATTCCTTCAATGCGGAGAATCGCTTGCGGAAAATTCACCCGAAATCTTCCTTTGCCCGCTGCCAAGAAGCAGAAGCATCTGAGGGAAACCGCCGTCCGCTCCTTTGTTGATTTTGCGATTGTTCCCTTGCGCCACGCCGGAGGAGAAAAACGACTGCGCCGCCATCGAAGACAAAATCAAAAAGAATCTGTAAGAAATAAAACATTTGACAAAGCCGACAAACGCTTTAAAAGAGCGGCGCAAAATTGATTTTCATAAACTTTATGCAAGAAGACGCTATGCAAGAAAATAAATCGAGGAGTTCGCAAAACGCCGCTCCTACCCCTTCTCCGCGAAAACTCAAAAAATATCTTCGCTGGGTTCTCGTCTGTTTTTCTTTAATCTTCCTCGCCCTCCTGCTTCTTGAAATCCTCATGCAATTTTCGCCGGTTCCCTCGGTGGAAGTTCTTCAACATGATCCGGTTACCTACGATCAACCGGTCGCCAAGTACGCCCCGCCCCATTCTCAATTCACCTATTCAAGAGATTGGAATTTTTCCCTCGTGAACAAAGGCTGGATCAACAATGCCGGATTCATCCACGACCAAGATTACGATTCGAACGGCTCGGCGCCGATTTTCGCCGTGATAGGGGACTCTTTTGTGGCGTCCGTTCACTTTCCTTTTGCGGAAACCTTGATGAAGCGATTGTCCGGCGAAGCGAAGAACGCCGGCGGCGATGTTTATAGCTTCAGCATGAACGGCGCTCCTGCAGGCCAGTATTTGATCTGGGCGAAACACGCCCAAGATAATTACAACGTGCAAAGCACGACCTTTGTTTTTTCCGCCGACGATATTTACGACAGCTTTCTAAAACATGGGAGGCTGGCAAGGTATCATCAATTTGCGGAAGGAAGAAACGGTGAATTGTATCTGCACTTAGCCCGCGAATATAAAGGAATTAGCCCGTTCAGGACCATCCTCCACAAATCCGCGCTCTACCGTTATCTACAATACAATGTTAACTTATTTGAACTTTGGAACCTAATTGCGAAAAGAAGGAGCATACCTAAGTTGAAGCCGGATGCATCCGAAGAAGAGGAAAGAGTACGCAACATGGAAAGAACTGTGGACGCCTTTCTGCAGATGGTGCCGACTTACAGCGGATTGCCCCCGGAGAACATTCTTTTCGTTGTCGATGCGAATAGAGGCAAACTCTTCAAAGGCTTAAAACAGACGGAAGGGCGGCGTGCCCTGGAAGATTGCTTTGCCTCTATACGACCTTACTTTATCTCCAAAGCGCGGGAACAAGGGTTTGAGACGATTGATATGGAGCCAATTTTTAAGGAAGATTATAAAAAACACGGAAAGAACTTCGAAGAACCGACGGATTGGCACTGGAACGGTTATGGTCATCAAGTCGCCTATGAGGCAATTCAAAAATCGGATGTGTTTCAGCGCTTTCTATCCTCGAGCAAAATAGAATCCGGGAGCGCGCGGGAAGGATCTCCATCTACCGTTGAAGAGTTGTCTAATGAATGAGAGGAAATACAGAGCATTTCCGTTTGTCCAACAACAGATTCTCCGGCAGAGAGACTTTTTCGTCTCGATTGGTTTAGCCGCCTGATTCTTACCATCGTAGATAAATGATTCAGTTCTCAGATTACAAAAAAAGCGCAGTTAGACGATACAATCCACTTCGCAACTTTTTTGAGGAGATTCCATTTTTCGATTGGCCAATTATTTCTCTCTGATCTCTTCCATTTTATGTCCGATTCCGCTATGAAGTCGCTCCATCATTTTATGAAAATTTGCGCTGTTTTTTCCGGGATCGCTTTCCTTTGTTTGCCTCTCTCGGCGACTCCGGTCGCGCCTTTTTCTATTGACCAGTTGGCCACAAAGTCTGACTGCATCGTTCACGGCACCGTGGTCGGGAAAAGCGTTCAAAAAGACACCGAAGGGAGGATTTACACGCAAGTGCGGTTGCACGTTCAAGATGTGTGGAAAGGCAAAGTGAAGGCGAATCCCTTCGTAATTGTTCACGGCGGGGGAATTTTGGGAAATCGGCGAGACAGCGTCTCCGGCGGAGTCGGTTACAAACTTGGCGAAGAGGTGGTGGTTTTCTTGGCAATCAATAGTCGAGGCGAAGGAGTGACTTTGGGAATGCAGCAGGGCAAGTTTCGGATTTGGCGCGATGAGTCGGCAAAGCAACGCTACGCGCAAAACCTTTATCATGGAGGGAAACCGACGAAGGCAACCGCCGCCGGCTATCGTTTTCCCGCGCAGTTGCCTTTGACTCTGGAAAAGCTCAAGCGCCAAGTCACCAACTCAAAGAGCCCTTCGAGGAAATTGACGCGATGAATCATCGTAGGAAACATCATTGCATGGCTGTAGCCTTTGCATGGCTGGCGGGAGCGGTCTCCCTTCATGCTTATGTGGCCAAACTGGACAAAAGCGGAGAAGCCTTGAAATGGTCTTTGAAGCCGCCGTTTCCATTCACCGTTCCTACAAATTCGCTCAATCGTTCCACTCGCGCCATCCGCTACTACCTGCACGCCAACGCCTGGTCGGAGACCAATCGCCAACGCGAACTCAACGCCGTTCGGGCGGCCTTTGCTCAATGGCAGTCCATCCCTCACACCACTATTCGATTCGAAGAAGCGGGAATTTTGAGCGGCGAGATTGACGTCAACACAGAAGACGGAATCAACGTGGTTTATTGGGTAAAGGGCAACGGCCTCTTCTATGGAGAAACAGAAAGCATTCTGGGGAGGGCGGCGGCAACGTTCATTTCTCAAATTCTCGGCGCTCCCGTGATTGCGGAAGCGGACATCGTGTTGAACGGCATTGAGTACGGCTGGTTCACAGATTTTTCAGCCAAACCCGGCTCTCGCGAACTCTTTGTCGAAGGCATTGCATTGCACGAAGTCGGCCACTTGCTGGGCTTGGCGCATTCCACAATTGGCGGCGCCACAATGCACTTTAGAACCGACGCGGCCGGCAGCAACGGCATCATCGCCGGCTTGAGTTCGGACGAAGTCGCGTTCGCTGATTCCACTTACGGCGCGGTGGAACGCATTGCGGCTTTGGGCGCCGTTCGCGGCACGGTGAAGAAAAACGGCGTTCCCGTGTATGGCGCTTCGGTACTCCTTGAAGATCAAAACGGGAACATCGTCACCGGAAGCATTACCCGCCGAGCATCGCGGGATGGACCGGAAGGCCACTTTCTCATCAATGGAGTTCCGCCCGGAAACTACCATCTTCGAGCGCTTCCTTTGGATCCTGACGTTGTCAACGAAGTCAGCAAGCCCTTCTCCTCCTGCCCGAATCGTCCGGGCGTCCTCTTGCTTCCCAGAGAAATTTCGTCCGACCGAAAAACCATTGACGCCGAAGCGGTGGACACTTCCTTTCTTCCCTCGGCCAATTTGCCCGTGGCCGTAGTCGCCGGCAAAACCGCGGAGATTAACGTCGCGGTGGAAGCCGGCGAGCCTGCTTTTCGGATTTCGATGCTCGGAATATCCTCCTCCAGCAGACCGTCTGAAGACCCGTTGTGTCGAGGAGTCTTCCTGCGGCCTGGCGATGAAAACCAATGGCTAAGCATCTTCAGAAGACAGATTCCGCAGGAAGGAATTTCGCTGAGGATCACCGGCACTGGCATCGACGTTCTTTCCACAAGCATCAAACTTTTCGGCGACAACATAGTTCGTGTTTCCGCGCAAGTTTCGGTGGACGAAGACGCCTCGCCGGGCCTTCGGAGCTTCGTGATCCAAACAGAAAACGGCAACGCCGCCTACGCTCCCGGTTACCTCGAGATTTTGCCACGAACGTTGGACTACAACTTTGACGGCCTAGATGACTTGTATCAACGGAGGTTTTTCGATCCCTTCACTTCTCCGGAGGCAGCGCCCGATTCCGACCCGGATCAAGATGGTTTCAGCAACCGCGAGGAAGCCCTCAAGAACTCCAACCCCCAAGACCCCGATTCCCTGCCTCAACCGATGATTTCTCCCTTCGAAATCCTTTCCGTGTCACTGGACGAAAACGGCAGCGCCGTCACTTTCGAAAGCGTCCAAGGGACGCAATACCAACTCTTTTCCCGTCCAGACTTGGCTGGAAGTTCTTGGGAGAAAGTCGGCGAACCTGTGACCGCTTCCGGCGCCAGCACCACAATCTTGGACGCGTCGGCAAACGAAGAATTTGAGTTCTACTATGTGGAATCCGTGCCTTGATCAGACAAGCCAAATCGGAAGGAAGCAAGCCGAGACAAACCGCTGGATCGCGTTGGATTGGTCGGAACGCCGGCAGTGTTTGGTTAATCTATTCTTGACTTTCGGCAAGTTATAGGCTAACTTTTGCAGCTAAATGATGGCCACAATTCCAAAGCGGTGTCGTTGCGCAGCGACTGCTTTTTTTCTTATCCCCGGTTGCGGAGTAGGGCAAAAATAGAAAAGCGGACTTAACCAGGAGTTCAGGTGGATTTCAAAGAGATCAAGTCAATTGTCGAGCTGATGAGTCAAAACTCCATTTCAGAATTCGAACTGAAGAAGAAAGACTTCAAGATCAAACTAAAGCGCGGAAGCGAAGGATTCACTGCCACCACTTCGGAAGGAGGCCCCTACCTGCTCTCCCCTCCGCCCCAAGCTCTGTCCGGGAGTGCCAACCCGCCACCACAACAACCGGCCGCTTCCGAAACCAAAGCCCCGTTCCCAAGCGACGACAACATCATCTCGCCCATGATCGGCACATTCTACGCCGCTCCTTCGCCCGAGGCCGCGCCTTACGTGGAAGTAGGCGCCGAAGTCCAACCCGAAACCGTAGTCTGCATTATCGAGGCAATGAAAGTCATGAACGAAATCAAGGCCGAAACCAAAGGCGTCATCTCCGAAATCCTGGCCGAAAACGCCAAACCGGTCGAATACGGCCAACCTCTGTTCAAAGTAAAACCCCTCTAACAGACTCCCATGCTCAACCCGCAATCAACCGTCAGGCCTCGTTGCAACGCTTCCCTCGCCAATGTTTGAGAAAATTCTGGTTGCCAACCGCGGCGAAATTGCTGTGCGCATCATTCGAACCTGCCGGGAACTCAACATTCGCACCGTCGCCATCTACTCCGAGGCCGACCGAAACTCCATGCACGCCCAGATGGCCGACGAAGCCATTTGCATCGGCAAAGCGCCCGCGCTGGAAAGCTACCTCCGAATTGACCGCCTCATTAGCGCCGCTGAAATTGCGGACGTCGACGCCATCCATCCGGGCTACGGATTCCTCTCCGAAAACGCCCACTTCGTCGAAGTTTGCGGCAGTTGCAACATCCGCTTCATCGGCCCCAGCGCCGCCGCCATGAACGCCCTCGAAGACAAAGCCGTCAGCCGCAAACTCGCCAAAAAAGCCGGCGTCCCCATTCCCCCAGGCTCCGCCGGCACCGTGGATTCCGAAGAAGACGCCCTCGCCGTCACCAAAGAAATCGGCTACCCCGTAATGATCAAAGCCGTCGCCGGCGGCGGCGGCAGAGGCATGCGCGTCGTTCACAACGACATCTCCCTCCGCAAAGGCTACCACACCGCCCGCGGCGAAGCCGAGCAATGCTTTGGCAACTCCGACGTCTACATCGAAAAATTCGTCGAAAACCCCCACCACATCGAAATCCAAATCCTCGGCGACGGCAAAGGCAAAATCCTCCACTTTGGCGAACGAGACTGCTCCATCCAACGGCGCAACCAAAAACTCATCGAAGAAACCCCCTCCCCCCTACTCCACAGCAAACCATTCAGAGACATCGTCAAAAAAACCAGCCGCGCCGCCGTCAAACTCTGCGAACTAGCCCAATACACTAACGCCGGCACCGTCGAATTCATCGTCGACGACAAAGGCAACTTCTACTTCCTCGAAGTCAACAAACGCATCCAAGTCGAACACCCCGTCACCGAAGAAGTCACCGGCCGAGACCTCGTCAAACTCCAAATCCTCGTCGCCGCCGGCGAACCCATCGGACTCTCCCAAAGTGAAATCCGCCACACCGGACACGCCATCGAATGTCGCATCAACGCTGAAGACCCCTTCGACAGCTTCCGCCCCTCCCCCGGTAGAATCGAAATGCTTTACGCCCCCGGCGGCAGAGGCGTTCGCTTCGAATCCCACGTCTACGCCGGCTACACCATCCCCTCCTACTACGACTCTATGATCGGCAAACTCATCGCCTACGGCAAAGACCGCCCCGAAGCCATGAACATTATGACCCGCGCCCTCAACGAATTTATGATTGAAGGAGTCAAAACCACCATCCCCTTCCAGCTTGCCATCCTCCAAGACCCCGATTTCAAACGCGGCGTCTACTCCACCAACTTTGTCGACAACTTCCTTGGCGGCGCCGGCCGCGAACTCCTCGAAAACAAAGGCTGAACAAACCCCATCAAACCCATCCAACTCAAACCAACAAAAAATCCATCAAAAGCAAAAACCAAACCAGAACTTACCCATCGCTCTTGCTTTTTGCGCTTTTAGATTAATTCTCTTTCTGCGGCGAGTCTTTGGACGGTTCAATCTTGGGTTTAGGATTCACACTCAGCCAAGCATTGATAAATTGATCCACATAATCCTTTACTGCGTTGCGAATGAACGGAAGGTCTCCATAACCAACACTATTGACACTCCACGTCCTAGCCCCGTAAGCCAAAGCGCCATTGCGGACAAGGCGAACAGCTTGTTGCAATCCCAAGGAAATACTGTAAGCGTGATTCTGTCCCGGTTGTTTATGCAATGCATTGACGTGGAGATAGAGAATAGGCATTCCCGGCGTAGCCAATTGTTCTTCCTCCGTCAGCACTTTGATGCCGGCCAAGCGGAGTTTTAGTTCCACATCTGTTTGGAAGGTTCGCTCGTCAAAACCCGCCACTTTGTCTTGTTCACTAAAAATTCGACCAAGACATACACCCCGGGAGACATACACCCCGGGAAGTCCCTTGAGTGTGGCTCGCGTCATTTCGTTGTCTACTGCCGTCGCTTCCGGCCCGGCGTTCGTCAAAGCCAGAGCGACAATCGCCGCAAAGAGTTTGGCAAAGTTCGTTCGAAGAAAGGATTGAGTCATGGCCTTCATTAGTTTCGCGTCCAATTTGAATAAATTCTGCTTGGTCATATGTGAAATCCAGTTTGCCCAAAGCCTCCGATTCCTTGCAAGCCCCAAAAAGAAAGGGAAACAAGAATGGACAAAACGAGTGAAATTTTGCAACCTCTGCGCGTTTTATGGCCAAAAAACGTTCGCTTCCAGATTGTCGATTGTACACCTTTATTGACACGACCTACCTTGTCGATCGCTCGCCTGTCGAATTGGCCAAGCAACTTTGCGACGGAGGCAGCGACATTATCCAACTGCGCGCTAAAAACCTTTCCACCGACGCTATTCAAAAAATAGCCGAATCCATCGCCCCCATCACCGAAGGAGCCGGCGTTCACCTGGTTGTCAACGATCATCCGGCTATCGCACAATCCCTGCCCGCACCCTTTGTTCATCTCGGACAAGAAGATTTTTTCGGCAACGGTTATCAAAACATTACAAACTTGTTTCCCCAAAATCCTCGCCCGCTACTTGGTCTCAGCACACATAATCCCGACCAGTGCCGGCAAGCAATCCATGCTGGTTCGGACTACGTCGCCATCGGACCCATTTACGCCACCAAAACAAAACCGTTAGCCAAGCCCGTCACACTCGATTACGTCCGCTGGGCGGCCGTGAATGTTAAAATTCCTTGGTTCGCCATTGGCGGCATCAACTTGAAGACACTTCCGGACGTTTTATTAGTCGGCGCCAAGCGGGTTTGCATTGTGTCCGCCATTCTTCGGCACGAACGGACGGACAAGGCTTGCCAAACTTTTCGCCGATTGTTACCTCCCTAAAATTGTTGAGTTGCTAAGCGGATACAATAATCTATTTTTAAACAAAACATTATTCTTATATGAGCGTTCTTATTGTTGGCACGACGGCCTTAGACTCTATTAAAACTCCTTACAACGAAAACCCGAAACTGCTGGGCGGATCAGCGAGCCACGCGGCTGTGGCCGCCAGCTTTTTTGCGCCGGTTAGCTTGGTGGGCGCCGTGGGGAGCGACTTTCCGAAAGAATGCTTCCAACTCTACGAAAAACACAACATCGATCTACAAGGTTTAGAGCGCAAAGAAGGACAAACTTTTTTTTGGGAAGGCGAATATGAAGTCAATATGAACCGGCGCCGAACTCTGAAGACGGTTTTGGGCGTTCTAGAAGACTGGCGGCCCTCTCTTCCCCTCAGTCTCAAAGAAAAACCCTACATTTTGCTGGCGAATTGCGAACCCAAACTGCAGCGGCACGTGTTGCGGCAAATCAGCAAACGCAAGTTCGTTGTTGCCGACACGATGGACCTCTGGCTCAACGTCGCCCGCGATGAATTGTTGGCTCTCTTGCGGGAAATTGACTGCCTTGTTCTCAACGACGCCGAAGCTCGTCAACTAACGGAAGAAGACAACGTCGTAGTTGCCGCGCAACAAATTCACAAACTCGGACCCCGATACGTCGTCGCCAAAAAAGGCGAGCACGGCGCCATTCTTTCCGCTCCAAGGGGGCTTTTCTTAGCTCCAGCCTTCCCGCTTTCCAATCTCGTTGATCCCACCGGCGCCGGCGATTCTTTTGCCGGCGGCATGATCGGCCACTTGGCCGCTAGTGGCGGCGAGGTGGAACAGCACTTCCGCAAAGCCATCATCTACGGGAGTGTCACCGCCTCCTTCTGCTGCGAAGGCTTTGGACTCAAAACCACCACCCAAACCACCCGCAAAGCTATCGATCAACGCGTTGCCGAACTGGAACGACTAACCCGATTCTGAAGAGAAATAAGAAAATAAACATTGCCCAATCAAAATTGTCCGCATAAACTTTTTCCCCTTTTACCCAAGCGGGTGTAGTTCAATGGTAGAACGGCAGCTTCCCAAGCTGCATACGAGGGTTCGATTCCCTTCACCCGCTCCATTGATTTCCCCTCCCTGAAGGCAAACCTGCCGCTTCAATCGCAGATAATCTTGACACCAAAGACCGGCAATGCTATTTTGATCAATTTTTGATTGCAGAAGAGCCAAGGACGCGAAATAAAAGCGCATGACAGACCATAAAACGAAGGATCCTCCCGAAGAGGAAATTGAGGGATTGGAGGACAGCCAAAGCTCATTTTGGGGCGATTATCCCATTGACACACTGCTCATTCGGCCCGAGTCCCGCACGGTGGGCGAAGTGTTGCGCCGCATTGAGCAGGGAAGGTTCGTTATGAACCCCGAATTCCAGCGCGATTTCATCTGGAAAGAGGACAAGCAGAGCAAACTCATCGAGTCCGTTCTGATGCGGATTCCGCTTCCGGTTCTCTACCTTGCGGAAGACGAGCAAGGGCGCATGATCGTCGTGGACGGCTTGCAAAGGCTTTCTACCTTCCGGCGTTTTGTGAACAACGAACTCCAGCTTCAACTCAAGGATCGGCCTGAACTGCATAAAAAGAGTTTCAACGACCTAGCGCCTAAACTTCAGAATCGCATCGAAGACTGCCAGCTCAGCCTTTACATTATCGACGCCAAAGTGCACGAGC
This sequence comes from Limisphaerales bacterium, assembly GCA_965242585.1. Classification (GTDB taxonomy): domain Bacteria; phylum Verrucomicrobiota; class Verrucomicrobiia; order Limisphaerales; family AAA164-E04; genus UBA2970. The sequence goes on along the minus strand of OZ251460.1, from coordinate 2,692,636 downwards.
GAGCTCGACTGGATATCTTTGATCGAGTCAACAGTGGAGTGCCTCTGACCTCGCAGCAAATGCGCAACAGCCTTTACACAGGGGAAGCCACACGTTTCTTGAAGAATGAGTCGCGTACCGAGGTATTTTTGAGAGCAACGGGAGGAAGTTTGAGAACTTCGACAATGCGGGATCGCGAGTTCGTGAACCGGTTTTGCGCGTTCCAGATATTCGACCTCGATGAATATAAGGACATGGACAAGTTTCTTGCCGAAAGTCTCAGAAAAATGAACAAAGAACCAGAGTTGCTTCCGACCTTGTCCTCCCAATTCAGGACCACTTTGGCCAACAACTTCCACTTGTTTGGCAAGTATGCCTTCCGAAGACATTTACGCAACCAAAGCGGCCGTGGAGTGATTAACTTAGCGCTGTGGGACGTTATGTCCACTGGGCTTTCGCGTTATTCAGAAAATCTCGTGAAAGAACGATCCGAGACATTAAAGGATGCTTTCTATAATCTAATGACAGAAGCTGAATTTGAGAACGCTCTCACACGAGGCACTCATGATCCTCGAAGAGTAAGAACTCGTTTTGCCATGACTAGGGCTATGTTCCAGGAGGTGCTTGATGCTTAACCAAATAGAATTGCGCTGTTTCAAGTGCTTTGAGTTATTGAAGTTGCCGCTGGCGCCGTTGACGCTCTTGTCCGGCCCCAACGCCGCCGGCAAATCGTCAGTTTTGCAATCGCTGGTATTACTCCACCAAACAATGCGCGAACATGAATGGTCAACAAGGCTCATCCTCAACGGCGACGGTATTCGATTAGGCACTGCTTCGGATGTAATTGACGAGGTGTCCGACCGGACAAGACTCGGAATTGCCTTAGAATTCGACGGCAACGTTTATGATTGGACTTTTCAAGGCGAGCGGCAGGATATGTCTATGGAAGTGCACAGTGTTTCCGTTAATATAATGGGCAATCAACAAACGACCGCTCAGCCGCAAGAGTTGCGGTACTTGTTGCCCAAGGAAGAAGAATTTCCTCCCAACCCTTTGCCTTGGTGTCTGCGCGGTCTAACATATATCACTGCCGAACGCATCGCTCCTCAGAATGCTTACGAGCTCCGAGATCCTAAGATCGTGAGCGTAGTTGGTCCCCGCGGCAATCATGCGGTAAGCCTCTTGCACTGGGGCCGAGACGAACACGTGCTAGATGAACTCGTTTTGCCTGATACTCCTCCTATTCGCCTGCAACAAGTGGAGGCGCGTATGCGCACGCTCTTTCCAGAGTTTAGAATGGAGTTGCAACAAGTGTCTCGTGCCAACACCGTTACCTTGGGATTGCGCACTTCGGACGCCGCGAACTTTCATAGCCCAATCCACACCGGCTTTGGCATTACTCAAGTCTTGCCCATTGTGATTGCCGCCTTGTCTGCGAAGAAGGGCGACCTTATTTTGATCGAGAACCCGGAAGTGCATCTTCACCCTGCCGGACAAGCGTTGATGGGGCAGTTTCTGGCCGAGTCGGCACGAGCCGGGATACAAGTGCTGGCAGAAACACACAGCGACCACGTGCTAAACGGCGTGCGCCGCGCGGTCAAATCAAAACGGCTTGCCGCCAGCCAAGTTGCGATCCACTTTTTTAGGCCGCGTTCCGAAAATCAGCCGCAGGTTCTAAGTCCCATGCTGGACGATTCTGGCAATATCGACTCTTGGCCGGAAGGATTCTTTGATCAGTTTGACAAGGACACAAACTACTTTGCGGGGTGGGGCGATTGACAATGGAACTCTTCTTCAACGATCTCTCCATCGACGGACAGTTTCACGATCTGAAAACTTTCCGCTCGGCCATCGAAAGCATTATGAATATACGCAATACTATAAAGCGGTACGGCCGGGAGTTGTATTGTCATCGCAAGGTTGCCGGCATGCAGGTCACTAGAGACAAGAAAATGCAGCAAGCAGTTCAATGCTTGAGTAGAAACCAACGGAGAGCGTGGATGCAGTGGATCGGGCGGCAAGGAGGTCCTTTTTGGGAAGACTTGCGGAGGCATGATGGCGACGATTATTTGGAATGCAATGGTGAGATAGTCACCGACAATGTGATAGGCGAGGCTGCCCATTGCCTTTTCCACAACATCGATTGCGTTCTCATAAGCATGAATCCTTCGGATTGGTGCTACTCGCCTTTATTAGTTGTCTGGCATGACAATACGCATGAGCGGAGTATTGATTTAACTAACTATTGGGACGCCGAAACATTGACGAAGGTTCTTGAAACCGCCAATAAGCCCCTCCAATCTTGGGAGGAGCTCGAGAAAACAGCAAAGAATCGTTGTCCAGAATTAACCTTTTCGCCGGAAAGTTTCGAACCGTTGCGCGGACATCCCTTTGTCGCGCCTGCAGCCTATCAACTGCTAATACGCTTGGCTGTTTTGCAAGAGTTCAAAAATTGCTTTGATGAAAACGGCAAGCGCACGCCCCAAGGGCAGGAAATATATCAAAAGCATTTTACCGGTGATAATGCTTGGTTTTCTGACTCTTCAGACACTGAGAAGGCAAAGTTCAAGGAAAAACTTACATTTTCACATCTGCTGAGCGTTGCCAATCCGTTCTGCCCGTGGCACGGCAAGGTAAAGACTTCCCAACTGCGGATTCATTTCTCTTGGCCGATACAAGCGCACAAACCATTATACATTGCATATGTTGGGCCAAAGATTACTAAGCGATAGCAGATGGTAAAATAGCTGGGAAATAGAGACTTTTTCTAGTTATTTATCGTCTTTTTTGACAAAGTCGGCGCCTTTGTCGGGCGGCATGGACTGATGCCACGCAAGCAATTTGTTTCGTAGTTCGGAAACTATATCGGGATGATCTACCGCGACGTTCGTTGTTTCACCTCGGTCGACGTTCATATTGTAAAGTTCCGGTTGAGAGCCGTTGTATTCACAAAGGAACTTCCACTTGCCGTAACGAACCGCGAGGTCGGGCAGATCGTTCACCCCGTAGAAGGCGTCTCGATCAGGCGGACGCCGGAAGAAGATGGGCGCACGACGCGAAGCAGAAGACTTACCCAGTAGCGTGTCTGGCAAAGATTCCCCATCAAAGTGGACATCTTCAGGATGTGGCACATCGGCAAGGTTTAACAAGGTCGGCACTAAATCTATTGCGGAGAAAACGGATTCCCGATTCACTTGATTCGTCTTGGCCATCCGCCCCAGCGCCCAGACGACGAGAGGAGATCGAATCCCGCCTTCGTAGAGGTGGGTTTTGTATCCGCGAAAGGGACCAGCGACTCCGGCGCCTCGCTCAGGGCCGTTGTCAGAACAAATCAAAACCAGCGTATTGTTTTTCAATGTCTCGTCGCCACGCAGGTAGTCGAACAGCTTTCCTAGTTGCCGATCCATTTCTTGCAGCACTGATAGATATAATTCGCGCTTTCCGCTGCTCCATTTGTCGACCGGCGGCCAAAAAGGGCTGTGCACGTCGTCCGGCCACAAGTTGAGGTAAAAAGGTTTTTGCGCTTTTGCTGCCTCGTCTATAAACGCAATCGCCGCGTCCACGAATCCCTCGGTGATCTCAGATCGTAGCATCCACCGATAGCCTGCCCCCAAACGCTCGGCCTTTTCCCAAATGCGGCCGGGTTTTTCCTGGCCGGGCTTTAGCGTCAAAGGCAACAACTTCGGCCCCATACCTTCGAAGTTTGTCAACGAAACGTCAAAACCGTAATCGGTTATGGGCGGCGCATCATCCACGTCGCGTTGTCCTCCCATGTGCCATTTGCCGAAGTGACCGGTAGCATAGCCCGCCTCGCGAAGCAAACGAGCGAGCATCGGCGCCTTCGGACTCAACCACTGCGCCATCCCTCGCTGTTCGTTGTGCTTCCGACCCGAAAGAAACGAAGCGATTCGCCAACGCTGCGGGTATTGCCCAGTGGAAATCGCCACGCGCGAAGGAGAACAAATTGGCGAGTTTACATAAAACTGCTCGAAACGAATTCCCTCTCTTGCCATACGATCTACATGCGGAGTGTGCGCCATCTGGTTGCCGAAACACGAAAAATCTCCCCAACCCATGTCGTCGATAAAAACGACTACGATGTTTGGCCTAGTAGCGGCTTGAACCGCCCCCAACAAAAAAAGCCCTGATAAAAAGATAAATAGCTTATTCATAATAGCATACAATAACATCGCCAGTTGCGCTAGCGGATTTCAGAATTCTAGTTACCCATCCAAAATGCCAGTTTTTCTCATGAAAGGAAAGCCTTTTTTGTTTTCTGCCTTGCGCTGTTTCCGAGTCTAATTTTCTGCGGCAAGAATTTCCAGATATTCTAAAATGCGAGTCGAAGTTCCCATCCCAAACCTGCTTATTGAAACAAATTAAAACCTTCGCTTCTTTTTTCTAAAAAATCGCCATCGATCCATTTTTACCAACTCGAAAATTTTCTCTGATTTTTGTTTGATTTTTCTGAAAGAAGAGCGCAGAGCTGGCGGGAATAGCCTTTTGACGGTGTGAAATCTTCCTAAACAGGCAGCTCTTCGCAAGCGATCGAAATCGCTTCTGCAGCCATTATCGCCGCCATCCTCGTCTTTGCCCTCGGCTACTCTTGGCAAAGACCGAAGTCTCGCCATAGACTTGCGCATTCCCATCGTCTTTGAACCTCAAAAACACGACCTCGGCACCCTTCAGCAAAACGAAACTCGCATTGCCGACTTCCGCCTCGTCAACCGTAGCCCAGACGCACTCAAACAGCCCTCCGTCCGCACTTCCTGCGCCTGCTCGGTTCCGCCGGAAGGCTTGCAAGGCAAAATCCTTCAGCCCGGCGGATCCGTCAACGTTCCCATCCACTTTGAAACCGGCGACCGCTCCGTCCAGACCAACAACAAACGGCATACCTCTCTCATTTTTTCAATTCCGCGCCACCTGGTAACTCGCTTCGAAGTGACGCCGCAACCATCGTCCTCACCTACCACTCAAAAGAACGCTGACTGCGACTCCGAACCGCCCAAACCTCCGCTGTTCGAAGCATCACCTCCCTAAACACCGAAGGCAAAGAACAGAGCATCCGCTTTGAATCCCAAGACACCGGCTCCGCATCTTACTGGGACAACGATCACCGCATCCAAGCCGACGCTCTCAAAAACGCTTTGATTTGGAACATCCTGCTGGACATTCAAAAAACAGAACCGGAAGCAACGAGGCAACTTCCGTCCCCGTCAAAATCCAACGCCTCCAAAACCAATAAACAAACTCCGAATCCGTAAATACAAAATAGAAACTATAGATCATTATGAGTGCAACAAACTTAATCGAAATCATCAAACGACACTTCGGCGTTCTTGTCAGAATCCTCATTCTTTACGCTTGCGACAACGAAAAAGTTTCGAGCGGAACAAAAGATTGCGCAGCTAAACCTGAATGTTCAGATTATGGTGATCTGGATCAAAGTGATTGCGATGACACCTATATTGTCTACAGATGGCCTAAAGAATGCATTTCAGGTAGCGAGTCAAACACAAACTGTGACTCAGATACAGCTCTATGCTGGATTGCCGCGAATTGCGAGTGGTATCCTATCTCCAAAAGGTACAAAAAGACGACAATGAATAGTGACGTAACAGAGGTAAATTTTGGGACAAAGTATTACCAAACTGACTGTTCTAATAACTACTCAAGTTGGTAGCGGATAGTTGAACATTTGTTTATTTGTTGAGAATTATGATTGTGAAATTGAGCGCTTTTTTCACAACTTTGCAGATCGATTTTCGGAATCTAAAGTTTCCAATTCGATTTCAGATGAAATCTTTTGTCCACATTGCTCTCATTCCTGTTGTTATAGTCAAAGGGTAAACAGTCTATGGTCAAACTGTAAATGAGAACCATTATCCTAATCCAATTGCCCTGTTAGATGGTGTGGTTGTGTCTAAATTTTCAATTCCTTCTTCCTCTCTGAATCTAGAAGCCGTTTTTCAATTTGGACTAACACTTATCAGATTGATTTTGATGAAGAACGTCGTCGATATCGGCTTGAGAAAGATGACAAAAAGATTTATGATGGCGTTTGTGACGGCCGTTAAATAATTTGTTATAATATTGAGCCTCTCGACACTAATCCTCATGGTTGGTGTGAATTTCGAGAAATCACTGATGGAACTTATAATTTCCATTTGTTTGATCCCAGGTTGTTAAGTGATTTAGTTGTGTATACTCCGGAAGATAGCATCACAACGTTTATGTTCCAAGGGCAACGAGAGCGATTCACACCAATTGAAACTAAATGGAAGGCGGAAATTGATGGAAACGAGGCTTGGCACGTCGATATTCTCCTTGGACAGTAATTATCCTCTAGAATTTTGGATCGATCCGATCCGAGATTTTCGCATCTATAAAATTACTACCGCAAATCACCGAAAAATCAAGAGCTTTTTAGGAGGACACCTGCTACCCGTGGATTTCTAGTAAAGTGATTAAAGAGCGTTTTGAACCGGATGAAAGTTTCATCAGTAAAAGTGTGATGACCATTTTGGAAGCTGAGGAGAAAAGACTTCCCGGAGAGTCATTGGACGTTGGCGGGAATGGATTTGCCGAGAGGAACCGTGATTAGCGGTTATTCCAAGGCAGAGAGGCTGGGTTATTGGGATGGGGAGAAGATTTCCAAGGAGTTTGTGCCGAGGGATCGCAAGTTAAGTCGGAAGACGCAGTGGACTTTCATTCTCTCTCTGGCGGTGTAGATCGCCGGGGTCTTGGATAGGGATGTCTAAAACCAAAAGAAACAACTCTAATCTTGTCAATATCTAAACGCAGTTTCAATTACAAATCGTTTTGGGAAAAATAAACAATGAAAAACCTTTTCATAGGGCAATCCTGCCGATGAATCAAAGGCTTGTGTGGGCAAACGGTTCCCGCAATTTCAATTTGTTCACTCCCTGATGGGTTCGTTTGCGTTTATTTTTCTGCTGACGGATGGTGCTAAGTTGTTGAATGTGTGGAATGACGCTTTGTTGTTGCAGGTGCAGGATCCGGTTTTCAGTTTTTTTACGGAGTGATCAGTTGCATGTGGTTGCTGGTTCCTTGGCGGAGCGCGGTCATGCTGTGCGAGAGGAAACGAGGGTTTCGAGCTCACGAAGGCGTATTTGTTGAGCGAGGGCGTTTCTCTTTATGATTCAATTTGGAAGGATCATCCGCTGTTGCATACGACTATTACGGTGTTGCTTTTTCGTTGGTTGGGGCTGGAGGCGGCGATTGCCCGGCTTGTTGCGGTAGGCTTCGGATTTCTTTTTTATAGTGCCGGGCTGATTGATTGCGAGGGAAGCAAGTTGGCTGGCGGAGTTGGCGCCGAAGATGTTGCCGTTGTGCGTTTTAGCAATGTTGGAGGTGCCGTCGATGGCGGGCGGTTTAGCGGCGGCGGTGCTGTTTTCGGGAAAACGAAGTGTAGTTCGTTGCGCCATTGCGGGATTGGTTTTGGGCTCGGTGCTTCAAGTCAAGTTGACGGCTGGCAGGGCAGGTTTTCGTCTTTTCCGCGGTAGTGTCAAGGGCGGCGGCGGAAGGTGTTCGGTTTGTAAAGCAAGAGTCGGAGATTTTGTCGAGGCGGGAACGAGTGGAAGACCACGAAATGATTTAACTCCTACGGGAGCGGCGCGAACCGAGTTGGCGTTTCACGCGGACATCAAGGTGATTCTCGAATTGGCGGTTGTGTCGCGCAAATGGCGTTGGACTTGGACTTACGGCTTCAATGATTCAGAGAAAGTCAAGCAGTGGAAGCGCTATGAAGTTGCTTTTGTTGACTCGCAGAGAGTTGAAAAAGTGGTTCGTTGGCTGAGTTTCCGGCGGAGCGTCGAAAAATTGCCGCTTCGGATTCTTTGGCACTTTTCGCCGTCGATTTCTCCAAGATTTGAGACAAAGAACGGTGGCCTTTCCAACTCAAGATGAGCGAAATCTCAATGGAAAATTAGCGAGCGGTCGGTTTGCCGAATCGAAAAACTCAGCCAAAATTTCGTTGTGAAGATGGGGAGACTTTTTCAATAATTCATGTGACCGCGTTGGAACGAAAGCAGGCGGTCAAATCCCAAAAGTGACTGCATGAGTTTCTTTTTGGACGACTATCATGTTTGGCGTCGTCGGCAAGTTCCGGCCGGTCTTTTGACCGACAGCGGGGCTGGGAATCTGCCGGAAGAGCGGCTGATGCAGTATATTTGGCAGCGGCAGCGGCTGAATCGCGCTGGATTGCGGACGGTGGACGGACGCCAATGCGAAGTGCTTCATCCGGGATTCCTGAATCGCGGAGCGGGACCAGACTTCAACCGGGCGCTCATTCGTCTGGACGGCGAAGTGTTGTTGCAAGGAGATGTAGAAATTGACCGCTGGTCGGCAGGCTGGAAAGCGCACGGCCACGAGAACAATCCGAGTTTTGAGCACGTCGTTCTTCGAGTAGTCTGGTCGGCTCCGCGCAAACTACAATCTTCCGCGCCTATGCTGGCGTTGGAACCGTTCTTGAACTGCTCGCTTGTCGAGCTGGCAAGAGGCTTTGCTACGGATTCTTTTGCTTTGCCAAAAGAATTCTCTGGGAAATGCCGGGCGCCTTTGGCCGAAATTCCGCCGGAGCAAGCGCGGCGATTGCTTCGGGCGGCGGCGATGTTTCGGTTTCGCCAAAAAGGGGAACAGCAACGCTTGCGAGCGCGGGAGGCCGGCTGGCATTTGGCCTTGTGGGAGGGTCTGGTGGCGGGCTTGGGGTATTCGAGGAATGTTTGGCCAATGCGGAGGATTGGAGAATTGACGCCGCGGCTGTTTCCGGGATTTCCGGCGGAGTCTTTTGAACTTTGGCCGGCAGCAGAAGTGGAAGCGAGGCTTTTCGGCGTTGCGGGTTTTTTGCCTCACGACTCCGACAGCGTCCGACAAGCTCACGTCATCAAACTCTGGGATGCGTGGTGGAGGCTTCGCGCTGAATTTAGCGACGTAGCGTTTCCGGAGGCAATCTGGAGCTTCTCCGGCTTGCGTCCGCAGAATCATCCCCATCGCCGACTGGCATTGGCAGCCTGTTGGATTCGGCAACCGGACTTCTTTGAGCGGCTGGAAAAATGGTTCGCCAAGACCAACTTGGAACGGCCTCTCGCCTCACTGGTCAACGCGCTTTCGGGAGAAATTACGCCTTTCTGGGCTGACCGCTTCCACTTCAAACGACTTTCTTCCGGCGCCGGACGATTGACGCTTGGAGATTCGCGCGCCGTCGAGCTGGCCGTGAACGTGATCTTGCCGTGGTTTTGGAGCCGGGCAAAAACCGATGGAAACCAAGCCGCAATGCAACGCGCCGAGCGCTTATTTAGCCGTTTTCCCCGTAGCGGAGAAAACCGATTGCTCAAGGATGGCTGTAGCCGATTGCTGGGAAAAGAAGACGCCAAAGCACTGGCCATGGCAATCGACCAACAGGGACTCTTGCAAATCCTTCGCGATTTTTGCGCCCATTCCAACGCCTTGTGCGAAAATTGCCGTTTTCCGAAACTTGTTCTCTCCCTCGCCACGGCATCGCCGCCAAGCTAACGGGAAGAAAGACCCCACGAATAAAAGCCGCCGCCCAAAGATTGAACAACTGAATCTATAAACGACTGCTCAACCTGCGACCAATCTAGGCAAATGCGAAAAAATGAAACGCGCTTGCGTTTCGACGACCGTCCAAAATGGACTTTACTCCCACTCGACGATTTTGGCGATTGTGGAAAACACCTTTAAAGGCACGGCGACTTGTGCTTGAACCGCGTTATCTAACTCGACGTTAAACGCAATGTCCGTGCCGTCGACATCCAAATTCTGAAGCCGCCGCTTTGCTTCTTCCGGGATGAAAGGATTAGCGCCGAGGATCATGGACATAAACTTGAACACGTTGACTTTTCCACAGGCGAATGTCCGAGGGCCGGATGGAATTCCACTTGGCGGGCTGTCGGTTGAATCGCGCCGCAATAGCTCGTCAAAAACCTGCGGCGATCCCACAAACAAGTTTCCTCCTTTTTGCGCCAGATCAAATTCCATTTTGCCGAATTGCTCCCGCATCTTTTCAACCATTTCCCGTTCTTGCTCAGAGGCATTCTGCAACTGCAACCGATACATAGGAGAGTCCCAGTTCATTTCCATGAAAAATCGATCCACCGAAACCCCGTTCACCTCACGATGATCCTTTTTCAAGGAAAGGGTTTTATACATTTTCTTGTCGCCAACTTGCGACTGCAACGGGCCGTTCACATACTGAATAACCATTTGGTAGATCGCCTCCGAATCGCGGCCCGGAAATCGATACACTCCGCCGAATTGCATTCCATCTGTAAAATCAGACGAATTGGCAAAAACCATTGGAATGGCCGCGTCCAAAAGTTTCTCCAGTCCCCGAATTGCGGGATCCTCCCTCTCCGTCCCTTGCATTTCAAAACTCAACCGGGTGAGCTTTTTCACTTTCGACATCATCGACGGATTGTCGACAAACTGCATGGCAAAGGCCATTGCGGCCTCCGAATGGAGAAACGGCAGAACGCTTTCCAGCGAGCCGTCCACAGGCTTCATCCAACTGGCAAGTTCAGAATCCGCTTTGGCCGTCACCTTCTTGCCAATCTCCAAAACCTCTTGCTCGACGCCCAAATGCAGTTCCAAAGTTTTGACGCCTTGAATCCCCATCTCTGCCACCTCGAAGTAAATGCCGATAAGTTCGACCAGCGCCCTGGGGTTTATTCCGGGAATCCCCCCATCCGGCACAGAACCCAACCCGCCTGTGATCGCCATTTTGCCCATGCCGATCATTTGCAAAACACTTTGCCGAATCGCCTCCGGAAAATGAACCGCAACTTCAATCGTCTTCTGCGGGTCGCGCAGTTGAGCCGGCGTCCACGCATCGTGCCGCTCCTTCGCCGCCGCCGGAGAATCTTCCCCTTCAACCCACACATTCGCATAACCGCCAACTTGCCGGATCGAAACGTCCTCATCCGCAACTGCCTCCAGCGAAGCGCGGAAACTTTCAAAATCCAAAACCGGAAGGCGAAAACTCATGCCGGGACTTTTTTCCGCAATCTCCCACCAAATCGCCGCCTGCCACGGCCTCGTCAAGTCAATGCCCTTCAAATCGGCAATATCGTCAATCTTCATCTCGCGGCGAAACTCTTCCCAAGCCTCGTCCGCAGAACCGGGTTTGAGCCTGTTGACGACTCTTTTAAAGTCCGCCTCCAAATCTTCATAACTTTGGATTGTGACCGAAACAGGCGGCGAATCCTCCGCAAACACAGAAGCGGCGCCCAGCAAAGTAACCAGCGAAATCAAAAATAATCGTTGCATATCTTTCTCTCTTGTTCGTTCAAGTTCCCCGCAAGCCTACCCCTTTCCCAAAAACAAAAGCAACAAAAAACCACCACCCCGCCATAATCCAAAACCCTCAACTTCCTCCTCGATTTCCGGCCAACCTTTCCAAATTATTAGCCAAAATTCACAGCCAACCAATCTTCGCCCACTCAGCCGAGTTTTGCGGCCAACCGCCTTTCACTTCAAAACGGTTCGTCGAAACCAATGGGATTCCAGTCGTCCGGGCTCAAGTGTTTCCAGAATTCCTCGTGCGGTTGATTGTCGTAATTCCAGCGCCGCCGCCGCTCCGAAACCGGCAAAGTCCAGTTGCGCGCAGTGTCCGTCTCCACATGCCCGTCCGCCAAAAGCATAACCGTCCTCCCACTATGCCGCTGACTCAAACTTCTCCCCGCAGTGTACCATAAAACAAAATGATTAGCCGACGGACCGGAGTAGGATTGAGCGGAGACACCATGGGTAGTGCTGAGAACCCACACAAACGAAGTCCTATCCGAAACTGTCCAACTTGCTCTATCTCCCATAATAATCATCTCCGAAGGCGCGCGAATCGCCGCGCTCTTGATGCCCGAACCACCGAACATGCCTGAAGCGGATCCTCTTGAAATCGGTTTTCCTCCAATTCCCAAAAATTGCTCGACCGCAGACGGGCCAACTCCCAAAAAATTGCCGCCGTAGCTGAACCCCCACTCCTTGTCCAAGTCGGGTATCCACTCCCGCCAACCTTGATATGATTCCCATGATTCTCTCATTCTCTTCATGGCCAGCGGCAGCTTCGTATTGGCGGCGCAATGCCACACATTCGTATTCTGATCCAAATAGTCATGCCACAATGCGGCATCCCACCGGAGCATTATATTTTCCTTTCTAGAAGTCATTCCCAAAGTAGAAGACCAAAATTTTCTCCACGCTGGATGCTCCAATTTAGAGGCGTCCGAAGAAAGTTGCACCTGAGGCGGCAAATAATCCTTGTTGTCGACTGTGTAAAGAGCGAAGGCGATCCCAATCTGCCGCTGGTTGTTGATGCAGTCCGCCCGCCGCGCGGCATGCTTAGCCCGCCCCAAGGCCGGCAACAGCATGCCCGCCAAAATCCCAATAACCGCAATCACCACCAGCAACTCAATCAAAGTGAACGCCAAACGGCCATTCCTATCGAAAGACGACAAACGATTCTCTTTCATCACCAGAAAAATAAGCAATATCCATGCCAAAAGTAAAGGCCGCCGGCCCGTTCGAGCAACGAGCCGGCGGCGCAGGTTCACTCGGAGCTGTTTTGACTCCGTTCCGCGGTCTCGACTCCGCCCTTAATTATCTCCCGAAGATCCCGGCATGTACCCATAAACCGGATCACACTGATTTTCGTCGGGAACCTGAAACAACCAACCATCGTACTCGATGTCGATGTAGTAAGCCGCTCCGTTTCTGTTGGAGAAAACGTACGCCTTGCTCATCCCCAAGTAGAAATGAATCGAAGCCACAACTTTGTACTTTTCCACATTGCCGGGATCTTTCGGGTCTTTCTCCATGATGACGCAGTTGTAGTCGCCTCCCAGCGAATACTCACTCACGTCGAACCAATACCCGCCAGACCAATAGCCCGGGCAAGCAATAATCGCCTCCACGTCATAGAAATAGTGGGAGGATTCGTCTTTGTGAACCATCTGGCTGTACGGGATTCCAGGACCGTAAAAGCAGTATTTCACCCATTTGTCATCCGGATTGTCCAAAGTGACTGTCATCTCAAGCCAGAAGGCGTCTCGCCACCAATTGGTGATGTGGTCGTGTTCGTCGCCATCTTCAGCCCAGTGAATGTCGACACTGATGGAAGTGATCGGTTTATCGGGCCAATCGGCTTGGGCGGCCGGCGATGTTCCAAGGAGGAGCGCAACCGCGGCCAAAACGGCGCCGGCGGATTGAATTCCCCGCGGCATTCCAAAGAGAAGGAATCCGCGGCCGTCGTTATCTTGCTTCTGGCGCGGCGAGTGGCCGCGCGTCAAAGCGTCGATCTTTTCCAAAGCCCGGTTCCCTTGCGGGGCGGGGTTGGAAGTTCCATTGGCAAACCAACTGGCTAAGGCCAGCACAACTTTATGTATCGTCTTCATGTCAGACTAATATTTCGGTCTATTTACTCTTGTCAAAATGGCGCTTACGGCTGCGCCCCGGGCCGAGATCGAAATTCTGCAGGCAAAAAGCGAGAGAAAATTCCCGCTCGTTTGCCCCGAGAACCCAAGGAAGCTGATCGGCTCCCCCGAAGTTCTTAGACGAACTGTGCCATTCGGCAGGCGCCCCAAATCCAAAAGGAACGCCCACAAAATTTCGATCCGCAATCAACATAACCGATTTCGAGGATAGGTCAAGGCTTTTTTTAAATTTTCTTCAATTTTTTTGGCAAGGAGGGGAATTTTGTTGTTTTTTGCGCTTGGAGGGATTTTTGCGAGGGCTTTTCTTCTTCATTTTCCTGCGGATTGTTTGTTTGGAATTCAATCCGCAAAGTAAAATGGAACGCAATTATCCTGATGGCATTTTCTTCGTTTTTCTTTGAGGATGGTTTGGTGGGATTGCGCTTTGTTTTTTGGGAAAGGTTTTGCCACGATTTAATAATTGGAAAGGGACAGATCAAGGATGGGAAAAAGAACGTGGAACGGTTGGCTTTTTGTGTTTTCCTTTCCAGTCTTCTGAGACGGCTTGGTATCCTCTTAGTAGCGGCTTAGTGATGGGAAAATGGCGGATTGGGCGGCGGTTGAGAAAGTCTTAAAGTGGAACGGTTGCTCGTTTTTGCAAAAATACTTTCGTTGTTTTCGGCTTTGAAACGCCGGAAAGCGGAAGTAGTGGAGGCAGATTTATGAACAAAAGAAGGTGCGAGAGATGAGTTATAGAAAAGGAATGAGGAACGGTTGGGTTGTGGAAAGGTTTGCTGTGGATGTGGCGTGCGATGATGTGGATTCGGTGTTTGGTTTGGGGAAATTTGGCGGGAGAATTTATTGGGGTTGTCCCCAGGCGCCGCCGCCGGGGGTTTTGATGAGGAGGCTGTCGCCAGCGTTGAGGGAGGGACTGGCGGTTGAGGGCAAGGTTTCCACAGAGCCGTCTTTGCGGAGGATGGTTTGGGAGCCGGTTTTTCCCGGTTGGCCGCCTGCGGCGCCGAGGGGCGGATGAACGCGGTGTTGGGTAAGCAGAGAGACTTGGACGGGTTGGGTGAATGTGAGTTGCCGGACGAGGCCGTTGCCGCCGGGGTAAAGTCCTTGCCCGCCGCTGCCGTGGCGAATGGCGAATTGAGCGAGGCGCACGGGAAAGCGGTTTTCGAGGATTTCGGGGTCGGTGGCGCCGGTGTTGGTCATGTGGGTATGAACGCCGTCGGCGCCGGGAAAGCCAGGTCCGGCGCCTGCGCCGCCGCCAATGGTTTCGTAGTAGCTGCCGTGGCGGTTGCCGAAGATGAGGTTGTTCATGGTGCCTTGGCTGCCGGCGGCTAGTCCGAGCGCGCGAATTAAGGCGTCGACAATGCGCTGGCTGGTTTCCACGTTGCCGGCGACTACGGCGGGGCAGGAGCGAGGATTTTGGGGAAACTCCGGGTTGATGAAGCATCGTGGGAGCGAAATGTCGATGGGTTTGAGGAGTCCTTCGTTGAGCGGCAGGGGCTGGTTGATGAGCAGGCGGAGGACGTAGAGGATGGCACTGCCGACGATAGCGGGGTTGGCGTTGAAGTTGCCGGGATGACAGGAACCGGTGCCGGCAAAGTTGAGCGCCAGGCGACGGTTTTGGATGGTTGCCGTGACGGTAATCGGCGTGCCGTCGTCGAGACGCTCGGTGACGGAGGTTTGCGATTGTGGACGCTTGGCGAGCGCCGCCGCAATGGCTTGTGTCGCCCGATTTTTGAGGCGGCGCATGTGTGAATCAACGACATCGGCGCCGTGTTCTTCGCAAAGGGCGCGGAGGTTTTGGACTCCTTTGAGGTTGGCGGCGGCTTGGGCGCGAAGGTCGGCAAGGTTGTCTTCCAAAGCGCGGGTTGGGAAGCGGGCTTGGGCAAGGATGGTTTCCATCCTCCGCCAGTCTGCACGGCCGGATTGGAACAGGCGCACGGGCGGAATGACGACGCCTTCTTCTTCCAGGCAAACAGCGTCCGGCGGCATGGAGCCGGGGCGAATGCCGCCTATTTCCGCATGATGCGCCCGGTTGGCGACGTAGCCGATCAAGGCTGATTTTTGGTCGTGAACGGGGCTGATTACGGTCACGTCCGGGAGATGCGAACCGCCGAAGCCCGGATGATTGGTGACCAGCATATCGCCCGGAGCGAGGGGGAATTGCCCGGCAACGGCGCGCACGCAATGTCCTAGAGCGCCGAGGTGAACGGGGATGTGCGGGGCGTTGGCAACCAGTTCGCCATCTCGGTCTAGAAGAGCGCAGGAAAAGTCGCGGCGTTCCTTCACATTGGTGGAGACGGCGGTGCGTTGCAGTTGCAAGCCCATTTCGGCAACCAGATTTTGAAAGCGGTGGGTGAACAATTCTTCTTCGACAATGCGAGCGTTTTCTTTCTCCGGCGATTCTTGCCTCCGTTGTCTAGAGGTTGGGAAATCGGATTGGCGGCGAAGCACGAGCGTTTCGTTTGGATGAACTACGGACTCCCAACCTGCTTCGATGAAGACGGTGGAATACTCGTCCTGAACGATGGCGGGGCCGACAATGCGGTGTTGAGGGCGGATTTGACGGCGAAGGAAGACCGGAATGCGCGGCTCCATCGGCTGTCCAAACAAGGCCAAACGTTTGTGAGGAGTGGGCGGTTGGCGACGTTCTTCGGGCAACTCCCGGCGGTGAAGCGCGGACTCGCGGGCGCCGGCGCTAACGCAAATGGAAACGACTTCAATCGATTTGTTTTCAGGGTAGTACCCAAAAATGGATCGATAGCGCTCTTCGAATGCCTTCGCAAGGGAACAGCCTGCTCGGAATTCAATCTCTTCGGCCGTTTCTTGGCCGAGCAAGCGCAGTTGCAAGATTCTGCGAGTGATCGCAACGTCGTTTTTCGAAAGGCCGAGAGCGGGGAGTTTTCGAGAGGCTTCCGCTTCCAGTTCGGCGATTTGGCGCGGCAATTCGTCTTTGAGTTCGTCGAGCGGGCGAAGCACTTGCGCTTCGGCAAACTGTTCCAAACGGGCGCGCCGCAATCCGTGAGCGCTGAGAAGACCGGCGTTTTGGGGAAACAAAACGCTCGCGATGCCAAGCCGTTCGGCCACTTTGCACGCATGTTGCCCCCCGGCGCCGCCAAACGCAACTAGCGCATATCCAGCGGGATCGTATCCCTCTCGCAAAGAAATCTCTCGAATCGCGTCCGCCATGCGTTCATTAGCAATTTCCAAATAGCCGGCCAGCAGATTCTTCGGCGCGGGAACGTCCCGAGACGCCGATTTGATTTGGTCGAGAACTTCGAAAAACGCCGATCGAGCGGCTGAAACGTCGATGGGAATTCCAAAATGATCAGGATCCATGCGCCCAAGCAAGAGGTTGACGTCCGTGAGAGTCAAGGGTCCTCCGGCTCCGTAGCAAGCGGGACCGGGCGACGCTCCGGCGCTCTCTGGGCCGATAAAAAGCCCGTGCAAGTTGTGTCCGCAAAGAGAACCTCCGCCCGCCGCCACGGTTTCAATTCGGAGTGCCGGCGCCCGAAGCCGCGCCGGGCCGACCCGATGTTCGAATTGGTAATCAAATTGGCCGTCGTAACGGGAGACATCCGTGCTAGTGCCTCCCATATCGAAGGCGATAACGCGATCAAAGCCGGCTTCTCTACCCGCCGCCGCCGCGCCAACGACCCCGCCAGCCGGCCCGCTGAGAAGAGCGTCCTTCGGGCGAAAGGCGCCATCCGAAACAAGCCCGCCGGCGCTTGTCATAAGATGAAGCCGTCTCTGTTCCAACGAGTGAGAGACAGTCTGCAAATAACGTTCCATCATCGGCGCCAAGTAGGCGTTGATCACCGCAGTTTCCGCCCGGGGAAGGATTTGAATCATGGCCGACAGTTCGTGCGAAACCGAGACGTGGGAAAAACCGGCCCGCCGAAGGCAATCCCGCAAAGCAATCTCATGGACGGGGTTTCGCCAAGCATGAAGGAAGGCAATGGCCGCAGAGTGTATTCCTTCGGCCCGAAGCGCCCGGATTTTCTTTTGCAATCGGGCAAGTTGGATGGGAACGAGAATGTTTCCCTGATAGTCAAGCCGTTCCTCCACTTCGACAACTACATCGTGGAGAGGCGCCGGTTTGCGAATGCGAAGCGCAAAGAGATCGGGCCGTTGCTGGTTGCCAATGCGCAGCAGGTCTTGGAATCCTTGAGTAACGAAGAAGGCGACCCGGCTACCTTTCCGCTCCAGCAAAGCGTTGGTGGCCTTGGTGGTGGCCAAGCGCATTTCGACGGCCGGCAAGCGAGCCTTGTAGGGAGTTTCCGTAGCCAAACGAGCCGCAACGACCGGCGCTTCCTCGCCGAAAAGAATCTCCGCCAGCAAGCCCGTCTCAAAATTGGGAAGCGGAAAGTCAAGGGTAATCTCGTTCGGCCCGACCTGATGCGAAAGGATTTTTCTGACGACTTTTGGACGGTCGATGAGTTGAAGCGAAGTCCCGGCCAAAAACTGCGGCGGCGAGTTCCAAGAGGCGGCGAGACGATAGGCTTTTGGCCCGGGGTTGCCGACGACGGCAGCGCGAAGCCTCCCGGTCGACAAAACTTTGACTCGTTTGAATTGGCCGTCTCGGCTCAGCGCTAAGCAATCGGTAAAAGTGCCTCCGGTGTCTACCCAAAGCTTCCAAAAGTTTTCAGACTTTTCAGTCTCGACACCCATTCCCAGTGCTCATTGACTTGCTAAATTTCGCCCGCTTTCTTAGGAAAAATTCATTTTGCATTCCTGTTCTGGATCAAATGCCTAACTCCATTGCTCAGCGCGTTCCCCAACCCCCAAGCAAGCATCAAGGCTGTTCGATTTCCGCTTCTGGTATTCCGCGCCCTCGCTGGTCGTTTTCCCACGGTTGCAGAACTTCAATCCCGAGTTGCCACCTTCTTCGCCGCAACCTTCGGTCATTTTCCCACGGTTGCAGAACTTCAATCAACATGCCTTCAACCATATCCAATTGCTCTTTTGGAACGGTGAACCATGAAAATTCATCCCATTTAAACTTTTCCACGAGATGATAAGAAGCCCGGTTGGCAATCCCCTTGTCTGTTTTCCCAACGTAAACAACTTTCCCGTGCCGATGTAACAGATAAATTCCCGATCTAGTTTGAGAATCCAGATCGATGATATCCCCATTTGCGTCGACACCTTGGAATTTTGATTTCTTAGTTTTCTTGTCTTCAAGGATTTTCTTGTCCCAAAACTTGCCAAACATGAAACCGAACGCAGGTTTATCCGGAATCTTCTGCTCTATGCTCTTGTGTGCCATAATTTTTCTTTCTGCTTTGCTTTATTTCTATTAATTTGAATGCTGATAGCTCTTGATTGTATCTGCAGTTTTGGAATTGTCAATGCCCGTCGTCGCTTATGAACTCCGAGGCGATTCCGTCCAGTATTCCAACAATTTAGAAAGCGCGGTTCGCACTTATCTCAGGAGGGAGAAACAGAAGCGGGAAATCGGCGCCGTTGCGAAAAGAATCGTTGGCAAGGGAGGTTTATCGATGGAGTGGGATTGGCGGGATTGGCGGCGTTTCCATGCCTTCTTGTTCCGCCGCCGCCTTGTGCAAGCGCATCAAGACGATTTGTTCTTCTCGACTCAATGGCGGCTGTTGGGGCGGCAGCTTTTGAACGGGACGGGAAGTGATTCGGGTTTGCCCGGCGGCGCTCGCAGTTTTTTTAGTGGGGATTGCTTTTCGGCTTGTAGAAATTCGACTGCCGGCACTGGGGGGCGTTTTGCTGGCGGCGCGGCGGTTGCTTTTGGAAGGCGGCTGTTTTTTGGGTTGCGCCTTCTTTTTGTTGCCGTGGGTTTCAAAGGTGAGCAACACCGGCACTCCCTTGTATTCAATGTCGACGTCTCCGTTGCTTTGGATGGATTTGACGACGATGCCGTGTTGTTCCTCGTTTTCCCGAAAGGAAAAGAAGCGCTGCACGGGTTTGTGTTCCGGGATGAGTGACGGAGGCGTCATTGCCAGCCAAACCCGTTTTTCCCCATTTTTGCCGCTGACGCCGGCCAAAACCAATTGCAACTTCTCCAAGGGAATCGGTTCTTCTTTGGGTTTCTCTTCTTTCTTCGGCGGCGGCGGGGGCGGCAACGGCTGGAGATTGAAGGGGTTGCGGTCAATAATCGCCTGGTATTTGCCGGCAAGGTCGGAGGTTTTGTCGTTCTCCAACTGCGCTTCCGATGGAGACGGCTCCGTCCCTTGGGCGAGCAAAGCGCCACAGAAGCCCGCTAGGAAAGCGATGGACAATCGGTCGTTTTGGATCTTCATCTTTTTTCTGTTCAACACCGGCAAAAGCTTGGAGTTTTCTATTAAAAGTACTGCGCGCGGATAGGATTTAGAAATCCACGCCGGTTTGTCAATGATTAGCGGTTTCGGTTTCGTCAATGGGTTTGTAAGCAACGGCGCCGCAAAGCGAACAAACACAGCGTCCAGTGTCTATTGGCGTTGGCGCATGCGGATTGGCCGGCGAGCAGAGATTAGCGGGCAAAGTTCCCTGGTGCGGGGTAGAGGATTTCGCGCGATGCACGTCAGTTCTTCAGTTTTGGAGAGATGCCCAACGTCCACGCCGCAATCTTTATTGTTTATTGCGTCCACGGGGTCGTCCGTCATGTCTTTACCCCAACACGGGAAAGCCGGGCGAGCAATCAATCCACAAGTCCGTTTCAGAGGCCATGATGGGGACGGCGTCGGGCTTGCGGATGAGGGATGGCAGGGCGTCGGTCGCCCAGTTGTCCGAGAGCGCACAAGCGGATTCCCAACGACGTTTCAATGGCGATTAGAGCGGGGGTTGCCAGCAAGCATTTCTTCGCAACGGATTCAGGCGTGTCCGCAAGAATCTGTTTGTTGACGCGTTGGCATTTTGATGCGAGCCGCATGGCTTTGGAGAGCAGGATTGTATTGTCCTCGCTGGTTGCCAGAGAAAAGAGCTGTTTTTCCCTATCGTAGCAGAGCCTGAGATAGTCCGCAGCCGTCGGAGGTTTGTAAGGTTGGCCGGCAACCTTGCCAAAACGAGTCCGACGTTGATTTCCGCAGTGTAATAGCGAGAGCCATGATGCGGGTTTTGAGCGAGTTTCGGATATGGGTTTGGATGGCCGTTCAGTTCGTCGCCAATCCAATCGGAATCGTCCACCATGGCGTCGGCTTCTTTCATAACCACGTCCGCGCCAGCATCGTCGAGAGAGAACCATGGAAAGAGGCCGGGCAAATGCGAAATGGCGTACCGTTCGTGTTCCGTGTCCATGGAGCCGGCTTTGGAAAGGCGCATGCGGGAGAAGTTGGGCACAACATGAACGTAACGGTGTAGCAAGCGTCTGTTTGCGGATAGTAGACGTATTGGCCGTTCTTCAATGTCATGTATCGCCCCCCATAGGGCAAAGCAACAGCGATTACGTGGGTCATGGAGTCCAAATCAGGCCGTTTTGTTTTGTGGTTTCCATGGTCTTAGATGTTGGATTTGATGGCTCGTTTTAGTTGGTTTGCGGCGTCCGCAACGTCTAGTAGGAGGCTTGGATGCCTTTGGTGGAGCGTTGGCGCATCCACGGCATCAATTTGCGCAGTCGTTTGCCCACTTTTTCAATCTCGTGTTTCTCGCCGGCTCGGAGCAGCGCGTTGTATTTTTTGTAGCCCGTTTGATATTCCCGAATCCAATTTCTGGCAAATTTGCCGGACTGAATGTCTTTGAGGGCGGCTTTCATGCGTTTTTTGACGCTCGCGTCGATGATTTTCGGACCAACGGCGACGTCGCCCCACTTGGCGGTTTCCGAGATGGAAAAACGCATGCCGTGAATGCCGGACTCGTTGATGAGGTCCACGATGAGCTTGAGTTCGTGCAGGCACTCGAAGTAAGCCATTTCGGGTTGGTAGCCCGCCTCCACCAGCACTTCGTACCCCGCTTGAATCAATGCGGAGGCGCCGCCGCAGAGAACCGTTTGCTCGCCGAACAAGTCGGTTTCCGTTTCCTCGCGGAAGGTGGTTTGGATGACGCCGGCGCGAGTGCCGCCAATTCCCTTCGCCCAGGCAAGGGCGATTTTCTTTGCCCGGCGGCTGGCGTTTTGATGAACGGCGATCAGCGCGGGAACGCCTTTTCCTTCCGTGTATTGCCGCCGGACAATATGTCCGGGACCTTTGGGAGCTACCAAAACAACGTCGACGTCTTTTGGCGGGACAACGGTTTTGAAGTGAATCGAGAAACCGTGGGAAAACAACAAAGCCTTCCCCTTGCTAAGGTTCGGGGCAATGTCGGCTTCGTAGACACTCGCCTGCTTCGTATCCGGCAAGGCGACGAAAATGACGTCGGCTTGACGAACGGCTTCGGCGGTGCGGCAAACTTCAAAGCCCTTCTCCTTGGCGGCGGCAATGGATTTGCTTCCTTCGTAAAGGCCGATAATGACCTGGCAACCGCTCTCCTTAAGGTTGAGCGCGTGCGCGTGCCCCTGAGAGCCAAAACCCAACACCGCAAGCGTCTTACCGGCAAATACACCGAGATCGCCATCCTTGTCCGTATAAACTTTTGTCGGCATAATCGTGTAAATTTAGAATAAATAAATTGGTGCGCAAAGAGGGGAGCGTGGGTCAGTTTCTCGCAAGTGCCACTTTGCCGGTTCGCGCCAAGGCAATCATCCCGAAATTCTTCATCAGGCTGAGATACTTTTCCACCTTGCCCTCATCCCCGGTGATTTCAACCGTGACGGTCTCCGGCTGCACATCCACAATCTTCCCCCGAAAAATGTCCGTAATTTGCATAATCTCCGAACGAGTGCTAGAATTGACTCGAATTTTGACTAAAACCAGCTCCCGATCCACATACTCATGATCCCGAAAGTCTTGCACCGATAAAACATCGGGAAGCTTGTTCAACTGCTTGACAATTTGCTCCAGAGTAACGTCGTCTCCGCAAGTAACAATGGTCATTTGCGACGTATCCGCCTCCTGCGTGGGCGCAACATTCAAAGTGTCAATGTTGTAGCCGCGGCCGCTGAACAGACCGGCAATGCGCGTCAGAACGCCAAACTTGTTTTCCACCAACACTGAAATCGTGTGCCGCATACTTCCTTCGTCGTTTCTCACCTCCGCTCCCTCGCATCAAAAGGCGACATCCCGTTGGAACAGCTCCACTTTCCCCCTCCTTCGGACGAAAAAGACCGAAAGAAGACTAGCGACGTCCAGCCACTGCGTCAACGAATTTTTGCGTCCAAATCCGATTAGCCGCCAGATTCAAACCCGTCAATTGCCTCCAATCGGCTTCGCCATTGCGAATTTCTCTTATGAAAAAATGAAAGCCAATTTACACAAAGTGACTTTTTGGATCGCAATCTCGGCTAGAAAATCAAAAAGAATCAAGCATCTTTTGCCCGGCCCAATTTACGGCTACTGAACAGACAGCCTAGACAGACAACTTATGAAAAAACTGAATTCGTCGAATTTCGGAGGTTCGCCGAGGCTAGACAAGTTCTCATTCGAACCCAAGCGGCATGCTACGATTCGTTTCGATTCCTCGGCGCCGGAAACCCTCCTCAATGGAAACGGCCATACTATCAAAGACGGTTGCTACTATGAAACAACCAACCTATCAAGGAACCACGGCTTCCCCAAAGTGATTCATAGCAACAGGGACAGCGATTCCTCGGAGTTTGGGCAAATGCGCAATATCCTTATCAAGAGCGGTATGGAACTTTCCACCTCCAGTGGGGATGGATTTTCTCTAAGTTGGACCGATTTCATCACTTTACTCTATAAAGAAAGAAGTAAACGGAAAACCTTCCACTGGGGATTCACTAGTGACGAACGGAGAACGAAAAGAAACTTACTCCGAATTCATTGTGGGACACGGCATGAACAAAAAGGAGATTAAAGTCATTCAGTGTTTTAAGAAGAGTTCGCAACCATCCGGGATCAACTCATTAACGGAATCTACGAAAATCAGTTAAAGGATGGAGACAGACTCTTCATTCCCTAATTCCTGCTTTTCCTGGTTGAGTTTCTCGCTTTGAGAGGGAGGCGGAAGGAAAATAGAGACAAGCAAGAAAAGGTCAATCGAGGAGGAATTCCATTCTGGAAACGTGAAGAGAACACACGGTTTAACGAGGGATCTTGCGGGAGATTTGGTTTTGACGAATAATTAGCGGAGAAGATGAACAACGCACCCTTTACCCTTTACTTTCATTTCTTTTTCCATATTGCGTATTGTCGCCGGCCGATGTATTCTTCGAGGTTGCCAAGTTGGCGGAGTCTTCGTTGATTGTCGGAGAGTTGCGTTTTGCGGAAAACGCGGTAAGTTGCCGGGGAAGAGGCGGCGGAATGGTCGGCCGTTGTAGGAAGGCTTGGCCGTGTTATTTATGATTTTTCACAGCAGTAGTTTATTAGTGTTTGTTCTCCACAAGGTGTGGAGAGCGGTTTGCGGTTCGGCGGCATTGTTGCATATGGCTCCAGTGAAATTCGGTTAAGGCAACCGGCGGGAATGACGTCTGCAGCGATGGGGAAGCGAAATGGAGACGATTTTCTACTTTTTTTGATTTAAACATCATGGGCATTTCTTTGCAAGCATTCGCTAATATTAACCGACAAGCGGCGCACGCGCCGTCAACCAATTTAACGGCGGCGGAAAGACCTCAAACGCCTGTCGTCGTTTTAGGGGTTGATCCCGCCCTTCGCCGCACCGGGTTCGGAGTGATCCGCAGGTTGAGACAATCTCTCGTTTGCGTGGAGGCCGGCACAATTCAATGCTCCGCTAAATGGCATCACTCCCAATGCCTGCTGACCATTTCCGACACTCTGGACGAGCTTATCCGATGCACCGCTCCCGAAATTTGCGTGGTAGAAGGATTGTTTTTTGCCAAAAATCTGAAGACAGCGTTGATTATGGGGCAAGTGCGGGGCGCCTGCATTGTCTCGGCCAGCCGCGCAGGATTGCCAGTTTATGAAATTGCGGCCAGAAAAGTAAAGCAAGCAATTGTCGGATACGGCGGAGCGCAAAAGATCGCCGTCGCCAAAATGGTGGAACGCTTACTCTCTCTGGAAAGCACGCCAAGCCCGGACGCCGCCGACGCGCTGGCTCTGGCGTTGGCTTTTGCGTTAGAATCCCAATCTCCGCTGGCCAAACCGGCCGGCCGCATCTAGTCTCCATCCAAAAATTGACATGATTACCCATCTCTCAGGCACCGTTGTCGAAGCCACCTCCTCGCAAATCATTATCGACGTGCAAGGAGTGGGCTACGAAGTGCTGATCCCAACATCCTCCTTCTCGAACTTCCCTCCGCCGGGACAAACCGCGAAAATCTTCACTCACCTCGTGATACGAGAAGACGCTCACATCCTCTTTGGTTTTTCCACCGTCGAGGAAAGAGAGCTCTTTCGCATGGTCAACACCGTCACCCGCATCGGTCCCAAAATCGCCTTGAACCTACTCGGCGGACTAAGCCCTTCAGAGTTTGAAATTGCCGTTGCCGAAGGCGACACCAAACGGCTGTCTCAAATCTCCGGGCTGGGCAAGAAAGCGGCCGAGCGCATAGTCGTCGAACTTAAAGACAAAATCGGCATACCTTCCCAGAAACCGTCCAACAAAGCCGGTCACAGCCAATCGGCAGCCGACCAAACCGTGCGAGATGCTGTCGCCGCTCTAGTCACAATGGGCTACAAACAACCAGATGCCATCCGGCGAGTAGAAGCGGCGCAAACCGTGCTTGGCAAAGGAACAGACTTAGAGAAATTGGTAAAGGCAAGTCTTGCAAACTAACCGTCCAAAAGCCCAAATTCCGCCGCACACTGTCACTGCAACGACCAAGACTGCCGCCTTCTTCGTCGTGCGAGCAATCCGCGCCCTTGCAAAGACGATTCACTACCAACATTCGGAGGCTGAATCTCAATTAAAACAACTACAAGACCGTCCCATAATTTTCTGTATTTGGCACAATCGGCTTGCCTTAAGCCTGCCGCTTTATCAAAAATTAATAGCCTATTCCTACCCATCTCATCGCCTAGCCGCCCTCGTCAGCGCCAGCCGAGACGGCGCCCTACTGTCGGAAATTCTTGCCGGCTTTCAAGTCCAACCTATAAGAGGATCCAGTAGCCGTCGCGGCAGTCGGGCGCTAATAGAATTGATCGACCTGGCCCGGAAAGGCTGGGACATCGCCATTACACCCGACGGCCCGCGAGGCCCTAAATACCAAGTCCAAGAAGGCGTGATTACGGCCGCGCAACTGACCAGACTTCCTATTTTGCCTATCAGCTACGAACTCACCTCCAAATGGACTGCCAAAAGTTGGGATCAATTCCAGATTCCCCGGCCCTTCACCACCTGTAAGGTAAAAACCGCGTCCCCTTTTTATGTACCGCGATACATCAACAAAGAAACTAGGAAAACTATCCAAACACAATTACAGTTCACCATGAACGCCATCACCGTTACCTAATCCACATTCATGGTTGCCAGAGCGCGAGGGAGAGAAGCGCCTCGACAAACAATCCGAGACCAAATCCCAGCAACCTTCTTCCCTCCAGATAAGATGTTGACCCCCTCCCTCAATCCTCACCACCATTCCTTGGAAAAGGCCCATGATACCAATGGGTTGAAAAGGCCGTCTTCTTCCCTAGGACTCCTTCCCCTTCGTTTGCTACTTGCCCTCTCCCTCCCGTATTCGCCCAAACCAAGCATCGTTCTAAATCAGAAGAACGCCCGCCTCGAACCTTCTAAATCTATTTATTCTTTACCCTGCTTAACCGCCGCTTGTCAGGATCATGGCTCCTTCCAATCTTGTCAACAGAACGACCAGTTCCCTAGAAACATTGCGGCCAATCCCAAACTACTCGGCGCCCGCATAATCTCCAAAAGCATGGCCGGCGAGTTCCCCGCAAGCGAAGAAGAAGACGCTCCAGCCTCCAACCTCAAGTATAGCGGCAACCAGCGCTCCTCCCTGCCCTCGCAACCCCAATCCGCCAACAAGGCCGGCTCCGCTAGACGGCCACCCAAACATTGAACTAGGAACCTCCTCTCTGCCCCAGCGGGAAGGAACCCGGCAAAATCGGAGGCCTTGGTTAATCCGATCTCTCTCTCAGAAGTTGGTCTTTTGATCCAGCCCATCTCTAGATGCGCGTTGACACTCTACTCCCCCACAAACGCTGAAGCTTGGGGAGGGCTTTTTGTCGGCCCCACCAACTTCTTCATCCCTTGTGGCGACTCCCACTACAAGCTATGAGAAAGCGCAAGAGCCTCTCTTTCCCCCCGCCCGCCAGACTTTGCCGATGGCTGGTAGCCTTCTGCCTTGCTCTCAAAGAAACCAAACACCACACCCCAACATGCAAAGTATAGATTGGATTCTTATCAGCCGTGTTCCCCATTCTCTACGCTCCTGCGAAACGCCCCCTCCCAACATGCAAAGTCCATAAGATTGTTACCATGATCTGACGACTTGGGAAGGGAATGCTCGAAGAGACTTTTTCTTCGCCCAGCAGCAGCGCCTTGAAGGCTAAATCACAGGATACAAAGGCCGAGCATAGCGGCGGCCAACTCCGCCCTTTGCCAGCGTGTTTGGCTACACATCCAAAAGCGCGTTGAGCGAGCGTTCCTAGAAGGCGGACAACAAGACGGAGTCGTGTTTGGCCGTGCATCCGAGATTGCTTTGGAAGGGAGGGAGCTTGGCCGGTTGGGAGGCGCTGGTTCTTCTTTGTTGGGGGGAGTTGAGCGCGGCGCCAAGGCGTTTGATGTGTTTGAGTTGCTAGGCAGGGGGCCAGCAAGTTCTCTCCTCCTTGAGAACATCCCCCCTTCCTCCCTCCCATATACATGAATACGGATTAGGTTGTGTTGAGTGGGGGGAGAGGATACGCTAAGAGGGGCAACGTTGTTGTGTTTATAGAGTTGTTCTGGTTTCGGTGTGGCTTTCCTCAAAATCAAGTCGATAGGGAAATGGTCTTTCCCACTTTTCTGACAATACGCTAGGAAACTAAAAGGCAATGAGAAGGGCTGTAATCTACTCTGCGCAATGGCGCTAGACAGTGGTTCCCAATGTCAAAATGTGCAAGATTATTTAAAGCGAGCTTTTGGTAAGCACTCCAAACTTTGTGAATGGGTGGTAGGGAAAGAAGTGTGGAAGTTTGGTTGAGAAACTGGTTTTTATGGAGAGAAGACGTTTTTCCAATTTTGCTTCCAATAAAAAGCGGGAAGATTTTTTAGTGAGTTGATAGCTTCAGAAGATCTGCCAGTAATGATAGATTTGCGAAGGAGGGAATGTTGCTGAACAGAAGTATGTTTAAAATCTTTTAGGAAAATCGGCTGTTTCGTTGAGGTTTTGTTTTAGATAGTAGAAGTTGTGGACGGTTATGTCTCTGAATCAAATGAGAGCCGTGCGGTTGGGAAGAAAGAAGAGGATTCTGTTTTGGGGTAGCGGCGAGTGGTTTCGGGCTGCTTTTGTTTTGCTCTATTGTTTGCGCTTCCGTAGGGTCTTGTCGTTGTACGGGAGGCGCGAATGACGACTAGAGGATTGAACTGGAACAGCCGCCGATTGACCGCTTCGAGGAATGCGGCTGTTGCGGCTTTTTTGCACGGCTTGGAATGGAACGCGGGGGAATTTAACCGGCCGCTGATTGCCGTCGGCGCTCCGGAGTTGGATGTCAATCTTTGCAACCGCGGAAGTCACGAGGCCGCGCAAGCGGTGATCCGCGGATGCGAAGAGGAGCGGTTGCGGGCGTACAAGTGCGGGCTTCCCGGCGTGAGCGACAACTTGACGCAAGGGATGGACGGCGGTCGTTACTCTTTGCTTTCGCGGGAGATGATTGCCGACAGTTTTTCCGCTATGGCTTCCGCTCATTGTTTTGACGGAATGGTTGGCGTTCACTTTTGCGACAAGAACTTTCCCGGCTTGGCTATTGCGTTGGCGAGGACGAATTTTCCCGGCTTGATCTTCAGCGGGGGGAGCATTGGTCCCGGCCGGCACAAGGGGCGGTCCATTACGATTCTCTCCGCTTACGACGCTCAAGCGGCCGCGCAACAAGGCGCGATGTCGGTAGAAGAGGCGGAGGAAATCATTCGGAGCGCGTGTCCCGGACGCGGTGGTTGCGGTCTCATGGCCACGTTCAACACTATGGCGGTTGCCGGCGAGGCGATGGGTTTGATTCCGCCGGGGAGCGCGTCTATCCCTGCGGAAGACCCCGCCAAGCAGGGCGACTTTCGACGAGGCGGCGCTCTGATGAAGAACCTTCTCCAGCGAGGGATTCGTCCGCGCGACATCCTCACGAAAAGGGCTTTTGAGAATGCGATGAAGACAACGGCGGCCATTGGCGGATCCACCAACGCCGTGTTGCATTTTCTGGCGTTGGCGCGCGAATTGGGGGCGGATTTTGACTTGGAAGACGTTCAGCGCATTGTCCGCCAGACTCCGGTGCTGTGCAATTTTGCTCCGCGCGGGCCGTTCAATATGATTGATCTTCACCGTCTGGGCGGCACTTCCGTGCTGTTCCGGCGTCTGCTGGATTCTGGCATTCTCGACGGTGATTGTCTAACCGTCACGGGCGACACACTGGCCGCTAATTATGATCAAGCGCCGGCCTTGCCGCCAGAGCAAGAATTGATTGCGACAGTGGAGCATCCGTTCAAGAAGTATGCGGATATGCAGGTTTGCTTCGGCAACTTGGCGCCGGAAGGCATTGTCTTTAAAGTGTCAAGCCTTCAAACGCCGGAGTTTTCAGGCACGGCCTTATGCTTTGACGCTGGCGAGCAAGTCGCCGCGGCCGCGGCGGATGGACGGATTCAACCCGGCCACGTCGTTGTTCTGCGTTGGCAAGGTCCGGTTGGTTCGCCCGGCATGCCCGAACTGCTGGTTGCCTCCGCAGCGCTTTCGACGCCGCAGTGGAGCGGCAAAGTCGCGCTGGTTTGCGACGGGAGGGTTTCCGGTGTTTCTCACGGCGCACTCGGCGTGCATTGCTCCCCAGAAGCCGCCATCGGAGGCCCCATCGCAGTCGTTCAGGACGGGGACCGCATTAGTTTTGATCTGCTTGAAGGCAAAATTCACCTTCATATCAGTGATCGGGAAATGACCTCACGCCTTAAGAAGTGGAGGGAACGCCCTTTGCCCGACAATGCCGACCCCGTCTTGCGACGTTATGCGGCACAGGTCTCCCAAGCCAGCCAAGGCTGCGTCTTGCAAGCGGGCGCAAGCAAGAGTTAGCTTGACCGAAAGTCTATTTTCCTTTATTCTTTTCCTTGTGATGTCCACAGTTGCTTTCGATACCTACAAAGCCGTCAAGGTACTGCGCGAGGCCGGGTTTAACGACTCGCCGGCGGAGGCGGTTACGGAACAAATCGGGGCCGCCATTAGCGAAGGGCTTGCGACAACAGGAAAAATCCAAGCGTTAGAAGGAAAAATCTAAGTGTTGGAGGGAGAAATTCAGACGATAGAGTCGCGCATGACCGTAAGGATCTACTCTGCCGTGGTTCTCGCAGTCGCTCTCATCAAGGCGCTGGATTATATTTTGCCATCGTAAAAAATGAGATTTGTTCGAAGTCAAAGACGAAGATAGTTGCTTTTGCCGCGTCGCTTTTTGCGCGGCCTCGCCTCAGTCGACGGCATTTATCTAGAGTTGCAAAAATTTTCTGAAAACGCTTATGAAAACGACAAAAAACTTGCTCGGCAAAGAATGCCCGCTTTTTCCCTCTCGAAACGGATTTACCCTCATCGAATTACTGGTAGTCATTGCGATCATCGCCATCCTCGCCGGTATGTTGTTGCCCGCCCTAAGCCGAGCCAAAGCGCAGGCCGACCGATCGCTTTGCGTAAGCAACGAAAAACAATGGGGCATCGCCCACCATCTTTTGTTGCGTTTTTTGTACAGCTCCTTGTCGTATTTTCAAGAGTCTTTTCGGCTCTGCTTTGGCGGAACTACCGGATCCATTCCCATTGCTTTGGCTGGTTGGCGGTTGTTATCGCCTTCATACGACCGATCCATCAGCAACGGGGCACTCTGGAACGCTGGAATCCCATGCGCCATAACAGCTTTTAGCGAGAACTTCACTGCTTGGCGATCACTTGAAGCAAGCGGGGAATCTTGGTAGTCCAGCCTCCTCTAGATTTCCCCATGGATTGCGGTCCGTTTTTTAGCGCGCCAGTCCCGTCAGAATGAACCTTCACCATCGTGCTGTCAATAGAAAACGCCTCCGGAGGAACGTCCATCTGTGCCTCCAAATGTTCAACCACTCGGGCAAGGACGCCGTTCTTGGCCCAGCGACTCTCCGTTGGTGGATCGCAGGCCACTTGCCAAAGTGAGACGGGAGACCTCGTCATTGGCAAGCATTCTCCATCATAGACAAAATGGCGCGGAGCATTGGCCGGTTGGAAACCTGCACATTCCCTCTTTGCGTCGACAAAAGCGGCGCCATTCGTGGATATGGTTCCTTTGTTAACTGCATAAATTCAAAACAAAAACTGACAACGCCATGATGTTCAATTAACCAGAGAGTCCTGTTTCCTTCGTTCTTCTAACGTCGAAAAATAATGAACAAAGAGAGCGATCAGAAAAGCAGTCATTGGTAGTATTTCTGGTTATCGGCCAAAATGCCATTCCTTCCCTGTTCCTCCTGCTGACGCATAGTCAACATGCCTCTTACCAATCGTTGTTTCGCAATCTCCGAACCAACGTAGATCCTGCTCCCAAGCTCCTGATCGTTCTTTGGATCTGATTGTTTCTTCAAAAAGTCTTCCACATGCTCTTCAAAGACTTCGGGCTTGGCCAGCAGGGCCTTTTTGAACTCGGACTCTTCCTTGTCGAGCTGCGCCGCCGTTTCGCCGGTCAAGGCGCAATACAGCGCAAGTTCCTCGTCCGTCAGATTGTCGAGCATTTGCGCTTTTATCGAGCGCGCCTTTTTGTAGTCGTCGGCTTGGGTGGACAGCTGTCCGTCGTCCACCAAAAAGTCGTCGTCCGACTGTTGCGCGTGCGCGACAGCCACCACCGCAACGCCAATCACGGCAATGCCCAACGAGATCCAGTTGTTTCCAAGCCCGGTTTCCGGACCGTTTTTCTTAGTGAGTAGTTTCGTGGCGAATAGTTTCCTTCTTTACTTCGTCGCAATAGCGAATAGTAGCATTGCGATAATCCAGAACAACAACATGCGGAAATCATGACGAGCAGATCGTTCCGGCGCAATTTCTATAGTGAGTAGTTTCATCAAAGGTTTTAGTTTCATGTCAAATAGTTTCGTTAAGGTTTCTGTTAATTCGGAAATTTAGTTAGAGTCGCCGTCGCTGACGCCGCAATCGCCATCGTTGGTTCCCTCGTCTTTTTCTTCGCAGTTGAAGAATTTTTTACAGTTTCGGTACTGCCTGTCAATAGTAGTCGTGGATCGGTTGTATTTGGCGTGAGCTCTGCGGATTTCAGAGTCTCTCGTTGCCTTAGCATCGGCCAGCGCCCGTCGCCAATCGTCAAAAAGTTGGCGAATTTTTGCGTTATGCGCCGCCATCAAAGCTTCTGTTCTTGCATCGTATATTTCCTGTTCAGCGTTAATGCATGTGGCGGTGGGACTACGCCAGCAATAAGCATGAAGCCGTTTCGCAGAATGGCAACCGTCTTATACTTTATTTTTTTGTAAATGAGTTTTGACACGTGGCCGGCGGCGTGCCGAGAGACAAATGCGCTTCCTAGCCCACCCGGTGCATTCGACTTGAATGGCGTGCAAAAAAATCAGCGTCGGCTTGAGCCATACTGCCGTTGAACATTGCGTTTTCCAGTTGAAAGGCGGTTCGGTAGGTTTGAGTGGCAGTGGCAATTGCATCGGCGTATTTTTCCAACGCGGCTTTTATTGCGTTGTCACGAGCATCTGTCAGATCTGTAATTTTCTCATCGTAAATGGTGTCGCAGTCGGTGGCGTCCCAAATTCCCGGTAGGTCAATATTCAGGCTTGGAGGCTGAGGGAAGCTGTTGGTTGGCGAGTTGCTTTGCGAAAACACCGCCGCTACAACGACGATGCCGAGAGCCGCGCCTTTAAATTTCGTTAGATACTTTCATCTGATTCGTTTATTTCGAGCAATGATCTACTTTTCAAAACAGGTGCATACAGTGTACACCCGCAATGCCGCCTCAAGAGGGATTCAATCAGACGAAAAATCCTCGCGCAATCAAATCTATGGACGTCCAAAGATTCCCAAAATTGTCTAAAAATCTTGTAGTTCTTTGCCATTCAATGCCTTAGACGATTTTTCTGGCGACTTGGACTAGAAAATATTTCTATTTTTTAGCGAAAAACCAATTTTTTCCTCAAATCTATGGAGCCTCCAGAGATTTTAAGTCAAATCATCGGCAATTTTTGCTTGAACACGCCCTAGTTATCTTTGGGGATTACGTCTCAAAAATGAAGATAACCTAGGCGTGTCCAGTCCTGGAAATCCATTGTCTTAAATTATTCGATTTGAGCGGACGCCGCAAGATATTTTGGAGGAGACTGGCGAGATTATCTACTTGACTGCAAAGTTTCATTTGCGTTTGACCTATTCCGATCCTGTGAAACCGATCTGCTGCTGATGGTATTGGAAACCGTCAGCGGAAAAGTGGATGCCTATGAATTTAGCGACCTCTAGTAGTCAAAAACGGAGCAAAATCAGTCTTGCCTTTCCATGAACCTCCGATTGCTCCCCCTTTTCCAAAAAGTCGCCATTTGGTGTCGCTTGGGATTTTGCCTCTACAAATTGGTTAGTTACTATCTAATTCTAGCAGCAGTGGGGAAGATCTTGGAACCGCCTGCTCCGGACGACGTCCTGAAGTTCGACGGTATTTAACCTTTCTTACGGTGAAGGAGGGCAGTAGGGCATGCTAATTGTGTGAGAGTTCGGCTTGGGAATGATAATCCTATGCGTCTCCCGCGTTCGTCTGCCGGCGATAGCGGCGGATTGCACTTTTGCGGTTTTTGCAGATCAAAAAGCGTCTCTTTTGATTGACGACGGTCCGGAAGGTTGCGGTTGACTTGGGAGTTTTGCTCTGGAGGCGGCGCTTTTTTTCCGAAGGGATTTCTCCCACCGCATTGCCCGTGAATCTAGTGCTGGCGGTTTTGTTGGCCTTTGCGGCGGCGAAGTCTCAATGGTTTGCGGCGACGCAAAAATGGCGGCGAGTCTGAACACAATTGAGGTGGTGACGGTTTACCGCGGTCAATATCGAGTGCTGGAGCAAACAATTTCCAGTTGGCAAGACGTAGGGATTGCGGAACATTTGACGTCGTTGAATCTCGCTGTCCTGACAGTGCCGGAAAGAGAATTGTGGCAAAACTGGCAAACATTGTTGTCGTCAAGGACGATATGCCGCAGTTTCGCTTAGCGAGGTTGCGCAATATAGGCGCCAAAACAATCTCGGCGCCTTAGCTGTTGTTTCTAGACGTGGACGTTCTTTTGACGGAAAAGGCATCGAGCGTGTTGGAAACCTTTATTGCCAAATAGAAGAGAAAACAGCTTCGCCTGCATTTGTCGACGGGAACGGGGGGGATTCCCGGTTGCGGCGGCATTTTGCTGTGCCCGACGGTGACTTTTCAAAGAGCGGAAAGCTACGACGAAATGTTTGTGGCTTATGGCTGTGAGGATTCGGATTGGATCGGGCGCTTCAGTTGGTGGGTTATCAGCGCAAAGAAATTCCATGGGACGAGGCCAAGCATTTGCCGCATCCACGGACTTACGGCGACTGGGAGAGGAGACAGCTTTGGAATATGAACAACGCCTACGCCACAATGAAATTCCGGCCCCTGCTGTTGGCTCGTCAAGACACGCGTGGAGATTACACCAGAGGAAAGCCAAAAGACTGGAAGAAACAGCGGAAACAACGCGGCGATGAAGAAGAACTGCTGGATGAATCTGCTAGGTTGGCGGAGAAATACGGCATGCTTGATTGCGTCTGTTCGAAACTCGCTAACCACGCAGGCTTTTTTGTCTTGCCTTTTCCCAAGCGTCGATTAAAATCGCGTCTTTATGGAATCGAAGATGAAAGCGATGAAGTTTTGGAAAACGATAATTGCACTGGCCGTCGCATACTTTGCGGGCGGGTTATGGGAGACGACGGGGCAGACTGGGCTTGAGGTTCGATACAACAATTCTGAAACCAGATACTTATTAGTCGATGCAGAGGTTGCGTGGTTTTACGACTTGGTCAACCTAATTTTACCTGAATGTTTGACGAAATTGAAGAGGTTGACGATTGGATCCACAGGCGGATCTCTAGCCGGCCGCTTAACAAGCCTAAAACTCCCCAGATATATAGGCAAAGAAGAGGCCAGTCAGTTTCAGTTGGAGCTTGATTACCCGATTACTTTGTAGGTGCATAAAGATATGGGGGCGTTTTCTCTGTGGTGTAGAACAATTGATCCAGATGATGATGGAAAAACCTTTCTTGTGCCGGTAAGAATCCCTTCTGTGGAGGAATTGATAAAGAATCGAGAACCTGACGATGATGGTATTTTTAGAATAGAACATCCCTACTACTACCCCGCAATAGTGGTTGATTTCACTATTGAGGTTTATGGAGTTGCGTCGAGAATATCAATGACTCTCAAAGACGATGGCGTTGAGATTGTTTGGAGGGAGGCGCGTTGCAGTCCTCTACAACCATCGACGGGCCTTGGAAAGACGCCACGGATGGCGGATCACGCCATCTTTTTCTCCGCTCTTCCCTTCCCGCCGAGTTTTTTCGAGTAAAGCCAGAATGAATGATTTTGGGATTGAAAGAAAAGAAATTTGGAAGAATTGAATGAGTAGACATCATCAAGTTGATTGTAAAAAATGCGGCAGCTTAATGGACGAGTTAATGGCCAAGGAAAACACGAATATTCGTTCCGCGAAGGAAGTTGCGGTGGATCACTTTATGAAGTGCAAACACAAAGAACGCGAAACTACCGTTAATCTTGTTGATTCTAGGATGGATTCAAATAATTGTTCGATTACTTGGACGCTTAGTTTACCGAGACCTCCCTCAATCGAAGAAGGAAAGACGTTCGTGGATATTGAAGTAAAGTTCAGGATGTTATTCAGGCAGAAAGAACCACGCCACGGATTGAAGGGGGATAGAATAGAAATGCAGAGTAAGGAAGGGTTATGTTCTAAAGTTCTAAAAACTTGGATGGAACTTGAGGAAAAGTTGCTTTCTGATGTTCCTCCAGACGCTTGGGAAAAATTACACTTTGTTTGAAGGGCGAGAAAAGGTAAAAGAGAGACCATTTCGCTGGATTAGCAACCAGAAATGAAGAGAGAGAAGAGAGTTTGTCGCCGTAGCGGGAGAGTTCGGACCGGGGTGTATCGGGCTTATTTGTCAATCCCGTCATGGGGACTTTTTGTTTATAGAAATCTAAGCGAGTGGGACGAATTGAGATGAAAAACGTAATGGGATGAGAATTGTGGTAGCAGGAATATCGATTGCGGCAGCTCTGTTTTGGAACAGTAGCTGCACGATGAAAGAAACGTCACACGAGAGCGCGAGTGAAAAACGAGACTCTAGCAAAGAACAGTTGCCAGCCGGTAAATTGTTAATTCCCGAAGAATTGCGGAAAGAATTTCAAAAAATTGACGCCTCCTCTTACATAGTGGATTGGAATAAAATGGGAAAATTGATGAAAAATTTTACTATTGGAAAATTAGTCAATACATGAAGCATGGATCGGACGAAAGCATCTTGCCAGAAGAACAAGAAGCGCTTCTCGCAGATCTTGAATCCAGAGTAAGAAGGATGCAATTTCTTCTTGTCACAGACAAGAAACGCGAAGCCGGAAAAGAAGAAGAAGCACATCTCAATTAGAAGGAAAATATTTTGAATTGAAACTATCTCGCCCTCCCAAATCTCCACAATTGCGCGCTGGCGAAAAGAAAATGAAATTGCTCCTATACATGAAATTCGATTTGCATATCCTAAAACAACAGCTCCAAGCCAGAGATTGGGGAGATGAGTATTGGACCGATCCCGATCTAATTCTATCTTGGGACGAGAGGCTTTTGTACGATAGAAGACAAGTAGAAGAAGTGTTTGAACTAGCTGACCGCAGTTTGAGACGCGAACCCGATTCGACAGAGCGCGGCGAACAAAAAAGCAAAGAAGAGGAAGCCATGGAGGCAGAGACTTCGCCGTGGGAGAAGTTTTTGCGCAAAATTGTAGAGGAGATACGCGAGATAAAGTGTCCAAACTGCGGCGAGTCACCCCGCGGTGAGTTTTTGTTGGAGGAATATGCTGAAGACAAAGAGGAGGTGCATTGTTGGCATTGCTTGCATATGTTTCTCAATCCGCAATTTAAGGATTCGGCGGTGGCGGTGGAAACACAGCAGTAAATGTTGATGATTATATTTCCCCTGTCTACGAGTGGTTAGGGGATTTATGGGATTAGACCCCGAAACAATTCTTGTTTATAGGGAAATCGCATGAAAGAGACAGAAAAATATCGTTTGATAGTTTTGATCAGTGCGTCGGAGCCCAGAAGTTCTGGCGGCGTTGGAAGTTGCGCTAGCGAGGCTTGGAGGGATAGATAGAGGATGGGAAGACGGATTTATTGATAGTCGAGGAGGAGGAGGGATGTCGCCATTCTTTCGTGCTTCAAAATCGCGGCTGTGGGAAGTGCTGTTAAAAGTGAATTTGCATAGCGGAACATTCCACCGAACGACGGCAGAGCGTTGGCGGATTGGTTGGTTCTACAACTCGGATTAGTCAAGCAAGGCGTTATTGGCACAGTGATCTCGGTCGACATCGGGTTGGCGCCGTCTCCACTCTGATCCAGGTGACGAGTGGGTTGTTTTGGGGACTGCGGTTTCGGGGCGGGCTTTAGATGCGGGTATGGTCGGGGATGGTTCCGTTTTTGGGGACGATTACGATTCCGTCGCGGATGTAGAAGTTTTTGCCGTCGTGGTTTTCGGGTTTGCCTTCGGGGGAGATGAAGCAGTTTTTTCCGATTCGGGCGTTTTTGTCGATGATGGCGTTGACGATTTTCGATTTTCTTCCGATGCCGACCGGCGGCAAGTCTTCTTTTGCAGGGTTTGTGTAGCTGTCGCTTCCCATCATGACGACGCGGTTCAATTCGCAACCGGAGCGGATCATGCTTCGGACGCCGAGTTGGGATTCGACGATGGTAGCGTTGTCGTCAATCACGCAGCCGTCGGCCACTAGCGAAGACTGAATGGATGCGCCGTTGATTTTAGAGGCGGGGAGGAAGCGGGGGCGGGTGTAGATGGGGGCTTTGCCTTCGAAGAGGTTGAAGCGGGGTTGTGGCTTGGCGAAGTCTAGGTTGGCGTTGAAAAAGGCGCGAATGGTGCCGATGTCTTCCCAATAGCCTTGAAAGATGTAGGAATAGACGCGCTGTTGTCGGATCGCTCCGGGAATGATGTGTTTGCCGAAGTCTGGGTCTTTGCCTTCCAAAGCGGCGGGCAGTGCCTCGCGGTTGAAGACGTAGATGCCCATGGAAGCCAGCCAACGGGGTTCTTCGCCCTGAATGTTCAGGCGGGGATGCCATTCGTTTTCGAGTTTCAAGCTTTCTTGCAACTCCAGACGAGAGGGCTTTTCTTCAAAGCGCCGAATTCTGAAGCCGGCGTCCATTTGCATGATGCCAAATCCGGCAACAGAGTCTCGGGTCACGGGCGTGGTGGACACTGTAATTTCGGCGTTCCGTTCGATGTGATGCTCCAACAAACGTCGGCAATTCATGCGGTAAAGTTGATCACCGCTCAAAATAATCAAATGCCGGAAGGAGTGATTGAGCAGATGCGTCAGATTCTTGCGCACGGCGTCCGCAGTGCCTTCGTACCAAGAGGTGTTGGTGGGGGTTTGTTCGGCGGCCAGGATTTCCACAAATCCGCCGCCGAATGGATCAAACTTGTAGGACTGCGAGATGTGGCGGTGGAGCGAGGCCGAGTTGAACTGGGTGAGAACGTAAATCCGTTTCATGCCGGAATGGATGCAGTTGGAGATCGGCACGTCCACCAGCCGATACTTGCCGCCCAAAGGCACTGCGGGCTTGGACCGTTCTTTGGTCAGAGGAAAGAGGCGAGAGCCGGCGCCGCCGCCCAAAATAACACACAAAACGCCGTCATTTTCCGCCAGACTCACGTTTTCCCTCCCGGTTGACATGATGCTTTTCATTCGGATAAAGAGGCAGAGTAGCCAATGCGGCCAGAATCGGCAAGCCCGTTGACATCGCCTCGAAAATCGGGATGATTCTCATGTGCCAGCCGAATGCCGCCGCCGAAAGGCCATTGTCACCGCCGGCCCCGCTTACGAACCTCTGGACGAAGTGCGGCGTTTGACCAATCACTCAACGGGAAGGCTGGGGACGGAGCTGGCGAATCACTTGGAACGCCAAAACGTCGAAGTAACCTTGCTGATTGGCGACGGCGCCTCTTGGAAAGGCGAGGTTTTCGTCCGGCGTCTGATTTCCTTCACCACCGCCGAAAGCCTCGTCAAAGCGCTTCGGCTACTTTCCCAAGAAACTTTTGACGCTGTTTATCACGCCGCGGCGATAAGCGACTTCCGCTTCGGAAAAATCTGGCTCAACAATGCCCAGAAAAGCGTCCAAACCGCCGGAAAAGGCAAACTATCCACTGCTTCAGGACGGTTCCTTGCCGAATTGATTCCCTCCCCCAAAATCCTTCCCTCCCTGCGCTCGATGTTTCCGGAAGCCTTTTTGGTGGGATGGAAATACGAAGTGGAAGGCACTCCGCAAACCGCCATAGAGAAATCGCGCCAGCAATTGCAAACCTGCCGAACCAACCTCTCGATCACCAACGGCCCCGCCTACGGAAACGGATTTGCCGTCGTGGATTCGGACAGTTCGATGGTTCACGCCAAAAGCCGAGAATCCCTTTACGAGATTCTTTCGAGCCGGCTTCCGGTGCAATAAAACCAGCCCTGAGTTTCCGCCAGATTTAGCGCATCCAAGAATCCCAAAAACAAAACCATGAAATCGCAATGTAAATAACTTGAGAATAACTTTTTCTCAAAAAAAGTTGTGGACAAAATGGATAAACCAAGTTACCTTTTCAAAGTTTTCCACTTTTGCGGAATTTGGTTGCATGGTTGCTAAAAATTAACAGGTACTTAAATTGACATGAAGAAACTGCTTACTATTCCAAAAATTCAGGAGGCGGCTCTCGGCATTGCCGTGATCGCTTTGGCCGTCGGGCTCGCTCCCTTGCCGAGCATGGAAGCGCAAAAGAAAGGCGGCGGGCTTGGCGGCCTTGTCGGAGGCGTTGTCGCCAACTTCATTTACGACGCCCTCACCGGCGACAAAGTTCCCGTCACTCCGCCGATGGACGGCAAAATCACCGCCAAACCCAAAGTGGAAGCGTTTGGCGGATACCGCAAATTCGAGACCATCCTCGGATACGCGCACGAAGGATTGACCCCCGATATTGACGCGGATCGCGAACGGGGCTACAACGACGACAAATGGACCGCATACTTCGACGTGGATTACGGCGAAGTGATCGACAACCCCGACTACGACCCCGACGCCGAACCCGGAGAAGCCAACTCCAACAAATACGAGCTCAGACACGCTGCCGAATTCAACGACCACGGCGACCAATTCAAGAGCCGCGGGACCATGAAGCGGGAATACTCCACTGCCAAAAAAGGCTACTTCTTCGACGACGACGGGAATCGATACAGAAACTTCTCTAAAAAAGGCAGATGGGTGTATTACGGCAAGAGCGAGCTCATCAAATGCTACCATCGGCTAAAGAACAAAGTAAAAACCGGCGACGCTCGACTGGCCAAAAGCCAAACTTACCGAGTGGAAGTGTGGTGGAAATTGGATTATTTGACTTGGTCCAAAGAGGAAGAAGACTTCGAAGTCGTACGGACAGATGAAGATTGGAGAAAGGAAGCATTCACCATGAGCGCCACCAATCCTGATTCTATAAGAGTAAAAATACTTACGGAAAAGAACACGTGGGTCTACACTTTAACCGAGAAAGGACAGAGCCAGTTGTACTGGGCGTCCAAGAGGGCGCATGAGAAGTGGGTAGGCTACTACACTCTTTGGGAGCGGAAGCAGCACGACGAACTCAACAGCAAAAGCAACTAAAAGAAAGGAGAACGAGAAGATGAACGAGAACACGACTCACAACTCGACCAACCGGCTTCTTGCGTTGGGCATTGCTCTGACCATCGGCGTCTGGCTGGTGATCCTGTTCACCGGCCAGCAAACGGAAGAGAATCCAACCACGGCCACGGCAACGCCGCCGGCGCAACCGGAAGCCAAAGAAAAGGCGAAGGCAAGCGGCGGCTTGGATGCGGCGGCGGAATTCCGGGAGCGGCACAACCGCGCCCTCTCGCCTGAAGCCCGCGAAGACCATCGCCGGAAACTCTGGGAGCAAAACTTCCCTTTCCAGCCAACCTTCGATCCGGCAGTCACGGTCACGGCCGATATGATTTCTGATGAGCCGGAAAGCTTGACAGCTAGAAGGAATCACTTTGACTTGAAAGCGTTTTTTGAAAGCGAGTTGAGGTTTTCGCCGCAGTTCGAGCAACTCTGCCGCATCATGGAAGAATGCGACCGCACCGAGAATCCTCTCGCTTTGGCTTGGGCTTTTGAAACTCTTCGAGAGTATCACCAGGCCCGCCGAGAGAACCCGGACGAAGTCATGTTGAGATCAGACGGCACGCCGGTGATGAGGCGAGTTTACGAGATCAAAACGAAATCGGACGGATCTCAGATCAAGAAGCCTACGGACGAATGGAAACCGCTCACTTGGGGTGAACACGCAGAAGGCTTAAAACCATGCATTCTGTCAAGAATAGACGGCCGTTCGCATTGGCCGCACACAGAGCCGATGTCTGACGAACAGGCAGACGCCGTCGTGGAAAGGCTAATCAATGAAATTCCCGGCATGGCAGACTTGGATGGATATCTTGCTGTTCAGGTAATCGACCACACTAAGCCTGACAGCAATCCTCTTCCACACAAGACGCTCAAAGTGGGGGATCCGTTGTTAGTGCCGTATGTAGGCTATCAGGCGGGATTTGACGCCTGGAACGACGAGCGGAATCGCGCGATCAACGAAGGCATGGCAAAAAAACGGCGGAAGAATCGTCCAGCCGGCATTTTGGCGGACGGCACGTTGGTGAACGCAAGCGGAGAGCCAATCCAAGCCGGCGCCGGTTCTATTGGCAGTTTTGTGAACTCCGGCCAAGCGTTTGCTTTGGAAGAAACGGAAGACGGCCATGTGCGTCTCTCTCCTGAAGCGATGGCCTCCTTGGACGAGGGATTGAGAAACAAAACACCGCCGCAGAATGCTCATCCTCCTGCTTTCACCGAAGAGGAATCGAAAAGGCAGGAGACTATAATAATAAACGCCATTGAGTTTAGGCAAGAATAGCCTTCTCCTTCGCAATTCCCATTTTTTGTTTCCAACCGTCGGGTGTGTTTGCGCTCGGCGGTTTTTTTGATTTTGTTGAATGCTTGACGGTTTGCTGGCGGTTTTCTAAATTTCAAAGTTTGTTGCTCTGTTTGGGATTGTCGGCTTAAGTGAATTCGCGAATGGGGTGATGAACTTGTTAATCTGAGATCAAAGTGAACGTATCGGTTGAGACATTAGCTCCTTGTAAAAAGTTGATTCGAGTCGAGTTTGCCGTTGAAGAGGTGAAGGAGGCGTTCGGTCGGATTACCAGCCAGTTTCAAAAGCATGCCGATTTGCCCGGATTTCGATCCGGCAAAGCGCCGAAGCACTTGGTGGTGCGGTCTTATGGCGAAAGCATTGAAGCGGAGGTGAAGAAAGAGTTGATCGGCGTTGGTTGTCGGAAGGCTGTTGACGAGAATGGCCTGCGGCTGGTGGGGGAGTGGGATTGGGAAGAGGTTCAGTTTTCCAAGGATGCGCCCTTTCAGTTTGTGGTCAGAACCGAGACGGCGCCGGACTTTGAGTTGCCGAGGTACAAGGGCTTGAAGGCGAAACGGGAGATGCGGACGGTTACGGAAGATGATGTGGAAAGAGCCGTTCAAGTGCTGAGGGAAGAACGGGCTTCTTTTCTTGATGTGGATCGAGCGGCGAAGGAAGGCGACTTTCTGGTGGTTAACTATCAAGGGACTTGCGAGGGAAAGCCGATCAC
The DNA here is from genome assembly GCA_965242585.1 of Limisphaerales bacterium. Lineage (GTDB taxonomy): Bacteria > Verrucomicrobiota > Verrucomicrobiia > Limisphaerales > AAA164-E04 > UBA2970. The sequence goes on along the minus strand of OZ251460.1, from coordinate 2,650,167 downwards.
TGAGCTGGCTCCGACTGCCGGGCGGTTTGAGTCGGCCAAAGGTTTTTGGATTCACCTTGCGGAGAATCGGTTTATACCGGGCTTCGCCGAGCAGTTGGTCGGGGCAAAGAAGAGCGAGCGTCGTTCGGTAAAGATCGACTTTGCGTCGGATTTCGCCGTTGCCGAGCTGGCCGGCAAGACGGGGGTTTTCGAGGTGGACGTAAACGAGGTGAAGGAGCGGGTGTTTCCTGATTTGAGCGACGAGTTTGCCCGGCAATATGGGGCGGAGTCTATGGCTGCTTTGCGGGCGGGGGTGATTCGAGATTTGGAGGCGGAACTGAAGGACAAGGTCAACCGCGACGTAAGAAACCAGCTTCTGCAGGCATTGATGTCTCAGGTAACTTGCGAACTTCCCGAATCCATTGTCGATGAGGAAACAAAAAGCCTCGTTTACAGCATTGTCCACGATAGCCGAAAGCGCGGCGTTCCCAAAGAATCCATCGACGACCGGAAAGAAGAAATCTATTTGACGGCGGCGCAAAGCGCAAAAGGCCGTGTCAAATCCGCTTTTATTCTTGGAAAAATCGCCGAGGCCGAAAACATTGCGGCGAGCAACGAAGAGGTTCGCAAACAGATCGTCGAGCTGTCCCGAATGTACAATATCAGTCCCGAAAAGATGAGCAAACAGTTAGAGGATCAGAACAGGGTTTCAGAAGTTCGGGAACAGATTATTCGATCCAAAGTAATGAACCTGCTGGAAAAGCACGCCGATATTGAAGCCGTTTTGCCCGCTGAATAAAACCGTTGGGAAGAGCGGACGGCGTCTTATTGCGCGCGGCCGAATTTTTTCTCCAACTCCGAACACGGCATTTCAATAAGCGTTGGACGGCCGTGCGGGCAAGTGTAGGGCATGTCGCAGTGCCGAAGGGCATCGAGAAGTTGTTCCAATTCTCGGCCTTGAAGGCGATCATTTGCTTTGACCGCCTGCCGACAGACCGTTTGAGCGATGACTTCTTCGCCCAGCCGAATTGTGTTGACCGCCTCGCCGCATCGTTTCAGTTGGTCAATCACTTCCAACATAAATTGGCGGGGATGGGGCACTTTTGCGAAAGGCGGCAACGCGTCCAGAAGAAAAGTATGGTCGCCAAACTCGCTGATGCCCACTCCGAGACGGCCAAGCGTTTTGATTTGCTCTTTCAAGAATTGCGCGTCGCGGGCGCCCAGTTCCAATGTTTCTGGAAGCAACAGACGCTGGGAAGGGGCGTCGCTCAATTCCATTCGCTTCATCATTTGTTCAAATAGAATCCGTTCGTGGGCGGCGTGTTGATCCATGATTACCATTCCTCGATCCGATTCAAAAACGACATAGAGTTTTTGGATGACGCCGAGCAAGCGCAAGGGAACTTGCAAGAGTGGCACGGGTTCTTTTAAGGCAGGTGGTTGGTTTTTCTTTGTTTCAGTAGTTTTCTGAGTTTCTAAAATCAGAGAAGAATCGCGGTCTTCCGGGAAAGACGCCGGCAGCTCTCGTTCGCTTGATTCTAGAAATTCGCCGCCTATGGCGTTGTTGAATTCTGTTTCCGAAGACGCCGGGGGAATGACTACTGAGCCGGGCGAAGAAAGTTCTGAGGGCGTCAACGGCGCTTCGTTGGGCTTTGGCAACGGAGAGGAAGTCGAGGCGGTTGAGGCGAGTTTCTTGGAATTTTGAGATTCTGGATGGAGAGAATGGGCGAATTTTCGGAGGCATCCGCGGACGGATTCAATGGTGAAGCGTCGCACGCCGAATTCGTTTCTGAATTTGACCTCTTTTTTTGACGGATGCACGTTGACGTCCACAAAGCGCGGCGACAAATCCAGGAAGAGACAGCAAACCGGGTAACGGCCTTTCATCAGGATTGAGTGGTAGCCTTCCATCAACGCGCGATTCAGCCCGTGATTTTCTATCGGGCGGCGATTGACGAACAAATGTTGATCGGATCGAGTGGAGCGGGAAACCCCGGGGGCGCCGATCAGTCCCCAAAGTCGAACGGGGTGTTCGCAAGTTTTCCCTAGATCGGAGTGAGCATCGCGCACGTCGAAGACGCCTTCCGACCGGAGCCGAAGCATGTTCCCGGTGTCTCCGTTCAAAACGCGGTAGCGCTGAAGAAGAAGGTCGAGCGCCGTGTCTGTTCCCGCCTTCTTTGCCAGCGGAGGAATCTGCCAGACCGTCTTTCCATCGTGTTGGTAGGTGAATCCGATTTGCGGATAGGCGAGGGCGATCCAATGAAGATAGTGATGGATGTGAGAACGCTCTGTTTCCGCCGTTCGGAGGAATTTGCGCCGGGCGGGCAGATTGTAGAAAACGTTCCGAACTTCAACGCGCGTTCCCGAGGCGCCCGTTCCCGCCTGCACCTCAATCATCTTGCCGCCGTGCACGAGGATTCGGGTGCCGTGCGGATCGGCGCTACCGCGTTCTTTCGTGGTCAAACTAAAGCGGCTGATGCTAGAAATGCTCGGCAACGCTTCCCCGCGGAATCCCATACTTTGAATGGAATCCAAATCCGTCGCCTCGCGAATCTTGCTGGTAGCGTGTCGTTCTAGCGCGAGCAAGGCATCGTCTCGGCTCATGCCAAAACCATTGTCGGTAACTCGAATCAGGCTCCTTCCCCCGGCTTCGATTTCCACTTGGATGCGAGTTGCCTCCGCGTCGATGGCGTTTTCCACCAGTTCCTTGACAATGCTGGCTGGTCGCTCGACGACTTCGCCGGCGGCGATTTGATTCGCCACTTTTTCCGACAGTAACCAAATCCGCTGCATGCTTGTGAGTGTAGGGCGAGGCGGGAATTTCGGCAACAATTGGGGAACTTTTTGCCGCCCGCAATCCCAACTTATGAAGCCAGCCGCGCCATCGCGTCCCCCATCCGAGCGTAAACTTCCCGCTGATTCTGCGTGTTCTGAAGAATGTCTTCAGCCAATTTCACTCGTCCCGGCTCGAAAAACGTCATAACGGCCGAGCCTCCAAACCGAAAAAAGCCTTTTTCTTGTCCTTTGACGACCGGTTTCTTCGCTGAAAAAGTTTGATGAATGCTACCCACGTTCGTAGCACCAAACTCGACGAGCGCGACCCGGCCGAATTTTGAATGGAAAAGCTGCGTAATCATTCGCTTGTTTTGCCAGAGGAAGGAAAGACTTCGCCGCAGAGCCAGCGGGTTCACCGAATAGAGATGTCCCCCAATCCGCATCGGTTTTCCCGCTTTTCCACCAACGGGAAAGTGAAAGCGATGATAATCCGTCGGGCAAAGCCGCGAAAGCACGGCGGCGCCGTGTCGAAATTGTTCAGCCAGCGCGCCGTCTTGAAACAGAGCGGGCAAATTCCATCGCTGTCCCTTGACGAAAACTGAGTCTGCGGCGGACAAATCAGAAAAACCCCAATGGCGTCCGTCTGCCGGAAAAACTGCGCATTGAGCCGAAGAGGCAATCGGCCTCGCTTCGGGCTTCAATCGGCGGGCGAAAAAATCGTTGAAATGCTCAAACTGATCCAGATCTTTGACAAACTCTTCGGAATTCAGATGAAATTGCTCCACAAAAGGACGGATGCGAAAGCGGCTGGCCGGGCGATTCATCCGCCATCCATACCAAGCCGAGAACCAAAGACGTTTCGCAATCAGCCGAACGGAAAGCCGTCCCAGCGGACGTTCATAAGCCCATCTCAGAAACGATTCGCCGTAAATGGCTTCCGTCTCAATCTCTCCCGAATAACGGTTGTAAAACTGGATCGGCTCGTTTTTCAATCAACTTTGCCTGTTTATCGGACGAGTCTTCCGTCCGCGTTTCCGGGGAGAAGTTTGCGGTTTTTTCAATGAGAGCCGCCGCCCCGTTTCCGCCAATCGTGGATTCTTTCTTTTTGGCGAAGCCGGCTTAGCCCGCCTTTGCCTTAGATTGCCGGCTTGCTTTTTCGCTTGGAGCGCTGAGATCTTCTTTGCCGACGGGGAAGACGGTTTTGGTTTATCCTCCGAAACGGATTCCTCTCGCCTTCCTAGAAGTGGTTTGTTGATACGATGCTGTTTCCATTCGGCGTAAAGAGATTGGGAAAGCCCCGACTTTCGAAATCCGAGCAATTTAACTCCGCGAAGACCAAAATGCCTTGCAATATCGGCGGAACGAAGACACTGCACGACGGGGTAATGTTTTAGCTTTCGCAACGCTTCCCATCTGCCTCGGTCGGAAATATCCTTAGTAATCAACACGAATTGCAATCGAGACTTGGAACGCAGAACCGCCCGCTGCCCCACGAAAAGAACCCTCGCTCGAAGCACAAAGGGAAACAGCCGCTCCACTTTGGCCGCCGCCGGAGTTGGAGTCTTCAAAACCAAATCCTCAGTGGCCATTCCCTTTGTTTGCGGATTCTGGATTTCATTTTCCATACTGCCGGGTCAAAAAGCCGGTTTGCTTTATATTGGTCATCTCTTTGCCGCTTAACGGATCCGCCATCTCCGGCAAAAATGGAAGCCTGAGATGCGGCGTTTTGTAGAAGAATTGCCCCACATGCCAATGTTGCAGTCTCGGATATTCATCCGCCGAATGTTCGTGTTTGAACGTTCCCTGCCGATCCGCAATCTCCCGCATATCAGCCGTCCAATGACCTTTCTCCACCGTGATAAACACGCCGGCGATCGCGCCCTTCGTGTCTCGGATGACGTTGGCAAAGTCGCGGACTTGGCTGGCGGTCGGTTTGCCCGCTTTGACTTGCGCGAGGATTTGACGATTCTTCTTGCCTTTCTCTTTGACGGAATGCAGGAGAAATCCTCGGCCGTCAATGCCTTTGTCTCTTCTTTGATCCTTGTTGGCCACCATTCCCGGCCGACAAGCCTCCACCGCAAAGATTTCAAACGCAAACGGATCATCCTTCGCCAACCGCCGAGCCGACTCTAAATCTTCGGGGATGCCTCGGATTTGAATGTCTTCTTCCGCGATTCCCGCTTCTTTGTTCAGCCGGCCGTAAGTCACCGTTTCCACACTGAACAAGGAAATATCAATGCCGACGAACTTTCGCTTCAATTGATGCGCCGCCACCATCGTCGTGCCGCATCCACAAAACGGATCCAACACCACATCCCCCTCATTAGTGGAGGCTTGGATGATGCGTTTGAGTAATGCCAAAGGCTTTTGCGTGGCGTAGCCGGTGCGTTCGCTGTCTCGTGGATGAAGGAGCGGAATATCTTCCCACCAGTCCCGACAACCGACCATCCGATACATACCTTTCTCGTCTCTTTGGAAGCCAAGTTCGTCAGCGCCTTTATGGTATTCCTTCCACTTTGTATCATCAAGATAGGATTTCACCATTTGCAGATTGAATTTAGTTTTGCCATGGATACTTCTTTGAGTGGACATGTCTTGTCGTGATTTGCCGTAGCAAAGAATTGTGTCGTGTTTACGGCCAAACCATCGCTTGCTCGTGCCTCCTGTTTTGTAGCACCAAACAATCTCGTTCCGGAAGTTTTGTTTGCCGAAGATGTCGTCCATGATCATTTTCAAGTAATGGCTGGCGGTTGGATCGCAATGCAAATAGATGGAACCGGTTTCTTTAAGCATCATGCGGAGCAAGGCGATTCGTTCGGCCATATAAGAGAGATAGGCCAGCATGCCGGTTTCGCCGATGAACTCCCGCACTCCACGAATGGATTTGCGAGCCGGGTGATCGCAGTAATCGTCGTGATAGACGTCGCCGCAGATTAGATTGGTGCGTTTCTCCGCTTCTTGTCCCCATTGCCAAATATCCACAAAGGCGGTTTCCTGCGCCGTCGGGCAGTCGTCCGCATCGGCTCTCCCTTGTCCAAAGAGGATGTTGTAGTTGGCTTTGCTGTTCCACGGCGGGTCGAGATAAATCAAATCGGCTAATGCCTGAGGGAGTTCGGACAGCCCTCGGTTCCATCGAATCCATTGCGTCAGGTGTTTCAGGCAGTCGCCGTAATGCACCGCTCCCGTCTTCATTTCCGTTTTCTTAGTCATCGCTCTATTCTTTCCATTCCAGCCAGGCCGGTGGTTTATTTTCTGTAAGCACTTCCGATTTTTAATCTCCAATTTCATAGAATCATTATTCATTAATGGATTACTATAGGGTTTGTAATATTTGCCAATTCTAGTGGGATCTTCCACCAAATCTGCCAACTCATAGACGGGTTAATGGTAAAGAGAATTCCAGATTCATTAGACTGCTGGTACCTGCTGCCGGTCTTGTTCCAGCCATTGGGATCCATATCTTTCAGATGTTTAACATCAAAATACGCAACCAAATACTCATGCGTTCTTCCGTGTTCTCCGTCTATTTGCTCATAGGGGATAGCTAGAAAATCGGCAGTCTTAGATTGGAGATATTTTGTGATGGCGACAAAATCGCCTTTGTAGGATCCAAGTCGATAACCGGAGATAGTAAGTTGTTGTGGAGGGCGTTTAGAGATTGTTCCGGACTTAATTTGAATGTCATGTATTGTGCCGTTGGTTCTGACTCGAATATCGGCTTCGGAATCATGTCCTGCCTCTTTCCAGGTTACATGATGGTTTGCTTGTGTGTCGGATCGTATGGCGCGCACGATTAGTTCTTCCAGCTCCCATCCTGAACACCTTCCTCCAGTGAACAACCTATGGTAGTCTACCAAGTCCTTCCGCAGGTGCTGGAGCATTCTTGGAGTCAGACGATACATACAGACTCTGGACTTGCGGCCAGCCATTTTTGCCCCAAAGAGACAAAATCCTTGTTTATCTCCGTAGCGAAGAAGGAGAAGCCCAGTTGTTTCGCCACCACGCATTCGGAACCGCTTCCCGCAAAGGGAATCAGCGCAAATCCCCCCCCCCCCCCGACGGATAGAAGCAATCTCTTCGTTAACGCCATCGGTTTTTGCGTTGGATGCTGAATAATATTGTGATTGGCGTGATGCTTCATCTCGGCGGGCGCAAATAATCGGTTGCCGCAATCTTGGCAAACAAACCATCGCTCCTTGTTTCCCGCGCCGCCTGCGAGTGCCGGTATTTTGATTACATCGCGAGGCAAGGCGCCGTTCTGGTGGCCGTTGTAGATGGTTGCTCGTCCGTTTCGGCTATATCGTCCTTTGGTTTCTCTTCGGGTTCTGCCAATGCATCGCTTATACGAATCGGTGTATTTTTCGCGGATGGCATTTATGTTCAAAGTTGGCCGCTTGTTTTTCCATAAGCACAGGATAGATTCGTGGCTTCTTTGCCAGAATTGAGAGGAGGGAACGGTTTTGTTGGTGTAATGCCACACCAGCCAGCGTTGTTTGTCTATCGGATATTGGATGGCGATGTGCGCCAAGATTTCGGCGAAGCCATAAACATAGATGACGCCATTATCGGCAAGATGATTGAAACAGATGGAAAGCCAGCTTTTGGTCCATTCCACATATTCCGGCAAGAAGCGGGAATCGCTGTCATTGCCAAAGTCCTTGCCAATGTTGTACGGCGGATCGGCAATCACCACGTCAAACTTCTCGGAGCGGAGCATCTTTGATACATGAAGAAAATCTCCGCAATGGATTTTGTTCATGGGGGTTTTAGTCGTCATTTGTATTAGCGGATGCCTTGGTTTTCTAGGTGGAGCAGTTCGGTTTCCCAGCGTTCGCGGATTTTGGGGTCGCTGTTGGCTTCTTCTGGGAGAAGGCTGCGTCGGGTGCAGTTGATTAGCGCTTGGAGAGTTTGGTAGCGCCGGGTGGCGGTGATTGCCGGGGGGAGATGGTCGCGGATGATTTTCAATATGGTTTCGAAGGAAAGGCGACCGGCGGAGGAAGCGGACTTGGCTTTTAGTTCGGAACGAAGGGAAGCGTAGCCAGCGGCGGAGTAGGATGCGGTTGCGTTTTTCAGGGACTGCAGTTGGTTTGCGGCGGGCTTTTTGCCCAGCACGGGCTGGACGATCCAGTTTAGAAATTCGTCGACGTCTGCTCCTTCGGGGTCCAGGACGGGGATGATGAGGTCGCCGGCACGGCCGGGACGGCGGAGATCGGGCGAGAGAAGGTGAATTCGCGCAGTGACTAGAAGCCAGACGACGCGGCCTCGAAGCTGCGGATCGGACATCATGGCTTGGATGCGGCCGGTGAGTCGGCGCTCGGTGGGATGGGCATCGGCGCCGACGCCGCCCAGTTGCGTGTCCGCTTCGTCGATGAAGATTAAGACTTTGGAGAGGGCGTGCAGTACGCGGCGCAATCTTTCAAAGAGGACGTCGGTTTGTCCGAACCATTGGCTGCGGATATTTTTGATGACGAGAACGACTATGTTCAGTTCCGCGGCGACGGCTTCAAAAAGGAAGGTTTTGCCGCCGCCAATGGGCCCGGCAACGGCGGCGCCGGCAAGCGCTTCTTCTCCGCCAGCGGAAAAGCGGGGGATAAGCTCAGTGCGCAGAAAGGTTTTGAGCTGCCCAAAGCCGACGATGTCTTTGAGAGAGTGTTTGGGTTTTTTGAACTCGACGACGCCATCTCCGAGTTGGCTTTGGATGTAGGATTCGACTTTGGCGATGACGGTTTCTTGGGTCAGCGTTTTGTTTTCGTGGGCGGATCCTTTGAGCAGCTGCATTAGCGCGTGTAGAGAGAGGCCGGCGGTGAAGGCGGCGAGCTGGCCTTGAGTTCCCCAGAGTTTGATTTTGCGGTCTTCGAGTCGGGTTCGGTTGAACCAAGAGATGAAGTGTTTTCGGGTGGATAGATCGGGCGAGGGAACTTCTACTTCCAATAGTTGGGGCAGGGCGTTTACTCGATGGTGAAGCTGGCTGCGGGATTCGGCGATGAGGACGACGGTGTCTTCGCCGTTGACGAATCCCGGATCGCTGAACCAATCGTGGCAGATGTGGACTCGTTGGCGATCTTTGTCGATCAAGCTCACGATGGGCGCTTCGGGGATTACCATGTCGGCGCTTTCGACGATTAGGATGAGGCGGTCGGAGAGAAGGGGTTGGCGGTCGATCTCGGTTCGCGAGCAAAGGCACATTTGGCGGAGGAGTTCGAGCGCCAGAGTGGGGTTGTTAATTGCTTTGCGCAGGTTTTCATCGTAAGCGCTAATAATATGATCTAAGTCCGCCGCCGCTTTGCCTTGGGCGGTCAGCTGTTTGATAGCCAGTTCGTTGCTGTCGTAGCCGCTGCGCCAGCGGAGCCAGGCGTCGCGCATTTTTTGCGCGGCAACGTCGTCGAGGAATCGAATGGGACCGTTGAGCTCATAAACGATGACGATAATGCCGGGGAGGTTCCAGCTAGCGGCAAGGTAGTGAACGAGGGGAACGTAGTCCTCGCGGTTGGTATTGACTGCGCAAAACAAATCATGGATGTTGCCGGTGAAGGCGAGCGAGCGGGCTTGGCCGGAGTTGATCACTCGGCCCGCTTCTTTTAGGAACGGATAGACGTGAGGTTTCACAAGGTGGATTTAGGCATTTTGTCCCAATAGGTGACGTGTTTGCCGACAGCTTGCAAGTGATTGGAATTGAAGACTTGTTGCCGCACCTCCTCGCGCTGTTGTTCGAATTGTTCATATTCCCGGACTTCGTGCGGTTCAAAGACCGGAGAGGCTTTGTCGTAGACTACGGCGGCGCCGGGATAGGTTATGTGTCCGTTTTCCCGCCAGTTCCAATACGTGGAGAGGCCGACTAAACGGTCGCCTACGTAAATGGCTTCGTTGAGCTCGTGAGTAACGATGATCAAAGTATAAGGAGGCGGCCGGTTGCGTTTTCTGGAGGCTTGATTCTGGTTGTAGAGTTGCAGGAGCAGACGCTGTAAGTCTTCGCGGGTAGATTCGTCCAAGGCGCCAAAAGGTTCGTCCAGCAGAATGATTTCGGGTTTCATGATCAAGGCTTGGGCAATGGCGACTCGCTGCCGCATGCCGCCCGACATTTCGTGAGGGTAGAGTTTGCCGGCGTCTTTGAGTTTTACTTTTTCGAGGTATTCGTCGGCAAGTTGTAAATGTTCTCGCTTCAATTGGCGCCACTTCAAGCACTGGAAGAGCCGGAAAGGAATGCCGGTTTGGTCAAGCTTCAACCCTAAGGCGACGTTTTCCCGCGCGGTGAGAAAGGGAAATAAGGAGTAATGTTGGTAGACGATTCCGCGATCGCGGCCGGGACCTTGGATGACAGTCATTTTGTCTGATTTATGGGCGAGGTTTACAAGCACCTTGCCTTTTTTGGGGAGATGTGTGCCGACGACGGCGCGCAGAAGGGTGGACTTTCCACAACCGCTAGGTCCCACCAAAGAAAGAAACTGACCGCGTCCCACTTTGAGGTTGACGTCCCATAAGACTTTTTTGTCGCCGAACCAATGATGGATGCCTCTGCATTCAAGGGCGATGGAGTTCATGGTGTTTTTCAACGTTGCCGGCACCAAGGACAGAGCCAAAGTTCCATGCGCCGCAAGGCAAAGTCCATTAAGTAGCCGAAGGCGGCGAGGAGCGCCAAGTAGGAATAAACCACGCTCATGTCCAAGAGTTTGGATTGGAGGCGAATGCGATAGCCAAAGCCGACGTCGCCGAAGATCATTTCCGCGGCAATTAGATACACCATAGCGGGGCCGATCATTAGCCGGGTGGTTTCAATGAGTTTGGGCAGGACAAATTGGAAGAGGATAGTCCATATCACTTCTGCGTGCGACGCGCCCAGCGTATAGGCCTTAAATTGCAATTCATCGGGGAATGATTTCACCGTCAGATGGATGGCGACCGCCATCGTCGGCAAAATGCCGAAGGCAATCATCGACACATACATAGGAGTGCCCAGTCCCGCCATGACCATGAACACGGCCACGGCCGCGGTTGGGGGAATTTTGGCGAAGAACGAAAGCGAAGGATAGAGCAAGGCCTCAATTTTGGGAAAGCAACCCATGTGGATGCCGATCAGGAGGGAACCGGCGACGCCGCTAAAAAGGCCGAGAAACAAGCGATAACCGGTGGCTTTGGCATCCACTAGCAGCCAGCATTCGCCGGAAAGTTTGTTGGGCTGGATGGATTTGACGACGCCCTCCGCCAGTTGGTTCCAACTCGGTATCGTGGTATCCTTGGGGTTGTCTTTATGCTGGCGATGGGAGAGCCAAGTGTAGCCCAGCAGGAGGGAGGCTACCGAGAGCAAACCCAGGAGAATTCTGGTTCTCTGTTGAATGGTTCGCCGAATCACAAGCCTTAAAAGGATTCCAAGTCTTTTTGCATCCGGCTCACCTGCCGCGTCGTTAGGCGGGTTTCCAAAATCGTTGCCAGGTGTTCTGCTTGCGCCCGATCTTTCTTTGCCACGTTCAGTTGAAGTCTGCCTTGTTTGTTTCCCGGAATGCTTTTGAACGTTCGCAGACTTTTCCCTTGAAGCTCCAAAGTGTGAGAAAGCCACCCGTGTTTCCACTCAACGTCGACGAGATCGTCGATGGAGATGATCACGTCTCGAACGCCGGTGTCGAACAGGCGCAAAAAAGTGAATTCAAACTCAAAGCGCAGCCCTTCTTTCTCGTAGTAAAGAATTCCCTCAACCGTCCCGAATCCGGCATACAGATTGGAAAAGGAAAAAGGAATGGCGATGCGGTCGGAGATCATAGTTGGAGAGCATGCCATGCCCGGCTTCTTTTTGTCGATGCGCTTGCGCGGATTATTGCTCTTTGGAGGCAACTAAGTCGATGTAAGCGGGATCAAAGCGAAGGTCGGCGGCGCCTTCGCTACCGTAGCTGAACGTAGGTTTGCGTCCCACCATTTCGTGATCGAAGCAGAAGGAGGCCACTTTTTCCATGATGTTGGGAAGCTCGGTGCCGGCAAGGATGGACTTCCCTTTCTTCGGGGTGTCGAAGAATTGGGTTTGCTTGACGACGGTTTTCATCGATTCCAAATCCAGGTCGGAAAACTTCTGGCCGAGGGCGACAAGTGTTTCGTCTTTGGTGTCCGGATCGGCGATGCGTTGGTTGACGGCGTAAAAGGCGTCAATCAGCGCGCAGGCAAACTCTTTACCGCCGGGTTTTTGTAGCGAGTCTTGCGCTACGATGACGGCGTCGATGATTTCGTTGGGGATTTTTTTGGAATCGAAGAGAACACTGACGTCGCTTCGCTTTTTCAGTGTTTCCATGACGAAGGGATTCCAAACGACGATGGCTTCGGTGCCGGCTTGTTTTTGCTGCATGGCAATGGCGGCGGCGCTTGGATCCAGGTTGCTGAAGTTGTGGTCGGATTCTTTTTCGCCAAGGATTTCTAAATTTCTGACGAAACAATATTCAGAAACAGACTTTTCCAAGCCAAAGACTTTTTTGCCTCGCAGGTCTTGAACATTTTGGATGGCGGCGGTCACGATGCAGGCGTCGGCGCCGTTGCTGGTGGAGGTGGGCAGGATCATGGTGGATGGGCGGCTGAGGGACGGGTTCAGTGCGTCTATGTTGGTTAGGCAGGCCGCGTCCACTTGAGCGGCGCCGTACATTGTAATGCAACCGTCGTAGTCGGCTTCTCTAAGGACAATGTCGACGTTCCACTTTGTTTCGATGGGGCCGAGTTTTCCCTCGGCGCCGTCAACGAGTTTGGCGACGTCGTGGGCGACGCCAAACACGCTCCAGGAAGGATACTCGCTCCAAGCCAGTGAAAAGCTGGGCGGTTTTGTCTCTGGGGAGGTTTCGCTGTCTGTGCCGGAACCGCAACCAGCGGCCAAGGCTAGACAAACGGCGATAAAGCTCCAGTGAAGTAGTTTTTTGGAATCAAACATTGTTTTCATTGTGGTTTCACTCGGTCATTTCGTTTTTCTCTGTTTGTGCGGTAAAAAAGCGCTTTGTTTTCGACGGCGATTTCCATCATTCGGGTAGGGCGGTGTCTTTGCTTGGGGATTCTTTGGGTTTGTCGACGGATTCGGCGGTCTCGGCCAGCCCAATTAGGGAGTCAAATTCCGAAGTGGACTCCGAAGTGCGGGCGTATTCCAGGAATTCGTTTTCTTGCGCTTTGGTGTCGGCGCCGGCCATTTCTTTGGCGACTCGGGCTTCGGCCTTAACTTCGTGACGCATTTTGCGCAAGGATTGAAGCTCTTCGGCGGTGCCGTCTTCCGCAATGCCGGCGATGGTGTCGGCGATTTCCTTTTCTTGTTTGGCGGAGATTACTTCGGCCACGGTATCGGCGGCTTCGGAGCGGACTTTCTCAACTTCGCGGAGCAATTGCTGCAGTTGAACTTTATGTTCGCCGATGGTTTTTTTGTAATCCGCAACGTTGTTTTCCAGTTCCTCAATGCGCTCTTGTTTTTCGGCGAGGGTGGAGGAAAAGTCGTTATAGGCGGCCAGGCATTTTTTGTAGTTTTCGTCCGCGTGGATGGCTTCTTTGGATTTTCCGGCGGATTGCAGTTTGGCGACGGTTTGTTTGGCTTTGGCTAAGGCGCCGGCTTTGAGCCGTTCTAAATTGGCCACTTCCTCGCTGAGTTGTTTGACTTTGGCCGTTTTGGCTTCTTCTTGGGCGATGAGTCCGGCCACGGCTTGTTTGTATTGTTGAATGCGCGAGATTTTTTCCCGGACGATTTCATCGTATTTGGCGCGAATGACGTGGGGGTTGGTGTCGAGAACCCGGCGGGCGGAGTCGACTTGGCCTGTGAGAAGGTATCCAACTGCTTTGATCCATCTTCCTATTGCTCGGAACATATTTTTCCTTTGGTTTCTTGTTCGGTCAGTTCTTGAAAACTTGGGACTCGCGCATCCATTTGTTGACGCGCGTTTCGACTGTTTTCGCAATTTTCAAACTTTGATCTAATTCACTGCGCATTTGTTTTAAACGGTCCGTAGAAGCGCTTCCCGCGCCGAATTGCTTCAGTCCGACGAGCGCCGCGCTTAGTTGTCGCACACTTCCCTGTATGTCGTCAATGATTATTTCTCTTTGGGCGAGGATGGGTTTGCGGGCGGCCGGCGTGTGAAGGGAAGCGGCGGTTTCCCAAAGTTGGATGGTTTGTTCGAGCAGCTCGACGCAGTGATCAAACAGTTCGATGACGCGCGTGTGAATGTCTATCAAGGAGGCAAGCTGATGGCTTCTTCCAGATTCGAGTTTGGTTTCTTGGAAGACCCGAACGAGAGAGCGCAAGTCTCGTAGCGCTTTTTCTGGGCGGGGATCGTCGTCGGAGCTTTCGAGCCGCATCTCCAATTGGTCCAAATCCCGCTCTTTCCGGGCGACTTCGTTAGCCTCCATCTCCTGGAGAATTTGGACGGCCGTGTTTTCGCTTCCTAGAAAGAGTTTGGTGAGAAGAATGCCGCCGGCGCCGATAAGTCCGGCCAAACCGGCAAAAGCGGCCACGCCGGCCGCTTTCCATTCAAACGTCCAGGCGGCTGCCAGCATAGTGACCCCAAATAAAAACGGCGCAAGAACAAGAGGGCTGCTGAGATGATGCAGCAGCAGGCGTTTTCGAATTTGTCGATTGTCGATCATCCTTGCCTCTCGCCGAAGTTGCTCAAAAGAATATCCTATAGAGGCGCATTCGAGAACAGAATTTTTAACCGGTCGCATCGGATAATTTGCCGGCAGTAGGGAACAATCTCGGAAATAAAGCGCGGGACGAGATGCCGAGGTTTGCCTTTGCTTTCTAATGTTCTGGGGTCGAGACGGCATTCGCCGGCAAGGACGAGACCAAGAAGAGAACGCATTCGAAACACGATCGCGGCCGCCGATTTCCGGGCATTCGGCAGGCTTTTGCATTCGGCGGTTCATTGGAAGCGAGTTCATTAGTAGGGAAGTTGTCCGACGATGAAGCGGACCGATTGCGCCGCTCCGGTTTGGTTTTGCGAAGGCATGGCTTCGGTGCGGAGTCGTTGACCGCCGATCCCGGCCTCCGTCAGATATTGGGCGACGGCTTGCGCTCTTTGCTCGGCAAGACGCCGGTTGGCCTCGGCGTCTCCCTCCGCGCGGGTTTGGCCGATAACGCGAAGGTAGAATTCGGGGAAGGTTTTGAGTTTTTTCGCAGTTTCGAACAAGTCTCGCTTGCTCGTCAGGCTAATTTTGCTGGAGCCGCGAGCGAAGACAATGGGACGAATCTTTAACTCGCCGACGGGACGCAGTTGCGCCCATTGCGCTTTGCTGAGGGCTGGGGCTTCCGCCGTGATTCTCACGGTTTCTTCCAATTCGGCGCCCAGATCGGAGATGAGGTTGATGTTTTTGGCGGGGTGGAAGCCTTCGTCTTTCAGTTCCGCCAGTATTTGCCGGTAGAACAAAGTATGATGCTTTCCTTCCAAAGGGTCTCGTTCGATGGCCTTTGTTTTGACCAGCACGTCGACGATGTTGATGATGATGTCCTCGATGTGTTGCTGTTCTGTGGCGCCGCCCAATCCAAAGTGAGCGAAGTTTTCAAGCGTGTTTTTCCATTGAATTCCTTGGACTACGTTTTGCGCCTGAGCGTCGTCCAAGCGGTCGCCGCCGGATTGGGCGGCGTCTTTTTGAACCAACTGCTTCATGCCCTCCGGTTGTTGGTGAAAATGGTAAGCGGCTCGCAGATAGGCTTTGACGACGGCGGCAATCTGTTGGGGACGGTCCCGAAGAAAGTTGCGGCGGGCAACCAGAACGTCGACGATGTATCCCTTGAGTTTGGAACTGTCGAGGAGGATTTGGTATCCATGCCGATTGACGGCTCGCGAGACATAAGGTTCCCACAGCACAAAAGCCCGTTTCTCCAAACCTCGATAAGCGCGAGCTTGGCGAAACACTTCTTGGGCGTTGTCCGCCGGAATCTGCCAGTCTTCCGGCAGGTTGGGCAGGCTAAAGTGAGCGAGAACGACGCGCGCCAAAAATTCGCTGGGAGAGTTGGGCGTAAGAACGATTCTGGCGTTTGGATCATCCAAGTCCTGCAAGCTGGAGACGAGGTTAGTCTTTGCGAGGATGGCGTCGCTGCCTTGGGTTTCGTCAATGATCAGGACAATGCTGCCGGGAAAGTGGCCGGCTTTGGCGCCGGCGGTGAGGTAGGAGTCGATGGTGAACACGGCCAGGTCGATGTCTCCCTCTTTCAATGCGTTCAAGCGCTTTGCGTAGTCGGCTTGATCGTCTAAAATAGTGAGTTTGATTCCCTCGCGCTTCAGAAGATTCCTAATCCTGTCGGAGCGAAGAACAGCGTAGCCGGAAAATGAATCGGCGGCGATCCGAACTTCGGATTGATATTGGCTTGCAGAGCCGGTGTCTTCCGCCAGTTTCTCTGAAAAAAACGGATGCACGAGAAGTTTGTAGGCCACCGCCAATACCGCCAAGATGGCGCACCAAAGCGCGGAAGCGACGAGGCATCCTTTGGATTTCGTTTGACTCATCGGCGAAATAGTTTCTTAGCGATTACCAAAAAGAAGAGAAGGAAAACAATGCCGGGCAGAAGAAGGTTCGGCGAGCGAGACGGTTTATCGCCAGCGCTTGTAGGCGCGGGCGGCGAAGGCGGTTGAGCATTTTGCCCTTGAGAAGAGGCGGCGCCGGCATTCGCGGGTTGTTCTCGGTATCCGCTTGGAGGCCGCGCGTTTTCTCCAATCGGCCGGTTGCCGGAGATGGAGAGAGCCTGCAGAGCGGCCTCAGCGCATTCGACGGGGAGGGGAGCGATGAGTTCGAAGGCTTCCTTCATCGAGAAGTTGGCGGCGTCGGAGGACAGTTCCGCAAAAACCTCCCGAATCGCTCTTTCCAAAGAATCAGGATCGTTGGCTCGGCGATAGGAGTGAGCCATAGAGGCGAGTGTGTGGTCGGTTTTCATGTCCACGCCGATGACGTCCACGAGAATGCCGCGAGCCAGCACTTCCGGTGTGTAGCGATCTACCAATTCGGGATCGTTGGCATCGCCGTCGGTAACGATGAGAAGTCGGTAAGTGCCGTAGCCGTATTGTTGCGCGCGCGCTTCCAAAAGTCGGTCGGCCCCCATTTTTATGTATTCGCCAAGGGGCGTCCCGCTTTCTGGAATCGGTCGGTCGATCGCTTCCCAAAGCCGCTCCTCCTCTCGCGGGCCAAGAGGATAAACCCAATCGCTTCTGAGGTTTTTGGCGCTGAATACCAAAAGTCCGATGTAAGTGGTTTCCGGCACGTTTCGCAGCACGGATTTGAGTGCGGCTTTGGCCGCCTTTATTTTCTGGACGCCGCTCCCTCGCATTCTCTGGTTCATAGATCCGGAAGCGTCCAAAACGATGACGACGTTGTCACGATATTCATCAATTGCTACGGACGGTTCTTCCTGAGTGAGGGCGCTGTAGCCCAGAAAAAGGACGAGGCTGGCGCTGGCGATTTTCAAAAGATTCATAAGACAAAGGGGACGTTTGCTTTTTTCTAAAAGTCAAAATCAGATTCTATCGTCGCCTCGGCGGGAACGCGAATGACGCGGAACTCGACGCGCATGTTTTGGCGGGCTTCGTCGATATTGCGCGGTTTGGCGATGAAGGGTTCGCGGACGCCGATGCCGGTGGGTTGAATTTGGCTTTTGTCCAAATTGAGCCCTTTGGACTGCGCGTATTGAGTAATCGATTGGAACACGGCTTCGGCCCGTTTGCGGGAGAGATTGAGTGCGGCTTGCATGGTTTCGCGCGGATTGTGATCGGCGACGCCGTCAAAGGCGCCGGTTTCGACCAGTTGGATGAGTTCGGCGGT
The DNA here is from genome assembly GCA_965242585.1 of Limisphaerales bacterium. Lineage (GTDB taxonomy): Bacteria > Verrucomicrobiota > Verrucomicrobiia > Limisphaerales > AAA164-E04 > UBA2970. The sequence continues at coordinate 2,632,665 of OZ251460.1, read as the reverse complement.
GGCGTTGAGGTCCAGCGGACGCCCCCGAAGCGAGTATCTGTAATTGCCGCGAGTGCCGGATTGTTTGAGAACCCCTTTTTTGAGGCCGGCGCGGACGAATTCCGACAGGGTTTTGGTAGGGTCGGCGTGGCCTCGGATGGCGATGACGGCGTTGCCGAAACGTTCGGCGATCTCCACAACGCGCTGAAACTCGGCGCCGTATTGGACGGCGCTGAACTCAATTTGGTTCGGTTCAAAGTTGATCGTAAAGGAGAGAATGGTTTTATCGTCCAGTGCCTCGCCGGAAACGAGCGCCTCAATTTCACTGCGCACCGCTTCGGCGCGAAATCGCTCGCCGCGTTGAATGTCGGTTTTCGTCAAGTAGCCAATGAATTCGCTTCCTTGATAATTCAGGCCGGAAGGAAAAAGCCCCATGCGTTCTCGGGCATATCCCCGTTCGACGGCCAGGTCCAAAGCCGCCTTTTGAAACGCCTCAAAGCCGCTCAAGTTGCCTTTCTCCGTGAAGAAGACGACGTTTCCCGGATACCCGACAAAGGCGCAATCAGAAATCAGCCCGTGCGCCTCTTCCAGCACGGGAATGGTTTTCTTGCCGTAAATGTTCTGCGTGGTTTGGAGAAGCGCCTCGAAAGAACTCGAGCCGCGATCTTCAAACTGCTTCTTCAAGTCGATCACTTCTTCAGTCGCCTTCAAATAACCGGCGACAAACTTCGTAATCATGGCTTTGTTGGCGTCGTAAAAGTCTTTCCGGCATACGTACACATCGGCAATAGAGCGGGAAAGCTCGGCGGTAGACACCAACACTTTGGCGCCTTTTACCGTTCCTTCGGCGCCGGTGCCTTGATTGTCCAGCCCCCCGCAAAGGCCGAGCATATCCGGAGTAATGGCGAAGCAGGCGTCCACTTTGTCGTCGTTCCGAAAAATCTCTGACGGCGAGTCCTCAGTCCCCGTCAAGTCTTTTGCCCAGCGAACCTGAATGTCGTTCCACGAAAGCTGAGCAGTCTTAAGAACGTCGTCTAACATGCCGACGTGAGGGCCGCCCTGTTGCAAAGCGACGGTCCTTCCCTTCAAATCGGCCACCGTTTTGATTGCGCCGCGCGAGATTAGATGATCCCCGGCCGACCAAGTCATTTGCAAAATCGCCACGCCTTTGGTGCGCGGATCAGAACCAATCACTTCCGAAGCCATGCCCATCATCCGAAACGTGCCTCGCAGAAAAGGGCTTTTCCCGGAAAGATAGTCGCGAACCTGTCCGACGAAGTCATCGCCGGCAACCAGATTGAGACGGAGTCCTTGCTGGTCAAAAATGGAGCCCGGCTTCGTCTTCAATCCGCCGTTGGCGTAAAAAGTCGCCATATCTCCGCCCCAAGTGATGTAAGGCACCCGAAGAGCGGCGCCGGCATGGACGGATTGAACGTTCACCGGCCCAACCAGCTCGCTAAAGCGCTCTTGACTGGAAACAAGACCGGGAAAAAATGCTAGGCCGACGGCAAAAATGGCGGCCAATGACGGTTGAGTTCGGTGGCTTCTGGGTATCATCGTTCTTCTTTCTCCTGTTACTCATGCGCTCCTGCGGAGCGGCGGTTCTTTCTCCATACTTCCTTCCGGGCAGTTTGCGCGAAATCTCGTTCCACTTCCACTACATAAACACCTGCTCTTTATATCGGCCAAGAAACCGTGAAAGCGGCTCCAAAGCAAACCTTTTCATCGGCTCGCGACGGCAATATAATGCGGCGACAATGAGTTTGACAAGTCGATTCAGAATAGCCGCTTGCAGCGGCGCTTTGGCGGTTGTGTTGGGCGCTTTCGGCGCTCACAGCCTCCGCGAAACCCTCTCGGCGCACCAAACCGCCGATATTTGGGAAACCGCCGCATTCTACCACTTCATCCACACCTTAGCCCTCTTGTGGTGCGCCGATCAAGGAAAGTCCAAACCTTGGTGGTGTTTCCTGTTCGGAATCGCCGTTTTCTCCGGATCGCTCTACCTGCTCGCGATCAGCGGATGGGAGTGGTTGGGAGCCGTCGCGCCCGTTGGCGGCGCGTCGCTTATCCTCGGCTGGCTTTGGCTGGCGGCAAGTTTCCGAAAACCAGCGAACAACGACCAAATGCCGGCTCGTAAAGCCAGCGAATTCTAATCGGTGATTCGGCAGAGCCCCCTCTAAACGCACTGTTTGACGACTCCAAATTGCAGATTCAGAATTCTAAGTCTTGGTTTTTGATTTTTTTGAACACGACTGGCAAGGATAAAGAGAAAGGAAAAACCAAGACACAACTGCCACCTTCACCTCATCCCTTTCTTTCAATCCCGTTCCTTCCCGTTCCTTCCCGTTCCTTTTGGTGTTCCTTCCCAAGCTTGCCGTTCCCGGATGAGACTGCGCGGGCAAAGAACCAAAACTCCGCTTGGGACAATCCCCGACGCCAAGCCAGCCTCTAAGTCCGGTTTGCTGGCAACAACCGCCCGCCTAACTACCAATCCCAAGCCACAAACCACAAGCTACGAGAACTGACCGCTGGCACAACTGCGGATCGCCAGCCTCAGACATCCCCTGCTATGAGGCGGTGATGACGATTGGTCGTTATGTTGTCCCGCCAACCAGCAGAAAGTCGGCCACCCTAAATCGCCCAACTAAGAGCAGACTACGAAGCGGGGGTGGAATGTTGTTGTTGGCGTTGTTTCTTTTGCCAATGGCGGTGGAAGAAGACAAAACCGAGGGCAACCAAGGCGAAGACGAGGGCATATTCTTTTGGTTCGGCTGCCCCGTCCGGTGAAGGTGATGGTTGGCGTGTTGGTAGCGGTGCTGGGAATGGTGATGTCGTCGAGGGTGTTGGTGGTTCCCAGCTTGATGGTTTGCCCCAGCCGCGTTCGCAGAGACTCGAAGTCTAACGGCGCGTTGGTGACGCTGGCCGTGAACAGCGGCGTCAAGGCGTGGAGGCCGGAGCCGGAGCGTAACAAGGCTTGGCTGGTTTTGTGGGTGTCTTTGCGGTCATAAGCACCACTTCGGCGAATCCAAGGGCCGGCATTGCTATGCGCTCGGGCAGTGGAGGAGCCGCTAAAGATCCAGAGCGTGTTATTGGTGTTGTCTTGGGAAGGAAAGATGTCCAAATACAACTGCGCTTGGCTCTGCTCTACAGCAACCAAAGAGAGCGCCGACACCACTAACGCCGCTACAAGAGCAGACTGATTGAGAGCAGACTGATTGAGAGCAGACTGATTGAGAGCAGACTGATTGAGAACAGACTGATTGAGAACAGACTGATTGAGAACAGACTGATTGAGAACAGACTGATTGAGAACAGACTGATTGCCGATGCCCGAATTTTGACAACTTCGGGTTCCTAGCGTTCAAATATTTTTGAATCTTCATAACGAAAAAAATAACTAAATAACTAAAACTAAATAACTAAAATATAACCATATAACTGCAACCAAAAAATCTGCTATGATAACCCAATTCGCAATGCGATCTGGCTTTTGGATAACCTTCCATCCGCCCCGCGTCAAGCCCAAAATCACAAAAAAGAGAAAAAAGTGAAGAAAAATTTGTTGGAAACCGGCAAAATCCCTCAAAAAGAGCGCGACCCGGGCCATTCGGGCGAGGAAATGCCGCCTTGGCCGCTGCGGAAAATCCGCTTGCCTCGAATCCTTATCCGCAAGTTGCTGACTTTGCCAAAAGAGCGTAGAATCTTGCTTTGCCGGTGTGGAAAAGAAAATTTTTAAGTGAACCGCGGCCAAAGATACCGGGTGGATTCGTTTGATGGATGGATGAGCAGTTGTCGTTTATTGGGGCCGTGATTTCTTTCTTCAACAACCAAGCGGTGAGCGGATTCGCTGGGAGATTGGTGAGCAAAAAAAGCTGGTGTGGGTGCGGTTTTTGGTCTGCGCATTCTGTGATTTGAGGTCGTTGCCGATGGCATTGGCGACAATCATCGGGGGGTGGTCGTGGTTTGCTGGCTGGCGCATTTTGGGTTGCTGAGGAGTGGGGAGGAGAGTTTCTTGGGGTTTGTTGGGTTGGCGCTTCTTTTGGATTCTCCGCATCGGATAAACGTGAACTCGGTCTAAAAGATCTAGACAAGGAAGTTGCATGTTCGGCTTCAAAAGTTTGGTTTTCCTGCTCGGCAAGTCCGTGAGAGGATTGTTTGCGAGTAAGGAAAGGCCGAGAGTCAATCGGCGAGTGCCGGCCTTCAAAGGAAACTTGCCGCCCTGAAAATTCCTGCTCGGCCAAGGAATGCGCTCGCTTTGTATCCTAACAAACTTTATGCTGGCTAAATGCCGCGCTGATGGGGTATTGGTTTGACTTCGCCTGCCGAGCCGGCATTGAGGAGAACTATGTCGATTGCAAAAGGTTTTAGCGCCGGCGAAGTCCGGCAATCGTCCCGCTCGACATCGTCTCCGGGAGAGAGGGTCTTCTTAATCGGCGCCGCCATTCAGTCTAGGCCGCAATCGGACTTCAAGGAATCGTTGGAAGAATTGGCCAGTCTAGCGCAAACCGCCGGAGGCGAAGTCGTCGGAGAGGGAATGCAAAAGTTGGATCGCCCGGTTTCCGGCACGTTCATCGGACGGGGAAAGGCGGAGCAGTTTGCCGCCGAGTGCCGAGAGAAATGCGCGGACACGGTTATTTTTGACGACGAGCTGACGCCGGGGCAGAGCAGAAATCTGGAGCGAGTTTTCGACCGCAAGATCATCGACCGCACCTCGCTTATTTTGGATATTTTTGCGCAGCGAGCCTGGACAAAAGAGGGAAAGCTCCAAGTGGAACTGGCTCAACTGCGGCACCTCCTTCCTCGGCTTACCCGATTTTGGACGCACCTTTCTCGGCAGAAGGGTGGCATTGGAATGCGGGGCGACGGCGAATCGCAGTTGGAGACGGATCGACGGCGTGTTCAAGAGCGGATTGGCCGTTTGACGGCGGCGCTAGAGCAAGTTCGCAAGCACCGCTCCGTGCAACGGCGACGACGGCGACGACGGCACTGGCCGCTGGCTTCCATCGTCGGCTATACCAACGCGGGAAAATCTACCTTGTTGAACCGCCTCGCCGGCGCGGACGAACGGGCGGAAGACCGACTGTTCGCCACTTTAGACCCAACCACCCGAAGATTGACGCTGGACACGAACCAAAAGGTTTTGCTTTCCGACACGGTGGGATTCATTCGTAAGCTGCCGCACCGGCTGGTCGAAGCCTTCAAAGCCACGCTGGAAGAAGTGTCCGAGGCTGATCTTCTGCTTCACGTCGTGGACGCCAGCCGCCCGCAAGCCGAACTTCAAGTTGAAGCCGTCAACCAAGTGCTGGCCGAAATCGGCGCTCTGGAAAAACCCACGCTGATGGTTTTCAACAAAATTGACCGCTTAGAGTCTACCGACTTGTGGGAACGACACAGCGGCCCCTATTCTTTGGCGGTGGGCGTCTCCGCCACTTCAGGGATTGGATTGGACTCGTTGAAAACCCAACTCTCCCAATGCCTCCGTCCCGTTCGGGAGGCTCTGCGGCTTTCCGTTCCCGTGAGCAGAGCTTCAGTGATTGCCAGAATTCACGAAGTCGGCCAAGTCCTGCATTTGGAATATAAAGAAAACTGCGCAGAAATCGAAGCGCGGATTCCGCCCCACTGCTTGAACGAGTTTCGACCCTACGCAACGGAGAACGCCCTTTCGCGTCCGAGCCGTTCTCGGAAACGAACAAGGCCGGAGAAACCATAACTGCTTGCCGTTTGGCCCGTCGTCCGCCTAAAACAAGAAATGCGAATCAAGGATCTTCCAGTAGAAGTTCGTCCCAGGGAACGGCTGGTTGCCCTCGGAGCGGAGGCATTGAGCAATGCCGACTTGATTGCTATCCTCCTCCGAACCGGAACCCAAGGAACCTCCGCTATGCGAGTTGCGGAAGATCTTTTGGGAAAGTTTGGCTCCTTAGGCGCTCTGGCCAACGCCGACCTGCCCGAAATTCGGAAAACCAAAGGCATCGGCAGAGACAAAGCCATCGCCCTGAAAAGCGCGTTCACCCTCGCCAAAAGAATGTCCCAAGAAATTCAACGCGAACTGCCGTTGCTCGATACCCCCGAAAAGATAGCCAACCTTCTTCGCGAAGAATTTCGCGTCCTCAAAGTAGAATCTTGCCGAGTCATCCTGCTGAACAGCCGCAACCGTTTGATCCGCATAGAATCAATCGGCAAGGAAACCTTAAATGAAATCCACATTCATCCCCGCGACGTCTTCCGAATCGCCATCCTCCACCAAGCCGCCAGCATCGTATTAGCGCACAATCATCCAAGCGGCGATCCATCCCCTTCCCCAAACGACCTCCGCGTAACCCGCGACCTCGTGCGGGCGGGGCAGTTGCTCAAGATCGAAGTCCTCGACCACGTCATCATCGGAAGCCGAAGCGAAGACAGAGCCAAAGACTTTTGCTCCTTGCGAGAAATGGGACACTTTTACGAGTAAGTTAATCCTGTTCCCAACCCCTTATGCTTCATCCCACAGCCGTCATTGGCGCCAAAGTCGAACTTGGCGAAAACGTCTTCGTCGGCCCTTGCGCCGTGATCGACGGGGAAGTCAAAATTGGCGACCGTTGTCGAATCGGCCCCCAAGTTTACCTCACGGGGAAGACCGAACTGGGAGAATCCAACGTCCTCCATTCCGGATGCGTCATCGGTGATTCGCCCCAAGATGCCCGCTACTCCGGCGAGCCTTCCAAGACGATCATCGGTTCGCGCAACATTTTCCGGGAACACGTTACCGTTCACCGCTCCAACACCGAGCAGGAAGCCACAACCATTGGCTCCGACAACCTGTTTATGGCCGGCAGCCACGTCGGCCATAACGCCAAGATCGGCAACCACGTCGTTCTGGCCAACAGCGCGCTGATTGGAGGTCACGCCGCCATAGAGGACAACGTGTTCATTGGCGGCAACGCCAGCATCCATCAGTTCGTGCGAATCGGCCGGCTCGCCTTCCTTCAAGGCAACTCCGGCCTCAGCCAAGACCTGCCCCCATTCCTTATCGCTTGCAGGCTCAACGAGCTGGGCGGCCTCAACACCGTCGGATTGAGAAGAGCCTCAATCTCGCCCGAAGACCGCCTGCAACTGAGAAAACTTTATCACGCGCTATTTCGGCAAGGACGACCGCTTTCCGTAGCCATGGAGCAAGCGAAAAAGAAATTCGCCGCCGAACCTCTCTGCCAAGAACTCCTTGCCTTCATCCGCCGCAGCCGGCGCGGCGTTTGCTCAAAATCTCGGCGCTAATCAAAACCGCACCCGCTGTATTGCCTAGTCCTATTCCCGCTTTTGGCGTTGTTAGTTGTTTTGTTTGTCGAGCTTTTTCTTGCCGTAAAAAGCGCCGGCCAAAGTCGCCAGTACTCCCGCGAAAGGAGCAAAGCTTCCCCAAACTCCGTGACCCGCCATTTGCATCTTGTAAGCCAAAAAGAGCGCCGCAAATACAATCCCGCCGACGATCAAAAGAGCGAGGTTTGAGTGCATCGCTTGAAAAATCTGCCCTCTATTTGTGATTTTTATATCCGCTTTTTGCAATCTTTTGGCGAGCGCCAGCGTCCGATCCATAAAATCAGGGAGAAGCTCCTGATATTTTTCGCTTCGTCGGCAGGCGGAAGAGTACCGATATGAAGGCTTTGTTCCTGAACGCTGGCCGATTGAACGATTTGCGGAAGTTGCTTCCGCAGTTCCTTCCGCACAGCGGCTTCGATTGCGTCGTTATGTTCCTCAGCGTTGGGTTGGCGAAGTTCTTTTTGTTTGCCCGTTTGCTGAGCTAGATATTGCTTCTTTCTTTGCGGTCTCGAAGCCATGTTTCAAGTAATTGGCTGTTTTGATGTAGTAAGGAACGGGATTTTTGGGCAAGGACGGCGCCGAAGGCGGCTCCATCCAAGTACAGGCAAGGCTGCTGAACCCTTGAACAATAAAACCACAAATGGAAGCCAGTATTTTCATATTCAATTCAACGTCGACCCGTATCCTGCAGAAAACAAAGCGAAGCGGAAACAAAAAGTCAAGAGTGGAATAGAATTTTGAATTTTCCACTTTCCGCCTTTGCGTTCAACGAGTTTCGGTCAATAATAGGGATCAAAATATCGGAGTTTGAGCTCGCCTTTTTGGGAATCATGCACTTTTCCATGTTTCCACGATTCGATGTGGCTATCAATGAATCCCACGTTGATGCTTCCGCTGTGCATCTTGAAATTGCCGTCTATTGCTGTGCCTTCGGGGTGGAAACTGGCGTTGCGCATGGTGGCGGGGTCTTCGTTGAGCAAAAGGAGTTTTTCGCTGGGAGAGGAAACGGCGCCTGCTTTGAGGCCTCTTGCGCCGGTGGGGCGTTTCCGTTCCGTGATTCTGTTTTTGTCAATATACGAGTTCATGGAAAAGTTAACCCGCTGGGCTTTGCCGATGCGCCCGGTGCTGGGGCAACGATAGACTTTATACTCATTGGTGTGTCTTGGGTTCAGCGGTCTCCTTTCTAATCCGGTCACATAAGGAAACACCGAGCCGCATTCAGGATGAAATCCATATGATGGTCTTTCCCAAGCGCTCGGATTTTCAGGCTCCGTATTGGCCTGCCCGCCCCAAACCCAATCTGGATGCAGGTTGCGATCATGGACGCCGCTCCAAGGCAGATAATCCTCATTGTCGTCGGCATATAACAGCATGCTCAACATAATCTGGCGCATATGGTTTTTGCACATCGTCGAACGCGCCGCCTCCTTGGCCTTGGAGAGAGCCGGCAACAGCAGTCCGGCCAAAATGGCAATAACGGCGATGACCACCAGAAGTTCGATCAGAGTGAACGCGCCTAGGATCCGCTGTTTTGAGAAAGGGGTAGTCATGAGCAACAGAATGCCGCAAACTGCGGCAAGAAACAAGAAAAGAAAAGCCTCCGCTACGGCAACCCGCACCCTGTAGGAACGCCAACCGAATCTATGAAAGCAACTTGACCAAAGCGACAACTATGCCGATCCCGGCAAGCATCATCCCAAACATCCACTTCAGCAGGTCGGCTCTGACTGCCTCGATATATCCCTTAACGCCTTCTATGTCGGCTTGGGTGGCTAAACGCAACTTCTCGATTTCAGCTTTGGTTTCTTGCCGCAACTTTTCGATATCGGTTTTGGTAGCGAGGATATCCGCTTTGGTGGCGAGGTTGCTGTTGAGGAGACTGACTTGTTCGTCGGCTAAGGCTTCGGCTGGTTGCTCGGTGAAGCCGTTTTCGGTGAGGTGTTTGACGAACTTGTGGGTGTCAAAGTTGATGGCTTCGCTGGCGTTCATAAGCATATAAAAAAGAATTTTGCGGCGAGGGCTTGCCAAAGTCAACGATTTTGAGTATCTATGGGGCTTGTGTTTTTGGAGCGGGAGCGGAGGAGCGAAGATTTTTGTTTTCTTTTTTTGGAAAAATAGAGTTGACAGGGTGGATTGTTTTTTTAGGATGGGGTTAAAAGTTTTGTTTGGAAGAGTTTTTTATTGGCAGAAAGATCGATTCATGAAGACATCAGGAATTCAGTTAAGGTTAGTTGTGTTGGGGATTGCGGCCGGTTTGTCGGCGCTTGGCACTTCGATGAACGGGGCGCCGGGCAAGGCGAAGGTTGTGAGCAAGGAAGGGCCGGCGACCGGCGCCATCGTCGGCGCAATGCTAGAAGCAGGCTCTGTAATCACTACTGGCGAAGGCGCGGAAGTGGTTTTGGATATTGACGGCGACGTGGTTGTCTTAGATGCGAACACAACGCTGGCTATTCACCGGCTGGAGTTTGCCGAGACGGGATTGGAAAAGGTTTCCAATGTGCATTTGCGGCTCTCAAAGGGGCGGATTTACGGCCAGGTGGAACGATTTTCTTCGCTCTCCAGTTTTGTGATTATGATTCCGAAGGGGCAAGTGACGATTGACGCTGCTAAGGGGCGAGTGGTTTTCGATGTGTCCGCCAATGGACGGACGGTGGTGGTCGAAGGCTCGGCAGATGTGGTGTTCAATCGAGGAACGGAAGAAGCGGCGAACATCGTCGCCCAAGAGGTGGAGATGGGGCAGAATTTTGATCCCGCAACGGGCGAGTTGGCTATGGTGGAAAAAGAAGAGCGAGACATTCTGCTGGAGATGGTGGAGCGAATGTTGCCTTCGCCGGCGGTGACAACAGCAGAGCCTCCGCCGCTGGATCGGCCCTTTCAGTTTTTCGTTTCGCCCAATCTGCCGGGTCAAAATCAAAATTGAGGGATTGTAAGAGATTTTTTTGGATGCAACCCGGTTGAGTTTTGACGCTCAATCGGGCTTTTTTTTTGTGGTCTTTGATCCGTTGAATGGCGATTTCCACGACAACAGAAGTATGAAAAAACGCTAGGGAGTGTTTCCTACTAACGGAGCATTTCGGAGAAGAGGGCGAATGCTATGAGTCTTATAAAGATTATGTCTAGTTTGTCCAAGCGAGAGAAGACTTGGCGATCGCCTTTCAACCGGCGGAACGGCCTCTCTACTTCATTGCGCTTCTGGTATAGCTCTTGGGTCGTATTTCCATGGATTGCGATGGCTTTTCTTCGGCGGAACTACTGGATCCAATCCCTTGGTTTGGGCTTGCTCTCGATTTTCTCGGCCTTCATAGGCGCGATCCATGGGCAATGGGACTATGGTCGTCTGGCCTCCCCTCAGGCGCAGCGGGGGCTTGGCTGGGCGATGGCGAGAACTTCACTGCTTGGCCATCTCTGGCAGCAGCATAGGGATTTTGGCATTCCCGCCTCCATGAGATTTTCCGAGGGCTGGCGGACCGTATCTTTTTCGCGCGTCCGTTTCATCGGGATGAGCTTTTATACTGGGGCTCTCTATGGACAACGCCTCTGGCGGAGCGACTCTCGGCGTCTTTCCATGTCCTAACACTCGGGCCAGGATGCCGTTCTTGGGCTAGCGGCTCCTTCGTTATGACTGGCAGCCCACTTGCCAAAGCGAGCCGGAGCCGGCGTTTCCTCGTTGCGCCAGCAAAAGCGGTGCCATTTGTGGATCTGGTTCTTCCGTTAACCGCATAAATTCTACGGCGACTTCTCTACCCCCCCCTCCCATACACATTGATGAGAATCTGCCGTATAGAAGCGATGGCGCGGCTTACCAGAGTGCGCATATTGGAGTAGGTGTATGTTCTTCCGCCTCCATTTGCTTGTATGATGCGCCCTCGATATAATGGCGGAAGATTAACCGTGCTGCGCGATCTTCTGACCGCTCTAAATCATCATCTTCTTTATCGTCCCGCATCCTCGACGCCATCTCCGCTCGGAACAACACCACCTTCATCCGATTATTTAGCCTCCGTTGCGCGTTCAATGCCTGATTCCTAGCAATCACCGCCAGCCAATGCTTCACCGGACTACCCTCGACATACTTTCCGGCGTGTTGAACCACCTTGGACCAAAACTCTTGCTCCTCCAATTCTAGTTCCGATTCGTCCAGCACGCGCGCCGCCAATATACGACGCATATCCTGCCCGTAAGCCGCCACCAAAGTCAGAAAAGGCCGATTCACATCCCATCGCAGCAATCCGTGCCAGCAATTCCCTCGCCCGCTCGTCTGAGATCGAAAACTCTTCATCCAGCGCCAACCCCAAATCCATCTACGCCCAATAACCCAAGCTCCAAAATTCAAAACCGCTTTTCAAAACCGCGCCTTTATGCTTGACAATCTGTGGAATTTCCCCAACTTTGCCGCACCGTCTGACTCAAGCAAAACAAAAAAAAGAAAGAAATCGTGACACGAATCCTGCCGAGCGGTGTTTTGTTAATTGAAAGTAAAATCAATTGCATTGTTTTATGAAGCATCAGACATCAGACGAACTCGGCTTTTGGCCAAACCAACCAAGACGCCTTTGGGAAGAGCGTCCTCACCGTCCTCGCGCTGACCATGCTGGTTGGCGTTCAAACGCCGGAGGCGAATGCGCAAATCCGCATCGATGGTTTTTCCATGACGGTTTACTACAATGGCGTCCCACATGTTGAGGCCGTCCGCGTGGAAGGATTCGGCCCGGATAGCGACATTTACAACTATCCGCAATGGACGGTGACTTCCATTCGGCAGGATGATCATCCGAACAGCGACGTCGACCTCCCCGGCCTTCGAGCCAAGATTGCGAGCATCAACGCAACTTTCGCCTCTGACTTATCCAGCGCGCTCGGAAGTTACATGGATGCCATTGATTCGGCCACGGCGGCTTTCGTCTCAAGCACCAATGTGTGTCTTTTAAGGAATGAGTCGAGAACAACCCTCGTGAATTGCCCGATGGCCGCTTGGGGAGTTTGGATGGCTACAATGTCAACCGCAATCAGCACTTTGGAATCAAGCATGGCGTCGGCCACACAAAAGGCGAATGACGCCATGGAGGCTTGGATTAACTACATCAACTGAATTCGAACAAAGACAACAACGAAACTAGATTTTTACTGACATGAAAAATTACATTTTTGCCATAATGATTGCCATTGGCCTCGCCGCCAGCGCGCCGGCCAATGCGCAGACAGACTTACAGTGCGGGTTTCCCGCATGTTCCATTAGCGTCGAACTCTCGCCAGTGGTTGTTGTGAACAACCTTTCAAAATATGCGGAGTTTGGGGTTTGCTACGCAAATGCGGTGAGTCACTGGGAAACGCAAAAAGAGATTGCCTGGGACGAGTTCGTTTCCAATCAGGTGCTTGTGCTTGGTACCACGGCGACAGTGGGTGGAGGTTGCTATTTGGGGAAACTAAAAATCAAAAGTATTCGGGGACTGCTTGATGCTGTTGCATCAAAGATCTCTCCTTACTACTGTGGAATCAAGGCAGCCGCTGCGGGAGTGGTCGCTGAGGCTGGTCTTATTTGGTATTACCGCCAGCAAATCAACAAGCTATGCAAAGAGCATGACGAAGCTGTGCGGGCTTGCGCCAGGGCGATAGACCCGAATTTCACGGAATGCGACCTGTAAACCCAAGGAGGCGAAATGAAGTGGACGAAAAGGGAAAAAGTGACTACCGGCGTGACGATGAGCGTGATTGTGATAGGGGCTCTTGTCTTTCTTCTAGCATCCGCTCGCCAGTTTGCGGTTCGTCATTTTGGGCCGCATCCAAGCACCTCTGTTCACGCCGTGTCGGCAGGAACAATGTTGCTCGGAGAACGCGGGATTCAAACGGAACAGGCTTCGGTTCTAGAGAAGCAAAAAGAAGTGCTTGAAAAGAGCAAAATCCTGTCGGCGCAGTTTGCCGGTGGTTCCGATTCTACGCATCAAACAATCGCTAGTAAGTAAGGCTATGGAAGACAAAGAAAAACAAATGGTTGTGAAGGGAATGGTCATGATTCGGGTGGTCTACGTCTGTGTCATGGGAGTTCTCTTAATAAATATTGCGAACCCCGCTTTCGAATGGTTTGCCTTGCAAAAACAACGGGACGTGCAATATCAGGCTCAGGAAGAAACTCAAGAGATGTTGCGGGAACAGCGCAGGATTCTTGAGGAGACGCTAAAAGTGTTTGCGGAGATTTCCAAAGAACGCGCCGCGGCGATTCCTGCCAATCCACCTAATTCGATAGTTGGCATGGAAACCGATTCAGTTCAAGAGATGGCTAATGTAAATCCTGACGCCATAGATTCCGTTCCTTGTTGCGGCGATCCAACTGACCTGCCTCCTGTCTTGAAGATGGTGAATGACCCGGTCCGCGAAGATTCTGAAGGCACCGATGATCCTCCCCAAACCTTTGAAGAGGCGTATGAACATGAATTGGAGCAACAATTCGCCGGCATGCCGGAGGAAATGCGCTCGCAAATGAGAGGCATTATTCGGGAGGTGGATGCGTTTGAGGCTAGTTTAGGAGAGGAGGATCTTGCTGAATTGGAGAAAATGAAAGACGGCCTCCGAGAGCGATTTAAAGCGCACGAGGCCTTTTTCCTGCTGGGGGGAGTGGAAGGAGAGCTCACAGAAAAAGAGCAGAAGGCGAGAGAGTTTGCCCGGGAAAAGATGGTTCACTTTCGCGCGGTAACCACCTTGATGATGCAAAAGCAGAATGCCGCCATTGACAAGCGAATCCAAGAATCTCGCCAGTATCTTAAGGAGGTTGACGAGATTATCCTTACGCCAGAGGAGCGAGCAAAACAGGAAGCCATCCAAGCGGCCACCGATTTGGCGTTTCCTCCGAATGAAGAGTAGAAAGGCGTCTTTGCCTTTGCGGAAACAACCGTCGAGATTCGTTTCTCGGCGGTTTTCTTTTGTGGCGGTGGCTTGATAGCGGGGCTTGCCAGTTTTTCTTATCCAGCACTGTCGTTTTTGAAAAATTAGAGACTGTTGCCTCGCCGTGTAAAACAAGTCTATATTTTCCCAAGCGTAAACAACGCGCTATGCCGAAACCATCTCCAACGCGGCAATCCCCGCAGGAAAGCGCCAGCGGCCAAAGACGGCGGCTCTTGTGGCCGCGCAAACGGCTGGACATTGCTTGGAGCGACTTCTGCTACGGAGGATTCCGCTGCCTTTGGCCGGGCGGCGGCCGTTCAAAACACATCGAGTCATCGTGGACAATCAACGGCCACGCGCTGGTGTGTCTTTCCGTTCGCACGGGTTTTGATCTGTTGCTACAGGCACTCCGTCTCCCAAAGGAAAGCGAAGTGCTGATGAGCGCGCTCAACGTGCCGGGCATGATGCGGGTCGTGGAAGAAAACGGATTGAAGCCCGTGCCTTTGGACGTGGATGGGACTGGCTTGCGTCCGACAATCCAAGCCGCGCGTCAAGCCATCACGCCGCAAACTCGCGTCTTAGTAACAGCCCATCTTTTTGGCGCCCGCCTAAACCTTGCCGAACTGAACGCGCTGGCCCGCCAACGCGGATTGTTGGTTGTAGAAGATCGCGCCCAAGCCTTTGACGGCGTTCCCTTCGCCATGCCGCCGGAATGCGACGTCGCCATGCACAGCTTCGGCGCGATCAAAACAGCAACGGCGCTGGGCGGCGCGGTGTTGACTTTGCGCGACGCCGGCTTGGCGGCACGAATGCGGGACATCCAGCGGCGTTACACAAAACAGCCCCGCCGACGTTATCTGCTCCGTCTGATCAAGTATTCCGCATTGAAGGCGCTTGGCGGCCGCTTGCCCTTCTCGGCGTTGGCGCATGCGTTGACTTCGGCGGGCATCGACTACGACGCTTGGCTTAAAAAGCAAGTGCGCGGCTTTGACGACGCGCAATTCCTCCGCCAACTGAGGCAGCGTCCCTGCGCTCCGTTGACGGCCTTGCTGGCGCGTCGGCTGCGTCAATTTCGCCCCGACCGGGCAAGCAATCAACAGAAGCGAGGCTTGAGATTGGCGGCGCGGCTAGGCGCAACGTTTCCGACGGTCGGCAAGGACGCCGAGAGGCGCGCTTTCGATCTGTTTGCCATACGCGTAGACAATCCGAAGCGCACACTTGCGGCATTGCGGCATTGCGGGTTCGACGCCTGCACACACGGCAGCATGACGACCGTGAAGGCATCGCAAGACCGTCCCGACTTGGAATCCGCGCGGGCGCAACGGTTGCTGGAAGAAACCGTCTTCTTGCCGCTTTACCGTGAAATGCCTCAAGCCGAAGTGGAACGCATGGCCGAAGTCGTATGTAAAAACGCCGCGCCGGTAGTGGAGAGCTGAAGTTTTGTGAATTCTCAAAAGCGCTTTATACAAGGGAACGAGACTTTTTTTGTTAGTATCCCATTTCCATTCCGCAGAAGCGCACCATGGGCATCCTACTATTTTCGTCGCTCTATTAGTCTCTATTTATAATTGTATTTATAAAGAGATATTAGATATACTTTTACCATCTTGCCTTGCGGAGTTTTTCATTGCGCGGGGATGGAAAGCGCGAGGAGATACTTCTCTAATCGCTCTTCTTTTTACCGCCGGAAGTTGTTTGTTTTCTCGGCCCCGTCGAGCATATCTCGGTAGAGGCGGTCGAAGATATAGCCGCCTAGGTCCAGTCCCTGTTGGATGTAGTAACGCTTCTGTTTTTCCGGCCAGAGGGGCTCGATAATGGCAAAAAATTCTTCCGCATGGC
This sequence comes from Limisphaerales bacterium, assembly GCA_965242585.1. Taxonomy (GTDB): domain Bacteria; phylum Verrucomicrobiota; class Verrucomicrobiia; order Limisphaerales; family AAA164-E04; genus UBA2970. The sequence continues at coordinate 2,616,684 of OZ251460.1, read as the reverse complement.
GCTCGTCGATTTCGGCATGCAGTTTATAGTGCGTGAGATTCTCCGCTTGCACCCAGCCGCGATCTACTACGGCCTTTCCGATGACGGCCGAAATGCCCGCAAAAGCGTATTCGATAATTCCCAAGCAGGCGACGCCTACTTCGATTTCGTCCAGAACGCACGAGGCGGTCAACACGCTGTTGAATGCCCGAACGGCCGGCGAAACAAAGAGCTGGTCGAGTGTTTTCGGGTCGCTTCCGATGGAGCGAAGAAATTGTTGAAAGGTGGAGTGATGAAAGGCTTTTTCGTCGAACTCGCCATGCTCTTCCACTAGGTTGCGGAGGATGTCTAAGCGTTGTGTCGGGTTGGGAATGCGTCCCACCAGAGCGGCCATCGGCCGAGGGAAAAAGGTAACGGCAAAGAAGAATTGTTCTTGGGTTTTTCGGAAGCAGTCCAAAGACATAGAACCGCCTTTCAAAGCGGCCAAGTAGGCGTTGTTGAGGATGTCGATTCGTTGCAATACCCGGTCGGCGTGCGCAACGACGTTGGGAGCGCGGCGTTCTTTGTTCATCGTCAAATCTCCGATGTGTTGAGGTTCCAAATCATTCCGGCGTCCAGGCCGGCGCCGTAAATGCCGGCGGAGGCCTGGATGAGTTCTTCCGCTCCAAGCAGGGCTACGATAGTTTCCGCCGCCGCGGAAGACGCCGCCGTGAACATTGCATCAAATCCGCGTTTTGTCGAGAGCGTTAATGCCCGTTGCAACAAAGCGATTCCGTCACCGTCTTCCAACCATGCGCAATGGGAAAGATGGGAGACGTTCATTTCCAGGCTTTTGCCGTCGCTGGAGGCGCCGAGGAAGGTCCGAGGAGTCTCCAGCAATCGTTTGGCTTGTCGAGTGTCTTCGAGCAGTCCGACGGCTTTGCCATTCGGCGCCGCCAACCATTGCGGCGGCGTCAGGGAACGCATACCGGGTTTGCCGCCAATGCATCGAGCGGAGCCTCGCGTCAATTTCCGGTAGAGATTCCATCCGGTCACCTCGTCGATTTTCCAATCCTTTTGGATAGGAACGGAGGCCTTCTTGGCCGGGATTCTCAAGATGACGACTTCCGCCAGCTTGGCGAACGGTTCGATGCCGAGCCGTCCAGTGTAGCGGGTGGGGACGATCGGCGTTCCCTCCATTACTGCGGAGTAGGCGGCGTCCGCGTGTCGGACGGTCCAAGCCCGAACCGCTTGAATAAGACGCCACAACACTCTTCCGCCGCGAATTTCGGGCGATACTTTGGCGTCGCCGATGTAAACCACGTTTTTCAAGTTTCCATCGGGAAGAATCAATGCGCGGCGGGCGACGCCGATTGTGCCGAGGATGTTTCCGTTTCGCTCGGCGATAAAGCTGGCGCCTTTGCCCATAGCCCGAAAGAAACGGGAATAGTCCTCGCCGTGGTGGATTCTGAAAAAGCATCCGGGACCGAGGGGATAGCGAAATTGCCGCTCGAATTGAGCCAGCGCCCGCGCCGTGTTTGGCGACGGCGTTTCAGTGAGAAGGCGAATTTTCATGCTCTCTTGCCCAAGTGAAGGGCGCGATAGAAAAAACTTCGATCCTTCTTATGCAACGCTTCTGATTCTTTGTCCAGCCATTCAAACATCGCCCCTGCTCGCCGAATGTCCAAAGCGGAGTTGAGTTGGCGGATGAAAATTCGCCCCCCTGGTTTCAATGCCCGGCCGGCAAGTTGGAGCATCCGAGCCGCCGCTTGTGGGGAAAGCCAGTCCAGAATGTTCGAGAGGTGGATAAAGTCGCAAGGTTCTCCGGCCGATTCCAGCGCTTGTCCCATCGAAGCGTTTGCGAACGCAATTTCGGGGAAAGGTTTCGGCGCCGCACAGTCAAACCACGGCGCAAAACTGCCCGTGGGATAACGCCCCTTGAGCATCTGCCATAGATAGGGATTGTCGCAGGCCGGCCAGTCCGCAACAACGCGGCGAATTCGGCGGGCAAAGTGGAGGGAGAACGGAGCAAGCGGATTGTTGGTCGCTTCCGCTCCAAACAACCGAACCAAATTCGGCAGCGACATCACATCTTCCAAAGCCTTGTCGAGACGGCTTCCCAGCGGAGATTCAGGCGCCGCCATCCGAATTTGTTCGCTCACCTTGGACAGAGATAAGAGCGAGTCCAGTTCGGTTTGAGAGGAGGCAAGGGCGCGGCGCAAGGCGGCGAATACTCGCTCATAACGGCCGACGTGATCCGGTCCCAACCGGGACACCAAAGCAATCGGACCCAGAACGTTCTCCGCCAAGCCAATTTCTGAAAAGAGAGCTTTTAGCTTTTGCCGCCGCGCAACCGCAGGCATGCCCAGATGCCCCAGCAACTGAAGCCGTTGCTCAGCGGACGGCTCGGAAAGCAAGCGGAGTTTCAACTTGGTCAAGGCAAGTTGGGCGGGATTGGCATCCACGATTCGCAGGCAACGAACTTGGGGCATCGAAGCCAACAAAGCCGCCGTGCAACCGCCGGAAGCCACCATAATCAAGCGCACTTCCGCCCCCAAACCGTTGACCACCTCTTGATCCAAAAGCGCGTCCTCCCGAACCTGAGCAAAGGCTACCGGCAACGCGACGGCGTTCTCCACCCAACTTTGCCGGTTCTCCCTCACTGCACGGCGGGGAAAGAGAGCGCCTCAGACCAGACCCGGCAAAGGGACGGCGGCTCAATTCCCAAAAGCCGGCGACTCCGCCGCCGCGCGAATGGCTTCAATCGCTTCATGAGCCAGTATCTGCGCTTGCGCCGCCGGACTGGACAGCTCTTTCTGCAACACGGGAATCGCGTCCGCAGCAACCACTCCCATTTTTCCCAAGGCTTTGATTGCGCTGTATTTGGCGCGTCCATCCGGTTGGGCTTCCACCGTCCGGATCAACAGCGGCACGGCTTTGCTTCCGGCCTCTCCCATCAACGCCAATCGGTCCGCCGCAAGACTCTTTTCGCTATCGCTCCCGTTTTTCAAAGCGTTCAGCAAAACGGGCATCGCTTGCGTTGGACTTTGATAAATCGTCCACAAGCAGCCGGCGGCGTAGATTTGAGTTCTCGAATCGCGGTGAAACAGCAGAGATTGCAGACGGCTTTCCAACGGCGGTTTGTCGTCCGTTTCCAAACGCGCCAAGCGGGTTATAATGCGCGTCAGTTCGGCGCCGGCGACAGAGCCGTCGAGAGATGCCTCCAAAACTCGCAAAGCGCTTTTCCGCTCCTTCTCCAGCTGCCACAACGCCAACGCGCAATACGCCCGGCAAACGACGCTTTCGTCCTTCAGCCCAAGCGCCAACGCATCCGTCACCGGCGCCGAGCTATCGCCGATGTTTCTCAACGCATCCGCCGCCGCCATGCGCAGAAAACAGCTTTCCGGAGAACCGTCTTCATATTGAAGCAATTCAATCAACCTCGAAGTCGCAGGCGCGGCATGAGCGCCAAAGTGAGCCAGCATCCTAGCCGCAACCACACAATCCAGCGAGGCCGGATCCGACAAAGACCGCATTAGAGCCGGGACGATCTTCTCGGCGTGGATGCGATCCATCAGCGGCAAAAAATTCATCGCCAGCGTCCGATAACGATAATCTTTATGCTCCAAGCCTTGAAGCAAGGACTCGACGGCTTTCTCGTTGGACGGACCAATCTTGACCAGAAGAGGATACGCCAGCCGCATTGCTCTGCCTCCGTCTTCGGGACATCGGATGCGCTGTTGCATCCAAGGAGGCAATCGAAACCACCAGCGCCGCGTCCATCGGCGAAAGCGGCCATTGCTTTTCTTAACCCAACGAACCAAAGGCTCAACCGCAGGTTCGCCAATGGCCGCCAGCGCTTCAGCCGCATACAATTCGCTCCCGGGAAGATTGCCCCAAGCCCGGAGCAAAGGTTGGACGGCCGGCACTCCAATCGCTTGCAAGGCTTGGATGGCTTCGGCCGCTTCAAAGTAGTCCTTCGGCGAATGCAGTTTGCCGATCCATTCTTCCACCGTCTTCCCTTGATGCGTCGGCGTTGACAAGGCCGAGAAGATGATCCAAACAACGGCAAGAGCCGCGCCCAAAACCAGCGCGACAACTCTCCACCTTCTCTTCTTTGGCTTCTTCATGCCTCCAAACGCGCCAGATCAAAACGAACGGGATAGCCGTCTGCTCCGAGTTGCCGGGAACCCGCCAAAACGAAGCGATTATTGGCTGCCGGCAGACGGGGCGCTTCCTTTTGCTTCCGTCGTTCTTCGGGGCTCCGTTCTCGGCGCATCTGGATCGTCTCGGCGACGGGGAGGTCTTGCCCGACGCACCTGCCGAGCCGGACGATCCAAATGTTCTCCTTCGCCGCGTCCGCTTCGGGAAAGTCCCCGGGAACCAACGCCTCGCGCCCGTCCCAAATGAGGAGGTTTCCGTCGAAGCAAAGTCATTATGGAGTTCCCCAGTCCGCCGGCCAACAGAACCGGAATGAAGAAGAAGTTCAATACGGGAAACCCACCAATCGCCGCCAGAACAACGCTCCCTCGCAAAGAGACCGGCCAAGAATGGCGGTCTTCGCGCGCTCCCTTCATGCCGGCGCCGATTCGCAAAGCCAATCCTGCAAGGCCGGCCAACGCCCCAAGAGAAAGCGCGCTCGCCAGACCAACACCCAAGACGCCGAGAACTTCAAAAACCAACGAAAAATTATCCACCCACCTTTGAACACCAAGCGTCAACAGAAAAAGCGGCAGAATGATCGCCAAGCCAAGCCCTATATCCTGCCACGGTCTTTGCCAACGCCGGCTAGATTGATCGCTGAATTTTGGAAATAGCGCGTGCGCCGCCAGCCAAAACGCTGTTGACGCCAACAACGCCAACAGCAAGAAAGCCAAGCCTCTAGCCCAATTTTCTGATGCAAACCACATAAGGCAGAAAAGGATACCCGCATTTTGGAAGCAAGGCAAGCCTTGTCTGCAGCCGCGCAAAACCAGATTAATCCGCCTTCGCCATTGGCAAAAACTGAATGCACACCGGCGTCGGCGCTTTCACTTTCAAGCCGGTCGCCTCAAGTTTGCCGGTCGCAGAATCGATGCGAAAAATAACGATGGAATGGGACTTTTGATTCGCCGCCAAAAGATAGTCGCCGCCGGGAGAAATGCCAAAATGCCTCGGCGTTTTCCCCTGCGTCGGCTCGCGCTCCATCGGCGTCAACCGCCCCGTTGCCGCATCCACGCCAAAAACGGCAATGCTGTCGTGCCCCCGATTCGAGACATAAACAAACTTGCCGTTGGGATGCGCCCGGACTTCGGCAGTGGAATTGCCGCCGTCAAAATCAGCGGGCAAAGTGGACTTCGTATCCAACGGTTCCAAAGTTCCTTCCGCCGAATTCCAGCGCAAACTGGTCAAAGACGAAGACAGCTCGCCATTGACAAAGGCCAATTTTCCCTGCGGATGAAAGGCAAAGTGGCGCGGGCCGGAGCCTGGCGGAAGAGAGGTTGCGCTGGCTTTCGCCAAATGGAGCCGGCCCGTCGCCGCATCCAACGGATAAACAAAAACTTTGTCGACTCCGAGATCGGCGGCTGCGACGTAACGATTGCCGACGTCCAAGTTGACGGAATGAGCATGAGGCCTCCTTTGCCGGCGCGGATGCTTGCCGCTGCCAAGATGCCGCACCATCTCCGTGCGTTCCTGAATAAAACCGTCCCCGCCCAGCCGAAACACTGAAACACTGCCGCCATTGTAATTCGCAACCAGCAAAAAATTCCCAGTTGCCTCCACAACTAAATGACAAGGCGCCCCGCCGCCAGTCGCCGCTCGATTGAGAAACAACAGCGAGCCGTCCGGCCGAATCTGATAAGCGCTGGCGGCGCCCGACGCCTCCCCATCAAACTCGTTGACTTCGTTGACGGCGTAAAGAAACCGACGGTTTGGATGAATGGCGAGAAACGAAGGATTCTCCACCTCCGCCGCCAAGCCAAGCGCCCCGACCTTTTCTTTGGATGCGTCAAAAGAGAACGAATAAATTCCCTGACTCTCCCCGCCCGTGTAAGTGCCCACAAAAACCCGATACTCCGCCGCCAAAACCCGCAATCCATCGCCAACGGCCGCCGCCCCCAAACCAACCACAAAAACCAAGCGCCACAACCAAGCGCAATCCAACCCCTCAATCCAAATACAAAACCGTCGCATAGCTTTACCCAACCACAATCCGCCCCGCCCGACAAGCCCCTTATACCAAGCTTGCGCGCCAACGCCAAACCTGGCCGACAATCCACTCGAATACTTGATGACAACATGGGAGCGGAAATCGATAAATCACACTTGCCATTGCCCCGCATATGCGCCACGCTGTCCATAGACATTCGTTGAAAAATGCATCAAAGAAAACCACGATAAATGTCTCCGCACGGCACCATCGGAGGCGGAACCAAAGACCAAGACATGACCGAAGAAGAACGGAAAATAGGCCGGGAAACGGCCAACGACGGCAAGCCAAAAGGTTGGTTTCAAGCCTTCCGCAATCTCGCAGGATCCACCAAAGACGGCCGCGAATCCATCGTTTCAAAAGCAATCAGCGATCATTTTGACAAACATTACATGGCCAATCCGCTGGTGATTGTGGAGGAAAGGAAGGACGGCAAGCTCTACCTAAACCCCGCAAAATCTCGATAAAACATGACCACGATAAACCTAGATTACCAACCCGACGCGGCTTACTACGGCGATTGCGCCGACATTATGGCCGCTTGGAAGAATGCGGGCGTGCAAGGGATCATCGACCTGATTTATTTGGACCCGCCGTTCAACAGCAACCGCAACTACGGCGCGCCCACCGCCAAATCCAAAGAGTCAGACACCGGCAGTCTCGACGCATTCACGGACATGTGGACTTGGGACGAGCAATCCGCCGAGCGAGTCGATGTCATCCTCAAAACTCCCGCTCATCCAGCCCGGGAACTTATTGAAATCTTGCGCGGCTATTTAGAAGAGCGCGATTCCGGGATGCTGGCTTACCTCAGCTACATGGCCGACCGTCTTTGGCTTTGCCAACAACTTCTCAAAGAAACAGGATCCATCTACCTCCACTGCGATCCTAGCGCCAACTACTACTTGCGCTTGCTCATGGATGCCATTTTCGGACCCAAAAACTTCATATCGGAAATTATTTGGAATTACGGCACTCCTTCTGGCGGCAGAGTCTCCGGCAAAAAGCCTGTCAAAGCGCACGATGTGTTGATGGCATACGCTAATAATTACAGCAAACACACATACAACCGCCAATATCTGCCTTACAGCGAGAAGTATGTAAAAGACTGGTTCAGGCACACCGATGATGACGGAAGGAAGTACCAAACAAGATCTCGCAAAGGGAAAATTGTTCGGCAGTATTTGGACGAAAGCCCCGGCGTTCCGCTATCAAATGTGTGGTCAGACATAATGCAACTTTACGGGCAAGCTGGATGGTTCGCCAAACAAGAAACCAAAGAGTTCCTTGGTTATCCGACGCAGAAACCAGTTTCGTTATTGGATCGGATAATCAAAGCCAGCAGTAATGAAGGCGACGTGGTATTAGATCCATTTTGCGGTTGCGGCACGACGATTCATTCCGCCATCAATAACAACCGCCGCTTCATCGGCATTGACATATCGGTGTTCTCCATTCATTCGGTCACGCATAAACGCATCAAATCCAAATGCGGAATCGACATTCCCGTTTACGGCATCCCAACCAATATCACCGGCGCGCGGTTGCTCGCCAAACAAGACCCGTTCGCTTTTGAGGCGTGGGCGGCGGAGACGCTGAACTTTGGCGACATCGGCATTCTGTCTAACAAAATCAAACGCGGCGACGGCGGCATCGACGGCAAGGGATTGCTGTATGGCAAGACTGAAGACGGCGAGGACGAAGTCATCGTCCAAGTCAAAAGCGGGCGCGTGAGCAAAGATAACGTCCGGGCGTTTGCGGATGTTATTCAATCCAACCCCAAAGTGGCGGCCGGCATTTTCATCACGCTGGACGACAAGGAATGGACGAAGGGATTCGAGCAAAAGGCGCTCTCGCTGGGAACGTTCAAAATGCCCAACGGAACTCGATCCTTCCGCCGAATGCAACACTGGCCGGTCAAAGACCGCTTTCAAGGCAAAGACGGCGTCTATCCTCAACTGCCCATCATGGTTAATCCTCTGAACGGCAAACCGCTCGTCAACGTCGGAACGACCATCCAATCTGATCTAGCCTAACGACTTGAAAATAAATCAAAAAAGATGTATCTTTTTCAGTCTCCGCCGATGTCTGATGTTTTACAAGGAAGGAAAATTGAACAGATGAAAATTCTATCGCATACACGGGAATTAAACGAGAGAGGCACTTTGTGCGTCCATAAAGTTGTCGAGTTAGACGTGCGTCAATACAAAGGCGGACGGCTTGTTTTCAAATTTGACGACGCTGATTTCGAGCAAGCATTTCCCTATCAATACAGAAGAAACTCTAAATTCTCACGCAGATGGGCATTGAATCAAATTAAAGAAGGAATGAGAGCGGTCGCTCGCGACATCGCTTCAAATGCCGTAAAATCAACCAAAGCGCTTGAATGCGGAATATACGTGAGTTACTGGATTGCTTACAGCCTTCGAGTGTATCTCAATTTCGATCTCGTTAAGAATCTCAATCTTTTCAATAAGATTGAATTCGAGAAAATCAAAAGAGGCGCTGAAAAGGGCAATCCTGAAGATATGCGCAAACTTGGCTTTGAGCATAAGGAAGGCATGCTCGTGCAGAAGGATCTCGTCGAAGCGAAGAAATGGTTGGAAAAGGCATCTAAAAAAGGAGACGCAATCGCTAGTTTGGAAATTCTTTCCTTTAAAAAACTTTGAAAAGAATGAAAAAAGAGTTGACAAATCCATAAACTAAACGAAGTTGGCGTTCAGATGGCGGAGACAAAGGCATTTTGGAAAGTGGGTTTGTAGGGAAGGCAGGCCAACGCAACGGGAATTCGTCGCCCGCGCGCTGATGAACAATTAGCAGGTTGTAAGCCACTAGGTTTATTCTGATGCTTTTATTGCAGGCGGCCGTCGACGAGGTGGGCGACTTGCCGGGCGCGGTTTCCAATCTTCAAGTCGTGGGTGGCTAATACTAGGGCAATTTGCCGCTCGCCGCGCAGTGTTTCCAGCAGGTCGATAATTTGCCGGCCGGCGATGGAGTCTAAGTTTCCGGTTGGCTCGTCGGCAAGCAATAGAGAGGGATCGTTGACGAGCGATCGGGCGATGGCCACCCGTTGCTGTTCGCCGCCGGAGAGTTCGCAAGGGCGGTGGTTCATGCGGTCTTTCAAACCTACTTGTTCGAGTAGCGCCGCGGCTTTTTGAGTAAGCGTTGTCGTCGGACGCCGCGAGATTTTGCCGGGAAGACAGACGTTTTCCAAAGCGCTGAATTCGGGAAACAGATGGTAGGCTTGGAAGACAAAGCCGATTTCCCGGTTTCGGAGGCGCGACAGATTGGTTCTTTTCCATTTTTGAAAATTTTTTCCTTGGAAGCAAATTTCGCCGGAATCCGCAACGTCCAATCCCCCCAATAAATGAAGCAACGTGCTTTTGCCGGCGCCGGAGGCGCCGTGAACGGCTAGAAAGTCTCGCGCGTTCAGTTCGAGGTTCACGCCGCGAAGCACGGGGACGGTTTTGTTGCCGATTCGATAGCTTTTTGCGACGTTGGCCGCCGTCAGCATGGGATCGGAAGCAACTGTTTGGGGAGACATCGTTGGCCGGTGGTCACTCATGGCGCAAGGATTCCACTGGACGCAGGCGGCTGGCGTTAATGGCCGGTAGAATGCCTGCCAACGAGCAAATCAAGAGCGATCCTCCGCAAATGGTCGCCAAGTCTGTAGCGTCCACCACCGCTGGCAAAAGCGCAAAGCCATAGACGCTGGCGGGAAAGAGGTCGAAGCCGGCCGCTCGATTCATCCACAGGAGGAATTCGTTGCGATATTCAATGGCTAGAAGCCCCAGTCCGAATCCGGAGATCACCCCGGCAATGCCGACGATAAAACTTTGGCAGAGGAAGATGAGCAGAATCTGCCGAGCAGTGGCGCCCAAGGCTTTTAACATTCCTATCTCCTTTGTTTTTTGCACGACGAAGGTAATTTGCGAACTCGTGATTCCAAAGGCCGCTACCAAAACGATAAAGAAGAGGAGAAATCGGATCATGTTTTTTTCTACGACCAAAGCGCTGAGCAGGCTGGAGTGTTCTTCAAGCCAGCTGTGAACCGTAAAGTCGTCTCCCAGCTTTTTTTGAAGCGCCGTCTGCGCCGCGGCTGCGTCGTAGGGATCGTTGAGAACTACGTGAAGGCCGTGCACGGCGTCCGTGCCGTTGAGGAAGAGCTCTTGCGCGTCGAAGACAGAGCAAACGATTACGTTAGAGTCATACTCATAATAGCCTGTGTCGAAAATTCCCCGCACCACGTAGTCGTCCGGCAGCGGCAGCGGCTCTCGCTCTCCTCCGCTTTGCGTCAAGCGGTGGATTTGTCGAAGTCCGCTGTGAGAATACACGGCAAGAGGGTCTCCCGTTCTCAATCCCAACGCGCGCGCCAGGCGATGGCCGATGACGACGCCTTGTCCTTCCACGTCAAACGCGCCGTCGATCATGCTTTCGAGCAGAATACTGCTCTCGCGCTCTGAATCCACGCCGATCAAAGAGGGCATCGCTATTCTAGGGGTTGCCGTCTGCGTTTCCACGACGATCGGCCCGGCAATGTAGGGAGCCGCTTCCCGAACGGCCTCGGCCGCAAGCACCGCCGGCAACACCTCGCGGTAAGCCGCCATGCTGGCGTCCCTTTCCTGCACGCGCAGATGGGGGTTAAACCCGAAAATCTTCTCCCGCAATTGCTGGTCAAAACCGCTCATCACGGCGATCACGACAATCAAAACCGCCACGCCCAACATCACGCCGACAATCGAAATCATCGTGATGACGGAAACGAAAGTTCGCTTCGGCTTCAGATAACGAAGCGCAAACAACAATTCTACAGGCAGTTTGGACATATCTTCCCGCCAATGATGGAATCCATTCCGCCGAAAATCTGAATCGGCCCGCAAAGAAATCCAAACCATACGCCGGACGCTTCACATGTTGGCAACATTCGCAAAACTTGTCACTCCAATTTTATCGCGGTTGCCCAGCGGCCGCCTACAACCCCATCCGCCGCATCAGCCAGCCGCCGTTCCTATCCAGCAATACATTAAAAGCATCCCGCCAACTCCAAGCAAAATCCCGACGCGAGCCTCGCAAGGCAGTAACAAAGCCGCCGCGCCAATCAACGAATCCGCAAGAATCAACGCCGAAGATTGAAAAAAACTCACCCCCGCCTTACCGCTCCCATCAAAAACCGGAACTACGCAAAGACATAGCCCGCTCCCACGGACTCCAACAACTCAACGCCCCTACATTTCAACCGTCCGCTTGCCCACTTCTACAAAACCGCTTCTCGACCGCTCTTTTTATTATAGTATAAATGTTCCAAAGCCAAAGAATACCGGAAACAAAACAGAAAACTGACTCCCTAGCCCCTAATTAACTGCTGCCACTCCCGCCGGAACTGTTGACAGAACACGAGCCGCCGCGCGGTATCCGAATAAGGTAAAACTTTCCCGTAAGTCCGATAGTCACATCCTCTTGATCCATAGCAAAGCATCGATAATGACAATTGCCCGTTCCAAATTCGGCGTAGCCTGCCAAGCCTGATGCATCCTCGTAAATCCGCGGAAAATCCTTCTTCGAAGAACTCGTTCTTTCTCCTCGACAGAAAAGTTTGGCGCCTTTCGCGAGTCTCTTCATTATTAGACAATTCGCCGTTGTGAATTGATAATAAGTGGCAGCAATCACGGTCGCAAAACTACCTTGCGATTCCAATTATTTCACGCATTTATAGAATTGTTGTTCCTTCCGTTTTTTCCTATATTACGCATTAATAATGTTATAGCCTGCTACAACGAGCGGGGTTCCAGTTTTTCGAGATGCTTCCATAATGGAAAATCCTCAGCCAAAACTACGTTGCGTTATTGACCGGCGCCGAGATCTACAATACGGAATAAACTCATCGGGCCGCTTATTGGAGCGGCAACGGTTCGTTCTGCGGATTCAATCAGCCTTTGCCATGTAGGATCGTCAATTGACGTTTTGCGCTGCAGTAGAAAGGGACCGACGCCTCCCGACCAATTTATGGAGATAGTATTCTCTTCGGCAATGGAAGCGTTTTCAATCACAATAGGCGCCGCAGGAATGATTCCCGTAGTGGGATCGTCTTGAGGATCGGGATGGGAGAACATGGTATAAAAGGTCGTTTTCGGTGGGGGGTTGGCTCCAGCGGAAGGATTGGTTGATTGATTGATTTCTCCTTTTGCGGCTACCAGAATTTCCTGAGCGGTCATGCTGATAGAGGGAGAAATGGAGCGGAATTCGGGGCGCTCGTGATTGTAAAAGGCGAAGAAGCTGGGAGTGAGGACACTCCATTTATCGGCTGTTGAGTCGTAGGCGAGCAAGCGAATTAGCGTTTGCGGGTTTTCGGCTTCTAGTTGCTTTACTTCAAAGGCTGCGGCCGTGCGTCCCAGAGCGTCTGCGGCTAGGTCAACGCGGCCAAAAGCGCCGGGCAGGTCGACGGCGTCCGAACCCCCGTTGCCGGCGGACACTTCGCTGACAATTCGGCGAGAGAGGAACTTTGGCGTCGTTGCGTCGAAGACAGCGATGTGGACGCTTTTTCGAAACTGTCCGGAGGCGTCTTTTAGCCGATCGCCTTGTTTGTTAAACAAATCGGCCGTTCCCGCCAAGAAGACTAAGGATTGGTTGACGTGGGATGCGATTTGCGCCGAGCCGTCTTGTTGGGTGTCGAATTGCAGAGTTTCCGGCAGCTCGGCTTGGCCAATTTGCCCGCGCAGTTCTCCGGCGTTGTTGTGGAAGTAGAGCCGGTCTAGCGCGTGGATGCAGAATCCTTCTTTATAGGAGGAAACGCCGGCGGAAACGTTGCGCGAGTCCACGACCCAACTTTCCCGCACAACCGAGCCGTCGCGGGCAAGAATGACGGCGGCTACGACGCTGGAGGCTTCTCGAAGGCCGGAGCGATCTTTGGCAACGAGAACGACGTTTCCATTGTCGAGGATCGCTAAGTCTCCGCCGAAGTGTCCGATGGGATTGCCGGCGGGCGAACCGTGGGTCAGCCGTCCGTTGACGGCGTCAATGGCTAGCGAAGTTGGCGCGGGCGCGCGCGTTGGCAGATTTAAGGAGAACATTTGCACGGTTGCGTAGGTTCCGTCGGCGGGCCGGTGGAATCCGAGATTCCAACGGTTGTCGGATTGAAACGCCGGGAAAACATGGGGCGAAGCTTCTATTCCCACGGCGTATCCTCTGGCTCCCGGCCGCCGATCGCCGGCGATTTGGAGTGGATTTCCCATTTGGCGCGAGGTATCCATTCGGCCGTTGTAGGGCGTTCCGGCATCGCTGTAAAATCCCGCTGTTTTCTTGGCTTCTCCGCCATCGGCCGGTTGTAGGGCAAGGGGGTGTGGTTGTCCGCTGTTTTCCGCCGGTTCGGCGAAGGTGTTGACGCCGATTAGGAAAGTGTGCGTTCCAATCACTGCGGTGTCCGGCGCCCAGTTTTCCCAATTATCCCAAGTCGTTTCGAAGAGAATTTTGTCGGGGACGATCCGCTTCAAGCCGAGGGATTCGGCGCTAGGGATTTCAAAAGGAGTCTCCGGCTTGCTGGCGGGGTCGCCGGGATGGGTGACTGACGCTTCAGGGATTGGCACGCCGTCGCCGTCGGGATCGCCCAGCTCTTGGCCGTTGGAAAATCCGTCGCCATCGGAGTCCAGTTGCGCCAAGGCGGCCGACCAAAATTCTGCTCGACTGCCCCGTCCAACGACAGCGTTGACGGCATCGCCAAAAGCGTTCTTTGCTCCCGCGCCGTTGGGACGGACGTGACAAAGCGTGCAGCTGAAGCTGTTTCCGTTCGGCACTTGGCTGACGCGCCAAGAACGCGCCAAACCATCCATAGAGAACGGGAGCAAAAGCGCGAAGAGCGCCGGGGAAAATTGTTGAATTCGGGTAAGTTTCACTTCTTTGTTTTGTTCGGGCAAAGTCTTGACGTCTTTTGTTTTTCTATTGGAAGATGCGGCCAAGAGGGGATGGCGCGATGGCTGTTCTCTGTTGTTCTCGCGCAAAAGCGTTGCCGGCCATTCCTCTGAATCCGCCTTTTCCACGATCTTTCTCGCAGATTTGCTTGACTTTGGAAAAGGCGGGAAAGGTTGGCGCCGCAAATCAGGCTTTGTCAGGCTTTCTTGGTGTTCATCGACATGATGCTCGGTCCGTGCGTCACCCAACCGCTTCCGCCAGTGATCACGCGCTTGACTGGTTCACCCGTTTTCGGATGCTTCTTCAATGGCGGATCCGACATTTTCTGCTGCACTTCAAACCGCCGGGGCTTCCGCCCTTTTTTTTGTGGGATGGTTTCGTAAATATAAGTTGCCATGAATTTGTCGATAAAAGTGGATTTAAATTGTCGCCTCTTTTTCTAACGGCGGCAAGGAGTTTTGCCAATGGAAAAAAACTTCGGCCAAAGGAACGGCTTGCCGGGAACGGAGTCGACAGCTTACTATGCTTGCGAAGATTACAGCGAAACCAGTCCACTTATGGCGAACCAACATCCCTTGAAGATTCTGCACTTGACGGGCGAGCGTGAAGATGCCGGCGGCGTCCTGACCGTCATCCGCAACTTGCAGAACGCCAGCGCCGGAGATGGCTGGAGGCACGTTGTATGGGTCAACCAAGCCTACAAAGAGACCCGCCAACCCGCGCTCGAATACCGCTACAGCCGCTCCGCGCAAGCAGAAGCCGACAACCGCCTTCGCCTGATTGGACAAGCAATCCCCGCAACCCGCGAATTGCTGGCCCTGCTTCAAACGGAACACTACGACGTGATTCACGCCCACTCCCGCGGCGCCTTGCCGGTTGCCATGCTGTTTTCTTGGCACACCAAGCGGCCCGCGCTTTTTACCAATCACAACTACGCCCGCCAAACCGGCCTGTATCGCTGGGCCGCCAATCGCAAACGACTGCACACAACGCTCCTCACTCCCAACATGGCAAAACACTACGGCCTCACCGCACCAAACAGCCGAATCCACACCATTTCCGCCTGCTTCGGAGACGAATTCTTGCAGCGTCCCATGGTCGAAGAACGGCAAGGCTTCCGCTCCCCCAATCGCTCTCTCCGGCTTATTGGAGTCGGCAGCCTCATCGGATGGAAAAAATGGGACCTCTTGGCCGAAGCCATCCGCCGTTTGCCCGAAGCCTTGCAAAAGAAAATCCAATGCAACATCTGGGGTCCGACACTCCAACTCCCAGAATCCCGCACCTTTGCCGCCGCGCTTCGCCAGAAGATTCGCCAATGCGGACTGGACGACCAAGTGCGCCTTTGCGGCTCGTCCGTTGACGTCGCCGCCGAACTCCGGCAAAGCGACTTGTTTGTGCTTCCCTCCGTCAACGAACCTTGTTCGGTCGCTTTAATGGAAGCGCTGGCGCTGGGTCTGCCCGCTATCGTTTCTGACAGCGGCGGCGGCCCGGACATTGTAAAACCGGGTTGCGGACTGCTCTTCCGGCCGGACGACCCGCAATCCTTGAAACAATGCCTCGAAAAAGCGATCTTCGCGCCAGACGAATTCCAACCGCCCGCAAGCATTCGCGACTCGGTGAGACATCGCTGCGCCTCGCAGATTTTTCAATCTTACCAAAAAATCTATCGAGATTTGTCTTTGCCCTCTCGAATGCGCCCCCAAAGCCGCTCCGCTTCTTCCACGAGCGCCTTCCCCGCCCAAAACGAGCCCCAAAAACCCGCCGGAGCATGAACTGGAAACTTCTCCGCGCCTTTCCTCGGCTGGACACCCGGTCGCGCTTTCTGTCCTCCACGCCGCAAGGAGGCCATGTTTTAGACCTCGGCTCTTCCGACGGCGAAACCCTCCGCCACTTCTACGAACTACGCCCCGACCTCCACTTCTACGCCGTCGACGTCGCCGGACAGCCAAACCGCTATCCGCCCGGATGCCAATACCGCCAAGCCAACCTCAACACCGAAACCCTGACTTGGCAAAACCATTCTATGGACTCCGTCACCTGCATGCACTTGGTCGAACATCTGGACAACCTGACGATCCTAATCTCCGAAATCGCCCGCCTCCTCAAACACGGCGGACAAGCCTACTTCGAAACGCCTCATCCCAAAACACTCACCCTTCCCAGCCTTGCCGGACCCGCTTCCGGCTCCTTTACCCTAAACTTCTTTGACGACCTCACTCACACCAAAATCGTCAGCATAGGCGCCCTCGCCCAACTCGCCCGAAAAAACCGCCTCAAAATCCTTCGCTCCGGCACCTCCAGAAACTGGCTCTTTGCCCTTGCCTATCCATTCTACCGCTTCCTACCCGCCAGCCGCCAAAAATTCACCGCCAAAATCCACTGGATCGGTTGGTCCGCCTACCTAATCGCCCAAAAACCCGCCCCGTGAAAACACTCCTCGTCACCGAATTTTGGGGCATTGGCGATCTGGCCATCGGCTCCGCCTTCCTCCAAACCGCCAGCCGCCATTTTCGCGTCATCCTGCTCGCCAAACCCCACGCCGCCGAACTCGCCAAAGAACTTTGGCCCCAAATCACCATCCTCCCCGTCATCGCCCCTTGGACTCAATTCACCGGCAAATACCAACTGCGCCGCTGGCCTTGGCCAACCCTCCAAGCAACCCTGCGGCAAATCCGCCAACAAAAACCGCACATCGCCGTCTCCGCCCGCCGCGATCCCCGCGATCACCTCGTTCTTCGGCTTTCCGGCGCGCCCCGCCGCATCGGCTTTCCCCGCTTGGGTAGCCAACTCCTCCTCACCGAACCCCTCTCCCAAGTCCATCCCAACGCCAACCGCGCCGCCCAATGGGAAGCACTTGGCCACGCCCTCGGTCTTTCCATCCACCGTCCTTCGCATTCCCTACTCGGCCAATCTTCCCAACGCCTCGCCATCCTTCACTCCGGCGCCGCCCAACCAGTCCGCATCTGGCCAATTCCCCGCTACGCCCAACTCTCCGCCCGTCTCCAACGCATAGGCTGGACAACCCAAATCCTCTGCGATCCCAACCAACGAAAAGAATGGAAATCCCTCAACCACTCCGTCCATTGCCCCGTCAACCTCGCCGAACTCATCCGCCGCTTGAAAAACGCAACCGCCTTCATCGGCAACGACTCCGGACCCGGCCATCTCGCCGCCGCTCTCGGCATCCCCACCTTCACCATCTTCGGTCCCCAACGCCCCCAATGGTTCCTCCCCAACCATCCTCAAGCCGCCTACATCGAAGGCAAACCCTGCCCCCACAAACCCTGCTTTGACTACTGCTGCTTCCCCCAACCCCACTGCCTCCTCAACAACTCCACCAACGAAGTCTCCCAAAAAATCCAACACTGGCTCCAACAACTCCACTAAAAGAAAAATCTGCTCCCCTTCCTTCATACAATCTTTATTATATTATTTACGCTTTACACCGGCATTTCATCGTAAGTGCAATTGTCCAATATGCGACCGTGTTGATGCTTGCAAACCCCGCCCCACTGCTTGAAAAAGAACGCAACGCCGGACTTCCCACACTGATCCCGAATGGAGCGCACCCAATCCGCTTCCATCGGCCTTGCTCCTGGTCCTGATTCACCCCCAACAATCACCCAATGAATGTCCTCCAGCGGCAATTTTTCCATCGGACCAATCAACGGTTCGCACGACAAAAACCGCACCTTAGCGGGAACTTGGCGCAGATCCTCAATGCGATGATATACGCTCTCATTTTCCACACTCACTCCCATCCAGATATTCTTCGACCACTCCAACTTGCCAGCCAACCGTCGCAACCGCCCGCTTCGTTTTGTGAGTATTTGGAAAGTATGTTGCCGGCATTTGTTCATCGTCGAGAAAACTTGCCGAAGAAAATGAATTGGGACTTTTTGATGAAACAAATCGCTCATCGAGTTCACAAACACCACGCGAGGCGAACGCCATCGAAACGGCGCATCCACCAAATCTTCATGCAACGTCACTTGAAAACCGTTGGCATATCGTCGGTTCCCCATCGCCCGAAGCCGCAACGCCAGCCGATGCGCATAACAATGCCGACAGCCCTCGCTCACCTTCGAACAACCCGTCACCGGATTCCAAGTCACCCCCGTCCATTCAATCTTGCTCACTTCTTCACCTTGATAAAGACGGTTTTTTCGCTATCCGTCAAATAATAAGAACCTTTCTTTCTTTTAAATTCAGCTCTTATTCTCAATTCTCCTTCATCCTCCCATTTCTTCAGAATGGGTTTAACTTCCTTTGACAAATAACCCATTTTGATGATTTCTTCAAATAATTTATAGTTAGTTATTTCTTTGAAAAGAATTTTTCGCAACTTACTTTCTATTTCGCTTTTCATTGGATCGAGAAAACTTAATTGATTATTTGATCTTTCTATTTTCTCTTTTACTTTATTTTTTGCTTCCAGAAATTTCTCTGCTCCCTTTATGTGTTTGGTAACAAAGAATAAGTGAAATATACTATGAGACGCCTCTTTATTTTCCAGTCTATATTGGTAACCAAATTTCGTCTGCGCTTTCTGCTTTAATTTATCCTTCAATTTTTCGGCAAGAGAATCTAGCCCATTGCATTGTTTGGAATTAATGCCCAAATCTGAGACGAATCGATAGGCTTGACTGATCTCTTTCTTACTAAACCTGTAAATATGATAAGTCGGTATGAATAACAAGTAATCGCTGTTTTTGAGGCCAAATAACTGATCCAAATTTTTCCGTGAATATTGAGTGTACCCATAAGGATCAATAAAAAATAAATTATGAAGATTGCGATTGTGTGAAATTTTCTTCAACTCTGAATGAACTTGAGACAAAAATTCCTCTGCTTCCCAGTTATAGACACGCACAAAACTTCGATGCTTGCTGGTCGCTCTCTTTAGACTTTGGTATCTTGTGTTATCTAACTCATTTAAGAACAATCGAATATCCGTTTCTCGATAGTTCTTCCTAAATCCGTCTATTATTGCCGCCGCTATCAATGCGCTTCCTGCTTCGTTGCTCTCATCCAAACCACCACCTGCAAACGGTTCCCAAACGAAAATGCGGGAATACTGTTTGGCGTTGCACATCACGTAGAGATAATTTTTCAGATATTCTCTGTATATCATCAACTTTTCTTTAGTATGTTGCTTCATTTGCCTCCTTCTATGGCGGAGATTTCAGATTCTGTCAAGCAGTAAGGGGAATAAACGAGGTGGTCGAGTTCTTTTTCCCAATCGTTAACATCTGCTTCAGGGTTAGCGGCTTTGGCTTGCAGGATGCAATCGACTAGGCGGATGAAGGGAAGTTGTTCGGCGGCGGGGATTTTTGGGATAGGGATGGTTTCTACATAAACCTTTTTCCAACGCAAGGCCTCTGTATCCAGTTGCGGTGAATTTTGCCGAAGAAACCAGCAAGTTAGTTTCGAGTTCAGCAAGGCGTATAGGTATTTGATACTGTTCTCAGTCATCATAAATGCAGTAGCTTCGCAGTATATTCCTCCGTCATCGTAGGAAAAACGTCCATTTTCGGCCAATGTAATCCAAACTATCTTTTCTTTTTCAAAGTCTTGGTGGTAGGGGGGGTTGCCTTGGTCTTGTCGTTTTTCCAGTTGCGGATAGAATTTGTCCAACTAGTTTTTGACCGCTGGGTAGTCGTCTATATCAACAGCGGGAATGGCGTCGCATCCGTTGTGGATGTCAATCAGCCATAACTTGGCCCAGTTGGCTTGGTAGCGGCGGATGTCTCGGCCGCGCAACATGGGCTTGACGATTTCGGCGGATTTCGGGTCTGTGGCAGCCAATCTCTTTTTAGTTTCATTATCAATAACAAAGGCTTCGTTGTAGCTTGTTTTAATGCCAAAGTTAATTTTTACATTCCATTCTTTCAATGGGGTTCCGATGGATTCCATTTTGTGCATGATGGATTGTTCGATGGAGGAGAGGATGAACCACGGCTTGTCTGCCTGCGGAGGGAAGGGCCTCCATAGACTTTCTTCGGGCGGGGAGGTTTTGTCGGGCAGGCGATCCATATCTACTGCCTTGCGGACGGCGGCGCTTTTGCCTCGGCGAACCAACAAGATATTGGGGGCCGCCGAAGCGTTTTCAAACACTGGAAAGCCGCCAAAGTCTAATAATAGTTTTGGGTTCGTTTTTGAGGCCAAATAAGCGCGCGTTTTCTCGCCGCAACCGGAACGCAACCACTTATTAGAAGAGAGAGGAGGCAGAGGAGGGAATGAGGGAGAGGAGGTGGGCGGCGCGTTCGTAGAAGAGTTAGTAGAGGTCGCCGGGGCGGATGAAGGTTTGGTTGCCGGCGGTTTGCAGTTTTTTGGGCGAGTTGGCTCTTGTTCTTTTGCGGTTGGATGTAAGGCGGGTTGGTGATTACTAGGTCAAAGCCATGTTGGATGCCGAACCTGTAATGGGGGGCGAACCAGGGGTCGTGGGCGTTGGAGTCGTAGGGATCCCAATCAGCGATCTTTTGGACAGAAGCGGCATCAAAGCCGGCGGTTTGCAGTTTTTGGGCGAGTTCTTCTCTGAGTTCTTTGTCTTTGTTTCGATAGTCCCGTTTCTCCTGACGATTGGAAGGCGTGGAAGGTGTTGTTCGCGGTTGGCACTTAGTTGCTTCTAGAGTTCCCGGACAAGTTTGGTTTCCGCTAGGGCGAGTTGTTGGGGTGGGGCTAGGGACAGCAAGGCGTTGGCGCTAAGGAAGCGGGTTTCTAGGTTGGGCAGAGGTTGGCGGCCGAAGTTCTCTTGGGGGTTGGGGTTGGGTTGTTGCTCGATGGCTGAGGAGATAAAGAAGCGCAGGTTGGCGAGGTGGCCGGCGATGGATGGAAGGGCGCCGCCGTGAGTGTTGTTTTGGAGGAGGTAGAGTTTGCGTCCGTAGTCAGAGTGTTGATGCGTTGAAAGGTGACCCTGATTTCTTGGAGTTGTTGCCAGCTGGGTCAAAGTTGGTTGTCTGGGTCAAAACGGTGCAAGGCTAAGGTAAGTTTGTGCAGGACGGCCATAGGAAAGGCGTTGTTGCCCGCGTCGGTGTAGTCTGGCAGGGAGCCGATGCGCTCCCGGAAGGATCGGCGGGCTTGGCTTTTTCTGCGAGCGCTTCTTCCGCCATGTAGTCCACTACTTCGCGGGGGAGTGTAGCAAGAGCCGGTTGGTTGGCGGGCGGTTGAGCGAGTTTCGGGGTTGTAGGCGGCGAATAAGTTTTCAAAGACTTGGCTCAGCAGTTTGAGGTCGAGGGCGACTTCCTGCTTGAGGGGCGTGGTTTCTTCGATGGTGAATTGATAGCGGTCTATGAGATTGAGGATTCCCGGCTGGGCGGGGTTGTGGCCAAAGAAGAGGCGCTTGGGAAGGGAGTAGTGTTGGCACTGATTGGGATTGTTGGTCTAAGCAGTCAAAGAAGAGGCCGCCGGTAATGAAGGAGGTTTGGTTGAAGAGTTGGAGAAGTTGTTTCGGGTTGGCTCTTTGGCTCTGGTAGCGCCATAGATGGAAGTTGCGCTGGTTGTTTTGGGGTTCAAGGGGGCGAAGAACAGGTTTTGCCACCCGGCGCAATAGTCAGAGCGCCGGCCATGCGGTCGTAGTTTGTGAGAAGTTCGGCCACTTGGCTTTCTATATAAACAAGTTCTCGGCGGCGAGGTTCTTTTCTTGGAGCAACCAGAGGAAGAGCAGGCGGACAATCAAGCGGAGGAGATGCTCTGCGGGGCGCTGGTTGTGGGGCGCTTGGCTTGCTCGCCGGCGCGCTCCAACCTCGCCAAGAGCTGGCGATAGAAGCGCTGGTTTGAGTTCCTGCGTGTCTAAGGCATCAAAGTCGGCCGGCTGGCAATGGGCGCTCATCCATGGGGCGCGGACAGCCAACGACAAGCCGGCCAAGATGTCCCGATGGGCGCGGTGAAGGCGGAGCGGATGGAGTTCGCGGATCAAGGAAACGCGGTGGCTTAGGACATTGCGCTTAGGCTTGCGCTGGTTGGGGTGGCGATGAACCAAAGCCAGCGTGAGCAGGCCGTCTGTGTCATAGAAGAGAACGACGGCGGGAAGGGCAAAGCGTTGGGGAAGTTCGCGAGGGGGAACCGAGCGCATTCACGGCGCGAGTAGCTTTGGCTAGGCAGTTCCACGGCGAAGAAGAAGAAGCGGCGCTGCCGGCTCTGCGGAAAACCCCCACCACCCAACCCCAACCAAGCCCAAGACGCTTTGCCCTCTGCCGCCGCCAGTCACTTCTTCCTCAGTGAATGGAAAAAGAAGCCGAAGGCCGCAAGCCGCGACCAACAGGGTTGGCTCAGATTGGGTTCGCAATGGCTTGCGGGACGGGAACGGCTCCAAAACTCGGCCGGCTCACCCGCTCTGATGGCGCAGAGTGCGCTCGCTTCAATACCCCAAAACCGCCAGAAGGTTCCACCCCCCGACAGAAAATCCCTCCCCC
Organism: Limisphaerales bacterium; assembly: GCA_965242585.1. Taxonomy (GTDB): domain Bacteria; phylum Verrucomicrobiota; class Verrucomicrobiia; order Limisphaerales; family AAA164-E04; genus UBA2970. The sequence continues at coordinate 2,594,220 of OZ251460.1, read as the reverse complement.
GTTTCAGCAAGCGCTTTTGGATGCACGACGACAAGCAGCAACAACCCAGCCCATAAACCAACAACAACACCCCCTGACGAGAAGAGAAACCAGCGAGCAAATCACCCCCTGCACATCCGCAAACTCTATAATATCCCCCCAAAAAAGGGGAGTGAAGAGCGGTAGATTATGGTTTTGGGTAAGGGAAAGAGCAGTGTCTTTCTTTTTGACGAAAGCCTATCTATTGTGCGTCTTGCAAGGGGGAGGAGGAAGATGGCGATTTATTCGGATTTGAAGGGAAAGGTTGTTCTCATTACGGGAGGCGCCAACGGCATCGGGGCGGCGATGGCGGAGGCGTTTTGCGCTCAGGGCACTCGGGTGTTTTTTGGCGACGTCGATTGGAAATCGGGCGAAGCTTTGGCCAAGAGGCTGGGTGAAAACGCTACTTTTTCACGGGTTGACTTGACGAAGGAGGCGCAGACGCGGGATTGGGTGGAACAAGCGGCTCGGCAGGGCGGCGGGATTCACGGATTGGTGAACAATGCGGCGGCGGATCCTCGGATTCCGTTCATCAAAATGACGGCGAGGCAATGGGATGAATTGTTTGCCCGCAACCTGCGCACTTACTTTTTGGCGGCGCAAGCGGCGGCGCGGTGGATGAAGAAAGGCGCGTCCATTTTGAATTTTTCAAGCATCACCTTTCACACTGCTCCGAAGGAAATGACGGCTTATGTGGCGACAAAGGCGGGCATTCAGGGGTTTACTCGTTCGCTGGCGCGGGAGATGGGCCCGCAAGGAATTCGCGTCAACACGCTTTCGCCCGGCTGGGTGATGACGGCTCGGCAGTTGAGAGAGTTTGTTACTCCGGCGGTGAAAGGAAAAATTCGGCGGGCGCAGTGCATTCCGGAGTTGGTGCAACCTTCCGAAGTGGCGGAAGTAGCGCTGTTTCTGTGCAGCGAGGCCAGCTGCGCCGTTACGGGACAGGAGATTCTGGTGGATCGAGGCTGGGCGCATTCCTAGCGCGGCGTTTTTGGATCTTTGACGAGAACAGGGCGAGGGATTGAACGGAAGGTTTCCTAGCGCCACTGCGGCAACTTCTTGACAAAGTTTTCAATAATCTCCAATAGGAAAGGATGAGATTTTCCGGGAACGGCGGGATCGTTTTGGCCTCGCGCAAGCACTGCGGTGTTACCCTGATTGAAATTCTGGTTGTGGCGGCGATCCTTTCTCTGTTGTTCGCTCTGCTCTCGCCGGCGCTGAGCAAGGCAATGGGAGCGGCCAGAAAAGCGCAATGCCTGAGCCATTTGAAACAATGGGGAATCGCTACGCAACTTTACGCTTTGGAAAACGACGACTCCCTTCCCCAAGACGGCGCGCCAAACGGGCGGGCAACCCAGTTTGGCTGGTATGTCAATCTTCCCGACATGATCGGACTTCCCCGCTACTACGAACTGCCTTGGCGCACCAATCCCGCCGTTGCCCTCCCGAAAACGGTCTGGCTGTGTCCGGCCAACAAGCGAAAGAGCAACGGAATCAACCTTTTCCACTACTGCCTAAATCGGCTGGTCAACGGGAGCGGTTCGGGCAATCACGTTAAACTGTCCACGTTGCCGTCGCCCCATTCGCTCGTCTGGCTGTTTGACAACGGAAAAAAGGCAGCGGTGGCCGAGCAAAATAACGTTCACACCAACCTTCACTCCAACGGAGCCAACTTCCTGTTTTTGGACGGACACGCCCGCCGCTTTCCCAATCACGCTTATTGGGACTTCGCCGCCAGTCGCGGCCAAACCAACGCTTTGGAGTTACGCTGGAAGCCGTAAGGCGGCGGCTTGGCAATTACCGTTTGTGATTGATCCAAGCCGTCCAAAAACCAGCCACCGCGCCGCTCAAATGTCCCTCCCACGACACTCGCTGCTCCACGGGAAACAAGCCGCCGAAAAACCCTCCGAACAATACGAAGTACACAAAAACGGCGATGGAAAAAAACAGCGCCCGCCAACACCGCATCCAAACCGCGGCCACGATCAAATAACTGATCAAACCGAAGACAAGCAAACTGGCGCCGATGTGAACGGCGTCGCCCCGCCCGATCAACCAAGTTCCCAACCCTCCAAGCGCCCAAATCAAAAACAAACTGCGCCCCGGTAAATAGCGAGGATTCCAAAAGAGAATGAGCAACAGCGCAAACAGCGGCGGCCCGTTGGCCGCTAAATGAGTCCAATCTCCGTGAAGCAAAGGGGCAAAAATAACGCCGGACAAACCGACAAACTCCCACGGACGAATCCCAAACCGCTCCAAATCCCCATCCAGCAACGAGTCCGCCAGCTCGATCCCAAACATCAGCAGAACCAACCCCGCGCTGCGCCCCGCCGCCTCGCTGAATCCAACCTTTGCCTTTGTTTCCACTTTTGAAAAAAAAAAAACAAACCGCCGTCTACCGTCTCAACCACAGACAATCAAGTCCACACCTGATCGCCCCAATTTCAAAAACACTCATCGATTAGGAAAATCCATAAACGACCAAATTAACAGCGCGGCCCAAAAAGCCAAATTAAAGGGAAAAATCAAAAACAAAGGCACAATGCAAAGAATGCACCCTAACCCAATTACCTTGCGATTTTGATGAGAACGCCAATACGCAATCATAGCCGGAAGAAACGCCAAAAGCACCCCGATCATCAAGATCAACCCTAATAACAACAGAATTGCAATCTCACTCATAATCTACCCTTCAAAATCAACCGCCAAACAAGGTACCTGAGTATAATTCTTCAAGAACCGCCAACGCGAGCATTCAACTAAGCAATTGGACAACGGCGGAGAATGCCTTGCCCCCTCTAACCGTCAAACCCAAGCAAAATCCTGCTCGCGTTTTTCCCGGACGACTCATCTTGCTTGTTTTCCTCTTCGGTCGTTATAGAACTTCGCTCAAAAAAGGTTTCCGGCATTTTTTTTGCAAAGGGGATTTTGCGTTTGAGCGGCGCCTTGCCTCATAAGAAAAAGATGGGGCGATGGATGTTTTGCCGGCCGCGCTGGAAGTGTCAAAACGCTTGCCATCCAAGATTTCCTCCACCGTCAACATCTGCAAACAAGCATACTTCGTTCCAATATTTCGCATTGTCCGCTGACATCCATCCCTGCGCAAAAGTTATGCATCTGCTCCGGCGAAGGACTTTGCGGCACAATCAAACCAACCATCTATGCTTTGCGCTTATCCGATGGGGCCAATCCAAAAGAAGCCTCAACCCGGCAGATCCAAAGAAAATTCCTTCCAGCACCCAAAAGCCAGAGAATGCGCAAACCGGCAAGCAACTCCCGACACAAGCTCTTTTTGCCCGCTAATCCACCAAGCGAATTCTGCTCAATGCTTGGTTGTTGAAGAAAGAAATCACAGCCACAACGAGCGGCAACCGCTCATCCTCCATCAAACGAATCCACTCACCGCTTGACCTCCAACCACCGCAAAAACTTTCCTTTTCGCGACCGACAAGGCGGGATGGAGGGCGCGCTTGTTGGCGGATTTCGTTGTTTTGCTGTCTCCTTCAATGCGTCCTTCTGAATTCAGAGTCCTCCCCAAAGCACTCGCCTGCCACCAAGACTTTCTTCTTTCTTCCCGCAATGGGAAGGTGGGAGGATGCGCTTTCTTGGCCAAGGCAATGGCTGGCGGCTCGCCGCTGTCGCCTTCCCGGGATTCCTCCTCCGCGATCGGCAACCGGTCAAGCAGAACTTCGTCATCGGCCAAGGCGGGATGGCGCTCTCTTTCGCTCTTTTTGTCGGTTTTTGTCGTTTTCCAACGAACTTTTTTTTGAACTTTTTTCCTTTTTTTGCTTTTTGGTGCTTGACTCTTTTCTTTGGAGAGGATAATAAACAAAGCGAACTTTTTAAATTACCGATATTTATGAACCGAAAATTATTTTTCTTAGTGGCCGTCGTCTGCCTTTGCGGGGGGGGGGGGGGGGGGGTAGCGAACGCGCAGTTGTACCTCCACATCTATCCCAGCCAAGACAACAACAACCAAACCATCTGGATTTTTAGCGGCTCCTCCACTACGACTGCCAACAACAGCATCCGAACAGGCTCAGGCTCTAATACTTACGCGGATCAAGACTCTTGGCAAATCTCGACCTCCGATAATAACGGAAACATTTTCGACGCTAACAAGCCCAGCGATACCAACTTTCAACTTTCTCCCTTGTTTTCCAGTTCCAGCAATCCGACAGACATCGCTTCGGTGAGAGCCAGAATTCCGGGCGGCGGCCGAACCAACATCACCTTTGCCGCCACTGCCACCAACACGCCGTCCATCCCCTCCGTCAACCGAACTATTTCCCATCTTTTTCTGGATGAGGATAGCGGCGGTGCAGATGACATGGGGATTCGCGTTTCTGGGAGCGCCGCTCTCTCTTATATCAGCGGAGCATCTTTTTCTTGGGTGGGTTCCGGCATCATCAACAAACCCATCGGCGACTTCTTTGCGGGAACCTTCCGTGCCAACGCTTCATCCCCCGTGTTCACGGCGAGTTCTGAAGGCTCGATTCGGGTTGTCGTCAACAGCCAAGTCATCCCCGAACCCGAAGAATACGCCCTCATCTTCGGCCTCTTTGCCCTGGGTTTCGTCTTCTTTCATCGCCAGCAACAAAAGAAGAAACGACGACAAACCCTAGAACTTTGAATTAGCGGCTTCTGCTTGTTCTTAAGTTTGGCCAGATTTTCTGCGTTCCTTGCGCTTGGCGTTCGCGTTTCCCCTCTTTGAACGCGGGATTGCGCTTCCGCTCTTCCCGATAGCGTCGCTCTTGTTTTCTTTGCATATGCCGGGTCTCCAATTGTTGATCTTTGACGCGAAGTTGTCGAGGGTTAGAAAAAGGTAAAAACGGCGCCCAATGAAAAGAAATTCCGCCAAAAGGCCAACCAAAAGAAAGCGGGAAGAGGATCGATGTTTGAAAATTTCGCCTTGCTTTTTCGTGCCGACAAGGTAAGGAATTATGCCTGCCGGCCATTGCGCCGAAGCGTTGAGCAATTATCGCTTATGTCGAAAATCAATGTCTTTATTGACGGCTCGTGGCTGTTCAAGGTGGCGGCCCCGGATCATGTTCTGGCGGACAAAACCGAACATCCGGATACATCTGTTCGGTTGGACTTTGCTCGTTTGGATCAATCTCTCTTGCGGCACGTTTGCGGACACGACGGCGCTTGCAAGAGTTTGGGCGTCCGCTACATAGCGACCTCTATTTTTACCTTGCCCGAGGATCTGGACAATTGGCCGGCTTTGGAAAACAACATCCGCCCCAAGCACTTGGAACACTTCCGCCGAGTCGTCCATGCCCGCAATCAGTTTGTGGAGGCGGCCATGAATGCGGGATACTCCGGCTCGGCAGTGTTGCGGCCTGATCTTCGCCCCTGGATTCTGCAAGGGTTGATGCAAAACGCCTATCACGAGAAGCAAGTGGACACAACGGTCGTCGCGCTGCTCATCCGCTTCGCCATCACGCAGCCAAACGACTATCATTGCATTATCACCGGAGACGCCGATATTTTGCCCGCCGTTCGCATTGCGCATTCCGAATACACCCGCAATGTTTTCGTCGCCACAACCCATCCCGAAGAACTGCGCGCCGAACATCGGCACACTGCGTTCTCGTTAACCAACTTTGAGTTTCGCATTCCGCCTTTTTACCTCCAAGACCGCCTGGCGGAAATCATCGCCGGAAACTACGTTTACACCTGCGATTACTGCTCCCGAATCTTTGTTCGCCACAACCCAATCCCCAGAAATACGCGTCATTTTCGCTGTTCCATCTGCCACGCCAAGCGAACGTAACCAATTGTAAATAACCTATCAATAACGGTTCAATAAGTTTTGCAAAAAAAGTCCTGGACAAATCGAGAGTTTTGGTGGATTGTTCTTTCAACAGCTGGCGTTCTTGTGATGGGCGTCGCCAAAACAAACAAATCTAAAGTTATGAAGTCTACAAACATAGAAAAGCAGACGACGACTCTCGGATTGGCCGGAGTCATCGTTTCGTTGGCGGTCTTGGCCATCACAATCAATTACGCGCCACCGACATGGGCGCAAGAACATCCGTATGTTCTTCATCTTTCCGAGAATTGCCGCCTCCCGTGTTGCGTGACTCTTCCGTCGACTTGGCAAGAATGCAACGACATTCGCGACCAGCAGGAATGGGAAGAAGATGAACGCTACCGCAAAGCCACGCAGAAAATCATGGATCGTCGGTTCAATTTGCTCGAACGATCTGGAGAAATCTACACCGCAATTCAGACTCAAAATCGCCATACTTATGCCGATAGAGTGGATGCGGCGACGAAAAAAAGCCGCTTTGGCCGTTGCCGCAGCGCAAGCCCAGCTTGTCGCCTGCGAATTGGCAATTGCAACATTTACCGGCCCCGCTTTTTGGACGGCGCAGACTCTTTGCCTTACAAAGCATTCCGTTGCTTTGGCCGCAATCTACTCGACACTTGAAAAAGTCAAGAAGGATGCGAAAGAGGATGCGGATAGAGAGGATGAATTAGCGTGGACGGAACACCAACTCAGGAGCAATTTGATTAACGCAAAATGCGACCGTCAAGAAGAGTTTGCGGCTCTTCAACATTGGGGATTCTTGCCGACATTGAGGCTGAGTACCAAAAGTGCTGGGATTACGTTACATCGAGATTAACCACTTAAAAAGAAAGGAAAAAGCAGTGAAAGTGAACTACAAGACGGTAACGTATTGGATCGTTTTTGGCGTAATGGTGTTTTCCGCTATCTTTTGGACTATCATTTTTCAGCGTTCCAATGCGGAAGCTAAGGAAAATGTCAAGATGCGGGCGCAGTATCGGGCAACGATGGAATCAGCCGAAAAAATCCGAACAGAAAAGATTCGTGGAATTGAGAAGCGTTTGGGCATTTTGGAATCTTCGGTGCGTAGGTTTAGAATCCGAACGGAAGAGGATCCGACGACGATTGACCCGAAACCTTCCGTTGATTCTCAATCAGACGATCTGGCGGTCAATCTGGAATCCATGAATGATCGAGAGTATCAGGCTTGGATTATGGAGCATGCAAATGCGAGTGATAGGCAAATTCTCGCCGAGCACTTCCAGAGAGAGAACGAGTTCAAGGCGTCTTTAAATCCGACGCAAAAGAAGGCGTTTGAAGATGCGGTGGAAAAGGAATACGCAAAAGCTCTGAAAGAAGCCAAAAGCAAAGGCGAGATTTCGGATTTGCGAAAGATTGCATTGAAGCAAAGCACCGAGTCGATGGTCATTGCGAGGTGGAAAATGCAAGAGACGAGGGAGCGAATGAGTGCCTCAACGGTGTATTCTGATGAGGAACTTCGTCTTTTGAAAGATGCTCTAGCCAAAGAAATAGAGGTCGAATAGCTGTTTTCTTCGCATTTAGTTTGTCAAGCCGTCGAGATTCGTCTCAGCGGCTTTTTTTGCCGGCAGCGGTTGCTGGTCAAGAACGGTTTTTTCGGCTTGTTGCTGGTATTTCTCTCTCTGGCGCTGTTTTTGAGAATCAATCTGGCCGATTGGGTGAGTTTTGGGTTGACCATTCCACCCGGCTTACGAAAAGGAAAACTAGCGCAAAATTCCACTGCGGCTAATGCTTTGGATGATTTCCGAGTTCCAATTCGGACTGATTTTTCTTTTCAATCGTGTTTCCGATTTTCAACTTCGCCATATTGACGTTCAATACGATATTTGGAGGGGCAAAAGTAAGGATGTCGAAAAGCAAAAGACTTAGTCGATGATCACGGCAACGATCGAGAACAAAGCTCATTGAGGGAGATTCTGGCGCACGAATCGGCCGTGGAAACTTCGACGGGTTTGAAAAAGATTCCGTAGGTAACGGAGAATTCGAAACGGCTAAAGTTTCCAATCTTTTTTGGGGATTTTTGTTTTTTGATTGGATGGTTTAGTGATCTGATTGAAAAGTGAGCGGCTGTGAATGACCCCGCGGCGGGCAAAAATCCTGATTGTTTCTGGAGGTAGTAATGCATCGAACGGGAATCTTGGAAGGAACTTCTGGAAGCCGACGATCGGCTTGGGAACTTCCGGCGCAGAAGGAGAACGAGGAGGGGCTGGAGTCCTTGATTTCGCGGGCATTGAGGGAGTTGCGGGCGCGGGGTGTTTGCTCTTGTTAGAATTTCCGTAGGGTTTTGGGTTTTAGCGGAGGAAGGCGTTGTGGGCGGCGCTAAGGGCGGTTTCGCTTTGGGAGAGGGCAACGACGACGGAGAGTTTGATTTCGCTGGTGGAGATCATGTCGATGTTGACGTTTTGCTCGGCGAGGGCTTGGAAGAGTTTGGCGGCGATGCCGGAGTGGCTTTTCATGCCGACGCCGACGATGGAGAGTTTGCCGATTTCTTTTTGGTGAAGGGCTTGGGTAAAGCCGATTTTGGGGGCGAGGGAGTGGATGAGGGTTTGGGTTTGGGGTAGGTCGGCGCGGTCGATGGTGAAGGAGAGGTCGGTGGTTGGTTTGGGTCCGTGGCCGACGTTTTGGACGATCATGTCGACGTTGACGGCGGATTGGTGAAGGGCTTGGAAGATTTGGGCGGCGACGCCGGGTCGGTCGGGGACGCCGAGGAGGGTAATTTTGGCTTGGTTTTTGTCGAGGGAGATGCCTCGGACGACGACGTGTTCCATGTTGGCGGTTTCTTCTTTCACGATGGTTCCGGGGTTATGGTTGAGGCTGGATCGGATTTCAAAGGGGACTCGGAATTTCTTGGCGAATTCAACGGATCGGCTTTGCATGACTTTGGCGCCTGCGCTGGAAAGTTCAAGCATTTCGTCGTAGGAGATTTCTTGGAGTTTTTTGGCTTGGGGGAGGATGCGGGGGTCGGCGGTGTAGACGCCGTCGACGTCGGTGTAGATTTGGCAGAGGTCGGCGCGGACGGCGGCAGCGATGGCGATGGCGGTGAGGTCGGAGCCGCCGCGTCCGAGCGTGGTGAGGCGTCCGTCTTGGGTTTGTCCTTGGAAGCCGGCGATGATGACAACGTGGCCGGCGTCGAGGAGTTGGTGGACTTGTTTGGGAGTGATGTTTTGGATTCGGGCTTTGGTGTGGACGCCGTCGGTTTGGATGCCGGCTTGGGCGCCGGTGAGAGAGACGGCGGAGATGTTTAAGGCTTGGAGGGCGATGGCGGTGAGGGCGATGGCGGTTTGTTCGCCGGTGGTGAGCAACATGTCCATTTCGCGTTCCGGGGGTTGTTGCAGAGGAGCGCAGACGCTTTTGGCGAGGCGGATGAGGCGGTCGGTGACGCCGCTCATGGCGGAGACGACGACGATGACTTGGTCGCCTTGGCGGCGGCATTCGGCGACGCGGCGGGCGACGTTTTTAATGCGTTCGGCGTTGGCGACGGAGGTGCCGCCGTATTTTTGAACGATGAGGGCCATTGTTGCGGAGGCGGGGGAAACGGGTTTGTCGGCTACATGCCGAGGGCTTTGATGAGGGCGGCGGAGTTGGGTTGAACGAGTTCTGGTTCTTTGCCGGAGGCGGCGAGGGCGCAGTCGGGGTCTTTGAGTCCGTGTCCGGTCATGGTAGCGGTGACAAGGCTGCCTTCGGGGATGCGGCCGTTGCGGATGTTTTGGATGAAGCCGGCTAGGGGGGCGGCGCAGGCTGGTTCGACGAAGACGCCGTCGGTTTGGGCGATTTTTCGGTAGGCGTGGAGGATTTCGTTGTCGGTGACTTTGGCGATGAGGCCGCCGGATTCTTGGGAGGCTTGGATGGCTCCGTTCCAGCTGGCGGGGTTGCCGATTTGGATGGCGGAGGCGACGGTTTTGGGTTTTTCGATGGGACGACCGTCTACGATGGGGGCGGCGCCGGCAGCTTGGAAGCCGCACATTTGGGGTTTTTGCTTTGTGCGGCGGTGGCGGAAGTATTCTTGGAAGCCTTGCCAGTAGGCGGTGATGTTGCCGGCGTTGCCGACGGGCAGGAGGTGGAAGTCTGGCGCTCTGCCGAGTTGGTCGCAGATTTCGAAGGCGGCGGTTTTTTGGCCTTGGATGCGGACGGGGTTGACGCTGTTGACGATTTCGACGGGAGCGATGGAGGCGAGTTCACGGACGAGGCGCAGGGCGGCGTCGAAGTTGCCGGCGACGGCGATGGTTTGGGCGCCGTAGATGAGGGCTTGGGAGAGTTTGCCCATAGCGATGTTGCCGTGCGGCAGGACGACGACGCACTTGAGTTTGGCGCGGGCGGCGTAGGCGGCGGCGGAAGCGGAGGTGTTGCCGGTGCTGGCGCAGACGACGGCTTGGGCGCCTTTTTCGCAGGCTTTGCTGATGGCCACGGTCATGCCTCGGTCTTTGAACGAGGCAGTGGGGTTCAGTCCTTCGTATTTGAGGTAGAGTTTGCACTTGGCGCCGACAGCTTCCGCAAAGTTGTCCGCCGGAATTAAGGGAGTGTTGCCTTCGCACAAGGAGACGATCGGCGTGGAATCCGAAACCGGCAGGAATTCGGCGTAGCGCTGAATGACGCCTTGCCAGCGGGAGGGCGCATGGAGTGGGGAAGCGGGCATTGTCAGCGAAAGTGTTCGGCGCGAATCATTTTTGGAGGGGATTTGACGACGCTTAAGCGGCGAATTTCTTCCAGCGCTTGGAGCATTTCGCCTGCAGCGGCGTCGTGAATCATGAGGATCAAGGGTACGGAGGCGCCTTCGTGTCCTTCCGGCTGGACGATGGAGGAGATTCCAATGTTTCGACAAGCAAGCACGTTGGAAATTTGAGCCATGGTGCCGGGTTGGTCCACAACGGTGAGGCGGAGGTAGTATTCGCTGACGGATTCTTCCCACGGAATGACCTGCCCTTCCGAAGCGTGAAAGGAAAAGGCCGGGAAGCGGAGGGGAGAATGGCTCCCGTAGTCCAACGAGGCGGCGGCAATGTCGCTCAAGACGGCGCTGGCGGTAGCGTCTTGTCCGGCGCCCCGTCCATAGTAAAGGGTTTCGCCAGCCACGTCGCCGTGGACGAAGACAGCGTTGAAGACGCCGCGGACGCTGGACAGCACGTGGGAGCAAGGGATAAGCGCGGGGCCGACGGACACTTGAATTTGAGGGCAATCGGCCGAACGTAGGGGGGAGGAAAGCGAGCAGACGGAGGCCAAAAGTTTGATTTTGTAGCCGAGCCGGGCGGCGAACTCGATATCTAGCCGAGAAATTTGCCGAATGCCTTCCACGTGAATCCATTTGGGGCGCACCCAAAAACCGTGGGCGAGCGAGGCAAGAAGGCCCGCTTTGTGCATGGCGTCCAAACCGTCCACATCCAGAGAGGCGTCGGACTCGGCATAGCCTTTTTTTTTGGCTTCGGCCAAAACGGCGGCAAAATCGCCTCCGGCTTCCTCCATTTGGGTGAGGATGTAGTTGCAAGTTCCGTTGAGGATGCCGTAAATCCGGCGGAAACGATTGCCTGCCAAACTTTCTCGCAGCACTTTGATGATTGGAATGCCGCCGGCGACGCTGGCTTCATAGTAAAGTCCGGCGCTGTTGGACGCCGCCATTGTGAAGAGGGATTCTCCGTGTTCGGACAGCAGGGCTTTGTTGGCGGTGACGACGGGCTTGCCGAGGCTGAGGGCGGTTTCCACAACGGACTTGGCAACGGAGGTGCCTCCAATCAGTTCGACGACGACGTCGGTGTTGGGATCGCGGACGGCCGCTTCCCAATCGGTGCCAATTAGGCGGTCGGGAAACCGAATCGAGCGCTGTTTACGCGGATGACGGACGACGACGTGATTGACCCGAAGGCGGACGCCGATCCGAGCGGCGAGAAGGGATCCATTGCGGCGAAGCGCCCGAAACACGCCGCCGCCGACTGTTCCGCCTCCAAGGATGGCCACGTTCAATCGCCTCATAAAAGGGAGAAAGATTGCCCACAACCGTTGCTTCCGACAAACCAAAAGTGCAACGATGCGGAGAGTGCCGAAATTGTCGGAACAGAGGCGCGGCGGCAATTTGCCCGGCTAAAGGCCGGATTCTGGTGCTGGTTGTTCAAATCGAGCCGCAAAATTCGACGCAATATTCTCGCCGACCACTCCGCTGTTGGACGGTATTTTGACTGCGCCATTGATCTTCAGGGAAGCGGAGAGGAATTAAATTCACGGAAATTTTGCGAAAGAGGGCAAGGAAGTGTCCCAAGCGCAGCTTGTTTGCCGCGTCAACGATTTTGCGACGGGGAAACAAATTCGCCACCGGTGGAGGCAGTTTCGTCGGCCTTGTTTCCATAAGCGGCATTAGCGCTTTTCTTCGAGGCTCTCGGCTGTTGTCGGGGGGTCTTTTTGGGGAAACCCGAAAACGCCTCGCGCTTTGATTTGTTTGACGATGTCCGGCGGGACGGCGTTTTCCCAGTCGCCGTTGTCTCTTCGGATGCCGTCGTGAACTTCCTGGTGGCTGATTCCGACGCAGGCTTCTTGGAAATTGCGCAGGCATTCGATGCGGTTGTTTTCGTAGAGGTGAGCGTAGAGGTGCCGCAGGTGGGGCGCTACTTGGAGATTTTCGGCGGTGAGGATTTCGCCGGCCGGACTTCGGGTGGGATAGGCGTAAATCTTCAAGTCGTTTTTGAACATTCGCCCGAAGGATTCAAGAATGCCGCCGGAGAGATCGGCATAGTATTTTTCTTCAAACAGTTCTTGGAGGTTGGGCAGGCCGAGAACGAGCCCCACCATTTTGTCGGTGTAGCGGAAGAGGTAGCCGGCCAGCCGATAGTATCGGAAGTAGTTGGAAATCAAGACGGGATGGCCGAGCGTGGACAGGATGTCGGCGCGCTCCAAAAAGTCTTGCGAGTCCAAGCTGGTGGAGGATTCGTCCGGCAGGCGGTCTTCTTGGATTTTGGCGACTTGTTCCAGCGCGAACGTCACCGCGTCCTTCATGTTCATTTCGAAGAGAACAATCGGCTCTTCTCCGGTGTTTCCCGGCTCCTTTCGGAAGCGTTCCTTGCCGCATTCCAGCATGTCGAGGTGCATTTTGGAAGGCGGACGGAAGGAGCCGCGCTCCAGCAGGATGGGCCTTTTGTAGAGGACTTCGGCCGGTTGCACCACTTCGCCGCCGGCGGTGAACATAGCGGCTTGGGTAAGGCCCAATTGGACGAGTTTGAGCGCCATTAGACGGTTGTCGATTCCCGGAAAGGCCGGACCCGTCATTTTTATCATGTCAATCTCGATGCGTTTGCGCGTCAGGCCGTCCAGCAGAGAGCGGATCAAGGCGTCGGGACGAGAGAAGAGTTTTGCGGCGCCGTAAATCAAATTCACGCCGGCCAAACCAAGGGCGTCCTGCTGTTGAAAGTTTTCGGGGTCCAACAGCCGGGCGTGAATAATAACCTGCGAAGGCTTCGCCCGCGGTTGGTGTTGAAATTGCACGCCCATCCAGCCGTGGGCGTCCGACCTTCGGCGAAAACTCTTCGCCGCCACGGTGTTGGCAAAGGCGAAGAAGCGGGAAGACTCCCCTCGTTTTTGGTCGAGCCGTTCCATCAACAGATTAAACTCATGATTCAGCATTGTGGTAAGGCGCTGGCGGCTCACATAACGTTCTGCGGAGCCGTAAATGGCGTCGCTGAACTGCATGTCGTAGGCCGACATAGTTTTTGCGATGCTGCCCGAAGCGCCGCCGACGCGAAAGAACCAGCGGGCGACTTCTTGCCCCGCGCCGATTTCCACAAGCGTGCCGTAAACGGCGTTGTCCAGATTCAACTGAAACGCTTTTTGTGAAGTGTCAAGATTCTCCGTGTCCAACATTTCGCTCGCCTTTCACGATTTTGGCAACATTCTGGCCGCCCATCCCGGAAGAAAGAAAATCCCGCAATTGCCGCGTTTTGTCAACATGGTTCGCCTCAAATCCCGCCGCAGCGAAGTTTCTCGACATCGGAAGAAAAAATCCCAATTCTGGGCGCCCCGATGCCTCAAGGCAAAAACAACGACACTAATAAACACTTCTCGCAACTGGGACAGCGCACGGAATCGCCGCCCATCTTGTGGCTCATGCGACAAGCGCTTCGGCAGCCGGACTTGATCTCCTTTGCGGCCGGGTTCACAGACAATTCGACTCTTCCCGTCGGAGAAATCCATCGACTGATCGAGAAAATCCTCCGTGACCCAAATCAAGCGCGCGCCGCCCTTCAATACGGCGCCAACGAAGGAGACGAACAGCTGAGGCAGCTTACCGCCAATCGAATTGCCGCCTTGGACGGCCGCGCCGCCCAACCCAGCGAGGCGAACTCCGTCATCATCACCCACGGTTCGCAGCAGTTGCTCTACATGCTGGCCGAAGCGCTCTGCAATCCCGGCGACGTCATTCTTGTTGAAGACCCAACCTACTTTGTCTTTCTCGGCATCATGCAAAGCCGTGGAATTCAAGCGCGAGCCGTTCGCATGGAATCCGACGGACTTTCTATTGAGTCTCTCGAACGCGTTCTCCAAACGTTGTGCCGCAATGGGCAAATCCAGCGGTTGAAACTCCTTTATTCCGTCACCTACTTCCAAAACCCCACCGGAATCACGACCAGATTGGAAAAGAAGCAAGCGGCAGCCGAACTCCTCCGCCGTTATGAACCCAAAGCCGGACACCCGATTTATTATTTGGAAGACGCCGCTTATCGCGAACTCTGCTTCCCCAACTTTCAACCGCCTCCTTCGTTGCTCGTTGACGCAGACCTTCGGGAGCGAGTCATTTACACCGGCACCTACAGCAAACCTTTCGCCGCCGGCATTCGAATCGGCTTCGGCCTTCTCCCGTCGGAACTCCGCAACGTCGTCTTGAACATCAAAGGCAATCACGACTTTGGCACGGCGCACCTGTTGCAGAAAATCCTGGCCGCAGCGCTGGACCCAAAGAACTACGCGGAAGATGAAAAACAGAATTCCTGCGCCTACGCCGATCATTTGGCAAAAATTACCGAGCAATACGCCCAAAAAGGGCAAGCCATGTTCGACGCCGTTCAAGAGCATTTCCCAGCGCAAACCACAACCGCAGCCCCCCAAGGCGGTCTCTGCCTTTGGACTAAGCTGCCTCAAAAAGTCAAAACAGGACCCCAAACCGCCTTCTTTCAAGAAGTTTTGGCAAACGGCGTCCTTTACGTCCCCGGCGAATATGCCTATGCAGACGATCCCGCCCGCCCCAAACCAAGCTCCGAAATGCGCCTCAGCTTCGGCAGTGCCCCTCTCGAACAAATCCAAACCGGCATAAAGAAACTGGGAAAAATCATCCGCCGGCAATGCTCCTAACTAAAAAAAGAGTAAAAAAGAGCTAATTCGGCCTAAAAAAACGAAAAAAAGTATGAAAAAAGTACTAAAAATCCTTGACCTTGCACCGAGTACGTCCAAAATAGCCGAAATATTTTTGCGAATTAATGTTGACAACGTTGAGAAAATCGGCAAATTGGCAATACAGATAACGGACTAAGAACTAAGAAACTAAGAAAATAGCAGTATTTATGAAGACAGCATCGACAGGAAAGTTGTTAGCGTTCATCGCTAGCGTGGGAGTTGCGCTCAATGCGCAGGCACAGCAAGTAATCTATCTAAATAATTCACAACCGGTGGGAGGAGCGGCTTTCCGATCTGAGGAATTTGGTGATGAAATCGCCTTTGGTTCCGACGAATGGGAGGACAATTTCATCCTAAGCGGCATTGGATTGGAGTATTACACCTCCGAAGTCGCCGGTTCAATGGTGATTCGAGTTCGGCAGAACAACGGCCCCGCCCATCCAGATTTGGCTTTCACTTATGAGCCGGGAACCATCCTCTACGAAAGCCGTTCTATTTTGCTCGGACACTCGTTTGATTTGGATAATCTGGAGGTGCTGAGTCCGGGCACTGGGTCATTGTTAATCGAGGGAGAGGATATTACCCCGGCGATTTTGCCCAATCGCGTAACCGTAACGGTTGAGTTCAGCGGATTGAACGAAGGACAGGAAGTCGGCATCATCACCCGGAATCCGCCGGAACCCGGCCAGAGTTCAAACGACTTTTGGATCAGTACCGAAGACGACGAAGGCAACGTCAGTTGGACTTTGCGCGGGATTGAAGGCACAACGGGAAACTTCGCCCTTGAGATTGTTGCCGTTCCCGAACCGAGCGCAATCCTGCTCTCGATTTTGGGCGCCGCCGCATTCCTCCTGTTGCGCCGAAGGAAGTAAAACCAACCGTTCTCCGAATTTCTTTGGAAACCGCCGCGCCTTCTTTCAGCGCGGCGGTTTTTTAGTGACTGCCGAAACTGGTGGAAAAGATTTATCTCGCCAGAATTGGCGACGGTGAGGGCGGATTTTTTTTACCCGATTCTGAAGGAGAGCTTTTGGATTTTCTTCCTGCCGAAACTGCTCTGCAAACGATCGAGGATTTCTTTTTGCCTGTAGTGAACGATTTCATGTAGCCAGACGTTGCTGTCCACTTTTACGAAAAGAGTGCCGTTGCGAAAACCGGCGGGAACGGCGTGAGCGGCGACAGTTGGATCCATGGATTCGGACCAGACGCGAAGGATTTCTGTTTCTGATTGTCGCTGCTTGAATCTCAGCCTTTTCATCAAAGAGCGAGTCAAGTCTTGCAAGGTTTGGGGACGGTATCGCAGAGGAACTTCGGCTTCAGAGGGATGCACGCCCCACCAATTGGCCAAAGTTCCCGCCTTGCCCGTATGGAAGCTATCGGGCGCGGACGGAGAGTCGATGGGGCAAGATTTAGGACGGTTGTTCATCAATGACCAAAACGCCGTGGGCAGGCAAGTCGTAGGCGCCTTGAAAAGTGGTGCCGGTGAGAAAATCGTGGACCGGCTTGTAAAATTGAAGCCGAACGGATGAATTTTGATGATTCAGCAAAAAGTAAATTTTGATGCCTTCTTTTTGCCGCAAGCTCACTTCGATGCCTTCCGGCACTTTGAGAAGTCCGGCCAGGCCGTTAAGTTGTCGCAGCCAGTTGACTAAGTCGAGGTAGAAGAAGCGATGGCTCATGGTGCCGATGTAAATCGCGCGGCCAAGGCCGAAGGTGTTGATCGTCAAGGCGGGTTTGCCGGCGTAAAAATCTTTGGCGAACGTGGCCAAGACTTCGCATTCCTTGGGTTCGATGACGTCGCACCAGAGCTGTGCTGGGTGCAGGTGGCTTGTTGGGAAAGCGCCTCTCATGTTCAGGTGATTTTCTTCTGTAAGAGGAATCGGATCGAATTCGACCACTTCTAATCCGAACAGGTCTGTTAGGTTGAGCGGCATTCCGTCGCGGGGAGCAATATGGTGTTCGTCCACAAGTCCGGTGTTGAATGTGCCGACGAGGGTGCCTCCGTTTTGGACGTACAATTTCAAATGGTCCGCTTCTCCCCAGGCAAGTTGATGAAGCGAGAGGGCCACCACGAGTTTGTATTTTGAGAGATCGTCGGTCGGCCGGGCGAAGTCGACGGGAATGTTGCGGTCATGAAATGCGCTGTAAAAGCGGAGCATGTGATCCCAAAGTTGAAAGTGGCGGGTGGGCTGCATTTTCTGTTTGAGAGTCCACGCATTGTCGTGGGTGTAGAGAATGCAGGTCTCGGCCACAACTTTTGTGCCTTGGATCGCGGGGCTCAGAAGTTTCAACTCTTCGCCGATTTGGCTGACTTCTCGATAGGTTCGATTATCGCCGTCGCCGCGGTGATTGAGCACGCCGCCATAAAATTTCTCGGAGCCGATTCGCGGTTGCCTCCAAAAGAAGTAAAGGACGCCGTCGCTGCCGCGCGAGATTAGTTGATAGGTGAACAGCCGAACCACTCCGGGACGAACTAAGGAGTTGACTTCCTGCCAATTGACGTTGCCCGCTTTTTGCTCCATCACCCAAAAGCCGTAGTCGCTTCCGTCCGGCGTTTTGACGTTTCTCTTCTTTATCGATCGGAGGATGTCGATGTCCATGGCGTTGACGGCGGCTTTGGATTTGATGGTAGCGTAACTGTCCAGAGACACAAAATCCAGTTGTTCGGCCACGTCGAAGTGGTCGTAGTGCCGCGACAACGCCCGCATCATCGTCGTGACGGGAATGTTCGGGGTCAGTTCTCTGAGAATCGCGGCCTGCATTCGAATAAAGGCCACGATGGTGTCGCTGGAAAACCGCATCCAATCAAGCACCAGAGCCGGGTTATGCACCGTGGGCGCCGCTTTTGGCATGGGGACGTCTTCCCATCGGCTGACGATTTGCCCCCAAAACCGGGTTCCCATAAGTTCGTTCAGGCGGGCAACGGACTCTTGTTCATCTTTGTCTCCATCGCGCGAGTATTTTGCTTTGAGCCAAGCGTGCCAATCTCTTTTGGTTTCTTCGTTGAAGGAGAATTCGGTTGTGTGGCCTCCAATGCCTGAATCAATCTGCCAAGCGATCAACCGCTCGTGTTTCCCCAGTTTCGAGGCCATTGCTTGAACAATCTTCCGGCAGTAGTCCCAAAACAGATCGCTATTGTAGCAAACGGCGTGACGGGTGCCTTCGTGGAAGGGAAGCCCTCGCTCGTCAATGGGAAGAATTTCCGGGTGTTTCTGAGCCAGCCATATCGGCGGCGCGGCCGTGGGAGTGGTCAAAACGACGTCGATGTTGTGGCCTTTCATCACGTCCATGAGACGCCACAACCATTCGAATTCGAAGCGGCCTTCCTCCGGCTCGCACAAGCCCCAAACGTATTCGCCAACGCGGATGACGTTCACGTTGGCGGCGGCCATCATCTCGGCGTCTTTCTTCCAGCGCTCTTCCGGGTTTTCCGCGTTTCCGTCGTAGGGATAAACCCAATGTTCCGGATGATAATCCACTC
Organism: Limisphaerales bacterium; assembly: GCA_965242585.1. Classification (GTDB taxonomy): domain Bacteria; phylum Verrucomicrobiota; class Verrucomicrobiia; order Limisphaerales; family AAA164-E04; genus UBA2970. Next base: position 2,575,528 of record OZ251460.1, on the reverse strand, counting down.
CAAAATACATAATCCTAGCAAAAGTTGAAAACCAATGCTCACCCTAAGGCATCCGCAAAGAAACCGCAACGCCAATCTTCAAGGAGTCGGGAGGCAAAAAGCCGATTTCCACGAAGTCCGCTTTCGCCGACAGATGCTTCTTTTGAATTTTGAGGAATTTCTCTTGCGATTCGGGATTCTGAATGAGTAGATTGTCTGTGGTTTTCAACAAGCCGTTTCAAGCAGTCCAATGGAGGCTTTTCGAACGGCGGAGCGATCCCAAAGGAATATGAACACCATGGCCGATTTAAAAACCGTCCCGTCCAATGTAAAAAAGATTGTGGAGGCGCAACTGGAAGATACCGGCGGACTTCTTCGCCTGGCTCCCTGTTGGGTGCCGCGTTCCTTTCTGCAACCGGGAAAACGACTCAAACTGCATCCCGACGACCTTTATGCGTACGGTTTGCATCGCGGCGGCATTGACGAACGCTGGTTTGCCTCAACAACGCCGGCGGCCAACGAAAACCGAACTCCGGACGAAGGCTTGAGTTACGTAATCGCCGGCAAAGAGCGATTCACTCTCCAACAAGCCATCCAAGAGTCGGGCGCAGAATTGATCGGGGAACGTATTTGGAACCAGTACGGAAAATGGCCCGTTTATTCCAAATTTTTCGACAACATGGGACCCATCCCGCATCACATGCATCAGTCGGAGAAGTGGGCCAAACTAGTGGGACAGGAAGGCAAGCCCGAATCCTATTATTTCCCGCCGCAGCACAACAACATCGGCAACAACTTTCCCTACACCTTCATGGGGCTCGAACCCGGAACCACCAAGCAACAAGTCAAAAATTGCCTGCAACGTTGGAATCGAGGCGATAATGGGATACTCGACTTATCCAGAGCCTATCGGCTCAAGCCGGGGACGGGATGGTTAATCGGCCCGGGCATTTTGCACGCGCCGGGCTCTCTTTGCACTTATGAGCCGCAGTGGGGATCCGACGTCTTCGGAATGTTCCAATCGCTAGTGGAAGGCCGGGAGGTCCCCTGGTCTCTTCTAGTAAAAGATATGCCGTCGGACAAACATCAAGACCTAGACTTCATCATCGACCAGCTCGATTGGGAGGCCAACGTAGACCCGGCCTTCAAAGACAATCACTACTTGGAACCCGTGCCCACGGTGAATTCAGCGGGCGAAGAATGGGAAGATCGTTGGATCGTTTACGGAAAAATCAACGGCAAACAGTACTTCACCGCCAAAGAACTGACCATCGCTCCCAGAAGCAAGTGCGTTGTCCAAGATCAAGGAGCATACGGTTTGATCGTGACGCAAGGCAAAGGCAAAATGAACAATCTAACTTTGGATTGCCCGAAGCTAATCCGCTTTCACGAGCTGACCGAAGACGAAGTGTTCTGCACTGAAAGCGCCGCAAGAGCCGGCGTCGCCTTTGAAAACACAAGCCGAGTGGAGACTCTGGTCGTATTGCGCTACTTCGGGCCGGACGCAAACCCAGAGGCGCCGCAACAAGGAGACCATCAGCGCTGACGCTTCCCCAATTTCAAGAGACAAAAGAGCTGTCCAAAAGAAGCTCGGAAAAGGATTGACACGCTGTTTGCCTTCGATTAGATTCTAATTTTATGGCTGAAAATACTCCCAAAAAGGCCGACGACGCCGGCAAATCTTCCTCGGATGCGTCAAAAGTTCAACCGAAGAAAGAAACGGTTCGAATCAACCTGCCGCCAAAGCCCACGGCGGCGCCAACGGTAAAGATTCCCGCTCCGACGCCCGCTATCGGCGCGCGCCCCGCCCCATCATCGGCGGCGGCTCCGTCCTCTCGCACGGCGGCGGCAACCCAGAAACTGCCGGCAGCGCCTTCCGCCGTTCCCAGAAGGTCCTCCGTTCCTTCTGCTCCGCCTCGTCCGGCTCCGTCTATGGCGCCCCGCCGTGCTTCCCGATCCGCGCCGGCGATTAGCGACGTCGACAAAGTCCTGGCCATTGCCGCTGTTGCCGTGTTAGCGCTGGTGGTGGCACAGCTGCTTTGGATTGGAATGTAAAGACGCCGAGAGAATGGGCGCAACGCCGCCTGAACGCGAAGTCTTCAAACTTTCAAACACTGAGCAAATCGAAAACGACAGAGAAAAACTTTAATTCAAAAAAAATGGCCGCAGAACATATTGTGTATTTGAATTCGAAAAACTTTGAAAACGAAGTTTTAAAATCGAAAACCCCGGTGCTAGTTGATTTTTGGGCCCAATGGTGCGGCCCGTGCAAGATGCTGTCGCCGATTCTCGATGAATTAGCCGGCGAATACGAGGGAAAAGTAAAAATCGGCAAAGTTGACGTCGACACAAACCAAGAACTTTCCGCGCAGTATTCCGTTATGTCCATCCCCACCCTCTTAATTTTCAAGGATGGAAAAGTTCAAGAGCAACACGTGGGACTCAAAGGCAAACCAGAACTCAAAAAATCTCTGGACGCCACTCTCGCTTGATTACTCCTTCACACGCCAAAGCAAAAACCAAGCCAAGGGCGCGCAGAAAATCCGAAATTGGATACGCCCGCACCCGGCGAAAAAATTAATTTGCACATCGAAGCAGTGAACGCCATGATAAAAGAAATTGCTAACATGGATGCCGAACACACAACCCAAGACGATGCCATAGCGTCCCGCAACCTTCGCAAAGAATTCCGATTCGCCAGAAAGGCCATCCTAATCGGCTGCGCCGTGTGTATCCCCATCGCCTCAACCGCCCAACAATTCGAAGGAATGAGGACGATCCAGAAAATAGCGGATAAGGAAGCGAAAGAATTAACTCGACAGCCCTGCAAACCGCAGGCTGCCTGTTGCAGGGCCCCACGCCCAAACTGCCGCACAAAAACGACGACGCAGTTGCCCCAGAAATCAACCAAAAAGTATTTATCGCTCAAATCATATGAAAACTCGAGAAATCGAAGACGAAAATCAAAATGTCTTTCGAAATTGGGAACACCCCGACGCCGTTAACTCTGCTCGGAGAAGCAATCCCATTATAGTGCGGGCAGAAATAATGCACGAACAACTCCTCAAAAAAAATATCCGATCAGAAACACTGCCTCCACCTCCTAAAAACTTCGCCGACAAAATCCTCCGCCAAAGCCAAAACAGCGGCGCGCAACCCAAATCAAAGAAAAATAGCCGGCAGAGCCACCGCTAACCAAGTCAATAGGATCCACCGTTTTTATCGAAGCGGCGATTGCCTCGTCTAAAAATAAGACCTGTGATAACCACCCCGCGGCAAATGGAAAGGCGGGCGGAGTTCTATCATCAAGTGGGCATGATGACCGAGGCCGGCCTCAGCCTTGTCCAAAGTCTCCAATCGCTAAACCGGACCAAAGTCTTCCGCTCTCTTGCCCGGCAGATTTCGCAGTTGATTGACCGGTTGGAGCAAGGCGCCACGTTCGCGGAATCGGCGGCCGGCATCCGGGGATGGCTTCCCGCCTTTGATTTAGCGCTCTTGGATTCGGGAGAGAGAAGCGGGCGGCTCGACGTTTGCTTTCGTTTGTTGTCCGAGTTTTATCGGCAACGAGCGCAGGCGACGCGCGAAGTGATTCGGCAGTTGATTTATCCGGCTCTCGTCGTTCACGTCGCCGTATTTTCGCTGTCCGTGGCCAATGCGCCGCAACGGATTTTGAGCGGCGAAATCGGGGCGTATCTTTGGGCTGTCGGCTCGGCGCTGTTTCCAATTTATCTGCTTGGCTTGGCGGCTGTTTACATGGCCCAAGGATCGCATGGTTTTGCCGTGAGGGCGTTGTTGGAAAGGGTTTTTGGATTTGTGCCGTTGCTGGGCAGGGCAAGGCGGTGTCTTTCCTTGTCTCGTCTTTGTCTGGCTTTGGAGGCTTTGCTGTCTGCCGGAACGCCAATGGCGCGGGCTTGGACTTTGGCGGCAGATGCCAGTGGATCCCCCCGAATTCAAAAAGCGGTTCAACCTTTTGAAGCTGCCGTCGAAGGCGGCCAAACGCCGGGAGAACTTTTGAACCGTCTTCGTTGTTTCCCAGATATGTTTGTCAGTTTGTACCAAAGCGGCGAAGTTAGCGGGCGCTTGGACGAGAATCTGGAGAGGCTTCGCATCCACTATCAGGAGGAAGGATTTTGCAAACTCAGGCTGTTTGCCGTTTGGTTGCCGCGCATGATTTACTTTTTTGTTCTCGCTGTCGCCGCTTACTTTATCATTCAATTCTGGGTGAGATACTATGAAGGTATTTAGAACCTATCGGAGTTTTGACCGCGCCGCGTAAGGAAAATTCCATGCTTTCCATTTCTGAACTTTTGGCAAACGAGTCGCTCCGCCTGACCGAGTTTCCGGCGGCCCGTAACCAAATCTACTTGGCGCACGCCGCCGTGTCCCCTTTGCCCAAGCGGGTCGCGGAGCGGATGTCGGCTTACTTGATGGAGTCTCAATTCAGCGATCAAGAAGTAGCCGCCGGCGCCGCAGTTGAAGAAACGCGCCGCTCGGTTGCCCGGTTGCTCCAAGTCAGCCCCGACGAAGTGGCATTAATGGGCACGACCAGCAATGCGCTGAGCCTGATCGCAACGGGATTCCCTTTCCAACCGGGCGACAACGTTGTGATTTATCGGGACGACTACCCCTCCAACGTTTATCCGTGGATGGCCTTGGAGTCGCGGGGCGTAGAAGTCAGATCAATCCAAGTTTCCCATTTAGGTGAAATCACCGTAGAAGACGCCATAAAGCCAGTCGACGGACACACTCGCCTAGCGGCCTTATCTTCCTGCCACTTTCTTTCCGGCTTTCGCATTGACTTGGACGCCATCGGCTCCGCCCTGCACGAGCGTAGTGTCGCCTTCTGCATCGATGGAATTCAATCACTGGGCGCTTTCCCAACCAGATTGCAACACGTGGATTTCATGGCGGCCGATTCCCGCAAATGGATGCTGGGACCATCCGCTGCCGGCGTGCTTTTCGTCCGCCGGGAATGGCAAGAACGCCTGCAACCAAACGGATGGGGCTGGCACAATCTAATCGGGACGGGCTTCACAGCTGCGGATCGTCTAGAACTTCGTTCAAGCGCCCGGCGATACGAACCCGGAATGGCAAACTTGGCCGGCCTCGTCGGTTTGGGCGCAGCCGTGGAACTAATTCAGGAAGTCGGTTTACCCGCCATTGCAAACGAGTTGAAGCGCAAACGAGCATACCTCGTGGAAAAACTCCGCCAAAACGGTTGGGAAATTCTAGGAGAATCCATAGCAGCCGCTCATTGGGGTGGAATGCTCTCCGCCTCTCATCCGCGGCGGAATTTGGAAAAAGTGTTCAAGACTTTAGAGCAACGGAAAATACGAATCTCCCTGCGAGAAATCCGCGGCGGACGGAAGTATATCCGCTTTTCCCCTCACTTTTACAACACCAACGATGAACTAGACACCGCTCTCGCCGCGCTAGACGACTAAATGTGAAATGATCCAGCCATCTTGTTCCTGCGTGTTTTTCAAAACGCAAAGCAGAAGCATTTCCGTTCCCTAGAAAAAATCAAAAAAGTGAAAAAACGCTTGCACCCTGATTTGATTTCCGGCGAATTGTTTTCAACAAGTTGCCGCGCGCTCCGTTAAATCGGGTGGATCGATAAATGGAATAGCCCGAACGGCGCCGAGCATTGATCCTCTTGGTATTTCAAATAAACAAAAGCGGAACCCTTTCCGTTGGCGGCCTGCTCGGCGACTTGTAATGGCATGGTTTCGTGAAGTTATATATCTGTTCTTCGAACGCTAAGAACCTCCGGGGGAAATAGTTATGTCCTGTGGAGGAAATGGAGCTATTATCCCGCGCAGAATTTGTCCTATCACGGCATGGCGATGCGATGAAATGGTTGGAGGAGAAACCCCTCGTATAAGAGATTCTCCCTCGATTCTCTAATGCCACTCCAACTTCTTGGCCCCAGCCAAACGAACAAGTTCCCCCAACCCCCAGCTCTTTGACTGGGTTCGTAAGAGACTTTCTTGCCCTGGTGAAACAAGCCGCTCAACCCTCTCGGGCCATCCCTCCTCCTTCTAATCAATCGTTTCTCTCCCTTCCTGCACCCAGCGGAATTGCGCGCCATTCGCAACGGGCGCTTCCCAGCATCGTAATAACTCCATGCACTCCGCTCCGCTCTGGGAAAGAACAACTCTCCTTCGATTCCCAACGCCGCCAGACATTGACATGGCATGGTTGTTCTCCCCCGCCGGTAGCAGAAAACTCTAGGAAGAACGGCAATTTGCGCTACATACATTGAGCATAGTGAAGCGCGCATTGCGCCAGAGTAGGCTGTCTTCACTGAGAATGAACTTACTTGGGTCGAACATCTCAGTGCGCGGAACACCTCTTGCGCCGAGGCAGCTCGCATATCAACACCTAAGAGTTTATACAACAATTGGGTGAATAGCGTGTGAAGTTGTTCATTGTCGATTGCGCCGGAACCGCTGCCGGAGTCGTTTCTACAACAGCGCTTTTCGCACAATGGCGAAAGGGAGATAGATGGCGTTTCAGTCGCCGAACTCATCGGGCAGGTTTCTCTCTAGAGGTGTCCCGGTGCGCATTTGGTATAAGCCGGCTTGAATGGACAGCTGGTTGCTGAGCTTCGGCGGACTGCTGGTCGCATGTTTGGATTCTCGGAGACCGGGTTGGATTCTCAACCACAGCGCACCACTTGAGGAGCAAGCGTAATCTTGCCCTTGCGGAAGCGTAAGGCCACGAGCGTTCTCCAAAACATGCTGTCTACGAAGAATCGCTTACCAGAATTCCACGCATCCCCTCAACATGGGTTAGTGTGTTCATATTAGCATGCACAAACGCAACATATTCAAGAATAGGGGGCATGACAGAGCCGAGGAAGAACCTTTCCTTCGTTGTGTTTCTTATACCTCTCTCGAGCAGATGCCCAGCAATCTCCGCGGCTGCTCTTCCACGAAGAACAACTGCCGGCTCCCATCCTATCGCCGGGGCCGTTGTCGGTTCGGGTTGCCTTCCCTCATAAACAAGATCCTCCAACAACGGCGCTTGGGCATGCTTTTCTTAGCGGCGCCATAGCTGGCGATCTGCGGGCGCTTGTCCCGGCGACAAAGAAAACTTCCTAGCCGTGCGGTCGTCCGCAACAACCTTAGGCATCTTCGCCATCGACTGCGTCCTGTTTTTAGAGGGCGCCAGTCCCATTGCGCTGTTTCCTTCCACTGTTTCTGCAATGGGCAGTGAGAGGGCAAGCACAGCCGCGGGCCAGTGTTCTCAGCTTTCTACGATGTTTTTACGATGGCATCAGATGGCGTGGAGCGAGCGCTTGGCAGGCTGGGATGCGCCCTTCTTCCCCCGTTGCCCCGGCAAATACGGCGCTATCCGTCAATATGGTTCTTCGGTTCACTCCATATATTCTAAACAACGCCAGTCGCCTAGTGGCAGCACCAAGCCAAACTCAGTCGAGGGGAATGGATTTGATCGATTGCCTAGAAACGAAAAATAATTAACAACTAACAACGAGCGCAATTGCCATAATTGTGATCTAAAACCATTTCTTTGAATTTTCTAAGCGATTCAATCTAATATTAATGCTCACTTTTCCATTATCGCGAATATCCGCGCCCATCTTCACAACGCCACCAGTCATTCTCAACGTCAAATGTTCACCATAACTGCTTTGCCTTCTTCTCGTCGTTGTCCACATTGGCTTCGTACATCACCGTGTTTTTGATTAGGTCGGCTTCTTTCAACGGCTCCCTGTGAGTGTTGAGGATTTCAAAAATAACGTACAGTTTCTCTCAGGCGTTCAAGATAATGGCCGCCACTTTTAGATGCTATATGAGGGCACCGTTACAGAGCCATAGATTTAGCATCTATATTTGCATGGCGATTGCCCACTAGTATACCCTTTCATGAAAGTATTTGTAAGATTTTGTGACGGATCGAAAACGGTATGCATCGGCCATATCTTCAATGACTTCCTGAAAATCGGATTGGTGCAAGCTGTTGGAGTGGCGGATTTTGGTTTTGTTGAGATAGTTGTTGCCGCTCCGCTTTCGATCATTAAACAAGAGTTTGCCCAAGTCTTCGAATTTTCTAGTATTGCTCAGCGAGATTTTAAACGCATTTTGCATGGCTTTGAGCAAGATCTACAACGTTGTGATCTTCTGCTGACCGTCGACCACTAGAACCCGCTTAACTTCGCCAACAGTCTTCTCGTTGTCCTTGCTCTGCAAGACGATTGCTCTCATAAAATAGGGGAGTAAATCTTCTTGGCGATGGTTGAGAATACGGTCCGCAATTTTGCGGGCGTCGTCCCACAATGGTTCCCATTGTTTGTCGCTCCACACATAAGGGAACTGGAACTGATGAATGCTATAAGAACGTGGATCATCAAACAGATCGTTAAGCCCGCGAATTTTTGCGTTCATAAAAAATAAATGTAAAACTTTTTCGATTTCTGAATCGATTGTTATTGATTGTATACGAAATTAATAAATTAACCATACTCTAGCCGGCAATGACTTTTGTTCCGCTAAATATCACCGGCGTACCGTCCATATTTTAATAATCTCCAGTTCCAGTTGTTTACTCCGTTCCTCAATTGCTGTTTCGTCCCACGCTTTCGGATCACCTTTCAGCAACCTTTTGTCGAGATACAAGCTCCTGTGTTTGTGTAATGCTTTCTTTTCTTGTTCCCATGATTTGTTGAACATATGGGAATTAAGTTTTTGCTTGTTAGAGTTAAATTCCCAATAAGATCGACGCATTCTTCTCAACCTTTTTCGGTGTTACCTCCTCACTCTTTCTGCGGTAGAATATACTTGGCGGTTATTTTTTTGACGTCGCTAAGAGGCTCTGTAGACTTAGGTCTGATGTGTGTTTCGCCGGCTTCAAAAACCATCATTTTCCGCGCTTTATTGCCAGGCATTGGAAAAAATCAATCCGGCCTTTCTATGCTGCATTGAAGAATTACCGAAGTGCGATTCAATCCAACATGATACAAATAACGCCAAGAACCGTCCGATGAAACTTCTCTCTCCACGGCGCCAATGCGGAGGTATTGCGTTTAGCTTGCTGAACAACCAGTCCTTCCCTCTCTGTCAACGTCTCTTTTTCCGCATCGAGCGAATCCATCTCAGATGGTTCGCTTTCGGCGGAATGACGAAGACCATCGGTGGAGAATAATTATTAAGGATTTTTAAATTTGTCAATGTGACCTAGTGTTTTCCTTTCCTGCGTTTCCACATCTGTGAAAAAGCCAAGAGGAATGGAGATAAAAAAGACTTCCTTATTAGCTCGGCAAGGGGCACACTTTTTCCCAGCCATGAGAAAACAAGAGAAATTTATTTTTGCCGCCGCGTGCTTTGCCGGCGTTATCGCCGCCGGACTCGCAGATGCCGCCCAGCCGATTGAAGGTCGTCTTTCCGCTTTTCTTGGAGAGCCGAAGTTGGAGATGCAGCCCCTTTTTGACGGGGAACGATTTCCCAACGTCGTCGTCAGCGCCAAAGGCACCGTGCTGGCTACTTGGGGAAGCAAAGGAGTAAAAGCCCGGCGCAGTGAAGATGGCGGCAAGACTTGGGGCCCGAATATTGTCATCGACGCGGCCGGCTTTCACGGCGGCGGCACCACGGTGGACGAATCTTCAGGCGACATTCTGGCCTTTGTGGAGGATCGGCATCCACCGGCGCCTTTGACCGTCTATCGAAGTCGGGACGACGGCAAAACTTGGAATGCCGAAAAGCCGACCATCCATCCCGATAATCGCGGCAACATGCCTTCGATGCACATGAACGAACACGGCATCACCATCCAACGGGGGAAGCACAAAGGGCGGTTGCTTCGCCCCTCGCGCTACTACGGGAAAAAGAACGCCCGGGAAGAATGGCCTACTCACTACACCAACGCCGTTTACAGCGACGACGGCGGCCTTACTTGGCGGACCAGCAATCCCTTCCCGGAAAACGGCACTGGAGAAGCCGCCATCGCGGAATTGTCGGACGGTAGCATTTACTACAACTCCCGCGTTCACTGGCACATGCGTCCCAACAATCGGAAACGCCGCGCCGCCGACAGCGCAGATGGCGGACACACTTGGGAAAATTGGCGAATTGTGGAGATTTTGCCGGACGGACCCCAAGACACTAACTATGGATGCATGGGAGGCCTTGTCCGTCTGCCAATCCGAGGCTGGGATATTTTGCTGTATAGCAACTGCGACAGCCCCGGCGGACGACATCACGGCACAGTTTGGGGCAGCTTTGACGGCGGCAAAACCTGGCCTCTGAAACGCCTGCTGTTCGAAGGAAAGTTTGCCTACTCTTCTCTCAATGCCGGGCGCCCGAAAACCCCATCCGAAGGCTGGATTTACCTTCACTTCGAGGGCGGTCTAAAAAGCGGCTCCACGATCGCCCGCTTCAACCTCACTTGGCTTTTGGACGGAATGCCGACCGGCGATGGAACCATCCCCTCGAATATCGCAAACTGAACTCTCTCACGGCGAAAGGGTTTGTAAATGGGTTTTGTCCGCCGACGAAAGAAGCGGATCAATCGATTACCAAGTTGACGAGTTTTTGAGGCACGACGATGATTTTGCGCACGGTCTTGCCTTCGATGAATGGCTGAATTTGAGAGGCCTTCGACGCGAGCGTTTCCATTTCCGCCTTGGATGCCGTTCGATGAACCGTCAACCGCGCCCGCAATTTTCCATTGACTTGAATGGGAATTTCAACGGTGTCTTCCACCAGCAGGGAGGCGTCGTATTCGGGCCATTTTTCATAGGCAATCGTGCCAGCGCCGCTGTGGCCAACCAATTTTGAGAAGAGTTCTTCGGCCAAGTGAGGCGCAAAAGGTTCCAAAAGGCGGAGGTAAGTTCGCATGATGGAATGGGGCAGCGTCTTCCAACGGCCGGCTTCGTTGGCGAAAACCATGAGGGCGGAGATTGCCGTGTTGAAGCGCATAGCGTTCAAATCTTCGGTGACTTTTTTGATGCAAAGGTGCAGGGCTTTGGTTTGTTCGAGCGAAGGTTGGCACTCCTGAATTTTCTTGGAAAGCCGGATAGCGGCAAGCCGTTCGGCCGGAGTGGTTGCGTTTTCGTCCGCGGCGTTCTCCCCATTTTCTACGGCGCAGTTCTGGTGGAATGCCTTGTCGCTTTCAGGATCGACAAACAGCCGCCAAACGCGCCCCAAAAATCGATAGACGCCTTCGACGCCTTTTGTGTTCCAAGGTTTTACCATTTCCAACGGCCCCATAAACATCTCGTAGAGTCGAAAGGCGTCTGCTCCATATTTTTGGAGGATTTCGTCTGGGTTGACTACGTTGCCTCGAGATTTGGACATCTTTTGCCCGTCTTCGCCTAAGATGAGTCCTTGGTTCACTAGCTTGTAGAAAGGTTCGGGGGTGGAGACGTGGCCAAGGTCATACAATACTTTATGCCAAAAACGCGCATAGAGGAGGTGAAGCACCGCGTGTTCGGTTCCGCCGACGTAAAGATCTACGCCCGGAAGGTTGCCTTGGCGGCCGTCGCCGCTCATCCAGTATTTTTCCACTTCGGGATCGCAGAATTGTTCGTCGTTGGCGGGGTCGAGGTAGCGAAGATAATACCAGCAACTTCCGGCCCATTGCGGCATTGTGTTTGTCTCTCGCTCCAAGCCGTCGCCGGCCGAACGCCATTCAACGGCTCTGGACAGGGGAGGCTCGCCTTCGGAGGTGGGTTTGTAATCGGCCAAGTCCGGCGGAAGCACGGGCAAGGCGGACTCATCGACGGCCTCATGTTCGTCCTTCCGCCAGACGATTGGGAAAGGCTCGCCCCAATAGCGCTGGCGGCTGAACAGCCAATCTCGCAGCTTGTAGTTGACGGTCTTTCGTCCCTTTCCCTTTTCTTCCAGCCAAGCGGTGATTTTCTTTTTGGCTTGAGCGCTCGGCAAATCATTCAAAAAGTCGGAATTGACTGCGGTTCCCTCTCCTACAAAGCCGATGGAGTCCACTCCTTCCGGCGCTTGAACCACTTTTTTGACAGGCAAGTTGTATTTTGTGGCAAACTCCAAGTCTCGATCATCGTGGGCGGGAACCGCCATGATGGCTCCCGTGCCGTAGGTAGCCAACACGTAGTCCGCAATCCAAATGGGAATTTCTTCGCCGTTGACCGGATTGACGGCAAACGATCCCGTAAAGACGCCGGTTTTTTCCTTAGCCAAATCGGTGCGCTCCAAATCGCTCTTGTTCCCAGCTTTTTCCCGATAAGCCTCCACGATTTCCCGGCAATCCAAGCGGACGATGGCGTTCACCAAGGCGTGTTCCGGCGACAAAACCATATAAGTTGCCCCAAACAAAGTGTCGGGCCTCGTGGTAAAAACGGGGATCGATCCTTTCCCGTCGGCAAGATTGAAGATGACTTCCGCTCCTTCGGACCGCCCAATCCAATTCCGCTGCATTTCCTTGAGCGAATGACTCCATTCAATCCCCTCCAAATCCTTCAGCAGTCGTTCCGCGTAGGCGGTGATTCGCAGCATCCATTGGCGCATGGGACGGCGCACCACCGGAAATCCGCCCACTTCGCTCTTTCCATCGGCCACTTCCTCGTTCGCCAGCACCGTGCCCAACTCCGGACACCAATTCACCGGGGTTTCGGCAACGTATGCGAGCCGGACGTCTTGAAGACGCGCTTTGCGTTCGGCCTTGCCGCCAACATCTTTCGGGCAAGAGAAACGCTCGATTGGCTCCGCCCGGTTCAATTCTGGATTGAACCATCCGTTGTAAATTTGCAGAAAAATCCACTGCGTCCACTTGTAGTACTTTGGATCCGTGGTGTTGATTTCCCGGCTCCAATCATAGCTAAATCCCAAGCTCCGAATCTGCCGGCGAAAAGTGGCGACGTTCTCTTCGGTGGTTTTGCGAGGATGCTGCCCGGTTTTGACGGCGTATTGCTCGGCCGGCAGTCCAAAAGCGTCCCAGCCCATCGGATGCAACACGTTAAACCCGCAAGCCCGCTTATATCGCGCGAGAACGTCGGTGGCCGTGTAGCCTTCGGGATGCCCGACGTGAAGCCCCGCTCCGGAAGGATACGGAAACATGTCGAGAATATAGCACTTGGGCGGCAAATCTTCTGCTGCAACCTTTCCCCGCAAGCGGTGCCGGAGGGCAAAAGGATGGTTTTCAGAAATTTCCTCGCCGGGATTCCAAGCCCGGAAGATTTCGTTTTTCAACCAACGCTGCTGCCACTTCGGCTCGATAAAATCAAACGGATACAACTTCCGCGCATTCGGCATAAGCAAAGGATATTGGGAAAATCCGTTCCCATCCGCAACCCACTTTCTCGGTCTTCTCCGCCAAAAGGAAAGCCCATTCGAGAAAAGAACGGCCAACCCGAAGAAAAAAAGACGACGGCACACTCCTCAAGGGCGGCTTGACCTGCCGTTTTGGCGAAACCGCAGATTGAAGAACAGCGAACCCATCAGCAGAGGAAAATCAAAAAACCACCAGCTCATCCCAAGGCGTTAGAGGTTTCCAACCTTCAGCATTCGGCATCGTGGAATCCCGCCAATGCTTCTGGTTGTCGTAATTGAACCGCGTCCAGTTCTCCAAAGACGGATATAGCAGTTGCCGCAACGTCTCCGATCCCACATGCCCATCGGCAAATAACACATTCGCCTTCCCCGAATGCCGCCGAGAAATAGTGTTGCAAAAATTCCGAATAGCAAAGGAAGCAAAACCAAAATCATGGCGAGGACTTGTCCAAACCGCAAACCATCCACCCTCCGACATCCACCAGCCATAACGAGAAGCGTCTCCCTGCGCAATCATCCGAGCCGGCGAAGTTATATCCGAATCTCGAATTATTCCCATTCCTGAACCGCGACGCGCGTCAATCCCAAAATCCCGGCGTCCCAACTCATATCCATCACTAAAACCAGAATAATTCGACTCATAGCCCCATCCCCAGGCTCTCTCCAAATCAGCAATCGTATTAGTCGACAAAAGCCTCGAATCTTTGCGCCGAACCATATCTAACACCTTCGCAAACTTTCTAGCCTCCGCGGGACATTCAAAAACATCCGTGTTCTGATCTAAATACGAATCGCAAAGAACATCCTGCCAATTGGCAGCCCGCGGAGTTCGATGCCTATTAGGAAATGGAGCGTTCGCCCCATTCACACGTTGCGCAAAAGGCACTAAACGCCCCTCGTTGTCGGTGGCATACAACTGCCGAGCCAACCCAATTTGCCGTTGGTTACTAGTTCGTGTTCATACTGAATTATCGGCGGCTTAACCGAATCTCTGGAGACTCCATAGATTCGAAAAAAAGCGGCCACAATCCTCAAAAAGAATCAGATTTTTTTTGCCAGCTAAGCATCGCAAACCTCAAAAATCTCAAATAACAAAGAAAATAGCGATTTCTCTCACTCAAAATTTTCTCAGAAACGGCTTGATTTTGCTCTTGTAAAGCATTTCGGCGATTGCTATGAATCTCTCGAGTTCACTTCAATTGATTTATGAGGCATCAGACATCAGACGATCTCGGTCTTTTGGCCGAAATAGATAAACCAACCAAGATGCCTTGGTTCCTGCGCTGGCCGGCAGCTGTTCGCCAATGGCTCAATCAATGGAACTGGCGCCAGAAAACGGCCTTAGTCACCGCTCTGGCAATCACTGCCGCCGGCACTTTTGCCTACCAATACAAAGCCAACGCCGCCATCGCTTGGCCGGCCGTATTTAGCAGAGACTTTCTCGTCAAACTCTTTGTTAGCATCGGCGTCTCTCGAACGGCCAGCGCTGCGTTCAATACAAAACTCCAGAAAACCGCCAACGCGAACCCCGACGGATGGCTTTACCGCAACCGAGAATATTACCGGCAAGATTATTCCTACAGCGACAACGGCTCAACTAAAACAAAGGGACTCCACATCGACGCCAAAGCCATGGCCGCGCAAGACAAAACCTACGACACTAGTGGCACCCATTCCAGATGGAATCCATCCGATATGGATCCCGACGAAGTCCTCGACTTCGTCAGCGACAACACCAATCTCCGACGAGGCCAAACCGAAACCTACCAAGTCCTCGAGTTTGGCGAACCTTTGTACACATGGGGCAGATACACTCCTCAAAGTAAAAACCCTGTAGAATGGTCTATTTCTTGGGGAGGCTACGTCAAGAAACCCACGGCTGCCGAAATACAAGAAGAACTCGATGAGTGGCGGGAAACATGGAATAATGATTTCCAGAGAGGCCGATCCAATCCCAACCGAAGACCCGCCAGACTGCTAGGCCCCCTAACGCTAGGACCCATAGTGAGCCGCACCGTCAAAAGTTTCACACTCGACAAAGAAGTAAAACTCTGGTCGGACTTCGGTTGTACCAGAGTTCCCGGCGACACCAGCGCCGGCCCCAACGAACTCCAACAGCCCGGCCAACGCCCCAACTACGTCACCAGCTTCAGCTATTACGCTCGCGAAGCCGGCTACGGCCCCTACCACGGCCTCGTCGTCACCAGAACTCCCGATGATGAGGAGCCTTTCATTGACTATCCCGAGCCAAAGTCTTGGGAAGACCACGACTTCATGCCGTTTGACCTGACTCAAATCCCGTGGAGCAACTTCAAAATCATCGGCAGCCCCGTCTGGTCGGGAGAATCCACCAGATTCTTCAAACATAAGAAAATTAGAAACTGGTGTAATTTTTGTAGTAGGCAACACACCTTCGTTGAGCGCTGGTTTCAAAGGGGTTGGTTGTGTCGAAACACCCAATGGTGCACCCGCCACGAAATCGCCGTCTACCAGAACGAGAGCGTCACCAAGCCATAAACGAAAACAACCACGAAAGGAGAACCACGAAATGAAAAGTGTTTACATCATCACGGGAGGCATTCTGGCCATGATTGTCGTTGTCTTCCTTGCTCCCAAAAAGCAAACCAACACAAAAGAAGAGGCATCGATACCGCTCGACGAAATTGACGCCTACATCCTCAAAGAATACGGTCCCGCGCTGGAAAAGTTGTCGCCCGAAGAGAAAGAACTCGCTCGCCAAGACGTCGCCGAACTCCTCGCCAGAGACAAAGCCGAGATGCGCAAATATGGACGACTACTCACTGCTGATGAACGGTCGGAACAATGGTGGAAGGAGCAAGACGAAGCCGAAGAACGGGCTGCCTACGCTAAGCTCTACAAAGAACGGAAGGAGTGGATTGACAACTTCCCCTTCCAGCCTCGGTACCATCAAAACATCGTCTATGACCCGGAAAACAACATCGCGCACAGTGACGCAAAGTACCGCGCTTACGAAAAGGAGTTGGAGAAGAAAGCGGACGAACTGAAAGATAGAAACATGGAAAAAGAAGATGATATCTGGGCAAGAAACGATCTGACCCCCGAGGAAAAATATCAAGAGTGCTACAAACTCTACCTTGAGGTTGAAGAAGCCCGCAACCCCGACCCGGAAATCATGGCGGAGCGGAAGATCATCATGCGGCACAAACGGCTGGCTGGTTTTTACGAACAGAACTACCGCTACTCTCCAGAGTTCGAGCAAGCCTACCGCATCTTTGAAGAGGAGGGTCTCGCCGACAATCCTATTCGGCTTGCGCATACCATGGTCGGCTTGGAAAACTACTTTGTAACCAGCCAGCATGATACAGAAGAACTGCACCCCTATCAAACCAGATGGGATCCAAAAACGAAACAAAACCGTCGGCTCACTTGGAAAGAGCAACTAGAAAGGGATTTCCGTGTTGTTCGCAATTGCGTTCGGAGTGAGTGGGTAGCGGCGCCCGGAGAAGAAAGGCCAAGTGTGGAGATTGCTGAAAGGATTCGGGATCGGTTGATAGCAGAAGTCCCGCCTGACGGTTTTACTGGCAACACCTTTCTCTTTGGATTGGCAGACCCAAAGGATGAGGATATGATCCCCGGGCAAAGTCTTCTTGCTGAATAGAGATGCTCGGTTTAGTGGGCATTTTGCTGGCGGTGGTTCAAGAAAGGAGAAAGCAAAGATGAGAAGTGTTTACATTATCACAGGAGGCATTCTGGTCATGATTGCCGTTGTCTTCCTTGCTCCCCAAAAGCAAAACAAAATGGAAGAGAAGGCATCGGCATCGCTTGACGAAATTGACGCCATCATCCTCAAGGAATACGGTGCTGACTTGACACCGGAAAATAAAGAAATCGTCCGCCAAGAAATCGCCGACCGACTTGCCCTAGAAAAAGTCGAGATGCGCAAATACGGCCGCCTTCTCACTGCTGATGAACGGTCGGAACAATGGTGGAGAGAGCAAGACGAGGCCGCCGAACGCGCCGCCTACGCTAAGCTTTACGAAGAACGGAAAGACTGGATCGACAACTTCCCTTTCCGGCGCGGATACCACCCCGACATCGTCTATGACCCGGAAAACATCGCGCACAGTGACGCAAAGTACCGAGCTTACCGAGAGGAAAAGCAGAAGGAAAGGGAGATGGCGGAGGACAAATACGAGATGCAAACCCACGAAATCTGGTCAATGGGTGATGAAATGACCACCGACGAAAAACACGAGGCATGCAAAAAACTCCGCATTGAGATGGAGAAAGAGGCGCCGGGGAAACTTGACCCTGAAATCGAAGAGCAACGGCGGATTATCATGCGGCACAAACGTCTAGCTGGTTTTTACGCGCAGCAATACCGCTATCGGCCGGAGTTTGAGCAGGCCTACCGCATCTTTGAAGAAGAAGGCGCCGGAGACAATCCCATTCAAATTGCCGATACCATGGTTGCCTTGGAAAACTACTTTGTAACCAGCAGACAAGCCAGCCAGCATGGTCTCAACGAACTGCATCCCGTCCAAACTAGAATCGATCCGCCAACTGGAAATCATACCCCGCCAGCAAACTTAATTATCGGATCGCTCCACACCCCCGATGACCTCCAAAACAGACGACCTGATAGGAGAGCGCAAAGACGGCGCATCACTTGGGGAGAACTAATGGAGAAAGACTTCCGCATTGTTCGCAATTGCGTTCGGAGTGAGTGGGTAGCGGCGCCCGGAGAAGAAAGGCCAAGTGTGGAGATTGCTGAAAGGATTCGGGATCGGTTGATAGCAGAAGTCCCGCCTGACGGTTTTACTGGCAACACCTTTTTGTTTGGTTTGAAGGATCCCAAGGATGAAGATATGGTGCCCGGTCAATCTTTATTAGCGGAATAGTGATGTGCAACCTGGGCAATCTTTACTGGCTGGGTAGCGTTCTGTTTTGGTCGATGGAGCTGGCCGTCAAGATTCGTCTTGGCGGTTTTCTTTTGTGGCAAGAAGGGCGTTTTCAATCGGTTAGAGGTTTGTCGTTTTGGGAATGGAAGCCATTGGTGCCAGGCAAGCCAATGGCTTTTTGTTCTCATCGCACTTTTTACCCGTTGTTTTGTCTGCTCCATTGAGAAAGGAAGCTTTTTCCCAAAGTTCTTTCAGGTTTTTTGAGGTGGAAAACGCGGCGGAGAAAGTGTGTTTTACTCTTTGTAGATTAGGTAGGGTTGGCGACGTTGTTTGAATCGTTCGGTTTCGGCTTGCCAGCTTTTGGCGATGTTGGCGACGGAGCGGCCGGCTTGCAAATCTCTTCGAGTGGCGTCTGTGCCGTTTACTTTGTCGAACATTCGCCAATCTTTGCCGCGCTTGACGGCGTCTTGAAACAGATCTCGGCCGCTGACGCGTTTGACGGCGTCGAGCAGGTAAAAGTTGACGGCGCTCAAAGGCGCGTTCGGCGGGTCTTGGAAAATGATTTCCACTGCCGGGACGGCGCGGCCTTGGGAACTGCCGCGCCGAGAAATGGCTTGGGCGGAACGGAACCGGATGCCGGGCAAGGCCAATCTGTTCAAATAGGCCGTGGTTTCCGGCGCTTTGAGCCAATCTGCCGCAATGTATTCAAAGGGGCGTTTGGTTCGGATGCCGATGTCTAAACCGCCGATTTCGCCCAGCATGCCGGTGGCTGTTTGATACATGGGGGAGCGTCCGTAGGGAACGTTGGGGGAGGTTGGTTTCCAGCGAAGGCCGGTGTCTTTCCACACCATAGAGCGTCGCCAGCCTTTCATTCTGACGATTATCAAGCGGCCAGCGCGGCCGTTCATTCCTTCGCCTTGAATCATCCGAGCCAGTTCGCCGCAGGTCATGCCGTAGACATAGGGAATCGGCCAATATCCGACGAGGGAGCGAAATCGCGGGTTGTAGTGGGGACCTTCTACTCGGAGTCCACCGAGCGGGTTAGGTCTATCCAATACCATAAAGTTCACTCCCGCACGGCCGCATTCCGCCATCGCTTTGCCCATAGTGGCAATAAAAGTGTAGGAACGGGCGCCGGTATCTTGAAGATCGTAAACCAGAACGTCGATTTGTCGGAGCATCTTCGGCGTTGGTTTTCTTACGGGACCGGGTCCGTAAAGCGAAAAGACCGGCAGGCCGGTGGCAGAATCGACGGAGTCAGGAAACTCTTTGCCGGCCGGGATGTCGCCATAGACGCCGTGTTCGGCGCCGAACAGCGCGACCAAGTTCACATTCGGCGCTTTGCGCAGCAGTTCGATGGTGGAAATCCCGGCTCGATTCACCCCGCTGGGGTTTGTCAATAAACCGACTCGTTTCCCCGCCAAGTCCCGAAATCCTCGTTCAGCCAACACGTCGCTTCCCAGTTTGACTTGCCCGGAAACGGAACAAGCCGACGCAACTAGGCCAAGAATCGCCGTCAAAGCAACAATACTTTGTTTCATCCTATTTCGTTTTTTCACAAACATTTTATTTTCATTTGAGTTTCGCTTTCGGTCAGTATTCAAAAACTCCCGGCCGCTGTGCAAGCCAAACTTGCTTCCAATCCGGTTGTGTGCGTATTGCAACAAACGTCTTTACACATTCCGAAGAAAAACACTCGATGGTTGTTCATTGGTTTGACTCGGTTGGGAAAGATTTAGGAGGTATAGGAGGCATGCGATTTTCCTTCGTTTCCTCAATTTTCCTCCAGCTGGTTTCCTGATTTTCCGTGATCTGCCGCACCACTACAAAAACCAGAATTCCTGCGGCAATAATCAGAAAACTTTCCACTATGCTGGCATAATTCAATCCTATGTGAGCGTCGATATTATTCTCCTTGAGATTGAGAAGTTGAAACAAAAGAGCTCCGTCAATAATTCCTGAAATGAGCCACATACACCACCAAGCGGCCACAATTGAATAAGATGGAGTGGAAGCGGTATCTATCCGGCTGCGGAGATAAATTTCCTCCATCGCTTGATAAGGACGGAACAAGTTTAATATTGGGACGAAGTAATACGCTACTGCCCACCGCGGGGAGAATCGTTGATTGGATACCCCTAAAGGAGCGAGATTCTTTGACGCCCTGTGTTTCCACATTAAAAACAAGACAACACAAACAAGGTATGCAATCAAAAGTCTCACTGAGGAGATAATCCAATCATTATCGAGAGGGGCAACAATATCGCTGTAGGTGACTTCCTCGCCAGCTTGATTTTGTTCAAGCAAAGATATTTCAGACACAGTTAAGATTGTGGAAGCGATGGTCAAGATTCCAAGCAGCCCCAACATAACCAAAAACCGATTGGCCCGTTTTCTCGGTGATTCGAAAGTGATCATAAAGCGGGACAATATCTGCCATCGCTTTGAATTTGTCAATGAAAATTGAGAGATTTTTGTCATTCCTTTTTTCAAAAAATTGCCAAACAAAGCGGTCTGGTTGTTTTGAAACTGAGGGAAATGCGCGAGAATTGGCATTTGCTATGCTAATCACTAAACACTTGACGCTAACCGCTGAAAGGGCATTTCCAGCTTTTCCTTTACTGGGAACGATGGCAAAGTTATTGTCTTAAATTGATCAACGGCATGCATTATTTTGATCATAACGCAACGACTCCCTTGAGTGAGGCGGCCCGAAGAGCCTGGTTGGAGGCGGTGGAGCGGTTTCCCGGCAATCCATCGAGTCCGCATCGGATGGGGAGCCGGGCAGAGCGGGCTTTGGCGGAGGCTCGCGAGGCTTTGGCCGCTTGGTTGGGCTGTTCGCCCTTTGATTTGGTGTGGACCAGCGGCGCCACGGAAGCCAGTAACATGGTTTTTCATCATTATGCAGAGCGGTTGCCCCAATCGGCGGAGGTTTGGGTTTCGGCGATTGAGCATCCTTGCGTGCTTCAAGCGGCGGCAGCTTTTTTGGGGAAGGAACGGGTTCGGCGGATTCCAGTGACGACTGAAGGAACGGCGTCGTTGGATTGGTTGGAAGCGCAGGCGGTTCGGCCGGCTTTGGTAGCGGTTATGGCGGCGAACAACGAGACCGGAGTTTTGCAACCGTGGGAAAAGATCCGGGAATGGTGCCAAAAGCGGGAGATTCCTTTTTTGTGCGATGCTGCTCAGTGGATAGGCAAGATGCCGGCGGCTGGATTGGGACAATGCGATTGGATGATCGGATGCGCTCACAAATTTGGAGGGACGGTAGGCGTTGGTTTTCTCAAATGCCCGGCCGAGTCCTCTGTGGAGCCGTTGCTGGTTGGGGGGTATCAGGAGCTGTCCCGGCGGGCGGGAACGGAGAATGTGGCCGGAATTTTGGCAATGGCGGCGGCTTTGGAAGAACGGGAGTCTTTGTTGAGTGCCGATTGGATGGCTTCTCGCCGCCAATGGCAACGCCGATTTGAGGAATCCATTCTAGATTTTTTGCCGGGAACGCAGATTCTCGGACGAGGAACGGATCGACTTTGGAACACGATTTCGATGGTGATGCCGGCCTGCGATTGTCGTTTTCGCTGGGTCGTCAAGCTGGATCGGCTGGGCTTTGCGGTTTCGACGGGATCGGCCTGCGCCAGCGGGAAGGAAAAGCCCTCTCATGTGCTGGCGGCGATGCAATGTTCGGCGAGCGCAGCGGGCCGGACGATTCGGTGCAGCAGCGGGCCGGAAACCAGCGAACAAGAATGGGAGGCGCTGGCGGAGGCTTTGGCGCAAAGCTGGCAGAAGGATCATGAGTGTATCCCAAAAAACACGCGAAGGCGAATTAGAGAATAAACAGCGCGCTCATTCTAGTTTGAGTGAATCAAATTGAACATCGAGGATTTGGTCTCTGAAATATATAGGTGTTCAATCCGAAAACTTCTCTGGTAAAAACTTCTCTGGTACTTTGTAAAAGCGGCCCCAAATCCAATTGGCCATTTTTCCTTCTGCCTATCGCCTGACAAACTAAAAAGCGGTTACGATTTCGTGCAATTTGATCGAGAAATCCAATACTTTATAACTCTCAGCATCAAACCGCTGCATGGTGCGTTGCAAAGCACTGTTCTAACAAAGAGTAGTTGGAAGTTTGGGCGGAGGAGGCATCAATAACAAGCGGGGGAGCTTGGAAACAGTGTTGGATTCCAAACTTCATTAGCCTCATAACTTCCCTAGCGATTCTGCGTTAGCGTTAGTGTTGGTGTTGGTGGTCGAACTCTTGCCAAGTGAGGAGGTTGTCGCCATGGAAGGCGGCGGGCCAGGCGGGATTTTGATTAGGCTAGCCCAAGTGCCAAGGGTCGTCGGCTTGGCCGTCCCCATCCCAAGCTACTTTCCAAGTTTCCAAGATTCCCTCATAGCCTAACACATTTTGCCCGGCGCTGGGTTGTTTGGCTAGGCGCCTCTTCTTGCCCGCGGCCTTCGCTCTCGCCATAACTGCTTCCTACTAACCAACCAACATGAGCTGACCCGCTCACTTCCACCACCGCATAACTCTGCCCAATGATGCCGATAGTGGGATTGATACCCAACTACTCCGCCGGCTAAGGTTGCGCTTTCCGCTTTGTCCTTGCGCACAACCGGTCTTTAGCGAGCCGGGGTTCCTAAACCGACTAAGTCGCCGGCACTGGTTGCGCCATTCACTCTCCCTTGCGCCGAACTGGACTCGATAGAACCACCAACATTCCACCCCACGAAGACGCTAACGCCGATAACGCCGCTCACTTCTGCGTTGACGAAGCTGTGCGCAATGTTCCCAAAGTTATGTCCAACTAGGCCGCCGACGCTGTTCGAGCCCACCACTTGCCCGCTCACCGAACAATGGCTGATGCTTCCTTGACTCAACCCGGCGATGGCGCCGACCCAGTTCACACCTTTTATATCCACCTCTTCTAATCCTAAGCCAACCACTTGCCCGCGATTGCCAATAGCTCCAAACAAGCCACTGGGTTTCCCGGCAAACCGGGAAGCATCGCTCTGGTCTTGGAACAAGCCGACAATCTTATGTTCGTTGCCTTTTAACACGGCTTGGAAGGGGTGGGCGAACAGGCCGATGGACTGCCAGCCGTGGCCCTTGTTCCAAAAGGCGTCTGCTTCCTCGGCGTGGCCGTTGTGGTTGGTATCGAAGTCAAGATCGCTGGTGAGTTCGTAGCCTTGGGCTGGGGCGTTGTTGGGAATGCCCATGTTGGCAATGGCGCTGGGAAAGGCTTGGCTGTAAGCGTTAGCGAATGCTTCTTGGTCCGGTTGGCCGTCGCCGTTCAAATCAAACCGGATGGCGTTCAGTTGCGCTAGGTTGCTAACCTCAATCAAGCCGTCGTCGTCTTGGTCATAATCGGTCGGAGCAACCGCCACTTGCAGAACTCCGGCCAGCGAGCCTCTCTCAAACCGATACTCGCCAGGCAGGAAGAAGTCGTCATAACGAGAGTCCAACGCTTCGCTGAGCGATAGCGCGCTGGCCGTTCCCGGTTCGTAAGTAAAGATTATGCCGGCCGGCCAACCTTCGCCCGTATCGCTGACGCTGGTCACCAAAGCAATCCGATCCTCTCCAAACGCCGTCTCGGGAATGTTATCCAAATACAGCACTATAATGGAAAACTCGATGGCCGGGCCGCGATCCACCCGCATCGGAATCGGCGTTTCCAGCGGAAGATATTGGGCTTCGTCTTCTAATGCTCGCCTGATGCCAGCCAAAGGATTACCGGCAGGGAAAGCCAAAAGCCAAAGTTTGTCCGCCCTTTCCAAGCTGCTGTGCCGACTGCCGCGTATCCGCTCGCTTCCATAATCCATAGAGGAATCCGTATTCGGAGGCGTTTCCCGGCCCTGCCACAATCCTTTGCCATTTAGCGTCAAAAGCATGCGCCGCCCATCCAAATCTTGCCCGGCACTGGACAGATCCACAACCAAGCCATCCAATGTAGGCTCCGGTTCCGGCTCCGGCACATAAGTATGCGCCAAGCCAACCCGCATCATCCCGGCGTTGTCTATCCCCGCAAAATCCGTCGTCGCCGGAATCGAATGCATAATGGCGACAGACTCGCTGTGATCGGCCGCTTCCTCTGTCGCGCTTATGGTGACGGAGTGAAAGTTCAGCCAGTTCGTCGTCGCAAAAACCAACCGCGCCGGTTCCACCGTCAACTGCGGATGCGTCGAGCACAAGTTTACTATCATGTCCACCCCGCGACCAATTGGCGCCGCGAACCCGATAAATCGCCTCTCCGCCCTCGCTGACTTCCACCCGCTCCTTCTGCTCGTCTCTGTAACCCCCTAAAATCGGCACAGCAATGTACCTCTCCGAAATGTCCCCAGCCGGCCAAGTCAATGTGCCTGAGACTCTCCGATAATCTTGCTCTTGTGTAGCCGAGCCATCCGAAGTCGCATAATCCACGCTGACCGCTTGCCCATAGGCTTCGCGCAATATAAAAAAGACCACGGCTACTTGGGCGGTTTCCTCAGGATTTCCCTCCTTCACTTCCGCCGTAGGCGGAAACCAAAGACCAGACGGTTTGTCGTCATCTTGGATTGTGACGGTCAACTCCATCTCTCCTCTCTCATTTGTTAATTCCGGGTCAAATTGCACATAAATTGGATTGCTCAAAATCACTTTGAAAGTTTCCTCCGGTTCGTCAAGCCCGTTGTCTATCAGCGGAATTAAAATCCCTTTCGCCAAGTTGTTGGTGTTGTTCGCCTTCCCAAGTCAATGTGCCTCCTCTGAATTCATAGTTTTCCCCCGCCTTCACCGTGCCGTCCTCCGTTCTCCACAACACCGGCGCCGACGGATCCTGACCATCTGGCAACTCAATTGTGAACGCCGCCCGCCCCGTTCTCGGATACCGAAACTTGACTATCAGGAGCAGCCTCAACAAATTGTTGCCGTTCGTCAAAGTGAATACTTGGAACAGTCCTATCTTCCTGGTTTTCTTCGTACCAGTCCTCTAAGTTGCCCAGATAATTCGTGGAAAATCGGTTACCACGAAGGTACAGATCCTGCAGACTTACGAGAGTCCTAAATCCTATTGGCGGCGGCACGGTTTCACCGGTCAGATGATTCCAATACAGCGACAGCGTTTCCAAAGATTGGAGATTCCGAAAAATGCTGAAGGGCAATTCCTCCAGAAGATTTTCATGAAATACAGCTTATGCAAGTTGGCTAACAATAGAAAAAATTACGGGACAATCCAGTCAGCTGGTTGTTGTTCAGCTCCAGTTCTTCTAGAGTAGTCAAGGATGATAACGCTCGGCTGTTAGAAGAATCCAGTTGGTTGTTACCAAGATATAGTTTTGCAGTGTTGGTGAACGACGAGAAAGCCTCTTGTCCGAAAGATTTCAAAGTGAAACGGTTTCGGTTAAGGTACAACTCTTTCATCTTGGTGAGATCTGCAAAGAGTCCATCAGGAAAATCAGACGGGTGGTTATCTCAAAGGTAAAGGTATTCCAGATTGGAGAGCCAGTCAAAGATTCTGGGGGGCAAGGAAGTCAATAGGTTTCGGGAAACAGCCAAATATTTAAGATTGTTGAGATTCAAAAAGGTATGTGGCCACAGTGCGGTCAGTCTGTTGTTGACTAGGTAAAGTTACTGTAGCAGTGGCATACTATTCAAGCCTCTTGACGGCAAGTCAGTCAACCGATTTTGGGAAAGAGTAAGAGCGTTTAATTTTCCCAGATTGTCAAAGATATTGTCTGGCAATGTGCCCTGTCGGTTGTGGAGATTGATAGATGTTAGGTTGCCGAGTTCGTCAAATATCCCAGACAGCAAGTGGTTCAGTTTGTTGAAGTGAAGCAACAAAAAACTTCAAGTTTTTCAGGCCGTCGAAGATTCCGGCAGGCAAGTTGGTGAGTTGGTTGTTCCAGATTTGCAGAGTAGTCAGATTTTGGAGAGTCCCAAAGTCGTTGGCTGGCAAGGAAGTGAGCCGATTGTGATAGAGATAAATTTCTGTCGATGAACCGAGTTTGCTGAAGACGCTGGCGGACAAGGAAGTCAGATTTCTATTTTGAAGGCGCAGTTCCTGGATTAGGTGAAGTTGGTTGAGTTCGGTGACTTCTTCGTATCGGGTGATTCCCCCTGGCAACTTTGACAAAATGACGTCGGCGACTTTTTTGGTTCTGCCGTGAAGGATGGAATTTGTGCTGTTGACGAGTTCTTCTTGGGGCGGCGTAGTTTGCGCTGTGGCCGGAGTTGGCGGAAGAAAGAAGAGCAGGAGGAGGGCGAGAGCGGTTCCTAGGAGAAGACGGAAAAGGAAGCTTGTTAGTTTTACGGGGAGGGACGTGCGTTCACTCGCGGTATCGGCGGCGTTGTTGAGTGCGTTTGGAGTCTTCTCTTCATGCATTCTTTAGAATGCGGGTTCATTCTACTTTACGGAAAAACTTTTGGCGAAGTTTGGCCGCAAATTCCGGCGGCGTCAATCTTTTTTCGATTTTTTTGCGGGCGCGGCTATTTTTTTGGATTTTTCGTTATCGGTTTTCCTTTTCTGGCGATTTTCCGGCCGGGCGATGGATTAGGAATTACGAATGAAACAAGGATGAACGGGATAAAGAAAGGGGATGGCTAGTGGTTTTCGTTTTCGGCAATTTTCATTAAATGTTTTTGCAGTCCTCGCTTTCAAATCTTTATCGCCGGGAACGGAGATAGTTTCTACTATGCCCTCTTTGACAAAGATATGATGGCTTCCATTAATCCGCACTAATCGCCACCCCCGCGCTTGGAGCAGTCGGCAAAAATGCCTTCCGCTGACGGCCTTCATACGGCGACTTCGATGGCTTTGGCTTTTTCGGGGATGGGGTTGTTTGGAGAGTTTGCGAGCAGGCAGCCTTCGACGGCTTCGTGGATGTTTTTGTGGATTTCTTCGAGGGTTTCGCCTTGGGTGGCGCATCCGGGAAGGGAGGGCACTTCGGCCCAGTAGCCGCCTTCTTCTGCTTCGTGGATGATCGCTCTTATTTTCATGGATTGACTTTCTTTGTTTGGCGTTTGTCACATCGTTATCGGTTGGTGGATTATTTTGAGAGGGGATTTTGGGGATTGCGAGAAAAACGTTTGAGAAATTTAGCGGCGGGCGGCGGGGATGGGTTGGATTTTATTTTTGGCGGTTTGGGTTGGCAAGGGGCGGTGGATGGTGTAGAAGAGGGCGGTTATGGTTAATCCGATTCTTGCCGCTAAGTTGGCGCCGATTGCGGAGGCGCAGAGCCGATGTCAAGTTCGTCGTTCGCAGTCTTTGGTGTGGCTGGGGGCGGCGTTGGTTGGCGTTATTCTTTTGTTGCTTCGGTTTCAGGCGGATTTTTCTGTTTCTTGGGCGCATTTGTTGCTTTTGGTTGCGGGAGCGTTGGGAGGCAGTTTTTTGGTTCGCGTTCGGGCTCGGGAGGCGGATTTGCATGCGATTGCGCGGCAGATTGAGCGAGAGTATCCGGATTTGCATGCTTTGTTGCTGACGGCGATGGATGCGGCGCCGGATGCGCGGTCGGGGGATTTTCATTATTTGCAGAAGCGGGTGATTCGGGAGGCGTTGGCGAAGAATCTTCGGAGTCCGTGGGATCAGCGGGGCCGGGAGCGGCTTTTGTTTAGCCAGTTTTTTTATGGTTTGAGCGTGGTTGTGTTTGCGGCGGTGGCTATTGCTTTGGGTTTTGGGGGAATAAGAGCGCCGGCGCAGGGGGTTGTTGCCGGCAATGTCGAGGTTCGTCCCGGCAACGCCGTGATTGAGCGAGGGAGCAGTGTGGTTATCACGGCGACTTTTCGCAAAAAGGTTCCCAGCGAGGCGACGCTGGTTGTTCTTCCGTCGGATGGCGGCGCTCGGCGTTTGCCGTTGGCGCGGAATTTGGAGGATCCGGTTTTTGGGAATAGTTTGGCGTCTGTGGAGGCGGAGACTTTGTATTATGTGGAATATGGCGAAGAGCGGACGGAGCAGTATCGGTTGGAGGTGTTTGAGTATCCGGCTTTGGTGCGGGCGGACGCTTCGCTGGATTATCCAGACTACACGGCGCTATCGGATCGTGTGATTAAGGATACTCGCCGCATTAGCGCGGTGGAAGGGACGGAGCTTGTTTATAGGCTGTGGTTGAACAAGCCGATTGTTGCCGGCAGTTTGGCGGGAAGAGAGGGGGGATTGGTGAGCTTGGAGGCCGATCCGATGCAGTCCAATGTGTATTTGGCCCAATTTTCTTTGGCGGAAAGCGACACTTACGAGCTGAACCTGCAGGATGCGGAAGGGCGGACGAATAAGGCTTCCGTTGACTTTGTGATCCAAGTGCAACCGAACCGCAAGGCTGTTTTGAAGTTGAAGTCTCCCGCGGGGGATCAGCGGTTTTCGGCGGTTGAGGAAGTCGAGTTTGAAGGGGAGATTTGGGATGATTACGGGGTGGGGGCTTATGGATTTGCCTACGCTATTGGCGACGGGGAGCCGGTGCTGATGGAACACGGGCAAAGGGCGCCCGCCAAAGAAAAACAGGCGATTGAGCAGTTGTTGGAACTGGAAGACTTCGACGTTCGGCCGCAATCTTTGGTCACTTATTATCTTTGGGCGGACGACGTTGGCCCGGACGGAGAGCTGCGGCGCAACTACAGCGATATGTATTTTGCCGAGATTCGGCCTTTTGAGGAAGTGTTTCGGGAAGATCAAAGCGGCGGAACTCAAGATCAACAAGGACAGGGACAAGGGAACTCGCCGACTATGGAACTTCTCCAGTTGCAAAAAGAGATTATCAACGCGGCTTGGAACATCCAGAGGCGCGAATCCGGCCGCCAAGCTTCGGAGCAATTTGCGGACGATGTAAATGTTGTTCAAGAGTCGCAACGCGCCGCCGTGACGCAGTTGGAGCAAATTCGCCAAGAAGTGGAAGGCGAGAAAGAGCAAGCCATGCTGCAACAGGCCAAAGACGCAATGGAACGGACGGTGGATCATCTGGAAGCCGCCGTCGGAACAAAATCGCCCCCCAGTCTTTCCTCCGCCATCGGCACTGCGAGAACCGCCTATCACTACCTGCTCCAAATTCAACCCGAAGAGTTCCGAGTGTCTCAAGGCCAAGGCAGCGGCGGGGGCGGCGGCAGTCGATCCCAGCAGCAGCTCAATCAACTGGAAATGACCGATGATGCCGACGGCTACGAAACGCAAAGCCAAGCCGCTTCACAGCAGGACGGGCAGCAAAACGAACAACTCCAGATATTCAACCGGCTCAAAGAACTCGCCCGCCGGCAGCAAGACTTGAACCGCCGGCTTCAAGAACTGCAAACCGCCTTGGACGCAGCCGATGAGGAGGAAAAAGAGGACATCGAACACCAACTCAAACGCTTGCGCGATCAACAGCGCCAAATGCTGGAAGACATGGACGAACTCCGCCAGCGAGTCGCCAACCAAAACACCCCGGAAGCCGCCGAAGCCTTGTCCCAACTGGATCAAGTTCGCTCCGAAGCGCAACAGGCGGCCGAGCTTTTGGAAGACCGGCAAGTTTCCCAAGCCCTCGCTTCTGGCGCCAGAACGCAGCAGAGCTTGGAAGAACTTCGAGATGAATATCGGCGGGAAAATTCAGGGCAATTCTCCCAAGCCATGCAAGACTTGCGAGAGCGCGCCCGCCAACTGTCTCAACGGCAAGACGAAATTCGAGACGGTCTCTCCGCTGTGGCGCAGGAAGATCGAAAATCCTTGGCCGAATCAAAAGAAGCCTCCCAAGTAATGGAAAACATCAGCCAACAAAAAGAAGAACTTCAATCGCTTTTGGAGGACGTCCGCTCCGTCAGCGAAGACTCCGAAAGCGCCGAACCTCTCTTGTCGAGGCAATTGCACGAAACCTACCGAGCCGTCGACCCCGCCGAAGTCAACACGCAGCTCGAATATACCTCGCAACTTGCTCGACTAAACCTGATTGACAAAGCGCAGGAATTCGAAGACCAAGCCCACGAATCCGTCGACGAACTTCAAGACCGCATTGACCGCGCGGCAGAAAGCGTACTCGGCGACGGTGTGGAATCTCTCCGACGCGCCCGCCTAGTTCTGGATGAATTGCTCAAAGAAGTCGGCAACGAAATTGCCGGCAACTTGCCCGGACAAGAAACATCGCCCCGTTCGCCCGTGTCCGAATCACCAGAAGGCATACAACCGGGACAGCGCAATCCCGAAAACCCAACAACACGACAGTCGGGCGGCGAACCCTCTGCCGAAAACCCGGAGCAAAACCCGCCTCCGCAACTGGCGCAAAACGGATCCGGCAACCCGCAAAACCGAGAGAACGCCGAAGGCCAAAGCGAAGCCGGAGAACCTGCCGGACAAAACGACGAACGTAACCAATCATCCAACTTGCGAACCGCTTGGAATATCGGCAACGAAAACAATCCGAACAGCGGCGGCAACGGAGGCCCGCTGACCGGCCAAAGCTTCACTCAATTTTCTGACCGCCTGCGCGAAGTCGAAGAAATCATCGACGTGCAAGACTTGCAAAACGAAGTGGCCTCCGTCCGCGACCGAGCCCGCGCCATCCGCGCCGAATTCAAACACAGCGGCAAAGAACCTCAGTGGGAATTCGTCCAACTGCAAATTGAAAAACCACTGGCCGAAATCCAACAACAAGTTGGGGAAGAATTGGCCCGTCGTCTCTCCAGAGAAGCGGTAGTGCCCATCGACCGGGATCCCGTTCCGCAACAATACTCCGAACTTGTCCGCCGCTACTACGAAACCCTCGGCGGCAACGAAGAATAACCAAGCTTCCACCCAAACATCGACTGAATATAAAAACCACGCGGGCAAAGCCTCTGCTGTTTGCTCAATCGCTTACGGAACTGCTACTAATAGGATACTAAGCTGTTACATGAGTCGTTGCCGAAATCTTACCGATAGATTTGAAATCGCGATCGGCCTATCCTTGCCCGCCAAAAAAGCGTGGGAAAAACAAGCCAAACGCTGTGATTTGCCCGTGCTTACAAAAAACCAGTGAGTGATTCGCCATCGGGTCTCCCCGCTAAAATATCACAGTTTGAATATGAAATGCATTGGGAGAATCGCATGCTTCTTTTCCCGTTTTGCTTCGGCAAACGGGCAGAAAAACTCTCGTAATCACCTTACTGGATTTTCGTAACGGCCTGGTGGGGGAACCTACCTTTTCCCAATCGCTTGGCCGAACCGAATAGTAGAATATTGAGCAGACAACAGATTGTTTTTGAAATTATGAAGCAACGCAATTCAAACCAACCCGACGCAACTCGGAAAACCGAGCGCTTTTGGGAATATCTTCGCCGCGCATTCGCTGGCGTTTTGTCTCGCAACCAACACAAACAACGAAACCAACTAAAATTAATCATGACAAACTTCCAAGAATCCGACTCAATCGCTAGAAGTCTAATGTAGTGAAAACCAAGCCAAAGTCCAACCCTTGAAACTGGAAAGCAGCAATCGCCGTCACATTGACTACCGCCGCTATCGCAATCTCTCGCTTTTCCGCAAAACTTCGTCCCATTCGCCGACGCCTCAACCAATAAAACTGGCGCAAGAAAACCGCATTAGCGACCGCCCTTGTAATCACCGCCGCCGGCATTTTCTATCACCAATGAACGTACGCCGCCCTCCTAGTACCCATCTTTGCCGCAAAACCTGCAGATTTTCTGGTAAAATTCTTTATTGGGTATGCAATTGACAAGACGCTCAATACTGCATTCTTTGATTCCCTCGGCAACAAGTTAAAGCCAAGGAATTTCAATGCCCGTCCGTCCCTCATCCTGGGACATTTCATAGCGGTAAATATAATCCTCCCGCTTCACCCAGTCCACATGACCGTCCGCATGCCCAACATTCGCGCCGTTCGCCCGGTGATTGTCCGCCTTGTCCGGCCAGTAAAGCTTGCCCCTGTTTATCCCCGCGTCCGCGATAATCCAAATGCGAGACGGCCCCGTTATTACTCCCCGCAACCCAAAACTATCATGATAATGTTTGTAAGTGTGGATGTTTTTCAAATCTTTTCGAACGCCATTGATCGGTCTCAATTTTCCATAATATGGATTCCGAGCGCCATTGACAAACTCCATATGCGGATAATAGGGAATCTCCGACCAAACTTCCACATCCACCCCCATAAAGCCAAAAGGCTGATAACTCATTCCATTCACCGGGCCGGCGCTCTTAGAGACGTCCCGCAAGTCCACATAGCCTTCTACACCCGAAATCAGATGCCGGTCCCGATTCTCGCTTACAATGTTTTCCGTGCTTGGACAAATATACAACCTACGCTCCTCTGCATATCCATTGGCCAGCCAGTTCAAATCTTGATCTTCGGAATGCGTTTTTCCCGACAAACTCCCGCGCGCGTCGTCCTCCGCATACAACAACATTCCCATCGCCAGTTGCCGCACGTTGCTCATACATGCAATCCGTCGACTCCGCTCCCGCACTGAGGACAAAGTGGGCAACAACAAAGCAACCAACAGCGCCACAATCCCAATCACCGTCAACAACTCCGCCAAAGTGAATCCCGCCCGATCCTCTTTCCTTGCCATACTCTTCATCTCCGCCTGCTTCCTCAATCAACTTGTCTTCGTTTCTAACTTTGCCTCCAGCAATATTGCCGCTTTCCTCCATAATCTTTCCCCTTTCCACCCCCACAAATCGGCATGCCGTTCCCTCTTATGTTTTACTGGATCGCCGCATAACATTTGCCCCGCATAGCCCAATGCCTCAGCGCCAGTCAACTCCAATCCCAACCCCTTTCCCAACGCCATGCTATGCGCCGCCAACTTGCATAAATGCTCCACCGCTTTCAACTTCACTATCCAAAAACCATCATCCGCCAACCAAGCCTCCCCGCGCACGCCCCCGTCCCGATAGACTGCACCCAACTGCTTTTCCCAATCCGTCCCATGCTCTGGCTTCAACTTCCGCATCGACGGCACATGAACCGGCGCCCCTTCCAAAACCCGCAACACCGCCCCCGGAACTCGCCGAAACACTGTTCCCGGCGACACCCACACCGCATAGTCAAAAGCGAACTTCTTTACCCCGGCCGATAAATATACCCAAAACCGCCGATCCTTCGGCGCCTCCACTCCGCCCGCTTCATAACAAACCGCCCCAACCACTTGCCGATCACTAAACACGCAAAACTCCCGATGCACCCCAACCTTCCGAGCCGTTTTTATACACCGCTCCATCGCCGCCGCCTGCGCCGCTCCTATACAAACGCTCCAATAACAATAACTCGCCCACACATCCCGCACCTATTCACTCAACGCCTTTGCCCACATAGCGCGATGCGCCGCCCGATCACACAACTTCTCCCGCGCATAGCGCGCGCACCACTCACTCATTCGTCGCCGCAAATCGAAATCCCAATACAATCGTTGCGCTGCCTCTTGATACGCCGCAAACGACCCGCACAAATAACCGCTCTCTCCTTCTCCTACCAAGTGACCAAAGTGGCAACCCGCCGGCACCAGAGGAATCGCCCCAGTCAACATCGCTTCTACTACCGCACGCCCCCATGACTCCTTGAAAAACGGCCCAAACGAATACACAAACAAGTCCAACGACCGCAAAAAATCAGCCGACGAAACCGCGCCCGCTCCCAGCAACTCCCACTCCGATCCAAATCGATGCCACGCGTATTTCTCGTGTAATTGACGGCTCCACGCCATTACTCGATACCGCGCCTCTGGCAACTCTAAGGCCTCGTAAAACACCGGAAAATCCTCCGAAAACTTCACCGGATCCGGCCTCGACAACCGACCCAACACAATCCCCGCATTCCGCCGCTCCGCAAACGGAAACCGAGACGGCTCCACATAGTTATCGATAACCGCCTCCGGCACCCCTTTATACAATTCCCGAAACGCCTCCGCTTGATACTCCGACAGAAAAAATACCTTGTCCACCAAACCTTGCTTGACTGCCTCCTCTTCCCCTTTGAACTTCCACATCATCTCATTCGAAAAATACAACTTCAACCCCCGTTCCTTAATCCACTCCGCCCGCCCGCTCTCAAAAATATCCAACTCGCAAATCACCAGCGCAATCCCCTCCATCCTCTTTGGCAATTTTGCCTCCAACTCCACTCGAACCCCAGACTCCCGAACCGCCTCTTGAATCTCTCGATCCTTCAGCAAACGCTTATGCCGCAACACCAAACACAAATCAAAATCCTCCCGCAACAACGTCAACAAATCCCATATCTTCGTGGCCGCTCCGCCCACTTTCCCCGGCGCGCCAAATAGATATACCTTCCGCTTCATAACCACTACAAATTCATAATAAGGAACGACAAACAAAAGATTCTGAAACCACACTTCCTAAATGAAGGAAGAAAAATGCCGTTCTTCTTGTCGTTTTATGAATTCCTAATTTGCAATTGTTATCCAAGTCGTCCGCAGATGAAGCCCCAAACCACCCAACAACAAACCGTTCCTCGCCAGCGAAAACCACAAACGCCCTTCTCGACTTGACGCTACCCACTGCTCGCCCCCACCGCATCCGCACTCCCCGTCCGTAAAACCATACACATAACCTAAATAAGCGGTGAACACCACCAACACCAGTATCGCCGCCGCACTCAACAATCCCTTGCTGTTCTAGAAAATTAAGAACAACCCCAGCGGCGCTTCAATCAAAACCGCCAATACTCCCAGATAACTAACCATAGCCGCCTCCCCGCGCGCAAGATACGGCAACCAATCAGGAAAAGACCAAATCTTGGACGCCGCCGCCACTAAGAACACCACGCCGGCGGCATACGGCGCCAACACGCCCACCCAACGCAACAAGCCTTTCATCTTTCTAGGGTGTGTCGCCAAACCAACAGGTCAAAGTTAAAAGTAAATGCGAGGTGTGACTCTCTCGCCCAAAACGCTGTCCGGAGGGATGGAGATGCAACAGTATGCGCCCAGCCAGCGTTTCTCGTCCGGTGACCAATACAAAGCCAACTGAATCGCAAACACATATCCCTCGTAATCCGGCGAATCATATCCCGCGCGAAACCTCGCCCACTCGACTCCCCAGTGCTTTTTCATGACCTCCGCGGGCTTTGTCCGATACCGAATCGGAGTATGCTTGTGAAATGACAAAATTCCATCAGGATAAAAATTGAACGGATTCATCACGTCACTTGCATCCACCTTTGTTTTCCAGTTTCGTACATTCAAATGGATGCTGTCTGCACGCAAGGAATCGAAGCGGACGTTCGTATACGCGGCGTGAAGCAGTTCCAGTTTTTCCTTGTTGGAAGTTTTATCCAAAAGATCGATTTTCTCTTTATCTGTTAGACTGTTCCAAGCCTCATATTTTTCATCGTCGGATAAACCATCTAAGTTGCGAGTCTGCTTATACAGCTTATACGAAGCAACCTTCAGAGCTGTCGTGCTAAACTGGTAACCATCAGGATCGCGAAAGGCTAGAAAATCTTCAAATGATCCGGTCTTCAGTTGATAAAGCCAACTGGTTAGTTTCTGTGTTAAGGAGAACTGTTGGCTGGGTTGAAGATGCGAGGCTTTTTCTTGAACCAGTTTTCCAATCAAGTTGGTTGTTCCGGGATTATCAAGTTCCGCTGATTTCATTTTGAGCCATTTCTTTTGAAAATACTCACTCTTTTCCTCTGTAGACGTGTTAGGAGGGAAATCGGGCATCATCGGATCAATGTCATCATCTCGATAGATGAAGATAAAAACTAAAACCACTATCATTGTGATCAATACCCCTACAAAAAGCTGTTTCAATGGTCTCATAATAAAAAGATAGAAAAATTAAAGTGTCCATAACACTTCCGCTTGGGATGAAACCGAACGGAAGCGGCAGAGTCGGCGCCAAAGCATTAACTGTTGCTCCAAGTTGCCCTCTTCTTGCGGCGACCGCAGTTGATCTCGCCATCATGCTCTTCTGTCCCTTCTTCGCAACGATCCCGGTAGAAATCACTGTCGCAACAGAATCCCCACATCTCGCCTTTTGTTTCGTTGGATCCTTCCTTAACGATGTAGCAACAGAATTCGTCGTCATTGCAGTTCCATTCCATCGTGACGTCGTGTTCTGTGTGTTGACACGAATTCCCGGATCCGGAGTGGGATCCGGAACCGTCGTGGGCGTTAGCGAGGATGGCGCCGGTGGCAAAGAGAAGGGAGGAGGCCTTGAGGGCAGCCTCGCTAATGAGCGGCTGGGGCGGCAAACCCACGCCGTTGGTTGCGGCGATGGCTTCTCGCCGAGCAGCTTTGATGTCGGCTTCTTGGCTCAGAATGGAGA
Organism: Limisphaerales bacterium; assembly: GCA_965242585.1. Taxonomy (GTDB): domain Bacteria; phylum Verrucomicrobiota; class Verrucomicrobiia; order Limisphaerales; family AAA164-E04; genus UBA2970. The sequence goes on along the minus strand of OZ251460.1, from coordinate 2,539,192 downwards.
AGAAGCGTTTTATGTTTCGCCCGGCTTGGCGGCTTTGGGCCGCCAAGAACTTCAAGTAGGGCAGGATATGCCCAAAGGAGGTCTGTTGCTTTCGCATAGAATCGATATTTTCCATCATGTCGTGCCTTTCTTTTTCCAACCGTTCTTTTCGCTCAAAGCAAGCTTTTCCCCGGCGAACAACAGGAGACAATACTCCCCCTTTGAAAAAGAAACAAGCCTTTTTCCGGAGGAAAATCCCTTTTTTTCAAGGAAATTTTGTTTGCGAATTGTTTTGTTATTTCGACTTTTTCAAAGGAAAACGCGCTTTTTCGAGTTAGTCGGTTGGGATTATTTCCCCAAAAACGCTATGGCGATTCAAAGACGCTTTCACAGGAAGTTGGATGCGGTCGGCTTAGTTATGATTTTCCGAAGTGTTACCGGGCTGGGGAAGTTTGCCAAGCGCGGACGGCTTTTGAAGCGCTTGTTTTTATTTTTTTGCCGAGGATGCTTTTTTGAAAGGCAAGGGCGGTTGATTTTGGGTTTTGCCGTTAGTTCTCGTTAGATGGCGGCGCGGGCTTGGCGGGCGGTTGGTTTGGAGGGGCGCATGGCCCAAGCGATTGGGGAGTAGGATTGGTTTTCTTTGCCGAAGGAGTGGATGGCTGAAGATGGTTGGCAGAGCTTGTGGAGGGCGGTTGGGGACGGGGTTGCCGTTGGCGTTGTTGCAAAGAGATTCACGCAAGGTCGGTTTTTGAGTGGGGGAAGAGAGGGCGGCGTTTTTAGGGGTGGTTGGTTTGCGTTGGTTTGGCTGGGGTGGAAACGGGAGGAGAGGAGGGACGGGCTTGGTTATTGGCTGGGGGGATGGAGCGCATGAGTTGGGCGATTTGGAGGGCGGTGGCGGCGGCTTCGGCACCGCGGTTGTGCTTTGGTTCAGAGAGGCAACGTTGACGGGCTTGATCAAGAGTGTTGAAAAGCAATACCTGATGAATGACGGGGAGATGAAAAGGTTTTGACGGCGGTCTTTTGGTTGGGTAGGGTTGAGGAATGCGTGTTTTGATTTTGTTGGCGACGGTTTTGGGGTTGGCTGGCTGGGCGGCGGAGGGCGAAGAAAAGGCAAAGGAGCGTCCGAACGTTCTTTGGATTTATTTGGAGGACGTCAGCGGTTGGTTCAGTTGTTATGGCGAGACGTTGATCCAAACGCCGCACATGGACGCGCTGGCGGAAGAGGGGATTCGCTTTGACCGTTTTTACACGCCAGCGGGAGTTTGTTCGGCGACGCGCTCGGCGATCATCGTCGGCGCGATGCAAACCAGTTTCGGAATTCACAACCACCGGAGCGGGCGGGCTTCTTTTCGGGGGCAAAGCATGGGGGCTGACTTTGACGACATTCGGCTGCCGTCGGGGGTCAAAACCTTACCGGAGCTTTTTCGTGAGGCCGGCTACTTTACTTTCAACGATTCGGGCAAGGACGATTACAACTTTCGGCATGATTTGGACGCGATGTATTCGGTTCAGAAGCCGGGGACGCGTTGGCGTCTCAAACCGGCGGGGCAACCTTTCTTCGGCCAAATTCAATTGCGCGGCGGAAAGCTGGGCCGGCGGGCGGAGGCGATTGTGGATCGGGAGGTTGTGCCGGTGCCTCCATATTATCCGGACACGGCTCTGGTGCGCGAGGAGATCGCCCACCACTACGACTGTCTTCTGCGCACGGATGGGCAAGTCGGGGAAATTGTGCGGGAGTTGAAGAGGGACGGCTTGTATGCCAACACCGTGATTTTCTTGTTCAGCGATCACGGCTACAAGATGCATCGGCACAAGCAGTTTCTTTACGAAGGCGGCATTCGGATGCCTTTGATTGCGGCTGGTCCGGGATTGCCCCGCGGGGAAGTGCGGCGCGACTTGGTAAGCGGCATTGACCTGGCGCCGGCCTCTTTGGCGCTGGCCGGCATAGCGGCGCCGAAGTGGATGGAGGGATTGAACTTCCTCAGTCCACAACATTCCCCGCGCGAGTTTGTGGTTGCGGCTCGCGATCGTTGCGATTACACAATTGAGCGAATCCGCGCCTTGGTAACGCCGCGCTTCAAATATCTCCGCAACTTCCTTACCGACCGCCCCTACATGCAACCTAACTACAAGGACGGTTGGCCAGTGTCCAAAGAGCTGCGCCGGCTGGCCGCTTCGGGTAAATTGAACGCGACGCAGATGTTGTTTTTCGGGCCGCACAAGCCGGCCGAGGAACTTTATGATCTGCAAAACGATCCCCACGAAATCCACAACTTGGCGGACAACCCGCGATTTCAAAAAGTGTTGCAAGACCACCGCAAACTTCTCCAAAGTTGGATCGACAAGAGCGGGGATCAAGGAATGGCGGAGGAGACGGACGCCGGCCTGCTGGCAACGCTCAAACGATGGGGCGACAAGTGTGTGAACCCGGAATACGACCGAGTGCGGCATCGGCTAAAAAAGTGATAAGTTAGTTGAAAAAACACCAAGCGCGCTGTTTTTCAAATTAGCGGATACAACGGAAAGATGATTTCTCTTTTGTTTGGGCTCTTTTGTTTGGGGGCAACTTTGTTTAAACTTATGAATTGCATTGTGAGATGAGACGACCAACGACTAGAGAACTAGAAATCATTAAACGTGCGAATCCGACGGTAGAGGGACCTCAGCCGCCGCTGGTAAGGGTCAAGGCTCGTGTAGTGACAGAGCCGAAGCCGATCGAGGTGAAGGTGGTTCCGAATCGTGGCGTGGAATATTCGCCAATCAGGAAGTTTGCGCTGGCGTTGTGTATCGCCGGTACATTATTCGCCCTGCTGACCGGGCAGGTAGCTTACGCCAGCGTTGCGGCGGTAATGGGGCTGTTCATGGCTTTTTGGAATGGGAAGATTCATTGATATTATGAGTGAGAAACCTAAAAAAGAATCTGCCGGCAATCGGCGGCAGTTTATCAAATCCTCTTCGGCGGTAGTTCTCGGCGGCGTGGCCGCTCCTTACGTCGGTTTGAGGCAGTCTTTGCTGGGGCAGAATGCCGAGACGATTCGGGTGGGATTGATCGGCTGTGGCGGGCGGGGTTCGGGCGCCGCTCGGCAAGCCCTAAATGCGGATTCCGAAGTGCGTTTGACGGCGATGGGCGACGTGTTTTCGCACCGGCTGCAAGGGAGTTTGAATAGTTTGAAGCGAGCTGCGGGGGAGAAAGTGGATGTTGAACCGGCGATGCAGTTTCTTGGTTTGAACGCCTACCAGAAGGTAATCGACAGCGGCGTGGACGTGGTCATCCTGACCTCGCCTCCTGCGTTTCGTCCGCGGCATCTGAAGGCGGCCGTCGACGCCGGAAAGCACGTGTTCTGCGAAAAACCTATGGCTACAGACGCTCCCGGGCTGCGGTCGGTCATGTCCTCGGTCGCCGAAGCGAAACGGAAACGATTGGCAATCGTGGCCGGTTTCTGTTGGCGTTACGATTTTCCGCGCCGGGCGCTTTATCAGAGGATTCACGACGGAGCCATCGGCGACATCCGATCCATTTACGCCACTTACTACACCGGCCCCGTGAACCCCATTGCTCCGGAAACCCAACGCCCGGCGGATATGACGGACTTGGCTTGGCAGCTTCGCTATTGGCAGAACTTCGTCTGGCTGAGTGGAGACAGCATTTGCGAGCAAGCCATTCACAGCGTGGACAAAATTGCATGGGCTATGCGGGAGGAAATGCCTGTCAAAGCTGTTGCCAACGGCGGGCGGCAAATTCCGGCTCACGGCGGCAACATCTACGATCATTTCTCAGTTGTCTATGAATACAAGAGCGGGCTTAGAACCCATCTCGGCAGTCGGCAGATCTCCGGTTGTTACAACGAGAACCGCGATTACATTTACGGAACCAAGGGGACGGGACTCATCAACGGATGGCGGGACGTGCGCATCGAGGGGGAAACCTCGTGGCGCTATCAAGGGCCAACAGAAGACATGTATCAAGTCGAGCACAATGAATTGTTTGCGTCTATTCGCAAAGGGGAGCCGATCAACGACGGCGACCGAATGGTGACTAGTTGCATGATGGGAATCTTGGGGCGCATGGCCGCCTACACGGGACGAGAGGTCACTTGGGAGGAGGCCATGAATTCGCAGGAACAATTGGTTCCGGACGATCTGGATTGGGACGGAGAATTGCCAGTGCGACCGATGGCACTTCCAGGTCGGACAGAGCTGCTTTGATCTTTTCCGCCGGCATTGATGTAAATAGCGCAAATATAAGACAAGTCTTGACTGCCCACTGCTTTGTTGTCTTTAATATATTAGAAAGAATGCGTTTGCTGGAGTCCGCATAGATAAACCAGCATTAATTTAATAGAAAACGATATTATGACAAACAACTATAGATACTATTATTGTATTAACGAAGCTGCTGATGTATTGGGAAATAGTAAAACTTCTGTTATACGAAGAAAGAGAATAGGCCATCTATCAGGTCATCCATACCACCCTGGATTGATAAGCAAATGTTCTGTTGAAAATTATCTATATTTTAAAAGATGGAAATGCAATCCATTTGCGGTATCTGTTCAAAATAAAGCTTGTCCTCTCTGGACTAGACATTATCAGGCAGCTAATTATTTGGGTATATCTACTGTTAAGCTTGCTGGATTAATAGATGAGGGATTGATTAAAGAATCTAGAATTTATAATACTAGAGTGGTTTACATGCCATCTTTGTTACCTTACAAAAAGTATTATGAAAAGTATAAAAAGGAAAACTTAACATTAAAAGAGGCTGCTAATTATGCCAGCATGACATCTGGTGGTATTAGCTCTTTAGTTAAGAGAGGTAAGTTGAATTTTACATCAAGCAGTCCTAAAAGAATAAGCAAAAAAGATCTTGATGAATACTTAAGGCAAAGAGATATAAAAAAGGTTTTGAGTAATTCAAGTTATAGATATGAAGAATCGGCATCTCACTTAGATAGATGCGCTAAGATACTAAAAAAGCTGGGCAAACTTGGATTAATAGATAAAGCTTTGCCATGAAAAATCCATGTTTGTTTTTATGACGCAAAAAACTAAATGGCTGTATTTTCGCGCTTTTTGCGGCCTTCGGGTTTCGAATGTCTTGACGGCGTGCCTGTTGTGGGCGTCGTCGCCCTTGTGCCTGCAGTGCGAAGAACGTCCCAACATTGTGATTGTTATGGTGGACGACATGGGATTTTCAGACGTCGGTTGTTATGGCGGAGAGATTGAAACACCTCACCTAGATCAATTGGCGGCCAATGGCTTGCGGTTTAAACAGTTTTACAATACGGGGCGATGCTGTCCAACCCGGGCGAGCTTGATGACGGGACTCCATCCGCATCAGGCGGGGATTGGCCACATGACTGAGACGCCGGAACATCCCAGCCCGTTGGAAAACGAACCGTATCAAGGATATCTGAACAATCGCTGTGTTACTCTGGCGCAAGTTCTCAAACAGGCGGGCTACCATACGCTGATGGCCGGCAAGTGGCATTTGTCCTACCATCGCAAAGAAGGGTGGCCCTTGCAGCGGGGTTTTGACAAATACTTCGGCATATTAGCCGGAGCCAGTCACTATATAAAACCTTCGGGGCGGCGGGGATTGACTTATATGAATGAACCGGTGGAGCCTCCGGAAGGGTTTTACACGACCGACGCCTTCACAGACTACGCATGCCGATTTGTCGAAGAGTCGTTGGAGGAGGAGAAAAAACCGTTTTTTCTTTACTTATCCTACACGGCGCCGCATTGGCCCTTGCAAGCCAAGCCGCAGGATTTGGCGAAGTATGAAGGAAAATACATGATTGGATGGGAGGCGCTCTCTCGCCGCCGGCTGAGGAGGCAACGAGCGATGGGGATCATCCATCCGGATTGGAAGCCGGCGCCGCACGAAGGCCCCAAATGGGAGACGCTGAGCCCGCAACAGAAACGAATCTCGGACTTAAGAATGGCGGCCTATGCCGGCTGCGTGGACGCAGTGGATCAAAATATAGGAAAGCTGGTAGCAAAGTTGAAAGAATTGGGGCGGTTCGACAACACGGTGTTCTTCTTTTTATCGGACAACGGGGCGTGCGCCGAGGGAGGCATACTGGGTTCCGGCGGCGAGGAAAGCATACGAAATCCATTGAGCACTCAAGGAACGGCCGGCCCTCGTTGCGGACGGGCGTGGGCGAACGCATCCAATACTCCCTTCCGGCTGTATAAGCATTTTGTCCACGAAGGAGGGATGGCGACTCCGCTGATCGTTCACTGGCCTGCGGGCATTGCGCCTTCCCGCCGCGGCGCTTGGGTAGAGTCCTTCGGCTATCTCCCGGATTTTATGCCGACTTGTCTGGAGTTGTCCGGCGGCGAGTACCCAAGCCGTTTTGCCGGTTCGCCGGTGACTCCGCATTCGGGCAAGTCTTTGGTGCCATTGCTGACGAAGGACGATTCGCCGCTCCATCAAGGCTCGGTTTTCTGGGAACACGAAGGCAACCGAGCCTTGCGGGAAGGGGATTGGAAGTTGGTTTGGAGTTCGGCAGGCCCTTGGGAACTTTACAACATGGCTTCGGACCGAACGGAGATGAACAATCTAGCCGCTCAACGACCGCAACTGGCCGCCGACATGCAACGGCGTTGGGAAGGCTGGGCGCGGCGAACCGGCGTTCAATTCCAAACTTCGTTCAACTACTACCAAATGCTCCGGCGCCACGTCAAAAGTCGGAAGGAGTCCAAGTAGTTTGGCTAGATTTGCGAGGGGGTTCGCCGACGGATACCTCTTGCCGGCAAAAAATGAGGAATTCGGTTTGAAGACGATTTTGCCCGTCTTTTTCTGCTTGTCAAAAGGGGACTCGTCTGCCAAAATGTTTGCGTTTTACATTGTAAACTACTCTGGTCTATGCGCTTTTTTTTGATTTTCGGATGGTTGGTTTTCTTCTTTTGTCTGGCAACGTCGCCGGCGGCATTGGCTCAGGAAAGCGGCTCCAGCGTCCCCAAGATGGACATTGACCAACGGATTGACAACGCCATCGGGCCAATCTCAAAGGCGTTGTCCGACATCGTTTTCTTTCCGGTGACCATTCTAGGGGAGGAGGTTCCGATTGTGTTGATTCTATTGGCCGGCACGGCGGTTTTTCTGACTTGTTTCTTTGGTTTCATTAACTTTCGCGCCTTCAAGTTGGCGTTGCGCACGGTGCGCGGGAAGTATTCGAGCAGCAAGGATCCGGGGGAGATTACTCATTTTCAGGCGCTTTCTGCGGCGTTAAGCGCCACGGTGGGGATCGGAAACATCGGCGGCGTGGCCATTGCGATTGGGATTGGCGGACCGGGCGCGGTTTTTTGGATGATTTTGATCGGGATTTTTGGGATGACCTCCAAATTCTGCGAATGCACTTTGGGAGTGCGCTACCGGCAGATTGACCGACAAGGCAAGGTTCACGGCGGCGCCATGTATTACCTGCGCGACGGGCTCAAGGAGCGGTTTGCCGGGAAATCGGTGAGAAAAGTGCTGGGCGCGCTGGGATCAGTGCTGGCCGTTTTGTTTGCGCTGGCCTGCATCGGAGGGGCTTTAGGCGCCGGAAACATGTATCAAGTCAATCAAGCCCATGCCCAGTTCTCCGAAACTTTCGGCTTGTTTCAAGAAGGCAAAGTAGTGTTCGGCATTCTGTTTGCCGTGTTGGTGGGGCTAGTCATCATTGGGGGAATCGTTTGGATTGCCCGAGTGACGGAGATTCTCGTTCCCTTTATGTGTGTGATTTATCTGATGGCTTCCGCCGTGGTTTTGGTTTCCCATTTCTCGGAAATCCCGGCGGCAATCGGCGTAATCATCAACAGCGCGTTTTCGTCCGAAGCGGCCGGCGGCGGTTTTTTGGGCGCCTTGATTCAGGGCATCCGGCGGGGCGTCTTCTCCAACGAAGCGGGCGTCGGCTCCGCGCCCATTGCCCACTCCGCAGTAAAAACCGACAAACCGGCCAGCGAAGGATTGGTGGCTTTGTTGGAGCCGTTTGTGGACACCGTGGTGGTTTGCTCGACAACAGCGTTGGTGATCGTGGTGACCGGAATGTGGAAGATTGACGCCAACGTCGAGGCCGTTCTCATCAACGCCTACTCCCAAGCGCAACAGGCGGCGCCAACAAAAGAGTTGCCGGCGGGAACTTTGCTGCAAGTGGCGCAAGTAAAGCAAGAGAGTCAAACATGGAAGAAGCAAACCTGGAGCAAAGTGCGAACGCAAGACGGCGGCGAAGGATGGGTTTTCTCCGAAGACTTGGTTGCGGAAACCGAGTCCATGGGCACCTTTGACATCGCCGCCAATTTCTTCAAGCAACTGTTTTCGTCCGCCCGCGCCTTGGCGGAGGAGGAGGCAAAAACAATCGTGCATTTGGGCGACAAAGCCAAAGAACTCAAAACATCTCCCGGACAAGAATCAGAAACCGCCGCAACCGTGCCCGCCAAAATGCCGGTGACGGAGTTAGAAAAATGGTCTCAAGTGATCGTGCGCGTTGAGAACGACGGCGAAGAAACCTTCTGGGTGCGGGATGCTGACTTAATGCAACGAACGGGCGACAAAGCGGGAATCTGGCTCACTTCTCAAGCCTTTGAGAAAGTCATCGGCTGGTTTCCGATCATCCTTTCCATCGCGGTGTTGCTCTTTGCCTTTTCCACCATGATTTCCTGGTCTTACTACGGAGAACAAGCCGTCGGCTACCTCACTGGAAACAACAAAACCGTCAACCTAATCTATAAGCTGGCTTTTTGCCTCTGCGTCGTCGTAGGCGCGTCCGCTTCCTTGGGGAAAGTTCTCGATCTATCAGACGCGCTTTACTTTTCTATGGTCGTGCCGAACTTGATCGGACTTTACTTGCTCCTGCCGGTCGTCCGCAAAGAGTTGCGTCGTTATCGGGAACACGTCGCCGCCATTGACAAAGAGAACAATCCCAACAAATGACAGACGAAACAAAACAAATTGGAGAGACACGATATGACTGAAAACAATAAAACGGCTGAAGGCAACGCGCTTCAGATTGCAATCCGTGCCATCGTGGCCAAAGCCTGCGAGCAAGCGCAAATCAAAGAAGAATTCCACAAAGAGATTCAAACTCTCTTGCACAATGAGGCTTTGTTCACCTGCGCCATTCGCACAAAGCAGGACTATGACTGCTTGATGCACTCAGATGTTCAAATGAGACTGCTCCGTCAATTGTCGGACTGCTCAAAGCTCAACTTTGGGAAAGGAGGAGGGTGGATGGATTTTGAATCCGAAGCATATCACTGGATTAATAACACTGCCAAAGAGATTGCAGACGAATTGGAAAAACAACTTCCAGTCATCGACTTAACTCCAGTCGTTCTGTATCCAACGGCAACCAGCAAAGTGAAACTGATCGTCGACTTTGACGATTCCATCGCAGAGGTTCTCTACTATCCAAAGGGAGTTCCGGAAACGAAAGATGATCCAGGAGAACAAACCCTGCAGTTCCCCGAAATTCATTAGCATAACCAAAGAAAGGAGATCCCATGCCAATAACACTCACTGACGAACAAAAGATCGAAGAGGCAAAAGAAAAACTCAAAAAGAAGAAAACAGAATAAACACGGACCTGTTTGGCGGAGTTTGCGTCAATGTGGAAGTCACAAAGGAGAACAAGGAGAAAATCAATGAATAGGTTGTTTTTGATCTTTGCGTTTTTTGTATGTGTTGGAAGTGTATCGGCGGAATGGGAAATTTATGACGATGTGTCGGTGGTTATTTCTAATAATCTAGGTGTCACGAATCTTGTTGTTCCTCGATTTAATGAGTTGTCAAAAGAAGGAAGCATTGATATCCTCGTCACAGGGAAGTAGAAAGAAGGAAAAGGAATAAGATTTGAAAAGTTGTTTTTAGTTTTGATTTTTTGGACATCGGTACATGCCATCAATAAAGATAACAATACACTTAGATTAGAAATCTATTGGTCAATCTGGTTTTCCGAACCTTGTTGATAGACATAAGCCCTGTAGTGAACGAAAGAAAATGTACACGGTTACGATCCATTATAGCGGCGGTGTTTCGCAACATTCAGGATCGCCAGAAGGTCCGTGGACAAATGTCCGACCGCTATCCGAAGAGATAATTTGCCCTGATTGCCTCGATGAAGTTTGGATTATCGAAGAAGGACTCGCTAGATATTATTGGTACAGAGAACACAAAATGGGGTTTTTTTAGAGTTGTTAATCATGAATAAATTTTCTGGGAAGAGACCCGCCAGCAGTATTAGATGATAATTTCAAATAAACTTGAAACTTCTTTGTGTTATGCTCCTTCGGCAAGATCCCGTCTGCGTGTCCCATTTCGCGCTTGTATTATCCCATTCTCTTGCCCCAACAAAAAAGTAGTCAAGCGAAGCTGTCCTTCAAATACTCTAAGCTCTTTTTGGCAATGGCTTCCGGTCCTTCGGTAAAATCAAAAACCTCGACCGAAACATAACCGTCGTAGCCGGTTTCTTTTAGTGCTTGGGCAATCGGTTTGAAATCAATATCGCCAAATCCAGGCCCTTTGAGGTTTTTGTCGTTGGCGTGAAAGTAGGCAAACTGGCCGGCAGACGCCCGAATAAGGTCCGCAATAGGCTTGCCCATCGAGCTCATCGCCTTGACGTCCAAAATGATTTTGAAGTGAGGCGAGTCCAACTCTTGGGTAAAGCGAATGGCTTCTTCGGCCGTGTTGATGAAATTGGTTTCGGACGGAGCCAGCGGTTCCAAGCAGATAACCACATCTCGCTCCGCCGCGCGGGGAATCGCTGGACGAAACACTTCCTTTGCCCAGTTCCAAGCCTGCGCCAAAGAGACGCCGGGCAAAAGACTGCGCTGTTTTGGCGAGCCGACCACAATGGCCGATCCTCCCAAGTCCGCGCAGAAATCCACCAAATCACAAAAGTATCGAGCCGTTCTTTTTCGAACAACTGCATCGCTGTGCGTCATATGCATCCCCTCGGTTTGAACCAGCACCCAATGAACCGCCGAAATCTCCAAGCCGATTTCGTCGGCCATTCGGCGAATTTGGGCGCGCTTTTCTTCCGAAACTTCCGTCACATATTTGGCCAGTGTAAAAGGCGCCACTTCCATGGCATCGTAACCGGCGGCTTTGGCAAAGCGCATCGCCCTTTCCATTTCCCAACCTTCAAAAATCTCGTTGCAAATCCCAAACTTCATATCCCGCAATTACAACGCAAACCGCCTCCATAAACAAAAGAAAACTTGCCCGCCCGCAAAACAACTGCTACAAATTCCTCAACAAGTTTAACAAATGCGCAAAAATATGATCCAAACACCAACGAAACAAATCGCCATGTTTCGCCAAACCATTCCAAACACAACTCGATGAATTCTCGCCGTGTTCGACAAAATGACAGCAACCTCAAACCGTCAAATCGTGTTCGACAAAATGAACTCAACCGCCAACCGACAAATTTTTCCTATGACAAACGAAATTATTCCGAACTCAACCCGGCCAATTCGCCGCTTCACAAAAACCAAAAACCTCGCGCAAAAGCTCCGCTTCACCGCTCTTGTCGCCACCCTTGCTTTCCCGCTTCTAAATCCCAACGCCGCTTCGCTCCACGTTGCCGCCAGAGATGGAAATCTGGACGAAGTCAATCGCCTAATCGCCAATGGCGCCGATGTCCACGCTAAAGCTGGCGAATTCGGACATACGCCGCTACACTACGCTACTGCTGGTTATACGCCTTATGCGACTGAAGTGGTAAATGCCTTGCTTGCTGCCGGCGCCGACGTCAATGCTAAAAACGATAAAGGAAGAACCCCGTTGTACTACGCCAGTTTTTTAGGTAGTGAGTCCACCGTGGAAGCCTTACTTATCGCCGGCGCCAATGTTCACGACAAGGATAATGGCGGAGAAATGCCGCTGCACTGGGCAGGGAATGCGAATAATGTGAGTCGATTGGTTATTGCCGGAGCCGATGTCGACGCTAAGGATAATAATGGAAAAACGCCGCTGCACTTGAGCTGGAGAAATGCGGACGTCGCAAATGCTTTGATTGCGGCCGGTGCTGACGTCAACACCAAGGACAATAACGGAGAAACTCTGCTCCACGACGCTATTCAGAAGCGGACGGGCAATTTCGCTAATGCAAAACTAGACGAAGTGAACCGCTTAATTGCCTCCGGTGTCAACGTCAATGCTAAGGACAACAAGGGAAGAACGCCTTTGCACCGCGCCATTGATTATGGATATCATTTCATAGTGGAAGCCTTGCTTGCCGCCGGTTCTGACGTCAATGTCAAAGACGATATTGGACAAACACCACTGCATATGGCTGATGAGGACATCACGGCGAATGTTTTGCTTGAGGCGGGTGCTGAAGTTAACGCAAAGAGCAATAGTGGGTGGACGCCGCTACACTGGGCTGCTAAAAGTAACAGAAGATACGTGGACGTTTTGCTTGCGGCAGGCGCCGATGCCAACGCTAATGCCAAAGGTGGATGGACACCGTTGCACATGGCCGCTAGGAAGGCTAGTCTATCAGAACAAGACTTCGAAATTATAAACGCTCTGCTTGCCGCAGGGGCCAATGTCAATGCCAAGAGCAACACTGGATGGACGCCGCTGCATATGGTCACTAGGAATGGGCATGTCGAATCCATAAATGCTTTAGTTACCGCCGGAGCTGACGTGAACGCTTTGAACGACAATGGAGAGACTCCGTTGGACGTAGCCATCCTTCATGATGGGTATATTAGCAGAGAAATTTTAATGCTTTTATCGCCGGGTTCTACTTCTCCTGCGGAGACGGGGGAACCGCCGGAAGATCAGGTGGTGAGGACGTCGGCGTTGACGATTGAGCGGGTTGGGGAGAGGACGGAAGTTCGTTGGAAGGATGGGGTGTTGCAGTTTTCTCCCAATGCGGATGGGCAGTGGCGGGATGTGATTTTAGATCAAGGCTTTTTCCGTCTGAGACCGCAAGATTAGCAGATTAGCGGCGAGGAATTTCGCGGCTTTTCCCTTCATTGTTCAAAAACAAAGAAAAGAAACAAAATAAGGTGAGAAATGCCGGCGGTGATTTTGCAATTCAGAGGCAATGGCGTAGTGGCTAGGGTTGGGAGAGGAGCCAGAGGGTTTGGTAGGGTTCTAGTGTGATGGGTGATTGGGGGCGGGACCATTCGGTATTGGAAATAAGTTCGCGCGGTTTTTCGGCGGCGATGAAGGGGCGGATTTCCAGTTTCAAAGTTTGATCGGTGAAGTTAAACAGGCAAAAGACTTGATTGCCGGAAGGGGATTTTCGAAGCAGCGCAAACACTCGGTCGTCTAGATCGAGGATTTTTTGGGAAGCATCGGGATGAAAGGCGTTGCAGCGGGCGCGTCTTTTAAGGATTTCGATGAGGTGAAAAAAGATTTGGTGAGAAGAGGATTGTGGATTTTGGAGGATTTGTTCGAGTTCGTTTTCGTCCCATTTTTTTCGGTTGATTCTTCGCGGCATTCCAGAGGCTTCGACGCCCGAATGATCGTTTTGTGTCGCCGTGAGGCTGTGCAGATAAACGCCGGGAATTCCTTTCAAAGCCAGAGCGACGAGTTGGGAGCATAGAAACTTAGCTTCGTTTTGCCGGTTGTTTTTCGGTTCTACGTCGCTTAGGGCGGAAAAGTAAGTGGCGTTGATTTCGTAAAGGCTTTTGGATCCGTCGGGTTGGGAGCGGAAGGAGAGAAGGCCGCCGCGTTTTTTGATTTCGGCGCATAGAAACTCAATCTCTTCAGGCGGCAAAATGCCTTCAAGGGGACGCACTCCGATGCCGTCGTGCGAGGCGGTGAAGTTGAAAAAAGCGGTGTTTGGCGGCAATTTTGGCAGCGATTTCGCCCATTGGGAGAGATGCTTGGCGGTGTTCTTTAAAAGTCCGTGAAGAAGCAGCGGCGGCAGAGAGAATTGATAGACCATATGCGCTTCCTCGCCATTGCCAAAGTAGCGGATGTTTTCTTCCTGTGGGACGTTGGTCTCTGTGAGAAGGAGAACGGAAGGGGCGGCGATTTGTAGGATGTCGCGGAGAAGCCGGATGATTTCGTGGGTTTCTTCCAAATGCAGGCAAGTGGTGCCGGTTTTTTTCCATAGAAAGGCGACTGCGTCGAGTCGGATGATTCGAGCGCCGTTGGCGATGTAATGAAACAACACGTCCAGCATTTCAAAAAACACGTCGGGATGGCGCCAGTTCAAATCCACTTGATCCGCCGAGAACGTCGTCCACACGTGTTTCTGCCCGGCCTTGGTTGTAACGGGTGTGAGCAACGGACTGGTGCGAGGGCGGACAACTTGCGAAAGATTGGCGTTGGGCGATTCTTCAATGAAAAAATTGCGATACGGCAAAATGCAGTTTCGATAATCGCGGAACCACGGACTTTTGCTGGAGACGTGATTGAGAACCCAATCGAACATCAGGTCAAAGTGATCCTTCAAAGCGCGGACGTGCTGCCAATCTCCTAGCGCAGGATTCACTTTTCGATAATGGATCACCGAGAACCCGTCGTCGGAAGACCAAGGATAGAACGGCAAGAGGTGAATTGTGGAAAATGCTCCCGTCAAATGCCGCGCGGCAAACTGCCGCAAAGTGGACAGCGGAGGCTTCCCCGGAGAGCAAACAGAATCGCCGTAAGTGATTAGCACGGCGTCTTTCTCGCTCCAAAGGCTGGTCGATGCTTCCGCGCCTGCGGGCGACGCCGAATTGGCCGGCGCGAGATCATAGCCGACGCCGTAGCGTCCGATCATCATGCGGAGTCGATTCATGGATTGCTCCGCGCAATCGGGATAAAGCCGCTTCAGCCGAGAACGCAGACGGGCAACAATGTCTTGCGGTAACAAATGAGTCATGCCAAGTGGATTCAACACTCAAACGCAGTCCTTGACAAACCATGAATGCCGGCCGCAAAAAGCCAAGCATAAGCGCCGGCACTTCCTATAAAAGGTGATCATCCCTTGATTTTGGCGGGAAAAAAAATCAACATTTTTCCTTGCTTTTCGGAAGACTTCAAGATTGGCCAGAGTGGATGGGCTGGCCGCAAGAGCGGATTAAAACAGTCCGCCGAAACTTCGTTTTTCTCTCACGATTACTGCCCAACCCGAATCTCTCGGAGGTTCTCCTTCGCTTCGAACGGCCACTTTGGCCAAGGCCGCCAAAGAGCCGCGTTTCGACGTGGAAACGGGGTCTACAAAATTCTCCAGATAGAAACTCGGTTCGTTCGCGCGAAGGGTCAAAAGCCGCGCCACCAAATCTTTTGCAAGCCTTGGACGCTCCCGGCTTTGGCCGGAATTCTGCCCCAGTGTGCCCAAGTGCGGATGATGCAAAATCAGCCCCTTGGTTGCCTGTCCGCTCAGCCAATCTTCCCGCAAATCCACGAGGATGAGATGATGATTGTCGAGCAGGTCTTCGCGCAGGATGCTAAAACCGCCCAGTTGGACGGACATGCCGAGAATGCCGACAAATCGTTCCTCGTCAGAGCCCGGGCTGATGAAGACCGGCACAGAGTAGGCCACTTTGAGCGAGGCGTCCGAAGTGCTTTGGTACACGACCGAATGATGCGGACCCTCGATGTAAGGCGGATCGCCGGGCAGTAAATCGCCGGCTTCCGTTGGGGAAAAATCCCGGCCGTTCCCGTGAAAGTAATCCCGGTGGGCGTAGTTCTTTCCGATGGATCGAAAGCTGAGCGGCGAACGCGCCACTTGTCTCCCTTGCGCATTGCAGAGAAACCAAGAAGCGGATTTGAGCCCGTCAAACGAATTTCGATGGTGTTTGAGGCGCGCCTGAAGAATGTTTGTGGAGGCGGCGCGATTGTCGGCGTCCAACGATTCCAAAGCCGCCAGTAGGCGAGAATCCCGCGCAGCTAAGTTCAACGCCTGCCAGCGATTGCTCATCTCCAAAGCCACCGTTTGCGCCGCAAACTTGACGGCGGTTTCGAGGGACTCGCGGGTTTTGCCTTCCGTGGCTTCGGCAAATCGCCACAAGGAAACGGAGCTGATTACCAACACGGAAACTAAGGCCAACAACAGTATACCGGCCATTTTGGCGGCGCCTTGGTGGCTTCGCTGCCAGCGAAGCACTTTCTCGGCCGCAGTCTCCGAATGCCCCGAAACGGGTTCTCCCGCCAAGTAGCGTTGGACGTCGTCGGCCACTTCGCTCGCTCGTTCATAAACGCGATCTTTGTCGTCACCCAAAGCGCGCAGGCAGATGCTTTCCAAAGCGGCAGGAATGGTTTTGTCCACGGCTCTGGGACTTCGGATGGTTTTGCTGCTGAAATTACGGCTTTCGGGGGACGGACTTTGCGATTCGCCGGCCACCCTGTTGGCGAGCAGTTTGTAAAGCACCGCGCCGAGGCTGTAAACATCCCAAACACGACTAGGCGGGGCCGTTCCCGCAAGTTGTTCCGGATGGCAATAGCCTTGAGTTCCCGCGCCGCAAAGGCCGCGTCGTTCCGCCAAGCCGGCGAAGTTTCCGGGAGACACAACCGCCGCCAAGCCCCAATCAATCACATAAGTCTCTCCAAACGCGCCGAGAAGGATGTTCTGCGGTTTGAGATCGCAATGCACGACGCCGCGTTCGTGGGCGTAGGCAATAGTGTGCGCCGCGGAAACGAAGTGGGTCAAAATTTTCCGCAGTGCCAGCATTTGCTCCCGTTTGGTTTGCGTCTTCCGCTCCCGATGATACTCGTGGATCGCCTCTTCAAACGTCGGCCCAGTAACATAGCGCATTGCGTAGAACGGCAGATTGTCGGCCGTCCGCCCAAAACCGTAGACTGGAAGAACGCCGGGGTGATCCAACCGCCCGGTAATTTTGGCCTCGTTCAAAAATCGCTCTTGATTGAGGGGGCTGTTCTTGGACGGTTTCATGAATTTCACGGCCACGTCACGCCGCAGTTTTGAGTCTCTCGCCCGCCCAACGATGCCCATGCCGCCAAAGTCAATCGGCAAAAGCTCGCTCAATCGCAAAGTCAAAGCCGCTTCTTTTTGGGGAAGAGTTTCCGCAAGCGGCGCTTCGTCAACGTCCAAAACGCCTTCCTCTTCCAGCAGAATGCCGACTTTCTCCAAATCGGCAATCTGCCGCTCCACTTCCGCCGCCAGTTCGGGACAATCCGCGCAGAGTTCGGCCGCGCTCGGCGCCTTGCCCGCCCGCTTTTGCTCTTCCCAGCGTTCCAAAAGCGCGTCGACGTCGCTTTGCCGCGAATCTTGGCCGCCGGAAGATTGTTTTTTTCGCTTCATGCCAAATGAACTGCCCCGCCAATCCCAGATTACCGGCTCAACGCCTCCGCCAAAGCCAGCCTTGCGCTGCGCCAACGCCGCCGAACCGTCCGCGCATCGACGCCCAAAACCTCCGCGCACTCCTGCTCTTTCAAACCGTGATAAAAGCGTAAGTTGAACATCTCCTGATGCGAGGGCGACAAACGATGAATAACGCTGTGAATCTCCGCCCGCATCGCCTGCCGATCGGGAGTATTGGTGTCCTTTCCTTCCAAAACAGCGCCGCGCAAGTTCTCCGCCGTCTGCCCATCCCAGTCCATATCCAAAGCCGCCTCCCGCGCTCCTCTGCCGTTCCTTCCATAATGCTTGCGCAAAAGATCAATCAACACATTGCGGATCAAAACAGCGGAAAATGAAAAAAAGTGAGCGGAATTTTCAAATTCCTTCCTCGCCAGTTCCTTCAACAACTTTGGCCAAACCTCTCCCATCACGTCGCCGGTTTGTTCGTAGGCGGCCACGCCGGGAAATTGACTGCGCAGCTTTTGACACAAACGATTCAACCGATGAAACACAGATTCCACCAACTCATCCCGAGCAACGGTATTCCCGTTTTTGGCGACCGCCAAAAGCCGTGTGACGCGATGAGCGGCGGATTGAGATGCGGAAGTTTTCGGATTCATCTCGTCTCCCCGAATACGATACTACCAACGAACGCAAACACTCCGCCACTATACGGCAAAACTCTCTGGAAACGAACTTCTTTTCCCTTTGACGCAAAGTCCAAAAAGCACTCCAGACTCTCGTCTTCTTTTCCGCCAAGTTTGGATATTTTTTCTTTTTAGTCTCAGCGTCGTCAACTGCGTCACCGCGGGACTCGTCATCCTTCTCTGCCCCTTCCACTTCGCCGCCATTTGAAACCACCGACGCGAATCACCAACCACTAGACCGTGCTAACGAATTTATGAAATTCCAGACAACTATTCTCTGTCGATAACTTTCAGAGAAAATCCCATGCCACCGATCACTCCCTAATCTCGCGGTCTCAGACGGAAAAAGCCTTGATCTAAAATCACATCCCACCACTGCCCATCCGCATTGGGAGAAAACTGCAACACCCCATCCTTCCAACGAACTTCCGTCCTCTCCCCCACTCGCTCAATCGTCAACACCGATGTTCCCACCACCTGATCTTCCCCCGGCCCCGCAGGAGAAGCCTCCGTCGGCGTCAATGCATCTATAATTTCTACAGCTGCCTCAGATGAATCATCGCTATATTGTATGGCCACGTCCTGAGGCGTCTCTCCGTTGTTATTTACAGCATTAACATCCGCCCCCGCCGCAACCAAAGCGTTTACGGATTCGCTATACCCATCCCTAGCGGCCATGTGTAGCGGTGTCCAGCCAGTGTCACTCTTGGCATTCACATCAGCGCCAGCAGCAACCAGAGCGTTTACAGTTTCAACGTGCCAGCTCATATGCAACGGCGTCCATCCACCTCTGGCATTAGCGTTGGTATCCGCGCCTGCCGCAAGCAAAACGTCCACGTATCTTCTGTTACTTTTAGCAGCCCAGTGTAGCGGTGTCCAGCCGCCGCTGTTCCTTGCGTTGACATCAGCTCCAGCGGCCAGCAAGGCGTATACGATTGACGAGTTTCTCCATATCTCACTATAAGAAATGGCTTGGTATAACGGCGTCCGGCCTTTATTCTCTTTAGCATTGACGTTGGCACCGGCGGCCAGCAGGGCGTATACAAGAGGCGCATTCCTTCGGACAGCTAGGTGAAGGGGCGTTTGCCCGTTGTTGTTCACGGCGTGAACATCCGCGCCGGCTATAAGCAAATCGTTCAATGTTCCTAAATCCAAATAATTATTGTGCAATCGAGTGTCTCCGTTTTCGTCCTTAGCGTTAACATCATCGATGCCGGGGTCAGCGGCAATCAAATCTTTTAAAATAGCCGCCCAATTTGTGTTTATATCCAACGGAGTTCTTCCTTCATTATCCTTGATACGAACGTCGGCGCCGGCCGCAAGCAAGGTTTTCATGATATTTACAATAATTTCTTCTAACGACTAAGAAGGAGCAGAAGTGACATGATGCAGTGTTGTTAGTCCATTGTTATCCTTGGCGTTGACATCAGCCCCGGAGGCAAGTAAAGCTTTTATAGCGTCTACATTTCTTGGCAAGTGTAGAGGTGTTTTTCCATCATTGTCCTTAACATTGACGTCGGCGCCGGCAATAATCAATCGACTCACAATATCCGCACTCCCTGCCCAGTGTAGAGGCGTTTGCCCGTATATTGTATCCTTAGCGTCGACGTTGGCACCGGCGATAAGCAAGGCTTCCACGATGGACTCACCACCTAATGGAACGCCGGCCGCCCAGTGTAGCGGTGTTCTTCCCTTGTTTTCCTTGGCGTTTACATCGGCGCCAGCGGCGACAAGGGCTTCCACAATGGAAACGGTACTTTGGTACGCCCAGTGCAACGGTGTCGTTTCATCGTTATCCTTAGCGTTGACGTCGGCGCCGCCGGCGATGAGTTGGTTGACTTCGTCCAGATTTCGATTCTTGACGGCTTCGTGGAATGGGGCAGCGTTGGGATTTAGAAGCGGGAAAGCAAGGGTGGCGACAAGAGCGGTGAAGCGGAGCTTTTGCGCGAGGTTTTTGGTTTTTGTGAAGCGGCGAATTGGCCGGGTTGAGTTCGGAATAATTTCGTTTGTCATAGGAAAAATTTGTCGGTTGGCGGTTGAGTTCATTTTGTCGAACACGGCGAGAATTCGTCGAGTTGTGGTTGGGATGGTTTTGTGGAACATAGCAGTTTGTCTGGTTGGCGTCGTCATCATTTCGTTGGACATTTTATTAAACTTGTTGAGGAATTTGTAGCAGTTGTTTTGCAGGAGTGCAAGTTTTCTTTTCTCTCCTAGCACGTTTTTGGAAGGTGTCGTGCGGGAGTTACAAAGTGTTGTGGATGTTTCTGAATTTTTGTTTTTGCAATCAACCAATCACTAGCCGAAGCGGGCTTTCATCGCACAAAAAAAGAGGCTGGCTTGTGGAAGCCAACCTCTTGCAGTTTCTCTTTTACGCAGGCGAGTTTAGTACATGCCGCCACCGCCGGGGCCGTGATGATCTCCGCCGGGAGCGGGTTTTTCCGGTTCCGGGATTTCGGTGATCAGGCATTCAGTGGTCAAGAGCAGTCCGGCGATGGATGCCGAGTTCTGCAGTGCGGTTCGCGTCACCTTTTTTGGGTCCACAACGCCGGCTTTGACGAGGTCTTCGTATTTGCCGGTGGCAACGTTGTAGCCATCGCTGGATTTACGCTTTTTGACTTCCTGCACAATCAACGAGCCTTCTTCGCCGGCATTGGCGGCAAGCGCCCGCAGGGGCTCTTCAACCGCTCGCTGGACAATTTTGACGCCGATCTCTTCGTCGTCGTTGGCCGATTCCACTTTTTTGATTGCCGGAACGCAGCGCAATAAAGCAACTCCACCACCGGGAACGATGCCTTCTTCCACTGCGGCGCGGGTGGCGTGCAGAGCGTCTTCCACGCGCGCTTTCTTTTCCTTCATTTCGGTTTCGGTTGCGGCACCGACGTGAATCACGGCCACGCCGCCCGCCAACTTGGCCAAGCGCTCTTGCAATTTCTCGCGGTCGTAGTCCGAAGTGGTTTCTTCGATCTGCCGGCGGATTTGTCCCACGCGGCCTTGTATGGCGGAGGATTTGCCGCTGCCTTCGACGATGGTGGTGTTTTCCTTGTCCACGACGATAGACTTGGCTTTGCCGAGGTCTTCCACTTGGATGTTTTCAAGTTTGATGCCAAGGTCTTCGGTGATGCAACGCCCGCCGGTGAGAATGGCGATGTCTTCCAGCATGGCTTTGCGGCGGTCGCCGAAGCCGGGGGCTTTCACGGCGCAAACGTTCAGCGTGCCGCGCAGTTTGTTGACCACGAGGGTCGCCAGCGCTTCTCCTTCAACGTCTTCGGCGATGATCATCAGCGGTTTGCCCACTTTGGCCACTTTCTCCAGCAAAGGAAGCAAGTCTTTTAGGCTGGTGATCTTCTTTTCAAAGATCAGAAGGTAGGCGTCTGCCAAGCGAGTTTCCATTGACTCGGAATCGGTCACGAAGTAAGGAGAAAGGTAGCCCTTGTCAAACTGCATTCCCTCCACAACGTCCAAAGTGGTTTCAATGGACTTGGCCTCTTCCACTGTGATGGTGCCATCTTTGCCAACCTTGTCCATTGCGTCCGCGATGATTTCCCCAATGGCCGGGTCCCAATTCGCCGAAACGGTGGCGACTTGTTTGATTTCGTCTTTGTCTTTGACCTTTTTGGAAATCTTGGCCAATTGAGCCACTCCGGCGTCCACAGCTTTTTGAATGCCGCGCTGGATGCCGATGGGGTTGGCGCCGGAAGTGACGTATTTCAAGCCTTCGCGGTAGACTGATTCAGCCAGGACGGTTGCCGTAGTGGTTCCGTCGCCAGCGGCGTCGCTGGTTTTGCTGGCCACTTCCCGAACCATCTGAGCGCCCATGTTTTCGTAGGGATTGTCCAGTTCGATTTCCTTGGCGACGGTTACGCCATCCTTGGTCACCGTCGGGGATCCGAATTTTTTGTCGAGCACCACGTTGCGACCTTTGGGGCCGAGTGTTCCGGAAACCGCCCGAGCAAGTTTATTGATTCCTCGTAGTAACGTCTGACGAGCTTTCTCGTCAAATTCCAATTGTTTTGCAGCCATAATCTAGTCTTTCTTTTCTCTCAATGAATTTTCTTAGTCAACTATCGCCAGAATATCGTCCGAATTCAGAATTTTGTATTCTTTGCCGTCGAGTTTGATCTCCGTGCCGCCGTATTTGCTGACCAGCACGCGATCTCCTTTCTTCACTTCGAAGGGCACTTTTTTGCCATCGTCGTCGGTTTTGCCCGTGCCCAAGGCGACGACGATGCTTTCGGTTGGTTTCTCTTTTGCGGAGTCAGGAATAATGATCCCGCCTTGTTTCTGTTCCTTTTCCTCGGCCGGTTCTACAAGAACGCGATCGCCGAGGGGTCTTACTTTTGTTGCCATAGATCAGTGTTACGTTATTAGTGTGTTATTCGATTACAATAGATAGTCATCTCCGTTTCCTTCTGCACCCGCAGAGCTCAACGAGACGCTCTGGATTTCAAGTGAAATTTTTTCAATCTTTCTTCTCATCAACCACTTCTGCATCGATGATGGTCTCCTTGCCGCTTCCGGATGCGTCCGCCGATTTCGCGGATTCGTGGGAACCGGCCTTGCCTTCGGAAGACGCGGCGGCAGTGCTACCGGCCTTTTGCTGTTCTGTCGTTGCAGATTGATACAACTCTTTGGAAACAGCCTGCCAAGCTTCGTTCAATTGATCCGCCGCCGATCTGATAGCGCCAGAATCGGCGCCTTGCAAAGCCTCTTTCACATTTTTGACGGCGCTTTCCAGTTTGGTCTTGTTTTCTGCGGAAATTTTGTCGCTGTTTTCCGACAACATCTTTTCCGTCTGATAAACGGCGTTGTCCGCCTTGTTTCTCGTTTCGATTTCTTCGCGACGCTTTTTGTCTTGCTCGGCGTTGGCTTCGGCGTCCTTCTTCATCTTTTCAATCTCTTCTTTGCTGAGGCCGCTACTCGCCGTGATAGTGATTTTTTGTTCTTTTCCGGTGCCGAGGTCTTTAGCGCTGACGTTCAAGATGCCGTTGGCGTCGATATCAAAAGTGACTTCAATCTGAGGCGTCCCTCTAGGAGCCGGGGGAATGTCCGTAAGGTTGAACTTCCCAATGGATTTATTGTCTCGGACGAGTCCTCGCTCTCCTTGCAACACATGCACTTCAACCCCCGGTTGGCTATCGGCCGCGGTGGAGAAGATTTCCGACTTCCGCGACGGAATGGTGGTGTTGCGGTCGATCAACTTGGTGAAAATCCCGCCCAGAGTTTCAATGCCTAACGACAGCGGCGTCACGTCTAATAGCAACACGTCTTTGACGTCGCCTTTTAGGACGCCTCCTTGAATAGCGGCGCCAATCGCCACCACTTCGTCCGGATTGACTCCTTGATGCGGCTTTTTTCCCACCAGGCTTCGAGCCGTTTCTACAACCCGAGGCATCCGAGTCATCCCGCCGACCAGAACTAATTCGCTTACATTGTTTGATGTAATGCTCGCATCCTTCAAACACGCTTGGGTAGGTGTGATCGTCCGCTCGAAGAGAGAATCGCAAAGTTGCTCCAAGCGGGAACGGGTTAACTTCATGCTAATATGTTTGGGACCGCTGGCGTCGGCGGTAATAAAGGGCAAATTGATCTCGTATTCTTGGGCGCTGGACAACGCAATTTTCGCTTTCTCCGCTTCTTCCTTGATTCGCTGGATGGCGTCGGATTGATTGCGCAAATCCACGCCGAAATCTTTCTTGAACTCATCGATCACCCAATCAATGATCTTGTTATCCCAATCATCGCCGCCCAAATGGGTGTCTCCGTTGGTCGCCTTTACTTCAAACACTCCGTCGCCGATCTCCAAAACCGAAATGTCGAACGTTCCTCCGCCCAAGTCGTAGACGGCAATTTTCTCGTCGTTCTTTTTATCCAAACCGTAGGCCAGAGAAGCCGCCGTAGGTTCGTTAATGATTCGAAGCACTTCTAGATCGGCGATTCGTCCGGCATCCTTCGTCGCCTGTCGTTGAGAATCGTTGAAGTAGGCGGGAACCGTGATTACCGCTTGGGAAATTGTTTCTCCCAGGCGAGTTTCGGCATCGGCTTTCAATTTGCTCAGAATCATCGCCGAAATCTCAGGCGGGCTGTATTGTTTCGTTTTCCCGGCATCGTTGACTTCCACGGCAACGTCCCCGTTTGCCGCTTTGATAACCTGATACGGAACTCGCTTGGCTTCCTCTTGGACTTCGTCAAACTTCCTTCCCATGAACCGTTTGACAGAATAGACGGTGTTTCTTGGATTCGTAACGGCCTGCCGTTTTGCAGCATCGCCTACCAACCGCTCGCCAGTTTTCGCAAACGCCACAATCGAAGGCGTCGTCCGCTTCCCTTCAGAATTCTCCAAAACCACCGGATCGCCCCCCTCCATCGTCGCCATGCAAGAGTTGGTTGTGCCTAAATCTATGCCGAGCACCTTTGCCATCAAAAATCTCTCCCAATTCAATCTGTTTCCCTAGCAATTGAAATGCCAAGCCGCCATTGAAATCCATAACTCATTGAAAACAAATGAATTATAGATTTTTTCCATTCACAAATCATACCGAATTCCCCTTGCAAATATGCCATTATGTCGCACTTTGTCCTCTCTCTTGGAGACAGAATGGCTCATAAATGGTTCATACGGACGAAGTTATCGAATATCCCTTGAGAACTTTTTCTTCAAAAAAATGCGTGTAAATTCTGTGAAATGAGGTTATTTTTCTCCGCATTGCCCTTGGCAAATTGCCGGAAAACAACCGCGCGCCAAAGTGGGCAAGGCACAAAACGACAGCTCAGCGCAAAGAAAATGATTACAGCGAAAAAAATAGGTTTTGTAGGCGTCGGTAGAATGGGAGCCAACATGGCCCGCCGACTGAACGAATGCGGTTGCAAGGTAACCGCCGTCTTCGATTTGGACGAGCAAGCCGCCGACTCATTGGCCAACGAACTGGGCGCAACCTGTTGCGAGCGTCTAGACGAAGTGACCAGTCTTGCAGACGTCGTTTTTACCGTCGTCACCGATGACAAAGCAATGGACAAAATCTTCGCCGTCAAAAAAATCTGTCCCATCCACGGCAGCTTGCTCCAAAAAGCCAAGGGTAAGATTTTCATCAACTGCGCCACAATCTCCCCAAAAACCCACGTCAAAATCGAATCGAGAGCCAAAAAAGCCGGCGCCGCAACCATCGAAGCCTGCATGGCCTCCAGCATTCCCCAAGCGAGGCAAGGTACACTTTACCTCATGTGCGGCGGCGAGAAAAAAACCTTCCAAAAAGTCAATCCGCTGCTCGCCAAGCTGGGCAGCTCCGTGCGCTACATCGGCCCGGCCGGTTCCGCCGCCGAAATCAAAGCCCTTGTCAACATGGTCATGAACATTAACACCGCCGGACTGGCCGAAGGACTGAGCTTGGGCGAGTCCCTCGGCCACGATCTCAAAATGCTCCGCGAAGTGTTTTCCCAAACCGGCGCCAACTCTCGCGTCCTCGAAACCGATGGCGAAGACATGCAAAAACGCGATCACGACTGCTACTTCTCTGCAGCCCACGCCGCCAAAGACTCCGGAATTGCCCTCGCCCTCGGCACACAAAAAAAACTGAACTTGCCCCTGGCTGCGGCCGCCAAAAAGCAATACGATACAATGGTGGAACTGGGGCTGGGAGAACTCGACAAATCCGGTATCGCCGAACTCACCTTCAAAGGCCGCGGCCGCAAAAAATCCAAGAAAAAAGGCACAAAGAAATAACCATCACTTGACAGTTCGGAGACAATTAGCGAAGCCTTCGCACTCCTTCATGGATGAGGCAGGACTTGTGGGAAGGCGAAAAACAGCGAATTCGCATCAAACAAACGCAATTCTAATCATCGCCCAGTTTTTCCCGGACTTTGTTGACCGAGGCCGTTTACGCTAAGTTAAGGAGCTCCCGATGTTTCGATAAAGTTAGAAACTTATTTGGCTAATCTTTCCGGTAATTTAGCCGCCAATTCGCTTTCATCATAATAAAGCAAGGAATCTAAAAATTAAATAGCGATCTTGGATCTTTCAATGGATTGGCGAAATGACGCCGCGCCGACAAAGAAGCGGCAAAACAATTCAACGGGATATGTGGAAAAAAATTGGCGTAGATTCTGCTAAAAAATAATAAATGTCGATGAAGAATGAAAAGGCTTGCGGAGCCGATTGGAGTTGGAAAATGAAGTGTTTGCGCATTCTGGGCGGAGTGTTTTGGTGTTTGGCGGGTTGCTGGTTGAACGGGCAATCTGTGGAGCGTGTTCCCAACACAACTTTATCGCTTCCAGAGCGGCCGCCGACTTTGGGATTTCGGTGGGAACGGGCTTTTCCGGAGATTCGTTCGTTTTCGCAACCGGTGGCTTTGGCGTCGCCTCCGGGAGAGAAAGGCCGGCTGTTTGTGGTAGAGCGGGCCGGGCGGATTCGAGTGATTCCTGATTTGGAGAATCCTCGACGGGAGACTTTTTTGTCGCTGACAAGGAACACGGAGTCCGGCTCTGGCGAGCAGGGGCTTTTGGGATTGGCGTTTCATCCGGACTATCGGCGGAATGGAATGTTTTTCGTGTTTTACACGGCCAAGGGGACGGGCGAGCCGAATCGGCTTTCTCGGTTTCAAGCGGACCCGGAGAATCCCAATCGAGCGTTGCCGGATTCGGAAGTCATTTTGTTCAGCCAGAGAGATGATGCGGGGAATCACAATGGCGGCGACCTGCATTTTGGTCCTGACGGATATTTGTATGTTTCTTTGGGAGACGAGGGGAATGCGAACGACAACTTGCGCAACAGTCAACGGATTGACCGGGATTTTTTTGCGGGAATTTTGCGGATTGACGTGGATAAGCGCGCAGGCAACTTGGAGCCGAATCCGCATCCGGCGATTGAAACGGACGAGAACGGAGCTGCGCATTACTCTGTGCCGGCGGACAATCCTTATGTTGGCGTCGAGGAGTTCAACGGACAGCGCGTTCGGTTGGCGGCGGTGCGCACCGAGTTTTGGGCGGTGGGTTTGCGGAATCCGTGGCGGATGGCTTTCGATTCGGCGACGGGAGCGTTGTATACTGGGGATGTGGGGCAAGGACGGCGCGAGGAAGTGAACTGGATTGTGAAAGGAGGCAACTACGGTTGGAACTATCGCGAGGGAACTTTGGCCGGCCCGAATCGAGGCGCCGTTCCCGTCGGCGTTCGGTTTGAGCCGCCGCTTTTGGAGTATTCCCACGGCAATGGAGACAGGCAGGGAAGATCGATTACCGGAGGCATTGTTTATCGCGGTTCGCGCTGGTCTTCACTGTTTGGCGCCTATGTGTTTGCGGACTATGTGAGCGGCCATGTTTGGTCGATGAGGCATGACGAGAGAGGCCGCGTTCTGGCGTGGGAGAACATTGCGCGGGAAACCGGAATTTCGGCTTTTGGAACGGATCCTCGAAACGGAGACGTTCTTGCGGCGGATTTTAATTCTAACCGTTTGTTGCGTCTCGTCGGAGAGGAAGCAGTCGAGGGGATCCCTTTGCCGGAAACCTTGTCGGCAACCGGCGCTTTTGCCGATTTGCCAAGTTTAACGCCAAATCCGGGCATTCTGCCTTATTCCCTCAACACTCCGTTTTGGTCGGACGGAGCAGTCAAGACTCGCTGGTTCAGCGTTCCGGACTTGTCCAAACAAATTGGATTTTCGGCGGCCGGCAATTGGGAGTTTCCTTCGGGAACGGTGTGGATTAAGCATTTCGAGTTGGAGGAGAAGGTCGGTGATGCGGCTTCTCGGCGCCGATTGGAAACCCGTTTCATCGTTCAACACGACTCCGGCGTCTACGGGATGACTTATCGTTGGGATGACGCGCAGCGGGAAGCCTTTCTCGTTCCCGAAGAAGGAATGAACGAGACTTTGACGATTGAAGAAAACGGCGCGTTGCGGGAGCAAGTCTGGCGCTATCCCAGCCGCAGCGAATGTTTGAGTTGTCACACCAAACTGGGCGGCGGCGCCCTTGGCTTTTCTACGGCGCAACTCCACCGCGAGCATCAGTACGGCGATGCGCGGGAAAACCAGATTCTTGCGCTGGCGCAGGCCGGTTATTTTGCGGAACCGCCGGAAAGCGTTGCCGGCCTGCCTCAATCGGCTTCGGCGAACGATGAAGGCCAAAGCCTGACGCATCGAGTGCGCTCGTATCTGGACGCCAACTGCAGTCAGTGCCATCAACCGGGCGGAACGGCCATCGGACTGTGGGACGCGCGGCTGGAAGCGGCGGAAACGGGACTGGTTCACGGGTCTTTGGCCAACAACTCTATTTATCCGGCGCGTCGGCTTGTCGTTCCGGGCGATCCGCAGTCCTCCGAACTCTTGTGGCGAATTTCCTCGCTGGGTTCGGATCGGATGCCTCCTCTGGCCTCCAACATATTGGATCGAGAAGCGATTGAATTGCTTCGCCGGTGGATTGAGTCGCTTCCGCCGGAAAGCTTCGAGGCTTGGAGAGAGCGGTATTTTGGGTCTTCGCAGGAACCGTCGGCAGAGGCCGACGGCGATTTTGATCAAGATCGGTTTTCCAATCATCTCGAATTTCAACTGGGCACTAACCCGCTGGATTCCGAAGACGCCTGGCGCCTTCGCGTGCAACGGGTTGGCAACCAAATTTCTATTCGTTTTCCCAGAGCGGAGGTCGTCGGCTGGCGGTTTGAACTGCAAGAGGCGAGCGCGCTTCATCCCAATCCGGATTGGCGAACCGTGGAGTTGGGCGAACCGTCGCCGTTTTTGGGCCGGCGAGGAACTGAAGGCGAAATCCGCAGGCCCTTGTCCAACGGCACTGCTTCCTTCTTTCGCGCGGTCCTCCGGGAAGAGTGAAATTTGAGTTGCGCGCGGCTCTGCGCCGCTCGACATTTTGTCTGTGGTCTTCCGAATTTCCAAGGGATGGTTTTTTGTTGGAACGTTGCTGGCGGCAATTTTGGCCGGATGGATTCTTCTCCAATTTTGGAGCGATTCCGGCATTCCCGGTCAATCTGAGTTGCCGCCCGCAATCCAACTTTCCAACCAAGTTCGGCAACTCCGCCTTCAGGAGCAGCGGGCGGCGGCTTCCGTTTGGGCACCGGAGATTTTGGCTCAACACTGCGGCCGCACGGTGGAAGCGATTTGGGACGAAATCAACGCCGCAGAGGACAAACTCGCCCGCATTGCCGATCTGAATTTGGGAACAGTCCACGTCGGTTCGTGGAGGCTGGCGGAAACAATGCGGCCGCACGGGATTCAGGTTTATCGCCGGACGGACGAGGCTTCTTCATTGTCGCCTTCGGAATGGACTGCTTGGGTGCGCGGGTTTTGGGAGGCGGGTTGGCGTTTGGAAATCATCGAGTTTCGTCATCAACGATTTCAGGCGAATTTTGACGGACAATCCAAAGCGGCGAACAGCTCTTCTTTGCGCAATCTTTCCCCAATTCGGAGCGAGTTTTTCTTCCGCTCCGGGCTTTGGAAGACAGACCCGGAGAACCCGGAGTCCTTGACGGCGGCGGCGTCTTCCGGCCGGGTGTTGATTGAAGGAACGCTGTCCGTAAAGTGGAAAACGGTCGAGCAAAATCAGGGGAAAATTCCAATCGCCGAGATGGAGGCGCGGCGATTGGAATTGAGAAGTCTGCGCGGGCGGGCGCCGTTTCGGCTGGTTTTGGAAGAGCGAATCGCTCCTCCAGAAAACGCGCATTCCATTGACCCGTTAATCGTGGCCGATCTCGACGGCGACGGGCGTTTGGAGATTGTTTTGGCCGGGAAGAATTTGGTTTATCGAGACCGAAACGGCGACGGGTATAAAGCGGAGCCTCTGTGCGTTTTTCCGCCGCATCTGATTTCCACGGCCTTGCTGGCGGACTTCACTGGTGATGGCTTTGCCGATCTTCTCTGCGTGAAACACCAAGGGCTTGTTCTGCTTCCCGGAGCGGTTGGCGGGCTTTTTGACCGGCCGGAAATTATGCTTTGGCCCAGCCCGCGCGACTTGAAGTATCCTATGGCGCTGGCTTGCGGCGACGTAGATCGAGACGGCGACTTGGACGTCTTTATTGGTCAATACAAAGTGCCCTACGAAAACGGAACCTTGCCAACGCCTTTCTACGACGCCAACGACGGCTATCCGTTTTATTTGCTACGCAACGAGGGCGGCCTTCGCTTCGTCGACGTTACGGCAGACTCCGGCCTAGCGGAGAAACGGTGGCGGCGAATTTACAGCGCCTCCTTTGTCGACGCCGATGGAAAGAACGGCCCCGATTTGGCCATTGTCAGCGACTTTGCCGGCGCCGAACTTTACTGGAACGACGGAAAAGTCCGATTCACCGCCGCAACGGCGGCAACTCTTGCAGAACCCTACGGCTTTGGAATGGCCCATTCTTTTGCCGACTTCAACTTGGACGGCCGATTGGATTTTTTGATGATCGGCATGACTTCGCCCACTGCGGACCGCTTGGAATCTATGGGTTTGCGGCGGGAAGGCTTGACGGACAATCCATCGATGCGATCCCGAATGACCTACGGCAACCGCTTGTTCCTTTCCCTCGCCGACGGCCGATTTGAACAAAACGCCCTCAGCCGTTCCATTGCTCGCTCCGGTTGGGCTTGGGGTTGCGGCTCGGCAGACTTCGACAACGACGGTTTTCCCGACGTCTTTATCGCCAATGGCATGGAAAGCCGGGAATCCGTGCGCGACTACGAGCCGGAATACTGGCTTCACGACGCTTTTGTGGGCAACTCCGACCGAAGCCCAACAGCCCACGCCTACTTTCAAGCAAAGTTCGCGGCCACCCGCGCCCAAGGGCATTCCTACGGCGGCTACGAAACCAACCGACTTTACCTCAATCAAAACGGAGAAACCTTCCTAGAAGCCGGCTATCTTCTCGGACTCGGCCTGCAACGAGATTCCCGAAACGCAGTGGCCGACGACTTTGACGGAGACGGACGCGTGGACGTGCTGATGACGCACTTTGAGCGCTGGCCCGATGCTAGGCAAACCCTGCGAATCTACCGAAACGAACTGCCAAAAACAGGAAACTGGATCGGCTTTCGCTTCGCCCGCCAAGCCGGAGCCGTGGATCCGGCGGGAGCTCGGATAACCGTTCATAACGGCGACCGCACCGCCGTTGACGAAATCGTCACCGGTGATTCTTACCGATCCCAGCACGCCGCAAGATTGCACTTTGGATTGGGAAAAGCCCGCCAAGCGGATCGAATAATCCTTCGCCGGCCAAACGGCCAAAGCCGAATTTTCAAAAACCTTCCGGCAAATCGATACTACTTCGTTGACCACTCGCTTTCGCTTCAGCCGATCTTCTCGCCGGAAAACGATGAAAACGCAACGGTTGGGGAACGGAGCGATCTCAGCGAATGGGAATAAGCTGAATTCGCTCTTCGTACCATTGGATGTCTTGCCGGCCGGCGGCGTCGAACGGCCTTTTTTGTATTGTACCAAAAGTCACCGGATAAACGGTGGAATCGCTTTGCCATTTGTGAACCTCGGCGTGGCCGTCGGCAAAGGAAAACCCGGTGGCGCGGTTGTGATAAGTGGCGGGAACATCACCCCACTCGTTTTCGTTCGGATTGGTGATAAAGAAGGCGTCGTTGATAATGTCCGGATGCTCGTCCAGCGTCAGGTAGGTCATGCTCGGCTGAGGCACGTCCGTCGTTTTGAGAAACTGACGATAATTCGGACTAAACCAGCTGACGCCGCGGCCGTTTCGTTCGTTTCTGCTGTCAGAGAGACCAAAGAAAGCGTTCATCGAAATGCTTCGAAGCCGTTGTTTCCAGCCTTTCGCTCTTTGCGCCGAGCTGAGGAAATGATCGGCGGGGCATTTGTAGATGCCCACGGCGCCGTCGGTGTAGGGGCCCAAAACACCGTTCTTTACCCAAGCAATGTTGGTGATGCTCTGATCGGCTACAGAGTTGCCGGCGCCCCAGCTCATGAGATTGTTGACCCAGTTGTCAAACCTTCCAGAAGTGATGGCGTATCGGGTTCCGGGAATGGTGAAGTTGTTGGCGCATCTTTCGTCGTAGTCGCCAGCGTAAAGTATCCAGCCGAGGACGAGTTGTTTGTTGTTGCTGATGCAGCCGATGGCTTTGGCTTTTTCTTTGGCCTTGCCGAGGGCCGGCAACAGCATGCCGGCCAAAATGGCGATGATGGCAATGACGACGAGAAGTTCGATGAGCGTAAAACCGGGCCGGCTTGCGGCTTGCGGCTTGCGGCTTAATTTTCCTACGATTATTTTCATAATGTCAAGATTTTTTAATCTGTGTTTGGCGCAAAAACTTTGTCCCCAATTGCGTTTTGTGCAATGGCTAATCCCTTGCATACTCCGAATTCTGGACGGCGACAAGGAAAAAAAGTCTCTCAAAGAATCTGAAACAACCGGGAGCCGTTCTTCCGTGTTTAGCGTTGGGAAACGGGAGGAAAGGAATCCGAGGTTTTGGAGAAACTTAGGATTTGGCTTTGGCCGCCATTCTTTTCCGTTTCAAATAGCGGTTGCGTCGCTTCCGTTTTTGAACTTTGTTATGTTGTTGTCCCATAGTCTTCTAGGTATCGCTTAAAACTTTCGGCTTTTTATCATGAATCTCTCCAGTTGGGCAAGGGTTTTTTGTAGTGGGCAGGGGAACGGTTTTCTCTTTTTTGGCGCGATCGGGCTTGGGGGCGCGGCTTTGTCGGTTGCGGCTTTCATTGTTTTGCTTTTCAGCGGATGCGCTTCCAAACCGGGAAAGGAGGAATACAGCGCCCTTCGCCTTTATGTCAGCGTGAATCCCGACCGGACGGGCCGGTTTCAAATGGTTTCGATTTATCGGCGTTCGCCGATTCGGTTGGCGGTTTCGTCGGCGCCTTTTTTGGATGAGGGCTATGTGCAAGAGGCCAAAGTGGTGGAGGCTCCGGGAGGATTTCGTCTTTGGATTCAATATGATCGGCGCGGCGCAGGCTTGCTGGAGAATATGACGCATCGCTTTCGGAATCGGCATTTGGCGGTTTACGGGGCTTTCCCCGAAGGCCGCTGGCTGGCCGCGCCGGCGATTGAAAATCCGATTCGCAACGGCGTTTTGGTTTTTACGCCGGACGCCACTCGGGAAGAGGCGAAGAGAATTGCGCAAGGGCTGAATCGCTTGGCGGCGAAGATTCGCGAGCAATAGTCCGTTGCCAACGATCGGCAAAGCTTCGGCCTTTGCTCTAAAATGGCGCAAAAAAGAACGGAGGCTCGTTCTTTGGCTCATTGCCCGCTTGCTTTTCGGACGTCTTTGTCTTACAATGTCAGACGCGAATGTTGGAACGCTGTTTTGCTTTCAACCAGTTTTTAGAAAAGGGAAGATTATTGGAGAGAACGCCCTTTGACGGGAGGCTGTTGAGAGAGAGGTTTGGCGCAGACGGAATGGAACGAGACAACTTACAGAGCCAGCGATTCGAATGCAAATATCTCGTCGACGAGGCGGTTGCCCTTGCGGTTCGGGAATTTGTGCAAAGCTATCTGGTGCTGGACGAATACGGCGCTACGTTGCCCAACTGGTCTTATCCCGTCCACAGCCTGTATCTAGATTCGCCGGACTTGAAGCTCTATCAATCCACCATCAATGGAGACCGGAACCGCTTTAAGCTTCGGCTGAGATTCTACGAGCGCCATTCGCAATCGCCGGTTTACTTCGAAATCAAAAGGCGCGCGGACAACGCAATTTCTAAACAGCGGGGCAGCGCAAGGCCCGAGGCAGTGAACGCGATCCTTGCGGGGCAGTTGCCGCCTCCACACCAACTGCTCGCTGAGGGTGCGAAAGAACAGAACGCCATCCGCGAATTTTGCCGTTTGGTTTCCGAATTGAACGCCCGTCCCGTCGCCCACGTCGCTTATTTGCGAGAGGCTTGGATGAGCGAACACGACAACTCCATTCGAGTTACCGTTGACCGGGAGGTTCGCTGCGAGCCGGAGCCTTCGGCTTCTTTCCAAGTTGAAATGTCCCATCCCGTTCGAGTGTTCGGCGACCACGCGGTGTTGGAGTTGAAGTTCACCAATCGCTTCCCGGACTGGTTCAAAGAGCTGGTGCGGATTCACAACCTCGTTCAATGCGGGGCGGCAAAGTATGTGGACGGCGCCAATAGGATCGGCCCCCACCACTTGGGAAAGGGAAATCATCGCTTTGCTCCTCCCTTGCCTGCGTTTCATTCGAATTCCTCGAATCCGAAATATTCTCACTTGGTTCGCCGCGAGCAGGTTCTTTCCGCTCTTTCCAACGACGAGTTTTGACGAATTTCGTGGACAAGCTCATTCAAGGAGACTTCGGCACGCTTCCGACGGACTTAACGTTGACGACGTTGGGTTTGTTGTTGGCCTTCCTTTGCGGCCACGGAGTCGCCTGGATTTATATCTGGACCCACAGCGGGCTTTCCTACTCGCGCTCGTTCGTCAATTCTCTAATTGTGATGCCGGTCATTGTCGCCTTAGTGATGATGGTGCTTTCCAACAACCTCGTGACCGCCTTCGGATTAATGGCGGTCTTCGCCATTGTGCGTTTTCGCAACATCCTCCGCGACACGCTGGACACCACTTACGTGCTGGCCGTCATCGTTATCGGAATGGCCTGCGGCACCATGAAATTCGCCACGGCGGTCATCGGCTGCGCGTTGACCGCGCTCATCATGCTCTATCTTTACTACACTTCCTTTGGCTCGCGGCATCGTTACGACGTGATCCTCAACCTCCACTGGGGCCGTCCCTTATCCCAAATCAACGAGGTGGACGACTTGCTCGGCCTATACACAATCCAAAGCACCCGCGCCAATCAACGGGCTTTGGACGACCGCGAGGGCGCCGATTTTTCTTATCGCCTGCTGATGCGGGACCCAGCAACTCTGGATGTCTTGTTGGCCGAGCTGCGAACCATTCCGGGAGTTTCGCGCGTCACGGGGCTAATGGCAGACTCCGAATCCGAAATCTGAGATGGAATCGCGAAAACCCATCCCCATCCCCGCTTGGCTTCGCTGGCGAGAATTTCGTTGCCGAAAACTTCCTCCGATCATCTTCGCCGCAACCTTGCTCGCCGTCATCGGACTCTGGACGGCGAGTGTCCGCCCCCCCGCCATCGTCAGCCGAGCCGTCGTCCAAAAGGCCGACGTCGTGGCTTTGGTGACCGGCTCGATGCTTTCCCTCAACGTGGACAAATATCAATCGGTCGAAAAAGGCGAAACCTTGGCTTCGATCCAACCCGACGGAGTTCGGGCGGAGTTGGACGCCTTCCGTCTGCGGATGGAATTTCTTCGGAATCAGTTCGATCCAATGGTGGAAAAAAAGCGAAACGCCGTTGATTATTATCGCCTGAGGCTAGAATGGCTAGAGCAACGAGTCGTTCTCGCCGTCGCCAAAGTCAATCTTCAAAAAGCGGAAAACGAGCTTTCCCGTGCCAGCCAACTCTTCCAAGAGAAACTAATCTCCAAAGACCAACTTGATCTCTCGCAAAAAACCGTCGAAGCCTTGGCCGCCGAAGTGACGGAAACCGCCAAGCTGATTTCCGAGATGGAAACGGCCATGGAAGGTTTGCAAGAACTGGACGTCTTTGCCGCCGCCGAGTCCGAGGCAATCGCCCAACACCTGCAAGCCGGACTGCAGTCGCATTTAGAAAACATTGAGCAGCTCTCCCAACCCTACGCTTTGCAAGCCCCCATCGCCGGAAAAATCAGCCAAATCCGCCGACTGCCCGGCGAAAACGTCGTCAAAGGAGATCTCGTTTTCACCGTCACCGCCGAAGAATCCACCCAATTACTCGCCTACGTCAAACATCCCATCCGAATCCCCATCAAACTTGGGACACCCGTCCGACTTCAAACCAGAGGTCCCAGCCGAAAAGAAGCCTCCTCACACGTCGAAGGCATTGGGCCGAAATGGGAAACACTCGGCGACGACGCTTCATTCGCCGAATTGGGAGCAAGTCCCGACCTCGGACTACCCATCCTTTTGGCCTTGCCGCCGGAACTCGAAGTTCGCCCCGGCGAATGGATCGACGTGTTTCTCACAACCCATTGAACGCACCGAAACTCCATCCGCAATCCACCAAAATCTACACTCCTCACTCCTACTTTGAACCGCTTCCCCTCGCGCGTCTCTTTCCTTCGCCCGCGCCTTTGGAAGTGGAAATCGGTTGCGGAGACGGCTCCTTTCTCGCCGCCTACGCCGCGCAACACCGAGGAAAGAATTTCCTGGGAATCGAACGGCTGCTTGGAAGAATCCGAAAGTTAGACCGCAAGGCAATCCGCCTCGGCCTCAACAACTTAAAAATCCTCCGGATAGAAGCCTCCTATTGCGTCCAATACTTACTGCCTCCGAAATCCATCCGCGCCTGCCACATTTACTTTCCCGATCCGTGGCCGAAAAAGAAACACTGGAAACGCCGTTTGATTGCGCCAAAATTTGCCGAAAATCTGGCCAATGCGCTCGAACCGGGCGGCCAAGTCTTCCTCCGCACCGACAATGAAGACTATTTGAGTCAAATACTGGAGACCTTCGGCAAGAATCCGCGATTCCTCGCTACAGCTGCCCCTCTTGAATTGATCGCCGTCCCCACCGATTTTGAAAAAACCTTCGCGCAACAAGGCATCCCAACCCTCCGCGCCCAGTATCGTCTAGCGACCCTCCCCACAATCTGCATTCCTCGTTAGATATGAAACAAAAAAACTCCGCTTCCGAAATTCTAAAGCGAAATTAAAATTCCAAGCCCCCTTTGCATGCAACGGACTCCGGCGCTTGGGTTCACAGAACCCAAAACATTGACCGCTCATTCCTCAAACAACAATCCCGCTGCCCAAACTCTCTTAGAAACAGGATTGAGAAATAGGCGAAAAAAACCATTTCCGCTGTTTTTCCATCACCGCTAAGCGCTGGCCGCCGCCAATCACCAATCGCAAGCCCCAAACCACAAATTCCCCGGCCGCTTTTAGTTTGGCTGGCAAGCCGGTGCTTGGCGGCCATAACTCTTCACTCTTCAGCTAAGAGGCTGTGATGACGATTGGTCGTTATGTTGTCCGTCGCTAACCAGCAGAAAGTCGGCCACCCTAAACCGCCTAACTAAGAGAAGACTACGAAGTGGTGGTGGCTGGGTTGGCGTTGGTTTTGGAAGTGGCGGCGATGAGGAAAGAAGACAAAGGCTAAGGCAAACAAACTAAACACCAGAGCGTATTCTTCGGGTTCGGGGATGAGGAGGCTCCGATGAAAGCACCACTGCTCTGCACCGAGCCATCGCCGTTAGCCGCCGCAAACCGCAGCCCAGATGTAGCCGCCGCCGCCCAGTTGTCGAAGGGGAAGAGCCCCTCCGAATCGCCCGCATAAGAATCGCTCCATGGCTGGATCAAAATCCCCGCTCCGCTCTACGATGAGGAGGTCGCATTCTCCTAGCGAGAGGAGGCGCCCCTGACCCAAACTCCAAACTCATCCCAAGCCCCCGCCCCCCGCCCGGCATCCTCATTCGCAAACCCAAGCGCGATCGGGTTCAGCTCTGGATCATGCTGTTCGGAGTGAAGGAGAGCGCTATCTGCTGGTTGTTGGGCGCATTAGCAATGGGCAGCGCCCCCTTGTTGTTGTCTCCCGCTTCCCAACGATCACGCCGATCATAGTTGGCGTTGCTTGCCGCTGAGTTGGGGATGCTCCCTAGCTGAGCCGCAGTC
This sequence comes from Limisphaerales bacterium, assembly GCA_965242585.1. Lineage (GTDB taxonomy): Bacteria > Verrucomicrobiota > Verrucomicrobiia > Limisphaerales > AAA164-E04 > UBA2970. Next base: position 2,501,715 of record OZ251460.1, on the reverse strand, counting down.
AAAGAGCCAACAACCACTAACCTCCCAGAGAGAGAGTTGTTGGCGTTGTCTTGGCTCTGATAAACATCAATAGATAACTGCGCTTGGCGCTACTCCCCAGAAACCCCGGCCAGCACCACCGCCCCATCCAAAGCCGACGGCCGCCTCCAAGCCCGCCTGCAGCCCGAATGAGGACCCCTTTGGTTTCTCCATGTTCTCCTATTGAGTGGAATCCTCATAACCCAATCCTCCTCCTCCTCCAATAATCGTAATAACCAACTGACCATCCACCCCAAGCAATCCACCAGGCAATCTAGGGAGTGTTTCCTACTAACGGAGCATTTCGGAGAAGAGGGCGAATGCTATGAGTCTTATAAAGATTATGTCTAGTTTGTCCAAGCGAGAGAAGACTTGGCGATCGCCTTTCAACCGGCGGAACGGCCTCTCTACTTCATTGCGCTTCTGGTATAGCTCTTGGGTCGTATTTCCATGGATTGCGATGGCTTTTCTTCGGCGGAACTACTGGATCCAATCCCTTGGTTTGGGCTTGCTCTCGATTTTCTCGGCCTTCATAGGCGCGATCCATGGGCAATGGGACTATGGTCGTCTGGCCTCCCCTCAGGCGCAGCGGGGGCTTGGCTGGGCGATGGCGAGAACTTCACTGCTTGGCCATCTCTGGCAGCAGCATAGGGATTTTGGCATTCCCGCCTCCATGAGATTTTCCGAGGGCTGGCGGACCGTATCTTTTTCGCGCGTCCGTTTCATCGGGATGAGCTTTTATACTGGGGCTCTCTATGGACAACGCCTCTGGCGGAGCGACTCTCGGCGTCTTTCCATGTCCTAACACTCGGGCCAGGATGCCGTTCTTGGGCTAGCGGCTCCTTCGTTATGACTGGCAGCCCACTTGCCAAAGCGAGCCGGAGCCGGCGTTTCCTCGTTGCGCCAGCAAAAGCGGTGCCATTTGTGGATCTGGTTCTTCCGTTAACCGCATAAATTCTACGGCGACTTCTCTACCCCCCCCCTCCCATACACATTGATGAGAATCTGCCGTATAGAAGCGATGGCGCGGCTTACCAGAGTGCGCATATTGGAGTAGGTGTATGTTCTTCCGCCTCCATTTGCTTGTATGATGCGCCCTCGATATAATGGCGGAAGATTAACCGTGCTGCGCGATCTTCTGACCGCTCTAAATCATCATCTTCTTTATCGTCCCGCATCCTCGACGCCATCTCCGCTCGGAACAACACCACCTTCATCCGATTATTTAGCCTCCGTTGCGCGTTCAATGCCTGATTCCTAGCAATCACCGCCAGCCAATGCTTCACCGGACTACCCTCGACATACTTTCCGGCGTGTTGAACCACCTTGGACCAAAACTCTTGCTCCTCCAATTCTAGTTCCGATTCGTCCAGCACGCGCGCCGCCAATATACGACGCATATCCTGCCCGTAAGCCGCCACCAAAGTCAGAAAAGGCCGATTCACATCCCATCGCAGCAATCCGTGCCAGCAATTCCCTCGCCCGCTCGTCTGAGATCGAAAACTCTTCATCCAGCGCCAACCCCAAATCCATCTACGCCCAATAACCCAAGCTCCAAAATTCAAAACCGCTTTTCAAAACCGCGCCTTTATGCTTGACAATCTGTGGAATTTCCCCAACTTTGCCGCACCGTCTGACTCAAGCAAAACAAAAAAAAGAAAGAAATCGTGACACGAATCCTGCCGAGCGGTGTTTTGTTAATTGAAAGTAAAATCAATTGCATTGTTTTATGAAGCATCAGACATCAGACGAACTCGGCTTTTGGCCAAACCAACCAAGACGCCTTTGGGAAGAGCGTCCTCACCGTCCTCGGCGTTTCCAAAGCGAAGTCCAAAATAGAGAAAACCGCGGCCGCCGGCATCGTTGGCATCGGCCGGCTCGGCGGTTCCATCGGCGAGGCGCAAGCCTCCTGCAATCCGCCGGTCTCGGTCTATGACGTCTGCTTCCATAAAGAATCGGGAGATTGGACGTCATCGGGCAAAACGACGATGTACGTCGATTTTGACGTCCCCAGTTCCAAAGCGGGAACAACATACAGAATCGAATGGTGGGGGCTGCGTCGGGTTATCGATTACAATCATTGGTGGGATCCGTTTCGGTATGTTTGGGGAAAAGCTCCGCAAGACGACATTGTGACTCTTTCAGGGAAGGGGAACAGTTTGGAGCATACATTCTGGTTTGATCCATCTCGCAATCGTGAGGATGATCCGTTCACCTGCGATTCTTACGGCGTATCGATTTACGAATACAATTCAAGCTTTCATCCCGGTCAAGCGGCCGCTTATGTTTCCGTCGATTATGAATACTATTCGGATTTGTTCATTTACTACTGCACGATCGATTGGGATCCGGTTCCGTCTGGCTTGCGGTCTGGTTATAGCGGTCCGGGTTGGGTTCGGCGCGTTCGTTGGACCGCTCCTTGGCCGCATGGTCGTCCCTATTACGTCGAAGGTTGGAATGGCGACGTCGGCACGCCTCGCTTTGATTACGAGAGAAAATGTTCACGCGAGATTTCTCTGCCGTAACCTTGGCCGGGCAATTAATGAAGCGGTTCCCGCTATTTTGCGTTATGAAAAAGAACGGAAACTTGGCTTTTACGTTGATCGAGTTGCTGGTGGCGATTGCCATCATCGGCGTCTTGGCGGCTTTGTTGTTGCCCGCTCTAGGGCGCGCCAAACGCTCTCACTGCGCCAACAACCTGAGGCAAATCAATCTGGCGGCGCAGATGTACGTCCATGATTACAACGACTTTCTGCCGCCGGTGATGTCCGGTCATCCATCGAATTGTTGGGGTCCGGGGCATGAGGAGGCGGATCCTCGTCGTTTAGTTCATTATGTGAGTTGGGATCGGTTGCTGTGGGCGGATTATTTGGAGAGGAATACCAACGTCTTCCAATGCACCGGAGAAAAGAGATTGTCTCAAGTGGTTCACGAAAGGATTCGAATATCTCGTCGGCCTGATTGTCTCAAGTGGTTCAACTTTGCTTATGGGGCGAATGCGCCGATGTTTATTTCGGAGAGACGTCTGGACGGGAGTTATGACCGAAAACCATATGCGGAAGGCGCCGTAATTTTTCATTCACGCAAGATAACGGAGATTGCGTCGCTGGCGGATTGCTTGGGTTGGGGGATCGCCCGGGTTGGTTTTGGAGTAGGGATCGTTTGGAGTTTCCTTTTTGGGATTATTCGCTGCCGGTAAGCCTATGGCCGAAAGAGATACCTCGGAAGTATACCTTCTATATTAGTCGTCGACATGCCGGGCGGGTGAACATGGCTTTTTTAGACGGCCACGTGGAGCATGGTTCTTTGCGGGATTGGACCTTGCCCGTCTCTGCGGTTTGGGATCGCTGGCATCATCGCAATCACATGCCGGTGGAACTTTTCCAACAATTCAATGCGGACAACTGGGTCCCCCGCTTTACGGGTCCGATGAGTTGGAGGTCTTGGAGGTCGAAAAATGAGCAACGAGAATTACAAGTTATTGAGCGATAAGTTAGATTCATTCAGGAAAGACGTGGATGATAAAATGGTGACCAAGGGGATGTTGATTGCGGCGGTAATCGTCCCGTTGACCGGTATCAACCTTGCTTTTCTAGGTCTGTGCACGGCCGCAATCATCAACATATTGCAAAAATGAGTGGAATTCAGATTGGCGGGCAAAGTCAGAGTTGGCCTTTGGTTTGCAACCGTTGAGTTTCGGCTCGCCATCTTTTTAGTCGACACGCCCTACAAACAGCAATACCGCTATCTGCCGGAGTTTGAGCAGGCCTATCGCATCTTTGAAGAGGAAGGCGCCGGCGGCAATTCCATTCAAATTGCGGATACCATGGTTGCCTTGGAAAGATACAAAGTAGCTAGCAAACATGATCCCGAAGAACTGCATCCCTTCAAAACCAGCATCGAGACCCAACCTCAACAGCATGGCCAAATAATCAATCCGCAAAATAGACGCTCTGATAGAAAAACGTACAGACGGCGCATCACTTGAGGAGAACAAATAGAGGAAGACTTCCGTATCGTTCGCAATTGTGTTCTGAGCGAGTGGGTAGCGGCGCCTGGGGAAGAAAGGCCGAGCGTGGAATTTGCCGAACGAATCCGAGATCGATTAGTTGCGGAGATTCCTTCGGATAATTTTACTGGCTCGTTATTTCTCTTTGGTATGGCGGATCCCAAGGATGATAAGATGCAACCCGGGCAATCTTTACTGGCTGAGTAGCTTTCTGTCGATTGATTCTGATTTTCCATCAAATCTATGCAGTCTCCAGAGATTATAAGCCAAATCATCGGGCAATTTTTGCGTGAACACGCCCTAACTACTACTCGAACACACACAAAGTAGAGGATTGAGACTTCGACAACCAACGAACACTGGAAACGTGGACAACCACAAAAAAGACCGCCCGCCGGGGAGATTATAAATTAACCAACGCTGTGGGAACAAAAAGACGGAACCGCTATGGAGACTGATAAAGCCAAAGCGCTTTTAGAAAAAGCAAAGTACTCCGTCAAAACGCTTATCTATGAAGTGTTCATCCCCCCTTCCTTACTCCAAGATGGCACTTGAGATAGCGGCTTATATACAAGATGTGACCGTCTCTGCCAGAGCAGACTTAATCGATCAGGAAAAAGCGAAAGCGCTCAAACTAATTAATGAAAGAAATCTATGGAGACGACGCCTATCTTGGCACAGAGTACGATATCGAAACGACAACCTACAAAGTCGGAACTTTCGACAGAATGGAAAGCAAGTTTGACCCTGACGGATGGGAATAGCTCGGCCACCCAGACTCCAATGATGATGAAGTGAACGAATACCAAGGCAGGCTTTACAGGACGTACCAAGAAATTTTGGAATCCGGATCGCTGGGAGAGGAAAAGGAAGATGATGAGTACTTTGACTTTTTATCTTACACATACAGTCGTGACTCCCACTTGGCTTACGAAGACAATCAAGCGATCTCCGATGGTCCTCACATTAGCAACTGCATCACTCGAAAATTCGTAGTCAAACCAATCGAAAAAGCGGTAGTGACTAAAGCATACGAAAGGTGCTTTGGAATCTTTCTCCGTTGGGACGGCACAACGTATCACACGAACATGGTACAAACAGGCACCAAGATAGACATGGATCACTACGAAAAGATTACGAATAATAAGCCAAAAAGAAAGGAGACCGATCAGATGAACAAAACAGATAAATTCCCTTACGGCGGCTTCGCCATCGTTGCGATTGCAAGCCTCGTAGCGATGCTAGTGTCCATTTTTCTCCGCCAAAACAGATAGCAGAGAACAACGAAACACCTGAAATCGAACAACTAACACTCGATCTAGTTGTGGAAGTTGATCCAACGCAAACGGAAGATGACAACGGACCCTACTACTTTGACGACGATGGAAACAAAGTCTTCCGCACCTGTGAACAATTCGAGACAGGCTTGGTTGACGAAAAAAACAAGCGGAAAAGGAAGAAAGAGAATGGTGGAAGAGCAGGCAAGACTGGGTAGAACAATTCCCGTTTGAGCCAACATATCACCTCGAAATTACTTACGACTCTAATGCCTTCCATGCCAATAGAAAAATGCGCGAATTTGCTAGAAACCACAGCTTCTTGCAGAGGTTTTACGAAAGCAAACGGATTTACACCGAAGAATTCGAGCAGTTGTACGATATTGTCAAAGAAGAAGCCGGTAATAAAGCAGATAATTCCATCGTTCTCGGTAGGACGTCCCGCACGCTTCGAAAGCATTATCAAGCGAAGGCGCAACCACCTGAATCTATCTATCGAGAGAACGTCCGTGGCGCTCTTCCATGGCAATGGCCACCAACTATGCCCAGCATATTGGCCGGACTAACGCCGCAACAGCTCACAGCTTATCTCGCCTTCCCCGGAAGTGAAAGGAGAGCAATGACGGAGGAATTCAGATATAATCTAGGAAGAGAGTTTGGAGAGAAAATACATGCCTATCACACTCGGTCAAAATACCAAATCAAGGACGTCACTTGGGAAGAAGCGGAAAGCCTAAAAAGATGCATTATTGGCGCGTTGTGGAACGGAAAACAACCGGTCCAACCGTGGATCCCCGAAGATCAAGCAAAGGTCATCCGTGAGCGTCTGCTCAATAAATGCCCGCGGAAGGTTTCATTAAAATGAGAGAAGGCGGATTCGGGAGATCGAAAAATTCTGGAAAGCCACTTCAAGCGGGAGAACGAATTCAAAGCGTCTTTGAGTCGAGCGCAGAAGCAGGAGTTTGACGCCGAAGTGGAGAAGGCTTACGCGCATTTGCTGGCTAATTCCGGCGTGGAAGGCGAATTGTCGGATTGGCAAAAACGAGCGACTCGGCGAAGCGCGGAAACTGTAGCCATGACGCTATTTTGTCTATGGTGGAAAATGGTTGCCAGTAGCCTGCCATTTACCTGCGGAGGAACCGCCGGGAAAAAAGCAGCCTCCTGGACAGAGTGTTCGAACCTTGGAAACAACAGCTCGACACTCCGCCAGAAGCGCTCATCGGGACAGCGCCCGTGTAACAGGCTCCTCCGAACAGAAGGCGCGCGCTAAAAACCACAGCCCCCCAATCCATCGGACAGTACCGAGGAGACCGACCGACAAAGATTCCCAGGCTCGCGGCCAAGGATCGCAGGGCAGAGCCGTTCTCGCGGTTGCCCGACCAAGCGCCCGATGGAAAATCAGAGCCTCAGAGCGCTGTTGCTGATGGATCTACGAGGGCAAAGAAAAACCCCAACCAGCCCAAGCAAGGGAACCAGAGCCGGTAGTTCTCTCCTTAGAGAGCCAGCGCGATCCTTGGGAAGGGAATAGGACGGGGAACTATACCAAAAGAACAACGAAGCAGAGAGGCCGTTCTGGCGATGGAAAGGCTGTCGCCCCGAAGGTTCTCTTGCTTGGACAAACTGGACATAATATTCATCAGGTTCATTCTGTTCGCCCTCATCCTTAACACGCTCCGTTAGCACCCAACACCACCTGGGAATTAACACTGACTGTTGAGAAGCATGGGAGTTGGTTTTCTAGGATTTTGGAGTTTTTGAACGCGGATGAAAGGGACGAAATGGAGGAGGAAGGCAAGAGGATGCAAAAGCACGGGTTGCTGATCGCTGACTTCAAAGAAAGCAGGAAATTCCGTGTTCCCGATTGCCAATCGCTGGCACTGGTCACTCGTTTGCCCATTTCGCGCAAGTCGGGTAAAGAGAAATTTGGGATGGGAAATTCTTCGTCCACTTTGCCTTGTCGGCATAGAGAACGGAGGCAAGTCCTTTGTTAGCAGGCGAGATATCGCGTCAGGGAGCGGATCCCAATCTCTGGTGTCAAAATGGTCAGCGGCTAAGCTTCGCTCGCAGGCCGTTGCTCATCGGGGAGGCTTGTTTGGGCAAAGGAAGGGATTTTGCCGCGTTTTTTCTTTTTCTCGGGAAGGATTGTCGGGATTTGTCTCGGCTTTTTCCTTGGGGTTTGCGCTGCATTTTTGATGCGCTATCAGTGACGGGAACAGGCTCTAGGCGGCGGACAAAACCCTTCTTCTGCGCGGCGTTTTCCTCTCAACACTTGCGAATTTCCATTTTTAAGGTATCATAAGGCAACGAGTTTGTTGCGGACAGGTTTCCGGCGGAGGAGAGTCCGAACTCGTTAGGAGTCCGAGAAAGAAGTTTTGAAAAAGGGAGAAACCAGCGGAATCGGGATTTATTTTGCGGGAATATTTTCAGGGCGGCGGGTTGTGAATGGTTTGCAAGTGCCTGATGAGGGCGCAAGATTTAAGCGGATAAGCCGCAAGTTGTTGTAGTTTTTATGGCGTCAAACAAAGTTCCTTCCGGCGCGAGAATGGCAAGATTCTTTCCTTTTGATAGTGTGACTCGATTTTCCGAGTCCTCTTGGACGCCGAACACGGATATTTTCCTCGACGAGGAAAGTTTGGTAATTCAGGTGGAAGCGGCGGGGATGCGGCCGGAAGACCTCCGGCTCAAAGTGGAGGGCAAGCGGCTTTGGGTGACGGGCAGGCGGTCCCCGGAGCGTCTGAACCATCCTTCACGATGCAAGTTCATCCTCGTGGAAATCCATCTTGGCGACTTTCGTTTTTACATCGATCTGCCGGCCGGCTACGACTTGAAACGGGCGGATGCCAAATATCGCAACGGCATTCTGCGCGTGGAAGTTCCTATCGCCGGCCGATCCCACTCTGAAGAGGAGAAAAAATAGCGTCCGGCGAGTTGCGCCTTCGGCGTCGCCTGTGGAAGATTCCTGCGGCAGATGATATCAGTCAATAGAGAGGCCTTCGATACTCTGGAAGTTTCCACAAACCCGGAACCTCCCGAAACAGCGGCCAAAGAAAGCGCTCCTAAAAAAATTCCCGTCTTGGGGCTTTCGGACATCGTCGTCTTCCCCGGCATGCTGACTCCGCTACTAATCGAATCCGCCGAAGGCGGCCAACTCATCAACGACGTCCTGGCCGGAAACCGTTTTCTTGGACTGGTGCTCCAAAAAAACGCGGAGGCCGAGAATCCCGCCCCGCAAGACCTTTACGACTACGGCTGTCTCGCCCGCATTCAGAAAATGGTGAAAGACTCCGGCGAATCCGTGAGAATTCTAATTGAAGGGTTGGATCGTTTCAAAATTGAACGCTACGTCGCCCTCGAGCCCTATCTCGTGGCCACGCTGACGACTCTGCCCAGCCATGCCGAAAACTCCCCGGAAATGACCGCCTTGATCCGCACCGCCAAAAGCCAATTTGAAAAAATCACCGAACTATCCAACTCCCCCAACAAAGACGCCAAACTGGCAATTCTCAAACGCGAAAATCCAGCCGTCATGGCCGACCTTATGGCAGGCAACCTCAACCTCTCCTTGCCCGACCAACAAACACTGTTGCAAACTACCGACGTCAAAACCCGTTTCAAGACGCTCCTCCCCTGGCTAAGCCGAGAACTGGAAGTGCTAACCCTCCGCTCGAAAATCCAGAAAGACGTCTCCGCCTCCATGTCGAAAAGCCAACGCGACTTCTTTCTCCGCGAACAAATTCGCGCCATTCAAAAAGAACTGGGCGAATCCGATCCCGCCGCCGCCGAAATTCTCCGGCTCCGCAAACAAGCCGACGACCAAGGGCTAGAACCCGAAGCCAAAGCTGTTTGCCTGCGAGAACTCGACCGCCTTCAACATACCCCCCCATCCTCCGCCGAATACACCGTCGCCCGAAGCTACGTCGAATGGCTCGTCGAACTACCCTGGAAAAAATCCACCCAAGACAAACTAGACCTAAACGAAGCCGCAAAAATCCTTGACTCCCAACACCACGGCCTCAACCAAGTCAAAGAACGCCTCCTCGAATTCCTGGCCGTTCTCAAACTCAAACAACACATCAAAGGCCCCATCCTCTGCTTGGTCGGCCCGCCTGGCGTGGGCAAAACCTCCCTCGGAAAAAGCGTGGCCGACGCCCTCGGACGCCGCTTTGCCCGCATTGTATTAGGCGGAATGCGGGACGAGTCTGAAATCCGCGGACACCGCCGAACCTACGTCGGCGCCTTGCCCGGACGAATCATGCGAGCCCTCTGGCAACTGCAAAGCAACAACCCCGTCATCTTGCTAGACGAATGCGACAAAATGAGCGCCGACGGCCGCGGCGACCCGGCGGCCGCGCTACTAGAAGTGCTCGACCCCCAACAAAACGAAAGCTTCACCGACCACTACCTCGACGTGCCCTTCGACCTTTCTCGAGTGCTCTTCATCGCCACCGCAAACTGGCTAGATCCCGTTCCCTCCGCTTTGCAAGACCGATTGGAAGTCATCGAACTGCCCAGCTACACACCAACCGAAAAACAACTCATCGCCGAACGCCATCTCATTCCGCAACAAGCAGACGAACACGGCCTCCAGCAATCCCAACTGCAAATCAACGGCGCCGTTCTGGATCGCCTAATTCACGGCTACACCCGGGAAGCCGGCGTCCGACAACTAAGCCGGCAAATCGCCCGCGTCGCCCGCAAATCCGCCCGCCGCATCGCCGCCGGCCAATCCACCCCCATTCGAATCGACGCCGACTGGTTGGCCAAACACCTCGGACCCGAACGCTACACCGCCGCCGAAACCCCAAACGGATGCGGCGTCGCCTGCGGTCTGGCTTGGACGCCCACCGGCGGCGAAGTCCTCCACATCGAAGTCACACAACTGCCCGGACGCGAACGCCTCACCCTCACCGGCTCGCTAGGCGACGTCATGAAAGAAAGCGCCCAAGCCGCCCTCACCTGCCTGCGCAGCCAATCCGACATCCTCGGCCTCCACATCACGCCCGCAGACATTCACGTTCACGTCCCCGCCGGAGCCACGCCCAAAGACGGCCCCAGCGCCGGCATCGCCATCGCCGTTGCCCTCGCCTCCCTCTTCGCTCAACGGCAAATTCGCCCCACCCTCGCCATGACCGGCGAAGTCAGCCTGCGCGGCCGCATCCTTCCCGTCGGAGGCATCCGCGAAAAATCCCTGGCCGCCTTCCGCTCCGGCATCACAACCATACTCGTCCCCGACCAAAACCGACACGACTGGCTTGCCGTGCCAGACGAAGTGCGCAACCGCGTCGCCGTGCGCTTCGTAAAACAAATTGGCGACGCCATCCGTCTCAGCCTCTCATGAAAATCATGCTCCTTTTGCTTGCCCTGCCGCTTTCCCCAGACCCCGGCCAACAACTGGCACACCACATGCGGCAAGCCCAACTCCTCCGCGCCGAACCATTCCGCGGCACTCTTCAAACCAAAAACCGCCGTGGCCGCCGAATCTCCCAAACTATCCTGCTCCACACCCGCGCCGCCAACAACCAAACCCACAGCACGTTCACCGTTTCCAGCCCAAACGGAAACATCGTCTGCCTCACCATCCTTTACAACCCGCAACAAGCTCCCCGCTATTACTTCTCCAACAATCCCAATCAAATTGGACGGCCTCTACTGCGCCAAGCAGCTATGTCGTCATTTGCCGACAGCGACTTTTGGCCGGCTGACTTGGGATTAGAGTTCTTCCACTGGCCGCAACAAAAAATCCTTCCCCACATCCGAATCAAAATGCGCAAAGGCGTCGCCTGCCGAGTCCTAGAAAGCCGCCGCCAACCCGCTTCTGACTTCGGCTACAGCCGCGTCCGCTCTTGGATTTCCCGCGAACATTTCGGACTAGTCTACGCTGAGGCTTACAACGCCGACGGCAAACTCGTCAAAACCTTCGAAGTTTCCGGCCTTCAAAAAATCGACGGCCAATGGAAAGTCAGCGAACTCCGCATCCGCAACGAAATCACCAAATCCACCACCAAACTCATCCTCCACAACCAGGAACCCAATTGACCCGTACACTACACTCTCTTGCCCTGCCTCTCAAAGAACAGTTTCGTCTTTGCCTAAATTCCTCCGAACTTCTTATAGTAGCCCCCATGTCGAGCGGAAACATCCGGACGCCAAAACGTTTCAACGGTGAAAGAAACACCTGTTTTAAGAAATCGAATTGAAAGACGAACGCCTCAATTGGCCGGCCGAGCACATTGTAGATAACATTGTAGATAAAATCCCACCACTATCACCGTCCACTAAGAACTAACCGACATATTCACAAATAGAAGGCATCACTAGTTTTCAAGCACCGTTACTTTTGAAGTTTTTCACACAAAGCGACACCTGCCGCTTCCTCACACATTCTTCCGATTACCAGCTGCCACATCTGTTAGACAAACTTTATAACAAACAGTCCGGATTTTCATGAGCGGATAAGCAACGTCTTTCGTCAAACAATACAACTTAGCGCTGTCATGAAGCGATCCAAAACAAGGCAAGTCTATGGATCATATAAGCATTAGCTACAAAGATAACCTCTGATAGAATTTAAACGAACATGAAGAAATTGACTCCGCTGAAATTCGTCCCTATCCCTTTGCCCGCAGAACCGTCCTTAAGCCGATCCTAAGCTGTTGCAGAACGCTTAAAAACAAACAGCTCGCCCGCCAACTTTCCCATTCTCCTCACTCCTTCCAAAAATAATCGATTCTCAAATCCCCTCAACACCTCCTAAATGCTCGTTTTACCAAACCACTTATAAATTAGAAAAATTGAAAAACACTGCAATCAAGGTTGTCTTGTAATTTTCTTGCGTTTGTCAACACACGACGGATTGATTCGTCAATCGGATCTCCCCGCTGAATAGCACAGGTCTGATATGCAAATGCGTTGGGAAAGCCGTACACTCTTTCCCATTGCTTCGGCAAACAGGCAGGAACTCGCGCTTTTTGATCAGTTTCCCAAAAAACGCTCGGCCAAATGGAGAAAAATGACATAATCAGATCGTAATTTGTCATGATGGATAAATTATTCTTTTTGGAATGGCTTGACGGTTCCGCAAAAAAAACGGTATTTTTCTCCACAAAAATTGCCAAAAGAGGAAAAAGGATTGCCAAACCGAAAAAAGACCCATTCTGGACTAGTTATCTAAAATTATTAGTGAGAATAAGTTTTTTGCCTATGAAATCTCACGATTGGGAACAAACCAAGGCTCTCGCCCAGCGAGAGAATATCGAAACGGGGACGGCAATCGCGGAGAACCCATCACCGAAGATGCTGGTATCTGCGAGTCCCGCGAGCCTGAGATCTTCAAAACGCCGATCGAACTGCCGGACTCGGGCTCCTCTACATCGCTATTCTCGTCGCCTTCGTCGATCCAGCGACGTCTTTACACGCGGAAGTCCCTTATTATATCTCTGGATCAACAGGAGTAGAAAAACTCTGCACACCTCCGGACGGCAAAATAAAAGCAAGCCCCAAACTCAGAGAATGGTGTTCTTTCTGGAGAGATCAACCATTGATGGATACGTAAGACGGCTCGCGACCGGAAAATGATAACAAGCCCTATGATCATTCAGACCGAGGCAATTTGTGGGCAGAGTACTTCAAAATTCATTGGGATGAGGTCGTGGACAAGTCCCACTACGATCCCGATGTCCCTAACTCCCTTAAAATGCATAACAAATGAAGAAACCCTCTCCAATGAAGGACTCTACGAGCATGGCGATGACTACATGCCTGTGGAAGCGATGCAAAGAAGGCACGGAGGCGCAAGATAAGGAAAAAGAACCAACAGAGAAGGAATCGAAGATTTTCGAAAGCATAAGCAAACGAGTCAGAAGCAATCACCATCTATATAACGAAATCCAAGAACCTACCGCCCTTTGCTTAGCCATAAACCAAAAATACGATGTACAAGTGTGGTGGATGCTGAATCATTTGACCTACAACGGACAGGAATTCGTGATCAAGAGTACGGATAAGGAGTGGATTACATTTAAACACACATTCAACACTTACACTCCCGGTTCGGTGAGAGTCGAAATAGTTGAAAAGAACACGGAAGTGGATAGATGGCTATATGAACGTGGTGGAATCGATCTGTTTTGGATCAAAACATTAGATTTAGAAAAACATTATCAGCCGCATTTAAAACCTTACTTATTCACGAGGTGTTAGATACCGACCTCAAATCGTCTACGTTCATAAAATAGGTGCAAGACCAAGCAACCATACCAACGATCATCAGGTAACTCAAAACAACTAGGCGGAAACTCGATGAATACAAACTATTCCATTTCGACAAGAGGCAAGCGCAAGATTGTGGCACTGGGCATCGCTCTAACAATCGGAGTCTTTCTTGTGGCCTTCTTCAAAGGAAATCGACCGAAGGAAACGCCAACGGCAAAGGCACAACCTGAAGTCAAAGAGACTGCGCCGCTAGTTAAATTCGACGCGGCGGTACATTCTCAGCAAATGCGTAGTCGAGCCCTCTCACCCGAAGTCCGCGAAGACAATCGCAGAAAACTCTGGAAGCAAAACTTCCCTTACAAGCGAACCTATGATCCGGCAGTCACGGTCACAGCGGACATGATCTCTGATGATCCAAAAAGCGAAGACCTGCATGCGGTGACTACTCACTCCGAGCTGGAAAACTTCTTCAAAAACGGAAACAGGTTTTCCCCGCAGTTCGAGCAGTTCTATCGCATCTTAGAAAAGCACGGCAGAACCGCAAACCCGGCCGCCATAGCCAATGCGTTCTCAAATCTTCAGGACTATTACCAAACCTTAGACCATGACCCCGAAGAAATAGTGCTACAACCGAACGGGAAACCGTCAATGGTAAGAGCGCCATCTACAATGGGTGGAAAGGACACTTGGAGACCGGACACATGGGGAGAGCGAAGGGAAAGCTGTAGAAGGGGCGTTTCGGGCGGAATAAACAACCCCCAGGATTGGCCGTCCCAGCATCACGAGCAATGGACGGTGGAATACTCTCGCTCTATAGCGGATGAGTTAATCCGAGATGTTCCCAACATGGCCGGCATTGCTTACGCCGGCTATTTTGCTGATTCGCACAGTGAAAGATATAGGAAGTCGCTGAAAGTGGGAGATTCTTTGATGACGCCGTATGTGGGGTATCAAGCCGCTTATGAAGAAGTGGAGGCCAAACGGCACAGACGGCTCAATGAAGCATGGGCAAAACGAAGAGAAAAGAAGATGCGACCCAGAGGCATCCGAGCGGACGGCACTTTGATAAACGCCGAAGGCGAGCCGATTATTGCCAACAAAAACTCGTTTGGCGGCTTTATGTCGGATGGTCAAACGTTTACCTTGCAACGAGGCAAAGACGGCAGAATGATGCTCTCTCCCGAAGCGAGGAAAGACTTGGCCGCCGGGTTGGTGAATAAGCCGCTGTCGCAGAACGCTAATGCACCTCAAATCACCGAAGAAGAATGGCGTCTGCAGGAAGCCCAGAGAATGCTGGAAGAAGCGGCAAAACAAACGCATCGACCGCTGCGGATCAACGCGGCCTTATCCGTGAAGATACTCTGAAGCACATCTCTGCTTACCGTTTGCTTTTTCAAACCGTTGGGTTCGCCTGTCATTTTTTTGTCGCGTTGAGGGTTGCGGTTTCTGCTTTTTGCCGGCAGGATTGCTATAATGTCCATTCGAGGCGTTTGGGAAGACAGAGATACAAGAGGGTCGCGTTTGGCGAGGCGGGCAAAGGTTGGGTTGAATAAAGGGGATGCAAAAGGTTTCTTTGAAGGAGGTTGCGCAGTATTGCGACCGGTTGCTTGGGACGGACGGTTTTGACGATTGGCCGGGAGCTTGCAATGGCTTGCAGGTGGAGAGTCGAGGCGGGGTTTCCCATGTTGCGGCGGCGGTGGACGCTTCGCTGTCAACGGTTCGGATGGCGGGGGAAGCGGGCGCCGATTTGTTGTTGGCACATCACGGCCTTTTTTGGTCGAAGCGGCATCCGTGGACGGGGACTTCGTTTGATTTGATAGAAGCGCTTTTGGGTTCGAGATTGGCGGTCTACAGCGCTCACTTGCCGTTGGACGTTCATCCTCTTTACGGCAATAACGCGGGTTTGGCAAAGGCTTTGGGCTGGCGGCGGCACGATCCCTTCTTTTTCCAACGCGGACGGCATTTGGGCATCCGAGTGCGGTCCAGAATTCGTCTGGAAGTTTTGGCCGACCGAGTGGCCGATGTTTTGAACGCATCACCGATTGTTGTGCCCGGCGGGAGTTCTCTCTGCCGAAATATCGGCATTGTCACCGGTGGCGCTGGCGCAGAGATCGCCGCTGTATCGGGGGAGGGAGTGGACACTTTGATTACCGGAGAGGGACCGCATTGGACGCACGCGCGGGCGGAGGAGTTGGGGATCAACGTCCTTTACGGAGGCCACTATGCGACGGAGACTTTTGGGGTAAAGGCCTTGGCTAATCATTTGGCGGAGAAATTTGGCATTCGCTGGAGCTTTCTGGATCACCCCACGGGATTGTAGCACCGGCGCAGATTATTCCAGATCCAGTTTTGTCGATTCTCTTCCGCTGGAAGCGCTTTTTGAGTGTGGAAAAGCATCCGTTTTTGTGGCGACGAGGAAGCTGTTGAACCAAAAGTAGCGGAGGACAGAAAGGTTGAGGAACCAATGGATTGGCCGGGGAACGTGCCGATCGGTGCATTCGAGAACATCGACTCGGCAACCGTTTTGCTCGACAAAAAACTTCATCTGCAACGGATTGGTCGCTACAATGGCGTCGTCATCGGGGGTGAAGGGTTTCTTGACAATGGGCGGCATTCTCTCGAAGCGAACGCTGTCGGGGGCTTGTTTGATTTGTCGTCGAATGGCGAGGAGGCGGCGGGCGTTTTTCACTTTGTTTCCGAAGCCGCGCATTCGGGGGTGATAATCTCGCCAGCCAAGGACGCGAAGGAAGTTGGGGCTGGAAATCACCAAGCGCCCTAACGGAGCCAGCACTCGCACGAGTTCGCGGATGAAGCTTTCGGGTTCTTCCACGTGTTCCAAGACGTTGAAGGCGCCGACGGCGTGAAAATGTCCGTCGGCAAAGGGAAGATGCTTGCCGTCGTAAAGCGCGCAACGGCCGGCCCGCCGATTGGCCTCCCGAATGTTCGGCTCTGAAACATCCACGCCTTGGGCATCGAGTCCGCGATTTTGAAGTTGTTGGACGACTTGACCGACGCCGCAGCCGACGTCGAGAACTCTTTGGTTGTCTTTGGCCGTTGCCAACGAATCAACATACTTCCCATAAAACGCCGAATCCCAATTGGCCAGAAATGCGGCGTAATCTTCATTCTGCCGGTAACTTTCAACGTGGCTCATAGGCTCTCAATTCTTTATCCGTTATTTTACAATGCTCGCCTCAATTTTTCGGCAACCACTTCCAACATTCCAACCGAATGGTGAGGAACTTCCTGACTCAGCGAAGTTCTCGCCAAGTTGTCCGCCGAAATGGATGCATTGCGGCTGCCTCGCTGGGAAATCACCCAGCGATTTCGTTCTCTGATGGACTGAGGATACGTCGCCAACAAAGCGATAATGCGGAGAAACCCGGTTCTGCGGAAATAAAAAATTTGACAACGCCGCCGAAGTGGGCAAAAGTGATTCCGACATGAGTGATTTCAATGCACGGTGGACGAAACGAACGGCTCTCGGCTTCTTTTGGCTGACTCTGGCGGGATTTTTGGCAACGACAGGGGGGGGGGGTAGCGAACGCGCAACTCATCATCGACGTCTATCCATCCCAAGACAATCCCGATAGCGAAACCATTTGGATTTTTAGCCTGCCCGGATCATCGTCCACGACAACATACGG
Organism: Limisphaerales bacterium; assembly: GCA_965242585.1. Classification (GTDB taxonomy): domain Bacteria; phylum Verrucomicrobiota; class Verrucomicrobiia; order Limisphaerales; family AAA164-E04; genus UBA2970. The sequence goes on along the minus strand of OZ251460.1, from coordinate 2,484,553 downwards.
CAGCAGCATACGAAGTAGCGGAAACTTCCACCGCCGAGATTCTTGGGTTCTTCGCCCTAGCGTCGCCAGCCGAGGTTCTGCAAGCATTTACAAAGCGAACAATCCGACCAACCAGCTTTTCAATCTCTCTCCGCTGTTTTCCAGCACGAACAATCCGATAGACATCGAGTCCGTTGAAAGCAGGCTTCAAGGAAGTTCCAGAGCGTCATCTCCATTTTACTCTGGATTGACTTTTCCAGCCAACGCCACCAACGCGCCGACAATCACCATTGGAAGCACGAGCAGAACCATCGGACGCATTTTTATGAACGATGCGAATTTTGATGAGATTGGAATTCGCATCACTCCTCCCAATCTGGTTTTTTACAACGGACAGTCGTCTAGATGGTTTGGATCTGGAATTTTGAACAAACCCATCGGCGATTTTTTTGATTCTGATGATAGAGATAATCTTTTTCGGGCTGTTTCAAGTGGAGATCAGACTTCTCAAATACCTTACTTTACGAGATGGATCAACACGGAAATTCACAGCCGAGTCATCCCCGAACCCAGCAGTATGGCTTTGGTGGCAGGCTTGATTGTCTTACTTATCGTAGTTCTCAAGAACGCCTATGAGAAGAGAAACGGTAAATGAGCTATGAGCGAAAGGAGAAAGGAAAACAAGATCCGAGAGTTGATTTCTTTTCACTCAATCCAAGGTGGAAAGACTGGTTTTACATCGCTATTTCGATTCTCGGAGCTATCGTTTTAGAGTTTACAATTCGCACAAAATGGAATAAAAGCTGGTCTAAGATACTTGAGTCACTTGGCGAAAATATTACTGGTCTATTTCTTTCCGTCGGATTGTTGTTCATAATAGTAGAATCCATTTCAACCGCACTTCAATTTCGAGTTCGTGTGGAAAAGCAAACAGAACGCAACAGAGAGATTGCGGCAGAGATTCGCAATGCGATAGCGAGGCATGATACTCCAGTCCGTCTCGATGAATTGGTGGAAAAAGAGGCGTTTCGGGTGTTGCAAAGACAGCGTCCAAAATCTTTATTCCGCTTCTACAAACGAAAGAAAAAACGGGAATAGCGGCGTAAAATCCGCCTTGCCGAAAGGGAGCCGGAAGATTTGACTCTTGCCAATAAGTCTGATTCATCGTCAATAGATGGCGTGCCGGATTGGATTGCCATTGTCATTCTTGGAATCATCGAAGGGATTACGGAGTTTTTGCCGATTTCCTCGACGGGACATTTGCTTTTGGCGCAAGACTGGCTGCCGCGGCAGTCCGATCTTTTTAACATTGTCATTCAATCCGGCGCGGTTTTAGCGGTATTGCCTTTGTTTCCCGATCGTCTCAAGCAATTCTGTTTTTTCTGGCGAGAGCGCCGGGCTTGGGATTTTTCCGCCAAAGTCGGCCTGGCTTTTTTTATCACCGGTGCCAGCGGCTACCTGCTGGAAAAGAACGGGTTCTCGTTGCCGGAAACAGCGGGGCCGATTATCGGAGCGCTTTTAGCGGGCGGCATTTTGTTTTTGGTAGTGGAGCGCTATGCGAGTTCGCACCCGATGTCTGCCGAAATCACCTGGACGATGGCCGTGTTCGTGGGCTTGGGACAACTTGCGGCGGCTGTTTTTCCCGGTGCTTCGCGTTCGGGAACCACAATTCTGACGGCCTTGTTTTTGGGTGCCAATCGCCCGGCGGCAACCGAATTCTCCTTTCTCGTCGGCATTCCAACTATGCTGGCGGCGGGCGGTTACAAAATTTGGGAGGCAACCGCCGTCGGCGCAGAGAAAAGCGCTCCGCCGGAAGACTGGGGGCTGGTGGGATTGGGTTTCTTGGTCTCGGCCGTCGTGTCGTTTCTTGTGGTAAAGTGGTTGCTGGCGTATGTTCAAACCCACACGTTCCGCTTGTTTGGCTGGTATCGAATTGGCCTGAGTTTGGTCTGGATTCTATTTGTGCTTTAAATCTGTTTCGCTTGACAAAATTGACGGCCGTCTGCTTTTCCACCAAAGCGGAAAGAGTCTCGGGTCTTGGGTTGTGAAAATCTCCTTTGCGCGCTATTCTTTCGATTCTCCCGAATCACCGGCATGTTCTGGGCGCGCGCGCAGTAAATGGACGGGAAGCTCTTTCCCCTGCGACGGCTCCTTGGACTCGACGGCAACGAAAGCAGGAGGCTCGACGCCGGCAAGAGACGATTCAAGAATCACTGTCGAGCGCGCCGGCAATTTCTTCTCAACGGGAAGCTTGGTTAACCGAACGAACTTGGGAAGGCCGCCTTCGGTGGGCACCTCGTTGAGACCTTGTATAAGCGGGCGAGCGTAGTCGACGAACTTTTGGTTCGGCAAGAATCCGTCTTCTTCAATCCAGTCCCGAGGAAGCAAACGCTCCACGTTGGCAATTTCGGCCAGTGGGTGAAGCCCCGTCTCCCAAGCGTAGGGAGACTCGCCGGTGCGGACAATTTTCACCATATATCCACTGCGCCCATCCTCAACCGCCGCGCGGACAGCCGACCTCCCGCAAGCGATGGCCTCCTTCACATCAACGGCGCTGGCATAGTGCGCGGCAGATCGTTGCGCATAGCCAAACTTGACGGTCCGGGTTTTGAGGTGAATGCGCCCTTGAAGGATCTCCGCCAAGCGATCCGCCGCGCCGGACAACACGGGATGGCCAAAAGCGTCCAGGCGATTTTTGTCGGCGGCAATCTCTTCGCCTCTCTCGTTTTTGAGGCCTTCCCCAACGACGACGATGCAATATCGGTTGGCAGTCACCACTTGCCGGACGCGATCCAGAAACGCATCTTCCCGAAAAGGAATTTCCGGCAGAAGAATAATGTGCGGAGGATCGCTAGGAAACCGCTTGGCGAGGATGGTTCCAGCGGCGATCCATCCGGCGGAACGTCCCATCACTTCCAGGACGCAACAGGCGCCTCCGTCGGTGGCCATGCTTCCAACGTCCGCGCCCACTTCCATAACGGAAGCGGCGTTATACTTGATTGCCGAGCCGTAGCCCGGACAATGATCGGTGTGCGGCAAATCATTGTCGATCGTCTTCGGAATGCCGATCACGCGCATTTCGTGGCCACGCCGAAGCGCCTCCTCGTGAATTTTGTTAGAAGTGTCCTGCGAATCATTGCCCCCGATGTAAAAGAAAAATCGGATGTCGTGCGCTCGAAACACCTCAAACAAACGATCCATGTCTTTGGAGGCCTGCTCGGGCGCTTTGGCAAAATTGATTTTGTAACGGCAAGTGCCCAATGCAGCGGCGGGAGTGTGCTTGAGCGCTTCCACCGACTTGACCATCTCCTCGTTCAAATCAAACAGATCCTCCTCCAAGATGCCTAAAATGCCGTTTCTTCCCGCATAAATCTCGCTAATCTCGGCATGTTTGCCGGCCTCCTCGACCACTCCCGCCGCGCTGGCGTTAATGACGGCTGTCGGACCGCCCGATTGGGCGACCAAAAGATTTCCTTCAAGCAACGACATAATTTATTTCAAACTCGACTTTATCCGAAAGCGGCGCCGCGCAAACCAACGCAACGGCAACCAAAATCCGTCCCAACCATGCCGAACCGACCGCCAAAGAAAAAGAAAAATCTCCTCCCCCGCATTTCCCAATAAACAAGCAGAATCGAAACTCTCCATTCCCAACCGGCACCAATGCCCGTAAGAAAAAACCGCTAAGCAAACCCAACGGTCTAAAAAAGGCAAACGATAAGCGAAGAAGTGCTTCAGAGTTACTGCCTGGCTAAGGTCGCATTAATTCGCAACAAAGAAAGCCGTCGAGAAAACCTCGTGGTGAAAAAGCGCAAAACGGAAACAAAGAAAGTGGAGAGGAAAATAGGAAAACAGTCCTAGAAAAAGAATAAATGATAAGAACAGCGCTCGGCGACGGAAGAAAACCTCGGCAATAAGAATTGCCGGGGCGGGGCGCGATTGAATTCTTTTGGCTGCGAGCTACTTGATTTTGACGGTGCTCGCGCTGTGTTGACATCGGAGGTTCGTGACAAATGGAGGGACTGGTATTGGAGGCTCTGGTCACTCGGCAATGTTGTGGGCTTTTTGGTTTGTTTTTTTATCGAGCCAAGTTGATGGCCTAAAGTCAAAAAAACCGCCGAGACGAATCTCGACGGTTGGAAACAACCAAACAACAATGCGCCGACGACCAACGCCGTCATCAAAATATCCACCATTCGATCAATTTGACTTGGTTATTCTTGCTGGCGAGCCGCTTCTTTCAACTGGCGCAAAGCCTCCTGCATCTTCCATTCTTCTTCGGTGAGTGGAGGCGGTGGAGGCGCAGGCCATTCAGGAAGTTCCACCCATTCGCCTTCGCCATTGGCTTTCATCTCTTCGATTTCATCGGTCGTCGGGATAATCACTTCGCCATTGTCGCCGCGGATCAACGGCACACGATAGCCGTCCGGCGCAGTGATGTAGGCAACGAATCCATCGCCTTCCGCGGAAATCACGGGGCGGCCATTCGCCATTAGCACGTTCCCTTCGCCGACACTCATTACGCGATTCTGGCGTTCTTGGGCTTCAAATTCATCCCACCCTCGATCCCACTCATCGTAGGCCTCTTGCCAACCCTGTTTAATCACCAAAGGCGAAAACCCCACCTCCAATTCCTCTTCATAAGAGTGATCGTAAACAAAGTCAGGGGCCGGCAGTTCTTCCATCCCTTGAATTTCATCAACAATCCGATCTCGGAGGGCAATGGCTTCGTCTTCCGGCATAAACTCCCGGTCTGGCCAATCTCTTTCCGCATGTAGACAATACACGATCCCTTCAAAGTGAGCCTCGGCTTGTTCGGCATTCGTGCAGTATCTTCCCATTCGATAGCTGTAGGCGCGGCTGAGTTCGTCGTGGTCTTTTTGTCGGTACTTGTGATATTCCCACAAGTTGTTGAAGATAATGCCGGCGGCCACCGGATTGTCGCCGCGCCCGTGTTCTTCCAGAATGTGATAGAGTTGCTCGAACTGCGCCGTGAACCTCGCTTCGTTTTCAAAGAAACTTCGCAAGAAAAGGTGATTCGCCGTAGGCGGCTCGGCCATATTTTCAGGCCTAATCATCTCTTCGGTTATCACTACATCAGGATCGGTGGTTGGTTGGTAGGGGAAGTTGGCCTTCCAGTTGGCTAGCCTTTCAGCCTCTTTGTCTGGCTCTGACGCCTCTTTTTCCGTAACCGATTCAGTCTCTTCCAGTCTCAGTAAACGGTTGCGCGTCGGAGGATTCGAGAACGAAGAATCGATTTCTGGATCATCTCCGTTGATGACGACGGAAGTCACCATGGCTTCACCAGAGTCATCGGGAGTTTTCTCCACTAGATGATTCCAGAGAAAATCTAAGCAAGGGCCAACCACAAAATAGCCAACCGCAAGCATAAACAGGTTCCTGCAGGTAAACAGGTTTTTGCAGGTTGTGCGGGAAAAAATTATCTTTCTCATTAATTATCCTCCGGGTAGACTTCATGTTTTCGTGTGGGAACGTATTGGTAAATATCTTGTTGCAGTATTGTTGTTTCCTCGGTTCCGTCAGTATCTATGATAATGATGTAAAAACTTTTCATCAATGATTTCTCCTTTCTTTAATCAAAAATCTACATGCTCGTCGGCGCCATAAAGCGGAGACCAATTGTCCGTAGGGGAGATGCTGAAATCGTTCCACAGGATAGCGGTTGCGATGATGCCAGCGATTCCAAACTGTAGACACCGGCAACGTCCAATCTCGCAAACTTCCATGCTCTACATGCCCATCTAAAAAAGCCATGTTCGCCCGCCCGACATGCCGCTGGCTAATCCTAAAAGTATAATCGGGATTTGCCGAAAGATAGGGAAACTCTGACAAAGTCCACTGACTAATGAAAAAACTCAATACACGAAACCCTAGACGCAAACTTTCTGTACGCCAACCCGGCCGATCTCCAAAAGCAATGCAATCTGCTGGCGAAACAATCTCTGACATCTTGCGAGAGTAAAGCATCGAGATCGTAAGACTCTTGCCCACGGGAGAGTGATAAACGAGTCACCACCAGCGGAGTAATAAATGGGAACTTCATAGCCGTCTCCGTCGCTGTCCGATGCCCAAGCAGTCATCGAGTAAAGAGCGCCTTTGCTATCCAAAACAACGTAAAGCGAAATATTCACTTCAGAAACCTTCTCAGTCCCTATAATGATGCCGCCAACACCACCCCAAATTCGAACATCAAAGAATTTCTCCCCTGTAATTTTGAAATCAAAAGAATGCAGATAGCCCGGATAGGGAAGGGGAGTACCGCCATCATAGCCGGGAATATCCAGCCAACTCTGATTCGGTGCTTCCGATTCAAGCGTAGCACTAGGAGCATATTTCTCATCAACGATAGAACTATCCTGTTTTAAGTAAAACTTAAACAACTCACTATCAGGAGGATCCGTGACGTCGAATTCCACATCGAATCCAATCGATCCGTGATTCTGAACCCCAAAGACAGGAAACTTTGGGAGACTTGTTGGTTTTCTCTTCATCGTTGGCTTGAATCAGAAACGGCAAGGCGAGCATTCCGATTCCAACAATGACAGCGGCCGCGGTAATTGCGGCCGCTTTCTTGACCTTCAAAATGCCGATCCCGGCAGTGCCGAGAGTCGCCCTCATTTTCACGCTATACTTTCGAATACTAATGTCTCTCCTTAAGTTTGTTTCAATAACCTCGGCGTACGCGCTCGTGTACGCCTCAACGGGAATTCAATCAGGCGTAATTATCAGCGCAATCTTAAAAATACTTGGAAACAACCTCTTCAAAAAACGCCAAAAAGTGCGTAACTCATTGCCTTCCAATGCGTTAGGTGGTTTTCCAGTGATTTGGCCTCAAAATTTTTGGCAAAAAAAGTCGATTTTTTTTTACATTTTTTCACTCAAATCTCTGGAGTCGCCAGAGATTTGAGTCAAACCGTTGGCGATTTAGTGTCAACACGCCCTAATAAACGTAAATGCCGCGGCGACTTGAGAGAACATATGGATTGAGTCAACGGCCCTTACAAACACAAAGACAAAGCCTCTTGGCGCGACAACAACGGCCGCAGCCGCATTCGGACAAAGCTCTCGCCAGTCCCCGCGGTCTCCTTTCCCGCCGTCCGGAGACGCATCGCTCCTCCCTTGCTGGTGCCTGTTTTCTTCCGGTGTTCTAGCGTTCGATTTTGACAATTTAATGGGTAAGCATTTGAAAAATTTTCTTGGCAATCTTCTCCATCCAATTCCAAAAGCCTCTCCAAAACTGCCTCTGAATTTTTTCGAAAAAGTCCTTGCCGCGCTTTTGGAAATCGGCATTCTTACAAGCATAGCAAAGAATTCTAATTTATTTCTATGTTCTGCGGCAGTTGCGTTGGCCGCTGTTCGTCAATCAGGTTTGGGAAAAGCGACGGTCGGCACCGTCTTGCTTTAGGCCTTGGCGAGAATGCTTGGCACAACCTCGCTCAAAGCAGGAGAGCCGGGCGGATCATGGGATTATCCCGGAGGTTTGACGCCTCCGCCGCCTACGGTCACCGCTCTGTAGTACGTATGCACCTCTTTAGAAGCAGCTGGGACGAACCCGAAACTCTGTCATTTGAAGTCATTCCCGTTTACACCATAACTTGAGGAATTACCGTTGAGGGAGACACTTTAAAGTATCTTTACCCATATGTTTCCTCTTCCTCTTGGTATTGGCATCTTCGAGACACTCTTTTGTTGTGGATCGTTATTGATTGGGATGAACCTGTTTCTGATCATTTTGGTGAAGGAACTGGAGGAAGGGAAAACAACCAAACAGAAATTTACCTTTTTGTTGATTATCACGGGGTTACTGCTTTGGTGACTGAGAGAATTCGAAACCCGGAATCCACAAGCCGAAGAGATCGATGGTTTACCCGTCATTATCAAGTTCCAGTCTATTTTTCCATACCGGATAACGGCGTGCCGTTTGAAGACTGGTTAGAATAATACAGATTTCAAAGGCGAGGATGGGGAACGCGTTCCCATTTTCATTTTGGCAAGAAACTTAACTTATTTCGCTGAAGATGAAAACGAATGGTTTGCGGCGGGCCTTTACCTTGATCGAGTTGCTGGTAGTGATTGCCATAATCGGTATTTTGGCCGGTTTGTTATTGCCTGCCCTAAGCCGCGCCAAGGGACTCGCCCATCGAATAGATTGCGTCAACAATCTCCGGCAAATCGGATTGGGGATTCAGATTTACACGATGGATTCCGAAGATTGGCTGCCGCCGCCGATTTTCGAAGCGCCAAAAGAGTTTCTCGAACAAATCGACGCCGGTCCATATAAATTTCGGTGGAATTGGCGGGAGTTGCTATGGTGGAAGTATTTTGGGCAAGACACCAACCTGTGGCAGTGCATTTCCGCGCAGCGGCAAGTGGCGCGGCTCTTAAGAAAAGAGAGGCGGGATCCGTCGGCACCTTTCCATTTTGGAACGGATATGATCTGGTACGGCAGAGCGCTATCTTGGAATGTGAGTTACGGCATGAACTTAGGAGGAGTGCCTCCGATTCATCCCGCGGCCAGCAGGCATACCCCCGCCTACATATACCAACCTTTATATGGACTGGCACGGGTGGGCTACCCTCCGCACGAGCCAGCAAGGAAGCCGAAAGGTGTGAAGGGACATGACCATTATAGTATGGAAAACTACTATCGCAAGCGCAAGGTGAGTGAGATTCGGGCGCCTTCGGAGATGATTGCGGTAGGCGATCGGGCGGCGTTGGGAAAGATTCCTGAGGAGGCAAATTCGAAGTTTCTTTGGATGAATTATCTGGGAGATGATAAGTTATCCAGATTGTCCCTGACTCCGGACAGTTACCAGCAGTTTGTCATTAGTTCGCGGCATAATAAGAAAACAAATATGCTGTTGTTAGACGGGCATGTGGAAACAGACACGTTGTATTACTGGACGTTGCCTGTGGCGGAGAATCGGCAGCGGTGGAATTACGACAACCAGCCGCACCCGGAGTTTTGGCAGGGATTGAACCCAATCGACTGGAATCCTAAGAGCGCGGACACACCTTAGCAGCGGATAAAACGTCTAAACTTCCCATTCTGGTGTTCATTCGTCAAAAGACAAACAAACTCCAACACTTCTTGCGCTCGAGTGGCGGTGGCAGTTTCGTCCTGTTGTTGTGCGTTGTTGACTCTGCGTGTGGCAAGCAAGCGTGTTTGTTTTCCTTGAAAGAAAGCTCTGGAGTTTTGGCGTTTCGGGCACATTTGAGTATACTAGGTTTGCCAAAAGTGCCGTCGAATTTGGACTTCTGGCAAGGGTTGTTCCGGCTGTTTTTCGGTTTGGATTCGGCATTCGATACCTGACGGTAAATCGTTCTCATCGGCGATGGTGCCCGTGTTTCTGAGAAATTGTCGTCACCGTGCTGGGTGTGTAGAAAAATGAACGGTCACCGCCGTCACGGATGACGCCTTGCAATTCGAAGCCGTCAACGATTATGGAATCTATTGTCGAAACATTGCAAAAATGGCTGGAGCGTTTTGCAACCGTCGCCGGCCATTCGGAGCATTGGGAAGATGCCTTGGTTTTGTTGGCCGGTGGACTCTTGTTGTTGTTTGGACGGAAACTCTACTGGTGCGTCCTTGCAGTTGCCGGCTTTGCTGTCGGCGTGTGGGTTGGCCGCGAAGTTTTCCCGCCGGAACCGATCTGGCTTCTTGTTGGTTTAGCGATTTTCTTGGGCGTTGTTGCGGCTGTTTTGGGCATTTTTCTCCAACGCCTTGCCCTTCGAGCGGCTGGGATAATCACGGGCGGATTCCTCGGCTATATTTTGGCAGACGCCTTTTTCATCAAACCGTGGCCTTTGGTGGGACTGGCTCTCGGATGCCTTTTTGGATTCTGGCTGGTTCTGCGGCTCTTTGATTGGGCTTTGATCCTACTATCCTCTTTTTCCGGCGCGGCGCTAATCGTTTATCGTCTTCCTTTGGAACCTGCGCCGCTTTTCGTCGTCGGTTTGATTCTTGCCCTGTTGGGAATGGCCGTCCAATCCGGCATGCAAAAGAAGAGCATCGGCAAGAAGGAATCAAAATCCGCTTGACGAGGGATGCTTGTCTTTCAAACTAGCTTAGATGCAAAATTAAACTTTTTATTCTGCCTGCTTCGACAAGACGTTGCCAAGTGGAAAGCCGTTTCGCCGGGTTTTACTTCGGGTCGAGAAAATGGAACAAACGCAGCCGTTTAACGGCCGGCAGGCAACGACACGGCGAGTTGATCCACGGCGGGGTCGATGTCGGCCTGATGCTTCTCGATGGCGCGAAGCAACCGCTTAACCACTTCAGGATGCTTTTCCGCCACGTTGTATCGTTCCGAAATGTCATGCTCGACGTGGTAAAGTTCAGGTTTCTCCAGATTGACCGCCCGTCCGTAGTGGACGGGTTCTCTTTGTTTCACATGCAATTTCCAAGGACCTTCTCGATAAGCGTGAAGTTCTGCCCGTGTCCAATAAGCCATCGTGTTGCGCGGGCTTTTGCCGGTGCCAAAGAGCGCCGGGCTGAGGTCGTGGGAATCCAATTTGCGGTCCGTCGGTGTTTTGACGCCCGCAAGGTTGGCAACGGTAGCCATCACGTCCATTGTAGCCCCCATCTCCGCAACCACCGAACCGGCTTGGATTTTGCCGGGCCACCAAAAGAGAGTTGGCACTCGTTGTCCGCCTTCAAAAGTTGTTCCCTTTCCCGCCCGCAAGGGACCGGCTGAACCGCCGTGAGTATGAAAGGCAAGCCAGGGACCGTTGTCCGAACTGAACATGACTAGAGTTTTTTCGGCCAAATCCAGTTCCCGGAGTGTTTGCAAAATTTGGCCGACGCTCCAGTCAATTTCCTGAATCACGTCCCCGTAAAGCCCGCGGACGCTAGAGCCTCGAAACGCGTCCGAAGCGAAGAGAGGAATATGAGGCATCGAGTGCGGTAGATAGACAAAGAAGGGCTTGTCCCGGTTTTCTCGGATGAACTCAACGGCCTTCTCCGTATATCGTCGAGTGATGGTTCTCTGCTCCGCAGGCCTCTCGATAACCCTTTCATCCTGCAACAAGGGAACGTTGTAGCTCGCCGAAGAAGGGAAGTAGTTGGGATCGTCGCGAGCGCCCCGCCCATAGTTGGGAGAGCCTTTCACAAAATCCATGTCGTTGGAATAAGGAATGCCGTAATAAATGTCGAAACCCTGGGCGGTGGGCAAAAACTGCGGCAGATGCCCAAGATGCCACTTCCCAAAACAGCCCGTAACATAACCTTTTTGCTTCAGCAACTCCGCCAAAGTGACCTCCGATTCGGGAAGGCCGCCGCCCGAATTGGGGAACAGCACCACGCGTTTGGCGGAAGTCATCCCATTGCGAATCGGATATCGGCCGGTCAGGAGAGCGGCCCGGCTAGGCGTGCAGACCGGCGCCGCAACATAAAACTGCGTCCACTTTTGCCCCTCAGCCGCCATGCGATCCAAATGCGGAGTTTTGATCAGCGGATTACCAAAACAACCCAAGTCCCCCCAGCCCAAGTCGTCGCAGAAAATGATAATCACGTTGGGAGAACCGGCGAACAGCCCCGGAGCGAACAAAACCACGGCCAACAGCCGAGTAAAAAATTTAAGTCCTTTCATAAAGCAGAGAAAATCCTTATCGAAATATCCATCGGAAGTCAAACTCAAACTTTAATGGGAAAAAAGGAGAGGAAAAATCCGAGTCAAGAACCTCCGGCATCTGTCTCCGGCAATCGAAAGTCATTGCCCTCTGCTCCACTTAGCGGACGATAAATAGCGTGTGTTGGGTGCTAACGGAGCGTGTTAAGGATGAGGGCGAACAGAATGAACCTGATGAATATTATGTCCAGTTTGTCCAAGCAAGAGAACCTTCGGGGCGACAGCCTTTCCATCGCCAGAACGGCCTCTCTGCTTCGTTGTTCTTTTGGTATAGTTCCCCGTCCTATTCCCTTCCCAAGGATCGCGCTGGCTCTCTAAGGAGAGAACTACCGGCTCTGGTTCCCTTGCTTGGGCTGGTTGGGGTTTTTCTTTGCCCTCGTAGATCCATCAGCAACAGCGCTCTGAGGCTCTGATTTTCCATCGGGCGCTTGGTCGGGCAACCGCGAGAACGGCTCTGCCCTGCGATCCTTGGCCGCGAGCCTGGGAATCTTTGTCGGTCGGTCTCCTCGGTACTGTCCGATGGATTGGGGGGCTGTGGTTTTTAGCGCGCGCCTTCTGTTCGGAGGAGCCTGTTACACGGGCGCTGTCCCGATGAGCGCTTCTGGCGGAGTGTCGAGCTGTTGTTTCCAAGGTTCGAACACTCTGTCCAGGAGGCTGCTTTTTTCCCGGCGGTTCCTCCGCAGGTAAATGGCAGGCTACTGGCAACCATTTTCCACCATAGACAAAATAGCGTTGAGCGCCGGCCGGTTTAGAACTTGCACGATTCCCCCGCTGCTTTGGGAAACACGGCGCAATCCGTTGATAGGGTTCTTCGGTCAACTACATAAATTCCAAACCAAAAACCGCCGAGCTTCGGCTCGGCGGCTGTAAAACCAAAGGCCAAACTCAATTTCGGCTATTCGGGATCCGGTTGCTTTCCTAATCCCGCTAATTCCTTTTCCAAAAGACAAAGTTTCTCTTTTCGCTGATCTTTGGAAACGAGCTTGGCCGTAACCTTTCGATCCGAATGGCCTATTACCATCCACTCAAGGATGACTGTTGATTCGGCGCTCTGCAGGATTGTGCTCTTTTGCGTTGGGTTCAAAGATGTCTTGAATTCGTTCTCCCGCTTGAAGTGGTTGTCGACTGCTTGTCGATCTCTCTCCTTTGCGCTCTTCAAAACCCTGGCGCGAAAATCTTCATTGCTAGTGGATTCCGTATTACTTGCCGACTCATCCTGCTGCTTTGCCGGCTGGCTAACCTCCAAATCCGGTCGATTCACCTTTGTTTCAAGAAGGTTTTGATTGTTTCGATTTGAGTTCTCAGACTAGCTATTTGGCCTTCGAATATGTTGATTCTAATCTACTGAAGAAATTCTTGCTGTCGTTGGACAATTCGCAACGAACGTGCCGCTTCGGCAATCACTTTTTCGCTGAAGATTAAGTAGATTAATCAACCGGCTGGAAGCATTGAGCTGGAAAACATGCCCCAAGCCTCCCACGGTTTTACGTTTGCAATCACTTCGTTGATCCTTTCTCTTTGTTAGTTGTTGTTAACTCTCGAAATGCAGTGATCACAGTCCGAATGAATGACTGCCCGAACATACGAATTCCATGATTCTGCGGAATTCGTAGATTTTACTCTATCGAGACTCAATATTCGAATCCCTGTTTTGCTTTTCTGCTAACGCTAAATCCCATCCAACTTGAAAATCCTCTTCCAATCCAGCAATCGCTCGATTCAAAATTGTGATAATCCCTGCCATTGCCAAAGAGTACCAACCCAAGCATTTTGTTGCGGCTGCGACATTGCCCGGAGTTGGGATAAGATCCGTCGCCAGATAACATTCAGTTAGTTATACTTTCGCCGCCACAATTGCCTCTGTTGCTTGTCCTTGTGCTATTGCTTTCCGTTCGTTGAGAATACCGTAGAGGATATCCTCATCATCTTTGAAAATATCCGTGGACACTTGCAACACGTCGTTTATAGGGAGTCAATCCGGACGAGCTGCTCTTGGTGATACCAGTACTCCGTTTCCAGAGATTCGTCCCGATACTCCGCGCATTCTTCAGCGTTTTGCGGAGGTATGTAGGTGTTACAAACTCCTACGCAAGCGGCGGCCTCAATGTAGGATTCTACCTGCGTTACCGTCGCCGCCGCGAGGGCGATCACGGCAATGCCGAAAGTCGCCTTCATTTCACGCCATCTGATTTCTGATATTTCTTGTCTATGCTGTTTAAGTTTCAATCGTTCGACGGCCGACACACACCCGCGCGCCCGCCTCAATAAACAAATACCCCATGAATCGCGATTGCGCAAGGGGCCGGAAGCACTTTTTTCCAAAAGTTGTCCGCAGCCTATTGATGGCTTATTTACAGCCGATAAATAGCCTTCCATGCTACAAGCCTGCCCTCAATAAGAAATTAAATCAGATCTCCCATGCGCAAGCCTTTTCAAATTTCTGGTAACTTTGCTTCCAAAAACATTCTGAATTGTCTCTGGAAAGCGCAGTTTACCCTATTACTTCAGCTTTTTGACGACTTGGCCAAGAGAGAAATATTTTTAGTTTCTTCACGATCCACAGCACCAGCCATTTTATTTTTGTGAGAATACGCCCTAGGCAGACTCTTCTCTCATGCGCTTGTTTCTTCCGAAATCGGTCATAGGAATGCTCTGGAAAAAATCAAAGAAGACATTATTCGACTCAAACAAAGCTCCTATATTCCACCAGTCTAATGCAAACACAATCTTTCCTTTTGGATAATGAGATTCCTGATATTCCTTCGACCGAAGGCATAAAATACACAGGCTCTAAGCGCAAGCTGCTCCCCTATATTCTTGCATTGTCTAAGAAGACGGACGCGCAGAGCACTTTTGACGGTTTTGCCGGCTCTATACAAGGAAGCCAAGCGTTTGCTCGGTCGGGATATAGAGTGGTATCCAACGACTTAGCCGAGTATTCCCGTGTTTTGGGCACATGCTACCTAAAAAACAAAAAGCATCCGGAAGAATATCAACCGCTCATTGATCATCTCAATTCGCTGCCTCCAGAAGATGTCTGGTTTACCGAGCATTACGGAGGCGACGTCCATTCCGGCAACAGCGGCAACGCAATTCAAATCGACGGCACCAAGAAACCTTGGCAGAAGAAAAACACACGAAAACTTGACGCTATCCGGAGAGAAATTGACGCCTTGAAGCTGGATGAGATTGCAAAAAGTGTGGCCTTGACAAGTCTAATTTTAGCGCTGGATCAAGTCGACAGCGCGCTTGGCCACTTTGCTTCCTACTTGAAAGATTGGATTCCTTGATCCTACAAAGACTTAAAGTTGCAAGTTCCCCGATTGTGGAAGAACCAAACCATGAACACCGTGTTGCACGGCGATGTTTTCCAAATGCTTTCCAGCATCAAAACTGACTTAGCCTATTACGATCCACCTTATAGATCCAACAACGAGAAAATGCCGCCTTCAAGGCTTCGATACGCTTCCTACTATCATTTATGGACTACTGTTTGTAGAAATGATCACTCATCCTTGTTTGGCAAAGCCTTCCGTCGAGAAGACTCGGTCCGACAAAGTGGAGGCTTCGATATTTGAGGAATTTCATAGAAACAACTTTGGAAGATTCATTGCGGCAGAAGCTATCGAACAACTATTGAAAAAGGCGCCCTGCCCATGGGTTTTCCTTTCTTATAGTTTGAGGGGTAGAGCGGCGGCTGAGGAATTAAATAAAGCGAGGCAAAATCAGGGAAAACTTGTGGAAACTATGGAGGCGGACTATAAAAAGAATGTAATGGCATCTATGAAATGGACACGCCTATGTGCGCGAGAACTTGAGGAACCTAACAAAGAATTCCTGTTTCTAATAAGAAAATAGTACGCAAAAGCGGACAGCAAGTTTAAGTAAGCGGGTCTTCGGAAACGGAGCGGAGGACTTCTTCCAGGGGAATTTCTCCGGATGCGGCACGAGCAATGCCGCCTTCCCAAAGTGTCTTCATGCCTTGTTCTTGGGCGATGGCTTGGAGTTTCCGGGTGCGGAACTTTTCCATCACGGCGTCGCGGATTGGCTCGTTGACGGCCAGCATTTCCGTTAGGGCGGTGCGTCCGGCAAAGCCGATTTCGTTGCAGGTGTCGCAGCCGCCGCCTCGACGCCAAGTAGCATCGGCCAGCAATGTTTGGGAAACTCGCTTGAGCAACGCTGGGTCAGGCGGATAGGGCATGGCGCAGAGGGGACAGTTTTTGCGGACGAGGCGCAGCCCGAGAATGCCAATGATGCTGGAGGCGAGGAGGAAGGGCTCGATGCCCATGTTGATCATGCGGGCGAAGACTCCGGCAGTGCTGCCGGAATGAATGGTGCTTATGACGAGGTGGCCGGTAAGGCCGGCTTGGACGGCAATGGCGGCGGTTTCGGGATCGCGAATCTCTCCGATCATGATGACTTGCGGGTCTTGACGCATGAGGGAGCGAAGCGCGAGAGGATAGGTGAAGTCTCTCGCGAGGTTGATTTGAGATTGGCTGATTTGCGAGAGGTTGAACTCCACCGGGTCTTCCACAGTGCTAATGCTGATGCTGGAGCCGTGCTGTTCCACTAGGTGGCAAAGAGCGGCGTAGATGGCGGTGGTTTTGCCGGAACCGGTTGGGCCGGTGAGCAAGAGCATTCCCGTTGGACGGTTTAGTAGGTCTTTAAGAACAGCCGAAGTGTCGACCTCGAAGCCCAGTTGATCGACGTCGAAAGCGCGGCTTTTGGGATCAAAGATGCGAATAACAATTTTCTCTCCGCGAGTGAACGAATGGCCGACGCCCCCTCGAATCACCGGAAAAAACGAAAGCCGCAGCTCCACACCGCCCTCGCCCGTAGTTGCCCGAGCATGCCCTTCCTGCGGCCGCTCGGTTTCGTAGTTGACGAGATTCGCCATGACTTTCAAACGCGCTGATATTTTTTCAGCCAGTTCAAGAGGCAAGTGCTCAAATTCCTTGAGAACGCCGTTGAGGCGAAAACGGACGACGAGGTTTTCATCCCACGGTTCGACGTGGATGTCGCTCGAATTCGCATCAATAGCGTCTAAAATAACGCATTCGACCATTTGAGCGATATCGACCTCTTCAATGCTCGGACTTTGTTCGACAATCTGGCGCGTTCGATTCACAATTAACCGGTTTCCCTATTTTTCAGCCCTTATTAGCTGTTCAATATAGAATGACTTTTGCCAACCGTCAAGAATCTTCAGAAGCCAATGGATTGTAATCAGTAATCGGTGGTCTGTTTTGTTGAGTGGAAAGTGAAAAACAGACTTTTAAAAGAAGAGCGTTTCTTGAACAGCTAGCGGCCGATTAAACTGCATCCTAAAACCAAAACAAAATCCAGCAAACCTCCAAACCGAAGACCTCCAATCTTTCCCGCGGCCGCTTGCCCAACCTTTTGACAAATGCAAAACCGAAAAACAAAAAGCCAAAAAATGCCCTTGCCCCCTTGCTTCTTCTCGCTGACGCAAGCCTCTTGCATCCGCTAATCTCTTTGGTTTCCAGCCTCTCCTCCTGGCCTCATTGCCCGCCTTCTTCCAATCTGCAAGGTCAAAGCAGAGGTCGATCTCCCAAAAACCTTTCCCCGCCAATCTCCCCCTCACGACGCATCTTATACAAATTCCAGTTTAGCAATAATTAGCCCATTCCGACCTCTGCAAATTCGCCAACACAACCTAGTTTCATCGATCTCTCTGAAAGAAGGCTCTCCCGCAAACGCTAACCATCAACCCGAATTCTTTTCTAGGCCGGGTGGACGAATTATCGGAGCGCGCCGCAATCTGACAGAATACATAAAAACACCAAAAGCAGCCAACCAAGCTGGTCACATCGCGTGGCCATGCGGCGGAGGAATGGCTTTGGCTTGTTGGACAACCCATCCTTCCCTCTCTGCCAACCTCTCTTTCTCCGCCTCGGGCGAATCCATCTCTTCTGGTTCGCTGGCAGTGGAATGACGGAAACTATTGACAACGCGCAAGGATTGAGGATTTGAGGAATCCGTCCACATGGACTAATGCGTAAACTTTACGCGTAAACTTTACTCTTTGCTTGGGTTGTTTTTCTGGGGGCGGATGGTTTGGCGTAGGTTGTGCTGGCAGCCAATCGCTTTCCCTATATCCACGGCGGCGCCGAGCAGCGGAGACAAGTCTTGCCTCACTGAGCCCTTAGCGCGCATTGGTTCCATCTCTTCCGGGGTGGGCCAGCGAATGGTGCCGTCTTCGTTGATTGGCATGAGAAAGCTCTCATGCTGGTGGTTGATGATGCGATAGTTGGCGCTTTCATCATGTTTGATTGGATGGCCGTCTTTGTCCACTAACACCCCGTTTCGGATAGACACCGGCGGAAACAATTCAGGCATCAATGCTTTCAAAGAGAGATCGCCTTCTTCCATGCTTCGCTTGAACTGATAGCGTTGATTGGCGTAGAACTCCGGCGCTTTCTCATACCATCCTTCATAAGGAACCAACATCTCTTCCTCTCCGGATAACAAACCCTGCGCCTCTGGAGAATTGCTGTCCAAACCGCCGCTGATGCCGTATTCCATAGTATCACGAGGCAGTTCTTCCGTGCCTTGCACTTCGTGGATCAAACAATCTCGAATTTGCCTTGCCTCCTCTTTGCCTTCTTCAGTCAAAAACTCCATATTGAGCCATTCCGATTCTGACAGCCGACCGAGCATGCTTCCGTAATATAGCTCGAGGAGTTGTTCCCGGTTCCTTTCCTCTTCTCTTGGTCGCCAGTCTTCAAGTAGCGCGAGTGTTTGCTTGTAACAAAGCAAGTCGTGGAAAATACCGGGAATTAAGGCGGGATTGTGTCCTCGTTCGTGTTCGTTGAGAATTTCGTAGACTTGCTGGAACTGTGGCAAGAATCGATCTTCGTCTTCAAAGAAATTTTTCAAACGCAGATGATAATTAGCGGCCTCTAAGTCTTCATGATTCCTCATCCTGATTGGTGCGCCTCTTGGAAAGCCTCCGATGTGTTTTCGAGGATTGAACTTAAGTGCGACGTCGTGCGTTGGCTTCCAAGGGAAGTTCGCCTTCCATTCGGCGAGCCGTTTCGCTTCTAGTTTGGCGGCTTTTTCTTGATGTTGTTGAGGCACGAACGCTCTTCGGTAGCGTTGATCTCTTTCCTTCTTCCGCAAAACTTCCAGTTCTTCCGGCGTCATTTTGGGTGGTTGGGCCGATTCTCGTTTGTATAGCACGTCGTCTCGAATCACTAGAAACAAAACAAGCGCAAAGCCAACTACAATCGCAATGGACATCCAGTACCCTCTCATCATAAAAAGCCTTTGTCATCGGAATCCTGTATCATTTTTTCATTGTTTTTTCCAATCTTTGTAGTTATTGAATATAGAAGTGCCATCTACGAACCATTCCATGCGTGTGCTAAGAGTCGATTAACTCTTCCGATTCATCTTTTTGGGTTTCTAGATAGTTCTCTCGTGGACTGTTGTGGTAATCTTCCTCCTTTTTATCTTGGGCATAGAGTTTTGCCATTAAGGCTTTGTCTTCTTCGGGCAGATGCTCGATCTCTGAGGATTGTTTTCTCAATATGGCAAAATAGTCGACCGGTTTCTCCGTTGGCGAAGTGGCTGTTGTTTCTTGACTTGGCGATTTGGTGGCGGTTGAGGTTTCTTCTTGTTTACTGAGTTATGTCAGCCGGGAGACTCCCATCAACTCCGACAAACCAATCCAGATAATCACGTAGTTTTGTTTTCTCATGGTCAAAGTTTGATTTCTGTTTTGTGTTTTCTGTTTGGCCATTTTCGTTGTCGTCTTGGATGATGGGGACGATGCGGTAGAAGGCGGCTTTGGAGGATTTGCCGAGAGAGATTCTTAGATTGTCTTCCTCGATGGTATGTTCGCTCAACGTCTCCCACTTCGCTAAGTCTGTGGATCGTTGAAAAAGGAAAATCTGCACGCAACCATTGGCCTCTACAATAAGATGCATCCCCTCAATGCGTATGCCCGCCAAACGCAAACGCAACACAACTTCCAACGCCTTTTGATATTTCTGAATCGCATTCCGAAGCGCTTGTTTCTCGGCAAGTATTTTAGGGTTAGGCTCCGGGGTTTTATAGTCTGCCCGCTCCTCTTCCCTGGTGATCTGGACTATCAATGATTTCTGGAGATTTAGTTGGGCATGCAAGTCGGCAACTTGTTTTTCATAACATGGTGACTGCGAAGCGTCCGGTTGGGGATCGGAGACTTTCCACAACTCCAGAAAATCTTGCAGAGGGAGAAGTTCTCTCACCGACCTCTGCGCGTTGGCTGTTGTCCCAATACATAGAAAAACAAAGAGAAAAAGAAACCACGCCAAAACTCGATTCGCATTCATCCTAAAACTCCCTTCTAATCGTTCGTTCTGTTTACCTTCCGTATCTCATTTCTCGATCTAACTGCGGCACATAGCGCAGAATAGTAGCGCGCGTCTCAGATGAAACATTATACAAAAGTCCACCAAATTCAACATGACTTCGTCGTGTTCTTTGTTGGTTTGCTGGTCAATAACTTATAATTCTTCGCCGGACTATAAAAAATAAAGCCAACTCTCGGAAGAGTTGGCTGTTTAGTGAACTGGAGTTTTCCTTTGCTTGTTTTGAGTCAAGGAGCGTTTGGGGGAACGAGAGGAAGTTTTGGCGTTTTGCCGGCGCGGATGGCTTCCACCGCTTCTTCCCAAGGGGGCTTGCCGCCTTGCTGGAGGATCTCGATGGCTTGTTTCAAATGAGCCTTTCTTCGTTGCTCTTCCTCTTGCGCCAGCTGTTCTTTTTGGGCGGGCGTCATCCAAGAGGTCAACTCCTCATCGAGCCGTGCCTTCATAGCATCCAATTCCTCCCATTGTCGTTGGGATTTCTTCTCCCGTTCCACTCCTTCCCTCACTTGCTCCACGAGTTCTTCATAGAGTTCCTCTTTGCCCTCAGGGACATCAAAGCGGAACGCCTCAGCCATCTTTAGCATCGCTAGCATCATTGCTTCCATCTCTCTATCCGGCTTTTTCTGGTATTCTTCCCACTCCTCCCGCGACATCTGCAATTGCTTCTCCAACTCTTCTTCCAAAGTGAGAGAATTGTCGAGATCGACGCCGGTTTCCGCCAGCACTTCCGCATGGATCCTTGCCTCAATAGCATCAAGATTTTCTTCCATTGCGGTGTTTCTAGCGGCGATGTTTCGCGGATTAGTGGCTTCGGCCACTCGGCGCAGGAATGCTTGGGCGGCGGATTCTTCCATTGCCGCATCAGGCAAAGCGGTCGTTTCTGTTGTTTCCACGCTTTGGTCTTCTGCTGTTGCTGTTTCCCCAACGGGAACGGCATCCGGAGCCGATGGCTTGGCGGTGGAAGGTTTTGAAGACTTCGGAGCCAGCCAAAGGACGGCCAGCACAATCAACAATCCTCCGCCGACAATCCAGACGGCCTTTGATTTTGAGTGAATTAATGAATTCATCGAGTTCTCTTTCTTCTTTGCGTTTAGTCTTCCCAGTTCAAGCAGTCCAGATTCCGCTGGTAAGCTCTTCCCTCAAGTATGCCCACTATCAGGTAAGCTAAATACATTCCGTCACCGTGCGCCTTCCTCACCTTTGCTCTTGCCGAATCAATCCGAGCTCTTATTCGGGCATCTTGATCCTCCGGCAAGTTTAACAGATCAAGTATCTCTTCCATCCGATCCAATACCGCCATGTCGTCCCGATAATCTCGCTCAATTTTGCATTGCGCCAGGCAATACCAATAATAGGCGGCGTTGAGATCTTTGGTGAGTTGATAGCCGCAAATGTCATCTCCGTAGTCTTGCGGATTGACCCATTGGCGAGTGCAACCGCAATCTCCAGCGGTTTGTGCTTGGGCGGCGGGTGGCGCCAAGGGTCCCGTGCTTTCGGGACTCAGCGCAACCGCAGCGGCGATGGCGAGGATGCAGAACATTTTGCTCAGCGATTGAAAACCCAGCAGTTTGCCGGGAACGGTCTCTACTAACAATTGCTTCTTCATAAGCAGGTAAACGATATTTAGTCCAATGTCAACTGTCTTTTTGGCCTTGAATGCGCTAAATTTTTCCTTCAGCGCCCGTTCAGGCCGATTGGAAACAATTATTCTGCGGATGAACGCAAGAGTTCGTTCCTGCTTGTTCGCCGAAGCGAGAGGAAAAACGTCGACGGTTCTCCCGACACTCTATTTCAAACTGTGATATTCAGTGGGAGACCCGACAGAGGATCATCCACAAAATAATTGTTCCAAAAACGAGAAAACTAAAAAGCAAGCTCGGTTGCAATACTTTTTTTGAACTTTTTTCGATTTTTTTTGCGAGGGACGGTTGGTGGCTTTTTTCTGTCTTGCGGTGAATGGCGGTGAGTTGTGGGCTGCTTTGGATTTGTGAGGAATTTGCTGTTTTCAATTGGCGAATTGAGCTTTTTGAGACGGCTTAGTTTCCTATTGGTGTCGGTTTTGTGGGGCGTCGGCGGGGAATTTGGCGGCAAGGGCAGGCGTTGGGATAGCTTGAGATTTGCGGGGGAATTCTCTTTTTTCTGGCATTTTTGAGGAGTGGGTTTCAATGTAGCGGGTGTGGATGCCATTGAGAGAGAGATACGGGTGGAGTATTCTCATCGGGTGTTTTTCACGCGGGAGGTTTTTGGGTTGGGCAATTCTCTTTTGGGTTCGCTTTGCGTTGGGGGGCGCGAGGCGGGCGCGGTCAAGGTGATTGTGTTTGTGGATGAGGCGGTTGCGGAGGCGATTCCTTTGTTGTCGCCGGCGATCGAGGCTTATTTTGAGCGTCGTTCGGATGCGCTGGAGCTTGTTTGTTCACCGGTGTTGATTGAGGGGGGGGAGCGGGTGAAGAATTCGTATTTTCATGTTTCCGAGGTTCATTCTCGTTTGGATCGTTTTCATATTGATCGGCATTCGTATGTGGTAGCGGTGGGCGGAGGCGCTTTGTTGGATATGGTGGGTTTGGCGGCGGCGACGGCGCATCGGGGGGTGCGGCATATTCGCATTCCCACAACGACTTTGAGTCAAGGGGATTCCGGCGTTGGGGTGAAGAATGGGATTAACGCTTTTGGGAAGAAGAATTTTATTGGCACTTTTGCGCCGCCGCATGCGGTGATTAATGATTTTCGGTTTCTGGATTCGCTTTCGGAGCGGGACAAGCGGGCGGGGTTTGCGGAAGCAGTGAAGGTGGCTTTGGTGCGAGATGTTTCCTTTTTCGAGGATTTGGAGGCGGATGCCGGGCGTTTGAAGGCATTAGACGAGGAGGCGGTAGAAAGACTGGTGCGACGTTGCGCGGCCATTCACGTCGAGCATATCGCCACTTCGGGGGATCCGTTTGAGTTTGGATCGGCTCGGCCTTTGGATTTCGGGCATTGGGCGGCGCACAAGCTGGAGCAGATTTCGGATTATCGGATTCGGCACGGGGAGGCGGTTGCCGTCGGCGTGGCTTTGGACACCGTCTATTCGGAGTTGGCGGGTTTGCTGGACGAGCGTTCCGTAGAGCGTGTGTTGCGCCTGCTGAGCGAGATTGGACTGGAGATTTACGCAAGCGAGCTTCATCACATGGATTCCAAGGGCAACTGGATGATCCTTCGCGGTTTGGAAGAATTTCGCGAGCATTTAGGCGGGGAGTTGAGCATTACGCTGTTGGAATCCATTGGGCGGGGCGTGGAGGCGCACTCCGTGAATTTGCCCAAGGTTGTGGCCGCGATGGATGTTTTGCGAGACCGTTTTCAGGCTTTGGGGCGGCCCATTGCGATGGCGCGATGAACATTGATGCGCGTTGCAGCGGACTTTATTGCCGGCGAGTGTTTGAGGAAATATTAGCGTCTAGGCTTGCTTTATGACTCGACTGGCCGTCGTCAACGCTGTGGGACTTTGCGACGCCGTCATTGGCCCTGCTACGCCGCGCATTGCGTCCTATTGCAGGCAAACGCAGCGGCGGATGATTCGGCCCGCCTTTCCGGCCGTAACCTGCACTGCTCAGAGCAACTATTTGACGGGGAAACGGCCCGAGTCGCACGGGATCGTGGCCAACGGCTGGTATCATCGAGAATTGGCCGAAGTGCAGTTTTGGAAGCAGTCCAATGGGTTGGTGCGCGGGGAAAAGATTTGGGAAACGATGCGGCGCAGGAAGAAAGGCTTCACTTGCGCCAAGCTTTTTTGGTGGTATAATATGTATTCCACCGCAGACTTTTCCATCACGCCGCGTCCGATGTATCCCGCCGACGGAAGGAAAATCTTCGACATTTACGCTTTTCCCTACGCGTTGCGCGCGGAAATCAAAAAGGCGTTGGGAGAATTTCCCTTTCCGACTTTTTGGGGGCCGGTTGCGGGGCGAAAGTCGCCGCAAGGATCGCCGGATGCGGTTTCGCGCTGGATTGCCGAGGCGGCCAAGTGGATCGAATTGCGCCATCATCCGGATTTGAGTCTGATCTATCTCCCGCATCTGGATTACAACTTGCAACGGCTTGGGCCGAACCATTCGGAGATGGACCGAGATTATCGGCGGTTGGATGCCATCGTGGGCGATCTGCTGGATTTCTTTGACTCGGCAGGAGTCCGAGTTTGCCTGCTTTCCGAATACGGAATCCACTCCGTCAAAAGGCCAATCCACCTCAACCGCGAATTCCGCAAAAAAGGCTGGCTTACAGTCAAAGAAGAGCTGGGACTGGAAATGTTGGACTGCGGCCAAAGCCGGCTTTTTGGCGTTGCGGATCACCAAGTTTGCCATCTCTACGCCCATGATTCATCAGTGCTGGCGGAAGCCCGCCGTCTGCTAGAAAAAACAGAGGGAATCGCCGCCGTGTTGGATCAAGCGGGCAAACAACAAGCCGGAGTGTCCCACGAACGGTCGGGAGACTTGATCGCCGTGGCCGAAGACGACGCTTGGTTCACCTATTATTACTGGCTGGACGACAAGCGGGCGCCGGACTTTGCCCGGTGCGTCGACATTCACCGCAAACCGGGCTACGATCCCGCCGAACTGTTTTTGGATCCCGCAATTCGGTTTCCCCGCTGGAAGATCGCCTGGCGGTTGTTGCAAAAAAAGTTGGGCTTGCGGATGTTGATGGACGTCATCCCACTGAATGCAAACTTGGTTCAAGGTTCGCACGGAAACTGTCCCAAAAACGTCCAACAATATCCGGTGATGATTGGCCCGGGCGCCGGAGACGAAGAAGAAAGGATCGAATCGACCGAAGTCTTCAGCCGCCTCATTCGGATGATGTCTTGAAGGAGAACCAACTGCCCGCCGACGACAAAGCAAAACTCGCCCGCAAAGTCTACACGCATGTGAGACTGCTCTGCCTGCCTCCGCACCAAGCATTCGCCGATTTGCATGAGCGCAAACAAGCGCACGCCGAGAACCGAGCCAAGCATCCGCCAAAACCCAAACCCGAAGCTACAAAAGAAGAGGAAAAACCAAAGAAAAAAGACGAGAACCCACTTGACAAAAACGACAAAACACCCCCAAAATCCAAAGACAAATGAGAGCAACAAAGACAACCATTCAGACAGCTGCAATCCTCCTTGCGGTGATGACGATGACTGCCTGCGTTACCCCGCAACAAAGAGCGCCTCAACCAGCGCCCGAACCGATACAACCGACAACCGCCAAGCCGACATGGCTTAACCTCCCACTCAAATGGTGGGAAGACGAAAATGTAGCGCAAACCCATATCAAATTCCTCATATCAAGGACAGAGGAAGAACTCCTCGAAGTCATCAATCGGCAAAGCAAAGAAACGCTAGAATACATCCATTCAATCGACCGAAAGGAACAGACATTCAGTCGAGAGGAATTAATAAGAAAAGCAATGGCCGCAGAAGCATCCGTCGATGTATTTCTCTGGCGATTTCCTCAATCCAAACACTACGACGGACTCAAAGCATACAAAGATGAATTGATAAGAAAATTCGGCGCAACAGAAGAGGAAATGGACGACTACGACAACAAGTTGCGAGTCATGCAATATCTAGAGCAAAGAAGAAACGCAAGCAAAGAGGAGGAAGACTAACCATGAGTGAGGAGAACGGACAACCCACAAACGAACAAATATTCAAAGCCCTCAAAACGATGGCACTGGACATCGGCAATCAAATGATCTCCTTCGAAAACCGAATGGAAGACCTCGCCGAAGAAGTCAAACAACTCCGCCTAGACAGCCATGCAAAACTGGACGCCAACCGAGCCTTATGAAAACAAAGAAAATTTCTCGCCGAGGCATTTTGGCCGGAGGCAGTTGGATCGTCGACAGAGTCAAGTTAATCGACGTGTTTCCCCAGCCGGAAACTCTCTCCAATATACACGGCGAATCCCGCGGCACCGGCGGCTCGCCTTACAATGTCTTGATCAATCTGGCAAAGCTGGGGGCTAAATTCCCGCTCGCCGCCGCCGGATTGGTCGGCGCGGACGAGTTAGGCAAAGAAATCCTCAAACACTGCAAACGCCACAAAATTGACACAAAACAATTGCAAGTCGGCAAAGAAGCGGCAACCTCTTACACCGACGTCATGACCGAGCAGAACACCGGACGGCGCACCTTCTTCCATTTCCAAGGAGCTAACGCCGAATGGACGGGCGAAGAACTTAATTTCAAGCAATCCAAAGCGCGCTTCTTTCACTTGGGCTACCTATTGCTGTTAAACGCGTTGGATCAATCAGACAAGCAATACGGCACCAAAGCCGCCGCCTTGCTGTCCAGAGCACAAAAAGCGGGACTAAAAACATCCGTGGACGTCGTCAGCGAAGACAGCAACCGATTCGCCAAAATCGTAACGCCGGCCTTGAAGCACACCGACTTCTGCATCTTAAACGAAGTAGAAGCCGGCAAAACCGTCGGCGTCAAAATTCGCGGCGGCAAAGGCAAACTCAACACCGTTGCTGTCAAACACGCTGCGGAAAAACTTCTCCAAGCAGGCATCCGGGAGATCGTCATCATCCACTTCCCCGAAGGCGCCTTTGCCCGCGCCCAAGACGGCGCAGAAGTTTGGCAATCCTCCCTGAAACTTCCGCCCAAATACATCCAAGGCGCTGCGGGCGCCGGAGACGCCTTCTGCGCCGGGGCGCTGCTCGGCTTGCACGAAGGCTGGGACTTGCAACAGTGCTTGTTTGTTGGGGTTTGCTCCGCCGCTGCCTCCTTGTCGCAACCCACTTGCACCGACGGCGCAACGACGCTGGAAAACTGCTTGGCCTTAGCCCAAAAATACCGTCCCCTACCAAAGTTGGACGACGCCCTTTAACCGCATTCAACGTTTCCACAAAACATTCTCCAATCCGACCGTCGTTAACAAAAACAACCGCCATCCAATGATCCCTCCAGCGGCATCTAAAAAATATTCAGGACGAAGGCTTGTCTAGCAAAACAGAATCACCCTTCCCACCCAGCTTGCAAACCGCCAAGAAATCAGGCGCGTTCCATGTATTTTCCCGTTCGAGTGTCGATTCGAATTCGCTCCCCCGTTTTGATAAAAAGAGGTGCTTGAATGCGAATGCCCGTCTCCAGAATAATCGTTTTCTGCACGTTGCTTGCCGAGTCGCCCTTGATCCCTTCCGGCGCTTCCTCAACAGACAAAACAACGCTGGCCGGCAACTCAATCGCTACCGCCCGCTCCTCAACGAAGGTCACAATGCAAGTCTCATTCTCGACCAAGTAATCCCTCGCTTTCCCAACGAGCGCCCCATCCAACACTACCGTCTCATAAGTGTCGGGATCGGAAAAAACATAATCGTCGCTGTCCACATAGCTGAACTCCATCTTTTTCGAAAAAAGCGGGACGACGTCCACTCGCTCGGTCGAACTAAACCGAACGTCCGAAGAATTGCCCGTGCGCAAATTCCGAAGACTCATCTGGACAAAAGCCCGTTTGTTTCCCGGAGTGCGATGCTGCGAGTCGAGAACAACACAAATCTCACCCTTATAGCGGATCGCCATGCCTTTGCGAATATCGTTTCCAGTCGCCATAACTTTGTTGGATATCTGAGTCTGCCTTCAAGAACTCACTGCCCCCTTTTGCGCATGCAATGTTTTCCAATCGCTTGAAAACAGGAACCTAAAAAATACCGCACTCCGCCGCCGCAGAGCAAGCATTAAATCAACTGCAATCAAAAAATCCAGTTCATCCTCCCCCGAAGAATTTCAATTCACCGTCCCCGTAAACCTTTCCCCATCGTCAACAATCGCCAAACATGAAATCAGACTTCTTTTCCCATTTTCCCAAGCCGCCTCTCTGCTTATTTCGGCGCCAGCTTAGATGCGTCAAAATCACGGTGAAGTCCGCCTCCTTGTGCAACAAGCGCAACGAATGCCGAATCTTCGTGGTCGACTCGCCCCAATGTCCCGGCGTCCCATACAAATATCCCCTTATTGATTGCGCCGAACAGAAACTAATCATGGCCGGAAAATTCTCCAGTCAGTCCGCCCCTTGCATCCAAAGAAACAGCCACGTCAATTCTCCCCTCGTCCTCGGAAAGTTCGTAGCGATAAATGTAATCGGTTCTCTTAATCCATTCGACATGCCCGCCGGCAAACATTACGTTGCCGCCATCTGAACCATGATTGTCATAATCGTCTGGGTATTCACCATCTTCTCTCCCTATTACCGTAGAAGCATCGGGTCTACCAGAGATAGATCCATTATTATCCAAAAAAAGCCAAATATTTGCCGGCCCCGCAACTTGCCCGCGCAAGTCGAAGGCCTCATTATGATGTCGATGCGATGCCACATTTCTCAAAGTCTTTCGTTTGTAGTTTTCAATTCGCTCCACTTTGCCGTAGTGAGGCACCTCGGTGTAAGGAACCGATCCTTTTCCCATGAAAGCATAATAGATGTAACTTGTCCCATGCCAACGGTGCTTCGCGTAAGATGCCGTATAGGTCAAATCCACGACTTCCAATTCCCCCCGTGAAGGGATTCACTATTTTTTATCGCGAATGTAATTTTTAGTAGCGGGGCAAACAAACGCATCTGTTTCACGGACATAATGCGGATAGAGCCAATGAACACTGCTACTAAGTACGTCATTATCTGGTCCGATTCGAGGCGAGAAACTTCCTCGTGAATCTTCGTCGGCGTAAAGCATGTTGGCAATTCCAATTTGCCGCAGATTATTAAAGCAGGAAGTCCTCTTAGCTCTGCTTTTTGCTCTCCCCAATGCGGGCAGCAACAAACCGGCTAAAATTCCAACGATAGTGACAATTATCAGCAACTCAATGAGTGTAAAGCCTTGCTTTTTAATGTATTTTTTGGGTAATCTCATTTAATCCAATGTCTTGGCAGATAAATCTTCAGAAGAAGGGCGGGACGAGTAAACAATCAACGACAAGATCGATCCGAGAAAGACAATACTGATTCCTAAAAATCCAAATACATTGAAGAAAGCATAAAGTGTCGCATTTTCTTTAGGAATCCCAAAACAACCACAGTCCAGCATCCCAAAATGAATCCAGTTTATACCGCGATATCCCAGAAAACAGCTGCTGACTATAAGCAAAGCGGCAAACTTTGTATACAATCTCCACTGTTTGCTCAAAAGAAATGTGACTATCCACACTTCTAGACCGATCATGAATACTGCCAGCACATTAGAAGGAAGAAACCAAATGACGTTGTCTAACTCAGATGATCCGGGGAAATTCCACATCAAGTGCAGTAGATTGGACTCCACGAACTGCGTTGGTTCCCATTTGGAAATAGCTGGAGAAAACCTTCTCTTCTTTCGGAATATCCAAAACGCTTAATTGAAAACTTTCCAAGGCCAAGCTCTTCCAGCATTGAGTGCAGTAGAGTGGCTTTCCATTCTCGGCATAGAATGTGTAGTTAACATAAAATAACATAAAACCGCCAATGGGTTTCGTAAACTTTTAAAGGGGAACTGACATTAAAGAAAGGGAACACTTTTTCAAAATGAAGATCAGGTCTCAGGTGAGGGTATTTCTTTAACAACTCTTGTACTTGTGGATCTGTTGATTCCTGTCCAGTTTGTTTTAACTGTTTCAAAGCCTCAGACCTAGAAGAAGGATAATTTGACTTATATTTCTTCAAAAGTTTTCGGTCAAAAATAACGTATTGATCGTCTATAGGAATGCGAAAGACGCGAAAGCTTTCCCAAGTCCCTTCAGAATGCGCATAAATCAAGTTGATAACCGATTGAGATAAGGATTCTCTTTGTTGGGTACTAAGTAATTTAGCTGTGTTTTGCTTCAGAACGGCTTCTTTAACTTTCTCCTCAAAGTCATCGTTACGTTCAATTTTAGTATAGACTGCGGCTTTCCATTCTCGGTAAATTGAATCTCGCTTTTTGATCATCTTGCGAATCTCTTTCTCTTGAAACAAAGAGCCTGCTTGATCTAATATCAAAAAACTGACAATAACAGCCAACGGAATGGCAAAAAACCAATATCTTTTAAGGATATGCATACTTAATCCAAATGGGCAGGACGGGGGTCGACAATTTTAAATCAACCCCCATCACTTATGTTATGATTTGAATGGATGACAAGCGTTAACTTGCTATTCATTGTTAGGCGGAGGACAGTTATCTTGATCAACCCATCGTCCTTCACCACCTCCGAAAAACCCTCCACCTCCTCCTGATCTCCATGTTGGTGTGATCCAATTACAACAGACTTCCGCACCAATTGCGGCGCCAATGTTTAATCTAGGAGGGAACGAAGGGGCTATTTTGACATCGCCATCAAATACATACCGCGTGTGGCACGGGTATTTGTGAGGGCAACATTGCCAATTGGAAGGGAATCCCTTTAACGGACCACATTCTCGTTCTCCCGCTGAGCACCTTCCGCTGCCGCTGCCTTGGCCGGTTGTGGCGGCGACGGCGGTGGTGAGCATGGTCGTGGAGGCGATGGCCATGCTGGTTTTACTGAAGAGTTTCTTGAGTTTGCCCGGTTGTCGGCCCTTTGGCGCGACGGTTTCCCCGCTCCGGGCAGCTGCTTGTCCAGCAGATGCCTGAGCGGTCTTCTTCTTTTCCCATGCTTTGCGAATAGTCATGACAATCGATAGTTATAGTTTAGTGAGTGCGTAATCGAACGATTCTTGTTTTCCAACCAGAGAAGCTCGCCGCTTCGCCAGATTTCTTCCCCGCCGTCCTTTTCTGACGGCCGGTCCAAAATCGGAAGAAAGCAATGATCCCATGCACAGAAAGACAATCAAAATCGGAAAAGGTTACAGAATTTTCTCTCTTTTTTCCCTTTGCGCGATTTTGGAAGATGGTATGGGCGGGTTGGCTGTGAGGGTGTGGGATTGTTAGCGAGGTAGTGTTTTGTGACGGGTTGGTAGAAGGAAACACATGGGGGGGATTTTGTTGGGTGCGGAGCAGGCGGGTGAGGTTTTATTGGTTTTGTGTCCGGGTAGGTTTTTGGTGAGGAAACAGTTTGGGGGTTGGGATTGAGTTCTTCTTTGTTAGGGGAGGGAAGAAGTCGTCGTTGTGTTTTTTGAGGAGGGGTCCTTTGTCATGTTATGGGTTTAGGTCAAAACAGGCGTTAGGTGAATGAAATGAGGAAAGCGAAAAGCGGCGCTCTGAGCAAGAAGAAAATGGGGGTTTTTCTTCCGTTTTGGCGCTGTGTGGATGGGGAGATTAGAGTCGGAAGAGGCCGCCGATTCCGGTTTGAGAAAGTTCGCGGAGCACAGTGTCGGCGTCTTGGCAGGTGGCCAGTAGTCCGATGGAGATGGATTTGTGGAATTTTTTGCGAAGGTTTGGGTTTCGGGAGATTCCTGAAAAGGTTTCGGCTAGGTGCGAGACTTGAGGGGGCAAGGAGGGAGGTTGAGAGTGGCTGGGGAGGACACAAAGAATTTGGGCGGCGAGGCGATAGTGGGCTTGGGTTGGCGGTTGGGGTGAGGCTGGGGGTTGTCTGGTTTCGGCCCAGACGGAGGCGAGGGCGTTGATCATGGTGATGAGGTCTTCGGGATCGCGGCGAGGATAGCGGCCTTGTATTTGGTGGAGGTATTTGCGCGAGCTGGCCACGGAGGTTTTTGGTTAGCGGTTGAAGGATTGCGCAAAGTCATCGGCGGAGACTTCGGCGGTTTGTTTCTCGAATTTGGAGTTGGCGATGAGTTGGTTGAGTTTGGTTTCGAAGGCGGCGGCGTCTAAGGGGAGGGGGACGGTTTGGCTGAGGAGGCCGGAGTAAAGCATTGCGTTGGCCAGTTCGACAGAAGGAAGGCCCTCTTCGCCCGGCACGAGGAGCGGTTCTTTGTGGAGAATGGCGTTGACGAAGTTTTGCATGAGCATGGCGTGGGGGGCGCTGGCGTCGGCAAAGGGGATGTGGATGTTCCACACTTCGGGTTTGGCGAATCCGGTTTTGGCGGTTCGGCTGAATTCCAGCATGCAGTTTTGGTTGCGGGTGAAGGCGAGTTGATTGTTTTCGAGGACAATTTTGCCGCGGGTGCCGACGATTTCGAGGCGGTTGGAGCCGGGCGCTTCGCCGGTGGAGGAAACGAAGACGCCGGAGGCGCCGTTGGGATATTCAAAGTAGGCGGTGACGCTGTCTTCCACCTCGATGTTGTGAAAGCGTCCGAGCTGCACGAAACTGCGCACTTTGGCGGGCATTCCGCACATCCACTGGAGGGCGTCGAGTTGGTGGAGGCATTGGTTGAGGAGAACGCCGCCGCCTTCTCCCTTCCAAGTGGCTCGCCAAGCGCTACTGGCGTAGTAGGCTTCGGTTCGATACCAGTCGGTAATGATCCAGTTGACGCGGACGACTTCGCCCAAATCGCCGTCGGCGATGAGCCGTCGGATTTTGGCGTATCTCGGCTCGGTCCGAAGTTGAAACATGGCGGCAAACACGGCGGAGGGATGCTGGTGGCTCTTGGCGATAAGCCGCTCGGCGTCCGCTTTGTGTGCCGAAATTGGTTTTTCAACCATTAGATGCAGGCCGGCGTCCAGCGCCATCATACCCAGCGTGGTGTGTTGGTAGTGGGGCGTGGCGATGACGACGGCGTCAATTTCGCCCGATTGTATCAAGGCTTTTCCGTCGCCGTAAATCCCCAGCGGTTTATAGGATTCCAACTTGCGGGGCGAAGGGCTACAAACCGCCTTCAACACCGCCTGTTTGACCGCGCCCTTGCGCAGATAATCGGCGTGGTGCCTTCCCATGTTGCCCATGCCGATGATGCCGATGCGAACTGTATCCATACTTCGACCAACGTGCCGGAATCCTTAGCGCAATGCAACCGGGGAAAAATTTCAGCGAGCCTCTGATGCGAAAAAATACGAACGAGTAGTCCGCGGCGATCCAAAAAATCAATGAGGTTTTTCTCGGACATAGGGTTGGTTCGACGCTGCTTGAACTAGCGCAAGCGCCGCCGAAATACCGAATGTCTCGCCGGAGAGCGGTGATGCTTTCAAGGTCGGGCAGAGATCGGACGGCTCTTTTTAGTTTCCTCTCCGTTTTCTTCGTCCAGTCCGTAATTCAACATATGAGGCGGCGGGTCGCCTCCCGGCCCTTTGAGATAGTGATTCATCCAGCGCATTAAACGCAGGGAATAGTCATAACGCGCCGCCGCCCGCCGGTTGCCATGCCCTTCTCCCGGATACCATACCAGTCGCGTAGGGGTCTTGCCGAGTGTTTTCAACGAGCGGTACAACTCAAGCGACTGCGACGGATGCACCCGCGGATCCTCCTTGCCGTGAAGAATCAATATCGGTGTCCTCGCCTGCTCCGCATAGTAAATCGGGCTGCGCTTTAAGAAAAACGACCAGTCTTCCCAAGGGCGTTTGCGTGCGTGCACGAGATACATTTCGTCCGGGATGTCCGTCGTGCCGTGCTTGGATATTAGGTCGCTAACTCCTACAAACATTACGCTCGCCGCAAAACGCTTTGTATAGTAAGTAGCGCACCATGCCGAAGCGTAACCACCATACGATCCGCCTGTTACGCCCACTTTCTTCGGGTCTGCCAAGCCGATCTTGTCCAGATAATCCACGGCGTCTACCAAGTCGTCGAACTCTTTGCCAGCGTAATCGGCCTGATGCGACATCGCATATTCTAGGCCGCGTCCGGTGCTACCACGATAGTTGGGATAGAACACAAGGTATCCGTTGCTTGCGGCAAATTGTCCCGGACGCGAATAAGTGGTAACCCAACTGTCCGCCACCCGCGCTTCTGGTCCTCCGTGCACGACGAGGATCAAGGGATAACGTTCGCCCTTCTGATAAGACAAAGGATAGAGCAACACGCCTTCCACTTCGACGCCGTCTCGCGCCGGGTAGCGAACGACTTCCTGCCGCGCCAGTGGAACGTCGCCCAACCACGGGTTGGAACGAGTCAAACAGCGCATTCGCCGTCCGTCCGTCCGCGCGGCAAATGTCTCGAATCCGTGAGAAGGCGCGGAAGCAACAAAAGCCGCTCGCTTCGCTTTTGGAGCGCAACTCATTCCTTCGGCAACCGTCGCGTCTCGAAAATTCAACAATTGCATCTCACCTGAGACTGCGTTCAAGCGCCCGTAATCAGTCGCGCAACCGTTGTCGGCAATGAAGAGCAGGGTTTCCTCGTTCAGCCACTCTGCGGCGGCGAAGTCCGGCAAATAATCAGTTGCCAAGCGTCGGGAAGAGCCGTTAGAAGTATCCGCAACAAAGAGCCTCCCCGGACTCGGATCGTGGATATGAGCGCCGCCGAGAAACGCTAGCGAGCCTCCATTGGGATTCCAGCGAAAGTCGCCCAGCTTTCCGCGATGATCCACTTCCGCCAAAACCGCCCCCGAACCGGCGTCAACGATTTTGATCTTCTGATACATATAAAAGAAGTCAATAAACGGCTGGGGCGCAACGGCGACTGCCAGACGCCGGCCGTCGGGACTCCACCGCGCGTCAAACACCGAACCTTCCATTGCCAAAGCCTCCGCCTCCCAGTCGTCCGTTCCTTCCCGCCGGGCTATCCAAACGCGCCCCCGCTTTGGCTCTTCCTCATAAACTTCGGCGTTGAAGCCCTTTTCCTTCGCTTTGTTTTCTTTGGCTTTCTCCGTGGCGACAAAGAGGAAGCGATCTGCCTGCCCGCTCCAGTGATATTTCGAAATGTCCGCTTCGTGTCCGAAGATTTTTTGAGACTCCCCGCCGTCCAGCGGAATCCCGTAGAGCGAAACATGCTCATCCTCTCCCCGCTTCGCCAAGTAAGTAATTGTCCTTCCATCAGGAGACCAAGCAAGGCTCGAAGCCGAGATGTTTCCGGTGATGAACGGACGGGACTCGCCCTGCCAATCGACGACGTGCAACTCCCGCCGGGCAACGCCGTTCTCTCCCTTCACCGGATCGCGCGGCGTCGACAACACATAGACAACGTGCCGGCCGTCCGGAGACAAAGACGCCTCCTGCACGTGCTTCATTTTTGCGGCGTGTTCGGGAGTAAAGCCCGATTCCGCAACATCCGCGCCCGCCGCAACGACAAACGCCCCCGCCAAAAAACTTTTCCAAACAATTCTCATATCGTTAAATTCAAGAGCATTGTCCAAAATTCCCCCGCCAATATCAAGCACACTCCCTGCTCGCAAAAACTCAAGCTGCCTCCAACTCACACGCGAGACTGCCGTAGTTGCCAATTCCCATAAAGCCTGACTATTCCCCAAGACTCCCAAGAAACGGCTACCGAATCAACGGACGATCCCCGCTCGACTTCTCAATGCGTTCGCATCGCCTCGAATTGCTGGCAGAGAAAGGAGAACAAAGAGGCCGTTCATTCTGGATGAGTCTGCTTCTCTATGCGACGTTGTTGCCGCAACACCGCCCAAAACCCAATCACCCCCAGAAACTACCAAAAACGCCATCCCTAAGATCTGCATCCGCCTCATCCGTCGCTCCTGCGCCTCTCGCTCCAATCGACGCCCCTCCGCTTGGTCCCCCAATCCTCGAACCATCTCCGTCGTTTCCCTCACAACCCTATGAGTCCCCTCCAGCCACGGCATCGGATCGTCCGGATGGGGCTTGAACTCCTTCAACTCCTCCCCCAACGCCAACGTCTGGCGCAACATCGCCTCCTTCTCCTCAGAACCCGTCCGAAGACCAATAGCCATCCTCGTATAAGCATCCTTCAAGCTAAGCCTAAGGTCGGCTACTCCGACCCACTCTTCGCAACCCTTCTCTTCAAAGAACGCAACCCATTCTTCCAACGCCGCCATCCCATAGTCCTCGCCCTCCATATCGCAAATATCCTCTGGCAATACTTGACGACCCCCGGCTCGCTTTCCGGCAACGACAAAGCAAAAAAACCGCCAAGCCGAAGCTGGACGGTTTGAAAAAGAGACAAAACAAAAACTAGAGAGGCTATTTGATGAGAAGAGGATCGCCGGGTTGCAATTCTCGTTCGTATCTATGGACGTAGGCGAATACTGCATCTCCCATTTCCAAGAAGCCTTCCGCCGGGATTTCGTTGATCAAGCGTTCTCGAATCTCGCGCGCCTGCTCTTGTGACATCCACGGTTGATCAGTTTGAACATGACTGCATAGATTGCCAATGATTATTTGTTTTCGGCTTTCCGCTCGCTCTGCCCAAGTGATGTCTTTGATTTGGTATTTTGGCGCACTGTGATGCGCTCGCAGTTGTTCCACATACTCCTTGGATCGGCTGGCTCGGAGTTCTGCCGTCATGGCTCTCCTTTCACTTTCTGGGAGATCTTTGTAAGCCTCTAATTGTTGCGGCGTTAGGCTGGCCAGCATGCTTGTTTGGCGAGGAGGTGGGGGACGAGGTAGGGCTACACGGGCGTTTTTCTGATAAATCGCTTCGGGGGCTTGCGCGTTCGCTTGATGGTACGCTTTAAGAGCATTGAACGCTCTTCCGAGAATGATGGGGTTGTCCGCTTTTTCTTTGCCGAGTTCTTCTTGGACGATGTCGTACAACTGCTCGAACTCTTTTGTGTAGCGCAGTCTATTCTCGTAAAAATAGCGCAGGAATCCGTGTTTTTCCACCAAATCTCGCATTTTTTTGTAGGCTTTGTCTCTTTCTTCTTGCGGTTTTGGTTTTTTAGCATCGAAGACGTTCGGATCGTAGGTAATTTCTGGATGGTGGGTTGGCTCGAACGGGAATCGTTCTATCCATTCTTTCCTGCTTTCCCACCATTCCTTCTCCGACTTTTCTTTGGCTAATCGCTCTGCTTCTTTTCGCTTGAGTTCTTGCTCGTATTTCGTATTCGTACCCGCGTCGAGTTCTTCTTGGGTGAGGAAGACCTTGTTTCCGTTCTCGTCCAAGTAGAAATAGGGGTATTCTGCTATCGGCGGCTCGTCTATCGGCGAGGCCGTTTCCAGCGTTGGTTGTTTGATTTGTGGTGTCTCGACGGTTTCTTCCACCGTTTGTTTTTGTGGAGAAAGGATGGACACCAGCATGGCCGTGATGCCGGCGACCGCAACGACGGCGAATCCGCCGTAAAGGAATTTATCTGTTTTGATCATCTGGTCAGTCTCCTTTCTTTTGTTAGTTTGAGTCTTTTTGATAAACAGGCTCGTACTGTTCTACGTCGATCTTGGTGCCTACTACTACCCTGTTCGTTTGGTACGTCCGACCGTCCCACATGGGAAATCCGAAGGGGCCTGTTCTTCTGAACACTTTGGTTATCCTATTTTCAATGCGGGGTTTGACGACGAATTTTCGGGTGATGCCATCGCTAATGTGAGGGGAATCATAGTTCCCATCGTGGAGCACTTGGTTATCTTTGCAGACCGAATGAGAGTGAACATCATATTTGTAGGACCAAAAGTCAAAGAATTTGTAATCATCTTCTACCGGCGCTTGCCACGTATCCATTCCATCGTCTGTGTAGCCGGCGGTGTAGCCGGTTTCGTTAATTTCTTGGTACTCCCAGTAAAGTCTGCCTTCGTACTCGTCGGCATCGGATTCGTTGGCCTTGGGATGCGCGAGGTCTGGCCATTTGGTAGGAGGGAAAATGCTTTCCATTTTGAAGTCTCCAACGTTCCATGTTTGCGTTCTGATTTCAAATTCATGCCCCCAGTAAATGTCATCGCCGTGGCATAGTTTCTCTCTCTCGAGTGCTATTTTCTTTCGTTCTTCAAACGCATCTTCTCTGCCGTGAACCCACACGTCGTCCAGCCACCAACCGTCCGAATCGAACAATTCTATTTTCGCCGACTTGGTTGTGTATTTTGCTTTGGGTTGCAACAGAAATCTGGCGTAAGAATCGCTCATAGCGGTTCCGTCTTCGTTTGTCCCCACTGGGTTGGTCCTTTTGTAATCCCCTTGTCTGGCGGTTTCAGTTTTTGTTGTCCAGTTTCCCGTCCATTCATCGTTGTCGTCGTCCCATGAATCTACTTTGTGCATATTACTGTAGAAATTTGTTGTCCAGAAGGCGCCGGTGACGCTGGCGCTGGCTTCTGGTGGGTTTGGCCTAGAAGCTGCGGCCAGTAGTGCCGCTTTCGCCGAGCTCAATACATCGCCAATGAGCCAGCTGGCGGCTGTTAGGACGATAAAGGTAACGGTTGTTGTGACCGGGTCTGCCGCCCTGGTTTTGATTGGTGGCGGGATCATCAGCATCGAGAGAACGAGCATGGCGATGACTCCTACCTTCCCTATTAATTTGAGCGTCAGCGGCGATTTCTTCTCCGTTGCCGGCGTTTCGTTGTTTTCCGATGCAGGTTGCATGGCTTCGTTGGAGTTTTCTTGACCGATTTCAGAGGAATTGTCAAGCTGCTGATTGTTATTTAGTGTACGCATAAAACGATCTTTCTCTGCTGATTGGTGTCTTTAAGTGTCTTTAATTCAGGCCGATGAACAAAAACCGCAGAAGTAAAAGATGCGAAGTTCCCGCCCGTTCGCCGGAGCAAACAGGAAAGGAAACGTTGGTCTTTCCCGCCAAAAATCATAATCAAACTGTGATATTCCGCAGAGGAGACCCGATGACGAATCTCTCCTGCAGTTTTTGTTCAAGACCGAGAAAAACAAAAATCCACCTTGAGCACAAGCTTTTTTTCGATTTTCTTAACTTTTTTTACCTCTTTTCGACTTTTTCTCGTCTTCTTCGGGCGCAAAGGCGTCTTTTTTTTCGTTTTCGATGGCGCAAGTGGACGTTTTTCTCTGTTTTTCGTCGGCGGAGGGGTGGTTTGTTGTTTGGTTTTTAAGCCTTTTGCAATGGCTTAGTGTCGGCTTCGCGAGAGGGGTTTTGGCGGGTTACGGTTTTTTTGGGGGGAGCGGTTGTTGGGTTGTTTTTCTGGTTTTTCTTGACTTTGGGGCGGTCTTGAATTGCACTTTGGCAGCGGGCGAGATTGTTGGGTTGCGGGTTTCTGCGGTTTGTGGGCCGGCGCTGTTTTTTTGTTTCGTTGTGAGTGAGATTCTGGTCATTGGGCATCGCAATCCGGATACCGATTCGATTGGTTCGGCGATTGGGTATGCGGAGTTCAAGCGGTTGACGGGGAGCAAGCGGGTGATTGCGGCGCGTTGCGGCGACGTCAATGATCGGATTAACTTTGTGTTGCGGCGGTTTGGGGTGGCGCCGCCGCGGTTTGTGGCCGATGTTTCGCCGAAGGTTCGGGACGTGATGCAACATCAGGTGTCTTGCATATCGCCGGAGGCGACGGCGAGCGAGGCGTTGGCGATGATGGAGGCGGGGAATTTGCGGGTGTTGCCGATTGTGGACGAGGATCGGTTTTGTCACGGGCTGATTTCGGTGTTCAAGATGGGAAAGTTTTTGATGGCGGCGGGCAATCGGGATTTTCGTTCGCGTCGGGTGGTGGCGAGCATTCGGGCTTTGGCGCGCACTTTGGGGGCGAAGTTGCGTTTTGGGGTGTATGCGGATCGGGAGGAGGATTTGATTTTGATGGTGGGCGCGATGAGCCGGGATTCTTTTGCCGCTCGCTTGCCCAACTATCCGCCGGAGAAGTTGATTGTGGTGGTGGGGGATCGGCGGGATATTCAGGAATTGGCGGTGGATCATCGGGTTCGGGCGATCATTGTGACCGGCGATTTAGCGGTGGAGGAGGAGGTGTCCGTTCGCGCTCGGCGCAACGAGGTGAGTTTGTTGGTGTCTCCGCACGATTCGGCGACGACGGTGATGTTGTGTCGGTCGGCCATCGGCGTGGGGCATATGAAGCACGAGCATTTTTTGAGTTTTCGGGAAGACGAGGCAGTGTCCGCCATTCGGGATGTGGCGGTGTCTTCGCAGTTTCAAGCATTTCCCGTTTTGGACGCGCTCAAGCGAGTGGTGGGGGTTCTATCGAAAACGGATTTGTTGAAGCGGGTGGATCGCAAGTTGATTTTGGTGGATCACAATGAGTTGTCGCAGGCGGTCAAAGGCGCGGATCAAGTGGAGATTATCGAGATTATTGATCATCACCGCATTGGGGCGTTCACTTCGCGGCAGCCGATGCTGTTTGTGAATCGTCCGGTGGGTTCCACAAGCACCATCGTCGCCGACCTTTTCTTTACTTACCAGCTGCCGTTGTCCAAACAGATTGCGGGTTTGCTGATGGCGGGGTTGGTTTCGGATACGTTGAATTTGACTTCGCCGACGACGACCGAGTTGGACGCGACCGTTTTGTCGCGTCTTTCGACGATCACTTCCATTGACCCGGCGGTTTTCACCGAGCAGCTGTTTAGTTCCGGCTCCGTTCTCACCGGCCGGCCGGCCAAGGAAGCGATTGCGGCGGACTGCAAGGAATACACGGAGGCGGGCAAGAAATTCAGCGTCGCGCAAATTGAAGAGATTGGGTTCAAGAACTTTTGGGAGCGCAAAGAGGCGGTGGTGGAGGCGTTGGAATCCTATCGGCGGGAAAAGGGCTGTTTTTTTTCCAGCCTGCTGGTAACGGACGTGGTCAGGCAATCCTCTCTCCTGCTGGCGGCCGGGCCGGAAGAGTTTCTTTCCCGGATTCATTATCCCGTTGTGGAGGCGGGCGCCTATGAGCTTTCCGGCGTGGTGTCGCGCAAGAAACAGTTGTTGCCTTATTTAGTTCATTGCCTCGAACACATGATGAATGGAACGGTTTCTTTGATGGCGGGGCGTTTGCCCGAAGAGATTGTGAACATGAATCAGGAGATTTTGATTTCCCAAGACGGCGAAATTCGGATTCTTCTCTCTTCCGTCGAAGATCACGACGTGCACGAGGTGTTGCAAAGGCGGAAGCCCATTATCGGCGCTTTGGAAGACCTTTGTGCCCGCAAGACGGCGGCGGCGGCCGGATTGATCGTTTCGGAAACCAACGGCGAGCAGAGCATCTTGATCGGCAGCGGCGACAAAACGCTGTTGTCGAGGCTCGACTTGCCGGTTTTGGAGAAGAATGTTTTTAGCCTCGAACCTACCGTTCGCTCGAAATCCGCCATCCTGTCTCTATTTGAAAAAGCCCGGCATTCTGGCGAAGCAAAACCGACTCCGGCAAAATCTCCGTGAGAAAACGCTCGAAAAAACGAACCTCAATCGCGTCAAAACCACTCTTCGATTGAAAATCAACTTTTGGGTCAAAATCCTGCCGATTGTCCGGGGAAAATGGAAACAACAAGCGGAGATGCGCTCCGGCCGGCGGCTTTTTGCGCCATTTGCCGGCAAAAAAATTATTGAAAGCCCCGTTGGTTCATGTCATCATTCCTTTTTTGGCGGGAATCTCCTGCGGTTCAGGAGAGACGCTAACTCAATGAACGGAACCGAAAAACAGTGGCTCGTCATTCGCTGAAAGTCGAATATGTTTGACCCAGTTATCAAACTTTTCGGACTTGTTTCTTCGTCGGCAATGGGGCGGGTTGGCTTCTTATTAGCGGCAATGAGCGCTTTCAGCGAGGTCAAGGCGCTGGAGCCGGACGACCTTCTTTTCCATCGCATTGGCAACGTGAGCCTGCGCCCTAGCTTCCAAATCTCCGAAACTTACAACGACAACATCTTCTTCCAAGACATCGGAAAAGAAGAGGATTGGATTAGCGCCGTGTCGGGAGGCGCCGTGGTTCTTTTGGGAAAACCGGAGGAAAGCTCGCTGTTGGCCAATTACGAATACACGCGCAATTTTTTTCACAATCGCTCGGATCAAAACTCCAGCAGACACGGCGCCAGCCTTGCGGGAAACATTGCCAGCGGACGAGTGACTTTGATTCCCAACATCCTGTTCAACAGCAGTTCCTCCCCTTTATCTGGTTACCAGAGAGCCCGACCGCTGGACGAGTTGCTGGTGAAGACTTCCTATCTGAACGGCACCGTCAAAGCCAAAGTCGATATTTCGCGCAAAACCTTCACCACCACCGAAGGCAGGTACGATTTTCGCAAGTATGGCTACAGCGCAAAATTTCCGGTGAATCTTCCGGTGAGCGATTACGACAACATACGATTCCGTCAAGGGTTTGGATTTCAGATTCGCCCCAAGGTTTCTCTGAGTGCGCACGGTTTCTTCGGCAATCTTAAGATAGACCGCTCCCGCTTCTCCCGCCCCGACGATGAACGAAGGTATTTTGGCGGGGGATTGAGCGCGGAGGGTGACTTTACCGACCGCCTGACCGGCGAAGTGGATTTTAGCATCGAGCGAGGTTCCATCTCCGGTCGGTTGGATCGTATCACAGAGATACCGCTTCCTTCAGAAACTTATGTTCGTCCGGTCGTCGAAATGTCCCTGAAATACCGAATCGGAAAAGACATCTTTCCCCAACTGGATTACATTCGGAAGACGCTAGTCGGCAACCAAATAGATGGCTCTCCCGGCGTCAGCA
This sequence comes from Limisphaerales bacterium, assembly GCA_965242585.1. Classification (GTDB taxonomy): domain Bacteria; phylum Verrucomicrobiota; class Verrucomicrobiia; order Limisphaerales; family AAA164-E04; genus UBA2970. Next base: position 2,442,318 of record OZ251460.1, on the reverse strand, counting down.
ACCGATTCGGCCTTTCTGTGATAAAGCCTTTTGGCCGGCGCAAGAATTGGCTGGTTCGCGCTTCGGGCAACATGGAATTCGTCGATTGGAAATCTGGAGATTTCGAAGGCGATAGCGCGGAAGTTTTGAACGCCGCGCTGACCGTTCAATACAGAATTCAGGAATGGCTCCATTCCAGCCTTCTTTACTCGTGGCAATCATTCTCTTATGATGATCGCGGCGGCTTCTTCTGGGAGCGCCGCCCGGGGGTTGTTGACTACGGCGTCAACACACTCACTTGGATTGTTCGAGCTGGTTATTAGACAAGAAACACTTTAAAAGGATTCATTTATGCGACACTTCAAAATCTTTTGCTTGCTGGCCTCTGCGTTGGTTGGAGGAATGGGAACCATGGAGAACACTCGGGCCGCCGCCGCTTCGGACTACAAAATCCAGCCCGAAGATTTTTTGAAGATTTCCGTCTTGGGCGAGCCCGAACTGGACATGGAAACCCGCGTCGAAGCGAGCGGCATCATTTTTTACTGGCTTTTGGGGTCAATCCAAGTGGAGGCAAAGACCGCCGGCGAATTAAAAAAACAGATCACGGAGTTGCTGGACGAGAAATATCTGGTCAACCCCCAAGTGCACGTGATTGTATTGAGTTACAAAGAGCAAACCTTCTCCGTAATGGGCGAAGTCAAACTTCCGGGCGTTTACCCCATTCTTCCCGGCAAAAAATTCACCGTGATTGAGGCCATCGCCAAAGCGGGCGGGTTCACGCCCGAAGCCAAGAAGAGCAAAATTAAGTTATTTCAGAAAGGGAAAGAGAGAGAATTCAAATACTTAGACCTCCTGATTCTGGATCCTAAAAAACAAATTCTAATACAGCCGTCCGACGTCATCGTGGTCGGCGAATCCTTTTTTTAAGCGAAACAATATGGAAAACGAATTCGAAGACCCAACACTCAGGCAAAATAGAGGGGCCAGCCATCTTCGCCATTATTGGCACGTCTTATACGAACGTCGCTGGTGGGTAATCACCACGTTCGTCGTGGTGTTTGCTCTCATGCTGATCTACCTGTTCAAAGCCACTAAAATCTATCGGGCGACGGCAACCATAGAAATCGGCAGAATTCAAAACACCATCGTCAATCTTGGCGGCCAGCCCCTCTCTCTCAATCGCAACTTCCATGACAACGACTACCTAGAAACCCAATACGAAAAGCTGCTGAGCCGCACGCTGATCGACCGGGTGGTAAGAAAACTCAAGCTGGATGAAACAGAAAAATATGCACAGGCCGCGGATCCAGTAATGGCGGTTCGGGGCGATATCAACATCAATCCCAGCCGTCTGTCTCGATTGGTCGAAATCCAAGTGTCGCATACGGACAAAGAGCAGGCCAAGGAAATCGCCAACACTCTGGTCGAACTCTTCTTGGAACGCAACCGAGATCAACGAAGGGAAAGATACTCCGGCCCCATTGACTGGCTGGAATCTGAGTTAGGCATCCGGGCAACCAATGTCACGAAAGCGGCGGAAAAGATTCACAACTTTGAAATAGGGGGAGAATTCAACGAAGAGAATCCGACTCAGGTTTCCTTTGAGGACGAGCTGGCCACCGCCATAATGTCGTTGCAGCAGGCTCAAACGGCCTATGAAATGAAAGTGAGCGAACTGAACGATCTGAAAGAGATCGTTGACAACGCCAACGAAGCCAAAGAGCGCGGAGAAGAAGTCTATAACGTCGTTTCCTACATCGCCAACCGGCAGGTTATTGCCTCCCTAAAATCCAGCCTGTCCATCGCGGAAACCAGACTGGAAGGATTCCGGGAGCGCTATCGGGAAGATTGGCCGGCCGTCATGCAGATCAATAAAGAAATCCAGGAGTATAGAAACCAAATCAGACAAGAGGCCGAAGCCGCTCTTCAGTCTATGCGCAAGGACCTCGACATCGCCAACAACCAAGAAAAACAGGCGCTCATCCGGCTTAACTTAGCCAAAGAAAGACTGCACAACCTGAACGAAAGAAAAGTCGACTACGACATCTTGAAACGAGAAGAAGAGAAAGAGCAGGCCGTCCACGACATGCTGTTGGCCAGAGCCAAGGAGATGCAGTTGGTAGCGGAAGAGACTCAAGAAAACATCTATTTTGTCGATCGGGCCATCCAACCGCTCCATCCGGTTAAGCCAAATAAGACCCTGTTGCTGATTGTAGGGATTGTTGGCGGAATTATTTTGGGCGTCGGACTGGCCTTCCTGGTCAACTTGTTAGATGATTCCATCAAAACACAAGATGATGTTGAGACCTACCTGCGATTGGATTACTTGGGGCATGTGCCCAAAGTAGATTCCAAGATCTCCCACGACAGAAGTTTATACGCCCACTTGCAGCCTCAGTCGGATGTTTCCGAGAACTTTAGGACGATTCGGGCGACCGTGGCCCTTGCCGATCCGGAGAAGGACTACCGCGTCGTATCCGTCACCAGCGCCGCGCCCACCGAAGGCAAATCCTTCATTGCTTCCAACTTCGCTATCGTGAACGCTCAGATGGGTTTGAAGACCTTGCTGATTGACTGCGACCTTCGCCGCCCATCCTTGCGCGCTACTTTCGAATTCGAAAAAGGGCAAAAAGGGCTTACGCAGTACATTGAATCGGGCGGCGGCTCGGCCGAAGACATCATCCACCATACCGAGATTCCGGAGCTGGATTTAATTCATAGCGGGAACGTGTCGAAGAATCCATTTGAGTTGGTCACTTCCGACATTTTGAAAAAATTGATTGCGGAAGTGGGAAAGAAATACGACCGCGTAGTGATAGACAGCCCTCCGATTCTGGCGGTGAGCGATCCGCTCATCCTTGCTTCGCTTGCCGACGGTTCGTTATACGTCACCAAATTCGACCGGAGCAAACGGCACTTGTCCAAGAAGTGCATTGAGCAGCTTCAAAACGGAGGCGCCAACATCATCGGAGCCATCATCAACGAAGTGGACCTCAGGAAAGCCAGGTATTCTTACTACTACAATAACTACTACTACCAGAATCGCTACTATACCGATTACTATCGGAAGCATAGGGAGAAAAAGGCTTCGTAAATTGAGGAGTCAACGCTCCGCGGTGGTGCTTACAGCGGGCAGTTTGATTCTCTCCGGACGGCTTGCGGGAAAGGTTGATTTCGCCGATTGTTGAAAGGACGAAATTATGAAGGTTTTGTATCTGCTTCGGCATGCAAAGTCGAGTTGGGCGGAACCGGGATTGCCGGACCGGGAACGGCCGCTCAATCCGCGCGGGCGGAGGAACGCGCCGGGAATGGCTCGGCGATTGTGCGACAAGGGCGTGCGCCTTGACCAAGCGATTGCCAGTCCTGCCCAGCGAGCTTGGGAGACGCTCTGCTTTTTTACGAAGAGTTTGGAAGTGCCGAAGACGAAGGTGAGGGTTGAGGAAGCACTTTACGAAGCCACGGTCGAGGTTTGGCTCCGTTTGATTCGGCAGTTGGATGAAGCTTGGCAAACAGTGATGATAGTGGGACACAACCCGGCGATTACCGATCTGGCGCATTTTCTGGGACGAACGGACATTCTTAACGTTCCGACGTGCGGGATTTTGGAATGTCGTTTCCACGGGGAGTGTTGGGGCAATTTGGAAAAAGAAACCAATCGCTTGACCATCGACTTCGATTATCCAAAGCGGGTAGCCGGCTAATTTTGTGCTTTGGCGGTGGGGCAGGTCTTGCCAAACGGGGCGTTCGGCGGTATCTTTTCTGTCGTATTATGAAACCATCTCGACAATTTTTCCGGAAGCTTGTTTTGCGTTGTATTCAGACGATTGGACCGAAAGGCTGCCGGCTCAACCAATCTCCGCCGGCGAGTTCGGAGAAATGCCGAAGCTCGAAAATGTTCAAACTTCGCTTTCTTTCTATGGGAACAATTTCGGTAGCGCTCTTCTTGGTCTTCTTTTGCGCGGGTTTGCAGGCGGCCGAAAGACCGAACGTCGTTTTTATTCTGGCGGACGATCTCGGTTATTCGGAGTTGGGATGCTACGGGCAAAGCAAAATTCGGACGCCGAAGATTGACGGATTGGCGGCGGCGGGGATGCGTTTTACCCAAAGTTATTCGGGGAGTCCCGTGTGTGCGCCGTCGCGGTGCGTGTTATTGACGGGAAGGCATCCCGGCCACGCCGCTGTGCGCAATAACAGCGAAGTTCGCCCGGAAGGACAGCGTCCGCTTCCGGAGAGCGAACAGACGTTGGCGGAGGCTCTCGGCGTTCTAGGATATGCGACGGGCGCCTTTGGGAAATGGGGGCTGGGTTTTCCCGGATCGGAAGGCGATCCGCTCCGGCAAGGCTTTGACCGCTTCTTCGGCTATAACTGCCAGCGGCACGCCCATAGCTACTATCCTTCTTATTTGTGGAGCGACAGCAGGCGAATTGAATTGGAGAACAAGCCTCCCGTTCCCGGACACCAATCGCTTCCGAAGGGGTCGGATATTGGCAAGGCCGAAAGTTATCGTCGTTTCCAAGGACAGGACTACGCTCCGGATCGGATCAACGAGCAGGCACTTCAGTTTATTCGCCAACACCGCGACCGTCCCTTCTTTTTATACTATCCTACGGTGATTCCTCACTTGGCTTTGCACGTTCCCGACGAGGACTTGCAACCTTATCTTGCTTTGGGATGGAACGACCCGCCCTTTACCCGCGCCGCCGGAGGCTATACTCCGCACTTCAAACCCCGCGCCGCTTACGCGGCGATGATCACAAGGCTGGATACCTATGTGGGACGCATTCTGGATCTTTTGAAGGAGCTTGGGTTGGAGAAAAAAACGATTGTGGTCTTTGCTTCGGACAACGGGACATCGCATCTGAAGGCCGAAGTGGATGCCGATTTTTTTCGGAGCGTGCATCCTCTGCGCGGTCTCAAAGGCTCTCTTTACGAAGGAGGCGTGCGAGTGCCTCTCATTGTGTGTTGGCCGGGAAAAATCAGAGCGGGAGGTGTTTCGGACTTCCGAACGGGTTTTGAAGATTGGTTGCCGACGCTGTTGGACTTGGCAGCGCCGGATGCGGCGAAGCCGGCAGACTCGGACGGCGTGAGCATTGCCCCAACTTTGCTGGGAGAATATCAACCGGAGCGCGATTTTCTATATCGAGAGTTCCCAGGATACGGAGGCCAGCAAGCGGTTTGGCTTGGACCGTGGAAGGGAATCCGTCGAAATATGATGAGAAAAAACAACCCAAACCCTTTGAAAATCGAGCTCTATCGCTTGGACGTGGACGTAGCAGAGTCGACGGACTTGGCCGCCGAGCGTCCAAGAATTACGGCGCAGATCGCCGCCTTGATGAAGTCGCAGCGCCACCCCTCCCAGTTGTTTCCCTTCCCAATTCTGGACTGAAGGACGGACTGCGCAGAAACAGCGCAAACCACGAGCGCTCCCGTTTGATGAGAAGACAACGGACAAGACAAAACCAAGGACGCATCGCCGTTGATTTGCTCGGAAGAAAATGGCATAGGGAAGGGATGCGTTATCGGCGATTTGGGAAAACAGAGCTTTCGATGCCGATCTTTTCTTGCGGAGGAATGCGTTACCAACACCGTTGGAACGATGCCGCGCCGGAAGAGATTCCGCGAAAGAATCAAGAAAACTTGGAAGCGACCATTCATCGGGCGTTGGAGTTGGGCATTAATCATATTGAGACCGCTCGAGGTTATGGAACTTCCGAGATGCAGTTGGGTTGGGTGTTGCTGAAGATGGATCGGGACAAGATTATCGTGCAAACAAAAGTGGCGCCGTTTGCAACGCCGGCGGAGTTTCGCCAAACCTTTGAGCAATCCATGAAGTATCTGCAGTTAGATTACGTCGACCTCTTGTCTCTGCACGGCGTCAACAATCGGGAGCTTCTGGATTGGAGCCTTCGCAAAGGCGGCTGTTTGGAGGAAGCGCGAAAGTTGCAGCAAGAGGGAAGGGCGCGGCATATTGGATTTTCCACCCACGCCACGCCGGATATAATTTTGGAAGCAGTGCAAAGCGATGGCTTTGATTACATGAACGTTCATTGGTATTTCGTCAACGACCTGAATTGGCCGGCGGTTGTAGAAGCGCATCGTCGGGATATGGGCGTCTTCATCATCAGCCCTAACGACAAAGGCGGCAAATTATACGATCCACCCCGAAAGCTGGCGAAATTGTGCGCTCCCTTGTCCCCGATGGTGTTTAACGATCTGTATTGTTTGTCGAGGCCGGAAGTGCAGACCCTCAGTTTGGGTGCTGCTTGTCCGTCCGATTTTGACGAGCATCTTAAGGTTTTAGAATATTATGACTCGATGGAACAAACGATAGTGCCGATCGAGGAACGATTGCGGACGGAAATGCGTCGATCTTTGGGAGAGGATTGGTGCCGGAATTGGTGGCGAGGACTGCCCGAATATGTGGAAGTTCCCGGACAAGTCAACGTTGTAGAGATTTTGCGTTTATGGACGTATGCCGAATCGCTGGACTTGGTGGAGTGGGGCAAAATGAGATACAACTTATTGGGGAATGCCGATCATTGGTTTCCGGGGGAAAACGCCGGAGACTTGAAGCGCGGCAGCCTGCGCCCGTTTTTGAAGAAGTCGCCCTTTGCTTCCCGAATAGAGACGATCCTTTCCCGCGCGCACGAAATGCTGTTTGAAGCGCCAAAGAAGAGGCTGAGTCAGAGTTGAATGCTTTGAGGCGTTCGGATTTTTCTTTTTCTTAAACCGTTGCGTCACAGACGGCGGCAGCATGTTTGAGCGCTTCTATTTTATTTTCCCAAGTAGGAATGAATTCGTGGGCGACGTAGCCTGCATATCCGGTTTTGAGAATTGCCCGCATGACCGCCGGATAATGAATTTCCTGATTCTTGTCCAACTCGCACCGTCCGGGGTTGCCGGCCGTATGGTAGTGGGCAATGAAGTTTTGATACTGCCGAATACGGCGGATGACGTCCCCGTGCATAACTTGCACGTGATAGATGTCGAAGAGCAGTTTCATGCTGGGAGAGTGGACTCGTTTGATTAAGTCGACGCAGAAATCGACGTCGTCCCCAAAATATCCCGGATGGCCTTTCATGGGGTGCGAGTCGTCACGGGAGTTGAGATGTTCCAAACAGAGCCTCACTTTTTTTGATTCCGCGTAACTCATCAAACTTTTCCAAAAGTCGACGCAGTTTTTGGCGCCTTGTTCGGGAGAAATTCCCGGCTTGCTCATTCCGGTGAAAGTGATGACGTTTTCCGTTCCGATTTGGGCGGCGAGATCAATCCGTTCTCTGAGAATTTTGCGGCAGTGCTCGTGGTTCGCCGTCGAAACAGGTCCTTGGGCGAAGCCGTGGCTGCCTACAAGGGAAATTTTGAGTCCGAGTTCCATGATTTTGGAGTAGAAACTGGGAGCGATGCCTTCCATAGATTCCAGGCCAATGGCTCGACAATGCTGAGCCAACTCCATCACGGGCATCGGATTGAAACACCAACCCATAACCGATTGGCGAATTTTTCCGTGTTGGATGACTGTGTCGTTTGATTCTTCTGCCCTTGTCCGGAACACAGTTCCGGCCGTTGCGAAGCCGCCGAAGGTTTGGGCGGCGAATGCTCGACGGGAAATCAATTGGCGATGCATCACGGCGTTGGCTTGCGAACGGTGGATTTTTCGATCGGCGAAAGTTGCGAAAAACACCGAATTTTCTATTCAATCTTCGGAAGAGCGATGTTGTAGCAAAAGAGCTGGTTTTGATCCCGCAGGAGAAGGCGGCCATTGGCAATGACAGGGTGAGGCCAACTGCGCCGTCGACTCCGATCCGGCTGTTCGAATCGACCTTTTTCAATGTATTTTTCCGGGTTAGCTTCGATTAGGGCAATCGGGCCGCGCTCGCTTCGCAAATAAAGATGCCCGTCTGCGTAAGCCAAAGAACCTTTTCCGACGCTGCGCTCCTCCCAAGCCACTTTGCCGGTCGCCATTTCCAAGCAGACAATTGTGGGGCCGTTGGAGGCGTAGAGATAATTGCCGATTCGAATAACGCCGCCGTGGTGATTTTCAACCGCGTTGTTGGCGTAGTTTTCTTTCGCGAAGAATTGCCCGTTTTTTCGCTCGATTTCAAAAAGATTGCAACCGATGTCATAACCTGAAGTCACGAAGATTTGATTGCCTCTGCAAATTGGGGTGGGGATGACAGCAGTTTTGCCTTTCCGTTCGATCTTCCACAGCAGTTTGCCCGTGGACGGATCGATTCCGGCCAGCGTCTTGCCGGTTAGGCTGATGTATTGCTCGATTCCATGAATGGTTGTTTTGATGATGGAAGTGTAGGCGGCGGGATCGTGGAGTTGGCGAGTGCGCCACATTGGGAGTCCGGTTTGGCGGTTCAAACAAACGACTGCGCCCTTTTCCCCGCCGGGCGTGCAGACGATGCGGTTGCCGTCGGCAAGTATTGATTCCGAGTATCCCCAGCGAGACATCATCTCTCCGCCGAAGTCTTCTTTTAGGTTCGTTTGCCATCGAACGCTTCCCGTCTCGGCGTCGAGGCAGGTGAGATGTCCGCCGGCGCCTAAAGTGAAAACATCCTTGCCGTCGACCGTCGGCGTTGCTCTCGGTCCGTGCGCATAACCGATGTCCTCTCTGGCCGCCGGGGAAATTCTGGTTTCCCAAATTGTCGAACCGTCCTTTTCATTCAGCGCCCAGGCGAACTCGTCCTCCCCTCGATAGCTGACGCCAAAGATTTTGCCTCCAACCACCGAAGGCGTGGAGTAGCCTTCTCCGAGAGTGTCGATGTTCCACACCAGCGGAGGACCTTCTGCCGGCCATTCCTTCAAAAGCCCGGTCTCCGCCGATTTGCCGTCGCGGTGAATGCCCCGCCATTGCGGCCACGGATCCGCCAAGCATAAGACGGACGGCGCCAAAAGCAGGAACGATAGAAGAAATGCGGGAGTTTTGTTTGTGAAATTCATCATAGAAAGCAAATTCTTTTACAACAAATGCCGGGTGTTTGTCGAGATTAATTTTTCCAAAACAGGAAAAAATTGATTGCGCGAAACCTGCGCGCTCGGTTCAACAACCATCCAACCAGCGATCGAAAAGCTCCTTGTCGCTTTCTCTGCTGTTGTAGGGAAGTTTCCGCGTCGTGCGTTCTTGCAGCCAGAGAATGTCCGGATTGGTCGGGGAATCGATCCGGTCGGAAGGTTCCTCCAATAACTCGCCTTTGACGATGGGCGCAATGGTGTCCGGATGCATCCAGCGCTTGGATTCGGCGTGGCCGTCGACAAAGGCCAAAGTGCCGCCGCCATTGTGGTAATGAGCGGGATAGTCGGCAAATTCCGCTATTTGCGGGTTTTGCGGATAGCCCTTCATGGAGACGGCGAAGTTGCCTAAGTCCAGGCTGTCTTCTCGCACGTCCATAAACAACCAAGTGTTGGCGGGTCCGGGATCGACAAAGTCGCCTGTTTTCAGGTAAATCCGATAGCCGTATTTATCGGATTGCGCCATCAATCCCCAGCCGCCGCAGTGAAGGCTCATGGCCATGGAACGAACTCTCGGCCGCCATTGTCCTTCCACTAGGACTTGGCTTTTGTCTCCCGGACATCGGAAAACGCCGGCGCTGTTGCCCAGATACGACCACAGCGGACTTTTATGAATGTCGTGGCGAACGTCCCAGTTGGATCGGTTATTGGGATCGAAGTCCATAATGCCGGTCACCCAAGCGGGAACAAAGGGCGGCGGCCCGGCATACCACCGGGGCTGAATTAAGTATTCTCTTGGATCGCTGGCGGCGGGCAACACTTCCTGATTGTCGTCCACATACATATTCCATGCCAAAGAGATTTGCCGCAAGTTGTTGTAGCACTTGATGCCCTGCGCTTTAGACTTGGCCTTCCCCAACGCCGGAAGCAACAAGCCGGCCAGAATGGCGATCACGGCAATGACCACTAGAAGTTCCACAAGAGTAAATCCTCCGCAACGACAGCGGGGGGGGGGGGGAGTTTTGGTTGTGTTCATAAGCGTTTTTTTGCCTCATATACTTGTCCGCCGCTTGATGAAGGTTAGACTTTGTTCTCCAAAAAATCCAACACAAAAGGTTAACACCACTTTTCCCTAGAAGCTTTGCCCGCCGTATGCTCGGAAAAGAGAGCCGTTGTTTTCGGCGACAACGGAACAAACTGACGGCAAGGGAGAGCCAAATTTCAACCCCGAAGTTCGCTAACCGAACCGGCGCCGGTGCCGAATCTTTCTTGTTCAACGCCGAGCCTTTCTAGAAAGGAAAGATGAATTCGGGATAAGTCCATTCGATGGGCGAATTGGATTTGCCTGCCGGTGCGGATCGTGCCGCAACCGCCGCCGGCGATCAAGGTGGGAAGGTCCTTTTCGTCGTGGGCGTCTCCGTCGCCGAGGCTGCTGCCGTATAAAAGCATGCTGTTGTCCAGCAGAGTGCCTCCCTGCGGTTCTTGGATCGATTTGAGTTTGCCCAACAAATAAGCCATCTGCCGATGATGCCAGCGAGTGACTTCGGCATACATAGCGCGTTTGGATTCGACCGAGTCCCAAGAAGTGCTTCCATCGTCGTCTTCGGTCATGCCGGAGGCGTTGCCGTAGTGGGACAAGGCGTGCCACGTGCCTTTCACTCCGTCGATGAAGTTAAAATAGCGGTTCGATTGGCCGTGATCTAGCATGTAGGTGACCACGCGGGTTGCGTCCGACCAAAAGGCAAGGACAATCAAATCCATCATCAGGCGGACGTATTCTTGGTGGTCGCTGGGAATGCCCGGCGTCGGCGGAGTCAACGCATCGGTAAGCGCTTTGTCTTCCTTTCTGCGGCGAGTTTGTTTTTCGGCGAATTCAATCCTTTTTTCCAAAGCGCGAACGGAGTCGAAATACTCGTCCAATCGGTGTTGGTCGGCTTGACTGACACGCCTTCGCAACCATTTGGCGTCGGCAAGAACGAGGTCCATAACGGATCGACGCGTGGCGCCGCCCGAAGGAGGACGGAACATTCGGTCGAAAACAGCGCGAGGTTCTACTTCCCGGGTAAGAGGAATTCCGTTTTTTGACCAAGAAATGGCGTTGCGCGGCAGGGAGTTGGAAAAGTAGCCTTCGCCTTTGGAAGCCAATTCTAGGGAAGGCAACAAAGTGTTTTGGCCGATTTTCTCGGCGGCGAGTTGGTCGACGGAAATCCCGCCGGCGTTCACTTGGCGTTCGTCGTAGTCTTGGCCGGTCAGCCAGGTGGCGGTGCCGGCGCCGTGGCCGTTTCCCTTTGGCGTCCAAACGTTGGCGGGGATTAGAATGTCGGATTTGAACGGCTCCAGCGGACGCATCCATTGGTTGAGGCGCAGCAGTTTTCCGTGGCGGCCGACCTTCTCCGGATGCCAGACGCCTCGGGGAATTCCGTTGGGAAAGTAAAAGTAAGCGACGCGATTGGTTTGCTGGGGGGCGGCCGAAGCCAAAGAGCGCAACGGCGACATCACGTCCAGCGCGGGCAGAGCGACAGCGGCGCCCAAGGAGCGCAGCATGGTTCGGCGAGAGATTCTTGCGGACTTCATAAATTTTGCGTTAGTTCAGGATTCTTTTTGTATTGGAAAGGATAGCAGGACGCAATGCCGTTGACCAGAGTTTGCAGCCGATAGCCGTCGGCCTTCATCTGCTTCATAATGGAGCGAATGGCGGCCTCGTCAAAATACTCCAGTTGCCGTCCCAAAGCGTAGGCCAGCATTTTGGAAGCGATTTGGCGGGCAAGGTCTTCTCGATGTCGTTCCAGAAGAACGTTGCGGAGTCCCGCCGGCCCTCGAAAGGGAGTCCCGTCCGGCAGAACGGCATCGGCGGTGATGGGTTTGCGTTCGAAGCGGGAACGGCGGCGGGGCTCTGCTTCCTCTTCTTCGGATTCGGGAATGTCTATAGCTAGCAGAAGAGCGAGAATTTCTTCCCGCTCGTCGCTGTCCAACTCGGATTCAATCATTTGCGAAAGCTCTTTGCGAGGGATGTTGCGCAGAAAATCCACCCCTTGCGCAATCTCTTGGCGCTCGTCAGGATCGGCCTCCAAACCGTCAATTCGCTCTTCCAACTCGCGGCGGGAGAGTTCCTGAAGAGCGACGATCTGCTCCCGAAGCCGTTCGTTAAGATCTTCTTCGCTTCCCAACATTCCCAAATATTCCAGCAGTTGGAGAAGTTCATCGCGTTCGTCTTCGGGGATCTCTTTTAGACTGGCGACTAAATCCTCTTCGGGGATTCGGCGCAGTTCCCAAAACACCTCGGCAACTTCGGATCGCTGATCTGGGTCGTCGTCGAATGACGCGACTTTTGCGTCCACTTGTTTCTGGGAAAAGGCGCGCAACTGTTCAACGGCATGCAACAGACGGTGTTCCGCTTCCTCGTCAACCACCCGGATTTCCAGCCAATCCAAGGTTCGGATGAGTTGGTTTTGTTGCGCGGGGGTAAGCGTTTTGGTCAGTTCGGCGCGAAGGGCGTTTTCGTCGAGTTGACGGAGATTGCGGAGGCGTTCTCTGATTTTTCGGCGCGTGTTTGGCCCAGAGTCTAAGTCGTCAATGCGCGCATCCAGTTCTTGCTGGCTGAGCGACCGCATTGCCAGCGTCAAAGCCAGCGCTCGTTGGTCGTTTCGTTCGATGACTCGAACGCGATAACTGTCTCGCCAGCGGCCGAAGTAGTCAAAATTCTCCAGGCTGAATCCAAGCGGGTCAATTTTGCTGTGGCAACTTCGGCAACTAGGCTCGCTGGAATGAAGTTCCACTTTTTGACGGAAGGTCAACGAATCGTTTTCTTCCACTTCTTCTTGGAAAGCGCCGGCGTTGGGCGGCGGCGGCGGAAGCGGACGCCCCAAAACCGTTTCCAAAATCCAGTTTCCCCGCTTGATGGGGCTGGTTTGCTTGTAGTTGGAAGTGACGGCCATGAGACTGCCGTGAGTCAAAATGCCGCTCCGATTGGGATCCGAAAGACGCACTTTCCGCATCCGGCTCCCTTTGACGGTGCCGATGCCGTAAATCTCTCTGGCGAGCTCTTCGTTGAGATAAGTGTAGTCGGCGGCAATCATGTCGTCCAAAGTCTTATTTTCGTGAATCAACGAAGTGAAGAAAAGCCCCGATTCCTCCCGCATAGCAGTCATCAGACTATCTGTGCACCACGGATTGTCGATAGGATCCAACCGAACGCGGTTGCCGATAAACCGAAAGCCCAGCCACTGCGCGGCAAACACGGAGCCGAGAGTTTCCGCCTTTGGGCTTTGAAGCATGCGGCGGACCTGCGCTTTCAGCGTTTCCGGTTCGCTCAACTTGGCTTGAGACGCCAGCTCAAAAAGCTCGTCATCCGGCATCGTCGCCCAAAGGAAGTAAGAAAGTCGCGAAGCCAATTCAAAGTCGCTAATTCGCCAAGGATCGGTGCTTTCCCTCCCTTGCTCGATGCGAAGCAAAAACTTCGGCGAAATGAGCGTCGCCTGAATGACTTGCTTGACCGCGCTCACAAAACCGTTCACGCCGGAGTTCGGAAGCAGAGTTTCCCCAAAACGTTCCATCGCTTGGGAAAGTTCTTCCTTTGTCGGCGGACGCCGATAGGCGCGAAGCAGAAACCGCTCCAAAACCCGCCGCGCCGCCGCTTCTGTTCCCGCTGTTTCTTCCGCATCTTGCCGCCAATCTCCCGGCAAGACGAAAAAGATTCGCTGAAACGAAGAAGATTCTTTGTCCAACCAGCTTTCCGCAGGAAAAGCAGACTCCACAATCCGCTCCGCCGCCGCAATGTACCGTTCCATCCGGGAAGCCTGCAGAAAAAGCGTGTTGGCGGAGTTTTCAAACCCGCTGGCGCCGGTCAAATCCGCCGGAAACCGATCGGCGGGCGCCAGAGGTTTCCCCAACAAATCGCTGATCGTGTTGTTGTATTCCTGATTCGTGAGACGCCGGGCCTTTTCAAAACCGGGGTCGTCAATCTTCGAAAAGTCAAAGTGATTCAACTCCCGGTCCAAAAAACGAAGAATCGCCCGTTGTTCCTCCGCATTCGGCTGGTTTTCGTCTTCCGGCGGCATATCGCCCGCGCTCACCAAATCCACAACGTGGTTCCACTGCTCGCGGTTTTTTATCAGCGGCCGTTGCGTCAACAGTTGGGCAAGGTTCAATCCTCCCTTAGTTTTCTCTTCTCCGTGGCAACCAAAGCAGTATTGAGAAAGATGATTTTCCAACGAAGTTTTCTCCGCCGTCAACGGTAACCCCGCCAAGAACAAGCAAAGCCCGCCAACAAAAAAGATGCTTATGCGCTGGGATGAGGGAATCATATTTCGATTTAAGAATAGGCGTTGGCGCGTGAAGTTGTCAAAGAATTTCGCTCGATGCCATGTCCGTCTAGATTGTTTGCTCTTCCTAAATCGTCCGTCGGTTTTGGAGATTTCCAGTTGTGAATTTTGGCGCAGAGAGATTTGTCGTCGTTCATTTTGAAAAGGGAGTAAGAGGCTTCCAGAGAGATTTTGCAGATGGGTCAGTAGTGAGCGGCATCGAAAATCCAGTGAACTTTTGGCGCGGTCATTGGACGTCTATTTGGCAAATCCGGAGAAAGCCGAGAGCGCAAGATGGCAAGCCGTTTGTTGTTCATTGGTCCGTGATTAGAGGGCTCCAGTCGATTTTTGTCGGGTCGACTTTTTTGTCTTTATCTTTCATGATTCCGCGTCGGCCCATTTCTTGGCCGAGTAAATACATAAAGGTGGCCGTGTCGAGTCCTTCCTCTGTTAGAAGAAATTGAGGAGGTTTGTTTTCGTTTTGTTTTAGTATTTCTTGATGGAGGAAAATCAGTGTTTCGTCGGAACATTGTTTCAGACTTCTTCGGGTTGGCGCGAGCCAAAGTCTTCGCATTCTTTCGTCATAGGTTTCGTCTGGTCTTTCTTGGCCGTCCCCGAGAAGTTGGAAAATCTTTTTCTGAGCGTTCAATATGGCTTCTTCTTTGCTTTCCGTTTGCGCGGGCGCGGTGTAGGCGGTCCGCGGTGGTTGGATTTTGGCTTGTTCGTTTGTCGACGTGCAAGCGCAGAGGCAGGCGACGGCGATGGTTGTGATTGTGGTTTTCATTTTGTCGTTCATTGGCAAATGCGTTTGTGGATTTTGCGGAGCCGTTGGATTTCGTCTTCCGACGGGCTTGGCAAAGGTGTAAAGCGCATGGATTGGATGGCTTGGTGGATGAGTTTTCCTTCCTTTGCGCAGGTTTTCAAGGCAGTAGTCATAGCGGCGAGTTCTCCGTTCTGTAATCAAAAAAGTCATTGGGAAGTTCCGCAAATCCAGTGCCATGCTTTGCTGAACCAGCGGAATCGTTTTTCGAGGATGACGGCGATCAGCGAGCCGGCAATTATCCAGACGGCAGGCTCAAAAACGCTGTAGGCGCCGTCAAAGCGGGCGATGGCTTTGGTGTTGCTTTCGACCGCAACTTCCAGATTGCCCAGCCGCGCTTCGAGTTTATCCAACCGCTTGTCCACGCCGTCAAAGCGGGCGTTCACACCGTTAAATCGAGTGTCAATGGCATCGAATCGAGCGTCAATAGCATTGAATCTGGCCTCCAAATAATCTCGGAGACTTACCGTGTTGCTTTCTAGATCGCTCATTTTCAAATATCTCTTCCGTCATCTCACGCAGACCAAAGTCCGGGCGTTCGTCTTGGATGGTCGCTGTTGCATTTCTTTAGCGGCGCAATTTAGAGAGCAAGTGCAGAATTTCAATATACAGCCAAACCAAGGTCACCAACAAGCCAAAGGCGCCGAACCATTCCATATATTTCGGCGCTCCGGCGGCGGCTCCGTGTTCAATAAAGTCGAAGTCCAAAACCAAGTTCAGCGCCGCAATCCCCACCACAAACAAACTAAACCCGATGCCGAATATCCCGGTCGAATGAATCAAAGGCACCGAAATGCCGAAGAAACCGAGAACTATTGAAACCATGTAGAACAACGCAATGCCGCCCGTCGCCGCAACCACGCCCAGCCGAAAGTTCTGCGTTACTCGAATCCAGCCCATTTGGTAAACGAGCAACAAACTAAAAAGCGTCCCAAAAGTCAGGCAGACGGCGTTGAACACAATCCCCGATCCTGCAAACTGCCGCTCGGCCACAGCCGAAACTCCGCCCAAGAAAAGCCCCTCCAGACCGGCATACAGCGGCGCGGTCACAGGCGCCCATTCCTTTTTGAACACCGTCGCCAAGGCGACGACCAGCCCGCCAACCATTCCCAATATCATCCAACCCCACGGCGGACTTCCCACCGCCGTCATCGTTTTGTTCCACGTGAACACTGCGCCGAAGAACACCAACAACAACAAGGCGCCGGTCTTCAGCACCGTGCCGTTGATGGTCATCGCGTCGTCTTGCGAATGCGCGCCGGCAAAAGTGTGGGCGTTCAAAACAGGATTTGCGCTTCTCATAGTTTCTTCAAAAGTTCGTTCTCGTTCGATTGGGTAAAAAGTGTCTGTGTTTCTGTGCGTTCTTTTACAACTGCGCCAATCCTTTGTCAAGCGCTTCGTAAAGCGCCTGCATAGAGGATTCGGTTTCGTCGCCCATGTTGGAAAGGCGAAATGTAGTTCCCTGAATCTTGCCGTAGCCGCCGTCAATCAAGAATCCCTCCGCCTTGACCTTTTGCCGCAAGCGTTCCACGTCCACTAATCGACCGCCCGGTTTGGCGCCGTTGTTCACGCAGGTAAGCGTCTGCGATTCGTAGCCCGCTTCCGAAAACAAGCAAAACTCGTTCTTCGCCGCCCATTGGCGAGTCATCTCCGACAACTTCCGATGCCGTTGGTAGCGCTCTTCCAAGCCTTCGGCAAAAATCTCTTTGAGCTTCGAACGCAAGGCAAAAACGTGGCCGATGGACGGCGTGCTGGGCGTCATGTTTTTCTCGGCGTTCTTTTGAAATTCAAGAAAGTCAAAGTAATAGCCGCGATCCTTCCCACTCGCCGCCCTCTCCATAGCCGCCGCCGAAACCGCAAAAAGCGCCAAACCCGGCGGCAACGCCAAAGCTTTCTGACTCCCCGTCAGCAAAACGTCAATCCCCCACTCGTCAAACAGAATCGGCACGGCGGAAAAAGAAGACACCGAGTCCACCACGAACAAAACCTCTGGATACTTCCGCTTCAAAGCCATGATTTCGGCCAGCGGATTCATCACTCCGGTCGAGGTCTCGTTGTGAACCACGGTCAACACGTCAAACTCTCCCGAAGCCAACTCGCCGTCCACTTGCTCCGGCAAAATCGGCGATCCCCAATCCACCTTCAACGCGCTCGCCTTCTTCCCGCAACGCTTGGCCACCGCAAACCACTTGTCCGAAAACCCGCCGCCCATGCAACACAACGCCCGCTTGCGCACCAAGTTGCGCAAGGCGCCCTCCATAATTCCCCAAGCCGAAGAAGTGCTCAGAAAAACCAAACGCTCCGTAAAAAAAAGCTTTTGGAGGCTCGATTGAATCTCGGCGTACAAGTCCCGAAAATCCTGGCTTCGATGGCCAATCATCGGAGAGCAAAACGCGCGATACGTCTTCTCACTCACTTCCACCGGCCCCGGAATATGCAGCTTCAAACGTCCCATATCACGAAACGAAACCCGACCGTCTTGTAAAGCCATCAGAGAAACACGCAACAAAATCCGCCGCGCTCCTCAAAAAAAGCCTACTCTCCCGGAAACGACGACGGAGCCGCCGCCACGGAATCCTCCAACTTGCCCGTCAAACCGCCCAGAAACGCCTTAATGTCCGCAACGTCCTCCTTCGGAAGCTCCAAACCCAACTGATGACGTCCCATCATCTCGATAGCCTGCTCCAGCGTGTCCGCCGAACCGTCATGGAAATAGGGGGCGGTCTCCTCTACATTGCGAAGCGAAGGCACTTTGAAAAACATCCGATCCGCCTCCCGCTTGGTCACACCGTAACGCCCCGAATCCTTCTGATTCGGCCAAGCCCTCACCAAGCCCAGCTTTTGATACGACGTCCCTCCCAAAAGCGTTCCCGAATGGCAAGTTGTGCAAGCATAAGCCGCAAACTTGGCCAACCCGCGCCTCTCCCGCTCACTCAGCGCCTCCTCTTCCCCGGCCAACCATCGGTCAAAACGCCCCGGAGTCACAAACAACCGCTCATACGCCCCAATCGCCGCGCCCACATTGTCGTAAGTAATCGGTGGATCGCTGCTCGGAAACGCCGCCGCAAACAACTCTTTGTAGCCCGAAATCCCGCTCAACTTCTCCACAACCTCCTCTCCCGACGGCATCGCCATCTCCCCCGCCGCCAAAATCGGACCCTTGGCCTGCTCCTCCACCGTCGGCGACCGCCCGTCCCAAAACTGCGCAATATGCATAAAGGCGTTAAAACTGCTCGGCGAATTCCGCCCCGTCAAATGATCGCCAAACCCCTCCGAAAACCGCTTCCCGTCCACCCCAAACCGCCGCGTGTCGTGGCAGGAATTGCACGAAATCGAATTGTCCCGACTCAAACGCTTGTCGTGATACAAAACCCGTCCCAACTCCACCCGCAGAGTCTCCACAGCCGAACGCGGCACCTTCGCCGCCGACTGCAACGGTTGCCCAAACAACGGCAACAAGTCCTTCACGTTTTCTCCGGCCAGCGCGGCGCCCGGCAAACCCGCCGCCAACGCCAAACCACACACAATCCGAACAACGCCATTTTTCGTCATCATATCGCAGGTTCCTTCCTTTCGCCCCCAACCCCGCCAACCAAACCAAAATCCCCAAAAAAAGAAAAGCCCCTTCCTTCCCCTCGCAACCCCAAAATCCGGACCCCTGACAACGTTCAAACTGCCCCGTTTAAGCCCAATGCGTTGGCTCCGTCAGAAACAATCTCGCCTTTCGCCCAGCAACCCTTCCCCAGATCGCCCCAAGCGAAATGCCCCACACAGATTCAAACCATCAGATCTCTTTCCCTTCTCCATCGCAGATTCAAGCGAAAAAATCCTCAAGAAACTTGATCACTTCACAGATATCTGAATCAGTGATCTCCCAGTTGTATTGTTTTGCAACATCTCGGATTTGTCCCGCTGTAAAGTTCTCCTTCTCGCTGGTAATATAATGAACCTTCGCGGCCATCGAGAGCTTGTTGAAATCCCCAGCCAATGGCTGCGCATTAAGACGTTCGATTGCTTCTTTCCATTCCTCATACTCCTTCTCTTTCTCAATCTCACACATGACTGTCTTGCTGTGTTCGGTCAAGGAATAGGTGTGACGGCGAACTTCGCCGAAGACTTTTTCCCTTGCCGGAAACGTCTCCGTTGTCTCCTTAAGAAAACCAATGCCTACAAGAGTATCCAGATTTTCTGCAACCCAACTGCTGTATGGCCCATAATAATGCGGGCGAAAACCAAAATCCCCGCGCTTTAACATCGAAAGAAAGTAAAGCTTCTTTTGTAAAAGCGTTCGTCCCCGCAGAGACTGCTCTTTCTCTTTGCTAATCACCAGCAAAATCAAATCGTGAATGTGCACGTCAATACCTTTCTTTTAAGATTGTAATAAAATTTCCCGAATATTATCCCTATATTTTGATTGTTGTTGACGTCTTTGTTCTTTTGACAAAGCATCCCAGCTATCCATTGGAGCGTAAACTTGTATAGTAAAGATAATTTCATTGTGGACAAGACGAGATAAAATTAATTCATCTGGATAATCACTTATAGACTTTATCTGATTCTTCTCCAAAATCATAATTGCTTCTAAGCTATTGTCATAGCTTTGATTTCCGTAGTTGGGATTTCGATTTTCAAGTTTATTAACAATCACATAATCAGGATCTGTTTGAAGACGGTTTGCAATCTGCTTTTCCAATTGCTCTTTTTGTTTATCTCCCATTTTGAAGAGCAATCTTTTAATTGCTGTACTTTCATTCTTTAACGGAAGTTCGCCAATCATCTTGAACAACTTTCTTCCATAAAGCCTCTTGAAAATACTACAAGCCTTTTCTTGCTTACACTTCCTCAAAATGGCGATTAGCTGTTCATCGTGATACTGTACATAATTTTTGATAAACTTCGATGTCTTTTTGTATTGGTAAAGTCGCTTCAGTTCCTGATTTCCATCCCGAATCGCCAACTCAATCCCGCGAACAATCATCGCGTCGGAAATTGACCGGACACGATGGCGATATACCTGCTGAGTCATATGACGCTTGGCGAGCAAGAGCTGTTCCAGAGCATAAATACCTTCGTCACTCATTGCTAGATAGGATTCATTTTTCGATTTCCACACCCTGAACGATTCGATAATTTTCTCCAGATCGTACTTTCCATATTGAACCCCGGCGAAATATGAATCCCGTAAAAGATAATCCATCTTATCCGCATCCAGATCGCTGGAAATAATGTCCCTCCGAAAATCTCTCGTTTCCTTTCCTTGAATCATTTTCACAACAAACTTTCGTTCTTCGTCCGAGAGGATTTCTTCAATTTCTGGATCCTTCTTGATAATGTCCACGGTAACCTTCTCGTGAATTTTCTCGCGTGCCGATTTTCCGTCTCTTGCCCCCGGTCGTCCATACCGATCCAAAAGATACTCGGAAACATGGCTAAACGGTCCGTGGCCAATATCGTGAAGCAATGCGGCCAGCCGAATCCGCTCGACATCTTCATCAGTTATTGATTTTGGTTCAAGGTGCCGGAGTCGATCGCAAATCCGACCAGCAATGTGCATCACCCCAATGGAATGATCAAAACGAGTGTGCAAGGCCCCCGGATACACCAAAAACGCCATCGCCAACTGACGAATCCGGCGGAGCCTTTGGAAAGTCCCGGTGTTGATTACCGCGATTTCCTTTTTCGACAGTTTAACGAGTCCGTGAACCGGATCCCGAATCTCATGGGATTTTATCGCCATCCAGTTGCTTTTATTCCCAGATTCGTTCCCTGTCAACATTGTTTTCAAAGGATTTTCTTTTCCTTCGCTGGCTCTTATCCGTCAAGTTTGGTTTTCCACGGTGGCGGTTTCGGGTTCTGTGAGATTGTAAAGTTAGTAGATGAGTCGGTCGATTTCTTTTTCCTGCGCTCTGACGCCGAGGGATTGGAATCTTGGGCTTGTAAAATGCGGTTACCCAAATGAATGAAAGATTGTTGGTCACCACTGGGAATTTTGGGAACTGGGATACGCTTAACAACAAATTTTTTCCACTGAGTAAGTCCCACTCCGGTCGTTAAAGCTGTATTCTTTATGGACCAAGTAACAAGGGTACTGTTCAGAATTGCGCAGAGATATTTTAGAAAACTGCCAGTTATGACAAATGCTTTATCGTTTGAATACATTTCCGAATCGGAATAGGCAAATCTTCCATGGGGAGACATATCCATCCAGAACAGTTTTTCTTTCTTGAATGCAAATTCAGACTCATCACTAGGATTGGCCAGCAATTCGTACCATTGGCTCGTCCCGGATTTTTTGAAAAGCTCCTTTTTATATTTCTGTGAATAATTATAAACGGCCGGGCAGGGATTTATTTTTATGCCTTTGCGCGCATAAATCAGCCATAACTTGGCCCAGTTGGCTTGGTAGCGGCGGATGTCTCGGCCGCGCAACATGGGCTTGACGATTTCGGCGGATTTCGGGTCTGTGGCAGCCAATCTCTTTTTAGTTTCATTATCAATAACAAAGGCTTCGTTGTAGCTTGTTTTAATGCCAAAGTTAATTTTTACATTCCATTCTTTCAATGGGGTTCCGATGGATTCCATTTTGTGCATGATGGATTGTTCGATGGAGGAGAGGATGAACCACGGCTTGTCTGCCTGCGGAGGGAAGGGCCTCCATAGACTTTCTTCGGGCGGGGAGGTTTTGTCGGGCAGGCGATCCATATCTACTGCCTTGCGGACGGCGGCGCTTTTGCCTCGGCGAACCAACAAGATATTGGGGGCCGCCGAAGCGTTTTCAAACACTGGAAAGCCGCCAAAGTCTAATAATAGTTTTGGGTTCGTTTTTGAGGCCAAATAAGCGCGCGTTTTCTCGCCGCAACCGGAACGCAACCACTTATTAGAAGAGAGAGGAGGCAGAGGAGGGAATGAGGGAGAGGAGGTGGGCGGCGCGTTCGTAGAAGAGTTAGTAGAGGTCGCCGGGGCGGATGAAGGTTTGGTTGCCGGCGGTTTGCAGTTTTTTGGGCGAGTTCTTCTCTGAGTTCTTTATCTTTGTTTCGATAGTCCCGTTTCTCCTGACGATTGGAAGGCGTGGAAGGTGTTGTTCGCGGTTGGCACTTAGTTGCTTCTAGAGTTCCCGGACAAGTTTGGTTTCCGCTAGGGCGAGTTGTTGGGGTGGGGCTAGGGACAGCAAGGCGTTGGCGCTAAGGAAGCGGGTTTCTAGGTTGGGCAGAGGTTGGCGGCCGAAGTTCTCTTGGGGGTTGGGGTTGGGTTGTTGCTCGATGGCTGAGGAGATAAAGAAGCGCAGGTTGGCGAGGTGGCCGGCGATGGATGGAAGGGCGCCGCCGTGAGTGTTGTTTTGGAGGAGGTAGAGTTTGCGTCCGTAGTCAGAGTGTTGATGCGTTGAAAGGTGACCCTGATTTCTTGGAGTTGTTGCCAGCTGGGTCAAAGTTGGTTGTCTGGGTCAAAACGGTGCAAGGCTAAGGTAAGTTTGTGCAGGACGGCCATAGGAAAGGCGTTGTTGCCCGCGTCGGTGTAGTCTGGCAGGGAGCCGATGCGCTCCCGGAAGGATCGGCGGGCTTGGCTTTTTCTGCGAGCGCTTCTTCCGCCATGTAGTCCACTACTTCGCGGGGGAGTGTAGCAAGAGCCGGTTGGTTGGCGGGCGGTTGAGCGAGTTTCGGGGTTGTAGGCGGCGAATAAGTTTTCAAAGACTTGGCTCAGCAGTTTGAGGTCGAGGGCGACTTCCTGCTTGAGGGGCGTGGTTTCTTCGATGGTGAATTGATAGCGGTCTATGAGATTGAGGATTCCCGGCTGGGCGGGGTTGTGGCCAAAGAAGAGGCGCTTGGGAAGGGAGTAGTGTTGGCACTGATTGGGATTGTTGGTCTAAGCAGTCAAAGAAGAGGCCGCCGGTAATGAAGGAGGTTTGGTTGAAGAGTTGGAGAAGTTGTTTCGGGTTGGCTCTTTGGCTCTGGTAGCGCCATAGATGGAAGTTGCGCTGGTTGTTTTGGGGTTCAAGGGGGCGAAGAACAGGTTTTGCCACCCGGCGCAATAGTCAGAGCGCCGGCCATGCGGTCGTAGTTTGTGAGAAGTTCGGCCACTTGGCTTTCTATATAAACAAGTTCTCGGCGGCGAGGTTCTTTTCTTGGAGCAACCAGAGGAAGAGCAGGCGGACAATCAAGCGGAGGAGATGCTCTGCGGGGCGCTGGTTGTGGGGCGCTTGGCTTGCTCGCCGGCGCGCTCCAACCTCGCCAAGAGCTGGCGATAGAAGCGCTGGTTTGAGTTCCTGCGTGTCTAAGGCATCAAAGTCGGCCGGCTGGCAATGGGCGCTCATCCATGGGGCGCGGACAGCCAACGACAAGCCGGCCAAGATGTCCCGATGGGCGCGGTGAAGGCGGAGCGGATGGAGTTCGCGGATCAAGGAAACGCGGTGGCTTAGGACATTGCGCTTAGGCTTGCGCTGGTTGGGGTGGCGATGAACCAAAGCCAGCGTGAGCAGGCCGTCTGTGTCATAGAAGAGAACGACGGCGGGAAGGGCAAAGCGTTGGGGAAGTTCGCGAGGGGGAACCGAGCGCATTCACGGCGCGAGTAGCTTTGGCTAGGCAGTTCCACGGCGAAGAAGAAGAAGCGGCGCTGCCGGCTCTGCGGAAAACCCCCACCACCCAACCCCAACCAAGCCCAAGACGCTTTGCCCTCTGCCGCCGCCAGTCACTTCTTCCTCAGTGGATGGAAAAGGAAGCCGAAGGCCGCAAGCCGCGACCAACAGGGTTGGCTCAGATTGGGTTCGCAATGGCTTGCGGGACGGGAACGGCTCCAAAACTCGGCCGGCTCACCGCTCTGATGGCGCAGAGTGCGCTCGCTTCAATACCCCAAAACCGCCAGAAGGTTCCACCCCCCGACAGAAAATCCCTCCTCCGTTTCAGCAAGCGCCTTTTGGATTGCACGACGACAAGCAGCGACAACCCAGCCCATAAACCAACAACAACACCCCCTGACGAGAAGAGCAAAGGAGATTGCTAAAACTTAAGGGATTGTGCGGACTAGGGTTTTAGGGGATGAGGCCGAGTGTGGAGGCTTGGGTGTAGAGGGTGTGTTCGGTCATTCCGGCGATGTGGTCGCAGATGGCGCGTTGGAGTCCTTGGGTGGGGATTTGGGTTTGGGCTTGGAGGGGGAGGTTTTTGGGGGATTTTTGGTAGAGATGGAAGAGTTTTTCGAGGGTTTGAACGGCTTGGGTCGTGGGTTGGTGGACTTTTGGGTGGTAGTAGAGGTTTTTGAAGAGGTAGTTTTTGAGTTGGAGTTTGGCGGGTTGGAGTTTGGGGGAGTAGTTGGCGAGTGGTTGGGGCAGGCGGCGGACGTCGTCGGGGGATTGGGGCTGGGTTTGGGCGAGGTTGGTTTGGGTTGCGGCGACGACGTCTTTGGCTTGGCGGTCGATGATGGAGCGGATGATGAGGTGGCGTCGAGGTTCGGTTTGGGCGTTGGGGAAGGCGTTGCGGACTTGGGCGTCGGCTTGGGTCCAGATTTGAAGGTTTTGGGCGAGTTGGGTTTCGGAGAGGAGGCCGGATTGGATGCCGTCGTCGAGGTCATGGCTGTCGTAGGCGATTTCGTCGGCGAGGTTGGCGATTTGGGCTTCGAGGCTGGGGTTGGGGAAGTGGAATTGGCGGTTGGGGGCGGGGGAGTCGCAGGCGGTGTGGTGTTTGGCGAGGCCTTCGCGGACTTCCCAGGTGAGGTTGAGTCCGGGGAACTTGGGGTGTTTGTGCTCGAGGAGTTCGATGACGCGGAGGCTTTGGCGGTTGTGTTCGAAGCCGCCGGCGTTGGCCATGAGTTGGTTGAGGGTTTGTTCGCCTTTGTGGCTGAAGGGGGCGTGGCCAAGGTCGTGGGCAAGGGAGATGGCTTCGGCGAGGTCTTCGTTGAGGTTGAGTGCTTGGGCGAGGTTTCGGGCGATGGCGGCGACTTCGATAGTGTGGGTGAGGCGTGTGCGGAGGCGTCCGCCAGTGCTGTTGAGGAAGACTTGGGTTTTGTGGCCGAGTTGGCGGAAGGCGCGGGAGTGGATGATTCGGTCGCGGTCGCGTTGGTAGGG
The DNA here is from genome assembly GCA_965242585.1 of Limisphaerales bacterium. GTDB lineage: Bacteria > Verrucomicrobiota > Verrucomicrobiia > Limisphaerales > AAA164-E04 > UBA2970. The sequence goes on along the minus strand of OZ251460.1, from coordinate 2,417,213 downwards.
GGTTCGCCAGTTTTCTTCGGGTTCGGGGTAGCGTCGGCCTCTGGAGTCTTGGCTTTTTTGGGCGAAGGGGGCGAGGAGTTGGGACTCTCTGGCTTCGCGTGGGTTGTTGGCGGGCATAGGGAATTAGGAATTAGGGATTGGGTAGGTAGTTGGAGACGGAGAGTCCTTTGAGGTGGAAGAGGCGTTGAATGGCTTCTTCGACGAGGTTGTTGGGGCAGCTGGCGCCGGCGGTGATGCCGACGGTGCGGTCGGAGGGGGAGAGCCAGTTTTGGGTTTCGACTTCGCGGTTTTTGTATCGGTCGTAGTGGAGGATTTTTTGGGCGGAGACCATTTTGGCGGCGTTTTTGATGAAGTAGGTGGGGAGTTTGGCTTCGCCCATTTCGGCGAGGTGGGAAGTGTTGGAGGAGTTGTATCCGCCGACGACGATGAGGAGGTTCATAGGTTCTTGGAGGAGAGTTTGGAGAGCGGATTGGCGTTCTTGGGTGGCGCCGCAGATGGTGTCGAAGAATCGGAAGTGTTGGTGGATGTTTTCGGCGCCGTGTTTGGTTTGAAGGGCGTGTTTGAAGCGGCGTTGGACTTCTTCAGTTTCGCCGCGGAGCATGGTGGTTTGGTTAGCGATGCCGATGGCGGCAAGGTGGAGGTCGGGATCGAAGCCTTTGGAGTGGGCGCCTTGGAAGCGGGTGAGGAATTCGTTTCGGTCGCCGCCGTTGCGAATGTAGTTGCAGACGTAGTCGACTTCTTCGAGAGTGAAAACGACGAGGTAGTGGCCGTTGGCGGCGGAGGTTTGGGAGCTGGTGGCCATGGTTTCTTCGTGCCAGGCTTTTCCGTGAATGATGCTGGTGACGTTGTCGCGGGAGTATTGGCGGACTCGCTTCCAAACGCTCATTACGTCGCCGCAGGTGGTGTCGACGATGGTGCATCCGATGGAGGAGATTTGTTGTCGGGTGGAGACTTCGGTTCCGAAGGCCGGGATGATGACGACGTCGGCGGCGACGAGTTGGGCGAGTTCGTTTGGCTTGGGGCGGCTGGCGAGGGGGCGGATGCCCATGTCTTTTAACTGATCGTTGACTTCGGGGTTGTGAATGATTTCGCCCAGGAGGAAGATTCGCTGTTCGGGGGGGAAGTATTTGCGAGCGGCGTAGGCTAGGTCGATGGCGCGTTCGACGCCGTAGCAAAAGCCGAATTCTTTGGCCAGGCGGACGGTGAGTTGATTGCCGGCGGAGAGGGTGTTTCCGTGGGCGCGGAGGTAGTCGATGAGGTTGCTTCGATAGTGGGAGACGACTTGCGCCTGCACTTCTTTCATGATTTTCGGGCCGCGAAGGTTCAATCGGCGCGGGGATTTCGAGGTAGTCGTCGCCATGCGCTGGGAGCATAGCGTTTTGGCCGAGTGAGTCCAAGTGGAATCACCAATTTTGGGTGGAGAGTTGGCGGCAATGCTTAGTGGTTAGCGCTTAGCGGTTGGTAGGGGTTGCGCGGTTCCATTTTGTTCGCATGAAGTGAAAGAGGTATTGTTGCGCGTAGCCATTGAAGGGGGCGAAGTGTTGCGCGGCAAAGGCGTTGAGCCGGGCTTGGGGCATGCGCCGACTTTGGAAGTAGAGTTCTTCCAGCGCCCGCTTCACCCAGACGTCCATCGGAAAGGCCTCTTGTTTGCCGTAGGCGAAAAGCAGGACGCAGTCGGCGATTTTGGGGCCAACGCCGGGCAGTTGGACGAGGGTTTCTTTGGCGGCGGAGTAGGGGAGTCTGTCTAATGCGGCTAGGTCGATGGAGCGCTCGGCCGCAGCTTTTGCCGCTTCGCGCAAGTAAGGCGCTCGATAGCCCATTTTGAGGCGGCGCAAGCGGCGTTCGGAAGTGTTGGCGATGGCTTCGGGGGGCGGGAATTGCCCGGCGAACGGCTCGCCTTCGAGGGCGAGAGTCGGTTGTTGAAAGCAACGGGAGAGGGATTCGATGATCTGCGCGATGTGCGAGATTTGTTTGTTGGAGGAGAGGAGGAAGGAAGCGAGCGTTTCCCAAGGATCTTGCCGCAAAAGCCGAAGCCCGCGGCAGTGGACCAGGGCGTTTTGCAAAGGCGGGTCTGGAGGGAATTGCCGGATGATTTCGCAGAGGTCGACGTCTGTTTGGAAATAGTGTTTTAGAAGTTTCCAGTCGGGTTGAGGATGGCTTGTGGAGAGGATAAGGGTTTTTGAGGCGGCGGAGGCTCTGACCCAGTGGTCTTGGATGACGCCGGTCCATTGGTTTTGGCGGAGTCGCCAGCGGAAGGCTTGGCCGCTGGCAAGAGTTTCCTTCAGGCTGTAGTTTGTGGCGGAAAATCGGCGAGTTTGCAAGTTGTCGGCGGTTTTTTGAGTTGCGCTTGCGCTTTTGCCTGAGGAAGAGAGTGGAACGGCGTTTCTTTTCAGCAGGCGATGATGCTTCGGACGGGCGTTCGGGAGATTTTTTCGCGGCCTTTTAGGGCGGGCAGTTCGATTAGGAAAATGGCTTCGAGCACTTGGGCGTCGAAGTTTTTTAGGAGTTTGAGAGCGGCGCTGGCGGTGCCGCCGGTGGCCAGCAAGTCGTCGATGAGGAGAAGCCGGGCGCCCGGCGGAATGGCGTCTGCGTGGATGGCCACGGTGTTAGTGCCGTATTCCAATTCGTAGCTCTCTTCGTGGGTGTAGAAGGGGAGTTTGCCTTTTTTGCGAATGGGGATAAAGCCAGCTTCAAGTTGCAGGGCGGCAGCGGCGGCAAAGATGAATCCCCGCGCGTCAATGCCGACGATTTGGTCGATGGCTCCGAGCGGGTAAGGTTCGATGAGCGTGTCGACGGACTGCCGAAACAGGGCGGGATCGGAGAGAATGGGCGTAATGTCTTTAAACTGGATGCCCGGTTTGGGAAAGTCTGGAATGTTGCGGACGGCGGCGGCCAGAATTGAGGAGGAAGACATAGCTGATGATTAGTTCGTGTAGGGTGGTAATGGAGCATTTCGCAGATGATTGCGAGTGCGATGAGCCGGATGAATATAAGGTTCTGGTTGTCCTGGCGGGAGAAGGTTCGGGGCCAAAATAGCCTGTCCCGCGCCAGACCGGTCGCTCGGCTGGGTTGCGTTTCTGCTATCGCTCTCCAGCCGGGTTTCCTTTCCGGGAAGGAGAGCCGGCTGTTTTGGGGCGGCGGCCCTGCGGGCTTTCTTCTGAGGGTTGGGGCTGGTGGGCGGTTCTGGTCGCCCTCCTCCGCTCGCTCCATGCGCCAGGGCGCTTGACCGGCCTGGTTTAGTTCTTCTTTCTTGGTCGCCAGCAGAGGAAGCGGGGCAGTCCCGCTGCTGCTGCTGCTGCGGAGCTGTCTGCGGGATGGCGGGCGGTTGCTGCTGCGGGCGCCGATTCCATGGGGGAGAGGAGGAGCCTTTATGCGAGAGGGCAGTCCCTAGCCTGCTTCTCTGGCCGAGCGTCCCGGAGCGGCTTTCCCGGTTCCCACCCTTAGGGGAGGAGTCCCTTCTTGGTCTAAGGGTTCTTGCGCCGGTCCATAGTATTCCCTTGGTCGAAGTGAGGGGGCAAGCGTTTCCCTCAGCAACCTTGCTCCGGTATTTATGGAGCAGAGGGCAGGGAGCCTTAGCCGGTTGGAGACCAGCCCCCGTCCCGGGTTGCGCCAGCAAATAGGGCGCCCTTAGTTGGATCTGGCTGGCTCTGCGAGGAACGGCATAAATTCTACTCATTTTTGCAACATGTTCATGATTGCAATCGCGACATACATAGAAAAGCAAGGTTGATACCGGCCAACGGGGCGATTACAGCCGCAATCAACATACCCTTCGTCCCCATCTTTTCAGCCATGGTATAAGCGATTGTCCACGTCTTTCTTGAAAGCATCTAACTTATCGCTCAACAACTTGTAATTCTCGTTACTCATTAGAAAGTTTCATTCATCACCCAAGTTGCCGCTGCTTGTCGTTCCATCTTCACTGCCGGGACTGGGCGGAGGAGATGTTTCTTCGTTGTCGTCCGTGTTGGTCACCGGAGCGGGAAGAGGAGAAGTTTCTTCCAATAGCAAACCACCGGGATTTGGCGCCGGAGGAGCGGCATTTTCATTGACGCTGGCCCGCCAAAGCGCAAACTTCGCATCGTCCAACGCAATCGGCCGCATCGAGACAAACATTTCCATATCCACCCAACGTTCTATCTCTTCGTTCGTCATCGTGGCAAACCGCGCCTTTATCTTTTCCTCTTCAGCCTGCCAGGTTTTGAGCTCTTGAGGCCGCCCGTCCCAGATTGCCTGCTGCCGCCGTTTTGCCTTGGCGCGCGCTTCCGGCCACATTTGAAGCAAGGCGCCGTTGTTTATGGTCTCGTCTTTTTTATGGACTTCGTCTTCAGGCAAAATGCCCAGATGAACCCACAGCGGACGGAAGGCTTCCAACTCCGCCTGTTGCTGCGCCAACCGCAGCTCTGACTCCATCCTGTCGTATTTGTATTCATTTTTGACAAACTGAGATTTGTTCGTCTGCTTGGCCCATTCTTCCCTATCTGCATCTCTTTTCACAGATTCCTCGAGTTTGGCAAGGTAGTTGGTAACGCTCTGGTAGTATTTCTGGTTGTCGGCCAGAATGTTCTTCCTTCCCAGCTCTAACTGCTGACGGATAGTCAATGAGCCTCTCACCAAACGTTGTTTCGCAATCTCCGCTCCCACGTAGATCCTCCACAAAAGCTGCTGATCGGTCTTCGGCTCTGGATGGTTCTTCAAAAAATCTTCCACATGCTCTTCAAAGACTTCGGGTTTGGCCAGCAGGGCTTTTTTGAACTCGGCCTCTTCCTGGTCGAGTTGTTCCGCCGTTTCGCCAGTCAAGGCGCAATACAGCGCAAGTTCCTCGTCGGTCAGATTGTCGAGCATTTGCGATTTGAGCGAGCGCGCCTTTTTGTAGTCGTTGGCTTGGGTGGACAGCTGCTCGTCGTCCGTCAAAAAGCCGTCGTCCGATTGTTGCGAGTGGGTATAGCCCACCGTAAAACAAACCACGGCAATGCATAGTGGGGCCCATATGGTTACAACATTGTTCTCCGGGAGGATTTCCTTAGTAAGTAGTTTAGTAATGTTTTTTAGTTTCATGTCAAATAATTCGTTAAGGTTTCTGTTAATTCGGAAATTTAGTTAGAGTCGCCGTCGCTGACGCCGCAATCGCCATCGTTGGTTCCCTCGTCTTTTTCTTCGCAGTTGAAGAATTTTTTACAGTTTCGGTACTGCCTGTCAATAGTAGTCGTGGATCGGTTGTATTTGGCGTGAGCTCTGCGGATTTCAGAGTCTCTCGTTGCCTTAGCATCGGCCAGCGCCCGTCGCCAATCGTCAAAAAGTTGGCGAATTTTTGCGTTATGCGCCGCCATCAAAGCTTCTGTTCTTGCATCGTATATTTCCTGTTCAGCGTTAATGCATGTGGCGGTGGGACTACGCCAGCAATAAGCATGAAGCCGTTTCGCAGAATGGCAACCGTCTTATACTTTATTTTTTTGTAAATGAGTTTTGACACGTGGCCGGCGGCGTGCCGAGAGACAAATGCGCTTCCTAGCCCACCCGGTGCATTCGACTTGAATGGCGTGCAAAAAAATCAGCGTCGGCTTGAGCCATACTGCCGTTGAACATTGCGTTTTCCAGTTGAAAGGCGGTTCGGTAGGTTTGAGTGGCAGTGGCAATTGCATCGGCGTATTTTTCCAACGCGGCTTTTATTGCGTTGTCACGAGCATCTGTCAGATCTGTAATTTTCTCATCGTAAATGGTGTCGCAGTCGGTGGCGTCCCAAATTCCCGGTAGGTCAATATTCAGGCTTGGAGGCTGAGGGAAGCTGTTGGTTGGCGAGTTGCTTTGCGAAAACACCGCCGCTAGGCAGAGCAAGCAAAATGCCGGTGATGACGAGCGTGAGGATGGCGATTAGTCCGATGCGTTTTTGCGTCAGCCGGGATTTCTTCTCCGCAGCTGTTTCTTGCCCCGGCTTCGTTCGTCTCGCCTCCAGGCAAGATTCTTTTTTCTTCGTTCATACCGCTATGTCTTTTTCAATTTGAAATACTTTTTAGCGTGGGAATCAATCCCTTTGGGGAAATCTTCCTCGCGTTCAAACCGTTGATCACAAACAAACAGAGCAAAAAGCGCAAGTTTCCGCCTGTTTGCTGTAGCAAACAGGAAAGAGAATTCGACTCTCCCGACGCATTTTCACATCCAAATTGTGATATTCAGCGGGGAGACTCAATGGCGAATCGCCCCGCTTATTTTATGTCAAGACCGAGAAAATCAAAAAGCAAGGTGGAGTGCAAGATTTTTTTTTTGCGGGATGGCGATTTTGCGGAGGTTGGCCGGTCAAAAGGAGAAGGGAGTGAAAGTGGCGGAGGAGAAGAAATCGAAGGGGATGAGAAATCACGAGCTTCTGGCCGCTGACTTCGTGGAAGGCGCGAAGATGGGTTTTTTTGGCTTTGAAGAGAAGCAGTTCTCTAACTTGTTGGCATGGCTGGCCGTTGAATTCGCAACAGGCATGAAGTTTTGCTTTGCGGATTGCGAGTCGCTAGCGCTGGTCACTCGTTTGCTCACTTCACGGAAGTCGGGAAAGGGAAATTGGGGATGGGAAATTCTTCGTTCGCTTGGCTTTGCCGTTAAAATGGCCGGGGATTTGTCCGTGAGCTGGTGATATTATTGGAGTGGAGGTTTGGGCAAGGGGAAGGGATTTTGCCGCGTTTTTTCTTTCGCTTGAAAAGGATTTGGCTTGGCTTTTTCATCGGGATTTGCGCTACATTTTTGATGCGCTATGGTTGGGGGGAACACGTCTTAGCCGGGCGATTGACGGAGCAAATGGCAGAACATGCCGTCCCGCAGTTTGGGTTCAAACCACGTGCTTTTTGGAGGCAAGACGCCGCCTTGATTGGCGATGGCTATCAGGTCGGCGATGCGTAGGGGATGCAGGGAGAAGGCGACGCCATTTCCGGCTTTGTCCGCCAGTTGTTCCAGTTCTTTGGTTCCTCGAAGGCCGCTGACGAAGGAGATGCGCCGGCTTTTTCGGGGATTTTGGACGGCCAGCAAGGGTTGTAGCACTTGGTGTTGGAGGATCGCGGCGTCGAGAAGGTTGGCTGAATTTTCCGTTGGCAAAGTTTCTGGGCGGAATTCGAGCCGGTGCCAGCGTCCGGCGAGATACATTCCGAGCTGATGTTTGGCTTTGGGTTCGACGGCAAGGGCCGATTCGGCAACGAAGGCGATTGGGCGAATTTTTTTTAGGAACGCCGCCGGTTCCCAGCCGTTGAGGTCGTGGACGAAGCGGTTGTAGGGGAGGATTTGGACTTGGTTGTGAGGGAACAGGACGGTGAGGAAGAAATTGCTGTGGCCGGCGTTGTCTCGCCGTCGCGCCACTGCGGCGGCGGCGGCGCTTCGATGATGTCCGTCTGCGATGTAAGTGTTTGGCATGGAGGCGAATTGTGCTTCGATGAATCGGGCGTCTTCCGGGTTTGGGATGATCCAAGTGCTGTGGCGAACGCCGTCGTTGCTTGCGAAGTCGATTGCGGGAGTTGATTGGGTAATTTTTTGGAAGAGCGCGTCCAGTTCGGCGTTGGCGGGATAGAGCAAAAAGACCGGCCCGGTTTGGGCGTCGAGGGCTTCTATGTGTCGGGCTCGGTTTTCTTCTTTTTCCGGGCGGGTCAGTTCGTGTTTTTTGATGAGTTCGGAATCGTATTCGGCGCAGCTGGACACGGCGACGAGGCCGGTTTGTTGGTGTCGTCCCATAATTTGCCGATACAGAAAATAGCGAGCGATTTTGTCTTGAATCAAAAGGCCGTCGCGGAGGAGTCGGTCGAAGTTTTCCCGGCCTTTGGCGTAGACTGCGGCATTGTCCGGCGAGGTTTTGGCCGGCAGGTCAATTTCTGGTTTGCTGACGCGGAGGAAGCTGTGGGGGCGTCCGATTGCAGTCTGCCGCGCTTCTTCGCTTGACAGCGCGTCGTAGGGAAGCTCGCAAATCTGCGCCGCCAAGCCGGGCTTGGGGCGCAACGCTCGGAATGGTTTTACGGTAGCCATGCAGTCAACCTTGCCCGCCGGAATCAAAGCACAAAGCGGTTTTACAGGTCAAATAATTGTTGCGGCGAAAGCGCCCCGGAAAATATTCGCGAAAAAGTCCTTGCCTTGTTCCACAAATTTCGGCTAAGTGCAACGGATTGATTTTGTTCAAACATGACGAACGCATACCGTAGCGGCGCGTAAAACGGCCCGATTGACGCGCTTAATTCAACCCATGGGGGTTTCTTGAACCGTCCTCACTTTTCTCGCAACCGTCGTTTCCGCGGTCCTCGAATTCGCATTAATGAAAGGATTCGCGCTCGGGAAGTCCGAGTGGTTGATTCCTCCGGCAAACAGCTCGGAGTCTTCAGCCGACACGACGCCATTGGCATGGCTCGCGAACGCCAAGTCGATCTCGTCGAAATTGCCGAAAACGCCAGCCCGCCAGTTTGCCGCTTGGTAGACTTCGGCAAATATCAATACGAACAATCGAAGAAAAAGAAGGAAAACAAAAAAAACCAGCACGCCAACAAAACCAAAGAAGTTCAACTAAGCGTCAAAATTGATCCGCACGACCTGCAGACGAAGCAGAATCACGCCATCGACTTTCTCTGCGAGGACATGAAAGTCAAAGTGACGCTCCGTTTTCGAGGCCGAGAAAACGCTCACAAAGAAGTTGGTTTTGAAGTCGTGGAACAATTTGTGAACGACTTGGGCGCTTGGGGACATCCCGACGCTCCCACAAGGAAAATTGGCCGAGGCTTGATCGTAATGATCACCCCCCTTCCCAGAAACCAACGAGCGCCCCATCCCGGACACGAGAAAACCGCCCTTCTTGACGAGTCCACCGCCGACTCGGAGAAACCTCCGCCTTTGCCAGCCCAAGAACCGCAGCCAAAAGCCATTCCTGTTTCGGAAAAGCCTTTTCCAATGGAACCCGAAGAACCGCTTGCGGAGTTTACAACGGCGCCGGAAACCGAACAGAAAACCACCGAGCCTTTTGGGGAAGCGCCATTGATCCCGACCGAAGAAACCGAACCACCAGCGCCGCCCGCCGTCACGGAAGAAACAGCGGCGATGCCTCTTTCGCCCGCCCCCGCTCAACTTGAGCCTCTCCTCGTTCCAGAAGAAACGCCGCAGTTGCCGGGCGAAGAAGCGCCGCCAGAAGCTGTCTCCGTTGCGGAAAACTTTCCTCTGTTGGAAAGCGAAGAGCCGGCGGCAGAAACCGCAGAGCCAGCCCCGCCCCAAGAAATCGAACCATCGATTGTGGGAGAACCGTTGACAGCGCCAAAACCTGAATCACCGAGTGCCGAAGAGTTGACAACAGAGCCGGAAAACGAAGAAAACGACGCAGAGCGAGGCGAAAAATGAGCGAGAAAAACGACATACTCCGGGACACTTTGGAAAAATATGCGGGCCACGTTTTCCTTTACTACGGCAAAATTTCTAGAGAAGGATACGGACTTCTCTCCTCGGCGATTGAATCTCAAGTAGAGAAAAGGGAAAAAGCTTGTCTTATTCTGGTGACGCTTGGAGGTGATCCCCACGCCGCTTTCCGCATTGCCCGCGCTTTGCGCCATCACTATTCCCATCTTGACGTCCTTATCCCCGATGTTTGCAAGTCTGCCGGAACGTTAATTTGCATTGCCGCTGACCGTTTGATCTTCGGCGACCGCGGCGAGCTCGGCCCGCTAGACGTTCAAATTTTCAAGCCGGATGAATTGTCTGAGGTGATGTCAGGACTGGACATTTTTCAATCTTTGACTGCTCTTCAAAACCAGCTGCTGGAATCTTTCCGAAGTTGCCTTCAGGATATTTACAGAAGAACCCCTCTGCGAACGAAACAAGCTGCCGAGTTGGCCACCGAATTGGCAAAAGGATTTATTGCGCCGATTGTCGGCAAGGTCGATCCTGTAACTTTGGGAAAACACCGAAGAGCGATGCGGGTTTCTTACGACTACGGCGAACGCCTAAACGAGATGAGTGATGAGTCTCTGAAACCGGGTGCTCTTGGAATGCTTGTCGAAGGCTATCCGTCTCACGGATTTGTGATCGACAGAAAAGAAGCGCAGGAACTTTTCAAAAACGTTGACAAGCCTGATGCCGATGAAACTATGGTTTTACTTTATGAGTGGGCTCGCGTTATTATTCCTCAGGAGCAATCAATTTATTACTCTCTACTGGCAAAAGATCCGCCTCGAATAGAAGATTTAGGACGAGAACAACCGAAGCAAACAAAGGACAGCAATGAGAGTCAATCTGGCAAAGAGGCCGACGCTGCCGAAGTCGAAGAAAAAGTCGATCAATCTGAATGAATCCATTTAACAGGAAAAAGACAACGCTTGCCATGAAAAATCCACAGCAACATCCTTGGACCAAGGGCGAAGAAAGCATACTCCGCCGCCAGTTGAGAATCATGGCGGAAAAGGATCGAAAAATTAGGGAAGAAGTCCGCGAGCATCGGCGCAGGCGGGGGTTGTCTCCCGTTCATCACTTGGACAAAATCGATTTTTGATCTTTCCAAAAGACGCCCTGAGGAAAACCGCGAGAGCAACAATCTTGCCTCAATGACCAATTAGGAATGCCGAATTCCAAATTTCCCGCGGCAAAACGCCACCGCCCAATCTCCAATCCTCAATTCCTAATCCCTAATTCCCCAATCCCAATTCTCAATTCGTAATTCGTAATTTAAAATCTTATGCCTGACAAATCATCCCAACATAGCGGCGACAAAGAGGAAAAATCGCCGCCAGCGGAAGAAGAGCCATGGAAGCCGCCGGGCAAGGAAGAAAGCGGCGAAGACACCGGATGGATTGAGTTGCCGGATGAGGCGGACTTTTGGCGACCGCCGGCCAGATTTGGATCTATCCCGGTGGAAAAAGAGCCGCTGGGCTGGGATCGGCGGCTCGGTTTTCGCAAGCTGTTTCCGCGCATTGCGTTGCCCTTTCAAGTGGTGGAGCGCGTGCGGTTCGGGCATCCCGCATTGGATCCCAATCGATTAATCTGCGGGGACAATTTGCCGGCAATGCGGGCGATGCCGGCGGAGAGCGTGGACTTGATTTACTGCGATCCGCCGTTCTTTTCCCAGCGCGAGTATTCGCTCGTTTGGAACGACACTGGCGAGCGGCGCAGTTTCAGCGACCTTTGGAAAGACGGCTTGCCTGGCTATTTGGCGTGGATGAACGCCCGCTTGGCGGAGTGCCGTCGCCTGCTCAAACTGACTGGCTCGCTGTATTTGCACTGCGATTGGCATGCTGGCCACTATCTCAAAATCGAGTTAGACAAACTCTTCGGCTACCACTGCTTCCGCAACCAAATCATCTGGCATTACGAAAACAAACTGCGCGACAAACGAAAAATGCGATTCCAGCAAGCGTACGACATGATACTCTGCTACGGAAAAAGCCGACAACTCCCCGCTCACTCAAAAAGATAAACGCCGCAAAACTAAATTCAATCCGCAACGAGTGCCTTACGATAAAATCACAATGAAACGCCGTTCCTACGCAGAGGGAACTGGCGGAATGATAAAAGACTCAACCAAGCGAGGAGAATACGCCGCTCAATCCGAGTTTGGAAAAGGCAAAATCAAGGAAGATTGGTGGGAAGATGTTGGCGGCGCTGGCGGTCATATGTCGAGAAAAGAGCGCATTGGGTATGCGACGCAGAAGCCGGAGGCGTTATTGGAGCGGATTATTTTAGCCAGCAGTGATGAGGGGGATGTAGTGTTAGATCCCTTTTGCGGCGGCGGCACCACTCCCGCCGTCTGCCAACGCCTCCACCGCCGCTTCCTCGCCATCGACCAGTCTCGCGCCGCGGTTGCGGTGACGCGGGACCGCTTGATTGACCAAGCCGAGCAGCTGCAAATGAAGGAGAAATCCAGTCAGGCGGTGGCCGTGCCCGATTTTACGATGGAGAATTGGGGCGTCTATGAAGCGAAGGCTTTGTCCAAGATGCCGCCGCAAACGTTTCGGGCTTTTGTGTTGAAGTGTTTTGGCGCCAAGGCGAAGAGCGAGGAAGCGGGCATTCACGGCTGGAAGGGGCCGGTTCCGGTTTGGGTTGGTTCGCCTAAACCAAAAGATCGGGTCAGCGCGGCGGAAGTGAAGGATTTTGCCAATGCGGTTCGGAAGACGGCGCGGTATCAGCAGACGAATCTGCGGGAGGGAATCATGCTGGCGTGGGCGTTTCGGACGGACGCTAAACAAGCGGCGGAACGGTTGCGCCAGTTGGAGGAAGTGGATTTTCATTTTATTCGTTTGGATTTGACGCGCATCGATTCGCAACGATTCCGGGAAGATGTGGCCAAGTTGGCCAGCAAGTATGCTGATTACGAGAGTTTTCTTACTTTTGTGTCGCCGCCGCAGGTGGAAGTGGGGGTTCAGTGTTTGCAAAGGCGGATTTACAAATTCGACGCGGGCGACACCATTCCGATGAACGCCGGGGCGAAGATTGCCAACGTGCAGTGGGATTTCAAATATAACGGCCGGCGGTTTCGCAGCACTGAAGGGCATTCGTTTGCGCGAGAGAAGGACGGGCGGGCGAGAGTGTGGGCGCAGTATGAGTTTCCGCGGGCGGGGAAGCATCGGGTAGCTTGCCGCGTGCAGGACGACAAGGGCGGCGAAGGATTTTGGCAGGGAGAGGTTGAGGTTTCTTGAATCGGCGGTTTTTGCGGAAAAGAGCGCGTCCGCAAAGCGGGATTTCTCTTCTCTCGCTAAATGACTGGGGGATAAATGTTAGTTAGAAAGGAATTAGAAAATGGATATTATTGTGCCAATCATGATTGCTGTTGTTTTGTTTGTTGTTTTCAAAGTTGTAGCAAAACAAAACGAAGACAAAGGAGACAAAGGCGGTAAAGGTGGGGGAGACAATTTTCCGTATGGAGACTTTGGCGATAGCGGCGGTGACGGAGGAGGTGACGGCGGCGGTTGTGACTAAATTTCCGCCGCACGACGAGAAGATTGATTGCGCCATTTTGGGCGCGCTTTTGGCTTGGCCGGAAGCGATTCAAAAGATTTCGTCGAGAGAAAATCCGATAGAGAAGTATTAGACGGAGGCTTGGTGAACGAGTATGTTCAATCAATTTGCAAAGTATGAGGAGAGTTTTCGCGCTTGGCGGCGAGACGGCTGGCCGGGTTTGAATCCTGTTTCTGGTGATTACATTGAGTTTTTGAGTTCCAAGGAAAATCCGAAAAAGGCGCGGAATCTTTGGGATCATCAATGGGAGGCGTTTTTGCGGGTGGTGTATGCGCACGAGGTTTTGGGCAAAGCGGAGATTGGCGAGGAGGGGTTGCTTTTGAACATTGTAACCGGCGGCGGCAAGACGGCGATTATTGCCGCCGTGATTGCGTGGTTGCGCATTGCGTGCGGGGTTCAAAAGTTTGTGTTGCTGTGTCCGAATTTGATTGTGCGGGATCGGTTGGAGGATGATTTTCAAAAGGGGAAGGTGTTTCGGGATCGGGATTTGTTGCCGGATTGGGCGTCTTATGGGCCGGACGATTTTGCGCTGACGACTTTGGGAAGCGGCAAAGAGGGCGGTTTGGCCGGTTTGTTGGGCGCCCGCGTGATTTTGGGGAACATTCATCAGTTTTACCAAAGCTCTCATAGCGGAAAAAGCCATCTGGCGGCTTTGATGCGGGGGGCAAAGTTCGCCGTGTTCAACGATGAGGCGCATAATTCGCCGGCGCCGGAGTATGAGGAAACTCTGCTTCGGATGCGGGACAAGATTGCGTTGCGCTTGGATACCACGGCAACGCCGGATCGCGCCGACGGACAAACGCCGGACAGCGATATGATTTACGAATACGATGTGAAGGACGCGCTGGCGGAAGGGATGGTCAAGACGCCGGTGGTATATCAGCCGGACATCAAAACCGTGCAGTTGACTTACACCGATGCGCGCACCGGCGAACAGCGCAAAGTGGAGGAGATTGACTGGGACAAAGTGGATCGGCTCGGATTGAACGCCACGCAGTGGGTCACGGATCCCAAGCCGATGCAGCAGCAGATGGCTATTGCGCTGGCGCGATTGCGGGAGCAGGAACGCCGAGCAAAGGGGCGTTATCAGCCGATTCTGTTTGTAGTGGCAGTGTGCAAGGCCGATGCGCAGAAGGCGGAGCAGACGCTGAACAACTATTTTAGGGTGAAGACGCTGTTGGTTACGGAAGACAGCACCGATGCGGAACGTCGGCGCGCTACCGAGCTGGGCAAACAAAGGACGGGTGCCAAGCCGTACAAAGCGGTGGTGAGCGTGCTGATGTTGCGCGAGGGCTGGGACGTGCCAGAAGTGGGCGTTATTTTGCTGCTGCGCAAGTTCAGCAGCAAAGTTTACGGGCAACAGGTCATTGGGCGCGGCCTGCGCCGAGTGCGGAAAAGAGGCGTTCAAGGGGATGAGGCGCAGATTTGCGCCGCCGTGGATCATCCCAAGTTGGAGCATCAATGGTTGTGGAACGTGTTTGGCGCCAAAAAACGGGAAGGGGTTTCGATTGACGACGAGTTTGACGAGACTGAAGACTTGCCGGAGCCGCCGCCGAAGCAAGAGCTGACCAAGCCGCATTTGGTGATTGACGTGCCGGAGCCGGATTCGGCGGCGATGGACGAGGGAGAGTTTGACATTGGCGACGTTCAGGATCCGCCAAAACCGCTTGAAAACTGGAAGGAAGCGTTGGACGGGATGGAGTACGATCCCACAGCAGTCGAGATTACAAGAGTGGATATCGCCGGCGTGGTGGGACAAGAGCTGGGCGGGAGAGGTTGGAAAACCGTCCACTCGGCGCCGGAGAAAGAGGATTCCGAAGGCGTTGTGGTGAAAATATCGGATGAAGAGTTGCGCGAAGCGGTGAAGGAGGCTTTGCTGGAGATGTCCGAAGACTTGAGCGTCGAGGCTGGATACGCGGTCTCGTTTAATCAGGGAAAAGTCTATAGCGCGCTGCGGCGCCACGTATGCGGCAAATTTTTGAAGGGTTCATCCATTGGAATGGCTGAGCGTTCGGAAGTGGAATTCGTTTGGAAGATGCTGGCGCAGGTGAGGAAAAAAGTCTCGGCAATGCCCGGACTGGTGGCTGGAATGATTGAATATGGGGATTAGCAACCGCGGGAAATACGAAAGTCCGACGAAGAGTCCGTGGAACTTTGAGAACTACGACAGCAATTTGGAGCGGCGGATGATGGAGTGTTTGGAGAGCGATGCGCACGTTGACAAGTGGGTGAAGCGGCACGGCGTCACTATTCCATGGATTGACGGTCAAAAGCGCCAACGAAGGTATGTGCCGGACTTTCTTGTGGAGTATGCAGACGGCCAGAAGGCGGTTATCGAGGTAAAAGACCCCGGTCGGGTTGATTCGGATGATGTTCGGTGCAAGCGCAAAGCGGCGACCATGTGGTGCAAACAGCGGGGAATGGAGTATGTGTTGGCCACGGTTTAGCGAGGCATAGAGAGTTGTGGCGCTTTGGAGCGACAAGGAATGTGGCGCGAGAGAAACAGCGCGGGTCAGCGAAGAAGATGCAATACGCCATCCAGCTCAATGGAATGCGAAGGGAGTTTGAGTGAGTCTGCTTCTTTATCTGTTGCGGTCGGTTTTTTGTCGCCGTGTTTTCCGGCGGACGGGGAAAACCTTGATTCATGCTAGCAGCCGCTTGTAAAATCCGATTGTTAATCAGACGCTATGGTTCGCGTAGGCATAGGTTACGACGTGCACGCTTTGAAGGCGGGGGAAAATCTGGTTCTTGGGGGAGTGTCCATTCCGCATCCCAAAGGATTGGCCGGCCATTCCGACGCCGACGTCTTGATGCACGCGGTTTGCGACGCCGTGTTGGGCGCGATCGGGGCGGGAGACATCGGCCAGTTTTTCCCCAATGACAATCCGATGTGGCAAGGGGCCGCCAGTCGGATTTTTTTGGAGGAAGCGCGTCGCCAAGTGGAATTTCGCCGGGGCGTTCTTGTGAACGTGGACGCTACGGTGATTGCCGAGCGTCCCCGGTTGAGTCCCTATGTTTTGGAAATGAAGCGCAACATTGCCGAGGCGTTGCAGTTGAGTCCTGACCGCGTGGGCGTGAAGGCCACGACCAATGAGGGAATAGGATTTTTGGGGCGGGAAGAGGGGATTGCGGCTATGGCGGTCGCCGGAGTGGACGTTCGCTCTTAAGGTTTGTGTTTGGCGAGTTGGGCAAATCGGTCTGCCGCCGCCGTCCATTTCGCTGCTTGTTTCGGTTGATAACGTTCCAATTCGCTGGATTCTCGAACCAATTTTCGGATGGCTGCCAAGTCGGAGAGGTCTCCTGCGGCCAGCGCTTGAATGGCGATGTTTCCCGCGGCCGTCGCTTCTGCCGGTCCGGCGACAACGGGGCATTGAACTGCGTTTGCCGTCATCTGGTTCAGAAGGCGGTTTCTGGATCCTCCGCCGACGATGTGCAGGATTTTGACGGGACGATTGATGACGGATTCCAGTTCTTCCACGGTTTTGCGATAAAGGAGCGCCAGGCTTTCGAGAATGCAACGCGTGACGCCTCCCGGTGTTTTTGGAGGCGGTTGGTCGGTTTCTCGGCAAAAGGCGCGAATGGCCTCCGTCATGTCCGCCGGCGCTGTGAAACGCGGATCGGCGGGATTGACGAGTGATTGAAACGGCGCCGCTTGCGAAGCCAAGCCGGCAAGCTCGGCGTAGTCCAATTTTTGCCCGCTAGCCGCCCAGATTCTTCTGGATTCTTGCAACAGCCAGAGGCCGCTGATGTTCTTCAACAGCCGTGTGGTGCCGTTGCATCCGATTTCGTTGGTGAAGTTGAGATCGCGGCAGACGTTCGTAAGGATGGGAGCGGGAAGTTCGACGCCCAGAAGAGACCAAGTGCCAGAGCTGATATAAGCCCAGTTTGCCTCCTCGGCGGGAATGGCGGCTACGGCCGACCCGGTATCGTGGGAACAGCCGGCGACAATGCGCAAGCGCCCCAAGCCGGAGGCCTGTTGCGCTTTGTCGGAGAGCCGCCCGATTATCGTGCCGGAGGGAACGACTTCGGGGAAAATGCCGATCGGCAAGCCCACCGATTCGCACAGTTTTTGGGACCAGCCTCTAGTTTGAGGATTGTAAAGCTGAAACGTGCTGGCCATAGAAACTTCGATGACCGGGCGGCCTCCCAGCAGGTAGTTGAATCCGTCGCCGATTCCCAGAATGGTTTTTGCCTTGGCCAAGCGTTCGGGATCTTCGGCGGCGAGTTGGAAAAGCGTGTTGATTGGCATCAATTGGATGCCGGTTTCGGCGAAGAGGGACGGCCAGTCCATCTTTACTAGCACGCGCTTCATGCCAACCGCGGAACGGGGAGCGCGATAGTGAAAAGTTGGCGGAATGACGGCGCCGGCGGCGTCCAACAACAAATAGTCCACTCCCCAAGAATCGCAGCTGATGCTTTGGAAAGGCCGGCCGAGGGACGCCGCTTGTTTGAGGCCGGTCAAAAGTCCTTGGTACAGCGAGTCCAGATTCCAATGAATGGAGCCTTCGGCGCGGATGGGCGTGTTGGGAAATCGATGAACTTCTTGGAGCGTCAGGCGACGGCCGTCGATGCGGCCGCCAATCAGGCGTCCGCTTTCTGCGCCCAGGTCGCCGGCTAGATAGTGTTTTTGCATCGGTTTTCAAAAAAACCGCCGCGCCAAAGCCTGACAGTTGCAAATAGGAACGTCAACCATTAACCCCCGAACAATTTTTCTATCAACGAAAAACGATTATCAGCTGCGGTTGCCGCAATTAACAGAATTGCGCCTCCAAATAATTTAAGCCATTTCCTTTGATTTTTTAACTGACTCGTTGAACTCTTCAAGCGATCTAATTTGAACGTTAATGTCAACCTTCCCCTTCCCTCGAATGTTATCGTCTATTTTCTCCAAACGAGTCGTCAAGTAGGATTCCATTTTCTCTAAGTGATCATCGATCTTATCAATCTTCCCATTAAAGAAAATCTTCAGTTCAGTAACGGTTTTTACCTCGCCCTCACTCACCTTCGGCCTATGTTTCCTCTGGCGGATTCTTCCAGTTGACGCATAGCCTCCCGCCTTTTCCATTCCTCTTCACTCAGAGGTTTGGGAACATGAATGGTTCCAGATCTTCGACGGTTCTTAAGTATTTCCCTGATTTCCGCCATTTGTCGTTCCGCCGATTCCCTCATTCCCCACTGCATCATGGAAATGAATTCAGCATTTCGGCGCAAGGCGCTCTTTTGCGATCCAGACAACTTGCCTTCGCCCCCAGCAATCGACACCATTTGCGCGTAGGTTGTCGCCACTTCGTAGTCCAGAGCCTGCTTTTGCGCGGGAGTCAAAGATTCCTTGAATGCTTTCTGACGTTGGAACATTTCGGCCAGATGCGGCCGGTCGATCTCCGGAACTTGCCCCATAATCCAATCCTGATACTCTTCGTCGTTCATGGAAGCCAAATCAACTTCCACTTCGTCCATTTGAACAAAACTGGAAGAAACCAGCCGTTCCGGCTCACTTTCAAAAGCCTTTGTTTCCTCTTCTTCTGCTGATGCTAAATCATCCCCTTTTACCAAGTAAAAAGAATACGCAAAGAAAATCGGCTTCCATGAATCCTTCCTCGCAAAATCAGGCATCTGACGTTCCATTTTCCCAATGCGCTGTCCGTAATCGCTCGCATGGGACTTCAAACGTCTAATGCTCGCTTTGTCCGTGAAAAACAAAACGCAGATAAACACCACCAAAGCAGGCACGACAACAAAAGCAGGAGCGGGTTCCAATCCGAAAAAGTATCGCATCCATCGATTTTCGACTTCATGGACTTTCTGCTCCTTTCTGTTACCTCAAGTTTTTGACCTCTTCCGAGAAATCCGCATTCGCGTCATCGCATTCGTCAAACAACTCGTTTTTGGCGTCGCGCGTTGCGTCGTAATAATCGTAGCAAACAGCCGTCACGCAAGTCAGGGACAACGGCAATTTGGCGATGGATAACAGGCAAAGCAAAGAATTACGGTTCGCATCAGACAAAGCATCCGCAAGGTCAGCGGCGTAGGATTCCCAAGCATCTCCGATTTCGTCGTCGAAGTCAGCCTTGAGTTTGGTCATCGCTTGAACGATCCTGAAAGTAAGGTCTCTGTGGCTCTCCTCTTCTTTGGCGGCGATGCAATGCCCGTACTGCCAAAAGTAATCGTCTTGTCAATCACCGTTCTCATCTCGGTACCAGTAATGCTCGGCTCCGTAGATGTTCAAGTAATTGGTAATTGTAGACAATGAACGGCCGTTCACCATCAAGCAGGTATTCCTCGCAACCTGTGGGAGAGGCTTCATTAATGATTAATCTCTCTACTCGGTCAGATCCTCCCAGATCGGGAACCGGGCATTCCGAAGACGTGCATGTCGGGCAGTCAACGGTAAGCGTTGCAAAGCAGACCTCTAAAACTTTGTCCGTTTTAGTATTAAAGGCGTAAACGTCGTTTTCTTGCGTCGAGGTTATCGGCGCCAGCCCGGCGGCCAAGACGACCACGGCAATGGCAAGCAGGGATTTTGAGTTGAGATGTAACTGAGTCTTCATACGAGATTGTTTCTTAGGTGGTGTTTGTTTAATGTAGATGTGAACTTGCGCCCGATGCTTCTGCGGAACGCCGCCTATGCCGGTGTTTGAGACCCGGAAGGCAAGCGATCCACATCTGTATCTGGCAAAAGATGAACCACATCAATAAGTTGCTCGGTTTTATGATTTTCCAAGCCCGAATCCAAAAAAATCGAAGCGCAAAGGCGCGGTTTCCCATTGTTGTTTGAGTTTTTTGCGATTCTAAGTGCTTGGCAGGCAAAAATTCTGAATTTTCCTCTTGGTCTGCGGTCACTTTTGTCGAAACCTCTGAAGTCTTCAGGGATTCGGTCAAACCGCCGGCAATTTAGTGTCAACACGCCCTAGTATCGGACTATTTACTCTTTTCAAAATGGCACTTATGGCTGCGCCCCGGGCCGAGGTCAACGTTCAATCGGCAACAAAGCGAGGAATGTCCCACTTATTCCCCCTAAACGCTGAAGGGATTTTGCAATCTCCCAGACACCGTTCACCGAGCTATTCTATTCGGCAGGCGCCCCAATCCAGAAAGAAGGGAACGCCGATATTCCGTTGACCTGCAATCAAAATAACCGATTTCAAGAATCCGTCAAGGCCTTTTTTAATTTTTCTTCGATTTTTTTGGCGAGGAGGGGAATTTTGTTTTTTTTTTGCGGTTGGGAGGCTTTTTGCGAGAGTTTTTTCTTCTCTGTTTTCCTGCGGATTGTTGGGGATTCAAGATGCAGAAGCAAATGGAGCGAGATTATCCTGAGGGCATTTTCTTCGTTTTCTTTGAGGATGGTTTGGTTGGGCGGGTTAGGATTATGGGATAATTTCTTGCGGAGTTTTTATTGTCTTCCGTTAAACTTTGTTTGTGGATCGGATGCGAAGTTGGATTGCAGAGGCGGAGACGGATCACTCGCCGCTGACTCTTGCGCGGCAGATGGGACAAGAGTTGGGCGTTATTGTTCTTCAATCGGCGTTGTGGGGGACGATGGATCGTTTTTCGTTTGTGGTTGCGCGGCCTTTTGCGCGGCTGGAGGCGCGGGGCAATCGCTGTTGTTTTATCGCGGACGGGCGGGAGTTTGTAAGTTATGGCAATCCTTGGGTTCTTTTGGGGGAGCGGCTTTTGCGGTATGAGTTGCTGGAGGAGGTGGATTTGCCATTTCCGTTGGGGGGTGTTTTTGGTTATTGGGGGTATGAGTTGAATCGACAGTTGTCGAAAAAGTTGGCGTCCAAAGCGGCGCGGAGGCCGGAAGTTCCCGATTTGTGCGTGGGTTTTTACGACAGTCTGTGCGTTTTCGATCATTGTCTGGGGAAGTGCTGGGTGGTTTCGACGGGAATGCGGGCTGATGGTTCGCGTTCGGTTGCGGTTGCGCGGAAGAAAGCGGAGTGGTGGTTGCGGCAACTTCGGAGGCCATCGAGTTCTGTTTCCCTTTGTTCTATTGTGCCGACGGATTTTGGCAAAAAGATTCGCTCGAATTTACCTCGCGCGGCGTTCATGGAGCGGGTGAACCGAGCAAAACTTTGCATTCGGGCCGGCGACATTTATCAGGTGAATCTTTCGCATCGACTGGATATTCCGTTTGAGGGCGATGGTTTTGAGGTGTATCGGCGTTTGGCAGAGGTGTCGCCGGCGCCTTTGGCTTCCTGGATGAACTTTGGGCGGATGCAAATTGCTTCGGCGTCGCCTGAATCTTTTTTGAGGATTTCAGGACGGCACGTGCGCACGCGTCCAATCAAAGGGACTCGGCCGCGATCTGCCAACGCGCAGCGAGACGCTCAATTGGCCTACGAGCTGCAATCCAGTCCCAAAGAACTTGCGGAGTTGGTGATGATTACCGATCTGTTGCGGAACGACTTGGGGCAAATCTGCGAATTCGGTTCCGTGATGGTTTCCGATTTGGCTCGATTGGAGCGGTATCCGCAGGTGCAGCATCTGGTATCCACTGTGGAAGGCGTTCTTTGCGAGCGGTTCAGCCACGTTCAGGCGCTGGCCGCGTGTTTTCCGGGTGGGAGCGTGACGGGAACGCCCAAGTTGCGAGCGATGCAAATCATTGACGAACTGGAGCCTATTGCCCGCGGACCTTACACGGGCGCTTTGGGGTTCATCGGGTTCAATCGAGAAACGCACCTCAGCATTGGCATTCGCACGGCGTTTCGGGCGGAAGGCCGTCTGTTTTTCAACGTGGGCGCCGGCATTGTGGCGGATTCGGATCCGGCTGCCGAGTATGAGGAAACGATGGACAAAGCGCGGGGATTTTTGGAAGCGCTTTCGCTGAGCCGGCCGGAAGTCCCCTTCCAAAAACCGTATGCTGAACAACCGCCCGCTCCGCTTCCTTCCTCGCTTGGAGGGCAACGCCGATAATTGACCGATGATTGCTTACGTCAACGGCAAATATCTTCCGCAAGAGTCCGCGGCCATTTCGATTTTTGACCGGGGCGTGATGTATGGGGACGGCTGTTTCGAGACGCTTCGCATCTACGGCGGACGCCCGGCCTTTTGGGAAGCGCATCTCTCTCGGTTGACGGTATCTTTGGCCGCGCTGTCCATTCCGTTCCGTCCCGATCCGGGGAAATTAGCGGGGATTGTCCGAACCCTACTCTCCTCAAATCAAGCTGATTTGTCGGAAGGCAAAGAGAGCGAGCGTCCTGCGTTTCTGCTTCGAATTCAAGTGACTCGCGGCCAAAGTCCGCGCGGTTATTCCATTCAAAACGCCCAACATCCTTCTTTGATCGTCTCCTTGCATCCGGCGCCCCATTATCCCCAAAATCCAATCCCGGCCTGGCGTTTGATCACCAGCAGGCAACAGATTGACGCTCGCCATCCGCTCTGCCGACACAAAACAACCAACCAACTCTTCTCCATTCTCGGCAAGGCCGAGGCAGGCCGCCAAAATGCGGACGACGTCCTTTTCTTGAATCACGAAGGACACGTGGCCGAAACGAGCTGCGCCAACATCTTTTGGTTCGACGGACACTCCATCGGAACTCCGCCCCTTTCCGCCGGCATTCTTCCCGGGATCACTCGTCGAGTCATTCAGGAAATCTGCGCCGCCCAAAATCTGCCCTGCAAAGAAGAAAATATTTTCGAGTCAACGTTGCGGACGAAGCAAGCGGTGTTCTTGACCCAAAGCGCTTGGGAAATCCTTTCAGTCGCTTCCTTGAACGGACGAAAAATCCGCACTTCCTCGATTGTGGAAAGTCTCCGGTACGATTATCGGCGCAGAGCCGAGCAATCGCCATTCGAATGAGCCGGCGTTGACGGCCAACCGATCAACGGCAAATGGCAAAGCCGCTCGTCCTGCCATTTTTGGGAATTGCCGAAAATCTTTTCTTCCTTCATAATATTCGGCAAGGGGAGCGCTGGCATCGGCAATTCCCAGTCGTTTTGAAAATCATCGTCGCCATTACCGGCGCCAGCGGCGTCATTTACGCGCAAAGACTCTTAAATCGCCTTTCTTGCGCAACGCACGAAGTTCACGTCGTGCTCAGCAACTACGCCCGCCAAGTGATCGCCGAAGAACTTCCGGACGGCCTGCAGTTGGACCCGGCAGTGCATCGCTACGGATTGAAGACTATGAACGCGCCCTTCGCCAGCGGATCGAATCCTTTTGACGCTATGGTGGTGATCCCTTGCAGCATGGGAACTTTGGGACGAATCGCGCAAGGTTTCGGCAGCGACCTACTGCTCCGAGCCGCCGACGTGATGCTCAAAGAAAAACAACGGCTCCTCCTTGTGCCTCGGGAAACGCCTCTGAACCTAATTCACGTCAGAAACTTCGAGACGCTCCTGCTGTCCGGCGCCACCATTCTCCCCGCCAATCCGTCCTTTTATTCTCGTCCAAAATCGATTGACGATTTGGCCGACACCGTAGTGGCCCGAGTCTTGGATCACTTGGGGATTGAGCAGTCCGTAGCGCCTCGGTGGCTGGAAGAGCGGGAATGAAGCAACCAATGCGCAAGCGCGCCTTAGCTCTGCTTTTTTCAACAACCTTTCGATTGCCCTCAAGCAAAGGGAAAGACCAATCCCAACCGAACGACAGACCAACGCAAAGAGAACTAACTGAAGAACAATTCAAAATTCCACCAGTTCATCCCAAGGCGTAGGAGGTTGCCAACCGGAAGCAGACGGCATGTCACCGTCCAACCAATGCTGTTTATTGTCAAAGTTAAAACGCGTCCAGTTTTCAACCGACGGAAAAAGCATTTGATAAAGAGTCTCCGAACCAACATGCCCGTCCGCAAATAAAACGTTCGCTTGCCCAGAATGCCGCCGCGCAACGGTTATAGCATGCCACCAAGTCGTAACATTCAAACCAATCCAAGGGTCTACTTGCAACTTCAACGAACGTTCACCAGTTGGCGGAGTACCAGGCTTTCGGGTAGAAGCATTATACATCCCAAAAGCAGAGCCATCGGCTTGCGCAATCATGCGCGAAGGAAAAACCACGTCAGAATCGCGAAGTGTACCCGGACTGTCCCAATTCCCTGAGCCGGTGATTCCCCAAGAACCTTTCCTCCCAATCCCAGGAGTATTTTGCCGATAACCCCAACCCCAATAACCGGGCCGAACTTTTCCCATAGCCACTAAGCGAGGTATCCGCTTCTCCGACGGACACTCAAACAGATCCACATCCTTCCCCAAATACCGAGAGCAAAGAGGATAGAACCACGGAACCCAACCAATTCCAGACAAAGCCACTGAATGAGTAACCAAAAAGCCATCGTGATCATTTGCATAGAGTTGCCGAGCAATCCCAATTTGCCGTTGGTTGCTAAGGCAAACCGCTTTGTGAGCCGCCGCCTTCGCCCTGCCCAAAGCAGGCAGGAGCAAAGACGCCAAAATGCCAAGAATGGCAATGACGACCAGCAATTCCACCAACGTAAACGCTTTCCTGCTAACCTTCATGCTTGCCTCCTAATCTTCAAATGTTCGAAAATTCTCCGATCCTCCAGGGGAGTAATAAACAGGAACTTCATAACCGTCGCCATCACTATCGTACGCCCAAGCCATCATCGAGTGAAGCGATCCGTTGCTGTTCAAAATAACGTAAAGCGAAATGCTAACTTGGGAAATCGCAACTGGCGTCGGTATGCTAGGAGGATCACCGAGCGGTATGCCCCAATATTGTTCCCCTTTAACAGTGAAATCAAAAGAATGCAGATAGCCGGGATAGGGAAGCGGAGGCCCGCCATCAAAGCCCGGAATACTCAACCAACCTTGATTTGACGCTGGCGATTTAAGCGTAGCTCTGGGAGCATCCTCACGGTCAACAGGAAAAGGATTCCCATCCTGACACAGCCTAAAGCTATGTAATGCGTACTCCCAATCCACATTTGAAGGAGCAGTAACGTCAAAATCCACCGTAAATCCAATGGAACCGTGATTCTCAACCCAAAGACAAGAAACTTCGGGAGCCTTGTCAACCTCTTCATCATCAGATTGAACAGGAAACGGAGAGGCAAGCAAGCCGATTCCAACAACGACAAGCGGCCGCCGTTTCTTTAATTTTGGACTTTGAAAAGCACGATGCGGCGGCATCCAGACCAACCACAATAAGCACTACAAATGATTTCATACACCGCCAAAAATATCGATTCCCGAAAAGAAGGCAAGCACTTTTAAATAAAAAATCAAAAAAATATTCCATCACCGGAAGATTGCCGTTTTCAAATAGAGAGATTGAGATGTAGAAAAACCTTTCAAAACAGCCCGAAAAGACCGCCAAAGCAGGCAGGAAGACAGCGAAAACGCCAGGCTCAGTCCCGCTAAACAGATGGTGGAGAACGACAACGAATCAATAGATCCATCCACCATTAAAATGATTGAGAATCGAGATTGTGTTACGAAGACGCGAAAAAGATGAAAAACAGGTGCAATCCGAAATTACAAAATTCCTCTGTGGAAAGGATCGTTCACTTTGTCGACTAGAAAAGCCTTGAAATTTAGAGGGCGGGCAATCCAGTATATTGCTGGATGTTGTCCAAGTGGATTGCCGCGTTGCGAAACTGGGCGGAGATGATTCAGTTCTCGCACACTGTTTTTGCCCTGCCATTTGCTTTGGCGTCTATGGTTGTGGCGTCGGCGCCGGAAAAGGGCTGGCCCGGTTGGAAATTGTTCTCGCTCATTTTGCTGGCGATGGTCACGGCCCGCACTTGCGCCATGGTTTTCAATCGAATTGTGGATCGGAAGCTGGACGGCATGAATCCAAGAACAAAACACCGTCATTTAGTGACTGGGAAGGTGTCGCTTTCGACTGCGGTTGCGTTGTGGTGCATAAGCGCTCTCGGATTTTTGGCCACTTGTTGGTTTATCAATTCTGTCTGTTTTTTCCTTTCGCCGGTGGCTTTGTTTCTGGTTTGTTTCTATTCGCTCACCAAGCGTTTCACCGACTTCACCCATGTTTACTTGGGAGCGGCGCTGGCCTTGTCTCCGCTGGGCGCTTGGCTGGCCGTTGAAGGCCGTCTAAGTCTTCCGCCGCTGGTTCTTGCTTTGGGCGTGGTGTTTTGGTTGATTGGTTTTGACATTATTTACGCCGCTCAAGATTACGAATTTGACCGCGATTACGGTCTCCGCTCTCTTATTGTTCGCTGGGGAATCAAAAACGCTCTTCAAGCCGCCTTTCTTGCCCACTTGATTATGTGGGGTCTGTTGGTTGCCTTTGGTTTTTTGCTTCGGGTTCGCTTTGACTTGTTAGGCTTCGCTTATTTTGCCGGCATGGCGCTGATTCTGATTTGCCTTCTGCTTGAGCATTGGTTGGCGCGGAAGCGGAGTCTGAAGTGGATTCATTTTGCTTTTTTCCGTCTAAATGCTCTGATTAGTCTGACTTTTTTGTTCGTCACCGTAGTGGAAGTGGCCTTTCCCATGTTTCGCATCCGTGTATGAAGATCGCAATGGCGCAGAGCGAACTCGCTGACATTTATGAAAAAGTCGCTGCCGGCGAACGCGTCAACGAAGCCGAAGCGCAACGTCTTTTCGCGTCGGAGGACGTGAACGCGCTAGGCATCATCGCCAGCGCCGCCAACCGCCGAAAGAATGGCGACCGAGCCTTTTATCTCGTCAACCGATACATCAACTACTCCAATTACTGCATCCTGCGTTGCCAATTCTGTTCCTTCGCCCGAAAGAAACGGGATAAGGACGGATTCCAATTGAGCCCGGAGGCGATGGTCGAAAAAGCCCGCGAGGCGTTGAACGACGGGATCACCGAGCTGCACATCGTTGGTGGGCTTCATCCCTCACTGCCGTTTGGCTACTATACGGAAATGCTCCAAAGCCTGAAAGCGCTGGACCCACAGATCGAACTCAAATGCTTCACCGCCATCGAAGTTCTTCATCTGGCGTGGCTGGCCAAAATGTCCGTCCGCGATACCTTGCTGGCGTTGCGGGAGGCCGGTTTGAGTTCTCTCACCGGCGGCGGGGCTGAGATTTTCCAAAAAGAAGTCCGCCGTCAAATTGCGCAAGGCAAAGAATCTGCCGAAGAATACCTCGACGTCCACCGCACTTGGCATCAACTTGGCGAACGAAGCACCTGCACCATGCTCTACGGCCATGTAGAATCTGTGGCAGATCGAGTCGATCATCTCCACCGCCTTCGCTCTCTTCAAGACGAAACCCGCGGCTTCGTCGGATTCATTCCGCTGGCCTACCAACCGGAAGCCAACAAAATTCCCGTAAATCATCCGCCGACCGGCGCCGACTCTCTAAAAACCATCGCCGTCAGCCGCATCTATCTCGATAACTTCGATCACATCACCGCCTACTGGGTGGGGCTGGGACTCGGCCTCGCGCAGATCGCCCTCAACTACGGCGCCGACGACTTGCACGGAACCATCCACGAAGAGCATATCTTCCATATAGCCGGTGCTCAATCTCCCCAACGCCAAACGCGGAACTCCATGATCCAAGCCATTCGGGAAGCGGGGAAAACGCCGGTGCAACGAAACACGTTTTACGAACCGATCGCAGAAGATCATTCGCCGGGCAAAACTCAAAAAGCAGTTCGGATGCAACCGTCCTCGTAATGCAGCCGCGCCGAGCGCCGCTCCCCACTGCCACTTGTTATCAAGGAATTCCATCCAAAATCATGCCTTGCGTTCAGACGTCTCCTCACCGCAAAAAACCGCGCATCGGTTCAGTGCCTTACCTAAACGCCGCGCCGCTGACTTGGGGTCTCCAACCAGTTGTCTTCCTCCCTCCCAACCAACTAAAAGAACGCATGCAGAAGGGAAAGCTGGATGCGGCGCTCCTAAGCGTCACAGAAGCGTTGTTCCGCCGGGATTACCTTATCCTCGACGGAATCGGCGTCTGCTCCGCCGGCGAGGTGAACAGCGTCTTCCTCGCTCACCGCGGCAAATTGGAAAACATCTCCGAAGTGCACTGCGATTCCGCTTCCCTTGCCAGCGCGAATCTTCTTCGAGTGCTCTTGCATCAGCGCGGCATTTGTCCAAAGTGGAAAGTGTTGACCAGCTACGCCGCCGCTTCGGAAAAGGAAAACGTGTTGCTGATCGGCAACCCCGCCATTCGCTTCCGTCAACACAACCGCACGCACCGGCTGTGGGACTTGGGCGATGCATGGCGCCAAGACACCGGCCTTCCCTTCGTCTACGCCGCTTGGCTCATCCGAAAAGGCATCGACTACACACCGATCCTGCCCCAATTAAAACGCGCGAAAAACAATGGAATGCAAAACCTAGAAACCATTGTACGTTCCGATAAAATCTTCAGCGAGGATTTTCGGCGAGAGTATTTGACGCACTCCGTTCACTACCGCCTTGGCGAAGCCGAGAAACAAGGTCTTGCGAAATTCGCCGCCGAACTCCGTCGCTTCCAAGACTTAACCGTCTACGAACCTGAATTTCTCAAATAAGCATTCCGCCCAAAGATGATCAAATATCTGCAAGTTCTGAACCTCGGCGTTCAAAGCATCTTAGTTTACCGGGTGAATTTTTTCTTCCGCGCCCTCTTCGGCTTGATCCCGTTGGCCGCCACAATCTTTTTGTGGCAGACCATTTACGCAGGCAAGACAGACGGAGACAATGTCGCCGGCTATTCCTTGGCGCAGATGATTTCCTACTACCTGGTCATCACGGTCGTGGACGCGCTTACGGCCGTCAATGAAGACGACTGGCAAATCGCAGCAGATATCCGCGACGGACGAATCAGCCAGATTCTCCTCAAGCCGATCCACTATATGGGCTATCGGTTGACCCTTTATGTTTCGGGACGAATGATCTACCTCGTCAGCAGCCTGCTCCCCATTGGCCTGTTTCTCTTTTACCATCGAGATTCCTTGCAACTTCCCGCTGAAATCCAAGTCTACGGCTGGTTCGCCATCTCTACAATCCTGACCGCCTTGCTCCAATTTTTTACCTCCTTCACAATGGCGTTGCTGGCATTCTGGGTTTTGGAAATCGACACCTTCATCTTCATCATGTTCGCTGTCGAATACATCGCCGGCGGGCACTTATTTCCGCTCGACATCTTGCCCGAAAAAATCGCCAACGCCTTAATTTACACGCCCTTTCCCTACTTCCTTTACTTTCCAGCTAGCATTTTGCTCGAACGAACCGCTGGCGACGACCTGCTTGCGGGCATCGGAATTCAATGCTTTTGGGTGTTGATCGCCTTCGGCGTCGCCGCCTTTGTATGGAAGCGAGGCCTACGAAGATACGGCGCCGTCGGCGGCTGAAATTCCCCGTGAAATCCCCTTCAAAACATAACTTCTCTCTCCTCCGAAAAGCCGCGTCCGCCTTGGGACGTCACCTATCCATCTATGGAGCGTTGTGCCAAAACTCCATCATGCGGGACATGCAGTTCAAAACAAACTTCCTGCTCTGGATTTTCGTGGAGATGGTCTGGTTCGGACTCCAACTCGCTTTTGTGGCCGTCATTTACTCGCACACCGACCGAATTGCCGACTGGTCCAAATGGCAGGTAGTTCTGCTGACGGGGGCCAGCCAGCTCATCCAACAACTCTTTCAAGCGCTCTTTCTCAACAATCTCGTCGCCCTCTCCGAACACGTCCGCACTGGTCGGCTAGACTTCATGCTTCTGCTTCCGGTCAACTCGCGTTTTTTGATCTCGTTGAGAACCGTCGATCCGGGATCCATCGTCGGAGCCCTTAGCGGCATAGCGGTCATGGCCTACGCCTGCCACGAAATGCAGTTCTCGCCCAGCCTCCGTCAATGCGTCGGCTTCGGGTTTCTTTGTTGCATCGGCATACTCATACACTACTCCCTAATGTTCTTGCTGGCGAGCATTAGCTTTCTCTCCGTCAAAGCGCAGGGCATCGTCTGGGGATACTACAATCTCTTCAACATCGCGCGCTTGCCCGACTCCGCCTTTCGAGGCCCTTTCCGGGCTTTCTTTACCTTCGGTGTACCGATGCTTTTGGTCTCGAACGTTCCTGTAAAGTTCTTTGCCGCAAAGATTTCTTCGCCTATGGAAGTGTTCTCGCTTCTCGGCATGGCGGTCGTCTGCGTGCTGGTTTCCGAGCTCGGTTGGCGCTGGGCTCTCTCCCGCTACACCAGCGCCAGCTCTTAAAAATCTGCAATTCTCTTCGCCACCATCTCTATTTTGCAATGCTCTCACGATTTGCTTCCGGTCGGCGGTTCTTTGATTTCAACTGCTCGGTAGCCACCTCGGGACCGAAAGTAGATAATGAGAATCAGATAGGCAACGCCCATCGTCAACGGGACGAAGGAAGTCAGCTTGAATGCCTGCTGGCCTCCATAAAGGCTGGCCTCCAGAACCGGTTCCTTGTCAGATTCAGCGGTAGTTTTGGCAGTATCCCACCAAGTAGCAAGCGAGGCTAGTCTTTCATCGGTATCGCCTAATTTATTGAGAATCTCCATATCGTTGGCGAGTTTCTCGCCATTGTCTTTGATTACACCGACTTTGGCTCCGTCCAAACCCACCACGCTAAACGTCAAAAAGGTGTTTTCTTTATCGGCCTTGTAACGTTCATAGATTTCGCTGTGTTCGGTCTGTAACTTCCCGGAGGCATAGTAATCTTGTTTAAAGCCGATGCCCGGGGTTCCTAATAACCCCGCCGAAAGCATGCCTACGCCTCCGATGGAACCAATGGTAATGGCTCCGCCTCGAGGGAATTGTTCAGAGACGACCGCCAACATCGTCGGCCAGAAAAACGTTTTGCCGACGCCATAAATCGTGGCCGCCAGAACAATGGCTACCCCCGTGTTGAAAGTTCCCAGGAATTGCAAACCGATGACTCCGCAGGCGGTGCTAGCCAGAAGAAGCCCAAGTGGAGAAATGCGATGGACAATTGGGCCTGCAAAAAAACGCAAGGTAAACATAAGAGCAGAAGTGTAGACGAAAAGAGCCAACCCTTTGCCGGGACTTTCCAAAATAGCGCCGGTAATATTGGCTATCCAGGAATCCGTTCCCAATTCTACATAGCCAACCATTGCATGAATCACCAAAAGGAAAGCCATCAAAATCGGACCCAAAGTGAATTGCGTAAAAAAGCCGAAAGCGGCGAGCAAGGCTACGCCGAGAATCGTTGCCACGGTTGTAGAAAGCCCTACGTTCTTAAAGAATAAAACTAAAAGAACGCATACTACCCCCGCACCGAGGAGTCCCAATTCTTTAAGCTGTCGACCATAGGATACACCGGCCGCCCCGGCTTCATCTTTGGGAAACTTCTGGCGCCAAAGCATGGCTCCGTAAATCACCGCCGGCACCAGAAATAGAGCAATTTGACCTTCCCAGCGAACTTTACCCACCATAAAGTATGCTAGCAAGCCGCCAATAATCAAACCTCCCGGCCAGCCGGCGTGTAAAATGTTAAGATAGTGAGTTTTCTCTTTTGGAAACAATACCGCAGTCAATGGATTGACGACTGCTTCGGCCAATCCATTGCCGATGGCAAATAAGAACATACCCCAAAACAAGCATTGATAGGCTGCGTTCCTGGCCGCTTCCGATTCCAGACCGCCCATAGAGTTAAATACCGGAGTCGCCGCTAATGTGACGATGGCGGATACAATATGCATGAAAAACGCGCAAATCATTAGCTTGCCGTAACCCAATCGGTCTGCGAGTAGGGACCCCACCAAGATAATGATGCCGAATCCCGTTAACCCGCCGCCGGTGATCTTGCCTAAATCACTTTGGGTAAAGCCAAATTGTTGCCCCCAATCGCCGAGAATGCCGCTTCGAATCGAGAAGCCAACTCCAGCAGCCAGAATAGCCATGAAACCTGCCCATAGCAGACGATGCGCATTAGGTTGTGTGCCCTTGTACATAATAGTTTAGTCTTTATTTCGAACGTTATTATTTGTTTCTATATTTATGTGATCTGTAGCTCGTCATTCGGTGATTTTTCCAACCTTCATTACCACTTAAGAATGCGTAAATTCAGGTAGGGAGACAATCCGGCCGCCTTGCGCCGCGCTTTGGTGGGCGCAGATGCCAACGCAAGTCCAGTTAGCCGCGGTTTTAGCGTTCGGCCAAGGATCGCGGTCTTCCACCACCGCGCTTGCGAATTCATGAACCATGTGCGGATGGCTGCCTCCGTGCCCGCCGCCTTGCACAAAGGACAAGTGCTGATCGTCTTCAATCGACTGCGTGAATTTTTGAACGGCTTCGGGAAGCCGGTGCGCATAGTCAGGAACTTCCACTTTCTTTGGAATCTCCGGCTCCGGCCGTTTGGCGACGTGAAGGATGTGCGGCTCGTTCTCAACAAGCGTCCATTCAAAGCTCTTTTTGCTGCCGTAAACGTCGATGCTTTCCCGGTATTGCCGCGCCACGTCGTAAAGGAAGCGCCACACATGCGCCGAAAGATCAACACTCTTGATTTTGATGTGGCAACTTTCCACCGCAAACCGATTGCCGCTTTTTCGGACAATATCGTCACGAACCGTCCCACTCCCGAAACAACTGACGTATTCCGCTTTGCCGTCCACAAGCCCCAAACAAGGAGCGACGACGTGAGTGGCGTAGTGCATCGGAACCATCTTCTTCCAATAATTGGGCCATCCGTCCATATCCTGCGGATGCGAGGCGGCGAGATACTGCAGCTTGCCAAGCTCGCCTTTGTCGTACATTTCCTTAATGAAGAGAAACTCGCGGCTATACACAACGGTCTCCGCCATCATGTATTTGAGGCCGGTCTCCTCAACGGCTCGGCAAATATCTTCGCACTCTTGAACCGTGGTGGCCATTGGCACGGTGCATAAAACATGTTTGCCGGCCCGCAACGCTCGGATCGACTGCGGCGCATGGTCGGGAATGGGCGAGTTGATGTGAACGGCGTCGATTTCGGGGTCTTGCAACAACGCTTCGTAGTCCGTGTACCGCTTGGCCACGCCAAACGCGTCGCCGACTTTGTTCAACTCCGCTTCGTTGCGCCGGCAAATCCCAACCAGCTCCACAAGGGGATGCGCTTGGTGAATGGGAATAAATTCCGCTCCAAAGCCCAGCCCGACGACCGCAATTCTTACCTTCCGTTCGCTCATTTTCTTAAACCAGTCTCCCGCGCCATCAGCCGCCAACCGAGCCGAAACATCAACCGGTCAACGACAAAACCGCGGGCAACCGCGCAATCAAAACCCGCCCTCGCCCACTTGTCAAATCAATTTTTCTTCTTTTTTCCGCTCGTTCTCTCTTGCAAAATCCCCTCTCAATGATTTTTCCACCAGAAAAAACCAAACCGCCGCCAATTCCAAACGACGCCTCCGCTTGCCTGCCAATTAGGTTGGCGGCAGTAAAGCAGAGAGCGAAGCCGCCGCCTCTAGAGATATTGCGCCTACCGCTTGATATGCTATAATTCCTCTATGGCAATCACGGAAGTCCAATATCGCCGATACAAGATTAAATTACTGTACCGCCTTACCCACGTGGAGAATGTGCCTCCCATTCGGGAGCATAGCCTCTTGTCCCACACAATGCAGTACAAGAGCCGGCTTGGTTGTAAAGAACATTTCTGACCCGAAAGTGCAGAAGCTGCGAGAGGATCGTCTGATTTCTGTCCGTCCGTTGCACGACTATGTCCTCCTGTATTTCATCAAAAAAACGCTATGTTGTGGCGTCTTCAGAGCATCCAAAACGAAATCGTCATCCTTTGCCTTGACCGGGATTTGCCAGTTCAATCAAGAACTATCTCCACCGAGGGCAACGCCGCCGGCAAACGTACAAAGGATTTCAACAACGTCAATGATCTGCATAAATTGGATTGAGACTGTATCCGAGCCGAATACTGGAACAATTTTGAAGATGGCAGACGAAAGCGTTGCGCCGAGGTGCTGGTGCCGGGCCGCGTCCCCTTTGAACGGGTTAAGCGTGTGATAGTTCGCACCGAACAAACCCAACATAAATTGCAAATCGGGCTGCCAAACGTAGATTTAGAAATTCAACCGAAGTGGTACTTTGATGTCTAACCTTACTATAAAAACCGGCAACATCTTCACCAGTCAGTGTCAAACGATGAGCAACGCCGTCAACTGCGCTGGCGTGATGGGTGCCGGCATGGCCTTGGAATTCAAGCTGCGGCTCCCAGAAGTGTTTGACCAATACGTCGACCATTGCCGGGCGAGACTCATTGACATCGGCAATCTGTGACTCTACAAACCGCCGGCTGATGACAGGGAACAGCGATGGGTGCTGAACTTTCCCACCAAACACTATTGGAAATACCCTTCCAAAGTCGAGTACTTGGAGGCCGGGTTGGCAAAGTTCCTCGCCACCTATCAAGGCAAAGGCATCACTTCCATTGCTATTCCCTTGCTTGGAGCAGCTAACGGCGGGCTGACTGAGGAAGTATCCCTATCGGTAATGCAATAATACTTGTCCCAATGCGACATCCTGGTCGAAATTTACCGCTAAGACCCTATGGCTACCGACGAGTTGTATGAGGAGTTTCATAGCACTGTACTGCGTATTGCGAGGCAAGATGGCGATAAGGCTACGGCCAAGGCTATGAGACTGCCGATCAATCGGTTCCGCAAGGTCTGGGAAGTTCTGGAATGGAAACACGAAATCAATTCCCTCAGCCATTTGGCTTCAGAGCGGGGCATTGGACTGAAAACTCTGGAAAAGCGTTTCCACTATGTTATGGATGGAATGGACGCCCCCGAAACTGCGTCGACTACCCTACCCTAATATAGCTCATCCCTCGTTCACCCGACGATTGCCTTATACCCATCCCCACCACCGGAACCACCGTTAACCCTGCCAGCAGTAGAACCGTTCCCGCCGCCGCTCCGAAAAACGCCTGCCCCAAAGTCTAGCGATGAGGCTGAATCAATTGCCAGCAAGACCAAAACGCCAGTTTCACCGCTTCCGAAAGCTTTCGCGCGAATGCCAATGAAATCTCTCATCCGCCGGATCCATCACCTTTACCCCAGCGCTTGAAGACCTTTATCAACACCACAAAGTGAAAACGATCTTCTTGGAGTTTTAAATAAGCAATCGCCGGTTTGGGAACTTTTGCCAAGCTCTCAAACAGCCACCGAACGCCCTTCGCTTGAAAACCCAGATTCGCCGCCGCTTCCACCAAACCCAAAGTCGTCGTCCTCGCCGCATCCGTCCCCGCAATCTGCCGCATCCGAGCCAACGGCAAACGCAACCGATAATAATCCGCCACAAACCCCAAACACGCCGGACCACAGTTCGAACCACCCGCTGCTTGAACTTCATCGCCGCAACAAAAATTCCGTCAAAATCCCCGCTTTCCTTCACAAACTTCAATCCCAGTTTATAAAAAAGGAGCAGGAAACTCTTGAAGCAACATGCACACAATTTACGAACGAGTGGAACGCGATTGTCGAATAAATGGAACCGAACCATCGAATCAAAAAAGTCGTAATAATATAACATAAAAATCTTGACATATTATATCAAAAATTTCCCAAGAACTACCGCCATTGCCTATAAAGAGGTGAACAAATTCATTATGCCAAGCGACACAGGCCGAACCTGAAAGTATAAATCAAATCCGAAAAACCAACCAATGCGCATAGCCAAGGTTTCCAATAAAATTCGTCGATGAAAGATTTCTTCAAAAACCGGATAAGAACCTCCATAGTTCAAAAGCACGAGAAAAAATCATGGGGATTGCCTCTCAGCTTCTCTGAATAATCATCCTGCCGATTCCCGGATGCAGTAGACTATAAGGTTCGTGCATTTGCGTAATTTCTTCTTTTACTTAATTACTGAAAAAGAGAAGAGCAAAGCATTCGATGGAAATTCATATTGTCAGTACACCAATAACGGCAATTGTCCATATCGTTCTTTTATTGACGACGAATCGAAAGAAAGTCAGGGGAAATTGGACGTTCAACAGTTTTATTGTCAACAGAAAAGAAAAGGGAATTTCAAATACAAACAATGAATGAAAAATAAAGAGTGTAGGAATAAAAGCTAGATTAAAGAACGATTGAATAGATCTCTTGTAAATTGTTATTATGCAACAAATCATATACCATAATGTGGACCAAGAAATAACAAACCACAAAGTCCGCCGGGAAATCGTTTTCTTTAGAGAAGATGTATCCATTACGCACTAAAATTCTTAATGAATAATTTGGACGGATCATAAATCTTGTTCGAGTTTGATGTTGATGAGGTCGGTGGCTCCGTAGTTGTTGGCGTTGCTAAGCGGTTAAGGAGCCGTTCGCCTCGAGAGTGTCGGCGAGGTTTCCGCCGGCCTGATTGTGAACGGTAGTTTAGGTTTCATTTCTTTGGTTCGTTTTATCGGTTTGTATGTGTGCTTCCTCGCTAGTTTTTCTGTTGTTGTGTTATCTCCGCCGGACTTCTTGTTGTTCGACGAATCTAGTGGGGAAGAAATAAGGCTTGTTGCGCTTGGATGGGTTGGTTTTCTTGGACGAGAAGTTCTTCGACAAAGACGGCAAGAGGCGCAATAACGGCCGCTCGTTCGGCGGCTGGGCGGATCATGGCGGGAGCGCGAATTGCCGACGTCGAGGTGAAGGAAAGACAGGGAAGCGAAGGCCGAAGTGATTCCTCAAGAGAATTCAATAAATCCATGAAAAGTGCATGGGACAAAGCGCCGACAAGGTTTCCAACGTGTTTTCCGTCAAGAGAGCGGGGCAGAGGTTTTGCATTGGGTTGGCGTCGGGTTTTGCGTTGGAGGAGGAACGGTGAAAAATCTTTGCCAAGCGGTTTTTGCCTTTCTTGATTGTTGCGTGGAATTTTCCGATTCTTTGGAGCCAGCGGAAGGGAAGATCGTTGATTGCTTGCTGCGCTGCGGCACGATTTCGGAGATGTGAGGCGTTTTTTGAGTGGCGCGAACAAAAGTTTGAAAAGTCTCGCGATAGGCTTTCCCGTCGAGGTGTTTTTGCGTCGTGTGGCGGCATTGGCGGCGGAGCTTGGCGATTTCTACTTCCGGGAGTTTGGCAAGCTGTTCAACAGCATTGGCGGCTCTTTTTACGTTGTGGGTTCAGATCAAAGGCGGGGCTCGATGCTTTGGGCGTAGCGGTCGGCTTCTATGTCAATTTTCGGCACGACGGGAAGGACGCCGAGGACCTCCCTTCCCAAATGACTCTGGGGACGCATTCGTGATCGCTGGTGAGCAAAATGACCGTCCCAGTTGGTCAGAATTTGCCAGATGCCGTGGAGGAGAAACTGGATACGCTGCGGTAATGCCCGTTCCAAAAGCGGGTCGTTGAGTGCTGTCGCCTAGAAACTCAAAGCGGTAAGGCGTTTGTTGCTCGTCCAGCAAGCGGCAGATTTGCGGGATTCGTTCCACTTGTTTTTGCGGTTTTGGGGAGCATGAAAGATTGCCCGGCGGCAAAATGAGTTGCAGACACCATTGGATGAGCGATCGATTCCAGTTCGGCAACGCTTTTTGGGCAATTTGGCAGGCGCTTTGGTTGACGGAGAAAATTCCCGTCGAACAAACAAGTGCGCGATTGGAGCTAAGAGTCAAGGTTGAGAAAGTTGCAAGTAAGGTCGAGAATGCGGCGGGAAGGGCTGTCCCAGCGGTAGTATTGACTAAAAACGTGCGACAAAATCAGACAGAGCGAGAGGAGGGGGCAAGTTGGCTTTGTCAATCTTGGCCGACTTCTGAGCTTTTGAAAAACGAGTTCGTCCTCATAACTTTTCTCAAACGCAAAGGCGAGAATTTTGAATCCTATTCTGGAAAACTTCCGCCAATTCGTCAGGCACTTGGATTTGCATTTATCACTTTTTAGCGACTTCGGCATGTTCCAACTCTCTGGCCGCATCTTTGGACAATCTTCGTTTTTTGCTCCGGGAACAATTCTTTCCGCGCCACGAAGAAATACGCTCGTTGCAAAAGAAAAGCTTCCGGTAAAAGATTCTGTATGGTTTTTGTCTTATTCCTCTGGGTTCTGGTTTGGAGCTTTCCTTGAGATTCTTTGAGAAGTTTTGTGATTTCGGAATCTTTGGTCGATTTTGCCGATAATCTTCTGATTGTTCATTGAATAACGGCAAACACTCCCCTTTCCTCTCTAAACAGAAAATGGCGATTTTGGGCAAAAAAATCGCCCCCATTAAAAAAGAGGAGCGAAAGAACGAAGATTTTCTCTGAAAAGAGTGGGTTTTTTCTTAGCGAGCCGGGGTGCCTAAACCAACTAAGTCGCCGGCACTGGTTGCGCCATTCACTCTCCCTTGCGCCGAACTGGACTCGATAGAACCACCGACATTCCACCCCACGAAGACGCTAACGCCGATAACGCCGCTCACTTCCACTTGAACGAAGCTGTGCGCAATGTCGCCAAAGTTATGGCCGACTAGGCCGCCGACGCTGTTCGATCCCACCACTTGCCCGCGCACCGAACAATGGCTGATGACTCCTTGACTCAACCCGGCGATGCCGCCGACCCAGTTGACGCCCTTTATATCTACCTCTTCTAATCCTAAGCCAACCACTTGCCCGCGATTGCCAATAGCTCCAAACAAGCCACTGGGTTTCTCGGCAAACCGGGAAGCATCGCTCTGGTCTTGGAACAAGTGGACAATCTTATGGCCGTTGCCTTTCAAAGTAGATTGGAAGGGGTTGGAGAACAGGCCGATGGGATCCCAACCGGTTCCCTTGTTCCAAAAAGCGTCTGCTTCCTCGGCGTGACCGTTGTGGTTGGGGTCAAAGTCAAGATCGCTGGTGAGTTCGTAGCCTTGGGCTGGGGTGTTATTGGGGATGCCCATGTTGGCGATGGCGCTGGGAAAGGCTTGGTGGTAATCGTTAGTGAATTCTTCTTGGTCCGGTTGGCCGTCGCCATTCAAGTCCCAGCGAATCGCATGCAACTGCGTCAAGTTGCTAATCTCAATCAAGCCGTCGTCGTCCGCATCGTAATCGGTGGGAGGCACCTGCACTTGTTGAACAGGTTGGCGGTCGGTTGGTGGTTCGGGGGTTTCTTCCTCTGCTTCCACGACGGTGTGGGCAAGAGTGACTAAGACAGTCCCCGCATTGTTGTTGGCGATAAAGCCTTCGCTGCCGGGAATGGAATGCCGAATGGAAGCCTGCTCGCCAATGTCCGCTGCATCAGCGTCGGCGGTCACGGTCACGGTTTGGTAGTCCTGCCAATCGTTTTGGTTGAAGACCAGTTGGTTGGGGTTGATGGTGATTCCCGAATGCGTCGTTGCTATATTGACGATCATGTTTCTGTTTTGGGAAGAAGTGGCGCGCACTTGGTAGGTGGCAGAGCCGCTTTCGCTCAAAGATAAACTGGTTGGTCTGAACATGAGCGAGGACGAAGTCGATCCACCGTTTTGCGAGAGGTGCGGGACGATTATCGGAGTCACACCACCACCGCCGCCGCCGCCGCCATTGTTCACATTCACAGGCTCATCATCGTCGAGGATTTTGACTTCCACCGTTCTTGGCACAAGAACGGAGTTCGTAGGGTTGCTTAAAACCACACTGAAGGATTCGTCCGGCTCGTCTATGGCGTCGCCAATGATGGGAATGCTGAGGTAACGCAGGGTTTCCCCGGGTTGGAAGGTGAGCGTGCCGCTGGTTTCGGTGTAGTCTTGGCCGGCAATGGCCGTGCCACCTTGCGTGGCGTAGCCGATGGACGTGGTTTTGCGGGAGACTAGGCCAAGCTGAACCGGAACCTCGGCAACATTGGATGCGCCTTCATCTCCTTCGTCCACTTCCACGACGCGCGCGTTCAGCGGAGTGGATAAAGAAACGGTTGGCGGCCCATCATTGTCCGTGATGGTGACGGTGCCCGTCCACACCAGACCCGCTTCGTCGACGCCATCTCCGGGAGAAAAGACGGGGACGGGGTTTGATCTTTTTAGTTCCTCATAAGCATCCGCGTCAATTTCCCATGTCGAGATGAATCCATCGGGAGAGACACTGTTCGTGAGGGGAACTGAAGGAGCGAGTACTTTTAGAGTAAACGTTCTTTGATCGAGATCGTCTATGGCGTTGTCTCTGATGTAAATGGGAATTCTGTGCGACGTGAATTCGGGGGTAATCCTCCTAGTATTATAACGATTACTACTCCAGCGAACGCGGACTGTTCCTGCTAAATAGTAGTCTTGGGAGTAGACTGCCGTGTCGGATGGACCGCCCGCGATGGCTTTCAGGGAGAGAGGACTCACGTATCTACTTCCCTCCAGATTGATAAGGAAGTCTACGATGGATTGGCCTTCGTTTACCTCTGAACTGCTGACGGGGGTGACGGTTATTCTTGGAGGAGGGAGTGCAAACCAAAATGCGTCTTCCAAATCCAGCGTTTGCAAGCTGGTGAGTCCGTCAAATACCCCCGAAGGCAAGGACAACGACCGGGAAGGGGACCGGCTGAACCGGTTGCCGGAAAGACTCAGCGTTTGCAGGTTGGCCAGCTCATCAAATATCCCCGAAGGCAAGTTAGTCAACTGGTTGTATCTAAGATCCAACGTTTGCAGGTTGGTGAGTCCGTCAAATGTCCCCGCCAGCAAAGTAGTCAACTGATTGTATCTAAGATCCAACGTTTGCAAGCTGGTGAGTCCGTCAAATGTCCCCGAAGGCAAGGAAGCCAACCGGGTGCTGGAAAGATCCAGCGTTTGCAGGTTGGCCAGCTCGTCGAATATCCCCGAAGGCAAGTTAGTTAACTGGTTGCTGGAAAGATCCAGCGTTTGCAAGCTGGTGAGTCCGTCAAATGTCCCCGCCAGCAAAGTAGTCAACTGATTGTATCTAAGATCCAACGTTTGCAAGCTGGTGAGTCCGTCAAATATCCCCGAAGGCAAGTTAGTTAACTGGTTGCTGGAAAGATCCAGCGTTTGCAGATTGGTGAGTCCATTAAAGTCGCCTGCGTACAGGCGAGTAAGTCCTTTGCTGGATAAGTCCAGCGAAATGATGCCGCTGAGTTGGGCTGTGTTGGTAACTTGGTTGTATTGCGTGATACTGGTGCCTAAAGCATTCAGAATGGCGTTAGCTGTCTTCCTGGTCCTGCCATGTAAAACACTGCTGGAAGAAACTACCCGCCGCTCCCACGGCGCACTCCCTCCAATTTGACTCAGCGTGTGCAGGTTGGCCAGCTCGTCAAATATCTCCAACGGCAAAGTAATTAACCGGTCGGGGCTACCAAAATACAGCTGTTGCAGGTTGACCAACTCGTCAAATATCCCCAACGGCAAAGTAGTCAATCGGTTGTAGCGAAAATGCAGCCCTTGCAGGTTGACCAATTCGTCAAATATCCCCAACGGCAAGGAAGTCAACTGGTTGCCGGCAAAATGCAGCGTTTGCAGGTTGACCAACTCGTCAAATATCCCCAACGGCAAAGTAGTCAATCGGTTGTAGCTAAAAGACAGCCCTTGCAGGTTGACCAACTCGTCAAATATCCCCAACGGCAAAGTAGTCAACTGATTGTTGTTAAGATTCAGCCCTTGCAGGTTGACCAATTCGTCAAATATCCCCGAAGGCAAGGAAGTCAACTGGTTGCCGGCAAAATGCAGCGTTTGCAGGTTGACCAACTCGTCAAATACTCCCGCCGGCAAGGAAAATACTCCCGCCGGCAAGGAAGTCAACCGGTTGTCGGCAAAATACAGCCTTTGGTGGCTAAAATACAGCCCTTGCAGGTTGACCAACTCGTCAAATACTCCCGCCGGCAAGGAAGTCAACCCGTTGTAGCCAAGATTCAGCGTTTGCAGGTTGGCCAACTCGTCAAATATCCCCGAAGGCAAGTTAGTGATTTCGTTGTCAGAAAGATCCAGCGTTTGCAGGTTGACCAACTCGTCGAATACTCCCGCCGGCAAGGAAGTCAACCGGTAGCTGTCAAGATCCAGCGTTTGCAGGTTGACAAGGCCTTCGAAGTCGCCTGCTTGCAGGGAAGTGAGTTGTGCGGTGATCGAAATGATGCCGTGGAGTTGGTTCTGGTTGGTGACTTGGTTGTATTGAGTAATGCCATCCAGTTGCTGCAGGATTCTGTTGGCCACTACTGTTGTTCGTCCGTGGAGGACGGAGCCGGGGCTGTTCACGGTGTCTGCCGGCGGCGGAGTGGTTTGCGCCGTTGAGATTTGCGAGGCAAGGATAGCGGCCAGCAGGCCGATAGCCAGCAACGAATGGATTCGGATTTTATGTTTCACGGTGTTCTTTGAATTGAATTAGTAATTTTATTTAAAAATGAAAATGTCTTGCGCGCGCGTTTCTTTCTTTTTCCTTTGGTTCTGGGATTTTTAGCGTTGCGGCGTCAAGCGGAAGAATCGTTGTTTTCCTTCCGTCTTCGGCAAAATTATGGTCAATCGATCTGGCCCGTCAACGTTGGATTCTCTCGTTGCTTTGAATTCGTCGTCCAGCAGAGGCCGCCATTCTCTCGAAGGCAGATCGGGGCTTTCCTCGATTCCGAACTCTTCGACGGCGGGAACGGCAAACACGAATCGAACGCCGCCGTTCAGCAAAGATTCGGCAAGAATCAAGCGGCTCTTCCATTCGCCGATGGCGATGGCGGAACTGGCTAAATCTGTTTGACTTTGGCTTAAAGCCGACGATGTTTGAAAGCTTTGCGGCTGCGGCAAAGGCCCGCCGGAAACCGGCGGCGCTTCGGACTTGGTCACTTCAATGATGTACGTGGATTGAGCGGTTCTGCTTTCGGCGGTGACGTCGATGGCGATAATGTTGTATCCCTCTTCCAAGGAAACTTGCGGGCCTTTTCTGGCCGTTTTTCTGGTGGTGCCGCGACCGCCGGAAAAGATGTCCACCGCGGCCATTGAATCGTTGGGAGTGGCCGTCACCGTCGCCGTGTGGACGGTGTGATCCACAAGAGCCGTGTAATGCCGATTGTCTGCGGAGAAGGCGGGAGTCAGCGTCGCTCCGCTCAATTGCAGAGCCTTCAAAGTAGAATCCTCGGAGAAGAAGAAGTCCGATCCGCCGGCGGCGCCGGACGCCGTTGGCATGCGGTAGGCGTATATTTCGCCGTCATCTTCATCAGAAACCCACATTACCGTGCCATTTGACCAAATTCCCTTAGGGTTTCCGTTGTCTGTTGACAAAGTGATGTCCTTCCCTGAATCGCGAACCTGCTTGCCGTTGGCGTCCTTTGCGTCCGTTCCGCTCCGTTTGTAAGCATACAATTTGGTTCTATCGGAGTTGTTCACAACCCAAATGGTTGATTCATTCGCCCAAAAATCCCAAATTGAGGGCGCACCGCTGTTGTCGTCGATGTCGCTGAGTGCGACGTCTTTACCAGAGTTTCGATTCTCGTCGGTTAGCTTATAGGCGTAAAGATTGTTGCTTTTGTTCGCCACCCACACGGTTGTGCCATCTCCCCAAAGGCCGCGGGGAGATAGTACATTATCTGATCTTAGGGTAGTGAAGTCTCCGGCAACATCGGGGTTCCCAAAAATTCCATCCGCACTTTCCTCATTTTGATAGGCGAAAAGCTTGTTGATTTGACGATCTGATACCCAAATGGTCGTTTCATTCCCCCAGATTCCGTCGCCTTGAAGACTCTGCGTGCTAAAAGGAAACGTTTTGTCGTCGTTCTGGATCGCCCATTCCTTTCCGCTCATCTTGTAAGCATAAACCGTCTTATCGCTGTTGTCCACCACCCACATGGTCTCGCCATCCGCCCAAATGCTCGTTGGGTCGGCATTGCCTCCTTCCAACTCGAAGTCTAATGGAGGGATTCGCCTGTCGTTATTGATTCGGTGAATGTTGACGGTGTAAAGTTTGTCGATGACGCCGTTTTCTGCGGTGACGGTGATTTTGATTTCGTTAGATCCCGCGCTCAACGCGATTTGATGGCCGGTTGTATTGGCGTCTGTGTCTTCTGGCGTGATCTTTACGGAGACAGCGTTCGGGTCTTGCGCTTCGGCGGTGATGGTTGTACGGAGTCGAGATTCCGTCGAGCGATCCACCCAGACTTTGTAATCGGTTGTGGGGTTGGAAAGTTGAAACGGTTGCGTGCCGTAAAAGACGTCCCCGCTCAACCTCAAGGTTTTTAGCCATGCGTTCCCGGAGAGAGGCTGGTTGTAGGCGTATATCTTGTCGTCTTCGGAGTCTGCCACATACATGGTTGTGCCGTCGGAAAAGATGGCCTTCGGGTTGTGGTTGTTGGCGTCTTCCAGCGTGTTAAAGTCTTTGGTTTCTTCTCGGCAGTCAATGCCGGTTACCGCCAGTTTATAGGAGTAAATTTTGGCGTTGTTTATGTCGTTGTTGGCTACCCAGAGGTTGGCGCCGTCCGACCAGATGCCGGAGTGGGCGTTGTTATCTTTGACCAGTTCTCCCAAGTCAATATCCCTGCTTGGAAGCTGATCTTTGTCGCCGGACATTTCGTAGGCAAAGATTTTGTCATCGTCCGCTTTGGAAGTTCCTGCGTTGTCTGTCACCCACATGGTTGCGGCGCCGTCCGACCAGATCCATTGAGGATTGGCATTGGCTTCAACCAAAGGAATATCCTTGCCGGCATCGCGTAACTTGGTTGATATTGTGTAGGCGTAGAGTTTGTCGTCTTCGCTGTCAGCCACCCACATCGTCGTTTCATCGGACCAGATGCCGCGAGGGGCAGAATTGTCGTTACTCTTTAATTCCAAGTCCGTCGGGGACTCCTCCTGGGTTTCAACCAAAGGAATATCCTTGCCAGCATCGCGTAACTTGGTTGATATTGTGTAGGCGTAGAGTTTGTCGTCTTCGCTGTCAGCCACCCAGATGGTTGTTTCATTTGCCCAGATGCCACGTGGATCGGAATTGTCGTTACTCTTTAATTCCAAGTCT
The DNA here is from genome assembly GCA_965242585.1 of Limisphaerales bacterium. Lineage (GTDB taxonomy): Bacteria > Verrucomicrobiota > Verrucomicrobiia > Limisphaerales > AAA164-E04 > UBA2970. The sequence continues at coordinate 2,372,584 of OZ251460.1, read as the reverse complement.
GTCGGGGACTTCTCCTGGGTTTCAGCCAAAGCAATAGTCTTGGACGGATCGTTATAGGTGAAGAATTCCCTCGTGATTTCGACGGTGTAGGTTCGAGTCTGGGGGCGGCTGGTGGTGTCTGTGGCGGCGGTGTCCACGGTGATGGAGATTGTGTTCTCGCCGACAGCCAAGTTGACTTGGTGGCCTTCCGTTGCCGAGGAATCCGCCGGTAGAATGGAATCTACGTCACCGGTGCGAAGTGGGGTTGGCTCAATCGTGAGGCTCGCGGTCGCGTAGGGAACGGAGGCGGTATATCTGGTAATTCCGCTATTGAATGGTTTCTTCGGTTCATCGTTAATTTTGAGCTCAACATCGAAGTCTTTGTATTCAGGGCTGGGAACATGCCCCGTCAACTTCAAAGCACCCAAACTGGCCGCATCCGACAAACGATAGGCGTATATCTTGCTATCTATCTTGTCATTGGCGGCGGCGTCATCGGCTACCCACATGGTCGTCTCATCCGACCATAGCCCGAAAGCTTTTTTGTTGGCCAACGCCAATACCGGTAAGTCCTTTGCCTCAACTCGACTCGCTGCCCTGACTGATTTAACTCCATTCTCATCCTCCTCTTCAACAGGCAGGGTGAATGCGTAAATCTTGCTAATAAAATCCGCTACCCACATGGTCGTTCCATCCGACCAGATGCCATGAAGGTATGGATTATGAGGGAGGAGAGCTTTGACATTGATGTCTTTGGTGGAGTCGCGACTTTTGTCCGCCATTTTGTAGGCATAAACCTTATCGTCTTCCGTGGTGTCGGCTACCCACATGGTCGTTCCATCCGACCAGATGCCTGTCGGCTGGTCATTTCCGGCGGCGAGGGTCAAATCCTTGCCCGCATCGCGGGCTTTGGTCTCTAGATTGTAAGCGTAAAGTTTGTCGTCTTCATAGTCTGCTATCCACATGGTCGTTCCGTCCGACCAGATGTCTGTTGGATCATGGTTTCCAGCGGCGACTAACGTGCCGAATTCCTTATCAGGTAGTCGCTCTTTAGTGAAAAAATCGTAGGCGTAAAGTTTAGCTTTACTTTCACCTTTATCTTCACTCGCATCGGCCACCCACATAGTCTCGCCATCAGACCACATCCCTTTAGGTTTTGTGTTTCCGGCGTCTTTGAGGGTGTCAAAATCTAGGGCGCGGTTTGGATGGCTGGTGAAATCGAAATGATAGGCGTAAATCTTGTTGTCGGTTTGATCGGCAACCCACATGGTTTCTTCTCCATCAGACCAGATACCGCGAGGCCTATCGTTGCCCGCGCCGCTTAGCGCCGTGAAATCCTTTCTAGGATCCCGGGCTTTGGAGGTTATGTCATAGGCGTAAATTCTTTGTTCATCACCGGGCCTAATCCCTTCAATATTCGCTACCCATAGGGTCGTTCCATCCGACCAAATGCCCTGAGCGTACGCGTTTTTATGCGTCAAGAGGATGTCTCTGGAAGGATTATGAGTTTTGCTAGGCCAGTCGTATGCAAAAATCTTGTCCGCTCCGTTGTCGGCAATCCACATGATTCCGCCGTGGACCCAGATGCCATGAGGTTTTTTGTTCTGGGAGTGTAAGGTGATGACGTCTTTGCCGGAAGCGCGAGTTCCTTTCGCGTATTTTTTTGTCGAATCGTTTGGATAGACCGGCGATTGATGCCACGTCAAATCGTAAGCGTAGATTTTATCGTTATCAAAGTCGGATACCCAAAGCGTTGCTCCGTCCGTCGTTCCGTTCGCCCAAATCCCGTAAGGATTGGGGAGCAACAGCTTATTATTTTCTTGGTAAGGATAGAAGCGCTTCGAATTCGCCGCTGTCGTAGCCCCCGGATATCGGCGTTTCAAATCCTCACTTGAATCCTCGCCCACAACAATTGGAGCACTGTCATTAAACAAAAAGAAATCGTCTTTGTTTACCTCGGCTTTTTTCGCCGCGGTTTCTAAGTCCGTAGCAGTGGCTTTCACTCTGTCATTTGTGTGGTCGTCTAGGCGCCTTCCGGTGTCGAAGCAGTACGTGAAAATCTTCCTGTAGCGATAGTCCAGCACCAGCAGGACTTGCTTTTCCTCGTCCACCCAAATGCCTCTAGGATTTTTGTTGCTCAGGCCGAGTCCAGAGGTGGCGATGTCTTTGTCGGGGTTGCGAGCGGGGTTTTGTTGGGCGGAGGCGTCCGGGAGGGAAAGAATCAGCAGGGCAAGGGCGATTCCGAGAGAGAAGCTCGTCGCAACGAGCAAGCGGCGCGGCGAAGGAAGAGGAAAAGAGAAAAGGGAACGCCATTCCTCCTGAGATTCGGTCGGGCGAGCATCGTCCATTAACGTTTTCTTCATAAGATTTTGAAAATGCGGAATATAAACTTGACTTTGTGAACAAAACTTTGGGTGAAGTTTGGCCGCCGAATGGGGCGGTGTCAAGATTTTTTCATCTTTTTGCGAAGGGCGGCAAATGGTGCGCGATTCTGGAGAAGAGAAGTCACTCGTTCTCGGGGGGGGGGGGCAGAAGTTGGCCTTGGCGGGTTTTGGCCGTCTTTCGCGTTTCTGCAAATAAATTCCTCATAAATCCCCTCAAATTCTCAGCATTTTGACCATTTGTTGACGGCCAAAAAAGGAAAAATAGATTGGATCGAAACAGAATGCAACGTTTATTTTCATTTATCTTTTCATTTATTTTCCGAGATTTTCTCTGGATAGTCATCTTAAATTTTCAGCATTTCGCGGCCAAAAAAGAGAAAGATAGAGCGGGTTAGAATCAAATGCAAGCTTTTTATTTTGATTCTCGAACTCTTTTTCTTGGGGGTTTTTCTGTTTGGGCAAGGGGTTGTCAAGCGGGGTTGTTGTGTTCTTTTTCTTCGGCGGACGCGGGCGTTGTCTTTGAGGCCGGTTTGGCCGGCGATGACGATTTGGTCGCCGGGTTGGATTTCGGATAGGGCTTCGATCATAAAGGCGTCTTCAAGGCCGGGATCGATTTCGGAATGTTCGCAAAGAAATGGAAGGGTGCGAGGCTGTTTTTTGAAGAGAGGAAACGATGTGGTTTTGCAAAATGTTTCTTTACACTTTGGCGGATTTTCCCAGAATGGAAGGAGGAAGCGGGCGCAGCATTTTGGGGGAAGAAGGAATGCGTTGGCGGTGGTTGTTTGTGGGAAGGAGAGCGGTTTTTGGGAAGTTCTCGCCGGCGACCAGTGGACGCAAACGAAACGGAGTTGTGACGATGATTAAGAGAAACGTTTTTGCCGCCGTGTTGGCGGTTTGGGGAGCGGCGGCCTTTGCGGAATCAGAGCCGTCTAAATCGGGCTGGAAGCCGTCCCCGCATGCCTTTTCCTTGTCCGACGGGGAGCGCGTGGCTTTTTTGGGCGACGCGCTTTTGGAGCGGGAGCAATGGCATGGGCATCTGGAAACTCGTTTGACGATTGGTTTTCCCGGAAAGAAAATTCGCTTTCGCAACTTTGCGTGGAGCGGCGACACTCCCGCCGGTCGCTCGCGAGCCAGTTTTGATTGGTATAAGGAGGAGGCGGAATGGTTTGAGCGGATTCGCCGTCCGCTGGCGATTTTTCAGCCGACGGTTGTTGTGTTGGGCTACGGGATGGCGAGCTCGTTTGACGGAGAGCGGGCTTTGGGCAAATTCCGGGCGGACTTGCGCCGGCTGATTGACCGGCTTCACGAATCTTTCCCTGAGTCTCCGCCCCGCTTTGTATTGGTGGGGCCAATTCGGCACGAGCGGCTTGGCGGCGGCTGGCCAAACCCGGAAGCGCACAACGCGCAGTTGTTCCAATATTCCGCCGTGGTGCAAGCGATTGCGAAGAATCGCGGCTTTCCGTTTGTCGATTTGTTCCATTGGCTGGGAGACGGCGGCGAATCTCGTTTCCAAAGACAACACACCGACAACGGCATTCATTTGAACGCTTACGGTTACTGGCGGTTGGCGGACGTTTACGCGGCGGCGATGCGGGCGGAGGCGCAGGATTGGAACGTCGAGTTTGGCCCGCAAGGGATGGACCGCCTGTCGGGATGCCAAGTTGAGGGATTGTCGATTTCTGCGGAAAAGATTGCGTTCACCGTTCGGGACGCCGGGTTGCCGTTTCCGAATCGGGACGAGGCGGGAAAGTTGTATCCCACAACGACGAAACCGCGGCGCATTCGGTTTTCAGGGCTGCCGGCGGGTCGCTACTTGTTGAAGATAGACGGCCGGCCGATTGCGATTTCGGAGGCGAGTGGTTGGCGCCAAGGGATGCCCTTGACGCGGGGTCCGATGTTTGACCAAGCCGAGTCGCTTCGAGAGCGGATCATCGAAAAGAACGAGCTGTTTTTCCACCGTTTCCGTCCGCAAAATCAGACTTACTTGTTCGGATTTCGAAGGCACGAGCAGGGCAACAACGCCGCGGAGATTCCTGAATTTGATCCGCTGGTGGCGGCTTTGGAGGAGCAAATTTTTGAATTGGCAACGCCGCGACCGCATTTTTACGAACTTGTCCGGCTGGAAGCGGGGGAAATCGTTCCCAATCCGGCGGTCGTTGGCCAAAACAAACGGCAAAAGCCGAAGACTCCGCCATCGGAAACTCCCGCCGCCCGACAAATTTTGCCGGAGTTTGAATTGGCCGAGGGGCTGGAGATTTCGCTCTACGCGCAAAACCCCCTGCTGCACAAACCCATTCAAATGAACTTCGATGCTCGCGGGCGCCTGTGGGTGGCGAGTTCTTCTGTTTATCCGCAAATCCAGCCGGGACAAAGAGCGGAGGACGCTGTTGTCGTTTTGGAAGACCGCGACCGGGACGGTCTGGCGGAAACGTCGACCGTTTTTGTCGAAGGACTCTTGATCCCGACCGGAGTCGAACCGGGCGACGGCGGCGTTTATGTAGGGCAAAGCACGGAGCTGCTGCACTTCAAAGACACCGACGGCGACGGCAAGGCCGACCAAAGAAAAGTAATCCTCTCCGGCTTCGGCACGGAAGACACGCATCACATGTTGCACACGCTGCGATGGGGTCCCGACGGGCAGTTATACATGAATCAATCGATCTACATTCACAGCCACGTGGAAACGCCTTACGGCGTGAAGCGGCTCAACAGCGGCGGCGTGTGGCGTCTGCGGCCGAAGACTTTGGAGTTGGAGGTTTTTCTGAGGGGCTTTTGCAATCCTTGGGGACATCATTTTGATGCCTACGGCCAGTCGTTCGTTACGGATGGGGCGGGGTCTCAAGGGATCAGCTACGGGCTTCCGGGCGCGATGTACTTTACTTACGCCGGAGCGCCGCGCGTCTTGGGCAGTGTAAGTCCGGGAAGTTACCCAAAATTTTGCGGCTTGGAGCTGCTTTACAGCGAGCATTTTCCTGAAGACTGGCAGGGAACGGCAATTACCTGTGACTTTCGAGCGCACCGAATCGTCCAGTTTGCCATCGAAGAACAAGGCGCCGGCTATGCGGCGCAGGAACTGCCGGAGTTGGTTCGCGGCCACGGCAACACTTTCCGCCCGATTGACGTTAAAACGGGGCCGGACGGGGCGCTTTACATTGCAGATTGGGCCAATCCCATCATCCAACACGGCGAAGTGGATTTTCGAGACTCTCGACGAGACAAAGTTCACGGCAGAATTTGGAGGCTCGCTTACCGGGTACGCCCTTTGGCAAAGCGGCGCCATTTAATTGAAAGTTCCCATCGGGAATTGCTCAACTTGCTCTTGTCCCCCAACGGCTGGGAAAAACAGCAGGCGCGCCGAACCTTAACCGAGCGTGGTTCGGCGATTCTCGACGCCTTGGCTGAATGGGTGAAAGAGCAAGAGTCGGAGTTTGTGCTTCTGCAAGGGCTGTGGATGTACCAATCCATTGACGAGGTCGAGCCCAGCCTTTTGGCTCGTTTGCTGGCGGCAAAAGACGGACGAGTGCGAGCCGCCGCCGTGCGCGTGCTGGGGTTTTGGCGAGAAAAGGTGGACGGGAGTTTCTCTCTGCTGGCCGAGCGAGTGAACGACGAACATCCCCGAGTGCGTCTGGAAGCCGTTCGCGCGTTGGCGCAACATCCAAATGCGGACGCGGCGGCGGCGGTTTTGGAAGGATTGAACCATCCGATGGATCGATTTTTGGACTACGCCTTGTGGTTGAGCGTCAACGACTTGGCCGAACCTTGGGTGGATGCAATTCAGGCGGGTCAATGGAGTCCGCAAGGCCGCGAAAAGCAGTTGGAGTTTGGCCTTCAAGCGATTGCGCCAGCGCAAGCCAGCGAAGTCTTGGGCAAGTTGTTGAGCGAGCAAAACGGGAAGCGGAACGGCGACGGTCCTTGGATTGAGTTGATCGGCAAAGCGGGAAGCGCCGCCGACTTGTCCAAGTTGCTGCGGCGGTTGACGGCGGGAAACTTGGATGCGGAGGCCGGCCTTCGCGCCGTTCAGGCGCTGATCGAGGCCAAGCGACTCCGAAACATAACGCCCGACAGCGGAAAAGCCGGCATTGCCCGGCTCTTCGACGCGGCGGATCCAAGCCTGCAAGCGGGGGCTTTGCGGCTGGCCGGTTTGTGGAAACTCCACGAGTTCGAAGGCCAATTTCAGGAAAAAGCCGGAGATCCCCGCGCTTCTACGGTTGCTCGAGAAGCCGCCGTTGGCGCTTTGCAAAGTCTGGGTTCTTCCTCCGTTTACCAACGGCTCGGCGACTTACTGAAGCAACCTGATTCCGTTTCCATTCGGCCTCGTATCGCCCGTTCCCTAGCCTCCTTAAACCTTCAAGATTCCATCGACCCTATTCTTAATATGATGAACGAACCCGGCCGTGAGGCAGACCTCCGGGCAATTTGGCAAACCATCCTCCAACAGAAAGAAGCAGAACCGTTGCTTGTCCAAGCCCTGCGTGGAAAAACCTTGTCCCCAATCGCCGCCACGACGGGAATGCGCGCAGTCCGCGAGAGCGGCCGCAGCCGAACCTCCTTATTATTGGCGCTGGAAAAAGCGGGCAACTTGGCGCCTTTTGAAAGCCCGGCGAACCGCAAACGAATTAGCGCACTCGCCCAACAAGCAATGGCCGAGGGAAACCCCGATCGAGGCGAAGCCATCTATCGCCGGCCGGAACTAGGTTGCGTTCTGTGCCATTCTATTGGAGGCGTTGGTGGAAAAGTGGGGCCAGACTTGACATCAATCGGCGCCAGCGCTCCTGCGGACTACCTCGTCGAGTCTCTTCTTGCCCCCAACGAAAAAATCAAAGAAGGCTATCACTCGCTGATCGTCGAAACCACGGACGGCGAAGAATACAGCGGCATTTTATTACGCGAAACTCCCTCGGAACTGGCCTTGCTCGACGCCGCGAATCAAATCGCCTCCATCCCAAAACAAAAGATAGCGAATCGAACCACCGGCGGATCCCTCATGCCGGCCGGTCTCATTGAAGGATTAGACGCAAGCGAACAGATCGATATGTTTTGCTTCCTTGCCCAACTTGGCAAACCCGGCCGCTTCGACGCCTCTCAAAACAACATGGCGCGGCAATGGCGGTTGCGCGTTGGCCGCCATACGGATGAACAATTCGGTTTGGAAAAAATCATCGCCAACCCCGCCGGCAAACAATGGCAACCCGCAATGACGCTGGTAGACGGCCGGCTTACGCAGGACGCAATGCGGCAAAGTCTGCAACTACGAAACCACGGCCAGATGAAAAACTGGATCGCTTTGTTCGCCGCCGCATCGCTTCAAATCGCCCGCAAAAGCGAAGTGACCTTGCAATTTTCCGCGCCGGACGACACCCGCCTCTGGATTGACGGCAAGCCAACGCCCTTTGCGAATCGGAAAAAAATAGAACTTGACGCCGGACGACACGACCTCGTGCTTCAACTCAATCCCCGAACCTTGCCGGAATTCATTCGAGCGGAATGCGACCAAGCCGTCTTTTTGGCGGACTAAAAAAACCAGCGACGACGGAAAATCAATCTATTGACAAAACCGCGCCTTTTGATAAAGTTTCGTCTTTGATTTGTTGAAGAACATCTGAGAAAAACCGACCTATGCCCAACATTAAGTCCGCAGAAAAACGAATCCGCAGCTCCGCCCGCAAGTCTCAATTCAACCGATCGGCCAAATCGCGGGCAAGCACGTTGGAAAAACAACTCCACCGGCTGGTGAAAGAAGGCAACAAAGCCGAGGCCGAATTGTTGCTCCCAAAAGTCTTCTCCGCCTACGACAAAGCGGCCAAAAAAGGCGCCTGCCACCAAAACAAAACCGATCACAAAAAATCCCGCCTGACGCTTGTTTGCAATGCACTGCGCTAATCCGCATTCCTTAAAAAAGAATTGAGAAGAAAAAGCCTTCCCGCTTACCTTTTGCTTCTGGGGATTGTTGCCCTTCCATCGGCTTTTTCTTCTTGGGAAAAAGAAAATTCATCTCTCGACATTGAATAAAAAACTCCGCTTCCAAAAAGATGAAAGCGAAGTGAGGCGGAAGACTACAAAATCCCCAAGATCCGCAAATCAGTGGGACAAGGCTCGTTTCCTTTTTCCCTTCCCGCCGGCCGTTCCAACCGGACAAGTTGATTTTCGCAAAGATACTCCGCCCGCACATGGAAAAATTCCGAAGAAAGCACAGGTCCAACTTGCAAAGGACTGCTTGCGTTGACGTCTTCCTAAGGGGCCTTCAATGCAGGCAGATTTTTGCAACACGCTGTCGTCCCAAGAGACCTCCAATCCATCTTCTACCTATTGAATTTTGGGGACGACAAGCAATGACAACGCCGTAAAAATGCCATAATGCTCAGGTTCTACATCGAATCTGATATCAAGTTCAAAGACTGTCTTATCCTCATCCACGGATTTCCATCAATGTTTAAATCCAAAAAAACAATGGCTGCAACTCGCCATATCTGGAGACAAAACGAGATCTGTCAACCGGTTGTTTCGAAGTTCCAGCACCTCTCCAAATTCGTCAATCCTTCGGGCAAAGTAATGCTTGTTAATCGTTCATCGGCTAAAACCAATTCCTCAATATCTCGACTTACTGAAATGGTTTAAACGACTCTGCCTCTTGTGATTTAAATCTCAAGCTTTTCCTGCCCGTTCGCTCCCCTCGCAAATGCAGTCGACGGACACCAATAAAGACAATTTTCGATTCATAATATCTGTAATCTAAAAAGTTCGCTTTGTTTCTAGACTCTCTAGCCGAAGCCATCAAGCCAAAATCCACAAAAAAGAGAAAAAAGTTAAGAAAAGTTCGTTGACAACAGCAAAACTCAAAAAAGACGCAAAAATTCCGCCTTACTGATGGAGAAAAACAGTTTTGGCGTTCCATGATTAGCAAGCTTCGTCGGCTTGGGGAATTTCTGGTTGGGGGCGTTTTGGCGGATCCAAAAGCCATCTGAGACAGCTTAGTAACGGATTAGTGACGGCTCAGTGGCTGGTTGGGCGGATGGACGGCGCGCTGGGAAGTTGGGGTTGATTCTTGGCGGGAATGGGGTATTTTCCCAGGTCTCATCCGGGGTTGAGTTTTGTCGGAGGAAGGCGTTTTTGAACTGCTATGGAACATTTTATTTCAGACCGCGCCGCTTCGCTGGCGCCGTCTTTGACTTTGGCTATTTCGGCGAAGGCCAAGCAGATGCGGGCCGAGGGCAAGGACGTGATTGGCTTTGGCGCCGGAGAGCCGGACTTTGACACTCCGCAACATATCAAGGCGGCGGCGGCCAAGGCTTTGGCCGACGGTTTTACGAAGTATACGCCCAGCGGGGGCGTGCGGGAATTGCGCGAGGCGATTGCGGCCAAGTTTTGGCAAGAGAACGGGCTGCGCTATTCGCCTTCGCAGATTGTCGTCAGTTGCGGCGGCAAGCATTCCTGCTACAACGCCATCATGGCGGTTTGCAATCCGGGCGATGAGGTGATTATTCCGGCGCCTTACTGGGTGAGCTACCCGGAAATGGCCAAGCTGGCGGGGGCAAGGCCGGTTGTCTTGCCGACGACCGAAAAGACGGCCTTCAAGGTTTTGCCGGAGCAGTTGGCGCAAGCCATCACCAATCGCACTCGCTTGTTTATATTGAATTCTCCCAGCAATCCGACGGGAACGGTTTATACGCCGGAGGAAGCGCGGTTGCTGGGAAATGTTTGCGTGGAGAAGGGGGTTTATTTGATGAGCGACGAGATTTACGAGCGGCTGCTTTACGGGGGGGCGGCGCATCAAAGTGCGGCGTCTTTTTCCAAGGAGCATTACGATCATACGATTATCGTTCACGGTTTTGCCAAGGCGTGGTCGATGACCGGTTGGCGTTTGGGATTTATGGCGGCGCCGGAACCCATAGCCCGGGCTGTTGACGCGATGCAAAGCCACAGCACCAGCCATCCCACCTCGTTTGCGCAGATGGGAGGGATTGCCGCTTTGCGCGGTTCTCAAGCGCATTTGGCCGATTGGCTGACGCAGTTTGATCGGCGGCGGCAATTGGCTTTGCAACGGTTGCGGGAAATGGAGGGGATTGCTTGCGTCGAGCCTTGGGGAGCGTTTTATTTGTTTCCCAAAGTTGCCGGGACGGGCTTGCGGGCGGGCGAATTTTGCCAGCGTTTGTTGGAAGAGAAACAAGTCGCCGTGGTTCCAGGAGAAGCCTTTGGGAACGAGGACTGCGTGCGGCTGAGTTATGCCACTAGCTTGGAGAACCTGGAAAAGGGGCTGGATCGGATGGCGTCGTTTGCGCGGGAGCTAAGGCAATAAAGAAGGGACGGCAGATGGAAGAAGCGGCGGGAAAGCGCAAAGAACCGTCCGCGAGGATTGAATTTTTGCAAACAGTCCATAGAGTCCGGTTTGATTCGATTTTTGATCGAAGGATCATGGACGAAGCATCTTCCTATAACGAAGCCTGGACTTTGGAGGCGGCTCGGGATCTCTATCACATTAAGCGATGGGGCGCCGGTTACTTCGATATCAACGAGGCCGGCCATGTTTTCGCTTCGCCCGATCCGGAGAAGGGATTGACCGTCGATCTTCTTCACATTGTGTCGGAAGCGAAGCGCCGCAACCTGCGCTTTCCCTTGCTCATCCGCTTTCAAGACATCCTTCGGCACCGCGTAAAAGTGATCCACGAAGCTTTTGAGAAAGCCATCAAAGAATGCGAATATCGGGGGCGTTATCGAGGCGTTTTTCCTATCAAGGTCAATCAACTTCGCGAAGTGGTCGAGGAAGTCGTCAAAGCGGGAAAACCGTACGGCTTTGGGTTGGAGGTGGGGAGCAAACCGGAACTGTTTGCGGCACTGGCGTTGCAAACTTCCTCCGACAGCCTACTGATTTGCAACGGATACAAAGACCCAAGTTTCATACACATGGCGCTTATGGGCGTCAAACTAGGAAAGCAAGTTATCATGGTAGTTGAGAAACTGGAGGAACTGGAGCAAATCATCAAAATTTCCAAGGAAACCAACGTGCGCCCCATTATCGGCGTTCGCGCCCGGCTGCTAAGCAAAGGCGCCGGCAAATGGGCCGACAGCAGCGGCGAAGTGGCCAAGTTCGGACTCAGCACCGCCGAACTAATCATTGCCGCCGATCAATTAATCGCTGAAAATCTCCAAAGCAGCTTTCAGTTGTTGCACTTTCACATCGGCTCCCAAATCCCCGATATACAATCCATCAAACGGGCCGCGCAGGAGGCAACCCGGCTTTACGTCCAACTTCGCAAAATGGGCTTTGCCATTCAGAGCGTCGACGTCGGCGGCGGACTGGGAGTCGACTACGATGGGAGTCGCACCGCCTGCGAAAGCTCGACCAATTACACGCTTCAGGAATACGCCAACGACATTGTTTATCACATTGGCAACATCTGCGACGAAGAAGGAGCGCCGCACCCCGAAATCATCAGCGAAAGCGGGCGGGCGATTGTAGCGCACCACAGCACACTCATTGTGGAAGTTTTCGGCGCTATCGAAAAAGGCGCTTCCAAGCGGCGATTCACCTACGGCGAGGACGAACATCCGATTATTCAAGAACTGCTCGAAATCCAAGAAAACCTCCCGTCCGGCAACAAACTCGAAGCGTTTCACGACGCAATGGAGCGCCGAGATGACGCTCAACACATGTTTAACCTCGGCATCCTCAGCCTCCGAGACAAAGCGAAAATCGAGGACTTGGCTTGGGAAATTTGTCGAGCGGTGCAATCTAGCTTTTCCCATCAACCATTCGTTCCGGAAGAAATCCGAAGTTTCAGGGAACGAGTCGGCGCCCAATACCTCTGCAACTTTTCCGTCTTTCAATCCCTGCTGGATCACTGGGCTTGCGATCAACTCTTTCCCATCATGCCCATTGGCCGATTGCTCGAAAAACCAACCCAAGAAGCGACCCTGGCCGACATCACTTGCGACTCAGACGGGCAAATCAACCGCTTTATCAATCTGGAGGGTAGCCAAGACACAATTAGACTGCACGAACTTGTTGGCCAATCCGGCAGACAAGACTACTACCTCGGATTCTTTCTAATGGGCGCCTACCAAGACATCATGGGAGACCTTCACAACTTGTTCGGCAAGGTCAACGAAGCGCACGTCTTTCTAGATGCTGACGAGCCGTGCGGCTACTATATTGAAGAGATTATTCCGGGGAATACCATTCAAGGCTCCCTGCGCGCCGTGCAATATGATGAAAGAGAACTGATCCGGCGGATGAAAGACCAGGTAGGAGCCGCCATTGCGGAAACCCGCCTCAAACCCTCCGAAGCGATGCAAATCCTTCAAAACTACACCTCCGGCTTGAGCGATTACACTTATCTACAATTCTAGGCCCAGCCGACGATGCCTCTTTCACCACCCACTCCCGAACTTCTTAGGTCGCTTGGCAAAATGCTCCGAGGACTTTCGGCCTTGTTTTGGGGATTGCCGGTTGCGCTCATCGCCAGCGTGCAGAGCCAGACCTTTCCCGGCGGGCAAGGCTTGAGCGCCCTTATTCCCTGCACCGCCAACGGACTTCTCTTTTTCGGGCTCATGCAACTCGCCCACTTTCAACCGCAGGAGCGAATTTGGCGCGAGGCGCTGGACCGCGCCAAAGTGTTGGCCATCATTAATACCTGGCTGTCTCCATTTCTTTATTTTCGGGTACGCCTGCCTCACATTCCCCACTACGCTATTGCCGTCGACGTTCTTTACCTTTCCTCGCTCTTGTTTCTATATAATTACAACCTAGTTCTTTTTCGACTTACCTCCATGCTTCCCGATGAAAATCTTAGAAACGACGCAAAAATGCTCGCCCGCTGGAATCGCGCCATTCTCGGAATCGCCGCTCTATTGAGCTTGGCCTACCTAGCGATGCTGCGAGGAGGCTTAACACCCTCGTTTTTCCATTTTCCCTTTCAAGTTATGGAAATGAACCGTTGGTGGATGGCGGTCGTTCCTCTGCTTATGCCGGTTGCCATGATGATGACGCTCACTTGGAAAGTTAAAGAACTAGTGATCGACGGGGTTTTCAACAGCGGGTTTTGGCTTCCAGAGAAATCTTCTCAAACCGAAATAAGACGTTAACGCCCTTGGAAAATTCGGTTCGCCTCCTCCAGGGTTTCCTTAGAGCCGACGTCGTACCAGATGCCGGGAACAGACCAGGTGAAAACCGGACGACGAGGGTAAAGCCACTGGATGAAACGGCCGGGCTTGTCCCGGTCGTTCCCGCCGGCAAGGTAAGTGTGGATCATCGGCAGTACGGCTTTGGGATAGTAGTAAAGCGCGGTGCCGATCAGCGTTGTCTCCGGGGCTGCAGGCTTTTCTTCGAAAGAGGTGATTTGGCCTTCTATATCTATGTGCACCGCGCTGTAATTCTTGGCCGATTCAAGTCGCCCGACATCATATACTCCCAATACCGGGGCGTTGATTTCTTGGCAATAATCTCCGAACAATTCCAGCGGTTGGCTGAATAAATTGTCGCCGGCGACTACGATCACATCATCATAGATGTGGCGTTCTCGTATAACAAAGGCAAGGTCGCCAATGGCGCCGAGCCGGTCTGCTTTGGAAGTCGAGCTGTCGTTGACGACGATGATTCGCCTCCGCCAGGACTCTGCTTTGGCGTCTGCCCATCGAGTGAAGTGCGCCGCAAACTTCTGATTGGACACGATAAAAATACGGTCGATTGCGTTAATAGCTTCGAGATTCTCCGAGAGACGGTCCAAGATCGGTTTTCCGGCCACTTCCAGCAAAGACTTCGGCTGGGTCAAGGTTAGCGGATGTAATCGGCTTGCGTATCCGGCCGCGAGGACGACAAGTTTCATATTATCGGAAATAAAAGATTAATAATGCGCGTCCAGATCGGGAGCAATGCGCCGCACGAGCCTCCGGCACGATGCTTTGACTTCGACGCCAGACTTCAAGGACAAGGCTTCGTCCGCCAGAGCGGCGGCGGCGGGCAGTTCGAGATTGCGGATCAGATGCTTCACCAGAGGAATAAGGGGCGCCGAAGCGCTCAAATGACGGATTCCCAAACCGATCAACAACGGAACGAGAAGCGGATATCCCGCCATTTCGCCGCAGACGCTCACCGGCAGGTTGGCCGCGCGGGCGGCGTCTATGACGCGCTTGATTAACCGCAAGATTCCCGGATGCGTGGGTTCGTATAAATGCGCCACGCGCTCGTTCATCCGGTCGACGGCGGCTCCGTATTGAATGAGATCGTTGGTTCCGATGCTGAAGAAGTCCACTTCTCCCGCCAGCGCCTCCGCAATCATCACAGCGGCGGGCGTTTCAATCATGGTGCCCACTGGAATTTTCTCGTCAAAGGGAACGCCTTCCCGTCTCAGTTCGCTGCGGCAAACGTCCAACAAACAATTGGCCTCCCGCAATTCGTCCACGCTGGATATCATCGGATAAAGTAGATGAATTCGGCCGTGGGCGCTGGCTCGGAGGATGGCCCGAAGCTGCATTTTGAACATTTCTTCGTGTTGGAGGGAAAAGCGAATGGCGCGGACGCCGAGCGCGGGATTCGCCTCTTCAAAATCGGGGAATAAGTCCGCCATTTTGTCGGCGCCCAGGTCGAGCGTTCGCACTAACAAGGGGCTGTCGGCCAGAGCGTCCGCCACTTTGCGGTAGGCCTCAAATTGTTGCTTCTCATTCGGCAGCTCAGCGCGGTTGATGAACAAGTATTCCGTGCGAAACAGCCCCACTCCTTCGGCGCCGAACTTGCCGACGTCTTCCACTTCGTCCGGATGATCGATGTTGGCCGTCAATTGAATCTTTTCGCGGTCAAGCGTTTCCCCCGGCAAATCGCGAATGGACGCCAGTTCGTTTTCAAAATCCTTGCGTTGCCCTGCGGCTTGACCGTATTCGAACAGGGACTGCTCCGAAGGGCGGAGGATTACCACGCCGTTATAGCCGTCCAACAACGCCTCCTGCCCTGAATGCAGCTGCCGGGCGGCATTGCGAAGCCCCACCACCGCGGGAAGCTGCAACGAACGGGCTAAAATGGCCGTATGAGAAGTCGGGCTGCCCACGTCCGTCGCGAATCCCAAAACCATCTTGCGATTGAACAACGCGGCGATTGAGGGGCTGAGGTCATGCCCAATGACAATCGAAGGCTCTCGAAGATCGCCCAAAGGATCGGCGCGGTGCCCCAACAAGTTGCTGATGACCCGATAGGCCACGTCGCGCATATCGCCCGCCCGCTCGCCCAAATAATCGTCTTCAACAGCATCCAACGCGGCGGCAAATTTTTGCGTGACCCGGTCAAACGCCGCCTCTACGTTCACCTTTTCCTCGCCGATTAGTTGAACAACTTGATCCAGAATGGTCTGGTCTTCCAGCACCAGCAAGTGAGCGTCGAAAATTCGCGCCTCGTTCGTTTCGATTCTCTGGCGCAGTTGACGCTGAATCTTTTTCAGATCTTCCCTAGTTTCGACGAGGGCTTGCTTGAACCGTTGAATTTCCCGATCCACCTCCGCCTCTTCGACGCGGTAGTTGGGGATTTTCAGATTCCGCGCACCCACAACGACGATAGGACCGCGGCAAACCCCGGAGGATACGCCAATCCCTCTAAACACCTTCTCTTGTCTTTCGTCCTTGGACACCCAGCCACTTTAAAAAACCGCCGCCAAAAGACAAAAGGAAAAAGCCCGCCGCCGAAAACCCACCGCAACCAAACATCTTCCTCCCTTTTTTCGCCAATCATCCCGACGAAAACCTCCGCGCCGACCGAAACATTTGCCCCGCCTCTCTCCCAAAACTCCCCGCCGCCCCGCTTATGAACTTGGCTAGAACAAAAAAACAGGGTTAACTGCCTCCGTGTCCGATACACGCTCCATTTCCAACCTATCCCTCATCGGATTGATGGGCACGGGAAAATCTACCATAGGACGCCGCTTGGCGAAAATGCTGCGCTACCAATTCGCAGACACAGACCAACTCATCGAAGAGCGGACAAACCGCAAAATCGCGGAAATCTTCCAAACCGACGGCGAATCCCACTTCCGCGCCTTAGAATGCGCCCTTGTAAAGGAAATCGCCAAATGGCAACGGACGGTGATTGCCACCGGCGGCGGACTGCCCGCTCACAACCACAACCTCGACCTCCTCAAAAAATCCTCCTTCGTCGTCTGCCTTTGGGCCTCCCCCGAAACAATCTACCGCCGAGTCAAAAACCAAAAACACCGGCCGCTTTTGCAAACGGAAAATCCCTTAGAAACCATCCGCAAACTGCTCCGACAACGGACCGCCTGCTACAAACAATCCGACGCCATCATCCACACAGACAACCGCCCCCTCCGCCTAATCGCCTCGCTAGTGATTCAAGAATACCGCCAAGCTCAAAACAAAAATCCCCCCACCAACGAACTAACGCAAGATTGGGACCCCTTCCAATGAACCCCGAGCGCGCCAAACAACAAATCCTCGCCAAAGCCTTTGACCTCGGCTTCGACGCCTGCCGCGTCACTACCGCCGCGCCTCCCGCCAGCGGCCAGCGCTACTCTCAATGGCTCGCGTTTGGAGGCCACGGACAAATGGCCTACTTAGAGCGAAACCAAGAAAAACGCCTCAACCCCGCCCAAATCCTGCCCAACGTCCGCAGCGTCATCACCCTCGCAACCAGCTACTTCCAAAACAACCAACAAAACCCCGCCCAACCGTCCGCACAAAACACAAGCCGCGGCATCATCGCCCGCTACGCCCGCTACGCCGACTACCATAAAATCCTCGCCGAAAAACTCAAAACCCTAACCGCAACCATCCGCCAAGCCACACACCCCGCCAACGCCCTCTGGTACGTCGACACCGGTCCCATCCTGGAAAGAGACCTCGCCCAACGCGCCGGCATCGGCTTCATCGGAAAACACACCAACCTCATCAGCCGCTCCCTTGGCAACTGGTTCTTCCTCTCCGAAATCCTCACCACCGCAAAACTCCCCGCCGACCCGCCGGAAAAAAACCGCTGCGGCACTTGTCGCCGCTGCATCACCGCCTGCCCCACCCAAGCCATCCCCCAACCCTTCGTCCTCGACGCCCGCCGCTGCATCTCCTACCTCACCATCGAACTCAAAGGCTCCATCCCTCCCCAACTACGCCCCGCCATTGGCAACCGAATCTTCGGCTGCGACGACTGCCTTGAAGCCTGCCCTTGGAATCGATTCGCTCAAGAAGGCCAAATCATGAAATCCCACGCCAAACCAGAACTCAACGAACTCTCCCTACAAGCATGGGCCCAACTCGACGAAACCGCCTTCAAACAACGCTTCCGCAACACCCCGATCTACCGCGCCAAATGGCGAGGCTTCCTCCGCAACGTCTGCGTCGCCCTCGGCAACACCGGAACCCCCGACCACCTCCCCACCCTCCAACAACTCTCCCAACACAACGATCCCCTCATCGCCGAACACGCCTCCTGGGCCCTCCGCCAAATCCAAACCCGCCAAAAACAAACCTCCCAAAACACCTCAACTAAAACTATAACAACCCCCCGTCAGGAGAACTCAACAGTGTAAGTCCTCATAGCATTAGATGTCCCATCCGGCGCAAATAAAGTTCCAGACAACTTTGGGGTTAGTAAAAAATAAAAAAGTTTCAGAGAATACTTAATTTTCTCCATCTCACTCCGTAACTCTTCTCGTTGGCAACGGACGAGACAATTTGTTGCCAAAACAAATGGCAGCTATAACAAAAAGTAAGAATATCTATGAATCTATGAAATTTTCGAAATCCAGCGGTCATCCAGTCCGCTATCTTTACGGTTTCCCTGTTGAACTAAATGCCTGGCCTGGGAGCATCTCGTTTTTTAGTCACTCGTCATTGTTACAAAAGTCTCTGGAAAAGCGCTGATTGCGGCAGCGCTTTCTACGGTAGATACGGAAAACTGCGGCATTTCGTGGTATCTCGGCGAGTGCTGCAAATAAGGAACGAATGCCTTTATTTTCTGAGATCAAAATAACCCTTGATGAGAATTCTCTGTAGATTCCACCATTCTTAAACTCGATCTATGATGAAATCTAAACGACTTTAGTCTCTTGTGTCTACCATTGCCATTGGCTCCATAGGGTTGCTCATCCTCTTTTTCATTACCTCCGCATTGTAGGAAACTCCTGAAAACGGAAGGCAAGAGAGCTAGGTTATTTGAGAGAATGGGTGGACTGCGACTTTGTGGACATCGACGCGACCTTCGAGAGTCTGGTTCTGCCGCAAATATCCAAGACCGTCTCGCCGGGTATCAGCGCCGAGCAAGAAGCCACCGCTACTTAGGCTGTAGCAGGTTTTGTGAAAGCCTTCTCCGGCGGCCGTTACGAAGATTTCAAAGCCTTCCGAATGCCGGCCAAATACTCCCTTTCTCAAAGCAATCTCGCCGCTCTCTCAAAACTTCTATTGAAAGGCCTCACAACAAACACAATTACTTTTGCGCCCCCCTCCCCCAACACAAAAACACAACCCGAATTTTCCTGCGCAAGCATTATTTAAAGGTCTGGAGACCCCATAGATTTGACGGAAAATGTCGATAACTCGTTGTCATTCAATGAGTTAGGTCGTTTTGGGCGAATTATTGTGGCGGCAGATTTTTTCGGATTCACAGGTTCGAAATTCTGATTTTGAAATTTAGGGTCGACACACCCTAATGAATATTTAGAATCCCTGAAGAAAAAGAGCCGAAGCTGGCGATGCTGAAGATCAGCGTTTACTCGGTTGGATGTATAGCGAAGACGTGCCCAAAAATTATGTTGAAGCCGTGAAATGGTACCGGAGAACGGCTAATCAAGGAAATGCCACGGCGCAAAATAACCTTGGCGTGCAGTATTATACAGGATTAGGCGTGATGGAGTCTGACTTTGAGGCAGTGCATTGGTATCGCAAGGCGGCTAAACAAGGACAATGCCGCTGCGCTATTCAACCTTGGTGCTGTATATGCCAAAGGCGGAGGCGTGCGAAGGATGAGGTTGAAGCGTATGCGTGGATTCTTTTAACCAAAGATCGAGGAAGTAAAAAGCGGATATGGCCATCGAACTTTTGGAAAAGCGGTTGACGACGGAGCAACGAAAAGCGGGGCGGGCAAGAGCGGCAAAGTTGAATCGAAAAATCCCCCGCCTCTGGTAAGCAACGCCGCCATCGCCTTTTGCCGGCCGCTGTTTTTGCCGTTTCTGACCATTGTCGAATCCCGCAAAAAAACGATTTCCAACTTTTGCCCAAAACCTTCCTTGTGAATGATTCTAATCCCGCAGTCGCCGCCTTTGTGAACGCACTCCGATTCGCTCGGATTTTTGGCCAAATAAAATAAAAGTTCTGTTTTGACAAAACCAATCGCCGCCGCTATTTTTCCCTTCTATGAAATTCACAATTCGCTTCGCAAACCGCCTCGCCCTATCATTCGCCGGCTTGTTGTTGTCGCTGCTCGTGTCGTTCATGTTCACAGCCTGCGAACCCTTGGACTCCAAAGCAAAGGAATGGACGGAATTCCTGAAGGAAAAAGCCGAAGCCGGCGATGCCGCAGCGCAATACAGCCTTGGCAGCATGTATTGGCATGGCGACGGCGTGCCGGAGAATCATGTGGAAGCGGCAAAATGGTTTCGGAAAGCAGCCGAACAGGGAAATGTCGAAGCGCAACGCATGCTTGGCGTCATGTATGACTTTGGTGCCGACATACCGGAGAATTATGTAGAAGCGGCGAAGTGGTATCGGAAAGCAGCCAAGCAAGGAAATGCCGATGCGCAATACTCCCTTGGCTTCTTGTATGAAAGAGGCAAAGGCGTGCCGAAGGATTATGTCGAAGCGGCGAAATGGTATCGCAAAGCGGCTGAACAAGGAGATGCCGGGGCGCAATCCAGCCTTGGCAAGGCGTATCGCAATGGCGAAGGCGTGCTGAAGAATGGTGTTGAAGCGGCAAAGTGGTATCGTAAGGCGGCCGAGCAAGGACATCCCTCAGCGCAATACACTCTTGGCAGAATGTATCGTGATGGTGACGGCGTGCCAAAGGATGAGAGGGAAGCCATGAAGTGGTTGCGGAAGCCGGCCGAGCAAGGGTATACCGATGCGCAATACTTCCTCGGCTTGATGTATGCCAAAGGTCAAAGCGTGCCGCAGGATTATGGGGAAGCAATAAAGTGGATTCGGATGGCGGCCGAGCGAGGGGATTTTAAGGCGCAATATCATCTTGGCAACATGTATTACCAAGGCGAAGGCGTGCCGCAAGATTATACCGAGGCGGCGAAATGGTATCGGAAGGCGGAAAGATTGAATACCAATGCGCGATATGATCTTGGCAACATGTATTACCAAGGTGAGGGGGTGCCGCAAGATTACATTGAAGCAGTGAAGTGGTTTCGAAAGGCGGCCGAGCGAGGGCATGTCGATGCGCAAGTTAGACTTAGTTTGATGTATCGCAATGGCGACGGTGTGGCGAAGGATGAAGTAGAAGCGGCCAAGTGGACTCAGGAAGTAGCCAATCGAGAGCGTTTTGCAGAGGCAAAGCGGACTCAAACCGCGCTCGATCATGCCGGCGCCTTGACACAACGCAATCTTGGCGAAGCGTATTACAATGGACGAGGGCCGAAGAGCGATATAGAAGCGGCCAAGTGGTTTCAGAAGGCGGCCGAGCAAGGGTATGCCGGGGCGCAGTGGTTCCTTGGCTTGATGTATGTCAAAGGCGCGGGCGTGCCAAAGAGCGACGTGGAAGCGATCAAGTGGTTTCGAAAGGCGGCCGATCAAGGATTTACCGATGCGCAATTCAAACTCGGATGGATGTATTACCAAGGCGAAGGCGTGCCGAAAGATGATATGGAAGCGGTGAAATGGATGCGGGCGGTGGCCGATCAAGGGTATGCCGGAGCGCAATGGCTCATCGGCGTAATGTATGTCAATAACCAAGGCCTGAATGATATTATGCCACCTCCTCCCTCTCTTGACGCTTGGTCGCTAGATTTCTATATCCAAGATATTCAAGACGCTTTGGAGAATGACATTGAACTGGCAGAGTTGGCTCGACAAGTGGTCGAACAAGGAAATGCCCCTGTGTATGACGAGGGCGAAGGCGTATCAAAAAATGATATGGAAGCGTATGCGTGGGTTCTCTTGGCGAAGGGGCTGGGAATCGAGGAAGCGGACAAGGTCATCGAGCTTTTGGAAAAACGGTTGACGGCAGCGCAACAAATAGAGGGGCAGGTAAGGGCGGCGGAATTGGATCAAACCATCCCCCGCTTATAGTAAATAACGACGCCGGCGCCTTTTGCTGCCCGCTGCTTTTTGTCGTTGCCTAATCCCGTTAAAAACAAGACAAATCCAACTTTGCCAAAGTCTTCCTTTGTGAACTTTTTCAATCCCGCAGTCGCCGCCTTTGTGAACGCACTTCGCCCCGCTCAGACATTCGGCCAAGTTGCCGTCACTCGCCGTGAAAAACGCTACGAAGTTCGCCACCGCAACGACGCCGAAACTCCCGCCGAACAACTCGAACTTCTCTCCGCCAAACAACTCCGCGCCCGTCTTTCCAAAGACTCTGCCGGCCGTTTTCGTCCTTTGCGTTCCGCTCCCGATCTTCTCGACGGCTGGCGCGCTATTGCTTCTTCTTCCGAAGACCTTTGGCAAATTCTCAACGCCGTTTATCCCGGCGCTCTTGGTGATTGGCACGCCGTCTGTCAACGCAAAAAAACCGCCGTTCATTTCCCCGAATTTGCCGCCCGGCAATCTGGAATGTTTCGCGTCGTCGACAAGCTAAACAGCGAACAAGCGCAATGCGTCGCCGATGCTTGTTGTGCCGACCGCTTTTGCCTCAAACAAAGACTTTGGAACGCCGCTGAAAACCGCGAAGCCAAACCGCCTTCCCATCTCGCTGAACCCAGCCTCGTTTGCCTCGAACCTTGCTCGCTTTTCTTGGAACTTGCCCGCCGCAGCTTCAAACTCAGCCAAGCCAAATCCCTTTCCCTGCAAATTTCCCAAGAAGAAGCCGGACTTCTCCTTCAATCCCTCGACCGCCTTGCCCAAGAAAACACGGAAAATCCCGGCCTCTTGCGCGCCGCAGACTTTGCCAACCCCGCCAATCCTCGCCGGATCCGTCTCTTGCGCGCTCAAATCGCCGACCAACTCCCTGCAACCAGTGAACAGTAAAGTTAGAGCGACCGCACACTACCATTTTTTTGCGGTAAGAGAGCGGCAAACTTATCAACCGCCCGGACAATCGAATTAGACTAAATCCTATCCACAAATTCATCTTTGCGCCTTGCGGTTGGAAAATCATAAACGCCGGGAGCAGATGGAAATTCTCAGCGTTTTTAAATTGGCAAAAACAAGGCGAGAAACGAATCTGTCATTGCACCGAGTGTTCGTTCTGTTCTAGCATTTCGGACGGTGAATTCCCTTTTCAAAAATCTACATTGAGGCAACGCTATGCACTGAATCGCTCTTCATTTGTTGCGCGTGAACCGAGCCTGCTGCGGCTGGAAACCTTTTTATGCGCCTTGATCCTTGCCGTCGTGTTGTTGACCGGCGACTGGAATTTGCCCGAAGATGATCTCGCCGAGATGTTCGAGACATTCGAGTTGTTCGAGTTCCGCCGATACAACGATCTGGTTTGTTTGATTGACCGAGCGATGCTGAACAGCCGCATTTAGGCGGAGTCCGATTGCGAACGGCCTCTTCGGGCCTTGGGAGCGAACGACAATCCCTTTCCCTCGCCTTGCGCACTAGCAATCTTTCCTCGAACCGGAGGATTGATTAGGCTTGCGGCGGATGGAGCCGTCCGCATTTCCTTTCCCGTGTGGGCGGATCTGCGGCGGGAAAATCCTCCGCTCCGCTTCCTTGAATTCAGCCGAGTCATCCAAAGATTGATTGTGGATAATCCCCACCTTTCTCGCTTGTCTGCCAGAGTCGCCTTTGCCGACACACGATCCTCCATCCTTGGAAAAACGCCGTTCTGGAAGGCGACGGTTTTGTGGTCTATTATCCCAAAGAAATGCTGGAGCCGGCGAAACACAGCTTGCAAGAATTGCAAAAACAGTACGACTTTCTCGCCAAATGTTTGGGAATGGAACCGGCTGAATTTGGCGTCAACCTCGTGATCGGAGATTTTTAGCCTTCCCACTTTTCCATCATTGTAAGCACAAGTCCGCCGGGTTGGAACCAGTTGCCCAACCTGCGCCGAGAAAACTCATTCGCCGGACTCGGTGTCTTGAATCAAGTGGCACTCCAAACAGATTCCGAGCGCACCGTTTTTCTTGATCTCCCGGCTGGTACGACAACGAACTTGTCCAATGGGTGAACCTCCACGAATGGGTGGATCTCTCGCTGGCTTAAAAAGAAATCCTCCTGCACCGCTCCGACGTCAAAGGACGCAACCGCTTTTTCGCCGACGGCTTGGCCGAATACGCCGCATTCCACTACCTAAACGGCAAGGACGCATTCACGGGAAAAAGCAGTTTGGAAAGACTCCTGCGTTATGGAATTCAACATATAGACTTCACTTGGCACTTCAGAACCACGACTGGGAAAACATTTGCGCAAGCGGGAAAACTAGACCCTTGCGCCAACCTTCTGCTCGCCGAAAAACGCCGCCCCCAAGCGACTCAATCTTCCAAAACATCCAACAAGCCGGCTATGGCGAAATGCTCAAACACGACTTGGGAGGCCGGGGGAGGTTGCTCGGTTTGAAATGGCGGCGCAGCTAGATTCCATCCTTGCTTCTACTAAACTTCGGCTGGCTTTGTTGGGCGTGTTTGCGTTTCTTGCGCTGGGGTTGTTGGTAGCCGGGTCGCAAAATTCGCATCAGGTCAACACTCAGGGCATCGCTTATATTTTGTTGGCTAAGCATTATGCCGCCGGCGATTTCGGCTTGGCGGTGTCCAGTTACTGGAGTCCGTTGCTCAGTTGGCTTCTTGCTTTGGGTTTGAAGGCGGGTTGGAGCGATTTGACGGTGGCGCGGGTTGTGATGGGATTGTCCGGGGCGCTGTTTTGGTTGGGAGCGACGTTGTTGTTGTTTGTGTGTCGGTTGTCGGCGTTGTCTTTTTTGGTTGGTGTTTGGCTGTCCTCTTTTGCGGCGGTGGGCGGTGGTTTGGTCTGTGGAGTATATTAGTCCTGATCTTTTGGGATCTGGTTTGTTGTTGCTGGCGGTTTCGGGTTCGTTGTCGGCGATTCGCTTTCAGTCAAAGAAGGGAACGATTGCGGATGGAACTCTTTGGGGATTGATTTACTATGTTTATGCGCCGTTGCTGGTTGTTGTAGTGGTTTCGCTGACTGGTTTTGCGTGGGTTGTTGGTTGGCAGAGGGCAAAGGAAGCGCGCCGATGGATTGCGTGGCAGAGGGGGGGGCGTTGCTTTGGCGGTTATGCTGCCTTGGGGGGTTGTTTTGTCTTTGCATTATGGTGGTTTGACTATTGGTTCGGTTTGGGGGATTGATCGCGCTGTGGCGGGAGTGGAATCGGCGGATGCGGAGCGGTATCATCCTTGTTTTGGACGGTTGAACGCGCCAGCTGAGGGGCGTTTTTCGAACTGGGAGGATCCTACGCGTTCGGAATATGTGTTTTGGTCGCCTTTTGCCAGCGCGACGGATTGGGCTCGCCAGTGGAACTTGTTGAAGGCAAATTTGCGCTCGATTTTTGGAATTTTCTTTGGTTTTGGAGCACTCGGCGTTGGGCTTTTGGCTTTGGCGACTTGCTTTGTTTTTCGTCGTCCATTGAATCGTGCTTTGTTTTCGGAAAGCTGGCGTTGGACGGTTTTTCCGGTCGGGGGATTGGCGCTTGCTTTTCTTCCTTTGGAGGTGAAGGAGTTGGACGCGCGCTATTTTTACAGCGCTTATCCGTTTCTGTTGGCGGCTGTTTTCGGTTTTTTGCAGTGGCTGCCGCAACAGTTTGCGAGGCGGCGATTTCCAAAGGGATTTTTGGTTGCTTCTGCCGTGCTGTTTGGGTTGCCGATGGCGCCGCAATTGGTGACTGCGCTGGAAGGTCGGCCTCATCCCGGCGGTTCGGTTGCGATCGAATTGGCGGAGCGGATGCGCTCGGCTAACATCAGCGGCGCTATTGCCGGGGATGCCATGCTGATGGGAAGCAGGACGGGATTATACATGGCTTGTCTGCTCAACGAACCTTGGTTCGGCGGTTCGCCGGAGGCTGCCGGGATGGATTACTTTGCAAGCGGAGCGGAGATCGTTATCGTTCGCCGCCAACACCAAGTGAACGCCGAAATGGAGTTGAATCCCGTTTTCCGCGAGCTGGACGCGATATTGTTTTCCGAACGAGAACAAGACGGCTGGTTGGAAAACGTTGGTGGCGCAGAGATTTTTCCCCTGCGGGTGTATCAAGTCAAGCGATGATCCGAAGGTCGGTTCAGTCCGTTTTGCAACTCAAGGCCGATCTCACCGCTGTCCGGAACATTCTTGAAAAATGCGTCGAAAATGAGCAGGGACGTCTCCGGTGAGCTCAGAATTGAAGTGGAAAAAATCAATCTCTACGGCCAAACAATTTTCGGCAACGTCTCAAAAAGTTATGAAACGATTGGGATTAGTATTAGACTCCAAACAACGTTGCAATCCCGACAAGATGTTCCCCTCTGCCAAACACTGTCCGGATATTATTTTCAAGAAGAAGATTCCCGTATGAGAGCATTTGAAGAGGAGAAAGTTCGAAGTGCGTGTGGCAACTTCCGTCAACAATCGGAGGATTCCGCCTCATCGTCGGCGTCCGATTGGGAATTGTCTTCGGTGTTTGTTTCTTCCATCGCCAAGTCTTTCAGCGCTGATCCCAGGCGGGTTCGTAGTTGGTCGGCCAGTATCGGAGGCAAACCAGTCTCGGCGTCTAGCATTTGAGACAGTGCTTCCCGTTTTAACTCACGGATGGTGGGCAAACCAACCCGCACATCCTGTTTCTCGCCGATTTCGCCGTGGAACCGCCGCCACATCTTGCGCACTAAAAGTTCGTAGACCAGCGATCGTTCTTCCTCGCCTTTGGCCAAGTGGAGGTACGATCGTATAAGGCAACCTATTAGAACAGCTTTCATTCGGTCTTGGGACGTGCTGGCAAATTCTTCTTCCACTCGGTCAAGAACATACTCTTCCAAGCTGACTTCCTTCTCTATGCTGTCAGGGTAAAGTTGCCGGACTTCATCATAGTATTTTTTCGCTTCGTTGTCGAGGTTGTGAGTATATAAAAAGTAGATTGCGGTTCTTAGAAAATTTTTATGGCCGGTCGAAATGTGTTCTCTTCTCTCTTCTTCTACCTCCATCATCTGTTTGTATACTTTGTTCACTTCCTCCGTAATAGCGACGTTGGGTCCGAATTCATATGCCATGAGGTAGTCGTCATTCTCCCGTTGTTTGGCGACGGGAAATTTGATAATTCGCCCGCGGTGAAACGCCAACTGCATGCTCTGGAAGATCACTCTCCGGAGGTTAATGTAGTCTTTCTGGCGGGTGGACTTCTGCAATCCTAAGTAAGCCCAATAGATCGCGTGGCTTTCGGGGAGACGCCATTCCAAAGGGCCGTATTCTTCTTCCACTTGCTGGATGACGTCAATGTTCATTTTATATTCTTCAAACAATATGCGGGCGCGCTCTTTGTCTTCAGAAGTTTTGGGGTGTTTGAAGGTTTTGAAATCGGGCGCGCGGCCCCCGAAGAGTGACTCCATACGCTTTGCCCATTCGTTTTTATACAACATATGGGCGTCGTCCATGTTGGCGCCTATTTTATGTTGGAAGTGCCAGGCTAACTCTCGATAGAGCATTGCCTCTTGCGGATTCCAGGGAATTCCTTGATCTCGCAGCAGCTCAATGCCGCGTTGCACCCATTGCCAGCGGTCGTTGTGGTCGGGAAATTTGACAGAGATGTTGTAGGAAAGGTTCCAGGCTTGGTGCACCCAGACGTCGACAAAGTGCGGTTGGAGTTTTGTGATCCAATCGGCTAGTTGCACCATTTCAAAATACTTTCCGTCGTCTTGCAGTTGGCTGGCGCGAATCCAAAGCGTGTTGGCGATCAATCCACGAAATCCTCCCAAAGCCACCGTAGTAAAGGCCAGCACCGGCGGCGCGTTTTCCAAAGGCTCCAGCCGAGTTAGCCCCATGTCCGAACGCGCTTGGTTGAGCGCTTTTTGCACCAAGCCTACCCCAGTCAAACAGGCCGCCGCCATAAGGAACATCAAGGGTTTGAAGTATTTGACGCGCAGCGGCCTCATATCAGAAGCTTTTTGCGGTTGCCAGTTCTCGCTTGGTAAAGATGACCATCCCGAAGCAGGCGAAAACGCCGCCTCCCAACATGACGATTTGAAGGATGCCTTGGAACGTTTGCCGCCAAGTAATCATCCGGCCGTCGCTTAGATTATCCACCGGGAAAGAGTCGCGAATGGAGTTGATGACAAACAGCATTCCTTGGGCCGCGCTAACCGCCGCTTTATCTGCCAAGCCGGGACTGCCGGTTTTCCCAGTGCTAGAGTCCACTCCGGTGATGCCTCCTTCGTATACAATTTGCTCTAACGTTCCATGGCAAAAACCAACGAACAACAGAGCCAAAGAGAAGAAGGCCGCCACGGGAAAGGAAAGGAAGCTCGCCGCCATTAGCCCTAAGGCGCACAAGAATCCCAGAGAGCAGTAGATGAGGATCATGCCCCGCGCAAAGTTCGGCGCAAAGGAGCCTTTTTTGTACAGCACTTCCATGCCCGGCGTTTCTCCTTTTTCGCCCAGAGGGAACATGAGCGGTTGGTCATTTAGGTTGGCGAAGTCCACCGTCAGAACGCCGTCGGCGTCCACTAGATTGGGAGGGATTTCAAATTGAATGGGAGATTCCGGGGAGATGCTATTTTCGATACGAACTCGCTGGGCGCCTTCGGGCGGGCCGATTTCCCAAAAACCAATGTAGGTGGCCGTGTCGTAAGCGCTGCCGGTGAAGAACTTCACGCGCAAATAAAGCGGTTGATCTTTGATTTCGTCGGGCGGCGCCACTTTCATTTGCCAGCGGCGGCGGATGCCGGGATTGGGAGGCACCACTTGCTGGCTTGCGATTACTTGCTGTTTAAGCATTTCTCGAACGGATCGGAGAATTCGGCTTTCGCTATCAACTAATTCAGGATTGGCTTCCAAAGCGTTCGCCATATATTGATCGACCATCGGCCCATAATCTTGCAGTTCTTCTTTGGCGGATCCTCTGGCCACGAAGATTTCGTCGCGCAGAGTGGATTGTTGGGCTTCGGGCAGTTTTGCGGAGCGGTATTGTATCAGGAAGAACACCGCCGTGCCGGACATGCTAAGCAGGACGCCGTTGAGGATCATAATGCCGAGCCATTTTCCCAGCCAGACTTGCCATCGGGGAACCGGTTTTACGGCGACGATCTGCATTTGGTATTCCTCGATGTCCCGTGCCAACGTGCCACAGGCAATCCACAAGGTGGCTAAACCTAAAAGAGCGGTGATCAAGCTGAGCGTGTAAGTCAGCAGGATTTGGGTAAAGCCTTGGGCCGTGCCGTCGTCTTTCAGGACGAGAGGAAGGCCGACGACGGTTAAAAGTAACAGGGCGCTAAGAACGATCAGCAGGCGGAAGCGGATTGCGGCCTTGAGCGTAAGGAGGGCGACAGCGAGAATCGATTGCATTAGTCCGATGATTGTTGTTTCTCCTTTGTCTCGGCGCCGGAATCATCCAGCAACGAGGAAAGTTTTTCGTCGGCTTTTTCCATAGACGCCGCCGGTTTGGGCGCGGTTTCAACCTTTGGCGACGCCTCTTTTTCCAACTGGGAAAGTTTTTCCAGCATGGTTTCGTCTATTTTCGGCGGCTCGGGTTTGTCGGCGGCTGGTTTGGAGGCTTCGGCAGAGGGGCTTGTCCATCGCTCCAAGAATCGGTCGGTGGAGTCGGCTTTCTCGGCGTCGGCCTTCAAGTAATCCGCCATTCGGTTTCCGGAGACGACTCCCGAAGTGGCGGCTTCGTCTTGGCGGGCTTTTTCCACGACGCCCAGGAAGTAGCTTTCGAGGTTTTGCGTTGGGTTGTCGATCGAGACTTTGGATTCGTCCACGTCCCGCCGAACGATTTGCAAGATTTGTTCCATGGTTTTTCGCGCCAAGGTTGGTGTAGTGATGCGCGTTACTTCCGGCGTTGTCAACAGTTCCCGCAAGGCTCCGAGGGCTTGCACGCGTCCGCCGTAGTAAATGACCACTCGGTCGCAAACATCTTCGACGTCGGAGAGAAGGTGGCTGCTGAGAATCACGGTTTTTCCGCGTTTAGCTAACGCCTTGATTAAGTCTTTGATCTCTCGGCAACCGATTGGGTCCATCCCGGAAGTCGGTTCGTCGAGGACGACCAGGTCGGGATCGTTGATCAGCGCCTGCGCCAATCCAATTCGGCGCTGCATGCCTTTGGAAAACTCGCCGACTTGCCGGCTGACGGCGTTTTTCAAGCCGACCATTTCGATCAACTGCTCGGCGCGTTGTTTGCGCTCAAGTTTGTTGAGGTTGAAGAGGTTGCCGAAGAAGTTCAGCGTTTCCGCAGAGTCTAGATATTTGTATAAGTAGGATTCTTCGGGAAGGTAGCCGATTCTGGACTTGGTAGCCACATGGCGGGGAGAGTGGCCGAACACTTGGATGTGGCCTTTTGTGGGATAAAGCAAGCCAAGCAAGAGTTTGATGGTTGTGGATTTGCCGGAACCGTTGGGCCCCAGAAGGCCGAAGACTTCGCCGCGGCGCACTTCAAAGTAGACGTCATTGACCGCCTTGGCTTTTGGCCGTCCCCAAAAATCTTTGAATATCTTCGTGAGCCCTTTGACCGAGACAACGTTTCCAATTCCAGCGCCGCCGGCTTCCATTGAATATTGATCTGAGGAGGCTGAAGTGACCATAAGATGATTTTGTTTCAGGCGAAATGCGAATGCAAGTTCGGGTTAAGCGGACTTTGTTTGCAATTGAGGAGCGTTCTTGGCCGACGCCGCGCCGGGATTCGGCATTTCCATCGGTTCCAACTCTTCTCCTTGTCGCACCAGACGAAAACTGTTGAACACGACCAAAAGCGAGCCGACTACGTGCAGGAAGGCCGCCCAGACGGGATTAATGATTTCCATTGTCGCCAAGGTGAATCCGCTGATGACGAACAGGGCGCCGAACAAAAAGTTTTGGTTGATCACAGAGCGGGTTTGACGAGACAGACGAACCAGAAAAGGCAGTCGCCGAAGGTCGTTGTTCATCAAGGCGATTGTGGCGCTGTGAATCGCCACTTCGCTTCCCGCCGCGCCCATAGCAATTCCCAGATCGCCGGCGGCTAAAGCCGGAGCGTCGTTGACGCCGTCTCCCACCACGGCCACGCGATAGCCTTTGGCCTTCATCTTGCGGACGAACTCGACTTTGTTCTGCGGCAAACACTCGGCCAGAACCTCTCCGCATCCAATTTCTTTGGCCACTCGCGCGGCTACCGGCCTCAAGTCTCCGGAGACCATGGCAACCCGCCGAACCCCTGCGCCCATCAGGTCGCTCAGCGATTCTTTGGCTTCGGATCGAGTTCGATCTTGCAAACCAATCCAACCCAGAAATTCTCCGTCTCTGGCGACGTAGAGCAAGCTGTATCCCTCGGTTTCCGTTGGGTCCGACTTCTCGGCAAATCCTTCGGAAACTCCATTATCCTTCAACCACTGCGACCGTCCCACGACCGCCTTGGCGCCGGCCACCGTGGCTTTGATACCGCGGCCGGGGGCTTCTTCAAAGTCGGCGGGTTCTTCCAAGTCCAAACCGGCTTCGGCGGCCAAATCGGCCAAAGCCCGGGCGGCGGGGTGATTGCTGTATTTTTCAGCCGAGGCCGCCAAGTGTAGCAATGCCGCGGGTTTGACATTGCCTTGAGGGGAAAGCCTGCTGACTGTCAGCTGCCCGGTCGTCAGCGTTCCCGTCTTATCGAAGATGAAAGCGTTGATTTTTGCCGAAAGTTCGATGTCGCCCACGTTTTTGATTAGAATGCCTAACCGAGCGGCGGCGGAGAGCGCAGCCACCATAGCCGTAGGGGTTGCGAGAATGAACGCGCAAGGGCAGGCAATGATAAAAACCGAGATGACCGGGCTGAGTTTTTCCGTAAAGGCCCACACCAAGGCGCCAATCAAAAGCACCAAAGGCGTATAGTAGCCCATATATCGGTCGACGATCCGCATAATCGGCAATTTGGTTTTTTCCGCCGCCAAGATGAGATCGCGAACTCTGCCCAAAGTAGTGTCTTCGCCCGCCCGGCTTACCTGAATTTCCAAAACGCCGGTAAGGTTCTGCGTTCCGGCAAAAACTTCGTCGCCAGACTTTTTGTCAACCGGCAAAGACTCTCCGGTAATGTTCGCTTGATTGAACGAGCCTTGTCCGGAAACGATCACTCCGTCGGCGGCCACGTTGTCTCCCGGCCTCACGCGGATGACGTCGCCCACTTTCAAGGAAGCGACCTCCACTTCTTCCTCTTCGTTGCCTTTTAGCCGGCGCGCCTTGATCGGAGTCAATTGAATCAGCGACTCAATGGAGCGGCGCGCGCCTTCCGCCGTTCGCTTTTCAATGATTTCGCTCAAAAGCATGAAGAAGGCGACTATGCCCGCTTCTTGATACTGCCCGCTGGCAAAGGATGCCAGCACGGCAATGGCGACCAGTTCGTTTGTGGTTAACTTTCCTTTTCTCAAGTCTCGAAGCGCCGTGAGCATGATCGGATAGCCCAACAAAATGGCGCCGATCATAGCGGCCATGTCTCCAACGCTTTTGCCGTTGACAAAAAAATAGCTGATGACAAAGGAGTTGAGAACGAACGACAAGCCGATCAAAGTTTGGTAGAGTTTGACCGGCGCGCATTCGTGATCGTGGCCGGGTTCCTTTTGGCTGAGTAAGGATGTAACTTGCATAAATTGCTAACAGGTTTCTTGGTTCACTTGTGGGTTGGGCTACTCGTTGCCCTCGTCTTCTTCGTTGTCGCCCGTATAATTAAGAGGTTCTCGATTCAACATGAGTCGAATTTGCCGCCGCCCGCCGTCTCCAGATTCAGGCAAAAGCCATTTGTCGTTCACGTTGGTCAAAACTTGGGACATGGTTTCCACCAGCAACCGCTCCCGGAACAGCCGGGGGGTTCTCTGATAATCGGCCAGCTGATCGGAAAACGCTTCGGCCTCCGCCCGCAAGGTCTGCACCAGCATGTTGCTTCGGGTAATGCCGTCGCTGATCAAAGCCCGCCCTTCTCCAACAGCCTTTCGAGTAATCTCGTCGGCTTCGCCTTGGGCTTTGTTGCGCGCTTCGCTAAGCGCCTGCTCCGCTTCCAAAACTTGATCAAACGCTTCTTTTACATACATCGGCGGGAAGGTTTGAACTTGGATGGGTTCTAGTTGGATTCCCATGTTGGCTTTCTCAATCGTTTGCACAAAGCGCTGGCGCACCGCGTCCTGAAAACCCGTCTTGTCCTTATACAAAGCCTCCTCGGCAGTATGCCGAGCCGATGCGTATAAAACAGCGTTGTTGAGCGCGTTTTCCAAAATGTTAGTGGCGCCGCGGAAACCAAACGCATAGCGCAGAGGATCCGCGATTCGATATTTCGCCGTGGCCCGCGCGTGAATAATGTTTCCGTCCGAAGTCAAGGCATAGCCATCCACGCCCGGTTGCAGAGTGGACAAGGATGGCGGCAACTGCCCGGAGATTTCCATTTCGGGGGTGACTTGATACCAACAGTTAGTCGCCTCCACGGTGCGGCTTTCGCCGACGGGAATGCGAACAATCTCGTCAATTGGAGAAGGAAACGACCAGTGAAGGCCCGGCCGCAGAATGGCGTCTGATCCAGAACCCACCGGTTTGCCCAGCCGCAAAAGCACCGCCATTTCGTTGGGATTGACCGTGAAAATCCCGGACCCTAAGAAGACCACCACCAAGACAATCATCAAGGCCCGAATAAATCGGAAGCTGCTCGCCAGCGCTTCGGACAAGGCCTGAGTGCCGGCGTCCTCCATCGGCGCTTCTGACGGCAAATCGCCGGCAGTTTCCGCTGGCTTGGCCGGAATCTTCTCCGGCAGATCCGGCAAGTTCTTTTCGTCGTTTTGGTTCATAGCAACGCTCTAAACAATTTCGCTCATTCCCGTTCGCTCCGCTCTTCCATCTCGCCGAGTTTTATTTCCTCGTTGAAATCTCGCTCCCCGAAAGCCAGTTCAACGTAGCAAACGCCGAACCCGGCGGCAACGCAATCCGACGCAAGCACAATCCCCCAGCCACTCCAAACATGATTCTCCAAACTTCTCTCATACCTTTACTCATTTGAACAGTGAAATGACGTTCTGCGCAATCCATTCATACCCCTCCTTAATATAAGTAAGAATGCCAAGAATCTTTCCTTTTCTTTTTAGACTCCGAACCTCTTTTTTACTAGGCTTCTTTGGCCATCGCGATCTATGTATTCGGTACAAAAATGTCTGACCATCACCATTAATATTAACACGATCAAAGATTTCTTCTCCCGCATCGCAACTCTGCTTAAAGTAAGAAGCAACCATTATCTCAAGGGGGATTGGATAAATGAAACCCCGATCTTCGATTTGATTCACAATCCATCTTGCAGGTCGTAGTTCTTCTGGATTTGATTTCAAAATTTCAAAAAATTCATACCTTTCATCTCCCTGAGTAAATGGATTCTCTATTTCCTTACTACTCATAATAACACACTTCGATAAAGTTGTTGTTTCTGTCAAATTCTTTCTCGTTATTCCTGCGGTTTCAAAATTCTTTCTATCGCATGCGCTTTCAAAGCCCCGCACCGCTTTATTTCAAAGCCGTTCATTGCGCTTTCCTGTTGTTCTCGATTGTGATGGACGGAGTCTCTCTGACTGGCGGTTCAGCTCTTACAAAACCTTCATTCAAATCAATATAGAACTTCTTGAGAGCGTCTTCATTCATTGGTTTGATTCGAAAGAACGCCCCGAATCCATATCTATAATGACCGTCATTCCTATCAAACCGCGGGTCATCGTCGTAGAGATGATATCCTTGCGGACTAACTCTTATACTGCCTCTCGTTCCTGTAACCCCGTTTGTCACCTTTCCTGCATTCTCCCATTTTACTTCATTCGGGCTTAGTGATTTGGAAAACTGTAACCTTCCGTAATTCCACTCCACTTGTATGCTTAAGCCAGAGGCTATGTAGACATCCCACCCCCTGGCGTTGTAATAATCATTCCACCTGTTTGCTTGTGTAGGGTTGTAAAGCCGTTTAAGATTCAATGGATCCATCTTCGTTTTTATCCCAATCTTCCTGTTTTTGTAGGCTTCTTTATGCGCGTTGACATCGCAAGGCAACAACCTAACGAAGAACTTTGTCACAGTCGGTCCTTCGTAGATGTGCTTTTCCCAGTTTATATTGCCTATGTAGTGTAAATCTACCCTCTCACCTTTAGAGAAAGACAAATTCCTGCTGAACGTGAAACTGCTCAAGTTTGGCTGAATTCCCACACCCCGACAGTGATTGAAAAGATTCCAGTCAATTGAATTGGTAGACCACTGCACCCTAGCGCCGTTATGGAACATATAAAGGGCGTCATCTTCACTAAATTTGTTTGCATCGACGTCTTTAAACAACAGATCTTCCTTCCAGTTCAATTGGAACTCCAACCTCAATTCACCATCTAACCGAACGTCCCAGCACTTATCAGACAGCCCGTAGGGATCTTTCCTGCACACCTCGCACTTCTCTTCCGCCTGCATTCCCATTACGCTGACTGCCAAAACAGCCAGCCCGATTAGTAGTTTCTTTGTTGTCGTCATTGTTGTGTTCCGTTCAATTTTGAACGGTAGCCGTAAATTATGTGACTCTCTTTCATTACTTGCCTTTTCGGAATCGTTCGTGCATTCGGAATTCTACGACCGTTAATATTGGCGGAGGCTTTTCTTCAAAAACTTCCTGACCCGCTCGGATGCTGTTGCGAATAGCCTCTCGGACACGGTATCGTTCTACTGCGGCATTCCTTAATTCAAACAGTTCGAGAGAAATGATTTTTCTAGCAATCCAATCAGGCGTTAGCCAATTCGACGGTCTCTCTATCAAGACTTCAAAAATCGCATGTTCTAGAGTTCCCTCTTCAAACGGGTTCTTGAATTCTTCTTGTTTTTTGAGTTCCTTTCGTTTCTTCCACCATTGTGAAACCGATATCCCCGCTTTCGTCGTTGCAATTATTTCGCCAATACTCATTCTTCAATCTCCTGTTTATCGGTAAGCCAGTGTGAGGCTCGTTCCAGCGCCAGATGTCTTCGAACACGGCGGCTTGTGCGGTGTGGCCGGCGCTGGATTGCTTGCCTTTGTCAAAGAGAACGTTGTAGTTGGCGTTCGAGTTCCACGGCGGATCTAGGTAAATTAAATCCCCTAGAACTGGCTCATTCCAGCGATTCCACTCAATCCATGGTTGCATGTTCCGCCGGCAGTCCCCGTAATACACCTTCCCCGCCGTCATTCCCTTAGTCTTCATCGCCAAAGCCAATCGTGCGCTCTTCTTCTTTGGGTTTGTTTGTTGAATTCCCTTCGGCAGACCTCTCGTCGCCTTCCAAACCTTGCAACAAGTTGAACGGTTGCGTGTCCGGACCAAGAATCAAGGTGGTTTTGTCTCCGGTGGCCGCTTTGAGCGCTTTCACTTGCTGGAGAAAGATCGCCAATTCAGGAAATTGTTCAAACACTCGGTAATACTTGGCCGCTTCGGCGTCGGCCTGCCCCATCATCACGGTTGCGGCGGCTCGGGCGTCTTCCAGGATTTTTTGGCGTTGGAGGTCGGCCTGCGCGCGGATTTCAATCGCCTTGGCTTCGCCTTCGCCTTGATAGCGTTTGACTTGCCGCTGCCGCTCCGCCCGCATTCGCTCAAACACTTTGCCGGTAATGGATTCCGGTAGCCCAAGCTGCTTGATCCCCACCAAAGACACTTCGATGCCGTAGTTTTCCCTTGCCTTTGGCTGAATGGAAGCCAGCATTTCGCTTTCCATTTCGTCGAACTTCAGTTGCTCTTTTTGGGGAGAAATCAAGTCGCTAAACGGATGCCGCCCAACGACGCTGTTCTTTGCGTCGCGAACTAGATTTTCCAAAATTTGCTTGGCTTTGTTCTCGTCGCCGTCAAATCGTTGCAGGAAGAGATGCGGCTCCGCAATCTTCCAGCCGATGTAGATGGTGATTAGCAACGTGTTGGCGTCACTAGTCATGGTCTGCTCAAACTTGCGCTCGAAGTTCTGAATTCGATTGTCAAACTTGTACACTTTTTGAATCGGCCACGGCAGGCGGAAGTACAGCCCCGGCTTCGTTTTTGTTGATGACTCCGAATACTTTCCAAAAGTCGTCACCAAGGCCACTTCTGTTTCCCTTACCTGAAAGGCAAACAGAATCGCCGCAAACACAAACAGCAAAATGCCGCCCGTAATTATAGAAAGAGGTTGCTTGCTCATAAATCGTCTCTCGTTATCTCAAATTCTTGTTTTACTATCAGCTACCGCAGACGAAAGAAAGCGAAGATCTCTGAATATTTCTCTCTTGTTTCTTCGCTTAATAAGTGAATTTTATTTTCATGGTGCTTTTTGAAAGATTTCGCACCTTCTTCACTTAACTCTAATCCATCTAATACAGCTACACTTCCGCTTTCTATATCTCCAAATTCAACTTTGCTCCAATCTGTAACTTTCGTTCCATCTACATTTTCAAATACAGATCCTGCAAAATTAGCTGTTAATGACCCGTCTTTATCAGGGATTATTATAGTATCTTCAAATCTTTGATTAATATAATGCACAGGGCCTTTATCTACAGACTTAATAGTTTTAGTTTTGGAAATTGAACCAGCTTTAGGCTGAAAAAGAGTTATTTCATCTCCGATTTCAAGAGCTGTTCTGTCTTTTAAATTCTTTAAATTATCAGGGTGTGACAATGCTTCATAAGGTGATTTCGATCCTCTAGGAATATCAAACCCTTGTTCTATTAGATCTTCCTCCCAGGAAGGTCTTGACTTTATATTAGCAAGGGCTGAAATCTTTTCATCGTATTCAGTCTTTGTTATAGAGCCAAGTTTTAATAGTTTATCATATGCTGTTTTTCCCTCAATATAATCATCTTTTTCTTTCTTTTTTCTTTCTGCAGCTAACTGTTTATTTTCTGGCTTAACAACAACTCTTCTCTTAGGAAGGCCCGTCTCAAGCAGGTAACCTCCAATATCTACATTGCCAGACTCTAGCTGAGTTGTCTCGGTGCCAATTTTTTTAGAACCTCCATAATAAGATTTTTCTGGCCATAATAAACCACTCCTAGACTTTATCCCGTATTTTTCCTGGAACGCTCTAGGATTTTCTAGAAGTTCCTTACGCATATCATACAATTTTTTAATTTTTTCATCTTTTGACAGCCCTTTTAATGCCTCTAAAACATAAGGTCTAGCTTTTCTGTCTGCCCATTTTCCACCTGGCTTGCCTATAAAGTATTCAGATCTCCCTTCTTTAATAGCTTTTCTGGTTTCTGTCATATTAGCAAAATTTTGAGCCATGGACCTCTCTGCTGGGTCTTTGCTATTTTTTAGCTGACCTTGATCTGGAGTTGGAGTAGGAGACTCTACTAATTTATAGCTATCTTCATCTTTTACTCCTTTAGATGAAGCTTCAAAAGCTTTTTCTTTATTTTTAAACCACTTTCTTGAAACAGATCCTCTTCCTATACTATACATTTTATCTCCGTCTGCTGATCTGCTAAATATTTGGACAGGTTTCTCGCCTATTTCTCTTAATCTTTTATTGATTGATGAAACAGCGCCGCTTATTTTTAGATACAAATCTTCCTGTTTTGCAGTAGATGCATCTTCCATGTTTCTTTCAAAATCATTAATTTTATTTAATTCTGTTCTAATTTCTTTGTCATCTAAGGCGCTTTTGCTTAATTTACTCCGCAACTTAATAATAAAAGGCGCTAAAGCAAATTTCCATATAGCTTCTGATAGTCCAGGACCAAGGATCTCTAAATCCTGCCAAGTTCCGCCAAGGGCGACGACGACACTAACCAAGAAGACTTCTAGCACGGCTAAGTTCCGCTGAAACGCGCTTCTTGCAAATGTCACCACTAAATCTGACAAGTTATTTTTTAAAGTTCTCAACAAAGAAATAACCACCTCGGCAAGTCTCACCAAAAACCTAATAAAGTTATTATAGAATTTTATTTGCATCATCTTTCTTTCCATTCGCTGTCTCTGGATTGTTTTTCGTTCTCCACAAACCTTTCCTCAGTTTTCTTCCGGTCGCGCGTCTAATAGCAAGTCTTGGGCAATCCTGTCTTCTAGATTTATTGTGAACACCTCGTCAACCGAGTCCGGAGTAATGATATACTTTCGGACATTTGTGAGCGAATTGGCCAAGACGTCAAAATACTTCCGGCTCCGAAACACATTCGGCGCCGCCGCCATCGCCTTGCCTTGCTGTTCGAACTGCGCCGCCGTTGCCTTGGCGCTTTCCATCCGCGCCTTCCGATAAGCTTCAGCCTCGCTCAGCAACCGCGCCGCTTCGGCCTTCGCTTTGGGAAGAATCTCCGCCTCATACGCCTCGGCCTCCATAATCGCCGCTTCCTTTTCTTGCACCGCTCCAATCACTTCCTCAAACGCCGCCGCTACGGGAACCCGCTGTTCCCCCACCGGCGGATGAATATCCTGCAAGCCTACAAACAAAATCTCCACTCCTAGATCCGCTTCATTCGCCGCTTTTTGAATTCTTTCTCGCAACTCTTTCGCCGCCGTCCGCCGCCCGTTGGACATAATTTCCAAAACATCCACGTTCACCAAGTAGCGAACCACTTCTCGATAGCCGATTCTTTCCAGCAATCCCTTCGCATCCCTGTGTTTGTAAAACCAATCCTCAACATCCCGAACCACATACTGAACCGGAATCGCCGCCGTTAGAAAATTCACTGGAACCGTCCCCTCATCCGTCAATCCTTCCTCTTGCTCGCCGCTGGCCACTAAGAAGTTCACTTCCTCTTTATAATGGCTTACCGTCCAAAGCAACGTCCGCTCCTTCTCCCGTTCCTCGTCCACCGTATAGCCAATGTGGAAAGTTTGAACTTCCTTCGCCGGATGTCGATACACGCGATCTATTGGCCAAGGCAGTTTGAAGTGAAGGCCGGCCTCTAATATCTTCCCTCCAGAGGCCCATCTCCCAAACCGCTCCCGAATTCCCACTTCCTGCGGCTCCAAAATTACAAATGTGGTTGAAAGCAGCAAAATTCCCGCTTGCAATAAAATCAACCACCCCAAAGCTCGCTCCAGAAACTTGTAAAACCACGTCTCCGAAACTCGGACCCCGAACTGATAGTCCAGCGCCTGCGCCACCGTTCGCACCAATCCCGCCGGCTCCCCCAGCAATCCCACCAACCGGCTCTCGTAAAGCAGTCGCTCCTCCCTTCCTTTTCCGCGGGGACGATACGCCTCAAGCGCCAAATTCACCAACGACTCCGCTCCCGCCAACCCCAACAAAACAACCAAAACCCGGGCAACATGCCCGTCCAACCGCTCAAACCCAAACCACGCCCCAGCCTCCGTCAAAACCACCAACAAGCAGATCATCGACCCCAACAACAAATACGCCCCCCCCGGCCGCAACAGACGACGACCCTCCATTCGCGCCACTCCTGCCGAATACTTCCCCAACAAGAACAGAATCAGCGAAAACGCTCCAAACCCCGCCATAGCCACGGCGGCGTTATTCAAATTCGGCGGCCCCAATTCAGGCAGCCTTTCCCAGAGCAGCCAAACCGCTCCCCACTGCGCCAGCAACAACCCCACCGTGAACGCCGGAACCAAATACCGCTCAAACTGCTCCCGAGACCGTTTGGCAATAAAGGTATCCTCCCCCGTGTCCTCAAACAAAGCGGCGCCCTTTCGCGCCCGCATCATCTCGTCGTATTCCAAACGCTCCAGGGACTCTCGCCGTTCCAAACGCATTTGGAAGCCGCTCACCGCCGCAACCACAAAGCCAAAGCCCAAATACACCGCCGCCGCCAACGCCGCCGCCGAATCCGCATAACCGGCCAGCACCGCCGCAACCGCGCCGGCAACCAAAAGCGCCGCCGCGTTCACCAATCCGTTCTGTTGTCCGTTTCCTTCCATCACATCGCCATCTTTGCGTTCATCGACGAGAACGTCCGATTTTTCATACCCAAAAGCCTCTCCTAACTCAACTCCCGATCCTCAAACAACGCCAGCGACAAGGCCAGCAGAGCGCTCAAATACAGCGCCGCATACAAAAACGCCCTCCCCACGTACGACCAAGGAATTGTCTTTTCCTTCTCCAAAGCGTCCGCCAGCCAAAACAACTGCCAATTGGGAAGCGCGGCATACAAGGCCGACGCCCACCACGCGCCCTCCGCCGCCGGCCGGCCCAGCAAATAATCCGACATCAACCCTACCAGAAACACCCCCGAACAAATCGACAAAGTGGCAATCAAGTCAAAACGAGTAGAACAAGCCAGGGCCAAGCCGGCCAACACAAAGAAGGCCAACAAAATCAAAACCGACGCCGGAACCAAACGCCAGTCTATTTGGATATGCTCCTCAAACATGGAACTCGGACGCGGCAACTGAGACACAATGACAAACGCCAAAGTCGAAAACACCGCCACAAAAAACGTGGCGTCCGAAACAAAGGGCCGACGCAGAAAATAATTGGTGAACCCGCCCGCCGCATACGCCAGCAAAATCGCCCCCGTGTAGAGAAAAAACGCCCGCTTGTCCGCTTCGCCATAAGCCGTAAAAGCCATTCGGCTGGCCATCAGCGCGCTGATCAAATTGACGTAAGTTAGCACGGAAAGTGCTCCGGCCAAGCCGAGAAACTTTCCCAACAAAAATGGAAACCGTCCCACCGGCTTGGAAAGCGTCGCCAGCGCCGTTCCCGACCGCACTTCGCGGGCCAGTGTGGAAGAAGCGCTCAAAACCGCCACCAACAAACCTACCACAAACATCGTCGCCAGCACGCTGTCTTTCACCAACTTGTCGTCCGCGCCGAAGCCGAAGAACGGAGTGCTGGCCAAGAACACTGCGAAAACCGCCGAAGCCGTCATCAACAAAAGAAAAATGGGCTGCCGGAGCACCTCTACAAAGGCGTTCCACCCTATTGTCGCCGTTTGTCTCATCGCCAATTTGGGAAGAAGCAATCTAAGGATCCTCTCCTCCTTTGCAAGCCATAAATTTTTTTTGAACCGACAGCCGTCAATTTTTCGCCGCTGTCTCTCGGCAACTTCATCCAATCTGCGCAGAATTGGAAGAGAACAGAATTTGGATTTGCTTCCCGCTCCTTGTCGGACTGTCGTAGAGCGCAAAAGCAACGCCTTGTTGCTGCGGCCTTCCATCGGAGAATTCTCTGCTTGAATCCGTCTCCTCCGGCGGAGTAGCGTGTGCCTTTCAAACGCCTGATTGGCGAGCGACGGTCTTTGCAGAAAAAACCACGTAATAAATGTCCAACGCACAATCCGATTCCGCTGTAAAAAACTTTGCCGACGTCTATCCCGTCCCGCTTGCCTTGCTTTCCCAAGCGCGGAAACGCGCCCGAGCGGCCGGCAGAAGACTCGAACTTCCCCGTTTTGAAACCAATCCCGATTCGCTGAAAACCTCCCTAAAAGAAGCCATCCAAACAGCCGAGAAACGGTTGGCCGCCCTCGCCGCC
Organism: Limisphaerales bacterium; assembly: GCA_965242585.1. Taxonomy (GTDB): domain Bacteria; phylum Verrucomicrobiota; class Verrucomicrobiia; order Limisphaerales; family AAA164-E04; genus UBA2970. Next base: position 2,330,627 of record OZ251460.1, on the reverse strand, counting down.
CTGCATCCAAGCTGCTTGCGCTTCGAAAACACCGTGCAAGAGTTGGACGACCTCCTTCATACTGCCTACCTGACGGCCAACCGTTTGTGCCTCATCAAAGAAATCAGCCCCGACGCCGCCATGCGAAAACGAGCCGTGGAACTCGTCAAAAAGTTTCAAGACTGGGCTGTCGGCCTGGACTATCGAGAAGACGTTTATCGAACCATCCGCGCCTACGCAGACACCCGTCCCGACCTGAAAGGAGAAGACAAAAGACTCTTTGAGGATACCCTCCGAGACTACCGCCGTGCCGGCCTGCATCTCCCCTCGACTGAAAAAAACGAAGTCCAACGCCTCCGAAAAGAACTCGCGCGCGCCGCCGCCGACTTCGACGCCAATATCACTCGCGCCTCCGCCGTGCTTGAATTTTCCAAAGCAGACCTCGATGGATTGCCTCAAGACTTCCTGAATCAAGAAAACCTTCTAAACGAAAATCGGAACTACGAACTCCGTGCCGAAGTCGCTTGGCACTTCATGGCGGTGATGGAAAACGCCAAATCGGAAACCACCCGCAAGCGAATGAACGTCGCCCGCGATTCGTTGGCCGCCGAAGACAACCTCGCGCTTTTGCAAAAAATGCTTCGTTTGCGGGCCTCCATCGCCAGCAAACTGGGCTACTCATCTTGGGCCGACTACAAAACCGAAACAAAAATGGCCGGCAACGGCGCTGCCGCTATCCAGTTTTTGAAAGAATTGAAGGAAGGCTTGGAAGACAAGTTCGCCGCCGAACTAGAATCCTACCGCTCCCTCAAGGTTGCTGAAACCGGCGACACCAAAGCCGCCGTCTATGCATGGGATTGGCGCTACTATGCCAACCAACTCAAAAAACAACGTTATAAAGTCGATGCCGAACAACTCCGCGCCTACTTCCCCTACAATCGCGTCCTCAAGGGAATGTTCACAATCTGCGGACAAGTGTTTGGCCTGTCCTTTACCAAGCTGGATGCCCCCTATCTCTGGACCGACAATCTCGAACTCTACTTAGTCTCCGACACAAAAAAACAACATCCCCTAGGAACTTTTTACCTCGACATGTTTCCCAGAAAAGGGAAGTTTCATCACTTCGCTCAATTCAGCCTCATCGACGGCAAACGCCTCCCCTCCGGAGAATACCAATGCCCTTGCGTCGCCTTAGTCTGCAACTTCCCGCCGCCTGCCGACGACAAACCTTCCTTACTCTCCCACAACGAAGTGGAAACCTTGTTTCACGAATTTGGACACGCCCTCCACTCCTTGCTAACGGAGGCAAACTACTCCCGCTTTTCCGGCACAAGCGTTCCCCGGGACTTCGTCGAGGCGCCCTCTCAAATGCTCGAAAACTGGGTTTGGGATTCTCAATCTCTAAAAGTCATTACTACCGGCCGGCTCGGGAAATCTCAAAAATGGCCCAAAACGAAAACACAGCGTTTATTAGAACAATGGAAAGACTTGCGTTTCATGCATCCAAAACACGAACGCCATAACGTCGTTTGGGATGAGAAAAGTAAAAGTGTCGTTCTATGGAATCACTTACACCTTTACGATTACGGATTAAATTCAGATGGTGAAGAGTATTATGCGTTTTATGTAGACGAAAAAGATACTCTTCACAAGGAGGTAAAAATTTGCTTCCACTCTAATGGAAGAGTTTCTTGTAATATATCCAAAAGAGTTCTCTTCCAGACTATTCCTAATGTTCAAAAGGATGCAACTGATAGTATGAAAGCAATCCCCACCGATCTCATCCGCCGCCTCAAAGAATCTCGTCTTTCCTCTATCGGCTCCTTCTATCGCCGCCAAATTAGCTTTGGCCTACTAGACCTCGAACTTCATTCCGCTCCCAATCCCGAATCTGTTCCCAACGCTCTTCAAGTTTCCGAGTGCATCTTCGCCGAAGTCTTTCTGCCCACTCCCAAAGGAACCGCCTTTGTTGCCGGCTTCGGTCACCTCACCGGCTACGACGCCGGCTACTACGGCTACGCTTGGGCGGATGCCATCGCCGCCGACATGGCAACCGTTTTTGAAAAATCGCCTAATCACTACTTCGATACCATTGCCGGAAGACTCCTGATGAAAGAAGTTTACGCTCCGGGAAACTCTCGCGACGTGAATAAATCCATCGAAAAATTCCTCGGCCGTTCCCGCTCCATTCAACCCTTCCTAGAATCTATCGGCGTCTACACCAAACAATAAAATCTCCCCACCAAACCGAGAACGAGAACCGGCCCTATACTCCCACCCGAGAGACATCTCTTAGATTTCTACTAGTCTCGTGTAGGGTGGTAATGGAGCATTTCGCAGATGATTGCGAGTGCGATGAGCCGGATGAATATAAGGTTCTGGTTGTCCTGGTGGGAGAAGGCTCGGGGCCAAAATAGCCTGTCCCGCGCCAGACCGGTCGCTCGGCTGGGTTGCGTTTCTGCTATCGCTCTCCAGCCGGGTTTCCTTTCCGGGAAGGAGAGCCGGCTGTTTTGGGGCGGCGGCCCTGCGGGCTTTCTTCTGAGGGTTGGGGCTGCTTGCTCTCGGTTCTGGTCGCCTTCATCCGCTCGCTCCATGCGCCAGGGCGCTTGGCTCGGTCGGAATTCTTCTTGGTCGCCAGCAGAGGAAGCGGGGCAGTCCCGCTGCTGCTGCTGCTGCGGAGCTGTCTGCGGGATGGCGGGCGGTTGCTGCTGCGGGCGCCAATTCCATTGGGGGAGAGGAGGAGCCTTTATGCGAGAGGGCAGTCCCTAGCCTGCTTCTCTGGCCGAGCGTCCCGGAGCGGCTTTCCCGGTTCCCCACCCTTAGGGGAGGAGTCCCTTCTTGGTCTAAGGGTTCTTGCGCCGGTCCATAGTATTCCCTTGGTCGAAGTGAGGGGGCAAGCGTTTCCCTCAGCAACCTTGCTCCGGTATTTATGGAGCAGAGGGCAAGGAGCCTTAGCCGGTTGGCAACCAGCCTCGTCCCGGGTTGCGCCAGCAAATAGGGCGCCCTTAGTTAGATCTGGCTCTGCGAGGAACAGCATAAATTCCCAACCACCCACCCCCAAGCCAAAACTCGGAGGCTCGCAACCAAAGCTGAACTTAACCGACAGGTCTGACCTCCATCAATCTTTCTATTAGCGAAAAATAATGAATGAAGAAAGCGCCTAATAAAGCAGTTGCTTGTTTATACCGCAATTACCTCCTAGAACCAGTTCTTTCACTTTTCTAAAAAGACCAACCCAGCATTCAGGCCTACTTTTCCGTTGCCACGAATATCTGTGTCCATCTTCTTCCACTCTCCAATAGTCCGGTCTTGCTCGGCCATTTTTTGGCGTCGGTTTCTCTTCCTTGACGCCTCCCCAACTCGCCAACGATCCTGGATTGCCCGGAGTTCGCCGAGCTTGATTTTCTCGGTTGCTTCCATGGGAGACCAATGCTGCGGCCGCGCCATTATCGTCTGCTGAAAAGGTAGATGAAAACGAATACGAGCAACATCACAATAAAGAAGAGCGCTATCCCCAACGCCCCCGACTCTCTTTTTTTCTTCCGGGATGGCTTTCATGCTCTCGCGTCTTTCTTTTTTGGTTGAGTCAAGTCGCTCCCTCCTTCCAAGCCAATCGGCCAATCTATTTCCCTCCTAACTAGGATGGAAGGAGGCCGCGCCTCAGTTTGCCTCCCCCCAGCCGGAGCGCGCTGCTCTATAATTTAGTTCTTCCTTGACCTTAGCCGGCGCGCCGATGCTTTCGTCCAGGCGAGACCGATGAGAGCCAGTCCCGCCGTGTAGCATGAGCATGCGCCATAGCTGGCTGACACCCCGACGTCCAAAGGGGCCTCCCTCCCCCCTTCTTAGCCGCTGCCCCTTTCTCATTATACTCCTGCCCAATCGCATGGAGCTCTGACCGGTGAATGTCAAAAGACAACGCAAGCCCCTTGTCTCATGTCGCCTTGGATTCCTCGCAACAACTCCGTTGTAGCGCGCATTCTTCCTCAGTTTTGCCGAAGGAACATAGCCAGGAATCGAGCAAGCGTAATTTTCCATGTAGGATTCCCGCTGTGCCGGCACCACAACCGCAATCACGGCAATGCCCAGCGCAAACGATTTGATTTTTTGAAGCAATCATCTCATTCATAACAACCCTTTCTTTTCTAGTTGTTTGTTTCCACAACAGCACAATCCACACTCGCGCCCGCCTCAAAAGAAATCAAAGCAAATTTCCTCGCCATCCACAAGCCTTTTCAAATCTCTGGTAACTTTGCTTCCCCTAATATTCTGGATTGCCCCTAAAAAGCGCGGTTTGCCCTCTCATTTCCGCTTTTGGATGCCTTTACAGCGACTCGACCAAGAAAAATATTCTTAGTTTCTTCAACCCTCTCACAACACCAGCCATTTCATCTTGCGCGAATACACCTTAGTTTTTTTTGAACGGAGAACGGAAAGCAAACTGTTTCAGAAGCGAGCGACAAATTGTCTCTTAATAGATGCCTCCAAAGGACTGTTTCCGCTGGCCATTCCATCCTTTCCTCTCACTAGCCTTTAGTGCGTGTTCACATTAAATCATTGGCGGTTTAACCGAATCTCTGGAGACTCCATAGGTTCGAAAAAAAGCGGCCGCAATCCTCAAAAAAAAAGCAGATTTTTTTTGCCAGTCAAGCATCCCAAATCCGAAAAAGCTCAAATAGCGCGCTTTTACGCCTCAAAAATAATTTGATTTTTCCTTACGCTGCATTTCCAGCGATTGCTATGAATCTCTCGAATTCAGTTCAATTGCATTTTTTATGGAGAATCAGATGACAGATGGGATCGGCCTTTTGGCCGAAACCGACAAACCAACCAAGACGACTTGGTTCCTGCTCCCGCCGGGAGCAATCCTGCGGAAGAACGGGCTCTGTCTGAACCGTCGGAGCAGACAAAGACGGCCTCGGCTGAATGCCTGACTTGGTACACCTTGAGAATGGCGGGAATTATCGCGGCTTACGATGCCAAGGTGGACGACATATAGGGGGATTACGATGTAGCCCTAAAACTCATCTAGTCGGAGGGTCGAGAAAGAGATGCCAACATCGAAGCTCAAACAGATCGCTCTTTGGAAATTGAGGAGGTGAGGCATGACCTTCAAATGGGTCTCATCGAGACGGATTGGAAACACTGCATCACCAGAGTGAACAACGACTAACCCGTCAAGGAGAAAGGATTGACCGAAATGAAATCTACAGAAGAAGAGAAGTTCCGACTGTCTTGAGTGCTTTCCTGCGTGGTGTGGATCCTGATGGCCACTTTGTTTGGCTGGAACTTCCTCGGTGATGATGAGCGCGAAAAAAACGCAGAACTCGCTGCTGAGGCTCATAAAAGGGCGCAAGATTTAGAGCGCGAGCAGGATGGCAATCAAGATTTCAAACTCCGATCGCACGAAGACCGATTGAAAGTTTTTGGAATCGGCGGTTGTGGAACTTTTGAAAGCAAATCCGAAGCAACCAGATTCCCAGGTTGTTCTTCCATATGATACTGATAAAGCCGTTGGCGACGAAGATTTTCGGGCTATGGTTTTGAAGAGCGCAAAGCATAAGGAACGGATGGCCATCGCCAAGCACTTCAAGCAAGAAGATGAATTCAAAAAGTCTTTGGATCGAACGGAAAAGAAGAGGTTTGATGCCGAAGTAAAGAAGGCGTACGAGAATCTTCTGGCCGAGTGCGGGATTGACAAAGGATCGTTGGATAAATGGCAAGAGGACGCCTTCCGGCAGAGCGTCGAAACCGCAGTCATCCTTGAGTGGAGAATGAAAGACTATTCAAATCGGCCGGTTGAGTCTAATCCTGTTTCCCAACCTGTTTCCAAAGAGCAGAAACAAGCGAAGTTAGAAAAGTTTCGCCGTTTGGAACATCAATTAGCGGGTCTAGCCGAAGAAACGGAGGCCGGCGATGAGTGATCGATCCAGACATGATGGTTCGGGAATTGAAAGCATCTATCGACAAGCAGTTTGAGCGTGTCGATTATCGCTTGAACAAAATAGGAGGCCGTTTGGATACAATAAAGAAAGACATTCTAGGACTTGGCAATGGGAAACCGGGCATAGGTCTTCGGTTAGATCGTTTGGAAACTTTGCGAAAATGGCTTGCTTGGGGTGATTCCATTTCTAACTGCTTTGCTGGTTGTTTTCTTTAATCATTATTTTTCTCTGTTAGGAAAATAGCTGGCAAGTTGCTTGGCTGGTTTCCTGTTTGCAACCGCCGAGCTTCGGCTCAGTGGCTTTTGGTTTTGAAAACCGATGCAAAAACACTATCTAGCCGGCGACCTGGGCGCAGAAAGCGGACGCCTGATTGGCGGCCGCATCGACGGCCGTCGCCTGACGCTCCAAGAAGTTCATCGATTTCCCAACACGCCCATCCGCGCCGAAGGCTCCATTCATTGGAATCTGGACTCGCTGTACCAAGGACTTTTGACCGGCCTCAAACAAGCGGCGTCCCTCGGCCGGCCTTTCCAAAGCATCAGCTGCGATTCTTGGGGAGTGGACTATTTGTTGTTGGACGCCGCCGGCGCCGTCATTCCGCCAACTTTTCACTATCGCGCTCCCCGTTCCGCGGTTGGCATGAAGCGCGTGCTAGTAAAGATGGACTGGCCGTCCCTCTTCGCCGAAACCGGCATCCAATTGATGCCAATCAACACGCTTTAGCCCGTGTTGAGGGGATGCGTGGAATTCTGGTAAGCGATTCTTCGTAGACAGCATGTTTTGGAGAACGCTCGTGGCCTTACGCTTCCGCAAGGGCAAGATTACGCTTGCTCCTCAAGTGGTGCGCTGTGGTTGAGAATCCAACCCGGTCTCCGAGAATCCAAACATGCGACCAGCAGTCCGCCGAAGCTCAGCAACCAGCTGTCCATTCAAGCCGGCTTATACCAAATGCGCACCGGGACACCTCTAGAGAGAAACCTGCCCGATGAGTTCGGCGACTGAAACGCCATCTATCTCCCTTTCGCCATTGTGCGAAAAGCGCTGTTGTAGAAACGACTCCGGCAGCGGTTCCGGCGCAATCGACAATGAACAACTTCACACGCTATTCACCCAATTGTTGTATAAACTCTTAGGTGTTGATATGCGAGCTGCCTCGGCGCAAGAGGTGTTCCGCGCACTGAGATGTTCGACCCAAGTAAGTTCATTCTCAGTGAAGACAGCCTACTCTGGCGCAATGCGCGCTTCACTATGCTCAATGTATGTAGCGCAAATTGCCGTTCTTCCTAGAGTTTTCTGCTACCGGCGGGGGGAGAACAACCATGCCATGTCAATGTCTGGCGGCGTTGGGAATCGAAGGAGAGTTGTTCTTTCCCAGAGCGGAGCGGAGTGCATGGAGTTATTACGATGCTGGGAAGCGCCCGTTGCGAATGGCGCGCAATTCCGCTGGGTGCAGGAAGGGAGAGAAACGATTGATTAGGAGGAGGAGAAGGAGGGATGCCCAGAGAAGGTTAGCGGGTTGTTTCACCAGGGCAAGAAAGTCTCTTACGAACCCAGTCAAAGAGCTGGGGGTTGGGGGAACTTGTTCGTTTGGCTGGGGCCAAGAAGTTGGAGTGGCATTAGAGAATCGAGGGAGAATCTCTTATACGAGGGGTTTCTCCTCCAACCATTTCATCGCATCGCCATGCCGTGATAGGACAAATTCTGCGCGGGATAATAGCTCCATTTCCTCCACAGGACATAACTATTTCCCCCGGAGGTTCTTGGCGTTGGTTCCTCTCGTGGCCACTTGGATTACGACGCAATAATTCACTAATATGACATAGCATCGATTCTCTCGAATAAATGATATCGTCAATTCCATTCAAATCTTTTGCATCCTTTATTTTGTTGTTTCCCGTAAATTTGTCTTTTCCTTTATTCCAATCGTCGTCGATAAGTCAAGATTCTCTTTTATTGAGTTTAAGTCATCTCATCAGCGGAGAAGTTTTTATATTTATATAGGTTTTATGTCTGTTAAGTGTGTTTCTTGAGAGAATTAAGGAGAGGATCTAATTACCTTCTTATGAAGCGTCGTTTTTCAAACCAGGGCAGTTGGCGGTCGAAGATTACGCCGAAGCGATGGTAATCATGGTAAGACACGGTCTCGTTTTTCCAATGGGCAAGCGCTTGATCGTAGGCTACACGAAGAGTTTGTAGTATCGAGAGATGATTCTGGTTTTCGAGGTGGTTGGTCATTTCCCATCGATCTTCCGCAAGATGGTATAGTTCTTCAGAGGGCGTAAAGTTGCCTTCTCCATAACTCCAGAAGATATATTTCCAATCGGTGGAGACGACGGCCAAGCTGTGGACAGCGGGTGGTCCCCATACATTGATTAGTGTAAGGTAGTCTCGGAACGATTGATTGGGCTTTTTGTATAAGGACATTAGGCTTTTGCCGTCTATGCCATTGGGGACGGGGACACCGGCAATGTTGAGGATTGTCGGCGCGATGTCAATGTTTCCCGTCAACGCCCGGCAGCGGCGTCCTTGTCCGTTTTTTGAATGGCGGGGATCAAGCAGAATCATCGGCACGCGGGAGGCTTCTTCGTAAGGCAATACTTTCGAGCCGTAGCCGTGGGCGCCGCAGAGGAAGCCATTGTCTGAAGTGTAGAGGATGACCGTGCTTTCCGCTACTCCCGCCTCTTCCAAGGCTTGTCGTATCATCCCCACGGCCGCGTCAACAGCGTAGACTTGTTGATGGTAGAGCGACATGACTTGGTTGTAATTTTTGTCGTAGCCCCACTCGGAAAAGCGGGCGTATTGGCGTCCTTGTTTGCTTTGTTTTGAAAAGTGTCGTCCGTGTCGTCGTCCGTAGTTGGCGGGTTTGACAAAGGTTTTTCCGCGATAAACGTGGTCAAATTTTGGGTCCGGTTTCACGGGGCGATGCGGCGCTTTGAAGCTGATGGAGAGACAGAAGGGTTGTTTTTTTTGGACGCTTTCTTGTATGAAGTCGCGCCCAAAAGCGCCGTAAGAGAGAGTGGAATGGGGATACTCGGCGGCGTAGCGCTTCATGGACTCGTTTTTATGTGTTTCGTAAAACGTCTGCCCCGGTCCTCCGCCCCACCAATCAAAGTCTTTTTCCGGCAAGAGTCCGGGGGCATTTGGCGCCGGGGCTACGAGAAATCCGAATTTGCCGGCGAAGGCGGTGCGGTAGCCGGCTTGGCGAAGCAGTATTGGGTACGAAGTATTCCAGTGTGATTGGAGAAGGGGTCCGTGCTTAAAATTGCATCCGGTTTTATATTCGTATTTGCCCGTCATGATGCTAGCTCGGCTGGCCATGCAGATAGCGGTGGTGTTGTAGTGGCGGTCGAAGGCCATTCCGTCTTGCGCTAGTTGGTCAAGGTGGGGTGTTTGCACGTCCGGCGTGTCGTAACAGCCTAATGAATAAGTTGTTTGATCGTCGGAGAGTAGGAAGACGATGTTGGGACGCTGCGTTGCGTTCGCTGTGAATCCGTTGGCACAAGCCGCCAGAATTGCCGCCAGACAAGTTGTGAGGCATTTGTTCTTAAACCTAATCATTGCTGTATAATACAATACGCTGTAGAAAGTAATTACGTTTAGCGGGGAGCTTCCGGATTTTCTACTCGGTAAAGATTGTCTTCCGTTCGAAAAATCAAGGCATCGCCAACAACGGCGGGGGAGGCAAAAATCCGCTCGCCGAAGTTGTTCACCGCAAGGGATTTGAATTCTGGTCCGGTTTTCAACACGTGCACCAGACCTTCTTCTGTGGAGATATAGAGGCGGTTAGCAGCGGCCACTGGCGAGGCCGACACGTTGCCTCGGACTCGTTCCTGCCAGTATAGGTTTCCGGTCAGCGGATGCACGCAGCTGACTAGGCCGCCGTTGGACACAAAGTACAGTTCTTGTTTGAGAACGATCATCGAGGGGGTTTTAGGCACGCTGCGGGAAGTTTCCCAAGTTATGTGGGAGTCGGTAATGTTTCCTTGTCCGCCGCTTCGGATGGCTAGTAGGCGGGGGCGCTGGAATCCTGTGGCTATGTAAAAGTGATTGTGGGCGAACAAGGGCTTGGGAACTACAGAGTATCCTTCCCCGTAGTTGACTCGCCAGAGTTCGCGGCCGTCGGCGGGGGCGTAGGCAATCACGGCGCCGCTGGCGGGGCTGACGATTTCCTGCCTGCCGTTCACCGTGAACAGGGAGGGCGTGGCGAAGGAAAATTTTCTGTTGGCGGAGGTGTGGCGGATTCGTTTCCAAAGCAGTTGTCCGGAGTTTTTGTCGAGGGCGATTAAGGCGGGATTTCGGACTCCGTCGGCGCTGAAAATCAGTTTGTCTCCCGCCAAAATCGGGGAACTTCCGTTGCCGTGGAGCGGGTCGTAAGACAGCGAGGTTTGTTTCCAGATCATTTTGCCTTCGTCGCTTAGGCAAACGGTGCCGTAGTGTCCGAAGTGGGCGTAGACTTTTCCTTCCGAGGCGATTGGCGTGGGGCTGGCGTGGCTGTTTTTGTCGTGTTTGCGGTGCGTTCCCGTCAGCGATATTACGTCTTTGGACCAGAGCAAATTTCCGGAGGCCGCTTTGTAACAAAGGACTTGCAAGGAAGTTGGCTGTTTCGCTTCGCTCAAGATTGCGCAAGTGAGATAGAGTTTCCCATCAAGAATAACTGGGGAAGACCAGCCGTTCCCCGGAACGGGCCGCCGCCAGCGAATGTTTTCCGTCTCCGACCAATGAATCGGCGGGTTGGCGTTTGGCGCCACTCCTCGTCCTTCATTGCCACGAAATTGGAACCAACCGGGACTGGTCGGCGTTTGACTCTGCAAGGAATTTGGAACTAGGCCGGCGACTGCCGCGAGGAAGCAGACTCTCCGAAACACCGGCGTCAAGATGAAAAGAAAACGCGCTTTCATGTTGCCGGAGAAGGTAGCAAAGTTCAGGCCGCGTTTTCAATAAGACTTTCTGCGAATTTGCTTTTGATGGAAAATTCAAAGATTTTGCAATTCACATTCCCTTGCTCGATTTGTAGAATCGCTGGCGGTTATTGAAAATTTATGAAAACGCAACTTGAAGGCCGCTCTCTGATTTCTGGGCCGTTGCCGGCGGAAACTGCTTTTACTTTCCGAGCCGTCAACCCCGCCACCGATCAAACGCTGGAACCAGACTACCATCCGCTGGATATATCGGGCGTGGACGCCGTCGCTTCCCAAGCTTGGCGAGCCTTTGCGGACTACGGCCAGCGGTCTGGCGCCGAGAAAGCGGCCTTTTTGAGAAAGATCGCCGGCAATGTCGACGCCGTCGTGGAAGACTTGGAGGAACGGACGACTGCGGAGACGGCGCTTCCCGAAGCCAGAGTGCGCGGGGAAACCGCCCGCACCACCGGCCAACTGCGCCTCTTTGCCGAGTTGGCGGAAGAAGGCTCTTGGGTGGACGCGCGGATTGAAACGGCGCGGACGGATCGAAAGCCGCTCCCCAAACCGGATGTGCGTTCTATGTGGCAACCGTTAGGCCCCGTCGCGGTTTTTTGCGCCGGCAACTTTCCGCTAGCGTTTTCCGTCGCTGGCGGAGACACGGCCGCGGCGCTGGCCGCCGGCTGTCCGGTGATGGTAAAAGCCCATCACTCGCATCCCGGCACGGCTGAAATCGTCGGGCAAGCCGTGATGTCCGCGGTAAACAGTTGTCAACTGCCGCCCGGCGTCTTCTCTCTTGTTTACGGCGCCGGGCGGGACGTTGGCGCCGCTTTGGTAAAACATCCCGCCGTCAAAGCGGTTGGCTTCACCGGTTCGCGGGCCGGCGGCATTGACTTGATGACGCAGGCCGCCTTTGACCGCGACGAATTGATTCCGGTATACGCCGAAATGAGCAGCATCAACCCCGTGGTAATCCTGCCCGAAGCGCTGGCGCAAAATGGAAAAGCCATCGCCGCCGGACTCGGCAACTCGGTCACTTTGGGACTCGGCCAATTTTGCACCAATCCCGGGCTTGTCCTGCTCCCGGCCGGAGAAACGGCCGATCGCTTTGTCCTTTGGCTGAAAGAAAATCTCGCCAACACACCGGCCGGCTACGCCTTGAACAGCGGCATTGCCGAGTCCTATCGCAAAGGCGTCCGCCAAATTGCCGCATTGCAAGGTCGGGGAGTCACCACGCACCTCGCCAACATTGAAGACAGCGTCCGCCAAAAGTGCCGCATCGGTCCCGCTCTTTTTCAGGCAAGCGCAACGGTCTTCCTCCAAGAAAAAACGCTCCACAAAGAAGCCTTTGGACCCTCCACCTTGTTGATCCCTTGCCAAAATCAAGAGGAGCTGTTGCAAGTGATTGACTCGCTGGAAGGCCAACTTACCGGCACGATCCACGGCACCCCCCAAGACTTGCAAAATGCGCCGCATCTCGTCGAAGCCTTGCGGGAACGAGTTGGAAGGCTCGTCTTTGGAGGCTTTCCCACCGGCGTCGAAGTTGGCCACGCTATGGTTCACGGAGGGCCTTGGCCCGCCACCAGCGACAACCGCTGCACCTCCGTCGGCACTTTGTCCATCCAACGATTCGTCCGCCCCGTCTGCTACCAAAACGCGCCCCAAACCGTCTTGCCCGACGCCTTGCAAAACGCCAACCCACTGGGCATCTGGCGGCTCGTCAACGGCAAACGAACCCGCAATCCTCTCTGATTGAAAGCCCCCAATCCGCCTTCGACGCCGCCGAGTCGGACGATTTTCGGAAAGACGCTTCATCCCGTCCCAACCTTTGAACCGCGGATCCGACTTCGCCGGCACCGGCTCCGCCGCAATGGATCGAAACTCGGCAATCAACCTCTTCACGGAAGCCCTTCGTGAGAAGAGATTCATGAAAATTAAGCCGCAATGGATCGAAACTCGGCAATCAACCTCTTCTCCGTCTCCGCCATCAATGCATTGCCTCTTAAAAACGAAGTCCACACTTTGGGCAATACAATCAACGCAAACCCAATTAATCCTAACGGGCAAAAGAAAACCAATTCCGCTCCCGAACCCGAAGGAAACCGAATCAGAAAATCATCCCCGTACATAATAAACAGTGGAGACACCCACTAAAGTTGCGCGAGCAATACACCAGAAGCTTTGAAAACGGCAAAGGCAGGCCGCGCAGAATTAAGACTAATCCACATTACTTGAATATCCGCATCGGAATATCCATGGATAAAGCCAGACAAAGCAATCCACGCCAGCAGAAAACGACAACCAAGCCCAACCGCCGACTTCTCCTCACAATAACAAACTGCCCAAAGACAACAGAAACGAAACACGAAAAACCCCCATAAGAACGGGCCAAAACATGCGCCTTACTTCTCGCCTTTGCCCTTCGACGATTTCCTTTGGCGAAAGGCCGGTGGTGAGCAACAATTCCAAAACGCCCGAACGCCGATCCTCGCCAATCCGCCGCCCAACCGCGTAGAGAGACAACCAAGACAATCCAACCAAACAGACAACCGCCAGAAGGTAAATCACGCCCGGCCTTAGCCAAACCGTTCCCCAAAACCAACAGAAAACGCCCGACAAACAACCGAGAACTCCAAGAAAACTCCAAATCAACCTAGCCGACGGATTCTTGTCCAGCCACTGCGACCGCAAACGACGACCGACCGAAGAACTTCTCCAACGACGAGCATTCCAGCGCAAGCGAAACCTTTCGACAACCGTCCGATCATCTTGCCCGCTTACCCCGACCATTTGAAACGCGACCAACAAAAGCGCCGCTCCCCAGCCCAAAGTCGCCGCGCCGGCATCCAAAACGTCCGCCATCGAAAAACTTTGCAACTGATCCAAAACCAAAACCACCAAATAGCCTGGACAAATCCACAGCCAATCCACCGAAACCGCCGCCGCGCCGAATGCGGCCGGCGCCGAAAAGAAAGCGCCTCCGTAAGCCGTAACCAACGAAAATCCGCCAATGACGCCAAGGAGCAACAAAGCAACGGGGCCAGCGCATGCTCGTCTTCCCGGCAGAGCGCCGAACCAAATGCGCCGGCGGCAAAAACGAAAAAGATCCACAAAAGCAAGGCCGCAATGGTCGAGAAAAACAACTCCGCCGACAATCCGTCCGCCAAAAACGGAAAGGCTTGGAAAGGAAGAATCCCGATCAAATGCGTGGCCACCCGCGTCATTCCCCCGATCAGTTTCATCAAAAAACTTCCCAAGCCGACAAACCCGCAAGAAAAAGAAGTCCCAGCGTTCCGTTTCGCCATTCCTCCGCAAACGCGCTCATCGTTAGGGAAAGCGTTTTCCAAGCAGCAAATGTGCCGCCGGCAACAAACAAAATTTGATGGAAACCAGGATCACCGCTGGTAACAGACAACATGCCCAGCACGCTTCCCGCGCCGGCCACGAAAAACCGTTCCGCATAAAGACCTGGACGCCGCAGCTCCCTCGACAACTCCCGCCAAATCACTGGATGAAACCATCCCCGCATCGCCCCACCATTCCCGAAATTGCGAACAGATTCTTCGCGCGCAAAAGCCTGATTTTCTCAATGTTTTCCAACACCCTCATCCCAATCGCAAACCATCGCCCCAAAACAGCGCGGAATAAAATCGAATCATCGAGGACGGCGTTCCCGCATTGAAAACAATCAGAAAAACAGAGGCAGATTGAACGGAGCCAATTTTCATCCAAAGAGTCCGTTCCACTTGCTCTCTTGCCAACGTTCAAAACTCAATTCCGGGCCGTCACCCGCCCAATCTCTCGGTTTTTCCACTTTGGCGCGGAAGAAATCATTTCTCTTCCCAATTTAAATTGGTCATTTTACTCAGTTGCCAAACTTTAATGCTTGATTCTATGGATACGGCAACAAAAGAGTCAGGCTTTGTAATGCAAAATTCTGTTTCTCAAGGAGATTCTCATTTACGCAGTTTGTTGAAGGGCTTGACGTGGCGGTTGGTGGGGAGCGGCACGACGATGTTGATCACCTGGATTGTTACCGGCAACATCACTCTAGGGGCGAGCATTGCCGCTGTCGACTTTGTGGCCAAGTTTTTCATTTACTATCTGCACGAACGAGCTTGGTTATGTGTGCCGCCCGGCACGGTTCGAAAGTGGTTTCGTAAAAACTCCGACAAAACCACCAAGTCCTGAGCGTTTTTCGAGGAGAAATCTTCGCCGGCGGATTCCATTCTTTCGATAAAACTTTGGATAAAGCACGTTCAGCAGTCCAGTAAACGGCGTTCAGAGACTTGCCGACGAATTGCAGCCGATAACCCTCTGGCAAAAGGCCGGCGACTCTGCAACGGCAAGACAAAGGAGAATTTCCCATCCAAAATTTCCCTTTCGCCCTTTTGCGCACTCAGCGGCCAGCCCGGCCAATAAGTCAGTGACCGTCTTCAAAACGGAAAATCATCCTCTCGCCTTCCACAAAGTCAGCGGCCGAAAGAACGCGATTAGCGATTTACAATCAGCGCCAAGCGAAACTCCTACCATTCAGCCCACCGCCGACACCCCGCGCTGCGCGCCGATGATCCGCACTCCGCAAGCGCCAGCATTCTGCGCCTCTTGCGATTAACAACCGGCCAATCGAAGCGCTCGTTCTCCCCATCTTGCACCCTCCTCCCATCCACATCCCCCCTCCCCAACCAACATACAGCAAGGAAAAACCCTCTTCCTACACCCTCTTTGCGAAGACGACCTAGCCGCGGGTTTTGGGAAGTTTGCGCGGGCATGATTGGATTCAATAGTTCGGCAAACCCAAACCCCTCTTTCCCCAACCTTTTCGCTCAGTGATCCTCCAAAAGAAACTCGCGCTTTTTCATCCCCTCGCTTCTCATTAGCCAGAGACAGCAGCTCGTTAGTCACCGATTCGCAATCGACACAAAGCCAACTCCCGTTCTCTTTGGCGGCGACCTTTGCAGTTTTGCCATCCCTGTCAACGCGTCATTGCTTAATGCCGCAATCCATTTCCCTCGCTTCATGCATCTGGGATTCAGTGCCTGCAGAAGTCCAACGACCAGAAACTCGAAACCAACTCCCCAACCTTCCGGCCACAAAGCTCGCAAAAAAACACTTCCCCACCACCAGCCATTCCAACAGCTACTTCCCATTCCCTAAACACCGCCCCCAAAAAACAACTTTTCTCCGTAACGACAAAGCAGGATTTCTCACCTCTCACCTTTTTGCGAGTTTCCTCGTTTTGCTGCTGCTTCCAAGTGTCCTTTCTCATTCGGAATTCGCCAAAAACCCCAACCCTTTTCTTTCTTTCCTGCGACCGCAAGGCGGAAGGTTGCGCTTGTTGGCTAAGGTAACGGCTGGCGTCTTCCCTAGATTCCTCCTCCGCAATCGGCAACCGGTCAAGCAGAACTTCGCTATTGGTAAAGACGGAATTTTCTCCTCCCGAATTGCCCTGGTCGCGCTTTTTTGTCGAATTTCATCGTTTTTCAGCGAATTTTTTCTTAACTTTTTTCTCTTTTTTGTGATTTTGGGGATTGACTCTTTGCGGTGAGGAGGCTAAAAAGAAAGTCGTTTTGGTCACCAAAGTCAGAAAATCGATCATTTTTTATATTGGAATCTATGAGAACCTTTTCGTTATCATTGGCAAGCGGGCAAGCGGGGCTATAATTGTCGCTTTTTCGCGGCGTTAGTGGTGTCGGCGCTTTCTTTCGCTCCTTTGGAGCAATCCCAAGCGCAGTTGTATCTGGACATCTTCCCTTCCCAAGACAGCACCAACCAGACTCTCTGGGTGTTTAGCGGCTCTTCTTCCGGTTGGACGCATAGCAATGCCGGCCCCTACATCCGAACCGGCACCGCCTCCTATGACCGCAAAGACACCCACAAAACCAGCAACGCCTTTTTACGATCCGGCTCCGGTCTTTACGCCTTGACGGCGGTGGTCACTTCTTCGACCACGAACGCGCCCTTAGACTTCGAGTCTCTGCGAACCCGGCTCGGCCAAACCATCAAACTAGGAACAACCAACACCAACGACGACATCACCATTCCCAGCACGGCCACCAATGTGCCGACGCTCACCTTCACTGGCCGCGGCAGCCGCACTATCGCCAATATGTTTCTGAACGATGTCAACAACACCGGTTGGGATGACATCGGGCCGCGGGTTGCTGGCAGTAGCGATTTGAACTATGGCTCCACCTCGGTAGCCGTCAACTGGACTGGCTCGGCCGTGATGAATAGGCCGATTGGGGATTTCCACATTACCACTCCGGGTAGTTACAACGGCAATCGGCCGCCGGGTTCAGGTTCCATCCTTGGCAGTTGGACGGGGCCGGGATCAAATAATCTGCGCATCCGCGTTCACGGCGCCGTCATCCCCGAACCAGAAGAATACGCTCTCATCTTCGCCTTGTCTGCCCTCGGCTTTGTCTTCTTCCATCGCCAGCGAATGCAAAAGAAACAACGCCAACAACAAGCCGCCGCAACTTCGTAGCCGCTGGCAACACTTGCGCCCGCAAACCAGCGCCCCCCCTGCTTCGTAGGCTGCTCTTAGTTGGGCGATTCGGGGTGGCCGACTGTCTGCCGGTTGACGAGCTGGCGTTTGGAGCGGGCTCCACAAAAACGACCAATCGTCATCCATCGCCTTGTAGCGGGGGGGAGTTATGGCCGCCAGTGCTGGCTTGCCCGCCAAACTAAAAAGGACTCAGGGGTCTCAGGGTCCGGCGATTGGCGATTAAGCATCCGTGGCTAGTGCTGGGCGATTGGGGATCCGCCGGCCAAAGTTTGTGATTTATGGTTCGCAATCGGGGCTGTGTACGGTGATTGAGAAATGGCGGAAACGCTCTTTCTCTCAATCCCGTTTCTAAGAGAGTTTGGGCAGCGGGATTGTTGTTTCGTGATTTGCGGTTGGGCTAGCGGCTGTTGTTTGCCGACGGCGATGGGATGTTGACTCGTTTTTCCAGCCTCTTTGCTTCCCTCTTTTTGAAAGCGGAGTTTTTTGTTTTATGACGAATGAGGAATGCGGATTGTGGAAAGGCGCTCTAGTCGTGGAGTAAATGAAATACGGCCTTTATGCGTACTTGAATTGCAAGAGTTCCGGGCGAGAGGGATTGATTTTCGGCCTCTGCGGCCCGGCGTTGCGCGGAGAAGGCGATTGCAGTGCGGACGTCGTCGTGGCGAGAGGCTTCTTCTTCGATCAGCAACGGTTGCCCGATGCGCGTTTCCAGCGTATTAGCGAGTCGTTCGGCTTTTTTCTTAGCGGCGAAGAGGGCTTGAATTCGAGTGTTTTCTAAGATTTGGATTCGGTTGGAGACGTCGAACAGGACTCCTTCAATGGAAACGGACGGCAGTTGGCTGAGACCTTCCCAGAGGGATGGATAATTTTTCAGAGACGGCGATTCGAAGGAGACGACTGCGGCTGCGTAGTAGCCTTTTTGGACGCGTTGTCGTCCGGCTATGTATTCCCAGTCTTCGGCGAGTTGCAGTTGCGAGGTTTGAATCTTTTTTTCCGCGATTTTTTGTTGGCGAAGAAAGGCGAGAACGGCGGATACGTTTTGGTCGTGGGCGTCAGCGGCTTGGGAGGCGGTTTTGCCGTTGGTGCGCAGGTAAAGGCGCCAGCGCATGAGGTCGGGGACGACTTCGGTTGTGGCCGTTCCGTAGACGGTGATGTGAGGTTGCTGGAAATGTTCCGCTTGAGTGACAATTGAGAGGAGAGATGCCAAGCATGCGGCGGTGGCGAGAAGTTTTGGTTTCATTGCTTTGTTATGAACTGGATGGGGAGGCAAAGTAGTCCGGCTCGTTTCCCGGCTTCCATTTGATGTTGCAGCCTCGCGAAGGTTTTTGGTCGGGAGAGATGTCTTTGCCTTCGAGGAGGGCGTTCATCGCGTTTTTGAGGTCTTGGCCGGTGATTGGCAACTGGTTGCCGGGGCGAGCGTCGTCAAACTGCCCTCGGTAGACCAAGCGGTTTTCTTTGTTGAACAGAAAGAAATCCGGGGTGCAGGCGGCGCGGTAGGCTTTGGCCACTTCTTGCGCGGCGTCGTACAGATAAAAGAAGGGATAGCCAACCCGCTCGGCCGTCTCTTTCATTTTCGCCGGGCTGTCGGCCGGGTATTTTTCGGCATCGTTGGCGTTGACGGCGAAGATGATGATGTTTTGGGGAAGGAATTCGCGGCCCATCTCGGCTAACGCGTCCTGGAGGTGAATCACGTAGGGACAGTGATTGCACAGGAACATGACCAAGCGGCCGTTAGCGTTCTCATAATCCTTGTAAGAAATAACCATGCCGTCGGCGTCCGGCAGCGAGAAACTCGGCGCCAAGGTTCCGAGCGGCAACATTGTGGAAGGTGTTTCTGCCATGCGCTTACTTTGCCCGGCGCAAAGAGTTGTGTCTAGAAAATATTTTGACGCTTGGGCGCGGATGCTGGGCTTGGTTGGATCGTTGCTCTTCCACCGGTGCTGTTTGGAGGCTGAGTCGCCGTTGAACGGGATTGAGGCGGTTTGCGGCTTTTTGTCTGCGAGAAGACGGGGAAAAGTCCGGGAGGCTATGTTTGCACGTCGCCCGGCCGACGCTTAAGAAAGGAGGAGGGCATGCGCAAAAGCTCAATAAAACGCAGTCCCTTTAACCGTCGCATTCGAACCCAAGCCGAGTACTAAGCCGAGTTCGCTGTTTGCAGGAGGAGAATTTCTCAAAAACCTCCCGCAACACGGCACCATAGCCTGACCGTGAAAAGTATTCCATTATTCGTCAACCATCCCCCCAAGTTTTGCCACGAAAAGAAACATTTTCTTCTGTTTGCCGCGAATTTGTCAAGTCTCCATTTGTTCGATATCGTTTTGCTTTGGCGAGGCTAGTTCCCTTTCTGCATTTCTTCCGCATGCTGGCATTCTTTGAAGGTGAAGAGCAACGCGCCGACGAGCAAGAAGAGCGCCGTGCCGACAAGCACCATCATCAGAGAAAACCAAGTCCCTTCCGCGTCCCAACGGTAACGCAGCGCCAAGTCTGAATTCCACGCCAGAAAAGTTTTCAAGTGGCGGCTGATCGAAAGCACGTTGATGTTGGTTGGAATTTGGCCAATGCCGAATTCGACGATAAACCCGTAGGCAATTCCGGCGACTAGATACTTCTGCGTCAACAATCCAATCAACGAAGTCAACGCGCCAAAGGCCAACACCGCTAGAAACTGCACCGCGGCCAGCAAGGCGATGAGAGAAGCGGCGCCGGGAATTCCCAACCAGACGCCCACTGCGTAAAAGGCCAAGACGTTGCCCAACACGATAATTTGTAGCCAAGCCGCCAAAGCGAGGTATTTGAGCAGAAAGAGTTTGGCGCGGCTCACGGGGCGGGTAATCAGAAAAGCCATGGTGTCTTCCTGCAATTCGTCGCGAATCATGGCGCCAAAGTTGCTCAGGCAAAACAGGGGAACGACCAGCAGCAAATAAAGTTCCACCAAAAATTTGTGAAAGTGAAATTCTTCGACGGAAAAGCCTATTTTAGAGACAACATAGGCAAACAGCAAAGGAAGGGCCGTCATGCTTCCAATCACCAGAAAGATTCGCTTGCGGGCCAATTTGGCCCGCCAAGTCAACGTCCAAATCCCGCGAGCGGCGGCGAAAAAGCTGGGAAGAGTGGGGTTCATCGTTCGGGGAAATTCTATTGGGTGATCTTGTCGAAAATGTTGCGAAGAGAACGGCTTTGACTCCGCATCTCCCAAAGGGCCAGCCCGCTTTCCCGGACAATCTGCGGGAAACGTTGATAAAAGGTTTCCGGCGATCGGATTCGCAGGTTCACGGCGGAGTTGGCTTCGTCGATATCAAATCCCAGCAAGAGATTTTGTTCAAAGAGGATGCCGGCCAATTTCAAGGGATGCTCGCAGCGAATCGCCAGCTGCTCGGACCAGTTGCGCATGCCGCTTCGAATCGACTTTTGCTCGCCGGAGGCCAGAACGCGTCCCCAACTCATGATGATTACCTTTGTGCAAAGGGCTTCCAGCTCGGCCAAAATGTGGCTGGAGATGATGATGTTGACGCCGTCGACAGCGAGTTTCTTGAGAATTTGCGAAAACTCTTGCCGTCCCATCGGGTCCAATCCGTTCATCGGTTCGTCCAAAACCAAAAGATCGGGCTTGTGCAACAAGGACTGGGCGAGTTTGACCCGCTGCCTCATGCCTTTGGAGTATTGGCCGAGCCGCTTCTTCCAGTGCGCCCGCGGTAGTTTGACTAAGTCCAGAAGCTGTTCGCAGCGCGCGGCAATAGCGTTGGAAGGAATCCCAGAAAGACGGGCAAGGCCGGAAAGCCAGTCCAGCGGGCGAAGGTCGGCGTGGACGGATTCCCGCTCTGGACAGTAGCCAATGCGGGCGAGCAACGGGGGATTGTCGTAAGGGCGCTCGCCAAACACGGTGAGCGAGCCGGAACTGGGGCGAAGTTGTCCGGTGATGATTTGGATCAAAGTGCTTTTTCCGGCACCGTTGGGGCCAACAAAACCCGTGATCCCCGGTTGCACGGCGAAGTCCACGTGGTTTAGTCCCATCACAATGCCGTACCAACGGCTGAGCTCTTTTGCTTGAATAATGGCGCTCATTCCGGTTTGACGCGTTGTGCCATAATGACGACAGCTAGGGCGAGCATGACGGCCAGCGCGGCCAAAGCGCCGTCGATCTCCGGCGTCTCTAACCACGAGGCGAGAGGTCTTGACATGATGTCTCCTAGAAACGGGATGTTTTCCTGAGCGAGTCGAACTTCGCCACCGAGGTTAAAAATTCGGCGCGCGATTTGCTCCAGATTATGCGAAATGCTCAGGAAGCGCGTGATCGATGCGGCGCTGCCAATGGCGTCGCCGACCAGCCAGAAGGCAATCCAATAACTCATCGCCATCCGCGGTTTGGCGGACAAGGCCGAAATCCCCAGGCTGATGACGCTAATCACCAGCATCGAGGCAATCACATAAAGCAAGGCGTTAAAAAGCGCCCCGCGCGAGTGCCAAAAGAAACTCCAATCCTGCGCCAGCAGATTGCCCGCCAGCCAAGTCGCCAGCACCGGGCCCAACCACGTCAGCGAGAGCAAGCCGAAGATCGTTCCGAATTTGCCCAGGAAGTAATCAAAGCGGCTGAGGGCCTTTGAAGAGTAAATGATGATTGCCCGGCTGGACAAGTCCCGGCTGATTAAGTGAGGAATGGCCAACATCGTCGAAATCATGGCCAGCCAATACAGCGTGAAGACAAAGAAGTAAAAGAGCATGTTATAGGCCACGCGAACGGAAATTTCCGGGCGATCCGTGAGCCATATTTTCAAACCTTCGAACAGTCCGCGCATTTGTTGGTTCAGATTCTCCACCATTTCATAAGCGATGCTGTCCGGCACCAGCAGTTGGCCGATCAAGAAAAGAATTCCAATGGCGGCCATCGCGATTGTCCAAGCCGCAAGGACTAAGTTTCGCGCCCAGCGGTTGGCTAGACAGGATTTTAGGCCGTTGATCGCAATCACCCAACGGCGCCGCCAAATTCCGCAGTGGCGGCCTTCCCAGTGTTGATAGCTGAATTCGTGCAGGCTCATTAAGCGGTTTTGAGGGCTTGCACAAACATTTCTTCCAAAGCGTTCGGACTGGGAATGACTTCCAGCGGGGAGATGCCAATTGCCGCCATTAGTTTCATCAAGGGGGTGAGGTCTTGCGAACCGTGTTCCACTTTGACGCGTCCGTTAAGCAAAATTTCCGCCGGCCAACCTTGCTTTTGGAACGCTTGGCGAAGCTCGTCCGCGCGGGAATCGACCGCCACTTCGGCCGCGCCCTTTCGCCGGGCTTTCAAGCGAGACAAAGAGTCGTGAACCAAAACCTTGCCGCGGGCAATGATGATGATTTGTTCGCAAATTCGATCCACGTCGTGCAACAAGTGGGAAGAAAGAACCACGGAAATTCCGTGAACAGTCCACAAACTTTGCACCAAGTCCAGTATCTGCGCCTGGCCTTTGGGGTCGAGGCCGTTGGTGGGCTCGTCGAGGAAGACAATTTCCGGATCGTGAACGATGGCCTGAGCCAGCTTCAAACGCTGTTTCATGCCCGTAGAGTAGGTGTCGATTTTTCGGTAGCGTTCCTGCCCCATCCCAACGAAGTCCAACATCTCGTGCGCCCGTTGGCGGGCGGCTTGGAAGGGAATGCCGCAAAGCTGAGCGCAATAAGTGACGTATTCGCATCCCGCCATTCCGGGAACGTGGCAGTCTTGTTCGGGGTTGTATCCGACTCTCCGCCGAATCTCGCGGCCTTCCTTGCCCACTTCTTTGCCCAAGAGCCGCGCGCTTCCGCTCGTGTAGGGAATCAACTGCAAAAGGCACTTCATAAACGTGCTTTTGCCCGCGCCATTGGGTCCAAGCAAGCCGACGGCGCCCGGCGGCACTTTGACGGTAACTGAATCCAGCGCTTTTTGGGAACCAAAAGTCTTGGAAAATTCCTTCGTCTCGATGACGGCTTCGCTCATAAAGAAATCGGGAGAGCCTTCGGCCTGCCGTCCGCAACGGGCGCTAAATATTGCTCCGGAAGAAAACTCGCCGCGAGAGAACTCATAGCAAACCGCGCGTCGTTCATCAAGAACTGAATTTCTGATTCCAGCGGCTGATTCAAAAGGCCGCTCCACTTTTGGATGCTCTGCCCCGCCGCCTCTTCCAACGCCTGCCCCCCGGAAAAGCGAAGCGCTTGGGCAATCAGTTCGGAGGACGGGGACGGCGCTTCGCTGAGAGGCATCCGCAGAAGTCCGACAACGACAACAACAACGGCCGCCGCCGCGAACCAGACAAGACCTTGGCGCCAAGCAAATTTTGCGCCCGGCAAATCTCTTGCATTCATTGCTTGCGTCCGACAACGGCCGCCGTCAAAAGAGCCGCTCCGTTTCGGCAAAACCGAAGCCCGTTCCCGGAAAAACAGCGGCGAAGAGGGCGGATTTTGCCGCGCCTCCCGAATCAATCCCTCCACCAAAGCCCGTTGCCTTCGGCGGTAACCTTCGCAGGCGGCGCAACGCGACAAATGAAGCCCAACCGCCGCGCTTGCCTCTGCGCCGTCGTCCATTTCCCAGTCAATCTTTCGTCGAGTCAGCCAACAAGTGATCATGTCATTCGAATTTCTTCTTCGGCTTGAATCCTTCCTTGGTTTGAAGATGCCGTCCTCATGGTTGAATCCGATCGTCGTCCAAGTGTTTTGCCAACTGCTTGCGGGCTCGATGCAACAGCACTCGAACCCGAATTTCCTTAGTTTGCATCGCCGCCGCGGTTTCCGCAATGGAAAGCTCTTCGCCGTAGCGCAGACGCAAAGCCCGGTATTGGCTGGGTTTTAGACACCGCTTCGCCTTGTCCCAAAGCCCTTCGGCCCGCTCTTTTTGCTCCAACATTGTCGCGGGACTTTGTTCGTCCGCCTCTTGGTCAAGGTCGAGGGCAAGCGTCGGGCGAGAATCTCGATAATGATTCATCGCCGTGCGTTTGGCTATGGTAAAAAGCCACGGCGCAAACTTGTATTTGGGATTGAATCGGTGAATGTTTTTGTAGGCTTTTACAAAGGTGTCCTGCGCCAGATCCTCGGCGTCCTGTCGATTGTTCACCATTGTATCCAAAAAGCGGAGAACCGGTTGATCGAACCGGCGAACCAACCGCTCGAAGGATTCCCGACAGCCTTTTTGGCATTGCCGAGCCAATTCTTCCGCGCTGATTTCGCCGGAGCGGGCGTTGCTGCCGAACTCTTCCATCATCTTGGCAACGGACGCGCTCGAAACTACTTCACATGTTGATTCAGCATTCCAATAGCCTCTTCAATCGGGAGTTCCAGTTTGAGCGCCACCAGAAGCCCATTGTGGTTAACTTGAATCGCCTGCGCCAGATTCGTGAGCCATTGCCATTCGCCGCCGGCGCCCAAAGACGTCAAAGCGAGAATCCCTTGAATGACTGACTGAATTTGCTTGCCGCTCCGCTCGTCCGCTGTCTTCAGTTCTAGTTGAACCAAAAGCGTCTCCTCCGTCTCGCAAACGGCCAACCGCGCGCCTTTGGCCGTCTGAAGCACCCGCGCTTGCAGAGGAAACTGCCCGCCATCGGCAAAGGCATCCGCCGCCGCCAAAAGAATCACCGCCTCTGGCAAAGCGGGATAATCGGCAAAAGCCTCGACCCGAGACGCCGGCGCCTCATCGGTTTCGGAGACCTGCCTCGCCGCTTCCAACTGCCGCCGCGACTTTCCAAGCAGAAACAAACCGCCCGGTTCGACGGCCACGTACAACTCCCCGGCAATGCTGTAAAAATGTTCAAACGCGGATTCCAACGGCTGAATTTTCAAAGGAGTAAAGTCGGCGATGATTTTTGACTCCAAGAGCTGCCTCAGCTCCTTTTGAATCTCCGGACTCGTGCGAATCAACAAAACGCCCGCCTTCTCCGGCCGATCGTCGTATTCCCGGCCGAAAGCCGTGACCGACTGGACGCCGTCCCAGTAAAAGTCAAAGTCGAAGTCGCGCTTAAAATTCGCCCGAATGCGTTCCCGCTGCGCCGACAACCAAGTCTCGTTCACATAAGCCCCAATTCGAGTGCTGCGGAACCTTTCCCAATCCAAATGAACCACCCACTTGGCATCGGCGGCAATCCGAAGCAAGTCCAAAGAATCCGCCCGCATTCCGTGAAGGAAAAAACAGGCGGCGGCAACCAAAACTAAAATTTTTGAAGAAATTGTGCGCATATTTAAAGTCATTTGAGGCCGCCGCCGGCAAAATTCGCCGCTCAAATCCGCTCGGCTTGGCCGTATTTTCGTCATCCGTGTCTCTTTCATTACAACCTTATATTCACCATGCCAAGCCAAAACGTTACAAAAAAAGCGCCAACCCTCCCTAGAACAACTTATTTAACCAATCTTTCTCCCCTTCGTCCCCTTCATCCGCATTCAAAAAAACTCCAAAATCTAAACAAACAAATCCCTCGCTTCGTACTGGCCAGAGGCTCGTTCGTGGTCATGGATTCGCAATCGGCAAGACTAATAGACAGCTCTTGTTTCGCTTGTGCGGTTCAATGATTCGACGGCAAGCCAGTGGCTAAGGCTCATGGATTCGCAAGAGGTGTAGGTGTAAGGATCATACTCGTTCTTTTTGCGCGCCCTTCGTAGTCTGCAACAATCTCCCTAACAAAGCGCCGACCGCACACGCACGAAAACAAATGATACTCCCTCTCGCAAACAACAAACACAGCCCTCTCTCAAAGCAGTCCATAGAATGCTTCTTCATAGAAAAAAGCCGCCCTTTCCCCCTTTCGCCACTCGACCAGCCGCAAGCCTACAACTGCCAAAACCTTTCTTCTTCTTTTCCTTTTTTGCGTTGACAAGCGTTGACAACCGCCAGCAAAAGAGATAGATGTATTACGCTGTTCGTTTGACAAAAATAACAATCACAGCAAAATATCCCGGACATCCAACCTTTTCCCCAGACAACAACCCAACCGCCCTAACCAAAGAAAAATGCG
The DNA here is from genome assembly GCA_965242585.1 of Limisphaerales bacterium. Classification (GTDB taxonomy): domain Bacteria; phylum Verrucomicrobiota; class Verrucomicrobiia; order Limisphaerales; family AAA164-E04; genus UBA2970. The sequence continues at coordinate 2,304,352 of OZ251460.1, read as the reverse complement.
CAACTGCCCGCCAAAACCTTTCTCCGCAACGGGAAGGCAGGATTTCTCACCTTTTAGCAAATTTCCTCGTTTGCCGCTTTTTCCCATGCTTCCTTCCGAATTCAGAGTTCTCCCAAAAACACTCGCCTACCAACAAAACTTTCTTCTTTCTTCCGCAACAGCAAGACGGGGTGTGCTTTTTGATGAATTTCGTCGTTTCCAAACAACTTTTCTTAACTTTTTCTCTTTTTTGAGACTGGGAATTGACGCTTTGCGGTTTACGGTGAGGAGGCTAAAAACGAAGCAGTTTTTGTTTATTTGGAAGTTCTTTATTAGAATTAAAAATGTTTGACGCTATGAGAATATACTCATTATCATTGGCGAGCGGGCTTATAATTGTCGTTTTTTAGGGGCGTTGGTGGTGTTGGTGCTTTCTTCTTTGGTCCCCTTGGAACAATCCCAAGCCCAACTCTACGTCGACATCTATCCCAGCCAAGACAACACCAACTACACTCTCTTCGTCTTTACCGGCAGCCCCACGACCACCCGAAGCGGCACCATCCGCTCCAACGGCAACAGCGCCTTCCTTGCCGACACCTTCGTAACCGGCGGCGGCCACAACCTCCACCACGACCTCTACCAAACCGGCTTCAACGGCCAATACAACCTTACCCCGCTCGCTGGCAACTCTGCAGACGCCCTCACCCTCAGCCACTGGGCTAGCTCCAACCAAGTGCGCAATGGGATCACCCACGCTTCCGTGCGCGCCGGCGCTTCCACCAACGCCCCGACCGTCACCTTGGGATCCTCCAGCCAATCCATTACCAGACTTTACTTTCGGTGCATTAGCGGCCATGCCATCGAAAATCACAACTTCGGCATGCGCACCAGAAGTGATTTGCCATACAATAGCGAAGTCTCTTCCAATTGGTCGGGCGCCGGCGTCTTCACCAACGCTTCCATCCAAAACTTCAAGGACGGAGACTTATTACCTCAAGTATGCTCCAGCGAATAGACACATCGTTGCCCATCAGAATCACGGCAACAACCGAAGCCGAAACTTTCACATTCGCCTTCATCGGTGCTCCATCATCCCCGAACCGGAAGAATACGCTCTTGTGTTTGGCTTGTTTGCGCTGGGTTTTGTCATTCTCTGCCGCCAACTGTAAAAGAAACGCCAACAAGCCGCCACTTCATAGGCTCGGTTTGGCGTTTGGCGAGCAACACAAAAACGGCAAATCCCATCATCACAGCGTCGTAGTCGGTGAGTTGTGGATGCCGGCGTTTGCGTGCCGGCCAAACCAAAAGGGGCCAGCGCTTTGCGGTGATTGAGAAACGGCGGAAACCGCTTTTTCCCAATCCCGTTTCTAAGAAATCTTGGAAGCAGGATTGTTGTTTGGTGGATCCGCCGTTAGGCAAGCGGCGCCCAGCAACTTGTGATTAGGGAACGGGAATCGGCAAGCGACAACGACGACAGAACTCCCGTTTCCTCAATCCTCTTCTAGAGTTTGGCAACGGGATTTTCATTCAATGAAGAATGACGAATTGGTGGTGAGTGACCAGTCAGATTGGGTCACAGAGCGAGGGAAAGTCCGCATTTGCTTGTGGTTGGTGATTTTGAGGCCTTTTGCGCATTTCATAATTTGAAAAGATGCACTTTACTAACCATTGGCTACCAATTACTAACCACCGGCTAGTTGGCGCAAGGAGTGGAGTTTTCTTTGCACTTGCCAAACAAACGCCCTAGCCCACAAAAACCGATAGCGGTAACACAACCGGCGCTAAGCAAAAAAACAAAGAATAGCCAAACAGAAACCTTCATCGGGCTCTTCGAGCGCAAACCCCACCAAACCCCGACAACCTGAAGACAGCACAGCTCAAAAGAATCGCTCAACATCCAGCCTATACGAAACAACAAGAACAACCGCCAAGAATCATTCAACAAAACTTGAAAAGGATCGGAAGAAAACAAATCTAACATAAAAACATTTGCAGAAAATGACAACAAACTAATACTTTGACTTTGCCTACCAACGAAGGCCGCATCGCAGAGTGCAAACCAAAAACAACTTGCTCACCAGTCAGAGGCGTGACTAATACCAACTCCAACATCCCAGAGTCCCGATCGGTTTGGATTGGCCGCGGCGACTCTAGCGATACCAACCAGCGAATCACAATCTCCATGAGGATTATCGTCAGAAGAGCCAACCCGCCCCAATCGGTTCCCAAATAAGAATCACCCCGTATCAATGGCGTTAACGCAAAGGAAAGAAACACGACCACTAAAAACCAGAGATAATTGGGAAAAGAGCGTGGTCCGGCCATAAGCCAAAGCCAGCCACTCATAAGGATTGTCTCCGGCACCAAAACGCAACCTGCACCGGCCAACCCCCAGGCCAATGGACTCGCCTCCTCAACAACTTTGGCCTCCATTTCCACAGCGCCCCTTAAGCAAAAGCATTAGAGGCCACTTTGGCTACTTTGGGATTCTTCTCCCGCGCCGCGCCCCCCTCCCCAAAAAAACGCAATCTACGCCCCAGCAAAAACACCAAGCCCAGCTCCAACACGCCCCTCCCCCCCCCCCCCCCCCCCGACATTCCACAAATACAACCAGATCGTCCCCCCGCTGAACCTCTTCTTCCAACGCCGTGATCGCCAGAGAAGCCGGCCCTAACAAAACGCCCAAGATCTGAGGCGGCGAGAATCCGCTCATCGCGCTGAGGATAGCAATTATGGCGCAAGCCGACGCCAGAACAATGAACAGCATAATAAAAAAGCCGAGGCCGGCCGAAGCCTTCGCCTCCCGACAAACCACTGACCCAAACAAGCTGATGATCATTCCCAAAAACACAACCGCCAACAAGTTCAAACACTGCCACAGCACTTCTGCCCTCGTCACGCCTCCACTCAATAAAGAAAGCGCGATCACCGGAAAGACAGCCAAAAGACACAAGACAAACTGCAGGCCGCTGGAAATCAGCTTGCCCAGCAACACTTCGCTGGGACGCAAAGGCGTAAGCAACAGCAGGCCGAGCGTTTGCTGGCGTCGCTCAGCGCTGACCGCGTCCGAGATGGCGAAAACGCCGCCAAAGCCAAACAAAATCATCGCCACCAAGCTGGTAGTTATTAGGATGGAAACGCTGTCTTCGCCGCTCGTCGTTAGCCCGGCCAGCGCCCAAGCAAGGGCTGTCAATCTGAGAAAGGCGCTTCGCATCCCATAAACAGAAGGGTTTCGGCTCAGCGAGCGAAGTTCTCTGGCAACAACGATGACGACCTTCTTCACAAGCTTCTCTAAGAGATTAGAGCCTTGGCGTTACCGCCTAAGAAGGCAAAGCCCTCCTTGCGAACAAACCCAATCCACACCCAAAAGAAAAACCTTTTCTGCGAGGCTTTTTGGCGAAGGCGGAGCGTTCTTGGTGGAGAAAACTGGGAAAGCGCCGAGTGTTTGAGCAGACTTCTCCGTCTCCTCCTAATGTGTGGCGAAGTTCGTGAATTGGTTTATTGTCAACATCTATAAGGATAGCTATAAGAACAGAACTCTCCCTATTAACAACTATGGAAAAATTTCTCGGTTCATGTAGAATTTTATATTTTTACCGTTAAGTTTTCACTATTGTTAGGTATAAGCATCGTATAGTTCCTATAAAGTTGGGCGGAGATCGTTTTGTTTATTCGTATCGCAGAGCATCGATTGGGTCTAGGCGAGCGGCTTTGCGGGCGGGGTAGTAGCCGAAGAAAATTCCGATGGCGGCGCTGAAGAGGAAGGCGCCTATAATGGCGTCGGTAGGGGTCAGCGTCGGCCAGCTCATTTGCCGGGAAATGGCCGCGGAGGCAGTTATTCCTAACGCAATGCCGAGGAGACCTCCCAAAGCGCTGAGGACGACGGCTTCGGTGAGGAATTGGAAGAGGATGTCGTGGGCTTTGGCGCCGACGGACATTCGGATGCCGATTTCGCGCGTGCGCTCGGTGACGCTGACGAGCATGATGTTCATGATTCCAATGCCCCCGACTACCAGCGAGACGCCGGCCACTGCGCCCAAGAGTGCCGTCATGGTTTTTGAAGTGCCGGTTGCAAACTCGTTGATTTCGTCTTGGGTTCGAATCATGAAGTCGTTGTCCATGCCTTCGGGCAGCTTGTGCCGTTCCCGAAGCAGACGGGTCATTTCTTCCTCAATCACCGGCATCATGGCCGGGCTTTCCGCTTGGATGTTGATTCTGCGAATTTTGTCCTTATCCCCGGTCAATCGTTTCATGGCGCTGGTGTAGGGGACGATGATTCGGTCGTCCTGATCCGAGCCGACGAGGGAAGTGCCTTTGGCTTTTAGCGTGCCGATTACTTTGAACGGCACGTTACGGATGCGGATGATTTCGCCCACCGGATCGCCTCCCTCAAACAACTCGGCGACGACGGTGGCGCCTAATAGAGCGACTTTGGCGGCGCTGCCGACTTGTTGCTGGGAAAACATGATTCCGGATTCCACGTCCCAACTTTTGATCTGCAAGTATTCGGCGCTCACTCCGTAGACGGAGGAAGGCCAGTTTTGGTTGCCGAAGATGACCTGCCCGCTGGTGCTCACTTCGGGGCTGACGGCGACGACACCCGGCACTTCGTGGAGGATGGCGTCTGCATCCGAAAGGTTGATGCCGCCGCCGGCAGAGACGCCGCCGCGGCGGAAGTTGGGAAATACCATGATGATGTTCTGTCCCATTTTCTTGATTTGGGCTTCGAGTTGCGCGCGCGCGCCATTGCCGATGCTCACCATAGCGATCACGGCGCCGACGCCGATGACGATCCCCAGCGTGGTCAGCATGGTTCGAAGTTTGTTCCGTTTCAGGGCGTTGAGCGCAATGCGCAGGATGGCGATGAGTCTCATGAGGCAAGGTTGGCGGCTTGTTGTTCGCGTTGCAACTTTTCCATCTCCATCTTGGCTTGGAAGCGGTTGCGCACTTGGAGGTCGGAGAGAATTTTTCCGTCGCGCATCACCACGTTTCGCTTGGCGTATTGGGCGATGTCCAATTCGTGGGTGACCATAATGATGGTGATGCCGCGGTCGTTCAAAGTTTGGAAGGCGTCCATGATTTCGATGCCGGTTTGGGTGTCGAGGTTGCCCGTCGGTTCGTCAGCAAGGATCAGGGATGGATTCATCACCAACGATCGGGCGATGGCCACCCGCTGCTGTTGCCCGCCGGAGAGTTGGTTGGGCAAGTGATCTGCTCGATCCGTTAATCCGACGACCTCCAAAGCTTTGTTGGTGCGCTCCCGTTGTTCTTTTCGGCGGAGCGGCGGTTGCGCATAAAGCATGGGCAGCTCGATGTTATCCCGAGCGGAGGTGCGCGCCAGTAGATTGAAGCCTTGAAAGACAAACCCGATTTTCTCGTTCCGAATTTCCGCTCGTTCTTCGGGCGACAAGCGCGATACATCCGCGCCATCCAGCCGGTAAAGCCCCTCCGTGGGTTGATCCAAACAGCCCACGATGTTCATCAAGGTGGACTTTCCCGAACCGCTGGCCCCCATAATCGCCGCAAACTCTCCCGCCTGAATGGCCAACGAGACGCCGCAGACCGCCCGGACTTCCACGTCGCCGGCTTGATAAATTTTGACGATGTCTTGAAGCTCGATAATCGCCGCCATAACCATCGCCTTAGCGCCGTCCGCCGCGTCCCCGCCCAAAGCTCGGTCCGAACGGATTGGCCGAGGCCGAGGAAGAGCGGCTTCCTTCAATGGACAGAATGGCCGTCACCACTTCGTCCGACTCGGACAAGCCGGACAACACAACCGTGTTGGCGCCGTCCGATATGCCGGTGCGAACTTGCGCCGCCTTCAATCGAGGCACGGTTTCTCCGCTGTCGTCGACCGTTTCCATGAGGTAAACGGTTTGCATTTTCGGCCCGGAATCGCCGCGAGGAGGCCTTCCCACCCGCCGGCCGCCGCCAAAGCCTTGTCCGCCGCCCGGCCTTCGGAATCCTTCCGTCAAAGCCGCTCTTTCTGATTCGTCCAGTCTGCCGTCTTTGTTTTTGTCGAAGCGCTCTAATAATTGTCGACGCCGCTCGCCTCCCGGCCCGCCATTGCCTCCCAGCCGTTCCCGCCGCTCGCCGAAACCTTCCGCCGCCTTGGTCGCTGCCTCCGCCGGCTTTCCAATCACTTCTACTCCTCCCGGCACGCGGACGCGAAAGGCGGCGTTGGGAACGTGCAAGACGTCTTTTGCCTCAGCCAAAGTGATTTCCACATTTGCGGTCATCCCCGGCTTGAGCTTGGAACCGGAGTTTTGCACCGAGATCACCGTCGTGTAGGTGATGACGTTTTGGTTTGTGACGGCGGCGTTCCTCACTTGATGCACCATGCCCGACATTTTGACGGTAGGAAAGGCATCGACGGTGAACCCTACGTCTTGTCCCTCGGCGACTCCGCCAATGTCCGCTTCGGAAACCGAGGCGTGAATGTGCATCTCGGAAAGGTCGTTCGCTATGCGAAATAGTTTGGGCGTGTTGAAACTGGCGGCCACCGTCTGGCCGACCTCAATGTTTCGGGAGATCACAATCCCGTCAATGGGCGAGTAGACCGTAGTGCGGCTGAGGTCGACGCTGGCCCGATCCACAGAAGCTTCCCGAATCATCTTCGACGCCTGCGCCTTGTGCAACTCCGCCACGGCGGCATCGTATTCGGATTGAGAGATTAAGTTGTCTTTGTGCAATTTGGCGGCCCGCCGGGCGTTAATCTCGGCAAGTTCCAGAGAAGCGGCGGCGTTGGCGAGTTCTCCCTGCGCCTGCTTGAGCGCGTTCTCATACGAGCGGGCGTCGATTCGCGCCAAAGGTTGCTGGTTGGTGACAATGGAATTGAAGTCCACGTAAATTTCTTCCAAAGTCCCGGAAATCTGGCTCCCTACCTCGACGTTGACCACCGGCTCCAGTTGGCCGCTGGCAGTCACAATTTGCTTCAGCGCGCCCCGAACAACCGGCGCCGTCCGAAATTCGAGCCGGGCCGTTTCCCCTCTCATTTGACGTTGGACGATGTATCCCCCAACTCCGAGAACTATCAACACAACGAGCCACTTCTTCCAAGTGCCGGACTTTTTGGACATAACGAACGCTTAGTTTTGGCAAGAAGCAACCAAGTTGACAATCTCTTTATTATGCGCAAAAACCCAAGCTCCGCAAAACCCTGCGGCGCACTCAAAAAAATGCCCGGACAAAGCCGCGCAAGGAGAGTTGCCTTCCGCTATTTGCCTCATCCCTTGTCCAGCGCTCCCAAAACAGCACAAAGCGACTCCTCCTCAACTGCTTGACCCGGCCTCGCTCGGCCAATCCGCTCCGCCAAAACAAACCGCACCTCCCCTTTGCTCACTTTTTTGTCCAGCCGCATTGTCTCCAGCAACTTCCTTTTCTGCCGCCCGCTCAAAGCAACCGAAACCGGCAAACCTAAGGAACAAAACAGATTGCGAATTCGTTTCACGGCGCCCGCCTCCAGCCCCAACTCCCTCGCCGACAACATCGCCGCCGCCACTTGCCCCACCGAAATCGCCTCGCCGTGCAAATATTCTCCGTAGCCCGTAACCGCTTCCAACGCATGGCCAACCGTATGCCCAAAATTCAAAACCGCGCGCACTCCTCCTTCCCGCTCATCCTGCGCCACTACCTCCGCCTTGATTTGGCAACTCCGCGCGATGATCGACTCCAGCAAACTCTCGTCCTGCGCCAAAATCTTCAAATACTCCGCCTCAATCAGCGAAAACAACCCCTCATCCCCAATAATCCCATACTTCACCACCTCCGCCATCCCCGCCCGAAACTCCCGCTTCGGCAAAGTCCCCAAAACCCCCAAATCACACAAAACCAACCGCGGCTGATGAAAAGCGCCCACAAGATTCTTTCCCGCCTCCAAATTCACCCCCACCTTGCCGCCAACCGAACTATCCACCTGCGCCAACAAAGTCGTCGGAACCTGCACAAAATCAATCCCCCGCAAATAAACCGCCGCCAAAAAACCGGCCAAATCCCCAACCACTCCCCCGCCCAAAGCCACCACAAACGACCCCCGCTCCAACCGCAACCTCGCAAAACAATCACAACCCGCTCGCACTCGCTCCAAACTCTTCGAAGCCTCCCCCGCCGGCACAGGGTAAAGAGAAGCCTCAAACCCCGCTTCAGCCAGCGATTCCATCGCCGCCGCCCCATACTTCGCGCCCACAATCTCATCGGTCACCACCACGCAACACGACCCCAAACCCAGCCGCCGACAATGCCCGCCTAACGCAGACAAAAGACCCGTTCCAATAAGAACCTCATAACTTCTCGCCCCCAAAGACACCCCAACCTTCCGCATAGCCCCAGCATAGTCCCGCAGCTTCAAATGTCAAAACCGCCGCCCAAAATCCACTTGACCCATCCCAATTTCACCATATCCTCCACCCCAAAAAGCATGACCAACCGCCTCCTAACAAACATCCTCGCCCTCAGCGCCCTCCTCACCACCGCCGGCTGCCCCCATCCCAAAGAACCGCAACCTCAAACAAAAACCCACACACCAACCGCCAAAAGCCTCCGCACCTTCCAAGTCCGCGGCATCGTCCAAGAAATCCCCCAAACCGGAAACCAACTCCGCATCGCCCACGAAGCAATCCCAAACTATATGCCCGCCATGACCATGCCCTTCTCCATCAAAGACCGAACAGAACTCGCCAACATCCAAGTCGGAGACGCCGTTTCCTTTGCTCTCCACACCGCCGAAACCGAAAGCTGGATCGACCAAATCCAAACAATCCCAAACAACCCGCCACCCGCGCAACCGAACCCCGTTCCCGCCTTCCGCCCAGCCCGCGAAGTCCAACCCCTGCAAATCGGAACCCCCCTGCCAAACTACCCCTTCGTCAATCAAGACAACCAAACAGTGCAACTGCGCGACTTCAAAGGAAACGTCCTCGTCTTCACCTTCATCTTTACCCGCTGTCCCCTCCCCGAATTCTGCCCCCGAATGTCGCAACACTTCAAAACAGCCTGCGAATCCCTGCAAAACGACCCCCAAGCCCCCGATAACTTCCGCTTCCTTACTATCTCCTTTGATCCCGCTTTCGATACCCCAAAAATCCTCAACAACTACGCCCAAACACTCTCCGCAAATCCCAAAAAATGGAGCTTCCTCACCGGCAAAATCACCGACCTAGACGCTCTCACCGAACAATTCGGCCTCCGCTTCACCCGATCCCAACAACTCATCGACTCCTGGGATCATAACCTGCGAACCGTCCTCGTCGATCCCCAAGGAATCATCCGCCAAATTTACATCGGCAACACCTGGACCCCCGAAACCCTCGTCACCGATATAAAAGCCGCCGCCCAAAATACCAAAACCAAACCGCAAAAAACCACACCCTCCCCTAAATAACACATCACCAAACATTCTCAGACCAACAAAAAGCCCGCACCAAAAGAATTGGCAAAATGAAAACAACAACAACCTACTAGAAACCCCGTCCCAGAATCTATAAACTCTTATTTACTTATGTTAGACAGTGATACCAAACGGCGTCTGGACGCCGCCCGCGATCTGCTGGTAGGCAAAGTCCCCGACCCCAAAAGCCAAGTCGAGCAAATCACCATCGCCCTCATCTACAAGTTCATGGACGACATTGACGCCCAGAGCGAAGCATGGGGAGGAAAGCGGTCGTTCTTCGCCGGCGACTTCGCCCGCTACCGCTGGACTAAGCTGTTGCGCGGCGGGCTTGGCGGTCATCAAATGCTGGACTTATACACGGAATCCCTGGCGAAAATGTCCCAAAACCCCGGCCTCCCCTCGCTCTTCCGCAACATCTTCAACAACGCCCATTTGCCGTATCGAGACCCCGAAACCCTGCGCGCCTTCCTCAAAATCATCGACGAGTTCCAATACGACCATAGCGAACGACTCGGCGACGCCTTTGAATACTTATTAGCCATCCTCGGCGCCCAAGGCGACGCCGGCCAGTTCCGCACCCCGCGCCACATCATCGACTTCATCGTCAACCTCCTCAACCCCCAAAAACACGAAACCATCCTCGACCCCGCCTGCGGCACCGCCGGCTTTCTGATTGCATCCTACAAACACATTCTCAAGACTAATATCGACGACCAGGGCAACAGCACGCTCACCCCCGACGACAAGGGACGACTGGCCGCCAACTTCCAAGGCTACGACATCTCGCCCGATATGGTGCGTCTGTCGCTAGTGAACATGTATTTGCACGGCTTCGTGGCGCCGCAGATTTATGAATACGACACCTTGACCAGCGAGCAACGCTGGCACGAGCGCGCCGATATAATTTTAGCCAACCCGCCCTTCATGTCGCCCAAAGGAGGCATCCGCCCTCATAGCCGCTTCTCCCTACGATCCAAACGCAGCGAAGTGTTGTTCGTGGACTACATGGCCGAGCATTTGACGGCCACCGGGCGCGCGGGAATCATCGTGCCCGAAGGAATCATCTTCCAAAGCCAGTCCGCCTATCAACAACTGCGCAAGTTGTTAGTGGAAAAACATTTAGCGGCGGTCATTTCCTTGCCGGCCGGCGTGTTTCAACCGTATTCGGGCGTCAAGACTTCCATCTTGATTTTAGACAACGCCTTAGCGCGGCGGCGAGAGAGCATCGCCTTTTTCAAAGTAGACAGCGACGGCTACGACTTAGGGGCGCAACGCCGGCCGATAGAACAGAACGACCTGCCGCCAGTAGCGCAAGCGGTCCAAGAATGGCAAACCAGAAACATAGAAGAACCAGAAAAAGAACCCAGTTCCTCTTCCTTTATGATGCCCCAACTTCTTAGGCAAGGTAAGGCTTTGATTGTCAAGAAAAGCGTCATCGCCGCCACTGGCGACTACAACCTTTCTCAAGAACGCTATAAACAAACCACCCGCATCCAATCCCAATATCCAATGGTAAAGTTAGGGGAAGTTTGCGCATTGGTGAGAGGCGTTACTTACAGTAAGCGCGATGAAGTGTCTAAGGGCGGTTGTCCAGTGCTGCGTGCAAACAATGTTGCAAAAGATACATCTTCGCTGGATTTATCCGAAATCAAGCGGGTGTCGGAGTCTGTGCAATTTTCCGAAGAGAAGAAACTCCAAGCGAACGATATTTTCATTTGCATGGCAAGCGGGAGCAAGGAACACATTGGCAAAGTTGCTTTTGTGTCAAGCGATACAGAGTACTACTTTGGCGGTTTTATGGGCGCTGTGCGGGTTAAGCCGAATCAAATTGAACCAGCCTATCTTTTTCAGCAGTTGCGGCATAATCGTTTCAACCAATTTTTACGGGAGCAAATCGCTGGGGCCAACATCAACAACCTTAATGCCAAGATATTTTATCGTTTTGAAATCCCCTTGCCTCCTATGGAAGTCCAACAGTCTCTCGTGGAAGAAATCAATAGTTACCAACGACTCTTAGACGCCGCCCAAACCATCATCCAAAACTACCACCCCACCCTCCCCCTCAACCCCTCCTGGCCCCTAGTCCAATTAGGAGATTCTGATTTGTTTCTAGTGGAAAGCGGAGGCACGCCAAAATCCGGTGTCAAAGAATACTGGGATGGAGGCATCCCGTGGATTACATTAGTGGACTTGCCGCCGGATGACATCATTACGAAAATCACTAAGACGGAACGGACGATAAGCGAGACAGGCTTGCGGAACTCAGCGGCGAAAATGCTTCCGGCAAACTCTGTGGTGGTTTCATCCAGAGCAACCATTGGACGCATCGGAATAAATCGAATCCCGCTTGCCACTAATCAAGGTTTCAAAAACGTCGTGATTAAAAATTCCGCCCGTGTGATTCCCGAATATGTTGCGTTGGTTTTGACAAAGATGGTTCCCGAAATGCAAGCCCAAGCTAGCGGCTCCACTTACAAGGAAATTATCAAGTCCAGATTCAGTCAACTACGCATTCCCTTGCCGCCGCTAAAAGAGCAAAAAGCCATCATCACCGAAATCGAGGCGGAGCGAGAATTGGTGGAGGGCAACCGGGAATTATCGAATCGAATGGAGAAAAAGATTCAACTTGCCATCGCCCGTGTTTGGGAACAGGATAGTTGAGCTTTGTGGCGGCGTATTTATGCTGCCGAGAGTTCAAAAGAATTTTATGGAATTGAGTATGGATTGAGAGAAAAGGTTATGCTAACGCAGCTAAAAATACGAAATTTTCGCGGCTTTCAGGATTTAACTATGGATTCTTTGAAGGCCATTAATTTGCTTGCCGGCAAAAACAACACCGGCAAAACCAGTTTGCTGGAAGCAATTTTTCTGCTGTCCGCGGCCGGAAATCCTCGGTTGGGAGTCAACAGCAACGTGCTTCGCGGTTTTGAGGGAGAGAAGATATTGCCAGAAGCGGTCGAGACCTTCTGGAAGCAACTCTTCTTCGGACTGGATATTGGACAGTCCATTGAAATCAAAGGGAATCACACGGAGCATGGCTCGTTGGTTTTGAAAATCAGATTGGAACAGCAAACTATAGCAGATATTCCTTTAGACCGTGCCGAAAGAGTTTCGGCAACGAATCAGATGGGATATCCCTCGCTCGTGTTTCAATATCGCGATCCTTTTTCAGGAGAACTGATTGAAAGCCGCATAACACTGAAAGGAGGAGAATTTAAAATGCATCAATCCGCCACAACAAATATCTTGCTTCCGTCAGTAATTCTTCTATCTCAAAGCAGAGATCCGCGGGGGGACGCCCACAGGCTGGCGGAGTTGAAACAAAGAAAACAAGGAGACGTGGTCTTGGAAGCTCTTCAGATTATTGAGCCGAAATTAAAGAGCATTGAGGAAAACTCCTCCAGCGGACCTTCTATGATTTGGGGCGATGTTGGATTATCCGAGCTGGTACCTCTGGCGGCGATGGGCGAAGGGATGAACCGGATTGCCCGGATTGTTTTAACCATAACTGTACCCAAGGCTGGCATTGTTCTGGTAGATGAAATTGAGAACGGGTTGCACCATTCGGTTTTGCCTAATATTTGGCGGTATATCGATAAGGTGGCGCAGAAGTTCGACACCCAGATCATTGCGACGACGCATAGCCGTGAATGCGTAAGGGCAACACAACGCGCTTCACTGGATCCCGAGAGATTTCGTTACCATCGCCTTGAAGTCAGCAAGGAGGGAAATTATCGAGTGACTTATGATCCTGAAGTGCTTGAATCTGCGTTTGAACATAATTTTGAGATTCGATGAACATTCCAAACGAAACAGAAGAAATACGAATCGAATCGGCATTTCAGCTTCTGGTTGAGGGCAACGATGAGCGGAATCTTTTTGAGGCGTTTATCGATCATCTTTCGATCAATGTTCAGGTGCAGAGCTTTGACAGGAAAAACTTTTGTTCAAAATGCGGTCAAACCATTCCCGACATTCAGATTCAGAATTTCAAAAGTAAGGACAAATTGCGCAATTTTCTGCCTATGTTTGTAGTAGCACCGGGCTTTCGTGATAAAGTACGAAGCATTGGGATTGTGCGGGACGCGGATTGTTCTGCTAGATCGGCGTTTCAAAGCGTGCAAGATGCGTTGAGAAATGCAAACGCCAAACTATTAGAAGATGATAAACTGCCTGTGCCAGATTGTCCTGAGAAGCGCAAGGAGGATGACAAGCTGGCGGTGGAGGTGCTGATATTGCCCGGCGGGGATCACAAAAAAGGCATGTTGGAAACGTTGCTTTGTGAGAGTTTTGCCGGCACGAAGATAGATGATTGCATTAGTGAATTTTTCCAGTGCGTTGAGCCTTTGTTAGAAAAACCAATCAAGCCTCATCAGAAGGACAAGGCACGGGCCTTTGCTTATCTGACGACCCGACCCGATCCGCATCATTCGGTGGGCGTGGCCGCAGAGAAGAAATGGGATTTGGATTCTCCTGTTTTTGGAAGAGTACGCAGTTTTTTGGAAAGAATTGCCGTGTTGCCGGAGATAGAATAGGGAGAAAGGACGGCCATGTTGCCGGATAGCGTTTTGGGAAAAATCTGGATCGGCATTCTGTTGGTTGCGGGGCTTTGGCTTGCCGTGCGGAGCGTGCGGCAGTCTGAAGAGCCGGGGAAGCAGCTTTTGCGTTTGGGGGCGAGCGCGGGCTTGCTTTTGTTGGGGATTTTTGGCGCCGCGTATTTTTTGGAAATCCAGCAGAAAGCGTCTGTTCTTGGGAGTGTTGCTTCCCGAATTGCGGCTTTTGCAGCTCCTTTGTTGGTGGCGGCGTGCGGCGTTTTGCTGGGTGTTCTTTGGGCGTCTTCGATTGGTCGGCTGGTTGCGGCGCCGCTCACTAGTTTGTTCGACGGCGGCAAAACGGGGACTTATCGACAACCACTTTATGCTATCGCCGAAGCCCGCCGAAAACGGGGAAGATATGCCGAGTCTGCGGCAGAAGTTCGGAAACAATTGGAAGAATTTCCGGGGGACATCGATGGAACGCTTTTGCTCATTGACTTGTGCGCGAAAGATCTCGGCCAAATGGAAGAAGCGCGGACGGCTATGGAAGAGTATTTGCAAAACGGCCCGCATCCGCCGAAGAATCTCTTCCGCGTTCTCGCCCATATGGCCGAAATTTATCTTGCAATGGCTGGTGACCGGGAAAAAGCCCAACAATGCCTAGAGCGAATTCAGGTCATGTGTCCCGGAACGGAACAGGAAATGCTGGCCGCTCAGAGGTTGGCGCACATCGGCTCGGCAGAATTCCTCGAAGCGAAGAAACAAGCAGTTCGCGTTCCGGTCAAAGAGTTTGACCGCCGGTTGGGGCTTCAAGGAAAAAAGCCGAACTTCCAAAGAAACGAACAAACGCCGGAAGAGCTGGTCGGCGAGTATATTCGGCAACTGCGGGCGCATCCGCTTGATTTGGAAGCCAGAGAAAACTTAGCGCGCCTTTATGCCAAGCATTATCGGAGGCTTGATATGGCGGTTGAGCAACTAGAAACAATGGTCAATTACCGAAACCAGCAAGCTCGTCAAGTGGTTCGCTGGCTCCACTTGATGGCTGATTGGCACATCCAACTTGGCGGCGATATAGTAAAAGCCAAAGAATGCATGCAACGAATTTCCGAACGTTTCCCCAACACCGCTCACGATGCCCAAGCCCAAAAGCGCATCCACTACCTCC
Organism: Limisphaerales bacterium; assembly: GCA_965242585.1. Lineage (GTDB taxonomy): Bacteria > Verrucomicrobiota > Verrucomicrobiia > Limisphaerales > AAA164-E04 > UBA2970. The sequence goes on along the minus strand of OZ251460.1, from coordinate 2,289,285 downwards.
GCCGAGAATTGCGCAACCGCCACCTCAACTAACAACCTTTTTTAAGATATGTTTTAACGGCGATATTTCTCTCTCTGTTTCCGGTTTCTTTCAATATAAAAATGCTTACAATGGCGGAAAACATTCGCAATATAACTACTCTGCTCTTTGTTGAATCCTGATATTTGTAAGAGATAGCGCATATCCTCCTCTGTTAGAGAAGGCTGATATTGGCAGCTGGCGAAAACAAACTGGTAAAAACGATTCCAACAAGATCACTATGCAAATTGAGTTCAGATTTAACAGTCATCTTTGCTTTGCCTGATTTTACTTCTTCCTTAAGAATCGAATCCATGCGAAGCAAGAATTGTTCAGGCTTTTCTTTTATTCGCAGTGTAATTTTTGGGAGAGACATCTTTTGTAGAATCTTTGGAGTGGTTAAAGTTTTTGAGATTTTATTCTATCGAAAACTTGCAAATGAAATGGAAAACCGCACTTCTTTATCCTCCTCGCGTATAAAGGGAAGCAATTTGTGGTGTTCGGAACACAAGTTCGTAGTTTCCCGGTTTGGTCAATTCGTCAATTGGAAATACTGCGTCAAAGCGTGATGTTATCTTTGCTGACTTGTTAGTGAGACTAAAAGCAACGGTGCAACGGAGTAGCGCTTGGCGCCGGGTTTTGGCGTTTATTTGAGGCGGAGGGCGATTTGTTTTTCGAGTTCGCTGGAGAGGTCGATGTTGGGGCGACCGAAGCGAGTTCGGCTTTGGACGAGGACTCGGCTGACTTTGGGTCCGACGGCTTCAATTTGGACGTAGACGGTGGTGTCGTCGACTTTGGCGACAAGGGCTTTGTTGACGCGGTTTTCGTTGACGATGGTGCCGTTGAAGCGGAGCACTTCAAGGGAAGCGAGGTAGAGGTCTTCGACGGGGCGTTGGTAGCGGCCTTCGATGGTGTCTTTCATCCAGGGCAGGCCGGTTTTCCGTCCGCCGTCGACGGTGGTGTAGCAACCGGAAAGGCCGGCTGCGGTCAAACAAAGCAGTATTGAGATAATAAACGCAAGTTTCATAAAAGGAATTGCAAGCGAAACGGCGTTTTTCGTCAAGCCTTAAATTATTGCGAGACTCAGATGGGTGGGCGGGGAGTTGGATCGACGGTTGGCTGGGGGATTTTCTTCGCGCGGAGTTGGAAGCGCCGGGCGATCCATCCGTGCTTTGGCGCAAATACTGCGGCCAGCATAAACACTAGGCCGGCGGTTACAGCCATCATTCCTGAGGTGGAGGTGTCGGCAAAGCCAAACCAGCGGGGAACTGTCAGCGCGGCGGCGTGGCCGGCAATGGCGGAGAAGGCGGCTATGGCCAGGCTCCAAGCAATCATGGCGCCTAGTTTGTCCGTGAGAAGGTGCGCGGCGGCGGCGGGAACGACAAGCATGGCGATGACGATGATGCTGCCGACGGCTTCAAAGGAGGCGACTGCGGTTATCGCCACGACGATCATCAGTAAATAGTGCATGGTTCTGGCGCTGAATCCGAGGGTAGTGGACAGTTCGGGATCGAAGGAGCTGATTCGGAGTTCTTTGAAAAAAAGGAGGACGAACAGAAGGTTGAAGAGGAAGGCGCCGCCCAAGACGACGACGGCCCGCGGCACTTGGATTTTGGCTTCTCCCCAGTGTAGAGTGCCAAGCACGTCTAGCGGCGTCAGCTCGATGGCGCCGTAGAGCACGCAACCGGGGTCAAGGTCGACGTGGTCTGCCGCTTGGGCGATCAAGAGCAAGCCGCCCGCAAAAAGGGTTGTAAAGACGATGCCCATAGCGGCGCCGCGGTCGACGTGGCCGAAGCGGCTGATCCACTGGGTGAAGACGGCAGTCAAGGCGCCCACGGCGGCGGCTCCAGCAAACATGGGGAGGCTGGCGCGGCTTCCGGTGACGAGAAAGGCAATCGCCAATCCCGGCAAGACGGCGTGGGAGATGGCGTCGCCCATCATGCTCATCTGTCGAAGGACGAGAAAGTTGCCGACGACGGCGCAGGCCATAGCGCACAACGCGCCGGCGACGACGATCCAGACGTCGTAGCTTTGCCATTCCATCAACTGCTTCCTTCGGTTAGGGGATGGGGGCTTCCGGGCATGGAGGGGTGTTTTGGGTCTCGGGCATCCGGCAGTAGTGTTTCTAGTTCTTTCACGAGTTCTGCCCCCAAAACGTGTTCAACTGCGTCTGCGTCTCGGTCGACGTGGCTGGGAGCGATGTCTGCGTTTTGAATCAGGTACAGCTCCCATAAACGATGGTTTCGGGTCACCTTTGCGGCTTCTCGAAGGCCGGCTTCCGTGAACAGCAAATCGTTTGCGCCACAGTGTTCGATCAAGGCGTCGTCGTATGCGGATTGGATTTCGCGCTGGAGGAATCTTGTCGACCAGGATCGGGAAGCCAAAAGGCCTTGTAGCAAGATCGGCCTATTTTGCACACGGTTTTGTTCGGAAGGGTTTGTGTGGGCTTCAAGCCATTCGTAGGCCGCCCGCAGCAAGTGTTGTCTTGCGATTTTTCGTTTGAGGGTGGACTGCCGGACGAAGCGGACGAAAACGCCTCGCGCCGTGCCAAAGAGCATGCTGACGAGGAACAATCCGGCAGCCATTAGGACGATGACGGCACCGGCCGGTAAGCGCGGGAACAAGCCGCTGACTCCGGCGCCCAACCAGCCGCTGAGACCTCCGATTCCGGCGCCCAAAACCAACGTCGCGCCGAGTTTTTGTGTCCAGAAACGAGCCGCCGCCGCTGGCGTAATCAGAAAGGCAATCACCAAAATCAATCCCACCGCCTGAAGCCCGGCCACCGTGACCATCGTTACTAAGGTAAGCATTGCGGCGTCCAGTGTCCGCACCGGCCAACCTTGGGCAGCCGCAAACCCTTCGTCGAAACAGAGCATTCGGAACTCTTTGAACAAAAGGACGCAGAGGAAAACGGCGACCAGCGTCACCCCGGCCACTACGGCGAGATCGCTGAGGATCATGGAAGCCGCCTTTCCATACAGGAATGATTCTAGTCCGGCGGCGCTGCCTTCCGGCATCTGCTGAATGATCCCCAGCAGCGCAATTCCAAGCCCGAAAAAAACGCTCAACACAATCCCCATGGCCGCGTCGTCTTTGATTCGAGTTCCGTTTCGAATTCCCAGCACCGTCGCGCAACTGAGAATTCCGGCGGCGGCGGCTCCCAAAAGAAGCCCGGCCAGAGACTTTCCGTCGCCGCCGGCCGAAGCCGTGGCGATGAAGGCAATGCAAATTCCCGGGAGCATTGCGTGCGAGAGCGTGTCGCCCATCAACGAACGTTTGCGCAACAGCAGAAATCCACCGACCAAACCGCCGGCGATTCCCAGCAGGGAAGCACTGAGGACGACTAATCTTGTATTATAGTCGCGCAACGAGACTACGCGCCAGATTTCTTCCATCGAAGGGATCGCCAATCGCGAGTCCTCCACGGCGAAGAGAAGAGAAGGAGTCTTTCCTTCGCGTGCGGAAAACGGCTCGCCGGACGCAGTTGGAAACCCCGTCAAAAAAAGAAAAACAACTATGCCGAATGCAGTCTTCATTCTCCGGCGTGCTGCACTGCCTCCGCTGCGGCGGACAGCACGGTTAGTTTGCCTCCGTAGGTTTTGCGCAAGTTTTCTTGATGGAAGACTTTTTTCGTCGGCCCGGCATCGACAACCCGCATGTTCAACAAGACGATCCAATCGAAGTATTCGGACACCGTAGCCAGATCGTGGTGGACGACTAAGCAGGTTTTGCCCCGGTCTTTCAGTTCGCGCAACAGTTCAACGACGGCCCGCTCGGTGGCGGCGTCGACGGCCGCAAACGGCTCGTCCATCAAGTAAAGCCGGGCATTTTGCGCCAGCGCTCTAGCCAGAAAAACGCGCTGTTGCTGGCCGCCGGACAGTTGGCTGATTTGCCGGCCCGCATAATCGGCCAATCCCACGCGCTCCAATGCTTGCAACGCTTCCGCTCGGCAACGTTTGTCGACCGGCTTGAACCATCCCAACCGATGATAGCCGCCCATGGCAACTACGTCCAAAGCGCTCGCCGGAAAATCCCAATCCACGCTTTCTCTTTGCGGCACGTAGCCGACGAAGCTTCGCTGCTTGCGATAGGGTCGTCCATAGACGCGCACGAGGCCGGAGGCCTTTGGAACCAAGTCCAGGCAAGCCTTGAGCAATGTGCTTTTGCCGGCGCCGTTGGGTCCAATCAGCCCGACCAGTTTTCCCTCCGGCATTTCTAAATCGACGTCCCAAACCGCCGGCTTGCGATGATAGGCAACCGTCAAGTCGTGAATGGAAAGCGGCGAGGCGGAAGAATGTTCGGGAGGGACGGTTTCGCCGCCTTCAAGACTCTCCTTCCGGGCTGGTGCCCGCGTTGCTCGGTCAATATGAAACAAACGAATCATGAATGGTTGCCTTCGTCCACTGCAAAGAGGCAAAACAAAGCGGGCAAAGAAAGACGCTCGCTCCCAAGCATCCGTCTTCCTCTGCGTCCGCAAAGGCGCTAGCGCGATGTTTTTCTGCTCAGTTGGCCGTTCATTCCTTGTTCCGGGGCTTTGCCGCCAAGGGCGCGGACAATGGTGGTTACATTATGATCGATCATTCCCACATAAGTTCCTTCGTAGCTGCCTCGCCTGCCCATGGCGTCGGAGAAAAGGGCGCCGCCAATTTTTACTTCGTGGCCTTGAGCGCGGGCGCCTTCCACTAGCGCTTGGACGTTTTTCGCCGATACGGAGGTTTCCACAAAGATTGCCGGAATTTTCCGGGAAACCAAAAACGAAACCAGCGTTTCTATGTCTTTGACGCCCGCTTCGGATTCGGTGCTCAACCCTTGAATGCCGCGCACTTCCAGGCCGTAGGCTCGTCCCAAGTAGCGGAAAGCGTCGTGCGCTGTGATGAGAACTCGTTGCGATGGCGGAATGGAAGCGATTGTTTTTCGGGCGTAGTCGTCCAACCGGCGGAGCCTTTTCAAATAAGAGTCGGCATTTTTTTGATACGCCTCCGCATTTTGGGGGTCGAATTCGCAGAGTGTCTCGGCCACAACTTGAGCCGCCCGCATCCAACCCCGGACGTCCATCCACAAGTGCGGGTCGTAGCGATTAGACTCATCGGTCATTACATAATCTTCCTGTTTTAGAATCGTCTCGCTCACGGCGCAAACCGTCTTCCCTTCCCGAGCTGCCTGCGCCAAAACATCCGCCATTTTTCCCTCGAGCTTCAGGCCGTTGTAAAAAACGATTTCCGCTCGTCGGATTGTCGACACATCGTTCCGAGTGGGTTTGTACAAGTGAGGATCCACTCCTTCCCCAATCAACCCCTTCAAATTTGCATGATTTCCCGCAACCTGTCGCACGACGTCGGCAATCATCCCCACCGTGGCCGCCGCTTGATAGGGATACGTCAACGGTTTTCGGCTTTCGCTTGAATTGATTGCCACCTCGCGATCCCCGTCCGCCGGCGAACAGCCAGCCAAAACACCGGCCAAACACACCGTCCACAATCCGCCATTGGTTCGCTTCATCCTTTTCCCGTTCAAAAGACTAAAAAATTCCCAGAAACGCCGCTAAAGAAAATTGCGCCTTCGGCTTCTCCCATTCCCTTCAGCCGGAAAACCAGCGTCCAGTTGGACAGCGCTTCGTCGGAAGACAAGGCACCGCCGGCGAGATCGCCGGTGATTATCAGTTTCATCTCAATTTGTTAGTTGCGTCTAAGTTTCAAAAACAGAAAAAAGCTTAAGAGAGTTGAGCGAGGAGTCAACAAATATTTGGAAAAGAGATTCTTTTCTATTGAATAAAAACTTCGCTTCGGCAAAATTTTCTTTGTGCCGCCGTTCAAGAACAAAAACAGCGTCTCCGCCGAAGATTATCTCGAGAGAATCCACGAGCTTATTGATGAGAAAGGCTATGCGCGGGCTGTCGACATCGCCAACGCCCTCGGCATCAGCCAATCCTCCGTCAGCTCAATGGTGCAAAAATTAGCGGCCGAAGGACTGCTCAACTACGAGAAGTATCGGGGGATGACCTTGACCGAAGAAGGCAAAAGAGTCGCTCTTGCTGTTCACGAGCGTCATGAAATTCTCAAACGCTTTCTATCCCTGCTCAAAGTTCCGCAAAAGGCGCAAGAGCGGGACATCGAAGGATTGGAACACCACATCAGCAACGAAACCGTCCAGGCGCTTGCCCAACTTTCGGACGACCTGGAAATTCGCGCCGGCAAAGGATAGTTTCACCAGGCGACACCGCGAGAACATTCCTATTTCAACACCGAGAGAAGACGCCCCATCCCAATTCGGCCAACAACCATACACTACCAAAATATATTTGAGATATGCCGACTGCGCCTTCTGAACAATCTCCCATCCGCAAGTCTGCCTCCCCTCGCCTTGCCCTTCACCCGTGGAGAACGAAAATTTTTATCCAGTCCGCCTTGTCCTACTTGCCATTTGGAAACAAACTGAACGACTTGTGCCAACTCTGGAACGGCACTTATTCTCTCAAAAGCATGGAAAAGTCCCTGTGGCTGCGGATTGACGCGTTGAATAAAGTGCATAGACATGTTCCTTTGAATGGGTCCACCGCGGTAGAGATTGGCACCGGATGGGTCGCCTATATGCCGATATTGCTCTATTTGTATGGAGCGCGCCGCTGCTATACCTACGATCATATTCCTCATCTCCAATTCAACATGGTGACGCGGTTTCTGGAAATCATCGGCAAGAACCTGAAAAGGATTTCTGAATTGTCGAACATTCCGTTGAAAGAGCTGGAGCATCGATTGGGAAACATTTGCGGAAAGGAGAATTTAGAAGAGTTTCTGCGGGCGGCGGGAATAAAGTATAAAGCGCCCAGCGATGCCGGCGACACTGGGCTTGCGGATGGAAGCGCGGATTTGGTTTTGAGCTACGCCGTGCTGGCCCACGTTCCTCGCCAAGCATTGGCCGGCATGTTGAAAGAATCAGCCCGTCTAATTAGCGATCATGGAAAATCGTTCCATTGTATAGGCTTGTTTGATCCCAATCATAAAGTCGGGTCCAAAGTGAGCAAGCTAAACTTCCTCAAGTATTCGCCGAGGTTTTATAATTTATTTATAAACAACAAAATGAACTACCACAATAGGCTAAGAGAGCCTGAATACCTTAAACTATTTGAGGAGTGTGGATATTGCGTCGAGTATTTGGAAAGTGAGGTGGATGAATCGGACATTGCGCTGCTCGGCCAAATGAACGTTGCGAAGGAGTTCAAGCGCTTTGACAATCGGCAATTAGCGGTGTGGAAAATGAGCGTGGTTCTCTCCGCCCGCCGTGTTAGATAATGTTCCTTTGGCCCAAACGGCGGCCGAACTTTAAATCCTCTTCTGCATAAATAAAATCAGGCGTAAGCCACAAGCCATCCCAATCGCTGGTTAGAGAGATGTTTTATATAGGGAGCTAGGCCTTGGTGATACAATATTGGGAAATGCGCGGAAGGCGCTTTGCCGAGGTGGTTAGCTCCAAATTTGGCGGTCGAGGTTGCGGTATCGGATGGCTTCGGAGATGTGGGGGATGTCGATGCGTTCGGACTGAGCGAGGTCGGCGATGGTTCGGGCGACTTTGAGGATGCGGTCGTAGGCGCGGGCGCTGAGGTTCAAATCTTCCATAGCCTGGCGGAGAAGGTCGAGAGCGGAACGATCTAATGAGCAGTGTTGTTTTAAGAGGCGGCTTTCCATAGCGGCGTTGTGGTTGACGGAGGGATGTTTTTGAAAGCGGCGATGTTGAATGTTTCGGGCGGCGATGACGCGTTGGCGGACGGCGGCGGAATTTTCGCCGGTTTGTTGGCTAGTCATTTTTTTGAAAGGAACGAGAGGGACTTCGATGTGCATGTCGATGCGATCCAGCAGGGGTCCGGAGATTTTGCCGAGGTAACGTTGGATTTCCCGCGGGGAGCATTGGGATTCGGCGGGCATTTTGCCGTCGGGCGAGGGGTTCATGGCGGCTACGAGCATGAAGTTGGCCGGGAAGGTGGCGGAGCCAATGGCGCGAGAGATGGTGACGCAGCCTTCTTCCAGCGGTTGCCGCATGGTTTCCAGAACGCTGCGTTTGAATTCTGGTAGTTCGTCGAGGAAGAGCACTCCGTTGTGGGCGATGGAGATTTCGCCGGGGATGGGGTTGGCGCTGCCGCCGAGGAGTCCGGCATCGCTGGCGGTGTGGTGCGGAGCGCGGAATGGGGGCCGGGTAACCAGCGCTTGGTTGTCGCCGAGAAGTCCCGCAACGCTGTGAATTTTGGTGGTTTCCAGAGCTTCGTCTGGGGTAAGGGGCGGCAGGATGGTGGGGAGTCGCTTGGCCAACATAGATTTTCCAGTGCCGGGCGGCCCAATCAAGAGGATGTTGTGGCCTCCGGCGGCGGCTATTTCGAGGGCGCGTTTGACGGATTCTTGGCCGCGGACTTCGGCAAAGTCGGATTCCTCTGTTGGCGAAGCCTGAGTGAGCTCGGCCAAATTCATTTGAACGGTCTCAATGGATTCTTTGCCGTCCAGGAATTCGACGGCTTGCCTGAGGTTCTGGAGTGGATAGACGTCGACGTTGCCCACAACAGCGGCTTCGCCGGCGTTGGCTTGGGGAACTAGCAGGCCTTTCTTTCCTTCGGCCTTCGCTTGAATGGCAATGGGAAGAATGCCTTTGACGGAGCGAACGGCGCCGTTGAGGGCGAGTTCGCCGACCATGACGTAGTTGTCCAGATTGTCAGCCGAGCATTGCTCGCTAGCACCCAGCATGCCGATGGCGATGGGCAAATCAAAGCTCGGCCCTTCTTTCTTCACATCGGCCGGCGCCAGGTTGATAGTCGTTTTACCCATTGGAAAGCGGTAGCCGCTGTTAGTGAGCGCAGTAGTCACTCGGTCTCGAGACTCCCGGACGGCGACGTCGGGCAAGCCAACGATGAGTATCTTGGTGTCGCCCCAACCTGTGTTGACCTCGACTTCCACAGGATAGGCATGAATGCCGTTGACCGCCGCTGAATACACCTTTGCAAGCATTTTCCCCAAAAGGCTATACAAGAAAAAAGCGGTCTTTTGAAAGAAGAAACACCAAAAACGCCGCTTTTTTTTCGAATTGGAAAAAGGAAGGGAACTTCGCCCGGCGACCCAAACGACAGGTCGGATTCAAAAGAGGGAGCGCGCCCGCAAGAGCATTTCCTGGAGCCAGTCGAAATGAAAAAAACCTTCAAAAAGCGCCCAGTGAAAAGCGAGCAACCCTGCCGCGCAAAACCCCCAGTTGCGCCAGAGAGTCTTTTCCTTGGGGTTGGACGCCAAAACAAAACGCCCGAATCCATCCAGCAGAACCACCGCAGTGAAAGCAACCAGCACGACGGCCTCGGTCGCAGAGTGAAACCCAATCCGAAGAGAGCCAAAACGAACGCTGGTTGCAGCAGGCACGCCAATGAGGATAATCGCAAGACAGGCGACGTGGAACAAGTGGATGACACGGCGATGCACAATCAAAAGATGCCGGGTGGGAACGCGGCTTGTCAAGAAACAACCAACAAGGGCGCCACTTTGAGCCCGTCCGGCGCAAAGAATGCGGCGTCGCGAAGTTTTTCAGAAAATTTTCCCTTCCCAGTCGGCTATGGCGTTGCCTGCCTCTAAATCTTCAATAGGATGTGCTTATGGCTTTGGATGCGTTGGGAATCATTGCGGGGGGCCGATCCTTGCCGCAGGAAATTGCCCGCGCCGCTCGCGCCGACGGCGTTCGGCGATTGGCGGCGGTGGGGTTCGAAGGAGAAACCGACCCGGCTCTGGGAACGTTGGTGGACGAAATCACCTACCTCCGCGTCGGCCAACTCTCCAAAATGATTCGCTTCTTTCAACAGCGCGGGATTGCCCAGTGCGTTATGGGCGGGCAGATTGCGCCGAAGAATCTATTCCATCTTCGGCCGGATTGGCGAGTCGCCGCGCTATTGTTGCGTTTGAAAGAGAAAAACGCCCGCACCCTTTTCGGCGCCATTGCCAACGAGTTGCAAAAGGAGGGAATCGAGCTGATTGAGGCGACTCCCTGGTTGCGCCCGCTTATGCCTGCGGCGGGATTTTTGCTCGGCGCGCCTTTGTCCCCAGCGCAGAAGGAAGACTTGCGTTTTGGAATGCGCGTCGCCAAAGAGATTGCGCAGCTGGAGATTGGGCAAAGCGCGGTCGTCAAGCAAGGCACGGTTCTGGCGGTGGAAGGTTTTGAAGGGACGGACGCCTGCCTGAAGCGGGGCGGAGAATTGGCGGGGGCAAAAGGCGGCGCCACCGCGGCAAAGACGACCCATGAAAATCACGACATGCGCTTTGACATTCCCTGTGTCGGCGAAACTACGGTGCAAACCTGTTTAGAATCCGGAATTGCGACGCTGGGTTTGGAAGGCGGCCGAGTGATCGTTTTGGAGCGCGAGCGAATCCAAAGCCAAATTGCCGGCCGAAAGTTTTCCATGGTTTTTGTTTGATCGAACAGCAGAAGGACAATTCAACAAACCAGCGCGCTCGACAATGGGGATTTCACAAAAAAAACCGCTCCCGAAACCAAACACCCAATCAGCGCAACCCCAACGGGCAACCCAGATGCAACCGCCAACCAAAATATAACCCAATTAGACATTCTCATCCGCAACCTTCCTCAATCGTTCTTGGAATTAACCTGCCAAGCGTCAATCTCATGCCCTCGATGACTGCCCAGACGAATCGCTTCCGAACGCTCCGTAAAGACTCCACCAAATACGCCCTCGCCAAAGAAGCATCGTCAAAATCCGCATTGTCAACAAACTTACTCATGAGGCAAAGCGCGGCTTATTCGCTGATGGGAATTTTGTAGAAGCAAAGCCAATTGCCTAGCCTTCCGCCCAAGTCAATCGTTCCGCGGGCGTCGTTCACGTTGAAATTGCGCCATTCGACGTGGCCGTCTTCAAAGAGAAAATTGCCGCCGCGCGGAGAAGCATCGCGAGCGCGATGGTTGGCGGTAGGCACTTGTTTGCCGCCGCTTTGAGTGAACCAGGGCGTGTTGACACTAAAATTCAAAATAGCCAGCGGTGATGAGTGGAGAGTCGAATTTATTTTTCCCGACCGAGTCATCAAAAAATCGTCTAAAGCATTGAATGACAATGATTAACGGCATTTTCTCGTCAAATCATCCCAACCGACCACCCTTACTGGACTGGGAGGCTTCGACAACACCTACAGCGAAGCGGATTGCCTGGAAATTCTTAACAAGAAAAAGATGCTTGGGACGCCTACTTAAATTGCCGTAACTAAAGAAATCTAGCACTCAATAGGTGCTACGAAATGCGGCAACAACGGAAGATTCTGAACGAACAAAATCGCCAATTCACCATCCAAATCACCGAATCCTCTGCCAATGGAATTTTTTGGAATTGTCTGGGTTTGGGTGGCGGATCGGCAACAGGGGGCGCGATAGTGGGCGCAAGGAAGATTGCCCGAATCAGTGGGAGAGAAGTTGCCGTAGGACGCATTGCCAGCGGCGTTGCTAACGCTGTCGTTGGCATTGGTTCCTTTATTGCTTGCAAAAGGTTAGCAGATAACGATGAGGCCAGAGCCATATATACCGACCGCCAACCAAATTAAAAAACTCAAGACAATATTGCGGAGATTCAGGACCAACAATGTATGCGTGAACAATCGAAAAACTACAATTGCGATAAGGCACTCAATCAAAACTTATCCAATCGAACCCGAATCTTTGGGAGGAACATCTGCATGAAGCGGTGGACAGAAGATCGGAAAGTACGTTCCGTTCATTGGGAGAAACTGGGAGTCTATTGTGGACACCAATAACTTTTTTGTTCAAATGCGCATCTTCTACGAAGCGGAAGAAGACGCCCTAGAGCGCACGAATAATGGCATCCCAACCCGCCGTCAGAAGGAAGAATCTGATATGAAGGATCTGCGTGTTCGACACCTGAAATCCTACCAATTGCAAACTAACTACCTTGCGCCATCCAAGACCACCTGAATAGTAATTACCTCAAGTATGCTCCAGCGAATAGACACATCGTTGCCCATCAGAATCACGGCAACAACCGAAGCCGAAACTTTCACATTCGCCTTCATCGGTGCTCCATCATCCCCGAACCGGAAGAATACGCTCTTGTGTTTGGCTTGTTTGCGCTGGGTTTTGTCATTCTCTGCCGCCAACTGTAAAAGAAACGCCAACAAGCCGCCACTTCATAGGCTCGGTTTGGCGTTTGGCGAGCAACACAAAAACGGCAAATCCCATCATCACAGCGTCGTAGTCGGTGAGTTGTGGATGCCGGCGTTTGCGTGCCGGCCAAACCAAAAGGGGCCAGCGCTTTGCGGTGATTGAGAAACGGCGGAAACCGCTTTTTCCCAATCCCGTTTCTAAGAAATCTTGGAAGCAGGATTGTTGTTTGGTGGATCCGCCGTTAGGCAAGCGGCGCCCAGCAACTTGTGATTAGGGAACGGGAATCGGCAAGCGACAACGACGACAGAACTCCCGTTTCCTCAATCCTCTTCTAGAGTTTGGCAACGGGATTTTCATTCAATGAAGAATGACGAATTGGCATTGTATCGACACGGTCTAGCCAGACAAAAGCGGGCGGCGAACAGCGGAAGAATTTGGTGGAGTCGAGGGGATTCGAACCCCTGACCCCCACAATGCCATTGTGGTGCTCTACCAACTGAGCTACGACCCCAAATCCGAAGACCCAAAGTCTGCCCGCGAAACTCAACTTTGTCAAAGCATTATTCGGAAAAAAAGCGCCGGGAAAAATCGGAGAAAAAAAGATTGAATTGACAACGCTGGCTGAAGTACTCTTCCGTCTTCGCAAATATTGAAAGATGCAACGCAACCGTTGAAATCGTTTTGGCCGTCTATGAAACAACTTTCGTTTATCTCCGCGCTCGTTTCGTTTAATCTCGCCGTTATGTCCGCCACCGCCATTCAAGAAACTTTGACTAGCACTCAAGACAACATCCGAGTGGAACATTGGCACCGAGACTACCGCGACCTGCAACTGCCCGTGGATGCAAAATGGTCCGTCCGAAAATCCATCCTCCGCGGAGGCAAGCAGGAAGGAGTTGACTTCATCGAAGTGGACAACGGCCGCCTGCGCTTTGCCGTGGTTCCTACACGAGGCATGAGCGTCTACGAAGTCGTTATGGGCGACGTCCGACTCGGATGGAACTCTCCCGTCAAAGAACTCGTTCACCCACGACACGTCAACCTCCAAAGCCGCGGCGGACTCGGCTGGCTCGAAGGCTTCAACGAATGGATGGTGCGTTGCGGTTTGGAGTCCGCCGGGCATCCGGGCGAAGACCGCTTCATCAACAACACGGGAGACGAAGCCACAATGAACCTCACACTGCACGGCAAAATCGGGAACATTCCCGCTTCAGAAGTCCAAGTAATCCTCGAAACCGAGCCTCCCTATCGGATCAAAGTTCGCGGACGAGTGGACGAAAGAATGTTCTACGGACCCCAACTAGAACTCTGGACGGAAATCGCCGCAGAAATCGGCTCAAATACCTTTACCCTCCAAGACTCACTCACCAATCGCGGCGGCAGCGACCAAGAATTCCAACTCATCTACCACGCAAACTTCGGCCCGCCCCTTCTCGGAGAGGTCACTCAATTGGTCGCTCCTCTCCACAAAGTCAGCCCCTTCAACCAACACGCCGCGCCATCCGTCGACGACCACGCCGCTTACGGCCCGCCAACCCAAGGATTCGTTGAGCAAGTCTACTGCCTTCGGACTTGGCCCGATCGCTGGGGCAAAACAACCGTCATGCTCCACAATCCCGCCGGCAACCAGGGCGTCCGCATGTCCTGGTCGCTACAAGAACTCCCCTACTTGACCCAGTGGAAAAACTCCGCCGACTCGAACTCCGGATACGTCACCGGAATTGAACCCGGCACCGGCTTCCCCTACAACCGCCGGATAGAGCGGCACTTTGGCCGAGTTCCCAAACTCAAACCCGGCCAAACCCGGCACTTTACCCTCGCCTTCACCATCCTCGACAGCGTCGAAGAAGTCGAAGGCTGCCGCCAACAAATCACCGCCATCGCCAACGGACACCCCCCGCAACTCCAATCCACCCCCGAAGTAAACCTCGCCGACTTCAATTGAAAAAATACCTATTGCCCAGCGCAAAGAAACTTCTCAACGCAGTGATTTGCGCCGCTCTCTTTGGGCGCGCCTGTTTCCTAAAAAATTCCGCCAAATATCCTTTCCATATCCTGCTCCAAGTTCTCTGGATTAACATCCGTAAAAGGAATACTCAGTTTTTCTAAAACTCTCCTAAATTTATGAAAGCCATTTGCCTTCCTCAATTCCACCCAATGAACGCCTCGCTCATCTAGCTGACGTTTATTTAATTCCGACAGCTTGTCAGCAACAAAAATTCGGCTGTTTCTGGCGATAACCGCATCGGCGCTTTCCGGATTTACCCTTCCCCATTAACTTCACTTCACACTTATAGAAAAATTTACCTTGAATTAGATAAAAATCAACTTCCCGCGCAAACTCCTCTTTCTTGCCGGTATTTCTCAATTCCGCCTTGTAATGTTCACACGGAACTCCGTATAGCCCACATAGTGTTAGCATAAGTGGTTTTTCAACTCTTTTCCCCGCAGTACTCCATAATCCGCCCCGCAAAGCCGCTCTTTTAACGGCAAGCGCATTGATAACAATAAGCGTTTCGCTAATATTCAACTCCACGCTAACCCCTTGAAATTTTAGCGTCAGATTCAATTCAATCTCTCCTTCCGAATCTACAAGATTCCGCACAGACTGGTATAACTCGTCGTAATGATTCTCTGATACACACACGACAATTTCCTTCTTTTGCGAATTATACATGTTTCCAATAGTTTTCATGTTCAATCCGGAGTGAATGGCAATCTCTTCTTTGGAAAGTTTTGGATCGAGAAACGCCTCTTTATACCAATCAGAGGTTACTTCTTGATTATTAAGTTTTGCGTCAATCACCTTCTTGAAAAATTCTATGGAAAACTGTAGAAACTCGGCATTGATAAGAGTGACAATTTCTACTCTATAATCCTCGCCTCGAAGAAGCTTTCGGATGATGTTTTTAGCAATTTGTTTTGTTAGCGTCATATCTTCGTTTTTTTCATAAACTCAGCAAGCGTCAGAAAGTCGATTCCGGATTCCCCCTGCTCAAACAATCTATCTCTGTCAAAAAATGTTTTCATATACTCAAAGTATTTTCGCTCTCGTTCGGTTAGAAAAAAGGAGCGACCGAGAGTTTGCGCCATCCTTCCGAAAGTGCCGCTGCCGGCAAAAGGATCAAAAAGCAAGTCTCCACAGAAGGAATAGTATTGAATTACTCTTTGGCATAAATCGGCGGGAAACACTGCGGAATGAACTTTGTCGGACTTGGGCTGTATTTTCCAGAGGTTGGAGGTCTCGTAACCATCTTTCACCTTGCTGTTTTCAATAGTTTTACGATCATATTGACGTATGTTCCAGTCGATCAATTTATCGGTTTCCTTCCTGTAGACCATCAGGTATTCTGTCACAGGATTCGGTTTGTAGGCTAAGGGTTTGCGGTGTTGCAAAAAGCCTGCGTTTCTGTTCTTCACACTTGTTTCTGGTTTCTCCCAAACGATGTCGTCAATAAATTCCCAACCCGTTTTGACTAGAAAGCCGTGAATATCAAAAGGAATGGGGTATCTCTTGCTGGCGTGTTGACGGCTCACTCTGGGAACAATGATGGGTGAGGTGTTAACAATCAAAAAACGCCCTGTCTTTGTCTTTTGGTGCGTAAGGCAAAAAACCTCTTCTAAAAAAATCAGATATTCCTGATAACTTTTGTAAATAGAATAATCTCGGGCGTTATAGTAAGGAGGTGAAGTGAAGGTTAAGTGGAAACTTTCGTCCGGCACTGCTTTTAAGGTTTGGCGCACATCACCAAGCACGACGACGTTCTTTAGAAAATCAAAAGATTCGCTATGAGATTGTTGCGGCATTGTGTTGTCTTTTTGTATGGAAAAATAGGTTTTCTCGATGAGTTCCTGAATAGTTTCGTTTGGGTGCTTGTGCAAAGATTGAAGCCGCGCGCGCACTATTGGGTTGTGTTGAAATGCCAAAAGACCACGAATTGCCTGCAGAATGATCTTTGGATCGGCATCTTCTAAAAATTCCAACAATATGGGAATACTATTTTGCGATCTCAATCTTCCGATGGAAGAAACCGCTTCCCGTCTAACTTCCGTTGATTCGTCTTTTTGGGCGGTGTTTTGAAGAATGGGTATGTTTTGTTCTCTTTGGGTTTTTCCTAGCGTTTTTGTCGCCCAAAACCGCACTTGTTTGCTCTGGTAAGAAAGCAGGGGAATAATCCAAGCATCGTCAAAATTTTGAGGGAGATGCCCCAGATTTTTCAGGAGGAATAAAATGCTTTTACTGTCTGAATTTCCTTTTATCAAGTTTTTTAGATTTCGGCCGCCTTGATTTTTCAAGCGGTGGATTTGCTCTTTTGTGATCATTTTTCTTCTTTCTTTGCGTAAGATGCTATTCCTCATTAAGATTGGAAACTTTGGCAAGAACACACTTAGGAAACAAAGCCGTAGCGTTCGTAGCAGAATGGGTGGTAGTATCGATTTGCGTTGTCTTGAAAGCGCTCTTTCTCCGCAGTGCTGTTTCCGCAAAGAGCGCATGGTTTTAAGAATTTTTGGGGATATTGAAATTGTATCAGAAATTGGTTCAATATCGACACCAAGCGATGCCAGTTCACGATTGGTTTACTGAAAGAAGGGGACAAGGAATTAGCTTCCCTGTTTTGCAAAACCACGCTGACGCAGTAGCTATCTAAGCTTTCATCATCACTGGAGTTGTTTGTTTTAAGGTTTCCATATATTTTACGACCGGCTTGCGTTAATTCGATTGCAAAAGATTGGATTGGGGAAAGGGCGATTTTTCTTTTCCGAACGCCAAAGATATGGCGTTTTCGAATAATAAAGAGATTTTTTTCGGAGTCCAGAAGTCCTTGTATTTTGCGACAAGATGCAAGAGAAGCAATTAGCAGAAGACCACCAAAAACGTCGAGGAGAAAAGCGTAGGGAACGCGGGCGGAAACTCGCTTGTTTCGAGAGGAACGAAGGAGGACTTTGGACTCCTCTACGAATTGAAAATGCTTTGAGTCTTCAATCCTTGACGAGCATCCTTTATCGATGGGAACTGCGCGGTTGCTAGTCATGGCAACCATCTGGTATTTAGAGTCATGTCTTCGTATTTCAATATCCCGGACGTTTTGGTATGAGGCGGCGTTTTGTTTCGTAAAATCCGAGCCAGCGGTACACAACTTCGAGGGTTGCTTGATTTTGAGAGTTTTTGTTGAGAACTAAGTTTTTTGAGCCTGCATTGTAAAGAAAGACGCTGTCCATGAAAGCGAGGCCGAGGATAGCCCACCATACGGGGTTGCTTTGAAATTGGAGAGTGTTTCCGGTTTTCTGGGTAATTTTCACGGAAGTTTAGCGGGTATTATCATAGTATGGGATTTTTTTGGAGTTGGTGAATGGTATTGTGAATAACATGTTGGACCGGCTGGTTGTTTTTGCCGCGGACGTTGATTTTGATTTCCATGCTCCAGGTGGGGGCAATTTCAGGGATGCGCAGGAGAACGGAGCGGTCGTCTTTGGAGACTTCAGCGCTTTCCACTTTCCATGGCCGCTCGTTGTAATGTTTTGAGCCATAGTTTTTAGTGCGTTTGAGGTTCCATACTTTGACGGCGTAGTTGGATGGATCGGCGGCGCTGTTTTCGTCTACGGGATCGGTGAAGGTCAGTTGGATTCCCTCTTGGAAGGCCCGCAGGCCGATCACTTGATGCGCTGGTTTGCCGGTGTAGCGGATGCGGTAGAAGCCGCCGTCTTGTCGTTTGTTGCCGGCCCAAGCAAACATGCCCGTCGCGTAGAGTTGGCCGTTGGTTTTGTGGAAACGTCCGCGCATGATTCCTGTGGGAAATTCTAGTCCGAGGCTAAGCATCCCGCCTTGGGCTTGGCCGTTGACGATTTCGTGCGGCACGAGGAATACTTTTCCCGTACCGTAGCTGAGGTTCAGCAGATGTTCGTTCATCGGCCCCCAGTTCGCCCAGTCGGGAATCCACAGCAACTCCCCCGGGCTGCGATCGAATTCATTGGTGATCCAGCAAAGAGGTTGCTCCATCGTTTCGTCGCTTTCGTCGTCGACGTCGTGGTAGCCCATCATATTTCCGTAGAAGCCGCCTTTGCGGACGTAGTTGATGCGGTTTTTCGGATTCCAATGGCCTTCTTGGTCGGTGACGATAAAGCTTCCGTCCGGGTTGAGGCAGACGCCGTTGGCGGCGCGAAAGCCGTTCGCCAGGATTTCTGTCTTCGCTCCGTCTGGGCTGACTTTCAATAAGGTGCCGTGATGCGGCACGAGCGCTGTTTTGGCGTGCCGGGCGGATTTGGCGTAGTAGAAGTTGCCTTCGGCGTCCGTCTGCAATCCCATTGCGAACTCGTGAAAGTGTTCGGTGACTTGGTGATCGGAGTTGAAGCATTCGATGTAATCGATCTCTTCGTCGCCGTTGTAATCGTGCAGACGGGCAATTTGGTCGCGGCAGGCAACGTGGACGATGCCATTGACGGTTTTGACGCCGAGCGGTTGAAACAGGCCGGTGCAGATTCGTTTCCATTGGTGCTTGCCCAACGCGCCGTCGATCCCGTCAACCAACCAGACGTCGCCGAGCCAAGTGGCGACGGCCGCTCGTTTCCCCCCAGGAAGAAAGTCAAACCCTCCGATGCGCATCCAACTGTGCCAGGGATTCTCGTGCGGGTAGGTGATTTCATCCACTTCGAAGGGCTTTTGATTGCCGCCGTTCTTTCCTTGAGTGACGACGATGTCGGGAAATCGTGCGGGGCCGCCTTGAAGATAGCGGCTCAAGTCCTCGGCTGGGGCGGAAACCGCCGCTTGAAAGTTGAGTTTCTGTTCGTCCACGTTTCCGATCAGCAACTTGGCTTGGAAAGGAGTTGCGGAGGCTGGGATGGTTAATACATGGAAGCCGTCTATTTTTTCGATGGAAGCGCCGTCGCCGTCGCCCGCAAGCGCCGTCGCCATCGTCTCCGGAGCAATGCGGAGGCGCAAGTCGCGCTTGGAGCGGCCGAGGTTCAAAGTTCGGGTATAGACGATATTTCCGTCGCTCCACTCCATTCCCGGCAGCTCAAGCGCGTCCGCTCCGCCGACTGTGTAGCGAAGGATTACTTTGTGTCCGTGGAGATATTGCCCGCGAAATTGCGCCCAGTCGCGGGGAAGAGGCCCGTAGGGTTTTCCGTCGCGGCCTCGCAGGCGCGGGTCTTTCCAAGCGCCGGTTTCGGGGTGCGCCCAGCCGGGTCCGACTGGGTTGACGAAGGCGACTTCGCCGGCAATGCTGGCGTGGGTTCCGTGGGATTGGTCGAGGGCAATGCCCCTCCAGTCAATGAACTC
Organism: Limisphaerales bacterium; assembly: GCA_965242585.1. Lineage (GTDB taxonomy): Bacteria > Verrucomicrobiota > Verrucomicrobiia > Limisphaerales > AAA164-E04 > UBA2970. The sequence continues at coordinate 2,269,853 of OZ251460.1, read as the reverse complement.
CTTTCCCGACCAAGCGGCCGCCACGCGCATGGTGTCGTGATCGTATAGCAACCACGCCCGCCCTTTGCTGACGCCGCCGGGTCCTTCGTCCAATCGCACGGCAATGGCTTTGTAAGCGATGTTGCCGGGCGCCACTTGATAGGTCCAATTGAGCATCGGCCCAAAATCCATTCGCAAATACTTAGGTCCTCTGGCGTATTCGAGCATTTCTTCGGTGATTGCGCCCGTCGTGCTTTTTCCTTTGGGCAGGTTGGCCAAGTAGCTCTCCGTGACTTCAAAGTACTCCTTTTTGTTTGTGGGCTTGACCAATGACTCGCGGAGATAGTGGATCACGTCGTAGCGTTGTTGCACCGTCAGGAAGGGAAAGGCCGGCATTTGGCCGTAGCCGAGGCCGAGAGTTTGAAACAAGCGGTAGGGGTCTTTGCCGTTTTTGAACTCCGCTTCCCAAAACTTGCGCGAAGTGGGCAACGAACCTTCTTTCTCCAGATTGCCGTGGCAGGAAAGGCAGACCACATTGTAGATTCGTTCGCCGCTTTGGAGGGTTTCTTCGTCCCAACTTCGGATTATTGCCGCGTGATCCACGTCGCCCCACGGCTCCGGCGGCGCATCATTTGGCGGTTGTTTTTCGACGCGAACCGAAGAAACGTCCGGCAAAGTGCCGGACTCGGACGCCGTCCGCAAACATCCGGTTTCCAAACAGAACAAAGCCGCGCCAGCGGCCGACGACAACAGGATGACAAGACTCTTTTTCATTAGGAAAATAGCGATTGAACAACAAAAAACCGCAAACGGCAAGAGCTTTGAAACCGAAGGCCGGCGCAGGGAAGTCTCCCAAAGCCTGCGAAGTTTTTGGCGGCTAAACAACCAAAAGCGACAATCCTCGCTCGGCTTTAGCTTTATTTAGCTTTAGGCAAGGGAAAGGCGGCAAAATTAGGAAACAAAGGGAAAACTTCCGGCGGCAATCTTCAAGCAAATCTCATTGGCTCGGAAATTTTTCTTGAATGTTCTTTTCCAAACTTTTAACTTGTCAGCGTTTGTTGCCTTTTTAACCCAGAATTCAGACGAATTATGGAACACAACTTGCCGTTGTCCAAGGCGCTGCGGCGGGGGTTCACTTTGATTGAGCTCCTCGTAGTGATCGCCATTATTGCCATTCTTGCTGGGATGCTTCTTCCCGCTCTGGCCAAAGCCAAGAAAAAGGCCAAACAAATTCAGTGCCTCAGCAACCTCAAACAATACGGACTCGCTATCACCATGCACAAAAGCGACAACGAGGAGCAGCTCATGCAAATGACGCAACAATGGGGCACTCGTCCCAACTTCATCCTCTTTAAGCCTCGGCAAGAGCCGAAAGAATGGTCGATTGAAGAAATTCAACCCTACGTTTCCGCTTACAACATGCACAACAAAAACATTCACGGCGTCGCCATGTGTCCGGAAGTCAACGCCCGCCTGATGAACGAGTGGATTCGAACCATCAACTTTGAAAACCACCCCTTCCTCGAATATCAATACACTTACTTCGCCCGCGTCGGCCTCGTTCCCAAAAACGACAAAGACAGACACGGACTGGCCGACGCCCAGTTGGTGGACAATCATCTAGAATCTACCCGCATCCTGATGACCGACATTCTCTACATCGACGCTTCCGACAAATCATGGCGCTACAACCACGGACCCAACGGCTGGTCTTACAACGAAAATCATCCGACGCTTGCCTTCCCGCAACATCGAGGTGAACTTCCCCTCATTTCCGGCGTCAATCAGCTGTTCGGCGACGGCCACGCAGTTTGGAAAAACAAAGCGGAGTTTCCTCATTTGGACAAAATGTTCCATCCCAGCCGCTATCCCGCGGGACGCATCACCGCGGGCGGCGGCAATGGCGACACTTATTACTGGTAAAAAATTTCCATTGCATTGCGGAAAAAGAATCTTTATTTGAAAAACGGAAAATCTATATGAACGAAAGCCGACAAAATTTTCGTGTTTGCGGCGGCATTGCCGTTGCGCTGTTTGCCATCGCCGCCGGACTTCAAGCCGGCGTCAACGACGGACTGGTAGCCCACTACGCTTTTGAAAACGCCGCCAACCTTGGCGCCGATTCAAGCGGCAACAACCGCAATCTCCAAAGCGGAGGCTCTTCCACCGACGGCGTCAAAAGCCGCGGACTTGCCTTGGATGGCTTTTCCCATCTCGAAACCGAGCAAGGCGCCGCTTTTGCCACCGCTAGCAGCTTCTCTTGGTCCGTCTGGTTTCGCTTAGACGAATTCGACGTGGATGCGGGCGCTCTGCTCTCCAAATCGCCGGAAGGCTGGCTCCCCGGCTCCAAAGCCATCTTCAAAAACGAAGACTCCCGCATCGCCTTTGACCTCGGCTTCGTGGGCGACATTGTGTTCGAAGGCAACCTCCAAGACGGCCGGTGGCACAATGCCGTGGTCGTTGGAAACATCCGTGACGTCTGGATTCCTGAAAACGAACCGCTCGCTTCCTTCGAGTTTTATGTGGACGGCAACTTTGTGGACTCCCTAGAAACCGCTTTGGAAAATGTGGCCGAACCGAACGGCTCTATTTTCCGCATCGGCAGCGGCAGCCCCGGCTCGGACGAAGAAGAAAACAGCGATCGATTTCCCAATCCCCACCGATTCGTCGGCAATTTGGACGAAGTCCGAATCTATGATCGCCCGCTCGCATTCCCCGATGAAATTGTCGAAGTCATCGCAGATGCCTTTGGCGGTCAACTGCCGTCACCGGAAATTCACCGTCATCCCCAATCCACTCAGGCCGTCCAAGGCCGCTCCCTTGCTCTTTCCGCCAACGTTTCCGGCTTTGCGTTGGAATACCAATGGATGAAAGACGGCCAACCCGTGCCGGATGCCACTTCTCCCATCCTCTTTATCGAAGAAGTGACTGCCGAAACCGCCGGCGAATACAAACTCCGCGTCTCCAATCCCTCGACTTCTGTAGACAGCAATAGCGCAATGGTGACCGTTCTCGAAGATTGGAACCCCTCCGTTGGATTGGCCGGCTACTGGAACTTTGAAATCGAAGACGATCTCGGCAAAGACGCCAGCGGCAACGGCGCCGATTTGGAAGACCTTGGCGCTTTCTCCGCCGATGGTTCCAAAGGCAAAGGCATCGAAACAGACGCTGACGCCTACTTGCGCGACACCGAGGAAAACCTTCCATTGGACACCCTTGGAGACTTCACCTGGACCGCCATGATTCGATCCGAAAACCAAGGCAACATCATGAGCAAGTCGGATGAAACTTGGGCGGAAGGGAATAAAACTCTCTTCATGCGCAACGGCCGACTGGGCTTTGACACCGGCTGGATCGGTGATGCCGGCGGCGGACCCGAACTCGTTGACGACGCTTGGCATCACGTCGCCCTCGTCAATCAAGCGATCGACGGCGAAACTCGGCAAACACTCTACGTAGACGGCAATCCAGTCGCCTCCAGCCAACTCCCTTTTGCCGACCAACCAGATTCCGGCCTCTTCTCCATCGGATACGGAAGCGGCAACTTTCCCGACGTGGGCGACTTAGGAGATCAAGATACGCCCAACTACGTCGGACTGATTGATGAAGTCCGCGTCTATACCCAAAGCCTTTTCCAGAACGACATCGTCCATCTCATGCAAGATGCCGGCGGCCAAATCGTTGCCCCTGAAATTCTACAAGGACCCGAAAGCACTTCGGTTACCGCCGGGCGAACCGCCCGCTTTCGCGTTGTGGTTGCCGGCACCGCCCCCACTTACCAATGGCAAAAAGATGGCGCGGACATTCCCGGCGCCAACGCCGCTCAATTTTCCATCCCCGACGTCTCCGAAGCCGACGCCGGCCAATATACCGTCCAAGTCAGCGGCATCGCCGAGATTCTCGTTACCTCCAATCCCGCCATTCTTACCGTTCTGCCGCGCCCATCCTTCGCCGGAGGCGAACTAGCCCACGTTGGCGCTTCCTTGGAAAGTTACTGGAACTTCGACAACACTCCCAACGGCGTTATCGAAGACCTCTCCCCCAACGATCCCCGGCACGACGGCGTCCTCGCCAACGGAGCCATCATCACTACCGGCAACCAAGGCTTCGGAGAAACCGGCGAAGCCCTCGACGCCTCTGCCCAAGAAAACGCCCACATGGCCGCCATGCGCCCCGAAGAATACGATTTCAACGAGAGCTTCACCTGGTCCGCTTGGGTCAAAATCAACGAATCGGCCGGCGAAGGAGAGGAAGGCGGCGCCGGCATCTTCGGCCGAGCGCCGGCCGAGACCGCCCACAACCACGGCTCCAAAGTCTTTTACCTCAATATCGACACCCTCGGTTTTGACACCGGTTGGGTAGACGGAGTCAATTCATCCGGACCTCCCCTTGAACCCGGCACCTGGCATCACGTCGCCCTCGTTCACAACCGCGATGAAAACGAAGAAAGCTCTGTTTCCATCTACCTTGACGGAGAACCCACCACAAACGACGAAGGCGAACCTATTGAAGGATTTGAGTTGAACGTCGCCGAGTTCCGCGAAGACGAGGAATTTAACGGCGGATTTGTCAACAGCGGCTTCCGCGTCGGCGATGGCGCGATCGATTTCTTCGCTGCGCCCTTCCCCGGTCTCATTGACGAAGCCGCTGTTTGGTCCGTTGCCCTGACTGCTGAAGACATCGCCTTGCTGGCCGAAGGCGCGTCCCCCTTGCCCGAAGTTGTTCCGCAACCTCCCCCACCAACCCCAGGCGTTGCAACCTTATCTTTCAGCATCGAGGGCAATATGTTGATCATCGAATTCACCGGGACACTCTTTTCTTCTGCAACCGTGAGCGGCGGCTACTCCCCGGTAAGCGGCGCTCAATCCCCGTTCGTCGTTGACTTGAGCAACACCACCGGTTCCCAATTCTACCGCGCTATTTTACCCTCTAAATCCGCTCCCGAATCGTTCACCCAAATCTTTGTCACCCAAGCGCTTGAACGCTACAACAGCGAAGGCCGCGACGCTACCATTGAATACTACAACACCTCCGAAAGTATTGACGGCGATTGGTATGTTTTTATTATCGACGAAGACGACGGCATCATTGCCCACGCCGCTCGGCCGGAACGACTGGGCAAGAAACTGAATGAGCTTACTGATGTCACTGACTACAACTATGGCGCCGACTTCGCCGCCACTACCGACAAAGGCTCGTGGGTCGAATACATCTACCTAAACCCCGTCAACAACTACTATGAAAAGAAGCACAGCTGGGTGGTCAAACACGATGGACTCATCTTCGGCTCCGGTTGGTATGAGAAGACCTTGGCTTCTCTCCTCCCGTCCAGAACCGAACAACCCGCCGCTTACACCAAAGCGCTGGTGGAACAAGCAATCCGACGCTATGTTGTTACCGGCCGAGATGCGGTAATTGAGTATTACAACAACCCGGAAATAGTAGACGGACAATGGTATATTTATCTATGGGACGCAGATGCCAACATCTTAGCGCATCCTACTTCCCCTCAGCTGATTGGAACAAACGGCAAAGACTTAAACCCGGACATCAACGGTTACCACTTCGGCCCCGATTTGGCTGCCGCGCCGCCCGAAGGCGCATGGGTTACATACACCTTCCTGAACCCCGAAACCAGACAGCAGGCCAAGAAACACTCTTGGGTTCAACTTTACGACGGTTTGATTTTTGGTTCGGGTTGGTATCCATCCAAAGACCGGCCGGCTCAATATACGCAATCATTAGTGCAGGAAGCGATGGAGCGCTATGATCGAGAAGGCCGAGACGCTGTAATTGAGTATTATAACAACCCGGAAATAGTAGACGGACAATGGTATGTCTTTATTTTGGATGAGGACGGTATTAGTGTAGCCCATCCGACCCGGAAAGACCTCATCGGCACGGATAGAAGCCAAGCGAAGGACGTCAACGGCAAACCTTACGGCCAAGAGTTAGTGGCTGCTACGGAACAAGGCCGCTGGGTAAGTTATGTATTTGGGAATCCAGACACCAACGAATTACAACAGAAACAGACTTGGGTTGTGAAACACAACGGCCTAATCTTCGGTTCCGGATGGTATGAAAATACTCCGGATACCGCCGCAGAATAATTCAACATTCCTTTTTTGGAAAATGGCAAAGGAGTCCGTAGTTAAATTTGGCTGCAAGATAATTTGCGGACTTTTGCCCTGCGAATTAGCGATCATTTTAGTTTTCCAGACTCCAACGAAAGGAAAAGTGGGAGATATCATAGAGAAACTGGGATGGCTGAAATCGACAGAGTCGAGAACGTAAGATAGGCACTTAATCCCGCTAATCGAAGAGAGGCTGATTGGATTCACTGTCACTGGAGCGATACCTGACAGGACGGGAGATCTTAACGAGCAAATTCTCTTTTACTAGGCGTTGCAGACAGCCCCGGATGGGCACGGAAACTTGAATCTCCTTGGAAATTTCTTCCTCGGTCTTGCACACATCCGCATTCTTGAACAGCTCTCTTATTTTCCTTTCGGCGAAGAGATTGAGCCAAGTCCGGGCCTGTGTTTCCGAAACTCGTAACTTTTTAAACTTATTGGCAACGGTTGCCTTCGTCCTGGGGACATCCATGCGCTCGATCTGCTCCATGATCTTGTCGAACAATTTGCCGACGGGAGTGGAATCTGCGGCAGCGCAAGGTTCAAGTGTCCTTGCTGCTGCCTGTCGAGCCTCCCTTAGCGGGCGCCGATTCTTCCCGGTCTTCTATCGAAAGCGTTCGTTGCGAAGGAGCGCCGTATTCTTCGCCTGCCTTCGCATCGAGAATCTTTTTGAAAGATTTTGGAGTCTCCGGGTTCGGCCACGGTTTGGCGCCTTCGCGTTGCAATGCCTCGATACCTTCAGAACTCTCGCCCGTCGAGCGCACGTAGACTGGTACTGCTTGGTACTTCTGCAACTGTTCGATTGCGCCGGCCCACGTCCCACCATTGTTCACGGCCGCGTTCACCACCAGAGCGGCATCCGCCAATGCGTAAATCGTCTTATTCCGCTGCATCGCATGTCCCACATTGAACCGTGCCTTCGGATCGTATGGGGAAATCAGCAGGAGCCTCTTTTTCAGCAGCAGGTTCCGATACTCCCGGTTCATGATGGTCCGTTCGAGGTCTCCGGCTAACACACCAATCGCCTTTCCCCCCGCTTCCAGAGCCCCGTTCATGGCTGTTTGGTCAATGCCTCGAGCGGCTCCGGACACCACGGTTCGCCCCGCCTTGGCCGACAAAGCGGCGACATCGCGGGCATACTCTTTCAACGACTCGTTCACGTTGCGCGAGCCAACAATCGCCAAAGCTCCCCGCGCGGCCGCGATCTCTATGTCTCCGCATCCATAAAGCAAGGCCGGCGCATCCCGCTTGAGTCTTTTCTTGAGTAGGGGAGGGTAACTATCGTCTGCGCGGCTCACTACCCAGATCGCCCGGGCGCGCCAGTACTCAACGACTTGGCTCAACAGAAATCCCCGTCCAAGCAGTGCATCGAGCCTCTCCTTGTCGACCACGGCGCTACATTGGTCCATCAAAGGATCCGCATCCGGTTGCAGCAGATCGGCCGGTTCTGCATCAACGGAATGCAGACGAGCGGCGAGAGCCCGGTACTCCCCAGCGGTGAGCAGTGCCGCTTCTCGCCCACGTCCGCCGGAAATCAATGGCGCAGTAAGTAGCAGAATTGCCTTAGTATTTAGGGAAAGAGTCTCAATCATTATCCACCTCTTGCCTGAGCCAGAGCCAACGGCCATACCTTGCCACCGCCCCTTCGACGAAGTTCCCAAGCAACAACTGTGAAAGTCCAGCGAGAATCTACCATGTCGTCCACCAGCAACACCGGCTCTGGTAGTATTGTGCCTTCGTCGATGGCCAGTGAGCCGAGGACGTTGCGCGCCTGCTTGTCGCTGTTCTCCATTGTCTTCTGCTCGGGGCGAGGTTCTTTCTTCGTCAGGGCTTCACGGAATGGCAGCCGGAGCGCGTGCGCGAGACGCCGTGCGAAGTCCGGGACCAGTTCGGGGCGGCGTGATGAGGGAACAGCGGTGGCCCACTCCGGAAAAGGATCCGGACGCCATTCCCGCATCAAGACAACACAAGCGTTCACAAGTTGGTCGGAAAAGCGGTTGTCTCGATACTTGCCCTGACGCACCAGAGTCCCCCAACCGGAGTCTCCCCAAACACAGAGCGCCCGGCCGGGCTCCGCCCGATGTTCGGGGTCAATCATTTTGCCGGGGGGCCATCGCCGCCGCGGCTCGACCTGCAGGCTCGAACCGCGCAGAAAGTCAACCGCCTCACGGACGCACGCCGGATCGGTGGACGCGGGCAGGGCGGGCACTTCCGGCGGCAAGAAGTTACCCGGCTCGCCATCCAGAGCTCGGATTAAAAACTCCATATGACCGGAAGATAGCCCCACGTACTCCTGCATCTGCTGCTGTTCCTCCAGCCTCAGCCTCGTGATCCGGTCCACTCGTTCCCAGAAATCATCTATCAGCGTTGCGGCGGTTAACTGCCACTTAGCCTCTTGCTTTGCGATGGGAGCCGGAGATTCAAGGGAAAGTAGTTGGATTGTCTTCTTTATGCGTCCGGCTCTGACGTTGACTTTGGTTTCGATCTCCCGACCCGAAAGACCTTCCCGGTTTGCTTCCAATGCTTCAAGGATCTGTTGGACTTCGTCTGGTGTTGGAAAGGCGCTCTTAATGAAGTAATCCGTGATCTCGGTGTCTTCCCGGCCGCTCAACAGCACTCCGTAAGCCGCGTCAAGAGACCGCCCGGCGCGTCCCACCTGCTGGTAGTAAGCCACCACGGAACCGGGGGTCTGGTAATGGATGACGAAGGCGAGGTCCGGTTTGTCGAAGCCCATCCCCAGGGCCGTGGTCGCCACCAGCGCCTTCACCTTGTTGTCAAGTAAAGCCTGTTCCAGTTTCTCTCGATCCTTCGTCTCGCTCGTGTAGGATTCGACTTCGAGGCCGCGAAACCTAAGCCAATCCGCCACCGTGCCGGCATCGCGAACGGTCAACGTGTAGACGATCCCATTCCCTTGCATCTTCGGCAATCGTTCCGCCAGCCAAGCAAGCCTCTCGGCTTGCCCCGGCAATCGAATAGTCTGCAAAAACAACGAAGACCGGGCCAGATCGCCGCGCGAGATTTCCAAGTTCGGCCCCAGGACTTCCTTCAGATCTTTTATGACACGATCATTTGCCGTCGCCGTAGTCGCCAACAACCGATCCTTCGGCGTTAGATTTTTGACGTAGCGTTGTTCAATCCGCCGGTAGTCGGGGCGGAAATCGTGACCCCAATCCGAGATGCAGTGCGCTTCGTCGATCACGAGCAGCGAGATTCGAGCTGCAATCACGGCCAACACCTCCTGGTTGAAACGCTCGTTTGCCAGCCGCTCTGGGGAAATGAGCAGAATGTCCACTTCGTCGCGGCGAATGGCGTTTTCGGCCTCGATCCAACGTTTTTCGTTGTCGGAATTAATGGTCTCGGCCCGAATTCCCATCCGCTCCGCTGCGGCAATCTGATTGCGCATCAGTGCGAGCAGGGGGCTAACCAAAAGCGCGGGCCCCATACCGGCTTCTCGCAATAGCTTTGTTGCAATGAAATAGATAAAGCTTTTGCCCCAGCCGGTCTTCTGGACGACAAGAAGCCGACCACGACCATTCACGACGTGCCGAATCGCCTCTTCCTGTCCGTCGTGAAATTCTGCATTAGGCTGGTTGGTGGCTTTTCTCAGAAGTTCCAAGGCGCGATCCGCTCTATACATCTCCGAAAAGATGAAGTCGTGTTTCCTAAAGCGTTTGACGACGTTATACGCCTTTTTGAATACGCCGCTGAAAAATCCGGCGCAACAACCAGCAAAAATCCGAAAAACGAGCATTTTCCCTTGGAAAATGTCTTTGAGACAAAAGCAAGCGGGAAGCCGCTTCGAAGAGGCTGTATACTCCAAACACCAAGCAGCGCTATTTTTGTTGCTCGGCGGATTTCCCGTCTCACCGATTCTTTGTGACGGCGGGCAGTCTGGATCAAGAATTTGGCGTGTCCGTTTCGCGCTGCATTTTGTCGAAATAGGCGTCCGCTTCCGCAACGCTCTCAAAAATTCCCCAACTGGGAAGCACGTTGGCGATGTCGACCACTTTTTTGATTTGCGGTTGGAGGTTGGCCATCAGCATTTTGCCGCCTCGGCTCTCCATCATCTTCCGATAAATCAGAAGCAAACGAATCCCCATGCTGCTTATGTAGTTCAGCCCTTCCAAATCGAAGGTCATAAACTTTGTATGCGGCGACACCCGTTCCTTAAGAACCGTCTCGCACGAACCGACCGTTTGGCCGTCCAACCGCCCGTTGATCGTGACGTTCACAGATCCGGGCCACCGTTCCGACACATTAACTTTCATTGACATGCCCCAATTAAAAAACAGGAAAAACACTAAAGTCAAACAAAAGATTGCGCAAAAATCAGCGGCGGAGAAACGCGCTCAACTCCATAATGACGCGTTAAACTAAATCTGAAAACCTCGGCGGGAAAACCGCGCCGCCGCAATCTATTCAAAATTTGCTCCAAACCAAACTTGCTCTCCGCACGTTGCCAGATGTCCCGATTGTTTGGAAATCAACGAGCATTCACGACCTTCCTAGGATATCTTTCCGCGCAAAAAACAGCGCTGTTTGTTCTCTCCGCCGCCGTGCCGACAAATCCGATTCCTACCCAGTGCTCTTGCCAACATCCTCGCCGATCAACGCAATCAACGCCGGCAACCGCGCAAACTTTCCCGAACCTTTTGAATATACAGCGACGGTCTTCCATCTGGCGCCAAACCCCAAACAAGCAATCAACTGAATTGGGCTTCCAAATCCTCTTATTGGTACTTTAAAAATCCACTCAAAACATCGCCAAACGTCTTTGGCGAAAAGCTCCTAAACCCTTCGTCATCCACAAATACAAAATCATACCTTCCATCTAACGGCATTTGGCCGCACTCCCCGCACCATTGCTTCAAACGAGCCATCTTGGAAGGGACGTCTTCGTCCACTCTTCCCTTCAATTCGACAACCACAATCCGTCCATCGACAGTCCTCACGATAAAGTCAGGATAATAATTCGCAATATCGCCGTTCATCTTAATATAATCCAGTTTGAAGCCTATGGTGAAATAGTTCTTCGCATAAGAATCCACGTCCGAACATCGCTCAAGAAACTTGGCAAACTCCAGTTCAAACGGAACATCTCCAATAATCTTGTTAAACACCGACTTTTTCGGCACTATGTAATCTTGTTCCTTCACGGCAAAAGTCTTCGTTTGCCGGAGTTTTATGCAACCTTGTATTTCTGTGTCTTCCCGATTCCCCACCGTCAATTCGTTGACAGACTTCTTAAAGGCTTCGATAACGGTTTTAGTGGCAATCGGCTCTGCCAAATTGCGAAGGGTGTTTGCCGACGCAAGATCCACAGTTCTCCCGAATAAAACATGTTGAATAAAATCTCCAACTTTTCCGAACAACACATCGTATTTGCTTAACATATGTAGTTCTCTCATAATCATGCGAACAAAATAGCCAACAACACTTCTGGAATCCATAATACCAGCATCCAGAATCGTCCTATGGGACACTTCGCCGCTGGCAATATCTCTAAATACAATTTCCCGACGCTCCTCTTCGCCGAAAAATTGATAAGTCACCGGTTTAAACACTAACGACCGAACATTCAGATTATCAAGTTTCCCATATTCTCGATAAAAATGCGGATTCAACAGCGGAATCTCAATGTCTAACGCGTCGATATTCTTATTAGGATTTCCACGATCCACTTCCACAATTAGCCTATTAGACGGAGCGCCTTCTCCCATCGCCACGCGCTCCAAAACCACCCCCTTTGCCTGAATGGATTCCACAAAATCCATAAAGGCATCGGTGCCGATCACACTGAGATATTCCTCCTCCGTTGCCGCATACATCCTACGCAGCCCGCGGCCAAGCGTCTGCTCAGGCAAAATATTGCTCTTCGCCGAATACGACCGCAATCCTACAATCGTCGTTACATTGCGCACATCCCAGCCCTCCTTCAGCATAATTACCGAGACAATTGCCTTGTAAGGATTGTCATCGTCGTCTATCTCGTTCGCCTGCTTGCGCAATTGATCCAATTCTTGCTTTTTCTTGCCGGAAGATGCCTCGGAAATTTCCCCGTTGTTCTTAGTGTGAATGGTCAAAACCCCGCCTTTCAAGTCAGGATAACGGCTTTCCAAATACGCGGCCGTCTCATCGCAGTTTTTGGTGTCATCCGTCATTACAAAAAGAATCGCTTTTTTGCCCAGCTTCCGATGATGTTCATACGCCTTGCACCACTCAATTACACCTAAATTCAAATAGTCCGCGTATTTTTCTATAAACTTCACACTTGGCCGTTCACACAACTTTGTTCGGCTCTCCACATCTGGTAATACCGGACGCTTCACCACATTCTGCAAAACGGCCTCCACCAACGGATAATCCGACACAGTCTGCGCAAAAATGGCCCCGTCATTATGCTTCGGCGTTGCCGTTACATCTACTTGCAAACTTAACGAAGTCCCCTTTTGCAACAGCCGATTGTAAATATCCCGAATGGATTGGAACCATGCCAATTTTTCGTCGTAGACATGGTGCGCTTCGTCGTTGATTACCATTAACTCATCCACATCCCGGACAATTCTACCCAAGTCCACTTTAGAATCCGCCGCCGCGTCGCTTGCTTGCTTGCCCAAATAATAATCCGTTGTGTTTCCATCGCTAAACGAGGGAAAAATCGGCTCGCTCAAATAAACACGGTGAATGTTCGTTAAATATATATTACCCGTAGGACAAGATGCTTGCACCTCGTCTTGCTTATGCAAAGTCATCTGAAAATCATCCCGCCAGTTGCGCCCATCGTAACCATTGCCGGGCAACACCGGGTCCTCGGAGAAAATTCGCAAGCCCTGAAAATCCTTGTAAAGACGATCCAGCACAATGATATTGGGAGCAATAATCAAAAAGTTGCGCGACAATTTGGAGTACGGTTCATATAACTTGTGATAATAACTCCACGCCAAAACCAAGCTCATTACTTTGGTTTTGCCGCTGCCTGTAGCCATTTTCACAACGTAACGCCGCCAAGTTTCCGGGAAATCCTTATCAGAAACTGTGCCGGTATCATCAAATCGCATTAGATCGTATTGGCTCTTTGCTCCCACGACGTCGCAAAGATAGATAATGCTCTCGATTGCCTCTCGTTGGGCAAAATAATACCGAAAATGCCTGGCGACGTTGCCCAAATCCGCCGTCGAGTGCGGCTCAAGAAACCACCAACGGAGCAGGCTTCTGCTAGTTTCACTGGCGCCGGCATATCCGTCGTCTCGAAACTCTTTTACCCGCCTCCGAATCTCCGCCACCAACGGAGGCATAAGATTCTTCATATCCGTGTTGCGCAAAGATTCATCGCCGGGAAACCAGCGAAGCTCCGGTTCCAAAACCGCATACGGATCAGAAGGAAAATTAGGATGCAATGCCATTATTGTTTATTGATGAGCTTATTGAACTGTATCTGCTGACCCGGATGAGCATCGATTTTTCGCATGTCTGCCGAATTGTCATGCAATCTTCCAGGCTTCGAACGATTCCGTGTTGGAGTCTTCTTGCTTTTCAAATTCTTGACACAGACAAAGCGTTGCTCATAGTTTTTCTCCTCAAGGAATTTGGGCTGTTGCCAGAAAGTCCGTCCAACAGCGCGACAGTAAGCGATTAGACATTTCGCTCCATCGAGCTGTTGTCGAATTTCTTCATGCGAATCATATTGACCGCCTTTCAATTCAATATAGATAATCCAATTAGTTCCCTTGGTATAGGCGATCAGAATATAATCTGCCCGTTTGCATTCATGTTTATCGTTTCTAAAAACAGATTTCGGAGCTGGAAATTTGTCTGCCTTAATGGCGAGGATTTCATCTGGTGCATTCTGTATTTTCACAAAATAATCTAACTGTTGCTCATTATTAAGTTCTTCCAAAATGACAACCTTCTTCCCACTCTTTCCATAAGGATCTTCTTTAACTGAGGCCAATGCAGTGTCCCTGATCATTTTACTCAATATTTCTAAATCATCTGTCATTTTTCATCTCTCCAGATAATGGATTCTTGAATTTCATTCATTTTGTTAATGGTTTTGTCAAAACTCTGCACCTCAATTCCTAATTGCGGGTTTATGTCTGCTTCTACCAGTGTGTGGCAACGGCTCTTTCTTTTGTTTCCTTCAATCTGAACAAGATCTTCCTCAGCGACGTAGACTTTGATTTTCTTTGGGTCTATAAGTTCCGACGAATCGTAGCCTTCCGCTTTGGCAATTCGTTTCAAGTGAGGCTCATCGTGGTTTAGCATGATAAGCGTATTTAATTCTTTGATGATATAATCGCTGTGGGTGGTAATCAAAATTTTGACGCCGAGATTGGCAAGGGAGGCAAAAAGTCGGGCGATCCGTCTCTGGTTTTCAGGATGAAGATTCAGTTCCGGTTCATCTATTATTAGTAGATCCCCAACTTCGGCTGCATGACGCAAATAGAATCCAATATCAAGCATGGAACGAACACTGCTAGAGCTTTCGCCCATAGTTAATCTAAGACGTTTTCCTTTGGGCAGAAAGCGCAATTCTCCATTGCGATCTACTTTGTAAAACCCGCCTATAATATCGGCGAATTTCTCCAGCACCCCAGGATGTTTCTCTAGCAAAAAGCTTTTGTGTTTTGCAACTTTTCCTAAGTTTCGGGTGAATTCTACGTTTTTTTCGACTGGCAAAGCGTAATCTTGATATGATCTAAACAGCAGGTCACGAGGATCGACGTCATCATCGGCGCGACTCATTTCTTTTAATAAACGGTTGCGAGCGAAGTCTAGTTCTTTGCGGAAAATAGCCGCTCCGGTGCGCTCTGTGCTAGCAATGTAAGTGTTGGGGAAAAATTTCTCAAAAACCATTTCATTTACAGTATGGTTTACCAGTTCTTTTACGCGAGAATCAGGAATGTTGATCCCTTGTTTTTCTCCTAGTAGAGAAATTTCTAATTTAGCGCTTCTCTCAATTGTAGAAATGGCGAAGAATGAGTGATTTTTGGAACCTACTTTAATCTTAAAAGACATGGATCTTACTGTTTCAGGCAATGTATCCAGATTTAGAGATATTTGAAAATGGCTGTCTTGAAACCTATCTTTAGGAGCAGCGAAAATTTCTGACAAAGATTGAGTGTACCCTTTGCATATCTTCACCAAAATTGCCTCTGCATTTTTAACAACGTACTCCACAAGATCAATCTGTGCAGTGCCGTCGTTCAGCAAATCACGGATTGCCTGCTCAATACATGGCGAGCGCATATATGCTATTTCCTTCCGCCACGTACTTAGAAAACCAAACAGCGCATAAGCGGCGTAAGTTTTGCCGGTGTTATTCTCACCGCAGATGATGGTTATATCTCCAAGTTCAAATTCTGCCTGCTTTAGGATTCCAAAGTTTTTGAGACGTATTTTCATGCTTATACTGTAACTTCAATAATTTTCATGGTATCGTTGCCGAAGATGTCGACTACTTTGACCGCTAACTTGCGCCGGCCGGGCGACACGGCTCGCGGCGCGCTCACTAACTCCAACCGCCGCTCCTCCCTCGTCCGAAAACTCTGCCACTCATTCTCAAACACATAATCCCCCGTCCACTGCTCCTCCCACTTCCCCGTCTCCGCATCCTGTTCCCATATCATCTCCTTCTTGCTCTCAAACTCATAATCCACCGCCCAATAATCAATCCAATCGGTCCACTCCTTTGTCAACACTTCCCGCCGCAACACTCCCTGCCGGTCCTTCGTCACCTTCACCATCCACCCGCTGTCCACGATAATCTTGCTCCCGCTTCGCTTCTTCTCTAACGCCAGCTCCGCATTGGCTATCGAATCCTGCGTCCAATACACCGAAAAGTCCGCCAACTCCACCGCCACCGTCGCCATCTTCCCTTCCTTGCCTTCCACAATATGCGGACTGAGCCCCATATACGCCATATCGTGGAACACCACCTGATGCTTTTCCACCGCCCGCCGGTCAAACACATCGCGCGGAATATACTTCGGCGTCAACGCAATGCCTTGGGACTTGGCCGCTTCTAGCACGTGGGGAAACAAGCCCATCTCAAACTCAAAACCAAGAACATCCACTTTGGTGACCCCATATTTGCGGCACTCTGCAATCGCCGCTTCTATATCTAGTCTATTGACCGGCAGGTCAATGGGGCCGACGACTACCATCCGATCATACTTTTTGCCGTGAAAGACGCGGCATTGTTCCACTTGTTGGGCTTGGTAGGCGTGGAGAATAAGTTGCACGAACTCGCCTCTTTTTTGGCGGCGTTGTCTTTGTTGGTCTGATGGGCGCAGATTGGGGTTGACGGCCACAAAGTGTTGCCGTTCGTATTTGCCTAAGTTGAGGATTTCCAAAGCGCGATAGTTTTGGCCTTGTTGTTTTCGCTCTCGCTGGACGGAAATCATGCGCTTGCGAGTGGTATGAATGGCGAACTTGCCTAAGTCGCTAGCAATCCATTAAGCCCGCACCGCAACAGGATGTTGGCTATCGATCCCGCGAAGATGAACAGGCTGATTCCATCGCTTGAAACGCCTCTGCTGCCGAGGCTTTCTCTCCAACCTTCTGCCGAGTGATCTCTATCATTTTTAGAGTTCGTTCATGCTCTTTTTGAGAACCTTCTCGAAAGCCTTCTTGACGGCCTTTATCCTCGATTGCTTTGAGATGAGCCTCTCTTTCTTGCCGACTTTTCTTTACCCATTCCGATGCAATTGTATATGCTCCCATAATTGACTCCAATAGTTGAAATCCAAACCAAACAATAATTACCGAACCGAGAATGCTATTCCAAAGCACTCCGAACACTTTAAACCAACTTTTGTCCCATTCCATGTAAACCATAAAAGAGGACACCACGACTCCGAAAATTGAAAGGATTCCGTAAAACCATCCTCTCCATTTTGAATGGATTGCCCAGATTGATTCTTTGGTAGTTTCAATCTTTTCAAACCCTTCAGTGATGCGCTTTCCCAAGCTGTCAAATTCTCTGTAAAGCGTTGTATCATCGAGATCTCTAACCTTCAACTCGGATTCCTTTCTTTTGAAAACGGCGGCGGACAACCACAAAAGCCAACGCAAACAATCCAAACACGAGCGCATATTCCGCAGGTTCGGGGATGACGAAGGGATGTCTACTTATGGTGATGCCACCCGGCGAAAAATAAGGTCTGACAGACAAGTTGTTTCGACTGTAAGTATGTCTGATAACATGGCGTCCGCCAGCTGTAATGGCGGGTCGAAAATCACTGATTGGTTTGTCTATGATGCCAGAGCCAAACCAGCGGAACGTATCGTTGGTGGTATAAAGCAGATTGCCGCCGCCCGCGCCGCGAATGCCGATTTCGTCGTCAATGCCCGGGTCGTTCATAAAAATACTCCCGATGGTTTTGCTTGCGCTTCCGGCGGTCATGGTCGGCGCGTTGGTGACGTTGGCGTTGGCAAAAGAGACGGTGTTTGCGGAAAACGGGCCAAAACCTGGTGAGCCGGGCAACCTTTTCATTATCGAATCGATGTCTATGACATTGGTGCTTCCAAACAAGGGAGTAAGATTGAAAAGCGTATTGGATGGGTTGTTTTCCCAGTAAAATAGCTCTTGGGTTTTCCAAGAGTCTCGTGCGTGATAGTCCCCCCCCCCGAATGGAGCTTCCGTAAAAAGGGGTGGTTGCCGCGCCGTTGGCCCCAAAAACCCAAATGGTTTGGTTGGTGTTGTCTTGGGATGGATAAACGTCGATGAAAAGTTGCGCTTGCGCGGTGGTCACCGTCCAAATCATCGCCATTCCCGCCAAGCCGAGAGCCGTCCGTTTCGTCCATTTTGATTGATACCTCATTTTGTCGCCGTCAATTTCCGCCGCTTCTTTGGATTTGTCAAACAAGAATCGAACTTTTTTCATTGCCCAAATGAATTGCAAGATAACGAATTTTTCGTGGAAGGGCAAAAGGAAACGGGGGATTGTAACGAAGGGATGGGGAAAATAGTCTATGGGATTTGTGCGCGGCGATTTTGAAGGAGCGGGGGGAAAAGGGCGGCGGTTTGGGGCGGTTTGGTTGCGGGCGTTGTTGCCGGTGGTTTTTTTAGCGGTTGGCGGGGCGGGGTTTGGGTTGCTTTCGCGGAAGCCGCCGGCGGAGTCGCCGGCAAAGCCGGAGCCGAAGCCGATTGAGGTGCGGGCGCGGGCGTTGGAGCGGGAGGATTACCAGATTGTTGTGCGGTCGCAGGGGACGATTCGGGCGCATAGTCAGGTGAGGTTGACGGCGCAGGTGGGGGGGCGCGTGGAGAAGATTTATCCGGAGTTTGAGGAGGGGTCGTTTTTTGAGGAGAGGGATGTGTTGTTGGAGTTGGATGCGGTGGATTTTGAGGTGGCCTTGGCGGCGGCGGAGGCGCAGTTGGCGGCGGCGGAGATGAATTATGCGCAGGAGGAGACGCGGGCGAAGCAGGCGCGGTTGAATTGGGAGGACTTGGGGTATAAAGAGGAGCCAAATGATTTGGTGTTGCGCAAGCCGCAGTTGAATCAAGCGAGGAAGCAGTTGGCGTTGGCGGAGACGCAGGTGCGGAGCGCGCGGCGGAATTTGGAGCGGTCGAAGGTTCGGGCGCCTTTTGACGGGCGGGTGTTGACGAGGAGTGTGGGGATTAGCGAGACGATTGGCGCGGCGACGACGCTTGGGGTGGTGTTTGCGACGGGATATAGCGAGGTACGGTTGCCGGTTCCGATTCGTTCGTTGGAGGAGCTTTCTTTGCCGCAGAAGCATTCGGACGCGCCGCTGGAGATTCGTTTGGAAGATAATTTGGACGATGATTCGGGTTTTGTTTGGCCGGCGAGGATTTTGCGGACGGAGGGGGCTTTGAACGCCAGCACTTTGGAGTTGTTTGCGATTGCGCGAATTGAGGATCCGTTTGGGATTCGGACGGGAAGAGAGCCGTTGCATGTGGGGCAGCCGGTGGAAGCGGGCATTCCGGGGCGGATTTTGGAGAGTGTGTATGTGATTCCGCGGGAGGCGGTGCGGGGATTGAATCGGATTCGGCTGGCGGAGGCGGAGGCGCTTGAGTTACAGACGGCGGTGATGGATCCGGTGTGGTCGGATGAAGAGAACTTTGTGATTCGGGGCGAGGGGATTGAAGAGGGAACTTTGCTGGTGTTGACGCGGCTGGTGCATGCGCCGGACGGGGGGAAGGTGGTGATCGTGGAGGATTCGGATGCTGTTTCGCCCCTCGGCGAGGCGGAGGCAAAGTCTAAAAAGACTAAGAAGGGCGGTTTGGGGAAGGGGGATTTGGGCAAGAAATGATTGCTTGGTTTGCCAGAAACAGCATTGCCTCCAACTTGCTGATGGCCGCTGTTTTGCTGGGCGGGGCGTATTGCGCTTTTTTTCAGATTACTTTGGAGTTGGAGCCGGATCGCGCTTACGGAGGGATTTACATTTCAAAATCTTATCCTGGCTCCACGCCAAAGGACGTGCAGAAGGACATATTGATTCCGATTGAAAATGCGTTGGAGTCTTTGGACGGGGTGGAGCAGTTGAATGCGGACGCGTATCGGGGGCGGGCTAGGATATGGGTGGAGGCCAAGCCGGGCGTGGATTTGCGCGAGTTGAAGGAGGACATTGAGTCGCTACTGAAGACGATTACCACTTTGCCGGCGCCCAACGAGCCGTTTCAGGTGCACATTCCGAGTCGTTCGGATCGGCGGGAGGTGATTTGGGTGGTGGTGACGGGAAACTTGCCGGAGACAGAGTTGTTGGAGGCGGCGCGGCGGGTTCGAGATGATTTGTTGAACATTCCGGGCATTAGCCGGGTGAGCGCCGACGGTTCGCCGCGGCGGCAGCTTTCCATTGAGTTGGATTCGAGCCGGATGGAGGCCTATGACTTGAGTTTTCAGAGCGTGGCCAATGCGATTCGGCAATTTTCGATTGACTTGCCGGCCGGCGCCATTCGCAGTTCCAGCGGTAGCCTTGCCGTTCGGACGCGGGGGCAAGCCTATACGCGGGAGGATTTTGCCAAGATTCCGCTACGCTCTTCTGACGGCTCGCGGTTGCTGCTAGATGAAGTGGCGGAGATTACGGAGGATTTTCACGAAGAAAAAGTGGCTTCGGAATTCAATCGGCGCACCGCCATTCGGGTGGAGGTGTTTCGAACGGGCAAGGAGAGCGCTTTGGATATTGCCGAGAAAGTGCGCGAATACGTTCGGAATTCGGGGGAGCGGTTTCCC
The DNA here is from genome assembly GCA_965242585.1 of Limisphaerales bacterium. Taxonomy (GTDB): domain Bacteria; phylum Verrucomicrobiota; class Verrucomicrobiia; order Limisphaerales; family AAA164-E04; genus UBA2970. The sequence continues at coordinate 2,249,545 of OZ251460.1, read as the reverse complement.
GAAGGGATTGTTTTGGGCATTCACCACGACCGGGCGATCTCTCTGAAAAGTCGGTTGGAAACGCTGGCCGGTTCTTTGTTGCAGGGCGCTGTTTTGGTGATGATTGTTTTGGGGATTTTTCTGCGTCCCCAACTGGCTTTTTGGGTGGTGGCCGGCATTCCAGTGAGTTTTGCCGGCGGCATTTTGATGATGCACTTCTTTGGTGTCTCGGCCAACATGATGAGTTTGTTTGGGTTCATCATCGTGGTAGGCGTGGTAGTGGACGACGCGATTGTGACCGGCGAGAACGTCTATTCTCGGATGCAGGGAGGTTTGTCGCCTTTGGAGGCTTCAATCGAAGGCACGAGGGAAGTGACCGTGCCGGTGACTTTTGGCATTTTGACGACGATTGTGGCCTTCCTGCCGCTTTTGTTCTTCGAGGGCATGACCGGCGATTTTTCCCGGCAGATTCCGCTTGTTGTGACTCCGGTTTTGTTGTTTTCGCTGGTGGAGTCCAAGCTGATTCTGCCGGCGCACTTGAAACATTTGCGGATAAGGGAGCCTCGCCGTTCCGTTGCCCGGTTGCAGGCCAAAGTTGCCGGCGCGCTGGAAAGCTTTGTGCGGAAGACTTACTTTCCCTGCCTGCAAAAAGTCATCGCTTATCGCTTTGCCGCCATTGCCTTTTTCATTGCGTCAGCGCTGCTTTTGGCGGGCTATTTTGCCGGCGGCAGGCTGGGCTATGTATCCATTCCTTCGGTCGACCGGCCGGAGCTCGTCGCCAGCCTGGACCTCCCCGAACATGTGCAAATTGACACGACGAGGAAATACTTGGACCGCATGAGCGACGCCGTGGAGACTATGCGCGGCGAGTTCGTGGATCAAAAAACGGGAGAATCCTACATCGGCAACCATTGGAGGTTGATTGGCACCTCTTACGCCCGCAAACCCTACAATCCGTCCGACGGTGTGATTTACTTGGGATTGACGCCTCCCGGACTTCGGTCGGATCCCGGACCCGACAACGATACAGTCATCCGCCGCTGGCGCGAGTTGATCGGCGAATTGCCGGGAAACACCGCGCTGCGAATTCGCACGCAAAAGACCCGCGGCGACGACGGAGAAAGGGAAAGCGATCCACTGCAACTTGAACTTCGCGGGCCGGATTCCGAGACGAAACGCCAAGTCTCTCGGCAGATTGCCGACGTTTTTCGCTCCTACGAAGGGATTGAAAGCGCTTGGGCGCACAACCGCGACCAGCAAAACGAGCTGGAACTAACGCTAAAACCACGGGCCGCCGACTTGGGAGTGACTCAACAAACCCTCGCCCGCCAAGTTCGCCAAGCGTTTTACGGCGAGGAAGCGCAGCGAATCTTGCGCGGACACGACGAATACCGCATTATGGTTCGCCTGCCCAAAACGCAACGAGAATCGCTCCACACATTGGAGCAGCTTCGAATTCGCACGCCGGCGGGCGCCGAAGTGCCTCTCTTTACCGTGGCCAACGTCAACTTCGTCAAAGCGCCTTCCTTCATCGAACGCAACGACAAGGCCGAAATCACGCGGGTGGGAGCGGAGCCGGCAAGCAAAAAAGTGGACGTTCTCCGCCTTGCGCGGTTGGCGGAACCCCGAATTCGGGAGATACTCCGCGACCACGAAGAGTTGTCGTTCAAATACACTGGATTTGTGGCCGAGGCCGAAGAAGCCAACAAGCGTTTCCTCATTGGCGCCGCCGCCTTGATGTTTGCGCTCTACGCGCTTTTGGCCATTCCCTTTCAATCGGTTCTTCAACCCATCTACATTCTTTCGGTCGTTCCCTTCGGCGTCATTGGCGCCATGCTCGGCCACATCCTGCTGGGCATTACGCCGTCGGACCTCTCTTTGTTCGGCATCCTCGCTATGGCCGGCGTGGTTGTGAATGACTCTTTGGTGATGGTGGACGACGTCAACAAACGGGTGCGCCGGGGCGTGCCTCTTCTTCAAGCGGTGCCAGAGTCCGGATGCCGTCGGTTTCGTCCCATTTTTTTGACTTCGGCCACCACTTTTGTTGGGTTGATTCCGCTGATTTTTGACAATTCGTTGCAAGCGCAGTTTCTGATTCCGATGGCGGTTTCCTTGGCTTTCGGCGTTCTCTTTGCCACGGGGATTACGCTCTTTTTGATTCCCTGCGTGCTTTTGGCAGCTGACGATGTTGGCAAGGCGTTGAAACGGTTTTGGTTTTGGTATGTTCGGCCTTTTCGCAAAGCCTCCGCGCCGCATTGATTGAGCGGGACCCGCGCTGGATGCATGGAAGTTATGGAAGGAAGATTGAGACGGCTTTGGAAAAGAAAGAAAGCGTCCACCCCATCAAGTTTGTGGCCGGGCAAGAGTATTTGAAACAAGTTACGGAATACAAGAACAAGACATGAACACAACAAAGAAACTAATTATCGGGGCAGTTGCATTGGCGGCTGTCGTTATTGGAATGCAGGGGCAGGAAGAGAATGTCTTTATAGGAGGCAGAGAAGTTTTGGATTACAGGAATGCAGGATTGAAGGAATTCAAAAGAGACCACAGGCTTTATATGGCCACTAGTCTTGATTTGCGCGACAACGATCTAGGTGAGTTGGTATTGCCGGCTGGCATGGTTTATTTGAAGACTATAAACCTGACTGGAAACAACAACTTTACCAACCTGTTTTTACAACAAGACACCGCAATTGAGTGGCCAATCCATTTGGATGTTTATTTGGACAGCATTGATAATGTGAAGATTTCCTTGCCGTCTTGGATTGTTGGGTTTCGTGTTTGGGCTTATATTGACCCGATAAACAATAAAGATCATCAGCGGAGATACAAAGATCTCATAAGTAGATACGGATGGCAAAGACATTCACGGACAAGAATTCCGCTTGAGTTCATTCCTAAACTTGAAGTCAGACCAAATGGTGTAGAGCTGATTAGAAAGAGCGAGATACTTCCTCATTACAAAAATGAGTGGATTATAAGTTGGGGAGCCGGCGATTTAGAACATGCTAATGATTTGGAAGACGACAGGTTTGGATGGAGGAAATACTTTAATTCAAGACCTAGCTACTCACCAAACACTGCGGGAAGTGTGCGTGCGTCGAGAATTGAATACTGGTTTCCTTCTATGTTGGCAACTGCTCGTCCTGCTTGGGGACATGAATCAAGAGGTTTCTTCCGATTGAAGCCGTGGTCAACCCACGGCATAAAAGTGCCAGAGTTGCCAGCCAGTGAGATTCCCACCGTGACGATTGAGAACGACGGGAACACGAATTAAACGGACTTGACAAAATAGACGGCTTTTTATAGTCTCCTAAATGCAATCGGGAGATTCATGTCCAGCTGGCCGAATTCCTGATGCACCGGGGTTTAGAGTTTGCCCCAAATTTCCTGCATGATTTGGAAGAGCGTTGGGTCGTGTTCTTGCAGTTCGGCGCGCACAAAGGGATAGAAGTCGTTGGCGCCGAAGTAAGCCTCCGTGCCTTCGGCGAAGTATTCTTTGAAATCGCTCAGCGCGTAGTGCCGGGTGAAGTGTCCTTTGACGTGCCGGACGGATTCGTATTGGCCGCCGGCTCTGGCTTGGCGGAAGGCTTGGCGGATGCCTTCGTGGTCGAATCCCAAAAACTGATCGTGGTAGGCGTGGGCGAGTTCGTGTAAAACGACTCGGGGTTGCGTGGCGGAAAGAGATCGGGAAACGAAATGCCGAGCTTGCGGGATGTGAACCATCTTTGCCGCTCTGGGATCGTGGCCGTTGTCGAGCAGCCATTGCCGGGAGGGATGATATTGGATGCCTCGTAGCGTTTTGTTGTCGCGGTCCAGCCGGATGGCGATTTGTTGCAGTCTCTCAACGCGATCTTCGGGCATCAGGAGTTTGACGCCGAAAAGTTGGTGTTGGAGGAGGGACAGAGCTTTTTTGCCCAGCACTTCGTCAAAGCCTTCTAGGAGTTGAATGTCCACCCAAATTGTCCAACCTTCGATGTTATGGGGGACGATTTCGTTGCGGCGCTCGCCGGAATCGGTTTCTCCTCGCGGCAAGGCTTCGGCCAAGCGTTTGGGCCAAACAAAGGCAGGGGCTTGGGAGAAGTCGTAGCCGGCGAGATGCAGGTCCGGTTTTTGCTCCTTTGGCGGCGTGTAGCGCCAAGGGTTGTTTCGGAAGGTTTCTTGAATCAAGGCGAAGATTCCGGGATCGTATGCTTGTAGTTCGGCTCGGGTGTCGACGTGGTTGTGCGAGGCGTCGTTTTCCCGGTTGTCGTCGAAGTAGCTTTGCACGCATTCCGCCCAATACTCGTAGCGGTTGGTAGAAGCGTACTTCCCCTTCCAAAGGCCGGTCGCTGTCGCTTTTTGGAAGAGGGCTTTCAGCCGTTTGTCAAAGTTGGGTTCGATGACGCGGATGGCTTCGTGCATCGCGTGGGCGAATTCGTGGATCAGGATGTTTTCCCCTTGGTAAGGATCGCCGGGAAACTGCAGGAGGTTTTCTTCGCCGCAGGAAACCGCAGGCCTTGTTGGGGTTGCGCCCAGTCCGCGAGCGCGGCGATCCCAGAAATTTTTGGGGATTAAATCGGCGTGTTCCGGGACGTCGGTTGTGAATTCATCGGCGGCCATTATGGAAAATCGGAAGCGCAAGTCGATCAGCGCCTTTCGAACGTCGTCGCGTCTCTTCAGCATTTGGTCAATGAGATAGTCCGCTTCCAAAAGAGCGTGGTCGGAGACTTTTTCCGAGCTCAAGATGGGAAAGCCGTCGCTGTCCAGCCATTTTTGGTAGAAGTCGTCGAGTTTCCAATTTTTTCGCAAGGCTGAAGGTACTGCGGCAACGCTGTTCCTCGTCTTGGCCTTGCGGCGAGGCTGGACGCCGTGAAGATGACGGACAAAGAAGTCTCGGCGTTTTCGAATCAAGTACGGAGAGGAATCTCCGACGCCGTGTCCGGCGCCCGGCACTAACAAAAACTCAAAGTCCTTCCCCGCTTGGATCAAGGCGTCGGCGAGTTGCAAGGTGGAGGCGGGGTCTACGTTTCGATCCAGCTCGCCTACCGTGAGGAGCAGTTTCCCCGACAGTTTGCCGGCGTGCGTAATGTTCGAGTTTTCGGCGTACTGCGGGCCGACCGGCCATCCCATCCAAAGTTCGTTCCACCAGATTTTATCCATTCGGTTGTCGTGGCAGCCGCAGTCGGCGGCGCCGGCTTTGTAGAATTCTCCGTGATGTAGCAAGGCGCTTACCGTGTTTTGTCCGCCGGCGGAGCCTCCGTAAATGCCGACGCGGGAAATATCCATGTGCGAATACCGCTTGGCGGCCGTCTGCATCCAGAGAATTCGATCTGGGAAGCCGGCGTCCTTCAAGTTTTGCCAGCAAACGTCGTGAAAGGATTTGGATCGATTGGACGTTCCCATGCCGTCGATGCGAACCACGACGAAGCCAAGCTCGGCCATTGCCTGCGCCGGTCGAAAGGCGCGAAAGGATTTGGGCGCGTGCGATCCGTGCGGGCCGGCGTAAATATGCTCGATGACGGGATAGCGTTGGTCTTTCCGGAAGTTGGTGGGGCGATAGATCACTCCGTAAATGTCCGTTTTGCCGTCGCGCCCTTTGGCGGCAAACGGTTCCGGCGCTCGCCAGCCGGCGTCCTGCAAAGCGCTTGCGTCGGCTCGCTCCAAAACCGCAATCAGCGAACCGTCCCGGCCGTCGCGCAACTCGGTTATCGGAGGCTGATCCACTCTTGACCAAGTCGCCGTCAAGTATCGACGGTTGGGAGAGTAGCGGACGGTGTGCGTGCCGTCGCCTTCTGTAAGGACAACCAATCCAGAGCCGTCCAAGCGAATCCGGCAGGCATGCAAGTAATAAGGGTCTTGTTCCGGGTAAATCCCCCCAGCTTGAAACCAAATGACGCGCTGTTTTTCATCCACAAAGTCCACCTTGCGAACCACCCACTCGCCTTGGGTAATCTGGTTTTTCACTTGACCCGTTGCCCGATCGAACAAATACAAATGATTCCAGCCGTCTCGCTCCGACATCCAAATCACTTCCTCCGAATCCTCCAAATGACGGCTAAACTGTTTGTAAGCGTAGTCAATGAAAGTGGGGCTGGCCTCGTTGACGATGGCTCGCGTGGATCCGGTGAACCCATCCACACCGACGATTCGGAGCGTTTGGTGGCCGCGTTGGTTGTAAAGAAAATATAACTCGCCGGAGTCCGAAGCCCAGCGATAATCTCTAATGCGCCAGGGATGGGGAAACAAAGCGTCGGAAATCGGAATCTCCGACTTGGAAGCCACTTCGAAAAGATGCGGCTTGGAAACGGCCGGTCGGTCGCCGGGCTTCAAATAATCCAAAGTATGCAGGCGAGGTTGCAGGCGGTCGCGGGGGCTGGACTCCACCAAGCGAACTTGGCGATTTTGCGCGGCTTGGCGCCGAATCGTCGCAAAACGGCTTGAATTCGGCGCCCAATACACTTCGTCCACATACCCGTCTTCTTCGTTTCCCTCAAACGAAAGTGGATATTCTCCGCTGTCCGCCTTCGCCACCAGCCAAACATTGTGATCCCGAATTTCCACTCGCCATTGTTGGTCTGGAGATTCGGAATTCGGCTTGGGAAAAGATGAGGCGCGGGAACGAGAAGCTTGCCGCTTCGCCGGGTCTTTGGTAGATTTCTCGCTTTGCTTCCAACCCAGCGCCGAAGAATCTGCCTCAAAGATGCAGCCTTTTGCCTGAAAGCCAATCAAATGCCCCTCTGCCCCAAACCGAAGTTCCGAGAGCGGAAGATTGCCGGCCTCCACCGAAAAACCCAAAAGCGTCGAAAGCGCCTTGGCCATTGCGCCGTGATTAAAAGCCGGTTTCCGCCATCCCTTCACGGCATCAAACAGAACGAACTCAAACTCTTTCTCGGCAGTTTGAACCCGATACCATCCCCGCGAACCGTCGCCAATCCAATGCGGCGCCACTTCCGCCCGAAAAACACGGTTGCGAAACTGATCCCGCAGGCCGTCGGCCCGATCATAATCCTCCTGCGTGCCTTGCCCCAAAGAAGCTCCGGCAAACAACAAGACGCCAACGATGGACGCAATCGGCCGCCAATGGCACGACAAAAAGGAACCGGAATTTCTTGTGTCTTTTCCATGTCCATTCTTTGAGGAACTGCAACCAGCCGTTTCTTTGTTTTCCATTGTCGTTGTCATTCAAAATTCATTTGATTGGCGTACAGCAAATCGTCTTGTTGACCGGGAGTTGCGCCAAGCAGATTCTTGACTTGCGGCGGTGTTGTCTTGGTCGCTTTTTCCACCCTGATTTTAGCGGGCTTTGTCGACGCGCCGAATGGCGGCTTCGTTGTCGCCTCAATCTCTTTCTCCCGCTTCCGTATCCGCTGGTAATCCTCCGTCGTGATGTCTGGTTGCTCTTCCTTAATTTTTTTCCATCGCTTTACTGAAACACCAGCCGCTTTCGCTTCATCCACCAGCCTCCGCTCCGCATCCGCCGCTCTCTTCTCCCAATCATTCATTGACCTTCTTTCCTTACACGCTCCATTAAAGCCTCGAATCATCCCATCAGAAAAACAACCAAACTCTTCAATTTCAAGCGCCGGATGCTTCCGCCCCCCGCAAAACGACCGACAACGCAAACCCGATAAAAGCGGCCGGGAAAGGCCAAATAAAGAAAGATTTTGGCGAAACGTTTCCCGTCCCATCAGGCCGAAGAAGATTTTCTTCTGCGGCCGGTTCGCGGCGATTTCCTTTTTCCCTTTGGCGCAAGAGCTGGCTTTCGGCGGCTCTTTTTTGGCGCTGCCTTCTTTCGAGAACCGGCTTTTTGGGCAACGCTTTTTGAAAAATCCGCTTCTTCCACCGATAATTGCGCCGTAGCGGATTTCTTGCGAGGCGGTTTTCTTCTTTTTTCCAATGCCGAGCCGGGCTTTGCCGAAACTTTCCATTTCTCTCGAAGAACGGCTTCCGCCCGTAGCCAATGATCTTTGGCTCTTCCTTGCGGGCGGCCTTCTTCTTCCCACAGCAAATAGGCAATGCGGGCAATTTCTTCGTGCGAAATTCTCTTTTCCTGCATGTTTTCGATTTAGTTTTTAGCGAATCGACGGCGAATCCAATTGGCGCAAGTCTGACTCAAAATAATTTTCTCGCCGCCAAAAACCGCTCTCTCTTTTGGAAAAGCAAGTTTCCTGCCCAAGAGACGGCAAGCAAGAACAATTCACCAAAAATGCGCTGGGATTGCAAAAATTCAAAGACTCCGGGTATTTAAAAACCGTCAGCATTGACTTTCCATCTCAAACAAGACCGTCGAAAGGCGAAGTTTGCGCAATGTGGAAAAAATAAGACACCCGCCGAACTGCTTTTATCGCCTCTTGGCGCGCGCATCCAGAAACTGCTTTTGGAAACAATGCTAGTTCATCCAGGCGGGAAAGGTTTTGTTCCTATCCTGCGGCACTTTTCTGTATCGGCGATGCCACTGGAAACTCCAAATCTGCTTCGGCGAAGTAGTGGAACCAACATGCCCGTCAAAAAAGGCAATGTTGATTCCTCGCCCGTGCCGCGCAATGGCAAAGTGCGCCGACTCATAGCCGAAATTAAACCACTGACCGTTGTAATTGGGGGCTTGATCTTTGTTGGCAATATCGTCGTCCGGGCCTCCGCCTCGCCACATCGAGTCCATAAACAAGGGAATTTCCGTCGGCGAATGCCCGCCAATCCTGTCAAAGGAACCCCAGTGATCGACGGCAAGCCGGTTTTGAATGTCGGTTGCATTGGGAAGCGGATCATAAACCCAGTTGTTGTTGGCGTAGCTGCTGGTGCGCCACTTCCAAAGTTCATTGGAAGGCAGTCGGTTCACTTTGGGATGATAGGCAGGCATGTCGTATGCGGTGTGCGGGCCTCCCCATACCTCAACGCGACCCGAAGCTTGAGTCGTTTCAATGGGCAGTTTTGTTTCCGTTCGTCCGCTGCCTTTGGCGCGCCGATGCTTGGCGTCGGGGCAAAGCAACAGCCATGGTTTTTCGGCGTAGTGGTGAGCGAGGGCGTGAACCCATTCGCCGCGCGCCCAACCGATGTCTCCGTTGCTAAACTTGCCTTCGTTTTCGTCGGCGTAGAAGCGCCAGATTAAGTCCCATTGTTTGAGATTGGAGACGCAGTTGATCTTTCTGGCTTGGGCTTTGGCTTTGGCCAGCGCCGGCAACAGCATGCCCGCCAAAATAGCGATAATGGCGATGACTACCAACAATTCGATCAATGTGAACCCGCGCGCCTTGGCTTGTTTCCCAACTTCCTTTGCTGATTTTGTCTTTTCCATAAACTTTTGCCGTTTGTCTGTTCGTTCCCAAATCCCGTCCGCCGCGCCGCTTGCGTTCTCGGCCTACAAAAGCAAACTGGATTCGGTAATCATCCAGCTTGCCGACGCAATTGCAACCCTAAAAACACTTTTCTTTTTTAGCCAAGCGGAAATTTTTTTGTCTTTTGTCGGTTTGGTTTTGCGGGAAAAATGCTTGTTCTTTTTGGGAGGCTTGGGTTATCTTTGCGCTTTATGGCCAGCCCGCCTGCAGGAGAGTTGGATTGGCCCGGCCGGCTGATTGCTGTGGAAGGTTTGGACGGTTCGGGAAAGTCGACGCAAATCTACCTCGTCAAAAAGTGGCTGGAGCAGCAGGGCATCCGCGTTTTCTTCAGCAAGTGGAATTCTTCCATTTTGGTGAAGTCCGCAACCAGCAAAGGAAAGAACCGCGCTTTGCTGACGCCGACGACTTTTAGTCTCATTCACGCTACGGACTTTGCCGACCGCTATGAGCGACAGCTTGTCCCCTTGCTTCGCGCCGGATACATCGTTCTTTGCGACCGCTACGTTTACACCGCCTTTGCCCGCGACACCGTGCGCGGTTGTCCGCCGGCTTGGGTTCGAGAGATTTACGATTTTGCCGCTGCGCCCGACATCGTTTTCTTTCTCAAAGCGAATTTGGAAACTTCTTTGGACCGCATCATGCAAAGCCGAACGCAGCTCAAATACTTCGAAGCGGGCATGGACTTGCGGCTGTCTTCGGACATTCAAGAGAGCTTTCGCATTTTCCAATCTCGAATACTGGAGCAATATCTGGCCATGAGCACGGAGTTTGACTTCACCATCATCGACGCCAACCGCTTGGTGGAAGAACAGCAGAGCATTTTGAGAACCATCATCGCCGCGCGAATCCGTTTGGACGATTTTCAAAGTTAAGCCCGGTTTGTTGAGCATGCCGAATTCTCCTTCCACGATGCAAAAAGTTCTGGTGCCGGCCCCGGCGCCCAAAAATTTTTACGGACACGGCATCCCCGGCATTGACGTTCAGTCGCTCACCGGCAAACTCATCGTCATCGAAGGAGCGGACGGTTCAGGCAGATCGACGCAAATCCGCCGGCTCGTTCAATGGTTGGAAGCCGCCGGACACGGCACCGTTCAAGTGGGCTTGAAACGCTCCAGCCTCATCAGCGAAGAACTGGAGCGAGCGAAAAAAGGCAACATCCTGTGCAACACCACCATGAGCCTGTTTTACGCCACCGACTTTGCCGACCAAACCGAAAACACCATCATCCCCGCCTTGAAGGCCGGCTTCATGGTGCTGGCCGACCGATACATCTACACGCTGATGGTGCGCGACATCGTCCGCGGACAAGAAAAAAACTGGGTCAAAAACCTCTACGGCATCGCATTAGTGCCGGACGCCGTCTTTTACCTCAACGTCCCGCCGGAAGAGCTCATCCGCCGTTCCTTCGCCAAAAACTACGCCCTGGACTACTGGGAAAGCGGCATGGACTTGGGACTTTCCCGCGATATGTTCGACAGCTTCCTCAAATACCAAAACCTCATTCAAAAGCACTTCATGCGCCTCCAAGCCGAATTTCAATTCCAAATCATCGACGGAATCCGCAGCGAAGAAGAAGTCTACGCCGCTTTGGAACGCCAAGTGACCGCCGTGCTTACCGGAAGCCCAACGCGAAAGCCGCCAACCGACCGCTAGCGGCCGGCGTTTCTATTTCGCGCGCCTTTTCCTCTCGCTTGTTTTCCCCAACCTCCAAAAAAACGAAGAACCCCGCCTTCCGCCCAAGACTTACTGCAATTCGCCAATCCTTTCAGACAAATCAAAAAACCGGACGCCTTTGCCTTTCCAATCTGCATAACGCTCCGGATGACAAGTCAAAAGGACAATTTGCAGTTTCTTCTCCACCATTTCCTCCAGCAGTTGGCAAAGCCTTTTTATGCGTTCGCCATCGCTGGCGTGCAACACGTCGTCCAGCACCACAAGTTGCCGTTCCTCCTCAGCCAACACCTGCGCCAAAGCCAAGCGGACGATGAGAAACAACTGCTCTTGCTCGCCGCCTGATAGGTTGTCGCAAGACACAGTTTTTTCCAACGCTTGCGGCTGAACGCCACTCAATTGGAAATTCTCCGAAATACACACTTGCCCAAGCCGAGCTCCCGCAATTCGCTTCCACATTCCAGTGGCCTTTTTCTCCACCGGCCCCGATACATGAGCCAGCATCTCCTCCTTGCAATTGTCCCTTGCAATTGTCCGCGACCTCGCGCAATAAACGTGTCGCATCCATTTGCAATTGTTCCCGCCGAACTTCTTCCTCTGTTTCCGCCAATCGCTCCTCGCAATTCGTCAGTTGAGAATAAACGCCTTCGTCCGCCAAATTTTGCAATCTTCCTTTCGCCAGATTTTCTTCAGCAGATTTCGCTTTCTCCATTTCCTCTTTATCAGTCAACTCTTTCTCCAGTCTGGACAGAGAGTTAACGGCTTCTTCGGACAGAGCGGAAAGTTTTTTCTTACAACGATCAACTTTGGCCTTCGCCGCATCCCAAGTCATTGAAAATTCGTTCTTCTTTTCTCCCAACTGCTCGATGGTTTGATTTTGCAAATCCGTTTCCAACCGTTCTTTCTCCATCTTCAGATTCCCCCGATGATTACGCAAATCGGTTTTTGCCTCGGTCAATCGGTTTTCGACCGTTTGCTTGTTTTCCTGCGCGGTTGTGAGTTCCTCTTCTACTGAGTTAACGGCGTCCTCAATCTGGCGTTGGCGCGTTTTATATTTCGTTTGTATTTCGCTGGGAACAGGGGATTTTTCCCTCCATTCCGGATACTTTTCAAGGCACTTGTCCATCAAAGCCTTGAGTGTTTCGTGTTGTTGCCGCAGTTCATTGAGGGTTTGTCCATCAAGCAGTCCTTCAATGCTTTCTTCCGTGTTTTTGATTTGGCTGTTTAACTCTTTTGCTTGTTCCAGCAAGTTCTGAAGTTGATCCGGGTCTTTCGTGCCGTAAGAACGTGTGAGTTCGTTGATTTTCTTTTCTGATTTGACCAGCGTTTGCCGATGTTTTTCAGCGTCGCCTTCCGGCCCGGCGGCGCGAATGGAACCGAATCCTTCCACTTCAACAGCCACTTCCGGCGAACCGGAGAATGTTTCGGATTCGCCGCCGCTTATGGATTGTAAATCGTTCTTGTTTTTGTCGCGAACGCGAGCGTCTTGCAAAGGTTCAATCGTGAGGTGAATCAAAGCGGCTTGCAAAGCGACTTTTGCCTCGTTCCTTGAAGCGATTGCCTTGCGAACTTCTTTCACCTGCTGGTCATTGGGTGCAACCAGAGAGTTTTTCTGTTTCTTTAATTTGGCAAGATGGATTTGTTTGTTGGAAAGTTTTTCCAGTCGTTCTGTCAGTTCCTCGCTGGATTTTTGGTTGGCAAGAAAATCACCAGCGTCAAGGATGCGTTTGTTTAATTTTTCAAGTTCCCTGCGGCGGCCTTTTGCCTGATTGTATTTCTCTTGCGCTTCTGTTTCCTTTTGGCGGGCGGTTTTTAGCTTTTGGGTCAATTGCTGATTCAGATTGTTAGTGGCAACAATCTTCTTTTCCAGTTCTTTGATGTTCTTTCCGGTGCTTTGAATTCGTTCGATCTTCTCAGACAGGTTTTTGTGTTGGTTGCGGGCGTTTTCCTCCCCACTTTGATGTTTTTCCAATTCGCTTTTAAGTTCTTTGTATTCTTCCGATTCTCGACGGGTTCGCTTGACTTTCTTGAGCAACTTGCCCACTTCATTTCGGACTTGTTGAGTTTGATTTTCTAGGGATTTTACTGAACGGCTGGTTTCCTCGAATTCCCGTTGTCTTTCTTCGAGTTCTTGGTATTCGATTTGCAATCGATTAAGATCTTCCTCAAGAGCATTTATCGGAGCTGCCTTCTTTCCTGTTCTTACTTTTCCTGTTGGAGTAAAAAATTCCAGATAGCGTTCTTCCAACAACTTTTCTAAACGGTTGCCTTTTTCGCCGATCAGTTGCTTGCTCAAAGCGTCCTGAAGATTCGCGGTTAAATCCGGAGAAAGACTCCCCAATGCCAGCTTTCCTTGCGGCGCCCAAAGCGCTTGATATAATCCCCAATGCTCCGGTTTGGCAGCACCTACACCGTTGCTTGCTTTGAGTATTTCACGAACTTTTTCATCTGCCTGACGGCCATCGGCTAGAGGTTGAAAACCACCATTCTCTTTTTTCCATAAACAAGAGAATTTTCTTTTTAGAAACCTTTTTTCTATACGGTAATGAATTCCATTGTGGACAAAGTCCACTTCTACTTCAGCGGGAAGCGAACAACCCCAAGGTTGAACTGTTTTGATTTCTTTGCCGGCGATGTGGTGCGCATCAAAAATTCCCCTGCACAAAGCCTCGAAGAGAGAGGATTTTCCGGTTCCATTCGGCGCGTGAATGATGTTAATTCCTTTGCTGAATCCTTTGAGTTCCACCGTTTTCCGGAGGTTGCGCCAATTGGATACTTTCAAGCGTTCTAAAATCATGCGTCAGTGTTTTTGTGAAGTTCAAATAGGAGAAGAAGGGCTTGTTTGGCCTCTGATAGTTCCTGCACATCGGGGTCTTGCGCCGCCTGTTCTTGCAGTTTTTCTGCAGCGCATTGAAACACGGGCGTCAGCGTTTCAATCCACTCGTTCCACTCATGGTTATCGGGAGACGGAGTCCGTTCGTCGGCATCCAAAGAGCCGTAGAGAAGTTTTCTGGTCTCGAGCTTTTCTTTGATTGCGGTGAGATGGACTTGATCCTCTGGGAAGAGAATTCCTTCTAATTGGATTCGCAACAATGTGCTGCTTGGTTTGGAAACGGCGTCAAGTTTCTTTGCCAATGATTCAAGTTCGCCTTGCTGGCGGATGGTTTCTTTCCATGTTTGCCAATCCAGATTCCCCGTTGAAATCGGTTTGAGAATTGGCGTTGCGCCGCGTTTGGCAATTTTCACTAAAACAACTTTGCCGCTCTCTCGCTCGCCGAACTTAGTCGTTTCGTGCGCGCCGCAATAAGCCATGCGTTCGGCGCCGTCTTTGTCAGCGTAAGTTTGGTAAGAATGCCAATGTCCCAGCGCAACGTAGTCCAAGTTGTAGCGAGACGGCGCATCCACAGGAATGGGAAAATCCTTCACATCAGGAATACTTTCCACGGTGCCGTGAGCGAGGGCAATGCAGATTTTGTCGCTTTCTTGCCGAGTGCTAATCCAAGCCATTGGATTTTTCGTGGAATGCTTTTCTTTAATCAGGCAGGGAAACAAAATGCAGTTTTCCCGTTCAATAGCTTCGGCAGTCTGAATAACATGCAAATTTTTGTTCTCTTTCCAGACCGAATGTTCCCAAACAGAACCCGGCGCTAAGGGATCGTGGTTGCCGGGAATAATGAAAACCGGTTTTCCAAAGGATTTCAAAATCTCGCCCGTTTGCCTGACGAGCGAGCGATCCACGGCGTTGTCTTCAAACATATCGCCGGCAAAGAGAATCATCTCGGCATCATTCTCTTTGGCAACTTGGATGACTCGTTGGGCGGCATTCAGTCGCGCTTGGCGGACGCGTTCGGCGGCCTTGTTGCCGAGAGATTCGGCCTTCATTCCCATCTGCCAATCCGCCGTATGCAGAAATTTCATTGTCTCATCATTTTGATCTCTGTGATTTTCTTTTTCAATGCGGGAGTTTGGCGGCATTTTTTTTGCGATTATGCGTTGTGGAATGCTTCCCGCAACATTGCAATGCTCTTCGGAACCGCCGCGGACGCCGGCGCCTTGCCTTCCATCTCCAACGAAACATAGCCGGAATAATGGACGCTTTTCAAAATGCGGGCGATGCGGCGATAATCCAAGTCCAGCGTATACCACTCGCCGCCGCCATAGTAGGTTTTGGCCTGCACGAAAATGGTTTGGGGCGCAATGGCTTCCAGCTTGGGATAGGGATTTTCAAGGAAGTTTCCAGTGTCCATCAGCACGCCGAGCCAAGGTGACTCAATGGCGTTGACAATTCGCAACAATCCTTCCGGCGTTCGGGTAAGCCCCCAATGGTTTTCCAGAGCCAGCGCCACGCCAAGCGATTCCGCCGAAGGCAGACACCGTTCAATGCAGTCCACGCACCATTCAAAACCTTCGTCCTCAGAGTGTCCCGGAAGCACTGGCTCTTCCCCGCGAGCGGCCATCAAGTTGTCAAAAGACGCAATCGTGTTCCATCGGCCGGAGTTGAGCCGAATGCACGGAATGCCCAACTCGTGCGCTAACTCCATGCAGTGGACGGTGTGGTCGACGTTCTTCTGTCGAACTTCGGGATCGGGATCCACAAAGTCTTGATGAATTGAAAGCGCAATGAGATCCACGCCGTTGAGGAATGCTCGACGCTTGAGTCCTTGAAGATAGGCCGGCGCCTCGCTCGTCATTTGCCGATGCAAAATGTCCACGCCAGCGACGCCCAACTCGGCGGCGTGGTCGATAATCTTCTCGATAGGATACTTTTCGGTCTTGAAGTGCCAATACGAGTAAGTCGAAATCCCCAATTTGACGGGGCGAGAGGCGGCGGCAGACCGACGTGAAGGCGAAACGCAACCGCCTGCTGCCGCAAGCGCAGACGCCGCAACGGCAGAAGCCAAAAACTTCCGCCGCGACAACGGCGCCGGGCGGCGGAGACTTCGGAGAGGCAAATTGGCAAACGAAACATCCTTTGCAACAGTTATGTTCAAAACATCTTTCATAACATCAGTGGATAATCTTTAAAAAGACAAAATACCAGAATTTCCCGCGCTTGGCAAGTCCCCAAAAGGAAAACAAGCGAGACTGGAAACTCATATGAGTTTTCTTTTCTCTCTGTTTTCAAGTCATGCCGAAATCGAAGAGGAAATACTGCAAGTCGCTCTTCTGATTAGGATTTCCGGCAGGTCTTAAAATGGTTGTTCCAAATTCCGACGGCGAGAAAGAAACCGCCGCCCAAGAGGAGAAACAATGCCGTTCCGTGCGCAATACTATCCAGAACAACCGGAGGACCCGGAAACCAATCCGCCGCTATACCCAAACACGGACACGGCAACAATGAGCCAATTTGTCCTTGAGCGATTCGATAGAAAAGAAAGTGCAACGACAGCCAAAATAATCCGGCAGTCTTCACAAATACATTCCGTCCCAATAACAGGTAAAAAGCCGCCAGCATCTCAAACGATCCTACGACAAGATATACGGTTTCTCGACTCACTCCAAAAATGTCATCAGGCTGCGACAAAATAGGAGCGGAGGCCGACCACACAATCCGCTTGATGCATCCAAAAACCGCCAACAACATGCTGCTCGAAAGATGAAACAAACGAAGATAGCGGTTTATCACCTTATCATTACCCAATGCCTGCAAAAGCATGATTAATCGCATTCTTCGCTGTTAGGATCCACCTCTGTTCCATCGCATTCAATAATGAATCCGTGTCCATTCCGACACTTTCCTTTCAGAGGTCGACCAATATCACGGCAACCAGGTCCAAGGTGTGGATTCTTCCATCGCTTTTGAAGGTCGAGGGTTGTTAGGTAAGAATTTGGGGAGAATCGTGTGCCTTCTTTCCCTCCAGAGCAGTCTATTTCAGGATCAAACTCTCTTACGGTGGGGCGATAAAGATCCTGAGGAAAGACGCAATGATCCGGGCAACCTCGCCCTGCCGCCGCACCTCCCGCTGCAAAGGCAAACTGCCCTTTCTTGTAGCAAATCTCCGCGTCATCTATCCAACATGATGGGAGGTAAGAGGCTAATGCGGTTAACGCTGTGACTGCCGTGATGATGCCGACGGCAATGGCTTTGCCCGCTCGTTCCGATTGTGCTGTATGATTCGATTGGTTCATAGAATTTTAATTCTAAGTTCTCGTTCCCAAAACTCGCTCTCTATTCAATAAATAGATCAAGGCGTTTTTATTTCTTTCGCCCGCAAACAATTGAAAATAAATATCCCTACAAACAAGATCATCACTGAAATCGTTAGGAAAATCCGAAGCCCCTTTTGTTGCCTGTCTTCGCGTATGCTGGAAACCTTTATGGGAATTTGCTTTCCCTCCCCAAGTTCCCGTACGCCTTGCCGGCCATAGATGCGGGTTATTGTGGCATTGGAGTAAGCCAGTTCCGGGTTCATCATTGTCGAAGGCAAGGGATCCTCAGTAAACACCCATTCGTGGATTCGATTCTCGCTTGTTAGAAAATATTCGCCTTCCGGAGTTGTCATCACGGTTCTAAACCAGCTGGGCAGATAGGAATGATCAGGAAAGACGGGGTTGTCGTACTCGTAGGAAACGACGGCCTTCAATCCGTTATATTCGTATTCTAGTTCCTTCACCCGCCCGTCGGCGCCAATAGTTTTAATAGCGCCTTCCAGCCCAATATACGGCAGGATAGAAAAAGTTTTTCCCTTGAATATAATCGTATCCGGCGAGGCGAAGCGGATGCCTAAGTGCAATACTCCGTAAGTCTCGATCTCTAGAAGTGATTTGCCGTCGTTGTCTTGCAAAATCTCCTCCAAACTTGGCGAAGGTTGTTCGTAGATAGTGAGGCGACTTCCCGCCGCAAAGCCCGCGCCGTAGCCTGCGCTGTGATCCCAATACTTGCCGCGATACTTGCCGCTGGCGCTGTCGACAACGTGTTCCGCTGTTTGATCTCCGTCGATGACCGTTAGTTTGCGGCCGAACTCTTCCATGCGGAAGGCGTCCCTTGACCACGCCAGCCGATATTCGGTTTGATTGGAAAGCGGCGGATTAGAAGTTTCATAACGCAGGCCGAGAATGTTCGGCGGATGGCTAAGGAACGACTGGAATCGTTGGACGTCGTCCGCCCGCAAAGCGCCGGCGCTTGTTTCGGCAAGCAGAAGCAAAACGGCCGCGCAGTGCGCAATGCGAATGGTTTGTTCTAAAAATTTTGGTTTCACTTGGGGAAAGCCTTATTCTGTTATCGCGGTTTGTCCAAGTTTTTTTGAAGTTAAAAAAGTTTCCATTTGGGGTGCGTTGTTTTCGCAGTGGTTTATTCTTGTTTTTGGTTTGTTCGCCAAAGATTTCCTTTGTAGCTTGCGCTTATGTAAATTGAGAGCGGCTTGTCAAGTGTGCGGATTTTTTGTGAAGTTTTGATTTTTGGGCGAGTGTTGGTGAGGAAAGAAGTTTGACGGGGGAGGAAGTTTAGGGAAGAGTTTGGCGGAAGAAATATGATGGCGAAGGTAACGATTACTCCGAAGAGGGCGGTTTTGGATCCGCAAGGGGAAGCGGTGAAGAAGGCTTTGACGCAGCTCGGTTGCGAGGGGATCGGAGGGGCGCGGGTGGGCAAGTATATCGAGTTGGAAGTGGAAGGGGACGGCGCCGAAGCGCGGAGGAAGTTGGAGGAGGCGTGCCAACGGTTTTTGAGCAATCCGGTGATTGAAGACTATGAGTTGGTTTTTGACGACGGACGGTAGTTCCAAGCGGTCGGCAACAGCGAGCGGCGGAGAAAACTGGAAATGCACAAGCACCTGGCGAAATTGCTTCTGCGTCGAGGAGATAATGTCGTGTGGCATGGCAAACGCGGTTCTTTTTTTGGTCGTCGCCATTTGGATTGTTCGCAAAAAGTGGAAATAGACTTGCGGTGCCCGGCTTGGGGAGTGGGAGAGAAAAGCGGCGCGGCGAATCGTCGGCGCAGGATTGGATGGTCGCCGTCTTTTCCTGACTTTGTTTGAGTGGCGCATGAAGTTTTCCGTCTTGCAATTTCCGGGGTCGAACAGCGATCAAGACTGCGTGCATGCGGTTCGCGTTTTGGGGCATGAAGCGCGGTATCTTTGGCACGAGGAATCGTCTTTGGCGGATTGCGATGCGGTGCTGGTTCCGGGCGGTTTTTCTTACGGCGATTATTTGCGGGCGGGAGCGATTGCGCGGTTCAGTCCGGTGATGCGGGCGGTGGCTTCTTTTGCGCAGTTGGGCGGGTTGGTTTTGGGCGTTTGCAACGGTTTTCAGATTTTATGCGAGGCGGGGCTTTTGCCTGGGGCGCTGGTGCGCAATCGGGGTTTGGAGTTTTGCTGCGAGCACGTCTTTTTGCGCATCGACAACCGGGCAACGCCTTTTACGCGGGCGGCGCCGGAAGAAGGCGTTTTGCGGGTTCCGATCGCTCACGGGGAGGGGTGTTTTGTGGCCGAAGAGTCCGTGTTGGGGCAACTGGAATCCAACAGGCGGGTTTTGTGGCGGTATTGCGATTCTGAAGGCGGAATTTCGGAGGCCTCCAACCCGAACGGCTCGTTGCGAAACATTGCGGGCATCTGCAACAAGGGAGCGAACGTTGCGGGATTGATGCCGCATCCAGAACGCGCTTGCGAGAAGATCGCGGGAAGTGAAGACGGCAGATGGATTTTGGAGAGCATGATTCAAACACTGGCCGAAGGCGGCCAATGTTGACCGTGCGGCGGGATGCTCAAAAGCGCTTTGTGGATTGGATGGAACCGGAAGTCACAGCGGAAGTCGTCGCCGGCCACGGTTTGACGGCGGAGGAATACGAACGGATTCAACGCTTGCTGGGGCGGGCGCCGAGCTATGCGGAGTTGGGGGTCTTTTCGGTGATGTGGAGCGAACACTGCTCGTATAAAAACACGCGTCCGTTGCTAAAGCAATTCGCCGACGGCAGTCGCCGGCGGCGGGTTTTGGTGGGCGCTGGGGAAGAAAACGCCGGCGTTCTGGACATTGGCGATGGGTTGGCTGTCGCCTTCAAGATCGAATCTCACAACCATCCCAGCGCCGTGGAACCGTTTCAAGGAGCGGCCACGGGCGTGGGAGGCATTTTGCGGGATATCTTCACTATGGGCGCCCGCCCCTTGTGCATTGCCAACTCGCTTCGTTTTGGTTCCTTGAGTTCTCCCGAAAGCCGTCGATTGTTCCAGTCCGTCGTTGCCGGCATCGGGCATTACGGAAATTGCTTCGGAACGCCAACGGTGGCGGGCGAAGTTTATTTCGATCCGTCTTACGAGGGAAATCCTTTGGTCAACGTCTTTGCTCTCGGCGTTCTCCGGCACGAGCAAATTGTCCGCGGCGCGGCGAAGGGGATCGGGAACCCGGTGTTTTACGCGGGAGCGGCAACGGGACGGGACGGTTTGGCCGGCGCCTCCTTCGCTTCGCAAAGTCTCACCGAAGAGTCCGCGGCGCAACAACGCGGAGCCGTGCAAGTTGGAGATCCTTTTATGGAAAAACTCTTACTGGAAGCCTGCCTAGAATTGCTGCAAACCGGAGCGGTGGAGGGAATTCAAGACATGGGCGCCGCCGGCTTGACTTGCTCGACCTGCGAAACGGCAGCACGGGGCGGAACCGGCATTGAAATCGAACTTGCCAAAGTGCCGCAGCGGGCAACCGGCATGACGCCTTACGAAATTCTGCTGAGCGAGTCACAAGAGCGGATGCTTCTCATCGTTCGCAAAGGAAAAGAAGCGCAAGTCAAGAGAATTTTTGAGAAATGGGGGCTGCCTTGGTCGGAGATCGGGCGTGTGACCGACAGCGGTCGAATGGTCGTCCGCCAATGCGGCGCCGTCATCGTCGACGTGCCGGCAAAGGCATTGGCGGACGAAGCGCCGGTCTATCGCCGGGAAAGCCGCCGGCCGGCTTATCTGGATGATTGTTGGAGGCTGACTCTTGACCACATCACCTTCCGGGAAGAACCGCAGACCGCTTTGCCGAAGTTGTTGGCCTGTCCGACCATTGCCTCGAAAAACTGGATTTATCGGCAATACGACTACACAGTCCGCAACGGAACCGCTTTGTTCCCCGGCTCCGACGCGGCTGTAATTCGCGTGAAGCAAGACTCCCTGCCAGAGATTTCAGACACATCATCGCCCGGCAAGCCGTTTCCTGAGAAATATCTGGCGATCACGTTGGACGGCAACGCCGCCTACGTGTATTTAGACCCCTACGAAGGCGGTCGTTTGGCCGTGGCCGAGGCGGCTCGAAACCTTGCCTGCTCCGGTGCTTTGCCGATCGGAGTTACCGACAATCTAAACTACGGCAGTCCGCACAATCCCGAACTGTTTTGGCAGATGCAAGAATCCGTCCGAGGCATTGCCGAGGCCTGCGACTTTTTCGACGCGCCCGTCATCGGCGGCAACGTCAGCCTTTACAATCAAAACCCCGGCGGCGCCATTGACCCCACGCCGGTCATCGCCATGGTGGGGCAGATTGAAGACGAAGACGCCATCACCAGCCAGTGGTTCAGAAAAGAAGGAGACGCAATCCTGCTTTTTGGAGAGACGGTGAACGAGAGAGACCCGTTGCAAGGGCTAGGCGGCTCGGCCTACCTCCAAGCCATCGAAGGCGTCAAGTCCGGCCGGCCGCCAAGAATTTGCCTGCGCCGGGAAAAACAAATCGCCGACGCCCTGCGCGGCTGGATCGCTGGCGGCCTCATCCGAAGCGCGCACGACTGCAGCGAAGGAGGACTGGCCGTGGCGTTGAGCGAGTGTTGCCTTTCGCAAGAGCGAGGACGAGGCGCGCCAAAACTGCTGGGAGCGCAAGTGGAACTCGCCCCCCAAGACGGCGTTCGAGCGGAAGCCATGCTTTTTGGAGAGTCGCAGGCCCGAATCCTTGCCACAGTCGGCAAACCCTTCCTGCCCAAAGTGCTAGGGCAAGCGGCCATTCTCGGCATTCCCGCCGCGTGCATCGGCGCCGTGGGCGGTCGCCGCCTGCGCATTCGCTATGGCGAGAACGATTACTCATGGCCCTTAGACGAGCTGCACGACGCTTGGTGGATGGCGATCCGCCGCCGGATGCAATCCCTTCCGCAATCGCGGCAAAACACAAAAACATGAAAAATCATCCCCAACACTATTGCGGCGTCTTCGGCATTTACGGACATCCCCAAGCGGCCGAGTTAGCCTACTACGGACTCTACGCCCTGCAACACCGAGGCCAGGAAAGCGCCGGAATCGTTTCCTGCAAAGACAATCAGTTTTTCGAGCGGCGGGACATGGGATTGGTTTCCCAAGTTTTCAAACCGGAAAACCTAGCCCGGCTACAAGGCGACAAAGCCCTCGGCCACACAAGATACTCCACAACCGGCTCCTCCTCCGCAGGCAACGAACAGCCGATCATCGTCGACTGCAACCGCGGCAAAATCGCCGTCGCCCACAACGGAAACCTAACCAACACCGCCCAGCTGCGGAACGAGCTGGAAGCCAAAGGCAGCATTTTCCAGACAACCGTGGACAGCGAAATCATCCTCCACCTTTTGGCGCAAAGACAGCGCAACAGCCTGGTGGAAACCATCCGCCGCATCGAAGGCGCCTTTTCCCTAGCCATCATGACGCCCGATGAACTGATTGGCGTGCGAGACCGGCACGGCTTCCGGCCGCTCTCCATTGGCCAAGTAGACGGCGCCTACGTCCTCTCCAGCGAAACCTGCGCCCTCGACCTGATTCACGCCCGATTCGTCCGCGACGTCAAACCGGGCGAAATCGTCATTATCGACCACAACGGCCTGCGCAGCATTGACGCCTTTCCCCTCCATCGCCGGCGGGCGTTCTGCGTCTTCGAATTTGTCTACTTTGCCCGGCCGGACAGCAACCTCGCCGGCCGCAACGTCTACGAAACGCGAGTCGCCATGGGACGCCAACTAGCCCGGGAACATCCGATCAAAGGAGACATGGTCGTGCCCGTGCCGGACAGCGGCAACTACGCCGCCCTCGGCTACTCGCTGGAATCTGGCATTCCCTTCCAAATGGCGTTCGTCCGCAATCACTACGTGGGGCGGAGCTTCCTTCAGCCCTCCCAATTAATCCGAGACTTCGACGTCCGAGTAAAGTTGAACCTCGTCTCCGGCCTGGTGCAAGGCAAACGAGTCATCGCAGTGGACGACTCCATCGTTCGAGGCACCACCAGCAAGGCTAGAGTGAACAACCTAAAAGAAGCCGGCGCCAAAGAAGTTCACGTGCTTGTCAGCTGCCCCCCCCACATGCACCCGTGCATGTACGGCATTGAC
Organism: Limisphaerales bacterium; assembly: GCA_965242585.1. Taxonomy (GTDB): domain Bacteria; phylum Verrucomicrobiota; class Verrucomicrobiia; order Limisphaerales; family AAA164-E04; genus UBA2970. The sequence continues at coordinate 2,226,340 of OZ251460.1, read as the reverse complement.
TTTCCCGACCGCTCCAAACTCATGGCGGCCAACGCAACCCGCCGGCAAATTTGTGAGTACTTGAACGCCGACTCGCTAGCCTACCTTTCCCAAAACGGCATGCTACAAGCCACCGGCCTGCCGGAAGACTCCTTCTGCACGGCTTGCTACGACGGCGACTATCCCGTGCCTTACGATCCCGCCGCCGACAAACACCTCCTAGAGCGTCGGCAGAGCGCGACGCAAAGCCTCGGCCAAACAGCCATCGACGAAGAACGCCAAGCCCGGTTTCTCTAAACTTTGTCCCTACCCTTGCCCACCCTAATCCAGCGCATATTTTGGCGTTTTCTTCCTTGCCATTGAAAAGCAACCCCGCAAACTGTTACCTATGGAAAACACGATAACAACTTCCCAAGCCGCGGAGCGTCTAGGCATCCAGCCGGCAAGGATTTGGAAACTAATTCAAGAAGGCCAATTGCCGGCAACTAAACAAGGACAGCACTACCGCATATATCAAACCGATCTAAGAAATTACACAAAGCACAGAAGAAAAAAAGAGTCCCGACCCAAAGATCAAAATTGCATCAATACAACGTTAATGAAGAAACAGAATAATAGTAGTGGAAAACCCAATAAAGTAGCCGTCAAGAACGGCATAATCTATTGTGGAGACGCGCTACAAATTTTGCCCACAATCGGCAGCGGCATTGCGCAGATGATTGTCGCCGACCCTCCCTACTTTCGAGTCCTGCAAAAAGAAAAGTGGGACAACGACTGGCGCTCCGCAGAAGACTACCTCGATTGGACAATGCAGTGGGCTAGAGAATGCAAACGCATCTTGCGGACCGACGGATTGTTTTATATTTTTGGGCAGTTGGGAAAACGTGAACATGTATGGTTGCATTCCTGCTCTTTGCTGACGAGAGAAATGCAATTCCACGATATGATTATTTGGGATAGAGTTGTTGGCTATAACGAGCGCTATGACTCGTTTACCCCGAAATATGAGATGATTCTAGTGTTACGAAAATCCGCCAACTCCAAACCCTACTTCAACAAAGACGCCGTCCGCATTCCCTACGAAGAGAACAAAATACAATCGTATCTGAAAGACAAGCGATATAAAAACAAAGAAGCCAGAGAGCGACACCTGCGCAAAGGAAAGTATGCCACAAACATCCTCCGCGTGCCGTCTTTGAAAGGCTCTTCCAAAGAAAAAGTCGGCCATCCGTCGCAAAAGCCCATTCTTCTGGTCGAGCAATTGGTTCGTTCCAGCAGCCGGAAAGGGGACTTGATTATGGATCCTTTCTTAGGCAGTGGCACCACCGCTGAGGCTGCCGAACGAAACGGATGCCGTTGGATCGGCATCGAAAAAGAGCCGAAGTATGTGGAGCTCTTGCAAACAAGAATTCAAGATCAATCTATCCAACCTGAAAATTAATATTTGCTAAACCGGCGCGGTTTTGACTGAACAGGATTGGGAAAGCTTTTGCCAAATAACATTGGACTATCATGCTTTGCCGGCTTTCTGCCAGCAGATTCCCAGGGAAAAACACATCCGTTCAGGTGATTTCATTTTGCGACGTATCTCAACTTCCCATCTATGACGATTTCCTTGATTTTTGCATTCTTAAATGCCTCTTCAGAAAGTTTCTCACCTGCTTTTCTTGGATTAAGACCGCAAGCTCTCTTTATCTGTGAGATAACAGTTCCTGTCGGTTGAGATGGAATATTCCTGCCGCTACCTCTCCACAACTTCTTTTTTATGCAAGCGTCAGCCACCTCAGATGCGGACATAGGATTGGGTTTATTTTCCAATACGATGGATTCCATGAATTCCCAATCTTTCAAGCCTGACATCCGAATGTTTGTCTTTTCATTTGAATGCCCGCCTTTTTTCTTCAGGAATGTTGCCATCGGCATTTTCCCCTTCTCACGATTGCATGCTCCGCACAAAACTTGACGATTATCTATGCAGTAGCTTCCCCCGCTTGATTTAGCGACGATATGGTCTAGTTCCATGTTTCTCGCTTGGAATGTTTCTCCGCACCCGCCGCAAACTCCTCCTTCCTTATCATGCAGGAGGTCCACCATTAGCCGTCTGACTGACTTGTTTTCGTGAAACCTCCGCACCAAATCGTCCAGTTGCTTATCCACCTGCTGGTGAATCTCGTTCACCTGCTCATGAATTGCGCTCCTGATTTTCTCTACTTGTTTTGAAGTGATCATTTTCTGTTCGGTTTTATAGTTAAATAAAAATGAGGGCTTACTTGCTTTCCGTGGCAAAGGAATTCGCTTCTGAGCGGCGGGAGAACAAGGCGGAGCATAGCGTTTCCAAAACGGCGACGAGCAAAGCCGCCCCTACGATCCAACGCCAAAACTTCTGGCTGTTTTCTATTTCGGCGGCTTTGAGTTTGCGCTTTGTTTCTTCCATAAGCGGGTTCGTTGTTTCCGATGAGATGGTTTGGCGGAGGGGAATGCCTAAGCCGAGAATGGTTTCTTCTAAAATGGGCGCGGTGTCGCTTTCGGAGGGATGGAGGTTCACGGCGAATCGGATGGAGGATTCGGCGGTTTGGATGGTGTAAATGCCCGGCTCGGAGGTTTCTCGGAACCGTTGGGCGCCGTTCAGGGAAATCGAGTCGCCGCTGGGGGTTTGAACGGAAACCGCGCCGGCTTCAGCCAGAGAAGAAAGATTCACTTCTTGTCCGACAAAGTAACGGGATTGGACTTGGCGCGTTTTGGCTCCGAAATCCAGCAGGGCGTAAAGAAAAGGCACGAATTTTGTGGAGAGGGCAAAGCGGCTGCGCTTGGGTTGCCAGCCGAAGGCGGTTGCGAAGAGGGAACCGGAGGCGCGGGGGAACTGGACAATGGCGGGAAGTCCATCGTCAAACCGCGCAATGGTTTTTGCGATTTCGCTGTTTTCCAAGTGGAGATGGCTGAGGCTCCAAAAGCGGATTTTGGTGAAGTCGCTAAAACGCGGATCGGCGAAGGAGGAAAACAGCGGATGTTGGAAGTCGATTTGGCCGAAGAGCGCGTAACGTTTGGATGGGGAGACGGTTACGGCGACAGTGGGGTTTTGGAGGATTGCCTGCAGGGTGGGTTCCAAACTTGTTTGATGCAGGACGATGAGCGTCGTGGCGCCGGCGGCGTTGAGGCGGCTCACTTGTTCGGCCAACGCGGAAGCGAGGGGTTCGCCGATTACGATTAATCGGAGGTTTTTTACGGCCTCTTGCGGCAGGGAACGGTCGGGAGGGAAGACTTCTACGGAGACGACGTGGCGCCGGGTTTGTTGGAATGCCTTTTCGAGGTAAAAGAGCAAAGTGTCCGGGTTGCCGCCGGCCGGCTGGCCGAGGTAGAGAACTTTGCTTTCGCGGGCGCGGAGGGGAACTTGCCAAACGGTGTTGTCGAAGTCGTGATCATCGCCGAGAATGTGAAGAACGTCGGGCGGAAAGTTGACCGGTTCCGGCGGAGCGTTCATCACGAGATTTTTTCCGGCAGGAAGGTAAACTTCAATTGGAGAGACCGGCGCCTTTTCTCTTCCCTGCCTTGCCCAGCCGAGCCGGAAAGTTTCTGTGGTGGAAGAGTCCGTGTTTGAAATTCGTATCCACGGGGTTTCGTGTTCTTCCCAGCCATCTGCGGAGGGCATCGGATGAAGGCCGACGTTGGTGGTTCCTTCCACGGCCACGGGATGCAATTCCACCGCGCAGTGTTTTGGCCACTCAAAGCCTTGCAGTCCGTCCCGCAACATTCCCGATTGGAGGTCGCCGATGACGTGTATCCGCCAATCCTGATTTTCTTCGCCGGGCGGAGTGGATTCTTGCAGGAGATCGACGGCGGTCAAAAGGGCGTTCCCCAAGTGAGTGGCTTTCCAAGAGGGAGAGATTTGCTCAGCTCGGTTGAGGAGGCGGGAGGCGCGGCCGTTCGGCGGGTTGGCGGCGTCCCATTGTTCAAAGGTAATCAGGGGGCGGAGTTGGGTGTCAAAGGCGTAAACAGCGGCGCGGGCATTCGTTTCGATTTGCTCCAGTTGGCGGCGAAGAATGGCGCGGGCGTCTTCCCAAGCTTGACCGCGCTTCATGCTGGCGCTGGCGTCCAGCAAAAAGAAATGGCGCGGCGGGTTGGCTTCGCCGTCAAAAGTTCCCAACGCACTCTCCAGATAAGGACGAGCAAAGGCCGCCGCCAACAGCAACAAAATCAGACAACGCAGCAGCAAAAGCCAAAGATGTTCCAAACGACTTTTCCGCGTCAACCGGGGAGAAGAAGGTTCGAGAAAGCGGAGCGCGCTGAACGGAATCCGATTGCGCGGGGAGCGGCGGATGAGGTGAAACAGAATCGGCAACGCTACGGCCAACGCCCCAACGAGAAAGAGCGGATAGAGAAAGTTCATGGTTGGGAAAAGCCGGCGATTGTCGGCCGATTTTGAGACAGCCCGCGCATTCCTCGCCCGCCGCGCTTTTCCAGCCTGGCTTTCAAAAAGTCAAACAGTTGCCGTTCCAAAGGCTGGTCGGTGGTGAGGAAATGATAGCCAATGCCGTTTTTGTGGCAAATGGCGCGGACGAATGCGAGATGTTTTTCCAGCTTCTCCAAATAGCCTCGGCGGGCTCGACTTGGGTCGACAAAAATTTCCCTTCCTGATTCGACGTCTTGGAACAAGCTGGCCTGCGTAAAGGTAAAGCGATATTCGGCCGGGTCTAGCAGTTGAAAGACATGCACTTCGTGGCCGCAAGCGCGAATGGAGGCGAGGCGATTTTCCAAAACGTCAATCGGGGCGAGCAAGTCCGAAATCAACGCCACCAGCCCGCGCTTGCGCACCAGTTCGACAATGCGGCGGAGCGGAGCGGCGAGATCGGTTGAAGAGCCGCGCGGAGGCCGTTCCAGTGCCAGCATAATGCGGCGGAGATGGCCGCTTCTGTGTCGCGCCGGCAAAAAATCGCCAATCCGTTCCGCAAACGACAGCAGGCCGACGGCGTCCCCTTGCTGAAACAGAAAATACCCCAAAGTGGCCGCCAGCGTGTTGGCGTATTGCTGTTTGGAAAAGCCTTGGCTGCCAAACTCCATCGACCGGCTCTGATCCACCAGCAAGTGACAGCGAAGGTTGGTTTCATCCTCAAACTTTTTCACATAATAGCGGTCGCTTCGGGCAAAGAGTTTCCAATCCAAATAGCGCGGGTCGTCGCCGGGCGAATACTGGCGATATTCGCTAAACTCTACGGAAAAGCCGTGCGAAGGACTGCGGTGCAGGCCGTTCCAGAAACCTTCGACCACCACTTTGGCGCGCAGTTCCAAGTTGGCAATGGCCATCAGCGCCCGCGGGCTAATGAACCCGTGCCGACTCCACTCGCTCTTTGCCTCCTCCTTCATATCCAACTAGTGTTTTCTAGCGCGCCTTCCCGTTTTTCATACAAATCTCACTTCGCCGACTTTCCCAAACCTAATTCGCTCTGCCGCAAACCATGTTTCTCTTCCCTAAACTTCTTCAAAAAGCCCAAATAATCCCAAGCCCACTTCGTCGCCGCCAGAAGAACAAACACCGCCACCGGAACGGCCACCCCAATCATCAAGCCATCCACGCGAGACTCCAAACTTCCCAGCCGAACTTCAACCGCGTCAATCCGAGTGTCCACGCGGGCAAAGCCCTCTCTCATCTCCGTCCGAATCGCCTTCAGCTCGCCGTTCATTTCTGCACGGAAACTTTTCAGCTCGCCGTCCACATGGGAGCGGAGACTCTTCAGCTCGCCGGTTATCTCCGCTTGGAAACTCTTCAGCTCGCCTGCGATCCAGATTTGGAGCTCTTTATTCGTCATTTCTTGGTCGTTCGTTTTCATGGAGATTCAACGGAGGACTAATCTTTTCTTTATCAAGCGATGCAGTGCCGCCGCCCGCGCTTGCCCTTTCTTCCCCTGCTTCACCGTGAGACGCTCTTCGAGATTGGAAATCTCTTCGCTGGCTCTTTCGTTTCCATTTGCTTTCGCCAAGAGAAACCAAGCGTAGGCTTCAACCTCATCCTGCGGCACGCCTTCGCCTCTGTAATACATCGAGGCAAGGTTGATTTGCGCATCGGCATCCCCTTGCTCGGCCGCTTTGCGAAACCACTTGACCGCTTCCATATAATTCTTCGGCACGCCTTCGCCTTGGTGATACATCAAGCCAAGTTTGAATTGCGCCTGCCCCCTATAATAACTATAATAATACCCTTGCTCGGCCGCTTTGCGAAACCACTTGACCGCTTTCCCATAATCCTGAGGCACGCCTTTGCCTTCGTCATACATCTCGCCAAGTCTGACTTGCGCCCAGTCATCCCCTTGCTCGGCCGCTTTGCGAAACCACTTCATCGCTTCCCAATAATCCTGCGGCACGCCTCGGCCTTTGTAATACATCTCGCCAAGTTCCCCTTGCGCTCCGGCATGCCCTTGCTCGGCCGCTTTGCGATACCACTCCACCCTTTCCACAGCAGCCTGCGACCAGTCGCTGGTAAAAAAATACTTCCCAACTTTGTATTGCGCTTCGGCATGCCCTTGCTCGGCCGCTTTTCGATACCACTTTCCCGCTTCCGCAAAATCCTCCGGCACGCCTCGGCCATAGTCATACATCTCGCCAAGTTCGAATTGCGCATCGGCATCTCCTTGCTTGGCTTTTATTTTCGTCGCCTTGAAATACGCGCTTTCCTGCCCGCAACCGCCGCACAACAAAAGCAGAACGACGGCCGTCAATAAAGATGAGATTTGTTTCATGTCCATTTTTGAGAAACCCGCTTTGTTTTTTTCTCTTCGCCCGCAATGGAAAAATCATTCTGCGCTTTTCTGTTTTATCAAGCGACGCAGTTCCGCCGCCCGCGCTTGCCCTTTCTCCATCTGCTCCGCTGTGAGACGCTTTTCGAGAGCGGAAATCTTTTCGCCAAGCTTATTCCACGTCAGCGATGATGTATCTTCCCAAAGCTCTTCGTGAGTGTAAATCCTTTCGCCGACTACTTCTTCTCCATTTGCTTTCGCCAAGAGAAACCAAGCGTATGCTTCAATGTCATTCTTCGGCACACCTCCGCCGCCTTCGGCATATATCAAGCCAAGGTAGAGTTGCGTCTCGGTAAACCCTTGCTCGGCCGCTTTCCGAAACCACTTCGCCGCTTCTATGTCATTCTTCGGCACGCCTTCGCCATCGTAATACAACGTGCCAAGCAGGAATTGCGCATGGACATCCCCTTGCTCGGCCGCTTTTTGAAACCACTTTGCCGCTTTCCCATAATCCGGCACGCCGCCGACTGAGTGATAATACATGTAATACATCCTGCCAAGTTCGAATTGCGCTCTGGCATTCCCTTGCTCGGCCGCCTTCTCATACCACACTTCCTTTAGCACATCATGTGGCACGCCTTTCTCGGCCGCTTTTCGAATCCACTTGTTCGCTTCAATATTATCCCGCGGCACGCCGTAGCCGAAGAAATACATCCAGCCAAGGTTCCCTTGCGCCCATGCATTCCCTTGCTCGGCAGCCCTGCGATACCACTTCGCCGCTTCCACATAATCCTGCGGCACACCTTCGCCATCGCGATACATCTCGCCAAGGTCGTGTTGTGACCAGGTATCTCCTTGCTCGGCTTTTATTTTCGTCGACTTGAAAAGCCGGACTGCTTCGCTTTCCTGCCCGCAACCGCCGCAAAGCAAAAGCAGAACGACGACCGTCAATAAAGATGAGATTTGTTTCATCGCAATGTTCGAAAGTTTCTTTGTTTTTAGGCTCTTTGGCGGAAGAAGGCAAGCGGAAATGGGGAAAGAGTGGGGAAGCGGTTGGGCGGCGAAGGCGGATTGGAGGGGCGAGGGAAAGCGTGGTTTCGGCGCGATTGGTTGGCTTGGGGAATTTTCTGGTTTGGGGGCGTTTTGGCGGCTCCAAAAGCCCTCTGAGACGGCTTAGTATCGGCTTAGTAACGGCTTTGTCTCGGTTTTGCCGATGAGAAGGGAATGACGGGGCGCTCTTTTTCCCAAGCGATTTTTAGCGGGAACAGGCGCTGGTTCGTTTTTGTCGATGGAGGCATTGCGTTTTTTTTGAGGGAGTTAGGGGCGGACTTGTTCTAGCAGGCGGTCGATGATTTGGTTGACGGGGACGCCTTCGGCTTCGGCGCGATAGTTGACGAGGATGCGATGGCGAAGGGAGGGTTTGGCTAATGCTTGGAGGTCTTCTTGGACGACGTGAGCGCGGTTTTGAAGGAGGGCGCGCACTTTGGCGCCAAGAACGAGGTATTGGGATGCTCGAAGGCCGGCGCCCCAACTGACATAGTTTTTTGTAAAGTCGGGGGCGTTTTCCTGCTGCGGACGGGAAGCGGCGGCCAGTCTCACAGCGTAGCGCACGATGTCTTGGGCGATGGGAACTTTTTTCACCATTTCGTGGAAGCGCAGGACGTCTTCGCCGGAGAACAGCGGGCAAATGGCTTCGGGCGCGGCGGAAGTGGTTCGGGCGACAACGGTTGCTTCGTCTTCTTCCGGCAAATAGTCGATGACGATGTTGAACATGAAGCGGTCCAGTTGCGCTTCGGGGAGTGGATAGGTTCCTTCCATTTCAATGGGATTTTGGGTGGCCAAAACAAAGAAGGGCTGAGGCAAAGAATGCCGCACGCCGGCGGCCGTGACTTGGTTTTCCTGCATGGCTTCCAACAGAGCGGCCTGGGTTTTGGGCGGAGTGCGGTTGATTTCGTCGGCTAAAATCATGTTGGCGAAGACGGGGCCGGGAACGAAGCGCAGTTGCCTTCCTTCTTCGCTGTCTTGGAGGATTTCGGTTCCGGTGATGTCCGCCGGCATAAGGTCGGGAGTGAATTGGATGCGCTGGAATTGGAGGTGAAAAATCTGGGCGATGGATTTGACCAAAAGAGTTTTGGCCAGTCCGGGCGCGCCGGTGATTAGGCAGTGGCCGCCGGCGAAGAGGGCGATGAGGATTTGCTCAATGGCTTCTTCCTGCCCGACGATGACTTTGGCGAGTTCTTGCCGAATGCGGTTGCGTCCTTGGAAGATTTGCTCCACGGTTTGTCGTTCTCTGGTTTCGTCGGTGTTGGTCGTTGCTTCCATTTGGCGTTCTTCTTGTTGTCGGCTTTGTCTTGCGCGCGCAATCTTGGGTTTAATGGGTCAGCGCGTAAATCACAATGTTGATTCCCAGAGGGTAGGCTTTCTTTTCGGAAAATTCCCGAAAGAAGTATTCGTTGGCGCCTTCCCATTCCCATCCGTCGCCTAAATCCGTATTGTGGCAAATGATCATCATCAGTCGGCCTTGGTCGTCGAACACGCCTTTGTATTGCGCTGATTGGGCGTCCCATCTTTCCCAAGTGATTCCGTCGTATCGGCTTCGCATGCCCCGGCCGACGTTGGGAATTTGCGGTTTCTCATCCAGCGGAAAAACGCAGTGAAAAATCGGATGCGACAAGGGGAGCTCTTGCGGCTCTCGGTTGGGAAACACGCGCTTGAGCTCGCGGTAAAAATTGCGCCACTCGGCTTCGCCCCAGAAGTCGTCCACCATCATAAACCCTCCGCCCAGCAAGTACTTGCGCAAGGCGATCACTTCGTCTTCGGAAAAGATCAATGCGCCCGGTTCGATGAGGTAGACAAACGGATATTGGAAAAGTTCGGAATCGGTTAACCACAAGGTTTTGCCCGTGGGTTCCACTTTCAGAGAAGTCAACTCCTGCAGGCGGTAGGAGAAGTTGAGGTCGCTTTCGGGATAATCCACATCCCATCTTCCGCCCAAAGAACGATGCCATCTTCGCGAAGTGTATTTGATGCGCACGAAAGTGAATACGTCGGCCTCGAATTTTTTTTCAATCTCCCATTCCGGCACGTTGCCGCGGTCCAACATTCGGAGCGGCGCTTGGGCGCAGAGATCGGAGAGGGGAACAAGGAAAAAAAGGCCGCCAACCCCGCAAGACAAGGGGTAAAACAGTTTCCAAAGACGCGAGGCAAAAGGCCGGTTCATGAGATTTTGATTTTTGCGATTCGTTTCGCCACTGCCCTTACTCGCTTTTGGCGGCCGGCGCGGGGGAAGGCGGAGTTTTCTCCAGCCCTTTGATGTTCCGCAACAGTCGGTAGGCGTCCCGAAATCTCGGCGCCTCTTCCAACGCTCGCAGAACGTGGCCGCGCGCCCGCTCTTCGCCGTTCTGATGCAAGAGCCGCGCCACTTGATAATGAACGTTGGCCAGATCGGGCGGCTTCAAGCAAAGGAGTTTTTCCCAAGCGCGGATCGCCTGATCGTCCTGGCCAAGTGCTTCTCCACACCGCGCCCAATCCCGATACAACTGGGGAAGAAACGGATTGACGGCGAACAATCGCATGAGGTTTTCGTGGACTCGTTCCCATCGTTCCGCTTCTGCGTCCATTCGGACGAGTCGCCGATAAATATCCGGTGCTTCGTGGTCGGTCTCGGCAATTTGCCGAAGGATTCGCCGTTCGTTTTCGACGTCTTCCAACTCCCGATAACACTGCGCCAGCAGACGGGGCGCCTCGCCGTTGCCCGGTTGCAAGGGGTAGCGGGACAGAATTTTGCGCAATGGATCCAGGGCTTCTTCCCATTGTTCTTCAGCGATCCGTTCTTCGGCCTGCCTCAGGAGCAGGTAATAGTTGTCCGGGTTCGTTGTCAGAGCTGTTTCAATGGAGACGTTGCGGACTGAGTCTTCGGGGACATCCCAATTCAATCCTTCTCCCAAGCCGGCGGCCAGTGTTTTGGCGTAGGCGGCAAACTGCTCGTCCAGCTGATCGATCGGAACGGTGTTTTTGGAAAGCGCCTCGTTGATCGAGACGCCGTCGCCGAGATCCTGCAGGACGCCGATTAGCGTCTTTGCGCCGTAGGTTTTCACTAGGTAGCGCACCGCCAACGAGGACTCATAATAGGCAAACTGCATATCTTCTCCCGAAGCTGCTTTCATGAAGGCGGCGCTCAGTTCAGAAACGGGCGTAAGCCGGCCGTCCAGAATCCGCCGCCGATAGGCCGGCGTCATCGACTGCCCCCACGAAGAGTCTTTTTGCACTTCTTCATAAACGGAAATTCCCTCGCTCAGCCAACGGGGCATTCTGTTGCGGGTCATCGTTAGGGTGACGACGTGGCAAAACTCATGCCACAACACCGCCCGCCAATTGGACGGATGCCCGCTTTGAGTGGAGGGACTGTTGGCGGTAATCACGTTGCCGAAACACACGCCGAGAAACCCCGGATTATGAGGCATGCCAAAGGTGCGGACGGCAAAGTGCTTTTGATGGCCGAACAATTCGAGGATGACCCGATGTTCCAGCGTCACTCCGTACTTGCCGCAGAGAGCGTCCTTGGCCTCTTCCAAAAGTTCGAGAACTTCGTTCCCGAAGATCGGCGCTTCATCCGCCGGCATCCGAATGAGAAAGGAATCGTTTTCCAACACGGCGTACTTGTCCAAAGTGGTCTTCAGAGTCAACAGGTTATAGGCGGTTTGGTTGTAGCCGTCCTTCTCGTGCGAACGCGCCGCCCATTGCCAGCCTTCCTCCTCCTGCCCCAACCGCAGCAAATCTTGAGCGAGCTGCAACTGCGCCTTCGTCCACCCCGGATCCAATCTCATGGCCGCCCGCTGATAATCCGCGCCTTCTTGGAATCGGTATTTTTGAGAAAGTTTTCTTCCAATGAGATGATCTACGGCCGGGTTGGTTTTCCAGTGTTTCAAGCCTCGTTTTCGCGCCTCCCGCTCGCCTTCGAAATCCGACTCTAGATGCGCAATCACCGCGCGATAGGCCCAAGCCTCCGGATGATCGCCGTTGACCTCCAACACGTTGTCCACCGTCTCTTCCGCCAAGCGATATTCCTCGGCATTTACGGCGTGGTCGGCGAGCAACAACAGAGAAGGAACGTGCCGAGGGTTGACCGCCAAAGCCCGCTCCAGCAACGCCGCCGTCTCTTCAAGATCGCTGTTACTCAGCGAAACCGCCAAGCCAAGCAAAAAATCCGGGTCTTCCCCGAACCGGTTCAAACCTTCCAGAAAAGAGTCGCCGGCCACCGCAAAATCCTCTTTGTCCAACGCCAAATCTCCCGCCGCTAAAATGGCCTCCCGAACGGGCGGATCCGCTTGTCGGCCGGGATCGAAGAAAAATTCGAGAACCCAGCGCGGCTCCTGCCCAAGAAGCAAAGCCGTCTTGCCCAAGGCCACTAGATTTACCGGATCGCCGTAAACCGCCCCGCCCCATCTTCCCACCAATTCGTCAATCCTCTCGACAAATTTTTCCGCAACCTCAGGCTTGTTTTGAAACTGCGCCGCTTTTCTTCCGGCATAGTACAGACGGACGCTACGCTCCCGAGTCGCTTCCAGCCCTTCTTGCAAAGTTTCCCAGGCGTCGGCATACCTTCCAAGCGTCATCTGCGCTTCCATCAAAAGAAGAAACCAATCTTCATTCGGGCGTCTTTGTTTCCCTATGGAATTGCGGCAATGCTCAATACAGCGTCCGTAATCGCCGCGCCGCAACGCCTCCTGCGCCTCATCGAATGCGGCGCCGTTCAGCCTCAAAAACAAAAATCCAAGAAACAGCGCCAGCATGCTCGGCAGGACGCGGCGTCTCAAACTTGTCGGTCGCCAGAAGACAACGTTCATCTTCCGCCAAACATAACACGCCCCCCCAGAAAACGCAACCACCCGGGCAAAAGCCTTATCCACGACCAGCGGCAAGCAATGGCCGTTCCTCCATAACACCTCCTCCGAGCCTCCAAACTTTTTCCGTTTTGTTTTCCTGGTCGATTTCATTTTCCATACTGCTTGATCAAAAAGACGGTTTGCTTCAAAGCCGATCATCCACCCACCTGAGAAGCGGATTGTGTTTTTCCCTCGTTATTTTGCGAGGAGCAGGTTGTCTTGGGGAAAGGGTTTTTTAGTGTGAATGTTGACTCGCGGCGGCAACTTGGGCCAGACTTCGCCGTATTGTTTTTCCGCCGACCAGTGTTGCATCACGGGATATTCTTCGGGGTTGTATTCTTGTTTGAACGTGCCTAGCTCGGCGGCCACTTCGTCCATTCCCTTAGTCCATCCTTTGCCGGCGGGCGTGATGAAGACTCCGGAGGCGGCTTCGTTGGTTCGGATGGTTTGCGCAAAGGCTTTGACTTTGTCTATCGACGGCTTGCCGGTGGTAACTTGCGCAATCACCAGATCTTTGCCTTCGGTGGTTTTGTTGAGCAAGAATCCTTTGCCGTCCATGCCTCTGTCCCCTTGTTGAATTTTGTTAGCCACCAGGCCGAGAATGCTTTCCACCGCAAAGGATTCAAAGGCGAATGGATTGGTTTTGGCCAGTTCCAGCAGTTGCGCGGGGTCTTTGGGAATGCCGTCGATGAGTACCGGGATGCCGGCTTCGGACATGCGGTCTTCGGCAATGGCCTTGACGCAGTAAAGCGAGACGTCAATCCCCACCCATTGTCTACCTAGTTTGTGCGCCGCTTCCAGCGTAGTTCCGCATCCGCAAAATGGATCCAACACAATGTCTCCGGGATTGGTAGTTGCCTTGATAAATCTCTCTATCAACGCCATTCGCTTCTGCGTGGGGAAACCTAACCTCTCTTTGGAATGCGCGGAAAGCGGAGGGACGTCTAATATCATGTCGTTCAGCACCGCGCCTTTACTGGTAGAGAGATAGCGTTTGAACCGAGGAATGTCTCCCTTTGCCGGCCAATAGATCAAGCCCGCTGAATCTAGATGGTCTAGTTTTTGGTGAATTGACATCGCATCCCAATCCGCTGGCTTGACAACATGGTCAGGAAATGTTCCCGGCGCCGCCCAATGTCTTTTGACTTTGCTAGGGTCAATGCCGCGCCAAGGCTTTCCAGAATCGCCTTTTTTCGTGACGCCCGGCCCGGTGAGAGACTCAATCATGTAAAGCCCAAATTCATCTTCGTGGCGGTAGAACTTGCGAATGTATTCAGGGTCGTGAGCGAGGAAGACTTTGTTGAAGAGGTTGTCTTCGCCATTGGCGTAAAACAGGATGGTATCGTGGATAGACGGAAATTTACGTTTCGTCATTCTGGACGAAGTCCGTTTCCATACGATTTCGTTGCAGAAGTTTTGCGCGCCGAAGATGGCGTCCATTATGGTTTTGATGTAGTGCGAGGCAGTTGGGTCGCAGTGAAAGAAAATACTGCCGGTAGTTTTTAGCAACTCTTGCATTAAAGCAAGGCGCTCGGCCATGTAGCTGACATAAGAAAGCATCCCAGATTTGCCGAGGTAGATTCGCATGCCTCGTATGACTTCATTGGCGGGATGCGCCGCGTTTCGGCAAAGGCCGTCCACACGCTTTTTGGCGGCCGCGTTCCAAGTCCACATGTCGGTGAACATAGTTAGCGGCGCGGTCTCTTTGCTGTCGGCATGGTCTTTGTAAAGGACGCCGTAGTTGGCGTTGCTGTTAAAAGGCGGGTCCAAGTATATCATGTCCGCCTGCGGGCCTGCCTGCTTTTCTTTCCACTGCGTCATCAAGTCGAGGCAGTCTCCATAATAAGTAGTTCCTGTTTTCATCTGTTGACTATGTTATGCGCCTAGTGTCGGCGCCAAAGCAAACCTCTTTTCTATGCGCTAGGACTGTTGTTTTGGGGCGGCTAGGCTTTGTTTAGAAGTTGTTTGGCTGCCTTGGCCATTTCTGCGGCGGTCAATCCGTGTTTTTCGTAGAGGTGTTGCGCAATGTAGGCGGATTGTCCAAACTTTCCTTTGATTCCTAAGGAGCGCATTTGATGCGGGATGCCGGCTCTGGACAGAGCGTGGGAAACTTGGGCGCCCATGCCGCCGATGATTTGGTGGTCTTCGATGGTGACGACTGTTCCGCTGGTTTGAGACACGGCTCGGCCGATGGTTTCGACGTCGACGCGGTTGACGAAGGGATTGTTGATCACTGCCGCTTGAATGCCTTCGGCTTCCAGCAAGGCGGCGGCTTGCAACGCTTGGGAAAAGAGGGGGCCGCTGCCGATCAAAACTGCGTCCGCGCCTTCGCGGATAATTTGCGCTTTGCCCCATTGGTAGCGGGCGTTTTTCACCCAGTGAACGGGATAACTTTCTCGGCCGACAAAAAAGATTACGGTCTCGCCGTCTTGTCCGGCTTTTCGAGCTTCGGCGTATCGCCGAATGGCTTGACGCATGAACGCTTCGGCTTCGTCGGCGCAAGACGGGGCGACGACGATTGTGTGCGGGATGGCGCTGACGGCGGCAAAATAAGTGGTGGCCTGATGCGAGGCGCCGTCCGCTGCGTCTTGGAAGCCGACGTGTGAGAAAACGGCAATCACCGGCGCTTGGGAAAGAGCGGCCATAGTCAGCGGCAGATTCCCTTTGGTGGCGCCGAATTGCCCAAAAGTGTCCACGATGGGAATAAATCCCGCTTTGGCCAAGCCGGCGCCGGCGCTCACCATGTTGGCTTCCGCCACGCCCACTTCCACAAAGCGGTCGGGAAAAGTTTTTTGAAAAGCGCTGATGCCCGTCGAACCTTGCACGTCGGAGGAAACCGAATACACCGGATGCCCTTCTCGCGCGGCTTGTATGGCGCCCGCAGCCAAGCCGGCTTGAACTTTGCTCTTGGGAACGGCGGTCGAAGCAGGGGGAGAGGAGGCTTTGGCGGCTTGATCCTTTTCCCATTTTTGACGCAGTTCCCGCGCCCAGGAAGCCAGCTCCGCCGGAACTTCGCCGCCCCAAATCTCCGACACAAAGTCGCCGATTTTCTCTCCGCCTTTGAGCGGGAAGCCGTGCCCGCCGGAGGCGGATTCTTCGGTAGCCTTCACGCCGAAGCCTTTGATGGTTTTGGCCAGCAGGCATACCGGTTTCTCCGGCCTTGCTTGGGCGGCGGCCAGCCCCTGTTCGAGCGCGGAAAAGACCGCTTGCAGATGGTGGCCGTCCGGCACGGAAATTACATGCCAACCCAAGTCGTCCATTGCGTCAAAGGAAGGTTGCATGCGAAAGGCGTCGTCTGCGATTCGGCCGGACAACTTGGTGTTGTTGTCGGAAATCACCATGAGAAAGGGATTGACTTTCCCTTTGGCCGCCAAGCCCGGAATGGCGGCAAAGGCTTCCTTGGCCTCGCCTTCCATCGACGCGCCGTCGGACACGGTCAAAATTGTCGTTCGTTTCCGGCCGGCCGCTCGGTCGCCAATGGCCAGTCCCTGCGCCTGCGCCACGGCCGAACTGAGCGGCCCGTTGCTCAAGAGAACGCCTTCGGGGTTCAAGTGCGATTCCCCGTGTCCCGTTAACTTGCTGGAAATTGACCGGAATCCGCGCAAGTCTTCCACAGTCATGCCGTCGAAGCCGAGATTGGCCCGCAAGGCGTAGATGCCGTTTTCCGTGTGGCCGGCATCGTTCACAAAGTTGTAGGCTTCGTGCCACGGGCGATCTTGGCGGCGGAAGAGGATGCCGTGGATCGCCGACATAATCTCCGCAAAGGCCGCCGGCCCGCCCCAATGACAGGCGGCGCCTCCGTTCACGGCGTGAACGTTCATCAAGGCGACCAAAGCGCGAGTGGCCCGCGGATCGCCGAGGATTACTTCGCCGCCGTCCAGACTTTGCACCGAAACGGGATACCGGGGAGTGCCCGGCGGATTCCCCGCCAAGCGCGACGGAAGAGAAAAGGCAGTTAAAGGCGGGGCATTTATCGGTTTGGCGTCAGAAGTGTCGGCTCCCATAGTTTGTTTGTCTAATGTCCAATTGCTTTTGCGGAGCGCAATTTAGTGGAGACTTCCTAAAAAGAAAGCAAAGATTTCATCCTGCCCATCCATTTCCGCGGTTTTCCAAAATCAAAAAGAAGTTCTTGACAAACCGTTCCTTTTTATCGACAGTTAGGAAAACTGAACCTTTAATGAAATAAATGGATGCGCCAACAGAGCGCCGCTTGAACCTGAATCTACTGTTATGATTACTATATCTGGACACGCAACGCAATTTTGCGACGGCATTTCTCGCCGCAACTTCCTCAAAATCGGAGGACTCGGACTGGGCGGACTGGCCTTGCCGGACTTGCTCCGCGCCGATGCCGATGCCGGAAACGGCCGCTCTCACAAAGCGGTCATTATGATATTCCTGCCCGGAGGCCCGCCCCATCAAGACATGTTCGACCTGAAAACAGAGGCGCCGTCCGAAATTCGAGGAGAATTCAAACCCATTTCCACCAAAGTTCCCGGCGTCCAAATCTGCGAACACTTTCCCAAAATGGCCACCATCATGGATCGCTTGGCAATCATTCGATCCATCGTCGGCGCCGATCCCGACCACGACGCCTATCAATGCATGACTGGGCGATCTCTCCGGCGCCCCAAACCCCCGGCCGGCGGTTGGCCTTCCCTTGGCGCCGTCCTTTCCAAACTCCACCAGCCCGTCACTCCGCAAATGCCTCCCTTTGTCGGCCTCGCTCCCAAAATGGGAGAGATGCGCTGGGCCAATCCCGGCAAACCCGGTTTCCTCGGACCCGCCCACGCTCCCTTCCAACCCAACGGATTTGGCAAAGAAGACATGACCCTAAACGGCGTCACCCTCGACCAGCTCAACGACCGCCGCCGTCTGCTGGCCGGCTTCGACCGCTTCCGTCGCGATCTCGATTCCAGCGGCGCTATGGAAGGACTGGACGCCTTCACCCAACAAGCCTTCGGCATTCTCACCTCCTCCAAACTCGCCGAAGCCCTCGACGTCACCCGCGAACCCTCCCGCATCCGCGAAGAATACGGCCAAGGCGATCCCAAAAATCGCGCGGACGGCGGCCCCAAAAATCTCGAACACTTCCTCATCGCCCGCCGCTTAGTGGAAGCCGGCGCCCGTTGCGTCACCCTCGCCTTCAGCCGCTGGGACTGGCACCACCGCAACTTCAAACGCGGCCGCGAAGACATGCCCCTGCTCGATCAAGGAGTCTCCGCCCTGGTCAACGACCTCCACCGCCGCTGCATGGACAAAGACGTCTCCCTCGTCGTTTGGGGCGAATTCGGACGCACCCCCAAAATTAACGCCGACGCCGGCCGCGATCACTGGCCGCGCGTCTCCTGCGCCCTGCTTGCCGGCGGCGGCATGAAAACCGGCCAAGCCATCGGCTCCACCGACCGACTTGGCGGCGAAGCCCACGAGCGCCCCGTCCGGTTCGGCGAAGTCTTTGCCACTCTTTACCACAACCTTGGCATCGATCCTCACAAAACCACCGTCCCCGATCTCTCCGGACGCCCCCACTACCTCGTCGAACCCGGATGCCGCCCCATGCCCGAACTGGTGTAACGCATACAAAGACAAGAATTACACCAAACGGGAGACACCGCTATGGCGCCTATCCAAACGTCGCCGAAGACAAAACCCTGGAGCGGCATTATTATGCCACTGAAGTTTAATACTTAAAATGAAAGTAAAATTAATAATAAACAAACCAAATTGGAAAAACAGAACCTTGTTCATCGGCGACAACCTCGATGTAATGCGGAAAATGTCCGACAACTCCGTCGACACCATCTGCACCGACCCGCCCTACAACACCGGAACCAATAGACAATCCCTTAGCGGAACAAACTACCATGATAACTGGACAATGTCAGATATCCGCAAAGGCGAACTCATTGAAATCTCCGAGCTCAACCCCGACGCCTTTCAAATCATCATGGCCGCCGAATGCTCGCACGGAAAGAAAATGAAAGCCTACCTAATAATGATGGGAATCCGCTTGATTGAAATGAAACGAATTCTCAAACCAACCGGAAGCATCTGGCTCCAATGCGACGACTACGCGCACGCATATCTCAAAGCACTAATGGATGCTATCTTCGGAAAAAACAACTTCAGAAACGCCATCACTTGGAAAAGAACAGACGCCAACAATGCCGTTACCAAAAAATTCGGAAAAATCAAAGACACCATCTTATTTTATGCCATGTCAGATAAATCGACATGGAACCAACCTAGAGGACCACTATCTCAGAAACAATTGGAAAGTTTCAAACATACAGACCCAAAAACAAAAAGAATATATGCTTTATACCCTTCAGACGCTCCTAATCATAATCCTAACAAAAAACCAGAAACATGGAGAGGAACAACGCCCGGAAAAACAAGAACATGGGCGCACTCTTGGGAGAAAAGAGAACAAATGCTAAAAGAAGGATTAATAAAACTAAATGACGACGGAACAGCAAAACTAGCGGGACACGTCAAGTACCTAGACGAACACCCTGGCGCAAAACTACAAGACATTTGGACCGACATAAAAAGAATAGCCAACAACTCAAAAGAAAGATGCGGACAATCAACACAAAAACCTATCGCGCTAAACGAACGAATGATTAGAGCAACCACCAACGAAAAAGAAATAATCCTAGATCCTTTTTGCGGATGTTCTTCAACACTAATAACAGCAGAATTACTAAAAAGACAATGGATAGGAATCGACTGCGATAAAGAAGCGATAGAAAAAATAAACGAAAGACTCACGCAACCTAAAAAATTCGGAATAGGACTGCCATTAGGAATATTACCAATCATCCACGACACAGCAACAAAAGGATTTCCAAGATTAAAAAATCCAACAATAAAACATAAACAGAAAAATTGGCTAATCAGACTTGAACAGATACTCCTCGAAAACAATAAATGGACCAGAGAACAAGCACTTCCTGTTTTATTCGAATACCAAGAAGGCAAATGCAATCTATGCGGAATCCAACTACCACCAAGACTACTTCAAATAGACCACATCCTATCTCAAAAAAGAGGGGGAGAAGACAACATCGAAAACCTACAACTTCTCTGCGGCAGCTGTAACATTATCAAGGGAGGATACAAAACGATGAAAGAAGCTGCAAAAGAACTTAAGAAAAAATACGGAATAAAACCAATCAAACCAAAATACTACAAAGACAGAAACAAAAACACAAACCCCAAAAAGAGGGAGAATTAGAAGAGCTAACCAGAACACCAAAAATAAAAACTACAAAAAGAGATTAGAAAATGAACGCTATAACATCCAACGTCATAAACCGAGTGTTTCCTATAATGAAACACAATAATTCAAAAGAAATCTTAGGAACCTCATTCACCATTCGGGAAAAAGAAAAAGAGTTTCTAATAACTGCACATCACGTAGCAAACCCTAATAAAAATACAAATAAAGTTAGTTTAATCATTGGAAGCGGAGAAGTAGGTATAAGAATAACCGAAAAACTAATACACACCGACACAGAACAAGACATCATAATATGTGAAGCACCAAAATGGATGCACCGTAAGCACCTACCACTTGAAAGCACTTTTAAAATGACACTAGGCCAAGAAGTCATGTGGATGGGATATCCAAAAGGGCTCAGTGGAGGACTCTGGTTACCAGACACAAAAAGCCCCATCGGTATAGCAGGAAAAGGAGTTCTAGGAGCATTAAATCCCCCACCCAAAATACAAAATAAAGGAATTCTTATAGAAGGAGGAATGAATCCTGGATACAGCGGAGGACCTGTAGTATACAACCCCAACGGACAAACCTACGTAATTGGAGTAATCTCCAAAACATTAGCACCAGAATCTAATTTCTCACTAATTATAGCTGGTAACTTAAGTCAAATTATGAAAAAAGTACACGAACAACTAAGCCAACAGTAAATAAAAACCAATGAAACCAAAGAAAAAAGACCCGCAGTGTAAGTCAGGCAAACGTCATCTTTGGCGAGACAAAGATACACACGAGAACAAAGACAAAAATTAGTCTACACTGTAAAAAGCATATCCACTTTAACGCGTTTGCCGATATGCGCTTAAATAACTGGTTTTTATGTTTCTTCACCGCAAACGAGGGTGCTGAACAAGATGAATCATCCAAAACTTCCAAACAAACAATACGACATTCTTTACGCTGATCCGCCTTGGGATTATAAGGGGCAACTGCAACATGCCGGCCCCAACTCCGGCGATACCGGCGGCGCCGTTCGCCATTATGAAACCGTAACCACCGCTGAAATGTCGCAATGGGAGATTTGGAAAATGGCCGCCGAAAACTCCCTCCTTTTCATGTGGGCAACCTCGCCACACCTCGATCAAGCCATCGACTTAGGAAAAGCGTGGAAATTTAAATGGGCGACCGTCGCCTTTGTATGGGACAAAAGGAAAACCAATCCGGGTTTTTACACTCTTTCCCAATGTGAACTGTGCTTAGTGTTCAAACGAGGCAAAATCCCCCAACCGCGCGGCGCTCGCAACATCCGCCAACTCGTGCCAGAAATGCGGGGAAAACATTCCACCAAACCTAAAGAAGTTCGAAACCGCATCGAACAAATGTTTCCCACTCAAAGCAAAATTGAACTATTCGCCCGAAGGCGATTTCCGGGGTGGGATTCGTGGGGAAACCAAGCGTCGCCTGTAACAATCCACGACGAAACCGACACAATTCGTCGCAACGGAAGCTTGGCCACGTTTCACAAAGCCGCACAACGACCAACCTAACAACCCGTTTCACAAAGCCATAAATCGTGAAATCCGAATTCTTTGACAAACCGCCCTGGCTTGAACTTTTGTTGGCGTTCCTTCATATCCGCCAGACCTAAAATCAAAGCGGAACGACAAGATGCCGACCGTATTATTTATGTTTGGAAGTGGCCATTGGCGGCGGTATTAAAGCGGACAAGATCTTCGGTTTTCTTCATGGCGGAAAAGTTTTCCATTGCGGATTGAAGAGGTATACCTTGTCCTACTTGATTTTTTTGGAGCGAACCGGAGATTATGGGATTTTTTGGGCGGCGCAAAGCAAAAAAAGATTGCCTAATCTTTCCCAGCAAGGTAAAAAGATCGCCCGGGAATTCCAGCGAGTTGGCGGTGCTGGTTTCCAAGAAAGGGTAAATTGAAAAACGAATTCGGCCAAAATGCAAATCGCAACCCATAAAACGATGATGGGCGGCAGCGTTCCCGCGCGGCGATTGTCCGCCTTTATCCACTTCGGTTTTCCCATTGCTTTCGTCTGCTGATCAATCCAAAATAAAAACTGGCCATGATTACTATTCCAGGAACGTCCCGCCGTTTTTGCGACGGCATTTCCCGCCGCAACTTTCTCCGCATCGGCGCCTTGGGGTTTGGCGGGCTTGCTCTTCCCGACATTCTCCGGGCGGAGCAAGAACAACGAATCGGTCGCTCGCAAAAGTCGATCATCATGGTCTATTTGCCCGGTGGTCCGCCTCATCAAGACATGTTCGAAATCAAAACGGAGGCGCCGTCGGAAATTCGCGGTGAGTTTCAGCCCATTCGGACCAATGTGCCGGGAATTGAGATTTGCGAGCTTTTGCCCAAAATGGCTTCCATCATGGACAAGTTGATTCTGGTGCGCTCGGTTGTCGGCGCGGTGGACGACCACAGCAACCACCAATGCTTTACCGGTCGGCTTCGCCGCACACAATCGCCGCCCGGCGGTTGGCCTACTTTTGGCGCCGTAATTTCCAAACTGCAGGGAATGACGCAACCGGGCGTGCCGCCCTTCGTCGGACTCGAACCGAGAATGAAGCATCGCCCCTACAACGCTGCAACTCCGGGCTTTCTCGGCATCGGACATCGTTCTTTTCGTCCCGAAGGCGATTGCCGGGCGGATATGACGCTCAACGGAATTACCTTAGACCGACTGCGCGACCGGGAGAGGCTTTTGGCCGGTTTGGATCGATTTCGGCGCGATGCGGACGAACGAGGGCTTATGGAGGGACTGGACACTTTCGCCCAACAGGCGTTGGGAATGCTGGCTTCCAGCCGGCTGGCGGAGGCGCTGGACTTTCAAAAAGAAGACGCCCGCACCATCGAAAGCTACGGCAAAGGCGACCCAGCCGTCCGAGGCGACGCGGCGGCGCGCATTCTCGAACAATTTCTCGTGGCGCGGCGATTGGTGGAAGCCGGCGTTCGTTGCGTCACCATAGCCTTCGGCTTCTGGGATTATCACGGAAGCAACTTCAGCCGCTGCCGCGAAGACCTTCCCATGCTGGATCAAGGAGTGCACGCCTTGGTGACCGACCTCTGCCAACGAGGCCTTGACAAAGACGTCTCCGTCGTCGTTTGGGGCGAGTTTGGGAGAACGCCCAAAATCAACACTAAAGCCGGCAGAGATCACTGGCCGCGCGTTTCCTGCGCTCTTCTTGCCGGCGGAGGGATGAAGACGGGACAAGCCATCGGCTCGACGGATCGGCTAGGAGGCGAGGCCGAAGAACGCCCCGTCCACTTTCAAGAAATCCTCGCCACGCTCTATCACAACGTGGGGCTGGACGTGAACAAAGCCACCGTCAAAGATCTTGCCGGCCGGCCGCATTACCTAACCGACGGCCACCAGCCCATGCCCGAATTGATCTGATCCACGGAGCGCCTCATTATGAACCGGCGATACACAAAAGCCCGCAGAATATTTCAGCAATTCAAAAACGGCTCGGAAATGGAAAAAGAGGTTTTGGAAAAGTTCACCGCGGACGCAATGCGGCGCGTTGGACACAATCATCGGGACGCTCACTCTCTCAATAATTAATCCAAAACATATCCGATATAAATTAAACTCTTCATTCGGCCGAATGACTGCAAAGGAAAAACCAGAAAATTACATCGACTTGATTCGGCAAGGAAACTGTGTCGAACTCATGACCGAGTTGCCCGACCAGTGCGTTGATTTAATCATCACGGATCCGCCCTTTGCGATAGACTTCAAAGCAAAACGCGCTAATTACAATCGAACTGATGAACGAGTTCTAGAAGGCTATAACGAAATTCACAAAACCGACTACCTAGACTTTACCATTGCATGGCTTTCCCAAGCCGTCCGAACGCTTAAAAATTCCGGCAGTATCTATCTCTTTTCCGGTTGGAACCATCTCAAAGAAATTTTGATCGCCATCGATCTTTGCCATCTGATCACGGTCAACCATTTGATTTGGAAGTATCAATTCGGCGTCACGACAAGGAGAAAATATGTGACCTCGCATTATCATTGTCTTTATGTTTGCAAAGATGACAATAAAAGGCGGTTTTATCCCTACGCGCGCTATAGAAAAGAGGAAAAAACTTCCAATGGAGGATCCGCTCATTACGAGGATAAAGAAGATGTCTGGAATATCAAGCGAGAGTACTGGCAGGGCGACAAAAAAACCCCGACCAAACTTCCCGCGGAGCTAATCCGCAAGATACTCGCCTATTCCAGCGTCAGAGGCGACGTCGTCCTCGATCCCTTCCTCGGATCCGGCCAGGTTGCCGTAGTTAGCAAAATGGAGGAAAGGCATTATATTGGATTTGAGATTGTTCCTGAATATTACGAGTTTGCTCTTGAGAGAATCAACTCCAACAAATATCGTATAAGATCCAACCCAACATCGGATGTGAAAACAAAAGGAAACGGAACGCTATGGCAGTCCTGACGCAAATAACCACTATAATCTCGCGCATAGAAGAAGCGGCTTATGTGGTGCATAAGATGTGGGGCAGGTGGTTGTCTTCTCTATCTCTGCGAAAAAGAGTAAATATAGCTAAAATGCTTTCGTACAATGGATGCGACTTCGAGTCGAATGCATTGAACGCTCCCGGTTACAAAATTACAGTGAAGGCGCAAGACAAGAGAAAGCAACGTCAGACGATTTCTATACTTCTGGTAAGACACTGGTTTTCATTGAAGAATTTTAAAGAACCCAATACATAAATACATTAACGGTCATGAATTTTTACAAACTTTCTTGTCGTCGGTTTTTACTCGGCTTGCTTGCCCTGCTCGCCTCCGATGGGCTTGCCTTTGGGAGCGATGCGAATTCTCTCGACAAAGAGCGAAGTCCGAATGCCTTGCGCTTTTATGACGATCTCCTTGAAGATGCAGACGGTGCGCTTCGACTCCGGGGAGGCAACGATCGTCGGCAACTGTTGGTATTAGGCGAATTCGCTCCCGGTGTCGCCCAAGATTTTACCCGCCGGGTAAACTACATTGCCGCTCCGGTCGGCGTCGTGGAGGTGGACGACTCTGGCTGGCTTCAACCTTTGTCCAACGGCGCAACCACTTTGACTGCATCTCTTCCAAGCGGATTGAAAACTCGGATTCAGATCGAAGTCACCGGTTTCGAAGCAGATCGTCCCGTCAATTTCGCCAATCAAATCGTTCCTATCTTCACCAAAACCGGCTGCAACGGGGGCGGTTGCCACGGCAAATCCGGCGGACAAAATGGATTTCGTCTTTCCCTGCTCGGCTTCGAACCTGCGGAAGACTACGAACATCTCGTTCTGGAATCTCGTGGGCGTCGGCTTTTTCCCGCCGCACCGGATTACAGTCTTCTGTTGCGCAAAGCGATTGCCGAGCTTCCGCACGGCGGCGGCAAGCGTTTGGAAAAAGGTTCTGCGGACTACGATTTGATTCGGCGCTGGATTCAACAAGGCATGCCTTACGGAAACCCTGGCGACCCCATCGTGCAGTCTATCGAAGTCTTCCCCAAGCAACGGCTCATGGAGATGGGCGGCAGCCAACAATTGGCCGTCATCGCCCGCTACTCCGACGGTAGCCGGGAAGACGTTACTCGGAGCGCTCTTTTCGAACCGAACGTCAAAGAAATGGCGGAAGTCACCGAAGAAGGCCTCTGCCATCTCCGCGAACAACCCGGCGAAGTCGCCGTGATGATTCGCTACCAGGCTCAAGTCGCCGTCTTTCGCGCCACCGTGCCGCTGGGCGCTCCCGTAGGCCAACTGCCGCCCCCAAACAACTTCATCGACCAACTCACCTTCGGCAAACTTGAATCCGTCGGACTGCCGCCCGCCGAGATTGCCGACGACTCCACTTTTCTTCGCCGGGCGGCGCTGGACATTGCCGGTCGTTTGCCCACAAGCCGGGAAGCCGAAGAATTCCTCCGCAGCAACGAGCCGGACAAACGCGCCCAATGGATCGATACCCTTCTTGAAGACCCGGGCTACGGCGCATTGTTCGCCAACAAATGGAGCGCCTTGCTGCGCAACAAACGAACGCGCAACCCCGAAAAACGCGGCACCTACGCTTTCCACGGTTGGATTCGAGAAAGCATGCAGCAAAATCTGCCCTACGATGATTTCGTCGGCTCCATTCTGGCCGCTTCCGGCGACATTGCGGACAACCCGCCCGTTGCCTGGTACCGTCAAGTCAACCAACTCAACGAGCAAGTCGAAGATACCGCCCAGCTCTTTCTCGGCGTCCGCCTCCAATGCGCCCAATGCCACCACCATCCCTTCGAGAAATGGAGCCAGCACGATTACTACAGCTTCGCGGCATTCTTTTCGCGCGTGGGTCGGGCGGCGGGAACCGGGCCAAGCGAAGAACTCATTTTCCACAAACCGGGCGATGCCAAAACAAAAAACATCAAAACCGGCAAATATGTAAAGCCGACAGGACTCGGTGACGAACCGGCAAGATTGAGCCCTCTTTCGGATCCACGGCTCAAACTTGTCCGTTGGATGACTGCCGAAGATAACCCCTTCTTCGCCAAGTCCCTGGCCAACCGCTATTGGAAACACTTCTTCGGGCGCGGCCTCGTCGATCCCGAAGACGACATGCGAGAAACCAATCCCCCCACGCACCCAGAACTGCTAGAAGCTCTTGCCCGGCGCTTCGTCCACTCTGGATACGACCTCAAAGCGCTCGTCCGCTGGATTTGCCAATCCCAAACCTACCAACTCAGCTCCACCCCCAACCAATACAATCGCATAGACAAACAATACTTCTCCCGTTACTACCCCAAACGCCTCACGGCCGAAACGCTCCACGACGCCATCCACGAAATGCTCGGCGCCGCAACGACCTTTGACGGCCTGCCGCCCGACACCAAAGCCGTCGAACTGCCAGACAACGGCTTCAACAACAACAACTACTTTCTCACCGTCTTTGGCCGCCCCGACTCCTCAAGCTCGTGCGAATGCGAACGATCTCAAGATGCCAGTCTGGCGCAAAGTCTTCACCTGCTCAATTCCAAGAGCCTTCAAGAAAAACTCGCTTCCGACACCGGCAGAGCCGCGCAATGGGCCAAAGACCGCAGCCGCTCCCACGAAGAAAAAATCAGAGAACTCTACCTTATGGCATTCAGCCGCTACCCAACGGGCGACGAGCTCAACCTCGCCCTTCAATATCTGGACCGCAAGCAAGCCGTCTCCTCCGCCATTGCCAACCAGAACAGCGAAACAAAAGCAAAGGACCCAACCCGCATAGCCTACGAAGACATCATCTGGGCGCTCATCAACACCAAAGAATTCCTCTTCAACCACTAGTCTCTCTCTTTTTGCCGTATAATTTTCCCAAGATTGCAGGGAAGATTGACCCGCTACCTTGTTCTGTCCGACGAGAACACATTTGACTTTGGTGCCAAGAAAAAACTTGGCCTAAAAACCGTCCCGCAACCCGCCCAAACCATCACTAAGCCATTGCAGAAGGCTTAAAAACCAAACAACAAACCACCCCTCCGCCGACGAAAAACAGAGAAAAACGTCCACTTGCGCCATCGAAAACGAAAAAAAAGACGCCTTTGCACCCGAAAAAGACGAGAAAAAGTCGAAAAGAGGCAAAAAAAGTTAAGAAAATCGAAAAAAAAGCTTGCGCTCAAGGTGGATTTTTGATTTTCTTGGACGCGTAAGAAGGATTTGGCGAGGCGATTCGTTATCGGGTCTCTCGCTGAATATCACAGTTTGATACAGCATGCCGGGAGAGCCGTACACTCTTTTTTGTTGGCTTTTGGCAAACAGGCGGAAAAATTTCGCAATTGCCTTGCTGAATTCTTCTTACACGGCCTGGCGCGGGAGCGGTTTTCCCAAAGGCGCCGGCCAAAACGGAGAATACAAAATAGATTAGATACGCAACTCGTTATGAAGAAGACATTGTTTTTTCGAAAGCGGCTTGACAATCCCAACGGATTGGTCAAGGATAGCTCCAACAACGAAATGGAGCAGAACGAAACAAGGACGCAGAATCCTGCAAAGCCTAGCAATTCCACTGCCGGGCTTTTGGCGCACGTGGCCGAAGGCGTTGTTTCCTTCGTCGCAAATCTCTTTCCCCAATCGGCGCGCAAGGAGGGCGTCCGCTCCGGCCAAGAATCCTTCCGCTTGCGCGCACTTTTCCAAACCACCGCCATCGGAACGCTTTACGGACTCCTCTTCGCCGGTCTCCTCCTCGCGCTGTTTCCAATTCAATCGTCCGTAAGCCCCTGTTCTAAAATCTACCAGTGGAACATCCATTTATTTCCCATTACCGCAGATAACACAATTCCGCTTAACCTCTGCCTTGAAGATCATGACGAATTTATTCCTTCCTATCATCAGATTGGCAAGGATTTGAGCCGAGAAGTCCGAGAAATCAAAATTGACTATGCGGAATGCAAAGAAGACGCAAATGATGCCGGAAAGGACTGTTTGATTGTATGCGGTGCAGTTGCCGTTGGGGTTAATGTTAGGAATTTATTTAGGAAGATAAATAGGGACGGCGTAGTTCCAGAATATGTTTTTCCTGTTCCTCGCATTGGAATCAGTAAGAGGAGAGTCTTAATCCAGGCATGCATAGTTGCTTGCGCATGGGAGTGGAGAAAAGACAGGTTAAAATGCCTCAAGAATCACAATCGGGCATACGACGAGGCTCACAGAAGAGCCAACGACAAGGTGAAAGATTTAGTGGATCGTTGGCATCGCCCGCAGGGACTGCCCGGTCAATCCGTGCAATGCGGCTCTGATTTAAGCTGTGGCCCCGAAGGAGCATGGGAGGGAACAATTAGACCCAGAGGCCATTAAGAAAAGGAGAGAAAACCATGAACAAAGATAACACATTTCAATACATTCGCCAAATCATGCTCGTTACGGTTTGTAGCGTTGTTATTTGCGCAACAATAGCGACAATCATAATCACTCAAACGCGAAAGGATTACGCTACTCTGGAACACGTCGAGGAAAGCCTTGCCCTTGCCCGTTCTTCATTAGCCAACGCAATTCAGCAAGAGGCAAAAACTACGGACGAGAAAATCGTTGCGTTGCAAAAAGCTATCGAATCGCTGGAAATTCCGCAAAGATCAACAACAGCAGAATCAATCCAACCAGACGAAACTTTCCATCCAGATTCTGTGCCTTGTTGCGGCGGAGATGAGCAGGTTAATTCTTCCGAATCCGCACCAGCACAAAACGCAGATGAAGGATTAATTAAGGAAGAAATGGTGGAACTCATGGCGGAAGCCATGGGGGAAATGGAAAATGACGCCGCAGAAGCCGACTTATTCCGATCCATGCTCGAAGAGGAGGAACTCGCTATCCTTGCTGAGAAGACCACAAGAATCCAGGCTGATATTGAGGAAACTTTCGCCCCGATATTGGAACTTATTCCCGGGCCCTATAGTGAAGAAGATAAGGATTACATGGGGTTTATTAATGCCATCTTTGTAAATATAGCCGAATCGGAGGCAATGATGGAAATGCAAATTGAGCAAGATGAGCAAGAAATGGCTGTGCCCCTCGAAGAGAGAATGAGACTAATTCCTCCGGAAAATCTTACAGAAGAAGAAATGGAGGAATTTGAAAACATTCAGCAGGAAACAAGGCGGTTCATGCGAATGCTGGAAGAAGCTGCCAGGGAGTAAATGGGAAGATTTCTTCGATTTGACTTCAAGTCAATAACCTTTACACATTGAAGAAGGTATTCTTTGATCTTATTATTGCGGCTGTTGTTGGGGCGGGTTGACGGCGCAAAGCGTTTGCGCTCAGGTGCAGGAAACTGCAGAAGTATCCCAAGTAGTTTCCTCTTCTTTGGAAGCGGAACTAATAGAACTCCCACAACCTCGGCAACGGGAAGATTTTTGGGAACACTTTGAGCAGGAGGTATTCGAGGCCGCTAAGGGCGAGCAGGACAAAGAAAAAGCAAGGCAAATTCTGCGCTACGGAAAAAAACTAATTGAGGTAAACCGAGAGAATAAGTTTGTCTGTATCGCCGCCAATCGTTTGGTCGTGAGCCTTTTCTTTTTGGGACGACTGGAGGACGCTTTGCGGTTGGCGGATATGGCTTTGTCGTTGCCGGAAACAGAGCATGGCGATCACATGGTTGCTAGGCATCATAAGTCCTTGTGCTATATGCGGTTAGGCGATCATCAAGCGGCGCAGGAAGCGGCGGCAGAGGCCTTAGCAAGCGATGGACCGGAGGAATGGGCAGAAGATATTCGCAACGAAGCGGTAAACAAAAAGGCGATGAGACGAAAGATTGCGGCTGCTAGAGAGCTGTTACGATCTGAGGAAGGAACAAAGGCGGAGAGAGCCGAGGCCGAAACAATCTTGCTGCAGGCTACGAAGGGAAAGTATTTGGAGAGTCTATATTTGGATGATCCAAGTATTCCTCCGGGATATTCTCCTTCCAAAGGACGTAAGGGATCGTTGATGCGCACACTGATCAAAGCGATGCGGAAGGATGGGCGGATAGCGGAGGCTAGGGAAGTTGCGCTGGCGTTTATCCATGAGAATCCTTGCGATCCTATGGCGTCAAGCATTGCACACGATATGTGTAATTTGGAGGGCGAGGACTATGGGATGGCGGCGTTGGAAGAATGGGTTGCGTTCTTTGAAGAGAAGGGTTGCGAAGAGTGGGCTGGAGTAGCCGACCTTAGGCTTAGCTTGAAGGATGCTTATACGAGGATGGCTATTGGTCTTCGGACGGGTTCTGAGGAGAAGGAGGCGATGTTGCGCCAGACGTTGGCGTTGGGGGAGGAGTTGAAGGAGTTCAAGCCCCATCCGGACGATCCGATGCCGTGGCTGGAGGGGACTCATAGGGTTGTGAGGGAAACGACGGAGATGGTTCGAGGATTGGGGGACCAAGCGGAGGGGCGTCGATTGGAGCGAGAGGCGCAGGAGCGTTGGGTAAGGCGGATGCAGATCTTAGGGATGGCGTTTTTGGTAGTTTCTGGGGTGATTGGGTTTTGGGCGGTGTTGCGGCAACAACGTCGCATAGAGAAGCAGACTCATCCAGAATGAATGGCTTTTTTGCCTGCGATCAGCAACATCAAGACGCTTAAAAGTTCGACAATCGTTGGTTGGTTTGGCAGTTGTTGCCGGGTGGCTTTTTGATTGATTTGTTGGATTTTCTCCGCTTTATGAACGGTTCTTTTGAACGAGGGGACACGGGGATCTGTCTGTTTCCGAGTGCGAAGGAGTGAGAAATCGCGCAAGAGGAATTGGATGGGTGTTTGCTTTTGGCATTGTGAGGGCGGCGGATTATCGAAAGAGGGCTTGTTTTCCTGCGGTTGTTTTGTTTAGCTTTGGGTTTGGTTGACGGCAAAAATTCCATGAAATATAAAACATTCGGACTTGTCTTTTTTGCGGGAATTATTGGGCTTTTCGGCGCCGAAGAGAGGTCGTCCGATTTTGCGGATGCTGAGGAAACTGTCTTGGCCGGGCATTCCGCTCACGGCGAAGCTTTTAATGAAGGTCCGCGTCAAGCGGCCTACTTTATGGGAGACACGGGGGACGTGCATTTTCCCATCACCACCAGTTCGCGGGAGGTTCAGGAATTTTTTGATCAAGGCGTCGGGCAACTGCACGGATTTTGGTATTTTGAGGCGGAGCGCAGTTTTCGCCACATTGCCGCTTTGGAGCCGTCTTGCGCTATGGCTTACTGGGGAATGGCGATGGCGAACGTCAACAACCGCCGACGCGCCGAGGGGTTTGTCCGCGAAGCAGTTCGGTGGAAAGAGGCCGTTTCTCCGCGCGAGCGGTTGTGGATTGAGAGTCTTGAGCATTTCTATCTTGGAGATGAAAAAGACGACAAAAAGCGGCGGCGGCGGCGGATTCGCGATTTGGAGGAAATTATTCATCAATATCCGGACGATATTGAGGCCAAAGCCTTCTTGGCCATGGCCATTTACCAAAGCAGACGGCATCATCCTATTGGATCCCACCAGGCGGTGGACGCATTGATTCAACAAGTCCTTGACGCGCAACCGATGCATCCGGCGCATCACTATCGCATTCATCTCTGGGATTATGAAAAGTCAAAACGCGCGCTTGCTTCAGCCGCTCTTTGCGGACAGAGCGCCCCCGGCATTGCCCACATGTGGCACATGCCCGGCCATATTTTTTCGCGGCTTCGTCGTTATGCGGAAGCCGCTTGGCAACAAGAAGCCTCCGCCCGCGTGGATCATGCGCAGATGAGGCGCGACCGAGTTTTGCCGGATCAGATTCACAACTTCGCCCATAACAACGAATGGCTCATCCGCAACTTGAATCACTTGGGACGCGTCCGCGAGGCCGTGGACTTGGCCAAAAACATGATCGAACTGCCGCGCCACCCAAAATACAACTTCCCCGCCAAGCGAGGGAGCAGCGCCTTTTACGGCCGGCGGCGTCTGATGGAAACCCTTGTGCGCTACGAACTTTGGGAAGAAATTCTTCGTTTGGCCGACACCGTTTATCTGGAGCCTTCCAAAGGGGAGGCGGACCAAATTCAACGGCAGACTGCCCTTGCCCTCGCCGCCTATCACCAACAAGACGTCGACGGAATTCGCGCCGCCAAAAAACCTCTGGAATCCCTCCTGCAAAAGAAACGGCAAAAGCGCTTTGCCGACGCAGAACAAGCCGAAGAAGCGGGCAAAGAAAAAAAGAAATCCGCCCGCGACGTTGCCCAGGACATGGCCGAAGCGATGCTGAAGCACAGCGGATCCATCGGCAACGTGCAGTCCGCTCTCGCCGAGTTGGACGCGCTCATTGCGATTCTGGAAAACCGCCTCCAATCCGCCAAAGAACACTTGGCAAAAACAAAACGCATCCCCAAAGAACGACTCGCCAAACTGCATCTCCGGCTGGGAGACACCGACAAAGCCGTCGACCTCATTCGGCAGGCCAAAGAGTCTGCGCCCCGCCAAGCGCAAATCCTGGCCTCCGCTGTTGAAGTTTTTCACGCCGCGGGCAAACAAGAAGAAGCCGCGCTTGCCTTCAAGGAACTGCAAGAAGTCTCGGCAAGTCTTGACCTCGATGCTCCTATTTTCCAACGCATTACGGCGCTGACACCCGAACTCGGCGTCGATCAGAATTGGCGGCAGTCCGGGCAGGCTTCGGCAGATGCCGGCAAACGCCCGAAGCTGGCCAATCTCGGACCCTTCCGCTGGAGTCCGTGGAGAGCGCCCGGTTGGAATCTTCAAACCGCTCGGAGCGGACAGCGCCAACTTTCCGATTATCGGGGCAAGCCTCTGCTCCTTCTTTTTTACCTTGGCTACGGTTGCGCTCACTGCGTCGAGCAACTCAACGAGATGAAACCGCGAGTTCGGGAATTTGCGGATCAAGGCGTCGCCATTGCCGCCGTCAGCACGGAATCCTTGCCCGAACTGAGAGACTCGCTAGACAAGAGCGAACTGCTCGGCGACATTTCCTTTCCACTTTTTTCAAACGCCGATTTGAGCGTCTTCAAAGAGTATCGCGCCTTCGACGACTTCGAGAATACGCCATTGCACGGCGCTTTTCTTATTGACGGCAAGAGCTTTGTTCTTTGGCAAGATATCAGCTACGAGCCTTTTACCGATATTGATTTTTTGCTCAAAGAGTCTCGGCGTCTTCTTGCTTTGTCCAAGGCGGCGGAGTAAGGCGGGCTAAAAAATGCTGACAAAAAGGGGCAACTTTTGAAGTTGAGGGTTTCACCGAGAGAAAATCTGTCCAATTGGGCGGTTTTCCATTCGGTCCGCAAACGCCATCAGCTTACTGCCCCTCCAGCCTTCGCCTTTGCGGAATTAATCGTCGAGCTTCGGCTTGGCGGTTTCTTTGTTTTGTGGTTGGGGGTTGATAACGATGCGGGTCGTTTTTAGCAGACTGGCTGGGAGGTATGGAAGGGGAGAACATGAACGAGTGCCTAGCCCGAATTGGCAATTTGGAGAAGAGCGTCGGCCAGTTGGAAACGGTCATTGAAGAGCAATTCCAACATTTTGAAAAGCATTTGGAGAAGATGGAAACCAGCCTGACCGCCAAGCTGGACAAAATCGACGAAGACATTCGCGGCAACGGCAAAGACGGCATGGACGTCCGTTTAGATCGCTTGGAGAATTCCAAGAAACTGGTGAGCCGCTATTTTTGGATTCTCGTCACCGGCGCCGTTCCCGCATTGATTAGCATCTATCTTTCTTGGGCGGGCATTTCGTTCCATTGAAGAGAACGAGCCGGCGCGCAACGGCGGCCATACAAAAACAGGTGGACGCCGCCTTGGCCGAGTTGGATGTGATTGAGGAGATGTTGCGGCCTCTGGTTGCCGCCCAAAAACTGCATCAGCGCGAGGATTTTGAAGTCCGCCTTCCGGTCACGCAAACCAAAGAATTTCAAAAGCTTGGCCGATGCTTGGAACAGCGCGTTGGGCAGTTGCAAAAACAGATTGTTTCGTGGATAGGCCCGGAGGCTTTTCAGCGCTGCTACATCGAGTCCGCTATGCTGATGGCGGTCACCAAAATCCGAGATTTGTCCGAACGATTGAAGATGGCGATGGACGACGACAAACGCCCCGACCTTGGCTTGCGCGAGCGAGTGGAAACCGTGTTTGAAGAGGCCAAAGAGCTGCGGCGCCTAATAGACGAAGTGCGACTTCGCCGCCGCAGTGCGTTGGATTGACAACGGCAACAGAATTAGTACTTGGCTGGGCGCTGTCCGCTCCGGGGACTTCTGAGTCGCAGTTCGCAGGATTAGGCTTTGAAGAGCAGGGTAGCGGCGCGCCAGTCAATGTTGCTGAATCCAAAGCGAGCGGAGCAACGCATCTTGTAACACTGAATATCGGGGTCATACCAGAGATCCAATCGGAACGGAAAGCCAGTCAACGGATCGGTGAAGTAGGACATTTGCACGGCGCCAATCGGGACGCCGGCAAATTCGTTGTTGGCAAAGCTCGTCCAAGCGGCCATTCCCAAGCGCGCGAGGATGCAGGGCGATTCCGATGATTTTGTTGGTGTTGGCTAATGCGCCATTGGTGACGCCGCCCGTTCCATCGCTCAAATGCGGGACTTGTTTGAGCGTCAAACTGCCTGTTCCGCTGAAGGTCTTGGCCGTCTGCCCGGGTGCTTTGGGAAACACATGGTCGGCTTTTGGCGCCGTCGGCCGGTCTAAGCCGTCCCGCTGGACGTTTTGGCGGAATCAATCATCTTGTTCGTCAAAAACTCGGTCGTGCCGACGCGATTTAACCAGCGGGTTGCGCTTTTAATAATGGCTCTGCAACAAAACAAGAATGCCGAACAGAAGCACCAAAAGGAGAACAAAGAGCGCCAGGAAACGGTTTCTGGCAATCCTTCGTTCGTAGCGCAAGGGACGGATTCCTTGGAGGCTTCCCGCCGCCAGATAGTCGACGAATTTCGATTGCGGGGACGGAGTTCGGCGGAAGCAGTTTCGCAATCGACGCCAAAGTTGCACGGCGTCCAGTTTCTTGACGCCGTGTTCGTTGTAATGGGGCGCGGCAACTTCTAGGGATTTGCGGGCTTGGGAGGTCTCGATTGCCGCTGGTTCGAAAGTCCATTCTTGGCCGGCGGAAAATGGATTTTGCGGCGGGATGTTTTTTCCGGGGCGGACGGTGGAGCGCACTCGGGGCAGTTGTTGGGTTTTTCGGGATTCTTCATCCAAGGCGTCAATTTGGCTCTGGACGCCTTGCAGCTGTTTTTGCAGGGCTCGTTCGCGCTTTTTGACTGGATCGGCGAGGCGCTGGAAAAGTTTCGGAAGTTTCATGCTGGGCATCGGCACAAGGAACGGTTTTCTCAACCAATTTTTAAGACTTGAGGAGCCACAAAGCCAATAGAACGGTTAGGCCGACGACGGCTGTTAGCGGCCAAGTTAGGGCAAAGCCCAATCGACACAATTGGCCGAAGGGCAGGTTGGCTAATGAAGCGAGAGTGGATTCCGGGCTTCCGGCCTCCATCGCTTTGGGTTGTGCCGGGCTTTTTTTGCCGTTCAGAAAAGGCCACTTGATCCGCGCCGCATTCCATTCCATCCGCGCATTTTCAATGGCCGCGAGCGCGCGGGTCAATTCGACTTCCATGTTTTCGGCCGTCCACGATTCTTCGGAGAAGGAGCTGACTTTTTCGAGCGCTTGGCGGAAATTGATTAGCGTTTTGTTCATTTGGGCGGCGTCCCGTTGGGCGGACGAGGCGGCTTCTTCCAGCAGGGAAGTGCCGCGAGTCAAATGCTTCTGCATTTCCGTTTTTCCATCGTGAAACTCTTTGCGACGCCGGCGCACTTCTTCCAAGGCGACGCGCTGGCGTTCGAGTTCTTCCTGTTGGCGTTTTAGCTCGGCCAGGCGCATTTGCGTGTCGCCCACTTTCGCTTCCAGGTCTTCGCGGGTAGGCAGGGGATGGGATCGTTGCGGAGATTGTTTCGCAGGCTCGCCGCGGGAACCGGCCGGAGCCTCTTTCGACTGCTGAAAATCGCGGTCTACAAAATCCGTGTCGTCGAACTGAGAAGCCATGCCAAAAGTGTATTCCAAGTTTGTCCCATTGTAAAGACGCCGGTGAAAACTCGTTGGGAAAACTTCATGTTTTTTGCGGGCGCAGCGCAACTGGATTGTTCCAAAGCGCGGGGCGCCCGCTTATTGGGTTGATGCAGTGAAGGTTGAGGACAGGGGAATGTTGACCACGGCGCCGATCTGGAGGCGTTTGGGGTGCATGCTGGGATTGGCTCTTTGAATGGCTTTCGCGCTCGAACCATATTTCCGTGCCAGCGCGTAAAAGCTATCTCCTTGATCCAAGATGTGCTTGATGAATCTGCGGTTTTCCTGAGGCGTCGGGGGATTGGCCGGACTTCTGGCGGTTGGGAGAGCGCGGTTGCCGGCGGGCGATGGCGAGTTTCGACCGGCTAAAAGGTTTTCTTTTTCGGAATTCGGGGAAGGGGAACGAGGCGCGGCCACCTTGTCTAACGACAATTTGAGTTTGTCAATCTCTCCCCGCAGTTGGGCCACTTTCTCCGCCAGTTTTGTATTTTCCTCCTCTAATCTTTTATTCTCCCGGAGCAACCGCTTCATTTCTTCGCTGGTTTGCGTGGCTCCCGGCAACGGCTCCACTTCGCCGGCAATCTTCATTTTGCATTTATCAATGTGGTTTCTCACCTCTTCGGCCATGGGATGGTCTTCCCGAAGACGGAGCATCTTCTCAAAGTGATAAATCGCCCGCGCCGGATTCTGGAATTCTTCTTCAAGATACAGGATGCCCAACTCAAGATGCGCGCTCGCCGAGTCAGGAATCACCAATAGAGATTTTTCAAAGGCCTCTATCGCTCTTTCGGGCTTGCGGTTGACCAGATATTTTTTGCCCGCCAAATAGTGCGCTTCTTTTTTCTCGTCCACAAAGGAGTTGTCCAGAGGATTGCATCCCCCCCCAAAGACGACCGACGCCAGCAGAAAAAACGTTGCGATTCGAGAATGCCAATTCATGTCTTCTATAATAACCCCATTTGTCCGTTTGTGCAAGGCAAGATTCCTCACTTTACGGAATTTTGGCTTGGCAGTTTTTCTTTTTCGGGCGCATTGGAAGGCTGTTGCGACGGCAAGCCCTTCCCTTCCAAAATCATCTGTTGAACAATCCTCGCTTTGTTTTCATGCTTTCCGCCCTGTGAACAACCGCCGAGATTCGTCGCCGCACTGGCACTCCACTTTTAGCGCTCGCCCGCGTTCTTCTGGGGAAATCGCCCGCCGCGTCGTCCGCTACCTTCTGCCCTACAAGTGGATGGCGGCGGGAACAATCGGATGCGCCGTCATCTCGCTCGCCTTCACCTTCGTTTATCCCAGCCTGACGCCTTACATTATCGACGAAGTCATCGGGCAGGAAAAATCGGAGGAACTTCCTTGGGTGATTTCCGTTTTGATCGGCGCCTTTTTCCTCCGGGAAGCGTTCAACAGCCTCCGAATCCTGATCAACAACCACTTTGAACAGAACGTAATCTACGATATGCGAGTCGAAGTGTACGGACGCTTGCAGGAACTTCCCGTCCGCTACTTCGACCGGCGAGCCTCCGGCGACCTCATGACCCGCGTCATTGAAGACGTCAACGCTGTCGAAAGAGTGCTCATCGACGGCACGGAGCAAGGCGTCATTGCCGTCCTGAGCGTTGTCGGCGTGGTCGGCATTCTTCTGTTCAAGAACGCGCTTCTGGCTTTGATAACCCTAGTCTCCTTTCCCCTCCTCATCGGCGGCGTTTTAGCCTACACGCTCACCGCTCATCGCCGCTACCGCAAACAGCGGGAAGCCGCCTCCGCTATGAACGCCCTGCTGATGGACAACCTGCAAGGCGTCCGGCAGATCAAAGCCTTCGGTCGCCACCAACACGAAAGCCGCCGTTTTGCCGCCCGCGCCGAAGGCTTGAAACAAGGCACCCTCGGCGTCATGAAAGCTTGGGCCTTGTATTCCCCCTCTATGGCCTTTGCCAACTCCCTCGGCACCGCGCTCGTGCT
Source organism: Limisphaerales bacterium (assembly GCA_965242585.1). Lineage (GTDB taxonomy): Bacteria > Verrucomicrobiota > Verrucomicrobiia > Limisphaerales > AAA164-E04 > UBA2970. Next base: position 2,188,067 of record OZ251460.1, on the reverse strand, counting down.
TTGGGTCGGCGGCCGGCAAGTCATCGCCGAGTCTATGACCGTCGGAGAACTCATGGGCTTTGTCTTCTTCCTCGCCTTTCTTTACGAACCCGTCTCCAAACTTCACGGACTCAACCAAATGATGCAGGCCGCCCGCGCCGCCGGTGAACGCGTGTTTGACATCCTCGACCAAAAAACAGAGCGACCCCGCCAAAAAGAAACCCTGCGCCAACCCTTGCAAGGCCGAGTCGAATACCAACAAGTCTCCTTCCGCTACATAAACCAGCGCGAAACCCTCCGCAACATTAGCTTCCAAGCGGCTCCGGGAGAAATGATCGCCCTAGTCGGACCCACCGGCGCCGGCAAATCCACTCTCGTCAACCTGCTCCCAGCCTTTTACGAACCCTCCGACGGACGCATCACCATCGACGGCCAAGACACCTCCCGCCTTTCCCTACATTCCCTCCGCGCCGCCATCAGCATCGTCAGCCAAGAATCCTTCCTCTTCAACGGCACCATCCGCGAAAACATCCTTTACGGACGCCTAAACGCTTCAGAATCCGAACTGCTCGCCGCTTCCCAAGCCGCCAACTGCCACCCCTTCATCGCCCAGCTCCCCGAAGGCTACGACTCCCAAGTCGGCGAACGCGGCGTCCAACTCAGCGTCGGCGAAAAACAACGAATCAGCATCGCCCGCGCCCTGCTCAAAAACAGCCCCATCCTCATCCTCGACGAAGCCACCGCCAGCGTGGACACCGCCACCGAAAAACTCATCCAACAAGCCCTCGAACGCCTCTTAGCCGGACGCACCGCCATCGTCATCGCCCATCGTCTTTCCACCATCCGCAACGCCAGCCAAATCCTCGTCATGAACCAAGGCCGCATCATCGAACGCGGCGACCATTCCTCCCTGCTTCAGCAAAAAGGCGTCTACGCCCAACTCGCCCGCATCCAAAACACCACCTTCATCGAAGAAAAATTCCAAAAACTCTCCCTCTAAAACCTCCCACCAAAACCCATCTACTCCCAACCGCCGCAACCTAATCGCAACCCATCAAAACCAACACAAATAGAAGAATAAGCCGTCTCAGAAGGCTTGCCGATGGATTTTTGAAACCGCCAACCAGTCCATCTTTGCCCGCTAAAAAATTCCAAAAAACAGAATTTCTCTCCAATCTCAAAAAAAAAACGAAAAAAAGTTAAAAAAGTGTTGACGAAGGTGTTGCTTTTTGATTTTCTCGGTTTTGAAAGCCTCCAGTGAGTGCGATTCGACATCGGGTCTCCTTGCTGGAATATCACAGTTTGAATATGAAAATTCGGCAGGAGAGTCGATCAGCTTTCCCTGTTTCGCTCAGGCGAACGGGCGGGAACTTCGCATCTTTTACTCTGCTGGAGGCTTTCAATCGGCCTGGACGCGGGAAAAGGTTTCCCAAAGGCGCCGGCCAAAATTCGAAAATAAAGACACGAATCAGCAGAGAAACTTGTATTATGAGTCCATTGAACAACAATCAGCGGCTTGACAATTCCACCGGAATCGGTCAAGACAACCCCAACGAAACCATGCAACTTGCATCGCAAACGAAAAAGATGCCGTGGTTCCTGCGCTTTGCGCCGGGAGCCGTCCTGCGGCAAATCGGACTCACCGTCCTCGCGCTGACCATGCTGGTTGGCGTTCAAACGCCGGAGGCGAATGCGCAAATCCGCATCGATGGTTTTTCCATGACGGTTTACTACAATGGCGTCCCACATGTTGAGGCCGTCCGCGTGGAAGGATTCGGCCCGGATAGCGACATTTACAACTATCCGCAATGGACGGTGACTTCCATTCGGCAGGATGATCATCCGAACAGCGACGTCGACCTCCCCGGCCTTCGAGCCAAGATTGCGAGCATCAACGCAACTTTCGCCTCTGACTTATCCAGCGCGCTCGGAAGTTACATGGATGCCATTGATTCGGCCACGGCGGCTTTCGTCTCAAGCACCAATGTGTGTCTTTTAAGGAATGAGTCGAGAACAACCCTCGTGAATTGCCCGATGGCCGCTTGGGGAGTTTGGATGGCTACAATGTCAACCGCAATCAGCACTTTGGAATCAAGCATGGCGTCGGCCACACAAAAGGCGAATGACGCCATGGAGGCTTGGATTAACTACATCAACTGAATTCGAACAAAGACAACAACGAAACTAGATTTTTACTGACATGAAAAATTACATTTTTGCCATAATGATTGCCATTGGCCTCGCCGCCAGCGCGCCGGCCAATGCGCAGACAGACTTACAGTGCGGGTTTCCCGCATGTTCCATTAGCGTCGAACTCTCGCCAGTGGTTGTTGTGAACAACCTTTCAAAATATGCGGAGTTTGGGGTTTGCTACGCAAATGCGGTGAGTCACTGGGAAACGCAAAAAGAGATTGCCTGGGACGAGTTCGTTTCCAATCAGGTGCTTGTGCTTGGTACCACGGCGACAGTGGGTGGAGGTTGCTATTTGGGGAAACTAAAAATCAAAAGTATTCGGGGACTGCTTGATGCTGTTGCATCAAAGATCTCTCCTTACTACTGTGGAATCAAGGCAGCCGCTGCGGGAGTGGTCGCTGAGGCTGGTCTTATTTGGTATTACCGCCAGCAAATCAACAAGCTATGCAAAGAGCATGACGAAGCTGTGCGGGCTTGCGCCAGGGCGATAGACCCGAATTTCACGGAATGCGACCTGTAAACCCAAGGAGGCGAAATGAAGTGGACGAAAAGGGAAAAAGTGACTACCGGCGTGACGATGAGCGTGATTGTGATAGGGGCTCTTGTCTTTCTTCTAGCATCCGCTCGCCAGTTTGCGGTTCGTCATTTTGGGCCGCATCCAAGCACCTCTGTTCACGCCGTGTCGGCAGGAACAATGTTGCTCGGAGAACGCGGGATTCAAACGGAACAGGCTTCGGTTCTAGAGAAGCAAAAAGAAGTGCTTGAAAAGAGCAAAATCCTGTCGGCGCAGTTTGCCGGTGGTTCCGATTCTACGCATCAAACAATCGCTAGTAAGTAAGGCTATGGAAGACAAAGAAAAACAAATGGTTGTGAAGGGAATGGTCATGATTCGGGTGGTCTACGTCTGTGTCATGGGAGTTCTCTTAATAAATATTGCGAACCCCGCTTTCGAATGGTTTGCCTTGCAAAAACAACGGGACGTGCAATATCAGGCTCAGGAAGAAACTCAAGAGATGTTGCGGGAACAGCGCAGGATTCTTGAGGAGACGCTAAAAGTGTTTGCGGAGATTTCCAAAGAACGCGCCGCGGCGATTCCTGCCAATCCACCTAATTCGATAGTTGGCATGGAAACCGATTCAGTTCAAGAGATGGCTAATGTAAATCCTGACGCCATAGATTCCGTTCCTTGTTGCGGCGATCCAACTGACCTGCCTCCTGTCTTGAAGATGGTGAATGACCCGGTCCGCGAAGATTCTGAAGGCACCGATGATCCTCCCCAAACCTTTGAAGAGGCGTATGAACATGAATTGGAGCAACAATTCGCCGGCATGCCGGAGGAAATGCGCTCGCAAATGAGAGGCATTATTCGGGAGGTGGATGCGTTTGAGGCTAGTTTAGGAGAGGAGGATCTTGCTGAATTGGAGAAAATGAAAGACGGCCTCCGAGAGCGATTTAAAGCGCACGAGGCCTTTTTCCTGCTGGGGGGAGTGGAAGGAGAGCTCACAGAAAAAGAGCAGAAGGCGAGAGAGTTTGCCCGGGAAAAGATGGTTCACTTTCGCGCGGTAACCACCTTGATGATGCAAAAGCAGAATGCCGCCATTGACAAGCGAATCCAAGAATCTCGCCAGTATCTTAAGGAGGTTGACGAGATTATCCTTACGCCAGAGGAGCGAGCAAAACAGGAAGCCATCCAAGCGGCCACCGATTTGGCGTTTCCTCCGAATGAAGAGTGATTGAGTTAGCGGACATTTTGAAATTTAGTGTCGACACACCCTAGTCAAGAACTTAACAACGAACTAAAAAAATGATACCTACAGCAGGAAAGCAGAAAACGACGACTCTCGGATTGATCTGGTGCGTTGTTTTCGTGGCGGCTCTGGCCGTCAACTTCACTCACGCGCCAACGGCAGAGGCGCAGGAAGAATCCTACATTACGGACGCAGCGGAAGCGGCGTCTTGTGAGAACGTCTGTAACACCTTCGTTCCACCGCAAGACGAGCAGGAATGCCGCGATTTGGCTAGTTCTCGATTCCACGAAGAAATGGATCGTCATGCATCCACGTTTGGCCGTTTGCCGACTCAGCGCCAAGCGGAATTGGATGAATCTCAAGCAATGTTCGAAGCGGAAGATGATGCGTTCATCGCCGTGCGAGACGAAAGAATCGCATTAGCAACGGCGGCTTTTGCCGTTAAGGTGGCAGGCGCAACAGCAGGATTGACTGCATGCCTTGCCAAGGCACCGGCAGGTCCGCCGGGATTAGCGGCTGCGGCGCTTTGTTTGGCGTCGTTTCACGCGATTTATGCGAGTTTTCTGGTGGCGCTTAACAGCGAAATCGGGGACGCATGGAAGGACTATCACAAAGACCACCGATTGGCGGTTTATCGCGCCGAAAAACGAGATGATGCTATCAAGTCACACTATGATGGACGAATCGACAGTGAACAATCCCGGCATGAAAACACCATGGGGTTGATTAATCGGGATTTGAGTCTCTGCTTGGAACGAGTGAACGGCTAAACCAGAAAGGAGAACCAAGACATGAATTCAACAAAAAATGTATTTGGAGTCCCGGGTATTTGGTTGCCGTTGGCGGTAATGTTGCTTGGAGGGGTAGTTTCCTTTTTCGGTTTTAAGTATCCTTTTTCTTTTGGCTATGAGCGCGTGGAAAAGGAGGATCGAATCGATAAGTTGTAAGAAATCAAGAATCATTTGCTTGCATCGGCGCCGTCGGTTGGAAAAGTGAAGATTGAGGAATCCAAGCCAAAGAAACGTCCGCAACCGGTTGCATCATCTACTTCAGCGGAGTCCGTCATTAGTTTGGAATCCATGAGCGATGAAGAGTATCAAGCCATGGTTTTGGAACATGTGAAGGCAAGCGATAGGCAACTTATCGACCAGCATTTCAAGCAAGAAAACGCATTCAAGGCGTCTTTGAAAGCATCCGAAAGGCAAAAGTTTGACGTTGATGTGAAGAAGTCGTACTCGAAGTTGTTGGCGAGTTGCAAAGTGGAAGGCGAGTTGTCGAGTTTGCAAAAGGAAGCAATTCGGCGAAGCGCGGAATCAATGGTCATCACGGATTGGCGCATCAAAGATTCGGTAAATCGACAAAATGCGCTAGCGACGAGTTATCTCGAGCGTCGAGCAGAGGAAAATCGTCGTTGGAACGAGGAATTCTTGGCGAAAATGCTTGAAAAGTTCGGGCCAGAGTTTCTCGACCAAATGATGAAGGAGGTCGGCGATGAGTGATCCAGAGATAAAGACGATTAACGAGTTGAAGATTTTCGTTAACGAAAAGATTGACGGCATCGAAACCCATTTGAAGAAAATGGAATCCATCCTGAACACTCGATTGGACAAGATAGACGCAGACATTCGAGGGAATGGGAAGGTTGGCATTAACGTTCAATTGGATCGCTTGGAGAATTCGACGAGTCAGCTGAAACAATCCAATGATCGGCTAGAGAAAAGTCAAAGAAAATGGCTTAAATTGTTGGTAGGCGCAATTCTGTTAATTGCAGCAAGCGCAGCTGATAATCGTTTTTCATTGATAGAAAAAGTGTTCAACAATTAAGTTTGGAGTGAGTTTCCTTTTCGCAAGCCGTCGGGTTTTGGCTGGGCGGATTGTTGTAGAATTTATGGAGTTAACGAAAGAACAATATGAAAGAATCGCGCCCTATTTACCGGTGCCAAGAGGAAATGTGCGGATTTCTAACTTGCAGATGCTCAATGCTTTGCTATACATGGCGGAAAACGGCTGCCAGTGGCGGGGCTTGCCGGCGCAGTTTGGCAAGTGGTCGACCATTCATCAGCGGATGCTCCGCTGGTCGAAGAGCGGGGTTCTGGCAAGAGTGTTTGAGGCTTTGAAAGATCAGAGGAATGTTCCGCCAGAGGCGCTGTCTATGGATAGCACCAGTATCAAGGTTCACCCCGATGGAACGGGCGCGCTAAAAAAAACGGGCCGCAGTCCATCGGAAGATCGAGTGGAGGTTGGAATACCAAAATTCATATGATTGCTGCCAGTGATCGCCAAGCAGTGAAGTTCGCTTTGTCGCCCGGCCAAGCGCACGACGCGCCGGAGGGGAGGAAGTTGTTGCGCCAGATGGGAAGGCAGACGGCCAACGTGCCGTTGCTGATGGATCGGGCGTATGAAGGCTACCAGAACCGCCGGCAAGCAGTGGAAATGGGAATGGAACCGGTAGTGCCGCCGAAGAAAAGCCGTATTAATCCTTGGCCATACGACCGAGAGCTGTATAAAAAGCGCAACGAAGTGGAGAGATTGTTTCGGCGTTTGAAAGGCTATCGTCGAGTCTTCTCTCGATTCGACAAACTCGATGTGATCTTTATGGGATTCATCGCCTTCGCCATCATCTTCGAAATGCTTCGTTTAGTGTGAACACGCCCTAGTACATTTACACCGTCATAATAGGGAAACGAAGTATTGTACCTGAAGTGGGAATGATCCCCAAAGTCCATAGAAGTGATGCCGCTGAGTTGGGCTAGATTTGTGACTTGATTGTATGTTCTGTGATACAAACCCTGCATAATGAAAATAGCTACGTGCTTTGTTCGGCCGTGGAGGACGGAGTCGGGGCTGTTGAAGCGGTCGCGGCTGTCGACGGGGTCGTTTGGGTCAACAGGACCGTTGGCGGAGGTCCCTCTATACCCTCTATATTGCGCCATTGCTGTTTGTTGGCCAAAAACAATAGCGGCCAGCAGGCCGATAGCCAGCAAAGAACGGATTCGAGTTTGGTGCGTATTTGTCATGAGCGTGTCTCCAAAAGGAATGTTAAATATATTCATAGTAACTTTCTATTTCTTCTGATTTCTAAATTCTAAACTTCCACTAAAATTTCTTGCGTCGTTTTTTCTTTGATTGTCGGAACTTTGTAGCGTTGCGGCGGCCAGCAAAGGAAACGTCGTTTCCCTGCCGCTTTCGGCAAAATTATGGCCAATCGGGCTTGGCCGTCAACGTTATTTTCTTCCCGAATCATTTTGGATTCGTCTTCCGGCAACGGCCGCCAATTCCCGCCAAGCAGATTGGGCGTTGCCTCTGTTTTGAATTCTTCGGCCATAGTTTCTCTTTTGTTGCTTTGTTTAATCTCTTTATTCAAGCAACGGGAGTCCAATTGAGAGACTTTCGTTCGTTCGGTTAATTTTTTGGAAAAAGGATCCCGCGTCCAGGCCGATTGGCATTTCCAAGCGGAGCAAATCACGCGAGTTCCTGCCTGTTCGCCGAAGCCAACAGGAAAAGGTAATTACGACTCTCCCGACGCGTTGCATATCCAAACTGTGATATTTCAGCGGGGGGGGGGGGGGGGGACCCGATAACGAATCGTCCCACTTAGAAATGCCAAAAGCGAGATTGAGCGCAGGCTTTTTTTCGAACCTTTTTCGTCTTTCTTCGATTTTTTGGCGCAATGTTGCACCAAGATCGTCAAACAGCACCAAGAAATTTGAAGATTGCGCGTCTTCGGGTTCTTCGCAGTCCGCGGGATTGGTTGCTGGCAAAGGTTTTTAAGAAGCCGTTGGTATGGGGCGTTTCCAGATGGGAACTGTTTTTTTCATTTCGTCAATTAACCATTGCGCGGCGGCGAAGGCTTCTTTTCGATGTCCGGAAACGACTTCGATCCAAAGGGAGGTTTCGTTGACTTTTACCGCGCCAAGGCGATGGATTAGGCGCAGAGATTCGATGGGCCATTGGGCTTCAACAGCGTCAAAGAGTTTGTGGAATTGATGGACGGCCATTTCCTGATAGGCTTCGTAGTCCATTGCTTCTATGGTTTTTGAATTTTCTTCGGCGCGGATAATGCCGGCGAAGGTCAAAGCGGCGCCGGCTGCTGGGGAGGCTGGTCTTGCCGGCAACAAGGCCGCTTCGTCGATGGGACTGCGTGTAAGAACGATCTGGCGTTTCATTGGGTTATCCGCCTTGAACGGGAGGGAAAAGGGCGACGCGGTCTCCGGGTTGCAACGGGTAGTTTCGGTTTTGATATTCCACGCCGACGGCGATCAAAGTGGAGCGTTCCATATCGGCCAAGCGGGGGTGTTGCTGGTAGAGAAGGTCCAGAAGGTCGGTCAAAGTTGCGCCTTCGGAAAGTTCGACGCGGGTTTGTTCAATTCCCGTCAGGTCTTTAAAGTAGGAGTGGAAGGTGACGAGAATGTTCATAATAGTTTGGATGGGGTTGGCGGCGCGTTTCGCCGCAATGGCTCTTCCTTCAAAACGCCGAGAAAAGGGAGGTTGCGGTAACGCCCGTCGTAGTCCAATCCATAGCCGACTACGAAGCAATCAGGGATTGGGAAACCTACGTAATCGGCTTGAATCTGGACGGCGCGCCGGGCGGTTTTCTCCAGCAACACGCAAGTGCGGAGGTCTTGCGGAGACAAGGATTGGAGAGTCTGCACAACGAATTGGAGCGTTCGGCCGCTATCCAGAATTTCATCCACGATCAAAACGCGGCGCCCTTTGACTTCGAGGCTCAGTTTTTTCGTCGTTTTCAAAGGGCCGGGGCGGGTTTTGCCGCGATAGCTGGAAACACCGATGAAGTCGATACAAAGCGGAATGGGCAGGAGGCGGATTAGGTCGGCGAGAAACAGGATCGAACCGTTCAAAACGCCGACGATAACGGGTTCTTCGTTTTGGTAGTCTTGCAAGATTCTTTGCGCCAGCGCGTTGATTTTTTGGGCGAGTTGGTCTTCGGAGATTAGGATGCTTTTGACGGCGGGAAGAGCGGCCTTCCAACTCGGACTAAGTGTTTGCGGGGCAAGCGGAAGGCGGGCGGAAAGCACGATCTTATTACGGCAGCGCGAAGTACCGTTTCCAATAGGAGCGGCGGCGGTTGGTTGCGGATTCAGCAAGCGATGCATGAATGCAGGCAGTGTAGAATTGCCAACGCCAAGCGCAAGGAAAAGTTGCGAACGCTCCGCAAAGGCTTTACTCTTCCCAAGCCTAAATCAATAGAAAAGAAAAATGAGACAGCGAAAGGCTCTATGGACTTGTGTCGGCATTGTCGGGAGTTTTGCGGCAATCCTTTTGATTTTCTTCTTTGCGAAAAGACACTTCGCCAAAGCGGAGGTGGAGAGGAAACTGGCGGAATTTTCGGCGCAAGGATTCTCGCTGACTCTGGAGGAACTGCAGGCATCCTACGCCTATCCAGAAGGCGAGAACGCCGCGTTTCTTTACACGGACGCATTTTCAAAAATCGTCATTACCGACGAACAAAAGGAAACGATTCCCGGGCTGCAAAGCCGAGCGGCAGGGAACGCGCGTCAAGACAAAATTTCGCTTGAAATGCTTCGGGCGATGGACGAGTTGTTGGCGGCCAATCAAGCCGCGCTGAACCTAATTCGCGAAGGAAACCGGATTGGAAATTGCCGCTTCCCAATCAATCTTCGGAACGGTGCTGAAACCTCATTGCCCCATCTTGGCAGATTCAAGCAGGCTTGCCACTTGCTGTGTTTGGAGGCTGGCGCTCGGCTGGCACGATCCAACGCCAAAGGCGCCTACAATTCCATATTGAACGGTTTTCAACTCGCGCAATCGCTTTCCAAAGAACCCCTGTTGATCTCTCACTTGATTCGATTTGACAGCGCCAAAATCATGCTTTCCGCTCTGGAACAATTTTTGAATCAGCATTCTTTGACAAGGGAACAAATCGACGAGCTAACACAATGGCTGTCCGCCGCGCAAAACCCCGCGCAGATTCAGACGGCAATTAGCGGCGAGTTGTGCATGACTCTTCACTTCTATCGCAAGGGAGCAATCCAGACGGTGAAGTGGCACGCGAGGCAACCCGTAAATCTCATAAACCCCGCTTGGGAAACTCCGTTTGGGGAGATGCCCATGATGCTGGGCGCGATTTGGATAGACGCCACCTCCCTTTGGCATGAAGATTGCGGATTTATGCTAAACACCTTCGGAAAATTATTTTCATCTATGGAACTTCCGGCGCACCAAAGGCGAGAGTTTCTCGCGTTGCAAAGCAAGAAAATCCGCGAGTTGGAGGAACGGTCTGGGATAGCATTTCTGCTTTCCGAAACGTTTCTCCCCTCCGTTGTAAAATTTCTGGAAAGAGAACTTCGTTTTCTGGCGAGCGTTCGCTTGGCGGCGCTTGCTCTTGCGATTGAACGTCATCGTCTTGCCGGCGATGGACGGCTTCCAGCAGCTTTGGAAGCATTGCCCGCCAAAACTTTGGAAACTTTTGGAACAGACCCTTACACGGGAGAGCGGATTCCGTACTTTGTTTTGGAAAATGGCTATCGGCTGTTTAGCGCGGGAACGAACAGCGCGCTTAATCAAGACGGCGCGAACCGTGAGAAACAGAAAGTTCCGTTTGACGTGAGTTTCACCGTCGAGCGCTAGCCGAACCACGAACTTCTCAGTTTTCCCGCAGAGGAATGGGACGGTCGAAGGATTCGGTTCGGGCGTTGTTTAAATAGCGCGCCAACCTCCTCGCAGTTCGAGAATACTTGTCGGCGAGGTCTGCGGTTTCTGCGGGATCGCGTCCGAGATGGAACAATTGAAGGGGCTGTTGGATGCCCGTTTGGATGCCTTTCCAATGGCCGCGTCGGATCGCTCTGGCAAAGTTGCCGGATTCGTGGGTTTCCCAATAAAGATAGTCGTGACGGCGTTGTCTTCGGTTCAACAGCGTCGGCAGAAACGAAATTCCGTCGATATTTTCCTTCATTTTGATCCCCATAATCTCAGCCACTGTGGGAAACAAGTCCCAAGCGGCGCATAAGTGATCGCTGACAACGCCGGCTTGAATTCGTCCCGGCCATCGCGCCAGCAGAGGCACTCGAATCCCGCCTTCAAACAAACTGCCTTTGCGCCCCCTTAATCCTCCCGTCGAATCAAAAAAGGAGGGATCAATTCCTTCCTCTGCGTGGGGTCCGTTGTCGCTGGTGAAGAACACCACGGTTTTTTTGTCCAGTTGAAAATGCCGAAGCGTGTCGAGAATTTTCCCAACCGCGCGATCCAACCGATAAATCATTGCCGCCAGCGTTTTCTGCGGCTTCGGCCAATCTTCAGATTGATAGGGCTTGTCGGTGGGCGATTGAAGGGGCGTGTGCGGCAAGGTGTAGGCGATGTAGAGGAAGAACGGCTCCCGCTGATTCAAAGGGACGGCTTTGCCGGCAACGAAGTTTGTGGCCGCGTTGGTAAAAAGATAAGGGGCGTATTGGGCTTGTTCGCTGAGGTTTTCCGGAAAGAGTATCCGAGTTTGATTCCGCCACAGCGTGGACGGAAAGTGATTGGTCACGCTTTCATCTTCCAGATAGCCGAACCACTCGTCAAATCCCTGCACCGTGGGAAGGCCGCTGGAACCGGGACCGCCAAGCCCCCACTTTCCAATCGCGCCGGTGCGGTATCCCGCCCTTTTTGCCAGCTCGCCCAAAGTTGTATCTTCTAAAGCCAGAGCGCGCCTTCCTCTCCCGCGAATACGAGAATGGCCGGTGTGAAGCCCGGTCAACAGAGCGCCTCGCGAAGCCTTTCCAATGCTGCTGCCTGCGTAGTAGCGGGTAAAGCGCATCCCTTCGGCCGCAAACCGATCCAACTGCGGCGTCTGGAAACGCCGCTGTCCGTAAGCGCCGATGTCTCCAAAACCGAGATCGTCGGCCACAATCACAATCACATTTGGAGGCACCCGTTTGCGGGTGTCCGCCCCCGCCTCCATTCCCCAAAAAGCGCAAACGCCTACCAACAACAACCAACCAACAACCGCCCGCCTCCGCTTAACTTGTTTCATAAACTCTTGCTTCTTCTCTCTTCCGCATTGTCAGTTTTCCCGGTGCCGTTAATGTAGCGTCGCCCGAGTGTTCGGCTCCTTCATAAGCGCCGCATCCAAATCCAAATAGTAATCCAACCGCCGATTAGTCTCCTGCTCGTCAATCTCCCTTGCCATCAAAAGATAAGCCGAATAATGATTCCCCTCAGACTCTACCAAACCGCCGTAAAAATCAGCCAACTCAAGATCCAACTCCCGAAACCCTTCCGCCAAAAATTGAAACTTCTCACAACTTCTCCCCTCAATCAGCGCGCAACACAATAAATGATCAATCACCTGCCCATTCCTCCCCGACCGAATCGAGCGCATCATCCCGGAAATCCAAGCGCTCGGCACAGCCGGACCAAAAGGAATATTGCGCCGTCGCAACAAGTTCATCACCAACTGAAAATGCTCCAACTCTTCTATGGCTATGGCGTTCAGTTCTTCCACGCGGCCGTACAACTCCCGATAACGCTCCAGCGCCAGCGCCGTCGTCGCCGCCCGCCTCTCCAAATGCGCATGATCCAACAAAACCGAAGCCACATTCGAACGCACCCTGCCCCACCAATCCAACGGCACCTTCGCCCGAAACAACAACATCTTCCTAATATAACAACGCCACTCTAGCGCGCAAGCCAAACCCTCACACTCCACGGCCAATTCCTCACTGCCGATAAGACAAGAAAACACAGAAAATAAGCAGAATCCCTAGTGCTTGGATTGTTCGCCAACCTCTCTCCAAGTCAACATGGACAACCTCCATCCCCACTCCACCACCAAAAGTCCACTCCCGCCTTTGCCAAAACCAACACACGGCGCGCTTTACCAAACAAACCGAACAACCGCCCGCCATCACAAACCCCGTCAACCCCCTAACAAACCCATCACCAACCTACCCCCAGCCCGCAACCTCTCCCCAATCAACAAACGCCCTTCTCACCAACCTAAACCCAAATTTGACTTTGATTGCCGCCAAAGAAACCTGCCACCAAAGAAACTCGAATAATGAAAATCTCATTATTATCGCCTCTTTGACATCTCTTTGACATGGTTGGCCGGCAACAACTCCAGATTGCTGACGCCACAAAACCAACCCGCTCCCGGCGAAGACGAAGACCCGCCCAACAATCCCGGCATCATAGACGAAAACGAGCTGGGCAGGGAGCCCGCCATTCTCCCAGACTTCCACGAAAACTGGGCGTCGTGGCGGCAACCGCCCAACCTCACCATCGAAGGATTGCCTAAGCCGATTGGCTTTGAACTGGGGAAAGCATCAGGCGGCCCAAACTGGTCCCAACCTTCTTCGTTGACTCTGGCCGCAAGTGTGGCTTTGTTCGCCATCCAATCAATCATTGTGAGGGGAAAAGCATGATGGGAAAGTTCCTAATGCCGCAAACAGACAGCGCTTTTTTTGTTGACTCGAAACACAAGTGTGGCTTTGATTGCCGCCAAACCATCAATTTAGGCCTGAATTGAGACGAACAATCATGAAAAAGATTCTGCTTTTGGTCGTTTTTGCGGCTTTGGCTGGCGGCAACGTTGGACTGCTGGCGCAACCTGCTCCCGGCGAGGACGAAGACCCGCCAAATAACCCCGGCATCGTGGATGAAAACGGGCCGGGCATCGATCCCGCCGTTCTGGAAGACTTCAACGAGAACTTTGCGCCTTGGTTGCAGCCGCCCGGTCTCAGCATCGAAGGCTTGCCTGAGCCGATTGGCTTTGAACTGTGGAAAACCGGCGGCGGCCCCGAACTTGTCCGAACTTTTTCCAACGAGCTGGGAGCATGGCAAGCCGCCGAACGCGCCGAAGCCGAAGAATTCTCCCAACGAACCGGGATGCCGCTGGTATGGCGGGACTCTCTTGTTGGCCTTGATCCTCGAAGCAATGGAGAAATTGACGTTTGGATAGAGCATCCCAGATATTACTTTTTTGCCGTGATGGTTGGGGTGGAGCATGGCGAGCCTGTTTATCTCACCACTGCCAATGTGGAAGCAGCGGACACGATTGGAACCGACGAACTGTGGACAACCAACAGCGCATCGACAAATGGCCTTTCCGGTTTGAACCTCAACGGCGAAGGCACTCAACTGGCCATGTGGGACGGTGGGGATGTTCTGACCAGCCATCAAGAGTTTGCCATCGCCAACAGCATGGGTGAAGCGGATAGTCGGGTGAGCAACCAGAATAGCCCCAGCCCTTTGTCATACAGTAATCATGCAACACACGTCGCCGGCACACTGATGGCGGCCGGTGTTGATGCCAGAGCCGAGGGGATGTCACCTCGCGCCACGCTACTAGCCTACGATTGGGAAAATGACTTCACGGAAATGACTGACGCCTTCGCCAACACCAACAATCAATTCCGAATCTCGAATCACTCATACGGACGACATGTCGGTTGGGGAGGATGGACTAATTACTTGGGTAGAGCTTACCCCATCTGGAGAGGAGTTCCCGCTGTCAATGCTACGGAGGATTACAAGTTTGGATTTTACAATCAATACTCGCAGGCAGTCGACGACATTGCCTATTGGAGCCGTTATTATCTTCCGGTATGGATCGCCGGAAATGAGCGAGATAATCCTGGACGTCCTTACGGGATTCCTGATATTGATGGACAATTTCACCTTACCTCAGTAACTAATCGCTATTTTGCCCTAACTAACCAAGTCACAACAATCACCATTAATGGAATATCAATATTAGTTACTAACATGACTCCAGTATTACATACGAATACTCTGCCAGCTAATGACTTCGACGTGGACGTTGGTTACGATCTGTTGGGACCATATGCAGTGAACAAAAATGGCTTGGTCGTCGGTGCCGTGCGGAAAATCCCAGGCGGCTACGGCGCTTTGATGACCAACGTGGTCACTACCACCAACATAACCACTGCTCCTGACGGCATGATGATCACTAATACAGTGACGACGACCAATGTGACGGCGAATACCAACGTGGTGATGAGCGCGTTTAGCAGTTGGGGTCCGACGGATGATGGAAGAATTAAACCCGACGTCGTCGCCGCCGGAGAGCATGTATACTCAACTCATACTGATCATAGCACTTCAACCAATGATGTCAATATGAGTTACGCAACTTTTAACGGCACCAGTTATGCGGCGCCGACGGTGGCGGGTTCGTTGAACTTGCTGGTGCAACTGCATCGCCGGCAAGTGGGAACCAACAACCAGCCGATGCTGGCCTCCACTTTACGCGCCTTGGCCATTCACACCGCCGACGAAGCCGGGGATCATCCCGGCCCCGACTATCGCTTCGGCTGGGGGCTGTTCAACGCCCTATCCGCCGCCAACCTCATGACCAACAACTTCCATAGCGGCTCTCTCGCTCACATCAAGGAAATTCCTCTTTCCGAAACGAGAACTTACATCCGAGGACGCAGAGGAGCGTCCTCCCGCAATGATGCCATTCGCTTTCCCGTCGTGGCCAAAGGCGGCGAGCCACTCAAAGTCACTCTCTGCTGGACCGATCCGCCGCCGCAAACTTTATTATTGCCCGCATTAGATCCTACCAACCGAATGCTCATCAACGACTTAGACTTACACCTCCATCATTACTATACTACTAACTATCCTACTGACGACTACGCAAACACCAATGCAACCACTACGACCGCGTACTTTCATCCGTGGGTGTTGGATCCAGCTCATCCCGACAGGGCGGCCCGGCGAGGGCGCAACAATCGGGATAATGTGGAGCAGGTCGTGGTGGAAAATCCAGCGACTAACGGCATTTACCATGTGAATGTGCTGAGGAGAGGAGAATTGACCTTTCCCTTGCGGCCGGTGACGGGGAGCGCGACGGCATATACCAATCAGACGGTGTTAACCAATCAATGGGTGTCGTTGTTAATCTCGGGGAATGTGCCGCAGCCGGAGCCTCGACTTCGGCCGCGTATACTACCACTGGATGAAGGGGCTATGGCGTTGCGTTGGCCGTCGGTGGTGGGGCGGGTGTATCAAGTGGATTGTCGGCCGTTTATTTGGGGAGGGAAGTGGGAGCCGGCCTCTGGGGAGATTGTAGCGACGCAAACAAATACAGCGGTGGTGTTGGATGGAAGTAGTGCGCAACGGTACTATCAAATTCGCCGGGTGCGTTAGGAAGGCGGATGAGAGGAACAGCAGCCATTGAAACCTTGCCGACCCGTTCTTCTGCTTACTTTGTTGGGGGATGGGTAAATGGTCGGCGCTTGTTGGGATGAGGCAAAAAGGAGCGGCCGGTTTTCGGTTTTGCCGTTGCTTTTCGGGGAGTTCCTAACCTGCGAGCAAAGTATCCCAGCGGGTTCATTTGGCGGGGGGAGGATAGCCCCACTTTTGGATATAGCGGCTCCAAGATGTTTCGATTTGGCGCAACTGTTTTAGGGATTTTGGATAGCGATTTTTCTTGTAGGAAGGAAGGGAGGCGAGATAGGAGGCTACTTTGGGGCGAGTGTTGCGCCAGTCCGGCAAGGCAAGCAGGTTGTGGATGCGTTCCAGTTCTTCCAACGGATTTTGTTCGAGGTTTTCGTAACGAGTTTCGCAATACTGGGTGGGGGGCAGGGCGGAGGTTTCGTCGTATAACGCATCCAGCATTCGCGGATAGGCGCGCAAAACGAAGGCCGTCACGTCCAGATTGTCGACTCGTTGGAGGGACAGGCGGGGGAGCATTTCGCTGAAGTAGTGGACGGAGGAGGCGAAGACGTTGTAGGGATTGCGGTAGATGTGGAGGAATTTGGCTTCGGGCCAAATCGACAATAAGCGGCGCACGCGCGCGGTATAAACTGGATTTTTGATTAGGATGCGGGGTTTGCGTTGCTGGCGCGCCACTTTGTAGAGAAAAAGGCGAAGTTCTCTTTCCCAACGCGCTATTTTTGCAGCCGAGGCGCCGTCGAAAAAAACGCCGCGGTGGAATCGCTCTGAAAACTTTTTGGGAAAATACAAGGCATGGAAGACCGAAAGCAACTGGAGGTTCGCCAGCGGAATTTCATCCTCTTGCGGCGAGTTTGGCGTTACGGCGACGGGATCCACGCCGCGCGTCGCCGGGAGCGCTTTTTCCAAAAAGGGACGCAGCCAAGTCGCTAAGGTCAGCAGCTCGCCGGGCAGTCCGCTGGCTAAAGGGGAAATGATTCCAAAGGCGGGCGAACACGCCAGGAGGTTGTGGAGATGGGTGGTGCCGGAACGCCAATGTCCGACGATAAACACCGGCGCTTGGAGCGAGTTCGGTAGCCGACTGTCTCGTTGCATGGCGAAGCGTTCCAACGCGGCAAACGGCGCGCGGAGCAGTGCGGAAAGCAGAAAGAGTCCTGCGTGGGGAAGGCATGGGATGGAAACGCCGCCGTGTTGGAAAAAGGCGCTCAAAAGCGTCTTCAGGCTGGCGCCCATCAACGGGTGCTTCAAGCTGGGGGAAGGTTGCAGATTGCGGATTGTCACGGCGTTGGCTTTTGATTTTTCCCGTTTTTCGCCGCAGAGGGTTGCCTCTTGCGAATCGCGAGTATTGAAAAGCAGACTGAATTTTGCAACAAACTTGGGAAGGAAAGATGGATTCGTCGTTGGAAGAGAGTTTTGATCTCAAGAGCTTGGTGGCTGCGCGGCAGCGCGAGAGGCATGATTTATATCGGCGCTTTCTCAACCCCAAGTTTGTCCAAACCCTGAGCGCGATTGGTTTTGATCGGAACTACACTCGCGGCGCCGGCGCCTATCTCTGGGACGAAGAGGGAAACAAATATCTCGACTTCCTTTCGGGATACGGGATGTTCAACATTGGTCGAAACCATCCAACGATCAAGAAGGCCGTTCGCGACTATCTGGAACTGGACGATCCTTGGAAGATTCAAATGGGCGCGACGGTGTTGCCGGGCTTGTTGGCGGAAAAATTGCTGCAACGCGTTCCTCATCTGGAAAAGGTTCACTTCACCAATTCGGGCGCAGAGTGCGTGGAAGCGGCGCTAAAATTCGCCCGTTGCGCCACGCAAAGAGAGTCCGTGATCTACTGCGACCGCGCCTTTCACGGGTTGACCTACGGAGCGCTCTCGCTAAACGGTTGCCAGAGTTTCCGCGAAGGATTTGTTAGCTTCCTGCCGGGTCCGGTGCCGATTCCCTATGGCGACCTCGAATCCCTTGGCCGTCGGCTTGCCCAATCTCCGGTCGCTGCCTTTGTTGTGGAACCCGTTCAAGGCAAAGGCGTTTTTCCCGGTACGCCGGAGTTCCTGATGGGAGCGCAGGAGTTGTGTCGACGATTTGGCACTTATTTGATTATGGATGAAATCCAAACCGGCATGGGACGCACCGGCAAACTTTTTTCCTTCCAGCGCATTCCCGAACTGGAGCCGGACATGGTTCTCGTTGCCAAATCCCTTTCTGGCGGGATGGTTCCGGCGGGGGCAGTGTTGATCCGCCAGAAAATTTACGAAAAAGTCTTCTCCCGAATGGACCGCTGCGTGGTGCATTCTTCCACCTTCGGGCAAGGCGGGCTGGCTATGGCTTGCGGGCTTGCCTCCCTTCACGTTTTAGCGAGCGAAGGTCTGATTGAAAACGCCGAAATACAGGGAGCAAAACTTCAGTCCGGCCTGCAAGTCTTGGCGGACGAGTTTGAGTTGTGCCGCGAAGTTCGCGGACAAGGCTTGATGATCGGCATCGAGCTCGGCCGTCCAAAATCGCTCGCCCTTCGCTCGGCTTGGTCGCTCCTTCACGCGGCGGATGGCGGCCTTTTTCCTCAAGCCCTCATCATGCCATTGCTAGATCGCCATCGCATTTTGACCCAAGTCGCCGGACATCATCTCGACGTAATCAAACTCCTCCCCGCCTTGACCATTGGCGAATCGGACGTCCGCTGGTTTCTTCGCGCGATGCGGGAAGCGCTTGAAGAGTGTCATCGTTTTCCCGGCCCCGCTTGGACAACCGCAAAACGCCTGATACAATTTGCGACCAAGCAACGGAAAAAAACGTCGCCGCCCGCTGTTTGACCGCCGCTTTCCCGCTCAAAACAAACAAAACCCTGCGCCCCATCCTCCCAAACGGCAGAATCCAAAAAAAAGACAAAGCGAATTCGAATTTTATTCGCCAAACCATTCCTCAAAAAAACTCTCTGCCGAAATGCAGCCGCACTAGATTCGTTAGTTAGATTCTTGCCATCGTATGGTTGCGTGTTCTAAATTCTCGCCGCACTATGTAGAGAAAAAGAAGCGATTGTTTTGGCGTTTCTCTTTTCGTTATAATTCTAACTCTTCGCAAGTTTTTACACTTGTTTTCGTTTTCCCTTCAGCATATTTTCCCTTCAGCATAACAAGTAAGAAGTTATTCGATTCTTTTTTATTTCATGCAAACCACCGCGTTCCGCAAAATCCTGCATCCCACCGACTTTTCTACGGGCGACTACAGCGCCTTTGCCCATACTTTGAGGATGGGATTGGCCGGCAAATCCGAAGTTACCCTGTTGCACGTCAGCGACAACCGTCCCTCCGTCCACTGGTCGGACTTTCCGCCCGTTCGGGAAACACTAGTGCGCTGGCAATACATCCCCGAAAACGCCACTCGGGAAATGGTGGAAGCCACCGGCTTGCTGGTGAAAAAAGCGCTCCGCAGCGGGAAAAACCCAGTCGCCGAAATCGCCCGCTACCTCGAACAACACCCCTGCAACCTCATCGTCTTGGCAACGCATCAACGAACGGGACTGGCGGCTTGGTGGCAACAATCCAAATCCGAAGCCATCGCCCGCGACACAAAAATCATGACGCTTTTCGTTCCCCGCCAAATCCAGGGCTTTGTTTCGGCGGAAACCGGCAACATTCGCCTCAACAACATCTTGGCACCCGTTGCCAAAAAACCAAGACCCGGCAGCGCGGCCAAAGCCGCCGAAGCCCTTGCCTCCCTGTTCTCCGTCGACAAAGTACGCATCGAGTTTCTTTTCGTCGGCCATGAAACTGACGCACCGGACCTCCGCCTTCCTCCTCCTCATCCGGGTTGGATCGTCAAACGCTCCACTGTGGAAGGCAACGTAGTAGAGCGCATCCTGGACGCCAGCGAAACCCAAAACAGCGACCTCATTGTCATGGCCACCGAAGGGCATCACGGATTTCTGGACGCCCTGCGCGGCAGCACTACCGAACAAATCGTCAAACACGCCAAATGCCCCGTCCTCGCCGTCCCCTCCTAACCCCAATCTCTCTTTTCCCGTTCATCCATGTTCAAAGAACACGGCCTTGTCCATTGGCGTCGTTCGCCATTTGCTTCCCGCCCGCGTGATTGAATCCAAAAGGCAGCCATTTCCGCCCGGCAACAAAAACGCTCCCCAACAAAAAACCGCCAAGCAGAAACGCTTGACGGTTGGCTAGCTCCACTGACCAAAACAGAACTTACTCCGCCAACAAACTCTGTCCAGGAACCATGTCTTCATCCTTGGGATCCATCATGCCAAAAAGAAATGTTTGACCAGTGAATCCGTCAGGTGGTATCTCAGCAATTAGACGATCCCGAATTCGATTGATTTGCTCTTCGGTTAAGGGGGTTTCTCCCGGAAGCAAATATGGCTTGTAATCCATGTTACCCGCAATGCATTCGTAAGCTCTTTCCAATTCCTCTCCCCAAGTGATGCGTCGTCTGTACGTCTTCCTATCGGGGCGTCTATTTTGCGGATTGGTTAATTGGCTATGCTGGTGAGGTTGGGATTCGATTCGGGTTTGGACGGGATGCAGTTCTTCAGGATCATGCTGGCTGGCCACTTTGTAGCTTTCCAGTGCAACCATGGTATCCGCAATTCGGATGGGATTGTCTCCGGCGCCTTCCTCTTCAAAGATGCGGTAGGCCTGCTCGAACTCCGGCCGATAGCGATATTGCTGTTCGTAAAAGCCAGCCAACCTTTTGTGACGTTTAAGAATGCGCTGCTGCTCTTTGATTTTGGGATCTATCTTCCGCGCTTCTTCCATCGCAATCCAGAGCAGTCGTCTCTCTTCGCGAAGTTTATAGCGCAGCTCGGGGTCATTCTGGTATTTCCAGCATTCCTCGTCTTTGGCGTCGTATCTGGCTCTTGCTTCCTTCACTTTCTTTTCCAACTCCTTTCGGTAGGCTTGCATCTTTTCTGGGGAGTGCGCGATGTTGTTTTCCGGGTCAAAGACGATGTCTGCGTGATATCCGGGCCGGAAGGGGAAGTTGTCAATCCAGTCTTTCCGTTCTTCGTAAAGTTTGGCGAATTCGGCCTTTTCGTGCGCTTCCACTTCGGCCTGCCATTCTAATTGGTAGCGTTCTTCTTCGGTGAGGACTCGCCCGTATTTTTTGATTTCGGCTTTGTCTCTGGCGAGTCGGTCGACGAGTTGTTGGCGGAGCATTTCTCTGTCTTCGGGAACTAAGGTAGACAAATCAATTCCGTATTCTTTAAGAATGGTGGATTCAGTTTCATCGAGAGGGATGGACGTCTTCTCTTCCGGGTTGTTTTGCTTTTGGGGAGCAAGGAAGACAACGGCAATCATGGCCAGAATGCCTCCTGTGATGATGTAAACACTTTTCATTTCTCTGGTTCTCCTTTCTTGGTTGTTTCGTTTATGGCTTGACGACGCTCTCGTTCTGAAAGACCTTGAATTCGTAGCGGGTGGTGTTGCTGAAGCCGGGAGTGCAAGGACTAGGATACCCGGGAAGCGATCTAAGTGCCCTGCGATGCGACCTCTCACAGAATTTACACCATCTTTTTTTGCTTCTATCTTTGAAGTAACGAGTGGCAGTTCCGGTCCAGACAGGATCGACGGTGATTTGAAAGTTGTCCCACGGTATTTCGGCGAGATCGAAGGGTTTGAAGTAGTCGTTTTCGTAAGACTTCGGCTCAGGATATTCAGTAATTTCTCTTTTGTTTCTAATAACAATGCCGCCGCTGTAGCCGGCTTCGTAGGCTGTGTAGCTGAGTCTGGTCACGTAGTATGGGCGGTCACCCGGCGTTTCCAGTTCGTCGGGGCCGTCAGTGGTGTCTCCGGGAACTCGGTTAAAACTGAATTCCGACCAGAGTTTGACGGCTTTGTTGCACACAATAGTTTCTTTGGTGCTGCGGATTTCGACGCCAACGCGCAGAGGCCCCATTTCGCTGGGGTACATCCAGTTGTTGGTTGCGGCCATGGCGTTCCATTCGGAGCGGAAGTCGTCCAGGTCTTTTTGCAGTTCGGCATCAGTGGGTTCGGGAATGTAGCCGCCGTAAGTTACATAAAGGAAGTAATCTGCAGGACTTCCTGTGCGACTGTCGTAGTCATATTCCAAGGTTTCCCAGACGCCGTCGACCAGTTCTTCCACGTCGTAAGTTATGGATGCGCCGGAGAGATTGGCGTTGTCAGTGACTTCTTGGTAAAGAACCTCGCTTTTGGTGAGGGCGTCCGAGTTGTATCCCAATTCCAGCAGATAGGAGTCGGTGCCGCTGGTGTCGTGACTGGGGCCTTCGTCGGCGGTAGCAGTGGCGTGGATTGTGCGGGTGTAGTTTTCGCCGTCCCATCGCCAATCGCCGTTTTCTTTGAAGGTAAAGTGAAGTTCGCGGTGGTCGTAGAGACAGTGTTCGGTATCCGCATTGGCGGTTTTCTGGAGTTTTGCGGAGAAAGCAGAATTGAGCGATTTGCCGATGGCGTATCCAATAAAGAACTTCACGAGGAAATCTGCGGGCTTTGCGGCCAGGATGGGTCCAAGGAGCGCGGCGGCGTTGGCTCGTTGTTGGTAGAAAACGCCGGTGGCGGTGATGGCCAGCGCGGTGACGAGCGCGGTTTTCTGGCGCCAGTTCCATTGATTGAGCCGCCGGCGAATGGGTTGGATGATTGCGCTGGCCAGCGAGACGGTTTTGAAAGCAAGCCGTCCGATAGGCCGCAAAACTCCCGGCGCAAAGCGCAGGTGCCAAGGCGTCTTCTTTGATGAATTGCTCATCTTCTCCTCTCCTGTGGAGGCATTTTCCACCGCGCCAACGGCGCGGTCAAGATTAATTTCGTTCTTTAATTGGTTCATAAAACGAGTTTCTTTGCTGATTCGTGTCTGTAAGTGTCTCTAATTCGGACCGATGAATCCATCCAGCAGAGCAAAAGATGCGAAGTTCTTGCCCATTCGCCGAAGCAAACAGGAAAGGAAACGTTGGTCTTTCCCGCCAAAAATCATAATCAAACTGTGATATTCCAGCAAGGAGACCCGATGGCGAATCACTCACTGGTTTTTTGTAAGCACGGGCAAATCACAGCGGCAGCTTCGCCATCAATACTTTTTTGTTTTTTCATCTTTTTTTCACTTGGGAAAAATTCCGCTTTTTTTTTGGCTTGTTTTTCCCACGCTTTTTTGGCGGGCAAGGATAGGCCGATGCGCGATTTCAAATCTATCGGTAAGATTTCGGCAACGACTTAGTAACGGCTTAGTATCCTATTAGTAGCGAGTAGCGGCTAAGTAATGGCTTAGTGATGGTTTGATGGGTTGTGGGCAAGGAGGCAGGGGAGGAAACATGACAAACGGGATTTTGGCCGGGTTGGCGGTGGATGAGTCGTTGATGCGATGGGCGCGCATTTTCCGCGTCTGGCGCCAAAAAGTTCTGTCTGCTTGCGTCCATTGTTCTTTTAGAGGGGAAGGCGACTTTTTTGGAAGTGAGAGGGTATGAGTATCCACTGGACGGATATTGAGTTTGAGTTGCTGACGCCGAGTTGCAGGAGATTGGCGTTTTCATAAAGGGCGCGGTTTTGGCGGAGCGGAGAGATTCCTTTTTGGGCGCGTTGTTTTTCCAATTCGTTGATGGAAAGCACGTCCAGAGCGACGGGGTCGGCGCTAAAGCGAAGTTCGTTCAAGACGGCGGAGTCTTGGAGCCGCGCTTGGGTTTCGCCTTGGTATTGGGCAATCAAGGCGTCCACTACGTTGAGGACGATGCGGTCTCCAATTTCTGGGAGGGCGATGATTTCGGGAACGGCGATGGCTAATCGTCCGGGATCGGATTGAAAGCGGAGGGTGTTGTCCACGCCGGCGAGCGCCAGGCCGACAAGGTTGCCGCAGACGCCGGCTCGATTGTGATTCAGAAGCGGGGCGAGGTTGATGATTTTGGTGATTTTTTGGGTGAGCAGTTTGGTCACAAAGGAGCGTCGTCCGATGCCTTCGCCTGTTTTTCCAAACTCGTGGTCGCCCCAAACCAAAGCGCCGATTAGGGAAGATTCGTAAAAAGCGCTTTCGTCGTAGCCCGCTTGGCGGGCGCCTTCCACTTGGATGCCAAACTTGTCTCGGAAGGAAAGATAGCCGGCCGCTCGGAGGGAAGAGAGTTGACGATCCCAAACGACGATTCGGCTGGCTTGATGCCCGCTGTCGAGCAGACTTTGCAACAAGGCGGCCGCCACGGACGGTCGCGAGCCGCCGGTTTTGCCGGGCGCTGAGTGAACGCGGATGCCGACAACGTCGTCCGGCAAGATGCAAGAGCGCCAACCGGCGGCGACGTTTGGTGTTTTCCATAATGCGGACAGTCCACGCTCCACCATGCCGCGAATTTTGTCGCGTTGAGGGGCAAAGGTGATCATCGCCTTGGGGTGGCGCACGATGACGACGCGGGCGTTGCCGCGAATTTCGACGGGCGTTGCGGCAAGGGGAAAGAGCGCTTCCACGGCGCCGCTGACGCAAAGGATGTAGGCAATCAGCCGGGAAAGCCATAGCCGGCGGTTGACAGACGGCAAACAACGGCTTGCGTCTTGAATCTGAGGCATGCGCTCCACTCTCCTCAAAACCTTGGACAACTTGACTCGCAAGAGCCGAAATGCTACTTATTGTAGGCAATGAAAGCCATGAAAATTGCGGGGAAGAGGATGCTCTCATTCGTTGGGGCGCTGTGTTTTTTCGGTTTCACGGGATGCACACCTCCCGGTCCGGCGGCCTTGTTGAAAGGAGAAGTCCTTTTGAATCGGGGAGAGTTTCCCGCCGCAATCCGAAAACTCCGCCAAGCGACGGAATTGTTGGCGGAAGACCCCCGCTCTTGGAATCTGCTGGCCTTGGCCTACCATCGCTCCGGCAAAACCAAAGAGTCCGAGCAAGCCTACCGCAAGTCTCTGACTCTGGATTCGGATTTTGCCGTCGCGCGTTACAATTTGGGTTGTTTGCTTTTGGAGAACGGAAAGTTTAAGGAAGCGGAAGAACAGTTCAAGTACAGCAGGAATTTGGCAAACGAAAACCCGATGATTTGGGTAAAACGGGGAACGGCTCGGTTAGGCGAGGGAAAATGGGAAGAGGCGGAGGCATTCTACAAGACGGCCTTGGAGCAAAATCCAGCTTTGCCCGAAGCCTGGAACGGACTGGGCTTGATTCATGCAAAGAGAAGCCAACCGCAGAAAGCGTGGAACTCTTTCAGCAACGCCATCATGCAGGATGAAAAATACGCTCCGGCCTTTCTCAATCAGGCGGTGATTTCGCAACGCCAAGCCATGCAGAGCCAAGCGTCAGACAAACAACGGCGCCAGAATCTGTCGCTGGCGCAATCCAAGTACCGCCGATTCCTGCATTGGGCGCCCCCCTCCGCACTCTACGATTCCGTCGAGGAATTGACAAAAGGCATAGAAGAAGCACTTCGGGCACCGAAACCAGCCGAACTACCCGTCGTTGCGGCGGAGACAACCAAGCCGCCGCGCGAAGAAGTCCATGCCTCCTCCTCTCGGCCGCTTGCCGAATCAGAGGACGCTGCCACCGCAAAAACAACGGAATCTTCTGCGGAGACCAATCTGCCGCCAATCCAAGAAATCGACCAAGCGCAAGAAACTGCGGCGGTGGAAGCAGCAAGCCCGCCTGACGCCGATTCCCCGCCGCCCCAACCGCTCTCTGATTCTCAAGAAGCCGGCGAAATTGCTTCGTTGACAAAACCGCCCGGCGAGAACTCCCGGCAACCAGAGAAACCAAACGGATTGGAAGCCGATTCCACAGAGAACGCAGAATCGGAAGCAGTCTTGGAAACAGCCGACGATCCAAAGAAAGAACCGACCGAGACGACGGACATCGCCTCAAAATCTGCGCCGCCGCCGCCGTCCGTCGTTTTCAAAGAAACAGAAACCGAATCCTCCAAGTCTGAATCGCCCCCTGATTGGACGGAAGAAGATTCGCTAGACGGCCAATGGAGAACGGTGTCCGTGCGTCGTTCCGGTTTTGGGATTTCCATCGGCCGCATTGGGCGACGTCTGTTCGGCTCTTCAGAAGACGCCTCAAAAGCCGAAGATTCCTTGCCCGCAACGTTGCCTGAATCCGCTTCGGCGCTGCTTCGGGAAACGCCTCCTCGGCGAGCGGAAGCGCGGCAAATGGCTGGAACTCCCTACGATTACCAATCGCCGGACGCACCCCAAGCGGGAGATCGAAAAAAGGCGGATCCACACTACCAAAAGGGAAACCGGGAATATCTGGCCGGACGAATTTCAGAGGCGATTTTGGCCTATCGAGAAGCGGTCGCCATAGACCCGGCCTTCTTTGAAGCGTATTACAATTGGGGATTGTCCGCGCTCCGGGCAGAGTTCACCCAAGACGCGCTACAATCATACGAATGGGCGCTGGCCATTCGGCCGTCGCACCGAAACGCTCGTTACAACTTTGCTCTCGCTCTCAAAAAAGGCCGGCACTTCAACGAAGCCGCATCCGAACTGCAAACAGTGATCGACAACCATCCGGACGACGACAACGCCCATTTTGAACTGGCCAAACTATATGCCAACCAACTGGGAGACGCCGAATCCGCCCGCAGACACTACAAGCGAGTATTAGAGCTAAACCCCAACCATTCCCAAGCCGTTTCGATCCGATACCGATTGAGCGCCGAGCGTTAACAAGGATTCCTGAAATTTCACAAAGAAATAATGAAAAAACTACTTGCCATTCTTGCTTTCGTTTGCGTCTCTTATTCCATTCCATGCACGCCGTGGAACGGCACCGGCATAGACGATGTGGACGACTATTATTTCCGTGATGGAGATGATAATGTTGAGGGCGACATCCTATATTTTATGTTGCCGCATTTCGGCACTTTGTGGATGGCGACAAGTTTAGACGGGCCTTGGGAAAGAGCAATAATCCACCGCCGAAGTAGTAGGTATAATTGCGGCGACGGACCTTCTTATCATACTACACATACTAAGGTAGGTATAATAATAGACAAGACCGAGCCTCAACGGTTTTTCTATATCGGCGGTCACTTCAAATAATTTTCTCAATGGCAAGTGAATGGCATGGCGAGGCAAACATAGGAAAAACATAGGAAAAACATAGGAAGCCAGAGAAAATGGAAACAGAAACAATCTATTACGGAGACTGCCTCAAACTCATGAGAAAATGAAACAAACAAAGAAAAGAATTCTACAATATCGGACAAGTGGATTGGATCTACTTTCCTAAGGTTTTTATCTTTGTAAGGTTGTTATGAGCGGAGAGGAGTTGAAGGAGCGAGTTCGGGAGGCGAGCGACATTGTCGAGGTCGTCAACGGATACGTTCCGCTCAAAAGAGCGGGGGCGAATTTTGTGGCGCTGTGTCCGTTCCATCAGGAAAAGACGCCGAGTTTCCACGTCAATCCGACGAAGCAGATTTTTTATTGTTTTGGTTGTCGCAAGGGGGGGGATGTGTTCGCTTTTGTTCAGGAATACGAAAAGCTGTCGTTTCCGGAGGCGCTGCGGCGTTTGGCGGAGCGAGCAAAGATTTCGATAAGCGAGGATTCTCGTTTCGGCAGTCGAGGGCAAGGCCGGGGCAAAGAGACGCTTTACAAGATTCACGAAGAGTTGACGGCTCGTTGGCATCGGTTGTTGCGAAGCGAAGCGCGGGGACGCGAAGGCCGCCAATACATCAAAAGCCGGGGCATCAGCGAGGATGCGGCGGTTGCCTTTCGTTTGGGCTTTGCGTCCGGCGAGTGGGACGACGTTCTCCGCTGGGGCAAGGAACGACGATACGGCGCCGATCTATTGGAAAAGGCCGGGCTGGTCTGCCGCAAGGAAGACACTGGACGTCACTATGATCGGTTTCGGCGGCGGTTGATGTTTCCCATAACGGATGTTCAAGGACGAGTCATCGGGTTTAGTGGACGGCTGGTTGACTCTGTGGATTCTGCCGTCGCCAAGTACGTCAATTCGCCGGAAACGGCCATTTTTAAGAAGGGCAAAGTTTTGTATGGACTGGACAAGGCGCGGACGGCGGCTTTGGAAGCGAAGTCGATGATCGTTTGCGAAGGGCAGCTCGACGTGATTGCTTGCCATGTCAATGGGATACAAAACGTCGTGGCACCTCAAGGAACGGCGTTGACAACGGATCACGCTCGCATTTTGAAGCGATACGTTTCCGAAGCCGTTCTCTGCTTTGACTCGGACAATGCCGGACAAAACGCCATCCAGCGTTCGGCCAATGATCTTCTTCGATTTGGCTTGGCAGTTCGCGTGGCGCCTCTGCCCTCTCCTCACGATCCCGACAGTTTCTTTCGAGAAAAAGGCGCGGCGGCATTCCAAAAGATTATCGAGCAATCGCCCGGTTACTTTGACAATTTGTTGGAAAGCCTTTGCCAAGCGCACGACGCGCAAAGTGATCGGGGAAGAAACGCAATCCTCCGCGATATGGGATTGGCGGTGAACCAAACTGGCAACGCCGTGACTGTGGATGCATACGCGCAAGAGACAAGCGTCCGCTTAGGCGTGTCGGTGGATGCCGTGAGGAGCGAGTTTTCAAAAGTGGTTTCTCGGCCGGCCAGAGAGACAGAAGCCAAAGAAGAAGCGCTTCCTCAGGTGAATCGCCCGGCGGAGGATGAGTTTTGGCTGTTGAAGATTATTCTGGGCGACATGGATCCCGCGCTGGCAGAATGGATTTTCCAACATTTGGATATGGAGTGGGTGCAACATCCCGTGGTCAAACAAGCGCTCCTTTTTCGATGGGATTGCTTGTTGGAGGATCGCCCGTTTGAAGTCGGCCGGTTGTGGGACGCAATCCAAGACGCAGCGGCGGTCAGTTGGATTCCAGAGGCGGCAATGGCCGACGATCTGCGGAAAGTTTCTCATCCGCAGAGATTGCTAGCGGACATTCTTTTGCGCTTGCGCAACAGGCCGATCCAACAGCAGATGCAGCAAATTGGCATCGCTCTGGGCAACCCCCAACTTGGGGAAAAAGAACAAGATGCCCTTTGCGTGGAACTTCAAGAACTACAAAAAATGAAGCGGCAACCTCTCCAACCGTTGGCCGACGCTTAATCGCGGGAAGACAAGGTTGGAAAAGCGCATATCTCCCGAAGTTCGCCAATCCAAGCAGCGGCCTTCCCATTAGAGTGAGTTCCTCCAATCCGATGGCGTCTTGGGCAAGGGAAAGAAAAAAACTCAATCGCCATCTGCGCGCAACAGACGCTTAACCCATCGCTAAACGCTACTCCGCTCGCACACGGAAAATTCGGCTTGGCGGTTTTCTTTGTTTTGAGGCTGGGGGTTGACAACGGGAGGTGTTGTTTTGCAAACTGGGAGGTATGGAAGGGGAGAACATGAACGAGTGCCTAAACCGGATTGGCAATTTGGAGAAGAGCGTCGGCAAGTTAGATGCCCGCGTGGGCGGTTTGGAAAAGAGTGTCAGCAAGTTGGATACTCGCGTGGGCGGTTTGGAGAAAAGCGTTGGCAAGTTGGAGACCAAATTGGAGACGGTCATTGAAGAGCGGTTCCAACATTTTGAAAAGCATTTGGAGAAGATGGAATCTAGCCTGACGGCCAAGCTCGACAAAATCGACGAAGACATTCGCGGCAACGGCAAAGACGGCATCAACGTTCGCTTAGATCGCTTGGAAAATTCCCAGAAGTTAGCGAGCCGCTGGTTTTGGATTGTTGTTGGAGCGGCCGCTCCCGCTTTAGTGGGCATTTATCTTTCGTGGCTGGGCATCACGGTCCATTGAAGAGAACCACCGGCGTTGATGGCGGATCTTCAAAGGCGGGGAGATTTGGCCTTTGCCCGAGCTGGACATTATCGAGGAGATGCTGCGGCTTCTCGTCACGCCAAAGAAATTCACGAGCGCGGGGACTGCTTCCGCATTCCCATTAATTCAAAAAGTCCACAAAGTAGCTTCCCATAATCCAAACCAATAGCCCGAATAGAATCACTTGCAGAATCCAGTATGAAGTTGTGGATGTAAACCCAATCCGAAGTTGATAATGCTTATAGTTCTCAACCAAAGCCCAAACTATCATCAACACCCAGACTGCGTCGAATCCTACGGTGAATGCATTCATAAAACTGCTTCTTTCAATTGTTTGCCCGGCTTGAACCGGACGACTTAGAGCGAGTTTCTCTCCAATCCGACGGCGTCTTTGGCAAGGGAGCGCAAAACTCAATCGCTGTCGGCGCGCAACGGACGCTTAGCCCATCGCTAAACGCTACTCCGCACGCACGCGGAAGAATTCTGCGGGAATCGAAGGCCTGGGAAAAATTCGCAAGGGACTGCTGGCTCGGACGTCTTTCCAAGGGCCTTCAATGCCGGCGGAAGTTTGCAACACGCCAACCGCCCAAGTGATTTCCAAAGCATCCCCCGCTCTCGTTATTCTTGGCGACCGAAAATCTAAATCCTCAAGGAAGAGAAATTCTAATTGGTCGTGGCTGATACCATCAAAGGAAACCTTCCCATCAAGTCGCTTTGGAAGGATCACCTTTAAAGGAACTTTTAAAGGATCATATTCATATCGAACCTTCAAATTATAAGCCGAGAAGCCTCTGCTTGCATCAACTCCCGCAAATCTCTCTGCCGTATCTCGCGCTAACGTAAGACTCGTCAATAACTGGTTGTTGCGAATATCCAGACTCGTCAAATTCGCCAATCCTTCGGGCAGAATGAGACTCGTCAACTGGTTTCTTGCAAGATCCAGCCCTCTCCAAACTCGTCAATCCTTCAGGCAAAGTAAGACTCGTCAGCTGGTTCATTTGAAGACCCAGATACTTCAAACTGGTCAATCCTTCGGGTAAGGTGAGACTCCTCAACTGGTTGCCGCCAAGACCCAGACTTGTCAAACTCGTCAAGCCTTCCGGCAAGGTGAAACTCGTCAACTGGTTGCCGGAAAGACTCAGACTTGTCAAACTCGTCAAGCCTTCCGGCAAGGTGAAACTCGTCAACTGGTTGCCGGAAAGACTCAGCGCCTTCAAATTCGTCAGTCCTTCGGGCAAAGTAAGACTCGTCAACTGGTTGCCGTCAAGATCAAGACTCAGACCCCTCAAATTCGTCAATCCTTCGGGCAAAGTAAGACTCGTCAGCCGGTTGTTGCGAAGCACCAGCACCTCCAAATTCGTCAATCCTTCGGGCAAGGTGAAACTCGTCAACTCGTTCGAGCCAAGACTCAGATACTCCAAATTCGTCAAACCTTCGGGCAAGATGAAACTCGTCAACCAGTTGTCGTAAAGATAAAGCCACTTCAAATTTGTCAATCCATCGGGCAAGACGAGACTCGTCAACTGGTTTCCGTGAAGATCCAGCCTCTCCAAACTCGTCAATCCATTCGGCAAGGTGATGCTTGTTAGACCTGATATCGCAAAATCCAATTTCTCAATATCTCGATCCACTTCAATGGTTTGAACAACTCCGTCTCTTATTGTGATTTGAATCTCAAGTTTTTCCTGCGCCGCCACTTCCCCGCCACAAAAGCAAGCGACTGCCAACAGTAATCCAAATGTTCTCTTCATTTTAGATTTTTTGCAATTTTGCACGCAGATTTTCCATCTCTTCTTCAATTTGCCTTAACTCGCACTCCAATGAATGCCAATCAGCACCTCTCTGGTTCTCGTCAGGCATATTTTGAAACTCTTGTCCACCAGCAGTCGGATAATCCAAAAACCAATTATCCTTATTGGCCAGTTCAGGAGACACATACCAGTCAAGCGGTGTCTTTATCCGTTTGGGGATCAGGTTTGCTCCAACATTTTCTGGCATATGGGCAGAGTGCCATACCCCAGCTGCTCGCAAACTTGCGATAAACATCCTGTTTTCTCCAGTAGTCATCCATTTTCTTTTCGTTTCTATAACTTTCTTGTCGTCTAGCAAAACATTGGGAGGTCTCTTCCCTAGTCCCATTTCGCGCACACTTCGCTCTGCTCTTCTGGCTACCTCTGTGATGAACCCAATTGGTCTTATGTTGAGGTCGTCAGACCAATAAATAGGATTCTTCCATCCTCTCTTCCTGCTATCCATTATCATTTCCTCAACAATATCCACGATAAATGGATTTGCTTCTTTCCGAGCATCGCAACGCAGTTTGCCCGCCATTTCTCCAATTGTCTCACTCATAATTTCTCCTCCGCTGAATTGCCAAATGGGACAAAGTTTTTTTCTTTTATTCCCAATCTTCAAAAATTTCTTCATTTTTAGGCTTTTCGGCGGAGGGAGTCAAGCCCGAATCGAGAAAAAAGTTAAGAAAAATTTGTCGAAAATGGCAAAATTCACGCGCAATTCCGTCTTGCCGGTGCGAAAAGAAAGTTTTGAAGCGATAGAGTCCACCAAGCGTCGCATGGATTTGACGAGCAAAGGCTGGGTTTCGGCGCGGTTTAGCGGGGCTGGTGGATTCTGTGGTTTTTGGGAGTTTTGGCGGCTCAACAAGCGGTCTGAGACGGCTTAGTATCGGCTTAGTGACGGCTTCGTCTCGGTTTTGAAGGGGATTTTTGGGATTTCTTGGGATGGGTTGGATTGGCGTTTTCTGCGCGGCGCATGGGAAGGGCGGATTTTGCGGGAGAGGGAATTGTCGTTGGGATTGCTTGGGTTCGCTCTTCTCTTGGATGGCCGCCTCGCCGAAGCGGGAACGCGGCTTAGTCCGTTCGCCGAAGCGCCGCATCGGGATCAATTCGCTTGCCTTTGGCCGCAGCGAGGCTATGGTTTTTCCTTCCTTATGGTTGTGATTGCCATCTTGTTGATTGCCGGGATTTTGTTGCTGGTTTCGGAGATTTTTCTGCCGGGGATGATTGCCGGCTCCGTGGGTTGTTTTTGTTTGGCGGCCGCCGTGCTCTTGGGGTTTCAAGAGTTTGGACCGGTTGGCGGCAGCGGGTTGTTGGTGGGCGTGTTGATGGCGTTGCTGGCGGGATTCATCTTTTGGTTGTGGTGGTTTCCGGGCAGCAAAGTATCCAAGCCCTTCGTTTCCCAAGGAGAGATCGGAGACATTGGGACGGATCGGCCGGATTTGTTGGGCAAGGAAGGCGTTGCCCTAACTCCTTTGCGGCCTTCAGGGACGGCAATCATCGATCAATGCCACGTGGACGTGGTCACGGCGGGAGAGATGATTGAAAAGGACAAGCGAGTAAAAGTCATCCACGTCGAGGGACTGCGGGTGGTGGTTCGGCAGATTTGAAGGAAGCCCGTTGCAGACTGCGCCCGCAAACGCGCATGGTGAATTTTTTGACGCGCCAAGATTCGGGCTTGCTCTGTTTTTCCTTTTGCATTAAGATTAGCGGCAACGACGGTTGTGTTCTGTTTCCGTCGTTTCTGGATCAGGCGCAGGTGTTCAGTCTCGGATTCTACATATTTGAGAGAGCCATGAGAGATTCTTTTTCGTGTTTTCTACAGGACTCTTCTTCGGGCAAGAGTCTGGCAACGGCGCCGCCCGTTATTTCGCAAAAAACACAGATGCGAGAAGACGCTTCGTTCGAGGCTGGAAATCGCTTTTGCGAGGAGGTTTTTCGGCTTTTCGTTTCCTGATTTATCGGAGATCTGAGAAGAATTAGCGGAAAATCCCTCAAACCGGCGGACAAAAAATCAAAAAGACGAATTGCCAAAAAAAAGCTTGCGCTCTTTTGAAAATCTATTATGTTTTACAAAGTAGCTTGTTATGAGAATATTGAAAAGCGAAAGCTAACGGCGCGCTGGCCATGCCGGATTTTTTCGACAATTGGACCGTTCAAATGCGGAAAGGCATCGTGGAACTCTGCATTCTGCGCGCTCTCGCGCGCACGGAGCGCTATGGATACGACCTGGTCAAATCCCTCGTCGTTCTTCCGGGATTGCATACAACCGAAGGAACGGTCTATCCCTTGCTTTCGAGATTGCGATCCGGCGGATTGATCCAGTCCCGCCTAGTAGAATCTTCCGAAGGCCCCGCCCGCAAATACTATTCCCTGACTGCTCAGGGTCGCCGCCAACTTAAGCGGATGAACGCCTATTTGGAAACCATGTCGCAGACGTTGAGCGACGACAAAGAGAAAGGAACCTAAAATGCCCCAATGGTCAAAAGAAGCCGCAAACGAGCTGGAAGCCTACTTGTCCGGTGAACGCAATGCCTTAGACAAATCGGACGTCGACGCCGACGAAGTGCTGGAGGATCTCCGCGCCCACGTCGAAGAGGAAATCAAAAGCCGCAAGCTTCAAGTCGTTACCCGCCGGGACGTAAGCGAAATCCTTCGGCGCATCGGCCCTTTGGCAAGCCGAGAAGATTGGAAGGCGGCGAACGTCGACGATCCGGACGCTTCTCAGACCCAATTCAAAACCGCGCCCGGCCCCGCCTTGACCATTTTCGGAGTCGTCCTCCCGATAATCTCCATTGTAGTTGAACTGTGCACGCGCGCCTGCGCCCGGTCTTTTTTTGATCCGATGCCGACTTGGTGGCACGTTCTCTTGGCGGCATCGGTGCCGGCCGTGAATGCCCTCATCATTTCTCAAATCCGCCGAGGATCGCATCGCCATCCCCAACTCCTTATGGCCGCCAACGCCGTCGCCATAACCGTCGCCGCATTTTACGCCGTCGCGTTTGTTCCCCTGCTTTTGCCGGGGGTTGTCGCTGTCTTTTTCTTCGGCTTTGGACTGCTTCCAATGGGGCCGCTGTTCGCCCTTGTCGCCGCCATTTGCTGTCGATGTCGCTTGGCGTTGTTTTTCGGAAAATCTCGCCGCACTGCCGGAGCGCAACTGTTTGGCTTTGCGGTCGCCGTTGCTTTTCTGGGCGCTCTGGAGTTCCCCAACATTGCCGCCCGCATCGGCTTGGAACTGGCCGATTCCCAAGACCCCGCCGTGCAAACAAAAGGCGTGCGTCTTCTCCGAAGCGTCGGCAGCGAGGCAACGATGCTTCGCGCTTGCTACGAACGACCGCGAAAGTTCACCAACTTGGCCGCCTTTTTGATTTCGCCCGAAAATCCCGTCCATCAAAAGGAAGCGCGAACGATTTTCTTTCGAGTGACGGGAAAGCCGTTCAACTCCGTCCCTCCTCCCCGGCTTTATCATTCCGCAGGCCGCTGGAGCGCGTTAGATGAGTTGGCGTGGGACTTTGACGAAGGATTAGGCGGCGCGACGGTGGCGGGACGCGTGCGCGGTTTGGATCTCGCCGGCTCCCGGCTGGATGGACGCATTCACGGCCAAGCAGGTCTTGCCTATTTGGAATGGACATTCGAGTTTGCCAATCATTCCTCTCGCCAACGCGAAGCTCGCGCCCAAATTTTGCTCCCGCCTGCCGGCGTTGTCTCCCGTCTTACCCTTTGGGTGAACGGAGAAGAGCGGGAAGCCGCCTTCGCCAGCCGTATGCAAACCCGCGCCGCCTACCAAGAAGTTGCCGTGCGTCAACGACGCGATCCCGTCCTCGTGACAACCTCCGGCCCAAACCGCATCCTCATGCAATGTTTTCCGATTCCTCCCGGCGGCGGCATGAAAGTGCGAATCGGCATCACCACGCCGCTGGTCATGTCCGATTCGCGCAACGGCAGACTCCCGATCCCAAAAATTATCGAGCGCAACTTCCGCCTGCCACCCAACCTCGAACACGCGCTTTGGATCGAATCAGGATCCAAACTGTCCAGCCCGCTGGAAAACTTGAAACCGGGCGTCATTCGAAAAAAATCCGCCAGCGGAGAGACTGCTCCATTCAACGAAATATCGGTGCTTCGCGGACAGCTTGCCGATGCCGCTCTACTCTCAAACCGCGCCGCCCTCCGCATCCGCCTTCCCGAAGCCTCCATTCGCGTCCGGACGGCCGGCTTCAATCCAAATGGATCGCGGGATGCGGAAAAAACAGGAAACAACGGCGCCGTTATTCTGCAAGACTTGGTTGCCGATCCGCCGCTGAGTCTCGACCGCCTAGCCATCGTCATCGACGGTTCCATCGGCATGGCGCCGTTCCACCAAGAAATTGTCCGTAGCCTTGCGCAACTGCCGCCTTCGGTCGAACTCTTCATCATCCACGCCTCAAACGAACAGAAGGCCGGCAAAGACCTCCGAAACGGCGCTAACGCCCCAATCTCCAAAGACGCCGCTGCCGCCAAAGTTCGCCGACTGCAGGCCGTTGGCGGCCAAGACAACCTCGACGGCCTCGTGCGGGCTTGGGACATCGCTTCCGCCGGACAAAAAGGCGCCGTCCTGTGGATTCACGGGCCGCAACCGGTCGCGCTCAGTTCAAACGCCGCCCTTCGGCAGCGTTTGGAAAGAAGCCCCGCGCATCCTCAACTGTTTGAAATGCAAACCGCCGCCGGCCCCAATCGGCTTCTGGAACAACTGACCGGCGGCGCCGTCCAATCCCTTCCTCGTTTTGACTCGCTGGAAAACGACTTGGCCGATTGGTTCCGTCAACTCGGCGCCGAAACCGGTCCGTGGCGCTTCCAACGTCGCGCTGTTTCTCTCGACGCTGTTGCCGGCCTTGACGAAGTTCCCAAAGTCACCGACCACGTTCGCCGCCTCTACGCCGCCAATCAAATCGAAACCATAGCATCCAAAGGCGGCCGCAATAAAGCAGTGCAAATGGCCGGCCAACACCAGCTGGTCACTTCCGTTTCCGGCGCCGTCGTCTTGGAAACAAAGGAACAATTCGCCCGCGCCGGCCTCTCTCCCGTCAACCCGGCCGAAGTTCCCGTGATTCCAGAACCGTCAAGCTGGCTTCTGTTGCTCCTCGGCCTTTGCTTAGGAATGTTGCGCTGTTTTCGCCCGCGCCGCCGCTAACGCCTCGTTGCCATGAAACCAATCCGCTTCCTCCAACGCCCGATGTTCGATCAACTTCACTGGCTTGCGGCATTGTCGCCGTTAGCCGTCCCGATTGTCTTTTACAGCCTGATTGTCCATGCCGCTCTCTTGACCGGCGACTGGCCTTCTTCCAAAGGAATGCAAATGGAAGAAGCGCAAAAAGCCTCCGCCCTCTTCGGATTCCACTCCGTCCTCGCCTTCCTCAGCATAGTCGCCTTAAGCCTGTTGCCAATCGCCTGGCTTATCCTTCTGGATCAAGCGCGCTCGTATCCCAACCTCGCCGCCTATGGAATTCGCTTGGCCGTATTTGCCGTCAACCTGGCCTTTTGCCTCTGGCTCGGCCTCGCCGATCCCGGCCAATTCCTCCGCTGGTTTCTGAATGGCTTCTAGCCTGCCCAATTCCCACCCATCGCCCAACCCCATTGCCCAACCGATACAAATCCTAAGCCGTTGCAGAACGCTTAAAAACCAAAAAACAAACCGCCCTCCTCCAAATTCTCTAAACTCCTCAACGCCTCCCAAACGCTCGCCTACCCAATCCCGCCAACCAGAAAAAACCGCCTCCCGCCCCCGAAAAACAGAGAAAAGCGCGCCTCTGCCCCCCAAAAAAGAGGAGAAAAAGACAAAAAGAGGCAAAAAGTTAAGAAAATCGAAAAAAAGTGGAAAAAAAGCTTGCACTCAAGGTGGATTTTTGTTTTTCTTGCGTTTGGCAATAGTAAGCGGGTTGATTCGTCAATCGGGTCTCCCCGCTGAAATATCACAGTTTGGATATGCAATGCGTCGGGAGAGTCGATCGTCTCGCCCTGTTGGCTTCGGCAAACAGGCAGGAACTCGCGTTTTTTAATCCCGCTTGCTATTGCCAATCGGCCTGGACGCGGGAAGAAGTTTCCCCAAGGCGCCGGCCAAATGCGAAAATAATAAAGACACTTAAAGACACAACTCAGCAGAGAAAGATCGTTTTATGAGTAAATTAAATAACAAAAACAGGCTTGATAATTCCTCTGGAATCGGTCAAGATAACCCCAACGAAGCCATGCAAACTGCATCGGAAACGACAAAGACGCCTTGGCGTCTGCGCTTTGCGCCCGGAGCCTTGAACCTGAAGGAAATCGCCGCAACCGCCGGCATCGGCACGATTTACGGCCTGCTCTTCGCCAGCCTCCTGTTTGTGCCGTTGCTGCCGCACCTTGCAGCGCAAACATCGTCCACAAATCCAGTTGCCGTTCGGGATACCGTCCAACCAACCCAAGCAGGAGGGCCGGGTTTTAGGCGAGCCATTGCTATGCCCGACGGCACCGTCTACAACCTCACGAGTTCCACCGATTTAATCCCCAACGGAGCCCAAGTCCAGAACATATGGAGAGAAATTGGGAAATTACTCCCTTGGAAGGATTGGTTAAAATGGGTTGTTGGACCCCTAGGCATCGCTGTTGGCGGAAACGCTATTTGGAGCGAACTAAACAAAACATGGGAGCTTCCGCCGGGCGCCGCTTCCAAAGGAAGGATCCAATCCATTGCGTCTATTGGTTTGTGGAAAATGGATGGCGAGAAAACTCACTGGTACAGCAAGAGCGGAGAGTGGGCTTGGCAGTCTCAATGGGGATTCGATGCTAAAAACCCCCTCCCGAACCCCACTTACCCCATGCCGTTGTATGACCTTTACACTGACATCAACAGTGACGACTACGACAGAGATTACCAATACTTCGACTACTGGACAGATTGGATGTATTGGGATGAAGACAACGAAATTTGGAAGTCTAACGGCGATTCCCAGCATCATTATGGCGCCGGAATGTATTTGCCCTATTGTATCAACGACGCGCACAACCAAGGAGACCCCGGCGCCTATTACCCAGGCCACGAGGATTACTACAAAGGCAAAGAGGGGTATTTCATCACGTATGGATTTGCGGGAAAGAACTACTTAAGCCACGAGTTCAAGTCATCCGTCGTTGGTGAGGCACAAAACGCAGATTTAGCGGCCGAAGCTAAAAAACACAAAAAAGACAAAATCAACCCCCTAGCCTTCGTCACGGTCAGCGACATGACCTATGAATCAGACGGGTGGAAGTACAAGCGACGCGCGCCTTCAGATGTACACATGGTCACAAGAGAGCTGAGCGCCGTGGAAGATACCAGCGTCGATTTGAACGATAAAGAGTACATTCCCCTCAACGCCCGCCATGAAAAGACAAAGTACGAAAACAACAAATGCATCGTCTATTGGAGCGCAAGAACGGAATGGAGAACGGAAGACGTTCAAGTCGAGAATCTCGACGTCATTTTCGAGGATCAAAGCATTCCCTACCGATACCAAGTTCCCGAACAACACATAACCGACTACAACTAAAGGAGAAAAGACCATGAGCGACAAAGCCAAAAAGAAAACAATTGGGTATTACCTGAATAGGATAATTCCGTGTGTGATTGGACTCACCCTTGGCCATTACCTGTACCACGGCTTCATCAACCCCCCCGTAGAAGAACGACAAGGAAGTCGCCTTGTTCCTGGTCAAAAGATTATTAGCGAGGGTTATGCCCCGGGCGGTGTGCTTAGTTCGCGCAACGAAGAAATCGTAAGGCGTCATTTGAACGAGCCGAGCTTTGCTCCGCAAAGCATGGAAGAAGTGGAAACAGAAGAACCTGAAGAAGAATTGGACTCGGCAGAAGCGGAACGGCTGGCCAACTGGAAAGCCAACTTCCCATACAAGCCCACCACCGATCCTGACGTGGTAGTCACCGAAGCAATGCTGGAAAAGGGATATGGATACACTCCCATATTCCGCAATCACGGCTACATGCGCCATTTCTTTGAAAACGAGACAAGGTTCACGGCGCAGTTCGAGCAACTCTACCGCATTCTAGAAGAACACGGCAGAGGAGACAACCCGATGGCGACCGGCGACATTTTCGAAGCCCTGCGGCGGTATCATGCAGACCGAAAAAGAGACCCTGAAGAAATAGCAAGAAACGCATACGACCACCGAGAAAACAGACACTCCACGTACGGCGAACTTGTCGAGGATTCTAAAGAAGTCATCGTGACTATGTTGCAGTCGAAGAAAAGGTGGCCGGACCGGGAATTCATGCCTGACGACGAAGCCATTGCCCTCCGAGATCGCATCCTCACCGAGATTCAAGGAACTGACAAACTGCCTACCGAAACAAAAAATCGTTTTGCGATTAACCTTGATTACGCCGATGAACTGGAAGCAGGTGATTCGCCTCTGGTAATCAGTCCCGGCTGGCAAGCGGCCTATGACGAATGGGATCGAGAAAGGAATAGAATGAAAGTCGACAAACACAACGTGCTGTTGGCTGGTGGCAAGCCCATCCTCTATGACGAAAGCAGAAACGTCGCCGGCATCATCACTCCTGATGGCTATGAAGTGCCGCTGCATCTGGACGAAGACGGCAAAGTAATCGTCCCCACGCCCGCGGAAATCAATGAGATGATCGCCAATGGCGAAGGCGAATACGTAGGCGATCCAAACGCTCCCCAACTCGACGAAGACTGGAAAATGGAGGCGCTCCAACGAGTTCTAAGAGAGGCCGCCAACCGACAAGAATGGAAATTGCAGGAAGCCCAGCGCATGCTAGAAGAAGCTGCTCGTCAACAAGAATAGCCTCTTTTCGATTGATTGCAGTTTTCTTTTCAAACCGCCGGACTTCCCGGCGGTTTTTTTGTGGTGGAAAGAAGACAAGTTGACCGGTTGACTATTTTGTTTTGGCCGGTTTTGTTGCCTTTGTTGTCAAACGGGAAGTTTTTAGATTTGACAAGAGGCCAAAAAATTGCCACTTTGCTGCGCATGATTATCCATAGAAAAGTCTTTTGGTTTCCGCGCGTTTTAGCGGGCAAACACAAACAAGAATCAGTTTCCTATTTTCTCAGCGGGCTTTGTTTTGGCGAGTGGTTGCTTTGCCTTGTTTTCAAAAAGAGTTCCTTTGGATTGCCGAAGATTCCGCCGCCGTTTCGGATGCGGTTTTTCTCAATGTCGCCCATTTGGGAAAGGCTTTTGATCTTGCGAAAACTTTCAGCGGCCTGGTTGGGGTGCGGAATGCTCGCTTGCCTGCAACTCTGTGCCGCCAAGCCGCCGAACATCGTTTTGATTATTTCCGATGATCAGGCTTGGAGTGACTATAGTTTTATGGGACACGCCGTTGTGAAGACGCCTCGACTGGATCGGCTGGCTCAAGAAAGCGTTCTGTTTCGACGTGGCTATGTGCCGACGGGGCTTTGTCGGCCGTCTTTGATGTCGTTGGTCACCGGTCATTACGCGCATCGGCACGGCGTTACGGGCAACGATCCTTCTCCAAAATACGCGCGGCCAAGCTCCGCGCTTTACCGACAGCGGCGCGCCGAGTTGATCGCCCGTTTGGAACAATTCGAAACGTTGCCCAAACTTTTAGCCGAGCGCGGCTACTGGAGCCATCAAAGCGGCAAGTGGTGGGAAGGAAGTTACTCACATGGCGGCTTTACACACGGGATGACCCGCGGCTTTCCCGAACCGGGTGGACGGCACGGAGACGATGGTTTGAAAATCGGCCGTCAAGGTATGCAACCGATTGCTGACTTTGTGAAAATGACTACGAACGAGGGCAAACCTTTCTTCCTATGGTATGCGCCGTTTTTGCCGCACACGCCGCACAACCCGCCGGAACGTTTATTTCAGAAATACAAAGACATGGTAGAATCGGTTCATATAGCGCGCTACTATGCCATGTGCGAGTGGTTCGACGAAACTTGCGGCGCATTGCTAGACATTCTAAATAGTAATGGTGTTCGGGAAAACACGTTGAGTGTATACGTCACTGACAACGGTTGGATTCAACATCCGTCCCGTAGAGGATATGCGCCCCGCTCCAAACAAACCCCTTACGAGGGAGGCATTCGCACCCCCATTTTTCTTCACTGGCCGGACAAACTGGCTCCAGCAGACCGACCGGAATTAGTCAGTAGCATCGATATTTTTCCTACAATTTTGGCGGCTGCCGGCGCTCGTATGCCTGAAAATCTTCCCGGACTCAATCTAATGCCGCATCTGAAAAGCGGCGCAAAGATTGACCGCAAACACATTCTCGGCGAGGGCTTTGCCCACGACATCGCCGAGGTCAAAGATCCGGAAGCCTCCTTACTTTACCGTTGGACAATCGAAGGCAAGTGGAAGCTTTTGCTAACCTACGATGGCGAAGTCAACCGTTACCACACTACCCATCCGCGCACGGAAAAACGTCCGCAACTCTTTGACCTAATCGCTGATCCCGCTGAGCAACATAATCTCGCCGACCAATACCCAAATATAGTTTCTCATCTGGCGGAGAATATTGCATCGTGGTATCCTGTGAGAGAACGCCGCGTAAAAGTAAAATTTGAATAGCCCGGCTCGCCAGTTTCCTTAAATGCTATTATACGAAGCTCGCTGTCCTCAGAGTCCCAATGTAGAGGCTTTGCCAGAAGAGGAGCCGGCTGTCTTTACTATTGCGGCCAGCGAGCGGCACGATAGGGATTTGCCGTTACTCACGAACAGCATTTTGCTAGAAGAAAATCGTCGGCCGGGAGGAAAGGCGTTTGGCAGACAACGTTTTGTTTGTCCAGCTACGACCAACGGGACTGGAAATTCGCATCATCTGGATTTTCCGGGAGCGATTTCGGCCGAGCCTCGATTACATCTCAATCTACTTGTCAACGAGCTCGCATGTTTTCTGGCGCATGGCTTCCGTCGTCTGATTCTCTTAAATGGACGCGGTTGTCGCCTCAACAGCGGCGTCATTGGAGAAGAGCGAGACGCTGTTCCACTGTTTCGCCGGCAAGATTGTCGATTTTTTGGAAAACTTGCGAAGGCATGCCGTTAAAAGCCTGTGAATCAAGAAAATCCGGAACCTCAATTTCCGCCAGCCTTGCCCGAAAGTGCTTGGTTCGGCAACAGCCAAATCTCTGCTAATCGTCATTTTGGAGCAACGCGCCGGCGGTTCGGCCATCTGACATCGCGGCTGTTTTTAACTTTGACACTTCGGGCGCCGAGTCTTTACACTGAAGCCTATGAAGATTCTTTGCCCGTCTATTCCTTCCGCTTTGGCGCCAATCACGGCCCGCCGCGGGTTCACTTTGATCGAGCTGCTCGTCGTTATCGCCATCATCGCCATTCTTGCGGCGATGCTTCTGCCGGCGCTCTCAAAAGCCAAAGAACGCGCCAAGCGAACCGTGTGCATCAACAACGTCAAACAACTTACCTACGCAGTTCTCATGTATTCGGACGACTACGAAAGCCGGTTTCAACCCGACGGACACAACAGCCCCCACTGGTATTCCATCGCTTTTCGCGATACTTACCACAAACAATACAGCGTGCCTCGCGCCTCGTTCTACTGCCCCTCCAACAAAAAGTGGGGACGCGACGACTTTTGGAACTGGAGAAGCGAAGGGAACTTCTCGGTTCTAGGGTATGTGTATTGGGTCGGGAACAAAAGATACAATGAAACCCCCAGCTACTATCCAAACCCAAACCTATTCAACGGTTCTCTTATCTTCGCCCTCAAGAGCACGGACAATCCTCACTACAAAGTCCTCTGGACCGACATTAATCGGAAGTTGGATGGCGACTGGAAACGTCCCGGCGATCCAGACCCGATGATGCGCGGAGTCAACCACTTCAATCGCCAAGGCGACGCTCCCGAAGGCTCCAACGAAGGCTACCTCGACGGCCATGTGGAGTGGGTAAACGCCGCCCAATTCATCCGCCGGCACAAATTCGCCTTTAACAATACTCGGCACTACTTCTATGCCGGCGCCGACAACGAAATCAGAAGGCCAACCAACTAATACTCACAACTATCAGGAACGCAGCATTTTCTACACTTTTCCAACAGATAACTGTTTGCGGAATTCCTTCGCAAAGTGTTTGAAATGCTTTTCGTGCTCTCGATTCGCATCCATTAATTTGGCGTGTCGTCCCCAGTCATTGGGCCTCGGTTGTTGACGTTCCAGATTTTGCTTCGCCGGGCGAGGAAACTGGCTGACGGCTTCATTGATTCGGGCTTCCAAATTTTTGGCGCATTGTTGGAAGGCGGTTTCTGGGACGTCGACGAGGTGGATGAGGTCGGCTAGGTCGGAGACGGAGCCTTTCAGCCAGCCGGTGGTAGGGAAGCGTTTGCCTTTGGGATAAACCGCGCAGTAGCGCAATTCGCGGGTGGTTTTCAACTCCTCATGGATGTCGTCGGCGGTGGCGAAGTGGTTGGGGTAGCGCAGGGCGATGGCCGCTTCAATGGGGTGCGGTTGTCCGTTAATGCGTTTGCCGACATGCTGGCGGGCTTGCTCTTGGACTTCGTTTTCCGGCACGTGCATCCATTTGGCTTCGATGACCACGGGCGAGCGGCCGGTGGCGGTAATCACAATGTCCGGTGCTTTGCCTTGGTTGCCTTTGCCGGCCAGCTTGCGGGTATGCTCGGCTTGGGTTTCCCGGCCGTGCATGACCTGTTTAATCAGATTGCCGAGCGCTTTATTGGCGTTAGTTTCGTTGGAATGGGGATTGTCCATG
This sequence comes from Limisphaerales bacterium, assembly GCA_965242585.1. Taxonomy (GTDB): domain Bacteria; phylum Verrucomicrobiota; class Verrucomicrobiia; order Limisphaerales; family AAA164-E04; genus UBA2970. Next base: position 2,143,748 of record OZ251460.1, on the reverse strand, counting down.
AAAATGTCTAATCTGCGCCTCTGACGCCGATCTTTCAAGCCCGAAGATAGGAAGATGGGATTATCGGAGCGAGCGGGATTATGCCCCTAAACCTGCTGTTTTCGTTTTTCCAGTTTGCCGTTTGATATGGCTACATAAGGATGAGATGTTGGGTCTTTTGCTGGGTTTTTTGGCGCTGGCGTCGGTGTTTTCGGGTTGGACTTGGGATTGGGAGAACATTGCGTCCAGGAGTTGGGCGAGGTTGCCTTCGTGTTGGCGCGACAGCGGCGGAGGGCAAGTTTCTCCTTTCTGCGTTCCAAGTTTCAGTTTTTCTGGTCTCTTTGTTTGTCTGTTTGCCGCAACCAAGCGATGGCAAATGGATTCGGGCGATTTTATTTTGTTTTGGGTGAGGAAAGATCGGCGGCGAGTTTGGCAAGGGCGAGGGCGCGATGGGAGATACGGTTTTTCACCTCGGCACTCAGCTCGCCGAAAGATTGGTTGTAGCCGTCGGGAAGGAACAAGGGATCGTAACCAAATCCGCCTTGTCCTTGTGGATTTTTTGCGATTTGTCCTTCGCAAGTTCCGGTGAAAAAACGGATGGCGGTTTTGTTGGCGGCGGGATGTGGGAGCAAGGCAAGGACGCAGCGGAATCTTGCGGTTCGTTTTTCGTTCGGCACGGTTTGCAACAGGGCGAGGAGTTTGGCGTTATTTTGTTCGTCCGTTGCGTTGTCGTTGGATGTTTTGGCGGCGGCAAATCTTGCGGAGCGAACTCCCGGCGCGCCGTTCAATGCGTCCACTTCGAGTCCGGAATCGTCTGCGAGGAGGCAAGTTTCCGAATGGGCGGCGGCTCGGCGTTGAAGATTGGCGTTGCCGTCCAACCATTGGCGCAGTTGGTTTACTTTCATGGCGGCGTTGGCTTCGAAGCTGGAGCCGGTTTCCGTCAAGTCGGGCGCTGAGCCGAGTTCGCGCATTCCAACGGCTGCGGTTTTTGTCCCTAGTATTTGGTTGATTTCCTGAATCTTGTGGGGATTCCCGCTGGCGATGACAAGCAGTGAAGGCATGGCAAGGGCTGGGGTTTAGGCAGTTTTTCGGATCGTGTGGAAGTGTTCTTCGGCAACCATGTAGCCGGCACAGTTTTTGGCGCCGCATTGGCAGGGTCGGTCCAGATAGTCATCTATGCCGTGGCCGTAGTTGTAGGTGAGTTCTTCCCCTTTTTTGATGGTTTTCAGGGCGTAAATCCAGATGCGGTTGCGTTGGACTCCGGATTCGCAATTGGGGTGGCAACTGTGATTGAGGAGGCGCGCCGGATTCCAGTCCACGCTACCGTCGAGGTCAAACTCGTCGTTGACGGTGAAAACATAGCAGTTGCTGTTTTCCAACGCTTTTTCGGCTTCTTCTTTGGTGAGTTTTTTGCCGACGTATTCGATGATGCGTTTGCCTTTGCGGATGTCGGCGCGGGCGAAGCCGCCTCGTCCGTGAATAGAAGATTTTTTGAAAACAATCAGCGGATGATCGGTTGCCAAAGTTTTCTTTGCCATAAACTTGTTGCTTTTTGGCGCCGGCAGATGAGCAAGACTGCCGGCGGCGATTTCGAGCGACTGAAACGATTTTCGATTTCCGCTACCGTCAAGCGGCCGAGTCTTTTGCGCGGAAGCGGAACAACCGTTGTCTTCGGAGGCTAAAATGGCGGGCGGGGCCGCTAAAATCAAGGGAGCGGATTGTCGTTGGCTTTTGCGGCGGTCGATTTTCTCCCAGCCGCTTGCTCTCGCAGTCGACACCATTCGCGAATGAGGAGCAAAACAAAGGAAACGGAGACGCAACCCCAGCCGAAGAGGTCTCCTTCCCAGAGGTAATGCGTGGATGCCGGGCGGGAAAGAGACACTTCCGCCACTTGAAAGCCTTTTTTGTAGGCGTCCGTCGGCGATTCCATTGGGCGGGTATGCATACGGCCGTAAGGATCGATCCAGCAGGTGATGCCGTTGTTGGTGCAGCGAACGAGTGGCAAGCGAATTTCTATGGCGCGGAAGATGGCGCCGCGGGCTTGTTGCCATTGCGCCTTGCTTTCCCCGAACCAGGCGGCGTTGGTTAGGTTGACTAGAAAGTCCGGGTTGCGTTGCGCCGCTTCTCTAGCCAGAGAAGGGAAGGCGTCTTCAAAGCAGATCAAAACGCCGACGGCGATTGGCGGATCATCCAGTTCCAAAACGCCCGGCTCTTCGCCGGGAGTGTATCCCGCGCCGATGGGACTAAGGGTTTTCAAAAAGGAAAACTTGTTTGCCAGAGGAATGTATTCGCCGAAGATAACTAATTGTCGTTTGTGCGCTTGGTCGACGATGCGGCCGTTTTGGTTCATCAAAAAGGCAGTGTTGTGGTAAAGAGGCTCGGCGGATTCGTCTGATTGCGAAGAGTCTACGGCGTTGAAAATCAGAGGGATGCGCTTCTCGCGAATGAATTCGGCCACGCGCTCCGGCCTTTCGAGTTCCGCCGGCAGGCCACTTTCGGGCCAGACTAGCAAATCCGGGCGAGGCAGAGTGTCCAAAGCCGTTTCCGACAAAGCCAGCAATTCTCTAAAACGTTCTTCGCTGTCTTCTCCCCGCCAAATGAGCCTCTGTTCCACGCTTGGTTGGATCAAGGCAATGCGCAGGCGATTCGCCGTTTGCGGCGCGTCTTGAATGCGCTGAAACCCCCAAATCCAGACAACGGCAAGCGCCAAGCCCGCCGGCAAAATCTCCCGTCCCCAAACCCACGGATAACCGGGACGCGTCGCAATTCCGGCAACCGCCAGCCCCAAAGACAACGAAACCCAGGCAACCAAAAAAGACACGCCGTAAACTCCAGTCCACGCGGCAAGTTGGATCAGCGGCAACATCTCGACTTGCGAAACCGCCAGGAAATTCCAAGGAAAGCCGGTGAAAAGATGCGCTTGCAACACTTCGACAGAAGCCCAACCCATTGCGCCCGCCAGCGCCCAAAGCTGTCTTCCGCTCCAAGTCAAAGCGTTCAGTCTCTTCCACAATTCGGGGAATTTTGCCGGCGCAGAAGGTTTTGGACGGGGCAACATTCGCCAGCAAAAGAAAACCCAAGCGGCGGGATAAAGGGCGCAATACGCGCTTAAGGCGAGCCAGGCGCTGACGGCGCCCAAAAAGATCGGCATAAAAAGCAGCCAATACAGCGCGGCCAAATGGAAGCATAGACCGCTCCAATAACCCGTTTGAAATCGACGTTCTCCTCCGCCCGCAACAAATACCAACGTCGCCGGCAGAAACCACGCAATCCCGGCAAATCCCGTGAAGAGAAAAGGCAGAGCCCATAAAAAACCCGCCGCTGCGGCCCGGCTACTCCAAAATGTCTTTGGCAACTTCAATCAAAAGGAGATTGCCCCGCAACCAAGCCCAAGCGCAAGATGCTTGCGAAGGAAAATGTTGAAAAAAATGAATTTCCATCCAAAATGAATCTCGTTTATTCTTAGCCGGCCGCTTGGCCGAACCAGCAAGCGTTCCAAGAACAGACCGTGAAGCCCAACGATCTGAGAGGCATTTTGAATTACATTCCGCGATTTCGTGGAGAGACCTTCGTAATCGGCATTGACGGCGCCGTTGTGGCCGAAGAGAACTTTGCCAACGTTCTGCTGGATATCGCCGTGTTGCGATCCTTAAACATCCGAGTGGTGCTTACCCACGGCGCCGCTCGCCAAATCCAAGCGCTGGCCGAAGCGCAAAATCTCGCGCCTTCCAACCTTGAAGGCGATGGAATCACCGACGACGCTACCTTGGAGTTGGCGGTAACGGCCGGCAACCGCTTGGCGCACGAAATCCTCGAAGGCTTTGCCATGCACGACTTGCGCGCGGCCGTCACCAACGCCGTCAAAACCCAGCCTGTTGGCATTCTCAAAGGCGTCGATCAGCAAAACACCGGCAAAGTGGAAAAAATTGACTCCGAATTGTTGCGGTCCCTGCTGAACTGCAACGTAATCCCGGTGGTGCCTCCGCTGGGTTTTGATGGAAGCGGGAGAACCTTCCGCATTAATTCGGATTCGATTGCGGTTGCGGCGGCGCAAACCTTGGAGGCGGTGAAGTTAATCTTCGTCACTTCCCAAGACGGCATCTTGGATCAAAGCGCTTTGATTCGGGAAATTCCCTCCTCGCAACTGGCCGGGCGCCTGGCCTCAAAAAAAGGCCAAGCCAGTCTGTCCAGCGTCTCCAAAGCCAAATACGCCGTGCAGGCTTGCGCCGGCGGCGTGCCGCGAGTTCACGTCATCAACGGACGCACGAAAGAAGGCTTGTTAACCGAAGTCTTCTCTAACCAAGGCGTCGGCACGCTGGTTTACGCCAACGACTACCAACAAATCCGAAAAGCCAAAAGAAAAGACGTTCGAGTGATTGCTCAGTTGACTAGAGATTCCATCGCCGCCGAAGAGCTGAGCAATCGGACCCGTTTGCAAATCGTCAGAGACTTGCACGACTACTACATCTTCGAAATCGATCGGCACGCCGTCGGCTGCGTGGCGCTTCATCTCTATCCCGATCAAAAGAAAGGAGAACTGGCCTTCTTATGCGTTTCCCGTTCTCACGAAAATCAAGGCGTCGGGCGGAAACTCGTCCAGTTTGTGGAAGACAAAGCGCGGCAAGCCGGAATGGACGCCCTGTTCCTGCTCTCCACCCAGACATACACCTACTTTCAAAACAAAGCCGGTTTTGTCGAAGGAACCATCGCCGACTTGCCCGCGCCTCGGCGGGAAATCCTCTTACAGAGCGGCCGCAACTCCAAAATCCTGCTCAAACCACTGGCCGCCCCAATTCGCCCCGAACTCCGCAACGAGTAAGAAACAACCTTCCCCCTCGTGCGGAATCTGGCTATATTTTGATTTGCAAATTTTACCAAATATTGGACATCGTATAAAAACATTTGGCTCAATATGAAAAATAAGATCATAGAAGAAAGTCCGCGTAGTATTTACCGCGAGGGAAAAGAAGAAGCCATTCGTAGATTCTGGCAAGCGGAACCATTTCCGCATATCTGGATTGATAATTTTCTCCCAGAAAAACAATTTCGTTCCTTGATAGAAAGCGGTCTCTACGACAAAGAGAAAGCGGAACTTCGTTGTCAGGATTCTGTGACGCAGAACAAAACCGCATATTCGGCTAAAACGGTGTCGGAAGAATGCTGTCGGATAGCTGATACGTTAACGAGTCCTTCTTTTCTGCGAGACTTAACTGCCTTGACCTCCTTGCGGGAGATTATTCCATTAACCGCTTATAAGGAACAAGAACTCAACAATCAGGGATTCTACTTCTACCATCGTATGGAAGAGGGAGGATTTTTAGGAAGCCACGTGGATCATTCAAAGCTACGCGAGGGGCATATCCATTTTTTGAATTCTATTTTTTACTGCCCGAAAGTTTGGAATGCATCGTGGGGAGGGCACACTATGCTGTTCGATAAATGGGGTTTGAAGGAGAAAGCCAAAGTGGAGTGCGTGCCGAATCGGCTTCTTATCTTTTTGCACACTTCACAATCTTTTCACGGTGTGTCCCGGCTTGTCGGAAATCCATGCGACCGTTTGTCAGTGTATATGGATTATTACAGCCCTCTCGACGATCTTCACTTGTTGAACCGGCAAAGTGGCCGTTATGGTTCCAGATTTGAATGCAAATTCTGGAGGCATCCTACTATGTTCGTTCCTCGGACTTTGAAAGACTGCGGGCGATATTTGCTTCCTTACTTGTTGTATATGCTCCGGAGGAAAAACATGTGAGTTGCCGTCTAGAAAAGTGCGCGGTGTTTATTTTGTGCCTCTACATAGCATGTTTTGTGAGGCAGTTGAGATTGGGAAGATAAGAATTAGGTTTGTTAATGTTTTGCGGCTCTTGTAATGCTATGGGGACAAAATCCTTGGTCTTTATATCAATGTTCTGTCCGGAGTTGTTTTAATAGAGAAGGTGGGGCGCGCGGCGTTGGCGGAATGAATGGATCTCCGCTGACCATAAATCTTTGATGGTTGCCAAGGACTGGTTTTTGCGGATGGCTTGGATAGTTTTGGGACTTCTGAGCAGGCGGTTTACTTTGCTCAGTTCGAAGTGTTGGGGATAGTCTCGGTGCAATATTTTGGCGATGCTGATGCCGAGGTCGATGGGTTGGAACTGTTTCCGATCGGCAATTATAAGGCGGATGCCTTGGCAGGTTTCTTGGGCGAAGGCGCTTCCATTGGGGGTGTATTGGACGGGCTGGATTTGGATGCCGGGAAAGTTGGATTGGTTGAGTTCGGCGGCGAGTTTTGCGTTGTCGATGTAGGGGGCGCCGATGACTTCAAACGGGGTGGGAGTGCCTCTTCCAACGGAAAGGGCGGTCATTTCAAGGAGTCCGATTCCGGGGTAAAGAGCGGCGGCGTTCAGGCTGCGCATGTTGGGGGAGGGGTTGATCCACGGAAGAGAGGTTTGGTCGAGCCAGACGCCTCTTTGCCAGTTTTCAAGCGGGATGATTTGGAGGTCTAGTCGGAGTTGTTTTTCAGCGGCGAAGAGTCTGGCCAGTTCTCCTACGCTCATTCCGTGGCGAATGGGGATGGGGTGGTGGGCGACGAAGCTGGTTTTGCCGGCAGCGACGGGTCCTTCTATGCGGTTTCCCGAAATAGGATTGACGCGGTCAAGAACGATGAATTTCAGGCCGGCATTCGCAGCGGCTTCCATGGTCAGTCCCATTGTGGAGATGTAGGTGTAGAAGCGGCAGCCGATGTCCTGGAGGTCGAAAACGAGGGCGTCCAAGTTTTGCAGTTGTTGAGGGGTTGGTTGGCGGGTTTTGCCGTACAGGCTAAAGATGGGGAGTTCTGTTTTGGGGTCGATGCCGTCGGGAACTGAGTGGTCGAATGTTCCTCGGATGCCGTGTTCGGGGCTGAAAAGGGCTGTCAGTTTGACGCGGGGCGCTTGGTGAAGAAGGTCGATGGTGGATTGGCCGTTTTTGTCGCGGCCGGTGTGGTTGGTGATTAGTCCGACGGTTAGTCCGTGAAGAGCGGCGAAGTTGTCTTTTTTAAGAACGTCGATTCCGTTGAATGTGTTGAGGCGCGGCGGGGTTGGTTTTGTTTGCGGGGGTGGTTGGTTGGTGGTTGTTTTTGGGAAGGTGTATTCGGTTACTGCCTTGGCCACTAAAGTGCCGATGACGCGGCGGAGGCCGGCGACGCTGCCTGTTTCGTTTGGGTGGTTGCGGTTGGTCAGGAAGATGGCGAAGGTTTCGGAGAAGGGGTCTATCCAGATAGAAACACCGGTCCATCCGGTGTGGCCGTAGGAGCCTAGTTCAAAGAGACTGCCTCGAGGACTGGAATAAGGGGAGTCGATGTCCCAACCCCAGCCGCGTTGCTCTTGAATTCCGAAAGGGGATTGGTTTTGGGTCATTTGGGCGACGGTTTGGGATTTCAGGATGGAAGTTCCATTATGTTGCCCTTGGTTGAGGAGCATTCGGGCAAAGATGGCGAGGTCTTTGGCGGTGGAAAACAGGCCGGCGTGTCCGGCAATGCCTCCCATTCTGGCGGCTATGGGGTCGTGCACGATTCCGCGGGTCACTTGCGATTGGATTTTGACGGTGGGAGCGATTCGGGGCAGCAAGTTGGAGTGAGGAAGGAAGTGGGTATCGGCCATTCCAAGGGGAAGATAGAAGGCGGTTTGGGAGAATTTGTGCAGCGGGGCGCCGGCAACTTGCCGGACGATTTCGCCCAGTAGGATGTAGTTGAGGTCGCTGTATTTGAATTTTGAGCCGGGCGAGGTTTGGAGGGTTTCGGAGCAGGCGAGTTGAATGGCGCGGCGGCGGCCGTTCCAATCTGGTTGAAGCGAGAGTCCGGGACGGAGGCCGGATGTGTGTGTGAGCAAGTGCTGAATGGTGACGGATTCTTTGTTGTTTTGGGCAAAGGCCGGCAGGTGTTTGGTGACGGGATCGTTCACGTTCAGTTTTTCCAGTTCGTGCAGTTTGGCAATAGCTGGCGCGGTGGCAATGACTTTGGTGAGCGAGGCGAGATCAAAGATGGTGTCCGGGCTCATTTTTTCGCGATAGGGAAACAAGGAGCGGTGTCCGTAAGCTTTGTGGTAGACTTGTCCTCTTCGTTCCACCCAGAGAACGCCGCCTGGAATTTTGCCGCCGGCGATGGCTTGGTGGATTGCTTGGTCGACTTGTCGGAGTTTTTCCCAATTGAGGAATTGTTTGGGAGCGGAGGGTTTGGCGATTGGAGGCGCCGGCGGTTGGAGCGGGAAGGGTTTGCGGGTTTGCGGATTCTGCAGGCTGTGTTGGGAGATTCTGTCCGTTTGACAAGCGGCTAGGCCGAAGAGGAGCAAGAAGCAGAGAGAACGTTTCATTAATTGCGGGCGACGGTTTGGTTGGCTTGTGGTTGTCGATTGACGAGGAAGCCTAGCCAATTTCACCGAACTTGCCAGTGAATTAGACAAGACAGCCCAACCTGGAAAGAGGAAAGTCGACGGTGATTCTTTCGGTCGGCCTTGCGCGGGGAGTTCGTTTTTTGCTTTTCTTTTATTTTTCGGTCTCTAATATGCAGTGCCTTTGGCGGGAACGCCTGAAACTAGAATTAATCATTATGCCACTGACTCATACGACCGAGTTGTTTTCAAAAGCCTTGAAGGGGAAATACGCGCTGGGCGCGTTCAACGTCAATAACATGGAATTGTTGCAGGCGATTGTCGAGGCTTGCGAAGAGGAAAAAGCGCCGGTGATGCTTCAAATCTCCAAAGGCGCTCGGGAATACGCCAATCCAGTTTATTTGATGAAGTTGATTGAGGCGGCGGTGGAGTGTTCGTCCATCCCCATTGCCGTTCATCTGGATCACGGCGACACCTTCGATCTTTGCCGGCGTTGCGTTGACGAGGGATTCACCAGCGTGATGATCGACGGAAGCCATCTGCCTTTTGAAGAGAACGCCGCCCTTTGCAAGCAGGTTGTCGATTATGCGCACCAGCACAACGCAGTGGTGGAAGGCGAGTTGGGGCAGTTGGTCGGCGCTCAGTTCGACGACGGCGAGGAAGGCGGAGACTACTCTGAAGGCGGCGTTTATACGCATCCGCAGGAAGCCGTGAAATTCGTTCAGGAAACCGGCGTTGATTCCTTGGCCGTCGCCATTGGCAACTCCCACGGCGCCTATAAATTCAAAGGCGAACAGCATTTGGACTTGGAGCGGTTGAAGGCGATCAAGACGGCGCTCATGGACGCCGGCTTAGGGGATTATCCGCTGGTGCTTCACGGCGCTTCCAGCGTGCCGGCGAATTTGGTGGCGGAAATCAACCGATATGGCGGCGATTTGGGAACCGACACCGCCGGCGTCCCGGAAGAAGACATCGAAATTGCGCGGCGAACGGGTTGCACCAAAGTGAATATCGACACCGACCTGCGTTTGGCGATGACGGCCGCAATTCGAAAGACGATGGCCGAGTCCCCCAAACAATTCGACCCCCGAAAATACATCGGCCCGGCGCGCGCCAAAGTCAAAGAACTGGTGCGGCACAAAGTTGCCAACGTGCTCTGCTCGGCGGGACATGCCTTTGATTAATGAGATTTTTGGGGCATACGACCGGCCGTTCTTGCCAAAAAGAAGTGGGCTTTTTTGCAAAAAGGAGAAAAATCAATCTGGGAGGAAGGATCGTCCATTGGCCAAGTTTTGCGGAATTGTTGGGTTTTCCGAAGAATGCTCCGCTTCTTCCTTTTTTTGTGTCGAATGACTGCGAGTTTGAGTTCAACACGGCGCGAGGCAAAGTTCCTTTTTGATTTTTTTGAACATGAGGAAACAAATATGTCTATTGATTGGCGCGCTGGCGTTGCTTGGCGCGATTACAGGTTGCGGAAATGCAGAGTCCGCAAAGTACCTTGGGAAAAAGTCTGAGGCCGAAGATGATGCCGCGCAGTTTTTCAAACTTGGCATGGAGTGTTGGAGTTTGAAGCGCGGACGACTTGCAGGTGTATTAGGTTTGCCAGAGGATAATTTGCAGGCGATAAAGTGGTTTCGAAAAGCGGCGGAGCAAGGGCATGCTAGCGGGCAATTCAGTCTTGGGTTTATGCTCTATCACTATCACGAGGGCATTCAAACTGATTATAGCGAAGCTGCAAAATGGTTTCAAAAGGCGGCAGAGCAAGGGCATGCCCGGGCATGTTTCAAAATTGGCTGGATGTATGAGCATGGCAAAGCCGTGCCGGAAGACAAGGACAAAGCGGGCAAGTGGTTTTTGAAAGCGGCGGAGCAAGGGCATGCTAAATCACAGGTTCGGTTGGCTCAGCTGCTTGATACCGAAGAGGTTCTCATCAACGACATTGAAAGCATTGTGGACGAGGAAGTGGAAGCGGCGAAGTGGTATCAAACAGCGGCGGAGCAAGGAAATGGGCTGGCGCAAATGAGCATTGGGGATAAGTATTACCACGGCACAGGCGTGCCTCAGAACGACGTTGAAGCTTATGCGTGGTTTCTTTTGGCAAAAGCTCGCGGATACAGCGATGGTCTTTTTGGAGTGAGTTTTCAAATCGAGAAGTTGGAAGAAAGAATGATGCCGAATCAACGAGCGCAAGGGCAAGCAAGGGCGGTTAGAGTTGCATCAGACAATCCGTAAGCGGTTGGACGAGTTGCAAAAGCAAGGCATTGGAAATGAAGAGCCTTATTAATTGTCTCGATTCCAGTTTCCAGCGGAGAAAAAAAGAGCATGGAAACGATGATTGAAAAGATCAAGGCGAAGCGGAGCGCAAGATTTAAAAGATTTCAAAAGAACGTTTTTTTGCGTCCCTTGGGAACATTTTCATAGATTGTGCGGTAAAGTAAGTTCGTTATGCGAGTTATTGGCCATTTGAATGGGGAGTCTGTCGCTCGGCTGTTTGTTGACTATCTCTATGTGAAAGGGGTGGACAGCGAGATGGAATGGGACAGCGGCGAGCGATGGGAAATTTGGGTTCACGAGGAGGAACAATTTGCCTTCGCCAAGCAGTTGTTGGGAGAATTTGCCGCTAATCCCGGCGCGTCGGAGTTTGCCGACGTCGGCCTCCAAGCGAAGAAGATGCGGCGAGAAGCCGCGGAAAAGGAAGACCGCTATCGGAAACGCGTCAAAACCCGGGCCGAAACAGTCGCCTCGCTTCGCCGTCCCAAAATAGGAAAACTGACCATGGGATTGATGACGGTTTGCATCGGCATTTTTCTGATGATGCTGAATGAGACAATGAGGGTGAAGATTCGCGATCGTCTCTCGATTTCGACCCCTTATTTTTCTCCTGACGACAAAGACAAAGGGAGTTTGTGGGAAGTGCGGCAGGGCCAAATCTGGCGGCTGGTGACACCTATTTTGATGCACGGCGGCATTATTCACATTTTCTTCAATCTCTTGTGCATGAAGAACTTGGGAAGCGTTCTCGAATGGAGGCTTGGTTGGCGCTCTTTGCTGGGGATCATTGTCGTCATCGCCGTCGTCTCGAACCTTGCGCAGTATTACGCGTCCGGGCCGTCGTTTCTAGGCATATCGGGAGTGGTTTTTGGCTTGCTCGGCTTTATTTGGATCAAGGGAAAGTTGGATCCGAATTTTGGCTTGGAGTTGCCGCGGCCGATTGTGTTTCTGATGTTGCTCTGGTTGGTGTTGGGATATATGCGCGTGCTGGATTCGTTTGTGGGCGCAACAATCGCCAACACCGCGCACTTGGCGGGACTAATTGCGGGAATGGCCTGCGTTTTTCTGCCGTTTTGGAACGGCCGGCGATAACAGTCTGTGGCTCAGCTCTGAGAAAAATCGCCTTTTTGAAGGAAAAAGGACGGCGCCGTCCGTGAGAATCGGCAAACAAATACCCGCCCGCAACCTTGCGGATTTTGCTTTCCGGCAGGTTGCGGACGGGTTGGTTCTTCCGAAGATTTTTCTTAGCGAGAGTAGTTTCGGGGACGTTCTTCTCGAGGCCGGGCGATGTTCACGGTGAGGGCGCGTCCTTCGATTTCTTGCTTATTGAGGCCTTCAATGGCTTTGTGAGCTTCGGCTTCGCTTGCCATCGTCACAAAGCCAAAGCCTCTCGGCCGCCCGGTTTCACGGTCTAAAATGATTCGGACTTGCATGACGTCGCCGTAGGGCGAGAAAAGATCCAACAGATCGTCTTCAGTAACTTTGAACGAGAGGTTTCCAACAAATAGTCGAGTTTCCATTCAGGGTATTCGGTCATCAGCAGTGCTGGCCGCATCGAAAAATGTTCCCGACCACCGGGTCTCAAATCATCACTGGCAAAGTCCACTTGACGAGTATGCATTCTCTGAGGGAGCAAAAACTGCCGCATTTGCTTCTACAATTCCCTAGAAATCGCCAAAAGTAAAATAAAATTTTCGACAAAAAAGGAAAGAAAGGCGTTTTTATGGAAAAATATCGCCCTTTCAGAGGGATTTCGGGATACAAATGCGCAAAATTTTACTTCTTTGCGGAATTAAAAATCGCGCGCCGCAATGCGTCTTTCCAACGCGTCGTCAATTTTACCATTGCGACGATTGCGATGAGAGGGAGGACGAGAAACCCCTTCTCAAGGATGAGGCGTCGTTTCGTAGTGGCGCCTGAGGACGTCGATGCCAAAATCGTTGTCGAAGTCTCGCCAGGTTGCGTGGACGTGATTGGCGTTGTTTTGGATGTTGTCGTACTCAAGCAGAAACGTCGGCCCTTGCACGCTGTAATAGTGGGCTTCGCCCTCCTTCAATCCCCCCATCCAGGCGAAGTATATGTTTTCGATGCCGGCGGCCTCAATTTTTTCCAGGTCTTGTTTGGCGAGTTCGGGGCGATTGCGGGAGACATATTGTTCGATGATTTCCATGAGCAACTCCTTCTGATGCCAGTTGAGCGCCGTGGAACGGACGCCTTGGTGATTCAAGGAATTCGCTTTGCGTTTGGCGCCGGTGAAGACGTCTCTCGGCGCCTCGTTGGCAACCCACGCTTTCTTGAGTTGAGCTTTGTCCAGGGATTGTACTAACGCTCGCGCAGTGTCTTCTTCTGCACCCAGAACCCGCAGTCCTTTCCGGGGACCGGACTTCACGCGGGCCGGGTTTGTGCCGTAGAACGAAGGCGTGCCAGAAACCAAACTCCCCTGGACGACGGTGTAGTTGAGAGACAAATGATGCCCCTCGAATCGCCAGCCCCAAGTTCCGTCGGCGGACGGCGTTCCGAAAATGCTCAGATGATAGAGCGCTGGATCGCGCGAGAAACGGCGGTTAGGGCCTTCCACGACTTGAAGAATTTTTTCCAGGCTCATAATTGTCAGCGCTTTGATTTGTCCCTCCCGGCTCATCCCGGAGGCGAGCAGGGCAAAGGCCAGCGCCTTTTGCTCTTCCTCCATTTTATTCAGCGGAAGCCCTTCTCGATCTTTGGGAATGAAGTGCCAATTGAGTCGCTCCTCGTTGCCGAAACTAAAGGAGGCAACGGCCCGTTGCTCGTCATCCAAAGCGTTTAGAAAAGCAAGGGCAGCGTCTTTCATTTCCTCGACTGCTCGGTCGGCGGAGAGTGAGTTCGAAGCCAGAAACAAGGCGAGCGCCGGCGCAACGGAAAACATAGATTTGAACGCGAATTGCATATAGCGACGATAATCGACGCCAAGCGGAAATGCAACCTCCAATTTTTGGCAATGGCGGAGGCTTGGCAAATCGCTTGTCAATAAGTGTCCGGCCTTTGGATCCAGATAGATCGGGGTGGAAATTGTGAAGAATCCGTTGCGGAACGGTGGTGAATTTTTTGGTTTCACGCCCTAAAAGTCAACTGGAATGAGGACGGCTTCTCTCTTGCAGGCACGGTTTCTTCCCACTTTAGAATTGTGGAGTAGCAATGCGCAAGGAACGAACGATGATTTTTATTTGCCTCGTCGTTGCGTACTAGGAACGAAGCTGCAAAGAAGATTCTTGTAATTTGGTCTGCCTTTGCCGCGTGGAGATCAGCTTGCCGGCCTTTTCGGCTATGGCGCTAAAGAGAAGGATCTGGATATAGTTTTCAGCATTCTGTCCTGGTTTTTTTAGTCGGTGGTTTCGCCTTGGATTGGTGGCGGCCAACGTTGTGATTTTCTAGTTTTATTCGAGCTTTATGTGGAATCAACCACTCGATGATTTGTCTCCGACCGTCGCCGGCAAACCGTCAAAGAAGGATTGAAGACGTATGGAAAATTCGCAGGAGGTCATCCACTTAGCAAGCCACGGGAAGAGTGCGACGAATGCGGCTCGAATCGCTTTTGGCCTCTACCTCCTCATCTCTTTGTTCCGTCTTGGTTGTCCGACAGAGCGTGCGGCTGGCGGGAGTTTGTCAGTGAATATTTTTTTGAGGAATCTTTTTGAGAAATCTGTATCCTCGGCTTTTGTGCTGAAGTTTGCGGCGACAAATGCGTCAGGCGGAATCTTTATGGGGTTTCCGTCTTTGATTTACACGTACGACTGGGTGGTTGGCGCTTTTACGAGAGGTTTGGCAGTTCAGCAGTGGGGTTGCCTGCCACAATTTTTTTGGCCTTCTTTATGTTCTTTTATCTATTGGCGCAATATTAAGGCAGGAAGCAGCATCTTGGAGGGTTTGTTGAAGGATGTAGATGTTTTCCAAACCGCCGCTGTCTGAGTTGCCGAGTGGCGGCAGCAAGGCATTCTGCTGTTGGAACAAGCGGAGCCGAACTATCTGCTTTGTCTCCTCGTGTTTTCAGGGACAGTCATCGTTATACCACTTACGGCGTCGGAGGATTTCGCACGGGAGTGTGGGTGGATGTGTTTCAAGGAGCGACGATCATGGTTTTTGGTGTGGGAGTGATATTTTTCTTGATGCTCCGCCAGATGGAAGGGCTGGAGAAATCCACGCGCTCGGTGGTGAACATGATGCCGCTCGAACACGGATAGGGTCGATCCACTTGGAAACCGCTGGCAAACCGGGTCGTGATTTTGAGAAAAGGAATGTGGCTGGAAGTTTCCGCTGATAGGATTCGGGAGTATAGGGTGCGACGAAAAGACTGACAAAAATCCTTATCGAGCGGCAAAGCGTTGACGGTGTGCCAGCACTCATCATCACAACCTCGGAGGAAATTGCCTCCATTCAACCCGACAATTTGGCAATGGCCATTCAAACAACGATCACCAAAAGAAATCCGTATCGGAGTGGGGCGGGAGAGCGAGGGGCATATATATATAATATATCGGCTTCGGGTCCTCATCTGAAGCAAGAAGTGGGTCTTTTATCTTTGGAAATGGCCTTTAGTTCTTCGTATTCTGGGCATTTGCAGGAGGGAACAGCCGAGCAACATGGTGCGTAAAAAGGACTTCAAAGACTCGCAGACGCTCCGGTACTCCATCATGATGATTGCCGTCTATTACTCCTGATGCTATTCTCCTCTCACCATTGTGTTCTGCTACGCTCGAATCATCGTGCCGGGCATGGAAATTGAAACGGGCTGGATTATGCTGGAAACAGCGCGGTCCTTGGTGGACGCCACCAGAACGCCTTGGCTTGCGGAGCGGATTGTGACTGCTCCGTCTGCTGAGGTAGTGTCCAGCGTTGGCAGTTTTTTGCTGATGGTTTCTTCCTCTCTCGTTCAGGACGTCTATCAATGAAACATCAATCCAAACGCCAGCGAATGGAAAGTCAAGTGGCTGACCTACGGTGTTACCACGGCAGTTGGGGAGGCTTCCTCCTTGGCTGTTTTGGATCATCCGCAATACTTGCAGAGCATTATCGTGTTTGCCACCGGCGGTTTGGCGGGGTTGTTTTCTCATGCCGATGGTGCTGGTTTTGTTTTGGTCGAGAACAACTCGGGCAGGCGTCATCGCCGGAATGATTGGGTGGCTGTGGTATGGTATCTTCTCCTCTATTTGATTGGCTTTGCGGAGACATGGCAAATTTACCGTATACGCTTTTTGTTTGGGAGGCCGCAGTATCCGCGATAGGCGCAGTCGAGGTGAGTTGCCGCAGCCGCTTGCTTCCCAAGAAGTTGGGGCAACGTCTCTTCGGGGCAGAATAAAAAAAACGCGGCCAAGATGTTTTGAACGAACATCCTAAATCATATTCACATGATGCGAATTCAGAATTGCGAGTTTGGAGCTTTTGAACCCAAGCCGGCTGGCGAGGACGAAGAGAAAGAAAAAACGAAGGGACGCCCGCTGTTTTGTTCTCATCTTGTTTTTCGCATTCCTTCATTGTTGCTTTCGTTGCCTGAGAACTACCCAAAGACGCCCAAGGAAACAAAATAGGCTTTTTGGATCTCTTCGCCCGCTGATCCTCTCTTCTTCTTCAAAACACTTTTCCCTTTTTCCTCTCCTTCAAACCGCCGCCAACCGCTCCTTTCTCTTGTTCCTTTTGGTGTTCCTTCCTAAGCTTGCCGTTCCCGGATGAGACTGCGCGGGCAAAGAACCAAAACTCTGCTGGGGACAATCCCCGACGCCACCAAACCAGCCTCTAAGTCCGGTTTGCTGGCAACAACCGCCCGCCTAACTACCAATCCCAAACCCCAAACCATCAAGCGTTGCTCTTTGACCCAATCGGCTAAGGAAGCGCGCTCCTTGTTTTAGCCAAGCCCAAATGCCAAACCACCAGCTCCGAGAGCCGGCCTCCGATTTGCCGAGCTGCGGTCTCTGTGGTTCTCTGGCCGCTGGTCTAACTGCGGTTCGCCCGCCGCTTGGGGTTCACAGAACCCAAAACATTGACCGCTCATTCCTCAAACAACAATCCCGCTGCCCAAACTCTCTTAGAAACAGGATTGAGAAATAGGCGAAAAAAACCATTTCCGCTGTTTTTCCATCACCGCTAAGCGCTGGCCGCCGCCAATCACCAATCGCAAGCCCCAAACCACAAATTCCCCGGCCGCTTTTAGTTTGGCTGGCAAGCCGGTGCTTGGCGGCCATAACTCTTCACTCTTCAGCTAAGAGGCTGTGATGACGATTGGTCGTTATGTTGTCCGTCGCTAACCAGCAGAAAGTCGGCCACCCTAAACCGCCTAACTAAGAGAAGACTACGAAGTGGTGGTGGCTGGGTTGGCGTTGGTTTTGGAAGTGGCGGCGATGAGGAAAGAAGACAAAGGCTAAGGCAAACAAACTAAACACCAGAGCGTATTCTTCGGGTTCGGGGATGAGGAGGCTCCGATGAAAGCACCACTGCTCTGCACCGAGCCATCGCCGTTAGCCACAAATCACCGCCCAGATGTAGCCGCCGCCGCCCAGTTGTCGAAGGGGAAGAGCCCCTCCGAATCGCCCGCATAAGAATCGCTCCATGGCTGGATCAAAATCCCCGCTCCGCTCTACGATGAGGAGGTCGCATTCTCCTAGCGAGAGGAGGCGCCCCTGACCCAAACTCCAAACTCATCCCAAGCCCCCGCCCCCCGCCCGGCATCCTCATTCGCAAACCCAAGCGCGATCGGGTTCAGCTCTGGATCATGCTGTTCGGAGTGAAGGAGAGCGCTATCTGCTGGTTGTTGGGCGCATTAGCAATGGGCAGCGCCCCCTTGTTGTTGTCTCCCGCTTCCCAACGATCACGCCGATCATAGTTGGCGTTGTCTTGGCTCTGATAAACATCAATAGATAACTGCGCTTGGCGCTACTCCCCAGAAACCCCGGCCAGCACCACCGCCCCATCCAAAGCCGACGGCCGCCTCCAAGCCCGCCTGCAGCCCGAATGAGGACCCCTTTGGTTTCTCCATGTTCTCCTATTGAGTGGAATCCTCATAACCCAATCCTCCTCCTCCTCCAATAATCGTAATAACCAACTGACCATCCACCCAAGCAATCCACCAGGCCAGCGAATTCACCCAGCGCTTGAGGAGGGGGGGGGGTGTCGCCTCTTTTCTTTCCGCCCACCATCAACCCCCAAATCAGAAAAAGGAGAACAAAGTTGAGAACAAAGTTCGTTGGCAAGGACCAAACCCCCATAAAAAAGCACGACTAGGGCCATTCGGGAGAGGAAACGCCGCCTTGGCCATTGCAGAAGAAAGAAGAAAGTTTTGTTGGTTGGCGAGTGCTTTGGGAAGAACTCCGAATTGGAAAGACGCATTGAAGGAGACAGCAAAGCAACGAAATCCGCCAACAAGCGCGCCATTCCGCCTTGCGGTTGTGGGAAAGAAAGGTTTGGGCAGTCGGTGGGGAAGTGCTTTTTTGTGAGCTTTGAGGCCGAAGGTTGGAGTTGGTTGGTTGCCGGTCGTTGGTTTTTTAGCTTCCGCAGTCTTCGAATCCCGGATGCGCGAAGCGAGGAAAAAATGGATTGCGGAATGTAAGGCATGACGCGTTGGCAGGGACAACAAAACTGCGAAGGAGCGAAGAGGGGCTTTGTGCTTTGAAGAGAAGTTCCATTGCTTATTGGAGCCGGGTTGTTTTGCAAAAGGGAGGGAAAGAGATCGAGTTTGCGGGGCAATGGCGTGGGAGTAGTAAGTGGCGTGGTAAAGTCGGGATTGGGTTCTATATGTGTCTATGTTGTTGGTAGGAGCAAATTCAATGGTTTGGGTGTGGGCTAGGGATGAGGATGACGGATTGGGAATTGAATGCGACGTTTGTTTGGAGGTTCGGGGGTTTGGTTTGGGGCGGGGCAATGGAAACGGGCGGGGCTTTTTGGTTGAGTTTTGGAGAGGCGGTTTGTGACTGGTTGGAGGCTGGTGTTGTTTTCGGTTGGCAAAGCATTGGCAAATTTTATGGGTTTGCGGAAATTTTGAGAGGATTCTGAGTTTGTTTTCGTTCTGCTTTTCCGTGGTTTTTGTGTTTTTGGGCGTGGATGGGTGGAGGCGAAGGGGAAACAAAGGAATAATGCTAGGCTGTTTTGTTCTTATTTTGTTTCTCTCGTTCTTCTACTGTTCTTTTCTGTTTTGTGAAAGACCGAGAAATCACTCATTGCTAATCGCTAACCACTTGCCGTTGTTTCTTGGCTACTAACTAGTGTTTAAAGAAGTGGGCGTGATTTTATTCGGATTTGGGATGTTGGCTCTCTTTTGTTGGTGATGCGCCGCCGTAATGATGGCGAACGAGGCTTAGCCTACGGACAATGCGGCGGAGGTAATTTCCAACAGCTCGTTGGTGATGCTGGCTTGTCGAAGTTTGTTGTATTCTAAGGTGAGGTCTTTAATTAACTGGTTGGCGTTGTCTGTGGCGTTCTTCATGGCTACCATGCGGGCGGTGTGTTCACTGGCCTTGCACTCTAGCAAGAGTTGGTAGATTTGGTAGTTCAAGTAGTGGGGCAGTAAGTTGCCGAGCACTTTGCCGGCGGCGGGTTCAAATTGAAACTCAAAGCGGCTTGTTTTCCATTCGACCTCGCTGTTTCCGTCTGTCAGGTTTACTTCGAGGGCGGCAATCTCGCTTACTGGCAAAAAGGGGCGCTGTTCGGGACGCTGGTTGAGGGTGGAGACAAAGTTGGTGAACAGCACGTCGACTTGTTGGACGTCGTCTTTCAGAAATAACTCCAGAGCGTATTTGGCGATGGCTCGCGCGTCGGCAAATTCAGGCACGTCCTTGCAAGTGAATTCGGCGGAAAGCTCTCGCCGGGTGCGAGCGACGAATTGCGAGGCTTTTCTTCCAACGGCCACAAATACGGTGGATTCCACCTCCGCTTTGGACGCTTCTCGAAGTAGGTTGGTGTTGAGAGCGCCGCACAGTCCCTTGTCCGTGCTGATGAGGATCAAGGCGCGCCTTCCTTTTTCTTTTTTCTCGATTAAGGGATGGGTGAAGTCTCCGGCGTTGGCGGTGACTTCGCTCAGCATTTTGTTCATAAGCGCCACGTAATGGCGTCCGTCTAGGGCGGTTTGCTGGGCGCGCCGCATCTTGGAGGCGGCTACCATTTGCATGGCTTTGGTGATTTGCGCCGTATTTTTGACAGACTTGATGCGCCGCCGAATGTCTCGCGTGCTGGGCATGAGAGTTTATTGGAAAGTCCGGCCGAATTCTTCGAGGGCGTCTTTCAAGACGGCGGCGGTTTCGTCGTTCAATTGTCCGCGCTCGGCAATCAAGTCCAGCACGTTCCGCTTCCGCGTTTGCAGGTATTCGACGAGTTTTGCCTGAAAATCCTTGATTTTGTCCACCGCCGTCGAATCCATAAAACCGTGTTGCACCGCGTAGAGAACCGCCACTTGCACTTCCACCGGCACGGGGTTGTATTGCGGTTGCTTGAATACTTCGACGATTCGCTTGCCGCGCTCCAGCTGCGCTTGGGTTTTGGTGTCGAGGTCGGAGCCAAATTGGGCAAAGGCCGCTAGCTCGCGAAACTGAGCAAGATCGAGTTTGACGCGACCGGCCACTTGTTTCATAGCCTTAATCTGCGCGGCAGAACCCACGCGCGAGACCGACAGCCCCACCGAAATCGCCGGCCGAATGCCTTGATAAAACAAGTCAGTTTCCAAGTAGATTTGGCCGTCGGTAATCGAAATCACGTTTGTGGGAATGTAGGCCGAGACGTCGCCGGCCTGCGTCTCAATAATCGGCAACGCCGTCAGCGAGCCTCCTCCATATTTTTCCCCCACTCGGGCCGATCGTTCCAGCAGGCGGCTGTGCAGGTAGAACACGTCGCCGGGATAGGCTTCTCGGCCGGAAGGACGCTTGAGAACCAAAGACACTTGGCGATAGGCAACCGCGTGTTTGGACAAATCGTCGTAAATAATCAACGCGTCCATGCCGTTGTCCATGAACCACTCTCCCATAGCGCAGCCGGCAAAGGGAGCAAGGTATTGGTTGGTGGCCGAGTCCGACGCCGAAGCGCAAACCACCGTGGTGTAAGGCATGGCGCCGGCGTCCTCCAAAGTGCTGATGACTTGCGCCACGTTGGACTGCTTTTGCCCCACGGCCACGTAGATGCAGTGGAGCGGGCGAAAGTTCCGGTCTTCGTTTTCTTCCGCCGCCCGATTCAAGCGGGACTGGCTGATGATGGCGTCGATGCAAATGGTTGTTTTGCCGGTGGAACGGTCGCCGATGATCAACTCGCGCTGCCCGCGACCAATCGGAATCATCGCGTCCACAGCCATAATGCCGGTTTGCACCGGTTGGGAAACGGATTGGCGTTTGACAATGCCGGGGGCGATCTTTTCCACTGGATAACTGGCTTCCGCGTCAATCTTCCCTTTGCCGTCTAACGGACGCCCCAAAGCGTTGACCACTCTGCCCAGCATGGCCTTGCCCACCGGCACTTGCAGGAGCTTCCCGGTGGTTTTGACTTCCTGCCCCTCTTTGATGCCGGTGTAGTCGCCCAGCACGATGGCGCCGACTTCGGTTTCTTCCAGATTGAGCGCAAGCCCCACCGCGCCCTCGCCAAAGTCAATCATCTCGTTGAGCATCGCGTCCGTCAGACCTTCGATTCTGGCGACTCCATCGCTAATTTCCCGAACAATGCCTACGTTCTCACGGGCGACCGCTTTTTTGGCGCCGCGAATCTGCGATTCGATTTCCTGCAATAAACTGCTGCTCATAGTTGGGTATCAGTGAAACGAATAAGTAAAATAAATTTCTCAATCGGCTGCAAACGCGGCGGCCAGTTGGCTCAAACGGGAACGAAGCGAGCCGTCGTAGACATCGCTGCCCACTTGAACGCGAAGCCCGCCCAGCAACGCCGCATTTTCCAAAAATTCAACAGCCAAACCCGCGCCATAAATCCTCTCAAGCCTCTCAGAAATTTGAATTCGCAAGTCTGAAGGCAACACGGTCGGAGATTCGACAACGGCCGTTCGTCGCTGCGTTTCCGCTTTCACCAAGCGCAAAAAGTAACTCAATACGGCAAAGCAACCCCGCGGTTTCTGCTCCAGAACCTTGCGAACAACCGCCCGAACTTTGGCCTCGTCCAATCGACCTTCCACCAGACAACTCCGAAAAAGCGCCTTTCCGTTTCGCCGCGCCTGTTTGCTGTTCTTCATCGGCGGAAATTCAGGCAGGGCGCATACTCAATACCTTTCGTGTCCACTTCCGCTTCGGCAAAGGTTTCGGGGTAGAGGCATCGTTGGAGAGCGGGCGATACCGTCTTCCTTCCTAGTGCAAGATAGAATTTGTCTTTGGTGATGCGCAGGTTGCGCATCAGGGAGAAGAGCATGCGCTTCTCCGAGAATTGCATCTGGCGTGGCAGCCACTCCTTTTTAGTTGGTTGGCTCATCGGTTGTCCCACTCTTCCTTTTCTTTGCGTTTGTCTTCCATCAGGTTGAAGAATTCTTTTTCTATTTCTTGGATTTTTGGTGTTTCTCCGAATTTTCCGTAGTAGTAGTACATCAAATACAGCAGTGCTTTTAGGTGTTCTTTAGATTGCTCGTGGTAGAGTGAGGCTTTGATTGCCATTCCTGCGTGGAAGTTGTTCTTCCTTTCGTTGTCATTCTTTTTTAGTTCGGCTAGATGGAATTCCATTCCTTGCTCTATTTCCGCTTGTTCGGGCATCGTCATGCAGGCGCAGAGGCATGCGATGGTTAGGATGACGGTTATTTGGATTGGGGTTCTCATCGGCGTTCTTCCTTGCTTTTGTGGAGTTTTCTGTCGAGGAAGAGCGATACGAGTCCATTGAACAGCTCTTCCGCGCTTTTCCAATTCTTCCAGTGGATTATCACTTTGGGTTTGTTGGGTAGTTGCGTTTCAAGAGAGTTCGGAAGAAACGATCTCGCGATTGGCCTCTTCGACCAGACGTTTTTGATCCTCCGGAGTAAGGACTTTGCCGATGACTTGCGCCGTTGTCTGAACAACGAGGCCGCCGATTTCTTGTTTCAAGTCGGCCAGCATTCGGGCGTGATCCGCGGCGGCGGCTTCGCGCGCTTGGGAAAGGATTTGCTCCGCCTGCGCCATCGCTTTTTGGCTCTCTCTTTCCTGCACTTGCGCCGCCGCTGTCCGGGCTTCTTCGATCATCTTATTTGCCTGAACATTGGCGTTTTCTAAAACCTGCTTTCGGGCGACCTCCGCGCTGGACAGCTCTTGTTTGATTTTATCGGCATTGGCCATGCCTTCGGCGATTCGCCGCCGCCGCTCCTCCAGCAGGGTCAAGATAGGTTGGTAAGCGTATTTTTTTAGCAACAACGCCACCACGACAAAGGCAATCAGTTGGGAAAAAAACAGACCCCAAGTGACGCCGAATCGATCCAAAATCTCGCCAACGCCATCCCCGCCGCCCGATTCCGCCGCTGCCGCCGCTGCCGCCGCAAAGAAAATGAACGAAGAACTCATACTTCACAATTCAAAGGAGTCGGACAAAAAAGCCTTTGCCCGCCCCAACTTCCACTCTTGATTTCCGGGCGATACTTAATTTCCTCCCAAAAAGATTGCAATGAATACAATTCCTTCCGCCAAGGCGGCGAAAAGGATGGAAGAAACCACAATCTTCCCAGACGCGTCCGGATTCCGCCCAGTCGCCTCCGCCGCCTTCATTCCCACAAAACCCACGCCAATGGCCGACCCCAAAGCCGCCAATCCAACGTGAATGCTTCCCGATAACTCCGCCAATAAGGACAATTCCGTCATTTCCTATACCTTTCTTTCTTTAATTTTACCGAGCGATTTCCGCTGACATGCACGGTCCAACCGCCAAAATTCTTTTCCAATCCTCAACCGCCGGAGCCGGGCGCGTGTTCTTCGCCTTCGTGGCGGCAGATCAGCATCGTAAACACAGAAGTCAGCAACGCAAACACCAACGCCTGAACCAGCCCCACCAACAACTCCAAAAAATAAAACGGCAACGCAAAAAGCCATCCAAACCAAAACCCTCCCATGTGCAACATCGTCTCCAAAATGTTCTCCCCGGCAAAAATATTTCCATACAGCCGAAACATCAAGGCCACCGGACGCACCAAAATCGACACAATCTCAATCACTCCCACAAACAAAAAAACCGCCGCCAACAAAATGCCCAGCAAACTGGCGCCGTGCCCCTTCACCTGAAAAATATGCGCCGCCACGCCGCCAACGCCGTTTGCCTGAACCGCCCACACAATCCAAAGCGCAAAAAAGGCCAGCGCCATCGCCGCCGTCATATTCAAATCCGCATTCACCCCGCGCAACAGCGGTTTCTCCAAGTGAAACTCCCCGCCAGAACCCACAGTTCCCCAGCCAATCGTCCCCACGCCGGGCAACAACCCCAACCAGTTGGAAAAAAGAATGAAAATGAAAACCGTCGCAAAAAACCAAAAAGTCTTCTTCACCAGTTTTGCGCCCAAAATATCCTCAAAAAATCCATAAAGCGACTCCACCAACCACTCCCCAAAATTCTGCCAACCCGACGGAATCAGCTTAGCCTTGCGAACCGCCAACTGCGAAAACAAAATCAACAAACCGGCCACAACCCAAGTAACCAACATCGAATTCGTCACCACCAACGGCCCCCATTCAAACAACGGCACCGCCCCCGGCGTCAAACCGTGCTTTGCTCCGTCGCCATCCGCTTCCGCTCCCAGCCCCAAAACCGGAAAGCCCAGCAGAACGACAATCCACAATCTCAATGCGCCCCTCGCGCAATGTTGACAAACCGTTTGCAAAACAAAAACCAAGCCGAGAAAAACCGAATTCCCGGCCAAAGATGGAAAACACTGCTCCATCAGGAAAATCTTCGCAAGCCTTTTTTAAGATTTTCCCCAGAAAAATCCCGCCCACCAACATCTTTTCCCGCCTTGCCATTCGCCGCCGCTATTCTCCGTGGATCCCTTGCTTGCCTTCGCCCTTGCCGCGCTTTTAGTCGATTGCGACAACGAACTCCTTCGCGACAATCCCTCCAATCTCCCCCAAACTCCTGCAAAACACTCGTAAAACACGATTTCATTTCTGAAGTGCGGAAAAGGAAAGAAAGGATATTCTCAATCCCTAATTCGTAATTGAAAATCCATCACTCCCTCGCTTCCGCCGCTTTCAAAAGACCGACAACACTCCAATAGCTTTTATTCTTATGCTCTGACACCGGGGATCGGCTGTTTTTCTCTCTTTCCGCTATTTGCAACGGCGTCTTTCCATCGTTGTCCCTTGCATTAACGTCAGCGCCGGCATTGATCAGCATGCTGACTTGTTTAGGATGTCCGTGACTAGCTGCGGAGTGTAAAGCCGTTCTTCCAGAGTTATTCTTTATGTTGACGTCTACGCCGGCGTCGATTAAGATTTTAGCGCACTCTGAATCGAATGGATAAAAGACGATCTCGTGTAGCAGTGTATTGCCGTGTTCATCTCTTACATCGACGTTTGCGCCGGCGTCAATCAAGGCTTTTACGAGCTCGGTTTTCTCCCAGTCATTACGGTCTCCAACAATATGCCAAGTTTCCCCATCTTTCTCTTTTTCTGTCACCGTGTCCATTTCCCCTGATTCAACAGCCGCTTGCAATGGCGTCTTGATGGTTTCATCCATTTTTACATTCGCATTAACATCAGCCCCAGCGTCAATTAATGTTTTTACGGCTTCAAAATGGCCACCCCCTGCCGCATTGTACAATGGGGTCAATCCGTGTTCGCCTTTTTCATTAACGTCTAATCCAGCTCTGATCAGTGTTCGAATGATTGCGACATTGCCTTTTTTAGCGGCTCTAAAAAGCACAGTCTCTTGAAAACCGCTCTTTGCATGCACGTCTGCGCCTGCATTGATCAGGATTTCGATGACTTCAGCTTCTTCGCATGTTGAAACCGCATCGTACAAGACAGTGGATATAAAGTCTCTAAAACTGGTCTTTCCCTTCGCATTGACGTCTGCGCCGGCAGCAATTAGTGCTTTGACGGTTTTGACTTCACACTCACCTGTATACCCAAAAGCAGATTGCAACGGTGTTCCATCGAATTTATTCTTTGCGTGAACGTTTGCCCCGGCATCGAGCAGTGCTTTAACGTTTTCAAAATAACCCCTTCTTGCTGCGATGTGCAACGGCGTGTCCATATTATATTTTTCCTTGACGTTAACTTCCGCTCCTGCATCGATTAAGATCTTGACGGCCTTTCCCCCGCTCTGGTTTGCAGCGGCCATGTATAGCGGCGTTTCATTGTGGACATTCCTTTCATTGACTGCCGCTCCAGCGTTTAGCAAGACTTTAACAATTTCAATTTTTCCTTTCCCATCTCCGTCAACGGAGCGTATAAGCGGAGTCACTCCATAATCATTCTTTGCGTTGACGTTCGCTCCGCCAGCGATCAGGATTTGGACGGTTCCAATTTGCCCTGATTGAATAGCGCGATGAAGTGGAGTGAATCCATCGTTGTCTTTTACGTCGACGTTCGCTCCGGCGCTAATCAGTGTTTTAGATGCTTTTAGATCACCTTCCCATGCCGCAATATGCAAAGACGACCATCCTAGGTTTTGGATTAGATTCTTATCAGATTCTCGAAGCAATCCTAATGCATGTCTGTAGTTTTCTGATGTTCTTTTACTGGAAAACAAGAACTGTTTGATCAACAATCGCCCCTTGAACCAGTCGTCTTTATTTCCCCACGAGGTGTCGGCTTTCTCGAGTAAAAACTTGCCATAAAGAAACAAAAACTCAGGCGGATAATCGTTAAGAGTCAACGATTCAACCCGATTGAACGATGCCCGCGCTTGTTTTAGCCATTCTTCTTCCAATTTGGCATATTCAGCATATTTTCCAGCATCATAATTTTCGCTACCAAAACCGAAACGCTCTTTGCGTTTTTGATACTCTTCGGCAAGTCTGATAAATTCAGACGCCTGATTTAAACTCTGATCCACCAAAACTTCTTTCGGCAAGTCTTGCGCTCCCAACGATCCTCCACCGCCACAAAACACGACGGCCAGCAATAACACTAATTTTCTCTTCATTTGAGTCACTCTCTTTCTCTGCAATTCCAAAACTTCTCGCCGCCGAATAATTGACGGAGCGCGCGTTTTGCGCCCCTCCCCCGAAGTTCAATCGGCGAAACGAACCATACTTTGCCTGTTCACGCTGGGTTTGTCAACCTTGCAATCTCCAAAAAAGGAATCTTTTTGCTTTTTCCCGCCAGCCGTGTTCAAGCGAAGAAAAGAAATTTGAGAAAAATCAAGGTTGACTCCCGTCAACAGAAAAGATACTCTCCAACGGGAAGATCGAAAGAAAATGACGAATCCGCAAAACGAGGAACGATTTCCGCTGAAACTTGATTTCCAGCAACAGGCCGTATTAGAGGCATTACGGGGGAAGGAGACAAAGGAATATCCGCTAGGTGATTGGTACCTTGGCGCGATTTATGCACTGAAAAATCACCATAATCCTGATTGTGTGTCTCAAGCGGCGCAATCATTGCGAGAACTTCTCGAAAAACTCCCGCGAGTGGTTCTAGGAATGGACGTGCAAGTCTCATCGTCTGGCTTTAAAGGAATGCGCCGAGATCTGTACGAACGTTTTTCCAAAGACAAAAAACGTTATCACAAAGAATGGAAGGGAAAAAAGATTGACGGTCACCTTGCCAAAACGCTTGGCAAAATCGATCGCTATCTTGAATTAAATCGGCAACCAACTCGAAAAGAAATGACGCAAAAAGCCATCGAAAAAATTGATCCGATGGCGATCTACTTCGATATCGAAATTCAAGAACAAAATAGAAATAGATTGCATAGTGTATTGGAAAAAATGGAGGGCTATGCACACCACAAAACCAGCGGAGGTATTGCGGACTTTGAAAAATGCTTGAAAACGTTTGAAATATTGATACTCGAACTTCTGGCTCCCATCACTACCCAGGATCAACAAGAAATTCGTTCTATCTTGCAACGCTCCGTTCGTTTAGAGAGTGATGAAGAGCGTTTACTTTTACTAATCAAACGTAGAGGAGCAAACTTTGTTTTCTTTTTCAAAGAAGTTGCTGATTCTTCGTGGATACCTATCCTTGAGAAGAAGGGATATTTTGCTCATCCACCGAGTTTAGAGCCGCTCGGTGATGGCAGAGTAAATGTTCCCTTCTGGCCGCCGCTTTCTTATTTGGTGCGGATTTTTGATTCGGAACCGGAAAAGGTGTTGAAGATATTAGAGAATCTTCCTGAAACGGATAATCCTCAAATTCTGGAAGGAATTGTCGACGTTGTATTGAAGTCGGATTCTGCGGATGTTTTTCATCGACTTGCGCCTAGAATCATGACATATGTTGAGACTTGGTGGCGGTTTAGATACGACAGAGTTATCAAACTGCTTCAAAAGCCATACCTCTTTGACAAATCAATTGAAAGTTTGTCTTCTTTGCTATTGTTGAAAGTGATTGAGTTTCGTTCGGTGCCGCAATCGGAAGAAGAAAAACAAGAGCGTCGAAATAAAGAACCGGAAAATCAGCATGTCTTTGCCGATCCTTCCCCACGATTTGATAATTTGGAATATAGGGAGATAATGGACAAGGGCGTTTGTCCGTTGGCGGAAAAAGAACCTTGGATGGTTGCCCGCATTTTGATTGATGCAACGGCCAGCATGATTCGAATGACTATGCATCAGAGAGATATGGACGAAACGGGAGTCGCGAAAAGGTATGAGATATTTTCGGATCGGGCTCTGGACGGGGCTGACTATACCTATATGGATTCTGATTCTAAGTGGTGTCTTGTTCAGGCGATGAAGTTTAGTTGTGAGAAGGTGTTTGAAAAGTCGCCGGGATTCATCGATCTGTTGAACGAAAGCCTTTACAACCAGCGTTGGAAGGTTTTTAGACATATTAGAGAACACCTTTATACGCTTTATCCAAACGAGCAAACCAAGCCTTGGATTCGAGAGTTAATTCTAGAGCATAAGAATTACAATTGGAATTATTCTTACCACTTTCAAAAGATGATACGAAACGCCTGTGAACACTTTGGCGCAAAGTTGCTTAGCGAAAAAGAGCTGGAGCGAATCTTGGAAACCATTTGCAATGGACCGTCGCAAGAGAGTTCCAGAAAACGAATGGGAGAGCAATGCACCGAAGAAGAATTTAAAAAAGACCAACGTCGATTGCATCGGCTGTTGCTTCGGCCTTTTGCCTCCGTGCTTTTTGGCGAATATTTAAGCTACTTTCAAGAGTTAGAAAATGAAGCTAAAAAGAGACTTTCTGATAAAAATTATTTGCACTCTCGTCTGTATGGCGGGAAGGTGAAACAACGCAGTCCAAAACCGCAGGAAGAGCTGGCGAAAATGACGGATGAGGAGCTGCTGGACTACATCAATGAATGGAAATAACAATCACCGCGACGAAAAAGACCCTCTTGTGGATATTAACATCGAAGCGCTTGCCAGAGAGTTTGGGAGTGTTTTTAGGAAGTTTATTATGCCAAATCCCGAACGGCTTAAGTTTTGGATGGAAAATCGGGGGCAAATTCAGCGGCCGATTTACGTGCAGAATATGGTCGACGCCATGCATGAACAAGTGAAGGCAAAGAACTTTGACAAGCTCGATGAATGGTTGTCGTTTTGTGAATGGGTTCTTTCTTGTTACGATCGATCTGTTGCGAAAGTCGCAAAAGATGGACAGAAATACAAACGTAGCGATGAATTAGAGGAAGATATGGAATATAATCCGCGGTGGGTTGTTGGAGACTTTGTTGAAACTTGTTTTAAGGAAGAAGTGGATCCCCCGATTTCGCATCGAAAATCATTGGCAAGACTTTTGGAAATGCTTTGCACCCAATTTGATTGGGGATTAGATCAAGGAAAATTATTGTGTTCTAATTTAATGGACGAGGCTATCAATAACATTCGCAGCAGTGGACTGAAAACCTTAGTTAAGTTTGGGTTTTGGATTCGGCGGCACGATGAAAAGGCTAAGGTTTCCGAAGTGACGAGCATTTTGGAAAAGCGTTTTGCTTTGGCAAAGGAACGGCCTCTGACACTACCGGAGTATGCCATGTTGGGTGCAGAATATCCGAGGATTTACTTTCTAGATCAGATTTGGGCGGAGGAGCATAAATTGAACTTCTTCCCGAAGGATAAGCGGAAGGAATGGTTGGCGGCCTTTGGCAGTTTTTTGCATTGGCATCAGCCTTATTTGCCGATTTTTGAGTTTCTTCGTGAAGAGTTTGTTTTTGCGCTGGAAAATTTAAAGGATATGGAAAAGGACAATTCTGCGGGGGAAAATCTAATCGACGTGATTGGGCAAAAGTTGTTCACCTATTATTTGTGGGGAGTTTATCCGCTGCGTGGAGAAGAAAGCCTAATTACGCGTTACTATCAAAAGACAAAGACAACGAAAGAGCAGTGGAAAAGCTTATTCACTTGGGTTGGATTTGTGTTGCAAAATCACGATGGGAATATGGAGGAAAAACTGCTGGATCGATTTAAGGAGTTTTTTGAATGGCGATTGAATGCTGGAGAAACGGCGGAACTTGGAGAGTTTTTCCTGTGGATGGAAGCGGAGTGTTTGGAAGCGGAATGGCGATTGGATGCATGTTATCGAGTTTTAGATTTTATCGGATCGGTGGAGGTAAAAGATTCTGATGATTTTGGCGGAGTTTTTAAGGCGTTGCGAGAATTGCGTGGAATGTTAGGAAGACAGACTGCCAAGGTGGTGAAGTGCTTTGCAAAAATGACGGACATTGCGATCAAGAATAACTCGACTTACTTTTATATTCCGTCGGACGATGCGAAGGCTATTTTGAAGGCCGGTATTGAAAGCAAAGACGAGGTTGTAAGGAAGAATGCTGAGCGAGCTCAGGAGAAGCTGCTTAAAATGGAACGGTTTGAATTTTTGAATTTGGATGAGTAACGAAGCGGAGAATTTACGGAGCGACTACTGGAGGCAACAAGTTGAGGGAGGGGATGGTCAAATGTTGCCTGAGGTGAAGGCTAGTCTGTCAAAATGGGATATTGTTCTTGGGATTGTTTGTGGTGTTGCGGTTGTGTTTGTATGGTTGCTTTGGAGTCGGACGCAGGCGGTTCGGGAGGACGAGTTGCTTCATTTGCATGATGCATGGTTAGTGGGGCAAAGGTTGCTTCCGTATCGCGATTTTTTTGAACATCACGCTTGTTGGTATCATTTTCTTATGGGGCCGGCGGCGGCTTTCTTTAAGCCTGAATTGGATCGCGAGGCGGCGGTTTTGTTTGTGAACTTTGCCCGCGGATTTTCCTTGTTGGTTGTGTTGGTGGGGTTGGCTCTTTTGGTTTGGATGGGCCGGCTTTGGAAAGAGTGGAAGCTGGGCTTGCTGGCTCTTGTTTTGCTTTCCGGCGTTCCCTTCTTTTTAGAGACAGCGATTGAGACTCGCCCGGACGTTCCGGCGTTTGCTTTATGGATGGGCGCGCTTGTGTTGTTGTATCCGGTAGTTAGCGGTCGAAAGCCGACGGCTAATGGTTGGCTGCAGGCGGTGGTGAAGTTGCCGCAGGCGGTTCGATGTTCTTTTTTATGGTCGGGAGTTTTTCTTGGATCGGCCGTGATGTTCACACAGAAGATGCTTTTTGCCTTGCCGGGCTTGGGGTTTGCGCTGGGCTTGTGGGTTTGTATGGGCGGTGTTGGTTCTTTTTTAGATAGGTTGCGGCAGTTGTTGCGTTGGGTGATTGGCTTGGTGGCGCCGGTCTGGTTTTCTTGGTTGTATTTTTTTGCGAACGGGGCGGGGGTTGAGTTTGTGGACAAGATTTTTTTGATTAATGCTCGTTGGGCACATCGGGAACCTCCGTGGATATTTTACGATCTTTTTCTGCCGGAAAGCTGGTTGTTTTTGGGGCTGGGTATTGTGGGCGCGGTTTGGGTTTTAGTCCAATCTTATGTGAAGCGACGGACGGATTGGTTTGGGGTGATGTTTGTGGTTTCGGCGCTGGGATGGTTTGTCGGGTTGTTGTGGATTATTCCGGTGACGGATCGGCAGTTTTATATGATTGCGTTGCCTTTGTTGGCGTTGTTGGCCGCTTATGGTGTTTTGGAGTGGTTGCGTTATTGGCCTCGTTGGCTTCGTCCTCCGATTTTGCTGGGCATTGTGTTTTTTGTGGTTGTGGAGCCTTTGTATTTTACTTCATGGAATCGTATTTATTCGATTCGCAAGTGGCATAATCCGATGGATGATGTGTTGTGGGTGATTGACAATACTGAGCCGTCGGCAAGTTTTTTGGATGGTTGGACTGGGTCCGGAGTGTTTCGTCCGCAAGCGTGGTATTATGGGTTTGTTCATTCGGAGATTCCCTCGATGATTCCGGACGAAGATCGTGAGTCGTTGATGCGGGGATTGGAATCTGGCGCTATCCGCCCGCAATTGATTGCAGATGAGTCCCGCTTGCTGGAGCTTCATCCGCGTTTGCCGGATTGGGTGGCCGCGAATTATCAGCAAGTTCCCGGTCGTCGGTTATGGAGGCGCAAGTTTGCGGATGATGAGGGTGTTGTTTCTGATGTTGTGGACGCTTATGGTAGGTGAGGAAAGGTCGCTTTTGCCTTGGTTTTTCGGCGGTTGGGCGGCGTGGATGAATCTGCAAAGAGGGCGGATTGTGGTTGGGTTATTGCTGTTTTTTGATGGTGTAAAATTCGTTGGAGGATGGGTTCAGTGGCAGGAGGAATTCATTTTCGGGGAATTGTCCGGGTAAGTTGGCAATGGTTTGGGGTGCGTTGTGGATGGTGGATTGTTTTAGAACTTGGAAATGGTTTCCCGGTTGGGCAGGCCAACTGAGCCGCAAAGTCTGCGGATTCCAAAGGGAGAGGTCGATTGTGAAAGGGCGATTGGGGATGGTCGGTGGGGTTTGGAGGATTTGCTCGCGGGCGTTGTTGAAACCGTCGCCGTCGGGATCGGCTTGAGGGCCGAAGGTTAGGGAGCCGAACGAAGATCGTTCCCAGTGGTCGTCCAGTCCGTCTCGGTCGGCGTCAACAATGGGAACGCCTCGCAGGATCAACGAGGCCGAGGCGATGGAGCCGATGTCTTTCGGTTCTTGATCAAGGACGGTCAGTTTCCAGACGCCGGCGCTGGGCTCGAAGAAGTGTTTGACGGACCAATAGGTCCAAAGTTGGGGTCCGGCGGACTCGTCGGCGTTTATGGTTTGGAGGATGCTACGAGATCCGCTCGGCGAGAGGAGGGCGATTCGCAGGTTTCCCCGGCGAGTGTGCGTGGTGTCGAGTCGCAGTCCGACGTGTTCGCAGATCAAGGTATCCGGGACGTTGAATTCTATGGAGGCGGCGTTTAGGGAGATTTTGGCGGTGATGTCCGATTGGCTCTGCAAAAGATCAGCGAGGGACTCTCCGTCGTTTTGGTTGATGCTGAGGGCGGGGATGGCGGAAAAGCCGGTGCCCGCCATCAAGACGATCTCGTCTTCGTTTTGATGGTTGAAGATGACGGCGAATTCGGCGCCGGCTTCATGCGCTCGGCGAATTTTATCGGCAAAGAGGGCGTTGCCTCGCCGGATGAGGGCGGCGCGTCCTTGCAGGCGGGCGGAGATGGGCTCAAGTGCTTCGCCCACAAACGCCAAGGAGAAGCCGGCGGTTCCTGCGTCGGCAAAGGTTCCGAGACTGGGCAGGGCTCGGATGGATCGCAGGTTGGTAGGCACTTGGTTTCCGCTGATTTCGAGTTGCAGTCCGGTGTCGGGAATTTGCTGATTTGGTCTTTTGGTTTTGGAAACTTCGACTGTTTCCGGGCGATTTTTCCAAATTTTGGCGAGTTCGACAGCGAAGCCGGCGTCGGGGACTCCGTAGCCTGTGTTGTGGCTAAATGAAAAGCCGGCGCCATTGGCTTCGACGTCTGGGTCGCCGTTTTCCGGTTGGAAGGAGGAATGGATGAGGATTTGCTGAACGTCGCGGTAGGATAGACTGGGGTTGGCACTGAGGATCAAGGCGGCGATTCCGGCGATCAAAGGTGCGGATCCCGAAGTTCCCTCGAAACCGTCCTCGCCGATTAAGTAGTCGGCAAGGTCGTCCCGGCCGTTCCAAACATAGCCGGACATTCCTTGGCGATCGGTGGTAGCCAAGCCGGGAAAGTCTGTATCTCCGCTGGGAGCGGACACCAGGAGACAAGCGCCTTTGGTTGAGTAGCTAGCCGGCGATCCATCGAAGCGGACGGCGCCGACGGCGATAGAGCGCGGGTCGTTGGCGAAGCCGTTGTCGTTAGCATTGTGGAGCGATTCTCGTTCGTTGCCGCCGGCCCGCACCATGACGACTCCTTTGCCGGCGCGTCCGTTTCGGACCGCGTTTTCGATTCCCGCATCAGAAAGAGCGTCTATGCTGGCTTGCTCAAGGTGGAAAGGTCCCCAGCTGTGGTTTTGCACGGCGATTTTGTCTAGCCTGAATTGGAACGCATCCATCAAGGCAAGGTCGTCCACAACGCTGTCCCTTCCCAGCCAACGGTCGAAGATGACCAAGCTGGAAAGGTTCGCTTGCGGAGCGGCGCCGATCACTCCGGTTTCGTTGTTTCCTTCGGCGGCGATTAGTCCGGCGACGGCGGTGCCGTGAGCGTCAAAGTCAAGAAAGCCGCCATTGTTTGGGTTCGTTTCGCCGAAGTTGAAGTGCGGACCTTGTTGCGTGCGGCCGGAAAGGTCCGGGTGTTCTAAATCCAGTCCGCCGTCCACCACGGCCACGGTGATGCCTTGGCCTTTTGCGGCGCTCCATGCAGATCGTAAGTTAAGGTCGATGCCTTGTCTCTGCCCCCGGCCGTCCCGATTGTCCACGTGCCAGCACTGCGAAAAGTAGGTGTCGTTTGGGCGAGGGGAGAACTTTCCCGCGTGTCGATAAGAGCGGCGCATTACTGGGTAGCAGGCCAGAGTCCCCGGTTCCCGGCCAAGCGCCTGCGCTGTTTCCAAAGCGCGAAGCGGATCGGCGGCGGCGAGTATAATCAATCGCGGGTGAATTTGCCGAACTGTTTCCAAAGAAAGGCGGCGAAGCGTTTCCTTGGGGACGGGATCCTCCGTCTTCAACACAATCTGTCGGCTCAGACGGACTTCGGCTCCCGTCGGACGGCTGATTTGGGCGCGAATCCATTCTTGGGAATTTGTCGGCGACGAGGCCGCCGCGCTCTTATCGGCGGCGTTCTCCGCATCGTGCCGGGTCGTGCGAACATAATAAACTTGCGGATGCGGCTCCAGGAATTCAACGCGGCGATAGCGCTCGTTCTCAACTTGCAAAGGGATTGAAGCGGAAGAAAGAGGAATTTCCAATTCCGTCGACTGCGCCGGCAAGAGAGACAACCAAAAGGCAGGCAATAGAAGAACTACAAGGGAAATTGCCGGCACAATGCCCGAAGCCATTTTTATTGTTTTAGCGTCCATAGCTCCAATAGTGTTATGTTATCCGAATCATATCTTGCGTCAGCGTCACTAGCACAATATCTTACTTTTCTCTAAACAGTGTGTCCAATGTTGACCAGCGGTTTGCCGTTCAGCGGGTTGACGGTGGTGGGCAGTTTAGGTGGACTTTCTCTGGGGATTTTTTGGTTTTTTTGCTGTGTTTTTTCATGGCGAATTCGGAATGTGATATGATGAATGGAATGGTTAGCGGTTTTTGTTTTTTGGTTTGGCAGTTTGTTTGGCGCGTTGGGCTTCCATATGGAAGTAGAGAATGTGAAGATGGTTAGGGAATTGGTATCCTCCGCGTGTTTCGGGATCTCTTTTCAATGCGCCTAGTTTTTCCATGCGACGCAGGAAGTTGTCCATTGCTTTCTTTTCTTTTTCCGTCAGATTTCTCCCTAAATCGGCTCTTCGGAACTGTAGTTGCAAGGGAGCGTCGTCGGCAATTTTTCGCAGGATGGATCGGTATCGTTCGCTTCGGAGAGCGGAAAAAATTTGCGGCTCGATCCATCTTTGTCCGATGACGCTAGCGGCTGACAGGATGCCATCCACAATTTCGTTTTCGCTGATATTCCGGCTTGATGCGATGCGCCAGACGGCGTTGCCGATTACGTGGGCGAAAAAGGGCAATCCGCCAGTAAACCGAGCGAGCAAATCTAAATCACTGTTTTTCAACTCAATGTTTTTGGAACCGAACGCTTTTTTGTAAAAGTCGGAGGTTTCTTCGTTTGACCAT
This sequence comes from Limisphaerales bacterium, assembly GCA_965242585.1. Classification (GTDB taxonomy): domain Bacteria; phylum Verrucomicrobiota; class Verrucomicrobiia; order Limisphaerales; family AAA164-E04; genus UBA2970. The sequence goes on along the minus strand of OZ251460.1, from coordinate 2,108,032 downwards.
GGTTTAATGTTGATTAGATCGAAGATGCGGAGGACTGATGGGTTGTTTTTTCCGAGTTCCTGGCGTTGTTCTTCGATGCCGACAAAGAGAAGGCAAAGCGGAAGGTTTTTCCCGGAAACAGCGATGCGGCCTACGGTGCTTTTGATCCAGTGGGCAAAGGTTTTATCGGATGCGATGCCATTGATTTCGTCTAGGATGAGCAACAACGACTTTTTTTCGCTGTCATCCAGTAATTTTTGGATGACGGGAGCGAAGTTTCTAGCAAGGTGAGACATATCCTGTTCTGGCATGTCGAATTCCAGTTTGACTGGTAGGCCTGGCAATCCCACTTCCGCTTTTTTGATGTGGTTTTTGAAGAACTCGAGGATTTGTTTGTGCCAGGGTTTGTCGACGTCGTCTAGGAGAGTGTTGAAGGTTTGCCGCAGCATTCCGTTTAAGGTTTGGACTTCTCTGAGAAGGACGTGGGCGCCCATTATGTCTCTGTGCTCTTGTTCGCTGCGCTTTTGTTCGGCGGCGCGTCGGACGAGGGAGACGAGGGATGTTTTGCCGATACCCCGTTCGCCGCTAACGAAACCAACTTTGAGATTACCGAGTGCAGCGGCTTTCACCATGCCGTTTAGCCGTTCCAATTCACTGCGGCGGCCAGTGAATAGTTCAATTGGCGCTGGCTGTTCCGGTTTGAAGGGGCTGAATTCGGGGTTCATTTTAGGCGTTTGTTGAGTATTTAGGGGTGGATTGGGTTTTTCGGCAAGTTTTATTGAGTTAGGAGGCTGTTCGCGCGGCGGCAGGATGCGCTATTGTTTTGCTGATGCGTTCGGTGCGTTCGTAGGCTGGTTGATCGTAAGTCCACATATCCGTGAACGCATCCATCGAGCCAGTGTCGCTGTCCTTAGCTTTGGCCGTGGGCGCGCCGTAGTTACGGTTGCTGTTGAATGGCGGATCGAGGTAAATCAGGTCGATGATGCCTTGCACCCCTTGTTTTTTCCAAGCGGTCATAATGTCGGCGCAATCGCCATAGTAAGCCGCCCCAGTGTGGTAGTCTAAGTTTAGTGTTTTCATAGTTCCAATAGTGTTATGTTATTCGAATCATACGTTGCGGCGGCGTCAGAGGCGCAAAATCTTGGTTACTTTCTAAACAACCACCCTCGTTTGACGGGCAGTTCTTTGCCGTCAATGGGATGCCCGATTTCCGGCAATCTCGGAGTGAGATTGAACTTCTTGTTATAGCGCTGCCTCACATGCCAGTGTTGCAAAATGGGGAATTCTTCGGCGGAATTTGGATTGGTTTTGAAAACGCCCAGCGAATCGGCGACCTTTTGCATTTCGGTAGTCCAGCTGTCTTGGTGCAGAGTAATGAACACGCCCGCGGCGACTTCCGATCTAGTTTTGATTTCATGCGCAAAGGCTTTGACTTTGTCAATGGACGGCTTGCGGCTTTTGGTGGCCTGCGCGATGACGAGAACTTGGCCGTCTGAGGTTTGGTGGAGAAGTTTCGCCATCCCGTCCACTCCGCCGTCTTTGCGTTGTTGGTCGTTGCCTGACATGCCGGGAGTGCAGGCTTGAACCGCCCAGCGCTCAAACTCGAACGGGTCGTCTTTGGCCAGGCGACAAGCGGATTCAAAGTCTTCCGGGATGCCTCTGATTTGGACGTTGACGCCGGCGTCTTCGAGTCTGCCGAAGGTGATGGTTTCAATAGCCAACAAAGAGACGTCGATGCCGACGATGCGGCGGCCCAGCCTGGCGCCGGCTTCTAAAAACGGACCGCATCCGCAAAACGGATCCAGCACTAAATCCCCCTCGTTGCTGGAGGCTTTGATGATGCGCTCCATCAACGGCAACGGCTTCTCCGTCGGATGCCCAGTGCGCTTTTTGCCCAGCGCGGGCAAAATGTCGTCCCATAAGTTGCCGGGCTTGATGCCGGGATAATCTTCCTGATACTGCCGGCGTTCCAATTTGCCGTCTTTTCGGATGACGATGTTGCCTTTCTGGTATTCTTCTTCCAACCGCTCTTTGCTCAATCGCCAACCAGCAGGGGATGGATTGCAAAAGCCTTTCCATTCGTAGCAGAGGTTCGGCCGCGGCCCCATACTTTTCGCTCTAAATAGAGAACTGGAATCGTCTCTGTATTTGCGGCCGTCATCGTCTGTTTTATCGAACTTTTTCGCAGTCTCTTCTTCGGTCAATTTTCGATACGGCAGAATCGGCGTTTTTTTGGATTTGGCGTAAAACAAGATGATGTCGGTGTTGTTTCCCCATTGTTTTGGCGCGTGTTGAGATCCTTTTTGAGTGGATGCGGCGCGTTTCCAGGTGATTTCGTTGCGGAAGTTGTGGGGGCCGAAGAGGTCGTCCATCACGCATTTCAAATAATGGGAGGCAGTTGGATCGCAGTGCAGGTAAATGCTGCCGGTTTCTTTCAGCAAGTCGCGCAACAAAGCCAGGCGCTCGGCCATATAAGAGAGGTAGGCGAGCATTCCCCCCTCGCCAATCATGGAGCGGAAGCCGGCAATGGATTGGCGGGCGGGATGCGGAGCAGCGCAGAGGCGTTCCACGCGGTCGGCGGCGTTGTCGGGGCCGGCGGTCGTCCAGCGCCAAGTGTCGGAGAAGGCTTTCATTTGAGCGCTAGCGCCGCCCGAGCCTTTGTCGAATAGATAGTCGGCGTTGGAGTTGAACGGCGGATCCAAATAAATCAGGTCAAACAAACCCAGCAAGCCGTGATGTTGCTTCCATCGTTCCAGCCATTTGCGGTTGTCGCCGTAATACACGGTTCCCGCTCTCATTTCTTCCGGTGTATCCCACATGTTATGATTTTCTAAATAATGTTATGCGGCAAAACCAATTGCGGACGCAACGGCTTTGGCCAACTCGGCGAAGATTTTGAAACGGAACGGATTCCGAGTTCGGTGGAAAGCGATCCTTGCGCTCTTGCTCTAAACTGTCGCCCACTGTTTCGAGTTTGCCGATTGTTCCACCGCTTCTAAAACTCGTTGATTCTTCAGTCCGTCTTCGAAAGTGGGTTGGACGGATTGGCCGGCGACGACTGCGTTGACAAAGTCCGCCAAGGTGTGGACGAAGGTGTGTTCGTAGCCCAGGATGTGCCCCGGCGGCCACCACTGGCCGACGTAGGGATGCGTTCCTCCGGGCTGGGTGACCAGAATGTCGCTGAATCCCTGCCGGTCTTCTGGTTGGCGGTTGTCGAAGAACTTGAGGCGGTTCATGTCTTCAAAGTCGAAGAAGAGGGAGCCTTGGCTGCCGTTAATTTCGATGGCGATATTGTTTTTGCGGCCGAGGGCAAATCTCGTGGCTTCTAGATTCGCAAGGGCGCCATTTTCAAACCGCCCGATGAACATAGCGGCGTCGTCCACGGTCACTTCGCCCATTTTTGCCGCGCCCGCAGTGCCGCCCAGTCCGTCTCCTTTTCCGGCGGCGTCTTCAAGGGGTCTCTGTTTGATGAAAGTGTTCATCAATCCGCAAACTTCGGCAAACTCGCCCACAAGGTATCGCCCCAAGTCGATAATGTGGGCGTTGATGTCTCCGTGCGCTCCGCTTCCGCTGACGCCTTTTTGAAGCCGCCAAACCAGAGGGAAGTTGGGATCGACAATCCAATCTTGGGCATAGCGGGCGCGGTAGTGGAAGAGTTTGCCTAAGGCGCCTTCTTCAATCATCTTCTTGGCGTGGGCGATGGCCGGGATGCGCCGGTAGTTATGGCAGACCATGTGAACGACGCCGTTCTTTTCGGCTGCGTCGAGCATTTTCCGGCATTGGCCGACGGTGAGCGCCAGCGGTTTCTCGCACAGCACGTGCTTGCCGGCGTTGGCGGCGGCAATGGCGATCTCGGCGTGCGAGTCATTCGGCGTGTTGATGTCAATGATGTCAATTTCCGGATTCTCGATCACTTCCTTCCAGTCTGTGGAGGCGTTTTTCCAGCCCAACTCTCGGGCTGCAGCCTCGACCCCTTCAGGTTGGCGCCCGCAGATAGTGTGCATTTCGAGATCGGCCTCCAAAGGAAAGAAGCGCGGGGCTTGTCGCCAGCCGTTGGAGTGGGCCTTCCCCATAAACCGGTATCCGATCATCCCTACGCGAAGAGTCTTTTTCGTCATCGTTGTCAAAAAAATGTAAAGTATTGATTCGCTAGACCGCCTCTTTATAGTGGCTCCGACGGGACGAGTCAACGACGTCTTGTCCCGCCCCAAGCGGCAAACCGCTTGGAAAGGCAACCAAAAGTATTGTCAAGTTATGGCTGGTAATTGTTTTGTGGAAGTGCTTAAGTCGAAACTGCATCGGGCGCGAGTGACCGAAGCGAACTTGGACTACGAAGGCAGCTTGTCGATTTCCGAAGACTTGATGCGAACCGTCGGCATTGTGCCGTTCGAAAAAGTCTTGTGCGGCAACCAGTCCAATGGCGCCCGATTTGAAACCTACGCCATCTCTGCCCCCGCCGGCGCCGGGCAAATTGTCTTGAACGGTGCCGCCGCCCGATTAGGCGAGGTAGGCGATCTGCTTACCATTTTAGCCTTCGCCCGAATCGCCTTGGACGCCGCCGCTTCTTGGAAACCTTCCATCGCCACGCTGTCGGAAACCAACCAAATCGTCACGCTCCGGCATCCGAAAAACACTGCGGAGACCGCCGCCGCGGCGAAGTCCGATCCAACGCCCTCGCCGACCTTGGAATCCGTCGTTTTTGATTGACAAAGCCTTTCATGCAACTGACGACCGGCGACATTGCCGCCCGCCTCCAAGGCGCCTTGCGGGGTGATTCCAAAGTGCCGATTGTCGGCGTCGCCTCGGCCAAAGAGGCCGTGCCGGGGCAAATCGCTTTTGCTGAAGATCGTCGGCTTTTTCAGGATGCTTTGAAAGGCGGCGCTTCGGCCGTCGTCATTGGAGAATCTCACGAAAACACGGACAAAGTGCTGATTCAAGTCGCCAACGTCCGCGTCGGCCTCGCGCAACTTCTGGAACTGTTTCACCCCGAAGAAACTTTGCCTGCCGGAATGCACGCTTCCGCCGTCGCGTCGCCAAGCGCCCAAATCGATCCCACCGCTTCCATCGGACCCGGTTGCTCCATCGGACCCGGTTGCTCCATCGGACCCAAAGCCGTGCTTTACGGCGGCAATCATCTCGGAGCCAACTGCCAAATCGGCGCCGAAAGCCGGCTGTTTCCCAACGTCGTTCTCTACGCCGACACCGTGCTGGGACAACGCGTTCGCATCCAAGCCGGCTCGGTCATCGGTTCGGACGGCTACGGCTACGTCTTTGACGGCGAAAAACACCGAAAAATTCCGCAGATTGGCGGCGTTCTCATCGAAGACGACGTCGAATTGGGATCCAACGTGACCGTAGATCGCGGCGCCTTCGGCAAAACCATCATCGGAAAAGGCGCCAAAATCGACAACCTCGTGCAAATCGCCCACAACGTGGTGATCGGAAAACACTGCGTCATTGTCGCTCAAACCGGAATTGCCGGCAGCACCACCATCGGCGACCACGCCATCATTGCCGGACAAGTCGGCATTGCCGGCCATCTCAAAATCGGCAACAAAGCCGTCATCGCCGCCCAATCCGGTGTCATGCGCGACGTCCCAGACGGCCAAAAAGTCTTCGGCTCCCCCGCCCAAGGCGACCGCGAAGTCAAACGGCAACTGCTTGCCCTCCGCCAACTGCCCGACTTGCTCAAACGATTCCATCAACTCGAAAAACAGCTCGGCAACCAAAAGTAGTTCAAAAATCTCCCGACCGTTTCCTCTTGCTTTTAGAATTGCCCCGCTTACCATCATCCTTTTTCAACTTATTTATGAATAATCCAGTCAATCCTATCCCCGAAGAGTATGGAACCATCACTCCGTACTTGATTGTTGACGGCGCCAACGACGCCATCGCCTTCTATCAAAAAGTGTTCGGCGCGGTCGAACAAATGCGACTCTCCGGCCCCGAAGGCTCCGTTGGCCACGCCGAACTCAAAATCGGCAACTCTGTCATCATGCTGGCTGATCCGTGTCCGGCGATGCAATTCGAAAGCCCCAAAAAATACGGCGGCACGCCGGTCTCCTCCTGCATTTACGTCGAAAAATCAGACGAAGTCTACGCCAAAGCCATCGAAGCCGGCGCCACGGAAATCAAGCCCGTATCAGATCAATTCTACGGCGACCGCTCCGGCACCATCCGCGATCCATTCGGCCACGTTTGGACCATCAGCTCCCGCATCGAAAAACTGACGCCCGAAGAAGTCCAAAAACGAGCCGCCGACTTTATGGCCAAAATGGCCGCCGAAGGAGGCCACTGCCAAAGCGACGGCTAAATCGCCGCCAATCCACGCGGAACGACCAAGCAGAACGCCTCGAAGAAGCGTTCGCCGGCTGGTTGTGTTGTATAATCTCCAAGCGCTCGGCCAAAAATCAGCAAAAACGAAAGACGAAACTTTATGACGAAACTTCGCAGTATTTTGTCGGCCAAAATGCCGCTCGTTCAGAAGTGGATGCCCGCGGTTGCGGTTGCGGCGATTATCCTTTCCGCCTTCACCAAATCGGAGACGATTTCCATTTTCTGGTTAATTGGGCTGATTGCTTACGGATTCCTTCTCAATTTTTTCTGCAAACAAACGGAAAACGACGCCGAAAAACTGAATCAACTGGGCGAGCATTATTACTTTGTCGGCTACATCGCCACCATCACCGGCTTGGGTTGCGTTCTTTACCAGTTGGGCATGCGGGCCCAATCCAACCAAAATTTGGAAGAATTATTGACCCCAGATTTACTCCTACTCGGCGGCGCCAGTGTTGGTTGCACCATCATCGGACTGATCGGAATGAACGTTTTCCGCGCCCAAGCATTCGATCAAGAACAACAAGCCCGAAAGCGAGACGCCGAACGCGACGAGAAACGAACCCAAGACGTTGTCGACCGAATCGACAAAAACTTTGAAAACTTTCAAAAACGAATGGAAAAACTTGAAAGCACCCGCATGGAAGAGTTTTCCCGCCTGATGGATGCTTCGGAACTTTCCAAAGTATTAACCCAACTGGTCGGTGAAATTCAAAGCGGCGCCAAAGATTTAAAAAGCCTGCGCGGAGTGTCTAACTTTGCCATTGGCGCGGTCAAACGCTTGGAAGAAAAGTTGACCGGCATGGACGCCGCCCTGCAAGGCATCGCCGAAGGCTCCGGCAAAGTTCAACAAAACTTCGCAACCATCGCTCAGCAATCCGACCGCATCGAAACACTGGCCGGCCATTTAGAATCTGCCTCCAATTCGCTAAAAACACTGGGCGAAGACGGCAAATCCAGCGTCCAAGAACTGCGCGATCAATTCGATCTGCTCAGCCAAATCATCTCCCAAACACAACAAGAAACCCAAGGTTGGAAAGAGAAAACCAACGCCGCGCACCAACAAATGGACGACTTCCGCGAAGCCTTCAGCAACTTGTGCTTCAAACTGCAAAAATCCGCAGAAACAGAAATCGGCGATTTCTGCGCCGCCTTTGAAACCGCTTGCCACAAACTGAACCATTCCCTCAAAACCGCCGAAAACTTCGTTCAAAAACTCAGCGACGGCGCCGCCCAAACCGCCCACTTTTCCCAATCTTTGGAAAGCGTCACCGCCCAAACCGCCGAACACCGCCAAGCCTTTGAATCCTTCAAAACCGACCTGCAACAAACGGCAACCGCCTTAACCCAAAACATTCAAGAACTGCTTGCCCAATTCAAAACCCTCGGCGAACAAATGACTACCGCCTCCCAAGAAACCCAAGATTGGAAAGAGAAAACCAGTGCCGCCTACCAACAAATGGATGACTTCCGCGAAGCCTTCAGCAAAATATGTTCCCAATTGCAAAACTCCGCAAACAAAGAAATCAGCGACTTCTGCGCCGCCTTTGAAACCGCCAGCCACAAACTGAACCATTCCCTCAAAACCGCCGAAAACTTCGTTCAAAAACTCAGCGCCGGCGCCGCCCAAACCGCCCACTTTTCCCAATCATTAGAAAGCGTCACCGCCCAAACTGCCGAACACCGCCAAGCCTTCGAATCCTTCAAAACCGACCTGCAACAAACGGCAACCGTCTTAACCCAAAGCGTTCAAGAATTGCTCACACAGTTCCAAACTCTCGGTGGAGAAATGATCGACGCCTCTCAAAAAACACAGACTTGGAAAAACCAAACCAACGAAACCAGCCAAGAAATCCAGCAGTTTGGCGAAACCTTCCAAGCCACTTGCCAACAACTCAAACAAGCTTCAGAAACAGCCGGTGACTTTGACGAGTTCGCCAAAAAAGTGAGCGGCAGCTTATTCCAAATGGTCGATCTTTCCAAATCCTTGAAAGAAATGGCCGATGCAACCACCCACAGTCAGAAAAAACTGAATGACCTCAACACAGAGTTGGAAACGATGATCCAGAGGTTGAAAAATCTCCTTGAGGAAACCGCAAAACAACCGGGATTCTTCAAGAAATATTTTGGCATTGGAAAATAATCATCCTTTTCATCGACACTAAAAAAGCCCAAAATGGAAAAATAACTCATCTAAAAACAAAAAACGCAATTGAATCAAAACCCATTGACCGTTAATTTTCTTTTCCTATGAAACGCAACCGCAACTCTCACAGCGGCTTTGGTTTGCCGCTTTTCATCTCATTCAACGAACTGGCTTGGCTGGCCGTCGTCGGCGTTGTTCTAATCGCTGCCCCACAACTAGCCAAAGGAAAACAGCAAAGTTCGCCCCCACAAGAAGAGAAAGACTCTTTAGAAGAACAACTACAATCCCAAAAGCAAGAACTAGAATCCACTTTGGCAGAGAAACATAAATTGCGCAACCAACTAAAAGAAGCGGAGCAAAAATTAAAAAGTAAAAATGCCGACACCCCTCTTCGTAATGCCAACGACGCGTTGGAAAAGCAGATAAAAGAAGAACAGCAAAAATTAGCCGAAACGCAAGGTCAACTTGGAGAAACCGCGCAAAAGTTAGAAGTTGCAGAAAGCAAAAATACCGAGCTGGAACAACAATTGAAAAGCAGGGAACAAGAACAATATCGAGCTTTGGCAGAGAAAAACAAATTACAAGATCAACTCAAGAAGTTGCATGAACAACTGAAAGAAACCGCGCAAAAGTTAGAAGTTGCGAAAAGTAAAAATTCTGAGTTGCTTAGAAAAATCAACGCACTGAAAAAACAATTAGAAAGGAGGCAAAATCAACCTGAAAGAATGGAACAAGTAGTGCGTAAGGAACTATTAGGCTTGAAAGGAGAATTAGAACACGTCGGCATTTTGCTAGATCGTTCTTCCAGCATGAAAAAAGGGGACCGATGGGAGGAATCTATAAAGATTGTGAAAACATGGCTCAATCTCTTGCCCATAGAAAACTGCTTCTTGATCACCTATAATCACGAATTCAATACCTTTCCCGCCAATCTATACCTTCCTGTTTCCGGCCCGAATGGGGAAAGAAATCGAAAATGGCTAATTCAACACATTCAAGACGTCCAACCGGCCGGAGGCACTCATACTATCGAGGCACTGGCAAAAGCCTATAAGGATCCGAAACTGCAAACAATCATTCTCTTCACCGACGGCGAACCAAGACTTTGGGACGAAAATTTACAAGGACTTCGCCCGCAGAACAAAGCCGATAAAGGCATTTATCAGACGGGAAGAAGTGTCAGTAGAAACATGAAAGAAATTCTCAAGTTATGTGGAGATAAAAAACAAAGCCGGAGAGTGACGGTGAATGTAGTCGCTATTGGAGATTACTTTGAAGAAAGGTTTGGTGAGTTCCTCAGAAATGTAGCGGAGGAAACCGGCGGCGCCTTCATCGGCCGCTAATTCTCTCTAATCCCACAATGGAAAAAACTGGAAAAGAAACCACTCCACAAACAACAACCGAAAAGAAAACCAAGAAACAAAACCTTCTCTTCACTTTGGATTCAAGCCTTCTCTTTTATTCCCCTTCCTTATCCGGCGAATCCTCCTTGCCCTCCTCCTCTCTCTTAAAAGTTTTTTCAAGGATTATTCTGTGTCTTTTCTCCATCTTTTTTTGTTCGTCGATGTCGGAAAACTTGTCCACTCTTTCGTTCATGCGCTGTTTTACTTCTGCTTCGCCAAGGGCGCGAAGTTTCTCTTGAAACTGCTTAATCAAAGTCTGCTCGTCGTTTTGTTCAAGATATTCGCGCAATTCCTTTTCGTCTAACGATCCCTTGCGCTTAATCAAGAGATGCTCTTTCAGTCCGTCAATAACTTGAACGAATACAATGTCTTGGACTCTTTTCTCAAACGACTCAGGCGAAATCTCTAGTAAAAATTCTATCCACTGGCGAAGATTCTCGAAAGATTCCTTACGTTGAAGGTTGAAGAAGTTTTCCCCGTGTTTATGGGTAAAATTAGTGCAAAACGGGGGATTTTCTTCGGATTTTTCCAGTTGTTCGCTTGCGTATTCACAAAAGACGAGGTCGGAAAGAGCCAGACCTACCTCTTCCCGATAGATGAAGACGATGTGATCTAGGGTAGAATCCGATGGATCGAATTTTCTTGCTCCCGGGGCCGCGGCATTGGCAAGTTTAGACAATTCCTCGCCGACCTCATTTTCCTTGCAAAAGATGAAGTGTGGCGATTGCGGTGCTTTCAAACTCATAGGAATATACCCACTAATGGTTTCCACGTAGGGAAAGGAGCTTTTGACAAGCAACGCAATAGCAGGTTTGAGTTTTAAGATGGCTTCTTCGCCAATTTGAAATTTGTCGGTCACCGCTTGGCTGATCTGGTCAAAAGCCTTGTCCACACGGAAAACGAGACTATCCACATTTTCATTTTCGAGAATCCATTTCAGGGACTTTTCTTCCAGAAACTTATCACGCAACGATTCAATGTCGTGGGTCTTCATAACTTCAGCGACCCCTAGACTGACGTCATCATCGATACTGGATGGTTCTCCCCGTGTGATAATCGACAGGTTACTGTCCATTGGGAGTTTTATCAGTTTGTCTTTTTGCCTTTGGCAAGTGGTCTGAAAAAGGCTCAACTTTGCACTTTGGTTGGCGATGTTTCTGGATAGTTTTTCCAAAAACGATTGACAATCGGCAAGAATGCCGTGGAGAAAGTGATCTCGAATTTCATTCAGCCGATCATTCGCCTCCTGTAACCATTGATCCCAGATAATCTTGCGAACAGTTTGCTGATATTCGTTCTCCACTTTGGGCCTTTTCACCTTGAAAAAGATCCATAGGAAAAGATCCCAATTTCGTTGTTTCTGGCGAAGCCATCGTTTCCAAGAATCGCTGGAGCTGTATTTGTTTTGCACCAAGTCTGAAGAGAAGGAAAACGGAGAAATGGCTGCCGGCAGTTGCCCAACCGCATTCTTTATTCTTTGAAGGATCCCCTGGATGTAGGTTTTCGTCTCCGCAGTCGTGTGATCGTTCATGTAGCGGATCACGATTTCTTGGATGTCTTTTTTCAAGTCTTTGGCTACCAAAATCTTGGCATTGTCAATCTTGCGGTAATAATCTCCATCGGGGTTTAGACGGTCTCCCAGTGTATTGCTTCGGACTGGAAATCCTGCCATGAAGTTGTCAATCATTCCCCATTGAATACCGTTGAATCCAACAAATTGACGTTGAAAAAGAGCGTTGATTTCGGCCGGCAATTTAAGAGTGACGTGGGCCTTTGCCACAGTGCCAATCAAGCTCCCTTGGGCTCGCTCGTAAGAGGCGCCCCAGTCATTCTGAACTTCGTCATCTGCTTTACTAGGGTCAATATCCGAATTACTAAGCCAACCATTAATCATGCGGACGGCCAGTTGCCTATTGATCGCCCGGGAGATGCGATTTCGAGGATACCAGATAGCGGACAGGCCGAAGGAGCTGAAACCGCGCATGTTGAGATTGACGCGAATCGCAGCTTTTTTATCGGCAAGTCCGGCCACCGCTTCGGTGAAGAGATTCATGGCGCACATTCGCCTGAGACTGCTTTCATTCCCGGTAAATCCGCCGCCTGCTTGGTTTTGCATGGATTCTAGATAAACGGTGTCAAACGGTTCGTCTAAAGTGTCGATTTTAATGCCGTCGGGGAATTTTACCTGATAGCGACTTTTGTCTTGACCATAAAAGTCTAGTTCACGTAGCGCCGCCCAGCAGTTGATGCCGTGTTCCTTATGTTCTGGTTGTTTTTGACGAACATCGTCAATAACGGTAAAAAGGCCGATGACTTCCGGATGTCCGCCCCCCATCACAGCGATGCCTCTTCGGACGCCGAGCAGTTTGCTGACGAAGTAGGCCACGTCAATGAAGGCGCCGCTGCAAGTGCCGCCGCAAAGGGTGCCGCAGATGTAGACCTTCGGTTGGTCTTTGACGAGAGATCCCGAGGGAAGGTCAGTGCTGGGATGCTTGTGTGGAAAATATTCCTCGCGTAAGAATTTGTTTGCGGCAAGAATATTATCCGGCTTATTAATCGCCTGAATGGACGCGAATAATTCACGGTGAACCATTAGCCAGTTTTCCCAGAGACATAAACGACCGGCTTGCCTGAGGTGTCCAGCGCCGTCCTCGTATCTTTTATGCCCCCGTTCAATGAGTCGATTGTCCAGCCAATCTTTAATGCTGGAGTCTTGTCCATCGCTTCCCTTCATCTGTTGTTGGACGTTGTCCACGTCGGCAACGGTGATATGGAGAGGCTTAATTTCCTCATAAGGTTTTGGATTGTGGGGAATAAATCCATCATCGGGTGTTTTATTCTTGTCCGTTTCGATAGCCAGATAGCGAAAACAGGGAAGTCCCGCTTTTCCAAATTCTTCGAGCACGAATTTTCTCAGGTCTTGAAGAATCTCCCAGCCATTGGTGCCAAGCCCGATAAACAGGCAAGGCCTGATGGTGAATTTGTCGTTGTCTTCTGCCATAATGCTTCGATTAAAATGAAAAATTCATTTGTCCGGCTTAAAAAGTCTCCGGCATTGTCTCCTCGGAAATGTCAACAGTCAAGGTTCTTTTGACGCCAAAATCATCCGTGACTTCTACCGAACCTGAAGACTTGAGCCAATGAGGTTTGCCGTCGTTTCCGGGCAAGAAAAAACCAAGATGCGAATGCCGTTGGAAATAACAGCCTTTTGCGGGAAGATCGCACACCAAGTCATCGCCGGCGCCGTCAGCTGTTGCCTCCACTTGGCTTAGGTAAATTTTGTCCTGCATTTCCAAAACAAAAGTTTTCAACAGCTTGAGATTTTGGCCGGTGTTTGGTTTGTTGTCTTTTTCCGATTTCGAAACTTCGGAAATTTCCACGCGCATTTTCTTGTCCGGATTCACGATTGGTTTGTCGCGGGCTTTTTTGATTTTGCGCCAAAGGAGGCAGACAAAAAACACCGCAAGAGCTGGAATCCACCAGAAACGCCGAAACCAGCCTTTTGGCGGCTCTGGCCGGATGGCAATCGAAAGGCTGTCGGAGGATTGGTCTTCGCCGGCGCCTTTTACGATCAGCGTAATAGTTTTATCGCCCGGCGTTTTGAAAATGAATTCAGGATGTCGCTCTGTGCTGGAACCTTCATTGTTAAAGTTCCACTGCCAAGATTGAATCAAGCCGACGGACTCGTCTAGAAAGCGAACTTTTTGGCCTACTTCTATTTTAGAAGGGCTATCCAAACCAATGACCGCTTGGGGTGGAGAAATGGGCGGCGGAGGAATAAATAAAGTTGGCGGCGACGGCAGAATAGTTAGGTTGTAGATTGTGCTATGAATTTCTTTGCCATCGGAGAGTTTGCCGACAAGTTGAACTCTAAAAGTTTTTGGATCATCCCCATCGTTTTCATATTGATGTTGCGGCGATCGTTCCGTGCTGGTTTGTCCATTGCCAAAATCCCAGCGAAAGGAAACAAAATTGCCTTGGGACTCGTTGGCGAACTGCACAACCTGCTTATGATGATATGTTTCTGGAGCCGCCCGGAAATTCACAATGGCGGACGGTTCCCGGACGATAATAGTTTCCGGATCGGATTGGAACCATTTGCCGTTTTCATTCTGCACGGAAAAGACAACGGAAAACTCGCCTTCGGAAGTAAACTTCCATTCAAAATCCAATTCTCTGCCTTTGGATTCGCCGTTGATCTCCCACTTGTAAGCAACGGGATGTCCCAAACTGCGTCCGGAAAATCGGACGGATTGCGTAGGTTTGGGATTGAGGGGTTTCCAGTGGAGGATTTGTGGTTGGAGCGGCGGCGGTTGATACGGCTCAGAAACCTGAACAGTTACTTGCGAATGTTCTCGATTCCCTTGCCCTCCTTCCACTTCAAGATGGATGGCATGCTCTCCGTTGGTTGTAAAAACGTGCCTCAAGACTTTATTAGTAGAAACCGTCTGTCCGTCCACCATCCAACTATAAGTTTTGTAAATCGAAGAAGAGTTCTCATAAGCGATGATTTCCCCACCAACGCGAATATCTTTCGGACGCCATTCCACAACTGGCGGCAACAGGACTTCGAAGTAGGGATCGTGTCGGATGGAAAAACCGAGATGGCGTTCTATATCTCTCTGGGTTTTTACATCCATTTGCAAGTCTCCGAGAATGACGAGATTGCCTTGTATGCTCTTGCCGTCCACCAGCGGGAAGTCTTCCACAACTTTATTGAAAGTAGTGACACCTTCGTTGTCTTGCCCGTCGGTGAACACTCTTACCTGCACTGTTTGTCCGGTATTTTCCTTTGCGTAGCCAGTGGCCACCTCCAATGCCTTGCGCAAAGTCGTCCACAAGTGCGTTTTCCCAGTCTGATGCGCTTCTGCTTCTTCATCGATTCTGTCGCACCATGAAAGCGCCGTCAGACAACTCAATTCATTTTGAAAGAGGAATTCGCTTTGCCGTTGGATTCCAGAGTTGAACGAAATCAGCGTGAGCCGCGATCCCAAAGGCAAGGCTTGAAGCCAACTTTGTAGCGCATCTTGCACTGTTGAGATTCGAATCCGTTTGTCGACGGCGGAGATGTTCTTGGTCATCGAGCCGGAAGTGTCCACCACGATAACATAATCCGCCGCTTGTAAAAACCCGCCGACCAAAAACGCGAACGCCAGCAACAAAAACACTCTCAAAACCATTCGATCCATCATAACAATAAAAACAATCAATTGACACTTTCGGCAACAAAACCACAGCCGGCAATGGGTTTTGTTTCGGCTAAATGCCGTCGGCGTGCGGCCATATTTGGACAATCGCTTCCGCTAATGCTTTGCTCCGTTCCACAATCGCCGTTTCGTCCCATACTTCCGGAGCGTTTTCCAACAACTCTTGGTTGAGATACAATCTGCTGTGTTGATGCAATGCTTTCTTTTTGTTTTCCCATGATTTGTTGGACATTGAAGAATTGAGTCCCTTGCTTGCCAGAGTTAAATTTCCAATGAATTTGACGCGTTCCTCCCAATCATCTTCAGTGTTGCCTCTCCAGCCTTTCTGTGGCAAAATATGCTCAACAGTTAGCTTTTTGGTGTCAACAAGAGGCTCTGCAAATTTAGAGCTAACGTGTGTTTCGATAGCTTCAAAGACCATCTTTTTCCGCGCTGCATTGCCGGGCATAGGAAACATAGCGAGATAATAACTCACTCTGTCGTTATCAGGCCAGAGATGATTTTCCGATTCCTCTTTCAAAAATTGGATTACGACGTTATCCGCTGATTGGTCTTTTTGCTTTTTCAGGAGTTTTACCATCTTGAGAAAAAGCTTATTCAAGCCTTGCGAATCTTTTTTACACAGCATTCTCCGCACTAGATAGCTTTCCAATGCGCGAACGCTTCTTTGCCGTTCTTCTTTGGAAACGTCGTTTGTGTAAAGCCACAATAAGGGCGGTATAATTACGCCGATTTCCATCGTCTTGATGCGCTCTAGAAACAATTCTATTCCCGGTAAATTGTTCTCCTCAATGTCTCGATAAATTAATCCTGATTTTCTGATGTCTTGCGCAACCTTTTCAATGTTTGGTTTGAACTTCTCGATGTAGTTGCGAAACTCTGCCGCTGTGCGGTGAATTGTGACATACTTGCTGACTCGCATCATGATCCAATAGTTTAAAAATCTGTCAATGCGGATCTGAGGATCCCGACCTCGCCCGTCTTCACAACGCCACCAGTCATTCTCAACGTCAAATGTTCCCCACAACTGCCTTGCCTTTTTTTCATCGTCGTCCACATTGGCTTCGTACATCACCGTGTTTTTGACAAGGTCGGCTTGTTTCAACGGTTCTCCGCGAGTGTTGAGAATTTCAAAAATGACGTGCGGTTTTTCTTTAGTGTCCAAGATAATGGCCGCCACTTTTAGCTGCTTTGTGAGAGCATCATATAAAGCCGTAGCTCTGACATCGACATTTGCATGGCGGCTAACCCACTCGTATACCTTGTCATGGAAATATTTGTAAGCCTTTGTGATGGATCGAGAACGGTATGCGTCGATCATATCTCTCATGACTTCTTGAAAATCAGTT
Source organism: Limisphaerales bacterium (assembly GCA_965242585.1). Lineage (GTDB taxonomy): Bacteria > Verrucomicrobiota > Verrucomicrobiia > Limisphaerales > AAA164-E04 > UBA2970. The sequence goes on along the minus strand of OZ251460.1, from coordinate 2,091,612 downwards.
TGATCCAAGCTGTTGGACTGGCGGATTTTGGTTTCGTTGTAAGGATCGTTCCCGGTCCGTTTTTGGTCATTGAGTAAAAGCTTGTCCAAGTTGAATTTTTTGGTATCGCTCAGCAATTTTTGAAACGCATTTTGCGAGGCTTTGAGCAGGAGTTGTAGCGTTGTCAGCCTTTGCTGGCCGTCCACTACGAGGACCCGCCTAGCTTCGCCTAAAGCCTTTTCGTCATCCTTGCTTTGCAAAACGATAGCTCCCATAAAGTGGGGGAGTAAATCTTCTTGGCCATGCTTGAGAATGCGGTCCGCCATTTTGCGGACGTCTTCCCACAACGGTTCCCATTGTTTTTCGCTCCACGCATAGGGTCGCTGAAATTGCGGAATGCGGTAAGATACCTGATAATCAAACAGATCGTCTAGTCCTTGAATTTTTGCGTCCATAATAAAAATGTGTTATTTGCGGTTTTTCTTAAAAAAGTGCGGATTTGTCTTTGGAAATGATTTCCACTTTTAGGCGAATTCTAAGCTGCCGGGCAATTTTGTCAAGCAGCTCTTTCTTTTCTGAGGTCATTGCCCAAGTGCATATATACTGCCCCTGAATTTCTCGTTGCCCGCATTTCTTGTCGCGTTTGACTGAATCGATCAAAGGAATTCCTTTCATGCGAAGATTCATGTGTCGGACTTTATTGACGCCCATTGCTTGGATGGCTTTGGCGAAGGTATCCGCCGCAAAAGTTTCTTCAATCACCTTTCCGTCTGGAAACGAAACGCGCAATCTGCTTGGAGGCGCTACTGCGCGTTTCTGCATGGATTTAGGTTGCGGTTTGTTGGGAAAACCCGCGCGGATGTCGATGCCGTCGATCCATTCTTGGCGCAGGGCGTTCACACGAGTTTGAAAGGCTTTGAGGCTCTTGCCGCGGTCGACAAGAACCTGAGCTTTCTCAAAATCCGCGTTCATGGAGGCTTGCGTGATTTGTTTCGTGATTTCCTGATTGGATTTGTCCAGCTCTTCCATGACTAGCTTGAAAGCTGCGGCGACGCTGTCTTTGTTTAGGTGTTCGTTCATGTTTGTTTGATGCGGTGTTTTTGGCGGTTGGCAAACTCACACGGCGGCGGGAACGACGAAAGGCTCGCGGTAGAAGCGAGAGAGAAGGAGGTTGGCGGGAGTGTGGCCGATGAATTGTTCGGCGGGTTGGTCGAGGTGAAGTTTGGGGCCGAGTTGGTAGGTGGAGCGCAAGGGATCGATGCCGATGGCTTGGGTATTTTCGAGGACGGTTCGGAGGGAGTCGGTGATGACTTCGGATTCGCCGAGGGCGGTGGTTGGGTTGGCGAAGGGATATTCCCAGCCGAGTCGGTAGGAGATGTTGCCGAGGTGGCAGAGGGCGCTGGAGTAGTGGCCTTCGAGAATGTCGGCGTGTTGTTGGCGGCGATTGCGGCTGCGGACGGCGTGGATGAAGTTTTCGAAGATGTTGCCGTTGTGGAGTTGGAAGTCGACATCGCCGAGGTCTTGGCCGGGGCCGCGTCCGTTTTCAAAGAACTTGCCTTGTCGGATGACGCCGGCTTCGAGGTAGAATTCGTTGTCCACGATACGGGGGAAGTCGCTCATTTTGCCGACGAGGCCGCGGGTTTCGAAGACGAGTTGGGTTTGGCCGTAATCAAAGACGGCCAGTTGCATGTTGGGGGTTTGGCCTTGGTCGGCGTAGTTGGGGCCGTCGACGTAGCGTCCGCCGAGGGCAATGACGGATTGGGGGAGGGTGGCGTCTTTGATGGCCCAGCGGGCGATGTCCATTTGATGGACGCCTTGGTTGCCGATGTCGCCGTTGCCGAAGTCCCAGAACCAGTGCCAGTTGTAGTGGACGAGGTTGCGGTGGAAGGGTTGTTCGGGGGCGGGGCCGAGCCAGAGGTCGAAGTTCACGTTGCCGGGGACTTCTTCGTAGGGTTTGTAGCCGATGCTCCAGCGGGGTTTGCAGCAGTAGCCTTTGGAGACGAGGAGTTTGCCGTATTGGCCGCTGTGGACGGCGGCGATTTGCTTGGCCCAGCCGCTGCTGGCGCGGCTTTGGGTGCCGTGTTGGACAATGCGGTCGTATTTGCGGGAGGCTTGGACGCATTGGCGGCCTTCAAAGACGTTGTGGCTGCAGGGTTTCTCGACGTAGACGTCTTTGCCGGCTTGGCAAGCCCAGACGGTGATGAGGGAGTGCCAGTGGTTGGGCGTGGCGATGGCGACGGCGTCGACGTTTTTGTCTTCCAAGAGCTGGCGGACGTCGGCGTAGGTGGAAACTTTGTGGGCCTTGTCTTTTTCCAGTTGGGCAACTCGGCGGCGGATGACGTAGTCGTCAATGTCGCAGAGAGCGGTGACGCGGACGCCGGGAATGCTGCGGAAGCCGCTGATGTGGGAGCCGCCGCGCCCGTTGATGCCGACGACGGCGACTCGAATGTCTTCATTGGCGCCGAGGACTTTGGAGTGCGGATGAGCCAACGCCAAGCCGAAGCCGGCGCCGATGGTGTTTTTGACGAAGTGTCGACGATTTAATTTTTTCATTAGAGTAAAAACTTAATTGTTATTAGGAATAAGAGTAACTGGTTGGCTTTATAGCGCGGGCCGTTTTGAAAAGCAAAGAAATTCAGCGACGGCGGGGAGAAGATCAATCGGGCGGGAAAAACAGGAGGATGTCAAATTAATCGTTCGATTCGCAGACTAGGCCATACGGCAGCCTATAAGCCGCTGAGTATTTGGAACGCTTGGGAAAGCTTGCCGCCATAGCTTTCGAGCCATATCGGCGGATTGTTTGCCGGAAACAAAAGCCAGAACGTGTCTGTGCCTCCGGCTCCAGTGTGTTGAGGGGTATGTCCAATGACATAATCGTACAACGCCTTTTTGGAGATCACCCAGCACCGAGCGTCAAACGGCGACAAGCCAAGGCAGATGAGAAAGTCGTAGTCTTGATCCCGTATTTGTTGGAAGTTGTAGACGCCGCTTTTCCAGAGAGTTGAAAACTTGATCTCGACCCTGCGTCCCTGAATCACTTTGTCGGCTTCAGTATCTCCGCTTGGCCCGACGCTGAGGCCTTTCGCCGCGCACCAACCCGAAACGAGTTGCTCGCCGATTTTGCCAACTTGCCGCGAGGGTCGCGTTTTGATCCAAGCGAAAGGACTTCCAATCCAGTCCTCGTTTTCCTCGTAATCGCTTTGCAACAGGGACGCAATGGATGCCAATCTCCTGACATCGGGATCTTTGATCTGTTGCCTCACAGCTGTCTTTGGTTTCTCACGAAGCAGTTCTCGATTTTCTAAACAAGACGTCTTGGCGATTCTTTGGCTGGCATGCGCGGACGTCGAATCCGCTGAACGTTATCCCGTTCATCTGCGCGAATCGTTTCGCCATTACTTCTAGCGCTTCTGGATTGTTGTCGATCAGGAGAAAGCGCCGATCTAAATCGTAGGCCGCTTCGCCCAGCGTTCCGCTACCAGCAAAGAAATCCAACACTATGTCGCCGGGACGAGAAGACGCCTGCACGATCCGCCGAACTATTCCCAACGGTTTCTGAGTGGGATAGCCTGTGCGTTCCTTCCCGTTGGTAGGCACAATGGTGTGCCACCAAGTATCCGTCGGCAGCTTTCCTCGCGCCGCTTTCTCTTGCCCAACTAAACCGGGCGCCATGTAAGGAATGCGCTCCACTGCTTCGGCGTCAAAGAAATATCGCTTGGCGTCTTTTGCATAAACTAAAATGTTGTCGTGTTTGGCCGGCCACTTGCGCTTGCTGCGGCCGCCATAGTCGTAAGCCCATATAATCTCATTGAGAAAGCAATCGCGCCCGAATATGCCGTCCAGCAGCACTTTGACATAGTGAACCTCACGATAGTCCAAGTGCAGATAGAGTGAACCTGTTGTCGCTAACAGCCGATGCGCTTCAACCAGCCGCGGTTCTAGGAACGCCAAGTAGTCGTCGAATCTGTCGTTATATGTTCGCTTCGCTATGGCAACGGATTTATAGCGTCGGCCTTGAAAACCCGTGCGATCTCCATTGCGGTCATCTCGGATGGTGCGCAGTTGTGTTCGGGTTTGCGCCCGTCCGGTATTGAACGGTGGGTCTGTGTATATCAAATCTGCCGAGCTTGCCGGCATCTTTCGCAAAATCGGCAGATTGTCGCCAAAATGCACTCGTCCGCGTTTGTTGCCGTTCATCTTGTCGGGCGTTTTTGCTTGGGCAGTTTTTTTCACGATGGTAGAAACGGCAAGCTAGTTGATATTAGATTAAGGGTAACTAGATAGTTTTGTGGCGCAAGCCTCCTTGAAAAGCAAAGAGAATCCAGCAGCGACGGACTCTGTTTTTGCGCAGTGGATAAATCGCCCGGCGCGGTTTTCTGGTTGCACTTTTCATATGGAAGCGAGAAGAAGGTCAATCGGGAAGGTCTTTTCCCTTTGGTTCGGGTAGGAAAAAGGAGAGGGCGAAATTGGCCAGATAAACAAAAATGGCGATGCCGGCGGCAACATAAGCCAGTTTCATCGGAGCGAGTTCGGCGTCTTCCGTAGCGGACAAAGTGAAAGCCAGCCAGGCGAAGGAAGTGCCCAGCATACGCCCGCCGATGTTGGCCGTAAAACCTTCGCCCGTGCCGCGCAGGTGGATGGGATACATGCGCGGCAAATAGTTTCCCCAGAAACTGAATTGTCCCACCGTGAACAGTCCGGCGAAAAACACGCCAACATAAAGCAGGGCAAGATCATGCACCGCCGCGTAAGCGAAGACCAACGGCGTCACAATCAAGCCCGGCAATAAAAATATGCGTAGCAACTTTTGACGGCTTACAATCCTCACTACCAACAGCGCCAACAAAATCCGGCCAGCCAACCCGCCGACTTCCTGCACTTTGGTGACTTGCGCGGCGACCGCTTGCTCTGTTTTTTTCCGGTCAGGAACGCTCATTTCGGCAGTTTTTTCCTTCACTTGCGGCAAACCGGGAACCATCCGTTGGACATGCTGAATCGCCCCAAAAGCCGCGCCGTAGGAAAAACCAATCATCAAGGTGGCGAGGATCGTCGTCTTGCGCAACTGCGGAGTGCCAAACAACTCGCGCAAGCTCGGCCGTTTGAGGGTTCCCGCCGCTTTCTTTTGACGCCAAGCCGGCGATTCGGGCAGGAAGGGACGAATGATAATCAAGGGAATCGCCGGCAACAGGCCGGAAATCAGAGTGTAACGCCAAGCCGCATTCGGATCGAGATCGGGAATTTCTCCGCCAGAAACGTTCAGAAAATTCGGCAACGGAATCGCCGGCAAATTGCCCCCGTAATTTATAATCAACCAATTGGCCAGCGCTACCATCAACCCGCCGACAGAGGAAGCCGCTTGGGTGTAGCCCAGCACTTTCTCTCGTTGCCGCGGATGGGGAAATAATTCCGCCAGCCAAGCCACCGCCGCCACGAATTCCACACTCACCCCAATGAAGGTTGTGCAGCGAAAGAACAGAAGCATCCAGGGCGTTGTGGAAAATCCCGCCGCAAACGCGGAAACCGCATAGAGCAAAATGCTGTAAGTCAACACTCGCCGCCGTCCGAACTTGTCCGTCAACCAGCCGCCTAGCAGGCCGAAGACGCCGGCGGCAATGGCCGGAACAAAGAAAATCATCCGACCCCAGTAAGTGAACTCCGCCGATCCAGGCGCCGCGCCGACCAATTCCATCAAGGCCGGCCGAATAATCAGCGGCAACATCAGCAGCTCGTAAATATCGAAGGCGAACCCGATGACGGCGATGGTGCAGATCAGCCATTGCGTGGGCGTAAGCGGTTTGGCTTCAGGTTGTGCGGCGCTCATAGATTTATGTCCGTAGTTTCTAGCTTCTCGATCCCGTAAACGAAAAAGGCCGGGAAATTCGAACAGCGAACGGCCAAAGAATGCTCTTTTGGCGCCAAAGGATGCAAGCCTTTTCTTTCCTGCCGAAGCATTCTTCCTCTCCGATGCCCGGCCTATGGTTTCCAATTTTCGCTTGCCTTGCCGACTTTGCTTGGCAAAATTGGCCGCCCGTTATGAAGTTGCTTTTTGCCTCATTCCGCCGCCGGCCTGATGAAAGACGCGAAAGAATCGCCCGCTCGTAAAACGCTGGAAGAACGGCGCCAGATGACCGATTTGGAACGGTTGCGGCACTCGTGCGCCCATCTATTGGCGGCGGCGGTTTTAAGGATTTGGCCGGAAGCCCGGCTGGACATCGGACCGCCTACAAAAGAGGGGTTTTACTACGATTTCGATCTCGACGGACATCGGTTTTCGCCGGAGGACTTCGAGCGCATTGAAGCGGAAATGAAGCGGATTGCCAAAGAAAACCAAGTCTTTGAGCGTAGCGTCAAAACCCGCGAACAGGCGCTCGCCCACTTTGCGGCGGCCGGCCAAAAGTTCAAAATCGAGCGCATTGCCGACATTCCCGATGGAGAAGAAATCTCTTTTTACCAAAATGGCGAGTTCATTGACCTTTGCGCGGGGCCGCACCTCCGGCGCACGGGAAACGTCAAAGCCTTCAAGTTGTTAAAAGTCGCTTCCGCCTATTATCGAGGAGATGAGAAAAACCCGCAGTTGCAACGCATTTACGGCACGGCCTTCCCCAGAAAAGCCGAACTGCAAGCATGGCTGGAAGCGCAGGAAGAGGCCAAGCGCCGCGACCATCGCAAAATCGGCAGAGAAATGGCGCTCTTCGCCTTTGACGACGACGTCGGTCCCGGATTGCCCCTCTGGCTTCCCAAAGGCGCCGTGTTGATCGAGGAACTGGAAAAACTGGCCAAAGAAACCGAGTTTGCGGCCGGCTACCAACGAGTCCGCACTCCGCATCTGGCCAAAGAAACCCTCTACCAAACCTCCGGCCACCTACCGTATTACGCCGAGAGCATGTTCCCACCTATGGAAGTGGGCGAGGGAAAAGACCAAACCGGCCGAGAAATTCAAGAGCGCTACTATCTCAAGGCGATGAACTGTCCTCATCATCACAAAATCTTCGCGGCCGTGCCTCGAAGCTATCGCGACCTCCCGCTCCGTTTGGCCGAATACGGCGCCTGCTACCGCTACGAACAATCTGGAGAACTGATGGGACTGATGCGCGTCCGCTCCATGCAAATGAACGACGCCCACATCTACTGCTCGCCAGAGCAATTCGCCGAAGAATTCCAAGCCGTCAATGAAATGTACTCAAAGTATTTTCAAATCTTCGGCTTCAAGAAATATCAAATGCGTTTTAGCACGCACGACCCGACCAAGTTAGGCGAGAAATTCGTCGCCCAACCGGAGTTGTGGAAGCAGACCGAAGCAATGGCGCGCGAAGTTCTGCGCGGCAGCGGAATTGACTTCGTTGAAATCCCCAACGAAGCCGCTTTTTACGGCCCGAAAATTGATGTTCAAGTCTGGAGTCTCTCCGGAAGAGAATTCACTATCGCCACCAATCAAGTGGACTTTGCCGTGCCGCCCCGCTTTGGACTGGCCTACAAAACATCGCAAAACACATTGGCAACGCCCCTTTGCATTCATCGCGCCCCGCTTGGCACTCACGAGCGTTTCATCGCCTTTTTGATTGAACACTACGCGGGAAACTTTCCGCTTTGGCTGGCCCCAGAACAAGTGCGGGTTTTGCCCATCGGAGAAGAGCCCGTCCCCTTTGCCCGCCAAGTTTGCCAAACCCTGCGCGAAAACGGCGTCCGCGCGGAAATCGACGCCGGACGCGACAAAATCAACGGGAAAATCCAAAACGCCGAACAAGCCAAAGTGCACACCATGCTCGTCGTTGGCAAACGCGAAGCGGCGGCCCATTCCGTTTCCGTCCGCGTTCACGGACAAGGCAACCTCGGCGTTCAGCCTTGGGAAAAATGCCTTGCCCAACTGCAAGAATCCATCCGCCGCCGGCAACCGTGACAAAAGGAAAAGTCGCCAACAACAAAATAGGAAGCACATGATACCAGATGCGGCATACTACGGAGATTGCTTTGATATAATTAGCAAATGGGAAAACGAAGGAGTCAAGGAAGTGGCAGATTTGATTTACGGGGACCCGCCTTTCAACAGCAACCGCAACTACGGCGCGCCCACTTCCAAAGCCCAAGAAACCGACACCGGCTCGATGGACGCCTTTGTGGACATGTGGACTTACGATGACAAAGCCATCGCACGCACCAAACGCATTTGCAAATCGGTCGCTCATCCGGCGAGCAAGCTCATCCAATCTCTCAAAGATTGGTTGGAAGAGGAAGACGACGGAATGCTGGCCTACCTTTCTTACATGGCAGACCGCCTCTGGAAACTGCACGGCATGCTTAAACAAACAGGTAGCATTTATTTGCACTGCGATCCCTTTGCAAACTATTACCTTCGGTTGCTTATGGACGCTATCTTCGGCAAAAAGAATTTTAGAAATGAAATTGTGTGGCATCATCCTAAAATAGGAATTGCCAAGTATAAATTTACCTCAAATACAGACACCATTTTCTGCTACTCAAAAAGCGAGAATTACAAGTTCCATCCGCAAACAAGTGGAGAGCCGAACGAACTGTTTGCGCGGTGGGAACGAAAAATAAGAGGCAAGAAGCTGTATTATCGCGAAGCCAGAACTATTAACGACAGCCCCGCAAAATCAAAAATTAGAGTACTGAAAAGAAAGTTGGGACGGAAACTAAAAGATAACGACGTCGTAGTTGACTTCAATCTTCCGGAAAATCATAAGGTGCTAGACAATGTGTGGAAAATCCCATTCTTGCGTGGGAATTCAGATGAAAGCGAAGGTTATCCCACCCAAAAACCAATGGCGTTATTAGATCGAATCATATTGGCGAGCAGTAATCCGGGCGATGTGGTGTTAGACCCCTTTTGCGGATGCGGCACCACAATGGAGTCTGCCTTTCGCAATGGGCGCAAGTTTGTGGGTATCGATGTCTCGGTGTTCTCGGTTTACTCGGTGACCAAGAAACGAATGAAAAGATGCGGCATTGAGATACCCATTGAAGGCATCCCAACGAACATGGCGGGGGCAAGGTTGCTGGCCAAACAAGACAAATTCGCTTTCGAATCGTGGGCGGGCGAGGTTTTGAACTTTGGCAACATTGGCATTCTGTCTAACAAAATCCAACGTTGCGACGGCGGCATTGACGGAAAAGGGAAATTGCTTGGAGAAACCGAAGACGGCAAAGACGAAGTGATTGTGCAGGTCAAAGGCGGAGGTTTTACTATCAACGACGTCAAGGCGTTCAAAGAAACCATTCAATCTAAAAAGAGAGTGGCGGCGGGCATTTTCATTACTCTCGATGGGAAGGGATGGTCGGACGGAATGGAAAAGATTGCTCGCTCTTGCGGCACTTTCAAAATGCCGAATGCGCAGTTTGATCGGGACTATCGAGTCATGCAACACTGGCCGGTGGAGAACCTGTTTGCAGAACCTGAGCCTCTCTTCCCCAAAATGCCGGTCATGATTAATCCTTTGAACAACAAACCCCTCAATCAAGAAAGACTAGAATACTAAAAAATCAACGTGAGATGGAGAACACGAAAGTGAGGAGCCGAAGATGAAAGCAATTGTATTAGAAGCGCCCCGCAAGTTTTCGATGGTGGAAAGGGATTCGTCGCAAAGTTTGCAGCCGGACGAGGCTTTGGTGCGGGTGCGCCGAGTGGGAATTTGCGGCACCGACGTTGCCGGCTATCTCGGCCAAATGCCCTTTTTCCGGTATCCGGTGATTCCCGGCCACGAGTTGGGAGTGGAAGTGGCGGCGGTTGGAGAGGTGGTTCAGAATGTACGGCCCGGAGACCGATGTTCGGTAGAGCCTTACCTCAACGATCCGCAAAGTTTTGCCAGCCGCAGGGGCCGGTCGAATTGTTGTGATCGATTGGAAGTATTGGGTGTGCATACGGACGGAGGACTTCGCCCCGAATTCGCGCTTCCGGCTCGGAAACTGCATGTTTCCGCCAAAATGACTTACGACCAGTTGGCCTTAGTGGAAACTTTGGCGATTGGTTGTCATGCGATTCAACGGGGGCGTCCGCAAGAGGGAGAGCAAGTGTTAGTAATCGGCGCCGGGCCGATCGGTCTTTCAGTTGTGGAATTTGCCCGGGTTGCCAACGCCAAAATTACGATCTTAGACATGAACGAGCGGCGGCTTGAGTTTTGCCGAAAATCAATGGGAGTAGAGCAAACTATTTTGGCCAAAGGAGGCGAGGCCGACTTGCGCGAGTTGGAGCGGATCACCGACGGCAATGGGTTCCCTTTGGTGTTGGACGCCACGGGAAACCACCGCTCTATGTCGCAGGCGGTGAATTTTGTGGCGCATACGGGACGACTTGTTTTTGTAGGAATCACCACTCAAGAAGTGCGCTTTTCTCATCCTCTAGTCCATCGCCGCGAAATGACTTTGCTTGCCTCGCGCAACGCGTTGCCCGAAGATTTTTCAAGGATTATTTGCCTCATTGAAGAAGGCGTCATTGACACTCGCCCGTGGATCACTCACCGATCCAAGTTTGAGCGGTTGATTGATGATTTCCCCTCTTACACACTGCCGGAAACCGGAGTGATCAAAGCAATGGTGGAAGTTAGTTGACGTGGACGGAGTTTTTTTCACCATCGAATAGCAACAAGAAAAAGATGATCGACAAAGCGGACAGCCTGCAAGTGTTCCTGGCGGTGGGAAATTGCGCGGAAAAGTCAAAAACCAGAGTGGCGATTCGCCGAGTCAAAGAACTGCTGGAGGCCGAAGACTGCGCAACAGACCTCTTTGATTGCGCTGGGGAAGACTTGCCCTTGTTCAATGTGGAAACCTCCTATTCCCGTCCCTCTTTTGGCGCCATTCGGCAGCGAGTTCAAAACGCCGCCGTTCTGGTTTTGGGATCGCCCGATTATCACGGAAGCATGAGCAGCGCGCTAAAGAACTTTTTGGATCATTTCTGGAAGGAATACGCCGGCAAATTGTTTGCTTCGGTGGTAGGTTCCCACGAGAGGGGACTTACGGTTCACGATCAAATTCGAACCGTGGCGCGCCAGTGTTATGCTTGGACTTTGCCTTACGGAATTTCGTTTCACGAAGAATCGGACTTTGTCGAAGGCCAAACGATTGGGCGGGCGCTGGACTCTCGCTTGCGGATGATGGCGGTTGACCTCGCCCGTTACGGACGGGTTTTGAAAGCGCAGCGGGTGGCCGACTTGTCGGCCGGCGAGAACGGTTTCATGGCGCGCTATCGAGGTTAGATTTGCCCGGTTTTTCCGCAGTGAAGATTGCTTTGTCGGGCGCATAGGATCAGGTTAAATGGCGATGGAAGAATGGAACCAACTAGATGAGTTGCTCGGTTGCTGGAACGGGCGGGAGACGCGCAACGTGGCGCCTTGCACGGCGGTGATCTTCGGCGCCAGCGGAGACTTAACCTCGCGCAAGTTGATCCCGGCGCTTTACCATCTCTTTATCGGAGGCCAACTGCCCGATCCCTTTCGAATTGTGGGAGTGGCCCGGCGGGAAAAATCGGACGCATCGTGGCGGGAAGAACTCCGCTCCGCACTGAACCGGCTTGCCAAAGTTCGCCGAGTCGACCGCGCCGCCTGGAGCCAATTCGAACAACTGGCGTTCTATTGCCGGGGCGATTTGGCCGATCCGGCCGCCTATCAAACACTGCGCGGCAAACTTGACGGCTTCGGGGATCCGCGATTATCAGAAAATTTGCTTTTCTACCTCGCCATCTCGCCCAGCCGATTTTCCGAAGTGGTGAAGCGCTTGCGCGACTGCGGACTCGTCCGCAAAGAATCTCAAAATCAACACTGGCAGCGGGTGGTAATTGAAAAACCATTTGGCCACGACCTCCGCTCTGCCCAGCAGCTCAATCGCGAAATCACCGAGTGCCTCCACGAAAAACAAGTCTTCCGCATCGATCACTACCTCGGAAAAGAAACCGTGCAAAACATCCTGGCCTTCCGCTTCTCCAACGCCATTTTCGAAAATCTTTGGACGAGGGAAGCCGTTGACCACGTCCAAATCACCGTCAGCGAAAAACTCGGCGTCGGCAGCCGCGGCGGCTACTATGAAGAAGCCGGCGCCTTGCGCGATATGGTGCAAAACCACCTCTTGCAAGTGCTCTCCCTCGTCGCCATGGAACCTCCGGTCTCTTTGGACGCCGAAGCCATCCGGGATGAAAAAGTCAAACTCCTTCGCTCCATCCGTCCCATGTCCGCCGCAGACGTAACCGAACAAATCGTCCGCGGGCAGTATTTTGGCGGCGAAGTCGAAGGCCAACAGCGTCCCGCCTACCGCAGCGAAGACAAAGTGGCGCCCGCTTCTAATGTAGAAACCTTTGTCGCCATGAAAGTGCGAATCGATAACTGGCGCTGGTCCGGCGTCCCCTTCTACCTGCGCACCGGAAAAAACCTGCCTCTCAGCGCCAGCGAAGTCCGCGTGCAGTTCCGTCCCGTTCCCAACGTCCTTTTCGCCGCCGATCCCTCAAAACCCGTCAACGCCAACTCCATCGTCCTCCGCCTCCAACCCGACGAAGGAATTTGCCTCGGCTTCAACGGCAAACTCCCCGGCAGCAACGCCCGCTTAGGTCCGGTCTTGATGAACTTCCGATACGACGCTGGCTTCGGCGCCTATACGCCGGAAGCCTACGAACGCCTGCTCCTAGAAGCCATGTCCGGTGATTCTACCCTCTTCATCCGCCGCGACGAAGTCGAAGCAGCATGGTCCTTTGTGGACGGTATCCGCCAAGCCTGGGGAAGCCGCTCCCTCAGCAACCGAGAGTTTTACGCCGCCGGAACATGGGGACCGGAAGCCGCCGACTCCCTCCTAGCCCAATGCGGCCACCACTGGATCCAACCCGCCAATCCCGCGAACCGCTAACATGTGCAACACCCAAAACAAAGAGCCGCCGCCAAGACGAATCTGGAAAACAAACCGTTGCACGGTAAACGCCTTCGCTTCCGCCAACGAACTGGCCGCCGCTGTTGCCGAACAATGGATTCAATTCGTCCGCTACGAAAACCGTCCGCTTTCCATCGCCCTCTCCGGCGGCAGAATCGCCGGCCGACTCTTCTCTCAAATCGCCCGACAAACACTCCGCGCACAACTGGATTGCAACAGACTCCGCTTCTTTTGGGCCGACGAACGTTGCGTTCCCTCAGACCACCAAGCCAGCAACTTTCTTCTCGCCCAAAAACACCTCCTCCAACCCCTCGGCATCGGCAAACGGCAACAATTTCCCTTTGTCGGAGGCGTTCCCCCCAAAGTCATGGCCGAAAGAGGACTGGAAATGCTGCTGACCGCTTTCGGCAACCTTAGCCAAACTTCGAAAGACAAAACCCCAAAAACCACCTCAACCCCAATCCTCGACCTGGCAATTCTGGGAATGGGCGAAGACGGCCACATCGCCTCGCTCTTCCCAGAAAACATGGAAACCGACCTCCGCCGCACCGAAGCCTGCTTCAACGTGACCGCCGGTAAACCTCCGCCGCACCGAGTCACACTCAGCTACGACGTCCTCGCCGCCGCCAAAGAATCTTGGATACTCGTCTCCGGCCAAGGCAAAACCAAACCGCTCCTCCAATCGATCCAAAACCAAAGCGACACCCCACTCCGCCGACTGCTTTCCCTCCGCCGCTCCACCCAAATCTTCACCGACATCCCCTTGCCCCAACAAACCGTCAAACCACCGCCGCTCCCTTGACCGCCGCAATTCCTCACCTCCCAACATTCGAAAGAGCCGGCGCCGAACCTAGTCCCACAATCCAAACCCAAGAAAAAACCGAGAGACCGAAACAAAAAACCGCGCAAGTCAACAATTGCTACCCAACCTTTTTTGCATTACACATCAGCGCCGTAGCCGAGAACACTGCAAAAACGCTCAAAAAACCCCAGCAAAAAATCCTCTTTCTTAAAGAAAAAGAGTCGACCTCTTGCTAAGGCGGTTGCGCTTTCTCCCGAAGTCAGTTTGGTAAGCCTCTTCTATCGAGGCGCTTGCATACGAAGCCTGTTTTATGGCGTTAGCCTAGCAAAGGCGCGGGAAAAGTTCTCACATATGTTACGCTTTGCCGAGCTGATTTTCAACTGGACGAAGATGAGTTCTGAGGAAATGCCGAAAAAGAGAAGTTAGAATTATAGCTGGATAGACCGAGACTTGACCGAGAAGACAAAAAACTTTACAAAAGAGTTTTTCCAAAAGGCAGAGACAAAGCTATTATTATGAAGACAATCAAACCATCCTTTCCTTAGTTCTCCATTGCCCCGCGCCCGGAGAAGAAACCCCGGATCCGCCTATTCTACCAGCTTATGAACGCCGCCGCCACCGCTTTCCTTGCCAGTAGCGCATTAATCTTCGTTTCCTTCCTCCAAACAACTTTTGTCCAAAATATGCTGGAGCATGATCATTGTTTGACGACTCCAACGAGCCCAATCCAAACCCAACTGCGTCAATGCCCTGAGGTTTGTTTACGTGTTCGGCTCTTTCGGATATATTGACTATTGACTGTGGCGATGAAATAAGCGCCAGCTCCTACCAAACCTACTAAGACAACCAATCAATAGAATGCGAGTATTGAGAAACTGATCGAGTCGAAATTGGCGAGACTTGGGATTGGCGTTCTAGGGTAAGACTAGGAAAATAGGACTCTTGTATAATATAAGAGGAGTAGCATGTGCGGCGATTTGCAGAGACCCAAAAAAGTAAGCGGAATGCGGAACATGCTGGTCGGCTTATTACTTAAATTGCCCTGGATGTGCCATTCAATATTGCGCTAGGGTGAATGCGAAAAAACAATTCGAGATTGAAAAGCAGTATGTATTCGGCGAATGTGATGTGGGAAGGAGATACGTGGTGCCGCTGAGGCGAATGCGAAACGGATGGCAAAACGTGAAGGACGGGAAGTAACAGAAGAACTTATCGAAAGTTTAGTCAAACTCTTTCGTATAGATCTCTCAGGATTCAAGAAAATCGACTACAAGTTGTGGCGGTCCAGAAAAGGGAAACTTTTATCGTTTGGATAAAATTGACCTTTCTATTGGATCTGCTGCATCCGATTGGACAGACGTAAATATACGAGAGACCCCTTTTACGAACCTTCCTCATTTTTCCTTTTTCCGGCAGCAAGCAAGGCAAGTCGGAACTCTTCAATGGGATCCTTCTCGACGTACCGAAGAATTGCAATCTCAATCGGCCACGGAAAGCGGCGTTGTTCGATGAACGAAATAAAATGAGCTATTATTCCCCAAGAGGTGACTCCGACGAGCCAAATATTCCGCTGCGCTGGGAACATCATCCTGGGGACGACGAGAATGCAACGCTGATAAAAACGCTCTATAAATTCAAACAAGAGGATAGTAATCTCTCTTTCAACAACTGGGCTATATTTGCTCCCGAATTCCCTGACGATTATATTGTGGACGAACTTTATGGAGACGGTTTTAGCAAAATCATCCGCAATCCGGGCGGTGGCGAAATCAGGAATCCAAAAAAGGAACTAAACAACGATAAGGAATGACCGTGCAAACTAAACCGACACGAAACCTGAAAACAACAACAACAAAAGCTACGCCACGGCAATGGCGAACAACTTGGGCTGGCAACAAAACCCTGCGCTGGCTTCTGCTTGGTTCAGGTGTGTTGTTGATCCCCGGCTTGTTGAAACTGCTGAGCCTGCGGCCAGAGATTCAGTTCCTCGTCTTTCTCAATCCTCGGTTGCCGTTTCTCAACAACTGGCAAATCACCGCTCTGGCCGGGGCGGTTTGAAATCTTGGTAAGTCTGAGGCTTTTGCGGGAGGAGATCTGGACCGAAGGCTTTTGGGGTTCACTGGGCTAACCTGCGCTTGGTAGGCTTATCGTTTTGGTCTTTACTAGGTTGACTGGACGGAAGACGGCACTTGCTCTGGCGGTTTGTTTGGGGCGGTTGCCGGATTGGACGGAACTATGGGGTTCGTGGTCGTTGTAGCGGTCTTTTGCGGGGCATGACGGCCGGATGCGTTTGGGGCAACATTTGTCCGAGACGGCAATTCTAAGAAAAGAGGATTTGTAGGATCATAGGTTTTTTAGAAAAGAGAGTGAGATTTCATTTGGCGTTTGGTTTGGTGGTGATGACGATTGTGGGGGTAAGCAAGGCGCGGGGGCCAGGCAAGGTGGGAGAACCATGTTCATTTGGATTTTACGAATGGTTGAGTTCGGGGTTCAGTGTCGCGGTTGGGGAAAGGGGCTTTGTTGGCGTCGCATGTTTCCGCTTAGGAGACTTATCATTGTCCGGGGGATGGGTATATGTAGAGGCGCAAGTGGTTGGATGAGCGGACTGGGCGGGTGTCTTTTCGGAGTTCGGCTATGAGCAGTGAATGCGGATTGGCCCCGGCGGCTAGCAAAACTTCCGCGCTGGTTGGCGGAATTCAAAAGGACAATGCAAGCGATTGGGTTGTCAAAAATAACATCGTTCCCAAAACGGGTGGTCTCCAGCTGCAAGCAGCTTTCCCGCCGTTTGGTTTCTCGCTTGTTGTAGTGAGTCACGTTTGTCTGTTGTTTGGCAGAAGTTTTGGCTTTGAAGATTGGCGTCGCCTGTCTATAAAGGTTGTTTGTGTTGTCTTTAGGGAGCGATAATCTTTCGGCCTTTACTCGTTGTTGCGGGGTGTTGGGGCATCCGGTGAGGCATTCGGGTTCGCCGGCGATGCAGAACGAGGGCATTCGGTGTTTGGGTTTGGATTGGCGGTATTTGGCTTTTGATGTGCGCCCCGGCGATTTGGCAGCGGCGATTTTAGGGGCGCAGAGGATGGGTTTTGTGGGGTTGAATTTGACGGTGCCTCACAAGGAGGAGGCTTTGGGGTTAGTGGATGCGTTGGATGTTTCGGCGCGGGACTGGGGGGCGGTGAACACGATTCGGTTTGAGGGACGGCGGGCGGGAGGTTGTTGGGAGTCGCTGACGCATTTGGAGGCGGATGTCTTTGAGGAAAGGCGGTCGGTTGGATTCAATACGGATGCGGACGCTGTTGCGCGGGCTTTGGAGGAGGATTTGGCTTTGAAACTCAGCGGTTTGTCGGCTTTGGTTGTGGGAGTTGGCGGCGCCGGTCGGGTGGCGGCGTTGAAGTTGGCGTCGGCGGGGGCGCGTTGTTTGTTTTTAGTGAATAGGAGCATGGAAA
Organism: Limisphaerales bacterium; assembly: GCA_965242585.1. GTDB lineage: Bacteria > Verrucomicrobiota > Verrucomicrobiia > Limisphaerales > AAA164-E04 > UBA2970. The sequence goes on along the minus strand of OZ251460.1, from coordinate 2,074,530 downwards.
AGGCGGAGGCGGTGAAGCGCGAAATTGAGAGTCGTTTTCCGGGGTGTCGGGCAAAGACTGGATATCCTCGGGAACGGGTGGATTTGTTGCTTAACGGAACTTCGCTGGGTTTAGAGGCTTTGGATCCGTTGCCTGTGGATCGGTCTGGTTTTGATTTTTCTCAGGCGGCGGCGGTTTACGATATGATTTACGAGCCGGCGGAGACGCGGTTGTTGCGGGCGGCGCGGGCGGCGGGGTGCCGGGTGGCGAATGGTTTGGGGATGCTGGTTTATCAAGGGGCGAAGGCGCTGGAGGTTTGGGCGGAGCGGCCGGCGCCGGCGGGGGCGATGCGGTTGGCGCTGGAAAGGCATGTGGGACGGGAGCGGCGGTTGGAGACAAAGCGCGATGAACAATCTCTTTGATCCGGCGGTTTGGGGGCAGGTTCCGTTCCATTTTTGGTCGGCGGCGTTTTTCCTTTTGGGCGCTATGACGGGGAGTTTTCTCAATGTTTGCATTTACCGGATGCCTCGGAATATGAGCGTGATTACGCCGCCTTCTCGTTGCCCGTATTGCGAGCAGCGGATTCCTTGGCGCTACAATCTTCCGCTGGTTGCTTGGTTGTTTTTGCGGGGGAAGTGCGCGTATTGCGGGCATTCGATTTCCGTTCGTTATTTTGCGGTGGAGGCGTTGGCCGGGGGGGGATTTTTGGCGTGTTGGCTTTTTTTGGGGCCGGCGATGGGATTGGCGGTGATTTACGGGTTTGTGCTGGCGGGGTTGATTGCGGCGACGTTCATTGACGTGGAGCATTTTATCATTCCGGATGAGATCACCTTGGGGGGCATTGTTGCCGGTTTTTTCTGTTCGTTTTTGGCGCCGGAGATTCACGGGACGGAAGTTCGGGCGGAAGCGATGGCGGCCAGTTTTTGGGGGATTGCGGTTGGCGGCGGCGTTGTTTACGTGATTGTTCGGGTGGGGAAGTTGCTGTTTGGTCGGCGGCGTATTGAGTTGGAGGAGAACAGCACGATTGTTTTCGGGGAGGAAAGTTTGTTTTTGCCGCAGCAAGAGATTCATTATGAGGAGATATTTTATCGTCGGTCTGACACGGTGGTTGTGCTGGCGAAGAAGGCGGAGTTGATCGATCGTTGTTTTCTGAATGTGAAAGTTCGTTTGTCCCAACATTCGCTTAAGATCGGCGGCGCGGTGTTTCAGCCGGAGGCGGTGCCTTATTTGGAGGTGGTGGCGGATCGGATTGTGATTCCGAGGGAAGCGATGGGTTTGGGGGATGTGAAGTTCATGGCGGCGATTGGCGCTTTTTTGGGATGGCAGGCAGTTTTGTTTTCGCTGATGTTGAGTTCGATTGTGGGGGCGGCGATTGGAGTGGGGCTGATTGCGATTGGCCGGCAGGATTGGTCAAGTCGTTTGCCCTACGGGCCGTACATCGCGTTGGTTGCTGCGATTTGGATTTTTTTGCCGAAGGATATTCGGGACGGATGGGAGGATCAAGTGGAGTCGTTTTTCCGAATTTTTGTCTCTCGCCGGGGCGCGGAGTCTGGTTTTTGACTTTGAATTTTGACTTTGGCAGAGATTTTCTCTTGATATCGTTAGAAAGATGGCGCTTAGTTGTGTGTGCCAGGGTCCATAGAATGCGGACTGACGAACCCCGCCAGGGCAGGAATGCAGCAACGGTAGTTTGTTCCTCATTTGCTGTGGTTCCCCTGGCATTTTTCTTTTTCGATTGTTGTTGGCGAGGAATGGGCGGGTGGAAGATTGGAGTCGTCTCCTTGGTTGCATCTTGGGGACCGGCTTGTTAAAGTGGAGGCATTGTTGCCGATGTCCTATCAAGTTTTAGCGCGAAAGTATCGTCCCCAGCGTTTTGAAGACGTGGTGGGGCAGGATCATGTAACGCGAACGCTGTCGAATGCGATTCAAATGAATCGAGTCTCCCACGCTATCTTGTTTTGCGGGCCGCGGGGCACTGGCAAGACGACGCTGGCTCGCATTTTTGCCAAGTGTTTGAACTGCGCAAACGGGCCGAGCACGCAATTTAGCGATGAGGACGAGCATTGTCGGGAGATTGCCGAGGGACGTTCGTTAGATGTTTTGGAAATTGACGGCGCCAGCAATCGGGGCATCGATGAAATTCGAGAGCTTCGAGACAACGTCAACTATACTCCGTCCTCCTCTCGGTACAAGATTTACATTATCGACGAAGTTCACATGCTGACAAAAGAGGCGTTTAACGCCTTGCTGAAGACGCTGGAAGAACCGCCCAAACACGTAAAGTTCATGTTTGCGACAACGGAGCCGGAGAAGGTGTTGCCGACAATACTTTCGCGTTGCCAACGGTTTGATCTGCGTCGAGTTCCCAACCGGCTCATTGCCGAGCATTTGGCGAAGATTGCGGCTTTGGAGAAGGTGGGAGCGGAGAAGACGGCGCTTGAGTCGATTGCCAGAGGCGCCGATGGCGGAGTGCGGGACGCGGTTTCGGTGCTGGATCAGTTGATCAGCTTCTGCGACGGCCGGATTACGGAAAAGGACGTTCTCTCCATACTCGGGATGGCGTCTCGGGGGCAAGTGTTGCAGATGTCCGAAGCCATAGCGAACGGCGACGCGCTTCAAGTGTTGCAGTTGTTGGAAGGATTGATGCGGGAAGGCAAGGAGTTGGGGCGTTTGCTGGGGGATCTGTGTGAATTTTTCCTAAACCTGAAAGTGTATCAACTTTCGAAGAAAAACGAAAATTTGGAGCAAGTCTCGGAGGCGGAACGAGCAACCTTGCAGTCAATGGCGGGGAGGTTTTCCGCCGGGCAATTGACTCGAGTGACCGAAGTGCTTTCGGATTGCGATTACCGCATGAAAGGGGCGACCGCCAAGCGGATTTTCTTTGAAGTGGCGTTGTTTCGGGCGGTGGAAGCGATTCAATCAATGCCCTTGAACGAAGTTTTAGAAACGCTCAAGAAGTTGCGAAACAGCCCGGAGGGCAAAACGCCAGCAGCGGCGATTGCCTCGGCTCCAAAACCGAGTACCTCGTTGACTTCTTCTCAAGATGTTCCTTCTCAGGGCGCTCCGCAGATTCAGAAATCTGTGGAGAAAGAAGGGGTTAGACAAACCGCTTCCGCCGGCGCCAAGCCCGCAGAAAAAGCGGAAGTCGCCAAGATCAATCCGGAGTCATTCAAGGAGGATCCCCTGATTCGGGAGGCACTGGAGATTTTTCAGGGACAAATTGTTGGAATTGGTAAAAGACCGTAACTTTTAAGGTGGGAGCATTTTCAAATAGGAGAGAGTTTTATGCCGGGTGGAAGAAAGTTAAAGAGCATCGGAAAATTGATGAAGCAGGCAACGCGCCTCCAGAAGGATATGGAGGAAATGCAGGCAACGTTGGCCAATCGAACCGTGGAAGCAACCAGCGGCGGCGGAGCCGTTCAGGTGACTGCCGGATGCGACCGCACTTTGAAATCCATCAAGATCGATCCGCAGGCGGTGAATGCCGAAGAAATCGGCCTGTTGGAAGACCTGGTGTTGACCGCCGTCAACAGCGCTTTGCAACAGGCCTGCGAAGTGCACGAACGCGAAATGAGAAAGCTGAATCCGAATCTCTCGGAATGGATCCCGTAAGATGGCGTTGTTGTTTTCTTCTTTGGGTGCGTTGGGGGCGCAGGGTTCCGCTTGTCGCAAAGTGGGAGCGGCGCTTCTGCTTCTTTTTCTTAATGACTGAATTACCGGCGCCTCTTCAAGCACTAAAATCGGCGCTCGGCAAGTTGCCGGGCATCGGGCCGCGTTCGGCGGAAAGACTGGCGCTTTACATAGTGCAAAAAGACGCGCAATGGGTGAAGGAACTGAGCGCCGCGCTGGTTGCCGCCAAGGAGAGGATCGCGTTTTGCCAATCTTGCGGTAGTTTGACGGAAGTCCAACCGTGCGAATTGTGCGGCGACCCGAAGCGCGACGTTGCAGTAATTTGCGTGGTGGAATGGCCGGTGGACGTCATTTCTCTGGAAAGATCAAATCTTTTCAAGGGTTTGTATCATGTTCTGGGGGGGCAAATTTCGCCGCTGAACGGCGTGGGTCCGGAAGACCTTCGAATTGGCGAGTTGGAAGACCGTCTAAACAACGGAGTCGAAGAACTGGTGCTGGCTCTCGGTTCCAACGTGGAAGGAGACGCGACCAGCTATTATCTGGCCGAGCAATTCGGAAGCAGGAATCTGAAAATCACCCGGCTGGCGCACGGGCTTCCGGTAGGAAGCGGATTAGAGTTTGCGGACGAATTGACAATCGGTCGGGCACTGGAAGGCAGGCGTCCGCTGGAGACCGATTCGTCTCGATGAACAGTTTTCGCTATGCCGGCAATTTCTCAACCAGCGGAATTGGCTTGGGAAAAAGTGTTGCCGAAAGCGGCTTGGCAAGTCTTCTCAAGAGGCTGAATGGGCCGGTTTGAGGGGGAGAGATCAGCCTGCGGATTTGCGTTCCCCCTAAGATGTTTTTGCAGGATCGACGGCTTTCTTCAATCGAGACGAGAAGTTTGGCGACGGCTTCCAAAAAACCAGGCGGCCAGCGCAAGAAGCGCGAAAAGAGTTTCTCCGCTGGAAAGAGCGTGAGCGAGGCTTTCCATAAATCCCCCTGTTGAATGCATTGGATGAGCCGTCGCCGCAAGGGGAATCCAACAAAAGAGGAAAGGCGTCAAGAGCCGGCAAAACGACCGCCGAAGAGTTTGCTTTTTCATAAGTTTTTAGTGTCCGCTACTGGGAGATTTATGAAGCATTAAACGGGAAGGAAAGGCAATCTTTGTTTCTTTTGGGGACTTTTGTCATTCGCGCCGCTGGCTTTTTAGTTTTGGGCAGATTGGGCTTGCGCTTGGCGTTTGACGGCGGCTTCCAGTTGGCTTCGAAACTCGTAGCGGTAAGCGGGAGTAATCACAAATTCTTTGAATAGCCCCGTCTTGCGGCGGATAACCAGCCTTCGGTGGCGGGGACGCCAAGTGTTGCGCCAATTTTCTGCCCAGCGTCTTCGTCGTTTGGAAACGGATTCGATGTCTGACAAGCGGATTTTACGGATTGGAATGCCGAGCCAAGTGACTTTCATATGATTTTGTGTAATTTGGTAGTCGTAAAAGCGGCGGTGACCAACGTAGAAAATGATTGCGGCGACAAGCCCCGCCGCTGTTGGAAGCGCAGTTTCCATCAGGGTTGCTGGGATGCCGCCGGCTGGCCGAGCCACAGCAGGACGATGGGCACGACGATGCCCAGCATAAGCGACAGACATACCGGCCATTTGCGTTTGTTGGTTTTGAAGGCAAGGAAAATTCCCAGCAGAATCGTGAAGATGAGCGCGATGCACATTCCGACCACGAGGTATTGGAACCATTGCGGGGAATAGACGCCGCCGGTTTCGGCAGGGAAGGTTTGGTTGAGGTGAATGGAGCTGAGTTTGTCGGGCAAAGAATCGGTCAGTTTTTTGTGGGGGCTTATGGTTTGGCGCCATCCGGTGCCGATAAAAAGGAGGAGAAGCGGCGAGAAAAAACAGCCCAAGTAAAGGTGGAGTTTGCGAACGAGTTTCATGGCGATCATAAAAGGGAGGGGTTGGATTTGCTTGAGTTTTTGTTGCGGGGATTTTGGAGCAATTATTCTTCGGCCGGGATGTAGATGATTTGGCCGATTTGCAATTTCTTCGGGTCTAAACCGGGGTTGGCTTGGAGGATAAGCTCGTCGGTGACGTGGGTGTAGCCATTTTTGCGGCATTCCCTAGCGATAGCGGAGACGGTGTAGCCCGGCTCCACTTTTACTGTAAAGACGGGACCCGAGTACGCCTCCGATTCACGATCCGGCTGCGACAGCGGCGGCGATTCGACAAGCGGACGGCTCATCATTTTTTTGAGTTCCTCAAGTCCGTCTGCAATCTTTTTGTTGTCGTCTATGCGTTTGGCGTCGAGTTTTTCGAGCTCTATGGTAAATTTTTTGCCTAAGGTTTCGAGTTTTTCGTTGGTGGTGGCGTTGGCTTGATAGTCGGCGAGTCGTTTGTTGGTTTTATTTAGTTGCGATTCCAGCGTTTCGATTCGTTTTTGTAGGAGAACGACCGTCTCTTGCAGCTCCTCCACGGTGGTTTGAAGTCGTCGATAGCCTTCTTCGGCTTGTTGTTGCGCGACAAAGTCCGCAGCTTTTGAGGGACGGTTTTGAGCGGCAAAGACCATCGCCGGGAAAACGAGTAGCGCACAAATTCCGACAGCTTGAGTTCGAGTCCAATTCATGCTCATCAAGATAAGCTTGAATGTCGAGGATGGCAAGGCGGAATCTCGGCGGCGAGTCCGTCCGGATTTTGTCGTTTTTATCTGGTGGATTCACTTTATTTTGGGAAGGTTAAAAATAGACCGAACTTGAAATGCAAATCAATCGTTACACCATCAAGGCGCAAGCGGCTGTCCGGGGAATGGAATCCCTTGCCCGCAAGTATTCTCACCAAGAAATCCAACCCGCGCACTTGCTGTGGAATCTCTTGAGCCAGTCCGACGGAGTAGCACCGGCCTTGCTCCGCAAACTTGGCGTCGAACCGGCTGCCGCATTATCGGATTTGGAGAGGCTTTTGGGACAATTGCCGAAGGTGGAGAACGTTTCCCAGCAGTTCCTGGGCGACGAGTTGAAAAAAGTGTTCGAAGCGGCCGAAGGCGAAGCCGAACAACTGAAGGACGACTACGTCAGCACGGAGCATCTGTTCTTGGCGATCGTCGAAGAGTCAACGTCTTCTTTGAGAGACTTTTTCCGCAAACGGGGAATCCGCCGCGCCTCGATTTTGAAGTCCTTGGCGGAAGTACGCGGGGCGCAGCGAGTGACGGACCAAAACCCCGAAGACAAATTTCAGGCTTTGGAGAAATACGGCCAAGACCTCACGGCGTTGGCCCAAAGCGGAAAAATTGATCCCGTCATCGGGCGAGACGATGAAATTCGGCGCGTGATGCAAGTGTTGTCGCGCCGGACGAAAAACAATCCCGTTCTCATCGGCGAACCCGGCGTGGGGAAAACGGCCATTGTGGAAGGCTTGGCGCGCCGGATTCTCAGCGGCGACGTTCCCGATTCCCTGCGAGGCAAGCGTCTGGTGGCGATGGATCTCGGCGCCATGATTGCCGGAGCAAAATACCGAGGAGAATTCGAGGATCGGCTCAAGGCATTCCTGAAAGAAGTCACCGCGCAAGAAGGCAAGGTCATTCTCTTTATCGACGAACTGCATACCTTGGTCGGAGCCGGCAAAACCGAAGGCGCGGCCGACGCCGCCAATATGCTCAAACCTCAGCTCGCCCGCGGAGAATTGCGTTGCATCGGCGCGACCACTCTGGACGAATACCGCAAGCACGTCGAAAAAGACGCCGCGCTGGAACGGCGATTTCAGCCAGTCCAGGTGGACGAGCCCGGACTGGAATCCACCATCGCCATTCTTCGGGGATTGAAGGAGCGCTACGAAGTCCACCACGGAGTCAGAATTCAAGACGCCGCCTTGGTCGCCGCCGCCACTCTGTCGCACCGCTACATCACGGATCGTTTCCTGCCGGACAAAGCGGTAGACTTAATGGACGAGGCTTCCTCCCGCTTGCGGATGGAGTTGGACTCCGTGCCTACGGAAATTGATCAACTGGAACGGCAAATCTTGCAACTAGAGATTGAGCAGACAGCGCTCCGCAAAGAAAAGGACGACGCCTCCAAAGAACGACTGCGCAAACTCGAAAAAAATCTGGCCGACCTCAAGGAATCCGCCTCGCAACTCCGAATCCAATGGCAAAATGAAAAAGCGGTCATCAACGCCGCCTCCCTCGTTGGAAGCGAAATTGAAACCGCCCGCCGGGAAGTGGAAGAAGCCAAAAGGCGCGGAGACCTAAACCGGGCGGCGGAAATCCAATACGGAACCCTGCCCCAACTGGAAGCGAGACTCCAAAAATCCAAGCAAGCATTGAACCGACAGCCGGAAGGAGAACGGCTTTTGTCCGAAGAAGTCACCGAAGAAGACATCGCAGACGTCGTCTCCGCTTGGACGGGAGTTCCGGTGAACAAAATGCTGGAAGGAGAGCGGGAAAAACTGGTGCGCATGGAAGCCCGACTGCAAGAGCGGGTCATCGGCCAAAAGGAAGCCGTCAGAGCCGTTTCCAACGCCGTGAGGCGGGCGCGAAGCGGATTGCAAGACCCAGATCGCCCCAGCGGATCCTTCCTTTTTCTGGGTCCGACCGGTGTTGGAAAGACCGAATTGGCGCGAGCATTGGCCGCCTTTCTGTTCGATGATGAGCGATCCATAGTCCGAATCGACATGAGCGAATACATGGAAAAGCATTCCGTCGCCCGGCTAGTCGGCGCTCCGCCGGGCTATGTGGGCTACGAAGAAGGCGGTCAATTGAGCGAAGCCATTCGGCGCCGCCCCTATTCCGTCGTGCTGTTTGACGAAATCGAAAAAGCGCATCCAGAAGTTTTCAACCTCTTGCTCCAAGTGCTGGACGACGGCCGCTTGACGGACGGGCAAGGCCGAACGGTGGACTTCCGAAACACGGTCATCATCATGACTAGCAATGCGGCTTCGCTTGCGATTCAAGAATTTTGCCGAGGAAGCAGAGGCGAACCGACAAAAAACGCCGCACTTCGGGAAAGAGTGGAAGCCGAGTTGCGCAGTCTTTTCCGGCCGGAATTCTTGAACCGCATCGACGATCGAATCATTTTCCGGCCTCTGTCTAAGGAAGACCTGGACGCCGTCGTCGGTATTCAGTTGAAGCGGCTGGAAGCGAGGCTTCGGCAACAACAGTTGGAACTCGAAGTGTCCCCAGAAGTAAGGCAACTATTAGCCCGTGAAGGCTACGATCCCCAGTTTGGAGCGCGCCCGCTCAAACGCGCCGTTCAGTCCCTTCTCCTCGATCCGTTGGCGTTGCAAATTCTCGAAGGGGAACTGCCTCCCGGCGCCTCAATCCAAGCCGAACTGCACCAAGACGCCGTCCGCTTTTCCCGTTGCAATCCAAGCAACGCATAATAGAAATGGCGGACTCTCTCTTCTCCACACGGCAAAATTCGCGGAACTTAGTGGTGATTAGATAAAATGGAAACCATCCAAAGTTCCTCAACAATAAGTATTTTAGATATAAAAATTGCCGCCGCTCGCTATATTCTACTCTTTGAGGATGGCCTTGCAAAGAATTGCCCGGAACTTTACGTCGAATGACTTAGATGAAAAAACAGCGTTCGCCTTTTCGCTTCTTCAAGAACTCGACTTGTCCCGCTCCTCAGGCCGCCGGCGCAGATTTGTGAAAACGAAGTAACACAACAACCCCCACAAAACCACCGTCAAACCTATAAAGTAAGGAAGCCGTTCGGCGCGGTCTAGTGAATCATAATATCCCCTCCACTCGGCTTGAATCTCCTTCAAGGAAATATCCGCAGGATAGCTTTCTCCCGTTTCCTTGCTGAGTTTTTCCGCCAAAAACTTCGCCAAAGCTGCCTCGGCCTCGGCAATCTTCTCCCGATTGCCCTTTCTTTCAGCCTCAATCAGCTGCATCCTCAACTCATGCTCCCGCCGTAGTTCCGCCCTTTCCTGACGATATTCTTCTAATTCCTTTTGCGTGCTTTTAATTTCCCGAAGCAAAAATTCTTTCTCCTCAAAATTAAGCAAAGCCCTCCCCATTTCCCACTGGTTCATCGCTATTTTATCTAGTAGATAACGTTCCCAACGGTTGGTTACCGATGCGTTCAACGGCACAATATTTTGGCGATAGTATTCTATCTTTGCCTTTTGATCTTCTATATCTTCGACATACCATCCTATTCGTTGCAGATCTTCAGGATCCGTTTCTTCCAAGTTTTTTTCCTGAAAGGCTAATACACTGAGAAGCAACTTTTCGGATCTGTTCGTTCGACGAACCCCTTCGTAGACGTAGACTCCGGCGGCGCCGGTGACGGTATACAAAAGTTGCCCTTGCTTATTGGTATGAACTGCGATCAGCGCTTCCGCTTCGGACGTTGTCGGATCAGCGGCTCTGGCGGAAGGGATTATGTTTCCAAACATGAACGCAACGAACACGCAGGGAGGAGCGCTGTCTCGCCGCCATCGGCGAAAAAAGGCGAAGCAACCCAAAGAAACAACCAGCAAGGCCGCCGCCGCAGTGAGAAAGATGAATAGACGCTGTCTATCGCCTTGGGATTGATTGTAACGCACCCGCTCGCTTAGGATTTCACTTAAGGAAATGTCTGGCGGATAGGTTTTCTGTGTTTTTTTGTTGAGTCGTTCCGCCAAAAATTGGGTTAGCGCAGACTCGGCCTCGTCAATTTTAGAACGAGGACCTTCTTGCTTCGCTTTCCGCAGGTTTTCCCATAGTTTGTCTTCTTGACGCTTTTCCTCAAGATATTGACGATGATTTTCCAGTGTCTTTCTGGTGCTTTTAATCGCGTTTGTTATCAGGTTTCTGATCTTTTCATTTGTTGCTTGGTCGTAAGATAGGTTTTCCAATTCCCATTCGTACATGGCGATTGAATCCACTAGCCTACGTTCAAACCGATTGATAATGGACGCGCTTAATGGCGCAATGTTCTGAAGATAATGCTCCAGTTTTTCTTTGGATTTGGCGAGATTTTTAGTGCGGCTGTCTATCAATTTGTGATCGTCAGCATCGGTCGACTCCAACACTTTTTCGTTTATATTTATCAACGAAATAAGGTATTCCTCGTACATTGTAAATTCGGGAGATTCTGAGGGACTGACCGGCTCTTCTTCGGAAACAGGTTCGGCAGAACGAACTATGGTTGTCATGTTCCAAAAGGCGGACAACGCGACGAGAATGCTGTAAATAGTTAGGATCTTCATGATAAGATAGATTAATTGAAAAGTGTCGGAATGGGAGTGTTAGTAGCTGCTGTCACCGGTGTCGCCGCCGGAGGAATCTCCGCTACTGTCGTCGGGGTTCAAGCAGGCGTCTCTTTGATTTTCTGAATTTGACACGCATCTATCGTACGCAAGATTCGCCAATGCGAGTTTCAGGTCGTGATCTGCTTGGGCATCTTCCATGCATCGAGTGTGAGCGGCTTTGGTGTTATCTTCACACTCCTTCTTTGCGCTGTCCGCATTCTCTACGCATTTAGTGTATCCCGAATTTGCACTGTTTCTGGCCATATCCAAAGCCAAATCCACTAAAAATATGCAAAGTGGATCACCAGCGCACTTTAGTCTTTCAACTCTCGCTTTCTCTTTCGCCTGTCTAATGACGTCGTCTCTGATAGAAGCGCAGTTTTCCACATCTCTGGTGTGTTTGGATTCGCATTTGGCGGGGTCTTCTTTCTTTTTGCTGTCGCACTTCGCTTGAGCATTAGCTAGTTCGAGTTTTGCTTTGGCTTTTTTGTCTTCTCTCTCGTCAAAGCATTTAGCCAGTCGGGCTTGGTGTTCTCATTCGCAGCGGGCGGTGCGGTAGTCGTCAGTGGCCGCTCAGAGCAGTTGGAGGGCGATGAAGGTGGCGAAGGCCAGGGGAATGGTTGCACCGAGGGCAAGGGCGAGTGGGGAAGGTTGTCGGTTGGCGAGGCGGTGGTGGGTGTTTTTGAGTATTTGCCAAGCATGGCTGCTGATCAAGAAGAAGAAAAAGATTAACGACGGCATCATTACCATCAGCCAAAAGAGTTCGTTTTTTAGGATTAAGTCTGTCACCAATTGTGTCTTTCTTTAATGTGCTCTGTTGAGTTTTATCTTAAATCTTGGGCTCAATGAAATGAAAGTAAATTCCTTTAAGGGAAAGGCAAAAGAAGAAAATTCGACTTTTTTGCAGCGGCGAGTTTTGTGGATTTTTCTTCTCTGTTATTTGTAGTTGGTTGAAAGAAAGGGAGGAGATTTTGCCGTGTTTGCCGCGCCGGTTTTGGCTTGTTGTTCTTTACTCGTTTTCTATGGATTTTTGCCGTCGGCTGAGGGTTGAGTTTCGTTGGAGACAGATGGTTTGTGGCTGGCTTTCAATGTGTGGATCAGCGAGTTCCAATCTAGTTGGAAGGAGGGCATGGATTGGGCGAATTCTTTGGCGGCGTTTTGGTAGAATTGGATGCCGGCGTTGGCACCGTTTAGTTGGATGGTTAGGGCGCCGGCTTGGCGCAGGGCTTCTAGTCGCCAGAAGGCGTCAAAGTTTTCCGCTTTTAAGTTAGTGCCGAAGATCACGTTTTTGTAGTGGTCGAGCGCTTTTTTTTGCAAAGAGACTTGTTCGGCTTTGGTTTTGGCGCGTTCTGCTTCTTGCTCGAAGATTGTGCCGAGGGCAACTTCGGCTTGGCTTCGCAAGGCGATGTCCGCTTGTTGCGAGGGAGAATCGATAACTTTTTGATAGGATTCTTTGGCTCGTTCGTAGTCGGAGAGAAAGCGGCTGGCGTCTCCGCATCGTCCTTGGGCAATGGCCCAGAGGCGGCTGTTGGGTTGTAGGGTTTCGATTTGCAGGTATTGACTTCGGGCTTGTTGGATTTTTTCTTTTCGGGCGTTGGGTTCGGGCAGTTGTTTGCCGTATTCGAAGTAGGCGTCTCCGAGGTTGAGTTGGACTTCGGCTTGGAGGGTTTTGAAGTTGTTGTCGGCGGGGTTGGCTTCTTGTAGTAGGTCGTAGAGGTGTTCTAGTTGGTCAATGGTTTCTTGGAGTTGGTTTTGGTGGAAGGAGGCTCGGCTGGCCATTAGGCTGGCGCGGAGGGTGATGAGGTTTGTTTGTTGGGTTTGCGCGTTGAATATTTTGGCGTAGAGCGGTTTGGCGGCGGCGAAGTTTCGACGGTTGAAGTGGTGATTGCCCAACCACAGGCGGGCTTGGTTGACGAGTTTTGGGTTGTCGGCGGCTTTGTCTTTGTCGTGTTTTTCGAGGAATGTTTGGAACAGCGTGGCGGCTTTGTCTTCTCGTCCTTGTTGGCTGAGGCACCAGGCTCTGGCGTAAGCGGCTTGCGGTTGTTTTTTGTGGTTGGGATGGGTTGTGGTCCAGTGTTGGTAGGCGTCCGCTGCGGACTTCCAATTGCCGTCGAGTTCGTGGGAGTGGGCCAGGGCAAGTTCCACTTCGGCTTTGAGGGGAAAGTCGGGGAAGCGTTCCATCACTTGGCGGAAGATTTTTCGGGCTTCGGATGACTTGGGAATTTGGAGCATGTGTTGGCCGAAGAGGAAGGTTCCTTTGTTGGCCAGCAGGTTGTCGGGGAAAAGCGCTATGAGGTCGGATACTGCGTCTGCGGCGGCGTCTGGGTTGCCGTCTTTTATTGCTGCGCGGACGGTTTGGTAGAGGACTTGGGCAAGGAAGGTTTCTTTGCGGGGGGGCGTCGGCTCGGCTCTGGCGGCGATTCGTTGGCGGATTTGTTGGTAGTGGAAGAGAGCGTTTTCATATCGATTCAAGGCGTAGTGTCCGTCCGCCAGCTTGAATTGGGCGATGTCTTTCTCGAAGCCTTCGGGCAGGATATTGAGCGCATTGTAAAAGCTGCTGAAGCTTTTCTCGATTTCACTTTGCTCCCAGTAGCACCAGCCTAGATGGTAGAGGGCTTCGCCTCGGAGTGGAGATTCGGAAAAGTCGCGGAGAAGTTGCTCTAATTTTGCCCGCGCGTCGCGGAGCAATTCGACGGCGGGCGGCGGCTGGAATTCTTTGGGGAGCTCGCTTCTGTCTTTTTCTTGGTAGTAGAGTTGTAGTTTCAGTTTGGCCAAAGCCAGCAGGGGGATATCCAATGCGTTGTCTTTGTCAGATTCGGCGACGAATGGTTCCAGCGATTTGAGGAATTGGAAGGGTCCGGGGCTTTGCTCGCGGCGCAGTTTGATGATTTTGTTCCAGGCTTCTCGCCGGCGTTTTTGCGGGATTCCTTCGGCCAAGTTCTTTTTATAGGCGAGGATGGCGGCTTCCTTTTGGTTGGTGGCGATGCGGACTTCGCCTAAGGCGGCGGCGGATTCGGCGATCCATGCTTTTTTTTCGGTTGCTTCGGCCAGTTCCAGCAAGGGGGTCGCTTTGGCCAGTGCTTTTTCGAATTCGTTGGTGGCGAAGTGGAGTCTGGTGAGGATGAATTGCCTTCTCCATTGAAACTCGGTGTTTAGGTCCCAATCCGTCGCCTGGTCGAGCGCTTGTCGGGCGGCGGAATAGTTCTTTTGTTCGAGATAGGTTTGGGCGAGCAAAAGCCGTCCGCTTGCCCGGAACTTCAAGGCGGCGGGATCGCGGGAACGGATGATGGAGGCCGATTGGAAAGGGCCTTTGGCGTCTCCTAATAGGTTGACGACGGTTTCTCGGTTTCCCAGATGGTATTCGTTCCACGCTTCCAACACGATGAATTCCAGATAGTTGAGAGAGTTGGGAAATTCGCGCCGAAGTTGGCGAAAAGCGGCGGCGGCCAAGCTGTGGTTGCTTTGGGCGGCCAGATGATGCGCGCGGGATCGCAGGCGAAAGGCGGCGGCTTGGAGGGCGAGATCGGAGTCGGGAAAGTTGGCGATGAATTGGGTGAACTCTTTCTCGGCTCGTTCAAAGTGGCTCCACTCGAAGGCGCGGACGCCAGCGTAGTAGGCGTTTTTCTCCTCCGGCGCCGCTGCGTTCAAGGAGTGAAAGCATAATGCAAGCGCGAGGGCGGTGGCGGTTCGGATCGGCATTTTAGCAGTCGACGGTTTGGGCTTGGGGCGGTTGGCTTCGATTTTTGATTTCTCTATTTCTCTTTCTGAGAGAAGGTTACAGACCATGAATTAAAGAGCAAGATTTGTTCGAATTTCGTCGTCTGCGGCGGCGGTCGCGTTCGATTTTTCGTTTTAGGCATTTGCCGGTGTGGCTTTCAGAGATGGAGGCCAAGTGTTCCGGCGTGCCTTCCGCAACGATGCGCCCCCCTTTGTCGCCGCCTTCGGGGCCGAGGTCAATAATCCAATCCGCGCATTGGATCACGTCGAGATTGTGTTCGACGACGATCAGGGTGTTGCCTGCGTCTCTAAGTTGGAACAGCACTTTTAACAACACTGCCACGTCGTGGAAGTGAAGACCGGTAGTAGGCTCGTCCATAATGTAAAGAGTGCGGCCGGCGGATTTTTTGGAGAGTTCGGCGGCAATTTTGACGCGTTGCGCTTCGCCGCCGCTCAGGGTCGTGGCTTGTTGGCCGAGTTGGACGTAGCCGAGGCCTACTTCGGCCAAAGTTTGGCAGACGTCGCGGATTTTGGGAATGTTGCGGAAGAAGGCGATGGCTTCTTCTACGGTTAGTGAGAGGACTTCGGCAATGTTTCTTCCTTTGTAGGCGATTTCTAAAGTTTCTCGATTGTAGCGTCTGCCGGCGCAAGATTCGCAAACCACGTAGACCGGCGGGAGGAACTGCATGTCCATTTGCATCACGCCGTCCCCTCGGCATTTTTCGCAACGGCCCCCTTGCATGTTAAAGCTAAAACGTCCGGGTCCAAACCCCCTCAAGCGAGCGGCGGGGAGTTTGGCAAACACTTCCCGGATCTCTTGGAAAATGCCGGTGAAGGTTGCGGGATTGCTTCGCGGAGTTCTGCCGAGCGGCGTTTGATTGACGGTCGCCATTCTCTCCAAGTTTTCTTCGCCCCGGATCGCTTGATGTTTTCCGGGCTTCTCTTTTGCCCGGCTCCACTTCTTCGCCAGCGCTCGTTTGAGGATGCGGTTCACCAAAGTGCTTTTGCCCGAACCGCTGACGCCGGTGACGCAAATCAAAGTTTGTAGCGGGAATCGAACGTCGATAGATTGGAGATTGTTTTCTTCGGCGCCCAAGACTTCCAACCAGAGTGAATCCGAAGGAACTCGGCGCATCGCCCCCGGCCTCTGCACCTTGCATTTGCCGGAAAGATACTTTCCAGTAAGCGATTCAGGGTTGGATTCGAGCGCTTCGGGAGTCGACATGGCAACAATCCGCCCGCCATTTTTTCCGGCTCCCGGCCCCAAATCCGCCACTAGATCGGCGCGGCGGATCATCTCTTCGTCGTGTTCCACCACGAGTACGGTGTTACCTTGGTCGCGGAGGTGAAGGAGGGTTTCCAAAAGTTTTTGGTTGTCCCGCTGATGCAAGCCGATGCTGGGTTCATCAAGCACGTACAGCACCCCAACGAGGCCGGCACCGATTTGCGTAGCCAAGCGGATTCTTTGGGATTCTCCGCCGCTCAAAGTGCCGCTTTCGCGGTCCAAGTTTAGGTAGCCCAGGCCGACTCGTTCAAGAAATTCAAGACGACGACGGATGGAAGCGACGAGTTCGCCGGCGATTTTCTGCTGCGACTCGGTGAAACTCAGCTCATCGAAGAAACGCCGGGCTTTGCTGATACTCATTGCGCAAACATCCATGATGGAGTAGCCCGGAAGCGAGGGAAGTCTGGCGGCTTTTCGTCTTTGCGCTCCCTTCCCTGCGCCCAATCGAACAGCGAGGATTTCCGGCCGAAGGCGAAGCCCGCCGCACTGTCGGCAAGTTTTCAAGCGCATAAATCCCTTGAGCCGCTGCGCCGTCGCTTCAGTGTCCGAGTCTGAGACAATCCTCTGCAGTTGCGGAAGGATTCCTTCAAACGACAAGCCGTTGCGGCCTTCGGCGCCGTGTAAGACGGCGTGCCGGCACTCTCTGGAAAGCTGGTTGAACGGCGTGTCAATATCCGAACCGTAGCGCGCGACTACCTGGGTGAGTGTCTTGAGAGAATGCTCCTTCATGCGCTGGCCGCTTTGATTCCAAGGAGCAATGGCTCCGTTGCGGAGAGTTTTTTGGGCGTCGGGCACGACGAGCTCTGGATCCAACGACGGAATCCGGCCCAGCCCCAAGCAGACCTCGCAAGCGCCCAGCGGCGAGTTGAACGAAAAATGGCGCGGCGTTAGCCGTCCGTAGATTTTGCCGGTGGCCGGGCTGTATAGTTTGTTGGAATGGCGCGATTCCCGCCAGGCCGCCTCGTCTGCGTCGTTGGGTTTCTTGTGAAGGATGATGAGAACTCCGCTTCCCCACTCCAGCGCCATCTCTGTGGAATCCGAAAGGCGGGCGCGAATTTTTTCATCAATCACCAACCGATCGACGACCGCCTCAATTTGCGGTTCACTTTCGGATGGAAGCGGAAGCCGCATGTTCTTCGCCAATTCCATCAATTTTCCGTCAATCCGGGCGCGGACAAAACCTTCGCGTCCGAGGCGCTGGAGCGTGCTGCGAAAATCCCCTTTCTGCTTGGCCTCTGCGGGCGCCAACAACATCACGCGGCTGCCGCGGGGCAAAGCAAGAATTTCGTCGACAATATCCGAGGTCGTTCGTTGCGAAATCGGCCGGCCCGAATCCGGGCAGTGAGGCTGGCCGGCGTGAGCAAAGAGGAGCCGCAGAAAGTCAAACAACTCCGTCGTTGTGGCGATGGTCGACCGGGGATTGATTGCCGCCGTCCGTTGTTCGATGGCGATGGCCGGAGAAAGCCCTTCAATGAAGTCCACGTCCGGCTTTTGCAACTGATCGAGAAATTGGCGGGCGTAGGCCGAAAGAGACTCCACATACTTGCGCCGACCTTCGGCGAAAATTGTGTCAAAGACAAGAGACGACTTCCCAGAACCGCTCAGCCCGGTGAAAACCACCAGCTTGTCCCGCGGAATGCGCGCCGAGACGTTCTTCAGATTGTGTTCCCGGGCGCCTCCCACTCTGATGCAATCCTTACTCATAAGCGGCGAACTTCTTTCCGCATAGAAGTGTCTTACACAATGCGGCCTTCCTCCAAAAAAGAAAAGACGAGAAAAGCTCCGCGCATAAATTATAAGAGAGTCCCCCAAACAATCTAAAAATCCCGCCCAATCCGTCCTTCCATAATAGATTCACTGCGCGGACGAATTGAGAGACGAAAATGATCAGGTCGTGTTCCCTCCCATTGCAACACGTCAAAGAGAAAATCGAACGCGCGAATGCGAAGAAAATCCCGCAAAAGTAAAAATTCGCCAACGGCAAGATTCGTCAACCACCGGTCCCGCTCTTTTTGCAAGCAAAGTCAGCGGCCAGTGACCAGTGATTCGTGTTTCCGCGATCCGCATTCGACCAAGCAGAATTTTGCGCTTCTTAACGCCTTTCAGGGTTTTACCTCCTTATCCACTGCAGCATTTCAAGGAATTTCACTCGCCACTCATTCCTCAACAAAAACACTCACTACCCAACTCCTCCCATCCCGGATTCGGGGCTTGCAACTGGCACCGTGATGAGAACTGGTTGCCTCCGCCCCCAATTCACCCCGCCCTGCACCGAGCAAAGCCAAACATCTTTCCCCTCCGAATTCTCTCCCCAAAAACTCACTGCCCACTGAAAAACTTGCTCCGCTTTTCCCGCAACGGCCAGGCGGGAGATGGCGCGCTTGTTGGCGAAGTCAACGGCCAGACTTGCCCCCAACAACTAATGGAACTTCTTCTCAAGCCAAAAGCCCATCTTCGCTTCCTTTTACGGTTTTGCCGCTTCTTCCCATGCGTCCTTCCGAATTCGGAGTTCTTCCCAAAACACTCGCCAACCAACGAGACTTTTCTTTCTGCAACGGCCAAGGCGAGGTTGCACACTTTTTTGGCAAAGTCAGCAACCTGCGGCGGCCGGTGATTCATGGAACGCCAAAACTTTCTTTTTCCGCAACCCAACGGCCAAAGCGGAATTTTTGTGTCTTTTTTGTCGAATTTCATCGTTTTCCAACGAATTTTTTCTTAACTTTTTCTCTTTTTTGATTTTGGGATTGACTCTTTGCGGTGAGGAGGCTAAAAAGAAAGTCGTTTTGGTCACCAAAGTCAGAAAATCGATCATTTTTTTATGTTGGAATCTATGAGAACCTTTTCGTTATCATTGGCAAGCGGGCAAGCGGGGCTATAATTGCCGCCTTTTTGCGGCGTTAGTGGTGTCGGCGCTCTCTTTGGTTGCTGGGGAGCAAGAAGCCCAAGCGCAGTTGTATCTGGACATCTTTCCTTCCCAAGACAGCACTAATAACACGCTTTGGGTGTTTAGCGGTTCTTCCCAAGCCAACGTCGGCCATAACAATGTCGGCCCCTACATCCGCCGAAGTGGCGCTTATGACCGGCGCGACACCCACAAAACGAGCAACGCCTTCTTGCGGAACACGGCATCCGCTCTCTACGCCTTGACCCCGCTGCGCACCGCCTCGACCACTAATGCGCCCTTAGACTTGGAGTCTTTGCGAACGCGGCTGGGGCAAACCATCAAACTGGGCACCACCAACACCAACGACGACATCACCATTCCCAGCACCGCCACCAATGTGCCGACGCTCACCTACACCGGCATCGGCAGCCGCACTATCGCCAACATGTATTTGAACGATGTTAGCGGCACGGGTTGGGACGACATCGGGGTGCGAGTTAGCGGCAGCAGCGATTTGAACTACGGCAGCACCTCGAGAGTCGTCACCTGGATTGGGGCTGGGGTGATGAACAAGCCGATAGGACATTTCCACATTACCACTCCGGGCAGTTTCAACGGCAATCGGCCGCCGGGTTCGGGTTCCATCCTTGGCAGTTGGACGGGGCCGGGATCAAATAATCTGCGCATTCGCGTTCACGGCGCCGTCATCCCCGAACCAGAAGAATACGCGCTTATCTTCGGCCTGTTTGCCCTCGGCTTTGCCTTCTTCCACCGCCATCGGCAAAAGAAACAACGCCAAGCCGCCACAACTTCGTAACCGCGCCGCCAGTTTCTGCGACGGCAAACCAGCGGCCAGTGATTATTGCGACTTCGTGCCGACTTTGTTGCCGGCTATTGATTTCGTAGCCTTGGGCAGATTTCGCAGTTTCCAGCAACTTCGCTTCGGGTTTTCCAAAGCGGAGTTTTTTGTTTCCTAAAAAATGTTGAATTTGAATTGCGGAAACGCGCGCTAGGCGGGGGATGGGCAGTCGCTGGCGGGAAAACCAAAGCATAAGTGAATTAGGGAATCGGTTCTTGGTAGTCCCGCGATTTCGTAACCGCCGGCAACACTTGCGCCCGCAAACCAGCGGCCGGCAGAGGATTGCGGATTCGCGCCGACTTTGTTACTGGCTAGTGATTTCGTAGCCTTGGGCAGATTTCACAGTTTCAAGCCTCACTTCGCTTCGGATTTTCCAAATCGAAGTTTTTTTGTTTCCTAAAAAATGTTGAATTTGAATTGCGGAAACGCGCGCTAGGTGGGGGATGGGCAGTCGCTGGCGGGAAAGCCAAAGCATAGGTGAATTGGAGGATCGGTTCTTAGTAGTCCCGCGGTTGAGTGGGCGCCGCGACGGATTTGCTTTCGCTTGTCTCGCTTTTTGGGATGGCGGCGGCAATGAGAATTTTTGGCGGACTGGTTTTCCGCGTTTTGCATTTTCGGCTGGGTAGGCAATTGGGGGCAGGCGGGACTTCTCTTGACGCACCGGGGGATTTTCGTTAGGTTGCTTTGGCTAATGACGATTGAACCTGCAAACAGTTATCTCGTTCCTATGGTGGTTGAAGAAACCGGCCGGGGGGAGCGAGTGCACGATATTTATTCGCGTCTGCTCAAGGATCGGATCATTTTTTTGGGCACGCCGATAGATGATTCGGTGGCCAACGTGATTATTGCCCAGTTGCTTTTTTTGCAAATGGCGGATCAAAAAAAGGATATTCACTTGTATATCAATTCGCCGGGAGGCTACGTCACCGCCGGCTTGGCGATTTACGACACGATGCAGTTTTTGACCTGCGACGTGAACACTTACTGCATTGGCCAGGCGATGAGCGCGGGTGCTATGTTGCTGGGCGCGGGCGCTAAGGGCAAACGCTTTGCCCTGCCCAATGCCAGCATTATGATTCATCAGTCGCAAGGCGGCGGCAGAGGGCCGGCGAGCGATATTGAAATCCAGGTCAAGTATTTGATTCGGATGAACGAACGAACGAACGAAATCCTTTCCCGCCATACGGGGAAGAGCGTGGCTCAAATTGAGGCGGACTGCGACCGCGACAACTACATGACGGCGCAAGAAGCTAAGGACTATGGATTGGTGGACGGCGTCGTCAAGTCTCGCAAAGAGATTGCGAATCTGCATACGCGGACGGAAGCAGAAGAATCTTCAAGCAAAGGCGAATAATTTATGGCCCGGGAAAAGCCTCAGCCTCGTTGCAGTTTTTGCGGCAAGTCGCGCGCGGAAGTTCGCAAACTCATTGCCGGCCCGCACGTCTATATTTGCGACGGTTGCGTGATAGTGTGCAAGAGCGTTTTGGACAGGGAACGGATTTCGGGCCGGCAAGAATTCCTTCAGTGGAACGACCGAAAGGCCAAAGTGAAATTCCGCCTGCGGCGGCCTTCGGAGATTAAGGAAATTCTGGATGAGTTTTGTATTGGCCAAGAGCGCGCCAAGAAGACTTTGGCCGTCGCGGTGCACAACCACTATAAACGGCTACAGTTGGATCCTTCCGGCGGCGCGTTCCGCTTTGACGGGAAAAAATCCGACTGGGACGAAGTGCAAATTGAGAAGAGCAACATCCTCACCATCGGGCCGACCGGCTCTGGAAAGACTCTTTTGGCCGGCACTCTCGCCAAATCTTTGGACGTGCCCTTCGCTATTGTGGACGCCACGACGATCACCGAAGCGGGCTACGTCGGCGAGGATGTGGAGAACATCGTCCTGCGTCTGTTGCAAAATGCCGACTACGACGTCAAACGAGCGGAAATGGGGATTATCTACATTGATGAAATCGACAAGATCGCCAAAACGACGGAGAACGTTTCCATTACTAGGGACGTTTCCGGCGAAGGCGTCCAACAAGCGCTGTTGAAGATTATCGAAGGCACGGTGTGCAACGTTCCGCCCCAAGGCGGCCGCAAACATCCTCAGCAGGAATACGTCCGCGTGGACACTACCCACATTTTGTTCATCTGCGGCGGCACTTTCGTCGGCCTAGACAAAATCATCCAACGGCGTCTTGGCCGTCAACTGCTTGGCTTTGGATGGAGGCAAGACGAGGAGGCCGGCCTTGCCTTGGAAGGTCACGAAGCGTTGCAGCGTGCGGAACCGGAAGACCTCATCGCTTACGGATTTATCCCGGAGTTTATCGGCCGGCTGCCTATGTTCACGGTTTTGGAAGAACTGAACGAAGCCCAGCTAATTTCGGTTCTGAAAAACACGAAGAACTCTTTGGTGAACCAGTACGCCAAACTGTTCGCCTACGAAGGGGTGGCCTTGGAATTTACCGACGACGCTCTCTCCGGCTTGGCGAAGAAGGCGATGGAAAAAGGCACGGGCGCGCGCGCGTTGCGGGGAATGCTGGAAAAGCTGATGTTGGACATCATGTATGAAGTTCCCGCCCGGAAGGACATCAAAGCAATCAAATTGACGCGCCCGTTCGTGGACGGTCTCGCCGAACCGGAATTCCTTCTCAAACCCGACCAAGCGGCGGCGTAGTTCCGTTTGGCGGATTTTGCTCTTCCGCGGGCTGACGGTGAAGTTCCCAAGCCGCCGATGCGAATTTCCTAAAAATCAACCAACTCCATGAACGTCGTCGCCGAACATATTGCCCAAATTCCTCGATCCGGGATTCGCGCTTACTTTGATCTTGTACAGAACCTAGACGAGGTGATTTCGCTGGGCGTGGGCGAGCCGGATTTTGCCGCGCCTTGGTCCATTCGAGAGGCGGCGATTTATGCGTTGGAGCGCGGAAGGACTTCTTACACCGCCAATTCGGGGATGCACCGGCTTCGGAAGGCAATTGCGGGCTATGTCGCCAAAAAATTCCTGGTGGATTATTGTCCCGACCGGGAAATACTGGTGACGGTTGGAGTCAGCGAAGCCTTGGATCTTGCGCTGCGGGCATTGATTAATCCCGGCGACGAAGTCCTTTACCACGAGCCTTGTTATGTGAGTTACCATCCCGGCATTGCGATGGCTCACGGCGTTCCCCAACCCATCGCCTGCAAACAGGAAGACAACTTTGCGTTGACGCCGGAAGCGATACGGGCGTCGGCATCGGCTAAAAGCAAAGTTTTAATCCTGAACTTTCCCACCAATCCCACCGGCGGGACGTTGTCGACAAGCCTTTTGGAGGCGGTTGCCGAGGTGGTACGACAACGAAACCTCATTGTCATCGCCGATGAAATCTACGCGGAACTCACTTACGAAGGGCGGCATCTTTCGATTGCCTCGTTGCCCGGCATGCGAGAGCGGACGGTGTTTCTCCACGGTCTTTCCAAAACATTTGCCATGACCGGCTTTCGAATTGGCTATGCCTGCGGTCCGTCGCCGATTATCGAGGCCATGTTGCGCATTCATCAATACTCCATGCTCTGCGCCAGCATCATCAGTCAGGACGCCGCTATTGAGGCGTTGACCAAAGGCGAAGCCGCCGCCCAAGAAATGCGCGAACAATATCGTCTGCGACGGGATTTTGCCGTGCGCTCGTTCAACGAAATGGGGTTGGAATGCCCTTTGCCTCGCGGGGCGTTTTACGCCTTTCCGTCCGTTCAATCGACCGGCCAAAGCTCTGGGGACTTTGCGCTCGGCTTGCTTCGCAGCGAAAGAGTGGCCTGCGTTCCCGGCAATGTCTTCGGAAGTTCTGGGGAAGGCCACATCCGATGCTGTTTTGCCACCAGCTTTGAAAAGCTGGAAGCGGCCATAAAGCGCATACAGCGTTACGTTGTCCGCGTCACCAAACGGAGAAAAATCGGAGAAAACGAATAACGAAAATGACAACAGACCAAGCCAGAGAGATTCGGGCTTGAAGGATCGGCGTCAGAGACACAGATTAGCTCGCAATCTTCTAAATCCAAACCAATGAACCGATCTCATTCTAACGAAAGCGAAAGCGCCGTCACCCAAGAGCTGCGGCGCCGCATCCAAAAGGTGATGCACGGGCGCAAAACCCGAGTCGAAGGCTGCATCTCATCCGGCGCATTCCCCGACATCACCATCACCGCAACCGGCCGCTCGCCCGTAATCATTGAAGCCAAATGGATGGACGTGCCGGAACACCTCGTCCAAGAGCAAGCCCGAAAGCATCTTCGCCAACGCGTCAACCGCCAGCCGCATCCCATTGAAGCGGCCATTGCGTTGCGCTATCCCAACCGCCTCCGCCAAGCCGACGACCTCGACGACGCATTGAAGAACGCCAAAGACTTGAAATATTGCGCCGTGTATCCCCAAGGCAAACGCTTCCCCACCACCGGCTGGCTCACCGGCTCGGTCATTGATTTAGCCGATTTGATTCATCTGGTCGACGTCCCGGAAACCGCCTTTGACAAAGCCGCCAAAAACTTGGAAACCAGCATCAATGAAGCCGTCACCATGTTCCCGCCTTTGAAGAAGTTGAACGAGGGGCCGGTTCACGAAATCTTCAAACGGCTGGGCTTGACCGAAGACTCGAAAGTCAAAGAACTGAACTGGGAGGAGCGGAGGAAAGCCAAGAGAATCCAAGTTGGACGCATTGCCGGCGCCATCGTTGCCAACGCCCTGCTCTTCCAAGAGCGCATCGCCGCCGCTTACCCCGACCAAGACATCCCGCCCATCCACCAACTCTTCGGGCAACCCGGCAAAACCGCGCAACGAGCGGCGTTGGCAGCTTGGCGGAAAATCCTCGAAATCAACTACTGGCCCATCTTTGACGCCGCCATCCAAATCATCGACGTCTTGACCGCGTTCCCCGCCGGCGAAGTCTTGCGAATACTCGCCAAAGCCGCTGAACGCATCCACGAAGATGGCCTGCTGTATGAAAACGACTTGACCGGCCACGTCTTCCAAAAACTCATCGTCGACCGCAAATATCTGGCCGCTTTTTACACCCTGCCAACTTCCGCCGCACTGCTCGCCAAGTTAGCCGTCGCCAAAATGAAAGACCTCGATTGGAGCGACGCCGACAAAATCGGCCAATTGAAGATTGCCGACTTTGCCTGCGGCACCGGAGCATTATTGTCCGCCGTGTATGACCAGATTGCCAACCGCTACGAACGCACCGGCGGTAACCCCGCAGACCTGCACCAAGCCCTGATGGAGAAAGTGTTTCACGGCTTTGACGTGGTTCATTACGCCACTTGCCTGACGGCGTCCATCCTATCCGGCAAACAACCCAGCATTGCCTACAACGACACCAACTTCGGCACCATGCCTTATGGACGGCAAAAGAAGATTGAAAAGAAGAAAGAAGAGAAGATTGAAAAGAAGGAGGAAGAGAAGAAGAAAAAGAAGACAGAAGTGAAGCTCGGCTCGCTAGAGTTTTTGGGACCCTCCGATCAACGCATCATGTTTTACACCGGCGATCCTGCCAAAGCCATTCACGGCAAACGCATAAAACGCCGCCGCATCGTAGTCGAAAACAACAGCCTCGACCTCGTCATTATGAACCCGCCCTTCACTCGCACGGCAAACATCGTGAAGGAGAAGGAAGATGAGCAGGATGAGAAAGGAAAAAGAAAAAGAAAAAAGAAACCCAATCGCGCCCAATCCAATCGCGCCGCATTCTCGGCTTTTGGCGCCAGCGATGCAGACCAAAAAGAAATGGCGAAAAGAATGAGCGATCTGACGAAAAACACTTGCTACGGATTTAGAGGGGGCATCGCTTCCGCCTTCGCCGCTATCGCCAACCAGAAACTCAAACCCGGCGGCGTCCTCGCTCTCGTCTTGCCGTTGACCGCCGGCGGCGGAGAATCGTGGCAAAAGCTGCGCACTTTGCTTGCCAAACATTACGAAGATATCGAAGTCCTCAGCCTCGCCACTCCCAAAAACTACGATGTCGCCTTCTCCGCAGACACCGGAATGGCCGACTGCCTCGTCATCGCCCGCAAGAAAAGCGCCTACATCCCCAAATCTGTCGACATCCCCACCCGCTTTGTTTCTTTGCGTCAACGACCGAACAAACTAGCGGCCGCCGGAGAAACCGCCAGAAAACTGAATGAACTGAGTGCCAAGAAAACCAAACGCAAACTGGAAAGCGGACCATTCGGCGCCGATGAAGTCTTCTGCGGGAAAGAAAAGATGGGAGAAACCATCCAAGCCAATATCCAGCGCGAGAAACCCAAATGGAATCTCGTCCGCATCCAAGACTTTGAACTCGTCCAAACCGCTTACCAACTCACACACTCCAAACTCCATCTACCAAGATGCAAATCCCAACCGCTGGCAATCACCGAGCTGAAGAATGTTAGCGAACGAGGTTTGATCAGCTTAGACATCACCGGCCCCGCTCCACTGGATGACCCCGGCAAACTTCCCCGCGGCCCGTTTGACCTGAGCGATTCCCTTCCCACACCAACCGATACCTATCCGACTCTTTGGAATCACCATTGCGAAGAAGAGCGCAAACTCCTCTGCAAACCTGACGGCAAACTGATTGCCCGGCCAAGAATGGAAGACAAAGCCAACCAAGTCTGGCATCAATTCGCCGGCCGATGCCATTTGACCGTTGATTTCGGGTTAGCATCTCAATCTATCGCCGTTGCCTTCACCAAAGAGCAGACCATCGGCGGCCGCGCTTGGCCGAATGTGAACTTTCCCAAGAATAAAGATTGGGATTACGCCTTTTCGATTTGGATGAACAGCACATTGGGATTGCTCTCTTGGTGGTGGCACGCCAGCCGCCAACAACCCGGCAGAGCATGCATATCCGTCACCGCATCGACAACCTTGCCGGTATTAGATTTTCGGGCCTTGAGCGAAGAGCAAATCCAGCAAGCCAGAATGATATTCAACCAGTTCAAAGGCAAATCCTTCCGCCCCGCCTACCGCGCTGATGTCGATGAAACCCGCGAAGCATTAGACCGAGCGGTTCTTTGCGATTGGCTTGGGTTTGGAGGAAGCATTTACGAAGCCGTTCGTGGCTTGGCGGGCAAATGGTGCGCTGAACCCTCCGTTCATGGCGGCAAACAACGCCCCCAAAACACATCCCTCATAATCTAACCCCCACAACTACAATCAACCCCAAGACAAACACCCCAAAAACACCTGCCCCTCAATACTAGAAAACCACCAGCGCCAGCAACAATCCTAAAACGCCTCCCTTGTAATCTAACCACCATTCCCAATCCTCCGCAACCAACCAGCCCAAAGACAAATAACTCTTTTGATCCTCAAACAATCCATTCCGGCCAGTCAAGCGCTCTCCATCCAACTCACCTCGATAAACCAAGCTGGATTGCCGATTCCGATTGTGTTGGAGAAAACGAAGCCTTTCCTCTAAACTCTTTTGATCGCAAGGGATTTTCAAAGTTTGTGTTAGCTGAATAATGTTCTAAAACTACATGCGCCTCCAAACTAAACAACCTCTGACGCAAGCAACATTGTATTCTAGCGATGTTAGTGTGATATGTTTTCATCTGGGAAGAAAGCGCTTTCTTGCCCTGTTTGAATTGAATCCCGGCGATGGGTCGTGGTCTGTTTTTGTTTCGGCAATTCAGATTGTGCAGGCATGGCTGCCGTTCCATGAAAGAGACCACGTTATTGCTAAGCGGAGAGCGTTTGATTTTGGCGCCGTTTTCCATAAAGCGGACAAAGTTTTTCAGACTGGCGTGGCCACTTCTGGTTGCTGGATTTTCTCAGCAAGAACGGAGTTATAGCGCTTATGGAAGGAGAATTTCTGCGCATCTAGTCGGCGGAAAACCAACGAGCAAACAGGAACGCGGCAAAGTGGCAGACATTTCCCCCAAGAACAGGTTACGCTGTGGAAGTCGAAGGATTCGCCAACACTAAACAAAATTCTACTGGGAACAGCGGCGTAGTGCCAAAGGCATGCCAAGCGTTTAGCTTTGCTTGGAACCGGCAACTAGTAAGCGTTACATTGCCGCTTGTTTTACGATGCTATATCAGCTGGGCAAAAACCGGAAAGTCGACAGCCGAATGCCCAATGACTGGGGACGACGCGCCAAGCCGATGAAGGCAAAGCGGGCAAAGTCGATTCGTCCGATGCGGCGGAGGACAAGTTGAAGGAGAATAGGGAAACGATATTCAATAGGTTGAAACTATTCTACAGTGTTGGGATCAAGTGTTTGTTTGGAGGTTTCTAGTTTTATTTATATCGTATCGGATCGCATTTTGGCAGTTCGTCGACACGAAGTAACCGCTGGTGAATTGGCGGTTGCGCTAATCCACTATCTACTTTTATTATTTGGCGGTCGATAATTTTTATGAGTCTTCGTCTTCAAATGTTGCAGGTGGCTCGGTTGTCGTCGCGCGTGCTTGGCGGGGCGGTGGAGTTGGTGGAGGGTTTTCTGCGACGGCAACAGAATGCCGACGGCGGTTTCCGCGACCGGGAAGGCTGCAGCGATCTTTACTATACAGTTTTTGGGATCGACGCTTCGCTGGCGTTGCGAATGGAGTTGGACAAGGCGAGGCTTCGCTCTTGGCTGGCTGGATTTGGCGCGGGGGAGGGGCTGGATTTTGTGCATTTGTGCAGTTTGATTCGGTGCCTTTCTTTTGCGGGTTTTGAGGAAGAGCAGGCGGCGGGGTTACGATTGCGTCTGGATGCGTTTCAAGCGGAGGACAGAGGGTTTCATCCCAGTCCGGGTTCTCCGATCAGCACTGCTTATGGAAATTTTCTCGCTTACGGCGCTTGGCAGGATTTGCGGGGAAGCATTCCCGAAGCGTTGCGTTTGGCGCAGTCTTTCCAGCATTTGGAAGTCGGCGACGGCAGTTGGGCGAACGAGAGGCGCGTTGGAGCAGGCTCTACGACGGCTACTGCGGCCGCGGTGGCGGTCTTGCGGGATCGGAGGATTTCTGTAAACGATGCTACGGTCGGCTGGCTTTTGGCGAGGCTTCACGATCAAGGCGGTTTCTTGGCTTCTTCTCAGGCGCCGGCGCCGGACTTGCTTTCCACTGCCACCGCTCTTCATGCTTTGGCTGGTTTGGACGTTTCCTTTCGGCCGTTTAGGGAGTTGTGCCTAGACTATCTGGACACGCTGTGGACGAACGAAGGTTCTTTCTACGGCCATTGGCAGGAAGAAACGCTTGACTGCGAATACACGTATTACGCGCTTTTGGCGTTGGGACATTTAAGCGTCGGATGAGGGGAAGGCGGGGCCGTGGATTTTTTGGCTTTTGTCGCGCTGTTTTTCCGGCTATTGTTCTGGCTTGCGAATTTGGCGGGGTTTGCGGCGGCGAGCGGCAGGAAAAATATGTCAGGACACAGCAAATGGTCTAAGGTCAAGCACTTCAAAGGGGCTTTGGACGCAAAACGGGGCCGGATTTTTTCGAAGTTATCTCGTGAAATCACTATCGCCGCCAAGGCCGGAGGAGGGGATCCGGCTTTGAACGCGCGGCTCCGAATGGTTCTCTTGAAGGCCAAGCAAGCCAATAT
Organism: Limisphaerales bacterium; assembly: GCA_965242585.1. Lineage (GTDB taxonomy): Bacteria > Verrucomicrobiota > Verrucomicrobiia > Limisphaerales > AAA164-E04 > UBA2970. Next base: position 2,045,419 of record OZ251460.1, on the reverse strand, counting down.
GCCGGCCGACACGATTGACCGCGCCGTTCAAAAGGGAGTTGGCGGCGGTCAGGGAACCAGCTTTGAGGACATGGTCTATGAAATCTACGGGCCGGCTGGCGTCGCTTTGCTTGTCGAGATTAGCACCGACAACAAAAACCGGACGGCCGCAGAGATTCGGCATATTTTGAGCAAAAACAGCGGAGTCATCGCCTCTGCCGGTTCCGTTGCCCGGTTGTTTCGACGCAAGGGGCAGATTATCGTTTCCCGGGAAAACGCCGAGGAAGACAAAATTATGGAAGCCGCCTTGGAGGCCGGCGCCGAGGACTTCAAAGCAGAGCCTGAAGGCTATGAAATCATCGCCGATCCCTCCAAATTTGAGGCCGTGCATCGGGCCGTGGAAGAGGCCGGCGTCCAATGCGATTCCGCCAGCGTTACTTGTTTGCCGGATTTGCTCGTTCCCGTGGAGGCGGGCGTTGCAGCCGGCGTGGCCAGACTCATAGAATTGCTGGAAGAACACGACGACGTGAAAGAAGTCCATTCCAACGCTGATTTTCCCGCAAAGTAAGCCGGCTCGGCCGTGTCTCTTCCTCCAGCGTCCTTTTTGGATTCCTCAAGAAAAGAAACCAACGGAAGAAGCCTGTGTCATCCTCATTCGCCGCTCGGATATTGAGAAGCCTCGCCGTTGGCGTCTGCAAACATCCGAAGGCCTTTCTCCTTCCCCAAATTCTTCTCTTCTTCGCCAGCGTTTTTTACACCGCCAAGAATCTTGAATTCCACACCGACCGCAACGCGTTGGTAGACGCCGACAAGCCCTATCACCGAAACTATCTCGACTATAAGGCAAACTTCGACAGCGAAGACGACATCATCGTCATCGTCGAAAGCGGGAATGCGGAAAAAAATCGGCAGTTTGTGGAACGCTTGGGCGCGCGGCTGGACGCCGAGCCGGAACTATTTTCCGGCGTTTTCTACAAAGGAGACCTCAAAAGGCTCGGACGCAAAGCTTTGTTCTTCCCCAAAGACGATTCCGTTATTCAGACGATGATCGAACAAATTCGCCAGGCGCGGCCAATGCTGGAATCGTTTCAACGCGTTAACAGCCTAGAATCCCTGCTCAACGAAGTGAATCGGCAATTTCGAACCGCTTCAAAAGAACCGGAAAACACCGCGTTGGCGTCTGCCTTGCCCGCCTTGCAACGTATCCTTTCTCAAGCGGACGCCAGCCTTTCCCGCCAAGGCGCCCCGCCTTCTCCCGACGCCGAAACACTCTTCAACCCCGACCCAGAAGCCTGGCGACAGAAATACCTTACCTTCGCCGAAGGCAAAATTTACTTGGTCACCGCCCGCCCCGCCGCATCTGATCGCAAAAAAGAAGCCGTCGCCCGGTTACGAGAACTGACGGAGGCCGTTCAGGCCGAAGTGCCCGGCGTCAACGTCGGCATCACCGGCGAAACCGTCTTGGCGCTCGACGAAATGCGTCAATCCCAAACAGACTCCCTCGCCGCCTCTTGCATCTCTTTGGCCCTCGTGACTTTGATTTTCTCCTTTTGCTATCAAGAAACCGGACGGCCGATCAAAGCGACACTTTGCCTGCTTATCGGACTCGGCTACACAATGGTCTACACCACGCTTCTGGTTGGGAGACTCAACATCCTCACCATCGCCTTCTTGCCCATGCTTATCGGACTGGCGATCGACTTCGGCATCCACCTCATCACGCGCTACGAAGAAGAACTCCGCCGCGGCGCCTCCGCTGAAACCGCCATCCAAAAATCCCTCATCCACACCGGGCAAGGTATTTTCACCGGATGCCTAACCACCGCCGGCGCCTTTTGCGCCATGACCTTTACCGAATTTCAAGGCGTTCAAGAAATGGGTTGGATCACCGGCGGAGGCATGATCCTCACCTTAATTCCCATGATGACCATCCTGCCCGTCCTTCTCCTTCGAGGCCGACAAAACGCGCTCGACCAACAAATCCACCCTCCTCCCAAAAACTCGAAAAACCGCCGCTCCGTTGTCGAACAAATCTGGCTCCGCCGCCCCAAACAAACACTAGCCGCCGGACTCCTCCTCGTCGGACTTTCCCTTACCCAACTTCCCAAAATCCGCTTCGACTATAACCTGCTCAACATGCAGGCCGAAAACCTCCCGTCCGTTCAATATGAAAAAAAACTGATCCAAGAAGCCGACAAATCCGTCATCTTCGCCCTCGTCATCGTCGACTCCCTGGAACAAGCCAAAACACTGGAACCCAAAATCCGCCGCCTCCCCTCCGTAGCCGACGTTGACTCCGTGTCGCACTTCCTCAGCGCCCCCAAAAACCGCAGACTGGAAACCATTCGCCGCCTGCGACAAGAAGCCGCAAAAATACAATTCGCCGCGCCCTCCCTCCAACCCGTCAACCTCGACGAACTCTCCCAAGCCCTAACCTTTTTCCAATGCTACCTCTCCTTAGCCGCCCAAGCATCGGAAACCGCCCCCAACTCAAACCCACCAAACCGACAACGCCGCCAAAAAAGCGAGGCCGACGCGGCCATTCCCAATGCAGAAACATTCCGCGCGCTCGAAGCAACCGCCAGCCAACTGCAACAAAATATGCGCCGCCGACCGCCACAACAAGCCTCCCAACAACTCACCAACTTTCAAAACGCCCTCTTCCACGACCTTCGCCAAACCTTCCACGCCCTCGCCAACCAAGACGCCGGCGCTCCGCCAACCGCAGACGAGCTGCCGCCAAGCTTGCGCAACCGCTTCATCGGCAAATCCGGCCAACACCTGCTCCAAGTTTATCCCAAAGAAAACCTCTGGGAACGAAACCATCAAAAAACCTTCGTCCACGACCTTCGAAACCTCGCCGCCCGCCTCGAAAATCCGCCCGTCATCACCGGCACTCCCGTCCAACTTCTCGAATACACCAACCTGCTCAAACGCAGCTACGAAGAAACCGCCCTCTACGCCCTAGCCGTCATTGCCGTCTTGGCTCTCCTTCACTTCCGCTCCTGGCTCGCCGTCCTCCTCGCCCTTTTGCCCGTCCTTCTTGGCTCGCTCTGGCTCCTCGGCCTCATGGGCATCTTCAACATTTCCTTCAATCCCGCCAACATCATGACTCTGCCTCTTGTCGTCGGCATCGGCGTTACCAACGGAATCCACATCCTCAACCGCTACCGAGAAGAACGACGCCCCGAACTCCTCTCCAAAAGCACCGGCAAAGCCGTCCTCGTCTCCGGGCTTACTACTATGGCCGGCTTTGGAAGCCTCATTCTCGCCCACCACCGCGGCATCCAAAGCCTCGGCTTCGTCATGACCATCGGCGTCTTCGCCTGCATGACCGCCGGACTCGCCATCCTACCCTGTCTTCTCCAACCCAAATCACTAACCACCAAGCTGCTTGCTAACCCCTAACCTCCTCAGGTACAAAGACCTGTTTTAGAGCCAATCTTTACGAAAGTTTTAACTATAATACAGTACTCGGATCGGATCAAATTTATGAAAATAAAATCTCTATCAAAAACCATGAATCTAATGCTCCCTGAAGTTTCAATACAAATGAACCTCGCCGTTAATCAACACTCCAAACACATCCACACCTTTAATTTTGCCGAATTCTTTACTGGTTTCGTTAAATCGGCTCTCTGCCTCGACACAGACGGCAAACTTGCAGAAGACGTTGTTCTGGAAGCCTCTTTTCCATCCAAAAGGCAACTAGTTTGTGTTTCCTACTAACGGAGCATTTCGGAGAAGAGGGCGAATGCTATGAGTCTTATAAAGATTATGTCTAGTTTGTCCAAGCGAGAGAAGACTTGGCGATCGCCTTTCAACCGGCGGAACGGCCTCTCTACTTCATTGCGCTTCTGGTATAGCTCTTGGGTCGTATTTCCATGGATTGCGATGGCTTTTCTTCGGCGGAACTACTGGATCCAATCCCTTGGTTTGGGCTTGCTCTCGATTTTCTCGGCCTTCATAGGCGCGATCCATGGGCAATGGGACTATGGTCGTCTGGCCTCCCCTCAGGCGCAGCGGGGGCTTGGCTGGGCGATGGCGAGAACTTCACTGCTTGGCCATCTCTGGCAGCAGCATAGGGATTTTGGCATTCCCGCCTCCATGAGATTTTCCGAGGGCTGGCGGACCGTATCTTTTTCGCGCGTCCGTTTCATCGGGATGAGCTTTTATACTGGGGCTCTCTATGGACAACGCCTCTGGCGGAGCGACTCTCGGCGTCTTTCCATGTCCTAACACTCGGGCCAGGATGCCGTTCTTGGGCTAGCGGCTCCTTCGTTATGACTGGCAGCCCACTTGCCAAAGCGAGCCGGAGCCGGCGTTTCCTCGTTGCGCCAGCAAAAGCGGTGCCATTTGTGGATCTGGTTCTTCCGTTAACCGCATAAATTCTACAACAAGCCGCCGAGCCAAAACCCGACGGCTTGAAAAAAAGCAACAACAAGATTTAATTAGAGGCTTTTATCGCTATGCTTAACCACGAAAAATAATTAGCAATTAAAACAGGCGCAGTCGCCGCAACAACGATCCAAAACCATTTCTTTACAGCTTTCTTTGAGTTCTCCAAGCGATCCAATTGAACATTGATGCCAACCTTCCCATTTCCTCGAATGTCTGCGTCTATCTTGTCCAAGCGAGATTTCAGGTCAGATTCCATTCACTGCAAATGCTCTTCGAGACGGTCTATCTTTCCGTCAAAGAAAATCTTCAACTCTTTGTTGGTCATCTCTGGCTCACTCATCGCCGGCCTCCCTTCCGTTCTCCAACGCCGCATTGTACTCTTCATCCAGCCTCTGATGCCGTGCATCCCACTCGTCGCCAGTGATTTGCCCTCTTGAAAACAACTCGTCCGCTTGTTTCGCGCCTTCAAAATAAGGCTTCTCTACGGCCGCATTCGGGCCGGCAAAGTACTTAGCCACACGATCCGATCCCATCATCTCCCGCAAAGTTTGCTGGTCGCGACCGAGTGCCAGCGAATAGTCCATATACTCGACTTCCTTTCGCCAAAACTTGTCTTCCTCAGGCAGTCTCTGTTTCCAATTTTTACCGGAAGCGATCAGCTTCTCGTGCATCTCTTTCCACCTATTATGCACAGACGAAATCAATTCCTGTTGGCGCTGAATGCTGCCGCCAAATTGAGAATCCAAGACATCGTCCCTTTTCTCCCGATAAGTGTACAAAGCCAGAAAATCAGCCTTGCTGGGTTCAAACCAAGCCGACTCCTCCCGCAAATCCCGCGCCGTCTGCGAATGTTTCAGCTTGTACTCCCGCAACTCGTAAGGAGAAAGATGCGGCGAGAGTTCCGCCCACAGCTCCCGTTCCTTGTCTCGAATCGCTTTGTTCGCCAAGTCCCGCTTGAGATGCGCGGCTATGGCCTCCGAGTCCGGAACGCCGTATGGCCCATAGCAAGCCTTCGTTGCGTTTGGGTCTTCCAAAATGCGATTGCGCTTCGCCTCCAACACTTTCAATTCTGGAGCGTATCGGGCGGCGATGGCGTTCACCTTCGCCCAATCTTCCGCGCTGGCATATCGAGAATTGCGAAAAGCCGCCGCCGATTCCTTTGGCTTGGCTGTTTGGCTTTTCTCGGACTCCGTTTTGGCAACGGCGAGCTTGGCCGTTTCCGTTGTGTCCACTGGCGGGCGCAGGGCAATGTACGCCAACACGACCGCAAACAATGTCATGGAAGCAAAAAATGTTTTTTCATATCGAATACCTTTCTTTCTGTTGTTTTGTTGAAATGGATTACCGGCGAGGAGAAGGAACTGGCACGGGAACCGGCACGATGGCCGGCGGTGGATCCGGCGGACGATTCTCGTGAAAAGTGATGCTGTCAACTCGTCGCCCATGAACCGCCGCCGGGAACAGACAACGTCATTGTCGTCATCATGTTCGGCCTCAAAACAACGCTGCTTTGCACCGTGGTGACCTCAGTGCTTCCCTCGACTCGATATTTGACGGTGAGAGTGAAATTCTTCGTTCCAGAAGTGTGGGTAGCCTTAATTTTCAAGCGCGTCCGATGCTCTTTGACGCGTCTAACTTTTGAAAAAGTCTGCTCCATCCGGCCGACGACCATCGCTTTGCTGCCCAAATACTCCGCGGGTTGTTGGTCTTCCCGTGGTATCTTCTCAAGATAATCGTTCCTATGGCGTTGCCCATCTCTGCAATGCTCAATATAGTTTTCCCGATTGAGAAAAGGGAGTCCAACATACCAAACGGTACTCCGCACTTCCAACGCGCCTGCGCGGAGTCCCGAAGAAGGACAGTCCTGCATCGGGAGCGCAGAACGGTAAGAAGCCGTTCCTTTTGGCGCGCTGGGACGACTGCGCGGAAAATTGACTCGGTTAACTTCGGTTAACGTCTCGTACCATTGTCCGCCGACATATTCGTACAAATAAGCGGTGTCGATGTCGTAAACATCGTGGGTTGGCACCTGCGCTTGCGCTGTAGGCGGCGCCAGCCCTACCAAAGCGACCGCGATCACGGCAAAGCCGAGAAGAGTCGCCTGAATTTTTGGAATAGTAAGCAGTTTCTTCATGTCAATTTAAGTACCTGTTAATTTTTAGCAACCATGCAACCAAATTCCGCAAAAGTGGAAAACTTTGAAAAGGTAACTTGGTTTATCCATTTTGTCCACCGAGAAAATGAAAAAGGTGAAAAAAGTTGCTGCATCGCTATTTACAGGTTATTGATAGCGGGATTTTTGTTGATTTTTTCTGTCAAAACTAGAAATGCTTTTGGTTTTATATGTTTGGTTGCCGGCCTGAAAATTTCAGCTGCGCCGGACTTGCGCTTTTAGCAGGGTAACCAAGAAGCATGCAACTTATGCGCTGTTTTGTTCCAAAGATTCTGGCCAGGGTTTTGAGTTGGATCGTCCTCGTCGGTCTGGTCTCCGCAAACGCCGAGCCGCCATCGGAAAATCGGCGAACGGCGGAAACCGAGAGCAATCCACAAGCGGAGTTCGGCTGGCACTTTGCGGGAATTGGGGCGGTGGAATCTGCGGAGAACGCTCCCACGTTGCAGGATGTTTGGCGCTTGCCGGAAAGCCGGCGCTTGGGGCGGCTTTTGACGGAGAGGCTTGCCCGAACTCCGGAACGCCAAATGTTTGGCCGGCAAGCGGTTGCGAACGCCGAGCGAGCGCGGATCTCCCAATCTTTGGCAACATTGCTTTTGACTTTTGAAAGCTTTGGCGAAGTCAACGGGCTGGCCGGTGGACGGGCGCATCTTTCGTTGGCGGTGAAGTTGGCGCCGCTAAAAGCGGCCGAATGGAAGCAGAAACTCCGCCGCTACTTCGGCGCGTTGGATTGGCGGGAATTCGCCTCAGACTCTGCCGATGAAAATCTTCGTTGGACGGCGATAAAAGGGGATTCGGCTTTGTCGGCTCGTTGGGCAAGGGAAGGAGAGTGGCTGTTGTTCGGCGCCGGCAATGGCGATTTTTCGCGCATGGCCGAATGGAAGGCGTCGATTGCCGGCGGCGTTTTGCCTTCGTCTTTGTCGGCGGGCGATTTGCTGCTGTTGCGCGGCCACGCCGACAGACTGGCCGAGTGGTTGGCCGGCGTTTCTCTCCCATCGTTTTCGGATTTTGAGGTTCGTTTCAAGCCCGAAGAAAATGGCGTGCGAACGATGGCGACAATCCACCTGCGCGAGGCCGTAGAATTTCCTCTCCCAGACTGGAACGTCCCCGCCAAGTTCATCCGCGATCCCATCGTCAGCTTCAGCGGCGCGCGCGGTCTCCGCTCAGTCATTGCCCAACTGCCGGCGGCCAACACACTGGCCGAACGAGGCATCCCGGAACAGTTCTTTTCGTGGTCTCGAAGATTCGTTCCGTCTTCAAGCAGCATGCCGGTCTATCCGTTCCCGGCCTATCTCGCTTGGTCTATTCCGCTTGAAGAAGTGAGCGGCGAGCGTCTCCACCAACACCTTTCCGCCCTCGTCGGCCCGGAGATTCTTGCGAGCGGGCGCGCCCGTCTGGTTTCTCTTCCCAGCCTCAACAAAACAATGCTTCAACTGCGGGCGCCGTTGGTAGAGCCTTTTGTCCGCGGCTTCACAAACCGCACCCACGGCGTCCGAATCGCCGGCCTTTTTCCTTTGATCAATCAGCCGAGACCCGTTCCGGACGCCTTGTTGGCGCAGCTCGACAGCGCCGAAAACTTAGTTTACTACCACTGGGAAATTACCCAGAACCGAATTGACTTCTCCAAAAACCTATTTCAACTGCTGGCCTTCTTGGCCGGCCAACCGCAGATGAAGGCAGACAGCGCCGGCCTCCGCTGGCTGGACGCCGTCGCTCCCAAAATGGGCAATGCCGTTACCCTCGTGACCGCGCCCGCGCCTCAAACCCTCGAGCTAGTGAGAAAATCCTACTTTGGCTTCACTGGTTTGGAACTGGCCGCCGTTGCCCGCTGGCTCGAATCCGAGTCTTGCCCTTGGATCGACGCCGAATTCCTCTCTGCTTGGAAAACAAAGCCCGCCGACAACTCGCCAAAATCGCCCGCTACCGATGCTCAAACTGGGCGTTAACATCGACCACGTCGCCACCATTCGCCAGGCACGCTATCGCGGCGCCGAAACCGACGGCGAGCCGGACCCCGTTCAATCCGCCCTCGCTTGCGAAGCCGCCGGTTGCTACGGCATCACCGCCCATCTGCGCGAAGACCGACGGCACATTCAAGACGGCGACGTTTGGCGACTCAAGCAAACACTCCAAATCCCCTTAAACCTTGAAATGGCCAACACGCCGGAAATGGTCGAAATCGCCGCCAAACTCCGTCCCTCCGCTGTCTGTATCGTCCCCGAAAAACGCGAAGAACTGACCACCGAAGGCGGACTTGACGCCGTCGGCACTCTTCCCGCTCTTGCCCAAACCGTCGGCCGTCTGCAATCCCTCGGCGTCGAAGTCAGCCTGTTCATCGATCCCGACCCCGCCCAAGTTGCCGCCGCCGCCAAAACCAAAGCCCGCGCCGTCGAACTCCACACCGGTGCCTTTGCCGAAGCCTTCAAAACTAACCCCTCGGCCGCTGAACAAGAAATTCGCCGGCTCCGCGCCGCCGCCTCGCAGGGAAATCAACTGGGACTCAAAATCAACGCCGGCCACGGCCTCAACTATCAAAACATCGCTCACATCCACAAAGTGCCTCACTTGGCCGAACTGAACATCGGCCACAGCATCGTCAGCCGCTCCATTGTTGTCGGACTCCGCGCCGCTGTCCAAGAAATGCTCCGCCTAATCGAGCCAGAAAATATAAGGAAAGGTTTAACGAATGTCTGAACTTTCTGCATTTCACAACGAAGAGTCCGGCGTCTCCTTATATCACGTGGATTGTGTCCCATTTATGGAAGAGATTAAAGGTGGACAAAGGCAAATAGGACAAATCGAGAGGCAGTCAGGAATTAAACCACCAATACAATTTATTATGGTTGGGTTTGTGTCAAAAGTTGTTAAATCAAAATGGAACCATTTTGGTTTCTAGAACGCATCACGTAATTTACCCGGCCGGGTTTGCCATGCAACAACTGAAAATGAAAATTCTAAACGATATAACTTGGGAAAAACCTAATCCTCTTCCCAACTTGTCGTGCAGATAATTCACGCATTCTACTAAAACAATTCTCTGGGCGGCAAAAAACGAAAACGACTTAGTTTTCGACCCCTTTGCCGGCAGTTCCACGACCGGTGTGGCCGCTGTTAAATATAAGAGGAAGTTTGTTGGAACAGAATTGGAACCTGAATTTATCCAGTTATCCATTCAGAGATTAGAACACTCTATAAACGCTCGCCAATCGTCCCTGGAATCTTACAGAGAGGTAATGTTCTAATGGAACGATCGGTAGCGATTAAAAAACTGAAAGAGCTGGAAGGAAAGGACTTGGTACCGTTTGCAATCCAATATGGAGTTACTATATGGAAAACAACCGATAGAAAGAATATAAGATGGGCGGGTCATGTAATTGAAAGGCACTTGGGACTTCCTCTTAATCCATCACGGATCCATGATTTTGTTTCTTGGGAACTCAAGATAGTGCCATTGAAAAGGCTTAAAAATGGAAAATTAAGGCCAAGGAAACCATGGCGATTACTATGATTGATGAGAGGTGTGTAGCGAATACCATCTTTGAAAAAAGCCATTTACTTCAAGAACTTAGGAAAATGATTGTTTGCGTCTGAATGTTTGAATCAAAACAAGATGAGAGTTCTGTTTTGGTGTGGGTGTCGGCTTTTGATCTCGACAAAAATCAAGATGATTGTGATCAAGTAGAAAGAGATTATGAAGAGGTAAGAAATGCATTAAAACAAGAGGCTTTGAATCTCTTTCTGGTAAAATAGAAGTGTTCATTCAACCTAGAACTAAAGGACTCGGACATGGAAGCCCTAGTAGAGCATTTTATACGCGGTATCAGTTTGTCGCCAAAATACTTGGAGTCGATCCATAACTTCGAGGCAAACGTCCAACCGATAAATCTTCGAACAGTTTGGCGAATTCGTCAAATGTTTACTGAATTAGAAGTGTTTTTTGCATCCTTGTGAAGATTGAGTTGTTTTCGGAGTTCGTTGATTTCGGCGGTGATTCCTTGTTGGAAGAAGATGGCGTCCGCTTTGTGAATGAGCAGGTTGGCGCCCATTTCTACGAATCGTCTTTGTTCTTCTATGGAAAACCAGGCGTGAATGCCGGCGCCAATTTTTCGGTTTCGCGCTTTTTTGAAAATGGTTTCAGCGGCTTTTAGGAAGGCCGGGTGTTGGTATTGTTCCGGGATGCCGAGACTGGCGGTGAGGTCGTGCGGGCCGATCAACACGGCGTCGATTCCTTCGATCTCGAGGATTTCGTCCAGCGCGTCTATTGCCGGAACGCTTTCGATGTTGAGGATAAGGAGTCCTCCGGCGAGGTTGTTTTCGACGTAGCGGGCAAGCGGCGATTGCAGCGAATGGCCGGCGAGGGTTTCGGCAAGCCGCCGGCCTTTGAGCGGTCGGAGTTTGGCGGCGCCTTTGAGCGTGCGAGTGGTTTTGACGGTTTCGACATAAGGAGCGATAACACCGGCGGCGCCGTCGTCTAGGGCGACGGTTGCTTGGTTGGGGTTGTGGTCGGGAATGCGCACGAGCGGAGGCAGTCCCATAGCGGCGTAGGCGCGGCACATCCAGGACAGGTGTTCGCGGTCAATGGCGATGTGTTCGGTGTCGATGAAGACGAAGTCAAGGCCGCAGTCGCGGATGATTTTCGGCCAAAAAGGAGAGGGAGAGGCGACGAGTGTGCCGAGCACGGTGTTGCCTGTTTTGAGGGCGGTTTGCAGTTCTTTGGCGGTCATGCTTCTTTGTTGTCCACGGGAACTAAGCGGCCGGTTCGCGCTGATTCTAAGGCGGATTGCACCACGGCGGCAATGTTTCTGGCTTTGAGGACGTCCAGCGTTGTGGGTTCGTTTTTCTCTATGGCGCGGGCGAATTCTTCCATAAGCAGGAAGTCGTTACGGTTGGCGACGCGGCGGTGTTTGAACTCGGAGGGCGGCTGATTGCGGCGGTAGACGCTGATTTCGGGGCGGGCTTCGGCAACGACGAAGGCGCCTTGCGTGCCGAGCAGGTGGAGTTTGATTTCCCCGATGTCTGGGTGGCTGGCGTGGCCGATTCGCCCGATGCAGAGCGAGCCGATGATGCCGCCGGACATTTCGAGGGTCACAGTGGCCAGGTCTTCCACTTGGTTGTCGGCGTGGGCTTGGTGAAAACGGGTCGCCGTGCGGGCAAACACTCGCTCAATTCTGCGTCCAGTTAGCATGTTGATGTAGGCCAAAGGGTAAATTCCCTCGATTTGTAGTTCGCCTATTGGCTGGACGCCAAGCCCGCCATCGGAGCCGTCTGCGTGCGCTTCCAGTTGTCGTTTCAGCCAAGGGATTGGCGGTTCTTCGGGGCGGCGAGAGCCTTTGCGCGGTCCGGCGTCTTTGGCAAAGTAGAAGTCGCAGTGAATGGCGGTTAGACGGCCGATTTTGCCGGCTTCTAGCTCTGTTTTCGCTTGGATCAATGCCGTCAAGTGGTTTCGGTTCCAGACTAAAGAACGGAGGTTCCGGCGGCGGACGGCTTCGGCCAATTGGTCGCACTCGGACAAGGTAGGAGAAAGCGGTTTGTCCATGAGGAGATGCAGCCCCGCTTCAGCGGCCAGCAGTCCCAGCTCGCAGTGTCGTTCCGCCTCGGAGCTGATTATCGCCGCATTTGCATCCCAGCTTTGCAAGGCTTGCCGCACATTGCGAAGGTAGGGAATGTCGAATTCGTCGGCAAAGGCTTGATTTCGCTCGTGAACCCAGTTTGGGCAGTGCGCGTGGTCGGCGACTCCGACGAGTTGGAACTTTGGATGGACGGCGGCGGCTCGCGGCAAGTAGTCGTGCTTTACAACGCTTAGAACAATTGCGCGGTGTTTTTTACCCTCGTCTTTGTGTTCGCTGGAATTTTTGAATTCCACGTTATTTTCCTTCCTTTGCCAAAGCATTTGTCTCTGCGCTCGCTTGCGCTGGGATTGCTGAATGATTCCATTGGAAGGGGGCGCTGTTTTTTCGAGATTGGAAGACGGCGGCGGCCAAGCGAAGCGCAGAGCGGGTTTCTTCTGCCGAAGCCATTGCGCCGCAGTGGGGATCGCCGGCAAAGGCGCCCAACATCGCGCTGATTGCGTCGGGATTGCCGTCCACTGGCAACGCTTGCGGGACGCCGCCGCCGTATAACAAGGAAACGTTTCGATGATCATCAGCGTAGGCCGCGCCGTTTTCTCCGATCAAGTGAAGCGAGTAGTAGTCTCCTCCCGGAGGCAGTCGGGCAAAGTCGATTACGGCCATTCCGCCGTCGGGAAATCCTAGATGAACCAGCAAGTCGGATTCTGCATTTTTGCGCGGCCCGGTTGCATAGACGGTTTCCGGCCATCGATCAAACAACCAAAGGGCCAAGTCCAACTGGGCGGCTAAGTCTTCTTCTCGCCGGTCCGATTGGGAGGATGCTACGGATGCGGAGGCGCTCTCCGGCATGGCCGTCCAGCAATGAATTCTTAAGAGGCAGGGCGCTCCCAATTGTCCGGCTTGAAGGCTTTCGCGGACGGCTCGAACGGATGCTTCAAAGCGCCAACGATGCCCCGCCGACCATTGGCCGCTCCATTTTCCGTCATTGCAAGCCTTTGTCAGCTGCGAGAGCGGCCCCAAGTAAAGCGCTTTCTTTTCCAGATCCAGCGAAGCCAACCGATCTGCCACTACGCCCTCAGCGGCGGCTGGATTGGAAACCCATTCCAGCTCTTTCACCGAACGCCCGCCCCGGCGGCAGTCCTTCTCCGATGCCGGTTTCACATCCAGAAACACTTTCATCCGTTCTTTCCCTTCTTCGCCGTCCATCCTATCTGAGGCAGATGAAAATAAAATCAACGAGTCTCGTTTGTCAAAAGCGCGATTTTTGCAAAGGGCGGGCAAGAGGACAAGGCAAACGAAAAAACCTGCAGGCTCGGGACGTTCTGATTTCATCTGCGAGGTCAATAGCCGGGGATGCGAGGCTCCTGCCGATTGTAGTTGAGGAATCCCAAGTAGGCCAGCAAGACGCCGAGGAAGATTTGGTCAATCGAGAATGCCCACAGAGCAACGGCAGCGGCAAAGAAAACGCCAGTCCATCGGGTAACTTCCCTTCGCTTGGGTCCGAGGAGGTCTCGCAAAATCTGTCCGCCGTCCAAAGGCAGAATGGGAAGCAAGTTGAGGATCGTCAAAAAGAGGTTGATCACCAACAAAAAGAGAGCGAGCCGCCAGACGTCTTGCTGCGGCGGTGGCGGAATGGTTTGGATGAACAGAAGGGAGGCTATTGCAAGGGCGAAACTGGCGGCCGGTCCGGCGGCGATGACGGCGATATGTTGCCGGCGGGAAAACCCCGTGCCCGGAAAAGCGGTGAGGCCTCCCAAACCGTGCAAATGAATGACGGGGAAGGCGCCATACTTCCGCCCGACAAATGCGTGGCCGAGTTAGTGGACTAAAACGGAGAGGAAAAGCGCGATCGTCCATAGCAGAACGCGGTAAAAATCGGCGGCGGATTTCATCGCAAAGCCATTTCCCAAAAGGAAGCACAACAGCCAAAACAGCCAATGAACGCTGACGGGAAATCCAAATATCTTGAATCGCAACATAAGCGGGAAAGGGGCGGTTAGACAGAGACGGTTTCGCCCGGGCCGGGTTGCAGAACTTTGACTTTGGGGTAGCGGTCTCTGATTTGCCGGTCGAACCACGCGCGCGAATCGTTTTCGCCGTGAGCCAAGATGACGGTGTGAGGGGAGACTTGCCCGACGAATTCGAGAAGTTCCTCGCGATTGGCGTGGGCGGTGAGGTCGAATTCTTGCATGTCGCAGCGGCGGGTCAGTTCGCCGGCGGCTTGGCTGAAGGGAAAGGTTTCTCCGTAGGCAGTGGCGCGAAGCCTTCCGGCCGGCGTTTCCGGCGCGGAGTAGCCGACAAAAAAAACGGCCTGATTTTCATCTTCGATCATTCGCGCCGCCAGCTCGTGGGAAGGAGTGTGTTCGGTCATCATCCCCGCTGTGAGGACGAAGAGCCGTCCGCCTTTTAGTTTCACGGCGTCCTGCCGCTGCGGATCCAGGACGATGAGCTGGAGGCTTTCGTGGAGGATAAGATTGCTGTGATTTCGGGGAGTTCGATGCGCCTCGAGATCGTAAATTTCGGTGAAGACGCGTCCCAATCCGCCGATGTAAATGGGTTGTTTTCTCAATTTTCCGGCGCGCATTTTCAGGGCGAGCAGGGCGAGGATTTCCTGCGTTCGGCCAAGGGCGAAGGAGGGGATGAGAACGCTGCCGCGGCGCTTCAAAACGGCTTTGATGGCGGAGATTAAGCGGGAGGCTTCGGCTTGGCGGCTGAATCCGGGGGGAACGACGCGGTTGCCTCGGGTGGTTTCCAGAACGAGCACGTCCGCCTTCAATCCTTCAAATCGGGCGCCTCGGAGAATGGTTTGGTCGCCGAAGGAAACGTCGCCGGTATAGAAGATTGTTTCCCGTTCTCCTCGAACCATGAGGCCGGCCGAGCCGAGGGCGTGGCCGGCGTCGCAGAATTCCAAAGTGGGGGAAGCTTTGCGGCTTTTTGGTTTTGCGGGCGTCGCCCACTGAATTTCCCGATTGTATTTGCACCCTTGAAAGACGCAGGCGATTTCGTCGAGCTCGTGATGGCTGTAAAAAGGATACTCCGCGATGCCGAGTTCGTCTCGTTGGCGTTTCATGACGTTGACGGAGTTGTGCAACACGCGCTCGACAATGAAGTAACTGAGTTCGGACATCAGCACACGGGATTCGGGAAAATAGCGGACGGCGACCGGAAGCGAACCGACGTGGTCGTGATGACAGTGGGTGATGGCAATGGCGTCGACTTGCTTGCCGCGGATGACGTCAAAGAGCGGGAGGCTTTCGTTGCCGGTGATTTTGGGATGAATGCCGGCGTCCATCAGCAGTCCGCAACCGTCCAACTCGACGAACCAAGCGCTGGCGCCAATGTCTTCTTGGGGATTTAGATTTGTAATTTGCATGCAATGTATCCGACTGGCCGTCCCTCCGATAATCTGAAGAATTCCTCACCGGCCAAACCGTTTTTTCCATCGGCTTGGGAAAATCTAATCCCAACCGACCTTGCAAAGCCAGAATTATTGCGAATCGGCTGCATTTTTTTAGGAAGAAATCTAAGCCTTCGCCAACAAAGGATTCCTTGCGGAAAGTTTTTTTGAACGAAAGGAACGTCGGTGCGCTCTTAATTATCGTAGTTTTTGTGTTCTCGTTTTGTAAAGCGTAGCGCATTCGGCGTGATTGACGCCTCTGTCGTGGTATTGGTTGTTGTAGGCAGGCATCGGGAAATCCGGTGCCTGCTTTTTTTCTCTCGTTCCACCGTTGAGCGCAGATGTTTCTGGGAAAAGCGGCGCCGACAAATTATTTAATTGCTTTGGAAATTCGGATGCGGAATAGTTATTGGCTTGAATCGCATGTCGCTGTTACGAAGAAATGATTGGTTGGTGGGAAGGGTCTTTGCGCTTTTGACCGCCGTTATCGGGCTTCAGTTCGTTGCTTTGGCCGAGTTCGGCGCGGCGACAAAGAATTCGTGGCCTATGTTTCGCGGGAGTCCCTCCCTTTGCGGAGTGACGCCGGCGCGTTTCCCAGAAAGGCCGGTGTTGAAATGGACTTTTGCAACGGGAGCGCCGGTCAAATCTTCCGCCGCCATCGACGGCGGGATGGTCTTTGTCGGTGCAGACAACGGAACCCTATACGCCCTTGACCTCCAAACCGGCCGGGCAAAGTGGCAGCAAAAGACCGACGGCCTCCTCGAATCCTCGCCGCTCGTCTGGAAAGATTCCGTATTCATCGGCTCAGGAGACGGATATCTCTACGCATTCTCAAAATCTTCCGGGGAACTGAAATGGAAATATGAAACCGAAGACCAAATTCTGGGCGCTCCCAATTGGGTGAAGTCGCCGGACGGTTCGGCAGTTTGGATTCTGGCGGGAAGCTACGACTTCTTCCTCCACTGCGTGGACTCGACCACCGGAAAGTTAATTTGGAAATACGAAAGCGGAAACTACATCAACGGCGCTCCGGCCGTGTCCCAAGACGGCAAAACGGTTTTCGGCGGTTGCGACGCCCTCTTGCACCTCGTTTCCCTGGCGGACGGAACCAAAGTCAAAGAAATTGAAGCGGGCGCCTACATTGCCGGCTCAGCGGCAATGGCCGGAAACCACGCCTACGTCGGCCACTACGAAAGCGAATTTCTGTGCGTCGACCTGAAAGAATCTCGCTTGAAGTGGCGATTTCGGGACCGCCAATTTCCTTATTATTCCTCTCCGGCGGTGACCTCAAAATGGGTCGTCTTCGGAGGGCGCGACAAACAACTTCACTGCCTAAATCGAGAGACAGGCGAGCCGCATTGGAAGTTTGCAACGCGGGGAAAAATCGACAGCTCCGCCATAGTTTCATCAGACGGCAAAGTAGCTGTAGGATCGGACGACGGCCGTCTTTACATCCTCTCTCTGGACAAAGGAACAGAGCTTTGGTCCTACGAAATTGGCGCCCCCGTCACCGCGTCGCCAGCGGCAATCGAACACTGGATCGTAGTAGGTTCCGAAGACGGTTCAATATATGCCTTCGGAAACTAATTAGAAACTTATATGAGAGGCAAAACCGACACCGCGATCAACGTCACCCAGTCCCCTCCCCAACAGAAGGACACCACGGTCGGCAACTACTTTATATCCAACTATCCCCCGTTTTCCTTTTGGAAGAAGGAAAACATTGCCGACTTTCAAAGAGCGTTGACCCGCCCGCCCAACCCTCAAACGCCTTTGGGACTGTACTTGCACATTCCATTCTGCCGCAAACGCTGCCATTTCTGTTACTTTCGCGTCTATACGGACAAGAATGCGGCGGCAATACACGGCTACATTCAGGCGGCGACCAAGGAATTAGAATTATACCGCCGACAACCCTGCATCGGAAAGCGCCAAGTGGACTTCGTCTACTTTGGGGGAGGCACCCCTTCTTATCTGTCCGTGGACCAACTAACACAATTGACTTCTACCATGAAGCGCGTCTTGCCGTGGAACGCCGCTCGGGAAGTCACATTCGAATGTGAACCGGGGACCCTGACGCCGCATAAATTGAAAGCAATCCGGGAGATTGGCGTGACGCGCCTCAGCTTAGGCATAGAAAACTTTGACGATCATATTTTGGAGATTAACGGACGAGCGCACCGCAGTCGAGAAATCGAACGCGCCTATAATTGCGCCCGTGAATTAGCATTCCCTCAAATCAACATCGACCTGATTGCGGGTATGGTGGAAGAAACAGAAGCCAATTGGAAGCGATGCATCGAGAAAACCCTCGAACTTTCTCCCGACAGCGTTACTATTTACCAAATGGAAATTCCCTACAACACCACCATCTATAAAGAAATGAAGGCGCAGGGTAAATTGGCGGCGCCGGTGGCGGACTGGGAAACCAAACGACGCTGGGTGCAAGAGGCATTCGAATCTTTGGAAGCCGCCGGTTATACAGTCGGCAGCGCCTATACAGCCGTCAAAGATAAATCGAAAACACGCTTCATTTACCGAGATCAATTATGGGCCGGAGCGGATTTGTTGGCACTCGGCGTTGCCTCGTTTGGACACATCGGCGGCACTCACTACCAAAATCAGCACGACTTTGAGCCTTATATGAACGACCTCCGCGATGAGCGCTTGCCGGCATGCCGCGCGTTAACGCCCAACGCTGACGAGCGGTTGATTCGCGAGCTTGTTTTGCAGTTAAAATTAGGCAGCGTTAGCCGCCGCTATTTTAATGAAAAGTTTAAGACCGATATTCTGAATCGATTTGCCGAGCCACTGCAACAAATTCAGGAGTGGGGTTTTCTTTCCGTGGAAGGCGACAAAATCCAACTGAACCGGGCAGGCATGTTGCAAGTAGACCGTCTCTTGCATGAGTTTTTTCTGCCGGAGCATAGAAACGCCAGATATGCTTAGAGAGCCTGCCACTTGTAAAACCACTGCATCCGGTTCCCCCAAAGAATTGTTAGCCAAGGCATTTTATCGGCAAAGGGCGGGCTGTCCCCAACTCCGTCCATTGTCCGCAGCAGCCATTCCCCAACCCTACCGAAGCCTATTGGTCCATAATTCGGATATGACCTCCACATTGAAACATTACCATCAGGACAAGCTCTCGCTCCGCGTCATTCATCTTGAAGTTTCTCAATCAGAACTGCGGCGGGAAGTGTTATTATGCCGTTGCGCAGACGAAAAACCTGTCGAATACGGCGTCATTCGCATCATGTTGCCGGCCTTTGCGTCTCCCGCCAGCGAGGCAATACTGAAGGGGGTTGTTCCTTTAGGCCAGATACTAGATACTTTTGGCATCCAGTATTTGAGCCGACCGAACGAATACTTTAGGATTAACGACAACGAATACCTCCGGCGGCGGTTGGATGACCGGAGCTCCGCTGAACGCTTTGGGCGCGTCAATACTTTGAGCCGTCCCGCAGGCGGCACGTTAGCGGAAGTAGTGGAAATTCTTCCTACAACGAAAGGAGACTCCGCGGGCGCATCAGGCAAGTTGTAACAATGAATAACTATAACGAATACGATGTAGTGATTATAGGAGGCGGCCCGGCGGGTTGCAGCGCGGCAGCGATACTCGCAGAGGCAGGGCGCAAAGTTCTTGTGTTGGAACGAGAAAAGTTTCCTCGCTATAAAGTTGGAGAGTCGTTGATTCCTTTTACCTATCATCCTCTCAAACGGCTGGGATTGATCGACCGCATGCGGGCTTCGCATTTTGTGAAAAAGTATAGCGTGCAGTTTGTCTCCCCATCCGGCCAAACCTCGCAGCCATTTTACTTTTCTTCGCGCTACGATGAAAACGTGGCGCAAACTTGGCAAGTGTTGCGTTCCGAGTTCGACCAAATCCTTATGGAGAACGCGCGGGAAAAGGGCGCCGCCATTTGGGAAGAGACCTGTGCCTGCGAGTTGATCAGCGAGGGAAACACAACGCGGGGCGTGCGGATCCAACGCGCGGCCGGCGGCAAGACGGCGCTCACGGCTTCTATGACTTTGGATTGCTCCGGTAAAGAAGCTTTTGTCGCGACGAAAAAACGGTGGCGCAAGCGCGATCCTCGCCTGAACAAAGTGGCCGTATGGACCTACTACCGCGGGGCGATGCGGGATAAAGGCATAGACGCCGGGGCTACTACGGTGGCTTTTGTTCCTGAGAAAGGTTGGTTTTGGTACATCCCGCAACACCAAGATATGGTAAGTGTCGGCGTGGTGGCCGAAGGAAGCTATTTGACCCGTGGCGGCCTCAAAGATCCCGCCGCTATTTTCAAGCGGGAGATCGGCCAAAACCTTTGGATAGAGGAACATCTGTCGCCCGGAAAACAAATCGGAAAGCACTATGTTACCAGCGAGTATACTTTCCGTTCCGAATATTGCGCCGAAGAGGGGCTTCTCTTGCTTGGCGACGCCTTCGGTTTTTTGGACCCCGTGTTTTCGTCGGGATTGTTGCTGGCGTTGAAAAGCGGCGTTCTAGCTGGAGAAGCAGTGGATCGTGCGTTGCGGGAAGGAAGTTTAGCTCCGTCCCAGTTCAAATCATATTCTTCCACAATGAGGCAGGGCATCGAAAACATGAGAAAGTTGGTGTATGCTTTTTACGATCCCAACTTCAGTTTCCGGAGGTTGACCGAAAAATATCCGCATCTGGCCGGCGAAGTTACCGATTGTTTGTCCGGCGATGTGAACAAAGATTTTTCCCGCCTGTGGAAAGCAATCGGCGAGTTCGCCGCTCTTCCCGAAGAACTGCCCTACGGAACTCCCATGCCGGACGCCAAAAAATCCTCCCGGCCGAACTCGTCTTTCCTTCCCGGACGGAAGCCGACTTTGCCGCTCTCAACGGAAGTCCATCGTTTCGGATGAACATTCTGCAGATCACACCCGGCGCCGGAAATATGTATTGCGGCGCTTGTTTCCGAGACAACGCCCTTGTGAGCGCGTTTCGGCAGATGGGACATTCGGCCGTTTTGCTGCCTCTTTATTTGCCTCTCACTCTGGACGAGCCGGATCAAAGCCGCGGCACTCCCATTTTCTTCGGCGGAATCAACATTTACCTGCAGGAAAAGTCAGCACTCTTTCGCCGATTGCCGCGTGTTTTGACTCGATGGCTAGATTTTCCACCACTCTTAAAATGGTCTGGTCGATTCACCAGCCGAACGCGGCCCGAAGACGTGGGCAGCCTCGCTGTTTCGATGCTCAAAGGAGAAAACGGCAATCAGGCTAAAGAGATGGAATTCTTGCTAGATTGGATGCGTCAACAGCCAAAACCGGATGTAATCAACCTCTCGAACGTCCTTTTGATTGGTTTGGCGCGGCGCCTGCACCGGGAACTGCGAGTTCCTATAGCCGTCACCTTGCAGGGCGGAGACGCTTTCTTGGACGCCCTGCCCCCAAAAAACCGCGCCGAAGCCTGGCAAGTCCTCCGTGAACGGGCGCCGGAAATCGACCAATTCATCGCACCGAGCCGCTACTTTGGCGAGTTGATGCAAAACCGTATTGGCTTTGACCGAAGCAAACTCCGCGTCGCGCCGAACGGAATTCGCTTGGACGGATATGACCCGACCGATGCTCCCGACAACCCGCCGATTTTAGGTTTCTTCGCCCGAATGTGCAAAGACAAAGGACTAGACACACTGGTGCAAAGCTTCCTGCTGTTGAAACAGCGGGAAAAAACAAAACACTTGCGGTTGAAAATCGGCGGCGGGCTGAGCCCGGCGGACGAATCTTTCGTCCGGCAATTGAAAACTCAGTTGAAACAGCATGGTTGCTCCGACTCCGCTGAGTTTTATCCCAACCTTTCCCGCGAGGAAAAGATCGCCTTTTTGAGGCAACTGACCGTTTTCTCGGCGCCGGCGCTCTACGGAGAAAGTTTTGGGCTTTATGTTTTAGAAGCGCTGGCCGCCGCTGTTCCCGTCGTCCAACCTCGCCACGCTGCCTTCCCAGAAATCCTCGACACCACCCAAGGCGGACTCCTTTGCGAACCGGGCGATCCAAAAGCCCTGGCCGACGGCGTGGAATCTCTGCTGCTGAATCCGAAGAAAGCGCGGGAAATGGGCAAACGCGGCCGGCAAGTCGTTTGTCAAAACTACAGCGTCCACGCTATGGCCCAACGCATCGCCGCCATTTACGAAACCATGCTCGCTCGCCCGCCTTCCCCTCGCTTCTCAACCGTCTAACCCCCTCGTTGCCTGCCAAAATCGCATTTTTCAAATTGGCTCCACTCCAAATTCAATCCAGACAAAGTTGTCCTCACGCAAAAATTATTCTCGTTGCTTTTTTGAGTGCCAAAAGCGGAATTTTAGCTTCCGATTCCCAATTCATTATTGAACGAAAAAAACCTTTATCTTGGAAAAAATCCCGAAGCGAATACCACATCCAATCACCGCCGGCGTGGATTCTCCTCGACTACAAAGCGCTGGCTGTTGGCAAGATTCGGCACGAGGAAGCGAGCCCTTCTGGCCTAAAATCCCCCGGCTCTTCTTTTTTGCCTTTAAACTTTAAACAAATCGCAAAAACGAATTCCGAACTGATCTTCATTCTGTTTCCATTTTTTATTCGTCAGGGAACAAAAAACTTCGCCGCCGAATTTCTAAATCGAAATTGCAATCCAATCCCCGTTTGCAGGCAACATCTGCTGGCAACTGTAAGTATCCCAAGTCACTTGGCCACAGACCACGAATCAATGAGTGCTGGCCGCTGGTTTACCGGCGCAGAGACTAGCGGTTACAAATCATCGGCTGTTAGCGCCGGCTACGAAGCGGTTGCTTGTTGTTGGCGTTTCTTTTGCCAACGATGGAAGAACACAAAACCGAGCGCAAACAAGCCAAACACCAGCGCGTATTCTTCCGGTTCGGGGATGATTTGGCTGTTGACCACGAGCCGTATAGAACCTGTAGCATCCGCCGCAAAATCAGGCCCGTTGCTCACCCGATTATTGAAGGTTCCCGCAAAGAAGTCGCCAATCGGTTTGTTCAAAATGCCGGCGCCTACCCAAGAAGAAGTTTGCCCGTTGGTAAAGGACAAATTGCTTCCGGCAACGCGAATTCCTAAAGTATCCTGATTACTCGCATCGCGCATAAAAAGACTGGCGATGGTTCGGCTGCCGCTTCCAGTGGTGATGGTCGGCGTATTGGTGGCGCTGGCGGCAAATGTGATGTTGGTTCGGCCTCCGCCCGGGATTCTGGCTCTCACCGAAGCGATGTCGTCGGTGTTGGAACTGGAAAACAAGGGAGACAAAGAGAGGTTGGCGTTGTTGGGTCCGTTGGCGTTGAAAATGTTGCCGCTATTGCTGCCAGCGTCAATCCGCCAAGAGTCTCGAAACTCGAAATTCCCGGAAGTTCTGATGTGGCCATTAATCCACGCAGTAGAAGAGCCGCTAAAAATCCAAACGGTTTCGCCGGTGGGGTTGTCTTGGCTGGGATAGATGTGGAGGTAAAGTTGGGCTTGGCTCTGCTCCACAGCAACCAAAGAAGCAAGCGCCGACACCACTAACGCCGCGACAAAGCGACAATTATAGGTCCGCTTGTCCGCTTGTCCGCTTGTCGATTGTAACGAGAATGTTTTCATAGATTCAAACATAAAAATGATCGATTTTCTGACTTTGGTGACAAAAACGACTTCTTTTCTAGCCTCCTCACCGCAAAGAGTCAACCCCTAAATCAAAAAAAATGAAAAAAGTGAAGAAAAATCCGTTGAAAACGACAAAAACCGGCAAAAAAGATCACAATCCCGCCTTGCCAATGGCTATAAGATCCAATCCTTTGGGCCGCGATTCACTGACTACCGGCCTCTAATTTTGCAAAAAAGGAAATTTGAGAGAGGGAAATTCTTCGTCCACTTTGCCTGGCCGTCAAAATGGTCGGCGGCCGGCCTTTATCCGCAAGCTGGTGATATTATTGGAGCGGAGGTTTTGGCAGGGGAAGGGATTTCGCTGTATTTTTGTCAAGACGCTGCTGCGAGTGGGAACACATTCTCATTCCACAAAACTTAAAACTTTCCGCCTCAACGAATCTCTGCCGCAACTTCATCTTGCAATCGCCGGATCACTTTGGCATGTGCGGCTGCGACTTCTTCGTCCTTCAACGTCCGCCGGCGGGCGCGATAGACAAAAGCATAGGCAACGCTCTTTTTTCCCTCTGGAATCCCTTTGCCTCGAAAGACGTCGAACAGATCAACGGTTTGCAAAAAATCCGGCTTCGCTTTTTTTACGGCTCGTAAAACGTCGGCGTGAGAGATGGATTCGTCCATCAGCATGGCCGCGTCGCGTCGCACGGAAGGGAACATCGGCAACGCTTGAAACGACTTCCCTGCGCATCGACGCGCCAGGAGAAGTTTCCAGTCTAGCTCGGCCAACAAAACGGGCTTTTTTAAATCCAACTGCGCCGCCAAGAGGGGTCGCAGTTGTCCAAAACGGCCGATGCCCCGCTTGCCAATTGAGAGGCGTCCCTCTTCAACGAACGGCGCCTCCGAGGATTCCGCGCGGCGCCATTGCGTTCCTCGCACTCCGAGCGCCTCCAACAAAAGCTCCAACCGACCTTTCAAATCAAACAAGTCGAAGTCGCCGGTCTCTTTTTCCTTCGTCCAAAACAGGGGAAAGCGGCTGCCCGTCAACGCCAGCGCCAGCCGCTCTTCTTCAACCAGTTGGCCGTTCCGCAGGCAAAACACGCTCCCCGCCTCGAACAGAGCGGCGTCTGCAACGCCGCGATTCGCATTGTGCCTCAGCGCCTCCACTAAGCCGGGCAGCAAGCTGGGACGCAACGAGTTCATATCCGAACTCAGCGGGTGTTCGAGCGCAACTAGTTCCAGGCCTCTTGGAATCCCCGCTGCTTGATCCGAGATCAAAGTTTGCGCCTGAATTTCGTGCAAACCTTGGCCGACCAGAATCTGCCGTGCCAGCGCTAAGCCGTCATGCAACTTGTCGTGTTCGTGCCGCCCCACCGTTCCTCGGGGCGGGGTTGCGGGAATGCGGTCCGCCCCGTATAAACGGGCCACTTCTTCAATCAAATCCACCTCCCGCTTCAAATCCATCCGGAAACTGGGAACCAAAAATTCGCCGGAGCTTTCCGAATCTGCGCCTTGCCGGAGTCCGAGACGTTGGAGCAGAGACGCTTGCTCCTTTCTCGGTATTTCGACGCCCAACAAGCGGTTGGTTTTTTCGTATCGCAGAGAGATTCGAGTCGGCGACGGCGGATTGGGATATGCGTCTGCCGCGCCAGCCTGCAGAACGCCGCCGGAGGCTTCACAAATCAAACCAGCCGCCCGCCGGCTTGCCCAATCCACAATCTCCGGGTCCGCGCCTCGTTCAAACCGATAGGAAGCGTCGGTGCGAATCCCTAGTTGCTTCGAGGTGGAACGAATGCTTCGTGGAAGAAAGCAGGCGCTTTCGAGCAAAACGTCTTGAGTAGACTCGCTGATTTCAGAGTTCAAACCGCCCATAACGCCGCCGAGGGCAAGCGCTTTTTCTTCATCGGCAATCATAATCGCCTCGCGAGGCAAGCGATGCTCCCGTCCGTCGAGCGTGACAAAGGATTCGCTGTCTCTTGCCCTTCGCACCGAGATGGTCGCCGCGCCTCTTTCCCATCCGGTCAATTGCCGATAGTCAAACGCGTGCAACGGCTGTCCTGTTTCCATCATCACAAAGTTGGTGGCATCCACCACGTTGTTGATGCTGCGAATGCCAATCTTTTCCAGCAGGCTTCTCATCCAAGACGGACTGGGGGCAACCTTTACATTGCGAATAAGCCGCGCCGAATAGCGGGGACACCAAGCGGCGTCTTCGATGCGCACGCGAACGCGCTCGTCCACTGGATCCCCATTTTCTTCCAGTTCCACCGGCGGCAGTTTCAAGGCGCCGTCAGTCAAGGCACCCACTTCGCGGGCAATTCCTATGACGCTGTTCCAATCCGGGCGATTAGGCGTCACTTCCAAATCCAAAACATAGTCCGCCGATTCTATCCCCAGATAATCGGCAAACGGTTGCCCCGCCTGCGCTTTGGAATCTAAAATCATCAAACCATCCGCATCTTCCGAAACGCCCAACTCCTTGCCGGAACAAAGCATGCCCTCGGAAACCACGCCGCGAATCTTGCCCGCTTTGATAACCAGAGGCTTTCCCGATTCAGAGAACGCCGGCAGAGCGTTTCCCGGAAGAATCAACGGCACTTTGTCGCCCGGCTTGAAGTTGGTCGCGCCGCAGACGATTTGCCGCTCTCCTTTGCCGTCACTCACCCGACAAACCGAAAGACGGTCGGCATTGGGATGCGGATCGCAAGAAAGCACTTCGGCCGCAACCACTCCTTCATATCCGCCTCCGACGCGCTCCAGTTTTTCCACTTCGAGGCCGAGCATTGTAAGCCGCTCGCCCAACTCTTCAGGCGGCCAATCGAAATCGACGTACTGCGCCAGCCAGTTGTAAGTGATTTTCATGCTCAAAATTGGCGCAGGAAACGCAGGTCGTTCTCGTAAAACAATCGAATGTCATCGATCCCGTAGACAATCATCGCAATCCGCTCAATGCCGAAGCCAAAGGCCCAACCGCTCCAAACTTCCGGATCATAGCCCACGTTCTCAAAAACCTGGGGATGCACCATCCCGCAACCCGCAATTTCCAGCCACTCCTTGCCCATCTTGCGCGTCAGTGGACTAGAAAAATCGATTTCAAAACTCGGTTCCGTGTAAGAAAAATAATGCGGGCGAAACCGCAACCGAACTTCCTTGCCCAACAAATCCCTAAACACAAACGCCACCGTTCCCTTCAAATCCCCCACGGTTACATTCCGATCCACATACAAACCCTCAATTTGATGAAAGGTAGGATTGTGCGTTGCATCGGCCGTGTCGCGCCGATACACCCGGCCGGGAACGAGAATCCGAATCGGCGGCGTCTGCTTCTTCATCACCCGAATCTGCACCGAAGAAGTATGCGTGCGCAACAAGCGCCGCTCTTTGCCCGCCAAGTAAAAGGTGTCTTGCGCATCGCGGGCCGGATGATCCGCCGGCGTGTTCAGCGCGTCAAAACAATGATACTCGTCCTCCACTTCCGGCCCGGCGGCAACCGCAAAGCCCAATCGCCTGAAGCTCCGCACAATCTCCTCAGTCACCCGCGTCAAAGGATGAAGTCCTCCCCGAGCCAGACGGCGTCCGGGCAAGCTAAAGTCAGTTGGATGCTTCGGCTGGAACGACTGGCTCTCCAAAGCCTCCCGCCGCTCGTCAATCATCTTGCCGACGGCATCCCTCACTTTGTGAATGGCTTTCCCCGCCGCCGGCCGCTCTTCTTTCGGCAAGCTGCCCAACTGCCTCATCAAGCCGGTGATTGCTCCCTTCGCGCCAAGATACTTCACCCGAATTTCTTGCAACCGGGACAAATCCGCCGCCGCTTCCACTTCCAGTTGGGCGTTTCTAATGAACGCTTGCGGATCTTTTGCAAACTCAACCACTTTTATTTTCCTGCCAATTTTCTCGAAGATTTCCCATCTGCTGCTGCTTCAAAAAGCGCCCGCTGGCGCTTCGGCTTGCCTTTCTTCTTCCCTTGATCTTTGCCAGTGACGACGAATAGGTCACCCAGTTAATCGCCTCTCTCGCAGATTCTCTTCTCTTTATATGCTTGGTCTATTTTCATTCCCAATTCATTTCAACCCTAATCGTCCTTTCTCATGCCGGAACGCATTGGTCTTCCTTGTGCGTCTTCTTCATCTATCTTTCTCCTTGTCGCCATTTCTGAGGTTTCAACCGGAAAAATGTTTTTTTCTCTGTTCAATGGCCAGACAATCGGGCAACAGATCGAGCAGTCAGCTTGGTTTTTCATAAACAAAATTCCTTTAGCTGTTTATCTCGTTCAATTGTTTAACATTCAAATGTCAGCAGGGTCAGGACGATTGTCAAAATCAGAAATAGTCAACAGATGCTCTTTACTCTCCATTTTAAACTCAATGATCTGCTCGTTATCTCTCATTAATTCGAATACGCTCCAAACTTCTTCATTATCAAAGCCACAACCTTTAATTGCTTCAAAAAGGTCTATCGATCCCCATTTTCCAATGAATCCACGGTTTAGTACAACCTCTCCCCTTCTGTTTTTTTCATTGGTTTTTAAAAGTTCTATCAGTTTCCGGCCTTCATCGTGTTGCTCTGCTTCAATAAGATCTATCGATTTCCATTTCTCGCCGAACTCGTTCTCTTCGATTTGTACAATGTCTTTGTTTTTTAAAAGATGAGATATTAGCTTCCGGAGTTCATTAGCTCGTACAACCTCTCCGCTTTTTTCCTCTATTATAATTTGTATGTTAATTGTCGTTGGATTGGTGGAAGTGGACTCCAAGCGATTGGGCTTGTTAAAATTAGAGTTGGTTAGTGTCTGGTTGATTAGTGTCAGCACATAATCTTTGCTTTTCGCTGTCACGCTGAAACCCTGTCTAGAATCATAAATGATGTTGGCAACATTAACAGCTGTCTTGTTGGCAAAGCCATAAACTAAATTAACCGGACCGATGATTCCTTGCCGTTCCAATCTTGTAAACTGTGGAATCACTAGTCTACTAAACTCTATTTCATAAGTCACAGCATTTTCAATTTCTAGTTTAATCATTTCTTTCCTTTTGTATTGTTAGCCAGTGCATTGTATTGCGTCGACATGAATTAGTTTCTAGAACAATCCCAAACAATCTAGGCCTAAATACGGAGAACCGATCTATCTTACCTCCGCTGTATATTTGCGCTAATGTAGGTTCAATCATCTCTAGTTTACTTTCTAATCTCGTTCCGTTATTAGTGCAATTATTATGATAAAGACAATAAATAATGCAATGACGATTCCCCACTTGAATTCTCTAATTAAGTATATCAAGATGGAGTCTTCCCACCATCTATCGATACTACTCATCTCACTGCGCCTCTTTTCCTCAGCTTCTTCCTCAGCTTTCCAACGAGCTTCTCTTTCCTTTCTTTCCCTTTCCTCAGCTCTCTTTTTCTCAGCTTTTTCCTTAGCTTTTTTAATCTTCTTTTGTTTCTCCTCTTGTTCTTCCTTATATCTCCAAGCGGCTATCTCAGCAACCGCCAGTTTCGCATTTGGAAGAAATCCATGAGGATACAGCCGCTTGATAGTTTTGCGAATCTCCTTTTTAGGCATTCCAACCTCTGCAAGGATCTCTTCAGCAACCTCCTTGAAACTCCAATCATGTTCGGAATGTGTTTCAAGTTTGGATGAATCAAAATCCATTCCTTCGGTAGATTTCCCTACTCTCAGATGAGCTGTCTTTGCCAAGAATACAGCTTGGGAGCTTGTGCCTTTCATCCTATTGCATGTAGAACACAGCAATTGGAGATTACTTGGGTCATCTGTGCCTCCTTTAGATTTTGGCTCAATATGGTCAATTTCCATATTTCGCTTGGAGTATTCATCCAAACACCCAATACACCGCTTGTTTTGTTTGGAGTAAAGATAACCCTTTACCCAATCGTTGTATACCTTGTCTTTTAGAAGTTCCATTATCTTACTTTCTGTTTTGCACCATCTCGTTGTTCCTAAACACTAGATCAAAAATCTCGTTTTCAGAGAATCCTTTTGACCTAAGAACTTTCTATTCCTACTAGGGTTTTGTTCCTCCTGGGATTTCTTTGTCTAGCCTTAGCGCGAACCTGAATGAACCTCAAGCGTTTCCGGCTTCTGCGTTTCTTGCCCGGTTGTTTTCCATAATCCGCCGGCAAAGGATGCGGCGGCCAACAGTAATCCAACAATTTTCCTCATATCTAAATCTTTCTTTACCATCTTCTCTGGATGGCTTTCTCTTTCAACTCACGAACATCATAACGCAAAGAAGGATAATGGCGGTCAGACTCTCCAACCACTTTTTCCAACTTCTTCAATCGCTCTTCCAAATCTTTGCGAACATCATGACGCAAAGACGGATAGTCATAGTCCGACTTCCCAACCAGTTTTTCTAGCCTCTTTAACCGGCTCTCCAAATCATCAATCCTTTTGCCAAAATCTTCAATTCGTTTGTCGTTTTGCGCAGGCTTTCTAACGAACTCTGCCGGACGAGATTCTACGCATCCACTCAAAAAGACAACGCAAACCAAAGCCGACAAAACCCCAAAAATGCTCTTCTCCATCTATTTCTCTCATTATGGTTTTAACCGGAAGAACTGCATGGACTTTGCCGACGCCAACGGGAATCGATACGGACTGCTTGCAGGAATATCTTTCCACGGGCCTCCAACGTTGTCAGCCGCTTGCAACGAGCTTTCTCTCCAGACAACTTCCACTTCCCAACCGCTCGCTCCTTGAAAAGTGTGGATTTCCAGTTTTGGAGGCTCTGCGAAGGTCACTCTCACTATGAAAATTCCTAGATAATCGGAATCACTTCTTTTTTGTTCGATTCGCACTTGCCATTCCATGCCCGGCTGGATGGTTATGTTCCGCAAACCAGAATCAGCAGCTTTCACCAACAATTCTCCTCCTCCTGCTTTTTGCTTTTCAGGATCGGTTCGAATCACCAAGTTGGTCAGATTGACGCAACCGGTAATGTCAATGCTGCTTAGCGCGACATTTTCTGGAACGACAATTTTAACCAAGTCCTCATTCATTGACTGGTTTATAGCCGATCCATCCACTGTTCGTTTCCATGTGATGCCCTTCGTGTTGGTCAGCCAAACAAACGCTTCCTGACCCGTCATTTCCAATTCTCCGCCCCAAAAGCATGCGACGGGCAACAACAATCCAATTATTTTCTTCATGTCTCTTTGATTTCTTCTATTTGGGAAAGCTATTTGTTGATGCTTTCGAAATTGTGGTTCACGCGTTCCAGCGCGTTTTCCAGCCGAGCCAACGGGACAATTAATCCTCGCTTTTTTGGCCCGGCATTTCTTTCTGCGCGGAGGATTTGGCTTGGAGGGATTCTTTGGCCATTTTCACAAACTCGCCGAAAGCGGCTTCGTCCGTAGCGGCCAAATGGGCTAACAGCTTGCGGTTCACTTCGACTCTGGCCGCCTTCAATCCTTCTATGAAACGGCTGTAACTCAATCCGGCCGAGCGCGCCGCCGCATTGATGCGAATTTGCCAAAGAGCGCGAAACGTGCGTTTCTTATTTTTTCGATCTCGGTAGGCATATTGACGCCCGTGATCCAGGGCGTCGGCGGCATACCGATAAAGTTTGGAACGACGAAATCGAAAGCCCTTGGCGGCTCGCAAGGTCCGCCGCCGCCGTTTTCGTGAAGCGGGCGCATTGGTTACTCTCATGTCTTATGTCTGCTTTGTTTGCTGAGTTTTCGCAGGGCGAGGCTTCTTCCGAACGCGGCGCCGAAACGGCAAATTAAGAAAAACACGCCCCTTGTCGGACGCATCCAACATAGCGGCAGTTCCCAACCGCCGCCGCCGTTTTGGATTCTTACAACTCAATAAGTGCCGCTTGCCGGAGCGATTGCGGAACACTTTTCCGGTCGTCGTAATTTTGAAACGTTTGGCAACCGACTTCCTTGTTTTTTGATTTCTAGCGCGTCGCATGATTTTCCTTTCCCGTCGAAAGAACACCAAGCATAGAGAGACGAAATTGCCTGCGCAAGTATTAATTCTGTCTTTTCGGCAATTTTTTATCGCCAACAGACCTCTTCCTCCAAACAAAAAAATACGCCGCCGCCCAAGATCGGACGACGGCGCATCCCCGTTCATTCAATGGCCCATTAATCCACGCTGATTTCGACGGCGGCGGCTTTTGCTTCCGCAACTTTCGGCAAAGTCACTTGAAGAACACCATCCTTGAATCGAGCCGTGACCTTGGACGCATCCGCATTTTCCGGCACTCGAAAAGAGCGAGTGAACCGCCCGTAGGCCCGTTCTACCCGATGGATTTTCTTCTCGTCCTTCACAACCTCCGCCTTTCGTTCGCCGGAAATGGAGAGAACGCCGTCTTCCACTCGAACCGAAACATCTTCCTTGGCAATTTCGGGAAGCTCCGCCTTCAGCAGATATTCGCCATCGCTCTCGATAATGTCCACCAAAGGCGACCAATCTCGAAGCGAGATTTCCTGCGTTGCTCCGGGACTCTCCAGATTCAAACTGCGATCCCTAAAAAGGATGTGATTCAAACGGTGACTAAGTTCTCCCATTTCCTGAAACGGATTCCATTTCCGATCGTTAAACACTGTTAAAGGATTCATCTTACTGCCTTTCTCTTTGCTTTTCGTTTTCTTTCTTCACGGTCTCCCATCCCAATCTTTTCTCTCACAGGATCGGAGACCCCTCACAACTTTCCTTCAACAAAAAGAATGCCAAACGCAAAAAAATCGACTAACTGCCTTGCTACCAGTAAGTTACGAAAATTACTCGCCAACATCGCGGCAACTGAAAAAGAGCCATTTTGACACAATCGAAACATCAAAACTGGTCAAATAGAATCAGTGAGACATTTTGGCGCCCTGCGGAACAGCCTTCCCAAGAAAAATGCCCCAGAGTTTTGGCGACGCCGGAAAAAGAAACCTCGCACGCCCACTCCCAAAAAGATTCCGCCCAGCAAAACATCCATGAACCGAAATGAACAAAACCGCAACTGGAACACTGACTAGGGCGCATTGAAGAAGATGCGCGCGAAATTCCTTTTCCGTCAAAACGCCCCAAAACCAAAAAATCCTCAAAGCCGACAAACCACGCCGAAACCACGCTTTTGCCCGTCAATCTCAATTCAGAATTCCCTTGGCCGCCGGGCCGCTGTTCACTTAAAACTTTCTTTTCCGCAACGCCCCAAGCGGAATGGCACGCTTGGTTGCGCTTTGTTGGCGGATTTTGCCGTTTTCCAACCAGTTTTTCTTCCCTTTTTTCACTTTTCTGCTTTTTGGAGCTTGACTCGTTGCAGTGGGGAGGTTAGGAATAAAGAAATTTTTGACAGATATCAGTTATGAACCAGCATATCAATATGAATCGAAAATTCTTTTTCTTAGCGGCCGTCGCCTGCCTTTGCGGGGGGGGGGGGGGTACCAAGCCCAAGCGCAGATGTTTGTTAACGTCTATCCCAGCCAAGACAACACCAACCAAACCGTTTGGATCTTCTCCGGCAGCGGCTCGACTGTGTACGCCGGCACCACCAGCATCCGCGGCAGCGGAAACTTTAACAATCGAGACACCGCGCTCATTAATAGTAACAACGGCAACTTCTACAACGCCAACCGCCCCAACAACCAGCTGCTGACTCTGTCTCCCCTGCTTTCCAGCACCAACTCCAAAGACATCGCTTCGGTCAATGCCCGAATTCCCGGCGGCGGCAAGACCAACATCACTTTTGTCGCCAGCGCTACCAACACCCCGACCATCACCATCGCCGGCCGAGGCAGCCGCACCATTGCCCGCTTGTTTATGGATGAGAAGCCGTCTAGTAATCGGGATGGTTGGGGCATTCGCGTTGAACCGTCCAACTTGCTTTATGGGACCGGGGAGGCTTCTTCTTGGGTGGGAGCGGGCGTGATCAACAAACCGATTGGCGACTTTTATACGGGAACCTTCCATAATTGGGGAAGTGTCCCTCGATTTGTGGGATCTTCTGACGGCTCGTTGCGGATTGTCGTCAACAGCCAGATCATCCCCGAACCAGAAGAATACGCCCTGGTCTTCGGCTTGTTTGCGCTCGGTTTTGTGTTCTTCCATCGCCACCGGCAAAAGAAACGTCGTCAAGCCTAGCATTCGCCGGCAAACCAGCGGCCGGCGAGACACGGCCAGTGGTTTGCATTTTGGCCTCGTTTTTCAAGATCAACTTCGTTTTGGGATTGTCCAAGCGGAGTTTTTTTGTTGCAAAAAGAGCAATGAGTTTAGATTGTGGGAGCACTCGCTACTCCAATCTTTGAACCAGTCTCTTGGGAAATCGGACGAAATCAGTATCAGCGCAGACGAATCCATCAACATAACGAAGGCATTGGGATCCACGGCCACTCAGAGAGACATTGGCAACAGCCATAGATTGCTGTAATTTCAAGCGGTTCTCAGTAGATTTCGTCGGGATTGAAATCTTTCCTTGACGGATTGACCAAAGAATAAAGGCGTTTTATGTTGGCGGTGCTGTTTTTGGCAATGCTCCTGCGGATTCGCAGAGGGGACAGACGCTGAAAGCAGGAGGGACAAAAATCGTAGGATCGCAAAATAATTATGCAGTTCAAGATCAGATTGGGAAAGACATTCAGGCGGCGGGGCGTCTTTCTAAAGAAACTTCCGTTCGGCGTTGCCTTTGCGGCATCGATGTTGGCCGGTCCGACTTCTCTGTTCGCCGCCCCGGAAATTCTCAACGCCGTGGTGGCGATGGTTTTTGAGACGCCGATCACGGTTGACGACGTCAAACTCCAAACCGCGCCGTTGGAGGAAGAACTGTTCCGACAATTCGGCCGCAATCCGACGCTGTTTCAACAAAAAGTCAACGAACTGCGCCAGAACGCTCTCGAAAGACTGATTGACCGCCAGCTCATCATCCACGAATTCGAAACCGAAGGATATTCCATTCCCGAAAGCGTGATCGACGATCAAGTCCAAGACAGAATTCGCCGGCAATACGGCGACCGCCTCACCTTGACGAAGACATTGCAGGCTCGCGGAACAACCTATGAATCCTTCCGCAAGGAAATCCGCCAAAAAGTGATTGTCGACGCGCTGACCGCCCGCAAAGTCAACTCGGTTGTCCTCGTTTCTCCATTTGAAATTGAGCGTTACTATCAGGAAAATCTCGGCAAATATCAGCAAGAAGACCGTGTGCGGCTGCGGATGATTTTTCTTCAACACCAACCTGAAGACCCCGAAGCCGCAGTTCAACTTTTGGAAGAAATTCGCGCCAAAATTATAGACGGAGCTTCCTTCGCCGACATGGCTTCCATCTACAACGACGGTTCGCGGCGAGATAGTGGAGGCGACTGGGGTTGGGTAGAGAAATCAGTTCTCCGCGAAGACCTGGCCGAGATTGCCTTTTCTCTGAAACCCAAAGAAGTCAGCAAAGTAGTGCGCAAGGAAGAAGGCTATTATCTAATGCACGTCGAAGAGCGCCGCGCCGCCGAACCTCAACCCTTAGCCGAAGTTCGACAAGACATTGAAAAAACCCTCCTCAACGAGGAACGCAACCGGCTACAACAACAGTGGATTTCCACTCTGCGCAAGAAAGGGTTTGTCCGCTACTACTAATTTCGATTAACTCCGCGCCTCTTGGCCTTTTCTCTCTGGTCGCGGCAACCCCGTCCAAAAAGCGTTCATTCGGGCTTCCACCGCCGCGTCCATTCGAATCAAAGGCGGCCACTTCCGTGCAAAGCCTTCTCCCGGAAGTTTCCTCGTTGCATCAAGGCCCATTTTGGAGCCAACCCCGACCGTGTCTGTGGCGTGGTCTAACACGTCCGCCGGTCCTTTTGTGAAAATGCTATCCCGTTTCGGATCGGTGTTGGCGCAAAGGCGAAACAACACTTGGCTCGTATTGTGCACGTCTACGTCCTCATCTACTACTATAATATACTTCGTAAACATCATCTGCCCCATTCCCCATAATCCGTGCATAACTTTATATGCCTGCATCGGATAGGTTTTTCGAATGCTAATCAACACAAGGTTGTGAAATACTCCCTCGGCGGGCAGCGCAATATCCACAATTTCGGGAAAGTTCATTTGAAAAATCGGCAAGAACAATTTCACGCTGGCCGCTCCAATATAGAAATCCTCCATCGGAGGTATCCCTACAACCGTCGCCGGATACACCGCGTTCTTTCGATGAGTAATTGCAGTGATGTGAAAGACCGGATACGGCTCCGGCAACGTGTAGAAACCAGTATGATCGCCAAAAGGACCTTCGAGTCGAAGCGGCTCCGTTGGATCCACGTAGCCCTCAATCACAAAGTCTGAATTTGCCGGAACTTCCAAATCATTGGTGAGGCACTTGACCAGCCGTACCGAACGCTTCCTCAAATAACCCGCCAACAAAAACTCATCCAATCCGTCCGGCAGCGGCGCCGTGGCGCAAAACGGATATACCGGGTCGCCTCCCAAGAAAACACTCACCGGCATCCGCTTTCCGGACTCATAATACTGGCGACCGTGCCGGGCGCCCACCTTCTGCAACTGCCAGTGCATTCCCGCGCTCCGGGAATCGTAAATTTGCATTCGGTACATTCCCACATTTCGCTCTCCACTGGCCGGGTCCTTTGTAACGACGCAGGGAAGCGTGAGAAAACGTCCGCCATCCTTCGGCCAACACTTGAGGATCGGCAAATTCAGCAGAGTTGGACATTCGGAAGATTGTGCGAGTTTTAGGGACCGGCCTTTGGAAGCCGGTAAAACTCGATCGCCGCACTCGTCGAAGCGATAGACCACTTCTTGGCAAGGGCCGTTCTTTGCC
Organism: Limisphaerales bacterium; assembly: GCA_965242585.1. Taxonomy (GTDB): domain Bacteria; phylum Verrucomicrobiota; class Verrucomicrobiia; order Limisphaerales; family AAA164-E04; genus UBA2970. The sequence goes on along the minus strand of OZ251460.1, from coordinate 2,009,545 downwards.
AACTTGGGTTTTGCATGGCGCAAATCCAGAGCCGTCGTTAGGAGACGCATCGCTTCCCGCATTCCTGCCGGCGGTTTAGCTTTTATTAGCGCGCCTAATTCCGCCGCCGCTGATTCCACCGAAACCGCCTGAAAACTCAAGGCCATCCGCCGATACGATCCCAAAGTATTAATGGCTACCGGAAACGGAGACACCCGGCCATTTACGGTGGGGCGTTCAATAAACAACGCGAGGCCTCCATCCGGCTGTTTCATCTCTCGATCCGCCAGCGCGGCAATCTCCAACTCCGTCGCTACCGGAGACTTCACTCGAATCAGCTCTCCCTCGTGTTCCAGCGCTTCAAGAAACTTGCTAAAAGATGCGTAAGCCATGACAATGGAAGATTACTAGAGACGATCCCAGAAGCAAAACACCGAAGCGCAGAAAAAAGAAACACCCTCTCTACCTTGCGTCGATCTTTTACCAATTCACTTCTTATACCAAACTCTAAGAAACTGATACCAGGATGAATTACCTAATACTACCGAAATCGTACCTATCCGCGTCTGTCCGACTTCCCTCCACATATTTGGCAAAACCACCGTTTCTATATTCAGAACATCAATCTTGTGATTCCTGATCCATGCATTTGCGGTAGCTGGCACATCTTCAAAAGACTCGTAATCTGTTTTGAAAAGTCCTTTTTTTACAGGCTGCGGCGCAAAATCTTTAAAATGATACATAGTTTTTCTTGTATGAGGCACACCCAGTATGAAAACAATCCTGTATACGCGGTTTATTGGCGTTCTATTTCTTCTTTTAGCTCGTCAATTATTTCCATCATTCGGCGGCCGTAGCGAATGTAGCTGTTGTATATCTCTTGATCGGAGGCGGTTTTGGAATCGTCATGAAACACGACCGCAAGGTGAGGCTCGATGGAAATCCCCGCGTTGTAGCCGCCGGCAAAGGCGTCTTTGAGGATGCGCTTGACTTCCGCGTCGCCGGCGCCGGGCAGTGTGTAGTCTGCGTCGTTTTTTTCCGGCACCCAGACCGCGTCTTTGACGTGAATGTGAGCGACGTGTTCTTTGACGTGCGTCCAAAACTCCCAAGGGTCTTGCTTGGGATAGGGCGCCGAGCGGCTGCGATCGTCGTTAAAGACGGGGTTTCCCGTGTCAAAGACCCATTTTAATCCGGGGACGTTTTCCAGCAGTTTTCGCGCGTGCCGCCAGCTCATCCCGCCATAGTTCATGCAATTCTCGTGAACCGGGGTCAAGCCGGCATCAACGAAACGTTTTGTTATTTCCCGAACCCTGCGAAAGCGTTCCTCTTCCATCTGATCTTCGCCCTTGCGCACGGCGTAGCTCATAATGCGCACAAATTTTGTGCCGAGCCGTTGCATGCGGGGAATCGCCCGTTTCACCTCCGATAGATCGAAAGGCTCTTCCACTTTCCTGCTCCAGTTGGCAATGGTCGATCCCAGTGCATACACTTTCACATCCGCTTCCGCCAACTTTTGTTCTACGATGTCAAATGCGGCCTCAGATAGGTCGTGAAGGTTGGCCTTGGGAAATCCCTTCACCTCCATCGAGCGCGCCTCGATGTGATTCCAGCCCAATTCTTTCGTTGCTCGAATTTGCGCGTCGATTGAGACGCCCGCTTCATCCGCAATTCCGGTTAGTATCATATGATGGTGTCGTAAATCGGAGGTTTTGCAGTTGGTAAGAAAAAAGGTTAGGAGGCTGTCGTCGGCGTCGCAGTTGAGCTGACACCCGTGTTCCCATAAATTTCAGACAAAGGCAGCTGGCACTTGGCGGACACCAGTTGTAGCGCTCCTTCTTTCCCTTCCACCGTCTTCAACATCCAAACGCCTCCGGATTGCTTTACGTAGTGGTCTATCAACCATGTCCGATGCGAAACCAACAAATACTCCGCCAACGAGTCCAGATGCCGATAGTGCCAAAACTTTCCCCCTTGGTCCCAGGCCGCCGAGTTGTCCGACAAAACCTCTACAATCGCTTTGGGATTAAGCAGTGTGTCATTGGCCTCATCCGCAAACTCCGGCGCGCCGGATACTACTTGAACGTCGGGGTAGGCATACAGCCCGCTACGCTTTACCAAAAGCCGCATGTCGCAATTCAAGACATGGCAATCTCCCCCCTTCAAGCGTTGTCGCAGCTCTCCTGATATGTTCGTCGCCAGCAGCGTGTGCAAATGGCTTCCGGAAATTACCTTGAGAGTTCGGCTGTCGTGAAACTCGGCGCGTCCGGCCTTCATCCGATCTTTCGCCAAGTATTCCTGAGGCGCTTTTTTTCCTGCAGTCATAATCTCTTTCTTTTCTTTTCGATTTCGTCCAACCGCCGAAAAGGTATCAAAAATCCACATTTCGGCAACATGGAATTAGATGTTTTCCCGCAATTTTTCCACGAGTTGGTACATCCCGGCGCTGGCCATCAAAAAGGAAGCGATCCAAAGGAACAGCATCCAGACCTTCCCAGGACGAAGAGCGGACCGAGCGGCAGCAAGCTGTCCGCCGACTTCTAGCGGCTTACGATAATGGAACCAAAGCACGGCAAAACAAAGGAAGGGAAGCATCAGCGCCTGCGCTAATGCCCCGATAAGCACCAAAGTCAGCGGCTGACCTACCGCAATAAAGAACAGAAAGTAGAGCGCGGGAAGGACAACGCAGGCCGTTTTGATTTGGCGGCGCCTTTGCGATTCAGTGTCGGCGGCAACTAGATTTCCAATGCGCAGTAAATCCGCAGACAACCGGGCATTGGAGGCCGTAGATATGAAAATAGTCGAATAAAGCACAACCGTAGCGCCGACCAAAAACACCCCTAACCCCAAAGAGCCAAACGAAGTTTGGTAGAGATTGGACAAGGTGGAAATCATATCCTCGTTTTCTACCTTCAGCCCTTGGCGATGAAGAACTGCGGCGCCAAGGAGGTAGAAGGCTACAGTGGCGCCAGTATAAATAATCATAGAGAGCCAGGCGTCCCATTGAAGCACCCGAATCCAGCCCTGCGCCCGTTTTCGCCACGCCTCCGTGCCGTCGTCAGATCCGATGCGCTTAGCGTATCCTTTTTCCAAACACCAATAGGGATAATAAATCAACTCCGAAGCGCCAACGCCGATAATGCCAAAAGCGGCAAAGGCCGTCGTGAACTTATCGGGCAGTTGGAACTGCAGTCCTTCGGCAAGGTTTCCGGCCGTAATGCCGTAATCCGTCCAGTAAAGCGAAAAAACAGAGGCAATCGTAAAGAGGGTGAATCCGGCCACCATTCCGGTGGAGAACTTTTCAATAAATCCATAGCGACCGACGAACAACAGCGCGGCGCAGGAAGCCGTGATGAAAAACGCCCAAACAGCTTTCGGCAAGGCGAGGCCGCCCATTTGAAACACTTCGGCAATGCCTCCCACCATCCCCGAAAGTTGAAAAAACGTGGCCACAAACATGACAATCCAACACCCTACCAACCAAGAGAGCCCCTTGCCTTTCGGCGCCCGCGCCTTGCAAGCCTCTCCGCGCACGGCGCTCCAACACCGCGCCCATCCAAACGCCCAAGTCCGAGGGCCGGGAATTCTGGGGCCGGGAACGGAATTCAGCGCTTCCAAAGTGGAACTTCCCCTAGTGATGGAGTAGCGAGCCAGCTCCACTTGAAGGAACACTTTAATCATGCACCCTAATATGATAAACCACAGAAGCGCAAACCCCGCTTCGGCGCCCACTTTGGTGGTTACAATCAACTCCCCGGAGCCAACGATGTTGGCCGATATAATAAGTCCGGGACCCAACTGCCTGAGAATCCCTTTCCAATCTGAAGGCGGAGAAGTTGCTTGGAACATCTCAGAAGAGGCTAACGGAAAACGCCGCGTATGGAAAGCCTTTCTTTTTTATCAAAAAGCTCCTCCCCCGCAAAAGACCGCCTCAGACCGGTTGCGGCTTTCAAAAATGGCACTGCGCATGCTGCCGCATCGCGTGATCCGCCAAAACGAGTGCCGCCATCGCCTCCACCATCGGCACTGCCCTCGGCAAAACGCAGGGATCGTGCCTTCCTCGTCCGCGCAAGGTGGCGTCCTTGAAATCCTCATCCACCGTCTCCTGCGGATGCATGATCGTCGCCGTCGGCTTGAACGCCACGCGAAAGTAAATCAAAGCGCCATTGGAAATGCCCCCTTGAACGCCCCCAGAACGATTGGCGACAAAGCGGACGCCCAAAGAAGAGCCACCGGAAGAAGCCTCCGCATCTTGCGCCCGCATCGGGTCGTTGTGTTCCAGTCCGGTCAACCGAACGCCCTCAAAACCAGAACCCACGTCAAACCCCTTGCTCGCCGGCAAACTGAGCATCGCCTTGGCCAAATCCGCCTCCAGCCGATCAAACACCGGCTCTCCCCAACCGGCCGGAACTCCGCGAGCCACTCCGCCAACAATCCCGCCCACGCTGTTCCCCGCCTTTCTCATCCGCTCAATCAAGCGAATCATCGCCGCCGCCGCCGCTGAATCCGGACAGCGCACGATGTTGCTTTCCACCTCCTGAACATTCACCTTGTCGGGAACAACGGCCGCCTGAATCTCCTGCACTTGTTGCACGTAAGCGATAATCTCCACGCCAAATCGGCTTTTCAAAAGTTTCTTGGCAACGGCGCCGGCCGCCACTCGCCCAATCGTCTCGCGCGCGCTACTCCGCCCTCCACCCTGCCAGTTTCGAACCCCGTACTTCGCCGTATAAGTGTAATCCGCATGCGAAGGACGAAACTTGGACGCCATCTCCGCATACGCCTCCGGCCGAGCGTCCCGATTGCGAACCAGCATGGAAATCGGCGTTCCCAAAGTCTGCCCTTCAAACGTTCCCGAAAGAATTTGAACCCGATCCGCTTCGTCTCTCGGCGTCACAATCCGAGATTGACCCGGCCGCCGCCGATCCAACTCCGGCTGAATGTCCGCCTCCGTCAACGGCAACTTGGGCGGGCAACCGTCCACCACCACGCCTACGCCGCCGCCGTGCGACTCGCCCCAAGTGGTGATGCGAAAAACTTTCCCCAAAGTGTTGCCCATAAAAAAGAAAGACTGCGCAAAAATCCCCGACGGGTCAAACCCAGACGCCAACCGCAACCAAGCCAAAATTTGTCTTGCGCCCATCGTCCGCTTCCGATAATCTTCGCCTTTTTAATTAAGAAGTCATAGAAATTATCCAATGGAAAACGAAATCATCACCGCGCCGGCCGCGCAAGTTGTCCAAGGCGACTTGAAACTCTTCACCACCTCTTTGAAGGTTCGGACGCTCATGCGGAAGAACTTTTATTCCGTCGAGCAGCTCGACCCAGAAAATCCGGATGAATCCGGTTATCAACGCTTGTTGAACAAAGCGCGGGCCAAAAGACTGGCTGTCTACATTCTGGACGGACAAAATGAGAAAGACGCCTTCCTGCCAACTTCTGTTTTTCTGGCCACGGACAAAGCCATCGCTCACAACCGGGAACACAACACCATATCCTTCCGCTTGGAAGACGTCGGTCCATTCAGTGTTGTGGACGGGCAACATCGACTCGAAGGACTGCGCATGGCAGCCGAACTTGCAAAGAAAAACCCGGAAAAATATCCGAACACTCTGGAGCGCATCCTCAATTTTGAAGTGCCGATCAATATCGCCGTCGAATTGAAAAAGATTCCTCAGATGTCTCACTTTTTGATTGTGAACACTACTCAGAAAACTGTGGATAAAGCGGTCGAACAGCGCATTTACGCCCGCCTAACGCAGCTTGTAGGCGTAGAAGATATTCCAACGCTTCCCAGGTGGATTAAAAAAATTGTCGAAAAGGGAGAAGAAGACAAAGCCCTGAAAATGGTGGTTTACCTCAACGAGAATTACCCATGGAAAGACAAGATTCGCATGGCCAATGATCAAAGTTCAAAAGGTAAAACAATCAAACAAGACTCCTTCGTTAAAGCAATTGTCTCAAACGTTCTTACCCCAGCAAACCCTCTTAATGCTCTGAATGATTTCGAGACGCAAAAGAGGGTTTTCCTGAACTATTGGAAGGCAATTGCTAACATCTTAGATGACGGATCCAATTCCGTCCTTTACAAATATAACGGGGTTGGGGTTTTTTGTAGGTTTTCGGGTCAGTTTTTTATTTTTAATAAAGCGCAACCGAAAAACAGTTACACTGTCGAGACGATGCAATCTCATCTGGAGCGGTGCTTTGAGAATATGGAAACAGACGGTAGCGAGGAGTATGCCGCTATAGGACATCCTGACTGGTGGCAACCTGGGTCTCGCGCAAGTTCCATGAATAATGCCGCGATCAATGTTGTCGTGTCTCAAATGTTTCAGGCGCTCAATCGTAGCGAAATGGACGATGATATAGAATTGTGAACGTTGACAATCTGCATCCGCCGCCGCAGGAGAAAGTCCTGTTCCAACTCAGCGCTTATCTTCAAGTTCCGGAAGATTCGGGTTGTTATGTGTTAACTTCGTTTGAGGTGCGCATTCTTTACATTGGCCAGTCAAAAAACCTGCGGCGGCGATTTGAGGAACATCTAGACGATTCCGTCAAAACGCAAGCCACTCCGCAAGGCCGCGCAGTTTGGTTTCATTGGCTTTTGTATGATGCGCTTCATCTCAACGCATTAGAACGAGGCTGGTTGAACGAACATGCCGCAGTGGAAGGAGACTGGCCAATTCTAAACGACGATCCTCCTCCCGTATAAATTGTATAAAAGAAAGTGGCTCGCGCTTTTAGATAGCTTGAACAAAGGCAGGATCGTATTCGCGGTTGCGGGAAATGCCGGGAAGGGGAACGGGGTATTTGCCCTCGGCGTTGGCTTTCAAAGGCGCTTCGGAATCGAAGGTTAACTTGTCCACATTGGGCGCAAACTCGTGCTCGCAGTTAAGGATGTCGTCGTAAGTGACCACTTGGCCGGTATGCGCCGCCATTCGTCCCATAGAGGAAACTAAGCTGGCAACGGCGCCGCGTTCCACTTCGTTGTAGGGGCGGTCGTTTTTGATTGCGTCCATTAAGTCTTCCCACTCCAGAGCGTAAGGATTCTTTTCTGGTTGGGGATAAGCCCAGAGCATGTTTTGACGGGCAATTTTGTGTCCTTGGAAAGTGCGACATCGGCCGGGCGAGTGGCCGCTAGTGGAAACAATGCCCAAGCCTTTGGCGCCGTGGAGGTAGCTGGCAAACTGATCTCGACAACCTACCATTGTGCGTCCGTTCAGGTGAAAGACGGCGCCGTCTTCAAAAGTGTATTCCACTGCGTAGGAGTCGAAGTTTTGATCCACGTTGTTGCCGCGATAGTGTCGTCCGCCAAGCGCATGCGCTTGCACGGGCCAGGCGTTTTTCATCCAGCAACACTCGTCCACTTGGTGAATGTAAAAGTCGCTGAAGAGTCCGCCGCTGGCCCATAAAAAGCTGTGAAAGCGGGAAACTTGGTACATCAACTCGCTGATGCCGTCTGGTTTGGGACCGGAGAAGGCGAAGCCAACGGGGCCGTGCATTCGATAAGCCCGCATCGACACGATGTCGCCGATTTCGCCATTTTGGACGCGCTCGAACAATTCTCTCCGAGCGCGGCAGTGTCTTACCATCAATCCGACCCCGACTTTGAGATTCTTTTGCGCCGCCTTTTTTCCCAATGCAAGCATTCTCCGGGTGGTTGGCCCATCCACCGTTATCGGCTTTTCCATGAAGACGTTCACTCCCTTTTCAATGGCGTAAGCGAAGTGCACCCAGCGAAAGGCCGGCGGGGTGGCAAAGACAGCAATGTCGCCGGGGCGCAGCGAGTCGATGGCGTGTTTATAGCCGTCAAAGCCGATGAACCGGCGCTCCTGAGGCACGTTTACTTGATCGGCAAAGCTTCGCTTCAAGGCGCCGTGACTGGTGGACAATCGATGGTCAAACACATCGGCCATCGCCACCAGCCGGGTGGGATTGCTGGTGACACGCAAAGCATCGGCGGCGGCGCCCGTGCCGCGTCCGCCGCAACCGATCAAAGCCACGCGAATAGCGCCTTCGCCGGCGGCGTGAACGTGAGGCAATGCTTGGCCGGCCAGCGCCGAAACAGCGGCCATTTTCCCCGCGCTTTTCACAAACTCGCGGCGCGTCGTGGATGCGGTAGAAATCGTGTTTTCAATCATAATCGCTTATTTCTTTTTTACAATAGATAAGTTTCTTTATCTTCCCCAAATCTATGAACGTTCATGCAATTAAAATTCCACTGGGGGCAGTTCTCTAAAGACGTTTGCCTTTTCGTTAATTTCCGAATACAAGCCAGTAAAGCGCAGTCTTTCTCTTTTTCGGCTTGCTCGCAGTTTTTCCAAAGTGCGCTCTAACGAGACTATGCACTTGTCGGTTTCTCTTTGCGACTCGATGTACGCTTTTCCCGCTCTCTCGAACCAGTCGCTGGTAACGAGATTAAACAAATCTGATTTTGCGTCTTCGCCAACCTTTTGAGTCGCTTGCAATTTATGCACTTTGATTACCAATAATCGCAACACATCCGCTTTCACCAAAAACTCACTGACGTCGCAGACCCAGATTCCATCTTCAGCGTCTTCGCCAACCTTTTGAGTCGCTTGCAATTTATGCACTTTGATTACCAATAATCGCAACACATCCGCTTTCACCAAAAACTCACTGACGTCGCAGACCCAGATTCCGTCTTCAATCAGCTGTTTGATTTCTTCTTTTTGGCGTGGCCCCGGAGACACGTTCGTCACCAACATACCAACCGTTGCTTCTGCTTTGCGCAAGTCGTTCTTAAATTTCTTCAACCACGCGCCTTGAAAAGCGGCTGAGTATCGTTTGCTTTCGTAGTAAATCGACCCACATTTTATCCCAGAAGAATTCCGCACTTCATGCCAAACATCCGCCCCCGGCGCGCCAATGCCTGCTCGCCGAATGCTATCTGAGGGAAACCTTTCCCGCAAAGATTCAAACACGTACTCTTCTTGCGACAACCCTCCAAATTGCGCATTGCTCTTATCGGTGAGCTTTCGCTTTGCTTCTTCCCGCTCTTTCTTCAACCGCTCGTTTTCTTTTAACAAAACAGACAACTCTGCTTCCGAAGATTTTTTCCCTTGTTCCCGTGCGTCTTTTATCTTTGCAGAAAAAGTGTCGGCTAAAACCGCTTCCTTTTTCGTCACCTCTTCTTCGACCCTTGCTTGCAAATTTTCATTGAACGAAGCTTCTGCCGCCTCCATCTCATACCGCACTCGCTCCGCCTCTTCTTGCGCTTGCTGAGTTTGTCTCCTCGCTTGCTCAACGGCCACTTTCGCTTTGCGCTTGGCGGCGTCGGAAACCGCCGCCGCAACGTCTATCATTTGCCCACAAGCCGGACACTCTATTTGCTCGCCTGCCATCGCCTAATTGTTCTTGGAATTTCTAATGTAGGGCGCACCTGCCATTCCTCATTGTCCGCAAATAGTTCATGATTGCATTCGCCGCCCAACAAGATAAACGAGAGGAAATCTTCTGGACGCTAAAGTTGGGGAGAGGGATTGAATTGGAATTCATAAATTTGACTCGCCTCTCTCTCCCAATCGCCCGCTTCTCCCCAGCGAACCAGTTTATTCTCCACAAAATAGAGCCAGTAATCCTTCATATCTCGTTGGCTCCACACAGTCTTAGGCAAAGCGAGGCGATATTCCCAAACTTCGACGGTTTGGTCGAATTTGTTGCGAATGGCGCCGCGGGCGACGGTGGGATTGCCTAAGTTTTGGATAACTTGCTCTTTGGTCATGCCAAGGGAAATCCGGGTCATATGCTTGGCGGGCGTGGCGCAACCAGCAAGGAGAAACGCGAAAAGCAAGGACGAGATAAAACGGAGCGAAAAGAATTTGTTGTGCATTTGGGAACCTTTCATTTCTACAACCATGATTTAATTTTGCGATAATCTTGCTTAATTTCCAAACTTCGTGCCGCTGCGGTTGCCGCCCAACGATATGCCGGGGCGATTTCCACCAAACTTTGTGCTGTTGCGATTTCCGCCAAATGACGAACCGTTGTGATAAGTGGTGTGGCCGATCTTCCGCGATGTTCCTTGCTGATTGCCAAAGTTGTGGTAAGTGGTGTGGCCGATCTTCCGTGACGTTCCTTGCTGATCGCCAAAGTCATGAAAAGTGATGTCGCCGATCTTTTGTGACGTTCCCTGCTGATTGCCGAAGTTATGAAAAGTGATGTCGCCGATCTTTTGCGAGGTTCCTCGTTGATTGCCGAAGTTATGAAAAGTGATGTCGCCGATCTTCTGAGATGTTCCTCGTTGATTGCCGAAGTTATGAAAAGTGATGTCGCCGATCTTCTGAGATGTTCCCTGCTGATTGCCGAAGTTATGAAAAGTGATGTCGCCGATCTTCTGAGATGTTCCCTGCTGATTGCCGAAGTTGTGGAAAACAATGCCGTCGTTCTTTTGGGAAGTCTTGTCTTCGGCTTTCGGGTTGTTGTTGAAGTTGTTTTGAAAAGCGTAACTGCTGATCCCTTGGGATGTTCTTGTTTGAACACCAGAAGCGCATCCGGCGAGGAGCGCCGCGCCAAGGGCGAGGCATGCGATAGAGTGGAATGAAAAGAATTTGTTGTGCATTTGGGAAGACTAGGGGAAAAGGTTGAGCCGAGGCAAGATTTAGTCGTCCAGTTTATCCATTAAATTTAAGGGAAGTCTGGGCGGAGTTTGGTTTTTCGTGGCCTTTGTCAAACGGTCTCAAAGTCAAGGCGTCATCTGCCCAGAGCCTCTCGCCTTTTGGTTTCCACCGTGATTTGATTGGCCAGCTCTTGATAAGCCGCCGGATTTACAAGCTGTTTGATGTCCGTCTTTCCGCCGTGTCGATTGTATCTCGTTTCTTGCAGGCTGACTCGCATTTCTTGCAATGAGTCGTTAATCGTCCCGACGGTAATGGTGGCTTCGATGAATGTTCCTTTGTCCACAATATCGCCAGTCCAAAAAGCCTGCCAAAACTGGCTGGACTTGCTGGTTTCTCGATCCACGCTGGCGACGATGAGGCCGCTTGCCATGTCCGTGTTTTTGACGACGTAGCCTTGGTCTTGAAGCACGGTCATGGCGGCGCGATAAACGTTTTCGTACGAGCCTTCGATTTGGTGGGTTGTAATCTGCCGCTTTTGCATCGGCGAGAGATTGGCTCTGCTGGCGCAACCACTTCCCAAAAGAGCAATCGCGCAGACAAGCATCAAGGAAGAAAGAGAATGGAATTTCATGGCGGTGGATTTTTAGAAACTTGCTTGGATGATGGAATAGTCTTTGACCACGTCGTTCTCGTCGAAGGTGATTATCAGATCAAAACTCTTGGTGGTGGCTGTGGATACGGCTCGGCCGCCGCCAACACCTAGACCACCGCCGCCTGCACCACTACCGCCTGCCAAACCGCCTATCAATCCCAAACCGAACGAGTCCGATCCAACTCGCGTGGTGAAATTCATGCGATTGTAGTTCCAAACTTCGTCCGCCTCGCGATTCTTGGTGACGATGTTCGGCGAGCCGAATGTTTTCAAAACTTCGTCTTTTGTCGTCTCCCCTTTCTTCAATTGAAGCGTGACATTGCCGGCGGTCAACGGTGAAGTTGCCTTTTCCTGTTTTTCGGGAAATGTGGCGCAACCGGCGAGGATGGCCGCGCCAAGGGCGAGGCATGCGATGGAGTGGAATGAAAATAATTTGTTGTGCATTCAAAGAGAATAGGGAAAAATCTTGGGTGCTGTCAAGCGGAAAAATGCGGCGGATTTGTCATTCGGTGGAGATTATTTTTGCCGGCAAGGATGTCGGCGCCGCATTTTTCGAGGATCGAATCATTTTGGGTTCGTTTGGGGAGGTTTGGCGGTTTGGGGTTGGAGGTTCCAGGCGGGGAGCCATTGGTGGTTGGTTTTGCGGAAGCCGCGTTGGCGCAAGTGTTTTTCGAGGTCGGGCATGTGGGCGGCGCCGTAGAAGATGGCGATGTTGCGTTTTTGGGGTTGGCGGAGTTGTTGGTCGAGGACGTGGAGAGCGACTTGGTTGCGTTGGGAGATGATGACCGAGCCTCTGCCGTCGAGCCCTTGGTCGATGCCGGAGAGCATGAGTTCGACTTGGTCGAGTTGGCGGGCGAAGAGCCATTTGAGGGAGTGGGCGCGGTCGCCGCTGGAAAAGACGCGGAAGATTTCGGCAAGGGAAGGAGGACGCGCTTGGCCGGAGAGTTGCATGCGCCGTTCTTGGAGGGCGGATTGGAGCATGAGGGTGAGGAAGTTTTCTTTCTTTTGATTTTGAAGGCGGGCGAAGGTAGCGGCGTCCATGTCTGCGTGGATGAAGTTGGCGGGCGAGTAGTCGATTTCTTCCACTTGGGATTGGAGTTTGAGGAGGGATTGCATGGCTTTTTGCATTTGAGCGGCCAGCATTTGGCCGGTGAGTCGGGGGTTTTTGGTGGCTGGGTTGGGGCGGTTCTTCGGCGGGATGGGGCCGGTTTTGGCCGTTGATGGGCGCGGTTTTTTGATTTTGATCATTTCGTAGAGGACGGCGTCGTAGGCGGGGAAGCGTTGGTTCAGAGTTTGATAGTAGGCTTTGTCGGCGACGTGGATGGCGGCCACTAAGTCGACTTGGATACCGGCGGCGGTTTGATAGGAAGTGACGGCGGTTTCCACGCGGCCGGTTTGCGGTCCGGTTTCAACGAAGCGGAGAAATTGGGAGGTTTCTTGGGCCGGGAGCAGGCTTGCGGTTGCGCACAAGAGGAGAAGGCCGAGCATTTGGCGGAGCTGGAGGATAGGAAATCGCATAATTGTTTAGGGGTTTGGTGTATTTGCTTTTGGCGCTCTATTTTGGCGGTTGTCGGGCGGGGCGCAAGTTTGGATTTTGATTTCGAATCGGCGGCTGCGAGTTCATGCTTGGAGCCGAGGGTGTTGTAAAGGGATTCAAATCCGTTTTGGCGGAAGTCTCCGCACTCAAACAATTAAAACCGAAGGCGCCGTCCGCGGCATTGTCAAAACCATCCGGATGCCGCTTGTCCGGGGGAAAAACAGAAAAAACCTGCTGGAGAGAGGAAAAGAAAGGACTTGACAACAGACCTCGGCAAGGCCTCTGCTCCAGCAGGAAAAACACAGTTTTTTAACAAGATTAATCCCTTGCCGCTGGAAGACTTAAACCAATCAACTATTTTAATCAACCATAAAAAACGAATCTTCAACCATCGACCAATGGCTTTTGCCAGCGAGAAGAATCCAACGACGGCACTGCGCTTGCGGACGGAATCCTTGCTAATGATCGGCGGTGGAAAATGGGGACGATTGCGGTTTTGTTCCGCTGGGTGAAGTCAAGTTTGCCGGTAGGATTTCGCGCTCTTGCGGTTGAGGGAAGGCTTTGTTTTTGCGGTTGCCGGGATTTTCGGATGCGCAGGGCGGTCCGTTTAGATGACGGATTCGGATGCGGCCTCCGTTTATTTCGGTTTCGGTGTAGCTGAGGGTGGCCGCTTCTTTGCGATGCATGCAAATGGAGAAGGGACCTTTTTCTGGGAGGTGCGTTCGGTGCAAAGAGCGCAACCAATGCAGGCTGCCGGCGTCTTTGACGGACAAGGCGTTTTGGAAGACGGCTTGCCTCGTTTGCTGGGCGGTTTTTTCGTCGAGGCTTGAAGAAGCCCATAAACGGGGTTCCCAAGCGAACTCCAAGCGGGACAATTCCTTTCCGTCCCAGCGCCACTCGCGCAAAGTCTGGTCAACGCTGAAAATTCCCAGCAATCGAAAGGGGCGGATGCGAGGCAATGGTTGTCTGGAGAGCATTGCTTCGACGGCGACGGATTGGCGGCAGCCGGCCGCCGCTTCCACTATGGTTCCACGGCTGACTGTGTTTTGGGGTTTCTTTGCTTTGGCGGCGGTTTTTTGAGCGGGATGCCAGTTGAGCAAGGCAAAAGCGGCCGCGGCGGCATTGGCGCACGTCCACGAGCCGACGGACGGCTCTCTTGGTCCCAGAACGAGCAAACCGTCCACAATGCGCGGCGCGGGGAACGTGCCTTTTGCCCGCGTTCGCAGTTCGTCGCGGTTCATGCTCAGGCGGCATCCGCCGGAGGTGGGGATGAAGATTACCGTGCACATGGTCAATCCGCCGGCAAGTGTCTTTTTGACAGCCGTCGGCAACGCCGCCAAGCTTTCCACAACTGCTGGAGAGAAGCCGGTTTTGCGCCTTTTTTTCGGTTGGCCGCGCCGATGGCAAAGACGATTTCCCATTGTCGATGAAGAATTTTGTAGGCGTCCAGCAGGGAATGATCGGGATCGTAAATGTTTGTGGCTTCTGAGGAGGCGCCGTTGAGTTCAACAATTTGAAACTCTTTGCCCGCTTTCAACAAAGACTCGCTTTGGTAGCGCACATCGTAACGACCGACGTAAAAGCCCGGCACTTGACGGGAGATTTGATCGAAGCGCTCTTCCAGCTGCCGGGAGTAAAGGAAGGCGCCATCCTTGAAAATGCATCCCTGCGCGTGATTTCCCGCTTCCACCAGCCGAAAAGTCTCTCCCGCCGCCAATACTCGATCCAACTGCGTTTGGAAACGGCGGCAGTAGACGGAGGCGATTAGGCAGGCTCGCTCGTCGTCTTCGATGAGTTCTTGCAGCGTTCGTCTTCCGTCGCCGACGAGTTTGGGAAACACTTTGTGCGTGATGGCGAAAATCCGGCCTTTTGGCTCTTCCGGTCGGCGATAGTAAAATATGCCCGCTTCGCCGGGGCCGGGAACGTAGCGTTGCACAATGCGAACGAATCCATCTGCTTTGAGGCATTCTTCGGCCGCTTCGAGATTGGAAACCTTGCGAACGCCGCTTCCGCGCTGTCCGACGTCTGGTTTGATGACGACTGGATACGTCCACGAACGCTCTTTCATCAAACGCTGAAACGCCGCCTTCCGCTCGGCACGGCTTCGCCCAGAAACGGCGATGGCTTCGGCGGTAAAATCCGGAGCAATCCGTTGAAGCGTTTCCAACACGGCCAGCTTGGACTCTCCGATCATTCCGCCGGTTTCCATGCCCGGATTGGCGGCGGAAGGGAGCGTCCAGCCCCGATGCCGAACGCCCAAGCGCAGATAATTAAAAACCATGGGAAGATAGAAAAGCCAGGCCGGCCAAAACTCCCAACGAGACCACCGCCCTAAAATCGCTTGACTCGCCGCCAGAAACCGCCCTCGAGTCCGCAGCCGCGGACGCCGTTGCAACAGCCGGATGCTGAAGAACAAAAGCACGGCAACGGCCAAAAGCCCCCAAAAACCGTTCTCAAACCGCCGCAGCCAATCTCCGACGGCAACGCCGACCATCGTCACTACCAAAAAAACCGCCGCCGTCCAAAGCAAGTCCGCCGCTCCAGTCACCGCCAAAAACGGCAACACGGGCAACCGCACAACCCCGGCGGCCAAATAAGTCGGCAGGCGAGCGCCGGGAATCGCCCGACACAGCCAAAGCATCGCCCAACCCCGTTTCTGAAACCACGCCTCCGCTTCCCGAACCCGCGGAGAATGGAGCCACCGCCGCAACCAACTCCAGCGCCGAAGGCGAAAGCCGGCTCCCCGCGCTAATCCGTAAAGCAGAGCGTCCCCCAACCAAATCCCGCCGAAAACACTTGCCCCGGCAACCCACCGAGGCAAGGCGCCGATTCCGGCCAGCAAGGCCGCGCCAATGCAAGTGAAGTCTTCCGAGACAAAGGTGGACAAGACAATCAAAACCGCTTGTTTCGCCGTCGGCCACCGGGAAAAATCGGCAGGAATCCAATCCGCAATTTCATCGGGCATCGCCACGCGCAATCTGCCTCCCTACGCCAAAACGCCGCCGGACGACTGGGAGCGATGTTGCAAAGTGGACGGCGCCACGCCAAAGTTGCCGGGAAGCGGAAAATTCATAACCTTTGCCATAACGGCAATCAAGGCAAAGTGATGGACGGCGTGCGCCACAACATACATAAGCTCTCGGGCTACGGTGGACTTCACTTGCTGGCTCCGATCTGCGCCATAGTGTATTTTGCACTGGACTCTAATCAGCCGTTCCAAAATGGAACCGTCCAAGATTGCCAAAGATTCCCGGATTTCCTCCGTAGCCGCTAAGGCCGCCGCTCGGCGGTGTTCCATTTGGCCGTCGCGCCGCCGTTTGTCGTAATCCAACACTCCGGAGTTCATCCCTTCCAACAAACAAACAAAGTGATCCAAACAATGCCGGTAATGTCCCCCGATGGAGGCGCCCGAAGCCGCCGCCAGCCGCCGGCAATAAGCCTCGTCGGAGAGACTTTTTAGCAAGCCGCTCCCTTGGTCGAGAATGTTGGAGGCCGCTTGCACGCAGTCGGCGGCGCTTGCTTTGACCGGCCCGTTAGAGATAAACGTTTTCACAAAAGGCTTCAGGTAATTCCATCGGCGTCCCGGCGGACGGCGCTGATTTGCGCGCATCTTTCCCCAATCCCAAAGATTTGTCAGCTTAATTCCGACGCAAAACGGGGTTGCTGCTTGACAAACCGGCATCGATTTTAGGATGGTTATCTTTTTTAAGGTCACCAACAGCGGCATTGGCTCGGCGAAGAGTCTCCGCGACGACAAGGCAGACGCCGTTGTGTTGACGGTCCGAGCATTCGAAATTCGGCATGTCTTTCGGCAACGCAAAACAGCACACGGCTCGAAAAGTCCTCGGGGCGGGGAAAAACCGGCAATGCGAAATCCCTCGACAAGCGGTTTATCGACTTTCCGTTTATCTTCGTTGTTTGAACCGGCTCAAAGCTGGCGGCATTCAAACCGTTTCCAGCGAGGCGTTGGCCGAATCCGGCGGCGTTAAATCTACTCAGCTTCGCAAAGATCTCGCCTACTTCGGGCAGTTTGGCACAAGGGGGCTGGGATACGACGTTTCCCAGCTTTCCCAAGTCATCGGCAACGTCTTGGGCACAAAAAAACTGCGGCCGGTCATCATGGTCGGCGTCGGGAACCTCGGCTTGGCATTGCTCTTCTACCGCGGCTTTGAGCAGGCGGGCTTTGAAATTGTCGCCGCCTTCGACATCGAACCCAATCGTCAACGAAACAAAACCGTCAAACTCCCCCTCCTTCCGATGAACGAACTCGCCGAATTCCTCAAAGCCAACCCGGTGAAAATGGCGATCCTCTGCATTCCCGCCGCCACCGCCCAAGAGACCGCCAACCGGCTCATTCAACACGGCGTCACCGGCATTCTAAACTTTGCCCCCATCGTCATCCAAGTGCCGGAAACCATCGTCGTCAACAACGTCAACCTCGCCATCGAACTCGAAAACCTCAGCTACTTCGTCCGAGACCAACCGCGCTCCGAGTCCACTCCGTAAATCGCCGCGCCAGACGCTTCACCACGCCGCCTTGGGCAGGCGCCTCCAGCAAAACGCCGTCCACCGCGCAAACCGGCCAAATCTCATGCGTCGTCCCCATCAAAAACACTTCCGAAGCCGTCTTCAACTCCTCAACGCCAAAAGCCCTTTCCTCAAAGGGAATGTCCGTCTCCCGGCAAATCTCCAACATTGCTTTTCGGGAAACGCCGCTGAGAATCCACGGCGACTCCGGATGCGTTCGCACTCGCCCATCAATCACCGCCGCCACGTTGACACTCGCCCCTTCGGTGATTACCCCATTGCGATAAAGCACCGCCTCGTCCGCGCCCCGCGCCCGCGCCTCGTTCGCCGCCATCACATGCCCCAACAACGAAACGCTCTTCACATCGCACCTCCCCCAGCGCCGATCCTCCAGCAAAACCACCGACGCCGGCGGCTCCCGAAACTCCCGATCCAACAAGCGCACCATCCCGAAAACCGTCGGCTTCAACGCCGGCGATTTAGGATACACATGAGACCGAACCCCGTCACAACCGCGAGTGACTTGCAGATAAAAAACAGCGTCCGCCCGTCGCCCGCCATTCACCTCCAGCAAATCCTCCCCCACCTGCGCCAACCTCCCTCCGTCAAAACCCTCCAAACCAATCGCAGACAAACTGCGCGCCAACCGCGCCGCGTGATCCTCCATCCGAAACCACCGCCCGTCATAACAACGAACCACCTCGTAGACCCCGTCCCCAAACAAAAAACCCCGATCCATTGGAGACACGCCAGCCTCCGCCAAAGAACAAAGCCTCCCGTTGAAAAAAACCACCATCTCCTCAACCCTATCTTCAAAAGAATTCCGTCAAAGCCTTTTTCCCGCCAACCGCCAAACAAAAACCGATCAAACAAATTTTCGTTCAACTCTCGCCCGGAATTCGCAGGCGTTCCACCTGGGCTTGGACATTCGCCGGAGGAGGAGAGGTAAATCGGCTGACGGTGAGAGCAATGGCAAAGTTAACCACCATGCCAACGGCTCCGATCCCTTCGGGACTAATCCCTAGCCACCAATCTTCCGCTGTTGAGTCTGGCGCAATTTTCTTGAAGTAAATGATATAGCCGGCGGTGAAAAGAATGCCGGCAAGCATGCCGCTAACAGCACCTTCCCTCGTCGTTCGCTTGCTAAAAACACCTAAGAGAATTGCCGGGAAAAAACTGCTGGCGGCCAAGCCGAACGCAAAGGCAACCACCTCCGCCACAAATCCCGGCGGATCAATGCCAAAGTAACCGGCGATAAGCACCGCCACTCCGGCCGCAATCCTGGCGTAGGTCAATTCGGTCTTCTCGCTCATCTTCGGGTTTAAAATTCGCTTCCCTAAGTCGTGAGATAAGGATGAGGAAATCACAAGCAACAAACCGGCCGCAGTGGACAGGGCCGCCGCTAAACCACCCGCCGCTACCAACGCCACTACCCAAGCTGGAAGGTTGGCTATTTCCGGGTTTGCTAGCACCATAATATCCTTGTCCACGTATAATTCGTTATTGTTGTCGAGAGGCTCGTTCTTTAATTGCGGCTCGCCAAAGGCGCCAAGGTTTGCCCCGCTGTCTTCGCGCAATGCAAAGTCGGGGGTTCCAACAAAGGGGTCCCCATATCCATATTGAATCAATCCGTCGCCATTCTTGTCTTTCCAGGCAATCAATCCCGTTTGCTCCCAACTTTTGAACCATTCCGGCCGCTTGGCATATGCTTCTCCGTGGAGCGTTTGGATAAGGTTGACGCGGGCAAAGGCCGCCACGGCCGGGGCGCAGGTATAGAGAAGCCCGATGAACAACAGCGCCCAGAAGGCGCTCCATCGCGCTGCCTGCACGCTCTTCACCGTATAAAACCGTATAATCACATGGGGCAATCCCGCGGTGCCTACCATTAACGCAATGGCAACCGCAAAAACATCTATCATACTTTTATTGCCCGGACCAAAGGCGGCCGTGTATTCCGGGAATCCTAAGTCCCGATGAATTTGATCAATCGCTTCCAACAAATACATTCCCGCGTTCTGGCCTTCCACAATTTTGGCGCCAAACCCCCACTGAGGAATCGGGTTTCCAGTGATCTGATATGAAATCGCCGCCGCCGGAATCAGATAGGCAATAATTAAAACCGTGTATTGAGCGACTTGGGTATAAGTAATGCCCTTCATGCCTCCCAAAGTTGCGTAGAGAAAGACCAGTGCCATTCCCACAAAAACGCCGGTATTTATGTCCACCTCTAGAAAGCGGGAAAATACCAGCCCGACGCCGCGCATTTGTCCGGCCACATAAGTAAAGGAGATAAACACGGCGCAAAGAACGGCCGCCAATCGCGCAAAGCTCGAATAGTAACGGTCGCCCACAAAATCCGGCACGGTGAACTTTCCAAATTTCCTCAAATAAGGCGCCAAAAGCAAGGCCAGCAAAACATAGCCTCCCGTCCACCCGATAAGATATACGGAGCCGGTATATCCCATGAAGGAAATCAAACCGGCCATGGAGAGAAAAGACGCGGCGCTCATCCAGTCTGCGCCGGTCGCCATTCCGTTGAAAACTGCCGGCACTCCTTGTCCCGCAACATAAAAGCCGGAGGTGCTCCGCACGCGGGAGGCAATCGCCACCCCGATGTAAAGCGCAAAGGAACACCCGATGATTAGATAGGTCCATCCTTGAATGCCCATCAGCGATTCTCCTTTACTCCGTGTTTCCGATCTAGGCGCTTCATCAGAAACGCGTAAACAAAAGTCAACACGATAAAGACGTAAATCGTGCCTTGTTGCGCAAACCAAAATCCAAGAGGAAATCCGCCCACTTGAATTTTGTTGAGTTGTTCGACAAAAACAATGCTCAGCAGGCAGCTGGAAACAAACCACACGCTCAGCAAAAAGGCCAAAATCCGCAAGTTGGTTCGCCAATATCCAACCGACTGGCGCCGGTTTCGTTTTTGATTCCCATTCTTCATAACGATCTAAGAAAGGCAAAAAGCATAACAGGATGACCAAAAGAAGGCAATGCCTTGTTATGTTCGAACGACAGCCCTGGTTTGTCGCGCTGTTGGAACGCCTGGTTTCCGCGCTTGGCGCTATTTTTGCTTTTGGAACGGCAAGAATTTCGGCTAAAATGTGGCCGTTTCATGCAACCTTTGTTTTCTTCTTTTCGGCGCTTTTGCTTTTCAGCGGCGTTCTTTGCGGCTCTAGCGGCCGGTCGGCCGGGTTCTGCGGCGGAGGATCCCTTTGCCGCCGGCGTTCGCTCCACCGATCCGCTTTCACCCGCCGAACAGCAAAGAACCTTTCATCTTCCGCCGGGCTTTGCCATCGAACTGGTAGCCTCCGAACCGGAAATCGCCAAACCAATGAACTTGGCTTTTGACGCGCGCGGCCGCCTTTGGGTTGCGGACTCTTACGAGTATCCCTTCGCCGCGCCTCCGTATCGTCCGGGAAGAGACTCTGTAAAAGTCATTGAAGATACGGATGGCGACGGTCGTTACGACGCGGTGGCTACTTTTGCCGACGGCCTCAACATCCCTATCGGCCTGTACCCTTACAAGAACGGCGTCGTCGCTTGGAGCATTCCCAACATCTGGCATTTCGAAGACACCAATGGCGACGGCAAGGCGGATCGAAGAACCAAACTTTACGGCCCTTTGGGATATGAACGCGATACCCACGGCATGCATTCTTCTTTTACGCGAGGCTTTGACGGCTGGCTCTACATCACTCACGGGTTCAATAATTATACAACCGTGAGAGGCCGCGACGGTAGCGAAATTTCTATGCACTCCGGCAACACTTACCGCGTGCGCCTCGACGGCTCGCGCGCGGAGCATTTCACCTTCGGCCAAGTCAATCCCTTTGGCATGGCGCAAGACCCGCTCGGCGACTTGTATACTTCCGATTGCCATAGCATGCCCGCCTACTTGTTGATCCGCGACGCTTATTATCCCAGTTTCGGCAAACCCCACGACGGACTAGGATTCTGCCCCAAAATCATGGAACACAATCACGGATCAACAGCTCTGGACGGCGTGGTTCATTACAGCGGCAATCAATGGCCCGCCGAGTTTCGCGACAACATTTTTATCGGCAACGTGATGACCAGCCGTGTGAACCGCGACGCTCTCTTAGAAATCGGCGCCGGAAAAAGGGCCGTGGAGAAAGAGGACTTCATCCGATCCGACGATCCGTGGTTCCGCCCGGTCCACATGCAGTTCGGTCCCGACGGGGCTCTCTACATTGCCGACTTCTACAATCGAATCATCGGGCATTACGAAGTGCCTCTACAACATCCCGGCAGAGACCGACATCGCGGGCGCATTTGGAAAGTTTCCTTCGCCGGCATTCCCGGCCAATTGCCGCAAAGCCCCAAAGCCTTTGACTTGACGAAACTCTCTGTTTCAGGAATCTACGAAGAACTCAAGAGCGACGCAATAGCCCGCCGTCAATTGACGATGAATTATTTGATTGACGAGGTCGGCGCCGCCGCTTTGCCTCAGGCGCAAAGCATTGTTGCGGGTAGCGAACCTTCAACATGGCAACAACGCGCGCACGCTCTTTGGATTCTCCACCGGCTGGACGGTCTCGCTCCCAAAACGCTTTTGGCCGCGGCGTCCGACTTCAGCCGCGAAGTGCGCATTCACGCCATGAAAATCCTCGCCGAAACGCATCCTTGGAGCGCCGTTCAGCGCGAAATGGGGCTTGCCGGTTTAAGGGACTTTGACTTTCACGTTCGTCGAGCCGCCGCCGACGCCTTGGGAAGACATCCGGACGCACGCCACGTCGAAGCCTTGCTGTCGGCCTTGTCCGAAGTTGCGAACGACCGCCCCTTTCTGAAACACGCTCTGCGCATCGCCTTGCGGAACCAACTTCGAGAAAGCGCCGTGTTTGACGCCGTCCGCCAAGCACCGCAAACTCCCCGCAATGCGGACGCCATTGCCGATGTTTTAATCTCGATCCAAACGCAGGAAGCGGCCAACTTTCTGCTGGATTATTTTTCATCGAGGCGACCGGCGGCGGCAACCGTTCGCCAATTCGCCGGCCATATTGCGCGGCACGCTTCGGCGGCCGATCTGGATCGCCTGCCGCAAATTATCGAGACCGCCTTGCCCAAGGATCTCGACCAACAACTCGCCGTTTACGAAGCACTCGACGCCGGCAGACAACAACGCGGCGCGGCATTTTCCGCCGCAGTCAAAAACTGGATTATTCAATTGGCCGGGCGACTGATGGACCGCGTCGAGCAATCCCGCAATCCTTGGATTCATCGGCCGATCCCCGGAATGCCGTCCACCAAAGTGCCTTGGATTCTCGAACGACGGCGCAGCGCCGACGGCGACGAGCAAAGCGCGTTTCTTTGCAGCCTGTCTCCCGGCGGCGAAAGTTTTACGGGACTTCTCTCCTCCCAACCATTTTCCCTTCCCGCCAAGTTGTCGTTCTTTCTTGCCGGACACGACGGACATCCGGACAAACCCGCCCAGAACCGCAACCGCGTCCGCCTTCGGCTTGTGGCCGGCGATCGGGTCATCGCCAGCGCAAACCCGCCCCGAAACAACCTCGCCCAACCAGTCACTTGGAATCTGGCGCCGTTCCACAACCAGCAAGCGTATTTTGAAATTGTCGACGGCAACGATGGCGGCGGTTGGGCGTGGCTGGCCTTTGGTCGGCTTTGGCCGGAGCTGGTCGCATTGCCCGATCTTTCGCCCCAACGCCGCAGCCGCCTTCTTGTCTCCGCCGCGAGAATGGTTGCAGATGCTCCGCAAAGTGCTCCTTACTCGAAAGCGTTGTCCGCAATCCGCAACCCCAAAAACCCGCCAATCGCCCGTTCTCAGATGGCCGTTGAACTCTGCCGCTCCCGCTCGAATTCTTTGGCGACCGCCTTGGCCAAGCGAATCGCCGACTCCGCGCTTGCGGAAAATCAGCGGCGGAACCTCGGCCGGCAACTCTTCGCCTCGAATTTCGAAGCCTCGCTTCCGTCCCTTGCCCGCGATCTTCTCAGCGCGCTTCCCCAACGAAGCCAACAGAGTTTTATTCAAGATCTCGTCGTCAACCGCAGCAGCGCCGAATTCGCCCTGCGTCTCGCAGAAGAAGGAACCATCCCCGCAACGCTTCTCCAAAATGCTAAAATTCAGGAACAAATCCGCAATCACGGCAAACCGTTGACGGGGCGGCTCGAATCGCTCGTTCAAGACCTGCCCGCAACCAACTTCAACCGAAACGAGACCATCCAACAACTTTCCCGAAACCTCGGAGGGAAAATCGGAAACCGGGAAGAAGGACGCCGGCTCTTCAGCCAAGCCTGCCAAATCTGCCATCAACTCGCCGGGCAAGGCGCGTTGATCGGACCCCAGCTGGACGGCATCGGCAACCGGGGATTGGAAAGGCTTCTAGAAGACATCCTAGATCCCAATCGCAACCTCGACAAAGCATTCCACACCCATACCTTGACACTCTCCAATGGCGACGTCCTCACCGGCCTGCATCGCCGAGACGATGGAGCCTTGGCGATCTTCGCCAACGCCGCCGGACAAGAATTCTCCATCCCCAAACAATCCATCATCCGCCGCCAACCCAACCCCCAATCATTGATGCCGGACAACTTCATCGAGATTTTGACCGAAAACCAGCTCGCCGATTTGACGGCCTTTTTGTTCTCTCCTGAAAACCGGTCGCAATCCTCCGACAAATTATCGGAAACCCCGTGAAATAGATTCCCCAAGAAAGCGAATGCCCGCTTGCCGCAAAGCCGAAAATCAAAACACACAAACCGATCAGAAAGATTGCCGTTCTTCACAGTCGACGCTGGAACATAACATTACCATTACATTTATTTGGAAAAGGAAAATATCTCCCTTGCCCTCTGCTCTTATAGTAGGAGTATGAACATATAAATAGACATATATTATGCTTAATATACCATCTGAGAAACTAGTTTGTGTTTCCTACTAACGGAGCATTTCGGAGAAGAGGGCGAATGCTATGAGTCTTATAAAGATTATGTCTAGTTTGTCCAAGCGAGAGAAGACTTGGCGATCGCCTTTCAACCGGCGGAACGGCCTCTCTACTTCATTGCGCTTCTGGTATAGCTCTTGGGTCGTATTTCCATGGATTGCGATGGCTTTTCTTCGGCGGAACTACTGGATCCAATCCCTTGGTTTGGGCTTGCTCTCGATTTTCTCGGCCTTCATAGGCGCGATCCATGGGCAATGGGACTATGGTCGTCTGGCCTCCCCTCAGGCGCAGCGGGGGCTTGGCTGGGCGATGGCGAGAACTTCACTGCTTGGCCATCTCTGGCAGCAGCATAGGGATTTTGGCATTCCCGCCTCCATGAGATTTTCCGAGGGCTGGCGGACCGTATCTTTTTCGCGCGTCCGTTTCATCGGGATGAGCTTTTATACTGGGGCTCTCTATGGACAACGCCTCTGGCGGAGCGACTCTCGGCGTCTTTCCATGTCCTAACACTCGGGCCAGGATGCCGTTCTTGGGCTAGCGGCTCCTTCGTTATGACTGGCAGCCCACTTGCCAAAGCGAGCCGGAGCCGGCGTTTCCTCGTTGCGCCAGCAAAAGCGGTGCCATTTGTGGATCTGGTTCTTCCGTTAACCGCATAAATTCTACAATCCCGGAACGGTGGGGCTGTCACTGCCGGGCGTTGCATCATCTCCCAAGTTGCCGCTGGTTGTTTCTTCTTTACTGCCGGGACTTGGAGCAGGTGTCGGTGTGGTTTCTTCGGTGTCATCGGTGCTAGTCACCGGCGCGGGAAGAGGAGAAGTTTCTTCCAACAGCAAGCCGCCGGGATTTTGCGCAGGCGGAGAAGCGTCTTCATTGACGCTCTCGCTCGCCAAAGCACAAACTTAGCATCGTCCATCGCTATGCTGGCCGCTAAGTCAAAATCTCTAACTCACAACGTCCACCAGCTATCCCACTCCGCTTCATTCGTCAAAGTATCGGCTCGATCATCGATTGCGTAGTGTTTTTCGTTTTCCGCTGTTATCCACGCCCGCAGCTTGGAATCGGCGGCATCCCAAAGCTCTTGCTCTTTCTTCTGCGCCTCGCGGCCAAGGCGAACGGACATGGAAAGCAAGTCGGCATATTGAAGCGTCTTGTCCTGTTTGTGGACGCTATCCTCCGGCAAAAAACCCAGATGAACCCAAAGCGGCACATGCAAATCAAATGCAGCCCGGCGCTGCGCCAAACGCAGATCGCTCCTCATCCTTTTGTATTTGTATTTCTCGTTACGAGGATTCCGCTTTTCTCTATCCGCCCAAATAGAGTCTTGGTAAAGCGCAATAGATTTAGTTATCCTTTGATAGCGTTCTTGCTCTCTAGCACGAAACCGTTTCATGTCGGCTTCTTCTTGTTGCTTGTCGGTTAGCTCGCCTTTCTTGGTGCGTCGCAAGGCTTCTTGCTCGGCAACATGGAAGATGCGCATCTGGACGGCGAAGCTGTTGGTATCCACGAGGGACGCCCAGTTTTCCCCAAACTTATTTGCAAAGTAATTGCGCGTGATGGCCGCTTGTTTGGCGATTGCTTCATGCAGGTGCGCTTCAAACAGCTTGGGGTTGGATTGGACGGTCTTCACAAAATCGGCCTCTTCCTTGTCCAAGCGTTCGCGCGTTTGTCAACGGATCAAGGCGCGGACAGCAAAGTAAAACAGCGCGGCACAGGATCCCACGGCAACGAAGCCGAGAATCCATCGAATCGCTTTGGCCTGCAACGATAAGCGAGTCTGATTTTCCTCGCGGGCGGCTTCAAACAGACCGACTTCTCGCTGGATTCTTTGTTCCGCCGCTTCGTCGCGGAGCGTCAGCATTCGCCAAGATCCTGAAGCCCGCTGGAAAGATTTGGGCTGTTGTTTGCAGTCCTCAACCGTTGCCGCGCCGAATCCCTGTTGCGGCCAAAAGGCCGACTTTTCTTGAGTCCAAATCCGGCGAACGCCTTGATTGGCCGCCAACACTTTCAACCGATTCCACAACTGCGGCTTGACCAAAGCTTCGGTCTCCGAATGCGTGTACGCCTCGCCATAAATTCGGGCGTCTTGCTTAAGGATTTGAAAGCCCAACGCGCCCATCAACCGCCCGTCCAGACCTTCCGCCAGCTGGAACTCCGTCAAGGTTTTTTCCAAGTCTTGAGCGGGCAACAGAGCTGTTCGCCACAAACCGCGCAGTTTGGGCAAATCTTCCACCGTTGCCCGCCGGAAGTGAACTTGGGTCGCCATTATGGTTTCGCCGGATTTATCGCGGAACTCCCCATTACCAGCGCCAGATAGACAAAATAATAAGCGATTAACATCCACCCCTCGCGACGGGAAATTCTTTGGCGGGAAAAGAGCATCCAAAACACAAGCGACATGCCGATAATCAAGGCCGGGAAGTTCAGCGCCTGCGTCATCCGATCCATCGACAAATCTTTGAACGAAGCCGCCCCGCCGATGACCAATGTAAGGTTAGCCACGTTGGCTCCCAAAATGTTTCCTACGCCGAGGTCGGCCACATTTTGTCGCGCCGATTTGACCGCGGTCACCAATTCGGGCAGGGAAGTTCCCACGGCAACAATCGTCAATCCAATCACAATCGACGGCACTCCCATCTTTTCGGCCAAGTTTTCTGCAGAATCCACGAGAAGCCAGCTTCCCCCCATCACCATGGTTGCTCCCAAAGCAAACACGGCGCCGGCGCCCTTTGGACTCCGCAGTCGATCTCTCAACCACGGACTTCCAGACGCCGTCGACTCGGCCTCAATGCTTCGCGCTTCGGCCAAGTCTTCCGGGCGGGAAGAGCGGCGATGGTGAAAGAAATCGCATGCAAAGTAGCCGACGCCCAACACGGCCAGAACAAAGCCGGCCGCTTGCGGCAATCGCAAATTCCAAGTCAAAATCAACAGCAACACCGCAAAAGCGAACATTGCCGTCAAAGGAATCCGTATCTCCGCCAAACGAACTCCAATGCTCCGAATGGCCGCCATCACCCCCAGAATCATGCACATGTTGCACATGCAAGAACCCACCGCGTTACCCACTCCGATGCCGGGATTCTGCTTGATTCCGGAGGTGATCGAAGTGACCAACTCCGGCGAAGTGGTGGCCAAACTCACCAAAGTCGTGCCAATCACCACTCGCGGCACTTCCAAAAACTCCGCAATGCGCACGCTCGAAGCGACAAATAAATCGCCTCCTTGGATAATCAGCCCAAGACCGAGTAGCAGTAGCAATCCCAAAGAAACTACTTCCCCCGTCATAAACGCCTTTCCCATCGTCCCGCCGGCGGCAGCTGTCTCGGCAAGATAAAAATGCCGGATGTTTCGGCTTGCCGCAGATGACGCCAACCGCTTTTGGTTCTGGCTCGGCAACGGATAAACCATCCTGGCGCCAATCTTTCCCGACAAAAAAAGGCCGGAGAAACAGAACGCACTCTGGCCATCGCTTCGGCAATCATGGGAGAAGGAAACGCGCGCAAGGGCTATTCGGGCGATGAACTCAGGAGAATCCGGTAGAACTGGAAGTCCGATTCGGCGGCGCGATTATCGACAACCCGAAGCGAGCGCGTGCTAAATTCGTATTCTCCAACGATTCGCCAATTCTCAAAATCGGTGGTGGCTTGCACTTGGAAAGAGATGCCGTTCGGCCCCGAAGCCGCCAGTTCCATGTTGCCGTCTTCGCGCTTGGCGATGACGTCCAGCCGAATCTCGGTGTCCGCAACACCCTGCACCCGAAAATAGCGGGGACGGGGGAAGTTTTCAGAAATCCGAAGGAGAAGACGACCGCAAGGCGGAAGATTGTCGATTCTTTGCCAAAACTTCCAATTCTGTTGATCGTGAGAATATTCCAACAAAACGGTCTTTCCCGTCGGCCCTTGTAATATGATTCCGTCGTCACTGGACGTGAGCAAAATGCGAACGGAATCCTCCGGACGCGCATGGATTCCAGCGACAAAATTCACCGGGCCTGAACTAGCTATTGTGTAATTCCATTGATCGCCGCTTTTCTCCCAATAGTAGCCCATACTTCCTCCAACTGCTGTCTTGTATGTTTCTATGCTTGATTTGGTGTCAACAGAGTCTCTCCAAACATACCGGTCGGGGCTGTCCCAACCCATTGCAACATCGTAGAATATCAGGCTGGCCCGGTCGCCAGCCAAACCGGATAAACCGTCGAATTCCGCCGTCCAAGTGAATCTATCGGGCACTTCCACGTTGATGTCTGTAAAGAGGATGGCTTGAAGATCACCGGGTTCGATCGGTGTAGGGTCGCTCTCATAAAGCAATGTGCCGGGTTGGCGGAATTGAGGGGCGGCGGGATGAAACGCTTCGCCATCGTTTGCGTAGAAACGAAGGACGCAGGTTTCATCGCCCTCGGCCACAAAGTTGCCATGATAAAAGAGTAGAAATCGGAGGACGTTTCGACTGTTCTCGCACAAAACAATCTCGTTGCCCTTCTCGTTGGACGGTGTCGGCGGAAATTTTGGAGCATTGTCTGTTCCACTCACTGTGCTGTCGTAGACGATTTCCACGTCGATTGTCCCCGGCGGAGGCGGCGTCTCTTGGGCAACAATAGTTGGGCGAAGAAAGCCGGCGAGAGCCAGCGCAATGCACAGCGGCGCCCGCAATCGCGCGCTCGTCAGTTGGTTTTTTGTTCTTGTTGTCATCGAATTACAATAAGTGTGCGCGCCATTTTCCATTTACAGGAGTTCGGCATTGTCTTTTTTGTCGAGCCATTGGCCGGCCATCTTTCCCGCTTTTCACAGACAAAGATCAAAGACAACTTACACCTATTGCCATGAAAAATCAAACAGAATCGGTGCTTTCTCGTCGGATTTTGCAGATTTCTCCCGACAAGTTTGCGGATAAGGACGATGCTTGGCCGATTGCCGGGCCTGGTCGTTTTGCCTTGGTTTCTTTCCTTTCTTCAAAAAAACAGGGACGGTAAAGGTTCACAACGCGTTATGAAGGAAACAAAAAGAAATCTGCGAGATTATCGAATCGAGGAGCGCAAAGGTTCTTTGACCTGATTTAGCGCAAAATCTCTCTGGAAAAGCGGCGACGGTGTGCCATTATGAGGCGCACAAATCGGTTTGTGTAAAATGAAAGCGATTGTTTCTTTTTTGGCCTTGGTCGTAGCGTGCGTCATTGCGGCGGCAATTTGGGGATGGCGGGAAGTGGGGAAGCTGCGCGTCGACAACGAGATGTTGCGTCAAAAGCTGGCCTCTGCGGAAACGACGCATCGGGAGCAGGCGGAGGCTTTGCAGACACGGCATCAGAAAGAGGTCAAAAATCTTCAACGCGAAGCGCAGGAGGTTCACAAGCTGCGCGGAGAAGTCAACCGCTTGCGAAGCGGCGCCGACTCTTTGGCGCAGTTGCAAGAAGCCCAAAGCCGCTTGCAAAGGGAAAACCAGACATTGCGCGAGGCCGCAAGAAAAGCCGCCGGTCGGCCAACAGGAACAAGGTTCGAACGGGGAAACTTCCCAAGAGAGAACTGGGGGTTTTTGGGATACGAGTCGCCGGAAGACGCTTTGGTCTCGGCGATTTGGACGATGCAGCAAGGAGACCCGCAGGGCTATTACGAGAGTCTGGCGCCGGCAGAGCAAGAGCGAATGGCCCAACGATGGCAAAACAAGACCGAGGAAGAGATAGCGAGCAAGCATCAATCCGACGTCGCAGCTATATCCGGCATTCGAGTGCTGGATCGACGCGACATTTCCGATCACGAAGTCGTCTTGGACGTTTACGTCGAAGGAACGGGACGTATGCAAAAGGTTTCCATGCAACGAATCGACAACGAATGGAAGTTCGCCGGAGAAGTGCCGGAGGAAAAGCCGTAATCCGTCCCGTTTTGTTTCCGGCCGTTCACTTCTTTTTTTCGATTTCTTCCGCGCGAATGGTTTCGATTCGGCTGCCGCCGCCGGAGTAAAGGTTTCTACCATCCGCACCGCTTTGATGAAGGCGGGGCAAGCTTTCGTTCAGGCCGGCGGCGGTTGGGTAAATGACTCCGTTCCAGAAAAAGAGTACCAAGAAACCGTTAACAAAGCCAAGTCCATGTTTCAAACCATTGCTTTGGCGCAAACCATCAGCAAAGAAGAACGTTGTTAAATGGCGGCGCCTTTTTTTCGTCCAACAAAATAGCAAAGTGCCGTCAACCAGAATCGGCCGGCTTGGCCGCCGCCCGCCTGCTCCACTTCCGAACAAACGCAAAGGCCAGCAAAGCCAAGCCAACAACCAAAGCGTATTCCTCCGGCTCCGGCACAATCAGCTGAATGCCATCGCTGTCGCCTCCCATCCGAAAAGAGCCTGAGCGGAGGTTGAAGGCTTGGTCAAAGGTGGCGCCCACGGTGGCATCCAAGCTGAAGGAACGTTCGCTGTTGGCGGTGTAAGTGTAGATTTGGCCGCCGCCCGCAGGAGGCGCGGAAGCAGAGTCGGTGACAAAGTCCAAGTAATGAATGCTATTCAAGATGAAGAATCGAAGGCCGACTATATTGAAGCTGTTGGTCGCTCCGTTGGCGATTCGAGACATCGGCAGGCCGCTGTCAAAAGGAACGTACTGTCCTAAGCTAAAGCTGCCTTCGATGGCCGCGTTGTAGGGGAAAGGACTGGATGACCGGGTTTCTAGAAAAGTGTTCGGCGAAATGATCTGTCCCAAGCTGGAGTGAGAAGAATTAGCCACATCGCTGCTTCCTCTGGTGAATAAAAAGTTTCCCGAAGGTCGATAGTTTCCGTCGCCGCCAAAAGTGATTTTCATGGCCCGCATCCCGTTGGTGCCGTCTAACGTAATCGGCATTTGGGCTTGGGTTTCAGCAACGGCGAGCGCCGCGCCAAAGATTGCAGCGGCCAAAAAAAGCCGTTTCAGTCGCCTAAGCGGGGGGGGGGGGGGACAGTGTTGCGGATTGCGAGAAAACCGAGCGGATTGAAGCCGCTCGCCCAAGAGAAGTGTCCTTTTGTTCATACATAAAATCGTAAATTGCTTAAAATTTATTCAACAATAACCGCGCTCGCCGGCAAAGTCAATCCCAATCAAAAGAATTTTGCGTCCAAAAACAAGATTCCTCAACTCTCATCGCCAAATCGAGATCAACAAACCATAGCGAACGAGCATGTCTCCGAACGGCTATTTCGGGGGACCGGCAAAGGGGAAACGTTCAAACACGGGTTCTTTGTCTCGGACGCGGGGATCGCCGGTGGATTCCAGGATGCCGTTCAATCGGGCGGAGAGTGTGGTTTTTGCGGTTTGGTATTGAGGTTGGTTCGCTACGTTGCGCATCTGATGCGGATCGGTTTTAAGGTCGTACAGTTCCTCTGCCGGTCGTCGCCCGAAGGCATAGTCAACGTAGCGTCGCATCGCTTTGTCGTTTCGGACGTCGCAAAGCCAGGCTTTGGTGGGGCTGGCATCGAAGTCGGCAAAGGCGATGAAAGTATTTTTTTCAAGCTGTTCTTTGTTGGGAAAAGACGGGTCGTTTTCTTCCATGCCAAAACCCGGCGCAATGCCCATAGGCCATCGGTCGGGTTCAAAGTTTCGGATGTATAAAAATTCTTCGGTGCGAATGGCCCGTTGCGGATAAGGCAAAAATCCGGGTCGAGCGGAGGCAACGTGCCTTTCCCGTCCGGTGACAACAAAGTCGCGTTTCGGATCAATTTTCCCGGAGCCTTTGGTTTTGAGGATGGGCGCCAAACTTTTCCCCGTCATCGCGGGAGGAATGGCGATGCCGGCAACTTCGAGAAACGTGGGCGCCAAGTCCATTAGATTGACAAAATCATCAATTTCCCGATTGGGAGCAACGGAATCACCCCAGCGAATGGCCAAAGGAACGGCGACGCCAAAGTCGTACAAATTGCACTTCGCCCGCGGGAATCCGGGAATGCCGTGATCGCCGCTGACGACGACGATGGTTTGCTCCAGCTCGCCGATCCGCTCCAGTTCGCCCAGCAAGACACCAACGGCGGCGTCAAAGGCCTGCACTTCGCCGAGGTAGTCCGCAAAGTCTTCACGGATTTCGTGCACGTCGGGCAGAAAGGGGGGAAGTTTGCCTTTTAGAGAGTCCGGCTCAATTCCCCAGAGCGCGGCGCCTGATCCTCGAATCCACTTTCGGTGGCAGTTTGTCGGGCCGGACCAGTAACAGAAAGGAGAACTGGACGGGCGTTTGTCCAAAAAATCCCTGAAGTTTTCGCGCACTTCGCGCAGGAGGGCTTGGCGGGCGATGGTCGGATTTTCCGCGCCGCTCACGGTTTGTGAAAAGCGATTGAAGCGGTTGCCAAAGCGGTTGTAGGCGTAGGTTTTGGCGCCGTAAGGGGCGTTGGACGGCCGTCCGGGACTCCAGACTTTGTAAGAATGGCCGATATGGTAACCGACGTCTCGCAACAAGAGCGGGTAAGTTGGAATGGAGTCCTCCCAAACAGCGCCTTGCAAAATGGCGCCTCTTCCGGTTCGCCAAAAGTATTGTCCCGAAAGCAAGGAACTGCGGCAGGGAGTGCAAGAGGGCGCCGGAACAAAGGCGTTGTGAAACAGAATGCCTTCGCGGGCAATTCGGTCGAAGTGAGGAGTCTGAACGACTTCGTTGGGCGTGTTCGGATTTCGTTCCGAGTAGGCGCCGGCGTATTTGCCCCAATCGTCGGCAAAGACCATGAGAATATTCGGCTTGTCGGAGGTTTTCGGGGCGGCGCAAAGCGTAATGCCCAAGGCAAACACGGCCGCAAAGACAAAGGCACCAAGGCGGCAAACAGCGCGGGTGGAAAACGCGTTACGCAGCTTTCCCGGAATGTTTCTTATGGTGATTGGTGTTGGCATAACGGCGTTACGGTTTGTCATCAGTCTCAATCGTAGATCCGGCTTTCTTCTAGTCCCCGTTTCTATTTCGTCTAGCTGCCAAATACTTCCTAATTTTTTTCCCCAGCTCTGCCCCTGTAGAATTCATAAATATCATCAGAGTTTCTATCGAACAGATCTTGTTCCTCTAATTTGAAAAGAACTTTAATTTGCGACCTCATCCAAATCATAACAGTATCCAATATACCTTCCTCAACAGACTGACCTCTTGATATCCTTTTCCCACTTTCTTCCCAAACCACATGCGCGATAACTGGCAAATATCTATCGCTGGTCAACCCACGATAACAATCCTCACATACAAGATACCAGAGAGGTGGACGATTCAACCGCTGATCTTCCAACTCGTCGTCATCCAATCTGCTAGCATAATCCAGCGACTGTTTCACACGTTCATTGTCAATCATATCTCAAGTTCTCCATTCTGATTCATTAAATTCTATTAGAATATTCACTTCAATATCTTTACTTCTTTTCCCGGGTTCCCGGGCGGCGGTTTTTTATTTGGCTCATTTGATTTTTCCTTCCGTTTTTAATTTTTGCCGGGAGTTTTGTTGGAAGGCTTGGCGGGCAGTGTTGAATGTTGATCGCCGGCTTGTTGTTCTTGGGAGTTTAGCGCATGAGCAACATTTGCCGGGCTCGCTTGACGGAACGGCTCAGTTGGCGCTGATAGCGCGCCGGAAGGTTGGTGTATTTTCGGGGGAGCAATCGCCCTTGGTCGGTGACGAATTGCTTCAGGAGGTCGACGTTCCGATAGTCCAACTGGTCGATGGTGAAGTCGATTTTTGGTTTGGGCCGCGGCGTGCGAGCCAGTTGGCGGCCGGTGTCTTGGCGACGTTTGTCTTTGTTTTTCTTGTACGGCATGTTGAAAAGAGTTCGTTTATTTGATTTCTCGGTGCAGTGTGCGGCGGCGGAGAAAGGGGTTGTATTTCTTTTTCTCCACTTTTTCGGTCTGCTGTTTTTTGTTTCGCGAAGTCATATAACGCGAAGGAGGCTTTCCTTCGGCTCTGGCTTCGGTGCATTCGATGGTGACGATTTCGCGCGGCATGGCTGATTATTGTTGGTCTTTGCTTGGGTCGGTTGTGTTGACGGCGTCTGCTTCGTCTTCGATTTCCAAAGGAGGCGGGGGGCTGCCGGCGGAGTCAATGGTGCCGAGAGCGCCGAGCCGTTTTTGCCGGAGCGCGCCTTCTTTTTCCAATTTTGCTTGAGTCTTGACAGTGAAGCGCGCCCACGGAATCGCTTCCAGGCGCGCCTTGGGAATGGCTTTGCCCGACAGTTCGCAGACGCCGTAGGTGCCTTTTTCGATTCTCTTCAGGGCTTCTTCGATTTCGTAAACGGCGTCTTGATCGGAGGAAAGCAAGCTGAGCGCAAAGTCTCGGTCAAAATTATCCGTCCCTGAATCCGCCATGTGCATGCCGTAGCTTTGCAGATGTTCGGCGGATTCTTTAGCGAGGCCGTCCATTTGGTTGAGGAGGCGGTCGTGCAGTTCAACGAGCCTTTTGTAATATTTTTCCCACTTCGGATTCACCTGAACGGGTTTGTATCTGGATGCGGATTTCTTGCTTTTCGCCGTCTGCGGAGAATCTTGCGGAATGCCCAAGATGACCGCCGTCGTTGCCGCTGCGACGGGGGCTTTGGCCGACTTTTTTCGCCTGCCCACCTTTTTGGCAGTTTTCTTTTTTGCCTTCACAATTGCTTGCTTTCCAAACTTTTTCCTTGTTGGACTTGTTGTCGCGGCCGTTTTTCCGAGTGCCAAGCCGCGCTTCCCAACGCAGTCAAAAGGAAACTCAGCATAGCAAACGAAAATTAAAATGCCACAAAAAAATCCGCCGATTTTTGTCGGCCGGCGGCGGTTATTTTTCCCGGTTTTCGAATCTTTGGTGCTGAATCAAGGCGTAGGCGTTGTGGTTGTGGATGCTTTCCAGGTTTTCGGCCTCGACTCGGTACCAAGTGATGCGCTCGTCTTGTTGCAGGCGGCGGACGACGTTTCTGACAAGGTCTTCCACGAAGACGGGGTTTTCGTAGGCGGATTCGGTGACGTGCTTTTCGTCGGGCCGCTTGAGAAGCGCGTAGAGGCCGCTGCTAGCGGAGGCTTCCACAATTTCGATGAGGCATCGAATCCAGACGGTCTCCCGTGAACGGATTTGCACGGTCACCACACCTCGTTGGTTGTGGGCGCCGTATTTGCTAATGGATTTGGAACAAGGGCAAAGAGTCTTGACGGGCACCCGAACTTCCAAAGCAATCTCCGATCTTTCTCGAACTCGATCGGCCAAGATGCGCGCTTGATAGTTCAATTGGCTCGGTTGCTTGGTGATCGGCGCGGACTTCCACAGGAAAAACGGGAACGACATTTCTAAATAGGCCGCCCGCGAACCCAAACGCGCTTGCATTGTTCGGAGAATTTTCCCCACGTTCTCGACGCTGAACGTCTTGTCGTGCTCGTTTAAGACTTCAATAAACCGGCTCATGTGCGTGCCGCGAACATCGTGCGCCAAGTCCACGAACATGTTGAACTGAGCGACCGTTTCTTGGACGTAGCCGTCTCGGTCTCGGAGCCGAATCGGCGTTTCCAGGCGGCGGATGCCGACTTTGTCAATCGAGATGGCGCGGTCGTCCGGCTCGCTTTGGCGGTCGAGAAGCTCGACAGATTCGATTTTGAGCGGCCTGTGGTTTTCTGAAGTTGAACGCATTCGGGAAAGACGTTATCCTCTAAAAATTTCAAATCAAATTGAATTCGAAGGCTTGGCGATTCATTTGAAAAAAGGCCGCGCATTCCATTTTTGGAGCAGAACGCGAGTCTGTTGGCTCGCAGTTCTTGTCTGGGCGGCGGCTTGGTCGTCGTTCGCCAATGACGTTGCGTTCTCCGTTGCCAGCTACAATGTGGACGGGTATCGGCTGACGCCAGCGGATGGCTGGTCGACCAAGCCGCTACTTTCCCGGGCGGAAGTGGCCGAGGTGATTCGTCGGGCGCAACCCAATCTGTTGGCGCTTCAAGAAGTCGGATCCCCGCAGGCATTGGAGTTCCTAAGCAAGAATCTCCTCGAACTGGGGCTAGAATATCCTTTCCGGGAATTGCTGCAAACCGAAAGCCAAAAAATTCACTGCGCCGTGCTTAGCCAATTTCCCATTGTCGCCAACCGATCGGATTCGAGCGCGGCATTCGCGCTTTACGGACGATCTTTTCACGTGTTGCGCGGCGTGATGGAATTGGACGTCGAAGCACCGGGCGGCTATCAGTTCACTTTGTTTAACGTCCATCTCAAGTCCAAGTTGCCGGCTTATTACGCCGACTCAGCCGACTATCGCGAGGCGGAGGCAAAAGTCCTGCGGCAAAAAATCAGCCGGCTTCTTCAAGAAAATCCCAACCGAAACATTCTCGTCGCCGGCGACTTCAACGATTTTCCCCGCTCAAAAACGTTGCGGCGAATCCAAGGCAGAGGAAGGCTTCGTCTTTGGGACGCCCGCCCGACGGAATCCAAAAACAAGCCAACAGCGAGCGGAGACAACCCCAAAAAATTCGCCGGCATTTCCTGGACTTATTATTTTCCCGGCGAAGACGCCTATTTCCGTTACGACTATCTCTTGATAAGCGCGGGAATGAAACGAGAATGGCTGAAAGACCGTTCCGTAATCCCTTGGCATCCCCAGTGGAATCTGGCTTCGGACCATCGACTCATCCTCGCCGAATTCCGTTGCCAAGACCATTGACAAGAAGACAAATTGCGCTTGCCGTTTCGGAAGAAAAACAGTAAGTAGTGGAAGAAAGTAACGCACTATGAGTGAAAGAGAGAGAAACCGAATGGACAACGGCGGGAACATCACCAGAGAATTTAGAGCCGAATTCAAATGCAAATGCACGCACTGCGGCGCAAAGATTTCGTCCAGCGCAACCATCACCATGCGCAAGATGACCGGCACCTCCGACAGCGATTCTGAGGAATATAAAACCGCCGAGCAAATCGCCAAAGAAGCCCTCATCGATCTGATTCGAAACGGCGAACTAACCGCAACCTGCGAAAACTGCGGAGCAACGGAAACGATAACTCCGCCGATGACAATGAATCTGCCGCCGGGACAACGCCCCGAACTCAACTAGCCGAGCCCAATGGAATTTCGCCGCGGCTGAAGGCGGCCAACTCTCTTCCCCGTCAACGAGGTCGCCAAATTCAACGCAATTGTCTACATCGCAGAATGAAAGCGAAAATATTGATAATCGTAATGGCTATCCTGCTGAGTGGGGTGTTGCCCTCCCGGATTGCGCAAATTGGATAGAAAGATGACTGTCGCCATTTTTGGAGAAGATGCGCTCGATCATTATCCCGTTTCTAATGTCAAGAAGCCATCTAGTTTTGCCGAGCTGAATCCAAGCCGGCAAGAGACGATTTATGCGGATGATGATGTATCCGAGAGTTTACAACTGCAAGCATTATCCGAGACACCCTATTTCCTGCCCGCCAACTGACAAACGATAACGCACGATAAGAAAACGATAACCACGAATTGTTGGGCGAGATATTTTGCAGAGAGGCGTCAAGACACGGCAACAATTCACGAACTTATTTCTTGGCCAGAATAGACGGATCCAGGGCTTGTCCCGTTGCTTTCTTTTGCCCAGAGTGAACCATGTTTGGAAGGAAACGAAACAAAACCGAGCACCGCTACTACCTCCTGCCGGGGATGGGGCGAGCCAACAAGCGCAAGCGCGCAACTTTCTTCCGAGTGGCCTTAGCGGTGGGGGTTTTTGTTTCTCTACTCGTCGCCTGGTTCCTTTACTGGAACAACCGAATCGGCCTATGAGCGAAAATTTCGCAAGCGGGAAGCCGGTCGAAATCCGCCAAGCCTTTTGACAATGATCCGCGAGAATCGAATGTTGTTGCTCTTGTTCGTGGGCATGGCCGCCTTGTTCACCTTTTTTCGGATTCGCTATCCCAACATTGGCGGCGTGGCCGGCAAACACCCGGCGATGCAGACGCCCGCTTTGCGAGTCGCTTGCGAAGCCGAACATTTGCCGGCCGTGGGAAAAGTAGCCCGCGCGTATGAGTTGGAATTTGGAGTACGCGTGATGTTGGCCGGCGTTTCCGGCGCCAAAAAGAAATACGATTTGGTGATTCGAGGAAGCCAACCGGATCCGGCGCCAAGCAGCTCTCTCGGCGGGAATCAGTTTCTGGTGACGCTTCCCTCGGCAGACAGCGAAAAAGAAGTCCGAACCATCTTGCGGGCAACGGTCTTTTCGACTACGAACGCCCAAAAACAGGGAGCCAGCCGCTTCGCCAGGTATTTGTTTGCTCGCGATAAGGGCTTGCCGCTCCTCGTTCCCAATAAATCCGCCGTCGCCAACGCAGACCCGTGGAACGAAAATCCACAACCAACCGTGCTGGTTTGGGAAGCGGCCTTCCCCTTTCTGCAACCAGAACTGAAACTTTTTGAAGAAAACGAAGGAGTCCGCCTGCTTTTGATGACGGGAGACTGCGAATTTCTTTCCCGAAAAGCCCACGCAGACAAAACCGTGGACGCCGTGATTTCATTCGGCGCGAATTGCGATCTCGGCGTTGCCCATCCCCGCTGGCGTCCAATGCCCATCCCCAGCCGGCAAATCGTTTTGGCCACCTCGCGCCAAAGCGGCCCCTTTCTTGACGAAGGCGCTTCCCCAGCCGCTTCCCTCCGACTTGGCGGCATTCGCGGAATTAACGAGCTCATTCTCCAGCAAATGCCCCACCACGCTTGGCCGCAGCGCTTACGCCAACTTCTAATCTCGCAATCCCCTGCCGAATACGCCAAGCCGCAAAGTTTGCTACGCGCCGTGGCGCAGCGCAAAATAGACGTTGGAATTGCCCTAGAGTGGCCAAACGCGCCGGCGAATTCTCAAATCCGTCTCGAAGCCTTGCCCAACGCCGCCGCTCGCTTGCCACTCCTCTTTTGGATTTCCCAAAACTCCAACTATCGGCAACTCTTATCTCGCTTATGCGCTTCTATGAGCCGCCAGCAACCAGCCGCCGACAATTAAGCAATCTCAAACCATCGGCGGTGAATTTCTGCGCTTTTTAGCGCATTTCATCGTTTTCGGCAAACTTTTCTTAACTTTTTTTCTTTTTTTGTAGATTTCCGCTTGACAAACGGGGGGGGGGGGGGCACCGTGCATCAAATCGCTTGCAAAATCGGAAAAGAGCGGGCGACAAAAATAACGGACTATTTTTTGTATTATGAACGCACGAAAACGAACTTTTCGCAATCAGTTTGGTTTAGCGGCTTTGATGGCGGCCTATTTGTTGTCTTTCGTTCCTTTGGAACAAAGCCAAGCCCAGCTGATCCTCAACGCCTATCCCAGCCAAGACCACACCAACCAAACTCTTTGGATCTTCTCCGGCTCCTCCACTTCCCGCAGTGCCAGCGCCCAGATCCGAAACCAAGCCTCCTTAAACACCGACAACCAAGACACTTGGCAGATTGACAGCAACGGCGGCAACATCTTCGACGCCAACAAGCCCAGCGATACCAGCTTCCAACTCTCTCCCTTGCTTTCCAGCACTAACTCCAAAGACATTGCTTCGGTGAGAGCCCGAATTCCCGGCGGCGGCAAAACCAACATCACTTTTGTTGCCAACGCCACCAACACGCCCACCCTCACCATCGGCAGCGGCAGCAGCGCCATTTCCCACCTCTTCCTAGACGAAGACAACGCTGGAGTGGCGCATTATGATGATTTTGGCATCCGCGCCAGCGGCGGTTTCAACTACGGCCCGGGGAATTCTGCTTGGATAGGCGCCGGCTTAATCAACAAACCCATTGGCGACTTCTTTACGGGAACCTTCAACAACCGGGCAGATGCTCCCTTCTTTGCGGCAAACAGCGTTGGCTCCGTGCGCGTCATCGTCAATAGCCAGTTCATCCCCGAACCGGAAGAATACGCCCTCATCTTCGGCCTGTTTGCGCTGGGTTTTGTGTTCTTCCATCGTTGGCAAAAGAAACGCCCAGCAACCGCAACTTCGTAGCCTGCCGTGTCAAACCGCCGGGAATCTGCGGCCGGTGACTTTTGATTTTTGTAGCCAGCGGCCGCCTTTGCTTGAAACGAAACTTCGCTTCCCAGTCCCCCAAAAAACGAAGTTTTTGCTGGGAAGTGAACAACGAATCTCGCAAAAAAAGCGCGAAAATGGATTTGCGCGCACGAAGACTCTCGCTTTCAAGACGCTTCAATCATCGCATTATTCGGCCTGAATCGAAAAGGGTTGTCGTCCGAGAGACAAAGTTCCGTCGCTCAAAATTCGCGCCCGCAGACCTCCTCTTCCCCGAAGCGCCGCTTCCGCTCCGTCGCAAAAGGCGCGATTCATCCAGTAACACGGGCTGGCTTGCTCCACTCCCTCAAACGCAATCCCGCCGAGCCAAAAGCGCCGCTTAATCAATCCGTTCAAGTCCAGCCCTGAAACGATCACGTTCCGCCGAAACACCGACGGAGGCTTGGAATTGACCGAAAACTGCCTTTGCAAGTCCTGATAAACTTCCAAAGAAAAGAAGGTCAACTGCCCTTTGTAGTTGGGTTTGAAGTCGAAGAA
Source organism: Limisphaerales bacterium (assembly GCA_965242585.1). Taxonomy (GTDB): domain Bacteria; phylum Verrucomicrobiota; class Verrucomicrobiia; order Limisphaerales; family AAA164-E04; genus UBA2970. The sequence continues at coordinate 1,968,934 of OZ251460.1, read as the reverse complement.
ACGATCTCCCCAAATGCCTTTGCCGGCGACGCATTCAATGGAAGTTTGCTCCGTCATTTCGTGCGGCGCCGGCTCTTTGCCGTGTCGTCCCATAAAACGGTGTCCGCCGGAAATAAAGAGAAATCGAATTTGAACGTTGTCTTTCATAAAAAATCGCCTGCATTTATTTGAGACTTCCGGCCCGCCGTGCGTTTGGCAAGCCGCATTTTGTTTCAACATCTAAGGCACCGTAGCAAGCGGATGCATTCCATTTCCTCGTTGGCGATTCCAACCGGACAGGTTGATTTTCGCAACACTACTCCGCCCGCACGCGGAAAAATTCTGCGGGAATCGAAGAAATCAAAAGCCGTCGCAGTTTTACCGGGCTTGGCAGATGGACGTCTTGCCAAGGGCCGTCGACGTCGGCAGATGATTGCAACACGCCATCCCCGTGCCAAGAGATTTCCAAACCGTTGCCTACTTGGGATATTTTTGGGGATGGCGGCACGCTATAATAGGAAATGCGATGATACCTCACTCCAACATTTGTGAATCTGATATTAATTCCAAAAGGCTGTCTTATCCTCATCGACGGATTCCCGGGACTTCTTAAATTCAAAAACTCGCAAGATTCGCAACTCGCCGTATTGGGAGACAAAAAGAGACTCGTCAGCTGATTGTTGGAATAAAGATTCAGACTCCTCAAATTTGTCAATCCTTTGGGCAAAGTGAGACTCGTCAACTGGCTATTATAGGAAAGATTCAGATGTTCCAAATTCGTCAATCCAGCAGGCAAGGTGACATTCGTCAACCGGTGGTTACTGTTAAGTTCCAGCCGCTTCAAACTCGTCAATCCTTTAGGCAAAGTGAAACTCGTCAACTGGTTGCCACCAAGATTCAGCCACTTCAAATTTGTCAATCCAGCAGGCAACGTGAAACTTGTCAAACCCGTCGAGGAAAGATCCAGCCTCTCCAAATTCGATAATCCTTCGGGCAAGGTGAGACTCTTCAACGGGTTATGGGAAAGATCCAGCGTCCACAAATACGACAATCCTTCAGGCAAAGTAAGACTCGTCAACTGGTTGGCGTTAAGAAACAGACGACTCAATCTCACCAATCCACTAGGTAAAGTAAAATTCGCCAACTGGTTGCCTTCAATCCACAGCGTCCCCAAATTCGTCAACCCCTTAGGCAACGTGAAACTCTTCAACTGGTTGCCACCAAGATTCAGCGTCCCCAAATTCGTCAAACCTTCGGGCAAAGTCAGGTTCGTCAACTGGTTGCCCTCAAGATCTAGAGTATCCAAATACGTCAATTCTTCAGGCAAGGTGAGACTCTTCAACTGGTTGCCGCCAAGATCCAGATACTCCAGGTTCGGCAATCTATCAGGCAAAGTGAGACTTGTCAGCTGGTTCCCTCTGTTAAGACTCATCCACTTCAAATTCGGCAATCTATCAGGTAAAGTGAGACTTGTCAGATGATTGCGGAAAAGACTCAGCCATTTCAAATTTCTCAATCCTTCGGGTAAAGTGAGACTCGTCAACCGGTTGCCGCCAAGATTCAGACTCTCCAAATTTGTCAATCCACTAGGTAAAGTAAAATTCGTCAACCGGTTACCGTTAAGTTCCAGTCGCTTCAAACTCGTCAATCCTTCAGGCAAGGTGATGCTTGTTAGTTCTGAGCTTCTTAAATTCAATTCCTCAATATCTCGATCTACTTCAATGGTTCGAGGAACGCCGAGTCTTGTGATTTGAATCTCAAGTTTTTCCTGCGCTGCCATTTCTGCGCCGCAAAAGCAGGCGGCACCCGTCAATAAGGATAGGATTCTCTTCATGTCTTCTCTAATTTTCTTTTTCCGCCCGATTACTCAAATGGAAAATCTTTATTTATTGTTTTACGGCAACAAATTAGGGTCAGTGCTTTTGTAAGGTTGATCGATTTCAGGCTTTTCCCATTGCGGGATTTCTTTGTCCCGTTTTTCTGCTACTTCTTGCCACAATCTTCGTTCCTCTCTACTTAAAGCAGATTCTAAATTCTCAACGAGTTCACCTGCTTCAGTGTGACCTCGCTTTTTGGCTATAAGCGCCCAGATATACGCTTTGGATTCAGGGAAATCACTGCAACCTTCACCGTCGGCGTACATCATACTCAAGCGGAACATGGCAGCAACGCAACCACCCCATGACGCACTGTCCCACAACTCCCATGCTTTATTAACTTTGCCTTCGTAGTACATTAACCCGAGTTCGTATTGCGCACCGGGATGCTTTTGAGCAGCGGCTTTGCGAAACATCTCCTTTGCTTTTTCTTCATTCTTCACCACGCCTACGCCTTTGAGATGCATCAAGCCTAGCATGTACTGCGCTTCTGCGTCTCCCGCATCAGCTTTCCGTTTTATTTCTTCAATTTGCTGTTCAGTCATAATCTTAATTTTCTGCTTTCTCTTTCCCGATTGTCGTTCAATCAGGACAATTTTAATCATCCGCCATCGCCGAGATTGCGCCGGCAATCGGCATGAATCCAGCCCAAAAGGCCTTCCCGTTGCCGCGAAACATTTTCCTATTGCCAATCATTTTTCTTTAAATCAATGACGGTCATAAAACCAAATAGTTCTATTTCTAGCATTCAAAAGAGAAGAATTAAGCTCGAAATTGAGGAAAAATGAAAAAGTTTGAGAAGGGAAGGACGGCCAAAGCGGATTTGATGGGCGGGCAAAGGCTCTTGAATCGGTGCGGGTTGTCGGCTGGCGAATCTCTGGTTTTTGGGGATTGAGGCGGTTTCATAAGCGGTCTGAGACGGCTTAGTAACGGCTTAGCGGTTTTGAAGGGGATTTTTTGGGATTTCTTGGGATGGGTTGGCTTGGCGTTTTCTGCGCGGCGCAGGGGAAGGGCGGATTTTGCGTTGAGATTGCTTGGGTTCGCTTTGCTCTTGGATTTGCCGCATCGGATAAGTGGGAACACGATCTGATAATTTCTCGTTTTTCTTTGGTGTGGATTTTTGTTAGCTTTGGCACTCCATGTTTTCGTTGTTCTTTCAACGGCTTTGGCTTTTGGCGGCGGGTTTTGCGCTTTTGGCGGCGGCGGCGGTGTTGCCCATCTATCTGCGGGCGGTGGATAGTTGGGCGGTGGAATTCGCCGGAGACAGAACGATTTCGCTGGCGGAAGAAGCGAAGAACCAGCTGGCGCTGGAAAAACCGGGCGTTGCCGATCTGCTGTTGAAAGGGGCGCAACAATGCGCCGAAAAGTCGTCTATCGGGGCGGACGGTTTGGAAGACGCGCTGTCGGCTCTCGATGAATTCCGCCGTTCTTATCCCGACCTCACTTTTCTGGGAGGCGATTTTCCGGAGTGGGAAAACGTGCCTTTGAGAAATCTTGCCCGGCAGGAAGGCACGGCGCTAAGCGCTTTGATCAACAAACGGGTTCGGGCGGCGGTGTTGCAACGGCTTCAAAACTCTCGAAGACCCGGAGTGCAAGCCGTTCTGCAAAATCGCGACTTGACGCATACGGAAGTTTTCCCGCCGGTTTCCTCGCCCGGCGGCGGCGCCTTGGAGGCGGTCATCGTGGTCGCCGCGCTTTTGTCCCAAGGCGACTATCTAAACGCTGAGTTTCGCTTCGAGTTGGAGCGTCTGGCGGACGACGCCAATCGCGGTCGCAGCACGCAGGGCGTTGAATCGGCTTATCTGGATTTGCTGGCTTTTGCCCGGCGAATGAACTGGGCGCAATTCTCCGGTTTCATAGCGCGGATTGAGAGCCGACAAACCCTTGGCCGGCTTGCCCGCGCCATTGCCGACAAGGAAGAAGAGTTGCCGGTGTTGTTTGCCGCGGTGTGGATGGGAACTTCGGCGGAGGCCGTGGGGAGCTACTTGCAACGTTACCCGGAATCGGGACTCCAAGACCTTGCTTTGGGTCTGTCGGCCCGGCAAGGAGGCTTGGAGAGCATTCTCAGCCGGCAAGAGCGCGTTCACCGGCCCACCTTTGTTCGGCAAAAGATACGGGACTTTCTTCCCCCGGCGTTGCGGGACTTCGCCGTCAACATGGCCTCGCAACTGCCTTGGCTTTCCCTGCTTGTCAAATATACGGCGATTCTGCTGGGTTCATTTTTCTGGATTCGATTGGCTTTTCTGCTGGTTCCCGGGAAGTTTCTTCCGCCGACGATTTTTCGCGTGGAAGGCATTGCGACACTAAGGCAACAGATTCTCGCGCTTCTCTTCTTGGTTTTGGCGGTTCTGCTGGGCGAACCTTTTCTTGCCCAAGATCGACAAAAAGAGGAAACTTCGCTTCGATGGAAGTTTCCGACCGCTCCGGCGGCCGTGGTAGAAAAGGCAGATGCTATGTTGGGGTCGAAAGTTGGCGACGCAGAGATGGTGGCCTTGGCCTTCTTTTTTTTGGTTCAGGCGGTTTTGTACGGCTTGAGCCTGGCCAAGCTCAAAGAAATCCAGAAACAAACCGGTTCTTCTCGTTTGAAACTCCGGTTGCTGGATAATGAAGAAAACATGTTCGACTCTGGCTTGTACGTCGGGTTGGGAGGCACGGTGTTGTCCTTGGTTTTGCTCACCCTCCAGATGGTTCAAATTGGATTGATGGCCGCTTACGCCTCGACGTTGTTTGGCATCATTTTCGTTTCGCTGCTGAAGATTTTTCACGTCCGCCCTTATCGGCGCAAACTCTTAATTGAAACCGAAGCTGGAATTTTATGAACAAACCGCTGTTGATTATCATATGCGACTTTTTGCTGATTAGCCTGCTGCCTCTGGCAAGATTCGAGCAAAGTGCGCCGGCCGTCCAAGTGCCGGAAGCCTCCGCTGAGGATCCACTTCAAAACAGCGAGGATATGGTCAAGGCGTTAGAACTAGCCCTTCTGGAAGAAAAAACCGCGCAGGAGAACCTTGCGGCGGAAATCTCGGCGCTCAAAGAGAATCTCTCCACAACTCAAACCACGCTCCAAGAACGCGAAAACGCCTTGGAAACCATTCAAGACAACTTGGCCAAAACCGAGCAACGCGCCCAGGAAGTGGAGAAGCGACGTTCCCAACTGGAAAAAGACATCCAAACCGCTCAAGAGAAAGCCGAGCTTTTAGAACAAGAACGTCGCGCCGCCGAAGCCGAAGCCAAAAAGCTGGAAACGGATCTGGCCTCCGTAGCCAAGAACGCCGCTGTTTCCGAAGCCAAACGAGAAACCATCGAGGCGGAGCTTGTCGTGCGTCGGCGGGAAGCGACGCAAATGCAGGAAAAAATCGAGACGCTCGAACAAGAACGTCGCGCCGCCGAAGCCGAAAACACGGAACTGGCGTTAGAACTCAAGCAATCACAAACCGAAGCGCTTTTGACCAAAGAACATCTCGCCGTCGTCCGCGCCGACGTCCAATCTGCCCGCGCCGACGTCGCTCACGCCCGCCAGGAAGTGGCAAACGCCCGCGCCGAAGTCAAAATTGCCCGGACGGAAACCGCCGTCGTGCGGGAAGAAAAAGACGATCTCCGGCAACATGCGGACAAACTCGCCACCGGAGTCGCCAACCTGTCAGAAAAATCCGAGCAGATTCAAGACGAGATCCGCAACAATCGCCCCCTTACCGCCAACAGCATCTTCGACGAATTTCGCAACAACCAAATCGACACCCAATTCTCCGCCGTCAAAAGAGGCGTGTTTGGCCAGCCCGTCACCCGAAAACGAAGCTCCAAAAACATCGTGGCCACGGATGGCGAACGCTACTACATCCTCTACCACATCGGCGACACGCCTCTTTCTTTGCTGATGCCGGATGCGGGTTGGAAACAATTGACCGGCATCGTCAGCCGCGAAGAGACGCAATACTCCATTCCGATGCTCGGCGTCTCCTCCTTAGATCCACGCATCTTAGTCGTCCCCGTAGGCCGCCAACAAGCCGAGCAACTGGGCAGTGAAATCTACTCGCTGGCCGCAGACCCCTACAAATTCCAGGAAGCTGTTCTGGTTGGTTCCCGCGAAAGCTACTACGGCGAAGTCGGATTCCGCGTGGATCCCGACCATCCCAACTACGTCAAAATGGAACGCTCGCCCTTCGGCAAACTGTTTGGCAAATTCGCTCCGTCCAGAGGAGACTTGGTCTTCAGCAAAACCGGTGAACTCCTAGGCATCATGGCCAATAACCACTACTGCGCTGTCTTCAAAAACATCCAACTCAACCAACAAATCCAATTCGGCGCCGACGTTTCCGAATCAGAAACCGCCGAAGTCTTGAAACAAATTCGGCACCGATTCCAAGCCCTTCCCTCTCCCATCCAGTAATCTCTCAACCGAGCCTCAACCAAAAAAGCGACGCCTCGAACGCTGTCTCCCGCCGGCCAATCAAAGATTGACAATCAAGCCAAAAACCGCTTTCTTTCGACCAGCATGAAACGGGCTTCGGCGACAAACTGCCGCGGCGAATCCGAAGAAGAATGCATCCAAAGTCCTTGCCCCTTAGTTCGCAACAAAATCTCGCCGCCTTCGGTCTTGACCGAGCCGCCGGGCAAATCAAAGGAACTGCGCCGCACCGCCGCCGCCAAAAGACAAACTAACGATCTTTTTCCAAAGCATCAATTAGTTTTAGCACTTGCTGAATCTGCTCTTCAGGAATTCCCTGCTTTCGAAGGCCTTCTTCAATCCACTTGCGCACCCGATCTTGCGCTTCTTTGCGGCCTTTCTCTTCCGCTTTTTGCAGCCGAGCTTCCGCTTCTAGCCGACGAGCCTTTCCTAGCTCTACAAGATACTGATATGCACCCATAGCTGTCTCTCCTACTTGGACACAAACCAAACAACGACGACCGAACCAAGAACACGGCTCCAGTACGTCGAATATCTCCAGCCCGCTTTTGCTCCATTCTTCATACAGCGTAAAAAAGGACACAACAATGCCCCAAATCGAAAGAACGCCGTAAAACCAGACTCTCCAATCTGGATTGATTGACCAAATCGATTCTTTTGATTTGCCTTCATCTTCAATCATCTCCTTTGCGAATGCGGAAGAATTGCTGAGGTTTGGCGCCGAGCCAAAGCGGGAATCTCAAAGGACTGTTGCCGATGTAGTCTTTCCATTTTCCATTGACGGCGTCGGCGATTTGAAGATTGCCATCTCTCCAAACAATTTCCAATTCTGGCCCGTTGTCCGTTGCATGCGTTCTGATTTCCATCTTTGGCAGTTCCTTCAGTTCTATCCATTGGACTTGGATTGGCATTACCCACTCTCCCTGCTTGAACTCTGGGCTTCCTACATAAAGATCAATGTGGTCTCTCATTGTCTTTTGGCAAGTGATGGTGCGGAGTCCAGAGTCGCTTGCAGAGATGATTATTCTTGTCGCATCTTCAAAGAGACCGCCGCTTGTAACGCTGTAACTTCTTGGTTTAGCGGGTTGGAGAATGATATTGGTTAGATTGACGCATCCCCAAGCAGAAATCTGGTCGATGTTTGCGTGTTCTGGCACGAGAATCTGGGCTGCTTCTTCGACTCCGTCGCCGTAGTGAAAGAAGAGGCGGCCCCCTTTGGAGTTGCCATCTGGAGAAGTGATTGGCGCCTTCCAAGTGACTCCGTTGGTGTTGGTTATCCAAGCGAAGTTTTCTTGCGCTTGCGCTTTTGACGGCGCAAGACTGCCGGCCAAGACAACCACGACGATGCCGAGAGTCACCAATTCTGTCTTCCATTTGCAATTTTGCATAATTTATTGTTCGTTGAATTGAGGCGATTGGATGGCGCCATTCTAACGCAAAACGGATGCCTTCTCCAGCAAGTCAAACACGGCGATATATTTACCCGATTAAAATCAGCTTGTCAAGGCAAAAATTTTCCGTTTGGTTGGAGTTGCGTTGGGTTCGTCGGATTCTCTCTGGCTTGGCGGTTGGCGAGCATTGGTTCTTTACTTTTGGTTGAGACTGCGGGGCATCTGTTTCCTCGGTTTCTTTCTCTTTTCTCCGAACCAACAAAGTTAGCGACACTTTTCTTTATGGCTTTTTCATATCGAACGATTCCCGGTTCGGTGACGGCTCCCAAGGGGTTTCAAGCCGCCGGCGTGTTTTGCAATGTAAAACGATTAGGAATCCAAAAAGACGCGAGACAAGACGCCGGCCTCGATCTGTCGCTGATCGTTGCGGACAAGCCGTGTCCCGTTGCCGGGATGTTCACAACCAATCAAGTGCGCGCCGCTCCCGTCCAATGGTGCCTCCAACAAATCAAACCAGGCGAGGGACAAGCAGTGGTCGCCAATTCCGGCAACGCCAACGCCTGCACGGGGAAACGAGGAATTCAAGACGCCGAAAGCATGGCAAAGGAGACCGCCCGCGTTTTGGGAATAGAAACGAGGCACGTCTTCGTTGCTTCCACCGGGCGAATCGGCGTGCCTCTGCCGATGGCAAACATCAGAAAAGGGATTCGCTTGGCCGCAAAGTCCTTGGCAAACAACCGAGCGCAGGCGCAGGCAGCAGCTCAGGCAATTCTGACCAGCGACACCCACCCCAAAGAATGCGCCGTGGAAATTTCCCACAAACAAGGATCCATCCGCATCGGCGGCATCGCCAAAGGCGCCGGCATGATTGCTCCCCGCCTAACGCCGGATGGAAGCAGACTGCGCAATCTCCACGCAACCATGCTCTGCTTCCTCACTACGGATATTTCGATAACGCAACCACTCCTGCAACAAGCCGTCACCGTTGCCGTCGACCGAAGTTTCAACGCGGTAACCGTGGATGGCGATATGAGCACGAACGACTCGGTCATCCTTTTAGCCAACGGCCGAGCGAGAAACGCGCCAGTGAAGTCGGCCAGGTCTCCGCTGTTCCCAGTCTTTTGCGAAGCTTTAATCCATGTCTGCACCGAACTGGCTAAAAATATGGTGCGAGACGGGGAGGGCGCCTCTAAATTCGTGACCGTGCATGTGATCGGAGCTAGAAATGACGAAGAAGCGGCGGCGGCGGCCCGTTCGGTAGCCAACAGTTTGCTTGTGAAAACGAGTTGGAGCGGCGGCGACCCGAACTGGGGCCGCATTTTGAGCGCTTTAGGCTATTCTTCGGCTCTGGTGGATGAGGAAAAAGTCGACCTCGCTTACAGCGCGCCGGAATCCGGACGGCGAGTGCATTCGCTGAAAAACGGAAAACCGACGCGGGTCTCCTTTGAAAAACTTTGCGCCGAAGTCGCTCGCGACGCGTTCGATTTACATATTAATTTGAATCTCGGCACGGGCGCCGCTTCCATCCACACTTGCGACCTGACGGAGGCATACGTCCGATTCAACCAAGGAGACATCTCCAATCCGGAGGCTTTGGGAGGCTGACTATGCAGGAGCTAATCGACAAAGCGGCGACTCTCTTGGAAGCATTGCCCTACATTCAACGCTTTGACGGCGCAACTTTCGTCATCAAATACGGAGGCAGTTTTATGGAGTCTCCCGACCCAGCCGTGCGAAGCAGCGTCGCCCGCGACCTTGTATTTCTGAAAGCGGTGGGCATCCATCCGGTCGTCGTCCACGGCGGCGGAAAAGCAATCAGCCGGGCAATGAAGAATGCCGGCGTGGCGCCGAAATTCGTCCGGGGGCATCGATTGACGGACAAAGACTCGGCGCGGCTGGTAGACCAAGTGCTTTCCAACCGGATCAACCCCGAAGTGGTTGCGAAAATCAAAGAGCAAGGCGGGGAATCCGTCGGGATTCCCGGACGCGAAATCCTGCACTGCCGCCAAAAGATTTTCAAAACTTCCGAAGGCGAGAGCTATCATTTAGGCTTCGTCGGCGAAATCGCATCCGTCAACACAAAACCTGTCTTACAAGCGGTTAAAAACAGAATTATCCCAGTGGTCAGTCCGACGGCCAGAGACTCCGACGGACGCCTTTTCAACTGCAATGCCGATGGGGTAGCGGCAGAGTTGGCGGCCGCTCTGAAAGCGCGACGGCTCGTGTTCATGAGCGACGTGCCCGGACTGCTGAGAAACCCCTCCGATCCTGCCAGCCTGATCAGCCAAGTGTCCGTTGCGGAAACTAAGCGACTCAAGGCCGACTCAATCATCGGCGCCGGAATGATCCCGAAAATTGACAGCGCCGTAGAAGCCATCCGGGCCGGCGTCCACAAAGTGTCTCTTGTGGATGGCAGAGTAAGCCACGCCGTTCTGTTGGAAATTTTTACCGATCGAGGCGTCGGCACCCAAATTACTTCATGAAACAACAATCCGTAAAAAACAGCGGGCAGCGGCAAGTGGAAAGCGAAAGCCAAAGAGGCGGACGCGATGATTCTTTCCGGTCCGAAGATCGCTCTTTGCTCTCCGCTCAAAACGAGAAAGCCGGCGCCGTGCAACGGCAATTCCAGCAATGCGTCATCCCAACTTACGGACGGTTCGACATCGTCTTAACCCGCGGACAAGGCGCTTATGTTTGGGATGATCAAGGGCGCCGTTATCTGGACGTCGGCGCGGGAATCGCAGTGACCGCCTTGGGACACTGCCACCCGGCATTGGCCGAAGCCCTCTCCCGGCAAGCCCGGCGGCTCATCCACGTTTCCAATTTGTACTATCACGAACTTCAAGGACGGTTGGCCGAAAAATTGGTGGGCAAAATCGGCTTGGGAAAATGCTTCTTCTGCAACAGCGGCGCCGAAGCCAACGAAGCCCTCTTCAAGCTTGCCAGAAAGCTCGGCAACCAGTCCGGCCGATTCGAAATCCTGGCTTGCGAAAACTCGTTCCACGGACGAACTCTGGCCGCCATTTCGGCCACCGGCCAAGCTAAGGTAAAAACCGGCTTCGATCCATTGTCCCCTGGATTCCGGCACGTCCCCTTCAACAATCTTTCGGCCGTCGAAGCCGCCGTTCGTCCGTCTACCATCGCCGTCATCATCGAAGGCGTCCAAGGCGAAGGCGGAATCTACCCCGCGCGCCCCGAATTTCTGCTCGGCCTCCGATCCCTGTGTGACAACCGCGGCTTGCTTCTCCTCTACGACGGCGTCCAATGCGGCCACTTCCGCACCGGCCGCTTCCAAAGCTTCCAACGCATTCTTCCGCCTTCCGCATCGGACTTTCTGCCGGACGCAATCTCGATGGCTAAGTCTCTGGGCGGCGGGTTTCCCCTCGGAGCCATCTGGACAAGCGAGCGCTTCGCCGCCGTCTTGGGGCCGGGAACTCATGGAACCACTTTTGGCGGAAGCCCCTTGGCCTGCGCGGCCGGGCTGGCGGTTCTGGAGGAAATTGAAAATTCCCAACTCGAACAAAATGCGCGAGAAATCGGAGAACATCTAAAATCCCTGCTTCTCCGCTTGCAAAAACGCTTTCCCCACGCCATCGCCGCAGTGCGCGGACTCGGACTAATGCTCGGCGTCGAATTTCGCGAAGGCTTTTCCAAAAAACTCGCCGCCGCGCGCGCTGTTTCCTTGCAAATAGTCGAAGCCTTGCACCAAGAAGGGCTGTTAACAATTCCCGCCGGACAAAAAGTCGTCCGCCTGCTGCCTCCCTTGAACCTAAAACGCGAAGAAGCCGAAGAAGCCGCCGACATCTTGGAAAGAACCATCAAAAACCTGACGCTATGAAACACTTTTTGAGCCTGGAAGACCACTCGACGGAAACCTTGCAAACCATCCTCAAACGCGCCGTCCAACTCAAGGTAACCCGAAACGACAAGGAAAACCTTCGCCCCCTGGTAGGGCAAACCTGGGCTTTGATCTTCTCCCAATCTTCAACCCGCACAAGAATCTCCTTCGAAGTCGGCATTCGGGAACTGGGCGGCCGCGCCCTTTTCCTCCACGCCGGCGAACTGCAATCCGAACGGGGCGAACCCGTCAAAGACACCGCCCGCGTGCTGGGAAGGATGGTTCACGGCGCCGTTATTCGAACCTCCGACCACCACGACCTGCTTGACTTTGCCGCTTTCAGCAAAATTCCCACAATCAACGCCTTAACCAACCGCGAGCATCCCTGCCAAATCATGGCCGACCTGCTCACCATTCAAGAAAAACTCGAAACCATCCAAGACCGAACAATTGCCTTCATTGGAGACGGTGACAGCAACGTCGCCACCTCGTGGATTCTCGCCGCCGGCAAATTCGGCTTCGAACTGCGAATTGCCGCCCCCGAAGGCTTTGAACCGCGCCATAATCTCCTGCAAAAGGCCGGCGGAAACATCTGTGTGACCAGCGACGCCTTGGAAGCCGCTTCTGAGGCCGACGTTCTCTACACCGACGTATGGGTCTCCATGGGCATGGAATCCGAAACCGCCAACCGTTTGGAACGCTTCCAAGGATTCCAAATCAACGACAAAACTCTAGCCGCCGCCAAAAAATCCGCTCTGGTAATGCACTGCCTGCCCGCCTACCGGGGAAAAGAAATCACTGAAGAAATTCTGGAAGCCCACCAACAAACCGTGTTTGACCAAGCCGAAAACCGCCTCCACGCACAAAAAAGCATCCTCTGCTGGTTGCTGGACGCATAATCTCTCTCAAATGCCGATGCTCGAACGTCCAACAAGAAACCGCTATTCGCTCCACCGGCCAATCCCTCCTTTGTTGATCCCGCAAAAAGTACTTTCTTCTTTTGCCAAAATCACATAGTACTTGATGCAAATATGAATAGGAAATTTCAGATGTTCTGGGCTTTCGATTTTTGGAGTGTTCTAAAATCGGGCAGATGGCTGGCAGATTTCAAAGCGGAAGGCCGTCGTTCTTTTTCTCATTAATCCTTTTTGCGCGCTTTTTCCTATGAATTTCAACGCCCTCAAGTATGTGGAAGAATTAAGGAACGCCGGCATGCCGGAAAAACAAGCGGAGGCACAGATTCGCGTTCTCAACGAAGTTGTGGACTCCGAGTTGGCCTCCAAGCAAAATGTGGAAACCGTCCGCAAAGAACTCAAACGAGACATCAAAGAACTCGAACTCAAAATCGAAACCGTCCGCAAAGAACTCAAACGAGACATCAAAGAACTCGAACTCAAAATCGAAACCGTCCGCAAAGAACTCAAACGAGACATCAAAGAACTCGAACTTCGACTAACTCACACATTGACCGTGAGACTGGGAGGACTAATGGCGCTTGGAATTATTTTAATCGGCATTCTTGTGAAAGTTCTATAATTCATCCACACTTTCTAACAACTCTGATATTGTTCTTCGGTGAACCGCATAAATTGGACGAAAAGCCGCCGAGACGAATCCCGACGGCTTGCGAAAAGGAAACCTGAGAAAGTCAATTATTGAACATTACTCATCGCCGACTCGCGTTCTTCTTCCAGCCTCTGATGACGCTCTTCCATCTCGTCGTACGTGATTTCTCCCCTTGCAAACAACTCGCCCGCTTGTCTCACGCCTTCAAAATAAGGCTTCTCTATGGCCGCATTCGGGCCGGCAAAGTACTCGTCCACACGATCCGTTCCCATCGTCTCTCTTAAAGAATGCTGGGTGCGAATGAAATCCCGCAGATAGTCCATATCCTTGCCTTCCATTTCCCAAATCTCGACTTCCGCACGCTGTCTCTCTCTTCCCGTTTTACCGGAACGCCACAAGATTCTTTGCGCATCCCACTTCCTGGCTCTCGCTGATTGAATCATTTCATGCTCGCGCCAAGTATCGCCGCCGTGGTGAGCGTCCAACATATCGTTTGATTTCTCCCGATAAGTGTACAAAGCCAGAAAATCAGCCTTGCTGGGTTCAAACCAAGCCGACTCCTCCCGCAAATCCCGCGCCGTTTGCGAATGCTTCAGCTTATACTCCCGCAAATCGTACGGAGAAAGATGCGGCGAGAGTTCCGCCCACAGCTCTCGTTCCTTGTCCCGAATCGCTTTGTTCGCCAAGTCCATCTTGAGCCGCGCAGCCCTGGCTTCCGGCGCTATGGAAGACTTCGTTGCGTTCGGGTCTTCCAAAATGCGATTGCGCTTCGCCTCCAACGCTTTCAACTCTGGATCGTATTGAGCGGCGATGGCGTTCACCTTCGCCCAATCTTCCGCGCTGGCATACCGAGAATTGCGAAAAGCCGCCGCCGCCGTTTCCTTTGGCTTGGCCGTTTGGCTGTTCTCGGACTCCGCTTTGGCAACGGCGAGCTTGGCCGTTTCCGTTGTGTCCACTGGCGGACGCAAGGCAATGTACGCCAACACGACCGCAAACAATGTCATGGAAGTAAAAAATGTTTTTTTCATGTCGAATACCTTTCTGTTGTTTCGTTGAAATTGATTATCGGCGAGGAGAAGGAACTGGCACGGGAACCGGCACAGGAACTGGCACGATGGCCGGCGGTGGATCCGGCGGACGATTCTCGTGAACCGTGATGCTGTCAATAGACGCCCATGAACCACCGGCGGGAACATACAAAACCGGTCTCCGCTTGCTGCCCGGTTTCAAAACAAAGCTTCTTTGCACCGTGGTGACCTCAGTGCTTCCCTCAACCCGATATTTGATGGTGAAAGTGAAATTCTTATTTCCAGAAGTATGAGTAGCCTCGATTTTCAAGCGCGTCACATGCCGTTTTACGCGTTTGCGTGTTGGGCCTCCAAAGAATCTTCGAGAAAGCACCGTTTCAATCGTGCCAACGACCATCGCTTTGTTGCTCAAATACCGCGAAGGAGGAGGATTGGCTACTCCCTTAAGGTAATCGTTCCTATGACGTTGTCCTTGAGCGCAATACTCATCATAGTTTGCCGTGGTAAGATGAGTGCCGTCAGAATACCAGACGGTACTAGCCACTACTAGCTTCTCAAGAGCCATAAAAAAGACCTGCCCTGCACTCGAATCCGAAACGCAGTCCTGATACGGAGCCTCAAGACGGTAAGAAGCCACTCCTTTTGTGGAACTTCCCGGCCAATAAACATGGTTGACCGCAGTCTCCGTCTCGTGCCATTGTCCGCCGACATATTCCTGCACGTAAGTGGTGTCGATGCCGTAAATTTCGAAGTCTGGCAGTTGCGCTTGCGCCGTCGGCGGCGCCAGCCCGACCAAAGCGACCGCAATCACGGCAAAGCCGAGAAGAGTCGCCGGAATTTTGGAATATTTATGAGATGTCTTCATGTCTTTTTAGTATCTATTAATTGTTGGAACCGTTGCAATCAAATTCCGCAAAAGCGGAAACTTTGGGAAGGTAACTTGGTTTATCCATTTTGTCAACCGAGAAAATGATTTTTTTTGAGAAAAAGTTATTCTCAAGTTATTTACATTGTTTCAGACGGCAAACCCCTACGCCAAATGATGCTTCCATCTGGGATGAAGAGCGGGATCATTGGCGGGAAAGGCGAAAGGGGCGTTGCGGCGGAGAAGAGCGTCCTCGTCGCCGGCCGATGTGGTGGAATAGGGTTGGCCGTGTTGGGTCTTCGGGCTATAAGAGGCGGATGAAGCATCCCATTCTGTTGGTTTTTGTTTTGGCGGGCGCGTTGGGCGCGGAAGTTTTGGCGGAGCGTCCGTTTCTTCATCCTTTGTTTTCGGATCACGCGGTTTTGCAGCGGCGGGTGGAAGCGCCGATTTGGGGATGGACGAGGCCCGGCGCCCAAGTCGTTGTCCGTCTGGCGCATCAAACGACGCTGGCCAAGGCGGATGAGAGCGGCCGTTGGGAAGCGAGACTGGGGCCGTTCAACGCCGGCGGGCCGTTTGAACTAAAAGTGGAAGGACCGGAAACCGCCGTCGTCAAAGACGTAATGATCGGCGATGTTTGGCTTTGCTCCGGGCAGTCGAATATGGAGTGGCCGGTGTCGTTATCTCAAAACGCCGAGGCGGAAATTGCGGCGGCGAATTTCCCCAAAATTCGCTTGCTCACGGTTCCCAAGAAGATTTCTCCCCAGCCAATCGAAACTTTTGAGGCGTCTTGGGTGGTTTGCTCGCCCAAGTCGATTGCCGATTTTTCGGCGGTGGGCTACTTCTTCGGTCGGCAACTTCATCAAAACTTGGGGGTGCCGATCGGGTTGATTGACTCGTCGTGGGGAGGCACCGTCGCCGAAGCGTGGACAAGCGCCGCCGCTTTGAATGATTTAGCGGATTTTCGTCCGGCAGTGGCGGAGACTGCCGAGTGGGCGAGCCTAGCGGAAGAAGCGGCAACAGCTTATGAACGGCGGATGCGGGAATGGTGGGAGCGCAATGACCCCGGATCGGCGCCGGGTGCAAACTGGTCAAACACCAAGACGACGGATTCTCGCTGGCGGGAAATGGCGTTGCCCTCGCTTTGGGAAGAGGCCGGCTTGCCGGGCTTCGACGGCATTGTCTGGTTTCGCAAAACGTTCGCCGTTCCAGAAAAGTGGCGAGGAGATGACCTGATTTTGCATTTGGCCAAAGCAGACGACGTGGACACAACCTTTGTCAACGGCCGGCCGGTGGGAGGCATGAATTCGTGGAATCAGAATCGCGTCTATCGCGTGTCGGCGTCTTGGCTGCGAGAGCAGGAAAATGTGATTGCCGTCCGCGTTCTTGACACCGGCGGCGGGGGCGGGATTTACGGTTCGCCCGATGAAATGTTCTTGCAATCGGCCAACGACTCCAAGCCCGGCGTCCGGCCGTTGTCGGGAATGTGGAAGTATCGGGTCGGCCCCGAAATGTCGGCTTTGGAGCGATTGCCGCAACAACCGGGCAATTCACCCAACGCGGCAACCGTGCTGTATAACGGCATGATTGCGCCGCTGCTGCCAGTCGCGATCCGGGGCGCCGCTTGGTATCAGGGAGAATCCAACGCCAATCGCCCAACGCAGTATCGGACGCTGTTGCCGACGATGATCGCCGATTGGCGGGAACAGTTTGGCGGCGGAGATTTTCCTTTTCTGATCGTGCAGTTGGCAAATTTCATGCAAAGAGAAGCAGAGCCGACGGACTCCAGTTGGGCGGCTCTGCGGGAAGCGCAAGCCTTAGCGGCCGCGCAAGACGAACGGACCGCTTTGGCAGTGAGTATCGACATCGGCGAGGCGGACGACGTCCACCCAAGAAACAAGCAGGAAGTGGGAAGACGCCTGGCCTTAGCGGCTCGTAAAATCGCCTACGGCCAAAACATCGCGGCGTCCGGCCCGCAGTATTCCCGAATGACGACAAGCGGACGCTCCGTTGTGTTGTCCTTTGAACACGTCGGCTCCGGCTTGCTCGCAAAAGGCGGGGGAGTGCTCAAGGGATTTTCCATTGCCGGCGCTGACGGCAAATTCTTCTGGGCCGACGCAAAAATCAGCGGCGGCCAAGTTGTCGTTTCCTCTCCCCAAGTCCCGGCGCCGTCCGCCATCCGCTACGCTTGGGCCAACAACCCGGAATGCAACCTCTACAACCAAGAGGGGCTGCCGGCCATTCCGTTTCGTACCGATGTGGAAAACGTAAACCCTCCGCCGGGCTTCGCTGCTCTCTTCGACGGCAAAACTTTGAACGGATTTCGGACAATTAACGGCACGGCAAAATACGAAGTGGTCGCCGGAACCATTCTGGGAACAACGACAAAAGGCAGTCCCAACTCCTTCCTCTGCACGGAAAAACGCTACGGCGACTTCGAACTTCAATTCGAAGTGAAGTTGATGAACCCGCAACTCAACTCCGGCGTGCAAATTCGCAGCAACAGCTACAATCACTACCGCAAAGGGCGCGTCCACGGCTACCAAGTGGAAATCGCCTCCAATGGAAACGCCGGGTTCATCTACGACGAAGCCCGCCGAGGTTGGCTAAGCAAAGACCGCTCCGAGAAAAAAGCGCGCGCCGCCTTCCGCGCCAACGACTGGAATCATTACCGAATTCTATGCGTCGGCCCAACGATGAAGACCTGGATCAACGGCATTCCCGTAGCCGACGTCAACGACTCTATGACGGCCAAAGGCTTTATCGGTTTGCAAGTTCACGGCGTCCGGGGCGACCCTCACTGGCAAGTCGCCTGGCGCAATCTCTGGATTCGGGAAATGGACGAAGACCAAAGCCTCCCCATCTTTGACGGCAAAACCCTCGCCGGCTGGAAAGGCAAACCCAACGGCTGGCACGTCGACGCGGAAGGAAACCTGGCCCGCCGACAAAAAAGCGGCTATCTTTGGACCGAGGAAACCTACGACGACTTCGAACTTCAAGCCGAATTCAAAATCGCCGAAAAATGCAACAGCGGCATCTTCTTCCGAACCGATCCCAACAACCCCGTCCAAGGAGGATTCGAAGTTCAAATCCTAGACTCCCACGGCCGCGAAAAAGCAAGCAAGCGCGATTGCGGCGCACTCTACGACGCTCTGGCGCCGAGAATCAATGTCGCAAAACCGGCCGGAGAGTGGAACCATTGCAAAATTCGCGCCGTCGGCTCGCACGTTTCCGTGCAACTAAATGGCGAAGAAATCATCAACGCCGATCTAGAAAACTGGACGCAGGCAAACACCAATCCCGACGGCTCCAAAAACAAGTTCCGAAGCCCGCTCCGCAAACTTCCCCGCACCGGCCACATCGGCCTGCAAGACCACGGCCATCCCGTCTGGTTCCGCAATCTCCGCATCACACGCTTGTAGCCTGTCCGTCTTTTATTGCGTTCCTGTTTGCTCGTTGGTTTTCCGCCGACTAGATGCGCAGAAATTCTCCTTCCATAAGCGCTATAACTCCGTTCTTGCTGAGAAAATCCAGCAACCAGAAGTGGCCACGCCAGTCTGAAAAACTTTGTCCGCTTTATGGAAAACGGCGCCAAAATCAAACGCTCTCCGCTTAGCAATAACGTGGTCTCTTTCATGGAACGGCAGCCATGCCTGCACAATCTGAATTGCCGAAACAAAAACAGACCACGACCCATCGCCGGGATTCAATTCAAACAGGGCAAGAAAGCGCTTTCTTCCCAGATGAAAACATATCACACTAACATCGCTAGAATACAATGTTGCTTGCGTCAGAGGTTGTTTAGTTTGGAGGCGCATGTAGTTTTAGAACATTATTCAGCTAACACAAACTTTGAAAATCCCTTGCGATCAAAAGAGTTTAGAGGAAAGGCTTCGTTTTCTCCAACACAATCGGAATCGGCAATCCAGCTTGGTTTATCGAGGTGAGTTGGATGGAGAGCGCTTGACTGGCCGGAATGGATTGTTTGAGGATCAAAAGAGTTATTTGTCTTTGGGCTGGTTGGTTGCGGAGGATTGGGAATGGTGGTTAGATTACAAGGGAGGCGTTTTAGGATTGTTGCTGGCGCTGGTGGTTTTCTAGTATTGAGGGGCAGGTGTTTTTGGGGTGTTTGTCTTGGGGTTGATTGTAGTTGTGGGGGTTAGATTATGAGGGATGTGTTTTGGGGGCGTTGTTTGCCGCCGTGGACGGAGGGTTCCGCGCACCATTTGGCGGCGAGTTGGCGAACGGCTTGGTAGGTGGTTTCATCAAAGCCAAGCAGATTGCAAATTATAAGTTCGTCCAGCAAGGCGCGGGTTTTATCGCTGTCGGCAAGGTAAGCGGGCAGGAAGTGTTGGTTTTTGAACTGGTCAAAGATGGCTTTGGCTATCTTTATCTGCGCTTGGCTTAAAGTGCGAAAGTCTAATACCGGCAAGGTTTCAATGGCGAGGCGGCTGATCCTGTATCTGCCGGGTTGTTGGCGGTTGCCGTGCCACCAGCAAGAGAGCAAGCCCAAAGTGCTGTTGCCCCATAAGGCAAAGGCGTAGTCCCAGCGTGTGTTAGAAAAGTTGATACTCGGCCAAGCGGTGCCGCCGATGCACGGCTCGAGGGTAATGGCGACGGCCAAAGGTTGCGAACCTAAAGTGAAATTGCGGTTGAGATGGGCGCGTCCGGCGGTTTGCCAGACTTGGATGGCTTTCGCCTCCAATCCGATGCGGGGACGCAATTGGGAGTCTGGTTGGCAGATGATTTGGGTTTCTTGTTGGGCATGGTGGTTCCACAAGGCTGGATAGGTGGCCGTGGGGCTGGGTGGGGCTAAGTCGAATGGCGCCCGCGGAGGCTTCCCTACGGCGTCTCGCTCTCCAACGCCTATCTGGCTTAAGCGATCCATTGTCGTTATTGGCAAGGGCTTGGCCTTACATCTCGGCAACCAAAGTTTTCCTTGTGCCAACGCATAAGCAGTTTGCGCTAGCGAGAAATCATGGATGCGGACGGGGTTCCAAGCGGGATTGTTGCTTGGGACGGACGCTGTGATGGTCTCGCCCATTTTCTCGCCACCGCAAAATATGTCTGTGCCGCCAAAGGGTCCGTCTTCTAATTTGCGTATGGTTTTAGCGACAGTGAGCTGTTTGGCAATTTCAGACGCTTGGACAAAACCTGCGGGACGGCGGAGAAGAGAAGTGAAACGGATTCTGAGATTGTCGTGGATTTCGGAGTTGAGTTTGCTGGCGACGACTAGGCAATCGGCCATCGAAGTGTCTGCAGAGAAGGCTACGTCGTAGGAGTCGGCGGTGGCAATGCTGACTACTTCAATGTCGATATATTTTTCAGCGAGTAGGGTGCGAAGCTTTTGCCAACGCGAGCTGACCGAAACTGTCAGAGGCAATATAAGAGCTAATATGCCGCCGGGCTTGAGTTTTTTGTCCGCGAGGGCAGCAAAAGCGGAGGCGATGCCGATGTTGCCGTCGTAGCAAGTGTCCATCGTTATCTGGTTCATCTTGTTGACCATTGCTTTCTGATCTTCTTTGCTGGCGGCGAAGGCGGCAAAGGCGGCGGCGAAGGCGGTGGCTGTTTGACCTTCTCTGGAAGTATTCCTGACGAAAGGCGGGTTCATAATTACCATGTCGATGCTCTGGTCAGGGACGTTGGCTTTGAGCAGATCGGAGGCTTCTTCGCCAGCACTGCCAATGCGTTTGGCCGGATCGCCAGTGTGAAACAATACTCGTTGCTCAGGTTTGTCCAAGAATTCTAGCGAGCCAATCTGGACGGTGTTGTCCTCTTGTCGTCCATAAGGCATGGTGTAAAGGTGGGAGTTGTCGTAGGTTCGGGTAGGTTGTTTGCCCGACAAAGTAGAAGCAGTAATGTGAACGGCATAAGGCATGACATCACAACCATAAAGAACTTGTTCTATCATTAGAGGATGCAGTGTTTCTGGGTTGCCTCCGGTTCGTTCGTGGTGGGCAGTGATTTGATCGTAGATGGCGGCAAGCAAGGCGCCGGTGCCGCAGGCAAAGTCGGCAATGCGCAACCGGCCAATGGCTTGGGCATCACTCCAGTTTATATCTTGCATTTTGGCAACAGCTAGCCGCGCCAGCAACGAAGCGGATTCAGGCAAGGTGTAAAAGGCGGCTAGGTATTTGCGGTCGATGATAAGCCGTTGGAAAACATGGCCGGTCAAATCGTGTTCGTAAAGCAGACCGGCCTTTTGGATGCTCTCAGCAGCGTTTTTGAGGATTTCTAGGATTTGGCTGGCTTCTCTGGCGGGCAAGAGGTGGATGATGTTTTTAGCGGCGTCAAAGATGGGCCAGTAGTTGATGGACAGAATGCTTTGCCAAGCGTCCAAAGTGTCTTGTTTGGGGTTGTCCGCAAAGTGGCCGCAAACATGGTCAATGGGGCGGATGTGTTGGTGAACGCCGGCGATGCGTTCGTGGAAGATAAGCGCGTTGGCAATGATGGCGCCGGCGATGCGGCGAGTTTGCGTGTTTTTGAGTTCGCGTTTTTTGGCTTCGGGGAGGTCTTTGGTTTTGAGGACGTCGGCTAAGCCGAGCAGGGAGAAGATTTCGTCGGTCAAGTGGATGGCGTCGGAGTTTTCCAGAACGGAGACGGCGCTGTCGATGCCGGCCATGAGCGTGTCGGTGGCTTGGTCAAAAGCGCTTTTGGGGACGGCGATGAGATGAATGAGATCGGCTAAATCGCTGATGGAACCTTCCAGCCAGCCGTGTTCGGGGAAGGGATTTTCGTTGGCGTAAAGAGCGCGATAGCGCAGTCGGGTTTTAGCGAGGGAGGCTTTGAGGTTGTTTGCTTGGCGGAGTTCATGGGGATAGATCAAAGCGATGACGGATTCAACGGGGAGGCTTTGGTTTTTGAGGCGGGACTTTAATCGGCCTTTGGCTTCTTCTTCGACGTTAATCGCAGGATCGAATTCAGCTTCGATAATCACGGGCGCCCGGCCTTGGCCGGTGATTGAAATGTCCGGGCGTTTGCCGGGTTTTTTGGCAAGGACTTTCGTTCTTTCCGCTTCAATTGTGGAGAAACCGGGCAACATTTTGGCCAGCTGATTGCCTAACTCGATGTTGAGGGCTTGTTCAGAGAGATTGGACATTTTGAATAAATGTGGCGCGTTTGCGTTTGGGGATGTTGTTTTCCGCAAGGAACATTGTCAAGCGTTTGTTGACTTCTGAGAATTGGATTCTTTTTCAAGAAGAAATGGAGCCAATGATCGGATTTGAACCGATGACCGACGGTTTACGAAACCGTTGCTCTACCGCTGAGCTACATTGGCTTGAAAGAACGCCGGGCCGCCTTTTGCCGATGGTTCGGTTGCGCTGCCGGAGAGCGGACTTGCGGGAAAATCTACGCGGCAATCGGAGGGAATGCAACCGGCAAACTGTTTTCAAAGTTGGCGATCTTGTTTCCGAGGGGTTGAAAGCCGCCGACCGTTGGTGACAAAACCAAGTCTATCGTCTTCCCATTGCGCGGTCTTTGTTTTGAATTTGTTTGACAAGCCAGCGGGCTTGGGGTTAAAAGCATCTCCGTGAATCGTTGGATCTATTGGTTTTCGCGCGGCAAATCGGCCATTGCGCCGGGCATTGTCGTCTGGCGTCCGCGCGCCGCGGTTGCCGCCGCGAGTCATTGGCGGGGAACGACGTAACGCTAATTCTTTTTGTTGAAGATTGCCCCCTCTCGTTCTCGGCGAGAGGGGTTTTTGTTTTTATTGGAGCCGTTAAATCGCCGGCTAAGGAAACCGGACATTTAAAAATATGAATTTGTCGCAACCGCCGCCAAAGGGCTGGATTCTGTTCGCGTTTGCAGCTATTTACCTTATTTGGGGGTCCACTTACTTAGGCATTAAGATTGCCATCGAAACGCTGCCGCCGCTGTTTATGGGCGGGAGCCGCTTTGTCATTGCGGGCGCGCTACTTTTTGGGGCGCTTCGAATGCAAGGGCAGTCTGTGCCGGCCGCCAAACACTGGTTCAACGGGCTTATCGTCGGCGTTTTGCTGATTGGCTTTGGCAATGGCGGACTCACTTGGGCCGAGCAAACGACGCCTTCCGGCCTCGCCTCGCTGTTGATCGCCACCATCCCAATGTGGATCACAGTGCTGGACGCAGTCCGTCCGGGAGGGCGTTTTCCGGGCGTTTTGAGCGCGCTGGGCATTGCGCTCGGTTTCTTCGGCATTCTTCTGCTCGTCGGAAATCCGTTTGATCCGGGCGAGGGATTAGCCGACCCCTTGGGCGCCGTCGTCTTGCTGTTCGCCGCTTTGTGCTGGGCGGTCGGCTCTCTTTTTGCCCGCTACACGGAGAAACCGGATTCTCCTTTGATGGGGATTGCCTTGCAGATGGTTTTGGGCGGCGCGGCGTTGGCTACGGCGGGCGTGATCTCTGGAGAATGGGAAGAACATCCCGCCGCTGAATGGTCGCAACGCTCGCTTCTTGCTTATGCGTACCTTGTCTTTATCGGATCGTTGGTGGGGTTCACTGCATACAGCTGGCTGCTCAAAGTTTGTCGTCCGCAGGCTGTGTCGACGTACGCATACGTCAATCCCGTGATCGCCGTGTTTTTGGGTTGGTGGATTGGCGGGGAAGAGCTGAACTTCAGAACGCTGGCATCCGCGGCGGTGATTATCAGCTCGGTGATCCTCATATCTCATCCGGCGGCTCGGCAGTCTCGATAAAAGCGTTTGTTGACGGCCGGCGCTTTGGCCATTCTGATAAGAAGTCAATTTCCATTGGATCGTTCGTCCTTTCCTCGCAGGCCGGGCTTTTGACCGGCTATCCGCTGAAGCGCGGATTCTTCGGCGGCGGAGTCATAGTGCGGGTTCGGCAAACGAGGAATCGCCGCGTTTGTTTTCTTTCGCCATTCGTCCAAGTCTTTCTTCAAATTTTGAACTAGATCCGGCCGAGAAAAAGACAGATTGTATTGCTCTCCAACATCCGTCGTCAGATTATACAATTCGACTTCGTCATCTTCTAAATAGTGATGTAATTTCCAGTCCCCTTTTCGAATGACACTGCAAGGCCGGGAGCGGAATAAAGGGTCTCGCTGTTCGTTCCACACCTGATACGCTTGTAGATAAGCGGGAAAGTGCCAGTAAAGAGACCGCGGGCCTAGTGAGACGGCTTGTCCGCGCATAAGCGGCTCCAAGCTCTGTCCGTCCAAAGTTTGGGAAGGGAGTGGCGCCTTTATCATCGCGCACAATGTGGGGAAAAGGTCCACGCCAATCACTGGTTCCGAAGACTGCGAGCCGGGGATGGTTGTTCCCGGCCAACGCACAAAGAACGGCACCCGAATGCCTCCTTCGTAATATGTACCTTTATACCCTTTTAACGGCGCCATATCTGTTGACGGACCGTAGCCTCCATTGTCGGAGAAAAAGAGGATGATGGTATTGTCCAATATGTTGAGCGCTTCCAGCGCCGCCCGCAGCTTGCCCACTCCGTCGTCCACCGCTTGAATCATCGTCGCCATCGGAACGTGATGATGAAGCTTGCCTGCGGGTTTAGATCGATACTTGGCCGTCAAATCTTGCTTAGCGTCTAAGGGGGTATGAACGGCAAAATGCGACAAGTAAATCAACCAGGGACGATCCCGCGTCTCGCGGATAAAGCGGATGGATTCATTCGTCAACCGGTCGGTCAAATACTCGCCTTCCGGCGTCTCTGCCAGTCCGGGAGCCTTGGGATGCGGCGGATAGTAGCCTCTTGGCGGACTGCCTGACATGTTGCCTCCGATATTGACGTCAAATCCATAAGGAATCGGATCGGCGCTTAGATGCCATTTCCCGATGATTGCGGTCCGATAGCCTGCTTCCTGCGCCACTTGCGCCCACGTCTTAATCTGCGGAGACAAAACGTCAACCCCTGGCACATGCTCCAACTTGCGGAACCGCCGGTTGCCCCGCGGCCGCGTGCCCACATTGTAGATTCCGTGCCGCGGCGTGTATTGTCCGGACAATAAACTAGCGCGCGCGGGAGCGCAATTGGCGGCAACGGAATAGGCGTCTGTAAAAATCATTCCTTCGGCGGCCAATCGATCTAGATGTGGTGTTTCATAGAAATCGGATCCCATGTAGGAGGTGTCTTTCCATCCGAAGTCATCCAGAAAGATGAATAATATGTTGGGACGCTCACCGGCCGTTGCAAGGAGGCTAGCCGTTCCGCAAAAGCAGACTGAAACTATACTAAGCAGAATCCATGGAGCTGATTTCATAAGAAGATAGGTTATAGTAAGATGTAGTCTCTTGAATCAAATTTCGCCGAAGGAATCTTGCCCGCGCAGTTCTTTTTTTAGCACTTTTCCCGTTGTTCCCAAAGGCAGGGATTCGACAATTTTTACTAGGCGCGGATACTTATAGTTTGCTACTTTTTGCTTCGTCCAAGTCACGATTTCTTCAGGCGAGGCCAAGTTGCCGCTTTTTAAAACTACAACGGCCGCCACTTCTTCCCCGTATTTTTCGTGAGGCACGCCCACGACAGCGGAAAGTGCTACCGCGGGATGAGATGCAAGGACTTCTTCGATTTCCCGCGGATACACGTTCAAGCCGCCGCGTATAATTACATCCGCAACGCGGTCCACAAGGTAGAGATAGCCTTCTTCGTCCATTTGGCCGACGTCGCCTGTATGAAACCATCCGCCGCGAAAAACTTCTTTGAGAAGTTCTGGGCGATTGTAATACCCTTGCATTACCGAGTGTCCCCGGACGACTACCTCGCCGTTGGCTCCTGACGGCAAGGGAGTTGTGTCTTCATCAACGACTTGCACTTCTACGCCCCATACCGGCAGTCCGACGGACCCTACTTTTCGAGGGCGATGCAACTGGCTGAAGGTGGTCATGGCCGAGGTTTCGGAGAGTCCGTAGCCTTCTAATATCCGAAACCGATATTTTGCCTCCGCTTCACACAGCACTTCTGAGGGAATGGGCGCGCCGCCGCAGCAGCCCAAGCGAAGGCGGGAGGCAATTTTGTCGAGATTGCATTGTCGAGACACTTTGTGGTGCAACAATGTCCAATACATTGTCGGCACGCCGCAGAAGAGGGTGACGCCGTGGTCTTGCATGGAGCGGAGCGTTTGGTCGGGATCGAATCGTTCCAACAGCGCCAACGTGCTGCCGCAGAGCAGGCCGGCGTTCAATTGCGCCGTCTGGGCGTAGCAGTGAAACATGGGAAGCGCCACGAGGGAGACGTCTTCTTGGTTCATGTTGACGAGCCGGGTTGCCGTGAGCGCCGCTGTGAAAATGTTCTGATGAGTCAGCGCCGCGCCTTTGGGTTTTCCCGTAGTGCCGGAAGTATAGAGGATGACGGCCAAATCGTCGGGGGAGGTCATCACAGTGGGGAGGGAATCTTGCGCTTGGTTGATCAGCGATTGGATGGTCGACGCGCCGTCGATCGTTTCTCGTTCCGAGTCCCCGGCGACGAACCAAAAGTGTAAGCAAGTATCTGTTTCTTCAAAGGCCGCCCGGCCTTCTTGCCCGATGGGAAGCGCGTCGGAGCCTTCAAAACAAACGACGCCTTTGGCTTGGGTGTCTTGCATGACAAACGCCAACTCGCGCCGCTTCCACAGAATGCTCACCGGCACCGCAACCGCGCCGGTTTTTAGGATTCCGAAAAACGCGATGGCGAATTCTATCCGATTAGGACACACTAAGATTACCCGATCTCCGGGAGCAATTCCCGCCGCCGCCAATCCTTTGGCCAACCGGCCGGCAGCGCGATGCAAACGTTCGTAAGTCCACGAGTCGCCGTTCGCCAGGATTGCCGTTCGCTTCCCATACGCCTGCGCGGAACCGTCCAGTATAACGGAACAGTTGAGCATAACTTTGGTCTTTATAGAGAAAACAGCGCTCTTTAGCCAGTGTCTTTTTGGCCACTCTTTGCGCTGAAGAAAACAGATAAGCAGTCCGGCGGCAGAGGCGGGAAAGCGCGCGCAAGACAACTTTCCACCTTGCCTCCCTCGTTCGCCATATCCTTCTTTTTTTGGATGGCGGAGGCTCAAAAGGCAGTTGTCCGTTTCGCCCAACCTTCTGTCCCCGTCCAAAACGGAACGCCGCCCTCCGTTTTGTCCGACAGAAATCGACCACAAATGAAAAGCAAACCGCCAAGTCCGTTCTTTGAGTCGCTGATTCTAAACTCGCCTTACAAGCGTCCCTCGAGGCACTGGGAACTCAATGAAAAAGGCCGACCTACCAACCGCATTCTGTCGGGCCGCCGCGGAGGCGCCTTCGTCGCGCCCGTTCCCAAGTCTCGAAGACGCAAGCAAAGCCAAGACGAGATGATTTACGAAGAGATTGTCGACGGCGACCAGCAATACCAGAAACTCGCGCACATCGTCAGCATCAGGGCAAGTAGCGGGATTTGCCCCAAACCAAATGGCGGGTGACGCCGGAGACGGCCCGGCTGCTGCGCCACTGGCGTCAGCACCCGTTCGCTCACATTCGGCCCTTCTTCTGCCAAGTGGAAGCGGCGGAGACCGCCATCTGGCTCATGGAGGTAGCGCCGAGGCTCCGCCAAGCTCGGAGCTTCCTCGATCACCTGCAAGACGCCAACGACCAAGCGAACCCGGGCTTGAACCGCCTCGCGCTGAAGCTCGCCACCGGCGCCGGCAAGACCACCGTGATGGCCATGCTGATCGCCTGGCAAGCCGTGAACGCCGCCCGCCGCCAGAACAGCCCGCGCTTCAGCCGCGGCTTCCTGGTGGTGACGCCCGGCATCACCATCCGCGATCGCCTGCGCGTGCTGCCGAACGATCCGGATAGCTACTACGCCAGCCGCGAGCTGGTGCCGGCGGACATGCTGGGCGACCTCGGCCGCGCCAAGATCGTCATCACCAACTTCCACGCCTTCATGCGGCGCGAACGCCTGCAGCTGCCCAAGGGCGCGCGCCGGCTGCTGCAAGGCCACGGCGAGGAGCTTTCCACGTTGGAAACGGAAGGCCAGATGCTGCACCGCGTGTGCCCGGAACTGATGGGCATGAAGAACCTGCTGGTGTTCAACGACGAAGGCCACCACTGCTACGCGGAGAAGCCGGAGGAAGCCAGCGAGGAGGGCGTGCTCAAGGGCGAGGAACGCGGCGAAGCGCAGAAGAACAAGGAGGCGGCGCGAATGTGGCTGCGCGGCTTGCAGGTTGTGCAGGCCAAGCTCGGCGTAAACCGCGTGCTCGATCTTTCCGCCACGCCATTCTTCCTGCGCGGTTCCGGCTATGCCGAAGGCACCCTGTTTCCGTGGACGATGAGCGATTTCTCGCTGATGGACGCCATCGAATGCGGCATCGTCAAACTGCCCCGCGTGCCGGTGGCGGACAACGTGCCAAGCGCCGAGATGCCGAAGTTCCGCGAACTGTGGGCCCACATCGGCAAGCGGATGCCGGGTGCCGGCGCCAAGCGTCATCTCGACCCGCTGGCGATTCCGGCGGAGCTGCAGACCGCCTTGGAAGCGCTCTACGGCCACTACGAGAAGACGTTCGATGCGTGGCGAGATGCGGGCGTGCGGGTGCCGCCCTGCTTCATCGTGGTGTGCAACAACCAAGCGACATCCAAGCTGCTCTACGACTACATCTCCGGGTTCGTCGTGGGCGGAGAGGCCGGCGACGAGGGTGCCGGCCGGCTGGAACAAGGCCGCCTGCCCCTGTTTCGCAACTTCGACGACCAAGGCCAGCCGCTCTCCCGCCCCAACACCCTGTTGATCGACAGCGAACGGCTGGAATCCGGCGAGGCGTTGGACGCCAAGTTCCGCGCCATGGCGACGGACGAAATCGAGCGCTTCCGCCGCGAGCGCGTGGAACGCACGGGCGACTTGGCGAGCGCGGAGCGCATCTCGGATCAAGACCTGCTGCGCGAAGTGATGAACACCGTCGGCAAGGAAGGCGCCCTCGGCGAATCCATCCGTTGCGTCGTCTCCGTTTCCATGCTCACCGAAGGCTGGGATGCCAACACCGTCACCCACGTTCTGGGCGTACGCGCCTTCGGCACCCAGCTCCTGTGCGAGCAAGTGGTGGGCCGGGCGCTGCGACGCCAATCCTACGAGTTGAACGAAGACGGCCTGTTCGGCGTGGAGTACGCCGACGTGCTGGGCATCCCCTTCCACTTCACCGCCGAACCGGTGGTGGTGAAGCCCCGCCCGGTGCAGCAGTCCGTTGAGATCAAAGCGGTTCGGCCAGAGCGAGACGCCTGCGAAATCCGCTTTCCGCGCGTGGTGGGCTATCGCGTGGAACTGCCGGCGGAGCAGGTGTCTGCCAAGTTCAGCGACGACTCCACGCTGGTGCTCACGCCAGACCTCGTCGGCCCGTCGATCACGCGCAACGAAGGCATCGTCGGCGAGGGCGTGGACCTCACTTTGGAGCGTCTCGCCGCCTACCGCGACAACACCATCGCCTACCACCTGACGAAGCGGCTCCTGGAAACCAAGTGGCGCACACCCGGCGAACCGCCGAAGCTGCACCTGTTCGCCCAATTGAAGGCCATCGTCCTGCTCTGGCTGCAAGCCCATCTGGTATGCAGGGGCGACACGCGGCCAGCGCAGTTGCTGTACTTGGAACTCGCGGACATGGCCTGCGAACGCATCGTCGGCGCCATCGTCGCCAAGCACGTCGGCGAGAAGCCCATCCTAGCCACCCTCGACCCCTTCAATCCCCAAGGCACCACCGCCGACGTGAGCTTCCGCACCACCAAGAAGACCATCTGGGAGACGGACGCAAGGCACTGCCACGTAAACGCCGCCGTGTGCGACAGCGATTGGGAGATGGAGCTATACCGTCTTCTGGAATCGCACCCCAACGTGCTTTCGTATGTGGCGAACCAAGGCCTGGGCTTCACCGTCCCCTACCAAATGGCCGGCGAAGCCCGCACCTACGTGCCAGACTTCATCGTCCGCGTGGACGACGGCCACGGCGAGCAGAACCCGCTGAACCTAGTGCTGGAAGTGAAGGGCTACCGGCGGGAAGACGCCAAGGTGAAGAAGCAAACGATGGAGAACTACTGGGTGCCAGCGGTGAACCGGCTGGGCAACCACGGGCGCTGGGCCTTCGTGGAACTGACCGACGGCGACGACGTTAAAAACTTTCGCCGCCGCACTCCAAAAATTCACCCAATAACCCAACAAATCCACCGAACCGGCGAGACTCTCTATACCGCCCATCGAATATCATTACAATTGGCCTCGCCAGCCAAGAAACCGTGCTTTCCAGCAGAATCGAAGGGCACAAGCAACTCCCTTCGAAGTCCTAGAATACGAAGCCGGCGGCGGACACAACCACTCTCCCGAACGCATCAACGACATCAAGGAAATCCATTCCCGATACGCCCGCCCCACCCTCGACTTTATGTTCCGCCAACCCATCTTCCGCGGCGCCCAATTCAAACAGACAGACAAAATCCCCCAACAACACCGCCCCGCCGCATCTTGAAAAAATCCAAAACGAACTGCTTCTGGAAACACTGCCCTCATCCGGCCGGCAGTCCGCAATTTTCGTCTACCTAGAACTGCTCAACATTCAACATCACAAAAAGGAGAAAAATAATTTAGCGCCATCTATGCGCCACAAATCCATTTGCGCGAAAAAAAATTCCCTTCCCATGCTCCACAAAAAACCAACAAAACAAACCCCCGACCGCTGCCGAAACACGCCTTTTGCAGTTATTTCCCTCCCCTCGAAACAGCACAATTCCGAAAAACACGCCGGCAATGCAAACCGCAGAACTCAGCAACGCCAACCAGCAAGACGCCAAAGTCATGCCCAAACCACAAAGCAGAGCCGAGCTCATTCACAAGCCGCCAAGCCAAAATGCAAACCGCCGGCATCCGCTCAAAAGCCTCTAAAATAATTCTCGAAAAAAGCTTGCGTTCGCAAACCGAATTCGAGAATCCTATCTTCGTGTTTGGCAGAAATGGAAAAAGAATTGTCCGATTCAGAAAAATGTTGACTCACAAAGTCGAATCAAGTTCCCTTTCTGCATTTGGAGGAAGTGGCCGCGCAAAGATTATGAAAATCAATTTTATGAGATGCTCACCCGGCCCGGTCAAAAGCCGCCGAGCCAATACGCGGCGCGAGAGTTTTCGAGGCGATCCCAATTCCGCCAGAAACACGCCCCCCCCCCCCTCGAGTTGCCTTGAAAGAAGAGATCGATGTCGCCGCCGTAGACGTCTCAGCGGAAGAATTCAAAATAGAGGCAACCCCCGATTTTCTTTCGGGAGAATGGCGGCCTATGTTGGGCGGAGAAGTTCAAATGCTTCGGGAATCTAACGGCGCCGGACAAGACCGATTGACCGGTAATTTTGCCTCCGGCAGAAGGAAAGCAACGTTTCCTTCGCCTGAATCCGCAACGCTAAAGAGTTCCCAAAACAAAGAAAAAAACGACGCAAGAAATTTTAGCTTAGAGGTTTAGAAGTTAGAAATCAGAAGAAATACGGAGTTACTATGAATATATTTAACATTCCTTTTGGAGACACGATCATGACAAAATTCTGCAAAACTCGAATCTATTCTTTGCCGGCTATCGGCCTGCTGGCCGCTGTTGTTTTTGCCCAACAAACGGCAATGGCGCAAACCACCGACCAGACCCCATCCCGCGATGTTGAGATAGATGGCGCCCATCATAGATATGGGGATGCCCCAGATGAGTACCGGATCGAAGTCGAACGCTCACAGACGTTGACGGTTTACACCACGGGTAACACGGATACCTACGGATCTTTGCTGGATAGTTCTAAGAGAGTATTGGCTCAGGACGACGATGGCGGAGCAGTCACCAACTTTCGGATCAGCCATCAGGTGAGTCCGGGAACTTATTTCGTCCGCGTATCAGGAGGATACGGTAGGTATACTCTTCACTACAATTTACTCTTCTATCCCCCGGAAGTCACCGTCAACAGATCCGGCTCCGTCCTCCACGGCCGAACAATGAAAGTGGCCGACGAAATTCTGAGGAAACTACCCGGCATCACGCAATACCATCAAGTCGACAACCTTGCCCAACTCAGCCGCATCACTTCTTTGGACTTATCCGATAAAGAACTCGCTTCTCTGCGAGCAGGCGATTTTGAAGGTCTCAACAATCTGCAAAGGCTGTATCTAAACAACAACCCGTTGTCCTCCTTGCCTGCGGGGGTATTTGACGAGCTCACCAGCCTGCAAACGCTGTATCTTAACCACAACCGGTTCTCTTCCTTGCCTGAGGGGATATTCGATGAGCTGGTTAATCTGCATAGGCTAGATCTTGACAACAACCGGTTGGCTTCCTTGCCTGAGGGGATATTCGACGATCTGGTCAATCTGCAAACGCTGGATCTTAACCACAACCGGTTGATTTCCTTGCCTTCTGGGATATTTAACAGACTCACCAGCCTGCAAACGCTGGATCTTAGAAGCAATTCACGTTATGACTACTATGCATTCTCTGGACGCCGTTATCTGCGTGTGTCGATTGATTTATTTGAGGGATTGCCCAATTTGAGAGAAGTGTATCATGAGGATTCTCTTTCGGTGGCATTTTTTCGCGGCAGTGTTTTGCATGGCAGGACAAAGCAGGTAGCTGACGAAATCCTGAGTAAATTGCCCGGTATCACGCGATACAACCAAGTCACCAACCTTGCCCAACTCAGCAGCATCACTTCTCTCAGTTCCTACAACCACCGACTTACTTCCGTGCGAGCAGACGACTTTGAAGGCCTCACCAACCTGCAAACGCTAAATATTTCCGGCAACCGGTTGACTTCCTTGCCGGCGGAGATATTTGACGGCCTCACCAACCTGCAAACGCTGCATCTTGACAACAACCGGTTAACTTCTTTGCCGGCGGGGATATTTGACGGACTCGCCAACCTGCAAACACTGCATCTTGACAACCCGCAAACAGTGCATCTTGACAATAACCGGTTAACTTCTTTGCCTTCGGAGATATTTGATGGACTCGCCAACCTGCAAACGCTAAGTATTTCCGGCAACCGGTTAACTTCCTTGCCTTCGGAGATATTTGACGGACTCGCCAACCTGCAAACGCTGCATCTTAACAACAACCGGTTGACTTCCTTGCTGTCGGGAATATTTGACGAGCTCACCAGCTTGCAAACACTACATCTTTACAACAATCAATTGACTTCCTTGCCGGCAGGGATATTCGACGAGCTTACCAGCCTGCAAACGCTGTCTCTTAACCGCAACCAATTGACTTCCTTGCCGGCAGGGATATTCGACAATCTGGCCAACTTGGAGAGGCTGGATCTTTCTAATAATCCGTTCCAACAATCGATTTCCCTGCCTTCCGTCATCCTTGGCAAACTCGTCAATTTGGAAAGTCTAGGACTTGGCACAGAACAGCAGGTCTCGCTGATCTATCTTTCCCCCTCCGATTGGGAAGTGAGCGAAGGCAACGAAGGCGAAACCAACGCAAATCTTCAGCTTCGCTTGAATCAGCCTCCCGATTCGCGTATTAATGTGGACTACGCCACGCGGGACGGCACGGCAACCGCTGGCGAAGACTACACGGACACCAACGGCACAATCACCTTCGACGCCGGCACGACTAGCCTCACTCGAACCATCTCCATTCCCATCTTGGGAGACACTGACTTTGAACCCAGCGAATACTTCAATCTCTACCTCATCTCCAACGCCGTCATCCATCCCGACACCGCTCGCATTGAAATTGTCAACGACGACAGCGCTGTGCCGCCTCCCGCCCCCTTGCCCGGCGGAGTCATACTGCCCTCGCTCATGTTCAAAACAACTAGCTTGTCCTTAAACGAAGGCGGCTCCACCAGCTACCAAGTACGCGCCGCTTCCTCCCGTGGTGTTGGGAATACGATTGTCAACCTAGAAACGTCGCATTCTGGAATCACGGTGAACCCCAGCAAGCTAATGTTCACCCCGTCTGATTGGCAGACCTACCAAACCGTGACCGTGACCGCCAGCGCCGATGCCTCCGATATAAGCGAGCAAGCCTCCATTAGGCACTCCATTCCCGGCAGCGAAGGCTTTGCCGCCATCAACGACGCCGGCATTGTTTCCATAACGCTTGCCCCTACAATAGTAGAAGAACCCAATGGCGAAGACATGATAGAACCAGAACCCGTTGACCCAGAACCAGAACCGCCCACAAACAGCGAGCCTGTCGACTACGACCAAGACGACGACGGCTTGATTGAGATTAGCAACCTAGCGCAGCTGAACGCCATCCGGTTTGATTTGAACGGCGACGGCCAACCGGACCAAGAAGCATTCGCTAACGCTTACAGCCAAGCCTTCCCCAGCGCCATTGCCAACATGGGCATTCCCAACAACGCCCCAGCCCAAGGCTACGAACTCACCAGCGATCTTGACTTCGATACCAACCACAACGGCCACGCCGAGGAAGCAGACGCCTTTTGGAACAAGGGCCACGGCTGGCAGTCCATCGGCCTGTTCGCCCACCCCTTCCAAGCCGTATTAGCAGGCAACGGTCATACCATCCACAACTTGTTCCAAGACCAGAGCGATGCTTCCCGGTTTGCCGGGAAACCCAGTGGTTTGTTGGGGGCGCTAGGCAATCGCGGGCAAGTGGTTGGCTTAGGATTAGAAGAGGTGGATATAAAAGGTGTGAACTGGGTCGGCGCCATCGCCGGGTTGAGTCAAGGAGTCATCAGCCATTGTTCGGTGAGCGGGCAAGTGGTGGGCTCGAACAGCGTCGGCGGCCTAGTTGGACATAACTTTGGGAACATTGCGCACAGCTTCGTCAACGCAGAAGTGAGCGGCGTTGTCGGCGTTAGCGTCTTCGTGGGGTGGAATGTTGGTGGTTCTATCGAGTCCAGTTCGGCGCAAGGGAGAGTGAATGGCGCAACCAGTGCCGGCGACTTAGTTGGTTTAGGAACCCCGGCTCGCTAAAGACCGGTTGTGCGCAAGGACAAAGCGGAAAGCGCAACCTTAGCCGGCGGAGTAGTTGGGTATCAATCCCACTATCGGCATCATTGGGCAGAGTTATGCGGTGGTGGAAGTGAGCGGGTCAGCTCATGTTGGTTGGTTAGTAGGAAGCAGTTATGGCGAGAGCGAAGTCCGCGGGCAAGAAGAGGCGCCTAGCCAAACCACCGGCGCCGGGCAAAATGTGTTAGGCTATGAGGGAATTTACGAAACTTGGAAAGTAGCTTGGGATAGGAACGGCCAAGCCGACGACCCTTGGCACTTGGGCTAGCCTAATCAAAATCCCGCCTGGCCTGCCGCCTTCCATGGCGACAACCTCCTCACTTGGCAAGAGTTCGACCACCAACACCAACACTAACGCCCGCCAAGCGCTCGGCCGTGTTGATGCATTCATAAAATCCTCAATCCATTGTTCTTTGAGGATGGCCGCCTCCATCTTACCGAAGGCGAAGCAGACAAGACGGATTCGCCCAATGCGAAGAAGGGGATGTTGACAAAGAAGGAAGGATTGGTCGTTCTCCAAGCTAAGGCTATTCGCCGCATGGGCGGCTGGGAAAGGAAAAGTTCCCTTGGATGGTTTGGTTTTGGGCGTTTCTTGATGTTGTGTTAGCTGGAAGCGCACTTTGGTAATTTGCGTCAACACAGGCTAGGGAAGTTCTCGTCCCAATACTTGTTGCTTTTTCGCAACCAAACTTTCGGCGTCCACGTCGCTCTGTCCAAATTATAAAGGGGATGTTTTTCCTTTTTTACATGCATGGATGAGCGAAATGAACGGGATAAAGACAGGAGAGACATTCGTGCGTTTTGTCCCCTTCGTCGTTAATCCTAATTCGTCATTTTGAATTGGGTTGGATGTAAGGGATGGTAAGAGGTCCTTGGGGAAGGGTGGCGATGCGGGCCTCGGGTCCGAGTTGTTGGAGGCGTTGGCGGATGGTTTGGGCGATGTCGGGGCAGGGTTTGAGGTGAATTTTTTTGAGGGTTTGGGGATCGAGGGAGCTGTGGACTTGGACTTCGGCGCGGCGTTGGATGAGGGCTTGGATTTGGGCTTGCCATTGTTCGGGTTGAGTGAATCCGGGCGTGGCGAGCATGGCGAGGATTTCTTCGGGGGAATCGGCGGATTGTAGGAGTTTGTCCAGTGGGCTGTTTGCGGGAACGCCTTCGCGGCATTCGCAGGCAAGGATGAGGAGACCGCCATCTTTGAGGATTCGGGCGCCGGCGCTCATGCCTTTGACGCCTTGGTAGAGGTTGAGGTCGAGGGGGTAGCCGCTGTTGGTGGTGAGGACGATGTCGAAGGGGGCGGGAACGGGTTGCATGGCGGATTGTTGGACGAATTGGCAGCCTTTTTGGTGCGCTTGGACGAGGTGGCCGGCGAAGACGGCGGTGATTGCTCTGGTTTCGTTGAGTGTGACGTTGAGGAGGAAGCTGGGGCCGGCGCGGAGGGCGATGTCGCGCAGCTCTTCCCACAAGGGATTGCCGTTGGTGATTCCAAAGGCGGCTTTGGGGTGGCCGATGTTTTTTTCGCCGTGGTTGCTCATGATGGTTTGGAGACCAGCGACGCCGGGCATGATGCCTTTGGGTCCGCCGCTGAAGCCGGCGAAGAAGTGGGGTTCGATGAAGCCGGTGACGATTCGCAGGTCGGCTTCGACGGCCAGTTTGTGGAGGAGGGCGGGAGTGCCGTCTTGGGTTTGGCCGAGTTGGGCAAGGGATCCGGCGTCTTTGCAGTCGTGGTTGACAACGCGGTAGTTGCGGACGACGTCCGATGTAAGCATTTGGCAAAGTTCTTCGCGTGTATTGGGGCGGTGGGTGCCGAGTTGGTTGAGGAGGGTGATGTTTTCGCGCGGGTGGTCTTTTAAGTGTTCGAGGAGCCAAGGGAGGATGCGTTCGTTTGGAGTGGCGCGGGTAATGTCGGTAAAGAGGATGCAGAGGCGGTCGCTGGGGCGAATGCGTTGTTTGAGCGGCGGGGAGGCGATGGGATTTTGCAGGGCGTTTTCGACGGCGGCGCGCTCGTCGGGCAGGCCGGGCTGGTGGGCGGGGCGGATGACGGTGGTCTTTGAATCGGGAAGATCGACGGACAGCGTGGAGTTTCCGTAGGCGAGCTGGACAATCATGGCTTTTGGCTTGCTTGCGCGGGACAAGACTAGGGATTTGTGGGACAATAAGCCATATCTAATTTGGGGAATCGGTTTAGGCGGAAAAGGCTTGCATTTGAGGACGGTTTCTGGTTTCGTAGTCGGCGATGAACCTGTTAGCAACGGTGAATTGGAATATGAAGCGAGTTTTGTTCGGCATTCTTGGCGGGGCGGCGTTGTGGAGCGCCTCTACGATTAGTTGGGCGGAAGAATCGGCGGAAAAACTTGAAGAGCCGATCTTCCCAGACAAGAATTTGGAAGCGGTGGTGAGGCAGTCTGTTTACGCCAAAAGGAACAACGACGAGCCGATTACCGAGTCGGACGTTCTCAACGTCTCCACAGTCAAGGGGCGAGGCAAAGGCATCCGCGATCTTACCGGTTTGGAAAAGTGCCGCAGCTTGGCTTTATTAGATTTAGCAGGCAATCAGATCACGGATATTTCGCCGGTGGCCAACCTGCCTCGCCTGCAGTCTTTGGACCTTTCGGACAACGCAATCAGCGACATTTCCACTTTGGCCACTCTGCCGGCGCTTCAGTATATTGAGCTGTCTGACAACCAAGTCAGCGACCTAAAACCGCTTTCTTCGCTAACGAATCTCTCGGCGCTGTATCTCGGTTACAACCGAATCCAATACATCTATCCCATCCTCAATCTTCCCAAACTCGCTTCCCTGCACTTGAGCGTGAACGAAATCGAAAGCATCGAAGGGATTGGCTCGCTAAAATGGCTCTCCTCGCTATCGCTAGACGGCAACAAAATTTTCAATCTCTATCCTTTGGAAGGACTCAAAAATCTGAACTTCCTGGACTTGCAATACAATCGAATCTCAGACGTCGGACCGCTCATCAGCGCCGCCAAAGCCGACTACGAAGGCGAAAAACGCTTTGCCCCCTTTCTGCGCTTTTATGTCAGAGGCAATCGAATTCCTCGCAGCCAACTGGAAAAAATCAAAGAATACGGCGTGCGCGTGTTTCGTTAGCGGCGCAGCCGGCGGCAGACAAGTAAAAACAATCAACCATCATGAACCCTGAAATTATCTGGATGCTCCTAGGCATCTTTCTCATCTTGGCGGAATTTGTAGTACCGGGACTCGTCGTCGTTTTCTTCGGTTTTAGCGCGTTGATTGTAGGCCTCTTGATCTGGCCTGGAATAATACCGGGAGAAGGCCCGCTTCCTTTTGTCGTGTTTGCCGCCGTTTCGCTGGGTACATTGCTCCTGCTCCGCAAGCAATGCCAATCATGGTTTGTCGGCAAGTCCATTGGATCGGCAATCGCTGGCGAAGACGACGACTTCCTCGGACGAGAAGCAATCGTCGCCTCCGGCTTTGACAATGCGCGCGCCCAAGCGGGCCGAGTTACCTATCGCGGCACCCAATGGGACGCCCGCACGGCGGAAGAAACCCAGTTAAAAACTGGCGATCCCGTCACAATCATCGGCCGCAAAGACTCTGTTTTAATCATTGAAAAAATAACCGCAAACTGACCGCAGAAAAACGAAAACTAAAAAAACGATACTATGGAAGATCCACTGATTATCCTCGCCATCGGCGCCGCTATCTTCGCTGTCGTCGTCATTATCAAAACCGCGCGAGTGGTGCCTCAAAGACAACAGTTCGTCATCGAGCGACTCGGCAAATACTCCAGCACTTTGGACGCCGGCTTTCACTTCCTCCTCCCCTTCCTCGACAAAGTGGCCTATCGCCATTCTCTCAAAGAACAAGCCGTGGACGTCCCCTCCCAAACCTGCATCACCAAAGACAACATCTCCGTCTCCGTCGACGGCATCCTTTACATGCAAGTGGTCAACGCCCGCGACGCCAGCTACGGAATCGAAAACTACACCTTTGCCACTTCCCAACTTGCCCAAACCACTCTCCGCTCCGAAATTGGCAAAATTGAACTCGACCGAACCTTCGAAGAACGCGAAACCATCAACGCCCAAGTTGTCGAAGTGGTTGACCGCGCCTCCGAACCTTGGGGCGTCAAAGTCCTCCGCTACGAAATCAAAGACATCGTGCCGCCAGACTCCGTCAAAGACGCCCTCGAAAAACAAATGCGCGCCGAACGCGAACGACGCGCCGTCGTGGCCGAATCCGAAGGCGAACGCCAAGCCAAAATCAACGTCTCCGAAGGCGAAAAGCAGGAAGTCATCAACCTTTCCCAAGCCGAAAAACAAAAACAAATCAACGAAGCCGAAGGCAAAGCCCGCGAAATTACCCTCATCGCCCAAGCCACCGCCGACGGCCTCAAAAGCATCGCCCAAGCCGTCCAACAACCCGGCGGCATCGACGCCGTCAACTTGCGCGTCGCCGAACAATACATACGCGAATTCGGCGAACTCGCGCGCACCAACAATACCCTCATCCTCCCCTCCAACCTCGGAGACATCGGCTCCTCAGTCGCCGCCATCATGAAAACCATCGAAAGCGCCACTAAAACCTCGCCCGACAAAACTCCCCAACCCCAACAACCCGAAGTCAATCCCCGAGAATCTGAAGAACCCGAAGAGCAACAAACCGTTCCGCCAGTTCCTCCCACTCCACCCGAACTGCCTGAACTGCCTCCGCGCTAAAACCAAAAACAGAACAAATTTAGCGATGCGGAAAAATGGCAAACAAACGGGGAATTCGGCAACAGAAGATGGGTGGAAACAAAATACGATCCTCGCCAATCGTAGCCAAGCATCCCTGTTTCATCTTTACTTCATTTCATCATATTTCAAAATCCATAATAAGCAACTATGGCAAAACTAAACTGCCGCAATCAAACCGTATTCATCGGCGACAACCGAGAAGTGATGCGCGGCTTGAATTCCGGTTGCATCGACTTAATCTGCGCCGACCCGCCGTTCAACAAAGAGAAGCGCTTTGACCACGTCTTCGGCTCGCCCTCCCAACCGAAGAACAAGAAGCCCGGCTTTGACGACAAATGGGACGGCTGGCTGATGACCCCGCAGCGCGCCGAAGAGTTGACCCTCTTGGAAAAATGCCATCCCCGCATCTTCCGCCTGTGCAACGCCGCTCTAGACATGCATTCCGCCGGGATGCAGGGCTATCTGGTGATGATGGCCACTCGCCTGATGGAATGCCATCGACTGCTGGCCGAGACCGGCTCCATTTACCTCCACTGCGACCCCAGCGCCAACGCCTACCTGCGCTTGCTAATGGACGGCATCTTCGGCAAACAAAACTTCCGCAACGAAATCATCTGGCATTACAAAAAGTGGTCGAACGCTGGCAAAATGTTTCAACGCAATCACGATACCATTCTTTTCTACGCCAGAGACGCGAAGCAAATGAAATTCAACAAACTCTTCGGCGAACTCACCAGAGACCAAATCCGCATTCGCAAAACTGGCTACAATGCCGGCAGTCAAGGCGGGCAAAAGATTCTCCGAGTTTATGATCGCGCCAAAGCCGCCGCCAAAATTGAGAAGGCAAAAGAAGAGGGCAGAACCGTTTATTACATCGACAATCCGCATAAAGGTTCTCCCATTCCAACCGTTTGGGAAATGCCTCTCTTGGGGGGGGGGGGGCAAAAGAGCGTTCTGGGTGGGCGACGCAGAAGCCGGTAGCCTTATATTCGAGGATGATATTAGCGAGTTCCAATCCCGGCGACGTCGTCTTAGATCCGTTTTGCGGCTGCGCCACTACTTTAGTGGCCGCCGAGAACGCCGGCCGCCAATGGATTGGCATTGACCGCGATGAAGAAGCCGAGCGTCAAGTGGTGTTGCAACTCAACAAACTAAACCAGGGAACCGAAACCGAAGCGCAAGACGAACTGGGCAAAGACTGGGGCCGCCGCGTCCTCATCCGCCGATGCGACAACCAGCGCAAACAGCATCCCGTCCGCAATGATTTAGGCGAGTTCGAGCATTACAAAAAGCATTTTGATCGGCTTTACACCGAGCAAGCAGGGATTTGCGCCGGTTGCGATGATCATTACGACGCCAAAGTGATGCACGTCGACCACGACTTCCCGCGAGCCAAAGGCGGGCAGGACAACATAGAAAACCTGCAAGTCCTTTGCTCCGGTTGCAACTCCCGCAAAGGAACGGGAACGCTCTCGCAATTGCGGGAAAAGAACCGACGGCTAGGGCTGATGAAGCCGGAAAAGAAATGAAGACAGAAGAGAAGAGAGAGGAGACGAGCGCGGCGCATTATCAAGGCGAGTAGCAACGAGGGGGATTTAGTGGCCGATTTCTTTTGTGGCTCCGGCACTACCGCCGCAGTAGCGGAAAAACTAGGCCGCAAGTGGATTGCTAGCGACTTAGGCAAGTTCGCCATTCATACCACTCGCAAGCGCATGATTTCCGTCCAGCGAGAGCGAAAACAACAAGGCCAAAACTATCGCGCTTTGGAAATCCTCAACTTAGGCAAATACGAACGGCAACACTTTGTGGCCATCAACCCCAATCTGCGCCCATCAGACCAACAAAGACAACGCCGCCAAAAAAGAGGCGAGTTCGTGCAACTTATTCTCCACGCCTACCAAGCCCAACAAGTGGAACAATGCCGCGTCTTTCACGGCAAAAAGTATGATCGGATGGTAGTCGTCGGCCCCATTGACCTGCCGGTCAACAGGCTAGATATAGAAGCGGCGATTGCAGAGTGCCGCAAATATGGGGTCACCAAAGTGGATGTCTTAGGTTTTGAGTTTGAGATGGGTTTGTTTCCCCACGCGCTAGAAGCGGCCAAGTCCCAAGGCGTTGCGTTGACGCCGAAGTATATTCCGCGCGATGTGTTTGACCGGCGGGCGGTGGAAAAGCATTAGGTGGTGTTCCACGATATGGCGTATATGGGGCTCAGTCCGCATATTGTGGAGGGGAAGGCGGGGAAGATGGCGACGGTGGCGGTGGAGTTGGCGGACTTTTCGGTGTATTGGACGCAGGATTCGATAGCGAATGCGGAGCTGGCGTTAGAGAAGAAGCGAAGCGGGAGCAAGATAATCGTGGACAGCGGGCGGATGGTGAGGGTGACGAAGGACTGGCAGGGAGTGTTGCGGCGGGAAGTGTTGACTAAGGAGTGGACCGATTGGATAGATTATTGGGCGGTAGATTATGAGTTTGAGAGCAAGAAGGAGATGATATGGGAACAGGATGCGGAGACGGGGAAGTGGGAGGAGCAGTGGACGGGGGATTATGTGTTTGAGAATGAGTGGCAGAG
Organism: Limisphaerales bacterium; assembly: GCA_965242585.1. Classification (GTDB taxonomy): domain Bacteria; phylum Verrucomicrobiota; class Verrucomicrobiia; order Limisphaerales; family AAA164-E04; genus UBA2970. Next base: position 1,926,815 of record OZ251460.1, on the reverse strand, counting down.
TTTTCGGACGAGGCCGGAGCGGCGGTTGGAGTTAGTGAGTGCGCCGCGAGCCGTGTTGTCCGGCCGGCGCAAGTTAGCGGTCAAAGTAGTCGACATCTTCGGCAACGACACTATGAAAATTATTGAAATAACTATATGAACGTGGCCGCAAAAGTGACTCCGGAAATTCTGCGTTGGGCAAGAGAAAGCGCCGGCATCCGTCTAGAAGAAGTTGCGGAACAATTGGAACTTAAACGCGTTACGGCGGAAACTATTCAACGATGGGAGTCCGGTCGTGGCAATCTTACTTATTCGCAGCTGGAGAAACTGGCAAAAATATATCGACGCCCCGTTGCCGTCTTTTTCTTTCCGAAGCCACCAGAAGAACCGAGTTTGGAAAGGCAGTTTCGATCCTTGCCAGAAGCTTATGTTGAAAGAATTCCCACAAAAATACGATTTCTGATTCGCGATGGGATGGTTAAGCAAATGAATTTATATGAACTTTTGGGAGACATAAATCCCGCAAAAAGAAAGATAGTTCAGGGTGTTTTCGTACAGGATCGCATATCTGCCAAGAATTTGGCGGCACAAGCAAGGGAATATATTGGTATTTCATTAGGGAAACAAATGACATGTAAGGATGAGAACGAGGCTTTGAAAATGTGGCGAAACGCGCTGGAAGAATGCGGTTTATGGATATTTAAGAATGCCTTTCATGACAAAAACTATTGCGGGTTTTGCCTGCACGACAAACAGTTTCCTATTATCTATCTCAACAGCAGAATGTCGAAAAACCGACAGATATTTACTCTTTTCCACGAGTTAGCGCATCTATTGAGAGGTAAAGGCGGGGTGGATATGCGTACGACTCCCCAATTGCAAGGAGACTATAAAGAGGAAGAAGTGTTTTGTAACGCGTTTGCCGGGGCGTTTCTAGTGCCTGATGAGAGTTTTCGGCAACACGCAAAGAAGAATCCTGAAGATCATGAAATCGAAAGACTGGCAAATCTGTATAAAGTCAGCCGTGAAGTGATTCTGCGCAAGTTTTATGATCGAGAATTCATCTCCAAAATTAAATACGAAAATGAACTTGAAAAATATAAACAGGAATGGAGGGCGAGCCAATTAGAAAAAGAACGACGGGAAAGTGGAGGTCCGAATTATTTCGTGAAGATATACGATTATCTTGGGCGGAAGTATTTAGAGATCGCTTTTCGACAATATCATCAGCAGAAAATTAACGACCGGGAACTTGCGGATTATTTAGGGGTTAAAACTAAGTCTCTAGAGAAATTGGAAAGCTATGTATTGAAAGGATGGGAAGAATGAGTCTTGGTCTCTTTACTGAAAATTGTTATGTGATGGATACGGGTTTCTTTGTTACATGTCGTTCATATTATCATGAGAATTTTCCTTCTTTTTGGGAAAAATATCTTCTGTAAAAGAGGTGCAAAAAGAATTGGAGAACTATCGTGGAGAACAGGATCATCTTCTTGATTGGATAAAAAGACACAAGCATATTTTCACTGAGCCAACCATTGAAGAGCTAGACAAAATTCGGGAAATATTGGCGATTCCCAAATTTCAAAAGCTCGTCAAAAACCAAGCCCGAATGCAAGAAAAACCAGTAGAGGATCCTTCTGTTATCGCTAAAGCATGGGAAACGAGAGCAACTGTGGTTACAGAAGAGAGTCGAAAGAAAGAGGGAAGAATTCCTGATGTTTGCGAATATTTTGGGGTGAAATGTATGAATACGGAAGGGTTTATGAAGAACGAGGGTTGGAAGTTTTGATTGGGTATAAAATATAGTTTCTGATTGTGGGATTTGATTATTCTGTTTGTTTTGTTTTGAGACAAGGGAATTTTTTGACGACAGCTATTTAGAACGAGCGAAGCTTGTAGAGGATTGTTCATTGAGGGGATTAGACGTTGAATTTGAAGAGCATGACGTCGCCATCTTGGACAATGTATTCTTTGCCTTCCATTCGGTAGAGGCCGCGTTCTCTTGCGGCGGCAATGGATCCGCATTGGATGAGGTCTTGGTAGGCGACGGTTTCGGCTTTGATGAAGCCGCGTTCAAAGTCGGTGTGGATGACTCCGGCGGCTTGAGGGGCGGTGTTGCCTTGGCGGATTGTCCAGGCGCGGACTTCTTTTTCGCCGGCGGTGAAGAAGGTTCGCAGTCCGAGGAGTTGGTAGACGTTGCGGATGAGGTCGCCGGCGCCGGATTCTTGGACGCCGAGTTCGGCGAGGAAGTCTAGGGCTTCGGTTGGGTTGAGGTCGAGGAGGTCGCTTTCGATTTGGGCGCTGATGATTGCGGTTTGGCAGTTGTGTTGGTTTTTGGCGTGCTTGCGGACTTGTTGGATGTAGGGGTTTTCCGACGCGGTGGCCAATGCGCTTTCTTTTACGTTGGCAGCGAAGATGGTTGGTTTTTGGCTGAGGAGGAAGAAGGGACGGGCGATTTCTCGTTCTTTGGGCGCGAGGTCGAGGGTGATGGCCGGTTTGCCGTTGTTGAGGTGGGAGGCGAGTTTGCGGAGGATGGCGGTTTCGGCGACGGCGGTTTTATCGCCGCGTTTAGCGTCTTTGGCGCGGCGGGCGATGCTGTTTTGGACGGATTCCAAGTCGGCAAGGATGAGTTCTGTGGCGATGGTTTCTATGTCGCGGACGGGGTCGATGGAGCCGGCGACGTGGTGGATGTTCGCATCGTCGAAGCAGCGGACGACTTGGATGACGGCGTCGACTTGGCGGATGTGGCTGAGGAATTTGTTGCCCAGTCCTTCGCCTTGGGACGCGCCTTGGACTAGGCCGGCGATGTCCACGAACTCGATGCCGGCCGGGATGATGGTTTGGGTTTTGGCGATTGCGGCCAAAGATTTTAGGCGGTCGTCGGGGACAGAGACCACGGCGACGTTGGGGTCGATGGTGCAGAATGGATAGTTTGCGGACTCTGCTTTGCGGGTTTTGGCGAGCGCGTTGAACAAGGTTGATTTGCCGACGTTGGGCAATCCGACAATTCCAGCTTTTAACATATGGTTCAAAATAGGTTGGGCGAATCGGCAGTTTCCGAGGCCTCGTCCGGAGTTTTGCTTGGAATGCCATTTTGAGCAAGCAATGAGCGCAGTGAATCGGCGGGAAAATGGTTTTGAGTGGAATGATTTTTCCCAATACGCCGCTGCATACTTGAATGGGGAAGAGGATGGAGAAGAGCGGCGAGTATGAGGAGTTTTGCGGGCGGCGAAGGTTTCCTTTCTCGACGGAGCGGGGGATGCGTCGTAGGATGTTTGCTCTTTGACGGCGAAGTCTCCAGGTTCGGTTGTGGATTTGTTGCGGGAATTGATTCGGATTCCCAGCGTCAATCCGGCCTTTGCCGCGGGGCGGGCGGAGTGGTCGGGCGAAGATCGGATTGGCGGTTATTTGTTGGCGCTTGCTCGGCAAGAGGGGTTGCGGGTCAAAAGCCAAAGTGTGGGGTTGCGGCGGAAAAACATATGGGTTGTTTTGCCGGCGTCGGGGCGTCGGGTGCATCGGATTATTCTGGCGCCTCATCTGGACACAATCGGCGTGGAAGAGGAGGGTCAGCTGCAGCCTAAGTTGCGCAACGGAAGGATTTACGGACGGGGAGCGTGCGACACCAAGGGGTCGGTGGCGGCGATGTTTTTTTCGCTGTTGAATCTGGCTCGGAGTGCGGAGCGTCCTCGTCGCACGGAGATTTTGTTTGTCGGTTTGGCGGATGAGGAGAACGCTCAGCTGGGTTCGCGGGCTTTTGCGGCCAAGTGTCCGCCGGCAGATTTAGCGATTGTCGGCGAGCCGACTCGGCTTCAAGTCGTTGCGGCGCATAAGGGCGATTTTTGGTTTGATATCGAGATCCGCGGCAAAGCCGCTCACGGTTCGCGGCCGGAATTGGGGCGGAACGCCATCTTGGAAATGGCCAGGATGATCGTCGCTCTGGAGACGGATTACGCTGTTGCGCTGCGCCAAAGGCGCCATCCTCTTTTGGGATCTCCTACGATTAACGTGGGCGTTGTCCAAGGCGGGCGACAGCCGAATGTGGTTCCCGATTGTTGCCGGATCCAAGTGGATCGTCGATCGTTGCCGGGCGAAAATTTGGCGCAAGTGGAGGCGGAGTTGCTTCGTGTTGCTCAAGACGCCAACGTGCGGGCGAAGATTTCGGACTTGCGGCAGAGGCCGACTCCCGCTTTGGAGACGGATCCCGCTCTGCCTTCGGTGCGGGATTTTCTTGGGCATATGGGGCGGAAAAGAGTCTGTGGGGTGGATTACTTTTGCGATGCCGCCATTCTTGCGGGAGCCGGGGTTCCGTGCGTTGTTTACGGGCCGGGGAGCATTGCTCAGGCGCATACGGAAAAGGAGTGGATTTCCGAGCGATCGCTGTGTTTGGGCGCGGAGCGGTTGCTTCGATATTTGAAGTCGTTGCCATGAGCGAATCACCGCCGCGGATCACGGTCATCATTGCAGCACGGGCAGGGCAAACTCCCCGGCGCGCGCTGGACGGCCTTTTTGGTTGTCGGCTTTCTCGAAAACATTTTGAGGTATTGCTGGCCAGTGGCTGCCGGCCGAGCCGGCAGCGAAACTTGGCCGCCAAAGAGGCGAAGGGAGAGATTTTGTATTTTCTGGACGACGACTCGGTGGTCTGCCGCTCGGCGTTGGAGCGTTTGCTACAAATTTTTGCAAAACGAGATGCGGCGGCGGCGGGCGGCCCGAATTTATGCCCCGAAGACGCGCCGCCGTTGCAACAGATGTTTGCCGCTTTGATGGGGAGTTGGCTGGTTTTCGGACCGAGTTGCGCTCGCTATCGCCAAGTTGGCCGGGGTCGGGCCACAACGGAAAAGGAACTTATTCTTTGCAATTTGGCCGTTCACCGGAGCGAGTTTGAGCGCGTGGGCGGGTTTGACGAATCGTTGTATCCGAACGAGGAAAACGCCTTTTTGGATCGCTTGGCGAGAGCGGGGCGGGCGCTTTGGTATGATCCGGACTTAGTGGTTTATCGCTATCCGAGAGACACTGTTGCCGCCTTTCTGGTGATGTTCTTTCGCTATGGGAGGGGTCGGGGAGAGCAGGTGCGGCGGCATCCCAGCCGGGGATCGATTTTGAACTTTGCGCCGGCTTTGTTGGTGTTGGGTTTGGCGGCGTTGGCGGGGTGGTGCGCGGTATCTGAAAGTTGGGCGGATCCTTGGCGTTCGCCGGCCGTTTGGCCTTGGTGGTTGTATCTAGCGTTTTTGGGTTCTCTTTCGTTAAAAATTTCAAGGTCGCAGGGGATTGTGGCCGGCGTTCTGGCGGCGCCTCTTGCGGGAGTGGCGCATTGCGCCTACGGCGTGGGGCTTTGGAAGGGGTTGTTGAGTTTCTTTCCGGCATCGGCGAAGCGGGCAAGCGCAAAGGGCGAGATTGTAGTCACTCGAGTGGATTGGGACGGCGCGGAGAAAGCGCGAGGTAAATGAGCTTTTTTCGGCAGGGGGCTTGGATGGTGACGGCGACGACTCTGTCGGGTTTGTTCATGTTTGCCGTGCATTTGGTTGCGGCGCCTTGGTTTAGCGGGGGAGATTACAGTCATTTTTATACGATGATTATGATTGTGAATTTTTCGATGATTCCGGCGCTGGGGTTGCAGACGGTTTTTGCGCATGAAGCGGCGTCGGTTCGGGACGAGGCGGGGCAGCGGTGTTTAGCGGGCAATACGATGGGCATTCTTGCTTTGTTCACCGGGATTTGGGCGGCGGCGGCGGGTTTGATTTGGTTAGGGCAGGAGCAGGTTTTGAGATGGTTGCAGTTGGAGGATGCCCGGGGGCTTTGGGTAACGCTTTGCGCGGTGTTGCCTCATTTTTGGCTGCCGGTGTTTTGCGGGATTTTGCAGGGCAGGCAGTGGTTTGGTTGGTTGGGCTGGGCGATGGTGAGCAATGGTTTGGGGCGTTTTTTGGCGGTTGCGGCGGTTCTTTTTTGGTTGGGACCGAAGGTGCATTGGCTGATGTTCGGCGCTTTGATCGGCGTGGTTGCGGCGGTTGGGTTGGCGGTTATGCCGTGCCGAGGGGTCTGGGTGGGCGGCGCGGATCGGATTCAGTGGCGGGTTTGGTTTGGACGGGCGCTGCTTTTTGCGCTGGGGCCGGGGATGGTGCAGTTTATGTTGACGGTGGACATGATTGCGGCGCGGATCCAATTTGAAAAAACGGTGAGTGACGATTATGCGATGGCGGGAGTGCTTGGCCGGGGTTTGTTTCTGTTTGTCGGCCCGATTGCGGGGGTGATGTTTCCCAAGTTGGTGCGTCCGTCGCGCAAAGACTCCGCGCCGAAGTTAGTGTCGCGGACGTTTTGGGCGACTCTGGCCATTGTCGGATTGGGCGCGGCGTTGGGCGGCGTAGTTTGTTGGTGGGCGGCGCCGATGGTTTTGCAATCTGCGGAAATGATTTCGATTTTGCCGGGTGGCGCGGCGGATTGGCTTTTGAAAAGAGAGGGACAAATTTTGCGGATTGCCCGTCTCGTGCCTTATTTTTTCGGGGCGATGGGGTTGTTGGCTTTGGCGAATGTGTTTGTCAATCATTTGGTGGCGAATCGGGAGTTTGGGAAGGTGGCTTGCTTGTTGCCGGCGCCGGCGTTGTACGGTCTGGGGTTGCTCACGTTGGATTTCTCGCCGACTTCGCTGGTTCTTTGGGTTGGGGTGGCCAACGCGGGGATGTTGTTGGCGGCTGGTTTTCTGAGCCGCCGCGTTGTTGCCGAAGGAAGGGATGGCTATGGGAGGAAAAGGTGCGAAACGCTCTGAAAGCATTGATTGTGGAGGATTCGGAGTTTGACGCTCGCATAATGGCAAGCGTGCTTCGGCAGGGCGGATACGAGCTGACCAGCCAGCGGGTCGATACCGAGACGGCCTTGCGGGACGCGCTGGGCAATGGCGATTGGGATGTGATCTTGTCGGACTATAATCTTCCCGATTTCAAGGCGACGGACGCGTTGCGGATTTTGAAGTCCACGGGATTGGATATTCCGTTCATCATTATTTCCGGGGGGATTGGCGAGGATGTGGCCGTATCGGCAATGAAGCACGGCGCTCACGATTATTTGATGAAGGGGCAACTGGCGCGGTTGGTGGTAGCCGTGGAACGGGAAATGCGGGAGGCGCAAATCCGCCGCCATCGCCGACAAGTGGAAGCGGCGTTAAAAGAAAGCGAGTTGCGCAATCGCTTGTTGTGGGAAAATTCGATTGACGCGGTCCTGTTTATGGACGAAGCGGGTCTCATCCATTTTTCCAACCCGGCGGCGACGGAAATCTTCGGCTATTCGGCGGCGGAGTTGGTGGGCAGGAGCATTGATCGGATTTTGCAAGAATCGGGTTTGGCGAAGATGCGCCGGCAAATGTTCCAAAGCGCCAAGGAGAAGGGACAAGCCAGAGGAAAAGGGCGTTTGTTTGAAACCGAAGGCAAAACTCGATTAGGCAAGACCATTCCGCTGGAGATCGCCACCAGTAGCCTGGCCTTGCATCAGCGTCTTATGCACGTGGCCTTCATCCGCGATATTTCGGAACGCCAACGCGCCGAACGCGAGCTGCGCGAACACGAAGAGCAGTTCAAAGCCGCCAGAGATATCCAGCAGTGGATGTTCCCCAAACGTTCCCCAGATTTTTCCGGTTTCGATATATCCGGCGCCAGTTTTCCTGCGGAAGCGGCCGGCGGCGACTATTTTGACTATGTATTGTTGCCCAACGAACGACTTGGGTTGGCGGTTGCGGACGTCACCGGACACGGGATTGGACCCGCCCTGCTTATGGCCGAGGCGCGGGCGTATTTGAGAGTGCTGACCAAAGCCCGCAGGAACGTTGGGGAGATTTTGACGCGGGCCAACCTTGTATTGGCGGAAGACCTCAGTTTGGAGTGCTATATCACGATGATCCTGGCGTCTATCGATACCAAGAAAAAGCGGTTGAGTTGGGCCAACGCCGGGCATCCGGCCGGGTTGATCATCGACAAAACGGGGAAACGCCGCGTTCGAATGTCGCGCACCGGGCCTCCGTTGGGCGTTCGCAAGGACACTCGCTACGGCACAAAGTCCAACGCGGCCTTGCTGGACGGAGACATCGTCGTTTTGCTGACCGACGGCTTTGAAGAGGCTTTGTCGGAAACCGACGAGTTTTTTGGCGTCGGCAAAATTTGCGAACATGTGCACCAAAATCGAAAACTGCCGGCCGGCGAAATTCTGGCTTCCCTGCGGGAAAAGGTAAGCAGGTTTGTCGGCTCTCAGGAGCAAGCGGATGATCTCACCGGAATCATCGTCAAGGTTGGTTCGTAGGCGGCGGAGGCAGGGGAAGATGCTCGATTGGCAACGCCTGCTTGCCTGAGTATTCTCCTTTCCCAAGGTCGGCCAACGGATCGCGCGTTTGATGATGCCGCCAGAATTGGACGCTGAGAATGCCGGCCGCGAGGAGGAAAATCAAAACAAACAAAGGAACGACGAGTTTCCAATTGATGCGCGAAAGATACAGGGCGAGAATCTCAAGAATCCCTTTGGAGTGCGTCAGGGAGTTTTCCTCAGAACGGGCCGCATTCTTTGGATTCATCTCCTCTTGAAGAGCCTGCAGCAGTCTAGGAACGTCCAGCTTCAAGAGCATTGCATAACTTCGGACCGAACCGCGCACATAAATGGATGCGGAGAACTTGCCGTAATCACCGGCTTCCAACGCGCGCACGTGGTCGCGTCGGAGCTTGGTTATCTCCGCCACGTCTTCGATGGAAAGCCGTTGCTGCTCACGAGTTCTGCGCAACTGTTCGGCGACGGTCGGCATCAGCGGGTATCCGGAGTCAATTTGCCGCTTAGTGTGAATCCAATTCCGAACAGCGTCAACACAATCTTGTCTTCATCTGATTTCTTTTGGGGCGGCGAATTCCCAAGAAAAGGCGCCGCCGTATCCGCGGAATCTTGACGGCGAGAAAACCCGTTCTGCGGTTTCCCCATTTTGCAATCGGCTTTCATTAGGTTATTCGACGGCAAGGAAGATTCCCTGACTGAGGTTGACGTAGCTTCCCGAACCACTCCGTTGCAACTTGCCGGCGCGGATGCGATAGACTTTGGGGCCAGAAGGAGCCGAAGAATCGATCCAGTTTGGGTTGGAGATCGGGGCTGCGTCCGTGAGAGAAACAAAGGGGCCGTCGATGCCGTTGACCGATCGGTGAACGTAATAGTGAGCCCCGTTGGCGGGAGACGGCGACCAGCTCAAGGAAACTTGTTTTCCTTGCACGGCGGCCTGCGGATTGAACGGCGGGGGAAGAACGTGAATGCGCAAGGTTGGATCCCCCAAAATGCTCAGCATCCTGGGCGGCGCCAAGTCGGGGGAATAAGAGGAAACAATGTCGCCATTGGGCAAGACGCTGTGGCCTTCGTATTTTGTGGAGTCGTTAAATTCTTGCATGCCGACGGCCAGCGGCGCTCCCAGCCCGAGTTTTTCCAAGCGCCACTTGTTGGGGTAGTAGTATAAAGCGGCCAAGCCGGAGTTGGGCGTCGCCAGAAGAGACTTCAACCAATTGTTTGCGCTTAGATTCCAATCGCCAAAGTAGGAGCCGTAGACAAGGTAAAAGCCGATCGAAGGCTCGTTTTCCAAGACGGCAAGATCCTCGGTAGCATGACGGTAGTTTATCGAAGAATTGTGGAAAGCCCAGCCTAATAGGATGCCCGTGCTGAATCCGTTCATCTCGTGAAAGCCAAACATGGAAGCAACTCGCTGAGGAAGAGGACGCATGTTGATAAAACGATCTTCAGCAACGCCGTAGAGACTGGCGGAGAGATTCTGTGCGTTGTAGAAGCCATTGGCGGCATCGCGGATTTGTCCCAGTCCGCGGAAACCAGAAAATCGCTCTTTGAACGTCAGATCGCCGTGGCGATATCGATGGTTTTTGTTTAGATACTGACGGAGAAGTTCAACTTCGGCTGATCGAACGGTGAGATTGGGATGTCCCGGAAGAAAGGAAGCGTTGGTAAATGCCGGCATGCGCGCAAAATCAATGCGTCCAACGGCGCTCCCATAAGGTTGCGGCAAGTAGTTTTGATCCCACTTCCCGTCTCCGGGCTCGTTGGGGAGCGGCGAATCATTCCGATTAGCAGTGGATACGCGGAGCAAGTCCGTCCAAAAATTCTGATTCGTCGCCCCATAAAACCCATCGGCAGACCACGCGCCTTTATGATCGGCATGGCCATCCGCCGCAAAGGTTCCGGACAAAGGGACGGGAACGTGTCCCAACAGAAGAACGACATTGGTACGATTCAGCGCGCTTTCCGAATCAATGAGAGACTTGATCCCGGTAACGAACTGGAAGTTCTGTTCGAGATCGTGGTCGTTTTGCCGAGGCACAAGATGAGAGACGACTTCCCATCCGTCGCCGACCAAGTTGAGCTTCCAAGTGGCAATTTCAGCGGACAACAAAGGCGCCACGGAGTTTTCGATCAGCATAATTGCCTTTCCACGCTCGTGCGTCGGCGGCAGGTCAATCGCCGCCGTCAAGTGTTGTTGTAGCACGATCGGACGGGTTGCGGAGAAATCCAGCGCGTTCGTGTCCCAAATCCGATATTCATACGCCAAACCCGGTTCGACTGTTCGATCTTCAAATCGCACTCCCCTATAATTATAAACCCGGGGAACGCCCCAGTTGGTGCTGCCGAAAGGGCGGCGGAAGATTGTGGCCTGCAAGGGAAATTTAGGAGCGACGGGAAAGTTTCTCTCCAGAACAATCGTATTATTCGTGCGGTTTACCTGCGCAAACCAGTTGCGGTCGGTCAGTATTTGTCTGCTCCAAGTATGCAGAGGGTAGTTATATGTATGAAGTTGGTCCATAGTAACGTCGGCGCTCAAGCTGCCGTCGTGTTGGCTTCCCAAAGCAAAGCCGCCCGCAATGGCGGTCTCGTTAGGCAATTGATCCGGGTCGACGCCCGGCCCATAACCTGCGCGCCGTCCGTTAATATAAAGATAGGCGTTTAAGTATTCCTGCGCTTGCAAAGGGTCTTTTCTTCCATAAGGGTAAGTGATCCGAGGGCCGTAGCATAGTTCCACTTCATACCATTGCCCCATATGAAAGTCGAGAGGTTCTGATTCAATATAAGTTTCCCATCGAGAGGTGTTCGAGTTCGCCCCTTGCGAGCCGAAAGAAAGTCTGGTGCGATCTTGATTGAGAAAAAGTCCCCACCATCCATTGCCCCGCCCTTCAGAACTATATCGGCCGACTTCCAAGAGACGAGAGCCAAAAGAATGCCCGTCTTCTCCGCTACTCCAGTTGTTGGGCTTAAACCAAAATCGAACCGTTCCCCGAAGCAGATTGAGGTTGATCCGGTTATCCGATTCGACCACGCGATAGACAAGCCGATTCCCGCTGCTTGCGCGGTAGGCCTTGTTTCCGCGGGAGTTGAAACTCGAAACGGGAACCCCTCCCTCGTTGATCATCGGTTCCTGCCCCGCTTCTCCCCAAAACTCCGCCGTATCGAAGGCAAAGCGGCTCAGCTCTTGCGGCTCGAAGGCGTATTCGTTCACCGGTGAAGTGCCGTCGACCATCTCTTGGGCGTCCAGCACGCCGTCGCCATCGCTATCGGCCAAGCGCGGGTTGGTTTCGCCTTCGTCCACCCTGAAATTTCCGTTGCCGTCTTCCGCTATGTCCAGAATCCCGTCGTTGTCTTGGTCTTGAACTCCGTCGAGAACGCCGTTGCCGTCGCTGTCGGCCCAATCAAGCATGGAACGGTATTGGAGAGCCTCCGTCCCGTCGCCAATGCCGTCGCCGTCGCTGTCGGGATTCTGCGGAAGCGAACCAAGCCAAATTTCCAGTCGATTGGGAAGACGGTCGCCATCCGTATCTTCCATTCCATCGAGAACGCCGTTTCCGTCCGAGTCCTCGCTGTTTGGATTCAGACCGAGAGCCGTTTCAACCTCCTCCGAAAGGCAGTCCTGATCCGCGTCCGAGCAAGGAAGTTCATAGATTTGCGCGATTGTCCGGGCCGTCAAAATGCCCCCGTCCACAATGGCTAGCGATGTGTCCAACAGAGAAACCCTGCCAAAAAGAGAATCCGAAGCGGACGAAACAACCCTCACGGTCGGACGGATTAGAGAGGCGGGAACGTCTGCAATTTGATAGCGCCCCGAAGCGTCCGTAGCAGCCGTCAGCGCCGTTCCCGCAACGTGCACCCAAGCATCGGCAACAGGTTGCCCAGCGGGATTGTAGACAAAACCACTAATCATTCGGGCAACTTCAGGACTCCCCACCGCCATCTCCATGCTCGCGGTTATCCCCTCGTGAACTGCCGAAAGATGAACAACCCCCGCCGAATGCCCGGTGACCAGCCCTTCGGCAGAGACCGAGGCCACAGACGAATTGCTGGACCGATAAACCGTGCGATTTGTCGGCGCCGTCGCCGTCACATCCCGTCGACTCCCGTCCGCCATTGCGGCAGTCGCCTGCAACTGCGCCGTTGATCCCACGCTCAAACGCGCGGGATTGACGGCAAGAGACAAGGAAATAACCGTCGCCGGAAGGGTGTCGCTAAAAGTCAATTGATCCGCCGCAATCCGAATCGTTTTGCCGGGAATGATTTCCAAAGGATCGCTATACACATAGCGCAGTTGTCGACCTTCCGCCTTGAACCCAATCAACCGAGCGTAGTAAGGCAACGCCGTTTCGTCCGATTGGGAGAGAGCAGGCGCAAATTGCGGCGGAACAGCGATGTTGAGAATTGTGAACGTCCCATCCGCATTCACCCGAGCGCTTCGGCCTCCCACCTGCACCCGCCAAGTTGAATCCAACGATTGCGGCTCTTGACAAAACGCATAAAACCCCGCGCCAAGCCAAAGTCCTAAAAAACAAACCCATCCGCCGCGCCAGCGACAAACTGCCTCCACATTCCCTCTAGCCCGTCTCCATAACTCAAATAATACAATCTCTCGTCTCATCCTATCGTCACTTTTATCTTTTCTTCACGGTCTCAACTTACGGCAGATGACAATCTCCATCACCGCCCTCACGCCTGCAAATCGGCGCAAGTTTCCTTCCAATTTTTGTAAGAAGAACCGCCCTAAATCCAAACCAGCGACGTTGCAGAATTTTAGGGAAAGAAGAAAACAATTATAAGGTTTCACGGCGATCGGTTACTGAGTGGGCGGCGCGGAAGTTTTCAAAGGAGGTAAAGTTTCTATAATTTTCAAAGTCTCTAGGCTGACGGTGATGACTTTTTGGATTAGGCGGACAATGTATTTCTTGTCATTCGGGCGGTTGGGATCGTTGATAATGCCGCTCCGTTTGTCTTCTTTGACGCGATATTGATCCAACACCCATTCCAGCGCCGAGCGATTCCCCAAGCGATAGTCAAACACCGCCGAAGGAACGCCGTCCAAAGTTAGAAAGTCATTATATTGGATCTGCGTTTTGTCCTTGGAAAGACGCATCTTTTCCACGCGCCAGCTGATCTGCGTATCCGGAGTTTCAATCAAGTCGAGCGGATATTCGGGCTGATCTTCGTAGCGGAGATGCAAGTCGGCCAATCGTCGTCCGGCTTTGGCAAAAGCTTGGAAGTCCGGCGCATAAGGGATGCGCGGCAAGTCGCGCTTGAGGTTGGCTTGGTAACGCTTGCGATAGTCTGGATGGTGCAGCAGTCCGTAGATATAATGGAAAATATCCCATTTGCTGATAGCATTGTCTTGATAGTGCGATTGAAATTGTTTACAAGCCCAATCGGTAATGTTCTCCTGACGGTTGGTTCCGTCCTCGTCGTAAGTGTAAAAAGGAAAGCATTGAGAACCGTCAATAGTGGTTAGTGTTAAATTAGGTATTATTTGCGCGCAAAAACACCAATGATCAGTGCGTCCTCCGATGCCGGGAATAATAATCACTTGATTTTCCTTTTCCGTCTCCGGTGTAGGAAAGATGGAAGGAAACACGTACACTCTTTGATTCATTAATCGATCAAAATAGAGATAGGATTTTGTGAAAGGGCGGTAAAGAGAAAAACGTACTTTTTCGGGGAATAAGGCAACGTCTTTTTCCTTTTCCAGCTCTTGTTTCAATCGGTCCGTCCATTTGATTTTTCGGCCGTCGGAAATGACAAAATCATCAACGTTTCCTTTTGGATCAGGAAGACGTTTCCAACGGTCCAGCTCGGCATTGTAGGTATCGATCATGCGTTGCATGTTTTCGAGAAGGTCGTTGCGCTGGAAGTTGCAGGCCCATGCATCGCGACTCGTTGTGACGCCGTTGCTGTAGGTTTTGAAGATGGCTCCCACCGCCCCGTTGCCATTGTCGGCTGCTTTAGTTGTTTTGTCGCCCATCGGAATGAAATCGTCAAAATCGCTTTGGACTCCTTTTGTCATCCAAGCATGGCGTTTATCCGGTTGGATGAGTTGCCATTGGATAGCGTTTATACGTTGTTCGTACAGGAAATCAAATTTTTTCTCTCTGTTCCACAGGTCATCAGTTCGATAGTAGAAAATGCGGGACTGCTGGGATGGTTTTCGTTTTGTTTTCACGAACAAGCTAATGCTTACCCCAACCCGAATGCCGAACACATTGGAGTCGGATACCTTCAATCCTTTCCGCGCGTTTCCGCCTAAGTCGAGAATGTAAACGGCGTCAAAATCATTGGCTAAATGTTTCCGCATTCCGTCAAAGGACAGTCCGTCAATAAAGCTGTTGTTGGTCACAAAAGCAATAATTCCTTCCTCGCCAATGCGATCCGATGCCCAACGAATCGCCTTTACATAGGGATCAAAGAGTGAGTTCTTGAGTGTGGCGCTAGAGTCCTTAGCGTAAGTATTTCGCACTCTTTGGTCTATGGTTTCGTATTGGCGGTTTTTGTTATTGTCGTTTTCGTTCACTTGGCCGGCGTTGTAGGGCGGGTTGCCGACAATCACAAAAATTTCGGTTTCTTTTTGCCGTTTGGCACGTCTGGTGTTTTCTTCGGTAAATAAGGCTAGTTGTCGATCTTCCGCCAACTCAAAAGTGTCCACAAAACATAAACCTTCAAAGGGTTGGTAGCGTTCCGTTGCTTCGTAAAACTCGCGCTCGATGTTCATTGCGGCAATGTAATACGGCAGTAGTAGCACTTCGTTGCAGTGCAACTCACTCTTGTATTTCTTCTCCAGCGCCGTTTTGCGGATCTCCCGCATGATGCGCACGATAAAGTTCCCCGTTCCCACAAAGGGATCGATGATGTGAACGCCGGAGTGAGAAAGCGAACTACGAAACTCGGTTTTCAAGATGTGTTGAATGCTCTTGACCATGAAGTCTACAATGGGTTGCGGGGTATAAACGATACCGTGAGTGTCGGCCACTTGGACGGAAAAACCTTGAAAGAACTGCTCGTAAACCGTGTTAAGAAAGTGCTGCTTTCGGGAAAAGTCCTCAATGGTCTCCGCCGTGCGCTCAATGGCGGTGTAGAATCGATTTAGGCTTTGGAAGAATTCTCGTCGGCTAAACGATTGAGAAGTAAGCGCGTGGATGACGGTTTCGATTTCGTGGGCGATGGCGTTGCGGTTGGAGAAGTCGGGATTGTTAAAAAC
The DNA here is from genome assembly GCA_965242585.1 of Limisphaerales bacterium. Lineage (GTDB taxonomy): Bacteria > Verrucomicrobiota > Verrucomicrobiia > Limisphaerales > AAA164-E04 > UBA2970. The sequence continues at coordinate 1,911,325 of OZ251460.1, read as the reverse complement.
GGTGCGGAAAATGCGCTCGGTCAAAAGATGTTGGATGAGCATTTCTTGGACGGCGGCTTCGGCCAGATTGGGGTTGATCGTCAAACGCATTTTTCGGAAAAAATTGGCGAAGGCGGCGGCAAAGTGAGAATTGTTTTTTCGTTCTTGTTGGATCAGTTTTGCCAATCCTTGCCCGATTTCAGAGACTTTGTCTTTGAACAGGGCGACGGCTTTTTCCCATTCGGCGATGGCGGGCGGATGATAGGCAAAGAAGGTTTCGAGCGTTTGGACGAGTTGCTTGGGGTCGGTTAAATCGGCGTCCAGAACGCATCGGTGGTCTTGCCAGAGAATGGCTCGTTTTGGAGTTTGGAAGAGGATGTTGTCTTTGGGGTAGCCGGCTTGGAATTTGCGGCGGACTTCGGCGGGAAGGTCGTCGTGAATGTCTTTGGCTTCCCACCAGCCGTGAGTGAGATGGAAAACATCGAGCAGGGCGCCGTCAAGGAGGATGCGTTTGCCGCGCTTGAGTTGGAGGGAGAATTCGGGAACGAGCGTCCATTGGAATTGGCGGGCGCAAGAGGCCAGGAGGGATTGGAAGGCGGAGCGGACGGCGCTTTCGTGGTCAACGCCGAGTTGTTGGAATTGATCGAGAGCGACGTAGAACGCTTGGACGGGTTTGTGCGTCGTTTTGATGTTCAGCTTCGGCATCAGAGAAAACAGCTTTGGGGTTTCGGCAGTCGCGCGAACCTGCGGTTGTATTTCATAAGCCAATCAATGTGGCCGAAAGCATTTGTTTTTCCAAGAAATTCTTGCGAGGCGAAAGCAAGCGAGGTGGAGATGTTGAGCGCATCAGAGCGAGATTTGTCCTTTTACTTGATTCGGAAACGGCGGAATCGCAGGCGCAGGGCGTTGCCCACCACCACTAAATCGGAAATCCCCATTGCGGCGGCGCACAGGAGCGGACTGAGAAAGCCAAGCGCCGCCAAAGGAATGCCGGCGGCGTTGTAGAAAAATGCCCAGAACAGGTTTTGTTTAATGGTGCGGAGTGTTTTCCGAGCCAGAATCAAGGCTTGAGGGACGGCTTGGATGTCGGATCGCAGCAAGATGATGTCGGCAGACTCTTTGGCCAGATCGGAAGCGGAACGGACGGCGATTCCGAGGTCGGCTTTTTCCAGCGCCGGGGCGTCGTTGACGCCGTCTCCCACAAAGCAAACTTTTTCGCCTTGTCGTTGCAGCGCGGCGATAAGGTCGGCCTTTCCTTCGGGGGAGATTTCGGCATGCGCGGAAACGATGCCCAATTCACGGCCGAAAGCGGCGGTGGTTTGCCGCTGGTCGCCGCTGACTAAGGAGACGGAGAGATTCATCTTTTTGAGCGTTTGAAGGACGGCGAGGGCGGCCGGTTGGATGCCATCTCGCAGAGCGACGGCGGCCGCAACTCTTTTGGACGTTGCCAACGCGATGATTGTGGCACCGGTTTGCGTTTGCTGGCGGGCAAAGGCTTGCACTTCGCCAATGTCGATTCCGGTTTCCGCAAGCCAGCGAAGAGAACCGAGTCGGAAGGTTTCTTTGGTTCCAGACGCCGAGCAGGTTCGCGAGGCTTCCACGCCTTTGCCCGGAATTTCCTTCCAAGTAAGCCAAGAGATTTCCGTCGCCGGGTTTTCCAAGTGTTTGGCGACGGCTTGGCTCAGCGGATGTTGCGAAGGGGCGGCCAGCGCAAAAAGAACCTCTTTCCAATCCGGCAAAACGGGGGCGTTTCGCCGCTTGTCGGGGACGGTTTTTACGGCGGCGACTTTTGGCGCGCCTTGCGTCAAGGTGCCGGTTTTGTCGAAGAGGATTTGGGTGATCGTTCCGGATCGCTCCAAGGCTTTGCCGTCCCGAATGAGAATGCCTTGTTTTGCGGCGGCGTTTGTGCCGGCCAGAATGGCAATCGGCGTGGCCAGCCCCATAGCGCAGGGACAAGCGATAATGAGAACGGCCGCCGAATGAATCACGCTTGCCGCCAGAACGGAGACGGGAAGCGCCGGAGTCCAAAGATATTTTGAAAGCCAAACGTGAAGAGCGGCGGATTGCTCCGGCAAAAACAGCCAAACAAACAGCGTTCCCAAAGCGATGCAAACCACGATGGGAACGAAGACGTTGCTGATCCGGTCGGCAAGTTTTTGAATCTCGGCCCGGCTGTGTTGCGCTCGTTCCACCGCGCCGATGATACGCGCCAATGCGGTCTCCCTTCCCGCGCCGGTGACTTCCACCGTCAGCGAGCCGGATAGGTTCAGCGTGCCGGCGTAAACCAGTTGACGGACGCTCTTTTCGACCGGCAGAGCTTCGCCGGTCAAAGTAGATTCATCGCAGGCAGACGCGCCTTGGAGGATTTTGCCGTCAACGGCGATTCTTTCCCCCGGAGCAATTTGAATGCGTTGCCCAGAACGCAGAGAAGCCGCTTCCACTTCCTCAACGGCGCCGTCTTTGTGGAGAAGTTTGGCACGATCGGGCGCAAGAGACAACAACGACTCAATCGCGCCGGCGGCCTTGCTTGCCATCCGGCCCTCAATCCAATGGCCCAGCCCCACAAACGCAATAATGCCCACCGATTCCATGAAGTAAAGCGCTTGCGCCGACCCCGAGAAAAGCGCGAAAACGCTGTAAGCAAAGGCCGAAGTCGAACCCAGACTCACCAGCGTGTCCATATTAGAACGCCCCAACTTCAACTGCCGCCACGCCCCAATGTAAAAGCGGCCGCCGCAAACAACCTGCACCGGCAAAGCCCCGGCGAAAGCCAGCCAACGAAACCAAACTTGCCGATGCCAATCCGTCGTCCACTCGGAAACCACCAAAAAAAGAAAAATGCCAAAGGCAAATAGAACGCGCGCAGGCCAATCTTTGCGCTTCGTTGATTTTTCCAAACGCCCGCCATGCCTTTCGATTAGCGAAGCCTCATATCCGGCGGCTTGGACGGATTCTATCACTTGCGCATCATTCCGAATCGCAGCATTCCTCCATCGGACAAGCGCGATTTGCGCCGATAGATCAACTTGAACGCCCGCAACGCCGTCCGTTCCCTCAATGGCTTTACGAACGTGAAGCGCACAGTTGGCGCAAGTCATGCCATCAATTTCAAAAACAACCTCACTAGGCAAATCTCGCAAAGGCTCTTCCATTAGATATAAACAAAAAAGAGAAATGGCATGCGGTAAACGTTTCTTACCTAATCCCGTCAATGTTTTCTTTCAAAATGCCGATTTGCTTTTTCAAGTCCCTACGCATTTCCTCAGCCTTTTTAAGAATGTTATCGCTAGTTTTCTTGATGTTGTTGGCAGATTGGGTAATCTCTTCTAATCTTTTGGCCTCGTTTTCAATTTTCGAAATGGCGTTGTCCATTGCTTCAGGATCCACGCCTTCCCTGCTGGGAATTCTGGCTTTAACACAGAGCGCCACTGCAAGCGACAAGCCGGCCTCAAAATTCACATCGCTGTTTTCATCTTCCGTATCCCATACAATTATTATGTCGTTTCCAAACCGGGAAAACCGCTCTTTAATCTTAGAATCGGGACTAGCATAGGAAACAAGTAGACCGACTTCGGCTTCCCGATTTCCTCGCGCTTTCTTTAATTCGCCGAGTACCTTTTCTTTCGTGAATGTTTTATCCGCCTTTGCCTCAACGACAATTTTGCATCCAGCGGCAGCATGCTCTGGTTCGAGTTCGATGACGGCGTCCCCTTTATTATTTCCTTTGAGACCGGGGTTTCTCCCGGTGCGTGTAGGAATATGTACCGCATTTTGACTCCACTTATTATTAATGAAGTTAAAAACATCATCCTCAAACTTATTGCCCTTGGCGGGAGCTTTTTGGGCTGCTTTTTCGGAGCCAATTCTCTGATCCAGCTCCTTGATAAACTCGTTATATTTAGCCTGCAACTCATTGCCCAGACGCCTCAGGGCGCTATCATCGTTGTCTAGTTTGAACTCTTCGAGTATTTTGCCAATCCATTTAGCCAGCGTTTGATTCAATGGGGAATCTCTACCTTCAATTTGCCTGAGGATCGCTTTTTCCAGTTCTCCATCATTTTTAATTAACCGCTGAATTTGTTGGTGGAATTTCCCCTTATCTGGATCCAAGTAATTGGTGAGAGTGGATTCTGTTTTCCCAATTATACGCTTTCCTTCTCGCCGAATTTTTTCAGCGTCAATTTGGCCTTGGGCGTGGTGGATCGCTATAATCCCTATCCGCATCGCTTGAATGGCAAAGGCATCGCGCTCTTCTCCTTCCTCGTGTTTCTTCAGTTCTTCGCGCAACTCCGGGTCAGAGATGCGCAAACGCAGTTGCATATTATTATTACTATTCGTCATCATAAATTTTCAATGTTGTTTTTGATATTCATCAGCGTGGTTGGTAGACTTCGGCGTCAAAACCGCCAACCATAAAGGTAAAGTTGGGCGGAATGGCTTGGGTGCGCAAGTGTTTGACGGCTTGGTATTCTGGAGAAAACCAAAAGGCTTTTAGTGCTTCCATAGAGGGAAATTTGAACAATGTGAACTTGGCGTCTTTGTTCGGCCAAATTCCTTCGATCAGAGTCAATACTTGGCCACTGTCGCCAGCGACTAAAAGCTCGGCGCCGGCTTTTTTAAGTAATGGTTGCACTGCTTGAAAATAGGGTTCCAAGGAGTCATGCCCTTTCTTCATAATGGAACTGCATACCAGATAGGCTGAAGTGGAATGAGAAGCGGCGGAACTCGTTGGCGAAATGGAATCGGTTTTGTTAGGCATAGACGCGTTTATTTAAGTTTTATTAAGTTCTAGAGATATGGAACTTCTGTCTCCGCTTTCTTATTTTTTCTTCCTGTAAAGCTGGAATGGGTTAGGGGATTACTTTCATTATGCCGCGCATGAGGATGTGGTGACCGGGAAAGGTGCAGACATAGGGGTAGTCGCCGGATTCATTTGGCGCGGTGAAGACGATGGTGGTTTCTTTTCCGTGGTCGATCAATTTGCTGGAAGCTAATACTTTTTCGCTGTCCGGCACGAAGTGTTTCTCAAAGCCTTGGGCGCCGAGTTGGAGAGCGGCCATGGCAATTTCATCGGCAGATTCAGGCGCGGTGAAGACGATGTTGTGGGGCATGAAGTCTGGGTTGGCAAAGGTGATGTGAAGTTTTTTACCGGCAACAACGGAGAACTCATTCACATCGTAACGCATTTGTTCGACGAGGGTGCCGATGCGGATGAAGGTTGTGTCGGCAGTGTCTTTGACGACGCCTGATTGGGTTGCGGTTTGTATTAGCTCTGGTGAGGGGCGCGCGATTGAGGAGGTTTGGACATTGTACCAGAAGTGTTGCACGGTGCCGGCGGCGATGCGGGCGTGGGGTTCGGGGCTTTTGAGGAGTTGTGTTAGGAGTTGGGGGTTGCGGACGTTGTGTTGTTGGTGTAGCCAGAGAGCTTCCAACAGGTGGTGAGCGTCTTCTTTTTTGCGGGGATCAAATTGTTGCATCCATTTTTGGCAGGCGGCGATGACTTGGTCCGTATTGCGGCCGCTCAATTCGATGCGGGTTCGGTAGCGAACGCCGTCTATAGGGTGTTTGAGATTGTCTAATAGTTGAGGGATAGTGGCGCCGGCGATGGGGACGGATTGTTGCAGGGGGCGCCCAATGGCGGTCATACGATATATGCGGCCGTGTTGGTAGTCACGGTTGGGGTCGCGGAGGTTGTGTTGCATGTGGCCGATGATGACGTTTTGCCAATCGGCGATGTAAAGGGCGCCGTCGGCGCCGAATTCCATGTCGGTGGGGCGGAAGTTTTTGTCGCTACTGACGAGGAGGTCGCCTTTGGGTTCTCCCCAGACTTTGCCGGTGTCGGGGTTGTGTTCCAGTGTGTATTGCTTGATGCCGAGGAAGCCGATGGTGTTGAGGATGAGGAAGTCGCCTTGCATGGATTCAGGGAAGTGGGCGCTGGAGACGACGCCGTTGGCGGGGACGGGACGGACTTGTTTTTTGAGAAGTTCTTGCATGCGGAATCCGGTTCCGTGGGGGACGACTTGTTTGGCGTTGCCGCTAGTGCCGTCATTAGCGTAGTGGTAGCCCCAGTAGTCGAAGCTGATGCCGTGGGGGTTGGGGCGATTTTCGGCGTGGAAGGCGATGGTATGCCGGCGAGGATTGAAGCGATACATGCCTGAAGCACCGGTGCTGAGCGGCGGTCCCCAAGGGCTTTCGATGGTGTTGACTAGGAAGATGCCGCTTTGCCAATAAAGGCCGCCATCTGGGCCGTAGACAAAGGCGTTGGCGGCGTGGTGGGTGTCGGCGGAGCCAATGCCGTTGAGGTAGCGGGTTTTTATGTCGGCGACGTCATCTCCGTCGGTGTCTTTGAGAAATAGGATGTCCGGCTGAGAGGCCACCAAAACGCCGCCGTTCCAAAATTCGATGGCGCTGGGGTTGTGAACTTTGGCGAAGGTGATGGCGCGGTCGGCCACGCCGTCGAGGTCTTCGTCGGGAAGGATGAGCAGGCGGTCGTTCATTTCTTTGAGAGGCTCCCATTTGGGGTAGGTGGGCCAAGCGGCGACCCAAAGCCGGCCTTTGGCGTCCACGGCCATTTGAACGGGGTTCACCAGTTCCGGGAACATTTGTTCGTCTGCGAAGAGGTTGACGACGAAACCTTCGGGGATTTCCAGTTTGGCGATGCCTTCTTGTCCGCTGAGGTAGTGGAGGGAGCCTTCTTTTTTCGGGTTGGAGCTGCGGCTGCCGCCGCCGACGTTGGAGATGACTTCAATGGGCGGCGGCACGTTGTCGTCATCCACGGCAAGGTATTCGCCTTGGGATAGTGACCAAATGCGGCGGTCGCGATTGGCGGTCATAATGTCCAGCATAACCAGCTCGTGTTGCAGGACTTCAAAGTTGGTTTGGTCGTTGACGAATTTGAGGCCGGAGCGCCCGCCCCAAACGTCGTTGCCGGAGGTGGCCCGATAGCGGTTGAACCAGTGCCAGTTTTTATCGACCACGGCCTCTCGAAGCGAGCGATCTCCGTCGTCAAACTGAACGGAACGCCCCAGCAAAGCGGAAGCAATGGACTCGCCGATTAAACGGTTGCCGCGCTCGTTCAAGTGAACGCCGTTTAGCGTGAGCGGCTCAACGTGAGTGTCATAAAGTTTTTGGGAAATCTCAAACAAATCGACAAAGGCAATAGATTTGTCGGCGGCGACTGAGGCGATGGCCTCGCGATATGGGGCGAGGCGGCGGTTGTTGGCGCTTCCGTCCGGGAGATTGCGATCGCCAAAATCTTCGTGGGCGATGGGCGAGAAGAGGACAAAGCGCGGCGCGTGAACGCTGTTGGGACGCAGGCTTCGATAGTCTTCGATGAGTTGATCCAAACTGCGCTGAAACTCGGTCAGCCCCTCTTGACCGCGATAGGATTCGTTGTAGCCGAAGAAAACGAGCAAAACGTCGGCCTTGCAATGCTTGAGATACTCTTGCTGCGACGGGAAGCCTTTGCTTCGGGGTTGTTTGTCCACTTGATCGCCGGGAAAGCCCAAGTTGCGGAAGACCAAATTCTGCCCGGCGAGCTCGCTTTGCAACAAAGTCTCCAGCCAACCGTGATGTTGCATTCGTTCCGCCAGCGAGTTGCCAATCAGGCAAACGCGGTCTCCGGGGCGGAAATCAAAGGCCGCCGCGGCGGCCGAAGAAAAGGCCAGCGACGCAAAATGCGCCGAAAGGCAAAGAAAACCAATACGATAATAAGATGATTTGAACATAAGAAACTTCACAAATGATTTGCCTTCATTCCACTCTTTCTTTCATGCTTTGTCCATGTTTTTTATTGCGCGACAGGAACGCGGGCGCGCAAAATAAACGGAAACGAAAAGATAAAGCCCTTTCTCTTTCCGCCGGCTGCTGACGAAAATGAACTTTAAAGAAGCCATCGCCAAAATCAGAAAAGAATCCCTCAGCAATCGGGAGCGCGGAGACTGCTTTGAAAAAATCGCCAAAACCTTTTTTCAACAAGACCCCCATTTCAAAGACCTTTTCGCCAAAGTCTGGCAGTGGCACGAATGGCCGGATCGCGACGGCCAAGACACCGGCATCGACCTCGTTGCCCAAGAGCGCAACACCGGCAATCTCTGGGCCATCCAATGCAAGTTCTACGAACCGTTTCACTACCTCCAAAAAGACGACATCGATTCTTTTCTCTCCGATTCCGGCAAAAGCTTTCCAGACGGTTCCGGCAAAAGCGGCAAAAAACATTTCTCTCACCGCCTAATCCTCTCCACTACCGACAAATGGTCTTCCCACGCCGAAAAAGCCATCATTGGCCAAGTCATCCCTTGCCAGAGAATCGGCGTGGATACACTGGCCGAAAGCCCGGTGGAATGGGAAAGCATCCACAAACCCGAAGAAATCACCCGAAGAGACCAAAAAGACCTTCGGCCGCATCAGGAAACCGCCTTGGAATCCGTCCTCAAAAGCTTTGAAACCGCCGACCGCGGCAAGCTCATCATGGCCTGCGGCACCGGCAAAACCCTGACCTCTCTCCGCATCGCCGAAGCCGTAGCGGCCCCCAACGGCCTCATCCTTTTCCTCGTCCCCTCCATCTCGCTTCTTTCCCAAAGCCTGCGCGAATGGTCTGCCGAAGCCAAGCGGCCGCTGCGTTGCTTTGCCGTCTGCTCGGACAGCAAAATCGGCAGAAACAGCGAAGACATGCGAACCCACGAACTGGAAATCCCCGCCACCACAGATTGCCAGACGCTGGCGAAAAAACTCGCCGAAGACGGCGGCGGCAGAATGAACGTCATATTTTCCACCTATCACTCCATCGACGTAATCGCCGGCGCCCAAAAGCTTGGCGCGCCCGCCTTGGATCTCGTCATCTGCGACGAAGCCCACCGCACCACCGGCGTCGAAAGAAAGGAAGAAGAGGCCTCCTACTTCGTAAAAATCCACAACAACAAATTCCTTCGGGCCAAAAAACGGCTTTATATGACCGCCACGCCGCGCATTTATTCCGCCAGCGACAAAGCCAAAGCCAAACAGCACGACGTCGAATGCTTTTCTATGGACGATGAAGCCACCTACGGCAAAGAGTTTCATCGTCTCGACTTTTCCAAAGCCGTCGCCAAGAACCTGCTCTCCGACTATCGACTGCTTGTCCTTGCCGTGAACGAAGCGCACATCTCCGCCTCTTTGCAAAAATCGCTGGCCGAAAGCGGCGAGCTGCAACTGGAAGACGCCGCCAAGATCATCGGCTGTTGGAATGGCTTGGGGCGGCGATTTGTCAATCCCGAAGCCGCCGATGAAGCACCCGACCCAATGCGCCGCGCCGTGGCTTTTTGCAACACCATCAAAAACTCCAAGCAAGTGGCCGCCATGTTTTCTGACATTGTGGCCGAATATCAAAAGCAGCAACCTGAGGTTGGCGCCGCGCTTTCATGCGATCTGAAACACGTGGACGGCAAAATGAATTCTTTACAGCGCAACTCCAGCTTGGCTTGGCTCAAAGAAACCCCGCCGAAAGAAAACCAACCTCTCTGCCGCATCCTCAGCAACGCTCGCTGTCTTTCTGAAGGAGTGGACGTTCCCGCTTTGGACGCCGTGATGTTTCTCAATCCCAGAAAGTCCGTCGTGGACGTCGTCCAATCCGTCGGCCGGGTGATGCGCAAGGCCGATAACAAACAATACGGCTATGTGATTTTGCCGATTGCCGTGCCGCCCGGCGTGCCGGCCGAACAAGCGCTCAACGACAACAAAAGATATCAAGTGGTTTGGGAAGTTCTCCAAGCCCTGCGCGCTCACGATGACCGCCTCAAGGATGACGTCAACAAACTGGAACTCAACAAACAAGCGCCCGACACCATTCAAGTCATCGGCGTTGGCTGGGAAGACGAAGACCAAGAAGAAACCGACCCGGAAAAACAACAGCGTCTTTCGCTCAACTTCAGCATTGACGAATATCGCGAGGCTATTTACGCCAAAATTGTCCTCAAATGCGGCGACCGACGCTACTGGGAAACTTGGGCGAAAGATGTCGCCAAAATCGCCGAAGCGCACAAAACCCGCATCCAAGGACTCCTGCAAGGCGCCAACACTCACTATCGAACGTTGTTTGACGAGTTTCTGCACGGCCTGAGAGACAACGTGCATCCGGCCATTATAGAAGAGGAAGCCGTGGAAATGCTTTCTCAACATCTAATTACCAAACCCGTCTTCAACGCCCTGTTTGAAAACTATGACTTTGCCGCTCAAAACCCAGTTTCCAAAACCATGCAAAGCATGCTGGACTTGCTGGAAGACCAACAACTAGACGCCGAAACCCACAAGCTAGACAAGTTTTATGAAACCGTTCGCAATCGGGCGAGCGGCATCGACAACGCCGAAGGAAAGCAAAAAATCATTATCGAACTGTACGACAAGTTCTTCAAAACCGCTTTTCCGAAAATGGCCTCTCGCTTGGGCATTGTGTATACGCCGATAGAAATTGTGGATTTCATCTTGCAAAGCGCCGAAGACTTGATGCGAAAAGAGTTTGGCAAAGGACTCAGCGATGAGGGAGTGGATATTTTGGATCCATTCACCGGCACCGGCAGCTTCATCGTGCGCTTGTTACAAATGAAATTTATTGAAAGCAAAGACTTGGCTCGCAAATACAACCATGAACTGCACGCCAACGAAGTTATTTTGCTGGCTTATTACATCGCCGCCATCAATATAGAAAATGCCTACCATGAAAGAATGTCGGACGCCGATTACGAGCCTTTTCCGGGCATTTTGTTCACCGACACTTTTCAACTGGAGGAGAAAAACTGGATGGAAGAAACTTTCTTCCCGGAAAACTACTCACGGGCCAAACGCCAAAGAAAACGCCCCATTCGCGTCATTATCGGCAACCCACCGTATTCGTCAGGTCAACGCGACGAGGGAGACGACAACAAGAATCTGAAATATCCTAAACTGGATACCAAGATTCGAGAGACTTATGCCAAAGACTCTTCCGCAACTAATTTGAACAGCCTTTACGATTCCTACATCCGCGCCCTTCGCTGGGCCAGCGACCGCATTGGCGAGGAAGGCATTATTGCCTTTGTGAGCAACGGCTACTATATTGACGGCAATGCGGCGGATGGTTTGCGCAAATGTTTGGCCGAAGACTTTACTTCCATCTTTTGCTTTAACCTGCGCGGCAATATCCGCAAAAATATGCTGAACAAACATGCCGGCGAAGGCGGCAATGTATTTGGCCAAGCCAGCATGACCGGGATTGCCATCACCTTGTTTTGCAAGAATCCCGCCAAAGCGAATAACGGCCCCTGCAAAATTTACTATTTCGATATTGGCGACGACTTGAAAGAGAAACAAAAACTCCAAATCATTAAAGAACTAGGAACTATTGCCCGAATCGATTGGCGAGAAATTCAACCTAATGCGCAATATGATTGGATTAATCAACGCAGTCCGGAATTCGCCACTTTTTTGCCTTTGGGAGACAAAGAAAACAAGAAAAAAGGAGGCAAACTAGTCCCCAGTGTTTTTCGTCTATTCAGCAGAGGTGTAGCAACTAGCCGCGATGCATGGGTTTATAATTTTTCCCAGAGGAAAGTAGCGGAAAAGATGCAATCCATGATTGCGTTTTACAATAGCGAAGTCCGCCGCTACCAAAAGGCGCTGGAGGAAAATCAAGCAGAAGATTCCCTTGATATTGACATAGATAAATTTGTCAACAGCAACGCAACAAAAATCGGCTGGAGTAGGGGTTTAAAATATGACCTTGCTAAACAGAAATCAGCAAGTTATTCAGAATCCAAAATCCGCCAATCAATCTATTGCCCTTTTTCAAAACAATGGCTTTATTTTGACAAGCAATTCAATGAAATGATTTACCAGCAATCTGTAATTTTTCCTACTCCTGACACGCCAAACCTTGTTATCTGCGTTTGCGCGGATAATAGGAGAGATTTTTCTGTTTTGATGGCGGACACTATCCCGAATCTTACATTAGTATCTGCAAGCCAATGTTTTCCACTTTACACTTATGGGACGGGAAATGGAACTGAGGAAGAAGAGGAAAACGGTTCTTTTAAGGAAGTGCCGCCGCCTTATCGCATGGACAACATTCCCGACGACACTTTGGCAAGATTTCAAAAACATTACCAAGACAAGACCATTTCTAAACTGGATATTTTCTATTATGTTTATGGTTTGTTGCACTCGCCGCAATACAAAACTAAATATGCGGCGGATTTGAAAAAGATGTTGCCGCGCATTCCTATGCACCCAGATTTTTGGGCGTTTAGCCAAGCCGGCCAAGCCCTCGGCGATTTACATGTTCATTACGAAAATGCCGATGAGTTTCCGCTTCAAGAAGAGCCGGCGGATTTGGGCTGGGAAAAGAGAAAAGTAATCAAAATGAAATTTCCTAAAAAGGAAGGCAAAGCGGACAAAACCAAGATTGTTTACAATCCGCATTTGACTTTGGCGGGCGTTCCATTGGAAGCCTACGATTACATGGTGAACGGCAAAAGCGCCATTGAGTGGGTTATGGATCGCTATCAATGCAAAACGGACAAGGACAGCCAAATTACCAACAATCCTAATGACTGGATCGAGGACGAAAACTATATTGTTTCTTTGCTCAAAAAGGTAGTCACCGTCAGCATAGAAAGCGCGCGCATTATTAACAAGTTGCCCAGTTTGGAAGAAGGAAAATGAAAATTATACCAGCGGAATGTGTGTTTGCCGGCGGAGCGGTATTGGCGGAAGGGCCGGTTTGGGACGAGCAAGCGCAGTTGCTGTATTGGGTGGATATTGAGCGCGGGAAGATTGGCCGTTTGGATCCTGTTTCTCAAAGCAATCAGGAATGGCTTTTGGGAACGAAGGTAGGTTTTGCCGTGCTGACGGAGAGCGGAGATATGCTGGCGGGAACGCAGGAAGGTTTGGTTCGCTTTTCGCCCAAGACGGGGCGTTGCGCGCCGTATGCGAATCCGGAGCCAAACTTGCCGAACAATCGCTTCAACGACGGGAAGTGCGATCCGCAAGGGCGGCTTTGGGCGGGAACGATGTCGGTGATGGAAACGGAAACGACGGGCAGTTTGTATCGGGTGGATGCGGATGGAAGTGTGAATCGGTGGTTGACTTCGGTGACCATTTCCAACGGCTTGGCTTGGAGTGCGGATCGGATGTATTACATTGATTCGCCCACTCGGCGGGTGGATGCCTTTGATTATGATTCTAAAAGCGGCGGGATTTCTAATCGGCGATGCGCGGTTGCCTTGGCCGATGGATTGGGGTTTCCAGACGGGATGACAATGGACGAAGAAGGCAAGCTGTGGGTGGCGCTTTGGGAAGGTTGGGGCGCGGGGCGTTTTGATCCGACAACGGGAGAAATGTTAGCCAAGGTGGAAGTGCCGGTCGCTTGCGTGACTTCGTGCTGTTTTGGCGGGGCGGATTGGGATGTTTTGTATCTCACGACGGCGAGCCGAGATTTGAAGGAAGGCGAGCGAGCAAAACAGCCGACGGCGGGCGGGATTTTTGCGGCCAAGCCGGGCGTTTGCGGCACGCCGAGCATTCGTTTCAAGGGATGAACGCGCCAAGTCTGATTGATATTGGCGTCAACCTGACGCACAAGTTGTTTCAAGAGGACTTGCCCGAAGTGTTGGCGCGGGCGCGCCAAGTTGGGGTGCGGCAAATGGTTGTGACCGGCGCGACGGTCGAGGGAAGTTGCCAAGCGTTGGCTTTGGCCGGTCAGCATCCGGGTTCTTTGTTTTGCACGGCGGGGATTCATCCGCATCATGCGACGGAATTTCGGGCGGATTCGTTGGAGGCTCTTCGGGCCTTGGCGGGGAATTCGCCAATGGTTGCCATTGGGGAATGCGGGCTGGATTTTTATCGCCAATTTTCTCCCCGCGGAGCGCAGGAAGAGTGTTTTCGGCAACAACTGGGCTTGGCAACGGAGTTGGGTTTGCCGGTGTTTCTTCACGAACGGGAGGCGCACGAGTCCTTTGCGGCGATTCTTAAGGATGTGGCGGCGGATTTGAAGGCGGTGGTGGTGCATTGTTTTACGGGAAAGCAATCGGCTTTGGCGACGTATTTGGATTTAGGTTGTTTTATTGGGATTACGGGTTGGATTTGCGATGAGCGGCGCGGGTTGGAATTGCGAAAGTTGGCGCCGTCCATTCCGTTGGAGCGTTTGATGATCGAGACTGACGCGCCGTATCTATTGCCGCGCAATCTGCGTCCCCGCCCAAAGACGACCCGAAACGAGCCGTGTCATCTCGCACATATCGGGCGAACGGTGGCGACGATTCGAGGAATGCCTTACGAAGAACTGGCGGCGGCCACGACGGCAAACGCCCGACGTTTTTTCGGCTTGCCAAACGCAACAACGAATTGAAAGAAGGGGAAAAAGAGATACCGCCTTTGCTGGGGAGTGATGAAAAAAACCTTACCGGAGAGAGGATCCTATTCGGGAAATGGTTAAACCCTTGGCGAGGCCTCTCTCCAGCAGGGAAAACAAATGTTTTTATATGCATACACCCTCGCCAAGAGTGAACTTAAATCAGCATAGAACGAAAAATCAACCCTAAAATTTTCTTTGCCGATGGACTCTGAAGAGGGACGGAGATTGAAAAAAAGTGAGGAAAACCCCACTGGAGAGGGAAATTTGGGGGATTACTCAAACCCGGCAAGGACCTTCTCCAGCGGGGGAAAACAAACGTTTTTTTGATGAAAACCCTTGCCGAGAGCAAATCTAAACTTCACCGAGAGCGAAAAGCAACCTTAAAATTTTCTTTGCCGATGGAACGGAAAACGATCAGGAGAATTGATAAAAGGGAAGAGAAAACCCCACTGGAAGAGGGGGTTTATCATTTTAAGGACGCAAAGCCCCCGGCGAGGCCCCTCTCTCCAGCAGGGAAAAACAAACGTTTTTTTCTCATGAAGATATCCTCGCCAAGAACGAATCTAAATTTAACTGAAACGAAAAAGCAACCCCAAAAGTGAGAAAAATCATCGAGGAACATGCGGCATGAAGTTTGTTTCGTGGAATGTGAACGGGATTCGGTCGGTCTTGAAAAAGGGTTTTTTAGCGCAGTTAGAGCGTTTTGAGGCCGACGTCGTTTGCCTGCAGGAAACCAAGGCGAGGCGAGAGCAAACCGCCAATGTGCCGTGGCCTTCGGAGTATTATCAATTCTGGAATGCGGCGGCCAAGCCGGGATATGCCGGCACGGCGGTTTTCACTCGAGAAAAACCGTTGAACGCAAGCTTCGGCATGGGAATGGAGAAACACGACCAAGAAGGGCGTCTCATCCATTTGGAATATGAAGATTTTCATCTCGTCAATGTATACACGCCGAATTCACAAAATGGATTGACGCGCTTGGACTACCGAACTCAAGAGTGGGACGAGGCGTTTCGAGAATTCGTAAAAATGCTGGACAAGACTAAGCCGGTGATTTTTTGCGGCGATTTGAACGTAGCGCATCAAGAGATTGACTTAGCCCGCCCCAAAGCCAACACCCGCAACGCCGGGTTCACTCAGGAAGAGCGCGATTCGTTTACAAAACACTTGAAAGCTGGGTTTGTGGACACTTTCCGGGAGTTTGAAAAAGGAGGCGGCCATTATTCGTGGTGGAGCTATCGAACGGGCGCCAGGGAAAGAAACATCGGCTGGCGGATTGATTACTTTTGCGCTTCCCAAGCGTTGCGGTCTCGCTTGGCTGGCGCCGGCATCATGCCCGAAACAACCGGCTCAGATCATTGTCCGGTCGCTCTAGAATTGCGCTAAAGATGGCGCGTTTCTCACTTCCAATCCAGACCAACCGGCAAGTCGGGCGCCAAATTTTCGCATCCATCTGCTGTGACGACGATGAGGTCTTCCACGCGCACGCCGCCGATGGCGTTTGAGTAAAGTCCCGGCTCAATGGTAAGAGCGTCGCCGACAATCAGCGCCGGCCCTTGAAAATCCAAAAGAGGCGGCTCGTGCACCTCCAAGCCAATGCCGTGACCAGTGCCGTGCGTCATCGTAGGAATCCGGCCAGTCAAAGCGCCTCGTTCTGCGCGGTAACCATGTTGCTGAATTGTTTGGACAGCGGCTTGGTGAACGCTTTCTCCGTTAACGCCCGGTTTCACAGCCGCTACGGCGGCTTGCTGGGCGGCGACCACTGCCTTGTGCATCGCCTTCACTTCGTCGGGAATCTCGCCGTGAACAACGGTTCGCGTACAGTCGCCATTGTAAAAAGTGGCCTTGTCGCAAGGGAAAACGTCGATAATCACCGGCTGGCCGGTGCGAAGCGGGCCGGCGCCGGAAAAGTGGCAGTCCGCCGCCTGCGGTCCGCCGGCCACAATGCCTCCTCCGGGATTGGAAAACCCTTTTTCCAACAGCCAAAGATCAATCCCAGTTTGCAAACGTTCAGAAGTCAGCGGCTTGCCGGCGTCTTGAAGAATTCCATCCGCAGCGGCTTCGGCTTTGGCGACGCGTTGGCAGGCTTGAAGCACAACCTTAGCGGCGACCTTTTGCGCTTTCCGCAACCATTCGACCTCTTGCGCGTCTTTGGCGCGACGTTCGCCAATGCCCAGCGCGGGATTGTAGCGCAAACCGATGCCGCGCTGTTGCAGTTCGTGGGCAAAAATCAAAGGAAACGAGCGGTCGGCCTCCACTTTCAAAATCCCTTCTCGGCTCAAAAATTCGGCCAATGCCTGCGCTGTTGCCGTTTCGCGGTCACCCGAAAGCCCTCCGGCCGGCGCCAAATCAGCCGGGCAACGAACCTGATCCACCCGAGCTTTTTTGCGGGCGCGATCCATTTCCAAGTCCCGCAAAATCAGCGTCGAGCCAGCCTCTGTTTCGATCAAAGCGGCCGGGTCTCCGACGCCAAATCGAATGCGATGGTAAAGTGTGCGGTTGATCGCCGGAACTCCGGCAAAGACGCGAGCGATAGTCGGCATAGGCAAAAAAAGTTTTCCGCAAAGATAAGCGAACAACCGCCTCAAGGCATCACAAAAATGCAAATCCGCTTGCGCATTCGGCAAGACGCCGTTTATGATTTCCGCCATGATTTCTGATGCGGCGCAAGAGACAAATGCGGAGCGGATTCGACGGTTTGGCCGGCGAGCGATTGCGGGAGAGCAGTTGAATCGTGAAGAAGCCTTGTGGTTGTTCGGCTTGGAAAGCTCGGCGGATATTGGGGACTTGCTGGCGGCCGCCAACCGCGTGCGCGAACATTTCAAAGGCAACAAAATCCACCTCTGCTCCATCGTCAACGCCAAGGCCGGCGGCTGTAGCGAAGACTGCAAATTCTGCGCCCAATCAGCCCTTTGGCAGGGCGCTTCGCCTCGCTACGGCTTTGTCGACAAAGAGCCGGTGAAAGAAGCGGCCCAAGAAGCAAAGCGCAACGGAGTCACCGCCGTCGGCTTGGTTGCTGCTTGGAAGGGATTGAAAGAAGGGCCGGTTTTGGACGAAGTCTGCCAGCGCATCCGGGAAATGGCCGCCGAAGGCAAAGCCCGCCCCGATGCTTCGCTGGGCTTGATCCAAAGCCAAGCCGTCGCCGACCGCCTCAAAGAAGCCGGCCTCCAATGCTACGGACACAACCTGGAAAGCTCCCGCAACTTCTTCCCCAACCACTGCACCACCCACACTTACGAAGACCGCCTCCAAACCATCCGCTACCTCAAAAACGCCGGCATCAAAATCTGTTCCGGCGGCATCATCGGCATGGGAGAAACCCGCGAAGACCGTTGCGATCTAGCCCTAGCCGTCCGCGAAATCGGCGCCCATATCGTGCCGATCAACATCCTCAACCCCATCCCCGGCACCCCTTACGAAAACAACCCGCCCCTGCCGCCTTTGGAAATTCTCAAAACCATCGCCTGCTTCCGCCTCCTCAACCCGCGCAAAGAAATCATGATCGCCGGCGGCCGAACCGTCAACCTGCGCGACCTCCAAAGCATGATCTTCATGGCCGGTGCCAGCGCCCTAATGGTAGGCAACTACCTCACCACCCTCAACCAGCCCGTGGAAAAAGACCTCCAAATGCTCCAAGACTTAGGACTAGACCCCCACTGGGACAAACACAACTTCGCCGATCAACCAGAACCAAGCTGCGAATGCGCTACTAAACCAAAAACCGCCCAGAAAGAGAAAGAAACCACCACCGCTTGAACCAACCTTGCGAACCAGAAAACTTTTAAAAATAAAACATAAGACCGGAAACAAGAAACAAAGACCTAACAGGAGAAATCTCATGAACCCAGAACTAGAATCCTTCATCCATCCCGACGCCAACTTAGAAGGCGTCGATCTGCAAAACCAAGACCTGAGTCGCGCCTCTCTAAAAGACGCCAGCTTAAGATCCGCCAACCTAGAAGGCGCTGAATTGTTCTTTGCCGATTTGCGCGGCGCTAACTTGCGCGATGCCGACTTGTTCGACGCCAATTTAGAAGGTGCTGACTTGCGCGGCGCTATTTTGGAAGGAGTCAATTTGCGAGACGCCGACTTGCACAACGTCAACTTGGAAAAGGCCGATTTGCGCGGTGCTAACTTGCGCACTGCTAACTTACAAGATGCCAAATTGTACCATGCCAATTTGCAACACGCCAGATTGCACGGTGCCTATTTGCGAGACGCTAATTTAGAAAGTGCCGATCTGCGCGGCGCTAATTTGCGAGATACCATCTTAGAAGGCGCCAAATTGTTCGCTGTCGAGTTACAGCACGCCGACTTAGAAAATGCCAACTTACAAGATGCCGAATTGCGCTATGCCAAGTTGCAATACGCCAACTTAGAAGATGCTAATTTACTAGACGTCAATTTGGAAGATGCCGACTTAGAAAACGCCGACTTGCGCGGCGCTATTTTGGAAAGAGCCAATTTGCGCGCCGCTAATTTGCGAGATGCCATCTTAGAAGGCGCCATCTTAGAAGATGCCAACTTGCGCAGTGCCGATTTGCGCGAGGTTAATTTGACCAGAGCCAATTTGAAAAACGCTAACTTAGAAAAGGCTCATTTATTTATCGCCTTCTTGTGGAGAGCCGATTTTCGTGGCGCCGATCTGCGCGGCGCTAATTTGCAGAACGCTAAATTGTGCGGTGCTAATTTGCGTGGTGCTAATTTGCAAAATGCCAACTTATTCGGGGCCGATTTGCAAGGCGCCAATTTGCGCGGTGCTGATCTACACGGTGCTAACTTGCGAAATGCCAAGCTAAAGGATGCTGGTTTGATTGGTGCTGACTTAAAAGACGCCAACTTAGAAAATGCCGATTTGGATAGCGCCAGATTGCGATTTGCTGACTTGCGTGACGCTAATTTTGAAGGAGCCAACTTAGAAAACGCCGACTTACGAGGTGCCGATTTGCGAGGAGCTAAGTTGGGGGGATCTAAATTGAAAAACGCGGACTTGCGATATGCTAAATTAAAGGGCGTGAGAGATGCTGACTTGACCGGCGCCACCTTGAAAGATGACAACAAACTAAAAATTCTGCCGTCAAATTCTCCGCCGGCCAGCCCCTGAAGACGAAGAAAACGATGACGACGTGTAATTTCTGAATGCCGTCTTGAAAGATAACAAGAAAGAAAAAACCAAGACAAACGGAAAATTTTGACATGAACCCAAACCTAAATCGATGAACGACATTGGCGGCCAAGAGCGGCGCTTCCTCGACGCGCTGGAATCCCTGTTCACCGGCGCCCAAGTGGACGGCCAGTCTGGCTTCATCAACCTCATGCGCCTCAAACGCCGCTACTTCCAGTCTTTGCGCCCCCAACTGCTCTCCGCCATCGACCAACGCGCCCGCCCCCAAACCGCCGCCCGCGAAGAACTCTTTGACAAACTTTACACCTTCTTTGGCCGCTACTTTTGCGAGAGCGGCTCCATTTACTTTCGCCATCTGCCCGCCTTCGCTCCCACCTACCAACCAGTCTACGCCGACGGACAAGACGTCGCTTTGTCGTGGAAAACCCAAGACCTTTACTATGTCAAAAGCGATACTCTCATCCGCTCCATGCCCGTCGTATTAGAACACCCCACGCGCCCCGATAAAAACCTGCGCTTCTATTTTGACGCCTCGCAACTGCAACACAAACAAAACAACGAAAAGCGCGAACTCCTCTTCCAGTTCCAACAAACTAAACATAGCCCAGACGGCGCGGTGTTACATTTAGCAGTTCACTACTCTCACCAAGGGCGCAAGACCAACATGGAAACCATCTTGAAACAAGCTCGCCAAGCCCAGCCTCCCATCCGCTTGTCTGAGGAGCAACTGCAAAAAGCCGGTCGGGTTTTCCGCCGCCAAACCGAAGCGGATTTCTTCATTCACAAAAACGCTCGCGCCTTTTTGAGAGAGCAATTCGACTTATGGATGTATCAATACCTGTTTCGGCAAGAAACCATTTTTCAAGAGAAGAGACTGGCTCAACTGCAAGCCCTGCAACAAACCGCTTACGATATCATTGATTGGATTGCGCAATTTGAGGACGAGTTGCGGCGCATTTGGGAGAAGCCCAAGTTTGTGCGCAAGGTGAATTATGTAATAACCCTAGACCAACTGCCGGTAACACTATTGAGAAAACTAGCCCAACACCCAGGCGCCGCCAATCAAGCCCAAGAATGGAAAGAGTTGGGAATGGTAGAAGAAAGCTTCCATTTTGAACACCTTCTCAAATCCAATCGGCACCACCAACATCTGCCCTTAGACACCAAACATTTCTCAAGCATGAAACTAGAAATCTTGGCGACGCTGGGCAATTTGGACGAAGTGTTAGACGGCGAGCTAGTCCACAGCGAGAACTGGCAAGCCCTCAACACCTTGCGCAAACGCTACCAAGGGAAGGTGAAGTGCATTCATATTGATCCGCCATATAACACCAACACCAGCGGCTTTCTCTACCGCAATGAGTATAAGCACTCCAGTTGGTTAACGATGATGGAAAATCGTATTTATATGGCGGGGATATTCCTTTCGGAAACTGGCAATTTTTTATGCCATATTGATGAGAATGAATACGAGAGACTTTATCTTTTAGTAGATAGTGTTCAAGTTTCCAACCTTGGTACAATTGTTTGGGACAAAAGAAACCCCATGACTGGAGGTGGAGGAATTGCAACCCAACATGAGTACGTAATTTTCAGTTCAAAATCGGATGATGCAATGTATCTTCGAAACGACAGCATTAAATCGATATTAACTAAAGCAAAAGAACTGGTAAATAAGCACGGTGGAGTAACAGACACATGCAAAAAAGAATTTTCAATTTGGGTATCAAAAAACACTCAATTAACAGGAGGGGAAAGAGCAAATCGCTACATTGACAAGGAGGGAAGAGTATACAGAGACGTAAGCTTACGAGCGCCTGAACCAAGAAGTAATCCAAAATTCTTTGAGCCGCTGATACATCCCGTAACTGGAAAGCCTTGCGTAGTTCCTCCTAATGGGTTTTCGCGCACTCCCGAAACACTCAAAGCAATGATAAAACGAGGGGAGATTCTTTTTGGCACTGACGAAACCACACAACCTCGACAAAAACGATTCCTCAATGAAGAATCTAGCAGGCAGCTTTCGTCTGTAGTCCAAGATGCTAAGAGAGGAAAAGCTGATCTTGATAAATTGGGATTGAAGAACTTTCCCTATTGTCATTCGGTATCATTGTATCAAGAATTGCTTGGGGCTACAGCGAGTGACTCAGCGCGGGGGGGGGGGGGGTGACTCTTGACTACTTTGCTGGTTCCGGAACCACTGCGCATGCTGTGATTAACTTGAACCGAGAAGATGGCGGCAAGCGCAAATATGTTTTAGTAGAAATGGGAGATTACTTCCATACGGTTTTATTGCCTCGCATCAAAAAAGTCGTCTATTCCAAAGACTGGAAAGACGGCAAGCCGGTCTCCCGCGAAGGCATTAGCCACTGCTTCAAATACTACTCGTTAGAACAATACGAAGAAACCTTGCGCAACGTTCACTACCAAGACGGCGAACAACTGGAAATCGACAGCGCAAAATCTCCCTTTGAACAATATGTTTTCTTTGGCGACGACAAACTCGCCCACGCCTGCCAATTTGGCAAAGACGACACCATCGAAATCAATCTGCAAGGTTTATATCCCGACGTGGACATTGCCGAAACCTTGTCCAACCTATTAGGCAAAGCCATCCGCCGTTTGGACGAAAACCAAGTCACCTTCGCCGACGGCACCACCGAAAAAATCAACCCCGCAACCATGACCGAGAAAGAAAAACTCCACTTTATCGGACTTATCAAACCTTATTTGTGGTGGGGAGAATTATAAAGGACAGAAATGGCTAGAAAAACATTTGGAGATAATGCAAGGCGTAGTTAACCGCTTAGGTCACGACTCTTTTTTGATAAAGGGCTGGAGCATGGCTATCTTGGCAGCTGGGATTATTTTTATTGCCAGAAGCCAAGTTCAATCGAATATTGCCTTAACATTCATCATTCCAGTAATCGGTTTTTGGATTTTGGATGGTTATTTTCTTTGGCAAGAGCGATTGTTCCGGAAAGTTTACGATGAGGTCAGGACAAAGGAAACCACAAATTTTCAAATGAATCCAATGAGGCATAAAGATAAGCCGAAATGTAGCTGGATATCTTCCATGTTTTCTGTGACACTTAACATATTTTATGGAGTTCAAATTCTATTTGTATTGATCGTGTTTTTGTCCTTGAAACTTTTAAAGTGAATTAGAATAGGCAACGAGAAGACGAGTTTTCTACAGCTTTTATTACTAGAAAGATAAGAGAAAGAAGTCTAGATTGTTTTGTGGAGGAATAAAGGGAAGTTGTGACGATTGATGTCTGTTTTTCTAGAGTTGCAGAACTGAGGTAAGTTTGCAGGGAAATTATATTATGGAAAAGGAGAATCGATTGGCGAGGGAGAAGTCGCCGTATTTGTTGCAACATCGGCATAATCCGGTGGATTGGTTTTTCCTTGGGGGAAGGAGGCTTTTGAAAAGGCGCGAGCTGAGGACAAGCCGATCTTTTTGAGCATAGGGTATTCCACTTGCCATTGGTGTCATGTGATGGAGCGCGAGTCGTTTGAGAACGCGGATGTGGCGGCGTTTTTGAACGAGCATTTTGTAAGTGTCAAAGTGGATCGCGAGGAGCGTCCGGATGTGGATAAGATTTATATGACGGCGGTACAGGCGATGGCGGGGCAGGGAGGCTGGCCGTTGAGCGTGTTTTTGACTGGAGAGTTGAAGCCGTTTTACGGCGGCACTTACTTTCCGCTGCCAACGGTTCTGCTTGGCAAAAGTTCCACTGTCTGTTGGTGGAAGGCTATAACAAGCTTACCATTATCAACATCGTTGTCGACAAAGCCACCGACCTGGCTTTTCCTTCTTCCACAGGAATCGCCGAATTCCTGATTATCGTCCGCAAACTTCGGCAAAGAGAATCTCCATCGACGCACGACCAACTGGTTTCTTTACGCCGCCCTCAAACATTACTTGAATCGGCACTTGTCGCCCAGCAAATCCTTGCCAAAACCCGTTGCTACAAGCTAGAAGACGGACCCATTGGCGGCACTCTATTGATGGTCGGTCAGCAAGCCTTAGGCGAAGCCATTGCCGCGCCCAACGAAGTGGGCTGGCGTTGCGTCCGCGTGCTGGATTATTCGCTGCCGCAAACCGCTTATGCTCTAATGCATTCTCAACTCTGATTGCCCGGCGAAGCAAATCCCTTGTCGTTGCCAATGGTTGCGCTCGGTGAC
Organism: Limisphaerales bacterium; assembly: GCA_965242585.1. Taxonomy (GTDB): domain Bacteria; phylum Verrucomicrobiota; class Verrucomicrobiia; order Limisphaerales; family AAA164-E04; genus UBA2970. Next base: position 1,887,671 of record OZ251460.1, on the reverse strand, counting down.
ATCGGCGAGATGGGTTATTATCATCTGCAGATTATTAGCGGCCCGCCAAACGAAGCACCGTTCTATAAAACCGCGCCCAGCGACACCTCCACCTATCCCACCTTATGGAATCACAATGCCGAACTAGAAACCCAAATGATATGTCAACCCGATTGCCAATTAGAAGTGCGCATCGGCATGGAAAAGAAAGCCGCCAAAATTTGGAAAACCGCCGGTCGCACCCATCTCAACCGCAATTTCACTTTAGGTTCGCAACCTTTGGCCGTCGCCATTACCCTCGAGCCGTGCATCGGCGGCACCGCTTGGCCGAGTATCAACTTTTCTAACACACGCTGGGACTACGCCTTTGCCTTATGGGGCAACAGCACTTTGGGCTTGCTCTCTTGCTGGTGGCACGGCAACCGCCAACAACCCGGCAGATACAGGATCAGCCGCCTCGCCATTGAAACCTTGCCGGTATTAGACTTTCGGGCTTTGAGCGAAGAGCAGATAGCCCAAGCCAAAGCCATCTTTGACCGCTTCAAACACCAACATTTCCTGCCCGCTTACCGCGCCGACATCGATGGCAACCGCGCCGAGTTAGACAAAGCCGTTCTTTGCGATTGGCTCGGCTTTGGAGGAAGCATTTACGAAGCCGTTCGTGACTTGGCGCGCAAATGGTGCGCCGAACCCTCCGTCCACGGCGGCAAACAACGCCCCCAAAACACATCCCTCATAATCTAACCCCCACAACTACAATCAACCCCAAGACAAACACCCCAAAAACACCTGCCCCTCAATACTAGAAAACCACCAGCGCCAGCAACAATCCTAAAACGCCTCCCTTGTAATCTAACCACCATTCCCAATCCTCCGCAACCAACCAGCCCAAAGACAAATAACTCTTTTGATCCTCAAACAATCCATTCCGGCCAGTCAAGCGCTCTCCATCCAACTCACCTCGATAAACCAAGCTGGATTGCCGATTGCATTGGATAAAACGAAGCCTTTCCTCTGAACTCTTCTGATCGCAAGGGATTTTCAAAGTTTGTGTTAGCTGAATAATGTTCTAAAACTACATGCGCCTCCAAACTAGAAACCCTCTGACGCAAGCAACATTGTATTCTAGCGATGTTAGTGTGATATGTTTTCATCTGGGAAGAAAGCGCTTTCTTGCCCTGTTTGAATTGAATCCCGGCGATGGGTCGTGGTCTGTTTTTGTTTCGGCAATTCAGATTGTGCAGGCATGGCTGCCGTTCCATGAAAGAGACCACGTTATTGCTAAGCGGAGAGCGTTTGATTTTGGCGCCGTTTTCCATAAAGCGGACAAAGTTTTTCAGACTGGCGTGGCCACTTCTGGTTGCTGGATTTTCTCAGCAAGAACGGAGTTATAGCGCTTATGGAAGGAGAATTTCTGCGCATCTAGTCGGCGGAAAACCAACGAGCAAACAGGAACGCGGCAAAGTGGCAGACATTTCCCCCAAGAACAGGTTACGCTGTGGAAGTCGAAGGATTCGCCAACACTAAACAAAATTCTACTGGGAACAGCGGCGTAGTGCCAAAGGCATGCCAAGCGTTTAGCTTTGCTTGGAACCGGCAACTAGTAAGCGTTACATTGCCGCTTGTTTTACGATGCTATATCAGCTGGGCAAAAACCGGAAAGTCGACAGCCGAATGCCCAATGACTGGGGACGACGCGCCAAGCCGATGAAGGCAAAGCGGTCACTAGTTGTTAAGGGCAACACTAAAAACATTTACATTAGAGAGATGATGTTGTCGCCGAACTGGGAGCACTTGACTTCGGCGGCGTTTTCCATAAGGCGGGCAAAGTCATAGGTGACTTGTTTGGATCGAATGGCAGCGCGAAGTCCTTTTATAACGAGATCGGCGGCTTTGTTCCATCCGAGGTAGCGGAGCATCATTTCGCCGCTGAGGATGACGCTGCCGGGGTTGACTTTGTCAAGGTCGGCGTATTTTGGGGCGGTGCCGTGCGTGGCTTCGAAGATGGCATGTCCGGTAAGGTAGTTGATGTTGCCTCCGGGGGCGATTCCGATGCCTCCCACTTGGGCGGCAAGGGCGTCGGAAAGGTAGTCGCCGTTGAGGTTGAGGGTAGCGATGACGTCGAAGTCGGATGGGCGTGTAAGGACTTGCTGAAGGGCGATGTCGGCAATGGCGTCTTTGACGAGGATGGCGCCGTTGTCTAGGGCGGTTTTTTGTTCAGCATTGGCGGATTCTTCGCCTTGTTCGGCTTTGGTGCGGGCGTGTTGTGACCATGTATAGACTTTGGGTCCGAAGATGCGCTCGGCAGCGGCATATCCCCAATCACGGAAGGCTCCTTCGGTGAACTTCATGATGTTGCCTTTGTGGACGATAGTAACGCTTTTGCGGTTGCGGGCGATGGCGTAGTCGACGGCCGCTTTTACTAAACGGATGGTTCCGACGGCAGAGACGGGTTTGATGCCGATGCCCACTTCAACCGGCAGGGCGCTGTGTCCGGAAGATGTCTGCCTCAGGTATTCGCTCACTTTTTCCTGCGTTCCAAATCGCACTTTGGCAAATTGATCGGGAAAGTTCCTTTGCAGAAAATCGAGAACCGCCTGCGATTCCGGCGTGCCTCCCCGATATTCGATTCCAGCATAAATGTCTTCAGTATTCTCGCGGAAAATTATCATGTCCACTTTCTCGGGATGTTTCACTGGGGAGGGGACGCCGTCGAAGTATTGCACTGGTCGTTGACATACATAAAGGTCGAGATATTGGCGCAAGGCGACGTTCAGTGACCGAAAGCCGCCGCCTACCGGCGTAGTCAAAGGTCCTTTGATTCCGACACGATATTCTTTGAAGGTGGCGATGGTTTCGTCCGGCAACCAGTTGTCGAATTTTTCCTTGGCGGCTTCTCCGGCGAAGACTTCGAGCCAGATGATTTTTTTGGCTCCTTGGTAGGCTTTTTCCACCGCCGCGTTCAAGACGCGTTCGGAGGCCGCCCAAATATCTTTCCCCGTGCCGTCGCCGCGGATAAAGGGAATCACGGGATGGTCGGGAACGTTCAGTTTTCCGTCGACAAGAGAAATTTTGCCGCCTTGAAGCACTGTTGTATCGTGGTACGTCATATTATATTATTGCACTACTAGGAAGACACTGCGGCTGAAAGTAAAAGACGGGAAGTGAAGAAAGGTTCATGCCACTGCCTGACCGCGCCGGGACGCTCCAGATTGGGCATCTGCGGTTGCTTGTTCGACTTTCTTCACAATGGAGGCAATGGTAAATCCGTACTTTTCCCGAAGGTCGTTCACAGAGGTGGCATGTTCAACAAATTGGTCGGGCCATCCGATTCGGATGACGGGCGTTGTAATTCTTCGGTCGGCGAACAGTTCGATTACAGTGCTCCCGTAACCGCCGGAAAGAACGTGGTCTTCCATAGTGACGACTAGGTCGGAAGCTTTGCCAAAAAACTCGGCGGCGCTTTCGTCAATAGGTTTCGTAAATCGCGGATTGACGACCGCCGCGTCATAACCTCGCTCGGTTAACGCCGCCGCAGTTTCCCGGGCCGTTGAATTTAGATTGCCTAATCCGAAGAGGGAAACTTTGGACTTACCATTGTTTTGAAAATGCCGCACTATTTCTGCCTTGCCGATCTCCAGCAGTTTCGGAGTTTCTTTAATTGACACTCCTTCTGCGGCGCCTCGAGGGTAGCGGATGAAGGTAGGATGCTTTTCGTGGGTTGCGGTGAACATCATATCGACCAGCTCATCTTCGTCTTTCGGCGCCATTGCAATAATGTTCGGCACGCACCGAAGGTAGGCAATATCAAACATGCCGTGATGTGTGGGGCCGTCTTGAGGCGACAACCCGGCGCGATCCATGCAAAAGGTGACGGGCAGGTCCTGCAAGGCTACGTCGTGGATAATACAATCATAGGCTCGCTGCAAGAAGGTGGAGTATATGGCGCAAAAGGGATGGAAATCCATTGCCGCCAGACCGCACGCAAACAAAACTGCGTGTTCTTCGGCAATGCCCACGTCGTAGTAACGGTCGGGCATTTCTTTTTCCAGAATTTTTAGTCCGGTGCCGCTGGGCATTGCGGCGGTAATCCCTATCACTGTGGAATCTTTTTTGCAAAGTTGCACTATAGTCTTGCCGAAAACATCCTGCCAAGCTGGTTTCCCCCCGGACTTTTTGATCGCTGTTCCTGTTTTGACGTCGTAAGGGCCGACACCGTGTAGTTTTTCGGGATGGCGGACGGCGGCGTCATAGCCCTTGCCTTTTTTAGTGAGGACGTGTAGCACGATTGGGCGGTCGCAGGACTTTGCGTAGTCTAGCGCGGCAATGAGTACGGGTAGGTCATGCCCATCTAAGGGTCCAAGGTAGCACAAACCCATTTCTTCAAAAATTAGGCTATTGCCAAATCCTCCGCGTCCGTCGTCCTCATCTTTGTCGGCGGACTCTCGCAGAACTAAATCAGACACTGTTCCTTTCAAAAGCTCCTCGGCCCTATGTTTTAGCTTGACCGCCAATTCGCCTTTGGGAAGGCGCTTCAACAGTCTCCCAAAGTCGCGTTGCAACCGGGAATAGGAGGGATGGGTGATCAATTTGTTTAAGTAACGGGCAATCGCCCCCACGTTCTTGGCAATGCTCCATTCGTTGTCGTTAAGGATGGCGATGAATCGGTTTGTGGTTTCGGCGATGTTGTTGAGCGCTTCGAAGGAAATGCCGTTGGTCAACGCGGCGTCCCCGAAAATGGCGAGGACGTGTTCGTCCGATCTCCGTTTGTCGCGCCCTGTGGCGATCCCCAGCGCCGCCGAAAGCGCCGTGCCTGCGTGCGCCGCTCCATAACAATCATGCTCGCTCTCCGTCCGAAGCGCAAAGCCGTTCAATCCACCCGTCGTTCGGATTGTGGAAAACCGCCCTTTGCGTCCGGTCAGAATTTTGTGGACGTAAGTTTGGTGGCTGACGTCCCAGATGAATTTGTCGCGCGGCGTTTGGAAACAGCGGTGTAGCGCGATAGTCAATTCCACGACTCCCAAATTCGGCCCCAAATGCCCCCCGTTCTTCGAAAGGGTCTGGATCAACTCCTTGCGAATCTCGCCCGCCAGTTGGCTGAGCTGATCCAGCGTCAACTTTTTGACGTGGTCGGGACTGTCTACCATATCGAGAAAACAACTCATAACGCCCTCATTATTGGGAATTCTCCTCCTCTGTCAACGGTTTCAAGGAAAACTCGCCCGACAAAGATTCTTCCAAAACTTGAATCTTGCCCTCCGCTTCCGCCAGTTTGTCCAAACACACCTTGCGCAAACGCATCCCCTCCTCATAACGAGTGATCAAGGTCTCCAACGGCAAATCATCGCCCTCCATCTCCTCGACAATCGCCTCCAACCGCTTCAACGCTTTCTCGTAAGGCAAACTCGACAAAGCCTCCGGAACGGCTTTTTCACTCTTCATTTTCTTCGACACCGCGCCAATCTAGCTCAAAAACACCGCGCCGTCCAGAAATCCATTTTTCTAAATTTCCCCCGCCAAACCGCTGTTTTCCAAGGCCATCCATTGGCCAAAAATCGTTGACTTCTCGGCATTCTTATGCAATTCTTGAAAGCTGTTAGTTGGATTCATTAAATTAATTTAAGTTCAAACGAAGTCTAACGAACAAAAACTATGGCATCTTCTTCCTTTTCTTCAACATGCCGCAAGCGACAAGACCGGCCAAGCGCCGGCAGTTTTTGGGACGCCTATCCAAAATACGGCACTGGCTAATCACGACACTCCCAAAGGAACTTCTACTCCAAATTTTTGGCGAGACCTCGGCAGCAGAACCATTGGCGAAAAGTACGGCCCGGAAGAAAACTCCTGTGTCTCCTTGAATGATGCCGACACGTTCCAATCCCCAATTGTCCGGAGTTTTCGACAAATCGCAATTACGGCGACCAGTCAGGCGATACCCCTTCCCAACGTTACATTCTCAGCACCGCCCAACTGAATAACTACTTAAACACCCGTTGGGGAGAATCCGATCATCGCTGGCAACAACCCGGCGGCTCAGTCACCGGGGATATCAGAGATTTAAACCACTTGAAATCATGGATCCCTCCCAATGGCTTGGCAATTATTATCTGGCCGGCAAACGGACGACCGGGTCACGCCGCCATTGTTCCCAGTTTAGGCTTAACCCCGCCTTATCAAGATGGAAACGTCCCCTACAACAATGGCGGCGCTCCCGGCAATATCTGGATTCTAAATTAACTGCCGCCAAAGGCAAAAATAAGACACCTCATCATGATCAAACTCAACAGTCGAATACTAGCCATTGGGTTGGCCTTGGTCTGGTTGGATTCTCATCTAATAGGAGGAGACATAAGAGACCCGCCTCTCAACCTAAAACTAAGGCAAATCACCAACGAAACCATCCTGCCTCAGCGAGACAAACCGTCCTCGAAGAAACAGCAATTCATGCGCTTCATTTGGGAGATCCAAGAAAAAGGGAAAACATCCAGCCATGTTGCCGTGCAATTTGACTTTATCCAAGGACAGCGCGAATGGTATATCGGAGTTTATGAATACGATCCGATCCAGAAACAAAAGAAACTACGAGAAAATCGAATTCCATGGTTGCCGGAGCGGGGGCGTTTTCCTGCCAATACGCTGAATTACGCTATCGGAGATTCAATTCTTGTGTTTGGCGCGAAGTATTCTCAGGAAAGAGGAAACATCGCTACCCTTCATGGGAGACTAGACTTATGGCGCGAAGTTTGGCTGGACTTTCTTAAGACAGCCCGAGAAACCCTGAGAGACGGTCCGCCAGAAGAAGAGAGAGAACAGCCGTGCGGATATATAAATACCACCCTTTGGGATTTTGAAGCCTCTCAATGGATGTATCACGTTTGCAAACAAGAAGGGCATGTAGTGCTTATGAAGCATGGACTGGGTAAAACCTTGTATCAATGTCATATGGATGTTGGAAGGCTGTCTTTTCATGGAGAAATAAAAGACTTCCGATTCGTCCCTCCCGAGAAAACTTAGACCGAAATCTCAAATTTGCCGGGTTTGGGAAATTTCAGTGGTGCTTCCTTCTCTCTCACACTCTGCCGTTGCCACTCTGAATTCCCTCCAATAATTGATTGGGGTAAAACGCGTTAAGAACAATATCGTTGTCAAACGCATTGCAATGCCGAATTCTGTCTAACGATATATTCTGCTGCTTGTAAGCACCCCAAATCTGATTCCAATTATTACTCTCCATCCATACCCAAAAAATCTCACCAGTTCCTAGAATTACCGCCACGTCAGCATTTTCTTTAAAATCGATCGAATTCTACAGAAAAGGCCATATTTGAATTCGCTTGCCAAAAGCTACATAAAGACCATTGATTGGCTCAGTTGCCAGCGAGTCCGAGGCATAATGCCTTATTGCAAATCTATATCTGCATAAAGTGAAGATTACAAATGCCAGTGAAAATTCCACCGATTTCATTCCCCAGTTATCGGATCTACGGGCAACCAACCTTCTCCAATCCCTCCTTCTCCCCGTGCCTCGGCGTTGGCCACAACTAATTTTGATTCTGTTCATGATTTCGGGGATTCCCAAAAAGTCCACCAATCGCCCCCCGTACTGATCAATACAATCTACAAACAAAAGATCGTCTTGCCGTTTGACCATGTCTTTGTTAGAAAAATTGTTTCGACGAACAAATGCGGTTCTGGCAAGAAACAATCTAATATCTCCGGGACATAAGTCGGTTCTAAGAATAAGTTTCGTTTTCATTGTCGCCGCGATTCAATCGTTTCTCCCAACCGCCGGGCATCCGGATATTCGACAGAAATGAATTCTCCTAATCCTCCGTCGTCTCTATCATAAAGGTGTTTTTCTCCTCGCCGGTAAATAAAGCCTCGAAATTGGGGAGTGAGTTTTACAATCTGAACGATAATCGTATAGGTATCGTGTCCGGACAGCACCACCTCAAGTTTTTTGAGATGAGTTCTCATTATCGTTTTCCGAACAGATTTCGTTTCATCAAACAGTGTTTGGCCATCCTCTGAGATTGCCATGATCCTCAAAATAGAAAAATGAGCCGCTTCCATGACTCTCCCTCCATCACCCGATCAAGAACAGCGGTTTTGATAAATTTCGGCTCTTTCTAAAACTAGATTGTTTGGAATGGACTCAACTTTGAAGCGATACGTCGCTGGTGTATGAAGCCGGATTCGGCCTGTGGAAATTTTTCACAACATCCGCTACTACGAATAGACTCGTCACTATCCTCTTGGATAAAACGGTCATGTTTACATGAGTCTTTTTGTGTGGGATCACCATTGTCGTGCATCCGGTGGACAAGGCGATTAATCCAAGAATGGAGACGAGACCGGCGTGTTTTGCCAGCGCGGCAACTAGGCAATGATAGCAAGTGTTCATTGTAGCGCAGATTTTAGAAGAATTGGACAAAGAAAGGAGTAACCAACCAAGGCAGATAGTCGTGACTGGTTTTGGGACCGACCAACGAGTATTCCAGATCACCTTCGAAAGTTTTATATCTAATAATATCAGAGTGGATTGTGACGTCGACTTGTTCGGCGACAACTCCGGCGGCTACGGAAATACTCGTTCCCCTAACCCAATGGCTCACATGGGGTATCCTTCTCCCTGTCTAGATAGGGACCGAGGGCTCGGAAGATCGAATACCCACGTTTTGTTTGGAAGTAGTTGTAGAAGTCACCCACGGTGGAGGGAACCGTTCCGGCCGGTTTCAGGAAGTCAACGGGATCGAACACAGAGATTGTTTGGACGGGATATAGAGTCTCCAGTGTTTACGAATCCGAAAATAGTAGTAGTTTAACACCCGGACAATCAGGACACTCGTCTAAACGGTTTTCAAATTGACATGAGCAACGCGGACAGTATGCAGACGAGACACCTTCCCTATCTGGCAACACTAGAAAATCGCGAAAAGCCGCAGAATCTTCCGCCTCCAAAAAATTTTTACAAGCATCTATCTCGCGGGCTGCATGCCAAGATACTATGGATAGGACCATTGGGTCAGTCAGGTCATGTCGAATAGGATAGTGCATGTCCTTGATAACAGCGCGCGTAAATGCCTCATTATGTGAACCAAGAATTATATTAGCTAAAAGTACAGGATGAAATCGAGACATCGCATGAAGAGTCAGAAGATCGGCCGCTCGAATTGCGGCAGGTGGACAGAGAATCATTTTCACAAAGTTGACCAATCGGTCATTTGACAGTGAAGGATAGAGAACTTTGTGAGCATAAAAGTAAGAAACCGAGATGAACAGGGCGCAGACCAACATGACGATGACCACGGGGATTATGGAACGAATGAGTCCATAGGTACTCGCCATTATCGGAGCCATTCCGTAAAGCAAAACGAAAAATGTGAAACAGTTCCGTCGTATTCCAGCCGCAAGACTTATCACACTCTCATGACATTTGAGAGCATTCTCTTTCGAAAATTGTGCGGCCCAAGTTCTTCGGATAGATGCCTCCCGATTTTCCGCAGATTTGGAGGAGAGTTGTTGAATCCATTTTGCAAGAGATGCAGCTTGTTCTGCATCTCAATATTTCACGAAACGCGTTTTTGAATCCGAGATTTCTTCAAATTTCAGGACCTTTCCTGTCTGAAAAGGTCGGGCAGTATCACCAATGGCTTGAAGAGTAAAAGCACAAACACCTTTAGGGGATATCGACAAAGGGATCCAATGTCCTAAAAAGTTGCCTTCCAATGGAAATAAAGGATTGAGAAGAGCAAGACCGCGATGATTATTGCCAAAACGCTCACTAGCGAAGAATATCCGATAGCTACTTCCCCCACCAAGCAGAAAACAAAACCGTTCTTTTCCCTATCCAAACTACACATTCAGACAGATACAAAAGAATGAGAATCAGGAAGAGCGCCTGTCCTTCCGTCATTAGCCTGTTTATTGAGACTTTCTCTCAGAAAATAGCTTTTTGAAGAATGCCGCCAGCACAAGAGCCCCCGCGACAAGAAACTTCCAAATTTTAGATAGCAAACCGGTTTTTGCAGCAACTGCGGCCGCCCCTCCGACGACCAGAGCCGTAAGACCGTATTCCGCGATTTTGTCCCCTTATCTAAACTCGGCATATCTATGACCTACCTAAAACTCGTATCCGGCAAGCAAACTCCTGAAATCATGAAGAATTAGCGAAAACTCTTCCGGATCGGCCACAAGGGGTCGCTTGCATGACTCCGCCCCGCTCCAATAGTCGAGTGTTGTGGTTGATTCCCAGATTTCCTTCCGCTTCTTATTAGTTTGTGTTTCCTACTAACGGAGCATTTCGGAGAAGAGGGCGAATGCTATGAGTCTTATAAAGATTATGTCTAGTTTGTCCAAGCGAGAGAAGACTTGGCGATCGCCTTTCAACCGGCGGAACGGCCTCTCTATTTCATTGCGCTTCTGGTATAGCTCTTGGGTCGTATTTCCATGGATTGCGATGGCTTTTCTTCGGCGGAACTACTGGATCCAATCCCTTGGTTTGGGCTTGCTCTCGATTTTCTCGGCCTTCATAGGCGCGATCCATGGGCAATGGGACTATGGTCGTCTGGCCTCCCCTCAGGCGCAGCGGGGGCTTGGCTGGGCGATGGCGAGAACTTCACTGCTTGGCCATCTCTGGCAGCAGCATAGGGATTTTGGCATTCCCGCCTCCATGAGATTTTCCGAGGGCTGGCGGACCGTATCTTTTTCGCGCGTCCGTTTCATCGGGATGAGCTTTTATACTGGGGCTCTCTATGGACAACGCCTCTGGCGGAGCGACTCTCGGCGTCTTTCCATGTCCTAACACTCGGGCCAGGATGCCGTTCTTGGGCTAGCGGCTCCTTCGTTATGACTGGCAGCCCACTTGCCAAAGCGAGCCGGCAGGCGTTTCCTCGTTGCGCCAGCAAAAGCGGTGCCATTTGTGGATCTGGTTCTTCCGTTAACCGCATAAATTCTACGGCGACTTCGTTGATTTCTTTTTGGCATATTCCAAATCGCCTCCCTGATACACATGGACAAGGGCCTGCCGCAGTCAGAAAAGGACGGTCCATAAAAGGACGATCCTTCGCATTTTTTTCCGCCGCCACTGGCACCAGCAACTCCCTTGCCCGCTTGTCCGAGATCGAAAACTCTTCATCCGTCGCAATTCCCAAATCCTGCTTAGCCCAGTGAACCAAGTTCCCATATCCCGCTTTCTCTGCCATAAATAACCATTTCTCTTCACTTTTTGCGGAAATTCTTCAGATTCTGCCGTACCAACCAAACTCAAGCAAAATAAAAAATCGAAAAATAACTGTCACAAAACCTGTCGAGCGGTGTCTCCCCAATTGAAACTTGAGATCAATTGCATTGTTTTATGAAGCATCAGACATCAGACGAACTCGGCATTTTGACCGAAACCGACCAAGACACCTTGGTTCCTGCGCCTGCCAAAAGCAATCCAGCCCCGTTCGCCAATGGCTCAACCACTGGAACTGGCGCCAGAAAACCGCTCTAGTCACGGCTTTGGCCATCACTGCTACCGGCACCTTCTATCACCAACGATCGCATGCCGCTTGGCCGGTCGTCCTTACCGTCGGCTACGGCATCACCGTAGGGCTTAATGCAGCGTTTGATAGTAACGTACTCAAGGAAACCGCCAACGCCGATAGCAGGAATTGGCTTTACAGCAACCGCGAGTTGCGTGTACGAGGCCATGAGTACGACGAAGCGGGCAACAGAACATTGCTCTACAGCGTCGACGCCCAAGCCGAGGCCGCGCAAGACGAAACCTACGACGCCAGCGGCACCGACACCAAACTCTCCCCTCCACCATCGATCCCGACGACGTCATCGACTACTGCGTGAACCACAACGCCAATCTCCGAAGAGACTTGGAATTAACCTACGCAGTTCTCCATCAATAACCGGACGGCTCATGGGCGCCTTATACAGAAGGAACAGTAAACGACCTGATGAAAGATGGCTTGTAACCTACACCGATACTTACGGAGGCTACGTCACGAAACCCACCGATGAAGAAATTCAGGAAGACTTGGATCAGATGCAAAGAAATTGGAACAGATACAGTTCCAGCAATCGATACAGAAGGCCGGTTACCGTTCGTGCCTTAAAAGAAGGGGCGTGTAGTGGAACGCGTCTACAACACATACCCCTGGGAAAAAGAAGTCAAACTCTGGTCGGACTTCGAACACATCGCTATCCCCGGCAGCAACGACCTTTCTCCTACCGAACTGGAAGAACCCGGCGATCGTTCCACCTACGTCACCAAATTTAGCTACATAGCCCGCGAGGCCGGCTTCATCTACAACATCCGCACCCAACCCCCCGAAAATGAGGAAGAACGCATTGAATATCCTGAACCGAGGTCATGGTGTGACCACGATTTCTTAGGACAAAGCCTTAGCCAAATCCCGTGGAGCAACTTCAAAATTATCGGCACACCTTCATGGACAAGACGCGCCAAACGATTCTTCAAACACAAACAAATCAAAGGCTACTGCACAAAATGCAAGCGCAAACATGGTCGGCGCTCTTTGCCCTCTTCGCATCCATGCAAAAAGGCCGGGTACATAACCACTCTCCACGAGCACCCCGTCTATCAAAACGAGAACGTCAAAAAATCCTCTAACTGGAAAAGAAAGGAGAACCAGCAAAATGAAAAGTCTGTACATCATTGTGGGAGGCATTCTGGTCATGGTTGCCGTTGTCTTCCTTGCTCCCAAAAATAAGACGGCCACCATTGCAGAAGAGAAGACGTCCAGCCAGCTCGATGAAATCGAAGCCATCATCCTCAAGGAATACGGAGATGACTTGACTCCCGAAGAGAAAGAAATCGTGCACGAGGCAATCGCCGAAGAACTTGCCCTAGAAAAAGCCGAAATCAAAAAATACGGGCGAGTCCTTACCGACGAAGAACGCTACCAACTAGAATGGCAGGCCGAAGTGAAAGCGCACCCAAGAGGCCGAATTCTCCAAGATCTACGCCCAGCAAAAAGACTGGATCGATAACTTCCTCTTCCAGCCTAGGTACCACCAAAACCTCGTCTTTAACCCAGAGAACAACAGCGCGCGTTCCCCGGAAAAATTCCAAGCCTACCAAAAGGAATTGGAAAAAAGTGAAGGAAGCGTTTGATCGATGGGAGACGGAATCCGCAAAAGTCTGGGCAAGAACCGATCTGTCCCTTGAAGAGAAACACGCCGAAGAAGAAAGACTCTTCCGCGCCGTGGAACAGTCCGATGAAGCAATCCAGAATCCCGACCCTGAAATCATGGAGCAACGGAGAATGTTTATTAACTACAACAAACTTCAAGGTTTTTACGGCATGAACTGGCGCTATTCTCCGGAGTTTAAACAGGCCTATCGCATCTTTAAAGAAGAAGGACTCGCTGACAATCCCATTCGGCTGGCGCATACCCCATGGTCGGCTTGAAAAACTATTTTGTGGCCAGCCTTCAAGATCCAGACGAACTGCATCCCTTCAAAACCAGCATCGAGACCCAACCTCAACAGCATGGCCAAATAATCAATCCGCAAAATAGACGCTCTGATAGAAAAACGTACAGACGGCGCATCACTTGAGGAGAACAAATAGAAACGCATTACCGATGCATTGTCGGGAACATGATAAGTCAAAGGAATCTAATACCGGGAGAAGAAAACATAACTAGAGAGCAAGCCAATCGAATCCGAGATCGATTAATTGCGGAAATCCTGCCGGACGAGTTCACTGGTCAAACCTTTCTCGTTGGCATGATGGATCCCAAAGATAACGAGCTTGTGCCGGGTCAATCTTTACTGGCTGAATAGCTTTCTGTCGATTGATTCTGATTTTCCATCAAATCTATACAGTCTCCAGAGATTTTAAGCCAAATCATCGGGCAATTTTTGCGTGAACACGCCCTAGTTATTTAAAATTCAAGGAAAGATTGAACATGATGAAATCGTATTTGCCAAAAATCGGGCATCGGCAATAAGTCTGCTCTTTTAGCGGCTTTGGTTGCTTCGGCGCTTTCTTCTCTTGCTCCCATTGAACAATCCCAAGCGTAACTCTTCATCCCCGTCTATCCCAGTCAAAACAACACCAATCAAACCCTCTGGATTTTAGCGGCAGATCCACTGCGAAGGCCGGCGGATCCATCTAAACCCTCCCAAACGTCAATATCTCACTCTTGGGAATTTGGAGGCACCAGCCTCAACATTTTACGACGCCAACAAGCCCATCGACCAATCGTTCTCTCTTTCTCCCTTGTTTTTCAATTCCAACATCAAAGACATCCACTCGGTGAGTAATAGAATTCCGGGTGGTGTTAGCACGAACACCCTCTTTGCCGCCAGTGCCACCAACACGTCGACGATCACCATCGGCAGAGGCAACCGAACCATTTCCCATCTTTGGATGGATGAAGATGGCAACGGTTTCGGTGGTGGCGCAGATGACTTTGGAATTCGCATCACCGAAACTAATTGGTTTTCCTATTCCAGCGGAGCGTCTTCGGCTTGGTGGGCGCTGGGGGTGATGAGCAAGCCCATCGGCGACTTTCACACCACAAGCCCGGGCAGTTACAACGGCAACCGGCCGGGCAACGGTGTTCTCAAGAGTTGGACCAATCATGCGCAAAACCAAGGCCTGCGCATCCGCGTGCACGGCGCTGTCATCCCCGAACCAGAAGAATACGCTCTTGTGTTTGGCTTGTTTGCTTTGGGCTTTGTTTTCTTTCACCATCGCCAGCGAATGCAAAAGCCAAAGCGCAAACCACAAGCCACCACTTTGTAGCCGCCGCCAACAGCTAGAGAAACCCTGTGTTCCTATAACGCTTAGTTAGTGTTAACAAGCCGGGTCTTTGTGATTCATGGTTGCGCCAATGGTGAGGAAAATGACAGGCAGGGATTGTGTAGCCAGTGGCGAGTAGGGATCGATTCGTGTCGATCTTGCCAGCCATCATAGTGGCTAGCGGAGGGCGAAATCGGCGGAGAAAAAGCATATTTACCGCAAGATTCGAGACCAGAGGGCAGCCGGGGCTTTGCGTTTAGTGCTGGTGGATTTGCGGTTTGGTCCTTGCTATGTTGGCTTCGTTTTTCAAGCCTCTTTGCTTCCCTCTTTTTGAAAAGGAAGTTTTTGTTTTATGACGAATGATGAATTTGGATTGTCGGAACACTGTCTAGTTAGGCGGCCGATAATAGCCAGCGCTTGGCGGTGATGGAAAAACAGCGGAAATGGTTTTTTTTGCCTATTTCTCACTCCCGTTTCTAAGAGAGTTTGGGCAACAGGATTGTTGTTTGAGGAATGAGCGGTCAATGTTTTGGGTTCTGTGAACCCCCAAGCGGCGGGCGAACCGCAGTTAAACCAGCGGCCAGAGAACCACAGAGACCTCAGCTCGGCCAATCGGAGGCCGGCTCTCGCAGCTGGTGGTTGGCGCTTTGGGCTTGGCTAAAATAGGGAGCGCGCTTCCTTAGCCGATTGGGTCAAAGAGCAACGCTTGATGGTTAGGGGCTTGGGATTGGTAGTGGAGCGGGCGGTTGTTGCCGGCAAACCGGACTTAGAGGTTGGTTTGGCGTCGGGGATTGTCCCAAGCGGAGTTTTGGTTCTTTGTTGGCGCAGCAGTCTCATCAGGGAACGGCGGGCTTGGGAAGGAACACCAAAAGGGAACGGGAAGGAATGGGAGAAACAAGATATTAAGAGTGGGGAGGTGGGAATGAGGAAGGAGCGTGTAACTTCGCGTTCTTTGGCCAACTTCGTCGTTTCCTAATGAATGCCAAGTTTTTCTTCTCTCCTCCACTTTATGCTTGTGAAAAAACCTAAAACTCGAAATTTTCCGAATTCGCATTGGGTGAACACACGCTTTGATCGTCAACTGCTGGCTTCATAGCAAGATGGAGTCGTCGTCCTTGCCGAGTTTTCCCACTTGTTTCTTGATGGTTTCCACATTGGCGGTCAATTGGTACAATGTTTTGAATACTTTTTCCTTAGCTTTTTCGTCTTGCAACGCCGGCACTGCGGGAGTGATTTTCATCATCCCGCGGGCAATGTCGGCGCAGGCATCTTGAATCACTTTGACGGCTTCTGCTTGTTCCATCTGAAAACTCTTTTGCAATCTTTTATTTATTCCAATCCCAGCGCCAGCCGACCCTCTTGGGTGATCATGGATTGATGCCAAGGAGGATCCCAAACAATCTCGACGACGGCGTCTTCTACAGAAGGAAGAGACAGAATTTTCTGCCGGGCGTCTTGGGCGATTATTTCTCCCATGCCGCAACCTGGCGCTGTGAGCGTCATTTTGACGAGGATTTTGTATTTTCCGTTTGGCAGACGGCTTTTGTTGAGATCGTAAATGAGACCCAAATCGACGATGTTGACTGGAATCTCCGGATCAAAACAGGTCTTCAAGGTTTCCCAAACTGCTTCCTCTTTTAGCTCGGCAACTTCGGCCTTCTCGGCGGATATGTCCGCCGGCGACGTGCGCCCCAGTGCGTCCGCATCTTTCCCTTCAATGCGGTAAAGTAGTCCGTTGGCGTGAATCGTGAACGCGCCGCCCAGTTCTTGGGTGATGAAAACTTCCGTGTCTTTGGGCAACGAATGCGGCGTTCCGGCGGGGATGGCAATGGCGGTGACTTCTCGGGAAAGTTGGACGCTGGTAGATAGACTCATTTTCAGAAGGATTCTAACGCAGAATCCGCCAACCGCCAAGTCTCTTCAGGCGAAGATCCCACGCGAGCCTTGCCAACTGGGGATAACGGGAGCGAAGCGGCGAAGAGATTTTCCCCGCGCTTGTTGCCGTGAGAGAAGAAACTTGTGCGGAGGGATCCATTTTCAGCGAGCGTTGGGATAAACGGAAATGTTGTCTACGTACACGCTGTAACGGCTCTGCGGAGAAAAGCCGCGAATGCCCGGCGCTCCGCGGTCGTGCGCCCTTTTATGAGGCACTTCGATCGTCCAATTGCCCGGTTCCGGCGTCCCGCGTTTCCAAACTTTTGCCCGCACAACTCCCGATCCATCTTCCGCTAAGTCCACTCTTGACTTCATGCGATACCACACTCCGGGACTCCACCGGAAGGGAGCGGATTCTTTAATGCGGTCGTGGTTGGAACTCACTTCTAACTGCTGCCAATTGCCGACTAATTCGATTACGTATCGTTGGTGGATCAGGCCTACGTTGGACTTCATCCGCCGATCCCCGTCCGTCATCACGTCGGCTTCCATTGTGTAGTCGGACATGTCCGGATCGCCGAAGAAGGTTGTGGCCCGCTGGAACAGCACGCGGTCTAAGGTCTTCGCTAATACCTTGTTGCCGTCGTGTTTTCGAACGTCCCACTTGAATCTGGCTCCAATCCAAGGAAGCGGCGGGTAGGCAAAGTTCACTCCCGCGTGAACGTGGCCGGGGGGATACTGCTCGGCAATCTGGAAGCCTTCAAAATCCTCCGCGAATCGCCGGCCGGGCAACACCCGCCCTTTGCCCAGGCCGATTAAGTTTCCTCTCTTTGCTTGAAAGGCGCCGGCCGACGCTTGCGCCGCGTTGCCGGCCGTGATTGTCCGGCCTGAAAATTCGGCGTTGATCTCCGCCCTCACTCGCGCCGTGGGAGGAATGTATTTCTCAAATTCCGCCCGCACGTTTTGGCGCACTACCCGGCCAACAGCATCCAACGCGCGCACTTGGAGCGCTGTTTTTTCGCCGGGCGTCAACAGAACGTCGCTAGGAACGACTTGCAGACGCGTCGCTCGTCCGCGTCTTGGTTTTAGCGACATGTGGATTGCCCAAGGTTTCCCGCGCTTCAAGCCTCCCGCGCGTCCGAAGCAGTAGAGTTTCTTTTGACTGTGCAGGTATATTTTCCCGTTCCACACCGTCGGCGCTCCCAGCAGGCCTCCGTCCACCGTCACCACGTCCAAAGGTTCCACTCCATCTTCCCGGACTTTGAGGATGTAGAAGCGGCCACTCGCCATCGGCACGTACAGCTTCCCATCTGCGTAAAGCGGCGAGGCGTGAAGTTGTCCGTTCTCCAGTTTGTGATGCCAAAGCCGCTCGCCGCTTCCCGCGTCCAAGCACTCCAACTCCCCCGTGTGCGTCACTTGATAGACGCGACTTTGCACCAACACGGGCGAACTGGTGAACATAACCAGCGGCTGCCTCCAGAGTTCCACCGACTTGTCCAACACCGCCGGCCCTTTTTCCCCCAAGGCAGGCTCCGCGCCGATCCGAATCGCCGCCATCCGTCCCACTTCGGAAGTGTCGATGTTTTCCTTCCCGTGTATTGCGATCAATTTGTCGCCGCCGTGCAGGAGAACGGAGGCGTTCACCCCGCCGTACGAAAAGTGATAACGCCACAGCGGATCGCCGGTCAAAACATTCAAAGCCACCAAATTCCCGCATCCCGTGCCGCAATAAAGCACCCGCTTGCCGCCTGTAGACGCGATCACCGGAGAGGAAAAGGAACTGTCTTTTGGCGGCGTCCCCGGCGTAGAACTCCAAACCAACTCGCCGGTCTTTTTTTGGAACGCAAAGAACCGATCGCGAGCCGGCCCGTCAACG
Source organism: Limisphaerales bacterium (assembly GCA_965242585.1). Lineage (GTDB taxonomy): Bacteria > Verrucomicrobiota > Verrucomicrobiia > Limisphaerales > AAA164-E04 > UBA2970. The sequence continues at coordinate 1,869,167 of OZ251460.1, read as the reverse complement.
CCCCAGTAGGAAGTGATCGCGTGATGAATGACCAACTCGCCCTCGACGACCGCCGCCCCCCGACGGCCGTTGGGAAAGGTAAGCAAACCGAAGCGCTCCATCATCGAGTGCCGCCAAAGAATGTTTCCCTTCGGAGACACGCAAACCATTTCTCCAGCCGTCGTCATCAGATAGATATTCCCGGTTTCGCTGTCCACAGTCGGCGCCCCGATGGCGTAGCGTTCATAGACGATGTCGCTGAGAAAGTCGTTAAATCCCCGTTGCCAAACGACTTTCCCAGTGTCGGCCTCCAGACAAGTCAAATATTCCTGCAAATCCGCGCCCTCGCCAGCGTAGCCGAAGGCATAAACGCGGTCTTCGGCGATCACCGCTTCCCCGCGCCCGGCCATTTCAAAAGTCCACAAATGATTCTTGCCGCCGATCTCAATCTCGTCCGGCAACCCCGTTTCCTCCGACGTTCCGTTTTGATGCGGTCCCCGCCAATGAAGCCAACCGGAAACCGGCGCCGCAAAAAGCGATGCCGCCACCAAACCACCAAAAACCAAAAATAGTCCGCGCTGGATTTTTATCATATGCAACCTTGCCCATGTTCCCATTGCTCAATTTCTCCTTTCAAGAAAGAACCCATTCCCCATTTCTCTCTCAAAAACAAAAGAAGTATTCCTCCATTGAAAACAAACGGCAACAAAAATCCGCCCCGGAGTCAATTTTTCCAACGCTTTTCCCTCGCATCCAGCCAAAGGAAATTCCCTTCCTCGTCCGTCCGTCAGCACCGCCGACGCTCCGCAACATCCGGAATTTCCCATTGCCGAAGCTGCCAAGCAATGGACGACGTTCGCCAACAAATCGCCTTACGCCGCCGCCGATAAACAAGAATAGTCCGACAAAATCAGCCTCCCTCAACCCAAGAAGAAAAGAGCGGAGGAGCAAAGCGACGATTATTAAATCCGCACAACGCAGACATTGCGATCCCCCGCCTTTGACAGCTGCTTCAAAATTATGTTGGACAACCTCTTCGGCAAACCCAACTCCCCCAACAAAGCCACCGGGAAACAATCGGAAGCGTATCCGCCTTCCCTCCGACAGTTTAAGGCAATCGCAGATGCTTTGTTGTATTATATCCACCAACACTAAAAACTTGTTTCCAACAGAACACCATCCCGCTCGGCCAACAACCAAAGAGCGCAGCAAGTCATACACGCCTCATAGCAGACGCCTGCTATGGAGGGAAGAAAGCTCTCCTATAAAACTTGTCGTGTCAACGGCGGTTGCCAGTAGATTTAGATAGTGGACAAAAAGAAACATAAAAGAACAAGATGCAAACTGCCGCCAACCATAGACAAGTGGTAACAACAAGCAAGAGACAAACGGGGAGAAGACTATGCCAGAATCCACCTACTGGAGGAATGTTGCGCCATAGAGAATGCCGGTTGGATTGGCTGGTCGAAGAACGGGAAACTATGTTGGAAACGCTATTTCTAAGACAACGGGGCAGTTCAACTTGCGCCGAACTTATAGCATGCCATTCTGTCGGACAAAGGTAGCCGGGCGCCTTGGGTTGTCCAACGCAGGAGCTTTTTGAAGTGGTTAGAATGCAATAATCCAAACAAGGAGAAATAAAGAAGATATGATGGTATTAGGCCGTGTCGACCAGTTCCTACAATCCTCAATAATTGTTCTCTGTCGATGACCTCTGTCATCATTCCACCGAAAGCCAAGCAGACGATCTAGATTCGCCCGATGTGGAGAGAGATGTTGGCAGAGGAGGAAGGATCGGTTGTTCAACAAGCAAAAGCCATTCCGTCGCATGGCGCTATGGATAGGGAAGTTCCACCGGGCGATTCTTGGCGTTATTTGTGTTGTGTTAGATGGAAGCGCGCTTCGGTAATTCATCCACACAGCCCAGACTATTTTTGCAGTTGCAGCGCTACTTGGGAAGTAGCCATCCATTTCAAAACCTCTACTATTAACTCTAACTAACAAAATCCCACAAAAAACACAAATTTGCAAACAAAAAATGTTTACGAGATTTTGAGGATATGCCATCAACAGATTTATTCCGAAAAGTTCGAATTTAAGCTGACTTTTTGCGTAAAATCTCTCAAATAAGAACGAGATGCCCTGAAACTCTATTTCTAACCAAAGATAAATTTAAACTTCGACAAAATCAAAATTCGCGCTGTTTTCGTGTCCAACGTGCTTGTGCGCAAAGTCATAGAGATCAGGGTTGCGACAGGATGAAGTAACTGATAGCATGCTACCATTTGCGCGTCTTCTCAGACGAGTAAACCCAGTACGAAGTACAGCACGATCCGCGGACCGTGTAATGTCCTCAATAAGTAGGACCAGATGTCTCGCTTCCCATTTCTTGAAACTTTTGCAACGTTGTTACCTTCACTTTCGCGTCTCCCTGAAAAAACCAAATATTTTACGATAATCATCCTGACCAATGGTATAAACGGCGTGAATGCCTTTTTCCCCACACATTTGGACGAACGCAAGTCCCATATCATTTTGCGGCACAAGGACAGTAATGTCTACAGTATAAATGCGTAAATATTGCATTTGGTGACGCACTTCCTCAAAACGGACATCTACCGCCGATCTGTTTAGAAATAGGTGAATCCACCGTAATTCAACCGATCCGAGATCGATATTCCCTTGTGTAGGCTTTGGGAGCAGCCAATTTCCTCTTTATATAGAAAGGCTTCAGCATAATCTCGTCGAATAGAAATAAGACGAGGAAGTAAGCAATGGTTGTTTTCAGTTCTATCCGACGACCTAAGAACCCCGCGCTACGCATCTTTTCCTCTTTCCACGCATTAGCAATTCCATACATGCTCTGTGTTTTGTCAGTAACCAGCAACTTTTCCCCTTCTGGTGTCACTGCCTTTCGCAACGTGCCTCACCAAATTGTCCTATAGTCTTAGTCTTCATCAACCAGAATGGCATCGTAAATCGGAAGCACGTCACGAATAGAGGAGTCCTTATAGATTCGCAAAATTAGTTCCGTCACTTGGTGATCCAGAACTGCATCTTGTGTAAATTGTTGCCAAAGCTGTTTATAGTTATCTGCGTAACCAATATCTTCACATATCTGCTTATACCAGTTGTAAAAATTTCTGTACCCCACTTGTTTCCTGATAATCTTTGAATTAATTACATCCCGATTAACAAGATCGCGGACATGCCAGGCAACAAGATATCGGAGGTAGTTTATTAACGTAATGTCGAATGAACATGCGAGGATTTACTTGTCCTCACTAGCAAGAATAGCGGCGGGCGCCGCAAGGGCTAAACTTTTGCTAGAGTCGGGCGGCCTTTTGACACGACGATAGACAGTTTTTTCTGTATGGGTGTTTGCAATCAGTACTGATCAGTATCCAACTCAAGCGGATCCCTTTGCTCTTTGCTAAAAGCAGACTCTTTAATCCATCCTTGAAAGTCGTTTGCAGTATCTTTAAATATAATGGAAGAAAACTTGCGTTGCCCTTCCGGGAAAATCACGTTGAGATTTTTCCTCAAGGTTGTCCGATCCAACTGAGGGGTAGTATCGTAGATATTTTCGCATTTCGGAAGACGGATGATGACTTAATATCTGAACAACCTCTGTCTGATTCACCTTTGTGAAGATGAAACCTGCAGTAACTGCTTGTTTCTCCACGCGTCAGGACCGGTCGTTGAGACGTGGGCAATACAACTCTAATATCTCATCTTTGTAACGGCAAATCTGGTTGGCGGGATTTCGGATTGTCCGATCCCATTCAATTAAACGGTGAATAGTAGTCGGAGACCAATCCTTAATCTCATACACAGCAATGCCAACCTTTCAGGTTGAGGAGAACGGGATCCGGACGCAGTCCGTTGAGGTGTGGTTGGGTATACATCTCCCATTCAGAAGTGATCTCGGCATCAAACGGTTCAAAATATTGCGTTTGCCTTCCATGAGTGGTGTTGGTTGGAAATGCTACTGGGACTTGGGCAGATCGGTGATATGTTATTGCATAGGAAACTTTGCGACTTTTGCTACCGGGATATCCCGGTAAATATAATTGGATTTTGTTTTAATTCTTGTGAATCTGCATCGTGTTGTCAACCTCATTTCCATTATTGGATGAGATCTTTGTGAAAGACATAGGCGTTGGTTTGAATCCGTTCTCAGAGCAACTTATCAATTATCCAGACCCTTTTCTTTGGAACAACAGATGAGAAAAACTTTCCGAGGCGTGATTCATTTGAGCACCTTGGCTAGCTAAAGGATTCGATGGCGTACATTCTAAGGGAAGGGACGAGTGCACTGCGCCGCTAGCCCGCTCCGCCTCTCGCAACGCTTTCCTGCCGTCTACCTTCTTCGACAAGGCCGCAACCCCTTGCCAACCGGAAGATTGCTCCATAAAAACGATAATCTGGGTAATAGTTCAGGACCCAAGAGCCTCATGCAAGCAAAGTAGCTTTCCGTTCTCAACTGCTCCAGCGTTGACGTCAACGGTAAAAGCCCCTCCGTTTTCCGGGCTGAGGACTCCACCGCTTGATATTCCGGGATTAGTCGCCGCTTCAGATCATTTCCAAATGATGCGCTTCATTGACGATGAACATGTCCCAACCAACCGCCGCCGCTTGCCGAAGTCAAAATAGAGAATCCGCCAAAAAGCGCTTGTTACAAAGAATCCGCTGCCCGTCTAAAAAGATCGGCCTCTCCCATACTCAATTTGTCATTGAGGGACGTTTCGAATAGATGTGCATCGACGGAAAGACAGAGGCCTTCGTCGAAAATACTCGCTTGAATGTTGAATTTGCGAAACAACTCCACAAACTACTAATATACCAAAGCCTCGGACGCCGCATTCAACACCTGTTACACCCGCCCGTTCACCAGCAAACGGTGGAGAATGAAACAGGGATCGATAGGTTTGCCCAAATTCACCGCGCCAGACAACAGACCGTGCGGCGCATACCGCTCGCTCACTTCCTTGACGATATACAACTGATGCAGAATGATATCAATCCATCCGCCCATAACCCCTCGACCCGGCGATTGTCACCGCCGAAAGCGATGTCTCAAAGACACTCCTGCTGGAGATGAAACGCTACATTGTCGCCGTAAAGAGAGTCAAAAAACTGATCTTCAGTGTCTCTGAAATCGATCCGATCGTTCAATTCTGCCTCCGGAAGCACCTGTCCGTTGCATCCTGGCCGCTATTAGAAAAAGAACGTGAACTCAGCTGGCCTCTGTTTGAACACCACGTCCAAGCCCAATTTTGGCTTCCTCTCGCTCATCCTCCATTGCCTACTCGGAACTTTCCTGCTGCCATCCATCATCAAGCACAGGCTCAAAACAGAAAGGTAAATCTTGTCCACTCCAACTCGAAGAGAGAAACGGGAAATCTCAATCTCCTCGTGTCAACATCCCCTCACCCGGCAATGTTGTGGATCTCTAATGTGCAACCCCGCGCAAACTTTTTCATGAATACGAACCAAATCCAAATCACCATCAAAAAATGCCTAAAACACTTGGCCGTGTTGATAAATTATCGAAATACGCTTCAGACTGATACAATATGAACAAACTCCAGAAACATCCAACCCAACTCTCCCTACCTCTATCGTGTTAATCGATTCACTCCGCTTCGCCTTCGTTCAGTTATACACGGCGTGCCTTAACTCATATGGTATGAGTTCAATATCAACCATAGAGTATTGTAAGGTAGAGGGGCGGATTTTTCCCTTTGGGGGGGCAGTGAAGCAGATGTTGATTCAAGGAGATGCAGAAGGAGGCCTAGGGAAGAAAGCGGTCTTTTCAACCCATTGGTATCATGGGCCTTTTCCAAGGAATGGTGGCGAGGATTGAGGAAGGGGAGGGCAACATCTTATCTGGAGGGAAGAAGGTTGCCGGGATTTGGTCTCGGATTGTTTGTCGGGGCGCTTCTCTCCCCCGTGCTCTGGCAACCGCCAACCGCCCTTATAGCGGTTAGTGTCCATTGAAAAAGGAAGCGGAAAGCAGACAAGAACGCGGATTGGAATTCCCATTCCACTTGTCCAGCCGAGCAGAATAGCCAAGTAGCAAAGGCAGATGAAGTGAATGAAATGCCGGGCTAGGCTGTGTTGACGAATTATAGAAGCATGATCCAGTCGGCCATGAGGTGCACAAACACCGGGAAGGTCTGGTTGAAATTGTCATAGAGCGTGGGAATGCGACGGAATTGTTTGAGATTGTTGAAAAATCGCTCGACCTTCTCTCGCAACTTGTACTTCTGCGCGTCGAGATGAACCGACACGCTTCAATTCGGCTTCGGTTGGCTACCGGTGGTGTGCTTGAGTTCCCGGATCACTGGTTTGATTGTCAACCACAGAGCATCGCTGATGAGCAAGCGTAAACTTGCCTTCACGAAAGCGTAATGTCATGAGTGTTCTCCGAAACATGTCATCGGCAGAGAACCCTTACTAGAATCCTATGAATTCGTCAAGGCGGGCTAGGATAATGTCCGTTTATGAATTTTCATAGAGGCCATCGGCAAAGGCAATTCCGTCTACTCTATTAATATAAGTGGACGGCAAGTTAATTCATGGATTGCCATGATTTATATCGGTGGCGAAGTTGCCAACGTTATGGTACTCTTGGTATCCTCGTCTATATACATTAAGGGTTGAGACAGGCTGGGATTGTTCAGGTTATGCATGCTGGCAGTGAATTGAGGGTAATCACGACAACTCCAAGTAATATGCCTCCACCGGGTGGGGTATCATTTGTATGCTTGCTATTGTCGGCGAGGCGGATGTTGGTGGAAATGCAACGCGTTCATTCCAGTTCGTTTGTCCAACCTGTTTTCCCCTTGTTCTTGCTGAAGAAGGCTATCTGAGATGGTTTGATGTAATTATACGAGTGGACTTTTGGGGTTTCCAAAGTAGGCGGATAAGATAGAATACTTGGGAGACGATGGTAAATGTGTGTCGCTGTTGTCTGTTTTGAGTCTTCCTAGTTAATCGACTTGCCCCCAAGAATCTTTCCAAGGCTTTTATTGATTTTGGCTATAACGGTTAGTTGAAAAGCTGTTTTTGTGTTCCCTTGTACAAATGTGGCGGGGAAGTATGAGTTGTTTGATGTTTCAAGCAGAGGATGCTTTTGGATTTTGCCGAGTGTGGGAGGAACATGCTGGCGATGACGACTAACAGCTCAATTAATGTAAACCCGTATCATGGTTGATTCGTGAATTAAGAAAACTAAAAAGACTATGTTGGCGACTCGCGGTGTCAAGTTAAATTTTCGTTCCATTATAGTTCTAGTTAAAAGTGATCGTCGTTGCCCGGTTCTGGAGGGCTTACGCGGATGGTTATTATGTCTGTGTCGTGGTATTGCTGGTGGCGAACTGAGGAAGCGAAGTGTCTCAGCAGACGAAGGGAAATTTCCCGTTCAGCCGGCGTTTTCGCATTCTGCTCACCGAGCAAAGCGATTCGGTCTTCGAGGTTTTCCTTGCTGGCGGAGGCGACGAATTCAAGAACCGCCCCGTTTTCTTCTTTGTGAGCAATGAGGAGCAAGTGTCGTCGGCGTTTTTTCCCGGCGTTGTCTCGCTGAAAGAGCGTTAGCAAGGTTTCCTCGCTGGCGGCTTCGAGTCGGTGGGACAGGGCCTTGTTCCAGCCGTTGTGGGAAGCGAAGTCGTTGAGGAACTCTCGCACTTGGGGCAGGGAGGAAAGATCGAATTCCATTTCCAGCCGGCGGCGGCGGGCTTCTACGAGCTCTACAAACAAGGTTAGGAGAATGGCCGTCAAGCCGCCGGCCGTCATCCCGTTTTGCAGCAGACCGCCAGCGAATTCTGAGAAGTATTCTGGAAAGATGGAGCTGTTTTGAAAGCCAGTGCCGACCCAAAAACCGACGCCGGCAACCAATCCCTTGCGATAGTCAATCCCGTCTTGAACGACGATTTTCATGCCGACGACAAAAAGCATTGCCAACAGAACAGCCAGGTAGGCTGCGGCGACCGGTCCCGGTATCGCCAAAAACACGGCTAGCCCCTTGGGAAGAAATGCCAAAACGAGGAACACTGCTCCGACGGCAATTCCCACGCTGCGAGCGCTCACGCCAGTCAACTCGGTTACTGAAACGCTTGTTGAATAAGTTGTATTCGGCACCGTCCCTGCGAGTCCAGACAACAGATTTCCCAATCCATCCGCAGCCAAGGCGCCTTGCACTGCCCGGAAATCCACGGCCCGTTGCCGGCGCCAGGAGACCTGTTGAATGGCGACCGAATCGCCGATCGTCTCTATGGCGCCGACCAGCGTTACAAACACAAAGGCCGGCAGAAGCGCCCAAAACACCGGCCCGAAACTGAAGTCCAACCCCGGCCATTCCCCTTTGGGAAAACCGATCCATGGAGCTTCGGCGATGCGGTTGGCGTCATAAATTCCAAAAAATGCCGCCACCATCGAGCCGACAAAGACGCCGATGACCGGCGCCCAGAGCCGCAACCTTCCCGTCGCCTTCAAGGCAATGCCGGCAATGACAATCACCGTTGCAAGAGCGCTCAACGGAGCGGCCGGCGAAGGCGCTCCCTCCGGAACGTCTTTCAACAAATCAAAGATAATCGGCATGACCGTCACCGGTATCAGCATAATGACCGTTCCCGCAACGGTTGGTGTTAGAATCCGTCGAAACAGCGAAAGCCGCGCCGACAAGGCAAACTGAAAGAGCGACGAGGCAAAAACCAAAGTGGCGAGCATCGCCGGCCCGCCTTCCGCGATCGCCGTAATACACACCGCAATAAAGGCGCCGGAGGTGCCCATCAAAAGAACGTAGCCCGCGCCAATCCGTCCGAACCGGATCGCTTGGATAATTGTGGTGACTCCGCTGATCGCCACCGCGGCAAATACCGCCCAAGAAAGAAAGGCTTCGCTACCGCCGGCAGACCGAATCACAATTGCCGGAGTCAAGACGATGCCGGCTATGCAGAGTGCCGCCAGTTGAAGACCGAGTCCGAAAGCCAGCACCGCCGGTGGTTTTTCATCGGGTTGGTAGCGAACGCCGATTCGCCTGTTGGAATTATCGATAGCCATGTGTTTGGACATCATCTTATGTCAACCAAATCACAAATGCCAACACGATTGTTTCCCAATGCGTTCTGACGGCAAAGAACCGACGGCTTGCCTCAAGTTTGTTTTTCGGAGACTTGTTGGATGGAAATGGCAGGCTCTTTCCCTTGGCAACGCGGGGTAGGAGGAAGATCGTTTTGCTTTACGAAAAACGCCTCGGATTATGGCGATACGCTTGTGAAGAGCGGGCGAGAACTCGCCAGGTTGGCAACCAAGAAATCAAGATGCAAACCAACCCAATCCCCAGTACCACCATTGTGAAGAATAGCGACGCTCCAATACTCAAAAAGGGAACGAAAAGAAAAGCAAAGGCGAATAGGATCTTATCAAAACCGAAGTGGAAAACCATAGGAACGAAGAGACATCCGATTCCGGAAAACCCTAATAATATCAAGAGGGTTTGAACATTGTCATTGTCGTCGCCGTCAAGAAACATGAGAAGACTAAGGAACACAGCCTGAATCAACACAACGCCGAAGAGAATTTGGAAAAGCCGGGAACTGAGCTGTCTTGCGCTCAAAGGCAATCCGCGAAATACCCGAAGACTGGAAAATCTTGCAGCAATATAGATATAAGGAATTACACAAAAAACAAGAGAATGCCCTATTACAACAAAACGAATAATTTGTGACGGTTCTATGCTTTGTTGAAAGCTACAGGCATATGATACTATCTCTATTATCGTCATTAGCAGAGCGGCGTAGAAAATGAAGATGATTGTCCCTTTCAAGAATTGAAACATTGAAATTGCGGCAAAATGCGCGAAGCTGCTTAGATTTTCTGCAAACTCTTTTTGTTGGTGTTTGAGAGGGATAGATGTGGTTTCTTCTGATCTGCCTCCGTCGGCCAGACTGACGAGCATGGCGTTCGTTCCTCGGTAGCCGATTGCCGAGAAGATAGCCCCCGCCGAGATTGCAAAAAAGTGTTCAGGGCGCAATTGTCCTATATCGCTTGCAAAGAAGACGATTAAGCAACCAATCAACAGGATTGTTCTGTAAAAAATTTTTCTTTTGAAGGAGGATTGCCGAATTAGAAACCGAAACCGATCCGCAAAAAATATGAGGCTAAACCAAGCAAAAGTCACTGCAGGAATTTGCAAAATGGCAGACCGTGGCAGTTGTGGAGCGAACAGCGTGGCAATGATACTTAGAAACATGAACCAAGCGGTGGGAAGAGCCACGCTTATTCCCCAATAAGTCTTGATCAAGCAAGCGCGTTCAATAGGCAACAACAATATCTGACGAACCATTTCTTTCGTCAGAGCGGGTGAAAATACTATTGTCCCAATGAGAAATAAGAACAACAGGGTGAAGCCGTACCCTTTGGCAACAGGGCCGGCGCATATAATAAAATGCGCGATGCTGACTATTCCAATCAGTAACCAGCGGCGACAAAGGAAATCTCGAATGAGAGTAGTGTTCATAGTTTATTTTCCTTTCACAAGGCCGACAAGCAGTTCTTCCAGAGTTACTGCGTGGACGAAGATATGGTCGGCGCCTCGGTTTAGCAAAAGTTGTTTGTATTGTCTGGCCGAGTTTGTCAACACCCGGAGACGATGGCCGTCTCGATCCACAATGCGGGCGCTTGGCGGTGGTTCTCCGGTAAGGTTGAAGTCAATGTGGCGCCAAGATTCCAAGATTTTGTCGATTCGCCCTTCCAAAATCATCCGGCCTTCGTCAATCACGCCGATGTGATCGGCAAAGCGCTCCAAGTCGGCGAGGTTGTGCGAGGAAATCAGGACGGCGCGAGTGCCGTCGTTCATCAGGGAAAGTAGTTGGGTGAAGAGTTCTCGTTTGGAAAGAGTGTCGAGGCCGACGGTTGGCTCGTCGAGGACGATCACTTTGGGATGGCGGGCAAGAGCGAGAACCAAAGAGGATTTTACCTTGTTGCCAAAAGAGAGGGAAGCAATTTTGGCCGTCGGTTCGATCTTGAAGCGCGCGAGCAAGTCGTCGCAATAGGCTTGATCCCAGTTGTCATAAAAGCCGCGAATGAAGAGGACGGCGCTCCTTACTTTGTCCCAGGAGTCATAGTCCAATTCGGGGCTCATGTAGGCAGTTTGTTGTTTGACCGCAACTTCGTCCCGCTCATGATCGAGGCCAAGAATCTGAATGTTGCCGGAGTCTCGAAAGCCCAAGCCAAACATGAGGTCTAAGGTGGTTGTTTTCCCGGATCCGTTGGGTCCGATAAAACCGTAAACCGCGCCGACAGGAACGGTCATATCCAGCGGGCCGAGTTGGAATTGAGAGAAACTTTTGGCAAGCCGGCGAATTTCGATGGCGTTTAGATGATTCATAATTGCGGATTGTGGCGGAGGGTTTCGGTGACGGTTCGGTCAATCCATTTCTTGGTTTCTTCGGGGCTCAATCCGGACTCGTTGACCTCCCGGATGGCGGATTGAATCAAAGCTTTGGCGCGTTTTTGCTTGCTGGAGCGGCTGCGGTTGCGGCCATTTGCGGCGACAAAGGTGCCAAGCCCTTGTCAACGGTAAATGATGCCTTCCCGTTCTAGTTCTTTGTAAGCGCGTTTGACGGTGATGACGCTCACCAAGAGTTGTTGGGCCATCAATCGAAACGAGGGTAGCGGAGCGTCTTCCGAGAGACGGTTGTCACCGATTTCTCGCTTGAATCCGGCGACGATTTGTTGGTAGAGCGGCCCTGAACCTGCCGGGGAAATCGGCCCGATTCTCAAGGCAATGTCGTCGGTATGCGCCATAGACTGCTGTGAATATAGGATATATATAGTAAAACGAAGAATAATTTTATTTTCTTTTCCGAACGGCCTGCTTTTGTCCAAATGGGCGGGCGAGGATTGGAATGGCAAATGATTTTTTGCGGGAAAAATGGGAAAACCCTCAGGCTTTTGTTGCGCCAAGTTTAGCGTTGTCTCCGTTCGCAAGCCGGCGTTCCGGCAGATGGTTTTTCTATCGTTTGCTGTATTGGAAGCGGCGCCGGGCGCCGGGTTGTCCGTATTTTTTGCGCTCTTTCATGCGTGGGTCGCGGGTGAGCAAGCCTTCGGATTTAAGGCGAGGGCGCAGGTTGGCGTCAATCTTAAGCAAAGCGCGGGAAATGCCGTGTCGAGTTGCCTCGGCTTGGCCGGTGAGGCCTCCCCCTCGAACGTTGACGCAGATGTCAAGATGATTGGAAACGTCGACTAGATGGAGCGGCTGAATGACGGTTTTTTGATGGGCTTTTATAGGGAAGTAATTCTCAAAAGCCCGACCGTTGACGGTGATTTTTCCATCGCCGGAGGCGATTCGAACTTGAGCCACAGCGGTTTTGCGGCGACCGGTGGCTGTATGTTCGCCCGTCAAGGACAACACTTTCTGATTTTCCTCCGGCTCTTCTGGTTCTTTTGCGCGCGGGAACGGTGCAGAATCTTCGATTTTTTCTTCTGCCGATTGGGGTTGAGTTGGAGACTCGGCTTTTTCTTCTTCGGGTTGGGTTGAAGCTGGAGACTCCGCTGGCTTTTCTAAAGGGGGGGATGTAGCGGAAGGAGAGGCGGGCATCTCCAAACCAAGGTCTGTCCAAGATAGGGGAGGACATAATTCCACTGCAAAGTGGCGCGTCAGATATTGAACTGCGGATTTCACGGAGTCAAAGCGAATGCCTCCTTGATAATTGGGATTGTCCGCAAAAGGCTGCCTGCCATCGAGCAATTCTCTGTATTCTGGATGGTTTGAGGCGGCATCACCTTGTTTGTCTATCTCGCTGATCAAGTGGCGGCCGTTTTCGAGGGGCTGCCTTAACCAAAGGTGGATTCCGGCATCTTGCCAAAGGTCGAGTGCATGATGGGTTTCTTGGAGGGAAATCATGCCGACGGGAACATCGTCTCCGCAGGAGGGAACGATTTGGAGATGGTCTTTTTGGCCTGTTTGGAGGCGGATGGTTGGTTTTTCTGATTCCATAGAAAAAGTCTTCTTCGTGGTTGGCGGAAGGTTTGCCTCCCGTAACAATTTATTCTTTTTTATGTGTTTAGCGTCAGCGGAGAGGGGTGTTGAGCGGCGTGAGGATGTTTGGGGCCGGCGTAAACTTTAAGTTTGGTCAGTAGCCGCTTTCCCAGTCGGTTTTTTGGGATCATTCCTTTGACGGCGTGGGTGATGATTCTATCGGGGTGCTTGGCTCGCAAGTCTTTGACCGTTCGGCGTTTTTGGCCGCCTCGCCAGCCGGAGTAGGATGAGTAAATCTTTTGTTCGTTTTTGTTTCCGGTCAGTCTGACTTTTTCAGCGTTCACGACGACGACAAAGTCTCCGGCGTCCAAGTGAGGCGTAAAAACGGGTTTATTTTTCCCGCGCAGAACGTTGGCGATTTTGGCTGCCAAGCGGCCGAGAACGAGGCCGTCGGCGTCAATGACGTGCCACGCGCGTTTTTGAACGTCAATTTTCGGCAGATGTGTTTTCATGGATATTTTCCCAAACAAAAGACAAGACAAGAATAACCATTTTTTTCGGCAAGTCAACTACTTTGGCGCGTTCTTTTTCGCGAAAACTTGTTTATCGGAGTTTGGCCTTGTCCGCAAGGCGGCGTCTATTTCGCTCCGCTGACGATCCAGAGTTTGATCAAGTCGGTCTGCGCTTTGTTCAAGGGATCGCCCTTCGGCGGCATGATGTCGTCGTCGTCTTGGGGAAGGGTGATTCTCTGATACAGCGAGCTTTCTTCGGGCTTGCCGGCGGCGACTACGGCGCCTTCTTTGCCTCCTTTGAGGACGGCGGCGATGGAATCCAATCTCAGGCCGGCCTTTTGCTTTTCTTCGCCGTGGCAATCGACGCATGTGGATTGGAAAATGGGAAGGACGTACTCGACAAACACACTGCTCCCCTCCGGTTTTTTCTCGGCAGCTTTTGGCACCGTGGCCGATTTGTCTTCCGTTTCGGCCTTCGCTCCGTTGGCAATCCAATTTTTAATTAGGGTGATTTCGTTTTTCGAGAGCGGTCCGTCTTTGGGCGGCATGATGTCGTCGTCGTCTTGGGGAAGGGTGATTCGTTGGAAAAGCGCGCTGTCGATCAAGTCTTCCGCCACGACAACTGCCCCGTGTTCGCTTCCTTTCAAAGCGTACTCGTAAGTATCCAAACGAAGCGCGTCTTTTTGCTTTTCTTCGCCGTGGCACTTCACGCAGTGGTTTTGAAAGATCGGCAAAATATGGGTTTTGAAATCTGGATCTTCGATGGCGGCCACTTCTGCCGGATCCGTTTTGTCGGCTTCGGTTTCCAGTTTTTCTCGTTGAGCTTTGAGCGCCGCAAGGCGGGTTTTGCTGAGAATTTCTTTTTCCCATCCGAGATTGATTTCCAGGCTCTCGTTTCCGGCGGACGCGGCCGCTTCGTGAAACTGCTTAGCGGCTTCAAAGGTGACTTTTGTTTGCCAGAGGTAAAGATTCCGAAGGTCGCCAAGTTCCTCTAAATGTTTCAGGCCGGCGTCGCTGACTCCGGTGCCGTAGAGATTTAGATACTTGAGTTTGGTCAATCCTTTGAGCTCGGCCAGTCCGGCGTCGGTCACTTTGGTTTTTTCCAAGTGCAACCGTTCCAGTTGAGTCAACGCCGAAAGGTGTTTCAGGCCGGCGTCGGTAATGCCGGCGTTCTTCAAGTCCAGTTCAATCACTGGATTGAGGTCTTTCAGGACGGCCAGGTCGTCGTCCGTCAAGACGCGCCCTTCGAAAGTCTTTGGCGGGATCAAGACTCGGACACCTTCCGTGTTTTGAGCAATGCCCAGCACTTGGCCGCCCAATTCTTTGATCTTGGCGACAGCGTCGGCGTTTTCAGCAGCGAGAGCGAGGGAGTTGGCCAGGGCGGCAGCCAAACAAGTTTTTAGAATGTTAGCAGTCGGCTTCATAAAATTCTTGGTTCCGAAAGCGCATTGAACCTGATTTTTCTTCGCAGGTCAAGAATTTGAAATTGCGTCTGAGTTTTCCGTCATTCCAAAGGGGGCGTCATGGTTTTGAAGACAACCGGGCCGCTTTTGGCGACTCCGTTTCTTCCCGCGCAGCGGATTGCATCTTGGCCGCAAGTTCGACGGCCAGTTTGCCGCCGCCGTTTCGTTCGGCGGTTCCTTCCAGGATTTTTACGCCTCCGCTCAATGGCTTGGCGACGATGAGTTGGATTGTGGATTCTGCAAGTTGGGCGTAGGCGGCCAGAGGCGATTGGCAACCGCCGCCCATCGCTTGCAAAAACGTCCGCTCGGCTTCCACGCAGATTTGAGAAGAAACGTCGTTGAAAAGCCGGCAGACGGACTGCGTTTCCGAATCTTCCAAGCGGGCTTCCAATCCAACGGCGCCTTGCGCGGCGCAGGGAATCATATGCTTCACGGGCAAGAGCGCGGCAAAAATGTTTGGCGGAACGTCTTTGCCTTCGACGGCTTGATTTGCCGGCAAGAAGTAGCCCAAGCGTTTCAAGCCGGCGGCGGCAAGGAGAATGCCGTCTAAATCCGAAGAATCGGCCAGCTTGCAAATTCTCGTCGGCACGTTGCCCCGAAGAGGCACCGGCCGCAGTGTTGATTCCGCTGCCAAAAGAAAGGCGCGCCGCCGCGGACTTCCGGTTCCAATGGCGGCGCCCAGTGGCAAAGCACGCAACGGATTACCATTCGGTGCAACGGACTCAATCGGTCGCTTGGTGAGTAGCACGTCCCGCGCCTCTTCCCGAGGCGAAATCGCGGCGAGACAAAGACCGTCCGGCAGTTCGGTCGGCAAGTCCTTGAGACTGTGAACGGCAAGATCCGCTTCGCCTTCCAAAAGAGCGTTTTCCAACTCTTTGGTGAACAAACCTTTGGGAAGAGAGCCGGGTATTTCGCGCTGCGCCTTGTCTTGTAGCCAATCGCCGCTCGTCTTGAACACTTGAACGTCCATCCGCAAGCCCGGCAACAAAGATTGCAGACGATCCCGAACGTAGCGCGCTTGAGCAAGCGCCAAAGCAGAACCCCGAGTCGCCAGACGCAAGGGACGGTTGGAGATTTTCATTCTCTTCAAAACCGTCGCGCCTAGCCAAAACACGGCAGGGGATTCTTCACTGCCGGCGGCAAACCGAGAAACTCTTCCACAAAACCGTCCAGCTGATCCCGAGTTTTCCGGGAAACAAGTTTTTGAATGCTTTCAACAGCCTCGTCGCCGATCAAACACGGACTTTCCAGAAGATTTTCTCCAAAGCACGCCGTCAGAATATGATACCCCTTGCACTCGGAAGCCCGCTTTCCAGTGATGAGGCAACGAGACAATCCAGACAATGCGGCGCCCTTCCCGGAAGACGACAATTCCCTGAGCCCGCGAATCCGCGACCAATCCACATGCTCGTCAAAATAATGGGCAATTAATTTGAGCGATTGTTGCGAAAGCTCAGCTTCCAACTGTTGTTGACAAGAAAGGCAAATGGCGTATTCAAAAACCACCTCGCCCTTGCTGTAGGCCTTTTCAATCACGTAAAACCGCCCGCCATCAGCCAGCAAACTCTCGCCGCAAACAACGCAGGTACGAAACGGTTGACCGTCCGCAAACGACCAAAACTCTTGAGGAATAGGAACTTTGCCAAAATCCGAAGCGTCCATCCTTCTATTAACGAAAAGTTTTCTGCCCAACGCATCTTCAAAAACTCTAAACAATTTGCAAGAAAAAGTTTTCCTCTCCGAACCGCCCTCCGCGCAAAATCTTCTGCAAAACCAAGGAAACCAAAACCACGGCAGTCGCCGAAAAAGGACCAAGAAAAAAAGTTTGAAAAATGCTTGCAGCATTCGATCCTGAACCAGTCTATCTATCCTTTTTGGCCGAAGAGGCCGAAGAATTTAAGGAAACAACGAACATATTTTGATTATTATGGAAATGCTTAACAAAAGATGGACCAAAACCCGCCAAGGCCAACTTTTACCCTCCCCTCCACCTCAGAACGAGTGACTTCTCTTCTCCAGAATCGCCTCCCATTCGCCTCCACGCCCCTAAAAAGTCAAAAAAGTTTGACCCCAATCCAACCTACGGCCAATCTCTCGCCAAGGTTTTATTTGTCCATAAAGTCAAAGTTTCTCTGCCTTTTCAAAATCTTATGAAGACATCCAGCACCCCCAAAAAACTCCCGCTCAACAAACTCCCCGAGAAGAGCGACGTTTCCTTTTCCCGTTCCCTTTGCGATGCTGGCGCATTGCGAGGGCGATTCTCTCTCTAGGAATCTCGCTTGCTCTGCTGATTCTTTCCCTTCCAACCGTCGTCGCCCAAACAACCTTCACCTCCCGCAATCCGGCGCAGGACTTGGACAACCTCAAGGCTGAGGGAAACGACAATGTTAACGGTTTGTGGGCTAATGGCGAAACGATGTGGGTGACCGACTCCGGCCTCGACGACAAACTTTACGCCTACAAAATAGAAGACAAAAGCCGGGATAAAAGCAAAGACCTCACACTACACAGTAATAATTAAGATCCTTGGGGACTCTGGTCAGACAACACGACGATATGGGTAATAGATACAGCACATTATGAGATTTAGGCCTATAACATGTTGACAAATAAACAACAAAATTTAATGTGGGATGGAAACCACGATCTAAGTAGGAGATTCAGACTGGACGAGGAGAATCAGAAGCCTATTGGTATCTGGTCGGACGAAACAATCATGTGGGTGGCCGACATGGTAGGCGACAAGATTTACGCCTACAACATGTGGAAGTTGAACGATCAACAAATGGTGATTTTGGACGGAAGCCGCATTCCAAAGGAGGATTTTGACAACAAGATAGACCGCCACTTGAAAGATGCCGAGAATACCAATCCTAGTGGCCTTTGGTCGAATGGCACAACCATGTGGGTATCAGATTATGTTAACAAAAAACTCTATGCCTACAACCTACCACGATCCACGTCCACGAGTTTCAGCGATCCTAGAGATGCTAGTTTAAGTGCTTTGGTATTGAGTGGGTCTGTGTTGAATCCCGTTTTTTCCTCTGAAAATATGATTTATACGACCATTGTGGGACACGACGTTGCATCAACGGCGGTCACAACGACGCCCGGCCATTCTGAGGCTACTGTAGACATTTCACTAGCAAGCAATAGCGCCGAAGGTTCCAGTGGAGTCCATCGGGTCGATTTGAAAGAAGGCCGCAACATCATCAGAGTCGACGTCACAGCAGAAAGTGACGAGAGTGCATGGACTTACCTCGTTGTAGTAACGCGGGCGGAGGCGGTGCTTTAGAGCTTTGGCGGTTGACGACAATCCTTCGGCTTTGGCAAGTTCTTCTTCCGGCGGTGAGTGGAGTCGTTTGATTTCTGCCGGGACGTTATCTGAGGGCGAGGTTCGCTTTGTGTTTGTTGCCTCGGAAGAAGAGTTCGGAATCGAGGAAAGTTTCAATTTGCTTGCGGGAGAATGGCGGCCTATGTTGGGTGAGGGAGTTCAAATGCTTCGGGAATCTAACGGAGACGGCAAAGATCGTTTGACCATAATTTTGCCACAAACAGAAGGGAAACAACGCTTTCTTTGGCTAATGCCTCAACGCTAGAAAGTTCCAGAATCAAAGAAAAGACAACGCAAGAGTTTTTGTTTTAAATAGTTGACCTAAACCAGAAAATATATTCCTTATGAAATATCTCTATCAGATCTATTTATTGCTGGCTACCGGCATGCTGGCCGTTGTTTTGCCTCAGCAAAACGCAATGGGACAAGTCATCAATACAGATGGCATCGGTGATACCACTTTAAGCGATTTGCGATTGAGCGGGGTGACGCTGACTCCCGCCTTTTCTCCGGATAATGGGTATTACACGACGTAGGTAGAACACGACGTAGCGACGACGGTGAAGGCCGTGGCCAACGATTCGGCGGCTGCCGTGGGGATTCTATGGTCGAGCAACCCAGCGTCCACCATCCACACCGCCAATTGGACTGAGCCGTTCCAGGCTCGCCGGTTTCCTTGGAAGAGGGATACAACATTATCGCCATCGACGTCGTGGCCGAAAACCGAACGGCTCAGTCCACTTACATCATTGAAGTGACAAAGGCCGAGGCTCCGCCGGTATCGGGCGGGCCGTTGCCGCAACCGCAAAGATTTCAACCGTCGACAACTTCCAGCGCAAACCAAACGGCCTTGGCCGGTTCATCCATCGGCCTTGGAGAATGGAATAGCCAATTGATTTTTGCCGAGCCGCTGCCGGACGGCGGCGTTCGATTCGTGTTTGCCGTTCCCGCCGAAGAGTTCGGAATCGAGGAAACCCCCAATCTTTTGGGAGAAACTTGGAAAAGCCGCTGCCGGAGGAGGAGGTCAAAATCCTGCGCGAATCCTCTGGTGCCGGGCTCGGATCGATTGACCGTAATTTTGCCGAAAGCGGCAGGAAAACAACGATTCCTCCGCCTGAATCCGCTGAAATAAACTGGGATTTTTTGCTTTATTTTGCAGAGGGGGGGGGGGGGGGGGGTACTAAAGTTCACGTAACGCAGAGAAAGACATGCAAACAATAAAGAATTCATTTTGGTTCGCTTTGATTTTGGCAATGGGAATGCCCGCGGCTTGGGGGCAAGAAGTCGTCCCCCCAGATCGAAAACTACGATTTAGTTGTCGGTAGAGAAGGTACATACACATTCAAAGGAATAAACGAAAGCCAGGGCGAACGGCGCATCGACCCTGCATATGAAGATTTCCGTTCCCTGTATTCTTGGTCTGCAACGCTAGACGAATACTTAACGGGAGCAAAAGAGGCGAATAGAAGGTACAAAGAAGCATGGCACTCAAACCCAGACATTCAGGCTGCGTATCCTTCTTTTGAAGACTGGTCTAGATTCGTAGATAGGATTCATCCGATTCATTCGGATGATATTATCCACAGTAGCAGGCTTCGAGAATTAGGCAATTTTGCTGGTACTGCGGCGGATCCTCCTTCGAGGGCGATTCACCCTGATCACCCTCATGACCGATATTATTATTATGAGTACGAAGACCTCAATGCGGGTGAATACTATCGCAGATGGAATCGTATTCATTTTCCTAACTATCAGGTCACGATTCGTCCTGAGCTCGATGAACTCTATATTACCCAATTCTTTGTGTTCGATCCGTTTTATCCGATCGATCGTTACAGTTACCGGGAGCAAGACCTTGCCATGGGGGAACAAGGAAGATCGATCTTTGTGGATATTCAAGTCAGCTTTCCGAACGGCAACGCTTTAAGTCGGGGGGAAGATTATAGCGAATACCTCGCCAGAACCGGCGCAACCACTAATTCCATTGTGGTCGAATACTGGACGGAAGACGGCGGCAGCGCTATCGATGAAGAAGGCAAAACATTCGCCTCTGCGACGGCCGGCCAAGACTACAAGCCCCTCCGAGGCACGCTCACCTTCACGCAAGGATCCCGATCAGGATGGGAATACACCCCAGCTCCCAGACACCGCACAGTAATAGAAGACGTGCCCGACGTTTACTGGTTTGGCCGCGAACACCACAAGAAAAGCATCTTTTTCCCCATTTTTCACGACAACGTAGATGAGTTAACCGGGCAATTTACAGTCAAAGCCCGCATCCGCTCTTCCAACAACGATAACGCGAGCGGTCAAATCTTCGAGCGCGCAATCCTCATCGTTGACGACGAGGAGACGGTTCCGGCGCCGGTCACCAACGTGGACAGCCCGCCATTGCAGCCAATTGTGACTTCAACACCGTCTGCCGGGGCGAGTCTCATGTTCAGACCAACCAGTTTGTCCTTAAGCGAAAGCGGCTCTGCCACCTATCAAGTGCGCGCCACTGCCTCTCAAAACAGAAACATGATCGTCAATATAGCAACGACGCACACCGGAATCACCATCAACCCCAACAGATTAACGTTCAATAGCTACAATTGGCAGACCTACCAAACCGTGACCGTGACCGCCAGCGCCGATGCCTCCGATATAAGCGAGCAAGCCTCCATTAGGCACTCCATTCCCGGCAGCGAAGGCTTTGCCGCCATCAACGACGCCGGCATTGTTTCCATAACGCTTGCCCCTACAATAGTAGAAGAACCCAATGGCGAAGACATGATAGAACCAGAACCCGTTGACCCAGAACCAGAACCGCCCACAAACAGCGAGCCTGTCGACTACGACCAAGACGACGACGGCTTGATTGAGGTTAGCAACCTAGCGCAACTGAACGCCATCCGGTTTGATTTGAACGGCGACGGCCAACCGGACCAAGAAGCATTCGCCGACGCTTACAGCCAAGCCTTCCCCAGCGCCATCGCCAACATGGGCATTCCCAACAACGCCCCAGCCCAAGGCTACGAACTCACCAGCGATCTTGACTTCGATACCAACCACAACGGCCACGCCGAGGAAGCAGACGCCTTTTGGAACAAGGGCCACGGCTGGCAGTCCATCGGCCTGTTCGCCCACCCCTTCCAAGCCGTATTAGCAGGCAACGGTCATACCATCCACAACTTGTTCCAAGATCAGAGCGATGCTTCCCGGTTTGCCGGGAAACCCAGTGGTTTGTTGGGGGCGCTAGGCAATCGCGGGCAAGTGGTTGGCTTAGGATTAGAAGAGGTGGATATAAAAGGTGTGAACTGGGTCGGCGCCATCGCCGGGTTGAGTCAAGGAGTCATCAGCCATTGTTCGGTGAGCGGGCAAGTGGTGGGCTCGAACAGCGTCGGCGGCCTAGTTGGACATAACTTTGGGAACATTGCGCACAGCTTCGTCAACGCAGAAGTGAGCGGCGTTGTCGGCGTTAGCGTCTTCGTGGGGTGGAATGTTGGTGGTTCTATCGAGTCCAGTTCGGCGCAAGGGAGAGTGAATGGCGCAACCAGTGCCGGCGACTTAGTCGGTTTAGGAACCCCGGCTCGCTAAAGACCGGTTGTGCGCAAGGACAAAGCGGAAAGCGCAACCTTAGCCGGCGGAGTAGTTGGGTATCAATCCCACTATCGGCATCATTGGGCAGAGTTATGCGGTGGTGGAAGTGAGCGGTGCCAACCATCTTGGTTCGTTAGCAGGTTGGGTAGTTTTGCTGGCGCAAGTAGAAAATTGACGGCGGGGTGCAAAGAAACCGCGATCTCCCGCACGGGTTTGGGACGCCTGCATGTAGGTCTTTTCCTCTGGCATCAGCTTTCTTAGGTCGAAAAGGCGTTTGCGGAGTTGGCGAAAGAGTGAGAGGCACAGCCAATATGGCGCTCGCGAAGGCCGCGGGCAAGAAGAGGCGCCTAGCCAAACAACCCAGCGCCGGGCAAAATGTGTTAGGCTATGAGGGAATCTTGGAAACTTGGAAAGTAGCTTGAGATGGGGACGGTCAAGCCGACGACCCTTGGCACTTGGGCTAGCCTAATCAATATCCCGCCTGGCCCGCCGCCTTCCATGGCGACAACCTCCCCACTTGGCAAGAGTTTGGTTTACAAAGAACCTCCAACAAACGATAAACAGACGGCGTAGAGAACGCATTGGCTTGTGCATTTTCTGAAAATTGCCATTCTTCGGATTCAGAGCCCAGAATAATGGATTGACAAGGGAAGAAAGCGATTTATATCTTTACAGAAATGTTGTTATGAGGAATTTTCGGAGTGTTAGTATGGTTGCTGGATGGGCGTGGTTGACATCCACATGTTTTGTTGCGGTATCTTGGCTCGATGCTGGTAATCGTCCCAATATTCTTTTCTTTTTATCTGATGATCATCGAAGCGATTTTCTAGGTTGCGCCGGTCATGCCGTTATTCAAACGCCGCGGCTGGATCGATTGGCGCGGCAGGGGGTGCGTTTCAACAATGCCTTTGTCACAACTTCCATTTGCGCGGCGAGCCGGGCTTCCATTTTGACCGGGATGGTAGAGCGAAGCCATCGTTATACCTTTGGAACGCCGCCGTTGGTGGAGGAGTTTACCCAAGACAGTTACCCGCAACGCTTGCGGAAAGCAGGTTACTACACCGGCTTTGTAGGAAAGTTTGGCGTGGGAGTAAAGCCGGGCGCGAAGGAGGCAATGTTTGATTTGTTTAGGCCACTGAGCCGGAATCCGTATTTCAAAAAGCAGGCAGATGGTTCGTTGCGGCATTTAACGGAGATCGCTGGGGATCATGCGATTGAGTTTCTGCGCACGCGCGACCAGTCTAAACCGTTCTGTCTCTCAGTGAGTTTTAATGCGGCTCATGCCGAAGACAGCGACAAGGAAAATCACTATCCTTGTCCGCAAGCCGAAGACGGTCTCTAGACATATGAAGACACTATTCTATTTGAAACGGCTTGACAGTTTCAACGAACTGGCCAAGGATATTTCCAACGACAAGATGAAAATGAGCGGTCAACCGTCAAAAATGCCTTGGTACCAACGCGTCCAAGAAGTGCTCAATCTGCGAGGCTTTGCCCGAACCGTCGGACTTGGCCTTCTCTACGGTGCCGTTCTCGCCGCCTTCGTCACCCTCGCCAGACGACCAAGTGTGCAAAGGAGGATCGGTCGAAGGCCTGGTAGCGTCGGCAGGGACTTCGGCGCAGGCATTGCTGAAGGCGTTATTCCCAATTAGATCTACGATGCCTTCTTCTTCGGCAATAAAGTAGCAATCTCCTCGTCTATGGACGGCACATTGACCGCTGTCCCCTCTGTCAACGAGATTAATGGCCTCAAACATACCGAAACAGCCTCTGATTACAGTTACAACCAGAGAAAATTGACTATCCGTTTGACTCGGGATAGGAAAACGCAAAGTGCAGATGGCTACTCCGCCGGACACCAATGGACGGAATACTTCGACATCGATTACGGCGTGGTCATCGACAAGCCGGACTACGATCCAGACCCCGAACCCGGAGAACTCAACTCCAACAAATACAAAGTTGGAAACGGCTACGGCATCGCGATGCGCATGGCGATGAGTTCATAGGAGCAAGGGACATGGTCAAGGAATACTCAAGAGATGGGACGGGTATAAGACCCAAATGGCGATGAAGTTCACATACAAACGAAAAAAGGAAAATGGATTTACTACAGCAAAAACGAAAAGATCAAATGCGAACACGAGCTGATGGATGAAATTAAAAAACCGGCCGATAGACGACGCTAATGCATTCACAATTCTTCAGGACTATTATCAAGCCTCAGAACATGATCCGGAAGAACTTGTGCGAGATCAGTTAGGTAATCCAAGGTTGCAACGAAAGCGATTAGACGGGACTTGGGTCCCTTACACTTGGGGAGAGGAATTGGAAGACCTTAAAAACGGTGTCGCAGTAACACTATGCAACCCAAGAAATTGGCTGCCGCAGTATCATAAGCCATGGTCCGTGGAATTTGCACTCTCCGTGGAGGAAGAGTTAATCCACGAGATTCCGAACATGGCCGACATCGAGTACGACTGATATTTTGTTTCGTCTCACGATGAAAGATATAGGAAGTCGTTAAAAGTGGGCGATCCGTTGTTAGTGCCGTACGAGGGCTATCATGCTGCCTACGCAGAAGTGGAGGCCGAACGGCAATAAGGCCTTGCCGAAAGTGTTGCCGAACAAAGGACGAAGAATCGGCCGGCGGGTGTTTTGGCGGACAGCACTTTGGTGAATGCAACTGGCTAACCCATTATTACTGGTGCAGACACTTTTGGCGGCTTTGTGTCGAACAGCCAAGCACCTCCTTTGCAACAAGGCGAAGACAGCAGAGTTCGCCTATCGCTCGAGGCGATGAAAGCTTTGGACGACGAGTTTGGGAACAACCCCTCGCCAGAGAACGCCAATGCACCTCAGATCAGCGGAGAGGAATGGCACATGCAAGAAGCCCTACGCCAACTGAGAGAATCTACTAGACAATAACAATAGCCTGCCCCAAATTATTTATCACAACTCCGGCAATCCTCATTGACAAGTTTTTTCTTTCTCCGCCGTGAATCAACGAGGCATTAGTCGTGTAGTAAATCTGAAGCGCATCTTCGATTGCTTTTTTGACCGCTGGGTTTTTCCGGCGTTTTTTGCGTTGCTGGGTAATGTGGTTGTTTTTACGGGGTTATAGGGCAAGGGGAATTTTGTTTTTGTCATTTTGGCGGGAGGCGGGGGGAGGGTTGCGGATAAAAAATGCCGTCCCTTCCAAATGGGGTAGGGACGGCGGCAAGCGGCTGACTGGAAGCGGTTTGGCCGATGTTTTTAGACCATGACGGATCGTCCAGGGATGGGGCGGGGATAGGTTCCGTCTGGGCGGGGCATGGATTTCATGGGGGCGTCCCAGTCGAAGACTTCGGGCAGGATGGAGATTTCGGAGGCGAGAGCTTTGTCCCATTCGACGGGTTTGCCGGAGTAGGTGGCCATGCGTCCGAGGATGGCGGTCATGGTGCTTTTGGCGCCGTATTCGGCTTCGTTGAAGGGCTGGTTGTGGCGGATGGCGTGGAAGAGGTTGTCGTGTTCTTGTTGGTAGGGGTTTTTGCCTTGGCCGTCAAAGCGCCAGGGTGGGGCATCGTTGCTGTGGATGGTGTAGCGGTTGATTTGGGCGGTGCCTTTGCTGCCGTGGGTGTGTTCGGAGACGCTGTTCCAGCAGCCGCGTTGGTGGCGGCATTGGCTGAACATTTTGGAGCCGTCGGCGTATTCGAATTCGACGCAGTGGTGATCAAAGATTTCGCCGGTGTCGGGTCCGACGCGAACTTCGGCGCCGCCCATGCCGTTGGCTTTGACGGGGTAGCTGTTTTTAAGCCAGTTGACGACGTCGAGGTTGTGGATGTGTTGTTCGACGATGTGGTCGCCGCAAATCCAGTTGAAGTAGTACCAGTTGCGCATTTGGTATTCCATTTCCGTGAGTTTGCGGCCGTATTGTTTTTCTAGGTCGGCGCGTTTGCGGGTCCAGACGCCGCCGCCATTCCAGTAGGCGCGGGCGGCGATGATGTCGCCGATGGCGCCGTCTTGTAGGCGTTTGATAGTTTCGATGTAGCCGGCTTGGTGGTGACGTTGGAGTCCAACGCCGACTTTGAGGTTTTTCTCTTTGGCCGTTTTGGCGGCGGCCAACACTTGGCGGACTCCGGGAGAGTCGGTGGCCACTGGTTTCTCCATGAAGACGTGTTTGCCTTGTTTGACGGCTTCTTCGAAGTGAATGGGGCGGAAGCCGGGCGGCGTGGCGAGGATGACGACGTCGGCGAGGGCGATCGCTTTTTTGTAAGCGTCGAATCCGTCGAACTTCTGTTCTTCGGGGACGCTGACGCGGTCGCCGTGTCCTTTGAGCAGGTTGTTGAAGCTCAAGTCAAGACGGTCGCGGAAGGCGTCCGCCATGGCGACGAGTTTCACCAGGCCTTGATTGTAGGTGTTGAGCGCTTGATTAGCTGCGCCGGAACCGCGCCCGCCGCAACCGACGAGCGCGATTTTCAGCTCGTCGTGATGATCGGCGAAGACGCCGTGCGGGGCAGCCAGGGAACTAAGGACGCTGCCGCCGATGACGGCTGTGGAGGTGGATTGAAGAAATCGCCGCCGGGAGACGGAGGCTTCTTCCCGTTTCTGAAGTGGAGGGCTCTGGTGCTTCATAAGATTGCTATGTATCTGATTGTTATGGTCATTTTCGGGCAATTCAAACCGAAGATGCTGACGTTTTCCCATCTGCTAAAGGACGGGAACGTTTTGGCGATCTCCGGCAGAAAAAGAAGGTTAATCTCTTTCGACGCCATTTGTCCAGTACTTACCGAGGATTTCCGGCGAGACAATTTCAAGCGGGCGAACGATGCGAAAGCCGAGGAATTGGGCGTCGGTGTGGTACCAAATGCTCTTGGGTAGTTGGGGGTCTTGCATTTTCCACTTCGGGTCGGAGCCGCGGCGGGCGGCGCTTCGAAGAGACGCGGGAGGGTCGTCCCACGATCCGCCTCGAACGCTGTGCGGGTAGGGTGTGGCGGAGGGAATCCAAGGGTCTAAAACTGCGTCAAAATTGGAATGGGTGAGGTAGGTTTCCGCCGTGTACTGATCCAGCACCCATTCGGCCACGTTGCCGTGCATGTCGTAAAGTCCCCAGGGGTTGGGTTTTTTCCGGCCGACTTTTTGGTATTTGAAGTCGCTGTTGTCTTGGTGCCAAGCGTAGTGGCCGAGTTGGGCGAGGTCGTTGCCAAAGGAATACGCGGTGGTTGTGCCGGCTCGGCAGGCGTATTCCCATTCGGCTTCGGTGGGCAAGCGGTAGAAGTGCCCCGTTTTGGCGCTTAACCACTCGCAGTACTTGTTGGCGGCGTGATGGGTCATGCTGATGGCGGGGTAGCCGTTTTTGCCCATGCCGAAGCTCATTTCGACGTAGGGCTTTGTGGGCTTTGCCACTGCGTCGGCCAGGGGATCATCATCGGATTTTCCGGCGGCGGCCTGAATAAGTTTCATTTCTTCGGGGTACATGAAGAGTTCGTATTCGTCCCAAGTGACTTCGCACTTGCCCATCCAAAAGGCGGAGAGTTGGATTTCCACTTGGGGTCCTTCGTCGTCTTTGCGGCGCGCTTCTGTGGGCGGGCTACCCATTAGAAACCGGCCGGAGGGAATGGGAATCATATCAAACCGCACTTTGGTTCCGGGAATGACTTCGGTGTAGCGCCTCATGTCGGCTTCTTCGCGTTCTTTTGTGGAAGCGACGATTTTGGCGTGGATTTGGGTGAGGAGTTCCATGTCCACGCCGGCGGGCGCATCGTCGGCTTTCTTTGGCGACAAGACCAAGCCGGGAGGCCATTTGGCGCCTTGATCAATCCAATGCCGAAGGAGGTCTGTGACGGATTTTTCCAGCGGGCCGCCTTTTTTAGTTGGCGGCATAAGGTCGTCATGGTCTTCCGGCAAAATGGTTGAAGTATAAAGCAGGCTGGCGCTGGATTTGCCGGGAACAATGCCGCGCCCGGAATTTCCTCCGGCAAAGGCTGTTTCCGCCCGATCCAGCCGGAGTCCTCCTTTGTCGTATTCCTCTCGATGGCAGGCGACGCAGTTAAATTCCAGAATCGGTTGAATGTCGCTAACAAAATCAATCCGTTGGGTCGGTTCCAGTTCAATCTCCACCGGCCAGTGAGCGCCTTCCTGAATCCAACGGCGGAGGATTTCGGTTTCCTCCCGGCTTAGCGGGTCGCCTTTTGGCGGCATAATGTCGTCGTCGTCCGGCGGCAGAATGGTCAAGGTATACAGCAAACTGTCGTCCGGCTTTCCCGGCACCAGACAGGTGCCGCTGTCGCCTCCGTGAACGGCCGCCGCTCGGGTTTGGATGCTGAGTCCGCCTTTGGGTTTTTCCTCGCCGTGGCAGCTCAAGCAGGCGCTTTCCAAAATGGGTTTCACCTCGCGGGCAAAGTTGACCAATTCTGCCGCGGAAACCGGCGCGACGGCAAGCAGAAGCCCCGTTGCGAGAAACGAAAGAGTTGGAAACAGCGTTGTCTTCATAGCCTGCCGATAATTATGTGCGACAAGAACAGGTTTTTGTCAATTGGTCTTGGTTGAGGAAAGTCCGCTTCGCAGACGCCGCAGAGCGGAATCTTCCCAACGAGCAAGCAATCGAGACAGCGTTGCTCGGCAAAAGAGAAAGCCGGGCGGGCGAGCATTGCGGGGCCGGATTGAATTCTTGGTTTCTTCAAAGTAAAGTGCGGCCGGGTTTTGTCTGTTGCTGATCGGTTTTATTTCGAGCGAGCCTTAGTTTCTGCGGGCGCTCAGCGCATTGCCGGAGTCGATGAAGCGGGACGCGGTCCGTTGGCGGGGCCGGTAGTGGTTGCGGCGGTAGTTTTGCCCGTCTCGTGGATTTGCGGCGAGATGCCGAAGAAGTTCCGCGATCTCGACGACTCCAAAGCGTTGACCGAGCAAAAACGCGAGGTATTTTTCCATCGATTGACTGATCAAGCCGGAATTTCTCGCGCCGTCGTTGCGGTAGAGCCTTCTGAAATTGACGCGCTGAACATTTTGGGAGCCACGCACCAAGGCATGGTTCGGGCGTTGCGACAATTGGAAGAGCAAGTCGATCACATCCTCGTCGACGGCCTGCCTGTGAAAGCCATCCAGACTCGGCAAACCGCGCTGATCAAAGGCGATTCCAAAAGTTACTCCATCGCCGCCGCCAGCATTCTGGCCAAAGTCACCCGCGACCAAATCATGCGAAAATACGACCGGGATTTTCCCCAATACGGCTTTGCCCAACACAAAGGCTATCCAACGCGGGCGCATTTGGAAGCCTTGAAGAAATGGGGACCCTGCCGCATTCATCGCCGCAGTTTTGCTCCCGTGCGGGCGCAAATGCCTCTGCCGTGAAAAATTGGCTTTTCAAAATTCGGTCGCTTTTGCGCTTTCGGAAAGAGCGTCCCCTTGCTTGGACGCGAGGCCGTTTGGGAGAAAGGGCGGCGGCGAAACACTTGAAGCGGCGAGGCATGAAACTGCTAGTACGCAACTTCCAATCCAAGCGCCGCGGCGAGATTGATTTGGTGTTGCGCGATGGCGACTGCTTGGTATTTGCGGAAGTAAAAACCCGCTCGGACGAACGATGGACGCGGCCAGCAGCAGCAGTCAATCGAAAGAAACGTCGTCTCCTCAGCATGGCCGCGTTGGACTATCTTCACGCCATCAACAATCCGCCCGTCAAAGTCCGCTTCGACGTCGTGGAAGTCTTGCTCGAAAACGGACGCGTCCGAGAAGTGCGGCACTTGCCCAACTGCTTTGAAATGGAAGCGCCGTTCCGCTACGGCTAAGGCGTGTTTCCGCTCAAAATCGCTTGGAAAGGAGAGCGCGCCGCCATTCCCTTCCCCCTCGGCAAAACCGAGACGAATCCGTTACTAAGCCGATACTAAGCCGTCTCAGATGGCTTTTGGAGCCGCCAAAACACCCCCAAACCAGAAATTCCCCAAGCCAACCCACCCCGCCGAAACCACGCTTTCCCTCGCCCCTCCAATCCGCCTTCACCGCCCAACCGCTTTCCCCACTCCTTCCCCATTTCCGCTTGCCTTCTTCCGCCAAAGAGCCTAAAAACAAAGAAATCGTTTAGCAAAAATGACAAACAGGCAGGAAAGCGCAGCAGCCCTCCGGTGGTTCAGGTGGGTGAAAAAGCGAGGAGACGCCAAAGCGCGATCTCAAGTTGGCTGGATACTTGAATTTGAAGCGACAAACAAGCAGGCAAGCGCAGCAGTCCTCTGGTATTTCAAGTGGATGAAAAGAATGGCCAAGCAAGGAAATGCCGAGGCGCAATATCGAGTTGGCCAGATATTTGATGTCGGTCGCAGAGGAGGCCCAGTCTGTGTGGATGATGCCGAAGAGGTCAAGTGGTGGCGGAAGGCGGCCGAGCAAGGGCATCTCGAAGCGCAACTGGCACTTGGCTGGGAGTATTATTATGTCTATCGGAACGAGCGAGACGCACTTCTATTTCACCGACTTCCATTTCACCGTATGGATAAATATGAAGTTGATGAAGCATATAATATGGCTGAAGCGGTTGAAGCGGCGAAGTGGTTTCAGAAAGCGGCCGAGCAAGGGGATGAAATAGCGCAATCGCAACTTGGCGATATGTATATCATCGGCGAAGGCATCGTGGCGGAGGATGATGAGGAGGCGATGAAGCGGTTGCGGAAGGCGGCCGAGCAAGGGCATGGCTGGTCGCAATTCTGGCTTGGCTTGATGTATTACGATGGCCGAGGCGTGCCGAAGGATGATGAGGAAGCGGCAAAATGGATGCGAAAAGCGGCCGAGCAAGGTGATGGCTGGGCGCGAGAGCAACTTGGCGATATGTATTGCAACGGCGAAGGCGTGGAGAAGGATGAGGTTGAAGCATACGCTTGGCTTCTTTTGGCGAAAGAAGATGACGAATTGATTTTCGTTCATGAAGATCTCGAAAAGCGTCTCAATGTGGAGCAGGGGAAGAAAGGCCAAGCGCGGGCGTTGGAATTGCGTCGCTTGATAAAGGAAAGGAAAAAAAACCCGGAGCCGTCCGTTGGATCTCCATGAAAACGAACGACCAAGAAATGACCAATAAAGAGCTCCAAATCTGGATCGCAGGCGAGCTGAAGAGTTTCCAAGCGGAGATAACCGGCGAGTTGAAGAGTCTCCGCTCCCATGTGGACGGCGAGTTGAAAAGCTTCCGCGCGGAAATGAATGGCGAGCTGAAGGCGATTCGGACGGAGATGACTTTGGGTTTTGCCGGCGTGGACACTCGGATTGACGAGGTCGAGGCACGGCTGGGAGGTTTGGAGTCTCGGGGTGGATGGCTTGATGATTGGGGTGGCCGTTCCGGTGGCGGTGTTTGTTCTTCTGGCGGCGACGAAGTGGGCTTGGGATTATTTGGGCTTTTTGAAGAAGTTTAGGGAAGAGAAACATGGTTTGCGGCAGAGCGAATTAGGTTTGAAAAAGCATTGAGAATTGGACTCGTTTTTCTAACAACTGTGCCGGAACTGCCCGAAGTCGAAGTATTGACGCGGCATTTGCAAAAAACGCTTCCCGGACGGCGCATCGAACAAGTCATCGTTCATCGGAAACGATCCGTTCGTCCCCTCGACCCCGCCGAATTGAATCGCCGCTTGGCAAAACACCGCTTCCAAAACGTCCGCCGTCGCGCCAAATTTCTTCTCTTCAATCTCTCGGCGAAATTCTCTCAAATCCAGCTGATTGGCCACTTGGGAATGACCGGGAGAATGTATTTGCAACCCAAGCGCGCCGTCTTGCCTAAACACGCCGTCGTCGTCCTGATTCTCGACCGCGGATGCTTCGTTTTTGAAGACCAGCGGACTTTTGGTCGAATGACTTTGGATGCGGCCTGTCTTGACCGTTTGGGACCCGAACCATTGTCGAAACACTTCGAATTAAAAGCCTTTCAACAAAAACTCCAACGCTCCCGCCGGCCGATTCACACTCGGCTTTTGGAGCAGAACGTTGTCGCCGGGCTTGGAAACATCTACGCTGGCGAAGCGCTGTTTGAAGCGGGCATCCATCCGCAAACGCCTTCCTCTCAACTAACGCTTCGGCAAGTTCGACAGCTCCGCCGCTGCATTCAAGCCGTCTTGTCCCAAGCTATTGAGCGCGGCGCCTCCTGGCCGCTGAACTTTTCTAAAAAAGACACCGACGGCTTCTTCTACTTTGGACGAAAAAAAGGATCCAAAACTGCCAAAGAACTGCGGCGCGTGTATGGACGAGAAGGAAAAAACTGCGTTCGCTGTTCGGAAAAAATTCAACGAATTCTCCAAACTGCGCGAAGCGCCTTTTTCTGCCCGAACTGCCAGCCTCGCTAACAGACTAATAAACCAGCTTGACGGCGCTCGCGATCTCGATTAGAGTCCGCTTTTGATTTTGAGTTTCCAGAGTAGCTCAATGGTAGAGCAGCTGGCTGTTAACCAGCGGGTTGCAGGTTCGAGTCCTGCCTCTGGAGCCAACTTTCCACAGCAAAACAGCCCAACAAAACAGCCCCTCTCTCGAATCAAAATCTTG
Source organism: Limisphaerales bacterium (assembly GCA_965242585.1). Lineage (GTDB taxonomy): Bacteria > Verrucomicrobiota > Verrucomicrobiia > Limisphaerales > AAA164-E04 > UBA2970. Next base: position 1,836,830 of record OZ251460.1, on the reverse strand, counting down.
GAAAAAGGCCGTTTCCCACCGGAAACCACTAAACAGTGTTCCCTCATAACGCAAGGGGGTGCATTGAAGAAAAAATCAAACAACCCGAAAAAGCCGAGACAAAGCCCGACGATCCCCCCAACAAAAGAAAACACGGCAAAATCTCTTCCACCGCCAAAACCATCCTCCCCAAAACGAACAGCCTGCGAACCTCACAACCAGCGTAATAGCGCATCCACAAAACAAACAAAACCCATCCTCTACCAGATCAATAGCCGGATTGACCGGCAATCTCCATAAACCATGCAACTCAACCAGCCCGCGCCTTGTTCACGCTCCTTAGCCAGCGTTCCGCCACTTGCCGCCGGCCAAACCCTTGCGCTTGCCGTCAACAACTGGCCGATGGAAACTCGTAGCAACAGAACGGGGCGTTGTTCGCCCGCCCATTGGCGCCAAATGAAAAGGCACAACCGGCCAATCGAAGCGCTCGTTCTCCCCATCTTGCGCCCTCCTCCCCTCCCCAACAAACATACAGCAGGGAAAAAACCTCTTCCTACACCCCCTTTGCGAAGACGACCTAGCCGCGGGTTTTGGGAAGTTTGCGCGGGCATGATTGGATTCAATAGTTCGGCAAACCCAAACCCCTCTTTCCCCAACCTTTTCGCTCAGTGATCCTCCAAAAGAAACTCGCGCTTTTTCATCCCCTCGCTTCTCATTAGCCAGAGACAGCAGCTCGTTAGTCACCGATTCGCAATCGACACAAAGCCAACTCCCGTTCTCTTTGGCGGCGACCTTTGCAGTTTTGCCATCCCTGTCAACGCGTCATTGCTTAATGCCGCAATCCATTTTCCCCTCGCTTCATGCATCTGGGATTCAGTGCCTGCAGAAGTCCAACGACCAGAAACTCGAAACCAACTCCCCAACCTTCCGGCCACAAAGCTCGCAAAAAAACACTTCCCCACCACCAGCCATTCCAACAGCTACTTCCCATTCCCTAAACACCGCCCCCAAAAAACAACTTTTCTCCGTAACGACAAAGCAGGATTTCTCACCTCTCACCTTTTTGCGAGTTTCCTCGTTTTGCTGCTGCTTCCAAGTGTCCTTTCTCATTCGGAATTCACCAAAAACACCAACACCTTTTCCGCACCCGTCAAGGCGGAATGTTGCGCTTGTTGGCTAAGGTAATGGCTGGCGCCTTCCCGGGATTCCTCCTCCGCGATAAGCCACCGGTCAAGCAGAACTTTGCCATCGGCCAAGGTGGGATTTCTCCTCCCGAATTTCCCTTTTGCGCTCTTTTTCTGCGGATTTTATCCTTTCCAACCAATTTTTCTTCACTTTTTCACTTTTTTTTGTGATTTTGAGGTTGACTCTTTCTGGTTGGGAGAGTAAAAACAAAGAAATTTTTGACAGGAGCAGTTATGAAACAGTATATTAATATTAAACGAAGTTTCTCTTTATTGGCCGCCATCGCCTGCATTTGGGGGGTGGGGGGGGGTACAAAGCCCAAGCGCAGTTGGTGATTAACATCTATCCCAGCCAAGACAACACTAACCAAACCCTCTGGATTTTTAGCGGTTCCTCCACCGCGCGCACCAGTAGCAGTACAGGGGGTTTTCGAACCTCCTCAGGCAACAACATCTACTCCTCTCGAGACACTTGGTTTTTTGCCACGCCCAATAGCGGAAACATTTTCCAAGCCAACGGGCCCAGCCGCGTCAACGTCTCTCTTTCTCCTTTGTTTTCCGGTTCCAACTCCAAAGACATCGCCTCGGTGAACGCCAGAATTCCCGGCGGCGGCAAAACCAACATCACTTTTGCCGCTAGCGCCACCAACACGCCGACGATCACGATGGGCATCAACAGCCGAACCATTTCTCATCTTTTTATGCATGATGAGGCCACTCTTGATGAGATGGGGATTCGCGTCTCTGGAAGTAATTTGCCTTATTCCAGCGGGTGGTCTTCAGATTGGACGGGCGCAGGCATCATCGACAAACCCATCGGTGACTTCTTTACGGGAACTTACGACAGCTCCTCGTCGAACGCCTATTTTTCGGCGGCGTCTCAAGGATCCATACAAGTCAGAGTCAACAGCGCCTTCATCCCCGAACCGGAAGAATACGCCCTCATCTTCGGCTTGTTTGCTTTGGGCTTTGTCTTCTTTCATCGCCATCGGCAAAAGAAGAAACGCCAACAAGCCGCAACTTCGTAGCCAGCGCGCTTTGGCGGCGGCTAGCGAGATGCCTTGGTTGATTGGATTTTTAACTTCGCCTCAGCACCTCTGAAGTGGAGTTTTTGTGCATTTTTTTGTTCAGTTCCTAATGAAGCATTCGATTCGGCTTGCGGGAACACACTCTAGTGACAAAGCGCAAAAGGCTTGCGGAAGTCCGTCGGATTTTGCGAGGAGAAACCTCGACCATTTCTAATGCGGACAATTGGCGATAATCCGCAAAAGAGATGGTGGAATCCGTTCATGCGATGGAATCATTGGCAAGGCCGGCAAAGAGATCATTAATGCGCGTGGGCTGACTTGGAATATCTTTACCGGTGAGATAATTGCCGAAGCGGAAAAGGAAGAAATTAGACGGGGAGAAAGAGAATTCTTGGAAACCAGCAAAGAGCTGGGCCGATCCCTAAAAGGCCTCTGGAACGATTTTGACCGACCCGTAAAAAGCCTTGTTTAGAAAATAAAACGACTTTGCGCTTTGATAACCAAACCGGTTTGAAGAAGTGTTTTTCTTTTAGGAAATTGGCTTGATGGGGAAGTTCCTCGGCGGATTTTGGCTGTCTGGCAAAAAGAATCGCTTGACGTTGTTTCCGCTCTTTCCCACTCTCTGGGCTATGCAAACTCGTCTTTCCACTTTTCGACTTTTGTCGGTTTTGTCGCTGGCGGCGTTTGCGGCAGGTCTTTCCTCGTTTGCCGCCGCCGATCGTCCCAACATTGTCTTCATTTTTTCTGATGATCATGCGGTGCAGTCCATTGGCGCCTACGGCTCGAAAATCAATCAAACGCCGAACATTGATCGTCTGGCCGAGGAAGGCTCGGTTTTTCTCCATTCCTTCTGCGCCAATTCTATCTGCGGCCCTTCCCGCGCCTGCATCCTTACGGGGAAGCACAGCCATGTGAATGGCTTTCGCCGAAACGGGGAGCGCTTTGACGGTTCGCAGACGACCTTTCCCAAAATCATGCGGCGGAGCGGTTATCAGACGGCTTTGGTCGGCAAGTGGCATCTTTCCTCCGATCCTACCGGCTTTCAGTATTGGGAAATTCTGCCCGGCCAAGGGAGTTACTACAATCCGGACTTTCTGCAGATGGACGGCTCCCGCAAACGCTATACCGGCTATTGCACCGACATTGTCACCGACCGCGCCTTGAAGTGGCTGGACGAAGATCGCGACAAGTCCAAGCCTTTTATCCTTTTGTGTCAGCACAAGGCGCCTCATCGCAACTGGTCTCCCGCCCTGCGCCATCTTTCGATGTTTGACGGCCAAGACGTCCCCGAACCCGACTCGCTCTTTGACGATTACTCCGGGCGCACTCCTCTGTTGCGGGAGAACGAAATGTCGCTTGAAAACCACTTTCATTGGGGACACGACGCAAAATTCCGCGGCGACAATCTTTATCCCGATCATTTCAAAGGTCTTGGCAACGGCCAGTATCGACGGATGAACGCCGAACAACGGGCCGCTTGGGACGCGCAATACGAGCCGGAGAACCAAGCCTTCCTAACGAAGATGAAGGCCGGCGCGTTGTCCAAGAAAGACATTGTCCGCTGGAAGTATCAGCGTTACATCAAAGACTACCTTCGCACCATTGCTGCCGTGGACGAGAGCGTGGGACGCATTTTGGACTATTTGGATGAAAACGGTTTGAGAGAAAACACAATCGTCATTTACTCTTCGGATCAAGGCTTCTACCTCGGCGAACACGGTTGGTACGACAAACGCTGGATGTTTGAAGAATCGCTCAAAATGCCCTTTCTCGTTCGCTGGCCCGGCGTCATTGCTCCCGGCACCAAGTCCACGGCGCTGATTCAGAACATCGATTATGCCCCAACTTTCCTAGACGCCGCCGGCATTCCGATTCCCGAAGAAATGCAGGGACGCAGCCTTCTTCCAGTCTTCAAAAACAAGACGCCCTCAGATGATTGGCGAGACGCCGTCTACTACGCCTACTACGAAAACGCCTCCGTGCACGCTGTTCCCATTCACGACGGCATTCGCACCCAAGACCACAAACTCATGTTCTTTCCCCGCGGACAACAGTGGCAGTTGTTCGACCTTGCGCAAGACCCGCAAGAAATGCGCAGCGTCCACGCCGATCCCCAATACCGAACCGTCTTCCACGCCTTGCAAAAGCGCTACCGCGACCTGAGGAAATTTTACGACGTCAACACTGCCGCCATTCCAATGACCCGCGGCGACGAAGATTGGTGGAAACAGCGAAACCAACGCGTCAACCGAAAAGCCAAAGACGGCGGGTTTGGCCTCGCCTTTATCGGAGACTCCATCACCCAAGGCTGGGAAGGAAGAGGCAAAGCCGTCTGGGAGAAATTCTATTCGGCACGAAACCCTATCAACCTCGGATTCAGCGGCGACCGAACCGAACACGTTCTTTGGAGGCTTACTCGCGGCAATCTGAGCAACGTCCAACCCAAAGTCGCCGTGCTAATGATTGGCACCAACAACACCGGCCACCATATGCAAGATCCGGAGGAAATCGCCTCCGGCGTCGGCGCCGTGCTAGACGTCCTTCGGGAACGAATCCCCAACTCCAAAGTCTTGCTTCTGGGCGTCTTCCCCCGCGGAAAGGACGCCTTCGACGAAAAACGGTTGAACAACCTCGCCGTCAACCAATACCTGCGACGTTTCCACGACGGCCAGCGCGTTCATTACCTCAACATTGGCAACGCCTTCCTCGAACCGGATGGAACCATCTCCCACAAAATCATGCCCGACTACCTCCACCTCAGCGAAGAAGGCTACGCTCGCTGGGCTCAGGCTATCGAACCCAAACTCGCCGAACTCGGCCTTTGACGCGGTTTCAAAAGACATTTGCATCCATCTTCTTGTTGACGCTGGAGAACAACGAGAATACAATATCTGAAAAATCAATCTTTAATCCAAATGATGTTTGCAAGATTGTTGATTATGGCCGGGATAGCGGGCTTCCACTGCGCAACGTCCGCTCAATTAGTTATGTTTAGTTTTGACGGCGCCAGCGGAAACGAAGCGACGTTTGCCGTGGATTCCCAACCGACAAACGGCGTGGTCAGCGCAATGAGCCGCGGCGTCGGAGTGAACGCGTCCTCGGGAAGCGGCGCCTTCAGTTCTAGATCGTGGTCCACGAACAGCACAGTCGACCTCACGGATTATTATCGTTTTTCAATCACCCCGAGCAACGGATTTCAATTAAATTTAACTTCGCTGGAATTGGACGAAAGGCGGTCGGGAACCGGCATTCGGCAATGGTCGGTTCGTAGCAATTTGGATAACTTCGCCTCGGATTTATCTCCCTCGCCCTTCTCCGTGCCGGACAACACGGCCACTCGAACCGAACAAAGAATTCCTCTCAGCGGCGCCAATTTTTCCCGACTGAGGACAGAAGTGGAATTTCGGATTTACGGCTATCAAGCGGAAAGGTCTACGGGAACGTGGCGCATTGACAACGTAAAACTGGCCGGCCAAATTGCTCTGGTTCCTGAACCGGACGGCTGGTTGATCGGGACGAGCATGGCGCTTCTTTCTTTGGGATTTTGTTGGCATCATCGGCGTCGACAACGCCGCTTAGTCGCCAAGCAAACCATCGTTGAAAATATCCAGAGTCCTCTATAAATGCGGATGGGAGTGGAAACTTGGGCAGGCTTGCCCGCGAGGATATTGAAATTCTAAATACTGAATAATTGGCGTCTTATGCCTCCGAAAACTACTGAAAAGGGACGAAAAGCGACCTCCAATTTGCCGGCCAACGCCTCCGAAAAGAGCCGCAATTTGCAAACGGCCATTCACACGATTACCAAGACGTTTGGAGAAGGCAGCATCATGCGTCTTGGGAACGCCAACCTAAAATCCCAAATAGAAGTCATTCCCACAGGCGCTATGTCGCTGGACATCGCCTTGGGCGTGGGAGGATTGCCGAAGGGAAGAATCATCGAAATCTACGGGCCAGAATCCTCCGGCAAAACCACGGTGATGCTCCACGTCATTGCCAACGCCCAAAAGGCCGGCGGCACGGCGGCCTTTATCGATGCCGAACACGCATTAGACCCGGCCTACGCCAAAAGACTGAGCGTTCAGCTGGACGATTTGTTAGTGTCGCAACCCGACAGCGGCGAAGAGGCGCTAACCATTTGCGAAACCCTCGCCCGTTCAAGCGCCGTCGACGTGATCGTAGTAGACTCCGTAGCCGCCTTGGTGCCGAGAGCCGAGTTAGATGGCGAAATGGGCATGGCGACAATGGGCATGCAAGCTCGTTTGATGAGCCAGGCCTTGCGAAAACTCACCTCCATCCTTAGCAAAGGCAAAACCACCTGCCTGTTTACGAACCAGTTGAGAGAAAAAGTTGGCGTTATGTTCGGAAGCCCCGAAACAACGCCCGGCGGAAAAGCCCTGAAGTTCTATGCCAGCGTGAGAATGGACATTCGCCGGAGAGAAACGCTCAAGGACTCAACCGGCGCGGCCATTGGCAATCACGTCCGAGTCAAAGTAGTGAAGAACAAAGTGGCGCCGCCGTTTGCGGAAGCCGAGTTCGACATCTTATACAACCACGGAATCAACAAAGAAGGCAGCATTCTGGAAGTGGGCGTCAAGGATGGCGTCGTCCAAAAGAAAGGCGCTTGGTTCCAATTTGACGGAGACTTAATCGGCCAAGGCAAGGAAGCGGCCAGGCTGGCATTAGCGGAAAAGCCGGACTTGACGGAGCGAATTAAGGCGGCGATTTTGGCCAAACGAGAACCCTCTCCAACCAAAAAGGAATCTAAACCGGCAGATGACTGAACTTCTTCCTGAGTTGCAAGGTCTGCGGCCGGACGGAAATTAAGCCAATGGTCGCCAACGAGCGGGCTTGAGTCCTTGACCGGAAAACCGCAAACCCTCATCCAAGCATTCAACGCTACCCGTCCCCTTTGGATCGGATTGGTGGGCAAAAAAGGATGGTCAATCGTTTTCCGAAGAGGTTGGCGCTTCTGGAATTTTTTCCACTTCGATGGCTGGGCAGTCTGAATCGGTGTTTTGCGGTGGGAGTCTTTCGTCGAGTTCTTCCCGGCGTCTGTCGTTTCCTCGCATGCTTTTGGAACTTCGCCCCGGCCGCATTCCGCGACGGGAAAAGACTTTCTCGAACTTTGCCCTTTGTTCTTCTGATAAGAGCGCTTCTATCTTTTCTCGCATGGCCTTTTCCGCCGCTTTGATTTGCGGGCGCACTCCTTCCATCAGCAAACGCATTTGCTCCCGCCGGACCTGAAGAATGGCGCTTACCTTCTCTTTTTGCTCGGCACTGAGTTCTAAACGCGATTCCATTCGCTGCACGATGTCGCGCATAGAAACGTGCGGTCTCCCCGAAAAAGCCTGACGGTCTTTTGCCCGCGAGTCTGCGACAAAAAAGCCCGTGCCGAAGCTGACCAGGCAAAGAACGATGGTGGGCAATATGACTTTCCAAAAGTTCACCAGAGGTTTTCGACGTCCAGTTCGTTAAAGGGTTGCATCATGGTCATCTCAATATCGGAGACAAGAGGATCCGTCGACATGCGTTCGTTGGCAAAAAAGCTCCACATGCCAATGGCCAACATCAAGGCGAGACACGGCAAAGTCGCCCGCCATAGCCCTCGAGACCATAAAGCCAGAGCATCGGACAAAGCGTCCGGCGGATGTGCGGTTGAGAGACTGGCCATGACTCGCTTCTCAAAAGAGTAAGGCACGCGAGTGTCTTCCGGCAGTTTCCGGGCGGCTCGCAAAAAGGTCTCATGCAGATGGTTGTTTTTCATAAAACCTAGTAAAAATAGACGCATTGTTTCCTCCAACGGTTACAAAACTGTCACAAGTACCGGCTCTTGTCGATTTTATCGAACAGTTTGCGCATTTCCTTGCGGGCGCGATGGGCGCGCACTTTTACATTCGCAATAGACCAACCGGTAAGATCGGCAATTTCCTGAACGGACTTGCCTTCAATGGCCTGAAGTGTGATCACCATCCGTAACGGGGCGGGGAGGCGTTCCAGGATGTCGTGTATGAGTGTCCGCACCGCATCCGCGCGCAAGTCGTCCGACCGAGAATCGCTGACGTATCGATCTAAAAAGTCGGTGTCCTCTTCAGTAATTTCTGAAAAATTTGACTCGCGGTTCCGTTGATGCCTCCGCAGAAAATCGTAGCAAGTGCGGACGGCAATCCGCATCAGCCAGTGTTGGAAGGGCGCTTCAGCGCGATATTTGCCGAGATTTTGGAAGGCTTTGATGAAAATCTCTTGCACAATGTCTTCCACCTCGCTTTCGCGACGAGCGTATTTTCGCGCGGTGGCAAAAACCTTCGGCTGATGACGCTGAATCAATGTCTCAAACAATTCGACGCGCCCCTCCACAACCTGCCGAATGATTTCCCTCTCCTCGTCGTCAATAGAGCGGCTTGGCTTGCCGTCACTCATTGTCAGCCATAATCGAAGCCGCCGAACGTCGATGAAGTTGAGCGCTGTTAAGTTTCCGTCCTTCAAAGATTACCTCCCTGTTTTTCCAGATTCTTTGTTCGGATGGTCTCATGCAGACGGCTGTTTTTCATAAAGCCTCATAGTTTAGACGCAATAGATCCTCCAACGGTTACAAAGGCCAAAGATTCCTTCCAGTTCGATTTTCCAGAAATTGCCGTGTAGAGAATTCGAAAAGAAAAACCTCCGTTCTTTGCTTGCGCATCATTTTTCATTATATTGATTTGTTGATGCAGAGAAAGATTGCAAAATAGGGCGAGAATTGTCAACCATGTTGAGAGTTGCGCAAACGGATAAAAGCCTCCTGAATCGGCGATTCTATCCGTCTTCTAAAATGACGAAGTACGAACAATTATTGGAAGCGGCCATCGGCCATATCGAGCGATTGCGCCGCCAACAAGTTCGCTACCTTCCTATCAGCCAAAAATTGGTCGAAAGCCTCCGCCATTCATCCCCTCGCCCCTCGCCGGCAAAAAGATTTCAAGACACTTTCCGAAAGATTGAAGTCGAAGCCAAGCCCGCGCCGCCGCCCAAGCCAATAGTAGAAAAATTTGACAAAACCCCTTTGTCGCCGGCGGAAAAATCTGAAGCAATAACTAACTTGCGAAAACAAGCCCTGGCCTGCGTTCAATGCAAACATTTAGCGTCCAGCCGCCGCAACGTAGTCTTCGGAATCGGCAACATCCACGCCGAATTAATGTTTGTCGGCGAAGCGCCCGGCCTCGACGAAGACGACCAAGGCGAACCCTTCGTCGGCAAAGCGGGACAACTGCTCACCAAAATCATCCAAACTATGGGCTTGACCCGCGACAATGTTTACATTGCCAACGTGCTCAAATGCCGCCCCGACACGCCGGGGCGAAAATTCGGAAACCGAAAACCCACAACCCAAGAAATGGCCACTTGCCGTCCCTGGCTAATTCAGCAAATCCGCGCTATCCAACCCCAAGTCATCGCCGCCCTAGGCGCCACCGCAGTCGAAGGCCTGCTGGGACTTTCCTCCGTAGCCATCACAAGATACCGAGGCCGATTTCAAGACTTCGGAGGCATTCCCCTCATGCCTACCTACCATCCCGCCTACTTGCTACGCAACTCAAGCCCCCGCATCAAACGACAAATCTGGGAAGACATGCTCCAAATCATGGAAACCCTTCGCATGCCCATTTCCCAAAAACAGCGCAACTACTTCACCAAAAACACCCCCTAAAACTCCCCTCGCCCGCCCGCCGAATCCGCCGCTTTGTCGTCGCAAATCCGATACTAAGCCGTCTCAGCAGGCTTGAAAAACCAAAAAAGTCAGCTGTTTTTCCTAAAACCAAACACGACAAACCGCAATCCCTGCCAAACCATCCCCAAAGAAAAACGAAGAAAAGTCTTCAGAATAATCGCGCTCCATTTTGCTTTTGCACCTTGAATTCCGAACAATCCGCAGAAAAACGAAGAAAAAGCCCTCACAAAATTCCCCTCCTCGCCAAAAAAATCGAAGAAAAATTAAAAAAAGCCCTTGACGGATTCTTGAAATCGGTTATTTTGATTGCAGGTCACAAATCTGCGGGCGTTCCTTTGGTTTATCGGGGCGCCTGCCGAATGTCACAGTTTAGATAAGTTCTTCGGGGGAGCCGATCCGCTTTCTTGAGTTCTTGGGGCAAATGAGCGGGAATTTTCTCTCGCTTTGTGCCTGCAGAATTGTGACCTCGGTCCGGGCGTAGCCGTAAGCGCCATTTTGACAAGTAAAATACCGATTATTGTTTGTATTCAGTATGAAGACGCTACATAAAGTTGTGCTGGCCTTGGTCAGCTCGTTCGCCAATGGAACCTCCAACCCCGCCCCGCAAGGGAACCGGGCTTTGGAAAAGATCGACGCTTTGACGCACGGTCCCTCGCCGCGCCCGAAGCAAGATAACGACGGCCGCGGATTCCTTCTCTTTGGAATGCCGCGGGGAATTCAATCCACCGGCGCCGTTTTGGCCGCGGTTGCGCTCTTTGGAACATCGCCGGCCGCCCAAGCCGATTGGCCCGATAAACCGATCACTTCCATCAATGTCCATATTGATTGGATTGGGGATGGCGACGAACACGACATCATCACCAAATGGTGGCGAGACGCCAACTTTCTCAAGATGACAGTCACTTTGGACAATCCGGATGACAAATGGGTGAAGTACTGCTTTTACGGTCCCGGAATCCCGTACAGCCAGATGGTTCACAAAGACGAATCCTCCCACTATTTCTATGACGTGGAGGCGATTATTGCCTGCCCGGGTTATTTGTCCGGCGGGTATTGGTTCGACGTGAGTGAATATTCGCTGGGAGGCGACTACAACTGCGTCATCATGGAGAAAGACCCGAAAGATCCCGGCAATGTGGAAAAGTACAAAGTTGTGGCTTCGATTCATTTCTACGCGGGGATGAGCAAGGCGTACGTTTTCTCCAACAGAAACGGAGAAGCTTACTTCATCGACATCAGCTACGAGCACACCATAGATTATGGATCGAGGGGAGATGATGTCCCTTCGGTTTATGGGTACATGCCGGGATCTTCGGGAGATAATTAAGGGCGGAGTCGAGACCGCGGAACGGAGCCAGAAAAGCTCTGATTGAACCTGCGCCGCCGGCTCGTTGCCCGAACGGGCCGGCGGCCTTTACTTTTGGCATGGATATTGCTTATTTTTCTGGTGATGAAAGAGAATCGTTTGTCGTTTTCCGATAGGAACGGCCGTTCGGCGTTCACTTTGATTGAGTTGCTGGTGGTGATTGCGGTTATTGGGATTTTGGCGAGCATGCTGTTGCCGGCCTTGGGGCGGGCTAGGCATGCCGCTTGGCGGGCGGACTGCATCAACAACCAGCGGCAGATTGGGATCGCCTTTGCTCTTTACGCAGGCGACAACAGGGATTATCTGCCGCCTCATGCACAATATTCTTCGGACTTCGGCAAATTAGAGCATCCGGCGTGGAGGCTGACTGTTAGAAGGAAGTATATGAGGCTCCGGTGGGATGCTGCATTGTGGCATAACTATTTGGATCAGAATACGAACGTATGGCATTGCGCCGCCAACACGAAGCTGCCGCTGGCCATGAAGAAAATGAGAGAATCATGGGACGAGCAAAGTTCGTCTGATTGGGTGCCCGACTTAGACAAGGAGTGGGGGTTCAGCTACGGTGGGAATTTTTACGGAGTTGGTCATGGTGGAATGGATCATTGGTTAGGAATCGGAGGGAAGCAGGGAAAACATTATGATGGCGTACAGGGTTCGGGCATGGGCATCAAGAGCGCGGCGATTCGCGCGCCTTCGGAGATGATTATTATGGGAGATAAGGCAAGTTGGAGAGTTTTGGATCGGGCGCCGTTTGTTCGGGTTATCGGAACCACTCAATGGGTCTCGGTCTCTGGTCAATCCGCTTCTGAGGCGGTAAAAGCAATAATTGTGCCGGGAAGACATTTGAGTCAGCGGCATAGTGGGAGGACGGTTATGCTTTTGGCGGACGGGCATGTGGAGACGGACACTGCGCGCAACTGGACTTTGCCGGTTTCGGAGCGGCGGCGGCGCTGGAATTACGACAATCAACCGCACGAGGAATTCTGGAAACATCTAAATCCGAACGATTGGAATCCTATTGGTTACGACGAACCGTTTTGAAGCAAAAGGCGATTAGTTGGCCGCAAAACTCGGCTGAGCGAGTGAAGTTGACGGGAGTGTTGCTTGTTTTTGGGAGATTGACGGGGTGTTTGGAGTTGGGTTTGGGAAGGGTGTTTGCGTTTGGGGATGTTATAGATTTAGATTTAAAGGAGCGGTTGTTTTGTTGAGGTTTTGAGATGTTGGATGCTGAGGGAAAGGTTGTTTTTTTTGAGGGCTTGGCTGGTTGGCGCGAGACTTTGCGCAAGTCGGGCAGGTGTTTGGTGGTGACTAATGGGTGTTTTGACTTGTTGCACGCCGGGCACGTTCGGTATTTGGAGCGGGCGCGAAGGCTTGGGGACGCGCTTTTGGTGGGGTTGAACGGCGATGCGAGTGTGCGGGCGTTGAAGGGGGCTGGCCGTCCGATTTACGGCGCAGCGGATCGGGCGCTGGTTTTGGGGGCTTTGGCTTGTGTGGACGCGGTTTGCGAGTTTCCGGAAATGCGGGCGGTTCGTTTTTTGGAGATTGCTCGTCCTGATCGATACGTCAAGGGCGGCGATTACACTTTGGAGACTTTGGATAAGGAGGAGCGAGAGGCGGTGGAGCGGTATGGGGGGCGGGTTGTGATTTTGCCTTATTTGGCGGAGAGGTCGACGACGGCGACGATTGAGAAAATTGTTTCGGAGAGGGACAAAGGCGCGAAAGGTTAGTCTTCTTCGAAGTTGCTGTCGACAAGGGCTTCCAGTTCGTCCAGCACGGCGTCGGCGTCTTTGCCTGAGGCTTCCACTTTGAGGATAGAACCGGGGCCGGCGGCCAGCATCATGAGTCCCATAATGCTTTTTCCGTTGACGCGGACGTCGTCTTTTTCGACGAAGACGTCGGCTTCGAATTGATTGGCCACTTTGACGATGAGCGCAGCGGGGCGGGCGTGGATGCCCTGTTTGTTGCTCACTGTGAAAGATCTTCTCTTTGCGGACGAGTTGCCAACTTCTGCCATAAAAAGAAGAACTATGGGGAAAACGGCTCAGAAAGCCAACGAAATTTCAGTGGCGAGGCGAGTCCGGCCGATAGGAAACGGAAGAGGCGTTTTTCGGGAAGAGTCCCGTCTTTTTGGGTTGTGAGAAAGCCGCTAACGGTTTTGCGGGGTCGTCATTTTGGAGATCAGCCGTTCGTTGAGTTCGCGGGCGGGATTGTAGCCGGCGGATTTCAACTTGCTTTGAAAGGCGGCTACTTCGATGAGTCTGGCTAAGTCTCTTCCGGGACGGACGGGGATGGTGACGTGGGGGATTTTGACGCCGAGGATTTTCACGTATTCTTCGTCCATGCCTAGTCGGTCGATGTTTTGGTTTTTTTCCCACGGCTGGAGGTTGACGACGAGGTCGGCTTGTTTTTGGTAGCGGATGCTTCGAACGCCGAACATTGCAGCGACGTTGACAATGCCAATGCCGCGCACTTCCATATGGTCGCGGGTGTGTTCGACGCTGGTTCCCATGACGTAGTGATTGTCGACGAGCGAGACTTTTGTAACGTCGTCGGACACCAGGCTGTAGCCTCTTTCGATGAGCGCTAGGACGCATTCGGATTTGCCGATGCCGCTTTCTCCGCGGATGATGACGCCGACGCCCAAAATATCGACCATGCTGCCGATTTCGGTGCCGCGGGGGGCGAACATCATTTCCAGCGCCAGCGTCGCCAAGTTGATGAACTTCATCGTAATGAGCGGCGTTTTGAAGATGGGCACTTTGGCCTTTTCCGCCGCCGCGCGGAAGGCTTTGTCTGGGTTCAGGTTTCGGGAAAAGACGACGCAGGGGAGGCGGTGGGAAAAGAGTTGATTGTAGCGGTCGAGCCTCTCGGCGGGCTTCAGCGATTTTAAATAAGTGGTTTCGGCACTGCCAAAGGCCTGGATGCGTTTGCTGGCAAAGTAACGCGTGAAACCGGCGATGGCTAAGCCGGGGCGGTTGACGGTCGGCTCGCGGATGATTTTTTTGAGGCCAACGGCGCCGGCGATCAAGTTGAGTTGCAGTTCGCCGGCGTGTTGCGTGTAAAATTGTTCCACCGTGACCGGGTCTTGTTTCATACGGGCAAGGCTTTAGAGATTGAATTCCGGTCCGAGATAAATTTCGCGAGCGTGGGAATCATTGACGAGAAACTCCGCGCTGCCTTGGCAGACCACTTTGCCGTGATGAATGAGATAGGCGCGGTCCACCAACTTTAAGGTTTCTCGGACGTTGTGGTCGGTGATGAGGACGCCGAGATTGCGTTCCTTGAGTCGCCGCACAATTTTTTGCACTTCATAAACCGCGATGGGGTCGATGCCGCTGAACGGTTCGTCCAGAAGCAGGAGTTTGGGGTTGGTGACCAACGCTCTGGTGATTTCCAAGCGCCGTTTTTCGCCGCCGCTGAGGGTATAGGCTCTGTTCTTGGCTAGATGACTGAGGTCTAGCTCTTCCAAGAGAAACTGCAATTTGGTTTGGCGCTCTTGTTTTGTCAGCCGGCAGATTTCCAGAATGGCCATAATGTTCTGCGCGACGGTCAACTTGCGGAAAACTGACGGTTCCTGGGTTAGGTAGCCAATGCCGAGTTTGGCCCGTTGATGCATCGGCAACCGGGTAATTGGCTTTTCTTCAAAGAGGACGCTTCCCCAATTCGGCTTCAGAAGGCCGACGACGAGATTGAACGAAGTAGTTTTGCCCGCGCCGTTGGGTCCCAAGAGCCCCACAATTTCTCCAGAACGCACTTCTAAGTTGACGCCATTGACAACTTTGCGCTGCTTGAAACTCTTTTCCAACCCCTTGGCCTCCAGCAACGGGGCGGATTGAACGGCAGATTCCGAAGCGGATTCCGGGTCAGACATAAGCGGATGCAGACTGCCCTTGGAACAACAGCTCGAGGAAGCGAGGAAGCGGCATCGGCAGGGCAAAGTTCATTATGGAAGCGTACGGCTCCGGAATTTTCCGCGAGCTTGGAAAGTGTTTTGGATTTGATCCCAAAGCAATAAGTCCGCCGTAGCGCGAACGTTTCGGAAGCCTTGGGAAGCGGCGATTCGAGCGCGCAGCTGGGCGTCTCCGGACAGCTCGATCCAGCCTCTGTCCGCAAAGTAGATTGCTCGGCGGCCGGAGGCAGTGCCGTGGACGTTTTGGATTTCGACCGCGCCGGAGGCGGTCAAGCGGCGCAATACGTTGGAAGAGCCGGAAAAGTCGCCAACCAATTGACGGCAGGCGAGGTTGCCGTCGGCATGGCGAACTTGCACGTTGCCGGAGACTTTTAGGTTTTGGATCGAGCGGAGCGTTTTCCCAAACACGATATCCAAAGTTTGGCTTTTCATGGTTCCTTTGGCGTCTTGGACAACCACGTCGCCTTCGAACCGACCTTTTCCAGAGGCGAGTTTGGCTTTGTTAGCGATGATGAGAAGTTCTGATTTTTGCGCGGATGCCACTTTGGGCGCTTGGGCCAGGCTCAAGATTCCGCCGCCGGGAGCGGTGAAGCGAAGCAATTTGACTTGGACGTTGCCGGCGGCCGAGACGGCGGTTTCTTCGTTGTTTTGGCGAAGGTGAATGCGGTCTCCTTGCGCGCTGAAGTCTTGGCCGGCGAAGCGAGCCTTGCCTTCGATGACAATGTCCGAGCGCCTTGGACCCAACGGAGTGAAAATAATGACGGAGCCATTGGTTTGCGTTTCTTCGTCGCCATCGGTTCGAGTGACTCGAACTTGCTCTTCAGCGATGATTCGCTGGATGGTTTGGCTTTCCGGTTGGATGAATGCCGTGAGCCGCTGGCTTTCCACGTCCCATTTGCCGTCCGAATGCGCTTGTACTCCGCCAAGGAACAGAACTTTAGATTCCGATGCCAAGTAGGTGTAACTGTCGGCGAGCAATTGGATTTTTGGTGGGGCGGAGGCAAAAGCCTCTTGCGACGAGTCGATGGCGGCGGGCATGGACATTTGGGCGTCTCCGCGGACGGTAAAGGCGGGAGCTGCGTCCAGATTCTCGACGTCGATCTCTTGTCCGCGGCCTTCGTAGTCATCCGCCCGCCAAAAAGGGTCGCCGCGAAGTTGCAGTGTTTCGCCTGAGGTTGCGGTTTGATAACGCGCCCTATCGCCAACCAAAACGGTTGTCCGTTCCTCGGATCGAAATTCAATCTGGACGTTTCCCTGAGCCTCAATTGTCCGCGCATCCCGTTTTTCATCAGGCAAGAGAACTTTCACTTGATCGCAACTCAGTTGGAAGCGGCTGCCTTGCACGGCTTTTACCTGGCCGCGATAGGTGCCGACGTTGGAAGTTCTATCGTAATCGAAGCGGTCTGCCCGCACTTCAATCGGCGCAGAATCGGGAGTGGGTTCGTCGGGCTCTTGCTCCGCCGCCGGCCGGGAAATGATTGTGCGAACATTGTTGGAAATGGACAAGTTGGAAGTGGACTGCGTCCAAGAAAAACCCAGTCCTTGGATGGAGTAGTTTCCGTTGGCTTCCCGCAAAGAGATCGGGCCGGCGGAGGAGGCCTGTCTTTGAGCCATGTCAAAGAAACATTCGGGCGCGTCGATCAACAGCCGGGGTTGAGGCGGAATTTGATCGTCGTAAATCTGAATGGCAACCTCCGAAATTCTAAATCGGCCATCCGCCAAAGTTTCCGCCCCGCTGCCGACGAGCAGGGTTTTGAGTTTGCCGTTTTCCATCAGAGGCATCCGCCAGCCGCCGGACACTTTTCCGGAAGCAGTTTGCGCCACAGCCGCCGGACACTGCAAAGCAAACGCCAAAAATATAGCGCCGCCAATCAAAGGCAAACGGGAGCGGCGGCTTCGCGTTCCGTCCGGCGCAGGCAAGTCGCCGGCTCCAAGGCTTCCATCCTTCGTTTCTTTTGGCTGAGCATCTTGCTTTCCGGGTTTTTCCGGGTGGTTGACAAGCCCTTTTTTGCCGTAAATTTCCTCAGGTTTTTGCAACCGTTTTTCGAGAATCACGATCTGATTGCGGGCATCCACCGTCCGGTAAAAACACGAAAAGTATCCTTCGTGGCAAGCGGCGCCGACTTGTTCGACTTGGATCAACAAAGTATCCCCGTCGCAGTCCAAGGCGATTTGTCGAATCATTTGCGTATGCCCGCTGCTTTCTCCTTTCATCCAGAACTTTTTGCGGGATCGGCTCCAGAAATGGGTTTTTCCCGTTTCCAGACTCATCTGTATCGAGGCCTCGTTCATCCAAGCCATCATCAAAACCCGTCCCGACCGATAGTCCTGAATAATGGCCGGAATCAAACCGTCGGCATTGAACTTCAGTTTGTCCCCAAAACCGCTCTGAAAGCTTGCTCTCATTTGTTAAACTCTTCGAATTGGCAACCCCCTGCCGGCAAGATGTTCTTTTACTTCGGCCACAGAATACTCGCCGAAATGAAAAATGCTCGCCGCCAAAACGGCGTCCGCCTTGCCGTGGATCAACACTTCGGCCATGTGTTCCAATTTGCCGGCGCCGCCGCTGGCCACCACCGGCACGGGAACCAACTCGCTCACTCGGCGAGTGACTTCCAGATCGTAACCTCCCTTAGTGCCATCGGCGTCTATGCTGTTGAGAACGATCTCTCCCGCTCCCAATCGAACCGCGCGGCCAGCCCATTCCAAGACGTCTTTTCCGGTGTCTTTTCTTCCACCGTGAGAGAAAACTCGCCATTCTGCAACGCTAACTCGCTTCGCGTCAATGGAGACGACGACGCACTGGCTTCCAAACTTCTCAGCCCCTTCGGTGATCAATTTGGGCGAGGCAATGGCGGCCGAGTTAATGCTTACTTTGTCGGCGCCCGCCTTCAACATAAGTCTCATGTCCTCCAAAGTTCGGATGCCTCCACCCGCCGTGAAAGGCATAAAACACTGCTCCGCCGAACGTTCAATGACGTCCACCATCGCCCGCCGGCCGTGAGCGCTGGCGGTAATATCAAAAAACACCATCTCGTCGGCGCCTTGTTGGTCATACCGAATAGCCAACTCGACAGGATCGCCCACGTTTTGAAGTTCGCCCGCCTCGGCTCTTCCAAATTGAATGCCGCGGGTAACCCGGCCGTCATGAACGTCTAAACAAGGAATGACGCGCTTTGCGAGCATCGACCTTCATTAAAAGAGAAGCGCCCTTTTTTGACAAGGACGCGAATGAAAAACTTGCCAGCCCAAAAAACTTCCGCTCTCTAGGCCGGCAGATGGATTATGCGCCGGACGCAATCTGGAAAAATCAGAAAACGCCGACAAATCCAGAATTACACCAGACCAAAACGGCCGTTGAAATTCTTGAACTCCTTCTTCTTGGTATCGTATAGCACGCCGTTCAAAGAATTCACAGGATCACTCGTGTTGAACTTGTAACCCAGCTTGTCGATTGCCTCCAGAATCTCCGCCTTAGTCAAAGGCTTGCGAGTGGTGGCCTGCCGAACCGCCTCCCGCAACGACATCTTGTTCTGCGCCCTAGTCCGAACCCCCGCCTTCTTCGAAACCTTCGCAGAAGACCCGGCCTTCTTCCCGCCGCCATCAGCCGACAATGAAGAGGAAGAACCAGTCTCCTTTATCGAACTAAAACGGCCGCCCGCATTCTGAAACTCCTTCTTATCGCTGTATAGAACGGAGTTTAGAGAATTTGCCGGTTTGCTAGTGTTGAACTTATAGCCCAGCTTGTCGATTGCCTCCAGAATCTCCGCCTTGGTTAAAGGCTTGCGGGCAGTGGCCTGCCGAACCGCCTCCCGCAACGACATCTTGTTCTGCGCCCTAGTCCGAACCCCCGCCTTCTTCGAAACTTTCGCAGAAGTGGGAGATTTCTTCGCCCGGACGTTAGCCGGGGCAGCCGGTGAAGAAAAAGAACCAGATGCTTTTATCGGACTAAAACGACCGCCCACATTCTGAAACTCCTTCTTGTCGCCATATAGCACGGAACTCAAGGAATTCAGAGGTTTGCTAGTGTTGAACTTATAGCCCAGCTTGTCGATTGCCTCCAGAATCTCCGCCTTGGTCAAAGGCTTGCGAGTGGTGGCCCGCTGAACCGCCTCCCGCAACGACATCTTGTTCTGCGCCCTAGTCCGAACCCCCGCCTTCTTCGAAACCTTCGCAGAAGACCCGGCCTTCTTCCCGCCGCCACTAGATGACGGAGGCGATAAAGACGATTCCTTTGATTGTAATGACTGTAAAATCTGGTCGATTTCGCCCAGACGTTCTTCCAACTCCGCCTTCTCTTTCAAGATAGATTCGAGACGCGGAACATATTGTTGCAATGAATCAGATTTCATACGGGGAGAAATATGCCTCTTAATTTATATTTTGTAAAGAGTTTATATCAAAAAAAATAAAAAAGATTCGACTAGGTTGAATCTATTGTCCGGAGGAGAACTAAAGGGAGACAAAAGGTGGAGACTGCAAGAATTCGGCTGTCTATGGCCTCGCGGTTTCTTATCTGCAACAACGCCAAAGCTGCCAAGTCTCGCCTCTCTATGGTTCTCGTTCTCTTAAAGCCATGCGGCATAGAAATAAGCGCGTCCGGAGCAATAAATTTGCTCTTACCCGTCCAAAAATCCGTAAAATAACGCCCTGCCAACCCCACTGGCAACACATCCGCCCCAAAAACAGGGCAATCTTACTTATGCCACTACGAAACCTTTGTTCATTCTCGCGTTTGTCTAATAATCGAACCTCCCTTTCTGAATCGTAGGAGATATTTTTCCCTTTTAATCCGCAAAATTGGAGTGCGAGACAAAACATCCAGATCATTTTTTCCTTTTGCGAAGAAATTCAACGCGCCGCCCTCTCAGCTGTTTTCCGCTTTTCGCTGACATTCAAACAATGAAAACAGCCTCGAATTCGGATGATTCTACCTATTGCGCGCCGGGAAGTGGATCCGCTTCGTGTATCTTTTGCCAAGACAAATCTCGGCAAGCCTCCGTCGTTGGCTGAAAAATCAGCCAAAATACAATCGGCAAGGAATTTGTTGCCGTTGTCGGCGTTTGCCTTTAGCCTCGCTAGCGAGTTTTAGTAATTGATTGAAGCATTATGAAAAGGTTGTGCGTGTTCGCATTATGCATCCAGTTTGCCGCATTGGCGGCGTTTAGCGACCCGAACATCCCCGCCAAAGAAGGGAAGGCGGGCTTTATTTCCATGTTTGACGGGCAAAGCTTGAAAGGTTGGACTCCGATGATGAGGAAGGGCGCCACCGCAAGAGCCTGGTCTGTGAAGGACGGAATGATCGTCGGGAACGGAGATCAAGGGATTGGATATCTGGTCTACGACCGACGGGAGATTGCGGACTTCGAAATGAAGTTCCGCTATAAGTTCCCAGCCGGAAAGGGAAACAGCGGGGTAAGTGTTCGGGCAAGAAAAGATCCCACCGGCAAACGAGATTTTCAGAGTTACCACGCAGATCTCGGACACGTCGGAATTGGCCAGAATGTGCTCGGGGCATGGGATTTTCATACTCCGGGGCGAAGGGAACACGCTTGTTTCCGCGGAAACCGCTTGGTAATTGACAAGAACGACCTACCCACAGTGACGCCAATTGCCGGCGCGGTAAAGGCAAGCGACATCCGCAAGGGCGATTGGAACGACGGACACATTATCGTCCGAAACAACCGCTTTCAATTCTTCCTCAACGGCAAGCCTTCCTCAGAGTTCGTTGAACATCTTCCAAAGGAAAAGCGCCTGCACAAAGGCATGATCCAACTGCAACTGCACAATCCGGGAATGATCGTGCAGTTCAAAGACCTTTGGATCAAAGTGCTAAAATAGCTGATTATTTTTTCCGTCGCGGATCCGACGGATCCTTTATTCTTTCTAATCGCCGTTCTTTTCTTCCTCTGGCGGTTCTTCATACATCTGCGTCCGCCGATTCCACCATGCGTAACTCCATGCATCGGCGTCTGCAGAAGGTTCGATCAAAGAGGCGCGGACCAATTGCCTTGCGAGTCCCGATTGCTTCGAGACTTCAATGCGATATAGAAGTTCTCCGTCAAACATCTCCGGATCCATAATGGGTTCGATGATTTTAACTTCCACGGCCATTTGCCCTTTTTGTTGCCAACAAACGACGGATCCCGCTGCAAAAACCCGCACATAATCTTGAAACAGACTCGTGCTTTGCGGATCGTCTAGAAAGGCTGCTGCGCCATCACCTTCTTTCCCGCCGCTGTCAAACTTAGATACTTCATCCCAAACCCAAGCCACTGCGGTTTTAAGATTCGCATCTTCTTCGAAATCCGCCGCATGCAATCGATCCAGAACGTGTGGAAACTCATGATACAACTTTTCCGTCAACCGAAGGCTGCCATATATCTCGTCGTACACAACAATGCACTTGCCTCGCACCCAATTTTTCTCCGTATTCTGCAGAGAGATATTTGTGTCCGCCGAATGGACGTCTTGCGTTGAAATACTGTATTCGCGGATAAATACTTCCCGCAATCTTGCGGCCAACGCCTTTTTGATCGATCCCTTGAACCAATCTCGGTTGATGTAAAGGACGATCCCGCTGGTGCGGAAGTTGCGCGAACGAGGGCGCATGTTCGAGTTTTTCTGCTGCAGTTCCCGGTAATCGTAGAAGTTGTTCTTGTGGTCGGTATACCCTTCCACTCTCTCCGTAACCTGCATTTGGCATTCGGCTAGGAAACCATGGTCTCCTTGTACGATGTGATTGTCTAAAATGCCCTTCGAGGTTGTGCTAGCATTGACCCAAGTTATGATTTTTGGCTGCGTCAAATGAAAGCGCGCAGTGGGCGTCATGCGAATAGACGAGTCGAAGACGTTTGTGTGCCATGCGATCACTTTGTATGCCCGCAACAGGTGAAAATAAGTGGCGCCGGGATAACACTCGCGGAGAGCCTGAGTGTGGCTCACTTCTCCAATTTTCTCGGAGGTCCGGCACATTGTGATTTGGAAACTCGCTTCGCCAACGTTGCGCAACGGATAGCCGTGATGCGGCGTGTCGCCGCCGATCTTGGCAACGTCGTCGAATTCCGGCGGACGGTTGCCGCCGGGACGCGCCATTTTATGCACATCGCGGAAGCGGGACAGGCATGCAAAAACTCGGGGCGGCGTCGTTGAAGGAGCGCCAAGAGACTCCAATTCAACCGCCAGACACCGCGCATGGGAAAACTGCATAAAGCGATTGTCCAAATACAAGTAGGAAGGCTCGACCGACATGTCGTGATAATCGCGAAACGACGTGCCATACATTTGAAAAGCATTTTGGGGAGCAATCACGACAAAGACGCCCGGCCCGCGTCTTCCAACGCGGCCAAACCGTTGCCGATATGCTTTGCGCGTTGCCGGAACACCAAGGTTGAATCCAACCCGCAAGCTGGGAATATCAATGCCAAGCTCCAGCGCGGAAGTGGAAACAACCCCTCGCAAAGTCCCATCCCGAAGACGCCGTTCAATCGCCCGGCGGTCGTCCGCTTCATAACCCGCCCGATAGGGCAAGACCTCCGCAGTGCTCAGCGCGTCCTTTTCATCCTTCGTCTCGCCGGCCCGCTTTGCCAGAGTTTCCACGCCTTTTCTAGAATCTACAAAAGTGATAAAACTGCCGTCGCGTCCCTTGCGAAGCAAAATTTCCTGAACACTCTTGGCAGTCTCAGATTCTTCGCCCTCTGGATAAGCAACGTGCGCAACAAGCCGCTCGCATTGCGGGGCGCCGTCTTCCTCGTGAGTAACGGCGGAAAACTTCGCTCCCGTAAGTTGTTTCAAATGCTCTTTGGGATTCTGGATCGTGGCCGTGGCGGCGACAAACTGCAAAGGAGATGTGTTTTGCGCTCCATTTCTTGAAAGGAAGTTGCGGGCCGCCATCAATCGACGCACGAGAAAGGCAAAGTTGCTGCCAAAAACCCCTTCCAGGGTATGCGCCTCATCCAAAATCAGCGTGGACAAAGATCGGACAAATTCCCGAACCGCGAACGAAGCCAGATTGCCCATCAACCAAGCATGACACACGTCCGGCGTCATAATCACAATGCGGGCGTCTTGGAGAATGCCTTCGCGGTCTCTGACAGGTACAGACCCGTCGATGCGCCCAATTTTCTCTTTGGAAAAGCCAAGCGACTCCGCCATTTCCTCCCATCCGCAAAGTTGGTCTTTGGCCAATGCCTTCAAAGGGTAGAAGATAAGAACACGAGCGGCAGGATCCTGAAGCGCCTTATGCTACGCCAAACAGCGAAAGACCAAACTTTTCCCCGAAGCCGTGCCGGTGGACAACACCAAATTGTCGCCTTGCGCAAGGATCTTGAGGGCTTGGGCTTGGTGCGACCATAGCGGATTTTCGCGGCCGCCAAACTGACGAGAAAGATATGAACCGATGGGAGAATTGGACAAGAACTCCGGTATAGAAGCGTGCCGTGCCTGCCTGCCCGGAATCTCGAACCGTTCCATTACAACCGTTTTTTGGAGAATATCTTGAAGTGTATTGTACATGGATTACGTAATATATGGACTTAATGTTTGGCTGTCAATCTTGCGTTGTCGTCCAATTCTCCGAATGCGTCCGACCTTTTCGCCCGGACAGGAATATCACGATGTCTTGAGGAAAGACGAAAGCTCGGCCTTTTCAGATAGATTGCAATCATTGGGGAAGGGAAGAGTTTTCAATTTGTTGAAAACTTTCTTGAATGCGGGAGCCGAATCTGTATTCAATGACCTCCCGACGACAGTCCTTGCGGGGATTTCGTAACCGAGGCGTCGGGAGCGTCAAAAAGCGGAATTGGTCGCAAGAAACGAATTCAATATGCAGAGAAGACAAGGAAATATCGGGAAACCAGGACACCGTTATTCGGCGAAGGATACTTTGGTTCCGGTGAGCTTTATATGCTCGGCGCCGGAGGCCAAGAGTGTTTCCGTTATCGGCGACTTCAACGAGTGGAATCCGGAAGCTAATCAAATGAAACGGCATTCGGATGGCTCCTGGCAATCCAGTTTCTTGGTGCATAGCGGGCATCATCGATACCAATTTTTGATTGACGGTGTGCCGCATCTGGACCCGCAGGCAGCCGGCGTCGTGAAGATTGATGGAGACTCCAAGGCTTCGCTGTTGTCAGTGAGTTAGACCTTGTTCCCACTTAGGCAACGCATCGAATAGAAAAACAAACCCAACGAATCCAAAGAAAAAAACCTCAAACGTCCACCAAAACCACCAAAAAATCCCCGGCCAAACTACCGCCGCCCACAAACCACTGCCCGCGAATCCGCTGCTTCGCACACCTCGTCACATTTAAAAAACATCAAATTCAATTCCCAATCCCAAACTTCCCCACTCGTAATCCCCAATTCCCGCGTGCTGGCCACCATCAATGCCAAACCACCGACAGCCAGCGGCCGGTGACCAGCGATTAACGTCCAACGACTTCCCGCTCTCTTTGCGCCCTTTTTGCAGTCCACAATCTCTCTAAAAAACGCCAACCCCACGCAATATATAGAATGCTTCTTCAATCAATCTGCTGTTCCCTATGGCCACTCGACCAGCCACAATTCACGGCCAGTGAGAATTTTTCCCTCTTTTTTCTCTTTTTGAGTTGACAAACGTTGGCAATCAGGCTTTATTCAAGGCGTCGTTTGTTTGACAAACATAATTATTACAGCAGATTACAGCAAAATATCCTAAACTATTCCCATTATCGTTTATCCTATGAGAACTCAAAGTACCCCCCCCCCCCCCGCTTGCCTAAACCTTTGACCTTCGGCGCCAGCGTAGCTGCCACCGCCTGGCTCTTTTTGTCTCCCCTTGACCAAGCCCAAGCGCAACTCTACATCGACATCTATCCCTCCCAAGACAACAACAACCAAACTCTCTGGGTATTTAGCGGCTCCTCCACTACCAGCAGAACCATCGTCGTTTTCGGCGTTCCTGCCCACTCCGCCGGCACTTTCCGAACTTCTTCGGGCAACTCTTTCGATCTGCAGGACTCCGTCAGCCTCTCCGCCAATCCCTTCAACGCCAACTCCCCCTCCAACGCCGTCCTCGCCCTTTCTTCTTTATCCACCACCGGCGCCGACTACGAATCCATCCTCAAAAGAATCCCCGGAGGCGCCCGAACCCAGCTGTTCGACTCCAACACCACCAACACCCCTACCCTATCCGTCTCCCCCGGCTCCTCTACCATCTCCCACATATATCTGCACGGCGCCACCAACGCAATCGGCCCCCGCGTCTCCTCTTCCTTCACTTACAACAGCACCGGAACCGTCGGCTCCTCATGGTATGGCGCCGGCCTCCTAGCCAAACCCATTGGCGACTTCAATGCCGGAACCTTCGGCAACTCGCTGATCGGTAACCCCGGCACTTTCTTCTCCCGCCCGGCCAACAACTTTCAGGTTCGGGTTCACAGCGCGGTCATCCCCGAACCCCAAGAATACGCCCTCGTGTTCGGCTTGTTCGCCCTCGGCTTCGTCCTCTTCCGCCACCACCACTTCCCAAAAAAACGACAACAACAAGCCTCCACTTCGTAGCCGCCGCCAATCAAGCAGGTAGCCGGTGATTCGCAGCCAAGCGGTTTTCGATTTGCCATTGCGCCACCGGCCGTTGTTGGCAAACGGCGATTGAATTTTTTACTTCGCTTCCATCCTTTTGAAAGCGAAGTTTTTTATCAGCAGATTATGGAAGGGAACATACGAGATACGGAGAAGATGGCCGGCATTTTCTCTTACCCTTCATTCTCATTCAAAAGCCCAAAGAAACAGAGACGAACAGAGACAAATATAAATTCAGAATTGAGTTTTGCGCTTTTTGAAAATTAACAGAGAAGAGCCGAGGGGTTTTGGCGTCTTGTCCATCCTTTTGGAAATTCCTCAATTTTAGCAAATCGGGATAAATAGGACAAACTGCTTCCAGAGACGCGGATCCCAAAGTCATCGGATTCACCGCTATCTTCATCCATGAAAAGATGGGAAATGGTTCGGCTGCCGATGCCGATGGTGATGGTGGCGTTGTTGGCAAAAGGAGACCCCGCGCCGCCCCAAACTCCCGCCGTTCTGGTTTTCACCGAAGCAATGTCGTTGGTATTGGAACTGGAAAACAAGGGAGACAGAAAGACGTTGACGTCGCTGGACTTGTTGGCGTCGTAGAAGTTCCCAGAAAATTCCCAAGAGTCTTGAGTAACCCCGTAATCATAGGAGACTGAGGAGGTTCGGATTTGAGTGCCGCCAAAAAATGCGGTGGAGGCCGCTAAAATCCAGAGGGTTTAGTTGGCGGGGTTGTCTTGGCTGGGATAAACGGGGATGGACAACTGCGCTTGGCTTTGCTCCACAGGAACGAAAGGCAACAAACCGGTTGTTGCCGTCAAAGCCGCTACTAGAAGCAGACTTATGCCCGATGCCCAAATTTTGGCAAATACGATTTCATCATGTTCAATCTTTTTTGAATTAACATAACTAAAAATAACTGTAAAACGCCAGTGTGTCGTGCGTCTGGAGAAAAAATACCCGATCAGGCAATCGCCTAACCGGGCATCCACTCGGTCGTCCGAGCCTTTTGATTCCTCCTTTCTTTTATTTCTTTCCTGACAGATAAATAAGCAGGATGATAACTATCACTATAAGCGATGGATCCAATTATTCCTCCTTTCTTTTGTAAAGATTGCCGTCTTTCTTTACGTCACCTCGATCAGTCAGGTCTTTCAGAATTTTCCAAGTCTGCCAATCTTGATTCCCTCCGTTTGCATCTGAAGAATGCAAATCCAGAGATTCGGCAATATCGACATTGCGGAGACCTTGTGGATTGGCATCTAACAGAAGCAACACGGAGTCCTCAATCTGACGCTGGCCGTCTTCAATCTGACGACGTCCGTATTCAATTTTCCGCCGGCCGTCAATGGCCAGCCCTCTGACTATGTGTTCAGTTGTTCTCATGTTTTTAATTCAAGCGGCCTTCCGTTGTCGCTCTTCGTAAAATTTCTCAATCTCTTCAAGACGTGATGCTTCGATTTTGACGGCTTCAATGATGGCGTCTCGGCAGCGGGTAAATTCTCACGTTTTGAATCCGTCTTCCCGTGCAAAAATCTGCAATGGCAAACCCATTCGCAATGCGATTGTTTTTTGAAAATATCCTCTTATTTGCTCAGCCTCAAGCCCAAATCATTTGAGAAATTCGTCTGGTCCTAAGTAAAGAATCAGGATGATGATTATCACTATAAGTTCCATTCTACCTCCTTTCCTAATTCGAAAAAAGTCTTTGTGGTTAGGATTGATCTTTCTGGGGAGAGTCTTCTTGGGTTTGGTTTTCTTCCGTTGGGTTTTCGTCGGCGCTTTGTTCCTCAGTCGGCGCGGTTTGGGGTTCTTCCTCGGTTGAAGTTGTGTCTTTGGCGGAAGAGTCGGCGGCGGACTCATCTTTGCCGGCTGTTTCTTTTGCTTTTGCTTCTTGCGCTTTCTTCTTTTTCTCTTTCTCGATGTAGTCGCCAATTTGGTCGGCTTTGATCACTTCGGGTTTGGCGCCTTTTTCCATTTCTTCGGCGGAGGGAACTCGGATGATGTCGCTGGTGATGGGCTTTGGTTTGGGTTTGGGAGCCGTCGTAATTTCCAGCAGTTCTACTTCGAAGAGGAGCGTTTGGTTGGGTCCGATGGAGGATCCCGTTCCTCGCTCGCCGTAAGCCAGTTCCGAAGGGATGTAGAGTTGCCACTTTGCGCCGGTCTTCATCCGTTGCAAGGCTTCGGTCCATCCTTTGATGACGCCGCGCACAAAGAATTCCGCCGGGACTCCCTGTTCGTAGGAGCTGTCAAAAACCGTTCCGTCAATCAAAGTGCCTCGGTAATGCACTTTGACTTTGTCGGTTGCTTTTGGGATGTCGCCATTTCCTTCTCGGATTACTTTGTATTGCAATCCGCTATCGAGCGCAACGACGCCGTCTTTTTGGCGGTTGGCCGCCAGAAAATCTTCCCCGTCCTTTTTATTTTTCTCGGCGAGTTCTTTTTGTTTGCGTTTTTGTCTTTCGCGGATTTCTTGGTTGATGGAATCGATTACCGCTTGAATTTCGGTATCCGAGAGCAGGGATTTGCCAGCGATCCCGTCTTTTAGCCCGTCCATAAAACTCTGGACATCGATTTCGATGGAGCCGCGGTTCAATGATTTGCCGTAGTTTGCGCCCAGTCCGTAACTGCGTTTGGTGGACGCGTCTTCCAAGTCTGCCTTTTCGACTGCCAGCCCGCTGAGCGAGCCGCACAAACTCAATACTAAAGCCAATCGGTATTTCATCACTTTTTGCTTACGATTTAATCCGTCCAATCAATCCTTCAATAAGAACTACGAGTCGCTTGAGTAACAGCCAATGCGGACCAAGTCAAGAAAATTTTGTTCCGGCGCGGTCAAAATTGGGGGAAGATGGAGCAAACTTGTTTGAGTTGCTTGGCGGTGGTTTCTCCATTCGAAGGATTCATTTTTTGGATTTCTTCAGAGCGTCTTTGGATCGAGTCAGGCGCACGGCCACGTGGCGGGCGTTGGGAAGGATGAACTTTTTGGCTTCCACTGTTGCCCGCTCTCCGCCGAAGCGGCGAAGAATCCAGAGGGCGAGATCGTGGGCGAGTCGTTCCAGCAACTTCCATTCTTTGCCTTCGCCAAAAGAGACTAGTTCGGCGGCAAGAGTTCCGTAGTCGATTGTTTGCGCCAAATCGTCGGAGAGGGCGGCTGGTTGCAGAGGAAGTTCGATGATGATGGAGAGGCGGAGTCGTTGCGGCTTGGCTCGCTCTTCCTCGGGAACGCCAATCCGAAAAGGAATCTCCATTTCCTCAATGATAATTTTGTCGGTTTCATCGAGAGGCGGATTGGAGAAGGTTGCGGTTGTCGGTTTGTCTGCTCGGCGGTTGCGCGCTATGTGGATCAATTTGCGGGTTGGATCGTTCAGGTTCATTTCCAAGGCCTCTTGCATGGAAACCCATCGGAACGCCTGCGCTTCATGATTCAAGCGAGGATCCAACGGCGGAATAGCGCGGCAGGTGTAGTTGAGGAGGAGAAAGTGCGCCGGCCGATAGAATTCAGGCGGACGGACGGCATCCTGAACCATAACCAGCCGAATGTCTTCGACCGAGAGGTTGGACTCTTCCAGCACTTCCCGTCGCAGGGCTTCTTCTGCCGTTTCTCCCCACCGGATTTTGCCGCCGGGAATACCCCATTTGTTGGACCACTTATGGGTTTGCAACATGAGGACTTGGTTGAATGAATTGAAAATCAAAGCGCCGACTGTGGAGATGGGAAACTCTGTTTTTATGAATGGCGGCCACTGGCCGGGTTCGGACGGTTTTTTGTTTGTGGACAAAGAGCCGTCGGCGCCGTCCCTCGCCGGCATCGTTGTGGGAGGCAGAGAGCCGCCATGGTTTTGCAAAAGGCGTTGCAACTCGCCGAGGTGTTCCACAATCAGATCGGGGGCTTGTTCCTGAAGTTGGCGGAAGGTGTTGAAACCGGTCAAAACGCCGCAAGAGCGGACGGCGTGGCGTTTGGCCGCCTCCACGTCGTGTTGCATGTCCCCAATGAAGAGCGTTTCTGACGGGTTTAATTCGTGGATTTCAAGAACCTCTTCCAGTTTGTTTCGTTTGTCCCGGACGCCGACGTAGGTTTTTTGAAAATAGCCGCCAAAACGCGTGATTTTGAGATGTTGCGCAAAATGATCTTTGTGAATGGAGCTGAGAACAAACATCGAAATTCCCCGCTGACGGCAGAACTCCAAAAATTCCAGCGAATGCGCCAACGGTTTGACGGAGTCTATTTCCTGATGAAAAGCTTCCAGAAACCATGTTTCGAGTTGCGCCTCGGAAACGTGGGGAATGTAGCGCTCGTAAAACGGCCGAAAGGGCAATGCAAACTCCCGGCGAAACGTCTCCAGAGAAAGCGGATGAATTCCCGCCTTCTCAAAGGTTTTGTTGGTGGCTTTCCAAACCGCCTTCAGGTCGTCCACCAGCGTGCCGCACCAATCAAAAATGACGTTTCGAATCACGCGCTTCAGTCTATGCGTTTCCCCCATCCAAGGCAACGAAGGCCGCGCCGGAATCTCAAAGTTGACTTGCCGGCGGGATTCGTTATACTTCGAGGTATGTTGGCTCACAAATTTCCCAAGTTTGCCTTCGCGCTTTCCCTTTGTTTGGCTGTTGCAGCCGCCTCGGCGCCGGCAAAAGACCGTCCTCCCAACTTTGTCGTGATCTTTCTCGACGATTCGGGTTGGAGTGATTTTGAACCCTTCGGCCAGCCAAACTATCCGACTCCGAACGTCGACCGTTTGGCCGGCGATGGATGCCGCTACCTAAACTTCTACGTGCCTCAGGCGGTATGCTCGGCATCGCGGGCGGCACTGATGACCGGTTGCTATCCCGGCCGAACAAAAGTCTTCGGCGCGCATCCGCCGAACGCAAAAGGACTGGATCCGAAATATGCCACCATTGCCGAAGTATTGAAACCCCACGGCTACCGAACGGCCGTATTCGGCAAGTGGCACTTGGGAGACCGCCCCGAAACTCGACCTCACGCAAGGGGCTTCGACGAATCCGCCGGACTGATGTATTCCAATGACATGTGGGAATTCCATCCGGGCAATCCAAAATACTGGGGAAAGTTTCCCCTTCAGTATTGGGAAAACGGGAAGGTAACCATCGAGCGAGTGACCAAGGAGCATCAAACCCACCTGACAACTTGGTACACCGAAAAAGCGGTGGACTTCATACGCCGGCAAAGCGACTCGCCGTTTTTTCTTTACGTGCCGCATTCTATGCCGCACGTGCCTCTCTTTTGCAGCGACAAGTTCCGGGGCAAATCCTCCGCCGGACTTTACGGCGACGTGATGATGGAACTGGACTGGTCCGTTGGGCAAATTATCCAAGCGCTGGACGCCGCAGGTGACTCGCAAAACACGCTGATTCTGTTCACCTCAGACAACGGTCCTTGGATTTCCTACGGCAACCGGGCGGGCAAAACCCCGTATCGAGAAGCAAAGGGAACTTCGTTTGACGGCGGCATACGGAGCGCCTGCATCATCAAATATCCTCCAGCCATCCCGGCGGGCGACATCTCCTCCAATGCCTTTTGCTCTCTGGACGTTTTGCCCACGTTGGCGGCCTTGGCCGGCGTCGATTTGCCGGACAATCCAGTGGACGGAAAGAATGTTTGGAACTGGATCGTCGGCCAACCCGGCGCCAAAAACCCGAACGCTTATTACCCTTTTTCCAACGGTTCGGAGTTTCAAGGAGTGCTGAGCGGCGACGGAAAATGGAAACTGCACTTGCCGCACAACTACCGCACCCTCCTTCAGCCGGGAAAGAACGGAATGCCCGGCAAGTATCGCCAAGCTCAAATCGGTTTGTCCCTCTTCGATATGACGGCCGACCCCGGCGAAAAAACGAACGTCCTCGCGCAACATCCGGACATCGCCGCCCGGCTTCAAAAACTGGCCCGAAATCATCAACGGAAATTCTATCCGAACCAACAACCGTAAGATTTACTCGTCAAACAGATTCGGCAATCGGCGCCGAATTTCTCGGATTTTTTGGACGTAAACAGCGGCGTTCTTCCGCAACTGCCCCCAATCGTCCCGCTCAAGAATCTCTCCGGTGATCATTGCCGAACCTACGCCCAAGGCAGCGCATCCCGCCTTGAGAAAACTTTCCATCGTTTCCAAACGGACGCCGCCCGTTGGGACAATCTTGAGGTGAGGCAGCGGAGCGCGAATGGCCCGGATGTATTCGGCGCCTAGTCCGTCGGCGGGGAATAGTTTGACGAAGTCGCATCCCGCGTCAAAAGCCGCCTGCGCTTCCGATGGCGAATAGGCGCCCAGAAAAATTGGTTTTCCGGCGGCGTGCGCCACGGCCACTATTTCCGGTTTCAGAACCGGCGTCACCACAAACTGCGCTCCCGACCGGAGCGCTGACTGAGCAGTTGGAACATCCAGCACCGTGCCTACGCCCACCGTTGCGCGATCTCCTAGCAATTCGGCGATTTCCCGAATGGCCTCTAGAGCGTTCGGCGTGGTCATTGTGATCTCCACCGCAGTGACGCCTCCGTCCGCCAACGCTTTCGCCAATGACGCTGTTTGGGACTGCGAACGCGCCCGCACCACGGCGATGATTCCCGGTTCCATAAGATTTCCGGCGATCTCTTCTTTTGACAACGACATAAAAAATCAAAGGGAAGTTTGCGACTGCGCCGGACGAGAGGATTTTGCTTTTCTTGGTTTGGCCAGCACGACGTTGAGTCCGGCGTTTTGGAGTTGTTCGAGAAGGCTTGAAGAGGCGCCGGTATCGGTGACGATCGAATCGATTGCGGACAGATCGCAAAGTTGGGAGAGAGAGCGGCGTCCAAACTTGGTATGATCTAAGCAGAGAATCACTTTTCCGGCGGCGCGAATCATAGCGCGTTGGATGTCGATCAGCAGACCGTGCGAGTTTGTGACGCCATCCATAGTGATGCCTCCGGCGCCCATGACGGCGACGTCGACGTGCATTTCGGAAAAGGTTTTGACGGCCAAAGGTCCGACGAGAACGCCCAGAGGCGGATAGATCACGCCGCCGGAGACCAAGACCTCGACGTCGGAGGTGTTCGTGTAACAGTTGGCGACCGGAAGGGAGTTGGTAATAATTTGCGGAGTTTTCGATTTGAGAGAGCGAGCAACGTGGTAGGCCGTAGTTCCGGCGTCGATGATGACGCTTTGGTTGAGAGCAATGAGATCGGCGCAAACCTTGCCGATGGCCTTCTTTTCTCTATGTTGATAAATGTTGCGGGAGGCAAAGGCGAGCTCGTCGATCTTCGGAGGCTTCGGCTTGGTTTTGCCGTAAAGAGACTTCTCGCCTTCCAGGATTAAGACGTTGAGAGCTGCTTGATCATCGAGCTGCGAAGCCGTCATCTGGGCGCCTCCGTGAGTGCGTTTCACGATTCCATCCTCCGCTAAGACGTCAAGATCCCGGCGAACAGTCGAAAGGGAGATGCCAACAATCTTGGCGATGTCTTCAAGAGAAGCGATCCCCTTCCTGCGCAAATAGCTTTCGATAAGCAACCGCCGTTCCTCAATTTTCAGGAGGCCTTTTTTCAAAACTTTCTGTTTCATTGCCAAATCCGTTCACAGAATAATTGATTTGGAAAGGTAATGAAAGAAAAATTTGACAAGTTGCGGCGGCTTGTGCAAATTTAGGCGCAAGTGATTTTTGCGGATGGCTAAGAAAGCGGCACATCGGGCTTTGGTGGAGCATCTGGTTCGGCAGGCGGTTTACGCCCGGATGTCGGTGGCGGCGCCTCGTGCGGCAAGGTCTACCAATCCGCTGGTGGTCAACGTAAGCGCCCGGCATTGCCATCTCACCTCAGAGGCCGTGGAGTCTCTATTCGGCAAGGGGCACCAGTTGCAGCCGCTCAAATGGTTGTATCAAGAAGGGCAGTTTGCGGCCAAAGAGACGGTGACGCTGATCGGGCCGCGAAGCCGGGTCATTTCCAATCTTCGAATTCTCGGACCTTGCCGGACGGCAAATCAAGTAGAGTTGGCCTACACGGATGCGATTGCGCTCGGATTCGAGATTCCCTTGCGTTGCTCCGGCCAAATTGAAGGAACGCCGGGCGCCATGTTGATGGGGCCGGCCGGCTTTTTCAAAATGGAGCAAGGAGTCATTCGGGCTTTGCGGCACGTTCATATGGGGCCGGAGGACGCAGACTTTTACGAGACTGGCGAGGGAAAGGAAGTGCGCTTGCGCGTCGGCGGCCCTTGCGGCTTGACTTTGGAAAAAATGCTCGTCCGAGTGGACCCGAATTCTAAATTGGAAGTGCACGTGGATACGGACGAAGGAAATGCCTGTCATCTGCAACCGGATAGTTTTTGCGAAATCCTCGCTTGATTTTGGAATGGGAGAATGCCAATCTTTGCAAAATTTTGGAACAAAAGAACAACAATTTAACAAAGCAAAACTTATGAGTGAAGCGCTTGGAATGATCGAAACCAAAGGCTACGTCGGCGCCGTGGAAGCCAGCGACGCAATGGTCAAAGCCGCGAACGTGCGACTCGTCAAATCCATCCCCATTGGAGGCGGATTCATCACCGTGCTGGCAAGGGGCGACGTCGGCAGCGTGAAGGCGGCCGTCGACGCCGGAGCCAACGCCGCCGGCCGAGTGGGAGAGCTGGTCAGCTCGCACATTTTGGCCCGGCCGCATGAAGACCTATTGAAACGATTCGTGGATGCCGCCCAACCACCCAAAACATCGGCCGGCCGTCAATAACAAAAGCGCTGTTTGTTTGGATCCTCCTAGCGTTAAAAAGAACGAACAAAGCCAGTCATGGGCAGAAACCAAATTTACTGCGGCGACGCCTTCGATCTTTTAAGCAAGGTCGAAGATGAATCGGTGGACCTTATTGTCTGCGACGGCCCGTATGGAGTGACACAAAACGACTGGGATCGGATACCGTCGATTCAAGAATTCAACCTTGATCTGATCCAACGTTTTTCAATAAAACTAAAAGATGGCGGCGCGTTATACCTTTTTGGCAAACCCAATTGTATTGACTTTATCGACTACCGCCCTTTCTTAAATCTGAAGTCAAAAATTGTTTGGTATCAACCCAGCCGTCTGGCGCAGGGAAGATTGAATTATACGAACAACTACGACATCATTGCCTACTTCGTTAAAGGACGGAAGCCTCGTTGCTATAATCTAGATGAAATCCGCGTGCCTCAGCTGGTGGAACTGGAGCATCGAACTCGTTGCGAAAAAGTTCCTTCAGTAAAGAACGGCCGATACGGAAAGACAAAATTCAATAAGAAGGGAAAAAATCCCGGTGATGTTTGGGGGGATATCAAACAGCTCACTTACAAGTCGAAGGAGCTGATTTCTCGGGATGCCCTTCATACCATTCAAAAACCGGAGAAGTTAATCGAAAGACTTGTGCTTGCGAGCTCTTTGGAAGGCGACTTGGTTTTAGATCCTTTTGCCGGAGTCGGCACTTGTCCCGCAGTTTGCAAAAAAAACAAACGGGACTATTTAGCTTTTGAACTTTGTCCGGAATTGGTCGAGGAGGCTGAGACCCGACTGGCCTCTATTCACAGGGATTCAACTGTTTTCGAAGTTTCTCCATGGCGCGTGAAAGTTAGATTATGAATGTATCGTTCGATATTGTAACAAAGTATACAGATGTTTTGAAAACTAAATATGGCGGAATTGATCCACGATGGGATAGGTCGCCATTCCTTTGGATTAAGACAGCGTCTTCTAGAAAATCAGGTAAGGTTGGAGAAGATATTGTCAGAATGATGATGACATGCGCAGGCTCTAAAGTATTACCTTCGATTGATACTAAGCATGACTTACGAATAGATGGTAAAAAATGCGAAGTCAAGTTATCTACTCTTAATGAATCAGACGGATTTATATTCAACGCATTAGCTGAAGAGGGGTATGATGAGATCTGCTTGCTTGGTATAGAGCCGTTCAGAATTAGGCTTTGGAAAATAACAAAAGACATTGGAGAGTCTGTATGGAGAAAGCAACATAGAGGCGGAGATGCTACTTTTTGGATACTATTTCAAAACGACAATGTCCCAGCCAATTTGGATAAATTTAAAATAGTTGACATTGAATCTAGTATACCGAAAAATAACTGACTTGGTTATGAGAGCGGCAGAAATGGCGAGAACGGTTGGCATCCATAACCTTTTGCAACCCGGCCTCGTCAAAGAGATGATGATTGCAGATATTCTTGGGCATGAACTGATTACCGCGAAACGCGGCGCGGATGCTAGAAACCCAGAAAATCCTGCGCGAGTCTATGAATATTTGTCCTGCAAAGAAGGAGGTTCGGGACAACTTGACCGAATGTTCAAGAGGCCGGATAAGAAAAGACAAGAGTCGTTGAATCGGATTCGACGGAACGACAGAATTTACTATGCCGTATTTTACAGACACAATCAGATGCGGGTGAAAATTATCTACGAATTAGATCCTGAAATAGTTGTTCGGGAGACAGATCGTCAGTTAGACAGAAGCGGGAACGAGATTTCGCATGTTGGATTTTCTGAGCGATGGGTTTGTGAAAACGGCTAGATTGTATACGAAGATAGGAAAGGTTGATTTATGGCACAACAAGCATTGGGAATGATAGAAACGCGCGGGCTGTGCGCGTTGTTGGAGGCTTGCGACGCGGCGCTCAAGGCGGCCGACGTCACAATGAGCGGCTGGGAAAAGGTGGGCAGTGGTTTTGTCATTGGGTTTTTTAGAGGCGACGTGGCGGCCGTGAAGGCAGCCACAGACGCCGGAGCGGCTTCCGCAGCGCAGGTGGGCGAAGTGGTGAGCGTGCAGGTGATTCCTCGTCCGCATGAAGAACTCGGCGGGCTGGGCGAATGGTTGAAATAGGCGCGCGGGAATTTGCAGAAACCGCGGCATGAAAATTTTGGTCGTCAACTTGGGATCGACTTCCTTGAAGTATCGGCTTTTTGATTTTGCCGGGGAAGGGGAGTTGGTCGCTCAAGGCGGGTTCGAGCGGGTGGAAGATTTCCGCAAGACGGTGAATGCCTGTCTGGAAGATTTGAAGCGAGATGGGTGCGTCGCGTCCTTTGACGATCTTGCGGCAGTTGGTTTCAAGGCAGTGTTGGCCGAGGGCGTAAGCGGGTGTGTGCGTTTGGACGAGTCGGTTTTGAAGGCGATGGAAGCGGGAAATTCGGCGGCGCCGGCGCATAATCCGGCGTATCTTGCCGGCATTCGCGTCTTTTCGGAGCAACTGCCGGGAACGCCGTTGGTCGCTTTGTTTGAGACGGCCTTTTACCAATGGGTTCCGAAGACCGCCAAATGTTATGCGGTCCCGGATTCGTGGAGAAAGTTCGGCGTGCGCCGTTGGGGATTTCACGGCGCCAGTCATAAGTTTATCGCGGAGCGGTCGGCGGAGCTTCTGGGGCGCGGCGATGTGGCGGAGCGGGCGCGGCAGCTATACGCCGACGAAGGAAGAACGCCGATCCGCAAACCTAGTCTGCGGGTGATTTCCTGTCATTTAGGCGGCAGTTCTTCGGTAACGGGCATTCGAGACGGCGTGGCGATGGGGAACAGCATGGGTTACAGTCCGCAGTCTGGTCTGCCCCAAAACAACCGCGTTGGGGACGTCGATGCGTTTGCTGTTTTGCACGTCATGCGGCAGGCCGAGTTGACGGTGGAAGAGGCTGAGAGGCAACTCTGTGCGGAGGCTGGATTGAAGGGATTGTCCGGAGGCCGAAACGATCTCCGGGACATTCGGGCGCAGGCTGCGGCCGGAAAAGAATCCGCGCAATTCGCGCTCGATTTTTTGGTATATGAAACCCGGCGTTGGATGGGTTCCTATTATTTGTTGTTGAACGGAGCGGACGCCTTGGCCTTCACGGCGGGCATTGGGGAGAACCGCGCCGAGATTCGAGAGGGCGTTTGCGCCGACCTGGATCAATTGGGAATTCGATTGGATGCGGAAAAGAACTGGTCTATTCAAGGCATTGAGGGCGAGATTAGCGCGCCGGATTCGAGGATAAAAGTATTTGTCATCCCCGCCAACGAAGAATGGGTAGTGGCGCGGGAAGTGAAGCGATTTTTGGAAAACAACGAATCTTATAATTAAAAAGTATTATGGCAAATCAAGCAGTTGGAATGATGGAAACGCGCGGCTTGGCGGCGTTGGTGGAAGGCACGGACGCTATGTTGAAGGCGGCCAACGTGAGGCTGGCCGGGCCGATGGAAAAAGTCGGCAGTGCTTTGGTGACTTCGGTGGTCGTGGGGGACGTGGCGGCTGTGAAGGCGGCCACGGAAGCCGGCGCCGAAGCGATCAAGGCAATCGGCGGCGAATTGGTGAGCATTCACGTCATCGCTCGGCCTCACGCGGACACAGACACGGTGCTTCCCCGCCGAAAGTAAGCCGTTATGTTCTTGGCCCGAGTGGAAGGAGCGGTCGTTTCGACCAAGAAGGATCCGTCGATGAACGGGCGCAAACTGCTGTTGTTGCGTCCCCAGTTGGTCGATAGCCAGAACCCCGCTCAACTTCATCCGGGGAAGAACACCATTGTGGCCGTCGACAGCGTTGGCGCCGGAGAAGGAGAAATGGTGCTGTTTTGCCAAGGCAGCAGCGCGCGCTTGGCGCCCAATATGAAGTCCGCGCCGGTGGACGCCGTCATCGTCGGAATCGTCGACACGGTGGATGTATTCGGAAAACAAGTTTTCAATTCCAGACAATAGCCAAAATCGCCGGCCGTGTTTCCAATCGGCCAAAAAAGAAAGGAAAATCATAAATGGCGGACGCATTGAACGAATCATTGATACGCGACGTTGTGGCGGAAGTGTTAGAACGCTTGGAAGGCCAACCAGCCTCTCCGTCCGGCGGCGAGCCGCGTCGTAGCCTTGCGCCGTCACGAAACCGCAGCGGCGCTGACGGCGTATTTGCCGCCGCTTCCGAAGCCTGCGAAGCGGCTTACGTTGCGTATCTGGACTTGCAGAAAAAAGGAATCGAGGCTCGCCGGAAAGTCGAGGAGATCGTCAAAACGCTGTGCGCAGACAATGCGGAGTCTTGGGGGCGACTCGAGTTGGAAGAAACCAAGATTGGCCGGCTGGATCACAAGATTGAAAAGCTTCAAATCATCCGGCTGGTGCCGGGCGTGGAATGGCTGCGTCCCTCCGGTCGGAGCGGCGATCACGGCGTCACGTTGGAAGAATACACGCCCTTTGGCGTAATTGGCGCGGTCACACCTTCCACCCATTCCATTCCAACTTTGGCGGGCAACGTGGTCAACATCGTAGGCGCGGGCAACGCCGTCGTCTTCAACGCCCATCCCGCTGCTTCCCGTTGCGCGGCGACGGCGGTGCGGGCTTTTAATCAAGCAGTCGAACGGGAGACCGGCATCCGCAATCTCATCTGCATCTTAGAAGAGCCCACCTTGGATTCTTTTCAAGAAATGTGCGCCCACGAAGCGGTTCGCCTCTTGTGCGTGACGGGAGGGACGGGAGTGGTGAAGGCGGCTATGCAGACGGGCAAACGCGCCATTTGTGCCGGGCCGGGCAACCCTCCCGTCTTGGTAGATGAAACCGCCTGCATGAAACGGGCGGCGGAAGCGGTGATCCAAGGAGCCTCTTACGACAACAACCTGTTGTGCATTGGCGAAAAGGAAGTCTTCGTGCTGGACAAAGCGGCCGATTCCTTCATGGCGGCGCTCGAAAAAGCCGGCGCCTGCCGATTGCGCGCCCCGCAAGTGGAGCGGTTAACCCAAGCCGCCTTCTCCTTCCAAGGCGGGAAGGGAACCGAAGAGCCGGAGACATCCGTGAACAAAGACTTAATCGGGCGAAACGCCGCCGTGCTGGCCGAAGCGGCCGGAGTTCGCTTCTCGGCGGGAACGCAACTACTCTTCGCCGAAACGCCCGCCGAGCATCCCTTTGTTAGGGAAGAGCAGATGATGCCGTTCTTGCCCATCGTGCGCGTTCCCAGCGTGGAGGCGGGAATCGAAGCAAGCAAAGCGGCGGAGCGCCAATACAAGCATACTTCCATGATTCACTCGCAGAACGTGAATCACATGACCGCCATGGCGCGCGCCTTGGACACAACTTTGTTTATCAAAAACGGGCCTTGCATGGCGGGGTTGGGTTTGGGAGGAGAAGGATACCTAAGCTATTCCATTGCCACCCCGACCGGCGAAGGTGTCACCAACCCGCAAACCTTCACCCGCGTGCGCCGCTGCGTGATGGTCGACAACCTGAGGATTTATTAATGCTACTCGCCCGTGTGGAAGGCAACGTGGTGGCGACGCGGAAGCACGCAAGCCTGCGCGGACAGCGGCTGATCCTTTGTCAGCCGATTAATGCCGGCGGAGACGCCGAAGGCGCGCCGGTCGTCGCCATTGATCCTTGGGGAGCCGGACTGCGCCAAAAAGTTATTGTCTCTTCGGACGGCGCCGCCGCTCGAAAAACCGTGAACGATCCGAAAAGCCCGGTGCGCATGATGATTGCCGGAGTCGTCGACGAACCCGGCGAAACCGCCAAGCCATGAAAATCGGAACCGTCATCGGCCGCGTCACTCTTAACAAAACAACGCCCCGATTAAAAGGAGCGCGTTGGCTGCTCGTAAGTCCTTGCGGGCGAGAGGAATTGCGGCGGCAGAAACATTCAACGCCGCCAATAAGCGCGGAACCTTCATTAGTCGTCTTCGACAATCTTGGCGGCGGGCTGGGCGACCAAATCGGCTTTGTCGAAGGCAGAGAAGCCTCCTCGCCCTTTGACGAGCCGACGCCGATCGACGCCATCAACGCGGCCTTGATCGACAAGATTTTCTATTCCCCCTAAACCATGAAACCGATCATCAGCGCCCGAGACGTCGAAGCCTTGTTCGAGAAAGGAGGATCGCCGGAAGACTTGCCCGCAGACGCCCTCCTGACCCCCTTGGCGCGAGAAACGCTTCGTCGCCGGCAATCCAACGGCAACACGGCCGCTTCCACCGCCGGCAAGTTGTCCCTAGCGCCGGCCGAGCTTTCCGCTCCTTCGCTTCCTCAAAAAGTTTCCTCCTCCAGTTCTTCCGCCGAACTGGAAGCCTTTTTTCACACCCCGGCCGTGCGCAACTTCAAAGAGCAGATTTGCGACGCGGGAAGGCGAATGTGGCAACGCGCTTATGTCGACGGCAATGGCGGGAACATCGCCGTTCGGGTGGCCGAAGGCTTGGCGCTCTGCACGCCGACTCTCGTATCCAAAGGTTTTATGAAACCAGAAGACCTGTGCCTAGTGGACTTGGAAGGCAACCAAAAAGCCGGCAACAAAGAGCGCACCAGCGAAATCCTAATGCATCTTCAAATCATGAAGGCGCAACCCCGCGCCAAAGCCACCGTCCATTGTCATCCGCCGCACGCCACTGCCTACGCCGTCGCCGGCATAGAACCGCCCACCTGCATGATTCCTGAGATCGAAGTCTTCGTTGGCAAAGTGCCCATTGCGCCTTATCGAACGCCGGGCACTCCGGAAATGGGAAAACTAGTGGCCGAACTAGCCGACCAACACAACACCATCCTAATGGGCAATCACGGCGCCGTTTCCTGGAGCCATCTGAACGTCGAAGACGCCTACTTCAAAATGGAAATCTTGGAAGCCTACTGCCGCACGGTTTGGGTAGCCTCCCAACTGGGCGCCCCGTTGAAAACCATCAGCGCGGCGCAACTGCAAGACCTCCTCAAAATCAAACAAAACCTCGGCATCCCAGACCCGCGCATCGGCCTAAAAGAATGCGAGCTGTGCGACAACAACCCGTGGCCTCCCGTCTCCGCCGGCGACCCGCCGCCGAAAACCCCATCGGCCAACCCCCATCCCAACGCCGAAGCCGAGTCCCTCGTCCAAACCATCACCGACCAAATTATGGACCAACTAAACGACTGACGAATTCCATGACAAATTAGGAATAGGAAAATGAAGCCGAACTGCGACAACCGAACCGTGTTTATTGGCGACAACCGGGAAGTAATGCTCGGTCTGAACGCCGAAATCGCCGACGCCATCATCACGGATCCGCCTTTCAACTCCGAGCAGACGCTGGAAGACGCTCAAGCGAAGTCGGTAAAGAAAGAGCGCGCACGGGATTATCCGGTAGACGAACATGGCAACCCTACTCGTGGCTTTGACGACAAATGGTCGATCAAAGACCTGAAACGAGCGGAAATCGACTTCCTCAAATACAAAGACGAAGACCTGCTCTCTTTTTGCGAAATCGTGGGACGCACGCATTCCGCC
This sequence comes from Limisphaerales bacterium, assembly GCA_965242585.1. Classification (GTDB taxonomy): domain Bacteria; phylum Verrucomicrobiota; class Verrucomicrobiia; order Limisphaerales; family AAA164-E04; genus UBA2970. Next base: position 1,794,918 of record OZ251460.1, on the reverse strand, counting down.
GGCATGGAAGCTTACCTAATGATGATGGCGTCTCGACTCCTGCTTTGCCACGAACTGCTCAAAGAAACCGGAAGCATATTCCTCCACTGCAACGAATCTTCCAACAACTACCTCCGAACCCTAATGGATGTGATTTTTGGACGGAAAAACTTTCGAAATGAGATTATATGGTGTTATACAGGGCCAAGCGCGGCCCGAAAACAATTCCCGCGCAAACACGAAACCATTTACTGGTACTCCAAAAGCGACCAGTGGACTTTCAACGCCGACGCCGTCCGTGTTCCCTACACACAGCTTAATACGCAACACAAAGAACCGGGAGGCGGAGGCATAGGGGGCAACCTAACAACAGAAACAGTGGACGCGTATCGTGAGCGAGGCAAAGTCCCAGAGAGCTGGTGGACTAAATTTTCGCCAGTAGGAAGATTGGCAAGAGAACGTTGCGGCAAACCCACCCAAAAGACCGTGGCTCTTTACTCTCGATTGATCTTAGCCAGCACCAATCCCGGCGATTTAGTGTTGGATCCGTTTTGCGGATGCGCCACGACTTTGGTTGCGGCGGAGAACGCCGGGCGCGAGTGGATTGGGATTGACATCAATCCCACTTCCAAAGATTTAGTGCTGGAACAACTAGACAAACTCAATGAGAATTCCTTAGACTTTTGGCGCAAGAACATCAAATTTCCCCCAAGACTTCCCCAACGAACCGACAACAAACTTTCTCCCAAAGTTCTCCATCAACTCAAGGAGAAGCTGATGCTTGAGCAGCTGAAACATCGCCCCTACCTAATTTGCGCTATTTGCGAGCATCCCAAAGACCATTTTGATTTGGAAGTGGATCATATCCATCCGAAAAGCAATCGTGGCGGCTGGGAACTTAAGAACCTGCAATTGCTGTGTTCTCGTTGCAACCGGCGCAAAGGAGGAACCAAAACCAATGAACAGGTGCGGGCGGAATTGCGGGCCGAAGGCTTGCTGTATGAGCAAAGAATCAAAATTCACGCATACATGAAAAGTCTGACTCCTTCACAAAAAGATTATCAGAAAGGCATCAAGCAAAGGAAGAAACCGCGCTGGAAAGAAGATTTAGAGCGGGAACAAGACTCCCGTCAAACCAAGATGGGCATTTTTCCAAATCGTTGACCAAACACGGAAAGACTTTTTGACCGAACCAGAAAAACAACGATAGAATAAAGAGAGGAGTAAGAATATGACGACAAAAGACTCCGCTAAAATCACGGTGGAACCGACGCTGAACGCATTATTTCGGAAGGCGTTAGGGAAAGTTGGCGTAAGCCGGATCTCCTCCCGAATTGGAGTTTCCAAGCCGGCAATTCTCCGATGGCTGGAGACGAACAACGTCCCGTGGCAATACGAAGGCGACTTCAAACGAATTCTGGGGGAGCAAGGATTCATTTCCCTCAATGGCGACGCGGTGCGAGATCGAGACCAGTTTTACACCAAGCGGGAAACCGCAAAGTACTGTTGCCAAGTGATGAAAAAAACCGCCGAGAAAATCGGCGTGGATTTATCCAAAAAACACTGGATTGAGCCGTCCGCCGGTTGCGGTTGGTTCTTCCTAGAATTCCCCAAACACAACCGAACGGGAATTGACATAGACCCCAAAGGAAAAGTCAAAAAACAATTAATAAAACAAGACTTTCTCCTGTGGAAACCAAAACCGCATCCAGACGGCTTCGTTGTTGTCGGTAATCCCCCTTTTGGAATTAGGGGACATCTCGCTTTGCAATTCATCAACTACGCCGCTGAGTTTGCTGATATGATTGGATTCATTGTCCCGCAATTATTCAACAGCGATGGAAAAGGCGTCGCCGGAAAACGAGTCAACAAAGAACTCGCATTAGCGCACTCGGAAGAACTTCCCAACGACGCCTTTGAAACGCCCACCGGAGACCCAAAAGGCATCGCTTGCCTATTTCAGGTTTGGACAAAAATCAACAAAGACAAAATAAAACTCGCGCCCAAGAAAACTTGCGATCAATGGGTATCCATATATTCGCTATCCAATGGCGGCACTCCTTCGTCTACCCGAAACAAAGACAAAATCGGAAAATGCCATGTCTATCTCCCGTCCACATGCTACAAAGACATGAAAGCCTTTAAGAAATTCAGCGAACTGCCTCACCAACGAGGCTATGGCGTAATCATCCACAAACAAAAAATAACCATAAGGAATCTAATGCTCAATCTGGATTGGTCAAAAATTGCTTTCCAATCCACCAATGGCGCGCTGAACCTAAGGAAATCGCTAATTCAACAACCGCTCATCGAAAACGGATACCATGACTAGTCAACTATCGGAAATACTAATCAGCATCATCAAAAAATCCGTCAAAGAGCGGATTAATCCGTGGATCCACAGCTCTCACGAAATCATTACCAATCTCGAAATAGACGCGCGAGGCGAGGCGGGAGAGAATTTCATGGCGACCTGCCTCAGACAAAACGGCCATAAAGTGGAAATCGACCGGACGACCGACCCGCAGGAAAAAAGCTGGGACATCCGAATTGATAACAACATCATGATCGAAATCAAAACTGCAACCCAAGGAAAGAAAACAAAAACTTTTCAACACGAGCGAATCATGGTAGAAAGACCATGGCACGCCTTGGCTTTGCTAGACATTGCACCAGAAGACATCTATCTCACTCTTGCCCCTAAAAACACTATCCCAGTTCGGAAGGCAAATAACATTTGGACTGTAAATAAGAAAAAAACTCACATGAGGAGAAGTGGCGAAATCAAATGGGATTTCTCGCTGAAAGACGTTCATCTAAGAAAAGTGTCCTCCATTGACGACATAGAAAAACAATATCAAGAACTTCTAAAAACACTTCGAACACGAGAGCAAACATCCCGTCAACCTGAGATGGGCATTTTGAGATGAGCGAAGAAGAAACAACAAATTGCGACTGTCGGCAGCTCGGTTTCCTTTCTAACGGATATTTCCCTTCCAGAACAACGATGTTTCTCTAATTCTATGGGCAAAAGAAGCGGCATGAAAACGACTATCATTGGCGGCGGCGGCAGAGTGGGGTCGTGCGCGGCCTTTGCTTTGCAGGCGGGGGGGATTGTTTCGGAAATTCAACTGCTGGACGCGAATGCGGATGCGGCCGAAGGCGAGGCTTTGGATTTGCTTCACGGAAGCGCTTTGGAGGCCGATCAACGAATTTACGCCGGCGATTATCAACGGGCCGCTGATTCGGACGTCTTTCTCATTACGGCCGGACTGCGGCGAAAGCCGGAGGAATCGCGCTTGGATCTCATCAATCGAAATGTCGCGCTGTTTCTGCAAATTTTGGAAAGCATACAACGCGCCGGCCATTCTGAGGAGGCGAAGGTGTTTGTGGTTTCCAATCCGGTGGATATTCTGACGCATCTGGCGGTGGAACGGCTGGATATTCCTTGGGGGCAGGTGATTGGGTTAGGCACCATGCTGGACACTTCTCGTTTTTGTTCGCTGATTGCCGCCGCCTTGAAGCTGGCGCCGACGCAAGTGCGAGCCTTGATTTTGGGAGAACACGGCGATTCGATGTTGCCCGTTTGGTCGTCTGCAACCGTCGACGGGCTTCCGTTGACGGGGCTTGCGGGATGTCATTCTGGTTTTCAGAACGCCGTTTTTGAGCGCACTCGCAAGAGCGGCGCCGAAGTGATCCAACGAAAGGGAGGCGCGGGCTGGGCCGTTGCGGCGGCCATTCGGGAGGTGATTCACGCTATCGCTTTGGATCAAAGGCGTTTGCTTCCCGTCTCCTCGTTGGTGCAAGGCGCTTACGGCATACGGGACGTCTGTTTGAGCGTGCCGTCGGTGGTGGGACGGGACGGCATACGGCAACATGTGGAGTTAAAACTCTGGCCTAAGGAACAAACAGCCTTGCAAAATTCCGCCCGCGCCTTGAAGGGAACTTTGGCCAAAGCCCGGCAATAAATACCTAGCGGGAAGTTGATGAAGTCTCTGGATCGGAAATTGGCGGAAATCAGGGCGAACCCAAACTCCAAAGCCTTTGTCCTTGCCGACGCCAAGGACGCCGATATGGCCTTTGGCGTGCGTGCGTTGGGGGCTCGCCGCAGTCTTTCCGTCGATGAAGAACGGATGGCGCGCCGCTCGCCTGAAATGGGGCCGTGCGGGGAGTTTCCTTGCCGCAATCTGCCCGAATTTCTAGACGTCATCCGCAAAATCGTGCGACAAGGCGCAGTGGACATCATGCTGATGTCGGCCTCCGTGAACGAACTTTTGACCATAAAGGAGCGGTTGTTTGCGCAGTCGGCCGTAACTCCGGCCGCCCGCGTGAACGACTCCACCGACATCTGGGCGATTCGACACGGCCGCTACGTCAAAGAACCTTCGCAACCTTTTCGCAGCGCCTCCATTGACTCCGTCCAGTGCGGACAATCGGCCTGCTCTCCAAATTCAAGACGGATTCCCGGAGCGGACCTTGGCCTTTACTCGCTGACTTTTGTCAACCGTCCGACAGAGGATCAGCAAAGTTTGGAAGCGTTTCGCGCCTTTCGCGAAGAGGCGGAGCGGAAGCGGTTTCGGTATTTTTTGGAAGTCTTTGATCCCAATGTGCCGGCCGGCGTGCCGGCTGGGAAGTTGGGCGAGTTTATCAACGACAACGTCGTTCGCAGTCTGGCCGGCGTCACGGAGGCCGGGCGTCCGCTTTTCCTCAAAATCGCTTATCACGGACCGCGGGCAATGGAAGAGTTGACGCAATACGACCCCCGCCTTGTCGTCGGCATTTTGGGCGGCAGCGCCGGGACAAGTTATGACGCTTTCCGCCTTCTTCACGACGCCCAAAAGCACGGCGCCAAAGCCGCTCTTTTCGGACGAAAAATCAACCGAGCCGAGCATCCGTTGGCGTTCATCGAAATGTTACGGCTGGTTGCCGACGGGCGAATCCCTCCGCTCGAAGCCGTTCACGCTTACCACGACATCCTTCGGAAAAAGAAGGTTCGCGCTCTGCGTTCTTTGGAAGAAGACCTTAGATTGACGGATCCGGTGTTGTGCCGCGACCAGAGAACACCCGCGCGAAAATCTCCGCCGAATGCTTTCTCCAAAGCGGGAAACCCGGACTTTGCCCAAATGTCGACCGCCGAACGCCTCGACTACCATCGTCAACGGCTCAACCGAATCTTCGAGCGGCCGCAAAAATCTTCCGCCGCAACCCAAACAAAGGGAATCGACAATTGACAAGCGGTCGAACGTCTTGTAAAAACTTTGCCCGTGTATTTTATCCAATACCATCCGCTGAAAGAAAAACTAAGAGAACGTGCTCTCAGTGAAAGCGAAGCGCTGCCTTACTGGATCCTGTTCAACGTCTTGGTCGTTCTTGGGTTTTCTGTCCCTATGCCTGGCGATTTTAACGCATGGGATGCGATTGAGGGTGTGATGAGTCTCCTTTTCACCATTTGCGGCATTTATCACGTGTATTCGCAAAATGGCGGCGTATCGGGATTCGACTTTATACAGAAGTCTATCGTTTTGGGTTGAGTGGTCACCATTCGTTGCTTGCTGGTCTTTATTCCAAGTATGATTGTTTTCTATGTGTTTGTGGGAATCTTGATGGGAGGGGAGATTTCCGAGAATACAAATTTGCTTGATGTTTTGGTAATGGCCGCATTTTACATCATCTACTTTCAGCGGTTGGGCAAACATATTCAAGACACGACAAAAAGCGAAGCGGAGCTGCCGCCTTTGCCTCCGCAGTATTAGAAGTTTCGCTAATTGCAAGGGCAAATTAGCAAAGGGAGGAGAATGTGCTTGACAATCCGGCGCCAGAGATGTTTGAAAGGGCGGACGTCCCAATCTTGCTTGACGGCCCGTTGTTCTGGACGCTGATAGATTGAAGGAAAATTTAGAAACCGAAAGAAGATTATGATTCGACTGCGCGCAGATTGCTTGATTATCCAAATATCCGGTGGAGAGCAGTTCCCCTGCCCGGTGGAAATTGTGACTACGGAGTTGATTGGCGAAGCCGTTGACTGGATGAGCCAAGAGGCGATCCAGAACGTCACGGCCGCCGTGTTGCACTTTTTTCGAGAAGAGCAAGAGCGGGAAGTTGTTTCCGTGGCCGAATTTTCCGAAGCGTTGGAGAGCGTGCTACAGAATCTCGGCTACTCGGTAAACGCCGCGGCGAAGCGGAAGCGCATGATTCGGAACGCCGACATTAACGATTTGATCCGCGAAGCCGAGGGAGAATTGGAACTGGCGATGTATCCACGCCTGCGCTCGGAGATGAAACACTTGCTAAAAAACACGCCGCGTGAATTGCGGCTCAGTGGTTTGCGCGGATGTGTGAAGCGAGTTTTGCGCGCGCGACGTTGGAGCCGGCGGTGTCAGACTTTGAGCGATCAGGTGGTTTCCTTTATGAGGCAATGTTTTGACGAGCATGCGGCGGCGGATTGCCTGCTTGTGGTTAAGGGCTAAGCGCTTGGCTTATATGAGTCAGACTTTATTTGAGAAAATTATCGCCCGCGAGATACCGGCAGACGTCATCTATGAAGATGATAAAGTCCTCGCCTTCCGCGATATTCAACCGCAAGCACCCGTTCACATTTTGATAATTCCCAAAAACCCCATCCCGCGGATTGCCGCCGCCTCAGAGGGGGATAAAGACTTGCTCGGTCATTTGCTGTTGCAGGCTCGTTCGATTGCGGAGAAGTTGGGATTGTCTGACACCGGCTACCGTTTAGTAATCAACAATGGTTCCGATGGCGGCGAGTCGGTTCCGCATCTTCATTGTCATCTGCTTGGCGGCCGCGCATTGGGCTGGCCGCCGGGATAGCCAGCTTATTTGCCGCGCGGTTGACCGGGCAAGCCTCGCAAACAGTTGGAAACAGTCGGGATTGCCTTGCGCCATAGTTGCTTTTCGGGGGCAACGACTTCAAGGGGCGGCGCGTAGCATGTTCCATAAAGCGGCGCGGTTTAGAAATACTTTTGGGTCTTGCCGCCATTCTGCGTAGCCGATTTCGCCATTGCGGGTGAGCCAGTGGATTTTTTCGTTCAGGCAGGCAAGGAGCGCGGTGTCTTCTGCGTTCAAGGTAAAGCCGCCGCGTTCTTTGGCGTGAATGTCGACGGCGGTAACGACGAAAGCGCCTTCTGAAAGGTGGGCGGCGTCTTGGTTGCCAATTTCTCCCCTTGCCAAGGCGTCGATTTGTCCGTTGCGAAGGGCTTGGAGGAGTTCGGCCTCGCCGCCGGTTTCCGAGCCGAGATAGATTACTTGGGGCATCGTTTCGGATGGCGGCCACAAGCGCAAACGCCCGCTCAGATTGTCTGTGGCTTGCGCGGCGGTGATTTGATAGGCGGGACTGCCGTCCGCCGTTACTTCGCCATCCGAAGTTTCCACGCGGGCGCCGGAGACAAGAGTGCCTTCGTCGTTGACGAGTCCGGTGAGTTGTAGCAGGCGGAACTCTCCGGTAGTGCCTCGGAGCGCGCCAACGCGAACTTCGCTGTTCAGGGAGTCGTAGTTCGCCAGATTGGCGGCGTCTTCGGCGCGAACTAACAGCGATTGTCGAAACGCGATGTGGCCGGAGGTGAAGGCCACGATTGGTTGGCCGGAGGCGTCTAGCGTGCGGCTTTCCAAAATGGTAATGCCGCCGCCGATGAGATCGTATTCCGGCGTTGCGGAGCGTAGCCAGATGTCGTCCCAAGCGGGAATTGCTTTGCGAGAGAAGGATAGGCCGGCGCCGTCCAGCGCTTCCAATGCGGTCAGCAAGTCTGCCTCGTAGCCGAGATGCTTGTCAAAGCCGGAGCAGGCTGGATCATCCGGCGTCTCGCTGTGGCTGATTGGAGAGAAGAAGGCGTAAAAGCCGACGTTCAGAATTCGGTTGTTCTCCGTGCAGGAAACAGACGCGGAACTTTTGTCCACTCCTTCAATCAAGCGGAAAAAGAGAGTGTTTTCTTGGAAATTTTCCAGCGGAAAGGAGAAGGGAGCGTCGTTGCCTTCGAGGGTATCGAGAGTTTCCCACTGCATCAAGTCGACAGACTTTTGGAGGCGAAAGACGCCGCCGGACGGCACGGAGGCCGTCAATGTTTCCCGGTCAACGGACAGAACGGCCGGTGAATTAAGGGCGGGCGCGTCGTTGTCCACAATGTCAATCGCGGCTCGGTTGGGGCAACCTGCTTCATAATTGTTCCCCGGTAAGAGCGAGATTTCCACGGTTTCTACTCCTTCCACCGCGTCGTCGTCTATCGGCGAGAGAGTCAGGAGGCGGCTGGATTCGCCAATGGCGAAGGCGAATTCTCGATGCGGAAAAGAGAGTGTAAAGTCTTCGGAGAGAACCGCCGATCCGGAGAGCTGGAGGGATACTTTCAAAGTTTCCGATGGATTGCCGGTGCGCGAAATCCGCCATTGTCCGGAGCGTTGTCCTTCCTCGAAAGCCAGCGCTTTCAAGGTTTCCACGGATACTGAAGGCAGTTCGGGAGAGGGCGGCGTTGCCGACGTCCATACGCTTTCCAGATTGGTGCCGATGGCTAAATTGTCGATGGACAACTCTCCTATGCCGCTGCCGGTTTGGCGAAAAGCAAAGGAGGTGATGTCCACTGATGAGGTAGTCTCTTGGCTTTCGGCGTCTGGGGCGGACGTTTTTTCCAAGGGATTCAACCAGAGTCGCGTCTTTTCGCTTTTCACTTGGTAGCCGAGAACCACTCGATAGTTTTGCCCCAAGTCCAGCAGATCGGTAGCGTAACTTGGATTCCCCAACGAACTCGGAAGCACGCCCAGTTGAAACTTTTCCGCGTCGTTTTCGACCGACCGCAAGTAAAGCCGTCCCCGAAACGCGGTGTTGGACCGGCCTTTGAAATGGGCAAAATAAGTTCCCGGACCGGAAGCCATTGCGCGCATAGTCAAGTCAAAGGCGGCAAAGAGTTCTGCTTCTCCATCCGCTGAAAAGGGCTGGCCGGGAATTTCCAAGTGGACGTCCTCCGTGCTTTTGTCGGTCAAACGAAGGGCGCCGCCCGCTGTTTGCGTTTGTTCGGGCTGGCCGCTGTGGGTTGCCCAACCGGGAAGAGAAACCACCGGCGCGTCTGGGACGGAAAAGGTTTCTTGGATGAGCAGTCCTTGTCGGTCGTCGTCCTGAATCGTCCATGCAATCCGTTCGGTTTCCAGTTCGTAGTGCGGCAATTCCACCGAGAACGAAACTTCGAGAACTTCGTCCGGCTCAATTTCCTCGTCGTTCAGCAGCGGGATCGACAGTGAAACCGATTCTTGGCCGCTCTCGATGACAACGCCGTCGGGTAGAGCGGCAAAGTCGCTTCCGGCCTGCGCCGTTCCCGACCAAGCCAGCGCGATGCGCAGCTCTTCCTCCGTTCGCTCGGTTCTCGTCCAAGTCAGCAACAGCGGCTCGTCTCCCTCTAAAACCGTTTGGCTCCCGGCGGCAATTTGGATGACGGCAACGGGTTCCGGCTCGGGCTCTGGTTCCGGTTCGGGGAGAGGTTGGGAAGAAGGGCCGGCAAGGGCTTCTTCCAAAGTGGAGGCCACGACCAAGTTGTCGATTTGAAGTTCTCCCATGCCGTCCCCGCTGGTGCGCGATTGGCGGAAGGCAAAGCTCGTGATTGTTTTGGGCGAGGCGGAATCGGTGTTGCGGACCGATTCGGAGGCCGCGTCTGTTGGATCCACCCACAAAGTCGAACTGGCGGTTCCCACTTCGTAACGGACGGCAACACGGTATTGTACGCCGAATGAAAAAGCTTTCGGAACGAAATTCGCCTCTTCTGAAGACTTCCCGCCGCTGGAAATGCCAATCTGGAATAACTCCAATCGCCCATCTGTCGGCGCGATGAACACGCGCCCGCGAAAGTTCGAACCTGAATCTCGAAAATGCGCAAAGTAGTTTCCCTCTCCGCTTGGGAACGCGGTTACAGTCAAGTCAAAAGCGGCGTATAAAGTCGCTCCCGACTCTGCCGCAAAGGGGCCGGAAGCCAAATTGGCCGCGACGTCTTCGCTGTGATCTTCCCGGAGCAACAAGGCGCCGTTCTTCACGTTCAGTTGCCGTTCAGTGCCCGAAGTGTGTTTCCAAAAGGCGGCGGGGGAAGCAATGGGGCCGTCTGGGTAGGCAAAAGGTTCACTTAAGTAAATCTCGGCGGCTAAGCGTCCGCAAGCCAAGACGCCAAGCCAAAGAAAGACGCCGCCGATGAGCGAGCGTTTCTGAATCCAATGCTTTGTTCTCATAGCGCAGAAAAAGGAATATTTATGGGAAAGTTCCAAATAAGCGGCAAGAGAAAACCAATTCGCCAACCAAAGGAAAGATCATTCTTTAAAATTCTTTAAAACGATTTAAAAATGAACTAGGAGGCGTTCTCACCAACAGCGGCACTTTGACGAGCTGTGGCGAAAAATTCCTTTTTTTCATCGGTAAAACCGCCACTAAGCCGTCACTTAGTTGTCTCAGATGGCTTTTTGAGCCGCCAAAAGGCCCTAAAACCAGAAATTCCCCAGCCAAGAAACTGCGCCAATACAAGATTTTTGCCCGCTAATCCACCAAGCGAATTCTGCTCACCGCTTGGCTGTTGAAGAAAGAAATCCCGCCCACAACGAACGGCAACCGCTCATCCATCCATCAAATGAATCCACCCGGCAGCTTGGCCGTCAACCGCTGCAAAAACTTTCTTTTCCGCAACCGACAAGGCGGAGATGGCGCGCGCTTTTTGGTGAATTGCGTTGTTTTGCTGTTTTCTTCAATTCGTCTTTCCGAATTCGGAGTTCTTCCCAAAACACTCGCCAATCAACGAGACTTTCTTCTTTCTTCTGTAGCGGCCAGGCGGGATGGAGGGCGCACCTTTTGGCGAGTTTCCTCGTTTTGCCGAGGCGGCCCAGTGTCTTTTCTCATTCGGAATTCGCCAAAAACACCAACACCTTTGCCGCACCCGTCAAGGCGGAATGTTGCGCTTGTTGGCTAAGGTAATGGCTGGCGCCTTCCCGGGATTCCTCCTCCGCGATCGGCAACTGGCAAAGCAAAACTTCGTCATCGGCCAAGGCGGGATTTCTCCTCCCGAATTTCCCTGGTCGCGCTTTTTTGTCGAATTTCATCGTTTTCCAACGAACTTTTTTGAACTTTTTTCTCTTTTTTGTGATTTTGGGGATTGACTCTTGGCGGTGAGGAGGCTACAAAGGAAATCGTCTTTGTCACCAAAGTCAGAAAATCGATCATTTTTTTATGTTGGAATCTATGAGAACCTTTTCGTTATCATTGGCAAGCGGGCAAGCGGGCAAGCGGGGCTATAATTGTCGCCTTTTTGCGGCGTTAGTGGTGTCGGCGCTTTCTCTGGTTTCTGGGGAGCAAGAAGCCCAAGCGCAGTTGTATCTGGACATCTTCCCTTCCCAAGACAGCACTAATAACACGCTTTGGGTGTTTAGCGGTTCTTCCCAAGCCAACGTCGGCCATAACAATGTCGGCCCCTACATCCGCCGAAGTGGCGCTTATGACCGGCGCGACACCCACAAAACGAGCAACGCCTTTTTGCGGAGCACGCCCAGCGCTCTGTACGCCTTGACCCCGCTGATCACCTCTACCACCAACGTCACGACCACCAACGCCCCCTTAGACTTCGAGTCTCTGCGCACTCGTTTGGGCCAAACCATCAAGCTGGGAACCACCAACACCAACGACGACATCACCATTCCCAGCACGGCGACCAATGTGCCCACGCTCACCTTCACTGGGCGGGGCAGCCGCACCATCGCCAATATGTTTCTCAACGATGTCAACAACACCGGTTGGGATGACATCGGGCCGCGCGTGGCCGGCACTAGCGATTTGAACTATGGCACTGGACCGAAGGGTGTGAACTGGATTGGGGCGGCGACGATGGCGAAACCGATAGGGCATTTTCACATTACGACGCCGGGCTCATACAACGGCAATCGGCCGGGGAACGGGGTTTTGAGAAGTTGGACGAGCCATCTTCAAAATCAAGGCTTGCGTATTCGGGTGCACGGCGCCGTCATCCCCGAACCAGAAGAATACGCGCTGGTGTTTGGTTTGTTCGCCTTGGGCTTTGTCTTCTTTCATCGCCGCAAAATGCAACACAAACGCCGCCAACAAGCCGCCACTTCGTAATCGCCTGTTTCTGCGACGGCAAACCAGCGTTCAGCGGTCCTTGGCTCGTAATCTACGGATAAGGCGTTCGGCTAGCGCTGGTGGGTCTGTGGGAGGATGTTGTGGCCGTCAAACTGTTTTTGTCTGCGCGGTGATTTTTCGTCGGAGTTGTCCGCAGGCGGCGGCGATGTCGTGGCCTTTTTCTCGCCGCAGGGTGGCAGGAACTCCGCGACGGCGTAGGGCTTGGAAAAAGCGTTTTTGTTGTTCGATAGAGGGGCGGCGCCATTTCAATCCGGTCACGATGTTGTAGGGGATTAGATTCACTTTGGCGCGGAGGCGAAAGGCGAGTTCGCTCAGAGGCTGGGCCAGCGTGGCGTCGTCGTTGACGCCTTCGATCAGGATGTATTCGAGGGTGATTTTTTTGCCGCGTTTTTGCGCGTAGTATTCGCAGGCGGCCGTCAATTCGGATATGGGGTAGCGAGAGTTGACGGGCATGATTTTCCGGCGGACTTCGTCGGTGGGGCCGTGCAGAGAAACGGCCAGGCGATATTGCGCCGGCTCGTCGGCTAGGCGGCGGATTTGCGGGGCGAGGCCGCTGGTGGAAATGGTAATGCGCCGGGCGCCGATGCCGACGCCCCAGTCTGCGTTCAGGATGGTTAGCGCTGTTCGCAGATTTTCGTAGTTGGCCAGAGGCTCGCCCATGCCCATGAAGACCAGATTGTTGATGGATCGCTCGGAAGTGGCGCATTTGGGGACTGCCGGAGATTCTCTGGCGGCGGCGGTTTCGGTTTTTCGGTGCGCTTGATTTTCCGCCGCCAGCACTTGGCCGACGATTTCGTCGGGAGTGAGATGGCGTTTCCAACCGTCCAATCCGCTGGCGCAAAAGCGGCAGCCGTAGGCGCAGCCGACTTGGGTGGAGACGCAGAGGGTTTTTCGGCCGGCGACAGCACCTGTCTGGTTCGGACTGGCGGGGATGAAAACGCTTTCGACAAACTCGCCGTCGGATAGACGCCACAAATACTTTTGGGTAGTGTCGGCGGAGGTTTGTCGTTGCGCCAAAAGGGGCAAGCCGGCGTCAAAATTTTCCGACAAGGCTTCGCGCAGCGATTCGGGCAAGTTGCTCATTGTGTCCCAAGAATCGACTCGCCGCGCATAAAGCCAGCGGAGAATCTGATCTGCGCGGAAGCGGGGGTGGCCGTTGCGGAGCAACCAAGATTCTAGTTCCCTGCGATGTTGGGAGCGGATGTTTTTGCGTGGGGCTTGCGGTTTTGGCGATTTTTCGGCGGATTCAGCCATCACTCTTTGGCGTAGTATTTATTGGCGTAGTCTTGCACCATTCTCCAAGTGCTGTATTTGGGCGGAAGGGTAGCCATTGCTCGTCGGATTTTTTGGATCCACTGCCGGGGAATGCCGCCGCCGTCGCGGTTGAAGAAGCACGGCACGACTTCCTCGGTAAGCGTTCGGATGAGGTTGGCGCCGTCGACGCGGTCTTGGGATTCGACGGTGTCGGGATGCGAGTCCGGCCCGATGGCAAATCCGTTGGCGCCGTCGTATCCTTCTCTCCACCATCCGTCTAGGATGCTGAGGTTGAGGCCGCCGTGGGGCGCGGTCTTTTGGCCGCTGGTGCCCGAAGCTTCCAGCGGACGGCGCGGCGTGTTCAACCATACGTCGCAGCCGGACACCATTTGCCGCGCTACGTGAACGTCGTAGTTTTCGATGAATGCAAAATGCCCCGCCAATTCGCTGAGTTTGCTCAGGTGGATGATTTGTTGGAGGATTTTTTTGCCTTCGTCATCTCGCGGATGCGCCTTGCCGGCGAAGATGAATTGCACGGGGCGTTCTTTGTCCTTCACCAGTTCAACCACTTTCTCAAACTGGGCGAAGGCCAGGGCCGCGCGTTTGTAGGAGGCAAAGCGGCGGGCGAATCCAATCGTCAGAGCGTCCGCGTCCAGCAAGTGGTCGAAGGCGATGTAGTCGCCGGCAGTCAGGCTGTGACCTTGCATGAGGAGACGGCGCCGGGTGAATTCCAGCAGTTCCCGGCGCAGGCGATAGCGCAAGGCCCAGATTTCTTCGTCCGTGATCCAATCTCGATCCAGCATCCGCTCCCAAAACGCGGGAGAGGGAGTGTTCTCCGCCCAGTTGTCTCCCAAACGCCGCTGCCAAAAGGAGCGCACCGTCCCCTTCATCCAGCCCAGAAGGTGGACGCCGTTGGTTATGTGGCCGATGGGCACTTCATCCACCGTTTTGCCGGGATATAGCGGCTGCCACATAGCCCGGCTCACCCGGCCGTGTAGTTCGCTGACGCCGTTGGCCGCGCGAGACATGCGCAGTGCGAGAACGGTCATGCAGAAAGGCTCGGATGCGTCGCCGGCGTTCACTCGGCCCAAATCCATCAGCGTTTCGGGAGCGATATTCAACCGGCGGGCGAATTTATAGCCGGCGAATTGAACTAAGTCACTGCTAAAACGATCGTGCCCGGCCTCCACCGGCGTATGCGTTGTGAAAATGCACTCCTTTTTCGTCTCGGCCAGTGCCTGCTCAAACGACTGTCCGGCGGCAATTTTCTCTCGCGTCAGCTCCAACGTCAAAAAGGCGGCGTGTCCCTCGTTCATGTGCCAAACCGAGGGCGATATTCCCATCTGGCGAAGCAGGCGCACCCCGCCGACGCCCAGCAAAATCTCCTGCATAATGCGGGTCGAAGCATCGCCGCCGTAAACTCGTTTAGTCAGATCGCGGTAGTGATCCTCGTTTTCGGGCAGATTGGCGTCCAACAAATACACCGGCACCCGCCCCACGTTCGCCCGCCACGCCCGAAAACGCACTTGGCTGGCCGCAATCCGCACGGTGCCGATTATCGGCTCGCCTCTGCCGTCGAGAACCGGCTCAATCGGCAAGCGCCGGGGATCCAACAGCGTATAATACTCCGTCTGCCAGTTGTCCTGATTGATCGCCTGCATAAAGTAGCCCTCGCGGTAAAACAAGCTGATCCCCACCAAACCCAAACCTAAATCGCTCGCCGACTTTGCATGATCCCCCGCCAACATTCCCAATCCGCCCGCCGCAATGGGCAACGTCTCGTGAAACCCGAACTCCGCTGAAAAATAAGCCGCCGGACGATCCTTCAAATGCGCCATGTTTTCCGCGCCCCAAGTTTTCTCCTCCCGCATGTAAGCCTCGAACCGGGCGATTACTTGCCGCGCTCGGGACGCAAAAGCCGGCTCTTGCAAACGCACGCGCAGCTCGTAGTCCGAAACCTCGTGCAACACCGCCGCCGCGTTGTGATAAAGATTCCGCCAACTCCGCGGCGAAAGATCCTGAAACACGTCCTGCGCCTCTTGATTCCAAGTCCACCAAAGATTCTTCGCCACCCGATGCAGCCCGTCCACCAAATCGGCCAACGCCGCAGCGCTCAGCGGCTTTGCATTCATTCCCATATCATCTGTCAAAATAGTTTCGAAAAACGCTCGGCACTATCCAACGCATCGCCGCGCCCCGCGCAAGAGAAAACAACAATCCGCAAAAAAACACAACCCCAGCCCGCGTCCAAGCCCCTAATAAAAATGGAAAACAATCCGCCGTCTCTTGCCCGCCGAACCGCAAATCCCGGAAAAGCAAAGGCAACCCAAAACCGAACTGTTTTTTTCCAAAACAAAGATGCGCCGCCAAAAATCGCAAAGAAAAAAGATTGACCTCAAACGCCCGTCAGCGTTAAATTCGTCAAAAGACTCGACCTCAGACAAAATATTCTCGACGCCATGAAACCTGCGAACCCTGCCCAACAACGCAAACGCTTAGCCTTCACCCTCATCGAATTGCTGGTGGTAATCGCCATCATCGCCATTCTGGCCGGCATGCTCCTGCCCGCCCTCGCCAAAGCCAAAGAAAAAGGCCAGCGCATCCACTGCCTCAACAACTTGCGCCAAATCGGCCTCTACATGCATTTCTACACCGACGACAACGAAGACTATTTCCCCGGCCATCGAGACAATCTTGGTGGCGGCATAGAAAACGACTACACCTACGATTGGTGGGGTCCCGCCATCACAGGAAGCACCAACCAGCTCACCAACATGTTCCGCTGTCGTTCCCTCAAAGGCCGCCGCCAAGACCTCGGCGTCCAATGGGAATGGGCCTTTAACGCCCACAACGTTGGCTACGGCTACAACGGCTACTTTCTTGGCCATCACCCCTACGGCGACTCTCCCGGTCCCAGAATCAACGGCGTCAACATCAGCACCACCAGATATTTCAAACGCTCCGGCGTTCGCAGTCCCACGGAAAACCTCGTTGTCGGCGACTCTATGCCTAAAGATGACGGACTCTGGAGCATGAGCCTGTGGTGGCCAACTTCGGGAATGAATGAAGCCGCGGGCGATAGACTAGAAGGCATTGACCCCAACCGCCATCAAGGCGGCGGCAACGTAGTTTTCAACGACGGCCACAGCGAATTTCGAAGAGACGGCACTATCAACCCCCCCACCGATCCTGCCCGAACCGGCACGGACGTGAACCTCGAATTTTGGGATCCCAAACAACGCAAACGCGGCTTTGCCCTGCCGCATTAGCCAAGTTGTCCGTTTTTCGCCCGCTTTTGTGGAATTGGAGACTTCGTTTTCCCATCCGCGCTTGCCGGCGGCGATTTTCCCGCTCCATTGCGAAACGCCGCTTGGCAAAGGCGGCACGAACTTTGTTTTTGAAAAAATGCCCGCGCCGGACGCAAATCCCTCCTCCCATTCCGTGCGTCGTCACTTGCGTCTCGCCGTCGCTGACTACGATCAATCCATCCGCCGCTTCATTCCGGGATACGAAACCATGCTCCGCGTAGCGGCCGGGCAGGTTGCATCCATCGCCGCCAATCTCGTAATTGACCTCGGCGCCGGCACGGGCGCGCTGGCCGAAGCAATCCTGTCCACCGGCAAAGTTGGCGCCGTTGAGTTGTTCGACGTCGATCCAGAAATGCTGGAACGCGCCCGCGCTCGCCTCTCGCGTTTTCGGAAACAGACGCGCTTCCGGGAACGTTCTTTTGAATTACCGCTCCCGCCCTGCAACGCCGTCGTCGCTTCGCTGGCGCTCCACCACATCCCCGCCTTAGACCGAAAACAAGCCTTATATCAGCGCATTTGCAACGCGCTTTTGCCCGGCGGACTTTTCGTGAACGCCGACGTCGCCTTGCCGTCAAATCCGAAAGAACGCGAAGATACCTACCGCGCTTGGACAAATCACATGACCTCTTGCGGCATTGATGAAACCCAAGCCAAACGGCACTTCCGACAATGGGCCGAAGAGGACACCTACTTTTCGCTCCCAGAGGAAATCGCCGCCATGCAATCCGCCGGATTCGACGCCCGCTGCGTATGGATCGAAGGTCCGGGAACAGTCATAACCGGGCGAAAGCGGGCTCGTTAAGCGCTTTGGATTGGAAAAACGCATCCTTCGCGCCGGCCAAAAATTTTTATGAAAATTCCAGAGTTGACAGATTCAAGTAGAAATCAAAATAATATCAAACACATATTAAAAAGAAATCTATTCTATGACCGAATCCCAACCCGCACATCGACAAAAAACCATTACCACTTCCGGCGGCTGGGGGCGGCTCACTCTCAACTTTGCCATTCTCCTTGGCGGAGCCGCCTCCGTTTTCTTGGCCATCCTCGCCGGCGTCAAAGACTTTTGGCCAGACGCCTTTTCCATTTCTCTCCTGATTGCGGGAATTTTGACGATGATTTTAGGGGTTGTCTTGCTCTGCGGCCACTTCACCTTGCAACCCAACGAAGCCTCCGTGCTTATTCTTTTCGGCGCCTATAAAGGCACGGAAATTCGCAGCGGCTTTCATTGGGCCAACCCCCTCTACACTAAAAAGAAAGTCTCCCTGCGGTCCCGCAACTTGGACGGCGACAAACTCAAAGTGAACGACAAACGCGGCAACCCCATCGAGATCGCCGCCGTCGTCGTCTGGCGCGTCCAAGACACTGCCCAAGCCGTCTTCGACGTCGACGACTACGAACACTTTGTCCGCATTCAAAGCGAGTCCGCCGTGCGTCATTTGGCCAACAGCTACGCCTACGACCACGGCGAAAACGACGAAATCACGCTCCGCAGCGGCGGCGAAGAAGTTACCCTTGCGCTCACTTCCGAACTGCAAGCTCGGTTAAACAAGGCCGGCGTTGAAGTCCAAGAAGCCCGCATTACCCATCTGGCCTATGCTCCGGAAATCGCCCAGGCCATGCTTCGCCGCCAGCAAGCGGAAGCCGTCATCGCCGCCCGCCGAAAAATCGTTCACGGCGCCGTCAGCATGGTAGAAATGGCACTCCACGAACTCGCTGAAAAACAAGTCGTCGAATTCGACGACGAACGCAAAGCCGCCATGGTCGGCAACCTCCTTGTCGTGCTTTGCGGCGAGGCCGAAGTCCATCCCGTCGTCAACACCGGAACCCTTTACCAATAAAACCGTCGGAACAAAACTCGCCAAACCGCTCATTTCTCCATTGCCGTACTGTTGCCGTAGACTCTCACTCTCCTCGAAGCCAAAATGGTCAAAATTCTCCGAAGCCAGGGAATATGTAAACACTATACAATCTTGTATAATAGATTACAAAAAAGAGATCGGCATCAAAGAAGTATAAGAGTCGAAACTACGAAGTTATCAAGCTACGAATTCAAAACGTCTAGTGGTGGAAAACATTTTTAAACATATAAAGACAGTTGTTTATTTGTTTTCATAAAAGTGGAGTGAGTGCCGCCAATGTTTTTGTCAACAACCAGCGCGCGCCTTGCGGTTTATGGATATTGAGAAATTGACCTTTTCCAATTTTTCATAGACAGTATTTTATTATAGGATTGGTCTTATAGTCTTATAGGTTAAGAGTATTTGATTTTTGGCATGGAAGCATTGTCCAACGACGAGGCTTTGGAGCGATTTCTTGAGCGGATAGAAAGGCAGGGCATCTCGCTTTACCCGGCGCAAGAGGCGGCGATTTTGGAGTTGTATGAAGAGAAGAACGTAATTCAAAACACACCAACGGGTTCGGGGAAATCTCTAGTGGCTTCGGCCTTGCACTCCAAGTCGCTCGCGCAGGGAAAACACTCGGTTTATACTTGCCCGATCAAAGCTTTGGTGAATGAAAAGTGGTTGGCATTGTGCCGGGAATTTGGAGCGGAAAACGTCGGGCTCAGTACAGGAGATGCTACTGTTAACCGGAACGCCCCAATTTTATGTTGCACGGCCGAGATTTTGGCGAACATTGCCTTGAAGTCGGGCGACAGCGCCGGCATAGAAGACGTCGTTATGGACGAGTTCCATTACTATTCAGATCGGGACAGAGGCGTCGCTTGGCAAATTCCTCTACTTACTCTCACGCAATCTCGCTTTCTACTAATGTCCGCTACACTGGGCAACACCGATTTTTTCGAGAGAGCGCTGACAAAACTGACGAACAAACCCACGGTCTCGATCAAAACTGCCGAGCGTCCAGTCCCCCTTGAATTCAACTACAGCCAAAAGCCTCTGGCGCAAACGGTGGAGGAACTTGTCCGCCAAGATAAATGCCCTCTTTATATTGTGCACTTTACCCAACTAGAGGCCGCTCAAAACGCCCAAGACTTTGTTAGTATCAACGTTAGTTCGAAGGAAGAAAAACAAGCGCTCGCCGAAGCGATTCGCGGGTTTCGGTTTAACAGCGCTTATGGGCCGACGTTGAAGAAATGGCTGCAACACGGTATTGGACTTCACCACGCCGGCCTACTACCCAAATATCGTATTCTTGTGGAGCAACTTGCTCAGAAGGGATTGCTCAAGGTTATTTGCGGCACGGACACCCTCGGCGTTGGCATCAACGTTCCCATCCGCACGGTTGTTTTTACTCGCTTGTGCAAGTACGACGGCCAAAAGACTGGCATTATCACCGCCCGCGACTTCCATCAAATTGCCGGCCGCGCCGGCCGCAAGGGTTTTGACGATCGTGGCTGGGTGGTCGCGCAAGCCCCGGCGCATGTTGTGGAAAACCTCAAGCTCGAACAAAAAGCCGCCAAGACAGGCAAAAAGTTTGTGAAACGCAAGCCGCCGGAACGGAATTTTGTTTCTTGGGACGAGAAGACGTTTCAGAGGCTCATTCAGTCTTCGCCGGAGACCCTGGTTTCTCGATTTCAAGTCTCTCACGGCATGCTCATTAACGTTTTGGGACGCCGCGGAGAGGACGGTTGCCGCGTTTTGCGCCAGCTCATCCGGGGTTGCCACGACTCCCTGAATCAGAAGAAGACGCACGCCCGGCGCGCTTGGCAGCTTTTTCGCGCCTTGCTCAAAAAAGAAATCATTCAATTGCCGGCAAAAGACGAAAAAAAGGGGCACGTCCGGGTCAACATGGAACTTCAAGAAGATTTTTCGATGAACCAAACGCTCTCCCTCTACCTCCACGAAACTATCGAGTTGCTCGACGCCGAATCTGAAGACTATCCCCTTACAGTGCTTAGCATGGTTGAATCTATATTAGAAGACCCTACGATTATCTTGTGGAAGCAGTTGGACAAAATCAAGGCCCAAGCCGTTGCGGATATGAAGGCGAAAGGTTTGGATTACGATCAGCGTATGGAAGAACTCGAAAAGCTCGAATACCCAAAGCCAAACCGCGACTTCATCTACCAAACCTTCCACGAATTTGCCAAACGCCACCCTTGGGTCGGCGAAGAAAACATCCGCCCCAAATCCGTCGCCCGGGAAATGTTTGAAACCTTCCGTTCTTTTGACGACTATGTCAAAGACTACTCGATTCAACGAGCCGAAGGCCTTCTCCTGCGCCACATTTCCAGCGTCTATAAAACCCTCGCTCAAACCGTTCCCAACAACAACAAAAACGACGGCATCCGAGAGATCGAGATGTATCTTAGAACTCTCCTTCAACAAACCGACTCCAGCCTCGTAGAAGAGTGGGAGCGAATGAAAAACTCCACATCCCAAGTTGCAAAGTCCGCTAAACCATCTGAGACACTTCCTACGCAACAAGCAGACATTACCCGCGACGAAAAAACTTTCACCGCGCGGATTCGGCAAAGTGTTTTCTTCTTTTTACGAGGTCTGGCCGCCGGGCAAGTTCAGGATGCATTGGACGCTCTAGCCGCAGAGGATTCCGAATCGGGCGATCCTCCATCTCCAAACCAAGCCGAGATCAAACGGCAACTCGAAGCCTACTTTCAGAATCATCAGCGCATTCGGCTCGACCCCGAAGCTCGCAATCAACGCCATAGCCAAATTCAAAAACAAGCCGACCGCCAAACCTGGAATCTCCACCAAACCCTAGTCGATCCAGAAGAAAAAAACGATTGGTTCGCCGAATTCGCCATTAATCTTCCTCAATCCAGAAAACAAAGCCGCCCCGCCATCGCCTTCGTCCGTCTCTACACACTTTAGACAAAAACCTCCCAATGCTTGTGAGGAATCCTATCGACGCTTTGTGAACTGAATGGCAGGGAATCGCATTCAGTTATTTTTATGTCCGAGAACATAAACTATGCGCCACCTATTCTAAAAAACGGAGGACAACTAAATCAACAGCAGATACACCCCAACCGGCCGAAGAAATTTGCCGCCGCGCAATATAAAATGATTGGCGTCTCCTCTACAGAATTGAGTCGGATGCAGTTCCCGTTACTTGGACAGTTTTCCCAGCATTCGCCCTGTGACCTTGCCGTCGGCGCGGCGAGCGATGCGCCCCTTTTTGATTGTGTTCACGTCACCCAGCATTCTTGCAATTCGATACAGTCAACTTCGAGTTTTATTAATGCTTGTAATAATCTATTTGATAGCTCAAAAACAAATGCAATATAAGACCCTTTGGCTTCGTTGTAAAGCCCCAAAAAAGAAACCGAATGCGTCCTGTGTCGCGTGTTTTCAAAATCCGAAAACGCAAAATCCCGCCGCACGCAGAATAAACTGGGAAAAAAAACCAGAATCTTCGATTCTTGCCAAGGGGACTTCCTCTCCGCAAAACAACTCCTATTGGGGATAAAGCGGACGGGAAGAGCCGTGTTTCAAGAATGATTTGGTTTTGTCCGCTGAGATGAACATCGCCAATTTACGCAGAGAATACTCCGAAGCCAGCCTGAGCAAAAAGGACTTGGACTCCAATCCCATCGCTCAATTCGGCCTCTGGCTCGATCAAGCCTGTCAAGCGAAGATTTTGGAGCCAAATGCCGCAACTTTGGCCACCGTCGATCCAGACGGCAAACCATGGACGCGGACCGTTCTAGTGAAGGGTTTTGGCAAAGAAGGCTTCCTCTTCTTTACCAACTACGAAAGCCGCAAAGCCAAACACATAGCCGCCAACAAAAACGTCTCCCTGTTGTTTCCGTGGCTCGCCATCGAACGCCAAGTGATTATCCATGGATGCGCCGCAAAAATCTTCCCAAAAGAATCCCTCCAATACTTCCGCTCCCGGCCAAAAGGCAACCAAATCAGTGCTTGGGCGTCACCACAAAGCCAAGCGATCCCCTCGCGAAAATTCCTGACGCTCCAATGGAACAAAATGAAACAAAAGTTCACCGACAAAGAAATTCCCCCCCCTCCGTTCTGGGGCGGATACCGAGTCGTCCCGCAAACCATCGAGTTCTGGCAAGGCGGAAAAAACCGCATCCACGACCGCTTCCTTTACACCTGCCAAAACAACGACCGCTGGAAAATCCACCGTCTTGCCCCGTAAAAATCACCGACAAGCAAAGCCGTCTCTCCGCCTTCATCCTTCCGTTACCAATCCAGTCCGTCAAAACGGCCACAGCGCCAACAACCACTCCGGCGTTCTTCCTTTCTTTTTTGTAGTTGCCAAGCAAAAACGAAGCCAAAACGTTTCAAAAACTTTCCTAGATAAAATTGTTGAATCTTGCATTTCGTTCGCTCACGCTTGCGATTGTTCACTGCCGATGGGCGTTCCTTTGTTGGGACGCTCGCTCAATAGAATATCTTGTCTTAGAGTCGAAACCGCTGAATTTTTCCTCAGCGCCGGCGGCAAATAGGCAAGACTCTCCTAGCGAACAGCCTGTCGATAGGGAACAACGGCCCGGATTGAAAAAGGTAATACAATGAAACAGCAGAAACAAAGGGAAACAAAGAAAAGCGAATTGGCATTCGACAAAGCGATGACCACACACCTCTACCTCCTCGTCGCCGGCCTTGCGCAGTCCTTCATCGACCTCGCCAAAATCATCGTCCTCCTCCACCCAGCGTCAGGCTACGCTGTGCAACTGATGGACTTCGATCCTATCGTGTTCTTCCTTTCCTCCTGAACATTGCTCTGGCTTGCTGTCCTGCTGGATAGTGATCTGCGGCATCGTCTGCTTGCACACTTCCCGCATTATCCGACACTACGCGCCGGCCTTGTTGGGTAGCTTGTTTGTTTCCTATCAACTGGGCTTGTGGCTGGGCATCTCTTTGGACGCTATGCGAATTATCGCCTTCCTCTTGTTGCTTTATATTTGGTTGCCTTCTGGCGCTGTTTTAGCGCACTAACTGTGGAAACGAAAACAGCAGAACGCCTCCTTCGCCAAAGGAAAAACACCGGGTAGCGCCTTGATCCTTCTATCCGCTATTCCTACCTTTGTCATCCTCAATAGCCAAGCCGCAGAAACCTTCAAACTGGAAGGAAGACTAACTTTGACAGGTTTTGACTACACTGATTCGGAAAAGGTTATTCATTTCCAGATTAATTATTTCAGCGTAACATTTCAAAGACAAGGCCAATGGCAAGTGCGCTACGAATCACCGCAAAGTTTTCCCGACGGTTATTATACAGCCGGTTCAGACGGAGAAAACTTTTATAGCACTATGTATTCCTTAGTTCACCGGAAACCCCCGAAGCTGGAACAACTCCGGCAACACACTAGGAGCGAAAGCGGGATTCTGGAACTTTCGATTGACCACAAATTCGAATCAGTGGATGACAATGTTCACTTGGCATCGATTGCACCGGGACAGTATCCTTACGACCTTTTCTTGGATGATATTCGCATGCTTTGGTTTGCTCTAGCTTCCGAACACTACTTGAATACAATCACCAACGTTTCAAGGATACCAGCTTTTTAGTTAAACCCCCGGTGAGAACCCTTAGCATTTACTTTCAAAAATGAGATCGAAACCTTTCCGTAGTGGCCTCACTTACCGAAGAAGGGAAAGTTCAAAACTTTAGGGCGAGACTCTCTGCCGAAAAATCCCGCCGCTATGCCTGAAATCGATTACCTAAAAGATCGAGTCGCAAAGAGAATTTTGAAAGAAAAATTGTTCCTTCTAGATTACCTTCAAACCGGACATGGAGTATACTTGCCTTACCCAAACAAACATTGGAGGCTCGGTTTTGTCTTTGGAATTTGAGTTTCGATCCCGTTGGCATGGGTATGGTGTTAGTTACTTTAAGGCAAACGAAGTGGCGGGTTTATGGAGCCAAGTCACCAACATTGCACGGTTAGCAAATAAACCGCCTTTAGGAAAACTGACAATCCGAGGTCAATGGCTTGGTATACATGACTATCGTTTTCGCAACCGCGCTGAAGGAGGCAAGGTGAACTATTTGTTCTATGCCACAACCAGCAATATCTGGCCGGCAAAGAACAGCGCATTTGTGCAATATCATTATGAATGGTGCAAGATGAGACAACAAGAGGCGGAGTGGAACAGCTTTGGGTGTTTTACGAATTTGGTATTAATGCTGTTGGTTCTCTTAACGCCGGTTATGCATTGGTGAAATAAAAAACCAAAGGCAAAGCCATATAATTTTCCCGTCGTACGGGAGGAGACGAACGCGTCCTGTGGATGAAGAAAATCATCCAAATGTCGTAAAACAATAATCAAGTAATAGATTGGAGCGAAAGCCTATGGAAGTGCTAAAAGACAAACTACAAAAATGGAAAGTTGCCGGAGCGATCTTTCTCTTCGTTGCGACAATAACGATACCGGCTCTTGGTCGGAGATTTATTGGGGATGGCTGCTGACGTGGCCGCGCCAACGGTTCTATGAGTTCTTGCCCCCGAATTTGCGGGCAATGGAGTTGAGCAAGTCAATGGTGTTGCAGCTGGGGGGTGGACTTGTCCAACAAAAAACAGCGGAATCGGTTCTTGCTCCTTTCTTCGAAGTACGTGTATCTGAAATGTTGCTGGTGAATATTCCTGCGTAAGTCCGTGGAGCATTACAATCAACACGTGATCGACACCCTGCCAATAAACGCGGACGAGTAGCCATCGGCGGAGATGTTGTGAGTTTGCCTCGGAGGGGCTTTTATCCAACAAGGATTTTTGCAGATGTTGAGCTGTGGCACGGTGTTTTTAGTAGCGGTAGTAGTCCGGCTTGTAAGGTCCTTTTACTGGTACGCTGATGTAGCTTGCTTGCGCTTGCGTCAAGGTGGTTAGCTTGGCGCCCAGTTTGTCCAAGTGGAGCCGGGCTACTTCTTCGTCCAGTTTTTTGGGCAACACGTAGACGCCGGGTTTGTTAGTTTCCTGTTTTGCCCACAAGTCGAGTTGCGCTAAGGTTTGGTTGGCGAAAGAGTTGGACATAACGAAGCTAGGGTGGCCGGTGGCACATCCTAAGTTCACTAATCGGCCTTCTGCCAGCAGGTAAATTTCATTTCCGTTGGGGAGTTTGTATTGATCGACTTGCGGTTTGACGTTGATTTTGCAGACTCCGGGCTGGGCGTTTAAGCGGTCCACTTGTATTTCGTTATCGAAGTGACCAATGTTGCAGACGATGGCTTGGTCTTTCATGTTGAGCAGATGTTCTAGTGTAATGACGTCCTTGTTTCCCGTAGTCGTCACATAAATATCCGCCTTGCCGAGTGTGTCTTCCATTGTGGTTACTTCGAATCCTTCCATGGCGGCTTGTAGCGCGTTGATCGGGTCAATTTCGGAAACTAAGACGCGGGCTCCGAAACCGCGCATCGACTGGGCGCAACCTTTACCCACGTCGCCATAGCCGCAGATCATGACGGTTTTGCCGGCTACCATGACATCTGTGGCTCGCTTGATGCCGTCTGCCAAAGATTCCCGGCAGCCGTAGAGGTTGTCGAATTTGGATTTGGTTACTGAATCGTTCACGTTGACGGCCGGAATTAAAAGCGTGCCTTCCTGCTGTCTTTTATAGAGACGGTGAACGCCTGTGGTTGTTTCTTCAGAAACCCCTTTTAGTTCTTTGACTATTTCGTGCCAGTGGTAGGGATTTTCCGCATAGATCTTTTTCAGCAATTGTTTGATGATCTGTTCTTCTTCGCTTGCGGAGGAGGTGTTTGCCCAGTTGCTTCCTTCTTCCAGCTCGTAGCCTTTGTGGATGAGCAATGTGGCGTCGCCACCATCGTCCACGATTAGCTGAGGTCCTCGGCCTTGCGGATGCCTTAGCGCTTGATAAGTGCACCACCAGTAGTCTGCTAGGCTCTCGCCTTTCCAGGCGAAGACGGGGTAGCCGGCTTCGGCAATGGCGGCGGCGGCGTGGTCTTGTGTAGAGAAGATGTTGCAGCTTGCCCAGCGCACTGAAGCGCCAAGGCTTCCTAATGTCTCGATCAAGACGGCGGTTTGAACGGTCATGTGAAGGGAGCCGGTGATGCGGACACCGGCCAATGGTTTTGCGGCGGCGTATTTCTGCCGAATGGCCATTAAACCGGGCATTTCGTGCTCGGCGATGGAGATTTCTTTGCGGCCCCAACCAGCGAGGTTGGGGTCGGCGATTTTGAAGTCTTGCTTCAACTTTTTGGGCATCGTTGTGATCATTGAATGTAGTAAAATCTGCTGTTGGCGAGCGTCCGTTTTGTGTGTTATTGCACCACTTTTTGGAGCGCTTCTACTTTGTCTGTTTTTTCCCAGGTGATTGTTTCCAAGTCGTCGATTTTCCCGAAGTGGCCGTAGTTAGTTGCGGCGGAAAAAATCGGGCGAGCCAGCCGGAGATGCTCGATGATTTCGGCCGGTTTGAAACGGAACACTTGCCGCACTGCATCCGTGATGGCTTCGTCGCCGGCCGTGCCGGTGCCGAAGGTGTCTACTGCAATGGAGACGGGATTCGGATGGCCGATGGCGTAGGCGAGCTGCACTTCGCAACGGGCGGCCAAGCCGGCCGCGACGATGTTTTTGGCGATGTAACGCCCCAAATAGGCCGCGCTTCGATCCACTTTAGAAGCGTCCTTCCCGCTGAACGCGCCGCCGCCGTGCCGTCCCATTCCGCCATAAGTGTCGACGATGATTTTCCGGCCGGTCAGTCCGCTGTCCCCTTGCGGCCCGCCGATGACAAATCGTCCGGTGGGGTTGATGAGGATTTGAGTTTCCTTGGAAAGCAGTTTTTTGGGCAAAACGCGGCGGATGATTTTGCTTTGGATAAAGTCTCGGATCGTTTTGTTGGAGACGTTGGCCGTGTGCTGCGTCGAAATCACGACGCTGGCAATCGCTTTGGGTTTGCCGTTTTCATATCGAACGGACACTTGGGACTTGGAGTCGGGGCGCAACCATTTCACCTTGCCGCTCTTACGGATTTGGGCGATTTTCTGACTAAGCCGGTGGGCATACATGATGGGCGCCGGCATCAATTCGGGAGTTTCATTGCAGGCGTATCCAAACATCAATCCCTGATCTCCGGCGCCTTGCTCCGCCGTCGCTTTGCCCGCCACTTTTTTGGCGTCCACGCCTTGGGAAATATCCGGGCTTTGCGCCGTCAGCGCGTTAGTGATAAAAACTTTGTCGGCATGGAAGACGTCTTCGTCATGAACGTAGCCGATCTCCCGAATGGCCGAGCGAATCACTTCGCAGTAGTCAAACTTCGCTTGGGTGGTGATTTCTCCGCCAATGACGACTAGATTGCTCTTGACGAAAGTCTCGCAGGCAACTCGGCTGGAAGCGTCTTGTTGTAAGCAGGCATCCAAAACTGCGTCGGAAATAGTGTCGCAAACTTTGTCCGGATGCCCTTCGCCAACCGATTCAGAGGAGAATATGTAGTTCTTGCTCATCAACCTTTGCCTTCAACCAACATGACGCGTTCCTGTGAACGCGCCGCAAGAGAATGATGGAAAACCTTCATTGCTGTCAAAAGAAAACTCGCGAATTTTTTGCCAACGCCGAAAACCGGACTCCCCAAGCCGTCCCCGCCCAATCACTTCGGCAAGAAGAAATTCCCGCCAACGAATTTCAAAAAACATCCACTTGAAGGAATCCCGTATCCCCACGCGTCTTCACTTGGACGCGGGAAGCGTCCTGCTAATTTCATGCCAAAAAGAGAAAATGCCTTCCCACCACCACCACCGAAATCTGCCAAAATTAACCGCCGATTTCCTCCGCCTCGTTACCCAAAGAGATCGGAAACTTCCCAAAACCAAGACCAAAAAATCCAATCTAATGCGAATTGTCTTACGACAACGAGCGGCAAAATCCCATCAAAACCTGATTCAACTAATTAGCCGGCCGGTTCAACCGCAGTTCCAAACCAAACGATCGTGAAAAACCTCCGACCACTTCCCTCTTCAAGCGACTCCTCTGCTAAAAATTGCCAAACCCGGTTCCGTCGAAGGTCTCTTAAACTGTGATAAAAAAGAAAGCAAAGCCGTTGCACAAAAACAAGAGTCGACGCCCCGAAAAGAAAACTCCTCGAATGCCGCCTCCCCAATTTTGTTGATATTTGGACATCTCTCAGCGAGTGTCTTTGCGGAAAGTAACAGGATTGTGACCTTTCCGTCACGAATCCGTAACATTTCTAGATTAATTTTGTGTTGCTTTGAGACAAAAAAGGTTGAAAAGTTTCGAATTTTGAGAAAACATTGTTTTTTGAACATTATGAAATTTCTAATTTTTGTTTATGGTTTCGTTGTTCGAAGAGGGAAATCTGTCTTTGGCTTTCTTTCAGCAGGGCCGGATATAACCGATCCGTATCCGCAGAAATGTATCTCGACCAAAGTCTCTATTACGGTTCAACTCACAATCGTTGCACTGATTATCGTTGCTGTGATGGGTTCGATCTCTGCAGACTCTCCCAGTAATTCCACTGCTGGGAACGACACCGTCGCCAACTCCAATGAAGAAAATGAAGCGGCGGAGCGTCGAAAAATCAAGATTCCTAAAAAGCCAAAACTCCCTCGTGATCCATTGGGGGGTAAAACTGGCGTTATCTGCGGACCTTGGCTTTTTTGGGATGAAGAAGCGGAGCGACCAGTATGGAGGTGGTGGATTTGCATCGGTTCAGCGCGAACCGGCCCTCAGTGCGGCTGGTGTGATACTGAATTTGGTTCCGGTGGCGCTTGCAATTCTGCTAGACTGTCTCCGGGAGATTGTTGTCAAATATTGCATTGCGGCGGTTGACCGTTTAACTGCAGTTCCTGAATTTTATTCCATCATGGCTATTTCCAAATACATTGCGGATCATAAGGGATTGATTAGGTTTTTCGTCATCTTCAACCTCTGCCTAATTGCGGCGGGATGGATGATCTACAAAAATCGGCAGGCGCGTCTCCTGCGCAATGAGTACGGCCACGAAGCGACACGTGCCAGACAAGAAGCTTTCAACGCCCTCAAATATACGCCCATCGTTTCTTCCAACGGGTTATATTCTCATGTGCAATCCTTGAACATCATTCAGCACGAGGAAATTCCAGAACCGCAAATTACCCAGTTACGGGATCGTCTGTTCGACGTTCTCTGGACATTTCATATTGGAGGCTTTGAAAATTACATGCGGCTGCGAAAACCCGAAGGCATTGAATATCAATTTGATTTCCAAAGTATCGCCGAAATGAATGCCAATACTAATGTGCTCCAAGAAATTGAGCGAATGAGGCGGGAGCACCCGGAAGTCGATATCCCATCGCTTCCTGATGTTCCCAAGACAGAAGCAGAAGCAAAGGAATACGTTCGAGATCGCGTGCGCTCCGTTTCTGGCGGCACTTTCTATACTAACTTTCTATCCGAAATTTGTTTGAATTCGGAAG
This sequence comes from Limisphaerales bacterium, assembly GCA_965242585.1. Classification (GTDB taxonomy): domain Bacteria; phylum Verrucomicrobiota; class Verrucomicrobiia; order Limisphaerales; family AAA164-E04; genus UBA2970. The sequence continues at coordinate 1,764,945 of OZ251460.1, read as the reverse complement.
AACTGGAACCACTGCGAAATTATTTTATGAATGTATTTGACGAAAACGCAGAGGAATTTAAAGAGAGAAAAGAATCCGTGCCGTTTGGAGTGCATGTCTTTCGCACCACCGAAGTTGGAGAGCCCGGGGACCATGAATACCTGTTTGGAGACCATGTTCGCATAAAGCCTGGAATTGATATGCCTGACTTTAACTATCTTACTCCAAACACTTCACACCAAGAATTGAAAGCAGAAGGGGAAATTACTTTGGCGCTAGTTTATTTAGCTTTCAAGAGCATTCATCACGAAGAGAACGCCACTCACTTTCGAATGCAAATGCACTGGAATACCTCAAAATCCTGTTGGATTATTGATTGGATTACTTCTGGGTATTTGTATCCTTACCGAACCAAAAACGAAGTTCAACAGTCTCGTTTATCGGGAACCAATTCCCTAGATTGTGTAATTGTGTGCTGGTAGTTTTCTGGCTATTTTTGGATATACCTTTCTTCAACATGCGGTCATTCTTTAATTCGAAGGAGCGTTTTCCGGTTTCAGTTTATATTATTGCCTTGATTTGCGGCGGTGTTTTCTTGCTGGCTGGATTGCTCAAGGCAAAGGATGTAACGGCTCTTTACCCTGCCCTTTTATACGACGGAGTTTCGTCTTATTGGTTGTTTCCATTGAGCATTTTGATCATTGCCATCGAACTCTTTGCAGGTTCGATTTTGCTTTCCTGTTATTGTTGCCGCTTTGCTTTTCGTTTCGGTCTGATTCTACTCTTTATATTCACTGCTCAGTTGGTTTATTTCCTTATCGGCGGTGATCCTCCCGACTGCGGCTGTTTCGGAAAATTGCTAGAAGCGAAGCTATCCAATCACACAGCAATCTTTCTTGGCATTGTGAGAAACGGTGCTTTAATAACACTAACGGGTTACGCACTGCATGCGTCAAAAAACCGTTAATAAACATTTCAAGACCATCTTGCTTCTTAATTTCATTTCCATTCGGTTCCAAAAGCCTTTGGTCTAAGACTCAATCGAGACTGAAAAATCGAACTTGATGAAGTCAACCACTCGAACAGGCATTATACTTTTAATCTGTCAAGTGGTATTTTACACAACATGGTTGCTGATTGTTACCGGTTTAGTATCCCGATGGGGAGTATGGTATTCTTCGTCGTTGCAGTATCGGATGCAGACCGAGGCTTTGTTGCGTGGCAAGTTGGCGCTGAGCGAAAATCCTATGGATTTGAATCACGATTTGGCTTGGTCGCAACAAGGCGTCCATCAAGTGTGGGGCTTAGGCGTTCCGTTGTGGAGACTGCCCTTGGAAGCAGCAGCCAAGTTGTTGGGTTTTGACGCCTTCCCCGACCGCATCGCTTTTGGTTTGTTTGCGGGGTTGGTGGCTTTGATAGCGCTTCGGGTATGGACAACTGCTTGGTTGTCTAATTCCCCACAACCAAGGCCGACAGACTTAGGTTGGCGTTTTATTGTGGGCTTTGGCGTCGGCTTTCTTCTCCTTCTCATGTTTCCGCCCTTTCTCAACTTGCTACAAACCCGCGGCGCCATATGGGAAGAAGCGGTGGCTTATGAATATTTGTTTGCGGTTTTATTATTGACCCTGTTGTTAGCTTTTTCGCAAAGGCCGACAGCGAGGCGATGGTATTGGTTATGCGCCTTAGCTGGGCTGGGCGGATTAGTTCGGCCTCCGCTGGTGTTTTACGGATTAGGCACGATGGCAGTGGCCTTATGGATTGGGATAGGGAATGCGAAAACAAACATAGAAGCGCAAGAGAGGCAGACAAAGAGTAGGCGAAAGGTTGGGGTTGTGGCTTTGGTGGGGGTGTTGTTGTTTTGTATGGGGGGCGGGCTGTTGTGGGGGACGAATCGGTTGCGGTTTGGGGATGGTTTTGAGTTTGGGCATCAGTTGAATATGCAGGATATGTATGGCTCGTTGTATTCGACTAGGTTCGATTATCCCTTTGAGGAAGAGCCTTGGGCCAGCGCGGCTGCCGAGTTGTTGGGGTCCTTGTTTTTGGCGGGCGACAATTACAATCGTTCCGGTTGGTATCAAGAGGATATTTTTGAGGGGCAATCGGGGACGGTTCGTTGGCGGGAGTTCTATTTTCGGACTTATGACTGGACTTATGCGCTGTTGGTGTTGCTGGGCTGGGGAGTGGGGTTTATGGTGTTGGGGAAGTTTGTTTGGCGGAGGTTGGGAAAAGAAAGGCCGCCGTCTTCATTTCTATTCTCACTGTCTTCTGCGGATATTCGCTGGCTGGGGGTTTTGGGTTGGTGGTCGGTGTTGGCGGTGTTGCCGTTGGGGATGTTTTACTTGCGGGCGCCGGTTCTTTCCTCGCGTTATATGTTGGACTTTGGGCCGGCGTTTGGGGCGGCGGCAGCGGCGGCTTGGTGGCTTCTGGCACTTGGTTGTCGATGTTTTCGGGCGCGTTTATGGGTTTCGATGGTTTTTTGTTTATGGATGGGGTTTCAACTTTGGTTTATGGATGCTAAGGGCAGAGGTTCTCCTAACAGTCTCTCTGCTGTAGGGTTGGCGCTGAAATTAGAATCGGATTCTACAAAGACATTAAATAGACAAGCGAATTCGGTTCCTCCGAAGACTTTTCCTCTCTTGGGAGGCGCTATCAAGACCCTTACAACCCCGATCAACGATATTCCTTTTGACCGCATTGGCTGGGTAAATGCACAGAAAGCATTTCAAGAGAAGTGTGAGGTAGGGGCGTTGAAGCCGTTGGTGATATTGTTTGCGCGGGATGTGGAGTTTGTGGAGTTGGATTTGGAGAGCGTTCCGCATGCGCGCATAGAGGCGAGAGTGGAGGATATTCGGGTGAAGGCTGGATTGGAGGTTTTGGAGCGGGAGAGTGTGATTAGAACGGGGAGCAGATGGCGGGTTCGGTTTCGGGGGCCGCAGAAGAGGCGATGGCAAGAAGGAGTTCAGGCCTTGTTTGTGGCCGTAGTTCCCCCGCAGTTTTTGACCGCAGACTCTACCCCGTGGAAACTGCATTCCATCCGTTGGCAAAATAACTCGCCTTGAAAAGCGTGGTTGTGTTGGGTGGAAGCAAAGGACAAAGGAAACGGGCATGTTAGAAGTAGTGGTTTGCGGATTGTGGTTGGCGGCGGGCTGAACGGTGGGGTTTAGAAGAGGGGTGTGGTTGTTTTTGTCCAGTCGTTGAGGGCGCTGTGGGCGGAGTTCAGGGGAGTGTGGTTGAGGATGGCGAAGGCTTCGGCGATGAGGTAGAGGGAGCCGCAGATGATCAGGAGCGGCGCTTTGTCTTCGGCGGCGAGGGCGTCTTTGAAAGTTTGGAAGGTTGCGATCTTTGCGTGGTTGCCGGAGATTTGGGCGAGATATGCGGCCAATGCGGAGGGAGGCAAGGAGCGGGCGCTTTTGACGGGGGCGAGGTAGAATTGGTTGCTGATTGCGGCGAGGGGTTTTAGGCAATGTTTGGTTCTCTTGTCTTGAAGCATTCCCAGCAGGATGGCTTTGGGCGTGTTTGGCCATTGTTTGTGGAGCCAAGCGCATAAGGCGGCGATGCTGGTTTCGTTGTGGGCGCCGTCGAGGATAACGGTTTGGCGGCCTCGTTGGATGGTTTGGATTCTTCCCGGCCAATGAACGGTTTCGAGTCCTTGTTTTCGGGTTGGGGAGGGGACGGGGAATTGGGTTTGGAGCATTTGGGTTGCGCTGAGGGCGAGGGCGGCGTTTGCGCGTTGGTGTTGACCGGGAAGGGCGATTTTGATGCCTTTGGTGAGTTGTTGAATGGTTTTTTGGGTGAGGTGTTGGTGTTGGCTTTGCATTTTGGCGGCTTGATCTCGGATGACTTGCTCGGCGGCTGGGTGGGTTGAGGCGGAGAGGGAGGGGATGTTGGGTTTGATGATGCTGGCTTTTTCGCGGGCGATTTCGGGGATGGTGTTTCCGAGCCAGCGTTGGTGGTCGAGCGCAACGTTGGTGAGGATGCTCAGTTGCGGGTTTACGATGTTGGTGGCGTCCAGTCTTCCTCCCATGCCGGTTTCCCAGAAGACGAGGTCGCATTGTGTTTGGCGGAAGTGCAGGAGAGCGAGGATGGTTGCGGCTTCGAAGAAGGTGGGCGGGCGGGCGTCGTTGAGGTTTGCGATGGTTTTTTGCATTTGGCGGACGAGGCGGAGCAGGGAATCGGCGGGGATGGGGCGGCGGTTGACTTGGATTCTTTCGCGGAAGTCGAGGAGGTGGGGCGATGTGAACAATCCTGTGCGATAGCCGGCGGCGCGGTAGATGCTTTCGAGCATGGCGCAGACGGAACCTTTTCCGTTGGTGCCGGCAACGTGGATGAAGTTGAGGCCTTCTTGCGGGTTGCCCAAGCGGGCGGCCAAGCGGCGGGGAGCTTCGAGTCCGAGTTTGGTTCCGGAGAGTTTTAAGTTGCCAAGGCAGTCCATCGCTTCGGAAAGCGCGGTGAGGGCTTTTCCGCCGGCGGGGTTTTCGGAGTTGAGGTTTTCTTGGAGAGCGGGCGCGGTCATGGATTTTGTTTTGTCCGGCAAGCGCGAATAAAGCCTTGGAACAAGGGGTGGCTCTCGTCCGGTTTGCTTTGGAATTCGGGGTGGAATTGGCAGGCGATGAAGAAAGGATGGTTTTTTAGTTCGATGATTTCCGCCAGTTTGCCGTCGGAGGTTGTGCCAGCGATGAGGAGGCCGGCGGACTCGAATTGTTCTCGATAGGCGGAGTTGAATTCAAAGCGGTGGCGGTGGCGTTCGGAGATGGTGAGGGTACCGTAAAGTTTGGCCGTCTGGGTGCCGAGGGACAATTGGCAGGCTTGGGATCCCAGCCGCATAGTGCCGCCTTTGAGGGCGGCGGCGCGCTGCTCGTCTATCATGGCAATCACAGGATGTTGGGATTGCGGATCGAATTCGATGGAATGGGCTTGGGGGAGTTTCAAGACGTTTCTGGCAAATTCGATGACGGCGGCTTGCATGCCCAGGCATAGGCCGAGAAAGGGCACTCGATTTTCGCGGGCGTAGCGCACGGCGGCGACTTTGCCTTCGATGCCGCGTTCGCCGAAGCCTCCGGGGACTAGGATGCCGGAGAGTTTGCGCAAGTGTTTTTCGGGGCCGTCTTTTTCGATGTCTTCGGCGTCGATTTTGTCGATTTCGACTCCGCAGTCATTGGCGACGCCTCCGTGAATGACGGATTCGTAAACGGATTTGTAGGCGTCGTTCAACTGGACGTATTTGCCGACCACGCCGAGCCTCACTCGGTGTTGCGGGGAGACCAACTTGCGGATCATTTCCTGCCAGTGCCGCAGGTCCGCCGCCGGATTCCGCAGGCAAAAGTGCCGACAGACCAAGTCGTCCATGCGCTCTCGTTGGAGCATTAGGGGAACTTCGTAAATGGAGTGATCGACGTCTTTTTCTTCGATGACGGCTTCGAAGGGGACGTTGCAGAAGAGCGATATTTTTTGCCGAAGTTCCCGGCTGATTGGCTTTTCACAGCGGCAGACGAGGATGTTGGGCGCAATGCCGATTTCGCGGAGTTTGGCTACGGATTGCTGGGTGGGCTTGGTCTTTAGTTCGCCGGCGGCTTGGATGTAGGGGATGTAGGTGACGTGAACGAAGGCAGCGTTGCCGCTTCCCGCTTCAAGGGCGAATTCGCGAATGGCCTCTAGGAACGGCAGTCCTTCGATGTCGCCCGTGGTTCCGCCGATTTCGGTGATAACGACTTCGGCCCGCGTTTTTTCGGCCAGAGTTCGGATGCGGTTTTTGATCTCGTCGGTGACGTGGGGAATGACTTGAACTGTTTTGCCGAGGTAGTCGCCCCGTCGTTCTTTGTCCAGCACGGCTTGATAGACTTGGCCACTGGTCAAGTTGTGAAGCCGGGTCAATTTGGTTTTGGTGAAGCGTTCGTAGTGTCCGAGGTCCAAGTCCGTTTCGGCGCCGTCTTCCAGCACGTATACTTCGCCGTGTTGGAAGGGGTTCATGGTGCCGGGATCGACATTCAGGTAGGGGTCGAATTTTTGCAGAGCGATGCGAATGCCGCGGTTCTCCAGCAACGTTCCCAGAGCGGCGGCGGTTAGCCCCTTGCCGAGGGAGCTGACGACGCCGCCGGTGACGAAAATGAACTTGGCGTCTTCAGACACAGACAAAAGCAATCAATTGCCGTACGGCGGGGCGGTTTGCGCGGCGAGAATGGTTTCCACTTTGGCTACGTCTTCGGGACGGTCCACGCCGACGTTCTCGCTGTCAACTTGGAACACTCGAATTGCCAAGTCGTTTTCTAAGGCGCGCAACTGCTCCAATCCTTCGGCCTTTTCCAGCGGAGAAACGGGAAGCCGGACGAGCTGCCGCAAAACTTCGCTTCGATACCCGTAAATGCCGATGTGTTTGAGGAAGGGGAACTGCCGGCATTGTCGATCCAGCGGCGCGGCGGCGGCATGGCGCAGGTAAGGAATGAAGCGGCGGGAAAAGAGCAGGGCGCGTCCACTCCGGCTGACGACCACTTTGGTTACATTAGGATTTTCGCAGTCGCCGGGCGCAGAAATTGCGGATGCCGCCGTCGTCATCCCGGCCTCTGAAAGCCCAGTAGCTACGACGTCGATCACCGAAGGATCGATTAGCGGCTCATCGCCTTGGATATTGACTACGCCGTCGCACGAAATCCGCGCCGCAACTTCGGCAACGCGGTCCGTTCCGCTGGGATGATTGGGGTCAGTCATTTCCACCTGGCAATTCTTCCGCACTGCCTCGCCTATCCGCGAATCGTCTGTGGCCACCACGACTTCCGCCAAAACAGCGCTCTTTTGGCATTGTTCGACGACTCTGCTGATGAGAGCTTTTCCCGCAACGGACGCCAACGGCTTTCCGGGGAACCGCGAAGAGGCATACCGAGCGGGGATAATGCCGACTATTTTCATGGATCTCGCAATCAGCGGGAAGCAAAGCCAAGAAAAAAATCATAACCGCATTCTTGTGGAAGACAAGAGAACTTTGCGCGGAATTCCCCGCGTTCGGCGAAAAATTTCCAGCGTTAGGAAGAAGCCGTCCAGAGGCGGGCAAACCTCAGAAAACCTCAGAATTTGTAGCCGAGTCCAGTGACAAGCCGAAGATCATTGGACTTCCTTCCCGGCGCGGGGCGGTTGTCGTAGTTGTCTCGGAGGGAAACGCGAAGGCTCATCTTCTTTGTCAAATCGGACTCCACTCCGATTTCGGAGACGAGCAGATAGTTCGCAAAATCGGCGGCTTCCGGCAGCCACTCGACCGACTGCCATAGACGCGCCTGCTCGCTAATTTTGTAGTCGAATCGCTCTCCAACGCGAAGCTTGAAGTAGTCGTTGTTCCCGGCACCGAGCTTTTCGACGATGTATCCCGGCCCCACTTCGGCGCTTAGCTTCATTTTGTCGCGGTTGACTAAGTAATAACCGGCGCCGAAGCTGGCTATGAATCGGTATTCCACGTCCGCGACGGCGTCGTGCATCAAATCCCCTTTGCCGTAAAAATAAAAGTCCGCGTCCCCCAAAAGCCGATTGTACTGAGCCGTGCCGTGGAGAACTTCGTTGTTTTTCTCGCCTTTCGCCTGGCCGTAGATTCCGTGCAGTTTGGCCGAAAGTTCGTTTAGTTCCCACTTTTTCAGGCCGAGCAGCTTGGCGTCGACCAAAACGGTGTCGCTGTTCCCTTGAGTCAAAGTGAAGCCAAGGGCGGCGGTAGTTTTCCATTCGTTTTTTTTCTCGGCTTGGGCGGCGTCCTCGGCGTTCAACACTGAGCAAGCGCCGGCGACAACCAAAACAAACCGCGTAAACCGCGTCGTCTGACAAATACAATTCCCAAAATGCATAAAGTTCGAGGCAATGGAGGCCGACATAGGACGGATCTGGATAATTTCACGTTCGGGTTGATGCTTTGGCACTCCGTTTCAAAAAGTCGATTTTGTAACTGCAACGACAATTCTTGTCAAAAGCATTCTCAACGCCGCTCCCGGTCGCCGGCGAATTTTTTGACGAAAATTCTTGTAACCTCGGCGCTGTTTGAAGACTCTAATGCAATTAACGGTGTTGTTTTTATCGAAGGCGCCGCAAACAAGCAAAGTATAAAGTAAGATGAAAATATTTCATTCCATTCTAGTCGTCGTTGCCCTGAGTTTGGCAATCCCCTCTGTTGCCGCAGAGGAAAAGAAAGCGGAGAAGAAAAAGGAGCGCACTATTCGAGGCGTGCTGGCTTGTGCCAAATGCACGTTGAAGAAGACAAAATCCTGCCAGGCGTCGTTGACCGTCGAGCGCAAAAATAAGCAGGGAGAACAAATCAAGCGCGTCATTCTCCTGAAAAATAACGAAACCGCCAAAGCGTTCCACGACAACATTTGCCCCCCTGGCGACAAGGTGCCCGTCAAAGTCACCGGCGTCATCGAAGGCAAACAAAAAAACCGAATGATCGTTGCCAGCAAAATCGAGAAAGCAAAGGCCGGCAAAAAGAAAGCGCCCAAGCAAAAGTCCTGAACGGAGTACATTTTCTCCTTTGTCATAAAGCAAACCGCCCGGAATCGCGCGCTTCCGGGCTTTTTTTCAACCGCACACTCCCTCCCAGACGGCTCACTCGTCGGCGCCGTCGTAGTCAAAATCCCTCTCCACTTTGGCAATTCTGACCTTGTATCTCGCGTACCAATCCCGCCGGCCTTTTTGCTGGGCGAGAACATGTTCCCGCTGGACTTTCCACCGACGGATGGATTCCAAATCCCGCCAATAAGAAACAGCAATCCCCAAACCCCTCCTCGCAGATTCAAAACCCAGAAAACCGGACTGCTTCGAGGCAAGATCGATCATGCGCTCCGCCATTTCGGAATATCCCTCCCCGCCGTCGTCCTTCATTTCAGAGGTGAAAATTACCGCATAATAAGGAGGCTGCGGCGTATGGGCGATAGTATTCATCCAGTTCTTCTTTCCTCTTTGCATTGCCGTCTCTGCACCGTCAACAATCTTAGCCGACCAAAGTAAGGCAACTTTAATTTATCCCAACCTTGCAAACAAGCGGGAAGCGGACAAAGCAACGTCCGAAGTCGAGAGTTCCTTCGCTTGAACGGGAGCAACTCAATGAAATGCCGCAAAACACGGCCGCCGCATCGCAACCGCCGTCGCCCGCCAGACCAAGTTTTGCCTCGCTCAAACAAGTTTTCCGGCGTTGATTCTCATTTGCCAATTCGCCATCCTTTTCCCCTCCGATGATCGATAACGAAGTAGCGCTACAGTCCGGCAGACGTCGGAAACGTTGAATTCCCCGTTCTTTCAAAGAACTCACCCCCCCCCCCCCACGCGGGGCGTTCAATCCTCCCACATTCTTTTATGAAATGGTTTAGAAATCCTTGATAACGCGGCGCCAAGGAAGTTACCAAAAACCCGACTATCCAAACTTGCGAGAAGGCCAGCTCGCCTTGACTTGGATCGGACACACCTCCTTTCTAGTGCAGTTCACCAATCTCAACGCCTTGATCGATCCCAATTTCGCCAACTGGTTGTTTTGGCCAAAACGGGTAAAAAAAGCCGGCATGCGGCTCCGAGACTTGCCCCTCATTGACTTAGTGTTGCTCACACACGCCCACTTCGACTACTTCCACCGCCCCACCTTGCGGAGAAACTCCCCTCTCCTCGAATCCTCGTGGTTCCGTGGGAGTCGGCAATCTGGCGCGAGGACTCGGCTTCTCTCGCATCATCGAACTGGAATGGTGGGAAAGCTTTTCCCACGGAGACTGGACGGTGACTTTTACCCCGGCAAAACACTGGGGCGTTCACCTATTGCACGATAAACACCGGGGCTTCGGCGGCTTTGTCCTCTCCCATCAAGGCCGCCGAATCTATCACGCCGGTGACACTGCATACTTCGGTGGATTCCGAGACATCAGCCAACGATGCCGCCCCGAAATCGCTCTCTTGCCCATCGGCACCTATTATCCCGACTCCTTCCGAAAAACACATATGGGACCGGACGAAGCGCACCAAAGATTCTTAGACCTAAACGCAAAGTGGATGATCCCGATGCACTTCGGCTCCTTCAAACTTTCGTTTGAAGACATGGAAGAATCATCGCGCTGGCTCCGCAAAATCGCCGCTGAAAACGGCATAAGCCTCCAAATCCAATTCATGGAAGAAGGCCGCCCTAAAGTCTTCTAGCCCCAAAAATCCCAAACGCCGCCGCCCAGAAATCACTGCCCTTCCTCCATAAACTAGAAAGCCAGTCACCTGCCGGAGAAACCAACAGCTTCGAAACTAAAACACCCGCAAACCACATATTCCGCCCCTGACAAAGACAGAAAAATCGAACTTCCTCTACTCCCAAAAAATTCGTTTTCCTTGTAATGACAGCGCACTTCACTCGCAACACTCCCTTATCGAGAGAAGAAATTTAAAAATAGAGCAGCCAACAACCATAGATTCACTTTAAACTGCCTCCGAATAACTTATTAGAATAAGAATCCAAATCGAGTTTCACCTTTCCAACACAACATCTTGTGAAAACGAAGCCTAATCGGGACCAAGACGCCGACACTGTGCTCCGCGAACTTTCTCAAACCGGAATCGGCGGCCTCTTCCGACTCTAATCTCCCCATCCACACAGCGCCAAAACGGAAGAAAAACCCCCATTTTCTTCTTGCTCAGAGCGCCGCTTTTCGCTTTCCTCATTTCATTCACCTAACGCCTGTTTTGACCTAAACCCATAACATGACAAAGGACCCCTCCTCAAAAAACACAACGACGACTTCTTCCCTCCCCTAACAAAGAAGAACTCAACCCCAACCCCCAAACTGTTTCCTCACCAAAAACCTACCCGGACACAAAACCAATAAAACCTCACCCGCCTGCTCCAACCCAACAAAAACACCACCCATGTGTTTCCTTCTACCAACCCGTCACAAAACACTACCTCGCTAACAATCCCACACCCTCACAGCCAACCCGCCCATACCATCTTCCATCAATCCTGAAGTCCCTGTCCGGCTACCCAAAAACCAAGCTGAAACCGCCCAACTCCTTTACCAAGCCCCATACCTACAAAGAAATCGGAAACTTTTGCGATTCTCAGCAAAGTCAACAATACACGGCATCCTCCAGAGAATCCGTCAAAACCAAGCCTTCCCCAAAGCCTTGCCGAAGTGGATTGCCAACCAAAACAACCAAACAACAACGAAACTGAAGACAAAAAACCAAGAAAACGCAGAAAAGTTCATTTTTCTCCAGAGCAAATCCCCTTCGTTTTTTGCTATCAAAACAACAGGAACTCGTCGCTTTCTTCCGAGTTTAATTTTAGAGGTGTCACAGCGGTTATGACTGCCGTTCGTCAATGGGTCTTTGGGAAATCGAAGGCCGAAGCTGGCGGCTGTGGGCTTGGCATTGAACCGGATTCCGAAGCCTAAGAAGAATCCGCCGGATCTCTCAAATCACCTTTTCCTCCTCCTCACCACCCCTCGCCCTCTGTGCCTACGATTATGATTCCGATTGCAAGGCACTCAGAGACAGATTCTGTGTAGTCGCCAACAAATGGTGCAGAAACGAGAATGGTGTCGACGAACATTGGCAATCTGTCTACCCAGACGAGATGGTCTGACGGGAGTGCTTATCAGGCCTGCGGAGAGCTCAATCAACTACTACTTGGTGATTCCAATCGGCTGAGATATAAGTTCATTGCCGACAACGTTACAAACTACTTTTCCGTTGTGGAGGATGAGCGGCAGCGTCGGGCGGAAGATGGTTCGGAATCGGATTGTTTTTGGGGTTTTGTTAATGTTTTTCGGCATAGTGATTTCTGTGATCCTGTATGGCCATCCGCTAACAAAATGGAAACGCCAGCGAATCAGGTAAGATTGGCGACGATGAGATCAGAAGGGAAAACAACAATGAAACCAATCCGGTAAAGCAAGAAAATACAGAGGCGATGGGGTAAGTTCGCTGGCATCGTTCATTGTTGGCTGGTGCCGGCGGCCGGGGTGTTGTTTATAGTTGTGGGGTTGGCGAAGATAGGTAGCGAGCGTGTTTGGAGAATCTGGGTTGTTGGGGAAGCCGGATCCAGTGTTTAGGTTTGTGTGGAGGAAGTTGATGACGGCCTCGGTTCTAGTGTATACGCTTTTGGCCGGCACGGGCCGCCGTGTGAACGCTTGATTTTGAGAGGATTTGTTCATAGGTTGTGTTGCGGCGGTACGAAAGCGTTTGTTGCGCTGTTTGCATGCATGCTTTTGAGGAAGTTTCTGTCGGTTGTTTGAACCATTGCGTGCGTTATATTAGGGAGTTGTGGAAACGGGGAGGGCGTTCGCGGTGGTCGGTTTTTTTGCGGTTCAACATGGTTTGCGGTGTAAGAATGATCCTTGCCATTGGCGGTTTGCATTTTTTGCATACGGTTTTTGACTTCTATCTCTATATTACCAACCTTGTGGTCATCTTTGCGGTTGCGGTTGAGAACTTTCTTGCTTCTAGTTGGTTTGTATGGAAGCCTCTCTTGTGAATTAGGGGACGGAAGACGTGTGCTTACGGATGTTGGAGGGAAGATGGAGTTTTTCGGGAGAGAAGAGCGATATAGAATTGCGTTCACGTTGGTTGAGTTGTTGATAATGATTGCGATTATTGGAATATTGTTGAGTTTGTTGTTGCCAGTGCTGTCTAAGGATCGAGGGCAGTCTCGTCGGATATCTTGCATGCCGCAGTTGAGGCAGTTTGGGTTGTATGATATAGATCATGGGGGGAGGGGGCAATGTTGCCGAATATGGACGAACGCGAGTGGCCGTCGGTCGAGCGGATTGCTGTCGGGCATACAGTGGGTGGAGGGTTAGCTGGGCAATTTGAGCAGCTCTGATTTGACGAACACGTTGTATTTGCGGGAAAGTTTGGTGTCGCCATATTTTTTAGGTGGATCGGATGTGTGGCGTTGTCCAGCGCAAAAGAAGAATCCGACGGTGATGGGCAAAACATTTCTGCGGGTGCGGACGGTGTGGTTGAATTGTTTTGTGGGTTCTCCGATAAGGAGTCTGGCGGCGAGGACTTATTTGCGTTTGTCGGAGATCGTTCGGCCTTCGCCTACGGAGGTAATCACTTTTGTGGATGAGAAAGTGGAGATGAGGCGGTGGCGGGATCGGCACATGATTCGGTCGCCGTGTGATGACGCGGTGATGGCGAGCAACGGGGACATTCTTTGGATGCAGCGTGTGCTACTTGGCGGGGACGTTGAGGGGAGAGGGAGGTGGATGAAGGGAGAGGGCAAGCGTTGGTGGGTTTTGTTTTTGAGGTTAGTAGGGTATAAGGTTCTATATTTTTCGTTGGTTTCGTTGGCGGCGGTGTTTGGCTCTAGTTTTAATTATGGGAGGCGGGTAAAATTCAGAGGGAGTGGTTTTCGGGTAGCGAATATGGCGAGGGAATGTGGAGAAGCATTATACCACTTGGGATGCGGAACACTATCTTTATTTAGGTGGGTTTGGCTATGATTGGGGAGTGAAGTCCTGCGCTTTTTTTCCTCTTTGGCCTTTGATGATTCGTTGCGGGGACGGTTATGGAGGGGGGAAGCTATGTAGTTGCCGAGATGGTTTTGGCCAATCTTTTTTTCGGCGGCGGGCTGGTGTTTGTTTTATCGGATTTTGTGGAAGCGTTATGGGAACGGGAATTGCGCGGTGGGGTTTGTGGCTTCTGGGGTTGTTTCCCGGAGGTGTTTTTTATCAGTTCATATACTCGGAATCTCTTTTTTCTGCTGGCGATGGTTTTGTGGAGGAGGATGGAAGGCCGGCGGTATGGAGCGGCTGTATTGACCGCTTTTCTTTTGCCGTTGGCCAGAGGAGTGGGAGTCTTTTGTGTAGTTCCGATTGTTTGGCACTGGGTAGTGCGGTTGCCGGCGTGGGATTGGCTGCGGCGGGAGCGCAAGCGGGCATTGGGTCGATCATCGGCAAGGCCGGGGGAGTTGCCGTTTCGGTCGTTATTGCTGTTGTCTCCGGCGGCGGGTTGGGGTTGTTATCTGGGTTTGATGTGGCATTGGACGGGAAATCAGCATTTTGGGGACGTTCCCAAGTTTTGTCGCCGGCTTCTTTGAGACGACGGAGTTGCATGGTTTTTCGGGGATCTTTTTTGGATCGGTTGGGGTTTCTTTTGCTGCTGGTTTGCTTGCCCGTGATGTGGAGGCGGGGAAAAGACTTGCGGGCGGGTTTGGCCGACGGGGTTTGGTTGGTTATGGGGGCAAGTCTGCACGGCCTTTTGCTTTGGCAGTTTGTGAACTACCGGTGGGCGGGATGGGGAGAGCTTTGAGAAAAATCGAGCCGAGCGGGCGCGGGAAAACAATGAGGAACCTAAGAGAAAATTTCCGGCAATGATTTGTTGTTGGAGGAGAGGCGCAAGAGGTTGGGTGTTTTGGCGGGGCTGTAGAAAATCTTTGCGCTTGAGGGATGGATGGGGCATTTTTAGCGTTTTTGAAAGGAGAGGGGCGTTATGTATCCGAAGATTGAAGATTCGCTGTATCGACCCGGTTTTGAGCACGATGCCTGCGGGGTGGGTTTTGTGGCTAACCGGAGCGGGAAGAAGGAGTATCGCATTTTGGAGTATGGATTGCAGGCTTTGTGCAGTTTGGCGCATCGCGGGGCTTTGGATGCGGACGCCAAGACTGGGGACGGGGCCGGCGTGTTGCTTCAGATTCCGCATGATTTTTTTCGGTTGGAGGTGGATCGGCTGGGGGCGAAGTTGGCGCAAGACGCGGACTTGGGGTTGGCTTTTGTTTTTCTGCCGAGGGACAAGGGGGAACAAGCGGCGCGGGGGCAGGAAATTATGGAGGAGGCTTGTCGGAGGTTTGGAGCGCATTGTTTGGGCTGGCGGAACGTGCCAACGAATCCGCGCTGTCTAGGGGAAAAGGCGTTGGCGACGGTGCCGAAGATGAGGCAGTTGTTGGTGGCGCGGTCGAAGGGTTGGGATGGCGAGGAGTTTGAACGGCGGTTGTTTTTGGCGAGGAAGTTTGCGGGCATTCGGGCGCGGGAGTCCGGCGTAAGTGATTTTTACGTCGCTTCCTGTTCTTCGAGGACGATTGTGTATAAGGGGCTGTTTAACGCGCCGCAGTTGGCGAAGTTTTTTTCCGATCTAGCCAGTCCGCTGTTCAAGACGGCTTCGGTGGTTTTTCATCAACGCTATTCTACGAACACTTTTCCCACTTGGAGGCTGGCGCATCCGTATCGGATGATGGCGCATAATGGCGAGATCAACACTCTCTTGGGAAACAAGAACTGGACGCGGGCGCGGGAACAGGAGATTGCCTCGGCGGTCTGGGGGGAAAACATCGAGCTGCTGCGGCAGATTATTCAGCCGGAGAGTTCGGATTCGGCGGCGTTGGACAACGCGCTGGAGATTTTGCGTTTGAGCGGGCGAGGCGTGTTGCACAGCGCCATGATGCTCATGCCGGAGGCTTGGGAAAAGATGGAGAACATGGAGCCGGCTTTGCGGGATTTTTATCTGTATCATTCTTGTCTCAACGAGCCTTGGGACGGTCCGGCGGCGGTGGTGTTCAACGACGGACGATACGTGGGGGCGGCGTTGGATCGGAACGGGTTGCGTCCGGCTCGCTACACGGTTTACAAGGACGGCTTGGTGGTGATGGGAAGCGAGGCGGGCTTGGTGCGTTTGGACGAGTCCAAGGCGGTTTGCAAGGGGCGTTTGGGGCCGGGAAAGATTCTCGCCGTCGATACGGAGGCGGGGCGGCTGCTCGACGACGACGAGGTGAAGCGAACGGTGGCCGGCCAAAAGCCTTACGGCCGTTGGTGCGCGGACAACATGTATGTGTTGAGCGAACGCGTCCCAACGCTTCGGCGAACGAGCTCGCGGGAGGCGAACGGGCTAGATTTAAGGCTGCGCCAGATTATGTTCGGCTGGGACGCCGAAGAACTCGAAGTAATCTTCAAGCCAATGGTGATGAACGGCGCCGAAGCCGTCGGCTCGATGGGGGATGACACTCCGTTGGCGGTTTTGTCCAAGCGTCCCAAGCTGCTCTACACTTACTTCAAGCAGTTGTTTGCCCAAGTGACCAATCCGGCAATCGACAGCATCCGGGAGCGGATTGTGATGTCTTTGGCCGTTTGCGCCGGGCATCGGCGCTCGTGGCTGGAGGAAACGCCGGAGCATGCCCGGTTGATTCGCATCCGCAGCCCGTTTCTGTTGGAGGACGAATTGGATGCGCTTAAAGATTTAGACGGCGACGTTTTCTCTTCTGAAAACATTTCTTGTTGCTTTGGCTTGGAAGAGGGCGCAGACGGACTGGAGGCTTCGTTAAAGCGGATTTGCGGTCAAGCGTCCGAAGCCGTGCGCCGAGGGAAGGCAATTTTGATTCTGAGCGACCGAGAGGCCGGGGCGGATCTGGCGCCGATTCCTATGCTTTTGGCGGTGGGCGCCGTTCATCATCATTTGATTCGGGAGGGCAAGCGGTTGCGGGTGTCTCTTGTCTGCGAGACGGGCGAGGCCCGCGACGTGCATCAATTCGCCTGTCTGATCGGCTTTGGCGCTTCGGCGGTGCATCCTTACGCGGCCATCGACACCGTAAGGCGGTGGGCGGAAGATGGCGAGTTGAACGGCCTGGAGACGGAGCAAGCCGTCGCCAACTACCACAACGCAATTGAAAGCGGCATTCTGAAGATTATGGCCAAAATGGGCATTTCCACAATGAGCAGCTATCGCGGCGCGCAGATTTTCGAGGCCATCGGCCTTTCGCAGGAAGTGATCGACCGGTGTTTCTTTGGAACGCACTCGCAAATAGGCGGAATCGGTCTGCGGCACATCGCCGAAGACGCGCTTCGTCGGCATCGGCAGGCCTTCGGCAATCCCGGAGAGTCCGCGCTGGAAGCCGGCGGCAACTACAAAGTGCTTTCCGGCGGCCGCGGCGAGTTTCACGCCTTCAACAAAAAAGTGGTTCAAACCCTCCACAAATTCCTCCGCTCCGGCCAAAGAGAGGCCTTTTTGAACTACATGAAAACAACGGAGAGCCGGGATCCGGTGTCCATTCGCGATCTTTTTGACTTTCGGCGGACGACTTCCGTTCCGCTGGAAGAAGTGGAGCCGTTGGAAAACATTCGCGTTCGTTTTACCACCGCCGGCATGAGCTTAGGCGCCCTTTCGCCTGAAGCGCACGCGTGCTTGGCCATCGCCATGAACCGCATCGGCGGCAAGTCTAACTCCGGTGAAGGCGGCGAAGACCCCGAACGCTACAACCTTCGGGAAAATGGGGACAATCCCTGCTCGGCGATCAAGCAAGTGGCCTCCGGCCGTTTCGGCGTCACTCCGGAATACTTGGCCAGCGCCCAAGAAATCGAGATCAAAATCGCGCAAGGCGCCAAGCCGGGCGAAGGCGGCCAATTGCCCGGCCACAAGGTCTCGGTGATGATTGCCAAACTCCGCCACTCGACGCCGGGAGTGCAGCTCATTTCGCCCCCGCCGCACCACGACATTTACAGCATCGAAGACTTGGCGCAGTTGATTTACGATTTGAAGCAAGTCAACCCCCGCGCTAAAGTTTGCGTCAAGTTAGTTGCCTGCGCCGGCGTCGGCACCGTAGCCGCCGGCGTAGCGAAAGCCTACGCGGACGTGATCCTCATTAGCGGGCATGACGGCGGCACCGGCGCCTCGCCGCAAAGTTCGATCAAGCATACGGGCGTGCCTTTTGAGTTCGGCATCGCCGAAGCGCAACAAACTTTGATGCTCAACGACCTTCGCTCGCGGGTTGTGTTGCGCACCGACGGCGGAATCAAAACCGGAAGAGACATAGTGATGGCGGCCATTCTGGGCGCCGAGGAGTTCAACTTCGGCACCGCCGCCTTGATCGCCGCCGGTTGCGCCATGTTCCGAGTCTGCCACTTGAATACTTGCCCCGTCGGCGTGGCAACGCAGAAAGAAGAACTGCGCCTCAAGTTCCGCGGCAAAGCGGAAAACGTGGTGGCTTTCTTTGACGGCGTGGCGCAAGAAGTCCGCGAGTGGATGGCGTCCTTGGGCGTCCGCCGCTTTGACGACTTGGTGGGACGCACCGACCTGCTCACATCCAAAAGCCCGGATCAGTTTCCCGAAGAGTTACGCGAAAGAATTGGCGCCCTAAAACTGGACAAACTGCTGTTTCAGGTGGACCCGACCGGCGTTTCCCCACGAACGCATACCCGCGAGCGCAACGAACGCTTTGGAGACAGCTCGCTGGACGACCAAATCATCAACGACGCCAAAAGAGCACTCAACGGCAAAGGCTCCGTAAAACTCCGCTACCGAGTCTCCAACGGCCGCCGCAACATCGGCACCAAAGTTTCCGGGCTCATTGCCTACACCTACGGCGACCAAGGATTGGACGAAGGCGCCATCGACCTAACCTTGCACGGTTGCGCCGGACAAGGATTGGCCGCCTTCCTAACTGCCGGCATTCGCATAAAACTCTTCGGTGAAGCCAACGACTACGTAGCCAAGGGAATGAACGGAGGCGAACTGATCCTTCGCCCGCCGGAAAATTGCGGATTTTCCTGGGGTGAGAACATCATCATCGGCAACACCGTGATGTACGGCGCCACCGGAGGACGGCTGTTTGCCGCCGGCAAAGCGGGCGAACGCTTCTGCGTGCGAAACTCCGGCGGCACCGCCGTCGTCGAAGGCGTCGGCGACCACGGATGCGAATACATGACCGGCGGCGTTGCCGTAATCTTGGGACGCACCGGACGCAACTTCGGCGCCGGAATGAGCGGCGGCGGCGCTTACGTTTATGACGCTCACAATGAATTCCCCGGCCGCTGCAACCCGGCCATGATCCGCATCGAACGACTGGACGACAACAAAGAAATCACAACACTCCAAAGCCTCATCTTTGCCCACCTCGAAGCCACAGAATCGCCCCGGGCAAACGATATTCTCAGAAACTGGGAAAGCTCCATGACGAAATTCTGGCGCGTCATCCCGGAACCGTCCGCCGCCAAACCCGCCTCCACATCGGCGCGCGCGCTTTCCAAAGACAAACAGACAACGCCGGCCGAAGACTCCTTTCAAGAAAACTTGCCGGAAAAAACCGACCGGTAAAACCAACCGTCCCACCGCCGAAAACAACCCGGGAAACCCCTTCGAGATGCAACTGACTCGGCAACTAGCGCTTCTGCTGGGAAACCAACCCGGCACCTTGGCCCGAATGTGCCGCGCCTTAGCCGACGCCAAAATCAACCTCTACGCCCTCTCCGTCGGCGACACGGTAGACCACTGCGTAGTGCGAGTCGTCACCAGCGACTGGCAACAAGCCAAACGCGTCTTCGAATCGCACAACGCGCTGGTCGTGGAAACAGAAGTCCTCATGATCGAAGGACGCAACCACCCGGGAACATTAGCGAAAATTTCCGAAAAGCTCTCCCAAGCAAAAATCAACATCGACTACGCCTACTTTGCCACCGCACCGGAAGCCAAACAAGGACTGCTCATCCTGCGAACCTCCAACTCCCGAAAAGCCCTCAAAATCCTGAACTCTTAATCCGCAGAAACCCAACGCTCAAAAAGACCAATGAGCGCCGATCTCTTCAAACTCAACGGCAAAGTCGCCCTCGTCACCGGCGGCTCCAAAGGCTTGGGACTGGCCATGGCCAAAGCCCTCGCCAGCGCCGGAGCCTCCATCGCCCTCAACAGCCGGCACGGCGCCGAAGCCGAAGCAGCCGCAGCCGCAATCGCCGCCAAACACGGCGTCCAAACGCTGGGAGCGCCGGCGGACGTCACCCAACCGTCCCAATTCCACGCCTTCGTCCAAAACGTCGAAGACAAGCTGGGCGGCGTCGACATCCTCGTCGCCAACGCCGGGGTCAACCTGCGCCTGCCAACAACCGAACTGCCTCTCAAAGAATGGCGGCGCATCCTCGACGTCAACCTCACCGGACCCTTCCTCTGCTCCCAAGCAGTCCTTCCCCGCATGATTCAAAAAGGCTGGGGACGCATCATCCACCTCTCCAGCATCATGGGCTTGGTAGGACTCGCCGGACGGCCTCCCTACACGGCCTCCAAAGGCGGGCTGGTGCTCCTCGCCAAAACCCAAGCACTAGAACTAGCGCCCCACGGCGTCACTGTCAACGCCCTGTGCCCGGGACCCTTCGCCACGGAAATGAACAAACCCCTGCTAAACGACCTCGCAAAATATCGGGGCTTCATCTCAAAAATTCCAATGGGACGCTGGGGAAAAATGAACGAACTAGACGGCGCCATAGTCTTTCTCGCCTCCGAAGCCTCCAGCTTCATGACCGGAACTACCCTTACCATTGACGGCGGATGGACCGCACAATAACCTCTTTCCGATTCCCTGCGAATGGAAAGAGAAAATAAATAAACGGAAAGCGGAAGACAAATGAGAACATCGGACATGACTGCAAGAAAATCTAGCGCGTCCAATTGTTCTCCGCCGGTTGAAAACCTTATACCTTCGTACAAACCTACAATCCCAGAAACGTGTCAATTAGTGATGAACGAATTGATCCACTCTCCCCAACATGAACGGAAACTCTCCGCCAGCGCGTCGTTCCCGGAAAAATTTGTTGACAAACTTTCCCAACGAGAAGTGTTTAACAAACACTTATACCGTCCCAACACCTACCTTCATAAATGGTGGGCGCGCCGCTGCGGCTCCACTTTTCGCGCTATCCTCAAACAGTTTGTGGACGACGAAAAACAGCGCGATTACTACTCACCCGGAGGACTGGAAGGCAGAATTGTTCTAGACCCTATGATGGGCGGGGGCACAATCCTGCATGAAGCGATTCGATTAGGAGCCAACGTGATTGGAGCGGATATTGATCCTATTCCGATTGCGCAAGCCCGAGCCGCTCTTACTGCCTCGTCCTTGGCTAGTTTGCAAAGCGCCTTCAATCATTTTTTCTCCAGCATACACCACAAATTGGGACATTATTTTCAAACCGAGTGTCCAACTTGCCAAAAAACCGTGGACATTCGGCACACTCTATATGGAGTAAAGAAAATCTGCGCTTGCGGAGAGGCAGTTCAAATTGATCAATATGATTTACGCAGCGAAACCGGCAGAATAATCCGAATTTGTCCCCAGAGTTGGGAGATTTTGAACAGCCAAACCAAGCCGATTCCTCCTTTGCAAACGCCCCGTCTGATTACCAAGCCTGAGAAAAGATGCGCTGTTTGTGGGCAAGAATACGCAGAGCTTCTTGACCGGCCTTTCTATGCGCGTTACGTGCCTATTGCAATCGTTGCCGACTGCCCCGATCACGGGATGTTTTTCCGCTCTCCCGGCAAAATCGATCAAGAGCGAATTCAACAAGCTGAAAAGCAAAGACCAAAATTAGACTTTGGTAGTTTGGACGATTTTAAAGTGAAAGAAGGTCCCAAGTCCGGCGATCTGTTGAAGCGGAATATTCATTCCTATCTCGACGTTTTTTCATCCCGTCAGTTGCTATATCTCCATCAGTCCATTCAGCAGTTGCGCGAGCATGAGTACGGCAAAGCAGAAAGATTAAATATTGGGGTGCTTGTTTCTACCTCTTTGGAATTTAACTCTATGCTTTGCGGGTACAAAGGATGGTATAAAAAGCGGCCGGGCGCAATCCGGCACGTTTTCGCGTTGCATGCGTATTCATTTCAATACACGGCTTTGGAAAACAATCCCGTCCGCCTTGAAAAATCGTCCGGAAATCTACAATCGCTCTTCCGAGATCGCGTGGAACGAGGGCGCAAGTGGGCATCCTTGCCTGTGGAAAGAAAAATCGGATCAGACGGCCAAAGCAAGTTAGTCCAGATCTTCGGAGAGGAAGACTATGGCGCCGAAGTTTTTAATCAAGCCCACCTCGCCGCCGGCAAGCGGAAGTTTTGGCTCATCCACGGAGATTCCCAAAAACTGCCTGTGAATAACCATTCAGTGGATCTAATCGTCACCGATCCTCCCTACTACGACAGCGTGCAATATAGCGATCTAGCGGCCTTTTTCCGCGTGTGGTTGACTCGCCTACTTCCCAACGAGGCGGAATGGACATATGATGAATCCCGCTGCGCTGTTACAACCAAAAAAAGTGCGGGCAGCAGCAATTTCGTAACGGCTCTGTCGGGAATATTTGCCGAATGCGGCCGCGTGCTAAAACAGCATACGGGACGCATGGCATTTACATTTCACCATTGGGACCCCGCCGCATGGGCGGAACTTACTATAGCCTTGAAGAGTTCCGAGTTCAAACTGATCCATGTTTCCGTTGTCTGTTCCGAACACCCTATTTCAGTACACATTCGCAACTTGAATTCGATAAAACACGACAGCATTTTGTTTTTAGCTCTGGATAACAAAAGTTCCAAAGTTTCTTGGATGCCTTTGAAAACTATCGACACAAGGGACAGCGAAACATTTTGTCGACAATGCGGCTTAGTGCTGGGCTGGCTGTTGGATAGCAAGTTTTCGCCGAAAGAAATTCGAACTATTTGGAATAACTTAATCCAAAGGAAACCCCATGCCAACTAGCTCAGGCAATCGACCGGCGGAAGTATTTGGATGCCCCAATCGATAATCAATCCGAGATTGCGCAAAACATTCGCGAGAGGCATTGGTGTCCGTTTCAAAACCGCCGCTGCGACAAAAAGAGCCGGTTGATCGACTTCCCTTTCGGCGTCTGCTCTGTGGAACATAGCGGAGAAATTCCCATAGTTTGCCCGCATCGCTTTGAGGAACAGGGTTCGATAAAAGGAGTGTCTAAGGTTTTGGAGGATATTGCCGCGCATTACTTCGGCGATTTGGACAACATTGTGGCTTTTCCTGAAGTCCGGTTGCCGAATGTTGGGAACATTGATTTTGTTCTGGTAAAGCACAAACCGATGAGGCCTGAAGTGGAAGACTTTGTCTCCGTGGAGTTTCAATCGGATTCTACAACCAGCACGGGCGCATTAGTCCAAGGGATCACTGATTTTTTGCAAGGGCATGATTTGCGAAGCAATTCCTATAAGTTTGGCATGAATACTTATGATTCTATCAAGCGCGCAATCACTCAATTAATGAACAAAGGCATTGTATATGAAAGTTGGGGCGCAAAGTGTTATTGGGTAATTCAAGAATATATTTACGCAAATTTGGTCAAACGATACGGGATTAAGACAGATGGATTTTGTCCGGGACCTGCCTCTCGGTTTGCGCTCTACAACTTAGTTGTCCGCGATAATTTTTTGAAGTTACAATGCGCTCGATTTGTTTCCACCACTGTCGATGAAGTATATCAAGCCATGCGCAGTAACCCCGACATGCCTGCCAAAGATGAATTTGTAAAATACTTGAACACGAAATTACAGATTCAATTGAAGGTGCGGCATAGTTGATTTTTTGCAAAATACCGGGATACGCGAGGAAAAATCGGATTGGAATGGCTTTTGTCTTTTGGATGGGGCAGTTTGGGGTGCGATTGGTTTGTGATTGTATGGATTGAAGATGGGACAGGCGTTGAGTCAGTGGGACTTTGGGGAGTTGTTCGAGGGGCGGGATTTAAAGAAGACGTATTCGGTAAGCGAGTTGACGGCTCGCGTCCGCAAGACGCTGGAGAGCCATTTTGAGCGGGTGCGAGTTGCGGGTGAGGTGTGCGATTTTCGGGCGAGGGGTTCGGGGCATTTGTATTTTGGACTTAAGGATGGGGCGGCGCGGTTGGCTTGCGTTTTGTTTCGCGGGGGGCGGGCGGCGCATCGCGCGGCCATTGACAACGGGGTTCAGTTGATTCTGGAGGGGGAGCTGACGGTTTACGAGCCGCGGGGGCAGTATCAGTTGGTGGTTCGTTCTGTGGAAGTTTGCGGGACGGGCGCTTTGCATCTCGCTTTTGAACGGTTGAAAAAGGCTTTGGCGAGCGAGGGGCTTTTCGGCGCCGAGCGAAAACGGCCGGTTCCCCGATATTTGTTTCGTTTGGGGGTGATTACCTCGGCGGGAGCGGCGGCTTTGCGCGACGTTTTTCAGGTGGCGCGGCGAAGGCATCCTGCGTTGGAAGTAGTTCTTTGCCCTTGCCGCGTGCAAGGGGAAGGAGCGGCGGCGGAGATTGCGGCCAGTATCCAACGGTTGAACCGCTATGCGGCGGCAAAGCCGCCTGGCAAGCGGTTAGAGGCGGTGTTGTTGACTCGCGGGGGAGGGAGTTTGGAGGATTTATGGGCGTTTAACGAAGAGATTGTGGCACGGGCGATTGCGGCGTCTTGTCTGCCGGTGATTTCTGCGGTGGGTCACGAGGTGGATTTTACGATTAGCGATTTTGTTGCGGATTTACGGGCGCCAACGCCCAGCGCGGCGGCGGAGTTGATTACCGAGGGGGTGTTTTCGAGCTGGGAATTTATCGTTGACTCCGGCGGAGAGCTTCGCCGGTTGGCGCGGAGGCAGTTGCGCCTTCGGGCGGAAGTTTCCAATCATTTGTGTCGGAGGTTGTCGGCTCTTCATCCTCGCCGCTTGCTGAATCTTCATCGGCAGAGGCTGGATGATTTTGAGGCCGCTATGGTGCGAGCGGCACGAGCGCGGTTGGAAAGCGGCTTTTTGATTACGGGTCAATTGGCTCGGCAGTTGTCGACTCATCGTCCGGAGACGGTGCTGAATCGGGAACGGGAAAGGCTTCGGCAGTTGACCGAGCTGGCCGCGGAGCGCGTTCGCCGAAACCACGGACGAATGCAAAGCGCTCTGGACCAGCTTGGCGAGGCCTTGAGGCTGCTGTCTCCGTTGAACGTTTTGGAGCGGGGATATTCCATTACGAGAAACGCAGATTCGGGAAGGCTCGTCGCTTCTGCCGGAGATGTAAAAAAGGGAGATTGTCTTGCCACAACGCTCTCGGACGGGAAAGTGATTAGCGAAGTGAAGGATTCGCAACACAATGAACGGCGGGATTCGTGAATCTTCAAAGCGGCAGTTTGGCGACCGGCGAAGTTTTGGCGTCCATTCTACATCCGATCTTTTTGTGGAGCAAAAAGGTCGTGCGCCTTTGGGCGAGCAGCGAATGGAATCCAATGGATTGCGAACAGATCGTTTCTTGACTGTCGGCGCGCTTGGGCATAGTGTTGCGGGCAGTGAGTTTGAACTTCAAAGTTCGAGTAAGCGCTGGGCTTGGAATAATCGTCCGAGTCCCGGCGGGTGCCTGTTGATGGGGAAGATTCCTTTCCGAAGGGCGCCCGCGATCAGAAACGGTTGCGGGCTTTTTTGAATGCTTCAAAACAGAAAGAGAAATGAGCAAAACAGCCGAAATAGCAAGGCCGGCCACTGAAAGCGCCGGGCGGGGAGAGTTGGGGCCGTCTATGTCGGGGAGCGAGATTCTCGTAACCGCGCTGGAACGAGAGGGAGTCGACACCATTTTCGCCTATCCCGGCGGCGCCAGTATGGAACTGCATCAGGCATTGACGCGCTCCGACCAGATTCGAGTCGTGCTGCCGCGTCACGAACAAGGCGGCGCGTTTGCCGCCGAAGGCTACGCGCGTGCCTGCGGCAAGCCGGGCGTATGCATGGCGACAAGCGGTCCGGGGGCCACCAATCTGGTGACGGGAATTGCCGACGCCTACATGGATTCCGTGCCGCTCGTGGCAATCACCGGCCAAGTGCCCCAAGCCATGATCGGCAAAGGCGCTTTTCAAGAAACCGACTTTTTTGGAATGACCTTGTCCGTCGTCAAGCACAGCTATTTAGTCACCGACATCAACGAAATTCCCAAAATTATCAAGGAAGCTTTCTACCTTGCATCCACCGGACGTCCGGGGCCGGTCGTAGTGGACGTTCCCAAAAACATCCAACAATCCCGTTGCCAACCCGTCTTCCCCGTCAAGCCGCAAATTCGCGGCTACCAGTGCCGCCCCCAAGCCAGCGACCTCGCCCTGAACGAAATTATCGGCCTCATCGAAAAGTCCGAACGCCCCGTGTTCTACGTAGGCGGCGGTGTGATTTCCGGCGAGGCAAGCGGCGCCCTACGCGAGTTTGCTCGAGCGACTCAAATTCCCGTAGCCACTACCATCATGGGCTGCGGCGCCTTCCCCGAAACAGACTCCTTATCCCTTCGATGGTTGGGAATGCACGGAGCCGCTTACGCCAACTGGGCGGTCAGCGGCGAATTTAAAAAAACGTCCCAACCCAACGGCGGCATAAAGGTTGAAAAAATTGCAGATGGCGCAGACTTACTGCTCGCCTTCGGCGTCCGCTTCGACGATCGCGTGACCGGCAAAGTAAACAAGTTCTGCGAGCACGGCACCATCGTCCACTTGGACATAGACCCATCCGAACATAACAAAAACAAAAAAACGCACCTGCCAATCGAAAGCGACGTCAAATACGCCCTTCAACGCCTGTTAGAAATGGTTCGGCAGCGCCCCATCCAAAAACGCTTTTACCAATGGCACAAACAGATCCAAACATGGAAAAAAAATGCCCCCTTCCGTTACAACGTGACCGAAGAAGTCATGCGCTCGCAACACATGCGCGACCACATGGCCGGATTGGAAGAGCAAGTCATACTCCCTCAAATGGCAATCGAAATGCTCTACAAACTCACCGGCGGCGAGGCCGTTATAACCACCGGCGTAGGGCAACATCAAATGTGGGCCGGCCAGTATTACCAATACAAATACCCTCGACAACTGCTAACAAGCGCCGGACTGGGGGCAATGGGCTACGGCTATCCAGCGGCGCTGGGAGCCAAAGTCGCCTGCCCAGAACGCCAAGTCGTAGACATCGATGGCGACGGATCCTTCCTCATGAACATACAAGAATTAGCCACAGCCCATATCGAAAAAATCGCCGCCAAAGCCTTAGTGCTAAACAACCAACACCTCGGCATGGTAGTACAGTGGGAAGACCGCTTCTACCAGAGTAACCGCGGCCACACCTACCTAGGCGATCCTGAGAACATGAAAAACATCTACCCGGACTACGTGGCCATGGCAAGAGGCTTCAACGTGCCTTGCGAGCGAGTTATGTTCCGCCGCGACCTAAAACCAGCGATGGAACGCATGCTCGCCTCCGACCAGCCCTACGTGTTGGACGTCATTGTCCCTTACACCGAACACGTCCTCCCCTTCATCCCAGCCAACCACACCGTTGCCGATATGATCTGCCCTTGAACCCCGGCGGACAAACTTCATGCTCCGAAGCGAAGCAAATATAAAAACATGAGGAACAAGACCAGCATAAACAACCGCGCCAATATCCCGATCTGCGAGGACTTGAGAATACTGCTTCTCTAACAAAAATATAAACAGCGTCTGCTTGGCCAACAAGAAGGCAAAGGTAAAGATTACTGAATGGATTTCCTCTTTCAAAAACTTCGGGGCTGACCATCTATCTTTTTTGCCCAGCCATTTCAGTCTAGGGCTTGCAATGATGTTTCGGTAGGAATAATCACTTTTTCCTGCCCTTAAACTTCAGAATTCACCAAGATGAGGACCTCTTGAAGAGTTTGAAAAACAGGGTTTTGAAGACATCGGAAAATGGGTTTTTTACTGGAGTTACCAACCAACCTTTACTTTTTCAGTAACAATCATCAACATAATTCTCTTCAAGACTTGGATTGAGAATTGCAGAGATGCCTTGTCCTCAGTAATCTCGATACACTGGTTTAATATTCCTCAAACGCTGAAACAACGATTGACAGAACTATTTATTCGAGTTTGTAGCGCAGTTTCTTTCCAAATTAAATTCAATCGAAACAACATTTGTTTCTCCACACAAACTTCCGAAATGTTCCCGGATGCATGATAAACATTATGCGCAAATTTACAATTAGATGATTGCAAGATTTAATGGAGTTCTCCAATATAGATAAAAAACTATGGCATTCGAATTGGACGCCCATTCCCACTTATTAATGAGATCGATAAAAGTATATTGCTTTTACCGAACATCCACCACCTGGCTACCAGTCGTATCGGCATCATGCAAAGTCATAAGCTGACTGCAAGTACGTAGATTCGGAGATCCACAACTACTATCTCGTTCATCTCGATGTTGGACGCCCCTCTCAATTATCTATTCTTATATAATGAGAACAAAACATCTTGCTCGATCTCGAGTATAGCATTGTTGTGATATCGTCACTGGCAGGTACATTTATAATCTGCTGTCATTCATTAATGTGGACTCGATGGGGATTATCCGTCATCGCTGCCCAACCGGTGAGACAACAATTAGGCATCATCCCTACCGGTTCCGCATCGCTAGTCTGACCTGCTGTCCGTTCTTCTTTGTTACTAGCTTGGAGGCGAGGGTTTTTCAATAGGGACTCGCTTGTGAGTGCAGCAAGATAACAGATTCGATATTCTCCTCTCTCCAAAAAGAAACCAATGCCACGCCCCCTCCTCGCTTTGCCTATCACCTTCCGCCCTCACAGACAGCAACACCGTCAATGACGATGTCCCTCGATCAACACCACCTCAAATACCTTATATCCCGTGTTGAGGGGATGCGTGGAATTCTGGTAAGCGATTCTTCGTAGACAGCATGTTTTGGAGAACGCTCGTGGCCTTACGCTTCCGCAAGGGCAAGATTACGCTTGCTCCTCAAGTGGTGCGCTGTGGTTGAGAATCCAACCCGGTCTCCGAGAATCCAAA
This sequence comes from Limisphaerales bacterium, assembly GCA_965242585.1. Classification (GTDB taxonomy): domain Bacteria; phylum Verrucomicrobiota; class Verrucomicrobiia; order Limisphaerales; family AAA164-E04; genus UBA2970. The sequence continues at coordinate 1,736,463 of OZ251460.1, read as the reverse complement.
CATGCGACCAGCAGTCCGCCGAAGCTCAGCAACCAGCTGTCCATCCAAGCCGGCTTATACCAAATGCGCACCGGAACGCCCTAGCAAGAAACCTGCCCGATGAGTTCGGCGACTGAAACGCCATCTATCTCCCTTTCGCCATTGTGCGAAAAGCGCTGTTGTAGAAACGACTCCGGCAGCGGTTCCGGCGCAATCGACAATGAACAACTTCACACGCTATTCACCCAATTGTTGTATAAACTCTTAGGTGTTGATATGCGAGCTGCCTCGGCGCAAGAGGTGTTCCGCGCACTGAGATGTTCGACCCAAGTAAGTTCATTCTCAGTGAAGACAGCCTACTCTGGCGCAATGCGCGCTTCACTATGCTCAATGTATGTAGCGCAAATTGCCGTTCTTCCTAGAGTTTTCTGCTACCGGCGGGGGGAGAACAACCATGCCATGTCAATGTCTGGCGGCGTTGGGAATCGAAGGAGAGTTGTTCTTTCCCAGAGCGGAGCGGAGTGCATGGAGTTATTACGATGCTGGGAAGCGCCCGTTGCGAATGGCGCGCAATTCCGCTGGGTGCAGGAAGGGAGAGAAACGATTGATTAGAAGGAGGAGGGATGGCCCGAGAGGGTTGAGCGGGTTGTTTCACCAGGGCAAGAAAGTCTCTTACGAACCCAGTCAAAGAGCTGGGGGTTGGGGGAACTTGTTCGTTTGGCTGGGGCCAAGAAGTTGGAGTGGCATTAGAGAATCGAGGGAGAATCTCTTATACGAGGGGTTTCTCCTCCAACCATTTCATCGCATCGCCATGCCGTGATAGGACAAATTCTGCGCGGGATAATAGCTCCATTTCCTCCACAGGACATAACTATTTCCCCCGGAGGTTCTTGGCGTTGGTTGACATTCCTAACCGTTGGTGATGTTTGTGTTGTGTGGCGATGGTGAGCACCTGTCTGTTTTTGGAGAACAAGGCTTTTGCAGCACGCTTGTGAGAGGGGAGATGTCGACGCTGTTGGGACGAAGATGATTCGATAAGTGTCGTAGATTTGCCTGGTAGTTTTGTAGAAAAGACGAACAAGCACTTGATGTGTTCGAGAGGATAGAAGATGTTGGGCAAGGCATAATTGCCGGGGATATTTTTCTACTTTCAATTGGGAAGGGTTTCCGTGCCGATTTCGGCAAAATTCCACCATCTCGCATTTCCATAGAGTTGTTTACCCAGAGAAAACCGAGCTGGCGGAAGTAGAGCCGGAGGTGGCTTTTCTTCTACTAGCCTGCCGTTGATTCTGATTAATGGCGTCTTTATTTTGTATTTCTTTTGATTTTCATTCTCTGTTTATCAGATAGGATCTGTTGCCATAAATCCCTTAAATATTTCGGCAATAATCAAGCCTGTGAGTATGAGCTCTATATATTACCAATAACACCACAGCCGCTGCAATCAAAACCGTCAACATGGCGATTAATGCGCCTCGAGAGAAATAATATATTGTTTCAGATGAATCTGTGCCAGTCACTGTACAAAGTGTGAAAAGTAAAAACACTACCATCAAAAACAGTAAAAACTTTGCTATAATAGACCTTGCGTTGTAGGATGCCTTCTTTCCCTCGTGTTGATGCAATCGCCGTCAATAATTGGAACGTTGATATTGTGAATTGTTGTAGCGGGGTTGGTACATCGCCAAGAAATTTTGATTTTGAGTTGGTTTATAATTTTTTTGTTGTCTTTGTCACTCAAGAAACAGGGGCAAGAGCATTTGCGGGATTAAGCGAAGGGGTGGGTTTTGCCGTGTGAAACGATTCTTCGAGGAATTCATTCGAGGAGGCAACTGCCTCAATTATACCTAGTATTTTGCAATCTTCGTTTGTAGTCATTTTACTTTATATTTATATTCTTGGCATTTTTGAGCCCATTGGTCTTTAAACTTTTTTGTAAGTACGTTTTGTATTCATGTTGCATGCGTTTGCTATTGTATCTCTTTTTGGCTCTTTTACTGATTAAGAACCCTGTTGTAGTTATTAGGCATATAGTTAGAGATGCTATACGGATGATGTGATTAGTTCAGTCATTTTGGCTGGGGCGATAATTGGGGTTGGGGCGGGGCATGAGGGCGTTCATATTATTCAGGCTTGTCGCGAGTTCGGTTTCCAGCGCGTTGGCCAAACCGGGTCGTTTCGCCGCTAAGTTGCGTTGCTCTCCCAAATCATTGCCCAGATGGTAGAGTTCCCAAATGCCTTCATGGAATTGGATCAGCTTCCAAGGTCCTTTGCGGATGATGCTGTAGGGGCCCGATGCGTGGCGGTAGTGAGGAAAATGCCAGATCAAGGCGTCTCTGTTCAAGGGTTTTTGTCCGCCGGAGCGCAGCAGAGAAAGGAGAGAGTGGCCGTCAATGGCACGGTTGTCGGGCAGTGGAGTTTGAGAGGCTTCGATAATGGTGGGAAACAAGTCGATAGAGCTAATGGGTTCGGCGGAGGTTTTGCCCGCTGGGATTTGCCCGGTCCAGCGCGCGAGAAAAGGCACGCGAATCCCGCCTTCGTAAGGGTATCCTTTGCCGGAACGCAAAGGGGCGTTTTCAGTGGGGTTTCCGTTGCGATCCAGTCCGCCATTGTCGGAGGTGAAGATGAGAAGGGTTTTTTCGGCTAGTTTCAGTTGGTCTAGAGTTTGCAGTATTTTTCCGGTGGAGCGGTCGATAGATTCCACCATCGCGGCGTATTTTGCGTTTGTGTTGGTTTTTCCTGTTTGTCGGTATTTTGCCGCGATGGATTCTTCGGCTTGGATGGGGGTATGCACGGCGTAGTGAGCGAGGTGGATGAAAAATGGCTTTTCCTTCCACCGATGAATGAGCTGGACGGCTTCTTCCGCTTCGCGGTCGGTCAAATACTGCCCTTTTTTTCTGCCTTCGAGATGGGGAATGCCTTGGCGAATCATGGGGTGTTTGTGCTTCGGCTGCGCAAAGGGATCGAAATAGGATGGCGGCTGGCCGTAGTCGCATCCGCCTCGATTGACGTCGTAGCCTTGTTGCGTTGGATACCAGTCATCGTCGCCCAAGTGCCATTTTCCGATGTGTGCTGTTTTGTAGCCGCTTTTTTTCAAGGCCTCGGCAATGGTGATTTCTTCGCGCTCCATCCAGTAGGGATTGGGCGGGCAGAGAAGGCGTTGTTTTGGCGAGCCGACAAAATCCGAAGGCTTTGGAGGTTTGGCGGCGCGTCCGCGTTGGAAACGGGCGCGAATCCAATCGGTCACGCCAATGCGAGCCGGATAGCGTCCGGTTTGAATCGCCGCGCGGGTGGGCGAGCAAACTGCGCAAGCGGCGTAAGCGTCGGTAAAGCGCATGCCTTCGGCGGCCAGTCGGTCAATGTTCGGCGTTTGGAAATAGTCGCTTCCTTGACAGGAAAGATCCATCCAACCCAAGTCGTCGACCAAAATGACAATGAAGTTCCAGCGGGAATCTTCTTTGGCCGCAGCCGGCGAAATCCATAAAAGACCCAAAACTAAGAGAATGGAAAACGAGCGCATTTCCGAAGTATGCCGAGAAAGACGGCACTTGGCAAGTTTGCAAATTCAGCGGACTGCGGGCGAATTTCTCGGCTCTCAGAGGCTTTTGCCCGGCTTTTGACTAGCGCGCATTTCTAGAATTCGAATTTGTCATTCTTCATGAAACAAAAAAGCTCCGCTTGGAAAATTCCGAAGCGAAGTTACGTGGAAAACGAGTCCAATATCAAACAGAGGCCAAAAGCGCAAACCCGTTCATTGAACGGCCAAGCCTACCCCATCCACCGCCATGGAAAAATCATTCTGCGCTTTTCTGTTCTACCATGCGTTGCAGTGCCGACGCCCGCGCGTGCACCTTCTCCTTCTGCTCCGCCGTGAGATCCTTTTCGAGATCGGAAATCTCTCTGCCGGTTTTGATTCCATTTGCTTTCGCCAAGATAAGCCAAGCGGATGCCTCAATGAAATCCTTCGGCATGCCTTCGCCTTTGGCATAATACCTGCCAAGGTTGTATTGCGCATCGGCATCACCTTGTTCGGCTGCTTTGCGACACCATTTTGCCGCTTCCACATCATCCTGAGGCATGCCTTTGCCGTTGTCGAACATGCTTTGCGCTTTCATTCGCGCCGCACCCCAAGCAAGCTTGCCTAAGTAAATTACCAGCGGAATCACTATTGGCGCAACGAATATCGAAACGCCCCATTGAACGAATTCTACCTTGCTCTCAACGCCAACAATCCGTGCGTCCAGCCGTGCCTCGACTCCTTCAATCTTTGTGTCCAACCGAGACTCAACGCCTTTCAACTCCGCACGAATCGCTTTGAACTCGCCGTCCACATGGGAGCGGAGACTCTTCAACTCGCCGGTTATCTCTGCTTTGAAACTCTTCAGCTCGCCGGCGATCCAGATTTGGAGCTCTTTGTTGGTCATTTCTTGGTCGTTCGTTTTCATGGAGATTCAACGGACAGCTTAGGGTTTTCTTTTCTTTCCTTTATCAAGCGATGCAGTTCCGCCGCCCGCGCTTGCCCTTTCTCCATCTGCTCCGCCGTGAGACGCTTTTCGAGATGGGAAATCATTTTTCTGGATCCTTTGAGTCCTTTTACATTTGCCAAGAGAGACCAAGCGTATGCTTCAATGAAATTCTTCGGCATGCCGTCGCCAAAGTAATACATCTGGCCAAGGTTGTATTGCGCCACGGCATCTCCTTGCTCGGCCAATTTCCGATACCACTTGGCCGCTTCCTCATAATCCCGCGGAACGCCGTCGCCTTTGTAATACATCTGGCCAAGCCAGTGTTGCGACTGTCTAGTCGATATACTGCACCCTTCTCCTTGCTCGGCCGCCTTCCGAAACCACTTTACCGCCTCCTCATAATCCCGCGGAACGCCGTCGCCTTTGTAATACGTCAAGCCAAGCCAGTGTTGCGCTCTGGCATACCCTTGCTTGGCCGCCTTCCGAAACCACTTTGCTGCTTCCACTTTATCCTCCGCCACGCCTCGGCCATATTCATACATCCAGCCAAGGAGGTTTTGCGCCTCGGCATCCCCTTGCTCGGCTTCTATTTTCGTCTCCTTAAAACGCTCGCTTTCCTGCCCGTTCACTGCTTCCCCTCCGCAAAGCGTGCGCCAGCCAGCCGCCAATAAGGATAAGATTCGTTTCATATTAATTTTGAGAACCGCTTTGTTTTTTCTCCTCGCCCAGAATGGAAAAATCATTCTGCGCCAATCAAGCGATGAAGTTCCAACGCTCGCTCTTGCCCTTTCTCCACCTGCTCCAATGTAAAAATCTTTTCGAAACTGGAAACCAGTTTGCTGGCTTCTTCGTCTCCATTTGCTTTTGCCAAGAGATACCAAGCGTAGGCTTCAATGAAATTCTTCGGCACGCCTTCGCCGTTGTGATACATCACGCCAAGATTATGTTGGGCTCTAGCAATTCCTTGATCGGCCGCTTTCCGAAACCACTTGACCGCTTCAATATCATCTTTTTCCACGCCTTCGCCGTTGTGATACATCACGCCAAGATTATGTTGGGCTCTAGCAATTCCTTGATCGGCCGCTTTCCGAAACCACTTGACCGCTTCCACATCATCTTCCGGTACGCCTCGGCCTTTGTCATACATCACGCCAAGGTTGTTTTGGGCCTCGGCATGCCCTTGCTTGGCCGCTTTCCGATACCATTCCGCCGCTTCCTCGTAGTTCTGCGTTACGCCTTGGCCTTTGTCATACATCACGCCAAGGTTGTTTTGGGCCTCGGCATGCCCTTGCTTGGCCGCTTTCCGATACCACTTCTTCGCTTTCTCATAATTCTGTGTTACGCCTTGGCCTTTAGCATACATCCGGCCAAGGTACCATTGCACATCGGCATCCCCTTGATCAGCCGCTTCCTTTATGCGGCGCTGCGCATCGTCATGCCCTTGCTTGGCCGCTTTCCGATACCACTTGAGCGCTTCCACATCATCCTGCGGCACGCCTTCGCCATTGCGATACATCTCGCCAAGGTTGAACTGCGCCTCGGCATGTCCTTGCTCAGCCGCCTTTCGATACCACTCGGCCGCTTTCTTGTACCACCCCTCGACAAGCCTCTTGGTTTTCTTGACATGCCCCCACCCGAGCTCGCCTCCGGTGGTATACATCTCGCCAAATTTGAATTGCGCTTCGGCATGCCCACCCCAGGCGGCTGCCTGATACCATAGGAACGCTCCACTGCGGTTGCCTTTGCCTTTCTCAAACTCGCCAAGTTTGTAATGTATCCGAGTAATATTGTTTTTCGCCTTGGCATTCCCTAGTTCGACCGCTCTCCGATACCACTTGAGCGCTGCGTAGACACACGCGATCGCTTCCCTATTGTTCTTCTGCTCAGCTTCGTCATTCTCATACATCTCGCCAAGTTTACAAAATATCTCGCCAAGATTGTTTTGCGCCTTGGCATGGTGTTCTGTGTTTTGCTTCCCATATCCTTGCTCGGCCGCTTTCCGATACCACTTCGCCGCTTCCACCTCATCCTTCGGCATGCCTTGGCCATCCTCATACATCCAGGCAAGATTGAATTGCGCTTGCGCAAGCCCTTGCTCGGCCGCTTTCCGATACCACTTCGCCCCTTCCTCATCATCCTTCTTCGGCACGCCTCTATGAATGACATACATCCTGCCAAGGTTGTTTTGCGCTTCGGCATCCCCTTGCTCGGCCAGTTTCTGAAGCCACTTTGCCGCTTCAACATAATCCTGCCCAATATAGAAGCCGACGGAATACATCCAGCTAAGGAGGGATTGCGCTTCGGCATCGCCTTGCTCGGCTTTTTTTCGCGTCGAATTGAGAAGCTGGGTATCTTTTTCTCGCTGCGCAGTATAGAAAAACCTGTCATCGCTCTGCCCGTTTGCCACTTCTCCGCCGCAAAAGCAGGCAACGACCAACAATAATGACAAAGGTTTTTTCCAGTTAAATATGTGCATAATATCCCCAATAGTGTTCTTAAATGTCTGATTTCCAAATGGAAATCGCTCTGTTTTTAATCTGCTCAACGGAAGCCGTCAACTCAAAATCCAGAAAAAAGAGAAAAAGTTGGGAAAAGTTTGTCGAGAATGGCGAACATTCGCAAAGGTGAGCGCAATCCGGCCTTGCCGTTGTAAAAAGAATGGCGAGGCGGATTGGCTAGAGGGATTGGACTGGCGAGGGAAAGCGTTGTTTCGGCGCGGTTGGGCGGCTTGGGGATTTTCTGGTTTTGGGAAGTTTTGGCGGCTCCATTAGCGGTCTGATACGGCTTAGTATCGGTTTTGTTGATGGAAAAAGGTTTCGTCCGCATTTTCTTCCCAAGCGATTGTCATTGGGAATAGATATTAGGCGGTTATTCGTGTCGCAGGGCTTCAACGGGGTCCATTTTAGCGGCGCGGGTGGCCGGATAGATGCCAAAGACAATGCCCACAGCGGCGCTGATGGAAAAGGCGATGATCGGCGACCAGATGGTTACAATGGTTACCATTTCGGTGAAGACGGAGACAAGGAAGGGAATGACGAGTCCAAGGACGACGCCGATCAATCCGCCCATCCCGGACAAAATGACGGTTTCCACCAAAAACTGCGTGGTGACGTCCCCTCTCTTGGCGCCTAATGCTCGGCGCACGCCGATTTCGCGGGTTCGTTCCGTGACGCTGGCCAACATGATGTTCATGATTCCGATGCCGCCCACTAAAAGGGAAATGGCGGCGATGGACCCCAGAACGATGTTGAAGATTCGCTTGGTTTCTTCCGCGCGATTGAGGAGTTCCAAAGGCACCACCATTGTGTAGTCCGCTTTTTTGTGCGTCATCTTCAGCAAGGCACGGACGAGTTCGGCGACGGAGATGACCGCTTTTCCTTCGGAGACGCGGACGGTTAGTTCGTGCAGTTCCACACGCTCTCGTTCCGAGCTTCCGCTGCGGCGGCGCACCAGAATTTCGCCGTAGTGCATTCGCGAGGTGGAAAGAGGGAGATACATACGGCTGTGAACGGTGCCGGAAACGCCGGAGGCTACGGAGAGTCCGGGGGTAACGGAATCGCCGCCGGCATCTTCCAAAACGCCGATCACACGAAAGTAGGAGATGCCAACGCGGACGTCTTTTCCCAACGGGTCTTCCAAAGGAAACAAACGTTCGGCCATCGTAGAACCCAAGACGCAGACGTTGGACTTGTCCCGGAATTCAATGGAGTTGAAAAACCGCCCGGCCCGCATCTGCTGATTTCGAATGCGCTTAAAATCCGGGGTGGTTCCCACAATTTCCGCATCCACTCGATAGCGAACGTTCCAAACATATTCCCGAATGATCCGCGCAGGGACGACGATGCGGACGCCCGGAATGGTTTTGCGAATTCGCCCGGCGTCCACTTCTTTCAAGCCGTAGTCCAAAGTGTAGCTGCTTTGCGCGCTTTCGGTAACTTTCTGTTCTTCGGGCGGTTTAATGCTCCGCACGATGATGTTTTGGCTGCCGAGGCTTTTGATTTGCTCCTGTGCTTCGTAGCTTGCGCCCTCGCCAATGGCGAGCATGGCGATTACAGAACACACGCCGAACACAATCCCCAGCACCGTCAACAAAGAACGCAGGCGATGCATCCAAAGGCTCTTGAAACCCAAACGCACCAGCCGGGAAATCAAGGCAAAGGAGTTGCGGCGAAACGGTTGCATCAATGGAAGGCCGAGAAATGCTCGCGGCAAAGGGCCACTTTCAACTGCTTGTTCCGGATTCGCCCTTGTCTTCCGCAGGGGGCGGCGCCGGAGCGTCTTCGGTTTGCCCTTTTTGATTGGGCGGCGCTTTGAGCGCGACTTTTTCTCCGACTTCTAGGCCGTCGAGAATCTGGATATATTCGTCGTTGTATTCTCCCGTTCGCACCACTCGCCGCCGAAGCGAACCTTTGTGGACGTAGCAGACTTGCTCTTCTTCTTCGGCAAAGACCGCCTGGATGGGAACGAAGACGACGTCTTGGAGTTCGTCGACCAGAATCTCCACCTTGGCCGTCATTCCGGGCTTCAGCCATTTGTGAACGCCTTCAATTTTGATGGTCGTTTTATACACTTTCAGATTGGGGTTCATCCAACGATTGGAAGAATCAGGCAAGATGGCGACTTTCGTGACTTTGCCTTGGATGGGGCGGTCGGGGAACGACTCCACGCGGATGCGGGACTGCAGGTCCGCTTTGACTTTTTTGATGTAGGATTCGTGGACTTTGACGCGCACTCCCATTGCGTTCAGGTCGGGGATGGTGATGATGACTTGCCGTTGGCGCACGGTGGCGCCTTCGCGAATCTGCTCCTCGCCATAGTAATAACGCTCGCGATTCCCGCCGTAAGTGACCAATCCCGGCTTGCGGGCGTAGATTTTGGTTTTAGCGAGCTGCTCTTGAAGTTCTTTCAAATCGCTTTGCTCAATGCGGTACCTGCCTTGGGCGGACTTGAACTTTGCTTCGGTTTGCGCCAGTTTTGAAATCGCTTCCTTCTGCGTTTTGTCCAGATTTAGGAGGGCTTCTTCATATTTAGAAACCAGTTCTTCGGCGGTCTTAGGAAACTCGTAAATTTGAAATAGTTTCCGCGCCGTGTCGGTCGCCTTGACTTGAACTATCGCTTTTTCCACGCGCACTTTGTCGTTCTCCAACTCTTTTTTGGTGACGAATCCTTTTTCAAAGAGCCGTTGCGTGCCGACAAGGTCGGCTTCGGCCAAACCCAAGTCCGTCTTGGCCACCAACCACTCATCTTCTGCCCGGCGGATTTTTTGCTGCGCCTCGCCGTCGCCGAGCAGTTCTTCGTCGGCGTATTCTGAATAGTCGATGACGACGGTTGTGGGGCGGAGCAGTTCCGCAGAAGTTTCCGCCTCTGCGGGATCGGCTTCTGGCGCGGGGATTTCTGGGAGCTCAGGAAGTTGGAGCGGCGGCGGATCGGCAAAGGGAAGAGTTCTCTTTTGGCCGGACGGAGGGAGTCCTGATGGCGAAATTGGCGTTTCCTTGGTTTCATCCAAAGAAGCCAAAGAAATTTCTCCAATGCCCAAATTGGGGGGGAGTTTCGTCACGTCAATCCGCTCCGGTTCCCGCAAACCCAAGCGTTGGAAGATTTTCTCCGTCAACTCGGCGCCTAAAAACTTTTCCACGTCCATTCGGGCAAACTTCATGGCCAACTCCGCTGCTTTGACGTCGCTGAGGTTCTGATTGACTTGGATGTCCCGCGCATTTCGGGCTTCGGTCAAGGAAGCGATCGTCGATTGAAACTGGAGTTCCTGAGTCACAATCTTTTGCCGAATTTCCGAAGAATCCAGCTCGACCAACAGCTTTTGATCGGCGACGTCTTGCTCGGTCACTTGATACCCTTCGTCGATGATGCTGAGAATTTTGGTGCCTTGATACCCTTCGATTTCAGAGCGAATTTCCTGAACTTCCAAAGCCTCGACACTGCCGCCTTCGGTCACGGTGATCGGGAGATTCCCCCGCCGCACTTCAAAAGACAGGTTGGCGTCGGCCGAGACGTCCCTACCCATCCTCGCCAAGAATCCCAGCAACAAAACAGCGGCGAGAAAGACGACGGCCCACCCAACGGGACGCCGAAAACGCGGCGACAAAAAAAACAATTTATCCTTCATAACGTGGTTCGATCCAATTTCCGGCGTCGTTGATTTGCAAAACGCCCAAAGAGCTCCATAAGTTGAGCCGGGCAATCGTGTGATTTACCAGAGCCGACGACCTTTGATTGAGCGCGTTGATATAGTCGTTCTGGGCTTCCACAAAATCTCGAGCGTTGCCCAAACCGAGTTCGGAGCGCAAATTTTCTTCCTCGACGCGTTGTTGCCCCAGTTTTACTCCGATCTCGCTGATCTCAAACTGACGCTTGGCCTGATCCAAATTTCGAAGCGCTTCGGTCACGCCCAGTTGAATCTCATCCTCTTCTAACTGGGCTTGGCGAACGGCCCGATCAAATTGAATCAGGGAGGCACGATACGCGTTCCGCTCGGAACGACGATCCAACGGAAGGTCCAAATTGACGACGGCGTTCCAACTCGAGCGATCCCAACCAAAGGACAGCGGCTCGTTTGGCTTGGAATCCAAGTTTCCCGAAAGCGCCAAATCTAACACCGGCAACAGGCCGTTGCTCGCCACTTGAACTTTCCGGGCAGCGTCCATCGCTTGATCGCGGGCGGTGTGCAAATCCATTCGCGAGGCCAACGCGATGAGAACGGCGCCTTGCAAATCCAAATCTGGATGAAGAATGGAAAGATTCTCCACTTCTTGCTGGTCGAAGACAAGGGGAGCGCCGGCGGAAAGCCCCAACTGCCTCACTTTAAAATCGTCCAGCGACTGCTTGTAGTTGCGGACGGCGTCAATCCACTGGCTCTCGGCGGAAAGTTCGGCTTGCTCCAACTGTCCCAACTGCGATCGGGAGCGGCGGCCTTCCTCAAACATAGCGCGGCCTTCCTCGGCGTTCCGCCGAAAACTCTCCAACCCAAGAAAGGCGTTGCGGGCAAATTCGCGGTTCAGCAACACGCGGTAATACGCAGCGGCCACCTGTACGGCGAATTCCTGCCGAAAACGAACAAAATCTCGCAGTGAATACATCACGTCCCGCTCCGCCTGCGTCAGGTTTTCCATGGTGACCAGATATCCCCGGCCGCGCAACAAGGGTTGCATTACGCTTGCGGTCACCCGCGACGGCGAACGTCTTTGGGTAAAGAACTGAAGAAAATCCGTCGTAAAATCCGCCGCCAAGCGCGCGCCTCCTCGAAGCAATTGATTGAACCCGATCTGTAGTGGAAGACTAGATTCGGTTGTCTTATTGACTCCTTCTTCGGTAACTTTTCGCACCGTGTTTTCATTATACTCGCCAGTGCCGGAAAAAATCGGCGCGAACCGATAGCGAGCCAAAGTCAAACTCAACGCGTCCAAATACACCGCCTCCTTTCGCGTTTGATAATTGCGATTGTGCTTTGTGCCCAACTCCAATGCTTTGCGCAGGGAGATTCGATAAGCGCCCAATTCCAACGTTCCCGCCTCTCCTAAAAAATCGGCGGCCGACTCCATTTGCGGCAAGCCTTCCCAAGTTTCTACGGAAAGCATTTGGATAGAGAAATTGGCGCCGAATTCAGGAACTTCCCGCGACTTTTCCGCAAGAATCGCCGCCACCTGCCGATCCGCCACCTGCCGATAACGTTGCGGCGAGCAACCGGACAACAACAGCAAACCGGCCGTTAAAAGCAACGCCATCCGCCTCAGTTGCGCGCCGAATTGCGGCCGTCTTGCGTAAGACGCTTTCTGTTTTTCAACTCGTTTCAAGAAGCCATTGCATTCTGATTTTCGCCCGGGAATATCTTTCGCCAGCGCCGCCGCCTCATAAATAATAGACCATTCAGATCAAAAAACGTCGCAAAATAGCGGAAAAGAATCCCAGATTGCCCAACGCTGTTTGCCCCACAAGGGAACGTCTTACACCGCAACAGGGGCAAATTGGGACGAGAATTCCTCGCTCTTCAATCCGCACTCCGCTTGGAAAACTTCCACCGCGCGCCGCAACGCGCCGACGGCAAAGAGAATAGGATACAATTTTTCATAATACCACAGCTTGGCAAAATAGAACCCAATGGGGCTGGAATCGCCGAATTGATCAGCCTCTACTCGTTGCAACAACCATTCCAACCCCTTTCCCGCCGTCGCCTTTGTCCAACTCGACTTCAATTCATCCATTGACACGCCGGCGAACAACGCTTCCACCGCCAGCGAAGTCTCTTCCACAGACGAAGAGGCGCCATAGCGGCCGCCCCAGCCTCCATCCTCATTCTGGTTCAGCGCCAGCCAGTGCATTGCCTGAGCGATCGAGGGGATAGCCGGCCGCCGCTCCTTATCCGACAATCCAATCAAGGCCAAGAGAACCCGCGCCGTGCCGTAGACGGGATTCTCGTTGCCGGAAACTTCCTGATTACCGAACCACAAAGGACGCCAGCTTCCGTCGCCCCGTTGACGCCTGAGCAGAAACCGAACCGCCCGCCGCAGGGAACGTTCGGCCAAAACCCGATCCTTCGGCGTCAACTTCGGCATCCACAAAGACCAAGCGCGAACCGCGTGCGCCGTGATGTCGTCGCTGCTCCGGTCAAAGGGCAGCTTTCCCCAGCCTCGACAAAAAGTGGGAACACCTCCGTCCCGATTTTGAACGTTGCAGAGCCAACGAATTCCCGCCGTCGCGCGCGCTTGGCGCAAGTCGGCGAGCGGCGCGGCGGTTGAATCTTCTTCGTTCGCAATCTTCCAGAGATGATGCAGGGCGATCAAGGCGCCGGCGGTATCATCCGCATCGGGAACGCCTCCCGGTAAATCCGTCCAAGCCCAGCCGCCCGGCTCCGCTTGGGTATAGGGATGGCGGCCTGGATATTGCCGACGGCGCAGCCATCCAGACAAAGCCTCCCGCTCTTCCCGCGGCAAGACCGACAGGCCGCGAGTTCCTAAGGCGTTGACGGAAAGCGTTGTGACCCAAGTGCTCAGGTTGGTATCAATCGCCCAACTGCCGTCCTTGCGAGCGGAGTTGGCGATAAAGTCCGCCGCTTTCAAAGCGACCGGATGCCCGGCCAACCGGCTCGAAGCCATGCTCATGGCCACGAAACTGGTCAGCGGAGTCGCCTCCAAAAACCCGCCGTTGGCCGGCTGAATCGACTGCAAGACCGCAAGGCACTTGACCCGAAATGAAGAGCGAAGATCCCGCAAAATTGGGCTTTTGGGAGGAAGATGCGTGTGCCGAGCCATGCCCACCGCAATCAAGGCCGGCAAGGCGTAACTCACTACCGGAAGCCGCAAGGCCGCATACCACTTGGGAGGAAATGCCGCCAACTCAAAGGGCAAGGGCTGCACCCACTGCCAAGCCGTTCGGCCGCCGCCCAAGCGCCCGGCGATGGCCGCCATCGTTAAAATAGGCGCGGAGAAAGTCTTATCCTTGCCATAGCGCCGAGTCACCGCCGCCGCAATTTTCTCCGCTTCCAAGCCGCCGGCATACTCCCGCAACCAATCCTCTGCTCGGTCTACGGTTTTTTGAAACGGATGACCACCTTCTTTTCCAATCAGATTGAGCGCCGACCAACACAACACAGTCGTGCTTACGTTGCTCCGGCTCCGATTCGTATCTCCCCAACCGCCGTCAGGATTGGCGCATTTTGCTATCCATTCCAATCCTCTCCCGATCAATCCTTGATAACGAGGATAACAAGGAGGCGCGTCGGGCGGCTCGGAAAGCGATTGCGAGGAAGAAAAGGTTCGAGGAACGGACGCAGAGGTGGGCAGCCGGCAACCGTCAAGTGCTTGGTCCATTGCAAACAAGGCGGTGACGGCGGTCGCCGTTGCCAAAGGAGAACTGCTGAGCTCTCCTTCCCAATGCCCCAATTCTTCGCGCTCGGCTAACAAAGCGCTCCTTGCTTTTTCAAATGCGACGGCAACTCTGTTTTGAAATGCAGAATTCGGAAGGCAGAATTCGGAAGGCATAACGGCGGCTAAAAGCAGTGGCGAAAAGATAGTTGATTGGCCGACCACGCGAATAACGGGGCGGATTTATTTGTCGTTCCCAGTTGCCGATTCGCCTCCTCGTCGCCGCTCAGGAAGGATTGCGCAGGCTCCCCTGCACCCGAAAAGACGGCTCAAAACCAAGCGATTCCGGCTGACCCAGCGGTAAACAATTTCCGCAATCCAAATGACGCCGGGAAACCAAAGCGCCAACGCAAAAGGAACTAGAACGGGCATTCGCATCCCGACAAATCGAACGCAGCGCGCCCCGCGGTGAATCTTGCCGTCCTTCGCCAAACAGTGAATCGCCTCCAAAAGATTCTCCCGAGAAACGTCAAGCGCCAGTCCCGCGGCGTGCGCGTCGTTGATGGACAAAAAGGAGACCGCGTCCAACCAGTCCAACCACGTCAACAACCGAATTTGAAATACGCAAAACGGGCAGTCTCCATCGTAAATCACAAGATGCCGCTTCCGAACCGCCGCCAGTTCACTCATATCTCCGCTTCCTCAAAATGTTCAAAATATCCGCTCTTCCCTAAAAACCGCCGCCAATACGCTCGATGCCACCAAAGGAAAGCCGCCGTCGATCCGCCATCCCAGCAGATAATGCGTCCACAGCATGAGAGACAACGCTCATGAAATCAACAGAATATCATTCAAAAATAAGAAACCGCAAAACCGCGTCCGCCTCACAAATGCGAAATTGCGGAATTGACTGCGTAGATCGCCCAACACCCGTAGCAGACGGCATTCCAATCGAAACGCCCCGACGGTTTCAAAACAACGACGCCAGCAAGAGTCCCTCCAAGACGGTCAACAGCAATTTTCCTAAAAATATCATGAATTCACTCTCAAAATGCTCCGAATCTGACTGCGAACTCAATCCCCAAAATTCGCCTTTGTCGTTCCCGCTCCCAACATTCGGATTCTTCGCGCGAATTTGCCAGTGTGCAAAATTCCCAGAAAAAAAGACAATCAAACATTCTCAAAGCAACATGGCGCAACCCCCGCTCATCCAAGAAAAACTTTTCAATCTCTCAAAAAATTGCGGCAACAGAGGCTTGATTGACGCGCTTATCTCCCAAAATAGCGCTGGCGCACTCGGTAAAAAAGCCTTTCGTTACCGGGCGACAACGGCACGGTTGCTTTCTCCGAATCGGTCCGCAAAACCTTCCATTGCGTCCATTTTTGCAGATCCAAAGAAATCTCCACTTCGTAGCGGAGGCAGTGTTGGGCTGGCCAAACCAGTTGATGCGTTTCCGGAGTCGTTTCATCCTCTTCCGGCAAGATTTGCAATCCCAACACAAAATCCGGAAGCACATACGGCGGAGACCAACCGGTTTGCAATTGGAGAAACGCCGGAGTCGCCGGCGGAGTGCCGTGTCCTCCTAAATATTGACTGAACACCATTGACGTTCCGAAGAGACTTCCATCTTCGTTGGTGACAAAAACTTGCAAATCTACCGGGCCGGGTCCGGGAACGCCTTCAATCACGCGGACGCCGCCAACGAAAACGCCCAATCCTTCGCCGGTGATTGGGTGATCCTTGAATTTCACCGGCTCGCCAACAGGGGTTCCGTCCGCCAACTGCAACTGCGCGGTGAAGTCCGATCCCAGCCACATCGTATCAAAACAAGGCGGAGATCCCGGGATTCCAATCCGCGCAGACTTTCCGGGTTGTCCGCTTACTTTTGAATTTTGCGGCTTCGAAAAAAATGCTTGCGCTTTTCTTTTGAAAAGGGATAAGGATTTCTCTCTTGATTCGACATGGGCAAGTCACTCGTCATCGCAGAGAAACCATCGGTCGCTTCCGACATTGCCAGGGCTTTAGGTTGCGCTCGACGCGACGATTATTTTGAGAACGACCACTACTTGATTTGTTCAGCGATCGGCCACTTGTTGGAAATCGTTGTGCCGCCGGAATCGGAAGTCGAACGAGGCAAGTGGACTTTTGCTCATCTGCCGATGATTCCGTCTCGGTTTGATCTGCGTCCCATTCCCAAAACCAAGGATCGCCTCAAACTGCTCCAAAAATTAATGAAGCGCAAGGAGGTGGACAGCCTCATTAACGCCTGCGACGCCGGCCGGGAAGGCGAATTGATTTTTCGCTACATCGTCCAATACGCAAAAAGCCGAAAACCGGTGAAGAGGCTTTGGTTGCAATCCATGACCCGCGCGGCTATTCAGGAAGGATTTGAGAAGCTTCGCCCAGACGAAGACCTCCAACCTTTGGCTAACGCCGCCGTTTGCCGTTCCGAATCCGACTGGATCGTGGGCATCAACGGCACGCGGGCGATGACTGCTTTCAACTCCAAATCCGGCGGCTTTCATCTAACTACCGTCGGGCGGGTGCAAACGCCTACCTTGTCCATCCTCGTGAAGCGGGAGAAGAAAATCAAAAAATTCAAACCCCGAAAATATTGGGAAGCGCACGCCATTTTCCAAGCGCAGTCTGGCGACTACTCAAGCCATTGGGTTGACGAACAATTCGACAAATCCAAGAAAGCAAAGGATGGCGAATTGCGGCCGGAGCGACTTTGGGATTGCGAAAAAGCCCTCCAAATCGCCCGGGAATGCCAAGGCAAAACCGGGATCGCCTCCGAAGAAAGCAAACCCAGCCACCAACAGTCTCCCCTGCTCTTTGACTTGACCAGCCTCCAAAGAGAAGCCAACTCCCGGTTTAGCTTTCCCGCAGCCCGAACTCTGCAAATCGCGCAGGCGCTTTACGAACGCCACAAACTCGTCACCTATCCGAGAACCGACTCCAGAGCCTTGCCGGAGGATTATCTCGCTACCGTCCGCGCCACATTGAAAACCCTTGCCCCATCCGACTACGGAATTTTCTCTCAAAAAATCCTCGACCAAAACTGGGTAAAGCCGAACAAACGAATCTTCAACAACGCCAAAATTTCCGATCACTTCGCCATCATCCCTACCGCCGTCCGTCCCAAGAAAAGCCTGAACGAAGCCGAACAAAAACTCTACGACGCAATCACCCGCAGATTTCTTGCGGTGTTTTTTCCGGCGGCGGAGTTTTTGCTGACCACTCGAATCACCCGCGTCGGCCGGCAGCCGTTCAAAACCGAAGGCAAAGTTCTCGTTTCGGCCGGCTGGCTGGAAGTTTACGGCAAGCAAAGCCAAGACGAGGAGAAAGCCAACCTCGCTCCCATTGAACCAAAAGAAACCGTCCAAACCTTGGAAGTCAAAATTCCGGAGTTCGAAACCAAACCGCCGCCGCGCTACTCCGAAGCAACCCTGCTCAGCGCGATGGAAGGAGCCGGAAAACTGGTGGACGACGAAGAGCTCCGCGCGGCCATGAGCGCCAAAGGATTAGGCACGCCGGCCACCCGCGCGGCAATCATCGACGGCTTGCTCCGAGAAAAGTACGTGCTTCGCAACCATCGAGAATTACAGCCCACCGCCAAAGCGTTTTCTCTTATCGCCCTGCTTCGCGGACTCCAAATTCCCGAACTTTGCTCCCCCGAACTCACCGGCAACTGGGAATATGAGCTGAACCAAATGGAACAAGGCCGCCTCCAACGCGAGGTTTTCATGGACAAAATTCGAACGATGACTGAGACCATCGTCGAAAAGGCCAAAAGCTACGAAAGCGACACCATTCCCGGAGACTTTGGCACGTTGGACTCTCCCTGCCCCAAATGCGGCGCCGACAACGTTCAGGAAACCTACAAAACCTTTCAGTGTCCCCGGCATCCTTCATGCGACTTCTCCCTTCGGAAAATCGCTGCCGGACGGCAGTTCGAATCCCATGAAATCGAAGAACTGCTCGCCAAAAAAACAATCGGCCCCTTGCAAGGATTCCGCAGCAAACAAGGCCGCCCCTTCGCGGCAATTGTCAAACTCACCGACGAATTCAAAATAGAATTCGACTTCGGAAACCAAGAAAAGGAAACCGAACCAGCCACCGTAGATTTCACGAAGCAAAAACCGCTGGGCAAATGCCCGAAATGCGGGATGCCCGTCTACGATGGCGGCATGAACTACGTATGCAAAAAATCCGTCGGCGCAGAAAAATCCTGCGACTTTCGCTCCGGCAAAATCATCCTCCAACAAGCCATCCCGGCCGAACAAATGCAAAAACTCCTCGCCGACGGCAAGACAGATTTGCTGAATCAATTCATCTCCAAGAAAACCGGCAAACCCTTCAACGCCTTCCTTGCCCTCGGCAAAAACGGCAAAATCAGATTCGAATTCGAACCCCGCCCCGCCAAAAAGGCCGCCGCCAAATTCACCAAAAAACAGGCCGCCAAAATCGCCAAGATAGACCTACGAAACCGAAAACCTCTTGGCAAATGCCCCCTCTGCGGCGGCGGCGTTTACGACGCCGAAACCGACTACATCTGCGAACACACCCAAAAAAACCAAACCCCTTGCAAGTTCCGCTCCGGCAAAATCATCCTCCAACAAGCCATCCCGGCCGAACAAATGCAAAAACTCCTCGCCGACGGCAAGACAGATTTGCTGAATCAATTCATCTCCAAGAAAACCGGCAAACCCTTCAACGCCTTCCTTGCGCTCGACAAAAACGGCAAAGTGAGATTCGAATTCCCCCCGCGCGACGACTAGACCGGGTTCACGTTTATCTGATGCGGAGAATCCAAAAGAAGCGCCAACCCAACAAACCCCAAGAAACTCTCCTCCCCACTCCTCAGCAACCCAAAATGCGCCAGCGTAGCAAACCACACCCACCCCCGATGATTGTTGTCGCCAATGCCATCGGCAACGACCTCAAATCACAGAATGCGCAAACCGCACCCACACCAGCTTTTTTGCTCACCAATCTCCCAGCGAATCCACCCGCCGCGCTTGGCCGCTCCCCCCTCAAAAACCTTCTTTTCCGCACCGGCAAGGCAGAATTGCACGCTCTTTTGGCAAAGTCAGTGGCCCGCCTCCAATAAGCAATGGAACTTCTCTTCAAAAGCGCCAAGCCCCGCTTCTCGCCTTTTGCAATTTTGCCGCTTGTTCCCATGCGTTCTTCCGAATTCGGAGTTCTCCCAAAAACACTCGCCAACTGTGCCTCAAAAACTTTCCTTTTTGACAACAGCCAAAGCGAGATTCCGCACTTTTTTGGCAAAGTCTGCAACTTGCGGTCAGGGATTCGAGGCAAGCGGATTTGCCAACGGCCAAGGCGGCATTTCCCCCGCCCGAATGGGCCCTGATCGCTCTCTCTTGCGCTCTTTTTGTTGGTTTTTGTCGGTTTCCACTCCTTTTTCTTCTCTTTTTTCACTTTTTTAGTTGACAAACGCTCGCCTAAGGAGTTTATTCAAGACCTAGTTTGTGTTGACAAAACAATATAGTCACAGAAAGATTGCGAACCATCGGAACAGATACCAAGCCTTATGAGAACCAAGAACCCTTATCCCAGCAACCCCGACCATTCCAAAGTACCCCCCCCCCCCCGCAGGACTTTGACCATCGGCCTCTTCCTGGCCGCTGCCGCCCTGCTAACCACCGCCCCGCCCGAACAAGCCCAAGCCCAACTTTACCTCGACATCTTCCCTTCCCAAGACAGCACCAACAACACCCTCTGGATTTTTAGCGGTTCTTCCCGCTCCGGCGTCACTATCCTCAATGTCGGCCCTGAAATCCGCACCAGCGGCGCTTATGACCGCAAAGACACCCACAAAACCAGCCGTGCTTTTTTGCGGAACACGTCGCCCGCTCTCTACGCCTTGACCCCCCTGTTCACCGCATCGGCCACCAATGCGCCGCTAGACTTGGAGTCTCTGCGGACTCGTTTGGGCCAAACCATCAAACTAGGCACCACCAACACCCTCGACGACATCACCATCCCCTCCACCGCTACTAACGTCCCCACCCTCACCTTCACCGGCCGCGGCAGCCGCACCATCGCCAATATGTTTCTCAACGATGTCTCCGGCACCGGTTGGGACGACATCGGGCCGCGAGTGAGCGGCAGCAACTTGAACTACGGCACGGGGCAGCCCAATGTCAACTGGATTGGGGCGGCGACCATGGCCAAGCCCATCGGCCACTTTCACCTGACCCCTTTTACCTCTCAGAACACCTACACCGGCAACCGGCCGGGCAACGGAGTGCTGAGAAGTTGGACCGACTATACCCAAAATAACGGCCTGCGCATTCGGGTGCACGGCGCCGTCATCCCCGAACCAAAAGAATACGCCCTTGTCTTCGGCTTGTTTGCCCTCGGCTTTGTCTTCTTCCATCGCCATCGCCGCAAAATGCAACAACAACGCCAACAAACCGCCACTTCGTAGCCGCCGGCAACACTTGCGCCCGCAAACCAGCGGCCCCCGCTTCGTAGCCTCGGTTTGACTGGCCGACTGTCTGCCAGTTGGCGAGCTGGCGTTTGGAGCGGGCAACATAAAAACGGGAAATCGTCATCCACCGCCTTGTAGCTGGGGAGTTATGGCCGCCAAGCGCTGGCATGCCCGCCAAACTAAAAAGGACTCAGGAGGCTCAGGGGCCGGCGATTGGCGATTAAGCATCCGTGGCTAGTGCTGGGCGATTGGTGATTGGTGGCCAAAGTTTGTGATTTATGGCTCGCAATGGTGGCTGCTGCGCCATCGCTGACGCTCGGTTTTGCCTTCTTCCATCGCCATCGGCAAAAGAAACAACGCCAACCAGCCAGCAGCCAGCAGAGGATTGCGGCCTCGCACCGACAAACTAGCGGCCAGTGATTTGGGGACCGGTGGCTAGCGAGCTGCAGCCCGCTGCTGGGATTCTTGGCTCGTAATCGGGGATTGCGGTGCCATCGCCGGCGCTGGGCTGAGCAGCCTTAGATGTTTGGGATTGTCGGCCACCCAATAGAAGGGGCGGCAGGCCAGGGGCAGACTAAGCCGACCAGTTTCCCGCCCATCCAGTAAAGCGCCAGCGGCTGGGGATTTGGAATCTGCGGCTAAGTCGTTTGGCTGGCGCTGGTGGCTGGTGGTTTGGGCTTGGGCTTTGAGATTAGACTCGTTTTTCCCGCCACTTCGCTCCTATCTTTCTAAAAACGATGGTTTTTCTGTTCCACTTCACACTGCGTGAACCCCGCTCCGATTTGGTTTTTGTAGGTTTGGGTTTGAAGGTGGAAATCCGTTTCCTGAAGGAGCGCAAAATTTTGGGGAACGGCTCGGCAAAATGGGGTTGACATTTGCGGGCGGCGGGAGCAGGCTTATTTGCATCCGTTGATATGACGGTCTCATAGAGAGTGGCGGAGGGACTGGCCCGACGATGCCACGGCAACCGGTTGGGGTGAGCGTGCCCCGGCGTCCAGGTGCCAAGTCCAGGTCGAACCGAGAATTCGATGGTTTGGGAAGATGAGAACCAGCGCGTGACTTTGCCCGGCTCTTCTCCTTTTCCAAGGCGAGAGCCTTTTTGTTTTCCCGGACGGCTGGCGAGCGGAATTGCAGAACAGATGAGTGACGACAATGGTTTCATGAAGGCCTTGAAGTGCCGCGAGTGCGGCCGGGAATACCCGCTTGAGGCAAAGCACGTGTGCGAATTCGACTTTGGCCCGCTTGAAGTGGTTTATGACTACGACCGGATTCAAGCGGTGTTGACTCGCCAACTGGTGAGGTCTCGTCCGCAAAGCATGTGGAGATATCGCGAGTTGCTTCCCGTGGCCGGAGAGCCGACGGTAGGTTGCCAAGTTGGGTTCACCCCTTTGTTGAAGGCCGAGCGATTGGCCAATCGGCTGGGCATTCGCGAGTTATGGATCAAGAACGACACGGTTAACTACCCCACGCTTTCTTTCAAAGATCGGGTGGTCAGCGTGGCCTTGAGCCGTTCGCGGGAGTTGGGATTTGAGACGGTGGCCTGCGCTTCTACGGGCAATTTGGCCAATTCGGTAGCGGCCAACGCGGCAATGGCGGGTTTGGCGGCGTACGTGTTTATTCCAGCGGATTTGGAGCAGGGAAAGGTGTTGAACTCGTTGGTTTACGGGCCTCACGTCATCGGGATTCACGGGCATTATGACGAGGTGAATCGACTTTGCGCCGAGATTGCCGGCAAATACGGCTGGGCCTTTGTGAACGTGAACATGCGTCCCTACTATGCGGAAGGTTCCAAGAGCATGGGCTTTGAGATTGCCGAGCAACTCGGTTGGCGCGTGCCGCAACATACGGTGATCCCGATGGCTTCGGGATCGCTGTTGACGAAAGTTCACAAGAGTTATCAAGAGCTGAGCCGGCTGGGGCTGGCGGAAGGTTCGAATTGGCGGATACACGGAGCGCAGGCCACAGGATGCTCGCCGATTTCTTCGGCGCAGAAATCCGGCCTCGACTTTTTCCAACCGGTCAAACCGAACACCATTGCCAAATCGCTGGCCATCGGAACGCCGGCCGACGGTTTTTACGCGCTTCGCGTGATGAAGGATTCTCACGGAGCTGCGGAAGACGTTTCCGACGACGAAATTCGCGAGGGCATTCGCTTGCTGGCCGAATGCGAGGGCATCTTTGCCGAAACAGCCGGAGGCGTCACGGTTGGCGTGGCGAAAAAACTTATTGCCAACGGGGACATTTCAGCGGAAGATTCAGCGGTTTTATGTATTACCGGACACGGTTTGAAAACTTTGGATGCGGTGCAGGGATACGTGGGCAAGCCGCGCGAGATCAAACCGAGCCTGCGCGAGTTCGAGTCGGTAGTGGCCGAAGATGGAAAAAGCGCCCATTAGCGGGCAAAAAGACAAAAAGAAGAGAGATTTTATGGCAGTTCAAATTCGAATCCCAACTCCGTTGCGAAGTTTGACCAACGACGCCGAAGTGGTTGAAGTGGAGGCCTCAACAATCGGCGGCGCCATTGAGGCGTTGCAAGCGCGGTTTCCGGGCATCAAAGAGCGCTTGGTGGACGAGGCCGGCGAAGTGCGTCGCTTTGTCAACGTTTACATTAACGAAGAAGACATTCGGTTTCTCCAAAATCAAGACAGCCCGCTGAAGGACGGAGACGAAGTGAGCATCATTCCGGCCATTGCCGGCGGTTGAAGATTCGTGCCCATGGCGGCAACTCCCAAACGCAAGCGTTCCGCGAAGAAAGCCCCGACCAAGGAGCCGGTCGAGCGGTTTCGGCTTTGGCTCATGTATCCGTCGAGATTGATCCGGAGTCCCGTAATTTGGCAAGTCGGCACCAAGTTCAACCTTGTTCCCAACGTGCGTCAGGCCAGCGTGACCGACGAAATTGGCATTGTGTGTTTGGAGTTATCGGGATTGCGCAAAGACATTCAGGCGGCCGTAAAGTGGATGGAGAAACTTGGAATTCGGGTAGAGCCGGTCGAGATTAACGTGATTGAAAGCTGAACATTGGAGCGATTGAAGCGACGGCTCGGCGCAACCATTTTGCCCGTGCAATTCTCTTTCGCCTGCCAATGGAGAGGGGAAATTCTGAAGTTCCGATTGGCGCGCATTTTTTTGCGGAAAACAGCATGGCAAAGCGACACAGCAATCTAACGAAGCGCGACTTGATTCTTCGCATCAGTAGCGAAACAAAATTAAGAGAGAGCAGCGTGCAGGCGGTTGTCCAAAAGATGTTGGATCATATTCGAGGAGCCGTGGCGCAGGGCATCACTGTGGAACTGCGAAACTTCGGCACCTTTAAAGTTAACGTCCAAAAAGCGCGGATCGGGCGCAATCCAAAATTCCCTAGGGAAAACATCGAAGTCCCGTCCCGGTCCGTCGTCAAATTCAAACCAGGCAAGCAAATGCGCGAAGGAGTTCTCTCGTTGTCTCCAAAAGACTTAGAGTAGGCTTTAAACCCATTTTGTTCTTCCTCGTTTCCTGTTTTCTTTTTAGTTTGCCTTTGACGCGAGGCGTTTGGCCGTTATTTCGCTGAATTTTTATGGAACGTCTGCCGGGATTTCGAGATTTCTTTCCCTCTCCTCTGCCGCAAAAGGGGCAAGGGGAATTTAAGGCGCGGGCGTATCTTTTCGCCGCTTGGCGCCGAGTATTGGCCGCCTACGGTTTTCAGGAATACGACGGCCCCGCGCTGGAGCCTTTGAATCTTTTTACCAAAAAAAGCGGAGAAGAAATTGTAGGACAACTCTACGCATTCGAGGACAAAGGAGGCAGAGCGGTCGCCCTGCGCCCCGAAATGACGCCTACTCTTGCGCGAATGATTGCCGCCCACGAACGCCACTACAAAAAACCCGTCAAGTGGTTCTCCATTCCCCAGTTGTTTCGTTACGAGCGGAAGCAAAAAGGCCGGCTGCGAGAACACTTCCAGCTCAATGCAGACTTGCTCGGCGAGGCCGGCGCAATGGCGGATGCGGAATTGATCGCCTTGATGATCGACGTTCTCAAAGCCTTGGGCTTGAGGGCGGACGACGTTGTGATCCGCTTAAGCAGTCGCCAAGCATGGCAGACCTTTTTCCGAGAGCATTCGGAGGCAAAGGGCAACGAGGAATACGAGTTCTTCCAAATCGTCGACAAACTGGAGCGAACGGCAAACGAAACGTCGGCGCGGCAGCTCGATAAAATTGGGATTTCCCTAGACAAAGTGCAACGGTTCATTGCGGAGGCGAAGCCGACGGCGCGATTGGAGCGCATCGTCGAAGACCTGGCGGCCCGCGGATTGGACGCATTTGTCCAAATCGACTACGGCGTCATCCGCGGACTGGCCTATTACACGGGAGTCGTCTTTGAAGCATTTGACCGGCAAAACAAGTTTCGAGCAATCGCCGGCGGAGGCCGTTACGATCAACTCGTCGAACAGATTTCAGACGGCAAAACCTCTCTTCCCGCCCTGGGCTTTGGCATGGGAGACGTCGTCCTCCTGGAACTGCTGCGATCCTTGAACTTGCTCCCCCATTGGGATGCCAGCCTCGACGTATTTTGCATAATCCCGAATGAGACATCTCGCCGTATTTCCTTGCAAATTATCCAAAAACTCCGAAACGCAGGGTTTCGAGTGGAATACAGTTTGGCGGCGCGAAAACCCGAAAAACAACTCCGCCAAGCGATAGAAAGGAAGGCTTCCTTCGCGGTATTTCCAGTTTCCGAGAAAACAACGGCAGTCCGACTGAAAAATCTCTCCAGCCGCAGCGAGGCAACCGTTTCCCTTGACGAGTGCGTAGAAACACTGCGCCGCCAAATCCCACAGCAGTCCACCTGACTTGCGCTCCCAATGCCCTCAAGCAAGTTCTCCGCCATCCTTTTCGATCTTGACGGAACCCTCCTAGATACGCTGGAGGAAATCGCAACGGCGGCCAACTCCGTCTTGCAACGGCGGGGCTACGCTCGCCACGACCTCAAAGCCTATCGACGCTTCGTCGGAAACGGCGTTCGCAACCTCGTCGAGCAAATTCTGCCCGAAGATCTCCGTTCCAATCATCACGGCGTTCAACAATTTGCAGAAGAACTGGCCACGGAATACGAACGCCGGGCAGATCGGCTCACAAAAATTTATCCCGAAATCCCCGAACTCCTCACCGCACTGCAAGACAAAGGCATTTCTCTAGCCATCCTCTCAAACAAGCCCCATCTCCTCACAATCCGATGCGCCAACCGATTTTTATCCCAGTGGCGGTTTCAGTCCATACTCGGCCAACGAGCGAGCCGGCCTCAAAAGCCCGATCCTGCCGGCGTCCTCAAAACTGCCGAGCGACTGACGCTTCCCCCTCATTCCATTCTCTACGTCGGCGACACCGAAGTGGACATACAAACCGCCCGCGCCGCCGGAATAACTTCCGTCGGAGTGCTTTGGGGATTTCGATCCAAGGCGGAGATGATCGCCAACAGCCCCGACTTCATCGTAGAAACACCAAAACAAATCCTTTCTCTTCTGGAAGAGAAGGATTGAAACAACGCAACAGCTGCCTCCTTGCCATACAATCTCACACAAAAAAGGAAAACAACCCGGCAACCGATTTCAACCTTTCACAGACGAATGAACAACCAAAAGCTTCCGACCCAAAATTGAAGGCATCTTGCTCAATAGCACATATCCGTTTCTCTCTTTCAATGTCGTCGCATTGACGGAACTTTACTCCGCCAACGAGCCGAAGTATTGATCAAACAAGCTGAAAAATAAAACAACCAAACCGGGTGAACCAAACCTCTTTATCCGCGCTTTAGCCAATCGCTCGAAGGTCCCGCTGGATATAAAGAAGTTTCTCAGAATATCCTGTCCCCAATCACACCGCCCTTGCCCACCACGCCAACTGCTCCGTATCAACAAGATTGCGATAAATAAACTAACATTGTGTTACAGAATACATTGCGTTGCCAAGTTTACCTTCCCCTTATCCACTGCGCCAAACAGTGTAAAGACACAATTGCCACAAACTCCTTACCGCGACGAAAACACAATACTTAGCAGGCAACCCCACACGCCGTTCATCAATGAGGATAAGGGGGATCTTCATCCTGCCGCGACGACCACCACTTCTCATCAGCTTCTTTTTGGAAATGATCCACTCACTCTTCGCTTTAATTGTTTTCCGGTGGATGGTTTGGTGTAGGTTCTACCGGAGGTATATCCATTTCCATATCCACCGCGCCGCCAAGAAGCGGAGACAAGTCTTCCCCCACTTTGCCTTCGACGCGTATCTGATCCATCTCTTCCGGCATGGGCAAACGAACAGTGTCGTCTTCATTCACGGAGCTGGGAAAACCTCTCGTGCCTGCTATTGATTATGGGGTAGTTGTCGACTGGGAAGTGTTTGACCGGATTGCCATCTTTGTCCACTAAACCGCCGTTTTTGATTTCCACAGGTGGAAACAATTCAGGCATGAGCGCTTTCAAAGACGGATCGCCTTCCTTAATGCTCCGCCGGAAATGATAGCGTTGGTTGACCTAGAATCCCTGCACTTCTGAGGAATTGCTACTCAAACCGGACTCGTCGCTATATTCCATAGTTTCGCGAGGCAGTTCTTCTATGCCTTCTTCAGTCAGAAACTCCATGTTTAGCCATTCCGAATCTAACAGTCGACCGAGCATGCTTCCGTAATATAGCATTGGAGGGGGTTCACAGCAACGAAAAGGATTGGAGGGGTGAAGGCAAAGAGGCCGGCGCAGGTGGTTACTACGGCAACGGTTGCCGTTTTCCAGTTCCAGTGATTTTGACTTCGGCTCAGTTTTTACCACTTGGACGTTTTCCGACGTTGAATCTGATTCTTTGGTTTTTGTCATGCTTAATTTTATCAGTTTGAATGGTTTCAGTTGTTTGTATTGGTTAGAGGATAAGGTGCCGGCAGAGGCGCGGCGAACATAATCCTAAAAGTGGCCGGCTTGTTTGCAGGCTTGCAAGGTTGGGAAGTGGTTGAGGTTTCCGTTTTGCGCGCTGATTTATGACATCAAGCGAGCTTTGTGTAGCGTAGGTTCTCTCCATTGTAATTAGACACGGAAGCTTCGTCGAGGCGATGGAATCCGGTCTTCGTTTCGAGTGAATGGTGTTGCTTCATAATCTTAAAAACAATCGGTTCAACATTCTACTATTCGATTTGGCCAAGCGTTTTTGAAAACGTCTCTTGCCAAGCCGATTCCTAATAACATGCAGAGCAAAAAGCGCGAGTTTTCGCCTGTTTGCCGAAACGATAGGGAAAGGTAATTATGCCTTTCCGACGCTCTTATCATACTTTGGCATTCAGTGTAGAGACTCGATATAAATGAATCACCCCCGTTGTGTATTAGTAAGATCGAGAAAATCACAAAAGACTCTTTTGGTTGACATTTATCTCAATTTTTTATCTTTATCTTTTTTAAGATTGAGGAAAATTCAGCTTTTTGGCCTGTTTTTAGAGATATTTGATTGGAGCAAGGGGAAGCATTATTCGATTTAATGAGATTGGGCGACCAGCTTGACGATTAATTGTTTCAGCAAGCTGTCGAGTTGCATTTTTCTTGTTTCGGTTCGGACAATGACTAAGGTGTATTCGCGCAAGATGAAATGGCTGGTGTTGTGAGAGGGTTGAAGAAACTAAGAATATTTTTCTTGGTCGAGTCGCTGTAAAGGCATCCAAAAGCGGAAATGAGAGGGCAAACCGCGCTTTTTAGGGGCAATCCAGAATATTAGGGGAAGCAAAGTTACCAGAGATTTGAAAAGGCTTGTGGATGGCGAGGAAATTTGCTTTGATTTCTTTTGAGGCGGGCGCGATGGCCGTCAACAAGTTGTCAGTAACTTTTTTGAAAAAATCGTTTCCGCCGCTTGGCAAACACAGGAAAGTGGAGGGAAAAGTGCTTGCGAAGGCGGGATAGAATCCGCTTTCAAACGAACTTAACCTAATCCATTCGTATGAAGAAAATCTCTAAACGAATGGGGCGGCTCTCGGCATTGCCGTGGTCGCTTTGGCCGGGCTTGCGGCGATAACGCCGGCGCAAGCGCAGGATGGTGACAATTGTTGCTCTGGAACAATTGATTGCGAACCCGGTTTTACTCCGCAACTGCCTCCGGATTGCTTGGAACTTCGGGATCTGGCTTATCGCGAAGAGCAGGAGCGGTACTACGCAAGGTGGCAGGAGATTTTAGAATGGGAGCAAGCAATGCTCCGGAATTCCGAACAAATCTACCGAGATACGATAGCCGTGATTACAGCGGTTCGCGATGAAGCCATTTTGATAGCGACCGGGCAATACGCCCTGAAAGCGGCGGCGAATGCTCTCTATCTTGCTTGCCTAAGTGCCGGCCGTGTCGATATCACGGGAAGAACATGGGCTCGATGCTCTGCTTTGTACGGAACTTTAATGACGGCTTTGACAAGTGGTCATAATGACAAATTAGACAAGATAAAGGAAGACGCAAACGAGTCGCTAGAAGAAGCCGGGATAGCCAAAATACAGAGAGACGCATTAATTAAGGAAAACGCCAGAAAGCGGCGCATTGAGAACATTGCGGTGCATAACGACGCCGTGTCTCAAATTTGGGAAGATTGGCGAGACTGCCTGCTTGAATTCGCAAATTCAGGCTCAGAGGATGAGGAATCAGAGAATCAAGACTAAAGCAAAAAGAAAGGAGACAAAACAGAATGAAAGCAAAGAAATTTTTTGGTTTTGATGAGAAGTTTGGGCATTACGCTGCGATGGCTGGTCTTGTGATTATCACCTTGATTTTTTGCGGCGAACACTTTGGCTGGTTAGGCGATGATCGCTACGAGAAATTGAAGAGCAAGTACCGCGAGAAAGTTAATCTCTTGACCCTTCAAAACCAGATTCAGGTGCGAGAGATCAACGAACTCAAAGAGCAATTGCGCCTTTTAGAATCTTCGGCAAAGAAGCCGGAAGTTGATCAATCCCAACCGGAAGAAGTTCAAGTCGAAGAAGAAACGCAGGCGCATAACCGGATTCAAGTGGAAGAGTTGGCATCCATGAGCGATCCGGAGTGGCAGGCTATGGTTTTGGAGGAAGCGGATTCGGGAGATCGAAAAATTCTGGAAAGCCACTTCAAGCGGGAGAACGAATTCAAAGCGTCTTTGAGTCGAGCGCAGAAGCAGGAGTTTGACGCCGAAGTGGAGAAGGCTTACGCGCATTTGCTGGCTAATTCCGGCGTGGAAGGCGAATTGTCGGATTGGCAAAAACGAGCGACTCGGCGAAGCGCGGAAACTGTAGCCATGACGCTATTTTGTCTATGGTGGAAAATGGTTGCCAGTAGCCTGCCATTTACCTGCGGAGGAACCGCCGGGAAAAAAGCAGCCTCCTGGACAGAGTGTTCGAACCTTGGAAACAACAGCTCGACACTCCGCCAGAAGCGCTCATCGGGACAGCGCCCGTGTAACAGGCTCCTCCGAACAGAAGGCGCGCGCTAAAAACCACAGCCCCCCAATCCATCGGACAGTACCGAGGAGACCGACCGACAAAGATTCCCAGGCTCGCGGCCAAGGATCGCAGGGCAGAGCCGTTCTCGCGGTTGCCCGACCAAGCGCCCGATGGAAAATCAGAGCCTAGCCGATTGGCTTGGAAGGAGGGAGCGACTTGACTCAACCAAAAAAGAAAGACGCGAGAGCATGAAAGCCATCCCGGAAGAAAAAAAGAGAGTCGGGGGCGTTGGGGATAGCGCTCTTCTTTATTGTGATGTTGCTCGTATTCGTTTTCATCTACCTTTTCAGCAGACGATAATGGCGCGGCCGCAGCATTGGTCTCCCATGGAAGCAACCGAGAAAATCAAGCTCGGCGAACTCCGGGCAATCCAGGATCGTTGGCGAGTTGGGGAGGCGTCAAGGAAGAGAAACCGACGCCAAAAAATGGCCGAGCAAGACCGGACTATTGGAGAGTGGAAGAAGATGGACACAGATATTCGTGGCAACGGAAAAGTAGGCCTGAATGCTGGGTTGGTCTTTTTAGAAAAGTGAAAGAACTGGTTCTAGGAGGTAATTGCGGTATAAACAAGCAACTGCTTTATTAGGCGCTTTCTTCATTCATTATTTTTCGCTAATAGAAAGATTGATGGAGGTCAGACCTGTCGGTTAAGTTCAGCTTTGGTTGCGAGCCTCCGAGTTTTGGCTTGGGGGTGGGTGGTTGGGAATTTATGCTGTTCCTCGCAGAGCCAGATCTAACTAAGGGCGCCCTATTTGCTGGCGCAACCCGGGACGAGGCTGGTTGCCAACCGGCTAAGGCTCCTTGCCCTCTGCTCCATAAATACCGGAGCAAGGTTGCTGAGGGAAACGCTTGCCCCCTCACTTCGACTAGGGGAATACTATGGACCGGCGCAAGAACCCTTAGACCAAGAAGGGACTCCTCCCCTAAGGGTGGGAACCGGGAAAGCCGCTCCGGGACGCTCGGCCAGAGAAGCAGGCTAGGGACTGCCCTCTCGCATAAAGGCTCCTCCTCTCCCCCAATGGAATCGGCGCCCGCAGCAGCAACCGCCCGCCATCCCGCAGACAGCTCCGCAGCAGCAGCAGCAGCGGGACTGCCCCGCTTCCTCTGCTGGCGACCAAGAAGAATTCCGACCGAGCCAAGCGCCCTGGCGCATGGAGCGAGCGGATGAAGGCGAGGAGAACCGAGAGCAAGCAGCCCCAACCCTCAGAAGAAAGCCCGCAGGGCCGCCGCCCCAAAACAGCCGGCTCTCCTTCCCGGAAAGGAAACCCGGCTGGAGAGCGATAGCAGAAACGCAACCCAGCCGAGCGGCCGGTCTGGCGCGGGACAGGCTATTTTGGCCCCGAACCTTCTCCCGCCAGAACAACCAGAACCTTATATTCATCCGGCTCATCGCACTCGCAATCATCTGCGAAATGCTCCATTAGCCCCCTACACACGCTATTACAAACCGCTTTATGAGCTGTTGCCTTTCAGGCAACAAAATGGTCACCAAAATGCCGATGCTGGCGATGACAACCAGCAACTCAACCAGCGTAAACGTGCGCTTACGGGAAGGGGTTATAAGTCCAATCCGATTCTTCTAAATAATAAACAGTAACCTCATAGCCATCTCCGTCGCTGTCCGAAGCTCAAGCATGCATCGAGTGAAGAGCGCTCTTGTTATTCAAAGGAACATAAAGCGAAATATCAACGTCCGCAACGATGTAATATGCGCAAGGCCGCAGAAAAACGACACCATTAAGATCTTCCACAACCTCATATTCAAGATGTTGCCATTTAATAGCAAAATCAAAATACTTATAGCCACCAGACGTCCATCCATCAGCGGGCGGATGCCCGGTCAAAGCCCGGAATATCCAACCAACCTTGATAGCCAGACACAACATCACCAGGATCGTCATAAGTAAAAGCATCAGCATTCGATCCAGTCAAATGAAAACGATCAAAAACGAGTTTGCCGTCTGAAGGAGTGAAAACGTCAAATTCGACCGTGAATCCTGCCGAATCGTGATTCGAAACCCAAAGAGCCCTAACTTGAAGAGCGTTATTCGGCGGCGGTGGAGGAGGAGACAGCTTCAGCTCATCACCGTAAAAACCGTTTGATAGAATGCCAACCGGCGCCAACAACAGACCTATCCTAGCAATTCCAACAACAATGGCGGCCGCCATTTTCTCAATTTTGGGCTTTGAAATGCGCAAAGCAGCGTCCAAACAAACCGCTCCTAGAGCTATTAAAAATTGTATTGAGGAGGCAAAAATAGCGATTCCCGGAGGCAACGCAAGCTTTTTCAAAAAATTCAAAAAAACTCAATGAAAATTCTATCGGTGGAAGAAAGTGAAAGATTGAAGTTGCCAGATCGAAGGTTTGATGAGGCGAGAAACTTTTTAAAACAATTGTGGGAACATACATATGCCCACAAATAAAAAAAGAAGGAAGTTGTCGCCGAAGTTTTGCGTTGGAAGCATGATTGCGTTCGGAGGAAAGGCGTTACCGGCGATTGGACAACTGGATGTTCGTTGTTCCAGCTAATTTGATTTGGCATTCCTTTGGGCTTGATTGTCTTTGGGGAATTCTCCAGCATTTCTGAAAAACTGGAAGGAGCGAGGGCGCAATGGGTTTGTGGCCGGGGCTTTTCGAAAAATGCTGGATTTAATGTTTGTTCGATGGATGGTTGTCGGCCTGCGGGTTTTGCTGCCGGGGATGGTTCTGCTTTCCAATGCGGCGCAAGCGCAGGAAGGAGACCGCAAAGACCCTAAGGGGATGGTGCAGGAGGAGGTTTGGCGGCGTTTTGCCGTGCCGCCGGCGCCGGTGTTGAGTCCGTCCGACGCCTTGTCTTCGTTCACCGTGCCTTCGGGTTTTCGGGTGGAATTGGTGGCGAGCGAGCCTCTGGTGGGGGATCCGGTGGAGATTGAATTTGATCCCGACGGTCGTTTGTGGGTGGTGGAGATGCGCGGCTACATGCCGAATCCGGAGGGGACGAATGAAAGCGATCCGGTGGGGCGGATTGTGGTGTTGGAAGATGAGGATGGCGACGGGCGCATGGATCGGAGCGTTGTTTTTCTGGATCAGTTGGTTATGCCTCGAGCATTGGCGGTGTTGAAGGACGGAGTGTTAGTTGCCGAGCCTCCTAATCTCTGGTTCTGCCAAGATTGGGATGGCGACCTGCGATGCGATGAGCGGCGCTTGCTGGATGACAATTATGCGGCGCAGAACGATCCCAAGCTGGGGAAAAAATCCAACCCCGAACACGCTTCTAACGGTTTGCTTTGGGCAATGGACAATTGGATTTACAGCGCTAATCACACCGCTCGGTTCCGATTTTTGAACGGAAACTTTATTCGGGAGGAAACCGCATTTCGCGGGCAGTGGGGGATTTCCCAAGACAACTACGGTCGACTGTTCTATAACTCGAATAGCGATCATTTTCGCGGCGATTTGACGCCTTGGCGCTATTTGTCTCGCAACCGGAATTTTGTCCGCTTGGCGGGCGCCAATGTGCGAGTTAATCCGGATCAAACAGTTTGGCCGGGAAGAATCACGACCGGCGTCAACCGAGGTTATCGTCCTAACGTGTTGCGGCAGGACGGCACCTTGTCCCGATACACCGGGGCTTGCGGCGCCTTGATTTATCGGGGCGGCAATTTCCCGTCCGAGTTTCTCGGCGACGGATTCGTGTGCGAACCCACGGGCAATTTGATTCGGCGAAACAAGGTCGCGGAGCGCGACGGCGTTGTGACCGCCGCCAACGCCTACGAACAAAAGGAGTTTTTGACTTCGACCGACGAACGATTCCGCCCGGTCAGTCTCGCCAACGGACCGGACGGCTGTCTCTACATCGTCGATTTTTATCGAGGCTTAATCCAGCACCGCATCTACCTCACAACCTTTTTGCGAAAGCAAGTGGAAGAGCGCGGCTTGGCGGAGCCAACCGGCCGGGGACGGATTTATCGAGTCGTCCACGAAAAAAAGAAACCGAAGCCAGCGCCGAAGATGAGCCGAATGACCGCGGCAGAATTGGTTAAAGAACTGATGGCCGAAGACGCCTGGCGGCGAGACACGGCGCAGCGCCTTCTGGTAGAACGGCAGGATGCGTTGGCAGTGGACGCGCTCCGAAAGTTGGCGGGGCAATCTCAAAAACCGCTGGCTCAAATTCATGCCTTGTGGACTTTGCACGGGCTGGGCGGATTGAGTCCGTCCTCGGTTCGGCAAGCCTTGCGAAGCCCAGATCCCAAAGTGCGCTCGGCGGCCATACGGGTCTCCGAATCCCTTGCCGGCGAATTGGGCGGCGGGAGTTTGCTCTCGATTTGGCTGCCTGCTCTGAACGACGTTCCCGAAGTGCAGTGGCAACTCGCCTTGTCCTTAGGAGAAATCCAAGGGCAAACCGTGTTGAAACCTCTCAAGACGATTTTGGAGCGAAATCTGTATCATGATTATATCCCCAGCGCGGTTCTGAGCGGCGTCTGGCAGCGAGAGTTGGAGTTTTTGGCTTTGCTTCGGAACGGTGGCGGCGTTTGGGATGGCGGAGCGCCGGAAGCGGCGGTAATTGTGGAAAAATTGGCCGGCGCCGTTTTCCGGGAAGGCGATGCCTCACGCATTCAAAGATTGCTGGAATTTGCGGCTGAACCAAGCGAACCGGAATGGCGAAGCGAAGCCCTGCTGCGCGGCCTTCGCCAAGCCGCCTTCAAAAAAGTGCAAGGCAAGACGCAGTTGGCCGGCGATCCGATTTCCGTAAGCGGCAAGCCGGCAGCCCTCGAAACAATGGTGAAAAGCCGACTGCCCGCGCTTGCCGCTCTCTCGAACCAGATTTTGGAAGCCTTTCAATGGCCTGGAAAGGCGGAGACCTCAGGCAAGGAAACCGCCGCGCCGCTCACTCCACAGCAGCAAGCCCGATTCGAGCAGGGAAAAGAACTGTACACACTCATTTGCGGATCCTGCCACCAACCTCATGGGCGCGGCCAGGAAGGTTTGGCGCCGTCTCTTTTGAATTCCGATTGGGTTCTGGGTTCGGCCGAACGAATGACCAAAATCGTCCTTCACGGCTTGCAGGGGCCGATTGTGATTGACGGGGAAGAATGGAATCTTTTCATGCCCGGATTAGTGGACGTCTTGAACGACGAACAACTTGCCGCCGTTATGACTTACGTGCGCAGGGAATGGGGGCATGCAGCCTCGCCCGTTGATCCGGACTTCGTGGCCGCCATTCGCGCCAAGTATGAGGATCGAGTGGATATGTGGACTGTGGAAGAACTCGGCGAATAAGTTGCCGCCTTTGTGAACGCCTTTCAACTGCGGGGAAAATGCGCGCTGATCACGGGCGCAGGATCGGGAATTGGCGAAGCGATTGCCTGCGTTTTTGCCGCGGCCGGCGCCCGCGTCATCATTGCGGACGTCAACGAAGACGCCGGAAACCAAACGGCCGCAACGATCCAAGCGGATGGCGGCGCAGCCGAATATCATCAACTGGACGTCGGCGACGAAGCAAAGTGCCGCTTGCTCGCCACCGAAGTATTGGGACGGCACGGGCGCTTGGACGTTCTAGTCAACAACGCGGGAGTCGGGCACGTCGGAACGCTTTTGCAGACCGAAAGTAGCGATCTCGACCGTCTCTACCGCGTCAACGTCCGCGGCATATTCCACCTCTGCAAAGTCTTTCTGCCGGCTATGATCCAAGCGGGAAAAGGCAACATCATCAACCTCGCCTCCATCGGCGGCATCCTCGCCGTCCGAGACCGCTTGGCCTATTGCGCAACCAAATTCGCCGTGGTCGGGCTCAGCAAAAGCATTGCCCTCGACCACGCCAAGCAAGGCATTCGCTGCAACTGCCTTTGTCCGGGCAGAGTGGAAACCCCTTTTGTAGCCGCTCGTTTGCAAGAATATCCTGATCCCAAAGCCGCCTATCGCGAAATGGCTTCCACACAAGCGCTAGAAAGGATGGCCAAGCCCCTTGAAATTGCGCACGCAGCCTTATATCTAGCCTCCGATGAATCGGCATTCGTCACCGGCGCACACTTCCTCATCGACGGCGGATGGAGCGCTGGAAAGTAATCAATGGCGAGAGGAACTCAGAGCAGTCCGTGAAAAAGCACAGTCCCCTCTCGCCGCCTACGAATCGCCGGCTTCGTGCAACATGGGAACGAATCTTACGGGAAGCAGCTCCTCGTAGTGAAAACCGTCGCCAACGCGCGTAATTCGGAGGAGACGTTGCCGTTCCGTTCCGGCGGGCAAAACCAACCGACCGCGGCGTCCCAGTTGTTTAGGAAGCCGCTCCGGAACAGACGGCGGCGCGCAAGTGAGCATAATGGCGTCGAAAGAATCTTCGCCAGGCCATCCCTCGTAACC
This sequence comes from Limisphaerales bacterium, assembly GCA_965242585.1. Classification (GTDB taxonomy): domain Bacteria; phylum Verrucomicrobiota; class Verrucomicrobiia; order Limisphaerales; family AAA164-E04; genus UBA2970. Next base: position 1,699,945 of record OZ251460.1, on the reverse strand, counting down.
ATTACCCTCACGAAAGCGGATGTTTGTGTAGCCCAGTTTGCCGAGCCTCACACGCGCTTCTCTGGCCAGATCCGGCACAATCTCGACGGTGAAGACTTCTTTGACAATCTCCGCCAAAACAGCCGTCTGATAACCGGATCCCGTGCCGATTTCCAACACCCGATCGACGCTTGGAGAAAGAATCGACTCGGTCATATAGGCAACGATGAATGGTTGAGAGATGGTTTGGCCGTGGCCGATGGGAAGCGGACGATCGCCGTAGGCCTCCAGTTGACAAGCGTCCGGGACAAAAGCCTCGCGAGGGACTCGACGCATCGCAACGATGACTTCGGGATGCGCAATGCCGCGATGCCGCGCCGTCAACTGCTCTTGAATCATCTTTTCCGCCTTCGTTTGCAAACTACAAATTGAAAACTACAAATTATAAGTTAGGAATTCCAAATTCCCGAATTTTTCCGGGATCAGTGCCAGCAATTCCCTGCCTCACATCGCATTATAGGACGAACTAGAACCAATAGATCCTTTAAACAATAATGCGCAGCGGCATCTGAGCGGGCGCGGGTTAAAAAGGCGGGCTGAAGCCATCCTTGCCTTCGCCCAATTTTAGCAGCCCGTTGTCCAGCAGCTTGTTATTGAATACTTTAAAGAATTCCTTGTAACGTTCCAAGTACTCTTCCCCAAAATCACTACGATCGCAATCCAGTTTCTTAGCCATCAAATTGAAGGCGACATCCCGAGTGCTCGCCACAAATTTTCCCCGGACAAAATGAAAGGGCTGGGCGATGAACTTCTGGACGCCGGTGTCAATCAGTTCGTCGGCAAAGTCGCCGTTATCGTTCACCAACAGCAGCGGCGTCATCGTGATGCAGGTTGCAATGCCGGCGTCTTGCACTTCTTTAACGGCCGCCAACCGGCGGGGATTGGATGGGCAGAACGGCTCAAAAGTGCGCCGCACATCTTCGTCATCGGTGGTGACGGTCATATTCACCTGCACGCGCCCGCTGTTTTCTTCAATGCGGCGGAACAGTTTGCAATCCCGCGTTACCAGTGGACTGCGGGTTTGCACTACCAGCTTTGGCTTATGCCGTTCCGCCATTATTTCCAACAAGCCGCGCGTTATCCGTAATTCGCGCTCGACGGGCTGATACGGGTCTGTAACGCTGCTCATATAAATCATTTTGCCGTCCAGAGCGCCGGGCTTGCGCTTGTACAATAACGCAATAGCGTTCTCCTTGGCCGTGACCCATTTGCCCCAGGAATCCCGCTTTCCCACATCGCAACTGAAAAAGGCGGCGTAGCAGTATGTACAGCCGAAAGACATCCGCTGTACGGATTCAACGTGAAATCATAAGCGTCCATAAAACCTGTGGACTTGGTCAGAATTTCGCGCGCAGGTTTGTAGGAAAGTTTGTTTTTTCCAATGCGTTGCGGGCTAGGGCAAGGAGCGGCATTCTCCTTACTGCGGTCGGCGAATAGGCTGGGCTGGTTAGACGATGGAGTCATTGCCAACGCTTAGGGTAAATGTGAATGGCGGCACCATTAACTTGGCGTTCCTAAGAGACATCGCGGTTCAGAAATTTCATGATTAAACTCGTGTTTATGGGGTAAGGATGATCGGATTCGCCAACATCCGACATCAAGTTACGTCGCCATTTGATTATCTCTTTAGCGCTTCCGCTAAATTGGAAACCAATATTGCGCTTGTGTTCAATTTTGTACGCGACTTTAGGGAAGGGAGATATCGCAGATAGAAGTGCTTTGCTGGAGTAATGTGTAGTCAAAAACCCTATGTGCGGGTCAAAATTGCGATGAATGCTTCCAAGCCATTGACCAACATCGTTTTTGTTGCTGTCATAAACTACGTGCATCGCGCTAAGCCAACGAATTTTTAATGCGCTTGCTGGGTGACTATGCTTATTTGCCTTTCGTCTGCTGACGAGGGGAAGCGCTTGAAAGTTCTCTTGGAATTTAGTCCTTGTTAACCTTTGAAGATGACGAGGATGCCGTAGTCCGTTATCATTGCCTTGCTTGCCATGTCTTGATGGGAATAGTGGATTGTGTGGATGCTGAGGATGTTTTTCTCTCCAATTTTCTGGAGAAACTCGGTTGCTTTGCGGTCAAACATGTCTTTTCCCACTTCGACGCATTCTGAGCGGCGGATGGTTTTGATGTGAATTTTGCGCTCTCCGTCTTTGGCGACTTCCAAAGGGGGCAACGCGGCTTTGATGAGCGGCTCTACGGGGCCTTGATGCTGGGGCACGGTGAAATGATGTTCTTCCTTGGCGGCCGCCGAGGAGGCGATGGGCGCTTGAGTGCGAACGTTGGCCACGTCGGCTTTCGGAATGACAAGGAAAGTTTTGCACGAGGGACATTCAATCTCGGAACCGGCTCCTCCAGCGTCGACGATAAGTTCTTGTTTGCATTTTGTGCAGCTAAAGATGATGTCCATATTTTCTCCTGACTTGGTTTTCCATTTGCTTTGAGTAATAAAAAGGAAGATAAGGCTCTTCGCCGTCTATTGCCAGAAAATTCTCGAGCAGTTTCGAAGTTCTCGCGCCGGCTGTTCTCGTCCGATTTTTTTTGCGCAGATTTCCGGCGTCGAATCGAATTTGCTTTCTTCCCGTTTCTGTTTATGTTTTTGGCCATTGGAAACGCCCAAATACTTCTTATGAAAATGTTCAAGACTTTATTTTTCTGGACGGCGCTTGTTGCCTGCTTGTCGTCGCCGAGTGCGGCGGCGGCGGTTCATCTTGAAGCGCAACTTCCTGTCGATTCCGCGATCACGGTCAAAACACTTCCAAACGGCCTGCGCTACTACATTCGGGAAAATCAAAAGCCGGAGAACCGCGCTTTGTTCCGCTTGGTCGTCAACGCCGGCTCTTTGATGGAAACTGAAGCGCAGCTCGGCTTAGCTCATTTTCTTGAACACATGGCTTTCAACGGCACGGAAAATTTCGAGAAACTGGAACTGGTCAACTTCCTTGAGCGCGTCGGAATGCGCTTTGGCTCCCACCTCAACGCCTACACTTCTTTTGACGAGACGGTTTATATGCTGGAAGTTCCCACTGACGACGACGAAGTGATCGAGACCGCCTTTCAAATACTCAAAGACTGGATGCAGGGCATCCAATTTGAATCCGAAGAAATCGACAAGGAACGCGGCGTCATTATCGAGGAATGGCGCTCTGGCCGAGGCGCCCAAGGAAGACTTAGCGACAAACAGCTGCCCGTCATCTTTCACGGATCGCGCTATGCCGAGCGGCTGCCCATCGGAAAAGTCGAGATCATCAAAAGCCTTCCCCGCGCGCAATTCATCAACTTCTACCAAAAATGGTACCGCCCGAACTTGGTGGCAATCGTGGCCGTCGGCGATTTTGAAACCGCCAAAATCGAACAACGCATTCTTGACGCCTTCTCCGAGCTCAAAAACCCGGATAACGCGCCGGCGCGGAAAAACTATCCCATTCCCGACCACGAAGAAACCTTGTTTTCCATCGAAACCGATCCCGAACTGCAGTCCACCGTCATTCAAATCGCCTACAAACGCCCCCCGACGCCGCAAGGCACCGCCGGCGCCTACCGAAACTCCATCGTCGAAAGCCTCTACACCGCCATGCTCAACCGCCGCCTCAGCAAACGCGTCCAAGAAGCCAATCCACCCTACCTTTACGCCGCCACCGCCAAAGCTCCCTTCGCTCGCAACAAAGACGTCGTCCTTCAAATCGCGCAAGTGAAAGACGGCGCCTTTGAAGAGGGCCTAAAAGCCCTGCTCACGGAAGCCAAACGAGTCAAACGGGACGGCTTCACTGCTTCCGAACTCCGCCGAGTCAAGGCCGACGCACTACGCTCGATGGAAACAGCCTACGCCGAGCGAGACAAAACCAACTCCAACGCTTACGCCGCCGAATACACGCGCCACTTCCTCCAACAAGAACCCATCCCCGGCATCGCCAAAGAACTGGAACTCTACCAAACCTTTCTCCCCAGCATCCAACTAGAAGAAGTGAACCAAATCGCCGGCGACTGGATCACCCCCCATAACCGAATTATCCTCTTCAGCGCCCCCGAAAGAGACAACGCGGCCGCTCCCCAAAAGGAAGACATCCTCAAAATCATCCAAAGCGTCGACCAACTGGAAATCGCCGCCTACGACGATGGCGACTTGGAAGCCCCATTGATCCCCTCGCCGCCCACGCCCGGAACCGTTGCCTCCAAAAAACAATACCCAAAACTCGGCCTCACCGAATGGAAACTCTCCAACGGCATCCGAATCCTCCTCAAACCCACCGATTTCAAAAACGACCAAATCCTCATGCGCTCCTTCAGTCCGGGCGGACACAGCCTGGTCTCCGACAAAGACTTTCCCTCCGCCTCCATCGCCGCCAGCCTCGTCGCCAACAGCGGCCTTGGCGCCTTTGACCTCATTCAACTTCAGAAGAAACTAGCCGGCAAAATCGCCGGCGCCTCGCCCCAAATCGCCGAACGCACCGAAGCCGTCAACGGCTCCGCCTCGCCCCAAGACCTCGAAACCATGCTCCAACTCGTTCACCTCTACTTCACCGCCCCTCGCGCCGACCACAAAACCTTCCATTCCATGATGTCTCAACTCAAAGTCAGCGTCGCCAACCGCGCCAACGACCCCCAAGTCGTCTTCCACGACGCCATCCAAAAAGCTCTCTACCAAAACCATCCAAGACGCCAACCGCTCAACCAAGCCTTTTTAGACAAACTCAACCCCGAAACCGCTTTCCAAATCTACCGCGACCGCTTCGGCGACGCCTCCGACTTTACTTTCGTCTTTGTCGGCAACTTCACGCCGCAACAACTCCAACCCCTCGCCGAAACCTACCTCGCCAGCTTGCCCAGCCTTGGCCGAAACGAGAAAGCCAAAGACATCGGCGACGCCAAAACCCCGGGCGACATCCAAGTCCAAGTCGAAAAAGGCCTCGAACCCAAAAGCGCCGTCCGCCTCACTTTTCACGGCGACGCTCCTTGGTCGCCCGAAGAACGTTTCGCTCTCCAAAGCGCCGTCGACGTTCTCCAAATCCGCCTGCGTGAAGTGTTGCGTGAAGACAAAGGCGGCGTTTATGGCGTCGGCATCTCCGGCGGTCTCACCCGCTACCCCAAAGGCCGCTACTCCGTCAGCATCTCCTTCGGATGCGATCCCGACAAAGTTAACGAACTCATCGCCGCCGCCCTCTCCGCCGTCAACGAACTCAAAACCAAAGGACCCTCCCCAGACAACTTCGACAAAATCCAAGAAGCCAACCTCCGCGACTACGAACGCGGCCTCAAAGAAAATTCCTTCTGGCTCTCCAACCTCACTTTTGCCGCCCAAAACCAACTCCCCTTCGAGCGCATCCTTACTTTCCCGGAACGCGTCGCCGCCCTTACTCCCAACCGCATCCAACAAGCCGCCCAAAAATACTTCAGCGGCCAAAACCTTCTCACCGCCACCCTCTTCCCCGAAGAAGAAAAATCTGGACAATCCGAAGAAAATCCCTAAAATCCGCCACAATTTAAACTAATCAAGGAAAGTTTAAAATCTATGCCTGAACGATACGACGGAAACCTCGAAGAACTCAAAGACGCCGTGGCCTCCTGCGGCCTTGACGGCGAATGGAAACTCAGCGACGTCGCCTACTACTACTCCTACCGCGCCAAAACCGGCGAAATCGTCAACTGGTGGCCCAAAAAGAAAAAGAACAAAGCCCTCCAATTCCAAGGCCGCAACCAAAACGAATTCCGTAGCGCCCTGATGGCCGAAATTGAAAAACGAAAAAAATTCCGCCCCCGCCCCGCCCCCAATGCTGAACGCAAAAACGCCTCCAAAAAACGAATGCTCAAAAAACAAGAAATCGCCGCCGAAAAACACAAACAAATGGAAAAAGAACTCGGCAAAGAATCCGCCGACAAACTCCTCAAAGCCGCCCAAAACCCCAACCCCGATGCCAACAAGAACAAAAAACAATAACCCCAAACAACTCAACATGCGGCGAAAACAATGGAAAACAAAATCAAACACCTCGAATTCATCCAACAAACCATCTGTCGACTCGCCGACAACTCCTTCCGCCTCAAACAATGGAGCGTCTTCCTTGTCGCCGCCTCGCTCGCTCTGCTCTCCCAACAACCTGCTCCAATCGGATGGGCAATCTTCATTCCCCTCATTCCCGTCCTCGTTTTCTGGTGGCTTGACGGCTACTTCCTCTGGCAAGAACGGCTCTACCGTGATCTCTACAATCATGTCCGCGAAATGGAAGAAAAGGAAATCGACTTTTCTATGAACACCGAACCGTTCAAAACTGGCAAACAAACTAGGCGCCGCGCCATCTTTTCAGAGACGTTGTTTCCATTTTACGGCTGTTTCGCTTTGCTAATCCTCATCGCTTGCGTAATTGTAATCTTTGCAAAAAACGCAGTGGGATTGAGTTTTTGATTCAACTTTCGCTTTGCTAATCGTCGACGCTTGCCTAATCTTCCACCAATAGATAGAAAGAATAGAAATTATGCGCAGAGTATTCTTTAGTTTTAAGTATAAACGCGACGTGTGGCGAGCCAACGTCGTTCGAAATAGTTGGGTGACGCAGGGCAAAGAAGCGGCGGGATTTGTGGATGCCGCTGAATTTGAAGAAATCAAAAAACGCGGCGATGCGGCAATCCGACGCTGGATTGTCGATCAACTTCATGGAACTTCCGTCACTGCCGTGCTTGTCGGTTCTCACACTTGCTTCAGCAGATGGGTGAAGTACGAAATTGAGCAAAGCAAGGAACGAGGCAACGGCCTGCTGGGAATCGACATCAGCGGAATTAAAGACAAGGATGGGAACACAACACATTGTTGCGGAAGGCTTCCAAACGATTTTTATGATAATAGCGATGGGTTTCCAGTTGATTACCGTTATTCGTTTTACTCTTGGACAAAAGACAATGGCTATGACAACATAGGTGATTGGATCGAAAAAGCTGCCAGAGCCGTCGGAAGATAACAAAAACACCATCGACATCCCAAAAAACAAATCGAATGAAAATAAATATCCACCAAATCGTTCTCGCCTTGTTGCTATTGACCGCAACTTCGGCATTGGCTGCAGACTTTGAAAAAGGAAAAAAGGCCTACGACAAAGGCGACTACAAAACCGCCCTGCAAGAATGGCGACCACTAGCCGAACAAGGTCACGCAGAAGCACAGCACAACTTGGGAAATATGTACAACGATGGTGAGGGGGTGACCAAGGATAACCGCCAAGCCGTGTTTTGGTACCGCAAATCTGCCGAGCATGGAAACGCTAAAGCCCAGTTCAAACTGGGATACATGTATGCCAACGGCTGGGGCGTAACGCAAGATGACAGTCAAGCCGAGATATGGTTTCGCAAGGCCGCCGAACAAGACCGTCTCCGCAAAGTTGCAGAGCAAGGAGACGCAATTGCCCAGCTTTACTTTGGGGTTATGTATCTCAATGGCTGGGGCATCTCCAAAGATTACGGGCAAGCCGCGTTCTGGCTTCGCAAAGCCGCCGAGCAAGGAAATGCCAAAGCTCAGACTAATCTAGGGAACACGTATGCTAAAGGCCAAGGAGTTCCCAAAAATGATCGACAAGCAGTATCTTGGTACCGCAAAGCCGCCGAGCAAGGACTCGCCCCAGCCCAGAATATTTTGGGAGCAGCGTACGCCAATGGCCATGGCGTTTCTAAGAGCAATCGTCGAGCAGTTTCTTGGTATCGCAAGGCTGCTGATCAAGGACTCGCAGACGCTCAGCACAACTTGGGAGCAGCGTACGCCAATGGCCATGGCGTTTCTAAGAGCAATCGTCGAGCAGTTTCTTGGTATCGCAAGGCTGCTGATCAAGGACTCGCTCTATCTCAATGCAACCTGGGAGTCATGTATTTTAATGGTTGGGGAGTTCCCCATGATTACAATCAAGCGGTTTCTTGGTGCCGCAAGGCCGCCTCACAGGGACTCGCAGAAGCTCATAATAACATGGGGTTTATGTACCTCAACGGCAAGGGTGTTCTTACGGACTACATTCGAGCGTACGCTTGGTTCAATCTTGCTGTTGCGCAAGGCTATAAAAATGCGGAAAAAGCGCGAGACGGTTTACAGTGGCGCATGACTCCTTCTCAGCTAGCCAAGGCACAAGAGCTCAGTCGGGAAATTGAGTCACGGATTGCACAAGGCTATGAAGGCGAATTGGATTCGCTTCCAATTGCCGATGCCTCAGAGCCGGTTTTGGAGGAGCCGGAACCGGAACTGGAAGGCAACGCGAGCGGTTTCGTGATCGGGCGAGACGGGGAAACAACCTTCATTGTCACCAATTATCATGTAGTCGAAGATTGCGCTAAAGTGACCGTTGTTTATGCCGGCAAATCGTACGAGGCTTCGGTTGGGGCAAAGGACGCCAACAGCGATCTGGCTTTGCTGGAAACAACAATTCCCGCCGCTCGCCCGGCTTCTTTCAGCAGTTTGTCTCGCGCTCGTTTGGGCGAGACGGTTACAGCGGCCGGCTATCCGCTTCAAGGTTTGTTGTCGAAGTCGCTCAATGTGACCGGCGGCAACGTCAGCGCTTTGGCCGGTTTAGGCGATGACGCCAAGCATCTCCAAATCACCGCGCCTTTGCAGCCGGGCAACAGCGGCGGCCCGTTGCTGGACGCTTCCGGCAACGTCGTCGGAGTGGCGGCCAGCAAGCTGAACGCCATTGCCGCCGCCGAGCTGACCGGCGACTTGCCGCAAAACGTCAACTTTGCAATCAAGGCCGCTTTGGTGCGCAGTTTTCTGGACATTCACGGCGTGGATTATCAACGGCTTCCTTCGGGAACAAAACTTGAGCCGGAACAACTCGCCGAACGCGCCCGCCAATTCACCGTCGCCGTTCACTGCTGGAAGTAACTTTTGGGGAAGATTTTTCCAACAAGGGAAAAAGGACTGGTTCATTTTTTGAAAACTAAGCGAGATGCAAGTTGTAGCCATCAAAAGCGTGGTTAAAAATTAGAATTCCTCTTGTTTTTCCAGCGCATTGCGGAATCGCGTTTGAAAAGATCGAACTAAAAAGACGGCGTTTTTGGATGTTTTTCTAAATTTGGCGTTCACTGCGGTTTTTTTGACGGTTCATCAATCTTCCCAAGAAAACGCTAGGGCAATTTCATAAAAGCGAACGGTTTCTTGCGGCGGTAAATCAAAAAATGGGGATGAAAAAAACCGGCGAGAGAATTGGCTCTTCTCTGCCGGTTTTGGCAAATGTTGTTTTTCCAGTTCGTTGTTTAGGCGAACAGGGCGTGAACGGCTTGGGCTTTGACCAGTTCGCGCGGTTGGTTGAGGTGGTTGTAGACGATGGTTTCCGGGTCGATGCCGACTGCGTGGTAAATAGTGGCAAGCAGTTCGCCGGGATGCACGGGGTCTTCCAGCGGGGCGGAACCGGTTTTGTCGGATTTGCCGTGAACATAGCCGCGTTTGATGCCGCCGCCGGCGATGCACGCAGTGTAGCAGTAAGGCCAATGGTCGCGTCCGTCGTCGCTGTTGTTGTTGCCGGAAGTGCTGACGCCGCGTTGGGGACTGCGGCCAAACTCGCCGACGGCAACCACTAGAGTGTCTTCCAGCATTCCTCGTTGGTCCAAGTCTGTGAGCAGGCCGGAGAATCCTTTGTCGAGCATGGGTCCGGATTGTTTTCGCATGCGGTCGCTCAGGCCGACGTGAACGTCCCAAGAGTGATTGTCGGAGTTGGCGACTTTGGGCCAGATGACTTCGACGACGCGTGTGCCGGCTTCCACAAGGCGGCGCGCCAGCAGGCAGCTTTGCCCGAAGGTGTTGCGGCCGTAGAGGTTGCGGATGGCTTCGGGTTCTTGTTGGATGTCGAAGGCGTTTCGAGCGTTTCCGGAGATGATGAGGTTCAGCGCCCGGCTGTAATATTCGTTTAAGTTGAAGCGTTCGACGGCTTTGTCGATTTCGGGCATGGCATCGTTGACGGCGTCTCGCAAACGGGCTCGCCGCCGGAGGCGGGCAGCGAATACTTCCGGCCGCATTTCCAAATCGTCGGTTTTGAGGCGGTCCATTTTCTTCATGTCCATGTCATCGCCGGATGGATAGAGATTGTAAGGATCGAAAGCTTTGCCAAGGAATCCGGCGGTGCCGGCCTTGCCAACCACGTTGCTTTCCTGCAAGGGGCGCGGAAGCATAACGAAGGGAAGCATGGGTTCGGTAGGCGGTTTCAGGCGGATGATGTTGGATCCGAAGTTGGGAAAGTCTTTTGGGCTGGGCGGCTCCAGTTGGCCGGAGGGGCTGACTTTGTCCGTGGTGTAGCCGGTCATCATTTGGTAAATGGCCGCCGTATGGTTGAACAAGCCGTTAGGCGTGTAGCTCATGGCACGGAGCATGGTCATCTTGTCGTTGACCTTTGCCAAATGCGGCAGAATTTCGGTGAATTTTGTGCCGGGGATTCGGGTGGAAATGGGGGAGAAAACGCTGCGGACGTTGTCCGGCACGTTTTCTTTGGGGTCCCACAAGTCCAAATGGCTGGGGCCTCCTTGGAGGTAGAGCATGATGACGCTCTTTGCTCGACCGAAACCGCCGCCGCCGCTGTGTTTTTGTTGCTTGGCCTGCGCCTGCATTTGGAACATGGATCCGAGGGTCAAACCCAACATGCCGGAGCCTCCCACTCGCAAGAGGTCGCGTCGGGTCATTTTGAGCTGCGGATCGCAAAGGTCCGTACTGAATTCGCCTGGTATTCTAATCATGGCCGTTTCTTTCTTTGATGGTTAAAACATTAAATAGTGATCTTGAATTGTTCAACGGTAAATATTGTTTCGTCATTCATGCGCCAATTCGACGTTTGTTGCAAGCAATTTTTATGTAAAGATCATAGAGCATTCTAAACCTAATACAAGCCTAAAAATAAGAGTGAACACTCAATGCTGCCCCTCCTCGGCGCCAGTAATCCGCTTCGCAACCCACGGCGGCGGAGAAGATGGCTTACGGAAGCCAAAAGCCCCCAAAACCACATCTCGAATTGGACGCCAAACAACCTCCGGCCGATACTGTTTCTCCGGCTCGCCCTCCAAATGCCAACGACCAGCCACCAGCCCGCAGATGACCAGCAAAGACTGGTCGCCGAAGAAGTAACGTACTCGAACATCCGTGCCAATGCAACAATCCATCGCCCGCTCAATGCGAGCCTTCGCCGACGAACGCAAAGACGCCTCGCCTTCCTCCATCCAATCCTCCGTCTCAAAATCCGCAGGAAACAAATCGCACTCCGCCGACTTCTGCGCCGCATCCAAAACTCGAATGTGTGGAGACCCTCAATTCTTCTCCGGCCGCAAATTCGAGCCACGAACCCATCCTTTCCGAACCAAAATCATAGCCAGAAAAATAACCAAAAACCCCAGAAAACTCAAGGAAAAAGAGGAAACGGCTTTGATGACGGAGAACCACAAACTCCATTCTTCGCTCGTCTACGCCTCGCAGAGCGCCATGCAACGCAGAAAGACGCACTCACTGATCATCCTCCTCCCGCCGCCGACGCTCCGCATCCAAACGCTCCTGCCAATCCACTCGACGCCGAACACAAGCCTCTGGAGAAAAATAACCAATGCACAGCCAAAGCGAGAACACGAACAGCCCCCCAAAGAAGACAAACAACAAAATGCTTCCGCCCAACGCTGATAACAACCCGAGCAAGAAGAACACCGCGCCGAGAACAAGAAAAAAACATTCGAACCAAAACCATATTCCCCCCAATCAAAACCGAGAGCCGGCGACGCCCGGCTGAACCCCCGAAGGATCAAACATGCGCTCGCCAGACGCAGGAGGATTGGGAGAATGATCCCGCCACTGCAACCGCAACAGCGCAAACGCCTCCGCCCACTGTTGATTGGCACAGAACAAATCGTCTTGTTGGTCGGGAGTTGTCCCAAGCATCTGCTTGGCTTGCGGCGCGGCGGGCGCTGGCTTTGTCTTTTTCGCCGCTTTTTCAGAGCAGGTTTTTTCGACGCTTCAAACTTTTGGATCGCTTTGTAATCGGACATCGTGCCCTGCGGATATTCTCGCTTGAACTGTGTCCATTTCCGCAGCAACACTTTCCCCTCTTTCGCGTCGTTGCGCAGCTTTTGCTCCGCATCCGAAGCGCGCTTACGGATTGTCATTTCGTTTGTCATCTTGCTTCTGAATCTTAATGGTTGAACAGGAAAGCGGGGCTGTTGATCAGCGCCCAGGCAAGGTCTTGGGCCTCCGTCAATCGCCGGTCTTTCATCTGTTTTGCGCTCAATTCAGCGGCTCGGCGCAACTCGCGCAGGCCGGGGTCCATCGGCAAGGGTTTGCTGGTCAGTTTTAGCTGGTCTTGGAGTTGTTGGAGCTTGGCGTCCATCGGCCGCTCCTTTTGGGCTTCTTTGAGCGCGGCTTTGAGCGCTTTCAGTTTGGGATCAAAATCTTTGAAGAAGGTTAACAATTTTTTCTTTTGTTCGGCGTTTCGTTCCGCCGCTGCAATTTCGAGGATTTTGGCAATGGTTTCCGGCACTCCGAAGTTAACCGGTTTCTCGTCTGCGGTTATTGAGAGGCGAAAACGGCCCAAGCTGTGTTTGCCGTCTTGATACTCTTGCCGTAGTTGGAAGGTCAGGAGGATCGGGTTTCCGTCGCCGAATGGTTTTTTGACTTCGAAGATGGCTTCGTGGGATTGACCGAACTGGGGCGCGATGGCCCAACCGTCGTTATTGTTGCGCGCTTGGCCGTTGACTGCTGAGCCGACCGGGTAGTCTTTTTGACTGAAGTCTGCTTGGGCTTTTTCCAATTTCACTTTGGTTCGTTTTTCAGGATCGGAGGCCGGCGCCCAGTATAGTTCCAGTTCCGACAAGACAAAGTTGCCGCTATCCGAGCGTCCCGGACCCTTTTTGGGCAGGCGTTCGTCGGCAATGGCTTCGATCTTCACGCCGGAGATTTTTTGGAGCTTTGTTTTCGCCGTCACTTCGTAGGTGCCTTTGCCGTTTTCACCGGAAGCAAACACGGAGAGGTCGCGTTGCAGGATCAAAGAGGACTGATTGCTCGCTTTCAATCGCAACGGATCCATCGCCATCCAGTCGGTTGCCCGGTCTTCGGAGACTTCCCAAGCGGCCAACGCTGTTTCCGCATTTTTGTGGTAATTGGCGATTTCTCGTTCGGCGGATTCAATGTCCGCTTTTCGTTTTGTTTCGGCTTCGGCTTCGCGGGGAGCGATTTTTGTTTGGTAGGCTTCCAAAGCGGACTTAGCGGCGGCGATGTTTTGTTCCCGTTCCTGCTCTCGCCGTTTGACGATCGGGGCGATTTGTTTTTCGTAGGCTGCCAAGTTCTCTAAAAGCGATTCGTGCGACACCTTCATGGTGGCGAGAATTTCTTCGACTTTTTTGATTTCGTCGGGCGTCGGCTGGCGGCTCAAAATTCGCAGATAAAGTTCTTCGATGAGTTTGGCGTCTTCTTTTTCGGCGACGACCAGCTTTGCGATGGCGTTGTCGGGATCGCTGACTGCTTTGTCGACGGTGGGGCCGCTCACCAGAGACATTACCGATCCCAGTTGGAGGTCGTTGGATCGTTCGCATTCACAGGCGCTTTCGCGGGCTGGGCGTCCCAAGTTGGCCAAGAAGCCATCCGCTAGTTTTACGCCCACATCGGGCAAAGCCGCCGCGCGGGTTCCGCGGGGAACTCCGGGAAAGTCCGAACTCGTTCCGGTAGCGAAGTAAATGGCGTCGTACAGCACTTCGGCGGGCAGCCGCTTCGGCATTGCGTGGGAGAAGTTGATTTCGTCGTCTTCGTTCCACGGATTCGTTTTGACGATCAGTTGGTAGGTCCGCGACTTGCAAATGGTTTTCAGCAAATGCCGGGTGTCGAAGCCGCTGGCGATAAAGTCATCGGTCAACCATTGCAACAACTCGGGATTGGTTGGCGGATTGCCCGCCCGGATGTCGTCGATTGGCTCGATAATGCCGACGCCAAAGAGGTAGCCCCAGATTCGGTTGACATAGCTGGATGCAAAGTAGCGATTGTCGGAGGAGGTGATCCAGTTTGCCAACCGCTGGCGGCGACTCGGGCTTTCGTCCGCCGAGGTTGGGGTGGTTGCCGAGTAGGGGAAGGCCGGTGCCGCCACTTGCCCCGTTCTTTGATGAATCACTTCTCCTTCCTCTTTTTCATAGACCACTTCGTAAAGGGGCTTGCTTCCCTCGACTGCGGTTCCGCCGATTCGTTTGTCTTTGCTGGCCGGGTCTTTTTTGAGGCCGACTCGGGCGAAGAAGGCCGACATTTGGTAGTATTGGTCTTGCGTCCAGCGTTCGAAGGGATGGTCGTGGCATTTGTTGCAGTTGAATCGCGTGGCGAGAAACAGGTGCGTGGTGTTTTCCATAGTTTCTTCCGGCGAGCGCAGAATTTTGTAGTAGGAAGCGGCGGGATTTTCCCGGTTGGAACCGGAAGCCGTCAGGATTTTGCGGGCAAATTGATTATACGGTGTGTTTTGAGCGACTTCCCGGCGAATCCAATTGCGGAATAGTTCGGCGCCTTCGGCTCCGAGGTATTTGCGATTTACCTGCAGAAGATCGGCCCACTTGTTGGCCCAATAATCCACGAATTCCCGGCCTTCGATTAACTTGTCGATCCACTCTTCTCGCTTGATTTTCGAGTCCCTCTTGTCGGCCGCGAATTGGCGAACGTCCTTTGCCCGCGGCGGCAGGCCAGTCAAGTCCAGAGTCACGCGGCGAATGAACTCGACGTCCGTGCAAACTTCGGAGGGCAGAATTTTCATCCGCTTCCATTTGGCGGCGGTAAATTCGTCGATCTGGTTGTAGGACTCCGGCTCTTCCCAAACAAAACCGCTCCGATCTCCCATCACGGTCAAGGTTGTCGCCGCATAAGCGCCTTCAAATCGGGCCAACAACGGGGCTTCGCCGCGGCGCAACGTGTGAACGATTCCGTCCTCTCCGGTAGAAGCCACCTCGCTGTTGCCGGTTTCGATAAACGCTTCGGCAGTGACGTCTCTCTGCATTCCATTTTCATAGGAAGCGACAACTCGCATTTGCTGGCGCTCGCCCATTTTTTCGACGACGGGATTCTGCGGGAAGAGACGAATGCTGGCCACGCGGCTGGCCGATTCGTCAAATGGGGCGCCTTGGCTGATCCAAGCCTTGAGGATTTCGTAGTAGTCCTCTCCCGGTTGCGTTCGCTGCCCGCCTTCGTGAGGCACTCCGGCCGTCGCTTTCAACAGCATTAAACTGTCTTCCGGCGACGCAAAGTTGACTCGCCGCCCCGCGTGGTCGTCCACAAAGGCGCGCACGTCGTGGATTGGATCGTATCCGCGCAACGAAAGCTTGAAGCCATTTTTTCCGTCTTTGGAGCCGTGGCAAGTGCCGGCGTTGCAGCCCAGAGCGGAAATGACCGGCATTACGTGAGTGACGTAGTCGGGAGAGAATTCTTCATCGAAACCGGAAATCTGGACAGGAACCGTCAAGGTTTGCCCGCCGTAGTGGATGGAAAGAGCACCCGCGCCGTTTTTCTTCGGGCGGAGCATTCCCGTTTTGGAAAGGGAAACCAATTCTTCAGCTCCCGAGTAGGAGGCTTCCCTTGTTACATCTTTCGCCGGCGCCCCTTGCCGCCAGCTCCTGACCACTATCTGCGCGTAGTCATAAGGATTGGACAAGTTCACCGTTTGCGGCTCCGCGCTCAGCGCAAAGATTTTGCCCGCCGCGCCGTCTTGCACTGGCGCTGCCAGGAAGGCTTGATAAAGCGATCCATCCGCGGCGTTCAAAACCCGAATCACCCCGTCGCCGCCGGCAACGGCAACCCGTTTGCCGTCGGGATGGAAAGCAACGGCGTAAATTCCGGCCGGAAACGAAACGCTCGCCTTCAGCGCCACTCCCCTTGTGCGATACGCCTCCACTTTGGCCTGCTCTTCGGGTTTTCGGCTGGAAACCGTCTTTTGCAAAATATCGATCAGCTCTTTGGACAAGGTTCCGTCAAAGTCGCTGCTGTAAATGTTCACCGTTCCCTCGCCGTCCAAGCTGCTTCCCGCGACAATGGATTTGCCGTCCGGGCTGTAGTCCACTCCAAAAATGCGTCCGGGCATGGAGCCAAACCGGCGCATTAGATTGGCGTTGTCTCCGATGACTCGTTTGGATTTTCGGATCATGCGGTAAATTTGCGGCATTCCGTCGGCGCCGCCGACCAGAACTTCGTTTCGTTGCGGATGCCGAGCCACGGATAAGATGCCCCCTTTCAAAGCGCCGGGAGTAATGGACGTAATATTGTCGACAAATCGCTCCGTGGCAAACTCCGTGAGCTTCGCCGTTTGATCCCGCCCCACCGACACAATGTGTTTGCCGTCAACGGAAAAAACCGTGTCCAACACCCAGTCGTCGTGCGCGCCTTGGTAAACAACTTCTCTTCCCGTGCCGCTTTCGATGGCTCGCAAGGTCGTATCCGCGCATCCAAAGGCGATGTACTGTCCATCGGGCGACCAACTGGCTCCGTACACCGTATCGAACGACACCGGCGCCGAAAGGAGCAACTCCTGCTTGGCGACGTCCCAAACTTGAACTTCGCCCATTCGGGCAGGCAAGCCGCCGGTCACCGCCAGACGCTTTCCGTCGGGAGCAAACCGAACCGATTCAATCCGCTCGGAAAGGCCGATCAAACGCCCCAACAAACCACTCCCGTCCGCGTGATGCAAAAGCACTTCGTGAAAACCGGACACCGCCAGAACCTGCCCGTCCGGAGAATAATCCAAGGAAGTTACCACCGGCGGCAACCGATATTCCGGCGGATTGTCCCGGTCGTGCCGTTGTCGGACGTTCGCCGGAGTATCGTCTTTGGCGCCTTGGGCAATCCAACTGCGAATCCACTCGATTTCGGCGACCGACAAAGGATCGCCCTTTTGCGGCATCTCCGCCTCGCCGTCGACCGGCGTAATCAACTCAACCAAATGGCTGTGATCCGGATTGCCGGGAATAATCGCCTTGTTTTTGCTGTCGCCCCCTTTCAACAAAGCCGCAAAGTCCGTCATTACATATCCACCGCGCGATTTTGCCGGCTGATGGCATCCATGGCACTGCGCCTGAAAAATCGGCCGAATCTGTGAATAGTAACTCACTGCCGAACCAGCCTCCTCGCTCCGCCCGTCTGTCGTCGCCGCAACCCGGCCTCCCCCGCTCCCCAACCAAACGATCGAAGCCAATGCTCCGACAACAACACAGCGTCCTCTACCTACCTGCCTGCCCAAAAAATTCATCGCTTCACCAATTGACATACTCGCTCCATAAAATGCGCAACCAATTCGCTCTCGTCCACCTATGAAAGCTTCACCAAAACATAACCCGAAGCAAAATTCAACTATAATTCTCTTGCCCCGTCATGTTGAAAATTGCGGCACTAGGCTAGGAATCCACCATCCCCAACCAAAGAAACGACTGGAAAACATCCTCAAAAGCAAGTCCGGATGCAAAATTCGGTTGGGATTGCGGCCAGTTGCCGGCATAATCAGCCTATGGCAAATCATCAAATCCAATGCCGTTACTTCTCCCAAGAAGACTTGCTGGGCGCCGGCTGCCTCGACCTCCGAATGTCCATCGCCGCCGCCCGCAATGCCCTCAAAGAATTCCAAACGGGAAACATCTTATTCCCAGAGAAAATCGTGCAGATTTTTAACGACGAAACCCAAGATCGAATCAACTGCTTGCCCGCAACCTTCAAGAAAGAAGGAATTTGCGGCGTCAAATGGGTTTCCGTCTTCCCGCTCAACCCCGCCCAACACGGGCGGCAAAACTTGTCCGCCGTCATCCTTCTTTCCGAAATCCAACACGGCTTCCCCATCGCGTTTATGGAAGGAACGCTCTGCTCCAACATGCGAGTCGGAGCTATCGGCGGCCTTGCAGCAGAACATCTCGCCCGCAAAAACGCCGAAACCATCGGCTTCATCGGCGCCGGCGAACAAGCGAAAATGCACCTCATCGCCATGAAAACCGCCATTCCCTCCCTTAAACACTGCCGCGTGGCCGCCAAACTGCCCGAAGAAGAAGAACAATTCATCGCCGAAATGTCCCCAATCCTCCCTCAACTCAACTTCACTCCCACAAAAACAAAGCTCGCCGCCGCCGTGAAAGACGCCGACGTCATCGTCACCGCCACCAGCGCGCAATCTCCTCTCCTCAAAGCCGAATGGCTCAAACCAGGCTTTTTCTACAGCCACGTCGGCGGTTGGGAAGACGACTACTCCGTAGCCCGCCGCTGTTCCAAAATCGTCTGCGACGACTGGGAAACCGTCAAACACCGAACCCAAACGCTCAGCCGAATGCACCAAGAAGGAAAACTCCGCGACGCCGACATCCACGCCAACCTCGCCGATTTGATAACAGGAAAGAAACCCGGCAGAGAATCCGACGACGAGTGCATTTACTTCAACGCCGTGGGACTTTCCTACGCCGACATCGGCATCGCCTACGCCATGTATCAACGAGCGACCGAAGCCGGAATGGGACAAATCCTGCAACTCCAAAACCAAATGATCTTTGAACACACCCACCTCAAAGACTGGCTGCGAATATAAATTTCAACCAAGGAATCGAAAACCAACAAAAGAACGACGCTTCCCCCTAAGTGGAAACACTTCGTTTGCAATTCTCCATCTCCATTTCTTTCCACACTCACAATACTTCTCACTCAGAATTGAGATCATGCTCAGGTTGACGGAGGAGTTTCATACTTGAAACCCATTTGAGGCTTTATCGTCGAGGTGGTAGATCACTTTGACGGCAATGCGTCCGGAGGATGGCTGGACAAAAGAGCGCAAAGTGTCACTGCGCAAACTGGCCCACACCTCTTTGTTTATCTCCGCCTTCAAACTGGTCCGCAACGCCTTATACGACTCGTTTGCCCCCCAAAATACGCCGGCCGCACAAAGAAACTTTCCTATTGTAATCCGTGTCCCCAAACCAACACGCAATCCCAGCGGACTTATTGCTCCGAACCTGCCCTTGTTCGGATCATACACATCTTCTATCTAACAAGCGGTTGTTGGAAGCGGGTTCGCGGAAAAGCAACAAGTATTGGGACGAGAACTTCTCTGGCTTGTGTTGACGCAAATTACCAAAGTGCGCTTCCAGCTAACACAACATCAAGAAACGCCCAAAACCAAACCATCCAAGGGAACTTTTCCTTTCCCAGCCGCCCATGCGGCGAATAGCCTTAGCTTGGAGAACGACCAATCCTTCCTTCTTTGTCAACATCCCCTTCTTCGCATTGGGCGAATCCGTCTTGTCCGCTTCGCCTTCGGTAAGATGGAGGCGGCCATCCTCAAAGAACAATGGATTGAGGATTTTATGAATGCATCAACACGGCCGAGCGCTTGGCGGGCGTTAGTGTTGGTGTTGGTGGTCGAACTCTTGGGGGGAGGGGAGGTTGTCGCCATGGAAGGCGGCGGGCCAGGCGGGATATTGATTAGGCTAGCCCAAGTGCCAAGGGTCGTCGGCTTGGCCGTTCCTATCCCAAGCTACTTTCCAAGTTTCCAAGATTCCCTCATAGCCTAACACATTTTGCCCGGCGCTGGGTTGTTTGGCTAGGCGCCTCTTCTTGCCCGCGGCCTTCGCGAGCGCCATATTGGCTGTGCCTCTCACTCTTTCGCCAACTCCGCAAACGCCTTTTCGACCTAAGAAAGCTGATGCCAGAGGAAAAGACCTACATGCAGGCGTCCCAAACCCGTGCGGGAGATCGCGGTTTCTTTGCACCCCGCCGTCAATTTTCTACTTGCGCCACAGAACCGCTAATCCAACCTACTAACCAACCAACATGAGCTGACCCGCTCACTTCCACCACCGCATAACTCTGCCCAATGATGCCGATAGTGGGATTGATACCCAACTACTCCGCCGGCTAAGGTTGCGCTTTCCGCTTTGTCCTTGCGCACAACCGGTCTTTAGCGAGCCGGGGTTCCTAAACCGACTAAGTCGCCGGCACTGGTTGCGCCATTCACTCTCCCTTGCGCCGAACTGGACTCGATAGAACCACCAACATTCCACCCCACGAAGACGCTAACGCCGACAACGCCGCTCACTTCTGCGTTGACGAAGCTGTGCGCAATGTTCCCAAAGTTATGTCCAACTAGGCCGCCGACGCTGTTCGAGCCCACCACTTGCCCGCTCACCGAACAATGGCTGATGCTTCCTTGACTCAACCCGGCGATGGCGCCGACCCAGTTCACACCTTTTATATCCACCTCTTCTAATCCTAAGCCAACCACTTGCCCGCGATTGCCTAGCGCCCCCAACAAACCACTGGGTTTCCCGGCAAACCGGGAAGCATCGCTCTGGTCTTGGAACAAGTTGTGGATGGTATGACCGTTGCCTGCTAATACGGCTTGGAAGGGGTGGGCGAACAGGCCGATGGACTGCCAGCCGTGGCCCTTGTTCCAAAAGGCGTCTGCTTCCTCGGCGTGGCCGTTGTGGTTGGTATCGAAGTCAAGATCGCTGGTGAGTTCGTAGCCTTGGGCTGGGGCGTTGTTGGGAATGCCCATGTTGGCAATGGCGCTGGGGAAGGCTTGGCTGTAAGCGTCGGCGAATGCTTCTTGGTCCGGTTGGCCGTCGCCGTTCAAATCAAACCGGATGGCGTTCAGTTGCGCTAGGTTGCTAACCTCAATCAAGCCGTCATCGTCCGCATCGTAATCAACAAGCTGCGGTTCTATAATCGTGCCGCCCGAAGATAGTTCCGATCCTAGCTCGCTGGTCTTTGCCGCCGCCGCCGTGGAGGAAATGGTTACAGAGAGCATCCCGGCGTTTGGGTGCGCCACGAAGCCTTCGCTGGCGTCAATAGAGTGCCCGATGGAGACTGGTTCGCCGATAGCGGCGGCGTTGCGGCTGGTGCTGACTTTGACGGTTTGGAAGTTCAGCCAGGTGGTAGTGGTGAAGATCAGTTTTTGGGGTTCCACCATCACTTGCGGATGGCTGGGGCGGATGCGGACGATCATATCGGACACAAATGGGGATCGGGCGGAGACGCCGCGCACTTGGTAGAGGGCCGAGCCGCCTTGGGTCAAGCTCAGCTCGCTGGTGTTGAAGATCAACAAAGGGAATCGTCCGCCCGGAAACGAGGGTTGCGCCGGCGAAGGATTTCCGCCCCGATAGGGCGGCAGCGGTTCGTCGTCGTCGGTAATCTGGACTTGCGCGCTGTGGGGATGGACAACGGCGTTAGTGGGGTTGCGCAATGTTATAGTGAAGGTTTCGTCGGCTTCTTCTTCGGGGTCGCCGCGAATGGAAACGGCAATGGTTTGAGTGAGGTCGGTAGCGCCTTCGGCAAAAGTGAGGGTGCCTGAGGTAGAAGTGTAGTCTTGGTCGGCAACGGCGGTGCCGCCCTGCGTGGCGTAGTCAATGGAGACGGCTTGATGGAGAGCTTCGCCTTCGCTCAGCAGCAGTTGAACTGGAATCTCGACGTCGGTCGTGTCTTCGTCGCCTTCGGGGAAGGAAAGAAAAGTCTGCGCAAAACCGATGACTAACGGCCGCTGCACGATCGGCGGGGGCGCGTCTTCGTCCACAATGGTGATAGTGGCCGACAACTGAGGGGCGCCGTTGGGGAAAACAGCGTTGACGGGACTGCTGAGGATTAGGTCAAAAGTTTCGAGGGGTTCGTTGATTGCGTCGTCTAAGATGCGAACGGAGATGGTTTGGGTGAGGGTAGTGGTGCCGGCAAGAAAGGTGAGAGTGCCGCTGGTTTCGTCGTAATCTTGGCCGGCAAAAGCGGTGTCGTCTCGGGTATCGTAGGCAATGGTGATGTCTTCATTAGGAATGACGTTATTGATGATGTTGACGGCCAGCCGGATGGTTTCGGCTCCTTCGGTGACTTGGGCTTGATTTTGCTCCCAAGCGATGACGGGCAGGGGCGCATCGTCGTCTAAGATGGTGCATCGGGCGGTGGCGGCCAGGAGTCTGGCGTTGACTGGATTGCTCAAGGTGATAGTAAAGGTCTCGTTAGGTTCGTCTAAGGTGTCGTCTAAGATGGGAACCGAGATGGTTTGAGTCAGGTCAGTGGTGCCGGCGGCAAAGGTGATTATGCCGCCGCGAGCAGCAGTGTAGTCTTGACCGGCGGTGGCGGTGACATCTTGGGTAGCGTAGTTTAGGGTGACGGTTTGGCTGGGAACTCGGGTCAAGCGCACTTGAAACTCGGCGTTGGTTTCGCCGCCAGCGCCGCCATCGCCTTCGGCCACTTCCACAACTGAGGGAGTCAGAAAGAGGGAAGGCGGCGGGGGCGGCAACACATCGTCGTCGGCAATGGTGATGGTGGTTTCGATGGTTTGGCGCATGGAATCGCCGCCGCCAAAGTGGACATTCCTCGGGTTGCTGAGGCGCACATGGAAGGTTTCGTCGGCTTCTTCTTCGGTGTCGCCGCGAATGGAAATGGAGATGGTTTGCGTCAAGTCAGTGGTGCCTTCGTCGAAGGTGAGAGTGCCGTCGGTAGCGATGTAGTCTTCGCCGGCGGTGGCGGTGCCGTCATCGGTGGTGTAGGCAATGGAGACTCGGTCGTTGGGAACTTGGGTGAGTTGAATGTGAAAGCCAATGACGGTGGTGCCGCTATCGCCTTCGGCCACGGAAAAGGAAGTGACGGGCAGAGACAGCTCCACTTCGGGCAAGGCGTCGTTGTCTAAGATGGTGACCGAAGCGGCAAACTCTTGGCCCGCAGTGTCGTAGCGGCTGGATCGAGTGAGAACTAACTCAAAGATCTCATCCTCCTCTTCCACTTCATCCCCGCGTATGGGAATGGAAAGATTATAAACTTGTTGACGGAACCAATGGCTAGCGCCGAGCGCTCGCAATGTTTGGCCGCTACCTGACACACCACCTGCAAGGCTACCTAACAACCTGTTGTCGATTGGAGTGTAGTCGTTGTCTGCTTCGGTAGCGGTGCCGTCTCTGGTGGCGTAGTGGATGGCGATGGAGTTGGTGAGGATGCCTCTGCCTAATAAGACTTGAAAGTTGGCGTTCTTGGTCCCGCTGTCGCCCTCAACCACTTCCATAGCAGAAGGAATGATGGTGATGGGAAGCGCATTGGTTAAAAGACTGGGGTACACGGGGTTGCCATACAATCGCAGTCCGGAATTGGGCATGTTGTTTAAGTTATCGAATATTCCCTCATAAAAGGGGAGATCGGTCAGCGAGTTGTTGTGCAGTGTGAGTAGTTGCAAACTGGCGAGGAGATTGGGGAATAAGTCGACCGGCAGGGAAGTGAGTTGGTTGTCGTGAAGATGTACAGTTATCAGCCGAGAAAGATTGTCGAAGACGTCTTCTGGAAGAGAGGCCAATTGGTTGAATTCAAGATATAAGCGGATCAAATTGGTTGTGCGGTCAAAGACGCCGTTCGGCAAGGAAGTCAAGCGGTTGTCGTTAAGATCCAGTGTTTGCATGCTGGTGAGGTTGTCGAAGACGCCGGCGCGAAGGGAAGTGAGTCGATTGCGGTGCAGACTCAGTGTTCTTATTCTGGTGAGATTGTCGAAGATGCCATTCGGCAAGGAAGCGAGTTGGTTGTTGCTCAGAAGCAAATCTTGCAATTGAGCGAGATTTTCGACGCCGTCCGGCGGAGAACTTAGCCGGTTGGCGGAAAGATCCAGAAGCCTTAGTCTGGCGAGATGGTTGAGGAGGCCGGACGGCACGTTGGTTGATGAGGATCCCAGAGTGGTGCCGCTAATCCTCAGTTCTTCTAGTTTGGTGAGATTATCAAAGACGCCTTGCGGCAACCAGCGCAGGCTCCCGGTTTGAATGTAGTATAGTTTGGTTAGGTTGGTGAGATTGTTGAAGAGAGTGGACGGCCAAGTGCTGGTCCACAGCCCGGAAAGGTCTAGAGTTTGCAGGTTGTGGAGGTTGGCAAAGATGCTGGAGGGCAGGGAACGCACGGGGATTCTATCCAAGTCCAGTCTGGTTAGGTTGGTGAGATTGTTGAAGAGGGTGGATGGCAATTGGCGCAGTTGCAAGTTGCCGCTTTGATTGGAAAGGTCAAGCGTTCGCAGATTGTAAAGATCGCTAAAAAGGCCGGCCTGCAAAGAAGCGAGTCGGTGATTGAACAAGGTCAGCGTTTGCAGATTGGTGAGGTTGTTGAAAAGGCCGTCCGGCAGGGAAGTGAGTTGGGCGTTGGAGGAAAGGTCAAGCGTTTGCAGGTTGGAGAGGCCGGCGAAGTCGTTGGTTTGCAGGGAAGTGAGGCTTCGGTTACTGAGGTTTATTCGGGTGATGCCGGCCAGTTGGGGAGGGTTGGTGACTTGGTTGGCTCGCGTGATGCTGCTTCCCAAGGCATTCAAAATGGCGTCGGCGACTTTTTGAGTTCGGCCGTGGAGTTCGGAGCCGGGGCTGTCCACCTGTTGCGCGGATGCGGTTTGCAGGGAAAACATGGCGGCCAGAATTGCGATGGCGAATGCGGGGATTGGTGAGTTGCGTGGTTTCATGGTGGTTTTTAGGAAGGGCGGTTTGCCTGAGCGTGACGGGGCAAGTGGTGGAGAAAGATTAGATTGGCGCCAAGTGCGGGGGGGGGGTACTTTACTGCCAGCAAAGGGATTGGGATTTTCAATGTTTTGCGCGCGCTCTTTTTCTGAATCTTTCATGTCGTTCTTTGACGTCGTTGTTGGTTTGAAAAAACTCATTTGCGAAATTTTGTCCAGAAAAAGATATTGGTGTCAAGAAGATTGCGGATTGAGGCAAGGAAAAAGTTTATTTCTTTTTTGGCGTTTGTCGCGTCGTTATCGGTTGGTGGATTATTTTGAGGGGAGATTTTGAGGATTGCAAGAAGAAAAAGTGTTTTGGAGGAAGAAATTTTTTAGCTGGGATTGTTGTTGGGTTTGTTGGGGAGGGAGAGGGAGAAGGTGGATCCTTTTTGGTGGTGGTGGTTGTTGAACCAGACGCGGCCGCCGTGGGCTTGGATGATGTGTTTGACGATGGCGAGGCCGAGTCCGGTGCCTCCTTGTTCGCGGGAGCGGGCTTTGTCGACGCGGAAGAAGCGTTCGAAGATGCGTTGGCGGGCGTTTTCGGGGATGCCGGGTCCGTCGTCGGAGATGTGGATGATGACGGAGTCGTTGTTGTTGGAGCGGTTGGCGTGGACGCAGACGTTGCCGCCGGGTTGGCCGTATTTGATGCCGTTGTCGACGAGGTTTTGGATGACTTGGTGGATTCGGTCGGGGTCTGCCCAGATTTGGATTTGGTTTTGGACGTTGGAGGCGAGGGTGATGGAGCGGGGTTGGGCGCGGTCTTGGAGGTCGTCAAAGACTCGTTGGACGAGGGGGGCGAGGGGGATTTGGGCGTGGTTCATGGCGATTTGGCCGGATTCGAGTTGGGAGAGGGCAAGGAGGTCTTCGATGAGGTAGGTGAGGCGGTCGCTGTGTTTTTGGATTTTTTGGAGGAAGCGTTCTTGGTCTTGGGGGTTGGGGGCATTTCCGTCGAGCAGGGTTTCGACGCAACCTTTGATCATGGAGAGGGGGGTGCGGAGTTCGTGGTTGACGTTGGCGACGAAGTCTTTGCGTCTGTTTTCAAGGAGTTTGATTTGGGTGAGGTCGTGGAAGAGGACGATGACGCCGGATTGGGCGTCGGAGTCTTTGAGTCCGGCGGCGCTGACGGAGAAGTAACGGCTTTTTGCGCCGGATGTGAAGGCGAGTTCTCGGCCGGCGACGTGGCCTTGGTTGGCGGCGGTTTGGACGATTTCATGGAGTTCGTGGGAGCGGATGGTTTCTAGGAGGGTTTTGTTTTGGATGTTTCCGGAGAGGTCAAATAGGCGTCGGAGGGCGGAGTTGACGAGGCGGACGCGTGCTTTGCCGTCGAGGATGAGGACGCCGGCGAGCATTCTATTGAAAAGGGTTTCTTGCTGGGCTTTTTGTCGTTTTAGTTCTTTGGAGAGATGGCGTTCTGTTTCGGCGCAAGCGCGTTTTGCCGCTGCCAAACGGGAGGAAAGGGCGCGGATTTTGCGGCGGCTGAGGATGCCGACGCAGAGGAGGGCGGTTGCAAGCGAGGCGGAAAGGAGAATCCACATAGGAGGCTTTTTGGCGGAGGCGGGATGTAATGTTTCTTTTTTAGTCTTTGAAACGATAGCCGACGCCGCGCACTGTATCGAGGAAGCGGGCGGCGGTGTCGAGTTTTTCGCGCAAGCGGCGGATGTGGGTGTCCACCGTTCTTGTGTCAACTAGGTTGCTGTTGTATTTCCATACGTCTTGGAGCAGGCGTTCGCGGGATTGCACTCTTCCTCGTCGTTCGGCCAAGAGGGCGAGCAGGTTGAATTCTGTGGGTGTCAAATCGATTCTCTTGTTTCCTACTTTTACTAGGTAGCTAGGCACGTCGATGGTCAGTTCGGAAAACTGAAAGTAATCCAGCTTTCGCGTGGTCTTGGGCCGGCGGTTGAGCAAGTTCTTGATTCGCAGAACTAATTCCCGAGGGCTAAAAGGTTTGGTCACATAATCGTCCGCACCCAATTCGAGGCCTAGAACCCGATCAATTTCTCCGGCTCGGGCCGTCAGCATAATAATGGGCAGGCAAGAAGTGGCGGTGTTTCTCCGAAGGATTTTGCAAACTTCCAGACCGTCAATGGCGGGAAGCATGACGTCCAACACGATCAAGTCTGGGAAAAATTGGCGCGCTTTGGAAAGGGCAGACTCGCCATCTTCCGCCGTGATTACTACAAAGCCGGCGGCTTTCAAGTTGAAGCCGATTAGTTCCACCGCGTCCGGTTCGTCGTCGACAACTAGGATGCGTCTGTTCATGGATGATATAGTTATGGTTGTTATGAAACTGCCACTTTGGCGACGTTCAAGTTGCGAATGGGAAACAACCAGAGGCCAAGCGGGAAGTGCTGATGTCCATAGTTTTTCGCTTTTCGCGTTTCAAAAAATCAAAAATAAAAATAGAATTACCAAGATGGCGGCAACTAACCCCAAAAACCATTGTTTTGCCTGCGGTCTCCTTTTTTCTTCGCCAAATTCGTTTTCGACAAAAGCGTCGTAGTCAAATTCGTCGGCGTCGTAATCCACGCCCATTGCTTCGTATCGCGCTCGCTCAGACCAGCCGGTTTCTTCACAAGAACCGCACTCTGGACAAGCCGAAACTTCGCCGGGCAAGGCTGCGCCGCACTGGGGACAAAAACCATCCATAACAGCTTCGTCAATGGCGGCTTACCAGGGAAAGCGATGCTTGGTCAGGTTTTTTGGTAGGTAATTTGTTTGTTTTCATCAATCGCCAAGATTTTTTCTTTTTGAAGGTTTTTGATAATTGTTTGGATTTCTTGCTCTGGAATGCCTCCTTTAAACTGAAACATTGCGGCAATGGAGCGAATGAGTCCCGTCTCCTTTTTGGGTTTCAATTTGAGGATCCGCTTTTTAACAAAAGCCAGTTTTGCCAGTTTTTCGGGGCCGGCTGTTTTTGCGGCTTGGGCTTGGGTGTTTTCAGCGGCGGGATTGGCGGGCGATTGCAATTGCGACAATGCGTGGAATGTTTCCGCCGACATTTCAACGATTAGTGTGCCGGAATTCGTCGTGCCGATTTTCTTCATTTTTGGCTTTGCTGTTTTGTTGGCGGCTGCCGGTGATTAGCCAACGCCGGCGTATTCTTCGTCGGTGGTTAGGTCCATTCCCATAAGCACATAGTCGTGGCTGATGGCTTGCATGTCTCGAACGTAGTCGTCCAAGCGGAGCAAGTGGCTGAATCCCAAAAGGGCGAACATGCGGATGGCTCTCTCTTGGTTGGCGATGAATTCGGCTTCTAGTTTTTCCAATCCGATTTGCCGGGCGATTTCGATTCCCTCCGAGACGATGTTTTTTGCCAATCCGCGTCCTCGAAACGAGGGGTGGATGAGAACGCTGATTCGGCCGATGTGCCGCTTCCAGCCGCTCAATTGTTGGTGGAGCGTGCAGGCGCCGATGACTTGATTTTCGCGCAAAGCCAAGAGCGGGAGGTTGCGGCCGAGATCGATTTCAGAGCACCAGGAGGCGATGACTTCCTTTCGATGCACGTGATGTTTGATGAACATTCGCTCGCTTTCCGGCACGGCCTGAAAAAACTCCCAGAACGGGGTTTCGTCCGAAGACTGCAAGGGGCGCACGCGGCAATGAAGCCCTGAATCCAGAGACAGCGGTTTGGGAAAGTTTTCTAAAACGACTTCAAGCATGGATAGTTCTTCGGACATGTCGGCAAGGTTAGCGCAGAAGTTCTCTTTGGGAAAGCCTCTTTTGCGGGAGAAGTCGGATCGGAAGCCTGTTTAAAGAATTCGGGAGCGGGACCCGTCGCCGCTGAGTCCAAGCGCCGCAATCTCCGCTTGGGACGCCCGAATTGGATTCACACTCCACCTTCCCGCCAAGCGAAATATCCGTTCCACATTTCTTTGATACAAATTCGGCGAATCAAAAAGGGAGACTTGGGGAGACTCGCCGTAAGGAAAGACCGCCATTTCCGTTTTGCGTTCCGCATCGGAGAACTCCCCTTGGTTCCACAGCGTTTCCCCGTGCCAAGCGTAGCCTCTTACAATGTTGCCGCGGATTGCCCGAGCCCAAGCGTGTTCCCCGTTGATTGAGTTTGCGCAGAAGTACTGCACTTCTCCCAAAGCAACGCTCAAGTTCATTACAAACCGAAAGCACTGATCGACGTCTTCAGAAGGCGTCGGCAAATGGGAACCGAACACGAGTATCCAGCCGTTGATAGGCGGCGAGACAAAAAAACGGTTCCCGCCCGTTGCCTCAGCAATGCCTTCCGTCCAGCAACAGGCAGTGGCGTTGGCCAAACCTAAGGCATCTTGCACCGCTCCCAGATTCCGACTTCGAATCGCCGCCCAACGACGGGGAGGATCCAACACAGACCAATTTACCTCCGATTGAAAACGGCCGCTTGCAACCGGCCTCCTTATATTTATATCTAAGGCGGACGAACGGCGATTCTGCAAACAGCGGAGGGCCAAAAACGCGCAGACAATGGCCGAAACCGTCATCGTCAACAAAAAGAGCAACAACACCGGAACAATGTCTTCTCCCCATTCCATATCGACAAATCCTTCTTAGAAACTTTTGATGTTTTCAATCCCTAATCCACAAAACCAAAACCCGATAATTCGGCGAGCGCAAAGTCACAATCAATACGTTGCCCGCCCCATCCGCTTCATCGGAATTCTGAACACCATGTAGTAGACATACTCCCACGAGCATTGTTCAAGAATGTCCGTCTGTATTGCCGCCGGAGCCACTGGGTTCGCTATCGCCGTCTTGCCTCTAAACTCATCCTTCATCGCCTTCACAGAAACTTATCCGGGCAATTGTTCCCAAACCCATCGAATACTTCGATCGCCAATCCGATTTAAAAACCAAAATGCTAGAATGCCGAGAATCGGCGAAAAGTCGAAACGGCCAAGCATCAAAGGAAATCGGCGCAAAGGCGAGAGATACACTTTTGCCGTCCGGTCGATAAACGGCCACACAGCGTGCTCCCCAAAATACACATAACTGTTTATAAGATGCAGTGCCAAAACCACGGCCATAACGAGGAGAAAACTGCACCCAAAAGAAGCCGCAACAAACGGGCTTTGCAACAGAAGCGTCGGAACCGACCATTCACGGGGAATCTCTCCGATACCGAAGACGAGAAGCGCGCTTCCCACAGCCAGCCACAAGCCGGCGCCCGCAGAAAGCGACGCAAAAACCTTCCAACCAACATGCCATGAAGCAAGAAACCTAAACTGCTGCTTCACAAAGTTCTCTATGGAATCTACCGGCCCGCTAGAACGACAACAGAGGCTAATGCCGAGCATCCAAAGATAATACAAATATAGAAACACTAAAAAACTGCCGATGGAATAAGCCAGCATGTCGGTGAACAAATCCGAGCGGAAACTGATCGATAAAATTCCAAAGTCGACGGAGGGAAGCCTGCTTCCGGTCGTTGAAAAATTCCAATAGGCAGCGGCGCGAAGAACGAGCATCGCCGTTAGGCTTCCCAACAAAACTAGGCGTCCGTGGGCGGCCGAAGTTTCCGGCCGCAGAGTAGATAACAAAGTCAAGGGTCGACTCAACCGCCCGGCGGCGCGGGAAAAAACAAAAGCCCCAATCCACAATCCCAGCCCCGCAAGATTCAGCAGAAGGTTAATGGTCTCCAACATAGGAGTTTAAGATAACAAAATTGCTGTGAAAAAGCCGAGAACCTTATATCTCATAGTGTCCTTGTAATACTCAACGACCGCAGTGTGAATATCATTCAAAAACTTGTTTCTCTCAACTAGATCATTACAAATATATTGAAAATTGTATTGATAATTTTCAGCGGTTTAGTGAATGTTCATTCCTATGTTGGTAAGGGCGGCAGCGGGTTTATAATTTAAATTAGCCTTTATTATATTGAAGTGTTGGTCATCGAGACATATTAGCTACCTTCCAAGCGCTTGCAACAAGGTTTTCGCTATTGCGGACGGGGTTTCCGCGACCAGAATTCCGGCGTTGCGAAAAGCTTCGATTTTCGCTTCGGCGGTCCCTTTTCCTCCGCTGACAATGGCGCCGGCGTGTCCCATGCGTCGTCCGGGCGGGGCCGTTGTTCCGGCAATGAAGCCGGCGACGGGTTTGCGGCAATGGTCTCGAATCCAGTCGGCCGCTTCTTCTTCGGCTGAACCACCGATCTCGCCGATCATAATAACGCCGTGCGTGTCTGGATCTTCGTTGAACAGCTTGAGAATGTCCAGATGAGAAGTGCCGTTTACCGGATCGCCTCCGATGCCGACGCAGGTGGACTGGCCGGCGCCTTGGCGCGTCAACTGCCAAACGGCCTCGTAGGTGAGCGTTCCGCTTCGGGAGATGACTCCGACGTTTCCTTTGCGGTGGATGTAGCCCGGCGCAATGCCGATGCGGCAGCCTCCTTGGGATTCTTTGCCTCTGCCCGGGGTGACGATTCCCGGACAATTTGGACCGATGAGGCGCGTTTGCGATCCTCGGATCGCCTCTTTGACTTGTACCATGTCTTTGACGGGGATGCCTTCTGTGATGCAAACGGCCACTTCGATGCCGGCGTCTGCCGCTTCCAGAATGGCGTCGGCGGCAAAGGGCGGCGGCACGAAGATCGCTGAAGCGGCCGCTCCGGTTTTGGCAACCGCCTCAGCCACGGTGTTGAAGATAGGCACTTTCTCCGCAAAAACCTGCCCGCCTTTGCCCGGCGTCACTCCTGCGACGATGTTCGAGCCATAGTCCAAACTCAATTTTGCATGGCGACCGCCGAAGGATCCGGTGATGCCTTGCACCAAAATCTTTGTGTCTTCCTGAACCAAAATCGCCATAAAATTCTACGATTGCCCATTGGGCGGCTAAGCTGCTTTGTCTGCCGCTTCCACGATTTTTTCCGCCGCATCCGCCATTGAGTCGCCGTTGATGATAGTTAGTCCGGATTCTTTCAGAATTTTTTGGCCAAGCGCGACGCGGTTGCCTTCGAGGCGGACGACCAACGGCAACGCCAATCGAGTTTCCCGCGCTGCCGCCACAATCCCTTCGGCAATCACGTCGCACTGCATGATGCCTCCGAAGATGTTGACCAGAATGCCTTTCACGTTGGGATCGCTCAAGATGATCCGAAAGGCGGCGGTCACTTGCTCTTTGCTTGCGCCGCCGCCGACGTCCAGGAAGTTAGCCGGATTGCCGCCGAAGTGTTGGATGACGTCCATTGTCGCCATGGCCAGTCCGGCGCCGTTCACCAAGCAGGCAATGTTTCCATCTAGTTTGATGTAGTTGAGGCCGAATTTACCCGCTTCTCTTTCGAGGGGCGCTTCTTCTTCGGGGTCGCGCATCGCCGCAATCTTCGGTTGCCGATAGAGCGCGTTGTCGTCGATTGTGATTTTGGCGTCGACGGCCATGATCTTCTGGTTTCCTTCGCCATCTTCCACTAGGCACAGCGGGTTAATTTCGATCAGCGAAGCGTCCAATTCCCAATAGCTTCGGTAAACGTTTTGAATGAGTTGTGTTGCAGAATCGATCAGATTCGAGGGAATTTTCAATCCCTCCGCCATCTTTCTGGCTTGGTAGGGCATTATGCCGAGGGACGGATGAATGGTTTCCCGAAGGATGGTTTCAGGGGCTTTTTCCGCAGCTTCTTCGATGTCCATGCCTCCTTGGGCACTGGCCATGATAATCGGCCGCCCCGTTTGGCGGTCGAGAAGCGCGGCTAGGTAGAATTCTTTGAGAATGTTCTCCGCCGCGGCGACGAGCAGGGTGTTCACTCGCCGGCCGCTTTCTCCCGTCTGTTTGGTAACGAGGATTTCTCCAAGCATGGCTTTTGCTTTTTCCTCTGTTTCGGCGGCGGATTGACAAAGGTGAACGCCGCCTTGGAAGCTGTTTTTGAAGATGCCTTTGCCGCGTCCACCGGCGTGGATTTGGGCTTTGACCACAAGCGAGCCGCCGCCGGCTAGGAGCCGCTCGGCAATGGATTTTGCCGCCGCAGGGCTTTGGCAAGGTTCTCCCGCCGGAACCGCCACTCCGTGAGCGGCGAGCAGTTGTTTGGCTTGGAATTCGTGCAGGTTCATTGTTTCTGTTTGAATAGAAATTGGGAAGGCGGCGACGAATTGCGTCCAAAGGATTGTTTCCAAGAAGGCATCTGTCTCTCAATCCGGCAATCGATGGTTAGCGTTGCTTGATTGGTTGGACTCGGAGCCCGATTTCTCCTATGTATTCGCTCTGCGGCCGAATGAGCCGGTTGTCCGACAGTTGTTCCAAAACATGCGCCGTCCATCCGGCCGTGCGGGCAATCGCAAACAGGGGCGTGAATAAGTCGATGGGAAGCCCCAGCGAGTAATAGACGGTGGCGGAGTAGAAGTCCACGTTGGCGTGCAATCCCTTTTCTCGCAGCATGATTGCCGCGATGCGCTCGCTCATTTGAATCCACTTGGGTTCGCCCAACTCGGCGCCGAGCTTTTGCGCCATTCGCTTCAAGTGGGGTGCCCGAGGGTCCAGCACTTTGTAGACTCGATGCCCGATGCCCATGATTTTTTTCTTTTTTTCCAAGCAGTCGGCGATGAACCCGTCCACCGCTTCAACGGAGCCGATTTCTTGCAACATTCGGATGACGCCTTCGTTGGCGCCGCCGTGGAGCGGTCCTTTCAACGTCCCGATGGCGGAGCAAATTGCGGAATACATGTCGCTGAGCGTCGCAATCGTCACTCGGCTGCTGAAGGTGGAAGCGTTCATCCCGTGGTCGGCGTGGAGGACGTAGCACATATCCAGCGTTTTGACCGTTTCCTCGGAAGGTTTTTTGCCGTCGATCAAATACAGAAAGTTGGCCGCCTCCCCTAAAGAAGAATCCGAAGGAGGCAACGGTTTGCCCTGCCGCGCCAGATGAAAATAAGCGGTCACTACGGGGATTTGCGCAATTAATCGGAGTGCTTTTTGGCGTTGGGCGCGCATCGAGTCGTCTTCCGCCGCCGAGTCAAAACAGCCCAATGCGGAAATCGCCGTCCGAATTGCGTTCATGGGAGGGGTCGCGCGGGGAAGGGAGCGCAACAAATCCATCACTCCCGGAGGCAGCTCTCGGAAGCCGGCGAGCGTCGCCCGTAGTTCGTCCAGTTCGGCTCGGTTGGGCAGATGGCCGTGATGCAGTAGGTGCACCACTTCTTCGTAGCCCGTTCGTCCGGCCAATTCGTCGATGTTGTAGCCGCAGTAAATGAGCTCTCCCGCCGATCCGTTGACGGCGCTCAATCGGGTTTTTGCGGCCACAACGCCCTCCAGACCTCCTTTTGAATTCGTCTCCGTGTCCGTAGTCATCCTTTGTTCCAATCCCGCAGGTTGTGGAATCATGCCTGCTTCCGGAAGCCAAGTTACGAAATTCCTTCCGCCACGGTCAACGATTTTTAAGCCGGATTCGCCTTCTTCCCGGCCGCCAAGACAAAGGGATCCAAAGCCAAAGATTTATCCCGCGGTTTTCCACCGAACGGGCTTTTCTGAATGCCCCTCGGTTTTTCCTATCTTTTCTAGCTGAAAGATTGACCCGACAAGGCCGTCCGCTTATGCTCCTTCCTTTTCCTGCAACATCATGAAATCAAAGAAGACAGCGCAGAACATCGAATCAGTGATGCGCGAGAAGCGGAAGTTTGCGCCCGACAAGGAATTCTCCCGGCAGGCGCACATCCAATCGCTCGCGCAATACCACAAACTGTACAACGAATCCATAGAGAACCCAGAGCAATTTTGGAAGGAACAGGCGGCGAATGAGCTGTTTTGGTTCAAACCGTGGAAAAAAGTTCTGCAATGGAAGGAGCCGGACGCTCAGTGGTTTGTCGGAGGGCAGACGAACGCCAGCGTCAATTGCCTCGACCGCCATTTGGACGCCGACCGCGCCAACAAAGCGGCCATCCTTTGGGAAGGCGAGCCGGCGGCTCCGGGAAAACCCGGCGAAGAACGCGCGCTAACCTATCGCCAACTTCATCGAGAAGTCTGCCGCTTCGCCAACGTGCTCAAGAAAAACAACGTTCGCAAAGGCAACCGCGTGCTCCTCTATCTGCCGATGGTGCCAGAAGCGGCCGTCGCTATGCTGGCCTGCGCCCGCATCGGCGCCGTCCACTCAGTCGTCTTCGGCGGCTTCAGCGCCCGATCGGTCGCCGAGCGAATTCAAGACTGCGGCGCCAAAATCGTCATCACCGCCGACGGAGGTTTTCGACGGGGCGACGTTGTGCCGCTCAAAGAAAACGTCGACCAAGCGCTCAAAATCAAAAACCAAGGAAAACCAATCGCCCAATCCGTCAAAACAGTCATCGTGCTGCGGCGAACGGGGAGCGAAGTAAAAATGAAACGCGGTCGAGACCTTTGGTGGCATGACGAAATTTCCCAAGTCGACGACCGCTGTCCGCCCGCCAAACTTGACAGCGAACACCCGCTCTTCATCCTCTACACCAGCGGCTCCACCGGCAAACCCAAGGGCATTCTCCATACCACCGCCGGCTACTTGCTGGGCGCTCAGTTGACCGCCAAATACGTCTTTGACCTCAAGGACGCCGACGTTTACTGGTGTACTGCCGACGTCGGCTGGATCACCGGGCATAGTTACGTAGTGTACGGCCCTCTCGCCAACGGCGCCACCGTTCTCATGTATGAAGGTGCCCCCAACTGGCCCCAGCCCGACCGCTTCTGGAACATTGTGGACAAATATCAAGTCAGCATCCTCTACACCGCTCCCACCGCCATCCGCGCCTTCATGAAATGGGGCGAGGAATGGCCGAAGAAACACCGGCTCCATTCCCTGAGACTTCTTGGCACCGTCGGCGAACCCATCAACCCGGAAGCCTGGATGTGGTACCACAATGTCATCGGCCAAAAACGCTGTCCCATCGTGGACACTTGGTGGCAAACCGAAACCGGCGGCATCATGATCGCCCCTCTTCCGGGAGCCACCCCAACCAAACCCGGCACCGCCACCTTGCCCTTCTTCGGCGTCCTCCCCGAAGTTGTCGACGACCAAGGCAACGCTGTTCCTACAAACACTGGCGGCAAACTCATCATCCGCCAACCATGGCCCAGTATGCTTCGCGGCATCTGGGGCGATCCTCAACGATTCCGCCAAACCTATTGGAGCGAAGTCCCCGGCCGCTACTTTACCGGCGACGGCTGCCGCCAAGATGAAGACGGCTACTTCTGGATCGTCGGACGCATCGACGACGTCCTCAACGTCTCCGGCCATCGCATTGGCACCGCCGAAGTTGAAAGCGCCTTGGTTAGCCACAAAAACGTGGCCGAAGCCGCCGTTGTCGGCAAACCCGACCCCCTCAAAGGCCAGTCCCTCACCGCCTTCGTCACCCTCCAAGGCGCCGCCCAAGCAAGCCCCGAACTCCAAAAAACCTTGCGCAATCACGTCGACAAAGAAATCGGCCCCGTCGCCAAACCCGACCAAATCCGCTTTGCCGACGCTCTTCCCAAAACCCGCTCCGGCAAAATCATGCGTCGACTTCTCAAACAAATCGCCGCCGGCGATAAAATCAAAGGCGACACCACCACTTTGGAAGACTTCTCCGTGCTGGCCAAACTCAGCGCCGCCGATGAGGAATGAAACAAAAATCTCCCTAATCTTTGAAGCGGCCCCTAAAAAACCCGCTCGTTTTTCTTCCCTCGCCGTCTCGTTTCTTCTCTCTCTGGGTCCGATTTATGCCGTCTTGGGAAAAGTTGAAAAAACTTCAAAAAAGGTTGACGGGGGGAGGTGGTAAGTTAATTTGTGTATAAATTTGAATCGTGAGGTGCAATTATGAACAAGTCTATCACTACTAATTCGGCGGCTGTTTGGCGGGGGGGGGGGGGGGCACTAGGTGCAATGAGGCGTCCATTCTTTTTCCGCTTTTCATTGTGGATTTCCATTATCTCGATCTCGGTAGCTCTTCCGTGTTTTGCCGATGGCAACAACGATAGGCCTCCGCTTCAGACTTTCGTTATCGGGGGAGTGGGAGTGGAAGATTTAGAGGGAGCGCAGGAGTCGACGAATGGACAACCGACATTAGCGTCTCTGCTCGCTCGGATAGAGGCGTTAGAGCAGTTGTTTCCGCAGGGAACTGTTGGTCCACAAGGTCCTCAAGGCGAGAAAGGAGAAAAAGGCGAGCAAGGAGTATCGGGATTGACGGGAAGACCGGGAACGCCGGGCAGAGATGGCGCGCAGGGGCCTGTTGGCCCGCAAGGTGAGAAAGGAGAGAAAGGAGAAAAAGGCGAGCAAGGAGTATCGGGATTGACGGGAAGGCCGGGAAAACCGGGCAGAGATGGCGCACAAGGGCCTGTTGGCCCGCAAGGTGAGAAAGGGGAGAAAGGTGAACAGGGAGTATCGGGGGGAAGAGGCAGACCGGGAACGCCGGGCAGAGATGGCGCGCAGGGGCCTGTTGGCCCGCAAGGTGAGAAAGGGGAGAAAGGTGAACAAGGAGTATCGGGGGGAAGAGGCAGACCGGGAACGCCGGGCAGAGATGGCGCGCAGGGGCCTGTTGGCCCGCAAGGTGAGAAAGGAGAGAAAGGAGAAAAAGGCGAGCAAGGAGTATCGGGATTGACGGGAAGGCCGGGAAAACCGGGCAGAGATGGCGCACAAGGGCCTGTTGGCCCGCAAGGTGAGAAAGGGGAGAAAGGTGAACAGGGAGTATCGGGGGGAAGAGGCAGACCGGGAACGCCGGGCAGAGATGGCGCGCAGGGGCCTGTTGGCCCGCAAGGTGAGAAAGGGGAGAAAGGTGAACAAGGAGTATCGGGGGGAAGAGGCAGACCGGGAACGCCGGGCAGAGATGGTAGAGACGGCAAAGATGGGGCGCCGGGCGTAGTCGCTTCCACTTGGCGCACGATTACACTAGCAGACAATGGGCAAAGCACTGTATCCACCGTCAATTACACAATCCAAAAGGACAACACGGCAAAGGTCGGTTTGAAGTTTTTGATTACCCAGCACCATTCATTAACAGATGCGAACGTATCCGAGAGTACAGCATTTGTGGTGTGGTTTGGGACTATCGGCACTGGTAATAATAATCCGATAGTAGGCGGAAGTACGGGGCAAATACAAGTTATGGTTACTCAGACTTATCCAAGCATAAGGATAGCCGTTACTCGCGCTTCTGCGAACACTGGCGGAACAGTCGAAGTCCAAGAGATTAGCTTATGACGGCATAGATAGCCGTATCGTGCGGTGGTCAAAAGTTTGCCGCTGCGGAGTCCTTTAGCATGGTATGAGAGAGAAGTTCCAGACTTCCTTGCCATCGGGCGTTGCCGCAGAGCCACACTTCGACGTTCTGGTTCAACGGCAATCCCAAGTTTTTGCCGTTTGTTGCTGGGCTTGTTCTCTTTCTTCCAGCTAAGTTAGGTAACCGCTTTTTGCGGAAGTCTTGTCAAAGTGCAAGTAGCTTTGTTGTGGACGGGCTTTCATGCTTTTGACTTTGAACGCCGTCAACTTTGCCGGCAATTCTCAATAAAAACCAGAAATCCTGAGTTTAAGGATCGCAGTTTGGAGAAAATCTCTTGCTTAAAATGCCGGAGAATTTCATGCTTGTCCTCCCTATCTTGAAAAGCGAAGCTTAAACTTGTAAGAATTTATGATTTCGACTCGCCGCGATTTTCTTTTTCATGCCGGAGCCTCCGTTATGCTCCCGGCTGTTTCGACCGTTGCCGCCAAGAAGACGGCGGCCAACGACAAGATTCATCTGGGCGTTATCGGCATCGGCCCTCGTTGCCGACGTGTTTTGAAGGGCATGCTGCCTTGGGAAGACGTGCGGTGCGTGGCGATTGCCGACGTGCAGGCTTCCCGTCGTCAAACCGGCAAGGAACTGGTGGACGGTCACTACGGCCATCGCGATTGCCGGTTGTACCGCGATTTTCGCGAATTGCTTCTTCGAAAAGACATAGACGCCGTATTGATTGCCACCGGGGATCGATGGCACGCGGATGCTTCGATTCTGGCGGCTGAGGCCGGCAAAGACGTGTACAGCGAAAAACCTTGCGGCATTACGGTGGACGCTTGCCAGCGATTGGCGAGGACGATGCGCCGCCAAAAACGCGTGTTCCAAGCGGGAACGCAACGGCGCAGCGTCCCCAATTTCCAAACAGCGGTTACGCTTGCCCGGAGCGGCAAGTTGGGAAGAATCCACACTCTGCACGCTTCGGTTTATCTGCCGGTTTTGGAAAATGCTTGGCTTCCGGCCGAACCTCAACCGGATCGGGAAGTCTGCGATTGGAATATGTGGCTTGGCCCGGCGCCTTGGCGTCCCTTTAATCAAAAATACGTCGAAGGCCGATGGCGTCGTCTGTGGGATTTTGATTCCGGAGGCTCGTTATTAGACTGGGGAGTGCACACGGTGGACCTTTGCCAGTGGGCCAATGATTCGGAGGAGACGATGCCGGTGGAATATGAGCCGACTCCGGAAAAGATTGTTTGTCGTTACGCCGACGGAGTGCGGCTGGTGCTTGATTTTCTGAAAGATCCGTTCGGAGATCGTCCGCCGCATTACCTCACAAGTCTGGGAACTTGCCCGGTTCGGTTTGTCGGCGAGGAAGGTTGGGTGGAAACCGGCGATAGCGGCTGGATCGAAGGAGAACCAAAGTCCCTCCTCAATTCTCTTCAAAACGAATTGCCGCGGGAACGAGGCCTTGACGTTTCTGCGCATTCTCGCGATTTTTTCGACAACATCCGCACCCGAAGCGCTACTCGCGCCAGTGCCGAAGTGATGCGCCGCTCTCACATCGCTTGTCATGCGGCGGCGATTGCTTGGATTTTGGGACGCAAGTTAAGAATAGACCCAGTTTCCGAACGTTTTCTTGACGATCCCGAAGCAAACCTTTTCCGTTCCCGGCCGTCGAGGAAATGGGATCTTTGAAATCCAACTTCCCAGCCGAGACGCTTGCAACAGAAGGAATAAACAAAAATATGCGCAGTATTTTCCCATCGCAATTCGCCGGCTTTCCCAAGTTCGCGCTAC
This sequence comes from Limisphaerales bacterium, assembly GCA_965242585.1. Classification (GTDB taxonomy): domain Bacteria; phylum Verrucomicrobiota; class Verrucomicrobiia; order Limisphaerales; family AAA164-E04; genus UBA2970. The sequence continues at coordinate 1,660,581 of OZ251460.1, read as the reverse complement.
TTTCCGGCATTGGCTGTCTCTGCCTCCTAAGCGAGATTCGGGCGCGGTCATTGGACGAGTCGGTTTCCAAAAACTGGCATCAATGGCGCGGCCCAGAAGCCAACGGCGTTTCCCGAACCGCAACCCCGCCTCTTGAATGGAGCGAAAACCAAAACCTTCAGTGGAAAGTCAAAATCAACGGACGAGGAGGATCGAGTCCGATTGTTTGGGAAGACAAGGTTTTTTTGCTGACGGCGGTCAATACCGGGATTGTCAATCCCTCGCTTCCCAAACCCGAAGAGCAACCCAAACGCATTTTCGGCATCACGCACCCCAACACCAAATATGAGTTTGTCGTTCTTTGTTTGGATCGCGCCAGCGGCAAAGAGCGATGGCGCCGAACGGCCGCCCAAAGAATTCCTCACCAAGGGCATCACGGCGACAATAGCTTTGCTTCGGCATCCCCCGTAACCGATGGCGAACGGCTCTACTGCTGGTTTGGTTCCGCCGGCCTCTTTTGTTATGATTTGGATGGCACGAAATTGTGGGAGCGAGATCTTGGCAAAGCCTTCATGGGAGCCAGCCTTGGTGAAGGAGGCTCTCCAGCATGGCACAACGGTCGGCTGGTCATCGTGCGGGACCAGCAACGGGAATCCTCAATCGAAACCCTAAATGCGGCGACGGGAGAAACGATTTGGAAAACCGAGCGCGATGAAGACAACGCTTGGGCAACGCCGAAAATAATCGAACACGACGGTTCCACTCAGGTAATTGTCAGCGGATCCAACGCTGTTTGCAGCTATGACTTGAACAGCGGAAAAATCATTTGGCAATGTAGCGGCCTGACCGACAATCCCATTCCCTCGCCAGTGGCCGAAGGAGGCCGGGTTTATTGCATGACCGGCTATCGAGGGCATGCGCTTTTGGCGTTGCCGCTTTCCGCAACCGGAGACATTTCCGAATCAGACGCCGTCCTTTGGAGAAAAAACCGAGGCACGCCCTACGTCCCTTCGCCGCTCCTAGGCGACGGCTTGCTTTACTTCAACCAATCCAACCAAGCGCTGTGGTCGTGCGTCGACGCCCAAAGCGGCAAAGTCTACATCGACCGCCAGCGATTGCCCGGCCTCTCCAATCTTTACGCCTCGCCTGTCGCCGCCGCCAGACGCATTTACATAACGGATCGTAGCGGAAAGACTTTGGTTCTAGAACAATCTAAAAAACTGAAAGTATTGGCCGTCAACAAACTGGACGACTCCGTCGACGCTTCTCCGGCCTTGGCGGGAAACCAGATCTTCCTTCGAGGCCGACGATTTCTTTACGCTCTCGCATCCTCTCCGATGGAGCAAGGCGACGGCAATGGACAAAAGCCTCTCGACGCTCTTCCGGCCCATTGGAACCAAGAGGACCTTTCCCAAGCCCAATCTCAAACGGCAATCGATTTGCTTTGGGACGATTGCCGCAAACGCCTAACTGCAAAACGCGCTGCCGAAATCAAAGCGCAGTCTATCCAAATCGGAGACAAAACACTGCGCTATCTAGAAAAAGCCTTTGGCCGTGCGCCGGAAGGGGAACGTTCCTTGTGGATATCGATGCACGGCGGCGGTGGCGCTCCGCCGGAAGTGAACGATAGCCAATGGAAAAATCAAATCCGGCTCTACCAACCGCCCGAAGGTTTTTACATCGCGCCCCGAGCCCCCACCGATACTTGGAATCTGTGGCATCAGCCGCACATTGACGGCTTGTTCGATCGATTGATCGAAAACTACACAGCGGCGCACGGCGTCAATCCCAACCGCGTTTACCTAATGGGCTACTCCGCAGGAGGCGACGGCGTCTATCAACTCGCAACCCGTATGGCGGATCGCTGGGCGGCTGCCTCCATGATGGCCGGACATCCCAACGACGCCCAGCCCGACAACCTGCGCAACATCGGCTTTGGCTTGTTCGTAGGCGGCAAAGACAGCGCATACCAACGCAACCAAATCGCGACCAAATGGAAAAACCTGCTCTTCAACCTGCGCCAAAACGATCCAAACGGATACCCGCACCTCGTGCGCATCTACCCCGAAATGGGGCACTGGATGAACCGAAAAGACGCCGAAGCCCTCCCGTGGATGTTCCAATTCCGCCGCAACCCTTGGCCGAAGAAAATCATTTGGCGCCAAGCCAAAGGACTCACCTCCCGATTTTACTGGCTGCAAATCCCCAAACAACATTTAGCCAAAAACCAAAGATTGACCGCCGAAGTCGACGACCAAACCATCCGCATCACCGCTGAAAATACGTCGCAACTCATCGTGCGCCTTTCCGATGCCCTCGTGAACCTTGACCATCCGATAACCATCATCGTCAACGGCGAAGAACAATTCCACGGCCAAGCCAAACGATCCGCGCGGGAAATCGTCCAATCACTTCAACAACGAGCCGATCCAAGCTCCGCCGCCCTGGCCCGCATAACCATAAACCTCTAACACACAACAAGGCCGGATTTTTCTGGATCCATAGGGGGACGCTCTTTGTGTTCCTTTGAAAATTCAAACCGCGCAAGGCTTAGGCTCGGCTTCCAACTCGCTCCTCTTTTAGTTTTCCTCTTCGGTAGGTTTCCAATAAGCAAAATCGGATTGGCGCGGAATCAACGGTTTGCCGGTTCCGGGATGCGCGATCTCCGGCAAATCAGGGAGTCCTTGAAACATGGTTTCTTCCCTCGCTCTGAGGTCTGCTTTCTTGATCCACCAATGTTGCAGCCGCGGATATTGGATCGCCGAATCCGGATGCTTGAATTTGCCCATCTCCCTCGCTATCTTCTTCATTCCTCTTCCCCAATGCTTTTCCTCGACCGTAATGAACACGCCGCAAATCACCGTCTCCGACTGCGCGCAAACTCAAGACGTTTCAATCCAAAATGATTCCTAATCGTTTGAGTTGCTTCTCCAAGTAAGCTTGCGGGCGGTCGCCTTTCATCCGGTTGCAGGCGCTGCAAAGCAATTGCAGGTTGCTCCGATGATCCGTCCCGCCCTTGGCCTTCGGCACATAGTGATCCACTTCTAAATGCCGGCTCTCGAAATGTTTCCCGCAACCGCCGCAATTCCCGCTACACTTGCCATACAGCCAAGCCTTCCACTTGCGGTAATGCGGCAAATCGCCGAACTCATCTCGATACAACGATGCCACGCTTCTTTTCAGGTCGCGGATATGGATGCCTTTCCAAATGGCGAGCTCGTTGTCGCCGCGGTCAATGGCGAGTTTCAGCATTCGCTTTTTGATTTCCACTTTAGCTTGCTCGGCAATGTCAATGCCCACCCATTCCCGGCCAAGTTTCTCCGCCGCAACTAAGGTCGTGGTGCAGCCGCAAAACGGGTCAAAGACAATATCGCCCGGATTGGAAGACGCCTTGATAATGCGTTCTAATAACTTCACCGGCTTCTGCGTCGGCCAGCCGGTGTATTCATCACCCCGAACAAATGGAATTTCCCACCAGTCTTCGCGGACGACGCCTTCTTCTTTTAGGTAGATATTGGAATAAGTGCCATCTTTGTTGAGAACTCTGGCGTATTTTTTGCCCTCTTCATCGGTCTTGTTGTATCGACCCACATGCTCGGCGGCAACCGGACGGCTTGCTCCAATCCGATTGAAGAAGTATTTGTCGGATTTTGAGTAAAAGAGAATGGAGTCGTGTTTTTTTTGAAACCATCTTTTCGCCATTCCTCTTCCGCCGTAACACCAGATAATTTCATTGCGAAAAGTTCTCCTTGCCGAAGAGGGCGTCCATCACCAGTTTCAAATAATGCGAGGCGGATTGGTCGCAGTGCAGGTAGATGCTTCCGGTTTCTTTGAGGAGACGGCGCGTTTCAATGAGGCGCATGCTCATCATAATCAGGTAGCTGAACATCCATTTGCCGTGCGTGGCGCGGGAGGCGGTGATGGCGGAATACAACGGATTGAAGCCTTTGTAGCGGGCACGGGAGAACAGCGGCAAGTCTTCGCCCTCGTATTGCGCCAGCAGAGCGTGTTCCAGTTGGTCTAAATCTTCTTCGCGCCAAATATCGGAGAAGACTTCGGTGATTTCCTTGTCGGCGCCGATGGGCGCTCGGAATTTGCGGCCGGTGTTGAACGGCGGGTCGGCGTAAATCAGGTCAATCAGGCTGGAGTTCATCCGGCGCATGATGTGCAGGTTGTCGCCGAGGAAGAGCGTTTTGTTCTTCCAGTTCGGTTCCACGGACTTTTCAGCAGCTTGTTTCGTCGTCATAGTTTGTCTTCTTTACGGTCGAGGTAAATCAAATCGGCCAAGCGCAGATCGATGGTCATGCATTTTATGTCGTAATACACCGACGAGGTTTGCATTTCGGCTTTTCGTTCTTGTTGGGGTAGATGTCGTTTGTTTAATTCCATACGATTCCGAGTCGTTTCCGCTCGGCGTCCAAGCAGGCTTGCGGACGAAGGATTGGCAATGCCCAACAAAAACGATCCTAATAAATTCGCCGTTCCATAAGAGCGATCCGCTTTTTTATTAGAACCGTGCTGATCCATTTTGACGGCGCATTTGGGCTTTCCAAGAGTCGGGTTTTTCCGAAATGTCGCTGTCGTCTTCGTAGTATTGCTGGAGGGTAATCAGTTGTTGTTTCAAGCGAGCGGCGAGCTGGGCTTGTTCGGGTTGGCCGTAGAGGTTGTGGAGTTCGTCTGGATCGGTTTGGAGGTCGTAAAGTTCCCATTCGTCGCCGAATTGGTAGAAGTGCATGAGCTTGTGGCGTTCGGTTCGAATGCCGTAGTGGCGCGGCACCATGTGATAGCTGGGATATTCGTAGTAGTGATAGTAAATGCTGCGCCGCCAATTGGCCGGCGATTGGCCTTGAAGCAGGGGAACAAGCGAGAGTCCCTGCATGTCGTTGGGGATGGGCGCGCCCGCCAGTTCAAGAAAAGTTTCGGCATAGTCCAAGTTTTGGATGAGATGAGTATTGCGGGAACCCGGAGCTGTGACTCCCGGCCATTTGATGATGAAGGGCATTTTCAGAGATTCTTCGTACATCCAGCGTTTGTCGTACCAACCGTGGTCGCCGATATAGAAGCCTTGGTCGGAGCTGTAAATGACTACGGTGTTCTTGTCGAGGCCGAGTTCTTTCAATGCGGCGCGAAGGCGTCCCATGCTTTCGTCTATGCCTTTGACGCAGCGCAGGTAGTTTTTGGCGTAACGTTGAAATTTCCAGCGCACAAGTTCTTTGCCGGAGAGATTGGCTTGGTGGAAGGCGGCGTCTTTGGGGGCGTAGGCGGCTCGCCAGGCTTTGAGTTGTTGGGGAGTCATGCGCTTCATGTTATGCCATGCGCCGCGGTCTTGGCGTTTTTGCGAGGGCGCTTGGTGGAATTCCGGCGTCAAGTCGACAAAGAGGTCGTAGTTCAAGTCCATATGTCGGTCGATTTCTAACTCTTGATATTGGGCGCCGGGCGCGTTGTCTTTCCATTGGTCAAAGAGGGTTGGCGGTTCTGGGATTTTTATGTCGTCGTAAAGGCGGAGGTGGCGGAGTGCGGGCATCCAGTTTCGGTGCGGCGCTTTGTGCTGTACCATGAGCATGAACGGTTTGTCGACTTGGCGTTTTTGCTGAAGCCATTGGACGGCCAAGTCGGTCACGACGTCGGTGCAATGGCCGTCAATGCGGCGGCGTCCGTCGGGAAAAATCAGGTCGGGATTGTAGTAAAGCCCTTGTCCGGGAAGCACGGCCCAGTCGTCGAATCCTTGGGGGCGGCCTTTGAGGTGGCTTTTGCCGTAAATGGCGGTTTGGTAGCCGGCTTGTTGCAGGAGTTTGGGGAAGATTTGCTGGTTCCAGTCAAAGGTGTTGCCGTTGTTCATGAAGCCGTTTTTGTGGCTGTGCTTGCCGGAGAGGATGACGGCTCGGCTGGGGCCGCAGATGGAGTTGGAGCAGAAACTGTTCTCAAACAGCATTCCTTCATCGGCCAAGCGATCGATGTTGGGGGTGGGGTTGACCGATTTTAACCAGCCATTGTAGGCGCCGATGGCGTGCGTAGCGTGGTCGTCGGTGAAAACAAACAGAATGTTCGGGCGAGATTCTTTGGCGTGCGCCGAGGAAGTTATCGTCGCTATGGCGGCGAGCAGAGCAATAAAATGATATTTCATAATGAATTAAAGTAAGTTGAAGGAACATTAGGCGCGGTGATTCGAAAGGTCAAGACTCGATGTCCGCCGACATACGGCTTCTGCAATGCCTCGAAATGCGCCGGCCGTTTGCAGATTTTTTCTTCTCTTTCTTCTCGAAGCAGTCTCGCGCTTTTGCGCTCTTGCCCGGTAAAGGCGGCTTAGAGTTTGCGCAGCTGGATGTGTTCTTCGAGGATGCGTCGGTATTCTTCGATTTCGACGTCGCGTTCGCAACAGACTAGCATCAAGGCGCCGTCGGAGCGGAAATTGCCGTCCCATTGGATGACTTGTTCGTCCGACCAATCCGGGTTGTATTCGCGGAGTTTGTCGTCGGAGAAGCGGGAGAAGTAGGCCCGGACGTTGATGTCTGTTTCGTCCATGTCCAATGCGGAGGGAAGTTTCTCGTAGTTGGGTTCGTTGGTGGCAGTCATAAAGTTGGTCAATAGCCGCAGAGGGGGTGGTGTTTTTCTTTGCGGTTGTAAGTTAATTCCATGTCGGGAGGTTGGTGGCAAATGTGGCAATAGTCCGACGGAGCGATCTTGCGGTGTTTTTTTACGGAGGCGCGGTGAACGCTGTGACAGGAGAGACAAGTTATGCTTTCTCCGTTTCTCTCCGGCTGTTTTTGGGAATGCAAACTATCGCGTATGTTCGCCAAGATATGTCGTTCTCTCGGCGGAATCGCTGCCAAGGCTTCTGGGGAGAGATCCACTTCGAAGTCGGCGAAAAGATTGTCGCCGACGACGTGGTTATTGGCGTAGGGCAAGCCGGAAGCTTGGGATTTGCCGGTTCGGATGTGGCATTGGCCGCAAGTGGAGGCAATAATGCTTGGAGAGTCGTTTCGTTTTTTGGAAAGAAAAACGAGCGAAGTGTCCTTGGCGTGTTTCAAGTCCACGACGCCGTGGCAAGCGTAGCAATCAATGCCCGTGGCGGAAAACGCCTGCGTCCGAGAGTCCACGGCGGTGGCATGACAACCGGCGCATCGTTGTCCGAAGGTTTCCGTGTCCCAATGGAAGGGAGGTTTGTTGACTAGGGCGACGGCGCCGTCGTCTTGGTTGGGTTGCAGTACGGCGGACAGAATGTCCATATGACCGTACTTTTCGGATTTTTTGAGCAAGCGAATTTGGCGCTCGTTGCCAAGGATGAAGCGAACTTGATCGGCGAAAGATTGCAGATTGGGATGAGAACGCAACCCGGCCTCAATTTCCGGAACCGCGGCGGTCGGGCGCAAAGTTCTTTGGTGTTCGTTGATGTTCCAAGTGGATCCCACCGTGTTGCGGTGGCAGAAAAGGCATTCATCTCCCGTGAGGTATTCGGGTAACGGCTTCCCAACATGACTATTTCCCGTCGTCAACGCGTTTGCGTGGGGAGGCTCTTCGGCTATCGCTTGCCGGAGGATACAGGCAAGCGCCGAAAGAATAAGGAGGGGACGCAGGATGCTGATTCGCACGGGACGCATTCCGGGAGTTGCTTGCGCGGAGGATTCAGGCTTCGGCGCGGACCCAACCGTAAGCGGCGTTGTCGCGCTCGCCGCCTTGTTCCAGATAAGCGGTTTTGAGTTTGGAGAGGGTGTCTTTTGGGAACGGTTGGAGTTCGATCTTTGCGGTATCGACGCCGTAAATTTTGGCGGCGTTGAGGCCGAATATTTTTGCTTTGTCTTCTTTGGTGACTTTTGCGTAGCCGAATTTTTCACAAAGTTCGTCGGAGATTTGAAAGCGTTTCATGGCGTCGATGACCCACTGGGGCGATCCCCACCACAGGCAGTCGGTTCCCCAGATAACGTGGTCGGCGCCGTAGGTCTGGATGTTTTTTCCGATTAGGTGTTGGCACAGCTTCGGATGAATAATGGCGGTCAGGCCAAAGGAAGAGCCGATTTCGCAGTAGACATTGTCGATTTTAGGGTGTCGCTTCTTGATTTTCATTAGGTCGGCGTGCCAGAGGAAGTCACCGGTTTCGGGATCAAAGAAATCGGGGTGTTTGGCTTCGGCTTCGCTGGGTCCGTGTTTCAACGCGCTGTGATAGACGATGAAGGTAAAGTCGGGATGATCGAGAGCAGCCTTTTCCAAATCGCCGGGATGAGCGAAGTGTCCGAGCGTGCGGGATTGAGCGGCAAAGCCTTTGTGAACGCTGATGACTTTCAATCCCAACTCAGCGGATTTTTCGTAAAAGGGATAGGCCATTTTTTCGTCGTCCATGCGAAAACCGTTGCCGGAGCGTCCGGGATCGGTGTGGCAGTACCATTTCCAGGAGTCGATGCCGTATTGTTTGACCTCGCGTTCCATTTGGTCGAAGAGAGCGGGGAAGTCGGGCTGATTGTTGATTCTATCCCAGTAATGGTTGGGGGCACAATTGCCTTGACAGAAGGCGCGGGTGCCGCCGGCGATTTTGTTGAGCTGCTTCTTGGCCTTGGACATCAGCCAGCTGGGGAGAATGCCGCCGCGTCGGTCCCGTCCCTCAAGAATGTTGCCGGCCTTGTCTTTGTCGATTTCCCGGCCGGGAATGCCGGAAACGACGGCAAGACTGGTTTCGCTGTCGAAGAAAATCTCTTTGACAAAGTTGGGAAAGCTGTATTCGTCCGGACTGTCTTCGAGGCGGACTCCCATGCCTTGGAGGATGCTGTTGCCGTATCGACGGATGCCAAGGGGAATGCTGTCGGTAAAATGTGTCTGCACGTCGAACACAAAGTATTCGCCTTTGGGAAATTTCTCTTCGGAAGCGGCCGATTCCAGGGTTTCGGCTTCGGCCACGTCCCAAAAAGTCCCGTAAACGAGGTTGCTGGCGTAAAAAGCGGTAGCCATTCCCATCGAGGATTTGAGAAAATCCCGCTTCGACATTCCAAGAGCCTTGGATTTCTCGGCGGCCATCTGGTCAATGCGCTGTTCCCATTCCCGCTGCTGTTTATTTTGCGGACGGGGAATGTATTCTTCGTTGGAGACGGGTTGCGTCGGAACGGGCGACTCCAAGCCCAGCTTGCGGTCGCGTTGCCATTTAGGAATCCACATAATCTTTTCTTTAGTTCAAATTTTTCAGCTATTTTTAATCCTTGAGACACTGCCCGCGTAACATTTGTTACAAAGAAATTTGTCCAAAAATTGTCCGGCTGAATTTCTTTCAGCGGGTCCAAAACACCGTTCGGTCGTCAAATTCGTGGAAAATGAAACCTCGACAAAACCGAAGTCAAACAAAACGCTAGCCAAAATCCGCAGCGAAGAGAACGGCAAAACGACGGGAGTCAAAGATCGAGATTCCCATTTCAAGGCACAAGCGGATTCCAATACGAAGGATTCGGCATGTCGCGATCATTCCGCTGTTGTGAATTGTCGTAATTGAACCCGAGTCCAATGCCCCACAAGAAAAACAACATCTGCCTGAGTCGATTCCGATCCCGCATGCCCGTCCGCGAACAAATGGTTCCGATTTTTAATCTATATCCATTTCCATTCATCATCACCTTCAATCAGTTCGTCGAATACATCGAAATTGTTTAGGAACTCCTGAAACACCTCGGCAGTGTTGTATTTTGACCTAGTCAGCACTTTCCCGTCAGGGTCTATGCGTAGATTTGTCTTCTGATTGTCGGTCATCTGATACGTGTCAAGGCTGATGTTATCGAATTTTTCCACATCTTCCGTCTTAAAAATATAGTAGTTAACCTTATCCTTGTTCCATACCTGAATCCAGACGTAAAAGACGCGTCCGTCGGCTAGGTGGTATCGGATTTTAGGATGGAAACTGTATGTTCTTTCAGCTGGATTGCCTTTGTCCACTCCTTCTGAGGTTTTGACTTGAATGAATCTAACTAACATGCGTATGGAATCTGCGCCACATTTTTCACATAAGTTAGTGACAACGTTGGTATTCCTTCCCCGGTACTCCGCTTTGCGTCGCAACGATGTTGTGAAATCTTTGCATCTATCGCAGTAGCACTTCATGATGACAAAATCAAACTTGTCATCAATGTATGCTCTATAAACTTGCCACTTCCTTTGGTGCAACTCCATAGCAAGTCGCATCTCACCGTAGAGTCCTATGACTCGCTTCTCTCCACCCTCATCCTCTGACATAATCATACTCCAACCACGGGTCATCAAACATGGAGAGATGTTGTCTGACGTTTGTTATGATAGATTTTCTAAACAGCCTCTTATTAAGTTCAATGCCGATGCCGTGCCTCCCGGCTAGGATTGCTTCAATAGGAGTTGTAAAACTACCAGCGAATGGGTCAAGAACGGTTTCGCCTACGCCGCTGAATACCTGTATAGCGTAAGCGGGTATCTCGCGAGGAAACGGAGCAGTATGCCCAAGGATGTTTTTGCCTTTGGAATTGATCTTGATGACCGGCGGAAATTGCACCAAATCGCGTCGCCATTTTCTCAGGAGCTCTTCATCTACTCGGTTACTTTCGGTTTTCAATTGCGTCATAACATGACTTCTGGCTGAAAATCGTTTGCCTCTATTTCCTGCCGACCGCTTCATACACTCGTTATTTTTACATTCCCATGATTTGATGCCGACTCCAGAATACGCGTTGCCGTTGACTTTCAGACAACCGCAAACGGGACACGGGTATATAGTTTCATCATTCCGATGCTTATAGAACACAAAAATGTGTTCATAACAGTTGACGGGATACTGGTAAAGCGGGAATGGGCTATCACCGTTTTTATGCCTTTGCGACTGAACCTCTCCTTTATCCCAGATGAAGTCGTCAACGAAGCGGAAGCCCACATCCTCGAAAATAGAAGTGAAGTGCGCTCCCAAGGGTATCCGACGCTTTCCCCATGATGATCGGGTATGCAGATTGTCGTTGTCGTATATGTCGCCCACATTGAAGACAAACGGACGATGGTTGTCTAGGACGCGATAGCACTCCTGAATAACCTCTTTCATATCGTTTAGATATTCATCAAGATTGCGCCACTGTGAATAGTCCCTAGCGTTATAGTAGGGCGGAGACGTGACCATAAGATGAATACTCTCGGACTTCATTTCCCGCATCAAATCCAAACAACTTCCCCAAAGCATTTTGAGTTTGTCTTGTTCAGAGTTAAGAAAGCTATCTAGTCTTTCATCATGCGCGTACTCTGATTGGTGTATTTCCTTTACAGTTTCATAGTAGATGCGGATGAATTCGCTGATTGTTCTTTCCTGGTTGCCGCGAATCTCGTTATAGCAACGGGTCACCAGTTTATCCAGTTGTTCTTGAGAGAACTCTCGTTTGAGGTATCTGGCGCTGATCCTAAAGATGTCATCTAGGTAAGGATGACGCTTAGTGCTCCGTTTTGATTGGTCCCCAAGAATGGTCAAACCATATCTGTTGGTTGATCGTTTTGCACTCTTCTCAGGCGGTGCTGAGGTAACTGCGCGCGATTGTCGTACTGTTTCAATCATTCAATCAGAACACTGTTCCTTAATTTCAATGTTTACGCAAGAGACTCTAGATTCGGATGATCATCTGGCCCAATCGTCTGCAAATAATTGGGAATAGTAAATACTCCGTTAGGAAAATCAACGTCCGTGTATTCGATTGTCGGATTAGAATTTTGCGCTTGACTTGCGATGGATTCGGCGGGAATCCCGATCCCGACAGAAACAGCGGCAGCCGTTTTCGCCATGTTTGGCCGGCGAATGACGGCCGCGACAACAGCCTCCAATGCGTTGATTGAAAACAAAAATTGACCCATCTGCCTGTGAGAATACCGATTCTTGCAAAATAACTCAACCCCGTTTTCAAGTGTTTTTAGTCTCTTTGGCCGCTTAAAGGCGGTTTGTCCGCTTTTCGTCGGTGATTAAAAAGGTTGTTTTTCTTTGCCGGATTTGTTAAGTTGGAGTTGCTCGTTTTTTAAAGGAATGAGAGGGCTTTCCGATAGTTTATGGATCCAGAGCAAGACGCGAAGAGCGGTTGGGGCGGAGGGAAACCGACGACGGCAAACGATAGTTCAATGGCGGCGGACACAAGTGCGGACGGCAAGTACGACGCCTCCAAAATCGACAAGCTGGAGGGATTGGAGGCGGTGCGAAAGCGTCCGGGCATGTATATCGGCGATCCGGACGAAAACGGGTTGCATCATTGTGTTTATGAAGTTCTCGATAACTCCATTGACGAGCATTTAGCTGGGTTCTGTTTCCGCATCGAGGTAGCCATTCACGTGGACGGCTCCGTCTCGATTCGGGATGATGGACGCGGCATTCCGGTCGATGTCCATCCCAAGTTCAAAATCCCGGCGGTAGAATTGGTGCTGACGAATCTGCATGCCGGCGGGAAGTTCGGCCAGGGAGCCTACAAATACTCTGGCGGCTTGCACGGTGTCGGCGCCAAGTGCGTCAACGCGCTCTCCGAATGGTTCAAAGTCGAGGTTTCGCGGGACGGCCAAGTTTACTTCATGGAATTTGCGCGAGGAAAAACGGTGCGGAAGCTGGCGGTGATTGGAAGGTCCTCTCATACGGGGACGCTGGTAACGTTCAAGCCGGATGCGGCGATTTTCACCCTTACCACGGAGTTTCAATTCGAAACGCTGGCCAACCGTCTGCGAGAATTGGCCTTCCTTAATCCGAGACTGGAAATCTTTCTTGCCGACGAGCGGGAGAACGATAAATCGGAGCGGTTTTTTTACGAAAAGGGCATTGCGGAGTTCGTGGAGCAACTTGGCCGGGGCAAAACCTTGATTCATCCACACCCCATTGTTTTAGCAGGAAAACGAGAAGTTCGCGTCGAGGGAAAACCGGATGAGGTGTATGTAGACTGCGTGTTGCAATACAACGATGGTTACAACGACCAGATTCTTTGTTTTGCCAACTCGATTCGCAATAGCGACGGCGGGACGCATCTCACGGGGTTTCGGACGGCTTTGACCCGTGCCGTCAACCAATACGCTCGATCCAACAGCTTGATTAAAGAAAAGGATCCGGCAATTTCCGGGGAAGACGTCCGAGAGGGTTTGGTTTGCGTAATCAGCGCCAAGTTGCCCAACCCGCGTTTTGAATCGCAGACCAAAGTCAAACTGGTCAACACCGAAATTGAAGGCGTCGTCTCTTCCATCGTCTATGAGGGATTAATGGCCGAGTTTGATCGCTCGCCCGCTTTGGCCAAGCGAATCATCGAAAAGTCCTTGATGGCGGCGCGAGCCCGTGAAGCCGCCCGCAAAGCCCGCGAAACCGTCCGCAAAAGCGCTTTGTCTGGCGGCGGATTGCCGGGGAAACTGGCCGATTGCTCCGAACGCGACCCAGCCAAGACCGAGCTGCACATTGTTGAGGGAGATTCCGCCGGCGGCTCCGCCAAACAGGGGCGCGACCGAAAATACCAAGCCATTCTCCCCATCCGCGGCAAGCTCATCAATGTGGAAAAAGCGCGTTTGGACAAAGTGCTGCAAAACAACGAAATTCGCACCATGATTACCGCGGTTGGCACCGGAATCGGCGACGGCGAGGGCGAAGGCGCCTTCAATATCCAAAAACTCCGCTACCACAAAGTCATTATCATGACGGACGCCGATGTCGACGGCTCTCACATCCGCACCCTGCTCCTGACCTTTTTCTTCCGGCACATGCCCGAACTCGTGAAACAAGGCTACATCTACATTGCGCAGCCGCCCCTCTACCTCATCAGCCGGCGCAAACGAATGGAATACGTCGACGACGATGCGGCTCTCAATCAAATCTTGACCCGTCTGGGAATTGACGACGTCCGATTGAAAAATCTGGCCGACGACAAGGTGATCCACGAAGAGCAACTCGGCAAAATCCTCGAACTGCTGGAAGCACTGGACAAATATGCCAACGCCCTCCGGCGGCACGGCGGAGACTTCAACGACTACGTCGAACAGCGCCGGGAAGGAACCTTCGAAATGCCTCGTCACTTGGTCATCGTCCGCGAAGGCAATGAGGAATCCGTTCACTATTTCCACTCGGAGGAAGAGTTTGCTCAATTTGGCCGGGAGAATGCGGACTTAGGACTTTTCGAAGAAACCGATGCCGTCCCGGAAACCGGCCCGCGAGCCAAAAACACTCTCATCCGCCGCGCCCGGCACGTGGAACTGCACGAAAGCCGGGCCGTCTCTCAACTGCTGGAACAACTTGCCAAGCACGGACTCAACGTCGATCACTATTCCGCTCAGGACCTTCCCCTGTTTGAACTCATCGAAGGTTCGGGCGAAAAACAAAAAGTAAAACCCCTCTTTTCCATCGGCGAGATTTTGGAAAGCATCATGGAAGTCGGTCGCAAGGGACTGGAAATCAAACGTTTCAAAGGGCTAGGCGAAATGAATCCGAAACAGCTCTTTAACACCACGATGGACCCTGAACGGAGAAAGCTGCTACGAATCGACGTCGCCGACGCCATCGAAGCCGAAGAAATGTTTACCAAATTGATGGGCGACGAAGTAGAACCACGCCGCCAGTTCATTGAAGACAACGCCCTCAACGTCAGAAACCTCGATGTGTAACCCACCCGGCCAATTCAACGAAACCTTCCTTCATCTCACGGGAAATCCGCCCTTTCCTTGGCAGCGGCGCTTGTATGCGAAGTGGGTTTTGAGAGATTTTCCAAAATCATGCGATCTGCCGACCGGCGCCGGCAAAACCTCCGTCGTCGCCCTCTGGCTCATCGCTTTGGCGGAAAATCCAGAAAAGATTCCAAGACGATTAGTTTACGTCGTCAACCGCCGAACCGTCGTGGACCAAACGACCGAAGAAGTGGAAAAAATTGCGGAAAATATTGCCAAAGCCAATCGCCAAAATCTTTCGCCATCTCTTTCCAAGTTTTACGAAAAATTGTCCTGTTTATCCGCCATTAACTTTCCAGAAAAGGAAAGCCCGCTGGCAATCAGCACTCTCCGCGGACAAATGGCGGACAACCGCGCTTGGTCTGCCGACCCGTGTCGTCCGGCCGTGATTATCGGCACCGTGGACATGATCGGCAGCCGCCTTCTCTTTGGCGGCTACCGAATTGGTTTCAAATCACGCCCATTGCACGCCGGCTTTCTCGGACAAGACGCCCTGCTTATCCACGACGAAGCCCACCTGGAACCAGCTTTTCAAGATTTGGCCGAAGCGATTGTCAAACAGCAGAAAAAAGACGATCCAAATTTTGCCCAAGCCGACGCTCGCCAAATCCAGCTCGTCAAGTTGACGGCGACGCCCCGTGAAGACACCGCCGAAGATGAAGACGACGAATCGTTCCATTTGGAATCTGATGACCACGAGGATCCGATTCTCTCCCAACGGCTTTGCGCTTCCAAAAATCTGCGCTTGCATTCGATAAAAGATCCCAAGCAAGAGTTGACGGAGAAAATTGTGGAACTCGCTTTGGAACACCAAAACTGCGGAAATCCCATTCTCATCTATGCCCGCCAAGTTGAAACCGTGGAAAAAATTGTCAAAGACTTAAAATCCCAACTGTCAAAAGGGCTAAGGAAGGAACAAAAAACGAAAGCAGAAGAACGCGTTCTTTCCTTGACGGGCACTATGCGCGGACTCGAACGAGACCAGTTGACAAAAAATCCGATTTTCCGGCGATTTCTTCCCAAAAAGAACAAACTCAACCGCCGCATTCCTTCCGCTGAAAACAATGACCAGCTTTTATTCTCATCGGCAGAACCTCCTTTAGAAACAGGAAACCAAATCGATGAAAGCCAATCCAATTCCGAAGAAACCGTTTACCTCGTCTGCACCAGTGCCGGCGAAGTGGGCGTCAACCTTTCCGCCAAACATCTGGTTTGCGACCTGAGCTCTTTGGAAAGCATGGCGCAGCGCTTTGGCCGGGTGAATCGATTTGGCGAACACGAACAAAGTCGCATCGACGTGGTTTATCCCGATCCAATAGAAGAAGGCAAAAGCGATTACGACGCCGCGCTCAACAAAACGCTTAAAATCCTGAAATCTTTAAAAAAGAAGCAACAACATCCTGAAAATCTATACGACGCCAGCCCGCATTCTCTGAGAGAAACTTTGAGCAAAATCTCCGCCAAAGAACGCCAAGCTGCGTTTAGCCCCGAACCGGAAATTTTGCCCACATCGGACATCCTTTTTGACGTTTGGACGATGACAAGCATCAAAGGCGAACTTCCCGGACGCCCGCCTTTGGCACCTTATTTGCACGGCATTTCAGACGATCCGCCTCAAACGACGGTTGCTTGGCGCGAGGAAGTGGAGCGCATCACCGACGATTTGCTTCAAGAGCATCCGCCGGAAGACTTGCTGGAAGCCTTTCCTCTAAAACCGCACGAACTGCTGAGCGATCGCTCGGACAGAGTTTTCAAACATCTCCAAAAAATCGCCGAACGAATTGTCAAACGGTTTCCCGATAAACCAGTTTGGCTTCTTGACGAGCGGGGTCGTGTTGAAGTCCTAAAGATGGAGGATTTAATTCAAGATAAGAAAAAGGCAGAAAAAGGAAAGAAAGCAAAAGAAGCGGAGAAAGTGAAAAGAGCGAAGGAAAAAATCCAACACAAAACCGTTCTTCTCTCGCACAAAGTGGGAGGATTGACTCCCGAAGGTTTGTTGGATGGGAAAAAAGAAGTTCCCGATCTAACTTCGCTCGACGTCTCTTGCCAATGGCTAGATGAAAAGCGTGAACCTCGCCGCAAACGATTGATAGGCTCCAGCGAGAACGAAGGATGGCGGTTAGTTTGCGCAATCAATCTTCCGCGACCAGAAGATGACGAAGTGGAAACAGACGAAGAATCTTCCGACCGCAACGTCTGGAGCTGGTATGAAGCCCCTTGGGGCGGCGACGGCGAAGGCTACACAAGCGCAAAAGAAGAAGTCTCTCTGAAAAATCACACCAACGACGTTGCCCAAATCGCCGAAGCCTTTGCCAAACAGTTGAAACTCGACGCCGAGCTTGCCCTCTCCTTGAAATTGGCGGCGCGTTGGCACGATCTCGGCAAAAAGCGAAAACTTTGGCAACGAAGCATCGGCAATCCCGAATATCCGCAAAAATGTTTAGCAAAACCGGGACCAAAGATGACGCCAATGAGACTGGGAACCTACCGTCACGAATTTGGCAGCCTGGCGGACGCTGAAAAAGAAACAGAATTCGCCGCTCTTTCCCCAGAGGCAAAAGATTTGACACTTCACCTCATCGCGGCGCATCACGGGCGGGCGCGGCCGCATTTTCCGCAAAACGAAGTTTTTGATCCCAACAAAGACAACCCTCTGCCAAAAGCCCAAAAGATTGCGGACGAAACGCCGTTAAGGTTTGAGCGCCTGCAACGTCGCTATGGCCGCTGGGGGCTTGCTTATTTAGAGTCGCTGTTGCGCGCGGCAGACTACGCCGCCAGCGCCGGCCGCAAAGTCAAAAAGTAAATCGACAAGTGAACGAATCGTCTCCACAAATCAAAATCCAAGTCGACCCAACCAACCCCGGCCAATTCTTCGCCTGCTGCGGCCTTTTGGAACTGGCCGACCGCCTCAACAGCAAAGCCGAAGGCTGGTTTGGAAAAGATAAGGACGTTTTTGTAATCAATGCGGAAACAAATTTAGAAACTTTGGCGCAAGAAATCGTTCGCGCTCCGCTGGATGTTAGGGACAAAACAGACAAAGCTTCATCGCTTTCTTTCGGTGAACCGTTCCATATTCGAATGGATTGGTGGAAAGCGCAGGAACGAGGAGCAGACGGATTGAAAACATGGGCAGGATCGATGGATGGGTTTCGCATTGCTCAAGCCATGCAAAAATCAATCCCGACACCATCAGGTTTGACAGAGCTTTTTGACTTTGACGATGTTTGTTATAATCCAAACGATGGAAAAAAAGCCGAGCCGTTCTATTTTGACGCGCGGCGAGGTCCAAATGCACATCCCCGCGATGTAGGGTTTTCGCCAAACGATTTGGGAATGAAAACAATTGCATATCCGGCGGTGGAATTCTTGTGTCTTGTTGGCTTGCAACGAGCGCGGCCGGTTCCCTTGCAACAAGCTCGCCATTATCGGTATCATATATGGGGAACGCCGTTGTCGCCCGTGCTATTGCCTCCGGCTGTCATGGGATTGATAAGCCCGATGCAATGTTACGAATTTGAAAGCTGGTTTCGAACCGGCCAAAAGAAACATAAAGCTTTTTTAACTGCAACACTTCAACCTGTATAGTATATGAGTAATTCATCAGACGAAATGTTAGAACAATTCGACAAGTACTTAGAGTCCGACGATGTGGCCGCTTTGGTCATTCGGGAATCTTTGATTCCCGTGGAAGGCAAAGACGGAGTGGTGTTTCCCGCAACTTACGCTGCAGGACAAGGGACCGGCTTCAAAGGCGGCTACAACATAGATTCCATCAAGGGCAAGGAAGAGCAAAACGTCTGTTTAATCGACAGCGTGGGTTCGCAGGCCAACCGAATGGAACCGTTGTTCAAAAAACCTCCTTACGCCGCGCTGGTGCCGCAAATCACCGTTCAGGCCGGCAGCAAAAAGATCAACCTGCTGGATGCCGGACATCGCGCCGGCGACGCCATCGTCCGCTGTTCGGCTTTGCAAAACCCTTTGCAAGAAGCTTTCCACGAGGTTTTGGCTTGCAATCACGAGCCGCTGGCGAGAATTGCCCCTACTTCGTTGGTTTTTGGCGCTTGGGATTCACGCGATACCCAAGCCAAAGTCCCGCGTCTCATCGCTTCCACTATCCGCGCCTTTGACGTGCGGGAATTGACGCGCTCCGCTCAATATGTTCCAGCCACAAAATACGTTGCCGAAGGACTCATTGCGGATCACAAAGGGGACAAGAAGAAGAAAGATGCCTATGCAGAGCGAGGATTCGTGGAAGTGCCCGCAACCGGCACACATGGCGGAGTGATTGCCGACGGAGACATTCGCCGAGATGCTGTTTTGAGTTTGGCCGCGCTTCGTCTGCTCAAAGCAAAAGAAGACGAGAATCCCGAAGAAAAGAAAAAGACGTTGACGCTTCGCCGTTACATTTTTGGCTTGGCGTTGACGGCTTTCACCGCTCCCATAGAAAACTACCTCCGACAAGGTTGTATGCTGGTGAACGACCCGAAAAATCCCGCCAAAATCGAAGAAGTTCATCAGAACGGCCAGCGGACTTCGATTAACTTTGGCCATGACAACGCGCTGGCTTTTGCGCAAGCGGCGGCAAAAGAGTTTGGCGTTGGTTTGACTGGGCTTCTCAAAGAAGATTGGAAGGACGCAACGGAATCCGATTCTTCTCTAAGTTGGACGGTTCGGTTTGACGAAAAAAAAGCCGAAGCGGATCTCAAGAAAAAAGAGTAGTCCGCATAGGGCAATGGACCGATTGCAGTGATGAAACAATTTCTTTGCATTCAAGTGCGCTTTCTTCGTGGTTCGTGTCATGGACGCGGGGACGGTGATGTACCGGAGTGGCCTCCTTCGCCATTGCGTTTGTTTCAGGCTTTGGTGTCGGCCGCGTCTTTCCGATGGGGATGGGGTAAACAAATCGATTCAGCGGCCGATGATTCAGCGGCTGATTTCTTGCGTTGGCTAGAAAGGCTTTCCGCTCCGAGAATATTGGCGCCGCCGGTTCGGAAAACAGCCTCTTTCCGGCTTTATGTTCCCAACAATACGGCGGATCTCGCAGTGCCGGCCTGGAAGAAAGAGATCCAAAGCAATTTGAGAGATGTGGAGAAATATCAAAAAATGCGAACGGAAAAAGACGTTTGCGGTCATCAGATAGAAAATGAAGGCGAGGACGCCCCCCTTTCGTTTGTTTGGTCTGTCGAAAAACTTGACGGTGATCCCAGCTTGCATATCGGCAGATTGAAGGACGCGGCGGCATCCCTTACGCATCTGGGTTGGGGCATTGACATGGCGGCGGCTGATGCGCGACTGCTTTCCGCCGAAGAGGTGGAAAAACTTCCCGGCGAATCCTATCAACCGGTGGACGAGGAAACCGGGTTTCAACTTCGTGTTCCTATTTCCGGCACTTTTGAGGCATTGAAAAATCGTCATCATAATGAATTTCTCAAACGAATAAGAATCGAGAGGAAAGAGCAAACGTTTCACCCGGTGCCCAAGATCACAACGTTCTGCAACCGCTATTACCTCACTGCGAACAAAAGCCGAAAACCGCGCGTTGTCGCCTTTGCGCTCCTTCCTCGAAAACAAAATACAAACGCAAGATTTCAAGCCTTTGACCCCGTCGAGCAAGGCACGGCCGTTGCCGCCATGATTCGCCACCTCGTTTCCGAAACGGAGTTTCACAAGCAATTGGGATGGAAACCAGAGCAACTGGCCATGCTTCACGGACACGGAGAAACGGAAAATGACGGTCGCTCGCGCCAACCGGTTTCCGGGCCTCGGCTCGCAATCTTTCCGTTGCCAACCATAGAACCCCGCGGCCAAGGCCAAAGCAAAGTCATCGGAAGCATTCGGCGCGTTCTGCTCACAATCATGCGAGGCGATGAAAAAGCGCCCGCCAAGTTGGATGAAGTGAAACGACTCCTTGCTGGACGAGATCTCGAGCCAAACCCAAACGACCGAAGAAGAACCCCCTCCGCCATTCTCTCTCCGATTCACAAAGACAAAGACAAAGTCGTCCAAGAATATCTCCGCCCGGCGAAAAGTTGGACAACCGTTAGCCCGGTCGTTTTGCCCGGCTTTGACGATCGGGGAGGCTTGCGCCGAAGGCTTCGTCCCCCTCAAGTCGAAAATCTCTCCGCAAGCGAAAAAAAGGAAATCCTCCGCAAACTAGAGAAGAGAACAGAAGACCTCCTTCGCAAGGCAATCCTTCACGCCGGTTACTCGGCAGAGATGGCGGAGAATGCGAAACTTTGCTGGCGCGGCACTGGTTTTTGGCCGGGAACGGCGCTGGCCGGCAAAAGCTTTGTGCCGCAATACCTTCGCCCCTTTCGCCGGTTGCACGTGCGGATTGACTGGCGCGATTCCAAAGGAAAACCAATTGAAGTGAACGGCCCCGTTTGCCTCGGCGGCGGCCGCTTTCTTGGAATGGGCTTGTTTGCTCGCTATAATGTTGCCACCGCTTGATAAGGATTGAGCTGAATATGATTCCTTCAATAAGAAAAATCTATGCCTGATACCACCCCGCCAAACCAACTCTCGGCCAAGCTCGATTCCTCGTCGTTGCCTTCTGAGTCCATTCGGAAAATCAACGTTGCCGAGGAGATCAAGAATTCCTTTCTAGATTACTCAATGAGTGTAATCATCTCCCGCGCTTTGCCGGATGTGCGGGACGGCCTAAAACCATCGCAACGCCGTATTCTTTACGCAATGAACGACTTGGGCGTGGGGCCGACAAAGAAACACCTGAAGTGCGCGAAGATCGTAGGGGAAACAATGGGCAACTACCATCCACACGGCGACCAAGCCATTTACCCTACTCTGGTGCATATGGCGCAACCGTGGGCGATGCGGGACATTTTGATTGAAGGACAAGGGAACTTCGGTTCCGTTGAGGGCGATCCCCCGGCGTCCATGCGTTACACCGAAGCGCGCATGACTCATCTGGGATTTAGCCTAATGGTAGATATGGACAAGGATACGGTGGATTTTGTCCCTAACTACGATGAAACCCGCATGGAACCGACAGTCTTTCCCGCCTCGTTTCCCAACTTGCTAATCAATGGAGGAACGGGGATCGCCGTTGGCATGGCCACCAACATTGCGCCCCATAACTTGGGGGAGGTCATCGACGGAGTTTGTGCGCAGATTGACAATCCGGCGATCTCTATCGAGGCGCTTATGTTGCATATAAAAGGCCCCGACTTTCCCACAGGTTGCCAAGTATGCGGCATGGATCCGATACGACAATACTTCGCTACGGGGCGGGGCAGTCTCAAAATTCGCGGCAAGATCGACTCCGAAGAAACCAAGAGCGGCAAAGAGCAACTAGTCATCACCGAAATCCCGTACAATGTCAACAGAGCGACACTCGAAAAGCGCATTGCCGACTTAGTGAACGAGAAAATCATTACAGAAATCGCCGCAATGCGGAATGAATCAGACGAGAACACCCGCTTGGTAATCGAGTTGAAGCGGGACACTATTCCCAAAGTAGTCATTAACAAACTCTACAAACATACCCAACTAGAGACGACTTTCAGCGTCAATATGTTGGCCATTGATCACGGGCGTCCCAAAACCTTGAACTTAAAGGAAGTTCTCAATTGCTACATCGAGCACCGCCGCAATATCATTCTCCGCCGCACAAAGCACGAACTGCACAAAGCCGAAACTCGCGCGGAGGTCCTGGAAGGCTACCTAGTGGCCTTGGCCAACCTTGATGATTTCATTCGCATCATTCGGAACTCCGCGAATCGAGAGCAAGCAAGACAACGTTTGCTGGACTACAAGTTTTCTCAAGAGCAGGTGAAACAATTTGGCATTCTAATACGCAGTGAAGACCGCTTGGTAGAAAACCACTACTATCTCAGCAAAGCGCAAGTTAACGCCATCCTAGAACTGCGCCTTTACCAACTTACCAGCCTCGAAATCGACAAAGTAAAAGACGAGTACGGTCAACTGTTGGAAAAGATCAAAGATCTACGGGATATTCTGGCGCGGGAAGAGCGAGTGTTAACCATTATCAAAGAAGAACTTCTTACAATCAAAGAAAAGTATGCCACACCCCGATTAACGGCGCTGGCAATCGATGAAGGAAAAATGGCGCTGGAAGACCTTATCGCCAATGAAGGAATGATTATCACCTTGACGCATCACGGACTAATCAAGCGCACCAAAGTAAGCGAATACCGTGCGCAACGCCGCGGCGGCAAGGGCGTCATCGGAATGTCTACACAAGCCCGTGCAACATCCGATGATAAAGACCTGGACTTTATCGAACATCTTTTCTCCGCCAGCGCTCACGATTACCTAATGTTCTTTACCAACACCGGGCGCGTCTATGTAGAACGAGTGCACGGCGTCCCCGCTTTGCCGAGAACTTCCAAAGGCAGAAGCATTGCCAACATTCTGAACTTGCAGCCCGATGAAAAAATTGCCGCTCTAATCCGAATCCTCTCCCAAACTTCCGAAGACGGTGAAAACATCACTTGGAATCAGCCGGGCTACCTGTTCTTTGCCACCGAGCGAGGAACCGTCAAGAAAACCGCGCTGACCAATTATACCAACTACCGCAAGATTGGACTTCAGGCAATTAACATCCACAAGGAAGATCGCTTGATCGCGGTGAAATTAACCTCCGGCGAAAACGAAGTTGTGCTCATTTCCCAAGCCGGAAAAAGCATTCGGTTTTCTGAAAAGGATGTGCGCTCCCAAGGACGCGCCACCTTCGGCGTTCGAGGAATCCGCCTAAGCAACGACGACGCAATAGTAGGACTGGCAGTAGTCGAACCAGACGCAACCTTGCTGGTGGCCGCCGAACTCGGCAAAGGCAAACGGACCGAATTCGAAGATTACCGCCGACAGTCGCGCGGAGGCAAAGGCATTATCACAATGAAAATCACTGAAGAAACCGGCAAAATCATCGGAGCTCTCTCTGTCCGCGAGAACGATGAAATCATGCTCATCACCAGCGGCGGCCAAATGATCCGAACTCGAGTCAAAGACGTGCGAAAAACCGGACGCAACACCCAAGGCGTTCGGTTGATGAATCTTGACGCGGGCGACCGCTTGCAGGCAGTTGCTCCCGTTATCAGCGACGAATCCGATCCCGAAAACGAGAAGACAGATACAAACAGTGAAACGATTATGACAACTGAAAAGAACAGTAATCACAATAATAACAAATCGCCAACCGCGCCCGACGATGCTTCTTCGACAAATCCACAAACTCCGAATCCATAAAATAATATCTCGAAAAATTATGGGAGAAAATGGAGAAATCTATCCCAAAGATAAAGCAAGAGGTCAATCCCGTCAACGAAAACAAGCAGACAAGCTTTGCTTACTCTGTTAATTCTTCTCTCGATAGTTTTTCTTCCAACCTGTGTTGCTCTTTTTCCTTTTGTCTTTGTTCGTGCCAATTCGCTATACGCTCTTGCGTTCTGCCTCGAGTCTCCCCTTGATAATGTGTCCGCGCTATCCAAAACTCTTCATCTAACCAATCTTCATCCGTTAACAGCTGATCGCCTCACACGGTTTCTATCTTCCCTTGCCCAATCGAGCCATCTCCCTCTCGCCCCAATCCAATGTCTGCATCATACAATTCGTCTATCAAAAATTTGTTGGTAATACCATACATGGAAAAAATGTCTTGCAACGCTTTCTTGTGCGCTTCTTGCCTCTGAAATACTCCTCGCTCTGCTAACAATTCTTGTATTTCTTTTTCCGAATAAAACCCCAACTCCTTATACCGATTTCGAATTGCAGTGATCTCCGCTTTGTGGTGCGCTAATGCTCGAATGATGCCGCTATAGTCTTCAATATCGTAGCCATTCTCCAACAGCAGAATCATCACTTGCCGCAGGCCGGGATCATCTTTGTGTTTGGAATATACCCAACTGGCAATATGGAAGTGTCGGTTGACTTTATCTCGATACTCCCAGTCGTCGCTTTGAAGGTAACGTTTCGGATCAAAATAATCGTCGAGAGACTCCTCCAATCGTTGCGTCCTTCGCTCTCGATCAAGAAACGGCGCTTCGCGCGCGGCCATAACTTCCCTCAAAGTAGGGGTGTTAAGGCGAGGGGAAACAGATTTGGAAACAGCGGTTTTCTTCTCCTCTTTTTCCTCTTGAATCACAAGAGGCTCTTCAAGTATAGGAGTTTTCGGTTTTTCTCTAAAAGATTGAAAAATAAAACCAGCCAGAAACACAACGCAGATAGTCATCCATAAAAGGTCTCTTCGTTCCATAATCAAAAATAATGTTTTGGATTGTAAAAGTGGTTGTAAAAGTTTCCGGGTTATTATTCGTCGGTGCTGGCGATATTTTTCCAGTCTTTTGGGTTTTGGTTGGGTCCAGTCTTCTTCGTGAGGGAGGTTGTCGTAGTTCCAGCGGCGGGAGAATAACGATAAAACGGTTGCGGGCTAATGAATTCATTGGAAGGAAAACGAAAAATAGGGTAATCCCGTTCCCATGTGAAGTAGGCCACTCGGTCGTCGACGGCAATCATTTCAGAGGAGCTTTGAATGCTACTCATCTTTCGAGAATTCCAATCCCGATACCGGCTGCCGATGCCTCTTTGCAAAGCAAACCATTGAAAAAGCCCATTGTCGGCGGTTGTTCCTCTCATATTGAGACCATAACTATGTCTCCAACTTTCGCGATTTCGTTTCACACGATTGGAACCGGCCATGTTGACGCTCGCCGCAAGCTGCTCCAGATGCTAAGCTACTTTCTTTTTATTGTTGGCCGAGCAATGCCACAGATTGGTGTTGCGGTCGTGGCACGTCTCCCAGAGAACGTGTCGACAATAGTTAGGTGGAGGAGTTGCCCGCACGTACTGAACTACATAGTCGTCGTTATCGGTGGCGTAAAGATGGAAGGTCAAGCCGATTTGTTTGGGGTTGTCGACGCAGTGAATTTGATGGGCAACTTCCTTGGCCTTGCTCAAGGCAGGCAGGAGTAGTCCAGCCAGAATCGCGATAATCGCAGTCACGACCAACAGTTCAATCAACGTAAATCCATTTCTCAAATTTGATTTCATTACTTCAATTGAAAAGCAGTATCTGTGCCAAAGATGGGATGGCGGCGTTTTTCCGCCCATCCCGGTATTTTTTAGTATCAAGCCCGGGCCGTCGGCTCAGTAATAGTACTCCCTTATCGACTTCAGAGAACTATACACCGGCACCCAGTACCAATCCAGATAATGTGGAGTGCCGTTTCGGTATTCCCTCGGATAGGCAATAGTGTGTCCCATTCCGTAGTAATAAACGAACTCCGTATCCGATTTATCGGAATCTTCCATGAAGTGATCCTCATGAGCCGCAACCGACGCGTTGACATAGCACCCGGTTTTCCACGTAACATGATCGGCGTAATAATCCGCGCTGTTTCCATTAACTTCGAAACGCCCCCAATCTTCCCAATCGTAACCCACGGGAGAGTCCCAGTCACCGTTGATTCGTCCCCAGATCGGATCCGAAGCGGAAATTGAGATTTCCAAATCTGTAAGATCGTCGACTGGAAACCAATCGTCTGTGGGCGCATCGTAAAGATGGATGCCCACCGATGAAATGTAGGGCGGTGCCAGCCTCAAGCCTCCGGGAAAAGACCAAGTGGGATCGGGATGGATTGCCTTAATTGTCGATGGTCCGGCGGGAGCGAGCAAGAGGCCTGCCAGCGCCAGTCCCGTTATCAGAAACTTTCCAATGCCGCGAAGCGAGGAAATCTCTGCCGTTGTCGGCTCGGAAAGTCCGAAGACTTTGCCGAGCATCGTTGAATCGTCTTCGTCCAAGTTGGGAAACTGGAGCGAATCACCCGTTTTTCCAAGCGCCGTCTCAAGCGACGGCCTCGGACCTCGTTATTCTGCAGTTGTTTTGACTTCATGTGAATTATGCGGTTATGGATCCAACTTTAGTTTGGCCAGATTGGCTTTTGCCTCAACTCGCCCCACTGACCGACACCGGGACGTTGTAACGATCCAACAGGCAAAAAAGCGAGAAAAAAATCCCACTCATTCGCCCAAACATCGCAGAAGTCGAATTCGGCTCCCTCCATGCTCTGACAGAATCTGTTCTAGTTGGCGGGCGACCCAAAACGAAAAAGAAACACCCATTAAATCGTCCAGAGGGCAATATAGCGATTCTAGACAATCTTGACTTAGCATCTTCCCGTCCGCTCCGGGTTTTCTTTGCACTTTCATGCCTTAGTATCGTTTCCCCTCTAACCTATTGAAAATAGTTTTTGTGCCTTGCCATATACATGGAGTTGCGAGTTCAACCGCGTATGTCCCTTAACTTTAGACCGCAGTATCTGAAAAGTCATCTTGCCGTTCAGGCGAAACTTCATCTGCCTATAATGCATAGGACTATCGTGCCTATCCTCTATTTCTCCGATATTCTTGTTGTGAATTCTTGACTTGAAAATGACTTTCTGGGCATCTTGCGGGTCCTTATTTCTAGCTTTCGAATTGACTAAGTAAACACAACGAGAAAAAGTGTCTATTACGTCTGTATTGAAGAAAATATGAAATTCCTTGTTTTGGATTGTTTCTTTTGACATGCCGGGATAAATGCTTAGATAATCCGCATTGCCTCCGTCAAATAATGCCTTTTGTAAAAATGCTTTGTAGATGTTTTCCTGCTCCAACTCTGCCAGCAATTTTCTCATTGGGTCCTTTAGGTTTTCCTTTGCCTGCAGTTTGTTCTCTTTGTAGTCTTGGTATGTTGGAGGGTATGCGTCCAAACAGTCAATCATAATGTTGGCCACATTGCCGATACCTTGAAAAATGGTATTAGATACGAACCGTTCTCGACTGTACAGGAAAATTTGCCACCAGTTTCCGCCTTTTACAGAATGAAAGCGGTGTTGCTTGTCTACAACATCCTTCTTGTCCGTTTGCGTGCCTTTGTTGACGTCTCCACCAATCAATTCCGCGAAATGGTGTTCATTGACATGCCCAGAGACTTTAACTTCTCTTGCGTGGCCGCTGATCATCGCTCTTCTGCGATTAGGAATTCTTATCTAACAATCTCCAACAATGATAAGTTCGTGGGACTTTTTAACATGGTAATTTGTGCCGTTTTCTATTCTGTTTTTTCCAATACGGGTTTCCCCTTGCCCTAAGGTGTACTGCCATTCAACTTCAATAATTTTAAAATCCGAATACCATTGGCGAATTGTTTCACAGTCGTTGTAGGAAAGCATAAACCCGCCTTTGTGATTAGTTAGCAAATGATGAAGCCGCGCATGGTTGAATCCTTTGTGGTGAATCGGGAAGTTTCTTTGGGGATAAATTCCTCTGAACATTTTGCTGTCACCATCCAAGAAGTAAGGTGGATCACAGTACAGAAAATCCCCGTTATGTTTGGGTATCGTTTCTTCAAACGTTCCCTGAGACACGATTAACCCGGGACACCTGAAATTTGTCACCTTGCTTATTAGTCTTTTGACTCTTGCTGGTTCCTCGTAGATTTTAGACATCCAGCCAAGAAAGCCAGGACCGTAGCTTAGATTATGATTAAACCAGTAGTGAGCCGCTAATTCCAGCTTGTTTTTTATAGGATTGTTTCCAGCCCAGTGTTCTTTCAGTCTTTCCTTGACGCGTTTGTATGTCTTCTTGTCCGGACTCCACTGGGAAATGCGATTGGCTAACTTTTTAGGAGATTTTAATTGTACTCTCCAGTAATTGGCGAGTATATTAAATACATCGTATCCGACTACTTCGATACCCAGCTCTTTTGCGCTGGCGATCTCAAAAGAACCTCCTCCAAAGAACGGAGACACCAGCTTGAAAACGTTGCCGGGCAGTTCTTTTGCCAAGTGGCCGACTGCAAGACTCTTGCCGCCGGCGTACCGTAAAGGCAATCCGCCGTATCTTTTAAATTTCCCCCTTTTGCCTGCCAGACCATTCAGAAAATGAGTTTTGCGGTCTTCGGACGCTAATGGGAGCAGTTGAGTGGACTCCGATGCCATAACAACTAAGTTTAGTAAAGCCTGCCGTTTGTGCCGGACAATAAGTCATCGCACCCTAAATGCTTGTCAATTTTCTTGAAAATCACAGTTTTCATCTGATTAATTGTGACTTGTCAAATCATTATGGAAAGAAAACTAAACAAGTTGGGGGTTCAGTCAACACTTTTTGCGGAAAAATCACTTTTGCGTAATTTTTCTGAGTCTGGTTGGAAATGCTGTTGCCGGGGAATTTGGCGAGGAGTTTTTAAGCAAAGATGTTCTCCCTTCGGTTTTCCGCCTTCGGCAAATTTTCCGCAACGGTTCCGTATCCTCTCCATAACGGCTCAGTAACGGTTTGTTTGTTGGATTAGGGTTTGACGGTTTGAAAATAGGTGGTAAGTTTTGTGGCGGAATGTTTGCGATTCGATGGGCTTGTTTGTGTTTGTGCCTCGTTTTGTGCGAGAGTTTTGCCGATGCAATTGCCGGCGAGGGGAAGCGGGGGCGTTTGTTTGTCGGGATAGTTGATTTTTCGGAGTGGACTTGCAAACAAAGTAGCGGGGAACGGGAGGTCGTTTTGGAATCTCCGTTGATTCGCTCGGCGGTTTCGTTTGACGAGTTGGTGGTTTCGTGGAATGCGTCGCGTTCTTCTCGCTTGTCGGTAGAAGTGGATGTTCGCGTGTGGGGGCGGTGGGCGGGGCCTTATCTGCTTGGGCGTTGGGTTGGCGGGGAGTTTGCTGACGGGCGGACGAGTATAAAGGGGCAAAAAGATGCAACAGGGAAGGTAAGCACGGACACTTTGGTTCTTTCGGAGCCGGCTCGCGAGGTTCGGATTCGAATTGTTTTTCCATTGGAGACTTCCGGCGTTCAAGGGCTTCGATTTGTTGGTTTGTCTTTTGCCGATTCGAGGGTGGCTCCGAAGGCTTTGGTTTCTGACCGATGGGCGTGGGGCAGAGAGTTGGCGGTGCCTCGTCTTTGCCAGTTGGATTTTGAAGGAGGAAAGGCGTGGTGCAGTCCGACTTCTGTGGCGATGGTGCAGGCGTATTGGGCGAAGGTTTTGTCTCGTTCCGAACTGAAGGCGTCGGTGCCGCGGGTTGCGGCGGAAGTGTCTGATCCCGGTTGGGAGGGGACGGGGAACTGGTCGTTCAACATTGCATATGCCGGTTCTTTTCCGGGTATTCGGAGCTCTGTGGTGAGGCTCAGCGATATAGTGGAGTTGGAAGCCTTTGTTTTGGTTGGGGTTCCGGTACCGGTTTCCGTTTCGTATAGCGCGCTCAAACGGGAGCCACCCCGAAAGGGAGACGGTCACTTGGTCGTTTGCGTGGGGTTTGATGAGAATGGCGACATCATAGTTAACGATCCGGCGAGGTCGCCTTCCGTGCGCTGGGTTTATCCGCGAATCGACTTTGTGAAAGCATGGGAGCATTCAAAGAACACGGCCTATTTGATTTATCCGGAGTCTGCCGTCTTACCGCCGGACACACACGGACTTTGGTCGGTTCGGTGAATGGCGCAAAAAAGAATTGCATACACGCTTTCAAAGTGGAAAATAAAGAAACAAATTTTACTTTAATATCAGTTTATGAAAAGTACTAGGAAACACCGTTTGCACTGTATTTACGCCTCGGTCTTATTAGTTGGGGGGCTTGTGGTCTGTTCGTTATCCGGCCGAGGGGAGGATAATGTTCCGCCGACTGGTTTTCGGTCATTGTTTAATGGGAAAGACTTAAGCGGTTGGCATGGGATGGGGCATTTTGATCCGCGAAAACTTTGGGCGATGAGCCCGAAAGACCGCGCGGCCAAACGCAAGAAGGACATGGAGAGCGTGCGACAGCATTGGGGTGTGAAAGATGGCGCTATCGTCAACGATGGTCGGGGCGTCTACCTCACCACTGATGACGACTACGGCGACATTGAGTTGTTGATTGACTACAAAACGGTGGCCAAAGCAGACAGCGGCATTTACTTGCGCGGCAATCCTCAAGTGCAAATCTGGGACTTTACAAAGGAAGGAGGAAAGTGGCCTATCGGAGCGAATAAAGGATCGGGCGGATTATGGAACAACTCGTCCAGAGCGGCCGGCAAAAATCCTCTTGTGTTGGCAGATAAACCCTTCGGCGAATGGAACCATTTTCGTATTTGGCAAGTAGGCGATCGAACGACGGTTTTTCTAAACGGTCACCTAGTTGTCGATCATGCCGTGATGGAAAATTTTTGGGACCGCAAAAATCCCCTATGGCCAAAGGGACCAATCCAATTGCAAACTCACGGAGGAGAAATTCAGTGGAAGAACATTTATCTCCGGGAAATTTCCGCCAAGGAAGCAAATCAAATGCTTACCGAACCCGGCTTTAAACCCGTGTTCAACGGCCAAAACCTAGATGGTTGGGAAGGTCCGGTAAACAACTACCAAGTAAAGGACGGCGCCATAGTCTGCAAGCCCGGATCGGGCGGAACGATTTACTACCATCAACCGTGGATCGACTTTATCGTTCGCTTCGAATTCAAACTACCCTCCGGAGGGAATAACGGCCTGGCCATTCGTTATCCCGGAAAAGGAGACACAGCGTATGAGGGAATGTGCGAGCTGCAAGTGTTGGATAATAGCGCGGCCAAATATGCTCGGCTGGACAGCCGCCAATATCATGGATCTGCCTACGGAATGGCAGCGGCGAAGCGCGGCTTTCAACGGCCGGTGGGTGAATGGAATTATCAGGAGGTAACAGTGCAAGGCTCTACCATACAAGTAGTGCTCAACGGAACTACTATTTTAGATACGGACTTGAACAAGATTCAACAATTCATGTCCAACCGTTCGCATCCCGGCAAGAACCGCAAGTCCGGCTACTTTGGCTTTGCTGGACACGGCGATCCGGTAGCCTTTCGCAACGTTCGCGTCAAGGCGCTACGATAAACAGCCTCAACATTACAGTCGGACCGATGAGTCGCCAACGGAAAAGTTTTCCTGCGCAATCTTTGAATTATAGGATTCATTTGCACGAGGCTGATATTTCTAAGCATCGCAGCACCAAACCGAAAGCTAAGGAATAGATGAGCATCGCCACCAAAAAAGGCGACGACGGGACGACTAGTCTCATGTATAATCGCCGGGTCTCAAAAGTTCACCCAAGAATTGAGATGCTTGGTTTTGTGGATGATCTGAATGCATCCTTGGGGCAGGTTCGATGCCAGTCCGATGCATCAAGGATAGCGAACAAAATTGAAAGAGTTCAAAAGCAACTCGTCGAGTTGATGGGCGAATTGGCAACGGACGGTTGTGACCGGGAACGTTATCAAAAAGACGGATTCCGGCTGGTTGACGAGGAAT
The DNA here is from genome assembly GCA_965242585.1 of Limisphaerales bacterium. Lineage (GTDB taxonomy): Bacteria > Verrucomicrobiota > Verrucomicrobiia > Limisphaerales > AAA164-E04 > UBA2970. The sequence goes on along the minus strand of OZ251460.1, from coordinate 1,628,700 downwards.
TTATAGTGCTGATCGACACGCTGGTGGTGGAATTGGAAAGTCGAATGTCTTCTTTCCAAGGATGGTCGTATCCCGGCGACAATCCCGTCTCGGCAAGTTTGGACGCAGCACGGTGCATTTGCCGAAGAGCTGAGCGGCAAGTTTGCCGTTTGATAGAATCGGGAAGCGAACCGAATCAGGAAATCCAACGGTATCTAAACCGACTGAGCGACGCGTTGTGGCTTTTGGCGCGCTATGTGGAATCGGATAAATTTGAGTGCGAAGAGAAAGGGAATAACATATGAGTGATTGGCAAGTAAAAATCGATGTCTAATACGTCAAAGAAGAACTTGTTGGAGTGTTAGGTAATGGAGGTTTGAAAAAAAGGTTTCCGAAATCAAGGAGACTCTTTTAGGCAAAGGTTATTACGATGAGGGGCTGAAAGGCGAGATCGAAGATCTTAAAAAGGTTGTGGGGGATATCGACGGTTGTGAATGCAACATGGGTATTGTTCGTAACATAGACAGGCATGTTGTGGATGCTTGCAATCAGACGAACATCTTAGAATCCACAGTGTGGGTTTGCATATGATGTTGTTGATTGTGATTGGCTTGATTTCGTCGGCGAACTTGTTTCGCGGGCGTTGAAGTGCTCTCTTTGGGCGGTAGGTTGCGTTTTCGAGTCAAAGTCAGGTAAAGCTCGCTGTTGCGTTGTCTGCGTTTTGTCCATTGCCATAGGGTTGAGTCGTTGAGTACGGGGAATGCTTCGCCGTCGGCGATGGTTGGCGCTTGGTTTCCGCCGATAATGAATGGGCAAATGGTAAGATTGATTTCGTCCACTAAGTCGAGGCGGAAGAGGGATTGGTTTAAGGTTCCGCCTCCTTCGAGGAGTAGTCTGCGGATGCGCCATTTTTTGTGTAGCCAGGCGAGCGCTTGGCGCCAGTGAATTTGTTTGCCTTTTGTGATGTGAATGCCGGCGGCGATTGCCCGGTAGCGTTCTCTGGTTTTTTTTGGAGCTGAGTTTGTGGTTAGGATGAGAATGGGAGGCGTAGTGGTTTTGAAAAGAGCCGATGTCAAGGGGAGGGAGCCGGTTCCGGTAGCGGCGATTCGATAGAAGGGTTTGGCCTGTGGGTTTTGCCGGCGCTGGTGCTTGGGGGGGAGTAGAGAGGCGTTGTCTTTGGCAATGGTGGAGGCGCCGCATAGGATTCCGTCGACGGTTGTCCGGAGTTTGTAGAGATTGGATTGGTCTGCTTCTGAACCGAAACGGGAGAAAAGCGATCGGGGCGCCGCTGTTTTTCCATCGGCGGACATAGCCATGTTGGCGAGCAGATAAGGGCGTCGGTTTGGCGGCGGATTGGAATGGAGTTGGGGCATCTTGATCTTTGCTGAGTGGTTTTTATTGAATCAGCATGGCGTCTCCGTAGCTGAAGAAGCGATAGTTTTGGTGGATGGCTTGGGTGTATGCTTGGCGGATGAGTTCGATTCCGCTTAGTTGTTTTGGCGCGGCAAAGGCGCTGACGAGCATGAGCAGGCTGGATTTGGGGAGATGAAAATTTGTGATTAGCGCGTCGACAAACCGAAATTCGCAGGGAGGATAGAGGAAAAGGTTTGTCCGGCCTTGTTGGGAGCGAAGGTTTCCTTGGTTTGCGGCGGCGACGGTTTCTAAGACGCGGACTGAGGTTGTGCCGACGGCCACGATGCGTCGCCCTTGTGCTTTGGCCTTCGTCAAAGTGGATGCGGATACGGCGGATAGTTCGAAGGTTTCTTCGTGCATTAAGTGATCCGCGATGCGATTGGCTTTGACGGGAGCAAAAGTTCCGAAACCGACGTGGAGTGTGACGGGGATCAAGGAAATTCCTTTTTTTTGCAGATTTTTGAGGAGTGTTTCCGAGAAATGGAGGCCGGCGGTAGGAGCGGCTACGGAGCCTTGATGTTGCGCGTAAACGGTTTGATATCGGTTGGCGTCGTCGTATGAGCGGCGATTAGCCGCCCCAATGTAGGGGGGCAAGGGAGCTTCGCCGTATGCGTTCAAGTCTTCTAGGATATTCTCTGTGCCGCGGAACCGGATCAAGCAGCGGCCGTTTGGGTGTTTCTCCTGCACTTCCATTCGGATTGGAGATTCGAGACCGTTCGGTGCGGAGATCGTCGCCGTAGAGCCGGCCGGCATTTGTTTTCCCGGTTTGAGCATTCCCCACCAGAGATTTTGCGCTTTTTCTTCTAGAAGCAGGATTTCTATGGCTTTCCGGCCTTCGCTTTTCTTTCCACGCAAACGGGCGGGGATCACTTTTGAATCGTTTAGGACGAGAACGTCGTCGGGGCGGAGGAGCGTTTCCAATTCAGAAAACCGTCGATGACGGAGGGATTTTTTTTCTCGGTCTAGGATGAGCAACCGGGATTGATCACGCACGGCAACGGGTTCCCGCGCAATCAGATGGTTGGGCAACGCGTAATCAAACTCTTTTAATTTAAGGGGCATTCGTTGCCGATTTTGTTCGCCAAGAGGGAAAATTCCTATGAATGGACGAGAAATTCAACCATAGACGCATTGCGGCGAGGGGATGGGTTTAGGCTTGGGAGTTTTGGCGCTCTGAAGAAAGGCCGTTTTTTGGCGATTTAAAAATTTGACGAGTGGGGCAAATAGGGCTATTGTGTTGCGAAGTGTTTCATCGTGGATGCAAAAATAGGGAAAATTTGTGGAAATGAACTGAGTGACTCGAAATGGCTGAAGGTGTCGAAAGTGCTGAAAATGCGCCGCGTTGCTTCAATGACGAATTTCCGTTTGGGATTGACGCAAAGCGACGTCTTCAGATTCCGGCTAAATGGAAGCCCGGGCTGTCTCGATTTACACTGTTGCTTTGGCCGTTGCGTACGAGCGATCCGGATTGTCTTCTCGGTTTGCCACCTGACAGGATGAAGTATTTGACGCAAAAACTCCGGGAAGTTCCTCTGCGCAAAGGAGATGCTTGGAGGAGGCAAATCGGCAAGAGTTCGGCCGATGTGGATTTGGACAGCGCGAACCGAATTTGTTTGCCCAAGAGACTGGCCGATGCTGCCGGGCTGAAGAAGCGCGCCTTGTTGGTGGGAATGGTGGATCGGTTTCAGATTTGGGATCCGGAGCGGTACCAAAACGTCAGTTCTTTGGATGAAACGGAAAGTCACACTGATTATTATGATGATGGCAGTCAACTTGAGCAACTGATACAAGGCTTATGAGTTTGGGTCGATTATTGGCGGTTGGAAAGTGCGTGGACAGAATGCCGGCGGGCGGAAGTCCGTTCCAATCGGGAGAATTGGAGTTTTTGTTGGATTTGGGGTCGAAGGCTACTCAGAAGTCAGGCGCGGCTTTGTCGGAATCGGTTGTCTTGGATAACCGAAGAGCATCACCAACCGAAGACAAGGGCGAAAAATTTTGCTTTCCAGAGGCATATCGCAGGAAAGCGACTTCTGCTCGCTCGGCTCGGCGGAAACAGATTTCGATTCAAGGAAAGCCAGCGCAACGAAAAGGCTTTTGGGAATCGCCGTGGGATGTGCGGGTGTCTGCTTCGGAGTGCCTGGAGTTAGAGCCTCGGCTGTTTCGGGAGAAACGCAATTTGAGGCTTCAACAATGGTTGAAGAAGGGGCTTCGTATTTTGCGCGGCCGGAAGAGAGAGAAAAATCGACGGTTTTTATGAAAAGCAGTGACGTTCAATCATACGCCAGTGTTGCTCCCCGAAGCGATCGAGCGGTTGGCACCCGTGCCGGCGGGGCGATATGTAGATGGAACGGTCGGTGGGGCTGGTCACGCGCGAGCCATTTTGTCGGCGAGTTCGCCGAGTGGCCGATTGTTCGGATGCGACCAGGATGGCGAAGCCGTCCAAGAGGCACGGGCTCGGCTTTCCGAGTTTGGAGGGCGATTTGAAATTCGGCGTCTCAATTTTGTCGAACTAGGCGATTGGCTGGAGCAAGAGAGCATGGACGGAGCGATTCTAGATTTGGGAGTGAGCTCGCATCAGTTGGACGCGGCCGAACGGGGTTTCAGCCTGCGCCGCGACGGGCCTCTGGATATGCGAATGGACGAGCGAACGAGCCAAACGGCGGCGGATTTGGTTAACGAACTTGGAGGCAACGAATTGGAAAAGATTTTTTTCGAGTTTGGCGGAGAGCGACGGGCGCGGATTTTGGCTCGGGCGATTGTCGCAGAGCGTCAGAAGGAGAGATTGCAGTCTACCCTTCAGTTGGCGCGATTGGCGGAGAGAATGCTTCCGCGCCGGGGGCGCACGCATCCGGCAACGAAGTTGTTTCAAGCGTTGCGAATCGCGGTCAACGACGAGCTGAACAAATTGGATCGGGGGTTGAAGGTCGTTTGGTCATTGCTCAAGCCGGGAGGTCGTTTCGCGGTGATTACGTTTCATTCCGCCGAAGCCAGGCGAGTAAAGAGATTTGGATGGCAACTGGCGGCGGACTACGAAGTTCGCGGGGACTTGGATGTGCCGGAGTTTCGGAGGCCGAAGCGGGCAGAGTTGAAGTGGGTGGAACGGCGGACCGTTCGCCCCCAGCGGGACGAGGTGTTGCGAAATCCTCGCTCGCGGAGCGCTCGACTTCGGGTGATGGAAAAGTTGTGAATTGATGCCGCTCTGCACGAAAATTGCAGGAGAGCGGGAAGTGTTGTTTGAGTTGTATTGCGTTGTGAAAAAGAGTCGTAAAGAAGTAGTAATTGGAACTGGGTGGTTGGTTAAGGCGATGATTGTTTGTCTTTTTATTGGAGGCAGTTGTATCGGTTACCTGTGGCAGAAGAGCCAGGTTCACAAATTGGGCCGGCGGATTCAAAAGCTAGAACGGGAACTAGACCATCTTGAAAGAGGCAATGAAAGGCTCCGACAACGTTACTCGACACTTAGATCCCAGCCAGAGCTGAAGCGGCGATTAGCGGAATGGGGATCAGATTTGTGCGAGCCCTCCCCGGAGCAAATTCACCGAATTCAAGAAACAAACGATAAGCAAGAAGTCTTGTTGTCGGGAGAACCGGCTCCATCCCAAAATCGTTACAGCAAGCGAGATTAGCTCGTTTTGAAAATCGGAGATTAGCGAATTAGAAAAAATCATGGTTTTTCGAGTTCAGTTGCGTCGCCTAGTTCTATTCGGCATCCTCTTGCTGTCGGCGTTTTCGCTGCTATTAGGAAGGCTAGTATTCATTCAGATTTTCCGACATGACGAGTTGCAAGCTAAAGCGTCCAAACATACCCGAAGAACCTACATCAAACAAACACGGCGGGGTGATATTTTCGATCGGAACGGATTGTTGCTGGCCGGCACGCAACGTCTTAAAATCCTCTGCGCCGACCCTAGCCGAATCGGGAAATACTATCGCCCCTTAGGCGCCTTGTTGGCTACGCACTTGAAGGTAGATTCCGAAGCGTTAATAGAACGGTTGCGCCCCAGGCAACAAACCAATTCAGCGGGAAAGGTAATCATCGACCCCCATGTGCGACTGCGTGTCAAAGTGACCGAAGAAGAATGGGAAGCGATTCAGGCTTTAATGGCAAAATTGAAAATTCCAAACGAATCCCTTCTATCTGAAAAGGAAAGAAAGTTTTTAAGCGAAATGCGAAGCCAAGCAATTTTTGTTGAACCGGTGGACAGCCATCGGCGCCGTTATCTCAATGGAGAATTGGCGGCGCACGTTTTAGGTTTTGTGCGGACGGAAGAGCGACTCGTGAGGAACCAATCCGTCTTCTATATCACCGGTCAAGCAGGAATAGAAGCTGCTTTCGATCGTTATATGCAAGGCGCGTTGGGATGGAGAAAAACGGAAACCGACAGCCGCCGCCGCGAACTAGTGGCCTTTCGAAGTATGGACGTTAAAGCACAAGCAGGCCTCAACGTTCACCTCGCAATTGATGCTGGTGTGCAAGCGATCGTCGAAGAGGAACTCAAAAAAGAGGTGGAGAAATCACGCCCTTTGACGGCAACCGTCATCGTAGCGCGGCCTCATACTGGCGAGATTCTAGCGTTGGCGAATTACCCCACTTATGATCCGAATCATCACGGCGCCTACTCGGCCGAAAAACGGCGCAACCGGGCCGTCAGCGACCAGTTTGAACCTGGTTCGACCTTCAAAACTATTTGCGTGGCTTCGGCGTTGAATGAAAATATAGTAGACCTCCAAAGCCCAATAGACTGTGAAAACGGCATTGTATATTTCTATGACAAACCACTCCACGATGATCATCCCTACGATACCTTGATAGTAAAAGAAGTTCTCGCGAAGTCCTCAAACATCGGCACCTTCAAAATCGCCCAACGCCTGGGGGAAAAAAGGCTATATCAATACCTTCAAAAGTTTGGAATCGGTTCGACGACGGGAATTTCCCTCCCATACGAATGGCGAGGGATGCTTCGTCCTCTGTCCCAATGGTCCGGTTTGTCCATTTCCCGAGTCCCTATTGGCTACGAAGTTGCGGTGACTCCCTTACAGATTACTATGATGATGTGTGTGGTTGCCAATGGCGGCTGGTTGATGCGGCCGCTTATTGTACAGCGTCTTTCTGATGAAGAGGGAAACACGGTGATTGTCTGCCGTCCAGAGAAGATCCGGCGAGTAATTACTAAGGATACAGCCCGTCAAATGACAGAAGCCTTGGAGTCCGTGGTTCAGGAAGGCGGCACGGCGCCGAGAGCTAGGCTAGACTACTATACAGTTGCCGGCAAAACGGGAACTGCCCGGAAATACATCCCTAACGAGGGGTATAACCGCGATAAATATTATGCCTCGTTCATTGGTTTTTTCCCTTCGGAGAAACCAGAAGTTGTGATTTCCGTTATTTTTAACGAACCCCAAGGAAACATCTACGGCGGAGTGATTTCCGGCCCGGTGTTCAGAGAGATTGCCATGAAATTAGCCAATTACCTGAATATCACACCGTCAAACCAATTGAGGCATCGAAACAGGCGTCCCGATATTCTTATAACAAAGTCCCAGCCTCGTAATAGTCAAGCTGCGCGACGACAACAATGAGAGGTATGGAGAAACAACGGAAATGAGAAAACCGCTTTCCAGTTTGCTGGCAGAGCTTTCGGATTTCGAATTAATTGGATCCGACGCCGTGCCGGTAACGGGGGTCACTTGCGATTCAAGGCAGGTTGTACCGGGGAAGATTTTTGTGGCGATTCCTGGTGTTTGTGAAGACGGACACCAATATGTGGAAGAAGCGCTGGATCGGGGGGCCAGTGTAATTGTGAGCCAGAGCGGAGACATACCCTTTGGCCGTCGCACGGTGTTGCAAGTGCCAAATACTCGGCAAGCTCTCTCTCAATTAGCCGCGGCATGGTATGACCATCCGAGCCGGTCTTTGGGAATCACGGGCATTACCGGCACGAACGGCAAAACGAGCGTCTCATTTCTACTTCGGCATATTCTTCGGCAGCGCGGTGTTCAATGCGGTTTAATCGGCACGGTTCGATATGAGGTCGGGGATCGGCATATTCCAGCCGTCCGGACGACTCCGGACGCTGTTGAGTTACAGAAGTTGTTGCGGCGAATGGTAGACAAAGGGTGTGAAAAGGTGGTTATAGAAGTCAGTTCGCATGCGCTACAACAAGATCGAGTAGCGGATGTAGTCTTTGAATTGGCCGCTTTCACCAATCTTACCCAGGATCATCTGGATTATCACGGCGATATGGGCAACTACTATCAGGCTAAGCGGCGCCTTTTTACCTTGCTAACTCTTTCGCCGGGCCACAAGGCGGCTATCCTCAATATGGACGATAAATATGGACGCCGATTACACGCGGAAATAGCCGACGTGCCGACGGTGACGTACGGAATGCGTTCTGCGGTGGATTTTTCAGCCTCAAATATTGAAGGGAGGCCGGAGGAAACCCGGTTTGACTTGCTCGGTTGCGGAACGTCTCAGAGAGTCCGCGTGCCGTTAGTAGGAGTTCATAATGTTCAGAATTGTCTGGCGGCAGTGTCGCTGGCGACAGAAGTGGGATGCTCTTTGCCCTGCATTGCTGAGGCATTAGAGACGGTTCCGTCTATTCCCGGAAGGTTGGATCCGGTTGCGCTTGGACAACCCTTTGCCGTTTTCATTGACTACGCTCATACCGCGGATGCTCTGGAGCGTGTTTTGGAAACCTTGAAGGCGTTGTCGCCTAATCGGTTGCTTCTTCTCTTTGGTTGTGGCGGAGGGCGGGATGCGGGGAAGCGGAGCGAAATGGGCAAAGTTGCGGCTCGGTTGTCCGATCTTGCCTGGATTACCAACGATAATCCGAGATATGAAGAACCTGAGCAGATTGTCGAACAGATTGCTTTGGGAATGCGGATTGGCGGAGGATTGTGGGAGGTGGAATATGATCGGCGTCGGGCCATCGATAAAGTGATTACTGAGGCCTCTCCCGGCGATATTGTGTTAATTGCTGGAAAAGGCCATGAAGCCTATCAAGAGATGAACGGCTCGGTTATTCCTTTTGAGGATCGATTGTATGCGGAAGAGAGTTTGAGAAACCTCGGATATGATTCTGAGGAGATACGTTTAGCGTTGTGATGGAACCTCGACATTTAGGTTTTATTGCGGAGGCATCCGGAGGAGAGTTGCGGAATGCCAACCCTCGGAATCTTGCGACCGGGGTTAGCACGGACTCGCGCTTGATCAAAAAAGGCGATCTTTTTATTGCTTTGGTAGGTGATCGCTTTGACGCTCATCAATTTATTACCGAAAAGTTAGGGAAGACTGCCAGCGCTTGTATGGTAGAAGCGGCGCGTCTGAGTGGGCAACCGGCTAACTGTCCGCAAATTGTGGTGGAAAATACGCGGGTTGCTTTGGGTTATTTGGCGAAAAACTATCGTCAATCCTTTCATCCGGTAGTGATTGGCGTTACCGGCTCCAACGGCAAAACATCCACAAAACGTTTTCTCAACGGCGTGTTGTCGCAACGGTGGAACGTCTGCGCCAGCCCGGCAAGTTTTAACAACGACGTTGGCGTTCCCTTGTCGTTGTTACAATTGAGTAAAAGCGCTCAAGTTGCGGTGTTCGAAGTGGGGACGAATCATCCGGGAGAAATTCCACATTTAACAAAGATGATTCAGCCTCACTATGGGGTAATTACTTCTATTGGCCGGAGTCATTTAGAGTTTTTTGGTTCTGTGGAGGCGATTGCGGAGGAGAAGGGATTTTTAGCGGAGGCGTTGCCGGAAGACGGAGTTCTGTTTGTGAATGGGGACATTCCTCTTCTGGATCGAATTTTAGCGCGCTCGCGCTCGCGGGTTGTAAAAGTAGGCTTTGGAGAATGTAACGACTGGCAAGTTAGAGATTGGAAACTTGGCGCAAAAGGAATGGAATTCTGGATGCAGGCGGCGCCATTGGGAAGAACCCAAAAATTTCGTGTTGCCGTTTTGGGACGTCATCAACTGGTCAACGCTGGCTTGGCTTTGGCAGTGGGGGCGGAATTGGGTTTGACCGTTGAAGAATTGGAAACGGGGATCGCCAAATGCGGCGCAGAAAAAATGCGCTTGGAGTGGGGCGAGTTTGGCGGCGTGACCCTGATCGACGACAGCTACAACGCCAACGAAGACTCCACCATTGCGGCATTAAACACCCTGCGGGACTTTCCTTCTCGCGGAGCGCGCTATTGCGTCCTTGGCGATATGGGCGAATTGGGCGCATTCAGCGCGGCGGCACATTCCAAAATAGGGCGCACGGCGGCGCAGTGCCAAGTGGATCACATTATCAGCGTGGGAAAATGGTCAGAGAAAGTCAGGCAGGCGGCCAAAGAAAACGGCGCCCAATCGGCCGAAGTCTACACAAGTTGGGCGGTGGCGGGGGAATCGCTCAAAAACATTTTGAGAAGCGGAGACATCGTGTTGGTAAAAGCGTCTCGAGCCGCTGGGTTGGATCGGCTGGTCGAGTTTCTTAAGCAAGCTTTGTCGCAACGAGAACACAGCTCGGAAGCGGATGGAAACCCTCCCCGAATTCCCGTTGACGCCAATCGGTTTCCTACGGCAAAGGCTTCGGCAAACGAGATTTTGAAGTTTGCCGAACCGGCGGCCGTTCGGCGGGCATCCTTCCCATCAGCTCTCCGTTCTGCCGCCGAATACTCCCGGCCTGAAAACATGAAATAGCGTTACCATGCTTTTTTATCTGCATCAGTATATTTTGGAGAGCGTGGCGGGTTCCTCTTGGGAAGAACCTCTTTCGGGGCTTCGGGTGTTTCGATACATCTCCGTGCGCAGTATCGGCGCGGCATTTACAGCTTTGATTCTTTCATGGTTATTGGCTCCATTTGTTATCGAATGGCTAAAAAGACTCAAATTCCGGCAAAACTACAACGACAAAGCGGAAGCCGCCGGAGGCATGGTGCGAATCATTGACAAGAAGGGAACGCCGACGATGGGAGGCGTCCTCATTGTTTTGTCCCTCGACCTTGCCGCCTTGCTTTGGGCGCAGTGGAATTCCTTTGTATTGCTGGCTCTACTATCATTGGTAGTACTTGCGGCTCTAGGTTTCTACGACGACTACCTAAAGGTAACCAAACAAAACAACGCGGGAGCAAAGTCTAAGGTGAAAGTATGGGTGCAAGTTCTCCTCTCTTTTGCCATCGCCTTATATCTGTGGAAAACGCCGGAAACAAAAAACTTGATTGCAAACGTGATGGCGCCTTTCTTCAAGCATCCCATCTTGGAAAACGTCGCATGGCTTGGCATCGGAATCACAATTTTGGCGATTGTGGGGAGTTCGAACGCCGTCAATTTAACAGATGGACTGGACGGCTTGGCGATTGGTTGTACCATTATCGTAACAATTGTGTTCATTGTGCTAACCTATGTTGCAGGCCACTTTCATTTTGCCAGTTATCTGCAAATCCCTTATGTTCCCGGCGCCGGCGAGTTGACTGTATTTTGCGCCGCCATGTTGGGGGCGAGCGTGGGCTTTTTGTGGTATAATTGTCACCCCGCTCAAGTGTTTATGGGGGATACTGGATCGTTGGCTTTAGGCGGCGCTTTTGGGATTATGGCGGTTTTGATTCACCAGCCCTTGATTTTGGTCGTTGCCGGAGGCGTCTTTGTCGTCGAAGCGGTCTCCGTCATTCTTCAAGTGGGCTGGTATAAATATCATATGAAGCGCTTTGGCGTAGATCGGCGGCTGTTTTTGCGGGCCCCTTTGCATCATCACTTTGAAAAGGTAGGCTGGCACGAATCCAAAGTTGTTGTTCGGTTCTATATCCTCTCCGGATTGTGCGCTGGATTGGCTTTATTAACTTTAAAGATACGCTAGACAAGTCCGAACAAAAGAAACGAGAAAGCGACGAAGATGAAAGACCTTGGCGGACAACAAGTTATAGTTATTGGCGCGGGAGCCAGCGGGCGAGCGGCGTCGCTTTTGTTGGCGCAACAGGGCGCTTCAGTTTGGCTGGCGGATGAAAACTCGGCGAATTTGAGCGTTGCTGAGGTTCATGCGCTTGAATCCTTGGGGGTCGATATTCGATTGGAATGCTCGGATCTGCCGGGACGCTCTTGGGGTTTGGCGGTTGTGAGTCCCGGAGTGCCGCAGGCATCCGGCTTGATGCGGCAGCTCATCCAGCGCCGCGTGCCTATAATCAGCGAAGTCGAGTTGGCTTTTCGTTTTTCAAAGTGCCCGGCCATCGCCATTACCGGCACCAACGGTAAAACCACGACCACTCGTCTGGTTGAAACAGTGATGCGACATAGCGGCCGAAAGACCTTAGTTGCAGGCAATATTGGGCGTCCCTTTTGTGCCGCGGCGGGTGATAGTGCGGAGCTGGATTGTATGGTTTTGGAGATCAGTTCCTTTCAACTTGAGCATGTGGATCGTTTCAAGCCGAAGGTCGCCGTTTTGTTGAATCTGGCGCCCGACCATTTGGACCGCCATGCAAGTTTTGACGATTATTGCCGAGCCAAAGCGCGAATCTTTGAGAATCAAGACGAGGACGACTGGGCAATCCTTCAGTGGGAGGCGAAGGAGCGCTTGACGAATCTCGGGGTTGAGTTTGGCCAGAAGGTGCGGACTTTCAGCTTGAAGAATCCGGCGGCGGACGTCTTTTACGATCGCGGTTTTTTGGTGAAGCGAATGGTGGGCGAGGATAAAGTGATTTATGACTGTAGCGCTGGGAAGCTCATCGGCGCCCACAATGCTGAAAATCTAATGGCGACTTTGTTGGCGGGACATGCTTTGGGCTTGGCGGTCAACGAAATGCGGACGGCATTGGCGAATTTCCGCGGCGAACCTCATCGGTTTGAAGTGTTAGAGCCGGTTGGAGGAGTTTTGGCGGTCAACGATTCCAAGGCAACGAACCCGGATGCGCTTCGAGCCGCAATAGAAGCCGCCGCCGGTCTTTTGGCGGGCGAGTCAAGTCGTTTGTGGCTGATTGCCGGCGGATTGAATAAGCGTTTGTCCTTTCAAAATCTTGGGCATCTCGTATCCGTCAAGGTATCCAAAACCTTCCTTTTTGGGCGGGATCAAGAGGAAATTCGCTTGGCGTTGGGCCGCTTCACGGAGTGCTTCTTATGTTGGACATTGGATAGAGCCGTGCGCGCTGCATTCCGGCAAGCCCGCTCTGGCGACGTAGTTCTGTTTTCGCCGGGATGCGCCAGCTTTGACCAATTTCAAGACTATGCTGTTCGAGGCGATCAATTTTGTTCTCTTGTCGATGATTTGCGATTGCAACAGTCTGTCGGCGGTAAAATGTCCGATTGGGAACAACCTCGAGCGTCAAAAGAATTTTCCGTGCGGGAGAGCGATCCGTCTCGCTTATTGGGCGAGCTGTTTTTCGCTAGTTCGCGCCATCGCAAACAAGACAGAATAGATACAATAACATCAACTTTCAACTATAAACCTTCAGTTCTATAATACTGCTTATGTACCATCACAATCCATTACTTCCGTCCGGGTCATCTTCTGATGATCGTCAACACGATGATAGCCAACATCGCAAAACCAAAATACTCATTACGGTAGGCGCCATTGTTGCGCTACATGTTGTTCCAATTAGTAGCTTCCTGCTATTGCAGGGATGCAAAAAATCGGGGCCTGAATCCGTTGCCGATTCAGGGACGAATGAGGAAACTCTTTTGTCCGATTCCAACGAGACGAATCCGAATTTCGAAAACGCTGAAAACGTTGTTGGAGAGGATTTGCTTGTTGCGGATGGCGAAGTCCCCGATTTTTTGATTTCCGATTCCGAACCAAGCGAACCTTTGGAATCTGCCGTCTCGGAGAATTCCGGGTTGCCGGATGGCGAATTGAATCAGGAAGAGCCGGGCGATTTGGACCTTATGGATTCGAGCTTTGGCAAGAACGAAGATCCGGCGCCTGAGACGGAGACGAAGGTTGTAGAGTCTTCGCTTCCGACGGCGCCGACTTCTCACAGTTTGGATTACACAATCAAGCAGGGCGACAGGCTCTATACTTTGGCCAAAACGCACGGCTCTACTGTAAAGGCGATCTTGGGGGCCAATCCCGGAATCGATCCTTGGAGGCTTCGCATTGGGAGGTCCATTGTGATTCCAAGAAACGCTGATTCCTTACAATCGACGGGGTCTTCGAACGCGGGCAATGAGGCGCCGGCGAACGGGAAGGTGTACTCCGTGGAAAAAGGCGATACGCTGATCCGAATTGCAAGGCGCAACGGCATTACACTGCAAGCGTTGCGCGAGGCAAACGAGTTGCGTTCTGATAGGATATTGATCGGGCAAAAGCTCAAGATTCCCGCTGCGGAAGTGGCTTCGGCGACCGCTCGGTAACGATATTTTTGTGCAATCGGCAAGGTTGACTTCGGCATCCTGAGTATGCGGCTCGCCACTATGTTTTTGCTTCTCTCCGTAGCCGGACTGCTCACTTTGGGCATGGTGATGCTGTATAGCGCGGTAATTTACGGGGAAGATCAGACGTTTTTGTTTCGGCAATTGCGGTGGACGGCGTTGGGAGTGTTGCTGGGTTATATGGCTGCTCGTATGGATTATCGCTGGTTGCAGGATTGGTTTTGGGTGTTGCTGGGTAGCGGGATAGTGCTGTTGGCTTTGGTATTGCACCCGGATTTTGGAACGCGTCTCAACGGAGCGCGCCGTTGGATTGTCTATGAGGGGTTCAGTTTTCAGCCTTCGGAGTATGTAAAGTTGGCCTTAGTTGTCTTCATTGCATGGTATGGGGATCGCTATCGACGTCACATGCCGGCGTTTTGGCGGGGGTTGTTCGTTCCGGGCTGTATTGTGGGCGGCGTGCTGGCGTTGATTTTTGTCGAGCCGGATCGAGGCACGACGGTGCTTTTAGGCGCGGTTGCGGCAGTCATGTTGTTAATTGCCGGGGCGCGGTGGAGGTTTGTTCTGCCTCTGCTGATTGTTGGCGTAGCGCTCTTGGCGATTTCGTTGCAGGCGGACCCGATCCGCAGTCAGCGTTTGAAGGCGTGGGTGAATCCGGAGGCGATGAAAGAGGACACCGGCTATCAAGTTTGGCAGTCTTTGCTGGCGTTGGGATCCGGAGGTTGGGAGGGATTGGGATTGGGGAACGGCCGGCAGAAGCTGGGCTTTTTGCCGCTGCATGAAACAGATTTCATCTTTTCGTTGATTGGCGAGGAGTTGGGTTTGGCGGCGACGGCGGCGGTTGTTCTTGCTTTTGCCGTGTTGGTTGTTTCCGGGATTTTTATTGCGGCCCAAGCTCGGGACAACTTTGGCTTTCTGCTGGGTAGCGGGATTGTATTTCTTATAGGCCTGCAGGCATTCATCAATATGGGAGTGGCAACCAACACGTTGCCGAACAAGGGGTTGGCGCTTCCGTTCATTAGTTATGGGGGGTCGAGTCTTTTGATGATGCTGATTTCCGTTGGAGTGCTGGTCAGCATCGCGCGGCGAGGAGGGGAAACGGAATCTTTGGCGGCTTCGGTTGCGATCAAGCCGGAACCTATGTCGACATGAACGAGGGGAGAGATTCCAGTCAGTGCAAGGTGGCGATTGCCTGCGGAGGCACGGGCGGGCATTTCTTTCCCGGCGTGGCGGTGGCTCAGGAAGTAAAGCGTCGGGGCGGCCAAGTGATGTTGTTTGCTTCTCGGAAGGAAGTGGATCGAGAGTCTGCCGACGCCCTTCCTGATGCGCAAATTGAGTTTCTTCCCGCGGTGGCCTTGCTTCGGGGACGGAGGCTTGCGTTTGCTTGGGGCGAAATTCGGTCGTTGGCTCTCTGCTTGAAGTGGTTTTTGCGTTGGAGGCCGGGCGTTGTGCTGGTTATGGGGGGGTTTGCCAGCGTTGCTCCCGCAATTGCGGGCAGGTTGCTGGGCGCTCGTGTCTATCTGCATGAGTCGAATTCGGTTCCGGGAAGGGCGAATCGTTGTTTGGCGCGCTTGTGCCGCGGGATTTTTGTCGGTTTTCCGTCAGCGAAGGAGGCCTTTCGCGGGCGGAAGAAGGTTGTTGTGAGCGGCACTCCGGTTCGAAAAGAGTTTCGGCAGGCTTTGCGGCCGGAGATTTATCAGCGGCTGGGTTTGGTTTCGGGGGCGCCCGTCCTTTTGGTTATGGGGGGCAGCCAAGGCGCCCGGTTGCTGAACGATTTGACGGCAAAGGTGGCGCCGCTCCTTTCGCGACGGCATCCTGATTTGCAGCTCATCCATCTTACGGGAAAGCATGATCATGCGCCGCTTCAAGCGCTTTATCAACGGTTGGGGCTGCGATATTTCCTCAGCGAATTTTGTCCGAATGCTTCGGAGTTGATTCGGTTGGCGACAGCGGTTTTGTCGCGGGCGGGCGCTTCAAGTTTGGCGGAGTATGCAGCGGTTCGCCTCCCGGCTTTGCTGATTCCGTATCCTCATGCGGCGGATGATCATCAGAGGAAAAACGCCGTAATTTTTGCGGAATCGGGAGCGGCGGAATGGCTGGAAGAACGTCGCTTGCAACCATCGGATGTGGCGCGAGTTTTGAGCTGTTTGCTTTATGACCAAGAGGCGCGGCGGCGCATGAAAGAAGCATTGCGCGCTTGGAATGCGGAAAATTCCGCCGCCAGAATCGTGGATGATTTGATGGAGTCGGAGAACTCTGAATGGGAAATCGGCGGCGCAAGTCGGGAGGAAGGAAAAACGGGAAGCCGGGATGCCGAGCGATCGGAGAATCTTTGCGCGCGCTCGGCGAGTTTGCATTAAAGAATATGAGACTGACAGAACTTCAACATTGGTATTCCCATTCAAAACGCGGCGCGCCCGTGCATCTTGTGGGGATTTCGGGTTGCGGGATGGCTTGTCTGGGGCATCTGCTGTTGGACCGAGGTTTTGCGGTGTCCGGCTCTGACTTGGCGCGGAATGGATTTTCGAAGTCGTTGGCTGATCGGAACGCCGCGATTTTCCAAGGGCACGATGCCGGACGCTTGTCGAAGAATCGTCCGGAGTTGGTGATTTATTCTTCGGCCATCCCGCGGGACAATTCCGAGCTGGCCGCCGCTCGGCGTTGGGGAATTCCCACGGTTCGCCGGGCTGCTTTTTTGGCGTCGATTCTTGCTTTGCAGAGGTCGGTTTGCGTCGCCGGAATGCACGGCAAGACGACGACTGCGGCGTTGTTGGCCTTTGCGTTGCGGGATCTGGGGATTTCCACAAGTTATGCTGTCGGCGGGGAAGCGCCGCAGTTGCCGGCGCCGGCGGCGGACGTCGGCGGGGATTTTGCCAATGGAAACTCCGCCCAAGAGCATCCGTGGTTTGTGGCCGAGATTGATGAAAGCGATGGCGGCTTGCGGGATTTCCACCCGGCGGAGTTGCTTCTGCTCAATGTTGACGACGAACATTTGGATTACTTTGTGAGTGTTGACCGCATTCGCGCGGAGTTTGAGTCTTTGGCGGATCGGACTCAGGGAGGCAGTGTATTTTGCGCGGACGACGGCGATTTAATCGAAATATTTTCGAATCGTTCCGGCGCGGTTTCGTATGGCTATCATCCTTTGGCGGACTATCGCATTGAGTTGGAGCCGTTTGATTATGCGCAGCCGGCGATGGAGCGTTTCGGGCTTTGGTTTCGGGGGCGGTTGGTTGGCAGGTTTACCTTGCAGCTTGCGGGCCGGGCGAATGTTTCCAATGCAGCGGCGGCCGTCGTTTGGTTGCTGCAGCAGGGTTTTGGCGCCAAAGAAATTGCGGCGGCCGTCGCCCGGTTCAAAGGAGTTCGGCGGCGGCAAGAGGTTCTGTTCTCCGATTCGCGGTTTTGCGTGATGAACGACTACGCGCATCATCCGACGGAAATTCGGGAGACCATTCAGGCGGTCCGACGCCGCGCTCCCAAGCGGTTGGTTGCAGTGTTTCAACCCCATCGCTACACCCGGACGGAACGGCTGATGCAGCAGTTTGCCTCGTGCTTTGACGATGCGGATCGCGTGTGGTTGACGGAAATTTATTCGGCGCGCGAGAAACCCATTCCGGGAGTTTCCGGCGAGGCGTTGGCGGCGGTGATGCGGAAAAGCGGGCGGAGTCTCGAATGGGAGTCTTCTTTGGACCGGCTTTGGCAAGGAGTTCGCGGCGATTTGAAGTCGGGGGACGTCGTCTTGTTTTTGGGCGCCGGAGAGATTACTCGCTCCGCGCATCAGTTGGTGGCGTCGTTGCGGGAGAGTCGAATAAAGGCGGCGCCGGAGTTCATTTGCGGGTTGGAAAAGGATTTGAGCGCTGGGAGCGTTGTTCGGTTAAAAGAGCCGTTGGCCCGGCGAACGACGCTTCGAGTCGGCGGCCCGGCGGATGTTTACGTAGAGCCGGCTTCGTTGGAAGATTTGGCGTTAACGCTTCGGCGCGCCGGCGAGCACGGGCTTCCGGTGTTTGTGTTGGGGAGGGGTTCCAACGTTCTTGTTCGCGACAGCGGCATTCAAGGGGTGGTGCTTTCTTTGTCGCAGTCCGCTTTTTCCGAGCTGAAGGTTCAAGAGGAGCGCATGATTTGCGGCGCGGGGGCTCGTTTGAAGTCGATTGCCGCTGAGGCGCGTCGCCACGGTCTGGCCGGGTTGGAGTTTTTGGAGGGGATTCCCGGAACCTTGGGGGGCGCGTTGCGAATGAATGCGGGGGCTATGGGAGCGTGGATGTTTGACGTTGTGGAGCGTGTTCGGTTTCTCGACTATGGCGGACAATTCCACGAACGCACGGCGTCTGAGTTGCACGTTGAGTATCGTCGGTGTCCGTTGTTTGAGAATCACTTGGCCGTCGAGGCCGTGCTGCGCGGCGAGCCTTCTAACGAGGCGGACGTCAGCGAGAGGATGAAACGTTTCAGCGCCAAACGTTGGGAATCGCAGCCGGCGGCGGCCAGTGCGGGATGTATTTTCAAGAATCCGGCCTCCATCCCTGCGGGGAAGTTGATTGATGAGTTGGGACTGAAGGGAACTCGAGTGGGGGGCGCCTCGGTTTCTGAAATTCATGGAAACTTCATTGTAAACGACGGCAGTGCGACCGCTGAGGACGTCCTGAATTTGATTGATTTGCTCAAGAAGCGAGTGCGCCAGTCCCGCGGAATCGAGTTGAAAACCGAAGTGCAGATTATCGGGGGATGAGCGAGCGGTGGAACATTGCGGTGATGTCGGGCGGTCCCTCTGCGGAGCGGGCAATTTCCTTAGCTTCGGGGCGGGCGGCGGCGGCGGCTTTGGTTTCCAAGGGGTATCGGGTGACAATGTTGGATCCTCGACCCGGAGCGTGGCGTTTGCCGGAAAGTGTGGAAGTGGTCTTCCTTGCGTTGCACGGAACTTATGGAGAAGACGGAACCATTCAACGAGAGTTGGACGCATTCGGCGTTCCTTACACGGGTTGCGGCGCGGAGGCCAGCGCTTGCGCCTTCGACAAAGTGAGGTCAAAACGCGCCTTTCAATCCTACGGAATTCCGACGCCACGATTTGGCGTTTGCAACGACGCCCGGCGAGAATTGCCCGCCGCGTTGAACTTTCCTTTGGTTCTTAAACCGGCTTGCCAAGGTTCGAGCGTCGGAGTCGAGTTCCTTCAAGGCGGCGAGCGGTGGGAAGAAGCCGCTGCTCGCACGGCCTCCTTTGGGCCTATGCTGGCGGAAGAGTTTATTGAAGGCCGAGAGATCACGGTCAGCATCCTCGGCCGCCGGGTGTTGCCGATTGTGGAAATCCGTCCCCAAAGCGGCCTCTACGATTATCGCAGCAAATATACGAAAGGCACTACGGAGTATTTTTGTCCCGCATCGTTGGACGCGGGGTTGGAGCGGGCGATTCGGTCGACTGCGAAAAGGGCTTTTGCGGCAATCGGCGGCGGTCCGTGCGCCCGGGTGGATATGATTGTGCGAGGTCGAGAGTTGTTCGTTTTGGAGGTGAACACCATTCCCGGTATGACGGCGGCGAGTCTGTTGCCCAAGTCTGCCCGCGCCGGCGGAGTTTCATTCGAGGAGTTGTGTCATCGGCTGGTTGTGTTGGCTTTGGAAAAGCAAGGAACGGCGTTGGCGGAGCGTTGAATATTATGGGGTTTGGCAAAAAGAAATCGATGTTCAAGAAAAGCAGGGCGGCAAACCGGGGGCGTCTGGACGTCAAAGCGCGCCGGCGGGGGTTTTGGCACTGCCGGTTCTGCGTGATCGGACGGCTGATAGCTCTGCTCCTTGGTTTGGGGTGGATGGGATGGAAGGGAGTTCGGGCGACGGTGGATGCGTTTCTCTTGAGGAACGATGCCTTCGCCTTGCGCCACTTTGAATTGCGGACCGACGGGCGGCTAAGCCGAGAGCAAGTGTTGCGTTGGTGCGACGTCCAGTCAGGGGAGAATCTGTGGGCTCTGGATTTGGCGCAAATTAAACGGAACTTGGAAATGGTGTCTGTGGTGCGCACGGCGGTTGTCGAGCGAATCATTCCCGATCGCTTGAGGGTGTGGATTGGGGAGCGGCGGCCTGTCTTCAAAGCCTATTTCTTAAGCCCCGACAAGGAGCGGAAAGGACGGATGACTCTCAAACCTTATATGATTGATTCATCTGGATTCGTCTTTTTGCCAAAGGCGGGCGAGAGCGAGTTGGAGCGGGAGAGTTTTTGGCAGCGTCTGCCCGAATTGACCGGGATTAGCGGACTGCGGTTGATACCGGGAGAGCGGGCGAGGTCGGGGCAAGTCGACTTTGCCATCCAAGTGCTGGACGCCTTTAGAGATTCGGGCATGGCGGATCGCATTCAGATTCGTTCGATGGATGTTTCCAAAAGGCAAGCGCTGGTCGTCAAAACTTCGGACCGACAAGAAGTGACCTTGGGACGAGGAGAAATCGTGTTGGACGCGGAGCGGCAAGAAAAGAAACTGGCGACTCAATTCCGAAGATGGGAAATCATGTTGAACAAGGCGAGGCGGGAAAACATGAGGTTAATCAGCCTGGACCTTTCTGTGAAAAACAACCATCCTTTTCAATGGGAGCGGCGGACTCGCGATATTCCCCAGAAAGAGCCGCAACCGCAAATTTCAAGGAGAACGGAAACGTGATGTTTGCCAGCAAAAAAATTGTGACCGGACTGGATGTCGGCACTTCGCAAGTAACGGCGGTGGTTGCCGAGGTTGGAGCGTCGGATGCGGGTATGCCCAGGATTCTTGGGGTCGGCCAGGCCAAGTCGCGCGGCGTGCGAAAGGGCGAGATTGTGAACGCGGATTTGACGACGGAGGACGTTCGCAGTGCCCTTGCCCAAGCGGAGCAAAGCGCGGATCAGGAAATTCGCAGTGTTCACTTAGGCGTTTCCGGCGGGCATTTGCGGAGCTTTGTAAACCGGGGCGCTCACCCCATCGTATCGGCAGACCGCGATATCGCAAAGGAAGACGTTATGGACGTCGTCAAAAACGCCAAAGCGGTCAACCTTCCCAACGAGCATTATATTATTCACACCGTTCAGCAGCATTTCTCAGTCGACGGCCAATCCGGGATTTTGAACCCGGTCGGGTTGCTCGGCGCCAAGATCGAAGTGGACTTGCTTGTCGTACACGGCAAAACCAATCGGTTGAAAAATTCCATCCAAGTGGTCAAGAACCTTCGGATCGAGGTGGAGGAAATTGTCTTTTCGGGATTGGCTTGCGCGTTGGCGGTCTTGAATTCTCAGCAAAAAGAATTGGGAACGCTCGTGCTGGATTTTGGCGGCGGCACCATTGAATACGTGGTCTACTACAACGGCTTGGTCAGGCACACCGGAGTTTTGCCGGTGGGCGGGGATCACATTTCCAACGACTTGGCCTACGGATTCAAAGTTCCTTTGGGGCGCGCCGATCAACTAAAAATTCAACACGGATCGGCTTTGAACGGCAGGCACTTGCCGAACCAAACGATCACAATCCCAGACCTCGTCAACCAACCCGACAAAACCATTCACACCGAGCAGCTAAGGCACATTATGTCGCTCCGAGTCTCCGAGTGTTTAGACTTGATCGAAAAGGAACTGGAGGAGGCCGGTTGTCTGAACATGATTCAATCCGGCGTCGTCATTACGGGAGGCGGGGCGAGGATTCCCGACATCATACGCCGTGTCGAACACGTCTTCGGCGTTCCGGCATTGGTGGGCGTCGCTGGAAACGTCAACGGCCCCGCAGACGTTTTAGAACAACCGGAATTCGCCGCGGGAATTGGCTTGGCGAAGTTCGGCATTTTTGAATTGCGCAAACAGCGAGAGCGGAAAATGAAGCCGCCAAAATGGGGCCGCGCCTTCCGACAATGGTTACAACGGCTTTAGTTTAACTGAGATTTCCAAAACTCACCGAATCAAATTTTACAAACAGTTTAAAACTTATGAGAAACCCTCCCAATTATTTCCACTCGAAGGGACGTTTTTCGTCCGCGGTCGGCGAACCCGGCGGCTCCCAATGCCGTGCCGCAAGGTTTCCGTTGCCGCAACAACAGTCCAATCCTTCGGCTTCGGCAAAGCGCTTTTCGACTAAGGTCATCGGAGTCGGCGACGCCGGATGCCGCGCCGCGGATATTTTGGCTCACGAGGTGTTGCCGGGCGTGGACTTCCTTGCTTTGAACAGCGACGTCCAAGGACTGCGGACGGTGAAAAGCGCCGAGACTATTCAATTGGGACGGAACTTGTTGCGAGGATTGAGCGCCGGCGGCGACCCGCAATCGGGGCGGGCCAGCGCGCAAGCGGATCGAGAGCTGTTGGCCAAGCGCTTTGACGGCGCCGATTTGGTGATCTTTCTCGGCGGACTGGGCAGAGGAACCGCAAGCGGCGCTTTGCCGGTCGTAGCCCGGCAGGCAAGGGAAACCGGCGCGCTCGTTCTCTCCTTTGTTTCTCTGCCCTTTGAGTTTGAAGGTCCTCAATGCCGCCTGCAGGCGGATGCGGGCTTAAACGAGTTGCTGGCCGCTTCGGACGCGGTGATCTCGTTGCCCAATCAAGCCTTTCTTAAAATCGTCGACGAACAAACTCCGATGCCGAAAACCTTTGAAACCATCAACGGCGCTTTCGTGCAGGGCGTTCGCGGCGTTTGGCAGATGGTCAAGAAACCCGCGCTTATCGACGTCAGCTTTCAAGATCTGCGCTCCGTCGTGCGAAATAAGCGCGCCCAAAGCTCTTTTGCGGTTGCGGAAGCGGAGGGAGAAAACCGATCGCGACAAGCCGTCGAGGGCTTGCTTGCTTATCCGCTGTTGGCCGGCGCCGAGGGACGGGTTGAAGATTCTGACGTTCTGCTGGTCAACATCGTCGGGGGAGACAATCTGACGATTCCCGAAGTGAACTGGATTGGAGAGCAATTGCGCCGCCGCGCCGGAAAAGCAAAAGTGATCCTTGGCGCGTCCACAGATTCGTCCCTCGAAGAAAAAGTCGGCCTGACTTTGATCGCTTCTTGGCATCGGAAGAGGCAAGCCACCGCTCTCAAAATTCAGGGGACGCAAGACGACGACGTTTCCTTTCCCGTGCCGATTAAAGGTTCAAATTCCGAAACCCCTTCCTTCAAACAGTTTGAAGAAACATCAAAATCCACTTCGCAAGTGTCGACTCGTTCCCCCGGTTCCGTCCGTCCGCGGCGGACGGGCAAACGTCGATTCAAGCAGGAAATGTTGAATTTGAACTTCGTTCCCGGCGGGCTGTTCGAGAAGAGTCCGCCCGCTATTTACAACGGAGAAAATCTGGACGTTCCCACTTTCGTTCGACGCGGGCGAGCGTGGAATTGAAAGGGTCCGCGATTGGGAAGAGCCGATTGAATTCCACGAAGAAAAATGGAAAAGTGTAACCAATCTGTGTTTGGGATCGTCTGTTCCTTTTAAGTTTCTCGACGACAAGATATAAAAAGTTTCTCTTAATGAATCGCTGTTTCTTTCTTCTGTGTTTCCTCGCGTTGTTTCAAATCTGGATCGATCCGCTGTGGGGACAGAGAGGAGGCTCTTTCCCGGGCGGAGAACCCGCAAATCTCACTGAACCCGAAGATATTCAATTTCAAGACGGCGCGGCCAGAATTCCCGATCGCGCCACTTTTGAAAAACTCTCCTATAAAGGGAAGGACGTGGGGCGGGACGGCTATCTTGCCGACCTTCAATTCGTCAAATTCATCATTGTGAATCCGGGAGCCGTCGACGTCAAAATCTACTTCATGAACACGAAACAACATCGGGCGCATCCGCGTTATATGAGCAGGTTTGGGATTGGCATGCAGGGAGCGGTGCGCGGCGCCTTGACTTACCTGCCCCGAATCGCTTCTCCAAACGGAGAGCCCGGCTTGTACATTTTCGATTTTCAACCCAATAATTCCTACTGGTTTGAAGAAATCCAAATGTACCAAGACGATTTAACGAAGTTTATGCCCATTCTCAAAGGAAGAGTGGCCTTTCATCCCTTGCCCGGAAATCTGGATCAATACCAGAAAGAGAAAGCCCTATACGACGCTTCCGATATGGCGGTTTATTTGGATGAAGACCTTTACCAGAACATTGCCTATTTGCCTCTCAACGAAGCGGAATCCTTCGGGCGGCTTCGGATAATGGACGACGAAATTCGCCCCTCTCCGCGCGACATTGTGATTTGCCGAACACTCCCCAACCAAATGCCGCGAGTTGCCGGCGTGATTTCTGAAGTGAGACAAACCCCGCTCTCGCACGTCAATCTGCGGGCGATTCAAGACAAAACGCCCAACGCATTCATCCGCGGCGCCTTGCAGAACGAACAAATCCAATCCCTCTTGGGCAAACTGGTGCGCTACCAAGTCACCCCGCAAGTCTATCGTCTCCGCGAAGCCTCCCAAGCCGAAGTGGATCGCCATTTTGCCAGCCTTCGTCCCGCCAAACCTCAAAAACCGGCCAGAGATCTTTCCAAAACGACGATTGAGTCTTTGAAAAGCATTCAATTTGAAGACGCCTCCGGATTCGGCGTCAAAACGGCGAATCTTGCCGCGATGCGGCGCTTCAACTTCCCTCCCGGCACCGTCCCCGATGGTTTTGGGATTCCTTTTCACTTCTACGTCGAGTTTATGAAACACAACCGCTTGGACGCCGCCGTGAATGCGATTTTGAACGATCCAGACGCTCGAAACGACCGCGAACTCCTGCGCAAAAAACTAAAAAAACTTCGAGGCGAAATCAAAAAAGGAGACATGCCGCCTTGGATGAGCGAAGCCATCGCCGCCGTGCAACGCCTTTTTCCCGAAGGAATTTCCATCCGTTGCCGTTCCAGCACCAATAACGAAGACCTGCCGGGTTTCAGCGGCGCCGGGCTGTACGATTCCTTCACTCACAACCCGGATGAAGGGCATCTTTCTCAATCAATCCAACAAGTATTCGCCAGCCTCTGGAACTTTCGCGCCTTCGACGAAAGGGAATTTTATCGAATCGACCACAAACTGGCGGCCATGGGAGTCTTGCTTCATCCCAACTTCAAAAGAGAAAAAGTCAACGGTGTCGCCGTCACCAACGACGTCCTCTACGAAACCGACGGAAACTACTACCTCAACACGCAAATCGGCGAAGATTTAGTAACCAATCCCAACGAACTTTCCACCCCGGAGGAAATTCTCCTAGGTTGGTACGCGAAGGACGGATACACTCTAGTCCGACAATCCAACCAATCGCCCACCGAAAAAACCCTGTTGGAAGAAACTCACCTGCGCGAACTGCGCAACCATTTGAAAGAAATCCACAATCGCTTCGCCCAACTTTACGGACGC
Organism: Limisphaerales bacterium; assembly: GCA_965242585.1. GTDB lineage: Bacteria > Verrucomicrobiota > Verrucomicrobiia > Limisphaerales > AAA164-E04 > UBA2970. The sequence continues at coordinate 1,603,693 of OZ251460.1, read as the reverse complement.
CAACGAACTGACCGCGACTTCGCTATGGAAATTGAATATAAAGTCACGGAAACCGGAAAACTGGTAATCAAACAAGCCAGACCCTGGGTGTTTTCCAACTAACTGCCTCCAAACCGACAAACAGATTCAAGGTTAAAATGCCGCCAACTCACGACGGAAAGAAAAACAATGGAGAAAAGCCATATTTTTCCGTGTCCGAAGCGCAAAAAACCTCCGAAAACGCTTTCACTCCGCCTCTGACGAAACTTTCGCCGCATTTTTGCCCGAAAACAGAAACGCAATAATTTCGGGAAATTTTTCTTGACCTCCCGCCTAATTTGAGTTAAACAAACCCTTTCATTAAGCGAAATACAACGGAATATTATTGATATTGCGAACCATCAACATAAAATCTTCAAGCCATGAACTCATCAATCAATCACATCCCCCCCCCCCCCGATCCTCGGGATTCACGTTAATTGAATTGTTAGTCGTCATCGCCATTATCGCCATCTTGGCCGGCATGCTTCTCCCCGCTCTCTCTAAAGCCAAAGACAAAGCCCAAAACACCATCGACTTCAACAACACCAAACAACTCATGCTGGCCATGCTCATGTACGCCGGCGACGACGAAGAACACATGCCTCATCCCACTTGGGGAAGCAATGGCAATACTCCCGACGGTTGGGCTTTTGCCGGTCGCGGAGTTATGAACGACGGTCGGGCCGGTGCCGTCTCGCTAGCGGGGTTAGAACGACAACTGGAACGACAGCGAGACGCCTTTCGGAAGGGTCAATTGGCGCCTTACCTTGGCAACTCCGACAAAATCATGATCTGCCCCAAAGATGCGGTCGAATCCAGAGGCGTCAAACGAAACAAATATCTCCAGCGCCCTATCAAAATTACCAGTTACACTTGGAGCGGTCCCCCGCCAAACGACAACGACGGTAGCACCTACAAAACCACTTCTCTTCCTCCCACAGCCATTCTCCAATGGGAAACGGATGAAAATTATCCGTTTTATTTCAATGATGCCGGCAACCGTCCAGACGAAGGCATCTCTCAACGGCACGGCGGCGGAAACTCAATGACTTCCCAAGGTCAACGTTCCAAAGACGTTGGCGGACGTGCCACCGTGGGAGCCGTCGGCGGTCACGCCATCAATCTCACTTTCCGCAGATTCTACGAAATGGTGGGCAATAATAAGCTCAATCCCGATATCCCCGGAATCCCCAATCGACCGGCTGAACTTCCCAATGATCTTTACTGGCGCCCCGGCCTTCCGAACGGCGGCTGGTAAACCGAATTCCAAGAAAAGCGAAAAGACAACCGACACTCTATGAAAACTTCCATACTCTTTGCCTTTGTTGTTTCGGCAATGCTCGCTGGTTGCGGCGGCAACAACGAAGAAAATAATGAGCCGGCCGCCGCCGTCAAAAAACCAACGACGGCCGCCACTCAAAAAACGGAAAGAAAAGCTCGATCCCTGTTGAACAAAATCGACGACGCATTGGATCAAGGCAACTATATGACCGCCGTGGACATCGCCCTCAGACAAAGCAAAACTCCGGCGGATCGACGAGAAAACGCTCAGTATGTGTCAGATGCCATTGCCGGTGCAATGGCCCAAGGAGATGCCAAAGCGCATCAAGCCTATAAAAAACTGAACGTCTTTTGGATGCGACAACAAGGCCGCTAACTCGTTTCAGGAAATAGCCAAACAATAATCTGCCTTTTTGAAAGAGAATTCCAGAACCCGGTCGAGGCCAAACAAAACTACGACTGGGTATTAAGGGAAATCATCCAAAACGACAGTCCGGAAGCCAACAGAGCCTACAACTACATGTCCAGAGCTTATGAAATGCGCCGCTAAGGAAAAAGCTAACGCCCATTCCTAAGACTGGAACAAAATCCAGTGCAACACACTTTTGCAACAAGCAACCGTTCCTTCTGGGAAATTCTGGGAAAAAATTTTCTGGCTTTGAAAAAAACCAAGCCAATCGTGGATAAACGAAGCCAATGAACAAAAACAAAGAATCCAAATTTTCTTGTTGTTCTTTTTCAGAGAGTTGAAATTGAACTACTAACCACTATCCGCCAATCGTTGCCTGTATTTGACTAAATCCTCTTGAGTCACGGCGTCCGGCGGAACCAGTCGGTAATGCTTTTCCGACACGATCCGTATGTCATCGCCCTCCTGCTCGAACTCGAACAATGCAACGACGTCGTTCCGCATGAATTGGATCCCGACGGGCCGGCAGATTAGAGACTGCAATTTGGCGGTGCACACCGCGATGTCCTGCTCGATTTGCACCCTGTTGAGCTTGTCGTTCCCACCCTTGGCTTGGACGGGCACCACGTAATGTGAGCCGCGCTTGTCCACTCCGACGTATATTTCGTCCGTTTCTACTTGTCCCATGCCGGGGACGGTCGTCCGAAAATGATTTTGGAGCGAGTAACAGGCGACGCCGAGAAAGATGTCGATCAGCCGGTTGTATCGCACACGAGTCAATACGGCTTGCTCGTCGCTGAACGCATACTTGGCGATGATCCCGGGCGTCGAGTCGGGAATCTTCGTGACGGCAAGGTTCGGGTTCGGAGCCAGCGGCGCATCGCTGACCAGCACGAAACGATATTTGCTTCGCCCGGCCGGCCTGATAATCCAAGTTTTTCCGTCAGGCGCTTTTGACAGAATTTCATCCGGAAGATCTGCCCGATATCGAAAGCTGTAAATCAGGTCGCCCAGATTCTTGATCAGATTGATATTTAATTTGTCCGCGAAAGTGACGATGTCTTCCCGGTTGAAGTCCACCTCGTGTCGCCCGGGTTTGTACTTAGCGCGGAAGATCTCCAGGATGATTGCGGCGTTGCGATTGTGAGCAGGCATGAGACGCCCCCTTTCGATCAGTCCCCCGGCCACTCCAGCAGGACGACTTCTTCTCGGAGGTGCTCGCCGGTCACCGTCGAAGGCCGGGTCCGAAACAGGTCGATGTCGGTGACGACGTAGCCCAGCGATCGGGCAATGTCGGCCAGCAATTGGCCGGTGCGGATCATCACGCGCAGATACGACGCCTGATCCCCCACTACATAGGCCAGCTTCGCGCCCGGGCGAAGGACCGGGCGCAACGACGCGAGATGACGGCGCATCCCGCCGAAGTAGAGACGGGTGACGCGCGGGTACAAGCGCTCGAAGCCGGAGGTCTTCCCCAACTCGACCCGGCGTTGCTCGATGGCAGCGGCGATGTCGTCTATCGCGGCGTGGTCCGCGACCTCCTGGTCGTCCGTGTCGGCTTTGTACACGCCCCGGCTGTTCGACCGTACCAAGCTCCGTTTCAGCGACCGCAATGCCTGTTTGTCACGGATGAGACCGAGGATGACGGACTCCAGCCGCGTCGTGCGGGTGTAGTCTTTCTCGTTGGGGTACGGCGGCGACGTAATCACAGCGTCCACGGACTGCGGCGCGAGGAGCCGGGCGGCGTCCCGGGAGTCGGCTTTGATGACCCGAGCGGGCACGTCCGCCCGATCCTGGTGAAGACGAAGATCATGGACGATGGTGCGGATGCAGTCCGACCACGCTTCCGTAACCGGGGCGTCGTCCTTGATCCGGCCGACGCCGACTTCCGGGCCGAATTTCAGATTGCCGATGCGGTGGACCAGCGCGTTCGCCAGCGCGAGCCGGCCGTATTGCCGCTCGCGACGGCGGCCGTGCTCGCCTATGGCGTCCAACAGGATCAACGTCTTGTGCAGCGGAAGCGGGCTGATCGAGTCCTTGAGTAAGAGCTTCGCTTGGTCGGGCGGCAGGCTCCGCAATGGAAGCGGCGGCCTCTCGCCCTTCGCGGAAAACAACGGCAGGCCGCGCCGTTCGTCGAGCCCCTGTTTCGCCAAGGTTCCGCGCACCGACGACACGACGGTTTCGGCATAGTCTTCGAGCTTGGCGGGAGCGGACGTCCAATCGACCTTCACCGCGCTGGCGAAATGCGCCATGGGGTTCGACTCGATCCCGACGCTCTCGATCCCGCGTTTCTTGCACTCGACCAACGTCGTCCCCGTGCCACAGAACGGGTCGAGCATCGTGTGGGAAGGATTGATGCCGAACCGTTCCAGATAGTCTGAGACCAAGTGGGGCGGGAACGACAGCACGAACCGATACCAATCATGGATTGGCCGATCCTTGGAACGCAGCTTGTTCCGACAGTTTGAATTGTCATCGCCGTTAGAAAACCTCGGTCGGTTTTGGACTTGGCGAGATTCCCCAAGCGAACATGCGCCCGGCTGTTTGCTGGAACTCAATTGTTTACGGCTGCCGCCTAGATTTTTCAGTTGGCGTTCTTTTCTTCATTTAGGCAACGATCCACGGTCCACGGTAGTTTCTTGTGAGCCAAGAGCGATGGCCGGATCCTTTTACAAACTTCATTTTGACCGGGTTCCAGAGGACGGCTTGGCGGTTGTAGTAGGCCTGGTTCATCAAGTGGCAAGCGATGGCCGAGCGAGCGCCGACACCTTCGTGAGTAATGGGTTTTTTGCGGCTTCGCATGCAGGCAAGGAAGTCCTGAACATGATTGGCGCTCTCATAGAGGCGAATGCTTGCGCCCTTGAGGAACATTTCTTCGGCCTTGTCCAATTCGTCGCCGAGTTTCGGGCGGGGATTTTGCTCTTTTAGGTTTCCTGCGAGGATTTTCCCTTTTCGGCTGATGGCAAACTGGCCTCTGGTTACTTGGACGTCGCCGTCTTCGCCGAAGAAGTGGGCGCCGATGCCTTGTCCGTGGACGGTGGCGATGCCGCCTTCGTAGATAAGTTGGGCGCCTTTCATCGCTTCATTGTCCGACGGTGGCGTGGCGGCAATGGGGCCGCTCTCGTCTTTGCCGAGTCCCCATTGAATGATGTCGAGATGATGAGCGCCCCAATCGCAGACCATGCCGCCGCCGTATTCCTTGTAGTTTCGCCAATGCGGAAAGTGGTTGTGAACGCCTCGCGGGCTGAGGGTGGAGTTGTAGGGGCGAAGCGGGCCGGGACCAATCCACATATCCCAGTCCAATCCCGGTTCCATTTCTTCTTCCGGCAAGTCGCAGGGGATTCCCGGCGGCCCGAAGTTCACCGCCGTCCGCGTAATTTTGCCGACAACGCCATTGCGCACAAGTTCGCAAGCGACGCGAAAGACGCGGGAAGAACGTTGCTGGGAACCGGTCTGAAGGATTCGACGATTGCGCTCCACCGCCTTCATCACGGCAATGGATTCGTGAATGTTGTGAGTGAGCGGTTTTTCGCAGTAAACGTCCTTGCCCGCATCCAGAGCGGCGATGGTTTGCAAGGCGTGCCAGTGGTCCGGCGTGGCGATGCAGACAGCGTCAATGTCGTCTCGGGCAATCAGTTCGCGAAAGTCGTTGTAGGCTTTGCATGCCTCATTGCCGTATTTCTTGTCCACCTGCGCTTTGGCGGCCAAGCGTCGCGTGCGATCCACCTCGGCAACGGCCACCGCGCGAACGGAGCCGTCCCTCATAAAGTTATTGAGCAAGCCCCGATTTTGCTTCCCCATCCCAATGAAGCCGACGTGAATGCGGTCATTGGGCTTGGCCGAGAGAATCCCGGCGGGAAGGAAAAGCGGCGCGCTTGCGGCCATAGCGGTGGTCTTCAGAAAAGATCGTCGATTTGTAGTTGGGTTCGATGTCATGCAAACGAGCATAGCCGCTGGAAACGACAAAGAAAAGCAAAAAATTGCCTCTAAAAAACAGCGCGATTCCTAACCATGATTTCCTTGAAATTAAAGTCAAGATTGCTCTTGATCGGTTTTGCGCTGAATTTCGTTCGAGAACAGAATCCATCGTTCCTTATTGAGTGGCGGCTTCGGCGTCTGCTATCTCTTCAATCACTTCCCACTGCAGATTGATCTTGATTTGACGGATAACTTTTTGCGAATTCTTGCTTTTATCTTGCTTTTATTGAAAATTTTATTGAAAAAATTTTGACGAACCATGGTATCTTGTAGAATTCGTGTCAAGGAAAAAACGAGATTAATCGGCAGGCTTTTCAAAATTCAACCGCGAAGAAAGGGTTCTCCGCTGTTTGCGCCGTTGACGAAACAAAGAGATTGTGGTTTCATAAAAAGCGAATGCACTTGTTTTTTGCCGCCCTGCCCGTGGGGGCATTGATCGCGCTGTTGTTTTTTGGAATCGCCTTGTTGCTGGTTCTAATTCTGCGCTTCAAAATCCAGGCTTTTCTCGCGTTGCTTCTGGTTTCCGTTGGAGTGGCGGCGGCTTCCAAATTTGTGAACCCAGAGGCGGTGCCCCTTACCCAAGTGGCGCAGACCATTGTAACCAGCATGGGAGGAGCGCTCGGCTTTATTGCGACCATTATCGGACTCGGCGCCATCTTCGGCGCGGTGTTGGAGCATTCCGGCGGGACGCAGGCATTGGCGACTTCCCTGGTGCGAATGTTCGGCAAACAAAAAGCGCCGTGGGCAATGTTAATCACCGGCTTCGTCATTTCGATTCCAGTGTTTCTCGACGTGGCTTTGGTGATGTTGGCGCCGTTGTTGTATGCGCTTGCGAGAGATACAAAGAAATCGCTCCTAACTTTCGGCATCCCTTTGGTAGCGGGCATGGCAGTGACGCATGCCTTTGTGCCGCCGACGCCGGGTCCGGTGGCGGTCGGCTACATTTTGGGAGTGAACCTAGGATGGGTGATTTTGTTTGGCCTTCTGATCGGCTTGCCCACGGCAATTCTCTGCGGCCCTTGGATAACGGGAAGGCTTGTGCGAGGAATCGAAGTAAGCCTTCCCGAACCGGATATCGACGCAACGCCGAACTCAAAGAAGTTGCCAAGTGTGGGATTAATTCTGTTTTTAGTGGCGCTTCCAATCGGGCTAATCCTTGTCGGCACAGTCGTCGAACAAGCAACCGCAGCCGAACTGGAAGCCGGACTCACAAGACAAGATTGGAAAGCGGCGTTGCGCGAGGCTTTGCAAACGGCGCCTCTTTTAATACAAGTTTTCTACTTTCTCGGACACCCGGTGATTGCGTTGCTGTTGTCGACGATAGTCGCCTTGTATTTTTTAGGAACGCGGCGCGGCGTGAGCAGAGAAGTGTTGCTGGAAATTTCCACCAAAGCCTTGGGACCGGCCGGGATTATCATTCTCATCACCGGCGCCGGCGGCGTCTTCAAAGGAGTATTAGAAGCCACCGGCATTGCCGATGCCTTAAAAGAAGCCTTCGGAAATTCAGGAATTCCATTGCTCGTATTAGCTTACCTATTTGCCACCCTAGTGCGAATCGCCCAAGGCTCCGCAACCGTGGCCATGTTGACGGCCGCAGGATTGATAGCCGGCTTCGTGGAAAACCTAAATCCACAAAACCTGGCCTTAGTGGCCATTTGCATCGCCGCCGGCGCAACCGGCTTCTCGCACGTCAACGATTCCGGCTTCTGGATGATTTCCCGCTATCTCCGCATGTCCGAAGCCCAAACCTTGCGTTCTTGGAGTGTGGTCTCCACCATGATTTCTCTTGTAGGATTTGGTTTCGCCTTGCTCGTTTCTCTGTTTGTTTGAAAAACAGAATGCGGGGATTTTAGCGAAAAACATAAAAACCAAACCAACCGCCCAGAACTTGCCAACAAAGCCAAAATGACTATTAAACTTCCCCAATGGTTCGACTTACACGCCCACTTCCGCCAAGGGCCGGCAATGGCAAGCTACCTCCAAGCGCACATCAACATGGAATGCGCCGGCATCGTTGCCATGCCTAATACAATTCCCCCAGTTTCCCAAGTATTTGGCCCAGCGTCAGAGGCAAGTTGGTCCATCGAACAATATCTGCAAGCTCTGCGAACCAATGGCGGAGACGCCTTTGATACCCTTATCGTGCCGCTATATTTGACTCGGAAAACAACTCCGGAAATGATTGTCCAAGGCACCAAAAGCGGCCTCCTCAAAGCCTGCAAATACTACCCCCCGCGTGAAACCACCAACGCTCAACACAGCATACCTATAGACCAGTGGATAGGCGGAGACTTGCTGCGGCAAATGGAAGAAACCGAAACCATCCTCTGCCTGCACGGCGAACAACACGGTCTCCCCTATGAAAAATATCTGGACGCAGAAATCCATGCGGAATCAATTTTTTACCGAGAAACAATGCCGCGGCTTTGCGAGCAACATCCCCGCCTGCGTATAGTATGCGAACACATCACCAGCAAAGAAGCTGTCGCTTTTGTGCAATCAGCGGGCAGTCGTGTAGTTGCCACTGTTACACCGCAACATCTGCTTTATACCATCGGACACTTAATTCGCGGGCTTCGACATCCTCTCTACTGCTTGCCGGTTCCTAAGTTCGAGGCAGATCGAGCGGCGCTTCGCGCGGCAGTCACTACCCCAAAACAAAGCCAATTCTTTGCGGGAACCGACAGCGCGCCCCACACAATCAAGACCACCGAATGCGGATGCGCCGCTGGTTGTTTTACTGGAGGCTACGCCCCACAATTATATGCGATGGCCTTTGAAGAAAGCGGCGTTTCGCTAAACACCAAATCCGGACGTTCCCAATTCGAACGCTTTCTTTGCGGCAATGGCGCCGCTTTTTACAAACTTCCCCTCTCGAAACATCGGTTCTATCTAGAAAAATCCGCCGAAACATGCATTCCATTAGAAACACCTGAAGGCCCAGTCATCCCTTTGCCGCTTGGTATAAACCTCCCTCTAACTTGGCGATTAGTAACAAACCTCGCTTCTCAAAGCTAATCTGACAACTACCCTCTTGAATCTCAAGGAACTAAAAGCGCCGCAACCTCTACAATTCATATCCCGAACACAATCTCCATTCTCTGCTACACTCGAAACACTCGCATGACTTTGTCGCCGAGGTGATTGAAACGACTGCCGTCAAAAATGAGAAATCTCAAGATCTGTGGCTTGAGAGTCCGCGCAAACAAGCCGTTGCCAACGGCCGAGCGTTTCCTACTAGTCCACTCAATTGCCGAAGTCGATCCGCAACAATTTTCAACGAACCGCCCTCTGCTTTGCGCAACTTGTCTGCGATTTGACCAGCCCGATCATAGGCTTCGTCCACGACAAACCAAATTTGCCGAGGAGCCGTTTTTCGGAAACGGGAGAATCAAACTTTGCCGCTAAGGCGTAAACCACTATATCGATACGAGCAGTCTTTCCGCTGATAGTCGGCAAGTCAATCCGCTAAGGCCGTTCGCCGTCCGGTCTTGCCATTTTATTTTTCAAGAACGAGCAAATATTCTGACTTCATTCCTTCTGGATTTTGATTATTTCTTCCCTTAAACAGTTTCCGATAAACGATTTTATCCTCGTATAAATCTACGAATTTGAAATTCAAACTGTTCATAAAATACTCATATAAAACTTTCCAGATTTCCACTTCTACACCTTTCATTTTGGGGTTTCCAATAAGAACGCAAATCTTTCTCTTTTTCTTCAATCTTTTAGACGCATTTTCTAAGGCTTTGATTGTAAACCAAAAATAGGAATCGTATAACTTTAATAAATCCTTCCTGCCTATTTTTTTTCTGATCTGGTTGATATAATTTCCTTCTATTTTTGACGGGGATTCTCTAAAAGGAATTTCTTTGGACATGCATTCTTTAATCTTTTCTTGCGAAATTCCCGCCCACATCATTTCCAGTTTAAATGTTCTCATGTATTCCTGTGCATGAAGATATGGAGGAGAAGTAATAATACAATCTATTTCTGGAATTTTATGGAAATCAAATTCATAAGAATCCGTTCCCGAAAAGTATCTTGGCTTTCTTAATCTTCCTTTCGACTGTATTAAGGTATCGACGGATTTTTTTATATCTTCAAGAATGGCAAACCCCATTCTTTCGATTTGCTCAAACTCAAACAATGCGAGTTCGTTCAGTTTTTTCTCAATCAAATCTCTTTTTCTTTTTGAAGTGTACAATTTAGGCATTGAGTGTTCCGCATAAGAGTAATGCTTTGAAATTTTGAACAAAACCAAAGCAACAGCATTTTTAGAAATAACGTTCTTTTGATCTTTTAATTCGTGAAAATTAGTCCAGACTTTGCAAAAGTAATTGTATAGCTTTTCTGGATACCAGTAATTAAGATTGGCGTTCATCCTTTTAACATTTTTTGGATTCCGATTTAGCAACTCTTTAAAAAATTCTTTCGCTTCATTATAGGATTCTCCCCATTCCTTCCTTGCAAACGAAGGCATCTTTAAAGGGTAAAAAAAATCTAATAAAGGATTTATGTCCAACATATAAGATTCATAACCCTGGGTAGAGGCTTCCACCCCCATTGTCCCGGAACCAGCGAAAGGGTCAAGAATAACGTTTCCTTTCCTTGTGTATTTATCTAAACAAAATCTCACTATTTGAGGAATAAATTTAGCGGGATGATAATACAAAGAGTGGGTTAAGTATGTGGATTTCTTAATCTCACTCACTTTTTCTCTAAATGAAATGACTTTTGGTTTTGGAAACATGATAAACAAATCTCAATAATATTAAATCGCGAATATAATGAGCTTTTTCCGACATAGTAGCAACAGGCAAAGAATCTTCATCCCATTTCGGAATTATTGTTAGAGCCAATTCATTTGCCAGATGTAGATATTCCTCGTTTGTAGTAAAACCAGAAATATCATAAGTTTCAGTTTTTAACAATTCGTTAAGGTATTCAATATTGTTTATCCCTTTAAGTTCAATATGTTCCAATTCCAACGAAGCAATTCCATAAGCGAGCCATAAGTCGTCAGACCTTTCAAGCGTGGCAATTATGTTTTTCATGGATTGATAATCAAGGTTTGTCCCTTCGCCAGTCCAACCGGAAATGCTTTTAATAATTTCGTCGTTGCCATAAGCGAGCTTTAAAACTACTCCTTGATGAAGTTTTATCCCTTTTTCAATATTACTAATAAAATCTTCTTTGCTTATCTTTTTCTGGAAATGTAGCTCAAGAGATTCGTAAATTTTACTGATTGTAATATTTTTTTGATTGCTTTTTATTTTTTCCCAGATGCCAATAAGGTAAAATAACTCGGCGTCTTTCTCAGCATTTATTTTCATCACTCGGCGTAATGCCTCCACAAGAGACCCTTTTGCAGTAGTGCCGCCGGTGTCATCTCTTGACCTTAATTGCAATGCCAAAATTTTCCCTTTTGCCCTTCTTGCTACAACGTCAATATCTAATTTTGAATCGTAGCCTTTAAACACTTCGGACATTAGACGTTGTTTATCTTTTTCTTTATCAGGAACCATGAATTTGTGATTGGATCGCCTTATGGCCTCTTTAAACAACTTTTCAAGCGCCTTTCCCTGTCTTGCCCTATAAGAGCTATGAACAAATTGGTGAAACGAGAACAGATAGGGATAGAACTTCGCCAGAGAATAAGACTTTCCAATCTCTTCGGAACGAGTAATGCCCGCGGTAAATTGTTTAATGCTGTCTAAATTATCTTTGACTTCTTTAAAATTATTCTCAAACAGGCGTTGTATTATTTCTTGAGATAATCCCAAAGGGCTTTTCAGGATAATTTTGGCTATTTGTGTATTCTCTTCATCTTTACACAAAGTTAATAAAAACCTCTCTTGAAAATTATTCCCTTCCATATTAAAGATCTTTCATAGATAGATCAATGTTGACCTCTGTTTTTTCTCTCTTTGTTGGGAAAATGAACGCTAATCGGGCAAAGCTGAAAAATGAACGGCGCATTTCTGAGGCTTGCCGTATCCATCTTCTTGCCGATTTTAGATTTGCGAAAATCAACTCGCTTTGTTTGTCCCTCATCGTTTTCTTCCACTTCAATGTTTCACAAGATGGCATCGATCAAGCGGTACGGCAATTGCAGGCTCGTGATTTTTCCCAAGTCATCGCGGAATTTTCCATTTTTGCGATATGCTCTGGCGATAGGAATGGCGTAGCGGGAGCGGATGACGTCGCGGAGGAGTTCGGTAACGTCGATTTTTTTTGGAGGCGTGGTGGAGAAGGGCGGTGCGTCGTGTCCTGAGTTCGCGAAAGAATAGGTGGAGTTCATTGCGTTCGGCGGGCATGAGAAAGAAGTCGGGGAGATTTTTGGGCTTAAGGGTGGTTTGTAGACACAATGGCAGGTTGAGTTCAAATTGAGCGTCTTTTAGTTTTTCCGCTGATGTGTTGAATAGCTCGGAGAGTGTCTTTGACAAAATTGGGTTAAATTTTGTGAGGCTGGGGAAATCTTTATTTTTTTCCTTCGTTTCTTTTGCGAGTCCTCTCAACCATTGGTAACCATGGAAGAGAGAGTACATTGTCCATGTTTTGCCGGTGTTGTTGGTACCGCAGAGGAGGGTGAGCGGTTTTTGGGTAAATCTTCCCGTGCGGACGCTGCCGAGGTTGCGGACGTTGAAGGTGGGTTCGGCAGGCAACGACGGTTTGCATTCGGCGGCCGGTTTTTCTGTTGGCTGTGCTTTCATCGGGTTTGTAAAGACGCTGACGGAAAAGTACCGTTTTCCACGGCGGTTGGCAAGATTTGTTTGTTTGTTTTTGTCCCATTTTCATTGAAAAACCAAAGCGGGAATTTAGGGGGTGATTCTTTGTTTTCCAGATTTTTTGTGAGGAAGGGAAAAACAATGACCGGCAATCGGCGTTTAGCTATCAATGGCGGTTTCTAGTTTTTTGTCGAGTTTGGTTGGTTTGGTGAGGAAGGATATGACGATGAAGATGATGATGGATGCCAGAAGGGATACCGTGCCGATGCTTACGGAGCCGGGGATTTTGTAGAGAGGCGCGTCTTTGGGATATTTGGCCAAAAGATCGAAGCCGACGTTGACGAGAATGCTGGTGATGATGGCGGCCGAAGCGGCTTGCCGGGTGGCGCGTTTCCAGTTGAAGCCGATGGATACGACGGGAACGAATGCGGCGGCAAACAATCCCCAGCCAAAGGTGCCGAGGATGGCGATCAAGTCTCCGTGCCGCTTTGCCCAGAGAGCAAAGGCGGTTGCGGCAACTGCTAATAGGATGGTGGCGGTTCTGGCCAAGCGCAGTTCATTAGTTGCTGTGCGGTGAAGAAAAACTTGCGGAAAATCTCTGGCAAAGACTCCGGCGCCGATGTTGAGGAAGGAATCCGCTGTGGACATAATGGCGGCAAACAAGCCGGAAAAGGCAATGCCGGCAAGCCAAGCGGGAGCGTGTTGGAGCAGAAACACGGGCGCGGCGTGGTCTTCATCGGAGAGGGGGGCTGCTTGGCCGGTGATGACCAGATATTTCATGGCAAAGCCGACGGTCATCCACAAAAGAATGCAAATCACATAAGCGGGGGCGGTTACAAGCAGGCTCCAGCGGACGGTTTGCTCGCTTCGCAACATGAGGAATTTTGTAATGATGTGCGGTTGTCCACTGCCGCCGAGCGCAAAAAGAAAGAAAAAACCTAAGCAGGCCATCGGTCCTAAAAGTCCCCAAGGTCCGACGGCGTTCGATAAGCCAGCTTCCCGGAATGCATGAGTGATGTTCGCCGGCCCGTCGCTAAAACTTCCTTCGCCGGCCGTTGTCAGAGCAATCCAGAACAAGGCGGCGGAAGCGACAACCATGATAAATCCTTGGGCGACGTCGGTGTAAAGCCCGGCAACAATGCCGCCGAAAACCGCATAAAGAATTACTACCGTCATTCCGACAACGGCGGCCAAAGTAAAATCGATGTTGAAGAAGGTGGAGGCGACGGTTCCGAAGGCAAGGATATTGGTGCCAAGATAGGCGACGACTCCTAATAAGATGACCAGCGCGGTGAGAAAACGACATAGCTCGCTTTGGTATCGGATTGCTACCGCATCCGGCAAAGTGAGGACGTTAAAAAGATCAGAAAAGATTTTGAATCGTTTGGCAATTAGTAACGTGGTGAACACAAAACCTAAGATAGCGGAACAGCAAATCCAAAAGGAAGAAACGCCGAATTTATAAACGAGTCCCGGTCCTCCGATAAAACCAAAGCCACTCATCATAGTGGAAAAAGTGGCAAACCCCATTAGCAGTGAGCCGATGCCCTTGCCGGCGATAAAGAAATCGCTTGAGGTTTTGGTTCTTCGAGAAGCCCAAACGCCAATGAACAAACAGCCGATCAAGTAAACGGTGATAATTGATAAAATGAGTGGGCGTTCTTCCATGACTGCTTTGTACTGAATTAGGGCTTCTCATTCCGTTTTTCTAGACGTCGTAAAGTGTGCTTTGGCAGGATGGTTTGATGAAAAGCGGTAATCCAAAGAAACACGTAGGCAAATGGTCCCAAAGTAATGCCGAACACTAAAAGAGCGGTGGCCGGTTCCATTCCTCCAACAAGGATTTTTGGATCGCTGAGACTTAGGTCAAGAGAAAGTATTCCAAGGATAACGGCCGTCATGAATGCGGAAACTGCGGCGTAAGCGATCCGATAAGGTTTCGCACTTGGCATTGAAAGCAGGTTTCGTTGAACCAAGACAGCAAAGAGCATTTGTATGGCAATGCCGCAGGTAAAAGTATGGATCGGGAGAGGGAGATGATCCGCAAACAAAATGCTCAGCAGGATAATGCCGGCACAAACACCTACGGCGGCGACAAGACGGTCTTGGTTAGTGTTCATAGAATAACGGCAGATACTTTTGTAAATGAGGAATTCTTTGCGATCCGCGGGTGTAAGGTGGATTGAGAAACACGCGCCCGAACCGTTGTTGCGCCAAGCCATTGGATTCGGTGTCAAAGAAAGTGGTCGCCTTGACTACTTTTTTGGTTTTGGCGTTGCTGGTGGGGTCTAGGTCAATGCCGCTCATTGTGGTGCGGACGCGCTCAATCCATTCGGGCGGGGTGTGCCAAGATTCGCGATGCGTCAATGTGCCGTGCTTGTCGATCATTTTAGTTTTCGTCTTCTGTCCGAAGCCAAAATAGAGGTTGTTGATAGCTAGCTCTTTCCCGCTCAACGGATGGGACAACTCCGGCAACACGGGAAAGCCAACCCACATCGCATCGCCGTCTTGTAGTTTGTCGTCGTTCTGCTTGATGTGCCAGTGTTGCAGTCTGGGATATTGGGTTGCTGATTGCGGATGCTTGAACTTGCCCGCTTGCTTCGCAACTTTATCCATATCGTGAGTCCAATGCTCTTTCTCTAATGTAATGAACACGCCGGCAATGGCGCCTTCTGTCTTCTTTACCTTCATTTCTTTATTTGCTCCAAAATCTGTCTTGCTTGACAGTGTTCAACCTTGCCGGATGCATGTGTTCAGGGGTGATTTCACCGTTTCTTTGCAGTCGTTCTTTTATCATTTCGCAATAGCGAGAACGAAGTTCACAGGTCATATACGTCAGACCCAGTTTCTTGGCGAGGACGACTTCCGAACCGCTGCCTCCGAACAATACAAATGCGGTGTCACCGGGTTGCGTGCTTGCTTTGAAAAGAATCTCGGCAAGTCCCTCTGGAATTTGGCAAGGATGGTTGGTCTTTTGACGAGACACATTCTTGACTAAATCAAAATACATCCACGAATACGGCATGCGTCCCTTATGTCCCTGCGCAATTCGTTCTTTGATGCGGACATCCTCCGGGTTTTTGTATGGCTGAGCCACTCGGTCTTTGTAAAACCGATTGCGCTTGGATTTGACGGCGTGCAGGATGGAACGGTGCGCCGTAGTGAATCGGCGAAGAGAATGGCCGACGTTGGTGTTGTAGCACCAAACATAGTCGTTGACGTCATAAGCAATTTGGTCAAGGCAGAGAGCGCGTAGATGGGCGTTCTGCTTAGGGTAGTTGATGAAAAACAAATTCCCGTCAGTTCGCAGAACTCGCATGCACTCTTTTGCAAGAGCGATGTACCACCGCACATAATCGTCCCAAGAAGAAGTGAACTTGCGCCCGTCGTAAGCCACTCCGACGTTGTAGTCAGGATCTCCGTAAATCATATCTACGCAGTCGTCGGGCAGGTCGCGCAGGACGCCCATTACATCGTCGTTGACGACGCGATTGCGGTATTTTTTAGGAAGTGCCGTCATAATCTGTTCAATCTAACGTTCAAAGAGAGTGTACTCGGCGTTTCGTATTAATCGTATAGATCCTGGATTCCTGTCGTCGTCGAATGCGTAGAGATATAGTCGCAATCGGTCATCTTGCCTTAACAAGTAGCAACAGTTTATAGAAAACCTTTGACTTCCCTCGATCGCTTGCAAGTAGTAGCGATACGGGTTGAATAATTGAAACACATTGAAGTCGGGAGGCTCGCCGTTTTTTGCTTCGAAAACTGTTATCTTGCCTTGATGCTCCATTGTAAGGTCGATTTCAACCTGCACTTTGTCGACGTCAATGTTGTCCTTTCCTATCCGATACGATAAAGGGACTTTCGTTCTGTGCGATCCGTATGTCTTAGGTGACACGGTTATATCTTGATAAAGAAAATCGTGGATGACTCGCTGATTGATTCCAACAGATAGGATATTGCTTTCGCTGGTGTTTATGTTGTTCAAAATACTGCGGCGATACGGCCATTTTCTTTTGAGTGACTCCGAGACAGTCTCCAATCGATGATAGCCGGCGTCAATGCCGAATACGAACCGGTGATTGCCTTTTCCCAAGTGAATCACGAAGGCGTCGTCAGCGATTAGAGCGTCCGGCAACACCAAAGACGAGTCTATCTTAGTTGCGTCAAACGGGTTGCCAAAGCCTATTTGCGCGCATGCTTGCTTGACTTCCTCATTGCTGAACACGAAGTCGCCGCGCTCTTTGCAAATAGCGTACAGCGCTTCAAGAACTCGCTTTTTCTTACTTTGAGATGGAGGCATATCAGGCATTTTGTTCCGCTAATATCGCAGTGACGCGAGAGCTGACTTGTTCCAGTTGTTCCATTGATGCCATGCGGTCAGGTGGTTGAAGCAATCGCCGTAATACACCGTCCCGGTCCTCATTCGGCTTTCGCTCATTGGAATTGTTTTCAGGAATCTTGGTTATCTTGGGGTTTTGCCCAGGCTTTGGTTGCGGATGGGAAGGAATTCGTTGCCGGGCCGCCAGCGCGGCCATTGGGGGTTTTGGGAGATTTGGTAAATGACTTGGGACAAGAGCTGCAAGTCTTTGACGGCGCCGGCAAGGTTCCAGTCGGCTTTGATTTCGTCGGAAACTTTATGATAGTCGTTGTTGCGGTATTCGGCGCTTTTGCGGAGGCCGTAGCTGGCGGGACGGCCGATGTATTCAATGCCGGAGCGGAGGTACAATGCGGGGACGCCTTGTTTGGCGAATTGAAAATGATCGGAGCGGTAGTAGGAGCCTTTTTCGGGTTCGGGATCGCCTTTGACGGTGCGGTTTTGTGTTTTAGCGGCTTGTTCGACAAGAGTGTCGAGGCTTGAGGCGCCGTAGCCGATGACAACGACGTCGCGCGTGGCGCCCCATTGGTTTAGGCCGTCGATGTTGATGTTGGCGAGGGTTTTGTTCATCGGGACAAAGGGGTTTTCGACGTAGTGCTTGGCGCCGAGGAGTCCTTGTTCTTCGGCGGCGGTGGCTAGGAAGAGGATAGAGCGGGCGGGGGGAGGCTGTAGCTTGGCGAAGGTTTGGGCTAGTTCGATCAATCCGGCTATGCCGGTGGCGTTGTCTAGCGCGCCATTGAAGATTTGGTCGCCTTCGAGGTTTTTGTTGATGCCGAGGTGATCCCAGTGCGCGGTGATGACTAGGCATTCGTCGCGGCGTTTTTGGTCTGCGCCTTGGATTTTGGCGATGACGTTTTTTGAGGTGATTTCCCGGGTTTGATTTTTGAGTCGCAACGAGACTTTGGCTTTGAGGGGGATGGGAACGAAGTCCGGCTGGAGGGCGCGTTGTTTGAGTTCGTCAAAGTCAAAGCCAAGTTCGTCGAACATAGCGCGGGCGCGTTGGCGGCTGAACCAGCAAGCGATGGGAACGTCGTTGTTGTTTCCGTCGGGGGTTTTGAGGGTGAAGTTTTCTCGTCCCCAGCTATTGACGACGACAAAGTAGGGATAGCCTGCGGGGCCGGTTTCGTGGATTAGAACGGCGGCTGCGGCGCCTTGTTTGGCCGCCATTTCCAGTTTGTAAGTCCAACGGCCGTAGTAGGTCATTTCTTTGCCTTTGAAGTAGCGCGGATCAAGACGGGAAGAGTCTTCCGGGTGAGGGATTTGGGGGTCGTTGACCAGCATGACGAGCGCGCGTCCTTCAAGATTGGCACCTTTGTAATCGTCCCAGCGATATTCCGGGGCTTGAACTCCGTAGCCGACGAAAACCAAGCTGCTGTCCGTGACGGCTACTTCGGGTTCGGGGCGGCTTGTCCACGCGACGTAGTCTTGGGGATAGGTGATGGTTTGTTTTTTGCCTTCTAATTCTAATTCGGCGGCGCTTTCCGATTGAATGCCGACGAGTGGGACTTCTTGCGTCCAAGTTCCGTTGGGATTGCCGGGCTGAATGCCGAGCCTCTGGAATTGCTGGATGAGGTATTGCACGGTCAAGTCTTCTCCGCGGCCGCCGGGGCCGCGGCCTTCGTAAGCGTCTGAAGCGAGGATTTTGATGTGGTTGAGAAGATTTTCGCTTGTGATGCTTTCCATGGCGTTGCGGAGGTTTTCTGGGGGGGATAGTTGTGCCAAAAGCGGAATTCCGCGAAGGCAGAGGAGCAAGAACAGGGCGCAGGCGGCCGTGTTTGCGGAAAACGAGCGGAAAGCGGGAACGGTTGGAGAGTGTCTCATTTTCATACAGCGCCGATTTAAAGTCCAAGGGCGACGTTTTGCAAGTTTGTTTTTTGGGCGGTGAGCGAGCGGCGCTTTGTTTGGGAGATTGGTGGTTGAACAATCCGTCTATTTTGGGCAGGATGCTTGGAGATGTCACAATGTCGAATCCTGAGCATTTCGGTGGTGGGAGAGGATCGTACCGGGGCGGTTGCGGCGACGACCAAGTTTCTGTTCGAGATGGGGGCCAATATCGAAGCGTTGGAGGAGCAAGTGACGCGCGGCCACTTCAGCATGACTGTGCAAGCGTCCTGGAAGGAAAAGGACTGGGCGCTTGCTCCCGTGAGGGAAGGGTTGAAGCGTTTGGCTCAGAAACTTCAAATGGACGTTCGCTTCAAGCAACATTCGTCTGGAGAAACGATGCGGCGCTTCGCGATTTTCGTTTCCAAAGAGGATCACGTTTTGCGCGGGCTTCTGGAAGCCGTTGCCAAGAAACAGATCAAAGCGTTGCCGGCCGTGGTGATTTCCAATCACGGCCAACTCCGCTCCCTTGCTCGGCAGTCCCGGATTCCCTTCCGCCGGATTGGCTGGTCGAAACGTCAAGAAGCCGAAGAGGAAGCCCTGAAGCTTACGGAAGATTTTGAGGTGGACTTCGTGGTGTTGGCACGGTTTATGAAGATTCTTTCGCCCCGGTTTGTTTGGCATTTCAAGAACAAAATCCTCAACATTCATCCATCGTTGTTGCCGAGCTTTCCCGGACCGCAAGCCTATCGCCAAGCTTGGGAACACGGGGTCAAGATAACGGGAGTGACCGCTCACTTTGTGAACATGCATCTGGATGAGGGGCCGATCATTGCCCAAAGCAGCTTTGAAGTGAAACGGAGAATGACGCTGAAGGACGTTGTCCGCAAAGGGCGGGAATTGGAAACCAAAACCTTGGTCAAAGCGGTGAAACTGCATCTGAGCCGTCGGCTGGACGTGCATTGGGGGATCGTCAAAGAAGTATAGGAAACAAGGCGGTTGGATTGCGGCTCTAACGATGAATCTTTATCTCCGAAAGCGGCTTGACGACTGAGTCTGTAAGCTATAACATTTTGAACTTTCGTTTCGGCGAGGTAGATTTTTCCTCAGGGGATTTCCTGAAAAGTTTTTGCGGGACTTCCGAGCTTGGCCGGACAATTTTTAGGACATGAACAAAGGCAAAATAGTACAAGTGATCGGGCCGGTGGTGGACGTCGAATTTAGCGAGGCGCTTCCGGCCATCTATAATGCGTTGAACGTGGAATACAACGTGGGCGAGCAGCCGGTAAAGCTGGTGCTGGAAGTTCAGCAACACCTGGGCGACCATTGGGTGCGGGCAGTGGCCATGTCTTCCACAGAAGGATTAAAGCGCGGA
Organism: Limisphaerales bacterium; assembly: GCA_965242585.1. GTDB lineage: Bacteria > Verrucomicrobiota > Verrucomicrobiia > Limisphaerales > AAA164-E04 > UBA2970. The sequence goes on along the minus strand of OZ251460.1, from coordinate 1,583,699 downwards.
TTCCAAGTTAGCGACACCGGCGTCCCCATTTCCATGCCCGTTGGCGAATGCGTTATGGGCCGGGTGTTTGACGTGACGGGGCAAACCGTGGACGAAAGAGGCCCCATCCAAGCGGAAGCCTACAATCCCATTCATCGGCCGGCGCCCTCGTTGATGGATCAATCCACCTCTCCGCAGATATTGACCACCGGCATCAAAGTCATTGATTTGATTTGCCCGTTCCTCAAAGGCGGCAAAGTGGGCGCTTTTGGCGGCGCGGGCGTTGGCAAGACGGTGGTCATCATGGAACTGATCAACAATATCGCCAAGCTTCACGGCGGCGTCTCGGTGTTTGCCGGCGTTGGCGAGCGGACTCGCGAGGGCAACGATCTTTATCAGGAAATGTCCGAAGCCGGCGTGATTGATCAGGAAAACCTCGGCAACTCCAAAATTGCTTTAGTTTACGGGCAGATGAACGAGCCGCCGGGCGCTCGCCTTCGCGTGGCTCTGTCGGGATTGGCGATTACCGAGTATTTCCGCGACGAGAAACAGCAGGACGTGTTGCTCTTCGTCGACAACGTCTTCCGATTTTCGCAAGCGGGTTCTGAGGTCTCCGCTTTGTTGGGGCGCACGCCCAGCGCCGTCGGCTACCAACCCACGCTGGCGGCCGAGATGGGAGATTTGCAGGAGCGAATCACCTCCACCAAAAAAGGATCGATCACTTCGTTTCAAGCGGTTTATGTTCCAGCGGACGATTTGACGGACCCGGCGCCGGCCACTACCTTTGCGCACTTGGACGCCACCATCGTTTTGGAGAGATCCATTGCCGAGTTAGGCATCTATCCCGCCGTAGACCCGCTGGCCTCAAATTCGCGCGCCTTGGCCGCCGAAATCGTTGGAGAAGAACATTACGAAGTCGCTCGAGGCGTGCAAAAAGTGCTGCAGCGATACAAAGACTTGCAAGACATCATCGCCATTTTGGGAATGGACGAACTGTCGCCGGAAGACAAATTGACGGTCTTCCGAGCCCGCAAGATTCAACGATTCTTGAGCCAACCCTTCACCGTGGCCGAAGTCTTCACCGGCTATCCCGGAAAACAAGTGGACGTGGCAGACACCGTCCGCGGCTTCCAAGAAATCCTCGCAGGCAAGCATGACGAAGTTCCCGAAGCAAACTTTTACATGAAAGGCAAAATCGAGGAAATCTACGAAGAGCGAGACTAAAAACCCGTTGGAAAAATCAACCGCCAAAATTCAACAATGGCCAACACGCTCCGACTTGAAATCGTAACCCCGCAGGCAAAAACCTATTCGGAAGAAGTGGAAACAGTCAGCCTGCCCGGTCTGGAAGGCGATCTGGGCGTTTATCCCCACCACACCCCGCTGATGACCCAAATTGTCGCCGGAGAAATCCGCGTCGTTCAAAACGGCCAACCAAAGTTTCTGGCCGTCGGCGCCGGGTTTGTGGAAATCACCGGAAGCCAAGTTTCCGTGCTGACGGATATGGCTGTCCAAGCCGATAACATCGACGAACAAGCCGCTGAAGAAGCCCGAAAACGAGCCGAAAATCGACTGAAAGAAAAACTATCGGACGAAGAATTAGCCTCCGTAAAAGCCTCCCTGATGCACTCTTTGGCGCAGTTGAAAGTCAAACGGCGAAAATCTCGCTAACCACCCTTGCGCCGCCCGAATAAAGGACAGCCGGCCCCGCTGTCTGTTTTTCAATCTTCCTTCCGCCAATGCACCAGTTGGGAAAAGCCGCCGTAAGCCATTCGATGGCACTCCACAATTGCCTCGCATTTTTTGCCGATTTCTTCGCCTCGCGGATCGGCCATGAAGGCCTTGTTGCCCTTATCCCGTGCTTCCCGAGAAGGCCAAACCACGTAGGCGAAAACAACCGTTTCCTCCTTCGTTGCGGCGACGAGTTTTGGGAAGGGAATCATAGGTTCCACGTCCAAGTCTTCACCGACGCACTCGCAATATTCCAACGCTCCGAGATCCATCCACATCTCAGCCACCTCTTCCGCCAACCGGCGATAGGCTTCCAAATTTTCCTTCCGCAAAGGCAAGACAAAGCCATCCACGTATCGCGCCTTCGCCTCCCGTTTCTGTTCTTGATTGCTCATCGTTAAAAATGCTATGTGAAAAATAAATAAGAAATGGCGGAGAGAGCGGGATTCGAACCCGCGGTACGTTTTGACGCGTACGACGGTTTAGCAAACCGTTGCTTTCGACCACTCAGCCATCTCTCCCTTCCAAAACCACCATAAAACCGCGCCTTGCAATCTCAAGCAAGAAAATTCTGGGCAAATCGACGAAAAGTTAGGAATTAAGAATTCCCAACCACAAGCCGCGAATTCCCAACCGCCGATGAGCACGGGAACACCGGCTAACCTGTTGCGAATCGATGGCCGCTGGTTACAAAGTGGGGACTTGTTGGCGGCGTTTCTTCTTTTGGAAGTAGCGGTGGAAGAACACAAAACCGAGCGCAAACAAGCCGAAGACAAGGGCGTATTCTTCCGGTTCGGGGATGACTTGGCTGTTGACGACAACCCGAACCGAGCCGCTGGGAGACGCCGCAAACCAAGGAGAAAGCGAGCCTCCATACCCACTATTATGGAATTCTCCCTGATTGAAATCGCCAATTGGTTTGTTGATCAAGCCCGCTCCCACCCAAGCCGAAGACGCCCCGCTGGAATAGGAGAAATTGCTACTTCCGGAGACACGAATTCCCAACTCGTCGCTTTGAGTAGTACGATTCTCCATGAATAAATGGGAAATGGCTCGGCTGTTGGAGCTGAAGGTGATCGTGGGCGTGTTGGTGGCGCTGGCGGCGAAAGTGATGTTGGTTCTGCCTCCGCCCGGAATCCTCTTTCTCACCGAGTCGATGTCTATGGTGTTGGTGCTAGAAAACAAGGGAGAGAGTTGAAAGTTGGTATCACTGGGCGGGTTGGCGCCGTAGACGTGGAGGCCACTAGGGGAAGAAGCAAATCGCCAAGAGTCTCGAGCGCTGTAACTATTGGAGCCTGAGGAGGTTCGGATGTGGTCGCTGGCGAGCGTGGTGGAGGTTCCTGAGAAAATCCAGAGGGTTTGGTTGGTGTGGTCCTGGCTGGGATAGACGTGGATGAAGAGCTGCGCGTTCGCTACCCCCCCCCCCCCCCCCGCGCAAAGGCAGGCGATGGCGGCTAATAAAAATAATTTTCGATTCATAAGAACTTATTGACTGTTAAAAATTTCTTTGTTTCTAATCATCCCGCCGCAACGAGTCAATCCCTAAATCCAAAAAAAATGAAAAAAGTTGAGAAGAGTTCGTTGGAAAACGACAAAATTCGACAAAAAAGACACAAAAATTCTGTTTTGCCGATGGCGAAAAAAGTTTGGGAAGCGAAGAGCGGCCAAGCGGATTCGCTTGAGAGATTGGCGGGCAAAAGGCCAAGACTTGGCGGTTTCGGCGCGGTTTTGCCGATAGAAAAGATTTCATCCGCATTTTTGACAAAGCGTTTGTTCGACCACTTTAGAGCAACCCGAGCAAATGCGGTAGGGCATTTGGGTTAACGTTTTGTCGTCGGCTTTTTGTGTTTGAGGAACCACTGGTAGAGTTTGGGGTTGGCGTAGCTCTCGGTCCACGAGTCGTGGCCAGCTTCGGGGTAGATGGTGAACTTGGGATTGCCGCCGGCTTTTTGGACAGCTTGGACCATAATTTTGGATTGGGAAAGAGGCACTACTTTGTCTTTGGCGCCGTGGAAGACCCAAATGGGCAGGTGTTGAATTTTCCGGGCGAATAGCGGGTTGCCGCCGCCGCAGATGGGAGCGATGGCGGCAAAGGCATGAGGATGGTTCACGGCCGTATCCCAAGTTCCGTATCCGCCCATGCTCAGTCCGGTAAGATAGACTCTTTGGCGGTCTACTTTATGGGTTTTCAGCACGTGATTCACGAGGGAAATGACGTCTTGCGGATTCCAGCGTTGGCCGGCGGGGCATTGGGGGGAAAGCACAATGAATTCAAAGTCGGGATTGGACTCGACGATCTTGGGCGGGCCGTGTTTTTTGACTTTTTGGATGTCGCTTCCTCTTTCGCCGGCGCCGTGAAGAAACACGATCATTGGCAACGATTCGGCATCCGCATAGCGTTCGGGCAGATAGAGCAAATAATCCAACGACCGCCGAATTTCCAAACGTTTTTCCTTCTGCTCCGCTTGGGATTGCGAAAGGGCGATGAGAATGGCGGCGGCTAATCCCAGCAATAGCGCGCTTCTTAAATGGGTTCGATAAGATGGAAAGTGCATTGGTAATCAGTTCTTTGAATTTTGGCAAAAAACAAAATTTACCTCGCAGAAGAGAATGGCGCAAGCCCTTTGTTGTCCGCTGGCGGAAAACGCGCAGACAAGAAAGGAAATCCGCTTCCCTTTGCGGTTTGCTGGTTTGACAACGAACTTCGACAGGGATTAGACTGGTTGGCGAGTCCTTTGCGCCATATGGGTTTTGTACGATGCTGATGGCTTTTTCAAGTTTTATGAACAGAATGAAAGGCGTGGTCGAGAGCGTTGATTGGCGTCGATGTTTCGTTGGGTGGGCGCTTTGTTGGATGCTTCTTGCTGTGTCGCCGTCGGTTGGCGCCGGAACTTCCTTGTCCTTCAATCAAGATATTCGGCCGATCCTCTCCGAAAATTGTTTCCTTTGTCACGGCCCCGACGAGGCAAGCCGGAAGGCAGAACTGCGTCTTGACGATCCAAAGAGCGCATTGGCCGATCGGGGTGGAATTCGGGCGATTGTGCCGGGAAAGCCAGAGCAAAGCGAATTGATCCGCCGAATTGATGCCGATAATTTGGAAGATCGAATGCCCCCGAAAAATTCCGGGCGGAGTCTCAAAAATGCAGAGAAAGCGGCGCTAAAAGCGTGGATTGCCGCCGGCGCCGAGTATGAAAGACATTGGGCCTTCGAGCCGATTGTGCGGCCGGCAGTGCCGGAAATTCCTGGAGACGCCGTCAGCGTTCATCCGATTGACCGGTTCCTTTTGGTTCGGTTGCGCGAGCGCGGACTGGGGTTTTCTCCGGAGGCGAGCCGGGAACGGTGGATCCGCAGGGCGACTTTTGATCTCACCGGACTGCCGCCGACGTTGCGGGAAGTGGATGCGTTTTTGAGCGATTCCAAACCCGGAAGCTACGAGCGCCTGATAGATCGTCTGTTGCATCGAGCGTCTTATGGAGAGCGAATGGCCTCTGAATGGTTGGACGTTGCCCGCTACTCGGACACTTACGGGTATCAAGTGGATCGGGATCGTTTTGTTTGGCCTTGGCGGGATTGGGTGGTGGAAGCGTTCAACGCCAATCTTCCTTATGACCAGTTCATTACTTGGCAGTTGGCCGGCGACCTTTTGCCCGGCGCGGAGGAACGCCAGATTTTGGCCACAACTTTTTGCCGTCTGCATCCGCAAAAAGTGGAAGGCGGCAGTGTGCCGGAAGAATTTCGCGTGGAGTATGTGGCCGATCGGATGCAGACGGCCGCCACCGCGTTCATGGGACTTACGTTGGAATGCGCCCGTTGCCACGATCACAAATACGACCCCGTCCAACAGAAGGAGTATTACCAACTGAGCTCTTTCTTCGCCAACATTGACGAAGCCGGACTCTACTCGTATTTTACCGACTCCGTGCCGACGCCGACCTTGGTTTTCGACTCCGCAGAAAAAAAAGAACGGCTCAGGCAAATGCGGGAAGAAGAACTGCCGGCCAAAGAACAAGCTCTTGCCGACGCCATAGAAGCCGCCAAAAGCCGTTTTCAATCCTGGCTGCTCCACGGCCGAATGAGCCGGGAACCGTTGATTTCCGGCCTCGCCTACTTCGACTTTGAAGCGATGGAAGAAGGCAAAATTCCCAACCGCTGGAATCCCGAAAAACCGGCCTCTTCATCGGCCGCCAATCGGCAAACCGCCGGCAAGAGCGGGCTTGGCCTAGTTTTGTCCGGGGACGACGAAGTCGATCTCAAAACCGGCAATTTTCCCCGCCATCAGCCCTTCAGTTTTTCCCTCTGGGCAAAGATTCCCAAACACTTGGACCGCGCCGTGATTTTTCACCGCTCCCGCGCGTGGACCGACGCCGCCAGTCGGGGCTACCAATTTCTGCTGGAAGAAGGCAAGCCCAGCTTTTCGCTCATTCACTTTTGGCCTGGCAACGCCGTCCGCGTCCGAGGGTGCGATCCCTTGCCCTTGCGTCGCTTTGTCCACTTGGGCGTGACTTACGACGGATCCAGCAGCGCCGAAGGCCTGCGCCTCTTTGTCGACGGCGAAGCAATCGAGTTGGAGATGGTGAAAGATCAATTAACCAAAAACATCACCGGCGGCGGACACGACAACGCGGCGATCGGCGCCCGATTTCGAGACAAAGGATTTCCGGGCGGAGTCGTGGATGAGTTTCGGATATTCGAGCGAACTTTGTCCCCAGTGGAAATGCGCCATCTTTTCGATGGGCAAACCCTCGCGCGCTTGCTGAAAACGCAGGCCGACTTGCTGTCTTCGCAAGAAAAAAAAGCGTTGCAAGCCTACTACCTTGCCGCCGTGGATGCTCCGGTTGCGGCGGCGCGGGAATCGTTGAAAACGTTCCGAAGCCGAATGAACAAAGTGGAAGACGGCATGCGGGAGATTATGGTGATGAAGGAAAGCAGGCATCCGCGCGTGTCCTACTTATTGGTTCGCGGCGCTTATGATGCGCGATCGACGCCGGTCGCCAACGAAACGCCCAAAATCTTGCCTAACTTTCCCCAAGATTGGCCTCGCAATCGGCTCGGCCTGGCTCATTGGCTGACGGCGCCGAATCATCCCTTGACCGCAAGAGTGACCGTCAACCGATATTGGCAGATGATTTTTGGCCGCGGTTTAGTCAAAACGCCCGAAGACTTTGGCAGCCAAGGAAGTCCGCCTTCGCATCCCAAATTGTTGGATTGGCTGGCCGCCGACTTCATCGAGAACGGCTGGGATGTGAAGCGGCTGCTGCGCCAGTTGGTGACTTCCGCCGCCTATCGCCAACGCTCGGAAGCCAACGCCGATTTGCTGCGCGCCGACCCGGAAAACATCTGGTTGAGCCGTTCTCCCAAGCGGCGTTGGCCGGCGGAGATGATTCGCGACAACGCCTTAGCCGTCAGCGGCCTGCTCTCGACCCCAATCGGCGGCCCGCCGGTCAAACCTTACGAAGTCGCCGCCGCTTTCAAACCGTCCAAAGTGGATCAAGGCGAAGGACTCTACCGAAGAAGTTTGTACACTTACTGGAAGCGAACCGCTCCGGCGCCGGTGATGATGGCTTTGGATGCCTCCAAACGCGATGTTTGCTCCGTTCGGCGCGAAACCACCGCCACTCCTTTGCAGTCCTTTGTATTCCTAAACGATCCGCAGTTTGTCGAAGCCGCTAGGAACTTGGCACTGCGAGTTCTCCAAAGCGAATGGACGAAGGACGACCAGCGATTGTCCCAGTTATTTCGACGATTGACGAGCCGGCGGCCAACGCAAGCGGAAGCCGCCGTGTTGCAAAAACTGCTGCAAGAACAGAGAAGTTACTTTGCCGCAGACCCCAATCGGGCAAAGTCCTTTCTTTCCGTTGGATTTAGCGCGCTTGCCGAAGCGGAAAAGTCGGCGGAATTAGCCGCTCTGGCCGCAGTCGCCTCCGCATTGATGAGCCATGACGAATGCCTCGTAAAACATTAAAACACCACCGAAACCAAACCAGCATAATAAGCGAACTGCGAAAACAAGCGAGAGAACAGCGGAAACAACAAACCATCGAATTTTAATGGAACAATCTCGTCAAAGCGAAAGCGCCGCCACCGGCGCGCTGGAACGCCGCATCCAAAAAGTGATGCACGACCGCACAACCTCAATGGAATCCCGCATTTCATCCGGCAAAATCCCCGACATCACCATCACCGCGAAAGGCCGGTCGCCCGTCGTCATCGAAGCCAAATGGATGCACGTGCAGGAAAACATAGTCGAAAACCAAGCCAGAGAGCATGTTGGCAAGCGCATTGGAGGTCAGACGCATCCGATTGAAGCGGCCATTGCCCTGCGCTACCCAAATCACTTCGCCACCGCCGACAACATCGACAACGAGTTGGAGAAAACCACCGACTTGAAATACTGCGCCGTTTATCCCAAAGGCAAACGATTCCCCACAACCGGCTGGCTGAAAGGCTCGGTCTGCGATTTAGCCGACCTCATCCACCTCGTCGATGTGCCGATGACCGCCTTTGACAAAGCCGCAGAAGACTTGCGCGAGAGCATCGACAGTGCCGTTTCCGTGTTGCAATACACCAAACACTATCACTTGACCGACAAAATCTTCTCCCTGCTCGGATTAGCCGAGGTTCTCAAAACCAACGACCTCCCCGAAAAAGAGAGACTCAAACACAAAAACACCCAAACTCGCCGCATCGCCGGCGCCATCATTGCCAACGCCCTCATCTTCCACGAACGCATCGCTGGCGCGCACCAACACATCCAACCCATCCATCAGGTTTGCGGCCACCATGCGCGCAACCGTCAACAAAATGCGTTGGACGCTTGGGAGAAAATCCTCAAAATCAACTACTGGCCAATCTTTGACACCGCCCACAAAATCATCAACATCTTATCCGCCGGACAAGCCAGCAGCATTCTAAAAACCCTCACCAACGCCGCCGAGCGCATCCAAGAAGACGGCCTGCTTTACGAACACGATTTGACCGGCCATGTCTTCCAAAGGCTTATTATCGACCGCAAATACTTAGCCGCCTTCTACACCTTGCCCGAATCCGCCGCCTTGCTAGCCCGATTAGCTGTTGCCAAAATGCAAAACATCGATTGGAAAGATAAGGAAGCCATTGGCCGGTTGCGCATTGCCGACTTTGCCTGCGGCACTGGCGCCTTGTTGTCCGCCGTGTATGACCAAATTGCCAACCGCTATGAACGCACCGGCCGCAACCCCGCAAAACTGCACAAATCCATGATGGAGGAAGTCCTTTACGGCTTCGACGTTTTGCCTTATGCCGCGCACCTGACCGCATCCATATTGTCCGGGAAAGAGCCTGTCACAATCTATGACAACTCCCGCATTTACACCATGCCCTATGGTCGGCAAAAAGATGAAACCGTCAAAATCGGCTCGCTAGAATTCTTGGACAAACCAGAGCAAGAAGTCTTGTTTCACACCGGCAATCCCGCCAAACAAGTCGGCAGCAAAGGCGAAGAAACCATCGACCTCCCCAAAGCTAAGGTGACTGACAACAACCTCGATCTCGTCATCATGAACCCGCCTTTTACGCGGAACGTTACACGAGAAGGCGAGTATGAAGGCACTTTTGCCGCCGCCTTCGCCGCTTTTGGCGCCAGCGATCAAGACCAAAGAGACATGGCCAAGCGAATGATGCTCTTGAAGCGCGGCACTTGCTATCACGCCAGCGCCGGCATGGCTTCCGCATTTGCCGCTTTGGCAAACAAAAAGCTCAAGCCTAACGGCATCCTCGCCCTTGTATTGCCGTTATCCGTCGCCAACGGTTCCTCTTGGCAAAAGCTGCGCACTCTCCTCGCCAAAGATTACGACGAAGTGGAAGTAGTCAGCCTCGCCGACGCCAAATGCTACAATGTAGCCTTCTCGGCAGACACCTCGATGGCCGACTGCCTCATCGTCGCCCGCAAAAAGAGCGCAAACATTCCCCAAGCTTCCGCCAGCGCAACTCGCTTCATTTCCTTGCTCCAACGCCCCGCCAACTTTGCGGCCTCCGGGGAAATCGCCAAACAACTCGCCGCCGAAAAAACCGAACGCAAACTACAAGACGGCCCCTTTGGAGGCGACGAAATCTTCTGCGGTATCAAGAATGGCGAAAAAATGGGAGAAACCATCATGGCAACCGTCCCTAAAACGAATCCCGCTTGGAATCCTGTCCGCATCAGTGATTACTCACTGACTCAAACCGCTTACAAATTGACGCAGTCCCAACTTTGGTTGCCCGGCGAAACAAAGCCATTCCCGTTGCATGTAATTGATTTAGGCAACATCGCAAAGACTGGTTATTATCATCTACAGATTATTAACGGCCCTCCCAATGACGCCCCCTTCAAAAGAACGGCGCCAAGCGACACTTCTACCTATCCCGCATTGTGGGGTCATAACGCCAAACAAGAAACCCAAATCATCTGCCAACCCGATAGCCAACTGCTCGTCAAGCCCGGCATGGAAACCCAAGCCGCTACCGTCTGGAAAAGCCGCGGACACTGCCACCTCACGCAAGACCACACGCTCACATCTCAGCCTCTTTCCGTTGCCTTCACCAAGCGCAAATGCATCGGCGGCCGCGCTTGGGTGAATATCAACTTTGCCAAGAAAAGTTGGGATTATGCCTTTGCTTTATGGGGCAACTGCACTTTGGGCTTGCTCCTCTTCTGGTGGCACGGCAACCGCCAACAACCGGGCAGAGCCAGAATAACCATCACCTCCGCGCGAACCTTGCCGGTATTAGACTTTGGCAAGTTGACCCCAGCGCAAATCCAGCAAGCCCAAGCCATCTTCAACCAGTTCAAAAACCAACATTTCCTGCCCGCTTATGTTGCCGAAAAAGACCCAATCAGAGACAAGTTAGACCATGCAGTTCTATGCGAATGGCTCGGCTTTGATGAAACCACTTACCAAGCCGTTCGTCAATTGGCGAGCAAATGGTGCGCTGAGCCGTCCGTCCACGGTGGCAAACAACGACCCTCCCTGAGCGCGGCCCCATCGAGATTATGAGAGATGACGAAGTAATCAATTTCATTGCTAAGTTAGGGTCTGTTAGGCGGGCTTTACACATTTTGGAGTCACTCAGAGGCATCCACACTCAAAACAAGTTTCGCATCGATATTCACGTTGCGGAATCTGGTCCGTATGAAGAAACGGTAAAACGATTGAAGAGGCAAGAATCTGACATCTTGAAGTTGCTGTTTCATAAAATCGGTGAAGATCAATTGAAGAGAGTAAGAGACGATGTTGAAACAGGATTATGCCTTTCTATTATTCGAGATGGTGCACAAAAACTGATGGGCGGAGTGAAAGCGAGGGAAAACATTGACGAATCAGAACAATTAAAGCGAGTAGTCAAAGAGGTGGAAAAACTGATTGAAACGATTAAAAAGAAGGTGTCTGGAAAATAGATTTTGGCGTTTCTTTCTTAAAAAAACCGAAAATTATCTAAACGAGAGACCAACAAAGGCAAAGATTATGATGGAATCAAAGAATAGTTTGTGCGCGGGATATGAGCCGTCGCTGGGGCTTGGCCGGCGGCAATTCCTGCAAAAGTTTGGCATGGGATTGGGCGCGTTGGCGTTGGCGGACTTAGGCTTGTTCGGTTCTTCGGCCGGCGGAGCATTGACGAGCGAATCCAAGTCGCCCCATTTTGCGCCTCGGACAAAGCGAGTGATTTACCTCTTTCAAAGCGGCGGCCCTTCGCAGATTGATTTATACGATCCCAAGCCGGAGTTGAACCGTCGGCACGGAGAAGAGTTGCCGGAATCTGTGCGTCGAGGTCAACGGTTGACCGCGATGTCGGGCAATCAAGCTCGTTTGCCGATGGCCGGTTCGCCCTTCCAATTTGCGCGGCACGGACGGAGCGGAACGCAGTTTTGCGAGTTATTGCCGAATTTGGCCGGCTTGGCCGACGATCTTTGCGTCATCCGCTCCATGCATACCGAGGCCATCAATCACGGGCCGGGCGTAACGTTTTTGCAAACGGGTTCTCAATTTCCGGGGCGTCCGAGCATGGGCGCGTGGCTCAGTTATGGGTTGGGAACTCTGAACGCCAATCTGCCTTCCTTCGTCGTGTTGGTTACCAAAAACAAAGGCGGGCAACCGCTGGTCTCTCGGCTTTGGGGAAGCGGATTCTTGCCGTCCAAGTTTCAAGGCGTCCGATTTCGCTCCGGCAAAGACCCGGTTTTGTATCTGAACAATCCGGCCGGCATTACCGCCGAAGGACGGCGACTTTTGCTGGATCGATTGAGAGAACTGCACGAGCTGAAAATCGCCGAATCCGAAGACGCGGGAATGGAAAATCGAATTGCGCAGTATGAAATGGCGTTTCGAATGCAAACTTCCGTTCCCGAAGTTTTCGATTTTTCGGACGAGCCGAAATCCGTTCTGGCACGCTATGGCGAAGAAGTGAACAAACCCGGCTCCTATGCGGCCAATTGTTTAATCGCCCGGCGCTTGGCCGAGCGGGGCGTTCGCTTCGTGCAGTTGTACCATCCCGGATGGGATCAGCACGGCGGTTTGCAAAGCGGGATTACCAAACAATGCCAAGAAACGGATCGCCCGTCATCGGCGCTGGTGAAGGATTTGAAAGAGCGGGGAATGCTTGAGGATACGCTGGTGATTTGGGGCGGCGAGTTTGGGCGCACCAGCTACTGCCAAGGCAAGTTGACGGAAAAGAGCTTTGGCCGCGATCATCATCCCAAGTGTTTCAGCCTGTGGCTGGCCGGCGGCGGAGTAAAACCGGGAGTGACTTTTGGCGCGACCGATCCCTTCGGCTACAACGTCGTCCAAAACAGCGTTCACGTTCACGATTTCCACGCAACTTTATTGCATTTGCTCGGCATCGATCACGAGCGGCTGACCTACAAATATCAAGGGCGACAGTTTCGCTTGACCGACGTTCACGGCAAAGTATTGCGCCCCATCCTCGCCTAAAAGCCCGTGTTCACCCAGCCTGAGAACAGCAAAAACTCGACAAAACCAAAGAATCTCGCTCTTCGATTTCTAACCAAACTCGCCACTCATTGTCCGCAACCTCACTGAACCGCGAAAACTTTTTCTTAACTTTTTTTGATTTTGGGGTTGACTCTTGGCGATGAGGAGAGTAATTTTGTCTTGTTCGAAAGTTCTGTATTTGAATTAGATGCTTGACATTATGAAAATATCCCGCATTACAATCGGTCAATCGGTCAATCGGTCAATCGGTCAATCGGTCCATTAATTGTCGCCTTTTAGCGGCTATGGTGGCGTTGGCGCTTTCTTTGGTTTCGGTGGAGCAAAGCCAGGCGCAGTTGGCCATCACCGTCAACCCCCTCCAAGGCGACACCAATAGAACCGTTTGGACGTTCACCGGCAGCTCGGCCGCCAGCCGAGACGGCAGCATCCCCATCAGTGGCGGCAGCCAAAGCCAGGGAGGCTATGGAAACCTCCTCAATTACGACGCTCCGGCCACCGGTGTTTTAACTGCTAGCGACCAACTGATCACCTCCGGGAATCTACCCGCCTTGATTGGCAACTATGCCTTGTCTTTTTCCACCAATGTCAACTTCCAGCCTCGAATCACCATTTCCAACAACACCCAAACTATCAGCCACATCTATCTGCTAAACACCCCTGGGCTTGATTCGGTGGGCATTCGAGTTTCCGGGGCGTCTCCGTTTAGCTATAACACCAACGCCCCGGTTTCGTGGCGCGGGCGCGGGCGCGGGATTTTGCCTTACTCCATCACCAACCTGACCACCACTGCCGCGGGCGAGTATTTTTACAGTTACACTCAGGGTCCTTATTTTGCGGCGGCTGGCACTCGCGGCACGCCGGCTTCAGGCGGATTGCGGATGATTGTTTCCAGCACGCCCGTAGTTCCCGAACCAGAGGAATACGCGCTGGTGTTTGGTCTGTTTGCCTTGGGTTTTGTGATTGTTCGCCGCTACTTCCAAAAGAAACGCCGCCAACCAGCCGCCACTTTGTAGCCGCCAATAAACAGCCGGTGGTTTGCGGGCGCGGACGAGGGATTCGCAATTGGTAGCCGTTGCCCAGCAAAAAGGCCGTTTTATTCTTTTCTCCCCCGTTTCTGAGTTTCGGAAGCGGGGTTTTTTTCAATTCCAAATTTGGATTCAAAGCCGCAAATCAAAAGCCGATTTTGAGGCGAAAATCAAGAATTGGGAAAGAACCGCAGACTTTCGCTCCGCTGGGAAGAATCCCCAAATCCCGCAGAGCAAAAGGCAGGTTGTAAAAAACTAGTCTGCGCTAGAGCGCTCCGTCGCCGCGTTCGTCGGTGCGAATGCGAATGGCTTCTTCCACCGGAGAGATGAAGATTTTTCCGTCCCCGATTTTCCCGGTCTTGGCCGCTTTGCTGATGGCTTTGACGGCGGCTTCCACTCGGTTGTCGGCGACTACGATTTCCACTTTGATTTTCGGGAGGAAGTCTACGGTGTATTCGCTGCCGCGATAGATTTCCGTATGTCCTTTTTGTCGGCCAAATCCTTTCACCTCGATGACGGTCATTCCTTCAATTCCCACCTCGCCCAACGCCGCTTTCACGTCGTCCAGTTTGAATGGCTTCACTATGGCTTCTATTTTTTTCATTGCGTCTGAATTTGCTGTTTGTCTGCCGATCAACGGCGTCTCTCGATGTTCATCCTTGTGCTTCGGCAAAGACAAACTTTGCCATAAATTTTTGTTTTCCGACAATCATTAACTTCATTCGGCCGGATGGAGGAATCCTTTGTCGCCTGCGCGCCGCAATGGATTTTTCCCTCAGCGGCATTGGGTTGTCATGGAGATGAATTCGATTCTGCGTCCGAGTCTGCTTCCTCCGTAGAATCAACGCTCAACAGCTGGTAACGGATTTTCTGATGAATCTCCATTTCCATCTCTATGTTTTCCTCCGAACTGCCGGGAAGACCGGGCGGAAGGGTCATTTCCATTTTCATCTTCATATCCATCTGCGTGTTGGAATCGACGATCATTCCTATTTCGGGAGCGTACCAATGTCTTCCGAACACTTTGCCGCCGACAACTTCCCCCATTATTGGAACGGCGCCGCTCGCTTCGGAGTCGGTCTTGCTGGCAAGGGTTCCGGAGAATGCGATGGACAGGGTTTCGCGGTCGTCGCGCATTTCCTTAGATTCGAATTGGCATTGCAAGTCCATAGAAAGAACGCCCATCGGGCCGAGGTTTTGAGTGGTTTCGGCCGGCCAAGAATCGCCGGGTTTCACGGGATGCGGCGGGAGTTTGAGAGGCGCAATAAAATTCTCAACATAGTCTTCGCTTGCAAACATATCGAGCATGCCTCGAAGCATCCCAGCAGCCTGCGGATTCATTGATTCCGTTAAGGTTTCTAGCATTTCCTCAGTGCCGGATGCCGAGACGATCTGGTTGTTTTTATCCAATTCCGCCTGAATTTTATGCCCGATCATCATTTTCAAAGTCGGGGCCAACATAGCTGAAACCGGATCGTTCTCGTCCACGGGTTTCTCGGAGTCAAAGGAGACTGTCATAACCCCCATATCCATTTCCAGACTAAGTCCGACGAACTCGATTTCCAAAGACTTGCCGCCGTCGGGATTTTCTTTCAGCACGGAAAGGGCGATTTTTTGCGTCTGAGTTTGGCGCATTTCTTGATTTCCGCCCGGGAATGCCGCCGCCAATCCTTCGCCGAGCTTGGTTCGGGAAGAGATTTTGTATTCGTAGAGGTAACGCTTGCCCGGCTGGTAACGATACGAAATGTCCACGTGATCCGGAAGTGAGTTCGCATGGACTTGATTGGAGTTTGCCGTGTTGGCGTCCTCTCCCGGCGAACATCCGAACGCCAGCGTTGCCGCGCTAATCAAAGCCCAATTGCGGACGAAAATTCCAGAGAGAAGCGCGCCGCCGAGAAAGTGCCGAAGCCATGGTAATGAATTCATAAACTGAGTCTTAAAATGTGATTCCAAGCCGTCAGTATAGGGCTTTCTCTCCGTCTGTAAAATTAAAAAGTGCCGATTTCCTGCGCAGGTTATCGCCGAGGCCGGACGAGCAACTCTTGAACGACCGCTCTGGACGGAAGATTGACGGCCAACAAAACGCACGCGGCCACGTCTTCAGGTTGTAGCATGGAGGCATACGATTCCGGCGGCGGGGGACTCGGACGCAAACGCAACAGCGGCGTCTCGATTTCCCCGGGAAGAATAGCGCAAGCCCGAATGCCGTTTACGCCTTCCTCTTCGTTAATTGCTTGCGTCAGTCCGCGCTGCCCGAACTTGGAAACCGTGTAAGCGGCGCCCGCCAAAGACGCGCCCCAAAGCGCCGCATCGGAAACAATATTGACGATGGTGCCGGACTTTCGCTTGCGCATGTGGGGCAAAAATGCCTGAATAACGTGATAAGTGCCGTTCAAATTCGTATTGACGACGCGGTTGTAGTCTTCCTGCGAAAGCTCGGAAAGCCGGCGTTTGGGCGTATTGGTGCCGGCGGCGTTCACTAAAAGTTCCACAGAACCGAAAAGTTTGAGAACTTTTTCAGCAACCTCGTTGACTGCGGCGCAATGGCCGACGTCGGCAACGCAACCCAAGCAATCTTCTCCGCCAAGACCGGCCGCCGCCGCAGTTTCCTCAAGTGTTCCTTGAGTGCGGCCGATAAGGGCAAGCCGCCACCCTTGCCCGGCCAACGCAATGGCAACGGCGTGTCCGACGCCTGTTCCCGCTCCGGTAATCACTCCGGTTTTCTTCATAAGCAAAAAAGCCTCGCCAATCCGAAACCCAAAAACACTTCAACAGACGGTTCGGCAAAAACCTGCCAAAAATCGGCAAATCCTCTCATAATATGCCCGGCCTAACGACAAACGCAAGAGCCGCCTTCCCGAAAGAGAAAATAGCATCTTGCCGCCATTCTTCACTTGCGACTGGGAAAAATTATAATTGAACTGCTTAGTTCGTTTGATTAGCGGACTGGCAGACAAGTTGGGAAGCATCTAGTCAACACATTTGCATAACCGTTTATATAAATGTTGCATGGTATTCTCCTTCGGCAATTTGCCCGCTTCCACTGGACAAGCCGGTAAGTTGTTGCTTGAGAAATGAGAAAATACACCACGATCTCTCCCCAGAAATACAAAGACGATCCGGATACCCCGCATCCCTCTTTTTAACGCTTAGCTAGGCTTTTACAAACTTGCCGCAGCCGGCACGGCCAAGTCAAGCAAGCATCCTCGGTTGCCCGGATGCGCCGCCAATGCTTTGGCTTGCCATGCTTGAGCGGATGGTTTAATTTGCCCGGCATGTTTGATTCATTGACGAGCAGGTTGCAAACCGCCTTTAAGAACTTACGGGGCTTGGGAAAGATTTCAGATTCCAACATTGCGGACTCATTGCGAGAAGTGCGCATGGCATTATTGGAGGCGGACGTCCACTTCAAAGTGGCTCGCGATTTCATCGAAAGTGTCAAAGAAAAGGCGATTGGGGAAAAGGTCATCCAGAGCATTCAACCCGGCCAGCAGATCATAAAGATCATTCACGATGAGTTGGTTCAGCTGTTGGGCTCATCCAACGAATCGTTGGTCCTGGAGCCGAAGCCGGCTTCCATCTTGATGGTGGGACTTCACGGTTCCGGCAAAACCACTTCCAGCGGAAAATTGGCCAAGCTGTTAGCCAAAGAGGGAAGGAACCCCTTGTTAGTTGCGGCGGACGTTTATCGTCCCGCGGCGATGGAGCAACTGGAGACCCTGGCCAAGCAGTTAGAACTTCCGGCGTTCGTCTTGCGTGGTGAAAGCGACGTGCTAAAAATCGCCCGGCAAGCGAAAAAGGAAGCCGACAAGCGGGGATGCGACGCAGTAATTTATGACACTGCGGGACGGTTGCAAATCGATGAGCCGCTTGTTCACGAACTGGTCAAGTTGCGAAACTTGGTGTCGCCTCAAGAAATTCTGCTAGTTCTCGATGCCGCTACGGGACAAGAGGCCGTGAATGTGGCCAGTCATTTCAATGAAGCGTTGGAAATCAGCGGATGCATCCTGACCAAGTTGGACGGAGACGCCCGGGGCGGAGCCGCATTAAGCATGAAAGCCGTCACCGGAAAGCCGATCAAGCTTGCCGGCACCGGAGAGAAACTGGACGACTTTGAAGTGTTCCATCCCGAAAGAATGTCCACCCGCATACTGGGAATGGGCGACGTAGTGAGTCTGGTGGAAAAGGCGGCCGAGGCGGTGGATGTGGACGAGGCAAAACGCTTGGAAGAAAAAATGCGCCGGGGAGATTTTACCCTAGTAGATTTTCTAGGCCAACTGCGGCAAATGCGCCAATTAGGCTCTTTGGAGTCCTTGGTGAGCATGTTGCCCGGCGGCGGCAATATGGTGCAAGGCGCGGATATGTCCAAGCAAGAGAGAGAATTTCGCCGAATGGAAGGGATGATTTGCGCGATGACTCCCACAGAACGCATCAGGCCGCAAATTCTAAACGCGCGGCGAAGACAGCGCATTGCCGCTGGCAGCGGAGTGCGTGTTTCTGAGCTGAACAATTTGCTGAGCCGCTTTGGACAAATGCGCAAGATGATGAAAAAGATGGGCAAACATCAAAAGATGCTCAAGCGCCTAGGCGGCCGAATGCCGGGAATGCCCTTCCGCTAAAAATACAGAATTGTGTAGCATCAAGTACAACGAGGACAATAGTAGAAATTTAGCGGTGGAAAAAAATCAGAGGATTTGATTTATGGAAATAGTTTCGATATTAGTTAGTATAACAATTGCCGTTGTTGCAGTGATAGCGGCGTTTCGAGCCAAAAGTGAAGCGGCCCAATTATCGGCGAGTAATGCGAGTCTGGAAACAGAATTAAAACAAACGAAAGCTCAATTGGAATCCGCACAACAAGAGGCATTAGAGGCAAGAGAACTGAGGACTGAGGAAGCTCGACTTCAGCAGGAAATTTCGGATGTAAAAAAGCAGGTTGAAAATTCGAGTGCCCAGATTAAAGAAGCCAGTTCCAAAATAAACGACATGCAAAAAGAAGTTCTCAAGCTGGAATCTGAAAAGACTAAATTCGAGAGAGATTGGAAGAATGCTGAAAAGCAGCTAGAAGAGCGCGACGATCTCGTAAAACAAGCTAAAGATTCGTTTAAGGCCTTATCGGCAGACGCTTTGGCACAACAGTCTAAGCAGTTTATGGACGGCGCCGGAGCAAGTTTGAAAGAACGAGAGCAGGCGGTGGAAAAGTTGGTGAAACCAATTTCTAAGGAGATTAAAGACTTAGGAAATGTGTGTGTGAGGCTTGAAGAAAAAACCGATAAGGTCTCGGAAGAAACTCGTTCGCTCTCAGATGATGCTAATTATTTGGCGTCTGTCTTGGATTTGGGTTCGCAGAATAAAGGACAGTTGGGGGAGATACGCGTTGAACGATTGTTAGAGTTGTCGGGGCTAGTTAAGGGAGAGAACTATGAAACACAAGTGCGAGATAATCAAGGCGGACGTATTGATTTCATTGTTTATTTGCCTAATGATCGATGTATCATCTTAGATTCAAAGGTGACGACGAAACATCTCATGGAAGCGCAAAAAGCGAAATCAGACGATGAGCGTACTGCAGCATTGAATAGTCATGCGGAAGCAATAATGAAGCAAGCGAGTGAATTGGCTGCGAAAGAGTATTGGAAAAGTTTTTCAAAGACTCCTGATTTTGTGGTGATGGTAGTGCACGATTCTGTGTTGCCGGTGGCACTCGAACGGGATCCTGATCTTATGTATCGTGCTTTTGAGAAAAAGGTGGCAATCGCTACTCATCTAAATTTGGCAGGACTTCTGAAATGTATAGCGATGGGTTGGCAAGAATTCAAAGCAGTAGAAAACGCCAAGCACATAGTCAAAGAGGGGCAAGAATTGTATGGGCGATTGTTACCTTTCGTGGAACATTTAATGAAACTTGGAACTGCGGTGGATAATATGAGGGAACATTACAACGGATTTGTAGGATCGTTTGAAAATAGTGTAATACCGCAAGCGAGGCGATTTCCTACTCTAGGTGTAATGGCACCTAAACGTAAAAATAAAGGTAAACTTGAAGTCATACCTGAAAAGTTGTCGACGGTGAGCGTGCCTACTCGTTTGCCTGCTCACCGGTTGTTAGAGGAGGCAAAGGGGTCAGATTCTGGGAAGTCTGAATTGTCTGATGAGGCGTCGTAGGAATTGGGGGCGGTCTGCTTTGGCGAAGTTTCTTCGTTCGGGGGAGTTGATTGTTTCGGAGAGCGGGCGCCGGGCGTATGGCGGGGATCAATGGTTTGCTTCGGCTTTGCCGGAGGCGGTGGTGTTGCCGCGGAGTGTAGAAGCGGTTTCTCAGGTTCTTTCTTATGCGTATCGGCGCGGCATTCCGGTAACAGCGCGGGGTGCCGGCTATGGTTATGTGGGCGGTTGCGTACCGGTTCGGGGAGGGATTGTTCTTTCGACGGAGCGGATGAATCGGATCAAGGAGATCGATGCGGCGGATTTTGTCGGCGTGGTGGAACCGGGGGTGATCACGGCAGACTTTCAATCCGAAGCGGAGAGGAAGGGGCTTTATTATCCGCCGGATCCGGCCAGTCGGGAGGATTGTAGTTTAGGCGGGAACATTGCGACGAATGCTGGTGGACCGCGTTGTCTTAAGTATGGGGTGACTCGAGATTATGTGTTGGGTTTGGAGGTGGTTTTGGCGAGTGGAACGGTTGTCCGACTGGGGGGCAGGTGTCATAAGAATAAGACTGGATTGGATCTTCACCGTTTGTTTGTGGGGAGCGAGGGGTTGTTGGGGGTTGTTACGGAGGTGGTGTTGAAGTTGTTGCCGAAGCCGCCGTTTCGGGCTTGTCTTTCGGCGGGTTTTTGTTCGATGAAGGCGGCGGCTGGGGCTGTGCGGCGGGTTTTTTCCGAAGGTTTTTTGCCGGCGGCTCTTGAGGTGGCTGATGAGTTTACTTTGGCGGCGAGTGAGCGGCGGACGGGTAGTCGGTTGTTTGCGGGTTGTCAGGCTCATGTCATTGTGGAGTTGGATGGACGGGAGCGGTCGGTGCGTTCGGAGGTGATGGCTTTGGGGCGAATTTTCAAATTGCTGGAACCAGTTTTTATGCGGCGAGGGTACGGCGAGGCTGGATGCGAGGAGGTTTGGCGGGTTCGACGCGAGTTTTCTTTGGGGTTGCGGGATACCGGGTTGACTAAATTGAATCAAGACGTAGTGGTGCCTCGGGGACGGCTGGAAGATTTGTTTGCCTTTGCCGCTCGTCTTCAGAAAAGGCATGGGATTTCTGTGGCTTGTTTTGGGCATGCCGGGGACGGCAATATCCATGTGAACGTGATGGTGGATCGCGCCGATCATAGGCAAGAGGCTCAAAGCCGGATGGCGGTGGATGCGCTTTTTCGGCAGGTGCTGGATTGGAATGGCGCGATTACGGGGGAGCATGGCATCGGCTTGGCGAGGCTTCCTTGGTGGAATTTGGCGACGACGGAGAACGTTCGGAAAATGCATCGGCAGATTAAACGGGCGTTGGATCCTCGGCAAATTCTTAATCCCGGAAAGTTTGTGTAACGGCGCGAAGGCGAGTTATTTGGCAAGGGTCTTGACGAATGATTTCTGGGCTTCAGGCGTGACCACGAAGTAAACGACGTCTCCCGCCCGCAGTTTGTCTTTGCCGGAGGGGACGATGGAGGTTTGTCCGCGCACCAAGCCGACAAGCGAGCCTCCTTTGGGCCATTGGATTTCCGAGATTCGTTTGCCGACTGATTCGGAGTTTTCTTTGAGCACCAGTTGGAGGGCTTGGATGTTGGCTTGGAGATCGGCGATCTCGTGAAATTTCTCCGTTTCGACAAAGCGAAGAAGGTCTTGACTGGCCGCCAAACGGGGGCTGACGACGGCTCGAATGCCCAATTGCATGCGGCTTTGTTCAATGGCTTTGGCAAGGTCGGGCCGGTGGATTAGCGTCAAGCAGGCTTTGGCGCCCAAGCTCTTGGCCTGCAGGCAAGTCATAACGTTGTCTTCGTCGTCCGGGCTCACCGCAATAAAGAAGTCTGCGTTTCCCACTTGTTCTTCTCGAAGTTGTTGGCGGGAGGCGGCGTCGCCGTGAATGATGTCGACGTCCGACAAAAGACGAGACAAGCGGTCGCACTCTGTTTTCGATTTTTCCATGATGCGCATTTTGAGTCTGGGAGTCTCGTCCGCCAGCATCTCCGCCAGCACCAACGCGTATTCTCCACCGCCAAAGATGAAGAGATTTCTTTCGACTCTTTGTTTGATTTTGGGGTCCACTCTGGCAAGGAAGGTCTGAGTATGGGCGGGGGCGCTGGAGAGAGTTACTAGATCGCCGGCTTGGAGGTGATCTCCTCCTTCTGGGATGATGGTTTCTTTATTGCGGCAGATGGTGGCGATGCGAATGCCTTGCGGGAGGTCCAGGCTGGACAAGGGCTTTTGAAGCAGGTCGCTTTCGGGCGAAACTTCTAACTGCCGCAACTCGATGCGTCCGCGGGCAATTTCTTTGGCCACGACGCCTTCTGGGTTGCGAATAAATTTAGCGAGTTCAACCGCTGATAGACGTTCAGTGCTGAAGAGATGATCAATGCCGAAGTGTTCTTGGTAGTTCAGGAGCAATCGATCTCGCTCCACGCTGGCATGGACGCGGGCGATTGTTTTCTTGGCGCCCATCTTCTTGGCAATGGAGGCCGCCATCAAATTGGTGTCATCCTGCCGAGTGATTGCCAGAAACAGTTCGCAATCGGCGACATTGTGTTCGGCCAGAACCGTGGCGGAAGTTCCGTTTTCGCAGACCACGGTGGCGTCCAGTTTTTCGCGGAGCCAGGCGGTGGACTCTTCGCTGCGATCAATCAGAGTAATGTCGTGCAGTTGAGTGGAAAGACTTTGCGCCAAGTGTTTTCCCACCTCTCCCGCCCCCACGATAATGATGTTCATCCGGCGGATGAGTATTCACGATACGGGGATGCTTGACGAGTATTTTTCCGCGAAGAAAGAAAGATTGGAATTGAGTCTCCGTTGGCATGCCGCAGGCCGAAATCTCAGAGGCCGTTAACATCCCGGCCGTGTTTTCTATCATGCCGCTCCGTTCTAGATGGAGTGGACGAATTCGACGGCAACATGGCCGAATTCATCACCGAGCAACTCACGCAAATGGGAACGCAATGAGAGCCAATCAAATGACGACAGAGAACAAGCAAGAGAGTTAATGCGCAAGGCGGTCAAGGGGCGATGCTATCCCAACAATCGCATAGCCAGCCAACTGCTCCGCCAAATCGATCTGACCGCCGAAGTCTACAACGCAATGCTCGCTCACCACCAATGGACGAGAGAATGCGGCTTCAAAATCGGAAACCGCAAATGGAACAAAAAAAAGACGAAACAATACTTCAAAATTCAACCCGAAAATCATAAATTCTACAAAGTCTTCAAGCAGGGCAAAGAGCAATTCCCGCACTGGAAGGAACTGGACAGCCGAGCGGTAACACTCGCCGTCAAATTCCTCGAAAAAAGCATCGAAATGGAAGGCAAACCCGACGGCAAAGGAGATAAGTTCGGAGCGCCAACGCCCAGAGAGCAAAAATGGAAAAAATCCTATACCACCGACCAATTCGAAATCGTTGGGAAAAAAATCGGTGTCAGTAGAGTCCATGAACTTGGGGAGAAAGGAAGGCGCCAAATGAAGGACTGGATACGCATGGCTCGTCCAGTTCCTGCTGGCTGGATTCCTAAGCAAGTCACTATCTCGCTAGACTGCGGCAAATGGTACGTCAGCATCTCGATGATTGCGGAAAAGGAAACCTACCCGGCATTGCGAACGGAAGGAAAGGAGATTGGCATTGATCTCGGCGCAGGACTTGGCAACCTAGTTGTAACCACCGACAACCGAAGATTCGAAAATCCAGAATCCTTAATCACCGCCCGAAGACATTTGCGCCGATGCCAACAGAACGTCAGCAGATCGCAGGAAGGAAGCAATCGCCATCGCCGCAAGCTGATGCGCCTCCAACGAGCGCACAAACGAGTCGCCAACATCCGCGAAGCCAACCATCACCTTGTCAGCCGGCGATTAATTAGCGGTGATGAATCCAAAGGCACCGCTCCCGCCAAAGCAATTGGAGTGGAAACATTGAGAGGGATGAAAGCAGACAACAGCCTGCCCAAGCGCATCCAAAGGAAGAAGAACCGCACGCTAAAAAATGCGGCGCTCCACAAACTTGTCCAGTTTATCGAATACAAAGGCAAGCAAGAAGGCGCGGATATAGTCTTTGCTCCCCGCTGGTATGCAAGCACGCAGAAATGCTCTGCCTGCGGTCATAAGAAAACAAAGAAACTAGACACCAGCATCCGCATCTTCAAATGCGACAATCCAAAATGCGGCAATCAAATGGACAGAGATGCCAATGCCGCATTAAACCTGCGCCCCGAAGACTTGAAGAAAGTGCTGGCGGAAGATAAAAGGAAGACAAAGCGGGTCAAGACAATTTCTCGGCGGGCAACCGCCGAGAAAAGCGGAACTCCAACCGCATCAAATGGAGCGGCGGGTCATCAGTCCGTTGTAGGACGCGAGAAGGTATCCACTAATTCCAGTGGATTGGGGAATAACCAAGGGAGTGCCAGCCCTGGTGCGTCAATGCAGCCGAACGGCAATCAAGCCGTGAAGCAAGACTGCAAAGACAAGTATTCTAACTCTGGCAAGGCGAGAGGTCAGGTGATGACAGAATCACGGGAGGCTCTCGAACGGCAATTGTCTGCGCCGGTGCGCATAAAACAAGAACATCCGCAAGGACAACTTGGATTATTTGCGCCAGCCGACAAAGCTCTCGAATCATGCAATGCAAACGGATAGCAACGCAAGCACTTGCGCGAGAGCCGACATGTTTGCTAAACGGAATGCTTGTTGCGAGGATGGACGTCGAGGCGATGAAGTCATTAGCTGATCGGGAGACATGTTTGCTAAACGGAATGCTTGTTGCGAGGATTTCTTTTTGCGGGTTGAATCGGGTTTTGCGGCGGCGGACATGTTTGCTAAACGGAATGCTTGTTGCGAGGATGCATTCAGAAGCCTCCTTCTTTTGCGTTTTTTGCGGCGACATGTTTGCTAAACGGAATGCTTGTTGCGAGGATACTTTCTATTTCTTTCTCGAATTCTTCAATCGTGACATGTTTGCTAAACGGAATGCTTGTTGCGAGGCTGATTCTCTATGTTTACTCTACCAAGCCATCGTCAGACATGTTTGCTAAACGGAATGCTTGTTGCGAGGCTTTTTTTTTCACTCCGCCACCCCCCCCCCCCCCCGAAAATCGAGGACATGTTTGCTAAACGGAATGCTTGTTGCGAGGCTCCCCCTTATTTGCGCTCGACTATATCCGATTATGACATGTTTGCTAAACGGAATGCTTGTTGCGAGCGCCGCATCGGTTGCCGCCGAACAACGATAAATCCGAATGACATGTTTGCTAAACGGAATGCTTGTTGCGAGCGCCGTCTCTGGGCAACCTGAAACCGAACCGCCAGGACGGCGACATGTTTGCTAAACGGAATGCTTGTTGCGAGGGGTCTTTCTCATTATTCGGCGGAGCTTTTTTTTTCGCGGCGACATGTTTGCTAAACGGAATGCTTGTTGCGAGCTCGGTTAGTCGTGGTTGGGCTGGCGCCGGAGCCGGCGGCGACATGTTTGCTAAACGGAATGCTTGTTGCGAGGATTGTCCTCCAAAGGCAAGCGCGCAACACCAAATCCGGCGACATGTTTGCTAAACGGAATGCTTGTTGCGAGATCAGGTCGATCAATTCTCTGCGGAGGAAGTGATAGCGGCGACATGTTTGCTAAACGGAATGCTTGTTGCGAGCATAAGGCGGAAAGTCAGTCAGTGGTTCATCGGTGTTTGAGGCGACATGTTTGCTAAACGGAATGCTTGTTGCGAGGGATACCTCTGTCCAGTTATGCGCCGCGCTTTTCAAGGCGACATGTTTGCTAAACGGAATGCTTGTTGCGAGGATTAGGATAGTTGGCAGGCAGCCGTTATCCTTTACGGGCGACATGTTTGCTAAACGGAATGCTTGTTGCGAGCTAACTAGCCCCCTGCCAATCAAGCGATTCAGAACACGGCGACATGTTTGCTAAACGGAATGCTTGTTGCGAGGAATAAGCCAGTGAGTTGTCTGCTCCTCCACTTGGGGTGGGCGACATGTTTGCTAAACGGAATGCTTGTTGCGAGACAAGGACATAGAAGGTTCCCTTATTCCCTAACCTGAGGCGACATGTTTGCTAAACGGAATGCTTGTTGCGAGTGAAATGAAACCATTTGCACGACACCGCTTACCATAGGCGACATGTTTGCTAAACGGAATGCTTGTTGCGAGGGATTAGGCCATTTAATCAACGCAATCAGAGGCAAGGGGCGACATGTTTGCTAAACGGAATGCTTGTTGCGAGGTGGACTTGTTCGAGCGGCAACTAAAAGAGCTGCTCGAGGGCGACATGTTTGCTAAACGGAATGCTTGTTGCGAGTGGGTGGCTTCATCTACATCGGCTACGGAGAGCAGTTGGCGACATGTTTGCTAAACGGAATGCTTGTTGCGAGCAATGGGGTCGTGCGCTGGGTGTGGAAGGGCAAGCCGTGGCGACATGTTTGCTAAACGGAATGCTTGTTGCGAGAAAAAACAGGACACACTCGGCGTTGCCCGGCGACGTAAGGCGACATGTTTGCTAAACGGAATGCTTGTTGCGAGCTGTTTCGACATCAGAGACTCGGATAACCGAGCGGAGGCGACATGTTTGCTAAACGGAATGCTTGTTGCGAGTAATCTTTCCACGCCCAAAGAAGAAACCTTTTGTCACGAGGCGACATGTTTGCTAAACGGAATGCTTGTTGCGAGATGAGAAGGGAAATTCTAACGGAGAAGAGATTCATCGGGCGACATGTTTGCTAAACGGAATGCTTGTTGCGAGAAAGTGAATAAAAGGCAAGCGGGCATTGACGATTCGCGGCGACATGTTTGCTAAACGGAATGCTTGTTGCGAGCGGCCGCCGAACCGAGGAGTCTTCCCGCGGATATAACGGCGACATGTTTGCTAAACGGAATGCTTGTTGCGAGGCTTCATTTTCCCAAATTTTCCGATGCGGACTTTTGGAGGCGACATGTTTGCTAAACGGAATGCTTGTTGCGAGCATGCTCTCGCTCGACCGTCCACTTTCCTTCAAATTCGAGGCGACATGTTTGCTAAACGGAATGCTTGTTGCGAGTGAATTAGCGGGGAGAGTCCAGAGAGTCCACTTCGTCGGCGACATGTTTGCTAAACGGAATGCTTGTTGCGAGTAAACACCGCAAATAGAGCAACGACCATTCTGTTCAGGGCGACATGTTTGCTAAACGGAATGCTTGTTGCGAGTCGATTTATTTTCACTTTTTTGCACTTTTCCTCGCCTGGCGACATGTTTGCTAAACGGAATGCTTGTTGCGAGGGAGGTCAGCGTAATGCCTGAGTTAGCCATGTTGCCGTGGCGACATGTTTGCTAAACGGAATGCTTGTTGCGAGTTGTCCCCATTGCCAAATATCCACAAAGGCGGTTTCCTGGCGACATGTTTGCTAAACGGAATGCTTGTTGCGAGCAAGCGGAGATAGCGGAGAGACTTCAATGGAGAGTTTCGGCGACATGTTTGCTAAACGGAATGCTTGTTGCGAGCTATATCGCGGGCTGGGGAGTGGAAAGGAACTTGGTCGGCGACATGTTTGCTAAACGGAATGCTTGTTGCGAGAATTAAGCACTGAAGAAATAAAACTTAATAGCAGTGGGCGACATGTTTGCTAAACGGAATGCTTGTTGCGAGGCCAAAACGGCATTTGTTGTTCATGTCGCACGGCGGGGGCGACATGTTTGCTAAACGGAATGCTTGTTGCGAGCAGATTCGTCGGTTGCAACCACGCAACCGATTCAGCAGGGCGACATGTTTGCTAAACGGAATGCTTGTTGCGAGACATTAGACTTATCAGGATTGGCAAGCGGCGACCAGATGGCGACATGTTTGCTAAACGGAATGCTTGTTGCGAGAGAAAGGAAAAGATGAACAGCAAGAGGGAAATTGAAAGGCGACATGTTTGCTAAACGGAATGCTTGTTGCGAGCTGGATCATGTTGCAGAGCGATGTGGTGATTGGTGGCGGCGACATGTTTGCTAAACGGAATGCTTGTTGCGAGTCTATTGAGACTGGAATCCAACATTGACGATGTTAAGGCGACATGTTTGCTAAACGGAATGCTTGTTGCGAGAACCCAAACTTTAATGTATACCCATCCCCAATGAACCGGCGACATGTTTGCTAAACGGAATGCTTGTTGCGAGAAGAACTTGAAGACGATACCGGACGCGCGGCAAATACGGCGACATGTTTGCTAAACGGAATGCTTGTTGCGAGCCTACCAAGGGGCTCAAGTATGCCCTGCCGACCGCGGGGCGACATGTTTGCTAAACGGAATGCTTGTTGCGAGGGCGGTGCTGATTTGGATCATTTGGATTTTGATTTGAGGCGACATGTTTGCTAAACGGAATGCTTGTTGCGAGGTCTTTTTCAAAGGCTGGAAATTGGCGGAAAGAAATCTGGCGACATGTTTGCTAAACGGAATGCTTGTTGCGAGAAAGCCCAACGCTAACTGCCCGAACTTTGGATTGTGTGGCGACATGTTTGCTAAACGGAATGCTTGTTGCGAGGTGGATAGCGACCTAAACGGTAAGAGCGAGCCAGTCGCGGCGACATGTTTGCTAAACGGAATGCTTGTTGCGAGGGGAGTCAATTCAGGCCAAACCGCTCCTTTAAGAAAGGTCGGAAGGCTTGCCGAAAGGAATGCTTGTTGCGAGATCGGTCATCGATAAAAGGAAACAAGAGACGGCGGGCGGGAAAACCATTCCACAAGGTCCCGGGCTTTTTCCATTCCTAGTTTTGGCGACGTTTGGGGTTTTTTGTCTGTTTTTCTATTGATATGCCGATTCTATGAAGATCGCCGAGAACAATGCGCCCGCCGACCTCTGATCCAACGGCGCCACTTTGGCCAACGAAGCGGAAGGAGAGAAATCAAGGAGGAATAGATGGCGAGCTTGGCGGTTTTTTTGGAGAAGGCGGAAAAAGACTTGCTAGAAGCGGGCGTGCCAAACGCTCGCTGGGATGTGGAATGGTTGGCGGAGCATGTGACGGGAATTCCAAGGTTGGAGCTTCCTTTGTTTTCGGCTCACCAGTTGACCGGAGAGGAAGCGCGTTGTCTAGGTGATTTTGTGATTCGTCGTTGTCGGCGAGAGCCGCTCCAACATTTGATCGGCTGGGTTTCTTTTTTGGGATTGGAGATTGAGTCCGGCGGGGCGGCGTTCATCCCCCGTCCGGAAACGGAGGCTTTGGCGGAGCAAGCGATTCGGCGTTTGGAGCGGCGAAGAGGAAGCGGCGTTTTGAAAGTGCTGGATTTGGGGACGGGAACGGGATGTCTTTCGGTTGCGATTGCTTGCGCCATTGAGAGCGCGATTTGTTGGGCGGCGGATTTATCGCCGGAAGCGTTGGCTCTGGCCGGACGAAATGTCGATCGGCACGGTTTGACGGATCGAATTCATTTGGTTCGGTCGAATTGGTTTTCGCAGTTGTTACCGTCCATGAAGTTTGATCTGATTGTCTCCAATCCGCCGTACATCCCGCGCTCGGAAATTGCCTTCTTGCCGCCGGAAGTTCGCGATTATGATCCTCGTTTGGCGTTGGACGGCGGCGGTGAGGGATTGGATTTTTACAAGGTGATTGCGTCCGATGGACGGCGGCGTCTTACCGCCGAGGGGGGAGCGATGGTTGAGTTTGGTGATGGCCAACAAGAGAGAGTTCAAGGCATATTCGAGGCGAAAGGATGGAAATATATTCAGCGGCATCTAGATTATGCCGGAGTGGAACGCATTCTGGAGTGCAACGCGGGTTGAGTAGGGGATTGTTGGATTTTTAGCGTTTTCTGTTGGAGGGAGCTTTAAATTATTGGCAAGGCAGGGCAGAATGAGACGCAGAAAAGGATGAATGCATGGAGAATTTGCTGATCGAAGGCGGGTGTGCTTTGCGGGGAGAAGTGGAGGTGAGCGGGGCGAAAAACGCTGTTCTTCCGATTATGGCGGCGACTCTTTTAACGGAGGAACCATGCACGATTCGGCGGGTGCCTCGTCTGAGCGACGTTCGTTTCATGGGGAGGATTTTGCAGTCTTTAGGGGCGAGCGTTCGTTTCGATGAGGACGCGATTGTCGCGCAGTCTGCCAGAATTCGGGGAAGAGGGGATTATGATCTGATACGAAAGATGCGGGGATCGGTCTGCATTCTCGGCCCTCTTTTGGCGCGGCTGGGACGGGCGGAGGTTTCGCTTCCGGGCGGATGTGTGATTGGTTCCCGGCCGATTGACTTGCATCTGAAGGGAATGGAAGCATTGGGGGCTGAGGTGCGGATCAAGTCCGGCTATGTTCAAGTCTGTGCCGATCGGCTGGTAGGGGATCAGGTTTTTCTCGGCGGCCGCGTCGGCCCGACCGTGTTGGGCACGGCCAACGCGATGATGGCCGGGGTGTTGGCGGAGGGCAAAACAGTCATTGAAAGCGCTGCCTGCGAGCCGGAGATTGTCGATTTGGCTGATTTTTTATGCGCAATGGGGGCGAACATCTGTGGGGCGGGAAGTCCGACAATCGCCATTCAAGGGGTAAAAAGTCTGCACGGTGCCGATTATGAAGTAATCCCTGATCGCATCGAAGCAGCCACCTTTGCTATTGCAGCGGCGGCGACCGGCGGGGACGTTAAAATCCACCGATTGCGCTGTGATCACTTGGGAGCGGTGCTCGACAAGCTGCGGGAAGCCGGCGTTGCTTTCTCTCGGGAGCAGAATGCGCTTCATATTCGAGGTAGCGGGAAATTAGGCACCGTAGACGTGACAACACAACCCTTTGCCGGCTTTCCTACGGACGTGCAGGCGCAGATGATGGCCTTGATGACTCAAGCCGACGGGATTAGTGTAATTACGGAGAGAATTTTTGAATCCCGTTTTATGCACGTCAGCGAACTTGCCCGGTTGGGCGCGGACATTGCCATCGAAGGCGGGGCAACGGCAATTGTGAAGGGAGGAGGTCGCCCTTTGAGCGGAGCGCCGGTAATGGCGAGCGATCTTCGAGCTTCGGCAGCGTTAGTTATTGCCGGACTCGTTGCCGACGGACAAACTTTGGTCAAACGAATTTATCACCTGGACCGCGGGTATGAAAAAATTGATCAGAAACTAGAGCAACTGGGAGGTCGGGTCATCCGCCAGCGCGAAACATGAGCAAAGTTATCGGCGTCGTCCTCTTATTGCTTCTCGGATTTGCGGGTTGGCGATTCGCAGCTTACTACCGGGAGGTGAACCGGCAAATAGAGCAACGGAATAATCGTTGGGAGCAAACATCTCCGCCGGTGAAGTCTCCCGGAATGCCGCCGGCTTTGGAGCCGTTATTGGCGGCGGCGAAAACCAAGGGCGCTTCCGAGTTCAAGAAGTGGCTCCGGCAATACCGCCGATATGTTCAAGAGCCGAGGTTGTCGGAGATTGAGTTGGATTATGTAGTCATGGTCGGGCGGAGTGATCCGGCGGAAGCGCGGCGGGTGTTTGCGAACGTCCAAAAGCGGAACGGAAAATCGTCGCCATTGGCGGCCCGAATCCAAAGGTTGGCCAAAACCTACCAGTAGATTCCAAACGCGCCCTCATCGGATTACAAAGGCTTGCGGCCGCTAAAACCCGTGTCCAGTTCATGCCAGTAGCCGATGTCTTCTTCGCCTTTTTCCCAGCAAAGGAAGGCTTCTTTTCCGTCCCGCAAGTGCGGAAAATCAATCAGTCCGCGATCCAAATCTTTAATCTGAATTTCTCGGGAACGGAATTCGCTGAGGGCTTGTTGAAACTTCGCGATGCTCTTGGCTTGTTCGTTGACCCTTTGCCCTCCTAAGTCCGCGCCGGTTTTGAGTTGGTCTTTAATCAGTTGATCCAGCTTTCTCAATTGATCGCGGAGTTGCACCAAGATTTCCAACCATTCTTCCACTTGAGGCAAAAGTTCTTTGGCTTCCCGAACGGAATAATGTTTTTTGAAGTGATAGGGCATGGCTGGAGCGGTGTCAGGAGGAAGAAGGGGGGATTTTTTCAATGGCCCGAAGTTTTCGAAGTATTTTATCGTTGAACTCTAATTGAAGAGAGTGTTTCCAAGCCTTGGCGGCTGCCTCCATATTGCCGAGCGCATGGTAGACGTCTCCTAAGTGATCTAAAATTACGGGGTCCGGTTCTTCAACGCTCGCTTCGGCGTTCAAGAGGTAAGAAAGCGCCTCTTTGTATTGTCCCAATTGATATAATACCCAGCCCATACTATCTTGAATAGCGGCGTTTTCCGGCGCTAGTTCTAAAGCACGTTCGATCCAAAGGATTGCTTGTTCCAGTTTTTTTCCCTGTTCGGCCCACATATAGCCTAAGTAGTTTAATGTTTCGGGATCGTCTGGTTTTTTTTCTAAGCTCTTGAGAAATTTTTCTTCCGCCTTTGTGTAGTCGCCATTGCGTTCGTACAGCGCTCCAAGCCGGAAGTAGAAGGACGGCGTCAACCTTTGGGGCGTCTGCTTGGTCGCAATGTTCTCTGCTTCAATTAAGCGGCTCAGCGCTTCTTTGGATCGTCCCAGGCTTGCAAGGGCGATGCCTGAGTAGAGTTCTCCTTGGAAGCTTTTTGAAAAGCGGATGCGGGCGCGACGAAGGATATCCAGAGCTTGACGGGGTTGGCGGCGGGTGAGGTGAATGCCGGACATTTCGTAATAAGGCGGTTCAAATTCGGGACGAATCTGAATGGCTTTTTCGTAGTGGGAGATGGCTTTGTCAAAGGCTTGATTGTCCGCCGCGATTGATCCAAGCAGATAATGTGCGGAGGCGTTTCGAGGATTGAGGGACAAAAGGGTTTTCAGTTGTTCGGCGGCCAGTTGGGTTTTGCCTTCGCGCAGGTAGAGTCCGACCAGTTTATCGCGTGCGATTCCGAGTTCGGGGTCGCTTTCAAGAACTTCGCGCAGCATTTGCCGAGCGTTTTCCAGCTGTCCAACAAAGGCGAAACCGTCGGCCAGGAGAATTTTGTCTTCGGGAGATTCCAATTCGAATTTTTGAGTTCGTTCCAGCAGTCTGTTTAACTCGGCGCTGACGGCGATCAAAAGATCGGGCGAAGAGGTCACGATGCATTGCAGGTACAGCCGCACTAAGCCGGTGGATTGTTGTTTGTCGAGCTGGGGAAGGGCGGTTCCCTCGCGAATCAGATTGAGCGCCGCCTCGAAGTTCTTTTCTTTCAGATAGGCGGCAACGAGTTCCCTTCTGGCTTGCATGTTCCCGGGTGAAGTTTCAAGGGCTTGGGCAAAGGCGGCGCGGGCTTTGGATTCTTCGCCCAATGCGCGCAGAGCTTCCGCTTTCCGCAAGAAAAACTCCGCGGGCGGGGTCTTTGGCCAAGCCGACGTCTCAAGCGATTTTAGAGCGGGCAAGGGCATTTTCCATTCGAGGAGTTTTTGGGCAACTTGGAGTTTGAGCGCCGTATTTTCCGGGTCTGCGTCCACGGCCGAGAGAAGTTCTTTGACGGCTGCGTGGAGGTTGCCTTTGGCGTGGAAGAGGATTCCCGCAGCGTAACGAGCGTTGGATTGGATGCGTCTCTGGCTGGCGTCTGCCGAATGGTGGCGCGAAGGACGAGGTTCTTCCTCCGGCGTCGGGGATTGAGCAAGGGCAACTTGCCGTTTGGCGCCGAGGAGGAGCAACGCGGCAACGGTCAACGTGGAGAGCATTCTTTGGCGTTTCATGGCTAGGCAACGGGAAAGAGAGAATCGAGCGGTGGATGCGGCCGATCCGGGGATCTGGTTTGCTTTCGGAGCATCGCCGCTATTTCTGCCACGTGCGCTTCTTATGGCGGTTTGCGCGGAGTTTCTTTCGGCGTTTATGCTTGTTGATCTTAGTTTTTCGGCGTTTCTTTAAGGATCCCATAAAGTTTGTCTTTAGGTCGCTGGCTAATATACTACTTTGTTCAACGGATATTCAATGATTCCTTCAGCGCCAAGTTGTTTTAGCTGCGGAATAATTTCGCGTGCCACCGGCTCGTCAATGACCGTTTCTACCGCCACCCAGCCCGATTGGCTGAGAGGAGAAACCGTTGGATTACGCAATGCGGGCAAACTTTGCAACAATTTTGGCAAATTCTTTTCCGGCAAGTTGAGTTTCAAGCCCGCTTTGGTTTCAGCGTTTATGGCGCCGCGCAAAAGCATGGAGAGGGTTTCCATCTTGCACCGCTTCCAGGCATCGCTCCAAGCCTTGTGGTTGGCGATCAGCCGAGGCGTGGAACTCATAAGCGTGTCCACAATGCGCAGGTGATTGGCCTGCAGAGACGAACCGGTTTCAGTGATCTCTACAATGGCATCGACCCACTCGTGCGCTTTGACTTCGGTGGCTCCCCAGGAGAACTCCACCTCCGCCCGAACTTGATGTCGCCGAAGATATTTTTTCGTCAAGAGGACCGCTTCGGTGGCAATCCGCTTGCCTTCCAAGTCTTTGACGGATTGGACGGGGGAGTTTTGGGGAACGGCAAGCACCCATCGCGTTGCCTGCCGGGTGGCCTTGCTGAAAAGTAATTCGTCAATTTCGTGAACTTTGGAGCCGTTTTCTTCAATCCAGTCTTTCCCAGTGATGCCGCAGTCCAAATAGCCGCGCTCGACGTAGCGACTAATTTCTTGGGCGCGAATTAGCCGAATGCTCAACTCCTCATCATCCACGATCGGTAGATAAGACCTTTCATCTAACCGAACGTGGTATCCCGCCTTGCTCAACTTCTCAAGCGCGGCTTCTTGCAAGCTGCCTTTGGGAAGTCCCAATCTCAATATCGGAGCGTCTTTTTGCGTCGTCATGGCCGAGTCCGATGCAATTCGGTTTCCAAGCGGCTCCCTTGCCGGAAGGTTTTGCGCCCGCAGATTTGGATTCGTCCGGCGATCAAGTCCGCCAATGCTTGAGGATAGAGCCAATGCTCGACGGTTTTGATTCTTTCGTGAAGCGTTTCCGGGGTGTCGTTTTCTTCAATCCAGACGGCTTCTTGGGCGACAATAGCTCCGGTGTCGATGCCTTGGTCCACCAAGTGAACGGTCGTTCCCGTCATCTTGGCGCCGTAGTCCAAAGCTTGTGCTGTAGCGTCCAAGCCGGGAAAAGAGGGCAACAAAGAGGGATGAACGTTCACAATGCGTTCGGGGAAGGCTTTGAGAAAGTCGCTCTTAATAATCCGCATAAAGCCGGCCAAAACCACCCAATCCACCTGCGCTGTTTTCAATCGATCAATAAACTTTTTCTCCGCCCGGTCGTCCAGTTTAGCCCGATATCCTCCGGGATCAATATAGGCATGGGGCAAAGAGCGCTCTTTGGCGCGAACCAAAATACCCGTCTCTTCCACGTCGCTCAACACCAAAACAACTTCGGCGTCCAGCCTTCCCATACGGCAACAATCGTCAATCGCCGCCATATTGGATCCCGACCCGGAACCCAAAATGCCCAACTTCGCCGTCACCTTCTTCCGAGTCCAAAATCCACCTTCTGAGTGAATCTGCCAAGCAAAAAACGCAACAATTCCGCATTTTTGCCGTTTTCAACACCAGCCCTTGCCAGAAGAGATCCTCGTTGCTTCCTCATTCCCTCTTGCCGGCAAGGTTTTCGGGGTTCAGCCCTTGCAGGTCTTTCGGTTGAAAGAGGCCGTCCCTTCGAATCAAAGTCTTATCAAACCATACCTCGCCGCCGCCCCATTCTGGCCGCTGAATTAGCACCATGTCCCAATGCACCGCCGATCGGTTTCCGTTGTCGCACTCTTTGTAAGCTTGTCCCGGCGTGAAGTGCAGGGAACCGGCAATCTTCTCGTCAAAAAGAATATCCCCCATCGGATTTTGAATTTTTGGATTCAATCCCAAAGAAAATTCGCCCACATAGCGGGCGCCCGCATCCGTATCCAAAATCTCATTCAACCGCCGCGTATGATTCGCCGCCGCCGCATCCACAATCTTCCCCTTCCGAAACTCCAACCGCACATTCTCAAACCGCGTGCCGGAATACAAAGTAGGCGCGTTGAACTGAATGACGCCGTTTACCGAACGCTTCACCGGACAGGAAAACACCTCCCCATCAGGAATATTGCGGTCTCCCGGACACGACTGAGCGCCCATGCCTCGAATGCTGAACGTCAAATCCGTCCCCGGCGCCTTCAAACGCACCCGATCCGCCCTTTCCATTCGCTTCACCAACGGCGCCATCGCCTTGCCCATCTTCCGATAATCCAAAGTGCAAACCTCGAAGAAAAAATCCTCAAACGCCTCCGTGCTCATCCCCGCCGCCTGCGCCATACTCGGCGTCGGCCAACGCAGAACGCACCAGCGAGTCTTGTTCACCCGATAGTTTTGCGCCGGCCGAAGAGTCCGCGAATATTCCGCCAACCGCTCGCTCGGCACGTCCGCATTCTCATTCGCATTCCACGCCCCGCGCACCGCAATATATGCCTGAACCTTCTTCAAACGATGCAGCTCAATATCCCGAAGAACCTTCGCCTCCGCCTCGGTCATCCAACGCAAACACTCCCGACCAATGCGCGGGTTGCGAGTTTCCACCACTGAAATCGCCCCCAGCCTCCGCGCGGCGCGAATCAAAGCAATTGTAAAAGCCTCCGGCACGTCGCTAGCGTCAATCAAAACAAAATCGCCTTTCTTCAAGGCAACAGAATAGTCCACCAACAAATCGGCCAACTTCTCATATCGAGAATCCCTCATCGCTTTCTTCTCATCAAAACTCCAGCCAGACGAATTTTCCCAAACATATCGCTTTTGCAAAGCAAAACAAAAAACACCCCGTTCCGCAAGCCCAAAAAACACAATCTGACCCAAACCAACTCCGCCCATTAAACCACGGCAACCCGCAAATCCACGCCCAAACCAACGAAAAAAATAAAAATTGACTTAGCCTTGATTCCAATCCATTCTATCTTTCTTTTTGGCGCTGAGAATCTAAGACAATCATGAAGACATA
Source organism: Limisphaerales bacterium (assembly GCA_965242585.1). GTDB lineage: Bacteria > Verrucomicrobiota > Verrucomicrobiia > Limisphaerales > AAA164-E04 > UBA2970. The sequence goes on along the minus strand of OZ251460.1, from coordinate 1,546,969 downwards.
TTTAATTTGTGAGACGAACAAGCCGACCAAAAACCGACCGCGCAAAATCGCTCGGGAGAAAAACGACGTTCTCTTTTCCCTTTTGCATCCCCTTCGCGCCTCCTGCGCCGCGCTCCGGGGAAGGACTCTCGGAATTCCGCTCGCCCTTTTAATCCTTTCCATCCCAACCGCAACCGCTCAAACAACCTTCGCCGCCCGCAATCCGGCGCAGGACTTTGACAATCTGAATGCCGATGGGATTCCTTGGCCGCAAGGCCTTTGGTCTGACGGACAAACCCTGTGGGTAGTAAATAATGGATGGTCGAACCCCAAACTCTACGCTTATGACTTAGCCACGAAAAGCCGCGATCCCGCCAAAGACTTTGACACCTTGAAAGCCGCCGGCAACACCAATCCAATGGGCATCTGGTCGGACGGCACAACCATGTGGGTGGCCGAATGGATTGACGACAAGATTTACGCTTACAAGATGAGCGACAAAAGCCGCGATTCCGCCAAAGACTTTGACACCTTGAAGGCCGCTGGCAACACCAATCCAACGGGAATCTGGTCGGATGGCGCAACCATGTGGGTGGCCGACACGGCGGACAGGATTTACGCTTACAAGATGAGCGACAAGAGCCGGGACACTGCCAAAGAGATCGACACCAACAGCCTCATTGGGAATCGCTACATTCAAGGCATCTGGTCGGATGGGACGACGCTGTGGGCGGCGGATTATGCGGGCTCGGACAACAACGCAAACAACAAGATATACGCGCTCAATCTGTCGGCGCGGACTCGGGATGCGAGCAAGGATTTTGACACATTGAGCGCGGCGGGAAACAATCAACCTCGGGCCCTTTGGTCGGATGGGAGGACCATGTGGGTGGGGGATTCGCAGGACGACAAGATATACGCCTATCGCTTGTCAGATGCGGGGGCTTTGAGTTCTTTGAGTTTGAGCGGGTTGAGTTTGAGTCCCGCTTTTGATAGCGGTACCGTTCAATACACGGCCAGCATTATTCAATCGGGCGCCCAAACGACGGTGGTGGCCACGGCGGCTCAGTCTACTGCGTCAGTGTCCGTTTTGCCGGCGGATGCAGATACGGCGACAGCAGGGCATCAGGTGGTTTTGGCCAACGGGGCGGAAACCTACATCAATATCACCGTTACTCCGTCCAGCGGACAGGATCGCGCTTACATTGTTGCCGTCACCAACCAGTTCTCCGTGCGCAATGCAATGCAAGATATAGACACTTTGGATGCCGTGGGAAATACTGCTCCCCGCAGTCTGTGGTCAGACGGCGAGACCATGTGGGTAGCGGATGCTAAGAAGGACAAACTTTACGCCTACGACTTGGCAACTAAAACTCGCAGTCCCGACAAGGACTTCAATACCCTAAGCGCAGCTGGAAACGGAGGACCCCGTGGCTTGTGGTCAGACGGCATCACCATGTGGGTGGTAGATGATGGAGATGACAAGATTTATGCCTATAAGATAAGTGATAAAAGCCGCGATCCTACTAAGGACTTTGTCGACATGAGAGTCAACGGAAACGTCAATCCTGTGGGTCTTTGGTCAGACGGCGTCACCATGTGGGTGGCAGACTATTGGGACGCCAAGATTTATGCCTACCGGATGTCGAACAAGCGCCGGGATTCTGCTAAAGACTTTAACGCCTTGAGAGCTGCTGGAAACACGGCGCCTTGGGGAGGCATATGGTCGGATGGCACAACGATGTGGGTAACGGACAATGAGGACAATAAGATTTACGCTTACAAGATGAGCGATAAAAGCCGTGACTCTGCCAAAGATTTTGACACCTTGAGCATTGCCGGAAACGTGGCGATTCGAGGGCTATGGTCGGATGGCACAACGATGTGGGTGGCAGATGATGGAATCGACAGGCTAAGTTATAGTTCAGATTCTGGAGGCAATAAACTTTACGCCTATCATTTGTCCAACGCCGCTGTATTGAGCAACTTGAGTTTGAGCGATAACATCGATCTAACGCCTAGTTTTGACGGAGGCATCGCTCGGTATACAGCCTCCGCTCCTTACGCTGTCACCAACCTCACGGTTTTGGCGACGGCGATTCACACCAATGCGACGGTGTCCATTTTGCCGACGGACGCTGACACAAACACGGCTGGCCATCAGGCGTCCTTGGCGGTTGGCGTCAACGACATCACCATCACGGTTACGCCTGCCAGCGGCCTTGCCCGCACTTATGCCATTGCCGTGACCAGAGGAGCGTTCCTCACCTCGCGCAACCCAGCGCAGGATTTTGACACACTAATTGCCGCGGGGAACAGATATCCTCACAGTCTTTGGTCAGACGGCACGACAATGTGGGTAGGAGACAGTGTGGATGACAAACTTTACGCGTACAACTTGGTTACCAAGCAACGAGATCCTACTAAAGACTTCAATAGCTTGATCGCCGCCGGAAATACTTCTCCCCGCGGCCTCTGGTCCGATGGCACAACCATGTGGGTGGAGAATGGACAAGACGCCAAGATTTACGCGTACAACTTGATTACCAAGCAACGTGATCCTACTAAAGACTTCAATAGCTTGATCGCCGTTGGAAATACTTCCCCTAGCGGCCTCTGGTCGGACAGCACAACCATGTGGGTGGCAGACTCTGCGGACGGCAAGATTTACGCTTACAATTTGACTACCAAACAACGAGATCCTACTAAAGACTTCAATAGCTTAATTGATGCGGGAAATATTGCACCCATCCGCATGTGGTCGGACGGCACGACGCTGTGGGTGGGAGACTATTGGGATGACAAACTTTACGCTTACAATTTGGCTAGCAAACAACGTGATCCGGGCAAAGACTTCAATACACTGGATGCCGCCGGAAATGACTATCCTCGTGGCATTTGGTCGGACGGGACGACGATGTGGGTATCGGATCCATATGGCGACAGGGATAAGATATACGCTTATCGCTTGTCCGATGCAGCGACTTTGAGTTCTTTGAGTTTGAGCGGATTGAGTTTGAATCCTGCTTTTGACGGCGGCACCGCTCGATATACGGGAACCGTTTTTGGTTCAGACATCCAAACGACGGTGATGGCGATGGCGTTTCAATCCGACGCTTCTATTGTCATTTCGCCGACAGATGCCGCCGCCGCAACCGCCGGGCATCAGGTAGTTTTGGCGAACGGCGCCGAAACCACTATTACAATCACCGTTACATCGTCCAGAGGTACTGCCCGTGTCTATACCGTTGCCGTCACCAATCAGTTCACCTTCCGCAATCCGGCGCAGGACTTCAACACCCTAATCGCTGCCGGGAATAACCACCCTCAGGGTATTTGGTCCGATGGCAAAACTATCTGGGTGACAGATGCCGTGAACAACGTCGCGGCAAACAACAAGATTTACGCTTACAATTTGGCCACCAAGAATCGCAATCCTGCCGAGGACTTTGACACTCTGAGTGTTGCCGGGAATAATTCTCCTCGCGATCTTTGGTCCGATGGCACGACCATGTGGGTGACGGACGCTTTAGATGACAAGCTTTACGCTTACAAAATGGGCGATAAAAGCCGCGATCCGGCCAAAGACTTCAATACCCTGCGGGCGGCTGGGAATGGAAATCCGCACGGCTTATGGTCGAATGGCACAACCATGTGGGTGGCCGATTGGGAAGATGACAAGCTTTACGCTTACAAAATGAGCGATAAAAGCCGCGATCCGGCCAAAGACTTCAATACGCTGGTCGGTACAGGAGAGAGTTACGGACCTAATGGTCTCTGGTCGGATGGAACGACCATGTGGATGTCGGACCCTTGGCAAAACAAGATTTATGCTTACAAAATGAGCGATAAGAGCCGCGATCCGGCCAAAGACTTTGACACTTTGGAAGCGGCGGGGAATATGGCTCCTCACGGTTTATGGTCGGATGGGACGACCATGTGGGTGGCGGACTATACGGACGCTCAAGTTTACGCCTATCATTTATCCAACGACGCGGTATTGAGCAGTTTGACGCTCAGTGACGGCGCCGAGTTGACGCCCGGATTTGATGGCGCTATTGCTCGATATACGGTTTCCGTTTCTTACGCCATCACCAACCTCACGATTGCGGCGGCGGCTCGGCACACCAACGCTGTGGTGTCGATAGCGCCTTCGGATGCCGACAGCGCAAGTCAAGGGCATCAAGTGGCCTTAGCGGTAGGTACCAACGATATTGCTATCACCGTTACTCCGTCAAGCGGCCTTGCCCGCACTTACACCATCGCCGTTCGCAGAGGAACCTTCGTCACCTCGCGCAACCCAGCGCAGGACTTCAATACGCTGGATAGGACAAACACCTCGCCGCAAAGCATGTGGTCGAACGGGACGACCCTCTGGGTAGCAGAAGCCCGGAATAGCAAGATTTACGCGTACAAGTTGTCCGATAAAACCCGCGATCCAAGTAAAGACTTCAATAACCTAATCGCCGCCGGAAATTCTACTCCTGTAGGCCTCTGGTCGGATGGCACAACCATGTGGGTGGCCGATTGGGAAGATGACAAGATTTACGCTTACAAGATGGCCGACAAGAGCCGCGATCCAAGCAAAGACTTCAATAACCTAATCGCCGCCGGAAATTCTTATTCTCCCGACCTCTGGTCGGATGGGACGACCATGTGGGTGGTGGACGTAGAAGACGCCAAGATTTACGCGTATAAGATGGCTGACAAGAGCCGTGATCCTGTCAAAGATTTCAATACACTGATCGCCGCAGGGAATACTACTCCGAACCGTATCTGGTCGGACGGCACAACGATGTGGGTTTCAGATCGGGAAGATGCGAAAATATACGCCTACAATGTGGCGAGCAAGCAGCGCGAGCCGGCGAAGGACTTTGACACCTTGGTCGCTGCTGGCAACGAGCATTCTCGCGGTTTATGGTCCGATGGGACGACCATGTGGGTGTCGGATCCGTGGGACGACAAGATCTACGCCTATCAGCAGCCGCCGGCGCCATCGGGCGACAACACATTGAAGACTTTGAATTTAACCTCTGTCCTTAACTTTGGCACTTTTTCTGGCAGCACAACCCGCTACACGGCCACCGTTGCCACAACCACCGCTGTGACCACGGTCACTGCCATAGCCAACCATGCCCAAGCTTCAGTGTCCATTTTGCCGGCCGATGCCGACAGCGCCATCGCCGGTCATCAAGTAGCCTTAGCCGAGGGCGTCAACCCCATTACCATCATCGTGACTGCTGAAAACGGGAGCGCCAAAAACTATGTCATCGCGGTCACTCGAACGCCGCGCTCCGGGGACAACAACTTGCAAAGCCTCTCTGTTAGCGACGCTGCATTATGGCCTGCCTTTCTTCCCATCGGCACTCGTTATACGGCCAACGTTGATCACGCCGTCGCTGCAACCACTGTCACCGCATCGGCCAGACACCCGGCCGCAACTCTTGCCCTCTCGCCGCCGGACGCGGACGCCAACACGGTCGGCCATCAGGTAGTTCTAGCCGAAGGCAATAACATCATTACCGTCACGGTTACCGCCTCCAACGGCGACACCAAAGACTATATCCTCACCATTCGCCGGGCTTCGATTGGCATGACCGGCTGGAACCCGCTTCAAGACTTTGATTTAGTGTCGACAAACACGGCACCTCGTGGGATATGGTCGAATGGAGAGACTATATGGGTAGCGGACAACGAGGATGACAAACTTTACGCCTACAACTTGGCGGACGGCAGAAGGCTTGCTTCTAGTTCGGACTTTAACACTTTAAAGGCAGTTGGGAACGAACAGCCGCGCGGCCTGTGGTCGGATGGTCAAACGATGTGGGTTTCGGACAATGGAGACGACAAGATCTACGCCTACAATCTATCAAGCAAGAGTCATGTTTCCACCAACGACTTCACTTTGGCGTCGACAAACACGGCACCCCGGGGGATTTGGTCGAACGGGGAGACGATGTGGGTAGCAGACGACGGGGCAATGACAAACAGAGTTTATGCCTACAACATGGCGGACAAGATACGGAACATTGCAAAGGAATTTGGTTTAGCGATGGAGAACAACGATCCAGAAGGCATGTGGTCAGACGGAAAAACCTTATGGGTAGCAGACAAGGAAGATGCGAAGTTATACGCTTACAATCTGGCGAATGGGAGGCGAGAATCGGGCAAAGACTTCAACACTTTGCAGGCGGCGGGAAATGGATCGCCTCGGGGATTATGGTCAGATGGCGCCGCAATGTGGATCGTGGACTCTATGGACAACAAATTGTATGCCTATAATCGGCTGTTTGCCGGTGCGTCATCGCTAAGGGAACTGGATTTGGATAAAGTTAGCCTTTCCTCCGGGCTAAACAGAAAAACCATTGTGTTATTTCCTGATTTTGATCCTGTCGTCACCCACTACACAGTCGACGTTGTCCACGGCTATGACACCGTTGTCGTTAATAACGCCCTGCCGAGCTATTCCGAGTCTACTGTGATTATCTCGCCGCCGGACGCGTTGCCGAATATCGACAGCCATGCGGTGAGACTTGAAGAAGGCGCCAACACAATTACCTTTTCTGTCACCGCTCCAAACAGGATCGGCCGGATTTACACGGTGACAGTCAATCGGGCTTTTTCTAGCGACGCTTCGTTGAGATCTTTGTCGATGAGCGGCGTTGTTTCCGGCAACATTACTAATTTTTCCAGCAGCGTTAGCAACTATACGGCCACTGTGAACCATACAACTAGTTCTGCTACAGTAACCGCAAGGGCGAACCATGCTGATGCGGATATTCTTATTTTGCCGGCGGATACAGACGCCAACACAGCCGGCCATCAAGTAGCTTTGGCTATAGGCAGTAACACCATTACGATAACTGCCATAGCTCCGAATTGCAGCCCTCGAACTTACACCGTAACAGTCACTCGCAGAGGAGCTACGTCACGAATCCCGGAGAAAGATTTTGACATCTCTGGAGACATTGGCTTGCCTTACGATCTTTGGTCGGATGGCACGACGATGTGGGTGGCAGATTGGTTCAAATCTGAAATTCGAGCCTACAACCTAAGTGATACGAACTTAGTTGCCAAAAGCCGCGTCCCTGGCAAGGATTTCAAGACACTAAAGGCTGCGGGAAATGACAGACCCACGGGAATCTGGTCAAATGGCACGACGATGTGGGTGGCGGACCTTGATGATCGCAGGATTTACGCCTACAACCTGGGTGATACCAACTTGATTGCCAAAAGCCGCGTCCGTGGCAAAGAATTTAACACTCTAGATACAAACAATAGCACTCCTGCGGCTATTTGGTCGGACGGCGCGACGATGTGGGTGGTGGACACGGCGGATGCCAAGATTTACGCCTATAAAATGGCGGACAAGAGCCGAGATTCTGGAAAAGACTTTACCACACTAGAGGCTGCGGGAAACAACAAACCCACGGGAATCTGGTCAAACGGCATGACGATGTGGGTGACGGATTCTGATGATGATAAAATCTATGCTTACAATCTAGGCAATACAAAACAGGATTTTGGTTGCCGTGCCCCAAACAAAGATTTTGACACACTGAAGTCCGCGGGAAATCTTAATCCTCATGGCATTTGGTCGGATGGGGGAACGATGTGGGTAGTGGATAATAAATTTAATAACAATAATCTATATGCCTACATTCTTCCGCGATCGTCTACGAATTCACCCTCTGGTGATCCTGGGTTAAACACCATGGCGCTCAGCGGAGTGAGATTGAATCCTGTTTTTTCTTCCCACAATCCGATTTATACGGCTACTGTGGCTCACACCGTCACTTCGACAACCATTACGGCTACCCCCAGTCATTCTGAGTCTACTGTGAACATCTCGCCAGCGGGCAGCAACGCTGTGGGTGGCGGAGGTTCCGGCGGCGACCGTCGAGTTTCTTTAAAAGAAGGGCGCAATATCATTACCGTTGACGTCACTGCTGAGGACGGGAGTACGCGGACTTACACGGTTTTTATCACGCGAGAGGCGGCGGCTCAGTCTTCGGAAGGCACTTCAGGACAAAGCCAAATCCCGTCGCAGAGCTTCCGTCCATTGGCGGTTGGCGACAATCGTTCGGCTTTGGCAAGTTCTTTTTCCGGCGGTGAGTGGAGTCGGTTGATTTCTGCCGAGACGTTATCTGAGAGTGTGGTTCGCTTTGTGTTTGTTGTTTCAGCGGAAGAGTTTGGAATCGAGGAAAGTTTCAATTTGCTTGGTGGAGAGTGGAGGCTTTTGACGGATGATAAAGTCCAAGTGATTCGGGAAGCTAACGAAGACGGCAGAGCTCGCTTGACGGTGATTTTGCCGCGGACAGAAGGCAAACAACGATTTCTTCGATTGATGCCGCAACGCTAAAAAGTTTCCAGAGCCGAAGAAAAACAGTGCGCAAAAAATTTTTTGAATTTGCAACGGATTTTGGAAATCAATAGAAACACTGAGAAATCAAGTTTAAGCCAAAGACATGAAATCGTATAAAGATCGAATCTGTCCGCTATTGAGTGGTATGATTCTAGTCGTTATTTTTGCTCAGCAAACTGCATTTGCACAAGCAACACAACAAGAGAAAGTGGTCAACAGCCTCGGATCCGTTCTCCACGAATGGACAAAAGAAGTGGCCGACTCCATCTTGGCTGCTTTAGGTTTTGACATCCGATTCAGTGTTCTCTATACAACCAAGTCATCAACGCCAACCAACTCAGCGATATCACCCGACTGATCATCACATCCATAGAATGACCCGTTTCCCTCCGAGCAAGTGACTTCGACGGCCTCACCAATTTACAAGACCTGATTTTTTCCAGCATTTCCTCGACTATCTTAACCTTACCGTCCGGTGTCTTTGACAAACTTGTCAGCCTGCAAAGTCTAGATCTTTCCGGTAACTTGTCGGTCTTATTGCCGGACGGGATATTCGACAAGCTCCCTTTCGAGCTGTCTACGCGAATGAAAAAACTGTATAGTCAACACTTCAGATCCATCTCTCTTGCTCCTCGTTCCTTAAGAATAACCGAAGGCGATGTAGACACTCCTAATGCTGTCTTTCAAGTTCGATTGAATAAAGCCGCCCACGTCCCTATCACCGTCGTTTATGCCGTCGACAGACTCAATTTTATCAACGGCATGGGGGCATTACCCGGGGATGACTACGATCCTCCCACCGGCCGCACTTTAACCTTCCCTATGGGCTCGAGGGTGCAAACTATTTCCATCCCCATTCTGGACGACACCGTAGATGAACCCACCGAAGGTTTTACTCTAATCATAGCCCTTCCCACCAACGCTATTTTACACGGCGGCGGCAATCTGTTGCATACCACTGTCCTCATCATAGATAACGACGGCCCGCCAACACTCTCTCTTTCTGTCCTCTCTTTGAGATTAGTCCCCTACCCCAAAGATGGCGGTCTCACTTTAATACACGCCTTCTCCTTTCATGTGCAATCTAGCCAAGTCTCCAGCAAAATCGTTACTGTCGACTACGCCACGCGGGACGGCACAGCCAAAACTGGATGGACGAACCGGACGAAACTTTCACTGTGCAACTGAGCAATCCGGTTAACGCTGTCTTTGCTGGTAATGCCTTAACGCTGGAGGCTACTGTTACCATTAAAGAGGACAACTCAGCAAACAACAACAACCCTGTATATCATCCGCCCTCCGCCAGATTTAACCTGCCTTCGCTCGTTTTTAGCAGAACCCGCTTGTCCCTAAACGAAGGCGGCTCCACCAGCTACCAAGTGCGCGCCGCTTCCTCCCGTGGTGTTGGGAATACGATTGTCAACCTAGAAACAGCGCATTCTGGAATCACGGTGAACCCCAGCAAGCTAATGTTCACCCCGTCTGATTGGCAGACCTACCAAACCGTGACCGTGACTGCCGGCGCTTTTGACCTGCAACCACTCATCACCGCCGGCGAGAGGCAGACCTACCAAAGCTGGGAGCCCATCGGCCTGTTCGCCAACCCCTTCCAAGCCGTGTTAGCAGGCAACGGTCATACCATCCACAACTTGTTCCAAGACCAGAGCGATGCTTCCCGGTTTGCCGGGAAACCCAGTGGCTTGTTTGGAGCTATTGGCAATCGCGGGCAAGTGGTTGGCTTAGGATTAGAAGAGGTGGATATAAAAGGTGTGAACTGGGTCGGCGCCATCGCCGGGTTGAGTCAAGGGGTTATCAGCCATTGTTCGGTGAGCGGGCAAGTGGTGGGCTCGAACAGCGTCGGCGGCCTAGTTGGACATAACTTTGGGAACATTGCGCACAGCTTCGTCAACGCAGAAGTGAGCGGCGTTATCGGCGTTAGCGTCTTCGTGGGGTGGAATGTTGGTGGTTCTATCGAGTCCAGTTCGGCGCAAGGGAGAGTGAATGGCGCAACCAGTGCCGGCGACTTAGTCGGTTTAGGAACCCCGGCTCGCTAAAGACCGGTTGTGCGCAAGGACAAAGCGGAAAGCGCAACCTTAGCCGGCGGAGTAGTTGGGTATCAATCCCACTATCGGCATCATTGGGCAGAGTTATGCGGTGGTGGAAGTGAGCGGTGCCAACCATCTTGGTTCGTTAGCAGGTTGGGTAGTTTTGCTGGCGCAAGTAGGAAGCAGTTATGGTGCTCGCGAAGTCCGCGGGCAAGAAGAGGCGCCTAGCCAAACCACCGGCGCCGGGCAAAATGTGTTAGGCTATGAGGGAATTTACGAAACTTGGAAAGTAGCTTGGGATGGGGACGGTCAAGCCAACTTCCATGGCGACAACTTCCTCACTTGGCAAGAGTTTGGTTTACAAAGAACCCCCAACAAACGATAAGCATAATGCGAAGCTAGTCGAGATTGACGCTAGTCACACTAACTATACTGTGAACGCGAGAATTGTGTTGGAGTTCGCTCGTTGCGAGGTAGAAGTTGAATACGCGGAAAATCAATTATCCTCATGATTCGAAGGATTAGATCCTGGATAGTTTTAATAGGTTCTAGAAACATGCCCCGGACTTATCCTTGGTAAAAACAAGCTTTATTGAGAAGAAAGAGGCTCTGTCCAAAAGATAACAGCTTAAAAACAAGAGAAAGGCAGACGCTATACCGGTCTTTGTCCCGTTGGGTTTATCTTCCGTAGAGAAGAGAGTTGTGTAGTGTGTCGTCGCCCAATCCGAAGCGCGGGAAGGCTTTGAGAGATAGAATAGCGGCAAGGGTATAATCTTGCGGGTCATCTCGTTCATCACGGACGCGAAAACTGAAAGCCCCCGTCCAACTTCTGAAATCGCGATATACGGTGTAGGACTGTTCTTCCAGAGTGCCGTCCCGAGCTTCGAATTGATGGCTTAGACGAACTCCCCAGTTTTCGTTGAAGCGATAGTAGAGAGTATTGTAGAAGACGTTGTTCCCTTCGCCCCAGGAAACGGGGTACATCGGTTCATCTCTTAGGTAAAGATGTCCGAAGGTAAGATTCCAAACGTCGTTTGGAAGCAGTGTGACTTGATGGTTGGCAAGGCGAAAATCGCCTTCGTCAAGGTTATACCGAATGAAGGAGCGAAGGGATATCCAGTCCCGAGGATAGAGATCCAGGTCGGAGTTCAGGTCGCTAGTTTGCGCAGGCCGGGGATTGATGCTCCAATCGGCAAACAAATTCCAATCGACAAACGATTGCACTGTGTTGTTTGGGCCTCGTTTGGTTTGCAGCTTGTTACGCAGTCCCAAGCGTAGGACGTTCTGGGCATCGATGCTGTCTATTGAATTGTAATTGGGAAACTGGATGGGCTGTTGCCTTAGGCTGGGCAGTTCGCCGTCGAACCGAGGCAGCGCCGAAGGCAAAGTGGACGGCTCTGGGATATAGGCGTAGTTTATGGAGGGTTGCACTATATGCCTCAATCCTCGGATGGACCAGAAGCGGTTGGTGACGGCGTTGTAGGTGCGAGAAGCGCGGAAGTTTGCTTCCATGCCGGCGTGGAAAACTTCTCGCCTCTGTTCCTCTAAGGAGTCGCCGTGGGTAGTCGTGTAATAAGTGTAACGCCCGCCGCTTCGGGGAACGACGTTCAGCCAGTTGAAAAAAGTGATCGGGAGCACGATTTGGTGCCAGGTATCCAGCCGAGCGGCGTGGAAGTCATTGGTTGCGTTGTTGGCAAACTGATGCCCTAGATAGCCGGCGCTCGATTCGCTTTCGTAGTAGAGTGGAAGTTGTCCAATTTGCTGTCTGAAGGCGCTAAGTTTGATTTCTGGGAGTCGTTCTATTCGCTCGTAGAAGTCGTTCACACGTGGTTGCGCCAACAGCGAGAGCGAGAAGTTTCGGCCGAGTTGTTCGATTTCGAGAAACGAGAGAGGCTGCGTGTTGCGGCGGTGTTCGGACTCGAAGAAATCGCGATTGACCCACTCGTCGCTCAGCTTGTTAATCACGGCTTTGGCGGTGAAGTTCGTTCGAATGGGAACGTGGTGACTGAAGCGGAAACGAAAGCGCTCGTTGGCAATTCGATTATCGTCTTCTTTTCCCGGAGTCTTGTCACGCAAGTAGTAGGATTGAACTTCGCCGCTTCCGAACCTGCCCAAATCGTATTGCAAATCCGGCCCTCCGCCGAGTCCGCGCTGCGTTCGATAATCCAAATTGAGGCGGGCGCTCAGGTTTGTGAAAACTTGATAATGGTAAGTGGAAAGCAAGTAGCCGCCGTGACGGGAACGATAGCCGGGCGTGATGGACCATCGATTTCCGCGTCGATCCAGATTGGCTTTAAACCAAGGCAAATACATGACGGGAATCTTTCCTATGTAAACAACGGCGTTGCGGGCGACAAAGTGTTTTCCGGAAACAATTTGGATGCGTTTGGCTCGGATTCGATAGTTGGGATTCTTGACGTCGTCGGTAGTCAAATAAGCGTCCTCGGCGGTGTAATTCCCAGCTTCGCCGGAACCAATCAGAGAATCGCCGGCGGCAAAGAAAGGGGTTTTCCCCGTGCGATAATTGGCCGCGCCCATAGTTCCAGTCCGGAAGTTGTATTCCAAACGCTCGCCGCTCCATGCTTGGCCGTCGCGTTGCAAAGTGACCGATCCTTCGGCGGTGACTTGGCCGGATGTTTGGTTGAAAGTAACGCGGTCGGCATAAAGCGACGCTTCCCCGTGCGCCGCATCTTTATACTTGACGATGACGCCGTTTTCTGCCGTTCCCACGCCGGAATCGGGATCGTAAGAGAGACTGCTTTCTTCGGACGCCGACTCAATTTCCCACTCGGCGCTCTCCTGAGCGGAAAGGCTCGGCAAGGCGTTGGCGATGAAGAGACTGGCGAGGAAAAACCACCGGACGAATCTCATGAGGAAAGAACCGTAGCGAAAAAAGAAGGCTTTGGCCAAGTTTCTTGTGAGAAATTTTGCCCTTATCCCATGGGGAGGACGGGGGCGGAGGCGGTTTTGCCGGCTACGCCGGGGGTTTGAAAACGCTTGCCCGCCAGTATCTCTTCCACCGTCAATAGCTGCAACCGCGCATAAGATTGGCCCAACACTTCCACACTTCCCGAGCCGGCCATTTCCCGCTCGAAGTTCCGCCGCTGAACCAGCGACGGACTGGACAACAAAATCAAACCGGCCATCGCCGCCTGGCGTTGCTGGCGCACCCCGGCCAACGCCCGCACAAACTGGATGTTCGGCTTGCCGCCTTTCACTTCCAAAATCATCTCTTCCAAACGATTTCCCTCGCCCGCAAACCATAAGCGCCCGTCAATGCCGCCGTCCGCCGTACGTTTGGCGGTGACAAAGCCGCCCACTTGCTCCACCGCCCATTTTTGGAACTGCCACGGGTCTTGCTCCCATAGTTGCCGAGCGCCTTCCACATCTTTGGGGATGCCGTCCAACACATAATCCCGCCCCGCCAGCAGTCCGAGCTGGTCTTCCAAACGCACCGCGCTCACCCGTTTGACCGCGTGAATGGCGATGTCAATGCCGATCCATCGTCTTTCCAGCTTGTGCGCCGCTTCGACGGTTGTGCCGCAACCGCAAAACGGATCCAAAACCAAATCGCCCTCGTTGCTGGATGCTTGGATAATGCGTTCCAACAACGCCAGCGGCTTCTGCGTCGGAAAACCCAAACGCTCATCACCTTTGGCTTCGGGAACGTCGTCCCAGAGATTGTTGCGGATTTTTCCCGCTTTGGGGCGGATTTTGCGGTAAAGATTATCATTCTGGACAACAAGTTCTCCGCTCTTTTCCAACTCTTCCATTCGCGCCCTTCCAACTTTCCAACCGGAAGGATGCGGCGGATAAAAGCCCTTCCATTCGTAGCAAAGATTAGGGCGAGCGCCGGCACCCCGACGATTGAACGCAACGTCCAAATAATACTTGCCCTTCTCGTCTTTTAGCTTGAACGCCTGCTCTAAATACTCCGGGGAGTACGGCTCCAGCACTCTGTCCATGCGGAAAACAGACTCTTTTCCATTGGCGTAGTAAAGGATCGTGTCTGTGTTCGTGTTAAATTTGCGGGGAAGAAACTGAGACCCCTTGAATCCGCGAACAGTTCGTTTCCAGATGATTTCGTTGCGGAAGTTGGCGGGGCCGAAGATGCCGTCCAAAGTGATTTTGAGGTAGTGCGAGGCGGTGGGGTCGCAGTGCAAATACAGCGAGCCGGTCGGTTTCAAAATGCTTTTCAAGCCAATCAGCCGTTCGGTCATGTAAATCAGATAGGCCAGTAGCTGCGGGTTCGTTTGGCGCAAAGTGTTTGCCCAAATGCGCAAAATATCGACGATGACGGGAGAGACGTTCATCTGCTGGGCAAGTTTTGGCAGGTTTTGCAGGGCGCGCTCGGAGTGGCCGTCCAGTTGCCACATATCGCAAAAGGCTTCGATCTGGGCGGGCAGAGGCCGGCCGGTAGCGTCTTTGTAAATGGCGTTGTAGGAGCGGTTGCTGTTGAACGGCGGATCGAGATAGATTAAGTCCACTAAATCCCACTTCCATTCCCGCAAGAACGTCAGACAATCTCCATACAGCAACCAGTTGGCGGTCGTCGTTGAATCCACAAAGCCAACTTGCCTCCTCGCGCCGCCAGAGTCAACGATTGTCCGCCGCAGAGCGGGGAGATAATCCACGAAAGAAGTTGAATCTTTTTCCCGAAGGCTAAAAATTGGGTTGTCCATCTTGGAGATTTTTCCAATCTTTAGTTTGACAAACGGTAGCATTAGGAGAAACATTTTGGTTTTGCCGATTTTGAATTTGCCATGATAAGCATCCGTGAACCGTCCGTGCGGTCTGCAACCGCCGCAGATTGCCGCCAGGGGTTGTCGATTGAGCGAGTTTTCAGCGAAGAGGGGGAGGATCCCTTTGATTCGGTGGCTTGGGAGAAGCGAAGTGTGGAGATCACCGACGAGCGCGGCGGCACAATTTTCCGCCAAGACGACGTGGAAGTGCCGAAATCGTGGTCGTTGCTGGCGGCGAAAGTGGTGGTGTCCAAGTATTTTTACGGCGAGCAGGGAACTGCGGAGCGAGAGCGTTCCGTCCGCCAAATGATCCATCGGGTGTGTCGGACGATTGCGGATTGGGGGGTTCGGGACGGTTATTTCAGCGAGGTCGACGGCGAGGTGTTTTACGCGGAGTTGTGCTGGCTTTGTTTGCATCAATTCGGCGCTTTCAATTCTCCGGTCTGGTTCAACGTCGGCCTCTGGCATCAATACCGCGTGGGAAAGAACTCGGCGCAGGGCAACTGGTTTTACCATCGGAGCGCGAATAAGGCGGCTCGGTCGCCCACTCAATACGAATATCCGCAGTGTAGCGCCTGCTTCATCCAATCTGTGGAGGACAACATGGAAGACATCATGCGCTTGGCGGCTAGCGAGGCGATGCTCTTCAAGCACGGTTCCGGCACCGGCACGGATTTAACTCCCTTGCGATCCAGCCGAGAGAAGCTCAGCGGCGGCGGGCGACCCAGCGGGCCGTTGTCGTTCCTGCGCGTTTACGACCAAGTGGCCAACGTGGTGAAATCGGGGGGCAAAACCCGCCGCGCTGCCAAGATGAACACTTTGCGCGATTGGCACGGAGACATCGAGGAGTTCATCGACGCAAAACAAAAGGAGGAGAAAAAGGCTTGGGCTTTGATCGACGCCGGATACGACGGCTCGTACAATGGGGACGCTTATGGGAGCATTATGTACCAAAATGAGAATCTCTCGGTCCGCGTCAGCGACGATTTCATGCAAGCTGCCATTGAAGGCCGATCTTGGTGGACTCGCGCCATCACCACCGGCGAGCCTCTGGAAAAAAAAGACGCTGCGAATCTCCTCCGCAAGATTGCCGAAGGCGCTCATCTGTGCGGCGATCCCGGCCTTCAATTCGACTCCGCCATCCAGCGTTGGCATACGTGCAAGGGAACTGCGCCAATCCACTCCACCAACCCTTGCTCCGAATACGTCTTCCTCGACAACACTGCCTGCAACTTGGCTTCCTTGAACTTAATGAAATTCTCTGGCGCCGATGGTTTTGACGCGGAGCGATTCAAAGCCGCGGTGCGCATTTTTATCACTGCCCAAGAAATTTTGGTGGACAACGCCAGCTATCCCACGCCCGCCATTGCCGAAAACTCCCACATTTTCCGCACTTTGGGACTGGGCTACGCCAACTTGGGCGCGTTGATTATGAGCTACGGACTGCCTTACGACTCGCAGGAATCCCGGGCGCTGGCCGGCGCCATCACGGCGATTATGACCGGCGAAGCATACACGCAGTCCGCCGCTATCGCCGCCGCTATGGGGCCGTTCCAGGGCTGGCGAGACGCCAAATGCGCCGGCGTCGACCGCCCCGTAGCTGAGAGCAATGCAGACTTTATGCAAGCCGTAGTGCGTCGGCATCGAGGTGCGGTGGACGCCATCGCGGCAAGCTCATTCGACCATCTAAAAGACGAGGCCCAAGCTTGCTGGCAACGAGCCGAATCAGCGGGAGAAAAATACGGATTCCGCAATGCGCAGGTCACCGTGCTGGCGCCTACCGGCACGATCTCGTTCATGATGGACTGCGACACAACCGGCATCGAACCCGACATCGCGCTGGCGAAGTACAAACTTCTGGCCGGCGGCGGCATGCTCAAAATCGTCAACCAAACCGTGCCGGAAGCATTGCAACGCTTAGGCTATGAAGAACCCGCCGTCCAGCAAATCATCACGCACGTGGAAGAACACGACACCATCGAAGACGTCCGCAAGGACGGAAACGCCTTTGTCAGTGGACTGAAGCCGGAACATCTTCAAGTGTTTGACTGCGCCTTCAAGCCCTTTCAAGGAACTCGCAGCATTCACTACTCGGCGCATTTGAAGATGATGGCCGCCGCCCAACCCTTCATCAGCGGCGCCATTTCTAAAACAGTCAACTTGCCAAACCACTGTTCGATAGCGGAAATTCAAGAAGCCTACGTGCAGGCCTGGCGTCTCGGACTCAAGTGCGTAGCAATCTACCGCGACGGTTCCAAACGATCCCAACCGCTCAGTACGTCAAAGGCCGGCGAAGACTCGTCGGCAGCTGATGAAGACCTGCTAAAACAAGTCGCCCAGTTGAAAGAACAGGTGGAAAGCCTAAAACATGCCTCCACCCAACCTGTGAGACGCCGGCTCCCGGCAACAAGGATGGCAAAGACGCACAAATTCGACATCGCCGGACACGAAGGCTACCTGACTGTGGGATTATTTGCGGACGGATCGCCCGGCGAATTGTTCGTCACCATGGCCAAAGAAGGATCTACCATCGGCGGACTCATGGACACCATCGGCACACTGACAAGCATGGCGCTACAATACGGCGTCCCCCTAGACATCCTTGCGCGAAAGTTCTCTCATCAACGCTTCGAACCCTCCGGCTGGACAAAAAACCCCAACATCCGCCAAGCAACCTCCATTACCGATTACGTATTCCGCTGGATGTCGCAAGAATTCACCGCCACCGACGATGCGCAAGAATCCAATCAAGTAGAATTAGTAATGCCCGGACTTGAATCGGAAGTAAAAAAAAAAGTGAACCGCCCCGTTCCGGAGCTGCCGCGGAATAAGGAGGCGGAAATTTTGCAAAGAAACGATCCGTCTCACCCGACGTCTTTGCCTTCCATGCCTCGTCGCCGCAAACGGATTGAGACGATCAGCGACGCAGTGGCTCACTTTCAACAAGACGCGCCAATCTGTCCCTGTTGCGGCCACGTCACGGTGCGCAACGGCGCTTGTTACAAGTGCCTGAACTGCGGCGAAAGCTTAGGATGCTCGTAATTTGCTCGCGAACTTGGAAGACTCCGAAAACCTTGACAATACCGGCTTTTTAGTTCACCGGCTTGCCGATGCCTTCGCATAGACCTCGCCGCCCGCCTCTGCGAACTCCTTAGATTTTTCTTCCATGCCAGATTGGATCGCCTGTTCGGTAGCAACGCCCTTTTCTTGAGCGTAGCGGCGCACGTCTTCAGTAATCTTCATCGAGCAAAAATGCGGGCCGCACATGCTACAAAAGTGAGCGCTTTTGGCGCCTTCCTGCGGCAGGGTTTCATCGTGAAATTCCCGGGCGCGTTCCGGGTCAAGTCCAAGGTTGAACTGGTCTTCCCAGCGAAACTCAAACCGCGCCTTGCTCAGGGCGTTGTCCCGGTATTGCGCTCCCGGATGTCCTTTGGCCAAGTCGGCGGCATGAGCGGCGATCTTATAGGCGATCACACCTTCCTTGACGTCTTGTTTGCTTGGCAACCCCAAGTGTTCTTTGGGCGTCACATAACAAAGCATTGCGCATCCATACCAGCCGATCATAGCGGCGCCGATGCCGCTGGTGATATGATCGTAGCCGGGCGCTATATCGGTTGTTAGCGGTCCTAATGTATAAAAGGGAGCCTCGTCGCACCATTGGAGTTGCTTTTGCATATTTTCGTGAATCATATGCATGGGGACGTGACCCGGCCCTTCGTTCATAACCTGAACCCCGTGTTTCCAAGCGCGACGTGTGAGCTCGCCTTGCACCTTCAATTCGGCGAATTGAGCTTCATCATTAGCGTCCGCGATGGAGCCGGGACGCAGGCCGTCGCCAATCGAAAAGCTGACGTCGTAAGCGGCCATAATTTCACAAATATCGTCCCAATGGGTATAGAGAAAGTTCTCGGCGTGATGATGAAGACACCACTTGGCCATAATAGAACCGCCGCGTGAGACAATCCCCGTGGCTCTCCGCGCGGTTAAAGGCACAAAGCGCAACAGGACACCCGCGTGGATGGTAAAGTAGTCTACCCCTTGTTCTGCTTGCTCGATCAATGTCTCACGGAACGCTTCCCAACTCAAATCCTCCGCTTTTCCATTCACTTTCTCCAGCGCTTGGTAGATGGGGACAGTGCCGACTGGCACGGGCGAGTTGCGGAGTATCCACTCGCGAGTGGCGTGAATGTTCTTGCCGGTGGACAAGTCCATCACCGTGTCCGCCCCCCATCGAGTAGCCCAGCGCATTTTTTCGACCTCTTCCTCAATGCTGGAAGCAACCGCAGAGTTGCCAATGTTGGCGTTGATTTTCACAAAGAAGTTGCGGCCGATAATCATCGGCTCGGATTCGGGATGATTGACGTTGGCTGGAATAATCGCCCGTCCGCGGGCCACCTCGTCGCGCACAAATTCGGGTGTGATAAATGGGGGAATCTCCGCGCCCCAAGATTGCCCCGGATGTTGTTGGTTCAAGACGTTGCGGGCACCGATTGGGTTGGCCTCCGTGCGCAAAGCCTCCTCCCGGCCGAGATTTTCGCGGATGGCGATAAATTCCATCTCCGGCGTCACAACGCCTTGCCGGGCATACCAAAGTTGAGTGACGGGATGTCCCGCCGAAGCCCGAAGCGATTTTCGCCGATTCATCCAACGGGAGTGAGAGGTTGACTTTGCATGTTGACGGAAAACATAGCCGCTATCTTCCGTCCGGACTTCACGCCCTGCGCCCTCCTCGACATCACCGCGCTCCAGTATCCACTGCCGTCGGAGAGGAGGCAGTCCGGTTTCGACCTTGCCGGCAAAGCCGGAATCTCCCCACGGCCCGCTGGTGTCGTAGACGCGGACAGGTTTGTTGGCTTCTAACCGTCCGTCCAGCGACTTGACGGGGGCTTGGGAAATTTCCCGAATCGGAACGCGAAGGTTCTCGTGCCGCTTGCCTCGGACGTAAACTTTCCTCGAATTTGGCAAGCCGGCGGTGTTCGCTGACACTGTGTTTTTCGATGCAATCATATTGCTTTTTATTAGATGGACGTCGTGGAAAACAGGCATCTCCGGACGCGCGCCCGAAACTCCCAGCCTTGCCTCTCCAGAGAGACAGAAGCCTCCCAAAAGCCATCGGCAAGAATCTGGCAAACGGCTTCGGCGGTGTCAAGCGCAAGAGTTTGACCGGCATTTGTTTCTCTGCCGAATTATCGCTTGCAAAAACAGCACGGTCAAAAAAGCGTAACAGCGGAAAACGCGGGCTAACGAATCCCCAACGAATCGCCGGCTGAAACCGCTTCGGGTTTCTAAAACTTCGTTAATCCATCACTTTGGAATCGATTCCTTCCAGCATGGAAATATAGCTCCCAACAAATAGTAAACCGCATTGACAAGGCTACAAGCAATTAGGTTGAACAAGTTCTCTTTGAAGTTACCTTAAGTGAATCAGCTTCCGCTGAGACTCTCTTATTTAACCAAGCAAGCCAGAAGAATCGCGACTCACCTAATGCCTTGTTCAGATTGTTCTAACAAGCAGGACCCCCGACAACATGGAATCCATGCCTAACTTGTGATGATCACGGACAAATCACAAAACGAATATAGAACGAAGCTTTTTAAAAAAGAAAATAATTATTTTTGGCGTCCCTGAACAATACTGTCGACGGGGCATTGTTGGAGGATTTTGGTTTCATCTATATGATTGACGGTGTAATTCAGGATTTTTGCAGATGGCGGGGAGTTCGGGCGGCGAGGAAGGATTTGAGTTTTTCGGCGGTTTTGTCGCCAAAGCCCGGCATGGCGGCGATTTCCTCGATGCTGGCGAGCCTGAGTTTTTGGACAGATCCGAAGTGTTTAAGGATGGCGGTTTTGCGGCTTTTGCCCATGCCGGGGAATTCGTCAAGGAGGCTTTCAGAGATTTTTTTCAAGCGGAGCCGGGCGTTGTAGGTGTTGGCGAAGCGGTGGGATTCGTCGCGGACGCGCTGGAGAAGTTTGAGTGCTCCGGAATGGCGACTGAGGCGGAGAGGAGGCGTTCGGTTCGGCAAGTAGATTTCTTCGAATTCTTTTGCCAAGCCAATGATCGGGATTTGTTCCAGTCCCAGCTTTCGGAGTTCGTCCAGAGCGGCGTTGAGTTGGCCTTTGCCGCCGTCAATAAGAATGAGGTTGGGCATTTTGGCGGGGAGTAAAGGTGAATTGTTCGTATCTGTTGAATCGCATGCTGCCGCTTCTCTCTTAAGGCGCGAGTATCGCCGCCTTACTGTTTCTGCTATACAAGCGCAGTCGTCTTGTCCCTCTACACTTTTCATCTTGAACCGTCGGTAGCCGGCTCGGTCAGGACGGCCGTTCTTGAAACTCACCATAGAAGCGACGGCAAAAGTGCCGCTGATGTTGGAGATGTCGAAGCCCTCAATATGCGCGGGAGGTTGCGGCAGTTGCAATGCTTGAGTCAAAGCCATGAGGTCTTGATCCGGTTGAATCGCGACGGAAAGTCTTTGGGGCAAACGTTGGTAGCGGCCGCGCTTTTTTGTACTATTGCGAAGGTCGTTCAGCATATCGCGGAGTTCGGCGGCCTTTTCAAAGTCAAGTTTCGCTGCGGCTTTCTTCATCTCTTGTTCGAGCTCCGCTTCCATCTCTTTGGATTGACCGTCGAGGAATTCGCAGGCGGCTTCAACTTGTTTCAAGTAGTCCTCTCGCGAAACATTGTTGATACACGGAGCGGTGCAACATTTAATATGAGCGTAAAGGCAGTGTTTGTAATCGTGTTCGTTTGGAGTAAGAGGCCGACAGCCGCGCAAGTTAAACTTCTTGCGGACGTTGGTGAGCGTCCGGCGGATCGCTCCCGAACTGGCAAAAGGGCCGTAATATCGGCAATCGTCGTCTTGTTTTAATCGTGTCAAAGTGAAGCGGGGTATAGGGTCGTTGAGATTAATCTTGAGCAGCAGGAATCGTTTGTCATCTCGAAAGCTGACGTTATAGCGCGGTTTGAATTCCTTGATAAGTTTGCCTTCGAGGAGCAAGGCGTCGGCATCGCTTTTAACCTTGTGAGTGTCAAAATCGTGGATCGCATCGATCAAGGCTAATAGCTTAGGATCCCAAGACTGCCGTCTTGATCGTTGAAAATATTGGCTTACTCGCCGGCGAAGGTCTCGAGCTTTGCCGACGTAAATTACCGTTCCAAAACGATCTCTCATCAAGTAGATCCCCGGTTTGTGAGGCAAGTGGTTCACTTTGTTGCGAATGTGTTCCGTAGCTGGCACTTGACTTCCTTTTAAAACTCCGCTGGGATAAAATTGTAGGCAAACAGAATACGATTGCGTATGTTCGTCACGTTAATGGTAAACATACAAGCCATTCTGGATTCGTCGAGATACACGTATCTGTAATTACAAAAGCCAAGATATTGCCAGCAGGCCTGATGATTAAGATTGTGGCGCTTCATGTGCGCAAGAAATTCGTTCTTCCGTTCTTCGAATTGCTATCGCCTACGATTTCCCGACATCGATGTGAATATTTACCATTTTCACTACCGCCAAATAGATTTCTACTTCCGACACGATGATTTCAAATGGAATCTTGCCGCCCGAGCTGCAACAAGACACCTTCAAATCTAAATGCGCTAATGCTTTGGTATCAAGCGAAGAAACATCTGATCCTCCCCGGCACTCGGCAAGATCACCGTCACCCGTGCCATCTTTCTCTCGTCTTTTTCTCGCACCACTGTGCAGTCCACTCCCTCGCGTAAAACTTGCCATTGGCCCGTTGTCAAACTCGAACGAGCCTCCACCGTGAACTCATCATTCATGATAGAATCCGCTACGAGAAAAACAAAGCGAATCCCCTCTGAAGAAGCCTCCACCGCTGACAAACGGCTTTCCGAAGTTCTTGCCCTTATGGATAATGTCGATGGAAGTAAAAGTCGCGCACTGTCTGCACGATCGTTCAGGCTCAGGCGGCCAATCAAGCCATTTTCTAAAACAGATTGCGGCGTCCGAGTCACAGACACAGTGTAGATTCGGGAAGTTCCGTCCGGAGCAATGACGGCAATAGTGATGGGGTTAATGCCGTCGATCAGAGCGACTTGATGTCCGGCAGTTTCCCTATCCGCGTCCGCCGGCAAAATCACCGTCCGCGCCATAGAATGACTCGTTTGGGCGGTTACCGTAGTCGAGGCAGTGGTTCGTGCGACGTTTCCTCTGTAGCTCGTGGTGCCAGTGCTAAATTGGGAACTCATGGTTACCCCGCTCAATTGCAGAGATTTTAACGAAGCGTCCCCGGAAAATGTTCGGCGTACTCTAATAGTATAGGCACGGGGGTTGCCGTTCGGCGCAATGACGACAACAAAGATGGAGTTATCGCCTTCGGTTAGAGCGACCTGATGTCCGGCAGTTTCCCTATCCACGTCCGCCGGCAAAATCACCGTCTTCGCCATAGAATGGTTGGCCCGAGCCGTCACCGTAGTAACAGCGCCAGCCTGCCCAACGCTCGCCGTATAGTTGGTCGTGTTGCCGTGAAAGGCAGGGGAGAGAGTTGCGTTATTCAGAGTCAGGCTTCTCAATGCGTTATCAAAGGATCCATCTTCAACCAGAACATCCAAAGTATAGGTCCGTATGCTCCCGTCTGCGGCGGTGACGGCGATGATAATTCCATTGATACCTCTTGTTAGGTCAACTTGATGTCCTTCAGTTTCTGTGTCCGCATCCTGAGGTGAGATGACAACGGAGGCATTGGCGTGGTTGGCCTCGGCCGTGATGGTGGTGGAGGTGACGTTGTGAGCGACGGTAGCCGTATAGTAGGTGGTGCTGCTACGAAAAGTAGGAGGAGAGAGTGTGGCATTGCTCATAGTTAAATTTCTTAAGGTGTTATCGCTGGAAGGTGATCGACGAACCGTCAAGGTGTAAGTGCGACCAGAGATTCTAGTATTGGACGGAGTTACAGTGATTGTAATAGTGTTCGCGCCTTCGGATAAGGCCACTTGATGTCCATCGGTATTGGGATCGGCGTCTGTTGGCGAGATGGCAACGGAGGCTTCCGAACGGTCCGCTACTGCCGTGATTGAAACGTTGGTGATCGCATTGGCAACTTCCGCCGAATATTCAACGCTAGATTTGTGAAAGGCAGGGGACAACTGGGCGTTGCTGACTTCTAAAGAACTCAAGCCCGCCGTGTCTGAAAGGTGGTAAGCGTAAAGCTTGTCGTAGGAAGAATCTACTACCCACATCGTCTCTCCGCCAGACCACAGACCGCGGGGTTGATTATTCCCCGCTGGCGACAGCATGTTGAATTCTTTGGCTACGTCTCGATTTTTGCTCAACAGATTGAAAGCATAAATCTTGCTGATTCCGTTTGTGCCGGCAAAGTCTGCCGCCCACATAGTTGTCCCGTCCGACCAGATTCCCTGAATGTATCGATTTCCGATGGTATTATATGTGTCAAAGTCTTCGGATGGATTCCGGCTTTTGTCGGACATGTTGTAGGCATAAATCCTGTCCGCAGTGTCCGCCACCCACATGGTTGTCCCGTCTGACCAGATTCCCGTGGGGTTGGTATTTCCGGCGGCGCTTAGTGTATCAAAGTCTTTGTCGGGATCGTGGCTTTTGTCGGACATGTTGTAGGCGTAAAGCTTGTCATCCTGCCAGTCCGCTACCCACATGGTTGTCCCGTCTGACCAGATTCCCGTGGGGCTGGTATTTCCGGCGGCGCTTAGTGTATTGAAGTCTTGGGCGGGATTGCGCGTTTTGTCGGCTGTTTTGTAGGCGTATATTCTGGCGTCGGAAGCGTCGGCCACCCACATGTGAATTCCGTCCGACCACAGGCCTCGAGGCTGGCTGTTTCCGGCGGCATTCAGCGCATTAAAATCTAGATCTCTGTGCCACGAAGTGGACCGAGAAACAAGTAGGGTATAGACCCGCACATTTCCGTTTTCGCTGGTAACGGTGATGGTGATTGTTGTGTTGTCGCCGGCGGATAAAGCCACATGATGTCCGGGGGTGTTGGGAGCGTCGTCCGGCGGCGAAATTTCTACTGAGGCGCCTTCGTGAATAGCCACTGCAACAACACCGACGTGGGCAACATCGTAGTCCAAGGTTACCGCTCTGAAAAAATCGGCGCGGCCGTCAAAGTCGGGAAGCCACTCGACTCCACTCAGTTGGAGAGACGCCAGTCTGTTGTTGTCGGAACGCGACGGTTCTTGTGTTGACAAATGGTAGGCGTAAATTTTGTCATCCTTAGCGTCTGCAACCCACATGGTGGTTCCGTCCGACCATAGGCCGCGAGGCTGATGATTTCCGGCGGCTTCCAGCGTGTTGAAGTCTTTGGAGGCGTCCCGGTTTTGCTTCGGCAGGCCGAATGCGTAGAGTTTATCGTCGCCGCGGCTCCCCGCAAAATCCGCCGCCCACAGCGTCGTTCCGTCAGACCAGATGTCTTGGATGTATCGATTTCCAATAAGGCTTCGGATGTTGAAGTCTTTGGTGGGGGAGCGGCTCTTGTCGCTCATTTTGTAGGCGTAGATTGTGTCCGCAGTGTCCGAGACCCACATCGTGGCGCCGTCGGACCAGATTCCTGTGGGGCGAATATTTCCGGCGGCGCTCAAAGTGTCGAAATCTTTGGCGGGATCGCGGCTTTTGTCGCTCATCTTGTAGGCATAAATCTTAGCATCCTGCCAATCCGTCACCCACATTGTCGTGCCGTTAGACCACAGGCCGGTGGGAAGATTATTTCCGGCGGCGCTCAAAGTGTTGAAGTCTTTGAGGGCATCGCGTGTTTTGTCGCTCATTTTGTAGGCGTAGAGTTTGCCGTCGGCGCCGTCTGCCACCCACATCGTGGTGCCGTTGGACCAGAGGCCTTGAGGCGAAGTATTTCCCGCGAGTCTCAGTTCCAGTCCGTCAAAGTCCTGCGCGGGATTGCGCTCTGTGAATGTGGCGGCGTTGGCGGCAGGAAGACTGGCAAGGAGGAGGCAGGAGAAGGCGGCGCGCCGTCCCCAAGCGAAGGATCGATAAAACTGGTTTTTGGGCTTCATTTGGTTGTTTTTGCTGAAAGGTAAACTTTTCATCTGCGGAGGAGTCTGTTTCAGTCCGGATTGGCTGTCAATCATGAAAATAAAAAGATTTTTTTGGCACTGGACAAATTTTTATTAAAAAAAGGTGATTAAAAAGCTTGCCATTGGCTGGTGGATGGTTTTGGATTGGGGAACGAGAGAGACGTGAAACTGTTTCGAAACAATCGAATCGTTGTCGGGGGGACGGGCGGAAGTCTGGTCGTTTTGTTCCTTTTGCTCTCGCTTGGCGCTCGCAGCGTCGATTTCCATTGGTTGTTGCACGGCGACGAGGTGGAGTGTTCGTTGACCTATCATTCTGCCTGCCATCCGGTTGAAGAACGGGATTCCGCGCCAGAGTCTCCTCCTCCCGATCGCGATGCTCCACTGGATACCTTTTGTCACGCCGGTTTTTGGGCTGGTTTTTGGCACGGCATCCAAGCCGCGGAACTGGTTTTGGAGCATTGGTTGCCAGTCGATCTTTCTTGTCTGTGTTCCATCCTTTCTGAAGGGCTCGTTCGTTTCTCCGACGGCCCTCCTCGTGCGCCTCCGGTTTTGGTTTAAGCATTCTTCGTCTCCGGCGCCTTTTGCGGGCGGCGGAAAAAGTTTCCCGTTGTTTTGGCAAATGCCGTCGGGAACAGAAGCTAACTGAACCAAAACTAAGTATGATGAATTGTCAGAACTACGTCCGGGAAGTGCCCGGATCGGCGGGGAACCGCCAAAATGTCCGCGCTTTTACGTTAATTGAGCTGCTTGTGGTGATTGTGATCATCGTGATCTTGGCCTCGTTGCTTTTGCCGGCCTTGAGCAAGGCGTCCGCTCAAGCCAAACGGATAAAGTGCGTGTCGAACTTGCGGCAGATTGGCTTGGGTTTCCGAATGTATGCCGATGACTTTGAAGGGTTGCTGCCGATGACCGGGCACGAAACCCAGATCACAAACAAAATGTGGATTTACCAACTGCGTCCGTATGTCGGCAACTCGGAAAAGATTCGACTTTGCCCCGCCGATCCCAAGCGCAACAAGCGGCATCAATTGAGCGGCACCAGTTACATATTGAATGAATTTTTGTCCGTGCCGCGCGTGGATCCGTTTGGTCGGCTGATTGAGCCTTTGCCAAAGTTGGACCAGTTAAAGCAACCGACCGAAACCATTTTGCTGTTTGAAACCGCTGATGACAACGCTCCGACCGTGGGCGAGGATCACACTCATTCTCGGATTTGGCTATCGGGAGGATGGGACAGTGTGCTCGGCGACATTCAACCCGACCGCCACCGAACCGGCGCTCCCAAAGAAGACCGAAGCCAAGGGCGCGCCAACTACCTTTTTGTCGACGGCCATGTGGAAAGCATTGACGCCGCCGAAGTCAAACGACAAATTGAACAGGGCGTCAACATCGCCCAACCCCCCGAATGAATTTCGTCCGACGGCCAAGTAGCGCCGTTTTGGACAAAACTAGAAATACGATAATACAAAATATAGCAACAGAGATGATAACGACCAATCAAACATACAAGGGCCGCGTCTCCTTTTGGACCGGCATTGGGGCGGCGCTTTTCGTGCTGGCGACGTCAATCACGGCGGGAGATCGAGAGGTTAGGTCCGATGGACACGGCGATGTAGCCATCGACTACGCCGAAAACCAATGGCAGTTGGGATTGCGTTTGGACAGCCCGCCGGGAATTCACCCGCCGGAGGAATGGATCGTTGCCCTGAATCAAAACACCAAACTTCTCGTTCCCGACAATGCCAACTTCAGTTTCTTGGGCGAAGCGGGAAACCCAATTTGGGTTCTTCCGCAAGTGTCCCGAGAGGGCACTTGGTTTCTGGGCATTTCAACGGATGAAATTGAGTCCGGAATTTTTGCCGAGAATCGTTTCGATTTGCTGCTGAGCAGCGTAGAGGGGCCGGGAGATTTTGTGACCTGGAGGGCCGGCACCGCGCAAGTGGAAGTCCTACTGAATTCACGCGACGGCATCGATGAAACGGATCAGATAGAGCTGCGCGCCGGGGGAGGGCATCTTCACAAAAACTGGGGTTTTACCTCGCCGGGAACGCATTTTGTCGGATTCCAAATGCGGGGAACTTTGGCCGACGCTTCGGAGCCAATCACCAGCGACGAGCAACTCTATCGCTTCGCCGTGAACGTTCTGGATCGCGGAGAAGTGGAAATGGAAGTCGCCTTTGAAGACAGCGAATTGGAATTGGTTCTGCTGGACAGACACAGCGACCATGAGGGCGAAGACGGACACGACCATGAGGGTGAAGACGGACACGACCATGAGGGCGAAGACGGACACGACCATGAGGGCGAAGACGGACACGACCATGAGGGTGAAGACGGACACGACCATGAGGGTGAAGACGGACACGACCATGAGGGCGAAGACGGACACGACCATGAGGGTGAAGACGGACACGACCATGAGGGTGAAGACGGACACGACCATGAGGGCGAACACAGCGGCCAAAAATTTGAAGCCAACGAAGCGGCCTTGCACGCCGGGCCGTCCACTTGGCAGAAAGTGCCAAACGACCCGGCCTTTGCCTTTCTGGGAAATCCGGGCGACACCGTGTATCTCTTGCCGCAAAGCGAACGGGAAGGAGTCTTGTTCCTCGGCATTGCGGGAGATGAAATCGAGTCCGGCATTTTTGAAAACGACGCGGTTGCGTTGAACTTGGAGAATGTGGAAGGACCCGGCGCCGTCTTTCTCTACGCAACCGATACTTTCGGCAATCCGACGGTGTTTTTCAATTCGGGAGACGGCATTAGCCAAAGCGATGTGTTTTCGCTCTCCGCCGGCGGCCATTCCCATCAGAATTGGGGCTTCACCGCGCCGGGAATCTACCGCGTTGGATTGACGGCCTCCGGCGTTCTCAATGCGGGCGGACAAACGGTTTCCAGCGAAGAAACCACCTTTCTGTTTGAAGTCTTTGGGCCAACGATTTTCAACGATGGCGAGTTGGACCTCGAAATCGTCTATGAAGATGGCGAATGGGAAATCGCCGCTTTGGATGAAGCCAACGAGCGAGAGATTTGCCCGTCGGAGTTAATCCTTCAAGGCGGGGCGGCAACCCAAATCCGCGTGCCGGACCACGAGGCCTTTCGTTTTCTCGGCGAACCTGGCGCCGTCGTCAACGTCTTGCCGCAAGAAGAAATGCCCGGCGTCCTCTTTCTCGGTATTGCCGCGGATGAAATCGAAGCCGGCGTTTTTGAAAACGACGCGGTTGCGTTGAACTTGGTAAGCGTCGAAGGGCCGGGCGCAGTTTCGCTTTATAGCGTGGACGCCCTTGGCAACCCAACGGTGTTCTTCAATTCAGAAGACGGCATTAGCCAAAGCGATGTGTTTTCGCTCTCCGCCGCCGGCCATTCCCATCAGAATTGGGGCTTCACCGCGCCGGGCGTTTATCGAGTTGGATTGCAAGCGTCAGGAACCTTGGCCGCCGAAAGCCAAGCAAGCGCCAGCAAAGTAGAAACATTCACCTTCGAGATCTTAGATGAGAGCCTCTCCATCGGATTCAACGCCGATGGCCGCCTAACGCTCCGGTGGCATTCGCAAACCGGCAAACAATACCAAGTGCAAGTCAAGTCCGGCGACATCGACGCGGACTGGACCAATCGCTTTGCTCCCTTGACGGGAACCGGCGAAATACTGGAGCAACCGTTAGAAATGCAGTCCAATAGCGCCGAGTTTTTTCGGGTAATCCAACTACAATAGTCGAAAACCGCATTAGGAAAGCGCTTTGCAATCCACGACCGCCAAGGCAACTTGGCGGTTTTTTTGTAATTGCGCTCCGCCCTATTTGTATTTGCCAATTCAATTTATTCCTAAATTTTCAACAAGGAAACGTCTCTCGTAGATATAACTTGGCAAAAGAGACTTGTCATGTCGACCGTCGCCGCATCCGCTAAGCAGCAAGGCGGACACCGCGAGGAAGTAAAAAATCATGTATCCACTATAATCTTTTTACATGTGGATAAATTGTTTTGACATTATTCGGTGGCTATCTTTGTTTGTGAGCGTTGTTGCAGCGGCGTTTGAAGGTTGAGGCACGCAAAGCTTTTACTATGTTAATTTACCTGTTCTTTCCCCGGCGATGTCCAGCTTTCACCGGCCCTCAATAGACAGAACGGTTGCCCAATTTCGCGGCATTTTTTGCAAAATTCATTTGGGCTTGCAGTATTGAATTCAAACATTTCGTAATGGCACGGAATTACCATCCGTGCGCCAATGTTTTTCGCCAACTGCGCCGCTTCTCGTCCCCAAAGGTTGCCGGCTACTCGGCGCTCCGACAGCCGCCCGTTAATGGGCAAAAGTGCCAGATCAATTCTCCAATGTTGCAACCAATTTTCTATACCTTTATATAGAACAGTATCTCCGCTATGATAAACTGTCCAGGAATCAAATCGGACAATATAGCCGAGGTAGCGATGTTGTCCGAATTTGTTGACGTCCCAAGTTTCGTGCGCCGCGGGAATCCCGTGAAATTCAAATCCGGCAACGAACTTTTGCCTCCCGGCATCCAGTCCGAGAGGTTGAGATGCATCTAGACCGAGACGCTCAACGACCAGTTCCCGGTTGGCTTCTGGGATGATCAGTTTGAGATTGGGATTGATAGACAAGAGTGGGATTAGGGTTTCTGCGTCCAGATGATCTGTGTGGTTGTGGCTTGAGATAACTACCTGGATGAAATTGAGATGCTCCGGCGCAATGACCTGCTCTGTCATGCGCACGTGAGGTTTGTCTGTAGAGGCGTACTTTTTTGTGAGTGAATCGGAAAGGTAGGGGTCGAATAGGAGATGTTTCCCTTGCCATTGAATGAGAAAACCGCTTTGCCCCAACCACCAGCAACGGAATCGAGACTTGTCTTGGATTGTTTTGCGCACGTCGGCCAGAAATGCTTTTCCTTTTTGATAAGCTTTGATCATCTTTTTAGCTTCTTTCCTCATTTCCGATCTTACGATGGTATGCCGAGTTTCTTTCGCGCTTTTCGCACTCCGTTTACTAGGTTCTGCAGTTTCTGTTTTGCCGCCCATCGTGCAGTTTGACTGAGTCCGCAATCCGGCGCGAAGGAAAGCCGTTCCGCTGGCGCGTGTTTCAGGCATTTTCTTACCCGCTGGGTAATGTCTTCCGCTGTTTCAATATAGTAGCTTTTGACATCGACGATGCCGACGGCAACACAGGCTGTTTCGGCAATGGTGGCAATGATTGGTAATTCGGCAAACTCCCGACTAGCCATCTCGACATGTATCTCGCTGACTTTCAGTTTTTGAAAGGCGGGGAACATAGGCGAGTAGCGGCGCAGACCCACTGCGTGGCCTTTGAAGTTGCCGAAGCAAAGGTGTGTTGACAAGCGGCACTTGTCGGCGACGGTCTCGACTGTTCGATTGAAAATATCGACAAATCGTTCGGGGTCTTCGCGATGGGCGTAACAACTCATTGACGGCTCGTCTATGGCCATTTCCATGCATCCGGCGTCGACTAAGTTCTCCAACTCCATTCGAACAATGGGCAATAAAGCCTCTGTCACTGCGTAGCGATTCGGATAGCGATCGTTTGGGACTAAGCGTCCGCTAAGTGTGTAGGGTCCCGGCACGCTAGCCTTGAGCTTGGGAGAGGGAAAGGAGGAACAATCTTTCCCATTCGCCGCGCCATTTGCAAGGTAGTCGTGCGCAAGTTTCTTCAAGCGCTCGAAATCCTTAACCGTTCCCAAACCTTTCGGCGCCGTCAACTCGCCTATGATTCGGTGCTTGCCTCGCTGATCGTGCGCCGGCGGTCCATAAAGGCGAGGCGGATCGCTCTCCAAGTCAATCCCCTCCAAAAATCCGTAAAAGGACAAATTGAAATCCAGCCGCGTTTGTTCTCCATCGGTAATCACGTCCAACCCCGCCGAGACTTGATCGTGAATGGCGGTCAACACCGCGTCCTCAATCATTTCCTCCCGCTCCGCGCTTCCAAAATCTTCCAGATGCCGACGCGCATATTCCAACCAAGATGGAAATGAATAACTCCCCACAACCGTTGTGCCTAATGACCGCGCTTTCATTTTGCCAAACCTTATCCCAAACCTTGTCGGAAGTGAACTTTGATCTTCGATGAAGTTTTCTTTGTCCATCTGCTGCCTTGCCGCAATCCTGTCCTTAAAATTTTGACTGCTGAAATAGCCAACGAAAACAGCGGAGGAATGGATTCGTTGTTAAATGATTTGCCGTAAAATCTCCATTTTTTCCATTTATCTCTTCCGGCAAGCGTTTTCCCAGATTTTTTGAAAACGGAAATTGTGAGGCTTTTCAATTCTGCCGAGAATAGATTTTTCCGCTTGCAAAGAAACGCATTGTCCATAAAATCATCTGCGTTTTTTCAAATATCAGTTTAAGCAAAGCCAATTATGAAAGCGGAAATGGTCGATTTACAAACCTTGTTCGGCAAGCCGGTATCTTATCGAATACCGCAGTTTCAACGCCCCTATGCTTGGAAAAAGGGCGAGCAATGGGTGCCTCTTTGGGACGACGTTCGCAACCTTGCTGATGGCTGGCTCTGCCGCCAACAGAACGCCAAGTTGCGCCCGCACTTCATGGGCGCCATCGTCTTGCAACGGCAGAATAACGACAGTTCGGAAGTCGAAAAGCGGATTGTCGTGGACGGGCAACAACGGCTCACCACCCTGCAACTGCTCATCCGGGCGGCGCAAGAGGTCTTTACCGGTTTGAATGATTCCGAAAGAGCGACTCGCTTGCGGCGTCTGACTTTTAACGAAGAAAGCTACTGGGCCAAGAATAACGACAACGAGACCAAAATTCGCCAGTCCAATTCCAACGACAAATACGCTTTTCAAGGAGTAATCCGCAATGGCAAAAAGGGCAAAATGGACGCAAATTCCGGGATCCGGGGAGCGTACGAATACTTTGTTACCGAGGTAGAGAAATGGTTAAACGAGGATCCAACGGGTCGCCAGAACCGGTCAAACGCTCTGGAAGAAACACTCACCAAGTGTTTTCAAACGGCCGCCATTGACTTGGACGAAGACGAGGAACCGCATATCATTTTTGAAACTCTGAATGCCCGGGGAGAATCTCTGAATCAATCGGATCTCATCAAAAACACCGTGATGTATGAGTCCAAGGTGGTTGATGATTCCGACAAAGCCAACGACCTTTGGGGAATGTTTGAAAATGAATGGTGGCATGCTGACATAAGAGACGGCCGCCTGAAAAGAATTCATCTGGATCGCTTCCTGAATTATTGGATGATTGTGCTCACTCGGAAGGAGGTCTCGGCGGATCGTTTAGCGGCATCTTTTCGCGAATACATCAATCCAAAGAACATGGACTGTAAACAATCCATAGAAGATATTGTCGCAGGTGTTAGGAAGGCCGGCAAGGTATACATGGATATGGAGAAAGCCATATATCCGGGAATAGAAACTTTCTTGTCGCGAATAAAAACTATGGAGGTAGGTGGCACAACAATGCCTTTGTTGCTATGGTTGTATACTGCTGAAGTCTCCGAAGAGCGGCGGATACGGTTTGTGCAAGTCTTGGAAAGTTATATGGTGCGGCGGATGCTCTGTGGTCTGCGTCCTACGGGGCTCAACAAGTTTTTCCTCGAGATGATTTTGCGCGAAATTGGCCCTCACAACGCAGATAATTTTCTAATCGAGAAGTTTTCGTCAGGGACGGTAGATCATCGTCTTTGGCCCAAAGACAACATGGTGCTTGGAGAACTTGGCGACAATTCAATGCATTGTAAGAGTGCTGCTAAACAAAAAATGGTGATGGAAGTCATAGAAAAGCAGATGCGAAGCGATATGGCGGAAACCCTGGGCAATACCAGTCAATTAACTGTTGAGCATATTCTGCCGCAGAAATGGGAAAAGAATTGGCCCTTGCCGTCCGCGGTTGTGGATAAAGAAGAATCGACGGAAGATCGCAACAAGGCGGTCAAAGCCATTGGCAACTTGACTTTGACTTCGGGAAAATTGAATGCGCGCCTTTCCAATGGTGCTTGGGAAGAAAAGCGGGAAACTCTTGGCAAGCACAGCGGCCTATTCCTCAACAAAAATCTGCTCGAAAACCCTCCCGCTGTATGGGATGAAGCCGCTATTTGGAAACGCAGCCGGCAGTTGGCCGAGTTGGTGATAGAAATTTGGCCCGGCCCGGATAAGTTCTAGTAAAATCTCTGACGATTTTTCGCCAAGGCAAAGATTAGGAGTGGAATTTTCCTTGTAAAGAAGATTTTATTGTTCGCTCAAGGACTTTTTTCTCTTTTTGTCGGAAGGTTTTGTTTTATATGTTCATGGCATAGTGACGAAGGATAAAGGAAAACAATGTCTGATGTTTCGTCCAGATCCAGCTTGATGGCTCAAAAGAAATATGTTCGGGCAGTCGGTCCGCGGTTGCGAATATTGCTTCGCGTGGTCTTGGGTTTAGTTGCCGTATTGGGCGCGAATTCCGCTTATTTGGGCGGGATTACGTTATTAGAGTGGTGACGCGAGGAAACTTATCAGAACTATTTTTACCAGTGCATGTTTTTGGGACATTTGCTTTTAGGGCTTGTGTTGCTGGCACCGGTGATTGTTTTCGGAGTCTTCCATATGCGTAATGCTCGCCATCAGCCGAATCGCCGGGCGGTCCGGGCCGGATATGTTCTGTTTGGGACAAGTTTAGTGTTGTTGTTTTCGGGTGTGGCTTTGATGCGGGTGGAGGGATTGGAGATTCGGAATCCAAACACTCGGTCTGTGGTTTATTGGATTCACGTCGTCACTCCGTTTTTGGTGGTATGGCTGTATGTGCTACATCGTCTGGCTGGTCCAAGGATTCGATGGCGGACGGGTCTGGGTTGGTCGTTAGCGGTTGGCGTGGTTGTCTTAGTGATGGTGTTCTTTCACTCCCAGGATCCTCGGCAGTGGAATGTCGCCGGTCCCAAAGAGGGGAGTCGTTATTTTGAGCCGTCTTTGGCGAGGACGGCGAGCGGAAATTTTATTCCGGCGGAGACGTTAATGATGGATCAGTATTGCCAAGAGTGTCACCCGGATGCCTATGAAAGTTGGTTCCACAGTGCGCATCATTTCAGTTCTTTCAACAATCCGCCTTATTTGTTTAGCGTGCAGGAAACGCGGCGGCTTTTGATGGAGCGGGACGGCAATGTAAAGGCTTCTCGGTGGTGTGCGGGTTGTCACGATGTGGTGCCATTTTTTAGTGGAGCTTTTGATGATCCGAATTTTGATGTGGAAAACGATCCAACCGCTCATGCGGGAATTACCTGTACGGCATGCCATGCGATTACACATGTGAACAGTCCAAGAGGCAATGCGGATTATACTATTGAAGAACCAGTGCATTATCCTTTTGCTCGAAGCAAAAACCGCTGGCTTCGATTCCTCAATCGGCAGATGATTAAGGCGAAGCCGGCCTTTCACAAAAAGACCTTTCTTAAGCCATTGCACAAGACAGCGGAGTTTTGTTCCACTTGCCACAAGGTTAGTTTGCCGTATGAGGTGACGCACTATAAGGAATGGCATCGCGGGCAGAATCACTATGACAGTTTTTTGTTAAGTGGGGTTTCTGGTGGAAATGCGAAGGCCTTTTACTATCCTGAACGCGCGGAAGCCAACTGCAACGGTTGCCACATGCCGTTGCGGGAGTCGGATGACTTTGGCGCGGATTTCTTTGATACTTCTTCGGTTTTGTCGATTCATGATCACCTTTTTCCGGGGGGGAACACCGGCGTGCCAGCATTGCGGGGCGATTGGGATTCGGTGGCGGCGCAGCAAGAGATTTTGAAGGATTCGTTGCGGGTTGATATTTTTGGGATTCGCGAAGGCGGTACGATTGACGGAGAATTATTGGCACCGCTGGGGGGGCGATCTGCGTCGTTGGCAGCCGGACGGACGTATTTGGTTGAAATAGTTTTGAGAACGTTGACGGTCGGACACGTCTTTACTCAGGGCACTGCGGATTCCAACGAGGTATGGGTGGATGTGGAAGCGGCGTCCAATGGTGTGATGCTGGGCAGGAGCGGCGGTTTGGGCGAGTTCAATCAAGTGGACCCGTGGGCGCATTTTGTGAACGTTTATATGTTAGACCGGGAAGGGAATCGAATTGATCGGCGCAATGCTCAAGATATTTTTACTCCGCTTTACGATCATCAAATTCCTCCCGGGGCGGCGGATGTATTACATTATCGTCTTGATGTTCCGCCAAATCATGTAGGTTCTATTGAATTGAGGGCTCGGCTGAATTATCGGAAGTTTGACACAACCTACATGCAGCACGTTTACGGCGCGAACTTTGTCAACTCTTTGCCCATTACACTGATTGCCGAAGATCGGGTGGTGTTGCCGGTGGGGTCTGCCGATGGGAAAGAGCCTCCGCCGGAGATTGGTGAGAACGATCCGATTCCCCAATGGCAGCGGTGGAATGATTATGGAATCGGCTTGTTGTTACAGGGCGGCGGCGGAAAGGGGCAACTGCGCCAGGCGGAACGCGCCTTTGCGATGGTAGAGAAACTGGGACGGCCGGACGGTCCTCTAAATTTGGCGCGGGTTTATTTGAAGGAAGGGAGGGTGGAGGAGGCGGTTGAGGCGCTGCGTCGGGCTTCTATGTTTGATCCTCCGGCGCCGCGTTGGACTTTGGCGTGGTTGAGTGCTTTGGCGAACCGGCAGAATGGCTTGTTTGACGAGGCGATTCGGGAATTTCGCAGTATTTTGGAGGATCGCTATGCGGAGATTATCCGGCGCCGATTGGATTTTTCCATGGATTACGAAGTGTGGAACGAGCTGGGTTTGACTTATTACGCCAGGGCTACGACGTTGCGCGGCCGGCCGGAGCAATATGAGGCGACGTTGCGTCTGGCGACGGAGGCTTTTGGAAGGACCCTCGCTTTGGACCCGGAGAACGAAACGGCGCATCATAATTTGGGGATTCTCTACGCGTTGTTGGACGAGGAAGAGGAGGCGGCCGAGCATCGTCGATTGCACGAGCGCTATCGCTCTGACGACAACGCGCGGGATCGGGTGATCGCCATTGCCCGCGAGCGGGATCCGGCGGCTCGCAATGCGGCGCAACCGGTGGTGATTTATGACTTGCATCGTCCGGGCGCGCCGGGTTTGTGAGGTTCGGCGGGTTGCTCCCGGCGGAAGTCTGCCTTAAAGATCAAGGCCATGCGAAATTCGGATTTTGGCGCGGACGAGGAAGCGGAGGTCACGGATCACGAGGATGATGCGGTCATTGGCCGGGCGTTTTGGTGGTCGGCTTTTGCTCTTGTTGCGCTTCTGCTTTTCGCTGGGGGGTTGTTTTTGCTGCGCGGCTGTTTTGCGGAGCGGACGCCTGAGCGGATTACCGAGTTGGCGGCTCCTGAAATTCCCAAAGAATCTGCGGCGGTGATTCCAAGGGTTGTGTTTCGGGAAATTGCTGCGGAAGCGGGAATTGACTTTGTTCATAACAGCGGCGCGGAAGGGGACAAGCTGTTGCCGGAAACGATGGGCGGGGGCGTGGCTTTTTTTGATTTCGATGGCGACGGCGATCAAGATTTGCTCTTTGTGAACGGGACGGGTTGGTCGGAAACTGCTTGGTCGACGGCGGCGGCGCTTTACGAAAACGATGGCGACGGACGGTTCACGGAAGTGACGGACGGTTCCGGCTTGGATGTGCCTTTTTACGGAATGGGCGCCGCTATTGCCGACTATGACGGCGACGGCCGGCCGGATGTTTATTTCACCGCCGTGGGGCGAAATCGTTTGTTCCAAAATGTGGGCGAGGGACGGTTTGCCGATGTGACCGCGTTGGCGGGCGTGGGCGGGTTGGCGTCTGAATGGAGCACTTGCGCTGCGTGGTTTGACGTCGAGAACGACGGCGATTTGGATTTGTTTGTCGGCAACTATGTGAAGTGGAGCCGGGAGATTGACTTCCAGTTAGGCAGCACTTTAGTGGGGATAGGCCGGGCATACGGGCAGCCGATGAATTTTGAAGGCTCGTTTCCGCGTCTTTTC
The DNA here is from genome assembly GCA_965242585.1 of Limisphaerales bacterium. Lineage (GTDB taxonomy): Bacteria > Verrucomicrobiota > Verrucomicrobiia > Limisphaerales > AAA164-E04 > UBA2970. Next base: position 1,508,840 of record OZ251460.1, on the reverse strand, counting down.
TTGAATCGAGGAGATGGTTCGTTTGAAGACGCGTCGGAGTCAGCTGGCGTTCAGGTGGCGAATCGGGCGACGGGCGTGCCTGAAGCGAAGTCGTTGGGAGCGGCGCCGGTGGATTTGAATCGGGATGGTTGGATGGACTTGGTTGTGGCCAACGACACGGTTCGCAACTTTGTTTTTAGCAACCGTTGGGATCGAACTTTTCTGGAGGTTGGGGCGCTGACGGGGATTGCTTATGACGCTTACGGCAAGGCGCGGGGAGCGATGGGCATTGACACGGCGCGGTATCGCGAGGACGGGGCGTTGGCGGTGGGCATTGGAAACTTTGCCAACGAAATGACGGCGCTTTACGTCGAGCAGAACCGTCCCATGATTTTCACGGACGAGGCCGTTCCGGCGGGAATTGGTCCTGCCAGCCGTCTGCTTTTGAAGTTCGGGTTGTTCTTTTTCGACTACGATTTGGATGGCTGGCAGGATTTGTTGACTGCCAACGGCCATTTGGAGGAGGCCATTTCTCAAATTCAGAAGAGCCAGCAATATCGACAGCCCGCCCAGTTGTTTTGGAACAGCGGCCCAGAGCATGGATGCCGGTTTCTTGAAGTAAAGGCCGAGCAGGCGGGCGGCGACTTGTTTGAGCCGATTGTTGGGCGAGGCTCTGCGTTTGCGGACATTGACGCCGATGGAGACTTGGATTTTGTGCTGACGCAGATTGACGGGCCGCCGCGTTTGTTTCGCAACGAGCTTCCGGCAACCGGAAATTGGGTTCGAATTCGCTTGCGGGGTGTTCGCCAGAATCGGGAAGGCATTGGCGCTTGGATTCATCTGGTGGTTGATGGGCGGTCGCTTTGGAGGCAGGTGATGCCTTTTCGAGGCTACTTGTCGCAATCGGAGTTGCCGGTCACAATTGGCTTGGGAATGGCGACGGCGGTCCAAAGTTTGGAAATCATTTGGCCGGGAGGCAAGGCGCAGGCGGTGGAAGACGTTCCCCTCGGTCGAACGATCGAAATTTGGGAAAAGTGACGAACACGGCAACTAGAACAATAGAAGCCTCCTTGATCCAAAACAAACCCTCGCCGCCAAAACCAAGTCCGGCCGATCGGTTCCAGTCTCGTTTTGCCGGGAAGGAAATCGCCGAAGCGTTGCGGGCGAGTCTTGGGGTTTCCGGGGACAATGTGGAAGCCAACTTGGCGCCGTCTTCGTGGCCTTTTTTGGCGGCTCTGCTTCACCGATTGGATCCCCAAGCTCCAATTCTGTTGGTGACTTCGGGGTCAAAGCAGCAAGAAAATCTGCACCAAGACCTCCAAACTTGGCAAAACTGGCTGGCGGCGCGTCCAAATCAAAAGCCGACGGCAAAGAAAAAAGGGAAAGCCTTTGAGTGTCCGCCGCCGGCTTTTTTTCCCGCTTGGGAGAGTTTGCCGCACGAGGCCAATCTTTCGCACGTCGACGTGATTAGCGAACGGCTGGAAACTTTGATGGCTTTGCGAGCGTTTCGCGGAAGGGCGGGCGAAGCGGCGCCGCTGGTGGTTGCGAGTGTTGCCGCCGTGTTGCAGAAAACTTTTCCGCCCCAAGAGCTGGCGCGCCGAGTAAAGACAATTCAGGCGGGACAATCTTTGGATCCTCTGGACTTTGTGGAATGGTTGGAGGAGCAAGCATACGAACCTGAAGCGAAAGTCACCCAGAAAGGGGAGCTGGCACTGCGCGGCGGCATTGTGGACGTGTTTCCTTTGGCAAGTCCGTGGCCGATTCGCGTCGAGTTTTTTGGGAACGAAGTCGATTCGATTCGGCAGTTTGACCCGCAAACTCAGATGTCGCGCCAGAAAATGGACTCCGCAGTCGTCTCTCCTGCCGGCGAAGTTGGCATTTTGTTGCAAGAGATGGATCAGGCGCCCAAGTCCGGGCAAAGCAGAATAGTTTCCAGTTTGGACGGTTATCTGCCCAAGTCGGCGGTTCTGGTTGTGTGCGATCCTGAAGAAGTGGAAGCGCAGGCCGAGCGCTATGCCGAACGCGTTCCGAACAATGATCCTTTTTCAGAAACCTGGCCGACTTTTCTGAATCGCATTCGAGCGAACGGGATTCGGATTTTGCGCTGGGCGGATGGCTTGGATGGAGAGCGGACGCATTTTGCGGCGGCGGATGCCGGGGAAGACGGTTGCGTTGGTTTTCCCGTTTTCGAGAGTTTGGAGGCGCATCGCCCGTCCAACGCCGAGGCGCTTGACTTGCCGGCGGCGGAGCAATGGCGGCGGCAGTTTTTCGAGCAAATGCATCGGTGGCTTCGGCAAGGGTATCGGGTGGATGTTTTCTGCAACAATGCGGGAGAGCGGGACAGATTCTTGGAAATTTGGTCGGAATTGGGTTGGGCGGAAGAGTCCTTCGCCGGGTCGTTGAGCGTTGAAATCGGCATGCTGGGGCGCGGTTTTTTGGTGGAAAGCGTCCGATGGGCGGCGGTTACGGATGCCGAGATTTTTGGGCGGTACAAAGTGCAGAAGGCTCGGCGGTTGAAGTCGAAGCACGCCGCCGCGTTGCGGTCTGCGCTGGAGATAGATTTTTCCGATTTGGAGGAAGGAGACTATGTGGTTCATCTGCAACACGGCATCGGGCGGTTTGTCGGGTTGCAACGGATGCTTCCGGCGTCTGGGTTTTCAGAAGGGCCGGATTCCGAAGCCCTGGGGGATTTAGGGCCTGAGTGTTTGGTGATTGAGTATGCGTCGCGGGATCCGCAACAGACTTTGCCGCGGTTGTATGTTCCCGTGATTGAGGCGCACTTGGTGAGCAAGTACGTCGGCGCCGGCAAGGCCTCGCCGGCGCTGAGCGTTTTGGGAGGAAATCAATGGAGCAAGGCAAAGGCGCGCGCGGAGAAGGCGGTCGTTGATTTGGCCGGAGAGATGTTGGCGATTCAAGCGGCGCGCGAGTCCAAAGAAGGATACGCCTTCCCGCCGGACACGCATTGGCAGCGCGAGTTTGAAAGCGCCTTTCTCTACGAGGAAACAGCCGACCAAAGTCGCGCCATTGAGAGTAGCAAACAGGACATGGAGTCTTGCAAGCCGATGGACCGCTTGATTTGCGGCGACGTTGGCTTCGGCAAAACCGAGGTGGCTATTCGAGCGGCGTTCAAGGCGGTGATGGGCGGCAAACAGGTGGCGATGTTGGTGCCGACGACGATTCTTGCGCAACAGCACTACAAAAACCTGTCGGAGCGAATGCTGGATTATCCCGTCCGAATCGAGCTCCTCTCGCGGTTTCAAAAGCGACGCGCCGCCGTCCTGCAATCGTTGGCCAACGGTTCGGCGGACATTGTGGTGGGCACTCATCGTCTCGTGCAAAATGATGTGACGTTCAAAAATCTGGGTTTGGCGATTATTGACGAAGAGCAACGTTTTGGCGTGGCGCACAAGGAAAAATTCAAACAGCTGCGCCAATTAGTCGATGTGCTTACGTTGAGCGCAACGCCCATTCCGCGCACGTTGCACATGGCGCTGGTCGGCGCCCGCGACATGAGCACTATCGAAACCCCGCCGCACGACCGTTTGCCGGTCAAAACCTTTGTGATGCCCTACGATGAGCGCGTCATTCAAGACGCCATCCAAAAAGAACTAAACCGCCAAGGCCAAGTCTACTTTCTGCACAATCGAGTCACCACAATCGACGCAGTGGCCGAGAAAATTCGGCGTCTTGTTCCTGAAGCCTGCGTGGTTGTCGGGCATGGGCAAATGGCCGCCAAAACATTGGAACCAACAATGATCGACTTTGTCGACGGCAAAATCGACGTGTTAGTCTCGACGACCATTATTGAAAGCGGACTGGATATCCCCAACGCCAACACCATCATCATCGACCGAGCCGATCGATTCGGACTGAGCGATTTATATCAACTGCGCGGGCGGGTAGGCCGTTACAAACACCAAGCTTACGCCTACTTGCTTCTTCCCCGACACGCCGGATTGTTGTCCGACGCTCGCAAGCGAATCCACGCCATGAAACAATACTCCCGCCTGGGCAGCGGTTTCAAAATCGCCATGCGTGACCTTGAAATTCGCGGCGCCGGCAACATGCTAGGACCGCAACAAAGCGGACACATCACCGCAGTCGGCTTCGAACTCTATTGCCAGCTCCTCAAACAAAGCGTGGCCTCACTTCAAGGAAAAACCGTAAAACCCAGAACAACAGTGCCGGTGAAGTTCGATTTCCTCGCTCTCAATCCCGGAGACAAACCAAGAGAAGCCCGCCGCATAAGAACTTGGAGAACCGTGGGAGCGCAAAGACTCGGAAAGCCGCCAGAGCCAAAGGCAAGCGACAAGAGCCTGTCGACCAGTTTGCAATTGCCTTCTATAACTATCGCTCGCCTACCATACAATTATATTGCGGAGACCCGGCAAAGAATTGAAATCTATCGCAAATTGGCGCAAGTCAACGACCGAGATTCTCTAAAGCAACTAAAAAACGAATTGCGAGACCGATACGGCCCTTTGCCTCGAGCCGTAAAATTGCTTTTATTAGTTGCTGAAGTAAAGTGGCTGGCCGGCGAGCGCAACCTCCGCTCGGTCGAAACTCGAGACGACAAGGTGATGCTGGAGAGAAACCGCGATTTTATCATGTTTGACGGGCGCTTTCCCCGTCTCACCGGAAAAACGCCGGAAGCCAAACTCAAAGAACTGCGGAGACTTCTTTTGTCCCTGCCGTCCGCCGTTGCCGATGATTCCAAAATAAAAATTTGACAACGCCGCCGAAGTGGGCAAAAGTGATTTCGACATGAGTGATTTCAATGCACGGTGGACGAAATGGACGACTTTCGGCTTCTTTTGGCTGGCGCTGACGGGATTTTTGGCAACGACGGGGGGGGCAAGCGCAACTTGCCATCTCAGTTTTTCCAAGCCAAGACGACAACAACAAAACGATTTGGATTTTTGGACCGAACGAGATAAACTCAAACATCGCCAAACGCGCTGTTTATGGAAGCTCCATCCGAAGTAGCGGAAACTTCCACCGAAGAGACTCTTGGAAAACTTCAGACCACCAAGACATTGGGGGCTTTTATTCATCTAACAAGCCAACCAACGAGTTGTTTTCCATTTCTCCGCTGTTTTCCAGTACCAACCATCCAAAAGACATCGATTCGATAACGAGAAGACTGCCCGGCGCTACTAGTTTTGGGCAGTTTAGCGGAAACACTATCTTGTTTGATAACGTCGACGTCACCAACACGCCGACAATGACCGCTGGAATCGCCACTAAAAACATCGGCTCGATTTTTATGAACGACGCCGCTGTTGACGAAATCGGCATTCGAGGCACACCGGGCGGCGGCAATCTGTCTTATACCAACGGGCAAACATTTCGATGGTTTGGCTCTGGCATCATGGACAAACCCATTGGTGACTTCAGGGCTTCGGAACATTTTAGTCTATTAGGTTTTGACAGCATTCAAACCCTCACCGACCGCCCTTATTTTGGCGGTGTTCATGTGAGCATCTACCATCGAGTCATCCCCGAACCAGAGGAATATGCGCTCGTGTTTGGATTATTTGCGCTTGGTTTTATCTTTTTCCGTCAATTTCAAAAGAAAACGAAGAAAGGAGGTGGTAGTTATGGGCGGTTATGAAATTTGCATGATTGGCGCGGGTATTAGCCTCGCTGGCTTTACTGTCGTGGTCGTTTTGGGGTCGCTGGATAAGAGAGGTTTGTTGAATGGATCGAAAAACAGATCGAAAAAACGAGACTAAAGAAGAACCGAGAGTTGATTTCTTCTCAGTTCCTCAAAAATGGAAATTCTGGTATTTCGGCTTTGGTTCAATTTTGGGAAACTTTATTGTTTTTGCCACAATTTTCCAAGAATGCGATGAAGAATGGCTTGAAATACTTGGATTAGCGGGAGCGAATGTTGCGGCTGTTGCCGCTGTTCTTGCGCTATTATTCGCAACATTAGAATCACTCATTGGGTTGATTGTTAAGTTGAATCAACGCTGTTTGGAAAAACGCACGGCTCGGCACAGAGAGATTGCGGAAAAGATTAAATGGGCTGTAGAGGGAAGTGGCAGTAATCCTAATCACTTCAACGAATTAGTGAAAAATCAGGCGTTTCGATTGTTGGAAAAGCATCGTCCGCCTCGTTTTTCCAGAATCCGCAAACGAAAAAGCAGAGAATACAACAAAATGATTGCGAAAGAGATTCTTTGCGCGATGCAAATCAATCTCAGAGGAGAACTCAATAATTTTGACGAGGAGTTAGAAAAGCGGGCGTTTCAAGCATTAGAAAAATATCGTCCAAAACCTCTATTTCTGCGAAAATGGAAACGATGAAAGATTTTTGGTTCCATAAACGACAGGGCTTTGCTTGGGCGTTTTGCACTTTCTGGGCGATGTTTGCACTTTCTTTGAGCGCGGAGGATGTGGCGGAGGATTGGTTTCTTTGGGACAAAAAGAAAAACCAAGTGAGCGCCGGATTCAAAGACTGGCCTATTGAAAAAGTCTTGACCCAAATTGCTTTGGCGACGGATTGGGACGTCCAAATCCCCGTGGACTCAGGCGTGGTTGTTTCGGGAACTTTTGAAGACTTGCCGCCAGCCTCGGCGCTGAAACGGTTGTTCGGCCACTTCAACTACGCGGTTTTCCGTTCTTCCAAGAGCGGCAAACCGCGCCTGCAAGTGTTTCTTCCCGGAGTGGAAACGGTTTCCTCCGCGCTGTTATTGTCCAAACCGGAGGCCGTTTCCACCAATCAAGGAACTTTCCTTCCTTCGTTTCCGTCAAGCAAACGGTTGCGCCCTGAAGACATTCTCAAACGGTTTGACAAGGACGGGGACGGAAAGATTGGGGACGAAGAGCGGAAAGAGGCCGTTAAATCACTGAATTCGGCGGACTCCAAGCAATAAAGGTTATCTCTACAATGGATGGATGAAACTACCTTTGCCAGTGGAAGGAGGCGAAGGCAGGAGTTGAACCCGCAAATCCCACTACAACACAAAAACGTGGTTGTTTTTCCATCATCCTGGAAACGAAAACAGGATTTGTTAAACTACTTCGCCATTTGAACTGTTGCTTGGGCGACTATCTGCCGCATTTTCGCCAGTCCGATTTGGGCGGCGTCCAAGGCGTCCTTCTTCCAATACTCGCGGTTGAAAAGTTCCAAGGACAGCGCCGGGGCCGCGCCTACGGACTGGAAGATGTTCAGAATTTTGGTAAGGGGAGCAATGCCGTCGCCGGGATAGACGCGGTGTTCGTCGCCAATGGCGTTTGGCGGAGGAGCGGCGGGATAATCGTTGACGTGAAACACTTGGAGCGCCTGGGCGCTGAGAAGGCGAAAGCTGTCAAAATCCGATCCGCCTTTGTAAGTGTGGAACACGTCGCCCAAGAAACAGGCGTCGGGATGGCCGCTCTCGACTGCTATAAAAATGGCGGTGCTGACTTTCCCGATGCTTTCATTGCCGCCCCACATTTCGATTTGGGGAACTACGCCGATCTGTTCGCCCAGTTCCAGCAATTGGCGATAACGCTCTGCTGCGGCCAAAGGTTCGGCCGGTTCCCCTCGTGGAACGCCGGCCGGCGGCGCGGCAATGCGTTTGCCACCGATTTTGGCGAGAAGTTCCATATCCCGTTTTGCCTCTTCGAATCCCTGTTTGCGTTTTTCAGGATCATTGACGATCCAACTGGCAAAACCGATCGCACTCTCGACGGTCATCCCGTAATCCTCGATCCGCCTTCGCAACTCGGCCGGCGAGCCTCCTTCCTCGACATACTGACGGAGCTTTCCCATCCACGGCTCGATGCCGTCATAGCCGGACTTGCCGGCCACTTCAATTTCCTCAGCGGCGGAAAGCTTTTGGCCTCGGATCGTGCTCATGTTCAGGCAATAACGAAAGGCGGAAGAAGGCCTGGCCGCTTTTCGCGTTGTGGCGCAGGCAGTCAGAACGGAAGACGCCCCGACCGCGCCGACCGTGCTTATGGCTTGGCGCCGGGTACACTTATTGGCTTCGGTTGGATTTTTCGGTTCCATCGGCGGACAATATAGCCGAGCGCGCAGTCTGAAAACAACGCCAAATTTGGAGCGGAATGCCGGCTGTTTTTCGCAAGCGGGAGTATCCAGCCGGGCGGCGCGGATTGTCCAGAGAATTTTTAGGAAAAACTCGAAGACGCTTGAATGCGTTCCGGAGCCGAATAGACATTGAAACCGGCGGAGCGAAGAAAGCCTACCAAAGTTTGCCCGTTTTCTTTGGCGAATTCGACGGCTAGGCTTGACGGCGCCGACACGGCGGCGACAAAAGGGACGCGCCCGGCCAACGCCTTCTGCATAATCTCAAAAGACGCCCGGCCACTGACCAGCAGCAGGCGGCTTTCCAAAGGAAAACAACCGTTAAGAAAGCTCCAACCGATAACTTTGTCGACGGCATTGTGCCGCCCCACGTCTTCCCGGACGCAGACAATGGCCCCGTCTGAATCGAACAAGGCCGCAGCGTGAAGCCCGCCAGTCCGTTGAAACTCCGCTTGCGCCCGCCAAAGTTGTTGCGGAAGTGAAAGAACTTGCGCCGATGCGATGCGAAAGTCCGACCGAACAGGCGGCCAAAGATTTCGAATCGCTTCCAAAGACGCCTTGCCGCAGATGCCGCAACTGGACGAAGCAAAGACGTGCCGGGAGAGTTTTTGCAGATCGCAGGGAGCGTCGGCATCCAGATACAAGTTGACGATGTTCTCCGGATGCTCGGCCTCTTCCCGGCGGCAATGATCCACCTCCAAAAGTTGCGCTGAATCGTCGATGAGTCCTTCGGAAATGGCAAAGCCCGCCGCCAACTCCCGGTCGTGCCCCGGCGTTCGCATCGTAATCGCCACGCTTTGCCCGCGCACCCGAATTTCCAACGGTTGCTCGGCGCTGACGACGTCCTCAACCCGCTCCGTATTTCCATTCGAGGAATGGAAACGAACAATCTCGGCAGTCTCGGAACATCGAATCCCACTCATTTTTACATTTTCGTAAAGTATCGTTCTTTGCTCGGCTTCCACCCAATCTACGCCAATGCGATAAAAACGCAACCGCCCGCCAACCAGCCGCAGCCAGCGTAAACCATCAGAAACCCAACAACTCATCCCTATGTTAACCAATTACCAAGACGGAAACACCTCCCGGCAACCGCCAAACACCCGCCCCAAATACGGCAACAACGTCGTTACAAAACCTCTACTAATAGGATGCTAAGCCATTGCCGAAGGCTTCTCCAAAGAAGGAAACGAACACCACCTCAGCCTTACTTCACCAGAAAAAATCCTCAAAAAACCGGCCGAAAAGCCGAATTTTCCAAAGCCGCAAAAAAAGTTCAAAAAAAGCTTGCCAACCAGCTGGATTTTTGATTTTCTTGCTCTCAAGCCACTTTCGGCAGGGAAGATTCGTTGTCGGGTCTCCTTGCTGAATATCACAGTTTGATTATGAATTTTGGCGGGAAAGACCAACGTTTCCTTTCCCGTTTGCTTCGGCGAACGGGCAGGAACTCGCGCTTTTTACTCTGCCGGGAGTGGCTTAATCGGCCTGAATTAATGACACTTAAAGACACCAATCAGCAGAGAAAGATCGTTTTATGCGCAAATTAAATAACGAAAACAGGCTTGATAATTCCTCTGGAATCGGTCAAGATAACCCCAACGAAGCCATGCAACCTGCATCGGAAAACAAAGAATCGCCGGCAACGGCGAAGGAATCGCGCTGGACACGCAAGCGCATCGGCGTTCTCGCCGTTCTTGCGCTCACCGGCATCGCCACCGCGTTGACGCCCATCCAAACCAAGGCGGCAATATTCACCATTGATATGATCGTCTCTTGGGCGGTTGGCGAGTTTTTGTCCACGGGCAAAAAAGAATTGTTGGCCCTCAACGGAGGCTCAAGCAAAACACCCGGCGCTACCCTTGCCCCGACCGCCAAAGCCGTTGCAAACACGGCCTACTGGCTTTCCAACTCCTTCGAGCAAATCACGAAGGAAGACGAATGGGATTCTGCCAACCAACGCTGGACGGGCAACTGGACGACCACAACCGAAAACGCCAGCCAACTGCGAGAAGACAACAACGAGTCCCTCAGCGGAAGGTTTGCCAACGGGGAGGCCATGACCCAAGCCCAAGCCAAATGGTATTTGTACCACTCAAAAGTCTCCTACAAATGGCACAAGTTTGAGGTGTTTTACTCCTCAGACGACTTCTATGTAGATGATTACTGGGTCTATGCCAGAGCCGATGCCATTGAAAAGGAAAAGGCGAAATTTCTCAAGCGACTGGCAATAACCAAGGGCGAAGCCGTCTATGCTGGCCATGCGTTTGAACAACAAACGACAACCTACAACGTCGGCTCCTACGAAATGGAAAGCAAGTTTGAGAACGTCACCGGCCATGCCGCATTGAGCGATAACACTCCCGACGACCCCGATGCCAACGACTACGAAGGCACGGTCTATTGGACGTACAACGATGTAAACGAAGACGGCACGTCAGTGTACCCAGGAGAAGAAACATCAAGAGACTACGAGTTCAAATCCTACGAACCCGACAGCAGCTGGGTGACAGATCTCTGCAAGAACAATCAATCCCTCAGCATAGCGCCGGACATTAACAACTCCGCCCGACGCCGATTCGAAAATCAAAAATACGAAGTCCTAACGTACGGCCCCATTCATTCGGGACGCTACAGCAGATGGGGTTGGTCTACGGAGAAGAGAGTCAAGCGCGTTGTCGTTCAAGAAGAAGACTAAGCAAGCAAGAAAGGAGAGCAAGACCCATGAACAAGACAGATAAACTTCTTTACGGCGGCTTTGGCGTGGTTGCATTAGCCGTCATCGTCGCCATGTTGGTGACGGTTTTCTCCTCGCCAAAACAAGCGGAAGAAACCGCCGAGCCTCCGCAAACCGAGCCAGAAACGAAGGAACCCGCTTCGGCGTTGGATGAGGTAACGATGCCAGAAGGCTACGTCGCCTACAGGGTGGATGAGAACGGAAACAAAGTCTGGCTCACTCAAGAACAAATTGATGGCGGCTTGGCTTACGAAGAAGAACTCAAACGCAAAGAAGCGGAGAAAAAGGCGGAGAAGGAATGGTGGGAAAGCAGGCAGGATTGGGTTGATCGATTCCCGTTCGAGCCAACCTATCATCCAGAGATCACCTACGATCCAACCGCCTACGATCCGAGCAGGGTAAGAGAATGGCCGGAAGAGAAGAAGGACGACGCCTACTGGGAAATGCGCGACTTAGTTTGGAACCACAGCTTCCTGCGGAAGTTCTACGAAAGCCGTTTGCCCTACACCGAAGAGTTCGAACAGATGCACGACATCATCACCGAAGAAGTCGGCGAGTTTGACTCTGTCTTCGATCTCGGTTGGGCATTTAATTCTCTTAAGAAATACCATCAAGCAATGGCAAAAGCACCCGATGCAATCTATCGGAAGAACGTCCAAGTGTATCAACCGCAGCCGCCGCCGCAAAACCCGCCCAGCGTGCTGGACGGCTTGACGCCGGAACAATTGGCAGTCTACCGAGCTTTGCCCAGAAGCGAACAGATGTCCATGACGAAGGAACTTCGAGAAGAACGCGCCCAAGAAATGCGGCGGCGAATCGAAGCCTTCCAAGCCAGCCAACGATACGAAACCGTGGACATGACGTGGCAAGATCGAGCCGAACACCTGAAAGGCACCATCATTGGCGCCTTGCTCATGGATCATCGAACCCGGCAACCGCTAATGTCCAAAGAACTAGCAACGAAAATTCAAGAGCGTCTGCTCAATGAAATCCCGGCGGAAGGATTCTTGAAGATGGGTAACGAGGTGTTCGCCTACAACAGCACATACGAGAGGGAATTGAAAGATGGTGATCCGTTGTTAATCAAGTGAACTAATCTTTGCCCTTGCGGAAAACAACCGTCGAGATTGGTTTCTCGGCGGTTTCTTTTTTTGGCGTTGGCTTGACAGCGGGGCGGCGCGAGGCTTGACTGGAAGGCATGAACGAACCGTCAAACATGAACGAATGCCTAACCCGAATTGGAAATCTGGAGAAGAGCGTCAGCAAATTGGAGACGGTCATCGACGAGCGGTTCCAGCGGTTTGAAGAGAATTTGAAGAGGATGGAGACCACCTTGACCGCCAAGCTGGACAAAATCGACGAAGACATTCGCGGCAACGGCAAAAAACGGCATGAACGTCCGTTCCGATCGCTTGGAGAATTCCAAGAAACTAGCGAGCCGCTATTTTTGGATTATTATCAGCGCGATGGTTCCCACTTTCATTGGTGTTTATCTTTCGTGGGCGGGAATTTCGTTCCAATGAAGAGCCAGCGCACAATGGAAGACATTCAAAGGCGAGTAGATTTGGCGTTTGCCGAGTTGGATGTGATTGAGGAGATGTTGCGGCCGTTAGTGGCCGCCAAAACAATCTATGAAAGCGAGGAAGGTTTTCCCATTCCCGTTAAGGCTAGAACACCGGCTCAACTACCTGAAGAGGCAGATTGTTTCTTGGATAGGTCCGGAGGCATATCGGCGCTGCTACATCGAGTCCACTATGCTGATGGCGGTCACCAAAATCCGAGATTACTCCAAACGATTGAAGATGGTGGGGAAAACAAGTTAGCTGATCAAAGATTGCTAGATATGTTTTTGCTTTTCAGCATGATTCGACTTTTTGATTTCTAATTAATGGTGGTGGGGCGGTGTGCTAGTTGGATATGAGATTTGGAGTTTTTGGTTATGGAAGCGAAGTTAATGAGGCAGTGGACTCGGCGGATGCGGCGGATGCGTCGTTCGGCGGGGGTGCGGGATTTGGTGCGGGAGTGTCGGGTAACGGCGGAGGACTTGGTGATGCCGCTGTTTGTGAAGGCGGATTTGTCGATGCCGGAACCGATTGGGTCGATGCCGGGCATTTTTCGGCATTCGCCGGAAGATGCGGTTGCGGAATGTCGGAAGCTTGGGGAGTTGGGAATTCGAGCGGCGGCGTTGTTTCCTTGCGTGGCGCCGGAAGTAAAGGATGCCTGCGGCGGGGAGGCTTTGAATCCGAACGGTTTGATTCCTTCGGTTGTGCGGGCGATCAAAGGGGCGGTGACGGAGATGACGGTGATTGGCGACGTTGCGTTGGATCCTTATACGGATCACGGGCACGACGGCGTGTTGGTTGCGAGTGGAGAGGAAGTGGATAACGATGCTACGGTGAAGGTTTTGTCGGAGATGGCGGTGGTGTTGGCGCAGGCGGGGAGCGATTGGGTGGCGCCTTCGGATATGATGGACGGCAGAGTGGCGGCCATTCGGCGGGCTTTGGATGCGGACGGCATGGTGAACACGGCGATTCTCGCTTATTCGGCGAAGTTCAATTCGGCTTTCTACGGTCCTTTTCGAGAGGCGGTGGGAAGCGGGATGGCGGCGGGCGCGGATTATTTGGACAAAGGGACGTATCAATTGAATCCGGCGAATGCGCGCGAGGCGTTGCGGGACGCTCTTTTGGACGAGGCGGAAGGAGCGGATTTGCTGATGGTGAAGCCGGCCGGGCCTTATTTGGATGTTTTGGCGCGGCTTCGGGAGGCGACGACGATGCCGTTGGCGGCGTATCAGGTTTCCGGAGAGTATGCGCAAATTCATGCGGCGGCGAAGATGGGATGGTTGGAGTATGAGCGTTGTCGCGACGAATCGGTGTTGGCCATCAAGCGGGCGGGAGCGGATTTGATCCTTTCGTATTTTGCCAAAGAAATGGCGCTTGCTTTGGCCGAAGGCAGGGCAGGGAGCGCTTAGGATTGGAGAAACGGCGTCGGCAAAGGAAAAGGCTTTGGGCAAGCTTGGCATTTTGTGTCGGGGAATTGGTCCATTCGTTGTTACCTATGGACTGCGGAGAAGGATTTTGGTGTCGCTGGTTTCCGCGTTGCAATCGATAGTTTACAGCAGCGTGAATTCTTTCTTTTGGCGGATCAAAACGCTTGCGGTCTGCTTTCCTTCAATCATAATGCGGAAAAGCAGTTTGGCGCGTTGAAACGCTGAATAATTCATGAATGGAAACTTACTATCTATGCGAGAAGTCTATAAAAAACAAACTTTAACCTTCCTTGCGGGCGCGGTTGGGGCGCTCTTTTTGCGGTCGGCCGTTGCGCAGGAAACTCCTCCTGTCGAAGGTTTTCCGCTGCAAGTTTTGCATGCTTCGAATCACGAATCTGCTTTTCAGGATCCGAACACTTTGGAGCCGAAGCTTCTCCACTACGGCGCCGTGCTTCACGGTTTGAAACTGCTGGCGGAGCGGGAGAACATTCCCTCTCTGTATGTGGCCGCCGGGGATCAAACCTTGCCCGGGCCTTTTTATCAAGCCTCCGCCCAAGTGGATTCCTTAGGCCTGCAGGGATTGGCCGACATCCACTTTTTCAACGCCACGGGACTGACGGCCACCAGCATTGGCGACCATGAGTTTAACGGTAGCATTGACGGTTGGATTGAAGGTTTTGCGCGCCGATTGCGCTTCGCCAAATATCCGTTTTTAGCGGTAAACTTGGACTTCTCCAAAGTCCGTCTCTCCGAAGGCGTTCCCGCCATTGAGATTGGAGAAGACGCCGCCAGCGTCGAAGCGAACCAAGGCAAGGTGGCCAAAAGCGCTTGGGTGGAACTGAACGGAGAACGCATCGGCTTGATTGGCCGCGCTCCGAGCGACCTTTTTGACATCACGCTGGACCCGGAAGCAAACTTGCCCGGACTGGACTTTGTTGGCGGACGCCATCCGGAAACCAACCGGCCGTTGGCGCCGGCGATTCCTCAAATTCTAGAGCAAGTCGATCTTTTGAAAGCGCAGGGAATCAACAAAATCATTCTTTTGGACCATCCGTTGGACTTTAGCGGCGATCCCGTTCCGGCCAGCGAATTGCGCGACGTCGACATTATCGTCTTTGCCGGCAACACAGACTTCATGGCGAAAGCCGAGCCCGACGGCCCGTTCAATCTTTTGCGTCCCGACGACAAACCCGTGGTCGACTATCCAATCTTGGGCGCCGATGCCGATGGGAATCCGGTTTGCATTGTCAACAGCGGCCAAAACTATCGCTACGTCGGCAACTTGATAGTGACTTTTGACGACCAAGGCTTGATTGCTCAAATAGATGATCGCAGCGGGCCGGTTGCCAGCACCACCGAAGCAGTTGCGGCTTTGAGCGCGGAATTGCTGGTGCCAACCTTGCAAGCGCCGGAAGAAGTGCGATCCACTTTTGAGACGCTCACAAAAACGCCGTTAATCCAGGATTTGTTCGCCATCGTCGGCACCACTTCCTCGCCGCTAAACGGCGCAGAAGACCATGTCCGAAGCCGGGAAACCAACTTAGGCCGTTTAGTCGCCGATTCGTATCTTTGGTGGGCTCGCCAATATGTTCGTCAAGAGGGAAGGGAAGTCAGCGTGGACCTTGCGCTAAAAAACAGCGGCGGCATTCGCAATTCAATATCCGGCCCGAACATCACCAAGTTCTCGATTGAGTCGGCCTTAGCCTTTGACAACACTTTGGAAATCATCGAATTGAGCGGAAACGAATTGCTCGCAGCGGTGGAAAACGCCGTTTCCCATTTTCCCCATCGCTCTGGCTCCTTTCCGCAAATCGCCGGTTTGGATTTCGAGTTTGATTCTCGCCGTCCGGGAATTCCCGACGCCTTGACTTTGGATATTCCGTCGCGCGTCATCTATTTGACCGTCCGCCGTGAGAATGGAACGCTCGTCCCCTTGATCGAAAACTTCCAAGTTGTCGGAAATCTCTCCCAAACCTTCGTGTTAGCCGCCAATGAATTTCTGGCCACCGGAGGCGACGGCTATCGCGCTTTTAGCGCCGCCAAATCAAATCCGGAGCGCATAAATCTACAACCCAAAATTGGAGAGCGGCAAGTTCTCACTGAATACATTCAAAATGCGCTGGACGGAGAAGTCCATTTGTCCGATGACTTGACCAATCCACGCGTCCGCATCTTCAACGAACTAGGAAAGTTCGCTAGATTCAGAAAGGACTCGCCCGACGGCGGCGTTGATGAAGGCATCGCTTATGATCCGTCCACCAAACGGCTCTTCGTGACCGCCCTTTCCATCGATGGGATTCTCGTCTTAGATCTCAGCAACCCAGAGACACCGTCTCTAGAATTTTTAATTTCCGATTTAGGAGTTGCCGCCAACGGCATAGTTGCCGCCAACGGCATAGTTGCCGCCAACGGCATAGTTGCCGTTGGTTTTTTTAGTAAATTTCGGGACCAGAATGGATTTGTAGTTTTTCTAGACGCGCAGAGCGGAACGGAATTAAGCCGCGTCCAAGTGGGTGTGCAGCCGAATATGATAACCTTCAGTCCGGACGGCACCAAACTCTTGACGGCTAACGAAGGAGAACCTTTAGAAGAGTATACTATCGATCCACTTGGCTCCATCTCCATAGTGGATCTAAGCTCCGGTTCACTGGACGATGTGGCTCAGTTGACGCAGTCCCAAGTTACTACCATTGACTTTACATCGTTCAACTCTTCAAAAGATACTTTACAAGAAAAGGGAATTCGGATCTTCGGGCAAGTCCACAACTCGGAAGGCGAGTTTTTACGCCCTTCCACCGTGGCGGAAGACTTAGAACCGGAATACATCGCCGTCACTCCCGATAACCGATTGGCCTATGTTACTATGCAGGAAAACAACGCCGCCGCCATTCTTGACTTGGCGACTATGGAACTGAAGGAACTATTTTCACTTGGATTTAAAGATCATAGTATTGAAGGACAAGGTTTTGATGCCAGCGACCGAGACGGCGCAGTCAATATCAAAACATGGCCGGTTATGGGAATGTATCAACCAGATGCAACAGCGGCTTATGAAACCCTTGGCCGGAATTATATTGTAGGCGCCAACGAAGGCGCCCATCGCGACGGTGACATTGGTCCAAGTAGAGTCAAACATTTAACTTTGGATCCCGCCTCTTATCCCAATGCGGAAACTTTGCAGGCGGACGAAAATTTAGGAAGACTCCAAGCCTCTCCTGTCACTGGGGACTTTGACGGCGATGGAGACATCGATCAAATTTTCTCCTACGGCGCCCGTTCATTTAGCATCTGGGATGAATTCGGCAAGATCGTGTTTGATTCTGGGGATGACTTTGAGCGAATCACCGCCGAAGTTCTCGGCGAAAACTTCAATGCAAATGATTGGGATGGTTCGTTTGACCAGCGTAGCGACAACAAGGGACCGGAACCGGAAGCGTTGGCAATCGGCAAAATTGATGACCGCGTTTACGCCTTTATAGGTTTGGAAAGAGTCGGCGGCATTATGATGTACGACATTACTTCTCCCCACTCCGCCTTCTTTGTTCAGTATTTAAATACTACGGACTTCTCCGCCGAAGACATTTCTCAAGCGGGCGATGTTAGTCCCGATGCAATAACCTTTATTCCGGCCGATCAAAGTCCTTCTGGGAAACCCTTGTTGGCAGTGGCTCACGAAGGCAGCGGCACGATCACCGTTCACACGGTGCGAGTGGTGGCTCCGGCCGAATACAAACTTCAGGTGTTACATTCTTCAGACAATGAATCGGCCTTCCAAAATCCGAATACGCTGGAGACTACCATCCTCAACTACGGCGCCGTCCTCAACGGTTTGCAAGGTTTGGCGGCCAAGGAGGGCATTCCATCCATCTACCTGACGGCGGGGAATCATATCTTGCCCGGACCGTTTTATGAGGCATCAGTTCACGCCGGCTTCGGCGCCCAAGGCTTGGCCGACATTGCTTTTTACAACGCCATGGGACTGACGGCCAACGGCACCAGCAATCACGGATTTGACGGCGGCATCAACAACTTTGCTCACCTGTTGCATGCTGCGAATTATCCCTTTCTCGCCGTCAATCTTGACTTTAGCCAAGTCGAAGTGGCGGAAGGCGTGCCGGCCATTGCAATCGGCCGCGATGGGGCCGGCGTTGCCGAAAACGCCGGCAAAGTGGCGAAAAGCGCTTGGGTAGAAGCTGGCGGCGAGAAAATCGGTTTGATTGGCCGCGCTCCCTTAGACTTCTTCAACTGGCTTGAGGATTCCGCCTTGCCGGGATTGGACTTCGTTGGCGGACGCGATCCGGACACAAATCTGCCGTTGGAAGACACTATGGACCTGGTGTTGGCCCAAGTTGCCCTTTTGGAATCTCAAGGCATCAACAAGATCATTCTGTTGGATCACGCTCAAGACTTTGCTTCGGATCCAATGTCAACGGAAAACCTGCGAGGCATCGACATTATCGTGAACGCCGCCGCCAGTGGATTTCTTGCCCGATCCGGAGCCAACGGCCCGTTCAATCTCTTGCGACCGGGAGACGCAGCCTCGGCGGATTATCCCATTATGCGCACGGATGGCGAAGGGAATCCGGTTGTTGTGGTCAACAGCGGCCCCAACTATCGTTATGTCGGCAATTTGATAGTTAGCTTCGATGAGGCTGGCCGCGTTCGCGCCGTCGATGATCGTAGCGGTCCGGTTGCTTCCACACCCGAAGCAATGGCTGCGTTGCAAACGAAATTGACCGGACGAATAGAAACGCCGGAAGTTGCCGCAACCGCCGAAGTGCGGGAAATCTTTACCGCGCTTCGGAATACGGATTCCATCATCGAGCAGTTCCAACGAGTTGGAGAAACAACGACGGAACTGGTTGCTACAACCGCCGAAGTGCGGACTCGGGAAACGAATCTGGGGCAGTTGGCCACCGATTCCATTTTATGGTTTGCCCGTCGCTACTTGGAAAGCCGAGGTTCGGAACTCTCGGTGGACATTGCGCTGAATAACAGCGGCGGCATTCGCCGGAGTATTCAAGGTCCGGCGATCACTCGCTTGTCCATCAACACCGCTTTGGCGTTCAACAACCGACTCGCCATTGCCGAATTGACTGCGGCGGAGGCGATCGCAACCTTTGAGAACGCGGTCAGCCGTTATCCGGCAGTGGATGGGCGCTTTCTCCAAGCAGCCGGCATTTTTCTGGAATATGATCCAAGCCGGCCGGGCGTGGAATCTGCCTCCAGCTTGACAACTCCGTCCCGCGTCAAGAACCTGACGATCTTCCAAGCCGACGGCACAAAAGACCTGGTGGTGGCCAACTTTGAAGCCCAAGGCGATCTGCAACGAACCTTCGGTCTTGTAGTCAACGAATTCCTTATAGCCGGCGGCGACGGCTATGCATCCTTAGCCGCCGTCAACGACGATCCCAACCGCGCAGTGTTGCTTACCGAGACCACCGAGCCGCAAATACTGGCGGATTACATTGTCGAAGTTCTGGACGGCTTTGTCAACATACCGGAACCGCTGGTCTCTCCTAGAATCGTCCGATTTGAAATTCTCGAAGGCCGACTTTTGTCCGCTTCTGCTTCCGCCGAATCTGTTTCCTTCACTTTTCTCTTGGCCAGCGGACGCAAGTTCGCTTTGCAAACAAGTCCAAGCGTGATTTCCAGCCGGTGGACGGCATGGAACGAAGGCGCCGATTTCCAAATTTCCAGCGAAGACAACGGCGATGGTTCCATCAATCTCACGGTTACACTCCCCAACGACGGAGAACAGACCTTCGTCCGTCTCTTGTTATTGGAATAGCCGCTTGTCGATTTGAGGGAATTTTTGTTCGCCAATTTTTGCTTGGGGTCCATCGAATCCGCTTGGCCATCCTTCGCTTCCTCAACTTTCTCTTTTTTTTTGTGATTTAGGGCTTGACTCGTTGCGGCGGAGCGATTAGAAACAAAGAAATTTTTGACTGGAACAGTTATGAACCAGCATATCAATATGAAGCGGAAATTCTCTTTCTTAGCGGCCGTCGTCTGCCTTTGCGGGGGGGGGGGGGTACGAAGCCCAAGCGCAGTTGATCATCGACGTCTATCCCAGCCAAGACAATCCCACCAACCAAACCCTTTGGATTTTTAGCGGCTCTTCCACCGCGCAAGACAACTGGAACATCCGAACCTCCGGAAACTACTCCTCTCGAGACTCTTGGGCTTTTACGTCTTCTAACAACGACTTTTACGATGCCAATAAGCCCAACGACCAGACGATCTCTCTGTCTCCCTTGTTTTCCAGTTCCAACACCAGAGACATCGCTTCGGTGAGAGCCCGAATTCCGGGCGGCGGCCGAACCAATATCACCTTTGCCGCCAACGCCACTAACACGCCGACCATCACTATTGCCAGCACTAACCGAACCATTGCCAATCTTTTCCTGGATGACGGAGGTACTCTTTTTAGAGATGTCATAGGGATTCGGGTCTCCGGGAGCAGTTTGAGCTATTCCAGCGGGAATTCTTCGGCTTGGGTGGGCTCCGGCATTATCAACAAACCCATCGGCGACTTCTTTGCGGGAACCTTCAATAATCGTGGGGCTGTGGGGAATGCTGGTTTTGCGGCGCAATCCAATGGCGCGGTGCGAGTTGTCGTCAACAGCCAAGTCATCCCCGAACCGGAAGAATACGCCCTCATCTTCGGCCTGTTTGCCCTCGGCTTTGTGTTCTTCCATCGCCGCCGAATGCAAAAGAAACGACAACAAGCCTCAGTTTTCCAAAACCAAAACGGTGATTGAGGAAAAGCGCAATAAACGAAGCCGAGAAAGATGGAAGAGAAGTTTGGCGTTCTTTTCTTTTGAGCGAGCAAAAGAGGAAAAATTGGGTGCGGGGGCAGGATTTGAACCTGCGGCCTTCAGGTTATGAGCCTGACGAGCTACCGGGCTGCTCCACCCCGCAGTTGTTGAAATAACGATTCCGGCGCCGTTTGGCAAGCATTTTTTGCAAAAAAACTTTGCCTTGTCGAAGAAGGAATTCGCTTTTGCCCTATTGAACGGTGACGGCGCGGTAAAAACGGGCGGAAAAACGGGGCGCTTGGTCGTCCACAAAGTCGAGAATGCCTTCGTCTGCAGAAGTTCTGCCGGTTTTGATCGGCGTCCAATCGTTCAAATCCGAAGAGGCTTCGATTTGGTATTCGGCGTCGAGTTCGCCAAAAACTCGAAGAACGCATTTGCCGTCGGACAGGATGCCTTGAATGTTCACTCTGGGGGCAATGCGCGGCGGGCCGGCGCGAGTAATGGAATAGTTGTCGAAGAACATATGATTATCCCCCGGCCTTCCGGGCGCAGAGATAGCCCACACAGCATCAATGCCGCTGAACGTAAGTTCGGCATCTTTAGTGGTGATCGGCTGGTTGTTGACGATCACAGTGTTGTTCAATGAGGCACACCAGAGATTGCGATGAAAGTTCATACTGATTCGGAGATCGTAGGCTATATCGTCTTCAAAGAAGAACTCGGTGTCGATTGCGCCTTTGCCATCATCAAGAACATAGGAAATCGCCTGGGTTTGATTGTCGAAGTCAAGGGAAAATAAACCGTCACCGTTGGAATTATAGGCAACCCAGCCGAAGACGTCGCGTTCGTTGTTTGTGGAATCACCAATCTCCATTGTTACTTCAAAATGGATTATTGGCGCGCTATCGGGAAAATTAGTAACAGTGACCGGGTGAAAGAGGTTGAAGGATTCGACGGTTTCGACAGACTCGGGCAAGGAGAAACCGATGAATGCCAGTTGTCGCCCCGGCTCGTCAAAGAAGTCACCTTCCACCACACCGTTGCCCTTATTGAAAATAGATCCACTTGCACCGTTGACAGATCCAAGCCAACCGTCATGCCCCGTGATTAAATCTCGATTGAATCCTTCACTGGCTTCGAATCCGGTGGAGTAGATGATTTCGCTTGTTTCCGTGTTGGGAATGGCGGCGCGGGCAGTGACGGAAACAATCGCAAGGAGCACCGCTATCTCAATCCAGAAGATAGTTTTTAGTGAGTCGTTCATTTTTCCAGCCTTCCGAATGCTTATTTCGAAGGAATGCTTTTGGCGCGTTGCGGGATGGAGCGGGCGCGACTTGGCGAAGTATTTCTCGATGGAATCGAGCGCGAGCGGGATGGCTGCGCCACGCGGTTTCTTGAAGGAACGGAAGGTTTGAGTTCTTGCGGGCGAGAAGTTCGTTGCGGCGGGGCATAGGTTCGTGTCGGAGATTGTTTGGAGCGGTAGGTCGGTGCCGGCACTTGACGGCGAGGCGTCGTCATCTGGCGAGACGGAGGGCGCGCTGTTGTCTTCGGCAAAGATGCAGAACGACCACTCGTTGACGGGCGGAGCGTTTGGTATTGAGGCACCACGGTTTTGTTTCGATAACTTGGAATGACGCTTCGGCTGGGGGTTGGAATTGTGCGGTTGCGGTTTTGCAGAGTGGTGGTTCTGGGGGTGATGGGTTGGATAGTTCGTCGTTGGGTTGGAGTGTTGTTAGCGGGCTGAATAGGTTTTCTGGTGTAGGAGGGAGTGGAGATTCGGCTTCGGCTGGGGCGCGGGGTAATGCTTCGGCTGGGGGTTGGGATTGTGCGGTTGCGGTTTTGCAGAGTGGTGGTTCTGGGGGTGGTGATGGGTTGGATAGTTCGTCGTTGGGTTGGAGTGTTGTTAGCGGGTTGAATGGGTTTTCTGGTGTAAGAGGGAGTGGAGATTCGGTTTCGGCTGGGGCGCGGGGTAATGCTTCGGCTGGGGGTTGGGATTGTTTTGGATCGGCTTAGAATCCTTTTTTGGGTAGGGCGCGTTCTTTGTCGCGCCAATTGGCTTTCGGTGGGGCCGGTTTGTTTGTCAATCACTTTGGGGCGGTAAACTGGAATGGCTTCGTTTTGATTGGCTGTGCGGGAGGGGCGGACGGCTTGATTGGCGGCGGCGACGTCTCGGAGGGCGATTTTTCTGATTTCGGAGAAGTTGCCTCCGGCAACCCGGTCGCGGCTGATGCCTTTATTGATGATCGTGTTGTTGTCACCGACGATGTAGTTGTTCACTACGGTGGAGTCTTTGAAGACTTGTTGAGTTTCCCTATGGTCGATGCGGCGGCGATGATGGTGGTGATGGCCGAAGTGTTTTCGAGAGACAAAAGTGTAATGGCGGTGGCTGAGTCCGAAGTCGAAGCCAATACTTATACGAGAGCCGTGATAGGTGAAACCGGTGGTTGCGGAGTAGTGAGCGCGGGGAGGCAAGGGCGCCCAGCCGCAATAGTTGTTCGTATAGCGGAAAGAGACCCACGAGGGCGACCAAACAGTTCCCGGAACCCAAATCCAACCGTGGCCGCCGTGCAAACTCCACCGTCCGTAGTGAAACGGCGCCCAACCCCATGAGTAACCGGAGTGCCAATACCAACCGGCGTCGGTATACATCCAGTGGCCGCGATCATAGTAAGGTCGCCAATGAACGTTCACCGTTGCCGCCGTGGGTTGCCAAACCCAGCCGTATTCATCCACGTGCATCCACGTGCCGTAAGGGGATAAAGCAGTGTAAAAAACCTGCGTTGTGACGGCGGCCGGTTCTTTGACGACGATGGTCTGAGTCGTTGTCGAAGTGATTTCCGCGGGAGGATTGGGTTGCTTGCCGGCGGACGGTGCCTTGTTTGGCGATGTTTCTTCAGCGGTATGTCCCAGCGCTTGATCGCGCTCAATCATCGCGGTTGTCACTGCATCCGGAATTCCTAGATCGTTGAAGTAAATGATCTGATCCGCCGCCAGTTGGAACGGCTTCGGCGAGTGTTTGACGTGAGCGGCGAGAACTTCCGCTCCGACGCCGGACTCATACATTTTCAAAACCTCGGCGGCAGTTTTGCTCAAAGTGTCTTTGACTTTGAATTCGGCTTCCAGTCCGGGCGGCGCGGGTTTTTCCGCAGGCGCCGCCGCAAGGGACGGCCGCGTGTGGATGATTCGAACCGCTCTAGGCGGCGGGACGGGATATTCGCATCCGGCGAAGAATGTCGCGATCGCCAAGCCGGCCGCCAAGCTGGGAAAAACAGAGACTTTAGTTTTCATAACTCGACCTTTTTGTTCCAAATCCAAAGGCGTTTCTGCGCAATCCAGAACCGCTCTCTTCTTTTGTTCACGGAAGTCCGGACAAAAACCGGACAGTTTTTTTTCGAAAAATTAATGCGCTTTTAACGTCGGAAGAACCACAAAACAGCCGTCAAAATCAGGCTGACGAGGATGCAAGTAACAATTGGAAAGTGCAAGCTGAAGTTTCCCGAACTCCAGTGAACGTCGCCGGGCAAGCGTCCGAACCAGCCTTTGCCAAAGCCTCTCCCAATCAAAAAACCAATCGCCGCAATGCCTAGCCCGGCGATCATCAAAATTTTTCCGAACTCGTTCAATTCGTTCAGAATGGCGCGCTAGACCGAGAAAGTCAACGAGATTGCCTCCGGCAATGGGGAAAGATCATCGTCGCCTCCAACAGTTGGAAGATTCCAATCTGCCCACAATGTTGCCGTGCAAGATGCAAACGCCGGAATAATCCACGCATCAATGGCGAGACGCTAATTGTTGTCGGCGGTGGAAGTGGTGGAAGGTGGCAAAGACAAGGGCGAAGAGTCCGAATGCCAGGCCGACAGACGAAGGCTCCGGAACCACAGCCAAGATGTTGGCTCGATAAAGGCTCAAGTTGGCCGTGTAAGTCTCATTCCCAAAGACCACGGAATTATTTGGCTGATTCCGAAACCTCCCAATAGTCGTGAAAATCCCAGCCAGTTCCCATGTGCTCCCGTTCTTGTAAAATAGCCCCCCGCCAGAATCGCCCGGCGCCGCTTGAAACTCATCGGCCACCGCCCCATAAGTGCCATAAGTGACCCCCGATTCGTCCAAGTCCGTAGTGATCACTTTGACGCTTCTATAGTCTCCGCCGCCCAAGTTATTGGTTATCGCGGTCAAAGGAATGTTTTCCACCCGGTTCTTTCCCCACCGTTTCGTCTGCCCTGAGCCATACTTCCAGCCAGTGTAAGCGGCGTTGGTGCCGGAAAGACTCACCTCAGCAGACCACGAGGAATTCCATGCGGTCTGCGTTGCTTGACGGTTTCTTCCCCAGCCAATTCCAACTACTTCGGATCCCAAAGCGGGCGCCGTAGCGCTGATGGACATTCTAGCGGTGGGCAGGTTGTTGGTGGTTCCGACTTGTATTTGGAACACGGCCAAGTCGGTGTAAGGGGACAAAGTTTGCAAGCCAAAGGGATCATCGGGCGTGCTGGTGGGATTCCTGATTTGAACCAACGAATTAGGCACGGCATTGTAAGAAGAACTTCCTATGGTGAAACTGGTGAAATTGCCGTCTCCGATGTGAGGGGCGGTCAAAACCCAGTGCGAGTAGCTGCCGTTGTGATTGAAGCCGCCTAGATAAACTCCGGAGCCGAGGCTGCTGCTGGTGTTAACCCTTCCCACATAATTCCAGCCTGGATCATCGCTTGGCGCCGTGGTGTTGCCGGAGATACCGTTGCCGGTGACGATGATAACAGCTTGCCCCAGCGGACAACAGCCCATCCAAACCCCTATGCCAAGCAAGCAGAGAACTTTGCCGCCTTCACAACGGTTTCGCAAAATGCGGCGCGCCCAGTTCATAATTCGATTCATACCATTCTTTTCCATATCCAGCGGACTTATTTTTTAAAGCGGAAAAACATAATCGATTTGCGATCTTTTGGCAAGTTTATTTTTGTTTTGTTGGAAAGGGAGCGAAGTTTTTGGAGTTGGGAGAACAAGGCGAGGCTGTTGATTTTGAAGAAATCCTGCGCGGGAATCTTTGCCGCGTTTGGCTTTATTCGCTTGCCATTTTATTTCCGTAGAGTAAAATAAATTGGTTTTGAACTCGCAAACGCAAAGTGATGCCGAAAAAAGCGGCGCCGCGGAAATGCACGGACGCCTGAAAAATCTTTCTTTATATCAGGAGTTTCAAGCGGAGCGCGAGGAAATTCTTCGGCACAAGTGGTTGGAATCTGAAAAAGCGGGACGCGACATCGGCTTTGAAAACGCCCTCATCGACTGGATTATGAATCATCGCGCCAACTGGCGAAAAAGCCGACAAGCAGGTAAAATATAGGGCGCGCGCTCATGCGTTTGTCCGCTGTTTTCCCAAATTTTTCCGAACTGTTCCCAGCCTTTTTGTTTCCGATGAATTCTCCAAAACTTCTCGCCAACGCCGAAGCTGTTTGCGCCGACTTGCAACGCATGGCGCAAGAGATCGCCAAAGACTTATCCAGTCCCGAAGGCGTTTTGATTGTGGGCGTTCACGGCAAAGGCGTACGGGTAGCCGCGCATCTCAACCGGCTTTTAAACGCTGTTTGGCGCGCAAAAATTCCCGGCGGCACTTTGGACGTGGGCATGCATCGGGACGATTTGGATCGGAAACCAGTTCCCCGCATCCAACCCACCGCGCTTCCCGCGGCGATCCAAGACAAAACGATCCTTCTGGTAGACGACGTCATTCACTCGGGGCGCACCATTCGGGCGGCGTTGGACTCACTCCACGATTTTGGCCGGCCGCGACGCGTTCTGCTGGCAACGCTTATCGACCGAGGGCAACGTTGCCTGCCCATCCAGCCAGACTACGTCGGCAGAACTGTAAACATTGCCGGCGGAGCGCAAGTGCTGGTCGCCCCTCTGGAAAACGCGGAAGGTTTTGAAGTCGGCATTCAGGCCGCATGAACTGGCGCCGGCGACATTTACTCGACATCCAAAGCCTGCG
This sequence comes from Limisphaerales bacterium, assembly GCA_965242585.1. Classification (GTDB taxonomy): domain Bacteria; phylum Verrucomicrobiota; class Verrucomicrobiia; order Limisphaerales; family AAA164-E04; genus UBA2970. The sequence continues at coordinate 1,482,359 of OZ251460.1, read as the reverse complement.
GGCGGAAGAAGTGCGGGCCGTTCTGGACACCGCCGAAACCTTCAAAGGCGTTGGCGAGCGGAACATCAAAAAAGTGCCTGCCCTGCGCGGCAAGACCGTCATCAACTTGTTCATTGAACCCTCTACGCGAACACGGATCAGCTTCGAGTTGGCCGCCAAACGCTTGTCCGCCGACATCATCAATTTTTCCACTGAGGCCTCTTCTTTCCGCAAAGGAGAAACGCTCAAAGACACCGCCAGAAACCTCGAAGCGCTGAATGCCGACATTTTGATCGTCCGCCACCGCTCCGCCGGGGCGCCTCATTTTCTCTCCCGCGTCCTGCGCACTTCCGTCGTCAACGCCGGCGACGGTGCCCACGAACACCCCACGCAGGCGCTTCTGGACTTATTTACTATGCGCGAAAAACTGGGGCGAATCGAAGGCTTGGAAGTGACGATCCTCGGCGACATTCTCTTCAGCCGGGTGGCTCGCTCTCTTATCTGGGCGCTCACCAAAATGAAAGCCCGCGTCACACTTTGCGGTCCACCGACTTTGGCCCCGCGCCGCTTGGAGGCGTTTGGCTGCCGAGTCACCCACAACCTCGCCGAAGCCCTTGCCGAAGCCGACGTGGTCAGCCTCCTCAGAATTCAGCACGAACGGCAACGCCAAACCATGTTTCCCAGTCTCGAAGAATACTCGCAACTATTCGGCCTTTCCATCGACCGATTGAACCAAATGAAACCGTCCGCAATTATTATGCATCCCGGCCCGCTGAATCGCGGCGTGGAAATCGATTCCGAAGCCGCTGAAAGCAAACGATCCGTCATCCTCGACCAAGTTACCAACGGACTCGCAGTGCGAATGGCCGTGCTATACCTAATCAACGGCGGTTCCATCCCGGAGAGCGGCGAATGAAGCGGACGCTTTTGCAAGTTCATCTCTTGTAGAACATTCGCTGTTCCCTATGTTTTTTGACAAATCATAGAAACGCAAAAACCAAGCCGCCGATAAAACAAACCAATCCCTATCGGAAGGCGGGGCGACGCGTTTTCTGACGTCTCGGCAAATTCTGGATGGAACTTAGAAGGCGGTCTTCAAGAGACAAAAATAGCCGAAAAAATGCAATGCCTTTAGTTGAGGACATTTTTACAACCTTACAACCGGCGGCGTCAATCTCATCCAAAGTCTTCCGCGATTTTCCAAAATCCATCCTGTGAAGATGCGCAGAATTTCTTGGGAAAGAAGGAAAAATTCCACCGAGCATCCGTTAGCAGACCACGGGAATAGTCGTGAGCCGAGCTATTCTTGCCGCGCGGCCAAGTAGCGTTCGGCGTCCATTGCCGCGGCGCAACCAAGACCGGCGGCGGTGACCGCCTGACGATAGACGCGATCCGAACAGTCTCCGGCCACAAACACGCCCTCCGCGCTGGTTTGCGTTCCTTGTTTAGAAAGGATGTAGCCGGCCTCGTCCATGTCGATTTGTCCGCGGAACAACTGGGTGTTTGGCAAGTGGCCGATGGCGACAAAGACGCCGGCGCAGTCGATAATGCGTTCTTCGTTGGTTTTTCGATGTTTCAAGCGCACTGCGGTCACCTTGCCCGCCGCAACGTCCAGCACCTCTTGAACCACGGAGTCCCAAACCGGTTGAATCTTGGGATTGGATAAGGCCCGCTCTGCCATGATTTTGGAAGCCCGCAGTTGATCGCGCCGATGCACTAAATAAACGACGGAACCGAATCGGGTTAGGTAGGTGGCTTCTTCGCAGGCGGAATCGCCGCCGCCGATGACGACTAACGGCCGATCTCGGAACATAGGCAACGCTCCGTCGCAGGTGGCGCAGTAGGTGACGCCTTTGTTTTCCAGTTTGGCTTCGCTTTCCAGTCCCAAACGTCGATGGCCGGCGCCGCTGGCGATGATCAAGGTTTGGGTTTCGACGATTTTGCCGTCCACAGTCAACTGAATGGGAGATTTCCCAAGCGAGGCCGTCTCTACGGTGCCGAACTTTACTCGTCCCCCAAAACGCTCGGCCTGTTTTTGCATGCGCTGCATCAACTCAAAGCCGTCAATGCCCTCTGGGAAACCGGGATAGTTTTCGACAATCGTCGTCGTCGTCAACAAACCGCCCGGCATTTTTCCGGTCAAAATCAGCGGACGCAAATTCGCCCTGGCGGCGTAAATGGCCGCCGTCAAACCAGCGCAACCGGAACCTATGATCACTACCTTTTCCATAAAAGAAACGGGAAACTAAACCGCCAAAAACTGCTCGACAAGCCTATAAGCCTTCTAGAAAAACCGGCCAACGTCAAAAATCATGTAGACAAGGCCGCCTCCCAGTCCTTCCAAACCGGCTCGTAGCCCAAACGCCGAATAATGACCGCAATTTCCTGCGGAGACCGTTGGTCGGCAACGTCGAACTGACCGGTCGCCGAACTTCCGTTTGGATAAACTCCGTTGGAAGCAACGCCAGACGCCGCCGGACGGATTCGCCCGCCTTCCGTCAAGTGCAACTTATCCCGCCCGGCTCCGGTGTAGCCTCCCGGTTCCGTATGACTGCCGGCGCTCATATGCGTCACGCCAATCGGAATCAAGCCGTCGCGCAACCAGGCCGGTTCTCGTGTGGATAAAACCAAACCAACATCCGGGAACGCGATCCGAAAAGCGGCCCACAACTGCGTCAAATCTTTGTCTCCCAGCGGAACCGGAGGTTGAAAGTCTCCGGCGCAAGGACGCAAACGCGGAAAAGCCGCCGTCAGCTGCGACTTCCAGCACTTTCGTAACAAATAATCCGCATGCGACGCCAAGGCCAAGGCTTCTCGCCGCCAATCCGCCAATCCAAACAAGGCGCCAATCCCCAAACGCCGAAAGCCCGCTTCATAAGCGCGTTCCGGCGTTTCCAGTCGCCAATCAAAATCTTTCTTTGGCCCGGCAGTGTGCATTTGCCGATACACGGCGCGGTCGTAAGTTTCCTGATACACCACCAATCCCTCGGCGCCGGCGCCAACCACGGCGCGATACTCTTCGGTTTCCATCGGCCCTACCTCAAGAGACAGCCCCGGAACCTCGAAGCGCAACGCCTCCAAACACGCCTCCAAATAACCGCCGGACACAAACTTTGGATGCTCCCCCGCCACCAAAAGCAGATTCCGAAATCCATGCCTTTTCAAAGCCAGAGCCTCCCGCGCAACCTCCGCCGCCGACAAAGTCACCCGCAAAATGGGATTGCCGCGAGAAAACCCGCAATACCGACAATTATTGACGCACTCGTTGGACAAATACAAAGGAGCGAACAAACGGACAACTTTGCCGAAACGTTGCCGGGTCACTTGCCGAGCGCGTTGACACATCGCCTCCAGATTTGCCGCTGCCGCCGGCGAAATCAGCGGCGCAAAAGCATTTACTCTCGCTTCCCCTCCGTTCAAAGCCCGTTCCACAGCCGCCGGCGAAGCCTTCATTACGGCTTTTGCCCACCCATCCAAATCCAGTCGATTGAACCGCTCGACAAAACTCACTTCAACCACGCTACCAAAAAAACCGCCAAAAAGGAAGAAAGAAACGGCCCGCAGTCCTTCCCTTCGGTCGTCCAGTGGAAAAATAACGTTTGCCTTGTTACATTACCCCGCGTACAATTTTTGGTTTATGAACTGGATGCGTCACTTTTTATGGAGCCTTTACAGAACAGCGGGGGGGGGGGGGGGCAAAGTTCTCTGCTTGCTTGGCATAGGGGTTTGGATGGGCTGTTGTCCGCTGGGGCAAGCTGTTATCATCGTCACCGGCAACGGTATCTCCGGCAACACCACGGCGCCAAGCGATGATCCAGGCTGGAATTATGTGGGAAGGGTTAACACCAGCAGCAGCCTCGGCTCCGGAGTTTATCTAGGCGGCTTCAATCACAACGGCAGCTACTCGCACTGGGTTTTGACCGCCCCTCACATCGGAGACGGCAATTTCACCAGTTTCACCATAGGAAGTTCTTCTTACAATGCCGTGCCTAATTCGTTGGTTCAAATCAGGAATCCCACCAGCACGCCCGATGATCCCTTTGGCTTGCAAACTTTGTCCCCTTACACCGACTTGGCCGTGTTCCAAATACAAGTCGGAACCACCAACAACCTGCCCACCGCTAGAATGTCCATCAGCGCTACGGCGCCCGCTTTGGGATCCGAAGTAGTTGGAATTGGCTGGGGAAGAAACCGTCAAGCAACGCAGACCGCATGGAATTCCTCGTGGTCTGCTGAGGTGAGTCTTTCCGGCACCAACGCCGCTTACACTGGCTGGAAGTATGGCTCAGGGCAGACGAAACGGTGGGGAAAGAACCGGGTGGAAAACATTCCTTTGACCGCGATAACCAATAACTTGGGCGGCGGAGACTATAGAAGCGTCAAAGTGATCACTACGGACTTGGACGAATCGGGGGTCACTTATGGCACTTATGGGGCGGTGGCCGATGAGTTTCAAGCGGCGCCGGGCGATTCTGGCGGGGGGCTATTTTACAAGAACGGGAGCACATGGGAACTGGCTGGGATTTTCACGACTATTGGGAGGTTTCGGAATCAGCCAAATAATTCCGTGGTCTTTGGGAATGAGACTTACACGGCCAACTTGAGCCTTTATCGAGCCAACATCTTGGCTGTGGTTCCGGAGCCTTCGTCTGTCGGCCTGGCATTCGGACTCTTCGCCCTTGTCTTTGCCACCTTCCACCACTTCCACCGACGACAACAAAAGGCTACTTCCCACCGCTAGTTTTTGCGGCTTTGCAAAACAGCCGGCCCAACCGTCAAGAAAAGAAACACGGATCCTTTGATTTCTTTTCAGCATAAAAAGAAGGGGGCGGTTTGTCGGCAATCGTTTTCCTTGCGCCTTCTATGCCGCCGGTTGTTGAGTTTGGAGGGCGCGGGCAATGACGAGGAAGGCTTTGCCGGGATCGCTGTTCGGCGCTTGGGCGACCACAGGATGCCCGGCGTCGCCGGCCTTTCGAATTTCTGGGAAAAGAGGGATGTGGCCGAGAAAGGGGACGTTTTGGCGCCGGGCTTCTTTTTGGCCGCCGCCGCTCCCAAAAATGTCGATGCGCTCGCCTTGCGGCGTGGTGAAGTGGCTCATGTTTTCGACGATTCCGAGAATGGGAACGTTCACTTTGCGAAACATGGCGATGCCTTTTCGAACGACGCCGAGAGAGGCTTCTTGGGGCGTGGTGACGATGACTCCGCCGTGAAGAGGCACGGTTTGGCAAAGCGTTAACTGAGCGTCTCCAGTTCCGGGCGGAAGGTCGACGAGCAGGAAGTCCAACTCGCCCCATTCGACGCTGGAGATGAATTGCTGGATGGTTTTGACAATCATAGGACCTCGCCAGATGACCGGTTGGTCGTCTTCCAGCAGAAACCCCATGCTCATAAGTTTGACGCCGTGATTTTCCGGAGGAAGAAGTTTTTCGTTGGCACTGAGGCTGGGGCGTTGGCGAACGCCCATCATCAGGGGAATGCTGGGGCCGTAAATGTCGCAGTCGAGAAGTCCGATTTTAATGCCAAGCCCGGCCAAAGCGCAGGCTAGGTTGGTGGAGAGAGTGGATTTGCCGACGCCTCCTTTGCCGCTGGCAACGGCGATGATTTGCCGAATTTGGGGAACCTGATTGGAAGGCGGCGACGGAGCATTGGGAACGGCCTGGCGAGCGGTTTGAGGAATACGAACGTCGACGTAAACGTGCCGAACTTCCGGCAAGTTGCGAATTTGCTCTTCGGCCTTTGTTTTGATTTCTTGTGCTGTTTCCGGGCTTCCGCCGGCAAGTTCGATCACGACTGCGGCGGCGCCGTTCTCCGCAGAAACGTCTTTAACCAGTCCAAAAGAAACAATATCCCGCGAATATCCGGGATACTTTACCTGCCGAAGCACTTGTTTGATGATTTCAGGAGTCATGCCGTTTGCGTAAAAGCAAAAGCGAAAGTGTAAAGAATGCCGCCGCCAAATCCAAGAATTATTTTGAAAAGGAAAACAGCGCGGGCAAATGCGAATTCAAAATTGGTTTTTTTGGACACGACAGCCGAGGAGAAAAGAGAAAAACGAAGGAACGCCCGCGGTTTTGTCTTTCTCTCGTTCCATTTGTTATGCTTCTCTGTTTTTCTTCCCCAGCCCGCCATTTCTTTGACTGCGCTGACAAAGAAAAACCTCGCTTACGAAATTCTAAAGCGAAGTTAAAAATCCCATCCCGTTTGCAGACAACGGCCGCTAGCCCAACTGCGGATCCCAAGCCACTTGGCCGCAAATCAATAGCTGCCAAATCCTTGGCCGCTGACTCGCCAATCACAAATCACAAATCGCTGGCTACAAAGTGGCCGCTTGCTTGGCGTTTCTTTTGCCAATGGCGGTGAAAGAAAACAAAGCCCAGCGCAAACAGGCCGAAGACCAGGGCGTATTCTTGCGGTTCGGGGATGATGGTGCCGCGATGAAAGCGAAGCTGCACCGAGCCTTGTGTTCTCTGCGCAAAGCTAGGTCCTGAATTTTCAAGATTCGCCCAATTGTCAAAAGTGAAGGTGCCATCGGTGGAACCCGTCTCAAACTCGCTGAACGGCTTGGCCAAAATGCCCGCTCCGCTCCAAGCCGAAGCGTCGTTGGCTTGATAAGTGAACGATCCTCCGCTGACCCGAATGCCAATTCTATCCAGCCCCGCCGTAACACCTGTTCCTCCTGGGGATCGATTCATATAGATGGTGTTAATGTCTCGGCTTCGGCTGGGATTGGAGCCGGTGGTAAAGGTGATGGTTGGGGTTGTGGCGGTTGTGAGGTTGGTGAGGACATTGGCCACGTACCAGCGGTCGCGGGAAGAGATGGCGTTTTGGTTGGTGATGGAAGAAAGAGCAACGAGCTGGTTGAGGGGTTCGGTGCCGGCATACAAATCTCCGCCATTGTCCGCGACGTGCCAAACGTCGCGGCGGTGATAGTTGGCGTTGCCGGCGTTGTTGTTGCGGACGCTGTAAAGTGTTCGGGCGGTGCCGGAGCCGGAGAAAACCCAGAGAGTTTGGTTGGTGTTGTCACGGCTTTGGTAAATATCGATGTACAACTGCGCTTGGCTTTGTTCCAGCGGGACAAACGAAAGCAAGGCCGTGGCTACGAGGGCGACGAAGGCCAAAGGCTTACGACGACTTGCGGGGGGGGGGATTCTATATTCATGATGGTCGGTAAGTTGATTTAGTCTAAAATACTTCTGCCGTTATTCTATTTTGTAAAACAAACTATGCCTTCATTAAAGCCTTGTTGCCAACGTTTGTCAAACAAAAAATTAAAAAATTCTTTTTTTTGCGGTGAGGGGAGGGCGGAGAGAGTTTGGATAGAGGGATGTTTGAGGTTTTTGGGGCTTGGCGGACTGGGAATTGGGAATGGAGGCTTAGGAAATTCTGGGTTGAGAGTTTGTTCAAAATGGCGGAATGGAGGGAGAGCGCAAGATAAAATCACCGGCTGGTTGGCATTGAGGGCGACGGGGTTGTGCGGGAGGAATTGGAATGACGAAATGGGGAGTTGAGATTGGTTGAGGGAGAGTGGAATTTTTTGGTTTGAGCGAGATGTTTTTTGGGAAGGTTTGAATTGCTTCTCATTCTGTTTGAGTTACTGGCCACTGGAAGTTTGCAATTTTGTGGGCAAAAGCGTCTGCGGGGCAAGCGGCCAAATATTCGGCGACGGAGCGGGAGTGTCCGGGAAGGATGAGCTGGGGAGCGATTTCGTTGAGCGGCGCTAGAACGAAGAAACGTTGATGCGCCCGCGGATGAGGAAGGATGAGCTGGGGGGAGTTTTCAATGAGGCTATTGAAGGCGATGATGTCAAGGTCCAAAGGCCGGGCTTCGTTAGGTTGTTTTTTGGGACGGCGTCCAAAAGCTCGCTCAATGGCTTGGCATTGGGCGAGGAGGGTTTGCGGCCGGATTTTGCGGGGAAGGTTCATTTGAAGAACGGCGTTGGCAAAGGGGGGAGAGTTTGGCGGGCAATCCATCGGCGCGGTGATCCAAGGCGAGGAGAACACCGGCGGCGCAATGGCCAGAGATTGCAAGCTTTTGGCCGCTGCTCGCAGGTTTTCTAATGGATTGCCCAAGTTGGCGCCCAAGGCGAGAAAAACCGAATGCCGGGAATTGGGTTTGGGAGTGGACGGCATTTTCCAAACAATTTCGGCTTGGGGCGGGTTCAATCGTTGAGGCCGAGAACGTGTTGCATGGAGTAGAGGCCGGGTTTTTGGCGGAGAATCCACTTGGCGGCGCGGAGGGCGCCGTTGGCGAAAGTGTCTCGGCTGCCGGCTTTGTGGGTGAGTTCGAGACGTTCTCCGGGGGCGGCAAACAAGACGGTGTGATCGCCGACGACGTCGCCGCCGCGCAGGGAATGCAGGCCGATTTCATTTTTGGTTCTGGGTCCGATGATTCCTTGGCGGCCGTGCCGCAGAGATTTGTTCGGCGGGAGATTGCGGGCTTGGGCGAGGATGTTTGCGAGAGTTGCGGCGGTGCCGCTGGGGGAGTCTTGTTTGTGGTGGTGGTGCATTTCGATGATTTCGAGGTCGAAGCCGTCTCCCAAGATTTCCGCCGCTTTGCGTGTGAGCCAGAAAAGGGCGTTGACGCCGGTGGAGTAGTTGGAAGCCCAAACTATGGGAATTTTGTCGGCGAGGGATTGGATGTCGGCGCGGTCTTCGTCGGTGTGTCCAGTGGTGCCGATGACGATGGGTTTGGTTTGGTCGGCAGATTGTCGGGCGATTTTCTGGGTGGCGTCGGGGGCGCTGAAGTCGATGACGACGTCGGCGGCTTCAATGGCCGGCGCAATTTGGTCGCCGATGTCCACGATGCCGACGACTTTGAGTTGGGGATCGTTTGCGGCGCAGCGAATTAGCGCTTGCCCCATTCTTCCTTTGGCTCCGGTGATGGTTAGTTTTGGCATGCGAAGTGGGTTGAATGTATAAGGCGGAAGCGAATTTGACGCAAGAATTTTTTGGCAGGCGGGTAGGTTTTGAGCAAGAGGGCGGGGTTTAGCCTTGCAGTTTTTGGTGCGAGCGCGGAATATGCGCCGACGTGAATCGGATAGAAGCTCGTTTTTTGCAGCTGAAAAAAAATCAACAGAAGGGGTTGGTAGTGTATATCGGCGCGGGGGATCCGAGTCTGGAGGCGACACGGCAGTTGGCGTTGGGTTTTGCGGATGCGGGAGCGGATGTTCTGGAGTTGGGGATTCCGTTTAGCGATCCGCTTGCGGACGGCGTTGTGAACCAACTGGCGGCGGAACGGGGATTGGCATCGGGGACGACGCCGGTTGGCGTGCTTCAAACGGTGCGGCGGATTCGGGAGGCAAGCGAGATTCCAGTGGTTCTTTACGTGTATTACAATCTGATTCGCCAACGAGGTTTGAGGAAGTTTGTTTTGGAAGCGGCGGCGGCGGGCGTGGACGGGCTTTTGGTTTTGGACTTGCCGCCGGAAGAAGGAGACGCCTTCGGCGAGGCGTTGGAGGGTTCGGGTTTGTTGCAGATTTATCTGGTGGCGCCGACAACGCCTGCGGATCGGGTGGCTCGAATTGCTTCTCGGGCGTCTGGCTTTCTTTACTGCATTTCTCGAGAAGGCGTGACCGGAATGCAGGAAACCGTTTCGGAGAGGCTTGGTTCGATGACTTCGCTGATTCGAAGATGCACGGACTTGCCGATCGCGATTGGTTTTGGGATTTCTAACGCCGCGCAAGCAAGAGAGGCGGCGAGTTTTGGAGAGGCTTGCGTGGTGGGGAGCGCCATAGTGAATCGGATTGCCGCGCTGGGCGATTCTCCGTCGCTGGTTCCCAAAGTGTCGGCTTTTGTGAAGGAACTCAAAACAGCTCTGCAAACGGGCAAAAGAAGCGTTGACAAAAATTAGCCCGACAGAGCAATTGAAGGTGGTTTAAGTTTGTGAATTGAAGATGAAAGCGATGAAGTTTTGGAAAACGATAATTGCGCTGGCTGTTGCCGGCATCCAAGCCCAAGCGGAGACGCTCAAGGTTCAATACACCAAAGAAGACGGCTCTTTTCATACCTTGCTGGTAGAGGAGAATGTTGAATTTCTTGATTTTGAAGGTTCTAGCCTGACCAATCTAACCTTGCCGGCAGGATTGTCGAATTTGAAAGAACTCAATCTTATCGGGAATCGATTGACTGGCCTTATCTTGCCTGAAGGATTATCAAGTTTGAAAACACTCGATCTTACCTACAATTTTTATTTGGCTAGTCTGACCTTATCGGAATCTTTGCCGAGTTTGGAAACCTTCAAACTTAGGGGGAATCAATTGACCAGACTTGCCTTGCCTGAAGGGTTGTCGAGTTTGAAAAGACTTGATCTATACGACAATCGTTTAGACAGCCTTGCTTTGCCTAAAGGGTTGCTGAGTTTGGAAACTCTCAATCTTGGCGGAGGACTCAATCAGCTGACGAGTCTGACCTTGCCTGAGGACTTGTCGAGTTTGGTGGAACTCAATCTAGTAGGGCATCAGTTGACCAACCTTGTTTTGCCTGCTGGCCTGTGGAGTTTGAAAGAACTCAATCTTATGGAGAATCGATTGACCAGTCTTGTTTTGCCGGAAGGATTAACACAATTGAAATTCCTCGATATTAGCGGCAATCAGTTGACAAATATAACATTCCCTGATGAGGGGTTGGCGAATTTAGAAATCCTCGCTCTAAGTGAGAATCAGTTGACCAACATTATCTTGTCTGCCGGCATGCGGAGTTTGAAATGGCTCGGGATTAGGGATTTGCAGTTGACCAACCTAACTCTCCCCGTAGGGTTGGCGAGTTTGGAAAACATCTATCTTCATAAAACCCCACTGAGTCGTTTGCTGGTGCCTTACAGGATGAACACCGATGATTTAACAATCCATTGGTATGACGGTACACCTCCAGGAACTGTATCGCGTCTCTTCGCGCACATCTCGGCAGACGCTCCTTTCCGCATTGAGTATTACAGAACGCCTCAGCTTCTTTCGATGCGTCGATTGGAGGACGGCATAGAAATTGTTTGGGATGAAGGCACATTGCAGTCCGCCCCAAGCATCGCCGGTCCTTGGCAAGACGTCGCATCTGACGGAACAGTGCGCCGGCTCTTTCGGTCTTCCCCACCAACCGAGTTTTTTCGAGTAAAGCCATGATCTCGACAGCAAGAAAGGCAAAGCGTAAAAACGGTGCTGCCCGAATGGCCGGGCGCAAGGATTGGTTTGCCCTCATTCTGGCGGGCGGGCGGGGGGAACGTTTTTGGCCGGTCAGCCGGCAAAAAACGCCCAAGCAGTTAATTGCCTTGCTGGGAAGGCGCTCGTTTTTGCAACAGTGTTATGACCGGGCGGCGCGGCTGGTGCCCCAGTCCAACGTCATTGTTGTCACCAACGCCGCCCAAGCAGCGCAAACGGCAGGGCAACTGCCGGGTTTGCCGCCGGAGAACGTCATCGCCGAGCCTTGCGGTCGGGACACTTGCGCCGCCGTGGTTTTAGGAGCCGCCGTCGTCGGCCAACGATCCTCCAATCAAGGAGTAATGGCGGTGTTGCCGGCCGATCATGTCATTCCCGACGAAGCGCTGTTCCGGCAGACCTTGCGGGACGGTTTTGATTGGGCTTCTCGTTGTCGTTCGCTGGTGGCGATCGGCATCCAACCCACCGAACCGGCCACCGGCTACGGCTATATCAAAAAAGGAAAGCCCTTGCCGCCGCTTGCCGGAGCAAAGCCGCCCCAAACCGCGTTCTATTGCTCTGATCGGTTTGTGGAAAAGCCAAAAATCCAACAAGCGAAGGCCTACCTGCGTTCGGGAAAGTATGTTTGGAACGCGGGCATGTTTCTTTGGTCGTCATCCGCAATTCAAGAAGCGCTGCAGGAACATCGGCCGGAAATGGCCGCCGCCTGCGACCGTTGGCAACAAGCCGCCGACAATCCGACGCAACTGAACCGAACGCTCCAGCGCGAATATCCCGCCTTGGAAAAGATTTCCATTGACTACGCCTTGATGGAAAAAGCCCGAAACGTCGTCATTGCGGATGGCGGTTTTCGTTGGGACGATCTGGGAGCGTGGACGGCTTTGGCGCGGCACTTGAAACCGGACAAGGCCGGCAATTGCGCCGTGGGGAATTTTGTGCACCTCGATTCACAGCGGAACATCGTCTTTGACGCCAGAAGTCAAAAGACGCCGATTGCATTGGTCGGTTTGAAGGATGCCATCGTGGTGCAAACCGATGACGCCACTCTGGTGGCCGATAAAAACCAAGCGCAGAAAGTGAAGCAATTGACCGAACTTCTGGCCGCAGACAAAAGGCTTCGAAAATGGACTTAGGTTTGTGGTCAATGATGGCGGAAATCCACCTGCTGGGATTTTTGGAACGCATTTTAGAAATGATCGACCAAATCCCGTGGATCGTCTTTTTCCTGCCCTTTCAAGTTTGGATGTTCTGGGACTCGCTGCGGCGGGAAAAATGGCTTTGGATGTGGTCCATCATCTTCTTTTGGATTCCCGCCGTTCCTTATTACTTTCTAGTTTACCGGCCAAGCCAAAACAACGCCCCCGGGAAAGAGGCTTTTGAATTTCCGTGGCCGGCAAATCGAACTCGAATTCAAGAGTTGGAAGAGCAAATTCACCATTTAGATCAAGCGCACCATCACGCCGAGCTAGGAGAAATCTACCTCAAACAGGGAAGTCTGGAAAAAGCTTGCCAGCATTTAGAAGCCGCCCGCGAGCGCGACGCCGAAGACCTCGACATTCTGGCGCTATTGGGAACTTGCTATTGGAAACAAGAACGATGGGACCAAGCCAAGCAAACGCTGGAGCCAGTCATCGCCGCCAATGCTCGGCACAACTACGGGCAAACCCAAATGACGCTGGCGCAAGTCTATACCCAGTTAGGACAAAACGCCGCCGCCATCGCCGCCTGGGAATCCGTTCTCCAAGCCAACACCTACGCCCAAGCGCGAGTTCTGTTGGGAGAAGCCTATCTCGCCGCCGGCAGACAAAAAGAAGCCCGCGCCCAGTTCAAAGAAGTGATTCGAGATGACAAACATACGCCCGACTTTCACCGCCGCCGAGACAAACCCTGGATCAAACGCGCCCGCCAAAGGCTCGACCAATTCACCGAGTAAAACGGAAATTGCCCGGCAAAACTACAATCCAGATCTTCTCCATTGCCGAATCGTAAAGAATAAAACTTCCGGGCAAAAAAGCAGACTTTCCCATCGACCAAAACAAGGAAAAACCGAAAAATTTTCCCCTCCTCCCGTTCGTTTCCCTTCCGCAGAGGCCAAACCGAGAACCACAAACCACAAACAAAAATTGCCGGTTTGTCGGCGCAAGGACTGGCACTACAAATCACCGGGCTACTAACTGGCGAAGTTGGTTACGAAGTAGCGGCTTGGCGTTTCTTCTTTTGCCGATGTCGATGAAAGAACACAAAGCCGAGGGCAAACAAACCGAAGACCAGGGCGTATTCTTTTGGTTCGGGGATGATGGTGCCGCGATGAAAGCGAAGCTGCACCGAGCCTTGTGTTCTTTGCGCAAAGGCGGGTCCTGAATTTTCAAGATTCGCCCAATTGTTAAAAGTAAAGGTGCCGTCGGTGGAACCCGTCTCAAACTCGCTAAAAGGTTTGTTTAAGATGCCCGCTCCGCTCCAAGCCGAAGCGTCGTTGTTTTGATAAGTAAAGGAACCTCCGGACACCCGAATGCCAATTCTGTCCAGCGCATCAGAATCTAAGGATCCTGGTTGTCGAGACATAAAGATGGTGTTGATGGTTCGGCTTCGGCTGGGGTTGGATCCGGTTGTGAAGGTGATGGTCGGGGTGTTGGTGGCGCTGGCGGCAAAAGTGATGTTGGTTTTGCCGCCGCCGGGAATTCTTGCATTGACCGAGGCGATGTCTTTGGCGTTGGAGCTGGAAAACAAGGGAGACAGGGCGATGTTCTGGTTGTTGGGTTCGGTGCCGGCATACAAATCTCCGTTGTTGTCCACGGCATGCCAAGTGTCGCGGCGGTGATAGTTGGCGTTGCCGGCGTTGTTGTTGCGGACGCTGTAAAGTGTTCGGGCGCTGCCTGTGCCGGAGAAGATCCAGAGGGTTTGGTTGGTGGGGTTGTCTTGGCTTTGATAGATGTCGATGTACAATTGCGCTTGGCTTTGTTCAATCAGCGCCAAAGAAAGCAAAGCTGCCGTCAAAAGAAGGACGGTCAACCGCCAGCCGCTTGTTGCGCAGTTCGCAGTTCGCAGTTCGCAGTTCGCAGTTCGCAGTTCGCAGTTCGCAGTTCGCAGTTCTATTTTTCATAGGATGGCTCAGTTTCATTTAAAATTGTCAAGGTCAAAATTTATTTTCCGTCGGTCAAAAAGTAAAGACAAGCTCAATAAACCATTGTTTCCGGCGTTTGTCAACTCAAAAAATGAAAAAAGTTTTCTTTTTTTTGGAGGGGGGGCTGGGAGCGGAGTTTTTGAGGATAGAGACTTCTCTAGGCGCAAAGAAGGCGAATTCTCGGTTAGCGTTTGATGGGGATTGATTGGGGATTTGCGGCCAGTTTGGTTGGGATGAGCGACTGGTCGGCGCAAATTCTTTGTTGTTTTTGCGGGGATTTTCTTTGCAGTGTTGGCTTCCTTCTTCAATGAGCTGCCTGAGTTTATGAGGATGCGACTTCGGAAGGGGGATTTTCTTTGCGGGTGTTTCGGACTTGTTGCCGAATTTTCAAAAGCTTTTTCATAATGGGGAAGAGCTGGGCTTGGTGCTGCGGGAGACCAAAGGCGTCGTGGATTTGGCGGTATAAAGAGTAAAGCTCTTCGTAAACCGATTGGGCGGCGGGTGTTGGCCGGAAGATGCGTTTTTTTGCGCCGGTCATTTGTTTTTGGGCGGCGGGGATGTTGGGGTAGACTCCCGCAACGACGGCGCCGCAAATCGCCGCTCCTAGCGCGCAAGTTTGAGAAGAACGAGAGGTTTTCATTGTTCGCCCGGTCACGTCCGCATAGATTTGCATGAGAAGCGGGTTTTTCTCGGCAATGCCGCCGCAGGTCACGACTTCGGAGATGGAGACGCCAGCGTTTTCTATTTGTTCCATGATGATTTTGGCGCCGAAGGCCGTTGCTTCGATGAGCGTTCGATAGATTTCGTCGGGCTGTGTTTGCAATGATTGGCCGAGAAGCAGGCCGCTCAGTTGCGGGTCCGCTAAAATGCTTCGGTTTCCGTTGTTCCAATCTAGGGCGAGGAGGCCGCTTTCTCCCGGCTTTCGAGCCGCTGCGGCTTGGGTGAGAGCGTTGTGGTCGGCGTCGGTGTTTGGTTGAACGACTTTGAGCCACCAGTTAAAAATGTCGCCCACGGCGGATTGTCCGGCTTCTAATCCAAAATGGCCGGGAAGAACAGAGTGGGGCGCAACGCCGCAAAGTCCGGCAACGTAGGGCAGTGGACGGTTCATGGGGGAGACAATGATGTCGCAGGTTGAAGTGCCGAGGATTTTGACCATGGTTCCTTCGCTGATGCCGCAGCCAACGGCGCCAAGGTGAGCGTCCAAAGCGCCAACGGCGACCGGAGTTCCGGCGGAGAGTCCAAGTTTTTTCGCCCAATGAGGAATTAGGCGGCCGGCTTCCCCATTTGCCGGATGAGCCGTATTGGGCAGAGAACGGCAGATGCGTTCAAGTTGCGCGTCGAATTGACGAAGAAAGGCGGGATCGGGGTAACCTTGCCAGTCCTCGTGGAACCAGGCTTTGTGTCCGGCTTGGCAGATGCCTCGCACGGGATGCGCTGGTTTGCCGGTCAGCACGGCGGGAATCCAATCCGCAATTTCTACCCAAGTATGGGCGCGGCGGACAATTTCCGGCGAAACACGGGCGCAATGGAGCAGTTTGGCCCAAAACCATTCCGAAGAGTAAGCGCCGCCGCATTTTTGGAGGTACTCCGGTTTTTGTTGGGCGGCGGCTTTGGTTAGTTCGGCGGCTTCTTCTGCGGAAGTGTGGTCTTTCCAAAGCCAAGCGAAGGCGTTCAGATTCTCTTGAAATTCAGGATGCGCCGCCAAAGGAGTTCCTTCTTCGTCAACGGGCATTGGCGTGCTTCCGGTGGCGTCAACGCCGATGCCCTTAATTTGCGACGGAATGAAGGCGGGGTCTGCTTTGGCGGCTTGGCGAAGGGCTTTTTGGGTGGCTTGCTCGGCTCCGTTCAAATAGTCCAGAGGATGTTGTCGGGCCAGTTCAGGCTGCCCCGCATCGGAAAAAATCCCGCATTCTCCTTGGGCATAGGGGATTTCGGCAGCGGCGATTTCTTGTCCGTCGTCGGTGCGGACGATGAGCGCCCGAACGGCGTTGGTGCCGTAGTCCAGTCCGAGAGCGAAAGATGGACGGGAAACAGTCATAGCGGATTGTTAGCAAGTTAAATCGTTTGGGAAAAGCATGAAACCTGCGCCGTCTCGTTCGCAAGGCTCTTTGGTTGCGCGGAGGAATCAGCGGTTTCGTTTTTTTGTTGGTTTTTGTTTGCTTATGGGTTGATTGTTCTTTTAAATCAAGCGCTTGCGATTCGAATCGGATGGCGAATTTTATGATCGGAAAAGCGGCCCGCTACTTGACAAAGCAGGAGAAGACGTTGCTCTCTCTTGTCTTGTTGATTTTGCTCTCCGGCGCGGTTGCTCAACGTTTTTTGTTAGAGGAACCTCAACAACTTCAAGCCTCAGACGAAGAGACAACAAAAGGAATAGTCGATGCAAATGGAGAATTTTGACGAAAAAGTTGAGCAAATTGTTGCGCAAGACGCCAGATACGGAAGGGATGCCTATAAATTTATCCGCGAAGTGTTGGCGCACGCGCAGAAGAAACTCGCTCCCAACAAAAAAATCCAAGTCCAACAACCGCAACATGTTTCGGGGCAAGAACTCTTAGAGAGCATGCGAAAATACACGTTGAAGGAATTCGGCCCGATGGGAAAGCATGTCTTGGCAGAATGGGGAATCCGGCGTTGCGAAGATGTCGGAGAGGTGGTTTTCAATATGGTGAAGGCCGAGATACTTTCGAAAAGGAAGCAGGATGTTCAGGAAGACTTTGCCGGCGGGTTCGACTTTGAAGAAGCATTGGTGCAACCTTTTCTTCCGCCCAGCAAATTGCGCCAAAAATCGCAGGCTCGCTCGGATGCCGGCAAAGAAACGCGCCAATAAACGCTCCGCCCGCTTCCTGCGCGGCGCATTCTCAATCCCCTTTCGCCAAACAATTTGATGTCTGCTTTTTCCAAAAAACCGAACGGAACGGCCGGCGGGAAAGTCAGCGCCGACTGCCGCCAAGGCACTTGGCTCGCCTCTTTGCCCAACGGCTTGACGATGATCGTCCGCGAAGACCGAAGCGCCCCCGTAGTTTCAGCTCAAGCATGGTGCCGCGCCGGAAGCGTCAACGAAGGACAATGGCTGGGAGCGGGGCTTTCCCACATTTTAGAACACATGCTCTTCAAAGGAACCAAAACGCGCGGCGTTGGGCGCATCGATCAAGAAGTGCAGGAACTGGGCGGAAACATGAACGCCTATACTTCCTTCGACCGCACAGTTTACTGGATTAACGCCCCCCAAGAAGGCGCTCAGACAATTATCGACATTCTTTGCGACATCATGAAAAACGCTGTCTTACCGGCCGAAGAACTGGAAAAAGAACTGGACGTCATTCGACGCGAAATGGACATGACCGACGACGATCCCGGACACTCCTCCAGCCGCCGCCTGTTTGAAACAGCCTACCAAGTCAGCCCCTGTCGCTATCCGGTCATCGGCTACCCCGACGTGTTCAACCGCATCCAACGAGATGACGTCCTCGCCTACTACGAAGAAAAATACGCGCCCGGAAACATTTTTTTCGTCGTGGTTGGCGACGTCCAAGCGTCCGCCGTCATCCAGAAAATCGGGGAAGAATATGCGGACGAACCTTGCCGCCCTTTGCTTCCCGCCGTATTGCCGCAAGAGCCCCGTCAAGCAGCCGCCCGCCAACGCGTCGAAGAAGCCCCCATCGAGCTAGGCCACTTCCACTTTGCATGGCACATCCCCGACGTTCGCCATCCGGACGTTCCGGCGCTCGACGTTCTTGGAACCATACTTGGCGAAGGCCGCAGCTCCCGGCTCTTCCGGCAAGTTCGGGAATGGCTCAGCTTGGCGCACTCCGTCAACGCCTGGACATACAGCCCCGGAAGCCCCGGTCTCATCGGCATTAGCGGCGTGGCCGACGGCCCAAAATGTGCCGACGCGTGGAAAGCCATCCTCGCCGAAGTAAAATGCGCCCAAGAAAACGGCTTTGCCGAAGAGGAAATCGAAAAAGCAAAGAAAATTTTTCTGGCGGAAACCCTCGGCGCAAAAAAAACCATGCAAGGCCAAGCGCAAGATTTAGGTGAAAACTGGATGGCGGCGCACGACCTCGAGTTCTCCAACCGCTACCTCAACCGAGTGAAGGCTTTGACGACCGAAGACGTGCGACAAGCGGCGCAACGATACCTAACCGAGCCAAACCGAACCCTTGCCGCACTCTTGCCCCCGGGCGCCAAAACCGCCGCCAAACCCCCAGCGAAAACGCACCCGCAAAACGCTATCCAACTGGCCGAGTTGGACAACGGCCTGCGCCTGCTCACCAAAGAAGACCATCGCCTGCCCTTTGTCGAACTGCGCGCCGTCTTCCGCGCCGGGGTGCTGGCTGAAACCGCCGAAACCAACGGCCTCACTCGGCTCACCGCCAAACTCTTGCTAAAAGGCGCCGGCAAACGAGACGCCGCCGCCCTAGTCAACGACGTCGAATCCGTCGGCGGCTATGTCAACGCCTACGGCGCCGGCAACAGCTTCGGCATCAGCATCGAAGTACTCCGCGAAGACTTGTCACTCGGACTCGAAATTCTCTCCGACCTCATCCTCCGGCCAGCCTTCGCCGAAAGCCAACTGGAACGCGAACGAATCGCCCAACTCGCCGCCATCCAGTCCCAAAACGACCAAATCCTCCAACTCGGATTCCGAACCGCCCGACAAGCACTCTTCGGCGCCAGCGGCTACGGACTAGACGCCTTAGGCACCTCCCAGAGCGTCCAAAACCTGCGCCTGCCTCAAATCCACAATTTCTTCAACGCCTACCGCTCTCCGCAAAACTGCGTCCTCGCCGTGTTCGGAGACATCGCAACCGACGCGGTCCGCGCCGAAGTCAACCGCATCCTGGGCGCCGGCCAATGGCCAAAACAACGCCACCCCGTTTTCCCGCAACCCAAACCGCACTCCATCAGCGAACTCCAAGTCCGCCGAACCGTGGACAAAAAACAAGCCGTCGTCATCATTGCCGCCCAAACCACAACCTTCCCCGACAAAAAACGCTACGCCCTCGACCTCTTGCAAGAAGCCTGCAGCGATCTCGGATCCCGTCTCTTTCTTCGCATCCGCGACAAACTCGGACTCGCCTACTACGTCGGAGCGCACCACGTTCCCGGCCTCATTCCCGGCTACTTCGCCTTCTACGCCGGCACCTCCCCTGAAAACGCCGTCCGCGTCGACCAAGAACTCTCCCAAGAAATCCAATCCCTCCGCCAAGACGGCCTCGCCGAAGCCGAACTCAAACGCGCCCAAGCCAAAATCCTCGGTCAGAAAAAAATCGCCCGCCAAAACCTCGGCGCTATGGCGTTGGTAACCGCATTAGACGAACTCTACGGCTTCGGCTACCAACGCTGGGAAGAAGAAGAAACCGAATACCAAGCCGCCACTCTCGCAGACGTCCGCGCCGCCGCCAACACATACTTCCAACCCAACCGCACCATCCACACCCTCGTCACCCCCAACTAAAAACCCTCTCTGCCAAAATCAAAATCCACATGCTCACAAGATTACAATAATCGTTGCGCTCCGTCTCATCCAAGGAACCGAATGCAAAAAAAACCGCCGAGAAATGAATCTCGACGGTTGTTTTCTATCGATCACAAAGAACGGAACTATTTGATTAACAACGGATCGCCCGGTTCCAATTCCTTTTCGTATTTGCCGTAGTAGATGAGGTCTCCTCCTTCCATTTCCAAGAAGCCGTCCGCCGGGATTTCATTGACCAGCCGATCCACCAGGGCTCTCGCCTGCTCTTTGGGGATCCACGGTTCCTCCCACTCGGGCTCGAAGAAGTGGGGCCAAAGCAATCTGGCGAGCATGCTGTCTTTTCGCTTTTGCGCTTCCTCGCCCCAAGTGACGTCCACGATTTCGGTTGTGAAGGAGTTATGATAGGCTTCGATTCGCCGCCGCATTTCTTGGTCTCGGCTATGCCGGAGTTCCTTAGTCATTTCCCGCCTTAATTCGCCGGGCAGAGCTCGGTAGACCGCAAACTGCGCCGGTGTGAGGCTTTCCAGCATGCTGGAGAGAAGTTCGGGCATGGGCGGACGGATAGTCCGTTGGACGTTCTTCCAACGAATCTCTTCGGGGTTTTTCGTCATTGCGTGATGGTATTTTTTTAGCCGATCAAATACCATTCCTTGAAGGATGGTATCATTTGCCTTTTCGCCGAGTTCTTCGTGGATGATGTCGTGCATCCGCTCGAACTCTTCGGTGTAGGGCAAACGGCTTTGGTAGAAGTTCCGCAGGAATCCGTGGTTTTGAACTAAATCACGCATTTGCTCGTAATCTTTGCCTCTTTCTTCGAGCGGCGGCCGATTGTTTGGATCGTAGACGTTTTGATCGTAGGTGATTTCTGGATGATGGGTTGGTTCAAACGGGAATCGGTCGATCCAATCCTGCCTGCTTGCCCACCATTCTTTCTCCGCCTGTTCTTTGGCTTTTTCTTTGGCGATGCGCTCGGCTTCCTGCCTTTCGTATTCTTCTTCGGATTCTTTTACGGCGGCGAATTCCGCATCGAGTTCTTCTCGAGTGAGCCAGACTTTGTTTCCGTTCTCATCCAAGTAATAGGCGACGTGGCCTTCTGGCGGCGTTGGCGTCTCGGAGGTTTCTTCTTCCGCTGTTTTCTTTGGCGGAGAAAAGACGGACACCAGCAAGGCGACAATGCCGGCGAGAGCAACGACGGCAAAGCCGCCATAAATGATTTTGTTTGTCTTGTTCATTGGCTTGATCTCCTGTTTTGTTGCTTAGTCGGTCTTTTTGTATTGGTCCGATTCGGTTTGAGAAACAACGCGCTTTTTCCCGCTTACACTCGGCACAAGCCTCATATCGTAGTAGGAGACTGGAGATCCATTTTCAACGCCGTACCCCAGAAATACTCTCTGCATTTTATTCGTGTAAATCAATCGGTTTTCGAAGAATCGTTGGGCGCCGGCGCTAATTTTTGGTTCTCCGATCATAGCTTGGTTGTCCTGCAAAAGATCGACGGAGACGGCGTGCTTCGTTTTGATCGTTGTGAATTCACAAGGTTCCCGGCCTTCATATAGCCGAGACGACCATGCTCCGCTGGGGTGAATATTGCTGTATTCCCAGTAGATGGTGCCTTTGTATTGGTCGGCTTCGGAGTCTTCGGCGTTCGCCTTGCCGAGCGCGGTGTTGCCCGACGGGTTTTGGAAATTGCTTACCGCTTCGTAGGAGCCGACGTTAAACGTTGTTGTGCCTATTTCCCAGATGGAGCCGAGGGTGATTGTGCCATTCGGCCAGCGGGCTCCCGGTTGTAATCTATCTGGTTTGTTGTCTCTGTAAAACTTTCGCAGTCTATTGAACACTCTTCGAACTGCCCGGTTTATCGAGTCCGTCCTGGCGCTGGCATACACTTCGTCATAATATCCGACGTCGTCGAAGATTTCAAACCTGACCCATTTAGTGGAGTATTTCTTGTGTTGCAGTTTTTCCACCGCTTCCGCTTGGGTCATGCGGCCTCCATAGAGTTTCGTTCCCCTCGCGGTTTTGCGTTCTTGTTGATGCCCCATGCTGGCGGATACAGTCCTGGTTTCCCAGGGGCCGTCTACTTCCCATTGGACTTGGTATTCGAAAGTCCATTCGTTGGAGAGCCAGTCGGCGCCGTTGACGATGGCGTTTGCTGTGGGAGAGGCGTCGGTAATGGTTACGCCGAAGTTTACCCTTAACAGCGCTTCTGTGGCCTTGTCCAATGCTTTGTTAGCTGACCACGATTTGATGGTTTCAACGATCCATTTCCAAGCATTTGCTTGCGTTTGAATGGGCGTCAGAGCGGTAGCGATGGCGGCGAGCGCAAGAATGGCGATTATTCCGATTCCGTGTTGTTTCAGTCGGGAGGCTTTTGGAACGGGGCGGACGCCCTCCTTTGGCGTCTGGGAGGGAAGAAGGTTTTGAACGAAGGAAACGACGCCTTTGACGGTTCGCGCCAAAAGCCCGGCCGCAGCGATCCCGGCAATGCCGAGAGTCGCCTGAATTTTGGAATATTTATGAGATGTCTTCATGTCGATTTAATGTATCTATTAATTTAGCAACCGTTGCAATCAAATTCCGCAAAAGCGAAAACTTTGGGAAGGTAAATTGGTTTATCCATTTTGTCCGACATTTTTTTCGAGGAAAGTGAAAAAAGTTGCTCTCAATATATTTACAGAGTTATTTACAGCGGATTTTCCGCTTTTTATTTAGGGAACGGGATTCAAATTGGAGGTTTTCGTCTGGCGGTCAACACTTTTTTAACTTTTTTTCGTTTTTAGACTTCGTTTGGCGGATGCTAGAGCTTTTATTTGAGCGTCGATTATGGAGCTCTTTCTTCAGAGTTTCAGCCAGCTGTTTCGGCGCTCTTTTTTCTTTCTTCCGTCGTTGGATGCGTCGCCGGTTTTCAAGAGAATTTTCTCGATGTTCTTTGGCGGAGTGTTAGCGGAGGGAATGGGGCGAGGTTAGGATTTGGCGAGGGGGTAGAGGATGGGGATGAGGATGCTGGCGGCGAGCCAGACGATGAGGTTGAGGGGAAGTCCGATTTTGACGAAGTCGCGGAATTTGTAGCCGCCGACGCCATAGACGAGGGTGTTGGTTTGGTAGCCGATGGGCGTGGCGAAGCAGGCGGAGCAACCGATGGCCACGCCGATGAGAAAGGGTTTGGGATCGGCTTGCAGCGAGCCGGCAATTTGGATGACGATGGGTGCCACCATTACGGCGACGGCGTTGTTGGAAAGGAAGGTGGTGAGCAGGGAACATACGAGGATGACGGCGGAGAGGGTGACGGTGGGGCCGAAGTTGCCGGTGATTTGCAGGATGGATTGGGCGATGAGGGTGACGCCGCCGGTTTTTTCCAGCGCCAAGCCGAGCGAGAGCATGCCGAAGATCATAAAGAGAATGCGCCAGTTGACGGATTGGTAGGCTTCGTCGTTTTCCAAACATCCGGTGATCACCACGAAGACGGCGGCGAGCAGTGCCAGCACGGAGATGGGAATGGGAGTTGCGGTGGCGAACAAGACAAAGCACACCAAGGCGGCGAGGGCGTATTTTCGCTTATGGCGTCGGGGCGCTTGGCAAGGGGCGGCGGAGAGCAAGAGAATGTCGCGGCTTTCTTGGAGCCGTTGAATGCCGGATTGCGTGCCTTCGATCAAAAGCGTGTCGCCGAAGCGTAGTCGAGTGTTCTCGAATTTTTTTCTCAGGTTCACTCCTTGCCGATGCAGGGCGAGAATGCGGATGCCGTAGCGCCGCCGAAGGTCTAAACGGCGGATGGTGTCGCCTTCGAACTGGGATTGAGGGCCGATGGCGCCTTCTACTACGATGGCTTTTTCGGTTTCGATGACTTTCAAGCCGATGTCGTCGGATTGTTGGAGAATTTCAATTCCTTGCAGGTTTTTGATTTCCATGACGGAGGAGGAAAGGATGCTCAGGCGAATGCGGTCGCCGGCTTGGAGAGTAATTTCGTCCAGTCCAAAGGGCAGGGCTTTTTGGTGTCGCCATACTTCCAGAATGCGGCCGTTGGGAAGGTTTTTGAGCGGTGTTTCGGTCAAGCGTTTTCCAATCAGCGGCGAATTTTCAAGGACGGCGACTTCGGTGCGATATTTTTTGTCGTCGGTGGATTGTAGGATGGAGGCCAAAGTCTCGCGGGAGGGAAGAAGGCGGCGTCCCAGAGTCAGCAGGTAAAGAATTCCCAGAGCGGCGATGATGCCGCCGACGGGCGCCAAGTCGAACATGCGGAATTGAATCCGGCCAAGTTCGGCTGCGGTGGAGCTGACGAGCAAATTGGTGGAAGTTCCAATCAAAGTGCAACATCCGCCGAGTATGGAGGCGAAGGAGAGCGGGATGAGCAATTTGGAGGGCTTGATGTTTCGTTTGGCGGCGAGGCCGGTGACCACGGGCAGAAAGAGCAAGACGACCGGCGTGTTGTTGACAAATGCCGAGGTGAACGCCACAAGCGGCAGAAGAACCAGAAGGATGGACCAATCGCTCTGCCCGACGAGGCGATCTGTCGCCGCTCCCAGCTGATCCAGCGCGCCGGTTCGCTCCAAAGCGGCGCTGAGGACAAACATGCAACCGACGGCGATGGCCGCTTCGTTGCCAAAAACGCGAAACGCCTCGGACGGGCTCAAAATCCCGGCGCCCAGCAAAACACCCATCGCGCACAAAGCAATGATGTCGGGAGGAATTTTTTCGGTGGTCATGGCAAAGAATGTTGCCAAGAGCAAAGCGAAGACAATGGTGATTTCGACGGTCATTTACTGGTTCGATGCGGAGCAGAGCGAGGTTGCAATCTGGCGAATTCGCGGGCTTTGGACAATAGAAAAAAGGCGCCGGGCGATTGTCCGGCCCGGAGAAACTCGCTTCAAAATGGCGGATTAGTTGTGGATTCCAAGGCCGCAGGCTTGCCGCGCGGCTTCTCGTAAAGTTTCGCCAAAGGTCGGATGCGCGTGGCAGCTTCGAGCGAGGTCGGAGGCGCTCTTTTCCATGTTCATGGCCAAAGCGACTTCGTTAATCATTTCGCCGGCTCGGTCGCCGAGGATGTGGGCGCCCAGTATTTTTTTGGTGTCTTCGGCAATCAAGAGTTTGACGAACCCGTTGGTTTGATGGGCGGCGCGCGCCCGGCCGTTAGCGCGATAGGGAAATTCCGCCTTGCGAAAGGAAACGCCGTTTTCCGCAAGTTGCCGCTCGGTTTTGCCTACCGCCGCAATTTCTGGATCGGTAAAAACCACTGAGGGAATCGCGACGTAGTTGACGCTTGCTCTGCCGCCGCGAACAAGCGATTCGGCAAAGGCAATGCCTTCTTCTTCCGCTTTGTGCGCCAGCATCGGCCCGCCGATGACGTCTCCGATGGCGAAGATTGCGGGGACATTGGTGGCAAATGCTTCATCGACTTGAATGGCGCCTTGTTCGTCGAGGATAACGCCCAGTTCTGCAAGTCCAAGGTCGGCGGTGTTGGGTACTCTGCCGACCGCCGCCAAAACCTTGTCGGCGATAATGGATTGACCCGTGTTCAAATGGACGGAAACCTTTCTGTTTTCGATGGCAACTTTGCGGACTTGCGCACCGAGATGGAATTGAAAGCCTTGCCGGGCGAGGAGTTTTTGAGCTTCGTTGGACAAGTCGCCGTCCATGCCGGGAAGAATTTGGCCGCAGGATTCAATCACCGTCGCTTGGGATCCCAAACGGCTCCAGACGCTCCCCAATTCCAGCCCAATGTAGCCGGCGCCAACAATTGCCAAATGTTCCGGCACCGAAGGCAAAGCAAGGGCTTCGGTGCTGGAAAGAATGCGTTCGCCGTCAAAGGGAATTCCGGGCAAGGCGGCGGGACGGCTTCCAGTGGCGATGAGAATGTTTTCGGCGGTAAGTTGGCCATGCGCTTCTGTTCCGTTGACGGCAATGGAATGGGGAGCAGTCAGCCGGGCCGAGCCGATAAACGAGGCAATTTTATTTTTGCGAAACAGCAGTTCAACCCCTTGGGAAAGCCGGGAAATCACTCGGTCTTTTCGCTTCATCATCGTATCCAAGTCCAGATCAACCGAGCCGACGATGACGCCGTGTTTGCCAAGCGAATGGCGCGCCAATGCGAAGTGGCGGCTGGATTCAAGCAAGGCTTTGCTGGGAATGCAGCCGATGCGCAGGCAGGTTCCACCCAAACCTGCTTCCCGATCAACGCAGGCCACGCGCCATCCCAGTTGCGCCGCGCGAATGGCGGCGGCGCAACCACCGGGTCCGGCACCAATCACGGCGAGATCAAAGGTTTCCATACAATCTTGAGAAAGCAAAAAGAGCGGCTTATTTCTGGTATTCTTTGAGAAAACCGATGAATTCGCGACGATGCTCTTCCTCGTTGCCCAAGATTTGAATGATTAAATCTTGAGTGACATAATCGCGCCCGTCGCAAAGTTGGACGATTTTTTGATATTGCGCGATAGCGGCTTCTTCAGCGGCAATAACGCCTTGAATCACGGAGACAACGTCGGTGGCGTCTTGGGGTGGTTGCAGGCTTTTTTGGACTGCTTGGAGCGACATTGATCCGGGAACTCTTCCTCCGATGGTTTTGATTCGTTGGGCGATCTGTTGGGCGTGTTGCACTTCCACTGCCACATCTGCGGCCAGCGCCTTTTTGATGACTTCTGAGCGCACGCCGTCCAAGTGAACGCTGTTGGCGATGTAGTTTTGCACCGTCTCCAATTCCATGCCGTAGGCGACTGCCAGCGCGGCGACAATGTCCGAATTCTCTTTGAGATTTTCCATAACGATGATTCCTCTGCCCAGAGAATGACGCAAAGCCGAAGGAAAACCAAAGCTGAATTTTTTGCGCTTGTTTTCTCTCTCTTTTCCCTCTCACGAATTTCTCCTTTGCAAAAAAAAGAGGTTGATGGTAGTTGATGTTTCGTTTTCGTGGTCGGCGAATTGGCTTTTTGCGCTGTTGGCAGGGCGGAAAATGGCTGGTTTGTTGGCGGATTTTGTGGTTTCTTGAGGCCGAGCGAGAGCCAAGATTCCATCTTTTTTCGACTTTTTTGAGATTTTTATTTGATTTAGTTTATTTTTTTGTTTGACTTGGGGGCGAAGAGAAGGAGATATTGGAGAAAAGCGGGTCGCCTGGCGAAGAAAAAAAAGATTGAAAAAAAGATTGCCTTGCGGTTTGTTTGGTTGGAAAGTAGTTTTGTTTTTGCGGTTATCGGTTATTATTGTTTATTTGGAGTAGTTACAACAGAAAGGTTAGATATGAGAAAATTCGTTTTATGGGGAGTGGGGGCATCGGGGGATGCCGGGGGTGGCAAGCGGTCTCTTTGGGGGGCGATTGCCATGGTGGCGCTATTGGCGTTAGTTCCGGTGTCGGCGCAGGCGCAGTTGTACATTGACGTCTATCAGAGCCGGGACAACAACAACCAGACGCTGTGGGTGTTTAGCGGTTCTTCGACGGTGCCGCAGTTATGGAGCGTTCGCACTGGCGTTGCGGGCAACGACAACTTCGCTCGGCGGGACACTTGGGAGGTGGTGAGCAACAGTGGGGTTCTTTTCCCCACCAATGCGCCCACCAATCAGCGTCTGGCGCTGTCTTCGATTACCGGGCTAGACGCCATTACTTCGCGGGATCGCTGGTATGTGGCCAATGTGCTGACTAACACGACGACGGTCACGGATCCGACGCTTTCGATCACGACGAACTCGGTGGCGCGGACGAGAGCCATCACGTCCTTGTTTCTGAACGATGATCCGGGCACTGGGGCTACCGATCGGGACGAGTTGGGCATTCGGGTCAGTGGATCTGCCTTCCGCTATGATCTGGGTGGCACTTCGGAATGGAGCGGAGCGGGGATTTTGGCGAAGCCGTTTAGCGACTTCTATTCGGGGGATACGGACGGCACGGCCTTTTCCTTTAACAACTTGGGGACGGGGGGTACTGGGGGTCCTCGTTTTGCGGCGGGGTCCGATGGCTCGATAGTCGTTCGGTTTCATCGGGGGACGGTGATTCCGGAGCCGCAGGAATATGCGCTGGCGTTTGGGTTGTTTGCCTTGGGGTTTGTGATTGTGCGTCGTCATTGGCAAAAGAAGAAACAGGCCGCCGTTGCTGCTGCCGCTGCGTAGCAGCCGGTTAGGCCGGCCAGCCGCCAAGAGCGGCCACAACGACCGATTGCATCCCGTTTCCAACAGCTTGGAAACGGGATTTTTTTGGGGTTATTGAATTGAGCATGGTGGATTGGGAATTCTCAGCCAGTGATGAGCGGATTTGGGGCGTTTGAATGGATGGAGAACTCTAAAATTGAGATTTTGGAAATACCAAAGAGCGAAAGGGAACAATTGGCTTTTGAAGCCGGCGAATTTTCGCAATTATCTTTCGCGGTCGCTCGTCGATAATAATTTTGCAATCGAAGATGGTTTTGCTTTTGGAAAAGAAGGCGAACCCAAGCGAGCAACAACACTTTAAACGGCTTTGCCGAACCTGCCAATCATGAACGCCGAAGACGATACTTTGGCCGTCAAAACGGACGAACTGACAAGGACGTTCGGCAATTTTCGGGCCGTTTCCGCCGTGAACCTGCGGGTGAAGAAAGGCCGTTTCTATGGATTTCTCGGCCCCAACGGCGCCGGAAAGTCCACCACCATCAAAATGTTGACCGGCCTGCTTGCGCCCACTTTTGGCTCCATTCAAATCCTCGGACATACGCTGACAGGAGATTCCGCCGATTTAGAAGTCAAACGGCGCGTCGGCGTGGTGCCGGAAGATTTGGCTTTATACGACCATCTGACCAGCCGGGAATATCTTTCCTTCATTGGCCGCATTTACGGCGTTGAGAAAAACGAAATGCGCTCGCGCATCGATTCCCTGCTGGCGCTGATGAAACTGGAAGAACACGAATCCAAACTCAGCATGGAGTTTTCCCACGGCATGAAGAAAAAGCTGGCAATGGCCGCAGCCTTGATCGGCAACCCCGAACTTCTCTTTCTGGACGAGCCTTTTGAAGGCGTGGACGCCGTCAGCGCCTCCATTCTCCGCGAAACGCTCCAGCAATTTGTCCGGCGAGGCGGGAGCATCTTCCTCACTTCGCATGTGCTAGACATTGTCCAACGCCTTTGCACCGACGTGGCAATCATCGACAAAGGAACCATCGTGCACGAAACTTCTATGGATAAGTTAGACGGATCGCTGGAAGATTGGTTTCTAGAAGTGGTGGGCAAAGAGGAAGGCGGCAAAGACCTAAACTGGCTGGAAGGAGGCGCTTCCTCGCAAGCATCTCAACCATGAGCGCGCGTCGACTCAAGGCGATTTTCCTGCTTCGCTGGCAACTGAGCCGCAATGCCTTCCGCCGGGCAAGCGCGTTTTCCGCAGCCATTTACATCATCCTTCGCATTCTTTTCTTGCTCGGCCTTGTCGGCGGAACAATCGGGGCGTTTTTCTTGGGAAAAAGCCATTCCCTTGCGGCGAATCCCGACAGAATTCTCTGGCTATTGAGCGGCGCTATTTCCGCCTTTCTCTTCTTCTGGCTCATCGGTTTGCTGGCGGAACTGCAACGTTCCGACTCTTTGGATCATCGCCGCATGGCGCACCTTCCCATTTCCCTCAAAGAAATGTTTCTCTTCAACTACGCCGTCTCTCACTGGACGCCGAGCTGCCTTCTGTTTCTCTCGATCTTTGCCGGGTTTGTCGTCGGAACGATGTTGCGTTTTGGCGGGCGCATGGCTTTGGTTTTTGGACTGCTCGTCCTGATGATTTTGGCGATTTCTTCGTGGACTTACGCTCTGCGCGGTTGGCTCACAAAACTCATGCTCAACGAACGACGAAGGCGGTCTCTCATCGTCTGGATGACGGGCGCCATTATCCTCATAACGCAAGTTCCCAACCTGCTTTTCAACAACTCTCTGTTCGGATTTCGCGCCGTCGCCGAGACCGAGAGAATCGAACGTCGCTTCACTCACGATATTAAATATAGGGAGCACAGACTCAAAGAAGTAAAAGAGACTGCAAAAAATGCCGAAAACAACCTCAGCGAAGAAGAATTGCAGTTGACCTCGCCGCAGAGCGAGGCTTGGCGCCGACAGAATCTGCGCCGACATCAGGAACACTTGCGCGAAGCGAGAGAACGGTTGCGCAAAGCCTTCGGCGCCTACCAAACCTCGTTGCAAGAAAACGCGCCCGGCGATTGGCGTCTCCAACCCGAAACCGCTCTCTCCATCTTCCAATCTGCTTTCCCGCCGCTGTGGCCGGCTTCCGCCGCCGCTTCCATTGCCCGCAACGAACGCGAACAATACAAACACGCTTTTTGGATTGCGCTGGGACTCGCCGGTTTCTGCTACCTCGCCTTGATTCGCGCCTTCCGAGCTGTTCAATCTGAATTTCGGATGCCTTCTCCTCGATCGAAGTTGCGTTCCGGAAGAAAAGAAACGTCGGCAAAAAACAGCGGAAAAACAAAACCGATAAAAAATTGGCTAGAGCGCAATCTGCCCGGCGTTTCCAACTCAACCGCCGCCGTGGCTTGGGGAACTCTTCGCTGCCTCACTCGGATGCCGGAAGCGAAAATGGCTCTTCTGATCCCGATCCTTTTGCTCGTCGTTTTTGGCTCCCTTTACTTTGACGACCTCGCCGCTTCCCAATCGGATGCATTCGTTCGCTTTCTTCCCAGCTCGATTTTGTTTCTCAGTTTCATGGGATCTTTGCCGTTTTTCACCAACGCTTTCGGCTTTGATCGTTCGGGATTTTGCGCCCTCGTCCTTTCCCCCGTTCCTCGCTCTGAAATTCTGCTGGGGAAAAACCTCGCGCTCCTGCCTCCGTTTCTCCTCTTGACGGCCTTGCCGCTGCTTGGGATTCAACTTTTGGCTCGTCCGCCAGTTCTCTACACCTTCAGCGCGCTTCTTCAGGCCTTAACCCTTTGTCTGCTCCTAACTCTGCTCGGCAACCTCCTGTCCATCAAAGCCCCTTATCGCTCAAAACCCGGAAGCCTGCAACCTGTCAAAACCAAATCCGGCGCCAGCGCGTTGATGAACACGCTGTTTCCATTCTTGTTCTTCCTTCTCCTCATCCCAGCAACCCTGCCATTACTCGTGGAAGAATTGTCCCGGTGGATTCTGTTTTTCCCATTTCATTGGAACATTACACTCTCCGCCCTAAGCTTGCTTGCCGTCGCTTTTGTCTATCGTCGTTCGCTCCATTCTATGGGAACTCTGCTGGCTTCCCGAGAGCAAGAAATCCTCCGCATCGTCACCGAACAAGTCGATTAAAAGCCAAAAACTGCAAATCCTTGCGAATAACTCTTCCCTCTAAATTCAAAGAAAACCCGCATCCCTTTGGCCAATTCTTACTGAACCACCACAGATTTAATCTTCCAAAAGAACTCCTCACTCCAAGGAGGCATTTGGTTGGTCTTCTTAATGAACTGGATGGCTTCGGAAACTTTTTCAAAAGGCATGGAAGCGAAGAAATCTATAGAAGGAATCAGGGCACTGTTCAGATCATTCGGCTCAAATTTATATAAGAAGTCGCCATACTTGCGCATTGAAAGCGAAAGGATTTCCCTTCCCGTTTGAGAAAAGAGATAAAGAAACAAATAGTTCATATAGGGCGTGTCGACACTAACGGAGCATTTCGAAGATGAGAGCGAAGGCGATGAATCCCATAAAGATCACATCGAGTTTGTCGAATCTAGAGAAGACTCGACGATAGCCTTTCAAACGCCGAAACAATCTCTCCACTTCGTTTCTCTTTTTATACATCTCCTTGTCGTATTGCCAAGGATTAATACGGCTTTTCTTCGGCGGCGCTATCGGCTTCATTCCCATTTCCACTGCTTGCTGGCGGTTCGCATCGCCTTCATACGCTCGATCCATCAGCAACGGAACTCCTGCCAGACGACTTCTTCCCCTCCGGCGCGTCGGGCGCATTCCCCGGCGACAGCGAGAACTTCACTGCTTGGCGATCACTGGCAGCAACCATATGAATCTTGGTATTCCAGCCTCCGCTGGATCTTCCGATGGACTGCGGGCCGTTTTTTTTAGCGCGCCCGTTCCGTCAGGATGAACCTTGATACTGGTGCTGTCAAGGGAAAGAGTTTCCGGCGGGACGTTCCTCTGATCTTTCAAAGCCTCAAACACTCGGCATAGAACTCCGCTCTTCGACCAGCGGAGCATCCGCTGATGAATGGTCGACCACTTGCCAAAGTGCGCCGGCAAGCCCCGCCATTTGCAGCCGTTCTCTGCCATGTATAACAAGGCGTTGAGCATCTGCAGGTTAGAAATTCAGACATTCCCTCTTTGTTTGGGCAAATACATCGCGATTCTCTGATATTGTTCTTTCGTTAACTCCATAAATTCTAAACAAAAAGCCGCCGAGCATTCCGCCCGGCGGCTTGACCAACCAATCTGCAAGCAGAGACTTAACCCCCAAGTTTTCCAATTAGCTTGTCAATCACCCCGAAAAAGTGGTTAATGGCTGCGACTGAAACCACAGAAGCAACCCAAAAGAGATACTTTTTCGCAGTCTCCAAGCGATCAATCCGAACATTAAGACCTATTTTCCCGCCTCCGTTACCTCGGATATCTGCGTCCAGATTCTTCAATTCGCTTTTTATATCCTTCAGTTTTTCGTCAATCCGATTAAACCGTTCATTAACGAAAATCTTCAGCTCATTATTGGTCATGTCTTTCTTCTCGTCCATTTTCAACCTCCGCAGATATTAAAATTCCACCAACTCATCCCAAGGGGTTTTCGGATTCCAACCTGCCGCTGAAGGCATGTCGCCGTCCAACCAATGCTTTTTGTTGTCATAATTAAACCGTGTCCAGTTCTCCACCGATGGAAAAAGCATTTGATAAAGAGTCTCCGAACCCACATGCCCGTCCGCAAACAAAATGTTCGCTTGCCCAGAGTGACGACGGGCCACTCTTAAAGCATGCCGCCAAGGCGCAACACTCAAGCCTGGAAACGTAGTACCCACATGCAACCTCAACGAACGTTTTGGACCCACCCCCGGACCAGCATAGTTTGCCCCATTATACATCCCAAAAGAAGAGCCATCGGCCTGAGCAATCATGCGCGAAGGAGAAACCACGTCAGAATCCCGAAGTGTACCCGGACCATCCCAATCCCTACTACCAGAAATTCCCCAAGGACCATCACCCCTCCCAATCCCGTAAGAATTCTGCAAATAGCCCCAACCCCATTCACGAGGATCAGCCTTGCCCATAGCCACTAAACGAGGAATCCGCTTCTCCGCCGGACATTCAAAAAGATTTGTATCTCTCCCTAAATACCAAGCGCAAAGAAGAGAAGCCCAGGGAAACCCCCTTCCTGACGCAAACACCCGATCAGTAACCAAAAAGCCGTCATGATCATTAGCATACAGTTGCCGAGCAATGCCGATTTGCCGCTGGTTGCTAATACAAACCGCCTTATGAGCCGCCGATTTTGCCCTAGAAAGAGCAGGCAGAAGCAAAGACGCCAAGATGCCGATGATGGCAATCACCACCACCAACTCGATCAACGTAAACGCTTGCCGGCTAATCTTCAAACGTTCGAAAATTCTCCGATCCTCCAGGGGAGTAATAAACAGGAACTTCATAGCTGCCTCCATCACTATCCACAGCCCAAGCATTCATCGAGCGAAGCGATCCGTTGCTATTCAGCTCAACGTAAAGCTGAACACTAACCGAAGAAGCCACAGAATGCACAACATCGACACGGGGAGCACCATAAGGAAAAAGCCCCTCGAATTCCAACCCTTCAACAACGAAATCAAAGGAATGCGTATAGTCCGGATAAGGAAGCGGCGGCCCGCCGTCATAGCCCGGAACTCCAGCCAACCTTGATTCGGCGCTGGCGATTCAAGCGTAGCACTCTTGACCCAAAGTTCATCATCAACGACACCCTTACCAGACAGCTTCAACTGAAAACCAGATAGCAATTCGTCCGAATCCGGATGATTACTGACATCAAATTCCACATCGAAACCGATGGAACCGTGATTCTCAACCCAAATGCAATTCACCTGAGGCACATTAACCGACCCGTCATGATCAGCTTGAAGCAAAAACAGAGAGGCAAGCAAACCGATTCCGACAACAACGACGACAAAGGCGGCCGCCGGTTGGAAGGAAGCGGAGACTTGGACGCCGCGGACGCCCTCCTTTGGCGTCCGGGAGGGAAGAAGGTTTTGGACGAAGGAAACGATGCCTTTGGCGGTTCGCGCCAAAAGTCCCGCCACATCGACTCCGACAATGCCGAGAGTCGTTAATTTTGCTATCTTGTCTGCCCTCAGTAGTATCTTTAATTTGCTTATCTGCTATTTCTTAAGTGGTAAAAATCCAGCGTTGTCGTTCTGGATTTATCCACTTTAAATTTTCGCCTCCTAAACAAAGGAAGTCACTTAGAGTTGGGAATTAGATCTTTTAAAAATATTTCTGAAACCGGTTCCACTTTGTTAAACTCTTTAAGTTCAATAATGGATTTTACCGAGTAAAATTTAACCGAAGAATGACAAACTCCTTTATCATAAAGGATAATACCCGCCGAGGTGATTACATCCGGGAAAATATCTTTTTCACAGTCGAAACTGATAATGGCAAATAAGTGACCGGACTCGATAAGTTTTTCCTTTACCAGAGAACCATAACCGGCATTCAAAAATTCAAGAGGCATAATATAAGCCATCCTTCCCGGACGAACCAAGCTCAGAAAGTGATTTCAGCAGAAAGGCAGAAGCAGTGTTAGTGTAACCTGAGAGCCGGATTCCCAAATGTTGCCTAAATTCTTGGAAAACAAGGTTTCGACTTAAGAACTTCTGAAAGCGCATATAAGGAGGATTACAGACGATGTTTAGGTGGCTTTGTACCCAAGAGTGTAGGTAATTCTCTATAACGATAAACTCAGAATTCGCGTTGGTTTTCTGTTCCCAAAATTCAATAATTTTAGTGTCTATTTCACACGCGGAAAATAAAAATATTTGAATCTTTGGGGATAGCTTCGTAGAAAGCACCAAGTCCAAAAGCCGGGTCGAAAAGAGAACTCTTCCCGGAAGCGATCACCCAGCGCGTCATAAACTCGGCGACATTCGGATGAGTAAAAAACTGACCAAAAGACTTGCGATGATCATCCTCGACATATTAGGTATATTCAAGCGTCATTGGCAATTTCTTGCGCAAAAATTGTTGAATCCAGATAGCCTCGACCGCCTTGAAAGGTAACATAGAACAAAAGCCTTCCTCGATTCAACTCTTTCAATGTGGAACGATGTTCCGGCATATCAATCCGGCCAAGGATTTCCTTCCTCAATTGGACGTTAATTTTGATTGTGGTCTTCCTCTGATTCTTGCCGTCTCGCTCAATGGAAAAAATAACTCCTTCATTTTTAGAGTCGGAACTTAATTTGAGAATCTCCTTAAATGGAATGACGTAAGCCTTGTCAAAAAACACCTGTAGATAGTAGTGTCTGACACCAAAACGTTGAATCCATCGATTCACAAGCGCCAGATCTTCAATCTTTGGCGTAATACTCAAGTAGTCTCTTTTATGGAGTATTTTGATTTGTTCCTTCATGCGTTTCAGGTGTTCACTGAGACTTCTAAGATTTTTGGAAATCTACTTCTCTAAACCTATTGGGTGTAGCGCATTGTATCAAAACTTATAAAGCTCTGGACTCTTTTGCAAGAGCAAGCTGGACAAAGGCTCCCGCAAAAGTATGTTCCGAATTTTATTGCACTCTATTTCCGCTTTGTGGGTTCTCTCTTCCATAAAGGCGGAATACTTGTTCGACAAGAAGCTGCTTGAGCGAACTTCTATTGCTGCGACTGCTTTGCTTATAGAAACGTCGTCAAGGTCAAAGTTTTCTTGGGGCGCGTCCGAGCGGTGAAAAATTAAAAGATCGGGTTTCTTCCCAATGTTATTTAACTCATCTTGATATTTGGAATAAAACTCGGCAAATCCTGAATCTCCGGCGGCAAGAGACTGTCCGCTCACCCGTATCGCACGGCGCAGTATTCCTCTGAATTCTCATTAATGGCATTGAAGACTACTTGTTCGGCCCAATCACCTTGTTCTTTATTCGTAAGAAATTCAGAATTCGCCATTGTTGGCGGACGACCGCTAATCTGGATGTCTGCATCTATATCAAATGGAGATTCATTGATTAGAGATAGAATAGTTTCCTTATATGTCATTATGAAATTTTCTCTGGGCGACGTAGACTGTTCATTTGAACAAGCAATTTCAGAGAGCAGAAGTTTGCGTTCCTTTTTTATTTTGCGGTTAATAACGATGATCAGGTATAGAGTTCGTAAAAGCGTTGGCGGAGTTTGATTTCGTCGTTGGGGATTCGTTGGCGCAAGACGGATTTTGCGGCGGCACCGTGTTGGAAGCGGCGTTTGGGGAAGATCGGCATTTTGAGACCGGTGACGGCTTGGATGCCGGCGCCAATGATTTGCCCTTTGAGGTTGTAGAGTTTTTGAGGGTCGTATTGTGTGAGTTCGATGAAGGGAATGCCTTCGGAAACTTCAATGACTTGCGGCTGAGTAAAGGGACTAAATCCGTCGAAGTCAAAATATTTTGCCGGGGCGTAGGTGCGGGTGTAGGAACGGCTCAGTCCTCCACTATATGTGAGCGAGTGTTTGATTTTTCCGACGCCCCAGCCTTCGTGGTAGAGCATTGGGTTGTGAAGGACGCTCCGGATGGTGAGCTCGGGATTTTCCTCGATAGGATAGTCTTTGAGGTTTTCGTCGCCACCGTCGCCATCGATCAGGTGTTTCCAGTTTGGGTAGCGACGGCGGATGCCTTGGCACAGGGCTAATCCCATTGCGCCGCATTCGACGTCGAGCGGTTTGTAGTCTTCAAGCACTTGCAAGGTTTTGTCGGCGTCGACTTGACCTGCGTCTACTTCCACAACTTCGAGAAACATCGACAGTCCCAATGATTCTAGGAATGCGCGGGCTTGCTTAGAGTCTTCTGCGTGTTCGACGGATAGTGTGAATGCTTTAAGCCGGCTAGGGTTCATGCCGAGTTTTTGAAGGAGGTGGTAGGTGGAAAGAAAGACGGCGCCGCTGTCGATGCCTCCGGAAAAGCTGACGCCGATCGGCTCCTTTTCGGGGATTTGCCGAAGCCATTTGGCGATTGCATCCATCAATGCCCCTATGTAATTTTTGCCGATGGCCGCAATATCTTTGGGTTGTTGGTTGTGTTGCGGGTTGAAGTATCGAGTGTAGACGGGGTCGGGGTCGGGACAGCCGATGAGTTCGATAGTAATTATATGGTGCGCTGGCACCATGCGACAATAGCTGGGATGAAATTGGTTGTGTAGGTCTTCGGATTTCAGCCAGTCAAAGATATGATCCATGCGGTCGGCTACGATGAGGGCGGGTCCTTCTTCGCGTTTGGCGAGAAAGTAGCGGGTGGGACGATCTAGAGAGCGCGCCAAGCGAACGGTTTTTTCTTTTTTGGTTAGAAGAGAGAAAGAGCCTTCGATGGTGCGGACTTGCGCGGGCTCGCCGCTTTGGAGGCGGCGGCGGGCTTCTTCTTCACTCATGTTGTTGATGCGGTTGTTGCCGGGGGCAACGAGGTTGACGACTCGTTCGAGGTATTGCTGCGTCATGGTTTTCCTGGGTTGACGGTGGTGTTCGGCCAGTTGGGGTTAGTGGTTGTCGGTGGTGATGCCAGGCCAATCGTCGGTTCGAAATGGAGTGAGCGGAAGTCCTTCGCGGTTTTGGACGTTGCAGATGGGGTTGTCTGCCCAAGCGTAGCGCACGGCGATTGGTTTATCGACGGCGTCGCTCCAGACTTCGATTTGATCGTTGCCGATGATTTTGGCGGAGGCGTTAAAGAATTCCCGTTTTTCTCCGGCGATGGTAAAGCCGATGGGGGTGCGAACGTCGAAGGTGTCTAAACCACCGCCGACTTGATTGAATTTCAGCAGAATTTTGTTTCCTTCACGGCTCATGGAGGTGTAGCGCGGGCTTTGGTGGACGATGTCAAAACCGTAGTCTCGAGCGAGTGCCAGTCGGGCTAAGCGTTTGGCGACGTCTTGTTTGTTTTTGGGATGGATGTCGCTGGCTTCGCCCAAGTCGATGATGACGGCTTGGCCGGTGTTGGGCAATCGATCTAGGGTAAGCGTTTGGGCTTCCCGAAGTTCGGCCCAATTGCTGTCTGCCGGTTCGGGTTTCTCTGCTCGGAAATCGGCCAGTTGCACCCAGTAGAAAGGGAAGGTTCCCTGATTCCATTCGTCGCGCCAGTTTTGAATCATAAGCGGAAAGAGTTCGCGGTATTGGTAGGCGCGGCCGGCATTGGACTCTCCTTGATACCAAATCACACCGCGAATGCCGTATCCAATGAGCGGTTTCAGGACGCCATTGTAAAGATTAGCGGGCCGGTGTTGATTAGCCAACGGGTTGCGGGGCGGGCGCGGACGTCCGCGGGCGATTGTTTTGCCTTCCGCTTTTGCTTTGGCGGCGTCTTTTTCCCATTGTTCCAGCTTTTTCTGGTAGTCGGTTTTGACGGCGGCGGGATCATAGCTTTGTTCGGTTTTTTTCCATCGCTCCATGAGAGGCTGGTAACGAGCGTCTGATTCCAGCAGATCGCGGCGCACCCAGGCTTCGGCCGACGAGCCTCCCCATGCGTTGTCGATCAAGCCGATGGGAACTTGGAGGGTTTGATGCAGTTGCCGGCCGAAGAAGTAGCCGACGGCCGAAAAGCCGCCAATGGTTTCGGGGGAGCAGGCTTGCCATTCTCCGTCAAAATCATGTTGCGGCTCCTGCGTGCCGAATTGGGGAACCGTGATGTGCCGAATTTGCGGATGGCGGGCGGCGAGTTTTTCCAAATCTGGGTCTTTGGAGCTGTTGACGCCCCACTGCATGTTGGATTGTCCGGAGCAAAGCCAGACTTCGCCAATCAGAACGTCTTGGAATTGAAGGATGTTTTTTCCTTTGATTTCGAGCGTGTGCGGGCCTCCGGCCGGGAGCGGGTCCAAGTGAACTTTCCATCGGCCGTTTGCTTTGGCGCGGGCGGTGTGGCGTTGGCTGGCGATGCTCACGGTGACCACTTCGCCTTCATCCGCCCAGCCCCAGATGGGGTTGGGCTGTGCTTGTTGCAACACCATTCGGTCTCCGATGATGGAGGGGACTTTGACCTCTGCCTTCGCGGCGGCAACGGCAATGAAGGCGCCGAGTGCGAGAAGAGGAGTTGCGATTGGAGAGCGGCGACGGGAAGTGTGCATCTGGTTCGATTTCATCTGGTTTTTTAGTATTGTTATGGTCATTGGAACGTTTCGTTTATCCACGCACTTTGGGTTGCCGAAGTGTTTTTGCCAAACAAACTTTTGAGCGCAATGAATTTTTCAAGCCCTTATTTTGCGGAGAAGTCGATAGCTTGGCAAGGCGGAATTTTGGAAAATTGGAAAATTCGGCGCTAAAGAACTTGGAGAAAGAGCTTGCAATAAAGCGCCGAAATTCTCAAAATCTCCTTTTTGTTTGAAGAGAAAGGGTAATTTATGGCGAGAATTTGTCAATTGACTGGAAAGCGGCCGCGCAAGGGAAATCATATTTGGCGCAGCGGCAAGGCCAAAAAAAAGGGCGGCATCGGCACGCACATTACGGGAGTGACCAAGCGGCGGTTTTTTCCCAATTTGCAGCGAGTGAAGGCCATTGTTGACGGCGAGGTGAAATACATTCGAGTCAGCGCCAAGGCGATCAAGAAAGGTTTGGTAACCAAAGCGCCTCGGCGACGTTGGCGCAAACCCGGCGCGGCGGCATAGTTCGGATGATTGAAAAAAAGCGGGGCGCATTTTTGATTTTACGGAACATTTAGAGTGATGAAGAAGTTCTATTCATTATTGGTGGGCACCGTCGCTTTGCTTTGCGGCGGTTGCGGGCAGGAAAGCGAGCGTTTCAAGGCGACGAAAATAGAAGCTAAGCAAGGAGACGCCGAAGCGCAAAGCAATCTTGGCTGGATGTATTCCCACGGCGACGGCGTGCCGCAGGATTATGTGGAAGCGGTGAAGTGGTATCGGAAAGCGGCCGTACAAGGAGATGCCAGTGGGCAAAACAGACTTGGCGATATGTATTTCCTCGGCAGAGGCGTGCCGACGGATTATGCGGAAGCGATGAAGTGGTATCAGAAAGCGGCCGTGCAAGGAAATCGGTTTGCGCTATATCAAATTGGCCGGATGTATCGCTTCGGCAAAGGCGTGCCGCAGGATTATGTGGAAGCGATGAAGTGGTATCGGAAAGCGGCCGTGCACGGCGATGAGTTTGCGCAACACTTCCTTGGCACGAGGTATGCCAAAGGCAAAGAAGGTGTGCCGAAGGATGAGGTTGAAGCATACGCTTGGTTTCTCTTGGCGAAAGCAAACTCAGACTCTGATTCGCTCCTCTGGACAGCATTTGACGACCACATCGATCTCGAAGAGATTCTCACGGTGGAGCAGAAGAAGAAAGGGAAAGCGCGGGCGGCGGAACTGCGTCGGTTGCACCCAAGAGCCATCCGTTGAATCTCAATGAAAACGAACTGGCGAGTGGAAAGTGTTGCGGATAGATAGAGAAATCCAATGAAATCGAGAACAAATATTCCATGCTGGGGCGCCTTTCTGCTTCTTGGAATAGGCGGAATGAATGCGCAAACGACTTTCCCACCGCCCGAAGGCGGCTGGGATTATGCTTACGAAGGCGATGAGGACCACTATGCGCCGAATGGATTTGCCTCTCTGGACGGCACTTGGAGTCACGACAACTCTTCTGATGAATGGGACGGCTCGGCCATTGGCGG
This sequence comes from Limisphaerales bacterium, assembly GCA_965242585.1. Lineage (GTDB taxonomy): Bacteria > Verrucomicrobiota > Verrucomicrobiia > Limisphaerales > AAA164-E04 > UBA2970. The sequence continues at coordinate 1,441,894 of OZ251460.1, read as the reverse complement.
AGAGTTCGGCGCCAACAACCGTCCCGGCGGCGCCATGACGATTACCGAAGACGGCGTTGACTATCTTCGAATTCAAGACACCGGCGATCCGCGAGATTACGGGTTTTCCGATCCGGGATCAAATCGCAAAATTTACTTCGGCCACAATCTAGCCGACCACGGCGCCAGCGATACAGTGCTGGATGATGGTGTAACGCTTCACTTCCGGGCGCGAATGCCTATCGACGGACCGCTGGATGTGTTGCATCCGGACGGACAAGAACAAAATGGCACGCAACCCTATCCCGATGGCGGCGACGGCTATGTCACCTCAGACGGCGGCAAAGGCAATTTTGTCATCAAACAGCAAAACGGCGGCGCCATTGCTTTTTCGTTGACCACGGCTTCGGACACTCCTTTTGGCGACCCCAATCGGTTCGTTACTGGCTTTGCCGGCCTCAGTATGAACGAATTTGCCGGCAATGAAATTTCTGGAGACGTCAATTTTGGACAAGGCGATGGGGAAAACGTCATTCCCCTCGACCCAACGCAGTGGCACGAGTTCTGGATTGTCATCCAAAGAGACGAAGACAATGTAGGCACTCACGTGGCTTCCATTTACATCGACGGCAACACCGCGCCGCAAGTGTTCAAAATGACGGCGGGCGACGGCGAGGAAAGGCAGTATAGCGGGTTCAGTTATCTTGCCATCGGCGCGACGGCCACGCCGCAGAGCGCCGCCTTAGACGTCGACTTCTGTCGAGTGAAATTGGGAGCAGTGCCGCCGCCGGGAGCGTCTGCAAATCCTCCGCCAAGTTATGCGAATCTTTCTCCCCCAATCGGCGCCAATTTTGTGGACGCCAACCAAGGAGTTACCTTTACGGCGACTTCTTCCGGTTCTATCCCGCGCGAAAACATTCGGGTCGTTCTCAACGGGCGGGACTGGAGCGGCAATCTAAAAATCACAGGCAACGAGCAAGAGTGGAACGTCCAACTAACGGGTTTGCAGGAAAATGTGATCTACAAAGGAAACCTAACTGTGACCGATGCCGACGGTGCCTTCATCACCGGCATTCTTTCCTTCAATACCTTTTCAACGGAGAACAAGACTTTTGAAGCCGAAGACTTTAACTTCGACAACGGAATGTTTATTGACCACCCGACTTTGGATTCGACAGACGCGAATTCCTACTTTGACAAAGGCGCAGACACGGATTCTGAAGGCGTTGACTTCCACGAGCTTTCCGACGAGTTCAATCGCGCTAACCCAGATGCAGTATGGCGTTTCCCGAGTGTCGGCAATATGCCCAACACGGTGGACAATGATAATGAGGCGAATCGGTCGGCGTACAAAGATGCCGGAGAATCCGATTACAGCGTCAACGATACAGAAGCCGGCGAATGGCTGAACTACACGCGCCGCTTTGACGCGGGCAACTTCAACATTTACCTTCGCGCCGCTGATGATGGACCGTTCGTTGTGCGGTTCGACAAAGTCACCAGCGACGCCGGACACCCCAACCAAACCACCGAGTCTTTGGGCGCCTTTCGATCTGAAGGCGTTCGAGGCGGAGGTTACCAATGGATTCCGCTCACAGATGAGTCCGGAGTCTTGTCTTCAATCGACCTCAATGGAAAAGTCACTTTGCGGGCGACCATTGCCGAAGGTTCGCCAGACTTGAACTTCTTTATGGTAGCGCCCGCCGTCGACGCCGTTGCGCCGCCGGTGGAAACAAGCTTGAGCATTGTTTTGGACGGCGACCAAGTCACAATCCGTTGGGACGGAGGGGGCGTCTTGGCTACTGCCGCGGCGCTGGACGGCGTTTGGAGCGCAATTGCGGAATCGAGCAGTCCATATTCCATAAAAGCTTTCGGCGAACAGGCTTTCTTCCATGTCGGCATTCCCTCCCGCGTGGACGCCGCCAAGATAGTAAAACAGCAGGTCGCCGCCGCCATTGCTCGTTACCGAGAGGTTGGCAGGCAGGTTTTTGAAGAAATTTCTAGAACGGCCGGAGATTATATCGACGGCGAACTTTATGTGTTTGTGTTGGACGCCGACGGTGTGTCGCTGGCGCACGCCGCCAATCCCAGCCTAGTGGGGCAGAACCTCTACAATCTACAAGACAGCACCGGAACCTTCATCGTGCAGGGCATATTAGAAACAGCGTCTCCCGAAGGAGCGTGGGGCGATTATTTGTTCACTAATCCCTTGACCGGGAATGAGGAGCCAAAGCGTTCTTGGGTAGTTAAGCACGACGATCTGATCTTTGGCTCGGGCTACTATAACCCATGAGAAAAAAACTCGGAATGCCGGTTGCTTGTCTATGCGTTGTTCATTAGGGCTTGCGGCATCTGAGATATTTTTGAAACAGATCGGAGGCCGAGCAAAGTATTTGAACAATTGCTCAACCAGCGGTGTCTATAAAGAAAAGTAAAATGCAGATGAAAAATAGACTCGGCAGACACACGATCCAGAAACGGGGTTTTACCTTGATCGAATTGTTGGTAGTAATCGCGATTATTGGAATTCTAGCAAGTCTCTTACTTCCCGCTCTGTCGAAAGCCAGAGGCAAAGCCCGTCAAATCAAGTGCGCCAGCAATCTGAGGCAATTAGGGTTAGCCGCGCAGATGTACGCCGGTGACTTTGACGGCCAATGCCCGCCGGTTACTCGGACTTTCAAAGAGAATTGGATTTACAAACTCCGGCCTTACTACGGACGAGCCGGAGCGAAGGCATTCGACCAGGAAACTCTCTCCACCAACAGCCCGGCCGATTTCAAGATTCTAAAATGTCCTTCCGACCGCTTCCGGGAATGGCGCAGTTATCTAATCAACGGCTGGAACGACTATTTCCGAGGCATCATGACGCGTGAAGAGCTCGATCATTTTACAAAATGGAACGGCACTTGGCCTAACCGTATAAAACCCCACGGCATGAAGTTGCACCGAGTGCCTTACCCTTCTGAAACTCTGCTGTTTGGCGAAAAAAGAAAGAAGTCTAATCATGTTCATATGGATTACTACCAAGGGGAGCAGGGAAATGACTTGGAACAGATTGATCACAAACGGCACGGGGTAGGATCGAATTATACCTTTGTTGATGGTAGCGTGCGCTTGCTCAAAGAAGGCAAATCTTTAAAGCCAGTCAATTTGTGGGCGGTCACCGATGAATGGAGGCATGTGACAGAAGGCGTACAATTAGAACCTACGGAATAGCGCTTTTTGGAAGCCGGGTGTTTTCCCTATTTCTCATAGGTGAAAACTTGTCATTATTCCGTTGTATTGCCGCTCGACAATAGAGTTGCATAAATTGCCCGATGAAATCTTGGATGCCCAAAGCCCGTTCGCGGACAAAACTATCTTATATTATATTAGATAGAGGCTGATTTGTGAGAAGAAGAAATTCCTTCAGATTGCAACTCGTAGTTTAAAAACGACAAAACGCAGATGGCCGCGGTTTCACTTCGCAGGATCAGCGGGCCGAGTGTGATCGGCAAAGCGCCTCCGGCTTGAATATCATTCACTTCGGCGGGAGTGAAGTCGCCTTCGGGTCCAATCCAAACCGTGACAAAGTGAGGAAAGCGGCCGTGCTTGTTTCGATAGTCTTCTAAATGCTTTCGGGGATGCAATGCGTCGGGTTGGAGACTGGCTAGGAAAGATAGTTGTCTCGCCGGCAACGCATTACCGGAAAGAAGCGCGCGCAAGGGAAGGGGGGAGAGAATTTTGGGCAACCATCCTTGCCTGCATTGTTTCATGGTTTCAATGGCAATTGTTTCCCACTTCTTTCGTCTGTTGTCGGCGGCGGCTTCGTCGCACCGAACGACAGAACGTTCGGAAAACACGGGAATGATTGTGCGGCAACCCAGCTCGGTGGCCTTTTGGACAATGGCGTCCATCGACTTCCCTTTTGGGACCGCTTGTATCAGCGACAGTTGATAGGGGAGATTGGGAAGATCTTTGCGCGTAAGCACACGCGCTTGCACCGACTGCTTGTCAATTTTCTGGACTTGGCAAAGCAATTCGCGCCCTTGGCCGTCCAGAACGTGAATAGAGTCTTCTTCGCGAAGGCGCAAGACGGCGATGGCGTGTTTGGCATCTTGATTGGAGAGTTGCAACGTTTCCTCTTGACAGAGATGAGCGGGCAGGAAAAATCGGCGCATGGCGGTTATTCCCCGGAAAAAAACTTCCTCGCTTTTTCGAAGAAGCCGCTGGCGATGGGGTTGACGTCGGCGCCGCAAAGTTCGCCGAATTCCTTGAGCTTTGCCTTTTGTTCTGTATTCAGCCTCGTGGGCACTTCCACAGACACTTTTACGTGCAGATCGCCGTAGCCGTAGCCTTGAACGTTTTTGATGCCTTTTCCTCTCAGGCGAAACATAGTGCCGGATTGGGTTCCAGCGGGAATTTTGATCGTGCATTGCCTCTGCAACGTCGGCACCTTGAGTTCGGAACCTAAGGCGGCCTGCACAAAACTGACGGGAACTTCGCAAAGCAAATCATCCCCGTCGCGTTCAAAAACCTCGTGCTCTCGAACGTGCAAAACCACGTAAAGATCGCCCGGAGCGCCGCCCCGAACGCCGGCCTCGCCATTGCCGGATGATCTCAAACGCGTGCCGTTGTCGACGCCGGGAGGAATCTTCAATGAAATCTTTTTGGTTTTCTCTTGCCGTCCCGCGCCGCGGCACGAGTGACAAGGCTTTTCCACAATTTTGCCGTTGCCTTCGCAAGCGGGACAGGTTTGGGCGATGCTGAATATGCCGCGAGAAGTCACCACTTGTCCCCGTCCGCCGCAAGTAGAGCAAGTTCGCAATCTGGTTCCGACAGCAGCCCCAGTGCCTCGGCAAGAGCGGCAGCTCTCCAGTTTGGTGATCGGAACTTCTTTTTCGCACCCCATCGTTGCTTCCTCGAAGCTGATTTCCAAGTCGTAACGAAGGTCTGCGCCGCGTTGTGGGCCGGACGGATTTTGACGACCGCCGCCAAACAAGTTGTCAAAAATGCTCCCTCCGCTTCTGCCTCCGCTGAACACATCGCGAAAAATCTCAAAAGGATCGTGGAACCCTCCACCTCCGCCAAAGCCTCGAGAGCGAGAATCAAAGGCGGCGTGTCCGTATTGATCATAGGCGGCCCGTTTTTGGGGATCGCTTAAGGCTTCGTAGGCTTCGCCCACTTCCTTAAATTTCTCTTCGGCGCTTTTGTTTCCGGGATTTTTATCCGGATGAAACTTGACCGCTTGTCTGCGATACGCCTTCTTGATCTCCTCTGCGGACGCTCCTTTGCGGATGCCGAGGACTTCGTAATAGTCTCGTTTCGCCATTGATTAGTCTTTTGCGGAGACTTCTTCTGAAGTTTTATTGGCAACGCTGTCTGCAGAATCGACAACCCTTGGTTTTGCCACAATGACTTCTGCCGGTCGAATCAAGCGGTCTTTAAGTTTGTACCCCTTGCGAATCTGCTCAATCACTTGCCCTTCAGGAACTTCGCTACTTTCCCGTTGCTCCACGGCTTCATGCCACTTGTAATTGAACATTTGGCCAACAGCGTTGATCTCTTCCATGCCCGATTCCCGAATCGCGTCCTTCAGCTGTTTGAACACCATGTTGACTCCTTGCTTGAGCGAGTCCACTGAGTTCGCCCCGGCGTTTTCAATAGCGGCTATTGCCATGTCGAAGTTGTCCAGCGCAGGAATCAGCGATTCAAGAAGGGCTTCGTTGGCATACTTGATGGCTTGGCTTCGCTCTCTCGCCGCCCGTTTTTTGAAGTTGTCAAACTCGGCCTGAAGTCGCAACAATCGATCCCAATACTCCTCCGCTTTGTCGGCCTGCTCTTTCATTTTGCGATGCTCTTCCGCATCCAAAGCGGCGGTGGATTCCGATTTTCCGTCGCTTTCTTTGCCGACTTCAGTTTCGCTTTCTTTCGCCGCCTCTGGTTCAGAAAAAGCGGCTTCAGGTTCTGCGGCTTCGCCACCGCCAACCGGCTCCGCTTCAATGTTGTCCACAATATCCGTTTCTTGCTTCGTATCCTCGCTCATCTTGAATTCTTTTCGTAATCGGCAAATAATTTTTTGCCTTTCTAGGAATATAGACACAGCGAATTAATGCAAGCAGAATTCTGTTTTCCCAAAGGAATCCGAATCCAGCGCAGAAAGCGGCAAAGACAAAAAACGTCGAGTCAAAGGCAAGTTCTTCCAATTTTATTTTACTTTTCATCATCGCCTCTCATCCGCTTCAACCCCTGGAATCTGCGCCGCCAATTCTTCGGCCGGGTAGCTCCAAATCTCCGCCAAAGTAGGGTGATAATGCGGCACTTCGGCCAGCTCACCGACAGTCATTCGTTTGGCCATAGCAGTCGTGATTTCATGAATCAACTCGCCGCCAGAAGGTCCAACGCAACTTCCTCCGAGAATCTCGCCGGTTTTTGCATCGGCAATCAACTTTGCGAAACCGCGTCGCGCATTCATCAAAATGGACTTGCCGTGATCGTCAAACGAGTAACAAGCCGCGCGATATTGGGCGCCTCGGCTTTGCGCCTCTCGCTCCGTCCATCCCGTCCGAGCAATCTGCGGATCCGTGAACACAACGCCAATAAAAAGACGATCTTCCATTTCCTTGGCCTGTTCCGGCAAGGCAATGTTGCGGGCGGCAATTTCGCCTTGACGCACCGCAAGATGCACAATCTCGTGCGGTCCCACGCAATCTCCCGCAGCGAAAATATGAGACGCCGAAGATTGCATTCGCGCATTGCAAACAATCCGTCCTTGCAAAGTTTCCACGCCGGCCTTCTCCAAACCAAGCCCCGCCGTGTTTGGATTCCTGCCCAACGCCATAAAAATCTCCTCCGCTTCCACGGTCTTTTGCTCGCCCTCATGCTCAAAGCGCACCGCCTTGCCTGCCTTGCTTGTTGCCGAAGCAAACAGAAGTCTGGCGCCGGTAAACAGCGTCATCCCTTCGGATCGCAAGGCTTTTTCCACCTCAATGGCCGCGTCCTCGTCAAACTCCTTCAAAATCGTTCGACTTCGCTGAATCAAACTCACTTCCGTTCCCAAGCGCTGAAAAAACTGCGCAAACTCCACCGCCACCGCGCCTCCACCCAAAACGATCAGCGACTTTGGCGCCCGCGACAAATCCAGCGCGTCGTCACTCGTCAAATAACCCGCTTCTTCCAACCCCGGCAACGACGGACGCCGAACCATTGAACCCGTGCTGACCACAAAATGCGCCGCCGTCACCTCTCTTCCCGAAGCCAGCCGAATGCGATGCGGATCCACAAATCGGGCTTGCTCTCGAATGAAGTCAAAACCTCCCTCTTGCAACTGCTCGCGCCGATACGCCGCAAACTCGCCGACAACCGCATTCTTTCGCGCCATCACTTTGGCAAAATCATAACCAACCTGAGGAATGTCCAACCCCCAAACCTGCGCTTGCCGGGCCAAATGCAACACCTCCGCGGCGTAAAGCAAAGCCTTGGTCGGCATGCAACCGCGAAGAATGCAAAGCCCGCCCACTTTTCGACCCCCTTCGATCACCGCAACCTTTTTCAAACCCAAACCAACCGCAGTGCGAGCCGCCGCATATCCGCCGCTGCCGCCGCCAATCACAACTAGATCGTAATCCCATTTCTTCATCGCGCTCGCTTTTCCACTCACAATAACCAAAAGTCAAATGTCCGCACAATCAACCCACCTAATCCAACACCAACCAACCTCAAAAAACACCGCCTCACTATAGAAAAAACACCCGGCAAGACAATCACTCACCGGGCGTTGCAATAGGAAGAATTGCGGTTTGAGGCTACTTAATCAGCAGGGGGTCGCCGGGTTTCAATTGGAATTCGTATTTGGTGTTGGAGGCGAATACCACCTTGGGCAGTTCCAAGAAGCCTGCCGCCGGAATTTCATTGATTAAGCGATCCCGAATGGTGATTGCTTGATCCTTGGGAATTCCTTCCCATTCGATTTCTGGATTTGTCAATGCGCCTATAATGAGCGTTGCCAGTCTTTCCGTTCGTTCCGCCCAAGTAACGTCGCGCACTTCGTATTGTGGATTGTTTCTAGCTCTCGATTCTTCCATGTAGGCGTGGGAGAGTTCGGCTAAGATCTCGTTTTGTTTGTCTTTTGGAAGGTTTTGAAAATCAGGACCTAGCACAACCATTGTGTCCATTGGATCGGTTGGTTCCGGGTTGAGCGGGATCACTTCGACGTTTTCTCGGTAAATCGAATCGGGATCTCGTTGCGCCGCTTTGTGGTATTTTGCGAGCGTTCGGAATGTTTGGGCAAGAACCGCCGTGCTTCCCGATTCGCCGAGTTCTTCTTGAACGATGTCGTGCAGTTGTTCAAACTCTTCGGTGTAACGCACCCAGCTGTCGTAAAAATCTTTCAACAAGCTGTGATGATCCACTCGACGTTTCATGTCCCAGTAGGCTTTGTCCTTCTTTTCTTCCGGCCATTCGCCCCTAAAGACTTTCCTTGAATCATACACGGTTGGATCAAAGGTAATCTCTGGGTGCGGAGTTGGCTGGAACGGGAATCGTTCTACCCAATCTTTCCTGCTTTCCCACCATGCCTTTTCCGCTTCATCGAGGGCTCTTTGCTCTTCTTCTTGCCGTTTGAGTTCTTGCTCGTATTCCGAACCTGCGTCGAGTTGTTCTTGAGTGAACCAGACTTTGTTTCCGTCACCGTCCAAGTAGTATCCGACGTAGCCGTCTGGTGGCACTAGATCGTCCACCGGCGCGGCTGTTTCCATCGTTGGTTGCTCGATTTGCGGCGGCGTTGGCGTCTCGACGGTTTCTTCCGCTGTTTGTTTTGGCGGCGAGAAGACGGACACCAGCATGGCCACAACAACGCCGATGGCCACGACGGCGAATCCGCCGTAAAGGAATTTGTCTATTTTGCTCATTGGCTAATCTCCTTTTTCTTTGTTTCGTCTTTCCTTAATTGAGGTCTTGGTACTTTTGAACCACACACGGTTCCCATCCGACTCTTACCCAGTTTGTGCTCACAATGGTGTCCCATTGTCGGGTGCCACCTCTGTAAATGTAACTCACTTGCTCTTTCCATTCAGAAACAGGCCGTCTTGACATGAATCGTTTGATGCCTTCGTAGATTTCGGGGTCGGTGATTTCTTGGTTATCATCGCAGAAGTCAAAGGAGAAGGTATGATCTTCCCAGCTCTTGATTCCGTCTCCGGTATCTTGGCTGAAGGTTTTTTCAGCGTCTTCCCATTCTCCCCATGTTCCGTTGGGCAGGAGATTACGGTATTCCCATGTGGCCTTGGCTTCGTAATAGTTGGCTTCGCTGTCGATGGCGTTTTCCGTTCCGAGTTTTTTCAAAATCGGGGCGGGATCGACGAAATCGCTGAACATTTCGAAGCTTCCCACTTTCCATTTTTCTATGCTTTCACTGGCTTTCGTGAATGTTGCGCTCGGAAATTGGAACCGGGCAAGCGCAATTTGTTTTGCTAGTTCTGCTTGGTAGTGATCTGATCTTGCTTGGACGGTGAAGAAAATCCATCCTCCGACTGGTCCGGGACTTATCCCAGACCACGTGCTAAAGGAAACTTTACCTATTCTTCGTTCCAAATAGCCTTTGGCTTCGTGCTGTGTCATGGAGCGGTGATTAGGGCCGTCCCATCCCAGTGCGGATGAGGTATTGTCTTCATCTCCCATGTCCGCCATAGTTGTCCAACTGGTGCGAGGTATGCCTGTTATGGAATAGCCTTTCTCTTCGTACTCATTGGAAACCCATTTCGCGCCGTGGACGGTTACGTTGGCTTCTTGGCCTCTGGTATTAGCAAAGACTTGGTCTATTGCGGTGTGAACTCCCCATTCGGCAAGAACGGCGATGAGCCATCTCCCCGCTTCGATGGCGCCTCTTTTGAGAACGGGTTTGGCGACCACCACGACTGGCACAGGAACTGCAGCTGGTTGAACAGGTGCCGGCACCAGCAAATGCCTTGTTATGACGTCGTAGTTAGCTGGCCCTGCTGGGGACATTACAGGTGTGGGAGAATCCGCCGCTTGCGCTTGCTCGATGCTTGTCGTCAGCGCGGTGGCGGTGACGAGGAGGATGGGAATCCAAAACTTTCCAATTCCTTTTCCGATTGGGTTGAGGATCGGGGGAGTTTTGGCCGAGGTTTGCGCTTGGCGTTCGGCCAAGGCATTGGTTTGTTTGCTCAAAGCCCGGTTGCCGCCTTGCGGGGCGGGGCTAAAAGTTCCGTTGTTCAGCGAGCCGGCAATCGCCAGCACAATTTTATGAAACGCACTCATGTCTTATGTTCGGTCGATCATTCTTCGATTTCTAACACAATGACGCATTTTCGGCAACGTCCGGGCCGGCATCAGAATTCCGCGGACAAAAAGCGAGAAAAACCCCACTCATTTGCCCAAGAGACGGAAAAGTCGAATTCGGCTCCTCCGAAACTCTGAAACGAACTGTGATATTCGGCGGACGACCCAAAAAACAGGGCATCCGCGGAATCTGATGCGCCTTCAACATAACTCAATTCGAGACGGAATCAAGTCTTTTTTAAACTTTTTTTCATTTTTTTTGCGGATTGGGCGATTTTTCTTCGTTTTTTGTTGGCGGTGGCGGTTTGTTTTTTGGTTTTGGAGCGTTTTGTGACGGATTAGTGATGGCTTAGTATCCTTTTCGGATTGGATTTAGAGAAAGCGGCGAAAGCATCCGGCGAGGTATTTTCGAAGGTCGTCAAAGAAGGTGTAGAAGAGGGGAATGACCAGAAGGGTGAGGAGGGTGGCGGTGGTCATGCCGCCGATGAGTGTCAGGCCGAAGGATTTGTAGCTGATGCCGAGTTCGCTGGGTTTGCTGACGGTGAGAGGGATCATGCCGATGATGGTAGTGAGGGCGGTCATGAGGATGGGGCGAAAGCGACGGTCGGCGGCTTGTTTGAGGGCGGCGGTTCGCTCAAGGCCGCGTTGGCGCAGTTGGTTGACGTAGTCGACGAGGACGATGCCGTTGTTGACGACGACGCCGATGAGCAGGATGGCGCCGACAAAGCCAAGCATGTCGAGGTCTTTGCCGGTGAGAAAGTGAATCCAAACAACCCCGATGCTGGCCAGTGGGATGGTCAGAATGATGGAGAGCGGCAGGATGAAGCTTTCAAAAAGGAAACCCATCAAAAGATAAATGAAGACAACGGAAAGCAGGGCGGCGAATTGAAGGTTGGCGAGTTCCTGTTGAAGGGCTTCGTCGCCGGAGGATCCGCCAAAGGAAATGCCTTCGGGCAGGTCGATGGATTGTTGGAGAACGGCTAAGCGCTGGCGGGTTTGCGCCGCGTTGTCTTCTTTTAGGTCCAGTGTAATGGTGTGGGTTGTTTTTTTGTTTTTGCGGAAAATGCCGCCGGAGACTTGTAGTTTTTTGACGGTGGTAAGAGCGGAAAGGGGCAGGGCATTGCCGGTCATGGTGGGAACGCGGAAGTTGGCGAGTGTGGAAAGGTTGTCGCGGTCTTCTTCGGGAAATCGCACTAGAACGGGGATTTCCCGGCCTTCAAAGTGGAATCGGGGAAGGCTTCGGCCGCGAAGGGCGTAGCCGACGACCCCGGAAATGAATTCCGGGTTGACGTTGCCGGCATTAGTTCGTTCGCGGTCCACCACAAGAGCCAGTTCGTTGGGAGGCCGTTCGCTTCCCGATCTTGCGCCCAGCACGCCGGGCACTTCTAGAAAGCGCGGCTTCAGTTCTTCGGCAAGTTGGCGAAGTTGATCGGAATCATTGCCTTCGAGATTGAGGACGTAGACGGTTTTTCCTTTGGCTTCTTTAACTTGGCTTTCCCGTCCGGTTTCAAACTGAACGCCGGGCGGTTTGGGAAAGGCTTTGATGATTTGATCGACCATTTCGCCGGCGGTAAAGGGGGAGTCTTGATCCGGGTCCAGCCAGCCATCCACTCGTCCTCCACGATCAAAGTGAACGAACATAAATCCTTCGAGTCCCAGTTCCTTCTGTTTTTGTTTCATTACTTCTTCCAGCTGGCCGAAGAGCTTGCTTGTTTCTTTGAAGTTCGAGTTTTCGGGCATCTGGACGCCGATCTGAAAGGAGGTGCGGTCTTCTTCCTGATTCATAGACAGTTTGATTTTCTGGCTGACGACGCCGAAGGTAAGCGCGAACAAACCAACGATGAGCATCACCAAGTCCATCCGCCTCTGCAAAAAGAAGGCGAGTGTTTTGTTGTAGAAGCGGCCGATGGGCTCAATAGTGCGGGAGTAAATAGCGTTCAGTGTTTTTTCCATTGGGCCGGGTTTTTTGACGGATGGCTTGGACGGGTTTGATTCATATCCGAGCGTTGAGTAGGCGCTGATGGGGATGAACACCAAAGCGACAAGAAGCGACGCCAGCAAGGAGATCGAGATTGGCAAGGCCAGCCGCATCAAAAAGAATTGGCTGTTACCTTCTACTAGCGCCACGGGCAGAAAGACGATGACGGTAGTGAGGGTAGCCATAGTAATGGCCAGGGCGATTTCCTTAGCGCCTTGGACGCAGGCTTGGAAGCGGGGTAAACCGTCTTGGACGTGGCGGTAGATGTTTTCGGCGACTACAACGGAGTTGTCCACCAAAAGTCCTACGCAAATGACCAAGCCTAATATGGTAATTATATTAAGACTTTCCCCGGTGAAATACATTACGGTGAGGGAGATTAGCAAGCTGAGCGGAATGGAAGCGGAAACAATTAAGGTCATTCGGAAACGCTTGAGAAATATAAATAGCACCATTGCGGCAAAGACACCTCCAATCTGGCCGCCGGTCGCCAAGTTGCGGATGGAGGATTGCACAAGACGCCCTTGATTGAAAAATAGTTCCATCTCAATGTCATCGAAGAGTGGGTTTTCTTTCATTCGCTCCACTTCCGCCTCCAAGCGATTACAGATTTCGACTGTGTTGGCGTCGCCCTCCTTGAAAATGACGACGGCAACGGCAGGATTGCCGTTGACCCGGACGGCAAAGTTTCTTTCCGGCTCTTCGTATCGGATTGTGGCAATGTCTTTTAGCCGGAGCCGTTCTGTAATGGGGCGGTTTTCGATTTCGTGCAGGGTTTTGTAGGTGGCGACGGAGCGGAGCAGGTATTTTTTTCCAGCTTGGCGAACGTTGCCGCTTGCGAGGGTAAAGTTGTCGCCGGTTAATTCCTGCGCCATTTGATAGATGTTCAAGCCGTGGGCATCGGTTCGTTCTTTGTCCACTTCGATAATGATTTCTTTTTCCAGGATGCCGTCGGTGTTGACGTTGGCGACGCCGTCCATTCGTTTGAGCGGCCGGACTACCTTTTTTTCCACGAGGTTGTAGTAGTCAGTCACAGACGGGGCGATAGACAATCCGAGAATGGCCGCCGGCATGCTGTCGGGATCGTCTCTGCCGATGAAGGTCCTTTCGACATCGTCGGGAAAGCGGAGTTTGGCTCTTTCAATGCGGTCGCGCACTTCTCGGTAAGCGACGTCGACGTCTACGTTTTGTTTGAACTGCAGAAAGACGTTGGCGCTGCGTTGCGAAGAGTAAGAGTTGATGCCTACTAGGTCTTTGATCGTGCTCAGTTCCTCTTCCAAAGGCAGGGTAATTTTTTCAAGAACTTCCTGCGCCGGCGCGTCTCGCCAAGGGACGTGAACGCGCAAGAACTTGCTTTCATAGCCTCGTGGAAAAAGCTCTTGCGGAATGTTCCGGCTGGCAATGCCGCCTACTACCAAGATCGTCATAAGCGCAACCACGACGGTCACTTTTCGGCGAATAGAAAACTCGGCAAGCGCGGCGGCGATGGATTTTTTTTCGTTCACAAGATGGCGCGTGTTTCTACTTGTTTATCGGAAGGCTGGTTGAACAAGGCCGATTGGAGCCGGTCAGTCCACAAGTAAATTGTGGGGATGACTAAGAGAGTAAGAGCGGTGGAACTTGCCAGGCCGAAGACGACCGCAATAGCCATAGGCGTTCGGATTTCCGCGCCGTCTCCCAGTCCGAGCGCCATTGGAAAGAGACCGATGATGGTTGTAGCGGTTGTCATGAGAATGGGGCGGAGCCGAACTTTTCCGGCGGTTATGACTGCTTCTTTGAGATCTAGTCCGCGCCGCCGCAAGATATTAGTGTAGTCTACCAAGACGATGGCGTTGTTCACTACGATGCCGATCAACAATATCCAGCCGAGGAACACGACGATGGAGAGATGAATTCCGAGCAGTTTGAGGCCGATGACGGAACCGAAAAACGCCAGAGGCACGGTTCCCATGATAATCAACGGCTGTACAAGCGATTCGAATTGGGAGGCCATAATCACGTAGACGAGGAAGATGCTGAGCGCAAGCGCGAGATACAGGCTGGCCCGGCTTCGTTCCCATTCTTTGTTCTGCCCCGCAAAGGCGAAGGAAGTTTCGGCCGGCCAGCGGATTTCGTTTGAGAGGGTTTCTTCAATCTTGTCCACGGCTTCTCCTAGGCTGGCTTGGCCGAGGTTGGCTTGGATGAGGGCGACTCGTTTGCCGTCGACTCGGCGAATTTCGCTTGGCCCTTCGCCAATGCGCAGCGAGGCAACGGCGTTTAGCGGAATAAGCGGCGTCACGGCGGTATTTTGACTTCCTTCCGGCGCTCTTCGGGTGACGGTAAGATTTTCGATCTGCTTCATGAATCGACGGTCTGCTTCTTCCAGTTGCACGATAATGGGGATGCGCCGGTCTTTGAGATTGTAGCGAGTGGCTTCGAAGCCCTTGACGAGGGTTTTGACTTGCTCGGCAACCTGTCCGAGATTGAGGCCGTAGTGAGAAAGCCGCTGGCGGTCGTAGGCAATTTGAATTTCAGGAGCGCCTTGCCGGAGGGTAGTTTCCACGTCGGCGAGTTCCGAATGGTTTTGCAACAATGCTTCGGCTTCTTGCGCCAGCTGCCTCAAGGTTGGAAGGTCGTCTCCTTGGATTTCGACGACAATGGGTTTGTGAAAGCTGAAGAGAACCGGACGAACAACTCGTTCGGTAATATCCGGTTGGTCGCTCAGGTAACCGCGAATTCTTTCCAGAATCCTTTCTTCGGTTGCGGCAACCGAACGCCCAGCGCTCCAGTCCCCCAAACCAGAGCCATCATTCTTCGATTGCGCAAGTATCTTAAACCGAGCGGAGTGTTCTCCTTCGTCCGACCGCTTCATATTGGTTGCGTCGTATCCGTAAGTGGTCAACAAAGCCTGGATGTCTTCTCGCTCGGCCAGGATTTTTTCCTCCACTTGCCCCATGATTCGGCGAGTTTCTTCCAACGGCGTCCCCACTGGAAGATTGACTTCCACGGTGAATTCGCCTTGACGCACTTCGGGAAGCAATTCCGAGCCGAGCGTGCGGCCGACGAGTATCGTAGAGGCAACGGAAATCAGCGTCAGAAAAAGCATGGTTCCCGGATGCCGAAGCGACCATTGAAGCGCGAGCGGATAAACACGATGAATCCAGACGAGGAAGCGTTCCGTCCAAGCTGCGGGAAAAGCGAACAGCCAGCGCAAAGCCCGTTTGAAAACCGGCAGCAACCCCTTCGCAAAAAAGGCAAGGAAAAGCCAAAACACGGAAGTAAACACTTTGCCGCAGGTTTCCAAAACCATGGCGAACAGCAGACGAATCCAAAGATAGGGAATGCCGTATTTTCTTCGGTCGCGCCGCCAAACGGCGAGGTTTTTTTGAAAATGTTGCCAAGAAGTCCAGCGGCTCCAGTGGAAACTTGCCGCCGTTTCTGTACGGAATTCGGGCCGCTGCCGACTGGCAAGCATCGGAATGAAAAAAAGAGCCACCGCCAACGAAGCAAGCAGCGAAATCACTACCGCCGTGCCGAGATCGCTAAAGGCTTGTCCGGCAATGCCTTCCACAAACACCATCGGCAAGAACACGGCGATGGAAGTCAACGTGGACGCAATCACGGCGCCGCGCACTTCTCGAACGCCTCGAATCGCCGCTTCTCTTCGCCCGTCCCCCTCCGACCAACAGCGGAAAATGGATTCGAGAACGACAATGGACGAATCCACCAGCATTCCAATGCCCAGAGCCAAACCGCCAAGCGACATGATGTTGAGCGTCACGCCGAAAATGTTCAGCGGCGCAAAAGTCATCAGCAGAGACATCGGAATGCTAAGGCCAGCAATGGCCGTCGCCATAGGGCTTTTGAGAAACAAAAATAAAACAGCTACGGCAAGCCCTCCCCCAATGATGGCGGCGTTGCGAACTTCGTTGATGCTACTCTGGATGAAAACCGATCGATCCGCGACCACCTTCAGTTCCGCGCCTTCTTCACGATAAAGCCGCGCCGCCAGCTTTTCCTCCCGATCCCTTCGATTCCCTTGCCATTGGCTTCCCCAAAAACCGCCCGCTGGGGAAGAATCCATTTGGCCAACGCGGCCAATGACCGCCTTGGCAACCGTCACCATGTTCGCTTCGGCTTCTTTGTATATGTCAATTTGCACGCTTTCTTCGCCATTGGTGCGAGTCACAATCTCTCGTTCTTTATGCGAGCGCGCCACCTCCGCCACGTCCTTGACCTTCACGTCCCCCTGCATCGTGCGTTTGACGATGGTCTCGGCAATCTGGGATAAGTTCGCAAATTCGTTCAGCGTGCGCACCATATACTCGGTGTCGCCTTCGTTCACCGTGCCTCCGGCGACGTTGATGTTCTCTTGGCGAAGCCGGTCAATCACCGTTTGCACGGAAATGCCCGTGCGCCGAAGCGCTTGTTCGTCCACGCGGACGTGAATCTCCTCCTCTAATCCGCCGCGCACTCGAACAGCGGCCACTCCCGGTATCGGCTCCAGTTCCCGCTTGAGTTGAAGCTCGGCAATGCGGCGAAGCCGACGAAGACCAGACTCGCCTTGGTATCGTTGTCCGCTTCCGGAAAGACTCAATTCCATCACCGGATCCAAAGCAGGATCAAAGTGCAACAGAAGAGGCCGTTCCGCCTCGTTGGGAAGAAACACCAAGTCGAGCTTCTCGAGTGTGTCCTGACTTGCCTCGGACATATCCGTGCCCCATAAAAATTCTAGCACGACGTCGCTGACCCCGGCCCGACTGATGCTACTGATGCGACTCAGTCCATTTATCACCCCTAAGGCTTCCTCCACCGGCCGGCTAATTTCATTCTCAACCTCTTCAGGAGCGGCGCCCGGATATTCCGTCCGCACAGTCAGCGTCGGATAATTCAGCTCCGGCATGAGTGCCACCGGCAACCGTTGAAAAGAGAAAAACCCGAAGACCACCGCCGCAATGAAAACCATAAGCACCGCAACCGGGCGATCCGTGACGAAGCTGCCTCGGCCCGATTGCGCCGATACAAGTCTGTTGGCTGGTGCGTCCAAAAAGCGCGAAAACAAAATCCTCCCGCGCCCAAAAACGCAGGCAACCCCGCAAAAATGTTCCAAGAATCCAAACCTGTCAACTCATAACCAACCGCCGCCAACAACCGCGTTAAATTATTCCCCTGAAAACCGAGCCAAAACCACTTACGCCGCTCCCTAGTTGCTCCGCGCTCTGAATTCGACAGAGGAGATCTTTGAGAAGACGCACCGGCCAAGGCATTCTCTACGCTGTCGGCTGATCGTTTGTTGTCACCTCGTTGCGGGCCGAATTCTTGGGAAGCGGAGAGGTTGTCGCTGTTGAGTTCGGCGGGAAATGCGCGGGTTCTTTGCGCCCCGCCGTTATTGAAGCGGATGATCTCGACATCAATTTTCTATCCGCAGCGGAGAAGTCGTCAATCCCACTAGCGCGGACCTAGATTATTTGAATCCGGCGCACTGCGGGGTTTCGCTTAGCGCGCCTGCGAGTCTATTCCGACCAAGTCGTCAACTCCGCTGACGCCGTTCACTTCCACGTCCGCCAAGCTGAGAACAATGTCGCCGAAGTTTTGCCCCACCAATCCTCCGACGACGTGGACGCCTTCTACTTGGCCTTGCGCAGAACAGATTCCAATGCTCCCTTGATTGAAGCCGGCCAGCGCGCCTACCCTGTTGACGCCCTTGATCCGAACGCCTTCCAAACCTAAATTCACCACTTGCCCGCGATGGCCAATCGACCCAAACAAACCGCTTGGCTTATCATAGAAAAGAGCGGCATCGCTTTGGTCTTGATACAAGTTGTAGATGGTATGGCCGTTGCCTTCAAAAACGGCTTGGAAAGGTTTGGAGAAAACCCCAATGGATTCCCAGCTGGTGGGGTTGTTGCCAAAGTCCAAATCATCGGCCAACTCGTAGCCTTGGGCTTTGAGGTTTTCAATAGCGCTAGGGAAGGCGAGGGCGTAGTCGTCGGCGAATGCTTCTTGGTCCGGTTGGCCGTCGCCGTTCAAGTCAAACCGGATGGCGTTGAGTTGGGCTAGGTTGCCAACCTCAATCAAGCCATTATCGTCTTGGTCGTAATCGGCCGGAGGCACCTGCACTTGTTGAACAGGTTGGCGGTTGGTTGGTGGTTCGGGGGTTTCTTCCTCTGCTTCCACGACGGTGTGAGCAAGAGTCACGAAGACAGTCCCCGCATTGTTGTTGGCGACAAAGCCTTCTCTGTTGGGAATGGAATGCCGAATGGAAGTCTGCTCGCCGATGTCCGCCGCGTTTGCGTTCGCCGTCACGGTCACGGTTTGGTAGTCCTGCCAAGTGTCTGCGGTAAAGACCAATCTGCTCGGATCCAAGGTGATCCCGGAATGCGAGGTTTCTAGGTTAACGGTCATGTCTCTGGTTGGTAAAGCAGTGGCGCGCACTTGGTAGGTGGCAGAGCCGCTTTCGCTCAAAGACAAACTGGTTGGTTGGAACATGAGCGAGGACGAACTCGAGCCACCGTTCTGCGAGAGGTGCGGGACGATTATCGGAGTCACTCCGCCGTTGTTCACATGGACCGGATTGTGAATAGGTGTAGGAGGTTCTTCATAGCCAGTATCTGCGATGACAACGTGGATTCTATCCTCTTGTGCTGTGATAGAAGGGAGAGCAGAGTTAGGGTTTCCTAGGAATACAGCGTTGGTGGAAGCGGTAAAATCTACATGAAAAATCTCTGTTTCGGGGTCGTCTACGTTGTCGTCTATGATAAGAATGCGCACCCCGTGAAGTAAGTTTGTGGTGCCGGCGGGGATGTTGATCGTGCCGCTGGTGGCCACGTAGTCTTGGCCGGCGGTGGCTGTGCCGTCGACAGTGGTATAGTCCACCGAGAAGTCTTGATTGGGGGGAACTCCATTCTGTATATGAAAAAAGACTTCGGCATAATTCTCAGATTGTTCCTCCGAGTCTTCGTCTTCCGCCGGGTCTTCAAAGTGCAGTAAATCAAAACCAACGCGCCCTCTAACCCGATAATCTCCCGGACTCAAATAAATCGGTATCCCAGTTCCACTGGATCGAACAAAAGAATCTCCCCGAGAACCTCTCGGACCCAATCCAACCAGCCCACCATTACCGAACACAGTAATCCGAGAATCAGTTGGATTTGTTATTGTTTCTCTGAATCTCCATATTGTACCACCTCTCACGCCAGCTTCTTCCAACCAAATTCCCGCAAACACCGTCCGGCTAATCCCTCCTGTTATCTCAGACACATAAAAATAGTTGTTCCCGTTATAGCCAGGGGTACTCCACAATGTCAGCATTGTTGGATGGTTGATTGTGAACTCAGTTCGTTCATTGTGGATTACGTATTGATTATTAGTTAGACCAGGGGTGATTTGGAGTGAGAGTTGATTAGTTAGAGCGTACGTTAGAGAATCCGTGTAATAGGTATTAGTAGTGAGGAACCTTCGAAAGACTGCCTCTTTTCCTTCTTCATGGACTACTACGTAACTCGTCCCCTTGTAGGCATTACCAGGAACCACCTTGAGTCCAATTAAATCTTCATCGCTTTGTTGTCCCCAAGCCGTCGGCATTCCCATGGCCAGAATCAAAAAGAGCCAAAATGAATTCTTCATCGTCTGCATATCTTTCTTTCCGTATACGGTTACTGTTTGTTATCGTACTCTCAAAAAAGCAAAAAATCCCAGTTTATTTCAGCGGAGTTAGGCGGAGGAATCTCTGTTTCCCTGCCGCATTCGGCAAAATTATGGTCAATCGGTCTTGGCCATCGCCGTTGTCTTCCCGAATCATTTGGACCTCATCATCCGCCAAAGCCCGCCATTCTCCCGACATCAGATCGGGCGTTATTTCTATTTTGAATTCTTCCGTCGGGACGAGGAAGACGAATCGGACTCCGCCATCCGGCAGAGCGGCAAACATCAGGCGGCTCTTCCATTCTCCAAGGCCAGCGGCAGAGGAGGAGGAGGAGGAACTCGCCGATGCAGCTTGGAAGACGGGCAACGGCCCGCCTGATGTCGGCGGGGCTTCGGCCTTTGTCACCCAAACGATATAAAAATCTTCTTTTCATCAGCAGCATCTTTCCCCGCAAAATCAGACACCCACATAGTCTCTCCATCCGACCAAATGCCTTGAGCATACGTATTCCCCTCGCCCAAATCGAATCCTTTCTCGGCATCGTGATCCCCAGTCCTTAAATCGTAGGCAAAGATCCGGTCCTCGCCGCTGTTGGCTACCCACAAGTTCGTGCCACTCGCCCAAATCCCCGTGGGCAGATTAACCTTCTCCTCCTCCTTCTCCTCCTCCGGCGCCAAATCAAAATCATCCTTGTTGGCGGCAGTGCCGCGGTGGTTGTCCTGACGCTCTTTGCCCTCCATATCGTACGTGTAAATCTTCCCGTCCCGAATGTCCGACACTAGCATGTACGTCTTGCCGTTGGTCGGATGCTTGACGGCGCACAGCCCCACCGGGTTCTTGTTGTCCCCAACCAGCCCCAAGGTGTTAAAGTCTTGAGCCGGATTGCGTTCGGTGAATGGTTGGGCGCAAGCGTCCGGGACGGTGAGGATCAGCAAGACGAGCGAGATGCCGAGAGAGAAGCTCGTCGCAACGCGCCAGCGGCGCGAAGGAACGACAAAAGGGAAAAAGGAAGAGAGAGCTTCGCCTTGCTTAGGAGAGTTTGTTGGGCGGGCGTCTCGGGATGCGTTGGACGTCTTCATAAGATTTTGAAAATGCGGAATATGAGCTTGACTTTGTGAACAAAACTTTGGGTGAAGTTTGGCCGCCAAATGGGATAGTGTCAAGATTTTTTCATCTTTTGTGGGCAGGGCGGCGAATGAGGCGCGATTCTGGAGAAGAGAAGTCACTCGTTCTCGGGGGGGGGGGCAGAAGTTGGCCTTGGCGGGTTTTGGCCGTCTTTCGCGTTTCTGCAAATAAATTCCTCATAAATCCCTTCAAATTTTCAGCATTTTGACCATTTTGACAGCCAAGAAAAAGAAAAATAGATTGAATTCGAACAGAATGCAACGTTTCCTTTTCATTTTTTCGAGATTTTCTCTGGATAATCGCCTTAAATTTTCAGCAGTTCGCGGCCAAAAAAGAGAAAGATAGGGCGGGTTAGAATCAAATGCAAGCTTTTTATTTTGATTTTCAAACTTTTTTTCTTGGGGATTTTTCTGTTTGGGCAAGGGTTGGTCAAGCGGGGTTGTTGTGTTCTTTTTCTTCGGCAGAGGCGGGCGGGGTGTCGTCGGGTTTGGGGTCGTTGGGGAGGCGGACGCGGGCGTTGTCTTTGAGGCCGGTTTGGCCGGCGATGACGATTTGGTCGCCGGGTTGGATTTCGGATAGGGCTTCGATCATAAAGGCGTCTTCAAGGCCGGGATCGATTTGGATGCGTTCTACTTGGCGGCCGGGTTTGAGGCGGAAGACGTATTGGCGGTCGCCGTCGTAGGTGAGGGCTTGTTTGGGGACGAGGACGGCGTCGGGCTTGGTTTCTACGACGATGCCGGCGTTGACGGACATTCCGGGGCGGAGTGGGCCGATGTGGTTGAAGGCGACGGTGACTTTGATCATTCCGGCGCCGGCTTCGACGATGGGGGAGATGCGGTTGACATAGGCTTTGAATGGTTGGTTGGGGAAGGCGTTGGCGGTGACTCGGACTTGTTGGCCGATTTTCAAGGCGCCGAGTTCTTTTTCCGGGATAAAGAGGCGGGCGACAATGGAGTTGAAATCGACGATGTCGAAGAGGTGTTGTCCGTTGGAGACTTCGTCTCCAAGTTTGAGGAATCTTCGGGCGATGGTTCCGGCGATGGGGGCGCGGATTTCGGTGTAGCCGAGTTCGCGTTTGGCGTCTTCTAGGGAGAGTTCCAGTTGTTTGAGGTCGTAGCGGGAGTCTTGGAAGACTTGTTCGCTGATGAGGTTTTGTTGGAAGAGGGATTCTTGGCGTTTGAATTCTTCTCTGGCTTTGGCGGTTTGGTTTTCGGCTTTTAGGAGGGCGCTTTTTTGGACGTCGTCTTCCAGCTGCGCCAGCAGTTGGTTTTTGTCCACGAGGTCGCCTTCTTCGACGAGCAGGCGAATGACTCGATTGGCGGTGCGGGCGATGACTCGGACTTCTTGCTCGGCTTCCAGCGAGCTGGAGGTGGTCAAAACTCGCTCAATGGGTCCGAGAGCAATTTCCGTCACTTCCACAAGGATGGCGGGAGGTTTGCGGTCGTCGGCCTTTTTCGGCGCGGGAAACCATTGGGAGCAACCCGTCCAAAGGCCGGCGCACAACGCAAAAATTGCGATGAAAAACCGTTCTCGGCGGAGAGAATTTCTGGAAGGGTTTTTCCATTGGATGATGAGTTTGTTTGACGCTGAAACGGATTTCAACTTGCTTGATAATTCTGGATTCACAACCTTGTTTGACGCATTCGCTGGCGACGGCACCCGGCAAATTGCGCGTGCCAATGTTGCTTGACGCTTTTTCCTAAGTCAATCGACAAATCAAAAGATCGCGGCGGGTTTCGGCAGTTTCGGCTTGTTTATCTGGAGTGTTTGTCTATTTTAGCGGAATGTCAAAGTTGCTGATTTTTCGCAATAGTCTGTTTGCCGTCTTGGGGTTTTTGTTGGCTGGATGCGCCTCGACCGGTCGCTTCGTGAACTATTCGGAGCATTTGACCGCTTATGACGTGGATGCTCACGTGGCGGAGAAAATGAAGGCTCGTCTGCCGTTGGAACTGGCCGACATTCAACATTTTGCCGAAAAAGGTGTGCCGGATTCCTTGTTAATTGGCTACCTCAAGCAGGAGCGAACGGTTTACCAACTCAACTCCGATCAAGTGCGGATGTTGGCGGATGCCGGGGTGAGCAAGGAAGTGATTGATTATTTATTGACAACGCCGGCGGCGAGGAGTCCCGTGCGCGCCTATCCAGTCTATTACTGGCACGGACCTCCCCCGTTTCCCTATCCCGGAGGAGTTTGGTTTCCGTATGGCTATTATTATTACTACTAGCGCGCTTTTCTTGGCAAAATGGCGGACTTTGAGTTGGCATGCGAACATGAAAAAGCGAATGCGGAAGGAATTTGCGTCCGGCAAAATGGCGAAAAATTCCTGCTTGCCGCGGGCTTGGGCATGGTTTAGCGTGGTGACCGTTCTTCGGATGCTTCTGGTTGTCGCTCCTTTTTTGGGCGCGCCTTGCGTGTGTTTTGATGGAACAGTGAACAGTTGAAATTCTGCAATGAAAACGAAGGTTAGAATATTGCTATCGGCGATGATGTTTCTCCAGTTTTTTGTCTGGGGATCGTGGTTTGCCACCTTAAGTGCCGTGTTAACGGACAATGGATTAGCGCAGTACGGTGGCAGTGCCTACGGAAGCGCTCCCATTGCGGCAATTATTGCGCCGCTGTTTTTAGGTTTGGTGGCAGATCGGTTTTTTAACTCCGAAAAGGCAATGGGCGTGCTTCACTTGGTTGGCGGCGGGATCATGTTTTTGGCTCCCGGACTGGTGGCAAGCGGCAATGGAGAAATCTTGGTTTGGGCGCTTATAGGACACACACTCTGTTACATGCCGACTCTTGGGTTGTCCAACACAATTGCGTTTGCCAACATCGACGATCAAAACAAGTTTCCCTCTCTGCGCGTTTGGGGGACGATTGGGTGGATTGCGGCCGGGTTGGTAGTAGGAGGTTTGGGCTGGTCCCGTAGCACGAATATATTCAATCTGGCTGCGATTTCGGCAGTAGTATTAGGAGTTTTCTGTTTCTTTCTTCCGGCGACGCCTCCTCCGGCAAAGGGAAAACCGGTGAACTTGAAAGCCTTGCTCATGGTAGACGCGTTCAAAATGCTGGCGAATATGCCGTTCCTTGTGTTTATCATTTGCTCCACCTTGATTTGCATTCCGTTTGCCTATTACTTTCTTCAAACACCTAACTTTTTAATTCATATTGGCTTTGGGGCTGCGGCTTCGACAATGACTCTCGGTCAGATGCTTGAGATTCCCTTTATGCTTCTCATTCCAATCTTGTATCGCCGTTTAGGTGTTAAGTGGTTGATCGTAATCGCCATGTCGACTTTGGCTATGCGGTTTGCTTTGTTTAGTTTTGGGGCGCCTGCCCAAGTAATTTGGATGATCTTGCTGGGTGTAATTGTGCATGGAATTTGCTATGATTTCTTTTTTGTTACCGGATTTATGTATACTGCGAACAAAGCGGGCAGCGAAATTCGAGGACAAGCGCAGGCAATGCTGGTGTTTTTTACCCAAGGAATCGGGTTTTTTATTGGTTACCAGATAGCTGGCGCGAATGCCGGGTCCACCGTAACAAACACGGATTCGCTGACAGACGCCATTCCTCAAACTCCATTCACTTATTGGGAGTCCTTAGGTAAAATGTTTTCGGCGGATAAACTCGAAATTCCCGGAACCTTGCTTGCAGACACGATGATGCAATGGAAGGATTTTTGGATGATTCCCTGTATGATGTCCGTGGGGATTGCCGTTGTCTTTCTTCTGTCGTTTTGGGAGAAAAAGAGCTAACAAACATTGAAATTCAAAGTCAACAGTTTTCACAAATCAGATTGAAACTGCCGAGTATTCAGTAGAAACTAATAAGCAAAATAGTTATGTTCCAATCAATTAGTCGTCGTTCGTTTCTTAAGTTTGGTGTCGCAGCGGGAGCCGTTGCGGGATGGGGCGGGGTGGGATGCGCCACGCTTTCTCCAAAGGCGCCGCGTTCGTATAAAATTTCGCTGGCCGAATGGTCTTTTAACAAGTCCTTGTTCAGCGGGAAGATGGATCATTTGGACTTCGCCAAAACAGCCAAACAGCAATTTGGATTGGACGGGGTGGAATATGTGAACCAGTTCTTCAAGGACAAGGCGGAGGACTCCGGTTATCTTACGGAGATGAAGAAGCGAGCGGACGGAGAAGGAGTCAAGAGTTTGCTAATTATGGTAGATGGCGAGGGAAAACTTGGCGATGCCGACGGCAACGCGCGAACCCAGTCCATTCAAAATCACTATAAGTGGATTGAGGCGGCGAAGTTTTTGGGTTGTCATTCCATTCGCGTAAACGCCGCCACCGGGAACGCGGGAAGTTTTGAGGAGCAGATGAAGCGGGCGGCGGACGGGCTTGGCCGGCTTGCTTCTTTTGCCGATGATTTTGGGTTAAATGTGATTGTTGAGAATCACGGCGGACTTTCGTCGAACGGAAAATGGTTGGCTGGGGTGATGGAAATGGTGTCTTTGCCGAACTGCGGCACTTTACCCGACTTTGGGAATTTTCGTATTCAGGGGGATGAATGGTATGATCGCTATCAAGGAGTGAGGGAACTTATGCCGTATGCAAAGGCGGTCAGCGCGAAGTCGCATGACTTTGATGCAGAGGGCAACGAGACGCGCACGGATTACCATCGGATGATGAAGATTGTTTTGGATGCCGGCTATCGCGGTTACGTCGGGGTGGAGTATGAAGGGCGGAAGGATTCCGAAGTGGTGGGGATTGAGAAAACTATTAATCTGTTGCGGCGGGTTCGGGTGGAGCTGGCTTAAAGTTGCGGTGGATTCCATTGACGGGATTGAGGATCGAGTGGATCGGGTTCATTAGGAGTTTGGGGAACATGTATCTTGGTTCGACGATGGGGGCGCGGAGGTTGCCGCTGACTTTGTAGACGAACAGTTTTGAAACGGGCCACAGCACTACGCTGAGGGCTTGCCCAATCATCGGAATGTCTCGTAACAGTTCGGCCTCTACCTTCGCGTCCAGATTTCCTTGGAAATCAATCTTTCCTTGATAACGAAGCCGGGCGGAAGGTTCTTGAATGGTCAGGTCCGAAGTGTGGATGACGCCGTCGACAATAGTAAAATTGGCTTCTCCTGACTCTGCCCGGCTGCTCCCTAAACCAGATGAAAAGGCGTTGAGTAGGTGTGAGAAGATTCCGAAGAGTGGCGCATCCCAAAGAAAACCTTTTTCAAGGCTCACTTGGCCGCGTCCTTGCCAGCTGCTCCAATTGTCCGTTTGCCCGGAATTGATCGTAATCTCGCCATTGAGAGTTCCCTGCGATTTTTTGTCTTTCTCCAAAAGCGCGTCCGCAAACAGCGCATTGAGATCGACATTTTTTATCTTCGCGTATAGGTTAAAAGCAGCTCGACGATTTGCTGTTAATGAGAGGTTCATGTTGCCTTTCAGCGAGCCTTGGTAGAAGGAAGCGTCGACGTTCTGGATCTCCACTTTTCGGCCGATCCAGTTTACATCGGCGCGGATATGAGGCGATTGGAAGCGCCCCAAGGCAAAGGGACTGCCCTCCACTTTGAAACGAGCAGCGATGGCGGGGTTTTCCATATCCAAGGGAACGACGCCGTTTAGTTGAATTCGAGGCGGTTGGGGGAAGCGACACCGCTTGAAAAATTGCTCTGTGGACGGGCCGATCATTTTGGCGATTGTCGACAAAGCGGCTGTAGAAATGGCGTTGGTAGCGGTGACAAGCCGAGTATCGAAGTCAAGTTTGGCCGCGTCGGCGCGGATTTGCCCTTCTTTGCAGTGGAGTTCGACATGGGTTGCCGTTAGCAGTTTGTTGGTATAAGCGAGGTCGGCGCGAAGAGAGGAGAGGGGCACACCGCGAAAAAGGAAGTTTGTGGCCGCAAGGCTTGTTTCGAATTGAGTGAGATCCGAAGCGCCCCAACGCCCCCGAACTTTTCCATTGCGGAGGTGGACGGGTTGGGTGAATTCGAAAAGCGCAAGTTTCTCCGTTTGCGCAGAGGTCAACAGGGGCTTGTAGGCATTCAAGTCGACGGCGCCGTCCACTTCCCAGCGATGATCTTTTGTTCGAGTGTCACATTGGTAATTCAAGCGCAGTTTACCTTCCGGCCGGGCAATGCGGATGTCTGGAAGCCTCCAGGTCATATTGGAAAATTCGACGGAAGACGAAACAGAATCGAGGGGCACGGTGCGAAAGGTTGCTTTGTCCGCCTGAAAACGGCCGGCGAGATTTAATCTGGATTGGAGTTTTTTCCACCAGCCGGAATCGCCGCCGCCCCGTTTGGGAAGAACGACGCTACTTTGAACTTGCACGAAAGGCGGTTTCTGGAATTTGTATTGGTTCAGCCAACGCTTTCCTTTGTCGGAGAGAAGATGGCGGATGCGTTGGAAGTCGAAATCAAAGCGCCCCGCCAGTGTTGTCCGTCGTGTTTCGGGGTTCCAAGTTCCTTGGAAGTTCAGGCTACCATCGTAAAGCGTCGCCGCAAGTTGTTCCACGACAAGCATCGTCGATTCCCAGCGGGCATGCAGCCGGATGTTTTCGGCTTCTAATGAAAGCTCGTTCCATTCGGCTCGGTCGCACAGCAGTTTGAGGCGCGCCGTTAGTTTTTGCGGATGCGCGGCATCGACGTTCAAATGGATTTGGAGGGACGGATTTCCCGCAACCCCAAGCGATTCATGTGTCTGGACAATTTGGCGAAGGACGTTGCGCCACTGGGTCGATTCCGCTTTGGATTGGGAACGCCAGTTTTTGAAGGCGTAGGCGTTGGTGACTTGCGCCTGGAGGTCGATGTCGACGCCCAAGCACTGCGCAGAGATTTCCATCTCCCAATAGCGCGGATCGAAAAAGGAGAGTTTGGTGTGCACGTTCGTCGCCCGCAGTGCGGACGCGTCTTCCGACGCCGAAAAGGGCAAATCCAGCGCGCCGTTGCGGAGCGTGATCGCCTTGATTTTCGGCGGAAAAGCAAACCAAGACTGCAGGTGAATTTCTAACGTCCGAGCAGCAACACGCGGTTGAAAATCGTCGTCGCCCGCCCGCCATTGAACGACTTCGGCAAGCAGTTGTCGTTTTTGAGGTTGCCAGCGAAGGCGCTTCACTTCCACATCCCAACCGCGGGCTTGCAACTCGGCCTGCAATCGGATTTTGGCAAAGGCGGGAAGCCCGACTTGGTTCAGGTAGAAGAGAATCAGCGCCACGACTAGCAGAAATGCGGCGGCCAAGCAGACCGTCCATCGAACAAGACGACGTCGAGACAATCTGGGCTTAGTTATTTTCATGGTTCGTTGCCGCATGCAAGCCAAAGACTCGATGGAGTTGGAGATAAAGCGTCCCGGGAAATTCGAATATTGTCGACTCTCCATCCACTTCGGACTCCGCATAGCGATGACCTTGTGACGTAATCTTTCCCCAATTTAAGATTTTTGGCGACATTTGGTTGCCTTCTTTAAACTCAATTTCAATGCGGGCGTGATGACCAATGTCGTATCGGTCGACGGCATCCGGATCGCGGGACGTCCAAGACTCTGCCGTCACTTTCGACAAGCGATATAAACACTCGTTCAACACGGCGGACTCCACCTCGCCCAAAGAAGTGTTGCCGATCTGCCAAACGGCGCCCGAGCGTTGCCATATCCGAGCGGTTTGGTTGGGATGCGTCCACTTCAATTTTGCGACGTCTTGCGCGTCAAAGTTCCAAAGCTTCCGATCTCGCAATTCCCAGGCGTAAGCAGGAAGCCTCATCACGGCTTCATAAGGCACGGCGTAGACAAAGGGTTCATCACTTCGACGCACCGCAATATTATCGTAAATTTTGCGGCCGAATCGAACGCGCAACATTTCGGCGGGAGCGTTCTCGGACTCTCTTCGGTGAAACGTCAAAGTGAGAATGGGAGAGTCCAACCCAAAACGGACTGCGTCCCATTCGCCTTCGGGAAAGAATTTACGAATTCGCAGTTCGGCCAGTTGGGATAGGAATTGCGCCGCCAAGCGATTGTCGGCCGACATAGGAGTCGCTTGTGTCGGTGTGGAAAGCTGCCACGAACGGGCTTCTGCGTTGGGCGACAAGGTAAACTTTTCTCTCGCGTGAATGGTAATTTTTTCGAATTTGAGATTTGGATTGAGAAGATAAGGGCTACGAAACGCATTCGCCTTCAAAAGGCGATTGACCCAAGTTGCCGGAATGGAGACGTCCGTCCGGGTAGAACCCAATCGCGCTCGGTGCAACGCCGGATTATCGGCGCGCGCGCCTAGTAGTTCGATTGGATAGCGAAGCCCTCCGGCGAGCAGAAACTCCAGCGTCGCGTGTTTTGCGGGCGCCGCCGTTCCGTCAAAGGAACTCACGCGCAGTTCGGCCAGTTGTTGAAAGAAGATTGAGAGAGCGTCTTGATCCAGACGGGCGTCGGGCGTCGGTTCTACCATTTGCCAAGCCGTGCCGTCTGCGGAACGTTCTAAGTGCATACGCCCGTCGCCGTTGAAAACGAAGTCGACAATTTGTGAAACGGGATGCGGAAAGACTTTTGAGTTTCGCCAGTAATCAACGTCTCTTGCCAGAGGTTTCAAAGTCTGGGACGGCACGGTGTAAATCCGCTCGGAATCAGATCGTTGAACAAAGGCGACGGCACTCTCCGTGTGGCCGACTTGCAGTTGAATCGAAACGCCGGCGAAAGCAAGGACAATGGATTGCGTCGGCGATTCCAGTCCGTAAAGATCGTTCCGCTCCTCTTCCGAGGAAGAGGCCGGTTCGCCTTGGTATCGAAGTTGCGCCAAGTTTTCCAACAGTGCGCGGATTTTGGTTCCTTCGGCGGGATAATCAACCGGACTTTGAAGTCGCCATGTTCCGTTTGTCTGCATCATCTGGAGTCGTCCGGCGTCGTTTTGAATCGTCAAGGAAGTCACAATGTCGGCAGTCAGTTCGGGAAAAATCCGCTTGTCGGCGGCGGTTTCTATCCTTTTGGAGTTGGGACGCTCAAAGAACCATGCGTAACCGGCAAGGAGGCCGGCAATCAGGACAATCGTGCAAGTATGGCGACAGTGCATAGTTAGTTTTCAGTCTTTGCGCTTTATGATTTTCTGTCCGTGCGACGGCGTAGCCAAACCGCAAGCCCCAAAGCAAAGACAATTCCCGGAAAGACTGCGAGCATCAGCAGACTCAAGTGCTGGAACTCTCGGTCGGGAACCGTTAGCTGGAACTCGTACATCGCTTGGGGTCCGATACCTTGAATTAGATGAGATTGATCCGTCAGCCATCCGGCGGTAAGAGTGGCGAAGTTGCGGTTGCCGTATTGCCGGATGCGTCCGTTGCTAAGAAAGAAGGAATCGCCGGCCACGAGCAGGCGCGCGCCGGAAGATCTTGAAACTCCGGCCTCTTTCGCCTCGACGGAAGTCATCACGGGAATGGGTCCTCGGCGTCGAAAGGACGGAATTTCGGATTGCGCAACACCGTTGGTTGATGTATAAGCAATGCCTTGACATGTCAACTTTCGTTCCGCCGCAAGCGTTTGCCACGGTTCAACGGAGCGGGGGGGGGACATAAGCAACCCCACTTTTGCATTCACCAATGGAATGGTGGCCGGGTGGTTTCCAAATTGTGAGATAACTAGGTCGTTGCCTAAACGTTGGGAAAGGTCATTCACCATGTTCCTGCCGACTTGGACACCCCAACGACGAAGCAACTGTTCCAATCCTGTGGAATCTGTCCAATGAGCGTTGAAAAGAAGCAACAACCGACCGCCGGTTTGAAGAAAGTGGTCCACCGCCTCGACTTCTTCCTTTAAAAATCTGTGCCGCGGTCCGGCAATAACCAATAAACTAGTTTTCTGAGACAACGGATGGTTGTTGATAAGATGATGAGGCCTTACGTCAAAGTTCTTTTCTTCCAAAGCTTGACGAAATTCGGCGTAGCCTTGGGGGCCTTCACTTTCCAGATCGTGTTCTCTGTGGCCAATAATATATGCAACGGATAATGTTTCCCCAGAAGTAACGTTCAATAGCGCGGAGGTAAATAGTAATTCGCCTCTGAAGCCGAAGCGTCTTCCCTCATTTTGCCCTTGCAAAAGTGCGTTGGCCCGGTCGCTGATCTGATAATCGCGGAGCTCTTGATGAGTGACGATACAGTGACGTTCTCCAGAACTAAAAATGATCAAGTCGGACGGATTTTGGCCGGCGAGATCGTAGGTTTGGGAAACCTCACGCGCCGCAGGACGATTGCGGATGTAGTCAACATAGCGAACCTTAATGCGAGGATTGTGATAAGCGTATTCCTTCAAGAGAGAGTCAATCGACGTATGAAGCGCCGTGGAATCGTCTTGATTGGCATAGACGATAACCTCCACTTGGTTGGTAAGCTCTTTGAGAATGTGCTCCGTTGATGGTGAGAGGGTAAAATGATGGTATTGGGACCACTTGCTGCGAAGAGGATGCCTGACTGCAAGATAGTTCAACACGCCGACAATAACAACTGCGGCTGCTAGAGAAATGATCATATTTGCCGCAGCAATTCGGCGTCGGGCGACAGAGAATGACGGCGGAAATGGCATCGAATCTTTCAAAACCAACGACGGGATTCAACAGACTGCCAGTTCAGGTAGAGAAAGAATCCGGTCAAGGTAACGTAAAAAACAACATGCCGGGAATCTACTACGCCGCGGACAAAATCTTCAAAATGATGAACTAACGAAGTGTAGACAAAAACACTTACCCAAATTCCGTCAGATATCGGCAGCCGAGAGGCAATGAAACTTTGGAGAAACAGGCTCATGCCTAGAGCAAAACTGAACATCGCGGCGAGCATCTGACTGTGAGTAAGCGACGATGCAAAACAGCCCATAGCTGTGTAAAGCGCGCCGAGCAAAGCAATTCCTAAGAGACTGGAGAACACGGTCCAGACGTCTAGTAGGGAAGGATTCTCAAAAAAAGGGCGAAGAAGAAGCATGTAGCCGATAAAGGGAAGACAGACAATGACAAAGAAAAACCAGGCTCCGAGGAACTTCGCCAGCACTACTTGCCAAGAGGTTACAGAAGATGTCATTAGGGTCTCGTAAGTCCCGGCGGATTTTTCGTAAGCATACGTTCGCATAGTAATTGCGGGCGCGGCAAAAAGCACGACTAACCAGAAGAACGGGGTGCTGTAAAGCGCTTCTGTAATGGGAGAGTCAATCGCTTGGCCGTTTATGGCTACAATCACGTAGAGAAAGCCGGCGCCGACTGCGAACATTACCGAGGCAAGGATCGCGTAGCCCGTTAAGGTTTGAAAAAAAACGGCAAGCTCTCGTTTCGTTAAATGGAACACGACAATCATTTTGCGGCGGATGGTTCTGTGAGATGGGAGAAAATTTCTTCCAGTGAATACTCGCGCCGACGAAGTTCTCGCAAGAGCCAACCCTTTTGGCAGGCCAGCTTAAACACTTCCGCCCGGATGTCCCGTTGCGAGCGGACGCGCAGGATAAATCGGGAAAAGGGCGGGGCGAGTTCTTGCACGAAGGCTTTCTCGACTCTGGGAATCTGCCGCAGCGCTTGCTGAATTTCTTGGGGCGGACCGGCGACTTCGGCGTGAATTTCCAAAAGCTCCGAGAAGCGGGTCCGAAGAGACTCGGTGGATTCGTCGGCCAGGATGTTTCCTCGATGAAGAATGATAATGCGACTGCAGATAAGCGAAGCTTCAGATAAAATGTGAGTGGAAAGCAAAACCGTCGTCCGGGGCGCGAGTGATTTGATGAGTTCGCGAACCGTTCGAATTTGATTTGGGTCTAGCCCGGCCGTTGGCTCGTCTAGGATGAGCAAAGGTGGATCGTGAACTAAGGCGTCGGCTAGGCCTATTCGTTGGCGATAGCCGCGGGAAAGACGGCCGATAATTCGCTTCTGAACTTCTGCAAGGCCGCATGCCTGCATCACTTCGTTTACGCGTCGGCGTTTTTCTTTTGGGAACCGCTTCAATCTTGCCCGAAATTGGAGATACTCCCGCACGCGCATTTCCAAGGGAAGAGGATTGTTCTCCGGCATATATCCGACAGCTTGTTGCGCGGCTTGGGCTTCATAAAACACGTCGTGTCCCGCCACGCGAACTGCGCCGGCTGTGGCGGGCTGAAAGGCGGCCAAAATGCGCATTGTCGAGCTTTTTCCGGCACCGTTGGGTCCGAGAAAGCCGACGATCTCGCCTTGACGAATTCGGAAGGAAATGTTGTTGACGGCAAGCCGCCCCGAATAGCGTTTGCTGAGGTTTTCGGCTTCTATGATATAAGGTTTGCCCATTAGAAACAGCTCTGCTAAGTTTGCCGAAGGCGCGAAAGATGGCAAAGCAAATCTTCTTGCTTAGGTGTCGATTCACGCGGACATTGTCTAATGAAGGTTGACTTCGGCAATTCAATGCGCGCTTTTCTCGTTTTTCTGCCGGCGAATGCCGGGCGCGATGGATTTTCTTTTTGAAAAAGTGGAAGTGTTGAGTGAGAGAGGATTGGCGATTTTGAAGAGGGTTGTCTGCTGTCTGTGGATTGGATCGCTGATGGGGGAGTCGCAGACTCTGTCGCAAGATGCTTTGCCTCGGCGAATTGCGTTGGGGCATTTTGAAAGCAATGGAGCGGAGACGAATGGGGGACTTCGCGGGGAGGCTTCGGAAGTGGTGGAATGGGTTTCTGGGTTTCAAGGGCGGGCGCCGAGATTTGTCAAGGAGGGCGCGGGAATTCTTTTCCATTTGGAAAATGGGGAAGAGAGGGCAAAGTGGTTGAACCTGAGGGAGGGAAGTCTGCGGTTTCGGTTTCGGCCGGAGTGGAATTCTGGCGAAGGGATGGGGCGTTATGCCAGTTTTTGTTCTATTGGCGTTTGGACGCCGCCGCCGCCAAGAATTGGATATTGGGCGTTAATGATGAATCCAAAGGGCGATCAATTCGTTTTTTCAGGACAGCGGGTTGGGAAAGGGGAGACGTTTTTGACGGCGCCGGTTTCGTTTCAATCCGGGAGGTGGCATGATCTTTTGTTGGTGTATTCGCCGACGGAGACATGGCTTTATGTGGATGGGAAGGCGTATGGACCTGGAAAAGGTGTGACCGCGATTCCTGAAGATTCGGTGTGCGCCCAATATGGATTACGGCTCGGCAATAATCACGCGGGAGACCAACCGATTGGTGGAACAATAGACGCATTTGAAGTGTATGAGGGCGTCCTGAGCGGATTTGTGCAGCGGAAGGATGCGTGTGCTTTGGAAGCCTCCGTTGACTCGGCGCCGCCTTCGGTGGATCTCCGTTGGAACAATAATGGCCAGGAAGCGGAGAGAGTCCGGCGGCGGGCAGACGGAGAAGAGCGTTGGACTGCTCTTTCTCCGCTGATTTTGACGAATCGTTATGTAGATGCCTCGCTGGAGTTGAAACCGGGCTGGTGTTATGAGTATTCCGTAGGGCAACGCCGTCTGCGGGTGGCAATCGGCTGTTTGCCTCCAGCAGAGCGTCGCGGACGAGTGTTGCTTTTGGTGACTCAAAAGGTTGCCGCCCGAATGGGTAACGCCCTGGAACAGTTCAAACTGGACCTTGTAGGAGATGGTTGGAGCGTTGCGCAGCGGACGACGCTGGAACATCATTCCACGTGGAAAGCGCGGTATCAACGCCGCCTGGCTGAAGTGAAGTCGGCGATTATCGAGTTTCGCCAACAGTTCCCAAGCGAGCAAAACGTCGTCTTGTTGATCGGGAACATTCCCGTTCCCTATTCCGGCTTGCGAGCGGAGGATGGGCATCGCCGGCCCGGCGACGATCATCGGGGAGCATGGCCCTGCGACGCCTATTACGGAGACGTCGACGGAGTTTGGACGGATGAGATTGTTTCTTATACCAACCGATCGCATCGCTCCAACACCAATCAACCCGGCGACGGCAAGTTTGATTCCGACTATCTTCCCTCTTCTTTAGAGGTAGCGGTCGGGCGAATTGACTTTTCCAACTTGCCAAGCATCGCCGGGTCTTCCTTGCCCGGACGGCCCCGCGGTTCCGATAAAATTGAGGCGGCTTTATTGCAGCGGTATTTTGATAAAAATCACGCCTATCGGATGGGTCGTTTTCGCTATGAAAAACGGGCTGCCGCAAAATCGTATTTGCCGTCTTGGTTGGGACGCAATATCGAGATCAACGCTTTCCGCAACGGTTGCGGCTTGTTCGGCAACCGGGAAAACACCGTGTGTGAATTGGATTGTTTCATGATGACGTCGCCGACGCTCTTGGGTTTTCTAGCCGGTTATGGTGGCAGCGATTCGATTGCTTCCGGCCGCCATCGGACTTCATTGATGAACCGTCCCGGATACGGTCCCAAGTCGGCCTTTCTCATGCTTTACGGTTCTTGGGGCGCCGATTGGAATTTGAAGGACAGTTTTACCAAAGCGGCTTTGGCAAACGCTTCCACAGGGCTGGCGACGATGAGTTCTCTTCACGGGCAGTGGAATTTGTTGGCACTGGGTTTGGGCGAGCCGCTGGCAACTTGCTATTTGGAAACCGCCAACGAAATCGACAGACGAGGAAGAGTACCGCGGTCGCTATCGATTCTGGGCGATATTACTTTGCGTCTTCACATCATTCCTCCGGTGGCAACTTTGGACGCCCGCCGCAAGGATAGTTCGATAGCACTTTCGTGGACGACGGACCAATCACTCCAAGAAGAACTCGGTTGTTTTATCTATCGCAGTCCCAAGCTTATGGGTCCTTACCGCCGGATTTCCGGTTTATCTCCAGTCCGCGACCAAGAATTTATCGATGACAATGTCTCCGAGTCAGAACCTTACTATATGGTCCGTCGTGCGGCAGTTGCGAGAACGCCGGCAGGAAGTTACACAAACCTCAGTCAAGGACAGTTTATCTTTCTCCGACAGTAATATAGTAATAATATGTGCTGTTTCTACTCTTGCCCATGTGGTTGAGGGCAAGAATAGTTTTGGATC
The DNA here is from genome assembly GCA_965242585.1 of Limisphaerales bacterium. Lineage (GTDB taxonomy): Bacteria > Verrucomicrobiota > Verrucomicrobiia > Limisphaerales > AAA164-E04 > UBA2970. The sequence goes on along the minus strand of OZ251460.1, from coordinate 1,406,037 downwards.
ATGAAATCGGGCAACACGGGCTTGTACAGTGCGAAATTGGATAAAGTCGAATTTGTTTCTTATAGGGTTGGCGGGAGTGGCGGTTTTGGCTTGGTTGGAGCCAGAGGCAGGCGCTCAAGGAGGCGCTTTTCGCAGCGAGTTCACCCGGCAAGCCGCAGTGTGCTTGATTTTTTTCGTTCAAGGGCTTGCGCTCCCCACCGAAGATTTCCGAAAGGGTTTGAGGCAAATGAAGCTGCATGGATTTGTGCAAGGATGGAATTATCTTGGGTTTCCGCTGCTTGCCTTGGGTTTGCTTGCTTTGTTTGGCGAATTGTTGCGGCCGGAGATTCGATTTGGCTTTTTGTATTTGGCGCTTTTGCCGACGACGATTAGCTCCTCCGTGTTTTTTACGGCGGCGGCAAAAGGGAACGTTGCGGGATCGGTTTTCAACGCTTCGGTTTCCAACCTGCTTGGAGTGTTGCTAACGCCGGCCGGGGCGGCGCTCCTGCTTTTTTCAAAAGTGGAGGGAACGGAGGCCTTAGCCCCGATGTTTGGGAAACTCTGCCGTTTGATTGTGTTGCCCACGATTGTTGGGCAAATACTGCGGCCTTTTCTCAAAGTCTTCTTGCCCAGTGTAAAACCCTGGTTCCCAAAAATCACGACGGCTTCGATCTTTTTTATTATGTACTGCACGTTTTGTGATGGGGTAAAAAGCGCAGCTTGGTCACGATTAGGTTGGGGAGCGGTCGGAGAAGCGCTGGCTCTAGCGGCGCTGGCTCTAGCTCTGGCGATGGGATTGATTTGGTGGTCTAGCGGTTGGTTGCAATTTGACCGTCCCAGCCGGCTGGCCGCTTTCTTCTGCGCCTCGCAGAAAAGCTTGGCAACGGGAGTGCCTATGGCGCATTCCATTTTCCCGGCCGAATCCATCGAAGGACTCCCAGATCTCAGCGTGATTGTGTTGCCGTTGCTGTGTTATCATCCGCTACAATTGGCGGTGGCCGCCCATTTGGCGGATCGCTTTTGCCGGCGACAAGACGCGTCGGGCTAAAATTGTGTTGCCGAGAGGGATGGCCGCGGCAATAATCTTCGCCGTCAACCTGTAAATATTTCGATTGCTTTTATGAAAAGAATTCCATTTTCCCGACGGCGTTTCTTGGAAAGTTCCTTGGCTTCTTTGGCCGGCATTTCCATTGTGCCTCGCCGGCTGTTGGGAGGTCCCGGCCATACGCCTCCTAGTGAACAACTCACCCGCGGCGTGATTGGAGTCGGCGGAATGGGGCGAGGGCATGTTTCTTCCATCTTCACCGACGCCAAACTGCTTGCGGTTTGCGATGTGGATGCCAATCACTTGAAGCGAGCCGTTGAACTAGGAGGCGCCGACGTGGCCGGTTATCGTGATTTCCGCGAAGTCATCGACCGGAAGGACATCGACGTCATTCACATCCCGACGCCTCCGCATTGGCACGCCTTAATTGCAATAGCGGCGGCAAACGCCGGCAAAGACATCTGGTGCGAAAAACCCATGACGAGAACCATTGGCGAAGGGCAAAAAGTGGTGGAAGCCATCCAGCGCAACGGACGAATCTTTCGATTGAACACTTGGTTCCGTTTTCAAGGGCCATTCTACGGACTGGGCGCCGAAGTCGCCCCGGTCAAGAAAGCAATTGAAAACGGACTATTAGGCTGGCCGCTCAAAGCCACCATCGGCAGCGCGACCGGATTCAACTGGAAATTCAATTGGATCGGCAAAACCAACTTGCCGCAGCAACCTGTGCCGGAACATCTGGATTACGAAATGTGGTTGGGCCCGGCGCCTTACAAACCCTACCATCCGCATCGAGTGCACTCCACCTTCCGCGGCTATTGGGATTATGACGGCGGCGGTCTCGGTGATATGGGACAGCATTATTTAGATCCCATCCAATACCTCCTCGGCAAAGACGACGAAAGCCCGGTCGAAGTGGAAGCCGACGCTCCGCCACAGCATCCCGACGCCTGCGGAACCTGGCGCGAAGTTCGGCTCAAATACGCCGACGGTTGCCAGATAATCCTAGACGGCACCAATCGTTACCCGCAAGCCGCCTTCATGGAAGGACCGGAAGGAAAAATTTTCAAGGGCATGGAATCCAGCATTCCCAACTTTAAAAAGAAACTCGAATCTCTGCCGTCTCCCCAACCGCAAGTGACCGATTTTGCCGAAGCCGTGCGCCATCGCAAAAAGTTTGCTTTGAACGAAGCCAACGGGCATCGTTCCTGCACCATAGTGAACTTGGCCAAAATCGCCGTGCGGTTGCGGCGTCCCTTGCGTTTTGACGGCTCGGCGCTTCGGTTCGTTAACGACGATCCCGCCAACCGCTTTATCAACCAGCCTATGCGTTTTCCGTGGATAGTATAAAATTAGAATGAAATATGCAGAACAAAAGATAGAATGGATGCGTATCATCCGAATGGCTTCGCTTATATTGAACGAGTATCGGAAACTTGAAAGTTGTCTGGAGAAGGTTGGCCATGGAGAAAAATTGGATCCGTTGTTTGTAATAGGCGGAATGGAGAATTTGATATTCTCAGCGGTAGGGAAACTGATAGATGCTGGTTTGTCAGAATCCGACATGAAAACGCTGCGCGAATGGATTTCGACAATCGAAAATATCAGCGCAGCAAGCAATGTAATGAAACAAATTAGGATGTTGCTGGAAGACAAATCGGAGGAGTTTTTGGCGACTGTGGCAGAAGCAAGCGCCAAAGACTGCGAAACTCTTCTCGACGAAACATCTAATATTGGAAACGCAATCGGCGCCTTTGAAGAACGGAGAGAGTATCAAAAACAAATTCAAAAGAATTGAAAGATGACCACCATTAATTTAGACTACCACACTGGGGCGGCTTACTACGGCGATTGCGCCGACATTATGACCGCTTGGAAAAAACAAGGGGTGCAAGGCATCATCGACCTGATTTACCTCGATCCGCCATTCAACAGCAACCGTAACTACGGCGCGCCCACGGCCAGAGCTAAGGACAGCGACACCGGCTCGATGGATGCGTTCACCGATATGTGGACTTACGATCAACCAGCCTACGAACGCACCGAACGCATCTGCAAAACAATAGCGCATCCCGCCGGCGAATTGATTAGCGGACTACGCAGCTACTTAGAAAAGAGAGACGACGGCATGTTGGCTTATCTGACTTACATGGCTGATCGCCTCTGGATATTACATGGCTTGCTCAAAGAAACCGGTAGCATTTATTTGCACTGCGATCCTAGTGCCAACTACTACTTGCGCCTGCTGATGGACTCTGTCTTCGGCCCCAAAAACTTCCGCAATGAAATTGTTTGGTGTTACACGGGTCCAAGCAACACAAAAAGATGGTTTCCACGCAAACACGACACCATTCTTTGCTACGGCAAAACCAGACGAACTCCAAAGTCCCAAGCGATTGAGACCAAGTTCAACCCCGAAGCTATTCGCATTTCTTACAGCGAAGACTCTGTCAAACGATTCGCCAAACAATATAACGAAGGGAAAGGATCGTCAGTAATCTTTAGGGCCGGTCACGATCTCAAACGAATACAGGATAAATTCAGCGAAGGCAAAATGCCCGAAGATTGGTGGTCGGACATTTCTCCTGTTGGCAGAATCAAAGGCGAGTATCTCGGTTTCCCAACTCAAAAGCCTTTGAAATTACTAGACCGCATTATCCAAGCGTCTTCTAACGAAGGGGATGTGGTGTTAGACCCGTTTTGCGGCTGCGGCACGGCTTTGCATTCGGCGTTCAATAACAAGCGTCAATTCATTGGCATCGACATCTCCGTGTTTTCCGTCCACTCCGTGACTCGCAAACGCATGAAAAACAAGTGCGGCCTCGACGTTCCCATTTACGGCATTCCCACCAATATCGCCGGCGCCAAACTGCTGGCTAAGCAAGACTGGGAATCCTTTGAGGCGTGGGCGGCGGAGAGTTTGAACTTTGGCGACATTGGCATTCTCTCCAACAAAATCAAACGCTGCGACGGCGGCATTGACGGCAAGGGAAAACTTTACGGCAAAACCTCCGATGGCGAGGATGAAGTGATCGTGCAAGTCAAAGGCGGCGCGCCGTCGATTGACCAAGTCAAAGCCTTTGCCAACATCATCCAATCCAACCCGCGAGTGGCGGCCGGCATCTTTATTACGATGGATCAGAAAGACTGGACAGCGGGAATGGAAAAGTGGGCGCAATCACTAGGCACTTTTACCATGCCTGAGGGAACTCGCTCCTTTCGCCGATTGCAACACTGGCCGGTATCCAACCGCTTCATTGGCGAAGATGGCGTTTATCCGAAGATGCCCATCATGGTCAATCCTCTCAATGGGAAACCATTGGTTAACATCGGCCACACTTTCTAATCCTAACTTTTGCGATTCTGGTGCCGACGCAGTTTAACGAAACTATAAAATCATCAGTGGCCTATTTAGAGCTGCGACCTTGGCCTGGGAAGCGGAGAGACAACCAGAAGTTCCATCGCTTTGCCTACTTGCCAGAATTAGCGAATTGGTTGCCCCGCAAAGAAATGCTTGCCAAACCAGGAAAACTCTTTCGGAAGTAAGCAAAAAGAGCCGAAGTAGCGGCATATTATTAAATGAACTAATGAATCGAAGATCTTAGTGATTGGGGATGGTTTTGGAGATCACTCGGATGTCGGGCGACAAAGCGATTTGTTCGACGATTCCGTTTGGCCAACGGATTTCAATTCCTGTAGGAGTTTGAGAACTGCCCAAGACAATGGCGCTAGGATTTTGGGACAGGTAACCGTTTCCCAGCCGGATTTCGTGGATGGGGCCGGGTGGATGGTCGGCAAAAGTGAGTCGCACTTGGGCACCAATGGCCGCTCGATTGTTCGGGGCGCCTTTGAGTTGGACGCGGAGGCCGGATCCTTTGGTTTGGTTGCGGTAGAGCCGCGTCGTTCCGTTGTTTTGCGCGGCGGCAAAGTCGAGTCGACCGTCGTGATCATAGTCACAAAGCGCTAGGCCTCGACCTTGTCCGTAGACGGACAAACCGCTGACTTGAGGCGGAATGGCGTGGAAGCTGCCGTCGCCATGCCCAAGCAGAAGCAATGTGTTGCCGGCGTCTTGGCGTCCGTCTGTCGCGGCAAGAGCCCAAGCATTCTGGGTGAGAACGACGTCGATGTGGCCGTCGCTATTCACGTCTCCGGTGTCGAGACCGAAGACAGGAGCAAATTGTGCTTCGATAGGAAGCGGACGGACTTCGAAGAAATCGCCGCGATTGAGAAAAACCAGCGAGTCAAAGGCGGATGCCTCGATGAATTGCATGGAAGGGAAGGATTCGGTTGCGAAAATTTCAGCAATTCGCGCTTGTCCGAAGGCCGTGTAACTGCGGTATCGATTGAGGAGTGATGGGAAGACGACGCCGAGCGTCATCCAGTCTCGTTTTGGCACCCAGTCGGCGAGTTCTAGATCGTAATAGGCTTCCAGCAATCGCTTTCCCATTGTACGGCGGCTTTCGAAATACAATCGACGGGGATAGGGCGTGCTGTTTCCCTCGGCATTCTTTTGGATGGGGAAGTGGTTGTTGTCGGTGTTGCGTCCCCAGTTTCCGGCGACGATGTCCATTCGGCCGTCTGCGTCAAAGTCTCCGGCGCTGACGCTGTTCCACCAGCCAATCAGGTCGTGAAAATGGAAGGGCAAAGAGTTTTGTCCGTTCTCCGCAATTTTGCGGATTGACGGGTTCCAAGATTGGAATTTCCCGCCGTGATTGCGAAAGAGGCAAAGGGGCATCCAATCGCCTGCCAACACCAAATCGGGCGAAACGTCTGAGTTCAAGTCGGTGAAAATGGCGCTTTGAACCATTCCAAACTGGGAGAAGACTTGCGAAGACTCAGCGTCTGGGACTAGGCGCCCGGCTTGGTTGCGAAGCAGATAAGAAGAGGGCGGATCGGGATAGCGTCCGGCTTTGCGGCTGCCGCCGATGAAGAGATCGAGATCGCCGTCGTTGTCCACGTCGGCCATGGCCAAAGGGCCGCAGCTGTCGTCAGAATGTAATAAATCCCGGCGATCGGTTCCATTGATGACTGAAATCTGTCTCAAAGCGGGAGCATTCGGGCGGGCGTCTTCGTAGTTTGTTTCCACGATGAGTAGCAAGGTGTCTTGGTCATTTGGTTTCCATCCCAAAATTGCGCCGTGGTCGCGGAGGAGGGCAGAGTCAAAGGCTTGGGCGCGTTGGCGGATGAACTTCCCTTGTCCGTTGTTGCGGAAGACACCGAGTTTGCTTTTTCTTCCGGTGCCGATGATGAGGTCTTCCCAACCGTCTCCGTTGAAGTCAAACCAAGTGATTCCCGGTCCTGCCTCGCTCAGTTTTCGCGGCAAGAAGTTTTGCATGAGGTAGTCGTTGTAAGAAGAGTCGGCGTGTTGATGATCGAGGTCGGCCGTTGTGTCTCGAAACATAGTCGTTGAGGAATTTTGTGGAGGCACAAAGAGGGAAAGGGAAGGATTGGCTGGTTCGATGATTTCGTAAAGGTGATTGGCGCGAACGTTTTCAACCGTTGTTTCCCGCCCGCTTCGCCAACGAACGCGAATTGTCGCCTCGGCGCGCAAATCGGCAGCGAAGACCCGGCTTGGCTCATCGCTGGAAAGGTAGCGACCGCCGATGACGAATTCCTGCGTCTGCTTTGGATGTTGGCCGGAGCCGACGGTGACTTTGGCACCGATTCCTTGCGTGTTGGGAAGCCTTCCTTTGAGCCGCACTCGGATGCGCGGTTTGGGAGAGCGATTGCGGAGAAGCAAGGGCGCGTCGTTTAGGCAGTTGACTGCCAAGTCGAGATCGCCATCGTTGTCCAAGTCGGCCAGTGTCATACCGTGGCTAATTCGAGTGGAGTCAAATCCCCAATCGGCACCGGCATGGGCAAAAGTTAAATCACCTCGGTTGTGGAAGGCGACGTTCGGCGTGTTCAAGCGAGGGAAACGCTGGCGGAGTTGGAGCCGGGCGATTCCTGAAAGCGAACGTTGACGGATGGCTTCGTCAATCTCGCGGGAAACGTCGGCATTCTGCGCGTCGCGCCAATGGCCGGTAGTAATGATCAGGTCTTCGTATCCGTCCAGATCCACGTCGATGAAGGCCGGACACCAAGACCAATCCGAAGCATCTAAGCCGCTCAAGCGGGCAATCTCGGCGTAGTGTCCGTTGCCGCGGTTCAGCAAAAGCGTATTTCGCGGAGATTGAGGGCGACGGCCCTGGGAATCGCGGAATTGGGCAAAGGCCGTCCCTTCCATCACCTGCACTTGCCGAAGGACGTGCCGGCGGCTCAGCATGTCCGCCACGAAGATGTCGTCTGCGCCGTCGCGATTGACGTCCGCTACGTCCACTCCCATCGAAAACAAACTCGTCTGTTGAATTGCCTCCTCCGAAAGAGGGCGGAAGTGTCCCTTGCCATCGTTAATCCAAATGCGGTCGGGAGACTGGAAGTCGTTGCACACGTATAAATCCGGCCAAGAATCACCATTGAGATCTCGCAAAACGGCGGACAATCCCCAATCGTAGGGTGGGGGAGCGGGATGTCCTTTTTCATTTAGGAAAATGCCTCCGCTCCAAGGAATCGGCGTCAACCGTCCGTTGCCGTCGTTTCGGAAGAGCTGATCCGCCTGGCCGTTCTCCAAAACCCCGTTTTCTCGGTCAAAGGAAAATCTGCCGATCAAATCGGAAGACGAGGCCGGACGGCCGTTGTAAGCGACGAGTTCATAAACGCCTTTGTTGATTCGAATGTCGAACTGCGCATCCGGCTCGTCTCGCATCGTGGAGTTGCGATAGTTGACCACGTAAAGGTCGAGCCAACCATCGCCATCAATATCTCCAAGGCTCATTGAAGTGCTGCCCTGAGAGTTGGACAATCCCCAAGTTTCGGTTTGTTCTTGGAAAACGCCGTGTCCGTCGTTGAGAAAAAGGCGCGTTCCTCGGCGAATTCCGTTGACGAAAAGATCGGAATCGCCATCGCCATCAATATCCGCAAACGCCGCGCCAGTAGAAGCTTGGTCGGCGCAGTCCGTTCCGGAAGAAGCCGTGACCTCTTCAAATCGCCAACCTCCCAGATTCCGGTACAGAGCGTTGGCGCTTTCTAAACCGCAAAAGTAGAGATCGCAAAGATCGTCGCCATCCACATCAGCGGCGGCAACGCCCGAACCGTTCAGATAAATCTGGTTGGTCAGGGAAACAGCGTCCCGGAGGCGATTGAGAAAGCGAACGCCAGTCACCGCCGCGGACATTTCCGCAAATCCGTCCGCTTCTCCCGTTTCCACCGTCAACTGCGCCCGTCGATGCTTCTCGCCTTTCTTCCAGTTCAACGGCTTGGCCGCAAACAGCGGCGCAACGAAAAGAAATATCCAGAGAAAACTTATTGAGGCAAAAATTGTCGCTTTCATTAATGTATTTTCCTTCACGGTGGAACTTCCAAATTCTCAGTTGGCGCCGGCGCTTTTTGCTTTGTTGGATTGCGGAATGACTCATTCCTTGCTTTCCTGAAAGCATCGCCCAGTTCCAAGCAAAGGGAAAGGCAGTTTTGCAACAAGTAGCTCGATTTGCTATTGCAACGCATCCATCCATGTTTATATATTCAGCAAAAAAACCGCCGGGTGAACCCGACAGTTTGGAAAAAAGAAAAATGGGAATTGCGAAGGAGAAGGCTATTGTTGCCTAAACTCAATGGTGCTTTCGTGTTCAAAAATTATAATCTCCTCCCTTATAGCCTCCTGCATCTTCCATTCTTCTTCGGTTTGAGCCGGTGGATTAGCATTCTGCGGCGGGGTTTTGTTTCTCAATCGCTCGTCCAAGGAGGCCATCGCTGCGGAAGAAAGCATTATCCTGCCGTCGGCGCCGTGTCGCAGGTCTAGACCGTCAGGATTGGAATTCACAATGTTTTCAAAAGTGACTTTGTCGACAACGATGGCTTGGCCGTTGGCGTTCACCAATGCGCCGTCCGCCAAGATTCCTGCCGGACGACTCTGCGCTCTTAGTTTTGCCAGTCCAATGGCTACGTTTCGATTCCGCTCGTCGTTCCATTCGTCATAGCTGGCTTGATAGCCCACAAACGGCACCAACAACGAATCGCCTTCCTCGATATCCCAGTCATCGAGGCTGTGCGCATCAGCCGCTTCAACGAGAGAGCCTTTTATTTCGGCCATGCCGGGAACCTGCGCCACCTCTTCTATTATGGACTCGACGAGTTCTTCGGGCATCTTCTCCTTATGCGGCCATTGGACGTTGCCGTCTATTTCGGCATAAAGGCATTCTTTGAAGTCGGCCGCAAGTTCTCCCCTAGTCCACGGTTTGCCCGTTGCCCGCCTTATCCAAGGGGTGCCGTCCGAACCTATGATGTAATCCTCCGGGTTTCCTTGCAGGAGTTGATGATGAGACCGCAGATTTTCAAACAGCCATGCCAAGGCGATGGGGTTGTCGGTTCGGTCGTATTTTTCCATGATGCGATAGAGTTGCTCGAACTGCGGGGAAAACCTCAGATCGCTTTCAAAAAACGCCTTCAAATAGTAGTGATTCCAGACAGTTTGGTTGTCGCGCTCTGCAGAAATCATGGCCGCCGTGGCTTTGACGGCGGGATCGTAGGTGGGCTTCCAAGGGAAGTTTTTCTCCCAGAGTTTCCTGCGGTTGTCTTCGCGGGCTTCGGGCGAGAGGGCGCGGTTGTGCATTTCCCGAAAATGCGCCGCCGCATCGAATTCGACCAGCGGCGCAGTCTCTTGGACTGAAGGTTGCGCCTTGGCCGTGGGCGTTGCTTCCGGCCGCTTTCCTTTGAGGAAAACCACAAGAAAGACGCCAATGAGTAGGACGACTCCCAGCGCAATCATTTTGCGCTTGCCGCTTGTCGAGATGGAATGGTTGTTATTCATAATATGATGGTAAGGTAACTATTTGCTTTCGCTCCCATAAAAACGCGCTAAGGACGATGTTGACAACGGTGGTTTCTAAGAAGACGTCATGTTTTTTATTCCAAAATACCGAGCTTCTGCCTTCAACGTTCGGCCCGTCATATACTTCCGTGTTCTTTGTAACTATTTCGATCTGCGTTCGCTGGGGTTTCCATGCGCTGAATTTGTGATCCCATGTATTCCAATCCTCGTCTTTTTTTACGACTTCGAATTCCTGTCCGTTGTAAGTTAAATGATTAAGTCTCCACCGCACGTTCGCGACGTATTGTTTAATAACGGAACCTGATGCTTCCAGTAGTCGCAGATCGGGGTCGTCTCCAATTTCGCTATGCAACCAGTGAACGCTTTTGACTATTTCGCTTTCGCCGTAGAAAATCCATTCTCCCGTTTTTGACCAAACAATTTGTTCGATTCCTTCGCAGTCTGTTTTCTTCCCTTGTTTGGCACCATAGTGCATTCTTTGCATTATCCAAGCTTGTTTATAGTCGTTGCCATGCTCGTGGAGTCTTTCGTTGTCAAGGTTATCAGGGTTCGTAATGTATTTACTGGAGCAAGGGTCGTCGGGATAGTGGTCTGGATTTTCGACGATCTCATCCCAATGGATTTTGAAGTACTCCGTCCATGCGTAGCCTTGGTCGCCGTAATTATAGGGCGTGTCATGGCGCTGGAGCAATGAGCGGTCTGTGTATCTGTTGACGGTCGACATTCTCTGGTATGACCGAGACTCTTTAATTGTGGGAGTGGCGTTTATTTTGCCGTCCATCGGGGGTTCACAAACCAGCTTTGTTCCATCCCGTTTTTTGTAAGAATGTTTCCCTTTTTAGCCTCTGCCGCGCTCACGTCGTTAAGCAAGATAAGCAAGATGAGGGCGCCGACCGCAAGGACAGCGAGGCCGATCTTCCGCAGGATGTCTCCTGGCAGGCGCAAGAACCAAGGTGTCTTCTTTGTATTCATGGCGTTGCTGGTTTCAATCTCGGCGATTCCATTGGATTTGTCAAGCCGATTTTTGCTGTTTAATGGATTCATAGATACTGACCTTCTTTACTGATTCGTGTCGTTATTTCCGCAATTCAGGTTGTTTGGCACCAAAAAAGCAGGAAAGAAACACCACTTTTCTGCCTGTTCGCCGAAGCCAACAAGAAAGAGAATATTCGACTCTCTCGATGCATTTACATATTCAAACTGTGATATTTCAGCAGGGAGACCCGATGACAAATCTTCCCTACCGAGTGTGGCTTAAGAGCGAGAAAATCGAAAATCCACCTTGAGTGCAAGCTTTTTTTTTGCGGGGAGAGAGGATTCCTTGATTTTTTTGCAGAGTTTGGCGGTTTTCAAAGGACAAATCTGCCTTTTGATTTTGTTTTTGCAGTGCAGGGGAGAGGGGATGGTATGGCGTTGGTGATGCCTCAGAAAATTGGCGAGAGCGATTGGTTCATCGCTCTCGCCGGCTTTCCGCAACCGCTAAACGGTTTAGTGATGGTTTGATTTGTTTGCTCGGCGTTTATCTAGCAATGATGAATTTGTTGCCGGCGGTGATAGGCACGGCGGTGCTGGGTGGTGTGGCGTCGGCAATCGGTGTGTATTCTCCGTCGATAGCGTTGGACTCTAACAGGGAAGCACCGCTCCATTCGATCATCAAGTTTCCGTCTTGAACGGAGAAACCGGTAATCGCTGCTGTGCTGGGAGGAGGCATTGGCGTGAATGGCGTGGAGCCGCCGGTAATCAGCGCGTTGTCAAAGAATCCCTTGGTTTGATTGCCGCGCACAACTCCGTCTGCGTCTGCCGGGCCGACGTCGTCCGCATAGGAACCGAATCCGAAAGACAAGTTTTCTGAAAATGGAAAGTCCACTTCCGAGCCAAACACATCGTCCAGAAATAGTTTCACGGTGGAGCCATTCAGCACCATCTTCATGCGGTGATTCATGTGGTTGTCGTAGGATCCTCCGTCAAAGGCGAGGATGTTGACGCCGTTGCCGGTTCTCTCGTTGTCGTCGTTGCCGGGAACGCGGTTGTAGCGCCAGCCGAAATTGCGGGCGTCGTGCGTGGTATGATCCACGAAAAAGACGTAGTTGTCTTCGCTTCGCACCCAAATGCCCGTTCGGCTTTCCGAACTCACACCCGCCGCCAAAACGAAGTCCACCATTTTGCGGTCTATTTCAAAAGTCAGAGGCTCGGCGGCGGAGGCCGAAAAGGTTTGTTTGGTAAAGAGCGCCAATCCCGGCCAAGCCGGAGTTTCGACTTCTACGTGGATAAGCAGTTGGCCGTCTTTTATGGAAATCGTCGAGTCCGGAGCCGGCTTGGCGCCGCCGCTGTCATTGAACGAAAAACTGTCTTCACGCCACTTTGCGGAGTCAAACGAAGTTCCCGAAAAATCGTCGCTGAGAAGCACTTCCGGCACGGAAACGACTTCGACGCGGATCGGATCGTCGACGCATATGTTTGCGTCGTTGCTTAACATCAAAGAGGCGGTGCCGAGACCGGTAGGATGAATGCGAACGGTCTGGGAATTTGAAGCGCCGACGGCGAAATGGAGCGTAAGCGCTCCGTCGGCCGATCCAACAGGGACGGCGACGTTGGCGTTGCTGCTTGTGACCGTTACAGAAACATCCGCCGAATCATTGGACAGGCGAAGGACGGTCACCGTCAGCTCCTGCGTTTGCGCCAAAGTAAGAAGCAGGTTGGGAGTGTCGGTTGTAATGCAAGGGAGCGCGTTTTCGATTTTCACGTTGTCAAACCAGCCAGTGACTCCGTCGGCATCCTGCGCATAGGCGCCTATCTCGAAGTGGATGCCTGTGCTGATCAAAAACGGAAATTTGCCGCCGGAGACGCCGTCAAGAAAAACCTCAACGTTGCTGCCGTCAGCTACCAGCTTCATTCTGTATACTATATCCCATTCCGTCCTTTCCGAAAAAGCGCTAATGATTGTCCCGCCGCCGGTTGCAGAGCCGGGATTCGCATTCACCCGCCAACTTGTGGCATCTCCATTTTCAATCAGCTGTGAGAAAAACACGTAGCGGGAGCGGTCGTCATTGGTGATGAAAACGCCGGCTCTTGCGCTGCCGCCAAAAGGATCGATAGAAGTGCGGTATCCTTCGAAAACAAGGTTGAGGTCTTCGGTGGCCAAGTAGCCGTCGGTCGTCTTCAGAGAAGCGCCCGCCCACGGCGTGAATGGAACGCCATCGATCTTCAGCCGGCCTTCGGTTTGCTCCACGGTGAATTCGCCCTCGCCATTGCCAAAACCTTGTTTGCTGATTTGCCACTTGGAATTATTGATGGAGTTGCCTGCAAAATTTTCCTCCAGCAACACATCGGGGCCGGAAATCACGACCACTTCCAATGTATTTCCAGAGTTGACGTCGTTACTTTCGATTCGGAATTGCGTGCCGCCGGGACTGTTGCCGGACACTCTGAAGGCAACCATGTTCTCGCCTCCGGCGGGGAAAGTGAGTTCGAGTCTGCCATTGGCGCCTCCTTCTGGCACGGCAATGCTCGGATCCGCGCTGACGATGGTTATGGAGATCGCCTGCGACGAGTTTAATCCTTGCGGAATGCGCACCGTAATCGGGGAGCTGACGGCGTTTTCTTGAACGCTAATTCCGGTGTCTGAATAAAAGGAGGCGCTCCCTTCGCTTTCTATGACTAGATTGTCCCAAGTTGTGTCGGCGGTGTCGTTGTTGGCGCGAGCATAGGAGCCGAAGTGGAAAACGACGGGGGAGAAGGGAAAGGCCACTTCGGCGCCTTCTATCCCGTCCAGAAGCAGTTTTACCGTGGAACCGTCGGCCGTCATGCTCATTCGGTGCAGGCCGCCATCGTCGAAATCCGCGCCGTTAAAAGCGCCGATATTGGTGCCGCCGCCGGTAGGCACGTCGCCGGCTTCGCCGATTTTTCGATTATAGCGCCAGCCTCCTTCGCCGCGCACGTCGGCAAAGAGGATGTATTTGGTTTCATCTTCGTTGAAAATCCACAAGGCACTGCGGGAAGCGGTTCCTTGTCCCGCTTCCTCCACCCGGTCGATGGAAAGGCTGATCTTTTGCGATTCTGATGGGGCGAAGGTCGGTACAATGCGCAAAGTGCATCCGGACCACCATTGTCGCGTAGTGGTGCCGACAAAGCGCATCACTCCGTCACCGGCTTCCGCGTGAATGTCGCCTTGACCGCCCTCAAAAAACGGATTGGCCGCTTGGTATTTGGTTTTGTCGATTTCGTTGGACTCGAAGTCATCCTCAAAAATCACTGCGGAGGGGGGGGGGGGGAGTTTGCGCATAGCCGGTCGATGAAAGAGAAAGCGCGACAAAAGCCGCTAACGACGGCAGTGTTTTTCCGACGCTCTTCAAGATTGCCGGCGACGTTCGTTCGGGTTTCGTAAATAGCGGTTGAGTCTTCATAAATTTTTACTTTTTGGCTAACGGAACAAAGCAAGAGTAAAGGAAGATTTAAAAACAAGCAAGAGTTATTTTTTGTTTTTGCGCATGCTGTCTGCGAACAAGATTCTTGCCAGCGGACAGCGGTTGTAGCACTTTTGACGGATGCGTTCTCACGATTTGTTGTGCGAAGTGTCCAAGGATGGGAATCCCAGGCAGATTGCCGAAGATTTGCGCTTGTCGCTGTCCATGATTTAAAAGTGGGTCGAGCCGTCCGAAGGAATGGGGGGAGCGGCGCCCCAAATCCTTTAGATCGTGTGGAAGCCTTGCTCGAAAGCACGCGGGACAAACGCATCGTTCAATGGATTAGCGAGGAAGCGGGCGGCTTTTTCATCCTCAATCCGAACACCGCGTATCCACATCCCGAATACTTGATTCTGACAACTAATCGCATCCGTTCAGGAATTTGCGGACCTTCTGTCGGTAGTGGCTTGCGTCGCCATCGACAACTTCATTACCAACGCCGAGTCCAAACGCGTTCGGAAAAACTGGGAACAGCTCAAATCGGTGACGGAGTGTTTCGTCCACTGTTGCGAGGAAAGGAATTTCCGTTCGCTACGGGAAGATGTCCAACGTTTATGGAAAACAAGCGGAATTTATTCTTGACGGCCCGCAGAGAGCGCAATTAAATCCTTGCGTCCGCGGAACAGATGGGCAGATTTGCCTTTAGGAAAATGGATTATCCGACGGCAACTCGTGAATGGTGAGGAAAAGCAAATGAAAAAGGACGCGAAAGGCTTTGTAATGAATCTTCCTAGCAGCATGACAGACAAACGCAAACTCCAACGCAAAACCCGCCTTCTTGTTTTGTTTCTGGCCGCAATCCCTCTGATGGCGGAGGAATCTGCGCCGGAACAAAACCCGGCAAGCGCCATTGCTCGCTCCGCCGGGTTTCTGACGGACTCGACGCTAAATTCGCACGTCCAGCGAATTGACGAGCTCGTTCAGGCGGGCTTGAAAGAGCAAGGCATGCAGGCGAATTCACCGGCCGAAGACGCTGTGTTTCTGCGCCGGGCCTATCTCGAAATTGTGGGACGGATTCCCAATCTCGAAGAAGTCCGTTCGTTTTTCCAATCCTTCGCGCCGCGCAAACGTCGTGATCTCATTGATCGGCTTTTGGATTCTGATGGCTACGTGAGCCGAGAGTTTCACTACTGGGCAGATTTGTTGCGAGCGCAATCCCGACTGCGAAATGCCCCCGGCCAACCTTATCTGGACTGGATCGAGAATTCGTTGCGGGAGAACAAACCCTACGATCGGATGGTGCGCGAGTTGATTCAATCCAAAGGATACATCTGGGAAAACGGAGCGGCCGGTTATTACCTTCGAGACGCCGGGATGCCGCTAGACCATATGGCCAACACCTTTCAAGTATTCTTGGGAACGCAATTGGTTTGCGCTCAATGCCATGATCACCCCTACGACGAATTCACCCAGTTGGATTACTATCGGCAAGCGGCCTACATCTTCGGCGTCAAAACGACGGACAGAGAAATGCTGAAAGAATATCGAAAGATCAATCGCCGCTTGTCCGACGGCGAAGACATCGATCCCGAAGTGCAACAAATGGCCCGCCGGATGATTCGACCGCTCCGCTACCGCGTCAACGAAACGAATGCAAAGCTCAAACTGCCGGACGACTACCAATACGACGACGCCAAGCCCAAGTCCGTTGTAAAACCGAGCGTCCTTTTCGGAAACAATATCCAACTGGAGCGAGGAGAAAGCCACCGCGATGGCTACGCCGCCTGGCTAACCTCGGCGGAAAATCCCCGCTTTGCGACGGTGATCGCCAATCGTCTCTGGAAACGAGTTATGGGTGTAGGCTTGATTGAACCAGTGGATGATTTGGCCGATGGTTATGCGGCGTCTCACCCGAAGTTGGTGGACTACCTGACGGAAATGATGATCCATCTCCAATTCAACCTGCGAGACTACCTCCGAGTGCTCTACAATACGCAAACCTGGCAACGGAACGTCTCCACGGAAGAATGGAAAAAAGGTAGCCCCTATTACTATCCCGGTCCGCTGTTGAAACGGATGTCTGCCGAACAGCTTTGGGATTCCACAATCGGGCTGATTGTTCGAGATGTTGACGAACGTCGGGGACGTTCCAACCAAAACCAACGCTATTACAATCAAGCAGAACAATTAGTCGACATAAGCGCTGAAGAAATACTGGCGCTGGCGGCAAAACAGACGCAGGCAAACCGCCTTCGGAACCAACAACTCCAAAAACGGAGAACACTCCAACAACAGATCAACGTCGCCAAACGAAATCAAGATTCGGAAACATTGCGCCGTTTGCAACAGGAACAAGCGGCCCTCAACAAAAAGACGCGTCTAGCAGGGAAAAACGCAACATCGCAGCGACGCAAGCAAGAACGATCTCGCAGCTCTGACCATGACGATCTTCGTTGGAGAGGAATCCCTGCTGAGTTGGTGCGTGCTTCCGAACTTCCTTCGCCGGCGCCGGCGCGGCATTTCCTCCGGCAATTCGGCCAGTCCGATCGTGAAACCATCGAAAATGCCAACGACGAGGCCAACGTTCCCCAGATTTTGACGCTTCTCAACGGCCCGATTCACTTTCATCTGTGGAAGCCCAACTCCCTTTTCCGGACAACCGCGGACTCAATGCGGGGCGCCGACGAATTACTGGATGCAATTTATTTGACAATCCTGACTCGCCACCCCAGCCCAGAAGAGCGGACATTATTGCTGCCGGAACTCAAGAAAAATCCCCGCACGGCCGCCAAAGACCTTGCTTGGGTGCTGTTGAATACACGACAATTCGCCTTTATCCAATAAACGGAATTTTGATCCATGAAAAAGCTAATCAATCAACTAGATGAATTCTCCCGTCGCGACTTCGCCGCGTATCTGGCCAAGTCTTTTCTCGGAGTCGGATTGGGGCTGCCAGCTTTGCGCGCCCTTGCTTCCGAAACCTCCTTCACTCCATCGCGAACAGCCTCCGCCAAATGCGTGATTTATTTGTATATGACGGGCGGCATGAGCCATTTGGACACTCTGGACCCGAAAACGAACGCCGAAGTGCGCGGCCCGGTGAAAGCCATTGACACCTCCGTTCCGGGAATTCAAGTGAGCGAACACATGGCGCAAATCGCCCGGCAAATGCACAAAATCGCCTTAATCCGCTCGCTGACCTCAAATCAAGGAGCGCACGAGCGAGGTCGTTACTTCATGCGGACCGGCTACACTCAGCGGGGAACCATCCGCCATCCATCCACGGGTGCTTGGACGCTCCGACTCGCCGGCAAGTTGAACCAAAAGCTTCCCGGCTACGTGGCCATCGGCGGAGACAGCCGCCATCCCGGCGCCGGCTTTTTGGAAGCCCGGTTCTCGCCTTTGCCCATTGGCGATCCTTCGGCCGGTCTTCAAAACAGCCGTTTGCCCCAAGGTACCAACAGGGACAAAATGCAACGGCGCCTTCGCCTGGTTGATCAACTCGACGCCAAGTTCAAAGCGCGTTACGACCAGCGAAAAGTTCGGGCCTACACCGAAGCGTATCGCGACGCAGCCGCCTTGATGAACAGCCGCGATCTGGAGGCATTCGACCTCAATCGAGAAACTGCCGCCGTTCAATCTACTTACGGAGACAACTCTTTTGGGCAGGGCTGCCTGCTGGCGCGGCGCCTTGTCGAGAAAGACGTGCGGTTCGTCGAAGTCGCTTCGGGCGGGTGGGACACGCATCAAAACAATTTCGAGCGCGTCCGGGAACGAGCCTCTGAGTTAGACCAAGCCTTGGGCGCTTTGCTGGCCGACTTGGAGCAACGCGGGCTGTTGAACGACACCTTGGTCGTGCTGGCCACAGAGTTTGGGAGAACGCCGAAAATCAATCAAAACGTTGGACGCGATCATTATCCAAAAGCCTTTAGCTGCCTCATGGCCGGCGGTGGAGTCAAAGGAGGATACGTTCACGGCGCCACCGATGCGACGGGTGCCGAAGTTACCGACGACGCTGTGACCATCCCCGATTTCAACGCCACCATCGCCGACGCCCTCGGTCTACCCCAAGACAAAGTCGTAATGTCCGACTCCGGCCGCCCATTCACCGTCGCCCACAAAGGCAAGCCGGTCCGGGCGCTGTTCGCCTAGCTGCAACGTCACCGGACAATGCCCCAAAAGAAATCAGAGCCGAAACGCTGTCCGTGGGTGGATTTAAGCAAACCCGATTATGTCGCCTACCACGACTTGGAGTGGGGTGTTCCAGTGCACGACGACAAAAAACAATTCGAGTTTCTGACACTCGAATCAGCGCAAGCCGGCCTCAGTTGGTACACCGTGTTGCGAAAACGCAACAGCTACCGCCAAGCCTTTGCCGGATTTGACCCTCAGCAAGTGGCTCGATTTGGCGAGGAAACAGTGGAACGTTTGCTACAAAATGCCGGCATCATTCGTAATCGGGCCAAGATTCTGGCCGCTATCAACAACGCGCAAAAGTTTCTTGAAGTTCAAACCGAGTTTGACTCCTTCGACCGTTACATCTGGCGTTTTGTCGGAGGCAAGCCAATCGTCAACACTCTCAAATCTCGGAACGACTATCCCTCCGTCAGCCCAGAATCCGACGATCTAAGCCGGGACTTGCGGCAGCGAGGATTCAAGTTTATCGGCTCGACTATCTGCTACGCCCACATGCAAGCCGTCGGGATGATTAACGACCACCTGATCACCTGTTTTCGTCACGCTCAACTTATCCAATAATTTGTAAAAGTTTAGAACATGGGAGAAATCAGCCGAAATTTATGGCTTTGGGGTTTTAGATTCGTCGAAAGGGCTAAAAGCAAATTTTGAGCGCTGTTGCGGTGCTGATTCTAAATTGTTTAAATTGTCGAGGAAATAATCAATGAAGTTATTTGCGAAAATTCTGGCTGTTTTAGCCTTGCTGTTCATTGGCGGGATTGCGGTGTTTGTCGCCGTAGGGTTTTATTTTCAGCAACGCCACGAAGAATTTAGAGGCTGGCACGGACCAAAGTCGACGACTCATGCGCCGCCTCTGCCTCCAACGCCCAACTACGAAAACAGGGCGAATCGATCCGCAAAACCGAAGTTTAGCCGCCCGCACGGATACTGCCAAAAACCGTTTTTGTTGTCGTTCCATAAAAACAATCCGGAGGAAGTCATTTGGTTTACCGTCAATGGTTCCATTCCGCTACCCACAGAAGAGCATGGCGGACCGAACGGCCAACAATATGAGAAACCAATAGCGATTGATCGAACGAGCCGCATTACTGCAGTGTCTCATTCGTCGGGACGGTTGCCGTCGATTCCGGTTACCCAAACCTATCTCTTCCTAGACGACATTCTGCGCCAAAGCCGAGCGGAAGCAGTCACCGCCGGCTGGCCGGATCGTCCAGTCAACAGGAAGCGAATGGACTACGGAATGGACCCCAAAATTATAAAGGCATTCACAAAAGAACAGTGGGAAGAAACCTTTCGGCAAATCGCAACCATCTCGCTAGTCACTCCCCAAGGCAATCTGACTGACCCCGCTTACGGCATTTATACCAATCCCGCCGGGCATGGCAAAGAATGGGAACGCTACACTTCGGTTGAGCTGATTGACCCGAATGGCGGCGAGGGATTTCAGGTGGGCGCTGGTTTGAGAATTCGCGGCGGATTCACCCGGTATTCCTATTCTCTCAAACATGGGTTCCGCTTGTTTTTTAGGAAGATTTACGGCGCCGGCAAACTCAAATATCCGCTCTTCGGCGATGAAGGCGCCGATCGCTTCGACAAGGTTGATTTGAGAACGGCGCAAAACTATTCCTGGGCGCGGCGGAGAGACACTCCTTACGGATCGCACAACACTTTCGTGCGGGATGTTTTCTGCCGCGATACACAACGGGACTTAGGATCGCCTTATACGAGAAGCCGCTACTACCATCTCTTTCTCAACGGACAATACTGGGGAATCTATATGACCGAAGAACGTCCCGAAGCCGCTTACGGAGCTACTTACTTCGGCGGCGAGCGCGAGGATTACGATACACTCAAATGCAGCAATTTTTCAGGCGGCTATACTTTGGAAGCTACCGATGGAAACACTTCTGCGTGGAGAGAACTGTGGGAAGGCGCCCGATCCTTGGCTAGGAATCCGAGCGATGAAGTTTACGCCAAACTAGCCGGACTTACACCAGACCTTGCTGCGACCAGCGGAACGCCCGCCTTAGTGGATATTGACAATTTGATTAATTACATGCTGGTCAACTTCTACGCCGGCAATTCGGACGGACCACTTTCCCATTTTTTAGGCAACAAACGCTCTAACAATTGGTTCGCTATACGAAATCGCAACGGCTTGCATGGGTTCCGATTTTTTGTCCACGACGCCGAACACACATTGGGAACGCCGGACAGCCTCGACGATCGAACCGGCCCTTTTATCAGCCGCCATCAGAACTACTTTCAATTCAGCAATCCACAATGGTTGCATCAAGACCTCATGAGCCATTCCCATTATCGCCAACGATTTGCCGAGCTTGCCCGCAAACATTTGACGGGGGAGGAGGGCGCTTTGACCACAGATCGTTGTGTTGCGCGATTTCGCGCTCGGGCGGAACAAATCGACAAGGCAATCCGAGCGCAGTCGGCTCGATGGGGCGACGCGGCGCGTCCTTATCCTTATACTGTCGACGATTGGAAATCACGAATTGAGTGGGTCATTGAAAACAAATTGCGCGGACGGGAAACAACAATCATTGCCCAGCTCCGGGAAGACGGTTTGTTTACCTCGACAAGCGAAAAAGTCGTGTTTCCAGATGCGTCTCAATAAGCCGACAAACCTGTTTCCGACCAACGGCGGTATAAAGACGGAGAGGTTCAAGCCAGAATGCCATGCGTTATTTAATTACTGGCGGAGCAGGGTTCATCGGGTCGCACCTGGCTGAGCGGATTCTTGGACAAGGCGACTCTGTAATTGTGTTCGACGATTTTTCCACTGGAACGCGTGAGAACATTCGATCGTTGGAAGGGAACGAACGATTTCG
Organism: Limisphaerales bacterium; assembly: GCA_965242585.1. Classification (GTDB taxonomy): domain Bacteria; phylum Verrucomicrobiota; class Verrucomicrobiia; order Limisphaerales; family AAA164-E04; genus UBA2970. The sequence goes on along the minus strand of OZ251460.1, from coordinate 1,384,701 downwards.
GTTGGTTTATGGTAATATAAGCGACCGCTTGCTCGTCGCCGAATGCGTGCAGGAAGTGGATCGAGTTTATCATTTGGCTTCGGCTGTAGGCGTCAAGATGATCGTCGAAAAACCGGTGGAAACTATCGAAACCATGGTGGAAGGGGCGTCGAATGTGTTGAGCGCATGCGCTCATTGTCGAACGCCAGTTTTATTGACTTCAAGCTCGGAAGTATACGGCAAGTCAGAGGCGCTGCCTTTTTCGGAAAATGCCGACAGCATTATCAGCTCTCCGGAGCATCACCGATGGGCTTACGCCGCTGCCAAGTCATTGAACGAATTCTTGGCGTTGGCCTATTGGAGACAAAGCAATCTCCCGGTGGTATTGGTTCGACTGTTCAACACTGTAGGCCCTAAGCAAATCGGACGGTATGGGATGGTGGTTCCGAGGCTGATTCGTCAAGCGCTCGACGGAGAAAATCTCAGTGTTTACGGAGACGGCACTCAGACTCGTTGTTTTTGCCATGTCCAAGACGCTGTGACGGCACTTGTGGCGCTTCTCGACAAGCCGGAGTGCGCAGGAGAAGTATTTAACGTAGGCTCGGCAGAGCAGGTGAGCATTAATGAATTAGCGGAGAGAATTATTCAATTGACCGGTTCGACTTCGAAGATTCGACATGTGCCGTATGAAGAAGTCTACGGGCAAGGATTTGAGGATATGCAACATCGGGTGCCTTCGTTGGACAAGATTCACCGATGTATCGGGTTTCGTCCCACTCGCAACCTGACGGCAATCATCCGCGATATGATTGTTTTTCAAACCGACCAAACTCGGTAAAGCAATTGACATCCAATTTTCCATTTGAAATTGAGTTAAAGAATTAAATATAACAAACATTGTGCGAAAACTTCAGAGGGTTTTCCTAAAAGAAAGTTAGCCAGTAGTGAACTTTCGGTGCTATCGGGCGTGCCAGCCAAAACGTTCCGAAATCGGCCAAAATACAAAGCCCGACCTGCCAATTACTTTTTCCCGCGGAATGTCGCCCCAATAACGGCTGTCTCTGCTGTTTAGCGTATTGTCGCCGAATGTGAGATAATGATTTTCTCGAACTTGGAATTTTTCGTCTGCGTTCCGGAACTTCGGCGCTAAGTTCGCCGTGAGGGACTTGCCGTCGAATCGAGAGCATTCATGTGGCCCTTCCATTTCAAAATGCTCCAGCATTTCCTTCCAACTATAGGAACCGCGAGAATGCCGACTTCTATCCCAATTCCGCCAGCGTTTTTCCACCGTGCCGTTCACGTGTCCGGAATACGCGTCTTTTTGCGGCGGATCATCGGGGTTGAAGCTGTAGACAAATTCAAAACCAGAATCCGAGGCATCCAAAGATTGCCCGTTAATGCGTATCCGCCGATCATCGCCAATGGAAACGGTCTCGCCGTCTAAAGCTACCAAGCGTTTGATATAGTGGGTGTTTGCAGTCAGTCCTTGTCCTTCAAGCCCGGTGGATTTGAAGACAATTGTTTCTCCTCGGCGCGGTCGCCGAAAGTTGTAGATCAAACGGTTGACAAACAGACGATCCCCACTCGTAACCTTAATTTTGATTATCGTCTCGCCTTTTGTGAAACGTTTGCGAGACAGCGGAAAATGGGGGCGAAGTCCGGCATAGTGCCAAAGGTTGGCTTCGTGCGAAACGTGCTTTGGAGGAAACCAAACGGTATATTTTTGGTTGCCGACTTTGAATCGTTGCCTAGACACGAAGGGAAAAACCGGGTCGGGTTCGGAATCGATGATTTTAAAAACGCCATCGTTTTTTGCGACGACGTGGTAGTAGCTTTCTCCCTTAATCCAAGAGCGATACCATTTCTTGAATCCCGAAGGAATTGCGGACTCAGGGTTGTCTCGGAGGTTTTCTCCCACAATGCCGTAGAACGTGGGTTGCGCGGAGCCGGTTGGGATGGCCATTGGTTGAAAGAAAAAGGCGCGGAATCCCATCAGCGCGACTGCCACTACAAGACACACTTCTACGTTGTCGCGCAGGCCGGGGCTCGGATAAGGCCGCAACCATTGGTTAGCGGTTGTCTCCAAATCTTTCAAAGCGATCTGAATTTCCCCGGGAATTGCGCCGTGACGGATTGCCTTGGTGCTTCTCCGAATCGATTCTTCCAACTTTTGAACGGCTTCTTCAGCGGAAAGAATATCGCGTTGCGCGTTCAGATGCTTGCGAACTTGATGCCGCATTTGCACGGCCGCACGAATTTTCTGGGACTTTAACCAGCGGATACAGAAACGAATCATGATTTCAATACTTGGACAAAGGCTTCTTGCGGAATGTTCACTGAACCAATGGATTTCATCCGCTTTTTGCCTTCTTTCTGTTTTTCCAACAACTTCCGTTTTCGAGTGATGTCTCCCCCGTAGCACTTGGCCGTAACGTCTTTTCGCATGGCGCGAATTGTTTCTCGGGCAACGATCCGGCCGCCGATGGCGGCTTGAATAGCGACTTGGTATTGTTGCCGGGGGATGACGTCTTTCAGCTTTGTTGCGAGGGAACGGCCGCGGTTTTCAGCTTTCAACCGATGAACGATGCACGAAAATGCGTCAACCGGCTCCGAATTAACGAGCAGCTCCAACCGAACCATATCCGATTTCTGGTAGCCGGCGTGTTCGTAATCCATAGAGCCATAGCCGTGTGTCAGGCTTTTAATGCGGTCGTGAAAGTCAATCAGAATCTCGTTGAGCGGCACCCGACAAGTTAACATCACGCGACGATTGTCGAGTGTTTCCGTATGTTCCAATATTCCTCGTTTTTCGGAAACTAGGTTCATTATGTCCCCAATGCATTCGTTGGGACATATGATGAATGCTTTGACCATCGGCTCTTGAATTTCTTCTATATGATTCGGACTCGGCAAAAATACGGGATTATCGATCTCGTGTTTCTCTCCTTCTGTGGTCACGACGTGATAGACAACGCTGGGATAGGTCGAGATAATGTCCATTTCAAACTCCCGGCGTAGCCTTTCCTGAATGATTTCTAGGTGAAGCAATCCGAGGAAGCCACATCGAAAGCCAAAACCCAAAGCAACCGAACTTTCCGCTTGGTAAAAAAATGCTGCGTCATTAAGCTGAAGTTTCGCCAAGTTGCTCTTCAATCGTTCGTAATCGGCGTTGTTGATGGGATATATTCCGCTGAATACCATCGGATGAATTTCTTGAAAACCCGAAAGTTCCGGAGCCGGATTGCGGGCGTCCGTCAAGGTATCTCCAATCTTAACGTCGAGAGGCGTCTTGATGTTGGCGGTGATATAACCCGTCTCTCCGGCCGTTAATCTTTCGCGAGCGTAGGGCTTCGGGTTGAAGCTGCCAACTTCCTTGATCTCGATGTTCTTTCCGGAGTGCAGCATCTTTGCCCAAACTCCGGAGTGCAACTCGCCGTTGACGACTCGGACGTGCGTCACAACCCCTTTGTAAGCGTCGTAGTAGGAATCGAACAAAAGCGCCTGAAGAGGTCTTTCGGCGCTGCCCTCGGGCGGCGGCACACGCTCGACAATGGCCTCTAGAATTTCCGCGACGCCGATTCCCTGCTTGGCGCTGGCGCAAATTGTTTCTTCCCCTGGGATTGCCAAAATATCTTCAATCTGTTGGATCGTTTGCGCGACGTTGGCATGCGGTAAGTCGATTTTGTTGATGATGGGGATGATTTGCAAATTCTGCTTCATCGCAAGGTGTACGTTGGCCACTGTCTGGGCTTCTACTCCTTGCGCTGCGTCTACAATCAAAAGCGCTCCTTCACAAGCGCTGAGACTGCGGGAGACTTCGTAAGAAAAATCCACGTGGCCGGGTGTGTCGATCAAATTGAGCTCGTAGCGTTCTCCTTTCTTGCTTTGATAATACATCGTCACCGGATGCGCCTTGATGGTGATCCCCCGTTCCCGTTCTAGATCCATAGAATCCAGCAGTTGTTCCTGCATTTTCCGGTCGGCGACCGTCCCAGTCAAATGAAGCAACCGATCCGACAAGGTTGTCTTCCCGTGGTCGATATGGGCGATAATGCTGAAGTTTCGAATGCGATCTATTTCCATGCGCTCAACCCATCTCAGGCGAGAAAATGCCAAAACCTTCTCGATAGAAAAAGCCAAAACTCCCCCTCCCCTGCTCCGTCAGTGCCAATGATTGGCGAGGTTTCATAAGGGATTGGATTCCGCTGGTTTTGAAATCATGTCGGAGTAGGAGTTTTTAACTCACTCGGCGAAATCGGTGTCGGCTTCGGCGAGGTTGAGTTCCTGAATCCAAATGTTGCGGTAGCGGACGTCGTGGCCTTCGCATTGGAGTTTGAGTCCGCCGGGGCGGTCGGTGATGCCGCGTCCGCCCTTGTTGCCTCCGTCGATGCCGGAGCGTGGACCTCCCCAGACTTTTTTGATAGGGTGATTGGTATGCACTTTGATTCCATTGAAGAACATAGTGACCATAGCCGGCTCTACAAGTTTGCCGTTTTGAAAACGGGCGGCCCGGAAGACGACGTCGTAAGCGTTCCATTTTCCAAGTCCGTTGTAAGCGTGGTAAGGGGATTCGGATTCGTTGATGATGGCGCCCATCCCGTGTTTCGTTTTGTCGCCGTCAAGCACCTGAATTTCATAGCGGTTTTGGAGGTAGACTCCGCTGTTGCCTCCGGCTTTGGGGACGAGGAATTCGACGTGCAGTCGAAAGTCGCGGTACTTCTTTTTGGTGACGATGTCGGCGGCGCCGTATTTGCCGCCAGCGGCGGCGGGATCGTCGGTCATCAAAACGGTCCCAGAATCCACGGGATCGTCGACGATTTTCCATTTGATGGGCAAGCTGGAGGCAAAGCCCGGACCCTTCCAATAAGTCCATTTACGGTCCAGCATTTCTCGAGAACCGTCAAAGAGACGTTCAGCGCCGGCAATTGGCGGGGCGCCAACGCCGACTTCGGCGAAAGAAGCCGCCGGCAGAATAAGAAGCCAACCGAGACAGAGAGGAATCGCAAGCAAAAGCGCTCGCGCCGCTTTAGATTTAGATTTCATTATTTGGATCATAGATTGTGTTTCGAAAGAATGATTCCCGTTTTTATGAGTTTATGCCAGCCTTTTGTTTGGTTGCGGGAAAATAGACAGACCGTTCCAGCCGGGGGGAATATTGATTGGGACATAAAAAATTCTTGCTTGCGCTGGAACGCTGATGAGGTAGCGTGAAACGGATGAATCGACCGATGCCATTGGGCTTGATTCTGGCAGTTCTTGTTTGGCGGAGTGCGATCTGCCTCTTGGGAATAGATTCCCTGCCCCCGTTGGAACTGAAAGTGGCCTATCCAAAGTTGACTTTTGACCGCCCCATCACCGCCGTGAGTCCGCCTTCGGGGGATCCGCGTCTCTACTTGGTGGAACAAAAGGGAAGAATTTTGATCCTGCCGCGAGATAAAGAACTCGGCACGGTGGAAGTTTTTTTGGACATCACCGAGCGCAAACCTTACATCGAAAACGAGGAAGGACTTCTTGGTTTTTGCTTTCACCCGCAGTTTCCATCGAATGGAAAGTTTTACGTCTATTATACGCAACACCAACCTCGTCGGAGCGTTCTGAGCGAATTCCGCCGTATGACCACCAACGCAAATAAAGCCGACCCGGCTACGGAGCGAGTGTTGCTGGAGGTGCCTCAGCCGTACGGAAACCACAACTCCGGCTCCATTGCCTTTGGACCGGATGGCCAGCTCTACATCGGATTGGGAGATGGTGGTTCTCAAAATGATCCGCACAACAACGGACAAAACTTGCGATCTTTGTTAGGCAAAATCCTGCGCTTGGACGTCAATGAGCGATCGGGGACGAAAGAATACGGCATACCCCTTGACAATCCGTTCGTTGGAGTCGGCAACGGTGTCTATGCTGAAATTTGGGCATTCGGATTCCGGAACCCCTGGGGGCTTTCCTTCGATTCCAAAACCGGTCAACTTTGGATGGCCGACGTGGGACAAAACAAATGGGAAGAAATCAACTTGGTCGTCCGAGGCGGAAACTACGGTTGGAACGCTTACGAAGGATTTCACTTGTTCAAGGAACCCGCCTCAGAAGCGGTCAACACAATTTCCCCCGTGATGGAATACCCCCACTCCTCGCAATACAACGATCAAGCCATCTTTCCTCACAGCCCGGGAGCAAGCATCACCGGCGGTCACGTCTATCGAGGCAGCCGGCTCTTGGACTTTTACGGAGTCTACTTTTACGGAGATTTTGTAACGGGAAGCCTTTGGGGACTTCGATTTCAGCATGGAAAAATTACCCACCTCGGGACAGTGGCCGAAATGCCGGCCGATGCCGAACCTCGCCGAAGCATTTCGGGATTTGGCAAAGACGCTGACGAAGAACTCTACGTGTTGTCTTTCGACGGCCGAATCTACAGCTTGAAACCCAAAACAACCGAATAACCTTCGTCGCCTTTTTCGCGCCCACAACGAACGAATCCCTTCCAACAAAGATTCAATGCCCTTGCGGGAATATTCAGCCATTCCCGCTCCATCAATGCACTAATCGAAACGGGAAACTCGGCGTCAATCAAACTCTTCTTCTTTTCGTTTGACGGCGACTTTTGCCTCGCCTTCACACACATATCAAACGCCAAACCAAAAAATCGCCATAATACTGATAATCCTGTAAAATTCCCTAACTGGACGCCCGTAATTCCTTCAAGATTTTGTAGCGTGCAAATTCCAGCTTGATTTGGTAGACTCCTCTGCCAACACGCTCGAAGAAAGAAGTATAGTGCGCTAGCTCAGACAAATAGGCATTCACAGATTGCTCTGGTGTATTGGCCTGCGGCCCGAAGAACTTCGATTCCTTTAACAACTCGGCTACCTCACAATGGTGCATGGGACGGTTGATACCCATTTGCTCTAATAAAACCTCCGCAACAGATGCTAACGCATCATCAGGGAAATGCCGCTTCCGTTTCATTTTTGCTAGATGAGTTGGTGGATGGGGTCAGCGCCTTCGACTCCGACGAGTCGTTGATCTAGGCCGGCGTAGAAGTAGGTTAGATTGTTGGGATCAAGGCCGAGTTGGTGAAGAATGGTGGCGTGGAGGTGTTTGACGTGGTAGCGGTTTTGGACTGCGGCGGAGCCGAGTTCGTCGGTTTCGCCGATGCTAAGGCCGCCTTTGATGCCGCCGCCGGCCATCCACATAGTGAAGCCATAGGCGTTGTGGTCTCGTCCGGTGCCCTTGGCGTATTCGGCGGTGGGTTGGCGTCCGAATTCGCCGCCCCAAATGATGAGGGTTTCGTCAAGGAGACCTCGGTCTTTGAGATCTTGAAGCAGTCCGGCGATGGGTTTGTCGGTGTTGCCGGCGTGGTAGTTGTGGTTTTTTTCGAGGTCGCCGTGGGCGTCCCAGTTGTCGTCGTTGTGGGCGCCGCCAGAGTAAATTTGGACGAAGCGCACCCCTCGCTCCACTAGACGACGGGCGAGAAGGCATTTTTTGCCGAAGTCTTCAGTGCGCTCATGGTCAATGCCGTACAGATTTTTGACGTGTTCGGGTTCGTTTTCAATGTCCACCGCTTCTGGGGCTGTGGTTTGCATTTTGAAGGCGAGTTCGTAGCTGGCGATTCTGGCAGCTAGGTTGGAGTTGTCCACGCGGTCTGCAAGGTGGTGGTTGTTGAAGTGGTTGAGGTGGCGAATGAGAGTTCGCTGTTCCTTTCGGCTCATTTGGTTGGCGTTTTCCAAATCGAGAATGGGGGTGCCTCGAGGGCGGAAGACTGTGCCTTGGTAACTGGCAGGCATGTAGCCGCTGGTCCAGTTTTTGGCGCCGCTGATGGGTCCTCCGGTTTTGTCAAGCATGACAACGTAGCCGGGCAGGTCTTGGTTCACGGTGCCAAGTCCGTAGTTGACCCAAGAACCAAGAGAGGGGCGTCCGCTGAGGAGGTGGCCGGAGTTCATCATTAACATTGCGGAGCCGTGGATGGGCGAGTCGGCCGTCATGGAGTGAATGAAGGCGATGTCATCCACGTGCTCGGCAAGGTGGGGGAAAAGAGCGGAGACTGCTTTGCCGCATTGTCCGTATTGCTTGAAGGTCCATTTCGGGCCGACGACGCGGCCTTGCTTTTTATGGCCGCCGCGTCCGAAGGTTTTGACGTCAACGGTTTTGCCGTCCAGCGGGTACAGTTTGGGTTTGTGGTCGAAGGTGTCCACGTGGCTGGGCCCTCCATACATGAAAAGGAAGATGACGTGTTTCGCTTTGCCGGGGAAATGCGGTTGTTTTGGCTCCAACGGGCTTTTCCAAGGGGTTTTGCCGTCGGCGGCAAGAAGTTGGCGGCTGAAGAAGCCGTCTTTTTCGAGCAGTCCGGCCAATGCCAGCGAAGTGAAGCCTCCTCCGATGGTGTGGAGAAAGTCCCGCCGCGTGCGTCCGCAAAAAGTATTCTTGGGTTTTATCGTTTTCATTTTCGGTTTCTTTTGATTTTTAAAGTTCCACAGATTTCAGTAATACAATGTCTTGCAAAATTTCGCAAACCGTAAATCAACCACCAATTATATTCTTGTTTTGTCATAAGCCAGTAGTCAATCCTATCTCAATCGCCCTAGAATCACAGATTTATCAAATTGCCCTAAAGAACCGAACTCATTATTCTCCATCCATTTCTTCCACTCTCGTAGTTGATTTGGAGACGCCATGTCTATTGCTGTCTCAATACTGAGCCTAGCCTTACCTGCGTGCGGGCTAACTCCGTCGCCTTTATAATACTTGATTGCTTTGAAGAAGTATCCTTCTGCGGTGTTTCTATGTTCGCCGTTAGAGTATCTCTCAAACGGAGTCTTTGCTACCTGTCTACGAACAGGCTCACTATAACCAGTGTCTTTTGCGGTTTTGTTATCACTGCATCCAGAAGACATAACCGCACAGGCAATAGCAACCAAACAAATGTATACAATCTTTCTCATAACTCTAATCTCCAATAGTCCGAACCATTATTACTCCGCCTTCTTCATCTACATACTTCTCTGCTATGTGTTGCGGTTTCTTTTCGCAACCGAACATAGCACCAATCCAAACTAGAACAATCAATATTCATCCAAAGAATCCATCATCCTCGTTCCTATTTCCTGTCAAGTTGCGGTAGTTTATGGGATTGTCAACTCTTTTTTCGATTTTTTTTTCGAGAGAAGATTTTGCCAATTTTTCTGTTCTTTCAAACGATTCCGCCAACTCTGGCTCTATCCGACTGTCGTTTTTGTCTTTATGCCAAAGAACATGCTTTGCAAACACACTGCCTCTGTCAACCGATTTCAAAAGCCATTTCATCGATTCGCTTTCATTCCCAAGTTCATGGAATATCTGATAGCAACGCAACATCGCAGGTACGTGGTTCTGTTCAGCTGCCCTCAAACTCAGTTCCAGCGATTTTTGAGAATCCTGAGAAACGCCTTGTCCATTTTCGTGCATCATGGCAAGTGTCGTTAACGCTGGCGGATAATTTCCTTTATCTACCGATGCTTGGATAAAAAATGCAGCTTTTCGAGCATCTTCTTGAAAGACAAGCCAATCGAAACCCATCTCGTAAAGTTCATCAGCGGGTAAGAGTTTTACCAACAATTTCCTATCAATCATTTCCATTCCAGTCATAGTCTTTATTTATCTATCAACTTTCTTTTCAGATTCATCTACTTTCTCCTCTACTTGAGTGGTCCGAAGTTGATTGCAGTTCTCGGCTCTTTTTCGTGGTTCCAGTCACCGGCATTGGTTGCGTATCGTTGCACCGGAACTAGTCTGCGGAATCCAGTGTCTTGGTGCGTGATTACTGCGATACGTCGGTTATGGAACACTTCTACTTTCAATGCTCTCTCTGGGAAGAATGTTTTGGTGCTGGTGTCTACTTGAATGTAGAACACAACGGAGTCGTCTAGGGCGTTTCCTATTTCTCTGGTGGAGAGTTGGATGGTGCCGTCGGTTATCCTTGTGACGTATTCTTTGTTCCTGTTGAACCCGTTGGCAGTCCTTCCTGTTATCGGGTTTGAGGAGGTTGGGCTGTTTCCGATAAAGTTGGAAACAAACACACTTGCTGTTTTTGTCCAGTGAAGGATTTTGAGGCGGTGTATCGGTTTCTGGTCTGCGGGCTTGCGCTCGAACCAGACGATGGCGAACAGGTTCTCTGCGTACTCCAGTTCTCCTTGCGCTTGTGCGGTTTGCGTTGCTGCGCTTGCTGCTAGGGCAATCAGGGCGATTGCCATCGTCGTCTTTATGCATTTGTTCATGTGTTTTTATATTGGGGGGGTTGTCTTTTTCGTCAAGTTTTTTTTTGCGGTTTTTCATCCTCTAAATTCGTGCGGGCTTTTATTTCACTTCCTACCCGCTCGGAAGGATCTTCGCTGGGCTGTGCTTTGCATTGCTTTGGAAATCCGTTGTCTTCCTGTTTCATTGGCTCTTTTCGTCTTTTGGCTTGTTGGGCGGTTCGAGTGCTTTTCGCAGTTCGGCGATGTCGTTTCGGAGTGGGGCGATTTTCTTTTCCACTTCTTCTCCAACAATTTCTCCCACGATTCTTCTGGTTTCCTGCTGATACTTGATGTCGATGAAGGTTGTTATTCCCGACAACGAAATCCAGACGGCGAATGCGATGGCTACGGCGAATGCGGTTTCCATTCGTTGAATTCTGGCTCGCAGTCCACCCCCTTTTGTCAGAGTTCCACCGATGGCTTCTTTGATTTCGACGATGTCTTTACTGGTTGTTTCCGTTTTCATTTTTTTTCTCGGCTCATTTCAAATTGTGCAAAGGTTGCTTTTCTTCCGCTCTGCTCGGAAGGTCTTTGCTCGGCTGTTCTTCGCAAGTCACCACATCGCTGTTCGAGGCTGAAGGCATTGCTAATCAAGGCAAAGCATCGCATATCTGCGCTATGCTTTGGAAATCCATTGTTGTCTTTCTTTGCGCTCATCGGCTTTTCTCCTCTTTGTTGGACTTTTCCTTCCTTGCAGGACAGAGAAATGGTCAATCTAAGTAAAGGAATTCGTTGAGGTTGACGGCCATTAAACAGAAGCGTTCCAGCGCTTGGTTTTTTGTGAGGCCGGCGATTTGCTGCATTTCATCCATCATGGCCATTCCGTCGGCGACTTCTTCTTCGGATGGTTGGCGATTGGTTGCCAGCGAAAGGCCGAGTCGAACCTGATCTTTGCGGTTGTCGCCAGCTTCTTTTTGGAGCCGCTCGGCAAAAACGCTTGCCTGATCGTTGACGAATTTGCTGTTGAGCATTGTCAGCGACTGGGTAGGCACGGTTGTGGTGAATCGAACGGCGCAGGAGGAATCGGTGTCGGCTAGGTCGAATGCTTTGAGCATGGGTTCGTGTAAGGAACGTTTTACGAAAATGTAAACGCTCCGTCTCATGCGGTCTTCCGTGGCGGATTTTCCCCAGGCGTTGCCCGGCCTCGATGCGGTGGCGAGGACTTCGGACGGGATGTCTGTATAGATGCTGCGTCCGCCCATTTTCAGGTTGAGTTTGCCGCTTAGGTTGATGATGGAGTCGCGCACTTCTTCCGCCGTCAAGCGCCGCATGTCAAATCGCCAGAAGAGATTGTTTTCCGGGTCTTTTTGCATGCCTAGCGCGTTGGCGGTGGAAGACATTTGATAGGTTTTTGACAACATCAGCGTTTTGTGGAATCGCTTCAAACTCCAATCATTTTTGATGATTTCGGACGCCAGCCAGTCCAGCAATCGGGGATGCGTTGGGCGTTCGCCATTTTGGCCGAAGTTGCTGGGGGAGCGGACAATGCCGCGCCCAAAGTGAAAGTGCCAGATTCGATTGGCGATCACTCGCGCCGTCAGAGGATTTTCTTGGCTGGCAATCCAACGGGCGAGAACCATTCGACGGCCAGATGATGCCGCGCTTTCCGATGGCTGGGGGAGGATTGGGTCTGAAAAGCCGAGGACAGACGGGTAGCCGGGTTGCACAAGTTCTCCTTTTGCGTGGGCGTTGCCGCGGATTAGAACGTAGGTATCCGGGGCGTTTTTCCCATTTTCTTGAATGCTTAACGCGCTGGAAAGCCGGGGGAGTTGTTTGCGGCGCAGTTCTTGAAGTCTGTTTTTGGCTTGCAAGTATTCTTTGAGCTCGGTTTCGCCGAGCGCTTTTTCTCGTTTTTGTTTGAGTAGCAATTCCCGAGTGCGTTGGTCGGCGGCGTCTTCTTTCTCCGGATTGGAGAAGGTTGCGGTGATTTTATCCTCAAATTTTTGAACTTGGTCTTTTAATGAAACCAGTTGTTTTTCGTGTTCTTCTTTTCGGCGGGCGTGTTCCTGTTTCTCGGATTCGTCGGCGATAACTCGCAACGTGTTAAGCGTGTAGGCGGATTTTTTGAAACGCCGTTGCTGGATGTTGTTCAGCGTGTTGTGGAAGAAGGCCATCATTCGATAGTAATCGCGCTGGGGGATGGGATCAATTTTGTGATCATGGCAACGGGCGCAACCAACTGTGAGGCCGAGGAAAACCTGCGAAGTGGTTGAAAGCACGTCGTCCAAACCGTCGTAATAGGCTTGGTCGGGATCGGCCGGCTCGTCGTCCCAGATGCCTAACCGCTGGTATCCAGTGGCAATAATGGAGTCGGCGGTCACTTCTTCCAACTCGTCGCCGGCAAGCTGTTCCACGATAAAGTCGTCGTAAGGCTTGTCTGCGTTGAAGGCGCGAATGACGTAGTCGCGATAGCGCCATGTCTCCGGTTTTGGGCCGTCGCGTTCATAGCCGTTGGTCTCCGCATAACGCACCAGGTCAAGCCAGTGTCTCCCCCATTTTTCTCCGTATTGAGGGAGCGAAAGAAGCCGGTCGACGACTTTTTCAAAGGCATCGGGCGAATCATCCGCTTCAAAGGCTTTTACTTCTTCCAAAGTAGGAGGCAGACCAATTAACCCGTAGTAGGCGCGGCGGATCAGTTGTTGGCGCGTTGCCGGTTCGTTTGGCGTCAAGCCGACCTTCTCCAAGCGCTTGGACACAAAGGCGTCCAACGGGTTCGCATTCCAACCATCAAACGCGACTTTTGGAGGCGCCGGCTTTTCAATGGGACGAAAGGCCCAATAGTTGCGCGTCTTTTCGTTAACTTCCGTGAGGTATCCAGAAGGCTCTTCTTTGTGAACTTCGGACTGAGATTCTAATGCGGGATCGTAAGGAATCCCCAATGCCACCCACTTTGTCAAACGTTCAATATCTGCGTCCTTCAGCTTGCCGTCCGGCGGCATTTCGTGGTTGCTGTCGCGGTAGCTGATCATGTCTAGCAGAAGGCTCTTTTCCGGATTTTGTAGATTGACCGCCGGACCGGAATCTCCACCCCGAAGAATGGCGTCTCGGGAGATCAACTGAAGCCCGCCTTTGTTTTTTCCGTTGCCGTGGCATTTTAGGCAATTTTGCTGAATCACGGGCAGAATCTCGTCGCGAAAGAAGGATAGTTCGTCGCCGGGATTTGCCACCATCCGATCACAATGGGAAGGGATGAGGAGACTCAGAAGTAAGGCGATTGAATACGCCCACGGATTTTTAATCAGCGAGATAGGTTTCATTTCAGTGGTGTTACAAACTTCGCCAGCCATTTTTCATTCAATCTATTAGATTTTCAACAAAAAAATCCAGTTTTACAGCCGGGATTTTTTGATTTTTGGCCGTTGCAGTTCCCAGTTCCATTAGCGCGGCGCACTGTGAAAAAGGAATTCTTTTTAATTTTAAGGAGAAGGTTTTGCCAAGCGAGGAAAAATCATGCGGCCGGGATCCTTTCCTCTTCTGCTTCGCTTCATTTTCAGCGTCCTTTTTTTTGGGAAACGAGGAGAAAATCCACCTGCTTTTTGAAGTTGTTCACTTTGGCAACCTTGACTCTAACGACCATCCCCACTTGTATTGTCCGCCGGGAGGTTCGTCCGAGAATGAGATGGCGGGTGGTGTCGTAGATGTAAAAATCATCTTCCAAAATAGACAGAGGCACAAAGCCGCTAAGTCCCAGATCCTCGACTTCGACAAAGAAGCCGTAGTTCCGAATTTCGACTACCAGCGCTGCGTACAGTTTGCGTCTTTTCGCTTTGAGTTGCGCATTCAAGTAGGCGAAGAGTTTGACTTCTTTGCTGTCGCGTTCGGCATCTGCTGAATTTCGTTCCGTCATCGAAATGTGCGCGGACACTGCCTTCAACTTTTTCGGCTTGGTTTTGATTTTGTTGTCGAAGAGGCTGCGGTGAACCACTAGATCGGCGTAACGACGAATCGGCGAAGTGAAGTGAGTATAGTTTGGTTTGGCCAGGCCGTAGTGGCCTATGGGGGACATGTCGTAGCGGGCGCGTTTGAGGGATTTGAGAAAGCTGATTTTTAGCGCCTTTCCCGTTGGCAAGACCGCGAGGCATCGGAACAATTTTTGAACTTCTCTCGGTTTTTTGAGGTTGCCGCAGGGAACGCCGCAGGCCAACACTTCTCCTTGATATGCTCGCAGTTTTTCTTCGGACGGAGGTTCGTGAACTCGATAAATGGTTTCGGCGCGTTGCCGTCGCATCAGACGCCAGGCTACGGCTTCATTAGTCAGGATCATAAACTCTTCAATGAGTTGATGCGAGATGTCGTGTTTTACTCTTTCAATGCTTTTGACGGCGCCGTTTTTGTTCAAAATGATTTTGCTCTCTGGAAAATCGAATTCGAGAGAGCCTGCTTGGAATCGCCGCCTACGAATAAATTGGGCCAGCTTGTTCGCTTGATGAATCATTTTGCCGATCTGGTCTTTAGGTTTTTGCTTCAGAATTTTCAACGCTTCCCCATAAGTCAAACGGCGCTTGGAGCGAATGATTGCCGAGTAATATCTCGAATAAATGACGGCTCCGTCCTCGCGGAGGAGGAATTCGATGCATTTGGTTAAACGATCGACTCTGGGTTTTAAGGAGCAAAGGTCGTTGCTTAGAACCTCCGGGAACATCGGAATGACGCGGTCAACCAGATAAGTGGAGTTGCCGCGTTTCTGCGCTTCTTGGTCCAGGAGAGAGTCCGGCTCTACATAGTGGGAAACGTCGGCGATGTGAACCCACAGCTTCCAACTGCCGTCTTTTTGCTGTTGCAGGCAGAAGGCGTCGTCGAAATCTTTGGCGTCGTCGGGATCAATGGTAACGACGTTATGTTGGCGGCAATCCACCCTGTCTTTTAAATCTGAGGGCATCACCCAATTTTCCGGCCGTTGAGCTTCTTCCAAAACAGCGGGGGGAAAGCTGGGAGAAAGGTCATATTGCCGCAGAATGGAGAGCATATCGACGTCTTTTTTAGTGGCCGGTCCCAGAATTTCGACAATCCTGCCTTTGGGATTCGTTTCTTTGGCTTCCCAAGCCAGAATTTCCACAACGACTTTGTTCCCTATTTTGACAGTTTGTTCTGCGTTGTTCGAAGCGGGAATGCAAATATCGGCGGGAATCCTAGGATCGTCAGGAGTGACGTAGAAAAACGACTTGTCTTTTTGCTCCTGCAAAGTGCCGACAATTCGGGTGCGCCGCCGTTCTAAAACTCGAATGACGACGCCAGAGGCGGTTTCTTCTTGCGTCTGAGGTTGTCTTTTTAGCCACTTCAGATCGTTCGGGCGAACGAGAACTCGGTCTTCGTGCAAGGCGGTTCCGGTTGCGTTGGCCGGAATGAAAATTTCTTTCAAATTCTCGTCGTCAGGAGTGAAAAATCCCTTTCTTTGACGGGTGATTTGGATGCGCCCGGCAATGAGGTCTCCTTCGGGAGCAATGGCGAATCGAAAACCTTTGACGCGGATGATCCTGCCCGCGCGCTCCAAACGCTTTAGGCTACCGCGCAATCCGCTGTGTTTGGCTTCCGGGAGACCTAAGAGAGTCGCCAACTTGTCAACATTCGCCGGAATGCTGGCCTTGCGTCGCAACAGTTTGAGGATTGCTTCTTCCATAAATCAAATCCGCTTGGGAGGATGTTCTGATTGGAATCGTGGGGGAACGCCGGTTGGATTCGAAAAATTATCGTCTGAGGCGGGAACCAAAACGGCGCTTCCGCCGGCCAAAACGCGAGAAGGCGGGCGTCCGGGAAGAGTTGGAGCGAAATTCGGGAGCGTTCTTTGCCGGCTCCAAGCCGGGAACGACGCTTCGCTCCACAGGACGCCCGGTCAGTCGCTCAATGTCTCGCAGTTTGCCCCAGTCATCGGGCGACACGAGCGAAATAGCAATGCCGTTTTCCCCTGCCCTGCCGGTTCGGCCAATGCGGTGGATGTAGTCTTCCGCAACGGAGGGAAGGTCGAAGTTGATGACGTGGCTAATCCCTTTGATGTCGAGTCCTCGGGCGGCCACGTCAGTGGCCACCAGGACGCGCAGTTTGCCTTGTTTCATGCGGTCCATAGTTCTCCGCCGAGCGCCCTGAGGGAGGTCGCCGTGCAAGGGAGCAGAATTATGGCCTTGGGCGGCCAGCATGCTCGCCAGTCGGTCCGCGTTTCGCTTCGTTGCCGTGAAGATGAGCGCTTGGGTGAGTTCGTCTTGTTTCAAGTAGTTGTCGAGCAAGCGGTGTTTGTGAATAAAGTCGTCGGCATGATGCACTTTCTGCCGAATTAACTCGTGTTTTACTGTGTTGGAGGTCAGTTGTATTTTGACGGGATTGCGCAGAAGATCTCGAGCGATGGTCAGCACTTTGCCTTCAAGTGTGGCCGAAAAGAGAAGGGTTTGTCGCTCTTTGGGCAGTTTGGAGGCAATGCTTCGAATGGCGCCAATGAAACCGAGGTCCAACATTCGATCCGCTTCGTCCAAGACAAAAATATCCAGACTGGAATAGTTCAGCCGGCCGCTGTTCATGTGATCCTGAAGCCGTCCGGGCGTGGCCACAAGGATGTCCAATTTTTTCTCCAGCAACCGAATCTGCGGCGGATAAGGCATCCCTCCAATCACATTGCCGCATTGAAATCGGCAGAAGCGTCCCAAGTCTCGAATGTTGGCGTTCACTTGCGCGGCCAGTTCGCGCGTGGGCGTCAGGATTAGCACTCGAGGGCCTTTTCCCCCGCGCCTTGGAGCCGTCAGCAACTTTTGCATGGCGGGCAAAACAAACGAAGCCGTTTTGCCGGTGCCGGTTTGAGCGGAGGCAAGAACATCTTTCTCTTGCAAAATTTCCGGAATGGATTCTCTTTGGATGGGTGTGGGGGTTTTGAAGCCGCAGGCTTTTACCGCCCGTTGAAGTTTGTCGGCAAGATCTAGTCCGTTAAATAATGATTCCATACACATTGGCTTGTCTAATCCTCGTCGATGATGCGAAATAAGATTTTGTTTCTCCCCAATTTAGTGATGTTTTTGTCAGAAAAAAAAGCTGCTCACCGGTCGATTCACCAAACGGGCCGCGCCCTGTGGTTGCACAAAAACCCTCTGATCGAAAAAACAGGAGATAGTCTCTTCCCCAAAAAACTTTCCGGCTCTGAGTTTTTCGCTCAGAGATTTGGCAGAGAAAATTTGCATGAACTTTCTACGGCAAACATCAAATTGGTTGCTTTCTATCGCCGCCAACCCAATTTGCAATGGAATGACTCATTCCACGAGAAAGGTCAGAACAACGATTTTAATCGTCTCTTTCGCAAAAGACTATTTATCTATAACCCCAAAATCGCCAAAGCGCAAGAAAAAAAATCTCCGTTCGGTGAAAAAAGGAACGGCACCGCAAGATCGAAAGCATGCCCAGCGCCGTTAACCATCCTCCAGACCATCCGCTTCAAAACCAGCGCCAAGTACGACATCCTGGCCGCCGAAAGAATCGTCTCCCATATTTGCCGCCGCCAAGGAGGCAAGAAAACCAGCAGCGCCAAGGTTGCTTTGAAAGCATCCCCAACATGGCTAAGGCTTGCCGAATCCGAATCCACCGATTCCGAAAACTCCTCTCATGGCTAACCAAAGCCGGAATTTTGATTGCCGAATACCGAGAACACCAACCCAACAAATACACCGTGGCCCCCGGCCGCCAAATGATCATGCCGGTAGTGATTGACGACTTGAAACTAACCCCAACCCAGAACGCCGTTGCCCGAATCATGCTCCGCTATGGAATTATCTCCATTCGCCAAACCGCCGAGCTGGCCAACGCCAGCGCACGAACCGCAGCACGAACCGCCAAACTGTTGGAAGAGAAACAAGTTGTGACCATCCGCAGAATCCAAGGCTTCACCAGCGAATATAAGTTTTGCCATAAGGTTTTGAAGTTCTTGAAAAGGACTGTTGCCAAAAGGCCCGGGGGACTGTCCCCAAAACGACCTTCCTTAAAGAACGTCGGACGAAAGCTTTCTCAAATCAGAGCCGAAAGAGCCAAACGACAAGCCCTACAGCACGATTTAGAACAACGAGAAGCACGGAAAAAAGCCAATCCCAAGCTAGCGGCCATCCTGGAAGAGATAAACCAGATAGGAAAAGCTACCGGAAGCTACGCTAAAGTCTTTGCGGACAACTGCCATCGGCTAAAAACCGCCTAAACCACCGAAACCACCACCAAACCCCACACCAGACATGACTCAAAAAATAGATGAATTCACCCGACTCGACCGAGAATTGACCGGACTGCACAACGGAATGGACGACTTAGACGGCGAAATCAAAACCGCCACCAACGACGACCAGGAAGTAACCGAAAAGATTGAAGCCATCTATTCGGCCATCACCGATTTACAAGCGGCCATTGAAAAATACGGAAAGCGGAAGGAAGAAACCGACGAATAGACGATTGGAAGGCTTTTGAAAGCTAACGAATTGAGGCGAGAAGTTGCGTTAAAATTCTCGATACATGATTAGCGACAAGGAGTACGCTAATCACTTTGTCAATCCCACGTCAAGCACTTTTCTTCGAAAAACTTCGAAAAAAAGGAAAAAGACGGCGAGCAGGAGAGAACAGCCCGCTAAACAACGGCGAGCCAAGCGCGAAAAAAGGAAGGCAAAAAGACGGCGAAAAGGAAGACAGAAACCCATCGCTTGACAACCAAAGACCGCCAACGCAGAATTCCAAAATGGACGATACACCAACAAAAATTCGCAAAGTACTGGAAAAGGTAGAATCCGAGATCCAGCAGATAAGCAGACAATTGCCAAGCGATCAATTGTCGAGAAACGTGGCCAGAATAATCCGAACCGCAATCAACGAAATGAATCAACAGTGGCCAAAAGAAGACCGCCAAGAAGAAAAAGAGAATTCGCGCTAAAAGAGAAAACCAAAAAAACCGCCGAGCCAGAAACCCGACGGTCACAAAACGAAACGAAAAACCGCAGCGCCGTTTAAAATTCCACCAGTTCATCCCAAGGGGTAGGAGGTTGCCAGCCGGAAGAAGAAGGCATGTCTCCATCATCCCAATGTTGCCGATTGTCATAATTGAACCGTGTCCAATTCTCCAAAGACGGAAAAAGCAATTGCCGCAACGTCTCCGATCCGACATGCCCATCCGCAAACAGAACGTTCGCTTGCCCAGAATGACGACGAGCCACAGTTAAAGACTCACCAGAAGAATCAATACCAGGGAAACCCCTAGAGAGCAAATCTAAACGAAAACCACCATCAGGATAACCGCCAAAACGAGAGCCATCGGCTTGCACAATCATGCGCGAAGGAGAAACCACTTGAAAATCCCGAATCCCACGAGTCCAACCCGGCCGCAAAGGATGCCCAGAAATCCCCCACCACTTGTCTTTCCAACCGGAAGAAGAAGACGGAATTAATCCAAAATCATTTTGCAAATAACCCCAAGGAATAAAGGGCGGTCCATATGGATATGTAATTGAAGAAATTCCCGGCGGCGCCGACGTATTTCCCGAAGTTGGATAATGAACAAACACAAAATCAGCAGATTGAACCGCTTTCAAAACTCGCTTCTCCGCCGGACAATTGAACAAATTCGTTTTCCCCAAATAGAAGAAATTGAGCCGTTGCCAACAATTAATGCCAGCAATCAAATAATCGCCATTGTCGTTAGCGTAAAGTTGTCGGGCAATGCCAATTTGTCGTTGGTTGTTGAGGCAAGCTGCTTTGTGCGCTGTTGCTTTGGCCCGGGAAAGAGCCGGCAAAAGCATCCCCGCCAAAATGGCGAGGATGGCAATCACCACTAGCAACTCGATCAAGGTAAAAGCCCGATTCTTCAATCCAGACATTCCTTAAAAGAAAGCCTCATCACCAAAATAAACGGTGACATAATAGCCATTTCCATCGCTGTCCGAAACCCAGCAATGCATGCGGTATTCTCCTCCCGGCAAAAGCCTGCCTTTTGAGTCTCGATCCGTAACGTACAAAGTAAGGTTCACATAATGATCCGAAGGATCCCATTCCTTGCCTGCAACGTTAACCACCCTGTCATGTTGAGGTTCAATCGCCATCTCGAAGTATTTGCCGCCAGTACCGCCACGAGAAAAGTAATCAAAATGAACATCCCGACCATTAGAATCCGCAGTCCACAACAAATTATCAAACTGCGCTGTACGACTATTCCAAAAATTCCCTCGCTTAAGCGGATTATGCCGAACGGCATCCTTCGCTCCAAAATCGTAACCCCAGAGCTTCCAACTAAGCGGTGCCCAACGAACCCATCTAAACATATCCCAACCGTGCGAAAAATCCACCGAGACTCGAAAGCCCGCCGAACCGTCGTCGGTAACCGTGATTGAAGAAACCACAGGAGCGCAGACGTTCATAGACGCCTCAGGAAACCCAGTTCTAGACGGATCATCAGGAAGATTAACCGGGTCAGCAAGCAAACCGATTCCGACAACACCGACGACAACCACGGCCGCCGTCTTTTCAAATTTGGACTTTAAAATGCGCGAAGCGGCGCCCAAACAGACCGCTCCTAATGATTTAAAAATGAACATAACGAGAACGAAAATACCGATTCCCGGAAAGAAGACAAGAGATTTTCAAATAGAAAACCACCGAAAGATTCCAAAAGCGGAAAAACAAGCGGAAGATTTCCATTCTCAAAAAGAGAGATTGAGAGGCAAAGAAACCTTTCAAAACCGCTTGAAAAGAACGCCAAAACCGACAGGAGAGAGCCAGAAACAACCCCGCAGCGCGCTAAAACGAGCAGCAGCGCAAAGACCTTGAAACCGTCCACCCCAACCTAAAAGCGCAGATCGAGCGCAGCATGCGCCGGAGAAACCAACGCCAACCACAACCGCAAGCCCAGCAAAAGACCGCCCCAACCGCCAACCCGAAACCAACGACAACCGCCTCCCAACTGAAACCACACCAAGCAGAAGCCCTAAAGAACGCCAAAAGCCAGCAAGAAACGAGAAGAGATTTGGATGTTGATTAAAGCCGATCTACGAGCCAAACAACGAAACGAAACCGCCAAACGAATAACGAGCCCAACCAACCGAAAGCCAAAACCGAAACCATTCCCAACAACCAGAGCCAACAAAATCGAAAGCATGCCCGGCGCCTCACCTCAGGCCTCTCCCGAAGAATCCCAACCGACTTCCTTTCTTTTAAAGCCGATTCCACATGCTATCAGCCGCCTTATTGTGCGACGGCGTAGTTGAAGTAGCCGATAAACATTTCATCCCAGCTTTGCTGGCCGAAACGCACCCGTTGATTCGAGTCTGGATTCCGACGGTTTTGCTGCGAATTGTCAAAAGAGCCTGAGATGCGAATCTGAGTGCCTTGCGGCAAAAATTTCGGCTCGGCGAGCCGATACATCCGTTGCCAGTCAAAGTGATAATCGGGCGTGGATAAAAGAATCTCGGAAGAGCCGTCCGGATAGAAAGCCTCGTACTGAAAGCGTTTTCCGCGATAGTGCATGTGCGGGTTCATTTCGACCAACCAGCTGTCTTGTTGAATTCGACGAGAGGCGGTGATTTGGTGGTTCCGTTCATTTTTCGGGATGTCAATGTCGATACTGAATGCGGAGGCCGTCACTAACTGCATGTCGGGCTTTTCGTCCGCCAAGTACAGCCCCAGTTTGGTAACATCGGTGGCGGCTTTTCCGTTGGGAGTATAATGCTGTTGGAAAACAAACGTGGCGCCTTTGGGGAGAAACTTGCCTGTTCCTTCGGGAAAGAATGCGGGGTCCAATCCGGGAACGTATCCTGTGTAAAACCCGGCCAGCCCGCCTTGTATGGCGAAAAGATCTTCGAGAGACGTGGTCATGAAAACCAGGCTGTGATGGACGACTTCCGCATTGCCGGGAATAACCACCGCAGCTTTTAACCAGGCGTCGCGAGGCACCGGATTGGGAACGGGTATGTAAAGATAGTCTACAACTCCTTCGGCGGGGACTTCCTGCTCCGGAATTTCCACAATGTAATCTGGTTCGCCGAGCAACCAGTCCGTCGGCGCGGGAAAGGCAACGGAGGCGAGCGGGTCTTCTCCTTCGCCGCGTGCGGCGCCTCGGTTGATCCATTCGATGAGCAACTCTTTTTGCGTCGGCGTCAGCCGGGTTTCGTTGGCAAAGCGCCCGTAATAGTCGTCCGCGTGCCACGGCGGCATTTTGCCAGACATTACTTGCTGTTTGATGACAAAGGCGTTTTCCAAAACAGCGTCGTAGCCGTCCAATGCGAAGGGGGCAATGTTGCCTTCGCTGTGGCAACGAACGCAATGTTCCACGAAAATGGGCGCTATGTCCGCAGCGTAGGAGATCGTCCCTAAATCTGGCAAATTCGCCGATTCTCCCGCGCCTTCGGCCAGTTCGACGGAGATCGAATCGTTGGCGAAATACTGCGCCAATGCGTTGCGAAGGTAGTCGTTGCGAAGTGTTTCCGAACCGGTGTCCACTTCCGTGATTACCGCGCCCTGATAGAAGAGCGTCCAGTCGGCCGAACGAACGGCAAAGGCTTCAGGGAATGTTCTCGGCCGGAGGTTTCGCGTCACGATCCGGCTCGAATCCAAGAGAATGGGAAAGTCCGCGCCCAAGGCTTCAGCCTCCGCCGCCAATGTCTTGCGGTTGTTCTTCGGTTGGGAAAGAATCGCCCAGAAGAGCGCGTTCTCGCCATATTCGTTTCGCAGGGCTTGAATTTCCGGCAGTATCGGGCGGAGAACTGCAAGCGATTCGCCCACCGTCAAAAGCACGATGACCGGAACGTGGGTATGATAGTAAAGCTCGCGGGCAATGTCGTTTGCGTCGATCAGCGAGAAGTTATCCGCCCACGGCAGTCCGCTGTCGTTTGCCTCTCTCAAGCGGTAAAATCGAATGGGTTCCACGCGGCACAAAGGATCGTAATAAGAACGCCGACCGTGGGGAGAGTTCAGCCGCAGCACGGGATTCCAATCGGAAGACTCGTTGAGAAATTTCTTTGTTTCCAAAATCAAAGTGCTGTCTGCGGCGGGAGGAACGTCAATGCGAATAGCCTTCCCTTCCCTAGCGACGGACACCTTCAGATCAGAAGCGTTTGCGAGACTTGCCGACAATGCAACCCCCGTCAGAATTGCGGCCAAGCCATATTTTTTGAAGATTCTTGCATTCATGGTTCGTTCCCAGTTCGTTGATTCCTTCGACAAGTCTCTCTGTTGGTATTGAAGTTTAAACCTCCGTCAACCGCCAATCTATCACCGTCTTTTTGACTTTTCAAACCATTTTGCCTAGCGTTTTTTCTAGCGGCGTCAAATGAGGGCAACGCCTAAGGTAAACAAACAAAACGCAAGAGAGCGCATTCTTCCGGTTCAGGAATCCCCGCGCTGTGAACGGGGCCTTGAACTTCTTCATCTCAACTTGGGGAAAACATCTAGTTGCGATTAAAGTGTGTTTCCACAATCCGCATTCAAAATCCCAAATTCATCGTTTTTGGGGAAACAAAAAACTCCGCTTCGGAAAAATCCCAAAGCGAAGTTGCTAAAAAAATGAGGCCGGTTTTAGCGGAAGCCAAACTGCCGAACCAAATCACAGGCCACAGATTACGAATCACCGGCTGTGGGAAGCTTGCCGTTTCTTTTGGAAGTGGCGGCGAAGGATAACAAAACCCAAGGCAAACAAGCCAAACACAAGCGCGTATTCTTTGGGTTCGGGGATGACTTGGCGGTTGACGACAATACGAACCGAGCCATCGGAAGCCGCCGCAAAATGAGGCCCCGAGAGGATGCCACTCCCATAATTATTAAAGGTTCCCGCAAAGAAGTCGCCAATGGGTTTGTTGATGATGCCGGCGCCAGACCAAGACGAAGCTTCGTTCTGGGCATAAGATAAACTCATGTCGGTGCGAATCCCAAAGTGATCTGAGGAGCCGGGAGACTCATTCATAAAAAGATAGGAAATGATTTCGACGCCGCTGCCGATGGTGATGGTGGGCGTGTTGGCGGCATTGGCGGCAAAAGTGATGTTGGTCTTGCCGCCGCCCGGAATTCGGGCGTTCACCGAAGCGATGTCTTTGGGGTTGGAACTGGAAAACAAGGGAGAAAGTTGAAAGTTGGTATCGCTGGGCTTGTTGGCGTTGTAAAAGTTTCCGTTATTGAAAGACGACCTAAATTGCCAAGTGTCTCGAACATTGTAATTAGTTGTGAAGGTTCGGATGCCATTGCTATCACCCACAGTGGAAGAGCCGCTAAAAATCCAGAGGGTTTGGTTGGTGGGGTTGTCTTGGCTGGGATAGACGTCAATGATCAACTGCGCCTGGGCGTTGTACCCCCCCCCCCCCCCCCCCCCGCAAAGGCAGATGATGGAGGCCAATAAAAATAATTTTCGGTTCATAAAGTACCTGTAATCTAAAAAGCTCGCTCTACCTTTGGACTCTCCAAAGAAAAGAGTCAACCCCTAAATCGCAAAAAAATGAAAAAAGTTAAGAAAAATTGTTTGGAAAGGGTAAAATTCGCCAAAAATTCTACTGTCCTCTGCAAAAAAGAAAGTTTTGAAGCGCGCTTGGGGCAAATTGGCGAGTGGATTGGATGAGGAAATTGGCGGGCAAAGTTTGTTTCATCGCGGTTTGCCGGCTTGCACGCATTTTCTGGTTTTGGAGAATTGGAAGGAATTTTCTCATGATTGGTTGGGTTCGCGCTTCTTTTGGATTTTTCGTGTCGGATAAGCGCAAACTCGGTCTAGTGGCCGCAGATGCAGGCGTATTCGCCAAAACGACACTGGGCGCAGGTGGAGAAGTCCACGTTGAATTTTTCGTAAATGGGATCACTGGTCGGCGTTGTTTGGATCGTCAGGACAACCGGAAGGAGATTGCCTTGCGGCAACGGTTTATCTGAAATCAGAACATTGTCCGCTTCAACAAATGCCAACTCCGTGGGAGATATGCGGTCGCCGCATACTAAGGAGATGGACACGGGAGCAACGTCAATAGGTCTTGCGTTGCCGTCCACAAAAGTGAGCCGAACCTTGCGGTCTTCCTGAACCAAAAACTCAAAATTTGGCTCCACACTTGTGATCAACCGACCGCCATTGGGGCCTGCCGTTTTACGAACATGCACAGAGTCTTCCCCCAATTTATGGCTGTGTTTGATGTTGCTGTGCGAATGTTCGCTACGATTCTCCCCGGTGTTCACGGAGCCGTCGCCGCAGCCCGTCAAACCAAGGGCCAACAGCAATCCAATTCCTTTCCGCCAATATTTTTTCATATTTTTCATAAATTCTTTCTCCTGCTTTCATGGAGATTCGCAAGCCTGCATCCGGGAATTAAACTGTTGCCGGCGCTTTTTTGTCAACCGCTTGTTTGGCCGCTTTTCGGCCAAACAAATAAAATACCGCCGGCGTCACGCCAAGTCCCATGAAAGTTGAAGTCAGCAAGCCGCCGACAATCACTACGGCAACCGGATG
Organism: Limisphaerales bacterium; assembly: GCA_965242585.1. Lineage (GTDB taxonomy): Bacteria > Verrucomicrobiota > Verrucomicrobiia > Limisphaerales > AAA164-E04 > UBA2970. Next base: position 1,359,048 of record OZ251460.1, on the reverse strand, counting down.
CAAAATCTCCTTTCCGGGAGACTCCGCGGCCAAAACCAGGGGCAATAAAGCAATCCCTGCGGAAAGCGAGGTCATCAACACCGGCATAGAGCGTTCTAGAGTTCCTCGCTCAATCATCTCTCGGCTAAATGGCCGGCCTTCATGCCGTATGAGATGGAGATAGTGAGAGAGCATCATCACACTGTTTCGGGCGGCGATGCCGCCAACCGCAACCAGTCCCACAAGGGTTGCAATGCTGACGTTGTTCCCCATCATCCAAGTCAATAACACTCCCCCCACCAAAGCCAGAGGAACGTCGCACAGCACTTGCGTGACTAAAAAACCGGCACCAAAATAAGCTCGCAACAGAAAGGCCATCGCGAGCAACACAACGCCGCTGAGGATCGCAATGCGCCGGCTGGCCGCTTGCTGTTCCCGATACTCGCCTTCAAAGCTTACATGATAGCCCTCCGGAAGCGCCACGTTCATCTCCACTTCACTTTGAAGCCGTGTGACTAGCGAAGCCAAGTCTCGCTCAGTGGGATTTACACTCACCACGAATCGACGTTCCATGTTCTCGCGCATGATGACGTTGGGTCCCGTCGCTCGGCGGATGTCGGCCACCAAACCTAGAGGAATGCGGTGTTGATCCACCGTGTCAATATACATTTGAGACAAACGTTCCGGAGACTCGCGCCACTCTTCCGGCAAACGCAACACCAAGTTAATCGCTCTTTGTCCTTCATATAATTTTCCGACGACTTCCCCTCCGATCAATGAGGACAGCTGCCGATTCAACGATCCTGCAGTGACGCCGTAAGCCAAAGCACGTTCTCGGTTCATTTCGATTCGAAGTTGAGGAATCGGCGCTTGTTGTTCTATTTTTGCTTCCTCCAATCCTGGAATTTTTCTGGCAATTCTTTGAATCTGGGTTCCGATGCGGCGAATTTCGTCCAGATCCGATCCAAAAACCTTGACCGCTACTTTTGCGGAAACTCCGCTGAGCATATGTCCAACGCGGTCCGCCAAAGGGCCGCTCAAAGCCGAAAAAGTTCCGGGAATCGTTCGCATTTTCTTGCGGATTTCCGCCATCACTTCCGATCTCGGCCGCCCGCCATCGTCTAGTTCGACTTCAAATTCAACCGTCGATACCGGAACTACATGATCGCCTCGCTCCGCTCGCCCCAAACGCCGCCCCACCTTGCGAACTTCGGGCACTGAAAGTAGCAATCTATCGGCCGCATTCGCCAATTCGCTAGTTTGTCGAAGCGAAGTTCCCGGAGCTGCGGTCAAAGCCACCAAAAGCGTCTCCTCGCGAAACGTCGGCAAAAACTCTTTTCCCATCGTCGGGTAAAGCGTGGCGGCGGCAGCCAGCAAAACGCCAGCCGCCAAAAACACCGCAAAAGGCGCGTCCAACGCCAGCCGGAGCCAAGTCCGGCGCAACACGGATTTCATCCGCCGAGCCAACCACCCGTCACGAAGTCCACTTCCCGGCTTTGGACGAAGAAACAGCGAGCAAAGGACCGGGATCACCGTCAGAGAGACCAAAAACGACGCCGCTATGCTGACAATCGTTGCAACGGCAATCGGCGCGAATAATCGCCCCGCCACGCCTTGAAGCCCCAAGAACGGAAGGAACACCAAAATAATGAACAAGGTTGCATAGAGAATCGAGTTGCGAACTTCGGCCGAAGCGCCGGCAATCACTTTTATTCGCGTCGGATGAAGCCATTCCGGCCGGGACTGCGGATTGCCCTTCGCCGCATTTTCGCGCAAACGGCGGAACACGTTTTCAACATCCACAATGGCGTCGTCGACCACCATCCCAACCGCCACCGCCAACCCACCCAAAGTCATTGAGTTCACGCCAAGCCCCAAACATCGGAAGACGATCAACGAGATTGCAAAAGAAAGAGGAATGGCCGTCAACGTAATGACGGTGGTTCGGACGTTCAGCAAAAACAGAAACAAAATAATCGCCACCATAATCCCGCCGTCCCGGATTGCCTCTTGGAGATTCTTCGCGGCGTGTTCGATGAAGTCCGCTTGGCGAAACAAAGGCGCCAGCTCAACGCCCTCCGGCATGCTGGAACGCAAGTCTTCCAAGACTTTTTCCACCGATTTTGTGAGGCTCAAGGTGTCGAATCCAGGCGCTTTGGTGATACTGAGAATGACGCCGGGAGTTCCATTGACCGCCGCGTCCCCCCGCATAGGCTCGACGCCCCAAACGACTTCGGCAACGTCGTTGATTGTGACTGGACGATCCCCCAAATGTTTAATGATTCCAGCGCCAATCGCTCTTAAATCAGCCGTCAGCGCCAAATTTCGCACCATAATTTCCTGCGGCGCTGCGGACAGAAACCCTCCCGTCGTGCTGCTGACTGCTTGAGCGGCCGCTTCTCGGAGCTCGGCGAAAGTGATGTTCAGCGCCTGCATCCGCTGCGGATCCGGCTGCACTTGAACCTGCTTCACTCCGCCGCCCATCCCCAACACTTCCGCAATGCCGGGAATGCCTTGCAACCGCCGCCGAACCGTCCAATCCGCCAAAGAACGCAAATCTCTTGCCGACACTTTTCCATCGACGCTGCGCATGCCGACAAGCATGATCTCCCCCATAAGCGACGCAGTCGGCGTCAAGTAAGGCGCCACACCGTTCGGCAAGAAATCTCTTGCCGACTGCAACCGTTCTTGAACTAACTGCCGCGCCTTGTAAATATCCGCTCCCCAATCGAACTCTACGTAGATCAGCGACAGCGAAACATCCGAAATCGAACGCAACCGAGTCAGCCCCGGCGTTCCCATCAATGCCCCTTCCAGCGGAAGAGACACCCAAGCTTCAACTTCTTCCGGCGCCAACCCCGGCGCTTCGGTCAGCAAGATTACCGTCGGCTTGGTTAGATCCGGAAGGACGTCCACCGGAAGCTCTTTTCCAATTTGAAAACCCGTCAAAAGCACCGCAACGGCAACCACGATCACAAACGACCGATGGTCCAAAGAAAAGCGTATCAACCGGTTTAACATCGCTCGGTCACCGCATCGTCTTAGCGGGCTTGCACACGGCTTAACGCCAACAGAGCCAACAAGACGGCCAAAAGAATGCCCAGAAAAACGGACAGTCTTTGCGAGGCGATCCCTTTGGCCGCGTCCGCCATCCCCGCCGTCTTGCGCGCTCGTTGCTCCGGGGTTATTTCCGAACCGTCTTCGTTATGCTCGTGGCCGTGCGCCGCATCCAAAGCCTGCTTCAAAGAGATGGTTCCCCCGCCCGCATAAGCCAATGGATAAGCGGCTTTGATCACAACCTCGTCTCCGGGGAACAAACCTTTCAAAATTTCCACATGCGTATCATTCCTCATTCCGGTCTGCACTTCTGCCCGGACAAAAGCGTTTGGAAGGTCGAAGTCTTTCACAAACAGATAGTCTCCCTTAGCGTCGCTCAGCAGTGCCTCCCGCGGAACCGCCACAACCTTTTTTCGTTCGCGGAGGACAATGGAGAATTCCGCTCTCATTTGCGGGCGAACCGCCTCATCAGCATTAGACAGCAGAAAAACAGCTTCGAGTGTTCCGCTTTCCGGGTCTGCCGCTGTGCCGAAGCGCACTAAGCTCCCTTCACACACGGCCTGTGGAATCGCCGCAATCCGAATTCGCGCCCGCATGCCTTGCCGTAGCAAACCCGCTTGATCTTCGGGAATTTGCGCCATTGCGTAGACTTTGGACAAATCCAAAATCTCTAGAATCTCCGTCGTCGGTTCCACCGGCTCTCCAAGACTGGCATGCCCTTGGACCACCAATCCCGTCAAGGGAGCGCGAAGGCGGATTCGAGGGGGAGGATTGCCCGGCTGTCGGCTCTCAACAACCAGCACTACTTCGCCTTCTTTCACGGTATCTCCCTCAAAAACTTTCAACTCGGCAATCCGTCCGGAAATTCGGCTGCTGACAACAGCGCGATGGCTTGGAATCACTTCAATTCGTCCCAAAGCGAAAAGCGTTTCTTCAAAGGTTTTCTTCGAGACTTGAGCCGTCTGGATTCCCAAGTTCTCAACACTGGCCGGATCGAGTATCACCCGCCCCGCAACTAATTCCGCCGCTGACAAAATTTGAAGCGTCCCCGCCAACCCGAATCCCGCCGCCGCGCCAAAATAAATTCGGCTCGCAATCGCCTTCCTAATCCAACTGACCAGTCGCCGCTTCATAACGAATTCGCGCCAAAGAATAGTCTCGCACCGTGTCTAAAAGCCGAATCTCAATATCGACCTGCTGCTTTCTCGCTTGCAGAAAAGTTCGCAAATCAACCAGCCCCTTCTTGTAAGCTGCTTCCACTTCTCGCAAGTGCCGGCTGGCGGCCGGCAATAATTCACTTTGAATCTCGCTGACGTGAACCGCCAGAATCGTCATCGTTGCGCTTGACTCGGCGGTCTCGTTGCGAATCTCGCCTTCCAATGCCCGGGCCGTTTGCTCTAGCCGGAATGCCTTATCAGTCCTCTCTTCGACGGCCGCTTCATTCTTGTTCCACAAAGGCAACGGCACGGCGAGGCGAATGCCGATCCGCGGTTCCATTTCAAACCCCGCCGGCACATCCTCCTCGCGCGAATTGCGAACATACAGGCCGAGAGTGACGTCCTCCCATCGTTTCAATCTTTCAATTTGAATTTCCCGCGTCGCCGTCTCGGCCCGCTTTAACGCCGCCCGATAATCTGGACGCAAGGCAACGTCTACCGTTCCCGCCGCAATGTCCTCCGGCAAGGTAAGTTCTCCCTCAATTTCCAAAGTCTCCGACGGCTTCAATCCAAGCAACGACTTCAGCTTGCTCTCAATACGATTTGCCTCGTGGTCCAAATGATGAATCTCCAGTTCAAGTTGAGTTTCCGCCAACCTCGCTTGGCCGGCATCCAACAAAGAAACTTCTCCCTTGGCTCCGCTTTTCTCCACAAAAGCCGTCAACTCGCGCGCGATTTTTAGTTGCTCTTTGCGCAGCCGCTTTTGCGCTCTTAGGGCAAGAATGTCCACGGCGACGGTCTTTGCCTTAGCAATCACGAGCCGCTCTCGGTCGGCAAGATCGCTTGCGGCCGCCGCCAAGAGAGAGGCCGCCGCCTCTTTTTCCCGCCGCAATCGACTCGTGATGGGAAATTTCTGGCTAAAACCAATCTCGCCGCTGAACTCAATGCTTTTCGGACTGTCTTGGTAATTCACCTCAATCTTAGGATTTTCCCAACGCCCCGCTCCCTTTAGCCGCGCCCGAACTTCTTGAATTCGCAATCGATCCGCTTGAAGACGCAGATTTTGATTGCGGACGACTTTCGGAATATCTGCCAGACTTACCAACAAACCATCACAGACCGACAATGAACCGTCGACCGCATTCGTCATCGAATTTTCTGAATGAATCTGCTTTTCTTCGCTTCCGTAGGAAGCCGTAGCAGTTGCCCACAACAATAGAATAATCCAAAATGTCTGTTTCACTGACGTCGGCCGCACACAAAACAAAATACATTAGTCTATCGCAAAATTGTCAAACATATTGTAATTTAAGCCGCCTTTGCTTTCTATGCCCAACGAGAATGAATTGAGACGCACAAGTTTCTGGATATTTTCTCCCGCTGGTTTTTAACTCTTCTCCAAATTTTGATGAATCACTCCGTGAAAACTCTCATGCCGCCAAAGACTGCATTCTTTTATTTTTTGACCGTCATTTTCGTTGTTTCCGACAACGTCGCCGCTCAAAACGCCGGCGCCAGTCCTCCAAAACCGCAAATGCAACTCGACAATCGGGACAAACAATACAAACGCATTCACCAGTTTGCCTTGCGCTTAATCCTTCTCCTTCGTTTTGAGGAAGCGAAGGCATTTTTGGAGTCGCATTTGAAGGATTTCCCTGATGACGCCGAGTCTCATTACTTGATGGGGGTGTGGCATACCCGGCAAGGCCAATTTGAAATGGCGGCCGAATGGATGACCACAGCGGTGGACAAAGGATTGCCTCCCGGTCGAATCGCGGCAGGCCCGCGCGCTTTGTTTCGCGGCGCTCGGCAGGAATCCGCTTGGTTCGCCAAATTGTTTCAGAACTTTGAATCCCAACTTATCCACGGTCCTTTACTCGGCAGGCTAACGCATTCCTCTGCCTCGTTCTGGGTGCGAACTGCCCATCCAAGCAGGTTCACGATTATCGCCTCCCGTTCGACAGATTTTAGCGAGCCATTATGGATTGCCGGAGGAAAAACCCAGGCCGAAAACGACTGCACCGGCAGCGCGAAGCTGAACGGATTATCCCCCGAAACGCGCTACTTCTACCGGGTAGAAATCAACGGCCAAACGGCAACAGACAAAAACGACGATTTCCACTTTCAGACATTCGCCCGGCCGGAAGAGAAGACTCGATTGCTTCTGGCATTCGGCGGCGGCGGCGGATTCGTGCCGCCTCACGAGCGGGTATGGGACACCATCGAATCGTTCGCTCCGCAGGCCTTGTTGCTTTTAGGTGATAACGTTTATATCGACGATCCGAAGTCCTTAATCATGCAACGCTATACCTACTATCGCCGGCAGTCCCGTCCAGAATGGAGACGGCTCACCGCAAAAACCGCTGTCTTCAGCATCTGGGACGATCACGACTTTGGAACTAACGATTGTTGGGGCGGCCCAGAAACCCACTCTCCCTTTTGGAAACCCCACTACGTTTTTCGCTCCTTTCAGGAAAACTGGATCAATCCGGCTTATGCGGGCGGCGATGCACAACCGGGATGCTGGTATGCATTCTCCATCGGCGATATTGACTTCGTCATGCTGGATTGTCGCTACTATCGAACAAATCCAAAGCAACCCGCGCCGACAATGCTGGGCCCCGTGCAAAAAGAGTGGCTGAAACATACGGCTCAATCGCTGAATGGAACCTTCAAAGTAATCTGTTCCTCCGTGCCTTGGGACTTTCGAACAAAAGGGAACAGCCTCGATACCTGGAACGGGTATCAAGCCGAGCGGGAAGAACTCTTTTCGTTTTTCGAAAAACAGAAAATCGAAGGAATACTACTTATGTCGGCAGACCGCCATCGGTCGGACGCCTGGAGAATTGACCGCCCTAACGGTTACAACTTTTATGAATTCAACTCCTCGCGCTTGACTAATCAGCACGTGCACCCGGAAATGACCAAAAAAGGAGCGCTTTTTTCTTACAACAAAAAGCAGTCCTTCGGATTAGTGGACTTTGACACTACCAAGGACGACCCCACCGCAACTTACTCTGTTGTCAATATCGACGGAGAAATCATTCACAAGCTAACAATTCAACGGAGTCAACTGCGTTTTCCCTAAACGAGATCGGGAAAGCGACTTCGGAAAAATCAGTCAAGTGGGGACTTGCAAAGCAATCTTTCATGTGCAAAAGAGTTATAAGAACCCCGTTACTCCACTATACTTCTTTAAGTGGGACGCCTATAAAAACAAAGACATAAGATAAGTAAGTAAAATCGACAACTCGGTATAGTGCTTTAAAAGCCAAAAACAATGTTAGACACTTCAATCGAACTGCTTCCAGCAATGCATTAAGGAGGGTAGAGATTCGTATTCGGCTGCGGCAACGCACGATCTAAACGATCGGAAAAGGGAGAGGTTGGGTTTTCTTGCCCGCAAAGTGGCAGTCGCCGAGCTTCGGTTCAAAGCTTGCCTACCTTTTGAAGTTCTCTGAGAAATTCGATGTCGGCTTGGTCTTGCGGGCGGTTCGACGCTTCTTTGGATGAGAGCAAGTCGGAACCACACAAACATGGAACCGGCGTTCCGTTTTCCGTATGCAAAATTGTACCCGTTGCCTCCGACTGGTCAAAATTAGGCACGCCGGGGACAATCAAATGGAACTGAAGAATTCCCCAACGAGTTTGATACGTTTGAATGAAGTTTTCTCCCCGGCGCCCCAATTGTTCTAATCGCAAATCCAGTTCGTCTTTGAGCAGATTGTTGATCTTTCTGAAATTTTTTTCATCTCTCGCCGGGAGAAAAAAATCCCAGTCCATTGAAAATCGAGGCATTCCCAGCAAACGCATGGCTTGTCCTCCGATGAGGAGGTAGCGGACGTTCGCGGCATTGAACCGTTGCAGAAGTTCATCCATGCAACGGCGTTTCTTTGGCAATTTGCCGAAGCAACTCGCGTTTCCAGCGGTTCATTTCCGCATGGCTGGAAAATCGCTTTGAAGAAAAACGAGGCAACTTCGGCGGCGGAGCGGGAAGCACAACCGGGTTCGCCGCCCACAACCGGATCTTTGCCCGGTAGTCATCGCTAATCTTCATTGGATGAAATTTAGCATTCTCTTCAGATTTTGAAAATACTCAGTCAGAGGCTTCTACAACTACGGTGACCAACGTCTTTCCACTCGGAGTGTCCCAAATCCTGAGAACGCCATCCGGCCCACCAGCGGCCGCATAACGGCCGTCGGCCGAAACGGATTCGGCAAAGACAAACCCGCGCGCGCCTTCCATAACGCGAAGCCGTTTCCCGTCCAAGCCGTATACGGCAATCGAGGCGTCTCCAGAACTTGTCAGGAATTCGGCTTTGTTTCCCAAGAAGCCGACTCCGGTGGCTTCTTTTTTGAAACCTTCAATGTTTCTCTTCCTTTCTCCGGTAGCCGCGTCCCAAATTTTGACAACCGTGTCCGCCCCGGCACTGGCAAGGGTTCGGCCGTCCGCTTGCCACGAAACATCCAGCACGTGGTGGGTATGCCCCTCAAACGAATGCGTTGTCTTTCCGCTGGCCAAGTCAACGACTCGAACGAATCGGTCCGCGCTTCCCGAAGCCAAACACTTAGCGTCCGGCGAGAATTCCAAGGTGGAGACAGCGTCGCTGTGAACTTTTGTCAGATCATGAACGAGTTCCATGGTTTCCCAGTTCCAGATCTTGATTTCGCCGCTTCGGCTTGGCTCGCCACCGCCGGAGGCCAGCCATTTTCCATCCGCGCTGAAAGCAAGGGCGTTGACACGGTCGACGAATCCGAACTCTTCACTCCAAGTGCGGCGCAACGTCCATTTTGGAGCGAGGGAAATCACGCGGCACTTTCCGCTCCCGTCGACGGCCAGAATGGAGAGTTCCGTCAAGAACTGCGCCGCAATCCAATGCGAAGATTCGAGAAAAACATAGTCCAGTTCTTCGCCGGTTTCGGCCTGCCAAATGCTGAGGCGTCCCCTCGGTTCCAAAGCGACGATCCGCTTTCCGTCGGGCGAAAGATCGAGGGAGCGAAACGGGGACAGAGTCGTTTGCAATCGGGATTGAGCGTCGGAAAGCGCTTCCTTTCCCTCCGCAACCGCTGCCTCTGCTTCCCTCAATGATTGGACAGCCTTCCGACTTTGCGCTTTCCGTTGTTCGACCGATTTCTTCGCCAACTGAAGCTCGTGTTCCGCAATGGAAAGCGATTGTTGCGCTTTGGCCAAATTCGCCTCTTCCGTTGCCAAGGTTTTCTGCGCCGTCTTGGCTTCGTCGGTTGCCTTTTTCTTTTGTTCGCCGCTTTCTATGGTGATTCGTTCCAGATTCGATTTTGCTTGGCCGGCGGCGAATGCCAGATTGGCAAGTTTTTCAAGCGCTTGATCCAGTTCTTGGCGAATGTCTTCAAACTTCTGCGCAGATTCAGGAGACTTCCCCACCCCTCGGCGCAACTGTTTTGCCAATTCCTTAGCTTCTGCGGAGGCTTTTTCCGAATGGAGCTGGGCGGTTTTGAAAGATTGTTCGGCTTTGTCCACTTGGTTTTGCAGTTGTTTCACTTTTTCATTGGCGGTTTTGTAAACCTTTTTGGCGGCTTCCCGTTTTTGCAACGCCTTGTCGGCCTCATCCTTTCGCTCGGCTAAATCAGTTTCCGCTTTGACCGCTCGCTTGGTTTCTTTCTCTAATTCTTTTTCTACGTCTTCGGTTTCTTTTTTTGCCAGCTCGTTGGCTCCTTCAAAAAGCCGCAACAATCGTTCTCTCTCGGCAACTTGTTTTTGCTCTTTGCGGGCGCCGCGCAAGACCGCCGTTTGCTTTTTAGAGATTGTGTTCCAAAGCCCGGCGTTGCCGTCTGCCGCAGCGATGGCGATCCTGTTTCCCCGGTCTGACAGCAACAAGCATTGGCTTATGGGATTTTTCAAATTGAGTTCGTTTTTCAAATCCCCCGTTTTCCAGTCAAACAAGCGCACTCGTCCCCCTTGCTCCGTCACCGTCAAGAATCTTCCATCGCCTGATGACGCAACTAATCCGACGATCCCGTTCCCTTCGATTTTTCGCTCTCGTTCGAAAGTCTTTCTTGAATTTTGTTTCCACAGCTCGACGCCGCCCAAAACCGCGACTGCCAGATGACGGGAACCGTTTCCCCAACAACTCAACCGCGCGTCTCTTGTCTCCGGCATTTTTTTCTCGGAACCGCCGCCAACAGCAATCACTTTAAGCATCCCTTTTTCAAAAACGACGGCAACATGACTTCCGTCACTCGAAAGACTGACTTGCCTCACCGGCTCCATTTTGCCCCGCCAATTCAGCAGCGGCTTGTTCGTTGAAAGTTCCCAAACCTTGACTCGTCCCGATCGAAAGCCAAGTCCCAGAACCAATCGGTCTCCGCTGAGACCGACGGCGGTCACCGAGTCGTTCGGCTCAATCCGCAAGGAGAAGGCTTCGTCCCTCATTTCCCGCTCCCAAAGCTTCACTTCGCGAAATCCGCCGGTGGCAATCCAGTTTCCTTCCGGATGAAATGCAATAGAGTGTACCAAATCCAAATGACTTCGCCGGCCGGACAAATTCGGATCGCGCAACCGGGACGCCATTTTTCTGAGGGGAATTTCGTACACTGCAACTTCACTACCGCGCCCATAGGCGACGTACCGGCCAAACGGCGTCAACGCCACTGAGTAAATGGGCCGCACCCGCCGATGAACGGGTTGCCAAGCGATGTTGGAGCGGCCGGCAACTTCGCCTTGGGCGCCTTCCATAATCCAAAGCCGCAACAAACCCAACTGCTCCGGCGTCAAATTCCTCGCATTCGACTGGTTGTCAACCGGCGGCATGACAGAATCTTCGTCGAGATGAGAGGCCGCCCGAAATAACAAACTCTCACTTGGATTTCCCGGAACAACGACGGGGCCGGAGCTGCTCCCTTGGCGAATGGCAGCCGGGGTTTCCAAAATAAGACCCGCCTTCGCCTTTGTTTGGTTATGGCAAGCGAGACAATTGGCGCGAAACACGGGGAGAATCTCTCGCTCAAAATTCACCGGCTCACTACGATCCAGCGGAGCAATTGGGATCGTCCCAAAAACCGCCGTGTTCAAGACGAGCAAAAGAGAGAAAAGTTCTCGCAAACGCCCGCTAATAAAGTTTTGCCAACTTGTCTTCGGATTGTTGAAATTCCAGTTCATTAATACGTTCCCTTGCCGTTGAATGCCTCAAGCATCGAGTGAACCCCGCTTGATTCCTACCATTACAATAGATGACTGGAGAGAACTTTTTGAAGATCGTAGATATTTACCTTCTTGTTAAATTTCTTCTGAATTGGATCCGATTCGCTTCCAATCCATATTTTGAGTTCGGCATCCAGATCAAAGCTGCCTGAAGTTTCTATGCTATACTTGGTGATTTTAGAATAAGGAACTGTTAAGTATTCTGTCTTGTTTCCAGTAATACCTTGGACGTCCACTATGATTAGCCTTTTGTTCGTAAAGATAAATTTGTCCCTGAAGATATTGAAACCAACTTCAATGGATTCGTTTTCGATCAGCAAAGCACCAAACTCGTTGGTCAGCTTTGCCGTATCTACAACGCCGGCGTTTCCCAAAATGTTCGATAGTATTCCCATAGTATTATTTTCCTTCCCTTGGAACTAGTTAAAACTCGTCTTCGCCATTTGTCTTCTCATTGGATAAGACCTCGATCTGAATCGGCGGGCTGTAGGTAGAAATTGTCAAATCCTTAGCAGAGGCGCCCGGTTCCCTGCTGTATTTGCCCTTTACTTCGGCATAGAGATAGAACTCGTGCCGGCCGGGTTTTAGTTTGTTTTTGGCTAAATCCAATCGCAACACGCCCGCATTTTTTTCTTTTCCAATGGAAACTCCCGGATGCTTCAACAGAGGCTTCAACCCTCGAATTTGAAAATTCAGATTGTCTGAAAACCCTTCTAAACGATTCACTCGGATTGGGATCTCCAAAACGCCGGTTGCAGTGGTTCGCCAAGGTTGGTTTCGGTTTCCTTCGGCAAACACGCTCACTGGAAAAGCTTGCCCGTCAGCCACGGCTAGTCTGCGATGCGGTGTGAGGCGGGTCATCACTGCTTCGTTGTTATAATCTCCCACTTCCCAAACCACTTGGCCATGCTCTACCAGCCGAGAAACTAAAGTTCCGCCAACATTGGCTTTGGCCAGTATCGTCAACTTTCCCTCCGTTGCTTTTGTCTCAGAATTGGCTTCAACCAGCAGAATCCCCTCTGAGCCGCCTGCGGGAATTGTCGCTGAATGCACTCGGACTCCCTTTGGCGCCGTTTTTGCAGACACCTCCACCGGTCCGCCGAATCCGTCTATCCGATGCAACCGGATGCGAAGAGGGAGAACTTGGCCGGGAAAGAGAACGGAAGATTCCACTTTTGCCCGGCGGTTGAGATTCCGATGCAGCGTCGACTGCAACACCGAAAAAGCTCGAAATTCCGGCGAAGGCGGACGAATGCGAAGTTCGTATAATAACCCCGTCCGACTTCTCGTCCCGTTGAACAAGTCGCTGATCGTTAGCCGATAGCGGGCGTTCTTTTGAATTTCCAACCAACCTTGCGGATCCCATGCGCGCAGAGGAAAGGCACGCTCCCCCGGATCATACGGCGCGGCCAATTCCAATACTTGGGTTGTCTTTCCTTCGCCCTCCAATCGTTCGACGACGATCAATGGACTGGTGCCGTAGCCGAGCCGGTGCGAGCGGACTTCAATCCGATAACGATCCCCTTTCTTCGCATCGAATTCATAAACGTCCCGATCCCGTTTTGGGTAGAACATTCCTGAAACGGCAACGGGCGGGTGAATGGTTTGCGGCTTCGGCTTCGCTTCTCTGGAAACAATTTCCTCTTCAACGACCGAATCCAGCAGCGAAAAGCTGATTCTTTTTTGGGAAAGTTCATCTGGATTCTGCAGTGCCGAATAAAGAAAGCCGAATTGATTGGGAACGCTCGGAAGGGAATGCAACAGCCCCGCCAGCGAAGCGCCTCTCTTTTCCGGCGTTCGCGCCCGCAACACTGCGCGCTCCCAAAAGCCGCCGGAGGAGAGCACGATGTAGCTCTTTTTTCCTTGCGGCAGATTCCTTCCGAAAACGTGAAACTCTCGCTCCACGCCCGGTGCCGCACTCAAAGGCAATACGCAATCCACGTGCGGTCCGTCGTGAATCGACAAGCGATAAAAAAACGGCCTTCCTCCTCGATAGGTCAGGTCGTGAACCGCAACGAACAGCGGCCCCGTCGTTTCCGCCGTATAATCCAGCAAACGTCCTTGCGGATCCCTCTGCAAAAAACGGCCTTGCTCATCCAGTAATTGAATCACCGGATCGATTTTTGAATCTATCGCTTCGCCGATGCAAGCGACAATCACGCGCTGCCCCTGCCGAGCAATCAATCGATAAAAGTTTTTCTGATTAGCCGTCGCTCGCCCATTGACCGTCGCACCAAGCGGAACCTCTAACGCATCTTGCATCTTGTGCCCCGGCAAGTCGTCCGTTATCTCCTCTCTCATTCCTACGGCAAACAATCGGGAGTTGGACATTCCAAATTTCCCGGAAGCCCAAAGCTCAAACAATCCAGCCTCGATCTCAGCGGGAATTTCCACGATGAACGCGTCCTTCTTTGCTTTGCCGTCGCCATTTAGCTTCTGCCGGGCTTGGAGTCGGTCGTCTGAAAATGAGAGCGAAGCGAGGGCATCCAAATCCGCGCCAAAGACGCGCACTTCAACCGACGTTCCCCTTTGCCCGCCGGGAGGAAAAATCGCGTGCAATTGAGGTTGAGGAAATTGAGCGACAAGCGTCCGGCCGAAACTCATCGACAGAAGAAGCCCCCAACCAAGCAACCGCATCCAAGCCCAATTTCTCATGAACGCTCCTCTTTGAAATCCATTCGCAACTACGCAATCAAATCATAAAGAACGCGACCATGCACGTCCGTTAATCGCCGATCAATCCCGTTGTGTCGATAGGTCAACTTCTCATGGTCGATGCCCATTAGATAGAGAATCGTCGCGTGAACGTCGTAAACCAAAGTAGGACGGCTACGGTCTTGCGGGCGAAATCCCCACAGATCGCTTTCGCCCGCCGTCGTCCCGCCTTTGATTCCACCGCCGCACAACCAATTGGTAAAACAAAACGGATTGTGATCCCGACCTTTGCTTCCTTGGGCGCAAGGCATGCGGCCAAACTCGGTGGTCCAGAGAATCAAAGTGTCCTCTAACATGCCTCGCTGCGCCAAGTCTTGAATCAATGCCGCCGCGCCCGTAGCCATTCCCCAAGCCAAGGGGCCGTGGTCTCGTTGAATGTCCTCGTGCGAATCCCAGTTGCGACGCGGAAAACCGTTGTCGTTGCCGGACCAGATTTGCACAAACCGCACGCCGCGCTCCAGCAAACGCCGGGCAACTAAGCATTTTCGCGAGAAATAATCCGTTTCCTCAACCGGATTGATTTGCGCCGCAAAGCTTTGTCGGCCGTGATCCAGCCCATACATTTTCAAGATAGAATCCGGCTCTTGGGAAATATCCAATGCTTCCGGTGCTTCCATCTGCATTTTCGCCGCCAATTCGTAAGAGCGAATTCGCGCTTCCAAGCGTCCGTCACCGCGACGCGATGCATGTTCCTCGTTCAACCGTTTAAGCAAAGCAAATCCCGCAGCGTCGCTCGCTTTTGTGATGTAGCCGTTGTCCGACGGATGCAGGTCGGCAATAGGATTTTCTCGGCCGGGAAAGATTGTCGTGCCTTGATGATCGGCGGGCAAAAAGGCGGCACCCCAGTTCTTTGGCCCGTTCGACGCAAAACCGCGATGATCCGGCAAAACGACGAAAGTCGGCAGATTGTCGTTGAGACTGCCCAAAGCGTAACTGACCCAAGCGCCCATTCCGGGAAAGCCCGGCCGTTGAAATCCGGTGGACTGCAAATAAGTGGCCTGACTATGCACTCCGGTCTTCCCCACCAAATTGTGAATAAACACCATCCGATCTACGCACTTCCCCAAAGGCGCCACAATTTCGCTGAGATATTTGCCGCGCTGCCCGTAAGGTTGAAAAGACCAAGGCGACGCAAAGGTGTTTCCCGGACTGCTTTGAAACAACTCCACCGTTTCGCCCGGATCCCACTTTTGTCCGTGGTAGCGGCGCAGTTCTGGCTTGTAGTCAAAGGTGTCCACATGACTGGCCGCTCCCGCCATAAAAAGCTGCACCACCCGCTTGGCCCGCTGCGGAAACTGAAGAAACCCAGAAGTGCCGCCGGTTGCAATTGTCTCGCCGTCCAAAGCGCTTTCTTTTCCCAACAAAAAGCTCAAGGCCAATCCGCCAAAGCCGCCGCCCGTTTTCCACAAAAACTCGCGCCGATTGAGCGCATTCAATTCGTTCCGCTTCCCATCCATCTCCATCACAACCCCTCCACATTGATTTCGCTTTCTTCCTTCTCCTCCTTTTTCCTCTTCTTTTCTTCTATCGCAGACTTCATTAAATTTTCATCTCCATAAGATAGCGTAATTACTCTTTGAGAGGGATTAAACATAGTAATCACACGGCCTCCTTTTTTGGCCGCTCGGCTGTTTGATGCGTTCATGGACAATCTCGCCCTTTCTAGTCTCGCCCTTATTTCTGCCCGTTGACGGTATAATTCCTGCAACCTATCGTTTCTAGGATTCTCCGTGGAGGAAGTCGTCCTATCTGGAGAAGGCAGCGGCATCGGTTGCGCTTGTTGGCGCCGCGCAGCTGCTTCGGCTTCCGGCGACAGGTTTAGAGCGGGGTTCTCGTGAACAGTTTGTTCTGGGGGCAATCTCCTCTGCGCCATCTCTCTGGTTTTCACTTTTTCGATTGCTTGAACATACTTCTCATGGATAGAAGAATTAGAAAGTCCTTCCTGAAATTTTGCGTTGTATTTCTTTTCAATCACTCGCTTCAACACCTCTTCTTGGCGTTTTGCTTCGTCATCATCATCGAATTTAGCAGAAGCCGTGATAAAGCAGATTTTCTTGGTGCTGGGAACAACGACCAGCGCGTAGAAGGTAAACGGTTTCACCGGGTTTGAAGGAGTAAATGCAGCGGCGTAATTTTCGTCCACCTCTTTTTCATAGACTTCTCCCAACTTTAACCCAAAGGCGCCTTCTATGTTTTGTGCTGAGTCGTTGGAGACGCTTACATCCGAGCATCCAGTCCATCCAATTATGACGGCAATCAAACTCAACCGTCCAATTATAGCGAACTTTTTCATATCTTATTTTCTATTCTCTGTTCTTAATGTTTTACGTTCTCGTTGGTTAATCAATAAAAAGAAACTCGTTAAGGTTCAAGATGATTCTGCAGGCATTGGCGGCGCCGTGTTGTTGGGCGTATTGTGTCAACTCATCCAGTTCTTTTTGCTGCGGCAATCTTCCAATCGCTCGATAAAATAAATCTTCCAAATCTTTGCGCAGTCCTTTGCCTTGGCTGCGAATTGGGTCGGCCATTTGTTCTGCCATCGCGGTGATGAAACGGTTGTTCAACAAAGCCAAGGCTTGCAAGGGCGTGAGCGTTTCCGCGCGTTTGTCTACCATTATGGATGGATCGGCGCAATCCAGTGTGGTCATAAAGGGTTGCTGTTGGGAGCGAACAATAAAGCGATATATGGAGCGGCGATGCGAGCGGGCGTCCATCGGATCGTGGAGGTGATATTGATAGTGGGGAGAATGTTCTGGCTTTTCAATGACAAAGTCTTGAAACGAAGGCCCATACATTTTTTCGTTCAAACGGTTTGCTAAAAAAAGCACGCTGTCGCGGATGGATTCTGCATCCAAACGCCGGCGGTTCATTCGCCAAAGAAAACGATTTTCTCCGTCTACGGCCGCCGCTTTTGGCCGGGTTGCCGAACGCTGTCGATAGGTAGCGCTACAAAGGATCCAACGATGCATCGCTTTTATAGATTGCCCTCCATCCCGGAATTGAACGGCCAGCCAGTCCAACAAATTGGGATGCGTTGGTCGCTGTCCCATACGGCCGAAGTCATTGGAAGAATCCACAATGCCTCGCCCAAAATGATGTTGCCAGATTCGGTTGACGATGGATCGCCAAGTCAGCGGATTTTCCGGGGCGAGAATCCAATTGGCCAAAGCGATTCTTCGCCGGCTTTCGTGATGTTCTGGAGGCAGATCGAAGAATCGCTCTCCTCCTTCAAAGATGTTGACGGCTTTTGGAGAAACGACTTCGCCGGGACGATTGATGTCGCCTCGATGCAGAATGCGGATTTCCCGCGGTTTCCCGCCATTGGCGCCTGTTCCGCGGAAAGCGCCTTGCCCGGTATGAACTCTCCCGACGTACATTTTCATTGGCGGCGGCAGAGCGCTCAAGGATTGCCGCGCTTCTTTCAACGCCGCTTCCGTCGTCGCTATTTGTTCTCGCAGTTTTTGAGGGATTTGTTTTTCAAACAGCGACTCTCGTTTTTTCCGAGCGGCGACCAATCGGTTTTTTCGCTCTTTGGTGTTGTGTTTGATTCCGGGAAAGACGCTGTCCACCAGATTCTTTTTTCCCCAGCGAATCCCGCTTTCAATGGAATCTTTGGCGGTGACCACTTTCGAGCGCGCTAGGTTCTTTCCATTCCGGTTGAAGACTGCGAGTTCCGCCAACGCAAAGATATAATCCTTGTCGCGCGGAGAGAGCTTGGTCGCCGTGACGCGCACAATCCGGACGGGTTTTTCGCTCAATAAAATCCATTGCCGATGAACTCCCGGATTGGTCACATCCGCGTCGGTGTAATCGGCGACGGTGACTGCTCGACCGTCAAAAACGGGATGTTCGGAAACTTCTATCCGATAGCGGACGGGAAATCCGAAGCCGGCGCCGATCCCGTTGTAATCGTCATAGGCCGGCACATACTCAATCCGCTCCGCCACCACTGCCGAGCCTAAGTCGACTTGCACCCATTTTTCGACGTCGTCGCGGTTGGCAATCTCGCTGTGATACCCGTAGGCTGGATGCGCTTTCTCGGGAGTTTCCAGCTCTTGAATTTCTTTCTCGATAGCGGCTAGGCGTGCGCCTCCCAATTTTTGAATGCGAGTCTGATACTCCTTTCGTTGTTGCTCTAGCGATTGAATTTGCCCGCGCAATTCGGTGCGCAAATGGCGAGTTTCCGGGTTGGGGTCGAATTCGGCGTTGGATCGGTCCAAAGCGGCAAACACGGCTTGCAACCCGTAATACTCCTGCATATTGACCAGATCGAATTTGTGATCGTGGCAACGCGCGCATTGAACCGTCAAACTTGTGAAAGCATTCATTGTGGTGGTCACCATGTCGTCTCGATCCAGATTGCGGGCAATTTTGCCGTCCACTTTGTCCTCTGAAACCTCGGCGTGGCCAATCCAATCCCACGGCCCCGCCGCAAGAAAACCGGTGGCCGCCAAACCGTCCAATGTTCCCGGATATAAGGCGTCTCCGGCCAACTGTTCCCGCACAAAACGCGAGTAAGGACGATCGTCGTTCAAAGCGCGGATAACGTAATCGCGATACGGCCAAGCATTGGGGCGAGGCTTGTCTTTGTCATAGCCGTGGGTTTCTCCGAAGTGGACAAGATCCAACCAGTGTCGAGCCCAGCGTTCCCCGTATTGCGGCGAAGCCAGAAATTTTTCCACCAACCGTTCGTAGGCGAGCGGATGAGGATCGTTGACGAATTGTCGAATCTCTTCCGGCGTGGGCGGCAATCCCAATAGATCGTAAGCCAGCCGTCGAATCAGAAGCGAACGATCGGCCTCGGGAGACGGCGCCAGTTGATTCACCGCCAGCCGATGGAAAACAAAGGCGTCAATCGGGTTCTTGGCGCGAGAAGCCAATTCAAGAGGCAGTTCGGGAACGGCCGGCAAAACTAATGGCCTCAACGACCAGAATTTCGGCGCCGCTTGCTCCAAGTTCAGAGCAACCGTATCCGGCCAACGGGCACCTTGATCAATCCATTGCCGAATCGCCGCAATTTGCTCGGAAGACAAAGCCTGCCCTTTCGGAGGCATGCGAAGATCCGGATTGGATGCGGTGATTCGTCTGACGATTTCGCTCTCTCCACTTCTGCCCGGCAACCAGATTTTGCCGGAATCGCCGCCTCGCAATGCGCTCTCCCTAAAGTCCAATCGCAGGCCTCCCTTTTGCGATTTCGCGCCGTGGCATTGAAGACAGCGATCGGCAAAAATCGGCAACACCCGCTCTTCAAACAGCATCCCTTCGGAAAGAGCCGGCAGTGCCAGCAACGCCAACCAGATTTTCATAACCAGCGATTGTGCGCACTCCGTCTCTGCAAATTGTCTGATTCGGCCTTTCATTCGACTCTCAGGAATCCGTTCAAAATTTTAGCAAAAGCAGTCTGCACACTGGAAACAGCGCATTGTAGTCTGTTCCATGCGTCCAGTCAATTCCTTCTTTTGTCAAAAGAAAGAGCAAACGCCAAGCCTCGCGCTCGTTTGCAAGAGCGTCCGAAAGATTGACGCCGGCTCAGTTTCATCCCCTAGATTAGCAGCTGGGCGCGCCATCGTCGCATTCGTTCGAGAATCTCAATTCTCCGGCTTCTACGCCTCATTTTTTCGCTGTTGACCCAATTTCAATTTATCCACTAAGCTGCGCATCACTTGCGAAGTTGAGCATAATTTGCAGTTCAACTTCCGGCATACTTGTATGACTGAAGCATATTGCTCTGAATGTCGTGATCGACGTGAGATGACGGACGCAGTCGAGGACGTCATGAAAAATGGCCGCCGAACGCTCAAAGGCAAATGTTCCGCCTGTGGGACGCTTGTTTTCAAAGTCCTCCGCTCGGAATCAACCTCTACGCGCCAACCGCCAATCAAACCTTTTACCAAACCAACGGCCAACTGATGCTTGTTCGGCAGGGAGAATCAAGCCGGAAACATTTCCTTTCCACTTGAGGAAATAGGAAAATCTGCGGCTCGCCTCCTCCGCAAAAGGTTTTGAGACTGCGCTAAAAATCTTCTCCAAAGTGGAAGAATTTATGTTTCCGCGCTCCAAAGTTCGGGCATGGATTGAATCTCCGCAAGCACACCGGCGTCCGCCGGAGGAAACGCATAGTCGTTCAACCTGGAAGCGGTGATCCATTCCACCGCGTCGCACTCAATGGGCGATGGTGTTCCAGAATCGAGAGCGCACCGATAAAAGTGAATTCGGAGAGTTTGCTCTGGATAGTTATGCTCGACGGCGGCCAGCAACGCGCCAACCCTCACTTGAATGCCCAACTCTTCGCGCAATTCGCGCTGGAGACAATCTTGAAAACTTTCGCCTTCTTCGAGTTTGCCTCCGGGAAATTCCCAAAAACCACCTAAATGTTTGCCAGCCGGCCGCCGAGTGATTAACAGACGGCCCGCGTCAAACACTAAAGCGGCCGCAACTCGAATCGGCGCCTGCATGATGAAAATCGCCAATTCTATCAGCCTATCAGGGAGACATCTGTGCGCCTATCATGCTTTCCCAA
Organism: Limisphaerales bacterium; assembly: GCA_965242585.1. Classification (GTDB taxonomy): domain Bacteria; phylum Verrucomicrobiota; class Verrucomicrobiia; order Limisphaerales; family AAA164-E04; genus UBA2970. Next base: position 1,338,443 of record OZ251460.1, on the reverse strand, counting down.
CCTAACTTCGAAATTGAGAATTTGACGCGCCTGACTCATAAAGTCCAACCGTTCTGCCCACAAATCGTATAGATTGTCCCCTTTTTCCAAACTGTAAATTGCGTTCTGGATCCTCACCTTTCTGTTGAAATTATCTCTTTGAAGATCGGGCATTCATCCTCGTTTTTATGCACGCGTCTAAGATGTCCGCAAGATTCGCGATTCTTGTAGTCTCGGCGCCGAAAACCCGTCAGCAAACTGGAGAGCATGTGTGCTATTTGATGAGTGTGTATTTTGCAGGATTTGAGTGACCGTTGGATCGGCGAATCCATCCCAAATTCCGGAGCATATGCACAGAACCAACCACTGAATTATACACTACACCAGTTGTTTGACTTATCTCCTCATATGAAAAGTGACGAGATTTATTATCAATAAACAACTTGAGAACCTTGTCCGGTTTTGTGCCTTTTTTAGGTTTTGGCCTTTCAAACTCCTTTCCAAAATCGATTTCTTGACCTTCAAGTTCAACCTCCTCTTCGACCTTGCGCACGGCTTCGGCGACGGCCTCTAAATACTTACTGAATGGTATGTTCATGATCCTATTTTTTTGTTTGTGCAAGCGGAACAACCGTCATCGATTCTATAAATGAAGAAAATCGCTTCAGGTGTCATCAAAAGTTGAGAAAAACGGCCCTTCAATTCGCTGGAGATTCTTCGGCCGGTTCGGGTGCAGACTCTTCCTCGCCGGGCTTTTCTACCCCCTCCTTTTCTACCGTTTCTAATTCGCCGCCAACCGCATCGACGGCCGTTTGTGTTTCGGTGGCTGCCTCTTCATCCGCTTCGGTTTCCGCAGTTTCAGCTGTCGGCGACTCCGCGCCCGCAACGTCACTTTTCAATTCGTCTAATAATTCAGCAGAATCCAGCGATTCCGCTTCCATCGGGACTTTGGGTTTTGGCTGGAGTTCCGGGTGCTCTTTTAGAATTTTCCCGCGCCGCTCGCTTGCTCGGGCTGTGTAGCTGGGGGGAACGCCCGGCCGATCCAACTCTTCATACCAAGCCAGCGCTTCTTCCAGATTGCTTTGGGCTTCGTAAATTCTCGCAATGGCCAGTTTGGCTTGGGCGGCAATCGGCGTGTTGGCAAACCTTTCCACTACGGTTTGATAGGCGTTTTTTGCTTCTTCCAGTTTTCCGGCGGCGTCGTAGCATGCCGCTATGCCGTAGAGTGCCGTGTCAAGAAAGCCGCTGGAGTCATAAAGTTTGCGGAATTGTTCAAACTGCTTCCGAGCTGGATCAAACTGGCCGTTGACAAAGTGCGCGCGAGCAGCCAGCAACAACGCCCGTCCGCCGGCGGTTGTTCCGGCGTAAGTTTCCGACAGCGCCAGAAATTCCTCCGCTTCCACGTCGTTCTCTTGACCTTGCTTTGTCTGGAGTTCGTAAAGCGCCGCGCCGCCGGCCTGCTCTTTTTGATTTGCCCCCCACTTCGCCACGTACAGCGTAGCGCCAATAAGCAAAATTCCGATGCCTCCAAGAAGCAGTTTTTGTTGGTGAACTTCCAACCACGCCAAAAACTCAATCCATCCGGATGATTCTTCACTGTTCAGGCTCATAAATAAAAGAAACAATCATTGGGCGTTTCCTAGAAAAAAGCAAGCCGAAATCTTTGTCCACGACGCGATTCCAAGAAGCAGTTCGGTGAGAATCGCTAAGATTCTCTCCTCCTTTCTTTGCCAATTTCCTCTTCCCACCCCGCGAAGCCAAGCCGCTCTTTGCAAAACGTTTACTTCGCAGAAGTAACCATCGTCTTAAAATCGTTCTCGGCGGCAAATACAACCGTTTTTGGCCCCGTAAGCTTGATAAATACAAAACCTCGCTCCCCTTCCACAATGGCTCCCAACAAGGCAAAATTTTGCTTGGGAACTTTCCGTCCCAATGGCGGACCGCTTAGATAAGTGCCTTCCGCTCGCACAAATGTAACCGGCGTCTTGCCAATCTTTGACGAGGTGATGCTGTGCTGCAGCTGTTCCTTCGGCTCCTGAAACTGTCGAAACCATCGATCAATGTTCGATTGCTTCCCGCCGGAATTTCCCGTTCCGAAGTAAAAGAAAACCGCCTCCCCTTTCTCCTCGCCTTTCTTGCCGGGAACGCTCAGCTGCGCTTTTCTCATGGACGAACGCGGCGTTTCCCAACGCCAAGAATCAGGCTTCTTAAAAGTGAATTCGCTGACTTGGAATTCTTTCTTTTCGCCGTCCTGAGCGCTCGCTTCTTCAAAAAATCCCACCAACGCCAGCGCCGCCCATACAAACCCCAAAAATTTCAACAAGTGTCGCATAGAGACCAACATAGAAAACCTTCCCGACCTAATTCAAGAAATTCCGGCCACCACAATTTGAAAAGTTGCATTTCCTAAAGGCATCGGCATAATCCTGCCCGCCGATGAAAGTCTATTCTGACCAAGACAAAGGCTTCGACGCGCAAGTTGCCAAAATGTTGCAATCGTCGAGCCTGTTTGATCAGACTATCTTCCAACAAACTTCGGACATTATTGAAGCGGTGAGGAAAAACGGGGATCGCGCGCTGTGTCAATTCGCCCAGAAATTTGACGGTGCCGAACTCACTCCGGCAATGCTTCGAGTGTCGGACGCAGAGATTCGCGAAGCAAGAAAAGTCCCTATTTCCGTCAAACGAGCCATCCGCGCCGCTGCCGACAACATTCGAGCCTTCAGCCGAATTTCCCGGCGAAGAAATTGGCAAATGAGAAATTCGCATCAGGCCCTTGTCGGAGAGAAATTCGATCCGTTTGCCAGAGTCGGCCTCTATGTTCCCGGCGGCAGCGCCCCGCTCGTTTCGACGGCTTTGATGACCGTCACACTGGCGAAGATTGCCGGTTGCCCGGAAATCGTCACCTGCACGCCTTGCGGCTCCGACGGTGCAATCCATACCGCCCTCCTCTATGCGCTTGATTTTGCCGGCGCCACGGAAATTTACCGAGTTGGCGGCGCCCAAGCCATCGCGGCCATGGCTTGCGGAACAACGTCCATCCGCCCGGTCCGCAAAATCTTCGGACCGGGCAACGCCTACGTAGTAACCGCCAAACGTGTCTTGTTCGGCCAAGCTGCCATCGACCTCTTGCCCGGACCAAGCGAGATCCTGATCATCGCCGATGAAACCGCTAAGCCGGACTGGGCGGCCGCCGACCTTATAGCGCAAGCCGAACACGGCTCCGGCCGAGAAAGAATCGTGCTGCTTGCCACTTCTAAACACTTCGTAAAACAAGTTATGAGCTCCGTCAAAGACCAGCTTTCCGAACAGCCTCGAGCATCCCACATTCAAAAGACGCTCTCCCGCAACGGTTGGTGCCTGCAAGTCAAAAACCTGGAGACAGCCATTGCCATCACCAACCGATTTGCCCCGGAACATTGCCAAATCATGACGAAAAACAGCCGCCGAGTCTCCCGACAAATCACCACCGCCGGCGCGATATTCCTCGGCGATTATTCTCCTACGGTGCTTGGCGATTACGTTGCCGGCCCTAGCCATGTATTGCCCACCGGCGGTAGTGGACGGAGCTTTTCCGGCCTGACCGTCGATCAATTCCAGCGCCGAACAAGCATTGTCCAATACCATCCGGATTCCTTGAAAAAAGCGTTGCTTCCCATCGCCGCCTTCGCTGAGGTGGAAGGCTTGGCCGCGCACGGACGCTCCGCCTCAATCCGCTTCAATTAACCCGTCTATCCGCCGATAAAACCGCATTGCCATGCCCTCTTGCGACTCCTTGATTCGGCCACACATTCGTTTCCTGACGCCTTACGCACCGGGCGAACAACCAAAGGAAACGTCGCTCATCAAACTGAACACCAACGAAAATCCCTACGGACCTTCTCCCAAAGTGCTTGACGCCGTCCGCAACGCTGTCGGCGAGCAACTGCGTCTCTATCCTTCCCCGAACGCCGATTCGCTTCGGCGCAAACTCGCTTCTCTTCACGGCCTCTCTGTCGATCAAATCATCGTCGGCAATGGCTCGGACGAACTTTTGGCGCTGGCAACCCGAGCCTTCGTCGAACCAGTCGTGAAAAAGACCCAGAAATATTCCGACCGGCAAGTAGTTCAATACTTCACCCCCAGCTACTCGCTTTATCCGTCGCTCGCTTCCATTCACGCAGCCCGAACCAACGAAGTGCCTCTCACCAAATCCTTTGGCATCCCCGCCCCGCCGCGGCTTCAAAACGCCGGCTGGCACCCCGATGCGGCGCTTAGCTTCGTTACTACGCCGAACGCTCCCAGCGGACGCCCATATCGCACTGCCGAGCTGCGCCGCTTATGCGCGGCCACTCGCGGCGCAATCATCCTCGACGAAGCCTACGTCGAATTCGCCGAAGAAAACGCACTCTCCCTCACTGCGGAATTCAACCACGTCATCGTTTCGCGCACATTCTCAAAAGCCTACTCCCTGTGTTTCCAACGAATCGGCTACTTCATCGGCCCCGAACCACTCATTGCCGCGCTTCACAAAATCCGCGACAGCTACAACGTCAACGGACTGGCCCAAATCGCTGCCCTTGCCACCTTGGACGACCTTCCCTACTACCGCAAAAACCTTCAGACCATCGTCCAAGAAAGAGACAACCTCGCCCGATCGCTGTCGCAATTCGGATTTCGCGTAATACCAAGCGCCGCCAACTTCCTCCTCGTTTCGCCGCCGAACGGTTCGAAAACTGCCGCCGCTTGGCAAAAACAACTCCGTCAACAAGGAATTCTCGTCCGTTGGTTTCCCGATTCGTCCGTTCGTCACTGCCTCCGAATCACCGTTGGCACGCCGGAACAAAATCAAATTCTCCGCCAAACCCTGCGCAAAATTCTCCGCTCCAAAACCAATTCAAGCATCGGAAAACCGATCTCCTCGCCGCGATTTCTCACCGCAAAACAGACGGCAACCGCAAAGGCGAAGCGTTCCAGTCCTCCATCGCCCTCCTCAAAGTCGAACATCCTTCAATCACCGATAGTGTCCGCCTGATGGTTCCCGACTCTCTCTCCGCTTCTGATCGGCTGTGGGCCGAATACGGCGACTTCTTCAAGGATTTGGATGACTTCACCTTGGGACGATGGATGGCGCAAACCTTAGGGCAACTCCGCGGACGAGTTTGGCGGCTCTCTCATCCCTTGCTTGGCGCCTATCGACTGGCCTCTCAATCAGCCAACGACCGCGAGCTGTGGCAAAAACGATCGATCTCCATTCCCCACGGCTATCACGTCCTAGACTGTTGCGCCGCCCCCGTTTTGCCCCTCTTCAGCCGCGACATCGTCGAATCCGGCCTAATCTGCGAACACTGCGGAGAAACCGCCACTCCCTTTTCCCACTTGCCCGAAGAAACGAAAAAAACTCTCCAAGACTGGTCCCTACGATATCACAAAGCCCATCAAGTCGCGCATTGGAGCAAAAAGCAAAAGAAAGAAATCTCAAACTACTCCAATTGCTACGAAAACGCCGCAAAAGCCGCCGAACACTTACTACACGACGCAGCTACTCACATTCTCCCCGCCTTCCTGGACCACTTTCCTACCATCCTCTGGGAAGACCAAGACGAATGCCTGGACGTCCGTCCCGAAGACATCGGCCAAATTCACTAAGTCATATCGACAAATTATCAAAACGCGATCCACGCCAACATAATACGAATAATCCCCCAGAAACTTCCGAGCGAGATTCACATAGCGGGTCACAATGCGTTCCTTCTGAATAATTATTCTCTGTCGATGGTATTCGGAAAACAACATGGCCTTGCAATTGCCCGGCGGCGACATTTTGTAGTCAAAAGTCGAAGCTAGTTCACAAGAACTCAAGGATGCCTCCAGCAACCCGCCAAATGCGGATTGGAGAAAGAGATCTCATCCATTCCATCAAGAAGAGAAAAGCAGATTTCATTTTATGCTGAAGTTTGTTTTGTCGATTTTTTGTTGCGTTTCTTGGCGGTTTTCAGGTTTGATGTTCGGCGAATGTTTGACTATCTAGTTCTTTGCCGTATTGTTGCGGAGGTGAAAGCAAAAATTTTCCGCGAGCGAAAGGGAAGGGTATTTTTGCGGTTTGTCGTCCCTTTCCTTCCGGCAGTTGAGGGAAGAAGCGCACGGTAGCGGTAGAGAAATGAAGGTGAACTTGACGGCAAAATTTTAGCGAATTTTTGCAAGAAAAATGACTGTAAGCATGGCGTTTTCTGGGAGGCGAGTTGTTGCAGAAGGGTGCGCTATCAGTTGGGGGTTGCTTTTGGTTTTCGCATCCACTGGCAGCAGTGCGGACTTTGATTTTTTTGAGCGCAAAGTGCGTCCGCTCTTTGTCGAACATTGTTACGAGTGCCATTCCACTGCTTCCGGCAAATCCAAAGGCGGCCTTTTGCTGGACAGCCGCCAAGGTTGGCAAACTGGCGGAGATTCCGGCCCGGCTATCGTTCCTCGCGATCCTGAGGCCAGCCTGCTTCTTCAAGCAATCCACTACACGAATCCCGACCTCGAAATGCCGCCCGATGGCCGCCTTTCTGAAGAACAGGTAAAAATCATGGAAGACTGGGTTCGCGCCGGAGCGCCGGATCCGCGGGAAGGCGTCTCGCAGGCAACGGCTTCTTCCATCGACATTGAGCAAGGCAAACAGTTTTGGGCTTTCCAACCTCCTGCATCGCCCCCAATTCCCGCAGTTCAAAATCAGCGCTGGCCGAAAAACGCTATTGATTTCTTCATTCTTTCTAGGTTGGAAGAGTCTGGAATCCAGCCCGTTCCACCGGCTGAAGAGTCCCATCTCATCCGCCGACTCTATTTTGACTTGATCGGATTGCCCCCGACTCCTGAACAACTGCAAGAGGCGCAAAATCTTCCCGCTGAAATTCGAATGACTGTTTTGGTGGAGCGCTTGCTGGCTTCGAAACATTTTGGCGAAACTTGGGGAAGGCATTGGCTGGATCTCGCTCGTTATTCGGAATCGACCGGCGGAGGCCGCAGCGCTCTTTTGCCGAATGCCTGGCGCTATCGCAACTACGTAATCGACGCCTTCAACAACGACAAACCCTACGATCGATTCGTGCGCGAGCAGATTGCGGGCGATCTTTTCCCCGCCGAAAACAACGGGCAACGGGCCGAGCAATTGATCGCTACCGCTTTCCTCGTCCTCGGCCCCAAAAACCTAGACCTCCAAGACAAAGAGCTGCTGCGAATGAACACGGTGGACGAGCAAATTGACGCCGTCAGCCGAGTTTTTCTGGGAATGACCGTCAGCTGCGCCCGATGCCACGACCACAAATTCGATCCGATTCCGACTCAAGACTACTACGCTTTGGCGGGAATTTTTCGAAGCACCAGAACGCTCAAACGCAGCAATGTCTCCACCTTGACCCACAGAGACTTGCCCACCTCCGAGAACCACCGCAAAGCGGTTGCCAACTACGCCCAATCCAAGAAGAAACTCGAAGCCAAAATTCGAGATGCGAAAAAGCGCGCGTCAACCGACGAATCCAAAAGACACCTGGCCGGTTTGGAAAAAGCGCTGAAAGAGCTTGCCAAGAAAGCGCCAGCGCCCATCCCGCAAACTCTTGGCGCGGCCGACGAGGCCGAAACCGGGGACTGGCACGTGTGCGTTCGAGGCAACGTCCATCAACTAGGGGAGAAAGTGCCGCGCAGTTTTGTCCAAGTGATGATGTCTGATCCCGCCACTGCGCCGAACATTCCGCCGGGACAGAGCGGTCGGCGGGAGCTGGCAGAATGGTTGATCCGTCCGGAGCATCCCCTACTCGCCCGGGTTTGGGTCAATCGCGTCTGGCAACATCTTTTCGGGGAAGGCATTGTGGCCACCGTAGACAACTTCGGCACTCAGGGAGAGCCTCCGTCGCATCCAAAACTTCTCGATTACTTGGCGGTTCAGCTCGTCCAAAACGGCTGGTCCACCAAATGGCTCATCCGTCAAATGGTTTTATCGCAAACTTACCAAACGAGCAGCGCGAATCTCCCCGCCGGCGAAGCCATCGACCCGGAAAACCGGCTCCGCTGGCGAATGACCCGGCGGCGGCTCACTGCGGAAGCGTTCCGAGACGCCCTCCTCTCCGTCTCCGGAACCTTGACGCGCAATCGAGCAGAATCTCTATTTCCCGAAACCGCGCGGAACGACACCGCCCTGCAAAAGACCTCTTTGGACGTGCCGTCTCTTCTCAACCCGCCATTTCGCAGCGTCTACATTCCCGTTCTGCGAGAAGAAGGACGGAATCCCTTGCTCCAAGCCTTTGATTTTGCCAATCCCAGTTTTCCGGTTGGCAAACGCAACCGGAGCGTTCTTCCTACGCAGGCGCTTTACCTAATGAACAGCGAGTTTGTCATGGAAGAATCTGAGAAAGCGGCGCGGCGGCTGCTTCAGGAAAACCCAGGGGCAACCGAAGAGGACTTGCTAAATCAAGCCTGGCTTCGAACGCTTGCCCGACTTCCCGACGAATCGGAGCGGACAATGGCGCTTGATTTTCTTCGCCAATCGGAGAGCACTGTCAAACCTTCTGCCGCGTGGGTGCGTCTTTTTCACTCGCTTTTTGCTTCCATCGACTTCAGATTTCTGAGATAAAAAAGAAAACCGTAACGACATGAACTCGCAACTTCAAAGACCCATCGCCGGAATCTCCCGTCGCGAAATGCTTCGCCGAACCGCTTGCGGCTTCGGTTCTCTTGCCTTGGCCGGCCTTTGTCGGGACGCCTTCGGAGCATCCGCCAACCCGCTGGAAGCCAAGACACCCCACTTTGCGCCCCGCGCCAAACGGGTGATCTTTCTCTTCATGCAGGGAGGCCCCAGCCACGTGGACATCTTCGACTACAAACCCCAGCTGATAAAAAACCATCAACACAAGGTGGACATTCTCGGCTATCGCTTCGACGATTTTCGGCAGATGACCCAGCGAACCATGATGAAACCGCTGTGGGACTTTCAACGTCAAGGGCAGTGCGGCCAACCCGTCTCCGCTCTTTTCCCCGAGATTGCAAAACACGTGGACGACCTCTGCTTTCTCCACGGAATGCACACCGAAGGAATTGCCCACGGGCCGGCTACCCTGTTCTTGCATACCGGATCGGTGAACCTCGTCCGGCCTTCCGTCGGCAGCTGGGTAAGCTACGGACTGGGAAGTGAAAACGAAAACATGCCGGCCTTCGTCACCATCATGCCCACCGAACGCATGGGAGGGCCGCAGAACTACGGCAACGCCTTCCTCCCCGCCGTCCATCAAGGAACCGCCGTCGGCAAGGCCGAGCAGCCCATCCAAAACGTCAAAATCTCCCACATCGCCAACTCGCGACTCTCGCCGGCCGCCCAACGCCGCCAATTTGATCTGTTGCAAAACCTCAACCGCCGCCAGTCCCAAACTTCCCCGCTTGAAGACGAGATCGAAGCCTCGATCAACGCCTTTGAGCTGGCTTACCGAATGCAAAGCCGCGCCCCGGAACTCACCGATCTTTCCGGTGAATCCGCCGCCGTCAAAACCCTTTACGGCATTGGCGACCCAAAAACCGACTCCTTCGGGCAACAATGCCTCATGGCTCGTCGATTGGCCGAGTCCGGCGTGCGCTACATCCAAGTCAACTACAGCGACAACCACGGCGGCAACCCCCGCTGGGATCAACACACCACCATGCCCCAACACGCCCAACATGCCAAAGCCGTCGACAAACCCATCGCCGGCCTTCTCCAAGACCTAAAAACGCGAGGACTTCTCCAAGACACCCTCGTCTGGTGGGGCGGCGAATTCGGACGCACTCCCTTCTCTCAAAACAACAACGGGCGCGATCACAACCCTCAAGGATTCACCGTTTGGTTGGCCGGCGGCGGAGTCCGGCCCGGCTATGCCTACGGCGCCACCGACGAATGGGGATACATGGCCGTCGAAAACAAACTTCACATGCACGACCTCCACGCCACCATCCTCCACTTGCTCGGCCTGAACCACGAAAAACTCACCTTCCGCCACGCCGGCCGCGACTTCCGCCTCACCGACGTCTACGGCAAAGTCGCCCACCCCATCCTCGCCTAAACCCTAAAACTCAAAACTTTTGGAGAAAAATTCTTGTATCGCCTCAGGTAATCGCTATTTTCATCTGCATGTCTAAGATTTTTCGCTCAATTTATTCGTTGGTGGCCTGCGTTGCGGCCGCTGTTTCGAAGTCTAAGAAAGCGGTTTCCACCATTGCGGCCGCTGTTGTCGGGATCGGGCTGCTTGTGACGCCCATCGGTGCGCAAGCGCAATCTTCTTTTCCCGTTGTTTCCGAAGTGGTTTTGTCTGATTTTGACTTTTCTTCATCTGATTGGTTTACTTGTGGAGATTGATGTCGAGATCCCTTCTACCTGGGTGAATGGCGCCAAGTACTGTTGGTCCGGCCTTTACAATCGCACTTCTTTGGGCGGCGTGCGATGGGTTGATTCTGAAAGTTATTCCTATAGAAATGCGTTGATTAATGGATTTCTTACATTTAGTTCTGAACATTATTGAATTTTACCATCTGCGTATTCTCTTTATGAAATTTACGCTTGCAAGATGGTTCTCCATGACCCGCGTGCCAGCGATGAATCCCATAGTTCTTCCCCCGAATGGGTCGAAGTTTGTATTTTTCCGGTTTATACGGCGTTTGGTTCGGTTTTCTTTCCCACTGCGTTTGTTTATGATAGCAACGGCAACTGTTACAGCGTGCCAGTGACCATCGACTAGCTGTTTGGCTGGCTTGTTTTTCGCTGTTTTTGAGGATATGAAAAAGCAGGCGTTTACATTGGTCGAGTTGCTGGTGGTTATTGCTATTCTCGCTATTTTGGCGGGGATTTTATTCCCTGCGATCTCTCGGGCAAAGAATGCGGCGCATAAAGCGGTCTGTATTAGTAACCAACGGCAAATTGGGTTGGCTCGGCAGTTGTATGCCACCGACAACGAGGGGCGTTTAGTGCCTTTTGCGCAACGTGTGAATGGGGCGAACGCTCCATTTCCTAATAGGCATCGAACTCCGCGGGCTGCCAATTGGCAGGATGTTCTTTGCGATTCGTATTTAGATCAGAACACGGATGTTTTTGAATGTCCCGCGGAGGCTAGAAAGTTTGCGAAGGTGTTAGATATGGTTCGGCGCAAAGATTCGAGGCTTTTGTCGACTAATACGATTGCTGATTTGGAGAGAGCCTGGGGATGGGGCTATGAGTCGAATTATTCTGGTTTTAGTGATGGATATGAGTTGGGACGCCGGGATTTTGGGATTGACGCGCGTCGCGGTTCAGGAATGGGAATAATTCGAGATTCGGATATAACTTCGCCGGCTCGGATGATTGCGCAGGGAGACGCTTCTCGTTATGGCTGGTGGATGTCGGAGGGTGGATGGTTTGCGGTTTGGACAAGTCCTCGCCATGATTTTGGTTTTGCTTCCTTTGCTATTCGGAATTTTTGCAACACTATTTCTCGGCGGCATTCGGGGAAGGCGAATGTGTTATTTGCCGATGGGCATGTGGGATCGGAGACGTTGCGGCAACTGCTATATCCGTCTTTGGAGAACTGGACGCGGTTCAATTACGACAACCAGAAGCATTGGCGGGATTCCACGATGCCGAATGCTGAAGGTTGGAAACCTCTAACGCCTTGGGATGAGCTGGTGGATTTCCTAACGTTCTGTTTTATCAAGGAGACGCGTTTTTCGGTTGGTTGTTGTTCTCTCCCATTCGGCTTTTGAATAGCATCAGTCGATGTTGAGGTGAGTCGTCGGAAGTGTTTTTGTTAGGAAAGATTGAGGCGAGAGGTTCCGTCCTGGTTGAGGTTGGCGATGGCTTTCATGATTTGTTTGGATACGGCGGCATAGGTTTCGCGAGTGCGAGGTTCTGCATCGAAGCGGAGAGGCATGCCGAAAACTATCGTAATCGGGCGCGGACGGGGAAAGCGCATTTTGCGGTTCCAAGCTTCATAAGCTCCGTAGAGGCGAACCGGCACGATGGACGCTCCGGATCTCACGGCCGCCAATCCAACGCCCGGGCGCGCTGTTTGCATAGCGCCGTCTTTTGTGCGGGTTCCTTCTGGGAATAATAACACGGTGCCGCCGGCCGCCAAACAGTCGAGAATCGCTTTGAGGCCTTTGGGACTCCGCCCTTCTCGGTCCACGGGCAGGGCGTTTACCGAGCGCAGGAATCGGCCAACAACGGGAAAACGAAAGAGAGATTTGCGAGCTAGGTAGAAAATCTCGCGCGACGCGGCGCTACCAATGAGCGGAGGGTCCAAATACGACGCGTGATTGGAAGCCAGGATCACAGCGCCTTGGGACGGAATCCGTTCGGCGCCAATGATTTGCCACCGAAAGCAAGACCAAAAGAGGCCGCGCAGAAGGCTCCGGCAAAGACGATAGTGAATTTTCATCTCGATTCCCTTCGGTTGGCGAAAAGCGGAGCAGGTTGTCTCCGGACTTTTGTTCTTTGATAAAGGGCGACGCCAAAGGAGCAGGCAATGGAAGAAGAGAGAGAACGGTTGGCGAAGAGCAATAAAGGGAGCGGATGCATTAGCTTTTGTTTTCAATTTCTTGTATCATCAGATTTTGCGAAGACAGCATACCTTCTTTGCGCATCTGGGAGCGCACGGCCGCCAAAATGGTTTTGCTAGACTCCGTTGGTGTCAGGGACGAGGTATCGATCAAGGTGGCGCCGATCGGAATCATCAAGGGAGACTTGGCTCGTTGGCTGTCTTGACGGTCCCGCGCCTCCAGATTTTCCTGAATGCCGTCGGCTTCTCGTCGTTTGGAGCGTTCGCCTAAGGTGGCGTCCAGATAAAACTTGTAGTTCGTTTCGGGAAAGACGTTGCTTCCGATGTCTCGGCCTTCCATAACGAGGGAGCCGAATTGAAGGCATTCTCTTTGTTTTCGCTTCATCCACTCGCGGGCTTGGGGAGCGGCCGCAATCTTAGGCACTAGCGCGCTGGTTTCCGCCGTGCGGATTTCTTTTTCTGGGAAATAGTTGTTCACGAGAAGGTGAACGAAGCCTCTGGCGCAGATCAATTTGGTTTTCCACCGCCGGCAAGCTTGACCGATGATTTTCTCGTTGCGGACGTTGAGGCGGCGTTTCCGGCAGTACCAGGCGAGTGTTCGATACATGGCTCCGGTGTCCACGTAGGCAAACCCCAAAGCCTTGGCGACAAGCTGAGCGTTGGTGCTTTTGCCGCTGGCGCTGGTTCCGTCGATGGCAATGACAATGAACTTGCTCTCTTTCAATGCCGGTTCCTTGGTTTCATTTTGCCGTCAATTCTTTGCCTTTGAGTTTTTGCCATGAATGGCCATTGCGAATCGTCGTTCCCAGTCCGAAAGGGGGGGCGGCAGATAGTTTTTGGAAGAAATTGGGAAACGTCTTTTCCACACAGGCGGGATGGCGCAATCGAATTCCCGGACGGCGCAACGCCAAAAGCGCAAAGCACATCGCCATACGATGGTCGCCGTAGGTTTCCACAATGGCGGGGCGGAGTGCGCCGGGCAACACCGTGAGGCTTTCTCCTTCTTCGACAACCCGGACGCCGCAGCGGGTTAGCTCCGTTCGCAAGGCGGCCACTCGTTCGCATTCCTGCACGCGAAGCCGGGCCAAATCCACAAATCGGCGAGGAACGGCGCCAAGCGCGGCCAAAACAATGGTGGTCATAATGCTGTCGCCTAGATCACGCTCGCGAGACAATTCTCCGCTATGAGTCAAAAACTTCGGAAAATCAGCGTCGATCTGCCAACCGCTGCGAGGCCAGTTTCGAACGCTTACTTTGGCGCCATTCTTGGAAGCGGGCAGTCCTAAGGCGTTGACGCCCCAAAAGTAACTGCCGCTGGACGCGTCCGGTTCAATGGAAAATTCACCACCGCGCTTCATCGTCGCGATTAACCCAGAAGTCATTTTAACGTAGGGCGATTGTTTCCAAGATTCTTCTTTCCATTGGATTTGCCAACCGCCCGCTTCCTCGGCAAGCAGTAGCGCCGAGGCGAATTGCGAGCTTTCGGAAAGATCCACCTCGCAAGAAGTCCGCTTCGGCCCCGCGCCGTCAACGATGACCGGAAGGCGGTCGTTTTCCGCCGCCAGATGGTAACCCAGCTGCCGCAAAGAATGAATCAATCCAGCCTGAGGCCGCTCGTGCATCCGCTTGCTTCCCGACAGCCGGTAACGACCATTGCCCAAACAAACCACGGCCATAAGGAATCGAGCCGCCGTGCCGGCGTTTCCAACGAATAATTCCAATGGCTTTTCGACGGTTCCGCTCCGAGGAATTCGCCCCGCATGCCCGCGAACAATCAGCGTCCGATTGCTCGCTTCGTCCGGATCTGTCTCCACGACGATTTCAAAGCCCAACGCCCTCAAACAGGAAACCATCAACCGAGTGTCCTCGCTCCACAAGGCGTTTTTTAAGGTAGTCGTCCCTTTTCTCAAAACCGCAACAATCAGGGCTCGGTTGGTAAGGCTCTTCGACCCCGGAACGACGACTTCGGCTTGCGGAAGCCGGGCGAGCGGTTGAATAGAAATGACTTCGGGCAACCCCATTGTGACCGCCTCAACCGGCCCGTTCCCATGCTTGCCGACGGGAACGCGCTTCTTCCAAAAAATCAGCCAATCGCTCAGAATTTCCCTCGCGCAATATGCGGCGAAATTGGGAAAGACTTTCAATGCAGTGATCCAGCGCGTCAACAACGTTGTCCGAATTTTGCGCCAGAATGTCTTTCCAGATTGCGGCGTTTCCGGCGGCGACGCGGGTAGCGTCTCGGAATCCCGAAGCGCACAACTGCCTCTGCATCGCATCCGCTCTCGCATCCAATACATCGTGCGCTAGAATCGAGGCGACCACGTGAGGCAGATGGCTGGTACGGCTTACGATTTTGTCGTGTCTTGCGGGGTCCATCTCCACCACCCGCCCGCCAAGGCTCGTCCAAAATTCAGCAATCTTTTGCGTCGCAGCTTGCGGCGTTTCCGGCAGAGGCGTCACCACGCAGACTGCTCCCTCAAAAAGCGAAGCGCTTGCGTGAGCGACTCCGGTTTTTTCCGATCCGGCCATAGGATGACTGCCGACAAAAGCCGCCGATTGCCGCTGCGCCAAAGGAGAAAGCCGTTTTGCCACTGCGTTTTTTACGCTGCCGACGTCAGTCAGCAAAGCGCCCTTCCGGCATTGAGGCAACAATGCTTCCGCAAGAGCGGGCATCGCGCCCACCGGCGTGCAGAGAAGGATCAAGTCCGCTTGCGCAACGGCTTCGCGCAAGTTCGAAGTGGCCTCATCCACGGCGCCGCAAGCCTTCGCTTCGGCAATCGTGGCTTGGCGCCGCGCATAGCCGACGACCAACTTTGCCAGCCGTCTCTTGCGGAGCGCCAAGCCAACGGAGCCTCCCAAAAGCCCAAGCCCGATCAATGTCACCTTTTCGCCGGACATTCCCGACGGATTAAGCCTCAATTTCCCTTCAAGACAAAGCAAAAATCTGCTCTTCGCCGGAAAATCCGACCATCAAAAATGCTCGCAAAATCCCTTTCCGGCATCGGCAAAATGGGATTTCTTGTTTTTTTGGCGCTTTTTGCCGTTTCCAATCAATTTTTTTTGAACTTTTTCCTCTTTTTTGTGATTTTGAGTTTGACGATGGGAGGAAAAGACGGGATATTCAAAAAAGCGAATCGCATTGCGAAATTGGATTGTATTGCGGATTCGTTTGTGGCAAAGTCACTTTGTTTTACGATCATTGAGTTATTTTTTGTTATGATTCTTCAAAAATATTTGAACGATAGGAAACCGAATTTGTCAAAATTCGGGCATCGGGCATCGGGCATCGGGCATCGGGCATCGGCAATAAGTCTGTTCTGCTAACGGCTTTAATAGCGGCGGCGCTTTCTTTGGTTTCGGTGGAGCAAAGCCAGGCGCAGTTGGCCATCACCGTCAACCCCCTCCAAGGCGACACCAATAGAACCGTTTGGACGTTCACCGGCAGCTCGGCCGCCAGCCGAGACGGCAGCATCCCCATCAGTGGCGGCAGCCAAAGCCAGGGAGGCTATGGAAACCTCCTCAATTACGACGCTCCGGCCACCGGTGTTTTAACTGCTAGCGACCAACTGATCACCTCCGGGAATCTACCCGCCTTGATTGGCAACTATGCCTTGTCTTTTTCCACCAATGTCAACTTCCAGCCTCGAATCACCATTTCCAACAACACCCAAACTATCAGCCACATCTATCTGCTAAACACCCCTGGGCTTGATTCGGTGGGCATTCGAGTTTCCGGGGCGTCTCCGTTTAGCTATAACACCAACGCCCCGGTTTCGTGGCGCGGGCGCGGGCGCGGGATTTTGCCTTACTCCATCACCAACCTGACCACCACTGCCGCGGGCGAGTATTTTTACAGTTACACTCAGGGTCCTTATTTTGCGGCGGCTGGCACTCGCGGCACGCCGGCTTCAGGCGGATTGCGGATGATTGTTTCCAGCACGCCCGTAGTTCCCGAACCAGAGGAATACGCGCTGGTGTTTGGCCTGTTTGCGTTGGCCTTCGTCATCTTCCGCCGCCATTGGCAAAAAAAGAAACGCCAACCGATGGCTTTGCATTCGTGAATTCCTGTTTCGAGAAGGCGCAGGATTAGTTCGGCGAAGGATGACCGACGACGAGCCGTTCTTGGCCGCTCCAACCTGCGCTTTCTCGAACTCGCTCCAGAATGACTTCCGCAATTCTTGGGTCCAAGCCAATGCTCTTTGTATACCAAACCAGTTTGCCGTTCCGTTCCGTGGGGTTTTGCCAAGTCGGTTTTCCTTCGCGCATCCGTTGAGAGACCGCCCGTTCCGGCTCGCCGAGCAACACGGGAATGTCTTCAAAAGAGTGCAAGCCGTCGCTGATGAAAAAAGGCACCACCACGATATGCCGCGACTTGGCTAGTTGGTAACAGTCGCTGATTCGCGGCTCTTCCTCCATGAAAACGGCGCGGACGTCGCAGTAGCGTCCGGTGGATTGCAGTTGCCGCGCTTGTTTTTCGATAATCACGCGGGAATTTTCGTTGTTGCCGGTGCCGTGGCCGGCAACGAACAGCGAAACATCGGCCTCTTGGGGGCGTTTTGGAAAAGGATGGGCGTCGAGAATTTCGCGCACGCGATGCGCCAAAGCTTCCGTCATGCGCAAGTGGGTTCCCACCGGGTTGCCGTAGAAGACGCGCTGTCCGTTCCATTCGCGCACGCGGGAAAAGGATTGGTCTCCGTTTTGGCAAAAACCTAGCTCGCGCGGGAGAACTTGCTGCGTAAAATATCCTTCGCTAATGAAAAGAGGCACCACGAAAACTCTTTGGGAAAAAACCTGATGCAAGACGCTAGAAAAAGAAGGTTCCAACTTCCAGAAACACTCCTGCACTTCCGCAAACAAACCTTGCTCCCGGAAAAAATCCCCGTGTTGGAAAATGGGGTCGCTAGATTCCGCATTCAGCGTGGAGCCGTGACCCGCCAAAACCAGCGCCGCGTCTTTGAAAGTATCGCCGTCCACAAGCCATTATTACTTCATAACGGTTGCGGGCTTCAAGCAAGCATGCCAATCTATCTCGCTTTGCGGGGAATAGCGGCGGCGTTGGGGAACAAAGAATGAAATTGACGTTCGCGCCTTATCCGCCAAACATTCCAGTGAGTGACGTTGCCAAACTACATTTCCATCCTGCGAATTCTCCTCGTGCCGGTGTTTCTCGCTTCGGTCGTTTATTACGTGAGCCTCGAAAAAGAGATTTACCGCTATCTCGCCATTGCCGTCTTTAGTTTTGCCTCACTCTCCGACGCGTTGGACGGCTATCTCGCCCGGCAGTTTCGGCAAGAGAGCCGTTTGGGCTCGATCTTGGATCCCCTTGCGGACAAGCTGCTCTTAGTGGTCGGCATCGTGGTGCTGAGCCTGCATCACAACCCTAACCTGCTTTCCATTCCCATTTTGTTGACCACCTTGATCGTCAGTCGAGACGCCTTTCTTCTCCTTGGAACTGTTCTCATCAGTTACAGCGGCAAAACGCCCCGCGTCCAACCCAGACTCTTAGGCAAAGCGGCAACCGTCGCGCAAATGGCCTTAATTCTCTGGGCCTTGCTCAAATTGCCAAACGCCGGATTCGACGTTTGCATTTGGTTGGCCGGCCTACTAACCTTGGCTTCTGGGGTGCAATACTTTCTTGATGGATTGAAACAACTGAACGCCGCCGACGCTCCGCCAAACTGACTCTCCTCAAAAAACACGGGTGCTCGTTTCTTCTAGGAATTTCTGCCGTTGTGTCAACATTCGTTTTCGATCTTTGGAATCCTGATTTACAGCGTCTTGCGGATCACCTATTTCCCTCCCAACTGTTGCGCGCAATGGAAAAATCCTGTATCAACCGCAAAACCCGAATTGTTAGCCGAATAAAACGCTATGTGGATTCCCCAACAAAAGTTTGAAGAAATTGTCCTCCGAACCATCCAACCGAGCGCAAGATTTTTGGGGAAACATGCCGAAGCTAAAGGCGCTCGATTGTTATTGCCGTTCCTCGCTTGGATCGTCCTTGCCGCCATGCCGGCGCATCCAGCAACTGCGCAGTTGCTTCCGCCCGACGCTGTGGATTTGTCGAAGGTAAAAATTGCGGAGTTTCAAAAAGCAAGCGACTTATGCCCCGTCACTCTGGCGCCGCCTGATCCATCGCTCCAGACTTTCGAATATGATGGAACAACTTACCGAGCCTCTTCCAAAGAAGCCAAAAATCAATTCAAAGCCAATCCCGATCCATATCTTGAAACCGCAAAATACCAACGCTGGGAAAACAACTTCCTGCAGTCCATGAGCCCAATCTGGTGTCCCGTAACCGATCAAGTAAATCCGGGAGGCTTCGGCAAATACCGCAAACGCGGCCTGAACTGGCGCACCTGTTGCCAATTCTGCCATCCCGATTTTGTGCCGGATTGTTTTGCGCTGGCAGAGAAGCGCCTAAAGGAACGTGCAAAGAAAGCCTACAAGTTGACCGGCGGCGTTTACAGCGCAACTCCGGTCTCCAACCCCATCGAAGGCGCCTTGCGGGCGGCCGAAGATTGGGAAGGAAATTGGATCCTCCCAAAACTGTCAACGACAACCATCCAAGACGGCGTCATCTCCAGTCTAGGCGCCGCCCCGATCGAAGACGCCCGATTTGACCGCGCCTTCGGCGAGTGGCGACACTACGGCGGCGATCGCGGACACAACCGCTACTCCTCACTCAACCAGATCAACGCCAAAACCATCCACAAACTGGAAGTCGCCTGGCGATGGAAATCGATCGACGCCGAAGTCACCAAAGTAAACCCACGCCTGCGTCCCGGCCCTTTCAAACCCACGCCGTTGATGATCGGCGGCGTCTTATTCACCAGCACTTGTTTCAGCCAAATCGCCGCCATACACGCGGCCACCGGCGAGACAATTTGGGTTCACGATCCCCAAAGCTACGCAAAAGGGCGCCCCGCCAATTCCGGCTTTCAACACCGCGGTGTCGAATATTGGACCGACGGAACCGAGCATCGAATCGTCATTGCCACCGGAGGCAGACAACTTCTCTCCATTGACGCTCTCACCGGCAAGCCAGATCCTCGCTTCGGCGAAAATGGTGTTGTGGATCTAACAAAAGGACTCGGTCGAAAATTTGACAAATCCCAGCTCGGTTACAACTCGCCCGTCGTCGTTTGCCGGAATACTATCGTAGTCGGCTCCGTCGTTTTTGATTATCCCAGCCACCCTACCACGCCGCCCGGCCACGTCCGCGGATTCGACGTCCGCACCGGCAAAAGAAAGTGGATTTTCCATACTATCCCGCAAGAAGGCGAGTTCGGCAACGACACATGGGAAGAAGCGTCCTGGAAAAACACCGGCAACGTCAACGTATGGTCCACTATGAGTGCCGATGAAGAACTAGGCTACGTCTACCTGCCCGTCGGCACGCCCACCAACGACTATTACGGAGGCCATCGCCCCGGCGACAACTTGTTCGCCGACTCGCTTGTTTGCCTCGACGCCGAAACCGGTCAACGAATCTGGCACTTTCAAGGCGTCCATCACGGCCTTTGGGACTATGACTTCTGCAGCGGTCCCAACCTTGTAGACATACAACACAAAGGGAAAACCATCCCCGCGGTCGCCCAAGTCAGCAAACAGGGCTTCACCTATGTCTTCAACCGAAAGACGGGACAACCCATCTGGCCCATAGAAGAACGCGAAGTCCCACCTTCCGACGTTCCCGGCGAACGCGCCTCCCCCACACAACCCTTTCCTACCAAACCGCCGGCCTTCGAGCGCCAAACCATATTCGAAGACGATCTAATCGACTTCACTCCCGAACTGCGCAAAGAAGCGATTGCAATCGTAAGCAAGTATCGCCACGGACCTATGTTTCTTCCTCCCAGCGTTCCCGGAACCGGCGGCAAAAAAGGATCGCTTATTCTGCCCAGTGCCGGAGGCGGAGCCAACTGGGCCGGCTCAGCAGTTCATCCCGAACAAGGAATCCTCTTCGTCCCCTCGTGGACGCGCCCCCTCCTCTTCAACTTACGCAAATCCCGCTCCAAGTGGGAATCCAGCTTCCGCTACAACATTGTCTACGGGACCGTCCCCGGTCCCAAAGGATTGCCGCTAATCAAACCGCCCTACTCCCGAATCACCGCCATCAACCTCAATCAAGGCGACATCGCATGGCAAATTCCTCACGGAGACGGTCCCCGCTATCACCCAGCCATCCGACACCTAAACACCGGACCTCTTGGCTATGCCGGCAGCGAAACTATCGGCAAAGGCGGCGGCATCCTGACCGGCGGACTCTTCATCGCCATTCAATTCCGAGACCGCACTTACAGCCAAAAACCTGCCAAACAAGGAGGCCTTATAGACGCCTTTGACCAGCAGACCGGCCAACACCTCTGGCAATTCGAATTAGATGGCCTCTACCCTCTCGGAACTCCAATGACCTACCTCCACCAAGGAAAACAATACCTCGTCGTCGCTTGCAATGATCGCGCCGGCCAAGGCCAACTTATTGCCCTCGCCTTAGCGGAATAAAATCAAATGCGCCGACAATACATGCCCAAAACAACAAAAAACCACTCTTTTTCGTCCGCAGAAAAAATGAAAAATTGCGCTAAGAGACTGATTCGCGAATCGTTTTCCTTAAATTGATCTGAAACATTGGAAATTGGGAAAGTATGGATAAGCAGTTAAACACAAGATCAAAGCCCTGAATTAATCAGTTTCTGTTAGGAAAGTTTCTCGCCGGCGCCATTCATCTCTCGCCGGCAAACTTGCCGGAAGAACTCCAGCAAATGCGAGACTACTTTAACAATCCGTCCGCCTTGACGAATGTTACCTACGTAGTAACCAACTACATAACGCCAGCGGTATTTACAAGTATTGCGACGTGCAGCGGGCAATACGAAGCGCCGAATTCAACTTCGACCAACAAACGGTTGACTACTACGGTTACTCTTATGACCCCGAACTACCGGGAGGCATATTGCGCAGTCTTCCCAGCGATTTATTTCAACACCACAAAATCACTTGCCGCATCGACTGGGACAGTCAATCTCGCTTGCCGAGAACTATATCCGTGATTCACAACGACAATCATACGCAATTTTATCAACCTGAGTAAATACACTGGTATTGAGGGAACTCTACCCTGAAGCCTTCCATTACAACTACCATACTCACGCGGGAATTTGAAAACCAAACGAAATTGAATTTTCTATCAGCGACGGTAATAGAATGTCTACAGTAAGCAGTATTACAATTCATAGTAAGAATCCAAATCGATGAGCCGCTGTGTTCAATTTTATAGATTCCTTTTGTTTGTGGTGGTAGTTGGTGGAACTGGATTTTTTTTCTGTGGCGCCGAGCTTATCCACAGAAACAAAAGAATCAGAGCTCAAATTAACTATTTACTACATTTATTCGTTATGAAGAAAATAATACTACAAATGTTGACTTTTATGGCTTTCATTGTGCTGGGAGCAACAACAGTCTATGCCGGTTGGCTTTGCTACAACACCGCAAACGTCGGATACGATGCATGCCCCACTCCGTCCGGTTGCAATTACTTGATTCTTTGCGGCGGCACTTTCCCGAGTGGGTAAATAATAACTGCCTTTCAGTCACTTCCGGAGGAGAATGGATTTGTGACGGCTTGCCTGCTCTATGTGTGCCATGGGTTACTTTCACGGGAACGGGTTGCGGGGGATTCATGTTGGCTGGGAATGCGCTTGGGAGTCCGATTACCTCAAGCGTTCATTTTGGGGACTGGATTGCTAAAGTTTGGGAGTGTAGGTTAATTTCAGTTTAGAAGAAACTTTGCATTGAGATGAAACGGGTTGTTTGCATGGTTCATTGTTGTTTTGTGCCGTTGACGATGGGGTTGTTCTTTTTTGTCGGCGGCGCGCAGTTGTTCAGTGCGGCTGGTTTTGTTGGGAGCGCAGAATCGTTGGCTGTTCAGAAGTCGGTCTCTGACATTCCGTATTGGCTCTTGATGGCGTGGGAGGGAGCGGCGGTATTTTGTTGGCTTGGCAAGACTCGGTTGACTCGGGTTTATTCGTTGTTTTGGTTGACTTTGGCTTTGCTTTTGTATTGGATAATGCATTGGTTTTTGCTTCGGGGGGGAACCCGGTCCGTGCGGGCTGGGCGCTTTTTTGGATTTTGTGGGAATTGGCAAGGAAAGCGGAGAGGCCGCGGCGATGTTCATTTTGGCGTTTGTGTTGGTCGTTAGTTTGGCGGGAAGGTGGACGGTCAAGCAGAAGAAAGTCTAAAAGCGAATTTGATTTCCTTTTCTCATTCACCTCGGCGGGTTTTTGCGTCTGTTTGCGATGAAGGCTTGTCGGTTTTTTCCTTGCTTTGTGGTTTTCAAGTTTTGCAAGATGCTTTGTTTTTATGACTGCGGACTGAATGACGTCATTGTGATTTTGCCTCGTTTTTGTTGTTTATGACTGCCCCTCCTCCTGTTCCCGTTGCTCGGCGGCACGATCTGGACGCTCTCCGCGCGGGGGCGATGCTTTTGGGCATTATTTATCACTTAGCGCTTTCTTTTGCTGAAGGCTTTCCGTGGCTGATACAAGACAGCCGGCAAGGGCAGGGCTACACTCTGTTTCAATACGCTTCTCACGGCTTTCGGATGCCGTTGTTTTTTGTGTTGAGCGGTTTTTTCACGGCGATGCTCTGGCGCAAACGGGGGTTGAAAGCGCTTTTGAAGCATCGTTTCCGCCGCATTTTTCTGCCGATGCTTCTTGGCATTGTCACCATTATCCCGCTGGTCATGGCCGCTTTTGTAGCCGGTTCTATCTATATTTCTGTTTTCCCGGCAGTGGCGAAGAGTGAAACCGGCGAATTTTGGCCTGCGGTTGTTTCAGGGAACTTGGAAAGCGTAAAAAAGCGAATTGAAGGCGGTCAAGACTTGGGCAAGCGACATCCGCAATGGGGCGCCACACCGTTGGCCGTAGCGGCGCTTTACGGACAAGCGGAGGTTGCAGACTTGCTGATGGAAAGCGGCGTCGACGTCAACGCCCGCAATCGAGACATGAACACGGCCTTGCATGCGGCGGCATTCTTGGGACGCCCCGAAATCTTCAAGAGTCTGATAGAAGCGGGCGCCGATCCTCAGGCCAAAAACTTTGAAGGCAAGACGCCGCTGGACAGCTTGTACGTGGATATGGGAGCCACAAAGTGGGTGATGGGGCTGATGAAAATAGAGCGCGAGGAGAAGGACATTTTGGACGGTCGGCAACGAATTCACGAGGCTTATGCCGCTGAATACAATTTGCCGCCTATTGCCTCATCGAAATCGGAAGACGCCGAAGCCGAAGAAAAAGGTTTTTCCCAAATAATTTTTGGAATTTTTGCGGCTATTGGAATGGGAATTTGGGGGGTTATTTCGGAGATTCTGTTTGGCGAGGCGCTTGGCCATTTATGGTTTCTCGGCTTGCTTTGCTGGTTGGCGGCTGGTTTTGCCGTAGTGGCGTGGGTGTTTGAAAAATTGGATTGGAAAACGCCGCGCCGGCTGGTTCTTTCGCCGTTTTTCTGGCTGGGGCTGGTTCTTTTAACTTTGTTGCCGCAAATGCAGATGGAGCAACTGGAGGCTGTTGGCGGAGGTTTTGGGCCGGACACTTCGTTGGGATTGGTGCCGATTCCGCATGTTTTGTTTTATTACATCATCTTTTTTGGTTTTGGAGCTTTGTATTTTGACTGCGGCGATTCAGAAGGGAAGCTGGGGCGATTGTGGTGGCTTACTTTGCCGCTGGCGCTTGGCGTTGTGTTCCCTCTTGGTTTGGAATTTTCCACGGGCATCTTCGGGTTTCGCGACCGCTTTCTTTCTGAAAATTGGCATTCTCCGGCGTCTCACGTTCTCCAAGTGCTTTATGTTTGGATGATGATTGTGGGTTGCATGGGGCTTTTTCGCGCTCTTCTTCCGGCGGAAAACAAATGCATCCGCTACCTTTCGGACTCTGCTTATTGGCTTTATCTCGCGCACATGCCTCTTGTGTTTGTCGCTCAAGCTTTGGTGGCCAATTGGCCTCTTCCGGCCTTTGTGAAGTTGCTACTTGTCTGCGTCGGCGTGATCGGTTTCCTTCTCTTTACCTATCAGTGTTTGGTTCGCTACACTTGGATTGGGCGGTTGCTTAATGGTCCGCGACGGCGTCCCGTCAAAACGAGTTAAAAGAGTTTGCGGAAACGGCAAAATGAACGAAAATGGATAAAGGGCTTGACGAGGCTTGGCCATTGTGGTAGGAAAGCGGGGCTGAGGCACCGATGATCTAAATGGAAAGAATCAGAAGATAGCGGAGTGCATTATGAAAGAGCTAGACGGAACCAACCAACCTTCTCGCGCCGATTCTCATTGGGAAGAACGCGCCCGACTTCATTTGTTGCTGGCGTCGATTCGTCGGCGCATTTTTCTTCAAGAGTTTTTCGATTTCAGCGTTCGCACGGCCTTGTTCGCCTTTCCGTTGGGAGCGGTTGCGATTGCCGTCAACCAGTTTTTCGGCCCGCACGTCGGTTCGTGGCAGATTCTTTTGGGGAGCATTTTGGCGACTTTGGTTTTTGCGGCAGTTCGCGCAGTGCTGGAGTTGCGAGAGCAGTCGGCGGCGGCGCTTGCTTTCGACACTAAGGCGAACTTGCAGGATCGGGTCAGTAGCGCGCTTAGTTTTCTCCAGCATCGGGGCAAGATCAGCCCGCCGGAGAAGCTGCAAATTGCCGACGCCATTCAACGGGCCGAAGCGATGAACGCCAATCGCTTGTTTCGTATTCGGCTTCCGGTCCGCGGATCTTGGTTTGTTTTGGCGAGCTTTCTCCTTGCGGCCAGCCTTTTCGTTTCCGGACCGTCGCCCGCGGAAACCCAGGCGTCCGTTGACAACGCTAAATTGCTACAAATCGAGGAACTCGATCATTTGGAAAAAGAATTGGAAGAAGAAACCGCTGTCGATGAAGAAGATTCCGAGTTGCAGGAAACATTGGAAAAGCTGCGGCAACTCAAGGAGCAATTCCAAAAAGGCGAACTTTCGGATCGAGACCTGATGATTGAGTTGGCGAGGTTGGACGACGCGTTGCGGCAACAGCGGCAGGAACTGGGCGTCCAGCATCTTGAAGAAGAACTTAACCTTATCGTTCCTCACTTAGCGGCAAGCACCGAAACAAAGCAAATTGCGCAGGCGATTCAAAAGAATCAACTGGAGCAAGCAGCCGAAAAACTGGAAGCACTTTCCGAAAAAGCCCGAAAAGAAGAGCTGGGCGAGTCCGAAAAGAAACAGATTGCGATGAACATGGGCGCGGCCGCTTCCAAACTTGGTAAAGTTTCGGGCAATTCCTTCAGCGGGGACTTTTCAACGGCGTCTGAGGCGCTGAAAAACTCGGACGCCGAAGAATTCAGCTCCGCTTGCCAATCCATCAGCGACAAACTCAAGCGAGTCGGCAAAGCCAGAAAAATGGCAAAGGCCGCCGACAAACTTGGCGAATGCAAGGCTTCCATCGGGCAGTGCAACGCCAAAATCGGCGGCTATGCCAAAACCGAGAGGAGTCAGGACGATAAAAAAGGAGGTCTGCAGGCGGGGACGGGAGAGTCTGACAATCCGCTTGGTGATCCGGCACGGCTTGAAGACAGCTATCGTCAACTTTTTCAAGCTGCCGGCCAAGCAGGCGAAGGGACGGTGGAAACGGAAACCGAAATCACCGAAGGGCAGCTTTCGCCTAGCCAACTGGCGATAAAAAACCTCCACGCTGAATTCAAGGCGGCGGCCGAAGCGGCGATTGAAAAAGAAACGATTCCCCTCAGCCGTCGTTTCCACGTCAAACGCTACTTTCAAACCATTCGCCCTAAGGAGTAAGACAACAAGCGTTTGTTTCTCTCGCAACGAAGACTTGGCGGCCGGCGCTGGATTGCAAAGGTTCCACAGAGAACTTTATGTGTTTTGGAGCGGCGTTGCCGCAAAAGGGCGATTATTAAAGAAAATTTTAGAGAGAAATTTTTGAAAAGAACAACTCGCTAAACTATTTGCGCCTATGCCGGACCCCACAGCCAAATTCAAACGCGACGCAAAGAAGTTTGCGGCGGGTTTTCAGAAGATCCACGCCGAAATTTCCAAAGTCATCGTTGGTCACAATCGATTAATCGAAGACGTGCTCACGGGTTTTTTCTCTGGCGGCCATGTGTTGCTGGAAGGCGTCCCCGGCATCGGAAAGACCGTTTTGGTGAACACCCTTGCCAATTCCATCGCCAGCAAGTTTGCCCGCATTCAGTTCACTCCCGACTTGATGCCTTCGGACATCATCGGCACGCGGGTGGTTCACGAAGATGCTGCCGGACGGAAGCACTTTCGATTTCAACCGGGGCCGGTGTTCACTCAGGTTTTATTAGCGGACGAAATTAACCGCGCCACGCCGAAAACCCAGTCCGCGCTGTTGGAGGCTATGCAGGAAAAAGCGGTTACGGTTTATGGAGAGCGGCATTTGCTCAAACCGCCTTTTTTCGTTATGGCCACGCAGAATCCGCTGGAGATGGAAGGAACCTATCCGTTGCCCGAAGCCCAGTTGGATCGGTTTCAATTCAAGTTGTTGGTGTCGTTTCCGTCGCTGCAAGACCTCATTGAAGTGGCCAGGCGCACCACTTCCGGAAAACCGCCGACGTCGTCTCCCGTAATCAAAAGCGTCGAAGTCGTGAAACTGCAGGCGGTTGTGCGAGAAATTCCCATTGCCGAACACGTCGAAAGGTTTGCCGCCAAAGTTGTGATGGCCACGCATCCGGATTCCGAGCTGGCGACTTCGCTGGTGAAGCAGTACGTAAAATACGGCGCCAGCCCTCGCGGACTGCAAGCCATGATTCTCGGAGGAAAGGTCCGCGCTTTATTGGACGAGCGCTTCAATGTGGCCGTCGAAGACTTGAAGGCCGCGGCCGTTCCGTCGCTCCGACATCGAGTGTTGCTCAATTTCGAAGGAGAGGCAGAGGAAGTTCCAACCGACAAAATTGTGGCCGAGATTCTTGAATCCATTTCCGTCGAGGTTGTTTAAATCAAATCGTCAATGTCCACAACCCATCTGGCAAACGACCGGGAGGAGCCTCTCTTTGGAGACAACTTTTTGGATAGCCTGGAGTATCTGCACATTATTGCCCGCAAGATTCTTTCCGGCCAAATGAAGGCGGAGCGGCGGAGCCGTCAAAAAGGGGTCAGCGTGGAGTTCGCCGATCATCGCCCCTACGCACCGGGGGACGATTTTCGCTTTATTGATTGGAATGTGTTCTTCCGAACCGAGTCGCTCTTCCTTAAGCTGTTCGAAGAGGAAGAAGATTTGCATATCTACTTATTGTTGGATTGTTCCGGGTCCAGCGACTTTGGCGTTCCTTACAAATTTCACTTTTTACGGCGGATGGCGGCGGCTATCGGCTATCTTGGCCTCGCCGGTTTGGATCGAGTTTGCGTGATTCCCTTTACGGATTCGCTACCTCGCGCAGCGTCTGGCCGCCTGCAAATTCGCGGCAAAGGCAAGATCTTCCGTCTGCTTCACTTTCTCG
The DNA here is from genome assembly GCA_965242585.1 of Limisphaerales bacterium. GTDB lineage: Bacteria > Verrucomicrobiota > Verrucomicrobiia > Limisphaerales > AAA164-E04 > UBA2970. The sequence continues at coordinate 1,310,471 of OZ251460.1, read as the reverse complement.
AAGGTTTGAAAGCGGAAGGCGCCACCGACATAGATGCCTGCATGAAAACTTTTAGCAACAGCAAGGCGAAGCGAGGATTGGCGGTTTTGTTGTCGGACCTCTATGACCCCGTCGGCGCAATTGCGGCCTTGAACACGCTCCGCTACCAAAAGTTCGACGCCTTCGTCGTGCATTGCGTCTCGCCGCAAGAGGCCGATCCTGCGCTGTTGGGCGACTTGAGGCTGCTAGATTCGGAGAGCGATCGTTTCCGGGATCTCACGCTTACCGAAGGGCTTCTCAAAAAGTACCAAAAAGCCTTCCAAGATTACTGCGCAGAGATCGAAGGTTTTTGCCGTTCCAAGGCGATTGGTTACGTCCGCTGCCGCACCGATCGCGCTTTTCAAGACGTCGTCATTCACATGCTCCGAAGGGAAAAATTTTTTCAATAGACATGGGATTCGCGCATCCGATTATGCTCGCGTTTCTGGGCTTGTTTCTCCCAGTCATCGCGCTGTATCTCTTGAAGCAACGGCGGCGGCGCGTGCAGGTGGCTACTTTGCTTTTCTGGGACAAGATTCTGAAGGACGAACAAACCGTCACTTCGTTGGCGCGGCTGAGGAAATTGCTTTCCTTGTTGCTCCAACTTCTTTTTATCGCCCTGCTTGTCTTTGCGCTGGCGCGTCCCCTTGTTTCGGACAGTCTTACCGGCGCCCGAAGAATTGTCCTCTTTCTTGACACCTCGGCGAGCATGCTGGTTCGAGAAGGAGACGGAGTTCGATTTGACGAGGCCAAGTCGCAGGCGCTCAACTTGATCAAAGGCTTGGCGCAAGGCGACACCATGATGCTGGTCACGGTAGATCGGCATCCGACCGTCATCCGCCCTTTCACAAACAGCAAACGCGAGCTGGAGGCGGCAATCGAAACCCTTTCTCCGGTTCACACGGAGACGGACTTTGCCGCCGCTTTGGAGATTCTCGATCATCTTCCAGAGAGCCGGCAAGATACCCAAGTTTATCTGGTTACCGACGGCGCTTTTCCCCCCGTTCCCTACACGCCCGGCGAAGACTTGCAATTCGCCTACCTTCGCGTCGGCGAAGCGGAAAACAACGTGGGCATCACCAAGTTTCAAGCGCGGCCTCTGCCCGATTCTCCGCGCGATTTTCAGGTTCACCTCGAAGTCGCCAACGCAACGGACCAAACCGTCACTGCAGAACTTGAATTTCGATTGAACGGCGCGCTCACCGACGCTTGGGAATTGACCTTGCCGCCGCACGACTCGGTGCAGCACCGCTTTTCGCAATATTCCGCAACCGGCGGCGCGATTGAAGTGTTTCTGGATTCCCCAGATGCTTTCCCCATCGACAACCGCGCTTTTGGCCGTCTGGCTCCCCTTCCTCCCGTCAAAGTGCAACTTGTGATGGAAGGGAATCTCTTCCTCGAAAGCGCTCTCCTCACCGATCAGAACGTCGACTTGGACGTCGTCGATCCGGCCGAGGCAAAACCGGCAGAAAACTACGACGTCACAATTTGGGCTGTTGCGCCGCCGGAAGAAACCCCCGCAGGCAACTCCGTGTTTGTCCATCATTGGCCGCCAGACCTCGACATCGTTGCCGAAGGCGAACTAAAATCCCCACTCATCACCGACTGGGAACGAAACCACCCGATTAACCGCCACCTTGCCCTGCAGAATGTGTCCATCCGCTCCGCCCGAAAAATCACGGCGCCGGACTCCTTTCTCCCTTTGATTCGCTCCTTCGACAACCCGCTGCTCCTGTTGCAAGAATCCAACCCCGGCGCCAATGCGCCCGCAGACGCGGCAGAAAAGCGAAAAGTGCTGATTTTCGCCTTTGATCCTTTGGCCACCGATCTTCCCCTCCGCGTTGCGTTTCCCATCTTGATCGCCAACGCCGTCCACTATTTTCAAGGACGAGACCGCCGGGACAACTGGATAAATCCAACCGTCGGCCAAAGCTTTTCTTCCCTCGACTTGACCGCTTTTCGAATTCAGGGAGATGCAAACGGCTCCATTTATTCGGAAAACTCCGCGGTCTTGGAGAAGGTGGCCAAAGTTCTCCGCCCCGACCATTCCGAGCAAGACCTGAGCGAGCCCGGAGACCTTCTTCGAGCGGATCTCGTCGGCCTTTATTACCAAGCCGGCGGAAAAGAAACGATGGAGATTCACCCCCTGTTTGCCGTCAACTTAGCCTCGTCCGAAGAGTCCAAAATACAACCGAGCCCAACCCTCCCCATCCAATCAGAAATCCCCGTTCGAGAAATCACCGGCGGCTTTCGACTCGGCTACGAGCCTTGGTTCTTTGTCGCGCTGCTCGCCGTGTTTCTTTCAATCGCCGAATGGTTTCTCTTTCACCGCCGTTTGATTGAGTAATGCCGCTGGAGTTTGAAAATCCCGGTTTTCTTTGGTTGGGGCTGTTGCTTCCGGCGGCGGTTCTGGCTCTTCGCTACACGCTTACCGACAGCTCGCGCGGGCAACGCATTCTCTCTCTTCTGGTTCGCGTCGTCATTCTTCTCTTGCTTATCTTGGCATTGGCTGGGGCGCTTTGGACTTCAAAATCGCGTTCGGTTGCGCTGTGGGTTCTCGGCGATCTCTCCGACAGCGTTCCCGAATCCGCTCTCAACCAGATCACAAATCTTTACCAGAGCCTCCGCGCCGAAAAACCCGCCGACGGAAAACTCGCCCTTGCTTTGTTTGCCGCCAAGAGCGATTGGATTGACGTTCCCGGCGAATCTGCGTCTGCTTCGGAGAGTCCGATTCAACTAAGCGGCGACAACTCGAAAACCGAAACGAACATCGAACTCGCCCTCCGGCAGGCGGCGCAAACCCTTCCCCACGATGCCTTCAAGCGCGTCCTACTGCTCACCGACGGCAACCAAACTCAAGGCGATGCTTTGGCGGCCGCCAAACGCATCCGCCGCCAGGGCGTCAAAGTCTTCACCCAAACCTACGAAGCCGAAGAACGAGACGAAGTGCTGCTGGAAGACTTGCTCGTTCCCATCGAAGTCCAGAAAGGCCAATCCTTCGCAGTGGAGGCGATTGCCCACGCCACAAAAACTTCGGAAGCCGCTTTCACTCTCTACCGCGACGGATTCAAAGTCGGCGAGCGGCAAATGACTCTCCAACCCGGCGCCAATTCCATCGCCTTCACCGAAACACAGGCAAAGGAAGGGCTCACTCGCTATGAACTCCGAGTCGCTGCCTCCGACGGCGATTTCTACGCCGACAACAACGTGGCCTCCGGCATTGTCTCGGTGGCCGGCGAGCCTCGCGTGCTTCTCCTCGAAAGGAACGAACGAGACGCCCGCTACCTTGCCCGGGCTTTGGAAGCGGAAAGCATCCGCGTCGAAATCCGCGAAGGACGCGGCATGCCCGGCAGACTGGATGAACTGGCGCAATATGACGCCATTTTGTTTTCCGACGTGCCGGCAACCGAACTTTCCGTCCCGCAGATGAGGCTTTTGCGCTCTTATGTGGAAGACTTAGGCGGCGGTTTCGTGATGATCGGCGGCGAGGAGTCTTTCGGGCTCGGCGGCTACTATCGAACCGCCATCGAGGACGTTCTTCCCTTGCGCATGCGCTCGGAAAAAAAGAAGGACACTCCCAGCCTGGCGATGATGTTGATCGTAGACAAATCCGGCAGCATGAGCGGCGACAAAATCGAACTGGCCAAAGAAGCCTCCATCGCCGCGGTCGAGCTGTTGAACGAGCGAGACTACGTCGGAGTCATTGCCTTCGACAACGCCCCCTACAACGTCGTCGATCTCCAAAACGCCGGCAAAATGGGCATTGTCCAAACCATTTCCCAAATTCAGGCAGGCGGCGGCACCAGCATTTATCCCGCGTTGACTATGGCGCAAGAGAGCCTGTTTGGAATTGCCGCAACCTTCAAACACGTGATCCTCCTAACCGATGGCCACTCTCAACCGGGCGACTTTGCCGGCGTCGTCGAGCAACTGGCCGGCGACACCGTCACCGTTTCCACCGTCGGCGTTGGCGACGGAGCGGACAGCGCACTGCTCCAAGACATCGCGCGTTGGGGCAAGGGCCGCTACTATTTTACCACCGATGCCTACGACATTCCGCAAATCTTCACCAAAGAAACGATGAGCGCTTCCCGTTCCTCTCTGGTGGAAGAGCCCTTTCTTCCCCAAATCTTCAAAGACCACCAAGTGATCCGTTCCATCGACTGGGAACAAGCGCCCTTTCTTTTCGGTTACGTCCTCACCTCGCCTAAAGCCACCGCAGAAATTTCCCTCGTCACCGAACGGGGCGACCCTCTGCTCGCCGTCTGGCAAGTTGGATTGGGACGCTGCGCCGCCTTTACTTCCGACGCCAAAAGCCGTTGGGCGGCGGATTGGATTTCGTGGCCCCAGTTCGGCCAGTTTTGGGCGCAGTTGATTCGGTCCGTGCTCCGTTCCAGCCTCAATCAAGGGGCGGAAACCACCATAGAATCCCGCGGCAACACCGGCTCGCTTGCCCTGGATTGCGTGGACGTGGACGGACGATTTCACGTTGCCGGACAGTTTCTCAACGGCCTCAACACAGACGTCCAACTGATTCGTCCCGACCTCAAGGTGGAAAAAACCAGCGTCCGCCAAGCTGGCCCCGGCCGTTACGCCGTCGATTTTGCGCTGAACCAAACCGGCAGCTACCTTTTCAAAATTCGCCAAACCATTCCCCGCCCAGACGGCGAGCCCGAAGTATTTGCCGACATCACTCGCGGACTTACTATTTCCTACAAACCGGAATACCGTCGGCTCGGCTCCGACACCAACTTCCTCAGCGAAATCGCCAACGTGACCGGCGGACAATACAACCCGGAAACGGAAGATTTATTCGCCCTTGGCAAAGACAAATCCGTTCCCATTCGCCATGCTCTTTGGCCGAGTCTGCTCATCGCCGCCCTGCTGCTTTTCCTTTTGGACGTGGCCTTGCGGCGGCTTGACCTTGCCGGGCGCGGCTGGTTCCGAGAAAAAGCGCAACGCTACGGCTGAACCTTTCAATAAAGCAAAGAATCTGCTTTCTTCAAACAACCGAATCAAATAAAGTCAAAGGAATAAATCCAATTATCAACATGAAAACCGCAGGCAACCATCTTATTTGCGTTGGACTGGCGTTTGCGTCAGCGTGGGGACTTTTTCAAGCGACGGCGGCAGAGCCGTTGGAAAACCTCGGAACGCGGGACGCACAAATTCGCGAACGCTACGAACAGATTTTGGAACGCAATCCGTTTCAGAAACGCGCGTTTGACCAAGTCTTCGAGAGCTATCTCCGGTGGGAAGGCATCGACGCATGGGTGGAAAAGCTCTCTCCCCGTTTGGCAAACACCGAGACCGGAAGCGCCGCCGCAATCCTCCTCGGGCAAATCTACGCCCGGCAATTCAAAACCGCCGAAGCCGTTGAAACACTCGAAAGCGTCCGACAAACCGCGAACAACGCCGCCGCTCCCGCAACAACGTTCGCCGCTTCGCCAGAGTTCAACCGCCTCCTCGGCACCCTCTACTACCGGCAAGGCGAAAATCAAAAAGGCATTCCACTGCTCACCCAAGCGCTTGTGGACTTGTCCGACTTGGAAGAACGAAGCCAAGTCTCCCGCATCTTGGGCAACCTCTTCCTACGGGAAGGAAACACCGAACGGGCCGTCGAGGTTTGGAAACAAATTGCCGCGCAATCGCCGGACGACCTCTTCGCTCAAATCGAACTCGGCGCCATTTACGAAGAAAACCGCCTTTGGGACGAAGCCATTCAAATCTACCAACGCATCGCCGCGCTTTCTGAACGGGAGCCTTACCGACGTTGCCGGGCGCTACGCTCCATCGGCAACTGCCAGCTCCAAGCAGAACGGTTTCCCGAAGCCATTGCCTCTTACGAAGCCGCTTTGGAACTCGTCTCCCCCGGCAACTGGCTGTTTGAAGACGTCAAACTGCGCCTCGTCCAAGTTTACGAAGACATGGGAGACCTTGCCGGATTGGTCAAATACATCTTGGCTCGATTGCGGCAAAACCCCGCCGACCTCGAATTCCGCGACCTTTTGGCAGAAACGCACCTGCGCATGAACCGTCTCGACAAAGCGGAAAGCGAATACCGCGTCATTCTCGAACGCAACCCCCGCCACGCGCCCACTTTCGAAAAACTCATCGCCCTTTACCAACGCCTCCAACAACCGGAAAAATTGGGGAACACCTTCGAAAAATTGATCCAGCTGTTTCCAAACGACTCCGATTATCTCCGCCGCCTGGGAGAAGCGCATTGGCAAAACGGCAACGTCGAACTCGCCAAACAAACCTGGGAACGGCTAATCTCCACACAAAAAACCAACAACCATCCAACACCCGCCGCCGGGCAATGGGCCGAACTAGCCGCCTGGTACGAACTTTACGAATTCCCCGAAGACGCCATCCGTTGCTACCGCCAAGCCCTCGCTACTTCGCAAAAATTCGGCGGCGCAAAAAACACGACACCCAACAAAGAATGGTCTTTTCGCCTAGCTCAATTGCTCTTCGCCAAAGGAGAAAACGACCAAGCCGTCGCCGCTTGGGAATCCACACTAATCAACACCGCTTCGGGCTCCGAATATGCCGAAGTTGCCTCCATCCTCGACGCCCACCAGCAAACCGAAGAAGCCGAGAAACTCTGGAAAACTGCAATCAAAAAATCCCCTGAAAATCTCGACTTCGCCCTGCAACTTGCCCGCAATCTCATGCGTCAGGAAAAATTCGAAGAAGCCGCCAATATCTTCGGCGACCTCGCCAACCAAACCGAGAATGCCTATTTTCAAAACCGCGGCGAAAGCGGCCGACTAGACGCTTGGTCCCAACTCGGAATTCTCCCAGAAAAGCAGGCGGAATGGGAAAAAGAACTGCTCGAAAACCCCGACTCCATCTCTGTCCTCAGCCGCCTAGCCAAACTCTACCAACACGCCGGCCAACGAGAATCCGCCCTGTCGCTCTTGGAAAAACGAACCCAACTCCAACCAGACAACGCCGACTTCCGCCGAGACTTGATCCGCGCTTACCGCGCAAACCGCCTTACCAACAAAGCGATTGAAGAACTCCTCCAGCTCGCCGCCGATGACAAAACGCGCGCCCGCGCATACCATCAAGAACTCCTAGACATCTACCTTGCCCTGGATCTCCGAGACGAAGCCCTCGCTACTGCCGAAAAAATCGTCGAACTGGCCCCGGCAGACGCCGAATCTCGAATCAATCTCGCCCAAGTCTATACTCTTTACCAACGTCCCGAAAAAGGACTCCAACAATACCGCTACGCTCTCCGGTTGAAACCGAACGAACCAGACTACCACCGCCAACACGGCGAAGCCCTCAAGCAACAAAAACGATGGGGCGAGGCTCAGATCGCCTTCCAAAAAATGTTGGACACCACCGCCGATGACGGCTCCCGCCTAAATGCCGTTGCTCAGCTCGCCCAAATTCACCAACTGCAAAACACGACAGACGAACTTATCGCCGACTTTACCCGCCGCCGCCGCAATACCCCAAAAAAGCTCTCCGCCTACAGAGAACTTGCGCACATTTATCAAGAAACCGGCCTTCCTACAAAATCATTGGCCGTATTAGAGGAAGGACTTCAAAACGTGGACGACAAAGCTCCCGCCTTGCAAGCCCTAGTTCGCGCCGCCTACGAAGCCCACGACTTTCCCAAAGTCATCGGATACTACGAACAACTGATTGCCCATAGAGGAAAACCATCCGCCTACGAATACGAAAAATTAGGCAACATCTACGCTCAAATCGGAGATCTCGCCAAAGCCCGCGAAACCTGGAAACAAATGGTAGAAGACTATTCACCGAGCGTTGCCGGCGAAAAGGCGACCGCCTCTCAAGATCCAAAGGCTTACGACCGCCTCGCCGACATTTTTCAGCGAGAAAACCTCCCCAACGAAGCCCTTGAATACAAACGGCAAGCCGTGGAACTAGACGAATCCAACTATCAACGCCGCTGGGAATACGCCCAAATGCTGGCTGAAAACGAACGTTCCATCGAGGCTGTGGAACAACTGCAAAAACTGCTGAAACTGGGCGACCGACAACAACAGACACTCCCCGAAGAAACAAAAAAGAAAACCATTCGCCAGCGGCGACAAAGCACTCAAACGCTCCGTCAATACTTTCCCCCTTATATGCCTCCCTACGGTCCATTCTCGTTTCCCTCCGGCGTTCAACACATCTCTTACCATGTTCCCATCTCCTACAGCCGACGATACTATGGCGCTTTCCCGCAAGGAACTTTTCAGGAAATCCGACCGCAAGTGATCCGCTTCATGGCCTCCTTATCCCAAAACAGCAACAGTGAAGACGTTCTTATCGAACAGTTTGTAAAAAAAGCCAACGACCAACCTAAAAACACCCAAGCCAAACGCGATCTTATGCTCGTCTATGAATCTTGCAGACGCATCGACGACGCCCTCAAAATGGCGGAAGAAATCCTACAACTGGCGCCGAACGACGCCGCGCTTATACAACAGACCGCATCCTACTACGCCAGCCGACGCCAACTCGACAAAGCCGCTTCTCTTTTGGAAAAACTGGCGGAAACTCAGCCCCAATACCAGAATCAAGCAAGGCAAACGCTCATCCCACTTTACTTTCAGAATCAAGAAAGCGAAAAAGCCATCGCCTTGACGAATCAAATGCTGGAAGAAAATCCAAACGACGTCCAACCGCTCTTCACACTCGCCGGCCTTATGCAACAACGCGGCCAACTAGAAGAAGCCATTGCACTCTACGAAAAAGCTCAAAAGAAAACCCAAGGCAACTCCGCTTCTTTTTCCATCGCCAGCCTGGCCCGTCTCTACACCCAGAAAGGAGATAAAGAAAAAGCCAAGAATTTGTATGCCGAGATGCTCGCCGCTGATTCTGCGACACCTTCCAGCAGCTTTCCTCTTCGACGCCCAAGAGTGGAACTTTACGTTCCCCCACCGCGCCATCCCTCTTCTCCCCGCTACTATGGTGGAAGTGTTTTTAGAAACCTCCCGCCGACGTTGATCGGCTCTGTTGACTACCAAAAGGCCGAGGCGATGCGCCAGCTTCAAATCTTGTCTGAAGATGGCGACCTCCCCCTGCAACCCTTGATTAACCAAGCAAAGCAATTGCGCAACGCCAAAAGCCGTGACGCCAAAGACAAGGCGTGGTTGTCCGCCAAACTACTCATCACTTCTTATCTTGCGGATTCTGAACTTGACGAAGCGCAGCGATGGCTAAACGAACTGAAGGACGCCGCTGGTGATCGTGTAGAGTGGTTCAACCTCGCTCTCCACATTGCCGAATCCCGGGACGACTGCGATGCCATGATGCAACTTTACGATCAAGCAGAACGACGGTTTTCCTCCCAATCCCGCAAAATCCTTTCGGCCAAAGCAAGTGTTTCCATTCGTTGCGAACGCTACGAAGAAGCATCCTCTTATATCCGGCAAATGATCCAGCGGCGTTTTTCACCTGCAGAACTTGTCGAGGCGATTCGCCCCTTGTCCAATGCTGGAGAAAACAAACGGGCCAAAGAACTTTTGGAAGAACACTTGTCGGGAATCAGCCGCAACGGGGAGGCGCTGGCCCTCCTTGCCAACATCTATGCCAACGAAGAAAACTACAAGCGCGCCATCGCTTTGGCCCGAGAAGCTTGGGATCGTTCCTCCTATGGCGGTTCGAGCCAGAGCTACCGTTACCGCAGCTACCCTCGCGGCATCGCTTCTTCTACTATCCTTCGCTCCGTCGGAGGCCTTCTTCAAAACCTGCATCACTATTACGTTCAAGCCGGTCGTAGCGAAGAGTTGATTCAGGAATTTGCCGAACGACTCGCCAAACAGCCCGGTTCCGTCCGCTTGCACGAAAACCTAGCCGCCTTATATGCCTTAAACAATCAGAACGACAAAGCCATCGAAGTCTATAAAACCCTCATCCAAAGGCGTCCTCATCTTGTACAAGCCAAACAACAGCTCGCCCGTTTTTATTCCGACACCGGCAACTTCAACAAGGCCACTTCTATTTACGAACAACTGCTCAAAACCCATCCCAACGTTTACCAGCAAATTAGCTGGGAGTTGCGAAACCTTTACCAACGAAGCGGCCAAGGAAGACAAATTCTCAAGATCGAGGAAAATCTCGCCAAACGAATGAGAGACCCCAATCAACTCCAGCAACTGGCCAACCGATTCCAACAAAGCGGCGAGCTGGAAAAAGCGGCCGAGCTTTACAAAAAAGCGATTCAACTATCTCCCGGACACACTTGGATGCACCGCCAGCTGGCCGATGTGTATCTCAAACTTGGCAAACACGAAGACGCCGTTGCCTTGTACAAAAACTGGCTCACTTCCTCCCCTCTCCTTCACGCGCAAAGCGGTATCGACAGCTACACTCTCCAACACCTAACCGGAGTGTACGCCTCTACGGGACGCTTGGACGAACTTAAGGAAATCAACCGGGAGTTGATAGAAAAGAACGCCAACGATCCTCTATCCGGCTCTCTCACTGCTCAAATTGCCATCTTCGAAAAACGCTTTGACGACGCTATTGAACATTTGACGAAAGCCGTCAACACCGGGCAGAATCCCAACGCCTTTAATGACCTGCTTGACATTGCGGAAGTCACCGGGCGAATCGACGACGTCCTTGAAGACATCCAGGATCCGATGCTCCAACAGAACTATTACGACAAAGGGCGCTTGGCAAAAATCTACATGGCTAAAGGCGATCTTGACCGCGGCAAAAAACTCTACAAAGACTGGATTGAAGAGCAGACCGGACACGGGGGTCCTGTTTGGCATTTTATGCGCCAGGCAGTCAATACCTTCGGAGAGTACGGTCTATGGGACGAGGTGGAAGCCTTAGTTCGCAAGCATTCCCCAAATAGTAAGAGACAGCGACGGCGTAGTGCCGGACCGCCGTCTTATGAACAGCAGGAATTTAATCGAATTGTTGCCGAAACTTACGTGCAATACAACCAACTGCAAAATATAGTTAACGAAGCCATTGATAAAGAAACCTATACGGACGCCGACATAGAGTTATTCCTCGCCATTGCCAACCATTATCGCTGGGACTATTTCGATCAATCCGAAAACCGCCGAGAAGCCTTTTTGTCCCGCGTCCTCGCTCGAGGTTCGAGCAATACAACAAAACTGGTTTCCGAACTAATTCAAATCCACTTCAGAAACGACAACCCGGAAAAGGCCGTGGAACTAGCCCGCCAACTTATAGAAAACGAACCGAACAACCTATCGCATCGGAAAGTCTATGCCGACGCCTTGATCAGAAACAATCAGCCGGAAAAGGCCGTGGAACTAGCCCGCCAACTTATAGAAAACGAACCGGACAACCAAATGTACCGGCAACTCTACGCCGGCGCTATGTTCAACGCGGGGAAACAGTCGCAGGCACTTGCCATGCTCTCTTCTTGGGCGTCCCAAAAGGAAACGGAAGGCCGATACAGATTCCTCGCCGATTATCAAGAACGCGCCGGAAAACACGCCGACGCCCGCGTTTCACTTCTCAAAGCGATAGAACTTGCCGATGCCTCCCGGAAGCCGGCCGCCGAACTCCGACTGGCCCAGTTTGACGCCAAACGAGGCAACCCCAAAGCGGCCAAAGAAACGTATGCCAAACAATTTGAACAACGCGCCGACGCCCCAACTTTCAAACAATACTTCAACTTTCTTCGCAGCAACGACTACCTTGAAGAAGCCCGTAAGCTGTTTCTCAAACACAAAGACCGTGGCTACCTCAACCCTTACGATATGAACGCAGTCTTTGCGCTTTTTACGGATTCGGACGACTTCGACACCCTCATCGACATTGCATGGAACCACTTCCGCTATACGGAAAATCACAGACGCAGCTCTTTCTTCCGCGATATAGAACGAAACTTCCGAAATGTAGGACGCAACTTTCACAATATAAGACGCAATTTCCGAAACGAAGCCCCCTCCGAAGTGAAGGCAAAACAAAAACGCCTCCTCGACGGCTTTCGAAAACGCGCCGAAGCCGAAGATCCTCCCAATCAAGAAATCCTCAGATTGCTCGCTAGAACTTACGCCAATGCGAAACTAAAAGAACCCGCCGGCGAACTCTACCAACAACTAATGCGACAAAACCCTTTTAACCAAGATTACATTCTAAATCGAGTCCGTTGGTTGGCAGAAAACGGACAAACGGACGAAGCCTTTCAACTTATTGAGAAACTTCCGCCATCTTCAACACTTTACCAAGAAGCCGACAACCAAGTGAAAGTCATCGGCTTCTACCTGAAACATCAAGCGCCAAAACGAGCCCAAGCCGCTATCGACAAACTTCTGGACTGGAGAGGCGACGGCGACGTCGAAATCAAAATCGGCAACCTCTTCTTCTATGAAGAACAATACGAAAAAGCGCTCGCCCACTACGAAAACAGCCTTAAAAAATATCGAAAAGACAAGCGCTTAAGAGAAGAACTCTTTGTCAACATGGGCAAGTGCTACGCCCTCCAAAACCAAAAGGAAAACGCCCTCAAAACCTTCGAAAAAGCCCGCAACATACAACGCGACAGCTACCAACTCCAAGACCTCTCTGAATGGTTGTTGTCCAACGAACTTTACGAAACCGCAGCCGCTTGGCTAGAAGCCTCCCGCAAAATCGCCCCGCTTTCCTACGATCATATCCAAGACTTGGCCGAGTGCTACATCCACTTGGATAAACCGCAAAAAACCCTCGCCCTTTACCAAAACCACTGGGACAAAAGCAACGAACGCAACCGTAGCGAGGTGCAAGAAGACTTTTCCGACCTAGTTCAAATGCACAGCGAGCTTAAAGAACTCCTCGACCAAGCAGAGCCGCATCCCTTGATCGACCAAGCCCGCAAGCATCCCTTCGGCAGAAACGTTCCCTTAGTGCCCGTCCCGCCAGGAGAAATCATCGACGACTTCCCAACTTTTCACTTTCCGCCCGGAGTCCCCACAGAAATTCTTGAGCGAATCCGATCCAGTTTCCACCGTTCAGGTTCTCTGCCGCCGGTTCCCAGTGAATTCGAGATCGAATCCAAACCAACAACACCCCAAACCGACGCAGAAGTGCTGAAACATTTTCAGGAAAACAGAGCCATCTTGCTCGCCGAACCGCATCGTCTCGAAGCCCTGTTCAAAATCGCCTCCGAAGAAACCGCCGCCCAACTGATTGAGGCAATCAACGACCCAATTTCCAGCAAACCCCGGCAAGCCTACTACCGATTCCTCGCCGCGCATTTTCAAGGAAAATCCAACATCGCCGCGCAAGAACTCGCCAAACTTGCCAAAAATCCCGATCTCAGCGCCGAACCGCTAAAACACCTCGTCGCCATTTGCCAAACCACCCAACAACACAAAGCCGCTCTCGCCTTTCTCAATCAACTGGCCGACGGTGACTACGAAGAAAACCACAAACAATACGCCTTGCAAAAACTGCCCGAAGTCCAACTAACGGCCGGCGACTTTGACGGCGCACTCTCCAACTTTGTCAAACTCCCCTCAGAACATCAGCAAAAAGGCCACGACTTTTTGCAAACCCTCTATATCTCCGTGGATCAACAAAACCTGCCCGCATTTCAATCCGCCCTTGAGACCCACATTGCCAAGCAATCCGAGCTTTCTTCAATTCCCATGCTCGTCGGCATCTATCGCGAAATCCACGAAAAACTAGGAACCCAACCAACGCCAAAACCCTTCGCCCTTCGCCCGGAACAGCGGAAAGAAGCAGAGCGACTGTCTACTATGATCCAATCGTGGCAAATCGCCGGCCCCTACAGCCTTCACATCTCTTCAAAACCGCCAACTGATCCTGCCGCTTGGACAAAACACATCCACCCCAAAGACACCTTCGGCTTTATTTACCTCGACAAACTCTTCAACCTCAAACAGCTTGTAAACTTCGACAACTTCCGCTCTATAATCGTCGGTGGGCGGCGTACAGGACGGCGACATCAACCACTCAAAGAACTCCTCGAAAACTCCGAATCCCTCGGATCTTCCCTACTTATACTCCAACAACAAGAACTCGAACGGAACAAATCTAAAGCTCTCACTTCCTATCACAACTTCCTCCTTGGACACGGCATAGACCAATCTCTCGACTCCTACTTCGACTTCATCAAGTTTAAAGGGTACAATCCAATCGATACTCACATCATAGGGCTTGAAGAAGGCGAAACCTTCGACTCCATCCTCAGCCGCAAAGGAAACCAATCCATAGGAAAATCTGCCTATGCCCGCACCGCTCTGGTTAGCCCGGATGTGTGCTCCGTCACTTTGGCTTTTGAAAGCGACGATCCCGGAATGGTTTGGCTCAACGGCCAAGCAATCCACCTCTTCCCCGTGGATCAACCGACTTCCCCAAACCGCGCCCAAGCTTCATTAAAAGCCGGTAAAAACATTTTGACCGTCCGAGTGGACAACCTCCGAGACTCTTGGTTTTTCAACGCCCGAATTGTGGAAAATGCCGACGGCGTTGCCATCCAATCCCCTTTCACTAACCCGCAATAAAAAGCAGATAACACGACAACTCCATGAAATATTCCATAAAATCATACATCGCTCTCTTACTAGCTTGCACGGCGTCCATTCAAGCGGCGGAACGTCCTCATATCATTCTCGTGATGACCGACGACCAAGGCTGGGGACAAACCGGCTACCAAAACCATCCCCATCTCAAAACTCCGAACCTCGACGCGATGGCGGCCAACGGCCTGCGCTTCACTCACTTTTACGCCGGCGCTTCCAACTGTTCCCCCACTCGCGCCACTGTTCTCACCGGCAGAAGCAACGACCGCGCCGGCGTTTTTGACCACGGCTACCCTTTGCGTCTCCAAGAAAGAACCGTCGCCCAAGCCCTCCGAGACAATGGCTACGCCACCGCTCACTTTGGAAAATGGCATTTGAACGGCCTGCGCGGACCGGGAATTCCCATCCTCAAAGAAGATTCTCACCATCCCGGCACCTTTGGTTTTGACACGTGGTTTAGCGTCAGCAACTTCTTTGATTATGATCCGCTGATTAGCCGACAAGGAACTATTGAACAGCATCGCGGCGATTCCTCCGAAATCATCGTCCGCGAAGCTCTCAAATTTCTCCAAGCCAACCAAAACTCCGGCAAACCGTTTTTCCTCGTCATCTGGTATGGATCTCCGCATTCGCCGATGATTGCCGACGAAACCGACCGCGCCCCCTTCCAAAATCTGCCGGAAAAACATCAACATCACCTTGGCGAACTCAAAGCGATGGATCGTAGCATCGGCGCTCTGCGAAACGGCCTGCGACAACTCGGCATTGCCCGCAACACTCTTCTTTGGTTCAACAGCGACAACGGCGGACTGCCCGGCTATGGAAAAGAAACCGTCGGCCACTTGCGCGGCCATAAAGGCACAATGTACGAAGGAGGCCTTCGCGTTCCCGGAATCATTGAATGGCCCGCCGTCATCCAAAAGCCTCGCACAACTTCTTTTCGCGCCGGCACAATGGATATTTTCCCCACCATCGCCGAAGCCGCCGCCCTCCCCTACTCTTCTATGTTGCAACCCCAAGACGGAATCAGCCTGATGCCTTTATTTGAACGAGAGATTGCCGTTCGCCCCCAACCGCTTTTCTTTCATCATCGCAACCGCGGCGTGGTGATTGACGGCGATCATAAACTGATGGCGCAAAACAAGACTTTTGAACTGTACAACCTCGCCAACGACGATGAAGAAACCCGCAATCTGTACAACGAAAACGATCCCGTTAGCCAACGGCTTTTGCAAATTTACACGAAATGGAAAACATCGCTAGACGCCAGCCGTGAAGGCAAAGACTATGTTGAAGGAGTTGTTTTGCCCAACAATCCCCAGCGCCGCCATTGGAAAGACGACCCCGCTTACCAACCCTATCTCCAACAATTTCAACAAAACGTGCATTAGCAAAAAACCAAGTTTGAGAACATGCCACACCAAATAAAACCAATTGATTTGCGGGATTTGCCCGAAGACGCCCAGCGGGAAGTTTATGATTTCTACTTGTTCGTAAAACAGCGCGCTTTGCTGAGCGAAAAAAGTTTGGCCGAAGACTGGAACAAACCCGAGGAAGACGAGGCATGGAAAGCGTTTCAGTAGAAATTCAGTAGAAAATTAACATTTGCCTTTCTAAACCTGAGCGAGTATGAATTTTTGAAGATAAAGAATTTATGCCGAGCCAACGGCGTTCAACCCGCCGTAAATCTTCAATCCTCACCCTCTGAGGTTTATTTCTAATAAAAACTAATGGCTCGGCTTTTCCTTTCCCATTCGTAATTCCTCATTCGTACACCCCCCGCAACGACGCGCCTATCTTTTCTGCGTCAGACATGGCGTCTGCAATGAAAGGCGGGCGATTCTCGGAATCAAATCAAAGAGGTAGCGGCCGGCATTCCACGCATTGGGATTCTTGGTGATTTGAGAGCGGCGGTCGGTTTTGACGCAGTAGCGGTTGACTAGCCAGTCCAACGCACTCCGCGCGCCCAGCCGATAGTTATGGCACTCCAGAGGAATGCCCCGAAAAGTCAACCACCGATTGAAATGAATCACGGTTTTATCCAAGTTTGGCCGCTTCCCGCCGTATTTCATTTTTTCCACTTCAAAATGCGCCGGGTTGTTTTCGTCAAAATCAGCGGCTCGATCAATCTCCAATTCCAACGGCTCCATCTTTTCATAGTTGAGATGCAGTTCGGCCAGTTGTTTTCCCATCTCAGAGACTCGTTGAAACTCTGGCAAACTGCGCGGCAATTCAATGCGGGCGGCTTCTTTTCGCTTTTTCAAAAACCATCATGTTTCCTTTTCTTTTGAATGAATTGCCAGACGATAGCGCATGTGCCTGTGCCTACCAATATGGACGGCACTAAACGCTGCTCGTTGTAAGCAAGGAAAGCTGTAACGATGATGCAAAATATCGCGATAATGAAGCCAAACCATTGCCCTCGTTTTGTTTCACTATCAGATCTTTTCAAAGATTCGTTGTCCCAGTTGATGCGATGATTTTGCTCTTTCTCGGCCATACCAAGAATGCGGTCGCCGCTTCCGGGTAGAGTCATCTCGTAATCACGAAACATGTCCGCAGGCGGCAAAGGTGATTGTTGAATGGATGCAGAGAGACTTGAAAGATGAACACCACTTGTTTGTTCTTTCAAGACATCTGGTTTGTCCGAATCAGTTTTGGCCGGCAATTTTTGGTCTGGAGACTCGGATTCCTCTTCCGATTCCTTATTTTCCTCATTCGGATCGTTAGGTTTGTTTTGTTCGTGTTTCATTATCGTATTGTTCGAATGCTCGATACATGTCTTGTCCGATGCGTTCTAGGTCTTGTCGTTGGGCGTCTCTAGGGTATCGGGGAGGGTCAAACGATCCATGCAGGATGCTTGCGCCTCCCAGAACGCTAATAAACCCCCGCCAAAAAGATCCTGGATACCGCCGATAATGCTTTGGAATAGTGTCTTGCATTTCTTAATTTGATGAATTCTTTAGAAACAATCGTCGGAAAAATATGAAACCAATCGCAAATAATCCAAACACCAAAGCATATCCCGCAGGTTCAGGGATGAACGAATGGTGTATTCGTAATCGAACACCGTTGCGCTGTCTCTCAGCAAAATAAGGAGCACCTATCGCTGTAGCATGAGTGGTGTAACTTACCAGCGGATTCTCTAGGTACTCACTAGGAGCAAAATCGCTGTGCGGTTTGTTCAAAATTCCGGCGCCAAACCAGCGAGATGTTTGCCCGTTGGTAAAAACCAGATTGGGAGGAGTAATGCGAATGCCAATCTCGTCAACATCGGCGTCGTTCATAAAAATCTTGCCGATGGGTCTGCTCGTGCTTCCAATGGTTACGGTCGGCGCGTTGGTAACGATGGCGTCAAAATCTTGCGTTCTATCGCTTCCCGGAATTCTTTTTTGAATGGACTCGATGTCTGTTGGATTGTTGGTGTTGGAAAACAGTGGAGAAAGAGAAACTAACTGGTTCGTTGGCTTATTGGCTAAATAAAGAGATTCGCCTACATCATCGTGTTTCCAAGAGTCTCGCGCGTGATAATTTTGGCTGCTTCGAATGCTGCTTCCGTAATGAGCGGTGGAAGAGCCGCTAAAAATCCAAACGATTTCGCTGTCGGGGTTGTCTTGGGATGGATAAACGTCGATGTAAAGTTGCGCTTGGGCGGTGGTGGCCGTCCAAATTATCGCAATCGCAATAACCGAAAAACCCATCCATTTCCGAATTATCGGCAAGACGATTTCAATGAAAATCGGAATGGCTATCGCACAGAACGGAACTGAGGCTATGCCGACAGACCATTTGAAGAGTCCAGACATTTTGTCAAAAATCCTCTCTACGCCGTCAATCTTGGCTTCTAACTTGCTTTCAACGCCGTCAATTTTGACTTCCAATGCCTTAAATTCCCCGAACAATCCTCCGTGAGGGTTGCCAATGCCGTAAAGAGCGGTGTTGATGCTGTCCACCTTCTTTTCGATCTTTTCCAATTTCTTTTCGACCCGCTCAATTGCCGTTTCTTCTGCACTCATGACTTTCCTTTCTTGCCAACTAATGAACCGTCCGAAATCAATTTCCGCCGCTTCTTTGGATTTGTCAACCGAGAATCGAACTTTTTTAAATCATGGTGGGTTGCCGAGGATGACGCGGATTTTGGCGGTCTTTTGATGTTGCAAGATTTTGTGATTGTCTTCAAAGCCGGGCAGGTTCAGCGGCGGTTGCGCTTGATGCATCGTTTCATAAGCGCGAAAAGTGTCGCCGAACCAGAGATTGTTGAATGGTTTGGTTTTGCCAGTGCGTTCTTGGTAAGCGGCGGCAATGTTGGCGTTGGCGGCGTGATAAGCCAGCAGCAGAATTTCGTTGCCGAAGATTTCATGTTGATATTTGAAGTCCAACTCTTCGTCCGAGATGAGCGAGTGGTCGGCCATCAAGCGGGCGAGGAATGTTCCCGTGCCGGCAAACGGCTCGATGATGTGAACGCCGGGACTTCCCAGAGTAGTCGGGCGGCCGTTGGGTTGCGGCGGCCAGTGAGTTTGGAGCAGGTCTTGCACGGCGTGCAGCAGGTAGTCCACCGCTTCAATGGGAGAATACGCAATGCCTAAACTCTGCACTTGGCGCGGCATCGTTCGGCGGAAGAAGGATTCGTAAAAGTAGTTGATGATTTTTTGTTTGGCGGCGTTGCTGGGGGCGTCTTTGGCGCTGAGTTGCGCTTGCCAGAAAAGGGGTTGCAGGCTCTCCAGTTCTTCGGCAAGGCCGTATGGTTTGAGGTCATGGATTACGGCATTGAGCGCATCGGAAAGCGGGCTGGTGGTAGGGAACAAATGGTCAAAAACCGGCTTGCTCACATAATGCAAAGCCAGCATTTCAATGGCGTCCTCGTCTTTGACGGGCATGCCTTGGACGTTGTGTTCAAGGGCTTTGAAAAAGCGGTCCAAGATGGGCTTGGATTGGGGTTGTTGTTTGGGATTGTTTAGCTTGTCGGTGACTTGTTGAACGACTTCGTGGGTGGTGGAGATCCAGCGATTCCAGTAATTTCGGTCGGAGTAGGTGTTGACGATTTTGGCGAGGAGAAGTTTTTTCAAGACGGCGGGCGCATTGACGAATTGGATGTGGGTTTGGAGGTGTTGGTCGTTGTCGGTTGAGGTCTGCTGGTTTTCTTGTCCGATGTCTTTTTGTTGGAGGTAGTCTTTTTGCTCAATGGCAAGTTGGTTGATGACGGCGGCAAAGCGGTCGTCGTGAGCTTTGATGGCGTTGATAACTTGCCAGACGGTTTGATAAACGCTGGAGTTGAGGGCTTCGCTTCCGTCTTTGCCTTTGGCGATGACAATGGGAATGATGATGTAGCCGCGCTTTTTGTCTTCGTCTTCGGCTTGGCGCATGACTCGGCCAACGGCTTGGACGACGTCGATTTCGGATTCTCTGGGTTGGAGAAAAAGAACGGCGTCTAATGCGGGGACATCGATTCCTTCGGTCAGACAGCGGGCGTTGGTGAGGATTTTGCATTGGCCGTCTGCGGGTTTATCACGAAGCCATTGAAGGGCATCGGCGCGGTGGCGGGAAAGTTGGGTGCCGTCGACGTGTTTGGTTTCGCATTCAAGAGCTTGGCCGGCGTCGTTTGCTTGGTGTTCTTGACAATGCTGGATGACGGTGGGGAAATATTTTTCAAAGCTTTTGGATTGGGCGATGCGGTTGCTGAAGGCGACGGCTCGGCGGGCGGGTTTTTCGTTTTCGGCAAAGGTGTTGGCTTCGCCGTGTTTGCGCAAAGCGTTCCAGCAACCGATCATTCGGGCGCCGTTGTCGAGGAGTTTGATGATTTCGCTGTCTTGGTCAGCATTGTTTGACTTGCGGAGCTCGGCATCAAAATAACTGTCGTCTAGAATATGGCGGGCTTGCTCTACATCGACGTGCTGGATGATTACTTTGTAATCGCAGAGGATGTTTCTTTGAATGGCCTCGCCAAAGCCGAGTTGGTAAAAGTTTTTGCCAAAGAGTTTTTCGTCGTCCATGGATGCGAGCAGGATTTGTTTGGCGGCGGCTTTGCGCTGGGCGCGGTCTCCGTAAATGCGGGGCGTGGCGGTCATATAAAGGCGTTTGCCGGCGCCAATGAATTCGGGGTCGTGGACGCGTTGGAAGCCTTTGGTTTCGGTTTTTTTGTTCGCATTGGGATCGGATTGGCCGGTGGTGCGGTGGGCTTCGTCGCAGATAATTAGGTCTAATGACGGCAAGGGGTTTTGTTTGGTTGTTTGGGCTTGGTGGATGACTTCGAGGCTTTGGTAGGTGCAGAAAATCACGGTCAAGCCTTTGGCGTTGGGTTGGTGGTTTTGGTTTTTGTGGAATGCGGCGGCGAGTTTTTGGGGATTGGTTGTGGGCGGGATTTTGATTTCGAGGAGCGGCGTATGCAAAGGGTCGTTTTGGCTTTTGCGTTGGTCTGCGGAGGTATCGGAACAAACAGAAAAGATGCGCAAAGGGGATTGAGCGTCGGCGTCCCAGTCCATCAGAGATTGGGCGAGCAGGGAAATGGAAGGCGTGAGGAACAGGATGGTGCCGTTGGGCGCCAAAGCTTCGGCGATGCGGAGGGCGACTAAGGTTTTGCCACTGCCGCAGGCCATGATGAGTTTGCCGCGGTCGGCGGTTTCAAAGCCTTCGAGGACGGCGGCCAAGGCGGTTTCTTGATATTCGCGCAGAGTTTTGACGGCGCGTTGCGGGAGTTGGGGAGAGGTTTTATATGCTGCCAATTCTTCTTTTAATTGGAGAGAGGTTTCTTGATATTCGTGCGGAGGTTTGGGCTGGGGCGAGAGCGTGAAGTGTCGCCAGTCAATGGAAGATTGTTCAAAGATTTCGCAACTCCAGCGGGAGACGTGAATTTTGCTGTGATTTAGGGCGTTTTCAGCTTCTTTCGTCCAATGATCGCAGGTGGAGACAAAGATGCCTTCGGCAAAGTTCCATTGCCTGCTGTTGAGAGCGGTTGTGAAGTTGGTCACTTTTTGAGGGTTTCGGTCGATGCGGCCTGTGGATGGAGAAATGAATTTGCATTGGATGGCGATGAGTTGGCCGTCGTATGTTTCGGCTACAAGGTCGATGCCGATGTCTGTTTGTTGGCCGCGGTTTGGCCATTGGTTCCAGAGCCAGACTTGTTTGAATCGGGCGCGGTTGGCTTTTTCTTGTTCTAGGAAAGCCTTGGTCAACTGCTCGAACAGTCGTCCTTTTTCGGCGGGGTTGGCGCTTAGCGCATCGATTTGTTGCAACAGTTCTCGGAATGTTTTTGCCATAAAGGATTTGCTTATGCCGATTGTCTGCTGTTGTTGCAAGATTCAAGTTTGGGTTCAGCGATACGCCGTTGCAATTTTGTAGCGGGCGGATTTCAGCAGGCGGATGCTGCCGTAATCGGCGGGGTCGTCGAAGACGAACTGCCATATGCGGTATTCGTCATCGCTTGTTCGCTGAAAGAAGAGCGTTGACACGGGCTTTGCCGTGTGGTTCTGCCATTGGCGAAACGGGTAGTAGAGCTGGCGGATGATGGTGTTGTCCGCATTCGATCCTTTGGCTTCGACCAAGACAACTTGGGATTTGCCTTCGTAGCCGCCGTCAACTTCGGTCTGCACACTTTGTGCACGGATGGGGAACCCATTAACCAAGAAGTCAAACTGAGGAGTGTATTTCCTCCCGCGAATCGTAAGCACGAGAGAATCATCCCCGACAAAATGTCGAACTAGGCTCAGCGCATAAGCCCGATCCAAGTACTGCATTTCCGAATTGCCTACTCCCGAAGTTTCCAACTTGAACGGAAAGGCACTCTGGTAATCCTGCAAAGGGAAAGTAATGTCTGGTACGTCGATGTAGCCCTCGCCTTTGACGATGACATACTCTCCATTCTTAACGGGCAGGATGAAAAGCCCTCGATCCCGAAAGACTTGGGGGCGGGACTCTCGCGTGTCCTGCTTGCACAGTATCCGTACTTCCTTTTCACCGGTTTTTGTAAAGTGCTGGCAAGCCCGCTTGATTTGATCTGCTGATATGGGAAAGGGCGCAGTGTCGAAGTCGTGGTCAGCGATTTCGTAACGCTCGAAAATAGTCCGCCAACTGGGGCTGTTCCCGGATTCGTCAGTAGGAATAAGCGTCATCCAGGCACCTCCCTATTGGCTGATGGTTGGTATTGAGCCGACGACTCCAGTAACTGCTGTTGCATCTTGAAATCGGCGGTTTCCGGGATGGAAATAGCGTTAGTTACGCCACATCCCACTTCTTCCAACCGCCTAGCCCCCAACTCGGCATACTCCTTCACCTGTTCACTGCCGATAAAACGGCGACCCAGCCTTATCGCTGTCACGCCGGTAGTAGCGGAGCCGGCAAAAGGATCCACCACCAAATCGCCCGGGTTGGTGCTGGCCCGCAGGCATCGGTCTATAAGCGCGACGGGTTTTTGCGTGGGGTGCTTGCCAAATCGCTTTTCTTGGCGACCGGCGGCGGGGAAGCGCCAAACGGTCTTCATCTGCTTGCCGCCGTTTTCGGCTTTCATTTCCTTGTAGTGGAAGGTGTATTTGCGCTTGCTGCCCTTGGGAGCTTTGGTCGCCCACAGCAGGGTTTCGGTGGAGTGCGCGAAGCAACGGCAGCCAAGGTTGGGGGGAGGATTAGTCTTTTCCCAAATGATGTCGTTCAGAATGCGATAGCCCAGCTGCATCATCGCCATGCCTACGCTGAGGTATATGTGCAGCGTTCCGGTTACCCATATCGTTCCCGCGGGCTTTAAGATGCGGTGGCATTCGCTTAGCCAAGACAGGTTGAATTCGTGGTCGTTTTCAACGCCGCCGCTTCTGTCCCAGTCGCCCTTGTTGACGCTGACGCGCTTGCCCGCCACGCAGGTGACGCCGTCGTTGGAAAGCAGATAAGGCGGGTCGGTCCAGACGCAGTCGACGCTGTCGGTTGGGATGTCCTTCATAAGCGCGAAAGCGTCGTCGCGGTAAAGCGCGGACGCGCCGTCGTCGGATTGCCACGCCGCTTTGCGGTTTGCGATGGATTCGCAGATTGTCATTTCGGTCTTCCCGTTTGACGCCATACTATATTTGCGAACAAAATAACTATGCTGAAATTGCACATTTCAAGGCGATTTCGGCGGGTTTTGCGCTTTCAGACGAAAAACATCCCACAATCCCCCGAAACCCCGCATTAATCTTTTCCGCCATCTTTCTCGCATTTATTAGCGGATTATTTTCCATGTTTGGACCGATAAATTGGCGCGGCGGAGAATTAGATTGAAGAGGCATTTGCCAGATTGCCAAGTGTTGGCGCTTAGCGCATCGATTTGCGGCAACAAGGCTCGGAATGTTTCTGCCATATAAAGGATTTATTTATGCCGATTGCCGGCCGTCGTTGCAAGATTCAAGTTTAGGTTTGCGGGCGGGCGGGATTTGAAGTAAAGGAAGGGAAGGATTTTTCCGTCGCGCCGGGTGGCAAAGCGGGAGCGCAAAAGAGATACCGCGTATGGAAGCGATTAAGCGTTGGCTGAGACGCCAGCTGTCCAATCCGCAAGTGGCGCTTTTGGGAGTGTTGTTGCTTGTCGGCATGGTAGTGATTTACTTTTTCGGCGGCATGCTGGCGCCTTTTCTTGCGGCCGTGGTGATTGCCTATCTGCTGGACGGCATTTCTCTGCGAATGCAACGATACGGCCTGCCTCGATTGTTCGCCGTGACGGCTGTTTTCATCGGGTTTTTGGTAGGAATTTTGTTTCTTTGTTTTGTGCTGTTGCCGGCCATTGTGAACCAAGTGCAAAGTTTTGTGGTGGAAGGCAGTCCGAAAATCATTAACACGGTGAAAACTTCGTTCGCTAATTTGGCAGATTCGGCGCCGGATTGGCTGGCAAAGCTTGGGCAAACCATGGATGAAGAAGCAAAAGAAACCGGCAAGGGGGCGAAGTCTGTTGCAGAATCGGAACCGCCAAAGGAAACGGGAATGGAAAATGCCAACTTTGCGCCTCTTTTGCCGTATGGATTTATGGATTCGGGGCGCATGCAGGAGACGGGAGTGGAAGGCACGACAAACACGGGAGCAAACAGCGGCGCTTTGGGATGGTTGAATATTGATTTAGGGGAGAAGTTTGTAGAGGAAATTACGAATATTGGGCAGGTTATCGTGGCGCAGTTGCTCAATGCCTTCAGGAATGTGGTGGTGTGGATTGTGTATTTGGTGCTGATTCCGGTTTTGGTTTTTTTCATGCTCAAGGACAAAGAAAAGATAATTGCGTGGGTGATTCAATTTTTGCCGAAGGATCGCTCGCTGGCGACGCAGGTTTGGCGGGACGTCAATGTGCAAACCGGCAATTACATTCGCGGCAAGTTTTGGGAGATTATTATTGTATGGTCGGTGACTTACGCTACTTTTCGTCTGTTTGAATTGAAGACGGCGTTGTTGCTTTCTCTTTTTGTGGGGTTGTCGGTTCTAATTCCGTATGTGGGCGCGGCCATTATGTATATTCCGATCACTTTGGCCGCGTTTGACCACGCGGCGCTGGATTCGGCCGGCAACTGGAATCAAAAAGTGTTTTGGGAAGTGTTTTGGATTTTAGCCGCTTACACCGTCATTCAAATTTTGGACGGGAACGTTCTGGCGCCGATTCTGTTGTCCGACGTCACCAGTTTGCATCCGGTGGCCATTATTTTTGCCATCTTGATCTTCGGAGGGCTGTGGGGGTTTTGGGGAGTGTTCTTTGCGATCCCACTGGCTACTTTGGTGCATGCGGTGATTAAGGCTTGGCCAAAAGAGTTTGCCCCCGCATCGCCAAGCAAGCCGCCAAAAGAATGAAGGAAGCGGTCTGTCTCCGCTTTAGTTTGCGCCGGAAAAGCAATCCAGCCGCAGCAACGTCAATTTGGTTTTTAGACGGCTAGGACGATGGAGGTTCGCGCAAGGTCTTTGCTTGGAATTGCGATGCCAGTGTTTAACGAGGAACGCTGGTTGGACGCTGTTTTTGAGCGCGTGCTGGCTCGGCCGGAATGCTCGCAGTTGGCGGCGGTGGACGACGGTTCCAGCGACGGTTCATGGGAGAAACTGGAGCATTGGCGGCGCCAAGACCGGCGCGTGAAAACAGCGCGTCACGAACGAAATCGCGGCAAAGGCGCGGCCGTCCGAACCGCGTTGCAACATTTGGACGCGCCTTTGATTTTGATTCAAGACGCCGATTTGGAATATCGACCGGAAGATTATCCAAAACTGTTGGCGCCTGTTTTGGAAGGACGAGCCGACGCAGTGTACGGCTCGCGATTTTTTCAAAACTCGCAGACTAAGGAAAACCCTCGCTGGCATACGCTGGGCAATCGACTGCTGACGTGGGTTAGCAATCGTTTGACTGGTTTGCAGCTGAGCGACGAGGCAACTTGTTACAAATTGTTCAAACGGGAGGCGCTGGAACGCATTGATTTGACCGAAGACGGCTTCGAGTTCTGCCCGGAAGTGACGGCCAAACTCGCCAAACTCGTTCGGAAAGACGAGCTTCGTTTGGTGGAAGTGCCTATCGGCTATCGAGGCCGCACTTCCAAAGAAGGCAAGAAAATTCGCATCCGCGACGGCGCTCGCGCTTTAAAATCTCTTTGGAAGCATTCCCGCTGAGGTCTCTTCGCTTTCGCATTCAGTTGCGGCATAGAAGTCGGAGGCGTTGGCGATAGTGGAGGCCCAGAGAAACATTGGCATTCTGCAAGATTCAGGATAAAGTGGCGAGATGATCGACAGCGCCCAAAACTCCGCGACTCCCCAAGCGATTCCCGACAAGAAAGGCCACTTCGGTACTTACGGCGGCCGTTATGTGCCGGAAACCTTGATGCATCCCTTGCAAGAGTTGGAAGAGGAATACCGACGGGCTCAGGAAGACACCGAGTTCCAAAACGAACTTCAATACTATCTGCGCGAGTTCTGCGGAAGGCCGACGCCGCTTTATTTTGCGGAGAGGCTGAGCCAATCCCTCGGCGGTGCCAAAATCTACCTCAAACGAGAAGACTTGCTTCACACCGGAGCGCACAAGATCAACAACTGCATGGGGCAAATCCTTCTCGCCAAGCGCATGGAAAAAACCCGGATCATCGCCGAGACAGGCGCCGGCCAACACGGAGTCGCCACGGCCACGGTCGCCGCCATGTTTGGCCTAAAATGCGTAGTTTACATGGGAGAGCTCGACTGCGAACGCCAAGCGCTCAACGTTTTTCGAATGAAAATGCTCGGCGCCGAAGTTCGTCCCGTGAACGCCGGCCAGCGAACTCTCAAAGAGGCCGTCAACGAAGCCATGCGCGATTGGGTAACCAACGTCCGCAACACTCACTACATTCTCGGAACCGCCTACGGAGCGCATCCCTACCCAGTAATGGTGCGCAACTTTCAACGGATTATCGGCGACGAAGCGCGACAACAAATCCTGGAAAAAGAGGAACGGCTTCCCAGTCTCCTCGTTGCCTGCGTTGGCGGCGGTTCCAACGCTATCGGGCTTTTCTATCCCTTTTTGAAAGACAAAAACGTTCGGCTGCTGGGAATCGAAGCGGGCGGCCAAGGCATGCAAGCGGAACGACATGCGGCTCGGTTTCAAGGCGGATCAATCGGCGTTTTGCAAGGCACAAAGTCCTACATTCTCCAAGACGAACACGGACAAATTCAGCGCACTCACAGCATTTCCGCCGGACTAGACTATGCCGCAGTCGGCCCTGAACACGCTTGGCTAAGAGATCAACAACGAGCGGAATATGGCTACGCTACCGACAACCAAGCGCTTGCGGCTTGTTTGAAACTTTCTCAATTGGAAGGCATTATCCCCGCTCTGGAATCTTCCCACGCCATCGCCGCTGTTTTAGAACAAGCGCCAAAGATGTCTTCAGAGGAACTTATCATCGCCAATCTTTCCGGCCGCGGCGACAAAGACGTCCAACAGATCGCCGACAATGTAAAAATATAGTTTCTCTTTTGCAACTTCTGGTTTCCTAAACCAACAATCCAAAAAACCTAAGAAACCTGATGCCAAAACGCCTCGTCGGTATGCGAATAGTTAGTTATTGTTTTCCACGTTTATTACGAAATTCTTGTAGCCGAATTTCGTTTAGAATTCTTTGCAGAATATTGCGTAAAGGGTCTGGGCAGTCCGAGGACCAACCTAGGTATGATTCTAGCTCTCCCCAATCCTCTTCCAGAAATGCATCTTCAATACCTATTGGGACATGCTCTGGATTATATGAAAGTTCTTTCTTAATCCAGTCCAAAGCTTGTTCTTTGAGCGCTTTTATTTTGTCGTTCGTTTCCATCTGGTTTTATCGTTGCGATCTTCGTTGTTCATTTAAACAAGAAAGCATGCGGAGGATCAAGGTTCGGCAATCTTCCACAAGTGTCGGTCGCTGCGCAGGTAAAGAGCGTCTCCATAAATGGCCGGAGTGCAGAGAATGGTTTCGGCCAAATCCATTTGGCTGACGACAACGCCTTCTTCTTTCGGTTCGGTGTCGACAACTTGGAGCAGACCGTTTTCGTTGACAAGGTAGAGATATTTGCCCCATCCCACCGGCGTACTACTGAAAGGGCCTTTTAACCTTAGTTGCCAAAGCCTTTGGCC
Source organism: Limisphaerales bacterium (assembly GCA_965242585.1). Taxonomy (GTDB): domain Bacteria; phylum Verrucomicrobiota; class Verrucomicrobiia; order Limisphaerales; family AAA164-E04; genus UBA2970. The sequence goes on along the minus strand of OZ251460.1, from coordinate 1,282,406 downwards.
ATTGCGCAAATCTCCGCAAGTAAGAACTCCAGCTTGGTTGATTGTGAAGATGCGGCCGCCAAGCACAACCGGGCTTGGCGTAGCGGGACGAAGCCGGCTGGAACGCCACAATTCTTCAGGTTCATTGGAATCAGATCGGGGACGCAAGGCCGTAATGCCTCGCGAAGGCACCAGCAAAATGCCTTCGGCGACGACGCTGGAAGGGATGGTGGCCGCTCCGTCTGAGTAGTTCCATACCGTTTTTCCAGTGGCCGGATCAATTGCAGAAATGCCTTTGCTGGATTGCATGGCCACAATCTTTCGCCCCGTTTCGGCGGCGTCTTCCAAAAGAACGGGCGAGGTCCAGTTGGCGGCTTTGGGGCGGTCCAATCGCCAACGGTTCTTGCCGTTTTCCACGTCCAGTCCCACGGCAAAAGACTCGCTGTCGTTTTCGCTTTGAATGACCAAAGTGTTCCCCACGACAATCGGCGAGGAGGCCATGCCCAAGCTGTTGCTGGCGTTGGGATAATCCGCCGTCAGCCCGCGTAGCCATTGCAGCCGGCCGTCTAAATCCAGACAAAACACATCGTTGGAGGAAAATAGAACGTAGATTTGTTTGCCGTCGGAGGCCGGCGTGGGTGCGGCAACGCTTGTTTTTTCGTGGCACATGGTTCGTCCCGTCGCCCAAAACTGGCACTCCCAAAGCAGTGTTCCATCTTTTGTCGAATGGCAGCGAACGTGCAGCCGATCTTGATTGACTCCGCTGGCGCAACTGAGAAAAATTCGGTCGTCAACCACGATTGGGCTAGACAAACCTCGACCCGGCAGCGTCGCTTTCCAAGCGATGTGTTTTCCCGCATCCAGCAAAACGGGCGGTTTTCCGCTTCGGACAATACCGGAGGCGTCCGTGCCTCGAAAGTGCCGCCATTCGGAAAGAGATCGAAGATCGGGGGCGTCCGCGCTTTGCAGGCCGATGGCACTTCCCCATCTCAAAACTACAAAAACCAAAATAAAGGTTCTCAACTTTTTCATGTCTGTTTTCCGTTTTATTGAATTGTGGAGCGAGTGTTTTTTGTTCTGGCGGCAATCGGGGTCGGCAGGCGGTTTTGACTCAAGATAGCCGTGCCGTTTTTATCGCAGACTCTGAGTTGAAACTGCCATTGAACCGTCCAATCCTCCATTTGCTCGTTTTGGCAGATTTTGAGCAGAATCTCGTTTTTTCCCGGCTTCAAATGCCCTCTTACTTGGTACTGATCAATCTTCATGCCTCGATGATATTCATCTCGTCCGAACAAAAACTCTCCGTTCAGCCAGATTTTCCAAGCATTTTTGCAACCGAGCCGAAGCTCTATCGGCCTGGCTTCGGGGCTTTCAAATTCGGCGTAAGCATAAGCGACGGCCTCTTTGAGGGGGCCAAAGACGCGATTGACGTCCACCATTCCATATTTGTCGTTGGTGACAAAATCCTGCCACTTTGCCCTCGCTGCTTCCTTTCCCAAATAGTCGGCATTCCAATTTATCTCGTTTTCCGGCGGAAACACCCGATTGAAACCTAGACGATTTGCGTTCTCGAACGGCCCGATTACCTTCCAGCGCATCAAGAATCCAAAGTGTCTCGGCAAATCCACTTCTTGTCCCAAGCGGCGCAGTTCGTCCGCGATGGATTGGATTTGATCGACCTCCCGCGCCGCTCCAAGCGCTTGCCGATAAATGAGCGTTCTCAACACCGTTTCTTGTGCCGAGTTTTTTCCCGACGCTTCTTCCAACAGCCGTTGGACGGCGTCGCGCCGCAGTTCCATGCTTGGATCATAAAGCATTCCGGGGAGCAAGCGCGCCGCCGCTTCGGGCGCAAGCCGCACAAGCAGCTCGTAGGCATAACGACGGGCGCGGGGATGATGACTGGCGTCCAAAAGAAATTCACCCAATTCAATAAGCGGCAAAGGGCGCTGGGAGGCCAACTCGCGGTCAATAATTGTGTCCGCCGCCGCCCGTAGCCAATTCAAGCCTAGATCCTCGGCTTCTTCCATCGCTTCCAAAACTTTAAGCAAAGATCGGCTGTCGGCCTGCTCTAATTTCCGGAGGGCGGCCTTGGCTCGCTCGTTGCCGCTGCCTTCTTTGCCAACCGCTTGAAGGACCGCAATTTGCCTCTCCACATCCGGTGATTCCGTTGATTTACCGACCTCGCATAAGCCGCTGACGGCACTCCATAAAAACAAGCAAACTATAAAGCAATTGAGTTTCATATAATTCCAATCATTCCCGTATCTTCCCGTCGTGGATAGCAAACCGCCGGCATTAAATCAAGCCGGTTGTTTCAGGAAAGCCTGCCATTAGATTCATACACTGCAACGCCTGTCCCCCCGCCCCTTTGACCAAGTTATCCTCCGCGCTCATCACAACCAGACGCCCCGTGCGAGAGTCCAACCGCCAGGCAATTTCCAATATGTTCGTATTCGCAACGTTCTTTGTGTCGGGAAAGTCCGCCTCTCCCAAAAGCCGGACAAAGGGCTCGCTTCCGTAAGCAGAGTCGAAGGCATTGCGGATTTCAGATTGTAAGAAAGACAAAGCCTCTTCCGAAGCCAATTCGGCTTGGGGAGCAAGGTAGAGCGTAGTCAAAATGCCCCGGCTGACGGGAGCAAGATGCGGCGTAAATTGCACTCGCAACGCTTGTCCCGCCGCCTTGGAAAGCTCCTGCTCCATCTCCGGCAAATGCCTGTGCTTAGGCATTCCGTAAGGGCGGAGACTTTCGTTGCATTCCACAAAAAGAAACGCCAAGTCCGCTTTGCGACCTGCGCCGCTGGGGCTACTTAAGGAATCCGCAATAATGCTCGTCGGGCGGATTAATCCTTCTCGCAACAACGGCCAACAAGGCAAAATGACGCTTGTGGGATAACATCCGGGACTGGCGATAAGATTGGCGCTCCGGATTTGCTTGCGATAAAGCTCCGGCATGCCGTAAACAGCCTGTTCCAAAAGCTCCGGCGACGGATGCGGCCGGCCGTAAAACTCTTCGTAAATCTCCGCTTTTTCCAAACGAAAATCGGCACTTAGATCAATTACCCGCACTCCCTTTTGCAAAAGAGGCAAGGCAAACTCAGAAGCCATACCATGCGGCAAAGCCAGGAAAACCATCTCGGCCGATCTCGCCATATAATCAACATCCGGCTGGCGAAAAACAATTCGTTCCGCACCGGGAAAGATGGCGAATCGGGGAAAGACGGACGCTAGCGATCTTCCTGCGTATTGACGCGAAGTCGCAAACCCTATCTCCACTTCGGGATGCCGAAGCAACCGCCCAACAATCTCCTCACCGGAATACCCGGAGGCGCCAACAATGCCTGCCTTCATTTTCAACAAACTCCTTTGTTTTTCGTCTTCGCCGGAGAGAAAACACGGGAATATATCCATCTTTTTACTCTCTTTATAGACAACATAACGGCCACGACCATCCTAATGCTAATCCGTTGGAAATTCAAAGATCCTTCGGCGTTTTTAGCTATTTTTAATGAAAATGGATCCCATGTCAATTGTTTCAATATCATAATAGGAATGCGCTTACCCCATAAAGCACGATTGCATAAAATCAAATCAATCATATAATACCTTTCTGTCCTCTGTATTATACATATTAGACTTTATTGTAAACTTTGGCGCCGCTGTTCTTATCAGATATTTCACGAGAGGGCAAGCACAAGTTAGTTAACGGGCAAACAACCACTTTTCTCAGGAAAGCCGGCTTCGAGACAGAAGTCTAAGAAAAACTTGGCGAGCCTTTTCCCAGATCGACGCAGTTCTTCCAAAACTTCCTTATGTTTTATTTCAGACTTGGCCCGACCTGCTGCAAGATTAGCGATATACGACAACCCCGCCACTTCGAGACCGCATTGTCGGGCGACGATAGATTCCGGCACGGCGCTCATTCCCACCAAATCGCCTCCCCAACGCTCGAACATCCGAATCTCGGCGGGGGTTTCAAAGCTCGGACCGGAAACGCCCACATACACGCCCCGGCGCATGGTAAATCCGTGTTTTCCGCCGTTGCGCTCCAAGCAACTATTGAGTCGTTCGCTATACAGGCCGCATAAGTCCGCAAACTTGCCGCCATTGCCCGTCCAGTTTTGGCCGCGCAAAGGATTGTCTCCCATGAAGTTGATGTGATCGCTCAAACACACAAGATCGCCGACTTGCCAATCTTGCCGAATGCCTCCAGCGGCGTTGGTTAACACTACTGCTTGCACGCCGCAACGAGCCAGCACCCGGATGGGGAGCGTCACCGTTGCTATGGGATGACCTTCGTAGAAGTGCATTCGGCCGGAGACAAATACGGTTCGACACCCTTCTGCGGCGGCTACCAAAATGGCCGCTTGCTCGTGGCCGGGCGTTGCGGGCGCAAAGAAACCCGGAAGGTCGGCGAAAGAAAATCGAGCTTCGACCGTCCAGCCGTCCGCGATTGTTTGGAAGCCGGATCCTAACACAATCGCCAAAGACGGCATTTCGGAAACTGCGCCGCGAATCCGAGCCGCCGCTGTTTGCAAGTTTGCATCCATCAGGAAAACTTTCGTTGTCAGCTTGATTTTCTTCGCCGCATCCCTAACATCGTCCCCCAATTGACTTTGCAATATGGAACTGTCGAACGACGAAATACGGCGATACTCAAGACACCTCATTTTGTCTGAAGTGGGCATGGAAGGTCAAAGGAAAATTCGCGCCGCTTCCGTGCTTTGCGTTGGAGCGGGAGGGCTCGGCTCTCCAATTGCCTTGTATTTGGCCGCCGCCGGAATCGGCAAACTCGGTTTGGTTGATTTCGACACCGTTGACTTTTCGAACCTCCAACGGCAAATCCTTCACGGCACGGAAGACGTCGGCAGACCAAAAGGTGAATCTGCGCGGGAAACGCTTAACGACATCAATCCGGAGGTGGAAGTTGAACTTTACAACGCCGCGCTGACCAGCGACAACGCAATGAACGTCATTGCAAAGTACGACGTCGTTGTCGACGGCACCGACAACTTCCCCACCCGCTACTTGACCAACGATGCTTGCGTTTTGCTCAAAAAGCCCAACGTCTACGGTTCCATTTTTCGATTCGAAGGACAATCCAGCGTGTTTGCGCCCGAACTTGGCGGGCCGTGCTATCGTTGCCTTTACCCGGAACCGCCGCCGCCGGGAATGGTTCCCAGCTGTGCGGAAGGCGGCGTGCTCGGCATTTTGCCCGGCATCATCGGTTGCATTCAAGCCACTGAAATTCTCAAGCTCGTCTTGGGACGAGGCGTTCCGCTGATCGGCCGCCTGCTTCTCTATAACGCTCTGGACATGAAGTTTCGCGAATTGAAACTCCGCCGCGATCCTGAATGCCCCGTTTGCGGCAAAAACCCCTCGGTCACAAAGCTGATTGATTATCAACAATTCTGCGGCGTCCCCAAAGAGCCGAAAACCGAAAAAACGCACCCAGACGAAGTCACCGTCCAAGATATGCAAAAAGCCTTGCAAGACGCTGCGCTCGGCATCCAAGTGATTGACGTTCGCGAGCCGGACGAACTCGAAATTGCCCGCGTGGACGGAGTGCCGCAGTTCCCGCTGAGCCAACTGCCGCAGCGATTTGTCGAGTTGGATCCCAATCAATCCTACTATCTTCACTGCAAAAAAGGCGGACGCTCGCTCAAGGCGTTGCGATTCCTCCGAGAGCAAGGATTTAAGCACGTGAAAAGCGTTCGAGGAGGCATCATGGCATGGTCGGAAGAAATTGACCCCGACGTGCCTCAATACTGAAGGCTCGTTCGCTTCTCCATTGCTTGCCGTCCCAATCCCAAATTGGCAAGAGTTGTGGTAGCCGTTAAAACCTCCAAATCAATTCGCACAACCATCCAATGCGCTCACGCCGAGAAGCCAGAGAAAAAGCGGTTCAGTTTCTGTTCCAGCACGACTTCAATCCCTTGCCGGATTTGGAAGAGGCTTTGGATCGTTTCTGGACTTCACAAAAAACCGCCCAAACCAAGCCTTCTTCCGGCAACTCAGACGTTCCCCGCAAAGAAACGACCCCTGAAGAGGCCTCCGTCCGACTCTTCGGCGACGGGCTTATCAAGGGCGTTCTCGAACACTTGGAGACAATTGACCGCACCATCAAACAACATGCGAAACACTGGGACATCCACCGCATGGCCGTCGTCGACCGGAACGTCCTGCGCCTCGCCATCTACGAAATGCACTACCGAGAGGATATTCCCCCAGTCGTCAGCATCAACGAGGCTATCGACATCTCCAAGCGATTTTCCACCGAAGACAGCGGACGATTCGTGAACGGCATTCTCGACCGCATTCGACAGGATCTCATGCGCCCCGCCCGAACGCCAGTTCCCAAAGCGGATCGGCTTTCCTCCGATTCCAGTTGACAAAACAACGCAGAAAAATTTCGCCAAAACAGACAACCGCAAGCCAATATGAGACTTTTTCAAAAATTTAAGAACGGCCTCAGAAAAACTCAATCCGCGCTATCGCAAGAAATTAAGCGCATCGCTACCCTCTCGCCCAAGCTGACGAAAGAAAGTGCCGAGAATCTCGAAGCAGCCCTCTTAGCGGCAGATTTTGGACTTCCCATGTCCCAACGCATCCTGGACGCCGCCAAAAAAGCTTACGAAACCCAAGGACTCAACGGGACTAACCTCTTCGCCATCGCCAGCCGAGAAGTCGAAGCCGCGCTCGGTCAAAAAGACGCCTCTCTGCGCCAACAAAACGAAGGACTCACAATCGTCTCCCTAGTCGGCGTCAATGGAACCGGAAAAACAACCACTTGCGCCAAGTTGGCTCACCGCCTCAAAGAAAACAGCGTCAAACCCTGGATGGCCGCCTGCGATACCTTTCGCGCCGCCGCAATTGATCAACTCAAACTTTGGAGCCGTCGGCTCGAAATCCCAATCACCGCCGGCAACTACGGTTCGGACCCGGCTTCCGTCGCCCACGACGCCATTGCCGCCGCCATGGCAAAACACAGCGACTACCTGTTGCTGGACACCGCCGGACGGCTTCACACCAAACACAACCTGATGAAAGAACTGGAAAAACTCCACCGCGTCGTTGCGAAAAAACTTCCCGGAGCGCCTCACGAAGTGCTGTTGGTTCTAGACGCTTCCACCGGAAGAAACGCCCTCAATCAAGCCCGGGAATTTAACAAAACCACCCCGCTCACCGGCCTCGTTATCACAAAACTTGACGGCACCAGCCGCGGCGGTATGCTCGTTTCCATCCAGCAAGAACTCGGCGTCCCCGTCAAATTCATCGGCGTAGGCGAACAAGCAGATGATCTACAACCTTTTCAAGCCAAAGAATTCGCCGCCGCCCTTTTTTCAGAATAACCCAAGCTTGGCACAAACATTTTGCTCCTTCTGGTTTTGTAAATATCGCCTGCATAGATTTCGTTTAGTTTGTCAAACGAAAAAGTTTTTTTAGTTTGGCAAGCATTTCTTTGCGGGGCAACCAATTCGCTAATTCTGGCAAGCCGGCAAAGCGATGGAACTTCTGGTGGTCTCTCCGCTTCCCAGTCCAAGGTCGCAGCTCTAAATAGGCCACTGATGATTTTATAGTTTCGTTGAACGGCATCAGTCCCCAAATCGCAAAAGTGAGAATCAGAAAGTGTGGCCGATGTTGACCAGCGGTTTACCGAAATCAAAAGAGAGGGGCTTCTTTCCTGTTGCGCCGACGTCGTTGGGACTGCTTGTTTGCCAACGCTAATGGTTTGTTGGGAATGGTCGAGCCAATCTCTACCATCGGTTTGTCGTTGTCTGGATTAATCGTTATCGGCATCTTGGGATAGACGCCGTCCTCGCCTTGGAATCTATCTCGCACCGACCAGTGTTGCATTCTGCGGAAGGATTGCTCGCCATTCGGCATCTTAAAAGTGCCGCAATCCAACGCCTCTCTTTCCATTCCCTTCGTCCAGCGGAAACCATTGGGCGCCTTGCGATTGTCGCCGTCCAAAGTGATGAAAATGCCCGCCGCAACACCGGGCAGAGAGTTGATTCGGTCTTTGAAGGCTCGGACTTGATCGATAGTAAATCCTCCGCCTTTGACTTGGACGATGATTTCGTCTTCGCCGTATTCGGTTTGGCCGTAAAGCCAGCCTTTGCCGTCTATGCCGCCGTCGCATCTTTGGATTGTTTTGGAACGGATGCCGATGTTGCCAAAGTTCAACGACTCCGCCGCCCACGCTTCAAATTTGAATTTGTCTTGTTTCGCCAGCAGTTTGGCGCCTTCAAAGTTGGTGGGAATACCGTAAATGGGAACATCCAACCCGCATTCTCTTTGGAGTCGTTTGCGCGCCACTTCGTAAATAGTGAACACCGAAATATCCATGCCAATGAACCGGCGCTTGTTGTTGACGGCAGAGTGCATGGCTGTGCCACAACCGCAGAACGGATCCAGCACAATATCACCTTCGTTCGTGGACGCTTGGATGATGCGGTCCAGCAAAGCCAACGGCTTTTGGGTAGGGTAACCAAGCCATTCTTCCCCCCGCACTTGTGGAATATCAACCCATACATCTTCAATTTTTATGCCAGCGGTTTTATCAAGATATTTTTTGTATCGAAATGGTGATTTTTCTGTTGCTTGAACTAATAAGTTTTCGTCGTGCATTTTTTGCATTCTTGCTTGTGAAAATCTCCATGCTCTCGTTATTCCTTTAAATTCGTATTCTCGATTTCCGCCCTTATCATTAGTGCAAGGGAAAGTTGCGTAGACTCCCTTTTTATCTTTGTATTTGTAGTTTTTCTTGATGTAGTCATCTGAGTAGGGAGTGAACTGAATGTTGTATTTGGCTTTTTTTGATTTGTTATACCACAGAATCACATCGTGCGAACTTGGCATTCTTAATCTAGCTAGGTTATGGCGCTCTCCTTGCTTTCTGAGCCACACAATTTCATTTCGAAAGTTTTCTGCGCCGAAGATGCTGTCCATGAGCATTCGCAGGTAGTAGTTGGCATGAGGGTCGCAATGCAGATAGATGCTTCCCGTGTCTCGGAGTAATCCTTTTAACAGGCGCAGGCGGTCGGCCATGTAAGCGAGGTAAGCCAGCATGCCGGGGTCGTTGGCTTCCAAATACGGCTTCAAGCACTGGATGAGTTGGCGGGCGGGATGGAGTTTCTGTTGGTTGCAGATGCGGTCGACTCGTTCGCGGGCTGGTTGGTCGTAAGTCCACATGTCCGAGAATGCGGCGATGGAGCCGCTGTCGCTCTTTTTGTTTTTGGAGGTGGGCGCGCCGTAGTTGCGGTTGGAGTTGAAGGGCGGGTCGAGGTAAATCAAATCGATGATGCCCTGCACCCCTTGCTCTTTCCACGCTTGGATGATTTCCTCGCAATCGCCATAGTAAGCCGCGTCGGGTTGGTAATCTAGGTTTATGGTAGTCATTTCTATTTTTTATCGTCGTATCATGGAGGTGTGGGTGAAAAAGAATTAGCGCACGCTACGGTGAGTGCCTTCAAGTTCGTTCAAAGCGCGATTGACGACGCGGACGGTGTATTTGCCGCCGGCGTAAAGTTCTTTGCGCGGTTGCAGGGCTTTTCGCAATTCGTCAATGACCGGCCGGGCTTGTTCATCGATTTCGTCCAGAACGATGGCCGCGTGCAGTCGTTCCCATTGTCCGCCGTTCGCTAAAACGGAGGTCAAGACGGGCAAAGCGTCGGCGGGTTTGCCGAGACGACAAAGCGCATAGGCGGCCGCGGTTTGAACTACGGGGGACGAGTCGAGAAGAGCTTGACGAACGGCGGGTTCCGCCCTCGCCGCCGCTTTGCCGATGTTGGCGATTCCAACGGCGCCCCAGTAGCGCACTGCCGCCGCTTCATCGCCGAGGGCGTCAATCAGTGCCGATAGATTTTGTCGTTCTCCGGATGCCGAAACCGCCGCGCGAGCCGTACGGCGGGCGAGTTCTTCCCCGCCTTCGCTTCGCAGAATTCCGTAGCGATGGCCGATTTTCTTTTCTAGATCGACCAGAAGCGGTTCCGCAATTAATCCGAGGTCCTTCGTTTCCTTGACCCAAGCCAAATGAACTGCTCGCATTGTCTGCAACCGTTTTTGGTGACGGGGATCGGCGGCCAAATTGTTCATTTCGTGCGGGTCGGCGGCCGTGTCGTAAAGCTCCTCCACTGGTTTTACGGGGGAGAAAAAGCGTTCGGCAGATTGTCGAAGAACGCCCGCTTCGTGGCGCCGCCGCAGTTCTTTCATCGTCGCTCCTTTTTCCGAAGTGTTCATATATTGATAAAACGTCTTCTGGGGTTCGTAATTTCGGATGTATTTGTATCGTTGATCTCGAACCGTGCGAATAATGTCGTAGCGTTCGTCCATTCGATCCCGCGCTCCGTAAACGAATCGGCGCGCCGCCGGCAGATTGGGGCCAAGAAACGGCCTGCCCTGAACGTGTTTGGGAATCTCAATTCCGGCTAAACGAAGCACCGTGGGGCCGAAGTCAATGGAACTGATTAATCGCTTCGTTTCGGAATTCGGCGCGCCTTGCCCGTCTCTTCGCCATTTCTCCGGGATGCGGACAATCAACGGGATGTGGGTTCCTGAATCATAGAGCCAACGTTTGGCCCGCGGTAGGCCAACGCCGTGATCGGACCAGAAAAAAATGATGGTGTTCTCGTAAAGTCCGTCCTCTTTCAACTGCTGAATGAGTTGCCCCGCCCAAGCGTCCATTGCCGTAATCAGCTCGTAGTTTCGCTTCCAATCCTCCCGCGCTATCGGAGTGTCCGGATAGTAAGGCGGAAGATTGGTCAAGGAGTTCGCATTCTGTCGTTGTTCCGGCGTCAGTCCCGCGGTCACCGCGCGATACTTGCTTTCGTTGGCAATGCCGCTTTCGTGGCAACCCGAGAAATTGAAAACCGCAAAAAAAGGCTGATCTTTCTTCGGTCGACCTCGCCAATGCGCCCGGCCGCTGGAATCATCCCAAGTCTCCGCCGGTGTCTCAAACTGATAATCTTCCTTGAGATTGTTGGAGCAATAGTAGCCGTTCTCCCGCAAATAAACGGGAAAAGGCTTGATGAATGACGGCAACTTTGCCCGGCAACGCATGTGATGCGTGCCCAAGGTGGTTTGATACATTCCGGTGATGATCCCGCTCCGACAGGGGGCGCACACTCCCGCCGTAGTAAACGCTCTCTTGTAGCGCACTCCTTCCGCAGCCAGACGATCCAAATGCGGCGTGATGGCGTGGGGATCGCCAAAACACCCAAGATGCGGGCTAATATCTTCTGCGGAAAGCCAAAGAATGTTCGGCCTCTCCGCCGCAAATCCTGAAATCGTAAAACCACTCAGCCACAAAATCGAAAGACAAATGCGTACGAACATGGCGCAAATCCTACTTTTGCCCAAGTGGTTTTCAAGATCGAATTTCCGTTCCGGCTTTCCTCTGCCAGACCTTTTATACAGACTGCGATTTCATCGACCGCGCCTTCAATTATTTTGTCCGGGACTGCCTACGCCAGAGCAAAACCAAAACTTCTTTTCCGTTTCTCGTTGCCTTAGGCAAAGTTCTTTACTACGGTTTGAAAAATATGGACGACGCATCAAAACTTGCCGAAACATTCCCTCCGTTCCCGCGCGCAGACCAACGTCAATACGATCAACTCCGGCCGATTCACTTTCAAAACCACATCGCCCCCCACGCCACCGGCTCCACGCTAATTGAATGGGGCAACACCCGCGTCCTCTGCGCCGCCACTATCGAAGACAAAGTGCCTCGCTGGATGAAAGAGCAAAACGCCCCAGGCGGATGGATCACCGCCGAATACACAATGCTCCCCTACTCAACCATCAACCGCAAAATGCGGGACAGCACCCGCGGCAAAATCGACGGACGCTCGCAGGAAATCCAGCGACTTATCGGCCGTTCCATGCGCACCGCCGTCAATTTGGAAGCCATCGGCGCCCGCACAATCTGGATCGACTGCGACGTGATCCAAGCCGACGGAGGCACTCGAACCGCCGCCGTGACCGGCAGCTTTGTGGCTCTTTCTCTTGCCGTCGACCGCTTGCTCAAAGAAGGCCGACTCCAAAAATCACCCATCGTCAAATCCATCGCCGCTGTCAGCGTTGGAATCGTCAACGGCTCTCCCCTCCTCGACCTTCGCTACCAAGAAGACGCCGCCGCCGAAGTGGATATCAACGTCGTCATGTCTTCGGAACAAGAATTCGTGGAAATCCAAGGCACCGGCGAAAAAACCACCTTCAATACTCACGCCCTCGAACAAATGATCAACTTGGCCCAAAACGGCATTACCTCCCTCTGTAACCTGCAAAAAAAAGCCATCGCGCCCCCGCCGAACGCGCTATCCACCGGACAATGAGCCGGCAATTTCGAGCTTTCTATTTGATGCGGCACGCCGAAGTGGAAACCGCCTATCACCAAACTTTTGGCGGACGAATCGACATGGAACTCTCCAAACGAGGCCAAGCCCAAGCACGTTCGCTGGCTAACTTTTTACAGCGGCGCCCTTTTGATTCATGCTTCTCCAGCCCGATGAAACGAGCCGTCCAAACCGCCGCGCCCTGTCGAGAATGGGTGAAACCCGTTCTTTTGAACGGCCTGCGGGAAGTGGACTTCGGCGATTGGACTGGACTCCGCTGGAAAGAAGTGCAGGAAAAATACGGAAAAAGCGCCCGCGATTGGCTTCATTTGCTGGAATCCAACGCCATTCCCAACGCTGAACCCATCGAACAATTCCGCGCCCGCATTCAAGAAATCTGGAACATCCTCCTCCGCCCTGAAAACGGAAATCGAATCGGCGTCTTTGCCCACGGCGGCGTCCTTCGCATGTTGCTCGCCCTGCTTCTTAAAATGCCGGTGCGCCAAATGGCCGCCTTTGAATTCAGCTATGCCAGCGTTAGCATCCTCCACCTCCAAGAAAACCGCCCCGAAGTCCAACTCCTCAACTACGGACCTTGGCGCCCGCTCGCCTGAAACCTTCAACAAAAAAAACAACAAAACGAACTTTACAAAACAGTCCCTTACAGAACTTCTCAGAGAAAGCCGGCCGGCGGGAAAGAATCGTGCCGTTTTCTTCTACCAAACCCCTCCCTCAATTCTCTCTCCAAGCGCAAACTTATTGAGATGTTGAATCGGAGGGTTCTTCTGCTTGTTGTTGGGCTTGGCGAGCTTGTGTGCGCTCTTTGCGCTGGCGCGCCATCTCTTCCCGATAACGCCGCTCTTGTTCTCGTTGCACTCGCCACTGTTTACTCTGTTTTTTGATTAGATGGTTGCGTTGGGTGGCTACTTCTTTCTCGCGCCCAAGCTTCGGCTTCAGCGGCTGTTTCTTCGTCGATCTTTTTGAGTTCTTCAATCAAGGGGGCGTCTAAGTCTTGATAGCGTTGTTCTTTGGCGGCGGCGATTTTCTCCGCAATCCAGCTTTCGTCATCGGGGTTGTCTAAGGGGATGCCGATGGTTTGGGCGGTTTGCTCAATCCACTGGATATGATCGGCATGCCAGTGGGGGTCTTCGGGGTCGCCTTGGTTTAGTTCTGTTTGGGAGAAGTCTCGGCGGTCTCTTAGGAAGGAGGCCACTTCTTGCCAAGGCTCCGGCTCTGTTTCCCAGCCGGTTTTGATTTTAGAAATTGCCTTCATTGCCTTCGCTTCGGCGATGGTAGCAAAACTGGCCGGTTTATCTTTTTCATATCGAGCCGTCACTCGGCGGAATTCTTCAAAGCTGATTGTCGTGCGTTGGGCTTCCAAATAGGCCTCTGTCCTCTGTGCGCTACTTCGCTTAGATTCTTGCCGAAAAATCCAATCGTCTAAGTCGGCTAAAGCCCGGCCTTGCGCATCTAATGATTCGTAAATCGTCAACTCTATTTCGGCGTCTTTTTTGAGCGCCGCAGTCAACTCTGGGTCTCCTTTAATCTCCAACCCACTCAAAATAGTTTCCCGATCGTTGCCGTGCGGGCTGTTCAAGTAGGCTTGCCTCTTTTTTCGTTTTGCTTCCGCCTCCGTTTCGGCCTCAGTCAAAGTCTCCAGTGCCGCAGGCAGGGCTTCCACAAACTCGGCAAAGGCGTGCTTCTTCTCCGTTTTTTGTGCCTCCGTTGTCTCTTCGACTTGGCCTTCTGTTTTGTCGGCCTTTGCCGTTATTGCTTTTTCCTTGCCAAGATGCGCCAGCCAAAAGACTCCCATTAGGGCAACTATGCCCATCCCAGTGATTACGTAACCTTGCTTTCTCATGATCAAAGAATCCTTTCTGTTTTCTTTTACTAACAATTCTAATTATCGTTTGTTTCGCTGTCAGCGCAATTCTCGTACTCTTCCCATGCTGCGTTCACTTCTCTTGCAGTTTTCTCATCTAACCAGTCTATCCACTTGGCTTCGAGATTCAAAAGTGAAGATTTTTGCTCTCTTAACTTACGAAGTTGATTCCATACATCTTGAATATCGTCCTCCAATCGATTGATTTTGTCTAGGTATGGTTGTAAATCGACCAAGCTGGTGACATACGCAGCGTAGTACCCCGGGCTTGTCTCAATTCTCCTAATTTCGGCTTCCAGATCGTTCATTAACTTGAGTCTAGCCGCAATCAAAGCATTGATACGATCAAATTTAGGGTTAAAAACCTCTTCGATGCGTTTCCGCATATGCTTCTTCTGTCGCCTTGCGCGATTGTTCCCAGCCTCGAATAGTATTACTCTATGCAACTGTTAAAAGCGCCGGACGGGAAGGGCGGAAGAACGACTTCTCGCTGCGGTGGAGGTTCAGGCAGATTCGGTGTGCCGGTAGATTGCGCTGACGGCCCGATGGTTTGGGGAACCAACAGGGCTGCGGCTGCTACAATGGCGAGGATCGCTGTTTTTCCATTTGTCTTTGATGTCGTTGTTGTCGTTTTCATTGCTACGTTGCGTTGAGTGTTGCTTGCTTTGGCTATGCGAGCCAACCAGTTCCAATAAAAAAGGAGTTTTTCATGTCGTCGAATAAATACACTGTTGTTCTTTCTGATTCGTGGCCGCCAGGCCTGATTCTCACGGAATCTCGCGACAGAAGTTTAGGAATCGAGGACAATTTGCGGCATTTTTGAATGGGTTGCACGATTTTTTTCAACTTTTTTTGCCGATGGAATTTTTTATGTTTTTCTGGCAAATGGTTTGGA
Organism: Limisphaerales bacterium; assembly: GCA_965242585.1. Lineage (GTDB taxonomy): Bacteria > Verrucomicrobiota > Verrucomicrobiia > Limisphaerales > AAA164-E04 > UBA2970. The sequence continues at coordinate 1,267,318 of OZ251460.1, read as the reverse complement.
TTTGCGGATTTTTCGATGGGGCGCAGAATTGCGGAATTCTGTCGATTGGAGGCCGCGAGAGGAAGCGAAAAGTTTAGGCGAGTTTTTCTTTTAGTAAAGAAGGCAAGTCGTCAATAGCTACTCGAATTTGTTTTGTGGTGTCTCGTTCGCGCAGGGTGACGGTGTTTATGGTTTCGGCGGAGTTTCCGTTGCCGATGGTGTCAAAGTCAATGGTGACGCAATATGGTGTTCCGGCTTCGTCTTGTCGGGCGTAGCGTTTTCCGATGGAGCCGGTTTCATCGTAGATAGCGGTGAATTGGGTTTTAAGAGAGTTGTAAATTTCTTTGGCTTTATCCACCAGCGCGGGCTTGTTTTTTAGCAAGGGAAATATGCCGATTTTGAAGGGGGCGATTTGGGGATGAAACTTCATAACGACGCGGTTTTCCAGTTGGCCTTTGGCGTTGGGGATTTTTTCTTCGCTGTAGGCGTTGCACAATAGGGCGAGAACTAATCGGTCAACACCAGCACTCGGCTCGATGACGTGCGGCAGGTATTTTGTTTTTGCGTCAGCGTCAAAATACTCAAGGGATTTTCCGCTGTGTTCTTGGTGTTGGCGCAAGTCGTAATCGCCGCGGGCGGCGATGCCTTCCAGTTCCTGCGCTCCGAAGGGAAATTGAAATAGAATATCGACGGTTGCCCGCGCATAGTGGGCGAGCTCGTCGCTGGTTTGCCAGTGCAATTGTAGAGATTCGGCGGGCAGTCCGATGCTTTCGTACCAACGCAGACGTTGCTGAATCCAGTATTGGAGCCACTGTTTCCAGCCCCAGTTGGGGAGCGGGGTTTCGGCGGCGGCGTTTTTGGGCGGAGGGCCGTTTTGGGCTTGGGCGACTTTGTCTGGTTTGATGAAGAATTCCAGTTCCATTTGTTCAAATTCTCTCGACCGAAAAGTGTAGTTTCGAGGGTTGATTTCGTTGCGAAAGGCCTTGCCGATTTGGCAAATGCCAAAAGGAATTTTTTGGCGGGAGACGTCGAGGACGTTCTTGAATTGAGCGAAGATGGCTTGGGCGGTTTCCGGTCGCAGCCAAGCAATGTTTTCTTCGGATTCTACCGGCCCGACCCAAGTCTTGAACATAAGATTGAATGCGCGTGGTTCGGTTTTTTCGGCTTCGCAATCGGCGACCGTTTTGCCGGGTTTTTCAAGGCAAGCGCTGGAATCCAGTTGATCGGCCCGGAACCGTCCTTTGCACTTTTTGCAGTCGATCATCGGATCGCTGAAGGTGTCGGCATGTCCGCTGGCTTCCCAAACTTTGGGATGCAGGATGATGCTGGCATCTAGGCCGACGACGTCCTCGCGCTCGCGAGTCATGCTTTGCCACCAGCAATCTTTGACATTGCGCTTCAGTTCGGCGCCGAGAGGTCCGTAGTCCCAAAATCCGTTGACGCCGCCATAGATTTCCGAGGAGGGAAAAATGAATCCGCGACGTTTGCACACGGAGACAATCTTCTCCATTAATTCACTACTTTTAGGATTGGACATAAGCGCGAGGCTGCTGGTTCCCTTCCGCCCGAACCGCCCTTATAGTCTTCGGCGATCTGTTGCCGATGTCAAGCGGAAGCATCGAAACGCGCAAGCGCGGAAAACCAATTCGGCCGCCTAACAACTTGTGGGAACTTCCTGAAGAACTTCGACGCAGTGCGGAATGGCGCCGACGACAAAGCTCAAGCATTGGACAGCGGCTTTGGGTTTGCCGGGCAAGCAGAGGACGAGCGCTTTGTCCACTGCGACGGCAAGACTTCGCGAAAGGATGCCGTTCGGAGTGATCTTCATGGATTCCATTCGCATCACTTCTCCAAAGCCCGGCAGCTCGCGGGCGGCGATTTCGCGGACAGCTTCCGGAGTAACGTCGCGAGCGGCGACTCCTGTGCCGCCGGTTGTCAGCACAAGGTTGCTTCCTCGTTGAATCATCTCTTTGACCGCTCGTTGAATTTCCCGTTTTTCGTCCGCAACCACTGCGTCGCCGACCACCGTCCAACCATAGCCAACAGATGCTTCCTTCAAGGCGGGACCGCCCAAATCATCGTACAAACCCTGCGCCGCTCTATCGGATACGGCAATGATTCCTGCGTTGATTTGCATTCGAAAATTATAGTCCTTTATTGGACGATGTAAAAGAAGAACTCCTTACTCCGCGGAAGTTTTCTCTTTGGAAATCAACCGGACGTCTCCGATTCGCATTTCCGGGTCGACGGCTTTGCACATGTCGTAAATCGTCAAAGCCGCCATGCTAACCGCCGTCAACGCTTCCATTTCGACGCCTGTTTGCGAAGAAATCTTGGCAGAAGCAAAAATCAAAATACGGTCGAGCGAGGGGGGCGTTTCAAACGAAACTTCGGCGTGGGCCAGCGAAAGCGGGTGGGCCAGCGGAATGAGCTCTCCGGTCTTCTTGGCGGCCAAGATGCCGGCCAACCGCGCCGTAGCCAAGACGTTGCCTTTTGCGATTTCGTCCGACTGGATAAGTTGGATTGTTTCGGGACGCAGAAAAACAGCGCCGCCGGCCCTTGCCGAGCGCAGGGAAACAGGTTTCCGGGAAACATCGACCATCGACGCCTCGCCAGAGCGGTTGAGATGAGTTAACCGTGCCGGTTTGGGCTGCGCGGTGTTTTGGAAAGTGCGCACTTCTTGCCGCCATCTCTGGATCGCTTCTTTGATGAGTTGCGCCGCGTTCAATTGCGGCTTCACAAATCGAGGAGTGAACCAAGGAAACCCGCCTACCAAGTCGTGACTCACTAAAATCTGCCCGTCGCATTCCGTTCCCGATCCAATGCCGATTGTCGGGCATTGAACGCGCTTAGTGATTGCGGCAGCGGCGGACGGCAATACTAATTCTAACACGATGGCAAAGGCGCCCAAGTCATCCAGCAAAACCGCCTCTTGAATAAGTCTCATCCTTTCCGCCTCCGCTTTGCCTTTGACCCGATAGCCGCCTTCGGTCTTGACGCGCTGCGGCAACATGCCAATGTGCCCCATGAACGGAATGCCGCTGTCGGCAATGGCTCGGATTTGCGGCTCGATGGACAAGGCGCCTTCGGCTTTGACGGCGTCGGCGCCGGCGGCGAGCAAACGACGACTGTTTGACACGGCAGTTTCGGGGGTTTTGCAGCTTCCATAAGGCAAGTCGGCCGCGATGAAAGCCGCCGGCCTTGCGCGCGCCACCGATCGGACATGATGTTCCATATCTTCCATTGTCACATGAGTGGTATCTGGATACCCCAACACCACCATGCCTAATGAATCTCCCACCAACAGCATCGGCATCCCTAGTTCGTCTAAGATCTTTGCCATTGGATAATCATAGGCCGTCAAGACCGGCAATTGTTCCTTGCCTTTGAAGGAGCGAATTTTTTCAATGGAAACCTTATTCATTTCTCATAATTAGTATTTAGTAATTAGTAATAGTTTAGTCAAAAGTGAAATGAGAAGAGATTAGTGTTCTCTTTTCCAGCTTGGCGCTACTTCCCGGAATATATTTCCGCCAACTTATGAACTGGCGCGCCTAAGTAGTAACGAACGGTTACTTGCCACATTAACCAATATGTTTTCCACCCGCCCAGTTGGTGAAACTTTCGCGCTGAAGTGACTACCGTTCCGTCCGCCAAGGATAAGCGTCCTGTCTGGTTTAACCGGCGGCATAATTCAAACTCTTCCATCAAGGGAATGTCCGGCACGCCGCCCAGTGTTTCCAGCACTGTTCTTCGAACGAACATAGCTTGATCTCCCAGCACGAGGCCGCCGGGATACAATCGGATCAAACAACGAAGCCGCGATCCCCAAGTCCAAACGCTTGGCCGGTCAAACCGCTTCCAAAACCCCCCGCCGACCACCCGTCGATCTCGAAACACATTCAACAAAAGCCGTCCGCCGTCCTTTGGCAACACTGTGTCTGCGTGCAGTAGCAAAACGACGTCGCCTGAGGCGCATCGAGCCGCTGTCCGCATTTGGGTTCCCCGCCCTTTCGCCGTTTGAAAAATCAGGCAGCCCAACGATCTTCCAATCTCCAGCGTTCTATCCTTGCTGCCTCCGTCTGCCAGCAGAATTTCCTTGACCTCAGGCAAACATTTGGCGGAGCGCACTGTTTTCGCCAATGAATCCGCTTCGTTCCACGTCGGGATCACTACGGAAATCGTCCGCGGCAAAGTTTTGTTTTTTATCGGCGCTAACTCTGCTTCGCCGCGCCTCCAGGTTGCAAAACCCACTGCGCACCAAGCGAAGCCAATCATCAGATTGAACAAGGCCGCGGCCACTGCGTCCTCCGCCGGAATTCCGAAGAAGCCCAAAAGAACCAGCGCCGAGCCTTCTCTCCATCCGGCGCCTCCTACTCCGATCGGTAGCCCTGAAATCATTGAGATGACCGGGAACAACCACAGCGCCGAAAGCCAGGGAATCTCCGCCTCAGAAACCGAAGCCAAACAAACTGCCATTGTGAAACTCAAACAAGCATGCACGCCGAAGGCGGCCAAACCGCTCTTGAACAGCGCGCTTCGATCCTGCAATAACTTCGCTCCACTTTGCCTCAAAGTTTTTCGAAAACGATCCAGCGATTGAAATCGCGTTCCGCGCCATTGGGAGACGGCCAGCGCCGTCAAAGCCGCAATCCCCGTTACTCCAAAAATCCAAACCACCGGCAACAGCAACGAGCGATCGCGCAGAGGCTCAAATCCGCCCGAAAAAATCCCCAAGCCCATCGTCAAAAGACCAAAGGCAATCGCCCCCGCCAAAGCCATCAAACGATCCAAGGGCGCCGCGCCCAACACTTCCGCGCTTTTTAATTGGTACCAACGGGCGTAAATCCACGACTTCGCCACGTCGCCGCCCACCGCTCCAAATAAAAACGTGTGAGCGCAATGGCCAATGAGGGCGCTTCGAACACTGGCTCCCGGATGCACCGCGTTCCCCCCAATGCGCAACATTAGATGCCACCGCCATGAAGCGAAGAAGAGACTCGCCCCGAAAATTCCCAAGGCCAGCAACAGCCCCAGCGGATTCGCTCCTTGTAGCGCCAACCAAAAAGCCGTCGGATCCAACCGACTAATCGACAGCGTTAACAGCGCCGCTGAAACGAAAATCGCCGCTGCGCGCGTCCAACGCCACATTCTCGGCCTACGGCTTCCAAACATAATTGTCTGTTGTTGGGATGAGTCCGGCGATTCCAGCATCAACCCCGCCAAAAACGGAAACATTCCGACGGGTATCGATGAAATTCTCGGCTTTGTTTTTCCCAGATTCAAAGCACCGCTGCGTCAAAGTTGGGATTATTTGGACAGCAACCATTGGAGCATTCGGCCAAAGGAGGGCGTTTGTCCTTGTGAAAGGACGCCGATGCGGAAGATTTTGGCGGCGCTTGCCACCGTCAAAAGTGTAAAACCAATCGCTACGCCGACTCCGAGGAGAATTTCCCACCAAGGCAACCCCGGCGGGATCGCCATTCGAAGCATCATCAACATTGGCGTAGCCGGAGGGAAGAGAGACATCCAACGAGCGAAGGTCCCCGTCGGTGATTGAAGAATCGGCAACCAGGTCATCACCGGAATCATCACCAAAAGCATGGCGGGAACCATCAAACTTTGCGCATCCTGAATTTCGTTGCAAGTGGATCCGATGGCGAGAAATATGGAGCCAAAAATCAAAATGGCGAGAATTAAAAAGAAGAAGAACCAAAAGAACAAAGGAAGCGGAATCAACTCCAAAAAGCCGCGATTCCCAGCAACCCAAGTCAAGGCAACCAGATAGAGAGCCGAAAGAGTTGCGGCCACCGACACCGTTGCCAGCAGTTTTCCCATCATCAATTGAAACGGCGTGACGGATGAAAGCAACACTTCGATGATTTTCTGCATTTTCTCTTCCAAAACGCTGTTTAGCAGGGCCGGCGTGCTGGACATTACCATCATGAAAAGCAAGAGCATGGAAACAGCGGGAATGGCAAAGGTGGCGATTTGGTTTTCTTTTTTCGCCGCTTGGATTTCTCCTGATTCGCTTTGCGAAGCCAATCCAAGCCGCTCAACGTTGACTTGCCGGGTGATTTCTTGGATCAGCTGCGAATCCAATCCTTCCCGCTCAAATCGAATTCGCCGCACTTCTTGATTGATGATTCGCTCCAACCACGAGGGCAACGCTTGGAAAGTCGGCGTTTGGGTGTGATAGGCAATGCGTCCTTCGTCGCCCCAATCCGACACTGTTCCGCTAATCAAGACAAAGGCAAATATTTCTTTGTCGCGAACGCGATTCGACAATTGCAGGACGTGGTCTTCCCAAGTGGCGTTTCCCAGCGCAATCAGTTCGGGGAGGAACCGGGGTTGCGCTTGTCGGCGCTTTGTTCTTTCGTCATCTCCGTTGGAAAAGACGCCGGTTTTGTTGCGCTCTTCGGCTTGCTGAACGATAACTGCGCCAAGCCGTCCGCTGAAGTCGACTATCGCGAACTTTCGGTCAGAAAGGTCTACTTTGTCTTTGGTGAGTTGCGGCACGATGATCATCAACCCTACCATAAGCGGCATCGCCAAAAGACCGATGAGAAACGCTTTGCTTCGAAGCGCGTTGACGTATTCGGTGGACGCAATTGTGATGATTTTATTCATTGGCGGCCGGTTTCTGGGGCGAGGCAATTCGAACAAAAATGTCGTGCAGCGACGGTTTCGTTACCGCGAAGGATTTGAGACGCACCGTATTTGCTAACTGTTGCAAGAGCGTTTGCGCGTCTCCGGAAAACCGAATCTCCTGATATTGCCCAAAATCCCTCCAATCTTCGACGCCCGTCAACGCCGCTACTTTTCGTTTGTCGCCGTCCACGGACATTCGAATGGTATCTTCGCCGTATCGTTGCTGAATGGATTGCAAGGTGCCGTTCAACACCTTTTTCCCCTGATAAATCATGAAAATCGAATCGCACATTCGCTCGGCCATTTCCATGTCGTGGGTGGAAAGAATGACGGTTGTCCCTTCTTTTCGCAGCGACACAATCGATTCTCGAATCACATTCAAGTTGACGGGATCTAAGCCGGAAAACGGTTCGTCCAAGATAACGAGTTTGGGGCGGGAAATTACCGTGGCGATGAATTGAACCTTTTGCGCCATGCCCTTGGACAGCGTTTCGATCTTTTTGCTTCTCCAGTCCAGCAGTTCCATTCGTTGCAACCAGCGGTCTATCTGTTGTTTCGCCTCTGCTTTTGGGGTTTGTTTGAGCTTTGCATAATAGAGCAACAGCCGCTGGACGGTCATTTTTTTGTAAAGTCCCCGCTCTTCGGGGAGATATCCGATTTGGTCGTTTGCCGCCCGCGTGCTTGTTCGCCCCATCACTTCGATTGCCCCTTCGTCCGGATGGATAATGCGCAAGATCATTCGAAGGATCGTGGTTTTGCCCGAACCATTCGGCCCGATGAATCCGTAAACGCTCCTTTCGGGTACCCGCAAATCCAGATTTTCTACCGCCCGGTGTTTTCCGTAGGACTTGGAAACGCCGCTCAAGGTTACTGCGTTTGTCAACGCCATTGCTGTTTGGTTTCTTTTGCGATTTGCTTGTGGCGGGAAGGAGTGTAAGGGGAGAATTTACAAAAAGCCACTTTGAATTCTCAGAGTTTCCCCGCTTGGATTTCCCGCCTCCGGCTTTTACTTTTCTGGGCATGTTAAAAAAGGGAAGCGATACACAGAAATTTGTCGGCGCCGGCGAGAAAGCAACGTGACACTGGAACAACGCTCGCTTTATCTTCATTCTCCGCTGAGCAGAGACTGCTCCGACGCGGTTGGACAAAGTTTCAAAATTCAGAGGCAATGCAACGAGGCAAGGTCATGATCTTGGCGGGAGAGCCAAGCGGCGATGCTTTGGCGGCCGATTTGGTGTCTGAAATCCGGCGCGCCATTGGAAAAGGCGAGTTGATTCCGAGTTTTTTTGGCATTGGCGGTCCCAAACTCAAGGACGCGGGAGTGGATCTTTTGGAGAACATGACCCGTTTGACAGTCTTCGGCCTGTTCGACGTCATGCGAAGATTTTTTCACTTCAAAAGAATTTTTCGCCAAGTTTTAAAGGAAGCCAAGCAAAGACAACCCCAATGGATCATTCTAGTGGATTACGGAGGTTTTAATCTTCGTTTCGCCAAAGCGCTTCGTTCTTGGAGCGACAAAAGATCAAATTTATTTGCCAATTGGACGCCGCGAATTATTTACTACGTTCCTCCCCAAGTTTGGGCTTCGCGCGCCGGCCGGGCCGCAGTGCTGGCGTCCACGGTTGATCTGGTGATCAGCATTTTTCCTTTCGAGAAAAACTGGTATCGCGAGCGTTTCCCCAAGCTCCCAGTAAAATACGTCGGCGACCCAATGGCGACGCGCTTCCGCCATTTCTCTCCCCGTGCGAATGCTTCCGCGTCGTCCAGTTCTCCGCCGCAAATCGCCTTGCTTCCCGGAAGCCGCCCGCAGGAAATCGGACGACACTTGCCGCTGATGCTGGAAGCGTTTGAAAAACTTCGCCGCTTCCAAAAATGCCAAGCAACCGTCGTCACTCCCCATCCAGACTTGATGCAACGTTTTCAGACAATGCTCCCCCCAGACGTCAAACGGCAAGTCGGCAACGCGGCGGAAGTTCTCCAACGTTCGACCGTCGCCATCGCCGCTTCGGGCGCGGTGACTCGCGAATGCGCTTACTTAAGAGTGCCTGCCGTCGTGATCTACAAACTGCCTTGGCTGGACTACCAAATCGCAAAATGGGCCGTAAAGATTCGGTATATTGCCATGCCCAACATCCTCGCCGGTGAAACCATTTTCCCGGAACTCATTCAGAACGCCGCGACGCCAAAAGCCATTGCCCAAGAAGCCCTTCGACTGCTGGATTCAGAAGAAAGAGTTCGGATCGCGGCGGCGCTGGATCGAGTGGCCTCATCGCTTGGTCCGCCGGGTGCTTCGCGCCAAGCAGCCCGAGAAATCATCTCGGCATTCGGGAAACGTTGAATTTGCTAGCAGCCATCCTTCGCCCCGCTCAGATCTCTGCAAAAAATTTCTTTATTTCTGTTCAAAAAACATAATACTGCTCGGCAATGCGCAACGATGTATTAGTGGGTTACAATGTCCACACGAAGACGGATCGCTCCTTGATGCTCAAGGAGATGGGTTTGAATTCTGTTGAGGACCTGCTCGGCGCCATCGACCCTTCTATCCGCTTGCAACGCCCTCTCAATCTGCCGAGTCCCTTGCCTGAATGGACGTTGAGAAGAAAACTGGAATCTCTGGCGCAACAAAACGCCACGATCACAACCCACAGTTCCTATCTCGGCGGCGGCGCTTACCAGCATTACATTCCCGAAACGGTTCGCGCCATTGCCTCGCGCGGGGAATTTCTGACGGCCTACACGCCGTATCAACCGGAAATGAGCCAAGGAATTCTCCGCGTCCTTTATGATTTTCAGCAACTTATCGGCAGAATTCTAGGACGGCCCGCAGTTAACTGCTCGGTCTACGACGGCTCGACCGCTATTGCCGAGGCATCCTGGATGGCCTGCCGCATTTCCAAACGGAACCGGTTGTTGGTGTCGGCCAGCCTTTGGCCGCAATCCCTCCAAGTTTTGAAAACCTATCTTCGAGGTCGAAAAGTCAAACTCGTCCCCGTGCCTGCCGAACCGGACACAGGCCGAATGGACGTCGAGGCCGCGCGGCAATTGCTGGCCGAAGAACCCGCTGCCGGCATTGTCGTTCAATCTCCGAATCGCTTTGGCGTTCTTGAAAAAATTGCGGCAATTAGCCAACTCTCCCATTCGGCGGCGGCGCAGACCGTTGCCAGCATCAATCCTTTGATCGTCGGCTGTCTTTCGCCTCCCGGTCAAGACGGCGCAGACATTGTCTGTTGCGAGGCGCAGCCGCTTGGACTGGAACTCAACGCCGGAGGTCCTTATTTGGGAGTCATCGCCACTCGGACGGAACACGAAGAATTCCTCCCCGGAAGAATCGTCGGCATCTGCCAGGATTTGAAAGGAGAACCGGCCTTTGCTTTGGTAAAAGAGGAACGGGAACAACATGTCGCTCGACACCAAGCCACCAGCCACATCTGCTCCAACCAAGCCATTTTGGCGCTCCGAGTCAGCGTTTACCTCAGCACGCTCGGCGAGCTCGGCTTCTGCCGCGTTGCCGAGTTGAACATGGCCAAAGCGCATTATTTGGAGGCACAGCTCGCTCAATTGCCGGGCGTCCGAAGAGCCAAGTCGGGATCGTTTTTCAACGAATTTTTGCTCGAACTCCCTTGCGACGTCTCAAAACTCCTTGCGCGCCTGCTGGAGAAACGGATATTCGGAGGCATTGATTGTTCTGAATGGGAATCGCAAAATTCACAGCGGCTTCTGGTCGCCGTCACCGAATTGAAAACAAAAACCGAACTAGACGAATATGCCGGCCACTTTGCGCAAGCGCTTCACGCGCTCAACTAATTTCCCGTCAATATGCTAAATTCAGGAATTTTTGACATCAGCCGCTCCGGAGTCAGCGGCTCCGGAATTTCGGATCCCGACTTCGAGGATATCGACGTTTCACACTGGTTGGAAACAGACGCCGTCCGGCAGAAAGCTCTAGACTTGCCCGAACTTTCCGAGCACGAAGTCGTTCGCCACTTTACCAACCTGAGTCGTCAAGCTTATGGCGTCGACAACGGACCCTATCCTTTGGGTTCGTGCACGATGAAATATAATCCCAAACGCAACGACGCCCTCGCCCAACTGGATGGCTTCGCCAAAGCGCATCCCATGCAGCCCGAATCCAGCCTGCAAGGAATCTGGGACGCATTCTTTGAGCTGCAGGGCTTTATTGCGGAGCTGACCGGTATGGACGCAGTTACACTGCATCCGGCCGCCGGAGCCCACGGAGAATTCACCGGTCTCCTGATGATTCGAAAACACTTTGAAAAAAAAGGGGAACGCCGCGACCTCATCCTAACTCCAGACTCGGCACACGGAACAAATCCCGCCAGCGCAGCTATGGTCGGTTACGATTGTCAAATCGTGCCTACCACGCCCGAAGGGCTGATGAATATCGACGAGATGGACAAAGCGCTTACCAACCGAGTCGCCGCCCTCATGCTCACCAATCCCTCGACTTTGGGTTTGTTTGAGAAAAACATCGTTCAAATTGCGAGGAAAATTCACGAAAACGGCTCCCTGCTTTACTACGACGGCGCCAACCTCAATGCGCTGATGGGGCTTGTCCGTCCCGGCGACATGGGATTCGACGTGATCCACATCAACACACACAAAACTCTCTCAACCCCCCACGGCGGCGGCGGACCGGGCGCCGGCCCAGTGGGTGTCAAAGCTTTTCTAGAACCCTACCTTCCCCTGCCCGTCATCCAAAGAAACCAGAAGGAGGACGGACGGCCGTCGCCAAATTTTGACCGTCCCAACTCTATCGGGCGAATCAAATCCCACTACGGACACACCGAAGTGTTGCTCCGAGCTTACTGCTACCTGCTTACCCAAGGAGCAAAGGGACTCCGACTGGCATCGGAAAACGCCGTGCTAAACGCCAACTATCTGCAAGTTAAACTGGCGGACCTTCTCCCCCCGATTTTTGATCAACCCTGCATGCACGAGTGCCTGCTAAGCGGCGGTTCGTTGACCACCAGCGCGTTCGACTTCGTCAAACGATTGATCGACTTCGGCATTCATCCCCCAACGCTGGTCGGCGCCGGCTGCGTGCACTTCGCAAAAGAATACGACGCCGCAATGTTAATCGAACCCACAGAAACAGAAACCAAAAACTCTCTGGACCATATGATCGAACAATTTCGGCGAGTTGCCAGAGAAGCGGCCGTAGCGCCGTTCACCATCGAAACCGCACCCCACTCTACCAAAGTCGCAAAAGTTGTGAAAGACGAGACCGCCGCCATCGGCATCCTGGAGGTAAACGCAAACTAAATATGGCCCAAGAAATCCCCGCAGAATACAAAGATCGCGTCGTCCTCGTCGTGGAAGACACCAGAATGATGCGCGTATTGATGACTCGTCACCTTGCCCAAATCGGATTTGAAAACATCCTGCAATGCGAAAACGGCCAGGAAGCGCTCGACATCCTACAAGACAAACCCGTCGACTTGATTCTTTTGGACATTCAAATGCCCGTGCTGGACGGCTACCAAACTCTAGAGGCAATCAAACAGAATCCCAAAATCGCCGAAATCCCGGTCATTATGATCACGGCAGTGGATAAAATCGAAAGCATTGCCACTTGCATTGAAAAAGGCGCGATTGATTACATGCCCAAATTATTCAATCCCATTTTGCTCAACTGCCGCATTTTCTCGTGTTTGGAAAACCTGCATCTGAAACGTCAAGTGGAAGAACTGAAAGCCAAAATCCCCTCTTGAAAATCATTTCCCTCTTCCAACTTTTCCACCCGCCGGCGCTCTCCTCTTGCTTTAACAATGAAGACACTCCACTCTTTCATTACCAGCCCGAACATTACTTGACAAGAAAAGGTATACTACGATGTAGGTAAGGGGAATCGCATATCTACAATGAGAATAATAGTATCATAACAATGCGAGCAATTGACTTTTGATAACTAACTAAATCAATGAAATTTAGACTCACGTTTTACACCATTTACACCCTCCTGCTGCTAATTTTCTGTAAGGTTGCCCTTGCCGGGAAAGAAAAGCCGAATTTTCTTCTAATACTTCTGGACGACGCTGGTTGGACGGATTTGGGCTGTTACGGCAGTCGAATCCAAACGCCCCGCATGGATCAACTTGCCGCCGAAGGAATGCGCTTCACCGATTGCCATTCCGCCGCGCCCAATTGCTCACCCTCTCGAGCCGGGCTTCTGACCGGAAGGATTCCCGCCCGAAGCGGCCTTTACAGCTACCTCCCCAAAAACCACGTGATGCACCTTCGATCTGAAGCAGTGACGCTCGCAGAATTATTGAAGAAAGCCGGCTACCATACCGGACATTTTGGAAAATGGCATTTATCCCAGCTCCAATCCGATCAACCTTCTCCCGCCGATCAAGGCTTCGACCATTCCTTCGGAACGGATAACAATGCCGCGCCCAATCACCACAACCCTGTCAACTTCATTCGAAACGGCGCGCCGGTCGGAAAACAGGAAGGGTATTCCTGCCAAATCGTCGTCTCCGAAACTGTCTCTTGGCTCGACCGCATTGCCGCAGACCAGCCGCTAAAACCATTTTTTGCCTGTGTCTGGTTTCACGAACCTCACACTCCAATTGCCTCTCCGCCAGACTTGGTGAAAAAGTATCAAGAGCTTTATCCTGATTTGAGCCGAAAACAGGCGGATTATCACGCCAACGTCGAAAACGTGGATGGCGCCGTCGGCCGTCTTCTCACCTATCTCAAAGAATCCGACCTCGCCGAAGATACCGTCGTTTTCCTCACTTCGGACAACGGTCCGTTGAATAATTTCTCGCGATCCGGCCTTCGGGGACAAAAGTCAAACCTCTGGGAAGGAGGCCATCGAGTGCCTGGAATCTTTCGCTGGCCCGGCAATATTCAGCCGGGAACAGAATCCTCCGTCCCCATCAGCGGGGTAGATTACTTTCCAACCGTTTGCGATATTGCCGGCCTTCAACCGCCGAGCGATCGCGCTTTGGACGGCGCCAGCATCCTTCCCCTCCTCGCCGGAAAGTCGGAAACATTTCAGCGACGCCAACCACTCTACTGGTTTTTTTATCGAGTCAATCCGTCTCTGTCCCTGCGCGTCGGCCAATGGAGCCTCATTGCCCACTCCAACGACGCGCAACGACCTAAAACCCATCCACTTGTCCGAGACGACATGCTCCAAATCAAAACCAGCCGCCCAACCTCTCTCCAGCTCTTCAATCTGAAAAACGACTTGCGGCAACAACAAAATCTAGCCTCCGCGCAACCTGAGCTCTTCAAAGAACTGGGAGAAAAACTTTCCCAAAAACACGCGGAAGTCATCCGCGAAGGTTACTTCTGGAACATTCCCGAAGAATATGGCGCATCCAACAAGCGCCGCATTTGGACTTCCGAATAAAAGCCAATAAAAAACCACTAATCTGGATGCTTTTGTCCGCAACCGCCAACTTTCACTGCAAATTCAAACCAATGAAACATCCTGCGCGCCAAGCCTTTACGCTTATAGAGCTTCTCGTTGTGATTGCCATCATCGCAATTCTCGCCGGCATGCTACTTCCCGCCCTGTCTCGAGCCAAAGAAGCAAGCAGGGAAGCCTTCTGCCGAAACAACGAAAAGAACCTTATCCTAGCCTGGATTCTTTACTATGGAGACAACCGGGACAAAATCGTCGGCGCCCACGACCACGGACGCAAAGCCGGCGACTGGGTAGGCCGCAAGCAGAAAGAAAACGGTCAACCCGCCGGTCCCGGCGGCTCTGTTGAAGACGCAATTCGCGGTCTCAAAGATGGACTGCTATGGGACTACTTAGAAGACCCTAAAGTTTATCACTGCCTCTCCGACCGCCGCAATTCGCCTTTGAAAAGCCAAAAAGTCAACCAAGGCAAAGCCTGGAGAAGCTATGCGATCCCATGCAGCATGAACGGCCCGCCTTACAATCCCGAAGCCATTGTTCAATTCAGCCAACTTCGAACGCCATCGACAAAATACGTATTTTTGGAAGAAGAAACCGACGTGGGAGGGAGCAATTGGGGTGGATGGCTTCTTCCCTATCCTTTTACCGACGCTTGGTGGGATCCCATTGCTATACGGCACGGCGAAAAGAACTGCCTGGCCTTTGCCGACGGCCACGTGGAACTTCACCGTTGGCTAGACGAATCCACCTTCCAAATGTCTGACGGCCAAACCTACGGCGTCAAAGCCCCCAACGGCCGTGATTTGAAATACATGCAACAAGGTTACGCCGCCGCTCAAGGAAATCCTTAAACCAAACACCGCACTCGCAAACACTGCGCAATCATCCTGCTTGAAAAAGAGCTTGAGGCAATCTTGAAGGGCTAATCTAGCGAATACCAGCTGCTAGTGGTATGAACAACAAGATAAATTTTGCAGACAGGGCAGATGCGGGCGGTAATCTAGAGCCGCATCTAGCAGCCGCATCTGTCCTTGTTTGCTCATTTTCTATGTTCCCAAATACAACACGGGAGCTATCAAACAAATATAACAAAAGTATACAATGAACAATAGGAACAATCTAGATCGTGAGCTCGAGACAAGAATCAAAGATCTCGAGAAAAAGATCAAGGCGATAGAATATGGTTTTGGAGATGCAAAAAAAGAGCGAGATCTTTGTGAATCTCTTTACAAACTAAGACAGAAAAACAAAGAAGATGGACTGGATACAAAACCAAAGAAATCTTTGAATCCAGATGGTGAATCCAAGTATCTTACAGAAATAAAAGGATACAACTTCTCAATGAGCTTCTCTTCATCATGGAGTGTTGCTGGAGAAAGAGTGCTACAGAAGTATAAAGGAAAATCTTTTGACAGTAGACAGCTAGGATTAGCTGCTTTGCGAGAAGGTTTTTTGGATCCAGATGTATGCAGCGAAGACAAGCTACTTGGATGTATGCAAGGGCAGATGAAGAGAAGATTCAAGCTGTATCAGGAGAAGGGTATGAAATGCCCATACAGCATCATCAAGCCAGAATATTCTAGATCTGGTAACTTTGAGTTTGTATGGACATGTGAAGACGACAGCTGGGTAATCATAGATCACTAAGATGAATGTGTTTGGAGGAGTTTGCTTAGACAAACTTTCTTGTATGTCACCGCAATACACAATCGGTGGCTAGAAAGAATAAGATGAAACACTATAAGAAAGGAAACTAGATGATTGAACTAGACAAACTAACAGAAGAGCAATCTGACGCTCTGTATGAGAGTCAGGTATTGGATCCAAATCTATTGGATGTTGGAGATTACTTTGAAGAGAAAGGAAAAGATGAACAGCAAGAGGGAAATTGAAAAGATCGCCAAGCTGCAGTTTGGTATAGGGGAGCTTATTTAACTAAACAAAGACGACTCCAAATCTCAGAAACATCTCTACAAGGCAATCAAGATTCTTGGAGAGCGCAAACAAAAACTACTAGATGGAAAGTAAGATAATGACTAAAGATCAATACGACAAGAAGCTCCAAAAGAAGCTTGGCGTCAACTTTGCGCCGGCGATAAACAACCTAGCTTTTACAAAACCAGCATTTCCCAAAAACATGTGAAATCCATCTGCTAGAATTCTCGACGGTTCAGAAAAAACAAATGGCCATCTCTAACGAGACGGCCATGTTCTAACAATCTGCCGAATACTCTGATTCGTTTAAAAATGCGTCAGCGATTCTATTGTTGAACTTTCCCTTTTTCAGGTTTGGTCGATGAGTTCACAGCGTCAATTCCTTCGCTATCGTCGCGGGAAGTTGTCTTTCGAATGATGACTGCTTCCTTCGCCTTTTGGAGTGCTTCTTTTGCTTTTGGAAGCGATTGCTTTTGAACTTCTGAGGCTTGATCTTTCGCATCTTCAACCGAGTTTTCCACTGCTTCCAAGTGTTTCTTAACACGTTGTTTCACCTCTTCAGTCAACAAATCGTGATTCCGAATCACTACCACGTCATCGTGTTTAAATGCCGTAATAACGCCGTCGCCGGTTCCGAATTTCACTTTATCTCCGATGTCATCAAGCGTCAGAGGATCGATTTCTAGTGTGTGAGGCTTGGTTTCGATTTTAATCGTGTGGGACTTGGCTTTTGGTTGGTGCATTTTTTGATACATCGCCTTTGCTTTTTTCTCCATCTCCATCGCTTTTTCTTTGAGAGCCAGTTCGTGTTTGCGCAAATCCAGCTCGCGCAGATCCAACTTGATTTCGCGCGACTTCAATTCGATTTCGCGCTCTTTGAGGGACAGTTCTTTTTCTTTGAGAGCCAGTTCGCGTTCGCGCAAATCAAAATGGCGGGCGCGCTCCCTTATTCCTCTTACCCATTGCAGGCGGATTTCTGGACGGAATTCTCGTTGTTTTTCCTCATCAGCGTGTTCTCGGCGGCGGAAGTGTTCTCTCTCGGCGGCGTGAAGTTCACGACGTTCTCGGATTGCTTTTCGGCGGACTTTCTCTCTTTCTTCCTCTTCAGCCATGATGCGCCGCTGGATTTCTCGATTTTCTTCAGCCTCTGCTAGGCGTCGATGCTCATGTTTCCGGCGTTCGAGGTCTTGCCGACGTTTGCGAATTTCCTGTTCTTTGTGGCGCTCTTCTTTGTGAGCGGCATCTTTTTCTTCGTGAAACTCCCGGCGTTCGGAAGATTTTTCCGGACGCTCGCGTTTTTCACGGTCTTCGGCCATAGCGGGAAGCGCGACGGCCGCGGCAATCAAAATAAGAAGTAATGTCTTCATACAAAAGGTTAGACTTTTGGTTCGACGTTTTGTTCAATCTTCAGCCAATGTTTGGCGCCCGCAGAAATAATGACGAGAACGACGTTGGGAAAGTTACATTAGGATTCCGCCAGAGCCGATGCCGTTTGCCAACGTTGCCGCCGCTATTTCGAGCGCATGAATTTTCTAAGTTATGAACAAGATTATGAGCAAAATATTAATTGGCGCATTTTTAGCGCTTCTGACTTTTACCGGTGTTGCCGCCGATTCAAAGCGCCCGAACATCATTCTGATTTTGGCCGACGACTTGGGTTTCGGCGATCTTTCTTGCAACAATCCAGACTCCAAAATCCAAACGCCGCACTTGGATCGTTTGGCCGGCGAAGGCATTCGTTTTGTCGACGCGCATTCGCCCTCGGGCGTTTGCACGCCCACTCGCTACGGTGTGCTGACCGGCCGGTATTGTTGGCGCACTCGACTCAAAAGCGGCGTGCTAAACGGCGCCTCGGAACCTCTCATCGAACCAAAGCGATTGACGCTTCCGGCCATGCTTGCGGCCAGCGGCTACGAAACGGGACACTTTGGCAAATGGCATTTGGGACGCCGCTGGCCATTGAAGAATCCCGACGGCAAGGTGAATCCGCTCAACATCGACTGGTCAAAACCCGCCCTCTATTGCCCGCTAGACGCCGGCTTCACCTATTCCTTTGCGCTCGCCCAGCCGGCTTGGGCGTTCATGGAAAATCGCCACGTCTTGGCGGAGCCTTCAGAACCTTTTGATTATACGCACATCCCCGCCCACATTGTCGGACCCAACAACAACAAAGGCTTTCAGCAACCCGGCTTCACTTTTGAGCAAATGATTCCCGCTTGGGTGGAAAAAACGAACGCTTTTATTGAACGAAGCGCGCAAGCCCGGCGGCCTTTCTTCGTCTTCTTCGCCCCCATTTGCCCGCACCGCCCCATCAATCCAAACAAAGAGTTTTTGGGAAAAAGCGGTTGCGGAGTCTTCGGCGACTTTGTGCTGGAATTGGATGACGCAGTGGGAAGCATTTTGGCTCAGTTGAAACGCTCCGGCGTGGCGGACAACACACTCGTCATCTTCACCGCAGACAACGGCGCCGAAACCAACACCTACGGTCATATCCAAACCTACAACCATTGGAGCAGCGCCGGAAACCGCGGATGCAAACGAGACCTTTACGAAGGCGGACATCGAGTTCCCTTCCTCGCTCGCTGGCCCGGCCAAATTCCTTCCAATTCCACTTCAACGGAAATCATCTGCCTCACCGACCTAATGGCCACCGTCGCCGCCATCATTGATTACGACCTTCCGCCGAACGCTGCTGAAGATTCTTACAATATTCTGCCGGCGCTCCGTTCGGAGAAACTCGCCGAGCCCATCAGGGAAGCCGTCGTTCATCACAGCGGCAGAGGCAAATTCGCCATTCGGCAAGGCGACTGGGTTTTTATCGACGCTCCCAGCGGAGCCGACAACCGTGAACCGAAAACAATTTTGGAAACTCTGGGCGTCCAACCGCATCAAGAGCCCGCCGAACTCTTCAACCTGCGCACAGACCCCAAACAAACCGTCAACCTTCTCGCCGCTCATCCCGAAAAAGCAAAAGCCCTCAAATCCTTGCTAAACCGTTACCGCGCCGGTGTTCCAAGCGTGAAAAGAACGAATTGAACCAACCGTTGGCTTGCAAAGTTTTCGATTTTGTTTATGACCAAGAAATTGAAATTATTCCTTTGGATCGCCGTTGTCGCATGGACGGGAGGATGCGCCAAATTCAACGACCCCAAACCCAGCAAAGAAGAGCGAGAAATCGCGATGAGAATCATCGAGGTCTACGCAAACGAATTTGATCCAGAAGAGATGGGCATCAACGCTGAAGAATACCTCATGTACGTCACTGCCCAAAGAATCATTAAAGATTATTTAGATAAAGCCGCGGCGAAAATAGATTGACTTCCCTTTCAGCGCGAGAATCTTGTTTAGTTTCAAAAAAACAAATTCGTGGAGAAACTTGATTTTTTTTCATTCTCAATACGACTTTCAAGCGTTGCGCTTATATGCTTTGACGGCAGTTAACAATCCATGATTCCTCCTGCGCTCAACAATCCGAAGGATTTTCCTCCCGATGCGGAGACCACTTTGCGCGATCCCACTGTGTCTTCCGGTTCGGACACGGCCGAAGAGCGAGACGACTTTGTTGGAATGGGACGCAAACAGTTGATTGAGAACTTTCAATCCATCCTGCGCACCCACGCCATCTTTTATCCGGTCGCCTATCGATTTCACCGTCAGATTGGCGAAGGGCGGCAGGGCGTTGTCTTTCTGGCGGAACGACAAGGATCGCGCGGCTGCATCACTCAACACGCCGTCAAAATCTTCGATCCCGGCCTTTACTCAAGCGTCAAAAAATACTGGACGGACATGGGGCGCATTGCGGCGCAAGTTTCCCGTCTTCATTCCGCTCGCTCGCCCAACCTCATCGACTGCGACATTTACGAGGAAACCAACGGAATCGGATACATCCAAATGGAGATGATTGAGGGCATGAATCTTCGCGCCTTTTTGAAACTCTGCAAACAGCGCTACCTCAATCGAAACTGGCACAGCACCCGCGCTAACAAGCGCGTCCAAACCATACTCAATCTTTACGACAACAAGCTCTGCATCCAGCCCGGCGTTGCCGTTTATGTGATGCGGCAGATGCTCTCCGGCTTGGAAACTCTCCACGCCGCCCGCTATCTCCACTGCGATATCAAGCTGAGCAACGCCATGATCGACCCGCTTGGCTACGTCAAGTTAATCGACTTCGGACGCGCCGTCATGATGGACGAACCAACAAACCCCCTCATTGGCACTCCGCTTTACATGGCGCCGGAAGTCCACGAACGCAAACCGGCCACCGTCCAATCCGACATTTACGCCGTAGGACTGGTAGGGCTGGAATTGCTTCGCGGCCAACGACTTAGCACGGATCGAGGCGCGACCGAAAACGATCTTCTGAAACTAAAGCTCACCTTGCCTCAGCAATTGGAGTCACTCCTGCCTCCCTACGTGCGCGTCAACCGGCAACTCGTCCACATCCTCCAACGTTTCCTCCACCCCGATCCCAGCCGGCGATTTGTCGACGCACAGTCAGCCGAATCCGGAGCGAACGGCTTGGCGATGGTTCACAAACAACTCACGCAAATGGAAATTGACTCCGACTACCGCCGCGATTTGGCCCGATTCCTCAGCCAACTGAACCCCAAAGCCTAAATCTCCGCTCCAGCAAAAACGCCTAATAATCCCGTAGAAAACTCAATCCGCCGGCTCTCCCCATCCCTTCCCCAAAAAAGAGCTTCTACAAAATCGATTTCCCAGTTAAACTATGACTTATGACTTTCAATCTTTTTCACTCTCGCTGGACAGGGTGTTTCAGTCTTGCCTTCGTTTTTCTCGCGGGAACCACCTCGGCCGCTGAAACCAAACCCAACATTCTCTTCCTCTTCGCCGACGACCAAGCCTACGACACCTTGGGACCAAAGGACGATCCAACGGTTCAAACTCCGCGCCTAGACCAACTTACCCGCCAAAGCGTCCAATTCACCCATTGCTTCAACATGGGATCCTGGACGGGCGCCGTCTGCGTCGCCTCCAGAACCATGCTCGTCACCGGCAAAACACTTTGGCGAGCCCACGCCGCCAGCCAAACTATGCGAAACCTCAAAAAACAAATCACCACCCAACAAAACCAATTCCACGACTCCCTCTGGCCCCGCCGAATGCAATCGCTCGGATACGAAACCTACTTCACCGGGAAATGGCACGTTGGCGTCCCCCCCGAACACCTCTTCAACCACGTCGCCCGCGTTCGCCCCGGAATGCCAAAAGACAAACGCCCCCTCGGCTATCACCGCCCCATTGAAGGTCAACCAGACCTGTGGAACCCCGCCGACCCCAAATTCGGCGGCTTCTGGCAAGGCGGCAAACACTGGTCCGAAGTTCTCGCCGACGATGCTGTAAGATTCCTCCGCGACGCCGGCAAAAAAACCGCTGACGGCAACGCAAAACCCTTCTTCATGTACCTCGCCTTCAACGCTCCTCACGACCCGCGGCAAAGCCCCCAAGAATTTCTCGACCGCTACCCCCTGCAAAACATCTCCATTCCCCTCCCCTTCCAGCCCCAATATCCCCACGTCACATCCGGACTCCAACCCAATCTTCGCGACGAAGCCCTTGCCGTCTACCCGCGCACAAAATACGCAGTTAAAGTTCACCGCCGGGAATACTACGCCATCATCTCCCACTTAGACGAACAAATCGGAAGAATCCTGGACGAACTCAAAGCCCAAGGACTCCGAAAAAACACATGGATCATCTATACCGCCGACCACGGACTCGCCTGCGGCCATCACGGATTACTAGGCAAGCAAAACATGTATGATCACTCCCTCCGCGTGCCGTTCCTTATTGCCGGACCGAAAGCAACCCCCGGCACACAAATTGCCGAACCCATCTTCTTGCAAGACCTCATGGCTACGTGCCTGGATTTAGCTGGCGACTTCCAACGCCAAGACATAGAATTCCGTTCCCTGCTTCCCCTTCTTTCTGGTCGTCAAGCCGTCAAAAGAAACACCCCCGTTTACAGCGCCTATATGGACACCCAACGCGCCCTTCGACAAGATGGTTGGAAACTTATCCTCTACCCAAAGATCAAAGTCAAACGTCTCTACCACTTGGCCGCCGATCCCCACGAACAACACGATCTTGCCCGGCAACCAGAACAATTGGAGAGAATGAAAACACTCTTCGACAACCTACAAACTCAACAGAAAAAACACGGCGACACATTGGAACTCGCCGCAACTTTTCCCGAACTTGCCTCTCAACCTAACACCACTCCTTCACGCCGTAATTTCTAATTACACGGCGCTTCTCACTGTTCCATTAGCGCGGAAGTTTTGCTAGCCAGCCGGGTCCAATCCGCATTCACTGCTCATAGCCGAACTCCGAAAATAAGATCACCCGGTCCATTCATCCAACCACCTGCGCTCCTACATATACTCATCCCCCGGACAATGATAAATCTCCTAAGCGGAAACATGCGACGCTAACAAAGCCCCCTTCCCCCAACCGCGACATCGCCCCCGGAACCCAACCATTCGTAAAATCCAAATGAACATGGTTCTCCAACCTTGCCCCGCGCCTTGCTTACCCCCACAATCGTCATCACCACCAAACCAAACGCCATATGAAATCCCACTCTCCTTCCTCCACAATGCCTCGCTTTCATACTTATTTTTATATTCACTCTCTTCCCGCTCTTTTCTAAAAAACCTATGATCCTACAAATCCTCTTTTCTTAGAATTGCCGTCTCGGACAAATGTTGCCCCAAACGCATCCAGCCGTCATGCCCCGCAAAAGACCGCTACAACGACCACGAACCCCATAGTTCCGTCCAATCCGGCAACCGTCCCAAACAAACCGCCAGAGCAAGTGCCGTCTTCCGTCCAGTCAACCTAGTAAAGACCAAAACGATAAGCCCTCCAAGCGCAGGTTAGCCTGGTGAACCCCAAAAGCCTTCGAGCCAGATCTCCTCCCGCAAAAAGCCTCAGACTTACCAAGATTTCAAACCGCCCCGGCCAGAGCGGTGATTTGCCAGTTGTTGAGAAACGGCAACCGAGGATTGAGAAAGGCGAGGAACTGAATCTCTGGCCGCAGGCTCAGCAGTTTCAACAGGCCGGGGGTCAACAACACACCTGAACCAAGCAGAAGCCAGCGCAGGGTTTTGTTGCCAGCCCAAGTTGTTCGCCATTGCCGTGGCGTAGCTTTTGTTGTTGTTGTTTTCAGGTTTCGTGGCGATTTCGTCCGCCCGGTCATTCCTTATCGTTACTTAGTTCCTTCCTTCTCTTCCACTCCCATAACGTCACACCGCCAGTGCCATCAGCACAAAAACGCATAAAAACTCAAAAATGCTCATCCAATATTTTTTATTTTTCTGTTTCTTATCTTTATGAACGAACTTCTTCGACGATTTCACCGTCTTGACCATGCAAAATCAACTCTTTAGGATTTATATTATCTTCCCATGTCCAACCTTCAGGAACTTCAAACTTGAAGACTTCAGGTCCGGTCCTTGTATGATGAAGTTCCATTAAATAACTTGCCACTTCAAAATGAGTCGACTCCGGCGTCATTGCTTCGTAGTAAGCATAGAATCGCATTGCAAAGTTCAATCATCGCGATAATCGCGTAAAGAGCAAGTTTGCACAGCCTCTGTCTTTAGGAGGAATGGCAATGTATTGTTTCAATATATCATTACGATCGTAGACTAAGGAAAGAAAGGTTTTGAAGATTGATCTCGATAGGCGAAATTCAACAAAACAAAGTCGCTATTGCTGCAAACTTCGCTGGCATTCACTTTCATTAGAGTGTGCGTACCGTTGATTATTCTGGCAATTTTCTTCTCGCTAATTCGCAGCTTTTTAATCAGCGATTTCACGGAGAAATACTCCTGAGAAGCCAAAACAGAAACCGCCGCTCTAGCTAATTTATTATCCAACATATTGCCGACCAAGACGACGGAAATACTCTCTTCTATAAAGAATCCCTGCCAATTATACGATTCAGATCTTTCTTGGTTGTTTGATAGAGATATCCCATGCCTTGATTGTCGCACCAAGTGTCCCATTCCATAAATTCTCCTTGATCTTCATCATAGAACCAAGCTGTGGCGGCTTGCCATTTGTAGATGACAGTATCAACGCTTCCATAGCGAAACTCACGCATTGGTCAAATGATATTCTCCTCGTTTTCTTCAATTCGAAAATCTATCCGGTATTCATCGCCATTTCTTCAAAAAATCAGTCGATGCTAGAGCAAGTTTTGCACTCAGGAGCATATCCCTCTCTCGCGTATGATTTCCATAATTGCTTCTTCGCTAGGAGAATCAATTCTTCTTCGAGTCGCAAAAGACGTTGATAGAGCATATTAATAGCCTGGGCAATTCCTGTTTTTGACAGATGTTTATTTTGAACATCTCCAAACACCATCTTAATCTCTTTAATGATTGAGCGGGTGATTTCCAGATCATCTCCCCTCCATTGATCTAACCGTGTAGTCGTAGTTCTCCGGTTCGGCAACCAAATAATTCTCAAACAATGCCTCCAATCCGGACTTTAATTCGTCCAAAGCGATCGTAGCACTCCGTAGAGTACCAGACCAAAAGTGCGTTTAAATTTCGCGATCATGGATTAAACAGATTTTAAGATTACAATTCTTCTAGTACTTTATTGGTTCTGCTAGTTGCTAGAGTCATTCAACTGAAGATATTCGCCGCCACAGAAACCTTTGACTATTCTTCTGATTGGCCGATTGTGTCCCGCGAGCTTGCATTTCCTCAAATTATATGGGCTACAAATAGCTGAGTTGATGACCACAGAAGTTGCGAGACAAGCAATACAACCAGAACCAAACTTGGGAACTCCGTTAACTATGCAATAGCCAGTTGAAAGTATTCCAGCGCTTAATGAGAAGAAACACCTTAAGCCTCCCCAAAAGTTCCATTCTATTTGGCATCGATGCATAATGCCAACAGTTTCACGTCTCTCGATGCAATTCCTGTAGCCTCTTCTGCTACTAACGCATTCTTCCCACCCGTCCCTTGTAAATTTCTTCTGCCAAGTCGGGCATAGCGGACAATCGTCACAATCGTTATCAAAGTCAGTCGTCCATTTCTTGTCCTCGCTCGCAAGAGAGGGAGGCAGCGTATGTTGGCAGTGGAACATAGATCAAGGCAACGGAGAACCGGTTGTGAAGCATTTTGAAAAAGCTCATAGTTAACGTGTTCAGTAGTTTCTGATCAGTGTCGTCGGATTCTGTGTTTTGCGTTTGGTTCGGTGTTGTGTCTGACGTTTTATTTGATTCGGTGCTTGATTTTTATTTTAAATGGGTTCTTTTTCCGGGCGTGGGGTGCTAAATAACTAAGGAAAGAATGGTTTTCTTGTCTTCATTACAATAGTTTGCTTATGCTTTTGGAAAAGCTCTTCTGTAACGGTTTTTCTCTTCTCGGTCAATTCTTTGTCTATTCAACTATAATTCCAATTTCTACTTTCCTGACAATGTTCAACATTGTATTGCGTATTCTTTGTCATCACTTTTGCCTTCCCATCTTGCGGGATTTTTCCCTTTCCTTTGTCTCTCAATCCAGTTTCTCACTTTCTAATCATCCGTGTTGTTCGGCGTTTTCGCACATCAGCCAGTTGAAATCAGTCTAGTAAAATGCAATGTATGCGAGAACTTTCTAGGGCATTTACTAGACCAACAAAGAAAACCTTCAAGATTTTTTCCTCCGATGTTTTGTTGTACAACAGGCTGTTGCATTTGACCAACACCTCAATAGGAGAGACTTGCCAAACCGACTTCGAAAAAAACTTAACTGCCTTTGTAAGAGTCCAATTCTTTTTCTTTAAGAAAAAGGAATTTTTTTTCTGATGTTGGAAAAGCGCGGTTTTGTTTTTTCTCGGTTTAAATAGAGCGAATAGTATTGGGGCATTAAAAATATTGCTGTTTGGTCGAAGTTTGTTTTGTTCGTTTTCCGTATTGCCTGCCGGCGCTTGGAAGTGTTTGGGGACAGAAGCTATGGTAAAGAAACTTCCATTGTGCAGGGAGATGTTTGTTTGTGTCCTTGCAGGTGGGGTCATTCGTTCGGGATCCATCGGTTGTGAAGCGGGCTAGGGGATTCTTTTGGCTTCGGGGTGGAGGGCGAGGATAGAGGCCAAGCGATGAAGTGTTTCGGGTTGTTCGGATGCTAGGTTTCGTATCTCGCCGGGATCGTTAATGTAGTCGTATAGTTCATATTCGGCAGAGTTCTTTGGATCCCCGATTCTCTTCCATTCTACTAATCGGTATTGTTCTGTACGGATTGCTCTTCCCATTCGCCCTCCTCGGGGGTAGCAATGGTAGGTGTGGTTTCGTATGGAGCGGCTAGGGTCGCGAAGCACGGAGACTAGGCTTATGCCATCGATTGGCTGAGGACCTGTTGGCACCGGCAAGCCAGTTAGCTCGGCCAGGGTTGGATAAAGGTCGACTGTTTCCACCAACTGTTGTGTAGTGCGTCCTTGTATGGGTATGCTCGGCGCAACGATGATGATGGGAATACGGTTGGCTTGTTCGTAGTTGGTGTGTTTGGTCCAGTAACCGTGGTCGCCGAGATGCCATCCATGGTCGCCCCATAATACGATTATAGTATTTTGCGAAAACTCCAGGCGGTCGAGTTCGTCTAATACTCGACCAATTTGCGCATCGGCAAAGCTTGCAGCGGCGTAGTAGCCATGTATTAGCTTTCTCTGGATGGTTTCGCTTTTCAGGTTTTCGACAGTGAGGGGAGCGTAGTTGATTATTTCGCCTCCCTTTTTGCCAGCGTAGGGAGGCGCTTCTTCGGGGTGTTTTTGGTTAGATGCAAGTGGGAAGGCTTCGGGATTGTGCATTTCCCAGTACTTTTTGGGCGCGGTGAAGGGCAGGTGAGGTTTGACGAAACCGAGTGCAAGGAAGAATGGTTGATCGGGTCGTTGTTTGGCTGCCTGCAGTCGTTGGATTCCTTTGTCGGCGATTCGTCCGTCGGCATACGCGTTGTCGGGAACATCGGCTATTTCCCAGGCGGAGCCTCGTGGAAGGGATCGAATCTGATTCAACCTTCGGTTGGTAAAAAATGCTTCTTCCCGCGTTAGTTGCCCGCTGGCGGAGTTTGCCGGCAAGAGATATTCGACAACCTTTTCGTTGATTGACGGCACACTCCACGAATTTGGGTCATCGTGATTTCCGTGTCCGGTGTGCAACACTTTGCCTATTGCTTCTGTCCGATAGCCGTGTCGCATGAAAAATTGCGGCATTGTGACGGCGTCTGGCGCTGCCTGACGAAAGTTTTGTCCCAAAGAATAAATGCCCAGCGAAGTGGAACGAGTCCCAAGCAGTAGATTGTTTCGCGAGGGGGCACAAACCGCCTGGTTGCAATAAGCTCGTTCGAAGCGGACGCCGCGGGCCGCCAAACGGTCGATATTCGGCGTTTTTGCCAAAGGATCGCCATAGCAACCGATGGCCGGCTTCAGGTCATCCACAAGTATTAACAGGATGTTGGGGCGGTCTTGAGCGGCTGTGTAAAGCGCCGCCAACAGAGATATTAAGAGAATCCAGGAAAAATGTCGCATGGATGAATTATAAGGTTCTTCCTATCCGCAAGGCAATGAAGAATTTTTGACTGACGGGCTCAATACCGTTTCCAAAGCGACGGCATGAACAAAACCAAAAGCACGGAGAACTCTAACCGTCCCAACAACATCAAAAACGAAAGCAAGAGCTTGGCGGGGCCGTGAAAGCCTGCGTAAGTCTTTTCTGGTCCCGCCTCTCCCAAAGCGGGTCCAATGTTGCACAGCGTTGCGAGCGTTGCGGAAAAACAACTCCGGATATCCAACTGAGGTTCGAGAAAGCTCACCGCAGCCGTGCCCAACAGCAACGAAACCGCAGCCATCGACATCAGGAACAAAGTGGCCATGCGAAACGATTCGGTCACCAGATTCCCATTCAGTTTCATCGTCATAACCAAGTTAGGCCGAAAGAACATGCGAAGCTGGTAACAAAGAATCTTGAAGAAGAGAACTAGCCTCCCTACCTTCAAGCCGCCGGAGGTGGAACCTGCGCAACCTCCTACTATCATTAACATTACCAACAGAATTACCGAAGAAGCCGGCCATTGGTCATAGTCTTCGGTTGTAAAGCCCGTCGTCGTCAAAATGGAAACCGCTTGAAACAAAGCTGGACGAAAATTGTTGCGCCAGACATCCACTCCACTTCCGCGAACACAATTGACAACGAAGATGGACAAGGCGGCGACACACAAAATTAGAACAAACGCTTTGGTGGATTCGTCTTGACGCCACTTGGTTTTGCCTTGACGCCAGCGACGCGGCCACAACCAAGGATAGAGTAGGAAGTTCAAGGATCCCAACACCATGAAACCGATGATCCAGTATTCGACGAATGCGCTTTCGAAGTGTGCGATGCTGTCGTTATAGGTGCTAAAGCCTCCTGTGGCCACCGTCGTGAATGTATGGCAAACCGCGTCGAAAACATTCATCTTGCGGGAAAGCCATAGCCCACAGAAACAAACCAAGGAAAGGACAACATAAACCACCCAAAGTTCAAACGAGTTCGGCCGGATTCTGGGGCTCGGCCCTTCTGTTTCAAACGCGGAAGATTCATGTTGAAACAATGCTTTGCTGCCGGCGCCGGCCGACGATAGTAAAGCAACAAACAAAACCAAAATTCCCAGCCCGCCAAACCACTGGGTAAGCGCCCGCCAAAGCAGTAAACTTTTGGGAAGCCCTTCTACATCTGCAATCACGGTCGCCCCCGTCGCTGTAAAACCAGAAACCGATTCAAACAAACCGTCGATCCAACTCATCTGCGGCTCGCAAAGCCAATAGGGAATCGCCCCGCAAAGAGTGCAGAAAATCCAACCTAACCCGACTGCCGAAATGGATTCCCGCTGCAACAAATCGTTGCCGCTTCCCCGCCCCAGAACAAGCAAGACCGCGCTACAAACCAAAGAAATCCCGAAAGACCACGAAAAGGCTTTGGTTGCATTCCATTCCTCCTCCGTTTGCTCCGAATACCCAATGGAACAAGCAAGACACATTAATTGACCCACTGCTAAAAAGATCAGCAACACGCCGATCAGTCTGCACAAAATTCTAAGATTCATTTCTCGAAGTACAAGGTCGATTGTCGGAGGCACCACAACATCCTGCGCCACACAACTAAAGCAACATGCAGACTTCTCCCTCCCTTTTCAACCGCGAAAGCAGGTGGAAACAAGCGCTTAGTCAATCAATGCAAAGGCTTTCTTGAGAGCGGCTGCAGTGGCGGCGCAAGCATCGTCATCATCCATCTTTCGGAGAAGAGCATTGAAAGGTTCGGCACGAACCGGACCGTCAAAACCCGTCTGATGGACAGCGTTCAGAAAGGCTTTGATGTCAATTATTCCCGTTGCCGTGGGCAACTCTCTTTGGTGGTCTAACTGCGCCCGTTTTTCGATACCGCTAAGCGCGTCGTTGAGATCCACAGCAATAATCTCATCGCCTTGCAAAGTCAAAATCTGATCAGCAGTGTCGCCTGCCTGCCACCAATGCCACCAATGCCAACTATCCAACACAAAGCCAACATTGCCTGTTCCAATTGCCTCAATCAACTCTTTGGTTTCGGCCATCGTATGGAGGAACGGATACTTGCCTCGAATCAACAAAGTATGCGTGCCAATGTATTCTAGACCGAGCCATTGTCCGTGATCCTTCAAAACTTTGGCAATTTCCCGCAATCGGCCAGCTTGCAAGGCGAAGTTACGCCGATAAGTGAAACGATCACTGCTCGGAGAAATCCAAGTGTTCACACGGCTTGCGCCAACTTTTTGTAGCGTTTTGGCATATTGCGGCAACTACTTGAGACCTGCGTCAAAGATTGCCCGCGTTGGTGACTATGGTGAAAATCTTGGTTTCGGAGTCCTGCGTTACTGCTCCGCGCGCCATCAGTCCACCCAGTACCGAATAAGTCAGATAGTCGCGCTGTCGGTCGTGGATGGACGAGCGCAGGCCCAAAGCATCAGCAATTTGAGCGTTGCGGAGGCCCTGCGGATGGGCTGCCAACAGCCTCATTATGGCGTCCTCAATGTGGCGCAGACCCTCCTGCGTCAGCATCCGGGAGGCATCGCCGGTCATGGTACTGCCGCTGTCATGAATCCTATTCATAATATAAAAAATTCGTTCTTAAAAATTCAAAATTTACCCTTTCCGCTCGCCAAAATCGAGCCTTTGCCTTTTTGAAAAACACGAATCCAATCGCAAAGAATTAGCAAAGTACAGCAAAAAACTTGAATTGAAACTCTTAAAAATCTGTGAATTTTTCGGGATTTTTGCCGAGATTCGGAGAAAAAATTCATTTTTCTTCGCTCCATCGCCTGACATTTCTCCGTTTTTCGGCGATATTTATTTTTGGAAGCATTTTTGCTGGTGTCCCTTTGCCGGGACACCCGCCAAATGTAAAAACTTGTTGGAAATTGTCGAGTAGGAGGAAGTCCGCTGATTTTCTCCCATGCTCGATAGGAATTGTGCGGGATTCTTGCATTGAACCAGCAAAATGCTTCCAAATGGCCCGGTGCATTGCGCCGGGGAGGGGGTTACAGAATGATTGTTACAGAGAAAAAATTAAAGGGGGCTAAAGCCCATAATAACACTAAATCTATCATGAGGAACTTAGCGAAAACTATAGTTGTTGTCGCCGTATCGGCGGCATTGTTCACCTTGCCCACTGCGAAAGCAGCGCCACATTGGATCACCTTGATTATTGCGGAAATTGTTGCCGGGAAGGCGACTGACGCGGCGCTCAATGCCTGGATTGCCAAAAATGGCGACCCACGTCCATTGAAAGTCTCCGCCAGTAGCGCCGGCATCTATCCGCGCTGGCAAGAATACCGAATCAGCAAAACCTACAACTACGACGAGGATTTTCCCAAGTATATGCAGGATTGGAACGGCAAGGGAGAGGATTTTACCCAATCAGGATGGTTGAATTTTCGCGGAGACTTTGTTACTACTGTCGGAGATCGCCAGAACAGGCTCAAAAATGCCAATCTAGCGGGCTGGGAAAAAGAGTTCAAAATTGTGGATCCGGAAGACGATGCGATATTATGGAGTAGTAGTCTTGGTCAGGCTAAGACAATCGTTTTCTATGGAACGATGGACAAGCCGTTCGACAAAGACGCCGCCAATCGAGTAGTCAAGGAAAGATACGGAGAAGAATGGGAACTTGGCAAAAAGGTCTTTAGCAGGGATGAAACTTGGGAGGTGGGCAAGTTTGTGGTCTATTCCGAAGCTACGGTGCCTGCGTTGGCGCATCCCAAAGTTCGAGTGGCCGGAACATTCACCGTCGGCTTCACCTACAAAAAGAACCGTGTTGCATATTACGGTGAGCTTTCTCCCTATTGGCCTGCGACAAAACACTGCAAGAGATTCGAAATGAACGCCGTTCAAGACGATAACAAGGACTTTAAACTCTGTGATTCGAACGAAATAATCACCGAGCTCAATACGCCGGTCGGCGGCGTCGAGCGATGGGCGGAGAAGAAGTACAGTATGAAGCACAGATGGGTTTCAGATCCTTACAGCGACCTTGGAGGCTCTTGGGAGAGCACAAGCTACAACTACAGACTCATCGTCAACCAAAAGCACTTGCATATCGAGCAAGACTGCAGCAACCTTTGGCCGGAAGACTAAACGAAAGAAAGGCGAAAACCATGAAACCAGAAAACTACCTTTACGCGGGTTTTGGCGGGATGATTTTGCTCATCCTTGCGGTCCTTTACATCGATCGCAAACCGACAGAGAAAAACAGCGCGGAAACTTCGGCGCCGACAAATCTAGAACCAGCAAAGAAGCCCGACAACGACGTTCACAAGGAAATGATGTCTCAACTGCAAGCGAACATCGAAGCTCATCGCGCAAGGAACGAAGCCATTGCCAATGCAAGGCATCGGGTTCGAGAGCCGGACGGCACACTCCGCCTGCCAACTCCGGAAGAAGAAGCGCATTTGCAAGCATGGCTGGAAGAGCAAAGGAAGGCCAAAGAAGAGGAAGCCTATTGGGAAAGTCGGCAAGAATGGATTGAGAACTTTCCGTTTGAACCTACCTACCACCCTGAAATTACCTTTGATCCAGAAGTCTTGAAAGAACGAGTGGATGAAAACGGCCGTCGGATTCCACGAGAGAATGATTACTGGATTATGGTCGGAATGCAAAAACAACACGGGTTCATTAAAAACTTCTACGAAATGCCCACGCGCTACTCGCCGGAGTTTGAACAAATGCACAACATCATGGTTGAGGCCGGTCTGGAAATGGATCCGTACATTTGGGGTCGGGCGTTTACGCACTTAACTTGGCATCACAACGCCATGAAACACGATCCGGAAAAGTTGAGGCGAGAAGGACAAACCTGGGGAGAAGAGCAACAGGACATTTTGGGTTCCTTCTGGGTTAGTTTGAGTCGGAAAAAGGATTGGGGGTATCCGGAGAAAATCTTGCTGTCCCAAGAAGAGGCCGAAGCTTTGCGAGATCGCTTGATTGCGGAGATTCCACCTGACCGATTCCTCAACCTGAAAATGACGGATATTTTTGTAGGGAATGGAACTTACGAAGAGGAACTAAAAGCCGGCGATTCGATGTTGGTTCGGTAGCAACGGCAAGAACGACAATTCTAAATCGCAACAAGGCCAATCTTTTCCGGGATTGGCCTTTTTTATTATATGCGTTTGTGTTTCATTTTTGGGTAGATGCTCTATTTTTGCACAATTTGAACAAAGACTAATAAACATGTAAGCTACAGGTGATTTTTAGATTCTTTCATTCCTGCATTGCGGTGGGGTTGATGTTCATTTTGTGGCACCATTCGCAGTAGGCGAATGGAGAAATTTCCGAAGGTTTGATTTCACTGCGTCCGCCCCAAAAAACGTTGGTGTAAGCAATTGGGATGCCTTCGGATTTGAGATGGGCGTCGATTGCGTTTTTGTGTTGTAGCAAGAGCGCTTTGTCCGTGCCGTGCGCTACTCCCATTATGTTTACATTGCGAAACTCCGGCCCGCCTTCACGCCAGTAGGCATGGGTCATAATATGATGCCGCCCCACTTCTTTTCCGGCTTTTAGTTCCATACCTTCTGGCACTGCCCAATGAAACAAGGCGTTGAAGCGAGTTACCTTTTCTCCAGTTTTTAATGTTTTAGCGTGTTCAAGGAAGGTGGAAAAGCGTCCGATGACTTTGCGTTGGTTGAGATTTCTTGCCGTTGCGCAGAATTCCTCTGTGGAAACGCCGGCTTCGATGGCTCGTAGCGTCCACAAGTCTCCTTCCAATTCTTCTGGTTTGCATTCTCGTTTTAACGCCGTTAGGATTTTCCATTCGCGGTTGGACAAATGCGCGATGGTGACTTCTGCGGCTTGGGCCGGCGCGTCGGTCTTGCTTCCGGGTGGCAGGCCCCGGCGTCTCACATGCCCGACGCCTAATGTAAAGAGACGTTTAGCCGGCATAAGCCGGAAGCGCTTGGCGCCAGTTTTTGACGCCAGCAACTGACAGTGTTTTTCCATAGAGTAACCCTGAGGCACTTTGAGCGTCGTCCATAGTTTATAAGATGAGCCGGGAGTGGCGCTGTCTGTGGAGCGAGTGACTACGTGGCCGGAGAAGGGGTCTTTTTGGAACATAAAGTCGAAGGCGGCGTCCAATCGCTGCGGAGGCACTTGCCATGCTACCAAAGCGCCGCGGGCAAGATTGGTAGCCAGCAAGGTTTGCCGCACCCGCCGGATGACGCCTCCGCGCAACATTGCTTGAATTCGTTGGACGACAATCTCCCGTTCAACGCCGGCTTCTTTGCTAATAGCTCCGATCGGATCTCGGCGAAAGCCTTGAATTCGATCTTCGGAAACCTGCAAGATTTGAGCGTTGATCGAGTCTGTTGTTGCAATTGGAATTGTTGCGGATGTCATACGTTAAGATAATACTATACTTTGTATTGTTCGGCAATGTCGCACTTTGGTCATAGGAACATGGTATTTACTTTTTGAATTCAATTCGGGCCAAAGTGTTTCCAACCTAGGATTCTCAATCCGTCCAAAGTCAGGTTGGGACACACTGTTTTTATATGGCGCAAGTCTCTTGCTATTAACTCTGCGTATCCGCCGGTGGCTACGACGTGAAGGCGAGGATCGGCAAGTTCGCGCTTCAAATCGTTCAGGAGACGAGACACTAGCCCGCGATAGCCGTTGACGGCGCCGATTAACATTCCCTCGCAAGTGCTTTTTCCGATTGTCTTTTTGGGGTCTCGGATTCGCACTTGGGGTAGCAATGCTGTTTTTTCATGGAGATAATTCGTCATAGCGCCTAGTCCGGGCGCAATAATGCCGCCTACATAACAGGCTTCGGCGTTCACTACGTCAAAGGTGACTGCCGTTCCAAAATCCACCACGACTACGGGAGAACCATAGCGCCGTGTTGCCGCCATAGCGTTTGCCAACCGATCTGCGCCGATGGTGGCGGGTTTGGGATAGTCGATGCCAATTCCCACTACGTTCCGATGGGTTAGTCTCACGCATTGGACGGACAGCGCGTCCTTAATCACACGCTGCGCTTTCTTTGTGGCTTCGGGGACAACGGAAGCAACAACGCTTCCAAAAATCGAACCGTGGTCGGCAAATTGCCGAAGCATCCCGGCTATTTCATTGGAACGCCATTCGATTGTGTCGAAATATTCCGACTTGAGGATTTTCCGGCCGTCGCCAATCCCAACGCGCGTATGCGTATTTCCAATATCGACACACAGAATCACAAGGTCTTTCTAGCCGTTGAAACTCTTTTTACCGTTGTGTAGCAAAACGTCGCCGCCAAGAATTCGTTTCACTAAGCCCGCTCCGGTTCGCAACAACAAGGCACCCTCGCCGTCAATGGCTTCCGCTCGCCCGTGAATCGTGGATTTCCCAAACTGCACGGCAACCTGACGGCCCAAAGTGGCGCATCGACTCTGCCACTCGGCGGCGACCGCTGCAAATCGCCCTTCTTTCATCCGTTGATAATCCCAATCCAGTTCTTTGAGCAATGCCGCCGCAACCGCCGCCCGGTTCCACACTTGCCCGGTGAGAATTCGAAGAGAACTGCATCGCCAGCGCAGTTGTTCGGGAAAATCCGTTTTCGTTTGATTCACATTCAAGCCAATTCCCAAGACGAGATAGTGGATTCGATCCGGCTCAGCGCACATTTCTGTTAAAATGCCGGCCAACTTTCTCTCTCCAACAATCACGTCGTTCGGCCACTTGATAGAAGGACGTACGGCTGTCAATTTCTCGATTGTTCGCACTGTGGCAGCGGCGCCGATGATGGTTAGACGAGCTGCTTCAGCCGGCCGCAACGAGGGACGTAGAAGCAACGACGTCAGAACACTTTTCCCCGTCGAGCCAAACCAAGTGCGTCCAAGCCGGCCGCGCCCCCGGCTCTGTCGTTCCGCAAACACAACGGCGCCTTCGGCCACCCCGTCGCCAGCCAGCCGCAATGCTACTTCATTAGTGGAAGATGTTTCCTGAAACACTTGAATTTGCCGCCCTATCACCTTAACCGGACCGAGCCGAGAGGCAATGTCCTCCCCCAGCAAACGATGCGGCGCTTCTAGCAAGCGGTAACCAAAGTGCGGACTCGCTTCAATCTGGAACCCAATGCGCCTCCATTCTTGGATTTGCGCCCGAATCGATGCTTGATCGGCTCCTGTTTTTGCTGCCAGAGAATTCACGGAAATACCCTCGGCGCCCGCTTGATAAAGCGCCCGCAACATTTGGACATCGCTCTTCATCTTTATTCCAATTTCGCAATGTCCAAAGCAATATCCGCCGACGGCGCCGAATGCGTCAACGCCCCCACCGAGATGAAACCCACTCCAGTCAACGCAACAGCGCGGAGATTGTCCAGCGTTATGCCGCCGCTAGCTTCGGTTTTGGCTCGTCCGGCAACTACCTCAACCGCTTTCCGCAAGGTTGGGAGGTTCATGTTGTCTAGAAGCACCGCGTCCGCTCCTGCTTCCGCGGCATAGAGCGCTTGTTCCACCGTGTCCGCTTCTACCTCGACCCGTAAATTGGGATACACTGCCTTTACGCGCGCCACTGCTTCCGTGATTCGTTGCCTTTGGTTTCCATTCAGAACGGCCAAATGATTGTCCTTGATCATCGCCATGTCAAAAAGCCCCACTCGATGATTTCGCCCTCCCCCACAAACAACCGCGTACTTCTCCAAAACTCGCCAGCCCGGAGTCGTTTTGCGCGTGTCGAGAATCTCACAAGACAACCCTTCCAGCTCCTTCACATAAGCGCAAGTCAGCGAGGCTATGCCGAAAAGTCGTTGCGCAAAATTCAGAGCTACCCGCTCGCTAGACAGAATGGAGCGTGCCGGTCCCGTTACAGAAAGAATCTCTGCGCCCGCTGAAAGAGAATCTCCGTCTTTCACCCGCATCGACACCGCCAGTGCAACATCCACTCGGCGAAACACTTCCCGCACAACCTCAATCCCCGCTACCACAAGCGCTTGCCGCGCGACTATTCGAGCCGACGCCAAACAATCTTTCGGAACAACAGAAAGCGAAGTAACATCCCCACTTCCAACATCCTCAATCAAGGCGCGATCTATCAAGTGAGCGTAAGCGTCAAGACTTGGACCTGTCACAAAGAAGAACCTAGCCTTGGCACTGATAAAAACAAAGAAAAATAAAGAAGTGAACAACGCAGGCTAAATCCTACTCCACCCCTCGCAAACGATAATATCGTTGCTCGCTCAGTTCACCACTCATAGAGCCATCATCTATAAAAGAAAAATCGCTACTATTCGAAGAGACAATCATTGGAATAGTTGTCCAATTCCTTGGCGGAATCATATCCGTGAACTCCACTTGAAATCGACGGCTCGGCTCAGCCTTCCAAGTTAA
This sequence comes from Limisphaerales bacterium, assembly GCA_965242585.1. Taxonomy (GTDB): domain Bacteria; phylum Verrucomicrobiota; class Verrucomicrobiia; order Limisphaerales; family AAA164-E04; genus UBA2970. The sequence continues at coordinate 1,230,460 of OZ251460.1, read as the reverse complement.
CTCAACTCCCCCATCTTCCAAAAGCCTTGCTTGCAATGTAACTCGTGATCGAGTAGTCGGCGTCGTTCCCAAAATCGCCACTCGGAAAAACCTCATACTCAGCATGTCTATCGGCAAGCAGTAAGAAGCCAGTTCCCCATCCGCTAAGATCATCTCAATATTATTCCATTCAGCGCCGTCAAGATTCTCCGTCCCTTGCAAAAAATAGCTCACTTCACTCTCCGAAACCCAAGTAATACACAATTCTTGGTCCGCATTAACCCGAACACCTTCAAGTTGGGCAAACCCAACGATTTCAGAAGGCGGTTGAGGAAGCGGTTCTCCGCCTCGTCGAATGCGAAAAAAGTGATAATTCACTGTCGGCATTTCCATGCAATACTCTTCCCTCTCAGATTCCGCCGACACTACCTCAATCTGCATCCACTTCTCCTCCAACAATCTTTCTTTTCCTTCAATAGTATAAGCCTCCCCCAACTCGGCATTCCAACTCAAACAAACTTCTCTCCCCGAAAGTTCAATCTCCACCTCCAAATCCTCTCCTCTCTCTTTTACAGGTTCTAGAACTAGATCGGGGGGATCATCCGCTTCAACTGCACGGAATCGTCGATAGGGTGCAGGCAGTTCTGATAGGAGTAAACACTCTTCTGTTTGCTCAGAATCGGCGATAACTTCTTTAATGCCATCCCAAGGGTCTGTCTCTAATACTTGGCCTTGAATTTGATACTTAATGCCGGACATGGAATTCCAATCTAAGCAGACATGGGTTGGGCTACCACCTGGACCAAAACGGAAACCAATGGACACCATTGGCGATGATCCTTCCGCACCTAGTATAAGATTCTGCAAAGCTTGAATTCGATAGGTTACCGCTTCTCTTTCGTAGTTCACTACGGCCAGCAACCACTCGCCGAGTTCAAGCGGCAAGTCGGCTTTGGAGCCTCCCAAGCGGATAACTTCGGCGCTGGAATTGACACGCGCGCTAACGGCGTCAAAGTCGCTTTCGCTTGGCAACAATCCACGACGTAGATAGAGATCCAAATCCTTGCCGACGCCATCGCCGACGAGAGGATGCAAAGAAAAAGTCACATTCGCCGCTTCAGGCGCAACAATGAAACGATAGTAATCTCGCTCCCGAATCTCGTTTGGAATTGATGCCACAACGGTGTTTGTAACCCAAACGCGGTTTGATAGAGTGGTAATGCGAATAGAATCACCTGGGGAAGGATCGCCAGTGAAAGTAGTTCCCCTGATGGCAAAGTCCAAGTCTTCTACCCGTCGATTCAACACGGCCGCAAACCAATCTCCGCTCAAGTCGGGCAGGGTCGCATTGGGGCGAACGACAATTCGCCCGGAACCAGGTCGATCTGGATCGGCGACGGCAATGCGATCATAGTCGTCCATAGAAGGCAAATCATCTTTCTTCAATATCAGATCCGCTGTTCCCGTCAAATCCGACAAATCAAACTGAACCATAGAAACTTTTGGGTTTGTGAACCGCAATCGGAAGTAGTTTTTGACTTGAGCATTTTTGCCAACTGTGTTGTCACCTACTTTGAAGGGGAAAGGCACGCCGTTGGTTAAAGAATGGATGATATGAGGGGGAACAATTGTTTCCGTAGCCACAATACGATAACGAATCTCCGTCTGATTCGTATCCGCATTATAGACGCTAATATAATAACTCCCCGAAGGAATCGTTGTTGCCGAATCTTCCTTGCTAAATGTAATCAACTCCGACCCCAAACCACTGTTTGTCGATTGCTTGTTAAATTCAACTAAATTAGGCAAAGGCAAACCCAATTTTGCCACTGCATCGACGTCTCCATTTTCGGGAAAGACTTCGATGTTTAACTCTGTCACATTTGTGCCAGCGCGATATCTATAATACTGAAATTCAGTGGGTTCGGTAAAAGAGATGGTATTGGTAAAGGAGACAGCGTTGGTTAATGTGATAATCGGATACTGAAGGTCAATTTGATCAAATTGGATGCATAATTCATACTCGTTTTCCTTGTCAGGATCGGCATTTTTTATACCAAGATAGTAGCGTTGCCCCGGATAAAGTATTGGCATGTCGAGAGATTCGATCTGATTGGTTTCGGCATCATATAAAACGGTGCCGTTCAAGGACAAGACCGCTCCGCCCTCCCCCTCGTTATTAAAGTCTGTTGACAAGTTATCGTCCCCAGTGCCTTGCGGAACGCCATCTTCGTTTAAAAGCAGTAAGAGATTCCCCTCGCTGTTGAGCCAATTCGTGGCAAAGGTTGTGCTGCGAGGAACATCGACAATATAGTATTTGATTTCGTCGCCTTGGACGGTGTCTGTTACGCATTCACCATTGTTTATCGACAAGGCGGGAAAATTCCTTTCGGCCAAACTTAGCAATAGTTGCCAAGTTTTTAGAACGGGTTGAGTGTCTTCGGGGCCGTCTCGATTATCCCAAAGTTCTAGCGTCCAGTTTCCAAGCGCAGGTTCGCCATCGAACTGACTCAATGCTTCCTCCGGGTAGAAGAACTTCACGGGCACAGGCTCGCGGATTTCAATGTGGTCAATTTGCATAGGCGGCTGACCAGGCAAGGAAACCAATTCTATGGGTATTGATTTCGCGTTTGGTGGAACGAGAAATCGTATCGGAGTATTGCGCCGCCACTCAATACCACCGTCAACGCTTTGCACTCGATTGCTGTCCAGAAAAATCGCTCCGATGGGAGCGCCTCGATCCACGCTAGATCGGGCGGAATAAAACAAGTCCAGCGTTCTATTCATCGTTGTGTCAGGCAATACGACAAGTAAGTTGCTGGCAGAAACTCGACCACTATCGAGATGTAAGTAGTTTGTGCCTTCGGCTGCTTCATTATTACTGCTAATGATTGCCGTTCCAGAGAGAACTTCCCAAAAAACGCCGGCATTGGCGGGAAATCTTTCCTCGGCGGTATAAGCCTCCGGCTCGGCTTCCTCAAAACCGCTGAATGAGAAAGAATTGATGTTGGTGGAAGCCGCCGTATAAGGCGATAAGGCAAACTTGATCATTTTTTCAGGCTCTAATTCTTCCTCTTCATAATCGGCAGAATCGGGATCGGAAAATCCTCCAAAGGTCAGTGTTTCCGTCTGCCCCGCTCCCCAACCGTCAGCATCATCGCCGCCCCGGTTTTCTGACAACAAAACCCTTGTGCCTATGGGACTTACCAAGTGCATCGTCAAATCCGAAGCCCGCGGATGGGCAATGCGTAGCCCCACTTTCACGTCGGCAATCACCCGATTGTCGGGAACGAAGATTGGAGAGTACGTGACGGCGTCATCCGTAACGGCTTTATCTAGTTCGTCCTCGTCCGGAAAAAACGGTTGTTCCGCGGCAATTGGCAAATCTCTTTTAATTATGTATTGCAGTTGAAATTGAACTTCGACTTGGTTGGGATTATAGACGCCTATGAAATACTGCCCCGGGCTGAGTGGAGGCACGTCCCGTCGAGTAATTGACAATCTCAGTCCATCGGAGACAGCACTATCCGTTCCCAAGGCGCGTTTATCGAACTGCGTCAAGGTTGGCAAGGCTCCCCGCCGCAAGTAAAGGTCCAAGGGACGGTCAAAGTCCGAGAGATACACCTCCAAAGCGCTTGCATCGGTGGGCACATCGATAACAAAGTAAGAAAAGTTTGTAGGTTGAACAGTCTCGATAATATTAGTGCCTTCCAACAAACGGCTGGGCGTCAGACGCAAAGTTAAGCTATATACCCGTCCGGTTTGCGTCAGGGCATTGTCCACCTGCGCCATCAACCAAACACCGTGTCCCTGCTCACCGATGAAGTGGACCAAACTTCCTGGACCGTCGCTTCGTTGTATAAGGCCAACCTGCCCGGGATTTCCAATATTTCCCAAATCGTCATAGGTAACATTCAGGTTAGTAAAAGCGCCATCAGTATTGAATAAGATATGATTATTCAAAACTACAGAAACATCGTTATGACTTAGATTCCCGAGCAGATCGCCAATATCGTCGTGAACCAACGACAATTCCGCCGTCACTCGTTGAATTGTCAAAGGAGTATAACCGAGCGCTAAAACCAAACCCGCCCCGGGCGCATTAGGCGATCCGTCCGGGATAATCCCCTGGTTGAGAGGAACACCATTAAGCACACGCTGGCCATTCTGAAGCTCTTCGAAAGGCTCATTCTGAGAAACTCCGACTATAGCATATTCTCCACCTTGATGATCCTCGGATTTGACTCCGATATAATATACTTGGTCGTTACCCGTATTTTGATTTGTCAAGATAACGGCTTCGGTGCCGCCGGGACCTCTGGAAACGCCTGTACCGGCGTCGTTGTTTCCTTGTATCGCATCGCCGACGACTCTTGCATCTAAGTTAGTTAATCCGGGATTCATCGAGACGTAGAGATCCACGTCGGCTTCGAAATTTCGCGGGCGGGCCAAGTTCGGCGGCAGGAAGGTGACAAAAGCCACATTCGGACCATTGGTAAAGCCAAGTCCATTCCCAAGATCGTTTGTGCCCAGCGGCGATGAAGAATTGGTAAAGACGTAAAATTGCCACTGATACAACAATCCATTTGTTTCTCCCAGAAGCGGCGCGTTTGCTCCGACACGATCAGCCAGTCGAGGGATGCCGTTGGTAATTACAATGAGTGACGGCGTTTCCACGTATTTTACATCTTTCAATTCTTCTTCTGCGTCTTCCTTCAGCTCCTCTAGTTGAAAAGGTTCCTCCACTTCCACATTATCCCCTACAGAGACGACCAACGCAAAGTCTTGCACTACGTCGTTAGGGTGATCTGTTACAGCGTTGACGTTGACTCGCCTAGCCACTACGGACACTACGTAATTTGTGTCTAGCGGGGGCGAGATAAACACGTTCTCTACATTGTTGACATTATCCAGACGCAACGATTCGTCTGCGGAGGTCGTTTGAGTGAACAAGCTATCCGCCGTAAAATTATTGCCGCAGAGTATTTCGCCGGAAACTGTATTGGAAACAATCAGATCAAGATCGTTCACTAGTTTGATGCCGGCGCTTGGATTTCCCGGGGGGTCTGTCCAAACTAAGGAAAGACGCAGCGGCAAAGCTCGAATCTGGTTTGTCTCGCCCAGCGTCAACTTCCAGCTTTTCTGCTCACCGGTCGCAAGAGCATTTGTGGGATGTTGGTCCAGAAATCGAATTGTCGACTCTCCCCCGGCAAAGTCTTGTGGACTAGACGGGTTGAACGGCACATTATTTGTAAGGTTAGCTGGCAGACTGTTATCTAAATTGACGAGTCCCCATCCCTGAAAATTGATAATCGGGTCGATCTGAAAATTGTAAAGCTCGCCGGAAGTGCGGGCACCATTGATCAGCAACGCTTTTAAAAGCGCCGGGCTGGGATTGTCGAGGCCGTTGTTGCGCAGAAACTCCTGAATAAGCGCAAGCAAACCGGTCACCGCCGGAGCGGCCTTGCTGGTTCCGCTTCCGAAGCGATAGTGCGGCTTCAGACTTTCGTTTAGTTTTTCTAACTCGGCAAGGTATTCTTCATTTTCTGTTTCCACGAATATAACTTCTTGGAGATCAAACGGCACGGGGTTGTCGTTTGGATTGCCAATTCTGTAATAGAGCCGTCTAGGGAGTGATTCGGGATCAATACGAAGCGGCGAAGATTCCTCATTGGTCAGTCTTACGCTGGTATAACCAACGAGATTGTTCGTGGTAGCCGGGCTGTCAAACTGTGCGTAGATAGGCAATGGCGGCAACACTTCCGGGGAGGCTACGTTGGTTTGCAGAGAAATTTCGACTTCAATTGTTCTTTCTCGTAGAAAAATTCCATAGGATGAGAGATCGTCAGAAATAGCCCATTGATTGGAAATTGTATTCACTTGCCTGTCTAGAAACTGTTCGGAAGACTGCCAGCCTTTTGACCGCGCCGATATAATGAAGGAACCGGGTGCTACGACGTCCGGCTTGAACCTGCCTCCCGCACCCTCGATGCCGATACCCACATTGCCACGCCCGGAAAATGACGCCACCTCGGTTGAACTATCTGTTGCCGGCAGGAACACTTGTTTTTCGACGTCCACCTGATTTGTCATTGTTGTCCCATCTTCATTGGTTGTAATCTGGTCGATGGTGCCCGTCTTGACCGAATTGGTAATATAACGCAAAGTTTCGATTGCTCCGACAGTGATCACGTTTTTGGCCGTCGCAGGAGAAGATATAGAGTCCGATTCTCCGCCCCGTCCTTGTTGATTTCCATCTCCCGCTTTTCCTGCGGAGAAAACATAGAGGATCGGCTGCTCCCCTTCCTTTTCCGGCAAGGCATCTCGAACCGCTGCATCGTAAGAAGCTGCGCTGCTATCGTATTCCCAAATGTTTCTATAATTCCAACTGTTATTGGAGAGCAGAGGAGTATTTGTTGGGCCTTGCCGATTTACATAGTTATACTCAGCTGCGGCTTCTTGCAGAAATTCATCCGATATTAAAGGGCCGGTGGCCAAGTCCACTGGCAAAACATATAAACTTGCTTTCGGCGCCATGCCGTGAAAATCAGCATTGGTAAACGAACCGAAAGCATTGGTAATCACAGGTGATTCGGCGCCGTTGCCGACAATCGTTCCCGCTACGTGAGTGCCGTGACCCGAAGGATCACTACGGTATGCGGGATCTTCAAAAATAAGTCTCTCTCTACTAAATCCGGGATGATCCTCATCTACTCCGGTATCGTTAAGGTTCACTAAAATATCTTCCCCGGACAGATTGTGAAGGTTGGTGTTTATCATTTGATTGGTCGCAGAGCTGTCTGCGCCCAACAGCACACGTGTCAAGTCATTGGCCATTCGACGCGGCACGATGGATTCCACCGTCAACACGCCATCTAGCGAAGCAATCGCGCCCAGTGTTGATCGCGGCGCTTTGATTGCAACTGTGCGTCCAAAAGGGGAACGCCCCTCGCTAAGGTATTGCATTCCCATCGTTTTCAAGGCCGCAAACACCGCTTCCTCTGCTCCGCGAAACAAAGTAAGCCGCAAAGTCAAAACGCCCTGTATATTCCCTCGTTGCGCCGCCCATCTCAGCAATGGATGGCTCAGCTTGAAATATGGCTCAAAAGGGAGAACAGCCTGAGTTCCCGCAAATCTTTTGAGATCCTCCGCTGTTGCCGGCTTCATGCGGACAATCCAAGTGTTGTGGGGAATGTAGGCTACTTTTTCAACCCCTAGTTGCGACAAAGTCTCCCGATCAAACACTTGATCAAACTGCCCCACCGATTGCAATAGATAACTCTCCGTTTCCGCTGAAGCCCGCAAATGCTCCGGCACCGACAGAGGCATCGGGGATTCGGTGTCGATCAGCGCGTTGTTCAATAAAATTGCGGTATCGAGTCTTGCCAGCTCTTCAAGGGGGCGAAGCGTATTGCACAGGCGATAAGGAAATTTCGGTTCTGGAGGAAGGTAGTCTATCGCTTCTTTTTGGATGGATGCAGTTGCAGAAGACGCATTCGTTGATTGCCCTGCACGGTCCGGCAACCGCGTCAACAGCGGATACTTTGGTTTTCCAAGATGGGGAAAAAACACTTCACCGTCGGTAATGACAATATCGGAAGAAACACCCGGCAGAGTGGTTTGTGAAGGATCTCGGACTTTCCACCAAAAGAAAATCCCTAAGGCAAGAAGCACTAAGGCCGTCAAAACCCAAGCTCTACTGGATAAGGACTTCATCAATGCACTACTTTCTCTCGCCAATCAAAACTAACATTCGGAGGTTAATCCGCCGGAATAACAATTTCACTTTCCACCACGGCGTTCAAATTGGTCAGTGATCCGTCAAAGCGAATGACCCGCTTCGCCGCAAATTCACCCGTGATTTGATAATTCGTGCACAAGTTCAACAAACGAATCGGATCGGGATCCGTCCGCAAGGAACCCTCCGCCGGCCGCAAAGACTGACCGTACGAATAAATCGTCACCCGCGGTTCATCTGCCTTCAAAAGCGACAAAACCTGCTGTGGAATTCGCTCCACGGCAAAGTCGTCCAAACCCAGTCGATATATGGTGTTCGTCCAATTCAGAAAAGGAGACTGCACTGTGAGCGCCGGCGTTGCCAAAACTTCCCCCAAATGCCGAAAACGACCACCGGGAAAACGAGCTCGGGTTGCATTGATCCCATTAGTGCCGTTGACAATTTGCGCCAGTTGCCAATTATCTCCAGAATCAGGATTCGCCAAATCGTAGCCGGGCATTCCCGCCCTCCCCGCCGGTTCGATAACCAGCGCATTATACTCAGCAAGCTTTAGACCTTTCGGCATTCGGATGTCTCTCATCCGAACCGAGTCCGGAGACATATTTGTCTGCACCGTGACGCCGCTAAAGACCGCAGACCAAGCCGCCAACCCCGCCTGATTCACCGACAAAAGCCCTTTGGAAGCGTTGTCGTTTAACGAGGTTGTAAACAGATCCAATATTTTCCAATCGTTCGTTGGATGCGTGCCCGAGCTGCCCGCCCACTTGAACCAGTTTGCTCGGGCAAGATTTAGAATATTCTGCTTGTTGCCAGCCACTGCCCTATCCAGTGCCAACACATCTACTACCTCATCCGTTGAAGGATATACCGCCAAAGTCTGAAAGGGATAACTTCTCCCATCATAAGGCATCGACAACGGCGGATTTGGGTCCGGCAAATCCTGCATCGTCAGCAACTTCAACTTGTTATCACCTCCCTGGCCTCCTTCATAGCCCCCCACATATCCCTTCAGATAAATCGTCTGCCAAGGCGTCCCTCGATGCACTCTTCCCAACCAGCCAATGTTGGGAAACTTGTTCGTTGGAAACTGCCAATCGTCCGACCTCCGAATAAGCGGATCCTTGTGCGCTATATTATATTGGTTTGCCGCTTCCGCCAAAGTTGACGGCCACGGTCGATACCGTTGATTCTTCCGCCCCGGATCGCCGGGACTACCGAGATTATGAAGATTATCCGCTTTCTGTCCGGGTTTCAACATTCTCACCCTCGACACTAATTGTTGATTGTCTTTCAAGTCTTCAAAAGTGTAGTGAACCAGCGGATCATTCGCCTGCAAAGTCTCGTATTTCACCAACCGAACCGATGGCGAAAACGGCACCTGCCTGCGGAAGCTCTTGCGCGGATCTCTCAAATGATTGTAGGCATCCACCAGATCATTGTGCGACAACCTTAACGGTCGAAATCCAAGAAACGCCCGAAAAAGATCAATCGCTTCTTCCCGATCTCGTCCGGCGCCTCTGCCAACATATGAATTCCAGTCTGATTCTCTCTCCTCACCCAATGACACCAATATTTGCTTCATCACTCCCTCAGTGGGCGCATTAGTAGTATACCCCAATCGATTAGAGATCCAATAACCCGACGGTTCCTTATTTAATAAATCTTGAACATCCAAACCACTAACAAAATCCAGATTAACAAAATCCACAACCCTCTTCGTGACAGGATCAGTCATGAGACATCTGACCCGATTTGTCATCGCCAAGCCTATCCTGTGAACGGGAAAATCATTGTCGGGGAATAAAACATTCGTTGCATTTGAATTCTGCCAGCTAATGGGAATTAATCGACCGAGGCCACGACGATCATAAATAGCACTAGGCACCGGAATTATCCCTCCTCGATTAGCCACCTGCAACATGGTTCTATTGGTAAAAATCGGCAATTGAAACTTCTCTCCCGACCATTGATTTGGTGAAAGGTTAAATATCGGCAGCGTTCCGCAAAACGGATTGAATAGATTGTTGTAACGATTAGAAACCAGCAATGTTCCAAACTGATTAGTCATCAAAAAATCGCTTTGAATATCAGCTCGCACATGCAGATTTTCTGAATATGCTTGAGTATAAGAGTTCCAAAGCTCGACGCCAAAAAGATTTGAGACGCTCAACGACAGCATCTGATTGGTCCGCCAAAACGTTCGGGGGGCATTTGAACTCCCTTTGTTAATTTCAAGTTTTCTCGTGAGCTCCACGGTGGTCAACACGCCAAACTCGTTGAAGTTGGGCAAGCCTTTTTTGGCGGCAATTACCCACGGAATCCCCCAAACGTTATCGTCAGGATTCAAGTTGTATCGATCGTCCGTAACATTTAAATCTCGCCAAGGCTGGAGACATATTTGATTTAATGCGTCGTTCGTGACTTCAACAAAATTAGTAATATAAACTCTTGGGCCGGACGCAAATTGAGGCCGAAACACCAATGGAAACTTTTGCATTGGACCATTCGTGTCCGTCGCAAAATGAGCAAAACTCTGGTGATTTGTAGGCGTCACTATGTCGGCAATGTTTGCCGCTTGCTGCAGTCGCTGATGAATCCCTGCCGAGTATTGAGGTTGACTGGGATGCACCCTCGGCCATATCTGAATGCCAAAGTTTGTAATTGAGAAATCAGCAGCATTAGCAAAGTTTTGATTCGTTTGATAGGTATCACCAATTGTGAAGTGATCTTTTCCATAAATTCTTTCCAATTGTCCCAAATGGTTTGTATATTGGGAATCAGGCGGGTTGCTATCAATGCTCGCTTGCAACAGTCGGTCGGCAAGATTTAGAAACAATTCACGAGGTTCCCACTCCTTAATCTTTGTTTGATCACTTTCCTGATCGTATTCGAATTTATAATTGAGGTTCAGCTTGCGCACTTTGCCTTCCTGCGCTTTTCCGTCCGAAGAAGCCAGCATCATCGTTTCCGCTTGCTCGTCGACTTCAGAATCGACACCAAGTTGCGACAAAAGCCGGTAAAAAGTGTAACTGTCGTAAGTGCTGTAATTCCCTGATCCCCAAGTCCCGGTTTGCCTCAATCGATTCACAAATTGATCATCTGGATGGTTCTTTACAAATAATTCCTGCACGTCGTAGTAGGCCTGCCGCAAATCCCCCCCCCAATACGTCTTCTTGTATAAATCATCCTCATCAGTTGCCAACCATGACTGTTCTTCCAAATAAGGACCATCAGCGAAGAAATCAATATTGTCATTTTGAAAGGCGGAAACGTCGACGCTGATTCCGAGATTCTCCAAAGTGTTATTCAGATTGGGCAAATCATTAGGATAATTCACCCGATAGAGAAGAAGAGAATATGCATCATTAAACGGGGAGTTGTCCAGCATTCGGCTACTTGTTGCGTTCGTAGGCGATATATAAATGTAATTACTCCATTGGTTAAAATTTAGGTCACTAAGGAAAGCAGCGAGATTCATTTCCCACGGTCCAACTCCTTGGTTACGAAGGAAGTCTGTTTTCCAACGATTTTTAGTGTCATTGTGGATAGCGTTTAAGTCCAGCGATTTGCCTTCGGGGAGGATTAAGTAGGCAAAGCGGCCGATAAATCGGTTGGTGGGAGAATGCGGCTGGTTGGGATATTCCAGCACACCGATCCATTGTGGATCCCCTACCATGTGCGTCTTCAGCCGCGCTTGGTTGTTGTTGGGCACTTTCAATGTCGCCCGGTTGTTGCCTCGCTCATAAAGCAGGCCAGAACGGTCGAAATAAGGAACCCGATGGACTTGACCGTCCTTCCGATATTCTTCGATATTCCGGTTGAAGTTGAGAAAAAATCGAAAATCCAAAGGGTGTTTTGAGTTGCTATTCGTTTGGATATAAACAGGCGGGCGGGGATCAAATTGCAGATTTCCGATGTTAATGGCTTGATCCCTCTCGCCGAGACGGTCCCCATTGTTGTAGCGGTAACCTACATTCTCAGGATTGAAATTCTCAAAGTCGTCAAAGTTTGTGGCAAATACGTCAAGTCCATTTTGATTCCTATTCAGAAAGTTGGTAGAAACTGTGAAGTCGTAGTTGAATTTGTTGCTGGTCGTCAACATTCGCGAAACGATATTTGCTTGAGCGTGAGCAAACCCGGACTCAGTCATGGCTTTGGCCGTAATATGATCAGTCGTCACGGTCACTGACGCGCGTTCCCTTCGACTGACGCTCAAAAACAGCACGGCCATTACCGTCACCACAGAGAGCATAATCAACGTGATCACGAGAACTACTCCTTGCTCTGAAGATTGTATTTTCATCAGCCGGTTCCTTCTATTTCCTTCACATGGTTTTGGGAATTATTTTTGGCGCCAAAGGCAGGCGAACCATCCGATGAAATAAATGAACGTTGCCCGCTTGTTGCCGCAAAAAATCTTTTACTAATTCGGGATTTCCCTCCATCGATTTTACTTTTTCTAGTGTTGCCGGATCCAGAATACCGATTTCCAACTCCACATAGGCTGGCAAGGCGTCGTCGTAAAAGGCCGAGCGAGTTTTGGCTACGGCACCTATTTCTCCATATAATCCCGCCGCATCATCAGGCTTTAACACAACTGAACCATAACGATAGTGAGACTGTCTCCCTACCAATTCCGCCGTCGGATTGTTCGTCCAATAGCGCATGAGTTGTCCTAAGGAATCCACTGGTTGCATTTTAAAGTGAACCACGCCGTCAATCAAAGGAAATGCAACTGAGATTTTTCTCCTGCCATTGTTTAGATCGGAAGCCTGGAAATTATTTTCCTTTTTTACTTGCTGATAAACTCCCACAAAATTTTTTAACAACCTGCTATTGATCCGACGGTTAGGTTCAAAAATTCGATCTCGATCCGGATCAATGGGATCAATAATCACATTTGGCGAGGCAAAACGAAACAAGGTTCCATACGAAATTTTGTCCGGAGCATTCGGAGATATCGGATTGGTGGGCGAGTAGGAGACAAAGTATCCTTTGGCTACCCAATTCAGATTGGATCGAGTTAGAAAAAACACCTCTTGTAGGATATTGATTCGCCTCGTGTCGTCAGCTAAGTTTTGAATCATTGGCTCTGTAAAGTAAGGTCGGCTGCGATTTGTTTGGATTCCAGACCAAAAATGAGGGCTTCTGTTTGTAATTGCGCTAGCCACTGTAATTTCATATGGTGGAGGAAAGAAAATCTTTCTCGACGGGGCTTGTCGGAGAGGGCCGGGCGCTTCGGCTTGTTGGATGTCTTGGACGATCAATTCAATTGCCGATCGCCCGGCTTCCAACACGTCGACTTGGCTTACGTTTGTGCGCAAGGCTCTTTGGGTTTCGTTGAACATGGAGTATAAGCCGACAATGATCACCGTCATTAAAGCAACGGCCACTAATAACTCCACGAGAGAAAAGGCATTCTTCCCCACAGGGTGAATCTTGATAGGAAGGCTGGTTTTCATCTGGCGGGAGGAGCAAAGGTTGATGGTTGGAAATAGAAAAGATTAGTAGAACTGTAATAATTGTTCGGAGGTAAAAACTGAGAAGCGTTTGTTTGCGTCAGCCGACCGTTGACGAGCGACCGAAAGACTTGTTCTCTTTTGCCCACTTGATACTGCACGTCTCCGCCGCTCCCTGAGATGTTCACCGGCCATTGGAAGTGCAGGCGGACGTCGTAGAGATTGTTCATAACGTTGTTCTGCGCCATTGCTAGACGGTTGGCAATGGGGTCAGAGATTCGCGAAGGAATGTTGTTGGTAGCGATTGGAACGTAAGGCACGATGGTTGTTGTTAGAAGATAAGTGAAGGCGTTTTCCCGGAACTCTTGTGATTGGAATCTTTGGGATGCCGAACCGCTGATTGAACGCATCAAGGCGGTCACTTCGTTGGTGGACCGAACAGGCTGGCCTCCACGATAATTTCCTCTAACGCGTTGATACGTCGGCACCGAAAGCATGCCGATAATAAAATGTCCGTTAGTCAGTGGAATTCGCCTTCCTTCTTCCGGCAGGCGGCTACCGAAGTAGCTGATTGAGTGGCCTTTGCTACGATTGGTGATTGTAATTCGTTCGACGAAATTTGTAAGTTCATCTAACCCCAGTCCGCCGCTGCGAATTGCTTCTAACAGGTATGTGCCGTCCTGATTGATGATGGTCTCTTCTCGATTGTCTCGCTGTACTTGCAATCCGGTTGGTAACACTCCGATGATGGCCACCATTGCGAAGGCAACGATGGCGATGGAGAGAGCAATTTCTACCATAGTAAAGGCTTGCTCATTATCGCGGGGACGCGTGCGAATTCGTCCATTCGACATCGCCAAGGAATGTTCGCTTGTTGTTCTCATTTGTTTCAAAGAAGAGAGTTAGGGAATTTCGGGTTGAACCACGCGAGCCCGTCCGGTCAACCAGTTGATTCGGATATAATGACGTTGAGGTTGCCCCTCGTTTTGAGATGTATAGATGATAGATTCTTCCCAATCGTCCAAAGGGTCGAATGGGATAATTTCACCTGCCTTGCGCTTGAATTCTATGACTCCTTGCACGAAGGTCAAAAACTCGTCGCTTCCCGAAGCCAACTGTCCCTGCGAGTTGAATTCAATAACGGGCAACTGTAAGCGGGTGACGTCCTCGTTGGGAAAGTTTAACCCCGCTAGTTCATGCGGATGGCTTCTCGGATCAGGATTTACAGGATTTGCAGGGTTTCCAATAGGCAACTTCTCAGGATCAAATAAGACGCCGTCCGGCAGAGATTTCCAATCGGTTAGATATTGAGGTGTAGAGCTTCCGGGCTGGCTACCAACGGTGCGTTTGGCGTAAATTGCGTATCCGGAATACACGAGGCCCCATAGTTCCTGAACTTGGTCTATCATTGCTTCCATTTGTTCTCTATCGTAACGGGGATGTGCCTTGATAAATTCAATTATTTCATTATCTAAAATTGCCGGCGTTAGGAAGACAAAGTAAACGGTGGTTCGATGGTTGATGGCCAGCAGACGCGCGAGCGCTAAATCGTCCAGCAACTGCCGATTCGTTCCCGTCAAGGCGTTTGACTTTCCGATGCCTCGGAGAGCCGGCAAGGTGATGGAAGCCAGCAAACCGATAATGGCCACAACCACCAAAAGCTCAATTAACGAGAATCCATTGGCGGAATACCTTTTCCTGTCACATCGAGGTTCTCTGTTCCGTTTCATAACCTTTCCGTTTTCCATTAATCCCAACTCAAAACATTGTCTTTATTCTCGCCGAAGATCGCCTTGACATTTGGGTTAATATTTCCGTCCGGCCCAAAAGACCAAACCATGACACTCCCGAGATATTCGTAGTAGGTACCGTCTTTTATCTGCTTGCGCTCCAACCCTTTGTGGCCGGCTTTGTGGCCGGACTGGGAGTTCTGTTTTGCCGATACGTTAGGATTAGAATAAAAACCATCCCGACATCGACCGTCGTAATTGAGATCCAGCGTAACAATGTAGGGATTCCCCCAAGGATCTCGATATACTAGATCGGGGCCGATTCCCGGAGATTTGTTATCTGAGGCTGACTCGGCATTCAAGTACTTAATCTTCTTGTGATTTAAGACGTGGTCTTGATTCAGCGATATCCCATTGGGATAGTGGGTGCGATCTTGAAGAATCTCAATCAGGCGGGAGTTGTTGGCGTTTGCGTTAAGTATTGGCCGGGTGCTAATATTTCCATTCCCAACCCAGCTCAATTCCCCACCTCCATCATTTTGTGAGCGGCGCCCCCTAGACAAGTTGGCGTTTGCGTTGAGGAAAGTTCCGTAGGTAAAATCCGGGTTGTTTCCCTTATCCGTTGTCAGATGTTGGCGAAACTCTTTGGCTGTGGGCAGTTTGCCGTAATCGGTTTCATAAGTTACGACTGCTGCTTGGATGCCGGCGATTTCTGTTTTTGCTTTGGCTATTCTGGCTTTTACTTTGGCTCTTGCGAGAGCCGGAAGCAACATGCCGGCCAAAATTGCAATGATCGCGATAACGACCAAAAGCTCAATCAAGGTAAAACCTTGCCGAGTCGACTTCGCCATAAGTAGGTTTGATGTCTTCGCTGTTTTCATTTTGTTGCCTTTTATTTGGATTGGTTAAATGCATTTTGGATTTCTGCCAGAAAAAGGTTCATGCCAAACTTTTGCGCAGATTTAGTCCTCGTTGATTACTTTAGGTTTTCGGTTGCCCCAGTTGCCGATGCGGTAAACTTTTTTGCCGATTGGCACATCAGCCCAGAGGTCAAAGCTCTTGCTGTTCTTTATGCCGGGAGCGCGATATTGCCAGGGGTTGAGTGTCCGTATTTTGGTCTTATTAATGGTTAGATCGGATTGAATAGGACGATGTTGTTCTAGCGCGTTGTTTGTCTTTAGCGGCCATTTTACCGGCGCAAGGAGGAGATTTGCTACGGGCGGGGCAGAGGTGATGGGAGCAAATTCTTTGGCGTCCAGCTCGATGAAAGACTTGGTTTTGCCGGGGTTTGTCGTCATGTTTCGAAAACCCTTTACTCCGAAAAAGAACTCACACTGATCTGGATTCAATCTGTCGCCGCCTTGGGTAGAGGTGTAAAACATAGCTTGCTGATTGAAAACCGTTCCGGTGAGTTCGTAAAAGAGGGGGTTCATTGCCGGGAGGAGAACCTCTGCCCCTCCTCCGCCCACATTCACTCTGCCGTTTCCATTGGGATCGGGGGGGGAGGAATTGAAATAGGGATAATAGCCGCGGTCGCTTTTGTAGGTTCCGATCGCTGTCTCCAGTTTACTGAGCGCGGTTTGAGTTTTTTTGGTTTTCGTTTTGTACGCGGCATTTCCAACCAGAGCGACGGTTAGTCCGGCCAGAATGCCGATGATGGCGATGACCACTAGCAATTCGATGAGGGTGAAGCCGATGGCGGGCGGCAACGAGGGAAGACTGTGATTGGCGACGCGGTTTTGGTTGCGATTTGTTCGGTGTTTCGAGGTTTTCATTAAATTTTCTCCACAGTTCTCCTTTTCGTCCAACCAAGCAAGTTGGTTCCGTTCTCCTTCCGTTCTGTTTTCGCCAATCATTTCAAAACCCTTTTCCACCAAATTTTAAAGAAAGATTCGTGCCAACTTTGTTCCACGTTGGCATTTATCGGTCGATTTTTGCTCATTGGCGCAGTTTTTTTCATTGAATTCCGCATCACTGTCCTAGTTTATCGATCATTACGATGAGCGGCAAGAAAAGAGCAATCACGATGCCGCCAACGATGACGGCTAGAAAGACGATCATGATTGGTTCCAAAAGCGAGGTCATGGCGGCGACGGCGTTGTCGACTTCCTCGTCGTAGTTATCGGCGATTCGCATCATCATTTCGGGCAAGGCGCCGGTTTGCTCGCCGACGTCCACCATGCTGATTACCATAGGGGGAAAGACTTTGGATTGTTCCAGAGGCACGGTGATGGTTTCGCCTTCTTTGACGCTTTCGTGGACTGAGGTCACGGCGTTGCTGATGATTACGTTGCCGGCGGTTTCTCGGACGATGGTCAAGGCTTGGAGGATGGGCACGCCGCTGCTGACGAGTGTGCCTAAGGTTCGGGTGAATCGGGAAATGGCGACCTTGCTAATCACGGGGCCTAAGATTGGGAATTTCAATTTGAGTTTGTCCCAAAGCCAGCGTCCCCACTTGGTTTTGATGGCGAGCCAGAAGACAAAAAAGGCGGCTAGGGCGATGATGCTGGTTTGCAGGGAGTTGGTGGCTATGGTTTCGCTGACGTTGAGTACGAATTGGGTGAACTGCGGGAGCTCGGCGCCTTCCAGCATGTCTTCGAAGACTTCCCGGAATTTCGGCACCACGAAAACCATTAACAAGGCCAGGATGGATACGGCCACCACCATTACCGCCGCTGGATAGAACATGGCGGCGATCACTTTGCCTTTAATTTTCTCCGCTTTTTCCATGAACTCGGCCAGTCGGTTTAAGACGACTTCGAGCACGCCTCCCATTTCGCCGGCTTTGACCATGTTGATGAAGAGTTTGCTGAAGGTTTTGGGGTGTTGCGCCAATGCTTCGGAGAAGGTGCTTCCTCCTTCGATGCTGTCTCCAAGATCCCCGATGATTCGCCGGAGAGTGGAGTTTTTTTCTTGTTTGGCAAGCACACGGAGTCCTCGAAGCAGGGGCAGTCCGGCGTCCACCAAGGTGGCCAGTTGTCGAGTAAACGTGGTCAGCACCTTGGGTTTGACTCTTCCCGACAATCCCGGAATTCGGATTTCGATGGATCCGAGGCCTTGTTTGCCCTGCTTTTTTTTGCCTTGTTTTTTGGCGCCTCTTTTTGTCTTGGTTTTGTCTTCGGCGGCCTCGGTCACCTTCGTGGGGAAAAAGGCCATTTCTTTGAGGCGGCTGATGGCCTCGTTTTGATTCGCCACGTCCAGAGAGCCTTTGGTCTCTCTTCCTCGCGAATCCATCGCAACGTAGTTGAACTTGGGCATAAAGGTTTTTCCTATGTATATTTCAGCACTTCTTCGATTGTTGTTTCGCCATCAAAGATGTTGCGCAGGCCATCGTCCCGAAGAGTGATCATTCCTTCTTCCACCGCTTTTTGTTTTAGCACTACGGAGGGGGCTCGGTCGTTAATGAGCGAGCGAATGGCATCTGTCACTTGCAACAACTCGAAAATCCCCTTTCGGCCTCGGTAGCCGGAGTCATTGCACTCGCCGCAGCCTCTTCCGAAGTGAAACGACCGGCCTCCTATATCATGGGGCGAGAGATTTAACAAGCTTAGTTGTCTTTCGGTCGGTTCGAAGGGGGTTTTGCATCGGCGGCAAACGGTGCGAACTAATCGTTGCCCCATGACACCGACAAGCGTGGAGGATACCAGAAAGGGTTCCACTCCCATGTCTGTTAAGCGCGTTACGGTGCCGGGAGCGTCGTTGGTGTGCAAGGTGCTCAATACTAAATGGCCGGTTAGCGAGGCCTGAATGGCAATCTGCGAGGTTTCTAAGTCGCGCATTTCTCCCACCATGATGATGTCCGGGTCTTGACGCAAAAAGGCGCGCAGTCCGGCCGCAAAAGTCATTCCGACGGCTTCGTGAACTTGCACTTGCATGATGCCCTCGATGTTGAATTCTACCGGGTCTTCCACTGTGAGCAGTTTGTGTTGCGGACGGTTGATTCGCCGCAGACAAGAATACAAAGTGGTTGTCTTGCCGCAGCCGGTCGGCCCCGTAACCACGAAAATTCCGTTCGGTTGCTCAATGGTTTTTGTGGTGTATTCCAAAATTTCTGCGGGAAAGCCCAAATGCTCCAACTCCAAAGTGACCGCAGTGCGGTCGAGGACGCGAAGCACCACGGATTCTCCCCACGAAGTCGGCAAAGTGGACACGCGCAAATCCACTTGACGCCCGCCCAAATGGACGGAAATGCGGCCGTCTTGCGGGAGTCTCCTCTCGGAAATGTTGAGGTTCGACATGACTTTGATCCTGGAGGCAATGGGCATTGCCAGCGACTTTGGCGGCGGCGCGATTTCGTATAACGCGCCATCCACTCGATAACGAATTTTGTATTCGTTCTCGAATGGCTCGAAGTGAATGTCACTGGCGCGGTCTTGAAC
This sequence comes from Limisphaerales bacterium, assembly GCA_965242585.1. GTDB lineage: Bacteria > Verrucomicrobiota > Verrucomicrobiia > Limisphaerales > AAA164-E04 > UBA2970. The sequence continues at coordinate 1,211,175 of OZ251460.1, read as the reverse complement.
GGCTTGCGTCAACACCAAGTTGACGAATTTGACGATTGGGGCGTCTTCAAAGTCGGCGCCGAGGTCTAAGGCGTCTTCTGCAATGGCAATTTCTCCTTGGCCCTCTTTGGATTCGGCTTCGACGCCTAGTTCTTTGAGAATATCCGCAATGCCGCTTTTGATGTCGACGCCGGCGGCGTCGTAGACGGCAGCCAGAACGTTTTCCACTGCGTCTGGATCGGCAACTACCATTTGAATCGGATGCGGGATTACGTATCCCATCTCGTCGATTCGGGAAGGATCCAAAGGGTCCGCCAGAGCCACTTGCAACACGTCGTCTTCTAAGGCCACCGGAATGCATTGATAGTTTTTCGCGGTGTTGGCGTCGATGATTTCCTTGAGTTCGGGGGTTACGGTGGATTCGCTGATTGTCACCACTTCGGCGCCCATGTGATTGGCAATTGCTTGAAGCAAAGAATCTTTGTCGAGGTATCCGAAATCTTGAATCGCCTGGAACGCCGACTTGCCGCTCTTGTTGACTTCATCGTTCACCGTTTCCAATTGGAGGTCATCCAAGAGAGCTTGTTCTTGAAGAAGGCCGAGCAGTGGATTGGAAGCTATGTCTGTCATGAGAATTGGCTTTACCCTTCTTCTTCCTCCGCAGCCGCCATGGCTTCTTGCACTTCTTGGAGTTTGCTCATAATGGTGGCGGGGTCTTGGGCTTTAGTGATGACTTCTTCTTCGGAAATGATTCCCTGCGAATACTTGTCCAGCAGAAAACTATCCAAAGTCACCATTCCGTATTTCGCGCCGGTTTGAATGTCCGAGTTAATGCGGAAGGTTTTGTTGTCGCGAATGAGGGCGGCAATGGACGGGGTGTTGATCATGATTTCAAACACGGCTACGCGTCCGGGTTTGTCGGCTCGCGGAAGCAAGAGTTGAGAGATCACCGACTGCAAAACCGTCGATAGCTGAATTCGAATCATTTCCTGCTGATTGGTAGGAAAGGCGTTGACGAGGCGGTCAATTGTCTTGGCGGCGCCGGTGGTATGCAGAGTGCCAAACACTAAATGGCCGGTTTCCGCCGCCGTGATGGCCGCTTCGATGGTTTCCAAATCGCGCATCTCTCCCACAAGAATCACATCCGGGTCTTGGCGAAGCACCCGTCGCAAAGCCTCGCCAAAGCTGGGAACGTCGACGTGAACCTCTCGCTGCGTGACCACCGCCTTTTTGTGATAGTGATAATACTCGATGGGGTCTTCAATAGTAATTAAATGAACGTCCTCGCGCTCTTGGTTCATAATGTCTAGCATGGAAGCCAGGGTCGTGCTTTTTCCCGATCCGGTCGGCCCGGTCACCAACACCAAGCCTCTTGGTTTGTAAAGCAGTTCTTTAATGGAGGGCGGAATTCCAATCTGTTCCAGAGTCAGCAATGTGTTCGGTATCTGCCGCAAAACCATCGCAAAGTCGCCGCGTTCTTTGAAGACGCTGACGCGGAAACGAGCCACGTCGCCCAAAGCAAAGGCATAATCGGCGCCGCCGTTTTCGCGGACTTGCTGAATATGATCCTCCGAAGTAATGCTCCGCATCAGCTCTTCGGCATCATCTTGGGAAAGCGAGGGGCCTTCGACTTTGTGCAAAGTGCCGTGCACCCGGATGGAGGGCGGAATGCCCACTCGAATATGCAAATCTGAGGCTCCTTCGGAGACCACAAGCTGCAGCAAATCTGACATCTGATACGACATAACTAAGGGATATCCAGTTTCTTTCGGCTTCGGCGAATTTTTCCAATCCTGTTCTATTCTTCGTCGGTTACCGTCACACGGAGAACTTCCTGGCTCGTGGTTTGTCCTGCAACCACTTTTCGCGAGCCGTCTTCCCGAAGCGTCCGCATGCCCAGCTCGCGAGCCTTTGCCCGCAAAGCCGCTGTTGACGCTTTGTCGTAAATGAGCTTTCGCGCGTCGTCATCCAAAACAAAAATCTCAAAAATCCCAAAGCGGCCGCGATAACCGGTATTGCCGCACTTGGCGCATCCCTCGCCCTTTAGGTAGTTGGCGTCTTTAATTAGAGCAGGATTCAGTCCAATGCTGCGCAGTTCCGCTTCCGAAGGTTCGTAAGGTTTTGCGCAGTTTTTGCACAGCCGGCGGACGAGTCGTTGCGCCATCATCGCCCTAGTAGAAGAGGCGACCAAAAAGGGTTTGATCCCGATGTCCACTAATCGAGTCACGGCGCTCGGCGCGTCGTTGGTATGAAGCGTCGAAAACACCAAATGCCCCGTCAATGAGGCGTTGATGGCGATGGTCGCCGTTTCCAAATCGCGAATTTCCCCCAACATGATGATGTTTGGCGATTGCCGCAGCATGGCGCGCAAGGCGTGGGCAAAGCTCAACCCTACCGCCTCATTGACTTGAACCTGATTGATTCCATCCAGCTGGTACTCTACCGGGTCTTCCACGGTAATGATCTTGCGATCCGGACGATTGATAAAGTGCAGGCAAGAATAAAGAGTGGTGGTTTTTCCCGACCCGGTGGGGCCGGTAACGAGCAGAATGCCGTCGGGCAAAGCGATAAGCCGTTCAAAAGTTTTCTGATCGTCGGAAAAAAAGCCCAGCTCCGCCAGCCCCAGTCTCAGCCCCGACTTGTCTAAGATGCGCATGACGATGCTCTCTCCGTGGGTTGTGGGAACGCAGGAAACGCGCAAGTCCACGGTCTTTCCCTCGCCAACGGCGGTATTGATGCGGCCGTCTTGGGGAACGCGCCGTTCTGAAATGGACATGTTGGATTGGATTTTGAGGCGCGAAATCACCGATCCTTGAAGCGTTTTCGGCGGGCTCTTCACTTCGCGCAACACTCCGTCAATCCGGTAGCGCACTTGAAAGGTGTTGGCCATAGGCTCCAAGTGAATGTCAGACGCCCGCGAGCTGTAGGCGTCCACAACGAGTTGATTGACCAGCTTGATAATCGGCGCGTCGGTATCCGCCTCGCTCCCGTCGTCCGCCTCCAATGCGCCCAAATTGCCAATCTCGACTTCGCCTTCGGTGATGTCCTGGATCATTTTGCTGACGGAATCATCCCGCTGCTTTCCGTAGTAACGAGCGATGGCGTCTTCAATCTCTTCTTCGCTCGCCACGCGGATTTCCACCTGTTTTCCGAGAGACACTTGAAGACTGTCAATCAACTCCAAATCGGATGGCTCGCTGACGGCCATCGTCACGGTATCCTCCGAAAGATAAACCGGAACGGCCTTGAAGCGTTTGACGATGTTCCGCGGCACCGATGCAATCACTTTGTCATCCAAATGCATCGCCCCCAGCTCAATCACTTCGGAGCCGGCTTGCGTGGCCTTGGCCGTTATGACGCTCTGCGGCATGACTTCACCTCGGGCAACCAGAGCATCCAGCACTCCCTCGCCGGCCGCCGCCTCAGAACGCGCCTCCTCAACTTGCTCCGGGGCGAGCAATCCCATATCGACCAGTGTATCCAGCAAATAATCGTCTTTAGCGGCCACAGAACTCCTATCGTCTAAGAAAATTGTCTCCCGCCCTTACAGATGGGAGATGAAGGAATTGTATCGGCAAAACTTCAATTGTCAAACGCAGACGTCCCCTCATCCGGTTTTACGCAAAGTCTTTGGCAAAGCCGGGGAGCAATTCGATCCTCGGCCAAACAAACGGACGCTCACTCTGGTTTCTTTTTCCACGGCATATCAGGAAACTTTTCCGGCGTCTTGTACGGCTTGGGTTCAGGCCTTGCCAACGAAAGTTCGGAAGATTCCGCCCCCCCGCCCTTCGCTGGCGGTTGGAGATTCTCCTTCCAAGAAGCAATCCGAGCCTGCAATCCGTGATGCTCCGCCTTGTCCTTGTCTCCCGCCCGCATGTAAAAAAGCGAGAGATTGGTATGAACCAGCTGCTCGTTCGGCTTCAATTGCTCCGCCTTGTGTCCTTCGGCAATCGCCCGCTCAAACTCGCCCAGCCGACAAAAAGCCATTCCCAAAGACAATCGGGCCTCAAAATAATTCGAATCTTCCCGCAAAACTTCCTCAAGCAGGCGAATCGCCTCAGCATAATTCTCCTGACTAAACAAGAACATTGCCTCGTCGTAGCGTTCCTCAAGCGATTTTTTCATGGCATGCGCCAACAGTCTGCGCCGCCGGCAAAATGATTAGCGGCTTCTTTTCCGCCAAAGTCAAGGATTCGCCGCATCCAAGCCAACCCGCGCAATTATATCGATTTGGGAACTGAGCGAAATCCGCTAAAAAAAGAAAATTCAAAAAATTTGGCCGCCTTCCGCAAAATCGAGTTGGCTCTTTATGGCAAAAGAAAACCGAAACAAAAAAAGGGAACGGATTTTTTCCGTTCCCTTTGTGTTAATCGTTGTGCGAAATCCCCTTACTGGCGCAACCGGTAAAACTGCGCCGGACCATCCTCCGAAGGACGATAGGGAGAAACGGCGCCGGAAACATCCGACCAGTTGGCCAAGTCGGAAGATTTCTGCAACACAAGCCCTTCCACTTCCCAAGTGATTTCGACGTTGCCGTCCGCCAGTCGCACACCGATGCTAAATTCAGCCGGCAAATCCAGTTTTTCAGGCACGACGCCCACCCGATAAGCCTTGAGTCCGCCATTTTCGGTATCGTTCACCAGCACTTTAGTGTCGTCTTCCTTGAGGGTGAACAGCTCAATATTAGCATCACCGACGCCATTGAAGTAAATGACTCGAACCGGATAAACGCCGGCCGCGCGAACATCCAGCAGAAACAAAGAATCCGCAGCACCTCGTCCGCCGGGAAATTCTCCAACCTTCATCACGTTTTCCCGATCGTTGATGTAACCAATCTCCACGCGAAACCCGTCGTCGCTGTTCACGCCCATAGTGAGTTGGCCTTCTGGGAACTCGATGAAGGTGAGAATTTCCGCCGCAATTCCGTCAGTAGTATTCCATTTACCCGGAAGCCCCGGCATTTGGTCGTCCGGCCTGAAGTTGCCGTGTTCGACGGGAGGCTCGTCAATTGCTTTGATATTCAAATTGATGACAGTGGGAATTTCGAATTTGTATAGCGGACCGTCTTCTACACCGTCGGCGGTGGCGGGGCCTCGTTCCTCCACATAAGCGTCGTTTTCAAGATCCGCTCCGTCGGCGTCGTCTTTTAGTTCACCGACCAAACCCAGCTCAGTTTCCGCCAGATTGTTGATGGGATTGTATTCGTTTTGCCAAACCCGCCAGATGAAGCCCGGCTTGGAAGTGTCCACGCTCGTCGCCCGCATCGGCGCCTCCAACAACCCGAAAGTAGGCGTCGTGATGGTACCGGTATCCGTAACCAAATTCTCCTCGGTATCCATGATTTCAATCAAGTAAGTAATGGAAGTGCCGGGATCAAAGACGTCGTCTCGCGTCCAAGAGAAGTCGGTGGCGTCCAGCCGTTTCTCGCTGGCTTGCAGGGAAACTTCCTCGCCATTGATGGTCAGTTTGGCGGTGGCAGGATCCACGATGGATTCTCCCTTGTCGGTGGCGCGAAAGGAGAAAGTGTTGATGCTGACGTTGATTGCGGACAAGAAAATCAAATCGCCGCTACTGCCTCCAACGCCAAGGGTGACAAGCGCGGTTTGATCGGGATCTTTTCCGTGAACAATGGAATGCGCTCCCAGTCCGCCCCAACCTTTTTGTCCGTCCTGTCCGTCTTCTTTTCTATCGCCGTCGTTGATGGCCATGCCAAGACCAAACTGAGTGCCTAGTTCCAACGATTCCAGACCAAGCGATTCCTTAGGAAGTTTGATTTCGTAAATAGTTCGCTTGGCGAATGGGGGTGGTTTCATGAGCGTTTTGAGACGGCTTAGTTAACCGGCTTAGTCAAGGATTTGCGGCGGTTTTGGCCGATGGGAAAGGAATTTTGCGGCGGTTTTGACAAGGCGTTTCGATTAGCGGAAACTGAGGCTCATTCCCACTCGATGGTGGCCGGAGGTTTGCTGGAAATATCCAAACAAACTCGATTGGCGCCGTCCACTTCGTTGATGATGCGAGTGGAAATTCGCTCCAGCAATTCATAAGGCAGTTTTACCCAATCGGCAGTCATCCCATCCTGAGATTCGACAGCGCGCACGGCCACCGTGTATTCATAAGTTCGCTCATCTCCCATCACTCCCACGCTGCGCACCGGCAATAGAACGGCGAAGCTTTGCCAAACTCGGTAATACCAGCCGGCGGTCTTCATCTCTTCGATGACGATTGCGTCCGCTTCGCGAAGAATGCGCAATCGCTCGCGCGTCACTTCCCCCAAAATGCGCACTGCCAAGCCGGGTCCGGGAAAGGGTTGCCGTTGAAGAACTTCTTTGGGCAGTCCTAACTCCTTGCCCAAAGATCGCACTTCGTCTTTGAACAAGCGCTTTAGCGGTTCCAGCAGTTCAAACTTCATGTTTTTGGGCAGACCTCCGACATTGTGATGGCTTTTGATCAGTGCCGCCGGATTGCCCGCAATCGGTTCGGATTCAATCACGTCGGGATACAACGTTCCCTGCGCCAGAAATCTGGCTTTTCCCAAGCGTTGAGCCGCCGCTTGAAACACTTTGATAAACGTCCCACCAATAATTTTCCGCTTCTGTTCGGGATGCGTGACTCCTTTGAGTTTCTCCAGAAACTCCGCAGCAGCATTTTCATACTGCAAACGCATGTCGAAACTACGGCCAAAAAGGTCGCGCACAGATTGAACTTCTCGCTCCCGCAACAATCCGTTGTTGACGAAGATGCAGGCGAGCCGTTTCCCAATGGCGTGATGAATCAAGGCCGCCGCCACGCTCGAATCCACTCCGCCGCTGAGTCCTAGAATCACGTTTTCTTCTCCAACTTGATGGCGAATTTCTTCGACCGCCTGCTGAACATAACGGCGCATCGTCCAACCCCGTCCACAACCGCAGACCCGATGCACAAAGTTCTCGATCACCTTTCTTCCCTTTGGGGTATGAGACACTTCCGGATGAAACTGCAAGCCGAATCGCTTCCGACGCAAATCCTGAATGACCGCAAAATCGGAATTTTCCGTGACCGCGACCGCCTCAAATCCTTGCGGCATCTTGGTCAACTTGTCGCCGTGAGAATTCCAGACTCGCAAAGATTCGGGCAAACCGTGAAACAGAGGCGAAGGCTTCCGAACCCGCAAAGTTCCCCTGCCGAATTCCCGTTTCAAACCGCGTCCCACTTCCCCGCCGCCAAAATGCGCCAAGAGTTGCAACCCGTAGCAAATTCCCAACAACGGCGTTTCCCAGCGCAAAATTTTCCGGTCGGGTTTGGGAGAGCTTTCGGCGTAGACACTTGACGGTCCGCCCGAAAGAATAATCCCCTTCGGCGCCAATTGCAGAATTTCTTCAGCCGGCGCGTCATATCGCAAAATCGTCGAGTAAACTGAACACTCGCGGATGCGGCGGGCGATTACCTGCGTGTACTGCGAACCAAAATCCAGGATGACAATCTGCTCGCGCATCATAGTGGAGCTAACGGAATCCTTGACCAACTCTCCCGCGCGCGATCTTGGCCGCAAAATTTTCCGCCAACAGATTCATGGATTCGGCGACAGCGAGACAATGCTCGTTCGCGGATCATAAACCAGTCGAGATTCTTTGGGAATCTCCGGCAATCGGGCGATGTGACCGGAAGACACCACTTCCTGCAGATTGCGCGGCAGACGCCCCTCGCTCGCTTGAAACTGCTGAATTGCCTTTTGCAGTCCGACCAAGCTTAGCTTTTTGTTGGCCGATTTTTTCGCCTGATTCACAGCGCCAAGATAGTCAACCGGCGCCGTCAACGGGTTGCCCTCTTTGTCTGTTGTTTGAGAATCCGATTTTGACGCCGTCTCGCCGCCGCATCCCGCCAAACACAAAACCAAGCAAGCAAGCGTCATTTTCCGCACCGCGATTTTCCTTTGTCTTTTTTTCATTACCCAAAGCCACAAACCATGCACCGCCAACTGGCCAATGGAAAGCGAAATTTCCTTCGATTTTGCCTTTCAAAAACAGGCTGCTGTGTTCTGCTGGTTACATGTTTCCTCAACTTTTCCCCCAGCGGAAATTGGATTCTTGTTGTTCATTTGTTCTTCAATTTGTTGTTCAGTCATAATTCACTCTATTTTCTAAATCTTTGCCGTTAACGGCATTCGTTTATTAAGTAAGGCGTGTCGACACTAACGGAGCATTTCGCAGATGAGAGCGAAGGCGATGAATCCCATAAAGATCACATCGAGTTTGTCGAATCTAGAGAAGACTCGACGATAGCCTTTCAAACGCCGAAACAATCTCTCCACTTCGTTGCGCTTTTTATACAGCTCTCGGTCGTATGGCCAAGGATTAATACGGCTTTTCTTCGGCGGCACTACCGGTTCCATTCCCATTTCCACTGCTTGCCGGCGGTTCGCCTCGCCTTCATACGCCCGATCCATTAGCAACGGCACGTTGGCCGTCTGCCTTCCCATCTGGCGCAACAACTTCCTCCCCTCCGGCGCGTCGTGCGCTTGGCCGGGCGACAAAGCGAACTTCACTGCTTGGCGATCACTGGCAGCAACCATATGAATCTTGGTATTCCAACCTCCGCTGGATCTTCCGATGGACTGCGGCCCGTTTTTTTTAGCGCGCCCGTTCCATCAGGATGAACCTTGATACTGGTGCTGTCCAGAGACAGCGCCTCTGGCGGAACATTCCTCTGCTCTTTCAAAGCCTCAAACACTCTTGCCAGAACTCCGCTCTTCGACCAGCGGAGCATCCGCTGATGAATGGTCGACCACTGGCCAAAATGCGCCGGCAAGCCCCGCCACTTGCAGCCATTCTCCGCCATGTAAAGCAAGGCGTTGAGCATTTGCCAGTTAGAGATTCGGACATTTCCTCTTGGCACCGGTAAATAGGGATCGATCCTTTCATATTGTTCTTTCGTTAACTGCATAAATTCTAAACAAACAGCCGCCGAGCATTCCGCCCGACGGCTTGCGAAAAGGAAGAGTTTGGCTCTCATTAATTGTTCAACCACCATGTGAATAAAGGACTCAAGAGAGAACCAAGCAAAGCAGCTGCCGCAGATGCCATCGCAATTTTCCAAACGGTCCGGTCCTTTTTGCTTTCCTTTGAGGCTTCCTGCGCCTTTTCCAAACGATCCAGACGAGTGCTAATGTCCGGGCTACCGTTTCCTGTGACGTGAAGTTTTGTCTCTATTTTACCCAATCGAACTTTGACACCACCAATATCCTTATCAAGCCGATTACACCGCTCGATGATAAGCACTCTCAATCCTTCCAGCGTTTTAATTTCTGAATCGCTCATCTTCGGACTCCATTTTTGAATTCTCGGTTTCGTTTTCAACTCTTTTCAACCAAATCAATTCCGTCAATATTAAAATTCCACCAACTCATCCCAGGGCGTACGTGGTTGCCAACCGGAAGCAGAAGGCATTTCTCCATCCCGCCAATGTTGCCGATTGTCATAATTAAACCGTGTCCAATTCTCCACCGATGGAAAAAGCATTTGCCGCAACGTCTCCGATCCAACATGCCCATCCGCAAACAAAATGTTCGCTTGCCCAGAGTGACGACGAGCCACGGTTAGAGCATGCCGCCAAGGCTCAACCCGTAAACCAATATCAGGGGAAAATTGAAATTTCAACGAACGCTCGCCAGTTGGCGGAGTACCAGGCTTTCGGGTAGAAGCATTATACATGCCAAAAGCAGAGCCATCGGCCTGCGCAATCATCCGTGAAGGCGAAACCACCGCAGACTCCCGAAGTAAAATAGGACTCTCCATATTCCCAGAGCCACAGATTCCCCAACTACGTCCCCATCCTATTCCAGAAACATTTTGCCGATAACCCCAACCCCAAAGACCGGGCCAAACCTTGCCCATAGCCACTAAGCGAGGAATCCGCCTCTCCGAAGGACATTCAAACAGATCCACATCCTTCCCCAAATACCGAGAGCAAAGAGGATAAAACCACGGAACCCAAAATCCCGACATAGACACGTAATGCGGCACCAAAAAGCCGTCATGATCATTAGCATACAGTTGCCGAGCAATCCCAATTTGCCGCTGGTTGCTAATACAAACCGCTTTGTGAGCCGACGCCTTTGCCCTGCCCAAAGCAGGCAGGAGCAAAGACGCCAAAATGCCAAGAATGGCAATGACGACCAGCAATTCCACCAACGTAAACGCTTGCCTGCTAATCTTCACGCTTGCCCCCTAATCTTCAAATGTTCGAAAATTCTCCGATCCGCCAGGGGAGTAATAAACAGGAACTTCATAACCATCACCGTCGCTGTCCGAAGCCCAAGCATGCATCGAGTGAAGCGATCCGTTGCTATTCAAAATAACGTAAAGCGAAATGCTAACTTGGGAAATCGCAACTAACACTGGTCTAAAAGAGGAAGGAGCCAACGGTACAAAAGCCTGTTGTTCCCCATAAATAGCGTAATCAAAGGAATGCGAATAGCCCGGATAAGGAAGCGGCGGCCCGCCATCATAGCCCGGAATCTCCAACCAACCCTGATTCGGCGCCTCCGATTCAAGAGTAGCACTGGGTGCCCATTCTCTGTCAATGAGATCAACATACCCATCCAGATTCAACCTAAAGGTATGTATCGTATCCTCCAGATCCACATCCGAAGGAGCGGAGACGTCGAATTCCACATCGAATCCGATGGAACCGTGATTCTCAACCCAAATGCAACCCACTTCGGGTGCTTTGTTGGTTTTCTTTTCATCATCAGATTGAACCAGAAACGGAGAAGCAAGCAAACCGATTCCAACGGCAACGGCGGCCGCCGGTTGGAAGAAAGCGGAGGCTTGGACGCCGCGGACGCCCTCCTTTGGCGTCTGGGTGGGAAGAAGGTTGGGAACGAAGGAAACGATGCCTTTGACGGTTCGCGCCAAAAGCACTGCTACAGCGACCACGGCAACGCCGAGAGTCGCCCATTTTTGCGCAAGTTTTTCTTTGTTGTAGTACATAACCATGCCTTTCTAGCGTCAATCAATTCCGGCAAAAGCCGAAAACACCTCTCAAGATCGCATGGTTTATCGAAATTGCAAGCCCGAATTCAAAAATTCGATGCACGGAATCGCATTTTTCCTTTGTTTTTCACGCTTTTTGCGGTTTTCGAGGCTTGGCTGGCAGAATATTTTGCATTTTTCTTGGGGAGTCTGCATCCGCTTTTTCCTCTCTCACGGTCGAATCTATGGAACTTCCATAGATTCGAAAACCATGGCGACGATCACCATTTTTTCGTTCATGGCGTTCAGCCTATCGTCCACATCTTTACGAAATTCAGCCAGCTGATCGCTCAACAATTCGTAATTCTCGTTACTCATCGCCGGCCTCCCTTCCGTTCTCCAACGCCGCATTGTACTCTTCATCCAGCCTCTGATGCCGTGCATCCCACTCGTCGCCAGTGATTTGCCCTCTTGAAAACAACTCGTCCGCTTGTTTCGCGCCTTCAAAATAAGGCTTCTCTACGGCCGCATTCGGGCCGGCAAAGTACTTAGCCACACGATCCGATCCCATCATCTCCCGCAAAGTTTGCTGGTCGCGACCGAGTGCCAGCGAATAGTCCATATACTCGACTTCCTTTCGCCAAAACTTGTCTTCCTCAGGCAGTCTCTGTTTCCAATTTTTACCGGAAGCGATCAGCTTCTCGTGCATCTCTTTCCACCTATTATGCACAGACGAAATCAATTCCTGTTGGCGCTGAATGCTGCCGCCAAATTGAGAATCCAAGACATCGTCCCTTTTCTCCCGATAAGTGTACAAAGCCAGAAAATCAGCCTTGCTGGGTTCAAACCAAGCCGACTCCTCCCGCAAATCCCGCGCCGTCTGCGAATGTTTCAGCTTGTACTCCCGCAACTCGTAAGGAGAAAGATGCGGCGAGAGTTCCGCCCACAGCTCCCGTTCCTTGTCTCGAATCGCTTTGTTCGCCAAGTCCCGCTTGAGATGCGCGGCTATGGCCTCCGAGTCCGGAACGCCGTATGGCCCATAGCAAGCCTTCGTTGCGTTTGGGTCTTCCAAAATGCGATTGCGCTTCGCCTCCAACACTTTCAATTCTGGAGCGTATCGGGCGGCGATGGCGTTCACCTTCGCCCAATCTTCCGCGCTGGCATATCGAGAATTGCGAAAAGCCGCCGCCGATTCCTTTGGCTTGGCTGTTTGGCTTTTCTCGGACTCCGTTTTGGCAACGGCGAGCTTGGCCGTTTCCGTTGTGTCCACTGGCGGGCGCAGGGCAATGTACGCCAACACGACCGCAAACAATGTCATGGAAGCAAAAAATGTTTTTTCATATCGAATACCTTTCTTTCTGTTGTTTTGTTGAAATGGATTACCGGCGAGGAGAAGGAACTGGCACGGGAACCGGCACGATGGCCGGCGGTGGATCCGGCGGACGATTCTCGTGAAAAGTGATGCTGTCAACTCGTCGCCCATGAACCGCCGCCGGGAACAGACAACGTCATTGTCGTCATCATGTTCGGCCTCAAAACAACGCTGCTTTGCACCGTGGTGACCTCAGTGCTTCCCTCGACTCGATATTTGACGGTGAGAGTGAAATTCTTCGTTCCAGAAGTGTGGGTAGCCTTAATTTTCAAGCGCGTCCGATGCTCTTTGACGCGTCTAACTTTTGAAAAAGTCTGCTCCATCCGGCCGACGACCATCGCTTTGCTGCCCAAATACTCCGCGGGTTGTTGGTCTTCCCGTGGTATCTTCTCAAGATAATCGTTCCTATGGCGTTGCCCATCTCTGCAATGCTCAATATAGTTTTCCCGATTGAGAAAAGGGAGTCCAACATACCAAACGGTACTCCGCACTTCCAACGCGCCTGCGCGGAGTCCCGAAGAAGGACAGTCCTGCATCGGGAGCGCAGAACGGTAAGAAGCCGTTCCTTTTGGCGCGCTGGGACGACTGCGCGGAAAATTGACTCGGTTAACTTCGGTTAACGTCTCGTACCATTGTCCGCCGACATATTCGTACAAATAAGCGGTGTCGATGTCGTAAACATCGTGGGTTGGCACCTGCGCTTGCGCTGTAGGCGGCGCCAGCCCTACCAAAGCGACCGCGATCACGGCAAAGCCGAGAGCCGTCTTGCAGGTTTTCAATGTTATTTTTATGGACTTCATAATTTTAGCTATTGTTTGTTTTGCCGACGCCCATCACAAGAACGCCCGCCTCAAAGGGAATGCTACGCGCCCGGGCGCGCGCAACCCTTTTTAAGATTTTTCTCAAAGGCAAAGAATCGCATTTTTCCTTTGTTTTTCACGCTTTTTGCGGTTGGCGAGGCTTGGACGGCAATTTTTTTTTTGCCTTTTTTTTGGAGTCTGCGTCCGCTTTTTCTTCTCTCTCACGGTCGAATCTATGTAACGTCCATAGATTCGAAAACCATGGCGACGGAAGGTTTTGGGAACGGGGGCGGACTCGACGCCGCCCAAACCGTAACGTCGCGGAATTGCCCGCCGTGTGTCAGGAAATATCCGGAAACTCCACAGATTCCGATCAAACCGCCTGCCATTTAGTGTCGACAATCCCTAATACAACCTGCATTTCACCGCCGGTCTTGCCAAACGGACAAAGATTTTTCAATCACTCCGCACGCACGCGGAAGAATTCTGCGGGAATTGAAGAAATCAAAAGCCATCGCAGTTTTACCGGGCTTGGTAGATGGACGTCTTGCCAAGGGCCGTCGACGTCGACAGCTGATTGCAACACCCCGTCGTCCCAAGAGATTTCCCAACCGTTGCCTACTTGGGATATTTTTGGAGACGCTGGTAAGTCATAATCAGAAATACCATAATGATCAGGACCTACAAAGAATTCGATATCCATTCCAACAGGTTGTCTTATCCTCATCCACGGATTATCCTCAATAAATAATTCCAAACGCTTGTGACGACTCGCTGTATCTGGAGACAAAAAGAGATTCGTCAACTGGTTGTAGCGAAGATCCAGATATTTCAAATTCGTCAAACCTTTTGGCAAAGTGAGACTCGTCAAACGGTTGTAGCTAAGATCCAGCTCCTCCAAATTCGTTAGTCCTTCAGGCAAGGTGAGACTCGTCAAACGGTTGCCAAGATTCAGATACTCCAGATTCGTTAGTCCTTCAGGCAAGGTGAGACTCGTCAAACGGTTGAAAAGCCACAGCTCCTTCAAATTCGTCAATCCATCGGGCAAAATGAGACTTGTCAACCGGGTGAATCTAAGATCCAAATATTCCAAATTCGTCAATCCATTAGGCAAAGTGAAACTCGTCAACTCGTTGCCGGAAAGATTTAGATCCTTCAAACTTGTCAATCCTTCAGGCAAGATAATGCTTGTTAGACCTGATCCTGCAAAATCCAATTCCTCAATATCTCGATCCACTTCAATGGTTTGAGGAACGCCATCTTTTGTGATTTGAATCTCAAGTTTTTCTTGCGCTGAGGTTGGGATTGCGTTGGCGAACATTGCTAATCCGGCTAGAATGACCTTCCCGTTGTTTTGAATTATATTTCTAGTCATCTGTTTGTTTTCAAAAGTTCTTTCTTTTTCCAACCGACAAATCCACGGCGGCGTCTTTATGGTTGTCGTCCAAGCAAAACACTTTTATTGTTACTAGATCCTTCTTCGCTTTGTTGGAGATGGGTTTCGGCAGTCAGTTCGCGCGGAGGGTTTGGCTTTTCGTACACAAAATTCATCCAGCCGTTTAGCATCTCGTCCCAAGTTTGTTGTCCCCAAGGCACTTCTCGAAGAGGGTTGGGATTGTTGGGATTGTCGGCGGAATTGTCCCACACACCGGTCATGGTTAGTTTCGCGCCTTTGGCGACAGCAATTGGTTTTTGAAACCGATAGACACTTTGCCAGTTGAAATCGTAATAAGGCACCGAAAGCAGGATTTCCTCACTTCCGTCCGGTTGGACGAGCAGGTATTTGGCCGCTACGCCGCGAAGATGCATGTGAGGCATCAGGGAAAGAATTCGGGCGTCGTCTTGAAATTGATAAGTCGCCGTTTCGGCGTGCCAACTTGTTTCGCTTGGCACGAGCAGTTGCCGTTGCCACATGATGTTGGTGCGCACTTCTCTTTTTGGGGGAGACTTGGCGAAGCGAATGCCAATGCGGGAGCGGTCAACGGCTTCGCGTCCGTTGGGCGTATAATGGAGTTCCAGTCGGAGTTTGGCGCCTGCCGGAATGCGGCGAGCCGTTCCCGGAGGATGAATGGACGGCATGTCGCCGGGAGCCCATCCCACTAAAATCGCCGTTTCGCCGTCGCGAGCAAAGATTTCTTTTCCGGGAGAAAGGATGTAGGCAATGATGTGGTGAACCACTTCGGGATTTCCGGGTTGGGCTTCCGCCGCTTGAACCCAAACCTCCTCGTCAAAGCCGAGATCCACGGTGAAATACTGATACTCGACAACGCCCGATGCCGGCACTTGCTGCTCCATTGGCATGGAAAGAACAAGATCCGGCTCACCAATTACCCATTGCGCGGGCTCGGCTTTCTTCTTTTCCGCCGGGGCAGTTCGTGGTTCGCCTTCCCGACACCCTTGGTCGATCCAAGCCAAGAGTTGCAGACGATCTTTGCTGGAAAGAGAGCGATTGTTGGCAAACTGGCCGTAATGAGGATCTGCGTGCCACGGCGGCATTCTTTCCTCCATTACAACTTCTCGAATGGTCTTTGAAAAGCGTTTCAATTGGCGGTAGTTGGAAAAGGAAATTTGCCCTACGCGGCCTTTTTGATGGCAC
Organism: Limisphaerales bacterium; assembly: GCA_965242585.1. GTDB lineage: Bacteria > Verrucomicrobiota > Verrucomicrobiia > Limisphaerales > AAA164-E04 > UBA2970. The sequence continues at coordinate 1,195,479 of OZ251460.1, read as the reverse complement.
TCCAAGCAACGAGAATCCACGATCGGGGCAATGTGCTCAGCATAGTTCAAGGCGGTATTGGCGTAAGGATTGCCGGAGTAGTCGATGAGGCATCCGCTGGCAGTTGTCTCCGGTTCTTCTATTGGCTCGCCGGCCAAAAGATTGTCCAGCGCGTTTTTGAGTTCTTCGCGTGCGGGCGCAAGACGTCGATGCGTCACGGTGTATTGATCGTCAATTCTTCCCCGATAGCGAAGCGCTCGGCCGGAATCCAACACAAAAGCTTCAGGTGTTCTTTTGGCTCCTAATGAGGCGGCAATGCTTTGGTCAAAGTCTTTGAGAACGGGAAAGGGGATTTCGTTTTCCCAAGCGTGTCCGGCAACGCGATTAAACGAATCCCCCGCATCCGAGTTGATCAGAAGAAATTGAATTCCCCGGACTTCATAAGCCTGATGCAACGCCTTCAAAGTCGGCAGATATAAATTCGCCAAGGGACACTCCGTGGAAACGAAAACTAGAACCAGCGCTTTGGCGTTTTCATAGTCTTTGTACGAGCGCAATCGCCGCTTGGTATCGTAAAGGGAAAAATCCGCCATTGCGTCGCCAAGCCCGATTTCAGCGCGCCCCAAAGATTCGGCATTCGCTTGTTCCTCCAACAGCATGGCAGTTGCCAACAAAAATAAAATTGCTCTTTTCATTTCAAATTTTATCGCCTTGATTCCATCCAAAGCCAACGGAAATAAGTTTTCATTGCAGGTTTTCCACTCCGCCAACAAAGCCCGTCTATAAAAACATTTTGCGGAAAAAACTCAATTCTTCATTGGAAAAAGTTATGAAGAAAGACAGACTATTTCTCTCGTCTGTCCCGGTTGAAGGCAAAAAGTTTCTCCGCCTGTTCTTTGGTGAGGTGCACGGCAATTTTGCGGTCCGAGCGGTCAATCAAGTCGTAGATGCGCTGTTGCTGTTCCTTCTGCAAGACTTGGTATTCTTGGATGGCTTGGCGCACTAAGGGACGAATGTTTTCCTCTTGTTCAGCGTTCAGTTGGAGAAACTCGCGCATCCAACATATGATTTCGTCTTCGCGGGACTTTGGTTTCTCGCCTTCTGTCGCCGGCGGTTTTGTTTTGCTTTGTTGCCATCGAGCGCCGGCAAAGCCTCCGGCAACTGCGCCGGCAAGAAAAACGCCCAAGATGAGTCCGATGATTTTTCCAATCCCAGTTTGCATTATGGAACGTAAAAAGTGACCGAGGTTTGCGCTTGAAACACTTTCTGCGGCGATCCGTCCATAGTCGCCGCTTCTGCGGCTTGAAACACATGAAAGTTGAAGAGAATGCTAATCACCATCACGGCAACTGACCCGGCAACCGCCCATTTGAGAAATCGCAACAAGCTGTCTTCTCTGTTGTCTTCGGCGCCGCGCTTCCAAAGGCGAAGCGTACTTGCCCGCAAATCGGGCGGCAGATCAAAGTGAGTCCGAACGCCTCGCGCTTCCCCCGCCCAAGCGAGAACTCTTTCCAATGCGTCATCGTATTTTTTCATTGTTTTTCGGATTTTAGCAGTTCCTGCCAATAGTTTCTCAATTTTGCCTTTGCTCTCATGGCGCGCACGCGCACGTTCACTTCCGACCATCCGGTGATTTGACTGATTTCTTTGACCGATTTTTGTTCCAGCTCTTTGAGTTCAATGACCAAGCGATCTTTAGGTTCCAAATGCGACAACAGCCGTTCCAGCAATTCCAGCGAGGCCGTCTTTTGATCCGGCGCTTCAGCGCGTTCATCCGCCGTCGCCAGATCCAAAATGGCTTCTTGCTCTTCTGACAAATCGGCTTTGCGCAGTTCAAACCGCCTCTTCTTTGCTTTGGCCAAATGCGTAATGCAAGTGTTCACCGCAATGCGCGACACCCAATGCTTGAAAGGAACTTTGCCGCGGAATTGATTCAAGTTTTTGAAAACCCGAATAAAAATCTCCTGTGCCATATCCTCTTCCGCCATTCCCGCCGGACATCGCCTCCAAACAATTTGCATCACCAAAGGATTCATATATTCCAACAACGCCGCAGCGGCGCCTTCATCGCCCGCTCGAACTTGCGCCAGAGTCGCCTTTATTTCCTCTTCGTCCATTCGGGGCGGGTTTCGGCTCTGCGCACTTCCATCTTCGAAATTTTACTTTTAGTTCAAGGCCAAAACAACAAAACACCATTCGCTTGCCTTCCTCTCCCTCCCCTTGCCTGCGCGCCGATTCTTTGGCGCGCTAGCCATCCGCTACCAAACAAAGACTAGAGCGGAAGCGATTCTGTTTCAATTCAGCGGCATTTTTTTGCATTGGATTCGCTTGCGTTCCCATGAACGGCGGCGCTTGAAAAAAGAGACGCGCGAAATTCCTTTCCCATAGGCAAAACCGAGACGAAGCCGTTACTAAGCCGATACTAAGCCGTCTCAGACCGCTTATGAAACCGCCCCAATCCCCAAAAACCAGAAAATTCGCCAGCCGGCAAACCGCGCCAAATCAAGAGCTTTTGCCCGCCCATCAAATCCGTTTTGGACGCCCTTCTCTTCTCAAAGTTTTCTTTTTTCTCGATTTTGAGCTTGATTTTTCCCTTTCGAATGCTAGAAATGGAGACGTTTGGTTTTGAGACCGTCATTGATTGAAGAAAAAATGGTTGGCAATAGGAAAATATTCCGCGGTAATGGGAAGGCCTTTTGGGCTGGATTCATGCCGATAGCCGGCGCAATCTCGGCGATGGCGGATGATTAAAATTGCCCTGATTGAACGACGAGCGGGAAAGAGAAAGCAGAAAATTAAGATTATGACTGAACAGAGAATTAAAGAACTGGAAGACGCATGGAGGCAGGGAAAAGTCGATTGGAATAAAGAAGACGTCGGCGAACTGTGCGATTTTGCATTGTTGTGTCTTGACGGCAAAGCATTTAAGGGATACGATGCGGGCTATCGAATTGCGAGAGCATCGGAATTTCTTGGGGCGGCGATTGAGCGGGGAAAGAAAGAACCTAGCAAAAGAGGGGTAAGAGCGCTATTCCATTTTGGAAGGTTGGTTCACGAGGGGGTTTTTCGGAGAGACGAACATAAAATTAAAACGGCATGGATTTATTGCACAAGCGCCGCTTGGGGTGGCCTTGTTGATGCTATGGTCTTGATTGCTAAAATGGGTAAATCTGGTGTGTCTTACAGTCACGACAGCGAATATTACGGAGACTATTCGTTCCATGTGTGCAAGAAATACGAACCTGAAGATCCTGAAAGCTTGGAACTGCCTTACATATGGGCGCTTGTGGCTCAAAAGCGAGGTTGTGACGAAGTAGACGAACTCATTAAATCGTTCGAATCTGCTTTAAATGGGATTCAAAAAATAGATTGCAAAGGGAAAGCGGAAGATAGGCACAGCAGAATTCCATTGCTGGAGAAATCGGAAAGCGATCAACCTTACAAAAGCACTGACCCTAATTTGTTGCCGTAAAACAATAAATAAAGATTTTCCATTTGAATAATCGGGCGGAAAAAGAAAATTAGAAAGAGGACATGAAGAGAATCCTATCCTTATTGGCGGCGGCGGCCGCTGTTGCCGGCCTCCAAGTAAACGCAGCAACGATTAAGACTGACAATGGGTCTGTTAGAGTAAGGGATGATGTAGAGGATTTGGAATTTACCGATCTGTCTAGAATAACTTTCCCTAAAGGATTGACGAATTTGCGCACTTTACGTTTTTACGACAATCGTCTCAAAAGCCTATCTTTGCCAAGTGATATGGTTAATTTGAGAAAGTTGGTTATCTCTTTAAATCGGGGAGATTTATCGCTAGGTTTCCCAATCGCGCCCAATTTGCGCAGTTTGAGCATTGGCCGCATTTTGAACGAGAATCTTAGCAGACGCCGTTCTTTACTCACACCAAGCTGGTCTTACTGGGACGGAATGAGGAATTTGGAGCACTTGGAACTTTACAATTGTTTTTTTACGAAAAGATTTTTGGAAAGTCCAACTGTCCCTGAAGGATTGAGGAATTTGCGCACTTTACGTATTCACTACACTAATTTGAGAAACCTAATAATCCCAAGTGATATGGTTAATTTGAGAGAGTTGGATGTCTCTTTAAATAAAGGGATGCGCCTAACTTTGCCAAGCAAAATGAGCAATTTGGAGTATTTGAATTGTAGCTCCGTTCACAACAGCAGATTTAAATTGCCTAGCGGAATGAGCAATTTACGGCAGTTGTTCCTCGTATCATGTGGTTTGGACAGCAGCTTTAAATTGCCAAGTGGAATGATCAATTTGGACCTTTTGAATCTTGCCCAAAATAACTTAGGACGACTAGAACTCCCCAAAGATTTGGCGAAAAATGTCGTTCGCGCCCCCACTTTTATGTTGGTGGTTGAGGCAGCCAGATCCATAGAACCACCAAACGGATATGGGCTTCGGCAATTGGCTGTGCATTATGAGATGGAGCGTTTTAGGTTGAAAGACGTGGTGTCTGAAAAAATACTGAGCATCCCTGCCGCGAAGGATTGGATAAAGAATAAAAGCCCTGACAGCGATGGTGTTTTCAGATTTAAGGTATCTCCTCCTATTTTTGATGAATTTGAGGTTTATGGAAAGCCGTTTATCACAATAAGGCGCGGAGAAGACAGCGCAGAAATTGTTTGGAAAAACGGCAGGTTGCAGTCCGCTCCAACTATAAACGGCCCTTGGAAATCCATAGCTACCAAGAGAGAAGGCACATTGCACAGCTTCTTTGGGTTTTCTAGTCCCAAGTTTTTCCGACTGAAGCCTTAGCTTCACTTCCGCAGGCGGCTTTTGATTTCTTCGATTCCCGCAGAATTTTTCCGCGTGCGTGCGGAGTAGCGTTTAGCGATGGAAAGGATTGTTTCTATTTCCAGTCGAACAGACTCATCGAGTCTCTAACCGATGCCGAACAAGCTTTCGCGCACTTTGGGATTAATGGCGGCGGCTAAGATTAGGGAAATCACAAAGCCGATGGTCACATTCCGCAAATCTTTAAACATGAGTTTGTAGGCATGCCTCAGGCCTCTTCCCTCGCCGGAACGAGTCAGAGCCATTCCCAATTCCCGCCCCGCCAGCAAGCCCACAAACACCCAAGTGGTGCTCATCGGCACATTGCTAGAAATTTTGAATACATAAAGAATAATCGCATAAAGCAAGTCAATCATCGTGGCCGGACGCACGTCGACGACGTTGGATTTCTCATCCACGACCTTTTGAATGCTTTCCCCGCCCATCTTAAACAGCAAGCCCAAGCCGCAAACGATGACGCCGACAAAGACCGTCGCCTCAATCCAAGAAAGCGAGCGCGGCAAAAAGACGGCAATGTTCGCCGCATCCTGCATCAGCCAAACCGACCAAAGACAGCCGGTGGTTGCCCATTGAAAAACGCGCCAAGCGGGATGCGCCTTGCCAGTGAACTTTCGCTGCATAAACCGCCCCAAAGTTCTCCACAACAAAATCGAACAAACAAACGCAATGCCGTAACCGATTAGGCTTTTCTTGGTAACGCTCAGAATGCCGCTGCCCGAAGCGGCAAAACAACTGAGCAGCAAAAAGGTGGTGGACACTGGAATTCGCAACCGAGTCAGAATCAGCAGAAACACCGGCGCCGCCAGTTGCAGAAACTCAAACTCCGTTGGCGCTGTTTCAAAACCTTTGGAAGCGAGTCTTCCATGACTGACGTCTCCGCCATAGTGAAACCAACTATAAGCAATGGTGGCCGCTAAAATGCTTGCGGCAAAAATCCAGCATAACCACCAAGGCGCATCCCGGTTGGAAGCGATAAAAGTTCCCAGCGTTTGGATGCTGTCGTTGGCGACAGCGGAATAAGCGGCAAAGAGAAACCCCACCCACATCGCAATCTGCGGATACGGCGCCGTCAAAAAAGCGAGCAGAAAACCCAATCCCACCATGCAGAGAAAAGGAAGCTGGGGCGACAACCGTGCGGAGAATTGGCCGCCGCTTTTTCCTATCGTTTCTTTTCCCATCGGTTCTTCATTCCCATTTGTATTTGTTTAGTTTCGCCTCTACTGGTTATTGGCAAACGCAATCCACCGACGCATAAACAGCGCAATCCGCAGATGTCAAAAAGTCTTTTTGAAACTCAGATAGTAGCGGCGGCCATCCGGTTCGTAAAGAAAGCCGGGATAACCGTAGCCATTTTGATAATCCGCAAAGACGGCGGGCGGATCAGTGTCGAACAAGTTTTCTATGCCGATGGTAAGGGCGGTGTTGGCAAACCAACCGGATTGGTCGGCAAAGATATTGTAAGAAGCCTGCGCATCCCAAAGCAGGCGGTCGTTCACTTCGGTCAACTGAAAGTCTGAATTCACGTCGGCAAAACCAGAAGTGTAGCGACCCAAAAGATGCATATCTAAGTTTTTGTAAGTCCAACCAAAAGAGGCGGTAAATTTGTATTCCAGATAGCCATCCGAATTGCTTCCCACGTTGGCGATGACTAGAGGTTTTCCACCTTGGGAACCGATGGCCAAGTCGCTTTCTTTGACTTCGCCCAGCGAGTTGCGCAGTTCAAAGTTGGTAGCCGTTCCAAACCCGACGTAATCAAAGACGGGACGGTTCGGATTATCCTGCCGAAGCGCTTCCAACAGCCAAGTGAGGTTGAAGTCCCATTGGAAAATTCCAAAGCGGTCGGTTGGCAGAACGTAGCCGGCGGCAATGTCTATTCCTCGAAACCGACTGAAACCGGAGTTTTGAAAAACTGTTTCAACTAATAGAAGATTGTTTTGAGCGTCTCGTTGAACGGATTCGCCGGGGAAAACAGGGCCGCCGCTAAATATTCTGTCGACCGTATCCTGCGGATTGTTGGCGACCGATCCCCTCCGTTCGATCTGCCAATAGTCCAAGCTGGCGGTGAAACCTTGGAGAAACTGAGGCGAGTAAACAATTCCCAAGTTGTAGCTTTCGGAATCTTCGGCTTCGAGATTCGGGTTGCCCGCCGTGGTGATGTCGATTTCCGGATTGTTGTCGTCTGGATTAAACGGGTTGGAAATGGCGGCCAAACCGGCCGTTTTGCCGGCAAAGAGTTCAAAAAGAGACGGCTCCCGAAATCCTTCGCCCCAGCTTCCGCGCAAAGCAATCTGCCGGTTGAAGGCGAGGCGAGAGCTGATTTTCGGCACGAAGGTGGAACGTTCGCTGGTGATGAAATCCTCAAAACGGACGGAGAGATTGAGGTCCCAAGAATAGACGCCGAGGTTCATTTCCGGCCCTAAAATCGGCACAAAAGTCTCGAAGAAAAAGGCTTGGATGGAACGGCCGGCGTTAGTTGCCGTTCGAGTGGATTCTCCCGCAATGTCTCCAGTTGCAAAAAGAACGTCCGGGGACTGACGAATGCTTTCCCGCCGCCAATCGTAGCCCAAAGCCAAGCCAAGATCGCCGCCGGGCAATTCATATAAATCGCTGGAAGAAACATTGGCGTAACCGAACAAGACTTCGGATTTGGCGGAGTTTTTGAGAACCGTCGTCGCATGGCCGGCCAGCGCGCGATTGTTTTCGTTCCAGTAGCCGTCGAATTGAGAAGCGCCAAAAGGATTGTAAGGGTTCGTAGCGTCGAGAAACTCATTGCCGGACGGATCCAACCAAGGGTCCGCCGCGTTCATCAAGCGGTTTAGGCGGCTGATGGAAACACGGCGCAACAAGGAAAGTTCTTCCACGCGGCTGATCCGAAAGCCGACGTCAAAATCCCAAGCAGAGTTGCCCACTTCCACATCTTCGCCCTGAATTCCCCAAGTGGTGTAATAGGCGTCGGCGTTGGTTTCTTCGGTCCGAATGCCGAATTCCTCCAAGCGAATTCTGGACGAACCTTCAATATCTTGATTGAAGGGATTGAAAGGATTGTAAGCGCCGGGCGGTAGTTCGCGCAGACGGAAGGATTCTTTGCCGATGGCCGGATCGATCTGTCGAACATAGCCCGGCGCCGCTTCCCCCTTTTCATTGGATGCGGCAAGGCTAATGGGAATGGATGTGCGAGCCGGGATGACGATGCTAACTCCGTCCAAGTTGCGGAAGTTGCCGGTAGCGGTGGGCGCCAAAGTGTTAAAAGCCTCGGTTCCAACGTAGTTGGCGTCGCCGTAAGCGGAAAGCCGCCCAGAGAGTTTTCGCTTGAATTGAACGTAGCTTCCCAATCGTTCAATATCCGGCGTTGCCTGCGCCAGGCGGTTGAAGTTGTAGCGCGAATGACTTCCGAAGCCATCCAAAAAAGTATATTGCTCGGCGGCCAGACGGCCGTCGTTGTTCTCGACGTTGGCGCCCGCAGTGCGCGTTCCGTCCGGGTTGGTGGGAGCCGAAGTGACGATAATCAAACGGTTCTGATCGGAAGGAACGCCGGCGTCGTCCAAACCGGGGATGAGGTCTGTCGGGCCAATGCCGAGCGCTTCGCGCACCGCTTCGGCAGACAGTTGCATGTTCATCGGAATCGAGTTGGAGCTGAGAAATGGCGGCGTGGCGGAAAATTTTCGATCTGCGTGAAATATCGAGTTCTTCTTCAGATAAAAAATACTGCCCGACAAGTTGCCTTGTTTGCCGCCGATGCCGTAGACGAGGCTGTTGTAAAATTCAGAAGAGTCCGTACCGGAAAAGTCGTTGCCGTAGCGGGTCGTCCATTCTGCGCCTTCGTAATCCGAGTCGGTGATGATGTTGATCACTCCGGCCACTGCGTCGGCGCCGTAAGTGGCGGAAGCGCCATCTTTGAGCACTTCTATCCGCTGGATGGCGGCCGCGGGAATGGAGTTCAGATCGACGAAAGCGGTCGTTCCCCCCGCTCCGGTCGGCCACGGCGCCAGCCGTTTGCCGTTGACTAAAACCAAAGTCGAGGCCGCGCCAAGCCCTCGCAGAGAAGCGGAGGAAGCCCCCGGCGTAAATCCCGTTTGATTATTTTGCATCGGGATCACTCCGCCGTTATTGACGGGCAGTTTTTGCAGAAACTCTTCCGCAGTGGCGAAGCCGGCCGCATCGAAGGCCTCTCGCTCGATCACTTGAATCGGCACGGAGCGGGCTTCGTAGGCGGCTTCCGAGCTCGGCAGAAGGGAACCCGTGGCCACAAACTCTTCCAATTCGACCATTTCCTCGGCGGCATCTTGCGCAACCGCCGCAAAAGCGAAGAAAAACACCGCAACCACAAATGTTGCCTGCGCTCCTCTATTCTGTTTCATAAGTTTTATTCAATCCGCCGCCGCCCGGCAAAAGGGCGAGTCCATAGTGGCGACTCCCCCTTTATTGCGCAAAAGAAAAGTAAGGCTGCGCTCGATAGAATCCGGCGGGGCTTGTCGGATTGGAATCCAGAAATTCAAAGCGCCCCGTCTCATCCGCAACGACGACTCTCTGAATTCGCCAATCGGGACTCGTCAAATTATCGGCAAATTCAACAGCGTATGCTTGCCCAGAAAGTCCCGCGAATTGAATGCGAAACGTCGATCCATCCCAACGGGCCGATTCAATTTTTGGCGCGTCCGCTCCCATTTGAAGCCCGAGCACGATTGGATCGTGGTCGGAAGAACGGAAGGCGTCGGGTTCAAAATAACCGGCCGGTTGAAACTCTTGGTTGTAGTCTCGAACCTTGGGCTCGTCGGCATTGACGTGCCATGCGGACAGTCCGACCGCTTTGCCGGCCAGCGTCCGGCTGGCCAAGGCGTGATGCAAATAGCCAGCGCGTCCGTCAAACACGTAGTTGTAAGCGGCGCTCCCCGCAAAGCGCTCAATCAGATTAACGAATCCGCCAGCCTCAATGGTTCGGATGGGATCCTCTTTGGCGTAGGAATTCAAATCTCCGAAGATCAGCACGTCGGGGTCAACGCCGGCAATCAATTCGGCAGACACCCAATCCATCAGCGCCGCGGCCGTGCTGTTGCGAACGCCATTGCAGTTTCCCTGCCCGTCGTTGGCATCCGGGTCGCCGAAGGCGTCGCAAGGACTTCCCTTAGATCGAAAATGATTCATAACCACGGTAAGCGCATCCCCCGTGGCGCGATGCCGAAACCTCTGCGCAAGCGAAGGACGTCCCCGTTCGGTGAAAAACCGCTTGTCTACCGTGTCGTCCAAAATCATAAAGTCGCCTTCCGGCTCCACTATTTCCAGTTGATAAATCAACCCTACTTTGACGGCATCCGTGCCGATGGTTCCGGAGTCGATGAAACTGTACTTTCCGCTCCCAACCTCGTTCAACCCATCTACCAAGTCTTGCATTGTCGCCCTGCCATCGTTCTCCACTTCGACGACTCCGAGAATGTGGGCGTCCAGAGCGGACATAGCCGCAAGGATTTTTCTCTTTGACGGCGCCATTCGCTTGTCGAATCAGCGCCGCGGCAACGTATTCCATTCGGCCCGCAAACCGCATTGCCGTCATCGATAGTCGTAAAATAATTCGACAAATTGAAGTTCACCACGCGCAGATTGCCGCCCACTGCCGGCACGCTTGACGGACGCGGATTTTCCAAAGTGAATTCGGGCGGCACGATTGGATGCAGGCGGTAATCTCGATCAGGATTCCATCGAGCGGCGTTGATTCGTCCGTAATCCAAAACTCCGATCAAGTTTCCCGCCTTGTCTCCACAGCGGAGCGAGCTTCCCGGCGCAACGCCCAAGTAAGGAACGGGATCGGGGTTGTCGCCAAGAGCGCGGACATCCCGTCCGTCATCCAAAATCAAAGTCCGACGTTGATTCTCTGCCGCCAGCGCGTCGGCCTTCGCGCCTGGAGGAAAAATGCTTGTGGGTTGAAACAACCGTCCCGCCTTGCCGGAATCGTCGGGAGAAGAAAGCGTTATTTGTCCGTAGCGGCCCAGAAAATAGTTTTGGCAAATCGTCATCGGAGAAACAATTTGAATCAACATCCCTTCAAACCGCTCCAAATCTCCCTCCTTCGCTTCCGGCAAACGAACCGCCGTCGGACGAACGGAATCTCTCCCCATTTTCTCGATCTTCGAGACTTCGTAAATCTCCGTGAAACCGTAATGCTCCTTCACCCACCCGGTCACTCGCAGCTTGTCGCCAACCGAAACCTCCGCCCCATTCGGATCATACACAAAAATGCCGTCAGAAGTGGCGTCGTTGCCGTCGCCAGCCGCATCTTGCAGAAAAAATCCCCGCAGTTCATCGCCATTTTGAAAATCTCCGGTCACAACTCCGGTCGTTCTTACCTTGAATCCAACCAGCGGACTGCTTCGACCATTCCCTTGAATCTCAAAAATCGTTCTGTCCAGCGCAACCTGCAACACGCTGTCATTGGGCAATCCCGGCGTATCCGTCTTGCCAATCGGCGAAAAATCCCCAATGGCAAAGCCTCCGGAATCGTTGACTCGAAAGACGTGAGCCGGCACAAAGTTTCCATTCGGACCAACGCTTTCCAATCCCAACGACGCCGCGTAAATCGGATCGCCAAAATCCAGCGAAGCCGTCAAAGAAACACCGTCCACCACCAAATCCCAAGGAATCGCATCCAATATCCCGTCATCATCGGCGTCCAAATCCTGGCCGATCCATCCCGCAAACCCTCGAACCAAGAGATGCGTCACATTGTCTGCATTCTCAAAATTCAACGGTGCCGTCCAATCCGGCTTTGCCCCAAAAAGAGAAAAAGTATCCTCCGCCACCAAAAAATGCCGCGAACCCGAAGCAAAAGAACGCCCCGACAAATCCACCACAGACTCAATCACTCCGCCCTTCCCCGCGCCGTCGCCGATTACCAAATAAGTGAAATCATCCAAAGACTCCCCGCCAACCGTGGAGAACAACTCAAAATACTCATCCTCGTCCGCGCCCGGCTGTTCAATGCGGATTTCGTTGATTCGCACGGCGCCGTCAACCCAGCCGCAAACCAGAACGCCCAACGCCAAAAACGCAAAAATCTTCAATCTTCGAATCCTCTCTCGCCTTCTATCCATGACGGAACACACTCAAAGATCGACAGCGAACTGGAAGCAACCAAACATTGAAAACATTTTAGAATGCCGTCGGAAAAAGAAAGTGGATTCGCGAGACCAACCCAGTCGCATTACCACCTCTCTCCTTTTCCATCGCCTTCCCCATTCTCCAACGGCTAATGGGAAGTGAACAATTACTCCGCACGCACGCGGAAGAATTCTGCGGGAAGCGAAGGGCTAACTCGCAACGGACTGGTTTCATCGACGTTTTGCCAAGGGCCTTCAATGCCGGCGGACTTTTGCAAAACACCGCTCCAAGAGATTTCCAAACCACCGTCTTTGCGGGTAATCGATAGCGAGAGAGGCAGTTCATAAAACTCAAGGAAGAAAAGATTATCAGGGGACAACAAGCTATTAGCCGAACTTCCATTGAGGGCAATGCGTCCCACTCTATCGCGCATCCCAGAAGGCAATTGCAATCGTCGCAATGAAGGAGGCAGATGGAGCACTCTCAAGCTCCTCAATCCACCGGGCAAAGTGACGCTGGTCAACGGATGATTCCACAGATCGAGCCAGTACAAACGGAACAAGTCGTTGGGCAAAGTGACGCTGACCAACTGATTACCCCGCAGATGGAGCGCACTCAATCTTCTCAAGCCATCAGGCAAAATGATGCTGAGCAACTGATTCCTCTCCAGATTGAGATATTCCAAACTAGGCAAGCCATCAGGCAAAGTAATGCTTCGCAACTGATTCTCCTGCAGATAAAGCCGTTCCAAACTGGGCAAGTTGTCGGGAAAGACAACATTGGTTAAGTTATTCCCATTCAAATAGAGATATTCCAAACTGGGAAACTCCTCAGGCAAAACAACATTGGTCAAGTTATTCCCGTCCAAATAGAGATATTCCAGACTGGGCAAGTCCTCAGGAAAAGTGATGCCGGCCAACGAATTCCCCCGTAGATCGAGAACTCTCAATCTCGCCAAGCCATCAGGCAAAACAAGGTTGGTCAATCCATTAGAGGATAGATCGAGATATTCCAATCTTGCCAAGCCATCAGGCAAAACAACGTTGGTCAGCCCACTAAATGATAGATGAAGAAATTTCAATCTCGCCAAGCCATCAGGCAAAGTGATGCTTCCCAACCGATTTCTAGAGAGATCGAGATATTCCAAACTGGACAAGTTGTAGGGAAAAACAATGCTGGTCAACTGATTCCCCTGCAAATAGAGCGTTTTCAATATCCTCAAGTCATCGGGCAAAACAACGTTGGTCAACCCATTAGCGGATAGATTGAGCGTTCCCAAACTTACCAAACCAGACGGCAAAGCAACGCTGGTCAACGTGCCGGTCCAAAAATGCCCACTTTGCTTTCGATTCGAAGAGAGATCAAGCGATTCCAAGCTCGTCAAGCCACCGGGCAAAGTGAGGTTGGCCAACTGATTACGGCTTAGATCGAGATATTTCAAGCTCCTCAAGCCATCGGGCAAGATGATGCTGGTATAGCCCCTTCCGCGAAGCTCCAAAAAATCAACATCTCTATCCACCTGCAGAGGAGGACAAGAACCGCTCGATACAGCGCAGTAAATTTCCAGAGTTTGCGCTCGCGCTTGGATTGCGCCAAAGCAGGCGACGGCGGCCAATAACGACAAAGACTTTTTCCAGTTAGACATTTTCATGTTTAATATTCTTCTTAAATGACGGTTTCAAACCGAAATCGCTTTGCATTTGAGGCTCTTCGGCGGAAGGAGTCAATCTCTAAAAAAGAGAATTGTTTGCGTCCATGGCGGCGTTGTGGCGGCGAGTGGATTTGGCGGTTGGGGGTTTTGTGGGGTGTTTGGGACGGCTCGATAAGCGGGCTGAGACGGCTTAGTATCGGCTTAGTAACGGCTTCGTCTCGGTTTTGCTGATGGAAAGAGAATTTCCACGAGGCTCTTCTTGCAAGCGATTTTTAGCGGGAACGGATCCTATTCGATTCGTTGCGTCGTAATCCGCAGAATCAAAGTCAACTTTTCTAAAGGAATCTAAAGAATCCATTGCGCTTTTCTCGTCTTTCATTTTGTTTTCTTTGTGTTTTTCCAAAAAAGGTTTTTATACGGCTGGCGGATTGGGGGAAGGAAAGGCAATCTGCGCTTCGCTTTTGCTGGGCGCGCTGATTTCTCTGCTGGTTGGATGGCCGGCGGGAGGCGGATCGCTTTCGCTTAGGTTGGCCGCTTGTCGGCGAAGGCGTTTTTCCAGTTCTTCCATCATTTCCACCAACACTGCGCTCCGATCCGCCATATCCTTGGCCGCCGCCGCAGCAGCGGCCATTGACGCGCCGCCGGCCGAAGATTGCGGCAACATGCCCGAAGCCGAAAAAGCCGAAACGCCGCGCGCAGAACTTTGACGGGGCGGAGACAACTTCTCGCCGGGTTTCTCAAACAAATCCGCAACATAACGAGCCTTCATAATGCCAAACTTGAAAAAAGTGAAAACCAACCCTTTCCGGGAAAATCAAATCATGCTCTCTTCTCTTTCCTTTGGCAAGAATTGATTTTAGAGTCGAAACAATTCGACAGCGGGATGAAGGCGAAGGAAAAAATCGACGGAATCGAAGACGTTGCTTTCTTTCTTTACAATTGCCGCGGCAGATTTTTGAATCCTCCAGATTTACGATGAAACGCTTTCGTTTAATTTCAGTTGTCGCCGTTCTTTTCGGACTGGCGGCGCAGGCTGTTTGCCAAAATGAGCCGCTTGTGTTTGAACCCAAAGCCGGCGCCTCCAACGGCAAACACGTCGTTTTCATTTCGGGTGACGAAGAATATCGCTCGGAAGAGTCTTGCGCCATGCTGGCAAAGATTTTGAGTCAGCGGCACGGCTTCCAATGCACCGTCCTGTTTGCCATCGACCAGGAAACCGGCTACGTCAACCCAAACGAAGGGGCCAACATTCCGCACACCGAAGCGTTGGCGACGGCGGATTTGATGATTATCGGCACGCGCCGAAGGAAACTTCCCGGCTACCAACTGCAACCCATTCTAGACTACTTGAACGAAGCCAAACCAATCATCGCCTTCCGCACGGCGACGCACGCCTTTGACAACGATGATCGCTATGGCGGCTACGATTGGCAAAACTTCGGCAAAACGGTGGTGGGAGACAACTGGGTCAACCATCACGGACGCCACAAAGTGCAAGGCGGACGGGCGGTTTTGGTGGAGCAAAACGCCGATCATCCAATCTTGAACGGAGTTGCGGATATTTTCACGCCTTCGGACATTTACGGCATCCGGCATTTGGACACGAAGAAGTCCACCGTTCTGCTTCGGGGCGCGGTGACGGAGACGCTGGATCCTTCTTCCATGCTGGTTGAAGGTGAGAAGAACAACCCGATGATGCCGCTGGCTTGGTTGAAAAGCTATCCCTCGCCTTCGGGAGAGCGGAAGGGACTCTGCTTTGCCACCACTGCCGGGTCGTCGGTGGATTTTCGCTGGGAAGACCTTCGACGGCTCATCGTCAACGCCGCCTTTCACTTGACGGGGATGGTCGTTCCATCGCGGGCCAATGCGGAGCCGGTTGATCCTTTCGAGCCTTCTTTTTACGGATTTCAGAAGAAAGACTACTTCCTTCGTCGCGGCCTGCGGGCATCCGACTTCAAACTTGGCTCTTCCCCCAAAGTCATCCTCTCTGAAACGGAAATTCGCCAGCTGCTGGAGCGAGAAAGAGCGCATCCCGGGCGTCTTCCTCCGCCGGAACGCTCGGAGCGCATTGTGCTTCTCGGCAACGGTTTGGCGGAGCGGATGATTGCCTACGGATTTTTTGAAACCGAACTCCAACTTCGCTTCCCTGACCGGCAGCTTGTCATCCGCAATATGGCGCGTCCGGCTTGGACGCCGAGCTTTCGTCCGCATCCGGCTCGGCACTCTCAATGGGCTTTCCCAGGCGCAGAAAAACTCCGCCCGGAGTTTTCCATTCACAGCGGCGCCGGCCACTTCCCCTCGCCGGACGAGTGGCTAGAAACACTGCGGGCGGACACTATTTTGGCGTTCTTCGGGTTCAATGAATCTTTTGACGGCCCTGACGGTTTGGAAAAATATCGGGCCGAGCTGGAGGCCTTTGTCCGACATACTTTAGCGCAAAAATACAACGGAGAATCGGCGCCCCGGCTGGCGCTCGTTTCCCCCATTGCCTTCCAAAATCTGTCCGCGCAATTCGACCTCCTCAACGGCCATCGAGAGAATGCCAACCTTGCCCTCTACAGCGGCGTTACGCAAGAAGTGGCCGCCAACTACGGGCTTCCCTTTGCGGATCTTTTCTCTCTCACCACCGAATGGTTCGGCCAGACGACGGAGCGGCTGACCGTCAACGGCGCCCACTTGAATGAGGACGGTTACCGAAAGCTGGCTCCCGCTTTGGCGGCGGCGCTTTACGGTCCCAAACTGGAAGATCCGCCATCCAAAGCGCTTTGGCAAAAAGTGCATCAAGCCGTCAACGACAAGAATTGGTTTTGGTTCAACGACTACCAAATGCTCAACGGCGTTCACTCCTACGGGCGCCGTTGGAAACCCTTCGGCAACGTCAACTACCCCGAAGAAATTGAGAAACTCCGCCAACTGACCGCCATTCGCGACCGGGCGATTGGGGCGGCGCTTCAGGGCGAAACCATCGATCTGATCGCCGCCGACAAGACCACGAGATCTCTTACGCCCATTCCCACCAACGCGGAAAGCCGTCGCCAGAACCGCTATCAATACGGCGAAGACGCCTTGGCCCATTTTACGATGGCCGACGGTTACAAAATGGAACTCTTTGCCTCGGAATCCGAATTCCCCGAACTGGCCAATCCGGTGCAACTTTCCTTTGACAACCGCGGACGGCTTTGGGTTTCCACGATGCCCAGCTATCCGCATTTTCGACCCGGCGATCCGCGCCCGAACGACAAACTCCTAATTCTGGAAGACACCGACGCCGACGGCAAAGCCGATAAATGCGCTGTCTATGCGGACAAACTTCACGTGCCGGTCGGCTTTGAACTGGCGCCGGAAGGCGTCTACGTTTCCCAGCCGCCCAACTTGATCCTTCTTCGGGACACCGATGGTGATGGAAGGGCTGATTCCCGGGAAATCATGCTGACCGGTTTTGATTCCCACGACACTCACCACGCGGCCAGTGCCTTTTGCGCCGATCCCTCCGGCGCCTTTTTTATGTGCGAAGGCCTCTTTCATCACACCAACGTGGAATCCGCTCACGGCGCCGTTCGCGCCGCCGCCGTGCGCGCCCTCCGCTACAACTGGCGCGATTTCGACGATCACGCCAACCTTCTCCTTCACGCCGCCAGCGATGACCACGGACGAGTGCGCCTCGAAGCCATCATCGCCGCCTCTCGGCTCGACAACTACCACGGACTCCGCATCCTCGAAGAAGCCGGCAAAAAACCCATCGACCGCTGGATAAAACACGCCTACGAAACCGCCAAAACCAATCTCTCTGGCAAAACCTCCCAGCCATCCGCAACCACAAACCAACCCGCCAACGACGCGCCCATTCATCTTTCCACCGCCGACAAAGTGCTCTGGAATCAAGGCGCCAAAATTTACCAACGCGACGGCCACTGCATTACCTGCCACCAAGCCGACGGCAACGGACTCCCCGCCGCCGGCTTTCCTCCTCTTTCCCAAACCGACTGGGTCAACGGAAACCCCGAACGCCTGATCAAACTCACGCTCAACGGACTCCACGGACCCATCGAAGTTCGGGGCAAAAAGTATCCGGGATTTGTTCCAATGACCCAATTCCGCGAACTTTTGGACGACCATGAAATTGCCGCTGTCCTCACCTATGTTCGCAACGCCTTCGGCAACCGCGCCCCCGCAATCACCTCCGCCGAAGTCAAAACCGTCCGGCAAGCCACCCAAACCAAAGCCGGCTTCTGGACACCGCAAGAACTCCAACAACAACACCCCAACTAGATCGTATTTCCTCTCTGGTTAGCGCATCAAAGAGAAAAGAGCGCGCCAATGAATCCGAATGAATTCGCAAAAAAACAAAGAATTTGCGCCGACCAGTCGCTCATCCCAACCAAACTGACCGCAAATCCCCAATCAATCCCCATCAAACGCTAACCGAGAATTCGCCTTCTTTGCGCCTAGAGAAGTCTCTATCCTCAAAAACTCCGCTCCCAGCCCCCCCTCCAAAAAAAAGAAAACTTTTTTCATTTTTTGAGTTGACAAACGCCGGAAACAATGGTTTATTGAGCTTGTCTTTACTTTTTGACCGACGGAAAATAAATTTTGACCTTGACAATTTTAAATGAAACTGAGCCATCCTATGAAAAATAGAACTGCGAACTGCGAACTGCGAACTGCGAACTGCGAACTGCGAACTGCGAACTGCGAACTGCGAACTGCGAACTGCGAACTGCGAACTGCGCAACAAGCGGCTGGCGGTTGACCGTCCTTCTTTTGACGGCAGCTTTGCTTTCTTTGGCGCCGATTGAACAAAGCCAAGCGCAATTGTACATCGACATCTTCCCAAGCCAAGACAACCCCACCACCCAAACCATTTGGATTTTTGGCAACAGTCGCACCGGAAGAGGAAGCAGTTCCACCGCGCATTATAGAAGCAGCATCCGAAGCAGCGGAAACTATCACGTCCGAGACTCTTGGAAACTTCATAGCAACGCACTTTATTTTGAAAACAAGCCAACCAATGCGCTTTTCAATCTTACTCCTTTGTTTGGAAGCACCAATGCCATAGACATCGAATCTGTTCAAAAGAGACTTCCCGGCGGCTTGCGAAGAACTTACATCTTTGACCCGGATCCTTTCCCGTTTGGAAACAAAGTCACCAACGCGCCAACGATAACCATCGGCAGCACTAGCAGACCCATCGGCAAGATCTTTATGAACGACGCCGATGACGACGAGATTGGAATCCGCGTCACCCCTCCCAACTTGGTTTATTCCTCCAACGCTGTAACCCGTTGGTTTGGCTCTGGCATCATGAACAAACCTATCACCGATTTTTTACACCGCTCTTATCTGGACTCCGCATTCAACCCTGGCGATGACCATGGCGTTGGTTTTTATGGATCATATTTCCAAAGACGGCACGACATTCCTTATTTTGCGGAAAGAACATCCAACTCAGTTGGCGTGCATGTCAACAGAATCATCCCTGAGCCTGCGGAATATGCTCTGGTGTTTGGCTTGTTTGCGCTGGCCTTTGTGATTGTCCGCCGCCGAATGCAACAAAAACGCCGCTAACAAGCTGCCACAACTTCCTAGTGCAAAGTGCCGTCAATAATGAGAATTTGCCACTTTGATAACATAGCCGCTTTGGAAACACCCCGCGCTTTCGAGGCGCGCCGAGAATCCCGCCGAAAAACCCCATAATCACCTCTCTTAGCGAGCCTGCGCAACCAAACTCAGGCAAGAAAGGCGCCTCCGGAACATGCTAATTAACTGCGGAATTCCCTATATTTGCCCTAAAAAAAGTGACACCAAAGCCTTGAAAATTACTCAGATCGCTCGTCACTTTTGACAGAATCAACATGTCACTTTTATCCAGACAAAACAGAAAAGCAATCTCATAACTCATTGAAAACAAGAGACTTACAAGTTATTCAGCCTTTATCGGCATAAATCAGAGTTTATCAGATTTGACGGCACTTTACATTGGTGTTGGTGGTGCCCAGTTTGATGGTTTGGCCCAAACGAGTGCGCAGCGACTCCAAGTCTAACGGCGCGTTGGTGGCCGATGCGGTGAACAGCGGCGTCAAGGCGTAAGAAGCGTTGGGCGTGTTCCGCAAAAAGGCGTTGGAAGTTAGGTGCGAGTCGCGGCGGTCATAATTGCCGCTTCTGCGAATGTAGGGGCCGACATTGGCGATGGTCACGCTGGCTTGGGAGGAGCCGCTAAATACCCAGAGAGTGTTGTTAGTGCTATCTTGGCTAGGGAAGATGTCGAGGTAAAGCTGCGCTTGAGCTTCGTACCCCCCCCGCAAAGGCAGGCCACGACCACGAATAAAGAGAATTTCCGCTTCATATTGATTTGCTGTTTCATAACTGTGCCGATCAAAAATTTCTTTGTTTTTAATCG
Source organism: Limisphaerales bacterium (assembly GCA_965242585.1). Taxonomy (GTDB): domain Bacteria; phylum Verrucomicrobiota; class Verrucomicrobiia; order Limisphaerales; family AAA164-E04; genus UBA2970. The sequence goes on along the minus strand of OZ251460.1, from coordinate 1,175,542 downwards.
CTCCGCCGCAACGAGTCAATCCCAAAATCACAAAAAAAGGAAAAAAGTTAAGAAAAGTTCATTTGGCAACGGCAAAATCCGCAAAAATCGTAAAAATTCCGCTTTTGTCGTTGGGGAAAAACATTTTCGGCGTTCCACAATTGGCCAGCGTTTTTTAGAAACAGCCAATTAAGAACGACGAATAAGCGATCGACAGCCAAGCCGGCCAAGAGAATTCGCTTGGTGGATCAACCGTAGAGAGCTCGTTTCGCTTGAATTTCCACGCTGTTTTCACTTAATTGCGGATGCGTAGGATTGGGAGAATCTTGCGGATGCAAAGGGCAGTGAGAATCCAAGTCCAAAACGTCACAAAACGGTATCGACACCCAAAGCGTCGAACAATCTCGGCAGTGGACGCCGTGGATTTGACGGTGAATGCCGGCGAAATGCTCGCGGTAGTCGGCCCTTCTGGTTCGGGAAAAACGTCGTTGCTACGGCTGATTGCGGGATTGGAAGAGCCAACCCAGGGACAAGTGCTTTTGGACGGAGTTCCCGTATCCACAATTCAGCCGGCCAAGAGAGAGATGTTCATGCTGTTTCAAGATGCTCTGCTGTATCCAAACCTGAATGTTTACGACAACTTGGCCATGCCGTTGACGCTGCGGCAACCGCTTTGGAAAAAGTTGAGGAGGAAAAGAGGTCACCAACGGGAAACAATTCGCGCCCAAGTCGAAGCAATTGCCCGGCGATTCCAAATCAGCGAGCGTTTGGACGCGTTGCCGGAACAACTGTCCAGAGGCGAACGGCAACGAACCGCCTTGGGACGAGCAGTGTTGTCCCGCCCCGCGGTGTTGCTTTTGGACGAGCCGCTGAGCAACTTGGAGCCTGAGTTGCGCTTTCATCTACGATTTGAAATTGCTTCTCTGCGGAAAGAAACGAGTGCGACCGTGATTCACGTCACTCACGATCCGTTTGAAGCGTTCACTTTGGGAGACCGTCTGGCGGTTCTGCATCGCGGCCGATTGCAGCAGATTGATTCGCCGGAGCGCATTTACAATGAGCCGGCCAACCGATTCGTCGCCGGCTTTTTCGGATTTCCTCCAATGAATTTTGTGGAAGGTTGGACAAAAGAGGCGGAAGACGGGCTTTGGTTTCTCGCTCCGGGAAAGCCCGGAGAAGGCATTCGATTGAAGACGCCGCCAACCCTTGCGGCGGCGATTGGTCGTTCCGTTGTGATCGGAATTCGCCCGGAGCACGTGAAGGTGGAAGCCTTGTCCAGCGGCTCTGCGCAGGGAAGTTTTGAGGCTTCCATTCGGCTGGTTGAGAAATTCGGCCCAGAAATATTTCGGCATCTGGATGTATCGGGCGTCGGCATCGTCGCGCGGGAGGATTCTGATTGGAATCTGCCAAAAACGGGGCGCGTGCGCGTGCGGTTGGATGAGGCGCACATCTTATGGTTCGATTCCAAATCTTCAGAGCGAATAGGCTAGCGTTTCCACAATCCGAATTCATTGTTGGTTGTGGAACAAAAGACTCCGTTTTAGAAACTTATTAGAAACGAGTCGGGAAAAACGGTTTTTTGCTGTCATTGCCGGCCGCCGATCTTCGTCCACAGAATCACCAACCACCGGCCACTGAGTCCGCGGGTCTTCGAACCTCAAACACGGCGGAGAAAACAGCAGAGATGGAATCACCAACCACCGGTTACTGACTGACCGCTGGTTGTGGGTGCAAATGCCGGCGGTTGACTACGAAGCGGAGGATTGCTGGCATTTCTTCTTTTGGAAGTAGCGATGGAAGAACACAAAACCCAGAGCAAACAAGCCGAAGATGAGCGCGTATTCTTCTGGTTCGGGGATGATTGCGCTATGAACCCAAAGCCGAAACTTGTTCGCCAAGCGAGAGAAAAAGGTACCTTGGCCATTAGTAAGTGCCGAGTTATCATGCATTCCCGTATGGAGGTCACCAATGGGTTTGCTCAGCAAGCCAGAGCCATGCTAACTCACCAACTTATTCGAGTCCCCCGTCATTGTAAGCGATCTGCGTGCCTACGCCCGGGAGGATCCTGTTGACGCCGCGATGCAAATACATGTGGAAATGGCTTGGTGTCGGCTCTGATGCGAAGTGTCGGCGAAGCTGTCGATGGCGTCTTCCTGGTCTGACGTTTGGACCAGGACGTGTCCGAAGCTCACGATCACATCGGCCGGCGGTCCACCCTGCATGATCCGAGAGGTCAACTCATTCAGGTCACTGGTTGCGCCCAGGTGAACGCCCGTATCGAACTCACACCATATCAGATCGGCCAATTCGACCATCGTCGGGGTATTGTCATATGCGTGCAATTCGATTTCTGTTTTCGGCTCCCGGTGCTTGAAGTAATCGTGAAGAACCCAGGAAAACAAACCCGGACCACATCCGACGTCCACATGCACTATCGTCGAGGTCTTCCGATGACCGCCGCAGTCCCTGAGCAGGTCTTCCAACGCACGCATGTATCGCTTGTATCGATAGTGCTCCTCGGTGTCTCCCTCGTAAAGATAGCGGGCCGCGTAGTCGATGCAGCGAGGCAGGGTTGCGTCCCTCGGGATCACATGATCGCCGCTTTCTCGGCCGAACCGAGATGCCATGCGGCCGATAACGCTGACGTACCGGTCTCGAATCAACACGCGTCACACTCTGCCGGTAAGCTGCACCGTCCGGAAAGTCAGGGACAGCCGCCGTTCCCGAGGTCTTCGTCGGATTGAACCAATGGACTCGGATTTGCGCTTGGCGATGCCGTGGAACCAGCCATACCTGGCCTTCTCCGTGAGGACCAGAGCGGAACCGCGCTCCAACAGCAATTGCGCCTTCTCGTCGCCACCGACGGCGCGAAAATCCATCATCCAGTCGTCACCCAGGGACACGGTAGCGACGGTTCGGCCAAAGCAATGCCTGTCCACGTGCATCGCAATGCCTTGTCCCGGTTCGTACTCGTTCACGATGGCTGGTTTGGCACGCTGTCGAACTTCCCGGTGCGCTCATGCAGCAGGGCGGCAATCTCTGCCAGCCAATCGGGTAACGGTCCGATCTGCATACTACGGTCTATCGTTCGAGCACGGTAGTCGTAGCGCCACCCATAGTGTTGAACCCGACGCTCCAGATCCGTCAACCACGCCGACTCGTCGATTTGCCTGATTACGCTCCCTTGCTGCTCATCGCCCAGGAACGCGCGGAAGTAGTGCAAGCCGGGAATATCGGGTACATGGGGTTTCATCAGGACATTCCCGGCGCCGTCCACACCAGGCGATGACTCGCTTTCGGACGAAAGGTCGATCTCCATATTTCTGTTTGTCGTTGTTTTTGCAAGGAAGAGAATTATTTATCGAACAGTTCAGAGTTAATTATCTTTCGTTTTTTGCAAGGGATTTTTAAAAAGAGGAGTTCCCACGAATTTGACGTTGCAAAGGGCGCTTTAATTTGGAAAAGTGTTGGGTTTTATGGAGCCGACAAAGACAGCCTACGGCATTTGGAGCGGGGGACGGTTTATGCACTTTGGAGAGTGTTTGGATGAGGGCAAAATAACAGCGCTAATTCGCCGGGCTTATTCCAATGGAGTGCGCACTTTTATGACGGCCGACGTTTACGGACAAGGCGCGGCCGATGAAATGATGGGGCGCGCTTTGACGGATTTCGCGCGGGATTCTTACTGTTTGGTTGGCGCCGTGGGACACGATTTTTATCAAGGGAAACGCGATGGGGCAAAGGGGTTTCCGCGGTTTACCGACGTTCGTTTGCGGCCGCCGGAACGCTATGCCGACTACCTAAAAACCGCGACCGAAAAGGCACTGAATCGTTGTCGGACGGATCGGTTTGACTTATTGCTTCTCCATAATCCTGATTCGACGGGATACTCCAGCGACGCGGTGTGGAACGGCATGCAAGCCGTGCGTGAGGAGGGAATGGCGGATTTTTTGGGCATTGCCCCCGGCCCTGCCAACGGGTTTACGTTGGACTTGATTTTGAGTTTCGAGCGGTTCGGCGGATTGATGGATTGGGCAATGGTGATCCTCAATCCTTTGGAGCCGTGGCCCGGAAAACTCTGTCTGCCGGCGGCGGGGAAATACGCAGTTCGCCTTATCACGCGCGTTGTGGATTACGGAGGTTTGTTTCACGACGACGTGCGTCCCGGACATCGCTTTGACAATGGCGATCACCGCACTTATCGGCCGGCCGGCTGGGTTGAGGCGGGCAACGAGAAGATAAACAAAATGAGGATCTTCGCCGAGAAGTACGGGTTGACGATGTTGCAGTTGGCCTGCCTTTGGAATCTGGCGCACGCGCCGGTGAAGACGGTTGTTCCTACTTTGATTCAGGAAGCCGGCGAGCGGGCCAAAGCGATTGAAGCCAAAGCGGACGAGCTGGCCGAATTGCCCGAAGTCACGCTGAGCGCCGAAGACGCGGCGGTCATAGAAGCCATTGGCGACAATCGAGGTTGCATGCATTTGAAGGGAGGCAATCCGAACTTTTCCGGAAAGGCCGAGCCGGACAAATGGCCCCTCAATCCAGACCTGGGATCGGCGGCGGAACGTTGGCGCATCTGTCCGGAAGAAGACCTGGTTTGCGTTCATTGAAATTCGGGAGGCTCCGTATTTTGTTGGAGAATCCAATCCGCCGCCGCGGCCAAATTTTCGGAGATCCCAGCGCGGGAAAGGTCAATGTTCTTCTGTTGCAGGGATTTTTGACCGTATCCGGTTTTTACCAGAATGCTCTTGCGGATTCCGGCGTTCCAACCGCATTGGAGGTCGCTAAACTTGTCGCCGATCATGTACGAACGGGCGAGGGACACATGAAAATCACGGCTGGCATCCAAAAGAAATTGCGGGGAAGGCTTGCGTCCGTAACTTGGCATTTCAGGCGCTTCGGCCGCGTAGTAGATTTTTTCGAAGGCGACGCCCGCCTCTGCCGCGACGTGCGCGATTTTTTGATTCACCGAATGCATATCCCGCTCCGTGTAAAATCCCCGTCCGATGCCGGACTGGTTGGTAACGATGAAGAGCAAAAATCCGGCGACGCGAAGCCTTTTCAACCCGGCGAGGGCGCCGTCAATCCACTCCACTTTGTCGGGATCGCTTAAGTAGCGTCTCTCGACGATAATCGTTCCGTCCCGGTCCAAAAACACGGCGCGATTCATTCCCGATCCTCAAAACTTGCCAACAGTTCTTTCCCGGAGACGGTTGCCGTTCCCTTTTTTCCGACGACGCCGGCGGCGGCGCGGTTGGAAAAAACAGCGGCTTCAAAGGGCGAAGCGCCGCCCGCAATGGCGAGGGTGAACGAAGCAATTGCCGTGTCTCCAGCGCCGGAAACATCAAAAACCTCTTGCGCAAGCGTGGAAACGAGAATTGGAGTTCGCCCTCGACGGCAAAGGAGCATTCCCTGCTCTCCCAGTGTAATCAGCAGGACAGCGGGGCGCAGACGCTGGAGAAGACGAGAGGCCGCCAGACGCAAATTCTTGTCCTCCAACGGGTTTGCGTGCGGCGTTGCGTCGTCAATGCCCGCCAACGTGAACGCTTCTTTGCGGTTGGGCGTGATCAACGAAAGATCGGCGAGATTAACCTTGTGGATCGGTTTGGGGTCCAAACTGATCCAAATCTTCCGGCGCCGGCATTCCTTTTTTACAAAGGCCAACAAGGAGTCCGTGACGGCGCCTTTGCCGTAGTCGCCCAGGATCACCGCCGAGGCTTCGGGAAGCGCTTCGAGAATCCGCTTTTGCAGCTCCTCTCGCTCGGCGTCGCCCAGTTCCTGGACGCTCTCGCGGTCCACTCGAACGATTTGTTGTTGCCGGGCGACGATGCGGGTTTTGAGGACGGTCGTTCGTTGGGCGGCGGCGTAGAGGCCGCGGCAGTCCACTCGCTCTTTTTTCAGCAGAGATTTCAACTGCCTTCCCTCTCGATCTTGCCCCGTGACGGCAAAAATCGCCGTGGGCGCTCCCAGCGAAGTCAAATTGCGCGCAACGTTGGCCGCGCCGCCGGGCATAAACGACTCGCTCTGAAAATGCAAGACCGGTACCGGCGCTTCGGGCGAAATCCGAGACACCTCGCCCGAAACAAAACAATCCAGCATCGCATCCCCAATCACCAAGATGGACGCCCGTTCCCCGTTTTTGAGGATTTGTTTGGCTCGATGCGCAGTGAGAATCGACATACTTAGGAAAGGCGGCACAAACGCATCCGTCTGCGCAAAGAAGACAACGCGAAGATTCTTGCTAAAAAACAAGCAAGGAGTCCATTCGCCTTGGAAACCCGGCCTTCACTGCGCAGTTCCATCTCACCTTTTGCCCTACGAGCCTGCTTGCGATGTTTTTCCGTCCCCATATTCCGGTTGAAAAGAATCTCAGTCGAGAAAAGCGGTCAAGGGACTGGTAGACTCGGCCGTTAAAGACTGCGCCCCAAGACCGATAACGCAAGCCTCCCTCCCGGCCTCAACAGCCTTTTTGAAGGCGACGGCCATTTGATCCGGTTCCCGAGAGATCGCAATGGCCGTGTTCACCAACACGGCGTCCGCTCCCATTTCCATCGCTTCGGCGGCGTGACTCGGCGCCCCGATGCCGGCGTCCACCACAACGGGCACGGCGGCCTGTTCCAAAATGATTTTGAGTTGGTCGCGGGTTTGCAAGCCCCGGTTGGAGCCGATTGGCGAGCCGAGCGGCATCACCGTGGCGGCGCCGACCTCTTCCAAGCGTTTGGCAAGAACCGGATCGGCATTGATGTAGGGCAACACGGTGAACCCTTCTTGGACGAGAATTTCCGCAGCGGCCAGCGTTTCCACCGGATCGGGGAGCAAGTATCGCGGGTCCGGGTGAATTTCCAGCTTGATCCATTTAGGAAGGCCAGACTTGTCCGCCAGCCTCGCCAGCCGAGCGGCTTCCTCCGCGTTCCTGGCGCCGCTGGTGTTGGGCAGAATCAGGTAGCGCTCTGGATCGATGAAGTCCAGAATATTGGCAAATGGATCGCGCCGGCCGGAGAGATCCGCCCGGCGCAAAGCCACGGTCACAATCTCCGCGCCGCTGGACGCCAAAGCGCCGCGCATCGCTTCGGGAGAGCTGAATTTGCCGGTGCCAACCAGCAGTCGAGATCGAAACTCGCGGCCGGCGATTTTGAAAGATTCTTCAAACATTGACGCCCAAAAGATAGAAACTTTTGCCGTCTGCCGTCGAGTAAAATCCAGTTTACGCACCTTCATCCAGCGCCATCTTTCCATGAGCAAAAGCGTTGACGGCAAAATCCTCCCGCCCCTCCGCTATTCTCATGCAGACGAATTACCAAGCCTTCGCCTTATTCTTCTGCCTTCTCCTCGTCTTCGACAAGTGATTCGCCGACGAACAAAGCGTCTAGTTCACTCCGCAACCTCCGTTCCCAATCATCCCCGAAACTAATCTGGTTGCTAGTCCAGCGAAATGGTCTCTCTTTTATTCTTTTTCGCCCTTCAAATCCTGATCTTTGCCAATCTCGTTTATCTCTTCGCCAAATTCTTCTCGCGCGAGCTTCATCAATTCCAAAGCGTCCTTAATCGCCAAAATCTCTGGGTGCAATTTTTCGAGAGGGAGACTCTCCTCCTTCCCATATTTACGGATCTCTCCAATCAAGTTTCCGAAAGCAATCGACAAAGCTTCCTTTGCATCTTCCATGCTTTGGGGTATCATTAATGGGACACTCTTTGAAGCCTTTCGAACATCAGAATCGATCTTTTTCTCAAGATCGTTCATAGCGTTTAGAATCTCAGAACGAAACTCTTTCTCACTCGACATTCCTATTACTTTTTCCTCCAGCCACATCCTTCCTAATTTTGTCGGCCAGAACTTATATTCAAGATTCGCGAACTTCTTTCCTTTTTTAATTTGGGGAAGTTTCGCTTCATATTGGCGAGATGTCAGTGGACCAATCGTCCATTCCTTTTGAGGCGTCCCTTCATCAAGAGTAACGGTGGTTTTGTGTTTCATCTTCGTCTTCATAAAGTGATCCACCGCAACCTCCTTCGCAGAACGAAGATCCGCGTTTAATGGGATATTTAATCGGATAATCTCCGGCAATCCGCTGGATTTCTTAATCTCACAATAAACTTCTAACATAATCAATTTCTCCAGTTTTCTTTTCTGTCAATCTCAAAATCACTCACTGCCGGGCTTAATTCGGAAAAACTTGGAAGGAAGAAAAGGAGGCTTTGGAAGTATCAGTATCCTTTCCTCCGTTCTTTTGCCAGATGCAACATCTAGCCAAGGATCGTCTATGGGAAGGTCTTCCCAAGGACCCTCGATGCGAAGAGCTCTTTGCAATGTGCCGGACTTCCAACCAATCGTCATGCCTCCTGCTTTGGGAGTCATTGTGAGTGTCGGCTGAAATTCAAAAACCTCAAGGGTGGTTTTTTCTAGTCTTTCGCCTATCCAGTTATGTGGCTGGTATCTCCTATAAACGCCATCGTCGTCTGGTTCTCGATTCTTTACCAATTCCTTTGCAGACAGCGGCCATTTGTCATACGGGACGTTATCGAACAGGGGTTCGTCAGAAGGGGGGGATGTCATCCATGTCAACCAATCGGGTAAAACGAGTGTAGAACCACGGACTCGAAGAAGAAGTATTTCGCACTTCAAACGGCCCCATATTTATATGCGCTCGCAAAGTAAACACACGAGTGCTGTCCTCAATATTCACTGTAAGCGGACTGTTAGCGTCTTTGCCTATATCTTTGGGAAGTGTCAGTGAAAAAAGAAGGTTTTCGATATGTGATCTAGATATATTAAATCCCTTGCGCTCTTCAATGGCGCTTTCACTCAAAAAACCGAATTCCAAAGTGTGAAGCTTTGTCAAACCTTCGGGCAAAATGAGTTCAACACACCATTTGCTCAAATTTAATTTCTCAGCCAGTCCATGCGGTGTATCGAATCTCAAGCATTTCTGGCTCGGTTGTTTCCTGTGCCATTGTTTGCCAGAATTCGCCGGCAAAGCAGGCAACAGCCAGCGCAATTATCGGTTTCCAAAACTTTATTGTTATTTGCGTTTTCCGTTTTGTCATGGGAGAAGTGTCCGGCGCCAAAGGGGGAATGGGATTCTGCGGAAGAATCCCCCTTTCAACGCCGGCAAAATTGTCTGCTTGAAAATTACGGTCAAGACTCCAAGTTAATAAAGACGCTCAAACAGCAGCAAGTATTACGTCTTCGTCAAACTTTTTTTTGCGTCAGCTCTACTTCCGCAGCCGCTGGCGAAAGAAGCACGGCGGCGCAAACAACAGAAAAACAGCGGCCGCCGACAACGAGAAACAAGAGCAAAAATTTCATAAAATCCAACGAATTGAACATAATCTGGAAACGGTGAATGCTTGTCCGCTTAGTATCAAGCTGTGAAACGAGCGTTTCCGTTTTCGACTTGCCGATAATCCGCAACGGACTCTCACCTTTGGCTGTTCAGACCTCTTGCCGGCAACCTTACCGGCGGATTTGCAGAAGTCAGAGAAGAATTTCGCAACCTGTAGCGAAACAGAGCGCGAGAAAATCCCTTGACTAACAACCGATAACAGGCATGTATTGTTGCCAGCGAAAGGCAGATGATTGCGAACCGTCGCTGAAATCACAAAAGATATTAGAGTAAGTAGTATTATGGAAGAAGCGAAGTTGATTATTTCCATTCACGTCCCGAAGACGGCGGGCACCAGCTTTCAAAAAGGTCTTGAGGAACGCTTTGGCCAGCGTCTTTTGATTGACAAAGAAGACAACCCCTTGGGACTCCCTGTTTATTGCTGGCCAAGGCGCTGGCGAGGCCGAATCAAAACCCGCCTTCAGGCGGACAAACTTGCGTCCGATTACGATGCTATACACGGCGGCTTCGCCGCCACGAAATACTTGCCTTTAGGGAAACGAGCCGCCTTGTGCGCCTTCTTTCGTGATCCAACAGAGCGATTATGTTCTCATTACCTTTACATGGGAGTGTATTCGCGATCCAGAAACTCCAGATTTTGGGCCAACAACTTAACGCTGGAACGCTACGCATATCTCCCTAAAATGCGGCGACTTTATGAATGGCACACCGGCAATTTACCGATGGAACGGTTTGCCTTCGTGGGCATGATGGAAGAATACGAAGAGAGCTTAGCCCTTTTCAAAGCGATCTTCGGTATCGACATTCCTTACTATCGGGTTAACGTCAACCAAAAAGTCCCGGGCAAATTTAGCGCCCGGCAGAGAGAGGTGGTCAGAGCTGCACAAAGTCGGAACTATATAATTTACGAGGCGGCGCGACGCCGATTTGACGCCCTGCGTCGACAGTGGCTACCCTAAACGATGTTTTCCATCTAGTGTTGCGAGTTTGTCAAACTTTTGCTCCCCGGTTTTTTGGAACAGATTCTCTTGTAGTCAAGCCATCCTCTGAATAAGTAGTAAAGAAATTTCCATGGGGGAATCCGCCTTTGGACTGTCTTTTTTATGAAAAACGCAAGAAGGAAGGGAATCGACATTGGGCCAAGAGCGCGTCTGAACATCGCGCCTTTGGAATACATCACGTTCTTCTCAGTGGAACCTATAGCCGCCGTGGATTTTGCGGGATGAATAGAGATGACTTCCGGCACAAACATGACCTTCAAGCCCTGCTTAATCGCGTCCACTAGAAAAATATAACCTTCACCTATCACGTACTTGCTGAATCCGAAATCTTCGTCGAAGCGCAACTCAAAACGCTGGATGCTGGACAGCCGGAAGGCAATTTCAGGTTCTCGAACTCGCATGACACTAAGAACTGAGTGGCGCATGGGTTGCTTCGGGTAGGATTTGCGCAGATTCCCCTCCGGCGTCTTTTCCATAAAAGTAATTATATCCGCTTCCGGATGCATGGAAAAAGCGCGCTCTACACGGTCAATGGTGTCGGGAAAATAGATTTGATCATCGTCACCCAGCAGGCAGATATCCTCGGTCGCCAGATCAATGGCCCGATTGCGGCTCCGAGCAACACCGCTTTCCCATCGCTCCTCGAAGGCCGCGAATACTTTATGGCGTGTCCCATACTTCTTGCATTCTGTTTCGTCGCCGTCTGTGGAGATGATTTGGTTGACCACGACGAAGATAGACCCGTCCAACCCCGCTCTTGAGGGAGCGAATTGCGCGTTGACCGTGGACATAAGTATCTGCATTAGACGTTCTCTAATTATTGTGTTTGGCTATACGGTGGCCGTGCGCCCAGCGGAGGTAGCGCGTCGTGATTTCTATACCGCGCTCCAAAGTGAATTTCGGTTGATAGCCAAGGATCCGTCGGGCCTTGTTAATTTGGATAGGGCACTTTGCGGCGTATAAGTCAAGAAGTCTCTTTTGGGGTAGGAACTCAGGTGGTGACTCGGCGCTGTGGGATGGAAGCAAACGCCCTTGTTCGTAGAAGTATCTCGCCTTTGCCTTAAGGTTGTCACCCAGCCGATCGTATAGTGAGAGTAGCATCTGCCGCAGCGGGCGCAATGGCGAATAATCCAGCACTCGCTTGGGCATAGGGAGGGACAACAGTTTGTTTGTACCTCGGATTCGGCGGTTTATCTCGTTGTATGATATTAGACGAATGGCGTCCTCTCGTTCGAGCGCCTTGGCGTAAGCGGAGTAGAACTCCAGCCAAGTCGGGTACTCAGGTCCGGAAATGAGGAAGGTTTTGCCAATCGCCTCGTCGCGGTGCGCGGCTAGTACAAGAGCGTGAATTAAGTCGTCGATATAAACAGCGTTACATATCCCGTTGCCGGGCGATGGAAGAACTATGGCACCTTCAATTAGCATATTGGCAGGTCGGTCGGTCCAGTGACTGCTGAACGGTCCATAAACGACGGTTGGCTGAATGATGGTGGCTTGAAGTCTGTCTTCTTGAATCATCCGAATAACTTCGCGTTCGGCGGCGAATTTGTCGTTATGGGGGAGTCGGCCAGTTGTGCTTTCTTCAGTCAACGGCGTATTGGGTAGCGGCTCATATACAGACATCGAGCTTACATATACTAATCGGCGAACTCCTGCTTTTCGGCAAGCTGCGCCGAGCTTGCAAACGCCTTCTTCGTTGGCCTTATGCGAACGGGTGTCTCGTGCCAAGTGGAACACCGTGTCGCAACCTTCTACGAGAGATTCATACGCCCCTTCAGTTGTGTTCTGCTCGGTCATGTTGAAATACCGCAGCTCGACTTTTTCGGATGAGAATGAAGACACGCGGGCGGCATTGCGGAAAGTGCGGATGGCGGCTCTGACGTTCGCCTCTTCGTCGAATGCGAGCTTCTCTACCAGCCGGCTTCCGATGAAACCGTTCGCTCCGGTTACCAACATGGTCTTGCCCTTTATACTTTTTGCGGAGGGTCTTGCTGGTTTGCGAGGGTGCAACGGCCGGCGTATATGATAGCAGCGGTCTATTATGCGGATTGCAGTTATAGCCGAAGCACCAGAAACGAAGGGTTGTCCACCGGAGTGGATGGCCTGTAGCCAGTCTCCAAGCTCTCGCTTGAACATATCCTGGTGCAGGTGTTCGTTGGGCATTTTGGCGCCGCTTCGTCCGTCGAGCTCGAACAAGAATAAATCATCCGGCCGGGCGCGAACGATTTCGTTCCGATGCAGCGACACCTCGACTTGCCCTCGACTGCCCGTGATGATTGCCGTATTGCGCAGGTTGCGGGTTCGGCTCAATTCGACGGCGCCTGTCGCCCCGTTTGGAAGTTGGAGTTGGAGGAGCGCATCGGCTTCGACACCGCCGAGCGCGTCATCTCGATAACTGAGCGCCCGCACCTCGCCGATCTGCCATAAGAGAGTATCCAGCGTGTGAGAGCCGGTGTCAAGCAACACCCCACCGCCGGAAACTTTTGGATCCCAGAACGCGGGAGAATAAAGACCAGTGCGCTCGATGGCTCTGGTGCGGGTTAATCGTCCGCCGGATCGTGTGTAAAAGTTTTCCCCTTCCCGGACGTCAAAGCACTCGATGTTTCCCAACCTGCCGCTTTCGATCAGTTTTTTGATCCAGCGGTTGATGAACATGAAGCGGCGGATGTGTCCGACAGCCAAGCAGGCAGAGTTTGCCGCCGCAATCTCTACCATTGCGCGGGCATCATCGAAGGAAACCGCCATCGGCTTTTCGACGAATACGTGGACGCCGTTTTGAAGCAAAGACAAGCTGACTGGCGCGTGGGACGCCATATTGGTGGCCACCAGCGCCGCTTGGATTTCGCCCGCCGCAAGCTCGGAGATACTCTTGACCGCTCGACGCGCTTTGAAGCGGCGGGACAGCTTCGATGCTCGCTCGATTCTGGGATCCACCAAAACGTGAGGATGCCATCCGAGTCGTGCCAGCGCCGGCAAATGCCTCTCGGCGGCGACACCTCCGCAGCCGATGATCGCCAGGGCGGGAAATTGTCGCGGACGCGATCTAAACCATTTGGGTTTCATGCCGCAGATTCTCCTTTGCATGGAACGTTATCCGCAGTCGGCAGGGAAAATACGCCTTCCTTGTGATTGCGTTCTTCTGGGAAACATCTGAACTTTGAGACGTTGTGAACCAAGGCAAAGGCGTTCCATCTCTTGCCGGTGGCCACGCGAATTGCCGCCGCTACGCCCTCGTGAGAGGATAGGAACTTTGAACTTTCCAGAGGCCGGACTCTGTTTTGCCGAAGGAAACTTCCTGTCGTTGGCCGCTTCAATCTGCCCGTCCCTTCGTTTTGACAAACAGCCATGGTCAATCTACGGCGTTTGGCGTCCGATCATTTTTGCAGGATTGACCCATTCGGTGAATTGTTCGTCAGAGAGAAGTCCAAGGGCGAGGGATGCCTGCCGCAAAGTGATATTTTCTCGATGGGCTTTTTTGGCGATTTTGGCGGCATTTTCGTAGCCGACGCGCGGGTTGAGGGCGGTGACCAGCATCAGCGAGTTTTCAAGGTGGGCTTGAATGATCTCGCGGTTGGGTTTGAGGCCGAGAACGCAATGGTCGTGAAAAGACTGGCAGGCGTCGCCAAGATTGCGGGCGGCCATAAGGAAGTTGAAGATCATTACCGGCTTGAAAACGTTCAATTCAAATTGGCCGGACATGCCTCCGATGTTGATGGCCGCGTCGTTGCCGATCACTTGGGCGCATACCATAGTGAGGGCTTCGCATTGGGTGGGGTTCACTTTGCCGGGCATGATGGAAGAGCCGGGTTCGTTGGCGGGCAAAGTTACCTCGCCAATGCCGCAGCGGGGGCCGGAGGCGAGCATTCGAATGTCGTTGCCGATTTTCATCAGGCTTACGGCCAACATTTTGAGAGCGCCGCTGGCTTCGACAATGGCGTCATGCGCGGCCAAACTCTCAAATTTGTTGGGCGCGGTCACAAAGGGCAGGCCGGTAAGCGCTGCGATTCTTGCCGCCACTTTTTCCGCAAATCCTTGCGGCGCATTCAATCCCGTGCCCACGGCAGTGCCTCCAAGCGCTAATTCCGACAGATGACCGAGCGTCGCCTTCAACGCCCGCAATCCGTGCGACAACTGAGCCGCATAACCGGAAATCTCCTGCCCCAAAGTCAACGGCGTGGCGTCCATAAAGTGCGTGCGGCCAATTTTGACAATGTCCCGGAAGGCTTCGGCTTTGGCGGCAAAGGCGTCCCGCAAGGCCGCAATCTTCGGCATTGTGGAGCCGACCAGCATCCGATAGGCCGTGATGTGCATGGCGGAGGGAAAAGTGTCGTTAGAAGATTGTGACTTGTTCACGTCGTCGTTGGGATGAAGAATTTTTTGAGCGTCCTCCAGCCGTCCACCGTTAAGAACGTGGCCTCGATAGGCAATGACCTCGTTGACGTTCATGTTGGTTTGCGTGCCGGATCCCGTCTGCCAAACGGAGAGCGGAAACTCGCCATCGAGCTTGCCCTCCAGAATTTCATCGCAAACGCGGGCGATCCAATCCGCTTTGGCAGGGTCGAGAACACCGCACTCCGCATTGGTCAAAGCGGCGGCCTTTTTCAGCACGGCGAAGGCCTGGATGATTTCGCGGGGCATGGCTTGCTCGCCAATGCGAAAGTTTTGTTTCGAACGCTCTGTTTGCGCTCCCCAATAACGACTGGCCGGCACTTTGACCGCACCCATCGTGTCGCTTTCCATTCGGAAATTCTCCTCCTCCGGCATGCAAGAAGTGTCTGACGTCGCCGCTGAAAATTCAAGCTCCGCAGGCACCAACAAATCAGAAAAAGCCATTCATTTTGTTTCCATAGTTCCCCCGCCAACCAAAATCGCACGCAAAATCCTTCGAGAACCGCTCCCGCAACTCATCAAAAAACCGATGAAAAACTGCTCTCCACTACAAGAAAAACAGAGAAGAATGCGCCTCTGCGCCCGAAAAAGATGAGAAAAAGTCGAAAAGAGGCAAAAAAGTTAAGAAAATCGAAAAAAAGGCTTGCGCTCAAGGTTGATTTTTGATTTTCTTGTGTTCAGAACAATCCAGCGGGTGGTTCGTTTGATTCGGGTCTCCCGCTGAATAGCACAGTTTATGACGGTGTTTCGGGAGAGTCGTATACTCTTTCCTGTTGGCTTCGGCAAACAGGCAGGAAAAGTTTCGCAATTGCCTTGCTGGATTGTTCTATCGGCCTGGCGCGGGAGCGGTTTTCCCAAAGGCGCCGGCCAAAACGGAGAATACAAAATAGAATAGATTAGATACGCAACTCGTTATGAAGAAGACATTGTTTTTTCGAAAGCGGCTTGACAATCCTAACGGATCGGTCAAAGATAGCTCCAACGAATTCATGGAGCAGAACGAAACAGGGACGCAGAATCCTGCAAAGCCTAGCAACTCCACTGCCGGGCTTTTGACGCGCGTAGTCAAAGGCATTGTTTCCTTCCTCCAAAACCTTCTTTCCCCTCAGACGCACAAGGAGGGCGTCCGCTCCGGCCAAGAAGCCTTCCGCTTGCGTGAACTCTTCCAAACCACCGCCGTCGGAACGCTTTACGGCCTGCTCTTCGCCGGCCTTCTCCTTGCGCCGATTTATCCAACGCATTCCGCTGTTGATAATGTTTTTCCTTGTCTTTCAACAGAGGCAGTGGAAATTCAAACACCATCAGGAAGTAGACATTATGGCGCTGTTTGCTCTGATCAATGGAACGACTTCAGAGGATGCGCTAAAAATGCCGCAAAAGCGTACTCCAGAGCTTCAAGAGATGCTGCAAACTTTAACAGAGCATGCATTGCCGCGGCAAGAAGTGCTGCAGGAGTATGTGCTGCCCGCTGTCTTTGGCTAGTTAAGGGAGCGCCTGCTTGCCTGTTAGTCTGTGCGTCAGGACTAGCTGCTGCCAGAGCTGCTTGTTGGTTCAATTATCAAAATCAAAAGTTAAACATAAACAACGCGTTTGACGATGCGCTTGAAGACTGTCTAGACGAGTACACGCCGCCTCGAACTTCGATTATTCGTCTCCCGATTAACTATCGGCCTCCGATGAGCCATTCGGACCTTATTAGATGGAGGAAACAGACAAGGAGTGAATGACCATGAATAAATCACGCAAAAATTACCAAGAAGCCTTAGTTGAACAGAAAATGGGTTGGCGAAAATCTTTTTTTGGAGCAATCCCGTCGTTGATATTTGGTGGGTTAGCGGCTTACTGCTTTGTGTATCTCATTGATTTTTTCGAAGAACGGCTAGTCAAAGAGATGCGCGCCATGGATGAATTCCGAAAGCAAGAAGCGAGCGGAATAATGGCAGGCTTAAAGGAAGTGCAAGAGGCCATAAACGCGCTCGAACAGACAATTCAATCTCTAAAACCCGCAAGCACGGAGATTAATGCAGAAGTCACTGAGCCGGAGCCAGAACTCGATTCAGTCCCATGTTGCGGCGATCCCACTCTGTTCGGAGACGAGAACTTCATGGAAACAATCCCGGATGACGCAACATTTCAAGAGATATTTGACCAGATGATGGGAAGCATGATGCAGGGAGAACAAGCCGAACAGTTCAAGCAAGCCATGCAAGAACTAAACGCGTTTGCCAATTCACTTAACGAAGAGCAACTTGCCGAACTGGAAAGAAGAACGGAAGAATCCACAAAAGAATTGATGGAGATATTCGCCAATCCAACTCTCTTGGCTCTAGCCGGCGGACAGCAACCGTCTCCTCAAGACATGAAGAGACTTGTAGATGGATTAAGAGAATCTGCCCATCTCAGCGCATTAATGGACATGCATGTGGAAACTGATCTGCTGGCATTGGAAGAAGAAGAGACTATCTCTGAAATCGAAAGAAGACCGTTGACTGAGGAAGAGAGACGGAAATTCGAAGAGGAATGGAAAATGCAGGAGGCTTTGCGGATGTTGGAAGAAGCCGCGCGGCAACAGCAATAGCCTGCTTCTTCACAATTTCCATTTTTCTTTGTTTCAACCGCCGGGTTTGCTCGGCGGTTTTTTTATTTCCTTTATTTCTCTTTCTAGTTCATCGATTCTTCTTTTTGATTTTTGTCAGAAAGACGATATAAATCGCTATTCCAGATTCCCAATCCCCCACCGTTTTTCCCGTCATTTTTCATAATTCAATCTCCAAAAATCAGCCAACTCCAAAAGCCAACCACTGTGCTTATCGCCCACACCCTCCAATACCAGACCCACCATTTACTCCGAACTCCCGATGTCACCACCGCGCGAGACCCGTCAAAACAAAGACCGAAGAACAAAAGAACCAGCATGCTGATACCTCCTAGAACAAACCAAGCATCGTTGAGAATCGTCCAAATTATTGCCTTAGCCATAAGGCCGACAATTGAAAAGCAAACAACATTGGACCAGAAATCTTCCTCCTTGCCCTTTTTCTTCTCTCTTCCTTTCCCCATGCCTAACTCCGCTTGTTTCTTTTCGTTCTCCATTCGTATTACTACTGTCCGTAACCGCATTATCTCATGCAACAATTCTGTTTTTGAAAAAGCATATACAAGGAGACTATTGTTGCCAGTGTTTGTCCAACGAAAAGTTGAAAAGTTTCGGGGCCGGAAGCAGGTTGCGCTTGCCAAAGGCTTGGGTTTTGGCGGAAAGTGGATGGCTGTTGTCGTCGGCGTTTTGTTGTCGGGCGAATTAGAACAGAAGAGATTATGTTGACGATTGAGAAGTATTCTTTGGGGGTTGGGGATCGATTTGGGCGTCAGGCAAAGGCGCAGTTGGCGGCTTGCGCGCTGGCTTTGAAGCAAGGGGTGGAAGTGGTTCCGGTGTGGAACAAGTCGCATCGGGAGCATGCAATCATCGGCTCGGAGCCGGGAAGCGTTCGGCGAGCGGCGGATGCGGCGACGGCGGATTGGGGTTGGAAGCGTTCGCATTATGTGGACGCGGATCACATTCATTTGGGCAATGTGGCGGAGTTTTTGCCGCACAGCGATTTTTTTACGATTGACGTGGCGGAGTCGATTGGCCGAACGGCGGCGGGATCGGCGGTGGATGATTTTGTGAAGCGGCATTCGGAGTTAGCGGGAACGGTTTTCATTCCGGGTATTGAGGCGCCGTTTGAGATTCCGACGGTCAAGGTTCGGGAGATTGCCGGGAAGTATTTGGCGGCGGTTCAAGAGGCGGGGAAGGTGTATCGGCACATTTTCGAGGCTAGGATGGGAAGGCCTTTTGTGACTGAAGTTTCGATGGACGAGACCGATCAGCCGCAAACTCCGCCAGAGCTTTTGGTGATTTTGGCGGCTTTGGCGGAAGAAGAAGTGCCGTTGCAAACCATTGCGCCGAAGTTTTCCGGACGATTCAACAAGGGCGTGGATTATGTTGGCGATGTGGGGCAGTTCGAGAAGGAGTTTAACGAGGACTTGGCGATTATTGCCTGCGCGGTGGAGCGTTACGGATTGCCGTTGAATCTCAAGTTGAGCGTGCATTCGGGCAGCGACAAGTTCTCGATTTATGCGCCTATTCATCGCGCTTTGAAGCGAACGGGCGCCGGCCTGCATTTGAAGACGGCGGGAACGACTTGGCTGGAGGAAATCATTGGGCTGGCGGAAGCGGACGGCGCCGGTCTGGTTTTGGCGAAGGAGATTTACGCAAAAGCGCTCGCAGAAGCGGATGCGTTGTGCGCCCCTTATGCGTCGGTGATTGACGTGGAACGCGGCCGTCTGCCTTCCGCTGAGACGGTGCAAAAATGGAGCGCAGCGCAGTTTGTCTCCGCCATTCGACACCTTCCAAAGCGCAAAAACATTCGCCAGAACGGTGGGAGTGAAGAAGAATTGAATGCGTCTTGTCCGGAGTTCAATCCGCACCTTAGGCAACTTCTGCACGTCGGCTACAAGGTCGCCGCCCAAATGGGACGCCGATACCTCGATTTGCTGGAGCAGTGCGAGGAAAGCATCGCCAAAAATGTGACGGCAAATCTTTACGAGCGCCATCTTCGCCCACTTTTTCTAAGCGCAGAGGACTGACGCCCAGCGGAGAATTGCCGCTAGCGTTCATGCAGAAACTCAGAAACGGGGGGAAAGAAAGGAAGCGTTGCCGGTTGTTAGCTCGCCGACTTTCCTTGCTCTCTCTTCCAACGGTCAAAACGGCAAAGGCGAAGCGGTTGTTTGACGTTTTTTCTTTTGCCGATGGCGGTGGAAGAAAACGAAAGCGAGCGCAAACAGGCCGAAGACAAGAGCATATTCTTCCGGTTCGGGGATGACTTGGCTGTTGACGACAACTCGCACCGAGTTGTTCCCCGACGCAAAATGGCGGGAGCCACCTCCATCTTCATGATCATTGAAGGTTCCCGCAAAGAAGTCGCCAATCGGTTTGTTGATCACGCCCGCTCCCACCCAAGAAGAAGTCTCCCCGCTGCCGTAAAGCAAGTTGGACGGTTCAACGCGAATGCCCAAACCATCCCGAGTGCCTTGAGACGACGTATACGCATTCTCGTGCATAAACAGTCGGGCGATGGTGCGGGTGCCTCGGCCGTCGATGGTGATGGTAGGCGTGTTAGTGGCGCTGGCGGCGAAAGTGATGTTGGTTCGGCCTCCGCCGGGAATTCTTGCATTGACCGAGTCGATGTCTTTGGAGTTGGTGCTGGAAAGCAGGGGAGAAAGAGTCAGCAGCTGGTTGTTGGGGCGGTTGGCGTTGTACAAGTCGCTAGCAAGGGGGAAAGAGTCTCGGAAGTTAAAATTTCCGCTGCCTCGGATGCTGGTGGTGCCGGAGTAGCCAGTAGTGCTGCTGCCGGAGAAGATCCAGACGGTTTGGTTGGTGGGGTTGTCTTGGCTGGGATAGACGTGGATGTAAAGTTGCGCTTGGCTTTGTTCAAGGGAAACAAAAGAAAGCAAAGCCGCCATCAAAAGAAGGGTCCCCCCCCCCCCCCGCAAATCGCTTGCCGGTTGCTGCGTGGTTCTTATTCTTCATAGGATCGATCCGTTTCATTTAAAATTATCAAAGTTTATTTTCTGTCGGTCAAAAAGTAAAAACAAGTTCAATAAACCATTGTTTCCGGCGTTTGTCAACTCAAAAAATGAGAAAAAGTTGGTTTTTGTTTTTTGCGGCGGGGAGTTTTTGAGGATGGAGACTTCTCGAGGCGCAAAAGAGTTCGGATTCTCGGCTCGAGTTTGATGGGGATTGATTGGGGATGTGCGGCCAGTTTGGTTGGGATGAGCGACTGGTTGGCGGCGAATTCTTTGCTGTTTTTTGCGGAATTTGCGGGGCTTGTCTTCGGATGCTGGCTTCACAAATCGACTTGGACGTGCTTTTCTTGGAGCCGTGAACACGAATCGATTTTTGTTTTTCGCCGGACTGGCACTTTGCTTGACGACGGCTTCTCCTCTTTCGATTGCTGAGAAAGTGACGCACAGAGTCCTCACGCAGGGGAACGGAAAGTTGGCGATTGTCGGGCGCGATGGCGCAATCGAATGGGAAATGCCGTGGGGTGGGATTCATGATATTCATCAGCTTTCCAACGGCAACATTATGGTGCAGGAAACGATGCGGCGAGTGGTGGAGATCGATCCGAAGACCAAAAAAGTGGTCTGGCGTTACAACAGCGCCGCATCGAATGGAAACGAGGAAAAACGAGTGGAAGTGCATGCCTTTCAGCCTTTGGAAAACGGCCTCGTGATGATTGCTGAATCGGGGCCGGCGCGGATTATTGAAGTGAATCGCGCCAGCAAAATTCAAAAGGAGATTCGGCTCAAAGTTCTCAAGCCGCATCCGCACACCGACACGAGGCTCGCCCGCAAGTTGAAAAGCGGCAACTACCTCGTTTGCCACGAGCGCGATGGAGTCGTGCGTGAATATCGCGGCGCCGACGGAGCGGTGGTTTGGGAGTATGAAGTGCCGATGTTCGGCAAAAAAGCGCAACCGGGGCACGGCCTGCAAGCGTATGGCAACCAGTGTTTCTCGGCTTTGCGTTTGGTCAACGGCAACACTTTGATTGCCACCGGCAATGGCCACAGCGTTCTGGAAGTGACTCCCGAAAAGAACATTGTCTGGCAAGTGCGGCAAGATGATTTGCCGGGGATTCGTTTGGCTTGGGTAACGACGCTGGAAGTTTTGCCGAATGGAAACTACGTTGTTGGAAACTGCCATGCCGGCCCCGACAACCCGCTCTTAGTCGAGTTGGATCCAAAAACCAAAGAAGTCGTTTGGACTTTTGACCGCTATGAAACTTTTGGAAACTCGGTGTCGAATTCGCAAATTCTGGACGTTGACGGGCCGGTGATTCGCTAGGCAATTGTCTTGTTTTTGAATGGCGGGCGTTTCCGCAAACTGGATTTTGGAAAGAAACTGACCGATAGAAAGATGAACCAAAACGGAAGAATGAGAAGAATGGCCGCGCTCGTGTTGGCGTGTTGGCTGGGCGTCACGATGATCTTGGCGGACGATTGGCCGCAGTGGTTGGGAGAGAATCGCGACGGCGTCTGGCGGGAAGTGGGCATTGTCGAGAAGTTTCCCAATGGCGGATTGCCTGTGATTTGGCGACAACCCTTAGGCGGCGGCTATTCGGGACCGGCGGTCGCCGATGGACGCGTTCTGGTGATGGACCGCCAGGCCAAAGCCTTTGCTTTTGAAAAAGCGACGGGGAATCCCAACTTTGTCCGGGCGAAAATTCCGGGAACGGAGCGCGTGATTTGCTTGGAAGCATCCACGGGCAAAAAGCTTTGGCAAGTGCAATACGAAAGCGTCTATTCCACGGCCTATCCTTACGCAATCGGCCCGCGATGCACGCCGACGGTGAACGAAGGCCGTGTCTACACCTTAGGCGCCGAAGGCCACTTGAAATGCCTTGCAATCGAAGACGGACGGGAAATTTGGAGCGTCGACTTTCGGAAAAGCCACCAAGCGAAAACACCCACTTGGGGCTTTGCGGCGCATCCTCTGGTGGAAGGCGACCGGCTCTTTTGTATGGTGGGCGGAAAAGATTCGGCAGTGGTGGCTTTTGACAAAAACACCGGCGAAGAACTTTGGCGATCCGGCGCGGCAAAAGACCCCGGTTACTGCCCGCCCGTCATTTATTCCATCGGGGGAAAACGCCAACTCATCGCTTGGGACAGCAAAAATATCCGCGGATTGAACCCCGTTTCGGGAGAAGTTTTCTGGTCCTTGCCCTTCCCATCGACCTTTGGAATGTCCATCGGCATGCCCCGCTTGGAAGGCCGTCGCTTGTTTCTCATGGCCTTCAACCGCATTTCGGGGACGATTGAAGTGGCCTCCGACGGCGCGTCCGCAAAAGTGATTTGGAAAGGAGGAACAAAATCCGGGGTGAGCGGCGTTTTGAATACTGCTTGGATAGAAGATGGCTTCGTCTACGCCTCCGGTCATCGGGGCGAATACCGCTGCGTTGAACTAGCCACCGGCCGCCGGATGTGGAGCAATGATTTGCCTACCCGAAATCAGGCCGGACAACGCGCCGCTTCCTGGCCAAACGTCTTCACCATCAAACACAAGCCTAGCGGTCGTTTCTTTCTGGCCAACGACCACGGCGAACTCATCTTGGCCGAACTTTCTCCCCAAGGTTATCGAGAAATCTCGCGCACCCAAGTCATCGAGCCGACCCACATTGTCGGCGGACGCCGCCTCGTTTGGTCCCATCCAGCCTTTGCCAACCGCCGCATCTACCTGCGCAACGACCGCGAAATCCTTTGCCTGAGCCTCGCCGCCGGGAAACCGACAAGGGCGCGTGAGTAAGTAAGACTTGAAAACGAGAGCAAATTTAAAAAGCCGGGCGGACGCGGAAGAATGTTTGCGGCGCAGAAGGAGAAAAGTGAAAAGGACTTTCCAATTTAGGACGGTCTTTCCATTTCCCCAAAAGACTTTCGGTCGTCTGCAGAATTCCATCGCTGAATTCAACGATTATTTGACCGTTCTCTGCCGGTCGAATAGATATTGGCCCTTCGGCAAAGTAACGCGTGATTTCCGACTTTGGGAAACCATACACTTCCAAGTTTTCAACGTTCATCCCGCGAGGGATGAGCAAGCGCCTTAGCGGATTGCCAGAAAGATTCAACTCTTCCAAGCTGGTCAAGCCTTCCGGCAAAGTCAAGGAAGTCAGTCCCCTAGATCGAAGAGACAAACTTTCCACAGCTGGGAAAACTTCTAAGTGAAAGCCCCCATACTCGCCCTTTCCGCTCAGGGAGAGAAAAGCCCAGTCATTGGGATAAGCGACGGCTGTCAACGGAACGCCGGAGAGGTCTAAGCGCTCCAGGCTTGTCAAATCTTGCGGAATTGTGAATGATTTCAGTGGATTCCCGGCGAGAGACAAGGAGCGCAGGTTGGTCATGTTGTCGGGCAGGGCAAAAGAGGCGAGTTGATTGCGGGAAAGAGTGAGGGTTTCTAAAAGAGGCAAATCTTGGGAAAGCAGGAAGACGCTAAGCTGATTGCCGCCCAGAGATAGAAGTTGCAGGCTTTCCAATCCTTTCGGCAACGCAAAGGCCGTCAATTGGTTGTCCGAAAGATAAAGGATTTCTAAGTCCGCCAAGCCGTCGGGCAAGTGAAAAGAAGGGAGTTGGTTGTGGGAAAGATATAACTTTTGCAAGTCGGTCATGTTGTTGGGCAGAGTAAAAGAGGCGAGTTGATTGCGGGAAAGGTCTAATCTTTGTAAGTTGGCCGCGTCGTCGGGCAGAGTGAAGGAAGCGAGTTGGTTTTCGTTGAGAGACAAGGAGCGCAGGTTGGTCATGTTGTCGGGCAGGGCAAAAGAGGCGAGTTGATTGCGGGAAAGAGTGAGGGTTTCTAAAAGAGGCAAATCTTGGGAAAGCAGGAAGACGCTAAGCTGATTGCCGCCCAGAGATAGAAGTTGCAGGCTTTCCAATCCTTTCGGCAACGCAAAGGCCGTCAATTGGTTGTCCGAAAGATAAAGGATTTCTAAGTCCGCCAAGCCGTCGGGCAAGTGAAAAGAAGGGAGTTGGTTGTGGGAAAGATATAACTTTTGCAAGTCGGTCATGTTGTTGGGCAGAGTAAAAGAGGCGAGTTGATTGCGGGAAAGGTCTAATCTTTGTAAGTTGGCCGCGTCGTCGGGCAGAGTGAAGGAAGCGAGTTGGTTTTCGTTGAGAGACAAGGAGCGCAGGTTGGTCATGTTGTCGGGCAGGGCAAAAGAGGCGAGTTGATTGCGGGAAAGAGTGAGGGTTTCTAAAAGAGGCAAATCTTGGGAAAGCAAGAAGACGCTAAGCTGATTGCCTTGAAGATGCAATTCTTTCAAACTTACCATACCGTTAGGCAAGGTAAGGGAAGTTAATTGATTGTCCGAAAGATAGAGGCTTTCCAGGCTTGTTAGCTTGTCCGAAAAACGAAAAGAAGCCAATTGATTCCCTCGAAGATGCAACCATCTTAGCTTTGTTAAGCCATTGGGCAAACTAAAAGAATCCAGTCGATTGCCATTGAGATATAACTGGGTCAAATTGGCCAAACCGTTGGGCAAGGCAAGGGAACTGAGTTGATTGTCCGAAAGATTCAGCAGAATTAAATTCGCCAAGCTATCGGGCAAGGCAAAGGAATTGAGATGGTTGTCTTGAAGATGCAACCATCTTAGGCTTGTCAAGCTATTGGGCAAGGTAAGAGAAGTGAGTTGGTTATCGGGAAGAGACACGAATTCCAATCTGGCCATATCATCGGGCAGGGTAAGGGAGAGCAGTTGGTTGCGGGCAATATCCAACCTTCGCAGGCTTGCCAAGCTATCAGGCAAAGCGATGGAGGTTAGTTGATTGTCTTGAAGATGCAACCATTCTAGGCTTGCCATGTCATTGGGCAAAGTAAGCGAGGTCAACGGATTGTTGTCGAGATATAACTGAGTCAAGTTCGCCAAGCCTTCGGGAATGGTAGCCGAAGTCAGCCGGTTGTGATTAAGATATAGCAGATTTAATTTCGTCAAGTCATTGGGCAAGGAGATTGAGATTAGTTGGTTCTCGGAAAGATCCAACAGATTCAAATTTGTCAATCCTACAGGCAAGGTAAGGGAAGCCAACTGGTTGCGGTCTAGATATAATGT
This sequence comes from Limisphaerales bacterium, assembly GCA_965242585.1. Lineage (GTDB taxonomy): Bacteria > Verrucomicrobiota > Verrucomicrobiia > Limisphaerales > AAA164-E04 > UBA2970. Next base: position 1,150,192 of record OZ251460.1, on the reverse strand, counting down.
TTTCCTGTTTGGAGAAACTTCCCAGTGGAAGCTAGTCCCGTCGGTTCTTGCGCCGACAACGGGCAACAAGTTCCAGTCGTCGGGATAGCTTATGGCCGTCAGCGGATTGTCGGAAAGATCTAACTCTTCTAAACTCATCAGGCCTTTTGGCAAGGCGATGGAGGCCAGTTGGTTATGGGGAAGAGACAACCATTTTAGGTTTGTCAGATCATTGGGCAAAGTGAGCGAAGTCAGATGATTGTTGTCGAGATATAATTGGGTCAAATTCGTCAAGCCTTGAGGAATGGTCAATTCGGCTAGCTGGAGGTTGTAAAAATTTAATCTAGTTTCGTCTGGCAAAACTTTTTGTTCAAAAGAACTGCCGTTGGTTTTTGTTCCGGTGATGGTTAAGGTTTGGGCTTGCGCGCTTTGAATCCACGCTAAGCAGGGCAAAGCAAGAGTGAGGAGAGGCATCCAGTTTTTTAGTTGCATTCTTTTCTTCAGGAAACTGCCAAGTTTGCGTGAGTAGGTGAGATTTGAAAACGAGAGCAAAGTTAAAAAGCCGGGCGGACGCGGAAGAACTTTTGCGGCGCGGATGGAGAGAAGTGAAAGGGGCTTTTCCACTCAGGACGGTCTTTCCATTTTCCTAAAAGACTTTCGGCCGTCTGCAAAATCCCTCCGCTGAATTCAACAATTATTTGGCCGTTCTCTGCCGGCCGAATAGATATTTGCCCTTCGGCAAAGTAACGCGTGATTTCTGATTTCGGAAAACCATACACTTCCAAGTTTTCAACGTTCATCCCGCGAGGGATGAGCAAGCGCCTTAGCGGATTGCCAGAAAGATTCAACTCTTCCAAGCTGGTCAAGCCTTCCGGCAAAGTCAAGGAAGTCAGTCCCCTAGATCGAAGAGACAAACTTTCCACAGCTGGGAAAACTTCTAAGTGAAAGCCCCCATACTCGCCCTTTCCGCTCAGGGAGAGAAAAGCCCAGTCATTGGGATAAGCGACGGCTGTCAACGGAACGCCGGAGAGGTCTAAGCGCTCCAGGCTTGTCAAATCTTGCGGAATTGTGAATGATTTCAGTGGATTCCCGGCGAGAGACAAGGAGCGCAGGTTGGTCATGTTGTCGGGCAGGGCAAAAGAGGCGAGTTGATTGCGGCCAAGGGTAAGGGTTTCCAGTTGGGGCAATTCATGAGGAATTGAAAAAGCGCTGAGTTGATTGCCGCCCAGAGATAGAAGTTGCAGGCTTTCCAATCCTTTCGGTAACGCAAAGGCCGTCAATTGGTTGTCCGAAAGATAAAGGATTTCTAAGTCCGCCAAGCCGTCGGGCAAGCGAAAAGAAGGGAGTTGATTGTGGGAAAGATATAACTTTTGCAAGTTGGCCGCGTCGTCGGGCAGAGTGAAGGAAGTCAGTCGATTGCGGGAAAGATCTAAATATTGCAAGTTGGCCGCGTCGTCGGGCAGAGTGAAAGAAGTCAGTCGATTGTTGGCGAGAGACAACGATAGCAAGTTGGTGATGTTGTCGGGGAGAGTAAAAGCGGTGAGTTTGTTGTCGGAAAGATGCAGCCATCTTAGGGTTGCCAAGCTATCGGGCAAGGCAAAGGAATTGAGATGGTTGTCTTGAAGATGCAACCATCTTAGGCTTGTCAAGCTATTGGGCAAGGTAAGAGAAGTGAGTTGGTTATCGGGAAGAGACACGAATTCCAATCTGGCCATATCATCGGGCAGGGTAAGGGAGAGCAGTTGGTTGCGGGCAATATCCAACCTTCGCAGGCTTGCCAAGCTATCAGGCAAAGCGATGGAGGTTAGTTGATTGTCTTGAAGATGCAACCATTCTAGGCTTGCCATGTCATTGGGCAAAGTAAGCGAGGTCAACGGATTGTTGTCGAGATATAACTGAGTCAAGTTCGCCAAGCCTTCGGGAATGGTAGCCGAAGTCAGCCGGTTGTGATTAAGATATAGCAGATTTAATTTCGTCAAGTCATTGGGCAAGGAGATTGAGATTAGTTGGTTCTCGGAAAGATCCAACAGATTCAAATTTGTCAATCCTACAGGCAAGGTAAGGGAAGCCAACTGGTTGCGGTCTAGATATAATGTTTTCCTGTTTGGAGAAACTTCCCAGTGGAAGCTAGTCCCGTCGGTTCTTGCGCCGACAACGGGCAACAAGTTCCAGTCGTCGGGATAGCTTATGGCCGTCAGCGGATTGTCGGAAAGATCTAACTCTTCTAAACTCATCAGGCCTTTTGGCAAGGCGATGGAGGCCAGTTGGTTATGGGGAAGAGACAACCATTTTAGGTTTGTCAGATCATTGGGCAAAGTGAGCGAAGTCAGATGATTGTTGTCGAGATATAATTGGGTCAAATTCGTCAAGCCTTGAGGAATGGTCAATTCGGCTAGCTGGAGGTTGTAAAAATTTAATCTAGTTTCGTCTGGCAAAACTTTTTGTTCAAAAGAACTGCCGTTGGTTTTTGTTCCGGTGATGGTTAAGGTTTGGGCTTGCGCGCTTTGAATCCACGCTAAGCAGGGCAAAGCAAGAGTGAGGAGAGGCATCCAGTTTTTTAGTTGCATTCTTTTCTTCAGGAAACTGCCAAGTTTGCGTGAGTAGGTGAGATTTGAAAACGAGAGCAAAGTTAAAAAGCCGGGCGGACGCGGAAGAACTTTTGCGGCGCGGATGGAGAGAAGTGAAAGGGGCTTTTCCACTCAGGACGGTCTTTCCATTTTCCTAAAAGACTTTCGGCCGTCTGCAAAATCCCTCCGCTGAATTCAACAATTATTTGGCCGTTCTCTGCCGGCCGAATAGATATTTGCCCTTCGGCAAAGTAACGCGTGATTTCTGATTTCGGAAAACCATACACTTCCAAGTTTTCAACGTTCATCCCGCGAGGGATGAGCAAGCGCCTTAGCGGATTGCCAGAAAGATTCAACTCTTCCAAGCTGGTCAAGCCTTCCGGCAAAGTCAAGGAAGTCAACTGATTGCGAGAAAGGTTTAGATTTTCCAAATGGGGCAAATCTTGGGAAATTCTAAAAGCGCTCAGTCGGTTGAGAAAGAGATTCAAGAATTTCAGATTTTTCAGGCTATCGGGCAAGGTAAGAGAAGTCAATTGATTGCGAGAAAGATCCAAGATTTGCAGGTTGTTGGCCGCTTCCTTTGGCAGAGTGAAGGCGCTGAGTTGGTTGCCGGCGAGAAACAAGGAACGCAAGTTGGCCATGTTGGGGGGCAGGGCAAAAGAAGTCAGGCGGTTGTAGGAAAGATATAAGGTTTCTAAGTCCGTCAAGCCGTCAGGCAGTTGAAAAGAAGTTAATTGGTTGCCGGAAAGGTATAACCTCTGCAAGTTCGCTACGTTGTCGGGCAAGGTAAGAGAAGTCAATTGATTGCGAATAATATCCAAGACTTGCAGGTGGTTGGCCGCTTCCTTTGGCAGAGTGAAGGCGCTGAGTTGATTGTCTCCCAAAGATAACAGTTGCAGACTTTCCAGATCCTCCGGCAAGGCGAAGGAATCCAATTGGTTGTAGGAAAGATCCAAAGTTTCTAAGTCCGTCAAGCCGTCAGGCAATTTAGAAGAAGTCAGGTGGTTGCTAGAAATATTCAAGCTGTGCAGGTTGGTGGTATTGTTAGGGATGGTAAAAGAAGTCAGCTGGTTGCGTCCGAGAGTCAGGGTTTCCAAACAGATCAAGTTTTGAGGAATTGTGAGCGCGCTGAGTTGATTGTCTTCCAAAGATAACAGTTCCAGACTTTCCAGATCCTCCGGCAAGGTAAGAGAAGTCAATTGATTGCGGTCAAGATATAATCTTCGCAAGTTGGTCATGTCGTCGGGCAAGGAACAAGAAGTCAGGTGGTTATCAGCAAGATCCAACAGCAGAATCCATCTTGCTAGTTCGTTGGGTATTGTGAAGGAATCCAGCTGGTTGTCGGAAAGATCCAAGTATTCCAGACTTTCCAGATCCTCCGGCAAGGTAAGAGAAGTCAATTGATTGCGGTCAAGATATAATCTTCGCAAGTTTTCCAGTCCCTTAGGAAGAATGAAGGAATCCAATTGGGTGCGGGAAAGATACAAAGTTTGCAGGCTTTTCAGTCCGTCCGGCAACGCAAAGAGAGTTAATGGATTGTGGGAAAGATCCAAGTATTCCAGACTTTCCAGATCCTCCGGCAAGGTAAGAGAAGTCAATTGATTGCGGTCAAGATATAATCTTCGTAGGTTTACGACATTGTCGGGCAAGGCGAAGGAAGCCAACTGATTGCGAGAAAGGTCTAGATATTCCAAAAGGGGCAAATCTTGGGAAATTCTAAAAGCGCTCAGTTGGTTGAGAATGAGATTCAAGAATTTCAGATTTTTCAGGCTATCGGGCAAGGTAAGAGAAGTCAATTGGTTGTGAGAAATATCCAATCTTTGCAGGTTGGTGGCATTGTTAGGCAGGGCAAAGGAAGTCAGGCGGTTGGTAGAAATATTCAAGCTGCGCAGGTTGGCGGCATTGTTAGGCAGGGCAAAAGAAGTTAATTGGTTCACGGATAGATCTAAGCTGTGCAGGTTGGTGGCATTGTTAGGCAGGGCAAAAGAAGTTAATTGGTTCACGGATAGATCTAAGCTGTGCAGGTTGGTGGCATTGTTAGGCAGGGCAAAAGAAGTTAATTGGTTCACGGATAGATCTAAGCTGTGCAGGTTGGTGGCATTGTTAGGCAGAGTGAAAGAAGTTAATCGGTTCCGAGATAGATCCAATCTATGCAGGTTGGTAGCGTTGTTAGGCAGGGCGAAAGAAGTTAATCGGTTCCAGAATAGATTCAAGCTGTGCAGGTTGGTGGCATTGTTCGGCAGGATGAGGGAGGAAAGTTGGTTGCTAGAAAGAGACAACCATTTTAGGCTCGTCAAGTTGTCTGGCAAAGTAAGCGAGCTTAGCTGATTGTTGTCAAGGTACAACAGCTCCAAATTCGTCAAGCTGTTGGGAAGGAATAATTCGGTTAGATAGCGGCCTCGAAGATCTAAGGCGGACGTGTTCGGCAAAACTTCCTGTATAAAGAAAACACCGTTGGTTTTTACTCCGGTGATGATTGAGGTTTGGGCTTGCGCGCTTTGAATCCACGCTAAGCATGGCAAAGCAAGAGTGAGGAGAGGCATCCAGTTTTTTAGTTGCATTGTTCTTTTGCGGTTTGTCTTGCCGTCAATGCCAGACACCAGCCCTAAGTCCATATTGCGGCGGTTGGCGACAAGTTTGTAAGACTGGGGAAAACGGGTATAGTGTGAGGTATTCATTCCTTCATTTTTTGGAGGTCCCCGGCAAATAGGTCGGCATCGTGTTGATGTTCAGGGTTTCGAGGGTTTGTTTCAGTTGCGTTTGGTTGGCGGGCGTCATCGGTGTCAAAGGCAGTCGGAGTTCCGGTTCGATGCGTCCGCAGAGCGCCAGCGCAGTTTTGACGGGAACGGGGTTGGTTTCTAGAAACAAGTCTTTGAAGAGGGGGTAGAGTCGCTGGTGAACGGCCAGGCTTTCTTGGGGATTTCCTTCGAGATAGCTGCGCACTAGGAGTCTGACTTGGCTGGGCAACAAGTTGGAGGCGACGCTGACGGCGCCATTAGCTCCCACCGAGAGGAAAGGCAAAGTCAAGGCGTCGTCGCCGCTGAGAATGACAAATTGTTGGCCGAGCGCTTGGCGCAGACGGGAAACCCGGTCTGCGTCGCCTCCGGCTTCCTTGATGCCGACGATGTTGGGGCAGGCTTTACGCAGGCGAGCCACTGTATGGACGTCGATAGGGACGCCGCATCGTCCGGGAATGCTATAAAGGATGATGGGCAGTTTGGTGGCTTGGGCGACGGCGTGGAAGTGTTGGAACAAGCCTTCTTGGGAGGGTTTGTTGTAGTAGGGCGTTACTTGAAGCGAACCGTGGACGCCGAGTTTTTCGGCTTCTTGGGTAAAGTGAACGGCTTCGTTGGTGCTGTTGGCGCCGGTGCCGGCAAGCACCAGAAGATTTTTGCCAGCAAAGTCTACTGCGGCTTTGATAACGACCAAGTGTTCTTGGGGCGAAAGGGTCGGCGATTCCCCGGTGGTTCCGGCTGGCACAACGCCGTCAACGCCGCCCGCAATTTGGGATTGAACTAGGCTTTCCAATCGCCGCAGATCAAGTTTTCCTTTTGAAAAGGGGGTGACGAGGGCGGTGTAGATTCCTTCAAACATTTTTAGCAGTGGGAGGCTCGTGTTTTGTGGGTTTTCCGTTGTCTTTCCGCCTAAATTTCGATTTCTCCGGTGAAGACGGTTTCGGCCGGCCCGGTTAGTTGGACGGCTTTGAATCCTGACTCGGTGGTTTTGAAATCCACCGTGAGAACGTCGCCTCCCCGCACTTTGACAGAAATGGGGGGCGGGACGCGTCGAATGTGGGAGGCAATCATGGCTGCGGCTGCGGCGCCAGTGCCGCAAGCCAAAGTTTCGCCTTCGACGCCCCGTTCGTAAGTGCGAATGCGAAGACAGTCCGGCCGAAGGATTTCGACAAAGTTGACATTAGTTCCGGCGGGCGCAAAGTGTGGATGCGCGCGAATCGCTCGCCCGCATTCTTCCGCCATAGCCTTGTCTGTGTCGTCCACAAAAACCACCGCGTGAGGGACGCCGGTATGAAGCGAGTGCGCCATGAACTCCGCGCCGTTGACCTGCAACGGTTGATGAAGCCGCAGCCCTCTGGGAACGGGGAGAGTGATCGTCACTAGACCGTTGGCAAAAGTCGCCCGGACAATCCCAGCCAGTGTCTCAAAAGAAATTCCGGCCGGCGGCCGAGTGAGATTCCGCACAAAAGCCGCAAAACAGCGGGCGCCATTGCCGCACATTTCGGCAGTGCCTCCGTCGCGGTTAAAAAACTGCCAACGCCAGTCGGCAACGCCGTTCGAGTTTGGTTCGAGCAACAAAAGCCCGTCCGCGCCCACGCCGCGCTGTCGATCGCACAAAAGCCGCACTTGATCGCCGCGAAGCTGAATAGAGCCGCCGCGATTGTCAATCAGAACAAAGTCGTTTCCCGCTCCGTTCATTTTGGTGAAGGCGATTCGCATCCCCGCCAAACTAAGGGAAAAAGGCGATTCTTCAAAGCGGATTTTTTGGCCGCTTCGGCAGGAATCCGAGTAAGTTGAGCCAGCAGGACAAGGGAGTCACCAAAGAAAACTCTCCTCTTGGACGAGCATCGTTTCGCCGTCCCAAAGACTAACGCGCCAAGCAATCACTTTTCCCAACCGGGCATATTCCTCGCCGGAGATTGTGATTCGATGCCATTGCGAACGGCGCGCCTTCCGAACTTTGACGGGTGCGTTTTTTGAAAACTCTCCAATCGTATTGCCGTTTCCGTGTCGCACTTCGATGCGAATTGCCGGCTGCGCCAACGCCCCGCTTCGTCTCTTCCACTGAATTACAAAACGCAACCCGCTGACTTTCGCCGGATGTTCCCGCAAATGCGCTTGATACGCATCGCGATCCAGCAAGCTGGGAGAGCGCGCATGACGGCCTTCGGCATCCACCAGGAATCGGAAAACTTTGATCGCTTGGGCGTGAGACGACTCCGCCAACGAGCCTAATCCAAAGCAAACAGCGAAAATAAAAACAAGCAACCGCATCCACCCAACTTAATCAGCGCGCACGCCAAACGCAACAAAGAAATCAAACGCCTCTCAACGAAAAAGATTGAAAATAGAAGTGTTGTTAGGACTTCGTTGAGACCGGATATTGAACAATTTTAAAACCTTCTCTTTGCAAATGCTACAAAAGTTTTTAGCGGCGTCGCCGGCGGGATGAAGGCAAAGAAAAAAACCGCCGGGCAAAAACCCGACGGTTTGGAATAGGTAAACGGCAAAAACAAACTTTTCAGGGAATCCAGCCGATTGGTGGTTCCCTAGAAATTGAACCGCCGTATTTTTCTCCCCATGCCTCAATCAGTTTTATTTCTAGTTTTCCCAAACGCTTGGATTCTTCTATTTCTTTATCAACTTCATCAGCAGGTTCGCTAAAGTCAACGTGGTAGTCGTACAACTCCTTCAATCGCTCTTGTTGGCTTGGATCATGCAATAAATCGATAGTCATCATCATGGTCATGCCACCCAAATCATCCATAAAAAACGTATCTGGTGAGAGTGAAAGAATGTCGTCGAGAACTTGTCTTCCAAACTCTTTTTCAATCCGTTCCCGGAAGGTTTTGGCTATTTGATTATGCTCGTCATAAGAAAAATACCAATCAGCCGGGGAGTAATAAGCTATCCTCCTTTCCGCCCTGTAAAGAGGTCTGCCGTGCATTTTCCGATTGAACTCATCCGCTAGTTCGCGGAACTCGGCGACGCGCTCTTCGCTAATGCCGTTGACCTTCAATACTTCCCAAGTGTTGTAATAGCCCGTATAAGGGTCCCGAACTTCCGCATAGAATTGGGTTCGTTCTTCTCCCAGATCTTCCCGCAGTTGCTTATTCAGTTCTAGGATTCCATCGATGAGCCGTTTTCTTCCTTCCACAGAGTAGTACTCGTCTTCGGAAAGAGATTCCTTGAGTTTTCTGCGCGCGGTTTCGTATTGCGCGATGATCTGGAATTCCTCCGACGTGGGTTTGAAAGGTTCAATCTCTTTGGCAAGTATCCTTGATCCGTAAAGGCCGATGGTTGTTTCGGGGTCGTACCAGTGCGTTTTGTTTGACAAATCATAGACGGGGGGCTTGCTTGTCGGCTTGGCCTCCGTCTTCTTCTTTTGCACCGTTGGCGAGCTTTGCTGTACGGGTTCCGTCTCTTGCTGTTTGGCGGCAGTCTTCGGCGCGCTGGGTTCTTTGATCCACTTCTCGTTAACCAGTAAGAGAAGCGAAATCACAACAACGCCGGCGGTCAGGATTAGGATTGACTTTTTCATGGTCTAGTTTTTTCTTTCTTCTTATTCGTCGTCTTCATCTGAAGGAGGCGCAAAAATAACAAGGCAAGCGCCTTCGTAATCAATGTAGCCGTTTTCTGGCAAGCTCATGTCACTCGGAATACAAGGAGTAATAAAAACTAAAGGACCGGGGTAGGCAGGAAACTCATGTGACACACAACGTCTCACTGGTGGGAGAGGCAGACTTTCTCCATTATAGCGTGGATATTGAAACTGTACTTGAAATTTATCCGGTCCAAGTCTACCCGGTCCTGTTTCTGGAACAACGATTGAAAAGTCATAATCCCGGGTTATCACTGCGTTTTTATCGGGGTTTTCTGCGCCTTCTTTCTTTCGTAGTACATGTCTTCCAATTTTTTTGTGGTTGATCAAAGCAACAGGACTTCGATTATTGCATCGCCAACCAATTAGCCGACCTACACTATTTCGTCGGAAACAGTGGTTGTCACGATTTCCATTGGAAAAATAGGTAGTGCTCATACTGCGAAAACGGCTACTATCAAGCATATCTGTCGACACCGACGCATGTGCGATAATCCACGGTCCCGGATAGAATGGAAGTGAATTAAGCCAGTCAGTAAAGTACATTGAAAAGTAGCCGCTCTCTATCTCTGGAATTGGATCGTTTGGATGCCAAACGGAATATACATACGAATGATTTGTCCGTTCATAAATGGGGAAATATCTCAAATTGATCCAAGCATTTAGTTGTGAGCTAGCGGCGAAGAAGGCGGTCAAGAGCGCGAGGATGGATGCCCTGGCGAGGCGGGCTTTGCCTTTGGCAAGGCGTTTCTCTGCAATCTTTTGTGATTTGGGTTGGACGACGCCGAGGATGGCGGAGGCCGCAGAGAAGACCGCTTTCTTGGACTTCAACACGGCGGCGCCAACTTGAGAGGCAACGGCCGCCGCTTTCTCCATTTTGGATTTCAAAAAGGAGGCGGCGGCGGCGGCCACTCCAATGGCGAGGATGGCGAGCAGTCCAAAGTGCTTTGGCGGCGGCGTTTTCTTGGCCGATGCCGGCGATTCGGTTGTTTGCGATGCAGGTTGCATGGCGTTGTTGGGGCTATCCTTGACCGATTCGGTGGAATCGTCAAGCTGATTTGGGTGCATTATTTGGCTCATAACGTCGAGTTCTTTATTTGATTATGTCGTTTATTGCGTTTTGGCCGGCGCCTTGGGGAAACTTCTTCCCGCGTCCAGGCCGCGTAACAAACGTTCAGCATGGGAATGCGAAATTTTTCCTGCCCGTTTGCCGAAGGCAACAGGAAAGAGAATATTCGACTCTCCCGAAACACGATCATAAACTGTGATATTCAGCGGGAGACCCGATTGACGAATCCCCACGCCGAACGTTTGTTACGCACTTAATAAAACCCAAAACAACCCTGAGCGCAAGCTTTTTTTTCAACTTTTTTTCCTTTTTTTTCGATTTTTTGACGAATTGAGCGATTTTTTCTCGAATTTTTCGGGTGCAGAAGCGCACTTTTCTCCGTTTTTCGGCGGCGGGATGGCGATTTGTTTTTGGTTTTTAAGCCTTCAGCAACGGATTTTAGTATCGGCTTAGTGATGGTTTTAACGAGTTTTGCGGGGCGATTCTCGGGAGAATTTTTCTTGGATGCCTTGTTTGGCGGGACGCAGAAGGGCGGAAAAGAGAGTGGATTGGTGGGGACCGCAAGCGGCGGATGAAGGAAGGGAAAGTGGGAACGGCAATTTTAGCAAAGGCTGAGAAAGTTTTTGAGAAGGTCTTTTCCGTGTTCGGTGAGGATGCTTTCGGGATGAAATTGGACGCCCCAAAGGGGGAGTTCGCGATGACGGAGTCCCATGATTTCGCCTTCTTCAGTTTCGGCGGTGATTTCCAAGCAGTTCGGCAGGTTGTTTCGGTCCACGATTAGGGAGTGGTAGCGCGTGGCGGTGAAGGGATTGGGAAGGTTTTTGAAGAGTTCTCGGTTGTTGTGTTTTATGGGGGAGGTTTTGCCGTGCATCATGCGGTAATTGACGCGCACTTTGGCGTTAAAGACGTGGGCGATGCACTGGTGTCCGAGGCAGACGCCTAAAATCGGCCTTTTGCCGGCGTAGGTTTGGATGATTTTGTTGGATTGTCCGGCTTCTTTGGGAGTGCAAGGGCCGGGAGAGATCAGGATTCTGGTAGGATTTAGTTCTTGAACTTTCTCGACGTTGATCTCGTCGTTGCGGACGACAGTCATGGCTGTTTTCATCTCGCCGAGGTATTGGACGAGGTTGTAGGTGAAGGAATCGTAGTTGTCGACGACAAGCATCATAGGAAGAGCAATTTAACCAGAATTCAAAGATTGGGAAACAAGCAAATCCGCTTTGCCGGCCCGGATGAGGAACCAATTATCCAGCGCCAATCTCATTTTGGGTTTGTTCGATGGCTTTTCGGATGGCCAGCAGTTGCCGGAGCAGTCCAGGAAGGTCGTCAAGTGGAATCATGTTGGGACCGTCGCTGAGTGCCTTTTTGGGTTCTGGATGGGTTTCCATGAAAATGCCGGCGGCGCCGGCGGCTACGGCGGCTTTGGCGAGGACGGGCGCAAATTCGCGTTGCCCGCCGGATTGACTACCTCCGACACCGGGAAGTTGCACAGAGTGGGTGGCGTCAAAAACCACTGGACAACCGAACTGTTGCATGATTGAGATAGAGCGCATGTCGACCACAAGGTTGTGGTAGCCGAAGGAGGCGCCTCGTTCGGTCAACAAAAAGCGGCGGTTGCCGAAGGCGGCCAATTTGTCGGCGACGTTCTTCATCTCCTGTGGAGAAGCGAACTGTCCCTTCTTGACGTTTACAATGCGGCCGGTTTCGGCTGCCGCTTGGAGAAGATCGGTTTGTCGGGAAAGAAAAGCGGGAATTTGGAGAATGTCGACGACGGCGCCGGCCGCTTTGGCTTCAGCCTCGGTGTGAACGTCCGTGAGCAAGGGAAGGCCGTGCTTTGCCCGCACCGTTTCCAGCACGGCGAGGCCGGCCTCTAAACCGGGACCGCGAAACGACTTAGCCGAAGAACGGTTGGCTTTGTCGTAACTGGCTTTGAAAACGCAGCGAATTTCTTGTTGTCGACAAGCCTCCGCCAGAAATGCAGCGATATCCAAGCAGAGAGCTTCGCTTTCGATAACGCACGGTCCGGCGATCAGGAAGAAGCGTTTCTCAATCTCCTGCCACAGAGCGGTGGAATTGCGCGGCGACAACATGCTTCGTGAGTAACAGTTTTGCCGGTTTTTGACAATGTTTTCTTCGACAGATTACACAGCGGCTCGGCCATTCTTGTCTGCGTTTTTTCTCTCCAAAAAGCAGATGAGCATCTTTACTTTACTTGAACAAATAGTTTTTCCGTTCTTATTATGACTGCGGGTTAGCGCTGTTTACGCAATGCGCAAAATTAGAAATTGCGGGTTTGGAGTTTTTGTTTTTTGAACATAAACGGCAAGAGATAAAGAAGAGGAAAAAACGATGAAAGTCCCACCATCTTCTCCGCAATCCTGCTTATCCATATTCCATCCTGTTTTCCTTCTCATCTCCACCATTCCTCAATAAAAAAACCGCCTTAGAAATCTCGAAGCCAAGTCAAAATCCAGTCGACGGCCGCTAATCACTACCCGCTGGCAAAATTGACACAGGACGAAATCCCTACTGATTAGTCCATATTGGTGAATCATTGCGTCGTAATCCAAATGGCCACGAGAGGAACCAACGCCAAGAACCTCCGGGGGAAATAGTCATGTCCTGTGGAGGAAATGGAGCTATTATCCCGCGCAGAATTTATCCTATCACGGCATGGCGATGCGATGAAATGGTTGGAGGAGAAACCCCTCGTATAAGAGATTCTCCCTCGATTCTCTAATGCCACTCCAACTTCTTGGCCCCAGCCAAACGAACAAGTTCCCCCAACCCCCAGCTCTTTGACTGGGTTCGTAAGAGACTTTCTTGCCCTGGTGAAACAACCCGCTCAACCCTCTCGGGCCATCCCTCCTCCTTCTAATCAATCGTTTCTCTCCCTTCCTGCACCCAGCGGAATTGCGCGCCATTCGCAACGGGCGCTTCCCAGCATCGTAATAACTCCATGCACTCCGCTCCGCTCTGGGAAAGAACAACTCTCCTTCGATTCCCAACGCCGCCAGACATTGACATGGCATGGTTGTTCTCCCCCCGCCGGTAGCAGAAAACTCTAGGAAGAACGGCAATTTGCGCTACATACATTGAGCATAGTGAAGCGCGCATTGCGCCAGAGTAGGCTGTCTTCACTGAGAATGAACTTACTTGGGTCGAACATCTCAGTGCGCGGAACACCTCTTGCGCCGAGGCAGCTCGCATATCAACACCTAAGAGTTTATACAACAATTGGGTGAATAGCGTGTGAAGTTGTTCATTGTCGATTGCGCCGGAACCGCTGCCGGAGTCGTTTCTACAACAGCGCTTTTCGCACAATGGCGAAAGGGAGATAGATGGCGTTTCAGTCGCCGAACTCATCGGGCAGGTTTCTCTCTAGAGGTGTCCCGGTGCGCATTTGGTATAAGCCGGCTTGAATGGACAGCTGGTTGCTGAGCTTCGGCGGACTGCTGGTCGCATGTTTGGATTCTCGGAGACCGGGTTGGATTCTCAACCACAGCGCACCACTTGAGGAGCAAGCGTAATCTTGCCCTTGCGGAAGCGTAAGGCCACGAGCGTTCTCCAAAACATGCTGTCTACGAAGAATCGCTTACCAGAATTCCACGCATCCCCTCAACATGGGATATCAAACTTATAACCTGCTCGCATAGAGCGAATTGAGATTCACGTTGATTGCTCTTCTTCTCTTGCCTTTGAAAACGCGTAAAAGGCCGCCAGTATCACTAACCATCTAAACAAAATCCCGTTTCCAAATTCTAGGAAACAAGGAGAAAAAAGCGTTTTTGCAGTGCAACACTCGCAGAACACTGGCTACCGATCCTCAGACCACTAATCCACAGCTCCTTCCTTATCCTCGTTCCACTATTTCCTTTCTGTTTCCATGAATTTATCATGGCGATAAAAACTCCGCTTCGCAAAGATGGAAGCGAAGTAAAAATCCAATCGTCGTTTGTAGACAACGGATGTTGGCGCAACTGTGAATATCCCAAGTCACTTGGCCACAGACCGCGAATTAATGAGCACTGGCTACTGGTTTGCCGCAGCGCAAATGCCGGCGGTTGACTACGAAGCGGAGGTTTGTTGGCGTTTCTTCTTTTGGAAGTAGCGGCGGAAGAACACAAAACCCAGCGCAAACAAGCCGAAGACAAGCGCATATTCTTCCGGTTCGGGGATGACTTGGCTGTTGACGACAACCCGCAACGAGCCACTGCCGCTTGCCACAAAATTGCCATTCAGGAAGCTATTAGCGTGGTTATTGAAGGTTCCCACAAAGAAGTCGCCGATGGGTTTGTTGAGGATGCCGGCGCCCGTCCAAGCCGAAGCATTCCCAGTGGAATAAGACAAAGCGCTTCCAGAGACGCGAATCCCCATATTATCAGGGTTTCCGCTATTTTCATCCATATAGAGATGGGAAATGGTTCGGCTGCCGCTGCCGATGGTGATGGTCGGCGTATTAGTGGCGTTGGCGGCAAAGGTGATGTTGGTTCGGCCGCCGCCGGGAATTCGGGCTCTCACCGAAGCGATGTCGCTGGTGTTGGAACTGGAAAACAAGGGAGACAAAGAGAGGTTGGCGTTGTTGGGTTTGTTGGCGTTGAAAAAGTTGTTGCTCGCAGTTCCCCAACTGTCCCCGCTTGAGAAAGAATCGCTGGAGGAGGAGGTTCGGATGCTACCGGCACTACTCGCGGTGGAAGAGCCGCTAAAAATCCAGAGGGTTTCGCTGGTGGGGTTGTCTTGGCTGGGATAGATGTGGAGGTAAAGTTGGGCTTGGCTTTGCTCCCCAGAAACCAAAGAGAGCGCCGACACCACTAACGCCGCGAAAAGGCGACAATTATAGCCCCGCTTGTCCGCTTGCCAATGATAACGAAAAGGTTCTCATAGATTCCAACATAAAAAAATGATCGATTTTCTGACTTTGGTGACGTAAACGATTTCCTTTTTAGCCTCCTCACCGCAAAGAGTCAACCCCAAAATCAAAAAAAATGAAAAAAGTTAAGAAAAATTCGTTGGCAACGGCAAAAAACGACAAAAAGAGCGAAAGAGAGCACCATCTTGCATTGGCCGTTAGCAGATCCGCTCGCTGCCAATCCTTGGCCGCAAGTTGCTGACTTTGCCAAAAGAGCGTAGAATCCTGCTTTGCCGTGGCGGAAAAGAAAGTTTTTGAGAGGAGAGCGGCCAAGCGTGGCGAGCGGATTCGCTGAGGGACTAGTGAGCAAAAAAGCTGGGGTGGGCGTGGTTTGCTACGCTGGCGCATTTTGTGGTTGCTGAGGAGTGGAGAGGGATTTTCTTGGGGTTTGTTGGGTTGGCGATTCTTTTGGATTGGCCGCATCAGATCGAAACGTGAACCCGGTCTAGTCGGTTGGCGGGGATTGGCGGATAGCGAGAGCGGTGGTTTTTGTTGGGGGGTTTGGCGGCGGCTCAATGCTCCGTAAGCATTCTGAGGATGCTTAGTTAGGGCTCGGCAGTCAGTCATGGATTCAGGGATCAGAGGTGATTTTACCGATGAAAAGGAATTTTGCCGTATCTCCTTTTGTTTGAAGAGGATTGGCTGGATTTTTCTCGGTTTCTTCATCAAGTTCTCTCTTCTTTTTGGGAGCGCCGCTGTTTGTGGGGATGTGATTTAATCGCTTTAGACGTTGGAGCCGCTCCATTTCATTTTTTGCCGCAGGGTTTGAAAGAACTCATTGCCAACCACTGAAAGAAGACGTAGCCGGCGACGGCTTTGCTGAAATTGGATGACGTCCCCTTGTTTTAGCGTGAGAGAGACTTGTCCGTCTCCGGTGAGAAGAGTTTCGGGGCGCTGTGTGCCGACGGCTACTCGAACGGTTGATTTGAGGGGGACGATGACGGATCGATTCGAGAGCGCGTGCGGGCAGATGGGAGTCAAGGCAATGGCTTCCGTGTTCGGACTGACGATGGGACCGCCGGCAGAGAGCGAATAAGCAGTGGAGCCGGTGGGAGAACAAATAATCAAGCCGTCACATCGATAGGTAGTTAGCGGTTTGCCGTCCACGAAAACGTCCAATTGGATCATCCGGGAAAGTTCGCTGCGGCTGATGACAAAATCGTTGAGAGCGATGGAGCGAACTGTCGGACGCGGTCTAGAGAGAACAGCTTCTAGAAATGGCCTGGTCTCGATGGCGAAGGCGCCCTGCCAAATGCGCTCCAAAATGCCGCGCAGATTCGACATGGGAGCGGCGGTGAGAAATCCGAGATTCCCTGTGTTAATGCCAAGAATCGGGGTTTTCCTGCCGCCAAGCGTTCGGGCGACGTGCAACATTGTGCCGTCGCCTCCGATAACCAGGATGAGGTCTGTTTGTTCCATACCTTGGATGCAGTTGGGAAATGCGGCATCCGCGGCGGACAGAGTTTCTGAGTCCGTTTGGCTCTTCAAGCCGACGCACGGCTCTAGTTGAGGAGCAACGGCGATTCTATCGGCGTTGCGAACCAGCGCCGCCGCTTGTCGCAAATTCGTCTTCCAACGGGGTTTTCCCGGATTCGCAATGATCCCGATGCGATGAATCTTGAGCATGAGACTTTTCGATTAAACAGAGAAACTCTCGATTGCCAGAAGCTCTTAAAATAGGAGATTCGCAGACACCAATCCAGCGCAGATTCAATTCATCGGCGGTAAATCGCCGAATTTTTTGAAGCACTTGTTTGTGGATTTTCGGATCGCGGATGACTCCGCGGCCCCGATTCGCAGCTGATCTGCCCGCCTCGAACTGTGGTTTGACGAGGGCGATAATCTTTCCGGCGGGGACAAGAAGCGGAACGATGGCGGGCAGTATTTTGGTCAGTGAGATAAAAGAACAGTCAATGACAACAAGGTTGGCTCCCGGAAACGTTGCGGGCATTCGGGATCGTTGGAGATAGCGCGCGTTAACTCCTTCCATAATTTGCACGCGCGAATCTTGACGCAGTTTCCACGCTAATTGTCCCTTGCCGACGTCGACGGCATAGACTCGCGCCGCGCCATGCTGTAGCAAGCAATCGGTAAAGCCTCCAGTAGAAGATCCTAAGTCAACGGCGGTCATACTTTCGACTTCGATTTGAAAATATCGGAGCGCATGTTCCATCTTAAACCCTCCCCGGCTGACGTATCGTTCGGATGGAATCAGTTCGACATGATCTGTTTCTCTGACAATGTCACTGGGCTTCCGGGCGCGTTGTCCGTTGAGCCTTACGGCGCCCGCCAGAATCGCCCGCTTGGCCTTCTCCCGGCTGGCGCAGATTCCCTCCTCGGACAGATATTGATCCAAGCGGCGCTTCATCGTTTCCTTCCGGCGTATTCTCTTCTTTTTCCGTTCTTTGGGGAAGCACGGTTTTACTTCTTCGGCAGGGCAGGGAGAACGAAGAGGTTGGAACGACGGTGTACTCCCAATACCAAACCGTCACAATACAGTACCAACGATCGCTAAAATTGCTAATGCTAATGACTCGCTCCCAGACAATTCGGAATGCAAAGTCGCAGGCCAATTGAAACGTTTTTTCCCACGGCGTGAAAAATTTGCTCCAAAACATTTTACATTTCATTATCATTGTTTCGTCTCTCGATAAAGACGACCTTTTGCATAACTCATTTTTAGAGCAACAGGAAGAGAAATATCCCGTATTTCCCACTTCCTCTTTCGTATCAGAAGTAGAGGGTAAATAGAGAGGCATTCGCCTGCAGCAAATCATCAGAACAGAACAATCCTATCCGAAGAAAACCCTATGAAATCAGAGATTAATTAGGAAGTTCTTCATCAATGCCGCGAAGAGGCGCCCAGTTGTCCACATCCCGATAACGCAGACGATCTAAATGCGCCTTGCCGTCATAATGCCAACGACGATGAACCGACTCCACAGGCAACGTCAACTCTCGAAGAGTCAATGCTTCGACATGTCCATCCAAAAACGCAATGTTTGCCTCGCAACATGTCTGCAAGTTAAGTTAAAGGTATACAAAGGGTAAACCAAATCAAACATAGGATAATATATCCAAGGTAGACCATTCCCAGTCCCAGCAAATCGAGGAGATTTAAAATTTATCCACCCCGGCGAATCTCCAAGCAGAACAAAATCCGAAGGATAAACAACTTGACTTAGTTTAATTTTGCTAAAAAAGGGATGCATATTATAGGCAAAATTAAATGACCTTGTTAATGTCTTTGAGCTATTAAGAATACGCGAATTAATCCCTTCACGAATGAGATAAATAGATAGGGTGGAAGGAACCAAATTCGCCTTGCGAAGTACTGATTTCAAACCAAAGTTGCCCAAACACTGGAAAACGTTGGTATTCCGACTCAAATAGTCATCCAAAAGCAAATTATCCCAACCAATAGGACAGGGTACACCAAGCGTCTCCAGACGAGTATCCTGAAGATGGTATGGCGGCGGATAATCCTCATGATCTTCAGCGTACAAATGAAAGCCAAAGCCAGTTGTCGAACATTGTCGGAGCAATGAATCCGCTTGATGGCAACCTTTGAGCGATCCAGCGTCGGCAACAAAACGACAGCCAAAATGCCAATAACGATGACGAGGACCAGCAATTCGATCAATGTAAAGGCCCGGCGATTCACGGATCCATAGACGGCCCACTAACTAAGTGCCCGTTAAGACAACAGTCAATATAATATATAAGGGACTACCGTAGTTTGTTGTTTTCACCCACGCCTCCGGAGGCGACGATTCATTACCCATCCATATCCAAAGTTCAATCCATTCATCATTAACTGGAACACTATTTTCCACCGGATAGAGCCAAAACACACAATAACCATTACAACCAAGAGCGGCAGACTTCAGAGTTGCACTGGCAACGTTCCAATGCTCAAGCCAACTATCCGAATGAATAGGTAACGCCAACTTGAGGAAGATCATTCGGATCACCGACAACTTGCACATCTAAAACAAGCGGAATTGTTTGCGTTTGGGATTCAACGGTTGATCTTGTGAGGAGGGTAATCCTGACAACAACGGACGCAGCCGCTTGCCTGATGTTTGATTGACGGATGGCGGTTGGGACAGCGGTCGTCAAATGATTTAAAAATGAAAATATGCCAAACATGTCGTTGAGAATGCCGAAGCCTGGAATCGACGCAAAAATTTTTCTAAATCAATTTCAAAAGCCATTTTGCAGAAGCGAAAAACATTCCCAACGACCATCGAATAGAGATGGCGAAATTTTTCAAATACTGCCGAAAAGACCGCTGGAACGACGGCCAGGATGGCGAGCAAGGCTACGGGCGGAGAGTAGGAAGTCCGTCGGACCGATGGGGTGACCAGAGACGAAAGATTCGGACTTAACCAGCCGGCGGCGGAGGTTGGGGAAATTTTTATGTTGGAGAAAGTCCTGAAAGTTGGAAGCATGAAAATGGTCGGCGCTACGGGAATTGGGCTTGACGGCTTGCCGTCCTGACTTTATGATTTGGTTTTGATTGCTTGGAAGCTGTGTTGTGGCGGGGCAAGTCGGCGAATGGAGCCGGCTTTTTTGTTCCCATCAATGCGAATCGGAGACAGTGATTTATGAGTGAGAATTTAATGCCGTTACTGAATTATTGGGAGCGGGACAGGGGGATTCCGAGGAAGGCTGTTTTGGAGGCGATAGAGGAATCTCTTTTGTCGGCCGCCAAAAGGGCCGTTGGCCCGGCAAGGGAGCTGCGCGTTTCGATTAACCCAAACACCGGCGACATCAAGGCTTTTGCCAAGTTGATCGCGGTTGAAGAGATGGCTTCGGAGCACGACGAAATCCTTTTGGCCGATGCCCAAAAAATCAGAAAAAATGTCCAACTAGGCGATGAGATTGAAGTGGAAATTACGCCAGCGGATTTTGGCAGAATTGCTTCGCAGAATGCAAAACAGGCGCTTATTCAACATCTTCGGCGCGTTGAAAAACAGATGATTTATTCTGAATTTAAAGACCGAACAGGCGATATCATCAGCGGCGTTGTCCGCCGTTTTGAGCGTTCGGAC
This sequence comes from Limisphaerales bacterium, assembly GCA_965242585.1. Classification (GTDB taxonomy): domain Bacteria; phylum Verrucomicrobiota; class Verrucomicrobiia; order Limisphaerales; family AAA164-E04; genus UBA2970. The sequence continues at coordinate 1,130,275 of OZ251460.1, read as the reverse complement.
GTTTTTCTGGACATGGGTCGATTTGAAGCGATTCTTCCACACACCGAGCGAGTTCCTACGGAAGAATATCAGATCGGCGAAAGGCTTCGATGTTTTGTCAAAGCCGTCGAGAGCGGCGTCAACGGTCCGTGCATTATTCTTTCCCGTTCGGATCCCGCCTTCGTCCTCAAACTTTTTCAAGTGGAAGTCTCGGAAATCAACGACGGTACCATCGAAATCAAGTCCATTGCTCGCGAGGCGGGTTATCGAACCAAATTGGCCGTCCATTCGCATGATGCGAATGTGGATCCCGTCGGAGCCTGCGTCGGACTCCGGGGGCAACGCGTGAAGAACATCGTTCGGGAACTAAACAACGAGAAGGTGGACATCATTCCTTGGAGCGACGATCAGCGGACTTTTATCACCAACGCGCTGGCGCCGGCCAAAATTGTGTCATTCGAGTCTAAAGACAGCGGACAGCGGATTCACATTCTAGTGGAACCGGATCAACTTTCCATGGCCATCGGCAAAAAAGGGCAAAACGCTCGATTGACGTCCAGACTTTGCGGTTGCCATGTAGATATTCAAGCGCAGAAAGACACTGAAATCGGACTCGAAGAAAAAGTAGCCCGGGCCGTTCGCGCTTTTGCAACCATCGACGGCATTACGGAAGAACAAGCCAACACCCTCGTCGCCATCGGTTTTCACGCTCTGGAAGACCTGCTCCAAGTTGAATTAGCCGACCTTCAAGAGATTCCTGAAATTGGCGACGACGCGGCATACATTCTCAAAGCCGCCAAAGCAGAGTCGGCGCGGAGATTGTTAAAGCTGGAAGAAACTCAATAGAAATTGACTGACGCTTCTATTTTTCCATACGAGATTGACAAAGGGAATTCTTCTTCCGCCTTTTAGGATTTAGGCTTTGCAAAGAACTCATGCCCGTCCGCATATACGACATCGCTAAGAAACTGGGGATCACGAACAAGGAAGTCCTTGCCAAGGCTAAGGAAATTGGGATTATCAATGCTCGAGTTGCTTCCAGCACTTTGGATAAGATTACCGCCGAGTATTTGGAAAAGCAGATAGGCGGAGCATTGAAAGCCAAAACCGTCGAGCCGACGGCGGAACCCCCAGCAGACAAAGCCATCATCATCGTCACCGCCCCTCCGGAAGAGAAACCCGCCGAAGAAACCACAAAAAAAGCGGCGTCGACCGACAGTTCTGAACCGCCGTCCGAAGCGGAAGTTTCAGCCGATGCGTTGCCGTTGGCGGCAGATGAGGAAATCTCTCAGCCGGAAGAAGAGCAGCCGGAATCCGGCGAGGCAGACTCCGCTTTTGAAGAAGAGGCGGATTCAACGGAAAAATTGGAGGAAGGCGAACCCGCGGATGACGGCAGTGAAGAAACGGAGCAACCCGGCTTAGGCGCCAAAATCGGCTTCATCCGTCTGACAAAAGGATTGCAAGGGCGTCCGCGACCGGAAGACAGAGGCCGCGAGAGACGACGTCGCAAAAACCGGAAAGATGCGCGCGCGGCGGTGGATGGGGGAAAATCTGCTCGAAATCTCCAAACTGCGGCAAACCAGACGGCAAAAAAGCCGAAATACGTCGCTCCGCCCCAAGCCAAGCTGTTGTCTCTTAAACAGCCCATTATTGTCAGAGACTTGGCAAAAGTGTTGAATCGAAAATCATTTCAGCTCATTGCCGATCTTATGGAGCTGAATGTTTTTGCGACGGTTAATCAGGCGATAGAGGAGTTTACCGCCAAAGAAATCTGCGCCAAATACGGTTTTCGCTTCGAAATTGAAAAGCGGGAGAGAGGCGCCGGCGTCACGCGCCAACAGGACACGATTGACTTGGACGTCGACGACAAAGAAAGCGATTTGGTTTCAAGACCGCCGGTGGTGACCATTATGGGGCACGTAGATCACGGGAAGACCACGTTGCTGGACGTTATTCGAAAATCCAACGTCGTTTCCAGAGAAGCCGGAGGCATCACTCAACATATCGGCGCCTATACGATTCACTTTCCGCATCCGGACAACCCTGGGAAACTCCAACAAATCACATTTTTGGACACGCCGGGGCATGCGGCCTTCAGCTCGATGAGGGCGCGCGGAGCCAACATCACGGATTTGGTGATTTTAGTGGTCGCCGCCAACGATGGCGTCAAGCCGCAAACCGTCGAAGCACTTAATCACGCCAAGGCGGCTCAAGTGCCCATCATCGTCGCAGTCAACAAGATCGACCTTCCCGGCGCCGTTCCTTCCGAAGTTCGCAAACAACTGCAGGATCGCGGGTTGGTCTGCGAGGAATGGGGCGGGGATACCATCTTCGTCGACATATCGGCTTTGAATTTAAAGGGCATCGACGCGCTTCTTGAGATGGTGTTGCTCCAATCAGAAGTTTTAGAACTTCGCGCCAATCCAAACCGGCCGGCAGTCGGCAACGTCATTGAATCCGGCATGCAACCGGGTGGGCCGATTGCCACCGTATTAGTGCGCAAAGGAACGCTCAAAGTTGGCGACGCTATGTTGTGCGGCGCTTTCTGGGGCCGAGTCAAGGCGCTCATTAACGAAGACGGAAAGCGGCTCAAAGAAGCGATTCCCTCCGTCGCCGTTCGGGTGCTTGGGCTGAACGGTGCCCCCGAAGCCGGCTTAGAATTCAACATTCTGCCCAACGAAAAACAAGCCAAGAAGCTGGCGGAAGAGCGCGCCTTGCAAACCCGCGAAGAAGCCTCCGAAAAACGAAACGCCGTCACTTTGGAAAATCTCTTTGACTCGCTTTCTTCCACCTCGGCCAAACTGTTGCGGGTGGTGGTCAAAGCGGACACCCAAGGCTCTGTGGAAGCCATCGTCGAGTCGTTGAGAAAGATCGAGTCCAAGAAAGTCAACCTTGAAGTTATCCACAGCGGAATTGGTTCCTTGAACGAAAGCGACGTCATGCTGGCTTCGGCTTCGACCGCGGTTCTCATCGGATTTCACACTCGGCTGGACGCTGGCGTTTCCGACATTGCTAAACGAGAGAAGGTTCAGATCAAGCTCTACGCGGTGATTTACGAGTTGATTGACGAAGTTCGAGAAGCGATGGCGGGACTTTTAGATCCCATCACGAAGGATCGGATCAACGGCGTTGCGGAAATTCGAAAGATTTTTGAGATGTCCAAAGGCGGCCGAGTCGCGGGTTGCGTCATTGCCCAGGGAAAATTTGAACGCGGCAAAGTGCGAGTCTACCGAAACCGCAACATGATTTACGAGGGAACGACCCAATCGCTCCGGCGATTTCAAGACGAAGTCAACGAAGTGAGGGCGGGCATGGAGTGCGGCATCCGCATTGACCGTTTCAACGACTTTCAGGAAGGCGACACCATTGAAAGTTATTCTCTTGAAGAGATTGCCCAAGAACTGTAAATCGCCAGCAGACACCGGTTCGACATGGCCTCCCTTCGGCACGAAAGAGTCCGCGAACTTTTGAAGCGGGAAATCGGCGAGATTATTCGCCGAAACTACTCCTTGGAGCAATACGGCCTTATCACCGTGTCCGACATTCAAATGGGCAACGACTTGAAGTCTGCGCGAGTCTTTATCGGTGTCACCGGCAATAAGGAGCAACGTCCGCACGCTCTTCGGAGATTGCAAAAAGACCGAGCGGCCATCCAACGGGAAATTGCCGGCCGAGTCATCCTCAAGTATTTGCCGCATCTCCGATTCGTCTTGGATGCATCCTTGGAACGAGGAGACCGAGTTCTTGAAATCATGAAAGAACTCGAAAAACCGGAAAACGCCGAAGAATGAAGACTACTCCGAAGATCACCGCCCGAATCATCGAGGAAATCAAAAAGCACGAACACTTTTGCGTCGTCGGCCACCAAAGGCCGGATGGAGACTGCGTCGGCTCCCAGCTTGCCCTCGCCTTGGCTTTGCAGAACGAGGGACGCAACGTCGTCTGCTGGAACCAAGACCCGATGCCGCAAAAATTGCAGTTTCTCGACGCCGGAAACCTCTTCGCCCGCCCCCAAGCCGCGCAATCATTGGACTGCGTCCTGGCCGTTGATTCCGCCAGTCTCGACCGCATTGGCGAAGTCCGGCAGTTCATCCATAACCGCAAAACGCTCATCAACATCGACCATCACACCAGCAACACCCGCTACGGCGACATCAACTGGGTGGCGCCTAACAAACCTTCTTCTGGAGAGATGATCTACCGCCTCCTCAAAGCCGCGCGATGGAGCATAAAACCGGAAATTGCCAACTGCCTGTTCACCGCAATCTCTACGGACACCGGCTCTTTTCAATATCCAACCACCCTGCCCTCCACCTATGAAATCGCCGGCGACCTGGTGGACAAAGGCGCCAACCTTTCCGTCATCTGCGATCAAGTCTACCAATCCTATCCGCTCTCGAGGGTCAAGCTCCTCAAACACGTCTATAACCACTTCAAACTAACCAACAACAACGAAATCGCCTATTTCTGGCTGAGACCGGCAGACTACCAACGAACCGGAGCCGCTCGAGACGAAAGCGAAGGCCTGATTGACCACATCCGAGACATCGATCCGGTCATAGTCGCCTGCTTGTTTGAAGAGCTGGAACCCGAAGTCATTCGCATTAGCTTGCGAAGCAAAAGCCCGGACATCAACGTGAGCGACATCGCCAAACGGTTTGGCGGCGGCGGACACAAAGCAGCGGCCGGCGCGAGAATTCACGGCCGCCCAATGGCTATTCAGCGGCGCGTGGTCAAAGCTATTCGCGCTCAACTCGCCGCTGAGAAAAAAATCTGACTTCGGCCAATCCAATGACTGATATCCACGGCGCTCTTTTGATCGACAAGCCCATCGGATGGACTTCGCACGACGTGGTCGCCCGAATCCGAAGCCGCTGCAAAATCAAGAAAGCGGGGCACTGCGGCACTTTGGATCCGAATGCGACGGGGCTTTTAGTGATCCTCATCGGCAAGGCCACCAAAATGTCGGACCGCTTCATGAAACAAGACAAACACTACGAAGGCGTCGCTCGTTTTGGCGAAACGACCGATAGTTACGACACCGACGGAACTATCACGGCAACCCATCCCGTGCCGCCGTTGACGATTGAAAGGCTGAACCGGGAAGCGCAATCCTTCGTCGGCGACATTTTCCAAACGCCTCCGATGGTCTCCGCCGTCAAAGTGGACGGAGTCCCGCTTTACAAATTGGCGCGGAAAGGAAAAACCGTGGAGCGAAAGCCTCGCCTTGTACACATCTACCGCTTCCAGTTCACAGCCTATGCCGAACCCGAAGGCCGATTTAGCGTCGCTTGCACCAAAGGCGTCTACGCCAGAAGCTTAGTGCATGAGCTAGGTGCTAAGATTGGTTGCGGCGCCCACCTCAAAACACTGCGCAGAACCCAATCTGGTTCCTTTCAGGTGTCCCAAGCTTTGGCTGTTGACTCCATTGGCAAAATGACCGTGGCCGAAGTTGCCGGCCGCGTAATCCCTATGATACAACTCGCCCGCCTTCAATAAGTCGCGGCGTCGCTCGACTAAACAATCCTGCCGGTAGACGCACTTGCCTTATGAAAATCCTTCACCAGATTGAAGAATTCCAGAATCTAGACCGGAGCGAAGCTTTCTGCGCCATCGGCATGTTCGACGGACTACATCTCGGACACCAGCATGTCATCCGCCGCGTCGTTCAACGAGCGAGACAAGCAAAGGGGGTTTCCATTGCCGTTACCTTCGACCGCCATCCAGCCCAAGTGATCGTTCCTGAACGAGCGCCGGCTTTGATCTATCCCTTCCGCAAACGCCAGAAGCTTTTGGAAGAAACCCAGCTCGACCTTCTTTGGATCATTCCCTTTGACCTCTCATTCAGCCAAACCAGCGCAAACGATTTTTTAAAGTTGCTTTGTGAACAGCTGCGTCCGCTAAAAATGATTTGCGTTGGACCCGGCTTCCATTTTGGACGCCAACGATCGGGCAATATCCAACTTCTCCGAGATCGATCCATAGACCTCGGCTATGAGCTGCCCGAAGTCGCTCTCCTCCGGCAACAAGGCGAAGAAGTGAGCAGCACGGCAATCCGGAGATTGATCGCCGAAGGCCGGCTGGAGGCGGCGGGCAAACGGCTGGGACGGAAATACGCAGTCTGCGGCCAAGTTGTTCCCGGCCAAAAAATCGGCCGCGGGCTTGGATTTCCCACCGCAAATCTTGACGTTTCGGGCATTGTCTTGCCACCGAACGGCGTTTATCCGGCCTTTGTGAAAGTGAGAAATGGAACCTTCCAAGGCGTTGCGAATATCGGTTGCCGTCCGACCGTCAGAGAAATCGACGAGCCGCCTTCGGCCGAAGTGCATTTGTTTGATTTCGACCAAAACCTCTATGGCGAACATCTCGAAGCGCAGTTGCTCGAACGCCTTCGACCGGAACAAAAATTCCCGTCCCGAAGTTTGCTACGAAATCAAATCAAAAAAGACGCCGAGGCGGCCTTCCAAATTCTTTCAGAAACGGCCCGGAACAAAACCGCAGTCCTCGCAACGCCGGCGGCGCAAAATTTTGAACTCGAAACCAGATGAGTTTGTCACTTGGTACTGGAAAATGCCAGTGGAAATGGTGATTCTGCTGGCTTGAAACAGAGATGAACGCAGGGATTACCGCCATTAACGCAGAAGTGCAGAAAGCAGGCGCTTTCGTGCAACCGCTCTTGTCCGAAATCAACAAAGTCATCGTCGGGCAAAAATACCTCCTCGAGCGCCTTATGGTCGGCCTGCTGGCCAATGGACACATCTTGCTGGAAGGCGTTCCCGGCTTGGCCAAAACCACTTCGGTCAAGTCCCTGGCCGCTTGCATCAACGCGGGATTCTCGCGGATTCAATTCACTCCCGACATGCTCCCCGCCGACGTTATCGGCACCCAAATTTACAACCCTCAGTCCGGCGACTTTTCCACTCGGAAAGGCCCCATTTTCTCGCACTTGATTCTGGCGGACGAAATCAACCGCGCCCCGGCCAAAGTGCAAAGCGCGTTGCTGGAAGCCATGCAAGAACGGCAAGTCACTATTGGCAACCGGAGCTATCCGCTCGACGAGCCGTTCCTGGTGCTGGCAACCCAAAACCCCATCGAACAAGAAGGCACCTACCCGCTTCCAGAAGCGCAAGTCGACCGCTTTATGCTCAAGCTCAAGATGGACTACCCCGCCAAAGAGGAAGAGCGGCAGATTCTCGATCTGATGGCAAAAACCACGTCCCCGCCGGAAGCGAGTCCCGTGATTTCCCCCACTCAAATTCTCTCGGCGCGAAAAGTCATTAATGAGATTTACCTAGACGACAAAGTCAAAGACTACATCGTGGATCTAGTTTGTTGCACCAGACGGCCGGAAGCCTATCAAATCGACATCGCCGAGTACGTCCAACTTGGCGCCTCGCCACGCGCCACCATCGCGCTGGCGCTGGCCGCGAAGTCATACGCCTTTCTTCGCGGACGCGGATACGTCACCCCGCAAGACGTCAAAAGCATCGGCATGGACGTCCTGCGCCATCGAGTGGCCATCACTTACGAAGCGGAAGCCGAAGAGAAAACCTCAGAAATCATTATCCAAAAAATCTTCGACGAACTCCCCGTGCCGTAAACGCAAAACGCTTCAGGCGCATGATTCCCCGTGAGATCATCAAAAAAATCCGCCGCATCGAGATTCGAACCAATCAACTGGTTTCTGAATCTCTGGCCGGTCACTATCACAGCGTCTTCAAAGGACAGGGCATGAACTTTGACGAAGTTCGGGAATACCAACCCGGCGACGACGTTCGAACCATCGATTGGAACGTCACCGCCCGAATGAACCATCCCTTCATCAAGAAGTTCGTTGAAGAACGCGAACTGACGGTTATGCTACTCGTCGACCTCAGCGGCTCCGGGCTTTTTGGTTCCGGGGAACAATCCAAACGGGAATTAGCCGCCGAAATCGCCTCAATTTTGGCGTTTTCCGCCATCAAAAATAACGACAAAGTCGGCCTGTTGCTCTTCACCGACATCGTCGAAAAGTTCATCCCCCCGCGCAAAGGGCGTTTCCACGTCTTGCGCGTCATCCGCGACATTCTCTTCTTTGAACCCAAACGCCGCCGGACGAAATTCGACGCCGCGTTAGAATTCCTTTCCAAAGTAATTACTCAAAGAGCCATCGTAATCCTTATCTCCGACTTTCTAGGACAAACAGAACCGACTCGAAAAGAAATTGAGGCGCACCTGCGGCGGCGCGTGATCACCTCCGACGGCTTGCGGCATGTGTCGCTTACCTCCCTTCGCCAAGCAAAAAGGAAACACGACCTAGTCGCCGTTCAAATTTCCGACCCCTTCGAAATGCGCCTCCCCAACATCGGAAAAATCATCCTAAAAGACGCCGAAACCGGCCAAGTCGTCGAAGTCGACACCGGCGATGAAAGAAAGCGAACTGCCTTTGCCGGACGGCAAAAAAAAGCCCGCGGCGAACTGAATAAACTCCTACGCGCCGCCGGAATTGACAGCATCCAACTTCGAACGGACAAACCCTACCTCCACGAACTCAGCCAATTCTTCGAGAACCGCGAAAAACGCCGAAACCGATGATGGAAGCGACCAACTCCGCCTTAGTCTTGTCCGCCCCGGAAAATTGGAATCCCCTCTCCGACATTCACGACATCCGCCCACTAGTGGAAGCGCCTTTCTCTTGGGCCTGGCTTTGGTGGTGTCTCCTCGCCGCTGCTCTCCTCTCTCTTTTCTATTGGGGCTTCCTCTATTGGAAGAAACAGCCGAAACAGCAGCCGAAACAATCAGCCGTCCGCCCGGATCCCCCCCACGAACGCGCCCGAAGACTCCTCGAAAACGCCTTAGCCCATCTGCACAATCCCGAACGCTTCTGCGTCATGGTCTCGGACGCGATTCGCCGCTACCTGGAAGACCAATTCCACCTCAACGCCCCAGAACGAACCACCGAAGAATTCCTGGAAGAACTGCAAGAAAGCCGCCATCTGTCCAAAGATCAAAAACGCCTGCTGGCCGACTTCCTCGCCGAATGCGACCTAGTGAAATTTGCCAAATCCGAGCCCGAAGCCTACGAATTGAAAAAACTCCATCAAGCCGCCCTTCGGCTCGTCCGAGAAACAGAACCCGCGTTGATGGAATCACCAATCGAAGCAGACACAGAAACAACGGCAACCGCCCCGTCTCAAAACCCGCAATGATCCTGCTTTTCGCCGACAATTGACCCTCATGCCCGGCTTTGCTCATCCATATTTTCTGCTTCTCCTGCTTCTCCTGCCGATTCTGGCGTGGCTTCGAGGAAAACACGGGCGCAGCGCCGCATTCCTCTACTCTTCCACAGAGCTCGTGAGAGGCATTACCGACCTGAGACGCTCCCCCACCAAAGGTGCCGGCGCAAAACTCCGCTGGCTGGCGCTCGCCCTCTGCATCATCGCCCTCGCCCGCCCCCGCTTGGGAGAAGGCGAAACCGCCGTCACCGCCAGCGGCACAGACATCGTCGTGGCGCTAGACTTGTCCGGCAGCATGGCGGCCGAAGACTTCTTCTCCCAAAAAAAACGCATCAACCGCCTGGAAGCCGCCAAAAACGTCCTGAGAGCATTCATCGACAAACGTCGCAACGACCGCATCGGCCTCGTCGCCTTTGCCGGCCAAGCCTACATTGCCTCCCCCCTCACCTTAGACCACGGCTTCCTCCTGCAGAACCTTGATCGACTCAATCTGGAAACCATTGAAGACGAAGGCACCGCCATTGGTTCCGCCATAGCCGCCGGCTTGAACCGGCTCCGAGACCTAGACTCCAAAAGCCGAAGCATGATCTTAATGACCGACGGAGAAAACAACGCCGGCAAAATGCCTCCCCTAACCGCCGCCGAAGCCGCCGCAAGCCTGGGCGTCAAAATCTACACTATCGGAGTCGGCACCCGCGGCATCGCCCCCTTCCCCGCCGGAAAAGACTTCTTTGGCCAAACGGTTTACCACCAAATGGAAGTCAACATCGACGAAGACGCTCTCACAAAAATCGCCAACCTTACCCAAGGCAAATACTATCGCGCAGACAGCACCGACACTTTACAAAAAATCTACCAAGAAATTGACCAGCTCGAAAAATCCGAGATCGAAACCAAACAATATCTGTATTATGAAGAAATTTACCACTGGTTCCTTTTTCCGGCACTGGGAATTATCCTCTTGGAAACCATTCTAAACCATACCTTATGGCGCCGCCTCCCCTAATATGGACACCTTTCTAAAATTCGAACACCCAAAACTCCTCTGGCTCTTAGCCATCGTTATACTGCTCGCCTGGTTTCTTCGATGGTCTTGGCGCAAACGCCGGGCGCTGATCCACGTATTTGTCAAATCCAGACTGCTAGCCGCTTTGACCGTCGGAGTCTCGCACCAAAGACAACTTGTGAAAATGGGCCTGCTTGTGCTAGCCGTCTCCCTCCTTATTGTAGCACTCGCCAGACCGCAATACGGTTTCGACTGGCAAGAAGCCCGACAGAAGGGACTCGACATTATTGTAGCCATTGACGTTTCAAAAAGCATGCTGGCGAATGACATCCCCCCTAACCGACTACAACGAGCCCGACTGGCCGCTCAAGACTTAATAAAAGAATCCCAACAAGACCGACTCGGCCTAGTTTCCTTCGCCGGAGGCGCCTTCCTGCAATGCCCGCTGACTCTGGATGACGAAGCCTTCCGACAAAACCTGAACGCGCTGAGCCCCGAAATTATTCCCCAAGGAGGCACCGCTCTCAAAGAAGCGCTGGAAACCGCTATGAAAGCCTTCGACACAACCACCGATACCTACCGAGCCATCATTCTTCTCTCAGATGGCGAAGACCACGAAGAAGGAGCAATCGAAACCGCCAAAGCCGCCGCCGCGCAAGACTGTCGAATTTTCACCGTAGGCGTAGGCACCGCCTCTGGAGAACTCTTAAAAGTTCCCGACAAAGAAGGCCGCTTTGCCTACCTCAAAGATCCACAAGGCAACGCCGTCAAATCCAGACTTAACGAAAACCTCCTCCAACAAGTGGCCGCCGCCGGTCAAGGCTTTTACATTCACCTGCGAGATACAAAATCGATGAAAACGCTCTATCAAAAAGGATTAGCGCCATTGCCCAAAAGCGAACTCTCCTCGCGCCAATCCAAACAATACCGCGAACAATTCCAATGGCCCCTCGCACTAGCCATCCTATGTCTGCTGATAGAATTATTTATCTCAGACCAGAAAAAGGTCGCTCGCCCCGACGGTCCCATTAAATCGGGAACCGTCTTACAAGAAAGCGAACATTGATATAATATTCGAATAACTATGAAAATCTCATACCATACCCTGCCTAAACCGCTTGCCGTATTCCAACGAATTTTGCGCCTCGCGCCATCCCTCCTCTGCTTAGCGCTCCTCGCCGAATTCATCCCCGGATCGCAAGCCGCCACCGAAAGGGACGCACAACTTCATTTTCAAGAAAAACGCTATGAAAGCGCCCTGAAAATCTACCGCCGCCTAGCCCGTGAAGACCTGGACATACCGCGCTTAGCTTACAACGCAGGCGCCGCCGCCTATAGAGCAAAGGATATGGAAGAAGCCAAAAAGCAATTCGTCAACGCCTCCCTCTCGCCTGAAAATCTTGAACTCCAGCAGAAAGCGCACTATAACCTGGGCAACACTCTTTTTCGAATAGGGGAAGAAGCCGTCAAGCCCGAACAAAAAATCGCCCACTGGAAACAATCTATTCAAAGCTACCAACACGCTATCTCACTCGACGAAACCGACCAAAACGCCCAAGAAAACCTTGACTTTGTCAAACACCGCTTGGAAGAACTCCAACAACAGCAACAAAGCCAAGAGCAACAACAACCAAACACTTCAAACGCCGAGACCAATCCGGAAAATTCGTCACCGCAAAACGACGAATCACAACATTCCTCAGAACCCGGCGCCAACCAAGAACAAAACAAAGAAAACCAAACGCAGCAAAACCAACCCGATACAGAAAACCCCACCCCAAAAACACCGCAAACTTCCGAACCGCAACCAGACGACAAAGAAGAAAAATCTCCCTCCGGCGCTGCCGCGCCATCGCCCGGAAAGATGACCCCCGAACAAGCCGAACAATTGCTCGACGCTGAGCGAAACCAAGCCAAAGCAGTAATATTTCGGCCGCCGCAAACACGCCAATCAAGGAATTCATCCTTCAAAGATTGGTGAACGACATCCCACACTTCACGCTATGAGACCTAAAAGACACCCTTTCCTCGGCCTCCCGCAGAGACTCGGCGGGTTGTTGCTTGGAATCTTCTTGCTCCAGATTCTCTATGGAGAAGGATTCGATTACGATGCCGTGTTAACCCGAAATCCAGTGCCTCTAGGAGAATCTACTACATTACAATTGCGCTACAACAACTGCGAGCCGGAGCAGATCCCTGAAATCCCCAAAATCGACGGGCTGACAATTGACTATGCCGGGCCTTCCCACAGCAGAAGCATCCAAATCATCAACGGACGCAGCGCCGAGTCTAACCGGACAACTTATCAATACAACATTGTCCCTGAAAAAGTAGGAACGTATAAAATTCCTCCTATTGAATCTCGAATTAGCGGCAAGACTTATCACAGCAAAGCGCTTCAACTGACTGTTTCCAAAGGAGTGGACTACAGCCAATACGCCTTCCTCCAAGTTCACATTCCCAAGCAAGAAACCAAACAGAAAACCTACCTAGGCGAAGTGTTTCCAATTAACATCCACCTCTACTATGCATTGAGCTCGAAATATTTAGAGGAAAAGCCCACTATTTCTTCCGACGGATTCGTCATTAGCGAAACCGGCCAGCCAAGCCAAAGGCGAGTTTCATATAACAATAGTATTTACAATCGCGTTACCTTTACCTATCTTGCAAGAGCCGTTAAAATTGGCAAGATCACTCTCGGTCCCGTTGTCTGGAGGGTCCCTTTGTTTTTCCAAGATAACTCTCGCAACCGCCGGCGTAGTTTATTCGACTCCCCCTTTTTTTCCGATCCCTTCTTCAACAATAACACTATTCGCCGAGATGTGACGCTTCGCTCCGAACCGGTTTCAATAAACGCTATCCCTCTTCCCGTCGAGGAACAACCCGACAGCTTCAATGGAGCCATTGGTAACTACTCTCATATGAAGGTGGACGCTTCTCCTACTACCGTCGCTGCCGGTGACCCTGTTACGATCACAATGATCGTTCAAGGTGAAGGAGCCTTAGAGACATTGTCGATGCCGTCGTTTGATTCCTGGCGGGAGTTTCAACAGTATCCGGAAACTGCTACAATTAACTATTCCGACGGAATTGGACTGAGCGGCGTCAAGACCTTTGAAAAAATTGTGATTCCCAATAACACCGAAATTCAAAGCCTTCCTGAAATTGAGTTTAGCTTCTTCGATCCACAAGAAGAGCAATATAAAATTCTGAGACAAGATCCGATTCCGCTGACGGTGAAACCCAACCTCACGGAGACATCTCAACTTGTTGTCGCAACGGAGGCCGAAAAGGGCGGCGAAATCCCAAAGATTACTGATAATATCGTTCATATCAAACCACACTTGGGCGACATTGCCGCTTCAAGCCGGCCGTGGTTGTGGAATCCGTGGTTCTTAGGATTGCAAGCCCTCCTCGTCATCGCTTGGATTGCCTGCTACTTCTACCGTTCACGACGGAATGCTCTCCACAAAAACCCCCAAGCCCGGCGACGCAAACGAGTCAAAACAATCGTGGACGAAGGGATTGAGACCCTCGAAAACATGGCCGCCGAAAATCGTTCCGACGAATTCTTCGCCGTTCTCTTTCGCCTTTTGCAAGAGCAGATCGGCGAACGCCTAGACCTTCCCGCAAACGCAATCACCGAAGCGGTAATTGAAACAAAACTTCGCAATTGCGGACTAGAGCCGGAAATTAGTCAATCGCTAGATCAGCTCTTTCAAGCGTGCAACCAAGCTCGTTACGCTCCCATTGACTCCAGCAAAGAATTAGCACAGATTGCCGCTACCGCAGAATCCGCTCTTCGCGAGTTGCAAAACTTCCCACTGTCGCACGATCGATGAAACAACGCCGCGCAGCGAAAACTCTGGATCCGCTCTCGCTAATCTGCCGAGGACTTGCTCTTTCTTTGACTCTCATTTTTCCAGCTATTCTTGCAGCAGCAGACACGCCGAAAACACAGTTCAACGAAGCTAACGTCCTTTACGAGAAAGGCGAATACAAAGCCGCCGCCGCCGCCTACCGCCAACTGCTTGACGACGGCTTCGATGCCGTTGCCATTCGATTCAACCTTGGCAACGCCCTTTACCAAAGCTCGCAATTTGGAGAGGCCATCGTCCAATACCGCAAAGCCCTTGCCCTTGCCCCTCGCGATCCCGATATTCTTACCAATTTGCGCTTTGTCCGGGAGGAGAAACTGGGGAGCGACACCAGCATCTCGCCGCACTTTTGGCGCCAGTTCCTCCTTCAACTAACGCTCAACGAATGGACAATCCTGACAGTAATTCCATTTTGGATTGGGGTTGCCTGTGGAATTCTCTCCTTCCTCTCCTCCAAAAAAGGCAATCGATGGAGCGCCTGTTCCCGGATTTCAATCGCTGTGTTTCTTATCGCCGGACTTCTTCTTTTGAGCGCCGCCAACGAGCGCTTCGGAAAACCATTCGCCATAGTAATTAGCAAAGAAGCCGTCGTTCGATTCGGCCCTTTTGAAGAATCCCAAAGTAGCCACAATCTGAGTGACGGCGTTGAAGTTCGCATTCTCGACTCCAAAGACGATTGGCGACAAATCCGCGACCCACAAAACCAAACCGGCTGGTTGAAAAAAGACCAAATTCAAATGCTTCCAACCCCTCCCTAACCCGCTTGGAATGTCGTCGAGCAGAGAGCGTTACGCCTCAAATAAACGAATATTTCTCCACTGAAAATAAAAGAAGACAAAGCGAAAAATATAACATATTTATTTCAAAAAAATGCCAATTCAATCCCTTGACTTGTTCCCTTTGCAACGATAGCCTTCTTTTTTGCCTATGAAAACACGAGTTTATCGTCGAATTAGAGGCTTGTTTCACTCCAAATGGAAAGCCTTTTGAGTCTTTGCCGGAGCGATCCTTCTCATCGCCGCCGTCTTCAAATCGCACTGGTTGATTCTAGACTGGGAAAAGGCCTCGGTTGAAGACCCCGTCGTCGCCCCGATAATGGTCAACCACGTCGGATTAGCCGGCGTTCTGCTGGAATTGGCTGTTATCATCTCGTTATTCTTCCTGCGAAACGACCTGGCCCGGGCCGTTTCTCTGTTATGGTTTGCCACAATTCTATCCCTCTACCGCCCTTGGTTCCCGGAAGGTGACGACGGCTACTGCCCTTGCTTCGGCACACTCCCCGAAATTTTGGGGCTGAGCCCCGGCTTGGCCTCTTTCATCGCTAGAACTTCGGTGCATATTTTCATCGTCGGCTCTCTGTTGATTGTTTTTCTAGTGTTGAAACAAACGGTGAAGTTATCCTCATCTCGGGAATCACCGGGAGGCAAACTGCGCCGCCCGACTGCTTTTCTTTGGCTTTACCTGCCGTTAACAGGCGGCGTTCAGGATTTAGCGGCGCAGGAGCGGGATTTGGAGCTGCTCTCAAAGCCGCCTTACCCGATTGAAGTGCAAGGACGGGTGGACCGGCTGACTCCCAACGACGACAATCCCAACGTGATGGAAACCGAAGAAGGCATTTTTTCGGCAATTATCGACGAAGGCAGAATGTCCGCAGTCATCAAAATCCTGCGCAATCCCTGGAACACAGACATTCGGATACTTCATTACGAATATCGAACGGACGGAAACCACTCGATTTCCTTCGGAAAATATGATACAAACATTGTTTGGCCGGATGATTACATTATTCCCAAAAAGATTGACGGTGAATGGAAACAAATCACCAATTCCACGCCTTGGAAACCATCCTCTTCCGGTTCGGCAAGACTCAGTCCTACTCCAATTCCCTATGCAAACGTCAGCCAAGCCATCCCGATGGTTTTGGGTTTGAACTGGCCGTTGTTGGAGCCATTTTACCAGAACGGAAAAGGGCCAAAAATTCTGGACTTCGGGCAAAAAATGCGAGGTAAATTATTAAAATTAACCAGTAATTACGGGATTGATACAAACTCTATGTTCAACGGGTTATCTTATCTATCAACGAGTACTCGGAGGAGGGGTTGGACAAACGATTTGTTTTCGACTTCTGGTCGTTTTGAGTCGGACTTAGGGACATGTCCGCAAAAACTGGTTTATTCAAGTTTCATGAGCTCGTATCAGGTCAAAAATTTAGGGATCACGAATCGGACTGAGTTGCAGGTGGAGCTAACTATCACCAATGTCATCCGTTCAGAAACTTTTCCGCTTGCGATACTGAATTTTCCAGAGATTGTTACAGTTCATGACAGGCGATTTTCGCTAAGAAAAAGCGGTTGGATTCCCAGCATGATTTACGTTTCTACCAACGGCTCGATTCCGACGATGGAGCGAGTGATGCAACAGGATTTTTACGCGGACGCGGTGGCGCAACATGCGGCTTCGGCTCGCGAGAGTCTACTACGACGGATTTTATTAGGTTTTCTCCTTCTGGC
Source organism: Limisphaerales bacterium (assembly GCA_965242585.1). Taxonomy (GTDB): domain Bacteria; phylum Verrucomicrobiota; class Verrucomicrobiia; order Limisphaerales; family AAA164-E04; genus UBA2970. The sequence continues at coordinate 1,113,687 of OZ251460.1, read as the reverse complement.
GGGGCCTCTGCTGGTATGGGGATTTCTTTGGAAACGAAAAATCGATCTATGAAAGAAAGATCTTTCCAGTGGGCATTGCTGGCGGGATTGTCGGCGGGCGGCGTTCAGGATTTAGCGGCGCAGGAGCGGGATTTGGAGTTGCTCTCAAAGCCTCCTTACCCGATTGAAGTGCAAGGACGGGTGGACCGGTTGACTCCCAACGACGACAATCCCAATGTGATGGAAACCGAAGAAGGCATTTTTTCGGCAATTATCGACGAAGGCAGAATTTCCGCAGTCATCAAAATCCTGCGCAATCCTTGGAATGATCGTCCCCGGATACTTCATTACGAATATCGAACGGATGGAGAACATTCAATTTCCTTTGGAAGGTACGATACGAACATTATCTGGCCGGACGATTACATCATTCCTAAGATAATTGACGGTAAATGGAAATGGATCACCAATTCCACGCCTGCAACCACTATGGATACAGCTTCAGCGACGGCAGTACCAACACCGATTCCCGATGCCTTTACCAGCCATGCCATACCGATGATTTTGGGCTTTAATTGGTCACTTTTAGAGCCGTTTTACCGACAAAGAAAAGGGCCGAAGATTTTGGACCACGTCCGATCTTCACGAGGCAAATTGTTGTTTTTGTATTATGATCATCAGATCAATACAAATTCATTGTTCAATGGTCTGTCTCAATTCTCAACGCACACTCGGAGGGGCTGGACAAACGATTTGTTTTCGGCTTCTGGTCGTTTTGAGTCGGACTTAGGAATATGTCCACGACAATTGGTTTATTCGAGTTTCCTGAGCTCGTATCAGGTCAAAAATTTAGGGATCACGAATCGGACTGAGTTGCAGGTGGAGCTAACTATCACCAATGTCATCCGTTCAGAAACTTTTCCGCTTGCGATGCTGAATTTTCCAGAGATTGTTACAGTTCATGACAGGCGATTTTCGCTAAGAAAAAGCGGTTGGATTCCCAGCATGATTTACGTTTCTACCAACGGCTCGATTCCGACGATGGAGCGAGTGATGCAACAGGATTTTTACGCGGACGCGGTGGCGCAACATGCGGCTTCGGCTCGCGAGAGTCTACTACGACGGATTTTATTAGGTTTTCTCCTTCTAGCGGGGCCTCTGCTGGTATGGGGATTTCTTTGGAAACGAAAAATCGATCTATGAAAGAAAGATCTTTCCAGTGGGCATTGCTGGCGGGATTGTCGGCGGGTGGCGTTCAGGATTTAGCGGCGCAGGAGCGGGACTTGGAGCTGCTCTCAAAATCGCTGTCCGGCGGGTAATGGGGAGACATTGGACGGGGATTTTTTTGACGGGGTGGACAAGGGATGACTTTGTGCTATGATGCAAACGGTTTGCATTAACCAATTTTGTAAAGGATCTTGCTTATGCCAGCAGATTATCAGAAAATCCGAGAAGATAACCGGGAAGATTGGGGCAAAAAGGGTATTCGCTTGATTGGCGAGCTCCTGCCCAGATTATACAGCGACCGCGCTCACTTCATTTATGAGCTTCTGCAAAACGCCGAGGATGCTTTGGGAAAGCGTACCAACTGGAGGGGTCAACGCTTGGTCACGTTTTCTCTGGACTCCAGCGGACTTACTGTATCCCATTTCGGGAAACTCTTTGACGAGAAGGATGTTGTGGGAATTTGCAGCGCTGGAGAAAGCACTAAGCTGGAAGAGCTGACCAGCATTGGGCAGTTCGGCATCGGCTTCAAGTCGGTTTACAATTTCACCAGCCGGCCGGAAATTCATTCGGGCGATGAGCATTTCGCGATAGAGTCACTCGTTTTCCCCCACTCAGCAAATGAAAGGGCTTTGAACACGGGAGAGACGCAAATCATCATCCCGTTCAACAAGGACTTAGTGGAAGGAGAGACCGCAAAAGAAGTAGTGTTTAAATGGTTGCAAACTATGGCAACCCGAACGCTGCTCTTTCTCCGGGAGATTGAAGAAATAGCGTGGTCGGTTGACGGGAGGCCAGTCAAGCGACACCGGAGCATCCCCTCAAAGGTGTCGTCCCATCACGCCTTGAATGTTCGGCAAGTGCGATTAGTCGGGCCTGGTGATGACTTGGCAGGAGGTGAGCAGTGGATTGTCTTTTCTCGCCCCGTTGAGAAAGATGAGAAACCCGCAGGCTTCGTTGAGATTGCTTTCCTGCTGGAGCATAGCGACGCTGGCAGCCAAAACCTGTCTGTGTGTTCTGTGGCAGATTCAAAGTTGTTCGTTTTCTTCCCGACGAAGCTGAAAACCAATCTTGGGTTCTTAATGCATGGCCCCTACAACACCCCGCCAAGCCGGGAAAACATTAACCACCCTGATAGTTGGAATCAGTATCTTGCCCAAGAAACCGCAACTTTGCTGGTCGAATCGTTAAGAGAGTTGCGCGGACTCGGTTGGCTTAATGCGTCTGCGCTACAGACGCTGCCGCTGAAAATGGAACCTGATTTTGACGAAGGCGGCCGGTTTGCCCAAATGTTCCAAGCGGTCAAAGACGCCCTGCTGGACGAAAAGCTGCTCCCGGCCTACGGCGGCGGCCATATCGCCGGAAAGAACGCCAAGCTGGCCAAAACCGGCGACTTGCAGGAGCTGATAGGCCCGGAACAACTGGCCGGGTTGTTCCCGGAAGACGCCAACCCCCAGTGGATTGGTGGCGGCATCACCTCCGATCAGACGCCTGAAATCCGTAATTACCTCAGGAAACAGCTTGTCATAACCGAAGTTACGCCGGATTGGTTAGTTCGCCGCTTGACGCAAGAATTTCTGGAAGCACAGCCCGACGAATGGATAATGCGCTCGTATGAATTCTTCAATGGGCAGAAAAGCGTTTTAAGGCGTCTCCCGGTGACACCGCCCCTCGTGCGCTTGGAAACCGGCGTCCATACCGTCGCTTTCGATGGCGACGCGCCACAAGCATATCTGCCCAGCAAGGCACCGCCTACCGGCTTTCCTACCGTTAAGTCAAGCGTGTGCCAGTCTAATGAGGCTTTGGAGTTTCTCCGAAGCCTAAAACTGAGGGAACCCGACCCTGTTGACTATGTAATCAGGAACATCCTGCCCAAGTACGACAAGGATCTCGTACTGGTCTCTGACAAAGTCTGCGAAGTCTATCGTGGCGATTTGGCGCAGGCACTTAACGCTTATGAATCAGCGTCGCGCGAACAACGCCAACTCCTAGCAGGCGAAATCGGCAAAGTCAAGTTCACCATTGCCGTAGATGCCGCCACCAACGTCCGGCAGTTCGTTCTTCCCGGCGAGGCTTATTGGCCTACCGACAGCTTGAAAGCCTTGTTCCAGGGCGTTTCTGGCGTGTTGTTGTTAGACGATAACATTGTGCCCGGTGAAGCTCATAACCTATTGGCGGCTGCTGGGACTCCGGACCGCTTGGCCCGGAAGCGGGTGGAACGTGAATTAACAGAAAAAGAGAAATACTCGCTCAGGCGCAATGTTAGTAATGGGAAACGTACGCGTGATCACGCTGTGCGTGACTACACGCTTATGGGTTTGAAAGATCTCTTGGACAAAATGGACTCAATGCCGTTTGAGCAAGCATCTGAAAGGGCCAAGTTGCTGTGGAAAGCCTTGTGCGAATTCCAGAGCTACCGGGGTGATTCGGCGTTCAAAGGCCGCTATAGCTGGCACTACTACTCGGAGAACCACGCAACGTTTCCGGCTAATTTCGTTAAACGGCTGAGCGGGACCAAGTGGGTTCCGGATGGGAACCGTCAGGAGTTGCAGTCACCGACAAATGTGGCTTTCGCGGATATCGGGTGGGAAGCCAATCCATCCCTTGCCGAGAAAATTGGATTCCTGTCGAGTGATGTTGACAAAGTCGCCGAAAATGAGGGCATTGACCGGGAGGCTTTACATTACTTTATAGGATTCCTGAAGAAGAACAGCAACATTCCTCTGACTCAGATAAAAGCGTTTTTGCTCAAGAATTCCGAGGCCACCAATGATGTTTCCTATACGGGACAATTGGCTGGTGAGCCGGGAGCTGGCAACCCGACTGGCTTTTCGACGGGGCCACGCCCGGCTACCGACGAACTCACTGGAGTAAGGAGCCGGACTGACCGGATCCCCAATAAATCCGACGGGCAAATCAGCCAACCCAGGCCAAGCATCAGCATCACCCTACGCACGTCTTCGGGTGGGAGGAATGGGGATGGATATGGCGATGGCGACCAGCACAATAGGGAGGTTGAAGACGCGGCAATCAAGTTCATCCTCAACCTCAAGGAGGAACGTTTCTTGAATCGGACTAAAGACGGGAATCCTGGGTTTGACTTGTGGGAACCGGGTCCGAATGACCAGCCGAAGCGGTGGATCGAAGTCAAGTCCAGCGCAGGGGCTCTGTCCTCCGTAACCCTATCAATCACACAGTTTAGGTTTGCCTTGAAGAAGCAGAATGCTTACTGGCTGTATGTCGTGGAAAACGCTACCACAAAGGGTGTGGAGAGAGTTTCCAAGATTCAGAACCCGGCCCAAAGGATTCTGGATACTATCGCCCGCTTCAACTTGTCGCCCGCTTGGATCAGAGAGCATCAGAGCGGGGACAATCCCGAAGAAGGCTAACACCACAACAGCAGCAGCAGTTATGCCGCCGACTGTCATGAATGTTGAGTGTTTCGTCAATGGAATGCTCTTCGTTTAAATTCAGAGCATCGCCTTGCTGATTTTTGTCCGTTTCTTTTTCGGCTTCGCCAAGGAATTGTTTTGCCAGCGGATGATCAAGGATGTTGGACTTCTCCGGGTCCAGATCGAGATACATCAACAATTTGTTGAAGTTAAGCAAGGCGAAACCGTATGCCAATCAAAAAGGGGAATTCTCAACTTTGACTGCACAACGCATCGTCCGTTTTTCCAAACCAAACAGGCCTGAATATCAGCGAGGAGCGGAAGCGGTGTTTGTGGCTTCGGTTGCAAAGAGTGAGATTTTGGAGGTTCAAAGCCCGTGGATATTGGAATCGGTTCGATGGCGCGGAAAGTCCGATTTCGGAGATTGATTTGTCGTTGGCGGTTATCTACTTTTCTGTTGTCTCACTAAACGAAACGGAACGAGAGAGAAAATTCTCATGAATCCAGAAGCAAAACTCGCCGAGCTTGGCTTGAAACTGCCTCCGGTTTCTCAACCAGCCGGCCTCTACAAACCGCTTCTCATCGTCGGCAACGTCGTCCGCGTTTCCGGACACGGCCCTCTGCAGACAGACGGCACTTTGCTCACCGGGCAAGTAGGCGCCGAGGCGAGTCTCGAATTTGGAAAAGCCGCCGCACGGCAAGCCGGCTTGGCTATTCTCGCCACCATTAGAGACCGGCTCGGCAGTTTGAATCGCATTCGGCGAGTGATTCACTTGCTGGGAATGGTTTATGCGGCGGCGGACTTTGCCGAGCATCCCCAAGTGATCAACGGATGCAGCGAACTTTTCGCCGAAGTCTTTGGCGCCGACAATGGCGTCGGCACACGAAGCGCAGTTGGCGTGAGCTCTCTTCCCGGAAGAATTTCCGTCGAAATCGAATCCACTTTCGAGCTCGTTCCTTAGCTTGGCGGAAAAAGAACTGCGTTTGTGCGCTATTCCTGTCTCAGCGAACTCCCGTCGCCGGCATTGCTCTTTCGGCAATCCGCTATGGATCAGAACATCGACTCCAAGTTGCGATTGGCCGGATCCCCGTCTCGTCCTCCGCATCCACCCGGCAACACTCAAAAATGCCCGGCTCTCGTCGCCCGCCAGATGCTTGGAGGCATTCGCAAGTTCAAATGCGCCACAATTGCCGAGGCGGAAATGATCGCCCAAAACGGAGGCGACAGCGTTCTTTTGGCCAAGCAGGCCGTTGGTAGCGACATTGTCGTTTGAGCGAAGAAAATCTATGTCTCCACCTCGGATACAAAGCGGCTTCCGCAGACAAACCGCAACCCAGAGTGATTTTTGCCGCTCGGCCCGATGCGGAAATAAAGAGCCACAGCGAAGAGCATCTTGTCGTCCGCAGCCGATTCGCCAAAAACCGTTTTCTCGGAGACTTCTTCCTCGGCATTCCCGGCACGTTTGCCCGACCGCAGCGCCTTACAACAACGCATTTACCCGCTCCGACGCCGACGAAGTGATTGACTGCTGGCTAATCCAAGCGCGAGACTGCTCACTCGGCATCTAATTCATTATGAATAAAAGACCGCCCCACCCTTTTCTCTTCGACGCTCACTTAGATCTGTCCATGAACGCTATGGAATGGAACCGCGACCTTCGCTGCGACCTAGATGAAATTCGCCGAAGAGAAACCTCCATGAACGACAAAAAAGATCGCGCAAAAGGAGTTGTCAGCTTCCCCGCCATGCGTCGGGGAAACATCGGCCTTTGCGTGGCTACCCAAATTGCCCGATGCGCCCAACCCGGTAATTTCCGTTCTGGCTGGTTCTCGCCCGAACAAGCCTACGCTCAAACCCAAGCCCAACTCAGCTGGTATCGCGCAATGGAAAAAGATCGACAACTCAGACAAATCACCAATCGCAAACAACTTCACGAACACCTCCACCAATGGTTGTCGACCAACCGTCCCCACTTGCAAAGCGCTTGCGGCGAAGAAAAACTAACCCCCGACCTTCCCATCGGCTACCTTCTCAGCCTCGAAGGCGCCGATTCAATCGTGAATCTGGATTACTTGGCCGAAGCCTATGCCTCAGGCCTCCGCGCTATTGGCCTTGCGCACTATGGACCGGGAACTTACGCCGCCGGCACGAATGCCAAAGGAGGCCTCACCGCCCGCGGGCGAGCCCTCCTGCACGAAATGGATCAAATGGGAATCATCCTCGACGTCACTCACCTCACAGACGAAGGCTTTCAAGAAAGTCTCGAACATTTCAACGGCCCCGTTTGGGCCAGCCACTCCAACTGCCGCGCCATCACACCGCATCAACGCCAACTCAACGACCAACAAATCCGCCTCCTCATCCAACGCGGCGCCGTCATCGGAATCGCTCTCGACGCCCGGATGTTGATTCCCGACTGGATTTCAGGAAAGTCAACTCCCCAACAACACTCTCTCACCCTCGAAACCGCCGTCAACCACGTCGACCATATCTGCCAAATCGCCGGCAACGTCAACCACGTCGGCATCGGTAGCGACTTAGACGGCGGCTTTGGAACCGAACAATGCCCCGTCGAACTGGACTCCATTGAAAAACTCCAAACCCTCGCCTCCCTCCTCCGCCGACGCGGATACTCCAACTCCGACACCGAAAACATTCTCTCTAAAAACTGGATTCGCTTTCTCAACCGCGCTTGGCCCGCCTAACTCTTCTTCGTTCAAAAAGCGATTTTTTTTCAAAGCATTCCACAAAATCTTCGCCCCCAAGAAAAATCAAAAAGACGAAAAAACGCCTGCATCTCGATTTAGTTTCTGGCAGATTGTCTTTAACAAGTCGCCGAGCGGCCCGTTAAATCGGGTTACTCGCTAAATAGAATAGCCCGAATGGCGCCGAGAATTGATCCTTTCAGTGTTTCGGATAAACAAAGCGGAACCCTTCGTGTTATCGAACTGCTCGGTGTCTTGTAATGGCTTGGTGCCGTGGAGATTGCGTGTCTGCTCGGCGGTTGCCGGAAAACTTTATTTGCAAGAAAAGACACCAAACAGTACACATAAAGGACATCGGCTATGAGTATCAAAACCTCATTGTTGACCATTATTAGCGTCGTCGCAACAGCGGCGGCTCAAAAGAAAACTGCCTTGGCGCAGAAGTCGGCCCGCTCTTTTCCCAAAGCGGGGAAAATCGCCCTCGTTGCCGCCCCGCTGTTTGGCGGAGCGATCTCAACGCACTCCCAAAGCTATCAGTTTCCCGTTCCCACAACTTCGGGAGCTTGGGAAGAATCGCAAAGCGCGTATTTGCGCGGCAGCGGCTACCATTTCTACAACTTCCAAGTGAGCTATCCGGGAACTCTAACCATGGAAACTACCGGCAACATCGACACTTGGGGCTACTTGTGGAACAACTCCGGCGGATACTTGGACTACGACGAAAATAGCGGATCAGGTCGCAACTTCCGCATTAGCCACCAAGTGAACGCTGGCTACAGCTACAGCTTGCAGGTTGGTTCTCAAAACTCTGGGACGGGCTATTACAGCGTCAAAGCCTCCTTTTCCCCCGCCTCCGCCTCGGCCAGCACAGTTAGCACAGCGTCAACCGCTAAAAGGATCCAAATCCCCGAAGGATGGAAGGAAAAAGCCAAAAGGTTGTGGAAGCTCATTTGGGGAACCATCGCCGGCGGCACCACGGTTTACACCGTAGATCAAATGATCGACGAATTCGTCAACGACGACGGCACCGTCAACTCTTCCATCACGATTAACGTCAATATGCCGCGAGACGCAACGCCGAAAATCGGAGCAAGAGCCCAATTAGAAACCTACGCCAGAAAGACCGAAATTCCAAGAGTGTCTTACTTAATACAAAATGCAAACGGAACTTCTGGAGGCCCTGCCGATGAAGATGTGACTCATGATAATCCCGTAATACGGATTCCTCTAAATGGCGGAGAAACCACTTACTCACAGAGTTTAAAAGGCGAATATCATCAACGCGGGAACTATGCCTACACTTATGAGTGGTCCGACAAAGTGGAGGCAAACGACGACGGTGATCTAGTTCAAAAATGGGAAAGTTCCTACTCCACCTCGGACTCTTACCGCACAAAAGAAGAATGGCAGAGAATTGTCGATGCGGGAGCCTTGATGAACGGAGATCCCAACCACGCCACTCTGGATGTTGGCGACTGGATACGCGGCGGCAAGGCGGTCATCGACAACAGTCCTTCTTCTACATCTTGGAAATACGAATATCCGGCAGTCAGGCTTTACACAGAGTTATACAACCCGGACAATCCCGGCGGATCCATCAGCGCGGCACTGCGCAGAGAGGCGAAAAGCGACGGCCTGATGTTCAAAGCCGCTGTCCAGTTTGATAAAAAGAGGCTGAGGTATGTAAACGATGAACAGGCAAAGAAAAAGGGATCCGCCGGAAGCTTCGGATACTGGGATTACTCGGCTCCTTGGGAAAAAAACATAAGCGAAACTGTCGATCTTTCCGCTGGGGAACACGGCGCAGAGGAGATGATTGACATCTGCCCGGACAATCACGTGGTCAAAAACGAGCAAGCCGTCGGCGGACTGAAATACAAGTGGGGCAAACACAGAAAGACTTACGATGCCACCATCAAGGAAAAACCAGATGCAGAGACGCCGGATGACGAAGCCACGGACCATACGGAAAGGAAAGTCTACGTGGACACTTGGATAGTCATCTTTTATGATGAGGAAACGATACCCACTCGCTAACCGAAACGACGGAGGAAAACGATGAAGAGGTCACATTGGATCATTTTGTTTGGGGTGGTAGTGATTGGGGGGGGGGATGTTATTGTTAGGGCCGAGGCCTGTGGAAGAACAAGAGGCGGTGGAAGGGCAAGCGCCACTACCCAATGCGGAAAAGGTTGAAGAATCAAATGATACAGGATGGCAACGCATTCGGGGGCGGTCGGCATTGACGGCAGAAGGGCAAACCGAGGCTATTCGTTTGGCCAACTGGAAGGCGAACTTCCCTTGGAAACCGACGCCGGCCAAAGATTACCGGTTCCACCCGAAACAAGTCATGTTGCGCTACGCTACTCGACCTAGCAGTAGGAATTACCCAAGGACCACGCGGGAAAAGCAACTACTAGAACATGGCTGGAAGCATCGAAGACAGGCGGACAAAGACGCGGGAAGAATACACATGGCTTTGAAGGAATTCTTCCAATGGGAAGGGAGGTTCTCCAAGCCGTTTGAAGACTTCTGTCGCATCTTAGAGGAACATGGATTTGACTACGATCCTTACCTGATCTTTCGTGCCTTCGGTCACTTATGGCATCATCACTATTGTCTAGCCAATGGAGGAAAGAATGTACTTGGCACCAACCACCCAAAAGGTTACCGGGAAAGTTTGGCAGCAGTGCTATGTAGTTCAGAGTGGATGCATCTAAGAATGCTCTCGGACGAAAATGTGCCGAATGCTTGGAAGCTGGCGGATCGCTTGATTGCGGAAGTGGAAGGCGTTTTGGAAGCGGTTCCAGAGCATCCGAATCTGATCTCGAACACTCTTCGATGGGGTTCAGCAGAGTTACAAGCTTTGATGAACGGCACAGAAGAACTGCTAGTGCCTTATGAGGGTTGGTATGAAAAGTATGTCATTCGAGAGGCCGAGCGTGTGGGAGACATTGAAATTCGCTATCCGCCGGGCGCAGAGCCGGAAAGAAAGGCGATCACTGTGGGACACGGGGACAGATTGATTGATGTAGATGACAATCCAGTTCCTTATTATGAGGGGATGGAAGTGGCCATAGTAGATGAGAAGTTAGATGGGGAGATTCCGTTGCGGGTAGCGACGGACGGCACGGTTCGGCTGCCGCCGCCAGAGGAATATGAGGCGATTTTGGAGAGGATTACGCCTTCGCCGCCGCCAATGTTGGAGTTGCCAACGGAGTAGGCAACAGCAATCCAACTGTCAAACAAACCAGCAAGGCCAGTTCTTTCAAAGGACTGGACTTTTTTGTGGTTGGTGGTAAATTAGTGGTTTATGTGGTTTTGGGGAGAGAGTGTTGTTTATGGAGCATCGTAAGTTGGGCAAGACGGATTTGAGTTTGCCAATAGTGGGTTTTGGAGCGTCGTCGTTGGGGCAGGAGTTTCGTCCGGTGAAGATTGAGGAGGCGATGGCTAGCGTGCGGACGGCCTTAGATTTAGGCATAGACTTTATCGACACTTCTCCCTTTTACGGACGCGGGATGAGCGAGGTGTTGCTCGGCATTGCTTTGCGGGAAGTGCCGCGCGGTTGTTATACGCTTTGCACCAAGTTGGGTCGTTATGATCTGGCGCATTTTGATTTTTCGGCCAAACGGGTTGCGGAGAGCGTGGATGTGAGTCTTCATCGGCTCGGCGTGGATTATTTGGATATTTTGCTTTGCCATGACATTGAGTTTGTTCCAATGCAACAGATTGTGGACGAAACTTTGCCGGCGATGCAAAAAGTCCGGGATCAAGGAAAAGTTCGCTATCTTGGTTTTAGCGGGTATCCGCAGAAGATTTTTCGGTTTGTGATTGAGCAGATTGAAGTGGACTGCGTGTTGAACTACAACCAATACACTTTGCAAAACTCGCGTTTTGCGGAGGAAACCGTGCCTTGGCTGAAGGAACGGGGCGTGGGGGCGATGAACGCGGGGCCTTTTAGCGCTCGCTTGTTGACGAATGCGCTGCTTCCCCTTTGGCTCAAAGAGCCGGAGGAAGTGAAGGTTGCCGCTCGCAAAGCCGCCGCAATTTGCGCGGAACGGGGCGTCGACATTGCGCAGTTGGCGTTGCAGTTTTCTATTGCGCATCCCGATTTGTCCACTACCATTGCCGGCAGTGCCAATCCGAAAAACATCGCTAAATGGGCGCAGTGGGCAGGCGATCCGATGGACAAAGAACTTTTGGAGGAGGTTCGTGCCGTTTTCGCGCTGGTGAAGAATGTCGGTCACGTTGAAGGGCTTCCTCAAAACAACTAAAGCCGTTAACTTGCAAAACTTGGGTTTTCTATGATTCGAACCGCCGTCACCGTCAGTCTCGTTGAGGAAGCTCGCGGGGGTCCTTTTGTTTTTTGGGAAGGGATTGAAAAAAGTTGCCGAAGGGCGGAGGCTCTTGGGTTTGACGCTATTGAGCTGTTTGCGTCGTCGCCAGAGGCAGTGTCGGCGCCGCGTTTAAAATCTCTGCTGGCCGATCACAATTTGTCGCTGGCCGCAGTGGGCACGGGCGCCGGAAGGCTGGTTCACGGGCTTACCCTTTGCGATCCTGATCCTGATAAACAAAAGGAAGCCAAAAAATTCATCCGGGACATGATTCTCTACGGCGCCCAGTTCGGAGCGCCCGCCATTATTGGCTCGATGCAAGGGCGCTGGGGACGGGGCATCACTCGAAAACAAGCTTTTAGCAGGATTCGCATCGCCTTGAACAAACTGGGAGAACTGGCCAAGCGCGAAGGCGTCCCGCTTTTTTACGAGCCGTTGAACCGCTACGAAACGAACGTTTGCAAAACCATTGAAGAAGCCGTCGCACTTTGCAACTCCTTGACCACTGACAACGTCAAGATTCTCGCTGACGTCTTCCACTTGAACATTGAGGAAGATGATCCCGTTGCCTCGATTGCGTTCGCGCTCAAAAACCGTTCCGCGCAGGCAAACGGCGACAAGACAGAAAAGAAACCAAAGGCAACGGAGGAAAAACCCGAAGACGGTTCCGAACAGGAAGAGGAAGACAAAGGCTGGATCGGCCACGTTCACTTTGTGGATTCTAACCGCCGGGCGCCCGGCATGGGGCATCTCGATCTCGAAACCATTGCTGAAGTCCTGAAAAAATCGGACTACGACGGCTTTGTTTCCGCCGAATGCTTCCCGCTTCCTGATTCGGAAACCGCCGCCAAAGCCGCTATTGACGCTTACAAAAAACTCTTTCCTCGTTGAAAAAAAACCAGTGACGATTTCCATGAAAAACAGCGTTTTTGTTTTCTCTCGGCGGCAACATTCCGGCTTGTCCCCAAGGAGGGAATGCGAGAACACTCGACTTTTGCGGAATGGATCGCGGGCGTCGCTGAAATTCAAAGACCGCGACTGGACTCGCTAAAACCCTGCCGACTTCTCCAAACCGCTATGTTTTCAATGCCAAAAAAACGAATGAAGTCCGTTGCACTCCGTCCGCATTTTCTGACTTTGCTGATTGTTTTGTTTTGTTTTGCGGGCGTGTCCGCTTCAGATGCGGAGACGCGAACTCGTGCTGGGTTGCAAGCGCTTTACGACTTCAGCGCAGGTAGCGGCCGCTGGATTCAAGACCGCTCCGGCGCCGGCCAAGCGCTCAATCTCCATATCCCAAAACCAGCGGCCGTTCGTTGGAGCAAAAACAGCCTTCAACTGCAAAAACCAACGCAAATTCGATCCGTTCAACCAGCGCATAAACTCAGCGGAGCGATTCGACGCTCCGGCGAAATCACCGTCGAAGCCTGGATCACTCCCGCCAACGTCGAACAAAAAGGCCCGGCGCGGATCGTCACGCTTTCCAAAAACAGCACCGAGAGGAACTTCACGCTCGGCCAAGAGGCCGACAAATACGACTTTCGTTTGCGCACGCTCAATACCAGCAACAACGGCAGTCCCTCGCTGAGCCCAGAAAAGGAACAAGCCTCCACCCGCTTGACCCACGTGGTTTATACCCGCAATCGCGCCGGCCTTGCGCGGCTTTACCTTGACGGCAAAAAGGCGGCCGAGAAAACCATCGCCGGCGCCGTCTATAACTGGAACGGACAATTTCACCTTGCGCTTGGAAATGAATTTGGCGCCGATCGCGCTTGGCTCGGCACGTATCACTTGGTTGCCGTCTATGCCCGCGCGCTTTTCCCAAAAGAAGTGGAGACTCACTATCAGGCCGGCCCCGACGCCAAAACGCCGGAACCCTCTCTTGCTGCCGCTTCTCCTTCGCCAAACGCCAAACTATTCACGGACAAAATCGCGCCGCTTCTGGCGGAACACTGCCTCGAATGCCACGACGCCGGCACTCGGAAAGGAAAGCTGGACCTCTCTCGACGCGATGCCGCCTTTGCCGGCAGCAGTAGCGGAAAAGTGATCGTTCCCGGAAACGCGGCGGAAAGTTACTTGTTGGAATCAGTAATCACCGGCGAAATGCCGAAAGACCGCGAGCCTCTCTCCGCCGCGGAACAAGCATGGATTCAGGAATGGATTGACGGGGGCGCCAGCTGGTCGATCGAAGTAATCGATCCCGCGGTTTTCGTTCACGGCGGAAACATCGGCGAAAGTTGGACTCGGCGACTGACCGTCTCCGAATACATCGAGAGTGTCCACAGCTCTGTCGACGTCGACATTGCCGACGAAGCGCGCGCCCTGCTTCCGCCAGACCTTCGAGCGGACGGTTTTAGCAACACCGCCTACAACCTCAACGTCGATTTTCAGCACGTGAACGCCTACGCGCAGTTGGCGGAAAAAATCGTCGCCAAAATGGACGTCGAAAAATTCGCCGGACGCTTCTCCAAAAACCGACGCCTCACAGACGACAGCATGCGCGGCTTGATTGACAAAATGGGCAAGTGGATACTTCGCGGCCCTCTGAAGTCTCACGAAGTTACGCTCTATCGAGGCCTGTCGACCACCGCAGCCGCTGCGGGAGGCGATTTCAAGGAAGCCGTCGGACTCATTATCAATGCCATGCTCCAATCGCCACGTTTCTTATATCGCATAGAGAATCAGCGAGGCGACGGAACTCGATGGCCGGTCACCGAACACGAGTTGGCCTCCCGCATCAGCTACATTCTTTGGGGCGCTCCTCCCGACCAATTCCTCCTCAAAGCCGCTGAATCCGGCGCCTTGTTCTCCGATTCCGGACTGGACGAGCAGATTGCCCGCATGCTCCGAGACCCGCGATCCATCCGCCGATCCAAAGACTTTATCGCACAGTGGCTGCATCTTGACCGCTTGAACAACCTTCAACCCAACGCCGAAAAGTTTCCCAACTGGGAACATCAACTCGCTATCGACATGCGACAAGAAACACTGGCGTATTTTGAAGACATCGTTTGGAAGCAGAAACGCCCGTTGCACAACCTCTTCGACGCCCAATTTACCTACGCCACGCCAAAACTCGCCGCTCACTACAATCTTCCCGCAATAGAAAAAGAGATTCCGTTGGCCCGCTACCATCTCTCCAAGCAACCCGGCCGCGGCGGATTGCTGACTCACGGAAGCGTTTTGACCGTTGGCGGCGACGAAGCCTCCATGGTTTCCCGCGGCCTATTCATCCTGCATGACTTGCTGCGCGGCGTCGTCAAAGACCCGCCGCCTTGCGTGGACACAACCCCGGTTCCCTCCCGTCCCGGCTTGACCCAACGCGCCATCGCCGAGCAACGCATCGCCAATGTTCAATGCGGCGGATGCCACGGCAAATTCGAACCGCTCGCCTTCGGTCTGGAAAAATTCGACGGCATCGGCGCTTACCGCGAAACCGACGAACACGGAAACAAACTCCGCGACGACGGCGAAATTCTGTTTCCCGGCGCCGCCAAAACTGCAAGCTACAATTCCTCCGAAGAACTCATGCAAATTCTGGCCAATAGCGAACGTTTGCGAGAATCTTTGACCTGGAAACTGACCCAATTTGCCATCGGCCGGCCTCTGGTTTTTGCGGACTCCGAAGAAGTTGACAAAATCCACCAAAAAGCGCAGAAAAACAGAGGCACTTACCAAAGTTTAATCACCGAGATCGTCAAAAGCGAATTCGTTCAAACCACTCTTACAGAAGCAAACTAATGAGAACCACGCACATCAGCCGTCGCACTATGCTCAAGGGATTGGGATCCGTCACTATCGGACTTCCCTTTCTGGAAGAAATGCTGTCCGCCAAAACGCTCGCCAGCCAAACCGACGTCCCCGTCCGCGCCTTCAACGTTTTCTTCGGGCTCGGCATCCCGGCGCCACTTCAAACAGAAGGATTCGACAACGTGCTCGAACCGCTGAAACCGCTCCGCCGGAAACTGCTCATCATGCGAAACATCGACCAAATCCGATGCGACGAATCCGGCATCAACGCTCACTTCGACGGCGCATCCGGCGCTTTTACCGCCGAACCGCCCGACGGCGAGGCCAAAGCCGGAGGACCCTCCATCGATCAAGTAATCCGCAAACACTACCACCCAAACGGCCTTCCCGCCGGCATGGTGCCAACTCTCATCGGAGGAACCTTCTTCCGGCGGAGCCGAGTCAGCCGCTACGTTCACAGCTACAACGAAGACGGAACCGTCGCCGCCGCCATGCAAGAAAGACCCCGAGAACTGTTCGACCGAGTTTTTGGCGCCATTGAAATTGGAAATGGCAACGCCGAAACCCGTCAAAAACGACTCAAACGCAGCGTGCTAGATTCCGTAATGGAACAATACAAACACTACGCCGGAGCCAACTCCCCCCTTGGCGCCGCCTCAAAATCCCGTCTTGCCGACCATCTGGACCGCATCCGCGAATTAGAACAACGCGCCTACGAAATGCCGGAATACATGAACGACGCTCCCCCCTTGCCTCCACGATCCAAACTTGCCCACGGCGGCCAAGCCGACCCCGGCGGCGAAGGCATTGACATGAAGCTAGACGACCTAACCCACGAATGGCGTTTAATGGCCGAGCTCTACGCCCTCGCCATCAAAATGGATCGCGCCCGCTTCGGCTCTCTAACCTTCCTCGCCGCCGGAGAACGCCTCCGAATCACCGGAGACTACTTTTACCAAGGCCGCAAAATCTACACCTTTGACGACGCCTCCCAACTCAACGCCACCGGCTCCCAAGGTTGCAGCCACGAATGGTGGCACCAATTCAACGAAAACAAACCCAACCAAGCGCTCCGGGCGCACGCCCACATGAAAATGCGCGAAGTCGCCTACTTCCTCAACCTCCTTGACGAGCCGGAATCTCTGGAAGCGAACGGACGCTCCATCCTTGAAAACTCGCTCATTACCATCTCCACAGAATCCGGCGACGGACGACACTCCAACGTCAAACGCGAACTCTCCGGCGTCTTCCATGCCATCACCAGCGCCAACGGACGCTTCAAAACCGGCCAAATCATGGACGTTCCCGCCGAAGGAATTGACGTCTACAACACCATGCTAACAACTATGGGCATCACCGATAAATTAGGTCCCACCAACCGCGAACACCAACCCATAGATCGCATCCGCGTTTAGTGCCTCTTTAAAAAATCTCCCCTTACAATCAAAATAAAATGAATCGACTTAAAGCATTTGAAGTATTAAGAATCCCAGTAACCGCTTCAAAAACAGAAATAAAACAGGCTTGGAAAGACTTGCTTATAATCTAGCATCCAGACAAACATAACGAAAACGAACGCAGACGGAAATTAGCGGAAGAGAAAACAAAGGAAATCAACGAAGCCTACGAAATAACTTGCAAATACGCTTGCAGAAGAGACCAACAACAATCACGCTATAAAAAAGAACAGAAAAAACAAACTACTAACACAGAATCTGACGAAACTTCTTGGATTGCCGTTGCAATATTCTGGGCGATAATTATAGCAATCCTTTGGGCTATAAGACAATTGACTGGTTAGATAGACTAAAAACGAGGCGCCATTTGGGACACCTCGCTTGAACAAAATAAGACAAACAGACAACAATAAAAAAGCAAATTCGAATATGGCAAATTAGAGGTATAACCATCGATCATACGCAATGCTTTGTTCAAGACAATCTCGGTTTTTTCACTTTTTACAGTTGCATAAAAACTTCTTACAACGCTCTCTCCTCCTATATGAAAAAGAAAAGAATGGATCTATATGAGTAAAGACATTCTTTTCTATTTTTAACGGCTTCGTCCATCGGCAATTATTTTCGCCAATCGATCTTTTAGACGTTCGCCTATTTCCGGGTATTTTTCGAACACGTCGTTGCGCTCGCCCGGATCATTCGCAAGATTGAAAAGTTGATATTGCGGCACTGAAACGCTTTCGAGCCGAAGATTTACGTTCCGAGCCTTGCGGGAATCATGCCGCTGGAGTTTCCAGTTGCCCATCCGCAAACCGTAGTTCCCTCCGCGCCCGTTGTCCTGTTGCACCAAATG
This sequence comes from Limisphaerales bacterium, assembly GCA_965242585.1. GTDB lineage: Bacteria > Verrucomicrobiota > Verrucomicrobiia > Limisphaerales > AAA164-E04 > UBA2970. The sequence goes on along the minus strand of OZ251460.1, from coordinate 1,095,995 downwards.
CTCCCGTCCCTTGGCGTCGGGTTTGCCAAGCAAGGCTCCCAGCACGTTGAAACTGTCCAGGCAGGCGTCGTCGTCAATCGACACACCAACAAGAGCCGCCAAACTGGCCGCTAAATCAATCGTGCATACCATTTCATCAGACACACCGGGTTGAATTCTCCCTTTCCAGCGCGTAATGAACGGCGTTCGAGTGCCTCCTTCTAATATGCTGTATTTGCCCCCGCTATAAATGCCGGACGGACGATGATCTCCGTTTTTCTCAATGGCTTCATCTTGATAGCCGTCATCCAGAACCGGCCCGTTGTCCGAACAGAAAACGATCAAAGTCTTTTCCGACAAATCGAGTCGATCTAACGTCTTCATCAACTCTCCCACACACCAATCCAGTTGCGCAATTGCGTCCCCGCGATATCCCAAAGAAGTTTTTCCTTGAAACCGTTCGTGAGGCATTCGGGGCACGTTGCAGGTCATGCGAAGAAAAGAACAAGAAAAATGGCGACTCCCGTAGGCTTTCCATCCATTGCACCGAGCGTTTCACCCATTCGTCAGCTAAGTCCTCATCGCGAAACCTTGCCGCATGGCCGCCTGTGTAAAAGCCAATGCGGCTAATCCCGTTGTGAATAGTGGCGTTGTGGCCGTGGGACCAATCCATCTTCAACGAGGAGCGGTGCGTGACACCGGTGGGATGTTGCGGATTGGGCTTCTTCCTTCCCACCCACAACGGATCGGCAGGGTCGAGATTTCGTACTTGGTGATTTTCGACGTAAACCTGCGGCACACGATCGTTTGTCGTTGGCAACAAAAAGTTATAATCAAAACCGATCTCGCGAGGACCTGGTTTAATTACTCCGTTCCAATTCGGCCCTTCCTTGCCTCCTAAACCTAAATGCCACTTGCCGATCACCGCTGCTTGATAGCCTGCCTTTTGAAGCAAAGAAGGCAAAGTTTCTGTCCCCGGCTGGATAAGAGCAGGGCTATTGGGCGGCGCAATTCCCGTACCCGGTCGTCGAAAAGCATAAGTGCCTGTGAGGAGCGAATAACGCGTCGGCGTGCAAGTCGATGCCGAGCAATAACCGCTAGTGAAGCGGATTCCCTCCGCCGCCAACCGATCGATGTTCGGCGTTCGAAGCGCTGTCGCCCCATAGCAGGATACATCGCCATAGCCGAGATCATCCGCCATGATCACGATCACGTTAGGTTTCTCCGCCGCCGCAAAAAGTGGAACATATAAAGAGAAAGTTGCGAAGAAAACAGCCGCAAGCACTGCTACACTTCGAACACCGCAATGAATAATCGCACCGTAAACAAAAGAAATCATTTCCCCTTATTTATACAGGGAAGACAACCGAAAAGCAACGGCAGACTTCAACTAGTCGTATCCGAATTCGAGAAGTTCCTTCACAAAGTTATAAGGCGCAGGCTATTTCCGCAACGCGATAGAAAACCTTCTTGCCTGAATTTTTTGTAAACTACCGAAGAAACAGTTTGACATTGGAGTATTCGGTAGGCAGATTGCTTGTCCATTTGCCGAAGAAGAGCAGATGGAGATATTGAAAGACCAAAAGATCATTCATCAATGAAATCTCAAATTATGGAAACAACTATTCCGACGCATCAAAACGAATATGTCTCTGGCTTGGCGATCAAGGGGCATCGCCGCCGGCTTTCAAACAAGCTCGGCCCAATGGCGATTTTGCTGCTGAGTCTGGCCGTTTGCTTGGTGACGCAACCCTTGGCCGCCGCGGCCGCCACGGGAACCTTTACCTCCCGCAATCCGGCGCAGGACTTGGACACCTTGAAAGCCGCCGGCAACAACAACCCTTCAGGCCTCTGGTCTGACGGCACCACCATATGGGTGGCCGACGCCAACGACGATAAACTTTACGCCTACAACTTGGCCACCAAACAACGCGATCCCGCCGAGGACTTTGACATTCTGAGTGTTGCCGGAAATAATTCTCCTCGCGATCTTTGGTCCGATGGCACGACCATGTGGGGTGACGGACGCTTTAGATGACAAGATTTACGCCTATAAAATGAGCGATAAGAGCCGCGATCCGGCCAAAGACTTTGACACTTTGGAAGCGGCGGGGAATATGGCTCCTCACGGCTTATGGTCGGATGGGACGACCATGTGGGTGGCGGACTATACGGACGCTCAAGTTTACGCCTATCACTTATCCAACGACGCGGTATTGAGCAGTTTGACGCTCAGCGACGGCGCCGGGTTGACGCCCGGATTTGATGGCGCTATTGCTCGATATACGGTTTCCGTTTCTTACGCCATCACCAACCTCACGATTGCGGCGGCGGCTTGGCACACCAACGCTGTGGTGTCGATAGCGCCTTCGGACGCCGACAGCGCAAGTCAAGGGCATCAAGTGGCCTTAGCGGTGGGCGCCAACGACATTGCTATCACCGTTACTCCGTCAAGCGGCCTTGCCCGCACTTACACCATCGCCGTTCGCAGAGGTACCTTCGTCACCTCGCGCAACCCAGCGCAGGACTTCAATACGCTGGATAGGACAAACACCTCGCCGCAAAGCATGTGGTCGAACGGGACGACTCTCTGGGTGGCAGAAGCCCGGAATAGCAAGATTTACGCGTACAAGTTGTCCGATAAAACCCGCGATCCAAGTAAAGACTTCAATAACCTAATCGCCGCCGGAAATTCTTATTCTCCCGACCTCTGGTCGGATGGGACGACCATGTGGGTCATAGACGCGGCGGCCAACAAGTTATACGCCTATCATGCGCCGCCGAGCGGAGATGCCACGTTGCGCGCTTTGGCGTTGAGCGGAGTCGACATAGGCGCTTTTTCCAGTGGCCGGCTTCGTTACACGGCCGGCGTGGCGGCAACCAATGCGATGACGACTATTACCGCCGTAGCCAACCATGCCCAAGCCTCCATGTCCATCTTGCCGGCCGACGCCGACGCCGACGCTGCCGGCCATCAAGTAGCCTTAGCCGAAGGCAACAACCCCATTACCATCACCCTTACCGCTCCCAACCGAAGCAGCCGCACTTACACTATAACCCTCCACCGCGCCTTGTCCAACGACGCTGCTTTGCAGTCTTTGGCGTTGAGCGGCATCCCCCTGAACTTCTCCAGCGACACAACCCACTACACGGCGCCGGTGAGTCATCTCACTCTTTCTACGACGGTGCAGGTCGTCGCCAGCGATCCCAATGCTCGGTTGGCGATTGTGCCGGCCGACGCCGACGCCGACACTGCCGGCCATCAAGTAGCCTTAGCCGAAGGCAACAACACCATTGCGGCCACCGTGATCGCCCCCAACCGAAGCAGCCGCACTTACACTATAACCCTCCACCGCGCCTTGTCTGGCGATGTCAGTTTTGGAGCGTTAGGATTGAAACCTGTCCTCACTTTTGGGCAGGTGACCGGGCGTCCCACGCTTTACCGAGCTACGGTAGCGGCCACCACCACTGCGGTCACCTTGACGGCCACAGCCAAACACGACAAGGCGCAGGTGGTGATTTGGGGCGAGGATGCCGCCACCACCACTGCCGGTCATCAGGTAGCCTTAACCGAAGGCGACAACCCCATTGCGCTGGCGGTAATCGCGGCCAATGGCGCGGCCCAAACTTACTCTATCATCGTAAGTCGCCCGGCGCCCGCGTTGTCCGGCCGCCAAGCGCAACCCCGAGGATTTCAGACAGCGAGCGTTGCGAAGGAGAAGAAAGAAAGTCGTCGGACCAAGGCGGCCGCGTTCTCTGGCGGCGTTCGCTTTGAATTGGTGATGCCGTTGACCAGAGCCAGGTCGGGAGCATTCGCGGTGGAGGCTAGCTCCCGCTTGGTTGGCGGAGTATGGCGCCTCTTGCAACCAGAAGAAGAATACCGCTTAGTTTGGAAAGACAACCAAGACGGCACCGCGCACATGACCCTCACTCTGCCTCAGGCCAACGCCAACCAATCCTTCCTCCGCCTCAAGCCGACAAACTAGCAAAGATTGCCGAAAATCGCTCTCCAAGCCCCGGCGCTTCTGGTTGGCGGAAGCATTGGCGGATTTTTGGTTAGGGAGGAAGAGCGCCGCAATGTTTCTGTGTAAATATAAAAACGAATGAGTTTAGGGGCTTTGGGAATTTCGTGCTGGTCGTCTTTAATCGACAGAAAGAACATTATCGATAAAACTGAGGACGATTTTCTGATTTTTGAGAATTGCGGGTTGACTTTATCTGTCGGATGGAGCCATAATCTTATCTACATCGCCGAGAATAACTATAATCGCAAAATCTTATGAAATATTTTTACACTGCTTGCCTGGTTATGGCCTTGTTGCCAAACGCTGTTTTTGTCTTCGCAAAAGATTGGGTCGTCTATGAAGGAGACAAGGGGAATGAAAAAGGGAAACATATCGTTTTTCTGACCGGAGACGAAGAATATCGATCCGAAGAAGGAATGCCTATGATGGGTAAAATCCTAGCCAAACGCCACGGATTCAAATGCACCGTTCTCTTCGCCATTGACCCGGACACGGGAAACATCGATCCCGACAACCAGACAAATCTGCCGGGATTTGAACAGATTGCCGATGCCGATTTGTTGATCATCTTCTACCGATTCCGCGAACCCAACGACGAACAGATGAAAATCTTTGAGAATTACCTTGAATCTGGCAAACCCATTATCGGGCTTCGCACCGCCACTCACGCGTTTAACATGAAACGCAACCGAACCGGCCCTTACGCGCATTACGATCACCGCTCCAGAACCTGGCCGGGCGGTTTCGGCCAACAAGTCCTCGGCGAAACCTGGATCAACCATCACGGCCGTCACAAAAGAGAAGCCACTCGCGGACTCGTCAACGGCATGCACCAAAATCATCCCATTCTCAAAGGCGTCACCGACGTCTTCGGAACTTCGGATGTTTACGGCATCCGCAACCTCGAACCTACAGCCCAAGTTCTCCTCTACGGAGCCACGCTGACCGGCATGAAACCGACCGATCCGGTCAAACTGGAAACATCCCTCATGCCCCTCGCCTGGACCCGGACATACACCGGCAAGTCCGGCAATCCCAACCGCATCTTCTGCACCACTATGGGCGCTTCCGTTGACTTGCTCAGCGAAGACCTCCGCCGTCTCCTTGTCAACGCCTGCTACTGGGCATTGGAAATGGAAGACCGCATCCCCAAAAAGAGCAACGTCGACTACGTTGGCACCTACAATCCCACCTTCTACGGATTTGGCACCTACAAAAAAGGTTTCAAGCCTGCCGACCATGAGTTGAAGTAACAAATTGATCTTGTAACAAAAAGAATAATTAACTTGCGATCACTATGGCTAGAAAAGACATGACTTGGAGGGAGGCTATCTGTAAAGTTTTGGAAGATTCGCCCGAGCCTCTTCATTACGCTAAAATTGCAGAAGAGATTGCTTCCAACAGTTTGAAGAAAAATATTGGAGCAACACCGGCAAGCACAGTCAATAGCGTGCTAATCCGCTCTATCAAAAGTGAAGGGAATTCCTCTCCTTTTATCAAAATTACGAATACGAAAGGAATTTATGCACTCCGAAAGCAAGGCGATAGCGACGGCGGTAGTGTTTTACCTAATTCCCTTCAAAAGCCAATGCAAGAAGAACCCAAGCCTATCTTAACCTCGTTTGGCATGTTCTGGCGTCGAATTAATGTTGATTGGAAATCAACTCCACAACTTCTAGGCGCGCAAGAGATAGGCGCGATTCCAGTTGATTTTTGTGAGCAACGAGGTCTTTACCTTCTTTACGATGGTCGAGAAGTTATTTACGTTGGCCGCGCTACCGAACGACCGCTGGGCAAAAGGCTTTTCGAACATACAAAGAAAAGAATGGCGGCCCGATGGGATCGGTTTTCTTGGTTTGGTATTCTTCCCGTTTCTGAAAAAGGCAAAATCGGTAGCCAGCCGGAAACTTATAGCGCAAATATGTTGATTCCATCTTTGGAAGCCATATTGATTGAATCTCTTGAACCACGGCAAAATCGCCAGCGAGGAGAGGACATGGCTGACAGGGAATATATTCAACGAATCGATCCGAAAATTAGGAAGAAGAGAATGATGATGGATATGCTGGATGATATAAATTAGAATACCGGCAATAGTTGTGTTGACTCTTGAGTGGTTGAGTGAGGTTTGGGGGAGGTATGGGGAAGCGGCGCGGATGCCGACGAAACGATTTGCCATCGGGCAGAACCAACTGGAGGCGGGGGAACGGCCTCTTCTTATGGGCGTTATCAATCTTTCGCCGCAATCTTGGTATCGTGAAAGCGTTTGTTTGAGCAGGGAAGCGGCGGTTCGGCGCGGCAAGGTGCTGGCGGAGCAAGGCGCAGACGTCGTCGACGTTGGAGGCGAGTCTACTCTGAGCTATGCCGATCGCGTTTCGCACGATGCGCAAATAGAGGCCATTGTTCCGATTGTCCGGGAACTGGTCAGCGCGGGCGTGAATGTTTCGGTTGAGACTTACTCCGATCAGGTGGCTTTGGCAGTGCTGGATGCCGGCGCCGCCATCATTAATATGACCGGCATTCAGCACAATGAAGCCATTTACCAACTGGCGGCTTCTTACGACGCCGCCGTTATCGTTTCGTACTTGCAAGGCGAGAATATTCGAGCCGTGGGCGACCTGAAATTTGGCGGGGATCCATTCCATGATTTCCGCGAGTATTTTGAGATTCAGATTCGTATCGCAGCGAATCAATCCCTTAAAAAGCTCTTTCTGGATCCCGGGATGGGGTTTTATTACCGCAATCTTCAAGACGGGAGGCGGCGTGTCCGCTATCAGATGGAAACGTTGCTTCAGACTTTTCGGCTGGGTTCGCTGGGGTTTCCGATCTGTCACGCTCTTCCGCACGCTTTTGACTTCTTCCGGGAGGAGGTGCGCGTTGCGGAACCTTTTTTTGCCGTGTTGGCCGCTTTGGGAAAAACTCATTTATTTCGGACACATGAAGTCGCTCGGGTCAAATCCGTGCTGGACACGCTCCAGAGTTTTGGGTCTGATTTGGCGGGTTGACATGCTGAGGCATTTGTCGTTTATTGACTCATTGTTGACCTCAGTGCATAGTTGAATTCGTGAATTGGGATATTTCTCACATCCTTAATGATTGGAGTTTTAAGCCGGGCGAAAACATGGTTCGCCGGTTTATTGGAACGGATGGCGTCGAAAAAATCCAAATGAGGATTGATTTAGGCATTCTTCAAATGAACGCCTCCGGTCGTCCCGACGGCAAACTTCCTCACGGGAAGCCTTCTTATTTTGACTATCTGCAAGCCAAACTCAAACATTTCGTAGCGGAGAACGAAGGGGCGAACGATGAATTTCTACTCCAATCTAAAGAGTGTTACAAGCTGCAACAAGAAGCTATTCAATATCATCATCGGTACATTTGTTATCTTCAGTTGGAAGACTACGCTAATGTCATTCGCGACACGGAGAGAAATCTCAAGGCGATCTCCTTCGCCATTCAATACGCTCCTTCGGAGGAAAACACTTGGAATCTCCGCCAACTCACGCCGCAGCTCTTAATGATGCGAACCCGAGCGGCGGCCGCGCAGTGGCTCAAACAAAAGAAGAAGAATTATAGCCAAGCTATCCGCAATATCGAAGAAGGCCTGGAGCAGTTGCGCTCTTTTTACGACTCCGACTCTCGAGCCGACACCGCTGATGCCAGCAGTGAAATTCGGGCGCTACAAATCTGGCTGGAAGAATTGAGAGACCAACGCCCCCTCTCAAAACGAGAGAAACTCGAACGCGAACTGAACAAAGCCATTCAGCAAGAAAATTTCGAGAAAGCGGCCAAAGTAAGAGATGAAATTCGAAATCTCGAATCCCCCTCCAACTAGACCTCGCACAAAAATGGGCACTCTATCTCAAAGAATCCATCAAGACATCAAGTCGGCGATGATCCGCCGAGATCACCTTCGGCGGAACACGCTGCGCCTTCTTAAGTCAGCTTTGGATTACGCCACTTTGAAATCTGGGAAAGACGATCTCTCCGACCTTGAAGTTATCCGCATTATTCAGAAAGAAGTGAAAAAACGCAAAGAAGCGCGCGAACTATTTCTGAAGGGAGGCCGCGCCGAGCAAGCCGACCAGGAACAACAAGAGTTGCACATTCTCGAAACCTACCTGCCAAAGCCGTTTACGGAGGAGGAACTACGGACGGCAGTTCAAACTGCTATCTCGGAGTTGGGCGCCGCAAGCAAAAAAGACATAGGAATAGTGATTCGAGCTGTTCAGTCTACCTGCGCCGGTCGTGCCGATGGAAAGGCTATTAGCCAAATGGTGGGAAATCTTCTTTCCTAGACGAATCCATCGGCGTTTTCCAAAAGGCATTCAACGCTGTGGGAATATATGGTACAGAATCAGATAAATGGCCACTCCTGTGATCGAAACATACATCCAAATCGGCCATGTCCAACGAGCGATGCGGGCGTGAAATTTAAAACGTCCTTGCAACGCGCGGCAAACCGTGATAAAAACCAAGGGAACAATGGCAATAGCCAAGATCAAGTGAGTGGTCAAGATCGTCAGATAGAACGGTCGAAACCAAGTTGGACTCTGAAAAGTCGTATGGCCGGCCCCATAATGGTAAACAACATAGCTAATCAGAAAAAGCGTTGATGTTCCCAACGCGGCCATCATACACTTTTGATGCGCTCGGCGATTCCCTCGCTGGATCCAATAGAACCCGCAGATAAGCAAAACGGCGCTCGCTCCGTTCAACATAGCGTTCAACGCTGGTAGATCGCTCAAGGACATCCCTCAAAAAGAGTTAGCCTCCGCTTCGAGTTTCGAAAGGTCCTCCAGAATCTTCGGAATTGGTGAATTGGTAGACAAACTTTCGTAAAAGGATCGTATACGGGACTTGGCATCTACCAACACTATTAGCGAGCTGTGAGTGTAGAGATCCAACTCCAATTGGCGTTTGTCTGCAGGATTTTCCTTCGCGATCAGCAAGAGTTCCTTCGCAAGGACGCGGGCTATCTCGGATTTTTCTCCGGTGAGGAAAATCCATTTGGAATCGTCGGCGCCAAATCGATGCGCGTATTTCGCCAGAATCTCCGGCCGGTCATATTCCGGGTCGGTCGTAATAGAAACTAGTCTCAAAGCCTTATGCTTTTTGCCGGCTTTTTGAAGTTCCTTCATTCGCTGCGTCATTTGCATGCAAATAGTAGGGCAACGGGAAAAAAAGACATTCGCTACCCAAGGATTCCCTTTTAGCGAGTCCAAAGTTACCCATTCTCTCAAATGATTGGTCAAAGAAAACCGATCTATTGATTTGACGATGGGAAGGGGAGGCACACGGTTGGAACGTTTCTGTTTTTCCTCAACAAAGTAAAGAATACCGATTCCCCCGATTGTCAAAAGGAGCATTCCCCAAACTGCATACTGCAAGAACTTGCTCTGATTCACGAAATTATATGGCAAACTTTACCGGCACAGGAAATGGATCCCTTTCCATAGCGAAAGACAACCAACTAAATGGAAATCACTCGTCTGACGGAGTCACCGGGACACTACTTTGAGTTTTCTTCGCAGATTGTTCCGCAATCCAGTTTTGAAAGTCTTCTGGACTTTGTACCGTCAAAAATCCTTGGGTCATATCCGAATGGCCGCCGCCGCATAGTTGAGCGCAATTAATCTGATACCGGCCTTCCTCTAAGGGAACGCACCAAGTCGGCACGCTGATTCCTGGTATCGCATCCTGGCAAACTCGCAGAGCGATGATTTTGAAAGAATGGACTACGTCCAACGAGGAAACTTGGAAAATCGTGGGTTCTCCCAACGGCACACGAAGATCGTTCACCGTGTCGAAATCATCCATCCCCGCGGGGTCGCTCAAATCCCGTCCGAAGAGATTATCCGGGGAAACAAGTTCAATGTCTTGTCTGCCAAAACGCTTATCGGGCCCCGGATACATAAAGTTCCATTGAAACTGCTGGGCCATAACTCGGACTACGTTGGCGTTGGCCTCGTCAGGAGGCTGATCCACCATCTTTGCCCACAAAGGCACGGCAAAACCGAGGAGTAACACCGTTTCCACCACTGCCACGCCCACTTCGAGATACGTGGATGCATGAGTTTGCGCCCCAGTGTAATCTGCTTTCGGATTTCGTCGCGCCCGAAATCGCCAGAGCACATATACGAAATAAGTCATCCAGATTACAAACAAGGCAACCATTAGCGCATGGATATAAATAATGAAGACGTCCACATACCTCCCATGCTCCGATGCCAGAACGGGCAAACTGAGGAGTTTTTGAAGTTTCTCAAACATAATTCGCTAACGTGGAATTTCGCCGCTGACTTCCGTAGAATCTTCCCCACTCGCCAGAGCGGACCGACGAACAATAAAAACAAAGAACCCAATGATGCCGAATACAACCAAATAGACGACGAAAATCATAGTGATAATTCCCCAGTTCATGCCTTTGGCAAGATCCGAATCCGACTGTCCGTAACAAGTTGCGCACCCCAATACCTCCGGCGATAGGAGAAGAAGTCCCAACATTACTATCGGCAACCAGGCCGAATGCCATTTTTGTTTCCCTCGACGGTTCATAAGTAACCAATATGCCGTAATTTTTTGAGAACGTAGCGGCCGTAAATCAACAAGACGCAGGCCGCAAGCACGCCGCCAATGCCCATGGCCAGATCAGAATTCTCCCCTCCTTCCGAGAAATACTGAACAAAGCTCCAAGTGCCAACAAACAAGGAAACAACGGTCGTCAATACGACAAAAACAATATGGAAGGTTTTGAGCGACATTGGGAATCTTTCAATCAGAATAAGTAGTAGTTCCTACAGGCGCGTCATTCATGGCCCAAATAGTCAAAAACATGAGGCTGACAAAGAAAAAAACAGTCGCCGCCATCACGAGGTAAACCGTCTTCTTTTCGTTGGTTAGATGCATAAAATACCCCGCCACGAAGAAGCCTTTGACCGAGGCGATAATCAGAGCCAAAGTAACCGTCCAAGCAACGACGTCAAATTGGATCCAGCTGGCTGCGACCGTGAGAAGCGTGCCGACAAGAAGCACGCCAAAGACGAAAAGGTATCTTTTTCTCTCTTGATAGATTTCTTTGGGAGTATGTCCACTCATAACTTAAAGTAGGTAAAGCACGGGAAAGAGAAAAATCCAAACGAGGTCGACAAAATGCCAAAAAAGCCCGGAAACTTCCACTCGATTAATGTAGCGTTCCGGGTCTGTCTTCCACATTCTAGCGCCCGGACCCCACAACCAAGCGATAACTAGAGCGCCGCCAATTACATGCAGAGCATGCAAGGCGGTCATCGTAAAATAAATGGCAAAGTAGGTGTTGGCCCAAGGCCCCCAATTGGTCATCCATGTAATATCCTTCATGGAAATGGTGAGATATTCTCCGTGATCGTTCTCATGATTGTCATGCTCTTTTGCGGCTTTTTCTCGATTCTTGATGGCATCAACAGCATCCAAGCGTCCCTGGTTGCCCTCTTCTTTGGGATATTTCACAGGGTGGCTGAGAACGATGCGCCCTTGAATGCCTTTTTCCGACGGGGATTTTACGGGATAAACGAGTTCGACGTCATCCGGTTTTTCTTCAACATCATCCGGTTTTTCTATTTCCTTTTCTATTTTCATCTCTACACAATGGCCGTCTATCCGTGTTCCGTCTTTGAGGATTACATCGTAATGTGTGAACTTATCTCGATACTCGAAAGACTTAACGATAATAAAGATTAGGGCGCAGAGGATGGTAATAGCTTGAAAGAATTTATATTGATTGAATTTATTTAGTTTCAGTGCGGACCAAGCGAGCACTACCGTGACGCTGGAAAGGATGAGGACGATAGTATTGAAGGTGCCGATCGGGACGTCCAAAAGTTCGGTGGGCCACGTGCCTTCTTCGGCGCCGACTCGCAGTAGAATGTAGGAGGAAAAGAAGGCGCCAAAGAGCATCACTTCGGACGCTAAAAAAAGCCAGATTCCAACTTTGGAATTATAAAGCCCGGTATCTTTTCGCGCTTCTGTTATGTAAGGTATTTCCATTTCTTATAAGTTTGCGTTTTTACGCCGTTTGATTCTGCGGGGTATAATCCTCCTTGGTTCCGGGAAGGCTGTATTCATACGGCCCGCGCACTACCTTCGGCGCTTTCGCAAAGTTTCCGTGAGGAGGAGGAGTGGGGGTTTGCCATTCTAGGGTTGTTGCTTTCCACGGATTGTCCGATTCGACCTTTCTTCCATATTTGAGGCTCAGGAAAAAGTTGAGAATAAAGGGAATCTGCGCCAACCCCAGCGCCCAAACCGCATGAGAAACGGGTATGTTGAGAGCGATGACTTTATCGGAAAGGCCTCCGATTGTATCCGGATTGGCGGCGACTGAATAGCCTGAGCCGCCATCTGGAAGTCTCCGAAGCATCCCGGACATGCCTTGTTCGAACATAGGTAGAAACACTAAGTTCATGAAAATCAGAGAAGTCCAAAAATGCACTTTCCCCAAGAATTCATTCATAAATCTTCCGGTAATTTTTGGATACCAGAAGTAGATTCCCGCCATGAGTCCAAAGATGGTGCCCGGGGCGACTACATAATGGAAGTGGGCTATTACATAGTAGGTGTCGTGGAGATGGATGTCGCTAAAGTTAAAGCCTAAGGGCAGTCCCGTCAGCCCGCCGATTCCGAACATCGGAAGGAAGGCCAGGGCGAACAACATCGGCGGCGTGTTCCACCGGATGGAACCGCCCCAAAGCGAGATGAACAGACAGGTTAGAATGATGACCGAGGGAATCGAGATGATCATCGTCGTCGTTTGAAAGAAGGTGCTAATTTTGGTTCCCATTCCGGTCAGATACATATGATGCGCCCAAACGATGAACGAAAGAAATCCAATGGCGAGCGCAGAATAAACGAGCGATTTGTAGCCCCAGATCGGCTTTCGTGTATGGTTGCTAATTACTTCGGCGACGATTCCCATCGCCGGCAGGATGAGAACGTAAACTTCGGGATGTCCGAGAAACCAGAACAGGTGCTGATAGAGTAGCGGACTGCCGCCGCCGCTTACTGAGGCTATTTGCCCACCTACCATCAAACCGGTTGGAAGAAAAAAGCTTGTTCCCGCTACTTTGTCCATTAACTGCATTAACGCGGCGGCTTCTAAGGGAGGGAAAGCCAATAGTAGGAGAAATGCCGAGATAAATTGCACCCAAACAAACCACGGCATTCGCATCCAAGTCATTCCGGGAGCGCGCAGTTGGATGATCGTCGCAATAAAATTGACGGCGCCGAGCAGCGAGGAAGTGATTAAAAGCACCATTCCGATCAACCAGAACGTCTGGCCGTTGGTAGGGATCACCGACGCCAATGGCGAATACGAAGTCCAGCCGGCTTGGGCGGCTCCTCCCGGTATGAAGAAGCTGACGAACATGACTACTCCCCCAACGAAGTAAAATTGGTAGCTCGCCATATTGATCCTGGGAAAAGCCATATCCACGGCGCCGATTTGCAAGGGGACAACGTAGTTTCCAAAAGCGGCAAAGGCCAGCGGGACGATCGCTAAAAAGACCATGATTGTTCCGTGCATGGCGCCAAGGGAATTATATAAGCTGTTTGAGACCACGCCGCCCGCGGCAACATCGCCAAGAGTCCACTCTAAAACCGGCCCTAATAACGGAACTGGTTTTTCCGGATACGCCATAGACCAACGCATCGCGGCTATCAACAGAAGGCCTAGTAACAGAAAAACCAAGGCGGTGATGCCGTATTGAATGCCGATGACCTTATGATCGCTTGAGAAGATGTATTGGCGCCAAAATCCAGGCGCATGAGAATGTGCCTCATGGGATTCTTCACGCCGAATTTGCGTTTGTGTTGCTTCCATATCAGTGATTCCTTTTAGTTCGCGCTTTCTCCGCCACTCTCCTTTGTTGAAACCGAAGATTAGTCTGCAAAGTGATGACTTTTTTCTCAGGCAACGGCATATCTCCAAAATTCATCTTATCCCCCCGTTTTATCGAAGACCATCAATCCAAAAAGTAGCGGCAAATAGAGGATGGAATAAAAAAACAGCCGGCGCGCGCTTCGATCGCTCCGCTCGCATGCGAACGAGAAAGCGCAACCGATAAAGACCAATGTGAGAAAGGCTGCCCCAACAAAATAAAGATTTCCGGAAAGTCCGAGAATGACTGGAAAAAGACTGATCGGCAACAATCCAACGGTGTGGAGCAGGGCGTGCCATCCTGTGCGTTGTCCAGTGGGATCCACATTGGGCAACATAACATAGCCCGCCTTGCCGTATTGATCGCGATACATCCAGGCAATCGCCAGAAAGTGGGGCAACTGCCAGAAAAACAAGATGACGAACAAAGACCATCCATCCATATCGATGGTTCCTCTCGCCGCGGTCCATCCCATCAACGGCGGCAAGGCTCCCGGCACTGCACCGATCACGGTGTTGAAACTGGTCACCCGCTTCAATGGCGTATAAACAAACAGATAGAGCGTCAAGGCGGCCGCGCCTAAAAAACTTGTCAGAAGATTAACGAATGCCGCCAGTTGCGCTATGCCGAAAACCGACAAAAATCCGCCGAAAATCAAGGCTTCATGGGCGGCAATTTGCCCAGCAGGAATAGGCCGGTTCTGCGTTCTCGGCATCAACGCGTCCTCTTCTTTTTCGAGATACTGATTCAAAACCGCCGCCCCGCTGGCCAGCAATCCTGTTCCAAGCATCGTAGCGAACAACAAAGAGAATTCCATTTCCCCCGAATCCATCCCCAGATAAAACCCAACCAAAGCCGTTAACAATACCAAGCCCGTAAGACGAGCTTTGATCAAGCCAGCAATCACGCCCAACGCCCCTTTGAGGGCATGGAAGGCGGACGGCATTTCTGTGGCCGATAGTTTCATGAAAATCTCGAACGCGCCATGCCGGCCCGCCGACCGGCAACTTCCGCCAAACCGGAAAGCGAACTAGCCGGTTCTGCCGCAAGATGCCGAGCAGCATTGGCCAAACGGAAGCTGATCATACTCAACAAACTTGCCAAGGCAAGCACAAGAGCGCCAAAAACGACGTGCAACGTCGCAATATCCGCCGCCTTATTGCTCCAAACCGTGGCCGCGCCCAGCAAACCCTGCACGCAAATGAACAAAAACCACACGGCCAGCAGATTCGCCAGCCAATGATCTTTGGGAACCACACGATTCCTGAAGAAAAACAACAGCAACACCGCTGCGAAAATAGCCAGCGCCAAAACCAAATGCCCGCGATACAACAAAATATGCCCGCGAGTAATCGCAGGAAAATCACGGTAATCCGCCATTCGGTCGCGGGCGACGTTGGCGGCTTTGATGGAAGCCTCGTCAGCAAGCGGCCAAAATCGCCCTTCGGACAAGGGAAAACCGGAAACAGGCAATCCGGCGTGCTTGTGTCGCATGGACGCCCCAAGAAGAAGTTGGCCAAAAATCACCACCGCCACTGCCGCAAGCATCCAGCCAGCCGCTCGTGTTTTGAGCGTTGCGGCGGCCTGTCCCTCGCGATTCATCCACCAACGAGAAGCGAACAAAGCAATCATAGCGACCAAAACAAAAAACAAATGCGCTACGGCGGCATGGACGATTCCAATCTCATCCTGCATAAGACGCACTCGCAGTCCTCCGAGAATGCCCTGCCCGATGACTGCGGCAACCGCAATCCCTCCCAAGTAGCGAATGCGGCGCGGCAAGGCCGGGCATCGCGGCCAAAAAAGCCCGCCGACCCAGGAAATCACTCCTAAAGACGCCAGCAAAATCCCATCCTGCACTCGCGGTGGTTCGGCCAGAACAAAACACAAAACGCCGCCCAGTCCCAGAAGCGGCGCCAGAACGAGGCAAAGGAACCTTCCTCCGCTTCGCCCAAAAGCCCAAACCGCAAGCAACACGGTGAGCAATCCCACGCCGGCGCCGGCCAATCGATGCGAATGCTCCCAAAAAATCCCGCCAATCCATTGGGAAAACGGAAAGAAAAACATGTTATACCCATAAGTGTTTGGCCAATCCGGAACCGCCATTCCCACTCCTTTGCTGGTGACCGTTCCGCCCAACCCGATAAGCACCAAGGTCGCCGCCGCCGTCAGCACGGCAAACCAATAAAATCGTGGATTGTAGGCGTCCCCGTCGTTCATTCCTTTCTACCTGCCAAGAGTTTAGCGCTCGCGCTTTGGGCGGCCTCCGTTCATTTGTAGCCTGATTTACTGGGTGATATCGACCACGAAATCCGCCGTCGCGCCATCGGTTCCCACCTTGATCTTCTTGGAAACGCCAACGTACTTTGAGCCTTGGTGGGCTTTGCGATGAACCGCTTCAATCTCGTATTCACCCGGCGGAACGTTCTTGATTGTGTAAGAGCCGTCTTCCCCAGAAATAGCGAAGAAAGGATGGGCAACTACGTTCACGTAGGCGAACATCCACCGATGAACGTCGCACTTGAACCGCAGAAATTTCTCCGGTTGGTTGAAAACGAAGTGAAGATCCTTTCCGTTTGGCAATTGAGCTTTGTTAGACTCCGGATTCCCTTCCACCCGAGGCGTTGGATGGACGTTGTGAAAAACTGGATCGGAGTTCTTCACCACGATTTTTTGGCCTGCCTGCACGGCAAGAACATAAGGCACGTATTCGCAACCCACTTGATCGATAATCACCGGCGTCTCCGGCGGTTCAAACACAAAAAGTTCCGCAATTTTATCCAAAGCAAACGTCCCGGTCACGGATTTCAGCGAAACAAAAACATCCGCCAGTCCGCCGTTTGCATCGACGACGTAAAACCGCGTGGTCGGCGTTTCTCCCGCTTTCCGAGTTTGGCTACACATTGGGTCCAACGGCAAAACCATTTCATACGGAGGCGTTCCCTTGAGAGTAATCTTTCCCGTGATATCCCCGCCAAGCGCTCCCACCGCCGCTCCGCCAAAAACTAAGCCCGCCAAAAATTGCGCGTTCATTTTCTTCATACCGATCTCTTTTTTTTTCGTTATCGTTTGGCCAAATTTAACATCTTCCAAAGCATAAGCAAGGATTTTGTGAAAAAATTCACAAAGTCTCGCATCCATCTTCTGACGAGAAAATCAACCCGTTCCGAAAATACAAAATTGAATGCGTTGACTGCACGAGGAAAAATCATTAAAGAAGTCAAAACTCTTCGCCCAAACGAAATGAACGAGCCAAGTTCTCCTCTTCCTCCGCCCATTCCCTCTCCCAGCCAATCGCCGGCGAGCGATCATCCCTTTGACCGATTCCGAGCGCGATTTATGATCCTTACCTGGGTTGGCTTGCTCATCGGCTTGGGCGTTTTCATCATGATCTTCCTGCACATTGCGGGATTGGACGTTGAGGGCGCAGATGAAAAACTCGCAATGATCCTTGTGGCTACTGTTATCTTACTTGCGATGCCGCTTTCGGCGGCGATTTTTTCCATCCCTTTGGGCATTCGTTGGAACCGTTTAATCGGAAAATTGCCAAAACTCTCCGAACTTTTACGGATTCGGATCGGGATTGCCTCTCATTGGCGGCGGAATTTTCTTCGCCTACATCTATTTTGGTTGTCTTTCGACGATTGCGCCCGAATATGTGGAAGGTATCCTCAACGACGACTTTTTCCAATTCGTTTTGGAAGGAAACCACCAAGCGCTGATTAACGGCCTGATTGTTTTGGACTTGGTCATTTTCGCTCCCGTTTGCGAGGAGATTGTTTTTCGAGGCTTTCTCTTTACCCGTTGGCGCCGCAAATGGGGACCGGGACGAGCCGCTCTCTGTGCCTCCGTCCTTTTCGCGTTACTACATCCTGACATCCTCGGCGCCTTTATCTTTTCCCTAGCCATGTGCGCCATGTATATCCGATTCCGTTCTTTGATCGTTCCAATGCTTGCCCACGCCTCCAATAATCTGATCGCGTTAATTCTGATGGCGGCAGAACTCCACGACGCTGATGCAAGACAATTCATCACCCTTGAAGAATTCTTCACCGACTGGTGGTGGGGAATAATCGGCCTTGTTATATTTGTTCCCTGGGCAATCCGCCTCTTTCATTTCACTCCTTCCTTAAGCCAATGGACGCCCCCTCACGCCGAAGACTAAAAGATGCGGAACTGGATCGTAACTAGAACAACCAAACAATAATTTTTCCGCCGCAAAGTTCGATTAGCGATCCCTGCCAATCTATACAAACGGCGCCAGCAATTCTGAGAATTTGCAAACGGCATAATCCAAAGATTTAGAGCTAAGCTCTTTGAAATATGCCGTTTTGTGTATAGGCCGATCAATTTTACGCTCACCTCGCAACAAGGTAATAATGTTCAAGCAAACTTCGGGAAAATACGACATCAGCGTATGCGTGCTGGGACTGCCGGTTTGCGGGTTCGCTAAAGGCTGGGAATAACTGCCACCTAGTTGGCTTTCCAATTGTAACAAACAGCATACCAAATTAGGATGCAGAGACTTCAACAATCGAAAGTCCACCAAAATACGCTTTAACATCGCGTTTTCTGTATAGGATTTACATTCTATTCCCATAATGAACATTCCATCTATAAAAACATGTCTGTCCACCTTTGCTCGGTAAAAATGCTTATCTCTTCGCGCGTTGATATAATCTTTAATTTCATCCGGCAGACGTTCGACATAGTCGGGTTGAATAGGCACTTTGTAGGTTTTTACATCGCCAAACGACAGCCGATCAAGTGAACCGCCGGTCTCTTGCCATGCTAATTGTATTATATGCGGCGTTAGGCTCTCCACCAATTTGCCTTTGGCGGCGCGGATGATGCCGCCGTAAGCGCGTTCCTCATCGTCCATCGCCTCGTCTTCTATGCCGCCCACTAGCAAATTGTAAGCGCGAATGAGTTCTTCTCTGGTTGCCGGCATGTTTGGCGTTGCCATTTTTATAGCGCAAGGAGTTGGGTATTCGCCAATCTGTTCTGCGCTGTGGCGCAGTATTCCGGCGCAATGTCTATTCCTAAGAAATGCCGGCCGTTGCGTTGCGCCGCAACGCAAGTGGTTCCCACGCCGGCAAAGGGATCAAGCACGATGTCGCCGCGGAAGCTAAATAGCAACAATACTCGTCGCGCTAGTTCTTCTGGGAACATTGCGGGATGTGCAAACTCTTTCATCCGCCGTTCCGGAGCGATGGACCACTTGGCCATTATCCATTTCTTAAACGATTCAGAGTCTATGTCGGCATTGGCAGGCTTGCCGTATTTTTTCAAGTCTCCTTTGCAAAAGATTTCTATAAACTCCCAAGTGTATTTCAAGTAGGGGCTGGAAGGACTTTTCCAACTGCCCCAAGCGGTGTATTTGCAGTTGTAGTTGTTCTTTTCCCAGAGGATTTCCCCCTTCCAGATGAGCCGTTTTTCCATGAAGTAGTTGGATATGATATGGTGGCTGGGAATGTAATCGGAAAAGAGCGGCTGGACGTTGACGACAATGCGGCCGCCGTATTTCAGCACGCGAATGCACTGGTTAAACACACGAAACAGTTTATTAAAGTAGGATTCCCAGTCGGTTGCGTCGCCATTGTTATCGTTGCCTTGGTAGCCCAATCCAAAGTTGTAAGGCGGCGAGGTGAATACTAAATCGAGGCAGTTGTCCGGCAGTTGTTTGAGAACGGCTTCGCTGTCGCCGCATACCATTTGGTCAACGAACGACTGGGGCAGCGCATTGTTCCGCTGAGGAAACTTGTGGTCGTTGGCGTAGTAATGTTTGCCGCGGCGACGTTCCTTTTGCTTGCGGTCGGCCACTTTGCGTTCTTTGTTGTAGCCGACGTAGAGACGCTTGTTGCCGTTGAAGCCATAGCTTTTGATGCTTTCCACGGCGGGCAGGATTTCGGCTAGCGGTTTGGAGAGAGATCTAATGCTTCCGGCGCTTTTGTATTCTGCAAGCGTTGCGTGAATGGCGGTGGACAAGGCGTTTAGGTCAACTTGTCGCAACCAGATTTCCAGTGAATTGTCGGTTCGAGTGACAAAGAAATCTTCTGGATCAAAGCGGCTGTTCAGCGCGGCAATGGCGGCGTCGGCATTGGCGTCCAGCATTTCGGCCGCGTTGATCTCAATGCGCCGATATTTTTCCGTGATTGCCATTTCTCCCAAAGTTTGGGCGTAAAGAGGTTGCATTATTGGCGACGGTGGGCCGATTGCAAGGCAAAATCAGGCGCCCTATTGAATGCGGGAAGCGGGAGCATTGGTTGCGGTTGTCGCCGGGTTGTCTTGAAGTTGCGGCAATTCTTTTGGCTTTGTTCCGCAACTTTCTTTGGCTTTTGGCGTTTTATTGGCAAGTTGGGTTCGGATACAGAAAATCGAATGACTTCCATTAAAAATTTGCTGGCAGAGGCGGAACTGGTTTCTGCGGATCAGTTTGACAAGTGGAGCAGGCAGTGGCGCGTGGCCGCCGACAACGGGGCGGAGGAGACGCTTTTGGGGTTTTTCAGCCGCGAGCGAGGGCTGTCGGAAGAGCGGTTTCTGCAAACGTTGGCCAAAACGCTGGGCTGGCCTTTTATTGAGCTTCGGAGCGTGAACGTGCCGGCCGAGGTGCGGAAGCAAATTTCCACCAAGGTGGCCTTTCAATACACCGCGATTCCCGTCCGGCAAAACGGCGGGAGGCTTCAGGTTGCGGTGAGCAATCCGTTTGATTCGGGTTTGTTGGGGGCAATTCAGTACGATGCCGGCGGCGTGGTGGAGTTTGCGCTTTCTCCGAAGGCGGAAATCGAAAAATCGCTGAAGAAGTATTACGGAGTTGGGGCGGAGACTCTGGACGAGCTGGAAGACGACGAAGAACCGATAGATTTGTTGTTCAGCGAGGACAAGGAGATTACCGAAGGGGATCAGGAAGCCAGCGTGATCAAGTTCGTCAACCAAATTATTTGGGAGGCCTTTCAAGACCGCGCGACGGACATTCACTTCGAGCCGGAAGAGGATGACTTGCGCATTCGCTACCGCGTGGACGGCATTTTGCATCAGGCGCCTATGCCGCCGCAGTTGAAGAAATTTCAGGCGGCGCTCATTTCCCGCGTCAAAGTGATGAGCGGCATGGACATCGCCGAAAAGCGGCTGCCGCAAGACGGCCGTATCAACGTCCGCATCAAAGGCGAGGAGTTGGACATTCGGGTTTCCACCGTGCCCACGGTTTACGGAGAGAGCGTTTCGCTTCGTCTTTTGACCCGCGGCAAAATCTTTTTGAGTCTGGACAAGCTCGGATTTCAACCCAAAGACGAAGAGCAGATTCGAGAGATCATCGTTAAGCCTCACGGAATCATGTTAGTTACGGGGCCGACTGGTTCGGGAAAGTCGACTTCTTTGTACGCGTTCCTCAGTTCCATCAACTCGGTGCAAAAACGGATCATCACCATTGAGGAACCGGTCGAATACGAGCTGAAGGGAATCAATCAAATTGCGGTTCGTTCGGACATTGGGTTGACCTTTGCCATGGGGTTGAGGCACATCTTGAGGCAGGACCCGAACGTCGTGATGGTTGGGGAAATTCGCGACATGGAAACGGCGGAAATCGCAATCCGCGCCTCACTGACCGGGCATTTGGTGTTCAGCACCCTTCACACCAACGACGCTCCCAGCGCTTTTACCCGGCTCATCGACATGGGCATTGAGCCGTTTCTAGTCGCCTCCTCGGTGGAAGCCGTGATGGCGCAGCGCCTCGTCCGCAAAATTTGCCCGCACTGCAAGACGGAGCAAAAGATAGAGCCAGACTATCTGTCCAAGATCGGCTTCCCGGAAGCGGAAATTGACGGGACAACCTTCTATCACGGCGTCGGATGCGAGGAGTGCCGGCAACTGGGCTACCAAGGCCGCCTGGCCATTTACGAACTCCTGCTTATGAACGAAGCCGTGCGCCCGCTCATTCTCAACCGAGCCGCCGCCTCCACTATCTCGCAGCAAGCCATCGAAATGGGCATGCGCACTCTTCGAGTCGACGGTTGGCAAAAGGTGAAAGCCGGCATCACAACCATCGAAGAAGTCCTTCGCGTCACGCAGTCGGAAGAGCATCTGGCCGCCTTGATGGAAGAATCCTGATTTTCCTTGCCCGCAAGAGAAAGAGCCCTTTGAACCAAAAGATTGACCGCGAATTATCTGCCGTTGACCACTGGAATGAGCAAGCGCAAGAAAAAATGGCACGAATGCAACGTCGTGCAGGCTGGGGATTCCGCCATCCGTCTGTGGCAGTTCCATGCCTCCGACCGGCGCTTTGCCCTCAAATCTGAAATCGCCGAAACCGAAGGCAAACGACTCCCCCAGAAAGCCGTCCACAAAACTTGGCGGAACTTAATTCAACCCAAACTCAACATTGCTTGGCTGCCGGAGAATCAGGCCTTCCTGCGAACTCTTCAAATGCCCGAATGCGAGGCGGCGGAACTCCGCCAAATGCTCGAATTTCAACTAGAAAAAGTGTCGCCCCTTCCCGTCGGCCAAATTGTCTGGAGTTACGAAACCATTCCCTCCGCCGAAGAAGGACAGCTCACGGCGTTGGTAATCGTTGCCGAAGCCGCCGCCGTCGAAACCCATTTGGAAAAACTCGAAAGCGCGGGATATCAACCGGACCGCCTTGAAGTTCCCTGGTGCCACGAACTGCTCACCTTGGACCTCAGCGCGGATCAACTTTGGATTCGTCTCGGAAAACAGGAAGAAAGCGTCGTCGCCCTGAGTGCTTGGATTCTCAACCAAACCCTACGGCATGCGGCCATTGCCCGGCTGCCGGACACCGAAGAAGGCCGGCAAAGCCTCGCCAAACAACTTGAACGAACCGCCTGGACGGGAGAAATGGAAGGATGGCTGAGCCGTCTCCCGCCCGCAAAGCTCCGCCGACCGCCCGAATGCGACGGACGGTGGAGCGACGCGTTGCAACTCGGGCCGGCAAGTCCCGCGCAAACACAGGCCGCGCCAACGCCTCAAGAATTGGCAGTCTTGAGCGCCCGACGCGTCGTTCGCGGAGAATCACAAGCCGACCTCTTGCCGGAAACCCGCCGAACCCGTTATCGGCAACAGCTCACCGACCGAATGTGGATGAAGGGGATTGCCGCCGCCATTCTGCTCTACGTCTTCGGCGTCATCGTCTACCTTGCCGTGCTGGAATGGACGCGGCAAGAAAGCGACAAACTTCAAGCGCAAGTGCGAACCACCGCGCTGGCATACACAAACGTCCTCAAGCTGCAAGCCAAAGTAGAAGTGTTGCAAGAGCAGATGGACCTCAAATTTTCCGCCCTCGAATGTTTGCGCGTGATTTCTGAGAGGCTTCCGGCCGAGTTGACTCTTGCCGCCTTCAACTTTACGGGGAAGTCTCTGACCATCCACGGCACGGTGTCCGCAACCGACAGTGACAAAGTCGCCGAATACCACCGCGCCTTAGTGGACGCTCAGGCGGGCGAAGCGAAGCTCTTCCGCTCCGTCAGCGCTCCAAACACCAGAAGCTCGCCCGGACGCAATGACGCCGGAAACTTTAGATGGGACTTTGAGTGCGAACTCGAACGAACCGGACTCTAATGAACTCGATCTTTGACCGCTACAACCTGAACGCCTTCGAAAGACGCCTCATCATCGGCGTTTTTCTGGGGATTTTCTTCGTGGTCAACCTGATGCTCGTTGGGCCAAAATTCCGCGAATGGGGGGAAGTCCGCGAACGAGGAGAAAGCGCCCAACAAAAGCTCCGCATCTATCAAACCGTACTGAACAAACGCGCCGGCTTAGAAAAACAGCTCGATAAATTGGATAAATCCGGCATGAAAGTCCTCCCCCAAGAACGAACCAGCCAATTATTTGAACTCATTCAACAGAAGCTGAAAGGGAGCAACCTGCCCGTCACCGCCCTTCAACGCAACCGTTCCCCTTCCCGATCCGGGAATCTCGGCCAGTCAAAGGAAAAATTCTTTGAGCAGGAAACATACAGCCTAAACGTCAACGCGAACTACAAACAGCTGAGAGACTTTCTCGTCGCCATTGGCAGCGACGAAAACTTGATGATCCACGTCGGCCGACTCCACCTCGCATCCGCAGGACACCATCTCAATTGCAAGATCACTCTTGTTGCCAACTACCAACCGCAACCTTCGGGCAATTCAAGTGTTTCACGGAAACAATAAAGAAAAAGAGCTCGCTTGGCCAACCGCGCCCACCTCAAACAAACCGACTCAGAAAAACGGATGAGACTACTTGCCACCTTTCATAATCGAACTTGGACCGTTTGGGCAGTCCTCATTGCCCTAACGGCGGGGTTTCTTCAAGGCGCGGACAACGCCCAACCTTCCCCGCCGTCGACGCCGACTTCTTCCGATCGCAACGCGCTGATGCAAAGACTGCTCCGGCAAATGCTGGAACAACAAGAACAAGAAGAAACCTCCCCAACGCCAACGCCCGGCGTTTTCTCGCCGGCAGAAGCCGCGCCCCAACCGCAAAACAAAACCGCCGAACCAGCGCAGTTCCCTCCCGCTCTCGGTGACGGAACGACGCCAACAGTTCCGCAAAACACTCTTCCCATAACGCCCTCCCAGCCGACAACGCCCAGCGGCAACGCCGCCACAAACGCCTCAAACCAACCGGCGGCGATCGATGCCGTCGCGGGACAGATTGCCTTCCCATCCGGCCAAGACCCTGGCTTGCGGATTGTCCCAGCAGAGGAAATAGATCCCGCAACGGAACCCGTCCCTCACACTTTCAACTTTCCCAACTCGCCGATTGAGCCGATTTTCGAAATGTTCACCGAACTCACCGGCAAAATGGTGTTGTACGCCCCGAACGTCGAGGGAACGGTCAACTTGATTAGCGGCTCCGTCGAATTGAGCCGGGCCGAGGCCATTGAGGCCATCACCTCCAGCCTGGCGCTCAGCGGCATCATCCTCGTTCCTATGGGAGAAAAATTCGTCAAAGCCGTTCCCGCCGAAGAGGCCGCGCAACACGCGCCGCAAATCAACCGCGCCGAGGATCCAAACTTGTTGCCCGAATCCGGCGAATTTATCACTCGATCCGTCAAGCTGAACCAAGTCAAACCCAGCGAAGCCGTCGAAGTTTTGAAATCGCTCACCAGAACCCCGGATGGATTGATTCCCATTGACTCCAGCCAAACGCTCTGGATTCACAGCGACGCCGCTTCTATGAAACAAATGCTAGAAGTATTGGAATCCATCGACGTGGTGCCGGAATTTGATTACTCGTTGGAAGTGATTCCCATTCGCTACAGCAAGGTGGCGGATCTCTATAACACGATGAACAGTTTGATTTCGGGTTCGCCGGCCGCCGATCCGTCCGCCACGCCAACTTCTCCCAATCAAGGCGCCTTGGGCGCAAGAGGTTTTGGGACGGGCTTCGGCGGCGGCTTTGGCACCGGATTTGGAGGCTTTGGCGGTGGTTACGGGAGTGGATACAACAGCAGAAACTACCGCAGCGGATATCGTACCTTTCAAGCCACCGGCACAACCGCCTCCAATCAAAGAAATTTTCAAGATCGCTTGCAAAGAATCGTCTCCAAAGCTTCCGAAGAAGAGGAAGTGCCTTTGCTCAGCCAAGCCAAATTTGTCCCTGACCATCGCTCCAACTCTTTGCTCATCTTCGCCAACCAATATGACCTGACGATGATCACCAACATGGTCAGCAAAGTGGACCGGCTTCTGGCCCAAGTATTGATCGAAGCCGTCATCATGGAAATCAGCCTCGGCGACGATATCAACTTAGGCGTCAACCTCGCGCAACAGCCGGAAACCCGCGGGAAATGGAATTTCGGCGGGAGCTACAGCAATCCCAACCCCTCCACTAAGGTCGGCTTGGAAATCGACAACATTCTATCGGGCGCTCTGACCAACGCCATTCCTGCCGGCTTTAACTACTTCGGAAAATACAACGACACCTTGAAAGCCGCGGTGAGCGCCATCGCCACAGATAATTCTACCCGAGTGATTTCCCGCCCGCGCATCCAAACCTCGCACGCCATACCCGGCGTGTTTACTTTAGGCCGGCGAGTTCCCTTCGCCTCCGGCGGCTATACCGCCGGCTATACTACCGGAACAACGTACAACTCCGTGGAATATCTGCCAATCAGCATTCAGCTGTTCGTGACTCCCTATGTCACCCCGGAGGGATACATTGTAATGGAAATTAGCCAAACCGCGAACGACCAAGAGGGGGAAAAGACCATCAACAACAATCCCACCCCCATCGTAAGCCAAAGGGAAGCTCAGGCCACTCTTTCGGTTCGGGACGGCGACACCATTATGCTGGGCGGCTACATCCGCCAAAGAAAAGAAAGGTCCCGATCCGGCGTGCCTCTTTTGAAGGATATTCCTCTGCTGGGCGGCCTGTTTCGCAGCAAAAGCAACGAAAACGAACGACAGGAAATGATCATCCTGCTTCGGGCCACGGTGCTGGAAACGCCGGAAGAAGCGGCTCTTGTGGCCTCGCAAGAGCGGGATAACATCGACGGCATCCGGGAGATGGAAGAAGACTTTGAAGCGGAACGATTGGGCAAAAACAAAAAGCGCTCTCGCCCGCCCCGAAGGTAGAAAAAGCGCAAACACCACCGATTGTTCTGCGTCGAACTTGCGTCTATCCAAAACCGGCCGGTTGCTTTTCTTCCTTTTTTGCCACGAACCTTTATGGAATGGAAAGAGTCGGTAAAGGCGCAAAAATCCAGACAAAGGCGAGGACGGTTTTTTCTTTGACTTTGGCTACCGTTTCCGGTGATATTTGCGCTGATTTAATTCCCGTTGACGTAAACGGATCAAAATAATGAAACACAAAATTTTTTCTATTTTGGGAGCCTTTCTGCTGGCCTCCGAAGCCGCCTCCCTTGCCGCCGAGGAGCCAGCCTGCTACGAACTCCGAACTTACACGGCGCACGAAGGGAAGTTGAAGGCGTTGCACCACCGCTTCCGCAACCACACAACAAAACTCTTTGCCAAACATGGCATGGTCAACGTCGGCTACTGGACGCCGCAAGAGAACGCCAAACATCAGCTCATTTACTTATTGGGTTATCCTGACCGCCAAGCCCGCGACCGCGCTTGGAAGAAGTTTTTTGGAGACCCCGAATGGAAAAAAGCCTATCGCGAGTCCATCGCCGACGGCCGCCTTGTCAAAAAAGTGGAAAGCCTTTTTCTTGCGCCAACGGATTATTCTCCGCCAATCCGCCCCGCCGCTGCTTCGCCTCAACGCGTGTTTGAACTCCGCATCTACGCCGCCGCAAAAGGCAAACTGGACAATCTTCACGCCCGTTTTCGGGATCACACGCTCGCGCTCTTTGCCAAACACGGCATGACTAATTTTGCCTACTTCAAACTAACGGATGGCCAACCCAACTCGGAAACCACTCTCCTTTACCTTTTGGCGCATAAAAGCCGCCAAGCCGCGAAGAACTCCTTTACTTCTTTCCTCAAAGATCCGCAGTGGATCGCCGCCAAAAAAGCGTCGGAAGAAAACGCCGGCGGCAGTTTTACCGTCCGCGGCGGAGTTCACTCTCTCTTTTTGAACCCGACGGATTATTCTCCAACTCGATGAAAACAATGAACGAGATTTCCAAACAGATTCCCGCGTCGGCAAGCTCTCGCCGGCAGTTTCTCGCATCCGCCGCCGGCATCGGCGCGGCGATGGCTCTTTCCCGGCAGGCTTCTTTTGCCGGCAACGTTGCGGAGTCTCCCGCCGAAAAGAAACTCGGTTTTGCGCTCGTCGGCTTGGGGAGATTGGCCGCTAACCAAATCGCTCCCGCTTTGGCCAAAACAAAGCATTGCCGACTGGCCGGCGTTGTGAGCGGCACGCCGTCCAAAATCCAGAGGTGGAGGGAAAAATACAATCTGCCGGCGAAGAACTGCTATTCTTACGAAACCTACGACCGCATTGCGGAGAATTCTGAAATTGACGCAGTCTACATCGCGCTTCCCAACTCCATGCACGCCGAATACACCATCCGGGCGGCGCAGCTCGGCAAACACGTTCTCTGCGAAAAACCGATGGCCAACTCCGCCGAAGACTGCGAAGCCATGATCGCGGCCTGCACCCAAGCGGGGAGAAAATTGGCCGTCGGCTACCGCTGTCAATTTGAACCGCACCACCTCCAGTGCATTCGATTCGCTCAGGAAGAAACCTTCGGAAAAATCAAAATGATCGAGGCCGGCTTTGGCTTCAAAATCGGTAATCCAAACCAGTGGCGGCTCAAAAGAACCTACGCCGGAGGAGGCGCCTTGATGGACGTCGGCATTTACGCCATCCAAGCCTGCCGCTACCTAGCCGGCGAAGAGCCAATGGAAATTTCCGCTACTGAAACCAAAACCGATCCCGTCAAATTCAAGGAAGTGGACGAGTCCGTCACTTGGTTGATGAAGTTTCCAAGCGGAATCAACGCCTACTGCAGCACGACTTACGCCTTCAACGGAATCAACCGCTTCAACGCCTACGGCGACAAAGGCTGGTTTGGCCTCAATCCCGCCTACAGCTACAACGGCATCACCGGAACAACCAGCCGAGGCGAAGCCATTGACTTCCCGGAAATAGATCAGTTTGCTGCGGAAATGGACGACTTCGCTTTGTGCGTCCAAAACAATCGCCCTTCCCCTGTATCGGGAGAAGAAGGACTTCAAGACCTGAAAGTCATCGAAGCCATCTACGACTCCATCCGCAACGGAAACGCCATTCGACTCCGCTAAATTCTTCCCTGATCTGCCCGGTGTCGGCATCTTTTGACTTAGGGCGCGTTCACGCGTTCAACGGTTCTTCGATTGGCAAGGGACACCAAGCCAACCCGGATGGTTCCCGTCGATCTTCCGGGTCTTGCAGTTCTGGCGAGCAGGCCGGTTTATGATGGCGGGAATTGTGTTTGCCCAAAATTGTCATCGTGAGGGACTTGTTTCGTCGGATGCCGTTGAGTTCGGAAATTATTGGAGAGATTTTCTTCAAAGCTTGTTTTCAAGAGAGTTCTTTTTAGATTGAACGCCAAGTGGT
Source organism: Limisphaerales bacterium (assembly GCA_965242585.1). Taxonomy (GTDB): domain Bacteria; phylum Verrucomicrobiota; class Verrucomicrobiia; order Limisphaerales; family AAA164-E04; genus UBA2970. The sequence continues at coordinate 1,067,074 of OZ251460.1, read as the reverse complement.
TTCTGGACAACATATTGGGCTGCTTGGCGCCATAGAAAGCGGTTTTGCGGATATGGGATGTGAGGTCGCTCAGGCTGGGCGGCCGGGAGAGCCCGGATTGAGTTCGGGTTGGCTTTGTTGGACAAAAATATCATAGTAGAATCATGCCTAAAGGCAGAAAAACAGACGGCAATAGTCGTTCCCCACTGAAAGCAAAGTACGACGCTCATAACGTCGTGCTCGACAAGACCTACGGCGCTTGGGCCGACCTCCGCAGGGAGTTGTCGGATTCGCGGACGGCCATTGAAAAACGCAAGGCGCTTTTGGAGAAGTTTGCGAGGTGTTCGGATTCTCAAAGTGCCTTTTTGCTTCTCGACGATTACTTTGAGCAAATCTCTTTAAGCCGAAGGGACTTCGCCGGCAGTGATTGTTGGCCTAATCTGCTAAAATTCAAAGGCAAAGCCCGACTAGAAGCGACCGCTTTGCTCTTTCTTCGCGCCAAACGCCCCTTGCCCGCAGAGCTTATGGCCTACACAAATCGTAAAATGATCACAGAAGACGCGGTTGAAGATTACGTGATTTACGGATACTTCGAGTTGGATTACCCGCACCGATGTTATGTCGGCAAAACTCTCCAAAGCCGAGCCGAACAACGAGACCAAGAACACCACGCCGGAAAAAGCGGCGCGCCAAAGTTCAACACCTTCGTCAACGCCGCGTTCATCTACGGCGACCGTGACTTTGACGATGTGTTGCGCTACGAAATCCTCGAACACTTCACCGGCACGGCCCAAGAATGCGCCGAACGAGAAGGCGAGCATATCCAAAGAAAGAACGCCATCGAAAACGGCTGGAACTTAAAAACCGAAGGCACGGGAACCGACTTGCTCTTTCCTTCGTCAACACCGAGCCAGCATAAGAATCGACCGCCAATCAGGCGGAGCAGATCGAATATCCAAGGCGACTTGAGCGATGAAATCATCCAAGACGCCATCGAGTTCGGGCTGGAACAATCCATCCTTGAAAAAGACAAAGAATACAGATTCCAAGAACTCAAAACGCTGATCGCCAAGTCATTCGTGGCGCACGCCAATCAATCCCTAAACCTAACCGTCCAAGAACCCGCCCCCGACGAAATCAAATCAGTACTGAACGACTGGACGAAATTGGAAAACGTCATCAAGGGGGGAAAATTGAGAGTAGCATACAAAGTCCGATGCAACATAACGGGAAAATTAAAAAGTAGTTGGTATCACGACCCGAATAAATGGTGGAAAGAACAACTAGAGAAATCAGGTTTTGAACGCCCGCTCAACTGGAAGAGTATCATTAAGACTACCCGCGAGGCTTTCGAAAAAGCCGACTTGGATTCTCCCCTTATTCAATGGCTAAAAGGGAATGTTGATAGGATCGATAACGATGAGTTTCCACAACAGGACAGAAAATGGGTCTGGCATACTTACACTTCGCCGAAGGATGTTTGGCGAGTGATTAGATCCAAATTCTTGGCTGCATTCCCTAACACCCTGCAAGAAATCGCTGAAAAAGAAGAAGCGGCCCGTCTTCAAAAGGAACGGCAAGCGCGGGAAGGTAGAGGGAAAGAGAAGAAAAAAGAGGAAACGATAGAAAAAATGGCAGAACGAATGGAAAAGGAAAGAATCCAAAGAGTAGCGCAAGCGAGACCAGATTCGGCAATCATCGAAAAACAGGTAACATGGGCAAGCCCAGGCGTTTTTGGGAGTATCATTTTTTCTATCATTGTAATTATTTGCGTCCTTGTTTCTTGTATTGAAGAGCGAACTGACAAGCGGGAGCGAACTAAATCAGAAATTCCTTTTGCATGTCAACAATGTGCGTTTGAGACTGATGTATATGTCGAGTGGGATAAACACAAAGAGAATAACCCAGGCCATTTTCTATGGTGATAAACCACAACCATGTAAGTCTCCGCTTGCTGTTTGAGAAATGATTTGAAACCAAAAGCCTCGGGGTCGGCGGAAGGCTTGCTTTGGTTGTCGCCAACACTGGAAGACAATCTTTGAATTGAAAAGGGAAACGAAAACTAGGCAATGAAGAGAAAATGGCTTTGGAGTCTTTTGGCGGCAAGCATGTTGCCGGCCGCCGCTTGCAAGCCGGCTCGGCCTTCGTCTTCTGATCCGGCCAATTCAGATTCCTCCCTCCTTTCAAACCCGGTATACTCAGGCCAAGCCCAGCCCAAACTCCGCGTCATTCGGCTCTGGTTGGGCGCCAACGAATTAAAAGCCGAAGTGGCTCGATCGGCCGTGGAAATTGCCACCGGAATGATGCACCGCACCAAAATGGCCGAAAACGAAGCCATGCTCTTTGTTTTTTCCAGGCCGCGCCGCGCTTCGTTTTATATGCGAAACACAATTCTTCCTCTTTCCTGCGCCTACATTGGAGGCGACGGCACAATCCTGGAAATCCACGACATGAAACCCTTGGACGAAAGCCCCATCGTCGCCTCAACTGACCAAGTGCAATACGTGTTGGAAGTCAATCAAGGCTGGTTTAAAAGCCACCGCGTCGGCATCGGAACCGTCGTCTCCACCGAAAAAGGGACGTTGCACAAGATTTTCTCCGGTCAATGACCCTCGTCACAAACACTGCGCCAGCACCATGCGGATCGCCATCGCCCAAATTAACACCACCGTGGGAGACATCCGCGGCAACGAAGCCAAAATCCTGGACGTTTACCGAAGAGGGCTGGCCGAAAACGTCGACCTTGTTGTTGCTCCGGAACTCGCCGTCACCGGCTACCCGCCAAGAGACCTTCTTTTGAATTCTCAATTCATCCGGGAGAATCTGGAAGCGCTTCACCGAATCACCAAAGAAATTCAAGACACCGCCTTGATCCTGGGTTACGTCGAGAGCCGGCCCAGCAGCACGGGACGCCCCCTTCGCAACGCCGCCGCCCTGCTCCACCAAGGCAAACAAATCGCCATCCGTTGCAAAACCCTGTTGCCTTCCTACGACGTCTTTGACGAAGACCGCTACTTCGAGCCGGCCGACGAAAACGCGCCGATTTCCTTCCGGGGATACACCCTCGGCTTGACAATTTGCGAAGACGCTTGGAACGACGACGCCTTTTGGCCGCGCCTCCGTTATTTCCAGAATCCCGTCGAACCCTTGCTCGCCACCCCTTGTGACATCCTCGTCAACATCGCCGCCTCGCCCTGGCATCTCGGCAAACTCAAGATTCGGCTCGACATGTTCCGCGCCTTGCTCCGAGGTCGGCAATCGCATCTCATTTACTGCAACCTCGTTGGCGGCAACGACGAACTCATCTTCGACGGCAACAGCCTTGCGCTCAAAAGCGACGGCTCTCTCCTCTGCCAAGCGAATTCCTTCTCGGAAGACTTTCGGATCGTGGAAATGGACGGCTCGCCCGCGCTTCGATTAAAAGCATCCCCAGACGAAGAAAAACTCCGCCAAGCGCTGGTGTTGGGCATCAAAGATTATCTCGGCAAGTGCGGTTTTCACTCCGCAGTCATCGGGCTCAGCGGAGGAATCGACTCCGCAGTCACAGCCGTCCTCGCCGCCGCCGCTCTTGGCAAAGAGAACGTCCGCGGCATCGCTATGCCCTCCCGATATTCCTCGCCGGAAAGCCTCGAAGACGCCGCCCAACTCGCCGCCAATTTGGGAATTCAATACAACGTCCTCCCCATCGAAACCGCCTTCGAAACCGTCCGGCAATCCCTTGCCCCTGTTTTTCAAAACGCCCCGGAAGACGCCACCGAAGAAAACATCCAAGCCCGCCTGCGAGGCCTGTTCCTCATGAGTCTCTCCAACAAATTCGGATCCCTGCTGCTGACAACCGGAAACAAAAGCGAGCTGGCAGTCGGCTACTGCACACTTTACGGCGACATGTGCGGCGGACTAGCGGTCCTCAGCGACGTCCCCAAAACCCTCGTCTACCGCCTCGCCCGCTGGATCAATCGGAACGAAATTATCATCCCCGCCAACACCCTTCAAAAACCGCCTTCCGCCGAGTTGCGCCCTCACCAGAAAGACCAAGACTCCCTGCCTGATTACAATACCCTCGACGCCATCTTGGAAGCCTATGTCGTGAATCTAAAAACCCCCGCCGAGATCATCGCCACCGGCCTGTCCAAAGCCGCCGTGCAAAAAGTTGTCGCCTTGATCGAACGCAACGAATACAAACGTCGTCAAGCCGCCCCCGGTCTAAAAGTAACGAGCAAAGCCTTCGGCCTCGGCCGCCGAATGCCCATCGCCCGCCGCCTCGCCATTCGCTGAGCCCGCCATCCAACAATTACAATTCACAACGACTGATGAAAAACGAAGTGGAATTAATAAAAAACGAATTGAACAACATTAAAACGCTATTCTAAAAAGTAGTGCAAATCATCCCGTCGTTTCATTTGACGGACCCGAAAATTCTGCCCTATGGACTTAATCCGCATACTCGCTCAGTGAGCTGGATTGTAGAGCAAGTCATCACGCAGCAAACAAAGGATCATGCAAAGGAACTGAACTTGCAAAATGTGAACATTGACTTGCCAGATACTTGTTTGCATGATTGCATTATCCAAATGGATGAAAAACTGCTCTACGTGAACGTCAAAATAACCAACGCAAAGGGAAGATCAAACAAGAACGACATATCCGCCGTGGAAAAGCTCTACATGCAATACGCAACAAATTCCAAATACCGTTTGACCTACGCTGTCTTCGGATTTACTTTTCAAAATACTCAGATATCTTTTGCCCAAGATTATCTTCATATTTTTAGCCCTCAATTTCTCCCTATCTATGTCAATCCTCGCAATGACAAACTACAAGCGTATTACAAAGCGGAGCCCATTTATCGTTCCCGGAAGGAGTTTTTGCGGCTATTGAAAGACAACTCAACAAGCATCGCTTTAGGATAATGTTCCAATTATACAACGAAGATTGTTTATTAGGTTTGCGTCGCGTGCCGGAGGCAAGCGTTGATTTGGTTGTCGCCGACCCGCCTTATTGCTTAGGCAAAGATTACGGCAACAATTCGGACCAAATGAAAAGCGGCGATTTTTTGGAATGGACAAAGAAGTGGATACAAAGGGTAATTCCCAAAATGAAACCGACTGGTTCGCTTTACTTATTTGCTACTTGGCAGCACTCTCCGGAAATCTTTTCTTTCGTGAAAAAACACTTGCTAATGATCAACGAAATTATATGGGATCGGAAAGTTCCCAGCATGGGAGGGACTATTCGCAAGTTCAGTTCGGTCCACGATAATATCGGTTTCTTTGCAAAACAGAAAAACTACTATTTCGATCTGGACTCCGTGCGCATTCCCTACGATCCAAAAACGAAAAAGGCTAGAACGCGTTCCATTTTTGTGGGGAAGAAATGGCTGGAAGCGGGGTGCAATCCAAAAGACGTATGGGCGATATCTAGATTACACCGAATGCACGCTGAAAGGGAAAACCATCCCACGCAAAAACCGTTGCCGTTAATAGAAAGAATGATTAAATCATCATCGCCGGAAGGCGGGTTGGTATTGGACCCATTTGCGGGAAGCGGCACGACGATAGAGGCCGCTGTAAAGAACGGAAGGCAAGCAGTGGGATTTGAACTCAATCCCAGCTATTGTCGTATCATAGAAAAACGAATGGAGCGATTGGTTTGCCAGCGCGATCTTTCCATTGCTTGACGCCAAGCGGTCCGGAACAACGGTTGTTGCGATTGACTGGAACTTCTTCAGTCAAGTTCTGAGAAGGCAGAACCGGCTTGGGTTTAGAAATTGTTCGAGGATTTTGCGGGGATCCACCCAATCGATACGGCTTGGCGTTGTTTCGGCCAAGTCTTGATAGCAGGCTATTAGTTTTTCGCCGTATGTTTCTAGAGAAAACTGGCGGCGCACTGTTTCGCGATTGCGGCGGATGATCGCCGCCGACAAGGCGGAAGCGAGCCGGTTGGGATGTATTTCTTGGATTGCCGACGGGGATTGTCGCGCTTTTTCGATGACGCGCTCTTGTTGAATCTCGCTCAACCGGCCAAAGTCGATGAACTCGCCGTCGGTCATGCTTGCAAACGCGCGTTCGGCGGCGGACGGTTCGGGGATCAAAGAGTAACGCTCGTAAACTTGGCGCATCGCAATCGTCAACTCTTCTCGAACGGCGGTTGCGTTCAGCCACGCAAGCGGAATTTTCAGTTGGTCGTATAGATGCGAGAAGTCCATTCCCGCAGCGGCGAAGTCGCCGGTAATTGCCGGAAGGTTTCGGCCAACGATGGGGCGGCCAAAAGTCCAAGGTTCCAAAAAGGCGAGGCCAAAACCCTCTGCGATGCTGGTGGTAATCCATTGATCCGCCGCTACCGCTAGTTCTTGAAAAGAAATGTTGCGGCGGGAGCCAAGTTCGAATTCGACGGGGAGCGACCATTGCTTCGCCCGCGCAACCCAGCGGTGGTAGCGCGGTTTTGCGACCGGGTTGTCGGGCGCTAAGGTGCACCCCATGCCTTGCCCGGGAGGCGCCAACGCGGCCCAGAGTAGCAGTTCGCCGATATTTTTTCGCCGGATCGAACGAGTGGGGTAGAGAACGAGGGACTCAAACGGCAACCCCGGCAAAGGGCGTTTTGAGGGGATTGTTTCCACCGGCGCCGCTGGATTGGGCAACAGACGAAGTTGTTGCTTGGGCAGACCCGCAGCGGACAAAACGCGGTAATCTCTTTGGTTGAGCGTGCCGTAGAGGATGTGCGTTCCGGCCGGATAGAGGCAAGACCGCAAGCGGGAGGCGTCTTCTCCGCCTAAGTCGGTCCGCAATGTTTGATAGTTTTCCGCCCGCCCGTCTTCCGGAAAGTCGTGGACGTGCAACAAAAGCTTTTCCCCGGCGCGGGCAAAGGAGGCAATGGCGGCGGTTAAGGAGGTGTTTTTGCCGAGGTGATGATTGTGAACGTGCCAAAGGTCCGGCGATCCGCCCAATTTGCGGACGGCTTCGGCGCGAAGAGTTTTTTTCAGTTGGCGGGGAGAAATTCGTCGTCTTCCCGTTTGGTAGCGGAGGGCGGGCACCGCAATGCAATGTCGTTGCCATTTGGCCGCCAGTCCGGAGCATTCTTCGGCCAAGACCGCTGTTTGCATCTTTTTTTCGGCTAAGGCGGCCAAGGTGTTTTCGATGACTCGAGTGACGCCGCCTTGTCGCAGATGGTAGTGGATGATGGCAATTCGCATGGCGGATTCTGCTCTTTACGGCGGGGCAAAACAGTCGGCGTTCAATAAACCGTGTTTGGAGGATGACGGTTCGCAGGTTTGAAGTCGCTACGTCGCCGTCAAAAATTTTTTTTGATATGCGGCCACTTCGATCATTGGCGGGCGCTCTTCTTCCTGAATTGTCTTTTCGTTGAGGCGGTAGCTTTGGTCTTGCGCTTCGAAGTGTCGGTAAATGCGGCTGACTTCCGCCAAGTCCTTGATTATCCCGAATTTTTCCATTCGGGCAAGGAAGGTCTGTAGGATGCCGAAGGACATTCGCCCCAAGGCAATAGTCGTTTGGTTATGGTGAACTCGCCGGTCCAAATCCGTCTGGGCGAAGGCTTCCATTCCCCACTGTTGGTAAATATCCAGGAGGTGGGCGGTTTCCACGCCGTAGCCGATGGGAAAGGCAAGGCGCTCCAACACTTGCCGCCGGACGGCGTATTCGCCGGAAAGCGGTTGGATGACGGCCGACAGTTCGGGGAAAAACATGGAAAACAGCGGACGCACCAGAATCTCCGTTACTCGTCCGCCGCCTGAAGGGCGAATCCCTTGGGAAAACGCTAAGGGACGATCGTAGAACGCTTTTACGTATTGAGTGGTTTCGTTATAGATCAAAGGGCCGACTAGTCCGTAGACGAATCGGGGATGAATGTTTTTAATGTCGGCGTCCACGTAAACGATGATGTCTCCCTTCAATTGGTAGATGGCCTTCCAGAGGTTTTCTCCCTTGCCCCGTTTGTTGCCTTCTTCCGGGAGGATTTCTTCGTCCAAGTAAACATCCGCTCCAAAGGAAGCGGCAATGGCTCGAGTTTCATCAGTCGAGCCAGAATCAATCACGGCGATTTCATCCAACAATGGGTAGCGCGTCATCAATTCGGATTTGAAAATGACAATCTCTTTGCCAATGGTGTTGGCTTCGTTCAAGGTGGGGATGCAAAGAGAGATAGTCAGATTTTTCTTTTCCTTCTCTTCAATCAACTTCAACAAATCCCAAAAGGCGGAATGATGAAAAGTATTGGCGTTTAGCCAGGTATCACTTGCTTTCGACATCGCACACTCCTCCATCAATCGCTTGCAACATGGCCACCAATTGAGCTATGCCGGAGAACATCGGTTCGATGCGGACGGCCTCCCGGGATTCGGCGCTTTGCGCTCGCTCGGTAATTCCCAGCGTGATCCCCGGTATATTTTTGGAGATCAGCGAAGAAAGCTCGCCAACACTGGGACGAACTTCGGGGGAGATCTCCAACCGTTCCATAACTTGTCTCGTGGCCACGGTCAACGGGTGTCCAAACTCGATTCCTCCGTTCCGCCGTCTGGCAATCACTTGCAACTCCAATTCGACGTCGTTCTCCCAGGCAACCTGACTCACAATCTCTTTGAGCCGTTGTTGGAGCGTCTCCACGAAGCCGCTTTGCCCGCTGCGAACCTCAAATTTCAAGCTGCCTCGAACTGCCGGCAGATGGAAGGACTTGCCGGCGTGGACGGCTCCCAAATTGATGGTGGTGCGCGGGCGGTGCGGAATGGGGATTTTCTCCATCCAACGAACCACTTCAGCCAAAGCGCCAATGGCGCCGCCGGCAAAATGGCCTACGGAAGCGCCCTTGGCATCGCGGCAAAAAATCTCTCCTCGAAGCATGCCGATGGATTGATAGCTCAAGCGCCCCAAATCCACTCCCTCAACGCAAACCCCCGCCTTGATGTCGCCCGGATGGTGGTCGAGAAAAAAACCAATGCCTCGAAGATTTCCCCGGCCGAGACTTTGCGACGCTCCCATCAGAATCAAATCCGCGTCCAGCCGAACCCCTAGCTCTTGCAACAATGTCGGCAACGTGCAAAGCACCGCCACGCCAAGGCTGTTGTCGGCAATGCCGGCTCCCTCCACGGTTTCGGTGCTTACTTTGACGTTGTGATCCACCGTGCCGTCAAACAAAGTGTCGATGTGGGCGCAGACCAAAATGCTCCCCCCACCTTCCCGGCCGGGCAAAACGGACAAAACATTGTTGGCCTCATCCGTCGATATTTTGTCCAAGCCGCACTCTCGAAAGCGATCCATGACGAATCGAATGCGTTTTTCTTCTTTGCAAGTTTCCGCCGGAATTTCGCCGACCATCACCAGATTCGCCAACAAAATATCCTTCAATCGCCGGGCGCCCTCCCGATGAGAGCCCGCTTGAGAAAGGATGGAGGCAATCGCCGTGTCCGCTTCTCCAACCATAAACGCCTTCCGCCGCTTTATGCGCCGAGTGCCTTTGCGAATAAAACCATGCTCAAATAATTCCGCCGACGAGAAATTCCCCCCGCCGGAAAACGAGGGGAAAGGTTGCCAAATCTCAAAGAAAATGAAAAGATGAAAGGAAAATTAGGAACGACTCATGGCAACTTTCGATCCCACCCCGGTTACCAATCATCGCGTGGGATTCGTTTCCACCCGCTTTTCCGGCCACGACGGAGTGTCCTTGGAAAGCGCAAAGTGGGCGCAAATCCTCTGGGAAGACCGACACACCTCTTACTGGTACGCCGGTTTGCTTGACCGCCACCCCGCCATTAGTATGTGCGTTCCCGAAGCGCATTTCGCCCACCCAGAAAACGAGTGGATCAACGAAAGGATATGGGGCGTCACCCATCGCGACCGCTTGGTCACGCAAAGAATCCACGACCTCGCCGCCTATCTCAAAACAACCCTTTACGAGTTTGTCGAGCGCTTTTCCATCGAACTACTCATCCCGCAAAACGTCCTCACCATCCCCATGCATCTGCCGCTAGGCGTCGCCCTCACCGAATTCCTGGCCGAAACTCAAATGCCGGCCATCGCTCATCATCACGACTTTTATTGGGAGCGAGACCGCTTCGCCATCAACGCCGTCGCTGACTTTCTGGACATGGCCTTCCCTCATCGCGGCCACAACATCCGCCACGCCGTCATCAACCAACAAGCCCAAGAACAACTCTCTCTTCGCAAAGGAGTCTCCTCCGCCCTAGTTCCCAACGCCTTCGAATTTGAAAGAGAACCGCCCCCGCCGGACGAATACTGCGCCAGCTTCAAAACCGACGTCGGCCTCAAAGAAGACGACATCATCATCCTCCAACCCACCCGCATCGTCCCCCGCAAAGGCATCCAAACCGCCATCCGCCTTGTCGGCCGCCTCAAAAACCCCAAATGCAAACTCGTCGTCACCCACGAAGCCGGCGACGAAGGCATGGAATACCAACACCTCCTCCAAGAACTCGCCAAAGAAGAAAACGTCGACTTGCGCATCATTGCCGACCGCATCACCGACACCCGCCAAACCGACCACGAAGGACGCAAAACCTACACTCTCTGGGACGCCTACGCCCACGCCGACCTCGTCACCTACCTCAGCACTTACGAAGGCTTCGGCAACGCCCTCCTTGAAGCCTTCTACTTCAAAGTCCCCGTCGTCATCAACCGCTACTCCATCTTCATCAGCGACATCGAACCCAAGGGATTCATCCTCACCATGATGGACGGCTTCCTCACTTCCGCCGTCGTCGGCCAAATTCAACGACTCCTCACCGACGCCGCCTTTCGCCGCAAAATCACCGACGCCAACTACCGCCTTGCCACCCAATACTACGGCTACGCTCCCCTCCGCCGAAACCTCCAAACCCTCATCGCCTCCCTGCCCGGTCTCCCCTAACCCTTTGCCAACTTCCCGTTCCAACGAGATTCCATCAGATTATTGCAGACGGCGAGGGAATGGATGCGCCATTTTGGACAAAAAAGATCGAAGCAGAAATTCGGCTTTGGCAAGTGATTAGAACCAGGAAATCGTGGATTTGGCGAGGGTTTCTTTATGGATAAGAACACTGAGCGGAGTAAAGTTGAAGGCATGTCGAAGCGATTGTTTCTGCTGGATGGAATGGCACTGGTGTATCGGGCTCACTTTGCTTTCGCGAATCGTCCGATTTTGACTTCGGCGGGAGTGAACACTTCGGCGCTGTTTGGTTTTGCGAACACGTTGTTGGAAATTCAGGAAAAGCATCGGCCAAGCCACATCGCGGCGGCCTTTGACACGCCGGAGCCAACGGCGCGGCATCGAGAGTATCCGGCATACAAGGCGCAGCGGGAAACAATGCCGGAGGCTCTGCAAGCGGCGTTGCCAGCGGTGGAACGTTTGTGCGCGGCGTTTCGGATTCCGACGATCAAGTGTCCGGGACACGAGGCGGACGACATTGCGGGGACTTTGGCGCGACAAGCGGAGGCGGAAGAATTCGAGACTTACATGGTAACGCCGGACAAGGATTTTGCGCAGTTGGTTTCCCCATCGACTTTTTTATTGAAGCCGGGACGAAAAGGCGGCGAGGCGGAGATTTGGAAGTTGCCGGAGGTTTTGGCGGATTGGGGAGTGGAGCGGACGGAGCAGGTGTGTGACGTGCTGGGCTTGTGGGGAGATGCGTCGGACAACATTCCGGGAGTGCCGGGCATTGGACGGAAGACGGCCGGCAAGTTGATTCTCCAATATGGCAGCGTGGAGAATTTGCTGGAACATCTGGGAGAGTTGAAGGGAAAGATGCGGGAGACGCTGGAAGATCATCGCGAGGCGGCGCTGTTGGCGAAGCGCTTAGTGACGATTGATCGGAAAGCGCCGATTTCCGTCCGCTTAAGCGATTTGGCGAGCCAACCGCCCGATGAGGACGCACTGCGCCGGCTTTGCATCGAGTTCGAGTTCAACTCTATTGGCCGACGTTTGTTTGGGCCGGCGTTTAAAGCGGGACGGGGCTGGAAGGAAACCGCGGAAGCAAGCCCACCAAAGAGCAAAACGCCCAGCGCGGGATTGCGAACGGCGGCAAATGTGAATCACGAATATGTTTGCGTCCAAACCGAATCGGCTCGACGGGAGTTAGCGGCTCGGCTGGCGGATCAAGAGATTTTTTGTTTTGACACGGAAACGACGGGATTGGACGCAAAAGAAGCGAAGGTTCTCGGCTTGGCGTTTGCATTTGAAGCGCGTCGCGCTTTTTATGTGCCGGTCGTTCCCTACGACAAAGCGGGGCGGGCGGTTGCGGACGGAGAAGCGAACCCGGCGGCGTTAGAGGTTTTTCGCGAGGTGCTAGAGAATCCGGCAATCGACAAGGTTGGCCACAACTTAAAATACGACTTGGGCGTCTTGCTCTGGCGCGGATTGCACGTGCGAGGGAAGATTCTGGATACAATGTTGTTGCACTGTCTCATCGAGCCGGAACTCCGCCACGGGATGGATTTTCTAGCGGAGCGCTACTTGGGATATTCGCCCATTTCCATTGCGTCCTTGATCGGCCAAAAAGGAACGGAGCAACGCTTGATGACAACGGTGTCTCTAGACCACTTAGCAGAGTATGCGGCCGAGGACGCGGACGTGACTTGGCAACTCTACCAAAAACTGCGTCCGAAGCTGAAGGAGTCCGAGCAAGAATCCATCTACTTCGACATTGAAGAGCCTTTGATCCGCATTCTCGCGGAGATGGAATACGAAGGAATTCGACTGGACTCCGAAGCATTGCGGCAGTTTTCCACGCAACTGGGCAAACAAGCGCAACAGTTAGAGCGGAGCATTTACGAGGCGGCCGGCACAGCCTTCAACCTCAATTCGCCCAAGCAGTTGGGGCAGGTTTTGTTCGGGCGGCTACGGTTGGGGGAAAAACCGAAGAAAACAAAGACCGGGCAATACTCCACCAGCGAGCAAGTGTTGGCCTCGCTGTCTCCCAAACATGAAATCATCCGCAAAATCCTCGATTATCGGGCGGCGACAAAGTTGAAGTCCACCTACGCAGACGCCTTGCCGGAAGCAATCTTCGCGGCCAGCGGACGAGTGCATACAACCTTTCACCAAGCCGCCACGGTGACCGGACGCTTGAATTCTCAGCGTCCCAACTTGCAGAACATCCCCATCCGCACGGAGTCCAGCCAAGAAATTCGGCGCGCCTTTGTGCCTCGGAGCGAGGGCTATTTGTTGATGTCGGCGGATTACTCGCAGATCGAACTGCGCATCATCGCGGCCCTCAGCGGAGATAAAGAAATGCAGACCGCCTTCCGCAGCGGCAACGACGTTCACACAGCCACCGCAGCCAAAGTGTTCGGCGTGTCTCCGGAAATGGTGACTTCGGAAATGCGCCGCAAAGCCAAAATGGCCAACTTCGGCATCGCCTACGGAATTTCCGCCTTCGGCTTGTCGCAACGCTTGGGAATCTCGCGAGGAGAATCAGCCCAAATCATCCAACAATTTTTTGAAAACTTTCCGGGCATCAAAAACTACATCGACCAAACCCTTGCCTTCGCCCGGAAACACGGCTACGTTCAAACCGTCAGCGGGCGCCGCCGCTACTTGCGCGACATCCATTCGGCCAACGCAACCGTGCGCAACGCGGCAGAGCGCAACGCCGTCAACTCCCCCATCCAAGGCACGGCGGCGGACTTAATCAAAATTGCGATGGGCAAAATCGGAAAAGCTATCGAAGAACGAAAATTGAAGACCCGCCTGCTTCTGCAAGTTCACGACGAACTAATTTTTGATCTTTGGCGCGAAGAAGAGGAAGAAGCCAAATCAATGGTAATCGACGCAATGGAAAACGCTCTGCCCTTGAGCGTGCCTCTAGAAGTCAACATTGGAATAGGCCGCCACTGGCTCGAAGCCCATTAAAACGAAAAACAAAGATCTTGCCGCGAAAATGCTAAAATAGAACAGGAAAACACCTCGAAAGAATAATCAAAAAAGTGACAGACTTTGGTGGTTGTTTTTGTCAAAGTGGATTGCGCACACAAGAATCAAGAAAGACATAAACAACGTAAGAAGATACTTTGTGATGTCAAAAGATTGTACAGAGAGGAATTAGAATTCGCCGATCTATCAAAACATGTTGACCTCAGGCTTGATGTTGATTGTCTTATTTTTTGGAATCTCCGAAAGAAATTCGCTAAAAGCCGCAGAAAGCTATTCCCTTCGCGGCTCATACACTCTGTCCAATTTTGACGGCACAAGAGAAAATCCCGAAGGAAAGAAATTGTCGAAGCATCATGTAGACCAGAAGCGGAGAGAACTTGCGGATGGAAATATTCGACGACTTCTTCGCCCCAGTTTGGAAACAAACAAAGTGGCTGTATAAAGACGAGGCTATGTACAAAACGGTACATCTTGCCAAAGGAAGACCCGGACTACAACGGATGATGGAAATTTTTGGAGACAAAAACCTTCCCAGTTTGGATGGCATTTTGCTTTGACGATTCTGACGGTTTTGGCCCCGGAATTCGTTGTCTCCCACGATCCGCCGCCCACTTCCGCCCCAATTGAAATGTTTATGCCCTATAATCCTTCCCAAGACCCGGAAAGGATTTTTTGCGAGGTGAATCATTAGGGATAATGTCAAGTCTCCGCATTAAAAACTTTGAGAATCCTTGACGAAAAAAGTTCTCTATCCCTTCCAGAAACGCCGATAATTCCAAAAGATCCGGTTCTCCTGTTTGAATGCAATGTGTCGGAGACAATGGAGTTTAACGGCGCCACCTTGCTCTACAAATTCAGTTTCGAGTTGCTAAATACATTAGAAACCATGAAATTGGACGCCGCCATGTTTTACGAATTTCTGAAGACTCTCGAAGACCACAAAGCGGAAGAGTTGTTGCGCACGGCCAAGTTTTTGGGATCGAATCCCGACGCATCCCAGATTGTAAAGACGAAAGAACTGCTTAATTTCATAGAAAAACTGAAGACGGACGAGGCGAAAGAATTTTTGAAGTAGATATTAGGATTACGAAGAACATATCATTAAAATGGTTTCTCGTCGTCGAATTCTTCTTTTTGATCCCGTGACTAATTTATGCTGCATGCGATTGCTCACAGGTAGTGAGTGTATTAGAATGCCGTGAATGCCGTGAATGCCGTTCCATTTCCAACCAAGGTGCTGGCGTGAATTGCATCAGACGGAAATACTACCCTCCACTGTTAAAGCGCGATGAGTTCGACAAGACTTCGTGTTGGGGATGTCTTATTGATTTTCATCCCTCCATAATTGCGGTGGATCATTATGCTTGGTCTGATTCCGCTTACGGGGCTTGTTATGAGAATGCGATTTTGATCAAACTCTTTCGATGCATGGCAGCCAAGCGTATAACGACGACACAACGTGTGACGGCAATGATTATTGAGTCCATATAAGAATTCGGAAGAAACAACCATCTATCCTATAATATCGAATTCAGACGTTGCCGCAGTTTGATTGGAAGTTGCTGATATTTGCTTTGCGGTGCTTGGTGGTGATGGGACAATGATGGAATAATATGAAATGACTTTGGGCGGATGGGGAGTTGTGGGATTTACTGCGATTATAAGAAAGTTTAGCGTAGTAAGGGATTGCGGATGACGCGGTAGTAGCGGGCGGTTTCATCGGCTGAGGCCGTCCAAACAAGTGTTTCCCCATCAGCGCGGATGAGGATGGGATTGCCGTTTCCGTCGGCACGGGTAGCGGTCTCCCACTGGCGAAGGTTTGCCGATTGTTCCACTAGGTAATCGTCGCCGGGAACAGCGTTCCAAGACAATTGCACTTCTCCGGAGGGCAGGCGCCGAATGGCTAGCAGGAGCGGCGCAGGAAGCGTTGGCTCCGCTGAGAGATTGCGGCGGGCGACGATTTGCCCGGAGAAAGTCAGTTTTAGATCGTCGTCTCTGAGGATGCGGGCAAAGACTTCGGCCTGAACGGGGATGGTTAAAGTTTGAATTTTGCCTTGAACGGCAAGCGCGGCCAGGGTTTGCGGGCGGTTGAGGCCGCTAATGCCGTCGATGGGGGTGGCCGTCCGAATCGGAAGGAGGCCGAGTGTTGCGGTATCCAAAACGCTGCCGAAATCTGCGGGAATGGTAAATAAGAGGGAGGATGCGGAAAATTCAGATGTCCCTTCGCCCTTGTTGTTTAGGTCGATCCAATCGCTGGCGAGCGTGAATTTCACGTTGCGGGCGGCGGCTAAGGTGTTGCCGAATAAAGTGGGGACGATTCCCCCGTAGTCGGCCGGCGCCGAACCACTTTTGCCTCCGGGTTTTGGCTCCCATTCTCCGCTGGGCTGGGCGTCGATTTGCGAGGCGGGTTGAAACTGAATCTTGTCGGCGGCCAAGAGGATGCGGAGTGTTCCCGAATAAGCGGCGCTCAGGCTTCCTTCTTCTTGGGTTTGGATGGCGATGTTGAGAGCGGTCCCGGAGAGGGACAGAATGCTTTCTTCTTCCACTACGGAGAAGAGGACGGAATCGCCGGTAAGCGGTGGTTCCGGTTCAACGGGAGGCAGGGGTTTCGGCTCTCCGGGTTGCGGAACGGATTTAGAAGGCTCGGTGTCGATCCAAAAGCGCCGAAGGCTGACGGAGGCGCCGGCAGATTCCGCGTTGTCCCCAAAGAAAAGAAGGTTGGGAACGGTGTAAGGCTCGCCCGCATTCGAATAATTTCTCAGAGAACCAGCCAAAATTTCCTGTCCGTTAGCGGAAAGCCGATATTCATTTTCCCGTATATCCAGCTCGAAGTCCGTGTACTGTTTGTCGATTCGGAACGGCAGGGTGCGGTTCTCTTCGGCGCGGCCGAAGGTAGCCGATCTGGCGAAGACTTCGCCAGCGCCGAACCCCAGATCGATACCCAGCAAATCGTGCGACAACGTAATCAAACTAAAACCGGCCTCCTGATTGGGCGCAGTGCGGCGTTCCGAGTGGAGCTGCAGTGTGAAGCCGATCCGATATCCTTGTCGGTGGTTTAGCACTTCGGGCGCTTGCGGATGGGAGTTCATCTGGGGAAGACGAACAAAATATCCCGCCCGATCGGCCAGGTTTCGGCTGGTGTTGAGATTGAAGGCGCGATCTACCGGCACTTGGCGGGACTGGTTGCGGACGGGCGGATCCAAGCGATAAATCCACCCTTGAGCGGCGGGCAGGGAAGGCAAATTCCCATCGTAAAGGATCACCGGTTCGGCGGAGACTTGCCCGGCAACCACCACCGCCAGCAAACTGCGGAGTCCCTTTCCATTGCGACGTTTGTTTTTCATCGGATCGTTTGGAACACTTTGCCGACGCTTTGGATAAGTTTCAAGTTTCAAGGTAATCTTTCGTCCGACGGCAACATTTTTCCACTCAGCGAGAATTCGTAAAATTTGCCGATCAATTCTGCCGCTTGCCTCGACAACGCCGCCATCGCCTTGCGGCAAAGCCCTCAAACAAACCACTGAGCGAAGAAGCGAGTCTCCGCAAGGAAACAACGGCTTTTGCAATCCATGCTTGACGAGGCAGCGAATCCCTTCCAAATAAAAGGGATGTTCCACCAAGCAATCTTCCATCAAGTTCGAATTTTCTTTTCCAACCGATTGGTGCTCTTTGGCTTCGGGCGGCGGATCGTTGGATTTTTGGCGCGTCCGCCAGCTTCGGCGGGCCTTGTTCCATCAGCGGGAGCCATTGCGTTCTGCCTCGCGGCGATGACTTTGGAAGCAGAGTATCTAGTAACGGTGAAAAGCGGAAAAGTGGATCGCCGGCAGTCAATCGTCTCCTTCGACGCTCCACCGAAAATTTGGAATCCTGAATTGATTGGCGAACAAGACGATCTGGTTGCAGCGCAATTAGCCATTGACGGCCAAATTTACTTCATTCTAGATCAACTGAACAGCGGGCGGGAAAAAACCTTCCGCCTTCGCAATCAAGACGGCGAACGGCCAATGCAGTCCGCAGTCTGGGTAGATCGCCAAGGAGACGCTCTTCGTTTCACTTTGAACGGCAAACCATTAGCGCAATACCAAGCGGCTCCGAGCAGTCTTCCCCGCAAAGGCATCGACCCGGTCTTCCGCCGAGGCGGCTACCTCCATCCTTTATGGAGTCCGTCAGGACTCGTCCTCACCGACGATTATCCCCCCAATCACCTGCACCATCACGGAGTTTGGACCGCATGGCCAAAAACAAAGTTCCAAGGACGAGAGCCAAACTTTTGGGAAATGGGACGGCGGCAAGGGACTGTGGAATTTGAAACCTTAGACAACTACTGGAGCGGTGAAGTCATGGGCGGATTTCGCAGCCGGCATCGCTTTGTCGACTTGTCCGCCGAAACGCCCGTAGTTGCACTCCGAGAAAACTGGGAAGTCAAAATTTACTCAATCCAAGACGCCGAGTTCCCGCACCGCATATTAGACCTCAAGTTTACACAAAAATGCGCCGCCAACACTCCCATTCATTTTCCCAAGTATCGCTACGGAGGCTTAGGCTTTCGCGGCCATCGCCAGTGGGACGGCGCCGAGAACGCCCACTATTTGACCGGACTAGGAGAAACCGACCGAATCAAAGGCCACGCAACTCAAGCACCGTGGTGTCATATTGGCGGACTTGTGAACGGACAATTCTGCGGAGTTGCTATCCTTTGCCATCCCAAAAACTTTCGCGCGCCGCAACCCATGCGCATCCATCCCCAAGAGCCATTCTTCTGCTACGCCCCCTCCCAAATCGGAGAATGGGAAATTGCTCCGGGCAAGCCTTATGTTTCCCAATACCGCTTCATCTTAGCTGACGGAAAACCAGACAAAACAATACTAGACCGTATGTGGCAAGATTACGCGCAACCAGTCTCCGTCCTCCTCCACAAAGAGAACTAACCATTGCGCAATCAGAACCCTCGCTATACAAATCCGCAAAATGAACGAGATAGTTGTAATTGCAGCTTTATTAGTGGGCTTGTTGCTGATGTTTTCGGCCATTACGGCATTCTTAAGGCGAGACCGATTGCAAAAGTTCGCGATTGCAGTGCATCAATGCGCCAAAGAAATCAATCAACTGCTAAATGCAGGTTATTTGAAGCATTCCAGCTGGCTGAAGGCTAGGACTCTGGCGCAAGAAACACTCAATCAGTTTTGTTGGGAGCCGGAGGTGGATTATCTAGATCTTACCACAGACGCTGATTTCATTCAATTGAAGCAAATAGCGCAATGGAGCGATCCAGACATAGAAAATATCCACCGGCTAGCTAAGACGCCCAGTCAATGTCTTGAAAACATCAAGACTATACTGAACACGGACGCAGGATATTTGCGGCTTGACTCTTGGAGAAAGGCCAAGGATCTGGCGCAAAAAACACTTAATCGGCTTTATCGGGAGCCGGCGATACTCTACCTAGATCTTAGCACAGAAGCTAACTTCATCCAGTTGAAGCAAGTTGCACAATGGAACGATCCAGATATAGAAAAATTCCAACAATTAATCACAACGGTCAGTCAATGTCTTGAAGAAATCCAGAGTGTATTGAACGCAGACGCAGATTATTTGCGTCTTGACTCTTGGCAACAAGTCAAAGATACGGCACAGGAGACACTGGATCGGATTGATCGAGAGCCGATGGGGAACTACCAAGATCGTATCACAGACGCTAACTTCAGCCGATTGAAGCAAATAGCACAGTGGAACGACCAAGATATAAAAGAGTTCCATCAATTAGCCACAGCGGTCAGCCAGTGTCTTGAAGAAATTAAAACTATACAGAATGCAGGGTATCTGCGTACTTCCCGCTGGAAAAGAATAAAGTATCAAGCGAAGAAAACTCTTAACCAGTCTAATCCGTTGGAGAACTTCCTGGAGCGTATCCACCATACCGATTTCGTATTACTGAAGCAAATAGCAGAGTTGCGGCGGATAGCACAGTGGAGCAAGCAGGATGTGGATGAATTCCGCAAGCAATATTTAACTCGGGGTAAAGAGAAGTTTTCCGTCTACTTCGACGGAGTGGGAAGTAACCCTTTAACCGGTAGACAACGCGATGCGTGTTTGATAGACGAAGACAATAATCTGGTGCTGGCCGGCGCCGGCTCAGGCAAAACCAGCACAATGGTCGGGCGTGCGGAATTTTTGATTCACAGCGGGCAGGCCATTCCCGATCAAATTCTCATTCTGGCATTTGCAAACAAGGCGGCGCGAGAAATACAGGAACGCTTGGATGAGCGCGTAAAAGAAATCGCCCGAACATTCCATAAATTAGGCAGGGACATTATTGTAAAAGTGGAAGGAGAACACCCCTCACTCTCTCCTCTGTCAGAAGACGACGCATTATTAAAAAACCAAGTCGGCAAGTGGCTCGAGGAGAAGATAAGCGACAACTCATCCTATAAAGAGGACGTTCTAAATTATTTTAAAGATTATCTATATCCAGCGGTCAATCCCTTTGACTTTGAAACCAAAGGGGAGTATTTCGAATATATACGCGCCAATGAAATTCGCAGCCTCAAGGGCGAATCGGTCAAAAGCCTGGGCGAGTGTTTGATCGCCAATCACTTGTTCGCACTCGGGATCAAATATCAATACGAACCCAATTACAAACACAAGACGCCAAGGCTAAATTTTCGCCAATACAAACCAGATTTTTATCTTCCCGATTACGGTATCTACATCGAGCACTTTGGCATTGACCGCAATGGAAACACCGCGCCTTTCGTTGATAGAGAAAGGTATCACAAAGACATGGAATGGAAGCGCAACTTACACAAAAAGCACAACACGCGCCTCATCGAAACCTATCACTACAAACTGACCGAGGGAAGCCTACGACAAAGTCTGGAACAGAAATTAAAGAGGCTTGGCGTAAAATTTAATCGACGAACTGATGAGGAAATGTTGGAAGAACTTAGAAAATTTGGGACAGTCTCTACATTAGCGGAATTGTTGGTAAAATTGTTAAAAGCTTGCAAACGCGATGGAATTTGCCCAGCTGAAATTCAGCCGGAAAAATTTCCAAGTGTTGATCCGAACCAACTACAACAAACCCGAACAATTTTGTCGCCTATTTACGAGTTATACCAGAACCATCTCAAAGAAAATCAAGAGATCGATTTTGACGATATGATCCATAAAGCGATTAACTATGTGGAAAGCGGCCGCTTTATCTCCCACTGGCGGTATATTCTGGTCGATGAATTTCAAGATATCTCCGAACCGCGAGCGAGGCTTGTCAAAGCCCTAAAAAAATCCGTCGGTGAGTGTTCTTTGTTTTGCGTGGGCGACGATTGGCAATCCATTTATCACTTTACGGGCAGCGACATTCGATTCACCACAGAATTTAAGAAGAAATTCGGATCCACCAAAATCACCAAACTTGACCAAACCTTTCGGTTCAACAATAGCATCTGCAATATCTCCTCTCGTTTCATACTCAAAAACCCGGCGCAGATTAAAAAGTCTTTGATCACACATGCGATCGTGGAACACCCTGCGGTCTCTTTGCTGCGTCAAGAAAGTCCTGACAGAACGGATTTTGACGAAAGGATAAATCGAGTATTGAAAAAGATTAATCAGTTGGCAAAAAATGATAACCAATTCCAAGCAGACGGCAAAAAGAAAAAGGTTTTTCTATTGGGCAGATTTTACAGAAATTTACCTAATACGGCTCATATAAAGAGATGGAACAAAGAATTCTCTGCACTGGAAATTGAATCCTATACAATCCATAAGTCAAAAGGTTCAGAAGTCAATTATGTTGTTGTGTTGGGACTTGAGGGCGGCAAACACGGATTTCCATCGGAGAAAACTTCCCATCCCTTGCTCGAAGCCCTGTTGCCCAAGCGGGACGACTTTTCGCATGCGGATGAACGCCGGTTGTTTTACGTCGCTCTAACCCGTGCTAAACAGCGCGTGTATTTGATCGTGGATATGACAAATGCTTCTGAGTTTGTGGTGGAATTGTTGAACAACAAGTATCATCTAGAACTAGATGAGTTTGAAATCGATCTGGCACAAAAATATTACAACCATATCCGTTGTCCGGAGTGTAAAACAGGCATATTGGTCGCTAGAGAGAGAAAGAATGGAAATGGGAAGTTTTATGGATGCGATCATTTTCCCTTATGCGATTATACAGAAGACGGATGCCCAAAATGCGGCAATCCATGGAGGCTCGTCGGCCGTTATAAAAAATGCCTTGATCCTGCTTGCGATTCATGGATGCCTCTCTGCCTAGAATGCGGCGCAAATATGGTTGAGCGAGAAGGAAGTAACAGATCGTTCTGGGGATGTAAAAACTACCGTGGCAACGACGAGGATTCTTGCCGACATACAGAAGACGATATTCCACCACCTCAAACATAAAAATCTTTATCTATCTATTAACTTTTGCCGACTTGTTTCTGCTTTTGTTGGTTGTCATAACGAATTGCCTGCGCGCGGGACTTATTAAAAAGCGCGGCGCATTTTTGCATGACTTAGCGCGGCAGAATGGTGGAGAGTAGAAAAATAATCTCCCGTCATATTAGCGTCGGCACAGGGAAGCCGGCAATAAACGCTTTGGCAAAAGATTTGTAGCCGTTTTGGTAATCTCTGCTGACGCCGCTGATGTAAAACTCCATATCTTCGGAATTCAGCTGTTGCTGAAGTTTCCTTAAATCTTTATCAGATTTCACGCAATACCCTGAATAAAAAGTATAGTTCGATTTGTTCCACAATATAAAATTCGGTTTGATATTTATGGGAGAGGTTAACAGTTTGACACCGAATGAAGTCTCCAACCCTTGTTGACGGCCGAAAGCATACCAACCGACAGAATTGGGTTTCCCTTTGTCTCTTTTATCTAATTGATGTTTTACGGAGAGCAAATACTTATACGCCATCGGATACTTGGTTTCCATCTCGGGTTCTGGAATTAGAGTTTTACCGTAGTAAGGAAAAATAATATATCGTCTTTGGTTCTCTTTACCGGACTTTAGAACAGACGCTTTGATTATTGGTTTCAGAATCTCTCGCTCCACAAAAACCGGCCTTCTTGTGATTGGATGGATGATTTCAGCGGATCCGCCCTCCAGATTGGGTTTTTGAAATATGAACAATCGGTCTGCAAGAGTTGTCAGCCCCACGTGAATCTTTGCAACCTCGGACAGCGGGATTCGATTGTTACGCAGCTTGGCCAATCTTTTTCTATCTTTTGAGGAGCAGAGAATCCAATTGTTAGGATCCATCTCTTTTATTCGAACTTTGCCGAGCGAGTCCAGTTTGCCTTTTGCATTTCCTTTGTATAAACTGAATTTTTCATGTATAATCCCCTTTTCCAATATGGAAACAAGCGAATACGTGGTAATCTCCTCAAAGAGCTGCCAATGCGCAAAGTCTATCAGCATGGAAACAGGTTTTTCATGGTAAAGAAACTTGCGCCACTCAAACGCTGTCTTGGTTTTCAACCATGTATTGGGAGTAATGTATCCCAGTTTTCCTTTTGATTTCAGCAGGGAGAAACCCAGTTCAAAGAATGCAATGAAAAGGTCTGTGGAGCCTTTTGAACAGAGTCGAAAACTGCGTTGAATTCGCTCTCTCCTGTTTTTTCCAAGATGTTGTATACGAACGTAGGGAGGATTGCCTACCACGAAGTCGAATGAGCCGAGATTTTTAGCGTATAAAGCATCTTGGCAAAGTATTTTAAATGGAACGCCAAGACTGCTTAGTCTTTTACGGCATTGTTCTGCGGCTTTCCGATCAATATCTATGCCGACAAGCTCTGCTTTGCCATCTTTGGCGATAATCCTTTCTGCGGCAGCTTCAAGAAAAGCTCCGTCCCCGCATGAAGGATCTAGAAGTCTCCCTTGGGAACCGTCAAACCCGACAGCATCCAGAATTAGATTGATGAGCCAGCGGGGCGTATAAACAATTCCATTTTGTTTCCGGCGCGTTATCATCTGTTGAATTGGCAAAGATGCGGGAATTTTATGAAGAAATTGGCCAGAGAAAGCTCGTTTTGGAGCATGTTGATAGTTTCTGCTGATAAACCTAACTCAGAATCCTCTTCGGCAAGTCGAGGCAACTGGTTTGTTGGAAAGTCCACAATAGCGATCGACATCAGGTCGGGACGATGCGGATGATCTTTGTCTTTAACCAATTGCACATATTTTCGGAGATTTTTTCTCTGAGATGCGTTCCATCTTTGTGGTTTTCCCGCTTTTTAATTTATAGGGCATCTCCTTTCGGATTACAATCACTTGGGCGTATCCACAATTGTTCCGGCGAAGATTTGCTGTTTCGCCCAGCATATTTTCGAAATAATTGACATTGTTTTGTTTATAGTTGGACGTGACGAATTTAAGTCCAATGGAGGCAATAGGTTTGTTGTCGTTAATCACCGCAATATCCACTCGCTTGGCGTAGTATTGTCCTGCAATTTGCTCTTCTTTGGAGTCGCCAATTCCTAATGAACTTACGGAATATTTAGATCCCAAGGCGGCGGAGATAAAGCGAGCAATGCAACTGTGCAAAGGCATCAACTTCCGATTGCTTCTGGATCCGTAACGGTGGAATAAATCCAAAGATTCTCCGGTGGATTGGAGAAACTGGGACACAAACAACTTTCCCGAATGCTTATTTCTTATAGGACCGTTTCCACAACTGGACGCAGCCTAACGCAACATTTCCGCGATTTTGGGTCGGTCGGCTTGGATTCGTTCGTAGTCCAGCTTCAATCCCATCGGGCCAAGAGCCCCTTCTAGAAGAACGTAAATCCACGTGACTTCGTCAAAGGGACCGGCGACGGATTCCAACGCGGTTGTTCCATTATTGTTTCGGGCGTCTTTGTCGGCGCCGTTGTTTAGCAGATCCTCGACAATCTCGGAGTGGCAAAGAAAAGCGGCTACATGAAGCGGCGTTCCGCCATCTGAGGTTTGCCGGTGATTGACGTCCGCTCCGGCGGTAATCAGGGTTTTGGCGATTTCGACTTTGCCGAAGGCGTCCGCGGTAATCAGAGGACTGGCGCCTGATTCTGGGGCTTTTTCATCCAGATTTGAGCCGGCTGCAATATGTTGTTGCACGGCTTCCAGGTTTCCCTGCAAGACCGCTTCGTGGAGGCTGAGGTTCGGAGGATCTAGTTTCGGAGACGGTTTCCCGCAACCGTTCAAAAGCACAAAGGACAATAGAGCCGTCAATATCGGTTTCGCGTATTTCATATGTCGCTAGCATAGGCTTGAGTTTCCGATGGTTTCAAGATTCTTTTTGGTGCATGTTGCGAAGACGTTCTCTTGTGATTTGAGCGAGCGGTTTTTTGTCTGTGACGAAAAGCGGCGGCTGGATTTTCTTGCCGGAGAAGAGAAACAGAGGCGGAAATTTCAGGCATTCTATCTTTTCGCATTCCATTTTTGAAGGTCGGGATTGGAGAAGGCGCGGTTTGACATCGGCACGACGGGCTGTTATTTTTGCTAGTTTTTATTATCAGCATGAATTCATCCGGCGTCATCGAAGATTGGAGCAGTTTAGCGCAGAAAAAGCGTTTTCAACTTGCGGATTGGATTGTGGAGAAAAGTCTGTTCGCAGTTTCTTTGAGCGCGGTGGTTTTGCTTCTTCTGATTGTTGTTTTCATTGTCCGCGAGTCGATTCCCATTTTTCGAAGGGAAACAGCGGACGGTCAAACATCCGGCGGCATTCTCTTTTTCGAACAAATTATGCCTTTGGCGGCGGGTTGTCTTAAGGTTAGTTTGACGGCGCTGGTTTTTTCCGTGCCGACGGCGATTGGGGCGGCGCTTTACGTTTCGCAGTTGGCTTCGCCCAAAGTGCGCAAGTGGGGGAAGCCGTTGGTCGAGACTCTTGCCGGGGTGCCTAGCGTGGTGTTGGGAAGTTTGGCCGCAACGGTATTGGCCGATGGACTGCAAGCTCTTTTCGGAATGCCGGCACGCCTGAACGCGCTGACGGCCGGCATTGCGTTGGGTTTGGCCGTGATTCCTCTCATTTTTTCGATTGCCGAAGATGCCTTGGTGAGTGTTCCCGCTTCTTTTCGGCGGGCTGCGCTTGCGTTGGGTAGTTCGAGGTGGCAGGCCGCTTGTTTTGTTGTGCTGCCGGCCGCTTTGCCCGGCGTTTTGGCCGCGGTGACGCTTGGTTTTGGCCGTGCGGTGGGTGAAACCATGATTGTTCTCTTGGCTGCGGGCGAGGTTGGCGTTCTTTCGTGGAGTCTTCTGGATTCGAGCCGCAGTATCTCGGCAGAGATCGCCGCCGAATTGCCGGCCGCTGTTTTCGGGGGGTTGCATTGCCGCGTCTTGTTTGCGCTGGGGGGAGGGCTTTTTGCGGTCACTTGCGTCGTGAACTTTCTCGGAGGCTGGATTCTCCGCCGTTTGGAGCGAAGGCTAGAGGCAAAACACTTTTGAAGAATGGGCAATTTTGGCTTTTTCGCGTTCCGCAGAGATTGGCGGTCGGCTTTTTTCACCTGGCTGACCGCGTTGGGGGCGGCCGTTATTTTAGGTTTCTTGGCGGTGATTTTGGCCGGCGCTCTTTGGCAAGGCAGGGAGCTGTTTTCCTGGCGGTTTTTGACTTCGCGTCCGGGAGAGAATTTGTTTGACGCAAATCGGGCCGGGGTTTTGCCGATGCTCACCGACACGGCGGCGCGGGTGATGCTGATGGCGGCGTTCACGATGCCGGCCGGCGTCTTGACGGCGATTTACATGGCCGAATACGCTCCTTCTTCATCGCTGGCGACAGCTCTCATCCGAAGCGCGCTTCACATTTTGGCCGGCGTGCCTTCTGTTGTCGTCGGGCTTTTTGGGCTGGCGTTTCTCGTCCACTTTGTCGGCGGGAATCTCGATCAAATTTTCCGACCAGAACACGCGTCTTCTTATTGGGAGCAGCCTGGGTTGCTCTGGGCGTCTCTTACGATGGCGATATTGACGTTGCCCGCGGTATCGACGGCGGTTGAGGAGAGCCTGCGGGCGCGTTCGGCCGGCCTTCGCGAGGCCAGCATGGCTTTAGGCGCTTCTCGCTTGCAAACCGTCGTCCAAGTCGTCTTGCCTCGCGCTTTGCCTGGAATTTTGACCGGCGGACTGTTGGCTGTCAGCCGTGCAGCGGGAGCCGTCACCCCCATTCTCTTCACAGGCGCGGCGCATTCTACGGCCGAAGGCGGTTCCCTCGGTGGGTTTATGGATTTGGGATACTATGTCTTCATTCTCTCGACTCAATCACCGGACAGCGGAGAGACGCGCTCTATTTTGTACGCGGCTGTTATGACCTTGTTGCTGCTTTCCTTTCCTTTGAATGCGGCGGCGATCTTCATTCGGGCGCGAACAAACGCCCGGTCGAGAGTGTTTTGCTGACCGCCAATGGGAAGTTGCTTCCTTATGGGAGTTCGTTACTAATGACTATACAGCCTTCAGAGAATTCGAGCGGAAACAGCGGAACAAAGTCGTTGATCGTTACCCAAAATCTCTCGGTTCACTACGGCGCGGTGACGGCTCTTGACTCGGTTTCGCTGGAAATCCCCGAAGGCTTGGCCACTGCGCTTATCGGCCCTTCCGGCTGTGGAAAGTCGACGCTTCTCCGTTGTTTCAACCGAATGAACGACCTGATTGACCGCGTGAAGATTACGGGGAAGGTGGCCATCGCCGGACGCGACATTTACCGTCGGCAAGTAAATGTAGCCGAACTGCGCAAAAAAGTCGGAATGGTGTTTCAAAAACCCAACCCCTTTCCCAAGTCCGTCCGCAGCAACGTTGCTTACGGACCCAAGTTGCACGGATTGCGAAACCGCAAGCTGCTGGCCAAAATCATCGAAGCCAGCTTGAAAGCCGCCGCGCTTTGGGACGAAGTAAAGGATCGTTTGGAGGCTAATGCGTTCACTCTCTCCGGTGGGCAACAACAACGGCTTTGCATCGCGCGCGCCATTGCCGTCCAACCGAAGATTCTCCTGATGGACGAGCCGGCCTCCGAACTCGATCCCGGCGCCGCAGCTAGAATCGAGGAACTAATCCTCAACCTCAAAAAGCGATTTACCGTTGTCCTCGCCACCCACAACATGCAACAGGCCGCTCGAATTTCCGACCAAACCGCCTTCTTCTGCTCCGGAAAACTGATCGAACACGGACGCACCAACGCCATTTTTACCTCGCCAAAAAAACAACAAACCGAAGACTACATCACGGGCCGATTTGGATAACGAAGCAAAACCCTGTTGAAAGACCAGGAGATTTAGCGGAAAGTAAACCGCAATGCGAAACATTCAAGAAACAACAATCCGCTCCCCTCCCAAATTAGAAAATGAGCCAACACTTTCAAAACGAACTGGACGACCTCAACGGACGCTTGTTGACCATGGCCAGCAAAACCGAACTCGCCGTGAACACAGCCGTCCGCGCCCTGATCGAGCGCGACGACGACTTAGCTCGGCAAGCGGAAAACGCCGACAACGAACTCGACCAACTCGAAATAGAGATTGACGAATTAGCGATTCTCCTTCTCTCCAAAGCCCCTCTCGCCAAAGACCTTCGATTCATCACCGTAGCGATGAAAATCTGCACAGACTTGGAGCGCGTTGGCGACGAGGCCACAACCATCGCCCGCCGCTCCCGCGAACTCAGCCACGAGCCCCCGCTCAAAGACTACGTCGACATCCCCAGAATGGTAGGAATGGCCATGCAAATGATGGACCAAGCCCTCAAAGCCTTCGTCAACGAAAACGCCAACGACGCCCGAGCCGTAGTGCCCCAAGACAAAGCAGTCGACCAACTCAACAAACAACTCCATCACGAACTCTCCAGCTACATGATCAAAAACACCAACAACATCGGGCGCTGCCTCAATCTCATGGTCATTTCAAAAAGCATCGAACGAATCGCCGACCACGCAAAAAACATCGCCGAACTTGTAGTCTACCTTTGCGACGCCCAAGACATCCGGCATCACAGCCGCCCCGAAGCACCATCCCGTTACGGAGCGGCAAGGAACAGTTGAAAGACAAAAAACAGCAACCCTGCGAAACCACCAAATGCCCCGCTCCCCTGTTGCCGAAGCCATGATTGAAGCCGCCCGAAGACTAGCCATTGCCGTCGACCCGCTCACCTTTCCCCCGCCAATCTCCCACGTCTACAACCCGCTGACCTACGCCCGCAAAGCCCACGAACAATACCTCGCCCGCTACGCCGACCGACAAAAACGAACGCTCTTCCTCGGCATGAACCCCGGACCCTTCGGTATGATGCAAACCGCCGTGCCTTTCGGAGAAATCGCCAGCGTCCGCGATTGGCTGAGCATCCGCTCCGGCGTCCTCAAACCAGACCGCCAACACCCCAAACGCCCCATCCAAGGCTTCGCTTGCGCCCGCTCCGAAGTCAGCGGCCGGCGATTGTGGGGACTCTTCCGCCAACGCTTTGCCCGCCCAGAAGATTTCTTCAAAGACCACTTCGTCGCCAACTACTGCCCCTTGGCTTTTCTAGAAACTTCGGGACGCAACCTCACCCCGGACAAACTACCCGCAACTCCCGCTCGAAGAAAACTCGAAGCCGCTTGCGACGCCCACTTGCGCAAAATCGTCGACATCCTCCAACCAGAATGGATCATCGGCATCGGCGCCTTCGCCAAAAAACGAGCCCAATCCGCCCTCGCCCACAAGCCGATCCGCATCGGCCAAATCCTCCATCCCAGCCCCGCCAACCCCCTTGCCAACCAAAGCTGGGCAGAACAAACCGAAAAACAACTGTGCCAACTCGGCCTTTGGTCTTCGGTCTCCCCCTAGCCCATTTTCTCCCAACACATCCAGAAGAAGAAACATTCAGCATTCAGCACTCAGCCGATGAGTAATTTCCTTCTCTTTTGGCGTCTTCGCCAGCCTCAGCTCGTAGCATGGAACACCCCCTAAACTCCAAACTCTCTATCTCTCATTCCCAACTCCTCATTCCCTTGCCGCCGTCAATGTCAAGCCTCCGACAACCGCGCCAGCAGTTAGCAGACGAGGACCGATGTTCTCAACCTCCAACCCCTTCCCGCTCTCTTTGACGCCCTTTGCAGCTGCTTTGCCATCCCTTTCCTCCACTCGTTATTCCTCATTCCCAACTGCCGCCAAAACCAAAGAATTCCAGGCAAGCCCGTTTACTACTCCCAATAACCGCTCTCTTTCCTTCCCTTCGTAGTCCCCAACCATCTCCCTAACAAAACGCCGACCACACGCACGCATGCATGCAAACAAATGATCCTCCTTTCCCGCCAACAACAAACATCGCCCCCTCTCAACGCAATCCATAAAATGCCTCTTCATAGAAAAACCACCCTCCCCCTCGCCACCAGACCCTACCTTTCTTCCTCTTTTTCTTCTTTTTTTTGGGGTTGCCTAACCGCCAGCAACAGAGATTGGTTCATTGCGCCATTTGTTTTACCAAAACAGCAAGATCAACAAAATATCCCATACCATCCAACCTTTCTCCTAGACAACCACCCACCTGCTTCAACCCCAAAGAAAACTCCACAACCAGAAACCAAAACCATCCGCTCCTTGCCTGCGAATCCGCTCTTTTTGACAGCACACTTCGCAGTTTTGCCATTCCTTCCCTTTTGTTAGTCCTTAATCCCGCAATCCATTTCCCGTCGCTTTGTGCATCCGGGATTCGAAGACTGCGGAAGCTAAAAAGCCAACGACCGGCAACCAACTCCAACCCTAACCTTTGGCCTCAAAGCTCGAAAAAACACCTCCTAACCGCCGACCACCCCCCAATGGATCCTTTCCATTTCCCAAACACTGACCGCCAAAAACAACTTTTCTTCGTAACAGCAAAGCAGGATTTCTCACCTTTTGGCGAGTTTCCTCGTTTTGCCGCTTCTTCCCATGCGTCTTCCGAATTCAGAGTTCTCCCCAAAACACTCGCTAACCAACAAAACTTTCTTCTTTCTTTCGCAACGGGAAGGCGGAATGGCGCGCTTTTTGGCAAAGTCAGCAACCTGCGGCCAGGGATTCGCGGCGAGCGGATTTGCCATCGGCCAAGGCGGGATGGCGCTCTCTTTCGCTCTTTTTGTCGAATTTCATCGTTTTCCAACGAACTTTTTTTGAACTTTTTTCCTTTTTTTGCTTTTTGGTGCTTGACTCTTTTCTTTGGAGAGGATAATAAACAAAGCGAACTTTTTAAATTGCAGATATTTATGAACCGAAAATTATTTTTATTGGCCGCTGTCGTCTGCCTTTGCGGGGGGGGGGGGGGGGGGGGTACAACGCCCAGGCGCAGTTGATCATTGACGTCTATCCCAGCCAAGACAACCCCACTAACCAAACCATCTGGATTTTTAGCGGTTCTTCCACCGCGGGTAATAGCGGTAGCATCCGAACCTCCGGAAACTTCAACTCTCAAGACAGTTGGGAATTTACCTCTTCTAATAATAACGGCAACTTTTTCGACGCCAACAAGCCCAGCGATACTAACTTTCAACTTTCTCCCTTGTTTTCCAGTTCCAACACCGACGACATCGCTTCGGTGAGAGCCCGAATTCCGGGTGGCGGCCGAACCAACATCACTTTTGCCGCCAGCGCCACCAACACGCCCACCATCACCATCGGCAGTGGCAGCCGAACCATTTCCCATCTTTTTATGGATGATGATGCTAATGCGGATGACCTGGGAATTCGTGTCTCCGGAAGTAGCAATTTCTCCTTTGCCAACGGGAATTCTTCGGCTTGGGTAGGCGCCGGCATCATCGACAAACCGATTAGCGACTTCTTTGCGGGAACCTTCAATAATGATTCGGGTTCTACCATACCGACTCCCTGGTTTTCAGCGGTTGCCGACGGCTCGGTGCGGGTTGTCGTCAACAGCCAAGTCATCCCCGAACCAAAAGAATATGCCCTCGTCTTCGGCTTGTTTGCCCTCGGTTTTGTGTTCTTCCATCGTTGGCAAAAGAAACGCCAAGCCGCCGCTATCGGCTCGTGATCTGCGGCCTGCGCTTGGCGCTTTGGCCCCTGCTAAAAATCGGCCTTGTTTTTCCAGCAACTTCGCTTCGGGTTTTCCAAAGCGAAGTTTTTTTGTTCCATAACCAACGATGAATTGAGAATGCGAGAACGCGCGCTAGTCCATGAGGCGATATTTCCCGGCAAAGGGCGGATTGCCGCTTTGCCGCCGCTACTCTGCCGCCGGCAACGAAAACTCTTCGCCGAATCCTTCCAAAATCCGCCGCAACAGAGTCGTTGGCAACGCAAACGTGCTTACCCGATCCACGCGGGCAATATTGACGCCGACACCGCGGCCGCTCAAATCCACAACCAGCCCGCCCATCGCGCTGGCGTTCACCGGGATGTCGTGCTGGATCACTTGCTCAAATCCAGACAAGCGGGTCGACGTTTTTCCGTTCAAAGACCAATTTCGACTAAAACGACCGAAGGAAGCGGAACGAAACCCCAAGGTGACGTGGAGATGCAAAGTGCGGTCGCCGCGTTGCAAAACCAGCTCGACGCTTTCCCCAGGATAATAAGAGGCAATGGCCTTTTGAAGCTGCTCCACCAAAAAGACCACTCGGCCGTTCACCGAGCGGATCACGTCGCCTCTCTGAATGCCGTCCCGAGCCGCCGCCGTTCTCTCATAAACAGCTTCCACCTCCACGCCGCCGAGCGACAATCCTTCTTGCCCCAAAGAAACGCCCAATGCGCCGCCCTGCCGTTTGACGAATCTAGAGTCGGCACTGACAATGCCTATTTTTACTTCCTTCGGCGAACCGGACGGACAAACCAAAAACTTCCCCCGGACAATCTCTTCGAAATCGGCGAACAAAGCGGCGGCTTTGCCAAAAGAGACGTCTAAGCGAAGCACCGCAATATCGTTGTCCTCGTCTACCGCAACCGCAATTGGTGTCGCTTGGCGGCCGTCTGGCAGGCGAACCGCAGTTTGCCATCCCAGCTCGCTCGCCTTGGTTACCACCAAACCGTCTCGGCGAACCACCGTCCCCAAAGCCTTCGGTTTCCCATTATCCAGTATTTCGACGGTAACCGCCGCCAAATCCCGCGTCAGATTCGCGACGGCCAAAAGCGTTTCAGCGCCGTTGGTTCGGAATTTTTCCGGGAGTTCCTTGCGCAATTCCGAAGCGCGACCCGTGTTTCCAACCATCATGGCCGCGCTCAAAAGCCCCGCCAACCCTATGCCCCTCATCGTCCGCGCCATTTTGCTTCGCCTCATTTTTTCAAGCCTTCTGTATGTTGAAAATGAGATTTTGCGACCGTATTTCCGGTTTGTAAAGTTCCCAGCCTTTGTCGGTGTATCGTTTTGGTGTCTTCATCGCCGCTGGCGATCAATTGGATCAGTTCTTCGGGATTCATAGCGAACCAAGGCCAAGTATGAGCGATATAAAACAGACAATTCAGAAAGTTATTTTTCGTTTATCATCAGACTCATTCTGTCTCGATTTTATTTCCAGTTCCAGTCGTTGTTCCAAAACTTCAACCAGATCCTTTAAAGCCTTTATTTGCGATTCTTTAGATCTGTCGAGAGATTGAATGAAGAGTAACTCAAAAAATATGAAAGCAATCAACCATAAAGCCAACTCCACTCATCCCGGTATCTTCAAAAACAGCCAATCCTTTTTAATCATCAGTCGGTTTTCTTTTTCATTCTGCCTTGTCGGCGGTTCTTTTCGTGGAGTTGCACGGTTGTTCCCGTTCCCTTGGCGAAGTTGCAACACAGAAATGACTTCTTCGATGCTTTCGCGCAAGTCTTCGGCGCACTTGTTTCAAAATAGGTCGGTATTGGTTTTGGATGGCGAAACCGGCAAGCGCTCGATTTTATCGGTTTCTGCATAGCCGCTGCACCGCCGCCTCAATATCGAGCCATTCCTCTTTCCGCAAAACCCGCAGTTGAACCGTCTCACCGATTCGCCGGCTGCTGATTGCCACTCCATATTCCCAATCGTCCTCGACAAGAAACTCATCAACTTGCCGAATCACGTCTCCTTGGCGCAAAGGTGAATCTTCTCGATCCACCCGAGCCACCCGCACGCCGGGATTGGCGTCGACCGTCCGCACGCCCAAACCGCCGCGTTCCCGCATCCGATTTGGAGGGATCACTCTCCCGGCCTTCATCGGCTCCCAATGACGGAGGAAGGCTTCGACGGGAGCATGATAATTTTGATCCAACAGCCTCCCGATGCGGCTGTGAATGCCGATCAACTCCCCACGCAAATTGAAAAGAGCGCAGCCGGAATCCCCGCCGACGATCTGGCAATCCGACCGCATGAGATGATCCGTCTTTGAAATAATCCTGCCCACTCGAGCGACAACGCCCCGCCCGCCGTCCAAACCGCCCGGATGTCCCAAAGCAAAACACCACTCTCCAACGCGCGCCCGATGCATGGCCGCCAACGGCGCATGCGGAAACGGCCCTTCTCCTTCTATTTTCACCATAGCAGCGTCCGCGAAACGAAAGGCGCCCAGATTTTTTGCCTCGTGACTCGTTCCGTCCGGCAAGCGAATGCGGACTTCCCTTCCCGTGCCGACAACGTGGAACGCAGTCAACACATAACCGTCCGAGGAGACAATCACTCCGCCTCCGGCGCCGCCGTTAACGGCCACCACTGCCTTTGAGGCATTCGCGATTGCGGCTTGCAAACGCGACTCCAGCGCCGCCAAATCCTCCAGATCAGACGGCGTCGCATCATCGGGATTCCCTTGCTCCCCCAACCACTCCAACTCCGCCAAAACCGGCCGATGATCGGAAACCGTTCGATCCTCCAAAATAACCACTTTCGCCACCCGCCAAGCATCCCTCCGCCGAATCAAAACATAATCAATCTCCGATTGAGGCGCCGTCGCATCCAGCCAATCATCGGCCAGCATCGCCTTCATCGGCGCAGAATCCGGACGAGCGTTAAAATCTCCGGCAAGAACGGCCGGCGCATCGTCAAACTCGCGCGTCACCCAACGAATCTGCTTTGCCTGCCGTACGCGAGAATCCTCACTCTGATGACACAAATGAGTCGCCCAACAATCAAAAACCGGCAACCCGTTGTCAGGAATAATCCTGGCCCGCAATAACGCGCGAGGCTCCTGCCCAAAGTCAAACGGAAGCGGATAAGTCTCGAAACGCTCGATGGGAAACTGCGACAAAATCGCCAACCCATACTCCCCGCCTTCGTAGGGCATCGCCTTGCCAAAGACGAACTCCATCCCAGTCAACTCAGCCAAACGAGCCGCTTGATCCACTCCGCCGGCCCGTTTCGTTCCCCGATCCACTTCCTGAAGCAGCGCCACATCAGGACACAACTCGTCAATCTTCCCAGCCAGACGTTCATAATCAAACTTCCCATCACTTCCCTCTCCGTGATGAATATTGTAAGTCAAAACCCGGAGCCGCTCGGCCTGCGCCGCCAGCGGGCAAAAGAAAACCAACCAACAAACCACCCCCAAAAACCGCCCCGCCCGCGCCAGCCTTGCCCCAGAAAACAACGCCAAACACATGCAGACAAAAACAAAACAACAAAACAGAAACGAGAACATCCCCAAAAACCTAAGCACAAAAACAGCAACAAACACAAAGCTTTTCTCTGCAAGAAACCTCGTCAACCACCAACCCTCCGCCTTTTTCAATCCCTTCTTTCTATCGCTAGCAAGAAAAATCCAACCGATTTGCCGAGGCAAAAAATAAAATCGTTGCATCCAATGGAAAATCCTTCTGCAGACTTGCGTTTCTTATATTCTTTTACGAACACTTCAAATCGAAACGTCCGCTAAAACCCAAACGCAACAAATCTTCTCGTAAACATGATTCGGCGCCTTTTGGCAAACTTTCCCTCGCTTGCTCCACTACTTTCCATTCCGGAATCTCCTCGAAATCCAAACACCAAAACCACAAACATTGGTAAATCTCC
Organism: Limisphaerales bacterium; assembly: GCA_965242585.1. GTDB lineage: Bacteria > Verrucomicrobiota > Verrucomicrobiia > Limisphaerales > AAA164-E04 > UBA2970. The sequence goes on along the minus strand of OZ251460.1, from coordinate 1,031,356 downwards.
GCAAAAATCCCCAAAAAACAGGCCAAAAATCCAATTTCCCCCAATCCCGAAAAAAAGTTAAGAAAAGTGTTGACGCCGGGGTTGCTTTGTGATTTTCTTGCGCTCGCTGAACCGCCATTTGACGGGAGCCTTCGGGAAAATCGGGTCTCCCGCTCAGAGGTCATAGTTTGATGTTTGGACTGGGGAGAGCCGTACACTCTTTCCCTGTTGCCTCGGCAAACAGGCAGAAAACTCTCGTAATCACCTTACTGGATTTTCGTAATGGCCTGGCGGGGAAAAGGTTCCCTAAAACGCTTGGCCAACCGTTTACAGTAGAATATTGAACCGAACAGATTGTTTTTAAGAGGACGAAGCAACGCCATTCAAACCGACTCGACGCAACCCGGAAAACCGGGCGCTTTTGGGAATTACTTTCGCCGCGCCTTTGCCGGCGTTCTGTTTTCCAATCCACGAAATTCACACAAACAACCGTCAACATTGACAAAATTAACCATGACAAACTCCCAAGAATCCGATTCAATCGCTGAAAAGCCCGAAGTGGTGCAAACCGAAGCAAAGTCAAACCGCCGGAACTGGAAAACGGTAATCGCCGTCACATTGACTGCCGCCGTCAATGTCGTCTCGCTGGGAAGCGCGCTAGTCCAAACCGTTCGCCAACGGCTCAATCAATGGAACTGGCGCCAGAAAACCGCCTTAGTCACCGCTCTGGCAATCACCGCCGCCGGAAACTTCGTCTATCAATACAAAGTCAATGCCGCTTGGCCGGCCATCATCGCCGCCTCCTATGGCACAGACTTTTTCGTTAAACTCTTTACCGGCTACGCCATCACCTACGGGCTTAATGCGGCTTTTGATAGTTCGATACTCAAGGAAACCGCCGTTGCCGATAGCGACACAGGCTGTACCGCAACCGAGAATATCTCCAACGGAATTATTACTACGGCGACGCGGCCACCCGCAATGGCGGCCAGAACGGACGCTCCGTCGACGCTAAAGCCATGGCCAATCAACTCAAAGCGTACGACACCAGCGGCACCGACTCCAGTCTAGACCCAACCTCGCTCTATCCCGACGAAGTTCTAGATGATGTCAGCGACAACGCCAACCTCAACGGCCGCTCCGATACATACAAAATCCTAGAGGAAGTAGCCGATGGTGAATGGGAACATCTATACACGGACACGTCCAAATACTACACTGTACGTCAGGCTAGATATTACACAGTGTCCTGGGGAGGCTATGTCAAGAAACCCACGGACGCCGAGATTCAAGCTGACCTTGACCAGATGCAAGAGGATTGGAACAATGCAAGAACTCGACGAGGTTGGCAACGCCCCATATACATGGGCAGGCTGAAACTCGGAGAGCGAACCCGTTACAAAAGGGAGCAGTTCACCTGCGACAAAAAGATAAAACTCTGGTCGGACTTTGAGCACGTCGCCGTCCCCGGCAGCAACGACCTTTCTCCTACCGAACTGGAAGAACAGGGCAGTCGCTCCACCTACGTCACCAGATTCAGCTACATCGCCCGCGAAGCCGGCTATAACGGGAGCACCGTCACCAAAGTTCCCAAAAACGAGAGACCACGTCATGATTATCCCGAACCAATGTCATGGTGTGACGACAACTTCTTAGGTTTTGACCTGACTCATATCCCATGGGAAAACTTCCAAATCATCGGCAACCCCACATGGGTAGGCCGTGCCAAGCGTCACTTCAAACACAAATATACTACTCTCTGGTGCACAACACATAACACAAGACACCGTTGGGGCCGCCGTGTGCATCCGGTATGCAGGCGCACAACTAAACACGAGTACCCCGTCTACCAGAACGAGAATGTCAAAAAACCTTCCAACTAAAAAGAAAGGAGAACCACGAAATGAAAAGTGTTTACATCATCACGGGAGGCATTCTGGCCATGGTTGCCGTTGTCTTCCTTGCTCCCCAAAAGCAAAACAACCCGGAAGAGATGGCATCGATACCGCTCGACGAAATTGACGCCTACATCCTCAAAGAATACGGTCCCGCGCTGGAAAATTTGACTCCCGAAGAGAAAGAACTCGCTCGCCAAGAAGTCGCCGACCACCTCGCCAGAGAAAAATCAGAGATGCGCAAATATGGACGCATCCTCACTGCTGATGAACGATCGGAACAATGGTGGCGAGCGCAAGACGAAGCCGAAGAACGGGCCGCTTGGGCCGCGTTTTACGCCGAACGCAAAGACTGGATTGACAACTTCCCTTTCCGGCGCGGGTACCATCCAGACATCGTCTATGACCCGGAGAACAACATCGCGCACAGTGACGAAAAATTCCATGCCTACCGAGAGGAATTAGGGAAGAAAGCAGATGAAGCGGCTGATCAATGGGAGACGGAATCCGAAAAAGTCTGGGCGAGAACCGATCTGACCCCCGAAGAGAAGCATGCCGAAGACGAAAGACTCTGGCGCGCCGTGGAACTCGCGGACCAGAGATACCACACCGGCGATCCTGAAATCGAAGAGCAACGGCGGATTATCATGCGGCACAAAAAACTGGACGGATTCTATAAACAGACCTACCGCTATCTATCGGAGTTCGAGCAAGCCTACCGCATCTTTGAAGAGGAAGGAATCGCTGACAACCCCATTCGGCTGGCGCATACCATGGTCGGTTTGGAAAACTACTTTGTAACCAAACGGCAATCTAATCAGCATGGTCTTGATGAAATGCATCCCTATCAAACCCGATTGGATCCCGAAACAGAACAAAGACGGCGCATCACTTGGGGAGAGCAACTAGAAAGGGATTTCTATGTCGTTCGCAATTGCGTTCGGAGCGAGTGGGTAGCGGAGCCCGGAGAAGAAAGGCCGAGCATGGAACTTGCTGAAAGGATTCGTGATCGGTTGATTGCCGAGATTCCTCCTGATGGTTTTACGGGAAACACCTTTTTGTTTGGATTGGCAGACCCGAAGGATGAGGATATGGTGCCCGGTCAATCTTTACTGGCGGAATAGTTTCGTTCGTTTTAGATCGATAGATAAAAAGGCCGTCGGGATTCATTTCTCGGCGGTTTTTGTTTTCCTCGCCGAGCTCATAAGCTAAGAGATTTTTGTCTCCGCCGGTGTCTATCCAAAACGGGGTGTTAGTGGACAAGGACGGCCATCCAATCAAACATGATGAAGGCGCCAACTATCGCATCATCAACCACCAGCATGAGAGCTTTCTCATGCCAATCAACGAAGACGGCACCATTCGCCTGCCAACATCGGAAGAAATGGAACAGATGCGCGCTAAGGGCTCAGTGAGGCAAGACTAGTCCCCGTTTCTCGGCGGCGGCGTGGATAGGGAAAGCGATTGGCTGCCAGCACAACCTACGCCAAACTATCCGCCCCCGGAAAACAACCCAAGCAAAGAGTGAGGTTTACGCTTTGTGAAACAGAGCGTGTTGAGCGAGCGCTTGGCAGGTTGGGATGCACTCCTTCTTTCTCGTTGCGGCGGTGAGCGCGGCGCGAATGTGTTTGTGTGTTCGGGTTGCGCTTGGGCAAGTCAGTTTCTTCCTTGATAGTTCCATCCTCCTCCGGAACGCGGATTAGGGGCGCTTATTCTTCCGTTAGGGGCAATAGGCAACTCCAACACTGGTTTCCAAAAGTTTTCAAAAACCGTTGACGCACCTCTTCACCGGACTCTTTGCCGCGAATTATCCCGAAGACCGTGGCGCCGCTTCCCGATAGCAAAGCGCCGGATGCTCCAGACTTCAGCAATCCCAACCGAATGATTTCCAAAACGGGATACTTTTTGAAGACCGGGCGCTCTAGTGAATTGAAAAGCCCTTTCATCGAAGCTTCCCAATTGCCTGCTTGAAGCGCCCGGATCAATTCTCTCACAGAAATCGGAGCAGAATTCCCCTCCGCTTCGTCCAATTGAAGTTTTTGATAAGCCCACGACGTGGGCACGCCAAAACCGGGATTGACGAGGATCACGCAAGCGTCTTCAAAAATCTCGAATGGCGGCAATGGTTGCACTTTTTCTCCTCGTCCGGAGGCAATGGCCGGTCCGTTTCTCAGAAAAAAAGGAACGTCCGAGCCCAATTGAGCGGCCGTTTCAGACAGCCTGTCTGCCGATAACGCGCTATCATACAGGCGGTTTAAAATCAGCAGAGCGGCCGCTGCGTTGCTGCTTCCCCCGCCTAGTCCGGCGGCGATTGGGATGTTCTTTTTGAGATAAATCCGTAAGCCGTCGTTTCTTCCCACCGCACTCTGGAAGACATTCGCCGCTCGGCAAATCAGGTTATCCGCTCCGATTGGGACTTTGGGATGATCGCATAAAAGTTCTATGCCCGGCCGGTTGGCAAACTTTGCGGTCAATTCATCGAACAAAGGAAGCGGCTGCATCACGGTTTCTAGATCGTGAAATCCGTCTTCGCGACGGCGCAGAACGTTTAGCAGGAGATTGATTTTGCAGCCGGATCGAATCGTTTCCATGAGATGAAGGAACAAAAAAGGCGCCGGCTCTTTATCGCCGGCGCCCTTTCTAAACCAATGTTACTTTAGTAATCGAAAACTTTGAAGCGGCTCCCCGGCAAGAACGGAGCGACGTCTCCGCCGCTGAATCCCAGCGCGCCATCGGCGGCGAATATGGAATCGGAGAGCAGATTTGGCCGAAAGTTGTCTGGATACCGGCCGTATTCGGGTTTCAAAATGGGATCGTTCGGGATGGGAAAAGTGGCCACTTCGTAAGCGCCTACGAGCGTTCTCGTTGCGGTTCGCCGAATCCCGCGAATCAAACCAGTCGACAATCCCTCTTCCGGGCTGTCCCAAATCGCCGATTGCTCCATAGAGTAACGCAACTCTCCCAAACGGCTTACCTCGGTTAGATTGGTTAATCCCCGGCCGAGTTTTCGCTCCGGCCCCGCGCAACCGGTCGACAGAAACGTCGCCGCCGCAACACAAACAGTAATAGTTAGAATACGCATAATGAAACAAGTTGAAAAAGTTGACTCACGTTATTGCATCGGAAAGCCTTTTGTAAAGCCTATTTTTCTTTCCAATCGCAAATAAGACGATTGACTACTAGGCAGGTCAATCCACTTGCTATGGATCTTGCCTTTCCATGCTCGTTTCCGATTCTTTTTCCCGCTGTTCCCAGAACCGAGAGATGAAGGCACTCAACTCATAAAGGCACTGCAGCGGCGCCGCCATTAGAATCATGGTTACGGGATCGCCGGTCGGTGTCAGCACGGCGCAAACAGCTAAGTTGATGATTATCCAATACGGCCGAAACTTTACCAGTTTGGCATAATCCAGAAAACCAACCTTGACCATTGTCAGAAGCACCACGGGCAATTGAAAGCTCAGTCCCATTGCCAACATCAACTTGCAAACAAAACTGATGTAGGACGCCGCCCGCCACTCGTCGGATCCAAAGCCCATCCACTGCGAAAATTGCACCGTCGCCTTCAACGCAATCTGCATCAAAATAAAATAACAGAGCGCGACGCCGAAAATGAACAGAACAACGCCAAAGCCCGCGGTTTGATAAAGGAATCGCTTTTCGTGAATATGCAAGGCCGGAAGAATGAACTGCCCCAGAAAAAAGATCACAAATGGCGAAGCCACTACAAGACCGCCATACAACATCAACTGAATCGCCACTTTGAACGGACCAATCGGACTGTAATTCTTTAACATGGGCGTCCCATTGCCGGGTTCGGAGATATTCTGTTCCACAGTCTCCAACTCTATCGTCAAAACTCTATTGGTCTCTATCATTCGAGGGCGGAGAATTGCCCGATGCGCAGACTCCGCAGACTGAATCTCAGGAAATTCGTTGGTGGCCACTGATTCGGGAAGAATCGTCAAGCGTTTCTCTCCCCAGTAAATGCTGAGGTCTTTGCTTTTCGCTTGCTTGGCCTGAGCAAGGTCCAACGGCCAAGTCAGAAACGAAACAAGAAAATTGCTCGCCGCTAAACAGAAAACCATGGAAAGAACGACTGCGGCCAAGCATTTGAGCAAAGTCCAACGAAGGTCTTCCAAATGTTCCAAAAAGGTTTTGACGGGGCCGCCACCCTTTTCCTCATTCTCTTCAGGATACAGACCGTTCTCCTGGGGCGGATGCTCAGACTCGGACATGAAAGAAAGAAAAGCCGAGGCGTTGGTTTAGGTTTTGGGCGTTTCGTTGGACTTGGCGGCGGTTGGTTCTGGTTTTGAGGATTTTGGAGGTTCCGTCGGACTGGAGGCGTCAGTGGGGCCGGGAAGGGACGAATCCTCTTCAATATTGTCGATGGCTCGTTGCAGGTCGTTCTGAACGTCGCGGCTGGCCTTTTTGAACTCTTTGATGCCCTGCCCTAAACCGCGGGCTAATTCAGGAAGCTTTTTGGCGCCAAACATAAGCAGGGCAAGTCCCAAAATCAGCGCAATTTCCCACGGGCCGAGGAAGGCGAAAAACGTTGTATTCATAGCCATTTATGGATGAAAGTTAATGTACCAAAGTGAAACAGTAAAGCGTCAAATAAACTTCGAGTTTGTCTTCATTAAATTGCGAGAAATTAGGAACTAAGGTCTCAGAAGAACAAATTCTCCGCGCCGATTTTTGGCGTAGGCGCTTTCAGTCTCGCCTAGAACCGCCGGACGGTCTTCGCCCCAGCTTTCAGTGGTAATCCGCTGCGGAGACACTCCGAGTTGGATGAGTACCTCGCGAATGGACAAGGCCCTCCGCTCGCCGAGCGCTCGATTGTATTCGTCCGTCCCGCGTTCGTCGCAATGGCCTTCCACTTTGACCATTGTCTCGGTCTCGGCCTTGAGATAGTCGGCCACCTCTTCCACTTTGGCCAATTCTTTCGTCGAAATGGAGGAACGATCGAAGCCAAAATAGACAGTGTGCGGGGCAAGGGTTTCGCGGTCTTCGCTGGATCCTATAATGGAATCACGGTCTGGAAGGGGACTTTGTCCGTCACCGTTCAAAAATCCATTGCCATCTAGCGTGCCGCCAGCGCCCGGATCGGGGTCATCATAGTTGTTCAGCAATCCCGCGGGATCGCCATCGCCCACAATGGCTCCCTCGTTGCCGGGAATTGGGGTCAACGACTTTGCCTCTCGCCGGCATCCGACAATCGCCACGAAAAGCACTAACAAAAGAAATGTATTGAGAAGGACGTTTTTATTCATCAGCTTGTTCAATCAGGTTAGCCAGCGGTCAAATTCAACTCAACGAGCCCAAGCAGGTTGTGAACTGTTTCCCGAAATATTTGGGACATCTTGGACTCGTTTAGTGGGAACGTCAAGTATGGATAATATTTTGCGTCCACTTTTTTTTCGCATGAAGACAATGTTTCTCGAATTCGGCGCCCAAGAGGGGTCTTCTCCCTGCGTTAACACCTTGGCTTCTCCACCATTCGCCGGCACCACGCAGATGTAAAAGCGTCGTCCCATTTGGGCGGTGAAGGCGATTTGCCGGCCATTGGGCGACCAATCGGCCTCTGAAAACACTCCGCTCACTCCGGCCGTTCTGAGTCGCCGCATCCCGCTTCCCGATGGATGAATGAGGTACAGTCTATCGCCGCCGCTCACGGCCGAGGTGAAGCAAATTTGGTTGCCGTCGGGCGACCAGCAGGGACAAGCGTCTACTTCTCGAGTCTTCGTCAACCGCTTTAAACCCCGGCCATCTGAATTGGCCACATACAAATCCGGGCTGCCATCTTTGCTGAGGATCATCGCCATCCGGCGTCCGTTGGGCGACAAGGCCACGCTGGTGTTTAGACCGGAATAGCGGGAAACTGCGGACCGTTGGCCGGACGACAAATCATGACTAAATATGTCCGGATTTCCCATTTTGTAGGAGGTGTAAAAAAGCTTCAGTTCTCCGGGAGACCAAGCGGGGGCGGCAACGTTGGACCGATCCCAAGTCACCGGCTTGGCGCGATGCCCGTCGTAATCGGCAACGTGAATCTCAGGAAAATCGCCCCCCGACCAGTTCTTGTAGGCGATTTTTGTAAGCGCAATGCCTTTTTCCTTAAAAACTTTTTCCACTACGGCATTGGCAAGGGAGTGCGCTTGCTGTCTTCCGGCCGTTGAATAACGCAACGAAAAAAGCGCGCTCCCGCCGCCAAGACGATCCTCCAGCCGCCCGTGAAGCCCGCCCTTATTGCCGCCGTCCAAGATGAACTGTCCCTTTCCTGCTGGAACGACTTCCCAACCCATCACCTCAAGGTCAAAGGTCAGAACTTTGAGGATTTCTCCTGAATATCCTTTTAATTCGATGGGAACAGGGTCCGTCGTGCCGGATTGCCATCGCTCTAAATGGATTTCGTTCTGGGCGACGCTGTTTTCCCCAAAAAACACACCGCTCCAGAAACCAAAACAAACTGCGAGGAGGCGTTTTATTGGGGCAGTTTTATTCTGTGTTAATTCGTCCATCTTTCAGATTGAAAGCAATCGTAAAGGTTCGATCTTCGATTGAGGTTTTTGACGGCGGTTTCTCGTCAATTTTCCTGACTCGATTCAGCGCATCTTGAACAGAACGATCCAAATCGTCAATGCCGGAATGATGCACGATCTGAGCTGAAGCAACGGAGCCGTCAAGATTGATAACGATAACCACCTTCGCCTCGACAGCAGAACGAGAATTCAAAACTTCGGTCTGTTTTACCCATTGCCACGCTCTATTGTAGGATTCTCCAACAGATTGACGTAAGTCTTCCAAAGTGTTGTCGACTTCCAATTCGACAATTCCAGACGGAGCGGACGAATTTTGCTCTGATAATGCATCTAGTTTCTTGCGAATTTCTTCCTGCCGATCTTGGGCGGCTTTAGCCGCTCTCTCCCGCTGTCGACTTTGCGCTTCATCGGCGGTTTGAGCAGGCGTCGGGATTCGCTCTATCTTCTTGAATTTGTGGAAGTCGGGTTTGTTCTTTGTCTCTGGTTTCTTCGGCTTGGTTTGCGGCGGTTTTTTCGGTTCGATCTTTGGTTTTTGAGGAGCGGGAATCGGTTTTTTTGAGGATTTCTTTGGTTTGGGAACTGGTCTTGGTTTTGGAGCCGGCTTTGGCGGTTCGACCTTGACGGGTTCAGGTTCTATCAAAACGGGTTCGGGCGCGGGTGGGGCAAGCTTCGTTTGAAACTTTTGTTGTCTCAAAATGGCTTCGATGGAAGCAGCAGACTGCAAGTTGATTTTCACGCGAGACTGAGGTTTCTTCGGAGTGAACGAAGACGCCGGTAGAATTAACAAGGTCAATAGCACCAACCCGTGGACGCCTGTGGAAATGAGCAAATACTTTTTCTGGTTCATCTTCACTGGAATTCTGTGCGTATGGAAATGGTGGAGATTCCCAACTTTGTCAACAAATCCAGCACAGTGACCACCCGATCAAGCTGCACTGTTTTGTCTCCTCGCAAGTGGACGACGATATTGGGATCCGCTTGGAAGGCGCCAGACATGGCCGATGATAAACTGGCCAGATTCACCTCCGTTTGGTTGAGATAGTATTTTCCTTCGGCGCTTACTTCCACAACGCGGATTTGTTCGGGTTCGATGGAGACATCCGGGCTGCCTCCCTGCGGAAGCGACAAAGCTATCCCTTGATCCAGCAACGGAGTTGTGATCATGAAAATAATCAGCAGAACAAAGGCAAGGTCCAGCAACGGAGTAATATTAATATCACTCAACGTCACTAGCGCGTTTCGCTCGGAAAACCTTCGCATGCTTTAACTGTGTTGGGAACTATTTAAATTTCCGTTCTGGTCCGCCAAGCAACTCACTGGGAGGCCGACACTTTTGAACGCTTGGGTTTTGTTTTAGACTTCGTCTGTAAATTCAATTTCCATTCTGGACGCAAATTCATGAGCAAAATTATCCATATCCACGGTCAACACCCGCAAATGATGCACCAGCCAATTATAGCCGAACATGGAGGGAATCGCCACCAACAAACCGGCCACGGTCGTCACCAGAGCAGCAGCTACGCCAGGCGCCATCGTCGTCAACTGAGCATTTCCCATGCGGGCAACTTCGGCAAAAGTGCTCATTACCCCCCAAACGGTGCCGAGCAAACCCAAAAAAGGCGCCCCGCTTACCGCAATCGCCAACAAAATCAATCCCGACTCCAGCCGCAAGGATTCCCGGGCAACGGCTCGTTCCAAAGCGCGTTTTACATGTTCGGCGCTTCGAAGGCTCACTTTGCCGCCGCGGTCATCGGCCTCTTTTTCGGCTCGCCGGAGTCCTAATTCTAATTCAAAGCACCCGGATTGGTAAACGGTGTAAAGCGGACAACCGTCCACTTGAATTTTTCGCTTGAAGATCGAAAGCAGCTCTTTCTGCTCTCGAAATTCTTGATCAAACAATCGATTCCATCGGCTGGCGCGGCGCATCTGCATTGCTTTTGAGGCCATAACGCTCCACGCGAAAATCGAAAGCAGAACCAGAAGAACAATGATCGCCTTCCCCTCCGGCCTCGCTTGATCCCACACAAAGACAATCTCGAACTCAGAAGACATCAACGGCAACGAAGTATTTATTCCCCATCAGCAAAAACAGCCAAAACAAGAATGCCACAGGATAATTCAAACAACTGCGTCAGGTCAAAAAATTTCCCAATTTCCCGCGATTTCCAAAGAATTCTCAATTATCAGCCGGGCGGCAGAGATTTATGTTTCTACTTGCCCGTGGCTGGAAGAAGTTTTGTCCGAAGCACCGTCCTCTACGGAAGAAATGGCTTTTTTCTGGGAATCGCGGTAGCTGGCAACCACCCAATCACTCAAAACCTTTTCCGGATTCTCCACTGCAACGGCATCCAGATCGAATCTGCTTTGCCCCGTGTTTTGAGCAATCAGCTTTAACCCAAACTGAAAATCCTTAAAGCGCGTCTGGCAAATCTCCCGCAGAGAATTCTTTCCTTCCGCAACAATGGCGAGGAGTTTTCGCATTCCATCCTCCGTAAATCGAATGGTCAAACCGTGAGACGCTTCAAACTTCTGGGTGAATTCGTCAATCCAGCTTTTCGCCGCCCGAATTTCTGGATCATCTTGTTGCCGCAAAATTTGCTTCAGATGAGATTCCGGATCATCAATGACCTCTCGAGTAACCTCAAAACGCCGAACGGAACTGCTGGGAAGCTCGAATTTATAGTTTCGAAAAACACGTTCGCAAACGGTCATCAACCCGCGGGCGCCGGTTTTTTCCGCCGCCGCTAAGGATGCAATACGGCGCAAGGCCGATTCGGCAAAAAGAATCTCAATTCCATATGCCGCAAAATCAGCTTCGTACTGACGGATAATGCTGCCTTCCGAAGATTTGAGAACAAAATAGAGGTCATCCTCCGTGAGAGACCGGCAAACCACTCTTACCGGCAATCGCCCGGCAAATTCCGGCTCAAACCCATAGTCCAGCAAATCGCTGGTTTCCACCCGGTCTAGATAGTTTGTTCCGTCGGAGGGATCTTCCGGCGGTAGCGTCGCTGCAAAACCGATTTCCGATTCGTTCAACCGTTTTTTGATGATGCTTTCCAAACCTTCAAAGGCGCCGCTAACAATAAAGAGAATGTGTTTGGTGTTAATATGGCTTTCGGTTTTCCTTCGATGCTGGAAATCCATCATCGCTTGAATCTGCCCGGCCACGTCTTGCTGTGACCGCGCGGAAACATCGGTTTCTTCCATCAGTTTCAAAAGATTTGTCTGCACTCCCAAACCGCTGACGTCTCTGCCGGCCGACTGGTCTGATTGGGCAATCTTGTCAATCTCGTCAATGTAGATGATGCCGAACTGGGCTTTTTGCACGTCTCCGTCCGAGCGCCGGTAAAGCTCCCTGACGAGGTCTTCGACATCGCCGCCAACATAGCCTGTTTCAGAAAACTTCGTCGCGTCCCCTTTCACAAAAGGAACTCCGATCAATTCCGCGACACTCCGAACCAAATAAGTCTTTCCCACACCCGTGGGGCCGAGGATTAGGATGTTCTGCTTGGCATAATTCGGCAACGATTTGTCTTCTCGGGCGAGACGAACATGGTGGTAGTGATCGCACAACGCCACGCTCAGAACCTTTTTTGCCTCTTCTTGTTGAATGACGTATCGGTCCAGATAGGCTTTGACATCTCGCGGACGGTAGTCAAATGAAAAACTTTCTTTTTCTTCCTCCTTTTGCGTCTCCTCCGGCGGATCGGAGTGCGCCTGAAATCTCGCTAGATTCCCGAAGTTCGGCATGTGTTGCCGCATCAATTCCGCAAACTGTTTCTGAAAATCCTCCGGTTTCATCCGTTGAAATAAGCTACTGCGACCTAGCCAAGCGTTCGACATTTGCAGCCAAACGTTCGGCTTGGCGAACTGTCGCCGCAAACGAACAACTCGTCCAAACAACCATATCCGCCAAACGCATTTTTCGCTCAATCGCCCACTGGGCTTTCAATCTCTGTTGAATGTGATTCTCGTTCCAACCCCGAATTGCAAGACGCTCCCTTTGCTCTTCTCCTCGGCAAGCCACGCAAACGATAAAGTCAAATTCATCCTCCGCGCCGACCTCATAAAGCAAAGGGATAATGACGAAAATCGGACCGGCTTCCTGAGATCGAAACGGCGCCACGCGACCTTTCCAAAGCAATCGGATTCGAGGATGGAGAATGCGTTCCAGCTGTTTTCGTTTGTCGGAGTTTTTGAAAACAATCTCCGCAACTCGCCGACGATCCAGTCCGCCTTCATCATTTAATACCAACGATCCGAAGATTTGAACAATCGCCGGCAACGCCTCCCCGCCGGGCGCCGTCAATTCTCTCGCCAACACATCGGCGTCCAAAACGGGAAATCCGAATTTCTTCAACAAACCCGCCAAAGATGTTTTCCCCATCCCGATCCCGCCCGTAATGCCGACGACACTCACTCCACAATGGAAAGATTAGCCAAAGAAATTTTCCTAAATTCGCTAATGGAAACCAAGATTTTCCAGCCACAAACCGACAGGAAAAGCGTTTCCCTTGAATTGGCTTAGATAAGATTCCCATAAAGTTTTTTAAGTTCTCAAAAGACATTCATCCGGATGCCTTCATTATCGGACAACCACTCGGAAAAAACGCTGTTGAGGCCCTTCAAATTCCGGATCGGAAACCTCTATGACCACCTCATTATTCACCGGCTCAAGATCCAACGGCAACCAATCCACCAAATTTTCGGAAGACTCGATTTGATAGGATCGGCCAAGTTCCCCCTCAATTCGCAGTTGTATCCCCTCAGGAACAAAATCCACAAACAACCGGGGAGCAACGACTTCCGTCCGTTCAAACGGAAGACTCAAATTGTCGATATAGGCGGTGTCGTCCCCTGCCTGACTTGTGGAGACGTCATCCTTTGAGTAACGCCATTCCAATTCCACATTGCCCGGCGGCAAAACAAACTCGTAACCCCGCCAAGGAACTTCGCCCGATTGCTTTCCAAAATCAGTATCCATCTCTCCATTGATGTAAAATTCAAGGAAATCCCAGTCTTTTTCGGAACTCACCCGGAAATCAAACGAAGCCATTCCGCCGGCAACTTCAGTGCGCAGAATGAGCGAGCTGCTTTCCCCATCGCCGATTCTTCCAGACCGCGCCGAGAAATTTCCAACAAAAGACGGCACCGGCGGCTCCTCGTCTCTCCCCCACTCTATCACTTCCCACGGCTGATTGCCTCCAAAACTGTATTCCATGGATGCCAGATTCCCGGACTCAAACCCATCCGAAATCGAAGACTCAAAGATAGCTCTCAAACGAAAATCTTTATTAATCGCCAAAGTCAAAGGATTTGCAGTGGATTCCACATCGCCTTCCCAACGGACAAACCGAAAGTTATCTTCCGGCGTTGCTTGGAAGGTCAGCTCGGCGCCCTCCGCAAAAACTCCGCTACTGGGATGAACGCTCCCACCGGGGCTGTTTTCCACGCTGACGTCAAACACCATTCCCGGTGTAAAGACATAGCGCATATCCGCCACGCCGAGATCGCCGGGATAACCGTCCAAGGCAATCCAATATTGAACATTGGCGCGAACCGCTTGCGAGATCGCACTCTTCCCCCGTTGATCCGGATCATCCGGATCGACGTCGTCATTAGAAGCTACGGGCTGAAGCTCAGCCACCTTCTCCCCAGTATAAACCGCCAGCAGAGTGTCAAAATCCGCTCTTAGAATCTCGAGTTCCAGCACGCCATCCTCGGGCGGAGTAAAAGCATACCAAACCGAAGCCCCTCCTCTATTTCCGGCATGTTGAGGCTCTCCAGTCTGCTTGTCCGCCCCGCGAATGTCGGCTCTCACCTCGCCGGATATTCCTTCGAGAAGTTCGGCTTTGAAGAAATGATTGTTAGAAGGGCCGGCCGCCAAGTAATTCACTTCCACAGTTTTTATTTCAGACACGTTGCCGGCAAAATCCACAGCCGTTACCTCAATCACATTCCGCCCCGACAACAGCGGAACAGAATAAGTCCATTCCGTCGTGCCTGTGGCGCCCCACGAAGAAACTTCCCCCTCGCGGCGAATGCGAACCCGTTCCACGCCGCTCGCATTGGGCGATGGATCAAAGACGGCGCCACTTAATTCAATTCGCTTCTCCGGCGAATTGATACCGCTCATGGGGGAATGGATCACCACTCCCGGAGCCGTTAAGTCCGCAGAACCATTCGGGGTCAATCGAAATCGCAAAGTCCCAGATTCTTCTTCTGAAGCGCCGGCCACCGCAATCCGATAGGGCTGCCCTTGCACCGTTGAAAACTTTAGTTGGGCATGGTTTCCCGTTTCATTGGGATCCACCGGACCGGTTGCAGACGCAACCGGCGTCAAACTCAACAACTCATTTCCGGTGTAAACTCCGATTACCGTGTCATAATGGCTACCAACCGTGTCGATAAATGCTTCCCCATCTTCAGTTGCCGTCCACGTCCACCAGAGACTGTAATCGGAATCATGGACATCGGCGTGGACAGGCTCCACCCGAGCACAGAATCCGAGATCTTCTTCAGTCTTCTCGCACTCGCATCTCTGGCCGTCTCTGTCCGCGCACTCAATGGTGGCAAGACGCGTGTCAGCTACTTCAAACGGTTGACTCGTCCCCTCGGACGGCAGTTTGAACGAACGCGCAAAATCGTCATTCTCCGGCGGTTCCACGACGTGATAGCGCACTTCTTCCGAGACATATTCTTTTTCCTCCTCTTCAGGCGCCTCGGCTCGCAAGGAGAAAACGTATTCGCCGGGTTCTTCCGGCATGGTCAATTCGGCGGTGTATAAAGCGTCATCCATCAAAACATCCGGCGCTACTCCGTCATTTCTAAAAGAAATCGAATCTCCTTCCGGCAAAGTCGTTCCCGTAACAATCGCGTTTGTGACTCCAAAGACGTCGGTAACACGCACAATTACTGTCACCTTAGAGCCCGTTTGAAGCGCGGATTGAGACGGAGGAGACACCGTCATTTCAAGGAGACCGTCAGGTTTAACGTCCAATGATCCAAAGGCGCTTAGCCTCCCTCCGGAAACCATCCTGCCGGAAAAAGAGCTTCCCTCAATCGCAGAACTAATAATCCGATCGCGCACCTCTTCTGCGCTGGCATTAGGAAATGCGGAGTATACCAAAGCCGCAACCCCCGCAACGTGCGGAGCGGCCATGCTTGTGCCGCTGCTTTCCTGATAAGCGTCGGCATCGCTAATGCCGAGCGAAAGAATATCCACACCGGGCGCTGCAATATCAACGGTCTTGCCGCCATAATTCGAAAATTCGGCCAGCTCGCCGTAGCGGTTCATCGCCGCAACGCTAATCACGTTGTCCAAGTCGTAGTTCGACGGATAGTTGGCAAAAATATCCGTATCCTCTCCAGAGTTTCCAGCGGCGGCAACCAGCAAGACGCCTCGCCGTTGCGCTCTGGCGATAGCTTCAAACATGGGCTGACTGCGCGCCCCGCCTCCCAAACTGGCGTTAATCACCTTGCAACCGTGTTCCACTCCATATTCGAAGCCTTGTATGATGTCGGAAGACGTTCCTCCCTGAGGACCCAAAACCTTCAACCCCATAATGCGCACGTCCCAAGCAACGCCGACAACCGGACCTCCGCCATTAGCGGCCGCAGCGATAGTGCCAGCAACGTGGGTTCCGTGACCTTCGTCGTCAAGAGGATTCCCGCCATCGGAAAGGGCGTTCACGCCGTAAACGTCATCCACATAACCGTTCTCGTCGTTATCAATCTCATCCCCCGGTATTTCGCCCGGATTCTCCCACATCTGATCTTCCAGTTCATTGTGACTGTAGAGCACCCCAGTATCCAACACTCCTACAATTACATCGCGCGATCCCGTAGTAATGTCCCACGCTTCCTCAGGCTCAATATCCACTCCAAACGCCCCAATGTTATTCAATCCCCATAACCTACCGTTATGAAAGTCATCGTCGTCAGGCACTCTGGAAGCCTGCCATATGTAATCCGGCTCTACGTATTCAAACAAACCACTCCCCTCCAAATCTCGAATCAACCCTTTCAGCACTTGTCCCTTTTGGACCGCAACAGGCTGCCCCGGTTGTGCTTGCCCTAATACCAGCCCCGCCGGCGCGGATAACAGACACAGCCCCGGCACTAACGAATACTCGCGGCTCATCGCCAGACCTTTCTGCTGTAACAGTTGCTTTACCCGTCCCCGGCTAACGGGATCATCATGCTTTAACTTTGCCAAAAGCTGTTGCGGATGCGCCGGATAGTCCCTACGACCGTCATTGATCATCGCCCATTCCGGTTGCGAATCGCGCACGTCGGCAGAGGCGCAAGACAAACTCGCCCACACCGCCAAGAATCCAATTGCCGTGAATCTTCTCATCTTCTTATTACCTTTCGGAGGAAACATTTTCATGCTTTAACTTTGCCAAAAGCTGTTGCGGATGCGCCGGATAGTCCCTACGACCGTCATTGATCATCGCCCATTCCGGTTGCGAATCGCGCACGTCGGCAGAGGCGCAAGACAAACTCGCCCACACCGCCAAGAATCCAATTGCCGTGAATCTTCTCATCTTCTTATTACCTTTCGGAGGAAACATTTCGCCAACGAATTACTCTAGGTGATAAGTGACCCGATAGAACCGGGTATCTTTATCAAGGCTCACCTCGTCAATTATCGTTATCTTTTGGCGTTCATTCGCCTCGTTTCGCACTGACTGGAGCAACTCCCAACTGCCGCCGGCAAAGGCCGATCTATATTCAACCCGATAAGAAGTTTGCGCCGCCGCCATCCATGAAATACTGGTCTGTACACTTTCCCTTCCCGGATCAACTTCGATATCCGTCAAGATGACGCCGTCAAACGGCGTAGGATCGATTCCGTTCGCCGTTCCATCGCCATCAGAATCGATGGTCAAGCTCTCTCGGAGACCTCGATTGACCCGAACCGTCCGACCCGTTTCCGAGACTATAATATCAACCGAACTGTTTTCTCCGGCATAGCTCCGAACCCAACGCAACCTCCCTTCCAAAGCGCCGTCAAGTTCCTCGACGGGAATGTTTGCGTCTGCGAAGTAAAGGACCATTCCTTCGTTAATCAGCAATCCATTCCGCCAATCGTTCGCCAGTGCGCTTTGCAATTCCAGCCGGTCGACGTAGATAGCGGAGGGAACATTGGCGGGCAAAAACCGTACTTGGCTTCCACGCGGAGCCCTGAGGATTAATTGCCCAATCGCCGAATTGTTGTCGAAACCCGCGGCAACAGCTCCTCGATCTTCGGCCGCCCATACATGATCAATTCGGGAAAACCTCGGCACTGCGCTCTCAATAGTAGTTCCCAATAAATCACCCGCCAAAGGCCGTGTTTGCATGACGAACCCGTCGCCAACGCTCAATAAGTTCTCCGAATCCGGCCCGCTGTCCGTCAGCACATCCGAAACATCAAGCAACAACCTTTGGCCGCTGGCTATTCTCGATTCCCTGAGTTTGACATTCTGTCCATTCAGAACAATGTCCCGTCCCGAATTAATATTTCCGCCATCCATCTTCGCTGTTTGCATCTGAATTTCCACATTGCCTCCGCCGAAAATCTCGCCGGTGTTTTCAAAGTAGTCGGCAGCAATCCTAGGGCTGAATGCAGAGAGCGAGCCGCCGTTCACAAAGCTTTCAAAAGGACCATCGGAGCCGAATCCAAAAGTCACGAGATTAGGCACGTCAAACGAACCACTGATAGTCAGTTCTCGCAAATTGGGCAGATTGGTCGCCCCAAAGTTTTGTATATCTCCAAAAAGACTGAGGTCTCCCGCTATTTCTAAATTCTGCGCATCCGATTGGAAGGAGCGCACAATCTGCATGGCGTCGCGGACGACAACATTCGTGCCATCGGCCGTGAAGTCGTGCGTGAACACTGGAACACTTGTCTGCAATCCGCGCGCGTCCACCACCAAAATATGATGGAATATGTTGAACATATTCGTCACGGATTCAGTGATAGGCTCAGGCTCAGGGACATTTGGATCCGGAGGATCCGGCGGCGGCGGGGGTTCTATCTCTACTTCCTCTATAACGGTATTCAGATTTGTCCAGACCATGCTGAACATTTGCAGGCTGCCACCGAATCGCTCGGTCGTCATTTTGCCAACGTCGCGCACGTCGAGCATGCCGTTGGTGGATGCCAGATTGAAACTGACGTTCTGGGAATCCACTACCGAACCGGCACTGCTAATTAAATGATCTGCGTTGATAGTGATAATCCCCTCACCGCGGAATCGGGCGTTCCTAAGATCCAGATTTCCAGCGTCAATCTCAATGCGGCCCGGAAGATCGTCAACCGATGAGTCTTCAATTAAAATCGGACGAGTGGCTAGGTTACCCACTTGCGCACTGTAAGCGGCATACAAGTTTGTGGTTACGACATTGCTGTAAGTCTCCCCCCAAAGCAGTTCCGGGACGATCTCCACACTCGAATCAGGCGGGAATCCAAAAAACCACTCAAAGGGAGCGCTCCGGCTCACATCATAAACCGCCGGGCGATAAGTTCCGCTATACACGTTGAGCAATTGCGTATGATTTGTGTTCCATGCCAGTTCGTCCTTCAAATAAAGGGAAACTTGATCCAAATCGCCATTGACGACGTTCGTGATGTTGGCTGTAATCTCTAACATCGCCGTGCTTAATGTGTTGGTGCGAGGGCTGATGGCGAATTTTGCGGCAGTTCTCATTCCTGGCCCTGTCAACGCGAAGATCGCTTGAACGACAACGTTTGTTTCCGAAAAGACGTTTGAAATCGCATAAGACTCCGGATTGGCCAACCGGAGCAATTCAAAACCAGGGAAAAAGGATTCCGCATAGGTCACCAAATGCAGCGGCGTGGTGACATCGATCGAAGTTCCGGCTGCGGACAAGATTCCAGAAGTATCCGCTATCAAATTTGTGATCCCGCCCCAATAGAGGTCTTGAATAGCAGTATCTGGAAGAAAGTTAGTCGTGCCAACAAGTCCCCCAACGCCTGCAATCGGCTCAATCTCAAACCCTCCATTGAAAAGATCAACATTATTTCCCTCAATCCGAAGCAAACCCGAAGCCGCCGCCCGCAAGTAACCGCGATTGACCACATTGGAAGCTGCAATTCGAAGAAAAGCAGGGGTGATAGTTAAATCATTGCCGGTAATAAAACCACCGCCGGCAAATACACTAGATTCTGCAACGATTTCCGCACTTGCGGCGTTCACAAAATTCAACGCCGGCGAGCGTTTACCATCGGAGGCAATGTGCTGAAAATTGAAACCTATGGAGCCCGACATAACGCCGCGGTTTGTAAAGTTAAGTGTGTTCATAGTATCAAACGGCAGCAGGCCCGATGAAACGTCGAACGAGCCGTAATTCGCAAATGCGAGCGCATTAATGACGGGAGAATCCGAGAAGTCTACTATCCCTCGGTTCAAGTAGATTGGATCCGGTTGGGACTGGAGACTTGAATCCAAACCCGCCGTCAACAGCAATCCGGATAAGAGCAACGACTTTTTAATCATAAAGCAAAACTTGTTTTTATTGACCCACTCGCCGTTCCAAATCCAGAATGGAGGTGCCTACTGGAAAAACGATAGGGTCGTTCGTGCTTCCGTCAAACCATCCCCATTTAAGGAACCTAATGGCATCCTCTTCACTTACGCCGGGTATCGGGAACGGTAAGGTTGAGTTATAGTACGCATCGCCCGCCGTGTTAAAACTGATGCGAAACGGCGGTGTGATTACGCCCGGGCCGTAGTCATCGCCGGTAATGCCATCCAACGCGTCGCTGTTCAACCAACCGTCAGCAGCGGTTTCCCAAATAAACCAACCTTCAGTGCCATCTCCGCCTTGAAGGTCGCGGGCGTCAAAAATAATATCCGGTTGGGTTACCGTGCGGGTTAAAGATCGGAAAGCAATTCGGTTGTTGGTTAATATTGTTTCGTTGTAACGATATGTTCTCGGTTCAAAATAAACGCCTAACAGCGCATCATAGTCGCTACGCTCCATTCCGATATAATCAATCCCGCCCCGAACGGCGGCCGGCGCGGCCACTCCAACAGGATCCGGGGCCGGCGGACCGACGGGCAGAGTGTTCGTGGATATGATCGGAAAGTCGGTCGGACTCTCTCCCGGATCGCTAATAATGCCGGGAAAATCGGTAAAATCGGTACCACCGGGAAATATCACCGCCGGCTGTTGCCCGGCATTTGGATCGACAACAGCGCCGCCGCCGCTACCGTCGGTAACGCCGGGAATGCTGTTCTCCGGATTGAAGTTGGAACTGCGGTAGATATGCTTTAACCCGCCAATGTCGTCCCGAGTCAACTGCGTCCAATAAAAGCCGTCGGGAACGAAGGAGGATAATCCAGTGTCAGCATAGATATACGAGACAACAGGCAACGTTCGCGGCAAAAACCTTTCCAATGGATCCACTGGAAAACTCACTACCGCAGTCCAGGTAGGGGTTTCAATAAAACCGTTGTAGGTCCACAAGGTGCCGTTGACATAAGAACTGGGACGCAGTGTCACCGGATCAAAATTCCTCTTGATTACATGATAATGAATGTAATTAGCCGGATCAACCCAGCGGTTGCGAAGGGTAAAGACATAGCGGGTTGGATCCGCAAGCCCTCGAATCTGAAGAATCAAGGACAAGGCCGCGGACTTGATATCCGTTAATCCCAATGCTTGGGCGCGCAAATTGACTCGAGCCGACTCCATCTGGTAATCGTCCACATTAACGGTTTCCATTGAGGGGAGATCTTTCATTATCGCAACTGCTTCTTCAATTGCCTCCACTCCCTTTTGGCCGAAGTAAGAGAGGAATTCCGGGGTGTATCCGTAGTAGAGGATCGGCACGTTCCATCGGTATTCTTCATTGATATTCATTGGACCGCCTATAGGCCTGTCTCCGGGAGCCCCAGGCTCATAATCTATCCTTGTTGTCTGCCACGGTGGGTGAGGTCCAAGGAGGGAGAAGGCGCACAAGCGCTCCGCTCCAACAAGGAGGAATACGATCACAAACAATTTTCGGGCAAATCCGTTCATTTTGAAGTTGGCTGACATGATTATTTGAGCCGCAACACGCGATACACGGCAATGCCTTGATTGTTGCCGATGGAAATGGAGTCGAAAACATCCACCGCCAGCCGCGGCGTTCCGACGTCAAACCAAGAACGGACGTCGGTGGAAATTCTCACTTGATAAAAGCCGCCCGGCTGCGTATTCCAACGCAGACGCAAGCCTTGGCCGGAGGAAATGATTGCCGTTTGGAGCAGACTGGTTGAGTCTGACGGATCGGTCCCCGCCAGCAATTCATCAAAATTGCTGGCGCCGTCACCATCCGAATCCGAGTTTCTATCGGGCCAGTTATCGCTGTCTTTTCCCCAATAGGATCGTTGCCATTCATCAGGGAGACCGTCGAAATTTTCGTCGCGCCCCCAAGTGCGGGCAACTCCCGGGGAGGATTGGGGCGACTTCCCTCCATTAGGAAAGACATAAGCGATTCTCACGGAGTGTTTGGTGCCTGCGTTAAGTCCTGTAAAGGTGTGAGCGTTTTCGCTGATTACCACCGGCACGTCGGCGTCATCCAGATAAACTTCATACGATTCCACTCCTTCAACCGCCATCCAACTGACTCCCAGCGACCAGAAGCCGGCGCCAAAGACAAAGGGAGACTCCGGCTCCGGCAGGAGGGATCCGGCAGTGTATTTCTGGGCTTTCAAATCAAAACTGTCGCGTCCACCGCTGAAGCCGGACCAAACGAGCACGGCCATGTTTCCTCCCCCGGCGACGGCCGGGAGCATCTGCTGGTTGCTGGTTTCTGTGTTGATGGGAAACTCTGGGGAAGAATCTAGCGGAGCCGACGGATTGATGATGCGCCCAAACACCCCCTCGCGATGCCCATCTTGCCCCGCACTCGTCCATGCCACGAAGACGGAGCCGTCCACACTCGCAACCGCCGGAATCATTTGATGGTTGTAGGTGGTCTGATTGACGAGGAATCGCTCGCCCCGCGGGGCGCCTGTAAAGTCGTATGATCGACCGTAAATATCCCAACCACTTTGCATTTCGGAGGAGTCGAACACTCTCTCTACATTATCGTGTCCGCTCGTAAAGACCGCAAAACCGTCGTCCAAAACCGCCACGGCAGGATTGGCGTCGATCGTCGAAGGTTCACCCCAAAGCAATTCATTCGTCACTCCGTTGCCGTGTTCGTCAAATACGCGGCCGTAAAGGTTCACCCGATATCGTTCGCCTCCCGTTACTGTCAATTCCCGGCCGCTCGTCTGCGCGCCCAAACGTTCCGAAATCCAGCCAACCACGAAATTGCCTTGCGGCAAGGCCGCTACCGCGGGACTTCGCTGGTTAAAGAGAGTGGATTGACTGACCATGAATTCTTTCCCTATTTTATTGCCCTGTGGATCGAAAATCTGGCCGAACACTCCTTGCAGGCTGCCGTCTTGTCCCATGCTACCCCATACGACGACAACGTTGTCGTTTTTCAAGGCGGCCATCGCGGGATCCCGTTGCAAACTAGGGAGGTAAGTGTTGGCGGTTTGTTCCGGGCCGATAAAAACCCCGGCGCTGTTGACGAAGCGGACGAATATGTCGCCGTTGCTCTCCCATGCGAACGCGGCGCCGCCATTGCCGAGCAAGGCCACAGTCGGTCGTTGCTGTTCTCCCTTCGCTACCTGATTCACGCGGAAGGCACCCCGGACGGCATTGAAGTTTGCGTCTAACTTCACCGCACTGATTCCCAAACCGTCACCGTCGACGTTGTTGTCTTGCCAAACTAGATAGCCGCCTGAGTCGTTGAGAGCGAGCTTGGGAAAAAATTGGTCGCCGATCTGGCGCCCTAGAACAGAATACTCGCTACCAAGCCGCTTGATTGAGGCCTCCAAACGTTGCCCCGTCCAAACAAAGACAGCTGCTAACAAGCAGAACGTCGCCATTCTTGAAGCGCATACCAATCGTTCCTTCTTCAATTTCATAGGCGTTTTCTATTCCAAACCAACCGTATCATAAACTCGAATCATTCAAAACCGGCGCCTCTCGCCACTACTTAAGCGCATTGGTCTCAGGCCAAAAGCAGAGACCCTGCCCGGCGTTGCCGTCGCCTTTCTTATTAGCAAGAATCTTGCCATTCTTATGTTGCAACCGCAAAATTATCATCTTTTTTCCATTCAATCCTTTGGCCCGATCCGACCAAAAACCTAAAAATTCAAAGGAAGTTCTCGAGGCGGAACCGTGCTGGGCTCGTAGGGAAGATTGTCTTCCGTATGAACCCTATTGCCGGCGGGATCAATGATCTTGGGCGTCACAAAAATTGCCAAATTCTTTTTCTGGGTAAAGGATGATTCACTCCGGAAGAAGCGGCCGAGAAAAGGTATATCTCCCAAGACGGGAACCTTGTCTTTGGTTTTCTGGACGTTTTCGGCCATTAACCCGCCTAAAAACACAGTTTGACCATCCCAAACAACAGCGCTCGTCACCACCTGTCGAACTCGAAGACGGGGCAAAGGCAATTGAGCGATCAAAGGAGTGCCGACTCCGCTTCCTGAGGCGCCTTGGGCAATCACGGCAAAGGGACCGGGATCGTCATAGCCGACAAACTCAATCAAAGAGGGCAAGATCGTCATTTGAATGGAGTATCCGTCCGCCGAGACATAAGGAATCACATCCAGCGTCGGCCCCGTCGGGATCGGAACCGTCGACGGTTGGATTGTTGTTCCCAACGCAGCGCCGCCGCCAAAACCAACGGTGGTTCCACCTCCCGTGCCTACCCCCGCGCCGCCCGCGCCCTGTTGATTTGCGGTGTTTCCTACAACGATGGACCGGATGTCGTTCGCCTTAATCGTCGTCTGACGTCCGCTGAGGGTCGTAACTACCGGCGCAGCGAGAACGTCCACGCCGCCTCGCTGTTCCATAGCTCGAATGACCATTCGAAATTGAGGATCCGTTAGAATACCCGTGAAGGTTGCCAGCGGAGGAATCGGAGTCCCGTTCAAACCAAAATTTCGCAACCCGTTGCTCAGCAACTGATCGGTAGCTATGTTTGGGAAAGCCGTTGGGGCGCCGCCTGTGCCTGGAAAAATAGTGCTCGGGCCGGATGCGCTCCCTCCCCCCAATGCCGGCGCATTCGCCCCCCACATAGAAGGCGCGCTACCGCCTTGGACGACTATTTCATCACTGATCGAAGTAT
This sequence comes from Limisphaerales bacterium, assembly GCA_965242585.1. Classification (GTDB taxonomy): domain Bacteria; phylum Verrucomicrobiota; class Verrucomicrobiia; order Limisphaerales; family AAA164-E04; genus UBA2970. Next base: position 1,006,745 of record OZ251460.1, on the reverse strand, counting down.
TGCCCAGCAACCAGTCAAAGCCCAGCGCCCGGCTGTCGTCCTGGGTGAACTCAGCAAACTTGGCTTCGATGGTCAATTGCGGAGGCGATTCGTTCAACGCCGCAATAGCCGCTTCGATAATGTCCAAATCTGTCAGTGTAGCCCGAACAAATAAGATGCCCGTCCGGTCGTTGAAGAAAACCGCTTTGCCGTCAATTCCCTGTCCCCCCAGTCCGCCAATGCCGGTGGTGCCGCCACCGAATCCGCCGCCGAAACCACCACCACCGCCGATGCCGCCGCCGCCAACAATCTGCCCCGTGGTAAAATTAACGCCGGCCGCCGCAAAGAAGTTGCGAACCAAGACTTGCAAGTCCTGCATCAATGTCACTCGAGAAACGCCGGAGAAACCGCCGGCACCAAACTGGCTGCCACCGCCTCCACCTCCGCCAAAACCACCACCACCGCCAAAACCACCACCACCGCCGACGCCACCACCGCCAAAACCACCACCCCCGCCCAAGCCTGTGGGGTCAACTCCAAGAATTGGCAGAGAGCTGCCACCTCCGCCACCGCCAAAACCACCACCCCCGCCACCGCCAAAACCACCACCCCCGCCACCGCCAAAACCACCACCCCCGCCACCGCCCTGAATCAGAGAATCCAAAAAGATTCCCGTCACTCCTTCCATGCCTTGAATAAAGGTGTTCGGATCCACGCGATAACGGCGGGTGTAAAGCGGTTCGGGATTTCCAACGAGTCTTGAAAAGACCACGGCCCAATCTTCAATTGAAACTTTGAGCGGAGTCTCCGCGATTCGAGCGATCGCCTCCACCACGTCTTTTAACTTCACGTTTCGTAGCGGGGGATTGATGTTGATGCTAACGCTGTAAAGATCCACTTCTTCCGCCGGCAACGACGGCAAAGGCAAGCCGGTGTTGGGATCAATAATACCGCCCGGCTGGTTGAATTGGTTGCCGAATTGATTAAATTGATTGGGTTGGCTGAACGGCTGCGCCTGATTATCCACATTGGGATTAATCAAAAAGTTGACGCCTACCTGTTCGGTATCCCGTTTCTTTGCCTGTTCGGACAGGTCTTTAACCACGTCGACCAAAGGTATCCCGTCGTAGAGAACGTTATCCAAAACAATGTTCTCCAGCTTCCATTGAATTTTTTGGCGTCCCGGACTGGTATGGATCAGATTGGTGCGGGCGAAGGAGTTTGGTTCCGGCAATTTGTGGCGTTGCAACGGCGGCGACCAAGCTTCCTCGACTTCGACCATTTTGTTTTTGGAGTGGATTTCCCGTTTTTGAACTTCGCGGCTATATCTTTTCTCCGCCAGTATCCGCCAGTAGTACCAAACGGCGTCGTTCTCGGGGTCTTCTTTGGCGGCTAAGGAGAGTTTTTCTTCTGCTGCTTCTAATTGATTGGCTTCCAAGAGCAGTTGTGCGTCTTTGACTAAGGTGGAAGTGTCGATTTTCTTTTCGATAATCTCCGGAATAAGGAAGAGGGTTTCTTTGCTGGGCATTTTGCCCCGGTTTTCGTCCAACAATTTGTCGTTGGCTTCCTTGAATCGAAGCGCATCCGCATCCTTGGGATTGAGCTTCAATATCCTGCCGACCTGTTTGTCCGCCTCAAAGAACCTGCCGTTGCGTTGTTCCAAAGCGGCCAACTTCAAGCGGACGGCGGACATGCCTTTCCATGCGCGTTCGCGTTCGTTTTCTACTTGGGGAATTTCGCCCACAATTTCCAGCTGGCGCACCGCTTCTTCGTACATCTGAGCGGCTTTCACAAAATCTCCCTCGCTTTTCATGACCTCGGCCTGTTCTAGTTTCAGTCGTAGGACGATTAAGGCCTCTTCTCGGCGCACAATTTCATCCTGAACCAAAGTTTGAACAGACTGGCCGGTTATTGTCGCAACGACGGCAATCGCCGCGATTAAATTCATCAATGTTCTAAATGCTTGTAGCATAAGTCGTTTTGTTTTTAATTGAAAACTCATATGATTTTTACTCGGACGCATTGACGCGAATCGTCGTCTGCTTGGTTGTTATGCTGTCTTTGACAACGACCTCGTTTTCCGAGACGACGACGATTTCGTACCATCTTTTAGCAATTTTAATTGTGTCGCCTCTTCGTTTGGCGTTGAACTTTCTCTCATCAGGCCGGTAGACGAGATCAACGGTGTATCCGGCAATCTCCAAATACGGCTCTGACTTTTTGCCGCTGACCCGAATTTCACGATTATCCTCCAAAAGACGGATTACGAATTCCTCCGGACGAGCCAGTCCTCCCTTCACTTCTTTCAAAGTAAAGATGTCAGTTTCCTCACCTACCCGGACTCGTCTCATCATACGCCGGCGATTCGCTTTTTTCGCGTCCGCTTGTCGAGTTACCCCAAAGGAATAGAAAATCTCAGCATTATTGGTAACAATACTGTTGTACTCAATCGAAAAATAAAGTGGATCAATCTTTTTGGCTATCAAGGCTTCCGGGCCTCTCATGCCATAGAAGCGATCTTTGAGCAAGTTGCCGTCTTTGTTTTTGATCCATCCCACTGGATTGAAGAGATTGTGCTTAGGGCCGGAGAGTTTGACCCGCAGTTTCTTTTGACTTTGCTTCAGGATCGCTACATTGGTTTCGGTATTCAAGGGCGTGAAAGGTTTCGGATTCTCGCGCTCGATCACACTTGCTATATCTCGGTTCACCGCTTGAATACGGGCGGGCAAGTACGCCGCCGCTACGCCCAACAATAGCAATACGATGCTGAGAATTACTTTCTCGTAGTGTTTTCTGAAGAATTCCATTGCTACGGCCCGGCTGATCCGGAAGATTTGTAAGCGGATATCTTATCAGTGACGGGGGCCGCTTCTGATTTTTCACTTTTGCCCATCAGCGGAGGAAAGGAGATTGCCTCAACTAACATATTGACCGTCAACGGTTTTTCCTCCAAACTGGCCGTTGAGACGTTTCGAAGCCTTCCATGCCCCATGCCCATTGCCTGAGGCATGCCTCCGTATTCGTACCGGCCCGGGGTGTCGTAAGGATTGTACATGCCGTTTCCATAATATGAGGAATTACTATCTAGTTGACTGCTGTACCCCTCTTGCTCAACCGCCATCCATTTGACTCGGAAAAAGTGATCGCTGTTATTTAGGCCGGACAGCACGTCGGAGAGTTCTCTACTGAAACATTGAAACCTCAACCGAAAGGGATAAAGAATCGTTCCGGTAATTTCGTTGGTCGTCGGCGTTTCTTCAATGAAGCGATCCTCTAAGTCCATGGAAAAGCTTTCCGAAGAATTATTATTCTGATTGTGCATCATCATCATCATCTGTTGTTGATAATACATCATGTAGGGATCAGGTTGCTGTTGCTCTTCGAAATCGTCTGCATAATCATCCTCTGTTTTTCCCGCGGACTCGTCTTCCACTTCTACTTCGGGTCGTTTGATTTTTTTAATAGAATGAATTTTGGAATCGAAGAGGATTTGGCAGAGCGATTCCAATTGCACCAGTTGGAAAGCGAGCGGCTGTAAAGTCTCCGGTTCGAAATCGAGTTTCAGCCGAATATCGCTGAAAGAGAAACTGTATTCGGAGTCATTCTTTTCTCGGGGCAGCCGGGTTCCCGCGTTTTGGGCTGCCCGATGCATCGAGGCAATTCGTCCTTCCAACAATCTCTTGAATGCAGACGTGTCGAGACTGTCGGGGAGGGCAAACGGTTTGAAGACCGCTTGCAGCGGATGGAGAAGCTCGCTTTGAATTTTCTCCTGTTCTTGTTTGACTTTGGAAATGTTGTCAATGCCTCGACTCGGATCGCCGGGATGAGGATCGTGATTTTTGAGACTGTCCAAATTATGGATTTCCCGCTCTAATTGCGCTTGTACGGCTTTCTCTTTCTCCATTTGAGTGACGAGAAACCAACCGGAGGCGCCTATCAAGAACAAGACGACACCTCCGCCAAAGACCAGTTGAAGATTGTTTTTTACCCAATTCATGGCTTCAGAGTTCTAATGGATTTGCTAATTGTATGGTAATTTCGAATTGAAAAGTGTCCTCAGATTCGCTAACCTGCTCTAATTCGCTTTCTTTGGGAAATTTCGTTCCCTCCGGATCGAACTTATCCGCACGAGAACGAAGGGCGGTGAGCAAATTTCGAGCTAATTGATCATTGGCAATTCTATTCGCTCCGGTTCGATTGATGCCGCTGCACACAAGATTTAGGCGCACTAAAAGACCTTCTTCCTCATCGACTTCTTCTTCTTGTTCCGTGCCATAGCCGTAGTCGTAGCCGTACAGACTGGGATCATACATTCGCTTCATCATTTCCGGATCTAGCATGGATTGATCTTCCTCCTCGGACTCATCGTAAGCCAGAGATTCAGCGCTGTTTAAATCCAGACCGGGGATGTCCGGTGTGAGGGAGCGAATCCAAACACCCGTCTCGACGCCGCCCAGTGTTTTTTTGGTTTTCTGCTCCGCTTCCAACATGGATTCGCGAATTTCGATCAAGACATCCGACCAATAATACCGCTCGTGGAGAAAGCGCGACAGCTCTTGCACTTTTTTCAGCTGGTTTGCCAAGGTTCTCTGTTCGGGTTTCAGCTGGTTTGCCAACAACTGCAAAGGTTGCGCCTCTTCTCCCAGCAACGCAATTCCCTCTTGCTTTTCTTGAGCCACTTGGAAAAAAAACCAGCCAAACGCCATCACAACCAGAATCAGAATAATGGAGGCCGCGAGAAAGTAAGGTTTTTTTTGATTGAATTCCTGCCGCTGCAAGGAGTCCTTGGGCATTAAGTTGAGTTCCACCGGGCATTGAACTACCCGGCGCAAACCCAAGCCGACCACTTCCCCAAAAGAGTGGGCTACTTTCGCCAGTTCTTCCAGGTTGATGGACGGATCAATCTGGATGGTTCGGAATGGATTGAAATACTCGACTTCGATGTTGAGTTTTTCCGCAAAGAATTGAGCGGTGTAGGGCATGATGGAAGCGCCTCCCGCCAAAAAAAGCCTTTGCGCGGCCGAGCCGCCCTGTTGGCTTCGATAGAACTGCATGGTTTGATTTACCTGAATGTGCAACCGAGTCATCACTTGGCGGGCGATTTTTGAGATTTGCGCCTGTTTGGGATTGTCGGGATCTTCGTAAGCGCCCCCCAGACTGACAAAGCCCTCTTCGATTTTGAACCGCTCGGCGTCAGGAAATCGAATCTTCGACTCATTGGCGAATTCCTGGGTGATTGCGTTGGCGCCAATATTGATGCTGCGCGAATAGACTTTGCTTCCTTCAAAGAAAAGCAGGTTGCTGGTTTTGGCGCCGATGTCCAAAAGCATGGTGCAACCATCCATGTCGCCGTAGTTGTAACGGAAAGCGTTGCACAGAGCCGCCGGCGCTACGTCGACAAGGTTCAGTTTCAAGTTGTTGGCTTCGGAGGCTTTGAAGAGTTTCTCGACCGCCTCGGTTTTAATCGCAACCAACAGAACTTCTAACTCGCCGCCGGCCGTAGTTCCCAGGATTTGATAATCCCAAACCACTTCCTCCAAAGGAAAAGGAACGTTTTGTTGGGCTTCGTATTGAATGATCTGCGTGACTTTCGAGGAATCCACCGGCGGCAATTTGACGAACTTTGAAAAGGCGTGAAATCCGGGAGCGCAGACTTGGATGTCCCGAGAGGCGAATTCATCTTCCGCAAGCAGGGTTTGGAGGGCTTTTTTGATGGCTCCCTCGCGAACCGCCTCTTGGGCGCCGGCCAGCCCTAGTGGATAGGAACCAAAGGCGCAAAGGCAAAGGCCACTCGACTCGGTCGGCTCAAACTCGGCGATCTTCAGAGTGCCTGCCCCAAAGTCGATCCCCAAAAATGATTTTGGCTTCATAAAGTCCGCTGTCCTCTTCCAGCCGGGCAATCAAGAACCGGTGCGAAAAAACGCTTCCACCCGCTTCGAGTTGCAAAGTTCAATTGAGTAATTAGCGAGATTCCAGGAAAGCGTCAACCCAAAAAAGTTGGCTTTCGATTTCCCGCTGTCTTTTCCATTCGAGCATTCACTTTTAAGGATGCCCTCGCCGCCCAATCGCCAATGGATAGAATTTTTGTCCTGCATTTTCCCTGAAGCTGTTTCTACTCGGCGCCCGTTCCCCTCAGAACCACCGGCACGGTGCGCAAAAGAATTTTTATGTCCAACCACAACGACCAATTGTCGATATACTCCAAATCCAAACGCACCCATTCCTGAAAATCCTTCACTTCGTTGCGTCCGCTGATCTGCCAGAGGCAAGTCAGTCCCGGCTTGACGCTGAGGCGCCGGCGGTGCGCCAAATCATCAAACCGCAACGTTTCATCCACGGGCAACGGCCTGGGGCCCACCAAACTCATCTCCCCTTTCAACACGTTGATCAACTGCGGCAGTTCGTCCAAACTCCGTCGGCGCAGGAACCGTCCAATCCACGTTATCCGTGGATCTTCCGACAGCTTGAAAACCGGCCCTTGCATTTCGTTCAATTCTTCCAGATCGCGCTTCCGCTGTTCCGCATCCGTCACCATCGACCGAAACTTGAACATGGTGAAGGGACGTCCATTAAGACCGCTGCGCTGTTGGCGGAAGAGAATGGGGCCGGGCGAAGTGAGCCGAATGCAGACGGCGCAGAAAAGCAAGATCGGAGCAAAAAAAACTAAAGCCGCGCAAGCGCCAATCTTATCAATGGTCTGCTTCGCAACCGCCTGCCAAGAAATGTCCGGGGTCGACCGAAACACCATCATCGGATGGCCGTTGAACTCGTCCAAAATTGTCCGCGAGATTTCCGTGTGGAAAAAATCCGCCAACATCCACACTTCCACGCCCTCCAACTCGCACGCCTGAATCACCCGCTCCACCTGGCCGAACAAAGTGTGTTTGGCCGACAAGATCACTCCGTTCGCCGAGTGTTTGTGCAACAACCTCAAAAACTCTTCCACCGAAACCTTGTTCACGTCCAGATCGGCGACAATCTGCAAGTCCGACTTTGACTCTTTAATCACCTCGTCATTGAGCTTTTGCGTGTCTTCCAATGCGCCGATGAGAATGAACCGCCGCCGGAATTGCATCCGCCCGATCTTCGCCTCCATATAACGCCGCAGTGCTTCCTCCTTGGCCATCATCAGCAAAAAACTGATCCCTCCAAACAAAATAATCACCGCGCGAGAAAGCTGAATCCGAAACAAAAACATCGCCAAAACCAAAGCGACCGTTATCAACGTGCAGGCTTTGAACAACTGCCAGGCCGTTTCCCTCCGGGACGGCAACAAAGGCCGATCATAAAACCCTAAAAACCCCAAGGTCAACAACGACACCGGCAAGGTCAACACTATCCACGGAAAAAAACTCTCAAAACTCTCGATCTTCTTAGTGCCGCCAAAAACCGCCAAAAAGTCAAGAATGTAGGAACTCAAGAACAATTCGTTGGAACGCAAAAAATAGGCTAGAAGAAAGCCCAAGGCAAACAACATGCCATCTGCAATCCTCAACAAGCCATTCCGAATTTCCCGTTGCCGCCTTAACATCTTACTTTAAGGGAGTATCCGCTCTGTTTTTGCAAAGCCTCCCTCTCCGCCTTCCATCGTTGGAAAAAACCGAAAAATGGACGCTGGCAAACTCCCGCAAGCAAGCGTAGTGGCAACAGAAAGAAAACATTGCTCTTACTCTTCCGCCACGGTGGCAGTCTTCCGTCCTTCTTCTTTTCCCGTCAACGACTCGGGACGCGGTTGAAACTCCGGAACCGCATGAGCGAGAAACTCCTTCACACGCTTCAAGCAGGTTTCTTCCTTTCCCGGCCTCGACAACGCCAAACAGCTCACATAAGCCCAACGCTGCAACTCGCCGGTGGCAAAAAGTCCCTTGGCCATCCACCACATCCGCTCCCAATGCCGCGCCGTCGCCAAGCCGTCCGCCACAAACCAATAAACGTAAAAACCGGGATACATCACTCCCTCATGCTCTTTTTCCGTTCGGAGAATCATCACCGGAAGTTCGTAAGGTTTCGGCCCTGTCACCGAGATCATGTCCTCCAATCCCGATCCAATAATGCGAAAACCGACTCCTTTCAGGCAAAACTCCGGTTGATGGATGCTCGTGCGGTCGGTTCCCATCAAAACACCCATAAGCGTCACTCCAAATTCGTCTGTCGCCGTGTAATCTCGCACGGCGATCGTCGTGTCCGGCGGCAAAGCCTCCCTGATCCCGTCGGGAATCAACCGATCTTTTCCCAAATAATCCAAAACATATTGCGGAAATTCGATTCGCAACTCCCCTGCTCCGCCGCCGGACGTTGTCCGAATCCCCGGATTACCCAAGCGCTGATTGGCCGACCACCAAGACAAAAACACCGCCGCCGCCGCTATCAGCGCCAGCGACGACGACGGAACTTTCCATTCTTTAATCTTCATTTCGCACCTTTGCCGCCGGTTTTTTCTCTTCCAAAAAACGGCTAACAATCACCAAGCCGACAATGCCTACCAAAAAAAACGTGGCAAAACCCAGTTTTTGCTCCACCTTTTCGCCGGCCACCCCGCCATACACGTCCCCCACCACAATCACCATAGTAATGCGCAACACGTTGCCCAAAACCGCCAAAGGAATCGAAGAAAACATCATCACCACCCTTCGCCACGGAGATTGAAAAGAGACAAATCCATAGATAGTCGCCAAGGCGAAAAGAGCGATCAAACTTCGAATCCCGCTGCACGCCGGCGCCACGTCGTATTGATACGACCGCGCCGAATCATAAATCAACGTCCCGTCGCACACTACGTCCAACTGCAACGCAATCGAAGTAAATCCAACGGCCAACTGCGTCACCAAAAGCCGCAACGGAAGCGTCACCACCGTCGCCAGCGACCCAATCGGCACGCAAAAGACAAATAAAAAGTACGGAAAGAAAGTGCGCCGCAGCCAGTCCCTCCCCCAACAAAGCCCCAAAATGGCGTAGAGACCCAGAAACAACGCCGCGACGGAAATCCTCGCTTGCTGCGCCATAAAACCGACAACATGCAACAGCACCGCGGCGGCCAAGATCGGAAAAGCCCACGGCCAAGGCTCCAACCGCAACGCCGTCAACTCGCTTCGCTTCCACCAAAGCAAACCCAAAACAACGAAAGGGATGAAAAGCCCGTGGCCGTCCTCCGAAAGAGGCGCAGTGTATGCGTTGTACATCCACAAAAAAAGCGAGGCCGTGTCAACATATCCGAAGGTGGAACTCCCCCAGAATTGAAACAGCGCCAGCCAAGCGAGCGCTAAAACGCCAAATACCCGCTTCTGCGGCAGGAATTCCCAAAATTCCCGGAGCTCTTCAACGAAACTCGCCGTGCTTTTCTCCTCAGACATGAAAGAAATAATTCCGCAACGGATTTAACCAATTTTCCCGCAACTTTCCACAATAAGCCCCGCAAATCACAAAACGCCTTCTGCATCCAACCGGCGAACCGCCCGCCCGCGAAGCCCGTCCCACAGCAAATAAAACAAAAACAAACTGTTGTAGCATAGATAGCGCCGCGCCAACCGCCTTGGCTCTGAAGCCAAGCGAAAGGCCCAACCCAAGCCCCGCCTTTGCATCCAGAGCGGCGCGTCCGGCTTGGTGCCGGCGTTGACGTCAAACGCATAGCCCACCGCCAACAACGCGCCCCGCTGAATCTGCGATTTCCATCGGCTGATCCATTGCTGTTGTTTCGGCGTTCCCAGCCCTACCCAAATAAAATCAGGCGAAGCCTCGTTGATCTGCGCCGCCACTTTGACTTCTTCTTCCGCCAAAAAATATCCGTCGCGGGCGCCGGCCACGGTCAAATCGGGATTCAAGCTCTTTGCCCGCGACTTTAGCCGCTCCAAACACTCTTCAGATCCGCCGAGGAAAAAATGCCGAAACTCCGGCCTCGTACGGCGAAGGCATTCGCGCATGAACGCGGGGCCGTAAACTCTGTCCAACATCTGCGCCCGCCCCCAATTCATACACCAAACCAAAGGCCTGCCGTCCGGCACGAAATAGTCGAAACAAGAAGTCAACGCCCGAAAATCGGCGCAGCGGCGGCGCATGACGACAATGTGGGAATTGGTAAAATCGATGGCAAAAACACCCGCGCTTCGAACCCGCTCATGGCAAAAGTCCGACAAGGCCTCATACGCCGTCACTCGCAGAGGAGTGCCTAAAACCTCAACGGCCTTCATCTCTCTCCATCGCCAACCGCCGAAAAACCGCCGGAAATTTGCCGATTAAGCCCGCCTTCCGCCTCTGGGTCAATGAAAGAACTCGCCGCCGCAATTCTCCTCTCCACAATCGAACGGAACAAATTTTGCGGAACGGGCCGCCGCTCCGCTTCAAAAAGAACCTCTTCCCGCACAAATAGCTTGTCTCAACGAATTCAACCGGGCTATACTTTGTTTCTCGCAGGTTTTCTCCTGCATTTTGACTTTTGAAAAAGCCAGAGTAGCTCAGCGGCAGAGCAGGGGACTCATAAGCCCTTGGTCGCAGGTTCAAATCCTGCCTCTGGCACCATCTCCCGCAAAGAAACGCCAAATTCATCTCCCAACGATGCGGATTTCCGCCGGAAAAATGCGACTGGAGGGTGCCGCTAACAACCGTTCGCTTCGTTTTTATGAAGAGTTCCCTCACTCCATCACTTAGGTTGAGCGGAGCTGGACGTCATCACCCGATCCACTACCGCCGCGCCGACGGAATCGCCGAACACATTAACCGCCGTCCGAAAGCGATCCAACAGCCAATCCACAGAAAGGATCAAACCAATGTATTCCACCGGCAGCCCGACCGCGTTCAAAACAATAATCATGGTCACCAAGCCGGCTTCGGGAATGCCGGCGGCGCCAATGGCGGCCAGAGTGGCCGTTACAGCGATGATTAGCTGTTGCGTCAAGGTTAAATCCATGCCAATCGCCTGAGCGATGAAGATGGCCGCCGCCGCTTCGTAAAGCGCCGTTCCGTCCATGTTGATCGTCGCCCCAAGCGGCAACACGAATTCAGTCGACCGTTTGGAAACGCCGGCGTTTTTGCTGGCGCACTCCATAGTGACCGGGAGAGTGGCCGAAGAGCTGGCTGTCGAAAAAGCGGTCAGGATGGCTTGCAACATGTGGCGGATGAACAAAAACGGGTTGCGTTTGGTCAGCAACCAGTAAATTAAAGGCAAAGTGGCCAGGGCGTGAATGCCCAGCCCCCCGACAACGGTGACGAAGTAGCCGCCGACTTTTTGCAGCTCTGCCACGAATTCGCCCTTCATTTGCGCTTCCCCAAACCGTCCGGCGACGAGGCAAAAGATACCGATGGGCGCGATTCGCATCAAAAGCATAATAAACGTCAGCAACGCGTTGTTGACTTGATTGATCATCGTCGTCAGCTGCCCGACTCTGGATCCCATTGTCGTCAACATGCCGGCGAAGATGATGCTAAAGACAATCAAGGGCAAAAGCTCGGTCTGGGCAGCCGCGCCAAAGAGATTGTCCGTGAACAACATCAAAACCAGATTTTTGAGAATGGAGCTGACTTCTTTGGACTCGCCCTTCAACTGCGGAAATATCTCGGCAATTTCCCCCTGTTCCAGGCCGGTATCTTCCTCCAGCGATTTCACAATTTTTTCGCGCGCGGCGGATTTTTTGCCGCCTTTCTGCGCCGCTTCCTCCATCAAGTCGCCCTGTTCCTTGTAGCCCACGCCCGGCCGAATCAAGTTCATCAAAAGCAATCCCACCACCACCGCGAGGATGGTTGTGCTCAAATAGTACAGCACGGCGCAACCCCCGGGTTTTCCTAGTTTGCGCACGTCGCCAAGACCTAGAATGCCGCTCATCACGCTGGTAACCACCAGAGGCACCACAATCATCTTGAGCAGTTGCAAAAAAATCTCGCCTCCCAATTCAAAGTGGGCCGCATATTTTGGAACTAACAGCGCCGCCAAGATGGCGACCACGATGGCCCCAAAGATGTAAATGCTCAGACGGCTTTTCTTTTTTTCTCCGTTGCCGTTCCTCAAACTCGTCGAATTTGTCATATTGTTCTTGCTCCCAACTCCAAAAGGCCGCTCCGCGGTGCTTACCAACTCGGATAGCTCCGTCTAACTTGCGCCCGACGGACGCATCCTGTCAATCTCAATCTTGCGCCCAAAACGCGGCGACTTGGGCAAAGCGCCATCGGCTTCGCTCCTCCCAACTTGAAGTCTGCGCTTGACAAAAAAGAGTTGACGGGGAGGGGGAGGTGTTTTATTTTTGCGTCGTTCATTTCAATTAGTCGCTTATTTATTTATTGTTTTATGAAGACTCGAAACCTTTGTTTTGTTGCCTTGGTTGCCGGCCTTGCCGCGGCCAACTCGCTGCGCGCCGCGGTCCAAGACGCCGCTTTCTTGCAAGGATCCACCTTGGCCGACGGCTCTCTCCACCTTAACTCGGCCACGCCTAAAGCCATTGCTTGGACGGATAAATCCTCCATTGATCCCGGCGCCTTCGAGCATTCTTTTGCTGATCCGGCCAAGCTGAGGGTCAAGCAAGACGGCGATTATCTAGTGGCCGCCACCATGCCGGTCATCAGCATAGACGACAACGACAACCGCCCTTCCCAAGCCCTTGAAGTCTATGTCAACGGCCAACCGGCGCCGGGAACCGTGGGCTCTTCGGGCTACATTCGCAATCAGCCCCGCAACGCCAACATGCAGCGGGAAACTTCGGATCACGCCCACGCTCTGCTTGCCGGCCTGAGCGCTGGCGACGTCATCGAGGTGCGCGCTTACAAGACCGCGCAACCGGCCATTCGCACTCAAATCCAATCGGCCAGCCTGTATGTCGAGCGCGTGGATGCCTCTCGCACCGTGTTCGCCGCGCTTTCCGATGGACCCGTCGATGGCAACAATCTGAATGCGGATTTCAACGAAGGCAATGACGACCCCGCTGAATTGGCGTGGACTTCCACCCGAAAAGACTCTGGAATCACGCACAACAATGGACAGCCGGGCATTCGCCTGAGTGCCGGCACTTACATGCTCTTCGTCAACGTTCCCATGCAGTCCACCGTGCAACGGCCTTCGGCCGGGCTGGAAATCCTACTTGGCAACGAAGACTACCCTAGCGCCGGGTTCACCGCGTTTCAAGGCTACATTCGCAACGCCAGCGGCCATAACAAGGCCTCAGTTCACTGGGCAGGCGTCATCCAAGTGGAAGGCACTCAAACTCTCACTTTGCGAACCGTGCGCCAAGCACTGGCCGGCAATGTAACCATTCAGCCCGGCAAGCAGGCCTCCGTCTATTTGGAGAAGATTGACGACGGCAACGGCGTCTTGTCCGCCATCGCAATCGAAGTCAACAACACCGCCAACAACTGGAACCCCGCCCAAAAGGTCGCTTTGGTCTGGGAAGAGGAAACCATCAGCGACAACAACCTGTATCGGCGCGGCAATGGCGACACCAGCATCCAAATCCGCCAAGCCGGCCACTATCTCTTGCTTTACCAAGACACGCTGTTTAGCACCGTCCAGCGACCCAACCCCCGCATCTCCATCGAAGTCAACGGCCAAGAAGTGCAAGGCGCCGAAACCAAAACCCACTACATCCGCAGCACTAGCGGACACAATGAATCTTCGGCCTCGCTGGTCTTCCTGCTGGAAAACTTAGCCGACGACGACGTCCTCACCGTCAGCACCCAGCGCGAAGGCCAAACCGGCACGGTTTCCACTGTGGATGACACAAATCTTTATGAAGGAGGCGCCCTGCTCTCCCTTATTCGAAAAGCGCCGCTGGCAGACCCCGGCAACATCCAATCCGCGCCCCGCTTAGTCGAAGTCGGCGGCAACCGCAACGGCTTCCAAGTTCGCATCCAAAACTTCTCCGCCTCCGTGGACGAAGGCTCGGTGCAGGCCTCTCTCAACGACGAGGCGGTGACGCCCGATGTCCAAACCTCAGGCGGCCTCACCACCATCTCCTATAACTTCCCCGAAGTCCCCCTCCCCATGAGCACCCACCAAGTCTCCCTCTCCTTCTCCGATACCAACCAATCCCTCCACCAAATCGAATTTAAATTTACCGTGAATGAAATTTTCGCCCGCATTCCTCCTGACTTTAAGGCTTCCGGCGTGGACACAAGCGCGCTCGGCTTTGTCGCCCGCGTTTCGCAAATTAGCACTGCGCAGTCGGGAGTGGCTCACGTGCACGGCAACTCGCTTGCGGGCGCCGAAAGGCAACTCGCGGGAGAATACACCAACGCAGAGGGCGATCCTTATCTCAACGAAGCCGGCCCCGCAAGCGCCACCACTTGGGAGTTCACTCCGGTGGACGTGGGAACCGTGGTTAATTTTGAGGAAGGGAGTGACGGCACTCCCGGACCGACAGGCATTTTTAACGCGAACAACGGCGCGGAAGATGAATTTATTCCGCAAATTCCCGCTTCCCAACAATACAAGGATGGGATTGTCGCCGAGTTTCTCACCTTTTTGGAATTAAGCCAAGGGTTTCACACCTTTGGAGTCAACAGCGACGACGGTTTTGAAGTAACGAGCGGACCTTCGCTCCAGGATCAAGCTTCTGTCGTGCTTGGATTGTGGGATGGTTCCAGAGGCACTTCGGAGACTAGCTTCGATGTTTACGTCGAGGAAGACGGCATTTATCCGGTGCGGTTGCTTTGGTGGGAAGGCGGCGGCGGCGCGAGCGTCGAGTTCTTCTCCATTCTGGAAAACGGCAATAGAATTCTTATCAACGACCGCGACAACCCCAACGCTATCAAAGCCTATCGATCTGCCACCGAGCGGCCTTTCATCAGCTCGGTCTCGCCGACGGGAACCGCAGCGACGGATTCCATTGAATACACAATCAATGACGCCGAAGTCATCGTGGTGGAAGGCTCCGTCGGACTTACTCTCAACAGCGCGGCGGTTGACCCGGAAGTCACTAAGTCCGGCGGTGTCAGCACCGTCCGTTATGTGAATCCGGAAGGAATTTTTCCCGGCGGCAATCACTTCGCCGTTCTTACTTACAATGAATCAAGCGAGCCGGTGGTCACGCGCACTTTTCGGCATGAGTTCTTCACTCCCGAAGGTCAAACCGTCGTCGTAGGAGACGACGCCTTCGCTTACTGGCGGTTGGGAGAAACCGAATCCGGCGCCACCCGAGCGATCAACGAAATCAGCGAGTTTCACACGGGAACCTACCAAAACAATCCCGGACTTGGCGCCGAGCGATTGGTTTTGGGCGATCCTACTTCTTCGGTGTTGTTTGAAGCGGAGAAGCAACATTGGATTTCCATTCCCAACCATGCGGACATCAACAGCCTCGGCGGTAACCCCGGCTGGCCGCAGAAGACCATTGAGTTTTGGTTCAAAGCCCGCAACCTGCCCAATTCGGACTTGGCGCATCCGGATTTTGACATTTCCCAAAGGCAGGTCATCTACGAGCAGGGCGGCGCCACGCGCGGCATGAACGTCTACCTCGAAGGCATAGAAGACGATACAAACCCAACGCGAGCCCTGCTTTGGTTCAATGTTCTCAACCGCGCCGAAGTCTCTTGGGGCGGCACAGCGCCCTATAACGAAGATGTCGGCGTAGGGATTGATCAGGAAGCCGTCGCTATCAGCACTGAAATCGAGAAAGACACAATCTATCACGTCGCTCTGGTGTTTGAGGAAGACATCGGGGAGGGCAACTTTGACGGCGGCATCACCGGCTATCTAAACGGCGAGAAGTTCGGGGAAGCAACCGGCGCCAACCAACTCCGAAACCATACCGACGGAATCGGCATTGGCCGCCGAAACAATGAAGTGTCGTTTCATGACTTGATCGTCAACGCATCAACGGCGGCGATATTCAACTCTTCCGATCATTTATTTTACTACGACGGCTGGCTGGATGAATTCGCGCTTTACAACAAAGCGCTGACGGCGGAACAAATCAAAGCGCATTACGAAGCCGGTTTGATGGAAGTGCCGGTGGATCCGGGAACGCTGCCGCCGCCAATAGCTGTTGGGATTAATTCGATTGCTCTGGTTGCCTTCGGCGACGACCGCGTCGTCGTCCACATCGAATACGAGGGCACGCTCAAAAGCGCCGCCACGGTCAACGGCCCCTTTGTCGAGGTTGAGGGAGCGTCCTCGCCCTTCAGCGTGACGCCGGATCAGGAACAAATGTTCTACATCGCGGAGTAATAACCGACTGCTAAAATAACTCTTGCGCCAGGCCGGGCATTTGCCCGGTCTTTTTTGCGGCTCGCTTCATTACCAAAATCTAAATTTAAAGGATTGTCCGAAATCAGAAATCCCGGTTTGGATTCGCGATCGCCGTCAACGAGAAGATGGAAAATGGAGCCAGTTGTCGGATTCGAACCGACGACCGACGGTTTACAAAACCGTTGCTCTGCCACTGAGCTAAACTGGCTTTCAAAAGACCGACAGAAACGGCAAAAGACGCAGGCTAACGATGTTCTCCACAAGATTCAACCGCCAAATATTGGCAACGACGCGAACTGCCGAAGGTTGGAAGCCAACGGCAAGTTCTTTGTAACTTTCCGCTCCGCAAGCTCGTCTTTCTTTTTCAGTGGGCAACACGGCGATGCACAATGGAAACAGCTGGCGACGCAAACGATTCTCAGGTCTTTCCACAAGCCAACGGGCGGAAATTCTGCGGGTTTTTGCGAGACGCAGCCGGTTGCCGCAAACTGTTTAACACCTTACAAAAATCGATTCCTATCACACAATGAAGACAATAACGAAACTTGGAGTTTTGACGATCCTGGCTTGCGTTGCCTTTGGCGGCGCTTCTGTTCAGGCACAGCAGGAACAGCGCAACAGATTTGACCGCAACCAATTCATGGAGCGGATACTGGAGCGGCTCCGTGAAAATTTGGGCGCTTCCGTCGAAGAATGGAGCGTTTTGAAGCCGATGATCACAAAAATCACGGAAAAACAATCCGCTATGCGGAGAGCTGCTGGTCGGGGTATTTTCGGTGCTTTTGGCGGCGGGCGCGGTGGACGCGGCGGCGACAACGATGGCGATCGAAGAGGCCGTGAGGGGCGACGGTCCCGCGGAGACAGCGATTCCGGTTCCAACACGGACAGCCTGCGTGAAGCCGTTGAATCCGGCGACGCCGACAAGATCAAAAAAGAACTGGCATCCTATCGCGCTGTTCAAAAAAAGCGCGCCGCCGAGCTTAAAAAAGCCCGCGAAGAGCTGCGGGAAGTGGTGACCTTGAAACAAGAAGCCACGTTGGTTCTTTGGGGTCTGCTGGATTAAAGGCATCCACGGGAATAAGCCGGCAAGCCTTCGGCTCCGGCCAACCGTTTTCAATCTCTATCTTCGATGAGCGATCTGTTGCAACAGATGGTGGAGGCTGGGCATCTTTCCTCCTCGGACGCCGACGGTCTGAAAAAAACGGCCGCCAACGGCAAAGCCCGCCTGCTGGAAAGCGAGGCTTCTGTTTTGCAGTGGCTGGCCGGCGAATACGGGGTAGAGTTCACAGACTTGGAATCCATTGAACCAGACCGGGAATTGCTCTCCCGGTTTCCGGCGAGGGTTCTGCTCAAAGAAGAATTGCTTCCGTTGCGCCAAGTCAACGGCGCCGTCGAAGTGGCCACCAGCCGCCTTTTCGCCACTCGCGGATTGGACGCGTTAAAAGTGATGACCGGCCTCAATCTCGCGCCGGTTCTGGCGCCTTCGGAGAGCATTCGGAAAGAGATTAAAAAGCGTCTCGGCGTCGGCGCGGACACCATCGATACACTCAAGGAAAACGAAACCTTTCAAGTAGTGGACGACGGCGCCGGGGAGGCTGCGGATTTGGACGGCGCGGCGGCCGACGCCTCCATCATCCGATTTGTCAACCAAGTGCTCGGCGATGCGATTAGTCTTCGCGCCACTGACATTCACTTGGAACCTTTCGAGAACGAACTCCAAATCCGCTATCGCATTGACGGCGTCCTCCAAGAAGTTCCCGTTCCGGCGGAAATCAAGCGCTTCCAGCCGGCCATCGTTTCCCGCGTCAAAATTTTGAGCCATCTCAACATTGCCGAAAAACGCGTCCCCCAAGACGGCCGCATCAAAATTCGAGTGAGCAATTCGGAGGTGGACGTCCGCGTATCCGTCATTCCCATGTTGCATGGAGAAGCGGTAGTAATGCGCCTTCTACGGCAAGACGGCTCCATCATCGGCCTGTCCCGTCTCGGCATGGCGGCCAGAGAGGCGAATCTTTTTCAGCGCGTGCTCGGTCTTCCACACGGCATTGTTCTAGTTACAGGACCGACCGGCAGCGGCAAGACGACTACTCTCTACGCCGCATTGAACGAAATTAACGACATGGAGCGGAAGATTATTACCATCGAAGACCCCATCGAATATCAAATCCGCGGCATCAACCAGATTCAGGTTTCTGAGAAAGCGGGGCTTACCTTTGCCCGTGGTCTGCGTTCCATCCTTCGGCACGATCCGGACGTGTTGCTGATCGGGGAAATTCGAGACAAAGAAACCGCGCAGATCGCCGTGCAAGCATCGCTCACCGGTCACTTGGTGTTCTCCACTCTGCACACCAACGACGCTCCCGGCGCCATTTCGCGGCTTATTGACATGGGCGTCGAACCCTATCTCACGGCTTCTTCTGTGGAAGCCGTTCTCGCCCAACGGCTCGTCCGCGTTCTTTGCCCGCAATGCAAGCGCCCGGACGCTTCCGCCCGCACTCAGGCGCTCTGCCGGGAGATGGGCCTTGAAGCCGGCGCCCTGATCTTTCGAGCCGTTGGTTGCGAAGCCTGTCGGCAAACGGGCTATCACGGACGGCATGCCATTTTTGAAATGATGGACATGACGCCGACCATTCGGGAAATGGCCTTGCGACGTTGTTCCCACGGCGAAGTCCGCAAGCAGGCGCGGCAAGACGGCATGGGGACGTTGAGCGAAGATGGCTGGCGCTTGGCGCAACAAGGAACCACGACGCCGGACGAAGTGATGCGCGTCACCAAGGACGAGCAAGCAAGCCTTGGCAACGGTTGAAGCGCGATGGCCTCCTTTAACTACAAAGCAATCCAAGCCGACGGTTCCATGATCCGGGGATCGCTGGAAGCCGGCGGACGCTCCGAAGCCTTGCGTCAGATCCAAAACCTGGGACTGAAAGCGGTCAAAATTGCCGAAGCAAGTTCCTCAGCGGCGCAGTCCGGGTTTTGGCCGCCCTGGAAATCAAACCGAATTTCCTTCGCCCTGCTTGAAAACTTTACCCGGCTTCTGTCCAGCCTATTGTCCGCCGGCGTTCCCCTAAGCCGGGCGCTAGTGATTCTCCAGCGCGAAGCCGAGACTCCGACCGCCGGCGCCAAATGGAAAGAAGTGCATGACCTCGTGGTGGACGGCATGACTTTGGCGGACGCGATGGCAAAGTCGCCGGAGACGTTTCCCCGAGTGTACATCGCCATGGTTCAAGCAGGAGAGACGGGGGGATTTCTCGATCTTGTGTTGGCGCAAATTGCGGACTTCCAATCTCGAGATAAGGAGCTGCGGGCCAAAGTCTTTTCGGCGGCTGTTTACCCAATCGTACTCGCGGTGCTGGCGATCGCGGTGCTGATTTTTCTTCTGGTGTTCTTTATTCCTCGGTTTACCACTATCTTCGAGGGCTTTGGCGCCGCTCTGCCTTTGCTCACTCGCGCCATCGTGGGAAGTAGCGACTTTGTTCAGAACTACGGCATTTTTCTAGGCATCGGACTTTTCTTTGCGATTTACTTGGGGAGGCAGCAGCTGGCAACGGAAAAAGGGCGACGCCTTTGGGAAGGCTGGCTGTTGCAGGCTCCCGTTCTCGGCCCGCTGAACGCCCGTTTTGCCATGGCGCGTTTCTGTCGTATGCTGGGGACGCTCATCGCCTCCGGCGTGCCGCTAGTGAATGGTTTGAACGTCGCCCGCAAGTCAATCGGCAATCAAATTTTGGTCGATGCCGCCGGTTTGAGCATTGAGCGCGTGCAGAAAGGCGACCGATTGGCGAACAGTTTGCGCGGCTGCGGCAACTTATTCCCGGGCTCCGTCATCGAGATGATTTCAGTGGCCGAAGAAAGCGGGCGGCTGGATAAAGAACTCATCCGATTGGCGGAAGTTACCGAAAAAGAGTTGGATCAGCGTCTCAAGACGGCGGTGGCGCTTTTGGAGCCCGCCATGTTGTTTGCGATTGCCGGGTTCATCGGCGCGATTTTCGTCGGCATGGTCATGCCGATTTTCACAATTCAAGACTACATAAAGTGACAACAAAACAGAGAAAATGAAGATAAACGGAATTCATTTGTCCCGACAAGATTCCCAGCAGCGGGAAGGGTTTACTTTGGTGGAAATGCTTTTGGTTCTGGTGATCCTGGCCGTCTTGGCCGCCGTGGTCGTGCCGCGGTTTGCCGGCCGGTCAAAACAAGCCAGAGTCGCGGCGGCGGAAACCGGGATATCCACATTGGAAACCGCGCTTGACCTGTTCGAAATGGATAATGGGTATTTTCCCAAAAGCGGCGATTTGGAAGCTTTGGTCGAGCAGCCGAACAATACTCCCCGTTGGAAAGGCCCTTACATCAAGCGCGGCGTGCCCAAAGACCCCTGGGGCAACCACTATCTTTACGAATATCCCGGCCGCCGCAACGTCAACGGTTACGATTTGAGTTCGTTCGGTCCCGACGGACGAGCAGGAGGAGATGATGACATTGTTAATTGGCAGTCGTCGAAATAGCCGCGGGTTCACCTTGATGGAATTGATCTTGGTGCTTGGGCTCTTGGCGGCCATCCTTGCAATTGCCGCTCCATCGTTGTCTCGTTTCTTCGGCGGTCGGTCGTTGCAGGAAGAAACACGGCGATTCCTCGCCTTGACTCAATACGGCGGCAACCAGGCCGTCAACGAAGGGGTGCCGATGGTGTTGTGGATCGAACCCAAACTCGGCGAATACGGATTGCGCCCGGAAACCGGCTACCCCACCAACCGGCACAACGCCTTCCACTATCGCCTCCGCGACAATCTGGAACTGGAGGTGGAAACCGCTTCGCTGCCTCAAGCCGACAAAGCCCGCACTCCTTCGATTTACTTTCTGCCCGATGGCTCAATCTCAGAAACCAGTCTTTCTTCCATCCGAATCCGGGATCGACGCGAAGGCGAAGTTTTCATTGCTCAATCCGACAACCGATTAAATTTTGAAGTTCGCGACCCACAACTCAACCACGCGCTCCCGTCGCGCCCCTGAACGGCGGACATCCGGTTTCACTTTTGCGGAAGTGCTGGCGGCCATGCTCTTTATGGCCATCGTCATTCCGGCGGCCGTCCACGCGGTTGCTCTGGCCAACCGCGCCGCAGTGACCGCCGAACGCAAAACCGTTGCCGCGCAATTGGCCGACAGCTACCTCACCGAACTCGTTCTGACCGGCTCTTGGCAAAACGCGGCGGCTTCCGGCAAGTTTCCGGGCATTCATCAAGCATACGAGTGGCGGCTTCATCGGCAAAACTGGGAAATCGACTCGATGATCTATTTGGAAGTTCAGGTGCTCTTCACTGTTCAAGGGCGACAACACTGGGTGCGAACCGGCACGTTGACGGAAGAACCAGAGACATGAAAACCGCTCGGCCACAGTCCTCTGCTCGCTCTTCTCCGGGGTTTACCTTGATTGAGGTGCTGTTTGCCGCCTTGGCCTTTGCAATCGTCCTGGCCGCCGTCAACGCAGTCTTCTACGGCTCTCTGAAGCTCCGCGAACGGGCGGACGAAAAACAGAAAGAAAGCCTGCCGCGTCTTCAATCGCTGGAACTCCTCAAACGCGACCTTCGCGCCGCGTTTTACAGCGAAGGTTTCCGCGCCGACCGTTTCCAGTGCGAACCCAGCCGAGGTCTCGGCGTTTTGGCCGATCAAATCCAATTCTTCGCCAAGACCGGAACGACGGACCAATCCGCACCTTGGCCGGATGTGCAACAAATTGAATACTATCTGGCTCCGGCAAACGGGACTCTTGAAAATCAAAGCCGTTTGGAACTTGTTCGAGCCGTCACTCGCAACCTCCTCGCTCCCACCTATCAGCTGCCAGTGGAACAGCGACTCGTCTCCGGCGTCAGCGCCTTCCAACTCTCCTTCTTCGACGGCGAAACTTGGATGACTTCCTGGGACTCCGAACTCCAAACCCCCGCCCTGCCCAAGGCAGTCCAAATTTATCTTGAATTTGCGCCCACAAACCAAAGCGACAACTCTCTGCCTCCTTCGCTGACGCAGATCGTGTCCATTCTGGCCGAGCCAAGAACAGCAGACGAAGAGATGGAATCAACAGAGAGCGAAGACGCCGACGCGGGAAGCGATAACAATCAAAACGCCGGCGGACAAAGCGGCAATGGCGGACGGGCGCCAGATGAAAACAACAACGGCGGGAGAGACCAAGAATGAACCCGCGTTCTCCATCGCTTCGCACCCGGAAACAAGGCTCGGTTCTCATCATCGTCCTGTGGATCGCTTTGGGACTTGTGACCGTCGCCCTGCTCTTCGGACACTCGGCAATGCTCGAATTTCGAGCTGCGGAAAACCGGACTGCCGGATGGCAGGCCGAACAAGCCATCGAGGCCGGGCTTCGCTACGCTATTCATCTGATCCGAAACATGGAAACGCCCGGCGCTCTTCCCGCCTTCGAAACCTACCAAGCAGGCCCCGTTGCCGTGGGCGAGGCTCAATTTTGGTTCGTCGGGCGCGCCAACCAATCTTCCAATTTGAAGACTCCCTTCTTCGGACTTCAGGACGAAGCCGCCAAACTGAACCTCAACACCGCCACGCGGGAAATGCTGGAAGCGCTCCCTTACATGACGCCGCAGCTGGCCGGCTCCATCATCGATTGGCGAGACGAAGATGAAGAACCCGGCGAAAACGGCGCTGAATCCATCGCCTACCTGCTACGCAACCCTCCTTACCAAGCCAAGAACGCCCCTTTTGAATCGGCCGAAGAACTCCGTCTGCTGATTGGAGCGGAGCTGTCACTCCTCCACGGCGAAGACATCAATCAAAACGGCGTCTTGGATCCCAACGAAAACGACGGCGACGCCTCTTGGCCCCCCGACAATCAAGACGGCCGTTTGGACGCGGGCATTTTTGAATACATAACCGTTCACACGGAAAAACCCGGAGGCAACCCAGAAGCCTCAACCTCGGCGAGCGCGGAGGCAACGACCTCTCCGGCCATTGACCTAAACAACGACGAAGACGACCTGCTGGACGCGCTGTTAGAAGAAACCTTCGGCGAAGAGCGAGCCTCCGAAATTCAGACGCCCGGAAACAACGACAACTATCGGAGCGTGCTCGAATACTTTCAAGCATCCGGAATGACCAGCGAAGAATTCGCCCAAATCGAGAGCCGGCTCCTCGTCAATGCGGAAGACGAGCCGGAGGCCTTTGTCAACGTCAACACCGCCAGCGAAGCTGTCCTTGCCTGCATTCCCGGAATCGGACCCGAAAAAGCCGCCGAAATTGTCGCTCAACGGCAGTCCAACCCGCCGGGAACCGCAACCGCAACTTGGGTTCTCGAAATTCTTGGCGAAGAAGCTCTTGAAGAAGCCGGCCCCCACCTCACCGGAACAACCGCTCAATACCTTGTCGACGTCGCCGCCGTGGGACGCGGCGGCAAAGGCTATCGCCGGACGCAATTTGTAATCGACGCCAACGAAGGTGTCCGAATCGTTTCCCGCCGAGATTTGCCCAGAGCCGGATGGAGTCTCGGCGAACAAACTCGTCTCCAGTTGGCGCAACAAAAACAAAATCCAAGGCAAAAATTTTGAATCCGCTCAAACCAAAACCCATTCAATCACTGCTCGGACTGGCGATCCGCGGGAACCGGTTAACTGCCGCAGTCGCCAAGCGAATCAACGGCGCCGTTCGCTTTTCTTCCCATGCAACCGTCGAGCTTTCCTCATCCCCGTGGACGGATGATCCCGAGCTGGCCGGCCAAGAAATTCAGGCCTTTTTGGATCAAAAAGAAATTCGGGAAAATCGCTGTTTGCTTTGCCTTCCTTTGAACATCGCTATGACCATCTCCGTCGAGATTCCCGACCTATCGGACGGTGATCTTCAAAGCTTCTTGGAACTGCAGGCCGAAAGCGAATTTCCCTTTGGAATCGAAGACATGCAACTCGCCTCGGCAGTCTATCGCGCCCCGGATCAATCCCGCCATGCGACTCTGGCCGCCATCCCGAAGAATCGAATCGAACAAATTCAACAGGTTTTGCAGCACGCCCGCCTTCGCCCCGTCAGTCTTGTCTTGGGGCTGGCCGCCGCAGCCGCTGGGGACAATCCGCAACTTGTGCTGGACGTTCAGCCCGATCACGTCGATTTGAACGTCCGATGCGGCGAAGGATTCGCGGTCATCCGATCTTTGGAGGGAGTGTCAAACTTCGCAAAAGACGGCGTAGCGCAGGATTGCAGTTCGCTCTGTCGTGAGATCCGCATTACTCTGGGGCAGTTGCCCGGCAATCTCCGCCAAAATCTCGCCGCAGCCATTTGCCATTCGGCCGAGCCTTCCTCAGCCTGGAGACAATCTTTGGAGCGAGGATTAGCGGGCATGGGATTTCAAACGGCGTTCCGCGAGGGACGACATTCCGCGCTGGAAGCCGCAGTGAAAGCGCGGCTTACCAATCAATCATGCTCTCTGGAGTTTCTTCCGCCAAAACGGGGACCGTTTCGTATTTTCGCCGAAAAAGCCTCTTCTCAACGCAACGTCTGGATCGGCGGCAGCGTGGGAACGGTTGTCTTCCTCGTCGCCGCCGTCTTTTACATTCAAGGTTGGCGGCTTCACGCCCTAGAGCGCGAATGGAACGGCATGGCAGAGAAAGTAAAGACTTTGGAAACTAAGCAGAATAAAATTCGGCAATTTCGGCTTTGGTACGATAATTCGGCGCCAAGCCTGCAAATTATCCGTCAACTTGCCGAGACGTTCCCAAAAGAAGGCTTCGTTTGGCTCGAATCCATCAAAATCAAAGGAAACCGCCAAGTCCGCTGCGCCGGCTCGGCGCGAGGCAACCAAGACCGCCTTGAGTTGATCAGCCGGCTGCGCGCCGCGGACAATATTCGCGAGCTCGCTACGCAAAGCATCACCGCCAAGCAATTCGACTTCAAATTCGTTTGGGATCCTCCACAACGCCCATGAACCCGCAAAACCGCAAACAGCTGCTTGTCTTTCTCGCCTTGGTCGCCGTCGGCATCCTGCTGGCCGACCAATGGATTGTCCGCCCCCTCGGCAAGCTGTGGACGGAGCGATCGGAGAAAATCCAGACGCTGCGACAATCCATCGCGCGGGGGCAAAGCCTCCTTGAACGCGAAGAAGCCCTCGTCAATCGTTGGGAAGACATGCGACAAAGCGCCCTGCCTCAAAACGATTCCACCGCCGAAGGGATAGTGGAGCAGGCCACTCATCGCTGGATCAACGAAAGCGGCGTTACCCTTTCCCGAATTCAGCCGCAGGAGAACTCACGCGAGGAACTCTATCGAACGTATAATTGCCAGGCTGACGCCGACGGCAGTTTGGAATCCGTCTTTCGCTTTCTCTACGAGCTAGAAACAGACCCCTTGCCTCTTTACATCGAAGAGTTCACAATCCGTTCTTCCGACGACAAGGGCGAACAACTCAAACTCTCTCTTCAGTTTAGCGGATTCCAATGGATTGAGGAAAATCAACAATGAAAACTTCCCGACGCAATACGCCATTCAAAACCGCGGTCGTTCTCGTTTTCCTTTTGGCGAACGCTCCGCTGTTCTTCGCGCTCGCCTCCGGAGAAGGCGAGACGAAAAAGATTGATTCGGCTCGCGACGGCCTTCGCTTTGAGGCCTTCGCCCCGATTTTGAACAACAACGTCTTCAACGCCCATCGCCAAGACCGCGCCCGCCTCGACGCCGAACAAGAGCGCAACCAACAACGATCCATTCCCGTCGACCGCTTCGCCCTCGTCGGCACCATGCACAACGAAGGCCAAGCCTTTGCCTTCTTTACCGGAACGGAGCCGGCATTCCGATCCGTGATCCAAGTCGGCCAAAACATCGCCGGCCACACCGTCGTTTCCATCCGCAACAAAACCGTGACGCTTTCCAAAGGAGAAGATTCCTTCGAACTCTCCATCGGAATGGAAATGAGCCGGCAAGGCGAAACAGAATGGAAACTTAATCAGAACGCCGACGGCCGTTGGCGAGCTTCTGACCCCGGCAAATTGGAACGATCCAACGAGCAACCCAAGGAACAGGAAAAACCGGACGCCCTCACGGGCGACAAAGCCGATATTTTACAACAGATGATCCAACGCAGACAACAAGAGCTAAGTAAATAAAAATGAAAACGACGTCGTATTTCCCATTCGGAGCCGCCTGCATTTTGGCGGCATGGTTCGGACTCACCGCAGCGCAACCGCCTCTCCTCCAAGGTGAAACCGCTAAAACGCCTACTCTAAAATTCAACTTTCGAGGCGTTCCCATCGAGACCGTCCTCGACTACCTGAGCGAGGCCGCCGGCTTCATCATCGTCCTTGAAACCGAAGTTTCCGGCGACATCAACGCCTGGAGCAACCAACCAATCACAAGCGAGGACGCTGTCCACTTGCTGGACACAATCCTCGCCGGCAAAGGCTACGCCGCCGTTCGAAACGGACGCATCCTCAAAATCGTCGAGCAAAGCGACGCCCGCAAGCATACGCTTCCCGTCAAAAAAGGATCCAACCCCGAAGAGATTCCCGCCACCGATCAGATGGTCACGCAAATCATTCCCGTGCGTTACGCCAACGCCATGCAGTTGATCCAAGACCTGGAACCGCTGCTCGTAGAAGAAGCCACACTCACCGCAAACGAAAGCAGCAACGCCCTCGTCCTCACCGACCGCCAAGCCAGCATCCAACGCATCGCCAGAATCATCACCGCGCTGGATACCTCCATCTCCGGCATCTCCACGATTCGAGTCTTCCCGCTCGAATTCGCCGACGCAACGGAACTGGAGGAAGTCATCGAGGATATCTTTGAACCGCCGGTTTCCAGCCGCGACCGAGAGCGAGATGCGCGGCGGGAAGAGTTTCTTCGGCGCTTCGGCAGAGGAGACGGCGACGGACGATCCAGGTCTTCCGGCTCTTCCGGCCTCAGCGAAGCACGGCAAGCAGTCTCCCATGTTGTAGCCGAAGCTGACGAGCGCACCAACTCCTTAGTTGTCGCCGCGCCAGAGGAGACCATGCCCATCATCGAAGAAGTCGTAAAGCAGATTGACCGCAACATCGACGCCATCACCGAGATCGAAGTCTTCCAACTGCAACACGCCGACGCTGTCGAAACCGCCCAAGTTTTGACCGATCTATTCGACGACCAAGATGAAGAAAATCGGGCCGGCTTCCGCTTTGGCCGCGGAGGATTTTTTGGCCGAGAAGGCGGCGAGCGCAGAAGCAGAGAACAAGACCAAAACCAACGCCTGCAACAACAAAACACCGTCGTGGCCGTGGCCGACCCGCGAACCAACTCCGTCATCGTCAGCGCTTCCGGCGAGTTGATGAGCCAAATTGGAAAAATGATTCTCCAACTGGACAAAGACAATTCCAAGAAACAAAAGGTCTATGTTTATTCCTTGGAACACGCCGACGCCGACAACGTCGCCGAAATCCTGCGCGGAATGTTCGAAGACCGTCTCAACGGCGTTTCCCGATCTATCACCCGACAAAACAACCAACGAAACAACCCCCTCAACAACCGAACCGTCAATACCCAACCCATTCGCGGCGCCGCCGGCCAATAAACCCGCAACCATTTCAATACTATGCGATATTTCCGCAAATTTCTTCCAACACACAGAGAAACACTTTGCCCGGCGCTGGTCTGCGCCGCTCTCCTTCTCGCTTGGCCAAATGCCCTTGGGCAAGGCTTTGGCGGTTTCGGAGGCAACACCACAACCGAAGGCGCGCGCCAGTATTTCAACAACACCATGCTCGGCGACGCCCTCATCGAGATTGACCCCGAAACGCGCTCCCTCATCATCATCACCGACGAAGAAACTAACGTTCACATCGACCAAGTCATCAAACAACTCGACCGTCCCAAGCCGCAAGTGCTGATCAAAGTTGTCTTCGTGGAAGTCACCCATCGCGATGAACTAGACATCGGCATCGAAGGCTCACTTGGCTACACACAGGAAACACGGGATGGAGAACTCCAAAGCAACTATGGATCTCTCTTCAGCGCTACACTCCGATCCCAAGGAGGCTTCCAACTCCTCGACTCCGACTTCTCCGTCACCGCCCGCGCCCTTGCCGAAGCAGGCAACTTCGAAGTCCTCTCCCGTCCTTCCATCCTTGCCCGCAACAATCAGGAAGCCATCATCACCGTCGGCCAAGAAGTCCCCTTCATCCGCAACCCAACAATCAGCAACACCGGACAACAAACCTTCCCCGTCGAATACGAAGACATCGGCATCATCCTGCGCGTCACTCCCTTCATCACTTCCGACGGCCTTGTGGAAATGATCGTCGCCCCTGAGATTTCCACCATCTCAGACGAAACCATCCCCATTAACAACATAGACTATCCCGTTTATGCCAAACGTTCCGCCGAAACCGTGGTGGTCACCGGCGACGGTCAAACCGTGGTCATCGGCGGCCTCATGGAACGCAACAAAAGAGAAACCATCCGCAAAGTGCCTCTGCTGGGCGACATCCCCCTCCTCGGCTGGGCCTTCCGACGCAAAATTAAGGAAGACACCAAAACCGAACTGCTCATCTTCCTAACCCCCTACGTGGTCAACCAGCCCGAAGAGCTTGAACAGCTTACCCGCGAGGAAGCCAACCAAACCGAATTCAACCCCATCCCCGACGAACCTTTGGAAAAATACATCGACAACGCCGACCAAGTAATCGACCCCGCCCGCCGCGCCAAACGCGCTAAATAACCAACCAATCCCACTTTTGAACCATCGAACGCCTTGACAAAGCGCAGAACCAGATGTTGAATCTAGCAACACATTAAAATATGGAGACTATGGAAAACGCAGGAGAAAAACACAGTATCATGCCGAACCACGAAGAAACTAAGGAACAGACGGAGCCTCGCTGGAAAGCCGATAACGAGGAAGTCAACAGCTCGGAAATAGAAGGGCTGGACGAAGAAGGAGAATCCATCGTTCCTATTTCCGACCAGAGTAACGTTCGCTTGGACGAAAGAGATCGTAGCCTTTTTGACTTGAAACGTTGGCACGATGCCGGCGATCTAACTCTGGATCCGGAATGGCAACGCAACTTTATATGGAACAGAAAACAATCGTCTAAATTGATTGAATCTTTTCTGCTCGAAATTCCGGTGCCGGTCATTTACTTGGCGAAAACGAAAGAAGACAAATACGAAGTGATTGACGGACTCCAAAGGCTCACCAGTGTTTTTAACTTTTTTGACAACAAATACGCGCTTACTTCTCTCGACCAGCTGAAAGATCAAACAGGCAAAAAATTCAAAGACTTGGACAAACCGTTGCAACGTAGACTGGAA
Source organism: Limisphaerales bacterium (assembly GCA_965242585.1). Taxonomy (GTDB): domain Bacteria; phylum Verrucomicrobiota; class Verrucomicrobiia; order Limisphaerales; family AAA164-E04; genus UBA2970. The sequence continues at coordinate 977,332 of OZ251460.1, read as the reverse complement.
AACGCCCCACTGAGAACCTTCGAACTCTCCAGCCACACAAATCCCAACATCTACTTCATCGTATTCGAACGTCTGAACACTGGCGGCACGAAACTCAATGAAATGGAAATCCGTAACTGTCTTTATCGAGGAAAGCTAAATCACCTGATCAAAGAATTGGCTGCCAGTGAAAGCTTCAAATCTTGTGTTCACTTGACAGACGCAAATGTCAAACGCATGCTGGATCGGGCATTGATTCTGCGTTTTCTCGCCTTTTACGAAAGAACTTATCTCAAATGCGAAGAACCTCCAAAAAAGTTCCTAAACGGGTTCATGGAAACCTTCCAAAACCCGAAGTCCGAAAAGATTCAGGAATATCGGCGGAAGTTTGAGCATTGTATGAGAGCTTCAAAAACAGTTTTTGGCGAGTATGGATTTCGATTAAAAAGGGAACACGATCCAAAAAACTAAAAGGTAGAAAGGTAGGTATGATCCCGGAAAATCAACATCTCATGGTGAATGGTCGAATCGAATCAATGCGCCGATCTTCCAGTGTGTGATGACATCATTTGCCAAATATGATCTGGGGCAAATCACCAGAGCTGCCGACCGTATTTATGAGGAATATCTTGATTTGACTTCTACAGATAAGGATTGGGTTGATCGTGTGCGACGAGCAACTGGATCCTATGCGAGAGTTGCCTATGTTTTTGAAACTTGGCAAAGGCGATTGGCGGAAGTGATGCAAGATGTTCCGCCGAATGACGGGCGCCGAACTTTTTCCAAACAACTGAAAAAGGAAATGTTTGAGCAGGATAAGACTTGCTCTCTTTGCAGGCAGGAAATCAGAATGTTGGACGATGCCGCGCTAGACCACGATAAACATTACTGGCGAGGCGGAGCGACCATTCCCGACAACGCCAGGCTGGTGCATAGATTTTGCAATCAATCCCGCGGCGGCCGCTAAACAGCCTCTTTTATTACTTCTCTACGCTCGACTACTCCGCTTGGTCAAATTTTTGTAAAAGATTCGTTTTGTCAGTTGTTGCCTGTTGTTTTCGTTTCTTCTTTCTCTTTTTTGGCGGGAGTCGTTTTCGTGGAATCCAGCGGGATCATTTGGACGTGAACGCTGTCTTCGTAATTGGTGGCTTTGCCGCTGGCAATATCCACTCCGGCGCCAATCAATCCGCCAAAAATAATGTTGCCAAAGGTCATCCCAGAAACGGATTTGCCCAATCGAAAGGTTTCGGTTCGATAGCCTTCCATTTCGTAACGAACCATCTGCCTTTTGCTACTTCTCTTGATCATGATAGTGGTTGGCGTAGTGCCGCGAGGGATGTTGTTGACGCTGACAACGGCTCCTTGGGGTTCGGAGCTGAAGGCTACGGGCTGGCTGTCATCTTTCGTAATTGTCGCACAGCCCCCCCCCCGCAAAACAGGCTAACAGGCTTGCGACCACAACAGACCGAATCGAGTAATGAGTTTCCGTTTTCATAATAATGTGTTGAAAAAGCTCATTTTTAGCCAAAGCGCAGGACGGAGTCAATCTTTGAATTTCCGAAATTTTCCTTCTCTCATTGCGCGGTCATTTTGCGCGGGGCGATTTAGCAGGGGAGTGTCTTTGCCGTCGATTGCGGCCGGCGTTGTTTGGCTTGCGGCAAAGTTTTGAGTTGACGTTTGGAGGCAGACAATGCTTTTTAAAGCCAGCAATGAAAAGCGGCGATTTTCAAAAACAAGTAGAAGAATCCATTCGGAATCCCAAAAACATGGGCGAGTTGTCCGACGCCGACGCTGTTGGCACCGTCGGCAGTCCGGGTTGCGGCGACATGCTTCGCCTGTGGCTGAAATACAAAGTAGAGAACGGCCGAAAACTCATCGACAAAGCCACGTTTCAATCCTTCGGCTGTGAAACGGCAATTGCGGCGGCGAGTCTAGCCACGGAACTCATTCGCGGGAAAACTCCGCAAGAAGCCGCCGCTTTGTCCGGCCCCGAACTTGCCGCCGATCTCGGCCCGCTTCCGCCTACGAAAATTCACTGCGCGCAAATGGTGGAAGAAGCCTTGCGCTCCGCCTTGTCCGCCGAATCAACGTCAGCCGCCGCCCCAAGCGCCGAGCCAACAACGCCTCCCGCCAGCCTCATAGACAGTTTGAACAGCGAAACCTCCGGAAAGCCGGGCGCCAAGTTGGTCTTTTTGGAGGAAGAAAAGGCGCTGCCGCCTTCTAATCCGCAAAATTGACCGCAACTATGAAGCGAAGCCGGCCGCAGATAGAAACACAAAGAGAAGACCGAAATCTTTGACCGTGTTTTCATCAAAAAAATTTTGCGAGCAGTCCTTGGCGATTCAGCAGAAACCGCCGCCATTGCCCCCGCCTAATCCAAAACTCTACAAGAAGCAGCGGGACTCCACCGCAACCCGAAACTGAATCCAGAGATTGCGGCGAGAATAATCATTGCGCGCAAACAAAGAAGGAAAGAGCCCAGAACAGTAACGAGGGCGCAAGAAGCGGGTTTCTTCCTTGAAATTGCGGCGGGGACTTTTAATCTTTCCGCATGACTTTTATGCGCCGCTACCCAATTCGTCTCGCCGGAGCGCTCGGCCTCAGCCTTGCGTTCTCTTTGTCTTCGTCCGAAACCGCATCCGCCGCCGGCCAACCGCAACTGCGAATGAAAACCACTCTTGGCGATATCACTTTGGAGTTGGACGCCGAAAAAGCGCCGATTTCCACGCTGAACTTCATCCAATACGCCCAAAGCAATTTCTACGACGGCACCGTCTTTCACCGCGTCATGCCCGACTTTATGATCCAAGGCGGCGGCTTCACAAAAACCATCGATCTAAAAACCGAGGGCTTGCGCCCGCCCATCAAAAACGAATGGAAAAACGGCCTCAAAAACGTGCGAGGAACCATCTCAATGGCGCGCACCGCAGAGCCAGATTCCGCCACTGCTCAATTCTTCATCAACGTTGTGGACAATCCCCCTCTCAACCAACCGAACCCTCAAACCGGCTACGCCGGCTATGCCGTCTTTGGAAAAGTCATCCAAGGAATGGACATAGTGGACAAAATCCGCAACGTCGAAACCCAAGAGCATCCCCAATATCCCGGCGGCAAAGTGGTTCCCGTCGAGCCTATCATAATTAAATCCGTCCGCATTGTCGGAGAATACGATCTCCAAACACTCCAAAAGAAAGTGAGCGATTCGGAAAAGGCCGCCGCCGCCAAAACAGCCGCAGAAGCCGCCAAACAAAAGGCTTTTCTCACAGAAAACGCCAAGAAAGAAGGCGTTGAAACCACGAACTCCGGACTTCAATACCGCATCCTCCAGCCCGGCAAAGGCCCCAAACCCAAAGCCACCGACAAAGTTCAAGTTCACTACCGCGGCAAGTTGATTGACGGCACCGAGTTTGACAGCTCTTACTCCCGAAATACGCCGGCAACCTTTTCTCTCAATCAAGTGATCCCCGGCTTTGGCGAAGGCTTGCAATTAATCGCCACCGGAGGCAAAGCGGAGTTGTTCCTTCCCGCAGAGCTGGCTTACAAAGATCGAAGCGTCGGCAATGTCATTCCACCGAATTCGACTCTCGTTTTTGAAGTGGAACTGCTCCAAATCATCACCCCCACTCCACCAAGCGCAACCGACGCAACTCCTTCTCGCGAGCCAAACAATCCATAAAAGCAACGGAGGCCGGCAACATGGTAAGGGATATTTTGAAATGGCGAAATCTAATTTGACACTGCCATAGCAAAGGAAAACACCGATGACAAAAAACAAGCATTTCAAATCCTAGAAGTTGACGAAACCGCTTCACCAAAAGAAATCAAACAAGCATGGAAAGACATGGTTTTCTTTTGGCATCCCGACCGATACCAAGACAACGAACGCCGACGCCGCTTTGCCGAAGAGAAAACCAAACAAATCAACGAAGCCTTCGACCGAATCCAAAACGGACGGTTTGACGAAACCCAAACCGAATATCCCAAACAAAACGGAAACCCACCCCCAGACCCGCCATGGACTCCGCCTAGCACAATGAAAATTCAGGTAACAGAAGAGCATATCCGTCAAGGGAAACCAAAAGACACAGCCTCCTGCCCGATTGCGCTGGCCATCAAAGACAATGCGGCCTTTGAGAAAGCGGCTGGATCCGTTGACGAACTCGGCGTTGGCTACAACTATAGCCTTGCCGACGGAGAAAGAACGGTTGTCGCCGACGTCCGCAAAGAAGGTCTGCTGACCAGCCGCTTCAAACTGCCCGATGATGCGCTCCAATTCGTCAAGCAATTCGACAAAGGAGAGCCAGTCGAGCCAACCGAGTTCGAACTCACAAAAGCCTCCGTCAAAAAATCCGCCAAAAAGAAGACCGCATGACTCTCCAAGAAATCTTTGCCGCCGTCAAAACTTATATCCAAATGACTATCGCAGACCACGAAGAGTGAACATACCCAAACAGACAACTCTCTCCTTTTATTAGATGCATGGAAGACCAACATTGACATGAACCCAACCACCAAGAAACCGCAATGCGTCAACCCGAACGGACACGCTTTCAACTAACCCCAATTCACCGCTACCGGTAAGCGCGGCCAAACCCAGCAAACCTGCATCCATTGCGGCGTCATCCTTACCCAACACTACAACTTTGCGGGCTCCCCAAAAAGCCATTGCGCCGAACTTACTCCAAACCGAAAGACCGACAAATACAATGAAAAGGAAAGAGAAAAGCAATCATCCAGCAGTCTGGATTGAGATGAGACGAATTGCTTTGGCGAGGGCATTGGCGGGCGCTTTCTTGGCGGTTTTGGCGGATGTGAAGGCTGGGACTGCAGGTTTCTCTCCCATTGATGTCGCGCTTGTTTCCGATCAATCCGACATCGTTCCCGGACAAAACTTCACCGTGGCGCTTCACCAAAAGATTGCGCCCGGATTTCACACTTACTGGAAAAATCCGGGAACCGTTGGCCTTCCAACGAGCATTCGCTGGCAACTCCCGCCCGGATTCAAAGCCGGCCCCATTCAATGGCCGTTGCCGAAGGTGCAACGCATGACGGTCTATCGCGTGTGGGGCTATCAAAACGAGGTACTTTTGCTCGCAGACATCGCCGCTCCGTCAGATTTGCCCCTTGGCAAAACGGTGCGAATCATTGCCGAAGCCAGTTGGATGTGTTGCGGACGGCAATGTCATCCGGGCTTCAAAAAACTGGAATTGCTTCTTCCCACCACCAAGTCCGCCTCTCAAAATACGGCTTGGGCCGGCAAGTTCGATCAAGTGCGAAACCAACAGCCAAAAGCGTTTCCCGACTGGAAAATCCAATGCGTCCGCAAAGGTGACCAATACAAACTCTCCGCCGTTTCTCCGCATTTTCGGATGGCGGCGGACAATGCAGACTCGAAAGGCGGCACGGCAAAGAAACCGCTGACAATCCGCTTCTTCGGCTTTCGGCGGCAGATTAGCTCGGATAAGCCGCAGATCGTCCGCCATTTGCCAAACGGCTACGAACTTACTCTATTCGCCGAAGAGTTTGGCGAGGAAGAACACAGCCGCTTGACGGGCATTTTGGTTTCCAGCCGAGGCTGGCGCGCAGACTGCCCGCAACGCCCTTTGTTGATTGACGTTCCAATAGAAGTCAAAAGCGCGGCGGGCGAGAACGCTTCCCTGCCCGTGAACAAGCGACAAAAAACGCCCGCCTCCGCTTTCCCAAACCGTTGAAAGCTGAAACCTTCTCGTTGATTTCCTGCGTTTTTTGGTCGCGCCGGCATTGCGTTGGGAGAGCGCTTGGCTATTTTTTCCTTCTCAAGCCGCAGTTTTCTCCGTCAATTGACAAAGAAGCAATGCGCCGGCACGGCGCGGTTGCGGGAACAGCGCAATCGGAATTTTCAATCCGCTTCCAACGAGGCGGAATTCACCGAGATTGCGTTCGCGCTTGACGCAATCAAGTGTGGACGCCGGAAATTGCGGGGTAACGATTCGCCGCATCGGTGGAGCAACTCTGGATAACCTCCGCGCCTTCGACAAACCTTTTGAAGTAAGTGTTGCTGGTCTCGCTGGCCAAAGATTTCACCGTAGGCGATTTCAAAAATCTGCACAGCATCAAGCACGGGATCGAAATTTAAACCATGCAACCCCTCAAGCGCTCTCTTTCACCGGCCGAGCGAAAGCAATGGCTCGCCTTTTTCAATGCGCAAAAGATCCAATTGGAACAATCAGAATGGCGTCACGAAAGGTTTTGCCCCGAACTAGACGGACTTCCGCAATCCCGCTACATCTTCTTCCTGCACGCCCGGCAACCCGCGCCGAAAACTCGCTACATTGTCCGCGGCCAAATCCAAATTCGCTGGCGCAGGTTGTCAAAGAATTTTGCTCTGAGCTTTGGCAGGCAGGATGCTCTATTGTTCAGCAGCTTCTTCCAGTTGGCGCATATCTTCCTGCATTTTCCATTCTTCTTCGGTAAGTTGAGGCAGTGGCTTGCTGGCCGTCTAGGTTGGCTTGGCAGTCAGCAAGTGAGGGTTTTCTGGCTCTCTTTGGCGGGGCGGTTGCAGTCTTGGCGTCAGAGGCAGGCTTTGCGCTCGGCTTTTTGGGAACAAAAACCCGCTTTTGGAGGCTTGGCTTTGGCTCGCTGTTTGGAGGCGGTTCTTCTCTTTATCCACACCATCAAGCATCTCTATTCAGCAAGAAGACTCTGCCCAAGTTGCATCTTTTACTCGATGCCTTTCCAGTAACCGAACTCGACGTCCATGCTTAAAAAGCCATCCGCAGGAATTTCTTCTGTCAAGCGTTTTGCTATCCGCTCTGCTTGTGCTTTGCTCGGCAGTGTCTCGCCGGGCTTTAAGTAGTCTTCCCAAGTGATCGTGTTCACCAACCAATGAAAACATCGATCTAGGAATTGTTGGTTGGTGTAGGGATGATTGCATTTCTTCCCTTCAATGGGGCCTCGGAAATGCTGATGCAGTTCGTCTGGATCTTGAAGGCTGGCCACAAAATAGTTTTTCAAGCCGACCATGGGGTATGCGCCAGCCGAATGGGATTGTCAGCGAGTCCTTCTTCTTTAAAGATGCGATAGGCCTGTTTAAACTCCGGAGAATAGCGCCAGTTCATGCCGTAAAAACCTTGAAGTTTGTTGTAGTTAATAAACATTCTCCGTTGCTCCATGATTTCAGGGTCGGGATTCTGGATTGCTTCATCGGACTGTTCCACGGCGCGGAAGAGTCTTTCTTCTTCGGCGTGTTTCTCTTCAAGGGACAGATCGGTTCTTGCCCAGACTTTTGCGGATTCCGTCTCCCATCGATCAAACGCTTCCTTCACTTTTTTCCAATTCCTTTTGGTAGGCTTGGAATTTTTCCGGGGAACGCGCGCTGTTGTTCTCTGGGTTAAAGACGAGGTTTTGGTGGTACCTAGGCTGGAAGAGGAAGTTATCGATCCAGTCTTTTTGCTGGGCGTAGATCTTGGAGAATTCGGCCTCTTGGGTGCGCTTTCACTTCGGCCTGCCATTCTAGTTGGTAGCGTTCTTCGTCGGTAAGGACTCGCCCGTATTTTTTGATTTCGGCTTTTTCTAGGGCAAGTTCTTCGGCGATTGCCTCGTGCACGATTTCTTTCTCTTCGGGAGTCAAGTCATCTCCGTATTCCTTGAGGATGATGGCTTCGATTTCATCGAGCTGGCTGGACGTCTTCTCTTCTGCAATGGTGGCCGTCTTATTTTTGGGAGCAAGGAAGACAACGGCAACCATGACCAGAATGCCTCCCACAATGATGTACAGACTTTTCATTTTGCTGGTTCTCCTTTCTTTTCCAGTTAGAGGATTTTTTGACGTTCTCGTTTTGATAGACGGGGTGCTCGTGGAGAGTGGTTATGTACCCGGCCTTTTTGCATGGATGCGAAGAGGGCAAAGAGCGCCGACCATGTTTGCGCTTGCATTTTGTGCAGTAGCCTTTGATTTGTTTGTGTTTGAAGAATCGTTTGGCGCGTCTTGTCCATGAAGGTGTGCCGATAATTTTGAAGTTGCTCCACGGGATTTGGCTAAGGCTTTGTCCTAAGAAATCGTGGTCACACCATGACCTCGGTTCAGGATATTCAATGCGTTCTTCCTCATTTTCGGGGGGTTGGGTGCGGATGTTGTAGATGAAGCCGGCCTCGCGGGCTATGTAGCTAAATTTGGTGACGTAGGTGGAACGATCGCCGGGTTCTTCCAGTTCGGTAGGAGAAAGGTCGTTGCTGCCGGGGATAGCGATGTGTTCGAAGTCCGACCAGAGTTTGACTTCTTTTTCCCAGGGGTATGTGTTGTAGACGCGTTCCACTACACGCCCCTTCTTTTAAGGCACGAACGGTAACCGGCCTTCTGTATCGATTGCTGGAACTGTATCTGTTCCAATTTCTTTGCATCTGATCCAAGTCTTCCTGAATTTCTTCATCGGTGGGTTTCGTGACGTAGCCTCCGTAAGTATCGGTGTAGGTTACAAGCCATCTTTCATCAGGTCGTTTACTGTTCCTTCTGTATAAGGCGCCCATGAGCCGTCCGGTTATTGATGGAGAACTGCGTAGGTTAATTCCAAGTCTCTTCGGAGATTGGCGTTGTGGTTCACGCAGTAGTCGATGACGTCGTCGGGATCGATGGTGGAGGGGAGAGTTTGGTGTCGGTGCCGCTGGCGTCGTAGGCTTTGTGGAACAATGCGTTGGCATCGGCGTCAATGCGGAATAACTCTGTTCCCGCACCCGATTCGTCGTAGGAATAAACTCGTTTGTAATACTCTCGGTTGGAGTAAAGGGGGTCTCCGTCGGGAGTCGCGGCGGCGGTTTTCTGGAGTTTTGCAGCGAATGCAGAATTGAGCGATTTGCCGAGGGCGTATGCAATAAAGAACTTCACGAGGAAATCGGCAGGCTTTGCGGCCAGGATGGGTCCAAGGAGAGCGGCGGCATGCGCTCGGTTTTGGTAGAAAACGCCTCCGGCGGTGATTGCCAGAGCCGTAACTAAGGCGGTTTTCTGGCGCCAGTTCCATTGATTGAGCCATTGTCGAATGGCTCTCGGCGCAAAGCGCAGGAACCAAGGCGTCTTTGTCGATGAATGGCTCATCTTCTCCACTCCTGTGGAGGCATTTTCCAACGCACCAACGGCGCGGTCAATCTTAATTTTGTTGGCGTCCGGTTGTTGGATCTTCATTGGATTTTCGCGGCTCTCTTTATCTGTATTGCGATGCGGCGACGCATTATTTGAAGTGCGTTTTTGGTATTGGGCGGCAGCTGGGTGAGCGGTTGGCAGAATGTTTTGTTTTTTATGTTTTGAATTGATAGAGGCGGGAAAGGCGGGCGGCGTGTTCGTCGTAGGCGTCTTCAAAAAGTTTTTGGGAGCGTTCGGCGCCGACGGATGCGCTGGATGCAAGCACTTTCGGCGGAGAATTGGAGGCGGCCAAACGCCGGGCAATTTCTGCTTTCAACGCGTTGACGATCAAGCATCCGCCAATGGTGGAACCCGGCGATACGGGGGTATCTAGTCCGGGAACCACAACCATTGCGTCTCCCGCCGGCGCTCCAGTGTCTAAAACCAAGTTCGCGCAATCCTGAAGTTTTCGCCCGGAGGGATGATGGCTGGCCGAAGATTCCGCATGGCGCCGACTGATTAAGGCGACGACTTTGATCTCTTGTTTTTGGAAGGCTTCTGCCATTTCGATCGGCACTATATTGCAACCGCTGGAGGAAATGACAAACGCGCTGTCGGCTTTGCTGAGGGTAAAGTTGCGCAAAATTCGCTCCGCCAGGCCGGGAGTGTTTTCGAGAAACATCGCTTGGCGCTGGCCGTTGGCGCCCACGACGCCGTTGTGAAATGTGAGCGACAATTCCACAATTGGATGGAATCCGGGGAAGGAGCCGTAGCGGGGCCACATTTCTTCCACCAAAATTCGGCTATGTCCCGATCCAAATAGATGCACCATGCGTCCCGCCAAAATAGAGGCGGCAAACCAATCGGCCGCCTGCTGGATTTTCGCTTCTTGCCCGGCCACTGCCTCCAGCAGACGCCGGGCTTGTTCAAGATAGGTTTGGGTCATGCTCATCATGCGACTCAGCGGTTTGCGATTTTCGGGCCGAGTGATTGCGCCGGCCGCTAGATTTTCAGGTGACGTCCCTCAGAATGTCAAGGAAACCAAAGGGCAATCCTGCGGCCGTCGGCTGGCGGAAGAAAACTGGTTTGACAACTTTTCTTCTCAACGCTATCTTTGTTCTGGTCGCTGTCATGATCGCTGCCCAAGTCAAAAAGAAACTCTCGACCAGCGCCGGTTTCCGAGTTGGAGACGAGCGCCTTATCCAACTTACGCAACGCGCCGGCAAAAAGGTCGGCGCCTTGCTGCACAAACAAGGCCGGCCCGGGGGCGTGTTGCGCGTGGCCGTCATCGGCGGCGGCTGCTCCGGCCTTCAATACAAAATGGACTTGCAAGACGCACCCGCCAATCGGGACATTTTGGTACAGTCCGCCGGCATCAGGGTTGTAGTGGATCCCAAAAGCGCCCTTTATGTAACCGGCTCGGAGCTGGACTTCGTCGAAGCCCTTCAGGACGGCGGGTTCAAAGTGAATAATCCCAACGCCGCCACCAGTTGCTCTTGCGGCGAAAGTTTCAGCGCTTAAACCCCGGCTTCTAAAAAGGAAATGAGCCGACCGCCGGAAAACTGGTTTGCCGTCATGGGATTTGCCCGCGCGCCGTGGATTGACGGAGACCAATTGAAAGAGCGTTACTTGGAGCTGACAAAACGCGCTCACAGCGGCCAGCATTCGGAAAACTTTGCCGGCGCAAAGACGAAGACGAAGAACCGGCCGAAAACAGCGCAACCGCCGAAGGATGGCAATCAGACCGCTATCAATCGCGCTTGGCAAACTCTGAAAAACGACGCCGACCGGTTGGCACACTTTCTAGAACTCGAAACCGGCCAAGACGTCCGCCAAAAACGAGAAGCGCCGGAACACTTGATCCCCCTTTTTACGCAGCTTGGCCCGCTCTTCCAGCAAGCCGACCAAACCCTCCGCGCCATCCGCGAAGAAAACTCTCTCATCCTCAAGGCAAAACAACATCTGGACGCCGTCCCTTTGTTGGCCGACCTTTCCGATGCTTCGAAAAAAATCTCCGCCCTTCTCTTGGAAAACCAAAACCGGCTTCGAAAAGCCAACCAGCTGTGGCGTCAACTTCCCGACAATTCGGAGAGTCCTGCAACCACCAAGCCGCCGCCAACCCGAAACAACCTCCTCAAAGAACTGCAAGACGTCTGCCTCTCCTTTTCCTTCCTGCAACGTTGGCAAAATCAGATTGCCGAAAAGATCTTTCAACTTACGCCCGATTGATGAGGAAAATCCCGCAAACGCCAAAGCGGAGACAAAACATCTTCCCTTTCCTTAATTGAAGATTTGACAACCGGCGCCGCCTTTGAAAGACTTTCCGGCATGTCCTCGACCAAGAATCAAATTTCCCGCCGGCAATTTAGTAGCGTAACCGCCAAGTCCGCCGCCGCTGCTTTTGCCTTTCAATTCATTCCCAGCCGGGCCTGGGGACAACTCACCCGGCCGGCTCTTGCCGGCATCGGCGCCGGCGGAAAGGGCGCGGCAGACACTTCCGGCGCCCGCCGCGCTGGTTTCCAAGTTGTCGCCTTGGTGGACGTCGTGGACGCAACCAAACTTCCCAGCGCCGCCGGCCGCCGCTATCAATCGATGGCCCGCGTTCGCAACGGATTCCCCCAAGCGAAGTTCTTCATCGACTACCGCGAGATGTTCGACAAAATGGGCGACAAGATCGACGCCGTCACTATTTCGACGCCGGATCACCACCACTTTCACGCCGCCGCCGCCGCATTGTTGGCCGGGAAACACGTCTATTGCCAAAAACCGCTTACCCACGGCATCTGGGAAGCGCGCATGCTTTCCGAAATGGCTCGCCACCGACCGGGGGTGAAAACGCAGATGGGCAATCAGGCGCACGCCAACGATCCCCTGCGCCGCTGCATCGAACTCATTCGCGCCGGCATAATCGGCAAAGTCAAAGAAGTTCACGCTTGGACAAACCGCCCAATCTGGCCGCAAGGCTTTCACACTGCGCCCGAAAAGGAGACCGTTCCCGAATGGCTGGATTGGGAGCAATGGATCGGCCCCGCTCCGCGGCGAGATTACAGCGCCAAAATCGCCCCGTTTTCTTGGCGCGGCTGGTGGGACTTTGGAACGGGAGCCTTAGGCGACATGGCTTGCCACATTATGGACATGCCCTTTTGGGCTTTGTCGCCCCAGGCGCCCCAAAGCGTCCGTGCCGAGCAAGTGGGCGCTACGAATCTTTCTCCACCGATCCGCTCCAAAATTACTTGGCAATTCGGCCCCAGCGAACTTACTGCCGCCAATGGCTTCCGATTCTTTTGGTACGACGGCTACTTGGACGCCCACTTTGACCGCGAAAAATGGGCTCTGGTAAAGAACAGCCCGGAGTTTAATCATCCGCCGACGGAAGTTTTGGAGGGATTGAGCTTTAAAGATTACGGAAGCGTCGTGATCGGCGAGAGGGGAAAGTTGTTTTTCCATCGAGGCAGAAACAACTGGGTTGTGAAACCGAGCAGCGGACTGGACGGATTCGTCTGGCCGGCACCTTCGCTCCCCCGCGCTAGACAACAAGACAACTACCTAGAATGGATGGACGCCGTCAACGGAAACATCCCGTCTTGCCAATCCAACTTTGCCCTCGCCGGCCGGTTCACGGAAGTCGTTCTGCTGGGCGTGCTGGCGCAGCGAGTTCCAGACACAACGCTCCAATGGGAGGCAGCCGCTCTGTCGATCAAAGGAAAACCAGAACTGAGCCAATACATCCGGCGTCCCTATCGCAAAGGTTGGGAAATCACGGTGTAGCCGGAGGACAAGGGCTGGACAATATAAGAAAATGCTGGCCGCTATTCCAAGAGCGTCAAGATTCCACAATAGGAAGATTGACCACGCACGAGGCAAAAAGCTCGTTTGACGCTGACTTTAGAGACTCAAGCGGGGCGGTCGATGACTTCCATTTTGCCGTCGGCAAGGCCGTCACGATGCTCAAGACCGACTGTCGGCCGTGAAATCTTTTCAGAGGCCGGTGCCAAAAATGAATTGGACAACGGTCTCCATTGAGGCATTCTCCCTTTCAGCCCTTATGCAAAGACACAAAACCGCCTTTACTCTGATCGAACTTCTGGTCGTCATCGCAATCATCGCCATTCTAGCCGGCATGCTTTTGCCCGCACTCTCCCGCGCTAAAGAAAAAGGCAAGCGAATCAAATGCCTCAACAATCTCAGGCAGATTGGAATTGCCATGACCATTTACGCGGACGACAACGAAGACAAACTATTGCAGGCACGAGGCAAAGAAGTGCAAATTTGCTTGAACCCGCCTGAGCGAAAAGCCGCCGCCAGCGTCGGCCTCATCATCAACACCAACCAAGGCGTCGCCAAAATCTGGACCTGCCCGAACCGTCCCAGCTTTCCCACCTACGAAAAACCGCCGCTCGATCAATGGGTGATTGGTTTTCAGTATTTTGGCGGTATTGAAACGTGGAACAATCCCGTCGCCGAATTCCCTTCCCGCAGTCCGGTCAAATCCTCTTCGTCAAAACCAGGCTGGGCATTAGCTGCAGATGCCGTGCTCAAAATCGATGGCGAATGGGGCGGCGGACGAGACGAGGCTTTTAAAAACATGCCACCGCATCGCCACAACGGATTGCCCGAAGGCGGCAACCATCTCTACATGGACGGTTCGGTAACTTGGGTAAACTTTTTGAAAATGTATTTCCTCCACAGTTGGAACCCAAGAGGCGCGAGGGACGCCTATTTTTTTCAAGAAGACGTAGGCGAGATATCGCAAGACCAACTGGAACGGCTCCGCGCCAAGTATTGACTCCCGCCCGCCGACAAAACAAAAGCGGATCATATGGAACGTGTAAACCGATTGCTATCTCTCTTTTTGTTATCCGAAGATCAACTCCACCAGCACCGCAAAGCGATGAACGCAATTAAAAACGCCACCACAAAGCCGACCATGCTCTCAATTCCGTGTAGTTTTATCTCGATATCGTCCAGTTGGCGTTTAACGTCGTCGTTGCTGTAAATGTCACTCATTGGTTGTTTTTCCCCTTTTTGCCGGCGTTTTTGCTGTCTAGATACATGCCCCGCAGCCGCTAACTTTAATCTTCAAAATTGGGATGGCTCTTGTGTTCGGAAACCAAAGGTTGAACGAGTCAGTCCACTATTTTCACTTGGTGATTGGGGATTACAATCACTTGATTTTTTATTTGAGCGGGCAAGCTGGACCAATCCAACGTGTCAGAAAGGTGGAAGGATGGCGCGGCCGGGCTGTTGCTCCGTCGCTTTATGTATGCTTGCGCTGCGGTTTTTGTTTTTTTCATACTGCTTTTTCCCATCCTTCAAATCCTCGATTATCTCGAATCGCAATCTGCGTTAATTTTCTTCCACTTGGCTGTTCTTTGGATCACTTCGGCGGCTTCTATTTTGCCGGACGAAATGAAATGGTGCGACCCGTGCTCGGCTGTTTCAATCCACGCGCGAGTAAATTTATAGTCGACGGTGCGACCCGGTTTTGTCAAAGTGCCGACATCAAATGGCTTCGGTCGGCTGGACGGCAAATGAAGACAGCGATATGAAAATTGAGCTCCCTTCCCAACTCGAAGCGCGATTCGGCCGGCTGCGGCGGCGGTTGCGGCGGGTTCAAACTTTGCAGGCTTTGCTGGCGGTGGTTACGGCCTTGGGAGTTTCTTATCTTGCGGTGTTTCTCTTGGACCGCAGTTGGGACACTGCGCAAGCCGTGCGGGCCGCGATTTTGGGAACGGGTTGGGCGGCGGCGGGTTGGGTAGCATTGCGCTGGATGTTTCGCTGGATTGTACGGCCTCCCGGCGTCAAGGAACTTGCCTCGCTGGTGCAGCGGCGCTATCGGCAGTTGGGCGATCGTCTTTTGGGGATTGTGGAGTTGGCGGATGAATCTGCGCGTCCGCCGCACTTTTCGGAGGAACTTTACGAAGCCGCAATCCAGCAAGTGTCCGCCGACGCCTTGCATTACGATTTTGATCAGGCGGCCTCGACTTTGGGGTTGCGGCGGTTGGCGGTTGTCTCGGTGGTTCTCGGATTGATTTTGGCCGTGCTTAGAGGGGCGTTTCCCGGCGCAGCCGTCAACGCGTTCTCCCGATGGCTGACTCCTTACCGAGAGGTTCCTCGTTATACTTTGGTGCGCATTGAAAACCTGCGGGCGGCGGGAATCGCAGTGCACGGCGAGGCTTTTGAGGCGGTTGCCCAGATTCGCTACGAGTCTTTTTGGAGACCGAAAAACGTTCGGGCTCGCTTTGAAGGCGAGAGGCCTTTGGAAGCATCGGCGGCGGGCGGACAGTTGCGCGTTCAAGTGCCGGGCCAACACAACTCGCGGGTTCTTGAAGTGAGTTTGGGAGACGCTTCGGCGCTGCTTTCGGTGGAACCGGTGTTTCGGCCAAAGCTGGCGGAAATCGGCGGTCAAGAGCGTCTGCCGGCTTATTTGAAACAACCCGACCGAGAAGTCAAAATTTCCGGCGGAGTGTTGGAGGTTTTGGAAGGAAGCGCGGTTTCCCTGCGCGGCAAGATCAGCCGGAATCTTGCGTTCGCCGCTTTGTGTTGCGACGGAAAAGACGAACCTTTGGCCTTAACCGTCAACGGAACGGAGTTTTTCAGCGCTCCGCTACATTTGACCAACGTTTACGAAGCCTCGCTGACTTGGCGCGATGCGTTGGGCTTGACGAACCCAGAACCGTGGCGCTTTGCCATCCGCCACAAAGCCGATCAACAGCCGTCCATCGATCTGCCCGAACTGGGATTCGACAGCGCCATTCTCGATACCGAAGTTCTAGCCTTGCGAGTAACCTCCCGCGACGACTTTGGAATCCGCGAATTCGGCCTGAATTGGCGATGGAACACAGAGCCCCCTCCTTCCGCCACCCTGCGAAAAGAAGAGTTTTACGATCGTTCCCTGAACCGCTCGCAGACAGAATTGGACGCCACCTTCTACTTCAGCCCGGTGATTTTCCAAATTCCCGCCGGAAACACGCTGGAGTTTCGAGGCTTCGCCACCGACTTTCATCCCGCTCGTCAACCCGTCGAAACCACCGCTTACCGAGTACACATCCTCAGCTCGGTCGAACACGCAGAATTCATTCGCTCCCGTCTGGAAACGCTGTTGACTCATCTGGAAGAAATTAGCCGCCTCCAAGAAAAGCTCGCCGCCGCCGCCGCAAATCTCCGGGAAAACCTCGACGGAGAACCCGAAGCCCTCAAAAATCGCTTGCAAGACCAACTCGACGACCAAACCGCAAATGCCGCCCAGCTAAACCTTCTGGCGCAACAAGGCTTCGAAACATTGCAAGAAGCCATGCGCAACGCGCGGTTCACCGACGCAATGATGAAACAATGGACCGAAACCATGACCCAAATGGAATCCCTAGCCCAACAGAAAATGGCGGATGCCTCGCAATCCCTCCGCGCCGCGCAGAAAAATCCGGCCAGACGAAGCCAAAACCTGGCCGACGCCCAGCAAATCCAAGAGGAAATTCTCCGAGAACTAGAAGCCATGCAAAGCGGGGTGAACGAAAATTTGGACGCAATGGAAGCAATGACCTTGGCAGAACGACTGCGCGCCATCGGCAACGAAGAAAGCGAGATCGAACAAGCCCTAATGAAGCAGGCTTCGGAAACCATCGGGCTTTTCCCAGACGAACTAGCGCCACGATTTCAAGCAAACAACGAGCGACTCGCCGAAACCCAAAGGGACGCCAGCCAAAAAACCCAACAAATTCAGCAAGAAATTAGCCGTTTCTTCGAACGCACACAACGCAAAGTCTACGGCAAAGTCAGCCAATCCATCCAGACAAGCGAAGCCGCGGAAAAACTGCTCCAAGTGCGCCGGCAAATCCAAGACAACATAAGCATGCAAGCCGTCGAAAACCTAGCCGACTGGGCCGAACAATTCCACAAATGGGCCGAACTCCTCAATCCAGCCTCTTCCCAAAACCCCGGCGACGGAAACGGCAGTAATGGAGAAAACACAATCGACCTAACCCAACTACTCATGTCCCTACTGCGACTGCGCGAAAACGAGCTGACCCTACGCACCCAAACGCAGCTGCTGAACCAAAAACAAAACTCAAAAAACAGCCAAGACGGCAAGACGCCGACAACCCCAAAGTTCCCGGCAGAACAAACAACCCAACTCGCCCAATCCCAAATCCGCATCCAAGAAAAATTGAGCGCCGCCGCCGCCGAAAATCCCTTGCCGGAAATAGACAGCGTCCTCCAAGAAGCCAACATCCAAATGGACAAAGTCACCCAACTCTTGCAGCAAAACCAGACCGGCGAACCAACCATCGCCGGCGAAACCGACGCCATCCACATCCTCACCGACGCCGTCAACCTAATCAACGAACAAGCCCGCCGGAAAAATCCCAGCGACGCCGGCATAGCCCGGCAAATAGCCATAATGATGCAAATGGCTTCCATCGGCCAAGGGCAGTCCATGTCCTCCCAGCCCGCCTCCGGCGGAAACCGAATCGGCGGCGACACCAACCAATCCGCCGAAGGACAAGCCGGCAACGCCGCCGGCAATGCCAACACTCCCCGCCACGTGCCGCGCTTCAGCGGACAAACGGCCAACCTGCCCACCGAATTTCGCCGCGCCTTCGAACATTACTTTCGAAAACTGGAACAACTCGAAACCGCTTGGCCTCCGCCGGCCTCCGCTAGTCAGACGCTCCCCCGTCAACAGACGGAAAGCAACACCAGAGACCAATAATCCCCCACAAATACTCGCCCATTGTGAAACTTGCGCAGCCAAGACCACTGCCTCAATGAGCCCGCCTGAGGCCAAAAGACTTGCCGCCAGCCTTTCCAACGCCAAAAGGAAATTTCCCATTCCAAATTTCCCTTTTCCCTCCCTTTTGCACATTCAGCAACCAAGAGGCTCGTAATTAGCGATTGGTAATCGGCAAGGCGAGCTTGTGCGCTTTTTTTTCACGAATTCAGCGGTCAACCCCGGCCACAATAACCAATAAAACTTCTTCTCAAAGCGCAAAGCCCCCCCTTCGCTCCTTGGTTAAGTTGCCCGCTAGTAGTTTGTGGTGGTTTGTGTTTTTGCACCTTTCGTAGCATGGAACACCCCCTAAACTCCAAACTCTCTATCTCTCATTCCCAACTCCTCATTCCCTTGCCGCCGTCAATGTCAAGCCTCCGACAACCGCGCCAGCAGTTAGCAGACGAGGACCGATGTTCTCAACCTCCAACCCCTTCCCGCTCTCTTTGACGCCCTTTGCAGCTGCTTTGCCATCCCTTTCCTCCACTCGTTATTCCTCATTCCCAACTGCCGCCAAAACCAAAGAATTCCAGGCAAGCCCGTTTACTACTCCCAATAACCGCTCTCTTTCCTTCCCTTCGTAGTCCCCAACCATCTCCCTAACAAAACGCCGACCACACGCACGCATGCATGCAAACAAATGATCCTCCTTTCCCGCCAACAACAAACATCGCCCCCTCTCAACGCAATCCATAAAATGCCTCTTCATAGAAAAACCACCCTCCCCCTCGCCACCAGACCCTACCTTTCTTCCTCTTTTTCTTCTTTTTTTTGGGGTTGCCTAACCGCCAGCAACAGAGATTGGTTCATTGCGCCATTTGTTTTACCAAAACAGCAAGATCAACAAAATATCCCATACCATCCAACCTTTCTCCTAGACAACCACCCACCTGCTTCAACCCCAAAGAAAACTCCACAACCAGAAACCAAAACCATCCGCTCCTTGCCTGCGAATCCGCTCTTTTTGACAGCACACTTCGCAGTTTTGCCATTCCTTCCCTTTTGTTAGTCCTTAATCCCGCAATCCATTTCCCGTCGCTTTGTGCATCCGGGATTCGAAGACTGCGGAAGCTAAAAAGCCAACGACCGGCAACCAACTCCAACCCTAACCTTTGGCCTCAAAGCTCGAAAAAACACCTCCTAACCGCCGACCACCCCCCAATGGATCCTTTCCATTTCCCAAACACTGACCGCCAAAAACAACTTTTCTTCGTAACAGCAAAGCAGGATTTCTCACCTTTTGGCGAGTTTCCTCGTTTTGCCGCTTCTTCCCATGCGTCTTCCGAATTCAGAGTTCTCCCCAAAACACTCGCTAACCAACAAAACTTTCTTCTTTCTTTCGCAACGGGAAGGTGGGAGGATGCGCTTCTTGGACAAGGCAATGGCTGGCGGCTCGCCGCTGTCGCCTTCCCGGGATTCCTCCTCCGCGATAAGCCACCAGTCAAGCAAAACTTCGCTAATCGGTAAAGACGGAATTTTCCCCTCCCGAATTTCCTCTGTTGCGCTTTTTTGCGGATTTCGTCGTTTTCCAACGAATTTTTCTTAACTTTTTTCCTTTTTTTCTCTTTTTAGGGATTGACTCTTTCTGGTTGGGAGAGTAAAAACAAAGAAATTTTTGACTGGAACAGTTATGAAACAGTATATTAATATTAAACGAAGTTTTTCTTTATTGGCCTCCATCGCCTGCCTTTGCGGGGGGGGGGGGGGAGCGAACGCGCAACTCTTCATCCACATCTATCCTAGCCAAGACAACCCCACCAGCGAAACCGTTTGGATTTTTAGCGGTTCTTCCACCGCGGGTGGTAGCGGCAGCATCCGAACTCAATCAAACGCCAATATCGACCGCGACGACTCTTGGGAAATCGATTATGACTCAAATGGCGGCAACATTTTCGACGCCAACAAACCCAGCGACGTCAACTTCTCTCTTTCTCCCTTGTTTTCCAGTTCCAACACCGACGACATCGCTTCGGTGAGAGCCCGAATTCCGGGCGGCGGCAAAACGAACATCACTTTTGCCGCTAGCGCCACTAACACGCCCACCATCACCACTGGAAACGGTAGCCGAACTATTGCCAACCTTTGGATGACTGATAATGGCAATCAAGATAGCTTTGGGATTCGTGTTTCCGGAAGCGCTTTGTCCTATTCCAGCGGGAATTCTTCGGCTTGTTTGCGCTCGGTTTTGTGTTCTTCCATCGCCAGCGGCAAAAGAAGAAACGCCCGCAAACCAGCGGCCAGTGATTTGGTGGTGACCGATGGCTAGCGAGCTGCGCTCCGCTGCTGCGATTCTTGGCTCGTAATCGGGGATTGCGGTGCCATCGCCGGCGCTGGGCTGAGCAGCCTTAGATGTTTGGGATTGTCGGCCACCCAATAGAAGGGGCGGCAGGCCAGGGGCAGACTAAGCCGACCAGTTTCCCGCCCATCCAGTAAAGCGCCAGCGGCTGGGGATTTGGAATCTGCGGCTAAGTCGTTTGGCTGGCGCTGGTGGCTGGTGGTTTGGGCTTGGGCTTTGAGATTAGACTCGTTTTTCCCACCACTTCACTCCTATCTTTCTAAAAACGATGGTTTTCTGTTTTATGACGAATGATGAATGCGGATTATGGGAACACTGCCTAGTTAGGCGGCCGATAACGGCCAGTGCTTGGCGGTGATGGAGAAACAGCGGAAATGGCTTTTTTTGCCTGTTTCTCAATCCCGTTTCTGCAAATTCGGCGTAGGAGGGTTTTGATCACAAACGACGAATTGGATTTTGCGGTTTTTCAAAAAAATGGTTGGAGAAGCGCTGGACGGTCGCCGCCTCACCTTTGTTGTGTTGCTCTGAATTCGGCATTTCCTTGTTTGCGTGAATACCGTTCTAGCCGCTGATTTCTGAGTCGCGAAGGTTTCCAAATGTTTGACTCCGCCGTGGTTTTGACAAAGAATACTCGGCGAGCCTATGAAACTGTATCATTGTTGGAGGAAGTTCGGGGTCTCCCTGCGGTCGCGCTGGCGGAAATCTTTGCATTTCTGCCGCGGAGTTTTCTGTTTCTTGATTTTGGCGGGGAGTCTGAAGCTAGTGGAAACTTCGCTTTTGGCGGCGGATTCTCCGAAGACTGCTCCAGTCTCTTTTAACCGCGAGATTCGCCCGATTTTTTCCGAGCATTGCTATGCCTGCCACGGGCCGGATGAGGGACAGCGAAAGGCCGGCCTTCGGTTGGACGTTGAAGAAGAGGCGTTGAAGCCGTTGAAATCCGGCAGCCGCGCCATTGTTCCCGGCAATCCAAGCGATAGCGCGCTGATGTTCCGTATCACCGCTGAGGATCCCGATGATCGTATGCCGCCGCCGGAACACGAGAAACCTCTGTCATCCAAGCAGATCGACACCTTGAAACGCTGGATCGCCGAGGGCGCCCAATGGGAACGGCACTGGGCATACCTTCCGCCAAAACGTCCCGCCTTGCCGCCATTGCGACAAATCGAATGGACCAAGAATGAAATTGACCACTTCATCCAAGCAGAGCAAGAGAAGCTGGGGCTAAAACCTTCTCCCGAAGCCCCTAAAGCAAAGTTGATCCGCCGCGCGTCGTTGGATCTCATCGGCCTGCCGCCTTCGGTGGCGGAGATTGAAGCGTTTTTAGAAGACGATTCCGAAGAAGCCTACGATCAACTCATCGACCGGCTGTTGGACTCAAAGCATTATGGCGAACGCCAGGCGCTGTTTTGGTTGGACCTCGCCCGCTATGGCGAAACGCAAGGATTCCACCACGATCGTCACCGAGATATGTGGCATTGGCGCGACTGGGTGATTCGCGCCTACAACGAAAACAAACCCTTTGACGAATTTACCATCGAGCAACTCGCCGGCGACCTGCTTCCCAACCCAACCCCGGAGCAAAAGATCTCCACCGGCTTTCACCGAAATGAAATGACCACCTCCGAAGGAGGCGCGCTTCCAGAAGAGTATTCTGTGAAATACGTCGTGGGACGAGTCGACACTACGGCCCGCGTCTGGCTGGGAACGTCCCTCGCTTGCGCCGAATGCCACGACCACAAATACGATCCCATATCGCAAGAGGATTACTACCGATTCTTCGCCTACTTCAACAACGTGCCGGAAGACGGCCTAGACCGCAGCATGAACCCGCGTCCCCGCCTCTCCCTCAAAACCGATTCGCAAGAGAAACAGCTTCAAACCCTGACGCAGGAACTCAACGCGCTGGAACTGGCTTACGCAAATCTAGTCAACCAGCCCAACGAGGCATACGACGCCGGCCAAAAACGCTGGATGAACAAGCTGGAAAACGCAGGCCGCAAGAACTGGCGCTTCCTCGAACCTTTGGCCGCAACCACGGCGAACCGCTCGGAACTTGCATGGAATTCCGACCGTATTATCACCGCCTCCGGACCTCTCCCCAACAAGGAAATCTACACCCTCGACTTCCACGCCGACTTGCCCGCCATCACCGGCATCCGCCTCGAAGCCATTCCCGACGAAAACAGCGGCCAGGCCGGACGCGCGGAGAACGGAGACTTTGTCTTGACTCGATTGGAAGTCTTTTCCCGTCCGGCAAGCCGCGCCGACCTTGCCGGCGCGAGCTATCCGGCCTTTGCCCAGTGGCGGCTGATCGGCCCTTTCGGCAATCGCATCCCTCCGGCACAACTTCTCGACACCATCTTCGGCCCGGAAACACATCTTGACTTCGACGCCTCCTTCGGCGAAGATCGTCGGCAATGGTCCGCCCCAATCCTCGATTTAAACGAGGCGCTAAAAACGCTAGAAGGCGAAACCGGCGCCGTTTATCTTGCGGGAACAATTACCGCGCAGAGTTCCTCCGAAACAACTCTTCGCTTGAACACGCCGCTTCCTCATCGCCTTTGGATTAACCTTGCCGAAATTCCGGCGCCGTCGAAAAACAATCCTCTCAAAATTTCCCTTCGGAAGGGACAAAACTCCATCCTTTTGAAACTGGCGCTCTCCGGCTCTCCGCCAAAACTCCAACCGATGTTGCTCGCCGAACAAGCCCAATGGAAACCCGTCAAACTCAAGGCCGCCGCCGCCAGCCGCGAACGCCCTCGATACGGTATCCAAGGCGCCTTGGACGACAAAATCGAAACCGGTTGGTCCGTTGGGGAAAAAGAACCGCAAAGCAAAGATACGGAGTATGCCTGGTTTCAAACCGACAACCCGCTCGGCGCTGCAAGCGGCGGCGCCCTCCGAATCCAACTTTCCTTCCGCTCGCCGCTTCCGCAAAGACTGCTCGGCAACTTCCGCCTTGCCGTCACAGATTCCGACGCCATTGGAGAATGGATCGCCCTGCCTCAAAACATCCGGACGGATCTGACCCAGTTTTTCAACCGGCGAAGTTCTAAACTCGCTCCGTCCGTTCAAGTTTATTACCGCGAAAACTTCGTCGAGGAAGCCCGGCAACTCAAAAAACTGCTCCACGCAAAAAGGAAAGAACGAGCCGACTTTGAAAACTCCCTGCCCGTGGCTATGGTGATGGGAGAACGCCAAACGCCAAAAGACACCTTCGTCCTCATCCGCGGCGAATACAACAACCCCGGAAAGAAGGTGGAGCCCGGCCTTCCAGCCGCCTTGTATCCCGAGTTTGAAAACCTGCCGAAACGAAAAGCCAATGATAAAACCCAACAAGGCAATCGCCTAGACCTCGCCCGCTGGCTCGTAGCCCCCGGTCATCCGCTTACCAGCCGCGTCGTCGTCAACCACTACTGGCAACAATTCTTCGGCACCGGCATCGTCAAAACCGCCGAAGACTTCGGCTCGCAAGGAGAGTGGCCCAGTCATCCGGAACTCTTGGACTGGCTGGCCCGCGAATTTGTGGAAAGCGGCTGGAACATCAAACACATGCACAAACTCATCCTCACCTCCGCAACCTATCGCCAAGACTCAACAATCCTTCCCCAACACCTTCGGATCGACCCCGAAAACCGAAAACTCGCCCGTTTCCCCAGAATCCGCCTCGAAGCCGAAGCCATCCGCGACCTCGCCCTATTTACCGGCGGACTGTTAGACCCAACCATCGGCGGCGAAAGCGTCTATCCCTACCAACCGCCCGGCCTCTGGGAACAACTGGCCTTCCAAGGCACCCGAAAATGGGAACAAAGCAAAGGCGCCAAAAACTACCGCCGCGGACTTTATGTTTATTGGCGCCGCTCCGTTCCCTACGCCTCCTTCGTCACCTTCGACGCCCCCAGCCGCGAAACCTGCACCGTCCAACGACCTCGCACCAACACTCCCCTCCAAGCCCTCGTCCTCATGAACGACCCCGTTTACGTCGAAGCCGCAAGATCCCTCAGCCTCCGCATCCTAACCGAAGGAGGCGCCACGACGGACGATAAAATCCACTTCGCCTGCCAAACCGTCCTCAGCCGCCTTCCCCTTCCCCAAGAACAGAACCAACTGCGCCAAGCCTATCTCGACGAACTGCGTTACTTCGAATCCAACCGCATCGCCGCCAACCAACTCATCCACGTCGGCGCCTCCGAACCGCCCCTCAACGCAGACGTCTGCGAACTCGCCGCCTGGACCATCATCGGCAACATTCTCCTCAACCTCGACGAAACCATCACCAAAAACTAATCGGCCCGTGAAATGAAACCAACACAAAGCAAGCCGGCCGCGGAAACCCCCATTCACAGAACTACTCCAACTCCACCGCACCACCCTACTCATCCACGCATCCTGACAACTCTCCAAACTGAAAGTCTCCTCAAGCAATCCCGACGACGTAGTGCAGAAAGCATCTCTGGTGATGTGGAAAAAGTTCGGCGCGCTCAACAATCTCCAACCGAATTCTTGAAGTGAGGCAAGGTCGTCGTCTCCCTAAAAGCCCTGCCCTGCCCGCGCGAAAACAAACCCCGGAAAACTAAAAAGCCCCGCCCGACGCCATACTAAATATGCTGGCAGGCTTAAAAATTGCACCACCCAACACAAAAGCCCCCCAAGAATCCTTCCTCAAAAAAACAAAAACCACGCTAATCCAATGCCAATGCCTTCAAAACCTTCCCCAAAAAGACCGCCCCATCATCATGCTCTGCGACCAATGCAAAGGCGCCGTCCGTCAACTCGCCAAACAAGAAAAAAATTTCCGCCAACAGCCTCTACCAACGCGCCAAGCGCATCCGCGAAAAACTAAAGACCTGCATCCGACGCCAAATGGAAAAAATAGAAAGCGATAAAGACCAATGTCCGTGAATTTTGTCCTCTCCTCAATTTTTCTTTTTCTTCGTCACATTTTCCATTAGATTCAGCATCGAGTGGGAATAAGTAAATAGAGGAACGAATTATGAACGCAAATATAGCCAGAAACACAGGCAAGCGGAAAGCCGGTAAAAATGGTTGCCGAAATGAAGGATTTATCCAAAAGGCGCTTGCCCTTTTCGCCTTGTGCCTTGCTTTGGCTAGTGGTATCGACCTTAGCCGGTGCGCTGAACGGGAAGAAGCCGTATCTTCCGCCAATTCTGCTGAGGAACGCATTGACGGCGTAGCCTTGTTCCTCAAATGGGCTTCAGGTTCGGCATTCCCCAAAGAAGGCTTTATCCGCTATGCCGTCTGCAATTATCAAGATGTAAAAATCAACCCTAGCAGTCCTATGGGTATAGAGTTTGTCCGAAGAGAAGATGGAAGATTTAGTGAACAAATCTACGAATCCGCTTGGCAAGGCGAGAGTTTTTACTGGAAGGAAACCACGGATTCCTCTGTCCCTTTTTCAACAGATTCTTGCTCCGGGAAAAGTGAAAATCTGTACTGGATCGCCGCTAACAAGCAGCTGGAATTCTATACCGCAGAAAACAATTCCAATAATAGCAACTTCGGCAATGACACAAGAGCCCATTCCCTCCAAAATCATGTAAAAGCAAGTTTCGAAATAATCAAAGAAATTTTGACTTTGAAAATCAATGGGGATGAAAATATGCGATTCAGAATTGATGGAGAGCGACTTCTTGTTGATGAAAATCAAAATGCAGTTCCAGACTACGGCGTATTTAAGTTTGCCAAAGATGGAAGCATTAAATCCCTTATTGTTCACGACGAAACTTCCCAAATGAAGCAGCAGTATACCTATGGAGACTGGACAAAGTTTTCCGGTCTCAGTTTGTTTCCTCAAATCATCGGTATTTCCGCTTCAATCCCTATTGACGCGCCAGATAAATTCGAATTAGTTAGCGAAATTAATCTTCTGGAATTTGGATCAAAAGTGCCGGAGAATGCCGTCAATCTGTTTCATTATAGCGCCCATATCCAAGAGGATAGATTCGAAAAGTATGTGCATATTGGCGATATAGAATATCATCTCAGTGGAACGAATTTGGTTCCCGTCATAACCATGCCTCCCACAAGAAACTGGAATGCTGTAATTATGGCCATCTTTTTGTTGGGAATCGTCGCATCCCTTTTTTACGGGATTCAAAAGGAACGAAAGAATTTCTTGAACAGAAATAACGGATAACGACAAGAAAAACATACGAAACTATTTTTATCTGTATGAACGAAGATCAATCCAATCTGTCGGTGTGCCGAAACCACAAGAAACTAGACATCATTTTGAAGAGTTATCTTTTCTTTGCCGCCATTGTCTTTTCCGGGACTGCCGTGGCCAAGTTGTTGTCCGACTTTAGCGATACGGAACTGAAAGCCTATGATCCCTTCCTTCGCTTCTTGACCGCCGGGCAATTGATTGTTCTGGTGGCTCTTTTGGAAATCGGGGTGGTAGTGTATGTGCTGTTCAACTTCTTTCGGCGACCGGTCTTCGCCTTGCGCTCGGTGATGTGGTTGTCGTCGCTGTTTGCGTGTTATCGAATTGGATTTGCCTTTGCGCCTTCGGAAGGAGAAAGCTGCAAATGCTGGGGAGTTGGCTCGCTGTTAGGAAAGATGGACGATTCTACGGTGGATTTAGCAAGCATGATTCTATTGGCGACAATGCTAGTGATTGGCGGCGTTTTGATGTGGTTGACTCGAAAGAATCAAACTGCAACCAACCCGAAGCAAGACAACAACAAAAGATTAAGCGCAATGCCTGTATTGGGTTTGTTATTCCTGAGCCTCTCCAGTCTGAGTGCTCAAGACTTAACTTTCAAACCTCTCTTCACAGCACAAGGAGTAACGGGTTCTGAAAGTCTAAATTTCCACGGTGAAATCGTCTACAAAGGACAAACATTTTTCGAGGTTTCCAAAGACGATCAAGGAAACTGGCAAATTAACACGAAAGTCGACATGCCTGCAGAAGATGACGTAGATGCTACGCACAGTTCTTACGATGGAACTAACATATATAGTGCGATGTACTACAGCTCTGACAAGAAAGCTAACGGAGAATTGATGCCTTTGAAAAATCACCATAGTTTTGGGACGATCACTCGAGGCTCCTTTCCTATTGATCTCAATTCCTTCGATATGATGACGTGGTTAGGCTTTCTGGGAGGTGATTACTTAAGCCGAAACACCGAATCCAGGATCCCGAATTTCTCTTTCGATCCCGCGGGAAATCCAGTTTCTTGGGCTTTTGACTTGGATTATCAGTTGCATCCGACAGCGCGCAGTCCAGTTCTGCAAACCGGCGCTTTTCAGCTCAATCCATCTTTATTATTCAAAGACTTAATTCATTACCCTGAGGTGAGAGAGCCTCCGGGCGCTGAAGAGTTGCAAGCATTGGAGTTCACTATCCAAAACTACATGGATATTACCAACCCCGCCACTTTGACGATGACCACTTTTAAAGTGGACGAAATAGTCAACGAAGAGAGATTTGCTTTCCCAAAGCAATTAACTTGGGAAGATTATGATTTGCATCCTACGAACCAGCAATTGCGTTATCTTTCTTGGCGGGGAACTCTTCGGGTGACCAACTGGATGGCGCATCCACTGACAGAAACACACCTCTTGCTACCTAAGTTGGTGGGAACGAATGTTGGTTACCAGGACTATCGATTTCGGTTTCGTGACGAAAATAGTCAGTTGCCTTTTCGGTTATACGCTCTGAACGATCATATATGGCCGGTCAGCACGAACGATCCGCGGATTGCATGGCGCCGGGGAGAACATCAATCTCTTCCACGGGTGTCCACAGTGAATCGGAGATCCGTTTATTATACGAATTTGATTATAGGAATCATTTTGTTGCTAGTTCCGGTGGCCATTTTTGCACGTAATCTTTGGCGACACTCAAAACGGAAAGCGAACTAAGAATTTTTGAAGATTTTTCGATTGCATTCGCAACGAAGGACAAAGATATTTATATTGGAAAGGAGGTGATGAGGCGATGGAAAAGTTAAAACAGATCCAGCCTAAAGTGTACTGGATGGCGCTGGCCTTTTGCTTGGCGACTGCCGGAATGACGGCGCTCGCCGGTTATTATCAACTGTGCACTTCTAAAGATAACCATGGCGCTTGTTCTGGTCTGGAAGATGGAGATTGCAACAACCAAAGCTGCACGAAAACGGTGACCCCAAAGCAACAATGTCGCGACAACCTTTGGTACTGCAATCCTACTGGTGGCACAGGCAACGTTATACCGATACTGTGGTACGATGGTGGCGTTTGCAGGCAGAAGGCAGGCGCTCCCAGCGATGGCGCTTGTCATTGTGAAGGTGGTAAGCCAAAGCGACTAAGACCAGTCCCCGCCATTTGCTCTTGATGAGTTGCGCTTTGTGTAGTGGAATGGCTCCGGTCGGTCTTTTGAGATTGGCCGTTTTTTCTTTCTGTCAAATGGATTCGGTGTTTTTTAGCAAAGGTTTTTTCATAATAAAAGATTGCATAATGCGTTTAGTTATGCCCAAATGTCTATAAGAATGCGTTTGAAATTGTGGTTCAGAGTCGCTTTGAAAAAACGAGCTTGGATGCGTTATGGTGGGCAGGCGGTGTTTTACGCGGTGGGGTTGTTAATGGTGACGGGCTGGTGGACGCGATGGGGAGTATGGTATTCTTCTTCGGTTCCGTATCGGATGCAGACCGAGGCTTTGTTGCGGGGCAAGTTGGCGCTGAGCGAGAATCCTATGGACTTGGATCACGATTTGACTTGGTCACAACAAGGAGTGCATCAAGTGTGGGGCTTAGGCGTTCCGTTGTGGCGACTGCCTTTTGAAGCATCAGCTAAATTGTTGGGTTTTGCCGCCTTTCCCGACCGCATCGCTTTTGGTTTGTTTGCGGCGTTGGTGGCTTTGATAGCGCTTCGAGTATGGACAAATGCTTGGCCGTCTAATTCCCCACAGCAAAGGCCGACAGACTTAGTTTGGCGTTCTATTATTGGCTTTGGCATAGGCTTTCTTCTCCTTCTTATGTTTCCGCCCTTTCTCAACTTGCTACAAACCCGCGGCGCCGTATGGGAAGAGGCGGTGGCTTATGAATATTTGTTTGCGGTTTTATTATTGACGATGTTGTTAGCTTTTTCGCAAAGGCCGACAGCGAGGCGATGGTATTGGTTATGCGCCTTGGCCGGTTTAGGTGGATTGATTCGGCCTCCGCTGGTGTTTTACGGTTTTAGCACGATGGCAGTGGCGTTATGGATTGGGATAGTGGATGGGAAAACAAACATAGAAGAGCAAAAGGAAGGAGGAAGCCAAGCTGGTGGTAGGCGGCAAGTTAGGTTTGTGGTTTTGGTAGGAGTGTTGTTGTTTTGTATGGGGGGCGGGCTGTTGTGGGGGACGAATCGGCTGCGGTTTGGGGATGGTTTTGAGTTTGGGCATAAGTTAAATATGCAGGATATGTATGGCTCGTTGTATGCGACTAAGTTCGATTATCCCTTTGAGGAAGAGCCTTTCGCCAGCGCCGCCGCCGAGTTGTTGGGGGCGCTGTTTTTAGCTACGGACAACTTCAACGGCAATCGCTGGTATGAGAACAACATCTTTCTCGGTCAATCGTCGACGGTTCGTTGGCGGGAGTTTTATTTTCGGACTTATGACTGGACTTATGCGCTGTTGGTGTTGCTGGGCTGGGGGATCGTGTTTGTTTGGATGGGGGAGTTTGTTCGGCGGAGATGGAGAAAAGAAAGGTCGTCTTCATTTCCATTCTCATGGTCTTCTGGGGAGATTCGCTGGCTGGGAGTTCTGGGAGGGTGGTCGATGTTGGCTGTTGGACTTGGGGCCGGCGTTTGGCACTTATGCCTTTATTGGGGTTGCCGTGGGTTTTCGGGCTGGGAATTGCCATGAACGTGGTTATTGGGGGTTGTGATCTTGGCGCGAAGATCGGAATGGCGGCGGCTCTTGGCGTGGATCGGCTTGCCTCCGCTGGTTTTTGGGATCGTTTCTTATGCCGGCTGGCGCTTTGAGTCGACTTGGCAAGAGGTGTTGACGCAGGGGTTGTGGCGGAAGGCGCCTCCTGAGAGCATGGCCGAAATGCGGCATTGGGCGAAAGGTAATGGAATCCTGTATCACAAGAATGGCGCTGGCGCTTCGGTGACGGTGAATTCTTACGATCCGGGGGAGAACACAGAGTTGAGTCTCCGGGCGAACGGCAAGGTCGACGCCAGCGCGCCGGGTGATATGTTGCCCAGCTTCTGTTAGGGCATATTCCGTTGTTGCTTCATTCGGGTGTGGAAGAGGTGTTGGTGGTGGGCTTGGGGAGCGGTATTACTTGCGGCGGCGTGTTGCGGCATGATTTGGTGAAGAGGTTGGACGTGGTGGAAATTTCGTCTGAGGTGATTGAGTCCTCTCGATTTTTTCAACACGCCAACGACGACGCGCTGAATAATGATCACTTCCATCTGACGGTGGAGGATGCGAAGTCCTTCCTCAAGTTGACGGATCGGAAATACGACTCATTAGTAGCGAACCGTCCAATCCTTGGTTGGCTGGCGTTTCCGGAGCTTTTTCTAAGGACTATTACGAGGACTGCCGCCGTCGGCTGAAACCCGACGGATTGATGGCACAGTGGGTGCAGTTATACAAAACCAACAACGAGGCGTTGCAGACGATTCTGACGACCTTTTCCGCCGTGTTTCCTCACATCAGCATTTGGATGGGAGTGGATTCGGATTTGATTTTGATCGGTTTGGCAAAGCCGGTGTTCGCGGATTGGGAAAATATGGAAGAAAGTTTTTCCCAGCCGCGCATTCCAGAGCATTCAGAGCAGGTGAACGTGCTTCGCTTCCCGGTATTCCTTGCGGCGGAGCGGGTGTCACAGGCAAACGGCTACTTCACCACGCCGGACGAAGTGCCGATTCATACCGACGAGTTTCCTCGTTTGGAGTATTTAGCGCAGCGCGGATTTTTTTTGAACAACGGATGGCGGACTTTTGAATTCCCTTTGACGAACTTTACAGCCCGAGGCCGGTAACTTTGTTGAGGCAGTATCTTTCAAACCGCATGTAGGAACAACAGGATTTTCATGCGCTAACGGCGTTTTTCCTTAAGCACGAAACTGTTCGGCCGGAATATTTGCGGATTCTTTTGGTGGAGTGTGGCTAGGGCGGTTTCCCGACGGTCCTCTGGCTTGGTCGACGCCGGCTCAATTAGCGGATTACCACGCTCCTTAGAAAAGCGAGATTTTGTTCATCAGCGGGCCTCGCGGCGCGATCATAGAGCTGGCTTCCTCCAATCCCGATTTACTGCGGCGATACGCCAAGTATCTTTTGCAACATTATCGGAGCCTCCGATCGGCCTTTTACCTTCCCAACGCGGACGAGCTCGATCTTGTATTGGAGCAGTTGATCCTGATGGACCCTTCCTTTCAACGAGTCTATTGCATGCACATGGCGGAGTTGGCTTGGGGCCGGGGCGACGACGAACGCTTCCTTGAGCTTGCCGAACAGGCTTTTGATCCGGCCGCCGAACGGGGATCGGCCAATTATGATTTTGACGAGTTGTCGCCTTACCGTACTTTGTCCTTGTGGATCGAAACTTATTGGCGGCGGGGAAACATCATAGAAGCGTGGAAAGTGTGTCGGCAGTCCGTCGCCAGAAATTACTTGGGAGAAACGTCGTCAGACAACTGCCGGCCTTGAGCCTCGCCTTTCGGAAAACGCAGCGAGCCATGTTCCTCTTGCAGAATCCGCCGCCGAAGTCTCCATAACGCCATGTTCCCGGTTCGGAAAACCCTACAGAGCCATCTCCTCATCCTCCCGCCGGCCGCGGTCTGTTAAAAAATTGAATGGCTTTTGATTCTCGCATCAGGCAAACTTCGGCCTTATGAATTTTTTGCGCTTTGTCATTCTATGTTTGCTGTTGACTCTGTTTGCCCGGAGCGAGAATTGGCCGAGATTCCGAGGACCGGGAGGGCAGGGACATTCCAAGGAAAAAGACCTTCCCCTGCATCGGTCGATGATCGAAAAAGTGGCGTGGAAGACGGCCGTTCCCGGTTCCGGGTGGTCCTCTCCGGTTGTTTGGGGCAATCGGGTGATTATCACTTCCACCACAGACCAAGACCAATCGTGCCGAGTGATCTGTTTGAATCTCGAGACGGGAAAGACGCTTTGGAACACAGAAGTATTCCGCCAAATACCTCAACGAAAAGAGCGGAAGAATTCCTACGCCACCCCAACGCCGGTTCTGAACGCCTCCGGCGCCTGTGCTGTTTTCGGCAACGGGAACATTGCCAAAGTGGATTGGTCCGGGAAGGTGAAGTGGGTGAACAACGACGTCGATTTTTACAGCCGACACGGCTTGAGTGCTTCGCCATTGCTTGTGGTCCACACATTAATTATGCCGTATGATGGTAGCAACCGAGTGCCGCAAGCAGGCCAATGGCCAAACAACTCCCGGGAGGAAAGAATCGGATGGCAAATTCCTTGGAACAAAGCGGAACTACTCGCCGTCGTGAACGGCAAACAGCAAGTGATCAGCCCTGCGGGAGATGTGATCCAAGTATTCGATCCCGAAAACGGAAACCTGATCTGGACGGCACGCAGCCAAGGCGAAGGCGTAACCCCCCGGTTTTGCCGTCGGCGACGGCCTAGTTTTTACGGCCTCTGGCTTTGAAAAATCCACCATCCGAACAGTGCGTTTGGGAGGACGAGGAAACGTTACCAAAACCCACATCGCCTGGGAACAGCGCAAAGGCGTGCCTACGGAATCATCGCTACTTTACATAAGTCCTCGTCTCTACACTGTGAACAGCGGCATCGTGACTTGTTACCGAGGGCAAACCGGCGAAATCCTTTGGCAAGAGCGAATTATTGGCGGGCAACACAGCGCATCGCCGCTCTACGCCGAAGGCAGGATTTATTTGCTTTCAGAATCAGGAACAACCACCGTCCTCCAAAGCGGCCCGGAATTCAAAATTTTGGCAAGAAACCCACTCAGCGGACACTTTCAGGCTTCCCCCGCTGTTTCCAACGGCAACCTATTGCTTCGCTCCGACAAAATGCTCTACTGCATCCGATAGCCGCCGGACCCATAAAGCCGATGAAAAATGGCGGATTAGATAGATCTTTTTGGACCCGTTGCGCCCGGCTTGCTGATCACTAAACACATACTGGCTGTGTTTGCACTCATCTGATGCGGTCAATCCAAAAGAAGCGCCAACCCAACAAACCCCAAGAAAATCCCTCCCCACTCTCAGCAACCCAAAATGCGCCAGCGTAGCAAACCACGCCCACCCCCGATGACTGTCGCCGATGCCATCGGCAACGACCTCAAATCACAGAATGCGCGAAGCAGGCAAACTGCACCGAAACAACGCTTTTGCCCTCTAATCCCTCAAGCAAATCCATGCGCCGTTTGATCGGCAACCACCGCAAAACCTTTCTTTCCCACAACCGCAAGGCGGAATGGCGCGCTTGTTGGCGGATTTCGTTGCTTTGCTGTCTCCTTCAATGCGTCTTTCCAATTCGGAGTTCTTCCCAAAGCACTCGCCAACCAACAAAACTTTCTTCTTTCTTCTGCAATGGCCAAGGCGGCGTTTCCTCTCCCGAATGGCCCTAGTCGTGCTTTTTTATGGGGGTTTGGTCCTTGCCAACGAACTTTGTTCTCAACTTTGTTCTCCTTTTTCTGATTTGGGGGTTGATGGTGGGCGGAAAGAAAAGAGGCGACACCCCCCCCCTCCTCAAGCGCTGGGTGAATTCGCTGGCCTGGTGGATTGCTTGGGTGGATGGTCAGTTGGTTATTACGATTATTGGAGGAGGAGGAGGATTGGGTTATGAGGATTCCACTCAATAGGAGAACATGGAGAAACCAAAGGGGTCCTCATTCGGGCTGCAGGCGGGCTTGGAGGCGGCCGTCGGCTTTGGATGGGGCGGTGGTGCTGGCCGGGGTTTCTGGGGAGTAGCGCCAAGCGCAGTTATCTATTGATGTTTATCAGAGCCAAGACAACGCCAACTATGATCGGCGTGATCGTTGGGAAGCGGGAGACAACAACAAGGGGGCGCTGCCCATTGCTAATGCGCCCAACAACCAGCAGATAGCGCTCTCCTTCACTCCGAACAGCATGATCCAGAGCTGAACCCGATCGCGCTTGGGTTTGCGAATGAGGATGCCGGGCGGGGGGCGGGGGCTTGGGATGAGTTTGGAGTTTGGGTCAGGGGCGCCTCCTCTCGCTAGGAGAATGCGACCTCCTCATCGTAGAGCGGAGCGGGGATTTTGATCCAGCCATGGAGCGATTCTTATGCGGGCGATTCGGAGGGGCTCTTCCCCTTCGACAACTGGGCGGCGGCGGCTACATCTGGGCTGCGGTTTGCGGCGGCTAACGGCGATGGCTCGGTGCAGAGCAGTGGTGCTTTCATCGGAGCCTCCTCATCCCCGAACCCGAAGAATACGCTCTGGTGTTTAGTTTGTTTGCCTTAGCCTTTGTCTTCTTTCCTCATCGCCGCCACTTCCAAAACCAACGCCAACCCAGCCACCACCACTTCGTAGTCTTCTCTTAGTTAGGCGGTTTAGGGTGGCCGACTTTCTGCTGGTTAGCGACGGACAACATAACGACCAATCGTCATCACAGCCTCTTAGCTGAAGAGTGAAGAGTTATGGCCGCCAAGCACCGGCTTGCCAGCCAAACTAAAAGCGGCCGGGGAATTTGTGGTTTGGGGCTTGCGATTGGTGATTGGCGGCGGCCAGCGCTTAGCGGTGATGGAAAAACAGCGGAAATGGTTTTTTTCGCCTATTTCTCAATCCTGTTTCTAAGAGAGTTTGGGCAGCGGGATTGTTGTTTCGTGATTTGCGGTTGGGCTAGCGGCTGTTGTCTGCCGACGGCGATGGGATGTTGACTTCGTTTCCCTCTATATGAAGCGGAGTTTTTTTGTTTAATTGTTGGCGATTGGCTGCTTTTTGCGAATTTCGTCGTTTTGAACAGGCTTGAATTTTGCGGCGAAGATTTCCAAAAGATTTCCGTTGCGTTTTTCTCGGTTAGAGGGAAGTTCGGCGCGCTCGATTTTGATTTCCTTTGTTTTCATTCTCTTCTTCGATGCGCCGTATTGGCGGGAATGCGCCCTAGTTGCCCATCAAATCCATGAAAGCCATTACGAGGAGTCCAATAATCACGATGACGAGCACGATTCCCACGCCGACGAAGATTTTGTTGACTTTGTTGGACCTTTTGGAAAACAGATTGTCTTTGCCAAAGGTGACGGTTTGAGTGGGATGCTCCAGATCGCCAAGTTTGACGCCTCCTGGTTTTAGAACAATGGTTTTTTCGATTTCACTGGTTTTGCCTGCGTTTTTCTCAGTTTCAAGGCGGATTTCGACTTGCCCCAGCCGCAAAATCTTTCCGGGTCGCAACAATGCCTCCGAATTCACTTTTTTGCCCCCGATAAAAGTGCCGTTTGTGGAACCCAAGTCCTTGACGTATACCTTTCCTTCTTTGAGGCGGACTTCGCAGTGGCGTCCAGAAACCGAGCTTTCAGAAATCTGGAAGCCATTGTCCTCTACACGGCCAATGGTGAGTTTATCCGCTGTGAGCTCGCACGTCTTCCCCGAAAATCCTTCACTTAAAACGACAAGTTTGACCATAGCCGGCTGGTTTAAAAGAAATGCATTATCCAAGGAGTTCGGACTCAAGTCAACCTTGTTTTTTACAGCGATAGAGGATGGGGCTTTGGCGTCGCCTGCATGAAAACGGCCTCGGCATTTTTCCAGGGATCCTTTCTCTAAAAAAATGGGCAACATCGCGCCTTCCCTTCACGAACTTCCAATGAGCGAACGAAATTCCTGAAACAACGGGGTGGAGTCGTGAGGTCCCGGGGATGCCTCCGGATGATACTGAACGCCGAAAATCGGTTTGTCCTTGTGTCGAAGCCCTTCCACCGTCCCATCATTGAGGTTCACCCGATCCACCTCCACATTGCCCGGCAACGAATCCGATTCCAAGGCGAATCCATGATTCTGCGACGTGATGTCAATGCGCCCGGTGGATAAATTCTTGACGGGTTGATTGGCTCCCCGGTGCCCAAATTTCAGTTTGTAGGTTTTTCCTCCCAGAGCCAGCCCCAGAATCTGATGCCCCAAACAAATGCCGAACATCGGCACGCCGTGGTCCAGCAGCCTCTTTACGTTCTCGATTACATAACCTACCGCCGCCGGATCACCCGGACCGTTAGACAAAAAAACGCCCTCAGGCTTCCGCGACATAATCTCTTCCGCCGAAGCGTCGGCCGGCACCAAATAAGGCCGAAACCCATGCTGCCTTAACCGCCGGAGAATGTTGTACTTCATCCCCAAGTCCAAAGCCACAATTGGAATATCCGCCGGGGGAAGAGCTTTGCGGAATCCTCGAACTTCTTTGGAGGCGTCCGTCACCGAAGCAAGACAAAACTCGCCACTGTTTTCGGAATCTTCATCCCACTCAAACGCCTTTGCATGCGTCACTTCCCTCACATAATCCGCGCCAATCAAGCCCTCCCAAGCCGCGGCCCGCTCCAAAGCAGCTGCTTCCGTCTCGGATTCTCCGCAAACTAGGCACCCTTTCATGGCGCCGGCAACCCGCAACTTCTTCGCCAAGGCGCGGGTGTCGACGCCCTGCAAACCCGGAACTCCTTGCTCCGCCAAATACTCGCCCAAAGAGCGCTGCGCCCGCCAATTGCTCGCCACTGGGGAAAGCTCTCGCACTACAAAACCCGCCAGATGCGCCCGCCACGACTCCACGTCCGCCTCGTTCACGCCGCAATTGCCGATCAACGGGTAAGTCATCGTCACAATCTGCGCTCTATAAGATGGATCCGTGAGAATTTCCTGATAACCCGTCATCGAAGTGTTGAAACAAACTTCGCCGCAAACCATCCCGGAAGCGCCCATCCCCCGCCCCCGGTACACCGAGCCGTCTTCCAATGCAAGAAACGCCTTCATCGCCAAAATCGTCTTGTTTGTTCTCTCTTCGCTTCTTTTAAGAATGCAAATTAATCAACCTAATCGCAATCCAAAGAAAGTATTTTCCTGATTTTCCCCGGCTGCGCCCAATTGCATTTCCCGATCCCATTGAGTTGCTTGAGCAAAACAGAGACATTAGAACGTCGCAACTCGCTCATAATACGCTTGGCTTCCCGCAAATCCCAGCACGGAATAAACGCGTGCATGGCTTGATTGCCCTGCCAGCTTTGTCCATCAAAATTGCTCAGGAGAATCGGATGAAATTCACTCTTTCCGTATGCTTGCCACATTACTTTATACGGTGCGAAAGAATAGGGGCCTACACCGAGAAGAGACCACCAAAAGCCTTTGCTTATCGAACTGTTTATTAATGTCCCTTTTCTTTCTATAAGTTTCTTTTTGTTTGCCTCCAGATAATCGTAACCTCGCAATTCACGAATAGCTACACATCGCAACGGACGGCCAGAATTAATATCATACGGCAGGAAAATCCATTTGCACGGGATTCTATCACCATTCCGCCAAAGCTCTTTTGTTGCTAGTGGAAAAATATATCGTTCATCTAAGAAATTTGGGTAATCGTCAAATAGGAAAACGTTGTTTGCGCCGCATGTATTCACCCCTTGCCGAGGCTTTTGTCTCGGCGAAAGGCGAACGCCAATCGCAGTTTTTAGACGTTCGTTTGGTGCGATAATTCTCCATGGATCCGATGGAAGATTCAGAGGCCGGGCTTTATACTTTTCCCAACCATCTTTTCCCTCTCGGAAATATCGAACTGGAAAAGTTTGCGCTCTTCCTTTTTTTATGGAAGCGCAACAATAAGATGTTTTTACACCCTCAAACACCTTTGTTTTGTTGAATTCAAAGACCTCCAAAACTGAGAAAACGGACTCAAAAGCTTGATAATTGCGAAACCCGATATGCGCGTCATCTCCCGCAAAGAGTGAGAGTGGAACAAAAAAGTGAGCGGTTCCTTGTTCTCGCAATAATTGTCCTAAAGCGATCTTTAACACCAAAGCCGCAATATCCGTTCGTGATGATCCCAGCAAGATCGCTTTTCGGTTGGGAACTAAACCCGCTTGGCAAAAATAAGGCTTGATCGTTTCTTTGTAATCTGGGGGTAAGTCCGTAAAATTCATCCACGGAGGATTGCCCATAAGAATATCAAAAGATCGTCGAGGTGTATCCAGTATAATATCGCAACAGTAAGTAGACGCATCTGGGATCGTTAAATCGTATTCCTGTTTTGTAATATAAAGAAACTTGTCCAGATAAGATTGTTTCCGTTCCATGAGGCAGAGGCGAGAAAGCATTTCTTTGGTGACGGTTATTCCGTGTTCCCGCGCTTGTTGAAAGAGCGCGAATGCGAACCGGCCTTCTCCAGCCGTCGGATCACAAACGGTCGCTCCGTCTATCCAACGATCAAAAACCTTCCATCGGTTCACCAGCCAACATGCCCACTGGACGGGAGTGAAGATTTCGCCGATTTTAACGTCATGCAAAGCTAAAATTCCGGTAGCCATTTTTTCTAAATCTTTCCAGCGCTCCGATTCGTTTGGTTGCGTCTCGGCTTACTCGACGGTAGTGCGCAATCGCCAAGTCAATAAACAGATCGTAAAAATCCGCAATTGGTCTATCCCATTCAATTTCATCCCAAACTTGATTGAGAGTATAGTTTAGACGAACTTGTCCAGTTCCGAGATTTTCGATGCGGTAAGCATTTTGAGGGAGCATGACGAAAGGAGCGATGCGAATGTATTCAATATCCCTACAGCCTGTCTCATATGCTTTATTATGTCCAAACTCGGCAATCAAAAAGATACCGTTGTCATTCGCCAAATATTTTAGAAGATTGCCAACGGCGCAAATCCCGCCATCAGAATATTTTCTTGAGTCCAAGTCCTTAGTTTTTACATCAATACCTATAATCTGATTATCCTTCATGAAGGCAAAGTCGAATATTGTTCTTCGACCCGGTCGAGATAAAGGAGAATATCCGAGTTGGGAGCAAAGAGATGCCCAGTTATCTGTGATTCGCTTTTCGATCATCGCGCCAAAAGCTCGCGAGTCTTCTCTTTCCGACATTCCGGATCGGAGTTCTTTGAACAAGCCGAAAATCTTCTCTTCCATTTGTTGTGAAACTTCTTTTTGGTTCATGGGTTGTTATTTGATTATGGGGTTTTGGGTTGTTCAGCAAGGGTGGATAGGCTGAGCGGATTTCCTGAAAACGGGTCTAAGGGGATGGAGTTGAGGATGTCGGGCACCAGTTGGGAGATCGATTCTGGGACTTTTCCGTGCAGAAACTCAAACTTTCGCACTGCCGCTCGGAGCAGCAGAATCCGCATGTTCCGGGCGTGCTGGTTTATGGAGGCAAAGGCTTGTTGTTGGTCGGTTTTGTTGGCGGTCGGCGAGTTTTCGGCAAAGAGTGTTTGCGATAGGAGCTTTTCCCATTCCCGAATTGCCTCGGCGGAAGCTCGTTCCTCTTCGAGATTTTTCAATGCTTTTAGGGCTTTGTCGACGTTTTCTTTGGAGAGTTTTCGAAGGAGGTTTTTCAGCAACCGCGCTCCTTTTTCCTCGATGGCGATGCCGGCGAGACGATCGATGAGCGTGCCGCCATTTGCCGTGTATTGGCCTAATTGCATGATTTCTAGGTAGGCTTCCATTGCGGGCTGGGTCTGCACGATTGTCTCCGCATACAGGCCAGCCGCCAGAAACAGATTGGACAAGCGCTCTAATCCCGCCAATTCTTCCGCATGCCGTTGCCAAAACCGGAGCCCCGTTCCCAGCATGACTCGAGATTCGTAGTGGAAGGCTGCGCGGGCGAGTTTGAAGGTTTCTTGGTGTTGACGCAAATAGGCGCTGAGCTCGCCCCGCCTCATAGAATGGACGGGCGCGCTTGCGGGCGGCTGCGTGGCGGCTGCGGCTTGAAGAAGCATTTCGTAAGCGTTGGGAGAGGGATACGGAGGCAGTTTGGGGACGAGGTTCTCCGGAGACGGTTCGGAAAGAATCTCGTCTTCGGGCGGATTTTTGGGAAGTGTGCCGCATCCACAAGCGGCGGCAAATGTCGTTAGTGCGAGCATGTTTGCCCAAAACTGGATTCTTTTTG
Organism: Limisphaerales bacterium; assembly: GCA_965242585.1. Lineage (GTDB taxonomy): Bacteria > Verrucomicrobiota > Verrucomicrobiia > Limisphaerales > AAA164-E04 > UBA2970. The sequence continues at coordinate 937,162 of OZ251460.1, read as the reverse complement.
CCTCCATGTTTCGACGGACGCGGTTTTCTTTTGCCTGAGGACTGAGTGGCGAAAGTTTACTATTGGGATTCATGTTTTGCCTGCACTTTGAGATTGGAAATGTTGGCCGCTCTGGCGGAGTCCAGAACTTTTACGAACATTCCAAACGGCACGGATTTGTCGGATCGGATGGTTAGTTTGAGGTTCTCGTTTTCGCCTGCCAGAGAGGCTAGTTCGCTTGCCAGATTTTCAGCGGCAATCGGCCGAAGTCCGAGATATAGATGCGGCGCTTCTTTGGCGACGGTCACTACCAATCGCTGCTCGGTTTCCCCTTCGGGATTGGCCGTGTTTGAAGTCGGCAAAGTGAGGCGAAGCGCCGGCATCTGGCGAAAAGTCGTCGTCACCATAAGAAAGATGAGGAGAACGATCAAGATGTCGATTAGCGATATGATGACAATCGCCGGAGGCTTGTGTTTTTTGCGGTCCGAAAACTTCATCTACAATGTCCAATTGAACGGCCTTCGGTCTTGCCCTTGGGAGGCGGGGGAGTGTAAAAGCGTTGGAGCAGCAGGTCGCACAAAGTTTCCAGTTCAATCGTCAAAGTTTCCACTTTTCTAGTAAAATAGCTCCATGCGATGAGGGAGGGAATGGCAATCAACAATCCAGTCAAGGTTGTGTGAAGGGCGATGGAGATTCCTTCTGCTAGAACGTCGCTGTTTTCCAAACTTGCCTCGTTGAATCGCCCGAACGAACGAATCAATCCGTCCAAAGTGCCAACCAAACCAAGCAAAGGCGCCGAGCCGACAATGGCCTCAATCATCACCAAACCCCGCTCTAATCCCGCAACTTCCTTGCGGGCGCGCGTTTGCAAGGCTTCGACGTTTTCCGCCTTCGGCCAATGCAGTCGGTCAATCGTCAGAATCAGCAAACGAGCGGCCGGCGAATCATTTTGCTGGCAAAGGCGTCGAAGCATTGTCGCGTCTTCCGGAGTTTGGCAGGCTTTCGCCGAATTTTCCACAACCGCCGGGATCACCTGCCTCCATCTCAAAGCAAGGGCGCGCTCAATCATAAACGCCAACGAGGTTACCGAAGCGGCAATCAAAGGCCACATGAACGGTCCTCCCTTGTAAATAAACTCAAGCATAAACAAAAATGGGAACAACTAAAAAAGCGTTTCCTAATTCGTTCCCTTCAAAACGCAACTTGCAACATGGAGAGACTGGCCGGCGAGTTGTTTGTCCTCTAAGTTTTTTCCTTGCTCGGCTGGCGCATTCATCGGCAAAAATTCGGTTGGCAAAGTTCCAAAAATTCAAAAGCAAGTTCGGGGTTCTCGCGCTTTTTCAAAAATCAAAATCAAGGCAAATTTCCGCCGATTCGCCGGGCTTTTTCCGCTTCAATAGAAGCTAGTTGTTCGACGGTTTCTTTGAATTCTTTGAAGAGTTCTTTTGATCTCTTGGAGGCACGCCCCGCCTCAACAGCAGCACGCTCGGTTCGAATGAAGAGTTGTTTGAGTGTTTTTTCGAATTCTCTGGCTTGCTCGATGACTCTTTCTGCTCTCTCGGCGGCTTGCTTGGCGTCTTTGGCAGATTGAAAGACGGAGTCGACAGCATGCTCGGCGGCGTCTTTGACCGCTTGTCTGATGACTTGCTTGGCGGCATGCTCGGCGGTGTCTTTGAACTCTTGTGCGATGGCTTGCTTGATGGGACCGGCGAGAATTTCCAAAATGCAATTGACAAAAGTGTCTTTGATCGCTTGCTCAGCAGCTTGCTCGATGACTTGTTTGATCTGAGTGTCGTCTTTGACCGCTTGTCTGATGGCTTGGGGGATCGTCAAAGACGGTTTTGATTCTTCCTGCCTGCCATCGGCCTCTGGGCTTGGCGTTGTGGTCTTTTCTTCTTCTGTTGTCATTTTTCTAAAAAGAGAATGCGGTCGGTTTCACTGTTCCAAAATCTCAATGACTTCTCGAATGGAATCCGCCGCTTTGCGGGCTCGGTTGTCGTTTTGTCCTCCGTTGCTGTTTGCAAAGATTTCATTTTGAATTGGACGCTGTTGGGTAAAGATTTTTAGTTGTAAAAGAAGGTGAATCGGATTTCACGGCGGTCGGATTGAATGACGCGGCGCATATCTTCCGGCCATCGACCATAGGGCGCCGGGTCTCGCACCGCCGCTTCGCAGGCGTAAGACTGCAGATCGTCTCCCGCCGAATTCTCGACAACTTTCAAGTCTGAGACGCTTCCGTCGGACTTCATCCAAAACTTCAACACTACCTTCCCGCGAGTGTTTTGGACGATGGGAAGCCTCTCCAAAAGGTGGTACCAACGTTGCTGAATGGCTTGAATGACGGCGGCGTCGTAATTTCCGAACGGCGTTTTCAATAAGTCGGGCGTGGATTGCAAACGAAAGCGATCCATCCCGCCCTCTTGTTTCATCTTTCGCCCGATCAACCCCGCATTTTGCCCCCGCGCCTGCGCCAAAGTCCGCGGGCGTTTCTGCTTGGCGGACTCCGGCTCGGCAGGCTTCGAGACGCGCGGTTTCATTGGTTTCCCTTCGGACACCCCCGGGCCGATGCGAGACGGAATGCTCGGACGCAATTGCGCGAATTCCTGCGGCTGATGTTCGCTTTCTCCTTTGTGGATTTCCGATTCCACATTTTGCTTTTCTTTTTCCGCTAACTGCCCGCCGTCGCCAAAAAGGAGAGATTCGGAGGACTTTGAGGAATTGAGAGTATCGTTCGCCGGCGCTGGCTTCTGCGGCTTTGCGGCTTTGCGGTCACTCTCTGCCGGCAACGCAACCGCTCTTGCGGCAGACGGCGGCGTGTCCATGGTTTTCCGCACTTTGTCTTGGTTGCCGTCTATCTCCGGTTGCGGCATTGAGTCTTGCGGGTTGTTGTCGCCGGCAACCGCGTCAATCACGGCATAATAAGGCGTTTCTTCCGGTTTTTCTTCAGTGGCTTGAGATGGATGCGCATCGACGAAGATCGTCGGCATCTCTTCCGGCTCCAATTGGAAGACGAACTCTGCGGTTTCTTCCCGCTCTTTGCGCTGAGAAGAAATCTCTGCCGAAACCTCCCAAAGTTGGACCATCCAATCAAACGCACCCGCCGGCAACAAAAGCAGCAGAACGTGAACGCCCAAAGAAAGGCCAAAGGCAGCGAGCAAGGACGGCTTGGATCGAAACAAATTCATCGAAGAGAACGACGGCGCATCTTCTTTGGCCCTTAGACTGCCGCATGCAACATTGGATGGCAAGGAATTCTTGCTTTCCCAAAAAGAAGTCGGCCCAACAAGAAGAGAAGTCCAAGACTGGAAAAAAAGACCCGCCGGCGAACCGACGGGCGAGGAATGCCGATTGAGAAAAACATTCCAACTTACCTACAGTTTGTTTATTGATTTTTAAGCGTTCGGTAACGGCTTGGTGTCCTATTTGCATCGGTTGGATGCGTTGGCGGTTGGCGAACAAATAAGCGAAAAACGAAGAATGCGGCGGCGCTTGGGGAACATTGGCGGTTGAAAGGGGGGCGGTTGAGTTGGCATTGTGTTGGTTTTTTGGCGGGACGAAGGATGAGTTGGAAGTTGGCAATGACGCCGGCGGCGGGAGAGAGGCAGGCGGCTTTTGTGGGGGATCGTTTGACTTTTGGGTTGCGGGTGGAGGGCGGGAAGGCGAGCAAGTGCGTGGCTCGTTTGCGGACGACGATCGGCGCGGGGGAGGTTTGGAATGACGAAGTGGTGCGGGCTTTTGAGGCTTCGGCGCCGATTGGCCGCGCGGCTTGGCAGGATTTGCCGATGGAGCGAACGGCGACGGGGTTTCGTCTGAGTTTGGTTTTGGGCGAGCCGGGTTTTTATCGGGCTAAGGCTTATTTGACGGATGAGAAGGGGTTTCAGCATTGGCCGGCGGGTGAGGATTTTGGGGTTTCGGTGCATCCGAGTAATTATCGCACGGCGAATTTGGTTTATTGCGCTTGGCCGAGGCTTTTGGGGAAGTCCAAAGAGAGCGCTCGGTTTGTGGATGAAAAGGAGGAGGAACGGTTGCGGGAGTTGGATCGGCGCGGGTATGCGGTGATTCCTCCTTCGGGGACGTTGCGGGATTTGAAGCGGGCGCTCGGCCATATTGTGGAGAGGCTGGGTTGCCGGATTGTGCATCTTTTGCCGGTTCATCCCACGCCGACGACTTTTGCGCGTTTTGGGCGTTATGGGAGTCCGTATGCGTCGTTGGATTGGGCGGCGATTGATCCGGCTTTGGTGGAGTTTGACCGTCGGACGACGGGGGAGGAGCAGTTCTGCGAGTTGACGGCGGAGGCGCATCGGCTGGGGGCACGGGTGTTTCTGGATTTGGGGATCAATCATACCGGTTGGGGTTCGCGCTTGCACGAGGCGCGTCCGCAGTGGTTTCGCCGGCAGGCGGACGGCCGTTTTGCCAGCCCGGGCGCTTGGGGAACGGTTTGGAAGGATTTGGTGGAGTTGGAGCATTCCGACCCTGAGTTGGGCAAGGAGTTGGCGCAGATTTTTCTTCTCTGGTGCCGGCGGGGAGTGGACGGGTTTCGGTGTGATGCGGGCTATATGGTGCCTTTGTCTTTGTGGCGGTATATCACAGCGCGGGTGCGGCGGGAGTTTCCATCCACAATTTTTTTGCTGGAAGGTTTGGGCGGCGCTTGGGAAGTGACCGAGCGGTTGCTTTCGGAGGGGGGAATGCAGTGGGCGTATTCGGAGCTGTTTCAAAACTATTCGGGGGAGCAGATTTCCCGGTATTTGGATTATTCGCTGCGACAAAGCAGTCGCTTGGGTTTGTATCTGCATTACAGCGAAACTCACGACAATCCCCGGCTGGCGGCTCGGGGGAAGGCTTGGTCGTTGTTGCGCAATCGTTTGTGCGGACTGGTCAGTGTCGGCGGGGGATTTGGTTTTACCTGCGGCGTCGAGTGGCTGGCGGCGGAGAAAATTATCGTGCATCAACGCACGGGGTTGAATTGGGGAAGCCAAGAGAACATCGTCGAGGAGCTGGCGCGACTCAATCGGCTTTTGGCGGGGCATCCCTGCTTTTTTGACGGCGCCGTTGTGGAACGTTTGAGCGATCCGGGTTCGACCGTGCTGGCTTTGAAACGAGTATCTCGAGAAGGGAAGGACTGCGTTTTGGTTTTGGTCAACACCGATGTTCGGCAGGCTGCGGCGCTGTCGCTGAGCGCGTCCGACTGGGAATCCGTCGGCAAGCCTCAGCTGGATTTGTTGCGGCAAGATTTTCCCCAGATGCAACGGCGACCGGATGGTTCTGTGGAGATCGCATTGGGGCCGGGCGCGGCCTATTGTTTGGGTTCTTCGCCGGAGCCGGCGGGTTTGTCGGGAGAGATCTATCGTCGGCGTCAAGCGGTCAAGGCGTGGATGGTCGAGGCAATTCAAGCAGTGAGGCCGGAAGGATTGCTGGGCGATTTTGACGTGGATGGATTGGCGGAGCTGGCATCGCGCCAACCGCTTGAGTTTTTGGCGGCCGTGAGGTCTTTGCGGCCGGGTTCTGGGGTTTCTCTGTGGAATTCAGCGGTGGAGCGCGGAGAATTTCCCAAGACTTTTCCGGCGGTGGTCTTGTGGGAACCGGGAGAGCGGCGGGTTGTGCAGACGCCGCCCAATCACTGGCTGGTGTTTCGGGACAGAGGGCCGTTTGAGGTGCGATTGCACCGGCCGGGCAAGAAGCATCTTCGTTGCGTTGTTTCGACGGAATTGTCGGACGGGGTTCATTTGGCGTGCGTGGACGCCGATCGGCAAAGGCCCGGCCGGGCGAGCGTCGAGTTCCAAAGTTGGAACAAGCCAGCCGAGATTGTAAGGGGAGAGGCGCTGTTTTTATCCGCTGATTCTGCGAGGGGTGAAACGAGCAAACTTTTCTCCGGCGAGGCTGAGAATCCGTTGGATGCGCCGATGGTTTTGTTGACCAACGGCCGCGGCGGCATGGCGCGATTGGCCGTGGACTTTGGGCAAGTCAAGTCTAAGTACGATTGTCTTTTGGGGGCGAATTTGCATACCGAGGTGCCGACGGATCGGCATATTTTGGCCAAGCGGGCGCGGTTTTGGGCCAATGCGGACGGATTGCTTTCCCCGTTGGGCAAGAGCAACTTGTTCTCGTTTTCTCCCGGCCCTCCGGCGAGATGGCGGTATCTGGTTTGCGCGGGCAAGGGGCGCTGGGTTTGTCTGGAGGTGATGGCGGAGATGATGGAGCGTTCCAACACGACGGTGATTCGATGCCGGCGGACGAAGGGGCGGCGTCTTTTATTTCGAGAAGTGGAGCGCGTCTATGGTCGGAACAACGCTGTCTGCGCCAAAGCGTTGGCAACGGAGCTTGTTGATTCGATTCCGCTTTCGATCACGATTCGGGTTGATGTCGAAGATCGGAATTTTCATTGGGAAACGCAGCGAAACGAAGACAGTGAACGGCATTTTGTTCGGCATATTCGCCCGCTAGAAGATCAAGCCGGCTTTGTTTTTTGCCCGGCGGAGTCGCGGCGTCTCCAAGTCTGTTGCGACCGGGGAATCTTTCATCCCGAACCGGAGTGGTGCGTTGGATTGTCGCATCCGGTGGAAGCCAGCCGCGGACAAGTCGGCCAAGGCGATGCGTATAGTCCGGGTTGGTTTGAAGTGTCGATGGCGGCCGGAGAAACGGCGCATTTAATTGTCTCTGCCGAACCGGAAGAGGTTTCTTGGGCGGCGGCTTCCCCATGTTTTGAACAACGGAGGCGCCGGACAAAAAACCTCCTGCGGCAGGCTGGGATTCCTCCGCATGATTGGTTTGGCCGGCGATTGGCTCAAGCGGCCGATGCGTTTGTGGTAAAGCGCGGAGAGGGATCGACGGTGATTGCGGGGTATCCTTGGTTTTTGGATTGGGGGCGGGATGCTTTGATCTGCGCGCGCGGATTGCTGGCCTGCGGTTACGAAAAAGAGGTGGTTCAACTGCTCCAAGTGTTCGGCCGTTTTGAGGAGTTCGGCACCTTGCCCAACAGCCTGCACGGAGAAGACGCCTCCAATCGGGATACCTCCGATGCTCCGCTGTGGTATGGTATGGTCTGCGCAGATTTAGCGGCCTTGCGCGGCCTCTCGGTTTTGGAAACAACCGTCGATGGCGTTTCTCCCCAAAGCGGCGCCGCGGCAAAAAAGCCAAAACCTCGCACCATTGGAGAAACTTTGCGGCGAATCGCCCTCGGCTATTTGGACGGAACGCCTAACGGCATTCGAGTGGACGCCGATTCGGGTTTGGTTTGGAGTCCTTCGCACTTTACTTGGATGGACACCAATCATCCGCCCGGAACGCCGCGGGAAGGCTATCCCATTGAAATTCAAGCGTTGTGGATTTTGTTGCTCCGCCTGCTCCATAAAACCGGCGAGCCATTTGAATCGGAATCGTGGGAAACTTTGGCAGCGCAAGCCTTCGATTCCTTGGAAAAATTCTACTGGTTGGAAGAAGCGGGATATTACGCCGATTTGATTGTCGCCAAGCCCGGCGTTGGCGCCGCCGAAGGCGTTTTGGACAAGGCTTTGCGAAGCAACTTTCTTCTGGCAATCAGCGCCGGTCTATCTCGCAGAGAACGAGCGCAACGCGCCGTCCAAGCGGCGCTTCGTCACTTGGCGGTTCCCGGCGCCGTCCGATCCTTAGCGCCCTTGCCCACCAGCCTTCCCCTGCCGGTGCACAACGCCGCCGGGCAACTGCTCAACGATCCCTGCCGTCCTTATTGGGGTCGCTATGAAGGCGACGAAGACACTCGCCGCAAACCAGCCTATCACAACGGCACCGCTTGGACGTGGACTTTGGGAATCCTCGGCGAAGCCTTGCTGCGCGCTTGGGAGTTTTCGCCGCAGTCCAAAGCCGCCGCCCGCGCCTATCTGCAGGCGTCCCGCGACCTCATGCAAACCGGTTGCCTCGGACAAATCCCGGAAATCATAGACGGCGACGCTCCGCATACCCAGCGCGGTTGCGACGCGCAAGCATGGGGAGTGACCGAAACCATTCGAGTGTGGAAAATGCTAGAGTGAAAAAAGCAACCCGAAGGAAAAGAACCTCACCCGCCCAAAAAAGGAAATCCTCCAATCGCCCGCGCCCCGTCCGAATCGCCTCAACTGCGTTTTCAGCCGTATACCAAGCAAAATGGGAATTCTCAACTTTGACTTCGCATCACAAAATCAAAGACTGGAAAAACAACGGAAACAACGCGTCGGTGAAGAAGAACTGGATGATTTCTGCTAGTTTGGCGGAGAAATACGGCATGCTTGATTGCGGCGGTTCGAAACTCGCCAGCTCGCAGGCTTTTTTATCTTGACTTTTCCCTAGCATCGATTAAGATTTACGTTTTTGGAATCAAAGATGAAATCAATGAAAATTTGGAGACTGATGATTACAATGGCCGCCGCTTGCTTTGCCGGCGGATTCTGGCAAGCAACGGCGCAGGAAATAACCGAGCCGGAAATGGTTGAGGTTCGATACACCAGATGGAATGGCGTCCAGTACTGGGATATCGTGTCTGCTCGCACATTTCAGATTCGGAAAGACATTGAGAGCTTGAGGCTTGGCGGCAGGATTGTTGAACTCATCTTGCCCGAAGGATTAACAAAGCTTCGCACTTTGCTATTTGGTTTTGCGAATGATGATAAATTGAGAGAAAGAAACTATCCTTTGTTGCTAACACTTCCCAAAGATATAGGCAAAGACGCTAACAGTCCGCTTACAGTGAATATTGAGGACAGCACTCGTGTGTTTACTTTGCGAGCGCATATAAATATGGGGCCGTTTGAAGTGCGAAATACTTCTTCTTCGAGTCCGTGGTTCTACACTCGTTTTACCCGATTGGTTGACATGGATGACATCCCCCCTTCTGACGAACCCCTGTTCGATAACGTCCCGTATGACAAATGGCCGCTGTCTGCAAAGGAATTGGTAAAGAATCGAGAACCAGACGACGATGGCGTTTATAGGAGATACCAGCCACATAACTGGATAGGCGAAAGACTAGAAAAAACCACCCTTGAGGTTTTTGAATTTCAGCCGACACTCACAATGACTCCCAAAGCAGGAGGCATGACGATTGGTTGGAAGTCCGGCACATTGCAAAGAGCTCTTCGCATCGAGGGTCCTTGGGAAGACCTTCCCATAGACGATCCTTGGCTAGATGTTGCATCTGGCAAAAGAACGGAGGAAAGGATACTGATACTTCCAAAGCCTCCTTTTCTTCCTTCCAAGTTTTTCCGAATTAAGCCCGGCAGTGAGTGATTTTGAGATTGACAGAAAAGAAAACTGGAGAAATTGATTATGTTAGAAGTTTATTGTGAGATTAAGAAATCCAGCGGATTGCCGGAGATTATCCGATTAAATATCCCATTAAACGCGGATCTTCGTTCTGCGAAGGAGGTTGCGGTGGATCACTTTATGAAGACGAAGATGAAACACAAAACCACCGTTACTCTTGATGAAGGGACGCCTCAAAAGGAATGGACGATTGGTCCACTGACATCTCGCCAATATGAAGCGAAACTTCCCCAAATTAAAAAAGGAAAGAAGTTCGCGAATCTTGAATATAAGTTCTGGCCGACAAAATTAGGAAGGATGTGGCTGGAGGAAAAAGTAATAGGAATGTCGAGTGAGAAAGAGTTTCGTTCTGAGATTCTAAACGCTATGAACGATCTTGAGAAAAAGATCGATTCTGATGTTCGAAAGGCTTCAAAGAGTGTCCCATTAATGATACCCCAAAGCATGGAAGATGCAAAGGAAGCTTTGTCGATTGCTTTCGGAAACTTGATTGGAGAGATCCGTAAATATGGGAAGGAGGAGAGTCTCCCTCTCGAAAAATTGCACCCAGAGATTTTGGCGATTAAGGACGCTTTGGAATTGATGAAGCTCGCGCGAGAAGAATTTGGCGAAGAGATAAACGAGATTGGCAAAGATCAGGATTTGAAGGGCGAAAAAGAATAAAAGAGAGACCATTTCGCTGGACTAGCAACCAATCTCTGTAATGCTTAGCAGTGCTATGAAATCCATTGTCTTCCTGTTTCGTTGGCTCTTTTCGTCTTTTGGCTTGCTGGGCGGTTCGAGTGCTTTTCGTAGTTTGGCGTCTTTAATGGTGTTGCAAAATATGTTGCCGACGAGGTCGTGGTGATGCGCGCCTTTGGCTCGCTGAATGGATTGGGCAGTTTGCGCAAGCATTTTGACGGCGTCGTTGCTGCGCGGTCTGGGTGGTAGAGAGGATAAGATACGCTGATTCCATTCTAAGATGTGTTTGTAATCTATTTTTAGCCATTTCTCGTAGGCTTCCGTGAACTTCGCGATGCTGTCGCCTTCCAAGCACTTTGCCACCGTTGGCGGGCGGTTGGCTTTTTTGAAGTGTTGGTTTCTGATTTCGTCCAGTTTGGTGTGGAACATGAAAACGGTCAGCAAATCGATCAGCAAGCCTTTGAAGTTGGTTTCTTCCGCCGCTTCGCCGAGGGAATCCTTGATGTATTTAGCGTCTTTTGGGGAGAACTTTTTGAAGGCTTCGTTGACGGCGATTTCAGCTCTTTTCTCCAGTTCTTCCGGTTTGCCCAGTTGGCTGGGGATGCGGGTGATGAAGTTGGACAAGTCTTTGACGGCGTAGTCTTGCCATTCGGGAGTTTTCTTTTTGCCGATGAGGATTGGCGTCCGCACGGCAACCTTCACTGTTCCGCTTTGCAGGTGGTCTTGGTTTTCATAGTCGTCGGGATAGATGAGGGCGATGGCGGCGTCGCAGAAGTTTCGGTAGTTTTTGGTGTCGACCAGTTCTTCGGCTTGGCGAATGGCGGCCTTTTGGTTGGCGTTCAATTTGTTGCCCCAACCGCGTTTGGCTTCAATGCCGATTTTGTATCCTTGGACTTCGTAGCAGACAAGGTCCGCGACTCGGCGTTTGCCTTTGTTATAGGTGAAGGGAACTTGTGGTTCCGCTTGGATTCCCGATTTTTGCAAGATGCGAGCGAGGTCCGCATTTAATGAATGTTCGTCAGCCATTGCTTTTGTTTTCGAGTAAGATTCATTTTTTGGCTCGGCTTTGGCAACCATTAAAGCGACTTTTTGGCGGGCGCGGTGTTTTGGCAAGGAGGATGTATAAGATTTTAGTTGGATTGATTGTTGTGGCCGCGGTTGCGCTGTTGGCGATTCGGATGGTGCCGCGTTCCAAGGCGCCGACGAATGAAGTTTCCCCAAAAACGCAGGAGGAACCAATGGCGCCGCAAGATTCGGCAAGGCAAGCGCCGGCGGATGATTCTCGATTTCGGGAGTGGATTATGGGAAATGCGGGAACGGGAGCGCCAAGCGAAACGGGTTGGCGAGAGTTTGCGCGGCGGGCGGAGCCAAGCGGTTTTTCGTATCGCGAGTTGGAAAGGTTGTTGGACTCTCTGGCGGGAGACGCGGCGGCGGGTTTGGCTTTGATGGATCGGATTTTGGAAGAGCCGAGTTCTCGCTGGAAGCCAATGGAAAGAGAGCGGTTGCTGCGGCGGGCGGGCGCATTGGCGGCGGAGGCGGATTTTGAAGGGTTGGCCGGGCGTTTAGAATCGTTGGAAACTTTGGCGGAGCGTTCGTTTTTTGTGCAGGGAGCGGCGGAGGCGTTGGCCAAGCGGGGCGTGGGCGAGAGTTTGGCGTGGGCGGAGACTTTGGCGGCGGAGTTGCGGGCGTCGGCTTTTTACGGCGTGGGCAGGGCGTGGGCGCAAACAGAGGCGGCGGATGCGGTTCAGTGGGCGGAGGGTCTGGCAGAGCCGGAGCTTCGCCAACAGGCTTTGCGCGGATTAGCGGCCGGCTGGGCATTGGCGGCGCCGGAGCAGGCTTATGAATACGCCGTCAACGCGCCGGAAGAAGTGCGCGGCGGCTTGATGGTGGAGCTGGCCGGCGCCGTGGCTTTGTCCCATCCCAAGCAGGCTGCTCAATGGGCGGTGGAAGGAAGTTTGCTTTCTTCGGTGGGAGACGACCGGCAGAAGGCGATTTTGGAGGAGGGCGTTTTCGAATGGGCGGCGCAGGATTTTGAGGGAGTTTTTGCTTGGTCGGAGAGGATTGCGCGGTCTGACTTGCGTGACTCGGCGATGACTTCGTGGGTGGATTATTGGTCGCAGGAAGAGCCGAAGGAAGCGACCGAGTGGGCGGCCAAGTTTCCCACCAAACGGGCGCGGGCGGATATGCTGGAGCGGGCTTTGGCGCGTTGGTCCCAGTCCAATCCTCACGACACTGCCGGCTGGTTTGAGAAGCGTCCCGTCGATGTCGAAGAGTTGGTGCTGTGGAAGCAAACGTTGCGCCGAACCGCCAAGAGCGACTGGACGGCGGCGCAAGATTTGGTGGACGCCATTGCCGAACCTACCTTCAAAAGAATCGGCGAAGAATTCATGCAGTCTCTGCCCGTTTTGGAATGAGTGGCGGCGCTAGCGAAGCCGGGAACATTCCCAATCTCCGCACGGACGTTTTGCGGGAACGAGTGCGGAAGGCCTTTGATCCGCAACTGGTTCGGACGTTGGGACGACGCTTGCCGGAGTTGCTGGCACGGCATTTTTCGGCGGTGATGAAGGAGCGGCTGCTGGTGATGGATTGGCGGTTGCCGGAGGAGAATTGCCGTGAAGCGGCGGAATGTCTGAACAGCGGCGGCAATAAAACGGCGGACGACGAGGCATTGGCCGACGCATTTGTGTCTCTGCTTGAGAAGGCGCTTTCCCGCGGCAATCAACTTCACAATCCGAGATACGTCGGTCATCAAGTGCCGCCGCCGGTTCCAATCGCCGCTTGGTTTGATGCCGTCGGCGCTATGACCAACCAAGTGATGGCCGTTTATGAGATGGGTCCTTGGGCGACGGCAGTGGAGCGAGCGATGGTGGATCGCTTGGGACGCTTGATCGGCTGGGCGAGGGGCGAGTTTTCCGGGTTGATTACGCACGGCGGTTCTTTGGCAAACTTGACGGCTTTGCTAACGGCGCGGAACATCTGCTTCTCAAAGGCTTGGCGACAAGGCGTTCGCCAAGAGGCGGCGCCGGTGATTTTGGCGCATCAAGACGCGCATTACAGCGTAACGCGGGCGGCGGGCATTCTGGGCGTGGGAACGGAAAATGTGGAGCGCATTCCGTCGGACCACCAACGCCGCATGGACGCCGAAGCGTTGCGAAAACGGCTTGGCGCTTTGCGTCGGGAAAAGCGAGCGGTGATGGCCGTGGTTGCCTGCGCCTGCGCCACGCCGATTGGTTCGTTTGATCCGCTGCGCTCTATCGGCCAAGTTTGCCGCGAGTTTGGCGTTTGGCTTCACGTGGACGCGGCGCACGGAGGCTCAGCCTTGCTGAGCCGGAGGCATCGGGATTTAGTGGACGGATTGGCGCTGGCGGACAGCGTCGTCTGGGATGCGCACAAAATGCTTTACGTTCCCGGCTTGTGCGCCTTTGTGTTTTATCGCCGGGCCGAATGCGCCGATGCTACGTTTCATCAAAACGCGGATTATCTTTTTGATCCGACGGCGCCGCAGCTCGGCGAGTTTGATACTGGACGAAAAACCGTGGAATGCACCAAACGCGCGGCGGCCTTTGGTTTGTGGGGTGTTTGGAGTTTGTTTGGGGAGTCGCTGTTCGCCGACTTGGTAGACCTTTCCTTCTCGATGGGCAAAATCTTTTACGAACTGCTTTTGCAAGCCGAAGACTTTTGTCCGCTACACGTTCCAGAGTGCAACATCGTCGTCTTTCGGCACGTGCCCGCCGCTTTGGCGGATGCCTCCCAAGAAGTTTTGGGCGGCTTTCAACTGCGCTTGCGGCGGCGAGTGGTGGAAAGCGGCCGTTTTTACTTGGTGTCAACGAAGATTGACGGAGTCGGGGCTTTGCGGACGACGATCATCAATCCTTTGACAACTCGCGCGCACCTTGCCGAGTTGCTGGAAACTTTGCGGCAGGAAGGCAAGGCGCTTTTGCAGTGATTTCGTTCTCTGATGGGCTGAGGATAGGTCGCCAACAAAGCGATAATGCGGGGAAACCCAGTTTGCTGGAATAAAAAATTTGACAACGCCGCCGAAGTGGGCAAAAGTGATTTCGACATGAGTGGATTTGATGCAATTTTGAAGAAACGAACGGCTCTCAGCTTCTTTTGGCTGGCTCTGGCGGGATTTTTGGCAACGACGGCGGGGGGGGGGGGTAGCGAACGCGCAGTTGTTCATCGATATCTATCCATCCCAAGACAACCCAGACAGCGAAACGATTTGGATTTTTAGAGGCAGTTCCACCGCACATTACGGAAGCAGCATTCGGAGCAGTCAAAACTATCACGCCAGAGATTCTTGGAAAGTTCCTAATGGTGGCATCCCTGTTGAAACTCTTTATGTTGCCAACAGGCCAACGAACCAGTTGGTTTCTCTTTCTCCCTTACTATCCAGCACCAACAACCCGAAAGACATCGAGTCCATCCAAACGAGAATTCCGGGACAGAGGTCGTCATTTTACTCTGGATTGACTTTTTCAGCCAATGCCACCAACGAGCCGACGATTTCCATCGGAAGCACGAGCAGTCCCATCGGCAATATTTTTATGAACGCCGGCAATGCTACTAATGCTCTTTCGTCATCGGATATAGGAATTCGCATTACTCCTCCCAATCTGGTTTATACCAACGGGCAAAGAACTCGATGGTTTGGCTCTGGCATTTTGAACAAACCGCACAGCGATTTTGCTCCTAATGAATACCTAGAGAATCCGCTAGTAAGTCACACCACTTTTGGAAAAGAAATCGGCGCTCCTTTTTTTGCAGAGAGGTCTGTCAATTCGGTTCGTTTACGAATACACCACCGAGTCATCCCCGAACCTGGGAATTATATACTAATAGCATGCATGCTTTGCGTGGTCTATGTGGTTGCCAGAAGCGCTATTGCGAAAAGAAAATGACTAAGGAATGGGAAACAAAAATGCCGACAAAGAAAAATCTAGGGTTCCTCTCTTTTCACTCGTTTCTTTTGCCGATGGCGATGAAAGAAGACAAAGCCGAGGGCCAACAAGCCGGAGACGAGGAGCGGTTGGTTGGCGTTGTTTCTTTTGCCGATGGCGATGAAAGAAGACAAAGCCGAGCGCAGACAAGCCGGAGAGGAGGGGCTTTGTCTTCGGCGGCGGCGGGGGCGTCTTTGAGAGTTTGGAAGGTTGCGCTCTTTGCGTGGTTGCCGGAGATTTGGGCGAGATGCGCGGCCAATGCGGAAGGAGGCAAGGAGTTTATAGCCCCATTCTGGGCAAAGCACTTGGGATTCCCTCCAGACGGTCGAGATCCGGAAAGGCACTTCTGCGGGTAAACACAAACGAGATTGCGTGTTCACGGCACTCACTTCGAAAGCAAAACCTCTGGCAGCGGCGATGTTGGACAGCTCGTCGCCGCTTGAATTCGTCGGCAAGAATCAAAATCATTTTTGGTGAAGATTGCCCGGCTTCTGCGGCGCGGTTTGGTCGGCGAGCCTTCCCGCCAGGCGGAGAGCGTGGAACAGGCTGGAAGGCGAAGCCTTGCCCTGCCAAGCAATGTCCAGTGCCGTTCCGTGATCTACGCTGGTGCGAACGATTGGAAGGCCGAGCGTGATGTTCACAGCGGAGTCAAAGGCCAGCGCTTTGACCGGAATGTGTCCTTGATCGTGATACATGCACACCACCGCGTCGACCGCCTTTCGCCGGCTGGGCAAAAAAGCAGTGTCCGGCGGCAAAGGCCCTACCACCTCTAATCCCCCGCGCCGGGCGGCTTCCACGGCCGGCAGAATGATGCGCTCTTCTTCGCCGCGCCCAAACAAGCCGTGCTCGCCGGCGTGCGGGTTCAGTCCGCACACGGCGATCTTGACCTTTCTTCCGCGCAGGCGAGCCATGCCCTCAGCCGCCAGCCGAATGACTTCCAGCACTCGCTGAGCAGTGAGCAGACGAGGCACTTCGGCGTAGCCCGCGTGCGTAGTGACAAAGGCGCAAGCCAGTTCTTCCGAGTATTGCATCATGCACCATCGCTTTGCTCCCGTGCGGTGGGCGAAAATTTCCGTGTGCCCCGGAAACTCGACGCCCGCTTGTCGCAGCGCCTCTTTATTGAGTGGCGCCGTGACCACCGCCGCCACTTGGCCGGACACTGCGGCGTCTATAGCGGCCAGCACGAACGCATAACCGGCGGCGCCGGTATTGGCGTCCGCTTTTCCCGGCCGAAAGGCTTTGAGTCTCAAGCAAGGAACATCCACGACCACGGCCGGGCGGCAACGATCCAGCGAGGTAAACTCGCCCACCGAAACCACCGGCGCGGCCAAGTTCCATCCCAAATGCGCAGCACAGCGGCGAAGAACTTCGGCGTCGCCGAAAACCGCCGGGACGCAATGCGCGGCCACTTCCGGGCTGTTCAGAGCGCGCAGGCAGATTTCCGGCCCCACCCCCGCCGGATCGCCCATTGTGATTGCTACTATCGCTTTGATCATCGCCTCTAATATAACCTAATATTGTTTCTTGGCGCCTCTTTTCGGCAACTTCAAAAATTCAATCCGCTCTAGTCAAAGGTAGTTTTGGGTTGGTTTCTTTTGGGTTAGATTGGTAGCGTTGGCCGGTGACCATTGGCTCGTGAGACAGTAAATGACGGGCTTGACGACAAAGTTTCTCTGGGAAACC
This sequence comes from Limisphaerales bacterium, assembly GCA_965242585.1. Classification (GTDB taxonomy): domain Bacteria; phylum Verrucomicrobiota; class Verrucomicrobiia; order Limisphaerales; family AAA164-E04; genus UBA2970. Next base: position 920,606 of record OZ251460.1, on the reverse strand, counting down.
GGTATGCTGGCAAACAGCTTGGTCGATGGCTATCTGCACGGAGCAGTTGTGCGCTTCGGGCAATCGCTGGCGAGGCTGTTTGCATAATTCATCATAAACCTTCGCTAACGCCCGAAACTGCGACGGTTTTAATGCATACAACGACGGCATGGGAACCTTGATCAACCCATCTATCGAAAAACGGACATAAGAAGGCTTTTTGTTCGTTCTTTCAAAAAGCATCCCAATTTTGCAAATGGTACTGTTCAAGATAACAGTTGCCGCTTTTTCCACCGTTGCTTCATCAACATTTGGAATCTGAACCACTTCTGCGCCATACCACCAACATCCAAGAGAAGGTACCGTTGTTCGGCAAGCCACGTTCTTAATTGTTGTTAAACAAGCTCGCTCAGTGATTTTTAAGTAGCCAATTTTTAAGAGGGATTTATCAAAATTAGTGTTTGTTTCGTTTGGACGGATAAAGCAGTCTGGCTTTACTTCTAATTTGTCGCAGTGGTTGGTGCAATGATTGTAAAGAGCATGTGTGGCTTGCATCTCTCTGGGATCGCATTTTTGCGCCTTGCCAAGAACTTCATTTCTGAGTATTTTTGTTTTGACCTGATTGCCGAATCTGCTTTTCCACTGCTTGGGGATTTCTTTGGCGATACGGTATAGTTCGTTGCTCACAAACTGAACCGCACTCCAATCGCCTTTTTCCATGTCTCCACGGGGAATTTCATCGACAGTTCCCCAGTTGTCTCCTCTCCCGCGAAGGATGTCTTTGGCGCACTGGATGGCTTCGCTTTCGTTGTCTGGATTTTGAGTAAGTTTGATGACCTTTGTTGCTTTCCCGGACTTCCTACGCTCTAAAACCAGCATCATCTCGCCAATCTTCGTGTTGCCGGAAAAACCGATTCTTTGGGGATCATAGGAAACAATGATGTTTTTGACGTGGAACTTCTTTGCCAATCGAATCCTAGCGATTTTAGGAGGCAGTCCACCAGAGAATGTTGTCGGCAAAATTAAAGCTGCTTTCCCTGTTGATGGGTGCAGATATTTGTCAGCAATCGCAAGAAAACCAATTGCAGTTCCGGCACTGCTATTAAGTTTTATTTCTTCAGTGCTTAATTTAGCTTCTCTTTCTCTCAGTAGTTTTTCTGTTTTTTTGTCTTTTTGTTTGTTTCGTATTTCTTTCCGAGTAAATGGTGGGTTCATAATTGTCATGTGGAATTGATCACATTCGATTGGTGCGGGTGGGGAGTCCACTTTTCTGGCAATGACTGGCGGGTTGAGGTAGCTTTCGTTCTTTTCTGTGATTAGATTTAGGCCTTCTAATGGAATCATTTCCAGCGAGCCGATCCTTGCTTCTGATTTTCCTTTTGGGACGCCGTACACCATGCTGTACAGGTGCATGTGTTTGAAGGCGATGCTTGGCGAGATCATGCCCAGTCCGGTTGCGGTTTGGAAGACGGCTCGGTCGTTGATGTCAAAGCCGTATAGCATTTGCTCTAACAAGGCTTTGGCCACTTCTTCTTTGTTTTCCGTCCTTTCTTTTTGCAGGATGTAGTTGGCGCACGCAATCAATAAAGTTCCCGATCCGCAGGCGAAGTCCACAATGCGAAGGCTTTTGATTTCTTCGAGGTTTTTCCAATCTATCTTGGCGTTGTGAAACAACAATCGGGTCAACATTGTAGCTGCGGGCAACGTTGTATAAAAAGAGCCGTCGTGTTTGGCGGTTTCTATGGAGTTGGCAAAAGTGATGCCAACGACGTCGTGGTGTTGGCTTCCTTTGGCGCGTTGGATGGATTGGGCGGTTTTGGCGAGGATTTTGACGGCGTCGTTGCTGCGAGGTCTGGCCGGCAAGGCTTTCAGGATGGCGCAGCTCCATTCCAAGATGTCTTTGTAGTCCACAACTAGCCATTTTTCGTAGGCTGCAGCGAACAGCGCTATACTGTCGTTTTCCAAGCACTGGGCCACCGTTGGCGGCCGGTTGGTTTTGGCAAAGTGCTGGGGTACGATTTCGTCCAGTTTGGTGTGGAACATGAAGCAGGTCAGCAAATCGATCAGCAATCCTTTGATCAATTCTTTGACTTTGGTTTCTTTCACCTCTTCTCCGAGGGAGCGCATGATGTATTCTGTGTCTGCTTTGGAAAACTTTTGGAATGCTTGGTTGACGGCGTTTTCGGCTCTTTTCGCCAGTTCTTCCGGTTTGCCCAGTTGGCTGGGAATGCCCTTGATGTAGTCGGGCAAGTCTTTGACGGCGCGCTCATTCCATTCGGGAGGTTTCTTTTTGCCGATGAGAATGGGCGTCCGAAGGGCAATCCATGCTTTTCCGTTTTCGACGTCGGCTGCGGTTGTGAGGCCGTCTTGGTAGATTAGAGCGACGGCCGCGTCGCAAGCGTTGTATTCGACGGCTTCATCGGCTTGTAGCAGAACGGCCTTTTGGTTGGCGTTCAGTTTGTTGCCCCATCCGTATTTGGCCTCAATGCCGATGGTGTGTCCTTGGACTTCGTAGCAGACAAGGTCCGCGACTCGGCGTTTGCCTTTGTTGTAGGTGAAGGAAACTTGTGGTTCCGCTTGGATTCCCGCTTTCCGCAGGATTTCCGCGAGGTTGGAATTCAATGAATGTTCGTCGGCCATTTTTTGTCTTTGCTCGGCAATTTTTATTGAGCGAGGTGACAAGCCTTCCCAATGGAAAGCAAAGCGCAAAATGGGAATCTGGAGGCTTGCCGCTTTTCCAACGGGGTCGTAAAGTTTTGGAGTGGTTATGTTTGCCGGGAGAAAAGATCGCTGTTTGCGGTTTCACTGGCTTGGTTTTCTTGGCGTTTTGTTGGCTCGCCAACGCCGAGCCGACACGTCCGCCGAACATTGTCTTCATTATGGTGGACGACTTGGGTTTTACGGCGGTTTGGGGTTGCTTTGGCGGGCAAGCGATTGCAAAGTCGAATTTGGATCGCTTTCTCCCAATGTTATTCCGGCTCCACGGTTTGCGCGCCGACGCGGGCGACGCTGATGACCGGCAAATACCTGGGCAAGGAGGCGCTTCGCGGCAACACCGGCGGCATTCCTTTGCCAGCGGAAGAAACCACGCTCCCCGAACTTTTGAAACAGGCCGGCTACGCCACCGGAGGCTTTGGCAAGTGAGGGCTGGTCGACCTTGGTACCGAGGGAGCGCCCGAAGCGCAGGGGTTTGACCTTTTCTTACGGGTATTACCACCAAATCCACGCGCATTATTTCTATCCCGATTATCTTGCGGGACAGCGAAAAAGTGGTGCTACCGGGCAATGCGGGATTCTACGACGCCCAGCCGAAGGCGAGTTTTGTGTCGGCGGTCGATCCGGCAACGGAACAGAATCGGCAGTTTGTCCACGAGCGCATTGTTACCGAAACGCTGAACTTTATCCGCCAGCATCGGCAGTCTCCATTTTTTTGTTATGCGCCTTGGACGCCGCTGTACGGCCGCTACGAGTTTCCGGCCGATGATCCAGCGGCTGCGAAATACGCCAACCGTCCGTGGTCGGTCAAAGCCAAAGTGAACTTGTTGAACGAACTGGCGATTGCTGAAAACACGGTGGTCTTTTTCTGCTCGGATCACGGCGCAGCGGAACGGCTGGATGGCGGACTCAATTCCTGCGGCTCTTTCAAAGGCCGCAAGCGAGGCATGTATGAAGGCGGATTGAGAACGCCGATGCTCGTCCGCTGTTTGGGCAAATCGCCGCTGGACGCCAAAGCGACTTGGTCTGGTATTTTCCCGACGTTTTGCCAGCTTGTCTGGATTTGGCGGGAATGCCCGGCGCAACGCCCGAAGGTTTGGACAGCGTTTCCATCCTGCCGACTTTGCTGGGGCAAGGCTTGCAACGGCAACATCCCGAACTTTACTGGGAGTGGCCGAAATACGACTGGAAAAACCGCCGATACACCAACCTGATGCAAGCGATCCGAATGGGTGATATAAAACTTCTCCGCCACCAAAGCGGCCAATCTTGGGAACTCTACAACATCGCAACCGATCCCGGAGAAAACGACAACTTGGCGGCCATCTACCCCGGCATCGTCACCCGAATGAGCCGGTGCATCGAGAAAATCTGCACGCCGCACAAACCCCTCCCGGAACCTGCCTTGCCGCCGGGCCGCAGATACCGCTGACCGCGCTTTGCCTTCGGCTCGCCGACAAAGCCAATCCGCCGTCGGAAATAAAATTCCGCCAGCGCGGAAAAAAGAGATTGGACTTTTTAGACAACCGAACTATTCTGCCTCCGACCTCGTTACGCAAAATCACAGAATCAATTCCCACTCCCGCGCAAGCGAAGAGGCTGATGGAAAAACTCGTTGCTATGAATGATAGAGAAGTGATGTGGGTGGGAAAAGCATCCGTTTATCGCTCTCTTGCGGCAGGTGGTGCATGGGTGGTGGTGCGCCGCGGCAAAGGCGGCGGAATCTTGCATAGCGCGCCCGAAGTCGCGCACTATTTGCGCCGCATCTCCTTGAGCCGCTAACCATAGGAGGAGAGATGGGCAAGAATGACAAGACGCTGCTCTGGCGGCTCTACGACAAGCATTACCGCAAGTATAACCAGCGGGATCCAAATCAACCGGAGATGCAATTTGCGCCGGGCAAACGAGACTTCGCCTTCGAGCGCTGGATAGAATATCATCCACAGTATGTGGCTTACGTGCATCGTGGCGCGGGAGCAAGGAGATGTCGGCAAAGAACTGCGTTTGTTGCGAAGAGAAATAGACGAGGACTTGGAAGACTATCCTTTGCGTCGCAATCTGATGGAGAATTACACGAAGGGAGAATGGGAGCAACGCCTGCGCCAACTCCCCCGTGTGTGGTATGTGGTAGGCAGGGTATTGGGTCAACAAGGAAGCGAGAGAACGCGTGGAACGCAAAATAAAGCGGATGCGGGAGTTAGAAGCAGAAATCCGCCGTCGGCAAAGAGGCGGGAGAGAGCATTACGGAGGACAGCGGACCGGGACCCTGGGCGAATTTCTGCGAAGGTGTCAAGATAATGGGTCTTTGCATCTTTCCCGGCTTGCCGGTTTGTGCGCTGGTGTACGGTTTGCCTGCGTGGTTGCTTTGGAAACTTTGGCGCGCTATTTTTTAACTTGACTTTTATTGGATTTTGTGTATAGTTTAATTAATTAATAAACACAAAATAAAGAGAGAAAGGATCCATTGCATTTATGAAATTCAAACAACGCAAACCAAATTCACAAATTATGACAGGAGTTTTCGTGCTGGCCTCCATCGCTCTGGCCGGTTGCAGCGATCCCGCCGAAGGAGTTAAAGAAGCCGAAGTTGCGGCGCCGGCAGGCGAAAACCCAGAGACAGCGGCGGTTGCCGACGCCAAAACCTACACCATTCGCCCAGACTCGGTGATCGGCTTTACCGGATCCAAAATCACCGCCAGCCATAGCGGCGGCTTCAAAACCTTCACCGGAAAAATCTCAGTTGCCGAGGGAAACCTCGCGCCGCCGAGCAGTATTGAGATCGACATGAACTCCACTTGGTCAGACTCCGAGCGCTTGACCCTTGACCCGGCATTTGAAAAGCGACGACTTCTTCGGCGTCGAGACCTATCCCAGCTCAAAGTTTGTCCTCATCGCCGCCGAGCGCTCCGGCGACTCTTCACCCTCCACGGGTCTCACGAAAGGCATCCGCTTTCCCGCAACAATCTCGATCACCGACGCGGAAGTAAGCCTCACGTCCGAGTTTTCCATCATGTGTTTTGACTTCGGCATCGTTCATAAAGGAAGGTCCGACGACTTGATCCGCGACAGAGTGGTTATTCGGCTAGACGTCAAAGCGGACGCCGATGCTTGACCTTCTAAACCCAGTCCGCAGTTAAAAACACAATTCTTGCGCCGCGGCGACTCCCTACTTGTGCCGGAGAGATTTCAGCGTGAACTGACTCATTGTAGCCAAGCCGTGAACGAAAACCCCAGCAAACAGCGGCGCATTCTGAACAATCAAACCGCTAAGATTTGCCACTATCTGCAAAAAAGCTTTGCCGGCTACGACCTGCTCGCCGAAAAACTGAACGTTGTCCGCCAAGTTCCTTTCTCTTCGGCGATCCCGCTTCGATAAAAGACCCGGATACGGGCGACAAAGATCCCAAATCCTTCCCTTTGCCTTTACCGAACAGGGACTCTCGCCTCAACGCATTTTGTAACAGAAGCCGTTAGCCAGGCAATGCGCCCAATGGATGTAAAAAGACGCCGTAACCGTCCGATCGATAGCAAGCCAACTTTTTACACGGCAAAATGTATCTTGCCGGAGCGTTCGACTCGCCGAGAGCGGGCGTGGTTGGCAGCTCCAACTTCACCCAAAGCGGCTTGGGCGGTGGCGCGTCGCCGAACATTGAAATCAACCTCGCGGTGGAAGACCCCGACGCGCTCGCCGAGCTGCGGGCTTGGTTCGATGGGCTTTGGGCGGACGAAAGTCTTACCCAAGACGCCAAAGGCGAATTCCTGGACGCGCTCGCAAGACTCGGCTTGAACTACTCCCCCGAAGCGGTGTACTACAAGACGCTGTTCGAGCTGTTTCGGGAAGACATGAACGCGCTCGATTCCCGAAACGCCGACCTCGCTTCCGCCGGTTTCGCCAACAGCCAAATATGGGGGCGCTGTACGACTTTCAGCGAGACGGCGCGAAGAGCGTCATATCCAAGCTGGCGCGGCACAACGGCTGCATCCTCGCCGACAGCGTGGGCTTGGGCAAGACCTACACCGCGCTCGCCGTCATCAGATACTTCGAATCGCGCAACGAGCGCGTTCTCGTCCTCTGCCCGAAGAAACTGGAGCGCAACTGGTCGCTGTACCGGGCGGCGAACGGACACATGGAAAACCCGTTCCCCGAAGACCGTTTCGGCTACACGCTGATGATGCACACCGACCTCTCGCGGGATCGGGGAATGTCCGGCGGCATAGACCTCTCGACTTTCAACTGGTCGGGTTTCGACATGGTCGTCATAGACGAATCGCACAACTTCCGCAACGACGGCGGCAAGCGCTATCGGCGGCTGCTGGATGAAGTTATCAAGAGCGGCGCGCGGACGAAAGTCCTCATGCTGTCCGCCACGCTGGTCAACACAAGTCTGCTCGACCTCCGCAACCAGATTTACCTTATGACGGAGAAGCGCGAAAACGCCTTCCGCGACAGTCTCGACGTTAGGAACATCAGCAAAATCATGGAAGACGCCCAGCGCGAGTTTCAGATTTGGGAAGGCGGGCTTTCGCGGCGCGGCGCGGCGCGCGGCAAGGCGGCGCTCATGGACAGGCTCGGCGCGGACTTCCTGCGCCTGCTCGACGGCGTTTCCATATCGCGCTCGCGGCGGCAGATAGAGCGCTTTTACGACGCCGACTTGAAGCGCGTGGGCAGTTTCCCGGAGCGCGAAAAGCCCCGCAACATCAGCCCGCCCGCCGATGAGCGCTGTGAACTGTCTTACGACCCCATAGCCGCCGACATAGAACGGTTCACCCTCTCAATATACTTCCCAGCCGACTACCAACTCGTCGGCGCCACGTTCCGCCAGATTCAGACCGGCAAAAACCTCGTGGGGGGATGATGAAAACCAACTTCCTTAAGTGCCTCGAAAGCTCGCCGCGCTCCCTCGCTCTCACACTGCGCCGTGTCATCGCCAACATAGACTCGCAGCTGAAAGATATACGGCTGTACATGAGCAACTCCGCGATAGTCGCGCCAAGCCCGGACATGGGGCTGTTTCCGGGAGACATGTTCGAGACGCGGATGGCGGACAATAAAACCGTCGGCGACTACGCCGACCCGAAGATGACTACGAGGACGATGAATTCGTCGCGACTCAAAGCAACAAGCGCTCATTCCGCCTCGCCGAGCTGGACTTGGCGCGCTGGAAAGCGGACATGGAGAGCGACCGCGCCACCCTACAGGGCGTTCTCGACAAAGTGGAGAAGGTCACGCCCGACCGCGACGGCAATCTGCTGAAAATCCGCGAGAAGGCGTCCAATCCGACGCCCGACCGCGATGACGAGCCCAACCGCAAGACGCTGCTGTTCACCACGTTCAAGGATACGGCGGTCTATCTGTACGACAACCTGAAGGCGACGCGGACGAACTGGGCGTCGGCATGGCGATGGTGTCTGGCGACTTGACGCGCGCCACCGTCGGCGAAAACGGGTTCAACGCCATACTGTCCAACTTCGCCCCGAACGCGCGCGGGCGCGTGGTTGGCGGCGCGGACATAGACCTGCTCATCGCTATCGACTGTATATCCGAAGGGCAGAATCTTTGGGATTGCGACCGCGTAATCAACTACGACATTCACTGAAACCCGGTGAAGATAATCCAGCGTTTCGGGCGCGTAGACCGCATCGGCGGGCGGAGCGAGAGCGTCCGCATGGTCAACTTCTGGCCTACGGCGAACATGGACGCCTATCTTCATCTGCAAAGCCGCGTGCGGGCGCGGACGCCGCCACCACCGGCGACGCCAACCCGCTCGACGAGGACGCCGCCGCGCGCGAGCTGCGCTTCCGCGACGACCAGCTAATGCGCCTGCGTGAAGAAGCCATCGCGCTCGAAGACCTCGAAGACGTCCCCACACTAGGCGACTTCACAACGGACTACTTCCTCGCCCAACTCCGCCAATACTTGGAGAAAAACAAAGCCGAATAGAAGCCGCTCCTCTCGGTGACTACGCTGTTGCCCCTTCCAAACCCGCAAACGGCGCCGATCCCGGCGTAATCTTTCTCTTGCGCCAGCATCCGTCAAGCGCTCGAATTATTTGAGAAAGCCGCCGCCGGTCAAACAGAACCAATCATGCGCCTCTGCGCCCAGTTCGACAGTGAAACCGCGCACGGCAAGCAGATGGAACGCTACAACAACCTGCTCAAAAAAGTCACTGCCCACATCCGACGAGCGCACAACGACACTCAACTTACCTCCCTAAAACCCTAGTCCGCACAATCCCTTAAGTTTTAGCAATCTCCTTTGCTCTTCTCGTCAGGGGGTGTTGTTGTTGGTTTATGGGCTGGGTTGTCGCTGCTTGTCGTCGTGCAATCCAAAAGGCGCTTGCTGAAACGGAGGAGGGATTTTCTGTCGGGGGGTGGAACCTTCTGGCGGTTTTGGGGTATTGAAGCGAGCGCACTCTGCGCCATCAGAGCGGTGAGCCGGCCGAGTTTTGGAGCCGTTCCCGTCCCGCAAGCCATTGCGAACCCAATCTGAGCCAACCCTGTTGGTCGCGGCTTGCGGCCTTCGGCTTCCTTTTCCATCCACTGAGGAAGAAGTGACTGGCGGCGGCAGAGGGCAAAGCGTCTTGGGCTTGGTTGGGGTTGGGTGGTGGGGGTTTTCCGCAGAGCCGGCAGCGCCGCTTCTTCTTCTTCGCCGTGGAACTGCCTAGCCAAAGCTACTCGCGCCGTGAATGCGCTCGGTTCCCCCTCGCGAACTTCCCCAACGCTTTGCCCTTCCCGCCGTCGTTCTCTTCTATGACACAGACGGCCTGCTCACGCTGGCTTTGGTTCATCGCCACCCCAACCAGCGCAAGCCTAAGCGCAATGTCCTAAGCCACCGCGTTTCCTTGATCCGCGAACTCCATCCGCTCCGCCTTCACCGCGCCCATCGGGACATCTTGGCCGGCTTGTCGTTGGCTGTCCGCGCCCCATGGATGAGCGCCCATTGCCAGCCGGCCGACTTTGATGCCTTAGACACGCAGGAACTCAAACCAGCGCTTCTATCGCCAGCTCTTGGCGAGGTTGGAGCGCGCCGGCGAGCAAGCCAAGCGCCCCACAACCAGCGCCCCGCAGAGCATCTCCTCCGCTTGATTGTCCGCCTGCTCTTCCTCTGGTTGCTCCAAGAAAAGAACCTCGCCGCCGAGAACTTGTTTATATAGAAAGCCAAGTGGCCGAACTTCTCACAAACTACGACCGCATGGCCGGCGCTCTGACTATTGCGCCGGGTGGCAAAACCTGTTCTTCGCCCCCTTGAACCCCAAAACAACCAGCGCAACTTCCATCTATGGCGCTACCAGAGCCAAAGAGCCAACCCGAAACAACTTCTCCAACTCTTCAACCAAACCTCCTTCATTACCGGCGGCCTCTTCTTTGACTGCTTAGACCAACAATCCCAATCAGTGCCAACACTACTCCCTTCCCAAGCGCCTCTTCTTTGGCCACAACCCCGCCCAGCCGGGAATCCTCAATCTCATAGACCGCTATCAATTCACCATCGAAGAAACCACGCCCCTCAAGCAGGAAGTCGCCCTCGACCTCAAACTGCTGAGCCAAGTCTTTGAAAACTTATTCGCCGCCTACAACCCCGAAACTCGCTCAACCGCCCGCCAACCAACCGGCTCTTGCTACACTCCCCCGCGAAGTAGTGGACTACATGGCGGAAGAAGCGCTCGCAGAAAAAGCCAAGCCCGCCGATCCTTCCGGGAGCGCATCGGCTCCCTGCCAGACTACACCGACGCGGGCAACAACGCCTTTCCTATGGCCGTCCTGCACAAACTTACCTTAGCCTTGCACCGTTTTGACCCAGACAACCAACTTTGACCCAGCTGGCAACAACTCCAAGAAATCAGGGTCACCTTTCAACGCATCAACACTCTGACTACGGACGCAAACTCTACCTCCTCCAAAACAACACTCACGGCGGCGCCCTTCCATCCATCGCCGGCCACCTCGCCAACCTGCGCTTCTTTATCTCCTCAGCCATCGAGCAACAACCGGACGCCCCTTGGTTCGATCCCCATTACAGGTTCGGCATCCAACATGGCTTTGACCTCATCTTCGCCAACCCGCCTTATGTGCGGCAGGAAGAAATCCGGCCGGAGTCGTACAAAAATAAGCTGGCACAACAATACGCGAGAGCAACAGTGAAAAGGTCAGATCTCTACTGCTACTTTTACTCACGGGTGCTGGAGCTGTTGGCGGAAGGCGTACGCACGTGTTTGTGTGTTCTAACAGCTGGCTTGATGTCGGCTACGGGGCAAAACTACAAGAGTATTTGTTGCATAATGCCCATATAGAGGTGATTTACGAAAGCGTGATTGAACGACAGTTTACCACAGCGGATATCAACACCGTCATCAGCGTCATCCGCAAGACAACCGTCAATGACGACGATACAACCCGGTTTGTGCAGTTGCGGGATAAATTTGAATTGGCGGTGTGTCCGTGTGGTAAACGGCGGGAAATCATCAAAAGCCGAGCGGAGCTAATCGCGGCATCGACCAATCCGCAAAATATAAAATTCATCGGCGACAAGTGGGGCGGCAAATACCTGCACGGTCTGGACATCTACCATCACATCCTAAACAAATACTCCAATAAACTAATCCGCATAGGCAATGTTGCAGATGTTCGCTTTGGTATCAAAAGTGGCGTCAACGACTTCTTTTATTTAACAATGGAAGTCATTAAGGAATGGAGTATCGAACCAAAGTTTTATCGCCCGGTAATGACCACCCCACAAGAATCCCGCAGCATCGCCGTGAACTCGGCGAACCTGCGTTACCAACTGTTTATGTGTCATCTAGATAAAACTAAGTTGCAAGGCGCGAAAGTGTTAGCCTACATTGAATGGGGCGAAAGACAAGGCTATCATCGACGGCGCAGCGTGTCTTCTCGACCTCGTTGGTACGATTTGGGTCACAAGATTAACGTGCATTTAGGTATGAATAACTTAGTAGGTGATACTGTACGAACATTCTTTGCCTTAGATGAGATTCTTTTTACCCACAATTTTCAAATTTTCCACGCTGAATATGACGTTGCTGCGAATCTTTGTATGGACATGAACTCTACTTTATTCCAGCTAACGATTGGGACGGTAGGGATCGTGAATTATGGCGGCGGTGTTTTGAGAATAGAGACATACGAAAACGCCAACATTGCGGTAGTGAATCCGAATTTGTTGCCGGCGTTGGATGCGGAGTTATTTGCGTCATCGGATTGGGATATTTTGAAACCATCGCCGGAGCGTCGGCAAATTGACGACGCGGTGTTTGATGCGTTGGCGTTGACAGCAGGGGAACGAGACGCCATCTATGCCGGCGTTGCTCAATTAGTCACCAACCGCAAGTGCCGCGCCCGCAGCGCATAACGGGATTTGCGCAGGCAAAGGTGCCCGATTCCTCGGCGACCGTCGTTGAATCAGGAAAATAGATTAACCGCCTCGTTCCTTTACTTTACGATTCGGCAGAAATCAAAGTTTTGGCGGAGGGACAACGGTTAGCAATCCAATCCGGCCAAGCACTTTGGATAAACGAGGAGAGGGGAAACAATGCAAGATTCTGGTACGGAGACAGCGGCTCGCGAGCCTCTGAAGTTGAAGTTTGTCGGGGCGTTGGTTGAGCAACTGGGCGCTCAATTGTATCCGAGCGCTACGGCTACAGTCGCGGAGTTAATTTCCAACGCGTGGGACGCCGACGGGCAAAACGTTTGGGTAACCATTCCCTTTGGCGAATCTTGGAAATCGGACAAAGAAATTGTAGTTCTCGACGACGGACACGGAATGACCAGAGACCAAGCGCAAAAAAAGTATCTCGTCGTTGGTCGAAATCGAAGGCAGGAAGACCGCGGCGAGACCGAAGGAGGACGGTTGGTTCACGGGCGAAAGGGAATTAGGAGGCTCGCCGCATTTGGGAGTGCTACGATCCTCAACTGCTACACCGTCCGCGATGGAAAGGCCACTTCGTTTCGGCTCGACTACGATAAAATCCGGCAGGAAGCACCCGGGACGGACTGCCTGCTAGAAGAGGAATTTGAACAAGGACCTCTTCGTGCCCCGGATGGTCGTAGCCTTGCAAAAGGAACAAGAATTAGGCTGTCCAGGTTGCGTCTTAAAAGGGCGGTGCCAAAAGATCGGTTCGTAACGTCGATGTCTCGTCGTTTTTCGGTCGATCAAACCGAAATGAAGGTTTTCATCAATGGGGAACAGCTTGATCGGTTTCATATGGACTTGGAGTTTCGATTTCCAGACAAAGATCACAAACCTTGAGAACAACGAATTGGGAGTCGAGACGTTGGAAGGCGGAAAGAAAGTTCATTGGTGGATAGGCTTCACGAAAGAACCATTAAAAGCCGAATACCTGCGCGGGATTTCCATATTGGCGCGAGGCAAAATGCTCCAACGCCCCTTTATGTTTCAGCGGGCCGGAGGCACTTCGGGGCAACTCGGACAAGAGTACATCGTGGGAGAGGTCGTGGCAGACTGGCTTGACTTAGGAACGAAGGTTGAAGACGATTTAATCCAAACCAACCGTGATCAACTTCAGATTGAAGACGAGAGGCTCAACGCTCTGATGAGGTGGGGAAATGACAGGCTAAAATGGGCATTGAGAGAACGCGGTATATGTCGAGGGAAGAAGGCTGAGGAGACTCTGTTATCTCCGGAGATTCAAGACCTTTTGACGCAGTTCACGCGAAGCGAACGGCAAATGTTCGTTGGCTTCGCAAAAAAGGCGGCTAAGATTGGAGAACACGACGACAGTCAGATGCACGAGTTCATAAAGGAATTAGTGAATGCCTATCTAAAAGACAAAGCTGTGAGGGAGTTGATAGAGAGTGTCAAATTAGAACCAGAAGATTTCCAAACCAAATTTTGGCCATTAGTCCGGGAGTTCTCACTGATCGACGCCAGGAAAAACTTGAGCATCATCGAGGCAAGGCTTGTAGCCATAGAGAGTTTAGACGCCGCAATAAAGGACGGAGCCACAGAGGTTCCCGTAATACACAAAATCATCAAAAAATGCCCTTGGTTGCTTGATCCTAGATGGAGTCTTATGGGTGAGGAAGTTAACGTCGACACACTAGGAGGTAAGTCTAATCCAGAAGACGACAAAGAAACCGAAGGCCGTCTTGACTTTTTGTTCGCTCAACAACCTTCCGCACCCGCAAAGGCTGACGAATTGTTAGTGGTGGAAATTAAGAGAAGTCGAAAGTCAAACGGTTCTGTACATCGAGTCACACTGAAGGAAGTACAAAAACTGCACGTCTACGTTTTAATCGTTAAAAATTACCTCGCATCCGTCAAAACCAATCCACCAAGGATAAGTGGTTTAATGATAGCAAACGAGTATACTGAGGATGCGAAAATGATCAAAACCAGCTTTGAAAAGCAACCAGACGTGAGTCTTAAATTCCAGACTTGGAGCGACGTTGTAGAGAACACATGGCGATTGCATACGGGCTGGCTCGAGGTCACGCGCAAGGCCACGAAGACGTATTCGGAACAAGAAGAAACGTCGTCTTCTTAAAGCAAGGAGGCAACTTTGGACACGTTAACTCCAGAGCAAAGATACAAGGCTATGTCGCACAATAGGGGAAGAACCGGGCCGGAACGCGCGTTGGCTTCTGAATTGTGGCGTCGGGGACTGAGGTATTTGACTTACGAAGGGTACAAGTCCATTAGCGGTAAGCGGCTTGTGGGGAAGCCTGACTTGGTGTTTTCGAGAGAGAGGATTGTCGTTTTCGTCGACGGGTGTTTTTGGCACGGTTGATCGACCTGTGGCAAGTCGGTTGAACAAAGCGGCAAGTTTTGGGTAAACAAGATAGCCGGCAACAGGAAACGCGACCGTCAAGTAACAACTGCTTTAGAGAACGATGGCTGGACGGTTTTGCGGATTCCCGAGCACGACGTTCGTAAAAAGGCTTTGTTGAAGCGGACTGCAGATCGTTTGGCTCGGCAACTGCTCGCAGTGAGGAAGACGGTGAAAAAGAGAATAGTGGGGTTGACGGCTATAGACTTGTTTGCGGGTGGTGGCGGTTGGACCGAAGGCTTGAAGCAGGCCGGGTTTCGCGTCGTTTTCGCGGTAGAAAAGGAAGAACACGCCGCCGCTACGTACAGATCTAATCACCCCGAAGTTTGTTTGTTGCGACGAGACGCGGTCAAGGTGTCGGGAGCCGATCTCGACGGGAAAATCGACTTGCTCGCAGGTTGTCCACCGTGCCAAGGATTTACCAAGCTGAACAGGCGGCTTGGCGACGATCCTCGAAACGAGTTGATTTTCCAAATGTTCCGCATAGCAAAGGAAGCGCGTCCGAAGGCAATCATGATGGAGAACGTGTCGGGTTTAGCTACGAAGGGCAAAGATAATTACGAGCGATTGAAAAGGAAATTGGAGTCTCTTGGTTATAAATTGAAAGAAGGTCTGTTAGATGCGGCGGACTACGGAGTGCCTCAACGTCGTCTTCGCTTAATATTACTAGGCGGGTTGGGCTTTGAAATTCAGCTGCCTCAGGCTACGCATGGCGAGAACGGAATCCCTTGGCGGACTGTAAGACATGCTATTGGAAGTATGGAAAGTCCGCTAACATTTGCAGAAGCCCGAAAAGAGGGTAAAATTTTGCCTTCGGAATGGCACTTGGTTAGGACTCTCTCCGAGAAAACCTTGTCCGGAGGGGTTACGCCCCGAATGCCATCAGAACGGATTTCGAGGCTTTTCGAACGTATACGGGCGTATGGAGTGGGACAAGCCTTCGCCGACGATTACCGGCGGATGTACTACTTTCAGCAAGGGGCGGTTCGGGCATCCGGAGGCGAATCGAACGATCTCTGTTCGCGAGGCAGCGTTGCTTCAAACTTTCCCGAAGAAATACAAATTTGACACACTGTACATAGACCGCGTCTGCAACATCGTCGGGAATGCTTTGCCATGTAAATTCGCAGAGATTCTATCCAAGCAATGTTACGACGCCATACTTGCCCAAGCCGGTTGTTAGGGATTGAGGAAGTGGAAGCGGAGGGGGGAGAGGCGGGAGTGAAGCTCGCCAAGGAGGTGAATTTCGGCTTGAGGGGTCGGGGCGGTGAAGGTGACGCTGAAGCGGAGGAAGGCGCCGGCTTCATCCCACGGCACGGTGGAGATGAGCTTTTCGCGGATGAGCCATTGAGAAGCGGCTTCGGCGGAGGCAAATTCGACGCGTTGTCCGTTGGGTTGGGTGATTGCCTGCGGTGCGGGGGTGTAGAGGAAGAAGGATCCTTTGGGTTTGACGGCGTCAAAGCCCAGCGAGCGGAGTGTTTGAACGAGGCCGTCCATCCGGCGGGAGTATTTGGTGGCGATGGATTTGGTGATTTCAGGATGGTTGAGGCACCAGGCGGCGGCGTGTTGGATGGCGAGGAATTGGCCGGAGTCGGTGTTGTCTTTGACGTCGCCGTATGCTTGGACGAGGAGGGGGTTGCCGACGACGAATCCGCAGCGCCAGCCGGTCATGTTGAAGGCTTTGCTGAGGGAATGGAGTTCGAGTCCGACTTCTTTGGCGCCGGGGATGGAGAGGAAGCTCAAGGGTTTTCCTTCAAAGAGGAGGGCGGCGTAGGCGGCGTCGTGGATGATGATGAGTTGGCGTTGTTTTGCGAATTCTACGGCTTGGGTGAAGAATTCGGTTGTGGCAACGGCGCCAGTGGGGTTGTTGGGGTAGTTGAGGACGAGGACTTTGGCTTTTTGGAGCACGGCTGGTGAAACGGAGCGCAAGTTGGGCAGGAAGTGGTTTTCGCGGCGCAGAGGAAGGTTGTGGACGAGGCCTCCGTAGTAGCGGGCGTGAGTGCCGAAGACGGGGTAGCCGGGCGTGGTCATCAACACGTAGTCGCCGGGATTGACGAGGGCGGCAGGCAGGATGGATAGGGCGGCTTTGCTTCCGATGGAGTGCAGGATTTCGGTTTCGGGATTGATGTTGGGAACGCCGCAGACTTTTTCGAGGTATTTTGCGGCGGCGTTTTTGAGCGCTTGGCCGCCATTGTCGGCGTATCCCCGATTCTCGGCTTTGCCTGCTTCTTCGGCCAGCACTCTGACGGCGTCGGGAGAGGCCATTTCGTCGGGTTCGCCCACTCCCAGGTCGATGATTTCGGTTTTGGGACGGGCTTGGCGGGCGGCTAGTTTTGCCCGTTTGATTTTTTCAAATTTATAGATGGCGGGCGATTTTCCGTATTGGCTGCCTCCGATGCGGTCAGCGAACAAGTTTTGAATGTAGGATTCTGGCATAGGCGAGGTTTGTTTGGTTTTTCCGGACATTTTTGGCCGTGTTTCAAAGAAAGGAAAGAATAGCGGAAAGCGGATGCATGGGCAAGGATTTTGCGCTTGAAAAGGGAAAGGAATGGCCGGCTCGTTGCGCTTTTTTCCGGGTCGCTTTATTTTCCGCAATGTTTGGATATGGAAGCGAATGCGACAGAAGTCCGGCAAGGCACTTTGGGCATGTTGCTGACTACTGCGCCGGGCAGTGTGGAGTTCCGGAGCGGAATGGCTTTGGCCGAGGAGTCGCAACGGAAAGGGATTCGGGTGTTTTTGTATCTTTTGGACGACGCTGTGGAAGGGGCGAGGGAAATGCGCAGGCTGGCCGAGCAAGGCGTTCGGATCAGTGCCTGCGCGTATGCGGCGCAACGCCGCTCGTTGCCTTTTTGCGAACATATTGTTTACGGCGGGTTTTCGATGCTCAACGACATCATTGCGCATTCGGATCGCTTTGTGTCTGATTGCGCTGGGAAACATCTTTTGCCGCCAAACAACAACATGCTCATTGTCGTTTCCGCCGATCCGCGCGCGAATCATCGAGCGGCCGAAGCGGTGCGAGTGGCGGCGGGTTTGGCGGCGCTTGGGGAATTGCGCGTCGGAGTGTGTTTTTGTGGGGACGGGTCCTTGATTCTCAGCCGGCCGGCTTCTTCGTTTGCGGATGGAGAAGTGATTGAGACGTCCCTGCCCGTTCTCGCCAAATATGCGGCAAAGATTTGGGCAAAGGCTGATGATTCGTTTCTTGAAGGAGAAAGACAAATGAACTACGAACGCGTTGGCGCCGATGAATTGGCCGCAATTACCACCTACGCTGGTTATATGATTCGCTTTTAGCGGCGGGTTTTTGTCATCTAAAAATCAAATCTAAAATATACTCAAAATCTATAATTTCCCTTATTTCCCAACCAATAAGAAAGCAGATTACTTAAAACACAAATTTACTAAAACCTTTTGATTGTGTTTATGTTACTTTGCATTGAATCTATTTTGCGATTCAAGTCGTCAACTTTGTCCTTCCACTCTTCTATGTCGTCATTGTTCATTTTACTTCTTTTTTGTGCGGGGCGGTTGAGAGTGGTTGCAGAGCTTTGCGGCGGACTAAGTAAAGCCAGGCGACGGCTGCGGCCATCGCCGCAATGCATGCACAAAGGAGGTAAGGCAGTTGGGGACGAAGGTCATACAAAGTAGTGGCCGTCAAGGGTCCAAAAATTCTTGCCAGAGTTCCGGCGCTTTGGGCGACTCCAAAAGTGTTTCCCTGTTCATTAACGGGGGCGTTGAGCGAGATTAAGCCCATTGTAGGGGCGCGGTTGATTCCGGAGAACAGGGCATATAAACCTAATACCGCCAACATAGCGGCAAAACTTTTCACAAATGGAAGCAAAAGGAAACTGACCGCAACGCCGAGCAATCCGGCGCTAATCAGGAACGGCTCTCCAAAGCGCTTGACGAGGCGCCCTACTAATCCTTGCACCAGAAAGGCAACCAGGCCGCACCAAGCAAACACGTAGCCGACTCGGGT
The DNA here is from genome assembly GCA_965242585.1 of Limisphaerales bacterium. GTDB lineage: Bacteria > Verrucomicrobiota > Verrucomicrobiia > Limisphaerales > AAA164-E04 > UBA2970. The sequence goes on along the minus strand of OZ251460.1, from coordinate 902,129 downwards.
TTCACCGTATTCAAAAGGCGGCTCTTTCAACAACAGAGGCAAAGTGCTCTCAAAGCAGACGAAGCAGAAGGTGGCTAGAAAGAATATCCCGATCAAAAGGCCTAACTTCGGCTGGCGCAAGGTGTGTTTCCACTGCTCGAACTTGGGACGATCCGGCGCCGGCTCGCTGGAGGATTTTCGGCTTTCGGGCAGAATAACGCAGGCTAAAAGGAAGTTTCCCCCGCAAATGGCCGCCGCCGCCCAGCCCGGTCCGGGCAATCCAAAAAACTTGGCGCTTATCGCGCCGATTGCCGGGCCGAGCATAAAACCAACGCCAAAGGCAATCCCGATGAGTGCCAGGCCTTTGGAGCGATTCTCCGCCGCCGTAACGTCTGCGATGTAAGCGGAAGCAACCGAGAGGTTGGCCCCGGCAATTCCTGCAAACACCCGCGAGACAAGAAGCATCCACAGGCCGGGCGAGCCTTCTAAATAAGAAGCCGCGGCAAAAAGCACGTAGGAAAACGTCGATCCCGCGGTGCTGACTAAAATGACCGGGCGACGACCTACGCGATCCGAAAGCCGGCCCGACCACGGAACAAAAAAGAACTGCATGACCGAATACGAAGCGATGATCGCTCCGATTTGCCAGCCCGGCGCTCCAAATTGATCCGCATACTGTGGCAACAGCGGCAGCACAATCCCAAACCCGATAAGATCAATGCAAACGGTGAGAAAAATAACTAGGCGCGAAGGTTTTTTCATGGACGAATCCGGCAAACCGCAAACTCTAGCGCATCTTCCGCCAAACCGTTAAGAACAAAATTCGCGCCCAACGGCTTCGCGCCAACCAACCGGGCCAATGCTCATGAGGCTCGGACGCATGCCCTTTCCAGCAAAACTCGCGTTGCCGTCCGCCGCCGCTGATTTTGACGGAGGGGACAAAAGCCAGCGCAAAGTCGTCTGAGTCGGTTGAATTTGCGGCCGGCATTGCCTACGATTGGGGTATGCCGATTCTTGAGGAACCGGAAATCACAACGCGCCCGCGCTCGGACACCGACGCCCAACTGGATCCGGGCTACTTGGTAATTTGCTGGGACGATCCCGTCAACTTGATGGACTATGTCACCCACGTCTTCCAGAAGGTATTCGGTTGGCCGAAGCCGAAGGCCGAACGCCACATGTTGGAAGTGCACCAAACCGGCAAAAGCCTGCTGGCGCGCGAAACGCTGGAGAAAGCGGAACACTACGTCCACCAACTGCAAGCCTTCAACCTGCAAGCCACGATGGAGCGCGACCAATGATTGTCATGCGAGTTTTTGAAAAAACCGACTCCGCCCTCGTCCTCGAACTCGGCGTTGCCGAAACCAACTTCCTCAAACAAATCCTCTCCGACTATCCGCTCGTAGCCAACGAATCCCGCCGCTTCTCCGCCTTTGCCGATGCCTCCGAAGTCCGGGAAAACACACAACTCCTCCAAAACAGCTTGAACGAGCATACCCAAACCAACCGCGCCAAACTCCGCGCGTGGCTGGCTGCGCCCGAAACTTGGAAACCCTTTCCCGACCGAACCCTGCTCTCCCTCAAAACCGAAGACAGCAGTTGGTTCCTCCAAATCCTAAACGACCTTCGCATCGGCAGTTGGCAGAAACTCAACCGCCCCGAGCCAGAAGAACTCGACTCCGCAGAACTCAACCGCGAAAACGCCTATCCCCTGCTCACCATGAAAGTATCCGGCTTCCTTCAAACCCTGATCCTAAACGAGCTTTAGCCGAAACAACCCCACGCATGGCCTCTCATTCAGACAACTCGCCGCCCTTCCAACCCAAAAACTCCGCAAATGCGAAAACAATGACGCAACAAAACAGCGCCAACGCCCAGAGAAAAACAACGCCCCGCAATCCAAAACGCACTCCATCCAAAAAAGAACCAACAATCCCCGCCAAACCACCCGCCGACCTCGTTGCCGTCGGCGGCAACCTCAGCGCCCGGCAACTGCTTGCCGCCTATCGAACTGGCCTCTTCCCTTGGTCTGTCAACCCCGTCACTTGGTGGTCTCCGGATCCTCGCGCCATTTTCGAATGGAACCGCTTTCACATCTCCCGAAGCCTCAACCGCCGCTTGCGCCAAACCCCATTCTGCATCACCTTCAACCAAGCCTTCGGCCAAGTCATCCGCCACTGCGCCCGCCGCCCCAACGGCGAAGCCAGCTGGATCACCCAAGAATTCATCCTCGCCTACGAAAACCTGCACCAACTCGGACACGCCCACTCCGTCGAAGCTTGGAACGCAACGCAACTCGTCGGCGGACTTTACGGCGTCGCCGTCGGCGGCCTCTTCGCTGGCGAATCCATGTTCCACCGCCAAAACGACGCCTCCAAAATCGCCCTTTGCCACCTTCACCAAGCCTTGAAACAAGCCGGCTTCACCCTCTTCGACATCCAAATGCTAACGCCCGTCACCCAACAACTCGGCGCCGTAGAAATCCCCCGAAGCCAATACCTTCAACGCCTCCAAACCGCCGTCCGCCTGCCCTGCCGCTTTCCCAGCCAAAGAACTCCGCCTAAAATTCATTCCCAACAAAATCAATCACCAACCAACCGCCGTCGAGCCAATCTCTCTGAAAAACTCGACTTTTGATCTGGCAAAACTAAAACACGCCGACATTTAACCGCTGGCAAAATTCCTCCGGCAAAAAAGTGAATTTCTTTTTTGCACCAAAGGTCTTGACCTCTCTTGTTTTCGGTTTAAACTAAACTTTTTCAGATTTCGCGAGGCGTTTTCCTTTATACCGGGGCGCCTGCCGAATAACAGTTCAATTTTATGAGCTTTGGAGAAGCAGAACGTTCCGCTTCGACGGTGTTCGGGCAAATATGCCGGGATTTATCTCGCATTTTTTGCCTTGTGAATATCTACACCGGACCGGTGCAGACGGCCGTCGAGTGGCGCCATTTTCGCATTGAGCCGCAACACAAAAACCGTTTCACTGCAAATTCTTATTAGTCATGAACACACTAAATGCAATACATCCCGGCGCTTTGCCGAGTTTCAATTCGGTCGCAACTACGGCATTCCTGCCGTTGCTCGTTATGATTGGGGGGATTTCTCTTCGCCCGAACGCGGCGACGCGCCTCGCGTCTCGCAAAACCGTCATTTGGCCTCAACCTCCAGCACTTCGGAATATCGCGGATTCTTCAGCTCGCATTCTCCGTTCTGCTCTTGGCATTGGCGGGGATTTTGACTCTGCCAAACGCTCAAGCGCAAAACCAACCCAAACCCTCGTACGAATGGGGCGGCGAGAATTTCGAGACAGTGTACCACCGCAAAATCAACTTCCTGGGATTGGCTTACAGTTGGTATAAGTCTTACGAAAGGGAGGATAAGTTGCACTCGAAAATCAGCAGCGAGCTCTCATACGCACAGTCAGAGACTTACTACAGCAAGGAGACAATAGAGACATACGGAATTACAAGTAGCCAAATCAAAACCATAGAACGAAAGAACGGAACCTGTTACACGGAATACCGGAATTTCCTTGTGGTAAATGGTAAGAATAAAACGGACTATTGGCGAGAGAACAACCAGTGCTTTCTTTCTATCAACGCGCCAGATTGCAAAGGATCTTGGACAGAGAAGAGTAGCGTGCAAAAGACGGAGTTTGTTCAAAGACCTTATCTTTATGTGAAAGCCAGTCCACAGCAGATAGGAAGAGTGACGTGGGATTTTGTCTTTCAATTCACAAAGTACAACCGTAGATCAAGGAATATTGGGACTGATGTTTGTACAACAACCATCACGCTGAATGGCCCTAGCGTTACGAAAATCTTCGTCCCATGTAGCGGCCGGCGAAGTAGGAGGTCTTCGACGAAGTACGTGTGCTACGACGGGGTCAGTATTTACGAAAACTAAACTTGCAACAAAACTAAAATCATGAAAAAGATAATCATCATTTCGTTCGGAATTGTGGTCATTGGAGCGGTTTTCTGGCTAAAGAGCCTTGAAGAGCAAACATCCTCGGCCGCAACAAAGTCTCCATCCGACAAAACCGCGGCAACTTCTCAAGAACAAGCGGCTACACAGCCGACTGAAAAGAACGATCGATCCCGAGGCATGCCTCAATTTGACTTGTCGAAGAAAGCGCACTATTACGACCCGGAAACGACGATGACTTCAGTTGGCAAAACCTTGGCGTGGCATCTACAGCCCTTTCACCCCACTCCGCAGGAGTTTCAGTATATTGCGCAATTCGATGCGGCTCGTGACAATCTGAGGAAGAGCTCGATAAGCCAAGGCGATGATTGGTTCACTCGGGCGGCCCGAATCGTATTTGGCACCGAATTGGACAAACTAGAGCGACGTTTCAAACAACAGTTAGGAAAGGAACGTTACGACCGCTATCAATATGTAATGCTAGGCAGGGACGGTTATTATGAATCTTGGCGCGCGGTCGCGGCCAGCGGATTGGACGAGGAACGCGTGGAAGAATTGCGCGCGTTGGCGACGGAATACAATCGCACCGTTCACGGAACCGAAATCGACGAGAAAATCCATTTTGAGAGTGAGTCCGAACTCGACGAGAGAATCGAGTTTGAAAGAGAGATGCGGGAGAAGTCTCCCGGTGTGGCGATGCTCCGTAGAGGCGAAATAGATGAACGAAGAAAACTTATTGCCTCTTATCGGGAGCGAATCCGAAAGGAATTCAGCCAGCAAATGTTGGACGATCTTTTGGCTTTTCCAGACGGATACCGCTTGTTTCCCGATTTGAACAGCGGCCTCGTGGAAGATGAATACAAAACTGCTTGGAACGACGAAGAAACCCGAAAACGTTTGGAAAGACATTACAACGTTACCTTTAACATTATCGATAAAGGAGAGGAACTGCCAGAACATATTCGGGAAACCCAACAATTGCTTCAGCGGGAGATGGAGTTCCAAGCAGAGCAACGGAGGGAATTGCAAGAGCGCCTACAATCCGCTGATTTGGAGACAGAGCAAGCAATTGATGAAATCCAAAATCCCCTAGACGCCATTGCCGAATAAACAATTCCTCACCAAACAAATTTAGCCAAGCCAAATCCCTTCGTGGGGTTGGCTTTTTTTGTTGGTTTGGCAACGATGTTGGGATAGAGTTTTAGGAAAATGAGAGCGATCATTGTTTCCCTAAGTTTGTTTGCGGTGGTTTTGGTTTACATTGTGTTGAGTCCAAACTACGAGCCGACAAAGACGACCAGCCAAGAAACGGTGGGAGAAGGAAAAAAGGCCGGCAACGGAGGAACGTCGACGTCTCCACGTTCTGTGCATCGGAAGGCCGACGAAGCAGACTGGGCGGCGGTTCATGCCATTGCGAAAGAATACGCTCCTCAGTTGGCCGAATTGGAAAGTCAACGGGACGAGTTCATGGCCAGTGAACACTATCGACCAGGAAGCGGCATGCGCGACCCAAACCATGAATGGGAAGTCAAGAAGCGAGCCACTCTCAAAGCGGTGTGTAACACCGAGAAAGCGATTCGGGATATGGAGCGGGAGCAGTGGTCGCGGATGAGCGAGCATCTTTCGCCATACGAGTTGCGGGAATATCGGATGGAGCATTCGTGGCGGAGTCGCATGATTCGAGAGAAGGCGGCGTGGATGGATCCTCCTTTGAGCGAAGGCGAATTTTTGTCACTCTTCGCCAACGAAGAACATGATGACAACGCTCTTGACAGTCTTGCGAACGGCAAGTTTGACGGCGACCGATGGGAAATGGATAGGGCACACGGTCGAGGAGACAGAAAATTTGTAGCGATCTTGCGTCAAAACAAGCCGTTTAAGGAGAAACAAGCCGAGATTGACAACTCTACGGACCCCGAGCTTCGGTTTTATATGGACGAGATTCGACCGATTATTCACTATTCGGTGGCGGGCATGCCTACGCTATCGCAAGAGAGGCGGTATCTCTACGATTTTGGGCCGAATAGTGAGGCGTTAGTCAAGGCGCAGATGGAGTCGGATCGAGTGGAGGAGATGAGGGCTAACGGGCAGGCTACGTTAGAGGAAGTGAATGCCGTCAGAGAGCGAACGATGGAAGCGATGATAGGAGAAACGGAAGACGAGTTCGTTGCGGACGAGTAAGCCATCCAAGCCTAGTTTACGCCTCCTTTCTTTTAGCCAATCCCTTTTCGGGGTTGGCTTTTTTTGTTTTGTTGGGAAAGGCAAAGTGCGGTTAGCGATTGGCAGGGAGGCGAGAATGTTTTGAGGCGTCGGCGGCTATGTTTATTAGGGGAAGTGGATTAGGTTTTTCCAGACTAGGGTTTTCAATTGCTTTGATGCTGTTTTGCTTTTTCAACACGGACAACGTGTTCGAGGTGGTTGACCATTTTGGGGTAAATTTTAGAGGCGTCAAACTTTTCCAGAAATACACTTCGAGCCTTTTGCCCTAAGTCCTTGCGTTTGGATTCGTCTTTGGCGAGTTCATCTAATTTCACAGCCAACTCTTCGCCGTTTTCGTAGATAAAACCGCACTGCTCCGCGGTGATAAGATCGCCCACCAATCCTGTTAAGTGGGAAGCCAGCGGCAGTCCGGCCGAAAGATATTCGAATATCTTATTGGAAAGGCTAATTTGATAATCGCGTCTTCGATCAATGCACAGAAGAGCCACGTGAGCGCGACTTTTTAGGACGGCCATTTGCGAGGTGCTGAGGTGTCCGAGGAAGATAATCTCAGGATGTTTTTGGGCGCGTTTTTTCAGTTCTCCCGCACAATCACCCGCTCCTGCAAACAAAAATTGAAAAGGACGAGAATCGTTTCTAAGTCTGAACGCCGCCTCAAGGACTGGTTCAAACGCATCTCGCACGGTGCGGTTTAGCCGTCCGAGAAAGAGAACTTTAAACACATCTAATTTGTCTAAATCAGGCACTTTGGCGGCGAGGTCTTTCTCCGCATCAGCCATGTCCGCAACATCCACTTTTGGCTCCGTATAACCTAAGGGAAAGACGCCGTCCATTGCGGATCGCGGCCGACCGGCATATCCGAGAATCCAATCCAAGTAAGGCTCGGTAATCCCAATGCATCCCGTCGCATTCCGCGCCGCAGAGCGAAGCACCATTCGCATTGCGGCGACATAGGGTGTTATCAGCATTCGCTTGATGGGCGAGAAAAGATCCGCAAAAACATCCGGCCACATGTCGCGAGCATCAATCAACACGGGGACTTTATAGAGTTTGCCCAAAGTTACGGACATTCGAGCCAATTCCGGCGCCGGCATGGCGCACAAGATTATATCCGGCTTGGACACCGAAGAAACATTGGCCCGCAGGCGGAGCGCTTGCCGAAGTCCAACCAGCGCTCTCTTGACGGAGACAGCGCGCGAATGCCCCGAACCTATATGAAGAAGACGAATCTGAAAATCAGAGTCCACGTCGATAACCTTGTCGCTTGTATAGCGAAGTCGGTGAATGCGGCAGTCAAACGTCGACGTCCACCAAACCACGTTGTGTCCGGCCGCTCGGAGTGCGTTCGCCGCCATTCCCATTCGATAGAGTCGAGGAGACGGGTCTATCGGAAGAGTTTCTTCAAATCTTACTAACCAAACGCGCATAAGGTTCTGGGTTGCGATTTTATAGTTTGTTATGAACTGTTTGTTGGACGCCGATTAAGATAGCAGTCTGCTTTGTAGGTAGGGTTGCGCCAAAGTCTCCGCTCTTGCCCGACAAATTCGCCGCCGCTTGATTGCTTTGTCATATCCAATCAGACTTAATCTTAACTTATCCATTTTCCGCTTGAAAAGGACGGGAATTAAACATCTTAATGAAACTTTCGTCAAGAGAATTTTACCGAGACTAGCAAGCGACTTCTGAGACAAATCAAGGTGGAAAGGAGGGGAATTACGAAGATGCATCTGTTCGCAAAATTTTCTGGTAGAGATTGAGATAGGCTTTGGTTGCGCGTTTCCAGGAAAAATCCAGGCTCATGGCGCGGCGGCGATAGGCACAAAAGAGTTCTGTTTTTTGAAAAATCTTTGTTGCCCGGGAGATTGCTTCCAAGAGGGCGTCGACGGTAAATTCAGTAAATTTGACGCCGGTGGCTTGGCTGGCTCCCTGGCTTTCGTCTTTGACGGAATCGCGAAGCCCCCCAACCGCATGGACAATGGGGATGGTTCCATATTTCTGGCTGTATAGTTGGTTGAGACCGCAAGGTTCAAAACGGGACGGCATTAAGTAAAAGTCGCCGGCCGCTTCAATTCGGTGCGCCCAGACGGGATCGTAGCCGATTTTGATTCCGACTTGAGTCGGGAATTGACGGGAAAGTTCTTGCATCATGCGCTCCAAGGTCGGCTCTCCCGAACCCAACAGAACGAATTGCATGGGGCGTTGCAGGCTTTGTCGCAGGGCTTCAGCCAGTAGCGCGATGCCTTTTTGTTCCACCAGCCGCGAGATGATTCCGAACAGAGGGACTTGGCCGTCGACGGGAAATCCCAAGTCGCGTTGCAGTCGTTTTTTTTCGTCGGCTTTGCCTTGCATGTTTTCCGGAGAATAAGAATGTTCCAAGTGCGGGTTGTTCGTGGTGTTCCACTCGGCGTAATCCACGCCGTTGAGAATGCCGGTTAATCGATTCCGCCGTTCGGCTAAGACTCCTTGCAATCCGCAGCCAAACTCCTCGCTAAGAATCTCTTCGGCGTAGGAAGGGCTGACCGTGCTGACATAATCGGCATAGACAATGCCGGCTTTTAGAAAGCTCATTTGCCCATAAAACTCCATTCCTGACGGCGCAAAGTATTCCGGCGGAAGATTCGTCAACGGCATCCAATGCGCCGGAAAAAGACCTTGATAGGCGAGATTGTGAACGGTGAACAAAGTTTTCGGCGGCGCGGGATAGTTGCCTGTTTGCGCTTCGTTTCTCAGCAAGGCGGGAAGCATTGCCGCCGGCCAATCGTGAACGTGAACGACGTCCGGCCTCCACGGAATCTGGCGCGATAGTTCCAGCAGAACTTTGTTAAAAAAGAGAAAGCGCTCGGCATTGTCCGAATAATCGGCGTTGCGCTCCCCGTAAATGCCGTCGCGCTGAAAGAAACGCTGGTGTTCGACAAAGTAAATCGTCAAGTTCTTTGACGGCTCGCATTCGTAAATCCTCCCGCTTTCCTTTTGCGATCCCATCTTCACGGTCACCACTCGCTCCGTTTGCCGAATGCCCTGATGCGCTTTCAAAAGCCCGCGATACAAAGGCGTCACCACGCCGACCCGAACGCCCGCCGCGCCAAGATACTTGCCCAAAGCCGCCGTTACATCGGCCAGCCCGCCCGTTTTCGAGAACGGTTGCATCTCGCTGCAGCCGATTAACACCTTCATCAGACATACATCGCGCCGCAAAGCGCCGCTTCAGCGAGGCGGAATCCGATCCGCCCGAAGAAAAGGCCGCAGCGGTTCGGGAATCAGAATGCTCCCGTCTTCTTGTTGATGGGTTTCTACCAGCGTCACAAACAACCTCGCCAAAGCGGTGCCGCTTCCGTTCAATAAATGCGGAAAACAACCCTTTCCTTCTTCGGACTTATATTTGAGTTCCATACGCCTCGACTGAAAATCTTCGCAATTAGAACAACTAGAAACTTCTAAATAATCCTCTTGCCCCGGCGACCACACTTCTATATCGTAAGTCTTCGCGCTCGCAAACCCCAAATCCCCAGCGCACAACAACACAACGCGATAGTGAAGCCCCAACAGTTGCAACCCCCGCTCGGCATCACTTACCATACTCTCCAGTTCATCATAACTCCGATCAGGCAATGTAATCTTAATCAACTCCACCTTGTCAAACTGATGCACGCGAATCATCCCCCGCGTTCCCGTTCCAGCCGCACCCGCTTCCGCTCGAAAACATGGGCTATAAGCGCAATATCGGATCGGCAAATCCGCATAAGACAACCGCTCTCCCCGATGCATATTCGCCACCGGCGCTTCCGCCGTTGGGATTAGCCAAAGTTTCCCCAAAGTCTCCTCATCCTTCCCCTCTTGAACCGCCTGCCAAAGTTCCTCCAAAGTCTCCTCATCCTGCCCTTGCCGAACCGCCTGCCGAAACTTCTTCAGTGCATTCCAATGTTTCCCCACATTCTGCTCGTCCTTTCCCTCTCGAACCGCATACGCCTGATCCGCAAACTTAGGCAACTGCCCCACATCCTCCATACAAGCCCGATTGACCACAAACGGCGGCGACACTTCGGTATATCCATGCTTGGAAGTGTGCAACTCCAACAAAAACTGAATCAAAGCCCGCTCCAACCGCGCCCCCCAATCGGTGTAAAGCAAAAAACCACTCCCCGCCAACTTCGCCCCTCGCGCAAAATCCACCAGCCCCAAATCCTCGCAAAGCGCCCGATGATTCTTCGGCGCAAACGAAAACTCCTTCCTCTCGCCCCATTCTCGCACCGTAACATTATCCGCCACAGACGCCCCCTTGGCCGCCGATTTATGCGGCAGGTTCGGCAACTTCAAAATCAAAGCCCGCAACGCCCTTTGCGCCCGATCCGCCCTTCGCTCCCGGCTGGCAATCTGTCGGCTGTGATGCCGCATCCACCGCTTGTGCCGTTCGGCCTCGTCAAACTTCTCCTGCCCCACCAGAGTGCTAATCACCTTGGAAGCCCGCTTATGCTCCGCCTTCATCCCCTCCACCTCCGTCAACTGCGCCCGCCATCGCTCGTCCAAATCCACAATCTCATCCACCAACGCCTCCTCTCCGTCCCCGCGCCGCGCCAACCGCGCCCGCACAGACTCCGCCCGCTCTCGAATCACTTTGATGTCCAACATCGGCGCCATCCATACACCAAACCCCGCCCCCAAAGCAAGAACCTTTCCCGCCCAAGCCAACCCCAAAACCGCCGCAAAACCGAGACAAAGCCGTTACTAAGCCGATACTAAGCCGTCTCAGAACCGAAATCCCGCCCCCAAAACCCCAAAAACCGCCGCCGCCCCAAACAACGGCGAACCCAGAGAATCCTTCCTTGCCCTCCCTCCAGAAGTCCGCCAATCTGCCCTCAGAAGAGATTCGGGGTGTGAAGACGCATCGCCGAGAATCGCTGGTTTATAATGCCGAGGCGAAGAAGATTAAGGAATCGCTATGAACAAACAATGGGAAGAAGCCCGTCGACAGGCGGCAGAGAATCAAAGGAGGCAGGATGCAATGACGCCTGAAGAGCGAGAGCGGAAGAAGACCCACAGGAAAATCACCACGGCGTTGGTGCTTGGCGTGATTGCGATTGCCCTGGCCATCGCGGTGTTTAATGTGGTGTCTTGGCTTGGCGAGGCGCTGTCAGCGTTAGACGCCAAACCTAACCCGCAAGAATCGCAAGACGCGCAAGACGCGAAAAAAGCGCGAGAAGCAAGATTGAAGAGAGACATTGAAGCTGTTGAGAAGGACGTCGTGTGGTCTCGGTATAGAAATAACGATTTTCGGACGGATGCTGAAGGATATTTCTTCAAGGGCGTCAAGTATGCCCTCGGCGATGGTGTCACGCTGGATGAATTACAATCTATCCGAAACTTCTACAGGGCAAGAGACCTCGCCGGGCCGAATGATATTGCGGAGCTTGACAGGATGATAAACTACTTTTCAGGCGACGTTCGCAAATGCTGGAACCAATCAAAAGACTGGGACGGTTATTATTAATCGGTAAAAATTATTAGCACAGGAGAATAGAATTATGGCTGAATTTTTGAAGCGAAACGAAGAATCGGTAAGGACAAAGGAAGAAAGCGAAGAAGAGGATTGAAAAATAGACTAGACAAACAAATTAACCACCGCCGGCAGAAAAGCCCCGTCTCAAAAAACGGCAAACCCAATGGCTTTTCCTTGCCTTCCCTTCAGAAATTCGCCAATCTGCCCCCAGATTAAATTCATCGCCATTTTGGAATTAAAAAATGAAAGATCAAACTAAACATCTCTTGAAACATGTCTCCGGAGCTATCAGCACGTTTGCCGCCACTTTGGTGATCGTATTAGGTGCCTGTTTGTGGTTTGATTGGGAACCAGACTTCGTCGTGATGCCATTGCTTTTCATCATCGTTTCTTCATTTACTTGGATCATTACGGCAATCGGTGAGATGAAAAGTGAAGTGAAAGAAAAATTGTCCAATTTAGAAAACGAAATGGACGAAATACGGCGTGATTTGAGGCGACAAGATTGAAAAAGAAAGAAAGGAGAACAGCAAAGATGAGAACAATAATCATTTCACTAAGTTTGTTTGCAGTAGTTTTGGCTTACATTGTGTTGAGTCCAAACGATGAGCCGACAACAACGACAAGCCAAGAGACGGCGGCGGAAGAAAAGGCCGGTGGAAACGCGGGAAAAACAACTTCTCCCCGTGTGCGGCGAAAGGCCGGCGAAGCGGATTGGGCGGCGGTTCATGCCATTGCCGCAGAATACGCTCCCCAACTAAAAGAGTTGAAACGCAAGCGGAATCGTTTCAAACAAGGAAAAAAACTTCCCTTAGATCTAGATGAAGACATGGCGAACAAAGCCATTCGGGACTTGGAGCGGGAGCAGTGGGCGCGGATGAGCGAGTATTTATCGCCTTACGAGTTGCGAGAGTACAAGCTAGATCATACGCAATTAGCCCGGGACTTGCGGCAGGAATCGGAATGGTTTCAGCCCAGCAAGGGAGAGTTCGTTGCTTTGTACACCTATCGGGAAAAGCAGGCGGACATGGTAGACGAACTGTTTGGCGGCGATAGAGCGTTGTTCTCGGAAGCGTACCAGTCCGCCATCGAACGAAGGATGGCCATTCAGAAAGAAGTGATGGCGGGGGAAGCACCCCTGAGTTACTTGAGGAAGGACGTCAAAGGATGGCCGCGCTGGAAGGAGAGGACATAGACTGCTGGAGAGTGGAAAGGGAACTCCAATCTATGACAAGAGAAGTCATGGGTGACCGATGGGACTCGTTCATGTTTGGCCCGAATGGTCAAGAAGAGAAAGTCTATCTGGACAAAATGATGCGCCTGGAACGTTTGTATTCTAACGGCCAAATTACGGAGATCGAATTAGAACTTGCGAAGGAAAGATTTTCTCTGGAATTGGCTGACAACATGAGCGAGGAAGAGATAGCGGAAGAGCTGAAGTGGTATAGGGAAGTGGTGCTAGAACTTCCGCCCGCTACGGACCAAGCCGCAGACGACTAAGCCTTGCCCAAACCTAGTTTGCGCCTCCTTCCTTTTTCGCCAATCCCTTTTCGGGGTTGGCTTTTTTGTTGGTTTGGCAACGATGTTGGGATAGAGTTTTAGGAAAATGAGAACGATCATTGTTTCCCTAAGTTTGTTGGCGGTGGTTTTGGCTTACATTGTGTTGAGTCCAAACGATGAGCCGACAACAACAACCAGCCAAAAGACGGCGGTGGAAGGAAAGGCTGGCAACAAAGGAAAAACAACTTCTCCCCGTTCTGTGCGTCAAAAGGCCGGCGAAGCGGATTGGGCGGCGGTTCATGCCATTGCGGCAGAATACGCTCCCCAACTCAAAGAATTGGAACGCAAGCGAGCTCACATCAAAACAAAAGGAATTACTCCCGGCAGTTGGGATAATCCAAAAGTGAGAGATGAGTACAGAGCGAAACGTTTGGCTGAAGACATGGCGAACAAAGCCATTCGGGATTTAGAGCGGGAGCAGTGGGCGCGAATGAGCGAGTATTTGTCGCCTTACGAGTTGCGGGAATACAAGCTAGAGCATGCGCAATTAGCCCGGGACATGCGGCCGGAATTAGAATGGTTTCAGCCCAGCAAGGGAGAGTTTGTTGCCTTATACACCTATCGGGAAAAGCAGGCGGACTTGCTGGATGAACTGTTTGGCGGCGATGGACGTCTACGAACGGAAGCGCACCAGTCCGCAAACGAACGAAGGATGGCCATTCAAAAAGAAGTGACCAAAACGGCAAGGACGCGCAAAGATCTTGAGGAAGGTCTCCAAAGGATGGACTCGCTGGAAGGGAAGGATATAGACAGCTGGAGAGCGAGTTTTGAGCTTCAGGCGGAGGTAAGAGAAACGCTGGGGGATGACCGGTGGAGCTCAATCCAACATGGCCCGACTGCATATGGCCGGAGGGCGAAAGCGGCGGAAGATAAATTACGACGCATGCAACGTTTGTATTCTAACGGTCAAATTACGGAAGTCGAATTAGAACTTGCGATGGAAAGATTTTCGCTGGAAGCAAACGGAGACATGAGCGAGGAAGAGATAGCGGAAGAGCTGAAGTGGTATAGGGAAGTGGTGCTAGAACTTCCGCCCGCTACGGACCAAGCCGCAGACGACTAAGCCTTGCCTAAGCCTAGTTTGCGCCTCCTTCCTTTTTCGCCAATCCCTTTTCGGGGTTGGCTTTTTTGTTGGGTTTTTTGGAGAGGCAAGGGGCCGTTGGCGGTTTGCGGCGGGGCGAGAATGTTTTGACGGCTCGGCGTTTTTTGCGTAGCGTTTTGGCCGCGAATGATTGGGATTGGAAAGACGGTTTTTAAGAAGGTTTTCGGGACGCGGAACGACCGAGAGGTGAAGAAGCTTCGGGGTTTGGTGGCGCAAATCAACGAGATTGAGGCGTCGTATCAGGCGTTGAGCGATGAAGATTTGCGGCGGAAGACGGCGGAGTGGAGGGCAAGGCTTTCTTCCATTGAGGAGGACGATGTCTTGGCGCGGGAGTTGGACGCCATTTTGCCCGAAGCTTTTGCGGTGGTGAAGAATGCCTGCCGTCGTTTATGCGGTTCGGAGGTTTTGGTGAAGGGGCACGGCGTTCGCTGGGAGATGATTCCGTTTGACGTGCAGTTGATTGGGGGCTACGCGCTGCATTCGGGTCGGATTGCGGAAATGGCCACCGGCGAAGGCAAAACGCTGGTGGCGACTTTGCCGGTGTATTTGAACGCGTTGTCCGGGCGAGGCGTTCACATTGTGACGGTGAACGATTATTTGGCCTCGCGGGACAGCGAGTGGATGGGCGCGGTGTATCGGTTTTTGGGATTGAGCGTGGGGTGCATTTTGCACGATCAGCCGCCGATGGCGCGCCGCGAGCAATACGAATGCGACGTCACTTACGGCACTAACTCGGAGTTTGGTTTTGATTACTTGCGCGACAACGGCATGGCTTCCAAAAAGGAGGAGCAAGTGCAGCGGCGACATTACTTTGCAATTGTGGACGAGGTGGATTCCATTTTGATTGATGAGGCGCGAACGCCGCTTATCATCAGTGGTCCGGCGGTGGTGCATGCCGACAATCGCTACGATCAACTGAAGCCGTCGGTGGAAAGCTTGGTGCGGCGGCAGAAAAAGCTTTGCCAAGACTACCTGCGGGAAGCGACAACAATTTCCAAAAAGCTTCGCCCCGAAGACGGCTCCAACCCGGAGAACGCCGATTTGTTGGCGCAGGAACTCGGACTTTTGCTATATCGCACAAAGCTGGGCGATCCCAAGTCTGCGGGGCTTTTGCGTTTTTTAGAAACTCCGGAGAATGTGAAGTTTATGAACAAAGCGGAGATGACGCTTCACACTGATCAAACTAAGAAAGAACTATACGCGCAAAAGGAAGAGTTGTTCTTTGCGATTGAAGAAAAAAGCCACGACGCTGATTTGACGGAAAAGGGACGCGGTTTTCTGAGCCCGGAAGACCCCGACGCCTTTATGTTGCCGGACTTGACGGAGATTTACCATGAGATTGACAGCGATGAATCTCAAAACGCCAAGCAAAGGATGGAGACCAAGGCCAAGGCACAGAAAGAGTTCGAAGCCAAAGCGCAGAAGATTCACACTATATCACAACTTCTCAAAGCCTACTGTTTATATGAGAAAGACGTTCAATATGTTGTGCAGAACAACGAAGTAATTATTGTCGATGAGAACACCGGCCGTCTAATGACGGGGCGCCGTTGGAGCGAAGGACTTCATCAAGCTGTGGAAGCCAAGGAAGGAGTGGAAATTAAACGAGAGACGCAGACTTACGCCACGATTACCATCCAAAACTACTTTCGGCTTTATACCAAGCTGGCCGGCATGACTGGCACGGCGGAAACTGAAGCCAGCGAGTTTTTAGACATTTACAAGCTGGGGGTTTTGGTAGTTCCCACCAATCGCCCCGTGGCAAGGGAAGATGCGCACGACACCGTCTATAAAACCAGGCGCGAAAAGTATAATGCGGTTGTTGAGGAGATTAAAGACATTCACAATCAAGGGCGCCCTATATTGGTGGGAACCATTTCTGTGGAAGTGAGCGAATACCTTTCCCGGTTGTTGAAGAGAGAGCGGATTGTGCACTCGGTGCTAAACGCCAAGTATCACCAACAAGAAGCCGAAATCATTACCCGCGCCGGCTACAAGGGGGCGGTAACCATTGCCACCAATATGGCGGGACGCGGCACGGATATAAAACTGGCCGAAGGCGTCAACGAACTGGGCGGACTGCACGTGATTGGAACCGAACGGCACGAGGCCCGCCGCATCGACCGCCAGCTTCGAGGCCGTTGCGCCCGCCAAGGCGACAATGGTTCCTCCCACTTTTTCATCTCGTTGGAGGATGATTTGATGCGTTTGTTTGGCTCGGATCGCATCAGCAAGGTGATGGAAAAAGTGGGCTTGGAAGAGGGACAGGAATTGGAGCATCCCCTGTTGAACCGTTCCATTGAAACCGCGCAAAAGCGAGTCGAACAGCACAACTTTCAAATTCGCAAGCGAACTTTGGAATACGATGATGTGATGAACAAACAGCGCGAGGTGATTTACGGCTTTCGCAACGAGATCATCCGCACCGAAAGCGCGCAAGATCGCTTGTTGGATATTATGGAGGAAGTGGTCGTCGCCAAGGTGGGGGAGCATTCTTCGGCGGATGCGGAGCCAAGTGAGTGGAATCTTCGGGCCTTGTCCGATTGGATCAACCTCAACTTCCCGCTCGGCATTGCGGAGGAGGAGATTCTTCGAAAGGCGAATTCGGCAACGGAAAAGTCGACAGCGCAGGATTCGATTTTTGAGGGCATGAGCCCGGCGCAAATTGCCGCGGCCTCGTTTGTAGCCGCCAGCGTTCGGGAAGCCTATCAATTGAAGGTCAGCGTCGAGAGCGAAGAGGCGCTTCACAGCATTGAACGATTCACCATTCTTAGCGCCGTGGACAAACTTTGGCAAGAGCACTTATACAGCATGGACGGGCTTCGGAGTAGCATTGGCCTTCGCGCTTACGGTCAGCGCGACCCGTTGATTGAGTATAAGAACGAAGCCTTCAAAATTTTTGACGAGTTAATGGCGAACATCAAGTCGGAGATTTGCCACAACATCTTTCGCAGTGCATCCAGCTTGATGGCGTTCCAGAACTTTTTGGCCAAGCTGCCGCAGCGAACCGTGCATCAAGGCGCCAATGCGTTTGCGGGCGACAGAGGGCAGGCGTCGCCAACTTCTCGGCAAAAGGCAAGCCGCATGGTGGGAGAGGCCAACAAAGCGGCCAGCAAACCTCGTCCTGAGCCGGTTCGCGTCGGCCCCAAAGTGGGGCGAAACGCTCCCTGCCCCTGTGGAAGCGGCAAAAAGTACAAACAGTGCTGCGGCAAGGCATAAAAAAGCACCTTCGGAGGCAATTTAGAATTACGAAGGAAATTATGAAGGTTTATTTTTCGAGATTGATGAGAGTCCGGTATTGCAGATGCAATCTGTGAGAGAAAAGTCTCTCTGGCGACAGTTAGTGTTTTTTAGACAACATGCAGTTTGATAACGACAGGCAATTGCAAGAGATATTAAATAAATTGGAGCGAAAGGAAAAGGAATGGAAGAAAGTGGTACAGATGAAAAACTTCAAGGTGTAATCTACGAGTTTATCTACGAATCCGACGGAAGGAAGTATGTTGGAAAAACTACTCAACTAATACGCAGGATTGAACGACATATAAAAGCAACTAGAAAAAATTCAGCATTTCATGGGAACACACGAGAGCATTACAATAAGATAGCTAAGCTTTGTGGAAAACCTGCCGAAACATGGTCAGATTCGTTTCGCAAAAGTATTTTCTGGGATGCATACAAGTTTAGGATTTTGGAAAGCGGTCACTACACGGGGAAAGAATTAGCGGATGCCGAGAGATTTTGGATTGTTAAGCGGTGGGCGTTCACAGCTTTTGGTGGATTAGTCTGCGATAAAAGCATGAAATGGTTAGCGGATTGGCAAAAAGGCAACATGCAATTTGCGCGGTCTGATGACGACAAGCAATTGCGAGAGACGATAAAAAAGGAGAAAGAAAAGGAAATCGCAAGCGGTTGGCCTTCTCCAGGAATGACGGCTGTTGAAGTTAGCGCGGCACTATCCAGATAATGAGCCGGACGAAGGCAACATTTATTTTAGGTCCTGCTGGAAGCGGCAAGACGCATCGTTGCATTCAATCGGTTCGCCGACGCCTTGTTCAAGATCCCGAAGGCCCTCCGCTTCTTTTCCTTGCTCCCAAGCAGGCTACTTTCCAAATCGAATCCCAAATTTTGGCAAACGGCGAGTTGGGCGGATACACGCGTTTGGAAATTCTTTCCTTCGCCCGTCTTGCTGAGCGCGTTTTGAACGAGTTGTCTCCCGGCGCTTTTCGAATTCTCAGCGACGAGGGGCGGATTATGGTTCTCCGATCGCTGCTTGACAAACATTCAAACCAACTTCGGGCGTTTCGGGCGGCGGCCGGTTTTTCGGCTTTGGCGCAGGAACTGGCCGCGCTTTTGCAAGAACTCGGCCGACAACGGATAGGCGCCAAAAAGTTGGATCAACTGAAAGAACAAGGGGAACTTTCGCCAAGGTTGCGGAATAAGCTGCACGACTTGGCGCTTCTCTCCGGGCGGTATCGCCAGTGGCTTCAGCAGTCCGATCTCAAGGATACGGAGTCTTTGCTGGAACTGGCCACCGAACAGCTTTGCTCGGAGTCTTCCGCTTCTTCTCTTTTTTCCCCAGAAGAACTTTGGCTGGACGGTTTTGCGGAAATGACTTCCCAAGAACTGGCCTTGCTGGCCGCCGTAGTGCGCCGATGTAGGCGGGCTAATCTGTGCTTTTGCGTCGATCCGGGAAAGCCGGGCAATCCTTCTTGGCTCAATCTTTGGGCAACCGTTGATGAAACTTGGCAACGTTGCCGCCAGTGCATTGAGGGGCTTCCGAGCGTTGAGGTGGAAACCGTCCGTCTCGCCCGCGATCCAGAGCGATCCCGATTTTCAGACAGCCTGCCGTTGCAACATCTCGAAGCCTATTGGATGACGCCAAAGCCATTGCCGATTGCGGCGGCGGATGTGGCGATAACGGCTTGCACCGACCCTGAAATGGAAGTAGTTCACGCCGCCCGCGCCATTCTTCGCTCCGTTCGGGAAGAGGGAATCCGTTTTCGCCAAATCACCGTCATCCTCCGCCGTTTGGAAGGCTACGCAACCGAGATCCAACAAATCTTCAACCGCTACCAAATTCCGCACTTTATCGACCAACGGGATTCCATCCGACATCACCCGGCGGTAATTCTGACGCAAAGCGCCTTGCGTTTGCTTGCCTTCGACTGGCGAAACGCGGACTGGTTTGCCGCTCTCAAAACGCAACTGCTTGGCGGCGACATCGAACAAACTTGCCATTTGGAAAACGTCGCTTTGGAATTCGGCATCGAAGGAGTCCAATGGCGCCGGGCGTTGACTTCCGAGAGCTGTCCGCATCCATTTGTGGAGTCCTTGGAGCAACACCGCCAAGAGTCCATCGCTCCTTTTGAAGAATTGGAGTCGCAGTTGTTCGCCGACGGTGCCGGCCGCAACGAACTCCTCAGCGGAACGGAACTGGCCGAGTCCGTTCGCCGGTTTTGGGAACGAATCGACTTGGCAGACCAGCTCGAAAAATGGGATCGCCCGGCGGTGGAGTCCGAAGCCGTCGGGGGCGAACCCGCCGTTCACGCGGCCGCTTGGCAACAACTCCAAGCATGGCTGGAGAACGTTCGGCTTGCTTTTGCCGATCTGCGCCGGCCTTTGGCGGATTGGATTGCGATTTTGGAAAACGGTCTCGGCAACCTCACGGTCGGCGTCATCCCGCCGAGCGCGGATCAAGTTCTCGTCGGCGCCGTCGACCGCACGAGAAACCCGGAAGTCGAACTCGCCCTGCTGTTGGGATTGAACGAATCCGTTTTCCCCGCCCGCCCGCGCCGGCATCCTTTGCTTACGGAGGCGGATCGAAGACAACTGGAGCAATCGGCCTTCCGTTGGCTTCCGCCCGTCAACCGTCGGCTCGCCCACGAACGATTTTACGCCTACATCGCCTGCACTCGGCCGAGGAAAAAGTTGGCGGTCAGTTACGCGGAGCAAGACGCCGAAGGCCGGCCGCTCAATCCCTCCTCCATCATCGCCCACCTTCAACGTCTCTTCCCCTCCGTCAAAACCCGGCGCTTCGCCCGCAAGCGCACCGTGGATGGCTGGACGGGGCAAGGCCGTCCGCCGCTGCACGAGGCCGAACATTGGAGCGAACTCATCCGTCCGCTTTTCCGCTCAGAGACCGGGCAAACGGCGGATTTCGAAGTGGAAAAACTTTTTCACTCGCTGGAAACCGCCCCGTCGTTGCCGCCCTGCTCGCTCCCGGTTGAAGCCGGATCAGAACGACTCTCGCCGGCCGTCGCCAAAATTCTTTACACCGCCGCCGATGCAAAAAGCGCGGCCGAAGCCGAAGCAGTGACAAACACCCTACGCTCCTCCGCCTCTCGGCTCGAACAATTCGCCGCCTGCCCCTTCCAATTCTTCCTGCGCTCCGGACTCAAAGTCGAAGAACGAAACCAATGGCGGCTCGACGCTAAAACATTGGGCAGCTTTCAACACAAAGTCCTCGAAAAATTCCACCTCCGCGTCCAAGCGCAAAAACAGCAATGGCGCGACCTCACTCCCCAAGAAGCGCGAAAACTCGTCGCTCAAATCGCCGCCAACGCCGCCGGCGCCTTTCAGCGAAGTGTCTTCCAAAAAAACGAAGCCGCCCGCCTCTCCTTCGAAACCGCCAGCGAGAAACTGCAAGAATTCATCGCCGTCACAATCCGATGGATGCAACAATACGACTTTGATCCGCACACGGCCGAACTCTCTTTTGGAGGAAAAAACGACGACTTCGGCCCTTGGACGCTTCCCCTAAAAGACGGCGCCCAATTGTCTCTTGTAGGAAAAATTGATCGGCTAGATCTGCTTCGAAGGCCGGGATTCGGGAAAACCGCCGCAGTCATCATCGACTATAAATCGGGCAACGTCGCTCTCGATCCCATCCTCTTGCACCACGGGATACAACTGCAACTCTTCATTTACCTAAACGCCATCGCCCAACACCCTGAAATCGCCGGACAATTGAAAATCAACTCCCTCTCCCCCGCCGGCGCATTCCTCGTCCCCCTGCAAGGCAAGGCGCCCCGATCCAGCCACCGAAACGACGCCCAAACCAACCACGCAGACCGCCCGAAAGCCTTCCAATGGAACGGACGCTTCAACCACGACCACCTCCGCCAATTAGACAACCGTCCCGACCAAGCCAAAGGCGACCAAATTGCCTACACCCTCAACAAAGACGGCAACCTCGTAAAAGGCGAACAGAGCGCGATGCCCCCCCAAGCATTCCGAGAAATGACGCAGCGACTTGAAGAGACCGTCCGCAACATCGGCAACCGCATTTTCGCCGGAGACATCGCCGCAACCCCCTACAAACACAAAGAAAAAACTCCCTGCGCCTACTGCCCTTACCCGGCCGTGTGCCGGATAGACGCCGGCGCGCATCCCTATCGAACCTTGGATTCCTCCGCCGAAGAGCCGGAACCGTGAACTTCACCGCAGCCCAACAAGAAGCTGTCCACGCCGAAGGAAACGTCCTCGTCCTCGCCGGCGCCGGAACCGGAAAAACGCACACCATGGTAGAGCGATGCCTAGACCGCCTCTTCCACCCAACCAACCCCATCTACCTAGACCAAATCCTCATGGTCACCTTCACAGAAGCCGCCGCCGCCGAAATGAAGCGGCGCATCGCCGAAAAACTAAACCAGCGCTTCGATGCGGAAACCCTTGCAGGTTTGAAAGCCGCCGCCACAACAAAACAACGCGTCGCCGAACAGTTGGCCTTGCTCGACACCGCCGAGATCGGCACCCTCCACAGCATCGCGCTCGGTCTCATCCTCCAACACTCCCACGAGCTTCGCCTCAGCCCCCAACTGCGAACGCTGTCGCCGGCAGAGCGCGACGCCCTCGAAAAAGAAGCGCTGGCGGAAACGTTGAACGCCGGCTGCCGCGCAACCTCGCCCTCTGCCGAGTCTATCCGCCAATGGATGCGCCAAACCGGCGCCAACAAAGTCCGCGCCTGGATTCTTCAACTCCACGCCCATACTCAACTGTTGCCGGCGCCGCAACAATGGATGCGCCAGCAACGCCAACGCTACGAAGCCGCCAACCCCGACCTGTGGCTCCGCTGGCTTTCAGAAGCCTTGTCCTCATGGAGCGACGACTTCTTGTCCGCCTTGAAAAACGGCGCTGAATCGTGTCCGAACCTGCAATCATGCATCGACGCGCTGGAAACCTTACGCCCCGCCCTTGCCTCGCCAGAGGACCCAAACGCCGCCGCCGATTGCTTCCGCAACATTGCCGCCGCCGATCAAGCCTGGCCCCAAGGCCAAAAAACCCGCGCCCGCAAACCACTCAAGGAATTTTTCCAAGACGCGCTCTTTTTTGAATCTCTGTTTTTAGACAAAGAAGAAAATCAGCCCGGCTTGCCGCCTCTGCTCCAAGACTGGGAACAATGCCGTCGGCAAATCCTCGCCCTCCTTCAGCTCACCGAAGACTTTCAAAAACGCTTCCGCAAACGCAAAAAAGAGCAGGAAGCGCTCGACTTCCACGACATGGAACAATTCGCGCTCGACCTCCTCTGCGGCCCCGACCGCGACGGAGAAACCGAAATCGCCCGCGAAATGCAAGCGCGATTCGAATACGTCTTTGCCGACGAATATCAAGACATCACTCAAGCCCAAGACGCCATCCTCCGCGCCCTTTGCCGGCAAGAAAACGCCGCCAACCTGTTCCTCGTCGGCGATGAAAAACAGAGCATCTACCGCTTCCGCGGCGCCACGCCGAAGTTGCTTCAACACTACAAATCGGACTGGGAAAGCCGGCCCAAAAGCGCCGTCGTCCACCTCCAAGACAACTTCAGAAGCCGACCCCAACTGCTCCGCTTCTTCAACGACTTCTTCGCGTCGCTGGCTCAACACGCCGCCGGCTTTCCCTACGATGCCGGCGACCAACTCCTCCCCGCCCTGTTTGCCGACAACTCGATGAACCCAGACGCCGGCCCGCCAGTGGAATTCCACTTGGTGATCAAGACCAAAGAGAACCGCGCAGATGCCAGAACGCTAGAAGCCCACCTCATTGCCCGCCGCATCCGCTCGCTTATCGACGGCAAAACAGAAGTCCTTGACGCCGACGACCAAAAACCCCGCCCGGCAAAATGGTACGACTTCGCCATCTTGCTCCGCTCCCTCACTCCAACAACACCGGCCAACTCGCCCGCCGGCGCCGCCCGACTCCTTTCGCAAGTCTTCCGCCACTACGAAATCCCCGTGCAAATGCCCGCCGACAACTTCTTCGATCTTCCCGAAATCCAAGACCTCCTCGCGCTTCTGAAAATCCTTGACAACCCGCTCCAAAACATTCCGCTCTTGGCGGTTTTGCGCTCGCCTTTTTGCGGTCTCACTCCGGACGAACTGGCCGTCGTTCGGTTCGCCCAACCCAAAGGCCATTTCTGGCAGGCGCTCCGGCGCTTCCATAAAAACCCGGCCAAAGACGACTCGCCTCAACTGCAAACGCTCCAAAAAAACCTTCCCCACCAAAGCAAAACATGGCTGGCCGAAGCGCAAAAAAAATGCGGCCAATTCCTGACAAACTACCAACGCTGGAAACTGGCCGGACGAACCCACTCCATCCCCAAACGCGTCCAACTCATCCTCGCCGAATCCCGCTACCTCGAAGCATTGTCCAGCCAAACTCCCTGGCGAAACCCTCAAGCCCAAGTGCAACAATTCCTCCAACTCGCCCGCGACTTTGAGAGCCAATCCCCTCCCGACCTCGCCCGCTTCCTGCAATCCATCGACGAACTCCGCCAGTCCAAACACGAGATCGACCCCGTCCCCCAAGAAACCGCCGACGCCGTCCAACTCATGTCCATTCATAAAAGCAAAGGCCTCGAATTCCCCATCGTCATCCTCGCCAACCTCGACAAACGATTCAACGCCGAAGACATCCGCCAACCCTTGATCCTCGACAACCACTACGGCCTATGCTGGACTCTCCAACTCCCCGGCACCTCCCAAACCTATCCCTCCCTTCCCCACTGGCTTGGCAAAAAAAAACAACGAGAAAAACTCATCGCCGAAGAAGCCCGACTTCTCTACGTCGCCCTCACCCGCGCCCGCGAACGCCTCCTTCTCACCGGCGCCGCAACCGAACAAACCCTCCTCAAAACCTGGCCCAAACGCAGCAACCAACCCCCCGAAACCAATCTCTCCCAACGCGCAAACTCCTTCCTCGACTGGCTTGGCCCCTGGCTCGTCCGCCAAACCCGCCTCGCCTCCGCCCCTAACCTTGCGCAAAGCACCGAAAACGGAATCCATTGGCAAATCCACTCAAACCTTGCCGAAGACGAACCCAAACCGCCCCTCAACAACAACAACAACGACGACCCTCCACCGTCAACCCCAAACGCCGTCAACCTCCAAACTTTGCGCCAACGCCTCAACTGGCGCTACCCCTTCCTCACCGCCACAACCCAGCGAGCCAAAGCCTCCGCCAGCATCCTCAAACAACAAAGCCAACTCGACACCGACGAACCCTCCCCAAAACCACTGCCCCCCCAATTCAAAACCCAAAAACCAAAATCCGAAGACCACCAACAAGAATCCGCCCAAACCCGCGGCCAAGCCTGGCACCGCATCCTCCAATTCCTCCCCCCAGACCAAGCAACCAACCTCGAAAACGCCCGCGCCGCCATCCAAACCCTCCTCGCCCAAAACCGCCTCCAACCCAGCGATCCAGAAACAATCCAACTCCCTCGAATCATCGAATTTTGGACGTCCAAAACCGGAACCCAAATCCGCAACCAAAACCCCCGCCGCCTGCACCGCGAACTCAAATTCACCGCCCAATTCACCAACCGCCAACTCCGAGAACTCGGCTTCGACATCACAGACAACCCCGCCGCCGACAACGTGCCCATGATCATCCAAGGCGCCGTCGACCTCGCCCTCATCCAACCCAAAGAAATCTGGCTCCTCGACTTCAAATCCGACAAAATCCAACCCAAAGAACTCCCAGAGCGAACCCTACTCCACACTCCCCAACTCGCCCTTTACCGAGCCGCCCTCCAAAAAATCTACCAACGCCCCGTCACCCGCGCCTGGCTCCACTTCCTCCACCTCAACAACACCACCACTCCCCTCAACCCTCCACAATAAACCCCCGGCAAGCCCTTTGTCGGCTTGCCAACAACAGACAAACAAAGAGACCAGAAAAACTCCCTTTTCCCTTGAAACTTGGAACGCAGAAAGAAGAAACTTGCCCTTCGCCGCTGTCGCGCCAACACGAAGGCAACCTCAACAACAACCTCGCCCAACTCCTGGACGCAATGTTCTTCCAATCCCAAGTCCAACCCCGAAAACACCGACGCCAGCGCCAAAAAAAACCAACAAAAGACCTGACATCTCCATCATTGTCAAAGTCCGCTCGCCCATTGTCATCGAAGCCGAATACGATCCTGCGCTCAAAGCCGAAGAAGAAGCCTAAGACTATTTCAAAACGTCTTATCTCAACCACCAAAGCCGACCTGACGAATCTGTCATCGCCTTGATCCTATCCGCAAGAACTCCGCAAAAACAACCAATCTCAAAATAGAACTCGCTAAAACCCGCCTGCGCTGCCGCATTTTTTTACGCCAACAACGACCGCTTCCCCGAACACGGCTGGCTGGAAGGTTTGGTCCACGATCTCGCCGATCTCATCCATCTAGTTGCCAGTTGCCGTCCCCAGAAGCGCCTTTGACCGCGCCGCCAACACCTTGACCGCCGGTATCAACAGTACCATCATCTTCCAAGAGCGTCTTGCGAGAATTCACAACAACATCCTCCCCTTAAATTTGACTTCGGCAAAGACATCCCTAACCCGCAACCCAAAATCATTGACGCTTGGAATCAAATCCTCACTATCAACTACTGGATCATCCTCGCCATCGGCAACAGCTTCCAGAATTTTGCGTTCTTTGGCAAACATATCTGAATATCAATTCGACTAGGGCGTGTTCACGCAAAAATTGCCCGATGATTTGGCTTAAAATCTCTGGAGACTGTATAGATTTGATGGAAAATCAGAATCAATCGACAGAAAGCTATTCAGCCAGTAAAGATTGACCCGGCACAAGCTCGTTATCTTTGGGATCCATCATGCCAACGAGAAAGGTTTGACCAGTGAACTCGTCCGGCAGGATTTCCGCAATTAATCGATCTCGGATTCGATTGGCTTGCTCTCTAGTTATGTTTTCTTCTCCCGGTATTAGATTCCTTTGACTTATCATGTTCCCGACAATGCATCGGTAATGCGTTTCTATTTGTTCTCCTCAAGTGATGCGCCGTCTGTACGTTTTTCTATCAGAGCGTCTATTTTGCGGATTGATTATTTGGCCATGCTGTTGAGGTTGGGTCTCGATGCTGGTTTTGAAGGGATGCAGTTCGTCTGGATCTTGAAGGCTGGCCACAAAATAGTTTTTCAAGCCGACCATGGGGTATGCGCCAGCCGAATGGGATTGTCAGCGAGTCCTTCTTCTTTAAAGATGCGATAGGCCTGTTTAAACTCCGGAGAATAGCGCCAGTTCATGCCGTAAAAACCTTGAAGTTTGTTGTAGTTAATAAACATTCTCCGTTGCTCCATGATTTCAGGGTCGGGATTCTGGATTGCTTCATCGGACTGTTCCACGGCGCGGAAGAGTCTTTCTTCTTCGGCGTGTTTCTCTTCAAGGGACAGATCGGTTCTTGCCCAGACTTTTGCGGATTCCGTCTCCCATCGATCAAACGCTTCCTTCACTTTTTTCCAATTCCTTTTGGTAGGCTTGGAATTTTTCCGGGGAACGCGCGCTGTTGTTCTCTGGGTTAAAGACGAGGTTTTGGTGGTACCTAGGCTGGAAGAGGAAGTTATCGATCCAGTCTTTTTGCTGGGCGTAGATCTTGGAGAATTCGGCCTCTTGGGTGCGCTTTCACTTCGGCCTGCCATTCTAGTTGGTAGCGTTCTTCGTCGGTAAGGACTCGCCCGTATTTTTTGATTTCGGCTTTTTCTAGGGCAAGTTCTTCGGCGATTGCCTCGTGCACGATTTCTTTCTCTTCGGGAGTCAAGTCATCTCCGTATTCCTTGAGGATGATGGCTTCGATTTCATCGAGCTGGCTGGACGTCTTCTCTTCTGCAATGGTGGCCGTCTTATTTTTGGGAGCAAGGAAGACAACGGCAACCATGACCAGAATGCCTCCCACAATGATGTACAGACTTTTCATTTTGCTGGTTCTCCTTTCTTTTCCAGTTAGAGGATTTTTTGACGTTCTCGTTTTGATAGACGGGGTGCTCGTGGAGAGTGGTTATGTACCCGGCCTTTTTGCATGGATGCGAAGAGGGCAAAGAGCGCCGACCATGTTTGCGCTTGCATTTTGTGCAGTAGCCTTTGATTTGTTTGTGTTTGAAGAATCGTTTGGCGCGTCTTGTCCATGAAGGTGTGCCGATAATTTTGAAGTTGCTCCACGGGATTTGGCTAAGGCTTTGTCCTAAGAAATCGTGGTCACACCATGACCTCGGTTCAGGATATTCAATGCGTTCTTCCTCATTTTCGGGGGGTTGGGTGCGGATGTTGTAGATGAAGCCGGCCTCGCGGGCTATGTAGCTAAATTTGGTGACGTAGGTGGAACGATCGCCGGGTTCTTCCAGTTCGGTAGGAGAAAGGTCGTTGCTGCCGGGGATAGCGATGTGTTCGAAGTCCGACCAGAGTTTGACTTCTTTTTCCCAGGGGTATGTGTTGTAGACGCGTTCCACTACACGCCCCTTCTTTTAAGGCACGAACGGTAACCGGCCTTCTGTATCGATTGCTGGAACTGTATCTGTTCCAATTTCTTTGCATCTGATCCAAGTCTTCCTGAATTTCTTCATCGGTGGGTTTCGTGACGTAGCCTCCGTAAGTATCGGTGTAGGTTACAAGCCATCTTTCATCAGGTCGTTTACTGTTCCTTCTGTATAAGGCGCCCATGAGCCGTCCGGTTATTGATGGAGAACTGCGTAGGTTAATTCCAAGTCTCTTCGGAGATTGGCGTTGTGGTTCACGCAGTAGTCGATGACGTCGTCGGGATCGAT
This sequence comes from Limisphaerales bacterium, assembly GCA_965242585.1. Taxonomy (GTDB): domain Bacteria; phylum Verrucomicrobiota; class Verrucomicrobiia; order Limisphaerales; family AAA164-E04; genus UBA2970. Next base: position 873,819 of record OZ251460.1, on the reverse strand, counting down.
GGTGGAGGGGAGAGTTTGGTGTCGGTGCCGCTGGCGTCGTAGGTTTCGTCTTGCGCGGCCTCGGCTTGGGCGTCGACGCTGTAGAGCAATGTTCTGTTGCCCGCTTCGTCGTACTCATGGCCTCGTACACGCAACTCGCGGTTGCTGTAAAGCCAATTCCTGCTATCGGCGTTGGCGGTTTCCTTGAGTACGTTACTATCAAACGCTGCATTAAGCCCTACGGTGATGCCGTAGCCGACGGTAAGGACGACCGGCCAAGCGGCATGCGATCGTTGGTGATAGAAGGTGCCGGTAGCAGTGATGGCCAAAGCCGTGACTAGAGCGGTTTTCTGGCGCCAGTTCCAGTGGTTGAGCCATTGGCGAACGGGGCTGGATTGCTTTTGGCAGGCGCAGGAACCAAGGTGTCTTGGTCGGTTTCGGTCAAAATGCCGAGTTCGTCTGATGTCTGATGCTTCATAAAACAATGCAATTGATCTCAAGTTTCAATTGGGGAGACACCGCTCGACAGGTTTTGTGACAGTTATTTTTCGATTTTTTATTTTGCTTGAGTTTGGTTGGTACGGCAGAATCTGAAGAATTTCCGCAAAAAGTGAAGAGAAATGGTTATTTATGGCAGAGAAAGCGGGATATGGGAACTTGGTTCACTGGGCTAAGCAGGATTTGGGAATTGCGACGGATGAAGAGTTTTCGATCTCGGACAAGCGGGCAAGGGAGTTGCTGGTGCCAGTGGCGGCGGAAAAAAATGCGAAGGATCGTCCTTTTATGGACCGTCCTTTTCTGACTGCGGCAGGCCCTTGTCCATGTGTATCAGGGAGGCGATTTGGAATATGCCAAAAAGAAATCAACGAAGTCGCCGTAGAATTTATGCGGTTAACGGAAGAACCAGATCCACAAATGGCACCGCTTTTGCTGGCGCAACGAGGAAACGCCGGCTCCGGCTCGCTTTGGCAAGTGGGCTGCCAGTCATAACGAAGGAGCCGCTAGCCCAAGAACGGCATCCTGGCCCGAGTGTTAGGACATGGAAAGACGCCGAGAGTCGCTCCGCCAGAGGCGTTGTCCATAGAGAGCCCCAGTATAAAAGCTCATCCCGATGAAACGGACGCGCGAAAAAGATACGGTCCGCCAGCCCTCGGAAAATCTCATGGAGGCGGGAATGCCAAAATCCCTATGCTGCTGCCAGAGATGGCCAAGCAGTGAAGTTCTCGCCATCGCCCAGCCAAGCCCCCGCTGCGCCTGAGGGGAGGCCAGACGACCATAGTCCCATTGCCCATGGATCGCGCCTATGAAGGCCGAGAAAATCGAGAGCAAGCCCAAACCAAGGGATTGGATCCAGTAGTTCCGCCGAAGAAAAGCCATCGCAATCCATGGAAATACGACCCAAGAGCTATACCAGAAGCGCAATGAAATAGAGAGGCCGTTCCGCCGGTTGAAAGGCGATCGCCAAGTCTTCTCTCGCTTGGACAAACTAGACATAATCTTTATAAGACTCATAGCATTCGCCCTCTTCTCCGAAATGCTCCGTTAGTAGGAAACACGTCATCTTGTTTTGGCTTTGCTTTCGGCGAGCAGAGCTTGCGCGTCGTTTCCGCAAGAGCGAAGATGCGGGGGCAATTTCTTTGCGTCGAACGGTGGACGGCGCCTGGAATGCTTTTACGGGGCGGAGGTTATCCGGTTTGAGTAGATTCGCCATCGGTGAAGATCATCTGCTTGTCTTCGGTTTAGAGATTGGGAAATCGCCGGAAGGAAAGGGATGGCGGGTTGCTTGGCGAGAAATTTTAAGATTTCAAGCGTCTCGCGGATTGGTTATGGTCGGCTTATGCCAAAGGCTGAATTTGTTCATCTTCATCTTCACACCGAGTTTTCCATTTTGGACGGGGCTTGCCGTATTGAGCATTTGATGCGGCGGGCAAAGGATTTGAATTTCTCTTCGATCGCGCTCACGGATCACGGGGTGATGTATGGCGCGATTGACTTTTATCAAGCGGCCAGGCGGCACGGGATAAAGCCGATCATTGGTTGCGAGGTGTATGTTGCGCCCGGAAGCCGCTTGGAGAAGAAGGGGGGCGGCGGCGGGAAGGATGTGTATCATCATCTGGTTTTGCTGGCCAAAAACGAAACGGGCTATCGCAATCTGGTTCGGCTGGTCTCGGACGCGCATTTGGAGGGCTATTACTACAAGCCGCGGATCGACAAGGAAATTTTGGAAGCGCGCAAGGACGGCCTGGTGGTGTTGTCTGGTTGTTTGGCGAGCGAGATTCCCTCGTTGATTGTCCAAAAGAAGTTAACGGAGGCCCGGAAGTCGATTGATTGGTTTCGGCAGGTTTTTGGGCAGGAGAACTTTTTCCTAGAGTTGCAAAATCACGGCATCCCCGAACAAAGAGAGGTGAATCGGCATCTTCTGAAGTGGGCGCCGGACTTTGGCTTGCGCTTGGTGGCGACAAACGACGTTCACTACGTCAACAGCGAGCATTCCCAAGCCCACGATTCTCTGATTTGCATTGGCACTCAATCCATGCTCGCCGACACGAAGCGAATGTCTTATGCGCCGGAACAGTTTTACCTTCGCTCCGCAGAGGAGATGGCGGCGCTTTTTAGCGAGGTTCCGGAAGCAACGCGGAACACTTTGGCCGTGGCGGAGAGGTGCAATCTCGAAATCGAGTTTGGCCGGCTCCATTACCCCACCTACGACCCACCGGCGAAGTTCTCTCACGAAGGCTATTTAGCTCACTTGCTGACCGAGGGGCTAGACAAACGCTACGGCGTGAAAGCGCATTCCGAAAACGAATTGATTGTGGTGGATGCGGTGGCCGATCCTATCCGCCTTCCAACCTACCGGGCGGAAACAACGGCCAAAGGCGAATGGATTTCGAAGGACGAAGCGGCCAACTACGCCGCCAATCCTTCGGTGGAAAAACTAAAAGATCCGGCGACGGCCCGCGCGGCGTTAGACATTATCGACCGCATTGACGAAGAGATGGACGTGATTAAGCAGACCGGCTTTGTCAGCTATTTTCTCATCGTCGGCGATTTTGTGCAACACGGCCGGTCGCAAGGAATTTCCTGCGTGGCGCGAGGCTCTGCCGCCGGATCGATTGTCACTTACCTATTGGAGGTTTCCAACGTCGACCCGCTGCGATACGGCTTGCTTTTCGAAAGATTCTTGAACCCGGAACGGGTGAACCCGCCGGACATTGACATCGACTTTGCCGACGATCGGCGGGCCGACGTGATCCACTATGTTCGGGAACGATACGGAGCGGAGTGCGTGGCCCAAATCGTCACTTTCGGGACTATGGGCGCCAAGTCAGTGATCCGAGACGTGGGGCGAGTGATGGGGTTGGGCTACGGCGATTGCGACCGATTGGCCAGGCTGGTTCCCAATGAACTGAAGATGTCCTTGAAAAAAGCGCTGGAGCAATCGCCGGACTTGAAGAAGGCCTACGACACCGAAGATACCACTCGAGAGTTAATTGACACCGCGTTCATTCTGGAGGATTTGACCCGCAACTCATCGGTTCATGCCGCCGGCGTCGTCATCGGCCCCGAACCCCTCTACAACGCGCTGCCGCTAAAACGAGACGACAGCGGCGGCGTTGTGACCCAATACGCTATGGGACCGGTGGGCGACTTGGGACTCCTCAAAATGGACTTCTTGGGACTGAAGACGCTCACCGTGATTCGGAACACCTGCGATATGGTGAGGCAAACCAAGGGGGTCGAAATCGACGTCGACCGACTCCCGCTGGACGACGCAAAGACATACGAAACCCTCAACCGGGGCAACACGGTCGGCGTGTTTCAATTGGAATCTGGCGGCATGCGGGATTTGTGCCGGCGTTTTCAACTAAGTTCTATCGAGCATATTACCGCCCTTGTGGCCCTCTACCGGCCGGGTCCGATGGACTTGATTCCGGACTTCATCCAGCGACGGCACGGCAAAGTGAAAATCACCTACGAACATCCCCTTTTGGAACCAATCGCCAAGGAAACCTACGGAATTTTGATCTATCAAGAACAAGTCATGCAAGCCGCGCAAGTCTTGGCCGGATACACGATGGGAGCGGCGGACATCCTCCGAAGAGCAATGGGCAAGAAAAAGGTCGAGGAAATGCGCAACCAGCGAAAGACGTTCGTCGACGGCTGCCGCCGCGAAAACAACATCGGCCCGGCCAAAGCCAACAAGATTTTTGACTTGCTTGAAAAATTTGCCGGCTACGGCTTCAACAAATCCCACGCCGCCGCCTACGCCATCGTCGCCTACCAAACCGCCTACTTGAAGGCGCATCATCCGGTGGAATTCCTCAGCGCGACGATGACCAACGACAGCGGCGACACCGCGCGGCTTTCCATGCTAATCGAAGAAGCCAAAACCTTGGGCGTAGAAGTGCTTCCTCCCGACTTGAACGAGAGCCAAGTCGGCTTTGCCCCCGCGCAAGACGGCAAAGTCATTCGATACGGAATGGGCGCCATCAAAAGCGTCGGAGAAGGCGCCGTCAAAGCCATCCTCGCCGCGCGACAAAACAGCGGAGAATTTCCATCGCTCTCCGACCTTTGCGAGCGCGTAGACAGCCGCGCCGTGACCCGAAAAGTGTTAGAAGGGCTAATCCGTTCGGGAACCTGCGATTCGCTGGAGCTGACGAGGGCAACCTTGTGGGCGCAAGTGGACGGCGCCTTGTCCAGAGCGTCCAGCTTGGCGGCAGACCGAGAGAAAGGACAGCGCTCCATGTTCGACCTCATAGAAGAACCCAAAGAACCGTCCAAAAACCCTACCGAATCGCTACCGGAATGGCCGATCGAAAAACGCTTGGCCGACGAAAAAGAGCTGCTGGGATTCTACGTAAGCGGGCATCCGCTCGCCCCCTTCCAATCCATACTAAACCGCTACTGCCTTTCCAACTCGGAAACCATCCGAAAACTGGAAAACCGCGCCATGACCCGAATCGGAGGAATGGTATCGGCAGTGAAACAAGGCTCCTCCAGCAAAACCGGCAAACCCTACGCCATACTCACCATTGAAGACATGGTGGGAACTTTTCAAACACTGTGCATGAACGAAAACTTCGACCGCAACCAACACCTTTTCCAAGCCAATCTTCCCATCCTCGTCGTCGGCGAAGTCAACAACACCGAAGACAAAACCAAAGTCTTCCCGCAAGAAATCATGCCCCTAGAAGAAGCCCCGCGACGATTGACCATCCAAGTCCACCTCCGACTAAAACACAAAACAACCCTACGGCCCCTACTGCCCCAAATCCGACAACTCGCCGAAAACCACAAAGGCCAATGCCCCTTGTTCCTTTGCTTTCAAAACCACAAAGGCGACCCCGTAATCATAGAAACCCACAAACAATACTACGTACAACCCTCACTCAAACTAGAAACCGAAGTCCATCAACTGCTCGGCGAAGACAGCTACCACGTCCGCACTGAAAAATCTCCCCGACGAAGCAATGTCTCCTCCGCACAACCCACCACAAAAACAACCCGCCGCCCCTCGCGATAATGCCCGGAAACCGCCCCGAAAAACAATCCGGCAACAAACAGACTCCAATCCCCGCACCAGCAAAAAGACCAACTCCGCCTTCCCGCCTCCGCCATTCTTTGCCGCCGCCTCAAGCCCTCTACCCCCCCCCCCTTCCTCGCAGATTATCTTGCAAAGACTGCGCCACTCCGCATCCCACCTTTCCACAGCTTGTCCAACAACAGACAAACAAAGAGACCAGAAAAACTCCCTTTTCCCTTGAAACTTGGAACGCAGAAAGAAGAAACTTGCCCTTCGCCGCTGTCGCGCCAACACGAAGGCAACCTCAACAACAACCTCGCCCAACTCCTGGACGCAATGTTCTTCCAATCCCAAGTCCAACCCCGAAAACACCGACGCCAGCGCCAAAAAAAAACCAACAAAAGACCTGACATCTCATCCTTATGTAGCCATATCAAACGGCAAACTGGAAAAACGAAAACAGCAGGTTTAGGGGCATAATCCTTCCCGCTACAACAACCCCACCCGCTTTGTTTCTTTGCGTCAACGCCCCGACAAACTGGCGGCCGCCGGAGAAACCGCCAGAAAACTGAATGAACTGAGTGCCACCAAGAAAGCCAAACGCAAACTAGAAAGCGGACCGTTTGGCGCCGATGTTGTCTTTTGTGGAAAAGAGAAGATGGGAGAAACCATCCAAGCCAATATCCAGCGCGAGAAACCCAAATGGAATCTCATCCGCATTCAAGACTTCGAACTCGTCCAAACCGCTTACCAACTCACGCAATCCAAACTCTGGCTTCCTAGATGCAAAGCTCAACCTCTGACAATCACCGAGCTGAAGAATGTTGGCAAACGAGGTTTACTGAGCCTAGACCTTACCGGACCCGCTCCTTACGATGATCCCGTCAAAAAAACTCACTCCAGCCTTCCCCGCGGCCCGTTTGATCTGATCGATTCTGAGCCCACACCAACCGACACCTATCCGACTCTCTGGAATCACGATGCCAAAAAAGAAACCAGACTCATCTGCAAACCCGATAAAAAACTGCTTGCCCGTCCGAGAATGGGGAAAAAAGCCAATGAAATCTGGCATCGCATCGCCGGCAGATGTCATTTCAACCTCAACTTTACCTTAGGATCCCAACCTCTCGCCGTGGCCTTCACCGAAGAGCCGTGCATTGGCGGCGACGCTTGGCCGAATGTGAACTTTTCCAAAGAAGATTGGGACTACGCCTTTTCGATTTGGATGAACAGCACTTTGGGATTGCTCTGCCACTGGTGGCATGCCAACCGTCAACAACCCGGCAGATCTAGGGTGTCTCTCACCTCCGCCGAAACCTTGCCGGTATTAGACTTTCGGGCCTTGAGCGAAGAGCAAATCCATCATGCCAGAATGATATTCAACCAGTTCAAAGGCAAATCCTTCCGTCCCGCATACCGCGCTGATGTCGATGAAACCCGCGCCGAGTTAGACCGGGCGGTTCTTTGCGATTGGCTTGGGTTTGGAGGAAGCATTTACGAAGCCGTTCGTGGCTTGGCGGGCAAATGGTGCGCTGAACCCTCCGTTCATGGCGGCAAACAACGGTAAAAACATCTTATTGGAAAAGAAATGAACAAGAATTTCTCCCCGATAGAAGAAGTCGGAGAGGCGCGAGTTGGCAATGAGGAGGCTATCGCTGAAACGCTTTGCCGATGACGTCTTCGATGGGCGTTTCTTTGATGTCGATGTCTGTGACCGGCAGTTGATCCAGCAGTTGTTTGCACGAAGGGATGACTTGGTTGCGGGGAACTTTGAGTTGGACTCGCGCGTCCTCAAGTTGGATTACTTCGCCAAAGCCGGCAAACCATTCGGCTTCTCGGTTGATCGCGCCGTCCCACTGAATGGTCACCAGTTTGTGATCGGCGAAGCGGTCAACCACTTCGGAAAGCTCTCCGTCAAAAGTAATTTGGCCGTGGTCGATGAGGATGACGCGCTCGCACAGCGCTTGAATGTCCGCCATGTAATGACTGGTCAGGATCATTGTCGTGCCGTGGCGTTGGTTGTAGTCGCCGAGGAATTCGCGGACTGTTTTTTGGGAGACGACGTCCAGTCCGATGGTGGGCTCGTCCAGCAAAAGGAGCTTGGGATGATGAAGCAGGGAAGCGATCATTTCAAACTTCATCCGCTCGCCTAAGGACAGTTCTCGAACCATTACCCGCAGCTTGGAGCGGATGTCCAACAGGCCGGAGAGTTGATCGACGGTGCGTTCAAAGTCGTCTTTCTTCAATCCGTAGATTTTGGCGTTCAGCTGCAGAGATTCGAAGGCGGGCAAGTCCCACCAAAGTTGATTTTTTTGGCCGAGGAGCAAGGAGAATTGGCGTCGGTATCCATCCCGTCGTTCCCAAGGAATATAGCCCATAACGCGCGCCGCGCCGCTGGTCGGATACAGCAGGCCGGAAAGCATTTTCAGCGTAGTCGTCTTCCCAGCTCCGTTGGGTCCTAAAAACCCGACAGATTCGCCCGGTTCAATGGCGAAGCTGACGGAATCTACCGCTTTTGAGACTTCATACCGACGGCGCATCAAACCTTTGACGGATCCCCAAAAGCCCGGAGATTTCTTAAAAGTCCGATAAGATTTTGAGAGTTGGTCGACTTCGATCAAAGGCATAGAAGGCAGGGCGTTCCACCTCAACGTTGCAGCTGCTTTTCCAAGTGAAAAACCTCCCTCCGAATGCTTCGATCCGTATCCATTCGGTCTTTCACCACCCGGCAAGCGTGCAACACTGTTCCGTGTCCCCGCCCAAACGCCTCGCCAATTATGACCAACGATTTGCCCGTCAGTTGCCGGCAAAGGAACATGGCGACTTGGCGGGGGAAGACAATGTCTTCCGTTCTGCGGCGTCCGGACATGCTCGCCTGCCGGACGTCGAAGTGCAAGGCGACTTGCTTCTGGATTTTTTCGATGGTGACCACCGATTTTCCTTCCTCTTGAAAGAGTTCCCGCAGGAGAGTTTCGGCGCGTTCGAGAGAAATTTTCCGTCCGATGAGCCGTGTGAAAGAGACAACGCGGATTAGGGCGCCCTCTAAACGGCGAATGTTGGAGCGAATGCGGTCGGCCAAAAGTTCCAGAATTTCATTGGGCAAAACAGCGTTCATAGACTTTGCCTTTTTGCGGAGAATCGCCAGACGGGTTTCTGTGTCGGGCGGCTGTAGGTCGGCGGACATGCCCCATTCAAAGCGCGAAATGAGCCGTTGCTCCAGCCCGGTGATTTCGTAAGCCGGCGAATCGCAAGTGATGATGATCTGTTTTCGGGATTCGTGGAGCGCGTTGAAGGTGTGGAAGAATTCTTCCTGAGTGCGTTCTTTGCCCGAAAGAATCTGCACGTCATCTAACAGCAAAATGTCCGTTTGCCGGTATTTTCTGCGGAAGCGACTGAGCTGGTTGTTTTGCAAACCCTCAATGAACTCGTTCATAAACTTTTCGCAAGTGAGATAGGCGACTTTGATTGGCCGCCGGCTTTCGGAAACGTGATGGCCGATGGCGTGGAGGAGGTGTGTTTTGCCCAGACCGACGCCGCCGTAGATGAACACCGGATTATAGGCTTTGCCCGGCGCTTGAGCGGAGGCAATGGCGGCGCCGTGAGCCATTCTATTGTTCTCGGAGACCACCAGGGTTTCAAAAGTGTAGTTAGGATTGAAAAGCGAAGGAATCCGCCCCGGCGACTTTCGCCAAGGCGTCCTATCTCCGTTTCTTTGAATTCCCGGTCCGGCCTTCGCCTTCTCCGCCCGTTCCGCCCCAGAACCTTGGCGCACGACGAATTCAAATCCTAAAGGCCGTTTTGCGCACTCCGAAATGATATTCAAAAGCGCCTTCGAATAATTGTCGCGAATCCACACCTCGCAAAACACATCCCTCACTTCGAGGACGAGTTTCTCATTCTTCACCTCGACGGGAAGAATGGGAGCAAACCACTTGCCGTACAACTTCTCGGCAAGCCTTGTTTTCAATACTTTTTTGACGGAAATCCATAAATCCTCTGCCTCAGATCGTGCCTCCATTGTTTAATCCACTCTTTTCGCTAAATCTCAATTTTATTCACATCGCCAAATCGCGCGTCCGTAACATTCTCATTGCCAAAAACATAGACGGAAATCCTCCGCTTGCGTTCTGCTTTGCCTCACGAGCTCCAAGCCGCGGCTCTCGCCCGGAAAAATACACCCAAGTTGTTGCAAATAAAGGAGTTACAAAGCAAGACCCACATCTTCGGCCTCTTTCAAAAACGATAGAAATCTCAAGAATCCAGAACATTTTCAAGCTGGTTCGCCAACCTTTCTACAGGATTGCCTCTCAAGAAACGAGAACAACTTATGAAGAATTATTGAAAGGTTATTTACAATTCAAAATGAATGGAAAAACCTTGCGTTTTCTTCCCTAAAAGGCGGTCAATCCACCTATTTGCACCTGTTTTGAGACCTGACCCCAGCAAGGCAAGGGAAACGGTGTCCACAGTGTCAAAAAACCACGGAGCACTTGATGTTCCTGCGCGTTGAACGAAGGATTTTTCAAGGCGGGGCCGTGCGCGTTTAGACACTGGCCACCACTGCGTCCCGCCCGCTGAAACCAATAATCTTTACTTCCGTTCCAGACTCGATCATCTCGCCTTGGGCAATCACGTCCAGCACGTCGTCGCCAAAGCGGGCCTTGCCTCCGGGCCGCAGCGAGGACAAAACGACTCCGTGCAGTCCCAATCGAGCGTCCTTTTCGGATAACGTTCGGCTTTCTGTTCGGATGCCGCTGGCCGTTTGCGAAATCATCTGGCGGTAGATTCCGGTTTTGGGGAAGTATTTGCCCGAAAGCGCCATTACGGCGACAACGCCGAGGATCGCCAGAAAAAATGTTTGCAGCGAATTTTGGAACTGGTCCAGGGGCGGCAACGTGGAGGCAGGGAGGGTTGGGTTCCAATCCACAAAGGCCATAATGATTGCGCCGATCATCATCAGCCCGCCAATGAGGCCGGCAATCAAAGTGCCCGGTATCAGAAGAATTTCGATGATCAGCAACAGCAAACCGAGAAGAAACAACGCTCCCCATCCAATACTGGAAAGCCCCGCAATGTGGCCGCCCAGAAAATAAAGCGCAAAGGCCGCCAAGCCGATGATCCCCGGTAAACCAAAGCCCGGAGTCTTGAATTCGAGGTAAAGGCCGAGAATGCCGATCATTAGAAGAATCGGGCCGGCTTTGTTGATCCAAGCGCCCAGCTGTTCTGAGCCGGTGGGTTGGATATACTCAATTTTGGCGTCTTCAAGGCCGAGTGCCTCCAGTATTTCTTGTATTGATTCCACCGTCCCCGAAGAAAGCAGCGGCTTTTCCTGCGCGCCGTACCGTTTTTCGGCCTCTGTGTTTGTCAACGTCAGGATTTGCCCTTCCTTGCAGAGGACTTTCCCGTCCATCTTCAATTCCTTTGACTTGTCAATCATGGCTTCCACCACGGCGGCGTCATGGCCGTGCCGCTCGGCGTTGGCTCGGACAAGGGCGCTCAGCGCCGAGGTGGTTTTAACTTCCATTGTATCGGGCATTGCTTCCGGCCCCATGCCTCCGGTGGGCATAAATATGGGGGCGGCGGCGCCAATCACGCTACCCGGCGCCATATAAATCTTTTCGGTGGCCACGGAAATAAAAGCGCCGGCGGAGAATGCTTTTTTGTTGACGAAGGTTGCCTTTTTGCCCTGAAAGCGTTCGAGGATTTTGATGAGTGTTTCGGTTGTGTCGACTCGTCCGCCATTTGTATCCATGTCCAGGATGACCGCCTCGGCGTTCTTGGCAATCGCCCTTTTGATGCCGCGGCGCACCACATAGAGAACCGGCGGCATAATGTTGTCGCGAATGGGAATGACGCAAACGATCTTGTCGCGCGCGTTTTCCTCCGTATCGGAGTTCTCCGAATCCTTATCCGGTGTTGCCCCCTCGACCGCCGGCAGGGGCGCGCCCAAGAGGCAAAGCCACAAAACAGACCACGGCTTCTTCATGCCATCAATTTAGCCTCTTGGCCAAGCATCCGCAAGCGCAAGTCTCCTTTAGTGTTCAGCGGGGAAGACTTTCCGGCGGGAAACCGCAGCGCAACAGCATCTGCCGAATTTCCTCCGCGCTGCTCTCCAATTTATGCGCCGATCGCAAAAGCGCGTCCAGTCGGACTGGTTGCCAGTTGGCGGCGCTTCGGCTTGCGGCATTCTTCCGGTCTCCGGTTTTCCTATCGCTTATTCCGATAACGTCAAACGGCTCGATGCTGCGGCGAATGTCTTTCTCCAGACAATCTTGTTGACCGGACGACAACGGTCCTTGCGACAATTGATCGCGGATTCGATCCAGACAATCATCCAGTCGGTTTTGAAAATCGGGATGACCGCCCAGCAAGAAACCGTTGCCGCTAGGAACCCGTTTTAGCCGGCGCGTGGTTTCTTCAAAGCTGAGCGCGGCGAAATACAGGCAAGCCACTGCGTTAAAGAGCGTTGGATATTTCATCGCTTGGTAGGAGGCGCCCACCAAACGGCCAACCCGACAAGCCTCATCGCGGGTCGTCCGGGCATATTGTTCAAGACGCGACGACCATTCAGGCGATTCAAAAAATCGACCCATCAGCTCGCCCAACCGAACAACGCCCAGCAAGTTTAGCGGAAAACCAGTGGAAAACAGAGGATCCACGAAAGCCGCAGCCGACGGCAAAAGCGCCCAACGCGAAGAATGCAGGGAACGGGAAAGAAAAGAAACGCGGCTCTGATGGAAAAACGGACCGACCGCGGAGGCGCTGGCAAACGCTCTCCGCAAAGTCGGAAATCGGGAAAGAACGTTCGTCCACGCCTTGTTTTTTTCCAAATGGAACGACCGCGCCGCCCAATCATCCACAGCCGCCACGCCGGCGCTGGTGATACCGTTGTTGAAGTTCAATGCCCAGAACCAACCGTAGGGAAACACATGATGAACCGCCGCATCGTCTATGGGATACGGCAACCTTTCCTCGCTTTCGCCAGCGGAGTTTTGCCAGCGAAATTCGTCGAGATCTTCGCATCTTCGGACGTTTCTAAAATGAGCAAACAAGGACTGCGTCGGCGGCATTCCGTCGATTGCTCGCTCACGCAAATTGAGGAGACTAAAGAGCGCCCCGCGAGGTCCCGAAGCGTCCACCGCAAACCGAACTCGCACGCGCAACAAACCTGAAGCCCGTTGCACTTGCAGATTCAGTCTCTCCCTTTCTTCTTCGACGCGGACAATGCGGCTTTCCTCAAAGTAATCGACTCCCAGTTCCACGGCTTTGCGGACGAGAAAAGCGTCGAAGTCCGGCCGATACCAATGGGTGTCGGCCAAAGCGTTGCCAGGGCTTGCGGCCACGAGGAATTCGTTCCGACGGTCTCGAAAACGCTGAAACCGTTCTCCTTCTCGATGATGGAAGAAGCTAAAACCCCGCTTCAATCCGCAGGCAATTTCTGGATGTTTCTTCTGCCAAATTCCCCACTTGGAAAACTCGGCCAAGAACCCCAGTCCGAATTGTTCCGCAATTTCTTCCAGCAAAAGGTTGGCCAGCGGCGTGGAAGATTCCCCAATGGCAAAGCGAGGGTGTTTGCCTCGCTCCAAAAGAATGACCGATCGCCCCAGTCGACGACAGACCATTGCCATGATGCTGCCGCCAAATCCGCTTCCAATCACGGCGACGTCCGCAGATCGAACTTCTGAGGTCACCGGCATTGGCCGCAGCGAATTCGATTCAAGATCCGTTGTTGGTCGTTCATGCGTTGCAATCGGAGCCGCCGTTCGGAAAAACAATGCGGGCAGGAACGAAACTGTTCCAAATCCCAGAGATCGGCAAAGACTCGCGCCCGGCTTGACCGAATGCCGGCCTCCAAAGCATTCTCCAGTTGTTCGAGGCGGGTGCGCGAATACCAGCCGCTCCGAAGCAATGCTTCCACGGCGCCGTTGCCCGGCCGAGTGGGGATCAAGCCAATCACTTCCGCCCCGGCGTCCGCTGCCAATTGGATGGATTTTTCCACCCATTCGGACTGTTCCGCCGCAGGCACAAACGGCGCGTTCACTAAAAGAAACACCCGGATCGCTATTCCATTTTCCCGAAGCCAGTCGCACTTTCTCAAAAAATCCTCGACACCAAATCCCTTGTTCAGTTGCTCCAAAGCAGCGGGATGAGCCGTCTCCAAACCCAGCGCCACCTCAAGTTCCGCCGCCAACAAATCCCGAAACCGCAGGCATGAATCTCCAATCAACCGCGGATGACACTCCACAATCACTCGCCGAAACCCGTCCAGCAGTTGGGCGATTGTGCCGTAATCATGCGTCGGAACGGCTCGCGGATCAAAAAAACTTCCGCTGTTATACAACTTGACAAGCATGGCGGATCGTTCGTCTGCCGAAGGAGGCGCTCCCAGTTGTTGAAAAGCGTAGGCAATCTGCCGAGGAATCATTCCCGGAGACACCGAAGTTTCCAGCGTGTTCTTCCACAAATCGCACATGAAGCATTTCCAAGGACACTCGCGATTGGTCAGAAACACGGCGACGCACTCCGCCAAAGAGCCGTCCGCCGCCAACTCTCGCTCCCGCAAAAAATGGTGAGGAACTTCTTGGCTCAGCGAAGTTCTCGCCAAGTTGTCCGCCGAAGTAGAGGCATTGCGACTGCTTCGCTGGGAAATCACCCAGCGATTTCGTTCTCTGATGGATTGAGGATACGTCGCCAACAAAGCGATAATGCGGAGAAACCCGGTTTGCTGAAAAGTGTGTTTCCGATTTCCTTCACGAAGTGCTTGCCGTCGTCTCCGCCGGCAAGGAGGTCAAAGCAGGCAAAGACTGGCCTGAAACCCGACAGATTCGCCACTCTTTCAAAACTTTCGCCCCCATTTTTTCGTAAAAACGAATGGCCGGAAGATTCCAGTCAAGAACCGCCCATTCGAATCTTCCGCACTCATTTTGAACGGCGACTCCGGCCAAATAGCGAAGCATCCGCTCGCCGTAACCCCGCTTTCGAAACGCCTTTTTCACATACAAGTCTTCCAAATACAAACCCCGTTGCGCTCGAAAGGTTGAAAAGTTGAAGAAAAAGACCGCCATTCCGACTGGCTCCTTGCCGCACTCCGCCAGAATTGCATGCGCCTGAGGCGAGGATCCGAAGAACGCTTCCCGCATTCGGGGCGGCGTAGCCGTCACTTCGTCCAACAGATTTTCATAAGCGGCCAGCTCCCGAACCATTTGCCAGAGCGCGGGAACGTCCTCCACTGAAGCCGGGCGAATGCTTAGGGAAGGAGCAGAACTTGCGGCTTTCATAAAAAGCGAAAACTACCCGCGCCAATCATTCGCCGAGAAATCCTATTTGTTCGGCTGCGGCGTGTAGCGAAGGTAAGGTTTGACTTCGCGGTGTCCTTTGGGAAAGAGCGCCGGAATTTCCTCGTCCGCCACCGCCGGCACGATAATGCAATCCTCGCCGTCCCGCCAATTTGCCGGCGTGGCCACCTTGTGCTTGGCCGTCAACTGCAGGGAATCAATCACTCGAAGGATTTCGTCAAAATTTCTTCCCGTGGATGCGGGATAAGTGAGGGTGAGCTTGATTTTTTTATCCGGCCCGATGATGAAGACGCTGCGGACGGTCGCCTTATCGTCGGCGTTGGGATGAATCATATCGTAAAGCGACGCCACTTTTCGATCCGGATCCGCAATAATGGGAAAGTTCATCGCGGTCCGTTGCGTCTCGTTGATGTCTTCAATCCAACCGCGATGCGATTCCAGCGGGTCCACGCTCACTGCAATCACCTTGACGTTTCGTTTGTCGAAGTCTTCTTTGATCTTGGCCACGGCGCCCAGCTCCGTTGTGCAGACTGGCGTAAAATCCGCCGGATGCGAAAAGAGAACGCCCCACGAACTGCCCAGCCATTGGTGAAAGTCCATCCGGCCTTCCGTAGTTTCCGCCGAAAAATTCGGCGCCTCGTCTCCAAGTCTCAAAGTCACCTTTCTATCCTTTCCGCAATAGTTAGTCTTTTCTGAATCGCAAGCAAGTGCTTATCCTAAAAACTTCCCTTTGCCCGGTTCAACACAAAATTTGAAAATGTCCGTCGGCTTTGCGATGGCGAATTTGGCGCTGGCTTCATCGCTGGCCGAGTGTCGAACTTTCATCAATCCAGTTGACGTTCGGCGCATAAACGAGTTTAACATACTGGAGAAGTTCATGGAATTAGCAACGCGCAAAAAACCGGCAAAGCAATGGATTCGGCTCGGCGGGATTGGGGCGTGCCTCGTCGGTCTGGCGGCTGTTTCCATTCCTCAGCTCGCCGGGTTTTCCGAATCTGGGAAGCATTCCGATTCGGAACCGGCGGTTTCCCTAGAATCGCTCCTTCAGGCGGCGGAAGAAAACGATCCGGCGGCGCAGTTCAGCCTCGGCCTGGCCTATCACGCCGGGAAAGTTGTCCGGCAAGATTATCGAGAAGCGGCGCACTGGTTTCGAAAATCCGCAAAACAAGGCCACGTTCCCGCTCAATACAACCTGGGATCCCTCTATGTTCAAGGATTGGGCGTGAAACAAGATTACAAGCAGGCGGCGCATTGGTTCCAGAAAGCGGCCGAGCGCAAAGACGCCGCCTCGCAGTATAACTTGGGAGTTTTTTACGAACACGGACTGGGCGTAAAAGCCGACGCCGAAGAAGCCTTCCGCTATTACACCTTGGCGGCGCAAACCGACGCCCGCGCTCAATTCCGCTTGGGCACGGCCATTATGGAGGGAATCGATGTGTCCCAAAACTTCTCCGAAGCCTACGTTTGGTTCAGCTTGGCGGCGGAGCAAAACCATGAAGAGTCCGTGCACCGGCTGGCGGAGTTGGAACGGCTAATGCCGCCCGAACAGCTCTTCTCCGCCCGGCTCCTCAACGCAGAACGCGGCAATGCCGAAGACCAACTCGCCGTCGGCCTGGCCTACCTAAACGGACACGGCGTTGCCGCCAATTCCGCCAAAGCCATTCCATGGTTGCGCCAAGCCGCCGAACAAGGACATCCAGGAGCGCAAATGCAGATCGGCAAAGCCTGCGCCGCCGGCAACGGCCTGCCGCAAAACCACCAACAAGCCGCCCAATGGTTCCTTCGCGCCGCCCGCAACCGCCACGTCCCCGCCCAACTGAAAATTGCCCTTGCCTACGCCCAAAGCAAAGGAGTCGAGCAAAACCTTGCCGCCGCCCGCTTTTGGTTCCAATCCGCCGCTGCGCAAGACAACGTCGCCGCGCAATTCAACTTCGCCCTCTTTCTGGAAACAGGAAAAGGCGGAGAAAAAGATCTCCAAGAAGCCGCTCACTGGTACCGAAAAGCGGCCAATGCTGACGACTCCGGCGCCCAATATCGGCTCGGCCGCCTTTACGCCGACGGCAAAGGAATTTCCAAAGACGACGACAAAGCCTTCCGCTGGTTTCGTCAAGCCGCCGAGCAAGGCGACCCTCGGGCGCAATCCGAACTCGCCGCTCGCTTTCTTCACGGCATTGCCGTTCCCCAAGACCTCGCCCAATCCGTCCATTGGTATCAGCAAGCCGCCCAATCCGGAGATGCGCTTTCTCTCTACAACCTGGGAGTCATCTTCCAAGCCAGCACCGCGCCCGAAGACGTCATCAAAGCATTAGAATGGTATAAAAAATCCGCCGAGCAGGACTTCGTCCCCGCTCTCCTCCGCTTAGGCCACCTCTACTCCCAAGGAAAGATCGTACGGCAAGATTACCCTGTCTCGTTGCAATGGTTTCTGGAAGCGGCCGAGCTGGGCAACACCTTAGCCCAATTCAACACCGGCCTTCTCTTGCAAGGAGAATTCGGACTCCCCGCCGATCTTCCCCAATCCGTCCATTGGCTGGAACTCGCTGCCTCAAAAGGCCACCAACAAGCCGTCATGCTTCTTGCCGCCACGCTGGCCTCCGACGATCCCCAAGTCCAAAACTATCCCCAAGCCATGGCCTGGTTTCAAACCGCCGTCGAACAAAACAATCCCGTCGCCTGCTACAACCTCGGCGTTCTCTACGAAAACGGACAAGGCAGCGAAGCCGATCCCCAAACCGCCGCAGAATGGTACAAAAAAGCGGCCCTCCAAGGACACGCCGCCGCCCAAGTGTGTTTGGCAAGAATCCTCGACTCCCAAGAAGTTTACCCCCAACCCAAAGAAGCCTTCCATTGGTATCAGCAAGCCGCCGAGCAAGGCCAACCCGAAGCGCTCGCCGCCTTGGGAACCTACTACGTCCACGGACGCTTCGTTCCCCAAGACATCGACCAAGCCTGCTCCCTATTCAAAGCCGCCGCCCAAAAAGGAAACGAAACAGCCGCTCTCTTCCTCAAAATCCTCGACGAAACCCTCGCCGACGATTCAGAAAAACAGCAACCACAACACAAAGACGCCGTCCCCGCAGAAACAAAAAAATCCGCCCTTCGCCTCCACAATGTTTTTCTTGAATGACATCAGTGTTTAATAATGCGACTGTTGCTTTAGCTGATGAATTTTCTCTTCCGTTTCTTTTCTTCCCGCGATGATTTCTTCCATCATTTCCTTAATTCGGTTTCTTTCCTCGCTGTGTTTGTGTAGAGGAAATTGAAGCTCCTTCCAACGATCTCCTATGTTAGGTAGGGTCGTGTCTATGAGTACTTTATTATAAAGTTGTTGTTGCGTGAGTTTGTGAGTGATCAGATAGGCCAAATAAAGGGCATCTATCTCATACCTATTCTGGCTATTAATCACTCTGAATACTAGGCAATGACTGTTCAGGAGTATTTTAGTGTCAGTAGCCAGGAGTATCGATACGTCTCCCACTCGATAACTTCCTTCCTTGACAAAAATCAAATCTCCTTCTTGTAGGTCTACTCCGTTTTTTTCACTTTGCGGTAAATATGCTCAGGAACACCAGATACAGGATTCTTGTAGATTTGCCAATTCCCTACATCACCAGCCCTGACATAGGGAATTTCACCCAAACCCTTATATTCTCCGGGTGGAGATCCATGCCATTTGTATACTTCCATGATCCTTTCCTTGACCAGTTTCTCCATGCGCAACCATGCGATATTTTCATTTTCGGAAAGTCGATGTTTCCAGTAATAGCGTGGGACGTAGATATTGTTTTGCAGTTCGACAGGCTTTTTGCAAAAGACGTATTGGTTCTCGCTAAGATCAGGATGACTTATTTCCCTACGTATATGTCGGGTGTCGTCCCATACTTCATCTGAAATTTTTCCGTCTTTCGGCCTCAGCATGATTTTCCCCATTTGTTGTGCCACGCCGAAAATAATATCTCACTGCTGGACGCCTTTCTCCAGAATGAGTAATAAGGTCTTTGCATTGCAATGAGGACGAAAAGTGTTATGCGGCAAATCAATTACTGCCTTGACGTTGTTGCCGGTTTGTATGTATTGGATGATGTATTTCTTTGTCGGGGCATGAAAATAAGTCTCCGGAAGAATAATGGCCAACCTACCTCCCTTTTTCAGCATACTTAGACAGCGTTCAATAAAAAGTTCCTGCGGAGGCGTCTTTACTACCTTATCAGTTTTGATAAATGTTCCCCTTTCTTCCTCATGCTTCCACTTATGACCTAAATCAAATTGCGCACACTCTGGCTCCAGAACTCGCATCTGCTTGCTTCCAAATGGTGGATTGGCGAGGATAATGTCAAATTTTTTGAAACTATCTTTCTTTATAAACAAGTGTTTTGCATTGCCGTCGAAATCCTGTGGAGCGTGAAGGGGGTTTTGCTGAGTAATATTGCTGCCGCCATCTCCGATGATAGACATGTATGCTTTAGTGATCTTCACCAAATCCATTTCCTTATCTATCCCGTAGATGATCTTCCTTGCCATCTTTCTCTTTTCTTTTTTAAATCGTTCCTTAGACAAGCTTTTCCACTTCTTGCTTTCACGCATTCGCTCCCAGACATAACTGATCGCAAATAGAAGAAAACCACCACTGCCAAAAGCAGGATCACATATCGTCTCATCCGGCCGCGGATTAATAATCTGTACCGCAGTCTTTACAATCTCTCTGGGAGTAAAGAATTCACCCTTTTCACTTACCAACTTGGATTCTGCAAAGACCTCAAAATGCATCTCCAACAGCATCTTGGTCGGATCCGATCAAGGAGTACATCTACAGATCTCTGATTACATAGGCAATCGGCTTGTCATCCAAAGTGATTTGTTCATCTTTTTCAAAGATGCCCTGTCCTTCTAAGTCGCTTTTGACATCATCAAACAGCCCCTTTACTTTTCCCTCCACCACAGTTGCATCATCCTTGGTCCCGATTCTGAACTCCGGCACTCCTTCCACGTCGAAACGCTCATCTTGCATCTTACAAAACAGCAACCGTACCATTTCGTTGCCCAGCTTTTCTCTGCGGCTGATGTTGGTATTAGTATAGAGCGTGTTGAGAATTCGCTTAAAAATGAGTTCCAAATTACTTGTAGGCTTCAGAGAAGTTTTAGATTGCAAACTCCCAATATTTTCTATCTCTTCACTGTGCCTTGGTATCTGATAGATGGCATCACGCTTGACTTCTCCAGAAGTGTGGTCTTTGTACAGATATTCAATTTCCTCACCATTTGTCCATACACCCCATGTGCAGGATGTGGCAGTCATGTAACTGATTAATTGCTTAATGCCGTCCCGTCTGTCCTTCCGCTTGGTTTCGATAATCCCCAGTATATCGGTGCCTTGCTCTCGCTTATTGGTATCCGTTGTCTTGTAAATGACGATATCTGCCTTCTCTTTGCGCTGGCTTCCCCGCTGGATAACTACCTCGATATCCATCTGATCCTTGAGATAACCATAATCATTGGACAAGACTTGTTCATACTCCTGCCTAACCCGTTCTTCAGGAGTATCCCGTACAGTCTTACCTGTTGCCCAATCTTTCATAGCAATTAATTTTCTGTAGTTTTAATTTTCTTGTCGGCCATTCTGCTGAACGAGGAATGTAACCTGTCCCCACTGTCATTTTCACAATTGCCGTCATTCAGACGGAATTCCGAGTCTAGATTGTATTCGCATTCTCCGCTGGGTTTGACGTTCTTGCACTTTTTGAAGCCTTCAATGAACAGGTTGTTGGTGGTTTCAAAGTTCACGCTTTCTTCGGGACACGGGCGCAAGATTTTGGCGCACGGTTCATTGGCTAAAGCCATCGCCGCCCGCTTGCCCGGCCAAGTGAGTTGGTAGCGTTCGGAGGGGCCGTCGATGAGGCAGTCAGAGAGTTCTTGGCGCAAGGCGTCAAAGTCAACGGCGGGGCGCAGTTGGCCGTCTTGGCCTTGGGCTTCGGTAACGCAAGCCGGAAACAGCCGCCGCAACGCGTCCAGAAGCGATGTCATGTTCTGGCGGATGGAGGAAACAGGATTGAGATTTCTGCTTTTCGTTTTGGCGGGTAGAGTAGCGGCGGCGGTGAGCAGAAAGGCGACGACGAATTCCGCAAGGATCCCCAGCCAGCGGATCGCTCCAGTTTGGGTTGCGCAGAGTCGGTTTTTGTTGTCTTCCATAGGGTGTTGCAATGCTGAAGTTTTTAATGTTCGCTGGGTGATGGATTGTTGGCGCACTGTATTGTCAAGGAGCGGTTCTTTGCCCATCTTTTGCTTCAATTTGTCGTTTGGCAAGCAGGGAGTCTCTTGGAGGATGCAACGGGCAGCGCGGCGAAACTTTCTCGTGTTGGGTTTCGTCTTTTGTTAAGATGACGGGAGCGATTGAGGAGAGCGGAATGGAAATATGCGATTTTGGCGAGAAAAGGTTTGGTTGGCGCCGTTGGCAGTGGCGGCCGCGGTGTTGTTGACCGGATGGTGGTGTGATTCCGAAGTCCGGCAGGCGGTGGAACAGCAGTTGGGCCACGAACTGGACTCGCTCATTGCGTCCAGCGTGACGGCTCTTGATGTGTGGATCGACGACCAGCTTCGCTTTGTCGAAACTCTGGCTTCGGAAGAGAAAATGCAGTCCTTAATTGCGGCGGCGGGGCAAGCGTCTCAAGAGAACGCGGAAGCAAAGGCATTGCGTTCCTACAAGGAAGTTCAAGAAATTCGGCGCTATTTAGAGGATCGGCTTCGAGCGTTGAGGTTGGGATTCGTGGTCATTAATCCGGACGGGATCATCATTGCAGTGGGGCCGGAGGAAATGTTGGGCTACCAATTGCAAGACGAGGCGAGGGAAAAGTTCCAGCATATTTTTGAAAGCGGCGAGCCGGTGTTGCTAACGCCGTACAAGCCGGCGCGGCTATCTCCCAATCGTCGGCGTGCGTACGAAGAAGCCGGACGGAGGCGACATAATTCTGGGCGGTGGCGGGAAGGTGAAGAGCATCCGCTATTTCGAAGTCGGAATGCTGTCGGCCCGATGCGAGGAGAGCGTGGCAATGGCGGTGAGTTTCGCGGCCCCGGGCGTCCGGGTGGAGGACGCGGAAATCGAACGATCATGGCGGTTGCGGCGCCGATTCGAGCGATGGGAGATCAAAAAGTGATTGCCGCTCTTGGATTAATTATTGAGCCGAGGCGCGAGTTTACCCGCATTTTATCGGTTGCCCAACCGGGAGATTCGGGAGAAACCTTCGCATTTTCTTCGGATGGAATCATGCTGTCGCAAAGTCGCTTTGAAAAGAGTTTGAGCGAATGGGGATTGATCGAACGCGGGGACGGATCGGCGCTGACGCTTAAACTTCACGATCCCGGCGGCAATCTTGCCGAAGGCTACGAACCGAAGGAAGCCAAAGAGTCCTGGCCTTTGACTCCGCTGGTTCGGAATGCCGCGGCGGGCGGCAAGGGGAAAGAAGTTAAAAAAGTCCGCGATTACCGCGGGGTTCCCGTGGTGGGCGCGTGGCAGTGGTTGCCCGATCATCAGTTCGGCGTCATCACCAAGTTGGATGCGGAGGAAGCGTTCAAACCGTTGCGGTCTTTGCGTCTGATTTTTCTCATTCTTTTGCTGTTGTCCATTTTGTGCGGGATCGGCCTCTTCCTGTTTTCTTATTTCAACATTGCGATGCGCCGGCGGATGGAAGCGGCGTCCTTAGAGGCAAAAGAGTTGGGACAATACACTTTAATCAAGAAAATCGGCGAGGGAGGCATGGGATCGGTGTATCAAGCGCGGCACGCCTTGTTGCGGCGGGACACGGCGGTCAAATTGTTGCTGCCGGACAAGGCCAACGAGAAAGCGGTCCGGCATTTCGAGCGGGAAGCGCAATTGTCCTGCCGGCTCGTTCATCCCAACACCGTTCGAATTTTCGACTACGGCCACACGCCGGACGGGATTTTTTATTATGCGATGGAGTTCATCGACGGCGTCAACCTGTGGGAGTTGATTCAAGCGGAGGAGCGGCTTTCCGAAGGACGGGTGATCCACATTCTACAACAAGTGTGCGCTTCTCTCAGCGAGGCGCACGAGGCGGGATTAGTGCATCGAGACATTAAACCGGCCAACGTTATTCTTTGCAACCGCGGAGGCATGGCGGAGGACATGGTAAAAGTGTTGGATTTCGGGTTGGCCAAGCCGTATCCAGGCTATGCAGAGGTATCGCCAGAAGTGTCGCACAGCTTGACCATCGCCGGCACCCCGCAGTTCATTTCCCCGGAAGCAGTGTCTCTGCCGGAGCAAGTAGACCATCGTAGCGATATCTACGCCGTCGGCGCCCTGGGCTATTATCTGTTGACGGGAAGAAATGTGTTCGATGGAGAATCGGCCTTTGAAGTGTTGCAGAAACACGTTTCCTCAACGCCGGAGACGCCGCGCCAGCGGTTGGGAGTCGCCGTGGAAGATTCTTTGGAAAAAGCGATCATGAAATGCCTAGAAAAAGAACCCTCCAATCGTCCACAATCAGCTCAAGCTCTGATCGCAATTTTGCGCAGTTCCTCGGCCTACCGAACTTGGACGGATAGCCAAGCAGCGGAATGGTGGAAAGAGTTTCGAGAGCGTCGCGCCGCCCGCCCCCGGACAGACTCTCCCGCGACGGTCGTCCCCGAACCTACCTTGCAAATCCAACTGGACCAGCGCACTCGAATGACGAGATAAAGTCCGAGGAAAAAAGATTCTATGATCCCAAAAGAAAAAGGTTGGATGATGGATTTGTTTTCGCATAGTATGATCAAACACCTGTCGATCTGAAAACGGAATCAAAAATAAGATGTATCGTATCGTAAGACAAATACGACAAGAGGCGATTTTATCTTATATTTTTGCCGCTTTCCAGGCCTTTTGTTTTCTTTCCTCGCTTTTGATATATGCCGAACACATTCGACAAAAGCTGGATAATTAAAATTTTAATGAGAATATGTTGGTATGGTTCTATAAGCCGTCAATTCAATAATATAATTATGCGCGTTCTACTTACAATTTTCAGCTTCGTTTCGGCGGGTCTGTCGGCCTTTGCCGCCGAGGGGCCGATTCGCGTTCTCTTTCTTGGCCACAAGAGCGAACACCACAACTCCAACCTTTACTATCCGATGTTGCAGCAGGCGCTCGGCCCGGAGGCAATTTACTTCGACTATGCGACTTCGGTGGAGGAAGCCTTAGGGAACGCAGGCTTTCTGCGCCGTTTCGACGCGCTTTTGCTCTATGCGAACCATGCGGAGATCCAGCCCGGCCAATGGCAGAACCTGCTTTCCTTCGTCAAAGAAGGCGGCGGCTTTGTTCCCGTGCATTGCGCTAGTTGGTGTTTCGCCAATGAACCGGGCTATGGGCGGCTGGTTGGCGGGCGGTTTCAAAGCCATCGAAGCGGCGTGTTCCCAGTGCGGACTATTCTTCCCGACCATCCCGCCGTAGCGGGAATTCCTCCACTAGAGGCCTGGGACGAATCTTATTTCCATTCAGACCACAACCCGGCCAACAGGACAGTGCTGCAAGTGCGGGACGCCGTGCCGGGAGACCCGCACACCGAGCCGGAGCCGTGGACTTGGGTGCGGACGCAAGGAAAGGGCCGAGTGTTTTACACGGCTTCGGGGCACGACCACCGGGTGTGGAGCCGGCCGGAGTTTCACGCGCTTTTGAAGCAAGGTATTTTATGGGCGATTGGCGAGGAACGACGGGCGCGTTATGAGATGTTTGTCAACAGCCGAACCCCTCTTCAATACCAACGGCGCGCCGACATTCCCAACTATGAACGCCGTCCGGAACCGTTGAAATATCAACTTCCACTGTCGCCCGAGGACAGCATGAGCTACACCCGCGCGCCAATAGGATTCCGATTGGAGTTGTTTGCCAGCGAGCCGGACATCGTTAACCCAATTGCTTTGAGCTGGGACGAACGCGGTCGATTATGGGTGGCGGAGACCGTCGATTATCCCAACGAAATCAAGCCGGGACGGCAAGGCAACGACCGAGTCAAAATTTTGGAGGATACGGACGCGGACGGGCGTTGTGATCGGGTGACGGTTTTTGCCGAAGGATTGAACATTCCTACCTCGCTTCTTCCTGTCCGCGGCGGAGTCATCGTGGCGCATGCGCCGGACATGCTTTTTTTGAAGGACTTAGATGGAGACGACCGCGCGGATGCCCGCCAAACCTTGAACACGGGGTGGGGAATTGGCGATACCCATGCGGGGCCGTCCAATCTGCGCTACGGATTCGACAACCAAATTTGGGGAACGGTGGGTTATTCCGGGTATGTCGGCAAAAAGGAGGGCGAGCCAAACCGCTTTGGCTCCGGCGTGTTTCAAATGAACGCTGACGGCAAAAATGTCACCTTTCTGCACCAGTTCAACAACAATACTTGGGGGCTGGGCTTCAATGCGGCCGGCGACGTTTTCGGCTCGACAGCCAACAACAATCCGAGTTTCTTCTGTGGTTTTCCGGCGACTGCCTACCAAAGCTCTCCCCGCAAAATGACGGCCTCCATGATTGCCGATTCCGTCGCCTTTCATCCCCTAACTTCCAACATCAGGCAAGTGGACGCCTTTGGAAACTACACGGCGGGAGCGGGACACGCTTTGGCTGTTTCCGATGGATTTCCCCAAGCTTGGCGGGATTCGATGGCTTTTGTTTGCGGCCCGACGGGACATCTTTTGGGCGGCTTCCAAATCTTGCCGGACGGCTCCGGCTTTCAGTCCGAGAACGCCTTTGCCATTGTCGCTAGCGCGGATGAATGGTTTTCGCCAGTGGCCGCCGAAGTGGGGCCGGATGGAAACCTCTGGATGGCCGATTGGTACAATTTCATCATCCAACACAACCCAACGCCGTCAACCGCCCGCGGAGGCTACGATGCCAAACGAGGCATCGGCAACGCTCACATCAATCCGAATCGAGACCGCCGGCACGGCCGGATTTACCGCCTTATTTGGAAAGACGCCGCCCCATCGAAAATTGCTTCACTCCAAGGCGCTTCCGCGCGGGAATTGGTTCAAGCTCTGTCGGACCCCAATTTGTTTTGGCGACTCACCGCGCAACGACTGTTGGTGGAATCCTCCTCCGAAAATGCCGTTCCCTTGCTTCGAAAAGAAATAGTGGACGGCGAACGATCGTCCATCCACGCCTTATGGGCGCTACACGGCATGAACCGATTAGACCGCCAAGCGCACCAAGCCGCTTTATTGAACAAAAACCCAAAGCTAAAACAAAACGCTGTCCGCGCCCTCGGCAACGACGCAGAAGCCGAGCAGTTGCTGTTGGACACGGCGGTCATTGCCGACTCCAATCCGGCCGTGCGCCGTGAAGCGTTTATCAAAATGGCGTCGCTCGCCGTCCCTTCTGAAACCGTGAAACGAGCGGTAAGCGGCCTGTTTCTCAACCCGGAAAACCGCGAAGACCCTTGGCTTTCGTTAGCCTTGAAAACCATGGCGCAGCGGCTGGACATTGCCTTAGGCGAAAAAACGCTGGGGCCCAATCTCCTGCAAAATCCTTCCTTTGAAGATGGATTGGACACGGCCGTCACCGCTTGGTTTCCACATATCTATCGCGATCAAGGAGGCACTACTTTCTCGGTAGTTGTTGAAAGCCCTCCTTTTGTTCGCAGCGGACGACGAGCCTTGAAGATTGAATCCCAAAAAGGCGCCGACGCCGGATGGCGCGCCGAAGTCGCCGTTAAACCCAACACCGAATACCGCCTTTCCGGTTGGATTATGACGCGCGGCCTCAGCGGCGCAATGGGAGCGCTTCTCAACGTTCACTCCATACAAGGCGTCCTCACCCCAGCCCTGCAAAAAGAAAAAGCTTGGACGCAAGTCGAAGTCACCTTCAACTCCGGCAACCGCAGCTCAATTCTCATCAACTGCCTCTTCGGCGGCTGGGGAACCTCCACCGGCGCCGCTTACTATGACGACCTGTCGCTGCAAGAAATCCTGTTCCAACCCGCCTTGGCCGAGGAAACACCGCTTTTGGGAAACGCCGCCGTTGGAGAAGAAATCTTCCGTCAAAACCCGGCGGCCTCGTGCATCCGTTGCCATCAAGTAAAAGGCGAAGGAGGAATTGTTGGCCCTCCATTAGACGGCATCGCCGCCCGCAAACAACCGGACTACCTCCGCCAAAGCTTGCTGGAACCGCAGGCCGTCCTTGCCGAAGGCTACCCTGCCGAAGTTTCCCCAATGCCTCCCTTCGGCGTCTTGCTGACACCCCAAGAAATTGAACACCTCATGGCCTTCCTCCTCTCCCTAAAAACACTTCCAGAACCCGGAACTGTAAAACCGCCGCCCCAACCCATCTCTTTTGAATAAATTTTTTCCAATCGGCCTCCGAATTGTGCGAGCAAAAACTCTTGATGATTTTTCAGTGGATAACTGGGAGCAGGGGCAGTCGTCTCTTCGGGAACAACGCACAATTCGATTCTAACAATGCCCGTTGATACCACAACCCATCCGACGCACAACCTTTCCGGTATGGCAGGATCTTTTACCGCCACTTATGAGTTTGTGGTGAACGTTCCCCAGACGGATCAATTCTCTCCCGTGCTGCTTGGCGATAATGTTTGGTGGTTGAAGTTTGATCAAGAAAGCGCGCCTTCTACGCAGGTCAATCAGCTGGGCGTTACAAAACGAAACGTGGGAGACTATTTCTTCGCGTCAATCTCCGGGCAGAGTTTGGCCAGTCCTTACGGCCGCGACGCGCATATTGTTTACACTTATGATGGTTCAAATACCGAGGCATTTGTGGATGGTCAAAAAGTGGGATCGCTGTCGGGACATGGGCGTATTTTCACGCATGCGGCCAGCCAGCTTGGTTGGTCTTCGGTGCTTCCGGATAGATTGCACAATCTCAAAGGTCGGATACTGGCCTTTGCTTCTTATCGCTCCGTTCTTCCAGATGAAGAAATACAAAGCCACTACAACGCCGCATTTCCGGGTCGGGTTTCTGACCATTTGTGGCTTTGGTGTCAT
Source organism: Limisphaerales bacterium (assembly GCA_965242585.1). Taxonomy (GTDB): domain Bacteria; phylum Verrucomicrobiota; class Verrucomicrobiia; order Limisphaerales; family AAA164-E04; genus UBA2970. Next base: position 846,039 of record OZ251460.1, on the reverse strand, counting down.
GTGAAAGGAGCGCACAACGATGAGTTCAATCCGCCTCGTTCTGGGTGGGGATTGGGAAAAAATGCTTCTTCAATCGAACCTGAAACAGCGGCGAATCAGATGGGTATTCAGCGAATCTTCTTCATCGCGTATCCCGATCATCCCCAGAATTTACTTGTTCCCAGCCCTACTAATTATCGTTCATACTATGAAACACATAGATTTAACCAATTTAACAAAACTATTTGGTCTATGACTGGCGGGAGCGGCATTACCGGCAACGACGTCGTCAATGAGGCAATCAAGTTGGCAACAGCGAAAACCAATATTACCGGCTTCGTCATGGACGATTTTTTCATCGGAGGAACTCGATTAACCATTAGCCAACTGGATTCAATTCGCGCCAGAATTCCGAGAGAACTGGGATGGAGTAGCCCTAATTTATGGGTGGTTTTATATGACGACGAACTCAATAGATCGTCTTACGACTCCTATTTAAAACGTTTTGACTATATTACTTTATGGACGAAAGATTCGGATAATCTGTCCAAACTGCCAGAAAATTTGGCAACATTAGAAATCCAAGTTTCCCGATTTGCGAACCCTCCCAAAATAGCCTTGGGTTGTTATATGTGGGATTATCAAAACCTTACGAATCCTCGGCGCCAACCAAGGAAAATGCCGCTGAACAAAGTGCGTTTCCAACTGGCAAAGGCGTTGGAATGGTTGAAGAATGGAAGAATTAGCGATGTGATTATCCCGGGAAGCAATATTGTCGACGTCGGTCGAGCATCGGCTGCGGTCGCTGAAACGAAAAAATGGATTCGCGATCATGGTTCTGAAGTTCTGCCATAGTGGATGGATTGTTTGAGATGAGGAATTTGCTGAAACAATTCTTTGGACTGCCCACGGCCCGAGATTATACGGCCAAGTTGATCGCGTCCGGAAAATGCCTTCGCGCCTTGGATATTGGATGCGGCCAATCCTCGCCTCTAAGTGAGTTTCGTCCGGCAATTTGGACGGCGGGAGTCGATGCCTTTGAAGATGCGGTCAATGCGGCGCGTTCCCAAAAACTTCACGATGCGTATTTGGTCGCCGACGTTCTTTCCGTGGAACCGGCGGAAATTATGGAGCAATTGGGGGGGGGGGCAGTTTGACTTGGTGACGATGTACGGCGTTATCGAACACTTGCCCAAGCGACAAGGGTTTGAATTGCTGGAACGATGTGAGACGATTACAAAGCGTTTTTTATTGTTGGAGACGCCGAACGGATTTGTGCCACAAGGGCCGGAATTCGGCAACGAGTATCAACGGCATCTATCCGGTTGGTTTGGCCACGATTTTGTTGGTTTGGGTTATGATGTGTTTGGCACGACAGGATGCAAATACTTTCATGGTTACTCTGGCGAATTTGATCCATATTTTCCCGGCGTGGTGGCTGTGGACGCCGCTTTGGCTTGGCTTCTTAGGGCAAAGAAATGCTATCGTCATGCTTTTAATTTAGTGGCGATTAAAGATGTGAACGGCGTTCCCGCGCGACTCGGCCCCGCGCAAAAGGATTAATCTATGTAATAAAAAATAGGCCGGGTGTAGTTGGGAAAATATTTCAATTTTCGGATCCGATAAGAAACGCAGAAGAAGACTTTGACCTTTACTTTCGTCCCGGCGTATCCGGTACGACTTACTGGACTTGGATTGAAGTTCTTCCCGCCGGCCAAACTATTTCTATTCCCGTTTCTCTGTTCGCCTCGCCGCAAGGCTTCTTCACCGGCGGCAACCGAGCCGATACCGACCAAGACGGCCTTACCGGCGGCTTTGAGCTGCTAGTTAGCAAAACCAATCCCACTAATCCAGACTCCGCAGTCGACCGCAACGGAGATGATCAAACAGACGCCTTCACCGGACTGTCCGGCAATGGCGTTTATGATTCGCAAGAAGACTTTGAGCCGGACAACCTGCGCAACGAAGCCGAGTATTATCTAGGCACCAACCCCTTCCAAAGCGACTCCGACAACGACGGAATCAACGACGCCGATGAACTTCCTCCCGATCCTAATAGGGATGCCGATGTGGCGATAACCTGCCTTACGCCGCCGAATGGAAACTCCGACCCAATCCCAACGTTGCGGATAATCCTTTAACTCTGAACTATCTAAGCGACAATCAACCGCTTTCCGGAACCGGATACGTCAATCTAGGGTGTGTCGACCCTAAATTTCAAAATCAGAATTTCGAACCTGTGAATCCGAAAAAATCTGCCGCCACAATAATTCGCCCAAAACGACCTAACTCATTGAATGACAACGAGTTATCGACATTTTCCGTCAAATCTATGGGGTCTCCAGACCTTTAAATAATGCTTGCGCAGGAAAATTCGGGTTGTGTTTCTGTGTTGGGGGGGGGGGAGGCGAATCTGCTCTTCTGGAGGTGGACAGTTGATAACTAGATACGGACAGCATCGACATGAAGACTCCAACATCGATGAAAATGAAGCCACTTCTCGGCGTTGTCGTGGTCTCTGTAGCTGGACTTTAGGCAAAAACCGCTCAAGGCGTTGTTTCCCTCGTTTCCCAACTCTTTTCCCCTGACGCCAAAGGAGGGCGTTCGCGGCGGCCAAAAAAGTCTCCCGCCTTGGCGCCATCTTCTCGGCCGCCGGCATCGTTGGCATCGGCCGGCTCGGCGGTTCCATCGGCGAGGCGCAAGCCTCCTGCAATCCGCCGGTCTCGGTCTATGACGTCTGCTTCCATAAAGAATCGGGAGATTGGACGTCATCGGGCAAAACGACGATGTACGTCGATTTTGACGTCCCCAGTTCCAAAGCGGGAACAACATACAGAATCGAATGGTGGGGGCTGCGTCGGGTTATCGATTACAATCATTGGTGGGATCCGTTTCGGTATGTTTGGGGAAAAGCTCCGCAAGACGACATTGTGACTCTTTCAGGGAAGGGGAACAGTTTGGAGCATACATTCTGGTTTGATCCATCTCGCAATCGTGAGGATGATCCGTTCACCTGCGATTCTTACGGCGTATCGATTTACGAATACAATTCAAGCTTTCATCCCGGTCAAGCGGCCGCTTATGTTTCCGTCGATTATGAATACTATTCGGATTTGTTCATTTACTACTGCACGATCGATTGGGATCCGGTTCCGTCTGGCTTGCGGTCTGGTTATAGCGGTCCGGGTTGGGTTCGGCGCGTTCGTTGGACCGCTCCTTGGCCGCATGGTCGTCCCTATTACGTCGAAGGTTGGAATGGCGACGTCGGCACGCCTCGCTTTGATTACGAGAGAAAATGTTCACGCGAGATTTCTCTGCCGTAACCTTGGCCGGGCAATTAATGAAGCGGTTCCCGCTATTTTGCGTTATGAAAAAGAACGGAAACTTGGCTTTTACGTTGATCGAGTTGCTGGTGGCGATTGCCATCATCGGCGTCTTGGCGGCTTTGTTGTTGCCCGCTCTAGGGCGCGCCAAACGCTCTCACTGCGCCAACAACCTGAGGCAAATCAATCTGGCGGCGCAGATGTACGTCCATGATTACAACGACTTTCTGCCGCCGGTGATGTCCGGTCATCCATCGAATTGTTGGGGTCCGGGGCATGAGGAGGCGGATCCTCGTCGTTTAGTTCATTATGTGAGTTGGGATCGGTTGCTGTGGGCGGATTATTTGGAGAGGAATACCAACGTCTTCCAATGCACCGGAGAAAAGAGATTGTCTCAAGTGGTTCACGAAAGGATTCGAATATCTCGTCGGCCTGATTGTCTCAAGTGGTTCAACTTTGCTTATGGGGCGAATGCGCCGATGTTTATTTCGGAGAGACGTCTGGACGGGAGTTATGACCGAAAACCATATGCGGAAGGCGCCGTAATTTTTCATTCACGCAAGATAACGGAGATTGCGTCGCTGGCGGATTGCTTGGGTTGGGGGATCGCCCGGGTTGGTTTTGGAGTAGGGATCGTTTGGAGTTTCCTTTTTGGGATTATTCGCTGCCGGTAAGCCTATGGCCGAAAGAGATACCTCGGAAGTATACCTTCTATATTAGTCGTCGACATGCCGGGCGGGTGAACATGGCTTTTTTAGACGGCCACGTGGAGCATGGTTCTTTGCGGGATTGGACCTTGCCCGTCTCTGCGGTTTGGGATCGCTGGCATCATCGCAATCACATGCCGGTGGAACTTTTCCAACAATTCAATGCGGACAACTGGGTCCCCCGCTTTACGGGTCCGATGAGTTGGAGTTGGTTGAGACGTCTGAGTGATTGAACTTTGCTCGCCTTTATAGCGGAGAAACGAAGCCTTTGGCAACGCTTGCCAAAATCCCGACCACCGCAATCCCGACAACGCCGAGAGCCCCCTGCATTTTAATCGATATTTGCGTCTTCATGTCGAGGCTATTCGTATCTGATTATTAAATGTCCACCTCCAGAAAATCAGACGTCAACTCGCATGAATAGATTTCTAAATCTCTGGATCCTCCATAGATTTCCCCAATTTGCCCTGTATTTTAGCTTTTGACGATTTTTGGATGTTCGGCACGGAAAAAAATTTGACTCTTTACTCCCTTGCCACCGGCCATTTTGAAATTTAGCGTCGACACGCCCTAGTTCAAAAACTCCAAACTATGAATTCGTCGTTCTCCATCCCAAAAAAATAGGAGGAAAGACGTTGTTTTGCCGCCGATGCAAGCGGCCAAAACAACCCTATCCTCCTCAAAAATGGAGTTCTATGTTTTTGAAGCTGCTTTTTGGAAATTAAAGCAAGGGTTTGAGGCTCTTCAAAAGATCCTTCTTTGAAATCATTCCCAGATGGCTCGCCCGAATGACGCCTTTTTTGTCAATCACGTAAGTCTGCGGAATGCCAGTAATGCCTCCGTAGTCTTTGTCCACCTTTTTGTCTCCCCAGACTATGGGATAGTTGATCTTCATTTTGTCAACGAACGCCTTCACTTTTGCCGTTGTCTTTTTTTCCGCCGCAGGACTATCTACGGACACGCCGATAAAGACAACGCCTTTGTCCTTAAATTCCTTTTGAACTTCGACGAAGTCCGGAATTTCTCGGACGCAAGGGCCGCACCAAGTCGCCCAAAAATTGAACACGACCACTTTTCCCTTAAAGTCGGAGGATTGGACTGCTTTGCCGTCCAGTCCGTTTAGTTTCCAAGCCGGCGCCTTGGTGCCGACTTTGAGTTCTCCGGCGTTCAAAGGCGCCGCCAAATTTATGCTCGCCAGCACCCCAAACGCCGCCAGCCCCAATGGAATAATCTTCTGTTTTGTCATCATAATTTTCTCCTCCCGCAAGCAACGCCTTTTTTACCTTCGGACGCTACGTTTGCAATGTCGAACCCCTTAAGTAATGCGAATTTTAAGGAACCGCAAGAAAATAATTTCCTTAAATAAAAAATAAAGGGAAACAGCGATTTTTAAATCTTGGGCAAACGCTCAAACCAATGCTCCTCCGCAACTGCTCCCCGCGCCGGCGGTGCAAGCCAAACAATGTTCGCCGGTGGAAATTTTTTCCTCGGTAAGAGACTCCGGCGTGACATCCCAGAGCGAAAGCAACCTTCCGTTCCGGCGAATCCGCATTCCTAGCATTTGGTTGAAATCGCAATCGAACAATCTGCCCTCGTAATCCACGCTCAAAGTATGCCGGCACATCAACCCCGGCAAAGTTGCCGGATTGAAATGATTCGCCAAAAGTTCCATATACTCTTCCCAGTTGCCCTGCTTTTTCAAGGATTCGGCAAATCGAGCGATTGGCTGATTGGTGATTGTCAACAAGCGATTAAATTCAACGCCAAACTCCCGCCGCAAAGCAACTTTGTAAGCGGCTTCCAGTTCGGCCTGAGGTCCCGGCAATTCGACGCCTAATGGGTTGTAGACCAGATTCAGCGTCACACTTGATCCGTAGCCCTCGGCGTTAAGTTTTCTCAATGCCCGAATGCTCTTCTCGAACACGCCGTTGCCGCGCTGCAGATTGACGTTCTTTGCCGAATAACAAGGCAGCGAGGCGATGACCTCCACTTTGTGAGCCGCTAAAAAGGCGGGCAAATCCTCATATCCCGACTCTTCCAGAATGGTTAAATTATTGCGGTCGATCACGTGGGCGCCGGCCTTTCGCGCCCGCGCAACCAAGTCCCGGAAGAATTCGCTCATTTCAGGCGCTCCGCCGGTAATGTCCACCACCGGCGGGCGATGTTTCTCAATCCAATCCTCAATCCGACGCGCCGTTTTGGCATTCATCATCTCCTTCCGCCAAGGCGCGGCGGCGACGTGGCAATGCCGGCAGGTTTGATTGCACTTCCGCCCGATGTTTAACTGCAGAACCGTCAAAGAATTCCGAAACAAAGCCTTCGCATGCGGCCGCAGTTGTCGATCAAATCGATTCATTCGTCTTCAACGAGAGATTAAACCCAGATACCCTATTCCATGAAAACCCAGAAAGCGAATCTTCCTTTGCAATGCGGCGACGGCAAACCGCCAGTTGGAAGCGCAAACAACTGAAGACGGCTTCCCGTGAATTCAAATCCGCCGCAAACAAGGAAGCCTCCTTTGCACAAAAAAAACGGCCCTCTTTTCGAAAGGAGGACCGCTCGCACGCCAACAATGGAAAACCGTCGCTCAGTTCGCTTGGGGAGCGTCTTCAGCAACGGTGAAGCCGGTTTCGTTGATCGCCGCAACGATCTGCTTGGACTTCACTTTGGCGGGGTCGAAGAGCACGGTGGTCTTTTTGCTCTTGTGGCAGGTTTCGCCGTTCAGAACTCCTTTCACTTTGGTTAGGGCTTTGTTGACCTTCGTTGAGCAAGCCCCGCAGGCCAAGCCTTTGACGGCCAACTCAATCTGTTGACCCTCAATCTTCACGCCGGCCTTTTTGAAAGCGGCAAACACTTGACCGGGCTTCACTTTCGTGGAGTCGTAAGTCACTTTGGTCAGATGCGACTTGGAGCAACTTTCGGCCTTCACACCGTCCAGGCGAGTCAACGCCTTGTCCAACTCGGCGCAGGTGGCTTCACAAGCCGCGCCGTCAATTTTCAGAGTAAGCTGTTTCTGATTGGCGCATTCAGCCTTCTTTTCACCAGCAACGGCGGCCACAGAGACCGTCAGCGCAATCACAGCAAGGTATTTTACGAATTTAGTCATGACTTTCTTTAATTTAGAAAACGCCCCGTCCATAGGGCTTTGGCCGCATAAAACCTGATTTCGAAGATTGTTGCAAGTAATTCTTATTTTTTTGATCGGAAAAGATGGGAATTGCATAAATTTATCCCGCTGCGGTAGAATGGACGCGATGATTGAAGAGGAGGCGATGCGGATTTTTCAACGAAGCGGTTCTTTGCTAGACGGCCACTTCGAACTTCACAGCGGACGGCGCAGCCGCCAATTCTTTCAATGCGCGAAGGCTCTCCAACAAATGCCCGTCGTCGAACAATTGGGAAGCGCCTTAGCCGATTTGCTCCGCTCTTCCGCCGCCGAAACCGTAGTCGCTCTGGCAATGGGCGGGCTGGTGATTGGGCAAGAAATCGCCCGGCAACTCGGCTTGCGCTTCATCTTTGCGGAAAAATCCAACGGCAAGTTGAAGTTCCGTCGCGGATTCCAGTTGGATAAAAGGGAAAAGGTGATTATCGTCGACGACGTTCTCACCAGAGGAGGCAGTCTGCGCGAAGTCATCCGACTCGTCCAAGAAAAACACGAGGCGGAAATTGTTGAGATTGCGGTTTTAGTGGATCGCTCGGACGTCTCGCTATCCTTTTCCCCTCCTTTGAAAAGCTTGCTAAAACTTCCCCTTGAAACCTTTGCGCCCGACAATCTTCCCGCCGATTTGAAACGACTCCCAGCAGAGAAACCGGGCAGTTAGCCCCACCATTCGCAATCTCAATCTCGAACCGTGGGAAGTTTCGCCGCCGTCCAGCCTTGGTAGCCGTCTTTCAGGTGATACACCGCCGCAAACTTCTTCCGCTTAAACAACTTCATCGCCTTCCCAGAACGCCCGCCGGAAGCGCAATGCACCAGATACGTCTTTGACCGATCCAAAGCGTCCATCTTCGCCTCAAAATCATCGGCATAATAATTCAGATTCTTCGCCCCCGCCAAATGTCCCGCCTTGAATTCCTTCGGCGTGCGAATGTCCAAAATTACCAAATTCCGATATTTCTTCAGCAGTGTGGAAGCCTGTTTCGACAAAATTTCATAATAACCCTTTGGCGGCTCTTTCTCCGCTTCTCCTTGAACATACGGCAACCCGCAAAAAACCAAGACCACGCACCCCAAAAAACCCGCCAGACAATCATTTAATTTCGCCATTCTCCTAGAAAAAGGAAAACCACCGCAAAAATCAAGCCGCTTCAAAACAAAAATCCTTTGACAACCATAAAAAATTTCCGCAAAAAATTGAACGCCAAGCCCTTTTGACGGCTCAAATATGGAAACTCTTAACCAAATGAATAAATTGGCTTTCTCAAAAAAGAACGGCTTCGGAATTCTCGCGGCAACCTTACTCCTTGCCGGCGCCACCGAACGAACCCATCCCGGAGAACCCCTCATTTTCCGAGACTCCAACGACAAAAACTCCGCCCCAAAAGAAAAATTCGACCTCAACGCCATACGCCCCAACTCGCCGGGCTTTGACAAAAAAAGCAGCTCCGTCGTAGAAGGTGTAATCGCCCCTTGGCAACACCCAACCTCCAAACCCAGCCAACAAAAACTCACCCCCCAACAAAGAAAACGACTCCTCAACGCACTCGACCGCAAAAAAAATTGGGGAATGCAAGACTCCGCCGAAATGCGAAACTCCGACTCGCCCGCCGCCAACGACGATCAGAACAAATTGGACGCCAACCAAACCCAGCGCAACTACAACCGCACGAAAGAATCCTCCTTGGAAAAATACTCCGCCAACCGAAACTCCAAGAAACAGCCCGACTGGAAAAACTCGCCCTTCAATAACTTCAACAACGCCGACGCCAACCCAGACAACCAAACCGCCAACGAAGAAGAACAACTCACCTTCATCGACTCCTTCGCTACCGCAGAAGACTTCGAAATGCGGCTCGACAGCATCTTCGACCAATCCAGCCCCAACAAAGGCATCCAAAACGAAATCCCATTCAATTCCGCCGACCACCTCCTCGAATTCAACGAATTTCAAACTCCAACCGAAACCAGCGAGCCCAACAGCCTATTCTCCCCCAACATCGAACTCGACGCGCAAACCGGCTTCTCACCATCCCAATCCTTCAACCCGGTTCTCAGCCCGCCGACGGCGCTGGAAAGCGGCATCATCGGCCGGCAACTCATCCCTCGCAACGGCCTGAACCTGCAAAATTCCAGCATCGCCGCGCCGTCCGCCGCCAACCTCTTCAATAACGGCCTCTTCTCCAACCCAACGACAGAATTGCCCGCCGCCAACAATCCGACAACTCCCTCCCCTTCCGCAATCCAATCGCCCGGTTCCCCGCTGGGAAACTCCCCTCTCATCCAACCTAACGGATTGGAACTTTTGAACCAACCCGCCGCTCCCAACCTCCTCAAACAACCCGCCATCTTCCAGCTGCCCAAACGCTCCTTCTAAACCCAAAAAAACAAAAGCAACCTAAACCGCCCTGCCTTTCCCAAAAAAATGATATGCGGGAAGTGTGCCGCTCCGTTGCCAATCTTTTCCCAAACGAAACGATGCAGTTCTTTCGCCTGCATTTGGAAAAACAAATCGGCTTGCAAAATCCGGCCGGGTTACTGTTCCAATCCATTTTGTTTCTTTTTCCAAATCACCGGCCGCAAATTGCCAAAGAACTGCAGCTTTCTTTGCGGCGCAGTCACCAACAAAAGAAAAATCACCCCAAAAAAACGCACTTGAGACTTGCCAAACGGCATTCGATCCATTTCCCTTTTTGCTCGAAAAAATAATTGACATGAAAAGATTTTACCCATTTCTTTTGCCCGCGCTGTTCCTTTCCCTTGCCGGCAAAGCCAAGCAAGCGATAGGAAAATCCAGCGGAGGATGGACGACCAAACTGCATGCCGCTTGCGCCGATGAACGAGTCGCCGTTTCTCTTTGCCTGAGCGGAGGACAACGCCATGATACCACTGCCTTTGCCGATGTTTGGAGAGAAGTGCCAAAATCCCGCTGGTTGAACGCCGCCGTGATGGACAAAGCCTACGACTGCGACGACATCCGCAAATTCTTGGAATATCAAGGCATCGAAGCCGTGATTCCGCCAAAATCCAACCGGAAGAGATTGCTTTCCTACGACAAAGTGAAATATCGAATGCGTCAAAAAGTGGAGCGGTTCTTTTGTCGAATCAAAGAATTCCGCCGCATTGCGACTCGCTACGACAAACTGGCGAAAACCTTCATGGCTTTCGTTCATCTCGTCTGCGCTTTCGTTGGGTTTCAATCGGGTTGAAAAAAACTTGACTTTTCTCGAACTTTCTGCTATTTAACTAATTAATTAATTTAATTGAACAAAAATCAGGCCAACAATGAATGAGCCAGACATAACGAACAGGGAGTTGAGCAAGCAGATTGGCGATCTTCGCAAAGACGTGAATCAAATCAACACCGCTCTTTACGGCACGGGCAACCCTCACGGCGGATTGTTCGGGGAATTTAAGGTATTGGAAGGCAAGGTCACGACGCTGTCCACCGAAATCAAAGGCTTAGAAAAGACGCTAACCGCCAAGATTGACGGAGTGAAAGAGATTTTTGTCAAAATGCTCGGACTCTTCAAATGGTCTGTCGGCATCGCCGCAGTTCCGTTCTGCGCGATAGTCATTCCGATTTTCATTGAAGTCGTTTTGCCGATTCTCCGAAAGTGGATAGGTGTCTGAGATTATGCCAGACATTTTTGAAATTTACGGATGGCTTTTCGAGGGGATTCTTTGGATTCCTGTCATTGCGATTCTTGGGTTCATTTTGTTTTGGGTTGTGGTAGGCGTTGTAGCCGTGCTTTTTCTTGCGCTTCGGGCAGCAGCCTTGGCAGTCGTTGGCGTTGGATTGGCTTTGTTTTATGGAACTCCTCTATTTGCGCCTGTGGGCATAATGTACACAGACCATTTTGACTGGGCTGTATTATGGCTTGTGCTTTCTTGGATTTGGTTGATAGGTTGGTTTCCCGCTATTTACTTCTTGCATTTCGGAAAAGATGCGCCAAAATTGCGCCAAAAGATTGCAAATTGCGCCGACAGATTCTGGAAAAATTTCGATGAGTGTTTCGATAAGTGAACCCGAAGAAAGGAGATGGCTGATGATGAAGGCAAATTCAGGGAATCGATCTGGTCAATCCATCCAAATTGGAGAGGCTGGTTCTACGGCGTTCTTTCGTTTTGCGGCGTTGCCGTGTCCGCTTTTACGCTGTATGATGAATGGGGCAAAGGTTGGCTGGAGATATTCAACGAGATTCGGGACGGCATTGTCAGTTCGGTTGTCGTCGTTTGGTTTCTGTTTCAAGTAACGGAGTCAGTTATGGGTGCGTATCAGTATTTTACAGATCTAAGAGATGCTCATCGGAAAGAAAGAGAGGATCGGCTGAGAGATGAGATAGCGAAAGAAGAGCAGGAAAGGCGAGAGCAGTTTGTGAAGGAGGTTGTAAAGTTGCTTGAAAAGAATAATGCTCCTCAGGCAGACATTCAGCAAGTGCAATACATATCCGATTCTTTGAAACCGCCAAATTATCCTTGATCGGCGGCGGTGCGGCGCCGTTCTTTTGATTTGCCCGGCGGCTCGGTCAAGACGGAAGGCAGCGAGATTTTGTTGCGAACTAAGGCGTGTTGCAGTCTAAAACAGATTTGTCTGAGGATTGGCAGGATTTGGAGTCCACGACCGGTCCGCTACGAATTCTTTTCCCTAATGAGGCGATGCGTTTCTTCCGCTTGCGTCTGTAAAAACAGATAGGTTGGCAAAATTTAGCGGCGGCGTTTTTGGCGTTTTTCCGTTCGTTGGTTTTGTTTCTTTTCAATCTACCGGCCGGGAGGCCGAGAATTGCCAAAGAAAATCGGTTTGAGAAAATCTCGGCTTATCGGTTCTGTATCTGGCGGAGTTATTCTTCCCAAAGGAGGATGGAGACGGTTTGGCCGGCTTTTAGGGTTTGGCCGGGGTTGACGAGCAACCAGCCGTCGGCTTGGGACAAACCGTGAACGGCGTGGGAACTTTGCAAGCCAGCCGGCAAAACTTCCCGCGCTTCGTTCCAGCGAATGCGCATAAAGTGCGGGCGGTCGTCTGGATTGGAGACGGATTGGGTGAGTTTTCCTTTTTGGCTGGGCAATTTGAGATCGGAGGCGCCCTGCATTTTGAGTAAAGCCGGCCGCACGAGGAGCATGAAGGTGGTGACGGCGGAAACGGGATTTCCCGGCAAGCCGAAGAGAGGTTTGCCGCCAACTTCGCTAAATACGAAGGGTTTGCCGGGGCGAATTCGGACGCGCCAAAAGTGGATGCGTCCGCCGAGTTTTTGAATGGCGGGGCGAACGCAGTCATAATCGCCCACGGAAACGCCGCCGCTGATGACTAATGCGTCGTTTTCTTTGGCCGCAGTTTGCAAGGCTTTTTGAGTGGATTCCAAAGTGTCTTCCACCAGCGGATAGATTTGGGGGATTCCGCCGCCGGCTTGTGTCATTTCGGCCAGCACGATTCGATTGCTTTCGTAAATGGCGCCCGGTTGGAGTGTTTTGCCCGGCTCTTGCAATTCACGGCCGGTGGCGAGAATGGCGACTTGCGGACGGCGGGCGACTTTGGCTTTTGCGCAACCGGTGGCGGCCAGAACGCCTAAGTGACGAAGGCGAAGGCGACTTCCCGCCTCCAAAAGCAGGGTTCCTTTTTGGACGTCGCCGCCTTGGAAGCGGATGTTTTCCCAAGGTGGAACTTTTGACAAGCATCGGATGGTTTTGCCGTCGTCGCTGGTTTCGGCGTCTTCTTGCATGAGAACGGCGTCGGCGCCTTGGGGAAGAAAGGAACCGGTGAACACTCGAACGCAGGCGTTTGGTTTGACGGCGATTTCGGGCGCTTTTCCGGCGGGAACTTCGCCTTGCAAACGAAGGGAAACGGGGTGGTTTGGGTTTGCCGATTCAATGTCCGTGGCTCTTACGGCGTAGCCGTCCATAGACGAGTTGTCTGCCGGGGGCAAGTCAATGGCGGAGAAAATGGGTTCGGCCAGAACGCGATTTTTCAGTTCAGCCAGAGGAACGGTTTCCTTGCTCGTTTGAGGAACTTGGTCGAGGATTTGTTGCAGCGCGTCGTCCAGATTTTGCATCGCCATCGAGTTTGTCTTCTGGCAATTCTTTTGGCAATTCATCCATTCTGCTTTTGGGCAAAAGATGTTTTAAAAAAGCGCAACGTGCCGAAGGTCAATTCATATTATGGAAGAGATTGGGAAGGCCGCGCCGAGCGGGTAAAGAGGCTTTTTGATCGGATTGCGCCGCGTTACGATTTGGTGAACGATCTTCAGAGCTTCGGATTGCATCGGCTTTGGAAGCGGCGTTTGGTGGAATTGGCCGCGGTTCGTCCCGGCGATTTGGCTTTGGATGTTTGCTGCGGCACTGGCGATGTGGCTCTTGCTTTGACGCGGCAAGGGGCGACGGTTACGGGAGTGGATTTTTCGGCCAAAATGCTGGACAAAGCCCGCCTCCGCGGCAAAGGACAAGCCGGCCTCCGTTATGTCGAGGCCGACGCCTTGGCGCTTCCTTTTCCCGCTAAAAGCTTTGATTGGGTCACCATTGCCTACGGATTGAGAAATTTACCGAACTTTGACGACGGCTTGAACGAACTTGTCCGAGTGCTGCGGCCGGGCGGACGGTTGCTGATTCTGGACTTTGGAAAGCCAAAATTCTCTCTTTGGCGGCGCGGCTATTTCGCTTGGCTTCGCTGGATAATTCCTTTGTTCGGCCGGATTTTCTGCGGCGATGCCGCGGCTTACGGTTACATTTTGGAAAGCCTCCGCCATTATCCCGACCAGAAAGGCGTGGCCGCAGCGATGAAGTCGCGCAACTTGGATTGTGTCGGCATTCGCAATTTCTTGGGAGGCGTGATGTCGATTCATTCTGGGAAAAAGATGGACGAGGCTTCCAACAAGTAAATTGGCCGCGTTTGAATCGCCCGCTTTCTTTGCCGAAGGTTCGACGAATCAAAACAGCGGTAACGCTTGTCTTTAATGGAAAAATGCGTTTTATTGGCGCTCTTGAGGCGCTGAAAAACGAAAAAAAGCATGAAAGCAAGCAATCCATATTGGCGGGAACGAGTGGCGACGCAGATGTCTTCTCGACTGCGGGAAGAGTTGGATCGATTCGAAACGGAAATTGAGCGAAAAAAGCAGGGAAAAATCAGCGACCGGGTTTTTGCGGAAACCCGATTGCGACGCGGCGCTTACGGACAGCGATACGATAATGGACGGCGCAACGACGGCCAGAAAACGCAGCGACTGGAATTTCCCTGCGGCTTGCTCACCAAAGGCCCGGAAACCGTTTGGGATGCTCCCGGAATGTTGCGCATCAAAATCCCCTACGGCGGGTTGAACGCCCGTCAATTGGAAGTGTTAGGAGAGATGGCCGAAGAATACTCCGACGGCATCGCCCACATAACCACGCGCCAATGCGTTCAACTGCACTTCATCCACTTGGACGACGCCCCGTCCATTATGCGGCGGCTGGCTGCCGTGGGAATTACCACGCAGGAAGCCTGCGGCAATTCCGTCCGCAACGTAACCGCCTGCCCCTTCTCCGGGATTTGCTCCGAAGAGACTTTCGATGTAACTCCCTATGCGCACGCGCTCGCCTATTACTTGCTGGGACATCCGGACTGCCAAAACTTTGGGCGCAAATTCAAACCGGCTTTCTCCGGTTGCAAAGACCAACCGTGCGGCCTCGTAAAAATGCACGACGTAGGCTACATCGCAGTTACTCGAAACACCAACGGCCAAGAAAAGCGAGGCTTTGAAATGTACGTCGGCGGCGGACTGGGAGCCGTCCCCCGGCAAGCCAAACTATTGAGCGACTTCGTCTCCGAAGAAGAAATTCTGCCGCTCACGCAGGCAGTGGCGCGAGTGTTCGGCCGCTTGGGCGAAAAGAAAAATCGCGGCAAGGCGCGAATCAAGTTTCTGGTGGACAAACTGGGAATTGAAGAATTTCGCCGCTTGGTAAAAGAAGAACGCGCCGTGATGGAGCCGGAAGAATCCTGGACTGCCTATCTCAAAGACATTCCCAACCGGACCGAGCGCCCCTTGCGACAACCGGGAGAAACGCTGCCCGCCTCCCTCAATGACAATCCCGACTTTGCCAAATGGAAGGAAACAAACCTTTACCCGCAAAAGCAGACCGGTTATGTCGCCGTCATCCTCTCCCTGCCGCTGGGAGACATCACCGCCAATCAACTGCGTTCCCTGGCAGACATTGCCCGCAAATACACCCACGAAACCATCCGCTCCACCGTCGAGCAAAACATCCTCTTGCGCTGGGTCAGCAAAACCGACGTCCTCGCCGTTTACCGAGACCTGAAGGCCGCCGAGCTGACAGCGCCGGGAGCCGGTACCATCGTCGACGTCACCTCCTGCCCCGGCACAGACACTTGCAAACTGGGAATTTCCTCCTCCAGAGGACTGGCCGCGCAACTCAAACACCAACTAACCGAAAAAAGCGTGCAGATGGATCGCTCCGTAAAAAATTTAGTCATCAAAGTAAGCGGCTGCTTCAACTCCTGCGGCGGCCATCACATCGCCGACATGGGCTTTTACGGAGTCAGCCGCAGCATCAACAAACATTCCGTGCCTCACTTCCAAGTCATCTTGGGCGGACAACGCTCTCAAAACGCCGGCACCTACGGCTTGCCAATGGGCGCCATCCCCTCCAAACGAATCCCCGAAACCGTCGACCGCCTCACCCAAGCCTACCTTGAAAAACAAAAACAAGGAGAAACCTTCCAAGAATTCGTCGCCCGCGTCGGCAAAGCCAAAATCAAATCCATCATTCAGGATTTGACCGCCGTGCCTTCCTACGAAGAAGACCGCTTTTACTACAGCGACTGGGGAGACCCGCGCGAATTCACAAAAGAGGACATCGGCATCGGCGAATGCGCCGGCGAAGTGGTAACCGCCTTCACTTTTGACATGACCGCCGCCGAACGAATGCTCTTTGAAGCACAACTCAAACTGGAGAAAAACTATTTTCAAGAAGCCGCCGACCAAGCATTTGACGCAATGGTAACCGCCGCAAAAGGTTTGCTCCGCTTGAAACTGCCCAACATCGGCCGCGACACAGCCGCCATTGTCCAACAATTCCGCGCCGAATTCTTTGACACCGAACTCTTCTTTGATCCCTTCGCCAAAGGCAAATTCGGCCAATACTTTTTGGACGCCGCCGCCAACCGCAACCGGCCGCAAAACCGCGACTCAGCCCACCGCCAAATCGAAGAAGCCAGCCTCTTCGTCGAAGCCTGCCACAGCTGCCACGGCCGCATGACCGAACAAAAAGCAACCGCCTAAGCTGTCTTTTACAAATTACAAAACGACGGCAACAAAGAAGAAAACGCCAATGACCGAAGAAGAATACAATCTGGAGTTGCAAGCCCGGCAAAGCGAACACCAACAACGAGTGGAACAACACCTAAAAACCATCGAAAAGTTGCTGAAAAGCATGAACACCAACATCACTGTGTGCGGTGTAGTCATGATTATTCTTATTTTTATTTTAATTGCCGCTGCGGGTTAATCAGCCTTATCCCAAGATGCTCGATAATGAAAAACCTCATCGCTATTTTCGTTTGTGTTCTAATTGCCGGCTGCGATATAAATGGGCCGGAAAAAAATACCGTCTTCGGCAACACCAAAACAATTGAAATTCCTTGGAAAAAAGAGAGTGCCGGATATTACACATTGAATCTGCTAGACGGCCGCGAATTCAGGATTCTCACATCAGGTAGCGAAGTAGTGTTGACTCTGAACAAAGGAAGATTAGGTTCAAATGACATCATTGGCATTTACAATTCTGTCGATGAGGCGAAGAAAGCGTTTCGCGTATTATATAAACTAGAAAAAGCAATAGAATAATGAGAAATCTTCCCAACCTGCAACACGTCAACGTCAAGTTTTTTCTTCAAGACGCCGACGCCGTTGATCTTGAAAAAGCCATCCATGTATTTCACTCATGGATACAAGATCAAAGACTGGATGACTTATTGATTGACGTGGCCGACTATCGGCACGTGCCTTCCGGCCCGGGAGTGATTTTGATCGGACACAACGCGCAGTATTCCTTCGACAACGCGGAAGGACAACTCGGCGTACTTTACAACCGCAAAACCCCTATGGAATCGCCGGGCGCCGAGCTAATTGCGTCTTCCCTTCGCGCCGCTCTTCATATTTGCCGCCTCTTGATGAAAGAAGAATCATTTCATGGAAAAATCAAGTTTGTAAAAGACAAGTTGCAGTTCGTTGTGAACGACCGACTGTTAGCGCCAAACAATGAAGAAACATATGAACGTTTGCTACCACAGTTCGCCGCCGCTTTGGCGAAGGTATTCGGCCAGAAAGACTATCAATTCAGCCGCGCCTCCGATTCTCGAAAACGGTTGACGATTGCAGCAATTGCGCCTCAAGGTTTTGAGGTTTGATTTGAACGTTCGGGAAAACCCAGCAACCTCCACGCAATAGAAACCGGCTTATTGGTTTATCTCCACTCCGGAAGCGATTTTGCGGTGTCGTTACTATACTTGGCGTCAATATGAAACAAAGTGTATTCTGGCTGGCGACGTTTCTTGCGGCAGTTCTTCTTCCAACAAAAACTGCCGGCATGCCTCCAGCTTTGAACTTCGGCGAACCCCGCACCGTGCGCCTCCTATACTTCCTGCCTAACAACCGCCAGTTTCGCGCTGAAGTAGTTCGGAAAATGAAAGACGAAATCCAAAGAATTCAAAGATTCTATGCCCAACAGATGCAAGCGCATGGATATGGAAACAATACCTTCCGGTTTGAAGCCGACGCCCAAGGAATGCCTGTTATCCATCGCGTGGATGGGGAACGCACTGATCATTCCTACCTTCCCGGCGACCAAAAGGTTGTCGATGAGATAGAACAATTGTTCGATATTAGAAAAAACATCTACTGGATTGTTCTGGACACCAGCACGGCCGGGCTGGGTGGGCAGATTCAAGGAATTGGCCGGCGAGTGGGGAAGAATGGCGGCTATGCCTTAGTTCCTGATGCATTTCATTGGACGGAAGCGGCGCATGAACTGGGACACGCCTTCGGATTGCTCCACGACTTCAAGGAGGATGATTATCTTATGTCGTACGGCAAAGGCCGAGACCGATTATCCGCTTGCGCCGCTGCGTTTTTGGCTACGCATCTCTACTTCAATTCCGAAGTGGACGATAAAAACAACCGGGAAAACAGTCGAATCACTCTCCTCTCATCGCCGGAATACTTGACTGGTTCCAGAAGCATCTCCGTTCAATTCGAAGCCACTGATCCCGACGGACTTCGCCAAGTGCTTCTATTCACAAGCGGCGTTTTGAAGGCGTGCCGCCAATTGAACGGCGAAAAAGCCGCCCTCGTTGAATTCGATTACGATGGCGCCATCCCTTCCAATCCCGGCGCTTGTCTTGGAAATCCGGCCTCGCATACACTCCTCGCCGTGGTCGTGGATACTTTCGGGAATGCTCACCCGGAGACCTTTCTCCTTTCCTCTGTGCCGACGACAATGCCAAACGGCGCGCGAGTTGTGGGAATCCACGACGACAACGCGCGAAGAGCTATTGAACATGCGCTGGGAAAATCCGCCGGCGCCCCCATCACTGCCGATGATCTAGCCAACGTGACGTCGCTGGAACACCGCAATGACAAAGCCCTGACCCAACTGACTTTGCCCGAAGGATTGATCCACCTCTGTTCGCTCCGTCTTGACGGCAACGCCTTAACCACATTGACCTTGCCCGATGATATGACCAATCTGCGCTTGCTAGATCTTTCCTGGAATTCCATCACGAACTTCTCCTTGCCGGAGGGAATGATCAATTTGCGGCAACTTTGGCTTGCCGGCAATGCCTTGCAAGAATTCACTCTGCTCGAAGGAATGATTAATCTGCGCTCGCTGTGGCTCTCCGGCAACTCCCTGCAAGAATTTACTTTGCCAAAAGGAATGACCAATCTGCGCTCGCTGTGGATCTCCGGCAACTCCCTGCAAGAATTTACTTTGCCAAAAGGAATGACCAATCTGCGCTCGCTGTGGATCTCCGGCAACTCCCTGCAAGAATTTTTCTTCCTCAAAAAATTGACGATCTTGCGGGAATTGACTCTTTCCGGCGACGCTCTGCGCGACGACTCCTTTGTTGAAGGACTGACAAACTTGCGGGATCTTTACCTCTCCGGCGAAGCTCCAAACAACTTCTCTTTTTTGAAAAAACTGCCGAATCTAGAAAGGCTGAATTTGGAGAGTTTGACTCTTCCCGGAAACGCCCTGAGCCAATTGCCCAACGGATTAGCGAACCTGCGGTCTTTGTCCATCAGAAACAGTCCGTTGAGCGGCTGGACGTTGCCGAATGGATTATCCAACTTGGTCTGGCTGTATCTGCGGAGCAATCAAATGACGGAGTTGACCTTGCCCAAAGATATGACGAGCTTGAAGGTGTTAAACTTGGAGGGAAGTTCCATAACCCGTCTGTCGGCGCCTCGGGACGTCGACATCGAAAATCTGAACCTTAGCGGCTTTCCCAAAAAAGACGTTGCTTTCTACGGCTCGGCATCATTGACCATCCTTCGATGGGAAGGAGGCGTTCTGGAAATCCTTTGGAACGGGAAAAACATTCTACAATCCTCCGACACTTTCCCTGGGAAATGGAAAACGGTGGAAAACGCCAACAGCCCCCATCGAATCCAGCCGACCGGATTCGCCCGATTCTTCCGCTTGCAACCGCAAAACCGCTGACTCTGGACGCGGAAAAAGCCGGCAGATAGCCAACCGACTAAACCGAGTTTGCACTCATCTGAAGCGGCCAATCCAAAAGAAGCGCCAACCCAACAAATCCCAAGAAAATTCCTCCCAACTTCTCAAAAACCATAGAATGCGCGAAGCAGGCAAACGGCGCCGAAACCAGCTTTGGCTCGTCAATTCCCTCAAGCGAATCCTACTTGCCGCTTGGTTGTTGAAGAAAGAAATCACAGCCACAACGAGCGGCAACCGCTCATCCATTCATCAAACGAATCCATGCGCCGCTTGGCTGCCAACCACCGCAAAAACTTTCTTTTTCCCTCAACGGCCAGGCGGGAGATGGCGCGCTTGTTGGCGGATTTCGTTGTTTTGCTGTCTCCTTCAATGCGTCCTTCCGAATTCAGAGTCCTCCCCAAAACACTTGCCTGCCACCAAAACCTTTTTCTTTCTTTCGTAGCGGCAGAGCAGGATTCCGCTCTTTTTGCAAAGTCAACGGCCAGGAACCAAGGATTCGCCATCGACAAGGCGGCATTTCCTCTCCTGAATTTCCCTTGCCGCGCTTTTTTTTCGAATTTCATCGTTTTCCAACGAATTTTTTTTTGAACTTTTTTCCTTTTTTTTGCTTTTTGGGGATTGACTCTTTTCTTTGGAGAGGCTAGAAACAAAGCGAACTTTTTAAATTACAGATATTTATGAAACAAAAACTATCTTTATTGACCGCCATCGTCTGCCTTTGCGGGGGGGGGGGGGGTACGAAGCCCAAGCGCAGTTGATCATTGACGTCTATCCCAGCCAAGACAGCACCAACCAAACCCTTTGGATTTTTAGCGGTTCTTCTACCGCGAGTAGCGCCGGTAGCATCCGAATCTCCTCACTCTCCAATGATTACGATTCTTCAGACTCTTGGAGAACTGCGAGTAACAACTTTTTCAACGCCAACAAACCCAACAACGCCAATCTCTCTTTGTCTCCCTTGTTTTCCAGTTCCAACACCATCGATATCGCTTCGGTGAGAGCCAGGATTCCGGGCGGAGGCCGAACCAACATCACTTTTGCCGCCAACGCCACTAATACGCCGACCATCACCATCGGCAGCGGCAACCGAACCATTTCCCATCTATTTTTTGATGAAAATAGTGGAAACCCTGATGAAATCGGGATTCGCGTCTCTGGAAGCAGTTTGTCCTATTCCATTGGGAATTCTTCGGCTTGGACGGGCGCCGGCATTTTGAACAAACCGATTGGCGACTTCTTTGCGGGAACCTTCAATAACCACGCTAGTAGCCTCCTGAGTGGCAATTTTGTGGCAAGCGGCAGTGGCTCGATACAGGTCAGAGTCAACAGCCAAGTCATCCCCGAACCAGAGGAATACGCGCTCATCTTCGGCCTCTTTGCCCTCGGTTTTGTTTTCTTCCACCGCCATCATCGCTGGCGAGTGCAACAAAAAAGCCGCCAACAAGCCTCCCCAACTTCGTAGCCAGCCAGCGCGCTTTGGCGTTGCGGACTTTCTGCCGGTTGGCGGCGGGCAACATAAAAACGGGAAATCGACATCGCAGCCTTGTAGCGGGGAGTTATGGCCGCTAAGCGCTGGCCTGCTTGCCGTCCAAACCAAAAGCGGCCAGGAATTCGTGGTATGAGGCTGGAGAATTTGTGGTTTGCGGTGATGGAAAAACAACGAGAATGGCTTTTTTGCCTATTTCTCACTCCCGTTTCCAAGAAAGTTTGGGCAACAGGATTGTTGTTTCGTGATTTCTGGTTTGGGGCTAGCGGCTGTTGTCTGCCGACGGCGGTGGGATGTTGACTTCGCTTCCCGCTATGTGAAGCGGAGTTTTTCATTCCATGCTGAATGGAGAATTGGGAATGACGAGTTGTTGGCAATGAGAGAGGCGAGGGGCAAATCAGCGACCAAGGATTCGTGAGCGGCGGCCGGCGCTTTGTGATGATGGAGAAATGGCGGGAATGGCTTTTTTTGCCTATTTCCCACTCCCGCTTCTGAGAGAGTTTGGGCAGCGGGATTGTTGTTTGAGGAATGGGCGGTCAATGTTTTGTGGTCTGTGGCCAAGTGGCGGGCGAGCCGCAGTTGGGCTAGTGGCCGTTGCCTGCAAGGGAAAGGAGGATTGGATTTTTAACTTCGCTTTGGGATTTTTCCGAAGCGAGGTTTTTTGAAGAATGCGGATTGTGGGAAGGCGCGCTGGTTGCTGGCTTGACGACTTCGGGGCGGATTGGGTAAGATAATCTGCTTTGTTTTGGATTCTGGGTTCATGGAATACAAGAAGACGCTGAATTTGCCGAAGACGAGTTTTCCGATGAAGGCGGATTTGGTTCGCCGGGAGCCGGCGCGTCTGGCGCGGTGGGAGGCTTCGGGCTTGTATGGCCGTCTTCGGGCGATGCGGGCGGGCGCTCCCCGTTTCGTGCTTCACGACGGCCCGCCTTTTGCCAACGGAGACGTTCATGTCGGAACGGCTTTGAACAAGGTTCTGAAGGACTTTGTGGTCAAGTTTCAATCGATGATGGGCAAGGACGCGCCGTATGTTCCCGGCTGGGATTGTCACGGCTTGCCGATTGAATTCAAGGTTGCGCAGGAAATGCGCCAAAAAGGGGAAAAGGACTTCCGCCCGGCCGAAGTTCGTCGGCGTTGCGCCGCCTATGCGCTCCAGTTCGTGGATTTACAAAGGCGGCGGTTTCAGCGGTTGGGCGTTTTTGGCGATTGGGAGGCGCCTTACCTTACGCTCGATAAGGAATACGAGGCGGAGGAATTGCGGTTGTTTGCCGAATTGGTGGAGCAGGGTTTGGTGTATCGCGGGAAGAAGCCGGTGTATTGGAGCATTCCGTGCCGCACGGCGTTGGCGGAGGCGGAAGTGGAGTATCGGGATCACCTCAGCGAAAGTGTGTTCGTTAAGTTTCCGGTGCTTGGTTTGCCTCGGACGTTTGCGGTGATTTGGACGACGACGGCCTGGACGTTGCCCGCCAATCTGGCCATCGCGTTCCACCCAAAACTTCACTACGCCCAAGTGTTGGCCGGGGAGGAGACGTTTCTTGTTGCGGTCGGCTTGCTGGATTCATTGGCGGAGAAGTTTGGTTGGACGGATTATCAGATTGTCCGAACTTTGGAAGGCGCGCAGTTGGAGGGAATGGAGTATTGTCATCCGTTTTGTGAGCGGAGCGGGCGGTTTTTGGCCGCAGAATTTGTGGAAGCGGCGGCGGGAACGGGTTTTGTTCACGTGGCGCCGGGTCACGGTTTGGAGGATTACGGGCTGGGCAAGGCGCATCGTTTGCCGGTGTATTCGCCGGTGGACGACGAGGGGCGGCTAAGTCGGACGGACGATCTTCCGGTGTCCGAGCAGATGGGGGAGGAACTGCTAGGAAAGTCGATTTTAGAGAGGAACGGTTCCAGCGAGGCGAACAAGGCGGCGCTGGCGTTGCTTCAATCCCGCGGGGCGCTTCTGCATCAAGAAGCGTATCGCCATAGTTATCCGCATTGCTGGCGAAGCAAAACGCCGGTGGTGTTTCGGGCGATGGAGCAGTGGTTCATTGGAATGGATCGCCAAGACTTTCGCCAAAAAGCGCTGGCCGAGATTGAGCGAGTGCGGTGGCTGCCTGAATGGGGCAAAAATCGAATCCAAGCGGCAGTGTGGTCGAGGCCGGATTGGTGCATATCGAGACAACGGGCGTGGGGAGTGCCGATTCCGGCCTTTTACGATGCGGATGGCCGCCCGATTCTCAACGCGGAAGTGGTTCGCCGCACGGCGACGTTGGTGGAAAAGCACGGCTCCAGCATTTGGTTTGAGGCCGAGTGCGCGGCGCTGTGGAATCAAGTGCGGCCGGCGGATTGGACGGGGGCGGAGCCGAAGCGCAAGTCGGCGGAGACTTTGGATGTTTGGTTCGACTCTGGCTCCTCCTCGCGGGCAGTGATTCTGAAGCGGCCGGAACTGCGCCCTCATTCCCGCGAAGGACTCCCCGGTTTTCAAGCGGATTTGTATTTGGAAGGGAGCGACCAGCATCGCGGTTGGTTTCAATCTTCCTTGCTTCTTTCTCTGGCGGGCAACGGAGCGGCGCCCTATCGCTCCGTCTTGACGCACGGCTTCTTGGTGGACGCCGATCGGGAGAAAATCTCCAAGAGCCTTCAAGGGCAGAGCGGCGGCCAAAAACCGCAAGACGCCAAGGCGTACGTGGAAAAGCACGGCGCGGACGTGCTTCGGCTTTGGGTTGCCTCGCAGGATTTTCGCAACGACATCGTGGTCAGCGAAGAGCGCATCCGAAAGGCGGGCGAAACCTATCGCGGGATTCGCAACGCCTTCCGCTATCAGTTGTCCAACCTTTATGATTTTGATCCGAGCCGGGATGGTGCGCCGGAGTCCGATTGGAACCGCATTGACCGATGGATTCTGTGGCGCTTGGAGCGGATGGAGGCGGAAGTTTTGCAAGCCTACGAACGCCACGAATTCCATGCGGTCTGCCAAAAACTGTCGCAATTTGCGACGGTCGATCTTTCGGCGATTTATCACGATGCGGTGAAGGACCGCTTGTACACTTTGGCGGCTCGGCATCCGAAGCGTCGCTCGGCGCAGACGGCTCTCCATCGTTTGGCATCGCAACTGAGCCGACTTTGGTCGCCCATTTTGGCCTTCACCGCGGACGAGGTCTGGGAACACCTTCCGGGAGAGAAATCGGCGGATTCGGTGCATCTTTCGCTGTTCCAGCCGACGGATTTGCCGCTGGGCAAAGAGGAGCAAGAGCAATGGGAGAAATTGTTTTCCTTCCGGGATCGAGCGTTGCTGGCCTTGGAAACCAAACGGCGTTCCAAAGAGATCGGCAAGCCATTGGAAGCGGTTGTAGTGATTCAGACGGAAGAGTCCGCCGCGTTGGAACGGGCGGGCTGGGGCGAAGACTTGCGCGAAGCGCTCAACGTTTCGCGGCTGACTTTTGTTTCCGGGAAGTCCGCCGGTGAACGCAAACTGGACAAACGCTTGCCCAACGAAGCCGACGGTGTAGAAGGCGACGTGCAAGTCTTCGCGGCCGAATCTCTGGGAATGCGCCGCTGCGAGCGTTGTTGGCGTTGGGAGTCCGCCATTGGCGTCGATCCGTCCCATCCGGGCTTGTGTTTCCGTTGCACCGAGGCGGTTGCGCAAAACGCCTCCCCGCCGGGCCGATAAATCGGGAAAGAGAGCGGCGTTTTGAACGGGAATCAAGCCAATTGAACGCGTAAAAATTAAGATTTATAGAACTCCCGCCATTGAGCAAAGGTTCGCCATCGGCTTGGGAATCGTCCGATTCTGATTGACGTCGCCAGCAACTAGATTAGAATTCATAGATATGAGTTTGCAAAATCAAAAATCGTCCAAGCGAAAATTGTCTTGGCTGGAAAGAAAGATGCATTCCTCCCGTTACCGCATTTTGCGCCGCATTTTCCATTTCCTTCACTTCTACGTTCGTCCGTTGCTGCTCGCCTTGAGCGTTCTTTTTTTGGCCGCGGCTTTTTTTATGTTGGTGACGTTTTTCCACCTTTTGCGGTCGTCGCCGAAAGGCGTTCAACCCGTCATCCGAGTAAGCGTTCTGGATTGGCTTCAGGCACGGGCGCTGGGACGAAGCGCCAAAGCCAGCGAAGCCAAAAACGACTTCGCCGCCGCCAAAATGTCCTGGCAGCTGGCAACCAGCAACGATCCGGGAAATCCCCAATGGACGCGCGGCTGGTTGGCCAACATAAGGCATGCCAAACCCTCTTGGAGACTGGGACGCGACACCGTCGCGTACAGTTCCCACCTTTTGCGACTGTCGCCGACCAATCGCCCCATCAGTCGCGCCGACTTTGCGCTGATCGCCAACGCTCTGGAACATTGCCGCCTTTATGATGTTTTGAGTCAGTTCTTCTCCGAAGAGGATTCCGTTTCCCCGGAAGAAACGGCGCCGCTCCTCCGGTGCCAGTTTCACTTGGGCGATTACAAAGATTTTCGGGATCATTGGTCGTCGCTTCAGTTGCAAACTCCCCGCGTTAACTGGCTAGAAGAACCATTGATGAACCTCTATCATCTAGGAACTAAAGCCATCTTGGAGAACGATCCGAGCAGCCGCGACGCCCTCAACGAAGCGGTCGCCGCCATTTCTCCTTCTTCTCCGCACTACGCGCCGGCGCAACAGATCGCTTTGCGGGCAACCGTCGCCGGCGGCGACGTCCCCGCCAGCCGGAAAATTTGGGAAGGCCTGCGCCAACGCCAAGAAACAGACCTCCCCGATACTCTGCTGTTTTGCAACCTGTTGATTAACCAGGGATCGCCAAACGAGGCCGGCGAAATCGCGCAAGACTGGGAAAACAGAGGCGACCCGGTCACCGAGCAGGAAGCGCTCGGCCTGTTGCGAATGCTTACGGTGTCCGGACTCGCCGAAGAACTCGTCAAGGAGTCTGAGAAAATAATCGATCGAATCGGTGCCGAATCGCCCAATCTCTGGTTTGAATACGGCGACTGGCTCATCCTGCAAGAAAAATGGTCCCTACTGCGCGACTTGGCGCAACAAGCCTCTAGAATCATCGAAATCGAACCGATAGCGTTTTACTGGGAAGGCTTCATCGCTTGGAATCGCGAACGCCGCGATCAAGCCCAAGAACGATTCTCAAAAATTACCGAATTCCCGCCGCTGTTGTTGCCGATCCGATGCGAATTGGCCCGGCGACTCCTCATCTTAGACCAGCACGAATTCGCAGACGATCTAATGAAAGGATTGGACGGGAAAACCATCGAGAGCCGCGCCTACTGGAAGCTGCGAGTGGACTCCGCGCAGGATTCAGAAACCTTTTTCCAAGCCGCCCAAGCCGCCTACGAGTCCGATCCCGAATTCAATCCTCACATCTACAACTACCTTGACGCCCTGTTGCAAGAACAAAGAGAGCCGGAATTGACGCTCTCTCTCAGCCACCAATTGATCCAACGACAACCTGATTATGTTCCCGTCCAATTAATTCGCGCCCGCGCCCTTAGGTTGAACGAAAAACACCAAGAAGCCGACGCCTTGGCCAAACAAATCAACGACCTTCGCGCCGCCTGGAATCAGAGAGTGGAGCAAGCCCTCTCTCAGCAGGATTGGCCAGCCTTTTTCCAAGCCACTCAAGCCGCTTACAAGTCCGATCCCGAATTCACCCCTCACATGCACAACTACCTCGTCGCCTTGCTGGATGAACAAAGAGAACCCCAATTGGCGCTCTTTCTCAGCGGCAAACTCATCCAACAGCGGCCTGATTTTATTCCCTTCCAATTGCTGCACGCCCGCGCCCTCAGGTTGAGCGAAAGACACCAAGAAGCCGATGCCTTAGCCAAAAAAATCGACGACGTTCGCGCCGAAAGGATACAACGAGTGGGGCAAGCCTTTTCCCAGCGGGATTGGCCAGCCTTTTCCCAAGCCGCCCAAGCCGCCTACGACTCTGATCCCGAATTCAATCCTCACATGCACAACTACCTCGTCACTCTGTTACAAGGACGAAAAGAGCCGGCATTGGCGCTTTCTCTCAGCGACAAACTCACCCAACAGCAACCCCAGAATCCGATCTTCCAGCTGATTCGCTCCCACGCCCTTTTGCTGAACGAAAAATACCAAGAAGCCGAAGCCATTCTCGAAAACATCTCGCTGACGGAAGAAGCAGCGGAAACGCCCTTGGCCGGGGACTACAACATGGCTCTTTTCAAACTGGCCGTCGGAAAAGGCCAACGCAAAGAAATCCTGCGCCTCTACCAAACCTTAAATCTGGAAAACTACATGCCGGCAACTGCTCAATGGGTCGAAGAAACCATCTCCCAAATAAGCCAAGCGGGGGGGGGGGGGGGGGGAGCCATAATTGGAAATAACGAGCGGAAAAATTGGAGTCAATGGCGAAAGAAGTAAAAAGTAAACTTCCGCCAGCGATTCAGATATGTCCGGGGAATCAGTTTATCATTTTTACATAGACGATTGGAAATGAGCAGAGGAAAGGAAGGAGGAATCAGAAAGCTCGGATGCCCGATTAGGTGATCGCCTGTTTGCCTAATCGGGCATCTTTTTTCAAAGGCCGACACACTCCGGCTGGCCGAACGACGTCAATGGCAGAGCGGTTGGCGCGGTTTCCACTGCCACTTTGATAACTAAGTAGAAAGAAAGGTTTAATACATGGGCAAAGAGGTTAATGTTAGGATTGACGGCGATGCATTGATGGCAAAAATACGAAGTCATCTAGGCGGGACTGTAGACGCAGGAGACTTGGCTGAACGACTGTGGGATGCCCACCAATGTTTCCAAGTATCAGATGTGTTTGGCAGCTTAAAACCAGAAAGTCAAACATACCACTCTGACGGGACGATTGAATCACATGGAAAGGACTTCAACGGAGAGATCGGAGTGGGAGATTTGGATTTTGAGTATTCTGGTGAGTTGGCTAACGAGGCGGAAGACATTGAAGACGCGGTGGAAAGCATAACAGAAGGTGTTCAAGCACTCGAAGAATTAGATGTTTTTAATCTGTATCGACTAGACTTGCCGTTTCTTAATCCTGCAATCATCATAGCAGACGCCAATTGGTGCATCGAATCACTTCTTCAGCTAGATTCAGAGATGCTTAAATTGGAAGATGTCGATAGTAAGGATTACTGGGATGAAGAAGGCAATCCAACTAAGTCTGCAAAAGAAAAGCTGAAGGCTGTGAAAACTGCTTTGAAACAAGTAAGAAAACACAAAAGGGAAACAAAGGAAAAGATTGATCGAGTAGGCAAACACGTTAACCAATTAGGAAAAATGATGCATTTGAAACCGGCGAAGAGCATTTACAGGAACGACGAGTCCTACTATGAATTGCACATTCAGAACTCAAAAGACATCCTAATCGAAGAAGGCGATAAACGGACTGTGTTTGAAGAACTGGTAGATCCTGAATCTCGGCATACTCGTCAACAAGGTGGATGCCTGTTAACTACGATACTTAGTTTTCTGGCTGGGCTTGCTGGTGCGTTTGTGATTGGATGGGTTTTCTAAAAAATCCATCGGGGAGTTTGGCAATGAATAGAGATTGAAACTCCGTTTTTTTATTATTCGGTTTTCATTTTATTTTGCGGTTGCGCAATGCTTGGCGAAGCGAGAATTTTTTTGACGGCGGTTGCCGTTGCTTTCCCCGTGTCTAAAATCTTTTGCCAAAGCGCTGGTGCGCGCTTATAATTCGGCGGTGTGAGGAACAAAGGGAAAATTTGGTTGCCGGCGGTTCTAATGCTGGTCTTCGCCGCCACTCGCTGGCCCGGCTTGATGCCCGCAAATTTTAGCGCCGCTTACGCTTTGGCGTTTTGCGCCGGTGTTTACTTCGGGAAACGGAGCGCTTGGCTGCTGCCTTTGGTTACGCTGTTGTTGACGGACGTTCTGCTGAATCTTCACTATGGGGCGCCGTTTCATTGGCATCAGATTTTCAACTACGTTGGCTACGTCGGCCTGATCGGAATGGGACGCTGTTTGGGCGCGGATGCCTCCGCGCTGAGATTGCTGGCCGGCAGTTTGCTTGGCTCTGTTTTCTTTTATTTGATAACCAATACTGCTTCGTGGTTTTTCAATCCTTTTCAGAATGTCGAATACACCCGCGACTGGACGGGCTGGGCAATGGCATTGACTAAGGGGACGGCCAACTGGCCGGAGACTTGGGTTTTCTTCCGCAACACTCTGGTTAGTACCGGTCTGTTCACCGCTCTGTTTGTCGGCGCAATGAAACTGGCGGAAGTTCCGCAGGAAAAGAGAGTGCCGGAGAGCGAATCCTCCAACAGTCCCGCTTGAATGAGGCGGGCGCTTGCGTCCTATTTTTTAGGCGAAGAGAGTTTCGATTGGTTTTCCCAAACCGTCGCGAGTCACGTAAAAGGGGCGTTTTTCGACTTCGTAGGCGTGTTTTGGGGAAATGCCCATCGCTCGGTAAATGGTGGCGTGCAAGTCCTCGATTACCACTGGGTCTTTGATGGTTTTGCAAGGGCGCTCGTCCGCCGTTTGGCCGTAGAGGAAGCCTTTTTTCATTCCGCCGCCAAACAGCAACACGCAACCGGCGTCTGTGAAGTGTCGATGCATTCCGTAGTGTTTTTCCTCTTCGATTGTTTCCGGCACGAACACTTGGTCTTTCACTTTTTTGCCCGGTTTGCCTTCGGTCATCATATCGCGGCTGAATTCGCTGGCCAGAACGATTAAGGTTCGATTCAACATCCCTCGTTCTTCGAGATCCAAAATGAGTTGGGCGACCGGACGGTCAATTTGTTTTTTCATGTGGACGAGACGTTGGTGACCGTGTTCGTGCGTGTCCCAGTTGAGGAAAGGGATGTATTCGGTGGTGACCTCGATGAACCGGGCGCCTGCTTCAACCAATCGCCGCGCCAGCAAGCAACCGAGCCCGAACCGCCCTACCGTTTGCGCTTCGTAAGCGCCGTCGCGCCGCCGAGAGGCTTGAGACACGGCGCTGGGGTCTGCTCCCGGCGGCAGATATTTGGCCAAGGATTCCCGCGGTTCCAAAGACAAGTCAAATGCTTTGGCGGCGGGGGAACTCAACAGACGATGCGCGTTGTCCATCGCTCGAATTAGCGACTCTTGCTGGTGATCGCTTCCGTGCCGTCCGATTGGGCTTGCGTCCAGCATCTTCCGGTAAAGACGGTTCCGGTTTTGAAATCGCTTAACGCTCATGCCCTTCGGCGGACGCACCACAGAGGCGGCTTGTTCTGGATAAGGAACGATGAAGGGTCCGTATTCGCTTCCCAAAAAACCGGCGGTGTGAAAGGCCTTCAGTTCTTCGCCCTCGCCAACGTCGAATCGTTGGCCGATGTCGATAAAGGCGGGCAGAGCCGGGTTTCGCGGGCCGAGTGTCCGCGAAATCACCGCGCCGATGTGGGGAGCGGCGACCGTTTGAGGCGGCGCATATCCCGTGTGCCAGTGGTATTGGTGCCGGGAATGCAGAATGAAGCCCAGGTCGCCGGCCGTGTAGGATCGAATCAAGGCTCCGCGGTCCATCACCGCCGCCATATGTTCTAATCCCGCCGAGAACTTGATGGAATCTATCGCCGTGTCAATGGAAGGAAAAGTGCTGAGGACGCGGCGCGGGTCCATCCCTCGTTCAAAAGGGAGGTAAGGCTTGGGGTCGAAGGTTTCAGTCGAGGCCATTCCGCCTCCCATCCACAAGAGGATTAGGCTGTCGGCGGTGGGCGCCGGAGTTTTGCGGCTTCCTTTTTCGTCGGCAAAAACAACGGGAGCGCCGGCAGACAAGGCGCCGAGTACGGCGGAGCCGGCCGTTTTGAGAAAGTTTCGTCGATTCCAGTCTTGAGCAGTCATCCTTATTTGCGCTTGGGTTCTAAACCTGTTCATTCTGCCGGTGTTTTCCTGCAGTTTCAAGACTAGAAAAACGGCTAGAGCGAACTCTTTTTGGCGGGCGAGTCGTTTTTCGAAGGGAGGCCGATTAAAATTGGCAATTGGCAAAATCCCGCCGACAATGCGGCGGGACGACGTTTACCAATCCACCGCGACGCTCATGCGATTTCCAAAGCGATTTTTGTAATACACCGTTTTGTTTGCCATTCCGTATTCGTGAATCATTTTGGTCACCTTGACGTCAAAGCAACAATACTCGGCGATTTTTAGGAGCTCTCCTTCTTTGAACCATTGGATTGCCTGCAATCCTTCCGCTGTTTTTTCCGCGCCCAAAGTCGCCGTGGCCACCGCGTCCAACGAAAGGCGGTGGTTCAAAGTTTTTTGCAAGTCCATCATCAAGTCCAATGTAGGAACTTGCGTCAAGTCGACGACGCTGTATCCGTGCAACACTTCATAATCGAAGCGGAAGTGATTGAATCCCACGACCAAGTCCGCCTTGAGCAACTCTTGAACCAGCTCGCCGACCTGCGGCTCGCCGTAAATGCGGTATCTTCCTAGCTCCGTGCTGTAAGTGACGCCCACGCTGATTCCCATGTCCCTAATACGATCCCATCCGCCGACTTCCTGAGCCGAGCGCTGCGTCTCCAAATCAAAATAAACGATGTTTTTTCCCGACATAAAAGCCATTCCGCAAATTATTCCATCGCCAAAACCAGACGGACTGTTTCCCCATCTTCAGCAGAAGCCGTTTTTCGGTTCCCAAAGTTTCGGAAAAAAATGTCTTGCCAATCCAAAGGATTTGAATCAATTTGGCGGGCGTCGCGCACGGCCGACGCCGGGAACCTCAAAGCGCCCCGCTCGCCAAGCGCCAAATATTGAACGCGAACCTGACATTTGACAACGGCAAAACACAATATGAAAATTGCAATCCTTTCTTTTTCTTTGGCACTAGCAATCAGCGCCCTCGCCGGCCAAGACCAACCCGCTCCGCTGAAACTGCCCAAAACCAAATCAGCGCCCGGCGCCAAAGTCTACATTATCTCTCCGGCTAACGGCGAGCAGGTCGGGAAAACATTCTCCGTCATCTTCGGTTTGAAGGGAATGGGAATCGCTCCCGCCGGAATCAAATTCGAAAACACCGGCCATCACCACCTCCTCGTGGACGTGGACGAACTGCCCGACCTCGACAAACCGCTGGAATCGACGGAAAAGATTCTTCACTTCGGAAAAGGCCAAACGGAAACCACTCTCACTTTGGAGCCCGGCAGCCACTCTCTCCAACTTGTGCTGGGCGATTATCTCCACATCCCTCACGACAAACCAGTGATCTCCAAGAAAATTTGGATCACGGTCAAGTAAAATCCAAAGCCGCCGCCAAACGCAAAAAAACGACCACTTCCAATCTCCGGCAGGATCTCCTTTTATCGTGCCGGCGCAACATCCGCTCACTCATGTTTAACGTCATTCGGAATTCTCAAGGCGAGAAAATTGACTACGCCTATCATGCTGGAAACAGCAGTCCCCGGCATTTAGTCGTCATCGGCCACGGCGTTACCGGCAACAAAGACCGCCCCTTCATCGTCGCTTTGGCAAAGGCGCTCGCCGTCGCCGGAATTCCGTCCCTGAGAATCTCCTTCTCCGGCAACGGAGAATCCGAAGGACGATTCGAAGACTCCAACATCTCCAAAGAAGTGGACGACCTCGAAGCCGTAATCGATCAAGCGGCCGACTTTTCCATTGCCTATGTGGGACACAGCATGGGCGCCGCCGTCGGCGTCTTGCGGGCGAGCCAAGACCAGCGCATCCGGCAACTGGTCTCCCTGGCGGGAATGGTCCACACAAAACGATTTGCCAAAACAGAATTCGGCATGGTCAAGCCGGACGAAGGAAATATGTGGGATGACGAAAATTGTCCGCTTTCCAAAAAATACATGGACGACCTTACGGCAATTGAATCGACCGTCGACTGGGCCTCCCAAATCACCGTGCCTTGGTTGCTCATCCACGGCAACGAAGACGACGTCGTTCCTCTTCAAGATTCCAAAGACATTTTGGCAAAGGCCGACAAATCGGCGCGCTTAATCGAAATACCGGGCGCCAACCACGTCTTTGCCGAACCGCACACGGGAACAATGGCAAAGCACGTCGTCGACTGGCTAAGCGGGCAATTTCAAGAAGAACCGCGCTCAGCATTCAGGAGAGAATCCCGACAATAATGCGATATTGTGAGTTTTCAGCCACGCCTCGTGTTTCCTATGCTCCGGGCAAACCTCGCCCACCAACGCCCAAAACTGCGGTGAATGGTTCATGTGGCGAAGATGGCAAAGCTCGTGCAAAATGACATATTCGCAAACTTCCGCGGGAGTCTGGATCAGCCGCCAATTCAGGGAAATGGTGCCGCGACAAGAACACGAACCCCACCGCGTGCGTTGATTCCGAACCGTAATCCGTCGGGGCAATCCTGTCTTTTTCGTTGCCAACCGATTTACCAAAATCGGCAGCTCGCGCCCGGCAACTGCCCGCATCCCCGCTTCAATCTCCGGCCGCAAGTCTTGAGACAGCGATCGGACGACAATCGACAAATCGCCAATTCCAACCGCAACCTTGACCCCGCCGATCTTCGGAACAATCCGCTCTTTCCGTCCCCGATACCAAACCTCCGCCCCAAGCCTCCATTCCGTTTGCAGGCGAGAGGGTCTCCGCCGCAGAAGATCCATCCGCTCCTCCACCCACGATCGATTTTTCTCCCAAAAAGCAACGGCATGGTCGAGATCGCCTCCCCACGGCACGGTCACGCGCGCTGTTCGCCCGTCGAGAACTCGAAGGATATAGCGCTTTGCCCGGAGATTGCGCACAAACCGCACTATAAAAACGCCGTCCCGCCCAACCACCGGACGCTCTGCCATCAATGCGGACTGCAAAAATGCTCTCTTCTTTCGCAAGAGACAAAACCTTGCCCTTTCAAAACGCGGTTGGCAATCCTCTTGAGATTAACGCTTGATTTCTTCAAAAAAATAAACCACTCTTTCCTCTCTGTTCAAAAAGTTGCAAGAAGAACGGATTTTACGAATAGCGGATGGAAGATCACATCGAACTGGAAGGAAAAGTCAAAGCAGTCTTGGCAGGAACCATGTTCCGCGTCGAATTGGACAACGGCCACGTGGTGCTTGCGCACATTTCCGGCAAGATGAGGAAGCGATTCATCCGATTGACCATCGGAGACCGCGTCAAAATCGAAATGTCGCCTTACGACCTCAACAAAGCCCGCATCGTTTATCGCCTCGGTTAGCCCTCACCCGCAACACTTTGCAAAAATCGCTCCCTTGCGCTTCCTCGAATTCACGGAAATCTGCATGCGGCATTTTTGCAAACCCTTCCAAAAAACCGCCCCGCGGACATCATTTTCGTCAAACTAGCCAAACCATAAATACAAGCGTTAAGCAAATCCAACCCCTTAAACACAACCGCAAAGAAAAATAGAGATCTCTTTCCTTTTTCTTTTCTTTCTTCGAATTCCAATTCTGAATGCCCTCTTTGGG
This sequence comes from Limisphaerales bacterium, assembly GCA_965242585.1. Classification (GTDB taxonomy): domain Bacteria; phylum Verrucomicrobiota; class Verrucomicrobiia; order Limisphaerales; family AAA164-E04; genus UBA2970. The sequence goes on along the minus strand of OZ251460.1, from coordinate 811,295 downwards.
AACTCTGGTCTCCGGATGCTGCCGCAACCTTTCCATCAACCTTTGAACTTCTTCCCGCCCGCCTTCTTCCTCCCTGCAAGATTCCCGCTTTCCACCTCCCGCCTCGATAAAATAACCCGCTAACGACATATTCACTTCTCCACCAAAATAGAAATACCTTGCCGGGTAATTCAAAGAATCGCTCCGCAACCAAAACCGTCAAAATTCCATCAATCCAACACAATGATCCGGTGTTTCGCCCTATCGCAAACGCTTGCCAAAATAATAGCCCCAACATCCCCTGGATCTACAATCTCTCTCCAGCGGCGGTTTCAGACACGACACTCTCGTAAAAATCATCCGCAACAATAAACCGTCTCTTCGCCCCCATTCTTCACCTCACCCCAATAGATAAAATCAGTTCCAGCGAAAACATGTTCGAGTTGCCCCAGTAAAGGAAAAATAAGCCAAAATCTCCCCGACAAAAAACCGCAAGCACACTTCCAAAATGCGAAAAATTCAACAAGAGACGCGAGAGAAATCAAGTTATAGATTTCCACGAATTTGGGCTTCCACGACACCACTCTTCCGGTTGTATCTGGAATGGTACCCACAGCGTGCCAGGATCATCTTTCTTCCGATCTCAATTCCACAATCTGTTGAGACTGTTGTTAGCGGAGCTGGGAACAACTCGCAGATCACTAATCCGCATTCATGCATATGGGAGAGATGATATGGTTATATTCTCAAGGAGGAGAGAACTTGCTTGCCCAAATACAACTCGAACATATTCACGCCACGCTCGCCGCCCCAAGGAGCGCTGGTTGCGCTATACTTGAGGTTGGAGGCTGGAGCGTCTTCTTCTTCGCTTGCGGGGAACTTGCCGGCCATGCTTTTGGAGATTATGCGGGCGCCGAGTAGTTTGGGATTGGCCGCAATGTTTCTAGGGAACTGGTCATTCTGTTGACAAGATTGGAAGGAGCCATAATCCTGACAAGCGGCGGTTGAGCAGGGTAAAGAATAAATAGATTTAGAAGGTTCGAGGCGGGCGTTCTTCTGATTTAGAACGATGCTTGGTTTGGGCGAATACGGGAGGGAGAGGGCAAGTGGCGAACGAAGGGGAAGGATTGCTTTGGGGGCGGCCCTCGAAGACATCTGAAGGCTGCCGGGCGGCTGTTTCTGCCCTGCAGCTCCTAAGGTAAGAGTAAAAGGGGCGGATTTTCTCCTTGGGGGCAGTGAAGCAGATGTTGATTCAAGGAGATGCAGAAGGAGGCCTAGGGAAGAAAGCGGTCTTTTCAACCCATTGGTATCATGGGCCTTTTCCAAGGAATGGTGGCGAGGATTGAGGAATGGGGGCAACATCTTATCTGGAGGGAAGAAGGTTGCCGGGATTTGGTCTCGGATTGTTTGTCGGGGCGCTTCTCTCCCACGCGTTCTGGCAATCGCCCTTATAGCGGTTAGGTGGAATTAGAGCAGTTAGCATCCATTGAAAAAGGAAGCGGAAAGCAGACAAGAACACGCCCTAGTCGAATTGATATTCAGATATGTTTGCCAAAGAACGCAAAATTCTGGAAGCTGTTGCCGATGGCGAGGATGATCCAGTAGTTGATAGTGAGGATTTGATTCCAAGCGTCAATGATTTTGGGTTGCGGGTTAGGGATGTCTTTGCCGAAGTCAAATTTAAGGGGAGGATGTTGTTGTGAATTCTCGCAAGACGCTCTTGGAAGATGATGGTACTGTTGATACCGGCGGTCAAGGTGTTGGCGGCGCGGTCAAAGGCGCTTCTGGGGACGGCAACTGGCAACTAGATGGATGAGATCGGCGAGATCGTGGACCAAACCTTCCAGCCAGCCGTGTTCGGGGAAGCGGTCGTTGTTGGCGTAAAAAAATGCGGCAGCGCAGGCGGGTTTTAGCGAGTTCTATTTTGAGATTGGTTGTTTTTGCGGAGTTCTTGCGGATAGGATCAAGGCGATGACAGATTCGTCAGGTCGGCTTTGGTGGTTGAGATAAGACGTTTTGAAATAGTCTTAGGCTTCTTCTTCGGCTTTGAGCGCAGGATCGTATTCGGCTTCGATGACAATGGGCGAGCGGACTTTGACAATGATGGAGATGTCAGGTCTTTTGTTGGTTTTTTTTGGCGCTGGCGTCGGTGTTTTCGGGGTTGGACTTGGGATTGGAAGAACATTGCGTCCAGGAGTTGGGCGAGGTTGTTGTTGAGGTTGCCTTCGTGTTGGCGCGACAGCGGCGAAGGGCAAGTTTCTTCTTTCTGCGTTCCAAGTTTCAAGGGAAAAGGGAGTTTTTCTGGGCTTTTTTCCGGCTTGCTGTTTGCCATAATCAAGCGGGGACGAAAGGAATCGAGTGGTTTTCTTTTATTCGCAGAGTTTCGTGATGTGGAGAAGGCAATTTTTCCTTTCAAAGTTTTCAAATCTTTCCGCAATGTTTCGATCTTTCCGTCGCCGTTGGTTTGATTTCTTTTATCGTTTGGGGCTTTGCGGTTTTGCCGTTCTTGTTGATGGGATCTTTTGTTTCGGTTGTTTGTTGTTATTTATGAAAAGTTGAGAAAGTTGTTTGATGAGGACAGAAGGGGCTAGGGCAGAGAAAGGGTTGACGGAGGAGTTGGCGATGGTTGGGTTTGGCGGATTGGTTGGCCGCAACCGCAAGGGCGGCGCCACAATCGGATAGAGTAAAGAGTGCATACACAGCCAACTCGTCATTTTTTTTGTTGTTCCCCTTGTTTTGGCGAGCTCAGGAAGTCGTTTAAGTCTTGGAGGAAGTTTTGGACGTCCTCTTCGGTGGTGTCCCAGGAGCACATCAAGCGGCATCCTCCTTGGCCGACGAAGGTGTAGAATTGCCATCCTTTTTGACGGAGTGCGTGGATGGCGGGTTGCGGCATTTCGACGAAGACGGCGTTGGACTGCGTGGGAAAGAGGATTTTTAATCTGGGCAGTTGGCAAAGGCCGTCGCGCAGTTGTTGGGCTCTTGCGTTGGCGCGGCCGGCGTGTTTTAGCCAAACTCCGTTTTGGAGCATTCCGACCCAAGGCGCGGCTAGGTAACGCATTTTGGAGGCGAGTTGGCCGGCTTGTTTGCAACGATAGTCAAATTCGGCGGCCAGTTTGCGGTCGAAAAACACCACGGCATCGCCGACAAGCGTTCCGTTTTTGGTGCCGCCAAAGCAGAGGACGTCGACGCCGGCCTGCCAAGTGATTTCTTTGGGCGCGGCGTTGAGGGCGGCGACGGCGTTGGCAAAGCGGGCGCCGTCCATGTGAAGTTTGAGTTCCCAGCGTTTGGCTTGTTCCCCGATGGCTTGCAGTTCGTCTGCGGAGTAGACCGTTCCCAACTCGGTGGATTGAGTGACGCTGACCGCTTTTGGTTTTGGATAGTGGATGTCGGTTCTTCTTTTTACGCATTCTTCGATGGCGGCGGGGCAGATTTTGCCGTTGTCTCCCGGCAGCAGGAGAACTTTGGTTCCATTGGAAAAAAATTCGGGGGCGCCGCATTCGTCGCGCTCCACGTGGGCGTATTCGTGGCAGAGGATGCTGTGGTAGGATTGGCACAGCGAGGCGAGGGCCAGCGAGTTGGCCGCCGTTCCGTTGAAGACAAAGAAGACTTCGCAGTGGGTTTCGAAGACTTCGCGAATTTTGTCGGCCGCTTGGCGCGTCCATTCGTCGTCGCCGTAGCCTGCGGCGTGGCCGGCGTTGGCCGCTTCCAAGGCGTCCCATGCTTCGGGACAAACGCCCGCGCAGTTGTCGCTGGCAAAGTGTCTTGGCTTCTCGCTCTTTTTCATTGGATTTTTCCGACCAATTCTCTTTTTTTCTGACGCAAAAAGCAAAGAGGAAACGTTTCATTTTTTTTGAACGCAATCGACAATCAAACTTGCTTTTTGTCCAAGGAAAGTTTAAGAAGTGATAAAAACCGTCGCGTCCTGCCGGGATGGTTGTGGAGGCAGCATAATGAGAAATCTTATGGCTTATGATGTGGAGGAAAAATGGTTGCGGGCTGTTGGACGGCCTTTGGAGGAAGGGAAAAGAATTCTGTTCTGGCGGCAATCTTTTCGCCAATCGATTCGCGCGGGGGGGGGGGGGGGGGGTACTTCTCTTTTGCGAGTGTTTAAACTGTCTTTGAACGGCGAGCCGGTATGGAAGTGCTTTTTAAGACGTGGCCTTATTTGGTCTTTTTTGCCAGCGCCGTGGTCTCAAGTGCGGGAAGTTTTTACTTCTGGACGGAGCGGGCGAGGAAGTGGAATTTGTTGGATCATCCGGGTCCGAGGAAGATTCACACCGGCTCAGTTCCCTTGTCCGGGGGATTGATTATCGGCACGGGGATTTTGCTGCCGCTGTTGATCGCTATTTGCCTCAGCGAGTTTTCGTTTTTGGAGGATTCGTTTATGGCGTTTTCGGTTTCTCAATTGAAGCGGCACACCATTCAGGTGCTGGCGATTGTGAGCGGCGTGTTGGCGATGCTGGTGTTGGGGATTGTGGATGATTTTAAGGATCTCTCGGCCGGGGTGAAATTCGGGGCGCAATTGCTGGTCGCAACGATTACCGCCGCCACGGGAACGCAAATCGAGTTCTTCGCTTTGGATCCGGTGAACTATGCGGTTACTCTTCTATGGATATTGATGTTGATCAACGCGTTTAACTTTTCCGACGGGATGAACGGGCTCTGCGCGGGGCTTGCCGTTATCAGCACGGTGGCGATAACAATTTACTCGGTGATTTCGGAACAATATCGGATCGCGTCTTTTAGTTTTCTGGTGGCCGGCGCTTTGATTGGTTTCCTTCCGTTTAATTTTCCCAAGGCGAAGGCTTTTTTGGGGGATTCGGGAAGCCATTTGACGGGATATTTGGTTGCGGTGTTGGCTATTCTGTCTTTTTTCGATGTTCGAGAGGGCTGGATTCCGCCGCAAGAGAAAGCTATCTTTCTCGTGCCTTTGCTCATCATGGGCGTTGTGTTGCTGGATTTGAGCTGGGTGGTGTTTTACCGGTTGCGGCACCAGAAGCCGGTGCACATCGGCGACACCAATCATTTGGCGCATCAATTGGTCAAGAGAGGATTCACCGAGCGCGAGGCTGTGGGTTTGCTTTGGCTGGTTCACGGTCTCTTGGTCGCCAGCTCCTTCCTTTTTCTGTTGCCGTGACTTCTTGCGGTCGCGGCCAAAGCCGAGAAAAGGGCGGCCGCGGCGGGCTAAGGCTTTATCGGGCATGTTTGCGGCTGATTGGTTTGGGAGCGGCTAGTTCGTTGTCGGTTTTGCCATCCAGAATTTTGAATTCTTCGGCGTGGAGGTCGGGGTTGGAGCGGAACAGGAGTTTGCCGAAGTATTGTTTTTCGAGGTTGACGATGAATTTTTCGTCTTCGTTGAGCAGGCGGTGATAGACGGTTGGGTTGACAACGATTGTTAACTGGTAGTCGGATGCGTCGTGTCGGCGTCGTTTGAGGATGGCGCTCACTTTTCGCTGGATTTCGACGCTCATGGTCAAGGGGCTTTTCACATGCCCTCGTCCGAGGCAGTAGGGGCAGTCGTCGTAGGCGGTCGCTTTCATGCTCTCGGTGATTCGCTGCCGGGTCATTTCCATCAGGCCAAGCCGGGAGATGGGCAGGACGTACGTTTTGGCCTTGTCTTTTTGGAGGCATTCTTTGACCCGATGATAAATGCTTTGTTGTTCTTTTCTGGACTGCATGTCGATGAAGTCCAGGATGATAAGCCCGCCCATGTTTCGGAGCCGCAGTTGCCGGCAAATTTCTTCGGCGGCTTCTAGGTTCACTTTGTAGATGGTTGATTCGGAATCTTCGGCGGAGCTTTTGTGGCGGCCGGTGTTCACGTCGACGGCGACCAGCGCCTCGGTTTCGTCGATGACGATGTAGCCGCCGCTTTTTAGATCCACCTTGCGGGAATAGGCGCTTTGGATTTGTCGCGAGATTCCGAAGCGGTCAAAAATCGGGCGGGATTCTCGATAGAGTTTGACTTTGCCGGCGGCTCGCTCGGATATTCTTCCGATCTTGCTCCGAATCCGCTCGTATTCGGCGGAGGTGTCGACTACGATTCGCTCAAAGTCTTCGGTGAGAAAGTCCCGAATGGTTCGTTCCACAAGGTCTGGCTCTTGGTACACGCGCTTTGGAGCGGGTTGCGCGTTGATGGCTTCTTGAATTTGATTCCATTCTTCTAAGAGGATGGCTAGGTCGCGCACGAAGTAGCGCGTTTTCTGCCCTTGCCCTGCGGTGCGGATGATTACGCCCATTCCTTCGGGCAAGGTGAGTTTTTTCACAATTCGTTTGAGTCTCTGCCGTTCTTCGCGCGATTCGATTTTGCCGGAGACGCCGCTTTGGTCGGATTGAGGCAGGAGGACGAGGTAGCGTCCCGGAAGGGCGAGATTCGTGGTCACGCGGGGGCCTTTGGTTCCAATCGCCGCTTTGGTGGCTTGCACCACGATTTCTTTTCCAACGGGATAGAGCCGGGAAATGTCTTCGGGAGCGATTTTGGGCGGCAGCTGTTTTTTGGCGCCGCGATCGACAATCTCCACGCTGCTGTCAAAATGGCTGGGCACAATGTCCCAATAGTGCAGGAAGGCGTTTTTTTTGCCGAGACCGATGTCCACAAAGGCCGCGTTCAAACCGTCTTCGAGGTTTTTGACTCGTCCTTTGTAGATGCTTCCCACCAGACGTTCGTCGTGGGTTCTTTCGATGTTAAAGTCCTCAAGCCGGCCTTCCACGAGAATTGCCACCCGCGTTTCCAAAGACTCCGAGTTGATGATCAGCTCTTTGTGGGTGCGCGATTCCGGACGGATGATTTCTTTTACTTTGGAGATCACGGTGTCCGCCGCCGCTCGCAACGAACCGACGATTCCCTTGGGCCGTTCTTCCTGAATCGGCACGGGAGCAAAGGGCGCTTCCTCTTTGGCCTCCTTGCGGTTTTTTGGCCGGGGGGGGCGGTTGCGCTTCTTTCGAATCCTCTTTTTGGCTTCCTTGCCGGCGAAGGTTTTCGAATCTTGTTTTTGAGAACCGGCGTCAGCCGCGTCGAGCGGCATTCCCGCCGCGATATTTTCCGCCCGTTGGATCTCACGGGCGTGACGGCTCTGATCAAATACGGGGTCGTCATTGGGCTCCGCTTTTCCGACGGCAATCGCCCGGGCTTGCGCGGCGGCTTGGTGCGGCCGCTGTTTCTTCTGTTTGCCCAAGCCTCCGCTGGGGCGAAAGCGCATGCTGCCGCGTCGTTTGGTGGAAAGTTTTCGTTTATTCATAAAGACTTTGCTCAATAGCTTCTGCGATGGATGTAAATGTTTTCCAAAAGCCCGATGGACAGGAGAAAACACAAAACCGACGAGCCTCCGTCACTAAGAAGAGGCAGCGGAAGTCCTGTCACGGGCACAATTCGAATGTTCATGCCGATGTTGATAAACACATGGCTAAACCAGAGCGTTGCCACTCCGACCGCCATGGTCTTTCCCAATCGGTCCCGCGCGGTGGCGGCCACGCGCAACCCTCCGAGGATTAAAAGCCCGTAAAGGGCGAGGACGCCGACGCTGCCCGCAAATCCTTTCTCCTCGGCAATCACGGAGAAAATGAAGTCGTTGTGAGCGACGCCTCGGGGCAAATAACCCAAAGCGTTCTGCGTCCCTTGGCGCCAACCTTTGCCCGTCAACCCGCCTGAGCCGACGGAAATCAGCGCTTGCTCGATATTGTACGAATACTTTCTTCGCTCCCGCTCTGCTTGCCTCTTTTCCTCCTCGGCGGCGCCAGAAGGCGCAAAGGGAAGCCCGAAGTACACTCGCAGCCGGTTTTTCTGGTATTCCTCCAATTGAATAACCTGAAGGCTTTTGGGGGCAAAGAGAGCAACGGCGACCGTCAATCCCGAAGCCGCCGCGCCGGCGCCGACAACCCGCAACAAATAGTCCCAAGGGATTCCGGACACAAACATCATCGCGAACCCAATGGGCAAAAGCACAATTGCCGAGCCCAGATCCGGCTCCAGCAAGATCAACGCAAAAGGAAGAAAAGTCATTGCCAAGGCCTTGGCAAAGACGGCCGGCAAACGAAGCTCGTCCAGCGGCCGGCTCAGAAAGTTCGCCAGCAAACAAATGAGCGCCAACTTGGCGAACTCCGAGGGCTGAAAATGGAAAACTCCAAGGGGAATCCAGCGACGAACACCGGCGACCGGCTCCATAAAGAAAACCAACAGCAAAAAGCCGACGGCAATCCAATACAGCACCAAAGACCACCGGGCAATCAGCCGATAATCCACCAAGCAAAGCGCCGCCGCGCAGACTACCCCCAGCCCGGCGGCAAAGAGCTGCTTGACAAAGCGCTCCTGATACCAAGCCAACGAATCCGCTACCAGACGGCCGGAAGTCGCGCTGTAAACGAACGCGGCGCCGATCAGCACAAGCCCGAAGGCCGCTATCAGCATGCCCCACTCTATCTTTGGCCAAACTTTCGTTGCAGACTTCACTGGACGAAACAAAGCGAATCAAAGCCCCGATCCCGCCGACCAGCCGCAGAGGACTCAAGGAACGGCGCCGGCGGCGCAGGATCGCCGCTCCATTGGAGGTCTTTTAGAAATTGGTAAATCCTTCGAGCAACCGGAGCGCAGCTGTCCCCTCCGGACCTGCCTCCCACAATCAGCACCACCACGGCGTAGCGCGGATTGTCCACCGGCGCAAAGGACACAAACCAAGTGTCCTTGATTCTCCGGCCGTCAACGCGCTTGTTGGTTTCTGCGGTTCCCGTTTTGCCGCCAATGGGGAATCCGTCGACTTGCGCCTTGGTCCCGGTTCCTTCGGGGTCTTCCACTTCGGCCCGCATCGCCTTGCGAACGGTCTCGAAAACTTGGGACGAGGCAGACAAACGGCCGCGAACCACTCTCTGCGGAAAGACGTAGCCAGATTTTTGGCCGTCGACCTGCGGCTCCAAGCGGTCGGCGATTCTGGGTTTGTAAACCGTTCCTCCGTTGGCTACCGCAGAGATCACGACCGCCATTTGCAAGGGCGTTACCGTAACCGCGCCCTGCCCGAGGCAAAGATTAGCCGTTTCTCCCGGATGCCAGCCCTTCCGAACTTCTTCCAGAGAGGGAAAGTTCCCCGACAGTTCTTGATAGGGCAAAAGCCCCGTCGATTGGCCGAGGAAAAATTGGTTTCCCCAGCGGATTAACGGCTCGATCCCGATTTTTAGGCCGTGATGGATAAAATACGGATTGCTGGATTTGGCCAGAGCCCGCTTGAAGTCGAACTCTCCCGCGCCGGCGGTGTCGTCGATCAAACGTTCCCCGACCCGAATGTAGCCCAAGCTTTGATAAGGTTGCTCCGGGTCTAATCCTCCCTCTTCCAAAAGCGCCAAGGACACGACGATTTTGAAGACGGATCCCGGAGAGTAGATGCCGTAAGAAGCGCGATTCAACAGGGGACGCAGGGTTTTGTCGTTCAACTTTTCCCAGCGGGCGGCCGACAAACGGCCAATGAACTCGTTGGGATCGTAAGTAGGTGCCGATGCCATGGCCAGCACGTCGCCGTTTCGCACGTCCATAACCACGACCGCCCCCATAGTGTTCGGCCCCGCGCTTTGCAAGGCGGCCTCTGCCCGCTGTTGAATCCGGCTGTCCAAAGTCAAATAAAGATTGTCGCCGGGAACTGCGGGCAACAACCAATGGACTTCCTCCGGCTGTCGATACATCAGGTTGTTGATAAGCACGGACTTCACGCCCGGCTTGCCCCGCAACGCCTCGTCATAGATCAGTTCAATCCCCTTTCTTCCCCGATAGTCCGGCCGATGGTAGTTGCATTTGAACCCTTCCTCCGTTTCCCGGGCGGTTGCCCGCCCCAAGTAGCCAATTAAGTGGGCCGCCAAAGTCTTCATGGGATAACGCCTCAGCGACAAATATTCGAGTTCCACGCCCGGAATGCGGGATCCTCCCTCGACAAATCGGGCCACTTGATTGTGATTCAAGTTGCGGAGGAGAGGGAACGGCACATAGAGCTTCTGCGCGTAGTGGCGCTCGAACTTTTGCCGATCCAGTTCCGCGGGGCAGTCTACCAGTGACGCCACTTGAGACCATACGTTGCTGACAACTAAGTAGCGGCAGAGCAACTGCAACTCGCCCAGCTGCGCCTTCGTATAAGCCCTTTTCGCCCGCGCTTCCTTGTAGGTCTCTTGGAACAACGGGCGCAGCTCCTCCAAATAAAGAACGATGCCGTAGTTTGCTTGATTATCCGCCAACAGCTCGCCGTTTCGGTCCAGAATTTTGCCCCGAATGGCAGGCTCCCGGATTCTCCGGTAAGACTGCACTTCCCGAAAGCGCTCGTACTTCTCAAAGGAAACCACCTGCACATACCAAAGGCCGGCCAGCAAAATCAGAAAACCGGCGGCGAAGAGGCCGGCCAGCCAGCACATTCTGGCGTCATAACCCGTTGATTTCTCCACAAAATACATCGCCTCTAGCCCCGCCCCCTTTTGATTTCCACTTCCGACCGAAACCTCGAAAACGGTTTCCTCTCGTAAGTCAACGCCGTCTCCAAGTGATCCAACAACAAAAAACACAATGGCGTGAACACCGCGCCGCAAAGTCCCAAAACGCCGACGTGCGCCAAAGTTTCCCACCCAATCGGCGGACGGAGGCCGAAAATCCATAAAACGCCCAAGTGAACCGCCGGATGAAGCACAGACACCATCCCGCCCAGCGCCGCTTGGGCAAGCGCTTGATCCCGAAGAACGACGCCCCGAAGCCGAATCACCAATAGCGCGGCCAGCATCAAAGACAGCAGGCTCGTCCCCAGCGGACTGACGGACAAAGAGTCGAACAAAAGCCCGGCAAACACCGCCGCGCCAACGGCTTGGAGGAAGTCCCCGCGCAAGGACGCATAAACGACCAGCACGGGAAGCGCGTCGATCCGAGTTCCCCAAAAGCCTTCCCGCGTCCAGCCGCGTCCCTCGACAAAGGCCAGCAACGCTGCCAGCGCCAGCAACAGAATGAAGTTGATTCGGTTCAGGGCCTTTCCTCCCGCTCTTCGCCGCGCTCGTCGACGATCACCCAAACCTCCTTCAAGCGGTCCAAATCCACCCACAAACGAACCCGCGCTCGGGAATACAAGTCAAACTCAGACGATTGGCTGTCAATAAGCCGGCCAATCGGAATTCCCTCCGGAAAAACGTCTCCCGCGCCGCTGGTTTCCACTTCCAGCCCGGACTCCAAAGGCGTGTCGTTCGGCAAATGCTCCAGCGCGACAATTTGGCGGTCGATGATTCCTCCGCGGGGACTGGCCGCGATAGTGCCTCGAGACTTTGACTGGAGAATCACGGCCGCCGCCTGACAGTTGGGAGCGCCCAAAAGAGCCACCCGAGAGCGATTTTTCGAAACCGAAACGACCTTTCCGACCAAGCCTTGATCCGTCAACACCGGATCATCCACCGAAACGCCCTGCTTCTCTCCGGCGTCCAGATGGATGCTGCGCCACCAATTTGCGGGGTCCTCGACAATCACCCGGGCGAAGCGCAAGTTCCAAGCTTGCCGAGACTTCCACTGAACCAAAGCCCGCAAACGGGCATTCTCTCGAAGCGCCTGCTCTGTCTGAAACGACTGCAATCGGCATCGGCGGTTCTCGCGCCGCAGTTGGTCAATTTCTTCCAGAAGAAGCGTTCGAGGAGTCAACGCGCGGGCTCGACGGGACAACTGCTCGGCGCCATCCGCCGCGCCGGCAAAGGGCAGGTAGACAAACCCGATCAACCGCTTTAACTGGTCGTTCAGCCGCGACGGTACTAAGGCCAACAATATCAGCCCCAGCCCCGCGACGGCCGCAATCAATACGACTTTTGGTCGACGCAACATTCTTTCTCCGTTTTGTTCACACTGCGTTTTCGAAACAGCGCATTCATCCGGAGGGAACGCACGATTAAGTTCGACTGGAAGAAGCCACTCGTTTGAGAAATTGTAATTCTTGAAGGACGCGGCCCGTGCCTTCGGCTACCGCAGTCAGCGGATCATCCCCGATGTGCACCGGCAGTCCTGTTTCATCCGCCACTAAACGGTCAATGCCTTGCAGCAAGGCGCCGCCCCCGGCGACGACAATGCCGCGGTCCACCAAGTCAGAAGCCAACTCCGGCGGACAACGCTCCAAAGTGATGCGAATGGATTCCAAAATACTCGCCAATGGTTCCTTCAACGCTTCCCGAATTTCCTCCGAACATATGGTCAACGTCTTGGGCAACCCAGAACTCAGGTCGCGCCCTTTGACTTCCATGCTCAGTTCCTCATCCATAGGAAAGGCCGAACCTATGCGGATTTTTATTTCTTCCGCAGTGCGTTCCCCAATCATCAGATTGTAGGCGCGCTTCATGTGGGCTACAATGGTCTCGTCAAACTCATCCCCGCCGACCCGAAGACTTCGGGCAAAGACAATTCCGGCGAGGGAAATGATGGCAATTTCGCAAGTCCCACCCCCAACATCCACGATCATGTTCCCCGCCGGCTCGTGAACCGGCAACCCCACGCCGATGGCCGAGGCCATCGGCTGCTCAATCAAATAAACCTCTCTAGCGCCCGCGTGAGAGGCCGAATCCTTTACCGCCCTCTTCTCCACCTCGGTAATGCCCGAAGGCACGGCCACCACCACGCGCGGCGCAATCAACTTCCGAAAATGAACTTTTTGAATAAAGTGCCGCAGCATGGACTCCGTGATCTCGAAATCGGCAATCACCCCATCCTTCATCGGGCGAATGGCCAGGATGTTGCTCGGCGTCCGCCCCAACATCTTCTTCGCCTCGTTCCCCACGGCCAACACATTCGTCGTCCCCGCTTGAATCGCCACCACGGAAGGCTCGCGAAGCACAATGCCCTGATCGCGAACGAAAACCAACGAGTTCGCCGTTCCAAGATCAATCCCGATGTCGTTCGAGAACAGGCCTTTCAGCTGAGTCAACATGAATGCCACTTAATAAATCGGCACTATAAGCCATCCGCCTCCCTTTGGTCAAGGAATAACGCCCCGACGCCGTCAGCTACTGGAAAAGAGAAGGAAAAGAGAAAACCGTCCGTCTCAGCGCGGTTCGGTCTTTTGCAAAAGAACGCATTAGCGCGATGTTGTTGCCCCGTGTCCAATTTAAGTTGCATTCAATGCGAAGTCGGAACGCGTTGGCCGGCGAAAAGAACAGACCGCCGGACTGTCGAGCCGTTTAGAGACTGCTCCCGCCAACCCAGAACATCAAAATGGAAAGTGAACCCAACAAAACCAAAAAAGCCAAGAAAGCGCCGACTTCGAACTTCCCAAAGCGCGAGAAAACACAGCAAAATCCCTTCCCCCCGCCATAACCATTCTCCCCGAAATGAACAGTCTGCGAACTTCATAACCGGCGCAGCAGCGTATCCACAAAACAAGCAAAACCAGTCCTCTACGAGATCGATAGCCTTGTTCGCCGCCGGTTAGCCGGCGTTCCGCCACTTGCCGTCGGCCAATCCTTGCACTTGCAGTCAATAACCGAAAAATCGAAACGCTTGTTTTCTCAATCTTGCGCAATCCTCCCATCCACAAAAAAACATCCAATCCGCCAACAAATAAACAACGGTGAAAAACACTTCTTTCTACACCTCTTCCTGCGAAGACAACCTAGGGCGTGTTCACACTAAATCTGGATGTAAATAAGCCGTCAGTAGTCTGTGAACAACTTTTTTGAGAAAAGTGCATCTAGATCCTTGTGATATTGCGTTGTCTTTTGACATTCACCGGTCAGAGCTCCATGCGATTGGGCAGGAGTATAATGAGAAAGGGGCAGCGGCTAAGAAGGGGGGAGGGAGGCCCCTTTGGACGTCGGGGTGTCAGCCAGCTATGGCGCATGCTCATGCTACACGGCGGGACTGGCTCTCATCGGTCTCGCCTGGACGAAAGCATCGGCGCGCCGGCTAAGGTCAAGGAAGAACTAAATTATAGAGCAGCGCGCTCCGGCTGGGGGGAGGCAAACTGAGGCGCGGCCTCCTTCCATCCTAGTTAGGAGGGAAATAGATTGGCCGATTGGCTTGGAAGGAGGGAGCGACTTGACTCAACCAAAAAAGAAAGACGCGAGAGCATGAAAGCCATCCCGGAAGAAAAAAAGAGAGTCGGGGGCGTTGGGGATAGCGCTCTTCTTTATTGTGATGTTGCTCGTATTCGTTTTCATCTACCTTTTCAGCAGACGATAATGGCGCGGCCGCAGCATTGGTCTCCCATGGAAGCAACCGAGAAAATCAAGCTCGGCGAACTCCGGGCAATCCAGGATCGTTGGCGAGTTGGGGAGGCGTCAAGGAAGAGAAACCGACGCCAAAAAATGGCCGAGCAAGACCGGACTATTGGAGAGTGGAAGAAGATGGACACAGATATTCGTGGCAACGGAAAAGTAGGCCTGAATGCTGGGTTGGTCTTTTTAGAAAAGTGAAAGAACTGGTTCTAGGAGGTAATTGCGGTATAAACAAGCAACTGCTTTATTAGGCGCTTTCTTCATTCATTATTTTTCGCTAATAGAAAGATTGATGGAGGTCAGACCTGTCGGTTAAGTTCAGCTTTGGTTGCGAGCCTCCGAGTTTTGGCTTGGGGGTGGGTGGTTGGGAATTTATGCTGTTCCTCGCAGAGCCAGATCTAACTAAGGGCGCCCTATTTGCTGGCGCAACCCGGGACGAGGCTGGTTGCCAACCGGCTAAGGCTCCTTGCCCTCTGCTCCATAAATACCGGAGCAAGGTTGCTGAGGGAAACGCTTGCCCCCTCACTTCGACCAAGGGAATACTATGGACCGGCACAAGAACCCTTAGACCAAGAAGGGACTCCTCCCCTAAGGGTGGGGAACCGGGAAAGCCGCTCCGGGACGCTCGGCCAGAGAAGCAGGCTAGGGACTGCCCTCTCGCATAAAGGCTCCTCCTCTCCCCCAATGGAATCGGCGCCCGCAGCAGCAACCGCCCGCCATCCCGCAGACAGCTCCGCAGCAGCAGCAGCAGCGGGACTGCCCCGCTTCCTCTGCTGGCGACCAAGAAGAATTCCGACCGAGCCAAGCGCCCTGGCGCATGGAGCGAGCGGATGAAGGCGAGGAGAACCGAGAGCAAGCAGCCCCAACCCTCAGAAGAAAGCCCGCAGGGCCGCCGCCCCAAAACAGCCGGCTCTCCTTCCCGGAAAGGAAACCCGGCTGGAGAGCGATAGCAGAAACGCAACCCAGCCGAGCGGCCGGTCTGGCGCGGGACAGGCTATTTTGGCCCCGAACCTTCTCCCGCCAGAACAACCAGAACCTTATATTCATCCGGCTCATCGCACTCGCAATCATCTGCGAAATGCTCCATTAGCCCCCAATACGTGCCCGGACCATCTTGATTTTTTTCGAGAATCTCGGCGGAATTCGAAGAATTAATTGGACAGAATTTGAAACTTGTCTTTATTTTGGGTTTGCGGATAGATTCCGTTAAAATATTTTGAAGGGCTGTGATTTCGAATGAGTGACTCTATTTTGGCTGCCAAGGCGTCCGGCGGTTCTTCCCGTGTTTCGCATATTTCCGAAGCGGTTATTCGGATCGCGGGTAACTCTCAAGATGGGATACAATCCATCGGCGGATTTTTGTCTCGATTGGCCGGGCGGAGCGAGCAGGACGTGATGACGTTCATGACGATTCCGTCCACGATTTCCGGCGGGCCGTCCATTTTTCAGGTTCGCATTGGTTCTGGGGAGGTTCTCACCGCGGGCGACGAGGCGGATCTGCTTCTGGCTTTTTATCAGCATTCGTATGAAAGGCACGTGGATTCTTTGAGAGAGGGAGGCGTGGTTCTTTACGATTCAGACCATGTTGCGCCGCGCGAGGAATGGCGGGAGCGATACCGCCACGTCGGCGTCGCTATCACCAGCCTGACCATCGAGGCCATTGGAGGCACCGCCCGAGACAAAGGAAAGAACATTTACGCGCTCGGTCTGATTGCCAAAACCTTCGGTCTGAACGTGGCGAAGCTGGAAGACTTGATTCGGGAACGTTTTCGGGGCAAACCGGAAAACGTCACTGCCAACGCGCTTAGTGCCTTTCAAGCCGGCTACCGATACGAGATCGGCAACATTCTGGACACTTACCGGTTCCGCGAGGGCGAAGAACGAACTCGTGATCAACTGGTGATGACTGGCAACGAGGCATTGGCCTACGGCTTGATTGCCGCCGGTATTCGTTTTGGCGCCGGCTACCCCATCACCCCGTGGTCCGACGTCATGGAGATTCTCCGGCGCGAGTTGCCAAAGTATGGAGGCACTTTTGTGCAGTGTGAGGACGAAATTGCCTCCATTTCCGCCGCTCTCGGCGCCAGTTACGGGGGACGAGTGGCCGTGACCGGTTCTAGCGGTCCGGGAATTTCGCTCAAAACAGAAGCCATTGGCTGGGCCGTTATGGCCGAGGTGCCCGTGATAGTCGTTGACGTCCAACGCGGCGGCCCATCCACCGGCATGCCGACCAACGTTGAACAATCAGACCTATTCATCGCTTGCTACGGCGGGCACGGAGACGCCCCGCGAGTTGTTTTGGCGCCTCAAAACGTCGAGGATTGCTTTGCCGCCGCCGTCGAGGCGGTCAATATCGCGCGGACGTACAGCTTGCCAGTAATCATCCTCACCGACCAGGCCGTTGCCACTCGAATTGAAGCCTTTGACGAACCCGATTTGGCCGAGACTTGCCAGGACATATCGCCTTCGCTTGAAGCCGTGGCCGAGCATAAACCGTATAATCTCGCCCGTCCAAGAGCCTCCCGTCAGCACTTGGCTCCGGGAACCAGAGTCGCCAGCGGCATTTACCCCATCGTCACTGGACTGGAACACGATGAAGCCGGACACCCGACGGCTTCTCCCAAAATTCACATGGAGATGACGGCCAAACGTCGCAACAAACTGCGCGATTTGGCGGCCACCTTGCCAACACCGAAAATTTACGGGCCGCCGGAAGGTAACGTTCTCCTAGTTGGTTGGGGATCCACAATGGGGCCTATTTGTGAGGCGGTGGACCGAGCGCGAAAAGCCGGCGACAGCGTTTCTTCCGTCCATATCCGACATATCAGTCCCTTGCCCCCCGGTCTGGAAGACGTCTTCTCCGGATTTAATCACGTCTTCGTTGTGGAGATGAACGACGAGGGACTCTATGGGTACGGCCAAATGGCCACTCTGCTGCGATCCCGCTACTGCGATCCCAAAATCCGCAGCATCACCAAAACCGACGGACTCACTTACAAAGTCAAAGAAATTTTAAGTCGGACGGCATTCTTGCTCAAACAGCAACCCAATGCCTCCCAACCTTTCCCCGAAGCATGAGCGAAAAATCGCCCCCCATACTTGAACGAGCCGGAAACTTCGCCATTGCGGTTCCTCCCTTGGCGGACGCCGACCGAAAACCGCTAAAAAAGAAGGAACTCGCCGCCGACCATCCTACTTGGTGTCCCGGATGCGGCGATTTTTCCGTCCTCGCCCTCTACTTCAAACTGATTGAAAAGAGAAAAATCTGGCACGAAAAAATCACCACGGTCGCCGGCATCGGTTGTTCCAGCCGCTTTCCCTACTTCGTCCAAGCGCACGGAGTGCACTACATTCACGGCCGGGCGCTTCCCTTTGCGACCGGCATCTCGCTTTCTCGCCCGGACTTGCACGTTTTCGTCTTTGGCGGCGATGGCGACGCCTTTTCCATCGGCGGCAACCACGTCAACCACACCGCCCGCAAAAACGTCAAAATGACCTACGTAATCATGGACAACTTCGTCTACGGCCTTACCAAAAAACAGACCTCGCCCACTTCCCCCATCGGCTTCAAAAGCAAAACCGATACTACCGGCGCCAAAGACCAACCCATCAATCCAATGAAACAATTAGTAGCCAGCGGCGCCAGCTTCATCGCCAGAACAACCAGCACAAACCCCAAACACCTCCTCAGCATGATGGACCAAGCGATGGATCACGACGGATTCAGCGTCATTGAATGCCTCAGCGAATGCGTCGAATTCTATCCCGGCGCCTTCGATGCCTCCAACCCGCGCAAAGGCGGCGACTTCAAAGAAGTTCCCGCCGACCACGACACCGCGGACGAAAACGCGGCCTATCGCCTAGCGGACGATCCCTTTCCCGGCTATTTTGGAATCTTCTACCGGGAAAATCGCCCAACCAAAAACGCCAATGAAGCAGCAATTATTGCCCAGGCGAAAAGAAAAGTCGGCGGCCTGAAAGACTGGCAAATCCTCCAACAAACCTTCGACCGCATGAAATAACTCAAAGCAAACTAAAGGCCCTCGGGAAAATAGGAATCCACACAGCCCGCTCAAGAATCCATGAAACGGAAAACCATGAATGAATCGTCAAAATTAGATTAAAGAACCAATTAAATTTCCCATAAAAATCCGAAACCGCTCCGCAACCTTTCTCCGCCCCAAACACGAATATGCCCATTTACGAATACGCCTGTCCCCAGTGCCGCACCATTTTCAACTTTCTTTCCAAACGGATAAATCCCAAACAGCAACCCAATTGCCCAAAGTGCGGCCAGCCAAAATTAATCAAAGAAATTTCTTCCTTTGCCGCAATCTCCGGCGCCAAAACAAAAGCCAATGCAGACCCTACCGAAGGCAACGAACGCAAAATCATGCAGGCAATGGGAGAATTGGAACGAGACGCGAGCCGTTTTGACGAAAACAATCCCCGACATATCGCCCATTTGATGAGAAAAATGCAACGAATCCTTCCTGAAAATGCGTTCCCCGCCGAGATAGAAACCGTCGCCAAACGCCTCGAATCGGGCGAAGAACCAGAGAAAATTGAAGAAGATATGGGAGAACTCTTCAACGAACTGCCGCATCCCGGCGCCGAAGGCTTCCCAGAAAGCGAAGAAAACTTTGCCCGCGACCCCGGACTCTACGACCTCTGAACGCCGAATCCCGTCGGGAAAGAATCTCGTCCGCCAAAACCTCCACCCCTTGTTGCTAATTTGCTTCTACCGTTTTCCCCCAATGCGAATTCAGAATTCACAATTCGGGATCGTTTCGGATCGCTTCGGCGCCCTACACCCCCACTTGCTCGTCGATTATCCTTTCCCCCAACCTTTCGGGCATCGCAAAACCTGAATTCTAATTTCCGAATCTTCGTCATTTAGAATTCCCAATTCAGAACTAAAAAACCGCAACCACTCTCTGCCGGTCGGCCGCCCATTGCCCTCTGCCAAAGTCCTTTGCTGAAATCCCTCGCTTTTTGACTGCGCTTTGGGACGCCAGTTGCACGGCGTTGTCCCCAAGCCACTCCCTGCCAGTCAAAAATTTTCCAATCCATCTGCTATCCACTTGCACGAACCATCGGCTGTTGCCAAAAAACTCCTCTTCCTAAAAACAGAAGCGAATCGGCCGATGGGTGGAAATGACAACAGACAAACATTCCGCCTCTCAGCACAAATATTTCAAGAGCCTTATCTTATTGATTAGGTCCAGTTGAAGTGACAACGGACATACATTCCGCCAGCTTAGAACGCCATCATTTCTCCCATCTCGTTCCTCCCGTTCGTCGATGTCGTTAGTCTACTTTTAAAATCCTACAAAAGGTTGCAAAATCACCAACCACTGACTTTCTTGGAAACGGGAGTGAGAGAACGAGCGTTTCCGCTGTTTCTCCATCACCGCCAAGCGCTGGCCGCCGCTCACGAATCCTTGGTCGCTGATTTGCCCCTCGCCTCTCTTATTGCCAACAACTCGTCATTCCCAATTCTCCATTCAGCATGGAATGAAAAACTCCACTTCACATAGAGGGAAGCGAAGTCAACATCCCATCGCCGTCGGCAGACAACAGCCGCTAGCTCAACCGCAAATCACGAAACAACAATCCCGTGGCCAAACTCTCTTAGAAACGGGAGTGGGAAAAAGAGAGTTTCCGCCATTTCTCAATCATCGCCAAGCGCTGGCCGCCGCCAGCAGAAAGTCGGCCACCCTAAACTGCCCAACTAAGAGAAGACTACGAAGCGATGGTGGCTGGTTGGCGTTGTTTCTTTTGCATTCGCCGGCGATGGCGAAAGAAGACAAAGGCTAAGGCAAAGAGAGCGAAGACAAGCGCATATTCCTCTGGTTCGGGAACCAAAGCCCTTGGCGTGCTGGACATAACTACTCGAAAGCCGCTAGAACTCGGCGTGCCGACAATGCTTTCCGCCGCAAAATAAGGGCCAGCGAAGTTGTAATAATACTCGCCAGCCGTGTTGACCACAAAGTTGGTGATGGATTGAGACAAGGTGCCCTGCCCGCTCCATGAAACAACGTCGTTGGTGGAATAACTCAGCGCCGAGCCGCCTACACGAATGCCCATAAGGTCCGTGTTTGAGTCTTGTTCCAGGTAAATATGGCTAATGGTTCGGGTGCCGGATGGCGTGGCGACCTGCGGTCGGCTGGCAGCGTTGGCGCTTAGGGAATGATTGAAAGATGTGGTGTAAGCGGTCGATGAAGTGAAAAGTGCGCCTGGCGGAAGTCTGCCGTTTTGATCGAGGAGGGCGTTGTAGGGAAGTATGGTTCCGAATGTTTCCGCTCTGGCGCTCGATTGCGTTGTAGTGATGCTACCGGATCGAGAGGCGGCGGAGCTGCCGGAGAAGGTCCAAAGCGTTGTGTTGGTGTCGTCTTGGAGAGGATTGATAGTGAGAATCAGTTGCGCTTGGCTCTGCTCCACAGCAACCAAAGAGAGCGCCGACACCACTAACGCCGCTACAAGAGCAGACTGATTGCCGATGCCCGATGCCCGAATTTTGGCAACTTCGGGTTCCTAGCGTTCAAATATTTTTGAATCTTCATAACGAAAAAAATAACTAAATAACTAAAACTAAATAACTAAAATATAACCATATAACTGCAACCAAAAAATCTGCAATGATAACCCAATCCGCAATGCGATCTGGCTTTTGGATAACCTTCCATCCGCCCCGCGTCAAGCCCCAAATCACAAAAAGAGGAAAAAAGGGAAGAAAAAATCGTTGAAAACGACAAAATACGCAGAAAAAGTACAAAAAAAGCGCAACATTCCACCTTGCCGTTGCGGGAAAAAGGTTTGAGCCAGCGGTGGGGAAGTGTTTTGGGAAGAACTCCGTTTTGAAGGGTTGGAGGAATTTTCTCATGATTGGTTGGAATCGCTCTCCTCTTGGCTCCTGCGCCAGCCAAAATTGTCAGAAAGTCCAACTCCCGTCCCGGTATTCGCCCGCCGGTATGGCGACGCGTTCTGAGCCGGAGTTGGTGAAACTCACAGAACCGCGGCAAACGACGCCTTTCTCAAAGGCCAAGTCGCCGGACACTTCCAAGCGATCGCATTGAATCAACGACGGCGCCCCCTCCGGGAAACGGCGTTCAAACTCGGCCAGAGTTTTGAAGTGCTTCGCATCCAGCGACACAATCGGAGGAGGCCCGTTGCGGCTTTCGGCAAGCTTCAAGCGGCAGTCTTCCGTCAACACATAAGCATCTGACCAAAGACTCAGCAAATCCGAAGTCGTCTTGACCGGCGCAAACCGCGACCGAGGCACTTCCACAGCAATTGCCCGGTCAAAACATTCCACGGCCGCTCCCATTGCCGACTCCATTTGCACTACAAGCGGCGAGGCGGGATTTTGCGGATCCAGTGTTTTTCGATTTTGAATAATCGGCAGAGGCAACGCTCCTTCCTGCTGTTCCAAAGCCTCTTTCAAGCGGTCGAGCCGAATCCAAAGATTGTTGGTATTGAAGTAGCCGTAGCGGACGACGTCTTGAAATTGATTCCGTTCCTCTGGATCGCATTGAGCCAGCTCCCGCAGAATGAGCCGTCCGTCCGCCTTTCGCCGCGCCAAGTGTCCGCCCTTGCAGTCAGCAACCGTTCGCCGCGCCGTCTCCATCATGAAATCGGCTTCCGAGTCGACGAAGTATTCCAACAAAGACAAGTCCACCGAAGCGCCCAAATTATCCGCATTGGAAACAAACAAATAGCGGAGACCGCAATCCAACAAGCGATCCAGCAACCCGCTACTGCCTAAGGAAGGATAAATGTCGCCGTGTCCGGGCGGACACCACTCCAAAGCCTCATCCGCCGGCCACTCCGCCGGCATCCAAGTTTCGGCGTCTAACTTCGGCACTTTGCCCTGCAAGAAGTCCAGCCGTCCCTCCGAGTCGGGCAAACCAGGATACTTCTTCAAAAAGGCTAGCACCTCTTCCTGCGTGCGGAAGCTGTTCATCAAGTAAAAAGCTGGAAACAGCGACTGAAATCGCTCTCGAAACCCAAGAATCTGCCGGGCGATGACGTCGAGAAACGTCCGTTCCCCCTTCACCTTTATGAGAGACTTCGGCGCGTCCAACCCCATGCTTGTACCCAAACCGCCATTCAACTTAATCACCGCCAACTGCGGCAGCAAAGCCATCGAATCTCTCCTCGATGGCAAGCACTCGGCCCTCGCCAACGATTCAACCGGCTCAATTTCCGCTTCCCGAACCCAACCCCAATCCCCCGAAAGCGCCCGCAACACGCCTCGCAGAAAAACGCGGATTGCCGGCGCCGGCAACCCCGCTCGCTTCGCCTTCCTTAAAATCGCCTCCACCACGCGCCGATCGGCAGACCCCGCCTTGCCCAACCACCTTTCCCATTCTTCCATAACGCCGCAACTTTACCGCCTCTCATCCTTCAAGCGACAGAATAATGCGCAAACAAACCCTCACCCCGCGCACCCGCACCCTATCAAAATCATCACTAAACCGACACTAATCCATTGCAAAACGCTCTAAAAACCAAAAAACAAACCGCCAACAACAAAAAAAATCGAAAAAAGACGAAAAAAAGTGCAAAAAAAGCTTGCGCTCCAGCTGGATTTTTGATTTTCTTGGTTTTGAAGCTCTCTGGTGAGTCGATTCGACATCGAGTCTTCTTGCTGGAATATCACAGTTTAAATATGAAATTTGGGCGGGAGAATCGTACGCTTTTCCCTGTTTCGCTCAGGCGAACGGGCGGGAACTTCGCATCTTTTTACTCTGCTGGAGAGCTTCATCGGCTTGAAATTATCGAATAGACATTACTGTAACTAAGCAAAGAAAGATCGTTTTATGGTACAATTAAACAACAAAAATAGGATTGACCGCGCCAACTGCGCGGCGGAAAATATCTCCACAGGAGAGAAAAAGATGAGCAATTCATCGAAAAAGATGCCGTGGTTCCTGCGCTTTGCGCCGGGCGCCATCCTGCGGCAAATCGGACTCACCGTCCTCGCGCTGACTATCACCGGCATTCTGCTGACGACAATCCCAACCGGGCAAGTCGAAGCGCAGAGCAGTGGAGATGTAAACCATTACGGAGACGGAGACAAAATCACAGCACTTAAGAAAGGTGGAATTTGGAAAGGAATTTGGGAATGGGTTAAGCGCCTCGGTGGAAGTGCCGGAGGAGCCGCTGTTTATGACGCCGGGAAACAGGCGTTCCAAACCAAGCCGTTCCAAGTATCCCCAGGAAAAATCGTCGCCTATGCGGAAGTCATCTTGACGGATCTCAACAGCGAGACGATTTGGTGGTACGGCAAAAGCGGAAGTCCAATGGCCCGCCAGACAAGAAATCTCGAAACCATGGGCCGCGTGCTTATTGACAGAGACTACCAATACTACGATTGCATGATACGGTGGCTGTATTACGATGAAGAAGACGAAATTTACGTGCTTCACCCCAATTACTTTCGTTTGTTTGACTACAAATTGTACATCCCTGACATCATCAACGACGCCTACAACCAAGGGGATCCCGGCGTATTTTACCCAGAACACGAGGATTACTACAAAGGCAAAGAAGGGTATCTCATCACGTGGGGTCAAGCCGAAAAGCACGATGTAACCCACCAATTCTGTTCCGACGTTGACGAGAATTCCAGAGACGACGCGCTAGCGAAAGATGCCGCCAAGCGAAAGCTAAACACATTCAAGCCCATTGCATACGCATGGCTCGAAGACATGCGCTACGAAGACCCAGACGGCACCGGCTCACCGTCGTGGACTTACACGCCACGAACAACAGAACCAGAAGAGCATGTGAAAGAGCTGAGCACCGTTGCGGATGATTGCGAAGACGTGGAATTCGTCCCCCTAAACACCAAACTGGCTAGATTCAGCTACGAATTCAACAAAAGCACGTTGTTTTGGAAGGAGGCGTCAGAACCCATCGCGGTGGGAGATGAAATCAAGATCAATGGTAAAAAAATCAGGTCTCGACATCCTGGTTCACTTCTACATGAAATTGCGGGACGGACGATTGAAAACTGGTAACCATCAAAGGGAAGAGAAACGCCATGAGCAACAAATTCAACGACAAAAAGAATCTTCTGTGGATGATTGGATTCGTGGCTGTCGTCTTCACGGCCTGCCTGATGTTCTTCCTAAACCAACGGGAAAAGGAAACCGCGCAAGCCGAAGAAACCAACACGGTAAATCTCCAACCATCGGAGGCCAATGAGGTGATCGAACAGAGAGTCGTAAGCATCCTTCCTGCCCAACAATCGAGTCATGCTCTGCCCAACACAGAAGAAGTGGTGGAAGAAGACCCAGAAGCCAAGAGACTGGCCAACTGGAAGGCCAACTTCCCGTACAAACCAACTACCCATCCCGATGTTGTAATTACTGAAGAAATGTTGGCCAATTATGGAAGCGGAGACTCTACCGTAATCCATAATCACTGCTACCTGCGTCGTTTCTTTGAAAGCGAAGCAAGGTTCACTGCGCAGTTTGAGCAACTCTATCACATTCTGGAAGAACACGGCAGGGGAGACAATCCCAAGCAAACAGCCAAAATTTACAGCGCATTGTGGCACTACCATAAGTATTTGCAAAAACATCCCGAAGAAGACAGCCGTACCTACGACCTAGGAAAGGAGAGATACAACACGAATGCCGAAGTCGCCGAAATGTGGTTTGAATCCATCGTGTATAGTCTACATGCCCTCAAAAGGTGGCCGGACAAGGAGTTCATGCCAGAAGACGAAGCCGTCGCCCTCCGCGATCGGATTGTCAAGGAAATCCAAGGAATGGACGAATTACCATACCCCGGATTTGCTATTGATCACGACTACCGAGACGAACTGGAACCTGGTTTTTCGCCTCTGGTGATTAACCGGGGATGGCAAAAAGCCTACGACGAATGGAATGCAGGTTGGATTGAAAAAGAACAAGCCGAACGCGAGAATCCGCCGGAATTGAGCGTTGGTGAGGGCAACGTGTTGTTGGCTAATGGAAAACCCATCGTCTACGATAAAAGAGAACATGTCGCCTCCATCACGACACCGGACGGCTTTCAAGTTCCTTTAAATCTGGACGAAGACGGTAAAGTAATCATTCCGACACCTTCTCAAATAGAAGAGATGAAAGCGAACGGCGAAGGCGAATGGGTAGAACCCCCTGAGCCATCCGCTCCACCACCTCCGCACCTCACCGAAGAAGAATGGAAGATGCAGGAGGCTTTGCGCCAGTTGAAAGAAGCGGCTCGCCAGCAAGAATAACCAAGTCAAATTGATCGAATGGTGGATATTTTGATGACGGCGTTGCCGAGAGGAAATGGCAAGCTCGTCCTTCAATGAGAGGAATCCGAATAAGTGGATTCTTGATTATCGTTGCCCGCCATTCACTTCATCTGCCTTTGCTACTTGGCCATTCTGCTCGGCTGGACAAGTGGAATGGAAATTCCAATCCGCGTTCTTGTCTGCTTTCCGCTTTCTTCCCTAGGCCTCCTTCTGCATCTCCTTGAATCAACATCTGCTTCACTGCCCCCAAGGAGAAAATCCGCCCCTTTTACTCTTACCTTAGGAGCTGCAGGGCAGAAACAGCCGCCCGGCAGCCTTCAGATGTCTTCGAGGGCCGCCCCCAAAGCAATCCTTCCCCTTCGTTCGCCACTTGCCCTCTCCCTCCCGTATTCGCCCAAACCAAGCATCGTTCTAAATCAGAAGAACGCCCGCCTCGAACCTTCTAAATCTATTTATTCTTTACCCTGCTCAACCGCCGCTTGTCAGGATCATGGCTCCTTCCAATCTTGTCAACAGAACGACCAGTTCCCTAGAAACATTGCGGCCAATCCCAAACTACTCGGCGCCCGCATAATCTCCAAAAGCATGGCCGGCGAGTTCCCCGCAAGCGAAGAAGAAGACGCTCCAGCCTCCAACCTCAAGTATAGCGGCAACCAGCGCTCCTCCCTGCCCTCGCAACCCCAATCCGCCAACAAGGCCGGCTCCGCTAGACGGCCACCCAAACATTGAACTAGGAACCTCCTCTCTGCCCCAGCGGGAAGGAACCCGGCAAAATCGGAGGCCTTGGTTAATCCGATCTCTCTCTCAGAAGTTGGTCTTTCGATCCAGCCCACCGCTATAAGTGCTTTGACACTCTACTCCCCCACAAACGCTGAAGCTTGGGGAGGGCTTTTTGTCGGCCCCACCAACTTCTTCATCCCTTGTGGCGACTCCCACTACAAGCTATGAGAAAGCGCAAGAGCCTCTCTTTCCCCCGCCCGCCAGACTTTGCCGATGGCTGGTAGCCTTCTGCCTTGCTCTCAAAGAAACCAAACACCACACCCCAACATGCAAAGTCCATAAGATTGTTACCATGATCTGGCGACTTGGGAGGAGGACGCCTGAAAGGGGTTTTTAGAGAGCGGCTCTTCCCAGGCTCGGCCGAAGAGACTTTTTCTTCGCCCAGCAGCAGCGCCTTGAAGGCTAAATCACAGGATACAAAGGCCGAGCATAGCGGCGGCCAACTCCGCCCTTTGCCAGCGTGCTTGGCTACACATCCAAAAGCGCGTTGAGCGAGCGTTCCTAGAAGGCGGACAACAAGACGGAGCCGTGTTTGGGGTGCATCCGAGATTGCTTTGGAAGGGAGGGAGCTTGGCCGGTTGGGAGGCGCTGGTTCTTCTTTGTTGGGGGGAGTTGAGCGCGGCGCCAAGGCGTTTGATGTGTTTGAGTTGCTAGGCAGGGGGCCAGCAAGTTCTCTCCTCCTTGAGAACATCCCCCCTTCCTCCCTCTCATATACACGAATACGGATTAGTGATCTGCGGGTTGTTTCCAGTTCCACCAACAACAGTCTCAACAGATTATGAAATTGAGATCGGAAGCGTGACATAGGTTTGGATCGGAGTGAGAATTGTTGGTTGAGAGTTCAGTTACGGCGGCCAATTTTTTCTCAGTCACTAGACTTGTTTATGTATTCGTACGGACCGTTTTTCGAAGAATGGTGAGGATCGTACTGTAGTGGAAGTGATGTTGACTAGAGCGATTCCTTCGGTGCCTGAGGGCTACCACTTAGGGAATTTTCTGGAGGAAGGAGAGAGCGAAGTCAGCGGATTGTACATATGAAGAATGTGCGGTAACTGTCGACAAGAATTTTGCTGTATGTTGCGAATGGTGTGGGGGAGAGTTTTTCGAGCAAGGAGCATTCCAAGGATCAAGACTTGAACTGGCTGGCAAATGAATGTACAGAGGTAATCTTTACTGGCCGGACAAGGCGGACAATCACAGGGCGAATGGCGCGAATGTTGGGCATGCGGACGGGCATGTGGACTGGGTGAAGCGGGAGGATTATATTTACCGCTATGAAATGTCCCAGGATGAGGGACGGACGGGCATTGAAATTCCTTGGCTTTAACTTGTTGTCAATGGAAGGGAAGCAGGCAGCGATCTGGTCTTCCTTGTGCTGTTTTTGTTTTTGAGAGGAAAGCGTGTTGAAATGGTGTGGCAGGGATGTGGGTTAAGTATGAAACTATGTTGGCCTCGTTTTGAATGGCTTTTCGTATGATCTTATGTCGCAATCTGTCAAAATCCGCTTCCGATCCGAATTTTCCCACGGTTGAAAAGCATTCGTCTGGCTTCAGAAAAATTGCTTCCAGAATCGATCGCTCGTTCTTCGAGTCGTGCGGCGGCAGTCTATTTTTCTTTTCCATTTTTATCATCGGGATGCTCAGTGATTGCCAACTAAATGGGTGTCAAAAGAGATGCGCTTATCACGTTACACATAGCCGTTATTGTTTGTGAATAATAGAAATACTCATCCCTTCTCTAGCAAGCCCTATCTTCTATTAATATTGTGAATGCGCAACGCTATACAAAAACCTAGTAATAACAGATCGAGTAAGCTAACCAACTTAGCATAAACTCCCTAAAATTGTCTTCGTGAGGATGGAGTAGCGTTCTGAACATTAACAAGGAGGGGATTACTGTTCTGATTTATGCCTATATTGTTTTCTGCGCTATTTCAAAGATCTCAGTAAATCCTGCGTTGCTTTCTGCGCAGCGTCCATGCTCTCTACGAATTTTTCTAGCCTTCAAGTGATTGATTTTAGTTTTCCATAGTATTCCCTTTCATTTTCTATTGAGTTTCATTTTGGGGAGATGCAACGTTTTTCTCCATTTTCTTTCTAACAAATTAAATGTTTTTCGGGCAGTGGATTTTTGTTGGATTCGGTTGTTTTTGGATGCGTGGGTGGGTTCAAAAGAGTTGCGTTTGGAGCGGAATTGGGGCAGGCTTTTGCTTATGAATCCTTTGCGAGTTTTTTTCTTGTGGTGCGCCGGTTTGACGGGGTTTGCGGTTGTGGGATGTGTTGGGGACGCTTTGTTTCGTCTCGAAGTCGACGCGAAGGGCGGTCTCTCCGTGTATCGGGAGGGAGGGCAGTTTCCGCTTTTGTACGGGGAGTCGGAGTCGCGGCGTCCTGTTTGGTGGATTCCTTTTTTTCCTCCCGAAGATCGGCGGACGCGGTTTTTGAATTGCGACGCGGCGGTTTCGGTGGAGTTTTCCGATTGGAATGGGCGCGGCTCTTTGGGAGAGGACGCGGGCGCGGATTTGTGGAGGTTGGTCGCGCTGACGGCGATTCAGGCGGAAGGGAAGGCGGTCAGTTGGCGGACGGTCTATGATCTGCTGGACGAGCGAGGCGGGGCGGTTTTGCGGGAGACGCAGACTTGGTCGTTGCAAGAGGGGGAAGATGCTTCGATTTTGCTGGATTTGGAGTGGATGGGTGAGGCGAGGTCGGAGGTTGTCTTCGGAGGGGAAGGTTTTGGCGGGCTGGTTGTGCGGACTCCGGATAAGAAGGGCGTGGTGCGGGAGGTTTTTAACGCGGCGCGCCAACGCAACGGGCGGGCGGACGGACAACGCGCGATGTGGGCGAGTTTGGGGATTGGGTGGACGGGGTTTGAGAGGCGGTTTCATTTGAGCGTGTTCGATCATCCGGACAATCCCGGCTTTCCGCAGCATTGGCGCGTGGGGAAGGACTTGGATTTTGGGCTTGTGCGGTCGCCGGGAAAGCAGTGGCGGTTGGCGGCAGGCGAGGCGATTCTTGTGAAGCATCGGCTGAGGATTCACGAGGGCGTCCGGAACGACGTGTCCATCACGGAGGCGTGGAGCGATTTTAGCGGGTTGGGGGGCACTTGGGCGCTTTGGGGTGTGGCGCAGCGAGAAGGGCGAGAGGCGGAGTTTTTGACGCCGGAACGCGCGGTGGAAGTCATGACGATTGCGGAGGAATTTCAAGTGAACGTGTATGCCGCCGAGCCGATGATTACGCAGCCGATGGCTTTTTGCTGGGATGATCGCGGGCGGATGTGGGTCGCCGAGAATCGGGACTACGAAAGTCGCGGGCGGGGCTTCGCCAACTCCGGCGACAGTCGCATTCTGATTTTAGAAGATACGGACCGCGATGGACGGGCGGACAAACGAACGGTCTTTTCCGAAGGGATTCCGTTTCCGGCGGCGATTGCCGTCGGCTTTGGGGGGCTTTGGCTGGGCGCGCCGCCGCATCTGCTTTTTTTGCCGGATCGGGATCGCGACGACCGGGCGGACGAAGAAGCGGTGGAGATTCGGTTGACCGGCTGGGGCATTCGAGATCGTCATGAAACGTTGAACAGTCTGCACTGGGGGCCGGATGGCTGGCTTTACGGCTGCCAAGGTTTTGCCACGCCTTCCACGGTGGGCAAGCCAGCCGGTCGGGGCAGACTGTATCGCCATCGCGATTCGTTTCCGGAAGAGATCGAGCTGGCGGATGCAGGTGTGGAGATCAATGGCGGCGTTTGGCGGTATCATCCGACGAAGGATCGCTTCGAAGTTGTGGCGCACGGATTTAGCAATCCTTGGGGCCTTGACTATAACGCCAAGGGGCAACTATTTATTAGCGCCTGCGTCATTCCTCATCTTTGGCATGTGATTCCCGGCGGCGTTTATCATCGACAAGGCGGGAGGCATTTTAATCCATACGTTTACGGCGACATTCGCACAATTGCGGATCATCGGCATCGCTCTGCCCACGGCGGCGCCCGCGTTTATCTTTCGGACGCTTTTCCTGAAAAATATCGGGGGCAAATTTTTATGGCAAACATCCACGAACACGCCGTTCTCGCCGACGTGTTGGAGCCGTCGGGTTCCGGCTTCATTGCCCGGCACGGGGAAGACTTTCTGCTGGCCAACAACGCGCAGTGGATTGGGTTTAGCCTGGAAATCGGCCCCGAAGGCGGCCTTTACGTGCTGGATTGGCACGACGCCGACATCTGCGGCAAAGATGTCTTAAACAAAGACACCGGGCGCATTTTTCGCATCACTCCCCAAATCTCGCAAGCAGAGGAATGGGACGGCCGATACGGTGATTTGGCTTCTCTATCGGATGCGGAACTAGCCGCTCTCCAGACGAGCCGGAGCGCTTGGCACGCTCGGCGCGCCCGCGTTCTCCTGCAACACCGCGCCCACAAGCAAAAACTCGACCCGGCCGCGCATCGCCAACTTTGGAACATTTTTTCCCACCACGAAAACAGCGACTGCCAACTCCGCGCTCTTTGGGGACTGCACGTTACCCAAGGTTTGGAAGCGTCCCAACTTCTTCCAATTCTGGATCATTCGGACGACTACATTCGCGCTTGGGCCGTTCAACTCCTCTGCGAGGATCGGAATCCGCCGCCCGCCGCGCTTTTGAAATTTGCCGGCATGGCGTCGTCGGAAACTTCTCCCGTTGTCCGTCTTTACCTTGCCGCCGCGCTGCAACGTTTGCCACACGACGACCGTTGGACCATCGCCCACGCTCTTGCGCAACATGCCGAAGACAACGACGACCACAACCTGCCGAAGATGATTTGGTTTGGCTTGGAGCCTCTGGTTGCCGAGTCGCCAAAACGCTCTTTGGACTTGGCCGCCAAAAGCCGTCTGAACTGGGTGCAACAATGCGTCGCCCGCCGGCTCGCGGATGCTGAGGCTTGGGACGCTCTTGCGGAGGGCATCGCCGGCGCTTCCCCCCAAGCGCAGGCCGTCCTCTTGCAAGGCTTCCTCCGCGGGCTTGAAGGGCGCGCCGAAGTTCGCCCCTCAGACCGCTGGCCGTCCCTCTACGCCGAATTGCAACAAAGCCGGGATGCCCGAATTCGGAGCCTGTCCACTGAAATCGCGCAACTTTTCGGCGACGCCGCCGCAACTAAAAGCATGCTGGCCGAATTGACAAATCCCGCCGCGCCCGCCGAAAAAAGGCAACGAGCATTGCGCGGCTTGGCCGGTCGCAAACG
This sequence comes from Limisphaerales bacterium, assembly GCA_965242585.1. Lineage (GTDB taxonomy): Bacteria > Verrucomicrobiota > Verrucomicrobiia > Limisphaerales > AAA164-E04 > UBA2970. The sequence continues at coordinate 779,869 of OZ251460.1, read as the reverse complement.
CCCTGAACTGCGCCGACACCTCGCCGATCTTTTGGACGCGCCCGGGCTTCGGACGGACGCCATTCGTGCGATGCTTGTTTTTGATGACGATCGGTTGACGCGGGTGTTGTTGAATCGCTATTCCGATTTCAATGGCGATGAAAAACTAGCGGCGTTGCAAACTCTCTCCGCCCGTCCGCGCTCTGGTCGGGCGCTGACGAACGCTCTCCGCCAAGGCGACATTCCCAAACGAGACGTCCCCGCTTACATTGCGCGGCAACTTCGCCGGGTGGTTGGGAACGGTTTTGTGGAAGTTTGGGGCCCCATCGAGCAGCTGCCGGCCGAAAAACAGGCCGCCTACGCAAAGTATCGCAGTTTGCTTTCCGAAGAGGTGCTCCAACACGCCGACGCATCGCAAGGTCGGGCAGTTTTCAATCAAGCCTGCGGCGTTTGCCACAAGCTGTATGAAGGCGGCAACGACATCGGACCGGACATCACCGGCGCCGACCGCGGCAATGCGGACTATCTTCTCGGCAATGTGTTGGATCCCAGCGGCGAAATTCAAGACGCCTACAAGTTGGTTATGGTGACTACTCGCGACGGACGCTCTTACGCCGGCAACGTCGCCAACGAAAACGACCGACAACTCACCCTGCGAACTATCGGCCAAGACGTCGTCTTGGACCAGTCCGAAATTCAATCCCGCGAAGTGGCTCCCGTTTCCATGATGCCCGAAGGCCTTCTCGAACAACTCTCCGACCAAGAAGTGCTGGACTTATTCGCCTACCTCCGCACCACTCGGCAAGTTCCTCTTCCCTAACGGATCGAGAAGCGTCGCCCGGTTGCCATTCGCTCCAATGCGCCGGAAAAATCCAGACTTGCTGTGAGGGGGGACAAGTTTCTTCCATCCGCCGTTGAACACCTAACTTCGTCGACGCGCGGCCATTCCGCAAAGCTCTCTCGAACGACGGCTCGCAGGATTTCGTAGCGGTATTGCTTTTTGAATGTTTCATAAAATCTCAAACCACCAGCTTTTCAAAGAAGCGTCTTCGCCCATTGTCAAACCAAAATCCCAAGGTTGAGTAGCAAAAAGTCGTTTCCCGATTTCGCGTCCCGTTTGCCGAACGGCGCCTTCGACCGAGCGCGTGAATCGATCGGGCGACCAAGACGCTTTATTGCAAGAAACCAGCAAGCGCCCGCCGACAGATAAAAGCCTCACGGCCGTCTCCACCAACCGAGGCAAGTCTCGTTCCACCTGAAAAACGCCGCTTTCCTTTGAACGGGAAAAAGTCGGCGGGTCGAGAACAACCGCGTCAAAACGCCTCCCGCGCCTTTGCCATCGCCGAAGCCAGCCGAAGACGTCGCCGTGCAGGAATTCGTGATCCTCGGGATTCAAACCGTTGAACGCAAAGTTCTGTTTGCCCCAATCCAAATACTTCCGCGACAAGTCCACGCTAGATACTTTGGCCCCGGCCAGCGCCGCGCAAACGGAAAAACCGCAGGTGTAGGCAAAGGCATTGAGCGCGAGAGGCGGCCTTCGACCTCTGTTAGGAAACACGGGAAACCCCGGCGCAATACGGTTTTGCAGAAACCGAAAACGATTCTCCCGCTGATCCAAAAACAAACCGAACGAATGCCCGGCGGAAAAACCCACCCGATATTCAACTCCCGACTCTCGAACCCGATAATCCGCTTCCATCGGCTGTCCGGCCAGAAGGCGAGGACGGAGAGCAGACAACTCCCGGCTGGAAACCTTCCAATAACATCCCTTGCCCCCGACCTTTCGAAAAAACTCCGCCAACCCGTCCAGCTCCTCCCTTTGATGCATCTTACCAAACTGCCCCAAGAAATAGTCTCCCAGCCGGTCGACGGCGCAAAAATTCCCCGCATCCAATGCCAAGCGGCCGCAATGATAGGCATTTGTTTTCGTAGAATCCAACCATCGAGGGCAGTGTTTCCCGTCGTCCGACAAAGGCTTGGCATCCACAAAAACAGCCGCCGATCCCAACCACGGATGCCGCACACGCCAGCCATCTGGCGATGAAACCCGGCCGCATTCCCATCCAGAAACATCCAGAGAAGCTGAAGCCTTGTCGGCAAGTCCTCTTGCTTTGACAACGAGAACCAACTCCCTGCCCTCCAATCGAACCGTCCGACAAGCCTTCGCCTCAGAATCCGGAGAAAACCGCCGAAGAAACCAATCCAAAAACCCTTCGCTGGCAAAAGGCAGGCTCGAAACCAACGGACAAACCGACGGGCGTTCCACCAGGAAACAAAGATCATTCTCGTAAAGAATTAGTGATGAGCGTTTCGCTGAGCAAAGCATGATAACGGCTATTCAATGCGATGCCGTCGAACGCAGTTATCTCCTTTTGTAGTTATTTCTTTTTTCTGGTCTTTTATCATTTTAGATAATATAAGGTTGATGACGCCTAACATACAAAAGCTTGAGTTGTCTTTGTTTTCCACCAACCTTGCCGAAGCCTCATCTTACCAAAACTGCCAAGCGTCCCGAAACACAACCCAACCGGCCAGCAAGAAGTTTGTAATCGCGTGCGCCGTCATTGCGTCGCCCAGCCGTCCCTTCCGAATCACCAGCCATTGATACGCCGCGCCGCAAAGAAACCCCGCCAACCATTGCTCATGTTGCAACGCAAAAATCAGCGAGCTCAGCAACAACGCGCCCCAATGAAACCGCCTCATCGAAACCCTGATAAAATCAGGATCGATCACATAGCGATACAGCGTAGATCGAAACACCACCTCTTCCAACGGCGGCACCACCAGCGTAGAACCCAACACCCGCACCAAAATGAAAAACCACGCCAAACCCGTTCCCTCGCCAAAGGCCAAATGCGGATTCCACGCCGGCGACGCCTCCGCCTCCTTCCCCAAAAGCCATCCCATAATCTGCTCCAAACCCGGATACCACCCCTCCAAACCAACCCACATCACAAACACGCCGACGCCAACAACAACCGCCTCCGCGCTGAACGCCCAGCGCATTTCGCCAACCAGCGGGCGCACCGCCAACACCATCCAAGCGCCGACCACGGTCTTCGCCAAATAGAACCAATAGACCGACTCCGCCCCAAACTTCCCTTGCCCCGCCGTCAACAATAAAAAAACGCCAAATGGCAACAACCGCACCGCCAGCGGAGAAACCTCCAACCAATCTTTCAGTTTCCTCGGCAACATAATTTTAGCGACCAACGTTCCTTCCAAAAAAGACTCTCACGAAAGACCCCGAACGAATCTCATAAAGAAAACCGTAACAAAAAGAAAAGCCTTTGGACAAGTTTCTTGGGAAAAAAATACCGCCGCCTTTATCCCATCGGCAAGACGAAAGCGACGGAAAATTTGCCGGCCACGCAGGGATCGACAGAACGCTTGCCCGCCAAGATTTTCTCCCCCATCCGCATCGGCAACCGATTATATTTTTACTTACCCCATTATTCCGAATCCCTACCCCCGCGCAACAAAAAAACCGCCAGGAAATCCCCAGCGGTTAAAAAGCAAAACACTCTACAAATCTACTACTACGGAGTCCTTTCGGCCTTTTTTCTGCCTTTGCCCTCAACCATTCATTTGTTTATGCAGTTCTTGCTTTGTTTCTCCCACCAGATCTCCATCCCGTCTTTTCTGATCATATCTATTTCATCTTGCATGATTAGTTTCAGCTATCGTCCCTCTTTCTCTGCATGCGTGATTTGGCCATTTTCGTACAACTCGTCAAGAGGTTGCTCTTCCTTATACCTCACCATTTCCACCCGTTCCTCTGGATCCGGACCAGATTGGAACTCAAACCAACGTTCCCTGCTAATCTCTTCGATAGAACGCTTGACTTCCTGTCTTGCCCCGCATCCAGTTAACATCCTCTCCCTCCAGCAAATCCGACTCTCGCCTCATCTACTTCATCGGTTTGTTAGACATCAAGATAGCCCTTTGTACTTCCGTCTCTCTGTTCAGCGCAGAACGTTCCAATTCAGCCAGTTCTTAGCGTCGCCGCCCAATTTGGAGTCCAGCAGATCGTTCATCTTCTCTCGATAAGTGTAAATGACCAAAAACTTGCCTTCTCTGAGATCAAACCCCATCGACTCCTTGCGCAGATCTCGAGCTGTCTGAGAATGCTCCAACATATACTTCTGTAACTCATATTTAGAAAGATACGGGGAGATTTCCGCCCACAGCTCTCGTTCTTTGTCTCGAATCGCCTTCTGTGCCATGTCCCACTCAAACCGTTCGGCTACCGCTTCCGTAGACATAGAGATTCTTATTATGTTTGTCTCTTCCAATAATTTAGCACGTTTTGCTCTCAAAGTCGAGGCGTATTGAGCGGCGATGGCGTTCACCGTTGACCAATCTTCTACGCTGGCTTTTTTCGGTTTGCGATAAGCTGTGGACTCCGATTGTTCCATATTCTCCTTTTACCTTTGTCGGCAACTTGCGAGCTTGGTTGCTTCCGTTTTGTTGACAGGCGAGCGCAGGACAATGTAGGCTGCCACGACCGCAACCAAGCTCATGGAAATAATAAATGTTTTCATCTCTGAATGCCTTTCTCTTTTTTCCGTTGTAGTTTATAGGTATTCGGGATCGAATGCTACCCCGAAAAAAGTCCTTTTCTAAAGTAGCTGACATATCTTTCCATTGTTTCGCCGGAGTTCTTCGACGTGATTGCCTGAGTCCTCCTCTATGACCAGCGGCCGGATCGTCAAATAAATCTAGTGTAATTATCCTTTCTTAAGAGTTCGATTTTTAGAAGAGAATGAGGGGATCTTGGGTGTTGTTTAGAAATACCGTTGGTCTACGACGGCCGTCACGAGGATGTCGACTACCTTTTTCCCTACGGTTTTCATTGCGGCGTTTAAAAGATTCTGGATCGATTCATTGAAACAGTCAAGCCGTTCAAAAAGAGTGGTGTCTTCATATGCTGATTAATATGCTCCGGAACCGTTGCCGGAGTCGTTTCCATAACTCGATCTTTTTCCAGTGGAGAAAGTGGTAGTAGACGGTGTTCCAGTTGCCGAATTCATCGGGCAAGTTGCGCTATGGCGTCATGGTTCGAGCTTAGGTAGAGGATGGCTTTGATGAACAACTGATTGTTTGAACTTCGGCGAGCTGCCGTGGTTACTGTTTGAATTCCTGAAGCATGGGTTGAGTTGTCGACTACAGAACATTGCTTATAAGTAATCGTAACATCATAAGTGTTCTTCGAAATATACCGTCGCTAGAGACCTTTACCAAAATTCCATGAATTCGTCGACACAATCTAATGTAGTAAGGTGGTGTTGGGCGAAGAACATTGTCATTGCCGGCGCTATTGGCTATGGGGCGGTGTGATGGGCAGAGCGGAGGATGGTAGGTTGTATGGCGTTGGTTTCTTTTGAGAGTCGGAGAATATCGAATCCGTAATCTTACTAATGGCCAAGCGGATTGTGACGGTTCATCTTGATGGGGGCAAGGCGAGAAACATGATAATGTGGAGATTGATGTTTCAACAGGTTCGGTCCGTTTCTTCGGAAACTGCTCTCGTCTATAAGAAGTTGGGTTGGATGTTTTTAGCGTCGACTTCTATCGTGTTAACCTGCATTTTTCTCCTATAATTCACCTACACGAGATAAGTTTTGAATGTTTGTTTCGGGAACGGATCGGGCACGTCAAGCTGGAAGTGGTTTTGACCGGAATCGCTAATGTCAAAGTGATGCTGATAGATCCGATTCGTGAAGAAATGACTTCCATTGTGTCGCCCCGTCTAGCGGAAGGGGCTGCACGAACGAGTCTCAAATGATCGTCTACAGAGGCTTCAGACGGCAAAGACGTTTTGGCAGACCTATAAGTTTGAGAATCCTATAAAGCGCTTGAAGTTGCCAATGGATCCGCCGCCGAGGACTGAGGCAAGGGAGGCTTGTTTTTGTGAGCGGATCATGACTATAAAGGATTGGAAGGACACTGACTCGCTGTTGGATCTTGCGGGTTGGTTTCGGTCGTTTTCTTTTCAGTATGAACACTACTTAGTGGTTGAGTTGATTTTGGTATTGGGCGGGTGTGAGCAAGTCGTCTATTTCTTTCGGCCGAGCGAGTTTCAGTTTGAACAGCCAGCCGGCGCCGTAGCAGTCTTTACACACACTGCCTGGATTCTTGGCGGCCGGCGCGTTCACTTCAAGGACTTTTCCGGAGGCCGGCGCGTAAATTTCGGTGACCGTTTTCAGCGATTCTACTACCGCGCATGCTTCTTCTCTTTCCAGCACTCGTCCGACGGCCGGCAGTTCGAGAAAAACCAGTTCAGCGAGTTCTTCCCAAGCGCGGTTGGACAGGCCGACGGTTCCCACGCCGTTCTTCACTTGAATCCATTCGTGGGAGGGGGCGTAGCGAAGGTTGGTTGGCAGATCAGACTTCATGCCGTTGGCTTATTAGGAGAGTTGGTCTTTCGAGCAGTGCCGAGTTTGCCAAGAAAATTGGAAGCGCCGACGCCAGTTTCATCTCTTGGTTGCTTCCTTGATCAGCCCCATTTTTCCAATCGGATGCGGTCTTTGGGCATGCCCATTTCTTGGGCCATTCCTTCGGCGCTTTCCACAAGAGCCGTCGGCCCGCAGGCGTAAAAGACAGCGTTGGACAAGTCCGACGCTTGTTCTTTTATCCACGAGGCGTTGATTCTGCCTCGACGGCCGGGCCAAGGATCGTCTTCCGCCAAGCGAGTGCAGGTGACGAGGAACTGGAGGCGTGGATTGGCCTCCTCTAGTTCCCGAAATTCTTTGTTGAAAATGATGTCGTTAGTTGTGCGGACGCTGTAAAGAATGGTGATTTTGGTTGTCTGGCGGGTTCGGGTCGCTTCCCGCACAAAGCCTCTGAAGGGAGTTACGCCGGAACCGCCGGCCACGCAGAGCAAGTGTCCGTCCGCTTCCCAGACGGGCAGGAACCGTCCCGTGGGCGGGATCACAAACATTGTGTCCCCTTCTTTGGCCCAGTCCACAATCCTGGTTCCCATTTTTCCATCCCGTTTGACCGTGACTTCAAAGTATCCCCCATCCAGCGCGCAAGAGGAAAGAGAGTAGGCGCGTTTGTATTTCGGCGCGTCCGGCCAGTAGAGCGTGATAAACTGGCCGGTTTTGAACTCGACGTCATATCCCTCCGGCCATTGCAGGCGGATGGTTTTTGTGTCGGAAAGTTCCATCTTTGCGGACTGTATCCGCATTTCAACGATCTTTTTTGGCATAAGTTTTAGCGCGGAATTTTCTTCCAAATTTTGGCGGCGAACAAGGCCCGTTGTCCGATTCCCTTTCCACCAGAGCCATTTTCCAAGACCTTTTGCTCAAGCCCGTCTGCGACTTTGAAAGCGCGAAGTTTAGGCGGAAAGGCCGGCCTGTGTAAAGCAGGATTTCCGCCCCCGATCGCCACTTGATCCAGCGGGAATCATCCCGTTCTTTCGGGCAAAGTTAAACAGGCCGCCCGCGTCAATTACAGGCCGGACTTCGCCCAAATCCTGAAGCGAATAGACGGCGCCCGTTTCTTTCGCGGTCAGAGTGGCCGCCTCCAAATCCACCGAAACCTCGTCGCCGGTTTTCAAAATCTCGCACAAACGATCCAAACATTCACAGGGATACAGCTCGCCGGTGGCCACGCAGTTGCGAAAGAAGATTCGCGCAAAACTCTCCGCAACCACCAATCGACAATTCGCCGATCCAAGAGCAATCGGCGCATGCTCTCGCGAACTGCCGCATCCAAAGTTCTTCCCCCCGACAACAATCGGATAACGGCTGTTCAAACTGCCCTCCTCCACAAAACGAATCGGATAAAGCGCGTCCGGCAACCCGATAAGCGCAAAACTCCCCAGCTTTTCATACTCCTCCGCAATTGTCGGCACCAAGTTGAGATACTGCGCGGGAATAATCTGGTCAGTGTCAATGTTGTCCCGCACCACATACGCCGGCCCTTCAATAATCGAACTCATAGGAAAATTGTGCAAACTCTTCCCAACCAATGCAACGAGATTCTCCCTGCACGGCAACCCTGTCCGCAACTTCCCGCCGCCTGCAAAAATCTTTTTTTGAGTAAAGAGTTGAATTGGAAGGGAAAGCGCTCTTTGTGCGAGCGGCCGGCAGTCGATGAACAATCAGAAAAATTTTACGAAACGGATAAATAGTATTCCTACGATGCAAATTCAGAATTGCGAGATTAAATTTGTTCACAATAGACGGTGGAAAATAAAGAAGAAAAAGCAAAGGAACACCGCCATTCCTCCCATTTCTTCATGTTTCTTTCTGTTTTCGCACCTAAACGACTTCCACCAGCATACGGAATCCTTTCGCTCTTCCATCCAATTTCACTGGCCACGCACTGCTAATCTCCTTTCTCCCTCATCGTTGGATGAAAAACTTCGCCTCCAGAAACCTTGGAGCGGAGTCAAAATCCAATCGCCGCCGGTATCTTCCCAACCACAAACAACGTGCTGGCATCTGACGAGATCGGCAAGGAGGTGTTCCCTTCTGACTAGGGCGTATTCTCACAAAAATAAAATGGCTGGTGCTGTGGATCGTGAAGAAACTAAAAATATTTCTCTCTTGGCCAAGTCGTCAAAAAGCTGAAGTAATAGGGTAAACTGCGCTTTCCAGAGACAATTCAGAATGTTTTTGGAAGCAAAGTTACCAGAAATTTGAAAAGGCTTGCGCATGGGAGATCTGATTTAATTTCTTATTGAGGGCAGGCTTGTAGCATGGAAGGCTATTTATCGGCTGTAAATAAGCCATCAATAGGCTGCGAACAACTTTTGGAAAAAAGTGCTTCCGGCCCCTTGCGCAATCGCGATTCATGGGGTATTTGTTTATTGAGGCGGGCGCGCGGGTGTGTGTCGGCCGTCGAACGATTGAAACTTAAACAGCATAGACAAGAAATATCAGAAATCAGATGGCGTGAAATGAAGGCGACTTTCGGCATTGCCGTGATCGCCCTCGCGGCGGCGACGGTAACGCAGGTAGAATCCTACATTGAGGCCGCCGCTTGCGTAGGAGTTTGTAACACCTACATACCTCCGCAAAACGCTGAAGAATGCGCGGAGCTTCGGAACGAGCGTTTCTAAGAAGAGTACACGCGGTACAACAACCGCACCATAGCAAACCAGCGGCGAAAAGCCAGGGCTCTTGGACTGTCTTACGACATTTGGCGGGAAGAATCAGACGCGGCTTTAAAGCTCGGTTGTTGCTTGAAATGTTCGAACACTTGGTGGAGTCTGCTGTTCTTTGTCCAGCGGCTTATTTGGGTGTAAATCGTATTTCATCTTCCAAACTGCGCCGGCAAAGCTCGCCATTTTCCAGTGCTCTAATACTTTTACCATGTTATAAAATTGCCTCGAGTGCCTGCAAGTTGTGAACCCGCACATTTCTTCATTGCGTCGGCGAATACAGTGCAATCCGCTAAGGTTACTTTTCCCTCAACTCCCATAAATGTAATAAAGAAACACCGGAAAAATTCGGCGATTGAAAATTGCTCGATACTTAGTGGGCGTAGAAAAACCCCGTCAATGAGGGTTGCCGAGGCACGATGGATGATTTTTGGTTACGAGTTATTAGCGGGCGGCTGCTTCCAGTTGGCAAAGGGCTTCTTGCCGTCGCCATTCTTCTTCGCTGAGTGTTGGCGGGTTGGCGTTCGGTTGAGGCGGCTTGTTTCCAAACTCCTCGTCCAAGGCCTTCATCACTTCGGGGTGATTAGGCGAAGTCTGCCGTCTTCACCTTGTGGCAAGTCTAGTCCGTCTGGGATGGAATTCACAATGTTGTCAACAGTGACTTTGGCGACAACGATGGAATCGCTCCTCATCCAAAGTGCCGGCATTCCCTAACCAAACAAAATCAAAAACGGCAGGTTATTGAGCTCGTTCGGCAAGGATGGAATCGCTCTTCATCCAAAATGCCGGCATTCCCTAACTAAACAAAATCAAAAGCGGCAGGCTATTGAACTACTCACTCGGCAAGGATGCGGGACAACCTAAAAACAAAAAGGCCGTCGGCTTGCTTTGTCAACGGCCTCGCTCCTAAAGTGACAATCTCAAAACTCGTTTAGGGACTGCCACCAGATGATTCTTCCGGTTCTGCCTGCTGTTGCTCATGATGTTTTATCCACTCTTCTATGAACTCCATTTCTCGTTTTTCTAGACGCTCCATCTCGGCTATGTTTTTGTTCATTTTCTCTTTGTTACCGAATTCAACGTCGTACAAACTTTTCAATCGCTCTTGTTGATTTGGGTCAAGCATCAAGCCAAGATATCTCGTGGGATTGTCTCCCATATCCAATTGATCCATAAAAAACGTCTCTCCGCCGAGAGAAAGGACGTCGTCGAGAACCTGCTTTCCAAACTCCCTTTCAATCCGATCCCGGAAGGTTTGGGCTATTCTTTTTTTCTCATCAGAGCTAATCCGAAAGTCATCTGGAGAATAGCGGATTACCTCCCTGTCAACCCTGTAAAGAGGTCTACCGTGCATTTGCTGATTGAATTCGTCCGCCAGTTCGCGGAACTCGGCGACGCGCTCTTCGCTAATGCCATTGGCGGTCAAAACTTTCCAAGTTTTATGGTAGCCGGTTACGGGTTCGCGAACTTCTAAATAGAATCGCATTCGCTCTTCACCCAGTTGTTGCTGAAGAATATCACTCTGTTTGCTGAGTTCATCGATTAGCCTTTTCCTTCCCTCCACGGAGTAATACTCGTCTTCGGAAAGAGATTCTTTGAGTTTTTTGTACGTAGTTTCGAATTGCGCAATGAGCTGAAATTCCTGCAGTGATGGATTGAAAGGCTCAAGCCATTCGGCGAGCATTTTTGATTCGTAAAGCCCGATGGTTGTTTCCGGGTCGTACCAGTGGGCTTTCTTTGACAAATCATAGACGGGCGGCTTGGATGTTGGCTTAGCCATTGTCTTTTGCTCGGTGGGCGAACCTTGCCCTTCAGCCGCAGCTTCTTGCTGTTTGTCGGCAGTCTCCGGCGCGCTGGGTTCTTTGATCCACTTCTCGTTAACCAGCAAGGGAAGCGCAATCACAACAACGCCGGCGGACAGGATTAGGATGGGTCTTTTCATGGTTCAATTCTCCTCTTATTCGTTGTCATCGTCTGGATCCGGCACATATTGAGTCCAGTGATGGAATTCAAGGTAGCCGTTTGACGGCATGCTCATGTTGCTCGGCACACAGGCACACAAGGGGAAACCGAAGTAGCGGGCCCAGGATAAGCGGAAATTCTGCCTGCTTCGCAATACCCTGAGCAATTCAAGTCGTCAGATGGAATGAATTCGTTCCTTGCGCCAAAGTGTACGCTAAATTCGAAGGATCCTCCGTCCATACGGTAAGTTTTATGGAAAAAGACCTTATTTTCCCACTTTTCAGTGCTTTTTTCTTCTATGTATCCACTAGCGAATGTCGCCGTCCTCGTTTTTGGGTTTTTCCGCTCCCCTACTTTTGTGTGAAAAACCAAATCAAGATGGCTTCCATATCTGGTGATTCGAGTATTTCTTTGTCCCTGCGCATTCACGCTTGAAATAACCGAAACCTTGTTCCCTTTCTTCGTAAGGTATGTTGTGTGTGTCGTCTTGCGCGCGCGCGCATATCCTCCTATGTACCGTGTTTCTTTTGCACGACCCACGATATAGTAAGAGCCAGGGGTGTAGTATTCCGACCAGAACGACCAGTTGTCCCCCCATATTAGCGTCTGTGGGAGAGGTGTCACCACAGGGCCTACAGGCAAACCTCCAATAGGAATGCGTGCAGAAACCAAGACCACATTTCGCCATTTGTTATGCTCTTCGTATTTTGGAAGCCAAATTCCTCGAGGAACCGCCATCCCTTGGTTTTGGGCGGCGAAGAAGACGGCTAACAGCGCGAAGAGGGGGACGCTGGCGAGGCGGGTTTTCTTTGGCGGTTCAGGCCGAATTCGGACAAGGAGGGCGGCGGCGGCAGAGAAGACTGCTTTCTGGGACTTCAACACGGCGGCGCCAACTTGGGAGGCAACCGCCGCCGCTTTCTCCATTTTGGACTTCAAAAAGGAGGCGGCGGCGTCCACGCCAATGGCGAGAATGGCGAGCAGTCCAAAGCGCTTTGGCGGCGGCGTTTTCTTGGCCGATGCCGGCGATTCGGTTGTTTGCGATGCAGATTGCATGGCGTTGTTGTGGGTAACCTGGATCGATCCGTTGGAATCGTCAAGCTGATTTGGGGGCATTATTTGGCTCATAACGTCGAGTTCTTTATTTGATTATGTCGTTTATTGCGTTTTGGCCGGCGCCTTTGGGAAAACTGCTCCCGCGTCCAGGCCGATTGTCCATACTCAGCGGAGCAAAAAGCGCGAGTTTCCACCTGTTTGCCGAAGCCAACAGGGAAAGGTAATTACGACTCTCCCGACGCATTTGCATATCAGACTGTGATATTTCAGCGGGGAGACCCGATTGACGAATCGCCCAGCTGAGTATGGACAAACGCAAGAAAATCAAAAATCCACCTTGAGCGCAAGCTTTTTTTCAACTTTTTTTCCTTTTTTTCGATTTTTTGGTGGATTGAGCGGTTTTTCCCGTCTTTTTCGGGTGCAGAAGCGCACTTTTCTCCGTTTTTCGTCGGCGGATGGTGATTTGTTTATTGGTTTTCAAACCTTTTGCAACGACTTAGTAACGGCTCAGGGGCGGTTTAGTTGGTTGTGGACAAAGCGGCGGCGATGGGTTTTATTGCGGGGGGCAGGAAAAGAGAAAGGGAGCGGGCGGGATGCAGCAAAATAGGAAACGAAGATGAAGAAAACGACAATCGGAACATTGGCCGGACTGGCGGCGGAGATGCGAGGCGGAGGGATGAGGATGATTGGGAAGGCTTGGAAGTTGCGTTGGCGAGGTCGAGTTTGTGGACGGGTTTGGCGCCGGATTCGGTTTTGGAGCGAGAGGAGTTTGCGGAATCGTATGACGAGGATAGTCGTTCGCCATTGTATTTGCGGAGGGTCTTGTGAGTGGTTGACGGAGGAAGGAAAATTCGGTTACGGTGGGATGTGTTCGCGAATGTTTGAAGAGAATTGCACCGGATAGAGCAAAACGGAGTGGTGAGAATGTTATGAAGGTTTTGGATTTTTCTGCGGAGGTTGGCAAATTGGGGCGAGTTGATTTTGGAGCGATGAATCGGCGGTCGTTTTTGGCGGCGGCGTTTGGCGGCGCAACGGCACTGACGACGGCAAGGGGAGCGGAGCGGGATTGGTCGGGCAAAGTTCCGGTGCGTTATCCAGACCCGGACATTGTGGTCTTGGACTCTCGGTTTGGACGTTACAAGCTGGGCAATACGCCGATTCAGCGTTTGCATACGGGGACGCTGTGGGCAGAAGGGCCGGCGTGGAATGGCGTGGGGAAGTATTTGGTGTGGAGCGACATTCCCAATGACGTGCAATATCGGCGGCTGGAGGAGAACGGAAAGGTGAGCGTGTTTCGGCAACCTTCGGGCAACAGCAACGGGAATACTTTTGATTGGCGCGGGAGGCAGATTTCCTGCGAGCACGGCAATCGGCGGGTGGTTCGCTACGAGTATGACGGCTCGGTGACGGTGCTGGCTTCGGAGTGGCAGGGCAAGCCGTTGAACGCGCCCAATGATGCGGTGGCGCATCCGGACGGCGGGATTTGGTTCACGGATCCGGGCTACGGGAGCATGATGAGCTACGAAGGGCGGCGCGGGCCGTTGCATCTCAAGGAGGCGGTATATCGGATTGATCCAACTTCTGGGAAAATGGATTTGGCGACCGACGAGTTGGTGAAGCCAAACGGCCTTTGTTTTTCTCCGGACTACAAAAAACTCTATGTCGCGGACACTGGAGCAGGGGCGCCGGGGCCGATTTACGTCTTTGACTTGGACAATGAACGGACGCTGAAAAATCGGAAAGTGTTCTGCAAAATGGAAGTGCCGGATGTCGGCGCCGGCGGTTCGGACGGAATACGAACCGATGTGGACGGCAACTTATGGGCCAGCGCCGGTTGGTTTGGCGCGGGCTTTGACGGCGTGTTGGTCTTTGCGCCGGATGGCGATTTGATTGGGCAAATTCGCCTGCCGGAGATTTGCTCTAATGTGTGTTTTGGCGGGGTCAAACGAAATCGCTTGTTTATGACCGCCAGCCAATCGCTCTACGCTGTTTATGTGGAGACGCAGGGCGCGCATATTTGTTGAGAACGTTCTGATTCGAGTTGGGTTGGATCCCTGTTCCATCTACTTGTAGTATTCTTCGTAATGCTCCAACTCCCCAAGATCATCGCGGGCGGGGTATTCCTTATGTCGTTTGTCGAATCTGCGGATAATTACCCCTTCTTCCTTAGATTTTGCCAGCTCGTCTTTGAGTTTCTTTTCCTGTTCCTCTGTTGAAGTTGTGGAGACTTCCTTCCGCGAGCGCGGCGGTAAAGCGGAAAATCATAATGATCCATCTTCTTCCGAAAGAAGTTCCGTACTACTAATGTTGGTCTTTTGATTTTTCTCTATTTCCGCTTCTTTCATTATTTCTGCTTCCAGATTACTCACTATAATGGGGAGATTCGTCGCTAATTGAGCGATAGAGCTAGAGTGAGCGGGAGCAAATTTGTCGAGGGAAGCTTTCATGACATCGGAGGGATTCAGACCGACTACACCTTGAATTGTGCCGATCTGCCGCCCATTAATTTCAATAGGGTATTCAAATTGTATGTATTTCATAGCCATCTTGATAAACGATTTCCTGTTCCAAGCCAAGGAATTATCTTGTTGTGGGGACAAAGAATTACGGTTTCAAACGAAAAAACTCGACGGGAGGAGAAGGAAAAAAGAGCCTATGCACTGTTCCTCTATATGCGACGTCTTTCCAAGGGCCTTTTATGGTGGGGGAGGATTGCAGTGTGCCGCTCTCCCAAACAATTTCTACGCCGTCTTCACCAACGCCTTTTTTCCGGGTCATCGTTATCCTTGGCGGAGTTCCATAAACCTCAATAGAAAGAGAATGTCCGAAAATCCACTCTTTTCCTGCGATGATAACACCATCCTCGTCGCGTCTGCGCCCTATTATCAATTCCTTCGCAGGCGGGATTTCTCGCGATATGGACTATACCCTGAACTGGCTCCTACCCAAAATTTCTGCATATCGTAAGGCACAACCACGTGCGTAAGATAGGGAACTTCGTTGCCCGTGGTTGGCCAGGAAGAGTTGTCGGCTTCCCAGTCGTAGTCGGGTTTCATTCCACCTATAAATAACCCAAATCCATTGAGAGTCCTTGTCCCCAAATTTTTGGGAAGTTTTACTCTTTTCAAATCAGGATTGCCGGAAATATTCAAGTGTTCCAAATTCACTAATCCATTTGGCAAAGTTAGGCTAGTCAAACCTTTGGCACTAAGATCCAAAAATGAAACTCCATCTTCTACCAGCAGGGTATGAAGATTGTCGTTGGCGGTGGTGTATTCAATCTTGAGCGTTGACGCTTGCGCTTGGAGGCAGGCAAAAGCCGCCGCAACTGCAATTATCGTTCTAATCTTCATCGTTTTCATGCTAAAAACCGCTAAAATAAATCATCAACAGTCGCCGCGGCAATTACAATTCCGGCAATTGCTATTCTCGTTCCGTTACTTATCTTCATCCTGCCCGTTGCTTGCGTTGATTACTTGGTTGTTTCTATGATTTCGATGTGGAGGTTTCCGATTTTATCGAGCAGGTTGAGGCTGGTTTGCGTCACGGATTCATTATCTAGGTAGGAGTAATCTAACGCGAGACGCTCAGGGCCGGCGATGGTTTCGTCGAGGGTGGCGTCAAAGTCGATCCAACGACCGTCGATGTAAAATTGATTCCACATATGGTATCCCATGACGTTTTTCTCTCCGTCATAATTGGGGACATACATTAGTCCCACCGCCGCTCGGCTGGGAATGCCTTGAGCGCGACCTAAGGCGGCCAAAAGCACGGCGTGTTCGCTACAATCGCCTTCGGCGGTTTTGGCGACTTCGCTGGCGGGGGCGAAGGCAATGGAAAGGCTCTTTTTGTCGATGTAATTATAAACAAAGTCTCGGAGCGCGCGGGCGGATTCCAGAGAGGAGGCGTTCTCGTTCACTTCAATCTGGGAAAGCAGTTTGAGGACTGCTTTATGTTCGCTGTTGACAAACAAGTTGGGGATGAGCGCCCGGCGAAGCGATGCCTTTGTAGCCGCGTCCAATTCTTTTTCGGCGTTGGGCAGGTTGGCGCGGGTGACGGTTACGAGAGCGGTTTGGGTTTCGGCGTTGTAAGCCACTTTCTGGTTGTCTGATTCGGGCGGGAGGTTTTCTCCGATGTCTCCTTCTTGGAGGCGGATTCGATAAACAATCCGGTTTGTTTGGGGCGGAATGGCTTTGTCCAGTTGGACTAGGTTGGAGAGGAAGAGCTCCGGAGGAACAAAGTCCGCCAATGCGGTTTCTTCGTCGACTAGAATCATTTTCTGCGACATTCCCGGCATATCCATGACTTGGACGAGAAGATGGCCGTGCTCATTGGACCAAGATTGAAAGTTGATCTCGGCGGCGCCAACGCGCAACGAAAGCACAGAGCGAATCGCCGGCAACGGCGTGCCTCGATAGTCCACGGATTCCTTGCCCAGAACCTCAAATGTTCCGGGCACGGCGGAATGCGGCGAGAGACTGGGGGAGTAGTAGGAGATTGGATATTTGGTTCCAGCCTCGAATCCCTGCCGATATTGATATTGGGAGATTCCCCAAATCATCAGCGCATCTGCGGGAAGTTGGAAGGTCTGGGTGTCGGAATGTCCCGGCCCTTTGGTGGTCAAAGTCACTTTTCCCTCTGTGATGGTTCCTGTTTTGGTCGTCGGCTGGCCGGACATTTCCATCCGCGAGAGGAAACTCAGCGGCTTGCCGTCCACAGTTTCCCGAGTCGTTTCCAAAGATTGGATTTCCAGCGGAACCGGCCCTCGAGCCATTTTCATGAATACGGCTATTTCCGTGTGAACGACGTCGCCTTCCCGCCGCAGCAGAAAGTGCGCGTAGCCGACCTTTTGCCCCGCCAAATGCACTTCCATCCAGTCTTCGGAAAATGCGCCTTGCGGCGGGTCTTCCCAGTCAAAGATCGGCGATTCGGGCGGCAAGGCCGCAAAACCCGCGGCGGAAAGAACAAATAACAAGGCGCAAAAGGCCGATCGGGTTTTGGAGAAAAACAAGGATTCCATAAATCGATAAAAATTCATTCCTTTTACATTAGCCGTCGACAATGCGGATCGGCAAGGATTTTCGTTGCAAAGGGGACAAAAGAAAGAAAAGCAACGCTCTTTTTCGGAGCCCGCAGCGCCTCGGTGTTTTTGGATTCCCGCGTTTTTCTTTACGGGGTTTCTAGCAGGCGCAGGGTTTCCTCAAAGTCGGGAGGTAGCGGCGCTTGCAGGCGAATTCGCCGCTTTGTGAACGGGTGGTCAAAGGCGAGTTTCCAAGCGTGCAATATTTGCCGCTTGGGTTGGAAGCGAATTTTGGCAGCCAACCGTTGCGTTTTGCGGTTGCCATAGAGAGCGTCGCCGAACAAGGGAAAGCCAATGTGCTGAAAATGGACGCGGATTTGGTGGGTGCGGCCGGTGCGAAGGTCGGCTTCGATGAGCGAAGCGTCGGGGAAATGCTCGACCACTCGGAATTGAGTATGCGCCGTGCGTCCGCTCTTTTCGGTCGCCATCATGCGTTTGCGGTGCGATGGATGTCGAGTAATTTTGGCTTGAATCGCGCCTTCCAAAGGAGACACTCGGCCGCAGGCAATGGCTTGGTAGATTTTCTCGACGGTGCGGTTGGCGAATTGGTGACTCAGGTTTTCGTGCGCTGAGTTGGTTTTTGCCGCGACTATGCAGCCGCTGGTGCCTTGATCCAGCCGATGGACAATGCCCCGCCGAGCCGGTCCTCCGATATTGCTCAACTCTCCCCGGCAGTGATGAAGCAATCCGTTGACGAGAGTGCCCGTGAACCGGTCGGTTGCCGGATGAACGCAGAGGCCGGGCGCTTTGTTGAGAACCAGAAGATGCTGGTCTTCAAAGAGAATTTCCAAAGGCATGGCTTCCGGCAGGATCTCGCAGTTTTCGGACGGCGGCAGGCGAATGCGAATAAAATCGCCCACTTTGGGCTTGTATCGAGGCTTGACGCTGTGTTCGCCGACGGTGACGCGGCCTTCGTCAATGAGCCGGGCTAAGGCAGTGCGCGAAAACTGCGGCAGTTGCAGGCAAAGCCAAGCGTCCAGCCGAAGTCCTCGTTCCGCTTTGCCAACGGGAATTTCTATCCAAGATTCCGCCTCGTCATTCGCAGTATGTGGCGATTCGTTCACTTGGGCCGAGAGTCTGCCTTAGGGTTGCCGAACGGAGCGCGAAGAAAATACAGGCCGAGTCCAACGGCAAACACCATCGCTCCCGTAGTTTGGCCGGGAGTCAGCAAACTCTGTCCCGCATAGTCGCCGCGGAAGATTTCCAGACAAGCGCGAAGAACCGCGTAGGACATCAAGTAAAGAGCGAAGATTTGGCCGTCAAAGGATTTGCGGCGATAAAGAAACGCCAAAACCGCGTAGAGAAGAAAATTGAGAGACGCTGCGTAGATTTGAGTGGGATGCACGGCGTCCGGATGCGTTTGGTGACCTTCTGGAAACCGAATAGCCCAAGGAAGTTCGCAAACCTTTCCGTAGCAACAGCCGGTCATCAAACATCCAATTCGGCCAAAGGCGTGGCCGAGCGCCACGCTGGGAGCCAAGGCGTCCGCAACGCGCCAGAGATCCAGCTTTTTCCAAGAAGCGTAACCAATCACCGCCAGCGCCGCCGCCGCAAAACCGCCGTAAAAAACCAGGCCGCCCTGCCGAATCCAAAATATTGCCGCCCATCCTTTCCCAGCGAATTCCTCCTCCCAATAAGTGAAGACGTAAAACGCCCGAGCGCCAATTATCGCCCCGCCCACGATCCACGGCCCCATATCGAACATTTTCTGCGGAGGCAGGCCGTAGCGCCCACCGCGGGAGGACGCCGTCTTCAAACCGACCAAAAGCCCCGCCGCCGCAAGAACGCCATACCAATGAACGGCAAAATTGCCGATGGAAAACGCTATCGGATCCACGCTCGCAAAATCATAAGGCCAGCCAACGGCGGATTCAACCGTCGATCTGTTCTCGCCCGCTTCCCCAGACGGCAGATTGCCGGAAAAACACAATCGACCGCCAATTTCGGCACGCGGTTTGCTTCAGCTTGACTTTGTTGAAAAACTCAGGCTTAAAACTCCTTTGTTTGTTCAACGAATTAATAGACACAACAGAAGTCAATATGCCTAAATACAAACTCGAATACATTTGGCTGGACGGCTATCAGCCCGTTCAGAACCTTCGTGGAAAGACCAAAGTGGTCGGCCACAGACCCGAATCCGTTGCGGATTGCCCCCAATGGGGATTTGACGGCAGCTCGACGCAGCAGGCCGAAGGAGGCGACTCCGACTGCATGCTCAAACCCGTCGCGCTCTATCCGGACAAAGGCCGAGCGCCGCTTTACGAGAAAGACGACAACGCCTTTCTGGTAATGTGCGAAGTGGAAAACCCGGACGGCACGCCCCATTTCACCAACATGCGGTCCACCGTCATTGACGATCCCGAAGCCTGGTTCGGCTTGGAGCAAGAATATTTCCTGTTTGAAAAAGGGCGACCCCTGCACTGGCCTAGCGAACCCGGCACTTTCCCGTCGCCGCAAGGCAAATACTACTGCGGCGTCGGTTACGAAAACGTAGGCAAATATGCCCGGGAAATTGTCGACACGCACCTTTCCCTTTGCTTGGAAGCCGGCATCAACCACGAAGGCATCAACTTCGAGGTCGCCAAAGCGCAGTCGGAATTCCAACTCTTTGCCAAAGGCTCCAAAAAATGCGCCGACGACATGTGGGTAGCCCGCTATCTCCTCCTTCGGCTTTGCGAAAAATATGGAATCGACCTCGAATGGCACTGCAAACCCCAAGAAGGCGATTGGAACGGCTCCGGAATGCACTGCAACTTCTCCACCAAACACCTGCGCGAAGTCGGCGGCAAAGAGTACTTCTACGCCTTAATGGACGCCTTTGATCGAAACAAGGACGAGCACATCGAAGCCTACGGCCCGGAAAACGAGAAACGCTTGACCGGCCTGCACGAAACCCAGTCCATCGACAAATTCAACTGGGGCGTGGCCGACCGAGGCGCCTCCATACGCGTGCCGCACAGCTTCATCAAAAACAACTACAAAGGCTACCTTGAAGACCGCCGGCCCAACTCCCAAGGCAACCCCTACCAAATCTGCTCGCGCATCCTCAAAACCATCGCCGAAGTGCCTATCGCCTAACCCGCAAAGGAAAACCTCCAACCGTTTTTGCCCCGCGCCTTCCGCAACCGGAAGGCGCTTTTTTTTTGGCTCTTTTTGACCCCGCTGAACAAGAACAGACAACGCGCCTTCCGCCAAAAACAGTACGGAAAACAAAAATTTCGCTTCGGCAAAAAAATAGCGGAAAATTTTCCCTCTAATCTGCAAAGCCAGCCGGTAGCGCCAGATTACCATCTGAAAAAGGGAAACTGCTTGAGAAAAAAGGCAAAAACATCCCCAAGCCAACCAAGAAGAGAAACCGATCACAACCGGGCAAAAAATGGAGCGAGTGAAGAGACTCGAACTCTCGACATTCACCTTGGCAAGGTGACGCTCTACCAACTGAGCTACACTCGCATCCCAACGAGAAAAAGATTTTTACCCGCCAACCGTCAAAAAGCAAGCGAAAAATTGTCGCCAAAATTTCTCTCTTGCCTTCCCCGCCTTGTCCCCCGCAAAATCAACCTTCCGAGTCTCCATCCAAAACCGTTGAATTAATTTTCCTTGCGGCGAATCTTGTTAAATGACATTATCGTTTTGGATGTGCAGATTTCTTACAAAAACAAAAGACTATGCAAGCAACTCACTCAGTCCAAAAAATTGGAAAAACTCGGCCCCAGACGCGCAAAACTCGTCGAACGAAGGCTCTCCGAAATGGAAGCGGTGGAAAACTTGGCAATATTGAAACAAATTCCCGGCCCCAGATTGCATCCTCTCGTGGGAAATCGCCAGGGACAGCTTTCGGTGGATTTGGACGGTCAATATCGGCTGATTTTTGTCCCCGATACTAATTCAATTCATGAACTGTTGGGAAGATGGGACTGGGAACGTATTAACAAAGTAAAAATCATGGAGATAGCCGACCCGCATGAATAGCGCATCAACCAACGAGCACGATCCCGACTACGCAGTTCCTCCCGGCGAAACTTTGTTGGAAACCATGGAACATCTGGAACTAAGCCGCCAAGAACTGGCACAGCGCATGGATTGCTCGGTCAAAACCGTCCACCAACTCGCCCAAGGCAAAGCAATTCTGACTGCCGAAACCGCTTTAAAGCTGGAAAAAATTACGGGCATCCACAACAGCTTTTGGAATAACGCCGAAGCCAACTATCGAAAACGCTTGGCTCGAAACAAAGAACAAAAAACAATCCACAGACAAGTGGATTGGGTAAAACGATTTTCATACGCCGAAATGTCCGCTCTAACCTTCGTCCCCAAAACCCGAAACAAAGAAGAGCAATTCCGCAACCTCCTCCGCTTTTTTGGCGTGGACACTCCCAAGCAGTGGGAATCCATCTACGGCCAACTTCAAGGGGTGGCCAGAGAGTCCAAAAGTTACAAAAGCGAACTTGGCGATTTTAGCGCATGGCTTCGCGCCGGAGAAATCAAAGCCAGAGACATTGTTTCAAAACCCTACTCCAAAAAAACCTTCCAAGAATCTCTCCAACAAATTCGGCGACTAACACGCGAAAATCCCGCCGAAATATGGCCTCAAGTCATCCAACTTTGCGCCAATGCGGGCGTTGCCGTTGTGATCGTCCCAGAGCTGCTCAAAACGCACGTCTTCGGTTTCACTCGTTGGCTAACGCCACGGAAAGCGCTTTTACAACTTAGCAATCGCTATAAAACCGACGACATGCTCTGGTTTACCTTTTTTCACGAAGCCGCTCATATCCTATTGCATGGCAAACAGGAATCATTCGCCGAATGCGGCGCCGAAAACCCCAAAGAACAAGAAGCCAATCAATGGGCGGCAGACTTCCTCATCCCTAAGCAAGATTGGCACAGATTCTTACAATCCATTCCATTCCATCCCTCCGCTCGGGCGATTCAATCGTTTGCGAAAGAAACAGGCGTTGCCGACAGCATTGTTTTAGGTCGGTTGCAACATCGCGACAAACGAATCCCAAAGAATCGGTTCAACCATCTGAAACGCAAATTAGATATACAGTGGACGGTGATTATAGAATCAAGCGATTAGCCTCTAACAAACGCATTGGGGAAGTTGCCGTGGGAATGGATGATTTTGTCCACTTGGTTCATTAAGTGGATGGTGGCGGAGATGGTGGAAATGATGCGGCGGTAGTGGAGGAGGTCGGCGTCGGATAGTGTGCGGGCGGGTTGGCCTTTTTTGGCGATGCGGTCTTTCAACCATTTCTCGCAGACTTGATAGCCGCCGATGTGATGCTTCCAAACTGCTTCTGGCACGGGCGCAAAGCCGCTGGTTCCCCGCCGGAAGTTGGCGCGAGAGCCTTGGCCGTCTAGCCAAACGGTGCCGCCGTTGTCTTGCGTCCAACCTACTTTTATCACTTGACGATTCTGGCCGAAGTGCTGGATGGCGGGAGATGGTAAATGGGGATGAGAAAGTAAATGGTAAGAAACTAACTCATTGCCGAGTTTGGCAAGTTGGCGGAACAAGTCTAAACTAGCGGGCAGGGGAATGCGGGGGAAGTCAATGCGCAGGAATGGAGCGTAGCGGCGGCGATATTCCGGGCTGTGTAATACGGCATACAGGTAGCCGAAGATGTCTTCCGGCGAAATATTCAATGACGAATTAGGAATTACGAATGACGAATCTTCTTTCTTCCCTTTTCCTAATTCGTAATTCTCAGATTCGTAATTCGTAATTGATTTCGCCAAGGCCGCCAAAAAGCGAAGAGAGAAGTTTGGCCGGCGCTCCGCATCCACCATCGAGGAGGAAAGGGATTTGCCGGGATATAGATAGAGAGGGAAAAAGTAGCCACCTCCCTTATTGCTGAACGTGATTCGCAAATCAGGAATGAATTTTGAAATTAATGAGTGGGTATAAGCACCTTCGGCGACTTGTCTCACCGATATTAACCCGATATTTCCTCCGCCAAGCATATGATGCATTACATTTTCTCGAGCCCGTTCCACCAGAGCTTTGTGATAGTAAATATGGCGGAGGTCAAAAGGACGGTAAAGAATGCGTTGAAAATGTTTTTCCCAGCTGGGATCATCTCGCAGTTGTTGCCGGGCGTCTTTCAAGTTCCACCATTTGAAGTCTTTGGTTCCCAACTCGGAGGCGATTGTTTCGTCGGACAACTTGCTGCGCAACTTGGCGATTCGGTTTCGCAGTGTTGACTCGTCCATATCTATGGCCAGCGCGTCTCGTCCGGTTGTCATCCCTGATGTATAGACTGGCATTGCGTCGGTAATTTTCCATCCTCTTTCATATTCGGATCGTAATGTATTGTCTTGATAGACGAACATGTGGAATGGTGTGGTTGGAGAAAGCTCTCTCTCTCTCTCTCTCTCTCTCTCTCTCTCTCTCTCTCTCTCTCTCTCGAGCGCATTGTATTTAGTTTGGCGAGTGCCGTATAAATCGGCGTGGAAGGCTTGCGCTGGGTTTGCCGACGGTTGTTTGGAGGCGATGGTAATGGCGACGCCCTGCATGATGTCAAAGACGTTCTGGTCTTTACCACCTTCGGGTGTGCGTTCTTTTTTGCGGGTGTTGCCGTGTAAGTCGAGCAAGCGAAGGTTAGAAAAAGTGTCCAGCATGCTTTGGCGCATTCGCCGAAAGGTTGGATTGTCAATCCAAGCGTGATTAGTAATGCATCCCAGAATACCGATACCGGTAAGGGAAAGTGTGTATTGAGAAAAGCGGATAAACTTGACATAGTCGTCTCCAATTACCTTGGTGTTTCTTTCTTTAATTTCGTCGTTGGGATAGTAGTTGTCTTTTACTTGTTTGGTAATCCACGGGCCGGTGTTGGCTGAGCTGACGGCATAAGGCGGGTTGCCAATTATGATGGTAAAGCGTTTGGTTTTTTTGACTTCATTGACGGCTTGGGCTTCTTGCGCCAACGGTTCGAAGTCGGGTAAATTGAGTTGTTGCTGATGCGGTTCTAAAGCGTTGGTTAGGTAAATGCGGGTGCGATTGGATTCGTCTGATTGGTTGGTGGGGAATTGGTAGCCGGTTTCTTGGAGTTTGAGGCTGATTTTCATATGGGCGACGGCATAGGGCGCCATCATAATTTCATAGCCGTACAGTCTGGGGAGTAAGTGTTGCGGCACATAGTTTTGCCACTCGTCTTTTCTCTCGGATTCGGTTTTGCCTTCGGCTTTCCATTTTTGGGTGAGGTGTTGGTGGATGGTGTCAATGACTTCCACGAGGAAGGTGGCAGTGCCGGTTGCGGGGTCGAGGATCTGGACGAAATGCTCGTCGGGTTTGGCGGGTGACGGCAATTGGATTTTGGGGTTTTTAGCCATCATTGCTTGCCAAGTGATATTGGAGGCGAGGCCGTCGGGCAGTTTGAATTCGGTTTGCAGGGTTTGGTGAATGTTGCGGACGATGTAGTGGACGACGGGTTGGGGAGTGTAAAAGACGCCGCGCTGGAATTTAGTTTTTGGATCGTAGTAGTGGAGGAAGTCTTCGTAGAAGTGAAGCGCGGGGTCTTGTTGGCGCCGGCCAAAGTCTCGGAGGATGGCCTGCAAATCAGTTTGCGGATTTTGGAGTAGATCAATGATGTTTTGGACGTTCAGTTCGTCAAAGTTGAGGTGGCCGTTGTTGCCGTTGGCGAGCAGGAAGGCGGTCAGCAGTTGGCGCAGGAAGGGGTTGGTGATGGGCGCTAAGTCGTGGAGTTGGTCTTGGGTGAGCGCATCGGTTTGGTCGGGTTTGGTGATGGCGATGGTGAGCAGTCCGTAGGCGATGGTTTGGGCGTAAGTGTCGGCAAAGTCTTTGGGCGTCAGGTCTGATATGAGGACGGTTTGAAAGGCTTTATGAAGTTTGCGCAGTTTGCCTTTTTCACTCTCGCTTTCCATCAGAGCTAGAATGGCGTCGCGGACGTTGCCGGCGAGTTCGGCTAGTTTCTCGGCTAGTTGTTGGGCGGTGCGGATTGTATGGCCGGGTTTATGTTGGAAGGGTTGGGTCCATTGTTGGCGCCAGTGGTTTATGTCGGCGGGGTTGTTCGGCCATTGGAGGCGGGTTGCCAGGGTTTGATTCACATAGTCGGTTTTGAGTTTGGTATCGTCTCCGTTCCAGCCGAGGACGCGCAAGGTTGGGGTTTCGTTGGCGTTGGGGTTTTGGTGGAAGTGAGCGAATAGGAGGTTGGGATCGTCGGGTTGGAAGGTGGAGATGAAGAGGAGGTCGGCAATGTTCCAGCGGAGGCGTTCTTCGGTGTTGCGTTTTTTGAGGACGAGGGCGTTGAGGATTCTGCGCAGGAGGACGATGGGGAGTTTGTCGGTGGCGAATTGGATGAGGAAGATGCCGAAGGGTTGGCGCGGGGCGTCGGGCAAGGGGCGGAGTTGGAGGATTTTGCTGTGGGCGAGTTTTTGGGCTTGGTCGGGTTTGAGTCCGAGTTCGTCGGCGTCGTATTCGAAGAGGAGATTTTCGGGGCTCAGTTCGGGGATGGGCCAGTGGAGTCGGTGGCGGAGGTAGTCGAGGGTTTGGTCCGGGTTCATTGGGGATGGATATACATTAAAGTTTGGGTTTGGGGAAGGAAATGCGCCTTTCTTTCGGGGTTAGTTGATTTCCATCCAGCATTTGAGGATGGGTTGGATGCCGGCGGGGGCTTGGAGGGAGCGCAGGCGTTTGGCGAGGTGTTGTTCGGCGGTTTTGCGGAGTTTGGCGAGGTGGGCGCGGGTGAGGCGGCATTGGCGGGAAGTGTTGGGTTGGGTACGGGCGAATTGGTCGGCGATGCGTTGTGGTTGGGTTTCTATGGGATTGCCGTCCAAGTCAAGGAGAAGCCAAACGGTTTCGCCGGCGTCTTCGGTCCAAGTGGATTCGGCGGATTGAGGAGAAGCGGGACGCGGGATGCGAAAGCAGAAGAAGACGGCTTGGGCGTTGGGTTTTGGGGAGGCTTTTCCGGAGAAGGATTTGAGGGGGTAGTTGGGCAGTTGGCGGGCGAGTTGAGGATGTTGGCGGACAAGGTTTTCGTATTCGAGGGCGAGTTTTTCGGGGGCGGAGGGTTTGCCTTCGAATCGTTCGTTGATTTCGCGGATGGGATCGAAGTTGTCGTCGGGGCGGAGCAGTTTGCGGCCTTCAATGCCGAAGGTTTTGGAGATGACGAGGGCTTTGTTGTTTACTCGGTTGTAGAGGTGGAGGAGGGTGTCGAGTTCGTCGGGGGGCAGGAAGTTCCAAAAGATGACTTTGCCGCGGGGGTGTTTGAGGTGGGCTTGGGCTTGGCGGAGTTGTTCTTCGATGCGGGGATCGAGTCGGCGGTCAACTCTGCCGATGCGTTGCATGAGGCGGACGGGATTCCAGTGGAGGTCGAAGTTGATGAGGCGGTCGGCGTCTTGGAGGTTGAGTCCTTCGGCGAGGACGTCGGTGGCGATGAGGACGTCTATGGATTTTTGCGGCGGTTGGGCGCGGTTGTAGAAGGGGGCGAATCGGTGGATGACGTCGCTGCGTTGTTTGGCGGAGCTGGAACCGTCGACGCATTCGATGGTGAGGGGGAGGTTTTTGCGGCCGAGTTGGGTTTCTAGGTAGGAAGCGGTATCGGAGAATTCGGTGAAGATGATAACTTTTCGGCCGGCGAGGTCTTTGTCTTTTTGGAGAAGTTTGGCGAGGGCGGTCAGTTTGGAGTCGCGTTCGGGGCGAACGGCTTTGACGAGGTTGAGAAAGTTAGCAAGTTGTTCGAGGTCGTCAAAAGTGTCGTCGAGCATTTCGCCGAGGCGGTAGCGTTGAGGGTCGAGCGGGGCAACGGCTTGGCGGTCGTCTTCGGTGATGAAGTCGGCTTCATCTTCGTCGTCCGCCCAGAAGCCGTGCTGTTTGTCGTCTTCGTGGCCGAGTTGTTTTAGGAGTTGTTGGTGTTGGGTTTTCCAGCGGCGGAGGCGGCTTTGGTTGCGGTTGCTTTGGGCGTGAACTTCCGTCCAAGCCAAGAGTTTGCGGAGCAGTCGGATGCAAGAATGTTCAAAGGCTTTGGCGGAGCTTTCAAAGCGTTTGAGGAACATGGTGCGGATTAGGCCGACGAGTTGTTTTTGGCTGGCGGCGTCTTGTTTTTGGCGGGCGTCGGCGGGATCGGCGAGGTAAGAGAGGGGGTTGTAAATGGCAAGGGCGAAGAGCGGTTTCTCGCGGTCAAAGGCGTCGGCCACGGCGCGGAGCAGTTTTCCGTAGGTTATTTTGAGTTGGTAGGGCGCGACTCGCGGTTTCTCGCGCTGGGGAAAAAGAACTTCGCCGGCGGAGGATTTGGCTTCCAATCTTTCGCTGGCGCGAACGTATCTTCGGCTTCGCTGGACGACGAGTTCGTTAAAGATTTCAGAGCCTTTGCCGGTTGGGAGCGGCGCCGTTTGACTGTCAAGAGAGGATTGGAACTCGCCTTCGAGCTGGTCGAAGTGGGTTTTGAGGTTGGAGACGCCGAGGTTGCGGCTGCCTTGGGCGAAGTAGGCGGGGTTGCCGTTGGTGACGAGTTCTAGCATGTGGCGAAAGTCGTGGACGGAGTTGTTGACGGGCGTCGCGGTAAGGAAGAAAACCTGCTTGGGACGGCTTCCTTTTTGGTGCAGGTAGTGTTGCAGTTTGCGATAGCGGGAGGGTTCTTTGCTGCCGGCTCCGGCAACGCCGGGGTTGCGAAAATGATGGGCTTCGTCAATCAAGAGAACGTCGGCGTCTTTGACGGTGCGTCGGATTCGGTCCACCCACTTTTTTTCTTTGCGCTGGAGGTCGGTGTGGCGGTAACAGACGAGCGGTTGAAAGTCGCTGGCAAGATCGGGCAAAAGTTCGTCTAGCAGCGGTTGCCACACGTCTTCTTTGGCGGTTTTGGGCGCGAAGAGGATGACTTGCTTGCCGTGATGGGAGATCATGCGTTCGATGATCATAAGGCCGATGTAGGTTTTTCCCAGTCCCACGCCGTCGCAGAGGAAAGCGGCGCCGTAGTGGGCGGCGATGGGGAGGAGTTTTTTGTAAGCGGCGCGTTGGTAGCGGGCGAGCAGGGGAAAGATGCGGGAGGTTTTTCGATCCCATTGGTCGGGCGAGGTTTCTCGCCCCCGAACATATTCGAAGAGGGCTTTGGCCCAGATTTCGAAGGGGGAACGTTCTTTGGTGTGGCGTTCGAGGATGCGGAGGATTTGAGGGGTTACGTCTTCGGCCTCGTTCCAGTGTCGGTTGTACCATGCTTGGAGTTCGGAGACTGAATCGCCGACAATGCGAACGTTGAGTTCCACATTGTCGACGAGGCCGGGGCTGGTCAGATTAGAGGAACCAACAAGGGATTCGGGGGTGATTCCTTCGCTCTTGGCGTGAGGGATGTAGGCCTTGGCGTGGAATTTGGCCTGGCGATAAATCCGACACTGGATTTGATAAGTTTTCAACGCCTCGACGATGGCAGGAAGGCCGACAAGGAAGTCGTCTTTTGCTTTTTCCGAATCAAGGCTGTGTTCCAGCCGTTGGAAGAGATCGGCGAGTCCGGTTTCAAAGGCCTGTTTGGTGCGCCTAGAGACTTCGTCTCCCATGAGGATGCGGATGGTGGGCACGGTTTGCCATGCGCCGTCCAGCGCCAGCAGTCCGCCGATTTCGAAGAAGCCGGTAGCGATGTCCACGGCTTGGGAAGTGAGTCGCCACTGTTTGAAGCAGTGAAGAACTTTTCGCTCGGGGGCGCTGTTGTCGATGATGAAAATTTCGGGGTCGGGTTTGTTCATGGCGGTGGGTTTGGAGGTTGTCGATGTTTCAGAAACGGATTGGAGAAAAGGCGGGTTGGCGGAAAAGGGTTTTCGGCATTCAATGAGGTCAAGACGAAGAGCCGGCCCAAAGGGCGCAATGGCGGCAAGTGTTGGAGAGGGCGGCGCGCATTGGCGGTTGTTTTTCATTTGCAGGAGGTTTCATCGGCCGCCGGTTTCTTTGCCTTTTTGCCGGTGCATCATGCTCCGCCGGGCTTCGCGGTCGGCTTCTTTGGCGCGGAGGTCGCGGCGCTTGTCTCGTTGTTCTTTTCCTTTGGCTACTCCTAGGAGGACTTTGACTTTGCCGTTTTTCCAGTAGAAGGACAAAGGAATCAGGGTATGGCCGCTTGCGGATTCGAGGCCGAATAGTTTTCGGATTTCCCGTTTGTGGAGAAGGAGTTTTCGTTTTGCCTTGGGGGCGTGGTTGGAAAGATTTCCGTGATCGTATTCGTCGATGTGGGCGTTGTGGAGGAAGGCTTCGTCGTTTTCAATGCGCGCAAAGGCGTCTCGAATTTGCCCTTTGCCGGCGCGGAGTGACTTGATTTCGGTGCCTTTGAGCACGATGCCCGCCTCCAAGGTTTCGAGGATTTGGTAGTCGTGTCGGGCTTTGCGGTTGCTGAGAATGTCGGCCTTTGCCCGTCCGGTTGCCGCTGATTTTTTCATAGCATCTTTGGGCCAATTTTTCCTCCCGGAGAGATGGTCGACGCCGGACCCGGCGCGCAACTCCGCATAAGGCGGGGACGGGCAAAACGGATTAGGAGTCCAAAGTTTCTTCCGTTTCTTCAGGCGGAGGGGGAGACCAGGCGATCTTGTCTTCGACGATTTCGCGGAGCGCGATTTCCATCTTGCTCAGCCGTGCGGTTTCTTCCACCAGCGGGCGTCCGTAGCCGCTGTCGCCAGCGTTCAAATGCCGGATGCGATGGGCGACCGTGTTGATTAGGATATGCGGATTCGAGATTTTATCCGCCGCTTTTTTGAAGAGTTCGGTTTTTGAAACAAGTTCCATAAGTTCCTTTTGAAATTCAAAGGGAAAAAAGAATAAAGGTTGGATTCGATTTGGCAACAACTTTTTTGCGGCGCTCGCGGAACAAAATAGGATTGGAGATTGCCAAAGAAGGCAAACCGCCATAGGGTTGACATTTGATTCTCGCGTCTTTTTTTTCGATGCACTGCTTTGCCAATGAAGAAAGTCGGCTTGCGCTGGAGTGCCGTGTTGCGAGACCGGCCGGCGGACGCTGGGTTTGGAATTCCGTTTAGAACTGCGGGATGGTCTTGGATTTGCATGATTATTTGAAGCGGTGCGGCCGTTTTGTCGATCGAGGATTGCGTCGTCTGCTGCCGCCGGCCATCGCCAAGCCCCAAAAGTTGCATCAAGCGATGCGTTATTCAGTTTTCGCGGGGGGGAAACGATTGCGGCCGGCGCTGTGTTTAGCAGCGGCGCAAACGTGCCGGGGAAGCTGGAAAGCGGCGCTGCCGCTGGCTTGCGCGGTGGAGTGCGTTCATACCTATTCGCTAATTCACGATGATTTGCCGGCAATGGACGACGACGATCTTCGACGAGGGAAGCCCACCAACCACAAAGTGTACGGCGAAGGATTGGCAATTTTGGCGGGAGACGCCTTGTTGACTCACGCTTTTGAGCTGGCGGCCGGCTGTGAAGGATGGCCGCGATACGACCACCAAACCATTGTGCGGGAAATCGCCCAAGCGGCCGGCTCCCGGCAGTTAATCGCCGGACAAGCGGCCGACTTGGCGGGCGAGGGCGAATCTTTGTCTCGCGCCGACTTGCAGTATATTCACGAGCGCAAAACCTCGGCCTTGCTGCGCTGCGCCGTGCGATTGGGAGGGATGAGCGCCAATTGCCGGCCGAAGGAACTGGCGGCCTTGACGGACTTTGGTTCCCGCGTGGGCTTGGCCTTTCAGATTGTTGACGATGTTTTGGATGTGACGCAGAGCACGGAACAACTGGGCAAAACCGCGGGGAAGGACGCGGCAAAGCAGAAGGCCACTTATCCCAGCGTGGTCGGTTTGGAGAAATCTCGAAAAATTGCCCGGCAATTGACGGATCAAGCATTTCAAGCGTTGGAAGTCTTTCCCCAGCGGCGGGCGACGGCTCTTTACGCCTTGGCGCAACATTTGTTAGAGCGAGACCGATGACTTCGCTTCCGTTGGGATACCTTCGCGTTTTTTGAGAGCGCAAAAACCCAATTCTTCGGTTGTAATCCAAAAAAACTGCTTCTGAACTCGGCAACCGGACGGGAAAAACCGTTTTTACCAATCATCGATCTGCGATTGCGGACCGAATGATTCAACACCGAGAAACAATCCCTCCCAGCCACCAATCACCGGCCGCTGGCTAGGAAGTTGGGGAGGCTTGGGCTTGGCGTTGTTTCTTTTGCGGCGATGGCGGTGGAAGAAGACAAAACCGAGGGCAAACAAGCCGAAGATGAGGGCGTATTCTTTTGGTTCGGGGATGACGGCGCCGTGCACCCGAATGCGCAGGCCGTTATTTTGGGTATAGTCGGTCCAACTTCTCAGCACTCCGTTGCCCGGCCGGTTGCCGGTGTAGGTGTTCTGAGAGGTAAAAGGGGTCAGGTGAAAGTGGCCGATGGGCTTGGCCATGGTCGCCGCCCCAATCCAGTTGACATTGGGCTGCCCCGTGCCGTAGTTCAAGTTGCTGCCGCTCACTCGCGGCCCGATGTCGTCCCAACCGGTGCCGGAGACATCGTTGAGAAACATATTGGCGATGGTGCGGCTGCCGCGGCCGGTGAAGGTGAGGGTGGGGACGTTAGTAGCGGTGGAGGGGATGGTGATGTCGTCGAGGGTGTTGGTGGTGCCTAGTTTGATGGTTTGGCCCAAACGAGTCCGCAGAGACTCCAAGTCTAGCGGCGCATTGGTGGCCGATGCGGTGAACAGGGGGGTCAAGGCGTAGAGAGCGGGCGACGTGTTCCGCAAAAAAGCACGGCTGGTTTTGTGGGTGTCTTTGCGGTCATAAGCGCCGCTGGTGCGGATTTCAGGGCCGACATTGAGGATAGTGACGCCGGAGCGGGAAGAACCGCTAAAAATCCAGAGGGTGTTGTTGGTGCTGTCTTGGGAAGGGAAGATGTCGAGGTAAAGTTGGGCTTGGGCTTGTTCGGGCGGGGCGGTGGTTAGCAGGGCGGCAGCGGCCAGGAAGAGGCCGATGGTCAAAGTCCTGCGGGGGGGGGGGGGGTACTTTGGAATGGTCGGGGTTGCTGGGATAAGGGTTCTTGGTTCTCATAAGGCTTGGTATCTGTTCCGATGGTTCGCAATCTTTCTGTGACTATATTGTTTTGTCAACACAAACTAGGTCTTGAATAAACTCCTTAGGCGAGCGTTTGTCAACTAAAAAAGTGAAAAAAGAGAAGAAAAAGGAGTGGAAACCGACAAAAACCAACAAAAAGAGCGCAAGAGAGAGCGATCAGGGCCCATTCGGGCGGGGGAAATGCCGCCTTGGCCGTTGGCAAATCCGCTTGCCTCGAATCCCTGACCGCAAGTTGCAGACTTTGCCAAAAAAGTGCGGAATCTCGCTTTGGCTGTTGTCAAAAAGGAAAGTTTTTGAGGCACAGTTGGCGAGTGTTTTTGGGAGAACTCCGAATTCGGAAGAACGCATGGGAACAAGCGGCAAAATTGCAAAAGGCGAGAAGCGGGGCTTGGCGCTTTTGAAGAGAAGTTCCATTGCTTATTGGAGGCGGGCCACTGACTTTGCCAAAAGAGCGTGCAATTCTGCCTTGCCGGTGCGGAAAAGAAGGTTTTTGAGGGGGGAGCGGCCAAGCGCGGCGGGTGGATTCGCTGGGAGATTGGTGAGCAAAAAAGCTGGTGTGGGTGCGGTTTGCGCATTCTGTGATTTGAGGTCGTTGCCGATGGCATTGGCGACAACAATCATCGGGGGTGGGTGTGGTTTGCTACGCTGGCGCATTTTGGGTTGCTGAGGAGTGGGGAGGAGAGTTTCTTGGGGTTTGTTGGGTTGGCGCTTCTTTTGGATTCTCCGCATCAGATGAGCGCAAACACAGCTTCGTTGGTTGGCGGGGATTGGATGATCGCAAGGGGGAGTCGATGGGCAAGGCGTCCAAGATCGATTTTGGCGGATGGCGAGGGCGGTGGTTTTTGTTGGAGGATTTGGTGGCGGCTCCATGCTCCATCAGCGAGATGGCTTGGTTAGGACTTATTCAAGGATCCGCGGCGGTTTTGCCGAGGAAAAGGAATGTCGCTACATCTTCTTCAAAGCGCTGCTGTTAGCAGGAAACACTTCCTAAGCGACAGCAGACAACAATGGCAAGAGAGCGTTCCTAAAAGCCGAAGATGGGGAAAAGTTAAATCCGAGAAAAATTGCCGCCGCCGCAATCTTTGCTTGACATAAGGGAAAAATTTTTGGTTAGGTAAATGAATGTTCCGTTTTACCGCGCTTTTGTTTTTCCTTGTTGTTTTTTGGCACGGGGCAAGCGGCCAAGCCGCTCATTATCGCCACACCTTCCACAAGATTCAGCTGAGCGACCAGTTTTGGAGTGAGGGCGCGAACGCTGGCGACTTTAACCGCGACGGCGTTTTGGACGTGGTTTCCGGCCCCTATTGGTGGGAAGGGCCGGACTTCCTCAAACGGCATACTTACTATCCGGACGGAGAATCCTTTATTTTGAAACAAGCGGGAGGATTTGCCAAAATCATTCCCGGCTATCCCGGCGCCTTGAGCGGGAGAAACGCTTACTCGAATAATTTTTTGACCTTTGTTTTTGACTTCAACGGAGATGGCTGGGACGACGTTTTGATTTTTGGATTTCCCGGAAAGGAAACCATTTGGTATGAGAACCCCCGCGGCGCAGAGCGCTTTTGGAAGGCGCACGTTGCCCTTGCGGTCACCGACAACGAATCCCCACATTTTACCGACTTGACCGGAGACGGCCGACCGGAGATTGTATGCAACTCCGGCGGTTACTTTGGTTTCGCCGCGCCGGATTGGAACGAGCCGACAAAACCCTGGCCGTTCCGCCCGGTGACGCCAAAAGGCTCTTGGCAGCGTTTTACACACGGCATGGGAGTCGGCGACGTCAATGGCGACGGGCGGCAAGACATCCTCGAAAAGAACGGTTGGTGGGAACAACCTCCTTCTTTGGCCGGAGACCCAGCTTGGCGATTTCATCCGGTGGATTTCAGTCCCGGCGGCGGCGCGCAAATGTATGCCTACGACGTGGACGGCGACGGCGACAACGACGTCATCACCAGCCTCGCCGCCCACGGTTACGGCCTGGCTTGGTATGAAAACATCCCGCAAGACGGCTCCATTCAATTCCAAGCCCGCGTTTTTATGAACAAGGAACCGGAGGAAAACCGCTACGGAGTTAAATTTTCCCAACTGCACGCCTTGGACTTGGCCGATATGGATCAAGACGGCCTCAAAGACATCATCACCGGAAAACGATTCTGGGCGCACGGGCCGAGAGCGGACGCCGAACCCAACGCTCCCGCCGTTTTGTATTGGTTCAAACTTGACCGCAGCCAAGGCGCCGTGGACTTCATCCCCTTCCTCATTGACGATGACTCCGGCATCGGCACTCAAGTGCTGGCCAAAGACCTGAACGCGGATGGCTTTCCCGAAGTCATCGTCGGCAACAAAAAAGGCGTCTTCGTTCACCAACACCAAGCCCCAAAAATCAGCGCAGAACAATGGGAATCCTTCCGCCCACAGCCGCGCCTCCCTGCCGGCCGGTGATTTTGATGCAGCCGGGCAATTTGGCATAGTTGGCAAAACATTGGAACAGCATGACACCAACGGAAACCCGATGAAGATTCCTTTATCATATCAAAGCGGATACGAAAGAGCGCGGGTGTTCAATCCCGAGCTTACCGCGAAATAAGTCGAGCATACGGGCCGTCGGATCCGCAAGCCGATGCCGTCGCCAACGCGCTGGACTCCTTCGATCAAACCCAAATGGAAGCCACACCAAAAACGCCTCAATTCCTTCCGCCAAACCTCCGCAAACGACGGCACGGCTACGCCCCAAACAAAGCCCTGCTCCAACGCACGAAAACCGCAACCGCCATCGCCAAACAAATCGAACACCTGACCGTCCAACAAAACGCTTGACGAAAAGCGGAAGACCCGACAAAATAACCCCAAATGAGCGCAACAACAAACAACCCCGACGTCCGCAAAAAAGACATCGAAGCCACCCAAAACGCCATCGGAGCAACGCCCAGCCCAACCGAACTGCAATCCCAAATAACCGTGCTGAAGACCATGTTCTACACCTCCGCAGCATTCATCGCCTTCATTTCAGTGGTTGGAGTAAAAGGCTACATCGACTGGCAATACCAAAAAGACATCCGAGCCGTCGTGGAAGAAGTGGTGGAAGAGAAAATCGCCCCACTACGAACCGACATCAACGAACTAAAAACCGCCGTCAACGAACTGCGGAAAGCCATGCAACCAAGCAAGCCTGAAAATGAAGAAGAAAGCCGATGAGAACAACAACGGAAGAGAATGGATTTCATAGCACTGCGATGCTCTGCAATGCTCTGCAATGCGTCGCAAAGCAACCTCCGCACGATTTGAAAACCGCGCCTCCCTGATGGCCAATAAAAGCAAAGCGCAAACTAAACAAATGAAAATTGAAGACACACTCAACGCCTACCTTGCAGAAACACTGCGAAAGGCAAAGATAGAGACCGAGACAGAAGCCAAGTTTCAAGGGAAACACAAAAATCGACGCATCGACATGATTTGCAATGTCAATGGACACACCATCGGCATTGAGGCCAAATACGGATGGGGCAACAAACTGAACGCCAACCAAAAGGCCGTTCTGCTACAAGCCGATGAAGCCGTCGAATACAACGCTTGCGACGCGGCCGTCGCTCTAATCTACCAAGACGGCCTCACAACCGCAGCCGACGTCGAAAACGGAAAAGCATGGATTGCCCTTCGGACGCCCATTCTCATCGGCAAAAAGAAACCTCCCGAATGGAATGAGCGCGCCGTCAAAGACTTGCCCGACTACATCAAGGGCATTCCCAGCCAACTGGGCAAACCGGAAGAACTGGCGAAAAGAGCCGAAAACGCCGTCAACCAAGCATTCCAAAAGTTTTCCAAAGCAGACACAGAATACATCATGCGCTCCCTCGGAGAAGAGGTGAAAGAAACCAAAGTCAAAGAATTGATCAAAGGATTGCTGATCGATTTGCTGACCTGCTTCATGTTCCACACCAAACTGGACGAAATCGTACCCCAGCACTTTGCCAAAACCAACCGGCCGCCAACGGTGGCCCAGTGCTTGGAAAACGACAGTATAGCGCTGTTCGCTGCAGCCTACGAAAAATGGCTAGTTGTGGACTACAAAGACATCTTGGAATGGAGCTGCGCCATCCTGAAAGCCTTGCCGGCCAGACCTCGCAGCAACGACGCCGTCAAAATCCTCGCCAAAACCGCCCAATCCATCCAACGCGCCAAAGGAAGCCAACACCACGACGTCGTTGGCATCACTTTTGCCAACTCCATAGAAACCGCCAAACACGACGGCTCTTTTTATACAACGTTGCCCGCAGCTACAATGTTGACCCGATTGTTGTTTCACAACGCCAAGATAGATTGGAAAAACCTCGAAGAAATCAAAAGCCTTCGCATTGTGGACTTCGCCTGCGGATCGGGAACTTTATTGATTGCGTGCGCCAACTACATCCTGCAAAAAGAAAGGACGGAAAACAAAGAAGAAGTGGCCAAAGCCTTGTTAGAGCAAATGCTATACGGCTTTGACATCAACGACCGAGCCGTCTTCCAAACCGCAACCGGACTGGGCATGATCTCGCCAAGCATCGCCTTCAAACACATGCACCTGTACAGCATGGTGTACGGCGTCCCAAAAGGAAAATCAGAAGCAAGGATCGGCTCGCTGGAAATGATTCCATTAGAAGGCCTAAATCTAATCACAGAAAAGAACGAAAGCTACCTCAACCCGCCAGTCATTGCCAGAAAAGTGGACTCCCCACCCGCACCAATCGAATGTGATCAATTCCACATGACAATTATGAACCCACCATTTACTCGGAAAGAAATACGAAACAAACAAAAAGACAAAAAAACAGAAAAACTACTGAGAGAAAGAGAAGCTAAATTAAGCACTGAAGAAATAAAACTTAATAGCAGTGCCGGAACTGCAATTGGTTTTCTTGCGATTGCTGACAAATATCTGCACCCATCAACAGGGAAAGCAGCTTTAATTTTGCCGACAACATTCTCTGGTGGACTGCCTCCTAAAATCGCTAGGATTCGATTGGCAAAGAAGTTCCACGTCAAAAACATCATTGTTTCCTATGATCCCCAAAGAATCGGTTTTTCCGGCAACACGAAGATTGGCGAGATGATGCTGGTTTTAGAGCGTAGGAAGTCCGGGAAAGCAACAAAGGTCATCAAACTTACTCAAAATCCAGACAACGAAAGCGAAGCCATCCAGTGCGCCAAAGACATCCTTCGCGGGAGAGGAGACAACTGGGGAACTGTCGATGAAATTCCCCGTGGAGACATGGAAAAAGGCGATTGGAGTGCGGTTCAGTTTGTGAGCAACGAACTATACCGTATCGCCAAAGAAATCCCCAAGCAGTGGAAAAGCAGATTCGGCAATCAGGTCAAAACAAAAATACTCAGAAATGAAGTTCTTGGCAAGGCGCAAAAATGCGATCCCAGAGAGATGCAAGCCACACATGCTCTTTACAATCATTGCACCAACCACTGCGACAAATTAGAAGTAAAGCCAGACTGCTTTATCCGTCCAAACGAAACAAACACTAATTTTGATAAATCCCTCTTAAAAATTGGCTACTTAAAAATCACTGAGCGAGCTTGTTTAACAACAATTAAGAACGTGGCTTGCCGAACAACGGTACCTTCTCTTGGATGTTGGTGGTATGGCGCAGAAGTGGTTCAGATTCCAAATGTTGATGAAGCAACGGTGGAAAAAGCGGCAACTGTTATCTTGAACAGTACCATTTGCAAAATTGGGATGCTTTTTGAAAGAACGAACAAAAAGCCTTCTTATGTCCGTTTTTCGATAGATGGGTTGATCAAGGTTCCCATGCCGTCGTTGTATGCATTAAAACCGTCGCAGTTTCGGGCGTTAGCGAAGGTTTATGATGAATTATGCAAACAGCCTCGCCAGCGATTGCCCGAAGCGCACAACTGCTCCGTGCAGATAGCCATCGACCAAGCTGTTTGCCAGCATACCGGTTTCCCAGAGAAACTTTGTCGTCAAGCCCGTCATTTACTGTCTCACGAGCCAATGGTCACCGGCCAACGCTACCAATCTAACCCAAAAGAAACCAACCCAAAACTATTTGACGACACGCCGTAATAATCAACCAGCAGTAAAGACAAAATTATCAAATGCATGAATTATGGGAAAAAGACTGAACATTATTCAAGCCAATCTGGTTGGACAGAAATCCTACGGCAAAGAGCGGGTTTGGATTAAGCAAACAGTGCTATTCGGGCCAGACGCGAAATACGAATGCGTAGAATGCGAAAAGCCAATGGTTCCAATTCTTGGCAATGGCGGAGTCAGACCGCACTTCCGTCACCTTGGGATATGCGAATCGCCTACCACCAACAAAAAGAAAAATGGAAATAAAGACGCAGGAGAGAAAACGCAAGAGCATTTGGATGCGGAAGAGTGCTTGAAAAAATCAGTCGGGAAGACGTTTTGGCTTCCTAGTATCCGTTATGGACGCAGACATAGAAGAGCATCATATAGGCAAAACAAAAAAACAGAAATATATGAACCCAAAAGAAGAAAGTTTGAGTATGAGTTAAAAATCAAACAGGTCGATCAAGGCGACAATCTCGGCGGTGTCAAAATGGAGAAATCCGGGAAAATAGTGGACGCGGTTATAGTGCTGGAAACGAAGACCGACAAACCGCTTATCGTCGAGCTATTCAGCACAAACGCAAAAACAAGTGATTGGATAGAGCAAATTAAAGAAGACGGAATATCCGCAATAGAAATCAACATTAGCCGAGAGGCATGGAAAAAAACGATAAATAGAATCGGATATGAACCCGATTTAGACGAATACATACTAAGAACAGCCAGCAGGAAATGGCTATGGAATAAGCAGGTTCCTCCGCAATTCAGAGAAGAGTACAAACAGAATCCTGATGGCGGAGTTGATTGTCCGTACAAGAGCCGATGGTGATCGACAAGTGGTACAATACCGAGCCAAAAGAAACATAGTAACTTATTTATATGAACAAGCAGGTGATTGTGGCGTTGGATTTGGAAGGGGTTTTAGTGCCGGAGATTTGGATCGCTTTTGCGCACCAAACCGGCATTGAAAAGCTAAAACTGACCACGCGGGACCTT
Organism: Limisphaerales bacterium; assembly: GCA_965242585.1. GTDB lineage: Bacteria > Verrucomicrobiota > Verrucomicrobiia > Limisphaerales > AAA164-E04 > UBA2970. The sequence continues at coordinate 740,604 of OZ251460.1, read as the reverse complement.
CCCGACTACGACGAGTTGATGCAAGGCCGGCTGGAAGTTTTGAACGCCAACGGCTTGACGCTTTCCGCCATTCAAGAAGTGATCGGCCAGCTTTCACCATTGGAAGGGGCGCGAGCTTTTTTGGACGAGCTTCGCTCTTTGGCGCAGGTGATTATTCTTTCGGACACTTTTGAAGAATTTGCCCAACCCTTGATGCGGCAGTTGGGTTGGCCGACGATTTTTTGCCACCGTTTGGAATTGGAAAAGGATCGAATTGTCCGCTATCGCCTTCGGCAACCAGATCAAAAGCGCAAAGCAGTGGCGGCGTTTCACTCGCTAAACTATCGAGTGATTGCGGCCGGAGATTCGTTCAACGACACCACAATGTTGCAGGAAGCGGACGCCGGATTTTGGTTTCGCGCTCCGAAAAATGTGAAGGCGCAGTTTCCGCAGTTTCCCGCGGTTGAGGATTATGCGGATTTGCTACAACGCATTCGGGAGGCAATTCGCGACCAATGATTGGCAATCCGCAATTTTGAACGGTTGGCGGTTTTAGGATTGGTGATTTTTGGGAATTAGTCTTCGGGTTTGGTTTCGCGCAAAAGCAGGGAATGGAGGGCGGCTTTGGCGGCTTTGCCTTGGCGAAGCATGGCGTAGACTTCGTCAATAATAGGAGTGTCCACTTGCAAGCGCCGCGCCAGTTGACGAGCGGAAGGAGCGGTGGCAACGCCTTCCACAACAGAACGGCTTTCGGCCAGGATTTCATCCGCCGGCCGACCGCGCCCCAGTTGTTCGCCAAAGCGACGATTGCGGCTGAGCGGAGAAAAGCAGGTCACCGTGAGGTCTCCCAGCCCGGAAAGTCCGGCAAAGGTTTCTGGTTTGGCGCCGGCGGCGATGCCAAGCCTTCGGATTTCAGCAATGCCGCGGGTGAGAAGGGCGGCTTTGCTGTTGTTGCCAAATCCAAGCCCGTCTCCCACACCGGCGGCGATGGCGATGATGTTTTTCAAGGCGCCGCCAAGTTCAACGCCCAGCACGTCGCTGGAAGAATAAACGCGAAAGGCGGGGCGATGGAAGAGGCTTTGAACAGCGGCGGCGGCTTCTGGTTTGGAACTGGCGGCTACGCCGGCGGACGGCATTCCGTCGGCGACTTCTTGGGCAATGGTGGGGCCGGAAAAAGCTACTGGAACGGCGTTCGCCATTTCTGAATGGAGGATACCGCTCATGGTCAGTCCGGAGTCATATTCGATTCCTTTGGTTACAGTGGCCACCGGGCCGTCAAAGGCGCCCGCTTGCCGCAATACTTCGCGGAATGCTTTGGAAGGAATGGCGACGACTAGAATTTCCGCTTCGTTGCAGGCGCGGCGCAGTTCCGGCTCAATGCGCAGGGTTGGGGGCAAAGTTGCGCCGGGCAGGCGCCGTTTGTTTTCGCGCTTTTCGGCAATCGCTTGGAGCAAAGTTGCGTCTCTTCCCCAGAGCGTGGTTGGGTGGTTGTTTTCGGCGGCGAGTTTGGCTAACGCCGTTCCCCAAGCGCCGGCGCCCAAAATGGTCACTCGCACGGCGTCTCCCCTTTCTTTTTTTTGCCGAGGCGCGGTTCGGTTCCCGTTCGCAAGCGTCTTATGTTGTCGCGGTGCTGGTAAACGGCCAACAATCCCATCAGCGCGGTCACGGCCAGCAGTTCTCCCCAACCTTCCACGAACCAAACGGCAAACGGCAAGACAACGGAGGCGCCCAGCGAGCCAACCGAAACGATTCGAGTTGCCGCCGTCAAAATCAGAAAAACTCCTACGGCAATGGCTAGGCTTTTCGGCGTCAAAATCAACAGCACGCCGGCCGAAGTGGCGATTCCCTTTCCGCCTTGGAAGCGAAGCCAGCAGGGAAAGTTATGTCCCAAAACCGCCGCCAAGCCGGCCGCAATTTGCCATATTTCAGAACTCGCCAGCCAGCAAGCCAACACTCCTTTTAGCGCATCGAGAATCAAGACCGCAAAACCGGCCGGTTTGCCCAAAACCCGCACGGCGTTGGCCGCGCCGATGTTGCCGCTTCCTTTTTGGTGCAAGTCCACTCCCTTCCAGCGCCCCAGCAAGTAGCCAAAAGGAATCGACCCCAGCAAATAACCCGACACAAAGGCGACAGAACCCGACAAGATTGTCTCAGCAAAAATCATCGGAAATCAGTAATTTACGCAAGCCGTCGTCTCGCCGCAAGATTGAAAGCGATTTCCAGATAAACGTTCTCTGAAACTGGAGATTCCCAATAAACTGCAAGCCGTATGGCAGAACCGATTAAAGCGGCCGTTATCGGTGTTGGGGCTTTGGGGCGGCAGCATGCGCGTCTTTACGCCGAGATGGCTCGCGCCGGCGTTGTGGAGTTTTGCGGGATTTATGATCAAAACCCGGTCGCCGCCGAAGCCATTGGCCAAAAACATCGAGTTTCCGTTGCCCCAACGCTGGAGGCGCTCGCCGCCGAAGCCGAAGCCGTAAGCGTCGCCACTCCCACCGCAACTCACTTCGGCATTGTCAAATATCTCTTACAACAAAACAAACACGTCCTCGTCGAAAAACCGATGACCGAGACGCCGTCCCAAGCCGCCGAACTGGTCGCCCTCAGCCGGGAACGGCGCAAGGTTCTTCAAGTCGGCCACGTGGAGCGATTCAACCCGGTCTTTCAATACCTTCAAAAAGAGGCCGCCCAACCCCGCTTTATCGAAGCCCATCGGCTTTCCCCCTTTCCCGCCCGCAGCACGGACGTCGGCGTCGTTTTGGATCTTATGATCCATGATTTGGACGTCGTGCTTGCCTTTGTGCGGTCTCCCGCCGTTTCCGTGGAAGGCGTCGGTCTTTCCGTTTTGAGCGCGTCCGAAGACATCGCCAACGCCCGAATCCGCTTCCAAAACGGATGCATCGCCAACCTCACCGCCAGCCGGGTTAGCCCCGATCGGATGCGCAAAATCCGCGTGTTCAGCGACGGCCAGCCAGCCTGCTATGTATCGTTGGACTACGGCAAACAAGAAGGCTATCTCTGCCGCATGGCGCGGGAAGACGAAAAGGAATCTTCCCTCTTGCGCAAACTGCTGGCCGCCAAGCGCAAGAAACAAAGCATCGTCAGCCAGTTTGCCGGCCGCCGCATTGTCCGCGAGCCGATTCCCCTCAAAAAGGAAGAGCCGCTCAAACTGGAACTGGAAAGCTTCATTCAATGCGTGCAAGCCAGCCAAGCCCCCGTCGTCTCCGGCGAATCCGCTCAGCAAGCTTTGGAACTTGCAGTGGCAATCACCGAGCAGATTGACAAAGCAAGAAAGGCAACTCCACATGCGCTTCCGCTCGCCGCTCGCTAATCGCCGGCTTTGACGCGCCGCAGGTTGCCGGCGACTTCCCAAATCGCTTGAGCGCATTGAAAAGGGCCTAAAAAGAACAATAAAGAGCCGTTGCAGATTCGTCAATCTGCAACGGATGTCCGTGAATTGCTGCATCGCTACAGCCCCGCCCGGCCACGGACTGCCCTGCACGGGTTGCGCTCGGACATGCCGAACGCCGAAGGAAAGTTTAGATTTCCCAATCCACTCTGGACACCGCATCTACGGCCCGGCTTGACCGCATTGCGATTTGTTTGTGAAGACAAACAGCGGCATCCAAAACACTTCCGCACCGCTACTCGCCTATGATTATTTTCACAAGTGCGGAAGACCCTTACCCTTCAATATCCATAGACGCTCTCCCTACAAATTATGTTACGTGGTTTCTTGATTTTCTTTTTAGCCACCGTCATCGCCGGCTACCAGAACAGCAAGCAGTCCGTCAAAGTGAGAGATGCCCAAGGCCATGAATTCCGCCTCACCTGCCCGGCCAATTTGGAGATTGGCGACATCGTCACCTACCAGTTCAACGGCCGAACAAAGAATGGCATTCCAAGACACGCCGCTTTCCTACGAATCCGATGACTCCTTTGACTCCTTTTTATTCCTACGGATCCAAGGTCTCACCGCATCCACAACGCCACGAGCAGGGCAAGCAGCGAAGACAACGAGAAAAGCGAACCCCAAAAGATCCCCTAAAGACCACCCCCTTAATATCGGCGCGAAGCCTCGATCTTCTGGCAGAACAACGAAGGGGGTTGATATCCAAGCACAGGGAAGATAGAGAAGAAAGAGAAGAAGACACAACCACCACCGATACCGAAACCTTGACACTCCCACGACCGTGCCGACCACGCAGAGGGAAAGAATAAGAAACAAACCAAAACCAAAAAGCTAATCCAAATCAAAAAGCCAATGCATGCCCGGAAGCATAGACGACAGACACAGCAAACGCAAGCAAAAATCAGCCGCGAAATCACCGACCTGCAAATCGGCTTGATTGACTTGAAGGAAGGAATCAAAAACCTTCGCCAAAAAGACAGGGAATTTGAGCGGAAGAGGGCCCCAAAACAACGCGGCCATTAAAAGACTGCAAGCCAGACTCACCAAGAACCTCAAAAGACTAAGCAACCATGACAACGACAAACAAAATTCAAATTCTCATTCGCTGGAACGAATTCCGCCTCGCCAAAGCAAAATCCCAAGCCGATAAAATGGACGCCGAAGGCAAGATTGAAGACTTTCAATTCTACCTGCGCGTCATTGAAGAAGGCAAACTTGCCAGCATGCCCGGCCTGCCTCAAACCATGGAAAAGCGATTACTCCAGATTCCGCCGGAGAAGGATTGGCAAAGGAAAGTTCCCTGCCAATTCTGTGAAAGACTTCCTGCCCTCCGAACTGGACAACGGCTGGTGACAATCTTGCCTAGACGAGAAAAAACCGAGAAACTTGGGATGGCGGCCGGCTCTGCGCGACAAACCAGAGCAACGGCAAAAACGAATGCTTCAGCCATCCTCACAGGGCAACTGTCTCCCATCCGCAATGCCCGAAACCAACGGCCGCTGTCTTTTCTTCCCTTGCTTCCTTTTGGGAAAAACTGCGAGCCGGAACTGCAGAAAGGGAACGGGAAACATGCTAGCCGGCCGTCGAGAAACGGTTTGGGGAGAAAGCGTTTGCGTCGATATGCGGCGTTTGCCCGCGCATGAGTTCCGCCAGTAGACGACCGGTGCCCGGCGCCATGCTCAATCCTAGCATGTTGTGTCCCGTAGCCAAAAACGCATTTTGCAACTTTGGCGTTCGCCCAATGATTGGCAGGCTGTCCCACGTCATCGGACGCCAGCCAAACCAAGTTTCCCGCGTTTGGGAAGTGTGCGGCTCCAAAAGATACGGCTCGGCCGAAGTTCGCAATTGTTGGATTCGCTTTTCCGCAATCGTTTCGTCAAATCCGGCAAACTCCATCATTGAACCCAGTCGGTAACCGTCCGCAAAGGGCGTTGCCGCCACCTTGTGTTCGGGGAACAAAAGCGGATGCGCCGGGCAAAGGGAAGGCCGCTGCATAGTCACGGAATATCCCTTGCCCGGCTCGACCGGAATGGAACAGCGCAACTCCCGCCCCCACTTTGCGCTCCACGCCCCAAGCGCAAACACATATTGATCCGCCGACATTTCTCCGCGCGAAGTCTGCGCCGCAACGATTCGATTCCCTTGCCTGCGAACTCGTTGCAGCTCGCAGTCTGTGATGAAGTTCACTCCTTCTTGTCGCAGACGCCGGGTCCAACTTCGGCTCAACGCATCCGGCCGCAAGTGCGCGTCGCCCGGATAAAAGAACCCCCCGGCCAAGTCCGGCCGAAGCGCCGGCTCAAACGCCGCCAAGTCTTTTCCCTCAATCCGCTGCGCCGCGACTCCGAATTCCTGTTTCAGCAACTCGTCGGTCTTTCCAAAACTAGCCATCCCCCTTTTCGTCCGCAGCACGTACAGCAATCCATCCTCCCGCCATTCGCAAGCGAGCTTCTCTTCTCGCGCCAGACGGCGATACTCCGCCATAGATGAATCCAGAATCGCCTTCAAAGGCGCCCCCGACTCCAGCATCGCCCGATGCCGACAACGCCGGGCAAATTGCCACATCCAACGCCATAAAGCCGGACGAAACTGCGGGCGCACTCGGAACGGCGCGTTCGGATTGAAAAGAGATCGGACGGCCAAGCGAATGGCTCCCGGTTCAGTCAGCGGCAACACGTGACTCGGACAAATAAAACCGCAATTCGCATGAGAACAAGCTCCCGCCAGCGAACCTTTCTCAATAACCGTCACCCGCCAACCGGCCCGCCTCAGATAATGAGCGCACGCAATACCCACCACGCCGCCGCCGGCGATCAAAACCGATTCACCGTTCCTCACGAGGATGTTGTTGTATAATCCCCTCCCGAAACGGATCCTCCGGATGTTGCAACAAGACCGCCTCGCCGCAGACATATGCCCGGCCGGTAATCTGTGGAATAACCCGACCCGCCTCATCCCGCCGATAACAAGCCTCAAACCGACTCCCAACAATGCTCTCCTGCACCCAAACCTCGCCCGGCAACAACTTTCCCTCCGCGGCCAAACAAGCCAACTTAGCGCTCGTTCCCGTGCCGCACGGCGACCGATCATATGCGTTGCCCGGACACAAAACAAAATTTCGGCTATGCGCGCCAGAGGACTCCGGAGGTCCGAAAAACTCTATATGATCAATTTCGCTTCCTCCTTCTCCTACAACGCCTTGCTTCCACAACGCTTCCCGGATGCGCCGCCCCGCCTCCGTCAACTCTCCGACGTTCGCCAAACGCAACGGACAAGGAGTTTCCTCTACCAAATAAAACCAGTTGCCTCCCCAAGCTACGTCCCCCGTTACTATGCCCATTTCGGAAACCTCTACTACCGCCCTTCTTATATACCGGTAGCTTGGCACGTTTTCGATAGTAGCCTCATTAGGATCCAAGAGTTCCACCTTTACCACCCCTACCGGCGTCTCCAACCGATGACTCCCCGGCTGGATGCGCCCCATGTGCGCTAACGACACAACCGTGCCAATCATCCCATGCCCACACATTCCAAGATAACCGACGTTGTTGAAAAACACCACGCCCGCTATGCACGACGCATCCTCAGTCTCACATAACAAGGCGCCTACCAGAACGTCCGATCCCCGCGGCTCCAAAATCGCCATGCGTCGATAAAAGTCAAACTCACGAGCAAACCGCTCCCGCCGTTCCGTCATCGATCCCGATCCTAAATCCGGCCCACCTTCCACTATCAACCGCGTCGGCTCCCCCGCCGTATGAGAATCAATGACTCGCATTATACATCCGCCTTTCCCGGCCAAGTTTCCCACCACTTCTCGAATAACCTCAATTGAGCGGAAGCAAAAGCCTTCTGACTCGGACTCAATACGTCCGACTCATTGAAGTGCAGTTGGAACGCTTTATAGCCTCTTTCTACCATCAAGTGTTTATAGTATAATACCAAGTCCGGACCCTCGTCAAACCTCGCCAACACCGACAGCGCTTGGTTTAGCTCCCAAGCGTAGCGCCGCGCTTTTGCGTCCCCTGCCGCCGTGCGTTCGCATAACCTCACCAATCGCAATATCTCTTGCGGCAGCACGTTCCCAATCCCCGTAATCGCACCCGACGCGCCGCAATGCACAAAACCGTGAAACACCTGCGTATCCACCCCCGCCAACAACGCCAACCCTCTTTCCTTATGCGTGATATGCTCCGCCGCATAACTCAACGACTCCGCCCCGCCGAACTCTTTAAATCCCACCAGCGACGGAAACTGCCGCCGCAAATCAAAAAACAAGTCTGCTCTCGTCTCAAAACCATAGTGCGGACTGTTGTAAATAATCGCCGGCAGATTCCCGCTCGCTTTGAGAATCAACGCGAAGTGCGCCCGTTGCGCCGCCGCCGATGCGCCCCGCGACAACACCCGCGGAATCAGCATCAACCCCTTGGCCCCTATTTCTCTGGCATGCGCCGCATGCGCCGCCGCCGCCTTTGAATTCTGCGCCCCCGTGCCCACAATCGCCGGCACTCCCGCCTCCACCAATCGCCGCACACCCTCCTGCCTCTGCGCGTCTGTTAGCAAAGGCCAATCCCCCATCGACCCGCAATACACCGCCGCCTGCATTCCCGCCTCGATCAAGGAAATCGCCGTCGATACCAACGCCTCGTAATCCGGCTCCCGCGCCGCCGTACAAGGCGTCATCAACGCCGGAATGCACCCCCGAAAAATACTGCCGTCCACTCTCATAAACTCTTCTAACCTACCCTAACCCAACGCAAATAAACAAGCCGTAATATCCCCTCTAAAAATCCTCCGCCAGCCTTGCCTCCAATCCCCTCCCATAAAAAAGCGGATACAATTGATTAAGCAGATTATGATGCGCTAGAATTTTCGGAGTCCGCGGTTTCCCCTTTCTGTTTGGGAACTTCTTCCTCAATGCGAAAAGTCTCTCCATAACATTCTTTGTAAACTCTCAAGAAATCCGGCTCCTCGCGAAGTTTTTTAAACAACGGCCACTCTTTGTAATTAGACCTCGAAAAATCTTCATCATGCTTCAGACGACGCATAATGCTGTATACCTCATCCCATTTATCTTGAAGAACCATAACCGCCAATCGGAAGCGATCCTCACTCGCAGACCAATCGCATCGATTTAGAATTTCTTTGGCCTTGGATTCATTTTTCTGCCATTTATAGCTCTGAGCCAAATTAATCATTAAAATACGAAAGTTAGAATCATTCTCATGCGGCATCTGAGACTGAGACTGTGTAAAAAATTCCAGGATTCGAGCCGCTATTTCGTAGTCTCCACCTACAATTAGATCATAAGTCCTCTCAATCAAATTCGAATCAATTTTGGCGATTTCCTCTTTTTGCAGCTTTCGCCAGATTACATGCCCCAGTTTAAATCCAATCTCATAAAGACACATGTAAGCATTTTCGAAGTATTCCCTTGAAACACCAAGAGACGTTCCGGTTCTGATGTTGGGATTCATGTCACATTTATGTTGTTTGCAGACTTGGAGATACTGAGATGAGACAACTCCATCCGTATGAACAAAAAGATTCCGACGTTCGGTTAGTTCCACAAAATTCGGCCAGCTGCGAAGATTTTTATTGAAGGAAGTTTTCAATTTCTTTTCCAGCCAAGCAAAATGTTCAACATGGCTTTTACGGATCACAGATTCCACTTCCTTTTCAACGAGATATTCCCGAGCCTCAGGAATATCGGCGAACTCCAAAAGATCGGAATATTTTAAAGTTCGCTCTGAGGAATCCAAAATCTGCGATCGAACCATGAAAATATACCGAAGAATCTTTCCAAAGAAGGAATCATAACAACAGATCAACGCGACAATAAAATTTCGCGGCATCAGTCGAGTTGCGGATTGAACGCTGTTCATCTCTTTTTTTAATCGATCAAAGTCTGATCTTTTGTCTCCGTCCAAATTGAACTTGACTGTGGATGACTCTTCCACTTTATCCTTTCCGTAGTCGTCGATAAACTTCATCATCTTTTTGTCTGTATTGATGAGAAGCATTCTGAAAAGAGTCATCACTTGTCGAAAAGAATTCCTCAGCGATTCGAGCTCGCGACAATACTGATCGAGCGCATTGCTGATGAACGAGGAGCTGGGAGACGATTTCTGTTCGGACTTGGTTGCCTCTGTTTGGCTTGACCCTCCCGCTTGCCCAGATGTTTCTCCTTGCCCGCCAATCGACGCGTTATTAATAGACGAATTCGACATAAAACTTTTTGCTGGAAAACATTACGAACCCAAACCACTGGCGTCAATCATAATCTCTCCCGTTGCCGGAGAAACTTGTTGAATTCGCCAAACGTCAACTAGGTCTGTGTTTGCTTGATTCAGACAAAAATATCCGCCATCCGCCTTTTGGAAGAAAACTCTTGCGAGATTTTTCAGCGGACACAAAATCTAACCGTATGTTGCAACAATTCAAAAATCCCGGATACAAGGTGTTTGCCTTCACTTTGATCGAACTGCTCGTCGTCATCGCGATCGTCGGCATCCTTGCCAGCTTGCTACTCCCTATATTGTCAAAGGCAAAAGCGAAGGCTAACGCAACTCATTGTAGTAGCAATTTACGACAACTTGGCATCGCCGCCCGCCTGTATGCCGACGATCACTCTGAACGGTTTCCCGTCATCCGATCTGCTTCAAGAGGATCGGTAAACCCCATGCGAATCGTGCTAGAGCCTTATGTCAAGAAAAGCCGCAAGATCTTCAAATGCCGCTCCGACCGCAACCAGCGATTCGAGCGCGAAGGTTCCAGTTATCAATGGAACACTCAAATGAACGGACGCCTTATCGACAGCCACCAAAACGAAGAGATAGAAACTGGAGCGTCCAACTCGGCGCGGAGAATGCCTCACTTGATCGCCGACTCCCAACCCTGGCACGGCTTCCGAAATGCCGTATTCATCGATGGCCACATCGGCGAGCTGCCTTGAGAAACAACCTTGTCAACAGAATCCATCGCCAAGATGAGACATCTAAATTCGGCGCGACTGCCGAACTTATCCTTCGTCCTTTTTGCCTTTCCGTACCCAACAAAAGCCTGTCCATTGCCCCATCCACATTCTCGACAATTTCTTATGGAGAGCAAAACCATAGCGGCGACCATCTCGGTGGATATTCATCCCAAAAAGCTCGCCTAATTCAATCGGATTCCAGTTGTTCAGTGTCAAATGCTTCCCAATTGCTCCGCGGCGCATTATTTACCAAAATGTCAGTAGCGGCAATTCTGCAAGATAGGCAAAATTCAATTGATTCAATCCTCACAAGTGAACGCTGTTTCATAAATGCAATAAGACCGATCGAGATTGAACGAAAGATCGATTACATTTCTCTTTACTAAACGGAAAACCATATAGCTAGTACTCCCTGCGACCGTAGTTTCAGCGTTTGGCTTGGTTGCCGAAAAAGATGTGCTTGTTTGACTCTCTTTTCTGTACATGAAGTATAGTCTGCGAGACCATATTTCACTATAAAGTGAGACAAAGCAATTAATTAAGTATCTGCTGGCATCGAGTCTGTATCCAAAGTTCTACTCGTTGTAGATTCCTGACAAGAACAAATATCCAAAAGCATATCGATATTCACATTCTCAGTGCGAACTTTGATGTTCTAATTCTCGACACACTGATGCAAGTCAGTGCTTCCATTCAGCTATCAAACGCATTCAACCGAGGTGCCAGTTAACGATCCAAAACGCCCCGAACAATTTTGGAACAAGACAAATTGTTTTAATTGGAATGATGATAAACCGGACTAAAGTCGCCGCCGACAACCGTGTAAAGGTACTAAGTAGTGCCAATTTAGCGTTCGTTGTCGAGACGAACTTTTTGCGAGTACTTCCTTTGGATCAGATCAAATCTGGCAAAATCCGGTCGTTTAGAATAGTGACAATAGAAACAACAATTAGTAACTCAATCAACATAAAAACATCCTTCTCCATGCATTATTCTTGGTATGTTTAGAGAAGCAGTTGCATGCGTTGTGACTCGGTCTCTCGGAGAAATACCGCAAGGAAGGGAGTAATAAAGATAGTTCCTGAGAGGATTCCAACATTATAATTGCAACAGTTTCTCTAGGATTTAAAGTAGTCTCGATTTAGTTCCACTGTGATACAATTTTCGATAATTTCGGCAGTAGTATACGATTTTAAAGAAGCCTTGAGAATGAGTCAATCTGTCTTTCTTTCGGCCGTGTAAATAGACTGGCCCTCGTCTCGCTTTGTTGCGCTCCTTGTCCCTCTCCTAATCTCATGCCCATAAAACCCAACCAACCACTTGGAACCCAGTCTAAGCTCTTACCCCACAACTCCATCTCTTTTACCCTGCTTAACCGCCGCTTGTCAGGATCATGGCTCCTTCCAATCTTGTCAACAGAACGACCAGTTCCCTAGAAACATTGCGGCCAATCCCAAACTACTCGGCGCCCGCATAATCTCCAAAAGCATGGCCGGCGAGTTCCCCGCAAGCGAAGAAGAAGACGCTCCAGCCTCCAACCTCAAGTATAGCGGCAACCAGCGCTCCTCCCTGCCCTCGCAACCCCAATCCGCCAACAAGGCCGGCTCCGCTAGACGGCCACCCAAACATTGAACTAGGAACCTCCTCTCTGCCCCAGCGGGAAGGAACCCGGCAAAATCGGAGGCCTTGGTTAATCCGATCTCTCTCTCAGAAGTTGGTCTTTTGATCCAGCCCATCTCTAGATGCGCGTTGACACTCTACTCCCCCACAAACGCTGAAGCTTGGGGAGGGCTTTTTGTCGGCCCCACCAACTTCTTCATCCCTTGTGGCGACTCCCACTACAAGCTATGAGAAAGCGCAAGAGCCTCTCTTTCCCCCGCCCGCCAGACTTTGCCGATGGCTGGTAGCCTTCTGCCTTGCTCTCAAAGAAACCAAACACCACACCCCAACATGCAAAGTATAGATTGGATTCTTATCAGCCGTGTTCCCCATTCTCTACGCTCCTGCGAAACGCCCCCTCCCAACATGCAAAGTCCATAAGATTGTTACCATGATCTGACGACTTGGGAAGGGAATGCTCGAAGAGACTTTTTCTTCGCCCAGCAGCAGCGCCTTGAAGGCTAAATCACAGGATACAAAGGCCGAGCATAGCGGCGGCCAACTCCGCCCTTTGCCAGCGTGTTTGGCTACACATCCAAAAGCGCGTTGAGCGAGCGTTCCTAGAAGGCGGACAACAAGACGGAGTCGTGTTTGGCCGTGCATCCGAGATTGCTTTGGAAGGGAGGGAGCTTGGCCGGTTGGGAGGCGCTGGTTCTTCTTTGTTGGGGGGAGTTGAGCGCGGCGCCAAGGCGTTTGATGTGTTTGAGTTGCTAGGCAGGGGGCCAGCAAGTTCTCTCCTCCTTGAGAACATCCCCCCTTCCTCCCTCCCATATACATGAATACGGATTAGGTTGTGTAAATTTCATTTGAATCTGAATATTCGCTGATTTTTGCTGAAATAGGCTGAATTCCGTGTAAGCCACTTGTTTTCAAGGGCTTACGAGAGCGTACCGCTTGGTAATCAAAAATTAAATACCAAGCGGTAATTTGGCTAAAATTTGCCGAATTGCAGTTGAATCTGAGTAATTTTTAGCACTCTCCTGATGCTCCTTTCTTGCCTGAATCGGGCTGGGCTGGCTCGCTGAGCGAGGTGATTATGGGGTTCTTTGGCGGGATTCTCGGCGCGCCACGGAAGCGAGGGGGATTGCTAAATCGAGTATGGCATATGGATGACTATCGATTGGCAATTGATTCTCACTTTTAACGGCAACGTTCAGAAGCACTAGAAGGTTGCCCCACCGAATCCATCGGTCGCGACGGCAACGAATCCACCGCCGCCAACTAAACCAAAGCAATTTTCGTTTCTTAAGAAGCACGGACTAGCGCGCGTTCCCGATTTGAAATCGTCATTCTTTAGGAAACAAAAAAACTCCGCTTGGGAAAACCCGAAACGAAGTTGCTGGAAAAATAAGGCCAAAACGCAAACCGCGGGCCGCAGATCACGAGTGGATAACGTAGGCTTGTTGGCGGCGTTTCTTTTGGAAATGGCGGCGGATAATCACAAAGCCAAGCGCAAAACAGGCCGAAGACAAGAGCGTATTCCTCTGGTTCGGGGATGATTTGACTGTTGACGGCAACCCGTATGGATCCAGTGTTGGCGCCGCAAAAGTGGCAAATGCATTCGCCCTGTTGAAGGTTCCCGTATGGAAGTCGCCAATGGGTTTGTTGATCAAACCCGAACCCACCCAAGCCGAAGACTGCCCGTTGGAATAGGGCAAAGCGCTTCCGGAGACGCGAATCCCCAATCCATCTTCGTTGCCATCATTATTCATCCAAAAGTTGGCAATAGTTCGGCTGCCGCTGCCGATGGTGATGGTGGGCGCGTTGGTGGCGTTGTTGGCAAAAGGAGATCCCGCGCCCTAAACTCCCGCCGTTCTGGTTCTCACCGAGGCAATGTCTCTGGTGTTGGAACTAGAAAACAAGGGAGAAAGAGAGAAGGTTGCACCGCTGAAGGGGGGGGGATCGTTGGCGTTGAAAAGGTTTCCGTTGGCTCCCCAAGTGTCTCTAGAATTGGAATTGCCGGAGGTTCGGATGCTAGAGGAGCTGCGAGACGTTGTAGAGGATCCGCTAAAAATCCAAATGGTTTGGTTGTTGTTGTCTTGGCTGGGATAGATGTGGATGAAGAGTTGCGCGTTCGCTATCCCCCCCCCCCCTCGCAAAGGCAGGCCACGACCGCTAATAAAAATAATTTTCGACTCATAAGAATTTATTGACTGTTAAAAATTTCTTTGTTTCTAATCATCCCGCCGCAACGAGTCAAGCCCTAAAAAGAGAAAAAATGAAAAAGGTGAAGAAAAGTTCGTTGGAAACGAGGAAATTTGGAAAAAACTCAACAATTCCACTTTTGCCGATTGGGAAAAGAAAATTTTTGCAGCGATTGACGACCAAGCGGCAAAGGGAATTCGCGTGGTGGATTGGCGAGAAAAAGTGGGGAGCGACTCTTGGGAAAATTCTGGTTTTGAGGAGTTTTGGCAGATCTAAAAGCCATTTGAGACGGCTAAGTTTAACGGCTCAGTAGCGGTTTTGCCGATGGGAAAAGGAATTTCAACGCATCTCGTCAAAGCGATTTTTAGCGGGAACGGATTTTATCTAATCAGACATGAGCGGCAGATGATTGCCGAAAAGCGATGCGCATAGAAAAAAACTCTGGCCGGCCTTGGTTTTGGTTGAATGGCGGCGGCAAATGGTTTTTGATTGCGCAGTGCAAAAGCGTCGTTCGCAAAGTCTCTCGCGCGGCGGAAAACGATGTGGCAAACGTAGACTTTGCCCGCAGCCATGAAGCCAACAGAGAAGGCAATTGAACGATGTCTCATTCTGTTTCCGCGATTCCGGTTTCTCCCAAGATTTTGACTACAACGGTCGGCTCATATCCGATTCCCGAATGGCTGGCCGCTTCGCCGAGTGAGCAGGCCTTGACGGACGCAACCCGCGTTCTTTTCGACACCCAACGCCAAGCGGGCATTGACCTTCCGACAGACGGCGAGTTGTATCGCTTTGACGTCAACCATCCCGACACCAATGGCATGATTGACTACTTTGTGAGGCGTTTTGGCGGTTGCTCCGCCACAATCAATCGCTCCCAAACAGAAGCCTACGTCGCCAAGCAAGAGATGCGATTCCGCGCCAAACCGGCCGCCGTCGTGCTGGACGCTTTGTCGGAAGGATCGTTGAACTTGCTGGAAGACTGCCGGCGAGCCGGCGATGTTGCCGGCGGAGCGTTCAAATTCACGGTCACCAGCCCCTACATGCTGGCGCGCACCTTGCTGGACGAACATTACGGCAAACTGGAAACGCTCACACTCGCCATTGCCGATTTGCTGGCCGAGCAAGTGGACGGCCTTCCCGCTTCGTGCCTGCAAGTGGACGAAGCCAACGTTCCCGGCAGCCCGGAACACGCTCCATTAGCCGGCGAATCGATCAACCGCATTCTCGACAGCTTTGCCGGGACTTGCGGCGTTCATCTCTGCTTCGGCAACTACGGCGGCCAAACCATTCAATCCGGCAGTTGGCAGGCGCTCATTGAATTCTTGAACGGCTTGCGGGCAGATCATCTCGTGCTGGAACTTGCCCATCGCCCAGAAGCCGATCTGGACGCGCTTCAAGAAATCCGACCGGAAATCGGCATCGGCATCGGCGTGGTGGACGTCAAAATCAACCGCATCGAAACAGCGGACGAAATCGCCCGCGCCGCTGAAAAAGCCGCCGCCAAACTCGGCGAACAACGCATTCGCTATCTGCATCCAGACTGCGGCTTTTGGATGCTGAAACGATCGGTTGCCGACCGCAAAATCGCCGCGCTGGCAAAAGGCCGCAATCAATTCCTCGGCCTTTGCTAGAAAATTCCCGCTGTTTTTCCGTGTTTCCCTAAATTTCTCTAAAAAATCTGGAGAAACTGGGAATTTTGCTCTTGACTTCCCGTTGCGAATTTTCTAAACTTGCTATTTTTACAAGGTTAAAAACAATGGCGGGCCAAGCCCGATTTTAGAAAGAGATTGTATTATGCCTAGAAAAAGCGAAAGCGAAGAGCATCCGATGAACGAAATCGTCAAGGTCAAATTGAGCGAGATTGATTCCAAAAGCACCGTCAACGTCCGCCGCACCGGAATTGAGGAGAGCGTCGAAGTGGTCAAATCCTCCATTGAGAAAAACGGTTACTGGCCGGAGTTCCCGATTGTTTTGCGGCCGCATCCCGACCTGCAATCAGAGTTCGCTTACGAAAATGTCAGCGGGCAATGTCGAATGAAGGCGACTCTCGCCCTAGGGAATCTTGAAGAAATTCCGGCCATCATCGTCGATTTAAATGACGACGAAGCCTTGCAACGTTCCCTCAGCGAGGGCGACAAACGCACTCCGCTTTCCTTCAGCGACTACAATCACTGGGTCGAAAAGAAATACAACGAGTTTCGAGGTCCAGATTGCACTAACAAAAAAGCGATTGAGAAAACAGCGGCATTTTGGCATATCAGCGAGGATAGGGTTAGGAAGTACCTCAGAACGGCCATCCTTCCCAGAGCGGTACAGGACAAAGTCGATAAGAAGATTCTTAGCCAGCAAGTCGCCAAAACCATTGCCGATTCGTCCCAAGGCTTTTTTGATGATGACCCTCAGAAGGCCGAGAAAATCATGGAAGAGAAAGCGAAGGCTTATCTCGAACAAGACAAAGACCAAAGGAAAGTCTTTGAGGGAGTCATGAAGGAATCCGGCTACAAAGCAACCGTTGAGGAAATAGAGGCAAAGATGGAGAAACAAGCGAATGACACCAAGAATGGAAGCGATAACTTTGTGCTAAACAACATTGTCCTCCCTGCTAAAGTCAAAACCCGAATGATGCAATGGGGAAAGAAGCGGGGACTCCACAATAGCAGTCCCTCAGACATAGCCGGCAATTTGATTGTGGAAGCATTGGAAGGCAAAGAGTAGAAGAAGCCCATTAAATGGATGCGGAAGAAGCCAAGTTCATTTTGGAGAACCCTGATGGGAAAAAACTTTCCGAAATCGGCGAAGCAATCTACGTTTTGTTGCGTCGACGCCGGAAGAGTGGTAAGAGAAGAGGATATAAGTGGCTATCCGAAGAGATCGGCAAAAAGAGAATAAAAATAAGCGGACGTAAACGAAGTTTCACGTTGTCCGAATTGCATAGCATCTATCGAATGCCACAAGGGATTCGGTGGAAAATTGATCTAGAAAAGATCGGTGCCAGTCAGGGAGTAGAGATTGCCCGGCTGAAAAGCGAGGAAGATCAATGGATTCTCGCTCTTGCCGTTGATGCCAAACAAATGTCCGCTAAAGATTGCAAGGCAATAATCGACCTTGCACTTAGAAAACCTAAAGCGGACGAAAAGGATTATTCCCTTCGGGAGGCGCTGGGTATTGTAAGCGGCATTCGCTTCAGAGACATTCCCAGAGTAATGGAAATGTTGAGTCCCGAAGAATGGATTGCGGTAAGCAAGGAGGCGTGGAACCGCAAGATGGATTGGCAAGATTTTTTCCATCGCTTGGCTACGGAGAAGCAGAGTGTGCTGTCCGACATCGAAAAAAAGGTCGAGCAAATCAGCCGATGGAGGCGAGACTTTCCAAAATCCAGCCACGAGGAGATGGAGCAAAAACTCCAATCCCTTGCTAAGATTGGGGACGAGTTGCGGCAATTGGCCGAGCTTCGCCACCCCGCCGCTGAAGAAGCAATTCAAAAGCCTGAAGCGGAAGAAAAAGGAAAGCCGAACGGCTCTGGGGATTCTGGGAAAGATCCGTCGGTTTCTTCGGAGGAGATTGAGGCGGAAAACGCGGCCAATGTCCAAAGCGGCGGCAATACACCGGAATCGCCAAAACCAAGCGGAGACAGCGGTTCCAATCCTGCGGCGGAAGAAAAGGAAGATCTGAATGGCGCTGGGGATTCTGGGAAAGATCCGTCCATTTCTTCGGGGGAGATGATTGAGGCGGAAAACGCGGCCAATGTCCAAAGCGGCAGCAATGAACCGAAATCATCAAAACCAAGCGGGGACAGCGAGCAGTTGCGTTTCAACGGCGGAGACAACAAGACGAAAAGGAAGGGGAAGCGAAAAAAGAAATCCGCCAAAAAAAGCGGAAATATGAAACGCCGATAGGAATCTTTGCTTCTAATTGAGTTTTGATTGGGGGTTGCTTTTGGTTTAGGTTGGTTTAGATTGATTGGCGGCAAGGGATTTCTCATAAGTCATAAAACATTTGTTTTCCCTGCTGGAGAGGAGCCTTGCCGAGGCTATGCTCGTGCCTTAAAGAACTCCTCTCCAGTGGGTTTTTAAGCATCGGCCAAACAAACAAGGGGATGTTTTGCGTTTTCGGTGCCATTCGTGGAGTTTGGAGTTTATTGAGAATTTCCAGCTGCTCGTCTTCTTTGAACTTTCCAGCACCGTCCGCAAGAGCGCATGCCAAAGCGATTTCGGTTGTTTAGGATTTTTGTAATTTTGTTTTTTGATTTTTGGAGCCGATTGCCGCTTTTTCATCAAGCGAGCAAGGGGCGGACGAGGCGGCCGTGCACATCGGTCAGGCGGTAGTCTCGCCCTTGGAAGCGGAAAGTCAGTTTGGCGTGGTCGAAGCCCAGCAGGTGCATAATGGTCGCTTGGAGGTCGTGGATGTGGACGGGGTTTTCGGCGATGGCAAAGCCGAGTTCGTCGGTTTTGCCGTAGTGGAAGCCGCCTTTGACGCCGCCGCCGGCCAGCCAGATGGAGTTGCAGTCCGGGTAGTGATCGCGGCCGAGAACTTTGCTTTTTGCGGTGCGTCCTTCGCGGAAGGGGGTTCGGCCGAATTCGCCGCTCCAGACGACGAGGGTTTCTTCCAAGAGGCCGCGCTCTTTGAGGTCTTTGATGAGGGCGGCGACGGGTTTGTCCATAGTGGCGCATTTTTCGGTCAAGCCTTTGGTGAGGCCGGTTGCTTCGCTGGTGCCGTGGAAATCCCAGCCCCAGTCAAAGAGTTGAACGAAGCGAACGCCGGATTCGGACAGGCGTCTGGCCAGCAGGCAGTTGTTGGCAAAGCTGGCGGCGCCGGGTTGGGCGCCGTAGGCTGCGAGGGTTTTTTGCGGTTCCCGGCTAATGTCGGTGAGTTCAGGCACGGCAGTCTGCATGCGGTAGGCCAGTTCATATTGAGCGATTCGGGTGAGGGTTTCCGGGCTGCCGAATTCGGAGGCCTGCAGCTCGTTTAACTCGCGCAAAGTGTCGAGGCTTCGGCGCCGCATAGTTCGGGTCATGCCTTTGGGGTCCGAAGCGTAAAGCACGGGGTCGCCTTTGGAGCGGCATTGCACGCCTTGATAAACGGAAGGGAGGAATCCGTTGCCGTAGGAGTTGCGGCCTCCGTTGGGTTGGACGCCGCTGGAGATTAACACGACAAAGCCGGGCATGTTTTCGTTTTCCGTTCCCAAGCCATAGGTTGCCCAAGAACCCATAGACGGCCTTCCGGAGCGCGAAGAGCCGGTGTAGAGCAGCAACTCGGCCGGAGCGTGGTTGAATTGATCGGTGTGAAGCGAGTGGACAACGCACATCTCCTCGGCGATGGCGTGGAAATGAGGAATCGCGTCCGACATCCAAATACCTCCGGAACCATAGCGAGCAAACCGGCGCGGCGTTCCCATCAACTTGGGCACTCCGGTGGTGAAGGCGAAGGTGCGCCCTTTCAAGACGGAATCAGGGCAATCTTCTCCGTCGTGTTTCGCCAGCGCGGGTTTGTAGTCGAACAAATCCAGGTGAGGCGGGGAGCCGGTCATATGAAGGTAAATCACCCGCTTGGCTTTGGCGGGAAAGTGCGGGGCTTTCGGGGCGACGGGATTCGCTGTTTTTGGGGTGGCGACGGCGTCTTTGGCGAGCAAACTGCCCAGCGCGAGCGCGCCCACGCCGGCTTCTTTCAAAAAGTGCCGCCGGGTTTGAAGTCGAATGGTTTCCAGTTGCGGGTTCATGTTGATGCTCAATGTTTTGGAAAACGCAAGATTATCGTTTCAAAAAAATTTCGTCCAGATTGAGAAGAACGTTGCCGACAACCGTCCAAGCCGCCAAGTCAACAAAATCGGCGACGTCTCCCGGATCTCCCAGCGGATGGACCGCCATTTCGCGGGCTTGAGCGGGATTTTTTTCATATTCTCGGACGGAGTCTCGATAAAGCGCCGCCAACCGGCTCCGCTCGGCTTTGGTCGGCGGACGAATCAGCGCGGCGCGAAAAGCCCAATCCACTTTGGATTCGGGCGAACCTTTTCTGCCGGCAATGCGCCGCGCCAATCCTTGCGCCGCTTCTATGTAGACGGGATCGTTCAGCGTCACCAGCGCTTGCAAAGGAGTGTTGGACCGTTGCCGGCGGACGGTGCAGACCTCGCGATTGGGCGCGTCAAAGGTGATCATGGAAGGATAGGGATTGGAGCGACGCCAGTTTGTATACAGGCCGCGGCGATATTTGTCCGCTCCTTGGCTGGTCTCCCAATCAATGCGGCTCCCGAAGGCCGCCGACAATCCCATCTCGGGTTGCGGTGGACGCACGGGCGGGCCAAACTGAGCGTCGCTGAGCAGGCCGCCGACGGACAATGCTTGATCTCGAATCATTTCGGCCGACAAACGAACCCGAGGGCCGCGGGCAAAGAATCGATTTTCGGGATCCGCTTCGAGCAGGGCCGGCGTTGCTTTGGCGGATTGTCGGTAAGTTGCCGAGGTGGCGATCAACCGGAGCAAGTGTTTCCAATCCCAACCGCTTTCCACAAGTTCCACCGCCAGCCAATCTAGAAGTTCGGGATGGGAGGGCAATTCTCCTTGAGAACCAAATTCTTCGCTCGTCGACACGATGCCGGCGCCGAAAATCTGCTCCCAATGCCGGTTGGCGATGACTCTGGCCGTCAGCGGGTTTTCCTCATCGACCAACCACCGCGCCAATGCGAGGCGATTCTTCGGCATTCTTTCGGCAATGGGGGGAAACACGGACGGCGTTCCCGGCGAGACTTCTTCGGCTTTGTTGCGGTAGTTGCCGCGAACTTGGATATGGGTTTGGCGCTTTTTTGGGGAAGCCAGTTCGCGGAATATGGGAACGGTGGTGTAGGGACGCAGCGCTTTCCGTTGCTTTTCCAATTGAGCGAGGCGCTCTCGATAAGGGCGAAGCGTCGGAGAAAGCGTTCGATAGTGCGCCGCCAGTTTGGCCGCTTGCTCGCGAGTGCGCTTGTCGGGTTCTACGGAAATCCATTGGCGGATTTCTTCAGGCAATCGGAGGCGTTCGGCAATGTGCCGGCTGTCGGTCCGGGAAAGCGCAAAGGCGTCGATGGTGCCTTTTGCGGGTTCTGATTCCTGCCGCAGAGTCAACACCAGCTCGCCGGATTTGCCCTCCAACGCTTCTTCCAGAGCCAGAATTAAACGATGAGGTTTTTCGGTCTGCCCGCCGACCGCCCAAGCCTTTTTTGGATCCGCCGTCGTGGCGATGACGGATTCCGCCGCAAATCCTTTTTGGGCGTAATCCGCAACCGCGTCCGAAAATTTTACAGAACGCGCTTCTCCGGGCGACAAGGACAGGCTGGGAGACGGCGTTTCGGCAGGAGAAGATTCCCAGAGCACGGCGCGCTCGGCAGACAGCAATTTGAGTTGAAACCCGGCCAGACGGCGGCTAATGGCGGGGCCGCCGTCCGTTCGGTTCCAAAGCAAAACCTCGTCGATTGGCCCGGTTTTTCCCAAATCTAATTCCCACCAGGGATCGTCTTCGACCGCCGTGTGCGTGGTGGACTCGGCGGTTCGGTAATCGCCGTTGCGATTGCCGTCGATGGCTTTGCCGGGCTCGCCTTGGTAAGCGGTGGAGCTTTGAGACGCCTTCCCGGACAAAGCGACGTTTTTCCCAGCGCGAATCACTTCCACTTCGGCCAACGACAAAATTTTTCCTTTGCCGGGAAGTTCAATCCGAACGAATCGGCATTCGATGGGAGGGGATTCGTCCGGCCGAAAAACGGCCCGCACTTGAGACAAGGCAAAATTCTCCGGCTGGGGGCGAGTTTCCAAACGAAGCGCTCGAACCGCCTCCTTTCCAATGCGAAGGTGAACTTGGTAGGTGTCTTGCGCTGGTGTTTCGCCCTCGGCTTGAACGAGGCCGTCGTCGCGCAGATTCAAAGAGCGATGCCGCGCCGTCGCCTTGTAGGGACGAACGGAACTCCATTTTGGCGTTTGGCGCATCTGTTTCTCCCAGTCCCGTTGTTCGGCCTTCACAAGGTCGTTCGGGCGTTCCATTTGCCATTTTAGCCTAGCCTCTTCTTCACGCCATTGGGCGGCCTGTCGTTTTTGGGCTTCGGTGTAAAGCGAGAGGATCGGGCGTTCGTCTCGTTTGTCGCTGTCCTCCGTGTTGTTAAAGAAAGCAAAAAACTCAAAGTATTCTTTCTGCGAAATCGGATCGTATTTATGATCGTGGCATTGGGCGCAGGCCATCGTCGTTCCCATCCACACTTGCATAGTGGTGTTGACGCGGTCGACGATCGCTTCGTTGCGAAATTGCTCGTCATTGGTGCCGCCTTCGTTGTTGGTCATGGTGTTGCGATGAAACGCAGTGGCCGTCAGTTGGCTGTCGCTAGGATTCGGCAACAAGTCGCCGGCGAGTTGCTCCGCCGTAAATTGATCAAACGGCATATTGTCATTCAACGCCTGAACCACGTAATCTCGGTATCCCCAGATCGTTCTCGGCGGATCGTCGGCGTAGCCGGCCGAGTCCGCATAGCGGGCCAAATCCAGCCATACTCCGGCCCAACGCTCTCCGTAAGCGGGCCGATGCAACAGAGCGTCGACGTAGCGCTCGTAGGCCGAAGGATTCTCGTTGGAAAGAAAAGCCTCCGCCTCGCCCAGCGTTGGGGGAAGCCCCGTCAAATCCAGAGACGCGCGACGAGCCAAAGCCCAGCGATCTGCCTCCGGAGAAGGCGACCAACCCCGCTCCTCAAGCCGCGCCAGCACAAAAAAATCAATCGGATTCCTCGCCCAATCCCGCTGGAAAACCCGAGGCAGTTTGGGACGTCGCGGCTTGACATAAGCCCAGTGCCGCGCATAGCTCGCCCCCTCCTCAATCCACCGGCGCAAGAGGGAAATCTGCTCCGCCGTCAATCGATGCCCCGTCTTTGCAGGAGGCATACGATCCTCCTCCTCCTTTGCCGTCACCCGCAGAAACAACTCGCTTGCCGCTGGATTTCCCGGCTGGATCGCGGCATAGCCTCCCAAATCCGCGCGCGCGCCCTCTTCGGTGTCCAACCGTAGCCCCGCTTTCCTCTCCGCGGCGTCCGGTCCGTGACAAACTAAACAGCGATTGGACAAAATCGGCCGAATCTCCCGGTTAAAATCCACCTCGGCGACCATCGACCAACCGCCAACCACCAGGAGACAAACTACCAGCCCCGCCGCTCTCCCGTTAGAAATCATACCGCGAATATAAAGTCCGCCGGCGCCAAATGCCATGCCAAAATCGCCGGGCAGAACAACCTAACTCAGCCTCCATTGTTTCTTGCCCGCAAAGAACGCCCGGCCGGTAAAACAAATCCCGCCGGCGAACTTGCCGCCCGCCTTCCCACGAAACGCATCGCAAATTTTTCTTGATTCTGCTTGCGCAAAGCATTTAAGTTGTCGGCGTCTCTTCCGTGAGGCAAACAAAAATCCGGTGCTTCCTTGTGGCGCCGGAAAAGAAAGGACGAGGAGACCATTTATGAACAAGAAAACAAAGTCAATCCTGCGCTGGGCACTCGGCTCAACAGCGCTTGCGGCCATAATCACCATTTCTCTTATGCACTCAAAACCACCGGCAACTGCCAACGAAACCAAAGAAACCAAAGCGGCTGCGACAGCCGAAAACGAAAACGGCCCCATCACAAAAATCGTCAAACCCGAATCGGAATGGAAGCAACTCCTGACCAAAGAACAATACCGAATCGTTCGGAAAAAAGGAACCGAACGCGCCTTCACCGGCCTCTATTGGAACAACAAAGAAAAAGGAACCTACCACTGCGTTGCCTGTGACCTGCCCCTCTTCAGCTCCGAAACCAAGTACGAATCCGGCACCGGCTGGCCGAGTTACTGGAAACCAATCCAAAAAAACCACGTCGGCGAAAAGCCCGACCGAAGCTTCTTCACCATCCGAACCGAAGTCGTCTGCAACCGCTGCGACGGCCATCTCGGCCACGTCTTCAAAGACGGACCCCCTCCAACCGGCCTCCGCTACTGCATCAACTCCGCCTCCCTGAACTTTCGAAAAAAGACAGAACCCGCAAAACCCTCCGAAAACAAAAAGAAGCAACCAAATTAACCAGCGAAAGCAAAACGCCGCCGCCATCCTCATTCGCTCCCTGCTCCCGCACCAAACTAACCACCGGCAAATACCGGCCGAAAGCCGGCCTCCCTCAAAACTGCCGCCACTTGTTCCCTCCGATCCCCTTGAATCTCAATGTTGCCGCCCTTGACGGTTCCGCCGACGCCGGCAACCTTCCGCATCTTCCTCGCCAGCGACTCCTTCTCCAAACGCCCAACGCCAACAAAGTTCGTAACCACTAAAACCGTCTTCCCTCCCCGATGCGCCGTCTGGCGAATAATATCGACACGCCCTCGACTCTTGTCCGCTTGCGCCCCCTTGCTTTGAGCCTCCGCCGCAGAAGATTCCACTCCGCCCGCAGCCGCAAAAACCCGACCCCTTCCAACGCCTTCAGGAAAAGCCAACCGATCCAAACCGCCAAAAGGATTCTGCATCAGCGAACCACTGCCGCCGCTCGTCGAAATACGCTTCTTCTTGCCCACAAAAAACACCTCCGGTTCCACCCCAATCCACCCAACTTTAACTCCATGCTCCCAGAAAAAACTCCAATGCGTCAAGCAAGAACCCAGCCCGCCTTTGCCAAAACCAACACACAGCCCGCCATCACAAACCCCGTCAACCCCCTAACAAACCCATCACCAACCTAAACCCAAATTTGACTTTGATTGCCACCAAAGAAACTCGAATAATGAAAATCTCATTATTATCGCCTCTTTGACATGGTTGGCCGGCAACAACATCGACCGGTTGACGCCACAAAACCAACCCGCTCCCGGCGAAGACGAAGACCCGCCAAATAACCCCGGCATCATAGACGAAAACGAGCCGGGCAAGGAGCTCGCCATTCTCCCAGACTTCCACAAAAACTTGGTGTCGTGGCGGCAACCGCCCAGCCTCACCATCGAAGGCTTGTCTAAACTCATCGGCTTAGAACTGGGGAAAGCATCAGGCGGCCCCCGAACTTGTTCCAACCTTCTTCGTGACTCTGGCCGCAAGTGTGACTTTGCTCGCCGCCCAATCAATCATTGTGAGGGGAAAATCATGGGGAAGTTCCTAATGCCGCAAACAGACAGCGCTTCTTCGTTGACTCTGGCCGCAAGTGTGGCTTTGTTCGCCGCCCAATCAATCATTGTGAGGGGAAAAGCATGGGAAAGTTCCTAATGCCGCAAACAGACAGCGCTTTTTTTGTTGACTCGAAACACAAGTGTGGCTCTGATCACCTTCAAATAATCAATTTAGGACTGAATTGAGACTAACAATCATGAAAAAGATGCTGCTTTTGGTCGCTTTTGTGGCTTTGGCTGGCGGCAATGCTGTTCTGGCGCAACCTGTTCCGGGTGAGGACGAAGACCCGCCAGATGTCCCCGGCATCGTGGATGAAAACGAGCCGGGCATCGATCCTGCCGTTCTGGAAGACTTCAATGAAAACTTTGCGCCTTGGTTGCAACCGCCCGGTCTCAGCATCGAGGGCCTGCCTAAGCCGATTGGCTTTGAACTGTGGAAAACCGGCGGCGGCCCCGAACTTGTCCGAACTTTTTCCAACGAACTAGGAGCATGGCAAGCCGCCGAACGCGCCGAAGCCGAAGCCTTCTCCAAACGAACTGGCCTGCCTTTGGAATTAAACATTGCCGTTCCCGTCAGGCGTGCCGAAACGCCTGTGCCCTCTCCCGAAGGTCCGCGCATCCCGGCACCTCCTTCTTGGTTTACCGAACCGTCCACTGCCGTGATGGTTGGAGTGGAACACGGCCTGCCGGTGTATTTGAGACCGCTAAACGCCGAGTCGGCCGACGCCATAGGAACCGACGAACTATGGGAAACCACGGTCGCCAGTGTGATCACCAATGGCCTTTCTGGATTAAACCTTAACGGAGAAGGCACTCAACTGGCCATGTGGGACAAGGGAAATGTTCTGACCAACCATCAGGAGTTTGCCATCGCCAACAGCATGGGTGAAGTCAGTAGCCGAGTGATCGATGGGGAGGGCCCCGGCTCATCATTTGGTGGAAGCAGTCAGCATGCGACGCACATTGCCGGCACATTGGTAGCGGCCGGCGTCAATCCTCGAGCCCGGGGCATGTCGCCGGAAGCCACTCTGTTGTCGTATGATTTTGCTGGTGACTTTCGGGAAATGACCGCCGCCTTTGTCAACACCAACAATCATTTTCGGATTTCGAGTCACTCCTACGGCCAAATGACCGGTTGGGATGGCACACATTTTAATGCACCTTTTTGGCGAGGCAACCTTTCCATTAGCGCAACGGAGGATTATAATTTTGGATTTTACAACACTTACTCGCAAGGAATTGACGATATCATCTACTGGTGCCGTTATTATCTTCCAGTATGGGCTGCCGGCAACGAGCGAGGAGAAATCACCGGGCGTCCATCTCTTACCCTAACTAACGGCTATTGGGCTTATACGAATCGAGTAATTGGAAATTTCGAGAACGACAGCGAAGGACGTCCTAAGAGAGACGAAAATGGCAATTTGATTCGGCAGTGGACTACAAACCGTATTGCTCGCTTCACTCCTCCCGGCGGCACTCCGCCGCCGCCAGCCTATGACTACCGAGTGAACGGTGGTTACGATCTGCTGTATCCGCATGCAGTAGCTAAGAACAGCTTAGTCGTCGGCGCCGTTAATAAAATCGCCGGCGGTTATGGCCTTTTGACCACTAACGTGATAATGACCGATTTCAGCAGTTGGGGACCGACGGACGACGGAAGAATTAAACCTGACATAGTGACCGCCGGGAACAGCATTTATTCAACTGATACCAATCAACCGGGGATGATCAATAAAAGCTATGATCATGCTAGTGGCACCAGTTATGCCACGCCGACGGTGGTGGGTTCGTTGAATTTGTTGATTCAATTGCATCGCCGGCAAGTGGGCAACAACCAGCCAATGCTGGCTTCCACTTTGCGAGCCTTGGCCATTCACACCGCCGATGAAGCCGGCGATCATCCCGGCCCCGACTATCGCTTCGGCTGGGGACTGTTCAACGCCCTATCCGCCGCCAACCTCATGACCAACAACTTCCACAGCGATTCTCTCGCCCATATCAAGGAAGTTCCTCTATACAACATTCGAACTGTGGTCACCAATGGAATAACCAACAACTACACCGATTACATCAAGTTTCCCGTCGTGGCCAGAGGCAACGAGCCGCTCAAAGTCACTCTCTGCTGGAACGATCCGCCGCCGCAAACTTTATTATCGCCCGCCTTAGATCCTACCAATCGAATGCTGGTCAATGATCTAGACTTACGTCTCGCTCACTCCACAACCACTATTGACTCAGACACAAATATAATTACGTCCACCAAACATTTTCGTCCTTGGATATTAGATCCGGCCAATCCGGCAAGGGCGGCGCGGCGCGATCGCAACAGTCGGGACAATGTGGAGCAAGTGGTTGTGGAAAGTCCAACCACCAACGGCGTTTATGAAGTGCAGGTGACCCAAAGAGGGGGACGGAGGCGGTTGACCTTTCCCTTGCGGCCGATGACGGGGAGCGCCATGGCTTACACAAATCAGACAGTATTGACCAATCAATGGGTGTCGTTGTTAATCTCGGGGAATACGCCGCAGCCGGAGCCTCGTCTGAGGCCTCGTCTGCTATCACCGGGAGACGGAACGATTGCATTGAGTTGGCCGTCGGTCGTGGGGCGAGTGTATCAAGTGGATTGTCGGCCATTTGTTTGGGGAGGGAAATGGGAGCCGGCCTCTGGGGAGATTGCGGCGACGCAAACAAATACGGCGGTGGTGTTGGGCGGAAGTAGCGCGCAACGGTACTATCAAATTCGCCGGGTGCGCTAAAGGATGGAACAAGAGGAACAACAGCCGTTGAAACCTTGCCGACTCGTTTTTCTGCTTACTTTGTTGGGTGGGTAGATGGTTGGCGCTTGTTGGGATGAGGCAAAAAGGAGCGGCCGGTTTTCGGTTTTGCCGTTGCTTTTCGAGTTGGGGTTTTTCATTGGTGTTTGGTTGAGAACGGGCGGCGTTTTTGCAGGGCGGATTTTTCTGAGGTCGAGGGCTTGGTAGAAATGCCCTATGAAATAGGCGGCGGTTCATTGGGGCGGTTTGTGGCCGCAGTATAACTCTGGGCAAGCGAGGAGTTTGTGTCCAAAGGCGGCGTATTTTGGGGAAGTGAATTGGCTTTGGCGTTTAAGGCGGAGTTTTCTATCTGTTTTGGTTTTCCGAGGGATTGGTTGGCGCGGAGCTGAGGGATAAACGTTTGCCAATCGGATTGGTATTGTTGCAAAATTGCGGAGGGATTTAGGCGCTGGATCGGCGTAGATTGTCGTTTCGCTTATCGTGTTTGTGGTTTGTGTATGGAGAAGTTTGGCAAGAAGTTTGTGATTTTGTTTTTGGCGGCGTTGCTCGCCCCTGTTGCTTTGGGGCAACGGTCGGGAACCGGATCTGATTTTGGCGGGCCGGGAATGGGAAGGGGGCGGTTGATTTCCGGGCAAGGCGGGGATTTGCGGGGCGGCGTGCCGGAGTGGGAAGTCATGGAGAAATTTCGGGAGGATGTATTCACTTTTGTTCGGGTGATTTATTTTTCCCAGCGGGGCAGAGGTCGTTGGCAGATTGATTATCCTGCCGCTGATTTGAATTTCTCTTATCGGCTGGAGGAATTGACTTCGATGAAAGTGGATTCGCAAGGGGAGGTGATGGATTTCTTGGACGACCGATTGTTTGATTATCCCTTTATTTTTATGATTGATCCTAGGAATTTGTATCTTTCTCCGTCGGAGGCGGAGGTTCTGCGGACTTATTTGCTGAATGGAGGTTTTCTTATGGTGGACGATTTCTGGGGCGAGGGCATGCTGGAGCATTTTCTTGGGGAAATGGAATCGGTCTTTCCGGGACGGGAGCCGGTGAGTCTTCCTTTGACGCATCCCATATTCAGCTGCGTTTTTCCTTTGGAGAAGGCGCCGCAAGTTCCTAGCGAGGACTCGGCGCATCGCAATCGGGGAACTGCCGTAGAGTCTTGGGAGGATGAAATCTCGTGGGAAACGCCGCGCCCTGCGGATTACAAGGCGATTTTGGACGACAAGGGGCGCATTATGGTGCTGATGTGCCACAACACGGATTTGAGCGACGGCTGGGAAGAAGAAGGCGTGAGCCGGTGGTTTTTTGCCGCTTATTCGGAGAAGTATTCCTATCCGATGGGCATTAACATCGTGTATTACGCGCTGACGCATTGAAGCGGTCTTGCGGGATCTTGAGGGCATGGATTATCGTTGTCGTCAATGTCGTTGCCTAGTTTGATTCAATCCGGCGGTCCGGTGGCGTGGCTTCTGTTGCTGATTAGCGCCGTGGCCATTGGGATATTTATCGAGCGGTTTCTTCATTATCATCGGGCTCAGATTCACTCGGCCGGGTTCTTGGAAGGGATTCGGAACGTCTTGCGGCAGTCGAACGTCGTGGAGGCCATTTCCATTTGCGACGCCACGCCAGGTCCGGTGGCGCAGTTGGTGAGGGCCGCCATTCTCAGAAAGGATTCTAGCCGGGAATCTGTGCGCGACGCTTTGGAAGAAACGGGATTGATAGAAGTTTCTCGATTGGAGGAGAAACTCAATCTGTTGGCGACGATTGCTCAAATTGCGCCGCTGCTTGGTTTGTTCGGGACAATTTTGGGAATGATCGACATTTTTTTCGTGGTTTCAGAGAGCGCGGTTTATCCGGGCTTTTCGAAGTTGGCGGAAGGCATTATGAAGGCGTTGACTTGCGCCGCCGCCGGCTTAGCGATTGCGATTCCCAGTTACGCCGCCTACAATTATCTAGTGAGCCGCGTCAATTCCATCGTCCTTGATATGGAAAAGGCGTCCACCGAAATCATCAACATTGTCTTGGAGGCCGCGAACCCGGATGGAAAGGAATCGAGATGAAATTTCCCCGCAAGGCCAAGATTTTTTACGGAGGCAGGCTGGACTTTGCTCCCTTCGCCTCGGTCATTTTTCTGCTGGTCATTTTTCTGGTGTTTAGCCCCTTGCTGATTTCTTTTCCGGGAGTGAGAATGCGGCAACCTCAAAGCGTCCGCCCCAACTTGCCTCAACTGGAAGTGGCGATTGCCGAGGGGGGGCAAATTCACTTCAAGAGCCAATTAGCCAGCCTGGCGGAGTTCCGCGAGAAACTGGCGCGGGCCGTCGACCAGTCCGAGCGTCCGCCTTCTCTCATCGTCTTGATGGACAAGAAAGCCGGCTACGAAGCGTTTTTCCAAGTCTATCAAACCGCTCTGGAAGAGGGCGTCGGCCAAGTTTTTCAAGTCGGCCTCGGCGAGGCGTTTGGGCCGGACGAGCAAACTCTTTTCAACGACCAATGACGGCGACGAACGAATCAACACAATGGACGATCCCGCAGTGGCTTTCCCTGGTCGTCTTTGTCTTTGCCGTTCAAGGGATGCTGGTCTTTTTTGTTTCCGATTGGTCTTCGCCTCCACCCCAGAAGTTCCCGGACGGCGGCGTTTATTCCATCGACGCCCAACAATGGCGCACGGGCAACCAGTTGTTATCTCGCGATCCTTCTCTTTTCTCTCGAATTCATCGGCAAAGTTTCTCCGGCAGTCTCTGGGAAGAAACTTTGGCTCCGGATCACAAATACGAAGCCTGGACGGAGCCGCCGCAATACTACGAGGGGAAGCGAGCCGTCAACGGGGCGGCGGTTAGGAAGCGCAAAGGCGGACAGCCCTCCATTTCTCCCTCGGTTGTGTCGAAGCCATCGCCGGTTCTTTCCGAATCCGAGCAGCCGCAGAAAATGAAGAATTCCGCGCCGTTCATTCGCATTCTCGGCGACGTCCAAGCCCGGTTGCCGGAAAACTATCCGGCGCTACCTTCTCCTTCTTGGCCGGCGAAAACTTTGCCGCATCCAACCGTCATCGAAGCGGTCGTCGACCGACTCGGACGGGTGCAAACCGCGGTCATCCTCTCCAACAGTTTGCCGGCGAAGCACTGGACGGCCGGCCGTCTTCCCGGAGCGGATGCGGATGCGCTAAAGTGGGTTCGCCAACTTCGGTTCCAGCCGGCGCCGGCTTCTTCCCGGCCGACGGATGCCGATTTTGCTTGGGGAAAAATCATTTTTCACTGGTCCGTCAGCGCTCCGCAAGACGGACTCTCCGCCGACAACTCGCCATGACGCTCTCCTTGGACGATCTTTTGTTCTGCTACGTCGCTTCTTCGCTTGCCTGCTTGTCTTTGATTGGGTTATGCTCCGAAGTTCGCCGGAGGCGTTTCGAGCCTCCGCGAAGTAACGACAACGTGTTTCGCTGCAAAAATTGTGCCTATGTTTACACCGACGATTCCGATGTGGAACGCTCTCGATGCCCGCATTGCAGCGTCATGAACAACAAGTTTAACTTTTGAACCGCAGAAAGTGAGGAAACCCGACCAACAGCGGCGCCGTGGACGCAGATGCAAGTTGTCCCTATGGATGAAAAGCGCGACGAAAACAGCATCTCTACGGCCGCCTACAGCGGCAAGCGCCGCCGCATAAATCCACTCAGAAGAAATTGACCAACCAATAAATTCCACAAATACTAACGCTTATGGAAGAACAAGAAGTATACCTAATTGCGGAAAACGACGACGGCAAGGTGCCGGAAAACGGCGACCTTGTTCGCGATGAAAGAACCAACCGTCACTATCGACTGGTTCGTCCCGCCGAAGACCCCATCCTGGAGCTATGGGGAAAAGTGAAACAAGCCTACTTTGCCGTCCCGCTGGAGGAAGTGCCCGAAGGCCAAACCGCCGTTCATCGAGCCGCCCAAATGCCCATGCCCTTGAATTACGCGGAACCCGAATTCGACGACGAAGACTTTGACGACGAAGAGGAAGAGAACGGCGAGCAACCTTAGCGACGGACAACCTCGCGCCAAAATTCTGAAGCATTATGGGAATGTGGATTGGCCGCAATCGGAAAGCCCGCGTCACCTACGGGTTTGACGAGATTGCCCTCGTGCCGGGAGAAGTCACCATCAATCCGGAAGAAGTGGACACCAGTTTTCGGATTCCAACCAAAGACGGCGGCGGCATTCTCCTCAAAATCCCCATTCTCGCTAGCGCAATGGACGGCGTCACCGACGTGCGCTTTTGCCGAGTTATGGGCGACTTGGGCGGAATTGGCGTCATCAACTTGGAAGGAATTCAAACCCGCTACGAAAATCCTTCCAAAGCGCTGGCGCAAGTGGTCGGCGCCGATCAAGACAGCGTCACTTCGCTAATCCAAAAACTCTACGCCGAACCTATCAAAGAAGAGCTGATCCGCAGACGAATCGCCGAGATCAAAGAGACCGGCGTTCGGGCGGCCGTCAGCGCCATTCCCCAAAAGGCCGAACGCTACGGCGCCATTGCCCAAGAATCCGGCGCGGACATTTTCGTGGTTCAATCCACTGTTTCCACCGTCCGGCACATTTCCTCGAAATACAAGTCCCTGGATCTGGACTCTTTTTGCCGCAACATGAACATTCCGGTCATCATCGGCAACGCCGTCACCTACAACGTAGCGCTTCAACTAATGGAACGCGGCGTGGCGGGCGTGCTCGTCGGAGTTGGTCCCGGAGCCGCCTGCACCAGCCGAGGCGTGCTTGGTCTCGGCGTTCCCCAAGTCACCGCCACGGTGGACTGCGCCGCCGCCCGCGACTACTATCACAAAAAAAGCGGCCGCTACGTGCCCATCATCACCGATGGCGGCATGAGCAAAGGAGGCGACGTTTGCAAAGCTTTAGCCTGCGGCGCGGACGCCGTCATGGTAGGCAGCGCCTTTGCGCGGACGGTGGAAGCGCCCGGACAAGGCAACCATTGGGGAATGGCCACTCCGCACGCCAATCTCCCCCGAGGCACCCGAATTAAAGTGGGCATTACCGGAACACTAGAGCAAATCCTCTTTGGCCCGGCCGAAGTGGACGACGGGTCTCAAAACCTCGTCGGCGCCATACGAACCTGCATGGGCAACGTCGGCGCCGCCGACATCCGCGCTTTTCAGGAAACCGAAATCATCATCGCGCCGAGCATCAAAACCGAAGGCAAACTCTTTCAAACCGTCCAAAGCGTCGGCATGGGAACCCGCTAAAAAGATTGCCGAGCAAAGACAAAAAATGGCCGACGAACATTCATTGAATTCCAACCTTGCGGAAATCCTGCGGAAAGCGGGAATCCAAGCGGAACCACAAGTTTCCTTCACCTACAACAAAGGCAAACGCCGCGTCGCCGATTTAGTCTGCAAAGTCAAAGGCCAACAAATCGGCATCGAAGCCAAACTCAGCATGGGCGGCAAACTCAGCCAACCCCTCCAAGCCATCGCCCAAGCCGACGACCTGATTGAAAAGAGCTTCTGCGACGCCGCCATCGCCCTCCTTTATCCCGACGGCTATAAAAACCAAGACGACCTCGAAAAAGGAGAAGTGAAGGTTGCCGTGCGGACGCCAATTTTGACCGGCAAAAAGAACCAGCCAGAATGGGAAGAATGCCCCGTCAAAGACCTGCCCGGACTCATCGAAGGCATCCCCAGTCGACTCAGTAAATCGGAAGACCTCTCCAAAAGAGCCGAAATCGCCGTCCACGAAGCCTTCAAAAAGTTCGACCAAGAAGACGTCGACTCCATCCAGACCCACCTCCGCCAAGAAGACACCGAAGAACTAGCGGACGTCACCAACTTCAAAGGCTTGCTGGTCGATTTGCTAACCTGCTTCATGTTCCATTACAAACTAGACCGCATCAGACGCCAATACTTCCATAAAAAAGCCAACCGCCCGCCAATCCTGCAGGATTGCATCGACTTCGACAACCGCATCGCCAGCTTCATTGACGCTTACGACAAATGGCTCAAAATAGACTACAAAGACATTTTAGCTTGGAACACCGCCATCCTCAAAGCATTGACCATCAGCGGACATCGCGGCAACGACGCCGTCCATCTCCTCGCATTAGCCGCCCAATCCATTCAAATGGCCAAAGGCGAAATGCCCCGCGACGTCGTCGGCATCACTTTCTGCAACGCCATCGAAGCCGCCAAACAAGAAGGCGCCATGTATACCACTCTGCCCGCCGCCACTCTGCTAACGCATCTGCTCTTTCATAAAGCCAAAATCAATTGGAAAAACCTCGACCAAGTCAAAAGCCTGCGCATCGTGGACTTCGCCTGCGGCTCTGGGACTTTATTGATTGCTTGCGCCAACTACATCCTCGATAAAGTGAATGAGAAAGACGAGGAAGAAGTGGCCAACGCTTTGTTCGAGCAAATGCTGTATGGCTTTGACTGCAACCGCCGCGCCATCTTCCAAACCGCAACCGGCCTCGGTATGATTGCGCCCTCCGTCCAATTCGACAAAACGCAACTGCGGGGCATGCCCCTCGGCGAACACCCTGAACGCAAAGAAGAAGTCCGGCTTGGCTCATTGGAAATGTTGCTGGACAACAAAGACGATTGGTACTTCTACCAACCACTCGGCCAAGGCGAACTGTTCTCTCGCCATTCCCTCGGCCAAAAACCCGACAGCCAACCCGAACCCGTAGAATGCGACACCTTCCACTTCGCCATCATGAACCCGCCTTATTCGCGGATGGCAATTCGGCACAAACAAAAGAAAAAGGAAGTGGAAAAGAAATTGCGCGAACGAGAGCAATACTTTCGGAAAATCAATCCTGCGATGTCGGCGGCTGGAAATTCAACCGCATTCTTTGCGTTGGTTCACAAATACATTGACCCGCAAACCGGCAAAGCCGGACTCGTTGCGCCGGCGATGATTGCTTCCGGAGAAACAGGGCAAGGCTTTCGAGTCTGGCTGCCGAAACACTTCCACATTCCCTACCTCATCGTTTCCTACGATCCTGAACGAATCTTCTTCTCCGGCGACACCAACATTGGCGAAATGCTATTAGTATTAGAGCGCAAAAAGAAAACGCCAATCCCAACCCAAGTCATCAAACTACACAACAACCCCGTCCACGAAACCGATGCCTATCTCTGCGCCAGAGCAATCCTCAGTGGCCAAGAAGAGAGATTAGAAAAATACGGAGAAGTCGATGAAATCTCTCCCACCGACATGGAAAAAGGAGATTGGTCGGCCACACAATTCCTCAGCAACGAACTTTACCACATCGCCAAAGACATCCCTCAATACTGGCCCAGCAGTTTTAAGGATCAAATCAAC
Organism: Limisphaerales bacterium; assembly: GCA_965242585.1. Lineage (GTDB taxonomy): Bacteria > Verrucomicrobiota > Verrucomicrobiia > Limisphaerales > AAA164-E04 > UBA2970. Next base: position 705,230 of record OZ251460.1, on the reverse strand, counting down.
ATCCTGCATAGAACCCAGATAATTATTGGCGCCCAAAAATGCCATCCCGGAAAACTACGCGCCACGCCTTGTCTTTGGTATCACGACACCGACTACTGCGACAAAATGGAAGTCAAACCAGACTGCCATGTTAAACCCAAGAAGACGAATCCAGAAGTTTTGAAATTTCTGGAGAGCCCCAGCCGATTGAAAATCGCTTGGCGAATTCGTTTTACAACCATCAAGAACTTTGCCTGCCGAACCACCGTTCCCTCTGTAAGCGCATCTTGGGCTACCATAGAAGTTGCAAAGAACATCACCAATGTAGACCAAGAGACGGTGGAGCAAGCCATCTGCCTCATCCTCAACAGCACCCCCGCCAAAGTGGGAACAATTTTGGCAAGGACAAACAAGACAATATCTTATGTCCATCTTGGAAATGTCAAACTAAACCGCATTCCGATGCCTTTATTGAGTGGCATGAAGCCATCGGCGCTTCGTGCCTTAGCGAAGGTTTATGATGAGTGTCGTTATCAAGAGCGCCAGCGATTGCCGGAGGCGCACAACTGCTCCGTGCAGTTAGCGATAGATAAAGCCGTTTGCAAACACACCGGCTTTCCCTACGATCTTTTGCAGGAAGCCCGCAGATTACTTTCCCATGAACCGATGGTCACCGGCCAGCGCTACCACGTCAAGCAACAAGAACCCAACAAAGAACTCTTTTGAAATGACAATAAAAGAATTTAAAATAGAACTGCTATCTGCGAAACAATCAAAAGGATTGAGGTTTTGGCATTAGTTACCCAAACGACAGAGAGGGAATCAAACAATATAGAAAAATCCCTAAGAGAAAAAGTCTTATTAGAAGCAATCACACCATGAACCCAACCAACGCACATAACGCACTCGGTTATCTATGGAAACAAACGATTGAGAAGGCAAAGTCAAGCGTCGGCGGTCGTCGCCCGTTTGGCTGTTGTTTGATCCTTCATCCGCGCTTGTTGGCTTCTTTTTGAGCATCCAACCACTGCCCGCAATATGGCGGGAAAAGGCGCAAAATTCTCTCTCGAACTGGAAGTTCGCCGGCGTCCCTGCGCGTTTCTCGCCGCCTTGCTGATTTTCGGCATCCTTGCCGGGGAATTCGTTTTGAATCCTTGGCTTTTGGCCGGCGCTTTGGCTGTTTTCCTCGGCGCAATACTGGCCCTTCGTCTGCCGTTGCGCTGGCTTGGGATCGCTTGCGCTATGTTGCTGTTGGGCTGGTTTCTTCATCATCGCCACACGGCGGTACGGTCTCCTCACGATCTTCGTCTCCTCATTGGTGAGCGCTCCCGCGTTTGCGAAATAGAAGGCACCGTTGTTTCTCGTCCGCAAACCAGAGTCTCCGCCTCCGCATCGGGCAAGCGGATTCAGACTCAATTGGACTTGGAAGTTTCGCGAGTCTGGTTGCAGTCGCGCTGGCAAACGGCCTATGGACGCATCCGCGTCCAAGTCAATGCCGCGCCGATGTCGGGCGTTCATCGGGGGCAACGAATTCGGCTGGCGGGAATCCTCGGCCTTCCTCAACAAGCTCTGGCGGAAGGGCTGTTCGATTTCCGCAAGATTCTTCGCTACCAAGGCATTCACTATGTGATGACGCTTCGGGATTGGAATTCGAAGGCGAGCCTTTTGGAACCGATGACGACGCGGCCGCTTCCCTCTCGTTTTCAAGATTGGGCGCGACGGGCGTTGACCATCGGCCAACCCCGCAAGGATGAGGCGACGCAGCTCATTTGGGCAATGGTTCTCGGTTGGCGCACCGGGTTGACGGAGGAGTTGCGGAAACCGTTCGTTCAATCGGGCACTTTTCACGTCTTTGCGATTAGCGGTCTGCACGTGATGCTGGTGGCCTCTATGATGGTGCTGGCGGCTAAGTGCTGTGGACTTCCTCGGCGCTGGATGGGTGTGGTAGGCATTCCCGGCCTTTGGTTTTACACTGCGGCGACCGGTTTTCCCGCTTCCGCGGTGCGGGCAACCACGATGGCTTGCGTGATTTTTCTCGGCTGGATGTGGAGGAGGCCGCCGGAGTCTCTTAATTCCATTGGAGCGGCCGCGTTGCTGCTTCTGTTTTGGGATTCGCTTCAGATTTTCCAACCGGGCTTCCAGCTTTCGTTTGTGATTGTTAGCGCGATAGTGGTCTTTTGCCGGCCGCTGATGGATTGGAGTCGAGCGCGCTTTCGCGACGACGAGCTGGTTCCAAAATCTTATCAATCCAACTGGCGGCGGCTCGCCCGCCGATTGCTTGGGAACGTCGTCCGTTGCTTCGCTGTTTCCGCGATTGCTTGGTTGGGCTCTCTCCCGCTCATCATGTGGTATTTCAATTTGTTCACGCCGGTTTCTCTGCTGGTCAACTTTATCTTGGTGCTTTTTTTAGCGCCTCTTGTGATGGCGAGCGCTTGGCTTGCTTTGGCGATGGCGGCATGGCTGCCCGCAGTGGCGTCGTTGGCCAACTCTAGCGCCTGGCTCTGGATGACGATCATGATCGAAACTTGCAAAAACTCTGCCGGCTTGCCATTGGCTTGGTTCGAGATTCCAAGGCCGCCTCTGTCTTGTGTTTTCCTTTACTACCTCGCCCTCGCGGCCTTTGCCCTCCCGCCCCATTCTCGCGTCAAAAAGATTCTCATCGCTGCGGTCGCCGCCGCCATTTCGGGAATCATTGGGTGGCAGGTTGTCGCCGGCAAACAACGCACAACCATTACGATTCTCCCCATTCCCGGAGGCGACGCGATTAGCATTGACGCCCCCGGCATTCAAAACGACTGGCTCATCGACGGCGGGCCGGAATGGTGTTCCTCTTTCATTCTGGATCCCTTCCTGCGCAATCAACCGCCGAGCGCCCGCTATCGCAACCACCTGCTGACTCACGGCGACAAACAGCATTTGGAAGCTCTTTCTCAACTCTTCCACCAAAAACCGCCCGCCCAAGCCGTCATTAGTCCGCTTAACTTTCGGTCTTCCTTTTATCGCAGTCTCATTCAACAACTCCGCGCCGACGGAGTTCCCATTTACCAACGAACCGCTAAGGATCAAATCGGCGCTTGGCAAATTCTCCATCCAAGCCCCTTGGATACCCCAAGCCCGGCAGATAGTGCTCCGCTGGTGCTTTTCGGCGAGCTTCACGGGTTGAAAATCCTCCTCCTCTCCGACCTGAGTCGCTGGAGCCAAAAAGAACTCCTCAATCGGCAACCTGATTTGAAGGCGGACTTTATCAGTCTTGGCTTGCCGGCAGACCGCCAACCGCCCAACTTGCATGTTCTTGGACAACTGGAGCCTCAAGTGATCGTCGTCACAGGAAGCCACAACCAAAACGGCGAGCGCTGGGTACGCTCCATCCGCCGCCATTTTCGTCCTCAAAACGTCCAAGTTCTCTTTACCGGCGTTGACGGAGCTGTGAGTCTCACACTTTCTCGGCGTGGTTCCCAAATCACAACCCGCTCTGGGAAAAAACTCTCCCTCGCGCCGAGGCGTTAACGGCTTTGTCCTCGCTTTGCCGGAGAATTTCTTTCGCTATTTTGTCGCAGTATGATAGGCTAAAAAGTTCAATAGTGCGCTTCCGTAGCTCAAGCGGATAGAGCAGCGGTTTCCTAAACCGTTGATCTGGGTTCGAGTCCCGGCGGGAGTACCAGCAATTTCTCATACAAACACTTTCGCCGCGACGGGAAAGAGGATTTTGTTTGGCAGGTTTCCAAGGCGGCGCTTATTTCGCCATTTTCTCCGAAAGTTTCTCTAACCGTGAGGATAAATCGGCGGGAGCGAAGAAGGCGATTTGTCTGCCGTTTTTTCGCTTCTTGAGCAGGCCACATTGGCTCAGCTTCATCAAGTCCGTCCGCGCTGTTTGTAAGACGACTTTGTGACTTCTGGCATGGCTGGCAAAGGTGTAACACTGACCGGGATGTTTGAGAGCGTGCCTGATGATCTCGATTTGACGGTGATTGAACCAGTTCGAGGCGCGGATTTCCGATTCCACTTTTTGGTTTTCGGCCGTCTTTCGTTCGATGTAAGCGTGAAGATCCTGGATCGCTTGGCGGATCACTTGGATCTGAGCGATGAGGAAATAACTCAAATCATTGTCGTCTGTTTCCGTGTAGAGGAAAGATTTGCCATACTGGATGGGGGATTTTCGAAGTCTGGCAGAGATGGAAATAAATTCAAAGAGCCAATACCGGTCGCGAAGCATCGCCCAATAGAACAGCGCCCGCGCCGTCCGTCCGTTGCCGTCCACAAAGGGATGATCGTAGGCCAACCAAAAATGGAGAAGAATCGCTCTGACAACCGGATGAATATAATCGTCATGGAACTCGCCGTTGGCGAAAGCGCACATCTCTTTCATACGCTCGGAGAGTTCCTCCGCTGGTGGTGGGGAGTGGTAAACATTCCCATAATCGTCCACGACTTCTATTGCTTCGTTCGGTCGACGAAACCGCCCCGCGGCAGATGGATCGCTCAAGGTTTTCTCCGTTATGAGTTCGTGAATTTCAAAAACCAGATCCCGAGTGAGCGGCGAGGATTTGAATTCTCGAATTCTCTCCAGCGTGAAGTAGTTGTTCAAAATCATCTGCTCGCTCCTGTCTCGCGGCGCTCGCCCGCTTCGGATCATTTCTTTGGCGACTTCTCGAGTCGTCACAGCACCTTCGAGTTGGCTGGAAGCAATCGCTTCTTCAATCAAAGAGCGAACGAGGTAGCGGGAACGCGTATGAGAGTGATTGGCGATTGGTTCCGGTATGCCGATTATTCCGCTGGCGCCGAGGTCAATTTCGTGCAGTTCTTTCATTACAAGGTACGGCAACCCCAATTGGAACGGCTTTCCAGACTTGTCTTTTAATCTAATTGGTTTCAACAAACTCAATCGGGAGAGCTTCACCCCAAACCACCATTCGTGGTGACTGATGCCGGGCGGCGGCGTCTTGTGCCGTAATTCGTCCCAATGCAAATAGGAATCTCGCGTTTTGCCGTTCTGGATTTGAGAAAGAATCTCGACCAGCCGTTTTGCCGGTTTTAACTTGGCCAATAATTCATGCAATTGAGGAGGCATTTGAGGAATGCGTATTTTTTGCATGGTTAAAATTCCTATCCTAATCCATTGACTGTCAAGACGTTACCAAACCAAGTGTATAATGAAATGTTAAAATGTTTAAAATTAACATTTCCAATTAAAAACGACGCTTTGAGGAATGATTTGCCAACGGTCTATCCTTTATTTTTGAGATGCGGTTGAAAATCTAAAGCCGCGATTTTCCGATTCTTTTTGGCCAGAGCCAGTTTTTCAGTCCATGCTTGTTTTCTTTTTTGATGTTCTTGGACGATTTTTGCCGGCGCTTTGGCGACAAAATTCGGGTTGCTCAGTTTGGCTTCCACTTTGTCCATTTCTTTTTGGATTTTCTCAATTTCTTTGGTGTGCTGGGCCATTTCCGATTCCAAAATTTCTTTGGATCTTCGGCCAAAGCCGGCTTCGGAATGGCCGGGTTGCGTCAAAAGGCACAGATCGCCGAGTTCGGAACGAACGGACGGGGCGCTTGGCGGCAGTTCGGAGACAAAGAGCAGAGACTCGGCGTGGAGGAGGATGCGCAGGACGGCGGAGTCGTGTTCTGGGATCGGTCTCGATGGTTTTATTTGGATGCGGATTTTTTTGTTTGAGGGAATTCCGGCGGCGGCGCGCAGGTTTCTTCCTTCGCGAACCAGCGCGTGTTTTGCGTCGACAAACGCCGCGCAATGATCGTCCAAACCGTGACGATCGCAAAAATCTTGATCCAGTCTCCGTGGCCAGGGAGCGTTCATAATGGTGAGGACGCCTCGCTCTTTCGAACACTCGGCGGCGAATCCCATTCCTTGCCACAATTCTTCGGTGACAAAGGGCAGGAACGGGTGCAAAAGCCGTAGCGTGTTGCCCAGCACAAAGTCCACAACGGCCAGAGTGCCGGCCTTGCGGCGCTCGTCTGTCCCTTGAAACACGGCTTTGGTGGACTCAAGATACCAATCGCAATACTCGCTCCAGAAGAAACGGTAAAGCGCGTTGGTGGCTTCGTTGAGTTTGAATTCTTGGACGGCGCCGGTGACTTCGACAATGGCGCGGTCGAGCTTGAGGAGAATCCACCGGTCGTCCGAAGACAAAAGCGAAGCTTCCAAGACCAGGTCGGTTCGGCGGCCTCCTTGCATCTGCCGAAATCGACAGGCGTTCCAGAGCTTGTTGCAAAAGTGGCGTCCCAAGGCCACGTTCTGCTCGTCAAACAAGGTGTCTTGGCCGCGCGGGGTGGAGCGCATAATGCCAAAGCGCAAGGCGTCGGCGCCGTGCCGGGCAATCAAATCCAGCGGGTCGGGCGAGTTGCCCAAACTCTTGGACATTTTGCGTCCGCGCCGGTCGCGAACAATGCCGTGCAGGCACACGGCGCCGAAGGGTTTTTGGCCTTTATATTCCAGGCCGGCCATAATCATGCGAGCGACCCAAAAGAAGAGGATTTCAGGAGCGGTCACGAGCACGGCGGTTGGATAAAACTTTTCCAGCGTCGGCTTGTCCATGGTGGCAAAGGGCCAAAGCCAAGACGAACACCAAGTGTCTAGGACGTCCGGGTCCTGCGTCCAGCCTTCGCCGGGAGAATCCACCTGGCACTTCATCTCTTCGCCGCGATGCCAGACCGGGATGCGGTGTCCCCACCAAAGTTGGCGGCTAATGCACCAATCCTGAAGATTTGCCATCCAGTGGTCGTATACCTTTTTCCAGCGCGCGGGATAGAAATCCAATTCGCCTGAGGCAACGATCTCTCTGGCCTTCTCAGCGCAGGGGTATTTCATGAACCATTGCTCGGAAAGACGCGGTTCGACAGGCACGTCCGCCCGCTCGCTGAATCCGACGTTGTTGACGTAAGGCTCTTCCTTTTCGAGAAGTCCCATACTTTCAAGAATTCTGGCGGCGGCTTGGCGGGCTTGGAAGCGAGCCATCCCCTGCAAGTCTTGGCCGGCGGCGGCGTTCATCGCTCCCGATTCGTCTATGACTTCGATCCCGGAAAGCGAATGCCGCTCCCCAATCTCAAAATCGGCCTTGTCGTGAGCGGGAGTAACCTTAAGCACGCCGGTTCCAAACTCAAAGTCAACGTGTTCGTCGGCCACGATGGGAATGCGTTTTTCCGCCGGGGACAGTTCTCTAGGAAGCGGCCGCAACGCGTGTTTTCCAACGTGTCGGGCATATCTTGGATCTTTCGGATTGACGGCGAGCGCCGAGTCTCCCGGTATCGTTTCCGGCCGAGTGGTGGCGATAGACAGAAAAACGCCGGGATCCTCTTCAATCTCGACCTTGAAATAGTAGAGCAAGCCTTTTTGCTCCTTCATAATCACTTCTTCGTCCGAAAGCGCGGTGCGGGATACGGGACACCAGTTGACCATGCGCCGACCGCGATAAATCCGACCTTTGCGGTAAAGCTCCACAAAGGTTTCAGCGACAGTCCGAGAATAATCCTCGTCCATAGTAAAGCGTTCCCTAGACCAGTCACAGGAACAGCCCAGTTTCTTCAGCTGATCGATGATGATGCCGCCATGCTTCTCTTTCCACTGCCAAACCTTTTCGACAAACGCTTTGCGCCCCAGATCGTGTCGAGAGCGGCCTTGCTCCTTTTTAATCTGTTTTTCCACAACCACCTGCGTGGCAATGCCCGCGTGATCGGTGCCCGGAAGCCAAAGCACTTCAAAGCCCTCCATGCGGGCCTTGCGGGCCAAAATGTCTTGAATGGTGTTATTGAGAACGTGGCCGATGTGAAGGACGCCGGTCACATTCGGCGGCGGAATGACGATGGAATACGGCGGCTTGGCAGAGGCGGCGTCCGCCCGAAAACAATCCCGATCCAACCAGAACTGATACCATTTGGACTCAAAGTTCCGAGGCTCGTACGCTTTAGGAAGATTCAACATAACTTAAGAACCGTTGCGCGTTTCACCGGTCGGACGGCGGACGGACCGGCTTTTCTTCGCTTGCGTCCGCGATCTATTTTGCATAAGCAGGCGATATTCAAAACTGTCGATCAGCGCTTGCAAACTCGCTTCAATAATATTGTCGTGGGCGGCGACGGTGCACCAACTCCGCCGGCCGTCCGAAGACTCGATAAACACGCGCGTCCGAGCGGCAGTGCCGCTTGAAGAATCCAGAATGCGCACCTTGTAGTCCGTCAACCGAACCGGGCGCAACTGTTTGGGAAAAAACTGGCGAAGTGCCCGGCGAAGCGCGCCGTCCAAAGCGTTCACCGGGCCGTCTCCTTCGGCCACCGTGTGGGCAACTTCCTCTCCCACTCGGACTTTGGTAGTCGCTTGGCACACGGAGGCGTTGCCGTCCCGGCGCATCGAAACGTGATAGCCTTCCACTTGAAAAAGAGCGGGAACGTGTTCCAGCCGCCTTCGGATGAGCAGCGACAGCGAGGCTTCAGCCGCTTCAAACTCGTAGCCTTGGTGTTCGAGTTTCTTCACGTCCTTGAGAATGTCTTTGATTTCGGGCGTATGATTGTCGATGGCAAAGCCCAATTCTTTGGCTTTCATGACGATGTTGCTTCGTCCGGCCAGATCGCTCATGAGGATGCGGCGGCGGTTGCCGACGGCCTCCGGCCGGCTGTGCTCAAAACTATGGGCCACTTTTTGGATGGCGTTGACGTGCATGCCGCCCTTATGGGCAAAGGCGGAGGCGCCCACCCAAGGCCGCCGATTGTCGTGCGCCAAGTTGGCGATTTCATCGACAAAGTGCGAGAGTTCCACCAAGTCTCGAATCGACTTCTTCGGAACGCAGGGACGGTTCATCTTGATCGCGACGTTGGGAATCACGGAAGTCAAGCTGCAATTGCCGGTTCGCTCGCCGTAGCCGTTGAACGTTCCTTGAACGTGGATGGCGCCGGCTTCAATGGCGGCCAGCGCGTTCGCCACGCCCAAGCCAATGTCGTTATGAGTGTGGATGCCGATGGGACAACACGCCGCTGCCTGCTTCGTGATTCGATAAACCTCACTCGGCAAGGAACCTCCGTTGGTATCGCAAAGCACCACGGTGTCAGCGCCGGCCTGCGCCGCCGCCGCCCAAGTCGCCAACGCGTATTCAGAATTATCCTTAAATCCGTCAAAAGCATGCTCCGCATCGTAAATCACGTGCCTTCCCTGCTCCTTGAGATAGCGAACCGTGTCCGCAATCATGCGAATGTTTTCCTCCGCAGACGCCTTCAGCACCTCTTTCACGTGCAGAAGCCAGGTTTTTCCAAAGATGGTAACCACCGGCGTCTCCGCCTCCACTAACAAGCGCACTTGCTCGTCCCGCTCCACCGGAACGCCTTTGCGCCGCGTCGAGCCAAAAGCCGCAATCCGCGCCTTCCTCCACTTTCGCTCCTTAGCCGCCTGAAAAAACTCAATATCCCGCGGATTCGACCCCGGCCAGCCGCCTTCCACATAGTGAATGCCAAAAGCGTCAAACCGCCCGGCCAAACGGATCTTGTCGGCCACGGAAAAATTGACCCCCTCCCCTTGCGTGCCGTCCCGCAAAGTCGTGTCGTAAATCTCAATTTCGGAATTTTGCTTTGGCATGTCGTGCTTGGGTTTGCAGTAAAGCCCGCCGGCAAAAACGCAGGAGGAAACGGACAACCCCGCGCGGTTTCGCTTAACCGACGCTGACAATAATGGAGAGTTTGACAAAAGACACCCCGCCCGCTCGTCGCCAGACAACGCACCGCCTGCTCGCCTGCCGTGCGCAAGCCCAATATCCCCCACTCCCATGGATCGCAAACGCCCTCATCAACTCAAGCGACAGAAATTACGACTAAACCCACCCAACGCGCAAGCACAAACAGAACCGCCTCCGAAAAAAACGAAACCCGCAGTCAAAAAACGCTTGAAGAGGCAACCTCCTTATTTATGAATTTATGGTCATGGACTCGTTGACTTAGACGCATTCTCCACCCTCCCACGCAGTCCTCACTACAACGACCGGATCGTGTTTGCGCTTATCCGATGCGGCCAATCCAAAAGAAGCCCCAACCCAACAAACCCCAAGAAAATTCCCCTCCATTCCCCAAAAACACAAAATGCGCAAGCCAGCAAACCGCACTCACACAAGCTTTTGCCCGCTAATCTCCTTTCTTTACCAAAACCACCACCTCGATGATCCGCGGTTTGTGGAGACAAAAGCCGGCCGCCGGCCATTTTGACGGCCAGGCAAAGGAGAATTTCCCTCTCTCAAATCTCCTTTTTTGCAAAATCAGAGGCCAGTAGCCAATGATTCGCGGCCCAAAGGATTGGATCTTATAGCCATCAGCATGGTGGAATTCGCGCTTGTTGGTGAATTCGCGGCCAGCCCCGCCGATAAGTCAGAGAACCACTTCTCTTCAAAGCCAAAAGCTCCTTTTCGCGCCTTGCGCAGTTTTGTCATCCCTATCAATAGCGTTATGCCTAACTTCCAATCCATTTTCCCCTCGCTTTGCGCATCCGGAATTCGGGAACTGCGGAAGCTAACGACCGGTAACTAACCCCAACCTTTGGCCGCAAAGCTCACAAAAACACACTTCCCAACCGCCGGCCCAAACCCTTTTTCCCACAACGGCCAGCCAAGGCGGGATTGCGCGTTTCTTTGCAAAGTCAGCAACCTGCGGTCAGTGATTAGCGGCGAGCGATTTGCCATCGGCAAGTCGGGATTGTGAACTTTTTTGAGCTTTTCTTGCGAGTTTTGTCGTTTTCAGAGAATTTTTCTTAACTTTTCTCGTCTTTTTTGTGATTGGGGCTTGACGGCGGGCAAGAGCCTATAAATAAAACGAATCGCATCGCCAAGTGCTTTATGGCGGGAGGCTTTGCGGAGAGTTTGTTTTTTGCGGGTATTTGATTTAGAGAGAAAGAAAGAAATTGGTTATGAAGAGGATCACATCGTTGGGGTCAAAATGAGGGTCCAGGGGACTTAGCAATCAGTCTGTTTTAGGGGCTGTGGTTGTGTCGGCGGTTTCTTTGGTTTCTGTGGAGCAGAGCCAAGCGTAGTTGTACATTGATGTCTATCAAAGCCGGGATAACGCCAACAACACCCTCTAAAATCATGGGATCGACGACTCAAAAGAAGCAAAACACTGACTCCTCTCGCTCGGTAACCAAAGGGCATCGCCGAATTTCGACCAGTCTCGGCCAAACATCTGCTTTACTCTGCATAAGCCTGGTCGCTTACTTTGATTCGTAACCGCATGTGCAATCCGCTGCCACTAGAACCACTGCCCGCAATCCTGACCAGGACTTTAACGCTTTGGAAGACGCCGGGAACACCAATCCGACCGGTCTTTGGTCCGATGGCGAAACAATTTGGGTAGCGGACGGTAAGGACAGCAAACTATACGCCTACAAAATGGCGACCAGAAGCCGCAATCCTGCCAAAGACTTCGACACCTTGAGCGCAGCGGAGAACAATCAATCTCGCGCTCTGTGGTCGGCCGGGACGACCATGTGGATAACGGATTCGCAAGACGACAAGATTTACACTTAATCGACTGTCCGATCAGCCGCGTTGGGTGCCTTGAGTTTGAGCGGGTTAACCTTAAGTCCCGCTTTTGACGGCGGCACCGCCCGACATACCTCCACCATTCTCCAACCGGGCGCCCAAACGACTGTGGTGGCAACAGCGTTTCAATTCGGCGCTTCTGTTGTCATTTCGCTGGCGGACGTCGACACGGCAACCGCCGGGCATCAGGTAGCCTTAGCAAATGGCGCCGAAACTGCCGTCACCATCACTGTCACACCATCCAGTGCCCACGCCCGCACCTACACCGTCGCCGTCACCAACAAGTTTTCCGCACACAATCCCACGCAGGACTTCGATACTTTAATCACCGCGGAAAATCATAATCCTACCAGTCTGAGGTCGAACGGTATAACAATGTGGGTAGCGGGCCCTTGTGGATGGCAAGATATACGCTTACAATCAGCCGGTGACGCCATCGGGCGACAACGCATTGAAGGCGCTTGGGGTGAGCCAGGCGGCGTTGTTGCTGGCCTTTGTTGCGACACAACCCACTACACGGCGCCGGTGAGTCATCTCACTCTTTCTACGACGGTGCAGGTCGTCGCCAGCGATCCCAATGCTCGGTTGGCGATTGTGCCGGCCGACGCCGACACTGCCGGCCATCAAGTAGCCTTAGCCGAAGGCAACAACACCATTGCGGCCACCGTGATCGCCCCCAACCGAAGCAGCCGCACTTACACTATAACCCTCCACCGCGCCTTGTCTGGCGATGTCAGTTTTGGAGCGTTAGGATTGAAACCTGTCCTCACTTTTGGGCAGGTGACCGGGCGTCCCACGCTTTACCGAGCTACGGTAGCGGCCACCACCACTGCGGTCACCTTGACGGCCACAGCCAAACACGACAAGGCGCAGGTGGTGATTTGGGGCGAGGATGCCGCCACCACCACTGCCGGTCATCAGGTAGCCTTAACCGAAGGCGACAACCCCATTGCGCTGGCGGTAATCGCGGCCAATGGCGCGGCCCAAACTTACTCTATCATCGTAAGTCGCCCGGCGCCCGCGTTGTCCGGCCGCCAAGCGCAACCCCGAGGATTTCAGACAGCGAGCGTTGCGAAGGAGAAGAAAGAAAGTCGTCGGACCAAGGCGGCCGCGTTCTCTGGCGGCGTTCGCTTTGAATTGGTGATGCCGTTGACCAGAGCCAGGTCGGGAGCATTCGCGGTGGAGGCTAGCTCCCGCTTGGTTGGCGGAGTATGGCGCCTCTTGCAACCAGAAGAAGAATACCGCTTAGTTTGGAAAGACAACCAAGACGGCACCGCGCACATGACCCTCACTCTGCCTCAGGCCAACGCCAACCAATCCTTCCTCCGCCTCAAGCCTCAGCACTGAGGGGGCGATTGGCGTCGGATTTGACATTTGTTCGCGCCGTGTTTCATGGTTGGCGGAAGAGGTTTGCGGTTGCCGGTTTTTTTTATGAACGACGCGTTGTTTTCGGTTGAAGATCAGGTTGTGCTTGTTTCCGAGGCTAGTCGGGGGATTGGAAAGGCTATAGCCCGTGCTTTTGCGGAGCGAGGCGCTCAGGTAGTGATCACCGGTCGTGATCTCCATTCTTTGGAGGGGACAGCGGAGGAAATGAGGAGGTGGAGTTCGGAGGATTTTGCGGGGGGTGGCGGTGGGTCTTGTGAGAAAAACAGCGGCGGCAGAGGCGCGGCGGCTATTTTTCCCCTTCGCTGTGATGTGACGGTGAAGGCGGACGTGGAGGCGTTGGTGGAGTCGGTTATGTCTCGATTTGGACGGATGGACACTTTGGTTAATGTTGCCGGCGTTAATCGGCGAAAACCAGCGGAAGCGATTACAGAGGAGGATTACGATTGGGTGTTGGACGTCAACCTCAAAGGCGCCTTTCGGTTGAGCCAAAAAGCCGGGCAACAGATGATTGCCCGCGGTTGCGGTTGCCAGATCAATGTTGTTTCGCTGAACACCGACCGCCCTTTAGAAGAACGTTTTGCCGTATGCGATGAGCAAGTCGGCGCTGGGCCAGATGACTCGCGCGCTGGCTTTGGAGTGGGGAAGGTATAGCGTGCGCGTCAACGCTTTGGCCCCGGGTTTTATTCTCACGAATCTTACTCAAAAACTTTGGGCGGATCCGGGAATGCAGGAATGGGGACGGCGGAACACGCCTTTAGGGAGACTCGGCGCCCCCTGCGATTTGGTTGGCGTGGCGCTATTTTTGGCTAGTCCGGCCTCTTCGTTTGTAACGGGGCAAATCCTTTATGTAGACGGCGGCTTCACCGCGGGCTGGGCGTGGCCGATTCCGGAGTAGTCTGTTTGTCGGTGCGCAGATGGGGCGGCGGGGTTTGACTCTTGGCAAGCCGGGAAAATTCAGGGAACGTGCGGAAGCGAGCGATGAAGCAGTTGAACCGGAAAATCCGTTGGTGGCCGGCCGTAGCCATTGTCGTCGGCGTTGGAGTGGTTGAGGCAGCGGCTTACTATGTTTTGGGGACGGTGATGGGAGAAAAGACGTGGCAGGCTCTTTCGTTGATGGGGTCTGCGGTTTTGGCTCTTGTTCTGTTGCTCGTTTGGTGGGCGCTGTTCAGTCGGGCTCGGTGGACGATTCGCCTCATAATGCTTGGGTCGGCGGCGGTTGTGGGAGTCGGGTTTGGATTGGTTTTTCGGGTGAACGGTGTTTCGGGCGAGATGTTTCCGAAGATTGCGTTTCGCTGGAGCGAGACTGCGGAGGAACGAGCGGCGGCGTTGCTGGAAGAAACCGAGGAAAGTTCCGGCGGCGCTATTTCTGCGTCCGCAGCGTCCTCAGAATCGCCGGTTGCGGGCGAGCGAATGGGTCCGCTGTGGAGGCCTTTGTGGAGGTTGCAAGAGGGCGATTGGCCGCAGTTCCGGGGGCCGAATCGAGACGGCGTCGTCCGGAGTGTCACGATTCCAGAGGACTGGGCGCCGGAGAAACCTCTTTGGAAACGCTCCGTGGGCTTGGGTTGGTCGTCGTTTGCCATAGTGGGCGATTGCGCGTTTACGCAGGAGCAGCGGGGCGATTTTGAAACCGTTGTGTGTTATGCCGCGCAAACCGGCGAGTCGCTCTGGGTTCACCAAAACAAAGCAAAGTTTTCCGAACCATTGGGAGGAGTCGGGCCGCGCGCCACGCCAACTTTCGAGGACGGTTTGCTTTATGCTTTGGGCGCGACGGGCATTTTGGATTGTCTGGAGGCGCAAACGGGACAGCTCCTTTGGACGAGAAATATTTTGAAAGACGCCAACGCGGAGAATCTTGAATGGGGAATGGCCGTCTCGCCGCTTATCTGCGGCGATTTCGTGATCGTCAGTCCCGGAGGGAGTACTTCCTCCAGCTTGGTCGCCTACGACAAACATTCCGGCAAACGAGTCTGGGGAAGCGGACGCAGCCGGGCGAGTTACAGTTCGCCGCTGATTCATCGTGTTCAAGGGAAAGACCAAATCCTGATATTCAACGGTGAAGGACTTTTTGCTCATCGCCCTGCGGACGGAACGGTGTTGTGGCAATACGAATACACAAACATGCCTAAAATCAACGTGGCCCAGCCTCTTCCGTTGAGCGAGGCCAACTTGCCTTTGTCTTGGCCTTCGTGGGGAGAAGCCGGCGGCGCGGAGACGGCTCGAATTCTTCTTTCCACCGGATACGCCAAGGGAAGCGTATTGCTGGACTTGGATCTTTCTCCAAAGGGGGAATGGTCTGTGAAACCTGCGTGGCACAGCAGACGACTCAAACCCAAATTCAACAACCTCGTCGCCAAAGACGGTTACGCCTACGGAGCGGACGAAGGAATTCTGACTTGCATCGACTTGCAAAACGGAAGGAAAAAGTGGAAAGACGGCAGATACGGTTACGGGCAGCTTTTGTTAGTGGAAAACCTTTTATTGATTTTGGCGGAGTCTGGCGACCTCGTCCTTGTCGAAGCCAATCCCGAAGAATTTCGCGAAGTGTCGAGAATCCGCGCTTTGAAGGGAAAATCGTGGAGCCATCCCGCCATCGGCAATGGATTGCTCCTCGTTCGAAACGGCCGCCAAGCCTGCGCCTTCCCATTGCCGAATTTGTGAAGCCGCCGAAAGATCGATTCAGACAATCTTTTTTCTCAAAATTCTTATAGTATACGAAAGTATAATTCTATAGTGTTTGGTCGTTCTAGCGGCGGGTGATTAGACAACATACATCCTAAAAAACACGGTATTTTATTATGAAGTCCACAATTCATTTTTCATGCGATCATTGCGGGCAATCCATCGAAGCGCCAAAAGAGTATCAAGGTATCGTGCTAGATTGTCCCACTTGCCAACAAAAGACGCTTTGCACGCTAGTTTCGGAACGATTTCGACGCAAAAGTGCCGTTATTTTCAAGGCCGCATGGAAAGTATGGAAACCGGTAGTTGTGTTTTTATTAGTTATTTTCAAAGCCGCATGGAAAGTAGCATGGATACGGGTAGTTGTGTTTTTATCACTTATTTTACTCGTCGGGTTTGTTTTCTTTCCCGATTACCTTGGCTTCTTAATCCTTGTCGGTTTGTATTTTCTGCCTTCTTTTATAGCTTACTCAAGAAAGCATCTCAACTGTGTGGCTCTTTTTATAGCTAATCTTTTGCTTTGCTTTGCTTTTTTGGGTTGGGTGATTTGTTTGGTATGGGCTCTCATGAGAACTGAAACTAAGAAATTTTGGTATGGGCTGTTATGAGGACTCAAACTAAGAAACATTAGATTCTCATGAACCCGTCAACGGAACTTATAGTTTTTGGAGGTGCGGGGCAATCATAGCGGCGGCGCGATTGGCGGCGCCTTGGTTTTCTTGGACGATGAGTTGCGCTCGCCGTCCCAGTTCTTGACGGCGGGAGTTATCGGCCAAAAGCAATCGCAAAGTAGTTTCCAATTCGGCGGCGTTGCGCACTTGGAGAATGCCATCCTTGTCCAAAAAAGTTTTTAGAATTGTTTGGAAGTTTTCCATGAAAGGGCCGGCTACAATAGCACAGCCTGAGGCAGCGGCTTCGATGGGATTTTGTCCGCCTTGGGAAAGAAAGCTTTTTCCGACGACCGCGATTGATGCCGCGCCGTAAAAAGAGCGCAACTCGCCGGTGGAATCTAGCACCAAGCATTGGCCTTGCGCTTCGGCGGCGGCGTGGTTTTCTTGCTTGTTGGAATCTTGGCTTGCTTGGAAATCGGAGCGGAGCCGGGTTTCCATTCCCAAAGCGCGCAGTTCTTGGCGAACTTGGCCGCCTCGCTCAAAATGCCGCGGCGCTATTACCAGAAACAAGTTCGGGAAATCGCGGCGCAGACGCAAAAAAATCTCCCCTAGCAAGCGTTCTTCGCCGGCGTGGGTACTGCTTCCTAGCAAGATCGGCGCGTTTTCTTTGGCTCCGGCCCATCGGAGCAAGGGGTGGGGTTGGATTGCGGGGTTGGGGGCGGAATTCGCCGCGTCGAACTTCAAGTTGCCGATCACTTGGATGCGATTGGCGCGGCATCCTACGGACTCCAAAATTGTTGCGTCTTGCTTATCGGGAACAGCGATGCCGGCAAGGCGATAAAAAATGGGTTGAAAGAGAGCGCGGAATTGGCGGTAGCGCTTGGCCGAGCGAGGGGACAACCGGGCGTTCACTAGGAAAACTGGAACTTGTTTGTCGGCCAGTTGCCACAGCAGATTGGGCCAGATTTCCGCCTCGATGAGCGTCACAATTTGCGGACGAATGGTCTGTAACGCTCGGCGGACAATCCACGAAAAATCAATGGGATAATAAATTTTGACGGTGTTGTCAGGGAGTTGGCGGCGCAGCTCGCCCATTCCGGTGGAAGTTGTGGTGGAGGCCACAATTGTCCAGCCTTGAAGGTGCTTGCCGAGCTTCCGAACCAGCAAAGCGCACAGATGGACTTCTCCGACGCTGACGGCGTGGAGCCAAATTACGCGCTTTCCTTGGAGCCGTTCGGTCAACTTTGCGGAGTAGAGGCCGAAACGTTGCCCCAAGCCGTTTCGCCAATTGCCGCGCCGCCAAAGCCGAAAGCCGTAGCCAGGCAAGGAAAAAAGGAAAAAGACAGCGAAGAGAAGGTCGTATAGAAATCGCATTCCGCAGTTCGCATCGACGGCAAGGGATCAGCGGAAGAATATCCACCAAATCACTGCAACCACCGGAATCATAATCGGCAGGGTATATTTGAAAACGTAGCCCAGAAAGGAGGGTGCGTGAATTTTTTGCTGATCGGCGATGGACTTGACCATGAAGTTGGGCCCGTTTCCGATGTAAGTGTTGGCTCCAAAAAAGACTGCCGCCACGCTGATGGCGACGATGTAGCGATTGAACTCCGGATTTTCCAGGAGCGCCGTCACTTGGATTTGGGAAAGCTCCGCTGCTTGGCGCTCCGCAAACACGCCTTCGGCGGCGTTGAGGAAGCTCAGGTAAGTCGGCGCGTTGTCCAACACTCCGGAAAGCAGGCCGGTTCCCCAATAAAAAAAGCTGGGCGTCACTTCTCCCATTTGCCCGGCGTTCGCCTTTAACCAGGCCAGCGCCGGCATCATTGTGGCGAAAATGCCGACAAACAGAATCGCCACTTCCCGAATCGGCTCAAAGTTAAAATGGTTAGCCTCGTGAATGCGTTTTTGGGTCACGAAATAAGAGCCAACGGAGGCGGCAATCATAATGGCTTCTCGCAAAAACTTCGGATAATCCGGCGGCGAAAGAAAGACGGACAGCAAAATCAGCCCCAGAAAAAACAAGTTCACGCCGCCTTCGAAATGCCATTCGTCCCGCGGCTCGGCCAAGGTTTCCCGCACTTTCTTGGGTGCTTTGCGGTAGTTAACGAGGTCCACTGCGTAAAAAATTCCCAGCAAGAGGCTGATTCCCACCAACCACATCGGCCAGCAGTTCTGCAACACCCACCAGAAAGGAATCCCTTCCAAATACCCCAAAAAGAGCGGCGGATCGCCAATCGGCGTTAAACAGCCGCCAGCGTTGGAGACGATAAAGATAAAGAAAACCACGTGATGCGCCGTGATGCGGTACTTATTCATGCGAATCCACGGGCGAATCAGCAACATCGACGCTCCCGTTGTCCCCAGAAAGTTGGCGATGACCGCTCCGAACAAAAGAAACACCACGTTGACCAGCGGCGTCGCCTCGCCCTTGACCTTGATGTGAATGCCTCCCGAAACCACAAAAAGCGAGCCGACCAAGCAAATAAAACTCGCATAATGCTCGGCGGTGTGCGCAACTTCGTGGTAATCGCCCAGCCCAAAAAGATAATACGCCAAAGTAATGCCGCCGAGTGTGTAGGCTACCTTCGGATAATGCTTTTCCCACCAGTGAAAAAAGAACAGCGGAGCCAAAGCGATCATCGCCAACAACAGCCCGAACGGAAGAATCGCCCAAGGATTGGGTTCGCCGATTGCACCAAACATAAAGCGAATAACTAAAGCTAACGCGCCAACTTAAGTCAAACGCAAATCGCCAAGAAGCGAGCGGCGGAAGCCCCCAAAGCCATCGCCTCGCCGCTCAATCGAGATAAAATTCTGGCCGGCAAAGAATCCAAAGCCGGGAAGTTCATTTTTGCCGTGATTTTGCGGAAGGAAACATGCTAACTTTGCGTTTGTGACGACGGATCCTTCCACACCTAAAAAATCGCTGACCATGGTTGCTTGTAGCAGCTGCGGTTCCAAGGTGTTCATTCCGGCCGACCTGCCCCCGTTGGGATTGACTCCGTGTTCAAAGTGCCGGGCAGACGTCATGATGCCCCTGATGCTGAGGCAATTCAAACTGCTCCGCCCGATTGCTTCCGGCGGCATGGGCACCGTCTATCGAGCGCTGGACACCAGCCTCAACCGCGAGGTAGCCGTCAAATTGATGAAAGACGAGCTCCAAACGGATTCCGACGCCGTCGAAAACTTTCAACTCGAAGCCCGCGCCTGCGCCTCCCTCAACCATACAAACATTATCCACCTCTATACCTTCGACCAACACCAAGGCAAACGCTATCTGGTTATGGAAATCGCCGACAACGGAAGCTTAGACAGCCGCATCGAAGAAGAAAGCCGCCTGCCAGAACTTGACATCTTGGACATCGGCACCAAAGTCGCCGCCGCGCTGGACTCCGCCTTGCAGAAAAACCTCCTCCACCGCGACATCAAACCGGGCAATATCCTCTTCAATCAAGAAGGCGAACCCAAACTAGTCGACTTCGGACTCGCCGTCTGCTCCCTCAAAAACACCAACTACCACAACTCCATCTGGGGCACGCCCTACTACATCGCCCCTGAAAAAGTCAATCGAGAATCCGAAACCTTCCTCTCCGATATGTACAGCCTGGCCGGCACCCTCTACCACGGACTGACCGGCCACGTTCCCTTCGACGCTCCAACCATCGAAGAAGTTGTCGCCGCCCAAATCCACACCCCCCTCACGCCGCCCAACCACGTCGTCCCCGCCATCACCCAAAGCACCAGCGACGCCATCTACCGCGCCATGTCAAAAGACCCCGCCCACCGCTACCCCAACTACGCTGAATTCATTATGGCGCTTGAAAGCGCCCGAAGCCAACTCCTCGTCCGCATGTACAACCCCTAATCCCAACCCGCTAAAACAAAAAAAATCATTGCCGAAAGGCTTCGGTTTGGCAATGTCGGAGGGAGTTGAATGGGCCGCTGTTTGATTTTCGCAAAGTTGCCTTCGGCTGGCAAACCGGCCAAGTGGGCAAATGAACAAAACCAAGGAATGCCGCGTGAAAAAACCTGATTTCCAAGTTTTTGAATTTTGGCTAGAGGGAAATCAGCGATTCGAAAACGTTGAAAAGCCGCGTCGAAAAATGAGTTGAAAAGCGGCAAGTTAAAATTGGTTCAAAAAAGCAAAACATTGCTATTCTCCCTCAAGAAAAACTCGCCCCTGGACGAGAAAACACGCTCAAAATCAAAGTCATGAGCATTGCCGCCAACTTGGAACAGATCCGCCGGCGGATTGTGGATGCCTGCCGGCGTTCTGGCCGGTCTCCGCAAGAAGTGACGATTCTCGCCGTCGGCAAGGGACGCCCACCCGAAAGCATTCGAGAAGCCGCCCAATGCGGCCTAGATTCGTTCGGAGAAAGCAAAGTTCAGGAACTCAAACAGAAAGCGGCGCAATGTCCGGAACATCTGCGCTGGGACTTCATTGGGCATCTGCAGACCAACAAATGCCGCGAAACCATCCGAATCGCGCGAATGATTCACAGCATAGACAGCGAGCGAGTTGCCCAATCCCTCAACGCCGCTTGCGAAAAACTGGCCAAAACAATCCCCGTGCTTCTCGAAGTCAATGTTTCCGGCGAAGCCAGCAAATACGGATTTCGCCCCAATGAAGTGCTCGAAAAACTGCGAGTTCTCAACGCCCTTGACCGGCTGGAAATTCACGGCTTTATGACTATGGCGCCTTGGAGCAAGGAAGCGGAAAACGCCCGCCCCCACTTTCGCCGCTTGAAACAACTCCAAAAGGAAGCCGAAGAAATTTTGGGCGCTCCGCTCCCAGAACTCAGCATGGGAATGAGCGACGATTTCGAAATAGCCGTCGAAGAAGGCGCCACCATCATCCGAATCGGCAACGCTCTCTTCGGCAAACGCCGCCAAACCACCTAAAACCGCCTCTGCTTCATTTACAATGGACTCGTTTTCTCTAATCTTGCGCCGATGGAATTGAGCGTGGAAACTTTTCGGGCGGAACTTGCGGCGGCGTTGCAAAACTACGACAAATACGTCGTCTGCCTCGACAAACCCACCCCAGACTGCAAGGAATCTCTTCGCCGCCTGATGGAAAAAGCCATCAAAGCCTACCGCAACCGCGCCCCCGGCCTGCGCCACGGAATCGCCTTAGACCACCAAACCACCATCATCCTCAGCCAAACGGAATCCGACACCCCCCTTTGCAGCATCTACTTCAACCTGCATTCGCCCTACCACAAAAAGAACTGACGCCCCTCAACGACGCCGCACAATTGCCTGCACCGGATAATGATCCGAAGGATGACGCCCCTCTTCGTTCGTATAGTTAATGGACGCATTCAACGTCAAAAACTTTGCCGAATGCAGAATCCAATCAATGCGACTCCCTTCGCGACGTCCAATCCAACCGGAAAAAGTGCCTTCGCGCGGACTTTTCTCCGGGTGAATTGCCCGATAAGAATCCACAAAAGACGCCAAGCCTTTTGCCCGCGCCAAAACATTGTAAGGCCCGCTGCCTTCGCCCGCATTGAAATCTCCCGCCAAGATCACCGGCATCTCAACAGACTCCGCCCAACGACCAATCAACTTCGCAGACTCCAACCGCGCTTGCGAACCGCGATGGTCAAAATGCGTGTTCGCAAACACAAACCGCCGCCCCTTTCCCTTGCGATCCCGCAGAATCACCCACGAAAGCATCCGCGGCAAAGACGCATCCCAACTCTGACTCCCCGCCAACTTTGGAGTTTCGCTCAACCAAAAATGCCCGGCATCCAGCAACTCAAAGCGATCCAGCCGATAAAAAACCGGGACAAACTCGCCCTTCGCCTTGCCGTCGTCTCGCCCCACTCCGTGAAAACCATAGCCTTCAAAGTTTTTTCGAAGAAACTCCGCCTGAAAACCCAACACTTCCTGCGCTCCCAACAAATCCGGGCCGAACATTTGAATCGTCTCCAACACCAAATAACGCCGATGCGGCCAACTGTTTTTCCCATCATCCGCCGCGCCAAAGCGAATGTTGAAACTCATTACCCGAATCGCCGGCTCGCGCCCCTCTTCCTCCGCAATCCCGCTCCCGCAAAAAAACACCGCCGCCAGTCCGGCCAATGTTCCGATTGTCATTTTCTTCATCTCCGTTTCCTATTTTGCCGCATCCCGCCCGCTCTCTTTCCCTTTTCCTGCCCCCGCAATAAAACCCATCGCCGCCGCTTTGTCCACAACCAACTAAACCGCCCCTGAGCCGTTACTAAGTCGTTGCAAAAGGTTTGAAAACCAATAAACAAATCGCCCTCCGCCGACGAAAAACGGAGAAAAGTGCGCCGCTGCACCTGAAAAAGACAAAAAAATCGCTCAATTTGCCAAAAAATCGAAAAAAGACGAAAAAAGTTGAGAAAAAAGCTTGCACTCAAGGTTGCTTTTTGCTTTCCTTGTTTTTGAACCTAGTAGGCGGGTTGATTCGTTATCGGGTCTCCCCGCTGAAATATCACAGTTTGGATATGCAAATGCATCGGGAGAGTCGCATGCTTCTTTTCCTGTTGGCTTCGGCAAACAGGCAGGAGCTCGCGTTTTTAACCCGCCTGCTAGGTTCAAGCGGCCTGGACGCGGGAAGAGGTTTCCCTAAGGCGCCGGCCAACTCGGAAAATACAAAATAGAAGATACTCGTTTTATGACGACAAAATTGTTTACGAAACCGCTTGACGCGCTTGACGATTCCAACGGATCGATCAAGGTTACCCACAACAAGGCCATGCAATCTGCATCGCAAACAATCGAATCGCCGGCATCGGCCAAGAAAGCGCCGCCGCCAAAGCGCTTTGGACTGCTCGCTGTCCTCGCCATTGGCGTGGACGCCGCCGCCTCCTTTTTGAAATCCAAAATAGAGAAAGCGGCGGCCCTTGCCTCCCAAGTTGGCGCCGCCGTTTTGAAGTCCAAGAAAGCAGTCTCCGCTGCGTCCACCGCTGTCCTTGGCGACATCCAGCCAAAACCGCAAAAGATTGCGGCGAACCGCCTCGCCAAAGGCAAAGCCCGCCTCGCCAGCGCACTCCTCTTCGCGCTGTTGATCGCCTCCTTCATCGCCAGCCCCAACGGGATGGCGTTCATTCTTCCTGAGACCGGGCCGTTGCCGTACTACGAAAAGGAAAAACACTACAATGTTCAGGCAGTTCGATCTATCCCCTTTATCGTTGACCTAGCCGATTATTACAATGATGTTTGGACTCTGATGAGACGGTTCAATTCAGAGGTGTTTTCCCCCGCTTTCAGAGAACTGTTTGGTATATCTGGGGTGACACATTACTGTCTTCACAACGGTGAGAGCATGTGGGAAGCTGGCTTTTATGAAACCATATGGTATGCCTCCGGCGGGGGTATTTGTACGCGTTATTGGAAAGATAAAAATGGCCAAGCACAGCAGAGACCTGCTCGCCTTGAGGTTCGCAGATTGGTTAATCATTCCCAGGTTGGAAAAAAGATAACCATAGAAACTGCTACCAGAACTTTTACGGGACGCCTTGAGTTAGTAACGGTAAGAACCACCGAAGAGTGGAAGTGTCCTTTCTTTACTACCGATACTAGTGTTCCTCCCACCGATGACATCACCAATGATCTCTTCGGCGACATCTTAGTTCATATTCGCACATTCTTTCGCGCAAGATATGAAGACGAAGGCCTGAACGGAGATATTAAGGACTGGGAATATGTTGGAGAGTGCGAATCTACTACCGTTACTTCTCCCGGTCCTGAGGTTATCCACACGCCTTGTGTGCCAAGCAACATGAGCATGCCGGAAAATGGATGCATTACTTACAGTTTGATACCCATACCAACAAATCTCCTCACACCTCAATGAAGTAGAAAAGACCATGAAAAAGACAATTGTTATCCTAATCGGAGCCACTGTTGCCGTCTCGCTAATCTGGCTGGTGGACAAGACGTTCCTTGCCAAAGAAAGCGCGCCGAAGTCTGTCGACAAACAGCAAGAATCTGCGGTTGGACAGCAAGGTTCGCCCACAGAGCAGAGGACAACAGACAAGCCCACTTCAAAGCCGCCAGTCTATGATTTGACAAACAAAGCCCATTGGTACGACCCGGAAACGACCATTGGATTTCAGGGTTCGTCCCAAACGCTCGCCGAATGGCTTAAGCCTTTCAAACCAAAGCCGGAGGAATTCCAGATCATTGCCCAATACGAAAACGAGCGCAAAAAACTCGAGGAATCCATATCCGAAGACGAGTATTACTCCATAGAGGGAAGACTACGGTTCCTTGACGAACTCATGAAACTGAATAGGAAACTTCAGGAGCAACTGGGAGAAGAAAGAACTCGATTCTACGCTGAAGTTCGGGAGTTGGGGACGGGCTACTACGACACTTGGAAGGTTTTGACCGCCAACGGCATTAGCGAAGAGCGCGTCGCCGAGTTCCGCGAACTGGCGGACGAATTCAATCGGCAAATGCACGGCATCCCGCTTTTTCGGGCGGAACGGCCGTACGCGCGTTATTTACCGGATGATTGGGATATTGACGTTGACGAGCAGAGGCGAATAGCCAAAACCTTCCGGGAGCGGATTGAAAAGGAGTTTGGAAGACAAGTTCTCGAAGACATCCTTTCTCTCAGAGGTGGACTCTTTTTTATGGATCAATTGGATAAGGGGGATCCTAGAATTTTTGCCAGTTTAATACATGATCCGGAACACCAAACACGGCTGGAAAACCTGTACGGTGTTATATTTGATGAAATGGATGATGAGGCTTATGAAAAGCGCAAAAAAGAGAACGAGCGTATAAGAAAGCTCGAAATGGAGTTCATGGAAAAGTGGGCAGAGTATCACGCGCAGCAGCAGTCCGAACCGGAAGAATCTTCTGGTGGCAGTCCCTAAACGAGTTTTGAGATTGTCGCTTTAGGAGCGAGGCCGTTGACAAAGCAAGCCGACGGCCTTTTTGTTTTTGGTTGTCCCGCATCCTTGCCAAGCAAGTTCAATAGCCTGCCGTTGTTGGCTTTGTTTAGTTAGGGAATGCCGGCACTTTGGATGAAGAGCGATTCCATCGTTGTCGAGCGAGCTCAATAACCTGCCATTGTTGATTTTGTTTGGTTAGGGAATGCCGGCATTTTGGATGAGGAGCGATTCCATCGTTGCCGAGCGAGCTCAATAACCTGCCATTGTTGATTTTGTTTGGTTAGGGAATGCCGGCATTTTGGATGAGGAGCAAATCTATCGTTGTCGCCAAAGTCACTGTTGACAACATTGTGAATTCCATCCCAGACGGACTAGACTTGCAATAAAGCGAAGACGGCAGAGTTCACTTATCACCCGAAGCGATGAAATCTTTGGACGCCCAGTTTGGGAACAATCCGCCTCAACCAAACGCCAACCCGGCAACACTCAGCGAAGGAGAATGGCGACGGCAAGAAGCCCTTTGCCAACTGGAAGCAGCCGCTCGCTAATAGCTCGTAACCAAAACGCTCTTCGACCATCCATCGTGCCTCGGCAATTCTCATTGCCGGGGTTTTTCTATGCCCACTAAGTATCGAGCAATTTTCAATCGTCGGGTTTCCCGGTCGGTTTTCTTGCTTTCCGCCTGCAAAACAAAATCGGAAAAGTCCCCCGGCAAATTTCGTCTTGCCGGCTTTTTCTTTCTCCGCTGTGAATCAACGAGGACTTAGCGGACAGTAAATCCGAAGCGCATATTCGCTTATCGTTTGCGTTTTTCAAACCGTCGGGAAACTAGGGCTTTGAATTTTGCTTTGTTTTGTCTTTTTGCCATCGAAGTGACTCCGGATGGTCTTTGTTTGGCACTTGTCAACCTGCAGAGGGTTTTCTGGTGTTTTTTTGTTAGTGTTGATTTGTGGAGTTTTGAATTTTGCTTTGTTTTGTTTGGCGAGGACGAGAGTGATGTTTGCGGGCGATAACTCTGAAGCGCATCTTCGCTTGCCTTGTTCAACCGTTGGGAGTTTCCCGGCGTTTTTTGTTTTTCGCCGATATCAATCGTATTGGCTGGCATTGGTGTGGAAGTTCTTTGCTAGCGAGGAATGGCGTGATGGATCATTTTGGATTGTGTCGGGGACTTTCTAGTTATTGGTTGGGAGACATTCCATCAAATATCTCTGCACGAGCAACCAAGGGGAACAGCGACCGGGGATTACATAGAGTTTGGTTGCCCAATAATGGCTGTCTTGAGCGAATGGCGAGGGAGGGCAAGGGATATATTTGGGTTGGACGCCTGGTTTGTTGCGAGAGACGGCGGATTGATTCGCGAACGGCTATCGTTTGGAGGCAAAGAAGCGGTCTAGTTTTTTGAGCATTTTTTTGAGGCGGATTGCGCCGCTGGAATCTTTTTCGGTTTTGTTGTTGAGAGATAGGCAGTCTCCGGAGCAGATGGCGCAAAAGAGTTTGGGTGGTTTGCCGATTAGCCCCACTTGCCGGACGCAACGTTGGCACAGCGCGTGGCCGCATTGGGCGCAGCGATAGACGGCGGGAAAGCCGGGATGAAGCAGGCAGGCGGGTTTGCCGTCCGGCATCCAGCTTGGCTGAGGCTGTTTTGGGATTTCGATTTCTGGGATGACAACGCGAACGGGATGGTCGTCGATCTTTGTGCGAACGTTTCCAAAGCGGAGTTCTTGGCCGGCAGACACGGAGGCTTTGCGCACTTTTTTGCCGTTGACGAAGGTTCCGTTGGTCGAGTTTAAGTCTTGGACGCCGATGACGCCGTTTTCTTTCAAGATGATTTCGGCGTGAGTTTTGGAGACGGAAGAATCGTAGAGACGGATTGCCGTTTCGGAGTTTCTGCCGACGACTTGGCGACCAACTTGCAATTGTTGGCTGAAAGTCTCGTCAATTCCGTGAACAAAAAACTGCATTCCTTCTCTTGAGGCTTGGATTGCGGCAAACGCCCGCCGCCGATGCAAGGTTAGACAGCGATACCAGAAGTGTGTTTGAATGCAATTGGTTTGATTCGGAGGATGGCTTAGCGGCTTATGTTACGCCAACGGGTTTGAGGTTTTTCTCGGCGTTGTCGGCCGCTTTTTTTTGCCTTTCGGAAATGGCGGAGGAAGAAAGGCGTCAGGGAACTTGGAGCAATGATTTTTTAGGCAACTTATTAGCGCCAAAGAAGACCGCGGTTATTTCGGGATGAGCCGGCGCTTGACTGACGGCTGTCCAAGAATGCTCGGAAGAAGGCGGCCGACAAGCAGAGAAAATTCTGAATTGACGAAAGAAGTTGAGTGGGGTTGGATTGGGGGAGGCAATCTTGAATAAAACATGAGGCTCTTGCTTTCACAACTTTGCCGGTTGGCGGCTTCCTTTTTCCGAAGGATTCAGGGAGTTCGGGCTTTGCTTTATCTGGCAGTCGTGCTGGCGGAGTTCGGCTTTATTAGAGACGCCCGTTCGGCTGTTGATTTCGATCGGGAAGTGCGTCCCATTCTTGCGGAGCATTGTTTTTCCTGCCACGGACCGGATGGAGAGCAGCGCAAGGCCGGCCTTCGGTTGGACACGAGGGAAGGGCTTTTGGGCGCGCCCGGCCGTTTGGGTCCCTTTGTGCCGGGGGAGCCGGATCGGAGCGAAGCAATCGCCAGAATTCTGGCTGAAGACGCCGCTGAGCGAATGCCGCCGACGGAGGCGAAACGCCCGTTGAATGCAAAGCAGATTCAGACGTTGCGTCAATGGGTGGCCGAAGGCGCCCGCTGGCAGCGGCATTGGTCCTTCGAGCCGGTGAAGCGGCCTGCTTTGCCGGCGATGGCCGATTCTGGCTGGGCGCGAAATGAAATTGACTTTTTCATTCGCCGCCGATTGGACGCTGAGTCGCTCGTTCCCGCTTCGGAAGCTTCCCGCGAGGAACTGATTCGGCGGCTGCATTTGGATTTGCACGGGCTTCCGCCGACTCCGGAGGCTGTGGACGCCTTTGTTCAAGACCCGGCGCCAAACGCCTACGAGCGTTTGTTGGATCGTCTTTTCGCCTCGCCGCGTTACGGAGAACGGATGGTTTGGAATTGGCTGGACGCCGCGCGATATGCTGATTCCAACGGATACCAAGGCGACCGCGAACGGACAATGTGGCCTTGGCGGGATTGGGCGGCCGGAGCGTTCAACGACAACATGCCTTACGACGAGTTCACCGTTTTCCAACTCGGAGGCGACTTGTTTGCCCATCCCACTCAAGAACAGGTGTTGGCAACCGGTTTCAACCGCAACCACATGATTAACGGCGAAGGGGGGCGCATCCCGGAGGAGAATCGCGTCGATTACGTGATGGACATGACCGAGACCGTGGGAACCGTTTGGCTCGGCCTCACGCTCAACTGCTGCCGTTGCCACGACCACAAGTTCGATCCTCTGAGCCAGCGCGATTACTACGGTCTCTTCGCCTTCTTCAATCAAACGCCGGTCGACGGCAACGGCGGCGATCCCCAAACCCCGCCGGTTCTGGCTCTGCCGACCGAACGGCAACAAGCCCGAAAACTCCGCCTCGACGCAGCCAGTCAGGCCGCCGAGCAAACACTGCGGCAATGGGAAAACCGGGAACTCGGCGTCGTCAAAACCAAGGAAATCGACGAGGAAGTTCGCAAGATTTTGGACACGGACGTCGCCAAGCGCCAAGACCGGCAACTCGATCTTCTTATCCAATACGCTGAGAACCGGCGCGCCGAATACTTTCGGCAGCTCCAGACCTTGAAAAAACTGCGCCGACAACAAGACGCCATCGACCGGGAAATTGCCAAAGTGATGGTTATGAAAGACCGCGCGGAACCGCGCCAAACCTTCGTTTTGACGAGAGGATTGTATAACAAACCGGATTCAAGCGTCACCGCGGCAACACCGCCGATCTTGCCTCCTATGCCCGTCGGACTGCCGAAAAACCGGCTCGGCCTCGCCCGCTGGCTGGTCTCGCCCGCCAATCCCCTCACTGCCCGAGTGTTCGTGAACCGGCAGTGGTCTCTGTTTTTTGGGCAGGGCATCGTCTCCACGCCGGAAGACTTTGGCGTTCAAGGCCGAAGACCGTCCCATCCGGAACTGCTGGACTGGTTGGCCGCAGAGTTCGTGAGTTCGGGTTGGAACGTCAAAAGACTGCAAAAGAAAATTCTTATGAGCGCCGCCTACCGTCAATCTTCGAAAACCATGACGGAAAAGCGGAAACGGGACCCGGCAAACCGCCTCTGCTCGCGCGGCCCGCGTTATCGTCTGCCGTCGTGGATGATCCGCGATCAGGCGTTAGCTGCATCCGGCCTTCTGGTCGGCGACATCGGCGGCCCCCCAGTCAAACCCTATCAACCCGCCGGCGTATGGGCCGACTTCACCTTTGGGAAAAAACGCTACCAAGCGGACAAAGGCCCGGCGCTCTACCGCCGAAGTCTCTACACCTTCTGGCGCCGCATTATCGGCCCGACCATGTTCTTCGACGCGGCCAAACGGCAAACTTGCGCCGTGAAATCCACCCGCACAAACACACCTCTACATGCCTTGGCAACGCTGAATGACGCAACCTACCTCGAAGCCGCCCGCATGCTGGCGGAGCGCGCGATGACTGCCGTCGATTCTCCAAAACAGCGGCTGATCCACGCCTTCCGCCGAGTGATCGGACGCCGACCCCAACCCGAAGAGACGCAAATCCTTCTGAATCAATTGGAATTGGCCATGAACGAATTCACCCAGAACCCGGCGGCGGCGTCCTTGCTTGCCGAAGGCAGTTCCATGCCCGCCGCCGCGCTAAACTCGGCGGAGCATGCCGCATACGCCTCCGTGTGCAGCCTGATCCTGAATCTGGACGAAACCTTGTCAAAACAATGAACCCGATACTCGAACATCGCCGCCAACTGACCCGCCGAGAATTCCTGGGACAAACGAGCCTTGGACTTGGCGCGGCAGCCTTGACAACAACGTTGCTAAAACAAGACCTTCGCGCATCCAACGCCGCCGGACTTCCCGGCAGGCTCCCTCACCTTGCCCCGAAAGCAAAGCGCGTGATTTATCTTTTCCAAAACGGCGGACCCTCCCATGTGGAACTCTTTGACGGCAAAACCACCTTAGCCGCCCTGCACGGCCGGCCGGTTCCCGATTCTTATGTCTCCGGCAAACGCTTTAGCACAATGACCGGAAAACCAACCGGCAAACTCTTGCTAGCCCCGGTCGAGCCTTTCAAACGGCACGGACAAAGCGGAGCCTCCGTCAGCAACTTCCTGCCCTACACAGCCTCCATCGCCGACGAACTATGCTTCATCAAAAGCATGCACACAGACGCCGTCAACCACGCTCCCGCCATTTCGTTGCTCCTCTCCGGCGGACAAATTCCCGGGCGCCCGACTATGGGTGCCTGGTTGGACTACGGGCTTGGTAGCGCCAACGAAAACCTGCCCGCCTACGTCGTGCTCACCTCCGTCACCAAAAACACCACTTGCGGCCAGATATTCTACGACTTCTATTGGAGCGCCGGCTTTCTTCCCTCCCGTCACCAAGGCGTCAAATTCAGAAGCAAGGGCGAACCCGTCCTCTATCTCTCCAACCCAAAAGGAATGAGTCGCAAACTTCGGCGCGGACTTCTCGATGGCTTGGCGCAACTCAACCAACGCCAATATCAAGACTTCGGCGACCCAGAAATTCTCTCTCGAATCGCCCAATACGAAATGGCCTACCGCATGCAAACCAGCGTTCCAGAACTTGCGGACTTCTCCGACGAATCAAAAGACACCTTGAAAATGTACGGCCCGGGCGTCCAAGAGCAGGGAACCTTTGCCTACAACTGCCTGATGGCCCGGCGACTTATAGAACGCGGCGTGCGATTCGTCCAACTCATGCACGCTGGATGGGATCAACATAACAGCCTCACAACCGAACTCTACAACCAATGCCGAGACACCGATCAACCTTCTGCGGGATTAGTTCGAGACCTGAAGCAGCGAGGACTGCTGGACGACACCCTTGTAATATGGGGCGGCGAATTCGGAAGAACCCCCTTTATACAAGGCAATCTCGAAGACCGCAAACGTTGGGGACGCGACCATCACCCCTACGCCTTTACCATATGGATGGCCGGCGGAGGCATCCGCCCTGGTATCACCTACGGCGCCACCGACGAACTTTGTATGAGCGCCGCCGTCAACCCCGTTCACGTTCACGACCTACACGCGACTATTCTTCACCTGTTGGGTATTGACCACGAGCGTTTTACTTATAAACACCAAGGCCGTCGTTTTCGCCTGACCGACGTTCATGGCCGCGTTATCACTTCTATATTAGCTTAGTCTTTCCCGCTTAACAACTTCGCCGAATGCAAGCAACCATGCCTTGTTAACTTCATTTTTTAAAGTAGTAGAAGACGCTCGCTTATATAAACGAGCGCTCGGTTGCCACAACCTCCTTGTTGAACATCGCCGCGCCGGCCGTTTTATGTCTAGCGTTGTTTCTCATTCGGCGTTGCCGTCCGGAAGCGGTTTGTGCCAAACCTCTCAATCGACGTCGGCTTTTACAAGGAAATCGGAGAGCCATCGCTTTTTGAGAAGACGCGTCGTCAAAGCGGGCGTATTTTGATATTATCTCCTCTTTTGAATAGTCTCTTGTTTTACCGTGCTGGTGGTTATGTACAATTCTCCGGCCGGTGAATTTTCCGGCTGGTGAAGTGGGACTTGCTACAGAATACCTTGTGTTTGGGACTTGGGGCGGCGGCTCTGGCGGCGGCGGCGGGGGTTGCGGCGGCTCTGGCTTCGCTGGCGTTGCCGGTTCGGTTGGCGAAGACGTTGCCGGTTTTGGCGGCGGCGAATCTCTTGCTGCCGCACTTTCTGGTAGTTGCCGTTTGGATGGAGACGTTGGGAAGCGCAGGGTGGGCGGGCAGCGTGGGGAGCGGTTTTTTGTATTCGATTCCCGGCGCCGCCGGCGTGTTGGGTTTGTTGTTGTGGCCGATCCCGTTTTTCTTTCTTTGGGCGAGGCGGGGGGCGCTTGTGCGAGCGATGGAAGAGCTGGAGCCGTTTGTTTGCGGTCGTCGTTTGTTTTCTGGGGCGCTTTGGCCGCAAATGCAGCGGCCTTTGGCGTGGGGGGCGCTGTTGGCGTTTGGTCTGGCGGTCAACAATCTTGCGGTTCCCGGAATTTTGCAGGTCAGAGTGTTGGTGGAGGAGATGTTTGTGCGGTTCAACGCCGAGTTGCGTTTGGGGCGGGCGTTTCAGATTGGGGCGCCGCTTTTGGCCGCGGCGGCGGGGCTGGCTTTTTGCGTTCGCGGACGGGAGTTTGGTTGGGGGGGAGAGGATCGGGATTTTTCGGAGCGGCGGTTGCGGCGGCGGTTGGGTGGCTGGATTGTTGGATGCAGTGGGGCAGGGACGATGGCGGCGTTGAGTTTGGGTTTGGTTGTGCCTTTGGGTTGGTTGGCGTTGGCGGAGGAAACGTGGCGGGATTTTGGAGAAGCGCTTGCCGTGAGCTGGCGGGCGATTTTTTATTCGGCGTTGTTTGCGTCGTTATCGTCTTTGGGGGCGGTTGTTTTTGGGGTTTTGCTTCGCGCGGTTGTCGCCGCTCGATTTTTTTGGGCCTTGTTTTTGGCGCCGGGGACGTTGGTGGGCGCCGGGTTGGCTTTGCTCAACAACTGGGCGATCGGCGGTTGGTTGGCGTTGGGTTGGATGCCTGTGATGGCCGCGTTAATTTTGCGCTATTTGGCTTTGGGCATTAGCGGAGGCGCCGTGGCTTTGAACGGGGTGGACGAGCGGTTGGTTGCGATGGCGAGTCTGGAAGGAATGGGATTTTGGCGGCGCTGGCGGCATTGCGTTTTGCCGGCGGCGGGAAAGGGGTTGTTCTGTTTGTGGTGGATGATTTATTTGTTTTGTCTGTGGGAAGTGGAGGTTTTGATTTTCATGGTGCCGCCCGGTGTGGAAACTTTGGCTTTGCGGGTTTTTAATTTGCTTCACTACGGGCATACTGGCCAAGTGAATGCTTTGTGTTTCTTGCTGATTTTTCTGGGCGCGGCGCCGTGGATTGTCGGGAGACTTTGGCGGACGGCTCGGCAGGGTTTTTGGGCGGTGGTGGTTTTGGCTTGGGTTTGGCTCGGCGCGGGCTGCGGCGGAGATGCGGAGCCGGAGCCGTCTTTGGAGAGCCGTTTTTTTTCAGCGGTTCAGTCGACGGGAGGGAGGGGAACTGGCGTCGGGCGGTTCAACAAGCCGCGCTCTGTGGCCGTGGGGCCAAATGACGATGTTTTTGCCGTAGATATGACGGGACGGGTGCAGCGCTTTGATTCTTCGGGGCGTTATTTGAGTTTCTGGCAAATGCCGGAGACCGAGCGCGGGCGTCCCAAGGGGATGGGACGGGATGGCGACGGGCTCATCATCGTGCTGGAGCCGCATTATGCCCGCGTGAATCATTTTACGCCGGAGGGGAAGTTGGTGTTTCAATGGGGAAAACGGGGCGCAGAGATGGGGAAGTTGGCGTTTCCTCGGGCGGTGGCCTGTCATTCGTCGGGCGATTTGTTTGTGACGGAGTTTCAGCAAGTGGAGCGGGTGCAGCGCTTTCGGCCGGCGGGAAAGGGATTGGCTCTGGCCTTTGGCCGGGCGGGGAATGAGGCGGGGGCGTTCAATCGTCCCGAAGGAATTGGGATTGACCTCCGGGACCGTTTGTTTGTCGCCGACTCTTGCAATCACCGGATTCAGGTGTTTGACGATTCGGGGCGCTGGACGGGAGGATACGGAAAGCCGGGTTCAGGAGTGGGGGAGTTGAGTTATCCTTACGACGTGAAAATTGACGCGGAGGGAAATCAGTTTGTTTGCGAGTTTGGGAACAGCCGCATTCAAGTGTTTGATTCGGAGTTTCAGTCTGTGGAAATCATCGGCGGGCCGGGTTCGGCGCTTGGGCAATTCAGCAATCCGTGGTCTCTGGCTTTGGATTCCAAAGGGAATCTCTGGGTAGCGGATTCAGGGAACCATCGCATTCAAAAACTCATTCGCAAGCGGCAAGCGCCGTGAATATACAGTTTTCCAATCCAGAGTGGCTTTGGCTTTTTCCGCCGGTGGTTGTGTGGGTGGTTTGGCTGGCGCATCGTTCGGACGCTTCGCTGGATCCTTGGCGCCGTTGGTTGGCGTGCGCGCTTCGTTTGGCGGCGGCGGCGGCTTTGGTTTTGGCGATGGCGGGGATTCAGAGGCTGGATCCCCGCGAAGGGATGAACGTGATGTTTCTGCTGGATCGTTCGCGAAGCGTTCCCGAAGCCCAACAAGAGGCGGCTCGTCAATACGTCAACGAAATCGTCAAAAAGAAAGGAAACCAAGACCAAGCGGGAGTTCTCGTGTTTGGCGGCGACGCCGGCATTGAGCAAATGATGCAGCCGCGGGTCGAGCTGGGGAAGATTCAAGCGGTCGTGCAAACAGACCGCACAGACATCTCGGCGGCGGTTCGATTAGGCACGGCCACCTTCCCAGAGCACGGCCAAAAACGACTCGTGCTGCTTTCCGACGGCAACGAAAATCTGGGAGAAGCCCTTTCCGCCGTGGCCGGCGCCCGCCCTCTGGGCGTGTCTGTGGATGTAATTCCGTTGGGAACGGAGCGGCGCAACGACGTCTCCCTGCAACGGCTGGCTCTGCCGGGCAACGTGAAAAAGGGAACGACTTTTGAGGCGAAGATTTTTGCCCAAGCCGACGAGGGCGGCGGCGCCACCGTGCGCTTGTTTCGCAACGGCCGCTTGCTGGGAGAACAGGAAGTGGCTTTGGAGGCGGGAAAGAATCTCTTTACCTTTCCGCAGTCTTTGCCGGATTCTGGCTTTTACACTTACGACGTACAAATTGCCGCCGCGGGCGACACGGTGGCGCAGAACAACCGGGCCATTAGTTTTGTGAATGTTGCCGGGGATCCGCGCATCCTCGTCATTTCCGATCAACCCGCTTTGGATCAAGAACTGGTGGCCGCGTTGCGCTCTTCTCAACTGGACGTTTCGGCCGCCGGCTTGAGCGGCTTTCCTCAGTCCTTGGCGGAAATGCAAAGCTACGACGCCGTTTTTCTGAGCAACATCGCAGCTGGCGATTTGGGCAACGACGCCATGCGGTTGATAGAAAGCGCCGTCCGTGACTTTGGCGTCGGACTGGTATGCGTGGGAGGCGACCAGAGCTACGCTGCCGGCGGTTATCGCGGCACGCCGTTGGAGCGGGCGCTGCCTCTGGATATGGAATTGAGCAGCAAAAAAGTCCTGCCCAGCGGCGCCCTGGCAATGGTGATGCACGGCATGGAGTTCAACAACGGCAATCAAGTGGCTAGGAAAGTGGCCGTCGGCGCCTTGAACGCCTTGGGGCCGCAAGACGAACTGGGCATCGTCCTCTGGGACGGAACGGAGCGGTGGCTGTTTCCCATGACCAAAGCGGGCGACAAACGCGCGCTCGCTTCCAAAATCAGGGGAATGAACCAGGGCGACTTGCCGAGCTTTCAAAACGTTATGGCTATGGCGCACCAAGGATTGAAGGCGTCAACGGCCAATCTGAAGCACATGATCGTGTTCAGCGACGGCGATCCGGGCGCGCCGTCCAAAGAACTGATGAAGTCCATTGTCGGCGACCGAATCACGGTGAGCACGGTATTGATTGCCGGCCACGCCGGGCCGGAAACCATGCAATGGATCGCCGCCCGGGGAAGAGGCCGCTTTTACGACGTGCGCTCTCCGAACATATTGCCGCAAATTTTCATCAAGGAAACCGCCGTCATCCTCAAGTCAGCCATCTCCGAAAAACCCTTCGTTCCCCAGCGAGCGGCCGCCAGCGAGTTGATTCGCGGCTTGGGAAGAGAACCATTGCCGCAATTGTTGGGATACGTGGCTACGGAGCCCAAAGGCCGGGCGGAGATTCCGTTAGTCACAGAAAACGGAGACCCTTTGCTGGCGCATTGGCAATACGGACTGGGTCGGGCGGTGGCGTTCACTTCCGATGCGCGGGCAAAGTGGGCCGCTTCCTGGTTGTCTTGGGGGCAATATCGGCAATTTTGGTCCCAAATCGCCCAATGGGCCTTGCGTCGAGTAGAGAACACCGATTTTTCAACCGAAGTCACCGTCGACAAAGGAATCGGCGCCATTGCCGTCGAGGCCGTCGATGAAGAAGGCAATTTCCGAAACTTCCTAGAACTCAATGCGCGGGTGGTGAAGCCTTCGGGAGAAAGCGAAACGATTCGACTGGGACAAACTGCGCCCGGCCGTTACGAAGCGCAATTTGAGGCGCGCGACGTGGGCGCGTATATAATGAACCTAATGCTAATGGACGGCGAGAATCTTCTGGGAACTCAAATGGCCGGAACCAGCGTGAGCTTTTCGCCCGAATACGCAACCAGCGAGCCGCATTGGGGACTGCTACGGCAACTGGCCGATGCGTCGGAGGGAGGCACTTTCTTTTCCTCGCTGGAAGCCGCAAATCCCTTTGCCAGCAACCGCATCAAAACCTTCCAGCCCCACGATTTGTGGGAGTGGTTTCTGAAACTGGCGATCCTTTTGTTTCCCTTGGACGTGGGATTGCGCCGAGTGCAACTGGATCGAGACGACTTAGCGCGGGCTTATCATCAAACAATCGCTTGGCTGTGCTTTTGGCGGCAAAAGCAATCCGCCCCCAAGCGAGACGAATCCTTAAGCGCGCTCCTCCAACGCCGCGACACTATTCGCGCCCGCCAGTCTCGACCAGCTCCCGAAACCGCAATCCTCGAAAAGCCGGCGGCAACCGTCCGCCGCAACTCCACGGGAACAATGGCGTCCGTCTTTCAAAAGGCGAAACCCCAAAAGTCCCCGCCCGCCAACGCAGAAGAGTCGCCTTCCGAAAACCAGCCGGAGGAAACCGAATCCACCACCAGCCGATTGCTGGCGGCGAAGAGAAAAGCGCAACAAAAGTGATGAACCGCGGCCATCCACTTGCCGCAAGGCAAACCACCCTTCACCGAGGCCGGCGCCGCCCGGAAAATAAAATCGTTGCGAAAAAGAAGGGATTCATGGCTTGATTCCCGCCGCTGATTCGAGGACGGCAGATCGTCGACCGTTCCTCACGGCAAAGACGAAGAACCGAACAATGGCCGACATACGAGCAACCGTTTTTTATTCAGGGCGAGTTCAAGGAGTGGGATTCCGATACACGGTCAAACGGCTGGTCTGCGGGTACGAACTTTGCGGCGCTGTGCGGAACCTCCCCGACGGCCGGGTGCAACTAGTTGCGGAAGGAGCCGAGAAAGAGCTGAAGGCCTTTCTTGCGGCTGTGCGCGACTCCGGCTTGGGGCCGATGATTCGAGACGAAAAAATAGATTGGTCCGAAGCGACCCACGAGTTTCGAGGTTTTGAAATTTTGAGCTAAACGGGATTTTATCAGGGATAAATGAAGTACGCGATTATCGCAGATATACACGGAAATCTGGAAGCGTTCCACGCCGTGCTGGCCGATGCGGAAGAAAATCAATGCACTCACTACGCCTGTTTGGGCGACGTGGTCGGCTACAACGCCAACCCCAAGGAATGCTTGGACAAAGTCCGCGAAATGAAACTCCCCTGCGTCAAAGGAAATCACGACGAATACTGCTCCAGCGAAGACGGTTTGGAAGGGTTCAACCCTCACGCCGCCGCCGCCGTTCATTGGACGCGAAACCAACTGACCGAAGATGACCGCGCCTGGTTGCGAAACCTCCGATATTTTCGCTTAGTGGCCAACTTCTCCATTGTGCACGCCACTCTGGACGTCCCCAAACGCTGGGGCTACGTCTTCAACAAACTGGAAGCAGCAGCGAGTTTTACCTACCAACACACCAGCGTGTGTTTCTTCGGCCACACCCACGTTCCCGTAGCCTTTGTGCGCGACAGCACGGTGCGAGGAGGAACCTACTCCAAGTTCACCGTCGAACCCGGAAAGAAGTATTTCGTCAATGTAGGCAGTGTCGGCCAATCCCGCGACGGAGTGCCCAAAGCAACTTACGTCATTTACGACCTCAACTTAGGCACTATCGAATTAAGACGGCTGGATTACGATATGGAAACCACTATGCGAAAAATCCGCGACGCCGGCCTGCCCGAACGCTTGGCAGAAAGACTCCCACTAGGAAAGTAATTTTTCCCATTCACAGCACGCCAAAACCAAAGACAATATATGAAGACAGGAAACGTTTATTATGGAGACTGCTTGGAACTGATGGAGGAATGGAAGAAACCGGAGAACTGGACCGGCCCCCAAGCGGACTTGATTTATATGGACCCGCCCTTCAACAGCGACGAAGTCTATAACAAACCTCACAAAAAAGACGAAGACAAAGGCTCCGCCCAAGACATTGTCTTTACCGACATATGGGAATGGGATGCCGCCGCCATCGAACGCACCCAGAAGATGATGGGCGCCGAAGGCCATCCCGCCAGCAAACTAATGGAAGCCTTAAGCATTCTGATTCCGCAATCTAAAATGCTTTCTTACCTTAGCTACATGGCCGAGCGGCTGGCGGTGCTAAAAGACTTTCTCAAATCCACTGGGAGCATTTACCTGCACTGCGATCCAACGGCCAACTACTACTTGCGCCTACTGATGGACGCTATCTTCGGCCAACAAAACTTCCGCAACGAAATCATATGGAAGAGGCACACTTCGGTTCACGGCAGCTTTCAGCACGCTCCGAAGCAGTGGGGAAGCATCACCGACACCATCCTGTTCTACGCCAGATCGCCTGACACGCCGATTCGTCCATACCTCCAGTTAACGGATAAGGATGCCGAAGCCAAGTTTCCTCTAGTTGATCAAGACGGGCGGCGCTATTACGGTGACAGCGCGCATATCTGGAACTCTCCCGGCATGGGCAAGAGGCCGAACCAATGCTACGAATGGCGGGGGTTTCACAATCCGCATCCCTCTGGTTGGCGACTGATCAAAGAGCGATTGGAAGAAGAGTATCAAAAAGGCAACATTGTCATCCGCGAGGATGGCAAGCTGGAACGGCGCAAGTATCAGGACGATTTCCGAGGGACACCTGCCGGCAATTTATGGGTGGACATCTTGCCTGTTCTCGGCAAAAAAAGAAGCGGTTATCCGACGGAGAAACCTGTTCCGTTGTTAGAGAGGATTATCAGAGCCAGCAGCAACGAAGGGGATTTAGTATTAGATCCGTTTTGCGGTTGCGGCACGGCATTAGAAGCCGCCGCCAAACTGGGACGAAGGTTTGTCGGCATTGACATTTCCTTGTTCGCCGCCAAAGGCGTGTCCCGCGAGCGCTTGCGCAAAAACGGCATCCCCTGCGCTATCGAAGGCATTCCCAAAGACTGGCGCCAAGCCGAAGAACTAGCCCAGCGGGACAAGCATAAGTTCGAGTGGTGGGCGAGCGAAAGCATGATCCCCGGCGGGATTATTTCTAACAAAAAGAAGGGAGCCGACAGCGGCATCGACGGACGGGGGCGCTTGCTCAATAGAACTACCCAAAAGAGCAACTTGGTGCTGGTGCAAGTCAAGGGAGGCAAGCCGACATTGAGTCAAGTGCGGGACTTTGCGCAAGTGATACAAAGAGAAAAGGCGGCCGCCGGAGTGTTTATTACTTTGCGAGCGAGCGATTGGACTAAGCCGATGCGGGAGGAAGCGAATAGTTGTGGCCAGTTTCGCATTCCGGGCGTAGCGGAGGAATATCCGGTGTTGCAGCACTGGGCGGTGGAAGCTCAGTTTGGGGAGCAGCTGCGCCGGCCGAAGTTGCCGCCGATGAGGAATGCATTGAATGGCGAGCCTCTCGCCCAAACCGACATGGATTGGAATGCGGAAGAAGAATAAAGGAAACTACAATGGTCAAAAGCCGGGCGAGAGATCGCTTGGACTTTTTATTGACGAAACAGAAAGTTGAAAACATCTCAAATGAAAGGACGAGGGGAAAGTCATTGGTCTAGTCGTTGACGATACCGTACCGACGTTCCGAAGCCGGCAAAAAAACCTGTTTCCGTGAAGGCTGTTGACTTTTTCCGTCCAAAAAGTTTCTGGTTGACTTCTTTGGTTTTCTGGTTTTGAAAGTATAAAAGATTTCTGCTTGGGGTGCCGCCGGAGGCAACGACGGCGGGCGGTTTTGTTTTGTATTTTTTTGTCCGTTGATACACCCCAAGCTCTGTAACATTTTAGCCGCGAAGGCGATTGGGAGAAAGGCGACGCGCTATCGAATTTAACCGAGGGACAGCCGAGATGAACCGAGAGAAAACCTTGGGGGTTGGCGTGGAGACGCCGGTTTACCCCGACGACATCACTGTTGAGTATATTAATCTCAAACTGGCGTCCATGGGATGCCCGACGGTAGAGCAACCTGGGTCGAAGTTCCATGAAATCGCCGGCGCTGTGTTGGCGCACCACCGGCAGCGGGAACGTTTGCTCTCCAAATACCTCTGCCCGGCGGATTGGCGAATCCAAAAATGGCTGGACGAGTATCTTTACCCCGTCAGCACAGAAGCACAGCAATATGAAAAAACCCCGATCCGCTGGAGTGAAGATCATGTGTTCCCGATATCCTCCCCCATTCGGTTGCCGGCGCAAACCTTTGTTCTAGACCGGCACGGAGTGGCTCGGGCGCTTTCCCTGCCGGCGAACGGCGACGAGTTTCATTCGGAGATTCTCCACTCATACCGAATCCGACAGGGTGTTTTGCATAATCCCGCAAAAGATCGCCGCACCACCCAAGGCGTGTTCCACATCGCCGAAGGCGGGCTTCCCATTCCTGCGGACAAATTGGCGACGCCGCTGTCGGTTTTCGCCAATCTGCTTCGCCGCGCTCTCGACCCGCCGGAGGAGATAATGCAGCTGCCTTTCACGGCCGAGCAAAAAGAAAAGGCGCGGTGTTTTGTCTCGCTGCTTTTGCGCCCCTTAGTCTGCCCCGAAATTCCCGGCCTGATGCCGGAAAAGCGCATGGAAATTCGTTTCTTCGCCCCGGGCAACTTGGTGTCAAACCTCGATTTTGTGGAAAGTATTTTCGGAAACGCCGGAGACCCGTATCTGCCCGAGAACGACGCCGGTCTGGACGCCGACCATTGGACGGGACACACCGGTTGCGTCATCCTGGCGCCTCATTTGACTTCGGTAACCAAAAAGGAAGCCGGCCTACCCCCTCGTTCCGAAGCCGGAAAAGCCATGAAAGAGGCGGGGCTTTGTTGGGAACGGCCGAACGAATTATATAACAACGGACAAGCGTTCAAATTGTGCGCCCGCGACGAGAAAGGGGTCATGGTAACGCTAATCGCCGACAACTATTTTGGCTACTGCAAAAAAGAAGTAAAAACGCAAATCAGCTATTCGGCAAACCTCTTCGGCTTAGCTGAAGAAGAACACGCTGGTGGCGCCATAGCCTTTCCCTCCTACGACTTAGGCGAAGACTTCAGCGGCCACCTTCACGTCCAAAGGTCCGGGCACTCCTTTAAAGAAGTCGTTCAAAACTACCAAAGATTGATGGATATGGACCCTCGGGGGTTTGGCGTTGATAAGAAATTCCAGAATATTATTTACGTGCCCGAAGACGTGGAATTCGACTTACACCGACAATCCGTCAGCTGGCTGCAGCGCGGGGAACGGCAAGAGATCAAACTGCTGCCCGGGGTGACTTATATCCGCCCTTCAGGATATAAAGTAGAAATGGTAAAACCAAGCGGCAATCGCTCTTGGCGACTGGTAGGCACGGTTTCCGAAGGCATCGTCTGTCACAAGCCCTGCACGGTTTCCGGTGGAGGAAAATCAGAAATCTCCAAACCTCTAACCGACGCAGTGCTATATGGGCCGGTCTTTATTGCGGATATAAAAAAAGACTTCGATTTAGTTGCCGAGTTGATAAACCGAGATTACTCCAGCCGTTTCCGGGACCCAAAAAAGAAGGACTCTCGGTCCATCCTAAGCTTTGAACGCTCCTTAGGTTCGGTGATCAAGCTGTTAACTCCTTCAAACCGCGACTATGCCGACAGCTACAACAAATGGCTCCATTCCATTCCTCAACACGTCAAGGAGTTGGTGTTTGTAGTCAAACGTTACTATCAAGAAGATTGGAAAGAAGATTGGCGGTCCCATTTTACGGTCGACATCATTAACGGAAGACCAGGCAACGAATTAAAGTGCGGCAACCGAAAGCTGGTCACTACCTACTTGCGAGTGGGCTTTGCCTCCGCCGGACTGTGGCGCACTTTCGGATTGCGAAAAGACTTTCAGCCGGCAGTCAAGAGCTCGCTTGAAGACGACATCACGGCCAGCATAGTCTTCGCTTCGCGTCATTTGGATTTCGCCAAACCGGAGCACAAAGGAATTTCCGTAAAGATCGTTCAAAATTGCGAGAATCGCTTCTTCCAACGTCCGGACGACGCCATTCACCGCGGCTACGACAAACAGACAGAATCCGACTTGGCAAGGGGTGGTAATTTTCTGTCGAACTTTGAGCCGTTAACGCAGCAAGATGCTCAAGCCATAATCGAAGATTCCATCGGGTTCGCTCAATACACCCAACCGATGCAGGACTTAATCCGGGAGGCCAGCAAGAGTTCGAAACCGTCTTTTTTCGTTTCCAGCGCTTGTCCGCGAATGGTGAACGGAAAACCGTCGAAAAATCCGCGATACTTGCAACTCCGACCAGACCTTTTAAGCGAACGACAGAACCATATTGCGGAAGTTGGAATGCGCTTTCAGCGTCGCATCCCGCCAGACAAGCCAGTAATGACGGCCGTCGACAGCGTCGTCCCCGGAAGGCGAAACAATCCACCGGATCGAGCAGCCGGCATCCGCTCCTTGGCCGTCTATAATCCGATCCACTATATGGAATTGCCGGAGTATGTAATCGAGGTAATTTGTAGTATGACGGGGAAGTCCCCATCTACAACGGGCGCCGGTTCCGAAGGCGCCCTGACCAAAGGACCGTTCAACGCTTTGCCTCCGGTAATTGACTTGAATACAATGGTTGTTTCCGCGGCTTTGACCCGCGCCGATGCATTTCTAACTTCGGCTGGTGTCGTGGGTCCAAACGCTCGAGTAGATCACGACGTTAGTTTGTTAATTCCAGAGCTGTGGTGCCGAATGTCGGCCGCAGAACGAAACCCTCAATTCCTCATCAGGGAAGGTTGCCTAAGCAAATGCGAAGATATAGAATTTCAAGGCCGCAAACTTCCTTTTTCGCTATTAGGTTACCGCATTACCCGGCGCTTCGCGGCCACTTTCTTAGGCCGAATCTTCAGTCACCCGGATGCAGTTTTTACCGATGAAATCCTCCGACCGGAAACCCAAGACATAGAAGTGTTCGCCGAGGGAATAGACAACGTCGTGGCGACTCAAAAACGAGTCGCTCAGCAATACTTTGACGATGGTAGTATCGCCTTTGCCTGCCCGCCACTATGTGCAGTGTTACACATAATGAAGGACGGCCACTTTGAAGGTAAGCGCCTCGACAATCCCGAAACCCGCCGATTATTTGATGGCGAAACTATACGTACCAGCGACTGGTATCAGCGGCGACTGCAGTCAAAACAATCCCACGACATAGCATTATGGAAGTCCCACGTGGCATATCTGCGAGACTTCCTCGGCAAGGCAAGCCACGCCGACGTAGCAGACCGGCTGGCAATTCGTTCTCATTACGACACTGCCCAAGCTCGTCTCAAGTTCGTCTCCAGCAGTAAGTATATTCAGCAACTAGATGGCAGCGTAGGACGCGAAGAAATTCACCGTTTTGTCGATTCCACAGGACAATTGTAGAAAAGCTGTTTAATAGTATACCCTTGACGCTTTGCAAAAGTTGCTTATCTGTTTTCCGATGACTACGTTGCGTGGGCAAGGAGGAGGCATCCGCTCAAAGAAGCGGCGCAGAGGAAAGAAGTGTTTGGCGGAGTGGTGCAAGTTGTTTTCAAAGGTTGCGCTTTGCTCTTTCTGGCAAACATTGGGGCGGAGACAGCGCAAAGGAGATCGAAGGAGTTTGTTTTTCAAGGGTTTGACAGAACGATATTTTCTCGGCAGAATTTATGAAATGGAGGTTGAATTTTCGGCAATCATCGACAGCGGCGGCGCGGTGGATAGCGTGTTTCTAAACGACATTGTTCAGTCGAATTTGGGGAAAGACTCTTTGGGTTTGGCGACTTTTCTTTCCGGGGAAGCCTGCTTTTCTGTTGGCGGTAGGACGTTGGTTTTCTGCCGGCCGAACTGTTCTTCAAGTCCTTGGTCTCTCTGCTGAGAAGGCTATCCGCAATTTTGTTTCTTTTTGCAGCGCTGTATGAGCGGTTGGACGATTGTTGCTTCGTTGCCGGTGATTCTTTTGGGAGTTGCCGTTGGGGGTTTTGCGGCTTGGTTGTCTTGGGGGCATTGGAAACGTCGCCATTTTCGTTCGGCGATCGGCCTTCTGGAAGGATTGCGGATTGGGATCGTCGCTCTCCTTGTTTTGACTCTCCTGAAGCCGGAGAGAGTTCGCCGTGCCGAGCGGACGGAGAAGCCCGCTGTTGTTATTCTCCACGATGCTTCAGCGAGCATGACAACGATGGACACGGTTGTTTCCAACCGGGCGGTCTCCCGCAAGGGCTGGGTGGAGAATGCGTTAACCAATCGGTTTTACGCGCCTTTGGAGGCCGGCGCCCGCATTGAGATTCACGCTTTTGCGCGGCCGGCGCTCGGCGGCGGATTGGAGAGCGTTGAGGAAGAGCGGAGAATGGGCAATCTCCCAACGGTGCCCAGCAATTCCGGCGCGTCGCAGGATGCCGCGGTGGGAACCGACTTGAGCTTGGCG
The DNA here is from genome assembly GCA_965242585.1 of Limisphaerales bacterium. Classification (GTDB taxonomy): domain Bacteria; phylum Verrucomicrobiota; class Verrucomicrobiia; order Limisphaerales; family AAA164-E04; genus UBA2970. Next base: position 660,438 of record OZ251460.1, on the reverse strand, counting down.
CTTGAAAATGTGCTGCGGCGGTTTGACGACTTGAAGGGCGTCATTCTCCTGAGTGACGGCGATTGGAATCTGGGAGAATCGCCCATCGGCGCGGCCGCTCGGTATCGAGACCGGGAAGCGCCTGTTTTTGCAGTGGCGGTCGGACGGGAAACACCTTTGCCCGACATTGCGATTGAAGACCTCGACGCGCCGTCCTACGGACTCTTGGGGGAGCAGATTTCCCTTCCCGTTCGGTTGCGCAATGATTTTTCCCGTGAGGTCTCGACGAAACTCCAATTGTTGGATGGATTGGAGAACGGAGCGGACGAAGAGAGCCTCACTTTGCCAACGGTTCTGGCGGAAAAAGAAGTTCTTCTTCCGCCCGAAGGCAGCTTGCTGGAAGCCATTGTTTGGGAACCCCGGAAGACGGGAGAGCGTCATTTGAAACTTCGCTTGATTTCCGAGCCGGACGAATTGCTGGCCGACAACAACGAGCGGTCGCTTTCGATTCACATTCGTTTAGAAACGCTCAAGGTTCTGGTTGTGGATTCTAAGCCCCGCTGGGAATATCGCTATCTGAGAAACGCTTTGGAGCGGGATCCGGGCGTGCAGATGCACTGCATCCTATTTCATCCCGGTCTTGCGACGGGAGCCGGTCGGCACTATTTGCCGTCTTTTCCCGGCTCCAAAGAACGAGTCGCGGATTATGACGTGATTTTTCTCGGCGACGTCGGCGCAGTTCCGGGTCAACTCAAAGAGAGCGATTTCGAATTGATTCGCGGGCTCGTGGAGCAACAAGCCGGCGGCTTAGTTTTGCTGCCGGGGCGAAGCGGTCTCCAAAAGACTTTGCTCAATGGTCCGCTTGCCGATTTGATTCCCGTGGTTTTGGATCGGCAAAAACCTGAGGGCATTGCCCTTCAAAATGAATCCCGGCTGGCGCTTTCCATCGCTGGCAGGGAGCATTGGCTGACTCGATTCGACGCAGAATCGCAAAAAAACGACGAATTATGGCGTCAACTCCCCGGCTTTTATTGGTGCGCCGCTGTCGAGAAAAGCCGGCCGGGTTCGGAAGTTTTGGCGGTTCACTCGGCCATGCGGAACTCTTGGGGGCGCATACCGTTGCTGGTCACTCGTTCTTTTGGAAACGGCAAAGTGCTTTTCATGGGCACAGACAGCGCCTGGCGTTGGCGCCGCGGCGTAGAAGACAAATACCACTACCGTTTCTGGAGCCAGATCGTTCGCTGGATGGCGCATCAGCGGCACCTCTCAAAAAGCGAGGGAATTCGCCTTACCTGGACGCCGGAAGTAGCGGAAGTCGGAGATAGAATCCATCTTCAGGCCGCCATTGCCGATCAATCCGGCTATCCGGCGCAAAGCGGCCGTGTTTTGGCCTACATCGACAGTCCCTCAGGACGCTCCGAAAAGATCGAATTTGCCTCTTTAAAAGGCGGCTGGGGCGTCTTTGCCGCCGCCTTTCAACCGCAGGAAACCGGAAAACACCAAATCACGGTTCAAGCGGAAGAACACGGACGCCGGCTGGAAACTACGCTCCCAATTACCCACCCTCTTCTGGAAAAAATCGGGCAACCCGTCAACCTCCGCGCCTTGCGGGAAATCGCCTCCGTCAGCCGGGGGCAACTGGCCGGCACCGAAGAACTAGCCGATGTCGTCAGCGCCTTGCAATCCATGCCCGAACCCGCCCTCCGAGAAATTCGCCTTCGCCTTTGGGCAAATCCCTGGTGGGGAGGCTTCCTACTGAGCCTGCTGGCGCTTTACTGGATGGGCAGGAAACTGGTTGGCTTAGTCTGACCCCCTGGCCTACCGCCCCTTCTATTTGGTGGCCGACAATCCCAAACATCTAAGGCTGCTCAGCCCAGCGCCGGCGACGACACCGCAATCCCCGATTACGAGCCAAGAATCCCAGCAGCGAGCGGAGCGCAGCTCGCTAGCCACCGATCACCAAATCACTGGCCGCTGACTTGCTAATCACAGATCGCAATCCTCTGCTAGCTGCTGGTTTTGCGGGCGTTTGTTTTGCCGATGGCGGTGGAAGAAGGCAAAACCGAGCGCCAGCGATGGCGCAGCAGCCACCATTGCGAACCATAAATCACAAGCTTTGGCCGGCGGATCCCCAATCGCCCAGCACTAGCCACGGATGCTTAATCGCCAATCGCCGGACCCTGAGACCCCTGAGTCCTTTTTAGTTTGGCGGGCATGCCAGCGCTTGGCGGCCACGAATCCCTCGCTACGAGGCTGCGATGACGATTTCCTGTTTTTATGTTGCCCGCCGTCAATCGGCAGACAGTCCGCCACGCCAAACTGAGGCTACGAAGTTGGGGAGGTTTGTTGGCGACGTTTCTTTTGCCAACGATGGAAGAAAACGAAGCCCAGCGCAAAGAGGCCGAAGATGAGCGCGTATTCTTCGGGTTCAGGGATGACTTGGCTGTTGACGATGATCCGTAACTGGTTGTTGCCCGTTGTAAGATAGGTGTCTCCGTCTGCAGTATTGAAGGTTCCTGTGAAGAAATCGCCAATGGGTTTGTTGATGATGCCGGCCCCGATCCAAGAAGAAGCCTCGCCGCTGCCGTAAAGCAAGTTGGGCGATTGGATGCGAATGCCCAAACTATCCCGACTGCCAAATGAGTTCTCGTCCATAAAGAGACGGGCAATGGTTCGGGTGCCTCGTCCGGCGATGGTGATGGAGGGCGTGTTGGTGGCACTGGCGACGAAAGTGATGTTGGTTTTGCCGCCGCCGGGAATTCGGGCATTGACCGAAGCGATGTCTTTGGCGTTGGAACTGGAAAGCAGGGGAGAAAGGGTCAGCAACTGGTTGTTAGGGCGATTGGCGTTGTAAAGGTTGCCGTTGTTGCTGCCAGAAGCAATGACAGCTGTGTCTCGGGCGTCATAGTTGCCGCTGCTTCGGATGCTGGTGGTGCTGAGATGGGAAGTAGTGCTGCTGCCGGAGAAGATCCAGAGGGTTTGGTTGGTGGGGTTGTCTTGGCTGGGATAGACATCGAGGATCAACTGCGCTTGGGCTTCGCTACCCCCCCCCCCCCCCCGCAAAGGCAGACGACGGCGGCCAATAAAGAGAAACTTCGTTTAATATTAATATACTGTTTCATAACTGTAACTTGTCAAAAATCTCTTTGTTTCTAATCGCTCCGCCGCAACGTGTCAATCCCTAAAAAGAGAAAAAAAGGAAAAAAGTTCAAAAAAGTTCGTTGGAAAACGATGAAATTCGACAAAAAAGCGCGACCAGGGCAATTCGGGAGGAGAAAATTCCGTCTTTACCAATAGCGAAGTTCTGCTTGACCGGTTGCCGATTGCGGAGGAGGAATCTAGGGAAGACGCCAGCCGTTACCTTAGCCAACAAGCGCAACATTCCGCCTTGCGGTCGCAGGAAAGAAAGAAAAGGGTTGGGGTTTTTGGCGAATTCCGAATGAGAAAAGACACTCGGACGCCTCGGCAAAACGAGGAAACTCGCAAAAAGGTGCGCCCTCCATCCCGCCTGGCCGTTGTAGGAAGAAAGAAGAAAGTTTTGTTGGCAGGCGAGTGTTTTGGGGAGAACTCCGAATTCGGAAGAACGCATGGGAACAAGCGGCAAAATTACAAAAGGTGCGAAGCGGGGCTTGGCGCTTTTGAAGAGAAGTTCCATTGCTTATTGGAGGCGGGCCACTGACTTCGCCAACAAGCGCGCCATCTCCCGCCTGGCCGTTGCGGGAAAAGAAAGAAAAGGGTTGGTGTTTCTTGGCGATTGGCGTTCGGGAAAGGATCCATTGGGGGGTGGTCGGCGGTTAGGAGGTGTTTTTTCGAGCTTTGAGGCCGAAGGTTAGGGTTGGTTGCCGGTCGTTGGCTTCCGCAGTCTTCGAATCCCAGATGCATGAAGCAAGGAAAAATGGATTGCGGCATTATCCGGGATAATGATGGGAGGATGCGGTAAAGAGAGCGGATTCGCAGGCAAGGAGCGGATGGTTTTGGTTTCTGGTTGTGGAGTTTTCTTTGGGGTTGAAGCAGGTGGGTGGTTGTCTGGGGGAAGGTTGGATGGTATGGGATATTTTGTTGATCTTGCTGTTTTGGTAAAACAAATGGCGCAATGAACCAATCTCTGTTGCCAGCGGTTAGGCAACCCAAAGAGTGGTTTTCTATGAAGAAGCATTTTACGGATTGCGTTGAGAGGGGGCGATGTTTGTTGTTGGCGGGAAAGGAGGATCATTTGTTTGCATGCATGCATGCGTGCGGCGTTTTGTTAGGGAGATGGTTGGAGACTACGGAATTGGCAAAAAAAAAAAATCGCGGAAGCGTCTTGTGGTTGCGGAAAGTTGGCGACTCGCTTACTCTAAATCGTAGCCGCATTGGAGCGGGTTGTGTTTTATGCCAAGCCGATTTGTTTATACGCGCCGAGTGGAGTTCGCCGATACGGATATGGCGGGGATTATGCACTTTTCCAGCATTTTCCGTTTTATGGAGTCTGCGGAGCACGCTTTTCTTCGAAGTCTGGGGCATTCGGTGATTCTAAGCGATTCGAACCCGGTCATGGGATTTCCCCGCGTGCGCGCGGAGGCGGATTTTCGCCGCCCGTTTCGATTTGAGGACGAGATTGAGATTGAGTTGCGAGTGCGGGAGAAGCGGGAAAAGTCGTTGACTTACGGTTTTGCGTTGCGCAAGGCCGGAGATTCCAGCCGGGAAGTGCGGGCGGTTGGCTTGATGACGGTGGTTTGCGTTTGCCAGGGGGAGGATGGCGAGATGGCCGCCGCCGAGTTGCCGTCGGTTCTGGCGCAGAAAATCGAAGTGGACGAGGAATTGGACGTCGCTGGGAATCCCGAAGAGCGTTGATTTTCGGCGGGCGGAGCGGCAAGAATGGCGACGCGGAATACGATTGGGAAAAATTTAACGATTATGGGAACGGGAACATCATCCGGCGCGGGTATGGCGTGGCTTTACTTTGCGTTGCTGACCGTGTCTTGCTGGGGTCTTTACGGAATCCTGTTGCACAAGGGGCAGGTGACGATGGGCGATCCGGAGAGCGGTCGTTTCAAGGCGTTTTTGTTTGTGGGGATTGCTTATTTTTTGACGGCGGTTTTGGCGCCGCTGACGCTCCTATGGTATCGGGGCGAGGCATTCAGCGGTTATACGGGCGCCGGGATGGGATGGTCGTTGACGGCGGGCATTGCCGGCGCGATCGGCGCCTTCGGTGTTTTGCTAGCCTTCGGCGCCAAAGGGACTCCGGCGGTGGTGATGTCGATTATTTTTGCCGGCGCGCCGATTGTGAACGCTGTTGTCTCCCTCTTGCTTTATCCGCCGGCGGGCGGTTTGGGGGCGGTTCGATGGCCTTTTTACTTGGGCATTTTGCTGGCGGCGCTGGGTGGCATGCTGGTCACTCTTTTCAAACCGAATCCAGGACCGTCCAAATCCCAACCCGTGATGGTCAAGACATTTCCCGCTTACTTGGATAAAGGCGACTGAGCGCCGCCTTCTTTTGCGGGAAGTTCGATGAAGAACGCAACCATGCATCCTTCGCGAAAGGATTTGGAAGCCCGGCAGTTGTCGCTGTTGAATCGCTTGCTGGAGGAAACGCTCGCCTCCAACGCATTCTATCAAAACAAGCTCGGCGGCTCCGCGAAGGCGACGAAGTTCTCCTCTCTGGCCGAGTTTCGGGAGCGATTTCCGCTGACGACCAAGGCGGAGTGGACGGCGGATCAAGAAGCGCATCCTCCTTACGGCACCAACCTCACCTATCCGCCCAGCCGCTACACCCGCTGCCACCAAACCAGCGGCACTTCCGGCGCGCCGATGCGTTGGCTGGACACGGCGGAAAGTTGGCACCACATCTTGGAAGACTGGATGGAAGTGATGCGCGCCGCCGGCTTGCGCCGGGAAGACCGCTTTTTCTTTGCCTTTTCCTTCGGGCCGTTTCTCGGCTTTTGGGCGGCCTTCGAGGCGGCGTTGAAGCGGGGAAGTTTTTGCCTGCCGGGCGGCGGCATGACCACGGCGACCCGCTTGCAGGCGATGATGCAAAACGAGATCACCGTCCTTGCCTGCACGCCCACCTACGCCCTGCGAATGGGCGAAGTAGCCGCCGAGCAAGGAATGGAGAGGCAACGGTTGCCCTTGCGCTGCATTCTAGTGGCCGGCGAACCCGGCGGGAGCTTGCCGGCAATGCGCCGCCGGCTGGCCGAGTTGTGGCCTTCGGCCTCAGTGTTCGATCATCACGGAATGACGGAAACAGGCCCCGTTTCCTTCCAATGTCCCAAACGTCCCGGCATCCTTCACCTTATCGATTCCTCCTATCTTGCGGAAGTGATGAATCTCCAGACAAAGGCGACGGCCGTCCCCGGCGAACGCGGCGAATTGTTCTTGACCACCTTGAAGCGAACCGGCTCTCCACTGATTCGCTATCAAACGGGAGATTTGGTGCAATTGGCCGCCCCCGGCGCTTGCGGCTGCGGCCGGAATCTCACGGCGCTTGACGGAGGCATTCTCGGACGGCTCGATGACATGATAATCGTGCGCGGAGTCAATGTTTACCCCGGCGCAATCGACGAAATTGTTCGAATCGCTGGCGGCGTAGCCGAATATCAAGTCGAAATTAACGAGCATCGAAGCCTGACGGAGTTGACTATCCGCATTGAGACGCAAAGTAGCGGAGCAGACCCGGCGGCCGTCGCCCAAAACCTCGAACGCGAGTTGCGACAGCGTTTGGCCTTGCGCATTCCCGTCCAGCCGGTTCCGCCGCAAACACTCCCCCGATTCGAGATGAAAGCCCACCGTTGGTCGAAGACGCAAACAAATTGAAACCATGACGTGTTTCCTACTAACGGAGCATTTCGGAGAAGAGGGCGAATGCTATGAGTCTTATAAAGATTATGTCTAGTTTGTCCAAGCGAGAGAAGACTTGGCGATCGCCTTTCAACCGGCGGAACGGCCTCTCTACTTCATTGCGCTTCTGGTATAGCTCTTGGGTCGTATTTCCATGGATTGCGATGGCTTTTCTTCGGCGGAACTACTGGATCCAATCCCTTGGTTTGGGCTTGCTCTCGATTTTCTCGGCCTTCATAGGCGCGATCCATGGGCAATGGGACTATGGTCGTCTGGCCTCCCCTCAGGCGCAGCGGGGGCTTGGCTGGGCGATGGCGAGAACTTCACTGCTTGGCCATCTCTGGCAGCAGCATAGGGATTTTGGCATTCCCGCCTCCATGAGATTTTCCGAGGGCTGGCGGACCGTATCTTTTTCGCGCGTCCGTTTCATCGGGATGAGCTTTTATACTGGGGCTCTCTATGGACAACGCCTCTGGCGGAGCGACTCTCGGCGTCTTTCCATGTCCTAACACTCGGGCCAGGATGCCGTTCTTGGGCTAGCGGCTCCTTCGTTATGACTGGCAGCCCACTTGCCAAAGCGAGCCGGAGCCGGCGTTTCCTCGTTGCGCCAGCAAAAGCGGTGCCATTTGTGGATCTGGTTCTTCCGTTAACCGCATAAATTCTACAACAAGCCGCCGAGCCAAAACCCGACGGCTCTAACAAACCCGAACTTATTCGGATTTAAAGACAATTTTAATAATGGCAACCATAATGCCCACAAAACCAGTTGCAGTTATTCCAATTGCCCACATAAAAAAGGCTTCAAGGTTTCCAAAGAATACAACCGACCATTCATGCCGGGGTTTTCGCTGTTGCCCCGAAGAAGTTCGTCCGTCCCCTTAGAAAGAGACTTCACTTCTTCCAACTGATCGAGCATCTGCTTAAACCCCTCGTCAACATGCTTTTCCGTCTGTTCAAACCGATCGGTAACAAGCTTTTTCAAACCTTGAAACTCAGTCCGCAGTATTTGAACCTCGCTATCACTCATCGCCGGCCTCCGTTTCCTCTGGCGGCTTCTTCCAGTTGGCGCATAACCTCTCTCCTTTTCCATTCCTCTTCACATCCGCAGAAGATTCGGGTTGACAATTGGGGCGGCGTTCGGCAATTTGTTTTAGTTATGAAGCCGAAATGGAAACTAAAAACTGTTGTCCTCCATTGGAAACGCAAGGGGAGCATGGAAGCCCGCTTCGCTAGTACCAAAACTATTGGTCTACCCCTCAAAAGTGCGAGGGGGGGGGGGCGTTCTCTTGCGTTCACTTTGATTGAATTGTTGGTGGTCATTGCCATCATCGCTATTTTGGCCGGCATGCTGTTGCCCGCCCTCTCCAAAGCCAAAGAAAAAGCCAAACAAGCCTCCTGCTTGAACAATTTGAAACAAATGGGCATCGGTTTCGCTATGTACACCGGCGACAACGAAGACACCTATCCCGGCCACTATCGGGTTGGTGGACCGGCTGCGCCGTATGAGCGATCGATTGTTTGGCCGGGGCGTTTGCTTAATACAATGGGAGCAAGCACTAAGTCCTTCAATTGCCCGTCTGAAAAACCTAAGTTCTGGTGGTACCAAACCAATGTCTACAGCAACAAGGAATTTCCTTGGAATATCGGACCGGGTGGAAATTCCTACTTTACCTACGGTTACAATGATTGGGGAGTAAGAGAGTTCACCAATCCGCATTTGGGGCTTGGCGGAGACGTGCCTGCCGGATCTCCATACATCAAGACGTCCCAAGTGCGGTCGCCGGCAGATATGATTGGGGTTACGGATAGCCGAACGGATGGAGGGTGGGATACGGCAGTGGATCCCGCAGATCCTGGAACTTTTAATAATCCAGCGGCGGAGTGGCCGAGTAGAAGACACAACCTAGGCTCGAATCTTCTTTTTATGGACTCGCATGCAGACCACGATAAGTTGATGAATCTGGTTTGGTCGTTGAATAAGGACACCAACCAAATCAAACGTTGGAATAACGACAACCTACCGCACTTAGAACACCTTCCTCGGTAATACAAATGAAAGATGCACTGAAGGTTGTTGGAGCGATTGTTCTCATTGGTTTAGCGGTCGTTTTGTTCAAGAGAGGGTCCGATCGAGCGAGTCAATCGCAGGATTTTCCGGACGGCGTCTATTACCTCTGCGGTGCCTGCAAACACGAGTTCAATATGAGTCGTGACGAATCGGCGGATTGGTCTAACGCGAACCCTGGGAAAACGATTCCTTGCCCAAAATGCAATCAAAACAGTAGCGTGCGCGCTAAAAAATGTCCGCTAGAAGACTGCGGGCGCCTTTTCCCAATCGGCGGCAGAGACGGCGCGATGGTGTTGATCGACGGCAAAGTTTCCTGTCCGATTTGCAAGCAACCGTTGCCGTGAGGCAAAGGCGCAAAAACTCAATTTTTTCTGAGAGCGTCTTAATTGCGGCCGTCTAAAAACGGAACGACCGATGAAGCGCGGTGTTGCGGATGCTTGAAGGGGTTTCTTTGCGGGCGGGAAGTCTAAATCCAGCGGGAACAGGCTAAAAAGAACGGTTGGATTGTGGATCTTTTGCTTGTCGTTGGCGATGTGTTGGTTTGCCGGGTGATTCTCTGGTGGTGAATTGCGTCTGATTGCGGTTCCTTCCGCCGCTGCTAATTGTACTGGTTCTCGAAGAGATAAAGTTCGGGTTTAAGTGTTTGAATCTTTTGGATGGTTGTTTTTGGGGTCAATCTTCTTTTCCCGGAACGGCGGAAATTAGGTCGGTCATCGTCAATAGCGGAAGAATGAAGAAATGGACTTCGTCGTCGTACACTGTCGCAAATTTGCCACCTGGATGTAGTGAGATGTAGTCGGGATGGGGGAACGTGATATTTTTCCGTCGGCCATTCGAAGAACGAAGGGGCGGTCTTTTTCGATTGCGGATTGGATTTGGGCTTTGGTCATGCCTCGAGTTGTCAGGATAGCGAAGTCTAGGCAAGGCGGTTTTTTTGGCTGACCATTCTTTGTTTTGATTCTCTTTGCTCAATTCCGAAGTGGCGGAGGGTTATTCTGTTAAAGGCAGTTTGGACTGGCCGTCGTTTGTCTTTGGAGGGGAAAGTCCGAGTTTTTCGTAGCTGGTTTTGGTTGCGGTTCGGCCTTGGGGGGTTCGTTTGAGGTAGCCTTCCATGATGAGCCAGGGTTCGTAGACTGCTTCCAAAGTGTCCGCTTCTTCACCAACGGCGACAGCGAGTGAGCGGATGCCAACAGGGCCTCCGTCAAAGCGGAGAAGGATTGTTTCGAGGATGCGTTTGTCCATTTCGTCGAGTCCGTTTTGGTCGATGTCGAGCATGGCGAGTCCTTGGTCGGCGCCGGTTTTGGTGACGCTTCCGTCGTGGCGGACTTGAGCGTAGTCGCGGACGCGGCGGAGGAGGTTGTTGGCAATGCGGGGAGTGCCGCGGCTGCGGCGGGCGATTTCCCAGGCGCCGTCTTTTTCGATGGGGACGTTGAGAAGACGGGAGGAGCGGACGACAATGTCGCAGAGTTGATCGGCAGTGTAGTAGTCAAGCCGTTCTTTGATGGGGAAGCGGCTGAGGAGGGGACTGGAGAGGAGTCCGCTGCGCGTGGTGGCGCCGATGAGGGTAAAGTTGGGGAGGTTGATGCGGACGCTTCGGGCGTTGGGTCCTTGGTCGATGATGATGTCCAGTTTGAAGTCTTCCATAGCGGGGTAGAGGTATTCTTCGATGTTTTTCTGCATACGGTGGATTTCGTCGATGAACAGCACGTCTCCTCGTTCGAGGTTGGTAAGCAGGCCGGCGAGGTCGCCCGCTTTTTCGATAGTGGGGCCGCTGGTGCTTTTGAGGTTGGCTTTCATGGCTTTGGCGACGACGTTGGCCAGCGTGGTCTTTCCCAGTCCGGGCGGGCCGGTGAGGAGGATGTGATCGAGGACGTCGCCTCGTTGTTTGGCGGCGGCCACGGCAATTTCCAAGCGTTCTTTGACTTTGTGTTGGCCGGTGAAATCGGCAAACCGCGCGGGGCGAAGCGAAAGTTCGAGCGTCGAATCGGGTTGGTTGAGAGAATCCAAAGCGCGGACTGCCATGTTCTTTGTTTTTTTTTGCTGATTCTCTTTTGCTTGTTTTGGCTCTGGAGCATGTTTTGTTCGTTCTTCTTCGGCTTCTTCTGTAATGATTTCAGCCGCTTTGAGAACGTCTTTGGCGTCCGCATCCGGTTGGAAAATGGCGTCTTTTTCGTTCATTTTATCGTTTCTGGAAAGAGTGAGGGAACAGCGGGCAAAAGGCAAGCGCAAAGTTGCTTTTTCAACGCTGCGACTCGCTTCGAAGAACTTTTCGGGTGGTTGGTCTCTTTTTTCCAACCGCTTCCCTTTCCGCGAACTCGCTTGTCTTTCAAAGATGGTCTGTTTCTGGATTCACTTGGCGCAGTTTATAGTCGCAATGGCTCGCAAAGAAAGGGTTCGGAATTTTTTCAAAATCTTCTCTCGAGGCGGTTGACTTTGCCTCACTGAAGAGTCTCAGATTAAATGATGGCGCGGTTATTGGAAGTCTTGTTCGAATCGGCGGCGTTGCCGCAGGATGGATTGGACGTATTGCTTGGTGGAAGGAAAGGCAATTTGGCGGATGAACTGGGCGGCGTTGGTGGTGGCGGCGCCTTGGCGCCAGCGCAGAACTTGCTGTCTGCCGGCGTTGTAGCTGGCTAGGGCGTAGGGAATTGGATCGTCACAATCGGGAAAGGATCGAATCATTTTGGCCAGATAGTAGCAACCAGCCAAAGTGTTCGTTTCAGGATTGTAGAGATGTTTCGGCTTGAACGAGGCAATTTTGGAGGCGTCCGCCCATTCATACGCGGCGGCGTCCGTCAACTGCATCAAGCCGATTTCGCCGGCCTTGCCCATTGCGGAAGCGTCGAATTGGCTTTCCCGCCAAATGACGGCCTTGATTAGCGCAGGATCCAGGCGATACTCGCCGGACGCCCGAAGAATTAGAGGATCGAGCAAGTTTCCCTGCTCTTGTCTTTTCTGGAGCGCAAAGCGCGGCCACAACCACCAAGAGGCTACCGCCAAAAGCGACAGCGGCAGAAGAAGCCATGCCCGCCAGTGTTTCATATCCGACAAATGCTAGGGATTGGGCGCGTTGATTTCAAGGTTTTCGTGCTTTTGCCGAGCCGATTTTTCCTTTTTGCTTTCGAGAATGATTGCGCGGGTAACGCTGGAAATTGCCGTAGGCAGGGAGTTTGATTACCTCGTTCCGGAGAACTTGAAAGACGCGGTCTTCGTCGGCTCCCGCGTCAAAGTGCCTTTCGGCGCGAGGCGATTGATGGGCGTAGTGACCAGCTTGGCTGAACGCTCCGACTGCCGCGATCTGCGCGATCTGCTTGTCGTCGTCGGCCGCAAAAATCTGGTGACGCCCAAAGTCCTCTCGCTGGCCCACTGGATGGCCGAGTATTACTGCTGTCCCGTGGAAACCGCATTGAAAAGCGTGCTGCCCGACGCCGTTCGCAAGGAAAAAGCAGGATGGCGGGAACAGCTTTTCATCCGCGCCTTGCCGCAACCGTCCGAGGAAACGCCAAAGTTGTCGGTACGGCAAAAGGCTCTTTGGCAGGCGATCCGCGAACGACGCGAAATGCCACTTCAAGAATTTATCCAAGCCACATCCACAACCGCCCAAACCGTGCGCCGTTTGGAGGACAAAGGACTGGTGGCCATTGCGCCGCGGGTGATGAATCGAGACCCCTTTGCCCACGAAACCATCCTCCCAACCCAAAAACTGGCATTGAATAAAGCCCAAAAAGCAGCCTTGGAACGCATCGCCCAAGCTTGCGACAACGACGCGTCCGGCCAACGAACCTTCTTGCTTCACGGAGTGACGGGAAGCGGCAAAACAGAAGTCTATCTGCAAGCCATTGAACACTGCCTCTCACAAGGAAAAGGCGCCATCGTACTGGTGCCGGAAATTTCTCTCACGCCCCAAACGGTGGAGCGGTTCAAAGCAAGATTTAACGCCGGCACTTTGCGCACGTTGACGGCCGTGTTGCACAGCCGACTCTCCGCTGGTGAACGACACGACGAATGGCACAAAATCCGACAAGGAAGAGCCCGCATCGTAATCGGCGCCCGCTCGGCCGTGTTTGCGCCAGTCCACCCGCTGGGACTGATGATCGTGGACGAAGAACACGAATCTTCCTATAAACAGGAAGAAGTCCCCCGCTACCACGCCCGCGATGTGGCCGTCCTCAGAGCGCATCGGGAACAAGCCGTCGCCGTGCTTGGCTCGGCCACGCCTTCTATGGAAAGCTACTACCATGCCCAACGCGGAAAATACCAACTCCTCGAACTCCCCCGCCGCGCCGACGCCAAAACCTTGCCCCTTGTCCGCGTCATCGACATGCGAACCACAGCCCGCAAAGAAAAAAGCGTTTCCATCTTCTCCCCCAAACTCAAAGAAGCCATAACCGCCCGGCTGGAAGCCGGCGAACAAACCATGCTCTTCCTCAACCGCCGGGGCTATTCCGCCTCTTTGCAATGTCCGCTCTGCGGCTATGTTGCCGGTTGTCCCCGCTGCAGCATTAGCCTCACCTACCATCGCCAAGCCGGGCAACTGCGCTGCCACATCTGCGGACACGCCGAACCCACGCCCCAAGTTTGCCCGCAACCCAATTGCCAAAACCCCCAAATCCGCTTCGCCGGCATCGGCACCCAACGCGTCGAAGAAACCTTGCGCAAACTCTTTCCCCAAGCCCGCGTTCAGCGAATGGACTCCGACGCCCTCAAACGCAAAGAAGACTACCGCCGCATCCTCCACGCCTTCCGCCTGGGCAAAATCGACGTCTTGCTGGGAACCCAAATGATCGCCAAAGGACTCCACTTTCCCAACGTAACCCTCGTGGGCATCATCTACGCAGACCTCAGCCTTCACTTCCCCGACTTTCGCGCCGGTGAGCGCACCTTCCAACTGCTTACCCAAGTTGCCGGCCGCGCCGGTCGCGGCGACGTCGAAGGCGAAGTCTTTATCCAAGCCTTCACCCCCTTTCATCCCGCCATCCAATACGCCCGCCAACACGACTACATTGGCTTCTACGAACAAGAAATCGAATTTCGCCAAGAGCTCGGCTACCCGCCGGCCAAACGACTTTGCGCTCTCACTTTGCGCGGGCGCAACGAAGACAAAACCCGCCTCGCCGCCGAACACCTCAAAAAAGCCATCCAAAAAAGCCTTGCCGACTTCAACAATTTGATATTAGCCGGCCCCGCTCCCGCCGCATTGCTTCGTGCCGAAGACTTCTTCCGCTATCAACTTACCTTGCGCACCAACCGAATGGCCGCCCTCTCCAAAAGACTTCAAACCCTAATCCAAGCAACTCCCCTGCCCGAAGACATTCGCCTCTCCATCGACGTCGACCCCGCCCACCTCTAAACAAATCCCACAACTACCAAAAATGCGCAAGCAACCGTCCGTCAACACTTCCTGCTTCCGATGTCCGCATGGACAAAACATGTCCCCAAACTGCGAGAAATCGAATTAATAGATTAGAGAGGACAGAAGTGGGATTACGAGTGATGCGTCCACATGCCGCGCTGGTTGCTCCTTTTCACTTCCCATACTGCCGGGTCAAAAAGCCGGTTTGCTTAATCACCATCTCTTTCCCACTCAACGGATCCGCCATCTCCGGCAAATGGGGACGCTGGCGACGTTCTGTCTTGTAAAAGAACTGCCCCACATGCCAATGCTGCAATCTCGGATACTCCTCCGCTGAACCCGGCGCCTTGAATGTTCCCTCCTGCGCCGCAATCTCCCGCATGCGAGGCGTCCACTGGTTTCTATCCACCGTGATAAACACGCCGGCAACCGCGCCCTTAGTGTTTCGAATCACATTGGCAAAGGCGTCGACGTCGGCTGGCACCGGTTTCTCCTTCGCTTTGACTTGCACTAAGATCATGCTCTTCTTCTTTCCTTTCTCTTTGACGGGATGCAACAGTTTGCCGCGCCCGTCGATGCCTTTGTCGCCTCGTTGAATCTTGTTGGCCATCATCCCCGGATGACACGCCTCGACCGCAAAGATCTCAAAGCTGAACGGATCGTCCTTCGCCAAGAACTTCGCGCCTTCAAAATCTTCGGGGATGCCTTTGATGTGGATGGATTCTTCGGGCAGTCTCGCTTCGCTTTGAAGTCGGCTGTAAGTCATGGTTTTTGCCGAGTAATAAGAAATATCAATGCCGACAAACTTCCGCTTCAACATCGCCGCCGCTACCACAGTCGTGCCGCAGCCGCAAAATGGATCCAACACCACATCGCCCTCATTGGTGGAGGCTTCAATGATGCGTTTCAGCAACTTCAATGGCTTTTGCGTGGGGAAGCCAGTTCGTTCTTTGGAGCTGGATCCGAGAGCCATAAAGTCCGTCCATAAATCCCCAACCAACTCACCGGGAAACTGCCAATCATACTTTTTCTTCCGCAATCTTCCTGTTCTAGTTTTATAGAGTAAACCATCCCGCTCGTATTCTTCTAGTTTGGCTTTGGATAGTTCTTGTATTTCTTCTGTTTTGAATCGCCCGCGTTCATCCTGCATAGTGAAATTCTGTTCGAGGTATTCTTCGGTGACTGGCAAGTAAAGCTTGCGCATTTTTGCCTTCTCACTTTTGGCGTAGTAGAAGATGATGTCATGCATTGCGCCAAACTTTCTCGTTGACTTTGCCTTTGCGCCGCTATTGGTTTGCCGTTTCCACGTAATCTCATTCCTGAAATTCTTTGCCCCGAAGATATCGTCCATTATCATTTTCAAGTAATGGGAGGCAGTGGGATCGCAGTGCAGATAGACGCTTCCGGTTGGTTTGAGCATCATTCTCAGCAACGCGAGCCGTTCGGCCATGTAAGCGAGGTAGGCCAGCATGCCGGTTTCGGGGATGAACTCCCGCAATCCACGCATCGATTTACCGGCGGGATGGTCTTCGTTGTCGTCGCAGAGCCGCTCCACTCGCTCCTCCGCTTTTTTGCCCCATTGCCACATATCGACAAAGGCGGTCTCCTGCGCCGTGGCGCAGTCGGCGAGGTCGGCTTGGCTTTGCCCGAAGAGGACGTTGTAGTTGGCTTTGGAGTTCCACGGCGGGTCGAGGTAAATCAAATCGGCCAATGCGGGTTGCAGCTCGAAGAGGCTTTTGTTCCATTTTATCCATTGTTTCAGGTGTTTGAGGCAATCGCCAAAATGCACCGTCCCCGTTTTCATTTCGGTTTGTTTTTGCGTCGTCATTTCTATTCTTTAGTCGTTTCGTTATTTATCGTCTTCTTTGAAGTATTGGGCTTGGGCGGACAAAGTTGTGGCAGACAGAAAAACAAAAGCGATGAACAGAGAAATTCGAGTTTTTATTTCCATAGGTTTTTATAGATTTTTCTAAAAGTTGGTTTCTAAAAAGTTTCTAAACGACGCCGACGATTTTCAAGATTCCGAGAATGACGACGACGTTTATAGGCGCAAAGACGGACAAAATCATGCCGCCGCCAATGGCCATAATCCAGTTTCTATCCTTCCTCAAATCTCGAACGTCCAGTTTCAACAAAGCGACGTCCGACTTCAACGCGACGACGTCGGACTTGATTGCGTTCAACTCGCTTAGGACTTTCTCTTGAAAAGATTCTTCGCTCATTTCGTTCTATTCCTTCTTTCGTTGGATTTATTTTTGCCGACAACAGCCCGGCAACGCAAGCAATAAATTAATGCGGCGGATTGGTTTGCGCTTGGGAAACTTCTTCCGCCTCCTGTCAACAAGGTTTTTCTCGGATTCCAAGATTCCATCCGTGCGCAAAATAAACGATTTTTCGAGAATCAGATGCCAGTCAGACGTGACAATCTCTCCACACTGAATTTGGCTTTTACGGGTTGGCATCGTTTTTTGGCCGTTGCCAAGGGGTGCGGCCGGCGGACTGGATGTGAAGCATAAGTTGGCGGATGAGTTGGCGGTATTGTTTGGGTTCGGTTGCGGCTAAGTCGTTGCTTTCCATTGGATCGAGATCCAGGCGGTAAAGTTGGTAGGGTTCGAACGGGTTGTTCTGCACTAGTTTCCACGGCCCTTGCCGAAGGGCATAGTAAGCTCGTCCTTGATAGCGAAAGTTGCCCTCTCTTCGCATCCATACCAGCGCGCGGTCCAGTCTCTGTTGGAGTTTGCCCAACAAAGTAGGAAGCAGGGAAACGCCGTCCACCGCTTGGGGAAGCGGCGCTTTGACGACTTCGCAGAGGGTAGGGTAAAGGTCCATAGTAATTCCCACTACATCGGATCGGGATCCCGGCGGAATAACTCCCGGCCAAACAGCGCAGAAGGGAACGCGAATGCCGCCTTCGTAGAGGTCTTGTTTTCCTCCTCTGTTAGCGCCGCAGTTGCCGCCGACGTTCCGTTGGCCTCCGTTGTCACTGGTAAAGACAATAAGAGTGTTTTCCGCTTGGCCGTTTTGTTTTAGAGTAGTCATTATATCACCAATGCCTTGGTCCATATGCTCGATCAAGGCGACAAGGCGGGCGCGTGGTTCGCTAATAGACGGTTCGCGTTTCCGCACTTTTGCCAGCCAGCGGGAAGGAGGTTGAATGGGCGTGTGCGGCGCGTTGTAGGCAAGGCAAAGGAAGAAGCGTTTGCCGTCTTGTTTTCGGGCGTTCAGGTAGTCAATCGCCCAGCGAGAAAACAAGTCAGTGGCGTGTCCGGGCGGGTCAATGGTTTTGTTGTTGCGCCGCATGTAGTTGTATCCGTGTCGCCGATGGTGGTAGTAATCGTCCATCATATCGCCGAGGAAGCCGTGAAAGAAGTCGAAGCCTCGTTCGTTGGGCGTGTTGGGCGATTCCAGTCCCAAGTGCCACTTGCCGATGAGCGCGGTATGGTAAGAGGCGGCGCCAAGCGCTTGAGGAAGGGTAATCGTGTTTGGACTAAGAAATCCCCAGTTGCTTTGCGCGTGAGTGCGGATGACGCCGGGAACGCCTACTTTATCTGGGTATTTTCCGGAGAACAAGGCGGCGCGCGTGGGCGAGCAGACCGGGCAGTTAGCGTAAAAGCGATCCAAGCGCATTCCTGAATTCATCAGGCGGTCGATGTGCGGCGTTTGCAGGTCGGACGCACCATTGGCGGACAAGTCGCCGCAACCAAGATCGTCCGCCAAAATTACTATAATGTTGGGCGGGTTTGCTGGTTGCTCAGCGCTAAGAGCGGCGGCAATGCCCATTCCTTGAAGCAACAAGGCAAGGGCGATGGCGGCACGCGAGAATTTGCGCCCAACAGTGCGGGATTTGTCAAGTTTTGAAGTTGTCGGATTCATAGCTAAGTTTGTTTGATGTTTAGGTTAATGTTTAGATGGATTCAATAGTTTTCTAATTGTTTTCGTTCGTCGGGTTTTCATACCAAATTACTCCGAGGTTGTCTCGTTCTTCGCAGGTAATTACATCTAGATCGCCGTCGCCGTCTAGGTCTGCCGTTTCGATCCGGTCGAATTTAGTTCCTTCGGCGCCGGAGATGTTGTGTATCTGATGAATCACGGGCGAGAAAAGCGCAGTTGTAGAGAACCAGAAGACGCCGATCTTTTCCCCAACAGCGCCTTCGCTACTGGCGACAACGTCCAACCGGCCGTCGTTGTTTATATCGGCGAAGTGAAGGGCTTTGGCTCTGCCGACTTTGCCTTCGATAGTTGTCTTGCGGGTTTGCCAAACGAGAGGACTGCTTTGCTTGGCCCGGAAGTGGAAAATTTGGCGGGGTTTGGCGGAGACGATGATTTCAATGGTTTTTGCCGCCGTATTTTCCCGCGCATCTAGAAACATCACTTCTTCGCTGCTCGCGCCGATTCGGTGTTCTTTCCATTGGCGGCTTTCTTTTGCCGTCTTTCCAGTTTTTTGAATTGAAGGCACGCTGATTGCGGGATTTTCCAGCCAGAGGACGCCTGACTTGTTGCCCTTGCGGTCCGATGCGAGGACGTCGTAATCGCCGTCTGCGTCTATATCGATTTTGCGCAGAGACATGATCCAACCGGCGTCATAAAGCCGTTGAATTCTTGTTTGCCCGCTCGATGACGAGGGGAGAGTCGCAATGATTTGGCTGATGCTTGCGCGGCGACCTTTGGAGCCGGCGATGAGAGTGATTCGATCGCGGCGAGCGCTGGGGAAAGGAAGGGCAAACATCCAAAGTTCCCGATTTTTGCTGGCGGAAACGGCTTGGGTTTGCCAACGCAAAGCGTCCAAGTATTGAAAGGAACGGCTCGGCGCCCAGTGAAAGAAAATGGTGGGGGTTTTCCCTTCGCAACTGCTGACGACGTCCCAGTTTCCGTCCTGATTCAAGTCGACCAAAACAGCGTCTTCGGGGGACTGAACTTTGCCAACGGTGACTTGGGTCCACGGCTGTCGAACTTTGCGATGACCGGGATGAAGGTAAACACGAACCAGTCCGCCTTCTTCCCAAGCGGTTGCTATGTCCGGTAGATGATCTCCGTTGACGTCGCTAATCCTTACGCCGTCCGCGCCTTGGGAAGTGGAGTCAATGGTGTGGCGAACCCAAGCAACATCTGCCGCCGCCGCCATTTGCAGACCGAACGCCAATGCGACAAACCGCAACGAGCCGCCCAGCGCGAGGAAAACGCGGGCAAGATGGCGAGGCAAAGTCCGAAGTGGAGACGGACTGATTTCCAATTCTAATTTCACGGAAAACCCCATCCTATCATTCTTGGAAAACATTAGCCAGCGGCGTTTGAGTCCCGTTGATTAAAAGGCGAAAACTCAATACAATGCCCAGCTTTCTCAAGCCAAAGAGAGCCGGAGAGAATAGGAACTAACGACAAAAAGACATGGAAGACAACGCCGACCATAACGACAAAGCGCGAGCCATTATCGCTTGGGCCATCAAAAAGGTAAAAGAGATGAGTCCGCAGGAAACCGACGGCAAATGGCTGGAAGAAGTCACTGCCAAAGCCGGTCCGTCCATCAAGGAATGGGACATCCGGCGCGCTTGGAAGTGGATTGACTGGCCGGATCGGGAGGAGTACTTCAAAAAGACCACTCGCCGCGATCCGGGAATCGACGTCGTGGCCGAGCGGCAAAGCGACGGCGGATTGGTAGCCATACAATGCAAATCCCGCAAACTCGACAAGGACGGACGAGGTGCGCCCGTCTCGTACAACGAGATAGCCAAGTTCACTACGCCCGCGCTCAGCACGGACTTTGCCGAAATGTGGCTGGTCGTGAACGGTGAAGTGGACTTGACCAGCGGTGTGAAAGATTCTCTGTCGATGCCGGGAAAGCCGCTGAAAACGGTAAACATCGCCGCCGCATTGTGTGATCAGAGCAACGCGTTCCTCCCCATTGATACATCTTCTTGCGCCCACGGAGAGAACCCGGAAGACGCCAACGCCGTTCAGACGAAAACCTGCATGCAGAACCAAGCCATCGACCAAAGCGTCCGCATTCTCCAAGAACACGCGCAATCCGACAGCGGCGGACTGCCTATCGGCCAAGCTCGCGGCAGAATCATCCTGCCCTGTGGCACCGGCAAAACCCGCATCTCCCTGCGCATCGTGGAAAAACTTACCCCGCCGGGTGAACTCTCCATCGTCCTATGTCCCTCCATTGCGCTGGTGGCGCAAATCCGGCGCGAATATCTCCAGCACGCCAAAGAACCCATCCGCCCGCTTGCGGTCTGCTCTGACGAAACCGCCGGCTACAACCCCAAAGAAGAGGATAAGGATAAGCGCAACACCGCCAAAGATCCCACGATTGACAACAGCAACACGAGCGCGGACGTCATCAAAGGCAAAGTCTCTACCGATCCGGCGGACATTGCGCAGTGGATAGAAAGCGGCCAAAAAACAGACCAAATCAGCGTCATCTTCGGCACTTACCAAAGCGGCCGCGCCCTTGCCGACGCGCTCCAACAAGCAAACGTCCAAGCCTGCGTCCTCATTGCCGACGAAGCCCATCGCACCGCCGGCCTGCGCAGAAAAAACGGCAAAAAGAAAGACGCCAAAAACAGCGAACTATCCAAAGAAGAACAACGCGTCCGCGACTTCACGCTTTGCCACGACAACAGCGAGATGCCCGCCACCTACCGCGTTTACCAAACCGCAACCCCGCGCATTTACGACTTGAAGAAGACGAAGGCGAAATTGGACCAGTCAAGCGATTGGATTGTCCGCTCAATGGACGACCAGCAAACCTTCGGCGTCGAGCTGTTCCGCAAAAGCTACCTGGAAGCCGTCAACAACAACTGGCTCTCTGACTACCGCATCATTGCGCTCGGCGTCAACGACCGCGAAGCCTACGAACAAGCCAACCAACTGGCGCGCGAAACCGAAAGCAAAGGAAAACATAAGCTAAGCACTTCGCATTACCTGCGCGGAATGGCCTTTGCGCTGGCCATGGGCGGCGAAGTGGAAAACGAAAACGGCGCCGCTTTGCCCATCCAATCCTGCATCGCCTTTATGAACACCGTCGACAAATCCAAAAATATGGCCAAAGACCTGCAAGCCGACGCCGTGCGAAAATGGATTAAAAATCGGCAAAAAGAATCGGGAAAAACCAGCGAAGCCGCCGACAACTACCATCTGGAGCATCTGGACGCCTCCAGCAACGTCACCAAACGCGAAGAAGCCAAATCCCGACTCGCCAAAGCCAACCCCGACAATCCCCACGGAATCATCAACGTCGGCATCTTTGGCGAAGGAACCGACTCGCCTTCACTCAGCGCCGTCGCCTTCCTTGAAGCCCGCAAAAGCCCCATTGACGTCGTCCAAGCCGTCGGCCGCGCCATGCGAACCTCGCCGGGCAAACAAATGGGCTACATCATCTGCCCCATTCTAATTCCGCCAAGCGCAGACCCGGAAAACTGGATCATGACCTCCAACCCAGAAGGCGGCTGGAAAGAACTCGGCGAAATCCTCCTCGCCCTGCGCGCCCACGACAACCGCATCGAAGACCAACTCAAAGACTTGCTTCATTTATACCTGCCAAAAGCGCCACCGCCAAAAGTGAAAACCTTCACCGGCAGCACCACGGGCAAGGAAGAGAACCGGCGAACCGCTTACCGAGAACACATTGGCAAACCCGGCGAAGCCCAAAAAGCCCTAGAGCGCGTGCTGAAAGGCGAAAGCTCGCTAACCAAAGAATTCCAACCCCTGCCCGAAGACTATCCCGCGCCAAACCCCGATTCCAAACCCGACCCCAACCAGCCAACCGAACCTGCCCAAATAATCACCGGCAAAACCAACAACGACGGAAGCATAGAACTGCGAATAGACGATATCCAACGCGACCAACCCGCCAAAGACGGAATTCTCGGCAAAGTGAACATCGAAAAATCCAAGAAAAAAGCCCACGCCATGATTAACCAAGGCGAAGGCCAACCGCTAACGCCCAGCGATCAAAAACCCAAGCGCAAAACCCCCAAACAAGCAGCCGAACAACGAATGCTCACCCTAATCCAAGAAGAAAAACTCCTCAAAGCCATCACCATGAACCTCCTCGCCAAATCCGGCCTCACCGACAACCGCATCCAGCGAGACCTGAACATCCTCGAAGACTCCGTCAAAGAAGCCGCCCGCCATCTAAAAGAAGACCAACTCCAACCCGCCCTCGACCGCCACTTTGAACTGGACAACATCAAAGAAGAAAAACGCAAAAAACAAGCCGATGGCTGCACCATCGCCGCCCTTCTCATGATGAATGCCGCTATGCTCCACCAACGAATTGTCGACGGAAAATTAATCCTCAAACAAATCATCAGCCTCAGCGAAATCAAAAATCACACCAACCCCATCCGCATCATCCTCCGCCAGTGGCGCGACATCATCGCGCACGATTTCCTACCCGTAATCAAACCGGCCATCAATGCCATTGACGCCATCGAAGACACCGGCAAGCTGGCGGGATTGGAACGCGCCCTACGTCACTTGGCCTCCGAAGCGGAGCGCATCGCCGACACCTACGCCAATATGGGCGCCGACCACGCCGGCCCTCTCTTCAACAAAGTCATGGGCAATCAAGCCAGCGACGGCGCTTATTTTACTCGCCCGATTGCCGCCGACATTGCGGCGCGCTTGACGGTGGATGTTTTGGAAGAAAACCCGCCAAAACACCTCGCCTTCAATGAAGACCAAAAAGTCAACTGGACTTCCACGAAGACGTGGTTAGGTTTGAAAGTGTTGGATCCCGCAGTGGGCAGTGGAACATTGTTAGCGGCGATGCTGGCCGAGTTCAAACGACGCGCCCGACAGCAATTCGACCGCCAAACCGCCGCCAAACTGGCCGCTCGCCGCGCCGAGTTAGCCGCTTTGAATAAATCTGAAGACGAAATCACCGCCGAACTGGACGAAATGCAAGCCGCCGAGTTAGAACTGCGCGAAGCCCGCGTGGCCGAGTTGCATAAGTTGGCGGTGGAAAACACCTTGATTGGAATGGATATCAATCCCGTTTCTTTGCAGTTGGCGGCGGCGCAGTTATGCATTGGACATCCGCAGTTAGACTATCAAAAGATGCATCTGCACCTGATGCCCTACGGCCCGCAACCAGACGGCTCGGTCAAAGCCGGCACGCTGGAACTGCTCTCGCAAAAAGCCATCGTCCAAAGCCATAACTTAGGACTCCCCGACGACTCGTTGAACGAGACCAATATCTGGGGCGATAGCATCGCAGGCAAAGACGCCGGCAAAGACGCCGGCAAAGATGCGAGGAAAAAGAAAAGCAAAGACGCCGGCCAAGATTCCGGAAAAACGGCCGACCCTCAAGCCCGCGACCCCGAAATGAATGAAGCAGTCCAAGACGCTCTCGGCGCCGGCATCGTCATCGCCAACCCGCCGTTCACGAACCGCGTCAAAATGGGCGAAAAGTTTCACGACCATTTGAAAAAAGCGCTGCAACAACGAGTCAATGAATTAGAACAAATTTTTACTGAACACGATCCTGAATTAGAAAAAGTCGTTCACAAAAACAGCATCGGCGCTCTCTTTGAAATGTTGCCTGACAAAGTCATTCGAGAAAACGGCGTTTTTACCATGTTTTCGCCAACCATCGCATTGACGAATCCTTCGTCCCGTGAGAAACGAGCCATCTTTGCCAAACGATTTCACGTTCACACCATTTTCACCACTCATAATCCAAGCGATCCCAATCTCTCTCAAGATGTGGGAATCAACGAAAGCATCCTAATCCTGCAACGTTACTGTAGTACTGTTCAAAAACCGTCGACTCGCATCATCAACCTGGACCGCTTTCCCCAAAACGAAGAACAACGACACTCTCTCTCTCAATGTTTGGACCAAACCAAAGAAGGCGAAATTCCCAAAGACTGGGGCGAAGTCTCTTTTTGGCCGAGCGAGCGCATTCAAAAAGGCGATTGGACGGCGGCCATTTGGCGCAGCCCCGAACTGGCCGCCGCCGCCGCCGAATTCGCCGAATGTAAGGAATTGAAAACCCTCAGCGAATTAGGTTTGACACCTGAACAAACCAGCAGATATTTGAGCGGAAATTACGAACGCATTGAGCCAAACTTTCCCGGCAGTTTCCCAGTTTTGGATACCAAAGGAATGGACGGCCAAACCACCATCCAAAGCCAACCCGACAAATGGTGGGTTCATAAGAAGAGAGACGCCAATGAAACCGCCAAACTCATTGCAAAAACAGGTCGATTGTTGATAACAGAAGGACAGCAAAATGATGCGGGGCGTCTCGTGGCCGTGGCCGCCGATAAAAAATACTTTGGATATGCATTTTTGACGGTTCAAAACTTGACTGCCGATCAAGCGAAGGCGTTGGCCGTGTTCCTCAACTCCACCGTTGGCCGATTGCAAATACTGAGAAACATGGGAAAAACTTTGCATTATCCCATTTACCGTCCCGCTGGTTTAGCCAACATTCGGGTGCCGGAGGTGATTAATAATGAAGAGCTGAGGGGGGAATTGTTGGCTTGTTGGGAAGCGACTAAAAACATTCTCGTTCCGCAATATCGCGACGGCGATGCTTGGAACCGCATTCACTCCCCCCGCCATCCCCAACCAAAACCAGAGAACTGGCTCACCGGCCAATCCGCGCACGACTTTGTTTTTGGCCAAGACTCGTCGGGAGAGAACTTGCCGTCCGGCGTCAGGCTGGCTTGCTTGAATCCCAGACCATTATGGGATGCTTGCGTTTCCAAAGTAATGAAGCGGGCGAAGGGATTGTCGGGCGAGACTAAGTCGTTATTTGGACTCCGCCGCTTGAACCGCCTGCGCCAATTGCTCCACCGCGAACCCCACGTCAGAGGAAAATCGTATCATGAATATCAATGATGAGTAAGAACAATGAGAGGAAAAAACATCGGCGGACGATGTGCGACGTATGCGAGCGATACAACAGCAAGTGCGCTGATTGCCGAGCTCGCCGAAGGGAATATCATAAGCAACATCAGGCGAATATGTCTCCTGAGGCTCGCGCGAAACAACGCCGGCGGAAGAATAAGTGGTGGATGAACTACTATTACGAGAACCGTGAGATGATAAATGCTCGGCGCAGAGAACGATTTCATAATCTTTCTCCGGAAGAAAAGGAGGCGATTCGCAAAAAGAACTATGAAGTCAATCGTCGATGGAAGCTCAAGAAAAAGGCTCAATCTACTCAAAACCCCAAATCTTCGGCAAAGGCGACAGCCAATTCGCCGATGCGAAAGAAGAGGATTAAGAATTAGAAATTACGAATGGGGAGTGAGAGGAAATAAAACTTGCGGGAAAAGCGAATGGCTGTTTTCAGAAAATTAGGCTTGACGGATCGAGAAATTTGGCTACATTTTTGAAATCAGGCGGGCTTGGAACGGGAAACTGCGCTTTTTGGACGAGGAATTTTAGCGAAGGCTATCAAGCAAACGAAGAGGAGAGCAAAGATGAACAATGGAAACATGACCGAATGTCTGGATAAAATTGGCGGATTGGAAAAAGGCTTTGGCAAATTGGAGACAAGGATTGGCCAAGTCGAGACGAGGATTGGCGGATTGGAGACGGAGGTTGGCAAATTGGAGACAGAGGTTGGCAAATTGGAGACAAGGATTGGCCAAGTCGAGACGAGGATTGGCGGATTGGAGACGGAGGTTGGCAAATTGGATACGAGGATTGACGGCTTGGAAACGGTTATCGAAGAACGCTTCAAACAGTCCGAAAAGCATATGGACAAATTAGAGCTTGGTTTAAGCGAATTAGACAAGTTTCTTCGCGGCAATGGGAAGGCTGGAGTGAATGTTCGATTGGATCGTTTGGAAAAGGCAAAGAACTGGTTTTTGATAATGGCGGCCATCGTGATAACCGCTTTGCTCGGCGCTTTCTTTGCCCATTATTTTGAGTTGCTGGAAAAATAACGAATTGGCTCGGCGGCAATTGGTTTGTTGGAACTCCCAAGCGGCAAAAAAAGAAAGCCGGAAAGACGGTTTGTCTTCCCGGCTTGGTGGGCAAGCAACGTTTTTAGAGATCGGCGTAGCGAGCGCTGAGCATTGCCGAGAATTTGGCGATTTTCATTTTGCGCCGTTTCTTTTCGCTAGGTTTTTCGAAGTGGCGGTGGTTGCGCGCTTCTCTCAATGTTCCTTCGCGGTCGATTCTCTTTTTTAGGCGCCGCAGCGCTCTTTCAACGGGTTCTCCCTTTCTTAGTCGTATCTCTGTCACAATCTGTATCTTATCCTCTCTGGTTTCTTCCCGGGCAAACGGCGCGTCAAAAACGGCCGCTCTTGCGGACTTGGGAAGGAAGGTAGGGAAAAGCGGAGAAGTTGTCAACTGAAGATTGCGGCGGTTTTGGCGTCGGCTTGGTTGGGGCTGGGAATCGTTCCCTTGCCGGGCGGCAAGCCTTTGCTTGCGCTTGCGGGGAAGGAAGGGCAAACTTTCGCCGATGCGTGAATGGTTGCGCTTGTGGACCGAGTCGTTGGAGACTTTGGTGATTGAAGTGATTGAAGGGCACCGGAAGAGCAAGCGGGCCGCCGCTGTTCGGTCGGGGTTGTTCGGTCTTTCTTTGGTTTTTCAAGCGGTGGTTAAAGTTCGGCTTTTTCTCTACAACTTCCGCATTTTCCGGGATTTCACTTTGGGTGTTCAAGTGATTGCGATTGGGAATTTGACGGTGGGCGGCACTGGCAAAACTCCGGTAGTCGAGAGATTTGCGCGGGAGTTGCAAAATGCGGGGCGAAGAGTGGCGATTCTTTCCCGCGGGTATCGTTCTCGGCCGGAGCCGTTTTATCGGCGGCTGATTGACGGCCTTCTCTTTCGGAACAATGCCGCTCTGCCGCGGGTGGTGTCAGATGGAAATTCGCTGCTTTTGGATTCTGATATGGCGGGGGATGAGCCGTATATGTTGGCCTCGAATCTGAAAGACGTGGTTGTGCTGGTGGACAAGGATCGGGTCAAGAGCGGGCGCTTTGCCATTCAACGTTTTGGATGCGATACGCTGATTTTGGACGATGGGTTTCAGTATTGGAAACTTCGCGGCCGGCGGCACGACGTGGTGCTTATTGATTACCAAAAACCATTTGGAAACGGCTGTCTTTTGCCTCGCGGCATTTTGCGGGAACCGCCTTCCCACTTGAAGCGAGCCGAAACCATTTTCATCACCAAAAGCAATGGAAATACCTCCGCTCTTCGGGAACGCATCAGCAAACACAACCCCAAGGCGAGAATCGTCGAGTGCGTTCACCATCCACTTTACTTTGAAAACGTTTTCACTGGAGAAAAAGGCGACTTGGAAGCAATTCGGGGGCGCCGTCTGGCCACGCTCAGCGGGATTGCCCAGCCGGAAAGTTTTGAGCGCAGTTTGATTGATTTGGGCAATCAACTGGTCTACCAACGCCGTTTTGCCGACCATCACCGCTACACCCAGCAAGAAGTGCTGGACGTGATCAACCGAAGTGTCAAGCGGCGCGCCGAGATGATCATCACCACCCAAAAGGACGCCGTCCGATTTCCCAAACTGGATCGCCGCGACTTGCCGATTTTCTTCATGCGAGTCGAAATCAAAATCGTCAAAGGCGCCAAAGATTTTCACGACTGCGTCGGCAAGATTTGTTTCCGCTAAAATGATTCCGTCAGTGGAATATGCGGTTTTGAAAACAGCCGTTCTGCTTGTTCAAAACCTGCCTTTGAAAGCCGCCGCTCGTTTGGGACGCTTTTTGGGTTTTGCGGCTTACTGCGCGGACATTCGGCGGCGGCGGCGAGCCGTTCACAATCTCCGCTGTGTTTTTGGCCGCGAATGGGAGCGAAGAAAAATCGCCGCCGTCGCCAAAGAGAACTTTCAACGCCTGGGCGAAAGCTATTGTTGCGCCGTCAAGTCCGTCCGCATGAGCGGCGAACAGCTGAAACTTCACGTTCATTGCGTTGGCAGCGAGCAACTTCGGCAGGCAAACCGTCGGGCAAAGAACCAAATCGTGGCGATTGGACATTTTGGCAACTTCGAACTCTATGCCCGGCTCGGCCAATTGATCGGGCTTTCCAACACCGCCGCCACCTATCGGGCGCTCAAAAACTCGGCGGCCAACCGAATCATGGAAACCCTGCGCCGGCAGTCGGGAACTCGCTTTTTTGAGCGGCGGAGAGAAGCGGAGGCGTTGAAAAAATCGCTACAACGCGGGGGGATGGTGTTGGGACTGTTGGCGGATCATCACGCCGGAGGCGGCGCGGAGGCAGAGTTTTTGGGACTGACCTGCTTGGCCACAAAGGCGCCGGCAGTCTTGGCTTTGCGCTATCGAGCAGACCTGCGCACGGCGATCTGCTACCGAACCGGCTTGGCGCAATGGCGCATCGAGATCGGAAAAGCCATCCCGCTTTACAACGGAAACCAAGCGCGCCCCGTCGGCGACATTATCCAAAACGTGCAAAACGCGCTGACGGAAGCCGTGCGCCGCGATCCCGCCAATTGGTTTTGGGTGCATCGCCGCTGGAGGAAGACTGCGCCCAGTTCTCCCCGCAAAACAAAAGCCTGCGAACACTCTCCCGTCGGCGCCGGCAATCTTCCGCCAAACTCTTCCAACCTCCCGCCTTGCGGATGATGGAAATCATTCAAACACACAACTTCAATCCGCTTTTGCCTCCGGCCTTGCTTCGTCTATTGCAAAAAGAAGCCGCTGTCGCCGAATCCTACGCGGTGGGAGGCTTTGTCCGCGACGCCTTGCTGGGAGAAACCCGCTCCAAAGACATCGACGTCGAAGTATTCGGCGTCTCTTGGCCGCAACTTTCCGCCGCGCTGTCCCGCTGGGGAAGAGTCGACCAAGTCGGCAAATCCTTCGGAACCATCAAACTAACGATGCCGGGATGCGACACGATAGACTTTGCCTTGCCGCGCGAAGATTCCAAAACAAGCCCCGGCCATCGCGGTTTCTCCGTTCACTGCCGCCCCGAAATGACCCGCCGCGAAGCCGCCGCTCGCCGAGACTTCACCGTCAACGCCCTCTTTTACGATCCTCGGCAACGGCAAGTAATCGATTGCGTCGGCGGACTGAAAGACCTTTCCCAAAAACGACTCCGAATGGTTGCCCCAAAGGCCTTTGCCGAAGACCCGCTCCGAGTTCTCCGAGCCGTGCAGTTCCTCTCCCGCTTCGACTTCCATCCCGACCCCGAACTCATTCGCCTCAGCCGGAAAATGTCCCCCAGCTTTGCCGAGCTGGCCAAAGAACGAGTCTGCGAAGAATGGCTCAAATGGGCCGCTAACAGCCGCCGGCCCTCCGCCGGCCTGCGCTTCTTGCTCCAAAGCGGCTGGATTCAACACTTCCCCGAACTCCAAGCAATCGTTGGCGTTCCCCAAGACCCCGAATGGCATCCCGAAGGCGATGTTTTCCGCCACACCTGCCACTGCTGCGACTCTTTGGCAAATTTGACGGATTGGCGACAAAAGCCCTTTACCGACCGCGCCGCCTACATGCTCGCCGTCCTGCTCCACGACCTTGGCAAAGCTTCCACAACCGCCGAAGTTTTGCGCGACGGAAAACCTCGCATCGTCGCCCCCGGACACGAACGGAACAGCGTTTCCTTGGCGGAAAGCTTTCTCCAACGACTAGGCGCCTCCAATGCCATCCGCGCCCGCGTCGCCCCCCTCGTAGCCAACCACATGATCCGCCTCCACGAACCCACCGACAGAGCCGTCCGCCGGCTCGCTCACCGATTGCAACCGGAAACCATCGAAGGCCTCTGCCTCGTGATGACCGCAGACAGCTTCGGACGCCCTCCCAAACCCAAAATTCTTCCCCAATCCATCCGCCAACTGCAGTCCAGAGCCTCCGCCCTTCGTCTCCGCCAATCCGCCCCTCAAAAAATCCTCCAAGGCAGAGACCTCCTTCGGCTCGGCGTTCCGCCCGGCCCCGCTATGGGCAAAATACTCGCCCAAGTCTTCGAAGCCCAACTCGACGGCAAAGTCACCAACCTAGAATCCGCAATCTCTTGGGTTCGTTCCCAAAAACTGCTCCCATAACCCGTAATTTTCATCCACGCAAAATATCCCAAGGAAAAAGCAAATCCTCGCCATCTTACAAGGTCAACGCCAACCGAAGCGGTTTTTCCAATTTCCAAATTGGCGGCGGGGATTGGAATTCACTTTTCAAGTGTTAGCAAAAAGATTTTTTCCTTCATCGCAGAATGAAAAAAAGCCCTTTGTTTCCGCCCCTCTCAAAAAAAAAGACCTGCCGGCGAACCGACAGGCGAAGCATCTCAAAGAATGCTAACTTACTACGGAAATAAAACACAATAGTAAAGAACTACCATGAGAAACCGCTGGCAAAAACCGCAAACAGCACCAGCATTTCATCTCATTCTTTCGGCAAAAGCCAGCTGTTTTTCTCACAAAATTTCCTCTTTTTTTTCCTCTTTTATCGCACTGGGCTATGATGTTTATTTCGTGGAAGGCAAGGGCTGTCCGCTGAAATTCCCGTAAAACTCATCCTTGGCCGAGTTTGAGCAATCCAGCAAAAAGCGAAGAGGAAAAGACAAGGACGGAATGGGAAAAGATGGAAACGAAAAAATCCGCATGGATTGCTCTTTTCGCCAAGCCCCAACTTCCCCCCATCCTAATTTTGCCTCCGCAAAACAAAGGCGGCTGCTTTGGACGAAAAGCCACATTTTGGCCGCCCAATCTTGCCAAGATCCAAAACTTTGTTCCCGGCCAAACAAAAGCGGCCCGCTTTTTGAGACGAGCCGCGCTGCTCAAAATGGAAGATTGGAAGGTTTTTCAAGTTTTCAAGAAAGGCTATTGAGTGGGAGCGGGTTGCCAATCTCGGTGTTTGTAGTTGTTCCAAACCCAAACAAAATCGGGATTGTCGAAATTGTGACGTCCTCTGGACCCCCAGGAGAAGCTTCCGGTTCCTTGAGCGGATTTGCGGGCGGCTTCAATGGTTTCCTTATCGCTCCAACTATGATGTTCGGCGTGGCCGTCGGCAAAGGAAAAACTGCTGACGTTGCCGTGGAAGATGGCGAAGGGATCTACCCAGCCGGGATTGTTAATTTGGCCGTGAATGACCCAAGTGCCCCAGTTGTATTTGCGCGGGTCGGTTTCTTCAATAAAGACCATCGCTTCGGCGGGGCCTTGAACAGTCGTTAACTTCTTGTGAGCGTAGGTGCCCCAGTTATCTCCGCCGTGCATGCCGTTGGCTTTGGAATAGCTGTCGTAAGCCCAGCCCTGATTGATCTGGAGATTTCTGGTGCGCAAATCGCCGGGACAATGATAAGCGCCGGCGGCGCTCACATAGTCCCACAAGAGACCTCTCTTCAAGCCGTTTTCGACGTATCGCTCGGCATCAGTTTTCGTTGTTCCACTAGGCCATTGCGCACCTCCGGGCGGGACATGAGTTCCGTTATCGGTGTAAGGTCCCGGCCAGAAGCCGCCGCCGGGATTGCCTGCGGCAGTAATCATTTCCTCTTCGTTGTCGCCGGCGTACATGAAGAAGCCTAAGGCGAGTTGTTTTTGGTTGTTGAGGCAGGCGGCGCCGGTGGCCTTTTGTTTGGCTTTGGAGAGAGCCGGCAACAACATGCCGGCCAAGATGGCGATGATGGCAATGACCACCAACAATTCAATGAGAGTAAAACCGTTGGATCGTTGGATCGTTGGATCGTTGGATCGTTGGATCGTTGGATCGTTGGATCGTTGGATCGTTGGATCGTTGGATCGATTATTGGAGCGTATGGGAGTTCTCATCATGTCAAGACTTTTTTCTGGTTTCATGCTGTTGGGGAGGGATTTTGCGGGAGAGGCAAAGGCGGGCGCAAGCTTTTTTTCTCTGGCGAATTAGGAATTACAAAATGGGGGAATTCGGGAAGAGATGGCGGATTTCTGGCTGTTTTGTTGTCGGGATGGCTTTGTGAGTCTGTTTGGTCTGTTTTTTTTGGTTGGTTTGCGGTTTGGGTGAATTTCGCAGTGCGTTCGCTCGCCACTTTGGCTTGCTAGCCGCTGATTCCGGTTACTCGCGCAGGCGTTCCAGCATTTTTGGGGCAAGAGGTTCTTCGGGTTTGAGGCGGGACAGCTGCGACAGAAGCCAACGGGAAAAGTCGGGATTGCTTTGCCGGCTTTGCGAGGCGAGGGTGATGCATTTGGCGTAGCTTGCGGTGAAGTCTTTGTTGATGGATAGGCTTTGGAGGAATTGGTGAACGGCTTCGGTTCGGTTGCCCGCCCATTCGTCGGCAAGCCCCAGCAGGTAAAGGTTGCGCGAGGGAAACCATGCTTGCATTTTTTGGCGGAGATTTCCCGGAGGCAGGTCGTCTGCCAACGAAGAGGCGGTTTGCGCTTGGAGGCGGAGGATTGTTTTTAGGATTGGTGCGGGATTGCCGAGGCGGATTAGCGGCGCTTGGCTGGCCACGTATTGATTGTCGTCGGTGTTCAAAGGAGCGGATTGGGAAAATTGTTCGAGAGTGTTTCGTTTGGCTAGATGGCTTCCGAGGATTCGCTCGGCGGAGTGCAGGCGGCATTCTTGAAGGGCGCGCCGAAGAGTTGGGTTTTGGAGGGCTTTGGTCAAGCGCGCCGAAGAGATTGGGAGGGGAAGGTTGGCGCCGATGAGGCCGATGACTGGAACAGCGACGGTGTCGCGCAGAAGCCAGGCGCTGGAATGTGGAAACACGGCGTTGAAGGTGCGGATGATTGCCTTCAAGGTGGTTTCATCCAGTTGGCGGAGCGGAAGCCATTGGCAGAAAATGCCGCCATTCGCCAATCGATCGCGGACGTTTTGATAATGTTCCGTTGTGTAAAGCAGTCCCGCTCCGTCCCGCGCGGGATGGAAGACGTCGGCGATGATGACGTCGTAGAAGTTTCCAGAACGGCGAACAAAGCGCCGGGCGTCCGCATGATGCAGGGCGATTGAGCCGGGCGGATAGGGAAAATGGTTGTGAGGCGCAAATTCGGGGAGGGTTTGGAGGATTTCCGCAAGCAGTTCGACGGCGTCGGCCTGCAATTGAGGATGCTCAACGACGGCGCCGAGAGTGATGCCTGTCCCAACGCCGAGAAGCAACGCTCTTTCCGGTCGAGGATGCAGCAGAAGCGGCAAATGGGCTTGCCTCCGTTCGTCCGCAATGGCGCGCGTGCCTCCCATTTGAAAGCGGCGGTTCACCTGAAGAGTTTTGTGGCCGTCGGCGTCCGTCGTCACGGAGACCAGCGCCGAAACGCCTTCTCGAAGAATTGTTAGGCGTCCTTCTTTTGTTGACAAGCCAAGCACTTTGGCCGAGCCGGGCGCTACGGCTAGCCCCAGCCCCAGCACTGCTATCCCCAACCAACGCGCCTTGAGGCCGCGCGGCGGAATCAATCCCGCATAAGCCAGAGAGATGAGAATCAGAAACCGCTGGGCGCCCAAGGCGGGAAGCAATGCGACAAAGACTGCCGGAGCCAGCGAAGCGCCGAGAAGATTTCCGCTCAATGTTGCGCCGATCCCTTTTCGGGGACGGACGCTGGTTTGAAGCAGATGCGACAAAAGTCCCCCCATCGCCGCCGCCGGGAGAAATAAAACCAGCACAGAAACCAACACTTCCACAATCAAAAGTCCCGACCGACCGCGGATTGTTCCCGGCCAAAGAACATCGTGCCACGCTGGAACCCAAGCCATCGCATGCAGGCTAATCAAAATCAAGAACGCCGTCACCAGCAATCCGTGCTGGAAAAGTTCGCTTCGTCGCCCCTCCTTTGCCGCTCCAACCGCTCTTGGATTCCGATTGGCGAGACGTTGCCAAAGCAAGGCGCCCAAAGAAGCGCCGGCCAGATAGACCGACAGAATCGACGCGTAAGTATAAACCGTATTCTCCAGCGTCTGCGAAAGAACCCGAACGCAGAGCAGTTGGTAGGCAATGCCGAGGAATCCCAGCCCAAACGCGGTGAAAAACGTCCGCTGGGGCAAAGGCGCTTCGGCGCTTTTTGGGGCGGGAGACTCACTGGCCGGCGGAAACTGTCTTCGCAGCGTAAAAATGCCGATTGCGATGAGAAAGCTCAGCCCGCACAGGAAACCGAGCGAAGCCTTGAGTCCGAATTCGGGAATGAGAAAGAACGCGGTCGACAACGCTCCGAACGCGGCGCCTGCAGTGTGAACTCCGTAAATCCAACCGACGCGCTCTTTGCCCGGCTTGGCGCGCCTCCAAACTCTTTCGGCAACGGGAAGAGCGGCGCCCATCGCCAAAGTGGCAGGAAGCAGCGCGGCGAAAATGGCGGCAAAAAAACCCAGCATTGCAGTCAAACTTACTCCCGTTCCGGCCAAGCCGGGAATGCGCTCCAAAAGCGGCAGTCCGAAGTAGAAAATTAATCCCCAAAGGCCGATGAGCCACTCCAAAAAAGCGAACCGACCAATGGGAGACAGCCGTCGAAGAACGACGCTTTCGGCGAAGAGCGCGCCCGCCGTCAATCCACCCATATAAGCGGCCACTATCGCCAAAATCGCCGGCGCTTCTAGGCCAAACAAAGCGCTGAGTTGCCTCGTCCAAACCATTTGATAGCCGAGGCTGGCAAAGCCGGAGGCGAAAAGTCCGAGCGCCAGAATTCCATTTTTGCAACTGAAAAACACCATTGGATACCATTGAAAAAGCCGGGCCACAGCTTGCGTACAACCAGCGCAAAGCGCAAAGCAGAAATGAACTTTCCGCCATCAACTCGCCTACAAAAGCCGACATTTCTAAAAGGAGCAGCGGTCCGCGCAGGATTTTCATTGAGGGAACAGTCAAGCAATGGGCAATATCTGTCCGGCAAGTCGAGTTCGAAATTTGATGAACGAAAGGGATTTGACATCCACTGCCAATGTTCCCAAAGCGCTGGCGCGTTCCTCATTTTCTCGCTTATTTGTCCGCCAACCATCAACGCATCCCAACCAACACGAATAGGATGCTAATCCGTTGCCGAACGCTTGGAAACCAAAAAAACAAACCGTCCTCCCGCCCACTTTCCTATTCTCCCCAAGCCTCTCAAAAACAATCGATTTCTCCAATCTCCTCAATGCCTCCCCAACGCCAAACATGCGCGTTCCCAAACCTGCCAAAAAAATCGAAAAAAGATGAAAAATGCTCGCTTTCTCAAACCCCTTAAAAACTAGAAAAATTGAAAAACATCGCGCTCTGGATTGTTTTGTGATTTCTTGCCTTCAGAACAATCCAGCAGGTGGTTCGTTTGATTCGGATCTCTCGTTGAATAGCAAAGTTTATGACGGTGTTTCGGGAGAGTTGTAATATGCTTTTCCCTGTTGGCTTCGGCAAACAAGCAGGAAAAATTTCGCAATTGCCTTGCTGGATTGTTCTATCGGCCTGGCGCGGGAGCAGTTTTCCCAAAGACGTCGGCTAAACCGGAGAATACAAAACAGATCAGATACGCAATTCGTCATGATAAATATATCATTATTGTTGAAATGGCTTGAAGGTTTCACCAAATCGGTTAAAAATCGTCCCAACAAAATCATGAATCCCAACAATTTAGAGATGCAGAAACCTATGAAAACTAGCCACTCAACCGCCGGGCTTTTGGCGCGCGTGGCCAAAGGCGTTGTTTCCTTCGTCGCAAACATCTTTCCCCAATCGGCGCGCAAGGATGACGTCCGCATCGGGAAAGTCTCCCAAACCACTGCCATCAGAACTCTCTACGACGTCATCTTTGCCGCGCCTCTCCTCCTGCTTTTCAAGGGCAACGAATAAACGCCGCCTCCCCGCCATCAGACGATACCGTAGAACCTCAATTTGCTCACATAGCCGGAGCAATTCTTTACGTGGGAATAGGGATTGCACTCGGTGTTGCTGTCAACGCAGTCCGGGATGGTATTAAATGGAAAAAGAAACAATTGAGCGTACCCAAAGGGACAGTCGTCGCCATTACAGATCTTGTTGTTGATTATTATGTAGTCACCGAATATGGGTGGTTCATCGGTGATCGGTTCAATGATAGAAATTCAAAGCAAGTTGGTACCCATAAGTTATTCGCTGAGGGAGGATTATTCGTACCATAACCTCTTTGTAAAGTACTACACATGGGACGATGAAGTAGCTGAACACCGTCCAACCAACACTGAACATTATTGAGGGGGGTACGTAATTTCTTACGGACATATTGAGGGTGTCGATCTAACCCATGCGTTCAATTCCGATGGTGACGAAAACAATAGAGACGATGAATTAGTAGCTGTAATCAAGAGTGGTAGCAAATACTACTGGCCTGAGGTCTACGCCTATCTTAGCGATATGCGCTACAGAGGAGGTGCCGGGAATTTTACATACAAGAAACGGGAAAAACCGCTAATAAAAACGAAAAAAATGAGTGCCGCTGTCAATAATTACAAAACTGTGGATATAGTCCCCGAAAATACCCGATTGGACCGCTAAACAATGTACAAAAACAAAAGCACGTTGTATTGGAAAAAAGAGGAATAACGATTGGGTCTGGAAAGATGGTGAGGATCGATAATCAGGACGGCATACCAGTTTTCAACTATATGATGTCTAGTGGAATCTGCTCCGTTAAATGTCCTTTATCAGGCTCAAAGAGTTGAAAATCACTAATCAAAGAGGCTCGCAAATGATAAACAAGATTGTTTCTCAGCGAGGGGTTTTTGGGACGTTTGTGATCGAGATTTTCATTCTGACTCCTTTCTTTACTTTTCTTTTGGATCATAGAGGATACGATCCGCCCGATAACTACGAAGACATTTAGCATCGCAAGTTGGACGCGATTCTCTGCGACAAGGAAAATCCGGGGGACGACGCTTCTTCTATGAATGGCTGATGATCTACGATTTTCTGGCCCCAGAAGAAGTAGAAGAGGAGGAATAGAAGAAGACACAGCAAAGGATCAAAAAGAGGCGGAGAGGCTGGCGAATTGGAAGGCAAACTTTCCTTACCAACCGACAACCGATCCAGACGTGGTGATGACCGAAGAAACGATTAGCGTTCATAGGTGTGCTGATCTGCCGGCTAGTAACCATGGTTTTCTAAAAACCTTCTTTCAGAACGAAGCGAGATTCTCGGGGTGGTTTGAGCAACTCGATTACATTCTGGAATGACATGGACGAGGGAATAATCCGGTGGTTGCTGGAAATATTCTCAATTGCTTGTGGATGTATCACCAGTATTCGCAAAAAGATCCCGACGAAATCAGCAGGGCGTACAGCTACCGAATAGGAAGATACTGCACGAATGCTGAACAAGTAGAAGTACACTACGAGGGGGGATCGTGTATTATTTGCATGCGGAAAGAGAGTGGCCGGATCTGGAGTTTATGCAGGAAGCTATGGCTATTCGGGATCGGATCGTCAATGAGATTCAAGGGATGAATGAAATTCCTAAGCTGGTCTTTACCTATTAAGACGATCCTGACTCGCCTTTGGTGATTATCCCCGGTTGGCAAAAAGCCTATGAAGAATGGGATAGGCGTTGGTTGAAAACTGAAGCTAAAGAACGTGAGAATCGCATAATGAGTGTCATTGACGGAAATGTGTTGGCAGTCAACGACAAGCCCGTCATTTCCGCTGAAGGCGAGTGGGTAGAAATCTCAGCCCCCCCTCCCCCCGTCCACCTCATCTCAGCGAGGAAGAATGGCGACGGCAAGAAGCCCTTTGCTAACTGGAAGCAGCCGCTCGCTAATAGCTCGTGACCAAAACGCTCTTCGATCATCCATCGTGCCTCGGCAACCTTCATTGACGGGGTTTTTCTACGCCCACTAAAAGTATCGAGCAATTTTCAACCGTCGGGTTCCACGTCAGTTTTCTTGCTTTCAGCCTGCAAAACAAAATCGGAAAAGTTCCCGGGCAATTCTCATTGCCGGGGTTTTTATGTCCCGCCGCGAATTAACGAGGCCTTATTAGCGGACAGTAAATCCGAAGCGCATATTCGCTTATCGTTTGCATTTTTCAAACCGTCGGGAAACTGGGGCTTTTGAATTGTTTTGTCTTTTTGCCATCGAAGTGACTCCGAATGGTCTTTGTTTGGCGCTTGTCAACCTGCGGGGGTTTTGAATTTTGCTTTGTTTTGTTTGGCAAAGGCGAGAGTGATTTTGCCGCGAATTATATGAGGACTTTTATGGGCGGTAATTCTGAAGTGTCTTCGTTTTTGTTTTGCGCTTGTCACTGGTTGGATGAATGTCAACAGGGATAGGATTCCTGTTGACTTTTGGTTTGCCGTTGCCACCGTTTGACGCAAATGATCTCTACAGGAAATCGCGCTATCCTGTTTTACGGAAAAAGTTGGACCGGTTTGGTGGCGAGGCCTTCCAATCAGTAAGCTCTTCACGGGTGAAGTCGCGTTTTGGAATTCTGAGAGAGGATGCAAACCGGGGGGTTGCGACAAAAGCGCCGCGGCGATCCAAGGATGATTTAGCCGTCGAGTTCGCCGACGTCCCATCGAATTGCAGAGAGGACGCATTGCTCGGCGAGTTCACGGATGGTTTCGGTTTTGTCGGCGCGTTTGTCTCTTGCTTCCGGACAAATCTGGTTTTTGAAGAATTCTTCTAGGGAAAGCATCAGGATTTTTCGATTGTTTCGGCGAAAGCGGCGCAAATCCTGGGCGAGTAGGCACCGTTTGGCTGGCTTTACGGGAAGCCGATGTTCTTTCCGTAGCCATCGAACAATTCTCTTGGAGCCGAAAATTTTCTTGGCGTAGCAAAAAGTCAGAAGATGCCAAAGGAACTCTGGCGGATCAGGATCGGAGGCGTCTTGGACGCAGAAAAATCCTTGCGACTTCAACTTGGTAATCGCAGCGCGAGCGGCTTTCCAATGAACGAGGCGATGGTCTGTCTTGCATTCGACGGTGTTCCAGCCGTCCGCCAAACATAAATCAGAGGCGGAAAGGCCGTTGAGCGGGATAAACTTGCGATTCTCGAAGTCCACGCCGCGGAGGTTCTCACCGCAATGTTACGAAATGGCGACGTTTAAGTAACTTTTCCGGGACCGCTGGCAAGCCGGTTCAAAAGTTTCAAAGAAAAAACCAGCGGTTGCTTGGCCGGGAACATTCTCCCTTATGCGTCTGCTTTCTTCGGGACGACTCGCACCGGACCGGATTCGGATTCGTCGGCGGACTGGGAGTCCGGGGATTCGTCCGATGTCGGCGGTGTTTCTTCTGGCGCCGTCGGAGACGAAGGCGGTTCGGAAGATGCGGCCATGGGGTCGTTCTCTTGGCTGGCGGATGTTTCCGGGATGGGTGTATCTGCTGGCGCGGATTCGTTGGGCGGCGGATCGGTTACATCTTCTGTTTCTTCGGTGGGTTCCTTTTTTGAAGCGGAGGACCCCGGAGCATCATCCTGCGTTGTGTCGGAATTTTCTTCGAAAGGAGCAGGAGTTGCGTCCACTTTGTCTTCGATCAGGGGTTGGGCGGGTTCTTCCGGTTTTTCGGCCGACAGCACTTTTTCCGGCGTCAATCGGATCCCGCCGCAGTAAGGCAGGGTCCATAAGCTGAATGCCCCAACCGGGCTTTTGATTACAAACCCTCGGGCCAAACGGGCGGAGCGCAGAAACTTGTGCCGCAGAAGGGTCATTTCGTTTTCCAATTCGGAAATTGCAGTGTCCAGATTCTCAAAAGTTTCCGAAATTCGTTCGTTGGCTTGAATGCGGGCTTCGAGATTCTGTTTGGCGGCGTCCAGTTCTGTTTTTCGGGATTGAAGCAGGCGGGCAAAGTTCTTTTTGAACTGCTGGATGTAAGTTTGCAGAAAGTTTTTTGAGGAGCGGGCGGGCACTCTGGGAAGGATGCTTTTCAGGTGGGTTTCAGCGCATTTTTCCAGTGCCTCCTTGCCTTCGGGCAGGAGACGTTTTCGCTTCTTTTGCGGCGCCAGCGCATTTGCGTTATTGGTTCCGAGCAGACGGCGGCGCACTTTTGCCTGGCTTCGAAAAAGAATCCGATCCCAAAAGGTTCTGTTGACGGGGATGGATTCGGCATCCAGTTGGATGGCGCATTCTTCCGCTGGCGTGGCCGAGGCGCTGAAGGACTGGATGGAGTGGCGGTAGACGTCGTGTAGGGAGAGGTGAACGCGGTCCAGCGCGATGACGAATTCGGGCGCTGGACGGGCGCCGCCGGAATTGGTGTCGAGTGTATTTCTCACCAAAGCGGCTGTTTTTTCGCCGATTTGTTTTTGAAGATCTTCCATCTGGCGTTGCCAGGTTTTGCCGAATAAGTCAGCGAGACAGTCGTCGGTTTCAAACCAGTCGTCGATTCCGGCCAGCAGGGACTTTTGAAGTTCTTCTCGGATTTCTTCGGCGAATCGCGAGGCTTCTCGGCGGGCGTCTGCGTGCGTGTCTTCAAAAGCCTCTTCCCAATCAAACTGGGCGAGTTTGTTCACTGCCAGCAGTTGTTGGTCCACTTCCTCGGCTTCCGCTTGCAAGCGCCGTTGCTGTTCGCGGAAACGGACCACAGAATCATCTGAACAATGGCGCGACATTTCGTCCCGAAGATCGTCTCCTTGCCGGAAGCTGTCGTTCATCAAATCGAAAAGATAGTCGCTACTGTTGAGATATTCCGTCAGGTCTTCTAAAAAAGCGCCAAAGTCATTCGGACGCTCGGACTTGGGCGGTTGGACGGACATTTCCTCTTGCGTCGGGACATCGGAAGTCTCTCCGGCTTTCGCCTGGGAATCGCCCGTCTCTGCCTGTTCCTCGCCTTCGGACTCTTCGGGGACGGCATCTTGTTTGTCCGCGCTGCCGGTCTGAAGATGTCGCGAGGCCGCGTTCAACAGGTCGATGGGGTAAATTTTGAGACGGCCTTCTTGGGACGCCTTTCGCAGTGCCGCGCTCATGGTCAGCGATTGAAAGGCGTCAATAATTTTTTGCGGGCGCTGGCTTTCCAAGCTCGGTTGCAAGCTTCCGTCCGGCCGCAAGTCTCGCTTGGAGGAGTCTATATTGACAACCAGAAAGACGCGGCTGAACAACCCCAGCAAGTCGTTGAACTCCTGAAAGACTTGTTCCAGGAACAGGTTGTCGGTTTTCACGACGAAGACCGCGCAGGCCGCGCTGTTGCGGAACTCTCTGGTCATCAAGTCGTAGCCGAACTTCATGCGGCTGTAAAGCCCCGGCGTATCCACCAGCACAATGCCGGACTCATTCAATTCTTTTGCCGCCAACCCGATGTCGATTCGTCGGATCGCCTCCGGGTAGTCCAAGCCGGGATCAAATTCCCTTCCCTGCTCTTCGGCTCTTCGGATGCGGTCAGCCAAGTTGGAATGAGAATCGTCGATCAAGACCTCCATCCCGATCTTGTCCGTGTCGGTCTCCCTCCCATTATAGCGGGTCAGCTTGATTACGGATTTTTCCCCGTGTCGCACGTAGACCAAGCACGGATAGGCGGGAAGCGAGGTCACTTCGCTTACATAGGCGCCGCTGATGGCGTTCATCAAGGTGGATTTCCCGCTTTTGAGGGGTCCGAAAATTAGAAGATAAGCTTGTTGCCCCTCCACTTTGTCGATCAAAGATTTGAGACGGTGCTTGACTTCGTTGAAGCCTGCCAAATTCAACCGAAGCACGTCTTCCTGCGAATCCTGCTCAATCTGGCCGATCACAGCATCCAAAGCCGCGCCCGCAGGAATCAAGGCCCGTGAATACTCCTTACAAAAATCTGATATCTCCGTTTTCATCCCTTTGCGCTCAGTTTACTCCTCTCTCAAGACAAACTGCAACGAGAATTTTGAAGAACATGGAAGATTCAACTTTCATGAGCGTTAATCATTCCTTTTTGCGAAAAGAGAACCGCCTTTGCCGTTCAGATTTACGCCCCCTTATGAAGAACTTTTGGAAGCAAATCGGACTCCGACCATTTTCCCAACCGCAATCAGCGCAACAGCAACTGCCAATAGAAGCCAACAGCAGCTCGCGCGCATTTCTCGCAATTCCCAATTCATCGCCCTTTTTATGGAACAAAAAAACTTCGTTTTGGGGACTGGGAAGCGAAGTTTCGTTTCAAGCAAAGGCGGCCGCTGGCTACAAAAATCAAAAGTCACCGGCCGC
Organism: Limisphaerales bacterium; assembly: GCA_965242585.1. Taxonomy (GTDB): domain Bacteria; phylum Verrucomicrobiota; class Verrucomicrobiia; order Limisphaerales; family AAA164-E04; genus UBA2970. The sequence continues at coordinate 618,290 of OZ251460.1, read as the reverse complement.
AGATTCCCGGCGGTTTGACACGGCAGGCTACGAAGTTGCGGTTGCTGGGCGTTTCTTTTGCCAACGATGGAAGAACACAAAACCCAGCGCAAACAGGCCGAAGATGAGGGCGTATTCTTCCGGTTCGGGGATGAACTGGCTATTGACGATGACGCGCACGGAGCCAACGCTGTTTGCCGCAAAGAAGGGAGCATCTGCCCGGTTGTTGAAGGTTCCCGTAAAGAAGTCGCCAATGGGTTTGTTGATTAAGCCGGCGCCTATCCAAGCAGAATTCCCCGGGCCGTAGTTGAAACCGCCGCTGGCGCGGATGCCAAAATCATCATAATGCGCCACTCCAGCGTTGTCTTCGTCTAGGAAGAGGTGGGAAATGGCGCTGCTGCCGCTGCCGATGGTGAGGGTGGGCGTGTTGGTGGCGTTGGCAACAAAAGTGATGTTGGTTTTGCCGCCGCCGGGAATTCGGGCTCTCACCGAAGCAATGTCTTTGGAGTTAGTGCTGGAAAGCAAGGGAGAGAGTTGGAAGCTGGTATCGCTGGGCTTGTTGGCGTCGAAGATGTTGCCGCCGTTGCTGTCAATCTGCCAAGTGTCTTGGTTGTCGGTGTTTAAGGAGGCTTGGTTTCGGATCTGGGCGCTGGCACTGCGGGAAGTGGAGGAGCCGGAGAAGATCCAAAGAGTTTGGTTGGTGTGGTCTTGGCTGGGATAGGCGTTGAGGATCAGCTGGGCTTGGCTTTGTTCCAAAGGAACGAAAGACAACAAATAGGCCGCCATCAAAGCCGCTAAACCAAACTGATTGCGAAAAGTTCGTTTTCGTGCGTTCATAATACAAAAAATAGTCCGTTATTTTTGTCGCCCGCTCTTTTCCGATTTTGCAAGCGATTTGATGCACGGTGCCCCCCCCCGTTTGTCAAGCGGAAATCTACAAAAAAAGAAAAAAAGTTAAGAAAAGTTTGCCGAAAACGATGAAATGCGCTAAAAAGCGCAGAAATTCACCGCCGATGGTTTGAGCGGCAATCTGTTTGGCCACGAATCCCGTCTATTGGACTCTAAGATTGTAAGAAGAGCGCAGAAAAGGGAAATTCGAGATTGGGAAAATTCTCCTTTGCTTTGCCGTCAAAGGCCGCCGGCAAGCCTTTTTCTGCAAGCCGCGAATCAAATATCTAGAGGTAATCACTAAGGCGCCGACCGAATCTGGCGGATCAAACCCGTCAGAACCTTTCCCGGACCGATTTCTTCAAATTTGGGATTGAGTTGCTGCAGAAGAAATCGCACGGAGTCCGTCCAAAGCACCGGGTTGGCAATTTGGCGGGCTAGCGTTTCCCGAATTTCTTCGCCTGCGTAAGGGAGGGCCGTGGCGTTGGCCACCACGGGAATGGTCAACGGCTTGAAGGAGAATCCGCTTAACCAGTCCGCAAATTGCTCTTGCGCCGGGCGCATTTGGTGGGAATGGAAGGCGCCGCTAACCGCCAGCAGAATTACTTTTCCGCCCGCCGCTTGCAGCGCCGGGCGGCAAGCGGCGACGTCGGCTTTTTTGCCGGAGATCACCGTTTGCTTCGGGCTGTTGAGGTTGGCCAGTTCAATCCCGCCAAAGCCTGCTCTTTCCAAAACTGACTGCACCGTTTCCGGCGGCAACCCCAAAACCGCCGCCATGCCTCCGCCTTGAACCTTTCCCATGAGAGCGCCGCGCTTTTGCGTCAGGAGAATTCCCGTTTTGAAGTCAAAGGCGCCGGCGGCAAAGAGCGCCGTGTATTCTCCAAGAGAATGCCCCGCCAGAAAGTCCGGCTTGGCGCCGCTATTTGCCAACCGGGATAAATACGCCAAGGCGGAAACCGCAAACAAGGCCGGCTGGGTGAACCTTGTGTCCGCCAAACGTCCTTCCGGGTTGTGAAGACACAATTCCCGAACGGAATAGCCCAAGACCTCGTCTGCGGCGGCCACTTCGTCCGGAAACCGCTCAAACAGCCCGTCGCCCATTCCTCGCTTTTGCGATCCTTGTCCGGGAAAAACATAGATGACGCTCATTAGAAAAATCAAAGAAAAGCGGGTAGCGCTCGTCCAGCGGATTTTGGCCGGCCAGGGAGCCGATCACGCAAGACGGACAAAAGGACGGCCGGCGGCAAAAGCTTTTGGGCGCTATTTTTCAGTCTTTTGATTTTCCATCTTTTGAATCTCGCCGAACATCTGGCCGCCATACTTGCCGTGCTTCCAAATGCCGGCGTATTGTCCGCCGTGAATCACGACGCGGGCGCTAAAAGTGCCTAAACCGGGAATGGTCGTTTCCGTCAACGTAATCACCGGCGTCTCTCCCGCCCACTTCACTTCCAAAGGCAAAGGCAAGGTCATATTCGTGTCGCCGTACTTCAATCGGGCGTTGAAGAGCCAAAAATCGCCTTGGGGCATTTTTTTCACACTCGATATGGTATATTCCTCCTTTTTTCCCGCGCCGCTGCTTTGCCCTGAAACCGTAAATCGCCCCACTAACTTGGCTTGGGTCAGCAACTTTTCAAAAGCCGCAAATCTCGCTTTGTCCGCTTCCGAAACATTCGCCTCGTTCGCTTGAACAAGCGCGGCAACCCCCAAAAAAACCAGAAAACTCGCTACAAAAAAAACTTTTGTCTGAATCATGTCCCGCCCTTTATACAACCGAATCAAAAAAAGAAAAGCCGGAATAAAATCCGCCGCAACTGCCGCCGGCATTTTCCCGGCTCGCCCGCTTGCCCGTTCAAACCAGTCTGTTACAGCAAACTTCGCCGCCACGGTTCCGAACGCGCTATCTCAAGTTAGGGAATCTCGACGTTATAGTTGGGCAAATTCCCTCGATGCCAATTCAGCGCCCAAAGACCCTTTACGGAAACACGAGAGACGTGGCCGTCCACAAAGCCCGCCAGAATCCCATTTCCGTGACGCTCCAAAGCAAACCTTCCCATAAACCGGCCTTTTATGTGGGGAAATCTACCGTTGCCGTATCCCGCTCCCTTGAAATCCTGCGGCGCTTGATCGCCGCCGTCCGGCCAAGAACCGACCCAAACCGAATCGCCGTAAGCAGGCACGTCGGCCGGCGCTTCAGAAAAGCGGCCGTAATACTGATCCGCCGGGAAGTCTTTCCGATAAACCCCGAGATTATCCAGCCAGAGATTCATCCCGTAACTCCCTTCAGATCGCAACGATCGCCAAGTTTTATCCACGCTTCCCCACCAACGATCGTCGGGTAACGGATTCAACTTCAGAGGCTTGGTCATCGGGCAAACCAAAATCCGCATCACTCCTCCGGCGTGCTCGTGCGGGTTCTCCTTGTAAGCCGAATCGCCCAGATAAGGAGCAATCTGATGAAACCAATACTTGCCCACTTCGTGCGTCACCGGCGGCACATGGTCGTCAAAGTCATCCGCGTAAAACCGCGTCGCCAACGACATCTGGCGCAAATGATTGCCGCAGAGCGTTCCTTTGGCTTGGCTTTTCGCCTTAGACAAAGCCGGCAGCAACATCCCGGCCAGAATGGCGATGATCGCAATCACCACCAGCAATTCAATTAAAGTAAAACCAACGCGCCGCAAAACAACTGGGGAACAATCCGCAGGAAATCGCATCACGCCTCTCAATGTTTCATGCCGCCGCCCGCCTTGTCAAATCGAGTCTCCGTCCTCCAAACAAAACGCAACGTGGCGCTTTGCCGGCCAGCGATCCTCCTCCGTCGGTAATCCTTCGGGAGACCAAGGTCGCAACTCCCGACAACGCCGCATCATCTGCGACAACAACGCGCAGAGAATCCGGGAACGAAACAATTCCTGACCCGCCGGCATAGGAAGATCGAGACTTGGCAATTCATCCCTCCCGGATCCGCAGGAGGAAACTTTCGTACATTTCTCGGCTTCCATATACTTCAAAAACAACCTCTCGCAACAAGAATCTCTCAAATTGATCCCATCCCGCCGCGCAAATATCTCTACCGTTTTTTTTCGGCATCCTTTGCTGTCCGTCACCGATGGCGAATCGCAGGCAGTTTCAAAGTCAACCAGGGATCTAATCAGGGAACAATAGCCCGCGTGTTTTCAAACGACCGCTCATCAGCCCTGTCACTTGCCGGTCAATCCCTACAAAATCTGCCTACTCCATAAAACCAGACGAGAAACACGAAAAAAAACCGCTTGCCAAATAAAAAACAAACCACCCGCAAAGACAGCCCGAATTCGATTTCTCTTTGCAATGCGAATCAATCGCCAAGCGCAGAACCAGCGCCGCTCGAACACCTCATCCCTTCTCGATAACCAGCAACCCAAGCGCCGCAGACCAACCCAATCGCATCCCGCGCCCGCCGAAAAACCGCCGCAACCTCTGCCTCGCTACCCGTTGCCTTAGCCGGATCCTCACAGCCCCAATGATAACGATTCACTTGCCCAGGAAAGACCGGACACGCCAGATCCGCCTTGCCGCAGACAGTGATCACCGTCCCAATCTCCCAACCCTGAAAAGCATCCCAATGCTTGGAAATATGCCGGGAAATATCGATCCCGACCTCCGCCATCACCTGCACCGCCTTGGAATGAACAAAACCCGCCGGACTCGACCCGGCACTGTGAATTTCAAACAAATCGCCCGCCTCCCGCCGCAAGAACCCTTCGGCCATCTGACTGCGACACGAATTGCCGGTGCATAAAATCAAAACCCGCTGTTTATTCATCTGAATTCCACTTCTTCCCCTCCAATCCATCCAACCAACGCCGAGAAATCCCCTGCAAACGCAGACTGAAAACCCGCAAACCACCGAACCCGTACCAACGCAACAAAAAGAGTTTTCATCACCGAGATATTCCCTCAGCAACATCCGCCGTCAACACCAGACTGCATTCCACCGCAACCATCCCTGAGCCGTCACTAAGCTGTTGCGAAAGGCTTGGAAACAAAAAACAAACCGTCATCCGTCAGCTTTCCCATTTTCCCCGCACCTCCCCAAAACAATCGATTCTCAAATCTCCTCAACACCTCCCAAACGCCAAATGCTCGCTTCCCCAAGCTCGCCAAAAAAATGCAAAAAACGCTGCGCTCCAACTTGCTTTTTGTTTTCCTTGCGCTTTACCCATATTCAGTGAGGTGATTCGACATCGGGTCTCCCTGCTGAATATCACAGTTTAGATATGAAATTTCGGCAGGAAAGTCGTACGCTTTTCCTTGTTTTGCTCTGGCGAACAGGCGGAAAATCCGCGTTTTACTCTGTTTTTTGTTTTTCAATCGGCTTGGACGCGGGGGGTAGTCTTCTCAAAAGCCTAATACCATCATATCTTCTTTATTTCTCCTTGTTTGGATTATTGCATTCTAACCACTTCAAAAAGCTCCTGCGTTGGACAACCCAAGGCGCCCGGCTACCTTTGTCCGACAGAATGGCATGCTATAAGTTCGGCGCAAGTTGAACTGCCCCGTTGTCTTAGAAATAGCGTTTCCAACATAGTTTCCCGTTCTTCGACCAGCCAATCCAACCGGCATTCTCTATGGCGCAACATTCCTCCAGTAGGTGGATTCTGGCATAGTCTTCTCCCCGTTTGTCTCTTGCTTGTTGTTACCACTTGTCTATGGTTGGCGGCAGTTTGCATCTTGTTCTTTTATGTTTCTTTTTGTCCACTATCTAAATCTACTGGCAACCGCCGTTGACACGACAAGTTTTATAGGAGAGCTTTCTTCCCTCCATAGCAGGCGTCTGCTATGAGGCGTGTATGACTTGCTGCGCTCTTTGGTTGTTGGCCGAGCGGGATGGTGTTCTGTTGGAAACAAGTTTTTAGTGTTGGTGGATATAATACAACAAAGCATCTGCGATTGCCTTAAACTGTCGGAGGGAAGGCGGATACGCTTCCGATTGTTTCCCGGTGGCTTTGTTGGGGGAGTTGGGTTTGCCGAAGAGGTTGTCCAACATAATTTTGAAGCAGCTGTCAAAGGCGGGGGATCGCAATGTCTGCGTTGTGCGGATTTAATAATCGTCGCTTTGCTCCTCCGCTCTTTTCTTCTTGGGTTGAGGGAGGCTGATTTTGTCGGACTATTCTTGTTTATCGGCGGCGGCGTAAGGCGATTTGTTGGCGAACGTCGTCCATTGCTTGGCAGCTTCGGCAATGGGAGATCTGGCGCGGTCGCTTTTTACTCTAATTCTGTTTGTCGCTAGCCGTGAATTTCAATTAGCTGGGCAATGTTTTCCGCAACGGAGATTGCGCCAGAGCGCATCAACGACTCTCCTACCAACAACGCCTGCGCTCCGCAACGGGCCAAGCGAGCCGCGTCTTCGCGAGTTTGAATGCCGCTTTCGGCCACCAGAACCAGCGACTCGCGGTTGGGCAACGTCGCCAGTTTAGCCATTAGTTTCTCGGTGGTTTTCAAATCGACAGCGAAGTTTCGCAAGTTTCGATTGTTGACGCCGATCAAGTCCGCGCCGATGCGTAGAGCGCGTTCCAGTTCTGCCTCGTTATGCACTTCCACTAACGCGTCCAAGCCCGCCGCTGCGGCCAGTTGATGCAGTGCCTCTAACGCTGGGTCGTTCAAAATCGCGGCAATCAATAGAACGGCGTCGGCGCCCCACTCCACGGCTTCCAAAATTTGCCGGGCGTCAATCACAAAATCCTTGCGAAGAAGCGGCAACTTGGAAGCCTCTCGCACGGCTTTCAAGTCGTGGAGAGACCCTTGAAAATACTTTCTATCCGTGAGGACGGACAGGCAAGAGGCGCCGCCTGATTCGTATGCTTTTGCCATGCCTGCGGGATCTAAGTTCGGGCAGATCACGCCGGCCGAAGGAGAGGCTTTTTTGACTTCGGCAATCAGTCCCAAACGGCCGAAGCGAGGATGAAGCAATGCTTCGCGAAAGGGGCGAACGCCTCCTCGCGCGGCAATTTTCTCTCGGAGCAATTCCGCCGTCACTTCCCGATTGGCAAGCCGGGCAACTTCGGCTCGTTTGTCGGCCACAATTTGATCTAGAATCGTCATTGTCATTGCTTAGGCGTCGCTGGCGTCGGCAAAGGGCTTTGTTGGGCATCCAGCCCGTAGCCATCCGTGGACGAATAAATCCAGCCCGCCGTTTATGACGCTCTGAACGTTGCTGGTTTCGATGCCTGTCCGAAGGTCTTTTACCATTCGATACGGTTGAAACACGTAACTCCGAATCTGATTGCCCCACGAAACGCTGCCTTTTTCCCCGTAAAAGCGCTCCATTTCTTTTTTGGATTCGTCTTCTTTCAAGGCATACAGGCGGGAGGTGAGCAAAGTCATGGCCGTCGCCCGATTTTGGTGTTGCGAGCGCTGCGACTGGCAAGCCACGGCCAGCCCCGTCGGCAAGTGCGTAATGCGCACCGCCGTCTCCACTTTATTGACGTTCTGCCCTCCCTTTCCGCCGGAACGAAAGGTATCGACGCGCAGGTCGGAGGCGGGAACGTCCAGCTCAATCGGATCGTCCATCTTGGCAATGACGTCCACGCTGGCAAAACTTGTGTGGCGACGGTTGTTGGAATCAAACGGCGAGATGCGCACTAGGCGATGCACTCCCCGTTCCGCTTTGCAAAATCCGTAGGCGTTCTCGCCGACAATCATCATGCTGACGTTCTTCACGCCGGCGGTTTCGCCGGGCAACAAATCTGTGATCTCGGCTTGGTATCCCCGTTGCCCGCACCAGCGTTGATACATCCGCAACAGCATGTCCGCCCAATCACAGGACTCGGTGCCGCCAGCGCCGGCGTTGATGCTCATAATGCAGCTCTTCGAGTCGTGGTCACCGCTCAGCAACGTCCTTAACTCCAGCTCTTCCATAGACCGCGCCAACCGATCCACCTCTGCGCTCACTTCCGCTTTGATGCCGGCTTGGCTGTCTTCCGGCTCCGCCTCTCCCAGTTCCACCATTGTCTCGGCGTCTTCCAACTCCGCCTGCGCCCGTTGGATCGGCTCAAGTTTTCGCTTCAAAGAGGCAGACTCATCCATCAACTTTCGAGCGCGCTCCCGATGCCTCCAAAACCCTTCCCGCCCCATCGCCTCATCCAACTCCGCCTGCCGCCTGTGAATGGCCTCCACGTCAAAGATACCTCCGCAAGTGAGACAACTTCTCGTTCAACTCCGCAATCCGCTCCTTCACTTTCTCGAACATAAAGCCAAAAAGTTTACCCACGCTCTTTCCCCATAACCAGCAAAATCCTTTTTCCGCTTGAAAAGCAGACAACGCTTTTCTAGCCTTCATCTATGGATTCGCAACTGAAAGAATACATTCCCGTCCTCATCCTCGGCCTTGTCGTCGTCCTCACCGCCGCCGGCACCCTGCTCGCATCGGTGGCCTTTGGAAAACGAGGCCGTCGCAACCGAACTAAAGACACCGCCTACGAATGCGGCATGCTTCCCGTCGGAAAAGGGAGCGCTCGATTTTCCGTCAAATTCTACCTCGTGGCCATGCTCTTCATCCTCTTCGACGTCGAGGTAGTCTTTTTGTATCCTTGGGCGGTCGTTTACAAAGAACAACTGGCGCAGAACGCTAACCTCGTCTTCGGCTCGATGATGCTGTTTCTCGGCCTGTTCGCCGTCGGCTTTCTCTACGAAATCAAGAAAAAGGCTTTCGATTGGAAGGACTAGGACAATCCCGCTCCATCCATTGAAAGCCCTCCCCACCATTTACCTTCGACGCGGCGCTTCCGAACGCGTGCTGGCCGGACACCCTTGGATCTACCAAGGAGCCGTTCAACACAACACCTCCCCTCCCAAGGACGGCCAAGCCGTTCAAGTCCGAGACGCAAAACGCCGCTTCCTCGGCATCGGACTGTACAACTCCCAATCCAAAATCGCCGTCCGACTATTGTCGCGGAAACGGGAAACCATTGACCAATCCTTCTTTTACCGCCGCTTGGCCGCCGCCCAATCCCTCCGAAAAAAACTACTGCCCCAAGCCTCCACCTACCGCCTCGTCCACGCCGAAGGTGACGAACTCAGCGGCCTAGTCATCGACAAATACAACAACCTCTGCTCCCTCCAAATATCCTCCCTCGGCATAGAACAAAGATTGCCCCAAATCAAAGACGCCCTGCAATCGCTTTGCCAACCAGCCAAGATCATCCAGCGCCTCGACTTGACCTCCAGAAAAAGCGAAGGCTTGCCCACAACCCCCAAAAAACAGGAAACACCGCCACCCCAAGACATTAAAGCCCCCCAACCCATTCCCATCCAAATGAACGAACTCCACTTCCAAGCCGACCTCCTCTCCGGCCACAAAACCGGCCTCTACCTCGACCAACAAACCAACTACCAAACCGTCGCCAAACTCCTATCCCAGTGGGGATGCAAACAAATCCTAGACTGCTTCACCTACCAAGGAGGCTTCGCCCTTCACGCCGCCGCCCAAGCGCCCGAAAGCTCCGTCCTCGCACTCGACCAAAGTGAAAACGCCATCCGGCAAGCCGTAGCCAACGCCGCCGCCAACCACCTCGCCAACCGCTGCAACTTCCAAACCGCTAACGTCTTCGACTGGCTTAAAAACGCCCAAATCACCACCAAGCCCGACTCCGACCAAAACAAATTCGACGCCGTCATCCTCGACCCGCCCTCCTTCACAAGAAACCGATCCTCCATCAGCGACGCCTTGCGCGGCTACAAAGAAATCCACCTCCGCGCCCTCCGAATCCTCAAACAACGAGGCCTGCTCATCACCTTCTGTTGCTCCCACCACATCGACGCCCTCACTTTCCAAGAAACAATCGCCGCCGCCGCCTTCGACAACCGCCAATGCCTCCGCCAAATCGCCGCCTTCCAACAATCCCCCGACCATCCCATCATCCCCACAATCCCAGAAACCCACTACCTCAAAGGCTTCGCCTACGAACTCCTCCCCCGCTAATTCCAACAACAAAACCCTATCGATCCCCCAACTTAGGAAACCGGAAAATCTGATCCTCTTTTATATTCATCACTTCCACCAGCCGTAACAGACCTTTCCATAAGCTCTCGGTAATCTTTGGAGAGACGGGACTGAAACCGTGGCCGGCGATGGACTGATTGCGCGCGGCCAATGGAGATTTTTTATTTTCAGCATTCCACTTTAACTCGTTGGTAAAAATTTTTCCCAATTCGTCTTCTTTGGAATTCAACAATTTGTACGCATCCTGCAGACCAATCTTTACTTCGTCATCCTCAGCGTTCATTTCCAAGCGGTAACGCAGACTTTCCGGCAACTCCTCTAATGGGACTTTGGCAGTGTCTATTTTATATTCTTCCCATAAACGCAGTTGAGCCGCCAGCTCGACAGCGCGGTAAAGACGCTCCACAGCATCCACATGGCGGCCTTCTTCTTTCCTGCGCTCTGCGTTGGCCATTAAATCTTCCAGCAATTCTCGTGTGCAACCAAAAGGAGATTCTATTCTCGATTTTTTTAACTTCTCTAGCCGACGCTTGGCATTGTCAAGATGTTGTCGTAGTTCTCCCTTTCCTATAATTCCCGTCAACGCAGAAGCGAGATCATTCAAGCGCTGAGCAGACTTTTCAAACCTGTCGGAAGCCTCTTTATATTCTATCCGATTCCAAAGATCGTAGCCTTCCATAAAAGACACAAGAGCGGACAACTCACTCTTGAGATCACCCGCTTTTGAGCCATTGCGAGTCGAAATCAGCCGTTGAGCAGCCTCCCCATAATCATGGCGATTAAAAGCCGCCACCGCATCTTCTACTACTTGATAACCAAGTGCATTCCATGGATTCGCAGATTGTACCACTTGTTCCTTCCCTGAAATGACGATGCCAACGTCGTCTTTGTCGCGCCGACTACCTCCAACATAAGAAAATTGTACAGTCCGACAAGTACGCGCAACCATTGCCAAAGCGGCACTCATGCACTTGGTGCCGCCGGTAAAATCCACTACGCAACCATGATGATCACTGCGGCCAACCCAATCTTTGACCATCGCCTTTAATCCAAAATGCATTTCCTGCACACACTTGGAAAAGTCTTGCTCATCGGACAAAACAAGCTCTTCGTATTCCCCCTCTCCTAAACGATATTGCTTATTACACAACAATCCTAGAACACTCTTTGTTTTATCCATCGTGCCTCGTGACGGCACAAACACAACCTTAACCGGTTTCCAGTGCATAATGGACGCCGCCAACGGTTCTGGAGTGCCACCAACAGTGGCAATCAATAAAACATGCATAGTATGCTCCGATGTTTCAGGTTTTTTTGTCGACATTATTTTTCTCCCTCAGTTGTATTTTCTTTGCAAAGAGCATTCAACTTCTTTGCTAAATTGCGCGGTCTCTCTTTGTATATCCGCTTTTTCTTCTTACCTTTTACAGCATCTGGATTCTCCATGATTCCCGGCCAAAATTCCGACATCTTATTGGACAAACGCCTGTATGCTTCAATACTAAGTGTTTTCTTATCGGCAAGAAACTCATCCACCTCTTTTAAGAATTCACTATTTACATCGTTCTTTACATTCTCCAATTTCCTAATTAGATCTACTACCTCCTTGGCATCTTCCGGAAGACCTTCTTTCTCTTCCTGACTTTTCTGTTCTCGTTCTTCAAGTTCATGACGTTCCTTGTAAGTTTCTTCGCATTGGTTTTGCACATCTTTGTCACATCTCATGCGGCCGTAGCCGACGGCGGTTTTGGCGCCGGCGCCAATCCATTCCAATGCTTCCTTCAACCAATCGATCACGATCTCACAATCGGCGCGATGATTGCCTTCCCTTGATTTGCCAACAGGGAGATCGCTGGATTTTTCAAATTCTCCCGGAGCTTCCAAACAAGGTTGTCTGCGAGGCACAATGGCAAAGTGAAAAGTTGTGCCTTCTTTGACTGCTAGAAACGGAATTGGGGTTGGACTCATCCAGTCGCCGGGGGCTTCTTTCTTCTGGTAATAGCCGCCATAGTGGGGCGTCATTACTTCGGCTTTCAAAGGAACTGGAGACAAAGGTATCGCATCCAAAAACACTACTTCACCAACTTGCGGCTGTTCCGTTGGTTGTTTTTGTCTCGGTCCAAAAATGCGCTTGATTTCTTCTTCATCTTTTTCATCGGCCCACTGCTCAATCCAAGCGCGAACCATACCTTTGACGGAGGAACCGGGAAGGTAGGGAACGCCCAAAGTATGGTGCCAAAGAAAACCGTTTTCCACCGGATGTTTCCGCCCCAAGCCGGTGACAAAAGGACTGTCCGTTTTCAAACACAAGTTTTGGCCTTTCAACTTTGCCACCATTTCCCACCGGCGAAGCCATTGTCGTTTTAGTTCATCATTGTTTCCACAGTGCCGATTCGTGACTGTTTTAATCCATTGCTCCTTTTGGAATTTTTGGAATTTAGCATTTTCCCAACTATTGCAAAATTTATCATACCACAGGCCGGCGTTGCCGTTTTGTGGTAGGCCTCTCAACAAAGTTTTGTCTTCGTTGGTCTCTTGGTAGAGCGGGAGGTTTGGCATGGGGTTTCTCATTAGCTTCAGGTGTTTTCATTTAGAAAGGCAGCGGCGAATTTCTTCAACCAGACAAGGTAGGCCTGCGCTTCGGCTTGGGCTTTCAGATAATGTTGCTGCTCATTGTTAGTAATCGATTCAAGCAAATCCCATTTATTACCTATTTTATTAGAAAAGATCGCGTCTTCACCGCTACCGCACAGCCAACTTTGGACGTCTTCATAGAGTCGACGGTGAGGGTCATTTTCATCTCCTCCTTTGGCCCGCAAAGTCGCCATCGCTTGGCCGAGTCCATTTTGAAGAATTGTCGCAGGGAGTGCCTTGGCATAGCTCATGTAGAGCGATTGTTGCGGTGATTTTAATTCACTCTTAATCTTTTTAACGCATTTTAGCGCGTGTTTGGCGCGGCGTTGATCGAGGCTTTGCTTTTCTTGCTTTTGCTCAGTCATTTGTTTGCTCCTTTTCTATCCATTGTACATTGAACCAACCTTGTCCGACGGTTTCATTGCCGCCAACTTGAAGATAGGGCCGTTTTTGGAAAATTTGATGAACGGGATTCAAAGTTCCGTCGGCATTCGCCATTCGTTCCGCCAGTAGCGCATACATCAGCGTCTCCGGCGGCAGGGTTTCTTCATAAAACAAGTTCGTGCTTGCCTTTTTCTCGTTAAGCACATTGCGCGCTTGCACGGCAAGGCCGTTCGTAGCGAACCATGCAAAGTCGTCGTCGTGCAACACGATAAGCCGCTCTTTCAACTGGTTTTGCGTGTTGGCGTCGTCGATTAACGGGCTAATGGTTTCTATCCATTTTTCCAGATTTGCGTCGGGGTTGGCGGGGGTAAAATTGCGTTCTTCTAAATACAATTTTCCACCATCCTTGCCACTTGTAGCTAAGTAGCTGCCGCTTGCAACACGAGGTGTTTTATCAACCACTTCATTGCCACCGGATCGCCGACAGTCGCGGGCAAGTCGTCCCAGCAAGTGTGGACAGGTTGCCCAACGCCAAGAACTGCTTAGACTACGGACGGGAAGCAACAACAAGCGCGCGTCGGAGACCAGCAGGTTGCCCGCTTGGTTCTGCTCGCCAAAAATACGGTTGCGTTCCTTTTCTTCCATCCCGCTTTGCTTAGCCGCATCTAGCAAGGCGCCTTTTAAACTGGAGCCGGCGATGAAGGGATAGTTGGTTGCTTTTTCCCGCGCGACAGGCAAGTCGACGATGCCGCCGGTTTGCTCCGCGCCGGGATGAATAGAGGTTTCAGCCAATAGTCCGATGATTGCGTGTTTCATTACAATTACTTTATAGATTATTATTTATATGGATCATTCCAAAGTCCAATAGCAATAAGGCCGAAGCCCCACTTTTTGCGGTTGCCGATAGCATGATTATGCAACTTTTTTACATTTTCTCTCTCTTCGTTTTTGACTTCTAGAAACAATACGCTTCCAGGAGCCAGATAGGGTTTTAGCGGCAATGGTCTGCATTCCAGCGAATCCCATCCGCCAAGGATCGTAGGGCGAGGCAGGCAGGCGCTTACGATGCGCCCGGGCAATCCGGCATAGTTTTCTTCTTCGGGTTTCGGCGGATTGGTCACCGCTACCGGCGTCAACCCCGTTGCCGTATAGCGAAGTGTTTCTTCGGAGGCGTTCCACTCAGGCAGTTTGAGAAACGGCAATGAGTGTTCGCATAAGTGTAGCCAACAAGCGCGGGATTCGCCGCCAACGGGTTGAGGTTGCGCCGGTAACACCTCCTTACATTTTTGAGATAATCCATCCACTTCCATTGCGATGGAAACACCTCGTTTCAACCGAATATGAGAAGGCGAATACATGGCGCCTTCTTTCGTAGTGCGAGAGTCATCGGAACGAGCAATCCCAATTCGAGGTTCCTTTGACCATAGTTCACTTTGGTGAACCAAATGCCTTTCTTCGGGCAGATTGCTTTTCAATACTTGTTCCAGTCCTTCCGCTGTGATCCACCAGCCTTTTTCGCAAAGCAGTTTGGCGACTTCTGCTGCATGTGTGGCAATGGGCAGGCGGCTGTTTTCTCCGAGATCGCAATGGAGTGCATTGGAAGAAGGAGAAAGCAGAGTAATCGGTTGGACGGTTGGCTTATCATTTTCGGGTTTCTCTATCTCGCCCATTAGGTTTGCCGGGGCGGGAAATAAGATCTCTGTTTTTTTGCCTTCCCCTTTGGCTTCGTTAGACGGAGATTTACAGCGAACTAAAAACGGCCCGCGGAAATGTAACTTTCCCAAGTCTTCGCCATTGCCCAGTTGCGTTCGTATCTCTTCGTTTTCGCACCAATTGCTGCCGTCTTTCCAACCCAGAGCGCGGGCGCAGGCGGCGCGAATGGCTCCCACTAAAGTCGGCGGAGCGGGAGGAAACATGCTGGCGGTGCCGGACTGGTTGGTTTCTCCTTGTTGATAGGGACTGCCGTCTCGGAAAAAGAGACTGTCCAGCGGATCAAAGCGCACTACGGTCATGAGTTTTCCTCCTTTTTGGGCGGCTCAAAGCGGTTTAATTCGGCCAGAAAGCGGGCAATGAACGCGCCATCAATTTGAAATGATTCCTTGGTTTCTTTTTTCTTTGTCTCTCGCTGTGTTTGGCAGGCGGCGAGAAAGGTGTTCACGGCGTCTTTGGCTTTTGTTTGCTCGTCTTCAGTCTTGGGTGGATTGCCTTTGTAATACTCGGCCAGCACAATGGCTTTACGCTCCTCATCATTACATTCGCTGAGCCAGCTGCCGTAGCGTTCTCGCAGATTGTAGAAAAAGCCGGTGGAATAAAGGTCTTTGTTCTGCGCAATTGTTTCACGAAGTTTTTCGAGAGACTCAGGTTGAGCAGTCAATCCGCCGAATTGACTAACCCAACGGTTGTGGACGCCGCTGGCTTGCATTACGGCAAGCGCTAAGGAGTTTCTGCCGTTTTGTTCTTTCGCTGTTTCATCTAGTTCTTTGTGGGCGAGTTTCATCACATCGCGCAAGGGATTGTGGTAGTGAGAGAAAACAATGGCGCAGGAGGCAGTGGTTGGGATTTCTTGTTCTTTATTTGCGTCAACCAAATCTTGAAAAGCTCTATCGTAGGCATTGCGCAAATTGCGGGCGCATTGGATTGCTTGGGTAGCCGGCAACATTGCCAAAACATCGTCGCCACCAGCATAGATAGTAACGCCGTTGTTGCATTGGACGATTTCCTCCACTTGTTTAACGAATTGATCCAATGCTTTGGAAACTTCTTTCTCACCCAGTGACCGCAACAGTTTGCCAAGACGGTCGCCGTCCATTAGTAATAAAGCGTAATAAGGTTGGGCGGCGGCGCCAACTTCCTTGCCAAGTTTTTGCAAACTTCCCACCAGTTTTTCGCGAATCTCTTTGTCAGGATCTTCTTCGCCGGTTTTTGGAGGATCGTTTGTCAACGGTGTTGCGCGAGGATTGGCCAATGCGGTTTCGAGAAACAGGTTGCCGTCTAGATTGGCAGCGTGGTGGAGATTTTCGAATTTTTTACTTTCGAGTTTTTTAAGACCGGGCAATCGTGTCGAGTATTCGCTGCTTAGTTGTTTGAAAGTCTTGTTGCCAACGGATTGCCGAATAGTTTCAACATAATCGCGCAGTTTTGGATGAAGAGCCGGATTGTTGGCGATGTGCATCAGCCAAGGCGCAACGGACATATAGGCGGTGGAAGGCCAATTTATGGTTTGCTTTGCTTGAAACGACCATCCGATTGTTTCTTTGAGCTGCTCGCTTTTCAACTTGGGAAATAGGCGTTTTACCAAAGCAATGGCGCACAATCGTTCGTCGTCCTGAAGATCGAGCCGCCCCACTTTCTTTCTCAAAGCGTTCCAAAAATCGTCTTGCTCTTTTCGTTCACGGCTGCGGACAAAGCCGGACAACTCTTGCCAACTGCCCATTGTTGTGCAGTGATCGCCGCCTTCTTTTGGTGGCCAGTGGGAGCGCCAGTTTTTGCGGCTGTCCAGCCACTTGGCGTCTTCGTTGCTCGCAGGCTCGTCGCCTTTGACCCATTGAATTTCCCAAAATCTTTTGATTTGACGTTCCCAAATCGCGCGAGTGAGATTTCTTTGGCCTTCGTTTTCATTGACGGCGTTTTCAACAAAACTTTCCCAAATCGTTTCCGCTAATTTTTCCCATTTTTGCCTCGCTTCGTTCACTGCGACTTCTGGATCAAAGTTCGCCGGCACTTGCGCTTTGAATCGATTGGGCAAGCTGCCGATTTTTGGGTGAGGAATTTCTGGCAACGGTTTTCCCAAAATGGCAGCCAGCATTGGGTTTGTTGGCGAGGTTTTCGTGCCGACGGCAGGGAAAACAATTTCCCCACTTTGCCGCAAGACGGCGGCCATGAGTTGTCCGGACATCCACGACAGCAAAAAGGAACCGGCCCAAAGGTCTCGCGTGCGCCGCGCTTGGGCAACAAAGCCCTGCACCGGGCCGATAGAAATATGCAAAATATGCTCACTCATTGCGGCCAAATGGTTTTCTTGCAGATTCTATCCATGAATTTTGTCAACACTTCCCAGCATTTTAGATCGAAAGGAACTGGTTTTCGATTTGCCGATATTTTCTCCCCCTTGGGCAAAAATTGGGAGCGCAACAGCAACGCAACGCCGACAAATTCGCCGCCAATTTTGTGAACGTGGAAAAACAGAGGGCTGGCGCGGCGGTCATATTTTTTCGGGCTTACTTTTCCTTGAGGCAGACCGAACACTTCTTTGCCCTTCTTCCCCCTTCGATAATCTTGCATTTCTTGTCCGTAGCTATTGATGACCTCCATGCCCTTATTGCCTTTGAACTGGGTGAGGCAAATGTGGGACTTTGAAGAGAATGCGCTGATTTCTGGTTCTGGGTCGTAGTCAATCGCAGGTTTCAGCAGTTCTCGTAGACGATTCGCATAATCATTTCCGCTGGCTGGTTTTTGCCAAGTGACGCCGTCGCCTTTCAATTCAATTAGGTTGAGACTGCCGTAGCCTTTGCGGGATTTGGAGCCGAGCCCGCCCAGCAAACCAAGCAGTTCCAAAGCGGGAAGGATTTCGTCCAAATGCTGTTGTTCCTTGGCGCCGATTTGCAGAGTGAATTCGAAGGGCGCTTTCAGGCAAGGGCGAGTCAACTCTCCTGCTTTTGTTCCTTTCTTTTTACTTTCGAAGGCTTCCATCACGCCGAAACCGAGGTAACGAGCGCCAATCCCAACAACTTCTTTGCTATTTTCATAGCACAAGACTTCGGGTGCTTTAATCTCTGAAGGTTTTTGACTTCCCGCATTCAAACGCATGATTAGCGAGCTTTGGCCTTGGTCTTTGCCTGAATCGCTGGTTCCAAACAGTTTGCCTTCTTTTTCCCGCAGGCTCGCAATGATGCCATTGTTTTTCTTTTGTTCGGTTGGCGTAATTTGGGCGTAGTTCAAGGCGCGCCACCAGAAGCGGAGAACGCCTTTGATGGAGGGCAGACGCAGTTCGGCTTCTTTTTCATGGTCGGCGCCGCTCAGAAAACACGGAGTAACGACTTGGAACTTGGCTTCGATGCGCTTCATTTTTTCATTTTCATCGCGGTTTGGCGGCAAAGGCTCGGCAACAGCGGCGGCGTTTGGGTGGCGGTGGCAAAGGGATCGGGTTGTTGCCATTTTTGCTGTTGGGCATGAATTGAAGAAGTTTAGTCTGTTTTTGCAGGCGGGTCAACAAAATTTCGCGCGGAGAAACAAAGACGGGATGGAGAGGGGCGAAGTTTATTTTCCGTTTATTTCAAAGCGGTTTCCAGACGGTTGCAGATGGTTTGGATGGTTTGGATTCGGGCAAAGCGTTTGTTGTTGCCGGCGATTAGTTTCCAAGGCGCCAAAGCGGGGTTGGTGTAAGCCACCATGTCGTTGACCGCTTTTTCGTAGTCTTCCCAGCGTTCGCGGTTGCGCCAGTCTTCTTCGGTAATTTTGCTTCGTTTGTAGGCGGTTTGTTCTCGGCTGTGGAAGCGATGCAGTTGTTTTTCCTTGCTGATGTGAATCCAAAACTTGAGGAGGACGGTTCCGTGCCGGGCAATTTCTTTTTCGAATTCATTGATTTCGGCATAGGCGCGCTGCCATTGAGCGGCGGCGGCAAAACCTTCGATTCGCTCCACGAGGACGCGGCCGTACCAAGAGCGGTCGAAGATTGTGATGCGGCCGTCGCGGGGCAAGTCTCGCCAAAAACGCCACAAGTAGTGGTGGGCGTGTTCTTCCAGCGTCGGGGGACCGACTTGAACGATTCGGAAGAGCCGAGTGTCAATGGCGGCGGTGACTCGCCGAATGGCGCCGCCTTTGCCGGCGGCATCCCAGCCTTCAAAAACCAAAATTGTGGAAACCTTTTTTTCATAAGCCGCCCAAAACAAATGATGGAGCCGCGATTGCGCTTCGACAAGTTGGACTTTGTAATCTTCGCGGGAGAGCCATTGGCTGAGGTCCACTTCGTCCAAAGCGCGCCGTGAAGCCGAGCGATGGGCGGTTTTTGGCCGGGCTTTTTTTGGTTCGGCAGCTTGGCTGACAATGCCTTCCAGAGAGCGCAACAACAGCGTGGCGAGGATTAGATTGCGTTTGAAGAGATCAGCCGACGGGACTACGAACCAAGGGCGGTTTTCGCCGTGGGTTTTGTCAAGAACGGCGGCGGCGGCGGCTTCGACGCGCTCGTAGAGATTATGCCGCTTCCAATCGCCGCTCATCACCCGCAGATGCTCTTTGGGTTTTTTGTAGAGACGGCGCAACCGTTCTTCCTGCTCGGATTTTGTGAGGTGAAACCAGAACTTGAGAAAGACGACGCCGTCGGAAGCCAAGGCGAGTTCCTGATTTTGAACGTCCTTCAGATTTTCCTCCCACTCGGCTTTGGAGAGCCGCTGGTCAACGCCTTCTGTAAGCAGAGCGGAATACCAGCCGCCAAACCAGAGGGACAGCTTGCCCCGCCGCGGCAAAGCATTCCAGTAACGCCAAAAGCGGGGACGCTGCAACGCCTCTTCGGAAAGATCCCAAAAACTGTGCACGCTCAAATCCCGCGGGTCGAGCCACTCGTTCAAAAGCTGAATAGCCTGCCCTTTGCCGGCGCCGTCCACGCCGGCAATGACGATGACGACGGGGTTCGGCGCGTCTCGCAGCTTGCGCTGCGCCTTCATCAAGTCGGCCCGCAGTTTGCCAAGCCGTTTTTCGTACTTCTTTTCCGACAGATCGGCAAAGGTTTCCGCGCCTAAAAGTTTTTGGGTGTATTCTTGAACTTCCCGATTCATCGCCATTTACGCTTTGGCCTTCGCTGCTGCGTTTTTTCGCCTCCAAACATTGCGGTGAAACCAACCATAGATTGCGCCATTCAAAGGAAAATTGCCAGCTTTTTACGATTGCAGAAACTGCCGGACAACCGCCGGATCGCTGGAAGGTTCGCGACAAGACTGCCCGGCGCAAAGATAGGCGACGGAGCCCTTGCCCGCCGGCAAGCCCGCAACAAAGGAATCATAAGCACCCTCCGTTCCCAGAACGACTTTGTTGGGTTGATAAACGGAGTGCGCCGCTCGAATCAACTGCCGTGTTTCTTCGGCGGCGCGGTCGCCGCAAATCACAACTCGACGCGGCGGCTCCAAGCGGTAATCCAGCGCCAACAACATAAACGGAAGGGTCTGCGGCAATTGATCTAATCTCTCGGCAAAGGCTTCAAAGCACTTTTCCGCCGTTTTTTGGTAGTCTTCGCGCCCGCAAATGGCCGCCAGTTTTTGCAACGCCAACATCGCCAGCGAGTTGCCCGCAGGCTCGGCGCCGTCGTAATCCTCTTTGAACCGCAAAATCAAGTCGGCGCTTTCGGCGCCGCTTTGCCAAAAACCGCCGCGCGCCTCGTCAAAAAACCGCCGAATCATGGCGCCGGCCAACGCCACCGCAGCCCGAAGATATTGCGAATCCAACGTGACTTCATACAAATCCACCACGCCGAACACAAAACAGGCGTATCCCTGCAACAGCGGAACCGCATCCGCCTCTCCTTCCCGCCAGCGATGCCCCAAACAAACTGCGCTTTCATCCCAAAAAGTGGTCCACAGAAACCGAAAATTCCGCTCGGCAAGCGTGAGATAAGCCGGCTCTCCCAAAACGCCGTACGCGCGAGCCGCAGCGCCCAACATCAAGCCGTTCCACGAAACCAAAATCTTATCGTCCAAATGCGGCCGCACCCGACGACCACGCGCCGCAAAAACCTTTCTTTTCGATTGCGTCAGAATCTTCCATTCTTTTTCAGAAAGACTCTCATCCACAACGCTCAAAACGTTTTGCCCCGGCAACGGATTCGGATCGCTGTGATCGACAAAGTTGCCTTGCTCTGTGACGCCGTAATGCCGCGCAAGCACCTCAAACTCTTCCCGCTCCAACAGCACTTTCAACTCGCTTTGCGTCCAGCAATAAAACTTGCCCTCCTTGCCCTCGCTGTCGGCGTCTTCCGCTGAAAAAAACCCGCCCTGCTCGTGTGTCATATCACGGCGCACATAATCCAATATCTCGCGGGCCGTTTGCGCAAATCGCTCCTCTCTGGAAACCAAAAAAGCGTCCAAATACAAATCAATCAACTGCGCATTGTCGTAAAGCATCTTCTCAAAATGCGGGACAAGCCACTTCGAATCCACCGAGTAACGGGCAAAGCCGCCGCCAATTTGATCACAAATGCCGCCTTTGGCCATCCGCTCGCAAGTGCGCAACACCATTTGAACTTCGCCTTTGTTGCCGCTGCGCACGCCGTGCCGCAAAAGAAAAGCCGGCAGGCTGGGACGCGGAAACTTGGGCGCCCGCCCAAAGCCTCCATCCACAGGATCGTATTCCCGACGAAACAAAGCCGCCGCCTTGTCCAAAGCGGTCGGACTCAGCGGACAATCCGTTGCCGACGATGAATCGCAAAGTTGACTCAAACGCTCATGCAAGTCTGCCGACGAACGCAACACTTCCTCTCTCCGATCCCGCCAAGCCTCCGCCAGAGCGCGCAACAAATCCAAAAAACCCGGACGCCCAGACGCCCCAAACGGCGGGAAATAAGTACCGCCGTAAAACGGCTTCAACTCTCCGGTCAAAAACACGCTCAATGGCCAGCCTCCCTGCCCCACCATCGCCTGCACCGCAGTCATATAAATCTTGTCCACATCCGGACGCTCCTCGCGATCCACTTTGACGCTCACAAAATGCTCGTTCAAAAACGCCGCCACATCCGCGTTCTCAAACGACTCGCGCTCCATCACATGACACCAATGGCAAGTGGAATACCCTATGCTCAAAAAGATCGGCTTGTCCTCAGCTCGCGCCTTTTCAAAAGCCTCCTCTCCCCAAGGAAACCAATCCACCGGATTATGCCGATGTTGCAACAAATACGGCGACTTCTCCCCCGCCAATCGATTCACCTTTTCCATAATAGAATTCTTCTTTTTAAGCCTCCGCCAATTCTACAACTCCAAAAAGAATAATCGTGTTTGAGAGGAGGATTCATATTTTTATACCCAAACGTTTAAGCATTTCCACGAAGTTAATGCACTCTACCCCTTGCTCATAACATACTAATGGGATTTTATAATTGTGCTTTTCTAAGGATTTTGCAGACTGTTCTCTTTCCTCTGTAACAACAGTTTTTCTGCATAGCTTTGCGTACGCGATTAATTTTAAATCGTTTTCACCAACTCCCCTTGAATTATTTGCAATCTTGTACTCCGTTTCTAATTTTAAAGATTCTCTCTCTATATCTACCTCCGAAATGTGAGGCGGGGATTGTGATGCAGAAAACAATTCCAAATCTCTGTTTTCTGTTGATTCACCTAATGGAGTTGGCATGAATTGATTGTTAATCATCCACATACGCAATGGGTATTTATCCGCTTTCTCTTTTTCCGTCTTGTTTCTATCTTGCGGTGATATGGGATCGATTTCATCAAAAATTGGCTTTAGCAACACCATATCGTCACGACGATTGGCAAGTTGTGACCAGAGACTGGGAAACACATCTATCGGATGGGATACGTTCCAAGCGGCGATAAAAGCGCTGGCGTCTATACAATAATTCGCACTCATAGCCTGTTAGCCAATTCCAGCACTTGAGAGGTGCGCTTTAGATTAAATGCCTTGCCCAATTTGTGCAGAGTGATTTCCTTGTTATGGTAGGCTTGAAATAGCGTTCTGATATAAATATCGCCGTATTGATTTAACACTTCTTGTACACGATCTCTTGATGCTCCTCCGAGACTTTCTTTCTTCTTTCTTTCCCGTTCTTCATATTCTTCCTTCATTTGTCTTTCAAAATCCAAGTATTGTTCCTGCTCTATTATATTTAGATTCCATAATCTAACTAAGCATGCGTAAGAGCTAACCAAAAACTTTTTAGCAATCTTTCCAATATTATGCATCTCAGTGATTCTTTCTACTTTAGTTGCGTCTCTAAACCGATTTTCAGGCATTAAAATCTCGCTTGCCAATTGATTGCACCACTCTTCCTCTTTTCCGTCAGGCTCATGATGGCTATTGACCGCATTTTTTTTCCTGAGTAAATGCCCTAACTCATGGAACAAAGTAAACGAATACGCTCTATAGGCATCGGATTGATTAATGATGATGATAGGCAAAACCGGATAGTACATGGTCAGTCCTCGAAATACTGTCTTCTCTATATGGGACCACCCCTTATATTTGTCAGTCATAAAGATAAAAACACCCTTCTCCTCCAATTTTTCCTTCCATTTTGGGAATTTAAGATTGTTTTCAACATTCAACCAAGAACGGATTGCCTTTGCAATCTGAGTAGATGAACTACTTTGTATTTTAACTTCAGGAGGATGAAAAGGTTCTATAGGTTCATCCATATCCTTGCGCAGCTCTATTACCAGTTCTCGCAATTGTTTCACTTGCGCCGTAACACTTCGCACTTTCGGATTAGAAAAAGATTCTCCGGCTTGCTCTGCAAATTGACGAAACGCCGGTACGCTTTTAACATAGTTGTATTCGGAAGGAAGTTGATCAGATATAAAAACCCAGCGAGGCACGTTATACATCTCCGCCAAAATATCCAATTGTCTAAATGTCGGCCATCTCTTTCCCAACTCTATATCTTCAATAGATATTCCTTTTTTCTTGACATCTTCTATGCTTAAAGCCATCTGCTCGCGGCATTGGCGCAGTATCGCAACGTTAATGTTAATATTTTCCACTCTGGTTTTCATTAATGGACTTCGCCCCACCAGAGGGTGGGTTTGATGATGGAGAGGAAATGGAGTTTTTCTTTCTCGGTCATGGTTTGGGGGTTGATCTTTTCGGTGATGCCGTCGGCGAAGGTGACTTGGTTTTCGTCCAAACGGCGGATGGGTTTGCCTAATAGGTTGGAAAGGGTTTCGGCAATGTCTACATCGGGATATAAACCTTGCAAGTTGATTTCGATGGTGTCGTCTGGGGCGAACTGGCAGGCGTGGGCGAGTTTGTCGTCGCCAAAGAATACATATTGTTCAAAGGGAGATTTTGCGCTGTCGATTTCCAACTGCTCGCCGTCTTGATAGCGAACGTTACGCAAGGTTTCTTCGTATTGCTCCAGCGCGTAGTATTTGAAGCAGTGGCTAACGCCTTCGCGGGAAACCGGCTTGCCGTCTTTCCAGTCTTTGGAATACACAACTTTTTTGATGCGAGGCAATAAAACCGTATGGAAGTAATCTCCCATTTCTACTAAAACATATTTGCGCTTGCCTCCGTCTTCTCGATTGAGATTAATCACGGCATGGGCAGTGGTGCCAGAACCGGCAAAGTAGTCTGCAATGACTGCGTTTTCTTCGTTGCCGCCGGATGCGCGGATGCAATCTTCCACCAAAGGAATGGACTTGGAAAAATCAAAGGGTTTCTCACCAAATAGTTCCTTTAGCGCTTTTGCTCCATAGTTGGCGGATGCGTATTCGCTTTTGTCCCACCAAGTTTTAGGCATCGCGCTCTCATCCATGCGGGTTCGAAAATCTATATTGATACCGCCCGTCCTTGCGCGGCGAATGCGATATTCGCCCGGTTCGGACTGAACTTTATCCCAACCACGGTGCCAGTTTTTTTCTATCCGCTCTCCCACTTGTTCTCTAACTGGCCAAATGACGGTTTCATTAGATTTTGGTTTTTCCAAAATATGATATTCGCGCTTCTCTTCGTTCCATTCCATTTTGGGAATGCGGATAGTGTCTTCTTTGACATAAATCGGGTAAAACATTTTCGGCCTGTCTTCTCGTCTATCATTGGATCCACTTCTAATCAAATTAGCCCAAGCATATCTTCCCTGTTCGTCAACAAACGGATACCGCTCGTTCTCTTTTTCCGTTTTCAGCAAACTGCCCGGCGCAGCGTCATTTACACCGAAAAACAAGGCATATTCGTGAGATGGAGAGAATTGGCCCGTGGATTTTCTCCCTGCGGGGTTTGTTCTGACGGGAATTGTACCTAGTTCTCGATCAAAGATTCGTTGCAAGAGATCGAGCAACCGCCAAGCCTCTGCATCATCAATAGCGCAACAGATAACGCCGTCTTGCTTGAGAAATGGTTTTGACGTTGTTAATCGGTTTTCTATAAGTGTCAACCATGAGGAGTGTTTGTAATCATTTTTATATGCAATTTCGCTTGACGCTGTATTATACGGCGGGTCGATGTAGATGGTTTTTACTTTTGCTTGGTAGCGTTTGCGCAAGGTGTTCAAGGCTTGCCAGTTCTCGCTGTGAACTAGCTCACCGTCTAACACTTCGTCCAAATTGCCCAGCGTCGCCAAGATTTCCAGTTTCATGCTGGGGAAGTGTTTGGTGTCTAAGGGCAGATGTTGGCGGTGCCGATTGGATTTGAGAAGGTGTTCAAAATGGAAGGTTTCTTCTACCATTCCCAACTCTTTCCATTCTTGGGCTTGATTGGCGGCGCCTGGGTGTTGGGCTAGTTTTCTCAATAGTGTTACCGGCAGTTGGTCTAGGGTTATTACATAATTCACCTTGCGCACAAACTTGGGCTTCTCCCAAATGCGCCGCAACTCGTCCTCAAATTGCGCAATCCAATCAATGATATCGTAAGCGGTTTGTTGCAGGGCTTGCAGTTGAGCCAGTCTCTTCTCTTGAAAAATGGTTTCTTGCCGAAACAGGTATTGATACATCCATAAGTCGAATTGCTCTCTCAAAAAGGCGCGGGCGTTTTTGTGGATGAAGAAGTCGGCTTCGGTTTGGCGGCGGAAAACCCGACATGCTTTTTGCAGTTGCTCCTCAGACAAGCGGATGCAAGGTTGGGCTTTACGAGCTTGTTTCAAGATGGTTTCGAGGTTGGTCTTGCGCCCTTTCTGAGAGTAGTGAACTGCTAAATGCAGAATGGGGCCGTTTGGGCTGGGTTTGGTTTGTTGGAACTGAAAGAGGAGTTCGCGCTTTTCGTTGTTTTGTTTGTGTTGCAGTTGGGAGGCGTCAAAGTAAAAGCGCAAGTTTTCATCGGGGCGAGTGGGGTGTTCTAATACGACGGGCATGGAGCGGATGAGGGTGTCGCTTTTGACATAGTAGAGGTCTTGGGTTTTCCACGACAAAGCGACGTCTTGGCCGTCGGCGTAGACTGGTTGGTAGGTTGGGGCGAAGGCGGGCAGATGGCGGAAGTAAATGGAGCCGCTCTCGCAAAAGTAACGGCCAAAGAAGGTGTAAAGTTTGTCAAAGAGTTCTTCGCGGGCGGCGGTTTGGGGGCGGGCGCGTTGGTCGATGGCGGAGAGCAGTTGGGGGCGCAAAGACTGGAAGTAGCGGCGTTTGAGGCGCATGAGGTTGATGAAGCCAGACTGGCCGTCCACTTGGGCGCCGGTGAACAGGGATTCCAGCGCGTCGAGGAAGCGCCGCTCTTGGCCGCCAATGTCGTTCATCGATTTAGGTTTGGGTTTGTTGCGTTCGGTTTGTCTCTGCCGAGTTTTTCTCTTTTGGCGGAGAGTTTAGGGAGCGGCCTGGTCGTTAGGCAAGTATTTTTTTGGATTGCGGATTGTGGGTTGCCGGGGACGAAGTGGAATTTGCGGAAGAGGGGTTGGCCTTTTTGGGGATGGGCGAGGAAGTGGGCGAAGTGGAGTGCGGTTTGAGGATTGGGGGAGTTGGCGGTGATGTGGGCGGTGATGTGGGCGGTTGCGTTTGGGTTGGCGAGTTCGGAGCAATGAAGGATTTGGAGGCCGAATTGTTTGGCGGTGGCGTCCCAGAGGAAGGCGGCTTGGATGGTTTTGGAGGTTTTGAGCGCGTTGGCGGCTTCGGTGACGCGGGGGAAGGCGGTTTTTTTGTGTTGGTGGATGGTTTGCCAAAGGCCGCTGGTTTGGAGGGCGATTTGAGTTCGGCGGCCGGCGCCGGCTTGAAGGTTGCAAAGGGTGTAGGGATGTTTCTGTTCGAGCAGGTCGCGGACGGAGAAGATGCGGAGCGGGGAGTCGGGTTTGACGGCGAGGATGATTCGGAGTTGGGCAAGGGGCAGGGATTGGCGGACGAGTTGGTTGCTTTGGGCGAGTTGTCCGAAGAAGGGATCGGCGGGGATGTAGAGGTCGCATCGGGAGAGGCGGGTTTGTTTTTCGAGGGCGAGTTTGCTTTGGAGTTCGCCGCTGGAGCCGTAGTTGAGACGGATGTTGAGATGGTGTTTTTGTTGGTAAAGTTTGGCGGCGGCTTCAACGGGTTTTCGCAGGGCTGCAGCGCAATAGATTGTAAGGCTGGGTTGTGAGGCGCTGGTTTTGATGATGGTTTGATGTAAGAAGGTTAGGAGGAACAAGAGAAGGAGGAGCGAGGCTAGCGCAAGAAGTCTCCAGTTCCAGTTGCTGCCGCGAAGGGGATGATCTTTCTTGAACATAGAAAGTGTAGGCGTTTGTTGTGGTTATGGGTTTGTGTTAGCGGGTTTGCATATTGGAGGCGAGGTCTTTGCGGATAGCTTCGCGGACAGCGGCGTCGTAGTATTCGACGGGGTTGTAGTCGTCACGAAGTAGGATGCCGCGATGGGGTGTGGGGTCGACGATGTTGTGCCAAGTGGTTTGGACGGCGCTTTGGATTTTTTGGTGGACGCGGCTGAAGTCGATTGCGCGGGGGAGATTGAGCTTGGGATGAGTGGAGGCAACGAAGAAGACGTTGCCGCGACCGCTGTCGTGGATTTGTAGGGTAGGGAACACTTCTAATAATGTTTTGGCTAGGGAATGCACGAAGAAGTCTTTTTGGGGGAGGAAGTAGCCGAAGCAGTTGATGACTAATACGCCTTGGGGTTGGAGTTTGGACTTTATATCTTGGAAGCATTCTTGGGTCATGAGGTGGGTGGGAGAAGAGTCTCCGAGGAAGGCGTCGAGGAGGATGGCGTCGTATTGTCGGCTTGTTGTGCGGAGGAAGTGTCTTCCGTCGTCGATGTGAAGGTTGACTTTTGCGGGATTGAAGTGGAAGAAGTCGCGCGCAATGTCTGCGACTTGCGGATTGATTTCCACGACGTCTACTTGGACGCCTTCTTCGGCGAGTTGGCGGGGGACGATGCCGACACCAAGCCCGATGACGAGGGCGGTTTCCAGTTTTTCGGTGTATGCTTTTGCCAGGTAGTGGAGCATGTAGGTAAAGATGGTAAGGCTTTGTTGGGTGTTGGGGTCGTATATGTTTTGGCGGAGGAGGTCATTGAGGTAGTAGCGGGTGGTGCCGTCGAGGGATTCGAGCACTTGCATGAGGCCAAAGTTAGAGTTGCGGCGGGCGAGTTCTTTGAAGTTGGCAGTGTTGGAGATGGTTTCGGCGTGGATGCCGGCAAGGCCGGAGGCGGCCGCAATAGCCAGCGTTGCGCCAGTTTGGAGCATGGTTTTGGAGCGGCGGTTCCAAAGAAGGAAGTAAGTTCCCGCGATGAGGAAAAGAACCAGCGCTGAGGAAAACATAGTAACGGTGTTGGGGGCGCGGGGAATGATAAGGTAGCCGATGGCAACAGCGCCGAGGACGCTACCAAGTGTGCTGATGGCGGAGACGCGTCCCACTTGCGCACCGACGGTTTGCGTGGATTGAGTTAAGGCCCGGATGGCGAACGGTCCGGTGACGGCCAGCAAGGTGAGAGGGATGAAGAAGAGACCGAAGGAGGCTAGCGCCGAGCCGATTGCCAAATCGAATTGAAGACAAAAGTAGGCCATTGGTTGAAAGGCGGCGGTGGCGAGGCAGAGGTAAAGTCCGGCCAGTAGGATGCAATAGTAGAGGCGATGAAGTTTTGGGGATCGGTCGGCCAGCCAGCCGCCAAAAGAATAGCCGGCGGCCAAAGAAACGAGGGTGACGGCAATCTGCGCCGTCCAGACGAAGTGGGAGGCGCCGAAGAAGGGGGAAAGCATTTTGGCACCGAGAATTTCGACGATGAGTATGATTCCTCCGGTTGTGGCGGCCGTGAGGTAAAGGTATCGTCGGAGTCCGCGGCTCAATCCGGTTTTTGGCGCTGTTGGCCTGTGCTTTTTCACGGGCGTTTTCTACGAAGTTTGAGGGAGAAAATCAAGCTGCAGAGGTGGATCCAAACGTTTTTGGCTAAAGGTTTTCGGCCTTTTTGAACCGTTGGAGAGTGGTTTCTCCGGGAAGATGACGCGCTTTCCGCATAGTTGGGATCGTATGACGGGATGCGCCGCCGAGGAGTTTTGTTCCATTGTAAAAGTGAAGTGGATTGTCGGAAGTTTGCGAGAAGAGCGCGGCGGTTCTTGCCTCGCCGAGTGTTTTTTGGAAGCGGTTGGCTTTTTAGAGAAGAAGCGCAGGCGGTTGGTTACACTTTCGCATTTTTTATCGGACACAGCCATTGCCGCCAGGCGTTGGCGCAGTGGCCAAAGTCAAAGGATTCTGGATGGAGAATTTCCGCCAAGATTTCGGCGGATTCTACTAATCCGGGGCCGGGACGGTTGAAGAACGCGTTCCCGTCCACGGCATAAACTTGTCCCTTTTGAACAGCCTTGAGACCGGCCCAGCCGTCTTGACGGGCGAGGAAACGCATTTCCCGCTCCGTGCGGCAGAGATCAAAACCGCACGGGGCAACGATAACGAAGTCCGGGTTGGCTTTTTGCAGATCGTCTGGTTGGATCGATGCCGAATGAACGCCGGCTTGGCCGAAGACGTCGCGTCCGCCGGCAAGGGCGATGAGTTCGGGAGTCCAATTTCCCGCCGCCATCAACGGCGCCGTCCATTCAATCATTGCGACGGTGAAGGAAGGAAGGGATTGTGTCTTTCTTTTGACGGACGATAATCGGGTTTCAAGTTTGTCCACGATCGATTCTGCGCGTTTGGAAACCCCAAATAAAGCGCCGGCGTTGCGTATGTCGCGCCAAACGTCGTTCAAAGCGTTCGGGGAAAACACGAGGAGCTCCGCCGAAACACCCACATCGTTTTTCAGGAAGGTTTGAACATCGCGCAGGCTCACCGCGCAAAGATCGCACTGCGTCTGGGTTACGATAAAGTCGGGGTTTAGTTTTCGTATTAGGTCTTTGTGAATGCCGTAGAGGGAAAGCCCTTGTTGCGCTCGTTTCTTAACGGCTTGGTCAATCATGCGGCTCGACGCTTGCGAGTCAATATAAGCGTATGTAACCGCCGGTAATTCTAGAACGCGCGGAGGATAATCGCACTCATGAGAGCGTCCTACCAGATAATCGATCAAACCCAAGGCGTGGACAATTTCCGTTGCGCTGGGCAACATAGAAAGTATCCGCATGGTATAAGGGGAATTGCTAAATTCTTCGGGGTGATTCAGTCGGCGAAAACGCGCCGGCGAACTTTCTCCGCAATCGGTTGCCAAAGCCGATCATAACCCGCCAGAATTCCAAATAGAATTCCCGAATAACAAAGCGCGCTAATACAGGTGTTTTGGAAGTAGGGAATTGCATTCATATAGCAGGTAGCCAGACCGCTCCAAGATAGATCGTAAAAGGCCAGCCAAGAAGCGAAGTTGGTAGTAAGAAAGAACACTGCGGAGGCGATTAGCGCGGCGGATGGGATTGCATAGAATTCACGGAACCGCTTTGCGCAACGGGCGGCCAACGTGAGGCCGGTAACCGTGCCGTATAGGACGAAGTTGACTAAGAAGATTTGTCTCCATAAGCCGGCAAAGTCCGCCGAAAGCGCTTCCCAAATAACGGGAATATCTATGGCCAACATCAAAAGCAGAATCAGAGCGGCAGCGGAAGTTCTTCGTTCCAGCACCCGTCCGGAAAATACGGCCGCCGCCAGCAAAGGAGTGAAGTTCGGCGGATGCGGCGCAAGCCGGAGAAGGGCGGCTCCGATGACGAGAAACAATATCAACAAGGTTCTTGAGTTCATAGCTGGTTGATTCCTACCATGTATAAATTAACGCACTCGGAAGAATTCGGAAGGCCTCCACCAAGAGCGGTTGAGTCGCAGGGGGCTGGAGACGTGGACGTCTTTCCAGGGGCCAGCAATGGCGGGGGAGTGTTGAAGAGTGCCGCCGCTCCAGCGGATCTCAATCAAGTTGCCCGTCTTGCGAATGGATAAAGACGGTTTGGGTTGAGGTGTCGGGGTTGGAGGTGTTGGCGTTGGCAAAGCTCGGCGGATCGTCATCGTGTAAGCGCGGGAGTTGCCGTTGGGCGCGATCACGGTCACTACAATGGCGTTGTTCCCTTCGGCCAACGCCACTTGGTGGCCTAGGGTTGCGGCGTCCGCATCAGCTGGCACGATGGAAACAGAAGCCTTCGGCTCGTTGGCGATGGCCGTCACCGTGGTAGAGGAAGTGGGATGACTTACGGCGGCGGAGTAGTGATTGATATTGCTGGCGAAGTTGATGGGAACGCCACTCAATGCCAAAGAGCGCAGAGTAGCATCGCCTGAAAGCGGCGGCAAAGCTCGACGGACGGCAATGGTGTAAGCGCGGGAATTTCCGTTGGGCGCGATCACGGTCACTACAATGGCGTTGTTTCCTTCGGCCAAGCGGATTTGATGTCCTGCAGAGTTGGCATAGGCATCGTTGGGGGAAATAGAAACGCGGGCGGCTGGCTCGTTGGGGGTTGCGGTCACGGTGGTCGAGGCAGTGGTATGGCTCACGGAAGTGGAGTATCGATAGGTATTACTGGCGAAGTTGATGGGAACGCCACTCAATGCCAAAGAACGCAGAGTAGCATCGCCAGAAAGCGGGGGGGGGGGGCGTTGGTTTGGGCGGACTTATTTTGGTTGCGTCGATAGCAATGAGCGGAACGCCGACGTTGCTGATAAGCTCAAACCCTCCGCCTACGACTCGGTGTGAGGCAGTATAATTAATGCGCCAACCATCCGATGATCGCACCCTCTCGTCCGCCGTGGTAACCGGGACAATGAAGTGATTGTTCCAAGCATTGCCCGGCGCATGCGCTCCAAAAAGGTATTCCGTGTTCGGTTTCAAAAAGTATCGGGATTCTGGCCGGTAGGTATAGCGTCCAGCCCGTCGAGGCGTAGAACTGCCGATGAGAGCAACAGCGTCTGCGTTGGAGTTGGAGAGATCGCTGATGGCTCCGTAAAAATTTATTGGACTTCCCGAAGCATCGTCCATTGTCAAGGTGACGCTGTTGAGCGTGTATCCGTCTGGATTCTTTCCCGTTTGGACGACAACGCTCCCGATAAGGTATTCCCCGAAATAGTTTCCGATGATTGCGTAGAGCGGGGGCGAGTTTTGCCGATTGTTGAGCGTGCTGAGAAGAACTTCCCCGTTTGTTGTTGCCGTTTGCAACAAAAACGAAGCCAATAGAATTCGAAATGCAATGTTCATAGCGGTTGACTTTGCCGGCTTGCGGATTGTTTGTCAAGTCGGCAGGAAACTTTTTTCCATGATTTTTTTCGGCAGGCGAATGCATTTCGTTTAAGGAACGAGATTTTGTTTGGGGAGCCGGGCAAGAAGCATTTGGGGCAGGCGCAGGTCTTGACTTTTTGGAGCGGGCGCAAGGGCGGCGGTATGTCCGTCGACAAAGACGACGTTGGCTTTGCGGCGATGGCGGAAATGGCCGTTGGCGTAAGCGGCCCCACCATCGCTTACATAGTAGAATTCTTCCACTAATGGATTTTCAAAGCTTGCCGGCGGTTGAAAGTCGTTGATTTGCGCTGCGTCCGCAAACAGGGCAATTTCCGTCGGCCGTTGGATTTGGGGGATGAATGTTGGTGTTGAGGCGCTGTTGGGAGACAGGTGTAAATTGTATCCGTAGCCCCAAGAAGCCCCTGTGGCCTTGGGTTTATATTTGGGGTGTTGGTAGTGGAAAGAAGGGCATAGTTTTATGCCTTGGCTTTGCAAGTACGGCCAGAGGGCGCCTTGAGAGGGATCCAAGCGTCGATGTCCTTCGCTTCCTGATTGTAGCCAGCCGAACCAATATACTTGTCCGTCCGTCAATCGCTTGCTGAGGTAGGGGAAGGCGCGCTGGTTGTTGTCGGTCCAATACAACTGCGCCGCTATGCCTAGTTGCCGCAAGTGTCCAAAGCATTGGATTTGTTTGGCGCGGTCTTTGGCAGATGAAAATGACGGCCAGAGAAGCGAGGCCAAAATCGCTACAACGACGACAACGACTAACAACTCGACCAAAGTGAATCCTTGGTTAGTTCTCCGAGTTTTCATTGCGCAGCTCGAATTCTAAAGAAGCCAAGAGAGAATTCATCAATGGAAATGCTAAAAACAGATTCGCCGGTTTCTTCAGTTCGCTGGTGACTTATAGTAATCCAATCTAAGAAATCAGCGGTGCGTTCCAGCCAATAGTCCTTGCCTGCCGAGCTGTCGAAGGCGATTTGAAGCGTGTCTCCGGTTTGTTGGATTTGGCGGATGGGAACGGCCGAAACGGCGGCGGTTGCTTCTACTACAATGTTGTCCACATAACCCGCCGCCTGAATCGAGCCGGCGTATTCGGGCGGCGACTGCCCGGCGTCGCTGTAACTGGAAATGGAAATAGTATTCACATTGAGGCGGGTGAAACCGTTTTCGAGAGGATTCAAGAAGATTTCGGAAAGCAGGGCGTCTTGGATCGGGCCGAAGGGTTCGCCATCGGCCGTCATCGTCGTTTCCAGTTTTCCGTTGGCGGCGTCGTATTCCATGCGGACTTGGTAAAGCGTTTGCGTTTCCAGCGCCAAAGGGAAGGTGTTTTGGAAAGCCCATTGGTTGTCTTGCGAGATGAGGCCGGTGGAAATGGTGGCGCCGAATCCCGAATCGGGCAGGTAGTTCCATTCTACCGCGCCGCGATGCCCGTGAGAGGAATGGACGCCGCTGCCTCGAAAGAAATCCGTACGGGTTGCCTGCGCCAAGTCGATGAGGCCGATGGCGATTGGAAAGGTAAACGGCTTGTCCAAAGTCGTTCCAATTTCAATGGAGTCCAGTTCCAGATCAAAGGAGATCGAAAAGTTCTGCTGCGTGTTCAATGTCAAACCAAGCGGCCGGTGAAAGTAACTGTTCGGCTGAGAAGAATCCCACTGCGCCGCAAGCCGTTCGGCAGACTCGTCCCATTGAAACAAGGAGGATTCGCCCGTCGTTTCCCAACCGTGCGATGCGGGGTCTTTGGCAAAAGTTTCGGCGAACCGCAAAGGAGCAGTTCCGCCTGCCGGCAGAACGCCTGAGGCGCCGTCGATCTCCACTTTGCCGCGAAGCACGTCAATGCGAATGAATCGAGCCCAAGAGAGCGGCCGGCCGTCGGCGTCTTGCGCCCAATCCAAATCGTAGCCGGTTCCCCCCGCACTGTTCCGATATAACTGGCGAATTTGAGACAGATCGGCGCCGGCAAAATCTGCAGGCCGCAGCGAGGGATTCACCGGCACGCCAAAACGTCCTTTGCCGTCCGAAGGGAAAAGTCCGTCCGCGACCGGCGCCAGCGATTCGTCCAAAAGATGCCAAGTTGCCCCGTCTGCGCTTGCGGAAAGACGAGAAGCATCGCCGACTGCTTGGCCGAAAAGAGAACCATCCGTAATGCCGCCGCCGCTGAAGTTGCCGTTGGTGATGTTGAATCCGGCACTGCCGTAAAGAATCAAATCTATGCCGAAAGGATTGGCGGGATGATTGAAAATCGGCGGATCAAACTCCAAAATCAAATGCCCGCCCGCGCCGATTGACAAAAGCTGCTCCCGCAAAAACGGCGGCGCAAATGGCGTCACCAGGCCGCCAAACTCGCCGGGCGTCTCCGCCGAAGGCAAACCCAAAGCCGAGTTAGCGTTCGTGTATTCCAATCCACTGCTTCCCTCGCCGGCAAACCCAGTTCCCGGTTCGTAACTCGCCACACGATCGGCGAAAAGATCCGGTTGCGCTTGAGAAAAGTTCGTCTGAG
Source organism: Limisphaerales bacterium (assembly GCA_965242585.1). Classification (GTDB taxonomy): domain Bacteria; phylum Verrucomicrobiota; class Verrucomicrobiia; order Limisphaerales; family AAA164-E04; genus UBA2970. Next base: position 583,698 of record OZ251460.1, on the reverse strand, counting down.
CCGCCCCGAAGGCGGCGACGGCCAATAATAATGTATGTCTATGCATGTCTTTACTGATCTGCTGAAATGCCGCTTTCTTGCGGCGAATTGTTTGCATATGTTCGAGACCAGCGGCGGACATGAAAAAACCTTCATCCCCACAACAAACGGAGAATGAAGGCAAAAAGCGTCTTTCCTCAGCCCAAACAGCAACAAGCTGTCCGACCGGCCTCATCCTTCTCTTTGACGAAGAAGCGAACGGTAAAACCGTTCCGACGAGAGCAATTCAACCGATGTCCTGACTGAGGGCTCGTTAGCCTGGCTCCCGCCTTCCCGGATGTTTCCAGTGGCCTTTGGGAGTTTGTGGCCCAACACAGTGGCGCAACCGTCCCCGAATCTCGCGGGGTTCCCTGCGTTAAATCGCTATCTGCGCAAGCCGTTTAAACCTGCGCGATTTCAAAGAGCGCTTCCAATCTGCCTAATGCCCGCCAACCGCGCAAGAGCTTTTTTTCCTTATTTTTTGTTTGATTTTGCATCGCCGAAGGAAAACACTCGGCGAGTGTCCAACCTCGAAGACTACTATTGCGATCTGGCCAAATGGGAAAAACAACCCCCAATCCCTCTCGTCCACGGGTGGCCAAAGCCGCTTCGCAACGCGGTGGAAACCGATTTTGTCGCCGCAACCGCTTCTTGCCCAATCAAAAACGCCAACCGCCCCGTTCGTTCCGCCAGCACCAACCAATCCATCGGCAATCAAGTCGAAGAATACACAATTTCCAAACTGAGAAACCATCTTTCAGAATTCTCGATTGCTCCCTGCAAAGGCGCCGGCTACCCTGACAATACTCTGATACAAAAGACCACAAGACTAAAAATGCCCTTAGAGTTCAAGGCCTCCTGCGATTGGAATCCCAATGACGCAAACCGCCGCGTTCTCACTTCCTCGTCCAAAAAACTTCGGCAACAATTTTCAGCGCCCATCCATCACCTTCTCCTCACCGTTTCCTACTCCTCAGCATCGCCGCGCCATGTTACTATCAAAACTCTCCGCTTGGACTTCCTTGAACCATTCACCGCCGTGAACGTGCGACTAGAAGCCTCTGTAAATCATAAAATTCTTGCCCATGGTCCGCACCATAGTAGAATAATCTAAAATGCCGCGCCACCAACCACAACTCATACCCTCCGAACACCACTCCGGGCAAATTTCATTTCCTGACTGGCAACCGCCTCGTTCCACAACTTTACTGCAAGACGCCGAAGATTTTCATCACGAATTACAAGACTTCTGCGACTTCAACCAGTCGACAAAAATAGAACAAAGACAATTTGCCGGCCGCCAAGTTCCAGTTTATACAAATGAATTTTGGACCTCGAAACAAAGGAAAGGACACTCTCTGCACGAAATTTCCTATCGGGCATGTTACAAACCTCAATTGCCTGCCTTTTTCATCCGCCGTTTCTGCAAACCGGGCGACGTTGTCTACGATCCTTTTATGGGACGCGGAACAACTTTGATAGAAGCGCAACTACACGGCTGCCGCGCCATCGGTAACGACGCCAATCCGCTTTCCCAAATTTTGACGGCGCCTCGCTTGCAACCTCCGCTAATCAGTCAAATTGAAAAACGATTACAAGAAGTTTCCTTGCCCAGTTCTTTATCCTCTATGCGCTGTTCGCCATCATCTAATTCCGGGCCGTCAACCGCCGACTTGCTGGTGTTCTTTGCTCCAAAGACTCTAGCCGAACTTTGCGGGTGGAAAGATTACTTTCGCCATCAGCAACAAACCGACCAATGGGACAAGGTAGACGCTTGGATTCAAATGGTCGCCTGCAACCGATTGACCGGGCATTCCAAAGGCTTCTTTTCCGTCTTTACACTTCCGTCTAATCAAGCGGCCTCAGTGGACTCTCAAAAACGCATCAATCAAAAAAGAAAACAGCAACCGGAATACCGAAACACAAAGTTTCTTATATTACGAAAATCCAAGCAGCTGTTACGACATCCAATCCCCAATCATTTTCTTCGAATGAAAGCCTTGTTGTTAAGCGAGTCGGCGCATAATACTCCGCGCTTGCCAAGTGAATTTGTCCGGCTGGCAGTCACCTCTCCGCCTTTTTTAGACACGGTGGATTATATACAAGACAACTGGCTCCGAATGTGGTTTTGCGAGCTAAATATAAAAAGAAAGAACATTTGGCAAATAAGATCCCTGGAAGAGTGGTGTTCCTGTATGGCCGATGTTTTAAAAGAAATTTGCAGGGTGCTAATGCCCGGAGGATGGATTGCGTTTGAAGTTGGCGAGATTCGACGCGGCTCGCTCTGCCTTGAAAACGAAATTGCCAAAGCAGGCTTGGCTTCCGGCCTGCACCCCAACGGTATCCTTATCCATTCTCAACACTTTACCAAAACGGCCAATTGCTGGGGAATATCCAACAATTCAAAAGGAACCAACAGCAACCGAATTATTCTATTCAAAAAATAAAAACAAGAACGGACTAAAAGCATTTTCAACTATCTCCAATTTGCGCCAGATTAGTTTCGTAGAAATCTTTTAGATTAATCTGAAAGTCCGAGTTCTCCAACATAAGGAGAAATAGTAGTTTCCTTGTCGCCGAAGTGAGTGGGGACCAACATTACGACTCTCTGCTTAGCCCGAGTAAAAGCGACGTAGAACACTCTCCGCTCCGCTTCCCATTGCCGTAATTGATTCGCTTTCTTATGAGGCCAAATTCCGTCAACGACATCAAGCAAAACCACCGTGTCAAACTCTTTTCCCTTGGCCCGCAAGGCCGTCATTAAGTGCATCGGACGCTTTTGCGACTCAGTCGACTCGCTCTCTCCGTCGTCGTCGTCGAAAGGAGAGGTATAGGCGAGTTGATCCTTGGCTTGTTCAATGTCATCAATAAATCGATCATAATTGTCGCCGTAAGTCGACGCGTATGCGGCCAACTGAAGAAACGGAGGATCCGTGAAAAAAATGTCATCGGCGGCTTTGCCAAAATCAACTTGCAACCCCTCGAAATGCTCGCTCAAAAACCAAAAGAGCCTCCGACACATTCGCAGATTCCATAAACAATCTTATCGATTCCGCCATAGACAAGCTCATACTCCCCTCAGTATTACTTCCTTTCAGTGGTCCACGATATGAGGATAAAGCGTTTATTCCGTCGCTCATGGTGGCAGGTTTGGCTCGCTGAAGATGTCGGAGCAAACTCTCCCTCTCCCTATTCTTCTTTTTGAGTAGATATCTTTTGACCAAGTCGCAAAGTTTTAACAAGTCACTCACAACCTGCTTTTGAGATTGCGTTGTATCGTCCCGAGTTTTAATCCGTAGCAAATCCAAAAGCTGGTCGAAAGTTCCACTCAGGAAAACCTGCAAATCCTCCGCAGCGTAAAAAGGAATGTTCTTTGAGGCAAAGTAAACCTGGTAGGGAATAATTTGACTCTTTTTGCGGCCAATTAAGGCCACTCGGCTCGGACTCTCACCTTGGACAACGCACGTTTTGTATAAATTGTGAACATACTCCAAAGCCTCCGCAAAATTGCTCGTTTTCTCAATTCGAATTTCCGCTTCCCCGCTATTTTCAGAAGCCCGAATCCGTTTATCTACCCGACGCGTGTTATGCTTGATCAAATTCTGAGAATGCCTAACGATGTTTCGTGGAGACCTATAGTTAACTTCCAGTATGTGCGTATCAAAAGGAGAATCAAAATACTTATCGGGATTGAGGATGTATTCTGGCGTAGTCCCTCGCCACTCAAAAATAGCTTGGTCATCATCTCCAACAATAGTAATCGTGGCGCGATTGCGTTTGACAATCGCCTTAACCAACGCCATGTCTAGAGGATTGATGTCTTGAAATTCATCAACAAAGACATGGCGATAACGCGCCGCACCGGAAAGAAACTTTCCTTTCTCTCCCTTTTGATATTCGTCAATGTAAGCATAGTATTTCTGATCCTCAATCGTGATGGTATCGGTGTCCATTAAGTGTTTTGCGGCCTCTCTCCAAAATTTAAAAAAAGCATCATAGACTTTCTTTGCTTCGGATTGCGCAACTTCCGCTCTATTCCCGATAATTTTTGTGTCCAAAACACGGAGTTTAGCCAGTTCTTCAAATTGTTCCTCCAGCTTCCATCTCAAATCCAGCTCTTGTAGTTTCTCTAAATGCTGAGAAAATCGTCCCAAATTTGAGTGCTGAACATGGTCAAATCCCAAAGATTTAAAAGCATCAATCACATCCATCAAAATGCGTGGAGCAACACTTTTCTTCCTATTTTCCATCATCGCTTTTTTGATGAATTTGTATTTTATCCAAATATGTTGAAGCTGATTCGACATAGTAATGTACTTCTCATACTTCGAACTGATGAGCTTAGGCTTGACGACGGCAACACTCTTAACCCGACGGAGTCCCCAGGCGTTCAACGTCGAAATCTCCACCAAATCTCGAATCGCTGAGAATCGACCGTCCGAATTAACTCGATCCTGAAGTTCTCCCGCTGCCGCGCGAGTAAATGTCACGATGAGAAAACGAGGCCGGCTAGAATGAAGGCTTCTTTCGGCGAGCTGCCTGCATCGATGCAACAGGCAAAGGGTTTTGCCGCAACCAGCCGGGGCGAGCAACCGAATGTTGTTGCCGCTGGGGGGGCAGGGGGCATCGCAAAATTTCCTCTGAGACGAATCCAATTCCTGCATCATTTTCCTTTGTTCCTCTCGACTTTTCTGTTCAGATTGATTTCCTCAATGGCTGGACACCAGCCACAGAAATGAAAACAAAATACTGGATTGTTTTCATTTGGCAAGCATTTTTTAAAGATAAGTGACGCTTTTCCCGCTCTCTGCAAGCCTCTGCACCCGGAACCCTTTTGAGGCTTTATCGTCGAGGTGGTAGATCACTTTGACGGCAATGCGTCCGGAGGATGGCTGGACAAAAGAGCGCAAAGTGTCACTGCGCAAACTGGCCCACACCTCTCTGTTTATCTCCGCCTTCAAACTGGTCTGCAACGCCTTATACGACTCGTTTGCCCCCCAAAATACGCCGGCCGCACAAAGAAACTTTCCTATTGTAATCCGTGTCCCCAAACCAACACGCAATCCCAGCGGACTTATTGCTCCGAACCTGCCCTTGTTCGGATCATACACATCTTCTATCTAACAAGCGGTTGTTGGAAGCGGGTTCGCGGAAAAGCAACAAGTATTGGGACGAGAACTTCTCTGGCTTGTGTTGACGCAAATTACCAAAGTGCGCTTCCAGCTAACACAACATCAAGAAACGCCCAAAACCAAACCATCCAAGGGAACTTTTCCTTTCCCAGCCGCCCATGCGGCGAATAGCCTTAGCTTGGAGAACGACCAATCCTTCCTTCTTTGTCAACATCCCCTTCTTCGCATTGGGCGAATCCGTCTTGTCCGCTTCGCCTTCGGTAAGATGGAGGCGGCCATCCTCAAAGAACAATGGATTGAGGATTTTATGAATGCATCAACACGGCCGAGCGCTTGGCGGGCGTTAGTGTTGGTGTTGGTGGTCGAACTCTTGGGGGGAGGGGAGGTTGTCGCCATGGAAGGCGGCGGGCCAGGCGGGATATTGATTAGGCTAGCCCAAGTGCCAAGGGTCGTCGGCTTGGCCGTTCCTATCCCAAGCTACTTTCCAAGTTTCCAAGATTCCCTCATAGCCTAACACATTTTGCCCGGCGCTGGGTTGTTTGGCTAGGCGCCTCTTCTTGCCCGCGGACTTCGCGAGCACCATAACTGCTTCCTACTTGCACCAGCAAAACTACCCAACCTGCTAACGAACCAAGATGGTTGGCACCGCTCACTTCCACCACCGCATAACTCTGCCCAATGATGCCGATAGTGGGATTGATACCCAACTACTCCGCCGGCTAAGGTTGCGCTTTCCGCTTTGTCCTTGCGCACAACCGGTCTTTAGCGAGCCGGGGTTCCTAAACCGACTAAGTCGCCGGCACTGGTTGCGCCATTCACTCTCCCTTGCGCCGAACTGGACTCGATAGAACCACCAACATTCCACCCCACGAAGACGCTAACGCCGATAACGCCGCTCACTTCTGCGTTGACGAAGCTGTGCGCAATGTTCCCAAAGTTATGTCCAACTAGGCCGCCGACGCTGTTCGAGCCCACCACTTGCCCGCTCACCGAACAATGGCTGATAACCCCTTGACTCAACCCGGCGATGGCGCCGACCCAGTTCACACCTTTTATATCCACCTCTTCTAATCCTAAGCCAACCACTTGCCCGCGATTGCCTAGCGCCCCCAACAAACCACTGGGTTTCCCGGCAAACCGGGAAGCATCGCTCTGGTCTTGGAACAAGTTGTGGATGGTATGACCGTTGCCTGCTAATACGGCTTGGAAGGGGTGGGCGAACAGGCCGATGGACTGCCAGCCGTGGCCCTTGTTCCAAAAGGCGTCTGCTTCCTCGGCGTGGCCGTTGTGGTTGGTATCGAAGTCAAGATCGCTGGTGAGTTCGTAGCCTTGGGCTGGGGCGTTGTTGGGAATGCCCATGTTGGCAATGGCGCTGGGGAAGGCTTGGCTGTAAGCGTCGGCGAATGCTTCTTGGTCCGGTTGGCCGTCGCCGTTCAAATCAAACCGGATGGCGTTCAGTTGCGCTAGGTTGCTAACCTCAATCAAGCCGTCATCGTCCGCATCGTAATCAACAAGCTGCGGTTCTATAATCGTGCCGCCCGAAGATAGTTCCGATCCTAGCTCGCTGGTCTTTGCCGCCGCCGCCGTGGAGGAAATGGTTACAGAGAGCATCCCGGCGTTTGGGTGCGCCACGAAGCCTTCGCTGGCGTCAATAGAGTGCCCGATGGAGACTGGTTCGCCGATAGCGGCGGCGTTGCGGCTGGTGCTGACTTTGACGGTTTGGAAGTTCAGCCAGGTGGTAGTGGTGAAGATCAGTTTTTGGGGTTCCACCATCACTTGCGGATGGCTGGGGCGGATGCGGACGATCATATCGGACACAAATGGGGATCGGGCGGAGACGCCGCGCACTTGGTAGAGGGCCGAGCCTCCTTGGGTCAAGCTCAGCTCGCTGGTGTTGAAGATCAACAAAGGGAATCGTCCGCCCGGAAACGAGGGTTGCGCCGGCGAAGGATTTCCGCCCCGATAGGGCGGCAGCGGTTCGTCGTCGTCGGTAATCTGGACTTGCGCGCTGTGGGGATGGACAACGGCGTTAGTGGGGTTGCGCAATGTTATAGTGAAGGTTTCGTCGGCTTCTTCTTCGGTGTCGCCGCGAATGGAAACGGCAATGGTTTGAGTGAGGTCGGTAGCGCCTTCGGCAAAAGTGAGGGTGCCTGAGGTAGAAATGTAGTCTTGGTCGGCAACGGCGGTGCCGCCCTGCGTGGCGTAGTCTACCGTGAAGTATTCAGGAGAAACCTTTCCTTTGTACACTTGACGATTGGCCACGACTCTGACGACGGCCTTGTTATTGCCATCCCTCCCTCGGCGATATCTAAATTGGCCGAATCAAGGGAGATTATCGCGGCTAAGATGCCGCTGCTATCTCTGATTGAATTGAGATACTCTAAAACAGAAGTGGGAGCAAAAAAATTCCCATGAATTTCTAGTAGATCCAACCCGATAAGATTGTCAAATACCCTCGCAGGCAAAGTAGTCAACCCATTGTTACTCAGATCCAGATTTCGCAAATTGGTAAGGCCATAGAAGTTATTGTTTTGCAGGGAAGTGATGTAATAGTCATCAAGAGACAATGAAGTGATACTGCTGAGTTGGGCGACGTTGGTGACTTGATTGTATCGAGCAATGCTAGAGTCCGCATTCAAGATCGCGTCGGCTACTTGCCGTGTTCGACCGTGCAGAACAGAGCCGGGGCTGTTCACAACACCACCCGAAGGCGTCGACGTTTCCGATTTTGTTATCTTAATGATATAAATTTTAACGTCTCCATTTTCCGCAGTGAAGTCAACGTTGATGATGTTGTACCCTTCTTCTAATACAATCCGCGGACCTCTGTTGGCGGTGTGGATGGTGGTAGCTATATCGCTCGACCATAAAATGTCCACGGTAGCCTTAGGATTGTTGGATATGGCTGTAACCGTCGTTGAAGCGACGGTGATATCTACAGTAACAGCTATAATACGTCTTATGAGGGAAAAAGGGCAACTCTATTCCGCTTAATGTCAAAGACCTCAAAGTGTAATCACCGAAGTCATACTCATTATTTTGCGCCGTTACAGTTTGCGGAACAAAAAAAGCGGCCAGCATGCCCATGGCCAACAACGGATTAATTCGAGTTTTGCGCAATTTTTGCATAGCAGTGTTTTGAAAATGAATCTTTAGGTTTTCCATTAGTAACTCCGTATTTTTTCTGATTTCTGATTTCTAAACTAAAATTTGTTGCGTTGTTTTTTCTTCGGTTCTGGGAACTTTTCTGGGAACTTTTTAGCATTGCGGCATCAAACGAAGGAAACGTTGCTTTCCTTCAGCCTGCGGCAAAATCACCGTCAAGCGATCTTTGCCGTTTCCATTAGTTTCTCGAATCACTTGGACTTCATCATCCGGCAAAGGCCGCCAATCCCCGCCGAGTAAATCAGGCGTTTCTTCTATCTCCAATTCTTCCGCCGAGACGAGGAAGGCGAATCGAACGCTGCCATCCGGCAGCGGCAGGAGATAGACGCGTGTCTTATCTGTCATATCATCCGAAACCCTCCCTTCTCTTTTATGTAATGATGCATGTCGTGTGTTGGTCAATAACTCAATTAAGTCAACCTTTTCGACAGTTTTTTGGCAAAAACAGATCATTGTCAACGCGTTTTTTGATTTTTCATTTTTTTAACGCCCCAATTTTCTCGGTTTCTCGGAGACTTGTCACCAAACAGAGGAAAGATCAACCGAATTTCGAGATGGAATCAACGTTTTTTCAACAAACATCTTTCTCAATTTTCCTGAATCCAATAATTGTTTTCCCTTGTTTTTGCCAACGACAAAAGCGAAATTTTTTCCAAGCTTTTTGGGGAATTTTTGGGTTCTTTTTCAATGGTTTTGGCGGCGGACGGATTGTTGGGTTTTGCGGAGGAAGCCGCGGATGAGGCGGATGTCGGTGGGTTGCATTTGGGCGCGGGCGGCGAGATCGGAGAATCTTTGCCAGAGGGTTTGGCGTTGTTTTGGATTTTTGAGGAAGCGGATTTGTTGGAGGACGGCGAAGAGGTGGGTTTTGAGGTTTTCGAGATCTTGGGAGGTGGCGAGATTTTCGTTAGGCGTTGGGTTTTGGATGGTTTTTGAGTTTGGCGGGGCGTTGCGGGAGAGTTCGTAGAGGGTTAGGGCGACGGCTTGGGCGAGGTTGAGGGAGGGGTTTTGGGTGTTGGTGGGGATTGTGAGGAGAATGTGGCAGCAGGAGAGTTCGCGGTTGGTGAGGCCGCTGCTTTCTCGGCCAAAGACGATGGCGATGTTTTGTTGGGCTTGAGGCAGTTGGGCGGGAAGACTGGGCAAGGGAACGGGGGTGGCAAAGCGGTTTCTGGGCCGGGCGGTGGCGCCGATGACAAAGTGGGATTGAGAGACGGCGTCTTCAAGGGATTGGAAGCGGAGGGCGTTTTGCAGGATGGATTGGGAGTGGGCGGCGGTTCGTTGGGCGGCGGGGTTTTGGAAGTCGCAGGGATTGACAAGGCGGAGGTTGAGGATGCCGAAGTTGTTCATGGCGCGAGCGACGGCGCCGATGTTTTCCGGGAGGGACGGTTCTACGAGAACGACGCAGAGGTTAGCGGGGAAGTTGGGCATTGGTTTTGGGGTGTTGTTTTGGCTGGGAATGGTCGGGGCGGGGAGATTTGAACTCCCGACCTCGTGGTCCCGATCCACGCGCGCTGCCAGACTACGCTACGCCCCGATTGGCTACGGCAAGGGCAAGGTTGCCGCAAGGGAACGGCGATTGCAACGAAGATTTTTTGCGCGGTTGGTTGTTTGTTTGCGGCGGCGAGAGATGGAAGAGGGCTTGACTTGTGGGGCTTGCTGGGAAGATGATTGGGCGGTTGGGAGGGCGGACGACTGAGGATGCGGAACCGGTTTTATTCCATCCGCCGTTATCGAAGGGGATCGTGCGGCATTGCTGTTTTTCTGGCGGTGTATTTGTGCATTGCTGGGAGTTCGATGTTAATTCATCGTCTGCCTATTTTGTCGGGGCTTCGAGTAGGGGCCGCTACTAGCGAGATTTTTCCGTTTTTTTCTTGGACGCTTTACGCTGTTCCGCCGGGTTGGGAGAAGACGGAGTTTGCCATTGTGGTGCATTCAATAGACGGGGAGACGGTTGGCGAGGCGGGTTATATGGTTCCACGCGGCGTCAAGCATAACAAATACTTGAAACGCTTGAGGCGGGCGGCTGAAGAATGCGTTCGGCGGCCGGAGCGATGCGAAGACGTGGTTCGGCAACTGCTGTATCCGATTGTTCGGAGTTCTGTTGGTGGAGGCGAAGTGGAGTTCAGCGTTGTTCGGGTCCGGATCGACCTGCGGGAAATTCGGGAGGATATTCAAAAGATTGCCGAAGGGAAGGCGGCCAGGGCCGATTATTATCGGCTGGGCGAGACGATTGGGCGTTGGAGGATGGGCGGGGATGCTGGCTCGAATTCTTTGTTGTGATTTCCATCGGGCCGGGAAGACGACGGTGAAAACCTTTCAACTGATTCGGCGCGTTCGTTTGTTTTGGACGGTAAATCCCGGTCCGCCTCGCACTTTGGCAGGTTTTCGTCGCGCTGCGGTTGAGGCTGCGTGGTTGGCTCGCTTTTTTTATTTGTTTTCCGCTTTTGTGATTCATACAAACTTCCATTACACCCGGTTTTTGGAGAAAGGAGAACCGACTGATCCGTTGTGGCCGATTGCGTTGTTGAATCTTTTGTTTGGCGACGGTTGGGTAGGCAGGGCGCTGGGCATGCCTATGACGGTTTACGTGGCTTCGGTTTCTATTGGGTGGTTGGCGGCGTTCTTTCCAGGCGTCTGGGTTTGGAGGCTTGGCGTTTTTCTTTATTTCTTCTTCTACGTTGCGCTGGAAAACTCCTACGCGGTTCTTCATCACGCTCACCACTTTTATGTTTACGTTAGCTTTGTGTTGGTGTTTTTGCCGGCCGCAGCGGGACGGCGGGGCGGGATGTCGAGGCAAGAGGGCATGCGATGCATTCAAGTCTTTTGGTTGGCGCAGGCGGTTCTCTTGCTCGCCTACTCTTTGGCGGGGTTTTGGAAGTTGGCGGGTTATAGCTCTCGGTTTGCGCTTTTGTCGGCGGACGGATTCATTCGGGTTTTGCTGGATCATTGGATGACGAATCAGCCGCCGTTGTTTTTGCCTTTGTATCCGTTTTTAGTGGGGCACGGGGTGTTTTCTCAGTTTCTGTTTCTGTGCGTGGTGTATCTTCAAGTGGGCGCTTTTGTGGCTTGGTTTCGGCCGCATTTGCATCGGCCGCTGGGCATGGCGTTGATTGTTTTTCATGTTGGGTCGGAGGGGTTGGTGGGCGGGCAGTTTGATTCGTGCAAGATTCTTATGGGGTTGTTGTTGGTCTTTTCGCCATTTTCGCCGGAGCGGTTTTCGTGGTTTGGCTCGGCGCAGTCGCTTCCGTTGTTGGGCATTCCTTTTCGCCTCTACGCTCGTTCCAGAGGAAGGTGAGGGCAAAAGCCGCTTGTTTTAGCAAGGGGGTTCGCTAAGTTAAACAATTTATGTATTTGAGGATGTTTTTGTCGTTGTTGGCTTTGTCGCCGTTTTGCGTGTTGCGAGGGCAGGTGACGGTGGAGTTGGAGTTGGAGAAGGATTTTTACATAGCCGATGAAGCGATGACCGCGAGCGTGCGAGTCACCAATTTTTCGGGACGTTCGTTGGTTTTTGGGCGGGACAATGAGTGGCTGCGATTTTTAGTGGAGCAGGAGGACGGTTTTTTAGCCAAGCAAAAGGGGTTTCCGCCGGTTGTGGGCGAGTTTGAGATTCCCAATGCCTCGCGGGGCACGCGCCGGGTGAATTTGGCTCCTTACTATAAGATGGCCGTGCCGGGCAGGTATCAAGTGACCGCTTCGGTGTTTTCTCCGGAGCTGGATGAGATGCTGCAAAGTTCGCCCGTGCAAGTGAGCATTATTCGCGCAACGACGTTGTGGCAGCAAGAGTTTGGCATTGCCGTTGGAGAAGACGAGGGGGGAAAACCGAGTTATGAGATTCGCAAGTATGTTTTGATTCGGGCGTTGAACAACAATCGGCTGGAACTTTACGTGCGGGTGGCGAGCCGGGATGATTCCAAGGTTTACGGCGTGTTTCCGGTGGGCAATTTGGTTGCGTTCGGGGCGCCGGAGGCGCAGGTGGATCGGCAAAGTCGTTTGCACTTGTTGCAGCAGTATGGAGCGCGAAGTTTTCGATATCTCGTGGTGACTCCGGATGGAGAGTTGAAGATTCGCCGGAGGTATGATTATACCAAAAGCCGTCCCCGATTGGTTAGCAGCGCGCAACACGGGCTTGCCGTTCTCGGCGGGATTCGAGTGCGGGCGGCGAATGATTTGCCGCCTTCGACGGATCGTCTTAAGGACAAGCGCGCGGTTCCAGTTCTTGAAGGCGCAAGCGCTGCGGAAGGAGAATCGCAGGATTGAATTTGTCGGCGGCCACTTTGCAAGCGGCGCAAAAGTCGGCCGCAGCGGCCGCTGTTTTCGTCTATGCGCGTTCGCGGGAGTTCCGGGTTGGCCAAGTATTTTAAAGAAAGAAGAAAGAAACGAACCGGCCTATGCACGCAAACTTTTAAAAGGGTGGCCAAGCCTTACGGTCGTGGCCAACCGGTCCATCCAAAAATCATTCTCATATTCAATTGGCGCAGTCAAGTCTCCTCAAAGTTATTGGAATAGGTCTTCGCGGTTGAGGGCTTGGGCTTCAATCATTTGAATGACGGGCCGGCAACGGGCGACGGCGTTTTGCCGGGTTTGGCCGGGAAAGGATTTTAGTTCGATACGGCAGGCGGCCATGCCGTCGCCGTTGCGGTCTTTTATGGGGAGGGTGAGGACGATGGTTTTTCGGGTTCTGGCGAAGTAAATGTTTCTGCGGAGGATGGAGTCCAGAACGGCTTCGTCGGAGGCTTGCCCGACGCGCTCTTTTTGATTGCTGGCGATGACTGTGGCCGGGCTGTTTTCATCTCGTCTGGCGTAGAGGGATATCTGGAGGAGACGGCTGTATTTTTTCATTACTTGGTTGACGATTTTTTGCGCGGCGATGGTTTTGGGGCGGTAAGTAATTTTGGCGTCGCCAAAGTAAGCCGTGGTGTCCGCTTGGGTGAAATAGCCGATTTTGCCGGAGGAGAATTGGGTGTCGATAAGCGTGGGGATGGTTTCTTCGTCGTTCAAGCGCAGGGAAATCTTCGGGCCTTCGCATTGGATGCGCAGCGTGTGCCATTGCCGCGGTTCGATTTTGCCGCGGTTGCCGATTGGCTCTTGTTCTTGTCCGTTGACGGTTTTTCTGAAGAGAAACCATCCGCCGAGGGCGTCAATTCGGACGGAATAGTAGTTTTGTGGGTTTTGCCAGCGGAAAAGGACGCCGGCGGACTGCGCTTGTTCGCCTTCCAGAATTTTGAGGCGGACGGAGAGCTGAAAGTCTTCGAAACTTTCTTTGGCGTAGAGGAGCATAGGGAAACGATTCTCGGCCGGAATCCGGGACAGCTGGCCGATGACGTTTTTGCGGTTGGCCTTTGGCGCCAAGGAGGAAATCTGCGCCATGGCAGAGGGCATGCTGTCGGTAAGAACGCTCCATTGTGCCGGCGGGCCTTCGCCGGCAAGTTCCAGTTGGAAAATCCGGTTCGGCCCGTTCAAAGCGGCGGCAGAATGTTCAAGAGAAATCACCGCGCCGCCGAGCGAAAAGCAAATTCCAAAAAGCGCGCAGAGGCCCAAAAAGGTTCGTCGCATAGCCGAATGATAGCAAAGAGCAAGGGAAAGACTGAAGGGATTTTGCGGTATTTTGCGTTCGCGGAACGGGGAAAGCGCGGCCGCATCCGGTATTGGAAAACAAGTTTTCCTTGCCAAAGGCCGGCGTCTCTCTAAAATGATTCTCCTTTATGTTTGGTTTGCCAACAATGGATCGCGCTGGAGTGGAAATCGTCGCCTTTCCGGGCCCTCCCCGCAAAGAGGGAGAGCAACCTCTTCCCGCTTGGACGTCTCTGGTGCCGATAGTCCTTATCTTCCTCATGCTGTACCTTCTTTTAATTCGCCCGCAACAAAAAAAGGCGAAGGAACACTCGTTGTTGCTTGCGAAGTTGAAAGTCGGCGACAAAGTGACCACTTCGGGCGGCATCGTGGGGACTGTGGTGAGTTTGAAAGACAGGAGCGTTGCCATCCGATCTGCGGACGCCAAAATGGAGATTTTGAAAAGCGCAGTCGCCGAAGTCACTGAAAAAGGCTCCAACCAGTCTGGCTAGACATTCAATTCATGAAATCAGGATATTATTGGAAGTGGCTCTTGGTGATTTTTGTCGTCGCCTGGGCGATTTGGGAAATCAGCCCGCCTCAGAGCCGGAATCTGGCAGATTTTTTTGACCAGAACGCCCATCGAGACGATCCCGTCAAAACGGAGCAAATCAACTCCATCCTCGCCAAAGCGCGCGAACTGGAAGCCCAAAATCCCGGCCGAAGCTACGCCAATCTGCTGGACGCCGTCGGCACGAACAACTTAGCTCTCCTTTTCCCGAATATCAAAACCCCCGAAGCCGAAACGCTGGGGCAAACCAATCGCGCCATTCTGAACCAACTCCAGAAGAACGCGGCCGGCCAAGTTCGACTCGGCCTGGACTTGCAGGGAGGCATTTCGTTTCTAGTGGCCATGAAGACCGACAAACTGCGCGAAGACCAAGAAAAGACCGCCGTGTTGGCGCAGTCCATCGAAGTGTTGCGCTCGCGGGTCGATAAATTTGGAGTGGCCGAGCCCAGCCTCCAAGCCGTCGGCGAAGACCAAATTCTCATCCAATTGCCGGGGCTCTCCGAAGTGGATTACGAAAGAGCTCGAACCACTTTGACCAAAGCCGCTTTTCTAGAATTTCGATTAGTGCACGAGCAAAGCGCGCAGTTGCTGGCGGGAGACACTCCGGTTCCCGGCTACGAAGTTTTCAACGCCAAGGACCCCAAACCGGGAGAGCCTGAGCGCTATCTAGTCAAGAAAAATCCCGAGCAGGGATTGACGGGAGCGCACCTCGAACGCGCCGGCGTGCATTTTGACTCCGTGACCGGAAAGCCGGTGATTAATTTTCGGATGACTTCCGAAGGCGCCGATATTTTTGCGAGAGTCACCAAAGAAAGCGTCGGCCGCCAACTGGCCATTATTTTGGATGGCGAGTTGGAGTCGGCGCCGAACATTATCCAGCCCATCATCAACGGGAACGGAGAGATTTCGGGAGATTACGACTACCAAGAAGCCATTGCTTTGTCTCACGTGTTGGAAAATCCGCTGGAAACTCCGGTGGAGATTGTGGAAGAACAGACGGTGGAGCCGACTTTGGGGCGCGATTCCGTTCGTTCGGGGGTTCGGGCGTCTCTGGTCGGCCTCTTCTTTGTGGCGGTCTTCATGGCGGGATACTATCTTTGGACCGGGCTGATAGCCAACTTCGCCTTGCTGTTGAATCTCGTGGTCTTGCTGGGAGTGCTTTGTTCCATTGAGGCCGCTCTTACTTTGCCGGGAATTGCGGGCGTCGTGCTGACGATTGGAATGGCCGTGGACGCCAACGTGCTGATCCTCGAACGCATTCGGGAAGAGCTTCGGGCGGGCAAGTCCACGCGGGGCGCCATTGACGCCGGCTACGGCAAGGCCTTTGGAACGATCTTCGACGCCAACGTGACAACGCTGATCGCCTCCGTCATTTTGATTTACATGGGCAAAGGGCCGGTAAAAGGCTTTGGCGTGACGCTGACGATCGGCATTGTGGCCAGTATGTTCACCGCTTTGGTGGTGACGCGTCTGGTGATTCAAGGCTTGCTCGCCGCCGGGTGGTTGAAGTCCCTTTCGATGTTTCAGTTGAGCTTCCTGCACAATTGCCGCTTTGACTTTATGCGCTTGTGGAAGCGGTGGTTTTTGATTTCTTGGGCGTTGATTTTCCTCGGCTTTGGCGTCGGCCTGTACCGTGTTTATCAAGGAGGCTCTCTTCTTGGGGTAGACTTTGCCGGCGGCGTTTCTTTGGTCTTCCGCTTTGAACAGAAGGCGGAGGTTAAGGAACTGCGCCAAGCAATGGCGGAGCAGGGCGTTGCCGACGCCCGAATTTCCTATCAGCGGGATATGGGAAGCGGCGCCGAGACGTTGAAGATTGCCAGCAAACTTGGGGACAGCCAGGAAATCGCCGCATTCGAACGAAAGATTGCCGGCTTGCTGGAAGAAAAATTCCCGGAAGCCAACTTTGAGCCGGTGACGACGAGCAAAATCGGAGGCTCGGTAGGGAAAGAGATTCAAAAGTCGGCCATTCAGGCGCTGTTGATTGCGCTGTTGGGCATCTTGTTGTACGTCGCTTTGCGCTATGAGTTCTCTTTTGCCATCGGCGCGGTGTTGGCGGTCGTCCACGATATTTTGATGACCTTGGGATGGTTTTTTCTGACGGGCAGAGAGCTGAACGCGCCGATAGTGGCCGCGATTCTAACGGTGATCGGTTTTTCCATCAACGACACCATCGTCATTTTCGACCGCATTCGGGAGGATTTGAAGTTAGGCGTGCGGGGAACGTTTCGCGAGATTATGAACGCGGCGATCAACAAATGCCTCGGCCGAACGATTATCACCTCCGGCACTACCTTCCTGGCGGCGGCTTCGCTGTATGTTTTTGGGGGAAGCGTCATCAATGATTTTTCCTTCACCTTCCTTATCGGCATCATCACCGGCACTTACTCCAGCATTTACATTGCTTCCTCCATCGTTCTGTGGCGAACCAAAGGAGAAAAGCCGGATCTTTCCGAGCCGGCGCCGGACACGGTTCTCGAGGCTTCCCATCCTTTGTCTTCGCCGCGGTGAAGGCACTTATAGGCGGCACTCTTGGCGTTTTCATGAATTTCCGATGGTCAACCTCGTTGCAACAGCCTTCCACGGTGGAGAAGCTGGTTCACAACCTAGGCGTCTCGGAGTTGACGGCGCAATGTCTTGTTAATCGGGCGCTGACGGACGTCGAAGAGGCCGGGCGGTTTCTCCAGCCTCGACTGAAGGATTTATCGCATCCGTTGGAGGTGCCTAATATGGAGGCGGCGGTGGATCGGCTTTTCCAAGCCCGAGAGGCCGGAGAAGGCATCGTCATATTTGGAGACTACGACGTGGACGGCGTGACTTCTATGGCTCTTTTGATGGAGGTTATGGAAGAGTTTGGTTGGCAGTTGAATTTCTACTTGCCGCACCGCCGCAACGAAGGCTACGGCTTGAGCCTGGCGGCGGCGGAGAATTGTTTGGAGCGCTTCTCGCCGAAGCTCGTGTTGGCGGTCGATTGTGGTTCTACGGCGCGAGATACGGTTGCGTTCCTCAAGGAGAAGAATGTGGACGTCATCGTGTTGGATCATCACCAGATTTCTCATCCCCCGCCTTCGGTCGTCGCCTTGGTGAATCCCCAAGTCAACGGCGGCCGATTTTGCGAGCTGAGTTCCGTTGGCTTGGCCTTCAAGTTGGCTCACGCGCTAGTGATGCGGTGCCGCCATCTTAATCAACCGCCGTCCGCGCACGACTATGATCTAAAGCCGTTGCTGGACTTGGTGGCTTTGGGCACGGTGGCGGATTTGGCGCCTCTTGTAGGAGAGAGCCGGATTTTGGTGACTTCGGGCCTAAATCGGCTCAATCAAACCCGACGGCCGGGTTTGCTGGCGCTGATGGAAGTGTCCCGGATGCGCGGCCAGATTGATGTGTCCGGAGTCAGCTTCCAACTGGGGCCGCGAATCAACGCTTCGGGCCGGATGGAGGACGCCATCGAGTCGCTGAATTTGCTTTGTTGCAAAGACGCGGCGGACGCAAAAGAACAAGCGCTGAAGTTGGATGCCTACAACCGGGAGCGCCGGCAGGTCGAGAGAGAAATTACCAATCAGGCAATCGCCGAGATTCGCCAAGGGTTTGACGAGCGAGAGGACTTCGTCATCGTGCGGGGCGACATAGACTGGCACGTCGGCGTGGTCGGCATTGTGGCTTCCCAAGTGCAGCGAGAGTTCTATCGTCCCGCAATCATCCTCGGCGGAGAAGGGAGCCAGTTGCGGGGGTCCGGCCGGAGCGTCGAAGGCTTTGACTTGGCGGCGGCGCTTCGAGAATGCGGTGACCTGCTCGAAAATCACGGCGGACACGCGTTAGCGGCCGGCTTATCCATTCACCCCGAAAATCTCTCCGCATTTCAACATCGGATCAACGCCTACGCCAAACGGCATCTTTCCCCAAAATGTTTGACCCCGCTCCTTCGCCTTGACGCCGAAGTTTCTTTGAGCGCGATGTCGTTGGAACAGATGGAAGAGTTGTATTGCCTCCGTCCCTTCGGAGCGGGCAATCTTCCGCTTCAGTTTGCGGCGAGGAACGTCGCGCTCCAAAGTCCGTTGCAGCGAATGGGCAAAGAAGGGCAACACGCAAAGTTTTGGATTGCCGATGGAAAGGCCGGCTGCGAAGTGCTTTGGTGGAATTGCGGCGAAGCGAAGACGCCGTCCGGCCGCTTTGACTTGGCCTTTGCGCCGCAGATCAACGATTACAACGGCCAGCGATCGGTTCAACTCAAACTGCTCCATTGGCGTCCCGTTAGCTAAAAAGAAATTCTATTAAGGCGCGTTCCCTCAATCCAAATTTGCCATTCGTGACGAGACAAAAAAATTTGATTCGGGGTTGACAAATCCAAAGAAGCGGCGGAAATTGATTTCGGTTATGGAGTGCTCGATTGGCAATTTGAAGAAACGGATGGCTCTCGGCTTCTTTTGGCTGGCTCTGGCGGGATTTTTGGCAACGACGGCGGAAGCGCAACTCTTCATCAACGTCTATCCCTCCCAAAACAACACCAATCAAACTCTCTGGTTGTTTAGTGGAGAACAGCAAGCGGAGCACACCAGCACCATTCGAAGCAGTGGAAACTATCACCGTCGAGACTTTTGGAAAATGAATCCAGCGGGGCCAGTGACCAACTTTTACTACGGCGCCGACAAGCCCACCAATGCGTTTTTCAATCTTACTCCCTTGTTTGGAAGCACCAATGCCATAGACATCGAGTCCATAAGAACAAGGTTTTCAGGTTTGCCGGGTTCGTACGGTTCATTAGGCACAAACACACTCTGGTTTCATTACCACGCAACCAACGCGCCGACCGTGACTACCGGAAGCGGAAGCAAAACCATCGGGAAAATGTTTATGAACGACACATCAACCTATGACGAGATGGGCATTCGCCACACGGGGGGCAGTAATCTGTGGTATACCAACCAGCAAAGAATCTACTTTTCTGGCGCCGGCATCATGGACAAACCTATTTTGGACTTCGGTTCTGCTCATAACAACTCCCAGGAGAGGTCTTTTTTGGGGAACACTGTCGTTTGGGTTCATCATCAAGTCATCCCTGAACCAGAACAATACGCTCTCGTGTTTGGAATTTTTGCGTTGGCTTTTGTGATTTTCCGCCGTCGTTTTCAAAAGAAAGGCTTGAATTGAAGAGAATTGGAGATATCGATGTTGAGTCGTTTTACAGGGAAGTTGATTTTTGGGGAAAACGCATTACTGATAGGCTTGAGCGGATTGAAGACACCAAAGAATCAATATGGGCAATCCATTCAAAATGGAGGGTGTTGTTTTACTGGATTCTTTCGATTTTTGGAGTCGTGGTGTCCTCTTTTATGGTTTGCATGGAATGGGACAAGAGTTGGTTCGAAGTTTTCGGGGTGCTTTGGAATAGCATTCTCGGTTCGGTAATTACTGTTTGGTTTTTGTTCCAACTATTGGAGTCAATTATGGGAGCATATACAATTGCACGGGAATGGGTAAAGAAAAGTCGGCAAGAGAGAAAGGCGCGTCTCAAAGCAATCGAGAATGAAGTCCGTCAAGAAGGCTTTCGAGAAGGTTCTCGAAAAGAGCAGGAACGAATTCTGGATGATTTGAAAAAAGATGGCGCCACCGAGGACGTGTTGAAAGCTGTGGAATCGGTCTGTTCTTCCTCTCAGAATCGATAGCGAGCGACAAAGGGAAGGCGGAAACTCGATCTTTGCCGAGAGGTTGGGGAGATTTAGTATCCCGTCATTCCGGTTGTCGGGGCGCTATGATTGGCTCTCCCAGTTCGATGAACGGCTCGTCGGCGAACCGAACTTCTACCCGGTGAAACCGGTCTTGCCGCCACTGGTTCTCTCGGAGAAGCCAATCGCGCACAAAAGCGACGACGGTTTTTCGCGCCGGTTCTCGAACCAAGGCGATTCGGTCTTCTTCCCCGGCGTATTGGGAGAGCTTGGCGGTGAGGCTTTTTTCCATAGCCTTCAACTGTTCGCCGGCATTGAATCGCGCCCAACCGTTGCGGGAAGATTTAACCATTTGCCCGGTATCGATGCTTGGCGGAAGAGTGGGACGGATCGGCGGCGCCGTCACCAGACAAGTCTGATTCGAAACTTCCAGTCTCCAAGATTCTTCCAGACGCAGGTGATAGCGATAAGTGACCGGCACGGAAATTTCGGCGACGGTTGTTCCCAAAGAAACATAATCCCATCCAATCCGAAGATTGTCTTCGGAGCGAAAGGTCTCGGTGGATTGAAGGACGGCGAGTTCGAGGCGTCCGGAGCCGCTGTTTTCGATTTTGGGAAGCGAGGCGACAAAGGTTTTGGTGATGGCGCCGCTTCGAAATTTCTCGGCAATGATGACGGCGCTGTCCGACACGGCGTTCACAGCCTGCGCCGCTTGTCCGACGGCGTCCCGCATCGCCGACCGGCTTTGATTCCAAGCGATTAGTCCGACAATTGCCGCAATGACGGTCAGTCCAAGCAACGCCAAAGGCCAGCGACATTGCATGAGAATCTGCGCCGCGGCGCTACTGGACGGCGGACGCCGATGGTTTGGATTGGCCTGCGGCTCTGGTTGGGATGAAGACTTCATTGCCGACGGCGGCTTATTGCTTGAAACTGGTTGATTCGGCTTACTTTAGACTCAATGTTGGGAAATCGTAAAGGCAGAAGGCGCGCCTGTCGATGATTGCCGATGGTTGGCGTTTTCTGACTTCGCGGATTCACGGATTCGAGCGGACGGCGTCCAAGTTTTGCGCCAAACAGATCGAAAGGTGGAGAAAGTTCCCCGTTGAATGTGTTTCCGAATTTGCCGCATCAAGTTGAGATAAAAATAGGCGTTGTGCAAACTGAGTAGTTTGAGTCCGAGAATTTCGCCGACGTTCAGCAAGTGTCTCAAGTAGGCGCGGCTGAAGTTTTGGCAAGTGTAACAGCCGCAGTCCGTCTCGATGGGCAGCCAGTTTTCCTTTTCCCGTCCGGCCTTAACGCTGATGCTGCCTCCTCTGGTGAACGCCGTGCCGTTTCGCGCGAGACGGGTAGGTAGCACGCAGTCGAACATATCCATCCCGCGGGCGACGAGTTCCACCATTTGTCCGGGCGTGCCCAGCCCCATAGCGTAGCGGGGTTTGTCGGCGGGAAGGTGCGGCTCGGTTTGCTCGACGGCCTCCATCATCTCCGCTTCGGTTTCGCCAACGCTCACTCCGCCCACGGCGTAGCCGTCAAAATCCATCTCCACCAGGCTTTTGGCGCAAGCCTCGCGAAGTTCGGCGTGATTGCCTCCCTGCGCAATGCCGAAGACTTGCTGCCCCAAAGCGCGTTCTTGCCCGCGGCAAATTTTGGCCCAATGCAAAGTCCGCCGAACTGCTTGCTCCATTTCTCGAATTGGAGCGTCATGCGGCGGGCAATGATCCAAAGTCATAGCGACATCTGAACCGAGAATGCGCTGAATTTCCATCGATTCTCGCGGCCCCAAAAAAAATGCGGCGCCATCCAAGTGCGATTGAAAGTGGACGCCGTGAGGATGAATTTTTCGGATTTTGGCCAGACTGAACACTTGAAACCCCCCGCTGTCCGTAAGAAGGGGACGCTTCCAGTTCATAAAGCGATGCAACCCGCCGACCTTGGAAACCACGTTCATTCCCGGGCGAATCGCCAAATGATATGCGTTGCCGAGGATCACTTGGGCGCCGCATTCCACCAACTCGCGATTGTCGAGCGTCTTGACGCTTGCCTGCGTTCCAACGGGCATGAAGGCCGGCGTTTCAACAGCGCCCCGAGTCGTCTGCAAGCGGCCTAAACGCGCCTTGGTGTCGCCGTCTGTTTTAAAAAGCTCGAACACGCCTTCGACAAAGGCCACTGCGGCCGGCCGCTCAATCTTCTTCCTTTTCCCACCGCAAAACGGGTCTCTTTTCGTTCACTCGAATAATGTCTCGCAAGAGTTTTTTATGAGGATGCCCAGGCAGGGTGACGCTTTTGATGGGATTGTCCTCCAAGCCCAATTGATACAGATTCGTCGCATCTCTGGGCAAAACGAGATTGGGCAACAGGTTCTCTTCAATCGTCAATGATTTCAGATTGGGCAAGCTTTCGGGCAAATTCAGGCTGGACAACCGATTTTGCTCCAGACTCAACCAATTCAACTTTGCGGCTTTCGGAGGCAAGACAAGGTTGGTTAACTGATTTCGGCTGACGTCCAACGACCACAAATTCGTAACGCCTTCCGGCACGGCAAAGCGGGTAAGTTGATTGGATTCCAAATCCAAACGCGACAACTTTGTGAACGTCGGGGGCAAAACGAGCTTGGTTAACTGATTTCGACTCAAATGCAAGTTTGCCAAATTTGTGGCGTCTTCCGGCACGGCAAAGCGGGTGAGTTGATTTCCCTCTTTCAGTAATCCAGAGTTTCCGAGATTTAAATGTCTCAACTTCGTCAATCCTTTGGGCAAAGAGACGTTCGTCAATCGATTGTCGTCGACCCGCAAGCTTTCCAGATTCGTCAATCCTGCGGGCAAGGCGAGGCTGGGCAAGCGATTGTCGGACAGCCACAGATTTTCCAAGTTCGTCATTCCTTTTGGCAGGGCGAAATTGGTCAACTGGGCGTCGGCAAGCAACAATATCCGCAAGCTGTGTAACCCTTCGGGCAAGGCGTAATTTTGCAAGGGATTTTCCACCAGATACAAGCGCTCCAACTTGGCCAATCCTTTGGGGAGCAGCAGGTTCGTGAGTTGATTGTTCCCAAGGCTCAAACTCCGCAAGTCCGTCATGTCCGGAGACAGCGTCAGATGGGTTAGTTGATTGTTTTCAAGTTCCAAAGTCCACAAGTTCGTCAATCCATTGGGCAAAGTCAGTTGGGTCAATTGGTTGTTCCCCAGATCCAACAACCGCAACTTCAACAAATCGGAAGGCAATCTCAGGTTGGTCAGCTGATTGTTCTCAAGATTCAACTTCGTCAGATTGGCCAATCCAGCGGGAATTGTTAGGCTGCTGAGCTGATTGCTGCTTAGATTTAGCTCTCTCAGATTTGATAAACTTTGGGGAAAGACAAAGTTGGTCAAGCCTTTGCCCGAGTAGTCCAACGTGCTGGGCGAGCAGGCGGCGCCGGCAAAAAGAAGAACGACAATCGCTTCGGCCCGGCGAAAGAATCGAAAGGCAACGGAGGCAAAGCAACAGCGCGTTGACAAGGTCTTGACGAGCGCTTGGGAAGAGGGAAAATGCCTGTTCATTTCTGGCGGTTTCAAGCAGCGGGATTTTCGCGCGTTCAAACGGAAAGGCAAGCCGTTTCCTCCCGTTCGCCTTCCTCCTGCAAATTCGGGTGCCTTCGATTGTCGGTCAGAGCGATTCGTTGTGAGCGGCGAGGTATTCGGCGACGCCTTCGGCAGTGGGAACTAGTCCGTCTTCGCCTTTGTGCCAGCCGGCGGGGCAGACTTCGCCGTATTCTTCGACAAATTGGGCGGCTTCCACGATGCGCAGGTGCTCGTCGATGTTGCGTCCGAGAGGGAGGTTGTTGACGGTTTGGTGTTGGACGACGCCTTGTTTGTCGATGAGGAAGGTGGCCCGCATAGCGACGCCTTCATCAGGATGCTCGACGCCGTAGGCTTGGGCAATCTCGTGTTTGACGTCGGCAACGATGGGGAATTTTACCGGGCCGATGCCGCCGTGTTCGATGGGAGTTTTTCGCCAAGCATGATGGGTGAACGGCGAGTCGATGGAAACGCCGACGATTTCCACCCCCAAGTCCGAGAAACTTTCGCTGCGATGATCTAGGGCGATGATTTCTGTCGGGCAAACAAAGGTAAAGTCCAACGGCCAAAAGAAGAGAAGGACGTGTTTGCCTCGCAAGTTGGAGAGTTGAAAATCTGCTTTGATGCTGCCATCGGGCATGGCGGCGGCGGCAGTAAAATCAGGGGCGGCTTGGGCAACGAGTACGCTCATATTAGATTTCTGGATACTTTCTTTATGTTTATTGTTTTCTCGGAAACTTGTCGCCGAGACAATGCAAACGCCGAAAAACATAAAGTTGTTCGGGACAAAGGCAAGCCCAAAATTGCTCCGCGCCCGATTTTTGGTTTTGGAATAGAGGGCGCGCGACTTTTTACCCCGACCTTTGCGCATCGGGCGGCAACGTTTCTTTAGTTCTTTATGGATTTTGCCGGCCACGGTAGCCTCGCCTCAGTGAATCAGGATTACATAGACCGCAAAGAACGGTGGGCGCGGAAAATGGGCGGGAAAGAACCCAAACAAAAAGCCGCCAATAAGCGGCTGCCTCCCGGCCAACATGAAGTCCGGAACTTTCCCGTGCTGGATTTGGGATTGCGTCCCCAAGTGTCATTGGAAGAGTGGCGACTGTATATTCACGGCCAAGTGGAGAATCCGGTGACACTGCGTTGGGCGGATTTTATGAGTCTGCCGCAATTTTCCGACGTCAGCGATTTTCATTGCGTCACAACGTGGAGTCAATTGGGCATGGAATGGCGGGGAGTTTCGTTCTTTGCCCTGGCCGAATTAGTGCGGCCGAAACCGGAAGCCAGACACTTGCTCTTCAAGGGATACGACGGCTATTCGACAAACAATCCTATTGAGGCTTGTTTGGACGACGACGTGCTGATTGCGCATTCTTGGAATGGCCGGCCGCTAAGCCGGGAACACGGCGGCCCCGCTAGAGTGATCCTTCCCAAACGTTACGCATGGAAAGGGGCAAAGTTTGTCCGCGAGATCGTCTTTACAAACCGGGAAGTTCTGGGCTTTTGGGAGTTGAAGGGCTACTCGAACACGGCAAATCCCTGGAAGAACGACCGGTTTGCCGAATCGAGCTTGCCGTGAAGCCGGTTTTCCCTTTCGCCCCACCTTTTGCGCCGGCGCTCGGAAATCGGCTCTTCCCTTGACGGCGCCGGGAGGATAAAGTCCGCCTATGAAAATCTCAAAATTGTTTCGGCAATTCTCAATGGCCGGCGGGAGTTTGTTTCTCCTGCTGACTGGCCAGTATTTCCACGCGATTGGCGAGAATTCAAGCGATCCCCCCGATTGGAAGGCCGAAGATTGGAAGCCTCTTTTTGACGGCAAAAGCTTGAAAGGATGGAAGACGACCGATTTTGCAGGTCACGCTGTTCCCAAAGTTGAAAAAGGCAACATCATCATTCCGGCCGGCCTAGCCTTAAGCGGCATCCACGCAACCAATCCACCGCCGAAAATGAATTTTGAGCTGACTTTGGAAGCAAAGAAAATGGACGGGAATGATTTCTTTTGTTGCTTGACCTTCCCCTACGGAGAAAGCCACTGCAGTTTTGTGGTGGGTGGATGGGGCGGAGGCGTCGTCGGCATTTCGAGCGTCGATGGAATGGACGCCTCGGAAAACGAAACGGCGAATTACATGGCTTTTGAAAAAAACCGTTGGTATCGCATCACGGTTCGAATCACGCCAAAAAAAATCGAAGCCTGGATCGACAAAAGCAAAATGGTGGATTTGAAAACCGCAGACCGCAAAATTTCCATGCGCTTTGGAGAGATCGAAGAGTCAGTCCCCTTGGGCATTGCCACGTGGATGACTTCCGCCCAACTCCGCGATATTCGGATTCGCAAAATCTCGGAACAATTCGATTAGCCGGACGCCGAAATCGTTTTTAAATCGGCCCGAACCGCCTCATAAGTAGTATGGAAGCGAAGGACGGCTTCGTCCGGCTCCGTCCCCCATTGTTTGCAAGCCTCGCGGTAAACTTCAGGCCACCAATTCCGATGCTCGGTAAGTCCGTCCTTCTTCCACTGCTTCCAATCCATTAGAACTTTTGACCAGCATTGATCCCCATAGTCCACCGCTCTTTTGGGATCGCCGATCTGGGAAAGATACCAATCCCGCCCAATCCGGGCATGAAGCACTTCGTCCGCCCAATCGTAGTCTTGAAAAAGCGCCGACAACGGGTTCTGCGAAGCCCGCGCCACCTCCCACTCAAAGCGTTTGCCCGTCCGAGACATCAATCCCTGCTCAATATAGTAAAGGACAGCATGCCGTTCGATAGGACTTAGCTGCGTATTCAGAGCTAACGACCAAGTGAAGTTCACCATTACTTTGCGCCAATCCACTCCGAGATGATTGAATCCGACTTCCCCCATCATCGCGTGCCGGGCTTCGTCCCATAACTGGCGCGTCATATCCCGATAGTAGCCCCACGGTTTGTCCGTCGTTTCGACAATAATGCCGGCCATCATTTCCGGCACGTCCATCTCCCGAAGCCGTTTGTAGAACATCATCAACGTCTTCGGTTCGGGCGGGAACGACTTGTCATATAAAAATGCCTCAGCGTTTACCCCCATATTGTAAGGATCGGAAAATCGCTCGTCCCTTCGAGGAACGGGGTTGTATTGCCAGGGAGTTTGAGAGTATTGCCTTGGCGGAGCCACCATCGCATCCGTTTTCCGGACGCCGTTGAGCCCGCCAGCGGCCGCAAGATGCTGAGCCAAGATCTGTAGCCAAGACGATGCCTCAGCGCGTTTGTCCTCGTTCACCAGCGCGTCCAAACACGATCGGCCGTAGTCCGCCATTTCCTTCACTTCCAACAAGGCAAATTTGCACACCCGAACCGAAGGGGCGTCCGCCAGTGGATTGGTCGCTTCAAGATGTTCTTGGAGAGACTCTCGCAAAGCCGGAATTGCTTGATCGTAAATGCCCAACAGCCGCTCTTCCGTGCCGGGAGCGCTAATAATTTCGTCGAAGAAAACAGCAAGATTCGGATCGGGAACCTTGTCGAGTCCCAACGGAGGTTCGCGCATTTCGGCAATCCGGATTCGCAGAGCGCTGACGTGCTCGGCGCACAAATAAGCATGTAGAGAAAATCCCATCTTCAATTCATAGATCGGCTCAGCCGTAATGTGCGCTGTGAAAATCCCATGAAGCCGCTTGAAAGCGTAATGATATCGCTTGAGACGAGAAACACACTCATTAATGGACAGACCTGATTTAGCCGCTTCCTGAAAACTGCACAAACCGCTCAAAGGCGGAAGATTTTTATAGTTGTCATATTGCTGAATCATATAATTAGTATAAATTTGTTTTCGGAAATGGAAAAAGGAAATTGTCTACACAGCGTTTAGGAAATCACCCCTTCTTCATAACAGCGCTTGCCGAAGTTCCAAAAGAACATTTTCTGATCCGCTACTCTGATCTCACCAGCAATTTTTTTTACCGAAAGCACAAGATAGGCAGTGTCGGGATAAAATGGCTCTCCTTTGTATAAGGCTTGCTTAATATCTTCCTCGGAGAAATAGGCGTCTTTATCAATATGGGAATGGTAGATAACGGCAATGCGCCCTTCTGTTGCCCTCAATATCTTTTCCACTGCGATGCGATCCTCGGAACCGATGATATAGGCAGTCCTAGAAGTGCGGGGAAAATGCTTGGGCGAGTCTTGGTGAAGCTCATCTTGCATGTTTTGACATGGGTAAAACCGTGTCCACGCGTTCGATTCTTTGGGTCCGAGAATCATGCCGCAGCATTCGGAAGGATATTCTCGGACAGCGTGAGCGTGGATTTCCTTGAGAATGGATTGGGAAATGTCGAGGACTCGGCTCATGGAAACAAAGAGGTGCTCAAGTATTTGTCTCCTCCGTCGGCGAAGATGACGACGATCAACCCTTGCGCAAGCGTTTTGGCCACTTCAACGGCCCCGTGCAAAGCGGCTCCCGCCGAAGGTCCGACCAATAATCCCTCCTTCACCGCCAACTCGCGTGCCCAGGAATAGGCCGGTTCTGTCGGAACGGTGATGAGTTTGTCGTGAACGGCGGGATCATAGATGCCCACGGGAACCGCCGTGTCCATATTCTTCCAGCCTTCAATGCCGTGAAACGGCTCCGGTTGCAAAGCAACGGTTTGCACTGTCGAAGACTGCTCTTTGAGGAAACGCCCCACGCCCATCATCGTGCCGCTGGTTCCCAAGCCGGCCACAAAGTGCGTCACCTTTCCGCCTGTGTCGCGCCATATTTCTGGGCCGGTGCCTTCATAATGCGCCTTCCAGTTGGAATCGTTGCTGTATTGATCCGCAAAAAAATAGCGGGACGCGTCTTTGGCGATCAACTCTTCCACCAAGCGCCGCGCCCCATCCGAACCTTCCAGCGGATCGGAATAAATGATGTCCGCGCCGTATCCTTTCAAGATTTTCTTCCGCTCCGTGCTGGCGTTGCTCGGCATCACCAAAGTCACCGGAAAACCCAAAACCGCCCCAATCATCGCAAAGGCAATCCCGGTATTGCCCGAAGTCGAGTCAATCAAGCCCCGCTCGCTTGTTAACTCGCCCGCCGCCAAAGCATCTCGCACAATCCGAAGCGCAGGCCGATCCTTGACCGAGCCTCCGGGATTGAACCACTCCGCTTTTGCCAGAATCCGAACCTTCTCGCCGATCTCCGCTGGCAACACTCGGTGCACCTCAAACAAAGGCGTATCCCCAACTCGATCCAAAATAGGCGATTCGGCCTTCCTTTGGCCGGCGGCAATGTCTGCAACACTTTTCAAAACCAAGAGCGTAAAGACTAACCACTCCAACGCTGTTTGTCCACACGGATGTGCGTTCCCCGCCAATGCCTACCGCATCCGCCGCCCGCCGAAAGCGACAAAAACCGCATAAAAAACCAATTCCCACAATAATAGATTGACCGAATGGCAACTTAGATTGACGCTGCAATGGAATTTACTGGGCTTATTGACGATTTGGGGAAACACAAAGGGAATCCAAAAAACTTTGGACTCTCTACCCAATCAACCCATAACAGACAAGCCGCCGGCCGGCTCTAGCCAACGGCCTCTCTTCAAACTTCGCCAAGCACTCGGTTACATGATCGCTCAGAAAGCCGGCGGGCTAAAAAGAATCAAGCCCTTCTCCCCAACCAGACTGCCGCCACGAGTCAACCAGCAAGCTCAGCCTCCAGAATCGGAAGGAAGAAAGGAAGGAAGGAAAGACTGGCAAGGCTGCCGCCGTAAAGAATCGAACAAGCTCGGCCTTCCAAGGAAGGAAACTTGCCGGCCTTGTCATGCTCAGCTTTCCAATCTTGTTCTTCCTGTTTGGCTTGCCGGGAGTGGAAGTTTGCCAAGTAAGGAAAGCTGAATGGAAAGGACAAGCTAGGGCTTTCTACCACCCTCAGCTCTCTTGCAAAAACGGAAACAGTCAAACTTATGCGATTTCTAGTGCGTGTTCACATTAAATCATTGGCGGTTTAACCGAATCTCTGGAGACTCCATAGGTTCGAAAAAAAGCGGCCGCAATCCTCAAAAAAAAAGCAGATTTTTTTTGCCAGTCAAGCATCCCAAATCCGAAAAAGCTCAAATAGCGCGCTTTTACGCCTCAAAAATAATTTGATTTTTCCTTACGCTGCATTTCCAGCGATTGCTATGAATCTCTCGAATTCAGTTCAATTGCATTTTTTATGGAGAATCAGATGACAGATGGGATCGGCCTTTTGGCCGAAACCGACAAACCAACCAAGACGACTTGGTTCCTGCTCCCGCCGGGAGCAATCCTGCGGAAGAACGGGCTCTGTCTGAACCGTCGGAGCAGACAAAGACGGCCTCGGCTGAATGCCTGACTTGGTACACCTTGAGAATGGCGGGAATTATCGCGGCTTACGATGCCAAGGTGGACGACATATAGGGGGATTACGATGTAGCCCTAAAACTCATCTAGTCGGAGGGTCGAGAAAGAGATGCCAACATCGAAGCTCAAACAGATCGCTCTTTGGAAATTGAGGAGGTGAGGCATGACCTTCAAATGGGTCTCATCGAGACGGATTGGAAACACTGCATCACCAGAGTGAACAACGACTAACCCGTCAAGGAGAAAGGATTGACCGAAATGAAATCTACAGAAGAAGAGAAGTTCCGACTGTCTTGAGTGCTTTCCTGCGTGGTGTGGATCCTGATGGCCACTTTGTTTGGCTGGAACTTCCTCGGTGATGATGAGCGCGAAAAAAACGCAGAACTCGCTGCTGAGGCTCATAAAAGGGCGCAAGATTTAGAGCGCGAGCAGGATGGCAATCAAGATTTCAAACTCCGATCGCACGAAGACCGATTGAAAGTTTTTGGAATCGGCGGTTGTGGAACTTTTGAAAGCAAATCCGAAGCAACCAGATTCCCAGGTTGTTCTTCCATATGATACTGATAAAGCCGTTGGCGACGAAGATTTTCGGGCTATGGTTTTGAAGAGCGCAAAGCATAAGGAACGGATGGCCATCGCCAAGCACTTCAAGCAAGAAGATGAATTCAAAAAGTCTTTGGATCGAACGGAAAAGAAGAGGTTTGATGCCGAAGTAAAGAAGGCGTACGAGAATCTTCTGGCCGAGTGCGGGATTGACAAAGGATCGTTGGATAAATGGCAAGAGGACGCCTTCCGGCAGAGCGTCGAAACCGCAGTCATCCTTGAGTGGAGAATGAAAGACTATTCAAATCGGCCGGTTGAGTCTAATCCTGTTTCCCAACCTGTTTCCAAAGAGCAGAAACAAGCGAAGTTAGAAAAGTTTCGCCGTTTGGAACATCAATTAGCGGGTCTAGCCGAAGAAACGGAGGCCGGCGATGAGTGATCGATCCAGACATGATGGTTCGGGAATTGAAAGCATCTATCGACAAGCAGTTTGAGCGTGTCGATTATCGCTTGAACAAAATAGGAGGCCGTTTGGATACAATAAAGAAAGACATTCTAGGACTTGGCAATGGGAAACCGGGCATAGGTCTTCGGTTAGATCGTTTGGAAACTTTGCGAAAATGGCTTGCTTGGGGTGATTCCATTTCTAACTGCTTTGCTGGTTGTTTTCTTTAATCATTATTTTTCTCTGTTAGGAAAATAGCTGGCAAGTTGCTTGGCTGGTTTCCTGTTTGCAACCGCCGAGCTTCGGCTCAGTGGCTTTTGGTTTTGAAAACCGATGCAAAAACACTATCTAGCCGGCGACCTGGGCGCAGAAAGCGGACGCCTGATTGGCGGCCGCATCGACGGCCGTCGCCTGACGCTCCAAGAAGTTCATCGATTTCCCAACACGCCCATCCGCGCCGAAGGCTCCATTCATTGGAATCTGGACTCGCTGTACCAAGGACTTTTGACCGGCCTCAAACAAGCGGCGTCCCTCGGCCGGCCTTTCCAAAGCATCAGCTGCGATTCTTGGGGAGTGGACTATTTGTTGTTGGACGCCGCCGGCGCCGTCATTCCGCCAACTTTTCACTATCGCGCTCCCCGTTCCGCGGTTGGCATGAAGCGCGTGCTAGTAAAGATGGACTGGCCGTCCCTCTTCGCCGAAACCGGCATCCAATTGATGCCAATCAACACGCTTTAGCCCGTGTTGAGGGGATGCGTGGAATTCTGGTAAGCGATTCTTCGTAGACAGCATGTTTTGGAGAACGCTCGTGGCCTTACGCTTCCGCAAGGGCAAGATTACGCTTGCTCCTCAAGTGGTGCGCTGTGGTTGAGAATCCAACCCGGTCTCCGAGAATCCAAACATGCGACCAGCAGTCCGCCGAAGCTCAGCAACCAGCTGTCCATCCAAGCCGGCTCTCCTTCCCTGAAAGGAAACCCCACTGGAGAGCAGGATCAGAAACGCAACCCAGCCGAGCGGCGGTTCTGGCGCGGGAAAGGCTATTTTGGCCCCGAGCCTTCTCCCACCAGGACAAACGGAACCTTATATTCATCCGGCTTATCGCACTCGCAATCATCCTTGAAATGCTCCATTACCACCCTACACACGCTAGCGAACTGGGGTTGACGAACTGGGCTTTTTTGGCTATTTTGAACATTCGCTGGTGGCCGTAGCTCAGTTGGTAGAGCCCCAGATTGTGGTTCTGGTTGTCGCGGGTTCGAGTCCCGTCGGTCACCCCAAATTCCTCTCTTTTGCTGATTGGATTTTGCGAAATTTGGCAGAATGCTTTTCCGGCGGCGGGGAGTTTTCTTTTTCCTTTTAAAAATCTTCGTCCGTAGTTGCCGTTTTCAAGCGAGTGGTTTACGCTTCAAGCGTTTTCAGGATTTTGGCGGCGGGCTTTCTTGGGAGAGATAGCGGCTGTCTGAAGTGGTTGCGAAGAGGAACGAGAACTTATGTTTGGACATCCAAAAGGTTTAAGAACGCTGTTTTTTACGGAGCTATGGGAACGGCTGAGCTACTACGGAATGCGGGCCCTTCTGGTTTTGTTTTTGACGGCGGCCGTGGAGCAGGGCGGGTTTGGCATGACGGCGGCAATGGCGGGGGCGATTTATGCTTTGTATATTTCGATGGTTTATTTGGTGGCCTTGCCCGGCGGATGGATTGCCGATCGGATTCTCGGCATGCGTCGGTCGGTGTTTTTGGGTGGAGGAGTGATTGCCTGCGGTCACTTCTCTATGGCGGTGCCGAGTCAAAGCAGTTTCTATCTCGGTTTGGTTCTCATCGTCATCGGAACCGGCCTTCTAAAACCTAACATCAGCGCTATGGTAGGCGAGTTGTATCCCGAAGGCGGCGCTCGGCGGGATTCCGGTTTTTCCATTTACTATATGGGGATCAATTTAGGAGCGTTTCTGGGGCCGTTAATTTGCGGTTATCTGGGGCAGGCCTACACCGGCGGAGAGCCTCGGCAAATCTTATTTGGACTGCAGGCGAATTGGCACTGGGGTTTTGCGGCGGCGGGCGTTGGGATGGTTCTGGGGCTGATTCAATATCGGCTGGGCTACAAAAACCTAGGCGAAGCGGGCGGTTTGCCGAGAGCGGATGCCTCCGCTCGGTCTATTGCCGTTCTGCAATTGCTGGCGGGCATCGGCGTCTTTGTTCTGTTGGCGGCCTTATTTGGCGCTTTGCAGGGGATGGGAATTATTGATTGGACGGTTTCGGACGTGGCTAAGGGTTTGGGTTATGGGATTGCTTCGATCGTGATTTTGTACTTCGCCTGTCAACTTGGGTCGGGCCGTTGGACGAGTGTGGAAAAGAAACGAATTGTGGTTATCTTCATTTTGGTTTTGGCCTCGGCAATGTTCTGGGCGGGGTTTGAGCAGGCGGGTTCTTCGATGAATTTGTTTGCCGATCGCCACACTGATCTTTCGGTGCCGGGTTGGGCGGAAACTATTGCCGGCTGGATCAAACAAGCGTTTAGCCAATTGATTTTGTGGTTGGCCTCGGCATTGGCTTGGTGCGGGTGGGAGCAAGCGGATTCTTCGATGACTTCGTTTGCCGAGGTCGTTGGCTCTTTGAAAATAATGGAGAAATTCCCGTCCTCGTGGTTTCAATCGCTGAACCCGCTTTTCATTATTGTGTTGGCGCCGTTCTTTGCTTGGCTGTGGGTTTGGCTCCGGCATCGGGAGCCTTCGTTGCCGGTGAAGTTCGGAATGGGGTTGTTGTTGATGGCGGTTGGGTTTCTCGTCTTGGGCTGGGGCGCGACTTATGCCGGCGAAGAAAATAAAGCGGCCGCTTCTTGGTTGGTGGTGACTTATTTTTTCCACACCGTGGGCGAGTTATGTCTTAGCCCGGTGGGGTTGAGCAGCGTGACTAAGTTGTCGCCCAAACCGCTGGGAGGGCAGATGATGGGGATGTGGTTTACCGGCACCGCGTTGGGAAGTTTGATTGCCGGGTTGGCCGCCGGCTGGTTTGACAATATGGAGCATCATCTACTTTTCTGGAAGGTGGCGGCAATCGGCGGCGGCTTTGGAATACTTTTGGTGTTATTGAAGTGGCCGATCCAAAAGCTTTGTTGCGGCGTCAAGTAGCAGACGACGGATTCGTGGCCGACGACCGGCTGTCAGAATGATTGCCCTCCCAAGGCGGAAAATTCCGGCCGTCCAAAGTCCTTATGCGCGCGAGACTCGCCAACTGTCTTTCCTTCCATTGCAATGGCAAAGGCCGGCGGACGATTTGAGGTCGCCGACTTTGTGCGCCGACGTCTGGAAAATGGATTTTAAGGCGGCGCGTTTCGCCGAGGATTCTTGTCTTTCTTTAGAAGAAAAAGAGCGGGCCGGCCGGTTTCGATTCGAGCAGGATCGGCGGATTTTTCGGGCCTTTCATGCGGGCAAACGGCGGATATTGTCCCGCTATCTCGGAGTGTCTCCTGAAAAAATTGCGTTTTGCAGAGGGGCTTGCGGCAAACCGACTCTTGCTTTGCCTGAGGCGTCGCCGTCACTCCAATTCAATCTCAGCCATTCAAAAGGGCTGGCCTTGCTGGCCGTGCGATGGGTAGGAGAAGTGGGAGTGGATGTGGAAACGATTCAACCCGCTGAAAGAATGACGCCTATTTTTAATCGATTTGCTTCGGCGTTGGAAAAAGCCACTTTTGCCTCCGCGTTGTCGAGGGGAAAAGATTCCGGGCGGTTGTTGACCGCTTGGTGGGTTGGCAAGGAGGCTTTTGTCAAGGCGGTGGGGTGGGGTTTGTCTCTGCCCTTTGCTCGATTTTCGATTGGATTGGACGATGCCGGCGGATGGAAACTGGCCGAAATGGAAAAGGATTGGGGAGCGGTCTCTGATTGGATCCTGCGATTGTTTTCGGTCGGCCCTCATCATCTGGGAGCCGTAGCAACCCGTCCACCGACGGCGCTAATTCGGGCTTTCCAGGAAGATGATTGAACCCGCCAAGATGTGAAAAGCAGTGTTCTTTGTTGACCAGAATTCAATTCAATGCGGGGCGAGAGATCGAGTTTTCGTTGGGAAAAACAGGGAGAAAAAGCGTTTCTTTGATTTCCGATTTCCCTTAGATTGAAATAATGTTTGCCGCCGCCGATTTTTTTGACCTAAGAGAAACGGATCACGTCGCTCTCTTCAACGGGGTGCGTTACGTTTGGGAAGCTCTGCGGTACATTCAGTCTTATGTGGACAACCGTGGCGAGCCTTCCCGTCGGCATATGGTAAAAGGGCCGGCGCACGTGGAGGACAACGTATCGACCGGAGAAGGAACAATAGTGGAAGCCGGCGCCGTGGTTTTGGGTCCTTCCATCATCGGAAAGAACTGCCAAATCCGGCATAACGCTTATGTTCGGCCTTATTCAATCATTGGGGATGAATGCGTCCTCGGCCATGCGAGCGAGATCAAACACTCCATTTTGTTCAATCATTGCCAAGTGCCGCATTTCAACTACGTCGGCGACTCCATATTAGGTTGCCGCGCGCACTTGGGCGCTGGCGTGAAAATATCCAATCTCAAGTTGACGACGGGAAACGTGATGGTGGATCAGTTGGATGAATCAGGACAGCCCATAGACAGCGGTCTGCGCAAGTTTGGAGCCGTTGTGGGAGACGATTGCGAAGTGGGATGCAACGCCGTGTTGAATCCCGGATCCCTATTAGAGCCGGCCTCCATCATCTACCCGAACGTCAATTGGCGGGGGATTTTGCCGAGCCACATGATCGCCAAGAACCGAGCGCCTATCGAGGTTTCCCAAGGCCGCCCGCGCGCCGGATGGCCGCCGAATTTCTCCTCCGGTGAACGGTCGAATTGACAAGCGCGGTTCGCGTAGTAGCGCAAAGGATGAAAGACGAAGGCGAAAGAGACGAGCCAGCGGGGAATGGCGACGTGAGCTTGGCCGCGTTTGCGGAGCATTTTTTCTCGCCCCAAGGGCCTCTGGCCGCCGCAGAAAATTTTGAATATCGCCCGCAACAACAAGAAATGGCCGCGGCCGCGGCGCAAGCATTGGAAAATGGCGAGCATTTGATTGTGGAAGCCGGCACCGGAGTGGGAAAGAGCCTAGCCTATCTCGTGCCTTCGATTTTCTTCGCCGTATCG
This sequence comes from Limisphaerales bacterium, assembly GCA_965242585.1. Taxonomy (GTDB): domain Bacteria; phylum Verrucomicrobiota; class Verrucomicrobiia; order Limisphaerales; family AAA164-E04; genus UBA2970. The sequence continues at coordinate 547,608 of OZ251460.1, read as the reverse complement.
CGCAAAAAAAAGGCGGTCATCTCGACGCAAACCATCAACCTGCAACAACAGTTGACGCAAAAAGACCTCCCCGATCTGCAAAAGCTTTTGCGAAAAGAGGTTTTACAAAAGATTCTAAAAGAGCCGTTTCAAAACTGGTTAGAAGTTCTAAAAGAGCCGTTTCAATTCGCAATGCTGACAGGGCGGGCGAACTATCTTTGCACCCGGCGACTGGAACGCGCTGTTCGACGGTCCGAAGGACTGTTCACCAACCCGGAGCGCCAAGAACTCGAGCGAATTTACGAATGGTCCCAAACCACTCAGAATGGAAGTCTTGATGATCTGAAAGACTACTTGGGCAGAGTTGGCAGAAAGCCGAACGAAAAAGTATGGGCGCAAATATGCTCCGAACGCGGCTCCTGCGCTCCCAAACTATGCGGCGGGAAGTCGGATTTTGTCAAGGAAGGCAACCCGATGTGCTTCTTTCAAAGAGCAAGAAACAAGTATCACTCCGCCGACCTAGTTGTGCTCAATCACTATTTGTTTTTCTCTCTGTTGAGAGACGACGAAAAAGACGATTCCGAAGGCATCCTCTTTTGCAACGACTTCGTCGTTTTTGACGAAGCCCACAGCCTTGCGGAAATTACCTCACAGCACGTCGGCATCGATCTTCGCAAATTGCAGGTCCAGTATGCTCTTGACCGCTTGTGGAACTCCAAAACCGGAAAGGGGCAAATGGCCGTTCTCCCGAGGCCGGGAAAAATCATCGCAAAAACCATCGGAAATATCATCAAGCGAGTAGAGCAACTGCATGGAACGACGGAAAAGTTCTTCGGTGAGCTGAAAGAAGCTGGAGACGCGCTGGATTCTTCCCACAAACCAAACCCGCAAGGGAAGGACTTTGGACACCGCCCGTGGAAAACAATCCGCATCCGTCGTTCCAATTTGGTGGAGGACTCGTTGTCCGATCCGCTGGCAGCCTTGCGCGAGCGTTTGGGAGATTGCATCGAACAAGCCGAAGACAAAGACGCCGCTGAAGAATTGCGGGAGATCAATCGTCGCCTGAAAGAAATCCAGGACAACCTTTCCTGTTGGCTCGGCCAAGAGGAAAAAGGTCATGTGTATTGGATGGAACGAGCTGGCAAGTCGCAGAAAAATATTTCCCTTCGCAACGCGCCGCTGGACGTTGCCTATTGGTTCCGCAAAAGACTGTTTGACTGTGACACTTCGTTGATTTTAACCAGTGCCACCTTGTCCATCGCAGAGTCTTCCAACTCAACCGCCAAAAACGCAACTCCGAATCATTCAGCGCTTTCGAATTCGACAAATCAAGGATTGGATTACTTTGCTTCCAGAGTAGGCGGAAAAGGCGTTGCCAACCTGCTCCAAGTAGGTTCCCCCTTTGATTATCCCAATCAAATGCGCGTCTATGTGGCCGGCAAAATGCCCGACCCCAGAGAAAAAGACTTTGAAAACGCCTTATTGCCTTGGATTCTTGAGTCTATAACAAAATCGCATGGAAAGGCATTTGTCTTATTCAAAAATTTCCAACTTATGAACGACGTGCACGACGCCTTGCTTAGACAACACGGGCCATCCCTTGAGGAAAAAGGCATCCGCACCTTGCTCCAAGGCGCCGGCGTCTCTCGCCCAAAACTCCTAGAACAGTTCAAACAGGATACCGATTCTGTACTCTTTGGAACGAACAGCTTTTGGCAGGGAGTAGACGTGCCTGGCAAATCCTTGTCCAACGTCACCATCACTAAACTCCCTTTTGACGTGCCGGTCCATCCATTAGAGGAAGCGCGAGTCGAGAGCATCGAAGCTCGAGGCGGCAATCCCTTCCTTGAGCATTCTTTGCCGGAAGCAATTTTGAAGTTTCGGCAAGGCGTCGGGCGCTTAATTCGAACCAAGTCAGACCAAGGAATAATTGTGGTTTTAGACAGCCGCATTGTGCAGAAACGCTACGGCCAAAACTTTCTGGCGGCCATTCCCCAATGCCCTGTTACCATTGTATAAAGAAAAGTTGAGTGGATGGGAAAAGCGCGCTGCCGTCCGCAATCTTTCTTCAGCAAAGCCCATTCCATCGAGCGGCGACAACTCCTTAGCAGAGTAGTGCCGGTGGTCGGACTCGAACCGACACGAGGTTTTACCCTCCCGGGATTTTAAGTCCCGTGCGTCTGCCAATTTCGCCACACCGGCATTCTTGCCACGCCCATTCTCGTTCGAAGCGCAACGACGTCCAGCCAAACTATCAAGCCCTGCCCCAAAATACAAGCCGGCAATTCGGCCCTCAAAAATTTCAACAAAGTTTCCCGGCAAGGCAACCATGCTTTGCAGAAAGGATTACATGCACTTTCACCGTTTTTGCTATTTTGAATATTATGAATTCAAAACAAAAATTTATAATACAGTGAAGTGCTTCTATATGGCTAAACTCCATTGAACTTTATACAATAAGAAAATGCTTCTCTAAAAACTTGGACAATAGGAATCTTCCGCAACATAAAAAAGCCGTCCCTTTGCAAGAAAGAGACGGCGCCAAAAAACAAGCCAAAACCGCTTTTACGGCTCTGAGAAAATGGCTTCCTCAATCAACCGCAACACTTCTTCTTCCGGTTGTATCCTTCCTTCCCTCTCCCGCTCAAACGCTTCGAGTTCGGTTTTCGCTTTCTCCAATCTGGCTTGAGCGGCCTCTTTGTCAGCAATGATTTGTTCGCGGCCCCGCATAAGAGGAATCACTCCGATTTCGATCAGGGCTTTCATGTCAGGATCGTTGAACAATACTTCCATAAACAAACGATCCTCTTCTCTCTTCCGATGCCGATTCAAGGGCCGATTTGACTGCCGCGCTCACGTAAAAATCCAGAATTTCTCTGCCCGTTTCATCAAGACTTTCACGATAGTCGACAGCGTCCGCTTCCATTTGTTCCCATAGCGCGCGGTACTCTTCCGATACTGAGGCCAGCATTTGTTCGCGAAAGGCGTTCTCATTCAATGGTGATTCAACTTTCTCTTCGAGGAGAACCCCTGCTTCTGCTGGAGTTTCAGATTCTTCGGGAATCACAGTCGCAATTTCAGGAGAAGGACCATTCACCGCTTCCGATGCTACTGCTTCAGCTTGACGGGATTCTCGATGTTCGCGCATTTTCTGTCGGTGTTTCTCGAGTTTTTTGCTGTGTAATTCTTGTTCCATTATCCAAATCTCATTCTCTTGAGCTTTCCGCTCTCTTCTGTCGGATTGGGATTCTTTGATGAAAACCTGATTAAATATCAGCGCAAAAAGGGCGGCATAACAAGCCATGACTATGCAATTGGTAATAGTGCCAATCCAAAAATGTTTTACTTCTTTTTTCATGATCAAATTGAGACTTCTCCATTCAGAATAAGGTGGTTGACGATTAATCGTCAATCTCCCTTCCTCCTTTTTCTTATTTCATTCGGTAATTCCTCGGTACAAGTTGTCCGGGATACCGTCTCCGTTCCTGTCATTCGGGTTTGCATTGCGAATTGCTCTTTCTCTTCTTGCTTGTTCTTCTGCTCTCTGAATGGCGCGGTCCCGTCGTCTCCTCGCTCGATTTTCGTCCCTTCGTCTTTTGGCCTCGCAAGCATTGACTCTTTCATCGTGGCGTTCCTCAGCTTGTCTCAGATCATTCCACAAATCATCCCAACAGTCAACTTGCATCCAAATAAGCGATGCAGCACAAAGCGGCTTCAGGTATTTTTAAGCGCTTTTAAGGCTTTATCCGCCCATTTCTTTGTCAATGGGCGTTGCTGCGCAAGACTGAGCGCATTGAAAGCATCTCTGCCATAATTCTCAATTTCAGCTTCCAGAGATTTATTCCACCAATTTGGCCACCGTGTTGCTGCTTCACTGATGATGCAGACAGCAACAGCAATGTGGACGTCGCGAATGCAGTCGTCATACGAATCCCATCTTTGCCACTTTTCATCAGCCATTTGACCAGCTGATTGTGCTTTGCACTTTTCTTCCTTCAGTTTGGCTCGTTCCAAATCGTCATGATAATCTTCCCAAATGCTCAATTCATTGCAAGGCATATATCCCCACACTTCGTCTCCGCCAACGATTTGCCAATTGGCCGAATCAGGAATGTTGGATGGTCGTTCCCATGGTTGATAGTCATCCGGAAGCGGAAACTCGTACCAACAAGCCGAAACTACCGTTCCATCAGCCAAAGTGATGTGGCTGTGATTGTCGTTTGCGGCATCCTCATGCGCCGTTAAATTTCCCAATGGAGCAAGCAGCAGCAATCCTGCAAAAACCATTTTAACGGCTAGGGCTTTTCCGAATTGGGAAAGGGCTGTGGCTGTTTTTTGTTTTATGCGCTCCATGATGCTGATCGTTGTCTTGGATCCGCCTTTGTTTGGGATGGGCGGACGGAGCGAATGTCGGGTTCCGTTTTTCGTGGAATTGCTCTTGCGAGATTCCGCTGGTTCTGGGAACCGCAAAAAGCGGCTCTCTTCCTCTGTGCAAAACTTTATAGTCTTCATTTTCTGATTTTACTCTGCTATTCAACTTAACTTGTTTAGCCAGTTTGACTTGCGTCCAAACTCGACCCGCTGACCGGCACCGGGCCGTGGTCAAAGTTCAGCAGCGAATGCGAAAATCCGGCTGTTCGCTCGGAGGCGATATCGAAGAAGGTTTGAAACTCCACCGACACCGTTTCCAAGCTTTTGATATTCAGTGGGAGTCCCGACAAAAGGACCGCCACTAAACTTTGACCATCTTCAAGATTCGCAAATCGGGCATTTGTAAAGCTACATTTTGGAAACGATTTTGTTACAGAATTGTTACGAAAATGTGACGACCGAGGGATTTTTCGAGCGCAAATCAAGTGTTTCTGGGCGCAAAGATTTTTGAAAACTTGCCGGATGCCCTGTTGTCCGAGCGAGTTTTTCGGCGCGAATAGCGAGCAAAAAGAAGGCAAAGAAAGAATTTCAAAAATAAAGCTAAAGCAATTCCAAAGCGGGCTTCGAGTTGCGTTGGGTCAGAAATGTTTGTTTTTTCTTGCAACGGAAGGCGGTTTGGTGGTTCATGGCTTTTTCGGGAGCGACGGGCATGCGGGAGAGATTGTTTTTCCGGTGTATTGTGTTTTGATGAAAATGTTTCCGAGAGCAGAAAGGACAGAATAATGGCGCGTTTATTTTTATTTGTTGTGGCGGTGGCTTTGTCTGCCGTAGTTTCGTTGGCGGATTCTCATGCGTCGAATGTCGAAGGAGTTTGGGAGGTGACGATGTCGCGTCCGAACGGTGAAACGGCGGACTCGACGCTGACGATTCAAAAGAAGGATGGAAAGTGGGCTGGTACGGCCGTAAATAGTCAAGGAGAGGAGCGAAAGTTGGATCGGGTTTCGTTTGACGGCAAATCGTTAGGGATCGAGGTGGATATTGAACGAGATGACTGGAGTGGTGTGATCGGGGTCAAAGCCAAGTTGGACCCCAAAGGCGTTTTGAAGGGAAACTGGTATGTCAAAGGTGGCGAAGACGGCCAGATCGCATCCGGCGACTGGAAGGCGGTTCGGTCGTTGAAGGCGTCCTTGGCGGGAACTTGGAACGTCGTTGCCAAAACCGACGAAGAAGATTTCGATCATCGAATTGTCTTTTCCGCATCCGGTTCCGGTTTCTCTGGAACTGCTCATAAAGAAGAAGACAGCCGGGATTTCGCCAAAGTGACCGTTGAGAGAAACAAATTATTTTTGGAACTTCATCTCGGGGAAGAAGCAACGGTGAAGGTAAAAGCGTTTCAACGGACGGCTAAGAAAATAGTAGGCGAGTGGACTATGGTTGACGATTTGGGTTCGGCAATTGATTCGGGCGAATGGGTGGCGACTAAGTAAATTTGAAAACGCCGCCGGAAAACCGCGCAAATTGCGCCGCTCTTATGTTTGCAGGGAGCGGTTTTTTGTTTGTGATTAGGCAAACAGTTTCTTTTCTATCTCTCTGCTTGTGTTTCCATTGCATTGACTAATACGTGTAGGGTGGTAATGGAGCATTTCGCAGATGATTGCGAGTGCGATGAGCCGGATGAATATAAGGTTCTGGTTGTTCTGGCGGGAGAAGGTTCGGGGCCAAAATAGCCTGTCCCGCGCCAGACCGGTCGCTCGGCTGGGTTGCGTTTCTGCTATCGCTCTCCAGCCGGGTTTCCTTTCCGGGAAGGAGAGCCGGCTGTTTTGGGGCGGCGGCCCTGCGGGCTTTCTTCTGAGGGTTGGGGCTGCTTGCTCTCGGTTCTGGTCGCCTTCATCCGCTCGCTCCATGCGCCAGGGCGCTTGGCTCGGTCGGAATTCTTCTTGGTCGCCAGCAGAGGAAGCGGGGCAGTCCCGCTGCTGCTGCTGCTGCGGAGCTGTCTGCGGGATGGCGGGCGGTTGCTGCTGCGGGCGCCGATTCCATTGGGGGAGAGGAGGAGCCTTTATGCGAGAGGGCAGTCCCTAGCCTGCTTCTCTGGCCGAGCGTCCCGGAGCGGCTTTCCCGGTTCCCCACCCTTAGGGGAGGAGTCCCTTCTTGGTCTAAGGGTTCTTGTGCCGGTCCATAGTATTCCCTTGGTCGAAGTGAGGGGGCAAGCGTTTCCCTCAGCAACCTTGCTCCGGTATTTATGGAGCAGAGGGCAAGGAGCCTTAGCCGGTTGGCAACCAGCCTCGTCCCGGGTTGCGCCAGCAAATAGGGCGCCCTTAGTTAGATCTGGCTCTGCGAGGAACAGCATAAATTCCCAACCACCCACCCCCAAGCCAAAACTCGGAGGCTCGCAACCAAAGCTGAACTTAACCGACAGGTCTGACCTCCATCAATCTTTCTATTAGCGAAAAATAATGAATGAAGAAAGCGCCTAATAAAGCAGTTGCTTGTTTATACCGCAATTACCTCCTAGAACCAGTTCTTTCACTTTTCTAAAAAGACCAACCCAGCATTCAGGCCTACTTTTCCGTTGCCACGAATATCTGTGTCCATCTTCTTCCACTCTCCAATAGTCCGGTCTTGCTCGGCCATTTTTTGGCGTCGGTTTCTCTTCCTTGACGCCTCCCCAACTCGCCAACGATCCTGGATTGCCCGGAGTTCGCCGAGCTTGATTTTCTCGGTTGCTTCCATGGGAGACCAATGCTGCGGCCGCGCCATTATCGTCTGCTGAAAAGGTAGATGAAAACGAATACGAGCAACATCACAATAAAGAAGAGCGCTATCCCCAACGCCCCCGACTCTCTTTTTTTCTTCCGGGATGGCTTTCATGCTCTCGCGTCTTTCTTTTTTGGTTGAGTCAAGTCGCTCCCTCCTTCCAAGCCAATCGGCCAATCTATTTCCCTCCTAACTAGGATGGAAGGAGGCCGCGCCTCAGTTTGCCTCCCCCCAGCCGGAGCGCGCTGCTCTATAATTTAGTTCTTCCTTGACCTTAGCCGGCGCGCCGATGCTTTCGTCCAGGCGAGACCGATGAGAGCCAGTCCCGCCGTGTAGCATGAGCATGCGCCATAGCTGGCTGACACCCCGACGTCCAAAGGGGCCTCCCTCCCCCCTTCTTAGCCGCTGCCCCTTTCTCATTATACTCCTGCCCAATCGCATGGAGCTCTGACCGGTGAATGTCAAAAGACAACGCAAGCCCCTTGTCTCATGTCGCCTTGGATTCCTCGCAACAACTCCGTTGTAGCGCGCATTCTTCCTCAGTTTTGCCGAAGGAACATAGCATCTTGCACGAATGCTCCCGGATCTAAATAGAGAACTGCGCAATGAAACGAAATAATCCATCAGAGATGCTAAAATCCGCCGCCGCGCATTCCTAAATCAGTGCTTGCTCATGTTCGCCGTACCTCCTCGCCCCTTTTGCTCTCTCGCCAACCGCCTCGCTTGCCCTTTAAATCATAAGCGGGATAAAGAAAAACAGATAATCGACAGCAAATCCTCAAAAACAACGAAGAAAAAGCCCCTGAAGCATAGCTGAAACTAAAACACCGCCGGTGCCAAAGAATGAATGCGAATAACAGCGGACAATTCATTTTTGGCACAATTAGAAACAACAGCGTCCGAGGCATCTCCAAACCCAAATGCCCATCTGCAAAAACACGCCCGTTTCCATTACAACGACCAAACTGGAAAGCATCCGCTTAAACGATCCTCCGCTAAGACGCAACAATATCCGAATCCCAAAAAACACGTCGCCTATACCGAACAAACTAATTCGCAATCGATCTTACCTTACATCGAGATTATATTGAGGATTGTCTCAACCCCATGACTCACGAATGTGAAGACCGAAAACATCGGGAACAAGATAAAGCGCACTACTACACACGACCTCTGATAAAAGTTTAATATGGAGCGAACAGCCGCTGAATAATGAACTGCCAAAAAGTCATCGTTGTCGAAAGTATACAATTACCGATCAATACCAATTTGCTTCTGATTGTTAATGCAGTCGGCTTTATGATCCACAGAGTTTGCCCGTGAACTCACAGGAGACAAAGGCCTCGCCAAAACCGTATGAAAAGACAGCAATAACCACCAGCAATTCGATCAACGTAAAAACCCAATTGTTCGGAGACGCAGTCGTCCCTCGGTAACATAATAAACAACGATATAATATAAAATGCTATCAATATCCGGGACATAATAGCGCATGCTGTAAACACTTGGAATCCGATTGTTTTTTGAATCCCGAGTCCCGAAGACAACTCAGACACAAAAACACGGAAGAGTATCCAATAAGAAAAAAGCATATACTTTGCTTTGTCAAAACGAGTTTGGACTTTCACCACTAAAAAACGCACGGATAAAATAACCACATACACCACCAAAATCATTCGACTAACCCATGTTGAGGGGATGCGTGGAATTCTGGTAAGCGATTCTTCGTAGACAGCATGTTTTGGAGAACGCTCGTGGCCTTACGCTTCCGCAAGGGCAAGATTACGCTTGCTCCTCAAGTGGTGCGCTGTGGTTGAGAATCCAACCCGGTCTCCGAGAATCCAAACATGCGACCAGCAGTCCGCCGAAGCTCAGCAACCAGCTGTCCATCCAAGCCGGCTTATACCAAATGCGCACCGGAACGCCCTAGCAAGAAACCTGCCCGATGAGTTCGGCGACTGAAACGCCATCTATCTCCCTTTCGCCATTGTGCGAAAAGCGCTGTTGTAGAAACGACTCCGGCAGCGGTTCCGGCGCAATCGACAATGAACAACTTCACACGCTATTCACCCAATTGTTGTATAAACTCTTAGGTGTTGATATGCGAGTTGCCTCGGCGCAAGAGATGTTCCGCGCACTGAGATGTTCGACCCAAGTAAGTTCATTCTCAGTGAAGACAGCCTACTCTGGCGCAATGCGCGCTTCACTATGCTCAATGTATGTAGCGCAAATTGCCGTTCTTCCTAGAGTTTTCTGCTACCGGCGGGGGAGAACAACCATGCCATGTCAATGTCTGGCGGCGTTGGGAATCGAAGGAGAGTTGTTCTTTCCCAGAGCGGAGCGGAGTGCATGGAGTTATTACGATGCTGGGAAGCGCCCGTTGCGAATGGCGCGCAATTCCGCTGGGTGCAGGAAGGGAGAGAAACGATTGATTAGAAGGAGGAGGGATGGCCCGAGAGGGTTGAGCGGGTTGTTTCACCAGGGCAAGAAAGTCTCTTACGAACCCAGTCAAAGAGCTGGGGGTTGGGGGAACTTGTTCGTTTGGCTGGGGCCAAGAAGTTGGAGTGGCATTAGAGAATCGAGGGAGAATCTCTTATACGAGGGGTTTCTCCTCCAACCATTTCATCGCATCGCCATGCCGTGATAGGACAAATTCTGCGCGGGATAATAGCTCCATTTCCTCCACAGGACATGACTATTTCCCCCGGAGGTTCTTGGCGTTGGTTCCTCTCGTGGCCATTTGGATTACGACGCAATGATTCACTAACACGGACTAGTGATTGCCGCTGGTATAACTGGATTCCACTTCGCTTCAAGGCTTCTGAATCGGGGTTTTTATCTAATAAAGAATAAGAAACGACAAATGGACAGTGAGGGAGGAGCAAGATTGAAGTAGAAACGAGAAAGGAACTCGGATAAGCAGAAGAGGGCGGGGATTTTAGCAGGTTGGCGTTCTTTTGTGATTTATGTTGGCAGTGAGAAAAGGTCGAGTTGAGGCGGGGTTTCTAGGTTTCTGAGCGCGTTTTGGTTTGCTTGGGAGAGTCGTTGGTTCTTCGGTTGGCTGTCGGTTTGCAAGTCGGATTGCTCCAGCCGCGCTAGAATCTTTTTTGCCCGATCGATGACCGGCTTAGGGATGCCGGCCAGCCGGGCTACTTGAATTCCGTAGCTTTTGTCCGCTCCGCCCGGGACAATTTTGCGGACGAAGACGACGCGGTCGCCCCATTCTTTGACGACTGCCCGGAAGTTGCGGAGGCGGTTGAGTTTGGAGGAGAGTTCGGTTAATTCGTGGTAGTGGGTGGCAAAGAGTGTTTTGGCGCCGATTCGGTTGTGGAGGTGTTCGACGATGGACCAAGCCAGGCTGAGTCCGTCAAAGGTGCTTGTGCCGCGTCCTACTTCGTCTAGAACGACCAAACTTTGCGAGGTGGCGTGGTTGAGGATGTTGGCTGTTTCGCTCATTTCCACCATAAAGGTGGATTGCCCGCGCGCGAGTTCGTCGGAGGCGCCGATGCGGGTGAAAATTCGATCTAACAGGTCGATTCGAGCGCTTTTTGCCGGCACGAAAGATCCGGTGTGCGCCAGCAAGGCGAGGAGAGCGACTTGGCGGACGAAGGTGCTTTTTCCCGCCATATTGGGGCCGGTGATGAGGGCGATTTGTGGATCTTCACCGCCGAGTTCGGCGTTGTTAGGCACAAAGGGTTCTCCGATCAAGGAGCGTTCTAAGGCGGGATGGCGTCCTTCCACGATGGAGAGTTGTCCTTCTTCGCCGATGGCCGGCCGGCAATAGTCGTGCAATCGGGCCGTTTCGCTGAAGCTGGCCAAGACGTCGAGTTGAGCTATGGCCGCCGCGGTTTTTTGGATGGGTTTGAGATGTTGGACGACGGCCTCTCGGATCTGCAAAAACAGCTCGTATTCCAGTTTTCGCGCTCGTTCCTCGGCGCCGAGGATTTTTTCTTCAACTTTTTTCAACTCCGGCGTGATGAAGCGTTCGCCATTGGCAATGGTCTGCCGGCGGCGGTAGCGCTCTGGCACTTTGTTTAGGTGGCTTCGGGTGACTTCGATAAAGTAACCGAACACCGAATTGAAGCGCACTTTGAGGGAGGGGATGCCTGTGCGTTCGGCTTCGTTTCGTTGCAGCTCGGCGATCCAGTTTTTGCCTTCTCGGCCGGCGTTTCTCCATTCGTCCAGACGCGGATCGACGCCGTCTCGAATCATGCCGCCTTCTTTGATGGTTGCCGGCGGTTGGTCGTGAATCGCGAGGCCGATCTTCTCCGACAATTCCCGGAGCGGGTTTATGGATTGATTCAATTCGGCCAGGACGCCGCCGTCCGGCGACGCGTTGGGAATGGAAAGAAGCGCTCTGTTGGATTGGTCGGAGTTTTTGACCGAGTCTGTCAGGATTTTTTTCAGGTCGGGCGTTTTGTCTAGTCCGGATTTGATGATCAAAAGGTCGCGGGCGTTGCCGCTTCCCATGCTCAGGCGGCTGACCGTGCGTTCCAAGTCTTTGATTTCCTTCAACAAGATGCGCAGCTGCTCCAAGCGCTGCGGCTGTTTGCGCCAGGTTTCCACCACTTCCTGGCGCCGGAGAATCCAATCGCGTCGCGCCAAAGGTTGGGAAATCCACTGCCGCAAACAACGGGCGCCCATAGGAGTCACCGTTTCGTTTAGGGCGCCGAACAGCGAGGCCGAAGACGGAGCGTCCCGATGTAGCGGTTCGAGCACTTCCAGGTTTTTGAGCGTTGACTGGTCCAAAATGAGATGATCGCCCCTTTCGCGGCATTCCGGCGTTTTAAGATGGCTTAAGTCCCGCCGCAGGTGGTGCGACAGATAGTGAAGGATGGCGCCGCAAACTCCGGCGGCGGCTGGGCGTCCGCGAAAGCCGAAGCCGTCCAGAGAGGCAACTCCGAAGTGTTCCTTCAAGGCGTGGTCGGCCGTCTCCAAGCCAAAGGTCCAGTCTTCGTAGCCGCTCAAACTCCAGCTGCCGGAGGATAGATTTTGCGATAGCTCTGCGTCGTTTTCAGGGAAAATAATCTCCGCGGGCAGGAGCCGATCCAGCTCGGCGGTCAAGTGCGCAATCGGCACTTCCGCCGCGCTGAACTCGCCGGTTGTAAGGTCCACAGTGCCAACCGCCGCTGTTTTTCCATCGCGACGCACCGCGGCCAGGTAGTTGTTCTGCGCTGCTTGCAAGATCGACTCGTCAAAATGAGCGCCGGGGCTCAGGATTTGGGTCACCTTGCGCTTGACCAATCTTCCGGGGCGACCCTCTTCCACTTGATCGCAAACGGCGACTTTTTTCCCGGCCCGAAGCAGCTTGCCCAAGTAAGCGCCGGCCGCGTGATACGGAATGCCGCACATCGGAACCTTGCCTCTTTTCGTCAGCGCAACTTCTAAAATCTCGGCGCCAAGCTGCGCGTCTTCGAAAAACAATTCGTAAAAATCCCCCAATCGAAACAGCAACAATGACTCGCTCGGCAATTCCGATTTGATGCGGCGGTACTGCGCCATCATTGGGGTTAGAGCTTTCAATCTCGGCATGCGAAAGAAAATACCACTAACAAAGCAACCGCTAAGAAAAAAGAGTCAAAAAATCAATTCAATTGAAAAAAAAACTGGCTAAGCATTTTCCTATGCTATATAAGTTCCTCCGTCTTAACGCCATAGAAGTACCGAATACTATAACGGAATGGAGGTGAGAGTCTGTGGCAACAAAGAAAAAATCGGCGGCGAAAAAGCTGACTGCCAAGAAAACGGTGGCAAAGAAGACCGCCAAAAAGGCAGCGACAAAGAAGACCGCCAAAAAGGCAGCGACAAAGAAGACCGCCAAAAAGGCAGCGACAAAGAAGACCGCTAAAAAGGTAGCGACAAAGAAGACCGCTAAAAAGGTAGCGACAAAGAAGACCGCCAAAAAGAAACGGTAACTTACCCCGCTGGGGATGAACAACGCAGGATGGCGAGCTCTCGATAAGTTTTGAGACCGCCATCCTAAATTTTTCTCTGGAGACGCAAGGCTATGGCTTCTCTCATATTCGATATTGAAACTTCCGCACTTCCGAAGGATTCCTTCGACGACGCTGTTTTGGAATATCTCTTCCGGCCGGCCGCAAGGGAAACGGATCCGGATGCCAAACAAGCCAAGTGGGAAGAGATTGAGCGGCTCTTCTCTCTTTGGCCGTTCACGGCGGAAGTCGTCTGCATCGCCATGCTGAATGCCAAAACACAGAGAGGAAAAGTTTTCTTTGTGGCCGAAGACTATGAAGAAGATGAAACCCAAGACGGCCCGGTTTTCTTCGTGCCATTCCCGGAGGAAACGGAGATGCTCACCGCCTTTTGGGAAACGGCGAAACACTACGACAACGTCGTCACCTTCAACGGCCGTTCTTTTGACGTTCCCTTCTTGTATCTGCGCTCCGCGCAATTCAACATCCCCATCAGTCGAAAGGATTGGCTCGGCTCCCGATTCCAAACCCAACCGCATTGCGACCTTGCCGACCAGTTGACTTTTTACAACGTCAGCGGGCGAGACGGCGCCGCCCGAAAGTTCAATTTGGACTTTTACTGCAAGGCATTCGGCATGGAATCGCCCAAGTCGCACGGAATCACCGGATACGACGTCAGCCAACTAATCGCCGAAGGACGCCGCCGGGAAGTGGCCGAATATTGCTTGAAAGACGTGCTGGCAACCAACCAACTCTACCACCTGTGGCTGGAGCGACTGGCAAACATATAAGCTCGAACTCCGCCGCCCTTCTGTTTCCCTAGTTCCGATCATGAGCGCATTCTACCGCCAATGGATTCGGCCGGTTTTGTTTCGATACGATCCTGAGAAAATCCATTCATGGACGCTGAACCGCCTTGCGTCAATTGCGCATTCGCCGGCCGTGCTCGACCTTCTCCACGAGCTTTTTGTTGCGGACGACCTCCCCGCAACCCGCTTCGGAATCCGCTTCCCCAACCCTATCGGACTCGCCGCCGGAATGGACAAAAACGGAATCGCCATTCCCGCCTGGCAAGCCTTGGGATTCGGCTTCTGCGAAATCGGCGGCATCACGAGGCGCCCCCAACCCGGCAATCCCCAACCCCGTCTCTTCCGCATCCCCGAAACCGCCGCCCTCATCAATCGCATGGGATTCAACAACTGCGGCGCTGACGCGCTTGCCGACGCTCTTGCAAAATCCTCTCGCCAGCGAAAATTCGCCTTGGGAATCAACCTCGGCAAATCCAAACAAACACCGCTCGAAGCATCCGCATCCGACTTTGTTTATTCCTTGAAAAAACTTTGGCATCTGGCCGACTTTTTCGTCGTCAACGTCAGCTCGCCCAACACGCCGGGGCTGAGAACACTCCAAGAAAAACAACCGCTACAATCCCTCCTCAGCACTCTCGCCGAAACCAACCGGCGACTAGCGTCCAACAGCAACGAATCCATCGCCGTTCCTACGGGAAAGCCACTCTTATTGAAAATCGATCCAGACCTATCGCCCGCCTCACTGGACGAAATTGTCGACTTGGCACTATCGCTCCCATTGGCCGGCCTCGTGGCAACGAACACGACCATCTCCCGTCCCGTTCCCTCCGGTAAACCGTTCCCGCTAAGCTACCGAGAAGCGGGCGGCCTCAGCGGCCAACCTCTGCGAAAACGTAGCACCGAAATCATTCGCCGCATTGCCGGCCAAACCCACGGCAAACTCGCCATCATCGGCGTTGGCGGCATCTGCGATGCCGAAAGCGCCTGGGAAAAAATCACCGCCGGCGCTCACCTCTGCCAGATTTACTCCGGCCTCGTCTTCCAAGGACCTGGGTTGATCCCAGACATTGTCCGCGGTCTCGCCAACCAGCTGCAATGCCACCAAATGAAAACACTCCACCAAGCAGTAGGCTCCCACCTTCCGTTCATTCAAACCCATTGAAGTTTCCTCCCAAGCATCCGGCGAGAAACAACCAACAACTTCCGACGGCCTCCAAAAACTGCGCTCGGAACACAACTCCGACGAGAGAAAAAAGAAAAAACAAGCCATTTGTGTTCTTTGCAAAAGGAACGTAAAAATAACGGCCGGCAACAAAACCAGCTCCCTGAAAACAAAACCGGGGCCCTTGACCTTGAGGATGGCTGAGGGCCCCGGGGAGTTTTCAGAATTAGTACAATACAGTAGGTTATGGGGATTTCCGACTTCTGTGTGTACCCACTTCCATCGAAATTCTAAAAATTCTATCGGGCATTCCAAAGAACAAGTTTCCGCCAAACAAACGCCCGTTGTTAAAACTTGCCCTCAATTTACACCGTCTTGCCGCCGAAGTCAAGTTTTCTAATCAATTTTTTGTCTTTTTTTCGAATAAACATAAAATTTCTTCCCAACCCGGCAACTGCTAACTCAATTAACCTCCAAACACCTCGCCCAAAGCGCGATGCATCACCTCGGCATCCGCATCCACGCCGGTCCAATAGCGAAAGCCAAGCACACCCTGATTCACCAGCATCCCCTTCCCGTCAATCACCCGACAACCGCCCGCCCGCGCCGCTTTCACCAAACGAGTGCTCGGCGGATTGGGAATCACGTCGGCCACCACCAAGCCCGGCCGCAAACTCGCCTCCTCCAAAGCCACGCGAGCATCCACGTCCGGAAACAAACCAATTGACGTCGCATTAACCAGCACGTCCGCTGTCTCCGGCACTCGAAAATCTCCCTCCCACGACACAAACTTTGCCTCCGATTTCACCCGCGTGGAAAGCAACGCCGCCAACGTCTCTCCGCGTTCCCGGCTTCGGTTGACAATGGTAATCCGCTTCGCCCCGGCCAACGCCAACTCCACGCTGATCGCCCGCGCCGCGCCCCCAGCCCCCAAAATCACCACCTCCGCCCCCGCCGGATCCCGCAACTCCCGCAACGACTGCACAAACCCCTTCCCGTCCGTATTCTCGCCAATGAGCGCGTTTCCCCGCCGAACCACGCAATTGACCGCGCCCATTAACTCCGCCGACTCGCCAAGACCGTCCAAATGCTCAATCACCGCCACCTTGTGCGGAATCGTGCAGTTGAACCCCCGAAACCCCATCGCCCGCGCCCCCTTCACCGCATCGGCCAATCCTTCCGGCTCCACCTCCAAAGAAAGATACCGCCACTCCAAACCATGATGCCGAAACGCCGCCTCCATCATATACTGCGTCGGATTCTCCGCAATCGGCTTCCCCAACGCCGCCGTCAACTCCTGCTTAAAATTCCAAACCTTGCCCATATGCCAAACCAATCCTTGTCTCAAAATCATCAACCCCCAAAAACCGAAACCAAAAATACAGACTCCCAATCATGCAAAAAACTCAAATCAAAAAACAAGCCCAAAACAAAATTGTTCCCTGCGTTTTTGGGTTGACAATTCGATCGGCGTTGGGCATTTTTTTCCAAAAAGTTCACAGATGATTCAGTGATTAAAGGTTCCATGACGCTAAACGACAAAACTCGAGGGGTGCAGAAACTCTTGCAGGAAGAGTATCAAGCCGATCACAATTGGCCTTGGATTGTCGGATTCAGCGGAGGCAAAGACAGCACTCTGCTGCTGCACTTTGTCGTTGACGTTCTTAAAAGGATCTCCCCGAACAATCGCAAAAGAGAAGTCGTCATCGTCAACAACGACACGCTGGTAGAATCTCCTGTGTTTCAGGATTACGTCAACAACCGGTTGGAGTTGTTGAAGCGGAACTTGAGAATTTTGCGGCTCATACCTCCGGTCCAGATTGTCCAAACCTATCCCAATGTTGAGAAAACTTTCTGGTCTCTTTTATTGGGAAAGGGCTACCCGGCGCCAAATCCGGGCTTCCGGTGGTGCACAAATAACATGAAAATCAAACCAACGGTCAAACTGCTCAAAGAAAAAACCGAGTCCCATGGGAGTGCTGTTCTATTATTAGGTGTTCGGAAGGCAGAATCTGCAAGGCGCCGGCAAACCATCACCGAGCATGAGAAAAACGGAACTCATAATTACCCGAACTTTACACCCCATACAGACGTACGAAGTTGCCATGTATTCACCCCATTGAAGAACTGGGAAACTTTTGAGGTCTTTGAAGCCTTGATTGCTGAAAGGCCTTCGTGGGGCGGGAGACATAAAGAAATGTTAAACCTCTACCTGGAAGCCGACGATGTCGAATGTCCCTTTGTCGTTAGCGAACAAGATAGTGCAGGATGCGGCACCAATAGTGCTCGTTTCGGTTGTTGGACCTGCACGGTGATTAAAAAAGACAAAGCGCTTGTTTCTCTAGCCAAAGAGCGTGGAGATGATTCTCTACGATTATTGAGTAATTTTAGGTCTCGGATACGAGAGGTAAGCGATGATCCTGAATTTCGATGCTTTGTACGAAGAAACGGTCAAGAAGGTCTAGGACCTCTAACGATGAAAGCCCGTAAAATGCTATTAAGTGAATTATTAAAACTTCAGAAAAAAGTCAATAAAACACTTATTTCTGAACGAGAGATCATCGAAATACGTCATCAATGGGAACTCGACGAATCCACGGAAATCAAAAGGAAATTCAGACTCGGAATATGAAAACAAACGAACTCGCATGTTTTGCCGATCGCAGAGCAAAACAGAAATTGATAGAATTGTGCGAACAAGAGGAAGGAATCTCTACAGAACTATTGATGGAACTTTGTTCATTAGTACCTCAATACACAGGCAAAGAGATTAAGTTAGGTTTGAATGATAAGATCGCATCCGTGATTGACCATTTTTCAACTGAATAGTAATGAAGATGTATCTTTCCAAAATTTACTTGCGACACTGGCGTGTTTATTCCGAGGCAACGTTCCATTTTGAAAGACCAACGCAAAATAGACCTATTACTTTGATTGGAGCAATGAACGGCCACGGCAAAACTAGCCTGTTAATGGCTCTATACCTTGGTCTGTTTGGAAAGCACGGTCTCCAGCACTGTGAAGGATTTCAGAACCAGACAAGCCACGATAAAAAAGAGTCTCTCCGGTCAATGAAAAAGGCTATGGATCAAAACTTTAGGCGAACGGGATCGCCTTCTGATGAACCTACGGAAATTGAACTAATTTTCAGCGACGCTCGCCCAGGATTTACCGAAGAAATCCGCATCCGCCGATGTTGGTTTTTTGATTCAAATAACAATCTCAGGCGAGGAGACAACTCAGAAACTCTCGAAGTCCACCAAATCAACGATCAACATCCCGACGGCCAGCTGTTAGATTGTGAAAGTTTGGACGATGCTCACGATAAACTAGAGAGAATGCTGTTTCCCGAACATTTGACCCCAGCCTTCTTCTTTGACGGAGAACAAGCGGCCGCCTTAATCGAACGCATGGGGAAAGGAGGACTTGCACGGGCATCTCAAGTTATGTATGGCACGGCTTTGATTGAGAAAACCGTCGAATACCTCAGAAAATTCAGCAGCACCACTGCAGAAAAAGTCGGAGGCAAAACAAAGCAGGGAAAGTTAGAAGGGGAGCGCAACACAATTGATTCCGCAATTAACCAACTCAATCGGGAACTGGTGCAGCTGAAACAAAAACGAGCAGATCTCAATGTAGAAACAACGTCGCAAGAAAACAAACGAGACAAGATCAAACGAAAAATCAATTTGCTCGGCGGTCCCGGATCTGGGGATGTAGCCCAACTACAAAAAGCGGTAGAGCGCGCGCAAAAAGAGGAAAGCGAAAGTCGGAATCGTCTGTGCAATGGATTCAGCGATGCGGGACTTGGTTTGGCAATCTACCGATTCAAGGAACCGATACTAGAGCAATTAAAGAAAGAACATTTTCGGGAAGAGTATGAGCAGCTGAAGGAGGCAACCGTCAACCGCAGAGAGGCGGTGATTTCCAAAGCATTCCCGGAACCGGCGGCAGAGGATCCTTTGTTATGTCATATGGCTTTGGAAACTCGCGAGTTACTCAAACAACGTTTCTATGAATCGCTGGTCGCCATTTATGATCCGCCTCCGGAGAATATGGCCGAACGCTATCTATTAGGTCATGCCAAAGGCGAGGCCAGAGAACGGCTCAAGGCCGATGTAGAAAAATCCGCCGCCGAACACGCGGACAACTTGCGTCAACGAGCAAAAAGATACCGCGACGCGGTGGACGCTTTGGACGACGCCAACGACCGCTTGCACAATGAGGAAAACAGGCCGGAAGAACTTCGCACGCTGGCAAACGAGTTGGACAGATTGAACGAAGACATTCGCAACGCTCACGTTCGGCTTGGCGAGTTGAACGCCCAAATCGGCGCCAAACAATCCGAACTAGAAAACAAGGACAAAAGGCGCGGCGAAATTCTCTCGCAGATGCAAGAGTTGGAGCCGGCCTTAAAACGAATAGCGATTGCGGATCGAGCGAGACGAGTTCTAGACAATTTTTCCAAACAACTAAAACAAATTATTGCGGAAAAGTTGGAGGAAGTGGTGAACGAACACTTCCAAAAAATCGCCGCTGAAAAGTTCCAAAAAGGGAAAGTTTTGCTTTCCGACAACAAGCCGCCGCTTTGGAAGGGGCAAAATGGGGAAGAACTTCATCTGGGCGCGGCGTCGGGTTTTGAGCGGCGGAGTTTTAGCATTGCCTTTTGTTTGGCTTTGGTGGAAATCACCAAACGCAGTATCCCGCTAGTAATTGACACACCCATTGGCAACGCCGACACCGAGTATCGGCATCGCGCCTTGAAAGCCTTGGCGGAATTCCAGCTGACCGACCAAATTATCATTCTTACCCACGATGCCGAGGTCAACCAGCTTTTCCTAAAAGCGATTGAAGACCATGTAAATCAGAAGATGCTGGTCGAGTTTGATTCGCAAACCGGCGAGTCCAAAATTCATAATCACAAATTTTTTGACTTCAGCCGATGAGAAACTTTCAAAGTCCCAAACTGCCAACGCCCGTTGCCTTGAACTTGATATGAATCCTTCCCTTCGCGAGCAGATCGCCAACGCCAACTTCCATCCAACCGAAGCGGCGCTTCAACTAGAAAAACGGCTCACCGACAAGTTGGGCGGACAAAGGCGATATGAACCGATTCGGCTTATGTTGGGGCGGTCGTTGCGCGAGCGAGAAAATCCGCCGCCGCTGGCCGAAGAAAAACGCGCCAAAAAGAAAAGCATCCGCGGGCGCGATCTTTTCGGCAACGATTTGGATCTTTGGATTTCCATTTTCCTGCTGGAAGGAAACTTCGGCGAGCAAGTTCGCTTGGACGATTTTCGCAAGGCGGTGGAAGCGCATTGGGCGCGCGGTTGCCAATGGATCGCCGATGATTTTGAAAAGGCAAAGGGCGAAGTGGCGAAGTTGGCGCAGAGCCTCGCCAACCTTTTGCCAGAACCATCGGCAGCGGCGGCAACCATCGCCTCTCCCGCCGCAGAGGCTTGCGGCGCAGTTTGTTTGCGCGTCGGGCCGGTCAGCAAGACGCATCCTGAGGGAGAATCTGTAGACTTCACGCTCAACGGCTCCGGTTCGCCGCACATGGTCCTCATGGGCAAAACCGGCACCGGCAAAACTCGCGTCGGCGTCCATTTGATCCGGCAAATTCTCCAGAAAAGCCGCGCTCCCTTTCTTTACATCGATCCCAAACCCGACTTTGCTCCCGGCTGCCAGTATCACAAAGCCTTTGAGGAAATTGCCGACGCCAAGACGCTGGTCGTTGGCAACGAACCCATCCCGCTAGACTTCCTTCCCCAAGCGAGTCGAGGCAACACCGCCTTGCAGGGCGCCTGCATCCGTTTGCGCGATTCTTTGTGTCGGCCGGCGCCGGCGGCAAGCACTACGCAGAAAAACCGTCTTTTGAACTGCGTGGAAAGCGTCGCCCGCTCCAAAGCGGATCGCAGCATAAACGGCATCCAATCCGCTTACGAAGCCGCTCTGGAAGAAGAAAACGCCCATCCCGACAGCATTTCGAGCGTGCTCAGCGAACTCACGCGTTTTCGCGTCTTTGAACCGGTTATGCCGCCGGAAAAGTTCTTTTCGCAATCTTTGGTGCTTTCCCTTTCTCCGGACATTCCGCAGAGCTATCGGAATCTCATTATGCAGTTGTTGTTAGACGCCGAGGCGGCTTTCTGGCTCAGCAGAGAGGACGCGCCGCTCCACGATGGTCACCGGGCGCTTCGGCATTTGCTAGTAATTGACGAAGCCAACCGCGTGCTGCACAAAAACCGCAGCGACTCGCTCCAAGAAATGATCACGCAAACCCGCCAGCGAGGTTGCGCGGTGACGCTTCTGTCGCAGAATCCGAAAGATTTTGAAGGCCAAGATTACGACTACATGACGCAAATCGGCACGGCAATCTGCTTTGCCTGCAATCAATCCGACCGAGGTTTGACGCCGCTCAAAGGCATTTTTGGCCGAAAAGTGATGGCCAAGGAATTCTCGGAAAACCGATTGAGTGAAGGCTTGGCCTTTTGCAAACTGCCGGGACGGAAGCCGGAGGTCATCCGCTGTTTCTAAAAATCATCGGCAACCGATGGGGGCATCCGCGGCGGTCAATCGTTTCACTCGGTCGTCAATATTGGATTTTGCGGGCGATGGGTAGCAAGGGGTTTGGGTTTTGGAACGGGGAGTGTGAGGCAACCTTCCACTAAAAGGAAGGCGAGCATTCCCAGAAGAAAAAGGCGCCAGGCTTCGCTTTGAAGAGGCGCGTTTTGTTCGGTTGCCTCTTGGTGTATGGCCAGCGGAAGATCGCCAAAGAGAGGGCGGATGTCTTCAAGGGCGAGTTGCCCGGGAATGTCTTCAAGAGGGGAGCGGTTGACGGCGAGCCAGGTGGGTTTTTCTCCGCTCAAGTCGTTCTTTGAGGATGTTTCTGATTGGTAGATGCCCGCGTCCCATCGAAAGTCCGCGTTTTTCCGTCCGACAACGGGATTCCAGGTGGTTGACTCGAGGGCCTGGTTCGCCTCTCCGGCGATGGCGGAGAACGTTTTTTCTTGTTGGAGAGCGCTATTTTGAAGGAGGCGTTGGACAAGTGGAATTAGGATGTTTCCGTCGGCCAGTGAAGACCAATCGGGGCGGGGCAGCGTGGTGAGAAACCAAGCGGCGCCTTGCCCGACAGCGGTTCGGACGAGGAGCGGGCTACCGTCTTGAAAGGAAGCGAAGACGGATGCGTCCACTCTTTTGTCCGCATCGCTTGGGAGGCGAAGACCGGTCAAGCGTCTTCGTTGGCGAATGTTGAGAAGTTCTAGGGGCAGGTTGATCCCTTCTTCCGTGTCTGCCAGAGGTCCCGAAGTTCGGTCCCATTGGCTTATTTGGAAGGGATTGTTAGCGGCAGATTCGGGAGAGTCTGCGGATGCCAAGGCGGGGTTGCTTTCGATTGCTTCCCATCGGATGCCGAGAAAATGGTTGCCGCCCGCCTCCGCAAGCGGGTTTTGGGAGCGGGGAGTGGAGCGCGCGTTTTTTAAATCTGTTGGAGGGAGAAACAGCACGCCGCCGCCTTGTCTGGCAAAGGTTTCTAGGTCTTTGGACTCCTTTTCTTCGGGAAGTTGTTTTTGCCAGATTAGAAGGGTGGGAATTTGCCGCGATTCTGGGGCGGTGTTCCAATGGGAATGCAGGGTGGCGAGTTGCGGCGGCTCGGTTTGATAACTGCCGGCGGCAATTTGGAGAACGGGGCCGGCGATGGGATCGGAGGAGAGAACGACCGCCGCGGGTTTTTCCGTTTGGCCGTAGACGAAGTAGGCGGTGTTGTTGCGGTTGTTGGCGTCGGGCGGAGTGGAGAAGAATCCCCAACCGGCGGCGTTTTGGGAGGGGAGGTTCACGCGTCGTCGCCAGCGTTGTTGTAGCGACTGGGTGGTGAGGGGCAGTTCCGTGCTGACGCCGTCCAAGTTCTGTTCAACCGACAGAGGAGAGGCGTTTTCTGCGGAGCGGTTTATGTCGAGGGTAAAGACTGCTTCGCGCGAGCCTTCGCGGGTTTGGCGGGTTTGTTCGCGGAGGCTTATCGATGTGTCGCTTTGGGTTGACTTCGCGTTTGCGGCGAGGAGGCGGATTTTCGCGGTTTGAGGGAGCGTCTGCAGTTTCCCGGCTAGCGATGGCCAGCGGTCGTCTTCGGCTTGCCAGTTGCTGGATTGCAGGTCCGAGCCGATCCAAATTTCAGCGTTCCCCGCTTGGTTTTCCAGCAGCCAAGAAAGCGCCGATTGCAACATGGCGGGAATGTCGGCGGCGGCATCGGTGGCGGCGGTTAGAGGATGTTCTAGCAGGCTTTTCGCCTTGAGCAGGGCTTGTGGCTGGCGGCGGGCTGAGTCGATAAGGATCAGATGGCTTGTTTCCTCGAATTTTTGGGCGGATTCGGCCATGAGCCGTAGGAGTTCCTCTCGCCTAGAAACCGCGCCGGAGAGATGTTCCATGCTGGCCGAGCGGTCCACCAATAGCAAGATGGCTTCCGGAGCAGAGGAAACGGCCCATCCTAACCAGCCTCCGGCCAGTGGGCGCGCCAGAAAGAGGACGAGGGCCAAAACGGCCAGCACGCGAAAAAGGAGAATGAGAAACTGGCGGAGCCGGGCGCGGTCGACAGAGCTGCGGGAAGCGGCTAGGAGAAACTGCATGGCGCCCCACGGCTGCGGCCGATGGCGCAGGCGGTTGAGCAAGTGGATGAGTATCGGCAATAAAGCCAGGGGCAGACCGAAGAGTATGAATGGTTGGAGAAAGGTCATGCCATAAGCGGCGGCTCGCGATGTCGGAGGGTTGCCTTCATCGGATTGCGGAGGAACGGGATCGTTCGAGGAGGAAATCGGCCAGCACGGTTTCGTAATTTTCCGAGGTTAGAACGCGGCGGTAGTCGATGCCGAACTCTCGGCATCCTTTTTGCAGCGCGTCCATAAATTGTCGAAGCCGACGGAGGTATTCGTTTCGTATGACTGAGGGTTCGACCACTTGTCCGGCGCCGCCTTCCAGATCGATGAAGCGCAGGGGGCGGTCGAAGTTGAAGCGAATTTCCTGAGTGTCTAGCAAGTGAAAAACCGCCACGTCGTGCCGTTCGAAGTTGAGGTGCTGCAGAGCGGCCATGAGTTCTCCCGCCTCACAGAAGCAATCGGAAAAGAGGATGACGAGCGCCCGCCGAGGGACTCGCTCGGCCAGTTCGTGCAAGCCATCCGCTAAACCGGTGCGCCCGCCGGTTTTGATGTCCGCCAAAGAGTCTAGGATGAGTTGCAAGTGGGCGGGGTTGCGGCGGGGGGGGACGTCCAAAACGGTTTGCTCGCCAACGGCAAAGAGACCGGCGGCGTCGCCTTGGTGGATGAGAAGCCAGGCTAAGGTCGCCAGGAGTTTTTTTGCGTAAACCAGTTTCGTGGAATCGGCACTGCCAAATTGCATGGAGCCGCTCACATCCAAAACGAGATAAGCGCGAAGATTGGTTTCGGCTTCGAATTCCTTGAGATAGTAGCGGTCGGCTCGGGCAAGGACGCGCCAATCCAAACGCCGCAAGTCGTCTCCGGGAACATATTGACGGTATTCGGCAAATTCGACGCTGGAACCCCGATGAGGGCTTTTGTGAAGGCCGGAAACGGTTCCTTCCACGTCGCGGCGGGCGTAGAGAGGCTGCGCTTTTAGACGCGAAAGGACGCGGGAATCAATCCACGATTTTTGTCTGTCGTCGGCCATGTCCCAGCTTAGCGAGTTGCCGGCTCGATGAGTTTTTCGATCACGGTGCGGCTGGTGACGCCTTCGGCTTGGGCGTGGAAGTTGGTGAGGATGCGATGGCTGAGCACCGGTTCGGCGACGGCGATCAAGTCTTCAACGCGCACCAAGTAGCTTCCGTGAAGCACGGCCCGCGCTTTGGCGCCGCGGATGAGATATTGAACGGCCCGCGGCCCCGCCCCCCAAGTGACCCATTGCTTGACGAAGTCCGGCGCGTCCTCTGATTGCGGCCGGGAAGCCCGAACCCACCCAACGGCGGTTTCATAGACGTGGTCGGGAACGGGAACGCGTTGCACCACTTCCTGAAATTGAATCACTTGCTGGCCGGAAAGGAGATGCTTGAGTAACGGCCTGGCGCCGCCGGTGGTTTCTTTGGCGATTCGCAGTTCTTCCGCCGCGCTGGGATAATCAACGTGGATGAAGAACATAAAGCGATCCAACTGCGCTTCGGGAAGGGAGTAAGTGCCTTCTTGTTCAATGGGATTCTGCGTCGCCAAAACGAAGAAAGGAGAGGGAAGCTCGAAGACTTTGCCTGAAGCGGTGACTCGATGCTCCTGCATGGCCTCCAAAAGCGCGGACTGCGTCTTTGGCGGCGTGCGGTTGATTTCGTCCGCCAGCACAATGTTGCCGAAGATCGGCCCTTTGACGAAGACAAACTCCCGCCGTCCGGGTTGGTCGGATTCTTGCAGAATGTCCGTGCCGGTAATGTCCGAGGGCATCAAGTCGGGCGTAAACTGAATGCGGCGGAAATCCAAAGACATAATCTGCGAAATCGAGTTGACAATGGTCGTCTTGGCCAAACCCGGAACGCCCATCAGCAGGGAATGCCCCCTCGCCAAAATGCACACCAGCAAACTTTCGACGACTTCGGACTGGCCGATGATGGATTTGCCGAGTTCCCTGCCCATTTCCCCGTAAAGACGGCGGAGTTCCTGAATGGCTTGCAGATCACTCTCGCCGACTTGGGAAGATGCGTCCGCGCCTCCTGCTCCGCTCTCTGCGACGGAAAGCGCGTTCTTGGCAATGGTCTGGCTCATAAAATGAATCTTGAACCGCTACTCAAGAGAAAGAAACCGATTCGGTCAACCCCGAAGTGCCGCAAACCACGCGCCCGCCGCCGTCTCTAACCTTTTTCCCGCATCTTGGCTAGAATCTATTTCCGCTAGAAAATCGCTTTGGAAGAAGATGCCCTTTTTCCGCCACTAAACCGTCTCAGACCGCTTTTGGAACCGCCAAAACGCCCCCAAACCA
The DNA here is from genome assembly GCA_965242585.1 of Limisphaerales bacterium. Taxonomy (GTDB): domain Bacteria; phylum Verrucomicrobiota; class Verrucomicrobiia; order Limisphaerales; family AAA164-E04; genus UBA2970. The sequence continues at coordinate 521,647 of OZ251460.1, read as the reverse complement.
GAATTTTCCCAGCCGACAAAGCTGGCCAATCTGGAACGCAAAAACTGTTTTTCCGCACTGGCAAGGCGAGAATTTGCGCTCTTTTTTCCTCTTTTTGTTGGTTTCCACTCCTTTTTCTTCTCTTTTTTCACTTTTTTAGTTGACAAACGCTCGCCTAAGGAGTTTATTCAAGACCTAGTTTGTGTTGACAAAACAATATAGTCACAGAAAGATTGCGAACCATCGGAACAGATACCAAGCCTTATGAGAACCAAGAACCCTTATCCCAGCAACCCCGACCATTCCAAAGTACCCCCCCCCCCCCGCAGGACTTTGACCATCGGCCTCTTCCTGGCCGCTGCCGCCCTGCTAACCACCGCCCCGCCCGAACAAGCCCAAGCCCAACTTTACCTCGACATCTTCCCTTCCCAAGACAGCACCAACAACACCCTCTGGATTTTTAGCGGTTCTTCCCGCTCCGGCGTCACTATCCTCAATGTCGGCCCTGAAATCCGCACCAGCGGCGCTTATGACCGCAAAGACACCCACAAAACCAGCCGTGCTTTTTTGCGGAACACGTCGCCCGCTCTCTACGCCTTGACCCCCTTGTTCACCGCATCGGCCACCAATGCGCCGCTAGACTTGGAGTCTCTGCGGACTCGTTTGGGCCAAACCATCAAACTAGGCACCACCAACACCCTCGACGACATCACCATCCCCTCCACCGCTACTAACGTCCCCACCCTCACCTTCACCGGCCGCGGCAGCCGCACCATCGCCAATATGTTTCTCAACGATGTCTCCGGCACCGGTTGGGACGACATCGGGCCGCGAGTGAGCGGCAGCAACTTGAACTACGGCACGGGGCAGCCCAATGTCAACTGGATTGGGGCGGCGACCATGGCCAAGCCCATTGGCCACTTTCACCTGACCCCTTTTACCTCTCAGAACACCTACACCGGCAACCGCCCCGGCAACGGAGTGCTGAGAAGTTGGACCGACTATACCCAAAATAACGGCCTGCGCATTCGGGTGCACGGCGCCGTCATCCCCGAACCAAAAGAATACGCCCTTGTCTTCGGCTTGTTTGCCCTCGGCTTTGTCTTCTTCCATCGCCATCGCCGCAAAATGCAACAACAACGCCAACAAACCGCCACTTCGTAGCCGCCGGCAACACTTGCGCCCGCAAACCAGCGGCCCCCGCTTCGTAGCCTCGGTTTGACTGGCCGACTGTCTGCCAGTTGGCGAGCTGGCGTTTGGAGCGGGCAACATAAAAACGGGAAATCGTCATCCACCGCCTTGTAGCTGGGGAGTTATGGCCGCCAAGCGCTGGCATGCCCGCCAAACTAAAAAGGACTCAGGAGGCTCAGGGGCCGGCGATTGGCGATTAAGCATCCGTGGCTAGTGCTGGGCGATTGGTGATTGGTGGCCAAAGTTTGTGATTTATGGCTCGCAATGGTGGCTGCTGCGCCATCGCTGACGCTCGGTTTTGCCTTCTTCCATCGCCATCGGCAAAAGAAACAACGCCAACCAGCCAGCAGCCAGCAGAGGATTGCGGCCTCGCACCGACAAACTAGCGGCCAGTGATTTGGGGACCGGTGGCTAGCGAGCTGCAGCCCGCTGCTGGGATTCTTGGCTCGTAATCGGGGATTGCGGTGCCATCGCCGGCGCTGGGCTGAGCAGCCTTAGATGTTTGGGATTGTCGGCCACCCAATAGAAGGGGCGGCAGGCCAGGGGCAGACTAAGCCGACCAGTTTCCCGCCCATCCAGTAAAGCGCCAGCGGCTGGGGATTTGGAATCTGCGGCTAAGTCGTTTGGCTGGCGCTGGTGGTTGGCGCTTGGGCTTTGGTGCTTTGAGATTAGACTCGTTTTTCCCGCCACTTCGCTCCTATCTTTCTAAAAACGATGGTTTTTCTGTTCCACAACGAACCAGGAATGCGGATTATGGGAATGCTGCGTTTATCAGACTTTTTTTGGGGACGTCCATTTTGCTACGAAAACCTTGGGTTTGGAAGCAAAAACAATTTCATAGTCTTTTTGGAAACGCCGAGTCGCCCGGGACTCCATGCGCTGGACAACTTGATAGAAACATTGCACCGTCCGAAAGTCTGCGATGGTTTCCCAATGCTCTCGCACCATTTGCCGCAGGTTGTCCAGATCGTGATAGTTGCCCAAGCGTTCCGCCAACTGCGCAATCTTTTTCCGCAACTCCGAATCCACTTCCAGGCCGTTCTCGGACAGCGCGTCGAGTTGGATTGAGAGGTATTTGACCCATTTTCGCCAGGAATGGAAGGCTTCCGGACGGTGGGCGGCGAAAGCGTTGCCGGCCAGCTGCCGGCCTTTGCGATAAGTTTGAACGACGCCTTCCCGCCAATCGTTTTCCCCTTGTTCTTGAAGTGTTTTCCAACGCTCGGCTTCTTGTTGCAACGTTTTCGAGATTTTACTCCACCGGATGCCGGGCAGGCGGGGGGCTACTTTTTGAGATACTAGCGACTTCATTGCTTCAGCGATACGGCCTACGGCTTTTCTTTCGGAATCTGTTTTGGCGTTCCGTTCAATTCGCCGAAGTGTTTTTCGGACGATATGGGCGTCGCGGTGTCGAGACAAGAGGCGGGCAGCGTCGCGGAGCGACTTGTCCGCTTCCTTCGACAGCTTCTTCCCTGCCGCAAAAGGGCGAACCAAACGCCACAGACTCCGCAGTCGCTTGAAAATCCTTCGCAACTCATGGACGGAGGCGGGGGCATTCCGTTCTTTGGATGCGGCAAGGCGAATTGCCTCGTTCACTTGGGCGAGCGCAATTTTCGCGCAAGTTGCCGAGGCGTCTCGGCGGCGGTTTGGGCTCATTTTCTATCCGAATCTTACGCAAATCTTTGAAGAATACTCAATCAAAAACCAACTTTGCTCCAAGAGAGCCGGCCTCCTTCGCGCTCGCAGTGTTTTGCAAATGCCGGAAAATTCTTTTCAAAAACCTGTTGGAAGAAACATTCGCCGAGCAATTTTTCTTGGTTTTTCCGGCGTTGCTCTTTACTATAGTTGTCTGACTATTTGTTTGGGCAAGAACGAGAAAAGTCGCTATGAGAGAAGAGTTCGAGAAACTGGCCGCCACGAGGAAAATTCAGCCGAAGCAGATTGATGCGCTGGTCAAGTTGACCGAATGCGGTTATTGCACCCATCGTAGTTGGGGGTTTGGCAAGATCACGACTGTGGACACTGTTTTCTCTCGTTTCTTGATTGATTTTGAGAGCAAGCCCGGCCACTCGATGGACCTCGGTTTTGGCGCCGACACGCTAAAGCCGATTCCTCCCGAACATATCTTCGTTAAAAAGGCCAAAGACATGCCGGGCTTGCGAGAAATGGCCGCGCTTCGCCACGTCGAACTCATCAAACTTGTGATCCAAAGCTTCGAAGGTTCCGCCACGGTTGCCCAGATTCAAGAAGTGCTGGTGCCGGACGTCATCGCCGACGATTGGCGAAAATGGTGGGAAGGCGTCCGAAAAGAGCTCAAAAAAGACGGCCACTTCCGCGTCCCGATCAAAAAGAGCGAAGCCATCGTCTTCAACGCCGAGTCCGTTTCCTTTGAGGAACGGCTGCTCAGCGACTTTCAAAACGCCCGAGGATTGAAAGCGCGAATTGCCGTCGCCCAAGAAATTGCGAGAAACCATGAAGACTTGGCCGACAAAGCCCGCGTCTTCCAAAAAATCGTCGATGATTTAAATGAGGAAATCGCCAAGCAACAAAAAAAACAGCCTGCCCTTGCTTTGGACGGAATCTTCGTTCGCGACGACTTGATCCAACTCGCAGAAATGGAAACGACGAGCGACCAAGTTCAATCCGCCTCGATCTGGATACCGGAAAACGAGCAGAAGACCAACCACAGCGCAGAAAACCAACGCGTGGCGAAAATTCTGGAGCAACTGCCGGCGTCCAGGCACAAACGAGCCTTGCGCTCCTATAAGGATGCTCGCCCAGACAACTGGGCCGACGCCGTTTTGGAAATCATCAACAAAGTCGGCCTTCGCCTAGTCGGGGAATGCGCCAACTTGCTCTTGGATTCCAAACGGATAGCCCCCTTCAAAAAAGCTCTTGCCAACCTGATCAACCAACAGCAAGCCAGTAGCGACCTGCTCCTTTGGCTGGCGAAATCTCGCTCCGAAAACTTTTTGGACATCCTCGGACCGGAAGTCTTCCGCGCCATGATCGTCGCCATGGAACAAGATCAATTCAAAGAAAAGAAAACCAGCCGCCTCAAAGATTACCTCCTGAGCGACACCAAACTACTCCCTGAATTGATCGAAACCGCAGATTTGGAAGTCGTCAAAGACCTTACCCGCACCTTAAAATCGACAACCTGCTTCGACGACATGGACAAACGCTCTCTGCTGGCCCGCGTCGTCAAATCCTACCCCGCCATTCAAAGCTTGATCTCCGGCGACCCCAGCACCCAGGAAAAAGGGCTGATCGTCTCCCAAGCCAGCCTAGAACGACGCCGAGAAGAATACGACCAACTAGTTCGCAAAAAAATCCCGGCCAACTCCAAAGAAATCGCCATCGCCAGAAGCTACGGCGACCTTCGAGAAAATCACGAATACAAAGCGGCCAAGGAAATGCAAAAACTCCTGATGACTCGAAAAAACGAACTGGAAATCGAACTGGCCAAAGCCAGAGCCACCGACTTCTCAGACAGCGACCTGTCCTCCGTCTGCATCGGAACCATTGTCCACGTCACCGATGTCGACCAACAAACCCAAGAAAACTTTACCATCCTCGGCGCCTGGGATTCAGACCCCGATCGGGGAATTATCAGCTACCTCTCCCCGCTAGCCCAACAATTAATCCACCGCAAACCGGGAGACGAAGTCATCCTCGAACAACACGGCGGCAAAAAACTCCAAGTGAACCGCATCGACAAAATCTCCGAGGATCTCTTGAAAGCTCTTTCTGGAACAATAGCCAAAACCACATCGGACGAAAAGCCCACTGCCGCCGAACCCGCTCCCAAAAACACAGATGCCGAAGCGGAAACCCGCCAAAACCTTCCTGTTCAAGAAGCCTAAATATTTTCCCCGACGTAGAACCGCCGCCTCACAAGAATCCAAAACTCCGCGCGGCGTCAACCGCAGTCCGGCACACTGCCCGGCAACGTCGATCTCAAACGCTTGGCCCCGGCTTTCAAAATCTCAACTGCCGCGTCGATTTCGGACTCCGTCGTTTCCACACCGATTCCAAGAGAAATAGTCTGCTTTGCCTGCGACGGGCTCATCCCCAGCGCCGAGAAGACGTAATGCGGTTCCAACGCACGGCTTAAACAGCCGCTTCCTGGGGAAATGGCCAGCCCCCGCATATCGGCGAAAAGCGCCAACCCCTCCGCTTCGACGCCAGACAGTGTGAAACTCAACTGATAGCACAACCGTCTCGTTCCGATCTCGGGACCGTTGAGTCGAACCCCAGAGATGCCGTTCAAAACGCCAGCCAACAACCTCTTTTGCAGCCGCTCCAACCGCAAACAATTTTCCCGGAGATTCCGCCCCGTCAACTCAGCGGCGACTCCGGCTCCCACAATCGCCGGCACATTTTCCGTTCCCGCCCGCAAACCTTTCTCTTGATCGCCTCCAAAAATCAAAGGTTCAACAACCGTCCGACGTCTTTTGAACAAACATCCCACTCCTTTTGGCCCCCCAAATCGATGTGGGGAGACGGCGACCATATCGGCGCCAACGCTGTCGATGTTCAATTCGGCGCGGCCGGCGGCCGCCGAGGCATCCACAAAGAAAGCAATGCCTCGCTCTCGGGCCAACTCGCCAACTCGCTTCAAAGACTGCACCGTCCCCGCCGCCAAATTCGCCCACTGGCAACAAACGAGGATTGTCTCGTTGGTGAAAAAATCAGAAACCGCTTCGGCAGACAAAAACCCTTCGGAATCCACCGGAACAACGCTTTTGCAAAACCCTTCCCGCTCCAACGCAGACAACGAATCCAAAACCGCCGGATGCTCGATGGCGGAACAGACGATGTGGTTTCCAAACCGCCGATTCGCGCGAGCAAAACCCAATACCGCCAAATTCACCGCTTCCGCACCGCTGCTCGTGAAGAAAACATTCTCTCCATCATCCGGCCGCCCCAACAAGGAAGACATCCGGCTTCGCGCAAGATCAACGGCATTTCGAACCCGTTTCGCCCCCGCATGCAGGCCGGACGGAGAAGCATAATCCTCGCTCCAATAAGGCATCATCGAATCCACTACCTCAAGAAGTGCTGGCGTCGTCGTCTGATGATCCAGATAAATGCGCTTCATTTTGCAAAATGACGCGCGATTTCTCCTCAAACAAGCAAAGCGCTTCCGTCGTTGAAGATTTCCGGACGGCCAAGACGGGAAAACAAACGCGCCAACCTTTAGTTGCTCATTGCCCTGTTTGTGCGGAAATAATCCGTCACCGCCCATAAATTCAGAGGGTATAAAACTCCGCGATACCGAATATACCGCGAACTGCCGTCGGCAAAGGTATAAACAGAACCTCCTGCCTTCGAATTCCTATCCGTCGCAGAGTGCCGAGAGCGTTCAATCTGGTCGACGTCGTTTCCTCGGCCTTCCAGAAAGTCCATATAAAAATGAGTGGAACTTGTTTTCTTCTCTCCCATTACGATGGTCTGCGAAGGACTCGAAATGCCGCTTTCCCTCATCGATTTGCCGGCAATAATGCTCATACTAAATCGGTTGCCGAATACCTGTTCGAAGTAATCATTCCAACCGTTAATAATATAACTTCGCAACGCTTCATCGGGGTGAACATCCCTAAGAAGGTTCGGACGATTGGACGACGCCAAAGGTTTCTGCTGGTCGCTCGGACACTTAAGTAACTTGATTTCCATATAATAAGAAAGCAACTGCGTCGGCCATCGATTCCTCGAGGCGCGGGGAGGATAAAACCCATTGTAATCATCGCCGTATAAAACGTGAGACAAACCGAGCTGCCTCGTATGATTCAAACACTGCGTTCGCCGAGCCGTTTCTTTGGCCCGCGCCAAAGCGGGAAGCAACATCCCGGCAAGAATGGCGATAATGGCAATGACAACCAAAAGTTCGACCAGTGTAAAAGCGTAAGCCCGCAACAACCGCCGACGGAATGTTTTTATTTCCATTTTCCCAGATGTTTCAACGCCGATGATCAACATAAAAACCAAAAGCCGCCGCCCTGGTTTCGTAAAGTTTCCGCGCCTTACAAAAGGCTTGTCCAAAAACTTTATAGAGGAACAATCTTGAATACCTTGCCTTGGCGATTGACCAAACTATTAAAGCCATTGGTGAGAACATAGAGCTCGCCATCCTCTCCTTCGCCAAAAGCCGTAATATAAGCGGGAACACCACCCTCGGCGCTACTCTGCAAAGGAAGCGTTCCCATGCTCCATTGGACCCCGTCCAAAGCAGGTTTTGCATAGTATAACCTCCCCATAGGAACGGCCCAATTCATCGTCCAATCCGCAAAGATATACAAACCCTGCAAGGTCGGAACCGCCTTCCCGCGATATACATAGCCTCCGGTGATGCTAATCCCTTTGGCCTCCGGATCTCCGCGAAAACGGTTGGCGTTCTTATATTCTAAAACCGGCCCGATCAACGGATTTCCCCGCAGGTCTTGCTCCGGGCAGTCTTCCGGCGAAATATTGGGTTTCTTTGGATCAAAACAATGATGCCCCTCGCGAATATTCCATCCATAGTTGCCTCCTTTTTTGACAACGTTGACTTCTTCATAAAGCGCTTGGCCAATGTCGGCGGCGATGAGATCTTGTTTTCCGCCGCGATCAAAGGTAATTCGCCAAGGATTCCTCAACCCCAAAGCATAAATCTCCGGCCGCACTCCTTCGCCCGAAAACGGATTGTCTTCCGGCACGGCGTAAGGCAGGCCTCCGTCAACGTCAATGCGAAGAATCTTGCCCAACAAAGTGCCGAGGTCTTGGGCGTTGCCGATTTTAGAATGGCCTCGTCCCACTCCGTTGGCGTTGCCTCCGTCTCCGCTGGCAATGTAAAGATAGCGATCCGGTCCAAAAACAATGCAACCGCCATTGTGATTAAAATAAGGCTGGTCAAATTCCAAAAGCACTCGCTCTGAATGTATGTCCACCCGTTGCGGATCATCGGCCATGACTTTGAACTCAGAAATCCTCGAAGTGTGATCCCAATCGGCGGCCGCTCTCGAACGCAAAGGCGCGCTGTAATAAACGAACACTTTGCCGTTTTCTTCAAAATTCGGATGCAAGGCCAGCCCCAACAAACCCCGCTCGTCAAAACCCTGCTTCAACTTGGCCATCCGATCCGAAAGCGTCAAAAAAGGTTGCCCCGTCAAGCGGCCGCTCTTGGAAACAATCGAAACAATCCCCACTTGGTCCGCCACCAAAAGACTCCCCTTCCCATTAGGAAACGGAATCATCGCCACTGGCGAAGTAAATCCCTCAGAGAAAGTCTTCAACCGCACAACCGGAACCTCCTCTCCCAACGAACCGCTGTTCGGAAACAAAAAAAGGAAACAAGCCCCAGAAAAAGCCAGCCGCCAAAAACAACGAAAGCCATTCGCAATTCGTCCTCGCAAAGTTTTGGATAGATTCATATCCGCCAAGAATAGTTTCCCAACCATCCCCTTGGCAAGCTGAATCTCACACTCTGCCCGTCAACAAAAAACGATTGGATCCACGAAAAGAGAACACCATCGCAAACCGTATTCCCCGCCCCCAAAAAACCAATCGCTCCCGAAGTCAATCCCAACAACGCTAACGCCGCCTCAACTTGCTTCCAACCGCAACATCCTCACCCTCTCAAACATCCAAAACCACCACTCCCCTCAATAATTCCAGCCAATCCTTTCCTCCCAAAACAATCCCCAATCCCACAAACAGAAAACCTCCCGCGCAACAGCAACCCTCCACTAACCCTTTGCCAATAAAAAAACCTTGCCTCAATCCACGAAACGAAAAACCGAATTTACAGCCAGCAACCGCCCACTCGTCAAAACAAAATTAGCGTCCAACCAACCAATCTCCCGCTTTTCAAAAGCCTTCATCAATGCTGGTTGGATTCCAGTTGTCCGAACTCTCCCAATGTTGCCAATGCTCCGCATGCGGCTGGTTGTCGTAATTCCACCGCCGCTGTTTCTCGGTTGTTGGCAATGTTCAGTCCCGCAAGATTTCCGCTTCGCAATGCTGTTTTCCATCTTGCGATGGTTGGTCAATCGGCTTTCTTTTCTAATGCGGGAAGTTTTTGGGGTCAATGGAGTTGGTGATCGTAGTTCCAGCGTTTGGCGCGATCGCCGCTGAAGTCGAGCAACTCTTTCTCCGTCTCCGCATCCACATGGCCGTCGGCAAACAACACATTCGCCCGCCCGTTGTGCCGAAAACGCGGGCCGTGCCAAGCGATATTGTCCCAATCCAGCGGGCCGGGAGTGCCAAAGATAATTGGACGTTCTGTCTCCGCTTCGTGCCATGAGATATGAGCATTCGGCCCAGGTCTGTGCCACGGCGCATGGTCAACAACGGCGATCATCTCGGACGGAGCGACAACTTGACTGGCGCGAATGGACTTCCAAACCCAGCCCGTCCAGTTGTTCCCCGGCTTCGGTTCCGGGCCAACCACGCCGCCGGGAGCCGCCATGCCATAGATTTTTTCCCCAGCGGCAAGTCCCCGGCTTCCAAAGGCGTTGAGGCCGTAGCTGAAGTTCCAATCATTGCGAATCACCTGCAGGTTTAGATAGCTTTCGCCCCGTCGATCGGCAAACTCTTGAATGGCTTGTTTGATGCGGTTCTCCGGACACTGCCATGAGTTCGTGGTTCTCCCCATATACTGATCACAAATGATATGGTACCAAGCGACGTTAAAAGGGCCGTAAGGAAGAGAAGGGGAAACTTCCGGCCAAGGCGGGTTGTTCCGATCCGCCTTGTAATACGGCGGATGGAAGTCGTCGTGATCCACGGTGTAAAGAGACCAAGCGATGCCAATCTGCCGCTCGTTGTTAACGCAAGAAATCCTGCGGGCTTGGGATTTAGCCCGGCTCAAGGCGGGCAAGAGCAAGCTGGCGAGGATGGCGATAATCGCAATCACCACCAGCAGTTCGATGAGAGTAAAAGCGTTCCTTTTCATGTCTTTGAAATATAGCAAAAACCTTGCCTGAAGGCAAGGTTGAGTCGAATTGTCTCCGTCAATTCCCGATTTAGAGGCCGGGGTACCAATTTCCATTCCAAATGACGGGGACATAGTAGCTGCCGCCATCCGAGTCGGTTATCCATCCAATTGGCCAGAAGGTGCCGTCTTGGAATCGCAGCAAATAGAAATGCGCATCCGCGCGGACGTCAAGGCCGACGTCGGCGACGCGTTTGCCATCGCCGTGACTGACAATCGTGCATTGGTACGTGCTTCCCTGATTCTGCCACCAGTATCGATCATTCCAATAGTTCCAGTAACTAACGTGGGATGAATGGTCCCAATGAGTTAGGACGTCGATGTACCTTATAGTAACAAAGGCGCCTCTCCCTGATTTGTAGACTCCGGACCAGCACCATTTGTAGTGCGTCCAAGCGGGTGCGCTGTCGGTCACAACCGAAATGTCAAACAATCCGGGGGTTGGCGCGTTCAAGCCGTCCACGTGGATTTCTAGGACTTTGGGAGTTTTGGGAAGTGGCAACGGTTGTGGCGTGCTTTGGGCTTGGATGCTTTGGGGTGGGAAGGGCAACAGCAAAAGGGCGCCGATGACGATTCCGTAAGTGACGCCGACGCCGATGGTGACGATGGTTTCCTTCGGATTCATCCAGGCTTCCTTCACTTTCTGGAACAGAGAGCGTTTCTGTGGGGGTTCAAGGTTGCGGGCTTCTTGCTTCGGGCCCGGCGAAGGGCCGTACGTCAAAGCGTCCATCTTTTCCAAAACCCGGTTTCCTTGCGGGGCGGGATTGGAAGTTCCGTGGGCAAACGAGCTGACTAAGGCCAGCACAACTTTATGTATCGTCTTCATGTCAGACTAATATTTCGGACTATTTATTCTTGTCAAAATGGCGCTTACGGCTACGCCCCGGGCCGAGCTCGAAACTCTGCAGGCATAAAGCGAGAGAAAATTCCCGCTCATTTGCCCAAGAACTCAAGAAAGCTAAATTTGGCGCTCCCTAAAAGAACTTATCTGAACTGTGACATTCGGCAGGCGCCCCGATAAACCAAAGGAACGCCCACAAAGTTTCGAGTTGCAATCAAAATAACCGATTTCAAGAATCCGTCAAGGCCTTTTTTTAAATTTTCTTCGATTTTTTTGGCGAGGAGGGAATTTTGTTGTTTTTTTGCGGTTGGAGGGCTTTTTGCGAGGGCTTTTCTTCTTCATTTTCCTGCGGATTGTTGGGGATTCAAGATGCAAAAGCAAATGGATCGAGATTATCCTGAGGGCATTTCTTCATTTTCTTTGGGGATGATTGGGCGGAATTGCGGTTTGTTTTTTGGATTTTCAAGCCTTCTGTGGCGACTTGGTAACAGCTTAGTATTCTCTCAGTATCGGCGTAATGAGCTGGCTATTCGCGGTGGATTTGTGAAGGAGCGCAGAAGGTGGTCGGTTTGGCGGAGTGTTTTGGAAGGACGAAAATGGATCGGTTTGACGGCGAAAATCGGGGACGGCTTGCGCTGTTTGGCAGAGCGGAAACGAGCAGGCGCGGCGCATTTGTTCTCCGGTGGCGAGTGTTGCCGAAAAAGCGAGGTGTTGGACGGTTCTCCAGCAGGGTTGCCGCTAATTTCTTTGTTGCATTTGTTGGTTGGTTTGTAACATTTTGCAACGATGTAGTGTCTAATTAAGGCGTAATTTAAAATGCGATTGGGCAAGCGAAGCGGGTTGTTTTTTGTTTTTTAATGGAGGCGCAGGTATTGTTTTCCTTAAATCGGCGGAGGATGCATATAGAAATGAATACCACGAATCGAATGGCGTTTACCTTGATTGAGTTGTTGGTAGTAATTGCGATTATTGCCATCTTGGCCGGGATGCTGTTGCCGGCCTTGTCTAAAGCCAAGTCCGCGGCGCAAGGAATCAAATGTATGGGCAACATAAAGCAACTGCAGTTGGCGTGGCAAATGTATGCGGACGACAACGACTCCAAACTGGTGTCTAACGGAGGCTGGTGTCCAGGGTTCTTTTCCCGCCCTGATGTTGTGCCTCCTTCGACAGACAACACGAACACGGCGTTGCTTCGCCAGGGGCGTTTGTGGAATTACATTGGCGCCGAGGACGTTTATAAGTGTCCGAGCGATAAAAACCCGAAAAACCCCGTTGTGCGCAGCTATGCAATGAACAATCATATGAACGGGCGGACTTGGAGCGGCGCCAGCGGACAGTCCGGTCCGGGCTTGGGCGTGGTTTTCAAAAAGGAAGGCCAAATTCGGAAGCCGTCGCAGTTTTTTGTTTTCCTTGACGAAGATCGGGAGAGCATCAACGACAGTTTGTTTCGGGTCGACGTTCACCCCTACGCTCCCACGATGGACAAGCCCGCCAAGTATCACAATAACGGCGGACGGCTTTCCTTCGCCGACGGCCATGCCGAAGCGCATCGCTGGGCATCCGGCGGCACCAAAGAGGAAAGAATGCGGCAGGACTTGCTCTGGTTGAAGGAGCATGCGTCCGAGATTCGATAGTCCGAAATCAGTTTGTTCCCTTCCGAAAGCATTCTCGCAGAGAGGGGCGCGAATGGCAAAAGCCTCTCCCGAACGTCTTTACGACAGCCAGCCAACGCAAGCGCGGCGGCCAATCCCAATAATCCGAAAATGCGGATATAAGGATTTCCTCTTGGCTTGCATTTGTTTTCGCAAACTTGCATTCTTGCACTTTCAAAACGCCAACGGCACGGTAAAGGGACGCAGAACGTCATGAGTGAACCTCGGAAGCAGCCAAAATTGGAGTTGGATTTGGAGACGGCCTTTCTGCCTTCCTGGGCGCAAAAGTCGTCGAAGGCGAACCCCTACTCCAAACACGAAGACCGCGAACCGCCTTCGCCGCAACGCCGGAAAGATTCTCGGCAATCCAATCAGAAAGAAAAGCCGCAGCCAAAAGCAAAAGAACGCCGCAGCAAGGATTCCGCAGGGGAAAACAAACAACCGCGTCCGCAAAGTCGTTCGCCCGCTCCTCAAAGTCAAAAACTAGATCGAGCACCAACCGACGGCGGCAAGCCGAAGCGTTCATCCGCCGGAAACGTCGGGCAAGCACCGAACAAGTCCCCATTCAAATACCGCTCCCGGGAAGAGTTGGAAAAGATCATTGCCTCTCTGCCCAACCTGAAGCTTTCCATCCTGCCCGATCCGAAAAGAGTAAAATCTTTGGGCGACAAGATTCGGCAACAGGGCCGAGCCTATTCCCTTTTCGACATTGCCGGACTAGTCTTGGAACGGCCTGATCGATTCCAAATCTCCGCAACCATCCTTCGGAAGGGGCCGGGCAAGCCGGTTTCCGAACAGTGGCTTTGTCTATTAGACGGTACTCTTTGGTTGTCTCAAGACGCGGCGGTCAAATACACAATCCGCAAGTACTTCGACAAATTTTACAAGCGCGTGCGGACAAAAACCGATCCGCCAAAGGGAAACTTTGCCTTCGTCGCTCAATGCGGAATTTCCGGCAAAATCCTCGGACCTCCCAACTATCACGGCTACCAAAAAACACTGCAAGACCTCCACGCCGAGCAGTGCCCCAAGATGAACTTTCAAGCCTACAAAGACCTCGTGAAAATTATCCACGACGAAGAAGCCGTCCAAAAATGGCTCGACGACCAGAGCTGGAAAACCGAATACCAAACCAAGTCGGACGCATCCGTGCTGGCATCGATGGACGAAGTAACCGCCCACTTCAAAGCCCATCACCTCAAGGAAACTTTGAAAACCAACGAAACCCTACGACTCAGCGCCACAACGGGATTGCAAGGCCCCAACAAAGCCGTGCGAAAACTGATTCAGTTTTACCTCGAAGACCAACAAAAATTCCCGCTAGAATCCGCAACCATCCTCGGACGAATGTTTTCCCGACAAGGACTGCACGTCTTCAAATTCGCCAGAAACAGCAGCGACCGCCCGCTTCTTTATATTTCGGTTGCCCGTCCTCACTACCTGAACGAAAACGAAATTCTATCCAAAGAAATTCAGCGCATTATGGACTTTGTCCGATCCAATCCAGCTTGCACCCGCAAGGAACTCGTCGCATCCCTGCGCCCCCAAACGGAGTCCAAACCAGCCTCACTCCAAAGTTCCTCTGCCGAAGAACCGCCAACCCCTGCCAGAGAGACGAAGCCCGATTCCGCTCCCACCGTCAACCAGTGGACGCCGGAAGAAAAAGCCATCATCACCGACCTTCACTGGCTCATTCACGAAGGGCACGTCATCGAGTTTTCCGACGGCAAAATCGAAACCGCCAAAAAACCGCCGCCCGGAGAAAAACCCCATCGACCCGCTTCGGACGGGAAGGCAAAAAGCAAAACGCCGCACATTGGAAAAACAAAAAGCGGCGGAAAATCGGGCAAATCGCGTCGAAAACAAACACAATCCACTCCCGCAAAATCCCATTGAACCCAAACCAATCCGCCTTTTCCCAACACAGACAGCCGTTGATTTTCCCCAACCTGCGCCGCTTATGAAATCCAAAGCCTACGCCAAGGCCGGCGTGGACCTCGCCCTCGGCAACCGGCTCAAAACCTCGCTCCCCGAACTTCTCCAATCAACCCGCCGCCCCGAAGTCCTCAGCGCAATCGGAGGCTTCGGCGGCCTCTTCCAACTATCCGCAAAACGTTTCCGCCGGCCGGTTCTCGTTTCCAGCATGGACGGCGTCGGAACAAAACTCAAAGTAGCCTTCGCCGCCAATCGGCACGACACCATCGGCGAAGACCTCGTCAACCACTGCGTCAACGACATCGCCGTTCTTGGCGCCGAACCGCTGTTCTTTCTCGACTATCTCGGCGCCGGCCTCCTCCAACCGGCCGTGTTTGAAAAAATTATTGTCGGCCTCGCCCACGGTTGCCGGGCAAACCGTTGCGCCCTAATCGGCGGCGAAACCGCCCAAATGCCGGGCTTTTACCAAAACGAAGAATACGACCTCTGCGGCGCCATCGTTGGCATTGCCGAAAAATCCACAATCCCGGACGGCAAAACCATTCGCCCCGGAGATATTGTTATCGGCTTTCCCTCCAACGGCCTGCACACAAACGGCTTCACCCTCGCCCGCCAAGTCTTCTTTGAGAAAATGAAACTGCGTCCCAACGCCCGCGTCCAAGAACTGGACAACACACTTGCCGACGAACTGCTCCGCATCCACCGCTCTTACCTCAAACCAATCCGCAAACTGCTCGCCCGCTTCAATCCGCCCCGCTCCAAAAAACAAATCAAAGGCTTGGCTCACATCACCGGCGGCGGCCTCATCGACAACCTTCCGCGCATTCTGCCGCCCCATACCGCCGCGCACATCGCCAAAGAAAACTGGGAAATCCCTCCCGTCTTCTCCCTCATCCAAAAAGAAGGCCAAATCTCCGAGAAAGAAATGTTCACCGTATTCAACATGGGAATCGGACTAGTTGCCGTGGTGTCCGCCAAAAGCGCCGCCGCCATCCTCACTTATCTAAAACGAATCCAAGAACCCGCATCCATCATCGGCGAAATCGTCCAAGGCCAACGCCGCTGTAAAATTCACTAAACACTTTCCTAACCTCCACACCGCCAGAAACACCAAAACCCGCAAAACAAAAAACGAATGATCAGGATGAGAAAAATCCGCCAACCAATGGAAACGTTGTTCGCCGGTTCTATAAAAATAAGATTTGCGCAGTGCGGACTATGGGTGTTGCTTCGCAAGAGCTATCGCTTCAGTGATTTTGTCGGCGACTATGCGCTCGGTGGCGCCGTCTTGCCAAAAAGTGACGCCGACATGCGCTTTTGAGTTCGGTTCGCCCGGTATCGGCTCTTCTGGCAATTCTAGCCTCGTGACTTCTATGAACCGCTCTAGGATTGGTTGGGCGGCGGCATTTATTTTGTCAGCGGGCGCATATTGCAGATCGAAAATAGATCGCTTAATCGCGCCGACGATGCAGAACCGAACCGCCGCTTGGCTGAGCGGATCGCATTCCATCCCGTCTGCGTCAACAGCTTCGGATCCTGAGTTCCATCCATAGCGCGCCAGCAGAAACTGCGCATTCGCCATAACATGAATAAAGTTGTCCTTGTTCAAATCTTGCCGTCCTCCCGTGTTGAATACTACGCAACTTCCTTGCCGTCAAGATTTGACTAGAACGCTAATCGGCGTCGTTATTGGGAATATGCCTCCTAATCTGATCCAAAGCGTCAAGCACTTTCTGCTTTTCTGGCGAATCGTCATCCCACTCCAAGTTGGAATAGACGTAGTCCAGAATTATTTTCCATGCGTCCGACGGGATTTCCAAGACGACCTTTTCTGATGTTGAAGTTTCCATAAACATAAACTTTTCTATTTTGTGCTTGACTCGCAATCCACTGCAAGAATAATAAACCGATACGGCGCAAGTTTCGCCGATAATTTAATTCTGACAAGACTATAATGATTACCCAAACTCAACTTCAGCCTTCAGAATTTTCGCCATTCCTTGGGATCCGTTCAGTGTGTCTCCTTGAGTATTGAGTCGCTGTTGCTCATTTCCCTAGCTTGTCAACAATCCCCGCCAGAGCATGGACAGCGTGGCGCTCTTGTACATTATCGCGAAGAACAAAGACAGCATCGAAATGGTCCATCGCAATTACGGCGGATTTGCCAGTGATTAGGCCAAAGAACTTTCTATCGGAATCCGTGGTGACAAAAAACATTTTGATGTGTTGCGTGATGGGAGATTCGCTTAGTTTCATCTTCCAATACGCTGTTTGAGCTATCCCCTCCTGCAAACTAACTTTGCAAGAAATGATAGCTTTAACGGAAAGGTCGTTAGGGTCATAGACAACAATATCAGCGTCAGGGAGATAACAACCAAGTTCGCCAAAGTCGACCAGTAAGTTACGCTTGACTTTGTCCAACTTTGGATCCGTCTGCCTATCCTCTAATTGTTTGCCCTCAATTACTTTGAGCGGCAGTTTCGTCTCGATCATGTCGGAGACAATGTAGTAAACAAGTTTCTCGAAGTCGTTCCCTTTCCATGCGCGACTGCTCTGCCTAATATCAACTATCCCTCTCTCCATAGCGTTTTCCTCGATTTTTACTTCAACTTCCTTGAATATCTCGATCTTGAGATATTCGACAATACCAGCATAATTTTACGAAATACTAGGGCGTATAAAAAAGAATGGCGGTTAGCAGGCTACTCATCCCACTTGATATGGCTATTGATATTGTGTTTCTCATACATCCTGAGAACATCAGCGCAAAAAGCCACTAGGTCTTTACGTTCTTCCTTTTGGGAAAGTTTGTAAAGATTGATGAACATCTTCTTGCCGGTTTCAGTTTGGCTGAGCATTTTCTTTGTGAAATTGTGCTTGGCGCACAATGTCTGCCCATTTTCAATATCCGCTTTACCGCCTAGATTGCGGGGCTTGATATGGTCGGCGTGCAACTTTGCGCCGTGTTGACGGCCATGCCCGCATACGACGCATTTGTATCCGTCGCGCTTGAATATGGCTTCTCGTTGCTCAGCTGTGAAGTTCTCTAAAGTTCTATCCGTCACGGCGTCGGGGTCATAGCGGTATATGCCATTGTCGACTTTGATAAGGAAACCCTGCTGGTGAAGATTTCTAATGACGCGCCAAGGGTCGCGCGGTTTTCGCTCGCGCCCATATAGTGCAACATACTTCTCTTCAACATAGTCAACCACGGGTCCGTGACTCAAGTCTTTGTTGGGACGAGCGATGAAGTACCCTTTTACCAAGTCTTCGATAGTTATTCGTTTTTGTGACATAGCGCTAAGTTCCTTTGGTTTGTACTCTCTGCTTTCCGCAAGCGTTGCTTTGCAATTTTGCAGTAGTCTGCGTCAATATCCACGCCGACGCCTCTTCGGTCGTTTTGCAATGCGGCGATTAAAGTTGAACCACTTCCAACAAATGGATCTAAAACAGTGTCCCCGATATAGCTGAAGAGTTTGATGCACCTTTTCGGCAGTTCTATGGGAAACGCAGCGGGATGGCCACCTGCGCCCTTTTTGTTTTGTCCCGGAAATGTCCATACACCGTTGGTCCATTCCATGAACTCTTGCCTAGTGGTGTCGCTTCTTCTGCTACCGCTGGTTTTCTTCCAAGTTTTTTTGTAAAGAACGACGATTACTTCAACGGGGGCAATGACATACGGCGCGGATGCGGACATCCATGATCCCCAAGCAGTGCGCCTTGATATGTTGCCTTCGTTCCAAATGATGGTTGAATGGTATTGCCAACCAACCTTTCGGGCTATGTTGGTGATGTCGGCACAGACGGATTGTTGTCCGCCTTTGTTTTTATCTAGGGGGATGTTGAGACAGAATCGTCCGTCGTTTTTGGCTAGTTTGAAACATTTTTTCAGCCAAGATTCAGTGAATCGCAAGTAGTCTTGGTAGGAGTCGCCGTCTTGATGCGAGCTATAGTTGATGCCGACGTTGTAGGGCGGGGAGGTGACGATGAGGTCTATGGAAGATTGAGAAATGGCCGTGATTTGCAGAGTGTCTTGATTGTAGAGGGTGACCTTCTGCGTTTCAAAGCAGGGTATCGCTTCGGGGCTTGAGTTATTGCCGCGGGGGGGGGGGGGGGGCCATGCTATTCATCTGCTTTATTTTTAAGGGATTCTCAGACTTGGGGGTAAGTCCAGGGTTTTCGGTAGTGGCGGCGCATGAGTTTGTTGGCTTCGGGGTCGTTGAGGATTTGCTCGCGCCGGCCGTCCCATTGGAGGCTGCGTCCCAAGCGAAAGGAAATCATGCCCAGCAAAGGCAACACGGAGGCGCGGTGGGAAGTTTCTATGTTGGCCACCGGCGTTCGTTTTTGGTCTATGGCGTCTAGGAAGTCTTGCCAAAGTTGTTTGAGGTTGTTGCCGTCCACGGGATCGCTGAATTGCGGTTTTTGGCGGATGGTCGGTTGTTTGTCGTTTTTGGGATAGAAAGTCCAGCCATCGCGCCAGCCCATATGAAAGACGCCTTGGTCGCCATAGAAATAGGCGCCGATTTTGTGTTTTTCGGAATGGTTGCCGGAATATTTTTTATGTTCCCAAACGGCGGTGAAGGATTCGAAGTTGTAGACGGCGATTTGGGTATCCGGCGCGTCGGTGGTAGCTTCTTCTTTGGTGGCAATAGCGGGGCCGAATATGGGTCGGCCGCCGCTGGAAAAGACGGTTTGGGGATATTTTTCTTCCGTCCACCACAGCACTTGGTCGAGCCAGTGGACGCCCCAATCGCCTAGGGTTCCGTTGGCGTAGTCGAGGAAATGGCGCCAACCTCCGGGCGTGAGTTTGCGGTTGTAGGGTCGCCAGGGAGCGGGGCCGCACCATTGATTCCAGTTCATGCCGCTGGGCGGCGGAGTGTTGGTCGCGGGTTGTTCTTTGCCGCTGGCGCCGCCGGTGACGAACATTCGGATCATTCCAATGCGGCCGACTTTGCCGGAGCGGATGAAGTCCATGCCGGATCGATGATGCGGGCCGATGCGGCGATGCAGTCCCACTTGAACGACGCGGTCGGAGGCTTGGGCGGCCTGCAACATGGCTTGGCTTTCGGCGATGGTATGGCTGGTCGGTTTTTCCACAAACAGATGGGCGCCCGCTTTCAAGGCGGCAATGGAAGGCAGAGCGTGCCAGTGATCGGGCGTGGCGACAATCACAATTTCCGGCCGCAGTGTTGCGAGCATTTCTTGGTAGTCGTCAAACAACCGCGCTTGATCGCCGGCCAGGTTTTTCACTTCGTCGGCAGTGGCCTGCAAAGGACGGCGATAGACGTCGCAGAGGCCAACAATTTGGCAACGTTTGGAGGCCGCGGCTTCTCGCAAGATGTTCCCGCCCCACCATCCGCAACCGATGAGCGCGGTGCGATAGCGTTTTGCGGCGTTGGCGCTGAGGGAAAGAAAAGGGAAAGAAACCGCGGCGGCGGTGGTTTTCAAAAACTGACGGCGATTGGGAGTTTCTCCGATGGCGAAAGCGTGGTTTTGCATAGGCGGTTTTTGATTGTGGTTTCCAGCGATTATTGAGCTGCTCGAACATCGACGACAGCGACTTTTCCGTGCGAATTGCGGCAAAAGACGCGGCCGTTGGCCAATATTGGCGCCGTCCAACAATCCGGCCCCAACACTTGCAGGCTTGAGGTCAAGCGGAATTCTTTTGGCGACGCTTCGGCAATGGCCAAACGCCCCTTTGCGGAAATGATGATCAAATCTCTTCCCGCGGCCGAGAGCGCTCCGTAGCCGAAGGATTCTTCTTCCCAAAGCACTTCGCCCGTTTTCCAATCGACGCACTTTATCTTGGCGCGCGAATTGTTGTTTCCGTCAAAACCGTACAAAAAACCGCCGATTCGAACCGGGGCGTTTTGCTGGGCGCGAAAGAGTCTCTGCTTCCAAAGAGAGCGAGGTTGGTCGTCGCCCAAAGCAAAGAGTCCGCTTCCCTTGTTGTAGCCGGAGGAAACGAAGACTCGATTTTTCAAGAAAATCGGGTCTGCGGCGTTGACTCCGTGTTGAGTGTGCCACGGGATCGACCATTGAATTTTGCCGGTGCGGGCGTCCACGCCGGAATAGGCTTCTTCCGAACTGAGCGCCACCATTTGCTTCCCGTCGAACTGGTAGGGAACCGGCGTTGAGTAGCCGCATTCGCTTCCTGGCGAACGCCAAACGGTGGCGCCGGTTTTCTGGTTCAGCGCCAAGCCGGCCTTGCCGAGATTCAACACCGCCAAGTCTCCCAGCAACAGCGGCGAGCCGTTGAACGCCCAATCCGGCGTCAACAGCTTTTCTTCTTTGGCCAAGCGGCGGCTCCATTGAACGGCGCCGTCGGCCAGCCGCAAACAGAAGACTTCTCCCCACTTTCCCAGCACGTAAACCAGTCCGGACTCTGCGTTCACCGACGGCGTCGAACCCGGCCCGCCGATGTAATACTTCGCTCCCAGCTTGCTGGGAAAACGATGCGTCCACAGCCTTTTTCCAGTGGACTCGTCCAAACAAAAGACCACTTCGTCGCCATTCACGTGGCCGATAGTCAGCGCGCGCCCTTTGACAACGGCAAACGAAGAAAACCCAATCCCTACGTCTGCGCGCCAAGACATAGATGGCGGCGAGCCAGACCAATCCTTGCGCCAATTCGTTTCGTTCGAAATTCCGTTATGCCGCGGCCCGCGAAAATTCGGCCAATCTTCGGCAACCGCCGAACAGGCCGCAACCAAAGCGCAAATCACGCCGGTGCGCCGCAATCCGTTTTTGAAGTCACAATCGAAAAATGCCATGCAGGAAAGTTAGCCTATTTCCAGAAAAAGAGAAAACCAAAAAGAAAACATTCCCCAAAAAATATTTCCCCAGGAGACTCCGCAAACAACCCGCGAAGCGTTTGGCTATCTTTGCAAAGAAGATTTCGCCCGCAACGCCGCCAACACTTTCGCATCCCGGACATCCGCCCAAGCCCCCGCAATCAAGTGGCCGGCGATTCGGGCATTGTCGGCAACCATCGCTTGAAGGGCGTCCGTCAACTCGTATTCTCCGCGGGGAGACTTCCGAAGTTTCGCCGTGTAATCAAATAACAAAGGCCGAAAAATATAAACGCCGGCGTTGCAATAAAGCGGATCGCCCGCCTTCAACCAACCTTGCGTCCGCAGTTGCCGAATCTGCGCCCAAGTCGGTTTTTCCAGCAAGCGAGCCAAGCAAAAATCCTCGTCAAAAACGCCAAGCCCGCCCTTGGTAACGTCTTCTTTTTGGGTCACCGCCAATAACCCCGCAAAGTTGCCGCCAGCAAAGCGATCCACCATCGCCCGATAAGTCTCTCGCCGGACGAGAATGTCTCCGTAAGTCAAAAGAAAATCATCCTCCCCCACAAAGTTTTTAGCCAACTCCGGCGCCTTGCCCGTGCCGTCCGGAACAACCTGCCGCGCATAGCAAATCGCCGTGTTCCAAGCGGCGCCGTCGCCAAAATACTCTTCCACCATCTCCGCCTTCCACCCCGTGACCACGCAAATGCCCTTGACGCCAACCGCCGACAATCCCTCCACAATATGCTCCAAAATCGGCTTGCCGTGCACCTTCAACATCGGCTTGGGCAAGGTCGAAGTCAAATCCCCCATCCGCGTGCCTTTTCCCGCCGCCAAAATCACCGCCTTCATCTCGCTTTCACAAACCGCGCGACCGGGTGAAGTGGTCAATCAAGCGCCAAACTTGTCGAACATCCGGGCATTCGCCTGCATCAACCGCATCAGATACTTTGCCTCAAAAACGCCCAAAGAACCCAAATTGGCGGAAGTTTCCGTAAACCGATCCAACTTGTCCGACCCCGAAAAAGGCGAATTCAACAGCACCGGCTGTGGATGCCAAGAATGCCCTTGAACCGCGCACGGCGTAGAATGATCGCCGGTGATTGCCAGAACTTCCGGCCGCTTCTCCAACAAAATCGGCAAGGCCTCGTCCAAATCTTCAATCGCCCGCTTCTTCGCCTCAAAGTTGCCGTCCTCGCCATACCTATCGGTATACTTATAGTGAATGAAGAAAAAATCATACTCGTTATAGATTTCCAAATACCGAGCAAACTGCTCGCCAATGGCGCCAGGTCCCTCAATCTTCGCCATGCCCACCAACTGCGCCAAACCCTTATACATCGGATACACCGCCAAACACGCCGGCCGAAGCGAATAGCGCTCTGCAAACATCGGAACCGTCGGCTGCGAAGCAATCCCCCGCATCAAAAAACCGTTGGCCGGCGACTCTCCCGCCAAAATCGGCAAAACCCGCTCGTAAAACTTCGCCACAACCCCGGCCGTTCTTCTGGCCTTTTCTGAACCCGTCCCCGCAACAGGAACCGCCGCCGGAATCTTCCTGCCTTCCCGATGCGGATCCGCATCCGTCAACGGCCCTTCCATCCCCTCTCCCCGAAAAACAACCACAAAGCGATGCCCCTTCCCCGCCCGGAAAATCACTTCGACATCGTCCATCCAACGCACCTCCGCCGCCAACAAAGCGCACAAACGCTCGCACTCCTCGGTTTCAATTCGCCCGGCGCGGCGATCCGTCACCATCCCTTCCCCATCCAATGCGCAAAAATTCGCCCGCGCCGCCACATCCCCGTCCCGCAAGTCCAAGCCAAGCCCCAGCGCCTCAATCACTCCCCGCCCCACTTGATACTCCAGCGGATCATACCCAAACAAAGCCAAATGCCCCGGCCCGCTTCCCGGCGTAATGCCCGGCGCCACCGGATGCATCCGCCCTTGCGCCGAACCCTGCGTCAGCTCGTCCAAATGAGGCGTCGAAGCCGCCTCCAACGGAGTCAAATACCCCTCCTCCTTCATCGCCAAATCCCCCAACCCGTCCAGCACCAGCAAAACCAACTTCGCTGTCGTCGGCGTCGTGAGACCGGCGTAAAGATCGTCCAATTTATTCATATTCCTTTTCAAAACGCCAACCAAAGCGGCCGCTTCGCCCGCCAATCGGCCGCTCAATCAAAATCCAACATACTGAGCTCCCCAACCCGCCCCCGTCAACACCTTTCGCTAGTCCCGTTTAATTTGTGCAACCATTGGTCGCACTTTTGCCTAATCCCAATAGTGCAAGGAAAACTCCCGCTCCAACGCATCCCTTGCGCCGTTGCAAAATCACAACATTATGCGCCCAACCAATTTCTCGCACCATTGGTGCGAGTTTTGCTGGATCTTGATACACCTCAAAAAACGCCTTCATCCGCCATAAATTCGCTGCTGAAAACCTCCTAACCCCGGGAAACTCCGCTCGCAAATCATCCGCCCAATATCCCAATACAAGCCCACCAACTCCTTATTGACCACTCTCAACGCCTCATACTGCGCCGCCCGAACCCGCACCTTCACCTCCAAAAGCAAATCCTCATAATCGCCCGGCAAAGAAATGTTCCCATTGCTCATTTTGTCTCTTCCCTCCCTTTTACTCATATTTTCTAGCCTTTCAAACTCATGCGATACTTAATATCGTAATTAATAATGAAGTCCAATTCCTCCTCCGTAAAGCCATAGTGTTTGGCCAGACCCCGGTCAATCTCATCGATGATAGACTTTGATTTCCTAGGATAATACTCATCGTATTCCACTCTTCCTGTTGCCTTGTAATTAGCCATTCTTCGCCTACTATGTCGTTTGTAATCTCTCATTAGTTGTTCTGCTAGACTACTAAGATTTTCACAAATCTCATCCTTCATCCCTCGAATGCCTACTGGAAACGACAAAACCTCGTGGCGTCCACAATGGTATCCATCAAATAGCGAATACCACCACCAAAAGAAAAGGTTCGAGTTGAGTGTAGCCAATACAACCATCTCTTCTCCTGATTCTTGTGTTTCTAATTGATAAGGCCTTAAGTCCACAGATTTTTTCTGCCCATCAATTTCATTCCAAAAGTAAGGTACAAAATCAAACACCTTAACATAGTTATATGGAATTCCATGAACATAGAACGATGGAGATACCGGTTTTTGTTTATATGGCGCTACACTAAACTTACTCATCTTGTGGAGAATTTGGCCTGCAGTCTTGTTTCCAAGTTTGGGAATTACGCAACAATTTTTGTCCAAATGCGACTGGGAGTATAGAAAGTTTGAAAATAATGTCCTTCTTTCCTCTGGCTTCCAACGATTGTAAAACGTAGTCCAAAATTGGGATTTGCCAAGGCGTTCGGTTGCGATTATCAAGCTAATCCTTTGTTTGCCACCTTCAAACAACTTGCTGGGATAAACATCAAATGTACTGAAATAAGTATGCCTCTTCTCTTGAATAAATAATTGTTGCAAGCTGTTCATTCTAGCTGTTGTTTGAATGCTGATAGGAACAACAAAGCTAAACCAAGACTGTTGGTGTAACAATGTAAATGCTCGTTCGGTACAAAAAACATAGAGATTGCCGCAGGGGAGGGTTTGGTAGTTTTTGATAGTGTAGCCCTTCTTTTTATCCTTTTTAACTTTGCTGTATTCCACATAAGGCGGATTGCCAATAATCACGTCAAAGCCGCCTTGCCGCATAATGCCGTAAAACTCCACCAACCAATGGAACGGCCGATGGCTCTTTTGCCATTGTTCATACGCTTCTTTGTTGTCGGTTTGGACGCCGTAGTCGCCCGCCAAATACTCGTCTAACTCTTGGCGCAACGCCGCCAGCCGCGCTTGCAAATCCCTCTTTGCTTCCCGATAACTTTTGGCGTTCATTTCTTCTTCCACTTGCAGCCGCCGAAACTTCCCAAACGCTACATCCGCTTGCTGCGCCCGCGCCTCTATTTGCGGCAAGTTTTGTTGCTTGATTAGATCGCTTCCCAACGCTTCCTTCACTGCTTCCAACGAAGCAAAGCCCACCAGCGTATTCCCCGAGCGCACATTGAAGTCGATGTCCGGCAAGGGCTCGATATCTTCCTTCCTTTCCACTTGCGCCACCAACTTCAAAAACAAGCGCAACTTGCAGATTTCCACCGCCTCTTCCATCAAGTCCACTCCATACAAGTTCCCTATGATAATGGACTTTAACACAAAATAGCGCTCGCTGGCATGCGCTTCCAGCTGCCGCAACACTTCCCGAAAATCTTCCAACTTTGCGGGGGGGGGGGGGGGGGGTACTTTGCGCCCGTTCTAAATCATCCACAAAACCGCGCATGGCGTCCAAGCAGGCCGTATACAACGGCTCCAACAAGTTCAAGGCCGCAAACAAAAAGGCCCCCGACCCGCAAGTCGGATCTAACACCGAAACTTCTCTCAACGCCTTCCAAAACGCCCGAACTAACTCCGGCCCCTCGCTGTTGTAAATCACATCTTGCGCCAACTTTTCTAGGTCTAAATTGTAAGTCACTAAGTCGGAAATCGACTGAACTTCCCCAGCGGCCAGTTTGGCCCGAACTTCCTCATAACGCTGGCGTCTGCCCACATGCTCGCGCCAAGTCTCGGTCG
Source organism: Limisphaerales bacterium (assembly GCA_965242585.1). GTDB lineage: Bacteria > Verrucomicrobiota > Verrucomicrobiia > Limisphaerales > AAA164-E04 > UBA2970. The sequence continues at coordinate 495,656 of OZ251460.1, read as the reverse complement.
GCAAGCCATACTTAGCCGGCGCCGGTTGATTCCAATCTTCCCGATTTCCCACATTCTTTATTCCCACCGCAATCTTGCTCGGCAACTCCCGCTTGTTCGCCAGCTCTATATTTTCATGAAGGTCATAAGTGATCCCGTGCCGCACTGCTGGGTAAAGGTAGCGATCCGGCTCTTCCGCCAACAATCGCCATACCCCGCCACCCGGCTCAAAGGCGATGGCGCAACTCTTCTGCGCTTGCCCCCATAAAAACGGAAGAATGGTGTTGCGCCCAAGGTAGCCGGTGATGTCTTCTTTGGTGTAATAGGCTCCCATCTGTTTCTGGTTAATATACTTCTCAAAGATATAGCCCAACACATCCGGGTTAATCTCGTTGTCTTTGCGCAACGGCCGATCTTCCAAATGCCATTGATACTGCTCAAAGAAACCAAACAACCGCTCAAAGGCCCGGTCCGGAATCTGAATGTTCTCTCCGGGTTGCTGCTCAAGAGGATGCCGTTGAAAGATGCCGCCGTTCAAATACGGCACTTCTCCAAGCTGTTGCTTCGTTTGCTCACTGCGCTCGCTGGGAGGCTGGGCAAAGCCCTCAAAAAACAAGGAACTCAGAAAGCCATGGTAAAACCGATCCGCCCCCGCCTTCTTCTTGCTTTCGGCCAAGTTGGTGCGGAGATAGTTGACATCGCCGTCAAGGAAGCTTTTCTTTTGGATAAAGTAAATAAACATCAAGCGATTGAGCATGACCGACGCATACCATTCCCGCCCCGCCGCATCGGAAACCCCCTCGATGAAACCTAGAAAATCGCGATGCTCTTTCTTGAACCGCTCGTAAAACTGCTTGGTCACTTTCTCCACATCAAAGGCCGCCCTAACCCGCCCGGCCACCTCCACAATGCTCAAGCCTTTCTCTTCCTCCTCTAAGCTGAAGTGAAGCCGCGCCAACTTCTGCAGCAACAACTCGCTCCTTTGCCCCCGATGATAACTATGCGTCCGCGCTCTCTCCGCCCGCCCCGGCTCCCGCTTGACCCACTGCCAAACCTGCGTCTTTTGATCCGGCGAAATATACACAATCAAATGCTCGCGCACTATCTTGGCCACTGCTTTTTCGATCTTTTGCCGCATAGGATGATCCGGAAAGCAGTCCTCAGACTGAGCCACACACTGATAAACCACCAAGCCCCGCTTTTGCGCAACCGCTTCCAATAAGTAACGATGGCCACCAACTTCCACTTCCCGATCCCCGCCCCCGCCGTAATCCCAACCCAACTCCTCCACCAACAACCCCCGCAAATCCCCCCTCTCCAACCACCCCCAAACCTCCTCTCTAGCTAATCTCATCTTTTTTTCTTTTAACGTCAGTTGCTAAGACAATGCGAGTTCTTCTTGGAGCGCGTCTTCGCACGCATTCCCATTTTTTGCGGAAGATATGGAAATCGCCGCGTTTGATTTTAAGACGATCGGCATGAGATCTATCTTCTCGATTTGAGGTGGAATGTAAAAAAATTCTTTTATGTCATCCCAGTCTTCGTCTCTTAACGTGACCAATTTATCGAGATAAAAACTGACCCAACATCGCCCCAGTTTCGACCTAAAATTCTCTTGCAAAAGTTTATTTTGCGTTATTTCAACGTATGTGTCGTCTAACTCAAAACCGATGAAATTTCTGCCCAACCGCTTGGCGGCCAATGCCGTTGTGCCCGTTCCACTAAAGGGATCGAGGATGGTATCGCCTTCATCTGAAGCCATTAAAATGATGCGTTCCAATAAATGTATGGGCAACTGGCAGGGGTGGTTGTCTCGGTATTTATTGTGCTTTACCCTGTGAATATCCGTCCACACATCGGACACGAGAGGGCCGAAGGGGTGTAACAACTTTTTTTTGCCGCCGTAGTCCTTTGCCAACAGCCCTTCTTTTTGCGTGCGTTTGTGCGGATAGCGAATCTCATGAAATTTCAATTTTTTGATGTCTTTGGCATAAAATAAAATGCCGTAATGCGAGGGTTGCAGTGTTTTTCCCATGGGGGCTGTCGGCGCGTCCCAACTTATCCAGTGCTTGAAATCGGCGATTTCGTTGAGGTAGGCCGCGTAAAATGTGAGCCATTTCGGGATGTTGTGCAAAAAAATACTGCCCGTCGGTTTGGCGATGCGAACCATTTCGGTTATCCAGCACTCGCACCAGTCCAAATATTCTCGGAGTTTTAGGCGGTCTGTGTAGCTGTTGTAGGACTTTTTGAGGTTAAATGGCGGATCGGCAAACGCGACATCGACCGAGTTATCGGGCATGGTTTGCAGCAATTCTAAACAATCGCCTTGAGTAATGGCGTTTAGGTATCGTTCAATCATCTCTCGTTCTATTTCACTTGCTTCAAATGTGAAAACATCATCATAGGCCGAAACCATGCGCCACAGATCGCCTCGGCGCACATACCAACCCACGCCATCGGTAAAACCAATAAATTTGGCTGTGGGATAATGCCTGCCTATCAACGCTTTGATATTGACTTCTGTTTTTGATTTATCGCCCTGTCCCGATGACGTTGTCACTAAAAACGAACTTTCTATGATGAGTTTGGGATTTTGCTTGTTGGGAATAATAAAGTCCATCGTTCGTTTCGCAACGGATTCGTTTTTGGACAACTCGGGAAGGTCGCCTTTCGCAAAGGTAATTCCTTGGTCTTGTAAAATCATGGCTATCAAATATTCGGGATTATTTTCTGCCTGTCCTGAATAACTCCCTTTTTCTTTGTAGCGAATCAAAGTATCAATTAGAGTGGGCATTTCAAATTTGAGTTTTGAAATCGACAGTTTTTTGATCTCAAAAAGAGGCAATGTTTTTGCTAAAAACGGCACGATTGCCCCCTCAAAAAACAGATTTACAATGCCTTGTCTAAAGTATTCGTTTCTCTTGATCAGGTTGGATATTTTGCTATCTCCCCATTCGGTTATGTCTGTCAATTCTGCTTCCTCTGCCCACTGATCCTTATGCAACAATCTTGCCAATTCCACGTCATTGGTCACTCGCACGAGGGTAATTAGCCTTTTCAAACTCTCGTTTGCAAACCCCGTTAATGCGAGTAATGCTCTCAAACCGTTTTCTTTTGTTGCCAAAAGGTTTTCAAAAAGCTCTCGTCTTACCCCATGTGTTTCCACATGGCTTTTTAGAACCAATAGGGTCTCATTCAGCGAGTTGATATACCCTTCGTATTTCTGTTGAAAAATTGGGTTGTGAAAATAGAAGGTATTTTTTTCGATGACGGTTTGGAATTTGGTTTCATTTGCAATCACCCCAAAACTTTGCCCTCCTTCTTTTTCATGGGATTAATAGAAGCGCTGGATTGCCCGGACGTCGTGCTTGTTTGAATTCCGTTGAGGTAGGCAAAGATAAGTTGGGGCAGGTCGTCGCTGTATCCGCCTTCGAGGATGCTGTAGCAGGGCAAGTTTTGCCGGGCAATTTGCCGTCCTAACCAGCGGAAGTCTTCGGCTTCGAGAGTTTCTTGGGCGATGGGATCGCGGGCGTAGGCGTCGAATCCGGCGGAAATGGCGATGATGTCGGGCTTCCATTGGGTTAATTTCGTCAGCGCTCGGCGGAGGATGTCTCGGTATTCTTTTCGTGGAGTTCGCGGCGGCAGGGGAAAGTTGAAGCAATTGTCGCCGGCGTTGGCCAGCCCGGTGCCGGGATAACAGCGGTGTTGATGCACGGAGAAAAAGGCGGTGTTTTGTTGATTGAGAAGAAGGGATTCGGTGCCGTTTCCGTGATGCACGTCGAAGTCGAATACGGCGACGCGTTTGCCGAGGTTGGCGGAAGCGTGCAGAGCGGAGATGCCGACGGAATTTAGATAGCAAAATCCCATGGCGCGGTTTTGGGTGGCGTGATGTCCGGGAGGGCGCAAGAGGCTAAAAGCGGGTTGGCCGTTGAGGGAGAGTTGCAAGGCGTCTAGGGCGCCGCCAACGGATCGACGGGCGTGTTCGTTGATTGGGGGATAGGCGGGCGTGTCGCCGTCAAAGTCTGCTTTCGGCGACTTGAGGCTTTCGAGATGGGATTCCGAATGTCCTAGACGCAAAAGATTTTCCGGCGGCAAGTTGGGTTGTTTCCATTGAATTGCAAGCCCTTCTTGCGTTTGCAAGGTCTTCACGGTATTTTCAATTCTCGCAGGCCGTTCGGGGTGTCCCGGCAAATGATAGGTCAGGCAGCGTTGGTCTGTGATTACGCACAACATGGTTTGATTGTAGCAGATGCGAGGCTTTTTCGCACGTAGCAGTTTTCGCAGGCTTGGAACGCGGCGCGGTTTGTCTTGCGCCGCCGCGTTGTTACTGGATTTGCCTAGAAAGCGACGATGACGCCTTTTCCCAATCAATGCGAGTTTGAGCGGTTGGCCGCGCAGGGAAATCTGATTCCCGTGACCCGGCAAATTTTGGCGGACTTCGATACTCCGGTTTCCGCTTATTGGAAACTTCGCGGACGGGGCGAGGCCTTTCTCTTTGAATCGGTTGAGGGAGGCGATCGTTTGGGGCGGTATTCGTTTGTCGGCTGTAATCCCAAAGCGATTATTCGGCAGCGGGAGGATCAAGTGGAACTGCGCGAGAAAGGCAAGCTTGCCGAAACTTATCGGGTTCGCGGAGTCTCGCCATCCACCGGCAGTTCGAACGAGGTTCGAGACGCTTTGGAAGTTGTCGAGCGTTATTTAAATCGTTATCACCCAGTGCCGCTTCCCCGCCTGCCCAATCGCTTTACCGGCGGCGCCGTGGGATTCATCGGCTATGAGTTTATTCACGATGTGGAGCCGGCGGTGCCAAAGCCGAAACGAAACGAACTTAGCACGCCCACGGTTTACTTTCTGATTGCGGACGAATTGCTGGTTTTTGACCGCGTGGAGCAGACGATCACCATCATCGTCAACGCCAAGATTGAGTCCGGCCAAAACGTCGCCGCCGCTTGGCAATCCGCCATCTTTCGCATTGAAGAACTTGTCCGGGCGCTGGCGCAGCCGATCCGATACTCTCCGGCCTCGCTGTTGCGGGAAGCGCTTCCTCTTGATTTTCGGTCGAACTTGGAAAAAGACCGATTCCTGTCCAACGTGGCTAAGGCGAAAGAATACATTCGCGCCGGCGACATGATTCAAGTGGTCGGTTCGCAGCGCTTTTCGGCCAAAGTAAACGCCACGCCGCTGGAAGTGTATCGCGCCGCCCGCTCCGTCAATCCTTCGCCGTATATGTTTCTTTTGGAGTTAGAAGACATGGCATTAGTGGGCGCTTCGCCTGAAGTTCACGTGCGCTGTGAAGCCGGGCAAGTGGAAATTCGGCCCATTGCCGGCACTCGACCGCGCGGCCAAACCCCAGAGCAAGACCTTGCCAACGAAACCGAGCTGCTTGCCGATCCCAAAGAGCGGGCCGAACACGTTATGCTGGTGGATTTGGCGCGAAACGACATTGGCAGAGTGTGCGACTTTGAGACGGTGCAGACCAAAGAACTGATGGTGATCGAACGATACAGCCACGTGATGCACATCGTCTCGCAAGTGGAAGGCCGCTTGGCCCAAGACAAAACGCCTTACGACCTGATGCGGGCTACCTTTCCCGCCGGCACATTGAGCGGAGCGCCAAAAATTCGCGCCATGCAGATCATCGCCGAGTTGGAACAAACGCAACGCGGACCCTATGGCGGCTGCGTCGGCTACTTTTCCTATCACGGAAACCTAGACTGCTGCATCACCATCCGCACCGCTCTGATGAAGGCGGGGCAAGCTTTCGTTCAGGCCGGCGGCGGCTGGGTCAATGATTCCGTTCCAGAAAAAGAGTACCAAGAAACCGTCAACAAAGCTAAATCCATGTTTCAAACCATCGCTTTGGCGCAAACCATCAGCAACGAAGAACGTCGTTAAGCGGCGGCGTCAACCAGAATCGGCCGGCTTGGCCGCCGCCCGCCTGCTCCACTTCCGAACGAACGCAAAGCCCAGCAAACCTAAGCCAACAACCAAAGCGTATTCTTCCGGTTCCGGCACAATCCTCAGCCGAATGCCGGCGTTGCCGCTTCCCATTCGAAAGGTGCCGGGGTTGAAGGCTTGGTCAAAAGTGGCGCCCACGGTGGCATCCAAGCTGAAGGAACGTTCGCTGTTGGCCGTGTAAGTGTAGATTTGGCCGCCGCCCGCCGGAGGCGCAGCAGGGGAGTCAGTGACAAAATCCAAGTAATGAGTGCTACTCAAGATGAAGAATCGGAGGCCGACCACATTGAAGCTGTTGGTCGTTCCGTTGGCGATTCGAGACATTGGCAAGGCGCTGTCAAAAGGAACGTACTGCCCTGTGCTAAAGCTGCCTTCGATGGCCGCGTTGTAGGGGAAAGGACTGGATGACCGGCCTTCTACAAAAGTGTTCGGCTGAATGATCTGTCCCAAGCTGGAGTGAGAAGAATTAGCCACATCGCTGCTTCCTCTAGTGAATAAAAAGTTTGCCGAAGGCCGATAGTTTCCATCGCCGCCAAAAGTGATTTTCATGGCCCGCATCCCGTTGGTGCCGTCTAACGTAATCGGCATTTGGGCTTGGGTTTCAGCAGCGGCCAGCGCCGCGCCAAAGATTGCAGCGGCCAAAAAAAGCCGTTTCAGTCGCCTAAGCGGGGGGGGGGGGGGGACAGTGTTGCGGATTGCGAGAAAACCGAGCGGCTTGAAGCCGCTTGCCCAAGAGAAGTGTCCTTTTGTTCATACATAAAATCGTAAATTGCTTAAAATTTGTTCAACAATAACCGCGCTCGCCGGCAAAGTCAATCCCCATCTTAAAAAATCCTGCATCCAGCCACTATTCGCTCCAAAACCAAAATTTGCTGGCAAAAGTCCAAGCCCCCGACAAAAACGCTGACGGAATCCAATCCCAAAAAACCGAAAATGTCCACATCAAAATCGAAATCGAGATCGGCAAACCAGAAAACCCCACCCGTCTTCGCCTGATGGAAGACGGCAACAACGTCCTCCCAAAATCAATAAACGACGGCGCCAACAATCCCAAAAATCAACAGCCAAACAAAAAATTTGCGCATTTCAAAACTGGCGGAAGAAAAGCCGCCGGCGCCGTGATTGAATACCCAGCAGAAGAATGAGGAAACAGAAACCCATCTCCCGCCTCACGACGCCGACGGCAAAGTCAATCCTAACAACAACGAGCGCGCTGTTCAAGCAACAAAAAGAAGCGTCGCACTCCGGCGAAAGGAAGAAATCGCCTCAGTCATTCAACGAACAACGCCCGCCTCTCAAACCAAAAGCATGCCGGAGCAAAAGCTCAGCAATCGCCGCCAATACAAAAGTCCAAGCGCTTCGCCCGCCTTTCAATAGGAGTTGCTTTGATTAGCCATTAGTCCCCTTTCTTTGAGAGTTTTCATTAGCCACGCCATAGTTCTATTTCCTTTGAGAGTATTACAACCGGAGCATAAGATTTGCAAGTTGCCGAAGTGATCTTGTCCGCCTTTTGTTCGAGGGATTTTATGGTCTATGTGCGCGATATGTTTATCGACATGCCTTCCGCATCCGTTGCACATTCCGTTTTGATTGGCGTATAGGTTGTTAAAATGTTTTTTGTAGGGTATCGTTGCGGCCAGATCGGTTCGCGCGATGGGCAGTTGTTTTAGAGATATAAACTTCCCGTTTCTATCTTTCTTTACTTTTCCGTATTTATCTTTTTCGTAAGTGTTAATTATGATTACTCTTCTTCCCCAATCTTTTCCCAGTTCGTCTTGCGTTTCGGTTTCTGTTCCCTTGTTAAGTTTGTTGAGTTGTTGGACGACTTGCTTTTCCACTTCGGGATGTCGGTCAATGCCAATCCATTGTCGGCCGGCGTTTTCAGCGGCGACCAGAGTAGTTGCGCATCCGCAAAACGGATCAAAAACTACGTCGCCCGGATTGGTGCTGGCCAATATCATCCGAGAGTAAAGAGCGATAGGTTTTTGTGTTGCCCAGCCCGTGCGTTCTTTGCTGATTGTTTGCCCTAGAGAATGAATGTCCGCCCACCAACTAGGCACTGGACTGCCCGGCATGTCATCTAGGTAAGTGCGTGTTTGCCCGCGATACTCTTTGTATTTGCGGCCGTCTTTGTCGGCTTTAGTGAACTTGGCAATTTGCTCTTTGGTGAGGGGTCTGAACTGGTGATTGAACTTTGGCTCATCTCCTTTTGAGTAGTAGAGAATGGTGTCATGCTTGCGGTGAAAGCCGTATTTAGGCGCTTTGCCGCCCGGCGGATAACACCAAACAATCTCGTTGTGGAAGTTTTCCTGCCCAAACACGCCGTCCATCAACATGCGCAGGTAGGCATTTGCCGAGTGATCGCAATGTAAAAAGATACTTCCTGTTTGTTTTAGAATTCTTTTGCATTCAATGAGTCGGACGCCCATGAATACAAGGTATCCCAGCATGCCTTTGGAGTGCAGTTTCCCTCCTATTTTGCAGACTTCGTACAAGTCGTTGTGATCGCTTTCCAGAAGTTTATGCTCTTCGTTTCTTTCGGCGTGTAAAGTCCAAGCATCATCGAAACCAAATTCTTTTTTCCCGCCGAATATGTGGTCGAATTTCTTATGTTTGTTAAATGGAGGATCGGTTGCGATTAGGTCGGCGGTTTGCGAGTTCATGGCTCGCATGATGTCGATGTTATCGCCGATTAGAACGGTTTGGTTTTTCCAGTTTGGCGGCTTCGCCAGAGATGGTTCGTTGTCCGGCGATAGCAATAGTTTTGTTATCATTTTGTTTGTCTTCATGTTTGTTGGTTTGGTCGGGTTTTGGTTGGTTCACGTTTTGGGTAAATGTTCGAGGACGGCGGCTTTTTCTTCCTTCAGTTCGTTGACCGAGAGGTCAATTTTCTCTCGGCTGAAGGCATTGAGCGGCAGGTTTTCCACGACTTGCGGCTCGCCGCCGCTGTTTTGGACGCGAACGGGAAAGGAGCAGACGAGTCCTTTGGGGACGCCGTATTCTCCGTTGGAAGCAAGGCAGAGGCTGTGCCAGTCGTCGTTGGGCGTCGGATAAAGGAGGGAATGGACGGTGTCTATAATTGCGTTGGCGGCACTGGCGGCGCTGGAAGATCCGCGGGATCGGATGATGGCGGCGCCCCGTTGTTGCACGGTGCGGATAAAGTCGCCTTGAAGCCATGCTTCGTCGTTGATGATTGCGGCCGCCGGCTGATTGCCGATTTTGGCGTTGGTAAAGTCGGGATACTGCGTGGCGGAATGATTGCCCCAAACGGCCAGATGGCTCACCGCCGCCACTTCTGCGGCCGCTTTGCGGGCGAGTTGGGATTTTGCTCGGTTTTCGTCTAGCCGGGTCATGGCAAACCAACGGTTTTGAGGAACTTCCGGCGCGTTGGCGGCGGCGATTAAGCAGTTGGTGTTGCAGGGATTGCCCACAACAAGCGTTCGGACATTGTCGGCCGCATTTTCTGAAGAGCGCGGCTTTGTTCCACAAAAATTTTGCCGTTGATTCCAAGGAGGTCTTTGCGTTCCATGCCGGCCTTTCGCGGCACGCTGCCGACTAACAGCGCCCAATTCACTCCGTCAAAGCCCGCGTCCAAATTCGAAGTGGCTTCTATGCCTTTGAGGAGGGGAAAGGCGCAGTCTTCCAACTCCATAAGAACGCCTTCCAAAGCGCGCATGGCCGGCTCGATTTCGATCAGATGCAAGCGCATCGGCTGTCGGGCGCCAAACATTTGGCCGGACGCAATTCGGAACAGGAGCGAGTAGCCAATTTGACCGGCCGCGCCGGTGACGGCCACGCGAAGAGGAAGAGAATTTTCTATCACGGTTCAAATAAAAAAAGACAATAGCGCGAAATGCAAGGCATCGCAGAATTCGATCCAACAATCTTGCCATGGCGGCGTCCTTCAAGTCAACGTCTCGGATAATTTCTCCGCCAGAAGCCCGGATGAAAAACTCGACTTGAAGGTTCTCAACGCTGGCCATAGCGTCGCCGGCCCGCCGAAAGTCATTCCGACACCCCGTGATCCGCTTGCCCTTCGCAAACGCATAACCAATCTCGCTCGCCGTTCCGCTGTCCACGTCCACGCCGTCCAGCACGGCAAACACGCCGTCCGAACGGTGGATAGTCTGCAGGTTTGCCTCGCCCTTTGCCGCGCAAAAAACCCGCCATTCTTCCACGGACGCGCTTGGAAATGGCGAAGACGGCGCGAATCCAAAATCGCAAATCACCGGACTTTTGGCGGCGTTGTTTCTTTTGCATTCGCCGGCGATGGCGAAAGAAGACAAAGGCTAAGGCAAAGAGAGCGAAGACAAGCGCATATTCCTCTGGTTCGGGAACCAAAGCCCTTGGCGTGCTGGACATAACTACTCGAAAGCCGCTAGAACTCGGCGTGCCGACAATGCTTTCCGCCGCAAAATAAGGGCCAGCGAAGTTGTAATAATACTCGCCAGCCGTGTTGACCACAAAGTTGGTGATGGATTGAGACAAGGTGCCCTGCCCGCTCCATGAAACAACGTCGTTGGTGGAATAACTCAGCGCCGAGCCGCCTACACGAATGCCCATAAGGTCCGTGTTTGAGTCTTGTTCCAGGTAAATATGGCTAATGGTTCGGGTGCCGGATGGCGTGGCGACCTGCGGTCGGCTGGCAGCGTTGGCGCTTAGGGAATGATTGAAAGATGTGGTGTAAGCGGTCGATGAAGTGAAAAGTGCGCCTGGCGGAAGTCTGCCGTTTTGATCGAGGAGGGCGTTGTAGGGAAGTATGGTTCCGAATGTTTCCGCTCTGGCGCTCGATTGCGTTGTAGTGATGCTACCGGATCGAGAGGCGGCGGAGCTGCCGGAGAAGGTCCAAAGCGTTGTGTTGGTGTCGTCTTGGAGAGGATTGATAGTGAGAATCAGTTGCGCTTGGCTCTGCTCCACAGCAACCAAAGAGAGCGCCGACACCACTAACGCCGCTACAAGAGCAGACTGATTGCCGATGCCCGATGCCCGAATTTTGGCAACTTCGGGTTCCTAGCGTTCAAATATTTTTGAATCTTCATAACGAAAAAAATAACTAAATAACTAAAACTAAATAACTAAAATATAACCATATAACTGCAACCAAAAAATCTGCAATGATAACCCAATCCGCAATGCGATCTGGCTTTTGGATAACCTTCCATCCGCCCCGCGTCAAGCCCCAAATCACAAAAAGAGGAAAAAAGGGAAGAAAAAATCGTTGAAAACGACAAAATACGCAGAAAAAGTACAAAAAAAGCGCAACATTCCACCTTGCCGTTGCGGGAAAAAGGTTTGAGCCAGCGGTGGGGAAGTGTTTTTTTGCGAGCTTTGGGAGCGAAGGTTGGAGTTGGTTGCCGGTCGTTGTCGTTGGGCTTCCGTAGTTCCCGAATCCCGGATGCACGAAGTGATGGGAAAATGGATTTCGGAATGTAAGATATGCCGCGTTGGCAAGGACGACAAAGCTGCCAAAAGCCCGAAGTAGGCTTTTGGCCCTTTGAGAAGAATTCCATTGGTTATTGGGGCCGGGCTGTCCGCTGACTTCACCAAAAAAGCGCAACATTCCGCCTTGCCGTTGTAGGAAGAAAGAAAAGTGTTGGTGTTTTTTTAGCGGGCGGTGTTTAGGGAATGGGAAGTAGCTGTTGGAATGGCCGGCGGTGGGGAAGTGTTTTTTTGTAAGGTTTATGGTCAACGCGGTTGGAGTTGGTTGGCTTCCGCAAGCACTGAATCCCGGATGCATGAAGCAAGGAAAAATGGATTGCGGCATTATCCGGGATAATGAGGGGAGGATGCGGTAAAGAGAGCGGATTTGCAGGCAAGGAGCGGATGGTTTTGGTTTCTGGTTGTGGAGTTTTCTTTGGGGTTGAAGCGGTTGGGTAGTTATCTGGGGGAAGGTTGGATGGTATGGGATGTTTTGTTGAGCTTGCTGTTTTTGTAAAACAAATGGCGCAATGAACCAATTTCTGTTGCCGGCGGTTAGGCAACCCAAAAAAAGAAGAAAAGGTTAGGGCGGTTGGTAGTGTTTTTCTCTGAATGCTTTGCGCTTCTCTGGGGACGCGGGCTAGAGTTTGGAGTAGTATTGGTCGACTTTGTCTGCGACGTCTTTGAAGCTAATGTCGATTTCATAGATGCGTTTGAATTGCTCTATGGCTTCGGCACTTTTGCCGCTTTTTTCGAGGACGACGCCCAGATCGTAAAGGAGTTCTTTTTTTTCATCGTCGAGTTCGGGTTTGTCTTTGACGGCGGATTGTAGGGTGCGTTCGGCGAGGTCCAGCATTCCTCGATGACAGAAACACTCGGCCAGGAGCCGTTGGGCGCGTGTTTTGAGATAGGCGCTGGCTTGCGCTCGCTGAAACTCTTTGATGGCTTCGGTCGTTTTTCCTTGCTTGAGGTAGCGTCGGCCTAGTTCGAGGCGGAGGGATAAATCGGTGGGAAAGCGTTCCGCAAGGGAGCGGCAGTTTTCGAAGTCGCAAAGTTCCTTGCGGCGAAGGAGGTCTTGGCGCTTGGCTTGGTAGTTGGGGTCGGCGGGGTCGAGCTGATTCGCCTCTGCGTCGAATTGCGCGAGTTTGAGTTCGGCAAGGATTCGGTGGATTTCGGGGTCGGCGCCTTGTTCGGAAGCGGCCAACTGTTCGAAGAGCGGAAGGGATTGTTCCCAATCGCCCGCTTCTCGGTAAATCTCCGCTAGTTGGCGAAGGAGCGGCGGATTGCCGGGATTGCGGGCGAGTTTTTCCCGGCATTCGGCGACGAGTCGTCGGAGGGAGTCTTTGGACTTCGTGGTTTTTTCCCGCTCTTCTAGCCGGGCGGCTTCGTTTTTGTCTTTGAGGACGTCGCGGAAGGTGCCGCTTCCTTCGGCCAGTTTTTCGTAGCCGCCTTCGCCGAGGGATCGTTTTGCGGAGGCGTCTTTGAGTGCTTGAAGGATTTCGGGATCACGGGGGTTTTGGGCGGCGAGTTCTTTGAGGATGTCTTCGGCTCGCGGGGTGTTCCCGGCGAGGATGAGCGCTTCGGATAATTTGAGGGCGATTTCTTTGTCTGAAGGCAGGTTTCGATGCGCTATTTCGAGCGACAAGACGGCGGTTTGGGGAAATCCGCAGGCGACGGCCGCTTGGGCGAGGGTTTTGTGCGCGGCGATGCTGTTGGGGTTGTTCGACAGAATGGACTCGCAGATAGCCAGAGATTCTTCCGGGTGAGTGCGGAGGGCGATTTGGGCTTTGGCCAGAGAGGAGGAGCTGCTGGCCGTGCCGAGCACTTTCTTAAAAAATCCTTTTTTTCCGGCGTGTCGTTTGACTTGGGTAGCGCGGAGGACTTCGCGGGCTTCGTAGCAGGAGGGCGCGTTTTTGAGAACGTTTTCCAGCAGGGTAACGGCGTAGTCCAGATTGTCGCGATCAAAGGCCTGCTTTGCTTTGTCGAATTGTTCGCGCAGTTGCGGCGGGAGGGCGTTGGCCTTGGTTTCCGGCATATATGGGCGTCGATTTTTCTGCGGAGGATTCTGCCGGCTGTTTTCGTCCGGCGCAAAGTCCGCCCGCTTTCGTTCTTCAAGGGATTGTTGGGTTTCTTCTCGTTTTTCGCAAGAATGCACTTGCATTTTTGAGGCGATTTGAGTGAATGGGTTTTCTGCTTGCGGTTATGGTGGAATTGGCAGACACGCAACCTTGAGGTGGTTGTGCCGAAAGGCGTGCAGGTTCAAGTCCTGCTAACCGCACCATTTCTGATTTTCTGGAATTGGCTTGCCGTTGGTTCTCGTTTTTTTGGGGTGGCGAGGATGCTTTCCGGGTTCCGGGCATTTTTGTTTTGCGGAGGGCGGGCATCAGCTCTGGCGGCGTTCCAGCAGGCGTTCGACGTATTTTCCCAGTATATCTGTTTCTAGGTTGACGTATCCTCCTTGGACAGCCTCGCGGAGGTTGGTGGTCTCCAAAGTGCGCGGGATGATCCAAACTCGGAATCGCCGGGATAACACTTGGGCAACCGTCAGACTGATGCCGTCCAGAGCGACCGAGCCTTTGGTCGCCAGATATTTCATCAAAGATTGGGGAGGCGCAACTTCGAGGCGCCAGTCTCGGCCGTCTTTGCCCCATCGCGTGATCTTGCCGATACCATCGATGTGTCCGGATACCCAATGCCCGTCCAGCCTTCCCTCGGCTTTCAAGGGGCGTTCTAGGTTGACCAGCGATCCTGCCGAAAGGCGCCGAAAGTTGGTTTTCTTCCAAGTTTCCTCAAGGATGTCCGCCGAGATCAAGCGGGCTTGGCGTCTCCCGGAAATCTGGACAACCGTCAGACAACAGCCGTTCACGGCGAGGCTGCCTCCGAGTTCGAGGTCTTTGCCCGCGGAGCGGGTTTGAATCTCCAGCCGAATGCCGCTCCTCCTTCGGATCCAGCCTTTAACGCGGCCCGTTTCCTCAATAATGCCCGTGAACATAAAGATGTTTCCGATTACCGGCGCTTTGGTTGTCCACTGTTCCCGCATTTGCGAAGTGCCGCGGATTGGGAAGTAAGAGAAGCCGTGAGCAACAAGTCCTCTCCCACTCTCTGCCATTGGATGTCGGCGAGAGAAAGAAACTGCGCCGGATCGCTTTGCCCGGCGCCGCCGACCGATTTTCGAGAATCCGCACCGCCCAGAATTTTGGGAGCGTAGAAAAAAGCGATGCGATGCGCGAAGCCTCCTTCCAAAAAGGCGGCGTTGACTTGCCCGCCGCCTTCGACCAAAAGGCTGGCGACGCCCTCTTTGCCCAAGCGTTCCAACAGCCACTTCAAGGAAGGGAAGCGGCCGTTCCGGCCTTTGTCGGTTTCCCCGAATCCAAGTCCGCTGGGCGCTTGCCAAACGGCAACCCGTTTTCTGAGCCGAGCCACTCTTGCTTGAGAAGCTTGGGAACCAACGACGATCGTGGTAAGCGCAGCGCAACGACCGCCGCACAATTGCGCGTCGACCGGAGTTCGGGCGCGGCTGTCCAATACAAAACGCCGCAACCGCTTTTGCGGATGCTCTTCCTCCAAACGTGTCCCCCGGCGGACAGTCAAACTCGGATCATCCGCCAGAACTGTGTTAATCCCCACCAAAACCGCGTCGTTGCGAAAACGCATCCGCATTCCTTCCCGGCGCGCTTCCGCGCCCGTGATCCACTTGGACTCGCCCGAAGCGGCGGCAATTTTGCCGTCCAAAGTCATCGCCGCTTTGATCGTCACCAACGGATGCCGATGCACAATCCAATGGGCAAAGCCGGGATTGAGCGACTCGGCGGCCTTGCGGAAAAGTCCTTGGGAAACGCGGACGCCGGCCTCTCGCAGAATGGCGAAGGCGCACCCGGCGTGTTTTGGGTTGGGGTCTTCGGCGGCGGCCACAACCCGGGCGATTTGATGTTGAAGAACAGCGTCCGTGCAGGGAGGAGTGCGCCCTGCGGTGGAGCAAGGCTCCAAAGTAACGTAAAGAGTGCTTTGCCGCGGGGAACGCCCGCGTTCCAGAGCAGAATGAATGGCTTCGATTTCCGCATGCGGTTTTCCCGGACCGCGATGCCATCCTTGGCCGAGAATTTCTCCATTTTTAGCCAGCACCGCGCCGACCGCCGGGTTGGGCGAAACCAAGCCGACGCCTCGTTTTGCCAACAAAAGTGCCCGCTTCATCAACGCCGCGTCCGCCAAAGAATATTCTCCGTCGCTCATACGAACATCTGTTCGCTCTTTAATTGACAACCAACAAAAATGTTTGAAACATCTTTTCCGAGCAAGAAAAGATTAGAGGAAAGGAGAAACCAATGAAACCGAAAAAGAGCGCAACCAGTATCATGAAGGAATGGCCAAGCGGAGACAAGCAATTCAGCGAGCATGCCCTCATCGCATTGATGACAACACTGCCCGAAGTAGATGCCAATGCCGATGAGGAATGGAAGAAGAAACGCATTGAGTATGCGCCCTGCCTGAATTTCTACCGATGAAGAACAGCAAACAAGCGCGGCGAAACGGAAAGGCGCTTTTTCGGAGTTGTCTGGTGGAAGATCGATTGGACGAGGCCAAAGTTCGGGCGGTTGTTCGCAAGGTTCTGGAGCAGAAACCGCGGGGTTGCTTTGCCGTTTTGAGTTACTTTTTGCGCTTGGTGAAAGCGGAAACGCAGCGACGGACGGCCATTGTCGAATCTCCGACCGTGTTGCCTTCCGACTTGCGAATTCAAATTTCTGAGAGGCTTGAGAGGATTTATGGCGCGGGTTTGGCTGTTGAATTTTTGGAAAATGCGGCGTTGCTGGGCGGGCTTCGCGTTCAAGTGGGCAGCGATGTGTACGACGGTTCGCTTCGTTCCCGTTTGAGCCAACTAGCCGCCGCGTTTGCGGCCAATCCGCCGGATATTGGAGGAGAAGACAATGGTCCGGCAAAAAAACCGCATTGCCGCTTTGTCTGTTACAAAGAAGACGACGGGCGCTGGACGGTCGCCCTTGCTGTAAAAGCAGATCAAGATGTGCAATCGGTGCGGCAGGGAAACAAAGAGCTGTCCGCAAACGGTGGCCGCTACATCTTAGAGAATCTCGACGCTGACATTACGGTTGAATTCCAAGGCGGACATCCTCCCAAAGATCTAAAGCTTTTCCATAAACACAAGTTCATGGTGTTCAAAATGCGGAAGAACTGGGAGGGCGAGGGGCAAAAAGTCAAAACTCTTTCCAGCGGCGAGTATGTAGTTTTTGCGCATAAGTCTTGTGGCAAACGAATCGGTAAGCCTCCGGTAGAGGCCGGACAATGCCGCTACGACGATTTCACGGCGCATTTTTTCTCCATTTCCGAAGACAGCGAGAGGGATGACTTTGAAAATTGCTCTCTTCCTTTTTCTTCCGCCAAACGATTTTCGTTGCAATGCCGCTTTGTCTGCTACGAAGAAACCGACGGGCGCTGGGCAATCGCCCTTGCTGTAGAAGAGGGACAAAATGCGCAATCGGTGCCGCAGGGAAATAAGGAGATAACCGCAAACGGTGGCCGCTACATCTTAGAGAATCTCGACGCTGACATTACGGTTGAATTCCAAGGCGAACATTCTTCCAAAGTTCTAAATCTTTTCGACGAACACAACGACGAACACAAGTTCATGGTGTTCAAAATGCGGAAGGACTGGAAGGGCGAGGGGCAAAAAGTCAAGACTCTCTCTTTCCAGCGGCGATTATGTAGTTTTCGCTCATAAGTCTTGCGGCCAACGAATCGGTAAGCCTCCGGTAGAGCCCGACCAATGCCGCTACGACGATTTCACGGTGCACTTTTTCTCCATTTCCGAAGACAACGAGAAGGACGGTTTTGAAAATTGCTCTCTTCCTTTCGCCAAACGATTTTCGTTGAAGGGACGAAGTTTCGCTGACGACTCTGACTTGGGAGAATTGTTTGGCGATGATGCGCCGCAGTTAATCGATGACAAAGAATGGCGGGAAATCTCTTGGATTGTGGTTGGAAGGGAAAAGGGAGGCAAAGTGCTAGCCAAGTTCCGCCCCGAAGAAAAGACGATTGCCGAGATTCTGGGCGCGCGTGGCGGTTGGTTCTTTGTCCGCATATACGACGCCAAAATTAAATTGTTGGACAGCTTCCCTTTTCGCCGGGCAAAAGGTTTAAAGAATATCCTCGTCAACAATCAGCCGCTTGGAAAAGGGACGCCGATTGTGCCGACAAAAAACGGCCATACGAAAACCATCGTCCAATTTGAAGGAGACTTGTCCGTGCATCCGGCGGATGATTCCAATGGAATTTGTGAAGGGATTTGTGAAGTGACGGAAAAGGAAACTGCTTTTGCCGTTTTGCCGCATCCAGACAACGATGGGACAAAGTGGGTTTTGGGAAGCGGCGCAGAACGCGTGGAAGCGGAAATTCTTCTGCCGAGGATTTGGTGGAAGTTCATTGATGAAAAAGGAGAAGAAGGCGATTGGCAATCCACTCCGATAAAAATGAAACGCCAAGCATTTCGGCAGGCGGGAAACGAGAAAATTCGGATTCGTCTCCCGTTACGCATTCCAAAGATTGTCGTTGGCTTTGGGGACTTGAACTCTCCGGATAACCAAACATTTCCAACCAAACTTTCCCAAGATCGAAAAACTTGTGAAGTGGAACTTCGCCTAGATGATTTCGCCTTTGATCAAGCCATCGCAAAACCGTTCCGCGAAGCGATTTACCTGCGCGTGAAATTAAAAGTAAAAGATAGTGATGTCGTTTTCCCCATCGTTCACATCCCGGCCGATGCGCCGCCGCTCAATCCGATTCCGAAGCCAAAACCAAATCCGTCGAAACCAAAATCCGATGTTGACAAGGGTTTTAGTCTCGTGGAGTTGAAAAGGGCAAAAGAGGAGTTAGACAAAGAATTTGAGGAGAAAGCGAAGGCAGCTCTCCATAGTGGACTTATGACCAACAAAGAGTCAGAATCTTTGTTGAAGAACCTTCCAAATTATACGGTGACAATTCAGTCTGAATCAGACTTGCGGATTATTAGCATTCGGGTTGTTGGCGGCAAACCGCATCAGATTTCCTTGAATCGACATCGAGAATCCATGCAACCTAACCGCGAGAAAGTCGAAGAGTTGAAAGCGTTTTTTAAAAAGCATTTTGGAGGAAATAACCATGCCTAGCGAAAGTGAAATTCAAAAGTGGCACAAGGTAATACGGACGCGTTACGAGAATTATTTGAAAACGTCTTTTTACTTCAAAGACGCCGCATTGCGCGAATCCTTTGCCCAAGCACTGCGGGAATACGAATTGATGAGAAAGGAGATTCCCGAACCGGCGCGAAGTTTTCAGCGCGGAGTCGGGGCGCGCGAGCTAGCCAAAAAGGAAAAGTATTTTGGGGACAAGGCCAATCCGCTTTTGCCGGCTTTGCGTGAAGGTGATTTATACAGTCATCAGGAAAAGGCGATTCGTCTTGTCTACGGAGAGAAGAAAAATGTGGTGGTGGCCACCGGCACCGCCAGCGGCAAAACCGAAAGTTTTCTCTATCCCATTTTATTTGAGTTGTATCGTCAGCATCGCGCGGGTGAATTGCGGGAACCGGGAGTGCGCGCGTTGATTTTATATCCAATGAACGCGTTGGCCAACGATCAGCGGCAGCGATTGGGAGAGATTTGCGGCAAATTGCGAGACGAAGATTCGGACTTCCAGCCAACCTTTGGCCAATACATCGGGGAAACGCCGAAGAACAGACGAGATCATCGCCGTAACGCTCAAATGCGTGAAGAGGAGCGTGAAAAGGCGAGGAAGGAGTTGGGAATGCGTGAAGAGGAGCAACTGCCCGAGTTGATTTTCCGCGAGGAAATGCGCAAAACGCCGCCCCACATTCTGCTGACCAACTATTCTATGCTGGAGTATTTGCTCATTCGCCCGGACGACAGCCCGCTCTTTGACAGCGACAAGGGAAGGCATTGGCAGTTCATCGTGCTGGATGAAGCCCATCAATATCGCGGCGTCAAAGGGATGGAAATGGGAATGTTGATTCGGAGGCTCAAGCAACGGTTGCGCGCGGGCGGACGCGGCGACAAACCTTTCCGTTGCATTGCTACCAGCGCCACCATTTCCTCCGACAAAAGCGAGAAAAGCAAAATTGCCGTGGCCGAATTTGCCGGAGAATTATTTGGCGAAAAGGACGGTTTTTCCGCTGAAAACATCGTTTTTGGCAAACGCGAGGAATCCGAAAAACAGCAACCGGCGCGCTTTCATTTCTTTATGCGGGCGCTGGAAGGGGCTTTTCTAGTTCGCGAAAACGGAGCGGACAAAGTCGTCTTGAACCGCAAGGGAGGCGAGAATTCCGCCCCCTTGGAAATCGCTTTGTGCGGCGAATGCGGCCAGCATTATTATGTTGGACAAGTGGAAAGCGATAGCGTTGCGAAGGAGGCGGTTCGAGATCCAAGCCATGAAAACTTTGGGGTGGATTTTTATCTGCCTTTGACCGAAGAACAATCGACCAAAGACAATCTGCGGCTGTGTCGCCGTTGCGGGGAAATTTTGAAACACAGTCCCAATTGCGAATGTGGTGAGGCAGAGTCGTTGCCGGTTAAAAAATGTGTCGCGCATAAAGAACACAAAGACCAACTGAAGAAATGCGAGGCTTGCGGATACCGGGGCATCTTCGGAGACCCGGTACGAGAAATCGTTCACGGCACCGACGGGCCGAACGTCGTGATTGCGACCGCCTTGCACGGTTTGCTGTCGGAAGAAAATCGGAAAATCCTGGCCTTTGCGGACAACCGTCAGGAAGCGGCCTTTTTCGCTTGGTATGCGCAGGATAGCTACGAAAAATTCCGCGACCGCAATTTGATTTGGCGCGCGCTCACTCATGGAAATGGCGAAGTTTCGTTGGATGGATTAGCCAATTCCCTGTGGAAAATTTGCGATGAGAATCAAGTATTTCCTGAAAGCAAAGACAGCAACGACAGAGAGCGCAAAGTGCGCGCCATGATTTACCGGGAAGCCGTTACCGAAGAACGTCGAATTTCGCTGGAAGGCGTTGGTTTGGCAAAGTGGTTCCTCGAACTGCCTAAAGGCTTGCCCTTGCCGCAGGAGATGCTCAATCCGCCGTGGAATTTTACGGAAGCCGAAGCGCGATTGCTGATCGCCATTTTGCTGGATGATTTGCGCATTCGCCGCGCAGTGCATTTTCCCGTAAGAAAGAATAATCCGCACTGGAAGAAGGACAACAAGGACAAGGAGAAGGTGTCGGATTATCCTCAATTCTCGGTTCACTTAAACAAACCAAGAGGCCAAAAGAACGTCCTTGGATGGAGCAATCCACAACGGTCGATAGTGGGGCATTTTTTGGTTCGCTTGTTGCCTAATAATGGTTTGAAGATGAACGAGAAAAAAGAACGTGCGGAAAACTTGATGCGCGCAATCGGGAAGGAAATCCAAACTATAACGGACGCCGCTAAAGATGCGGACAAACTCTTTCTGCCCGCTCCCGCTATTTCCAGCGGATGTTTTCGCTTGAATCTCGCTTGGTTGCGTGTCCAAGCGACGCAAGAGAGCGATGATTTATGGCAATGCAATACCTGCGAGCAGTTGCACTTTCACAATGTCCGCGACGTTTGCCAGCGGAATAAATGTCCGGGGAAACTGGTTGCGCGAAAAGCGGGAGATTTGGCGCCGAATCACTATCGAGATCTCTACGAAAACAAAGAGATGCCGATTCGGTTGAAAGCCGAAGAACATACCGCGCAAATAAGCAGCTGGTTGGCGCAAAAGTGGCAAAAGCGGTTCACGGACAAAAAAGAGGACAAAATCCCAAAAGAGGACAAGATCCATTTGCTGAGTTCGTCAACAACCTTTGAACTCGGCGTGGATCTGGGTGATTTGGAAGCCGTGTTTCTTCGCAATGTGCCGCCGGAGCCGTTCAACTACGCCCAACGCGCCGGCCGCGCCGGTCGTCGCAACACGCCGGGTTTGGTGATCACTTATTGCCGTCGAAACCCGCACGATTTGTATCACTACGCCGATCCTAAAGAACGGATTTTGAAAGGAGAAATTCGCACGCCGCCATTGCGTCTGCGCAATGAAAAAATCATTTCCCGACACATCGCGGCCACTGCTTTGTCCGCCTTTTTCCGTGAAAACCCGGACCGATTTAAAAATGTCGAATGCCTTATCGGCGGCGATTGGGGAAATCCGCGAGGACGGGAAGATTTCAAACGTTTTTGCGAGCAAAATCAGGATTCTCTGGAAATGGCTTTGCGTTCTATCGTGCCTGAAGAGATACACGAAGAAACCGGATTAGCCGGCGATGGAAGTTGGATGGAAAAAGTGGCGGGCAAAGCCAGCCGCTTTGCGGAAGTGGAAATGAAAGTGTGCAAAGATTACAACAACATGGAGAGACTCCGAACGGAATTCTTCAAACAACGACGCAGAGGCGGCGATCGTATTATCAAGCGCATGGATACCATTGCTTACGAATCAGCGCTGACGTTTCTCTCTCGCCAAGCGGTGATTCCAAAATACGGCTTTCCAGTGGATGTGGTGGAGTTGGATACGCCTCCGTCCAGTCAATCCGAAGCCAGCATGGTTTCCTTGCAACGGGATTTATCCCAAGCGATTGCCGAATATGCGCCCGGAGGAAAGGTCGTCGCCAATAAAAAGGAGTGGGAATCCTACGGCGTCAAAATGATTCCGGGCAAGGAACTGCGGGTGATGCGCTATGAATGCGATGAGCAACACAATTTTAAACAGTGGGAATGGAAAGAAGGCAATCAGGAAGAGTCACCCGGTGGCGACAAATACTTATGGCCTCAGTTCGGTTTTGTGACGGACTTTTTCAAAGAGCCAAAAGAACCGCAAAGGCGAGCGCAACGGTTATACACAACCCGTCCCTACTTTGCGGGTTTTGATAAAAACGCAGACCCCGAAGCAGATACACGGGAGTTTTTTGGTGTAAAGATTACGCCGGCTTTGCCGGGGACATTGGTTGTTTTATGCGAAGGCAAAAACGGCCGCGGGTTTCATATTTGTCTGGAGTGCGGCGCCGGATTTCCTGATGGTAAGAGTCCTCCTCATAAATCGCCGAATGACGCTGAGTGCAAAGGAACTTTATACAAGTTGTCACTCGGCCACGAATTTGTTACCGACGTGACGCGTTTGGATTTTCCGGGTGTTGCCGACATATGGGAGGCGTATTCTTTGGCGTATGCGGTCTTGTTGGGAGCGGCGTCTACTTTGGAAGTGCCGGACACGGATTTGAACGCCACGATAACCGGTCGAAGTTCGATCGCTGGCGGGATTTCCATTGTGTTGTACGACAATGTTCCCGGCGGCGCCGGCTTGGTGGCCAACTTATATGAGGAAGAAGACACGTTCATAGAGGTGTTGGAAGCGGCCAAAGAGCGAGTTGCAGGAGAGTGCGGTTGCGATTCCAGTTGCTACGGCTGTTTGCGAAGCTATCGCAATCAGTTTGCGCATCCGGATTTGCAACGAGGTTTTGCTTTGCAATGTTTGGAAAAGGCGCTGGAGGGAAGGGATTAGCGGTTGGCGGCTTTTAGAAGTTGGCGCACGGCGGCGCGCAGGTTGGGTTTGCCAAAGAGAGAAGAGCCTGCCACCAGCGTGTCGGCGCCGGCTTCCGTGCATTGGGCGCCTGTTTCGGGGTTGATTCCACCGTCCACTTGGATTCTGAAGCGGAGGTTTTTCTGCTTTCTCCATTGCGCGGCGGTTTGAATTTTGGGGAGAGCTTCCGGGAGGAATGCCTGCCCGCCAAATCCGGGATGAACGGTCATGATGAGGAGCAAGTCGATGGATTCTAGGTAGGGAAGGACGGTTTCTATGGAGGTTGGCGGATTGACGGCAAGTCCGGTTTTCAGGCGGGTGTCTTGGATTTGCCGAAGCAACGGTTGGACTCTTGATTCCAATTCCGCATGGATGGTGATGGAGTTGGCGCCGGATTTTTCAAAAGGTTGGATCAGGATTTCTGGGCGTTCGCACATGAGGTGGACGTCCAGAAACAGAGGAGTTAAATGGCGAAGTGTTTTGACGACGCCCGGTCCAAAGCTGAGGTTGGGCACGAAGTGGCCGTCCATGACGTCGAGGTGAAGCCAATCTGCGCCGGAGCGATTAACACGCCGAAGTTCTCGATCCAAGCGGGAAAAGTTGGCGGCGAGGAGCGATGGGGCAATGATGAAATCCCGCGCGGATGTTGGCATATGTAAGTTTGGGAGCTCGGATAGGGCGGGGAATGGTCTTCTAAATTAATCGGAGACTTTTCCGAGAGCGGCTTTATGCCGTTGCAGGCGCTGTTCCGTCAAAGCCGGGGTTCACTTCGGCGTCTGGGGAAGTGGATTTTTCGGCTTCTTTTTGTTGTTTGGCGGATTCGGTGGGGATTGGCGGCGGCGTGTCGGACGGGATGGTGAAGTGGCCGGTTTTGACGATTTCCTCAACTTGGGATCCGTCCAAGGTTTCGTATTCGAGAAGGGAGTTGGCGATTTTTTCGAGTTTGTCGCGGTTTTTGTGGATGATGCGGCTGGCTCGTTGGTAGCCCTCGTCGATGAGTCGTTTAACTTCTTGGTCGATTTCCTGAGCGGTGCTTTCGCTGTAATCTTTGCTTCGGATCATTTCTTTGCCGAGGAATACGTAGTCGTTGTCTTCACCGTATTGCACCATGCCCAGTCGTTCGCTCATGCCGAATTGGCAAACCATGGCGCGGGCGATGTTGGTGGCTTGCTGGATGTCTCCGGCGGCGCCGGTGGAGAAGTCGTGGCTAAAAAGTTCTTCGGCGATGCGTCCGCCCATGGTCACGGCGATCATGTCTTCCATTTCTTTTTTGCGGCGGTTGAGCACGTCTTGTTCCGGCAAGGACATCGTGGATCCGAGGGATTGTCCGCGGGGGATGATGGTGACTTTGTGAAGGGGGTAGGTATGTTCGAGGATTACGTTGATGAGGGCGTGTCCGGCTTCGTGCCAGGCGGTGATTTGTTTGTCTTCGTCGGTCATGGCCATGCTGCGTCGTTCTCGGCCCCAGCGGACTTTGTCTCGCGCTTCTTCCAGTTCTGGCATGCCGATGGCTTTTTTATTGTTTCGCGCGGCTAAGAGGGCGGCTTCGTTGAGGAGGTTGGCCAACTCGGCGCCGGAGTAGCCGGGCGTGCCTCTGGCGATGACGGCAAGGTCGGCTTCGGGGGCGAGTTTTACGTTTCGGGCGTGCACTTTTAGTATGGCTTCTCGTCCCCGTATGTCTGGGAGGTTGACGGTGATTTGGCGGTCGAATCGGCCGGGGCGCAAAAGTGCGGGATCTAGCACGTCGGGACGGTTGGTGGCGGCGATGATGATGATGCCTTCTTGGGTGTCGAATCCGTCCATTTCCACCAGCAGGGCGTTGAGGGTTTGCTCGCGCTCGTCGTTGCCGCCGCCGAGTCCGTGGCCGCGGCTGCGTCCGACGGCGTCAATTTCGTCGATAAAGATGAGACAGGGAGTGTTTTTTCGGGCTTGTTCAAACATGTCGCGCACGCGGCTGGCGCCGACGCCGACGAACATTTCCACGAAATCGGATCCGCTGATGCTGAAGAAGGAGGCATCCGCTTCGCCGGCGATGGCTTTGGCGAGGAGTGTTTTGCCCGTTCCGGGAGCGCCGATCATCAGCACGCCTTTGGGGATTTTGCCGCCCAGTTTTTGGAATTTTTTGGGGTCTTTTAGGAACTCGACCAGTTCGGAAACTTCTTCTTTGGCTTCTTCGACGCCGGCGACGTTTTTGAAAGTGGTTCGGTTTTTGTCTTTGGAAAGCATTCTGGCCTTGCTTTTTCCAAAGCTGAGGGCGCCTTTGCCGGCCATTTTGATTTGGCGGAAGATCAAGAAGTAAATCAACGCGGCGATAATGACGAAGGGGAGGAGGCCGGTGAGGAATCCGATTAGCAGAGTGTTGGTTTCTTTTTGCTCGAATTTGCCGGAATCCAACATGGCTTCGTTGAGTTCAGGCAGGATTGGGCTTTTTATCCAGAATCCGACTTCTTCTTCTTGGCTGGTTTCATCGGAGACGAAGGTGCCGTCGGGATTCCAGTCGCCGGCTTTGCGTATGCCGGTGATTTTTTTCAAATCCTCATATTGAGGATCATGGGTAATGACGCCTCGGATCACCAAGTTGTTGGTGACCAAGTGGCGAAGTTGACCATATGTCAGCTGATCGCGTTGGGTATTTCTCTTCTCATGATGCAGGATCAGCAGAACAAGGGGAATGATGACGAGAAAGGCAATCCAAACCAGGATGCGGGGAGGAGATTTCGAGTCTCCGCTTTTGTCGTCTTTGGCCGGGTTTTTGTTTTTGTCAGGCATTGTCGTTTAGGGATAGACTAAGCGTTTTTTTGAAGAAGGCAACAAGGTTGGAACGTTGTCGCCGGTTTGTATTTGGCGGCGGGCTAGGGCTCGCAACGCCGTTGCCTTCTTTTGGAGAGTGGATTTTTTGCTTCCGAACGAGTTTCACAATTCCGATTCTTTCCGCAAAAAGGTTCGGGAAAGGTTTGAATTTTTTTGGAAGGAAGCGGCTTCTTCGAGCGCTTCGATGTAGTCGGAGAGAATGTTCAACGCTTCCCGGAGGTGAGGATCCGGTTTTCTGCCTTCCTCCTCTTCCTCTTCTTCCTCCTTCTGGCGAGCCAAGTCCGTGCCGTCGTTCTCGTCCTCTGTCTTATTCCAGCAGTGAACGGCGATGGTGAATTGGCGGGCGCGTTCGGCGAGTTGTTCCGGCTCAAGTTTTGTTCCCGAAGGAAGCCGTTGATAATCCACGCCGTGAATGTCCAGAAAACTGCGCACCAAAGCGGCCTTAATCGCAAAGTTCACATTTTGCGGCAAGTCGCCGGTCAGCACGGCGGCGCGAACAGCGTTCAGCTTGCTGGCCGCCACGCCGATGACATTTCCGGCGCCGTCAAGTAACGGGCCTCCGCTGTTGCCCGGTTGCAAAGGCGCGGTGATTTGGAGATGCTTGGCGTCGTCGCCTAAACCGGCCAAAGCGCTGATGTTGCCGCCGGTCACATTGAGCGACTTGGACAACAGACCTTGAAGCGGATAACCGGCCGCCGTGATCGCCTCGCCCAAACGAGCGCGGGACAAACGGCTGAAGGAAGCCGGCCGAGCGGCGGGAATGTTTGTTTCCAGCAAGGCCAAATCGCTGTTGGCATCCTTTGATCGAACCGAAGCCTCGTACGATTTGCCGGCATGAACAACGGCCACTTTGGAGCAATCTTCGACGACATGATAATTGGTGACGATGAACGTCGTTTCCCCATCTCGCCCAATCACAAAACCGCTCCCGTTGCCTTCCAGTTCCGGTTTTGTCTCCTTCAATTTTTCGGCGTTTTCTTCGGGCATTTCGGCGGGCAATGCTGTCAAGGAGGGCAGCGGCGTCAAGGAGTCGTCTTCGTTTGTTGCGTCTAGGGTAAGCAGGTAAACGGATTCTGCTGGTATGGGGCGGTTTTGGCGCTCTTGCTTTCGGGTTTTTATCCGCGCTTCTTCTTGTTGGGTTTCGGCGATTCGCGTGTTTTCGTTCAAGGAAAGGAGTTGGCTCTCTTGGAACTTGCGAAATCGGTCAATGTCTTCGCGCACGTAAGCAAAGTCTTGGTCTTGGCGGACGCGGGCTTCGGATAATTGTTTCAAGTTTTTCAGGTAGGGGACGACTCGGTTCAGGCGGAGGTATCTTGCGGGTTGGATTTCGTCAATTTCCATGCTGTTGGGAAGGTGTTCTTCGCCAATTTCCATATAGTCGAAGATGGAGGGAAGAACGATGTCGGGATTGACGCCGAGTCTTTGTGTCGGGGCTCCGTTGACCCGATAGAAGTTTTGGGCGGTAAATTTGAGATTGCCGGAGTTTTGGGGTTGCGCTCCGGAGCGGTTGCGGAATGCGGGATGGTTGAGGCTTATCATCATTTGCACGGTGCCTTTGCCGTGTGTAGCTTGGTCGCCGACGATGATCGCTCTTCCGTAGTCTTGCAGGGCGGCGGCTGTGATTTCGGATGCGGATGCGCTCTGACGATTGACCAGAACGACGAGCGGTCCGTCGTATATGGTTTGCGGATCGCGGTCGTAATGAGGCTTTACGAGGTCGCGAGAATTACGCACTTGCACGACGGGGCCTCTGGAGAAAAACAGCCCCGTCAGCTCGACTGCTTTTTCGAGGATGCCGCCTCCGTTGTTTCGGAGGTCCAGGACAATGCCGTCCACTTTTTCATTTTTGAGGCGTTGGAGGATTGTTCGGACGTCGCGAGCGGAATCTTCGTAATACTGCCGGAGGTGAATCACCGCCAGCGTGCGCGGCGGATGCCGCAGGTGGACGTTGCGCGGAAAATCGATGATTTTGGCGCTGGCTTGACGGTCTTCGAGTTCGATGACGTCTCGGATGAGGGAAACGACTTTGGTTTTCGAGCCGTCGGCCGGTTTGATGGTCAAACGGACTTCGGTGTCTTTTGTGCCGCGAATTTTGCCGACGACTTTCCGCAGTCTCATGCCGACGACGTCTTCCGGCTCGCCATCTGCCTGGGCGACTTTGATGATGACGTCTTTGGGTTTGATTTTCTTGCTTTGCGCTGCCGGGCCGCCGGGAACGAGTTTCTCGATTTTGCAATAACCGTTCTCGGAGCGAAGAAGGGCGCCAATGCCGGTCAGTTGCAGTTTGACGTGGTTAATTTCGAAGTCTTCCACTTCGGAGGGACACATGTAGTCCGAGTGCGGATCATAAGCGTGGCCAATTGCCGTCAGATAGCGTTGCAGGACTTCGTCGGGTTCGAGGCTTTTCCAATCTTTGAGCACCCAAGTATAGCGTTTGGTCAGTCGTTCTTTGACGTCTTCCGGCGGCTCTTCGTCCAGCCTTCCTTGGAGGATGTCCGCCTTGATGTGCTTTCTCCATAGTTCGTCGGCCTCTTCTTCGGTGGCCGGCCATGGTTTTTCCGAACGATCGAGCTCCAGAGCTTCGTCGGTTTGAAAATCGTGATTCGCTTCCAGCAAGGTCTCCACTTTGTTGACTCTTTCCTCAAGCCGCGCCAAGTAGCGTTCGAAAATTTCAAAAGCCGGGCGGGCGTTTCCCTGACTTGTCAGGTCGTCTAGCATAGTTGCGTATTTGTCTCGAAATTCTTCCACGTCTTCCTTCAAAAAGATTCGGCGGCGGGGGTCCAGAGCGTCCAGATAGTTTTGGAGCGAGACTTTCGAAAGTTCGTCGTTGAACTTTTCTTGCCGCAAGTGATCCTGGCTCAGGATACGCCCTACTATTTGGGCGATGTGGCCGGATTGACCTTCGGTAAGTTGGACGCCGTTCGCTTGGGAGACGAGGAAGAAAGAAAGCGGTAAAAAGAGATGCCAGAGTTTCATAATCATTTCTGCTTGGGCAAGCATGCCTTTTTTTTGGCGGGAATCAACCCTCTTTTGTAGCCGATATTTTTAAAAAGCAATTCTTCCGATGGACGTTTGCGTCAAACTCAGGGAAATTCGCAAAAGTGCTTCCTGCGCCGCCAAAGCGCGCTTGGGGCAAAGTTCTTTGGATCGCCGCCGGGCATGGGGCGATAAATAGTCGTTGAATTCCCGGCCGGAAACATTTACTCTGCGCTCGGATGTTGGACGACCGCCCTTATATGAAGAGTGTTTCCTTCGGTTCCGCGTGTCCGGCGGTGAAGGCGATTCTCTGGACAAATGCGGCTGTCTTCGTGTTGCAGGCGCTCTTGGAAAAGTGGGGCGGTGTTTATGCAATGCGGGAAGTTTTTGCTTTGAGCCAAGAGGGGCTTGCCCGCGGATATTTTTTCCAACTGATCAGCTATCAATTCCTCCACGGCGGACTGTGGCACTTGCTGGGCAATCTGCTGGTCATCTATTTCATGGGCAAAGAAATGGAAAGGGTTTTGGGCGGGAAGAGTTTTCTGGCGCTGTACTTTGCGTCGGGCGTTGTCGGCGGGCTTTTGCAAATTACTTTGACTTGGATTGACGTTTTTCCCGATATTGCCGATCAGTTTCCCGGTCGTCCGATAGTGGGGGTAGTGGGCGCCTCGGCTGCCGCCTTCGGTTTGGTAGCCGCTTTTGCGACCATGTTCCCCAATCAATCGATTACTCTTTTGCTCTTCTTTGTGCTGCCGGTTTCTTTTCGGGCGCGGACCTTGTTGTGGATTGCGCTGGCGCTGGCGGTTTTCGGAGTTGTTGCGATGCCGGAATCCAGAGTGGCTCACGGCGCTCATTTGGGAGGACTTTGCGCTGGAGTGGGCTACGTGTATTTCGTCGTTCGCGGGCGTTGGCGATTTCAAAAGCCGGCCTTTTCCCGGCAAAACCCGCAGAGACGGAGCGCGAGGCGGAGCGGCAAACCTTGGGGAAATGCCCGCCCCGTTGCCAAGAAAGGGCGAAGCGGCGCGGATTTCATCAGCCGGGAGGTGGACCCGATCTTGGATAAAATATCGGAGCAGGGTATTCACAGCCTCACGGAAAAGGAACGGCGTCTTTTGGAGTCTGCCCGCTCAAAAATGGAGCGGGATTGACGGGCCCGCAATATTGGCCAATCTTTTTGTTTTCTCGGCGCTTTATGATTGGACGCTACTCCCGCCCGGAGATGCGGGAAATCTGGACGGAGCAAAGGAAGTTGGAACTTTGGCTGCGGATTGAGCTGTCGGCCTCGGAGGCGTTGGCGGAGCAAGGGGTGGTGCCCGCCAAAGATTTTCAGACAATGCAATCCAAAGCCTCCTTCTCGCTCGCTCGTTGTCGAGAACTGGAGCGCTCTCTGAAGCACGATCTCGTCGCCTTTACCACCAACGTTGCGGAAAACATCGGCCCGCCCGCCAGTCGTTGGTTCCACTTCGGCTTGACCAGCAGCGACGTGATCGACACCGCCTTTGCCCTTCAAATGGCCGCCTCGGCTGATTTGCTTTTGAAAGACTTGGAGAAACTGCGGCAAATCGTTGCTAAAAAGGCGTTGCGGTTCCAATTCACGCCGATGATGGGGCGCAGCCACGGCATTCACGCGGAACCGACCACCTTCGGCTTGAAGATGGCCTTGATGCACGACGAGTTTGGCCGGGCGCTGGAGCGGTTGACAACGCTCCGAAGCCGAATTGCTGTGGGGAAGCTTTCCGGCGCCGTGGGAACGAGCGCCCATTTGTCTCCTCAGACGGAGGCCGTGGTTTGCCGCCGATTGGGGCTGAAGCCGGCGCCGATCTCTACCCAAGTCGTCCAGCGGGATATTCACGCCGACTTCATTTCGTGCCTGGCTTTAATCGGCTGCAGCGTCGATCGCTGGGCCACGGAGTTTCGGCATCTGCAACGCACCGAGGTTTTAGAGGCAGAAGAGTTCTTTTCCAGCGGGCAAAAAGGTTCGAGCGCCATGCCTCACAAACGCAATCCCATCACCGGCGAGCGTTTGAGCGGCCTGGCTCGAATCCTTCGCGGCAATGCGGCGGCTGCTTTTGAGAACGTTGCGTTGTGGCACGAGCGAGACATCAGTCACAGCTCGGTGGAACGGGTAATTTTTCCGGATTCCTGCATTTTGCTAGACTATATGTTGGCGGCGCTTGCCCAACTCACCGAGGGATTGATCGTTCACGAAGGAACATGCGGCGGAACTTGGAGGCTTCCTCAGGCTTGTGGCACTCGCAAACCGTATTGCTGGAATTGATCCGCCGAGGATTGAGCCGCGAACGGGCTTATGAAATCGTGCAGCGGAACGCGATGGAAACTTGGAAGGCAAAAAACGCCGACAATCCAAGGGCCGACTTCAAAAAACAACTGCTGTCCGACCCAGAGGTGACGGCGCGGATCGACAGGGAAACGCTGGAGAAACTTTGCGATGCGCGGTTTCACTTTCGGCACGTCCGGGAGCGGTTTCGCAAAGCGGGCATTCACTGCCCGGACGATCCCGGAAATCTTCCCAACACATGAACCGGCTCAAGGGCAAAACCATCGTAGTGATGGGAGGCAGCGCGGGGCTGGGAGGCTCGGCGGCGGCGGCCTTTGTCAGGGAAGGCGCCCAAGTGGTTGTTGTGGGACGCGACGCGGAAAACGTTGATCGGACGGTGGGGCGGTTGGGGAAGGAACGAGCGACGGGGATCATCGGCGATGCACGCGCGCCGGAAACAGCGGAAATCGCCGTCAAGAAAGCGGTCCAAACTTTCGGAACACTGGACGGACTCTATCACGTGGCCGGCGGATCGGGTCGGCAAATGGGAGACGGACCTCTTCACCAAATCTCGAATGCCGGTTGGGAGGAAACTTTGTCGCTGAATCTGACTTCCGTCTTTTATTCCAATCGCGCCGCTGTTCGGTGGTTTCGAGAACGCTCCGTTGCGGGAACGATTCTAAACTGCGGTTCCGTGTTGGGGTTTTCTCCGGCGGCGCGTTATTTTGGAACGCACGCATACTCGGCGGCCAAAGCTGCTTTGGTCGGCCTTGCTCGGTCGTGCGCCGCGACGTATGCTGAGGCAGGCATCCGTTTCAACGTCGTTGCCCCGGCTTTGGTCGCTACCCCAATGTCCCGGAGGGCGCAGGCGGATGAAGCGATCCTTGCTTATGCGAAGACGAAACAACCTCTGGCGGCAAAAGGCGTTGCGTCGGCTTCCGAAGTCGACGGAATTGCGGTTTATTTTATGTCGGACGAATCGCGGGGTGTGACCGGGCAAGTCCTGGCCGTGGATTGGGGCTGGTGCGTGTCCGAAGGACAATGGCGGGAGCGTCGGCTTGCGGAATAAGGGAAAGCCCTTTACAAAGGCAAAGGGAGAACTGAGTTGATCCGTCGGAATCATAAGGCGCAAGAAATGAAACTGTTTTTGCAAAACAAAAATCCAACCGTCCGGTTTGCCGGGCGTCTGAGGCGGTGGATGAACGGCGCCGCCGCGGCCGCGGTTGCCTTATCTTCTTTGCCGGGCTGGGGCGCGGAATCAACCCAAGTAAAGCTGCACTTGAGCGCCGAACAAAGCCGTCCGGGAGAAACCGTCTGGGCCGGCGTCCATTTCACCTTGGCGGAAGGATGGCACACCTATTGGCGGCACAGCGGCGATGCGGGACACCCCCCTCAAATTCACTGGGAACTGCCCGAAGGAGTCTCGGTGGGCGAGATTCAATGGACGGCGCCGGAAAAGCACGACAAAGAGGGTGTTTACTCGTATATCTATTCGGGAGAAACCATGTTACTGGCGCCTCTGTCGATTTCGGACGCAGCGAAGAACTTGTCCGTTCGCGCCCGCGTGGAGTGGCTTGAGTGCCAAGAAGAGGCCTGCGTGCCCCATGAAACCACCGTGAACGCGACGCTGACGGTAGACAAAACCGGCAGAAGGTCGGCTTCGGCAGAACTTATCGAACGCTGGAGAGCAAAAGTGCCTCGAATCGACACCCAACTTTCCCTCGAAGCGGAATGGGAGGACGCCGGCAAAGAAAACAAGCGCAGTTTTCTGGCCTTTCCGGGCAAGGGAGAAAAATGGACGCTCAAGGATTTTTATCCGCACGGCTACGATGATTTTGACGTCATGGGCGAGACCGTCGTCCGCCAAGGCAAGGAAGGCCGAGAGGGGATTCGGAAAACCGTCTTCAAGTACGAAAAACAATGGCCAAAAGAAATCGTTGGGTTGGCGGCCGTTCAAAAGGCGGGGAGAGAAACCGAATTGGTGGAGACCGTGCTGACCATTGGAGGCGAGCCGGGAGAAGCGGCGGCGGCGATAAAGCCGGCGGCCGGAATATTTTTGATGCTTTGGTTCGCATTTTTTGGAGGCTTCATCTTGAACTTCATGCCTTGCGTACTGCCGGTGATCGCCCTCAAAATCCTCGGCTTCGTCAACCAAAGCCAATCGTCTCCCGGCAAGGTGAAACGGCTTGGTCTTCTTTACGCTGTGGGAGTGTTGGCTTCGTTTGTGGCTCTTGCCGGACTCGTCGTTGGAATGCAATGGGCCGGCCGGCCGGCCGGCTGGGGAACGCACTTTCAAAGCGTCGAGTTTTTGGTGTTGATGATGATTTTGGTAGCGTTGGTGGCTTTGAACTTCTTCGGCGTTTTTGAAATTCGCTTAGGTGGGAGGACAATGGGGGCGGCCGGCAGGGTTTCCGGGAAGAAAGGGTATTCCGGCGCGTTTTTCAACGGCGTGCTGGCGACGGTTCTGGCCACTCCGTGCACCGCGCCATTCTTAGCTCCGGCTCTTGGATTTGCTTTTGCGCAACCGCCGGCTTTGATTCTGCTGTTCTTTGTAACCATCGCTCTGGGCTTGGCTTTTCCTTACGTAGCGCTTAGTTGGAATCCTCGCTTGCTGGCTTATTTGCCGAAACCGGGACCTTGGATGGAAAGGTTCAAAATGGCTATGGGATTTCCGATGATTGCGACTGCCGTGTGGTTGTATTCGGTGGCTCTGTCTCACTTTCCGCCGGGAGCGGAAGCGGCGTTGTGGCTGGGGATTCTTCTGGTTTTGGTGGCCTTGTCTGCTTGGATTTGGGGACAGTTTGTGCAGCAGGCGACGGTTCTGCGGCCGTTGTCCATAGGCATGGCTTTTCTGGTTGGGGCGGGAGGGTTTGTCTGGATTCTGGAAGGCGAGCTGAATTGGCGCGCGCGGAGTGTTCTCGCCGAGACGTCCGGCGGTTCGATTGTCGAGAAGGGAATTGAATGGCGGACTTGGTCTCGTGCGGCGGTGGACGAGGCCAGAGCCGCCGGGCATCCCGTGCTGGTTGATTTCACCGCAAAATGGTGCGCCAGTTGCCAAATCAACAAGCGTAGCAGCATTGCCATCGATCCGGTGCGGGAAAAACTTCAGGCAATTGGCGCCGTGACGTTTCGCGCGGATTACACTCGCAAAGATCCCAAAATTGCAAGTGAGTTGAAACGCTATGGTCGGGCTGGCGTGCCTTTAGTTCTGGTGTTTGCGCCCGACGAAAAAACCCCGGCTCAGATTTTGCCCGCTTTGTTAACTCCTCAAATAGTTTTGGGCGCGCTGGATCGCGCCGCGAAGAACGCACGGGGAATGGCGTCCCATTGAACTAGCCTTGTCTTGCTCGCGCGTCTCAGCACAAATTCGCCCAAATACGAAACCGCAACACTATTTAACGAAGGTGTCCATGAAAGTCTTTGCCGGCAACTCTAACCGACCGCTGGCCCAAGCCATTGCCGAGTATATCGAAATTCCTTTGGGAAAATCTGTCGTCTCTTCTTTTCCGGACGGGGAAACCTTCGTCAAGATTGAGGAGAACGTTCGCGGCGAGGATGCCTTCGTAGTGCAATCCACGTCTCCGCCGACCAATCATTATTTGATGGAATTGCTAATTATGATTGACGCCTTGCGGCGGTCCAGCGCTAAGAGAATTACCGCTGTCTTGCCCTTTTACGGCTACGCCCGCCAAGATCGAAAAGACCAGCCCAGAGTTCCCATCACCGCCAAACTGGTCGCCAATCTTCTGGTCGCCGCCGGCGCCAACCGCATCTTGACTATGGATCTTCACGCCCAGCAAATTCAGGGATTTTTCGACATTCCCGTGGATCATCTTTATGCGGCGCCCGTTGCCTACGAGTATCTTAAGGCCAAGAAATTGGAGAATCTCGTGGTCGTCAGCCCGGATGTAGGCGGCATCAAAATGGCGCATGCGTACGCTCAAGTGTTGAATGCCGACCTGGCCATCGTGGTCAAACTCCGCAAAAGCCCCACCGAAGTCGAACCGATGTCGGTGATTGGCGAGATTAACCATCGAACCGTGCTGGTGGTAGATGATTTGACGGAAACCGCCGGCACCTTAGTCTCGGCCGCGAAAACCCTAAAAGAAAAGGGCGCCGCCAAAATTTTGGCCTGCGTTTCCCATGCCGTGCTTCACTCCACAAAAGGAGCGCAAAGATTGCGCCAATCAGATATTGACGAATTGATCACAACCGATACAGTTCTTCGCCAGCCCGTCGAAGGGGTCAAGGTGACGGCGTTGTCCGTGGCGCCGTTGTTGGGAGAAGCCATCAAGCGAATCCACAGCAATTCCTCGGTCACCTCGCTGTTTGGATACAACGGCGACCGCACTCGTTGACGGTGCGGTTGGCCTTATCGTGGATTGACAATAGAAAATCACGATAAGAATAATGAAATGGACAATTGGAATAATGTTTGATTTGCTAGACAGAGCCTTTCAAAAGGCAACGCGCCAAGCCTACAAAGAATTTATTGGAAAATAATAATTAACCATGAACAAGACGATTACATTATTAGCGGCCGTCGCCTGCTTTGGCGGCGGGTTATTCACCGCAACGGGGCAGGGATTGCCTGAGGCAAAAGAATCGTATCTGCCGCCGGAAGTGCTGGAAGAGGCGGAGCGGATTGAGCGCGAGGCGAAGGCGGGAGACGCAAAGTCGCAGTCATTGCTCGGCTTCTTATATGAAGAAGGAAAATTCGGGAAGATAGAGAACTACCAGAAGGCGTTTGAATGGTATATGAAAAGCGCCAAGCAGGGGTATCCCCCGGCGTGCACCGTGGTGTCGATGTTGCTTATCGAAGGCAAGGGAACCGAGAAGAACTTGGTAGAGGCGCGCGCTTGGTATCTGGTAGCCAAGTCTCAACACGGACCTCTGGCCAAATCTGTGTCTGACGATATAGAGACCGTTTGGAAGCTTGATTTGACGACGGAAGACGTGACTCAGTCGCAAGCCAGAGCGGAAGAAATCCAAAAGGAAATCGCCGCCAACAAAAAAGCCAAAAAAGACGCCGAACAAAAGACAAACAAAGACGAAAAAGACGATGAGTAAAATTGTAATTGACATCGAAGACATCGATATAATTCTCCGGCGCAACTTGCCTGAATGCGAATCGACTAACTGGCGCATCGCTTTGATTATGGAAGGAATCCGCAAGCGATGCTTCTCAATCAAAGAATGGAATAAGTGGGACCAAGTGCGAATAGAAATGCAAAAGAAAATAGACTTTTGGAAAACTCCCTCAAAATATAAAGTGTTTTCGCTCGAAGAAAGAATCGAAAACTGCGCCAAAAAACTAACACAATTGAGAAATGGAGAGGTGGTCGAAAGCGGGCGCGGCGGATCGATTTATAAGAAAAACAATCAATATAACATACACGGGCACCAATTCACAAACTGCTGGAAAGCTGCTAAATTCCTTTGCCGATGAATAAATCAATGAGAAGAACAATGGAAATTGCGCTGGGAATTGCCGGCGGAATTGTTTTGACGCCGGTCTGTGTTGCGGCGGTGGTTGCGGTTTGCTATTAATGGATTGAAATATGAAGGCAGTTTCTTTGAATGCAAAAACTCGGAAGGTTTTGGGGAGAAACCGGGTGAAAAAAATTCGCGCCTCAGGCCGAATTCCCGGCGTTCTTTACGGGAGAGAAATGGAAAACGAAATTATCGACATTTCTGAAAGGGAATTTGAAAATTTGGTGCATCATTCCGTTTCGGAAAATGTTTTGGTCGACCTTTCCATTCAGGGCGAACGGGCGGGAAAACACCTGGCCATGATCCAAATGGTGGACCATCATCCGCTGAGCGGGAAAGTGCTCCACGTGGATTTTCACAAAGTATCCGCCGACGAGCCGGTCATCATCACCGTGCCCATCGAAACCAAAGGAGAAGCCATCGGAGTCAAAACTTCGGGCGGGACGCTGGAACACGTATTGTTTCGGGCAAAGGTCAAGGCCTTGCCCAAAGACTTGCCGGCCGTGATCACAATTGACGTCACCGAAATGCAAGCCGGCGAAATTCTTCATCTGGGTGAAATCCCGCTACCGGAAGGCGTCGAGGTGTTGGGCGCCGAAAGCATACCGGTGATTACAATTACGGAGCCTCGCCTCAAAGCCGAATCGGCGGAACCCGAAACCGACGAAGAAACTTTGGAGAAGTAGCCGATGGCTTTATGGCACTCAAACGAAGCCGATGAAAATTGTCCGATCGCTCAAACAACCGTTGCCGAATGCAAGGCGCTTATCTAGTCGCCGGGTTAGGCAATCCCGGAGCGGCTTACACCGACACGCGACACAATGCCGGATTCTTGGCGGTCGATGGCTTGTGCCGGCGAATCGGTTGCGAACTCAAACCCGAACGTCCATTTGAAGCTAGATGCGGCAGGGGAAATTTGGCCGGCCAAAAAGTCATTTTTTGCCAGCCGCAAACGTTTATGAACCTCAGCGGCAGAGCGGTGGCCAAGCTGTCGTCGTTTTACAAAATCGACGTCGGGCGTATATTGATTTTGGCGGACGACGTCGATCTGGAACTAGGCACAATCCGCCTGCGCCGACGAGGAAGCAGCGGAGGACACAACGGACTCAAGTCCGTCGAAAAAGAACTAGGAACAGCGCATTACGCCCGCGTGAAAATCGGAATTGGACGGCGAAAACCAGGATCGGTTCACGGGCATGTTTTGGGACGCTTTGAAGAAGATGAACGGGAATTGTTGGACTGCGTTTTGGAGCGAGCGGCGGATCAAGTGATTGCCGCGGTGACAGAAGGATTTGAAGCGGCCATGAGCCGTTACAATGGATTGATTGTAAGAACAGCGGATTGAAATCAAGCATGAAACAATACGACGGACTATTTATCTTGAAAAGGATCGGGCACGAAGACGACCTCGGCAAAGTGATCGACGACATCTCTTCCTGTATTGCGGATGCCGGGGGCAAGGTAACCTCCATCGAAAGGATGGGAAACAAGACTTTTGAGCGCGTGGCGAACAACAGGTTCAAAAACGGCTTCTATTTTTCCGCGCTTTTTGAAATCTCGGCCGAAGGACTCAAGCAAGCGCAAATGGCGTTGCGCGAGAACCACGATGTCTTCCGCTCCTTCATTTGCCGGGCCGTCAAACGGCCTCCCCTCGAACCCAAACCCGAAACTCCAGCCGACTAAACTCCGATCCTTATGTCCTCTTTCAATAAAGTCATTCTCATGGGCAACCTTACCCGGGATCCGGAAATGCGCTACACTACCTCAGGTATAGCGATTGCAAACATCAGCCTGGCAGTAAATCGAAAGTGGTATAATGAAGCAAGAGAGATTCAGGAAGAAGTCACCTTCGTTACGGTTGACGCATTTGGAAAACAAGCCGAGACCATCGGCCAGTATTTCAAAAGAGGAAATCCGATCCTTATGGAAGGCCGTCTCCGCCAGGATCAGTGGGTAGACAAACAAACCGGGCAGAAACGAAGTCAATTAAAAGTTGTTCTGGAAAATTTTCGGTTTCTGCCTTCCGGCCAAAGCAGGGAAGGCGGTTCGCCGCCTTCTCCCCGCCGAACCGCCGCAGAGAGCGAGCCGCAAAGGCCGCCTTCAAAACAGCCGCAAAGTCTGCCGCCATCCAAC
This sequence comes from Limisphaerales bacterium, assembly GCA_965242585.1. Taxonomy (GTDB): domain Bacteria; phylum Verrucomicrobiota; class Verrucomicrobiia; order Limisphaerales; family AAA164-E04; genus UBA2970. The sequence goes on along the minus strand of OZ251460.1, from coordinate 457,072 downwards.
GAACCTCAAAGGTTTCAGCAGCCAATGGACAACGGGCCGTCTCCTGAAGAGGACGACGACGTTCCATTTTGACCAGATTCCTGTAAATCCTGCCCGGCATTGAATGAAAATTGAAATACTTACAACAAGCGTTTTGAAAAGACTATGGCAAAAAAAGAAGTGATTTTGGTAAAACCCGTCTCTGGTTTGGGCGGAGAGTCGGATCGGTGTCAAGTGGCGGCGGGATACGCCCGCAATTACTTGATTCCCCAAGGACTGGCGATTCCGTCAACAGCGGCCAACAAGAGGCAACTGGAAGTGTTGAAGGCGCGTCGATTAAACCGGGAAATGTGCGAACTCAACGCCGCCACGGAATTGTCGTCGAGTCTCTCCAAACTGATTCTAACCTTGAAGGCGCGCGCCGGTGAAAGAGGCAGGCTCTTCGGTTCGGTTTCAGCAAGCAACATCGCCGCCGAACTCAAACAGCAGTTTGACGTCGACGTAGATCGGCGGAAAATCCACCTTGAAAATCCCATCAAAGAGATAGGCGAGTATGTGGTGGAACTAAAATTGCACGGCAAAGTGACCGCCGAACTGCGAGTAAAAGTGGAAAGCGCCAACCAAACCAAAGCCGACGATGACGCCAAAGAAACCGCTGGCGCAAGCGAGTCTACTGCTTCAGAATCTTAATTTTCGGCGTTCGCTAAAAATCTGAGTTCGCTTTGGAAACGCCGGTTGGAAAACAAACAAGCAGAGTGTTGATTTTGCTCCTGCGGAGGCATTAAGTTTTGCCTGAACCGCGTGCGCGCGTAGCTCAATTGGATAGAGCGTCGGCCTCCGGAGCCGAAGGTTGTGGGTTCGACTCCCGCCGCGCGTACCAGTCCCTTTTTTCCTCGTCTTCGTTTTTCACAAACCCGGTTGGGGATGCGGCAAAACGCGGAGAAACCGTTATTTTGTCGGAAAGCAAATCGTTGTGATCAAATCGTTTTCCGGTGTTTTGCACGGATCGTTTTCGTAAATTTCAAAGGGAGGAATCTTTTTGTCTTGGGCAAAGATTTTAGCCCGCACGCGGAGCATCCCCGCCGACCATGCATTTCCCAAGTGCCGATACGGCCCGGTGTGTTTGATGGAGAAAACATGGCAGCTGGGCAAATCGCCGGAAACGAAACCATCGGGCAGATTTCCCGGCACTTTGGCGACTGGAAATCCCGTTGTGTATCCTACGATGCCTTTGGCGAAATCCCATTGATGGTAGTTCGAGAATGGATTCCCCGACGGCTTCGGCACCTCCTTGTTGAACCAATCTTGCAGCTTTTGAAAGTCGGACTTCATCCGGTCGCTGATATCGGCAATGGCGCACGATGTTTTGACGCCGACATAAGAAAAACCAGGCTGCGAAATTGGGCCGATGAAATCCAGTTTTGACGGGACGGAACCTAACTCGATGAAGTCCTTGAGCATCGTCAATCCGCGTTGATAGTCCATGCCGATGAGCGTGGTCATCATCGGTTTCATCCAAAACAGGAAAAAAGGAATCGATACTTTCATGCTCCAAGTGACTTCCGTGACGCCATCGAGTTTCTCAAATGTGAACCGCACGGCCGCAACTGATTTCCGAGGCTTGAAAAAAGTCAGCTGACAATCGATGGAACGGAACGGCTCTTCGTTGACGATCTTGATTTTGCTGCTGCCAAGAATCTTGCCTTCACAACTGTGGCTTTTGCCGTCGTCTGAGTATTTCACCAAGCATTCCGGCTCAGCAATTAGCCAAGGCGACCAGCCCGGCGATTGGCGAAAATCGCGAATAACGGCGTAAACTTTCTCCGGCGACGCATTGATCTTCGCCGATTTTTCAACTCTCAATTCAGACATACGCAAACCTTTAGCAGTCAATACTGCCGCGAAACAAGATTTTGCGTCAAGAGAATAGAAACGGCTCCGGTTTGCCTTTGCCGGAAAGGAAGAGACGCCGACTATTCTCAGTGCGAGATTCCATCGCCAATCGGCCGGCGCGGCAACGCTGGCGAGTTCATTCTCGGCTTTTCTCCTTCTGAATTCGGGCGATGCCCCAACCCGTGTATGCCAGCGCAATGGCGATAAGCGGCGTAAACAGATTCAGAAAACAATAAGGAAGGTAGGCCAGCGGAGACACCATCAGCGTTTCCTTCATAAACATCCCGCAACTGTTCCAGTAAATCAAAGGCGAGCTAAGAGTGCCGGCGTCTTCCAGCGTGCGAGACAAGTTCTTTGCGTGGAGTCCCTTCCGTTCGTAATCTTCCCGATACATGCGTCCGGGAACGATGATGGAAAGGTATTGATCCGCAGCCGCAACGTTCATGCCCACGCAAGTGCCTACGGTGGCCGCCACTAGCGAACCCGTAGAGCGGGCGAGCCGAAGAATGGCGCCGGCAATCGCCCGGAGAAAACCGCAACGCTCCATCACCCCGCCGAAAGTCAGTGCGCAAAGGATAAGCGAAACGGTGTACATCATAGAATCCAATCCGCCTCGCTTAAGCAATTCATCGACGGTAGCATTCCCCGTTGCCGAGGTGTAGCCGGACTGCGCGATGTCAAATATCTCTCTCAGTGAAACGTTCTGAAATCCCATGGCCAAAGCGGACCCCAATAAAGCGGCGCCAAGAAGAGAAGGCAAAGCCGGAAGCCGCCACACCACCACGATCCCAATCAACAATGGCGGCAAAAGAAGCAGCGGATTCAAATCAAAGGCCGCGTTCAACGCCAAAAGAATGCCGTCCATAGACTCCGCGCTCGTCTCTCCCGCAAATCCGCGCCAACCTAAAACCCCGTAGAGAAGAAGCGCAATCGCCAGCGCCGGCACGGTCGTGAAAAGCATGTGCCGAATGTGCTCAAACAACTCCGCGCCGGCCACTGCGGGAGCCAGATTGGTCGAATCCGAAAGCGGCGACATTTTATCCCCAAAATACGAACCCGAAATAATCGCGCCCGCCGCCATCGGAAGCGGCACTCCCAGTCCCTCGGCAATCCCGATCAACGCAATGCCCACGGTGCTGACCGTAGTCCAAGAGCTTCCCGTGGCGACGGAAACCACGCAACAAATGAGACAGCCGGCGACCAGAAAAATGCTCGGATGCAAAATTTGAAGGCCGTAGTAAATCATAATCGGAACAATGCCGCTCGCGATCCAAGTTCCAATCATAACCCCGATGATGCAAAGAAGTAGAATCGCCTTCATCCCGACTGAAATCCCTTCCACGATTCCGTTCTCTATTTCCTTCCAGGAATTTCCTAAAAACAATCCCACAATCGAGGCAACCACGGCGGCCAAAATGAGCGGGATGTGCGGATCCCACTCCTCGCCATCGTGCAAAAGAGCGTTTCCGATAAGAAACCCGATCAAAGCGAGAACGGGAATCAATGCCCACCAAAGCTTTGGCGCCGAGCAGGATTTTTGCTTTTCAGAAACCACGCCCTTCTATAACTAAACGAAAGGATCGTCCGCGGCAAACAAAATGATAAAGGATTCAAACCGAGTCTTGACGATTTCGTTTTAAAAGTTTTCTCTGCCGAAGAACGGGATCTATGAAGATTGTGAGGCAAGAAAGAAGGGACTTTGCCGTTTTCTTTTCGAGGGAAGGTGTGTTGAATATATGCGATGAAGCGAAGACGAGCGAGGGTTCGGAGATATACGGCGGAAACGAAGATTGATGTGAGTTTGGACATCGACGGGCGAGGGGAATATCAAATAGAGACCGGCATTCCTTTTTTGGATCACATGCTGTGCTTGTTTGCCAAGCACGCCGTGTTGAATCTCAAGCTCAAGTGCCGCGGGGATGTGGAAGTGGACGGACATCATACAGTGGAAGATTGCGGCATCGCCTTGGGGCAAGCGTTCTTTAAAGCTTTGGGAGACAAGAAGGAGATTCGACGTTATGGGGTTGGTTTTGATCCGAGAAATCCTTTGACGGCGGAGTCCTATGCGCCGATGGATGAGTGTTTGGCTCGTTGCGTGATTGATTTCGGCGGGCGGCCTTATTTGGTCTGGCGGGGGATGGGATCGATGGGGTTCAAGATCACTAAGGCCGAAAAAAAACAGGACATGCCTTCCCGTTTTCGCTTTGGTTTGGCGCGCGAGTTTTTTCAAGGCTTCGCCAATGAAGCGCGGTGCAATCTTCATTTGGAATTGCTTTACGGGGAAGAGCCTCATCATGTTGCGGAGGTTTTATTCAAAGCCTTTGCCAAAGCAGTGGATGCGGCCTGCGAGCGGGATCCTCGCATCGCCGGGCAAACGCCAAGCACCAAAGGGAGATTGTAGCGCAAAAGCCGGCAGTTCAATTGCCTTTGGATGATGATGGCTTTCGTTTAGATTGCATGTCTATTTTCCACAACTGCTTTTGGGTTCGATATACAATCCCAACCAAGCCGATGAGAAGTATCCAAAAGAGAACGGGGACGGTAATGGGCCACGGGGAAGTTCCGATGAAAATAATAGAGGCGTTTAGGGCAATAGCGAGAATCCGCACCTCAGTGGGTCCGATGCCAAAGTAGCTGATTTCAAAACGATTGGTCGCCGCAAACCAAAGGAAGGAATTCACCATGTAGCCTCCTGTGATTAGAAGCAGGCCAAAGAAGTAATAATCCAGTCCTTCAGGCGCTATCATGTAGTAACCGATTACGATGATGCTTTGGAATACATAGTCCAGAAAGTGATCCATATGAAAACCCCACTTGATCAACCCAGTGTCGCGATGCCGTCCCAAAGCGCCGTCAAAAAGATCGCTTAAGTATTGCAAAACAATCAAGGTCGAGACCCCCCACAACCAATGGAGGTTGCTTTTGGCTAACCAGAAGAAGACTAGAGCCAGCAAACTCCAGAGGAGTGTAAGCAAGGTCAGATGGTAGGTTTCTATACCGTCCGGGATGCGAGGCAACCATTGGGCAACAAAACGTTTCTCCCAACGGCCCAAAAGGGATGCGCCCACTTTTTTATCGCCGGCAAACTTAAAATTCGACATAGGCAAAACTTAAAAATTCCTTGTCAACGTTGCAATGTTAAAGAGGAATGATTACGCTGGTGAGAGATATAAGAAGGCGAGGAAGTCGGCCGGATAGAATTTGCAGGAAACAGTTCGCCACCGACTTCTCTTTGGCGGGACTTGTCTGTAATCTTTTATAGAATAGGGACTCAGCAAGTGCTTCACGGCCGGCACTTGTTTCTTGGATCCAGTCCGCTCCGTTCTTTTTATGTGCAATGGATAAAAGCATAAGGGTTCTTTGCGAGTTGGCTGTCGAGTGTAGTTTATATCGTGCAACGAAAATCGCTTTCCAGCTTATAGCAAGTGTCGTTTGAGAAAGGAGTTATAGAGTTGGCAACGCGGCGCAACGTCAAATTGAGAACTGCCCACAATGAGGCCGGAACTTCTCAATCGGTAAAAACTTTCGGGAGTCGGGCAAGATTCTCCTTTCAAAACGCCTCGCATGATCTCGGTAAGGTTTGGGTCTTTGGCCAAAAGTACGAGGATGCGGCGTAAGTGATCGCCAAAGACGCCGTCGTCGCGGCTGGCTTCGCCCATGAAGGAGGCGAGCGGTGTTTTTTGGGAGGCGATTTCATGAAGGCTCCGCCGGACGAGATACGGATGGCCGCCGACAAACTGGCGGAAAGGCTCGCGCTCGGCAGCGGACAGAGGGCGGTTGTAGAGTTGGTTGAGGTCTTCAATTTGTTGCGTCGAGAAATCTTCCAGCACGAGCCGTGTGCCGACGTTGAATGGCGATTGGTTCATGTCGGCGATGAAGAGGTGGGCTTCGGTGGCGTAGGCGAGGGCGAGGGTAAGTCCGCTCCAAGGGCCAGAAGGAGACAAGGCGCGTTCGTTGTGCCAAGAGCGGAATAGTCCAAAGACTTCGCTGCCGTAATCGCAGGGGAAAAGTCGATCCACTTCGTCCAATCCCCAAACGAGCGGGGCATTTAGGTTGTTCAGCGCTTGGCGTCGAACGAATCGTTCAAAGTTCACATTGGGGCTGCGGCGCTCGTCCCAGACGTCGGAGGGCAAGACGTCTAATTCCAGTTGGTCGGCCAGAGATTCTGCGAGGCTTAGATAAAAGCTGCCAATGTCGGAAAGGTTTGTGGCGTTAAATTTCTGAAAATCGGTAAGGGCGACTTTGGCGCCCCGCTCGCGGGCGGTTTGGAGGCCGCGCGCCAAAAGGGAAGTTTTCCCAATCTGCCGAGCGCCCTTGAGCAGAATGATGCTGTCGTAGCGGAGAATAGCGTCGCGGAACTCGCGGTCCGCCGGGCGTTTGAGGTAATAGTCCGAATGAAGAGGCACGGCGCCGCCGACCGGTTCAATGGGAAGCAGACCTGCCGGTTTGCGCGGTTCGGGAATGATCCGAAGGGGGCGTGGATTGGAAACGGGGCGGGGGAGAAGACGAAGCCCTTTGGAGACGGTGAAAGGGGCGGGCGGGCGACGCCCGACTTTTGCCATTCGTTGGAGCAGGTTTTCCGCAACGCCCGCATTGTCGGCTTCGTTTTCCCAGAGAAGATGTTCAACGGGGTCGAGAATTCCGCCAACCGGATCCGGAAGATCGCCGGGCCAATGGATGCGGATGGGAATAAGCGCGGGACGGCCTTCATGTCTTTGCGCGGTGTCGTGGGCGATTTCCACTTGAAACGCCAGCATTTCATTGGCCACAGAGGGTTCGGATAAAAAAGGAACCACAACGTGAGCGGATCGAATGGCGTCGGCGATTTCCGCAGCCCATTGGATGCTGGTTTCGGCGGCTCGATCCAAAAAGACCGAATAGCCATTTTGGAGAAGTTGTTTCTCCAAATAGAGGGCAAGCCGCTTTTCTTGATCTTCCGCAGAACGGAACAAGATCACGATCCGCAGACGATCCGACTCAGTCGACTTGGCGGAGAATGGAGTCATGTTTTCGCGCAAAAAGGTAATTTCTTTTGTGCCGCCGGGCAGACACTGCACCTATACGGCCGTTCCGCCTCGCCAACGCCGCAGCAGTTTGACCGAACCGTCAGCATAAATCAATCCTCTAATCCATCTTGCGGCATTTTCCAATCGCCGATCCTCTGGCACGGAAAGACGACTTGGTTTTCTCTCCTTGCATTCGCTCCGGTTTGCGGTAACAAAACGGGAATGAAATCGGCCTATGAATTAGCCATGGAACGACTGCAGGCGAATTCTCCCAGCGTTCCGCTCACGGACGAACAACGAGCCAAAATTGCAGAACTGGACTCGGTCTATCAAGCCAAGATTGCGGAAAAAGAAATTTTCCTTAAAGGGCAAATAGCCAAAGCAATGGAACAAGGAGACTTTGAGGCATTGGCTTCTTTGGAAAAACAACTGAGCGTTGACCGCGCCGCCTTGCAAGCCGAGCTAGAAGAAAAAAAGGAAAAAATCCGCTCCGCAACCTCTTAGCAACTTGCGCCGGAAGAAAAGAAGCTTGGCGCTTACTGCGTTTCGCCCGCCTTTGCGGCAAGCAACAAGCAAAGTCTTGCCAAAACCCGATTCTGCCCGCTTCGCCGCCGGCGTCCCCGCAATGTTGACTGCTTGTAGACGGCGAATTCCCTCTCTTTCTACTCATACGGATTGGGAGGACAATCCTCCTCTGTCAAAACACATTCTGTGGTATCAAAGTGAACCATTTCTTCTAATTCAATTTCCCCGCATTTACAGTCCCTCATACCGACTGCTTGAGAGGTTCCCCACTTCTGAAATCGATATCCAGCGGCGGGTTGATCTTTAAGTTTTCGGGTTCCAGTGACAAAGCCTGCGTCAACACATTCAGTGCCATTGTAACTAACGGTGAAAACGCAAGGGTTTCCAATCCACTCCGGATCTTGGCCGTGTCGAATGATCTACTGCCCACTGCAATTGTCCGAGCGGCCAAAAATTGGATTGATTCGTTCAGTGCAGACTGTTCCGTTGGCGACGGGAGCGGACGCCAGCGTAAAAACGAGAAACATTCCTAATGGAATTTTTTGATGTTTTGCTTTCATGTTATGATTGCTTATTGCTTTGTTTTCGGTTTGTTTGGCCTGTTGTTTTCTAAATTAGGGGTTATCTTACGAGAATACCATATCGATAAAGGGCAAGAAAGAATGACCAACAGGATTAGAATTCGTCCGAACCAGACTCGTCTTCTATGTCCGGGGACGTTGATGGCCGTTTGGTTCACTTTTTCTCCCAAAGAAGCCAGTCCTTCTACCGGCGGGAAGTGACCGTTAGTGGAAATAACGGAGAACCAGTTTCTTTGCCCTTCTGATATAAATCTTCTTTCGCTATACACCGTACCTTCCGGCATTGTGGGGATCATAGAGGCAAGTGATAATGTGGGAGTTGCTTTTTCAACTTTCACGACCACTTCGTAGATTGGCCTTGTATTGGTGCCAGAATGAGTTGGAGAGTAGCGAAGAAACGAGGCTTCTTTTGGTAGATGGATTTCTCCCAGCGGCAGGGTTTCAAGCACTTGATATTTTGCGGCGACGTATTCCTTGCCCCTCAAAGGGCCGGGGAGCGGTTGTTCTTCCATAGGGGCATTCCATTCAAGGGGAACGTGATAACGGCGGTCTATCCGCCAGATGACGGAACGAGGCAGTCGGTCGGCGTCTTCGTGCAAATCGGCATTGGCTTGGAACAACCCGTTGCGAGCTCTAGAGTCTACAAACCACACAGGATGGGCCATGTTGTTGGTGCGTTGGTCGAAATAACCTCCCGAACAGAAGGCTAACCAGATAATGCTGGCCAAGCTGTTGCCGGGTCTTGGAACCGGCATCTTCTCCGCAACAGCCACGACGGCGTTGGTTGCCCCCGAATGGAAATGGGCTACTTCGTACAAATAAGAATCTTCGCAACCGAAAATAATGTCTTGCGCGGATTGGATATTGAAGAGACCTAAATCTTGAACCTTGATTTGCCAGTTGTAGTTGGAGACAGAGAGAGAGAAGATTTTTTGGTAATAACGTTTTGATGGCGGCAGAGTTTGTGTGAGAGATTTGTAGTCCACCGTTCCGCTAACTTCAAATGTCAAAGTCTTTCGGTCTTGATTGTTTTCTGGATTGCTGTTTTCTGGTTCAGCGGCGGAAAGTTGAAGTAGAGCAAGGCCGAGCGCAGGACAAAGGACGAGGCCCGTCTTTGCGCGCCGGCGCATCGAGAATTCCCTAAGGCCGGCTATTGTTTGCTTGACTCTCATTTCCCTCAAGTTTGCAAATTCAAAACCGGCAAGCCAATATATTTAAACAAAACGGTTTTTATTTTTCCTTGCCAATTCTTGAGAGTGGTTTCTCTCACTGGGGGAGCCAGCATTCCGTCGTCTTCCTCTTCCAGCCAGTCTTTGAGAGATTGGATGAGCTTGCTCGCCGGATGGCCGACCGATTTGCAAATGCGTTTGGTGCGTGCGATGGCTTTGTCATCGTAAGTCCACATATCCACGAAGGCGTCCATCGAGCCGGTGTCGGTTTCTTGGGCTTTGGAAGTGGGCGCGCCATAGTTGCGGTTGCTGTTGAAAGGCGGGTCCCCGTAAATCAAATCTGCCACTTCCTTGACTCCTTCGTTTTCCCATTTGCTAATTATATCAAAGCAATCTCCGTAGTATGCCGCATCTGGTATCATGTGCTTCCTATTTTAGTAAATGGCGGATTGTAATTCAGGCGGTCAAAAATCCCAATAGTTTTCCCCTCGCTTCGCAGGTTTTCGGGAGTGTCCGTTCTCACTGGGAGGAGAGGGTGGCGATGAAGTAGCCGGCAACGATGGCCGAGCCGATGACGCCGGCAACGTTTGGCCCCATAGCGTGCATAAGAAGGTAGTTGTTGGGGTCGGCTTTCTGCCCTTCGGCGTGGGAGACACGGGCGGCCATTGGAACGGCGGAAACGCCGGCGGAACCGATCAAAGGATTGATCGGGGTTTTGCGATTGAACAGGTTCATGAGTTTGGCCATAAGCACGCCGCCAGCGGTGGAAATTCCGAAGGCGATCACACCGAGCAGGATGATTTTCAGGGTTCCGGTTTGCAGAAAACGTTCGCCCTGCATGGTAAGTCCCACGCTGGTTCCCAAAAAGATGGTGACGATGTTGATGATTTCGTTTTGCGAGGCCCGTAGCAGGCGCTCGGTGACGCCGCATTCCCGGAGGAAGTTGCCCAGCATCAGCATGGTGACCAGCGGGGAGGCGTCTGGGACGAGCAGAACGCAAACAATGGTGACGACGATGGAGAAAGAAAGTTTTTCTAGTTTGGAGACTTTTCGGAGGGATTTCATGCGGATGCAACGTTCGGTCTTTGTGGTTAACAGGCGCATAATGGGCGGCTGGATGAGGGGGACGAGCGCCATGTAGCTGTAAGCGGCTACGGCGATGGGCCCGAGAAGTTCGGGGGCGAGTTTGTTGCTGGTAAAAATTGCGGTGGGACCGTCGGCGCCGCCGATGATGCCGATAGAGGCGGCTTGGTGAGTGGTGAAGCCGATGAGGCTGGCGCCGAGAAAGGTAAAAAAGACTCCAAGCTGAGCCGCCGCGCCGAGGAGAAGCATTCGGGGGTTGGCAATCAGCGGTCCAAAGTCGGTGAGGGCGCCGACGCCGAGGAATATCAATGGCGGAAAAATCTCCAGTTTTACCCCTTGCGAGATGAAGTCGAACAGTCCGCCTTCAATTTTCGTGATCTTGAAGGATGCAGGAGTCTCTTCTGCGCTGGGCGCTTGCGGGTCTGTCTGCTGGGATTCTGTTGCCGAAACTTCGTGAACGGCTTCCACGCGGATGTGTCCCGGCTCCAGTCCGTCGGCGGTCTGCTCCAAAGTGATGATGCCCCGAGAGGGAAGGTTAGCAATCAAGGCGCCGAAGGCGATGGGAACTAACAAAAGCGGCTCAAACTTTTTGCCGACCGCCAGATAAAGCAACACGAAGGCCACCAGCCACATCGCCGCCATTTGCCAAGTGATCGACGCAAATCCAGAAAGGCTTAGGAATTCGAGCAAGTTGTCCAACATCGAGAAAACGGGGTTCGCTTGGTTTAAGCCATTAAGATTAGGGTTTGCCCTTCTTCCACAGCGTCGCCTTCCAAAACCAAGATGCCGGCGATGTTGCCGTTTTGCGGCGCGTAGAGGTAGGTGTTCATTTTCATGGCTTCAAGAACCATGAGTTGCTCGCCTTCTTGGACGGTTTGGCCTGCTTGAACGTTGATGGTTACCACTTTTCCGGCCAGCGGGCTAGGGATGGGCGCGCTTCTTGGGGCTGGACTTTGCGCTGGCGGCGGGGAGGCAGCAGCTTCGGGCGGGGAATCGTCCTTGGCCAGAGGCTCCACGGTGACGTGATATATTTTTCCGTCAACGGTGACTTTCAGCTTTTTCATACGCTATTGGCGCTTGTTCGCGGGCTCTTCCGGCGCCTCTTGAATGTTCGCGATCCGGCAAGGATCGCGGATGACCGCATGCAGGGCTGCGGCAATGGCGGCGACGTGTTCGGCGGGGATCGGCGCTTGAATTGCTGGCGGCGCGTTTTGCGCCGAAGCGTTCTCAACTGGGAAACGTGAAAAAATGGCTCCGAGCAGCGAAACCGAAGTCCACAGCATCACCAGCGCCAGCAAGACAATGGCGAAACCCGTGATTTGAAAAAGAATTTTGGCTGAGATCGAACTTTCCAAGTCCGCAACGGCGGCCAATGCCAAGATGAAGTTTGTTTCTGCGCCGAACATGTTTTTTCGTACAAACTGAAGGGCAGATTGTTGAAAACACGCCGACTAGATTCAACATTTTTTTGCAACATTCCGTTTTCAGGGGGCATTTTCTTTTTTGAAATTGCCGAGAAATTCGTAAATTAACTTTCGTTTTCATTGGATTTTCTCGAATCGGCAGTGAGACTTTTCGTTTATGGAACGTTGCGCCCCGGGTTGGGCCACCCGCTAGGACAACAGCTCGGTCAAGTGGGACGACGGCTTGGTTTGGGGCGCGTTTTCGGGCGTTTGTATGATTACGGCGCATTTCCGGTGGCCGTGCCGGATGCCTCGCGGCGCTTTCGAGTAACGGGCGAAGTGTTTGAAGTAAAAGCCAATCCCCTCTTCTGGACTCTTTTGGACGAGTATGAAGACTTCAAACCGAATGATCTTCTCCATTCCCATTTCCGCCGCGCCGAAGCCGAAGTGGAAATGGAATCTTGGGAGCACCTGCAAGTCCAGATTTATTGGTATCGGCTCTCTATCGACGGCTTGGCGGAAATTCCCGGCGGAGACTACTGCGATTATCTCCGACGTCCCGGCCAACTTTGAATCTGCAAAAGAAAGTTTGTTGCGCAAAGCGAGAGTGAAAAGAGCATTTTTTGTCCCTTGCAAAAGCGACGCGCTTCCAGCCGAAAACAAGCCGGAAAATCCACAAGCCAAGAGGTTTTCCGTCGACACTGGAATCTCTTCCAGTTATTGATTCGCCTATGAATCTATTCGATCTTTCCGGAGAAATTGCAGTAGTCGGCGGCGGCACGGGCAGTCTGGGCGGCGCTATTGCGCAGGGTTTGGGAGAAGCGGGAGCCAACATAGTTCTTTTAGGACGCAACCGGGAACGAGGCGAAGCGCGAGCCGCCAAAATGTCGGCCAAGTCCGCCAAAGCAATCTTCATCCAAATCGATGCCACGAGCCGTCAGAGTCTAGAGACAGCGGCGACGGCGATAGAAAGTCAAGCCGGCCGGCCCTCAATTTTGGTGAACGCGGCCGGCGGCAACGATCCTCAGGCAACCGTTTCCGAAGGAAACCAGTTTGAAAACATCTCTTTGGAGGCATGGCAAAAGAATGTGGAACTGAATCTGAGCGGCGGCGTATTGCTTCCCTGCCAAGTTTTCGGAGCGGCAATGGCCGCGGCCGGACGGGGAAGCATCATCAACATTGCCAGCGTTTCCGCTCATGTGCCGCTTTCACGGGTGGTTGCCTACTCGGCGGCCAAAGCCGCAGTCTTGAGCGTCACCCAGTTTCTTGCCAGGGAATGGGCGCAAACAGGAGTGCGGGTCAATTCGATTACGCCGGGTTTTTTCCCGGCAAAACAGAACAAAAAACTTTTGTTTCACAGCGATGGAACTCCCACCGAGCGCGCAAAACTGATTCTTCGCCACACGCCGATGGGCCGTTTTGGCGAAGCGGAAGAATTGGTGGGCGCCGCTCTCTTTCTGGCCTCTCCCCGAGCCGGCAGCTTTGTCACCGGCGCGGATATTCGCGTGGACGGCGGCTTTCTTTCGCAAACGATTTGATGAAAAATCGGCAAAAACAGCCATGACAGACTCCCTCATTGCGCCCCAAGGATCTTTGATCTCCACTGGCGAAGTAGCTTCCTTGATGGAGTCCGTCTGTCCGGCCGGCGATTATGCGGGCAAACGTGTTCTAGCCATCCTGCCGGACTCAACTCGCACTGCCCCCGTAGGAATGGTGTTCCAAGCTTTCTACGAACAAGTCGCCGCCATGGCCCAACTAGACATCATGATCGCCTTAGGAACCCATCGTCCGATGTCCGAATCGGCAATTTGCCAGAGAATCGGAATCTCCCAGGAAGAACGCCAAACCAAGTATCGGGCAGTGCGGTTTTACAATCACGAATGGAACAATCCCACGGCATTGCGCGAAATCGGCGTGATTTCAAAAGCCATGCTGAACGATTTGACCGGAGGGCGCTTTGCGATGGAAATTCCCGTCGAGATCAACAAGCGATTATACGACTACGACCAGATCGTCATCATCGGTCCGGTGTTTCCCCACGAAGTGGTTGGCTTCTCCGGCGGCAACAAATATCTCTTTCCTGGAGTCAGCGGCCCCAAACTCCTACACTTTTTCCATTGGCTGGCGGCGGTAATCTCCAATCCGAAAATTATCGGCCACAAGCAAACGCCCGTGCGCAAAGTAATCGACTATGCGGGCAGCTTGGTGAAACTCCCCAAACAATGCTTTTGCATGGTAGTGCGAGACGGCGGGTTGGGAGGCATTTTTGCCGGCACGCCGGAAAGCGCTTGGGAAAAAGCGTCCAATCTTTCCCGCCAACTGCATATAACTTACAAAGAAAAGCCTTTTCATACAATCTTGTCTTGCGCCCCGCCAATGTATGAAGAACTTTGGGTCGGTGGAAAGTGCATGTATAAACTAGAACCAGTGCTGGCCGACCATGGCGAGTTGATCATTTACGCCCCTCATATCCGGGAAGTCTCCGCAACGCACGGCCAGAAAATTAACTCCATTGGCTACCACTGCCGGGACTACTTCTTAAGCCAGTGGGACCGTTTCAAAAACGAGCCCTGGGGCGTGTTGGCACATTCCACCCACGTTTACGGTCAAGGAACTTTTATTTGTGGAGTCGAAACACCGCGGGCGCGGGTAACCTTGGCGACAAGCATAAGCCCGCAACAGTGCAAGCAATTGAACCTAGGCTACCGCGATCCAAAATCCATCGATGTAACATCCTACGCCGATCGGGAAGACCAAGGAATTTTGCTCGTTCCCAAGGCGGGCGAACAATTATTTCAACTCAAAAAACCGCCATCATGGGCTCGGCCCGATTGAATAGAAAATTAGCGCAAAGAAAACTTGCGCTCAATAAATACTCGTACCATACTCCAAAGAAAATTGATTTTGTCATGAAAGCAACCGAAGCTAAACTCCTCGATTTTCTTAAAAAATCCCCGCAGTTTGTCATTCCAATTTACCAGCGCACCTACTCTTGGGGGCAACCGGAGTGCCATCGACTCTGGGAGGATATATTGCGCGCCGGACGCGGTGAAGATATCCTGTCCCACTTTATTGGAACCATCGTGTACATCGAAAGCGGACTTTACCAAGTCAGTAGCCAATCGTCGTTAATGGTCATTGACGGACAACAACGATTGACCACCGTGTCGCTAATTATTGAGTCCCTCGCCCGTGAGTTGGACGAGACAAAAGGACCAGTCGAGGGATTTTCCGCGAAGAAACTCCGCAACCGTTACCTGCGTGACCCTGATGAAAGTGGCGAAGCAAAGTACAAGTTGATCTTGACGCAGACAGACAAACAGACCCTGCTGGCAATTATGGATAATCAACCGCTACCAACAGAATCTTCCCTGCGTCTGAGAGAAAACTTCGAGTTTTTCATGAAACGGATCAAAATGCTAGGCAATAATCTTGAACCGTTATGCAAAGGCTTGACCAAACTTATGGTGGTCGATATTGCGTTAAGCCGCGACCATGACAATCCACAGCGAATATTCGAAAGCATGAACTCCACCGGCCGCGAGCTCGGCCAAGCCGATCTCATTCGCAACTCTGTCCTGATGGATTTGGAACCAAATCACCAAACCCGGCTGTATAACGGCTATTGGCGTCCAATGGAGATTGCCTTTGGACAAGAAGCATATAGCAAACATTTCGATGGCTTTATGCGTCACTACTTGACTGTCAAATCTGGCGAAATACCTAAAATCCATAGAGTTTACGAGGAGTTTAAGATGTATAAAGATCAGTTAATCCTTGATGATCTCGTGGCCGATCTTCGCAAGTTTTCTGGTTATTATTGTGCAATGGAGTTGGGAAAGGAAAGGAATCCGGACTTGCGCGCCGCTTTTGCAGATCTCCGAGAACTTAAGGCGAATGTCACTTATCCCTTTCTTCTGGGAATTTATGACGATTATACTAATGACTTGCTGTCCGCAGAAGAGCTCGAGCAGGCTGTTCGGCTGGTGGAAAGCTACGTTTTCCGCCGTGCTGTCTGCGACATTCCCACTAACTCAATGAACAATACATTTGCGTCGTTTTCTAAGACCTTGAATAAGGAGCAAAATTATTTGGAAAGTATACGGGCCCGGTTCCAACTCTTGCAATCTTACCGTCGATTTCCCGGTGACAAAGAATTTAGTGACGCGATTTTGGGTCGAAACCTATATAATTTTCAGCGTAAAAGTTACTGGTTGCGGCGCTTGGAAAATCACGGCCGCAAAGAGCAAGTTCTCGTCAACGAGTACACTATTGAGCATATTATGCCGCAGCATCTGACAACAGAATGGCAAGAGGCGCTTGGCGAGGATTACAAACGGATTCACGAAGCTTATTTGCACACTTTAGGCAACCTCACGTTAACTGGTTACAATGCCGAATACGGTGACCGCTCATTTGCTGAAAAACGCGACATGAGGGGTGGATTTACAGAAAGTCCGCTACTTCTCAACAAAGGACTTGGCCAGTTAGAAACCTGGGATGAGAGAGCTATCCAAGATCGCGCCAATCGTCTGGCGGAGAAGGCTATTGTCGTCTGGCCTGCGCCTTCGTTGCCTGAGGCAATATCTAATGCATATCGGTCAAAAACTCCAAGTGTTTGTGGTTATACAATCAAGGATTACAGACATCTTGAAAGTGATTCGATGCGTTCCCTTTTTGACCATTTCCGAAAGGAAGTTTTATCTCTTGACTCTTGTGTTGATGAAGTCTTCCTTAAGAATTATATTTCTTACAAAGCTGAGTCAAACTTCGTTGACTTAATACCTCAAGCGAAAGGACTAAAGATTACTCTGAATTTACCATTCCACGAGCTTCAAGATCCGCGCGAATTGGCTAGAAATGTGAGCAATTTTGGTCACTTAGGTGCTGGCGACGTTCAAGTAATCTTCAGCCGATTGGAGGACTTACCTTATATTATGGGATTGGTGAGGCAAGCCTTCGAGAAACAGATGGGGGATGAAGATATGCTTGTGTAAATTAAATGGTCTGTGTTATTTTTGTGGTTGCATTTCTGGAAATCTGATCTCGTGGCAAACTTTGGAGTGAGGATTCGTTCCACAATCAAAAATAGGAGAGGATAGTATGAACGACAAAGTTTCCGGGGCTTCAATGGTGGTGGGGAAGGTTTTTGCGGTTGGGGTGGGCTTGCTTTTTTTGATGGTGGCGGTTGGCTTGGGCATTATGTTTTTGGTAGCGAAGAAGCAGGCGGATAATCGCGACCGGCATCCGGTGATTGGGCAACCGTCTGAAATTCGCTAACCCGTTGTTCTACCAGTTGCCATCGACGAGCAGATCAATGACATTGCGTGCCAAGTCGTTGGCAAGCAGGGGAAGCGCCTGCCGTTCGGCGCTGGCGGGGTCGTCGAAAGCTCGAATTAGTGTGCGTCCGGTGACGGGACGTTCCAGAATGGTTTTGCCGGTGCGGCGGTTGAAAGCTTTGATTTGTGCGGTCATTCTGAGTTCGAAGTCTCGTGCGGTGACAACGTCGTCGGGTTGAAAGGTTACGCCGACGCGAAGATATTGGAGGATGTTCCCGGTGATTTGAAGGTCGCCACTTCCGCGGGTTTCGAGTTTAAAGGTTCCGTCGTTTTGGATTTGGCGGCGCAGGGCGGAGGCAAGCGCCGCCGAGAGGCGTGGTTCTTCTGTTTGGTTGGGAAAAGGGATGATTTCGATGGATTGGGCATCGGCTGCCAGCCCCGGCACGGGACCGAGCCGATAGCTTGCGCAACCCGCGGCGGGGAGCAACAAGGCGGCGAGGAGGAGGAAGTGGACGGCCGACTGCGTGGGCATTATTGGATCTCTGTTGGAGTTTTGACCGAGTGTGCGACTTCCGCCTTGAGTTGGGCGATGCGTTTTCGGGCTTCGGCGGCGTATTCGTGCTCTGCGTCGTTGAGCAAGCGGGAAAAGATGTCGACTACGTTGTTGTAATAGGTAAGGGCGCCTTGCTTTTGTTTTTTTTTGTCGTAGAAGCGGGCGATTTTGAGGCTGCCGCGGGCTTGTTCCACTCTAAGTTTGCGGATGTTTTGTTCGGCTTCCGGCACGCGTTCATCGTCGGGATAGAACGCGATGAAGTCGTTGAAGACTTCGATGGCTCGTTTGGCAACGCTTTGGTCGTATTCAGCGTCTTTGGCTTCTTTGGATAGGGACATTCCCGCTCGATAGAGGGCTTCGGCGGCGATCTCTTTTCTTTCTGCGTATTTGTCGGCGGCGGCTTGGTAGGCGGCGAATGCGGCGGCAAAGTTTTTCTTTTTTTCATTGGCCGTTCCGATGCGGAGTTGGGCTTGAGCGGCGACTTCGCTGTAGGGGCCGGGTTGGATCAGCGTTCTGTACATCCCCGCGGTTTTGTCCATAGATCGAAACAAGGGAAACAGTCCCCACAAGCGAAAGCGTTGGCCGTTGAGGAATTTGTTGGCGATTTGAAATTGTCGTTGCAACACTTCGTCGTATTTGTCGTAGTTGGGGTGTTTGTCGACGAGTGTTTGGTAGGCTTTGAAGGCTTTTTCGTCGCGGCGGTTGCCTTCGTAGGCCAATCCGATGAGATGTTGCGCTTCGGGGGCGTAGTCGGACAGCGGCCATTTTCGGATGACTCGTCCGGCGGCTTTGACGGCGATTTTGTAATCTCCTTCTTGATAGGCTTCGCGGGCGGCTTCGAGTTGTTGTTTGGCGGTGTCGCGTTGCCATTTGCCCGCTTGGCCGGGCGTTTCATAGCTCCATCCTTCGCCGGGCGTGTAAATGAAAGGCGCTCGGCACTCGTTGGCGGTGAACAGAAGCGTGAAAAGGAGGAGGGGAATGAGTGCGATTTTGCGCATAATGCGCTTTCCAACAAGCGGATGCTTTGGCTTTTGGTTGTCTTTTTGGAAGTCGCGCTTGCCGAATAACGGCCCGCTTTGGTCTCTGAATTGATTGATGTTTTTATTCATTCGCTCCATTGTAATCTTGCTTCAACAGGAAGTTGCAAATTTTCTATGTTAGCCGCTGGGAAGTTTTCGGTCAAAAGTTTTGTTTGGCAGTGGTTAAAGAGGCCAAAGGAGCGCGCCAGTGGACGGCCATCGGCGAGGGTGATGATTCGGGCGTGGGAGCCGGGATAAAGTTTCAACAGGGATTCCCCCTTAGAAATATCGAGGACGGAGAGCGCGGTTGCCAAACTGTCTGCGATGATTCCAGAAGGCGCGATGACGAAGACCAGACGTCTTTCGGTCAGGCCGATGCCGGTGCGCGGATCGACGATGTGAGAGTATCGTTTGCCATCCAAAACGACGTATTGATAGAGGTCGCCAGAGGTAGCGATGGCTTGGTGTTTGAGGAGGACGTGGTCGGGAGGGGTTTTCTCGGTTTTTGAGAGTGAAGCCAAGCGAATGCGCCATCCTTTTTTTTGAGGCGGCGGTTCCGAAACAGCGATGTCGCCGTCTCCCGCTATGAGCGCGCTTTGGACGCCGTGTTGTTGGAGCGTTGTGAGCGCTTGATCCAGAGCGTCTCCTTTGGCGATCCCGCCCGGATCCAAACGCATGTCGGGAGTTGTTAGGCGAGCTTGTTGTCGGGAATGATCCAGTTGCAAGCGGCGCCAACCGACACGCTTGAGAAATCCAGCGAGTTGGTCGGCCTCTGGATATTTGCGAGTTCGTCGGGCATTGCGCCACAATGCGGACAGAGGGCCGACGGTGAGATCGAAGGCGCCGTCGGTTTCGGTCGCTAAACGTTGAGCGCATGCAAGGACGCGATAAAGATCGTCGCTGAGCGGCATCCAGGAAGATTGGCCCGATTGATGTCCCAAGAGGCTCAATTCGCTGTCGGTGTCGTAGTTGCTGAGTGTTTGATCCAGCTCGGCGATTCGCGCAAAAGCGGCGGCGGCGGCCCGCTTGGCGGTCTCTTCGGATGCTGTGTAGAGGATGATGCGGAAGGGAACGCCCATGCGGGGTTCCGAAAACTCGAACCGTTGCGGCAAGGAGGACGACTCCCCGTCGACTGGGGAGAACGCTGTTCCGCCTAGCAAGAGTCCGAAGAGAATTCGGCACGGAGCGCGCCTGTTGAGCAGGGGGACGCCGTTGCCCGGTTTCCGTTGATTTGAGAGATTTTTGTTTTGTCGCATCGTTTCCGTTGCGGGCTTTGGGCAAAAGGCGCGGTTGGATTCGCCTTCTTTTGGCGAGCGAAAAGAGGGCTTGAATGGTTCAGAGTTCCCAGCCGTCTCGATAGGTTTTGTGGAGGTATTGGTTGGCGGCCGGGGAGTTGGCAAAGCGGAGGTTCGGCCCGTCCCAAAGGAGTTTTTTGTTGTTGGAGCGGATGGCAATGTTGCCCAGCAAGATGGTTTCGGTGAGGAGTCCGGCGTAGTTGAAGTTGGACATGGCCGGGCGTCCGCCCCGAATGGCGGCGATCCATTCTTCTTTCATTCCTTGATCGCCTCGGCCGTTGCGGGGCAGGCTGGGCGCCGGTTTTTCATAGTCTTGAAAAGTGTTTTCAGGGAGGAGTTTGTATTGGGATCCGTAGTCGTTGGGAGTGTAAAGAATGCCTTTGTCGCCGACCAGAAGGGAGCCGCTTCCGGGAGGATTGTGGCCGTGGAACAAATCTTGGGGAGGAAGGTTCTTTTCACCGCTGGGCAGCTTGCCTTCGTACCAATAGAAATCCACCGGCGGCAGGTAGCCTCGGGCGGGAAACTGAAACTTTACAGTGGCCCAAGCGGGATAGGTTTCCGGGTTCAAGGGGCCGTTTTTGGCCTGCACAGAGTGGGGGTAGCCAAGTTTGAGAGACATGAACGCCATATTTGCGGTGTGGCAGGCCATGTCGCCGAGGGCTCCGGTGCCAAAGTCCCACCAGCCGCGCCACTTGAATGGATGATAGACAGGATGATAAGGACGGCGGGGCGCGGGGCCGAGAAAAAGGTCCCAGTGAATATGCTCTGGGACGGGCGGTGTTTCTGGCGGGCGGGCGACGATGTCCGGGGCTTGCGGCCACACGGGGCGATTCGTCCAAACGTGAACCTGCCGCACCGAACCGATGGCGCCGGCGCGAATGACTTCCACAGCTTCCCGGAATCCGTGGTCCGCCGTTCCCTGATTGCCCATTTGAGTGGCGACTTTGTAGCCTTGCGCGGTTTCCCGCATCAGCCGTGCTTCAAACACCGTGTGCGTCAAAGGTTTTTGGCAGTAGACGTGCTTGCCCAACCGCATGGCCATAACGGCGGCGGGGGCGTGGGTATGGTCCGGCGTGCTGATGGTGACGGCGTCGATAGACTTGTCCATCTCCTCCAACATGACGCGAAAGTCGTTATACAGCTTGGCGCGGGGAGTTTTTGCGGCTTGTCGCCGCAGCGTGTTGTCGTCCACATCACAAAGGGCGACCATGTCGCCCAGCTCGCCGGCTTGCGCCGAGTCGCTTCCACCTTTGCCCCCAACGCCGATTGAGGCCATGTTCAGCCGTTCATGGGCGCCCCAGACTCTGCTGGGCAGGAAGGTAAAGGCAAAGGCCGAGGCCGAGGCGGTGCCGAGGAAGTCACGGCGCGAATAATAAGTTCTGTCGTTTTTTTGCATAGGTAGGTCTTTTCTGATTTGTTTCAACGAATGCGGCGCCAGTTTCGGCGCGATGGAAACGGTTGGCAAGCAAAAAATTTCGGACGAGGTTTGAATGGCGTTTTGAAGAAGATGTAGCGACATTCCTTTTCATCGGTAAAACCGCCGCTGAGCCGTTACTTAGCTGATAATAAGCCGCCTCAGAACACTTATTGAGCCGCCAAAAGTCTCCAAAACCAGAAATTCCCCAGCCAAGAAACTGCGTCAATACGAGATTTTTGCCCGCCAATCCCTCATCGAATTCTGCTCACCGCTTGGTTGTTGAAGAAAGAAATCCAGGCACTAACGAACAGCAACCGCTCATCCATCCATCAAACGAATCCACTCACCGCTTGGCCGGCAACTACCGCAAAAACTTTCTTTTTCCCCAAAGGCAAGGCGGGATGGAGGGCGCGCTTATTGGTGAATTGCGTTGTTTTGCTGTTTCCTTCAATGCGTCTTTCCGAATTCGGAATTCCCAAAAGCGCTCGCGACCGACAAAACTTTCTTCTTTCTTTCGCAACGGCCAAGGCGAGGGTGCACACTTTTTTGGCAAAGTCAGCAACCTGCGGCCAGGGATTCGCGGCGAGCGGATTTGCCATCGGCCAAGGCGGGATTTCCTCGCCCGAATGGCCCGGGTCGCGCTTTTTTGTCGAATTTCATCGTTTTCCAACGAATTTTTCTTCCCCTTTTTCATTTTTTTGTGATTTAGGGGTTGACTCTTTTTGGTTGGGAGGCTAGGCAGTGTTGGGCTGGCCAAACCAGTTGATGCGTTTCCGGAGTCGTTTCATCCTCTTCCGGCAAGATTTGCAATCCCAACACAAAATCCGGAAGCACATACGGCGGAGACCAACCGGTTTGCAATTGGAGAAACGCCGGAGTCGCCGGCGGAGTGCCGTGTCCTCCTAAATATTGACTGAACACCATTGACGTTCCGAAGAGACTTCCATCTTCGTTGGTGACAAAAACTTGCAAATCTACCGGGCCGGGTCCGGGAACGCCTTCAATCACGCGGACGCCGCCAACGAAAACGCCCAATCCTTCGCCGGTGATTGGGTGATCCTTGAATTTCACCGGCTCGCCAACAGGGGTTCCGTCCGCCAACTGCAACTGCGCGGTGAAGTCCGATCCCAGCCACATCGTATCAAAACAAGGCGGAGATCCCGGGATTCCAATCCGCGCAGACTTTCCGGGTTGTCCGCTTACTTTTGAATTTTGCGGCTTCGAAAAAAATGCTTGCGCTTTTCTTTTGAAAAGGGATAAGGATTTCTCTCTTGATTCGACATGGGCAAGTCACTCGTCATCGCAGAGAAACCATCGGTCGCTTCCGACATTGCCAGGGCTTTAGGTTGCGCTCGACGCGACGATTATTTTGAGAACGACCACTACTTGATTTGTTCAGCGATCGGCCACTTGTTGGAAATCGTTGTGCCGCCGGAATCGGAAGTCGAACGAGGCAAGTGGACTTTTGCTCATCTGCCGATGATTCCGTCTCGGTTTGATCTGCGTCCCATTCCCAAAACCAAGGATCGCCTCAAACTGCTCCAAAAATTAATGAAGCGCAAGGAGGTGGACAGCCTCATTAACGCCTGCGACGCCGGCCGGGAAGGCGAATTGATTTTTCGCTACATCGTCCAATACGCAAAAAGCCGAAAACCGGTGAAGAGGCTTTGGTTGCAATCCATGACCCGCGCGGCTATTCAGGAAGGATTTGAGAAGCTTCGCCCAGACGAAGACCTCCAACCTTTGGCTAACGCCGCCGTTTGCCGTTCCGAATCCGACTGGATCGTGGGCATCAACGGCACGCGGGCGATGACTGCTTTCAACTCCAAATCCGGCGGCTTTCATCTAACTACCGTCGGGCGGGTGCAAACGCCTACCTTGTCCATCCTCGTGAAGCGGGAGAAGAAAATCAAAAAATTCAAACCCCGAAAATATTGGGAAGCGCACGCCATTTTCCAAGCGCAGTCTGGCGACTACTCAAGCCATTGGGTTGACGAACAATTCGACAAATCCAAGAAAGCAAAGGATGGCGAATTGCGGCCGGAGCGACTTTGGGATTGCGAAAAAGCCCTCCAAATCGCCCGGGAATGCCAAGGCAAAACCGGGATCGCCTCCGAAGAAAGCAAACCCAGCCACCAACAGTCTCCCCTGCTCTTTGACTTGACCAGCCTCCAAAGAGAAGCCAACTCCCGGTTTAGCTTTCCCGCAGCCCGAACTCTGCAAATCGCGCAGGCGCTTTACGAACGCCACAAACTCGTCACCTATCCGAGAACCGACTCCAGAGCCTTGCCGGAGGATTATCTCGCTACCGTCCGCGCCACATTGAAAACCCTTGCCCCATCCGACTACGGAATTTTCTCTCAAAAAATCCTCGACCAAAACTGGGTAAAGCCGAACAAACGAATCTTCAACAACGCCAAAATTTCCGATCACTTCGCCATCATCCCTACCGCCGTCCGTCCCAAGAAAAGCCTGAACGAAGCCGAACAAAAACTCTACGACGCAATCACCCGCAGATTTCTTGCGGTGTTTTTTCCGGCGGCGGAGTTTTTGCTGACCACTCGAATCACCCGCGTCGGCCGGCAGCCGTTCAAAACCGAAGGCAAAGTTCTCGTTTCGGCCGGCTGGCTGGAAGTTTACGGCAAGCAAAGCCAAGACGAGGAGAAAGCCAACCTCGCTCCCATTGAACCAAAAGAAACCGTCCAAACCTTGGAAGTCAAAATTCCGGAGTTCGAAACCAAACCGCCGCCGCGCTACTCCGAAGCAACCCTGCTCAGCGCGATGGAAGGAGCCGGAAAACTGGTGGACGACGAAGAGCTCCGCGCGGCCATGAGCGCCAAAGGATTAGGCACGCCGGCCACCCGCGCGGCAATCATCGACGGCTTGCTCCGAGAAAAGTACGTGCTTCGCAACCATCGAGAATTACAGCCCACCGCCAAAGCGTTTTCTCTTATCGCCCTGCTTCGCGGACTCCAAATTCCCGAACTTTGCTCCCCCGAACTCACCGGCAACTGGGAATATGAGCTGAACCAAATGGAACAAGGCCGCCTCCAACGCGAGGTTTTCATGGACAAAATTCGAACGATGACTGAGACCATCGTCGAAAAGGCCAAAAGCTACGAAAGCGACACCATTCCCGGAGACTTTGGCACGTTGGACTCTCCCTGCCCCAAATGCGGCGCCGACAACGTTCAGGAAACCTACAAAACCTTTCAGTGTCCCCGGCATCCTTCATGCGACTTCTCCCTTCGGAAAATCGCTGCCGGACGGCAGTTCGAATCCCATGAAATCGAAGAACTGCTCGCCAAAAAAACAATCGGCCCCTTGCAAGGATTCCGCAGCAAACAAGGCCGCCCCTTCGCGGCAATTGTCAAACTCACCGACGAATTCAAAATAGAATTCGACTTCGGAAACCAAGAAAAGGAAACCGAACCAGCCACCGTAGATTTCACGAAGCAAAAACCGCTGGGCAAATGCCCGAAATGCGGGATGCCCGTCTACGATGGCGGCATGAACTACGTATGCAAAAAATCCGTCGGCGCAGAAAAATCCTGCGACTTTCGCTCCGGCAAAATCATCCTCCAACAAGCCATCCCGGCCGAACAAATGCAAAAACTCCTCGCCGACGGCAAGACAGATTTGCTGAATCAATTCATCTCCAAGAAAACCGGCAAACCCTTCAACGCCTTCCTTGCCCTCGGCAAAAACGGCAAAATCAGATTCGAATTCGAACCCCGCCCCGCCAAAAAGGCCGCCGCCAAATTCACCAAAAAACAGGCCGCCAAAATCGCCAAGATAGACCTACGAAACCGAAAACCTCTTGGCAAATGCCCCCTCTGCGGCGGCGGCGTTTACGACGCCGAAACCGACTACATCTGCGAACACACCCAAAAAAACCAAACCCCTTGCAAGTTCCGCTCCGGCAAAATCATCCTCCAACAAGCCATCCCGGCCGAACAAATGCAAAAACTCCTCGCCGACGGCAAGACAGATTTGCTGAATCAATTCATCTCCAAGAAAACCGGCAAACCCTTCAACGCCTTCCTTGCGCTCGACAAAAACGGCAAAGTGAGATTCGAATTCCCCCCGCGCGACGACTAGACCGGGTTCACGTTTATCTGATGCGGAGAATCCAAAAGAAGCGCCAACCCAACAAACCCCAAGAAACTCTCCTCCCCACTCCTCAGCAACCCAAAATGCGCCAGCGTAGCAAACCACACCCACCCCCGATGATTGTTGTCGCCAATGCCATCGGCAACGACCTCAAATCACAGAATGCGCAAACCGCACCCACACCAGCTTTTTTGCTCACCAATCTCCCAGCGAATCCACCCGCCGCGCTTGGCCGCTCCCCCCTCAAAAACCTTCTTTTCCGCACCGGCAAGGCAGAATTGCACGCTCTTTTGGCAAAGTCAGTGGCCCGCCTCCAATAAGCAATGGAACTTCTCTTCAAAAGCGCCAAGCCCCGCTTCTCGCCTTTTGCAATTTTGCCGCTTGTTCCCATGCGTTCTTCCGAATTCGGAGTTCTCCCAAAAACACTCGCCAACTGTGCCTCAAAAACTTTCCTTTTTGACAACAGCCAAAGCGAGATTCCGCACTTTTTTGGCAAAGTCTGCAACTTGCGGTCAGGGATTCGAGGCAAGCGGATTTGCCAACGGCCAAGGCGGCATTTCCCCCGCCCGAATGGGCCCTGATCGCTCTCTCTTGCGCTCTTTTTGTTGGTTTTTGTCGGTTTCCACTCCTTTTTCTTCTCTTTTTTCACTTTTTTAGTTGACAAACGCTCGCCTAAGGAGTTTATTCAAGACCTAGTTTGTGTTGACAAAACAATATAGTCACAGAAAGATTGCGAACCATCGGAACAGATACCAAGCCTTATGAGAACCAAGAACCCTTATCCCAGCAACCCCGACCATTCCAAAGTACCCCCCCCCCGCAGGACTTTGACCATCGGCCTCTTCCTGGCCGCTGCCGCCCTGCTAACCACCGCCCCGCCCGAACAAGCCCAAGCCCAACTTTACCTCGACATCTTCCCTTCCCAAGACAGCACCAACAACACCCTCTGGATTTTTAGCGGTTCTTCCCGCTCCGGCGTCACTATCCTCAATGTCGGCCCTGAAATCCGCACCAGCGGCGCTTATGACCGCAAAGACACCCACAAAACCAGCCGTGCTTTTTTGCGGAACACGTCGCCCGCTCTCTACGCCTTGACCCCCTTGTTCACCGCATCGGCCACCAATGCGCCGCTAGACTTGGAGTCTCTGCGGACTCGTTTGGGCCAAACCATCAAACTAGGCACCACCAACACCCTCGACGACATCACCATCCCCTCCACCGCTACTAACGTCCCCACCCTCACCTTCACCGGCCGCGGCAGCCGCACCATCGCCAATATGTTTCTCAACGATGTCTCCGGCACCGGTTGGGACGACATCGGGCCGCGAGTGAGCGGCAGCAACTTGAACTACGGCACGGGGCAGCCCAATGTCAACTGGATTGGGGCGGCGACCATGGCCAAGCCCATCGGCCACTTTCACCTGACCCCTTTTACCTCTCAGAACACCTACACCGGCAACCGGCCGGGCAACGGAGTGCTGAGAAGTTGGACCGACTATACCCAAAATAACGGCCTGCGCATTCGGGTGCACGGCGCCGTCATCCCCGAACCAAAAGAATACGCCCTTGTCTTCGGCTTGTTTGCCCTCGGCTTTGTCTTCTTCCATCGCCATCGCCGCAAAATGCAACAACAACGCCAACAAACCGCCACTTCGTAGCCGCCGGCAACACTTGCGCCCGCAAACCAGCGGCCCCCGCTTCGTAGCCTCGGTTTGACTGGCCGACTGTCTGCCAGTTGGCGAGCTGGCGTTTGGAGCGGGCAACATAAAAACGGGAAATCGTCATCCACCGCCTTGTAGCTGGGGAGTTATGGCCGCCAAGCGCTGGCATGCCCGCCAAACTAAAAAGGACTCAGGAGGCTCAGGGGCCGGCGATTGGCGATTAAGCATCCGTGGCTAGTGCTGGGCGATTGGTGATTGGTGGCCAAAGTTTGTGATTTATGGCTCGCAATGGTGGCTGCTGCGCCATCGCTGACGCTCGGTTTTGCCTTCTTCCATCGCCATCGGCAAAAGAAACAACGCCAACCAGCCAGCAGCCAGCAGAGGATTGCGGCCTCGCACCGACAAACTAGCGGCCAGTGATTTGGGGACCGGTGGCTAGCGAGCTGCAGCCCGCTGCTGGGATTCTTGGCTCGTAATCGGGGATTGCGGTGCCATCGCCGGCGCTGGGCTGAGCAGCCTTAGATGTTTGGGATTGTCGGCCACCCAATAGAAGGGGCGGCAGGCCAGGGGCAGACTAAGCCGACCAGTTTCCCGCCCATCCAGTAAAGCGCCAGCGGCTGGGGATTTGGAATCTGCGGCTAAGTCGTTTGGCTGGCGCTGGTGGCTGGTGGTTTGGGCTTGGGCTTTGAGATTAGACTCGTTTTTCCCGCCACTTCGCTCCTATCTTTCTAAAAACGATGGTTTTTCTGTTCCACAACGAACCAGGAATGCGGATTATGGGAATGCTGCGTTTATCAGACTTTTTTTGGGGACGTCCATTTTGCTACGAAAACCTTGGGTTTGGAAGCAAAAACAATTTCATAGTCTTTTTGGAAACGCCGAGTCGCCCGGGACTCCATGCGCTGGACAACTTGATAGAAACATTGCACCGTCCGAAAGTCTGCGATGGTTTCCCAATGCTCTCGCACCATTTGCCGCAGGTTGTCCAGATCGTGATAGTTGCCCAAGCGTTCCGCCAACTGCGCAATCTTTTTCCGCAACTCCGAATCCACTTCCAGGCCGTTCTCGGACAGCGCGTCGAGTTGGATTGAGAGGTATTTGACCCATTTTCGCCAGGAATGGAAGGCTTCCGGACGGTGGGCGGCGAAAGCGTTGCCGGCCAGCTGCCGGCCTTTGCGATAAGTTTGAACGACGCCTTCCCGCCAATCGTTTTCCCCTTGTTCTTGAAGTGTTTTCCAACGCTCGGCTTCTTGTTGCAACGTTTTCGAGATTTTACTCCACCGGATGCCGGGCAGGCGGGGGGCTACTTTTTGAGATACTAGCGACTTCATTGCTTCAGCGATACGGCCTACGGCTTTTCTTTCGGAATCTGTTTTGGCGTTCCGTTCAATTCGCCGAAGTGTTTTTCGGACGATATGGGCGTCGCGGTGTCGAGACAAGAGGCGGGCAGCGTCGCGGAGCGACTTGTCCGCTTCCTTCGACAGCTTCTTCCCTGCCGCAAAAGGGCGAACCAAACGCCACAGACTCCGCAGTCGCTTGAAAATCCTTCGCAACTCATGGACGGAGGCGGGGGCATTCCGTTCTTTGGATGCGGCAAGGCGAATTGCCTCGTTCACTTGGGCGAGCGCAATTTTCGCGCAAGTTGCCGAGGCGTCTCGGCGGCGGTTTGGGCTCATTTTCTATCCGAATCTTACGCAAATCTTTGAAGAATACTCAATCAAAAACCAACTTTGCTCCAAGAGAGCCGGCCTCCTTCGCGCTCGCAGTGTTTTGCAAATGCCGGAAAATTCTTTTCAAAAACCTGTTGGAAGAAACATTCGCCGAGCAATTTTTCTTGGTTTTTCCGGCGTTGCTCTTTACTATAGTTGTCTGACTATTTGTTTGGGCAAGAACGAGAAAAGTCGCTATGAGAGAAGAGTTCGAGAAACTGGCCGCCACGAGGAAAATTCAGCCGAAGCAGATTGATGCGCTGGTCAAGTTGACCGAATGCGGTTATTGCACCCATCGTAGTTGGGGGTTTGGCAAGATCACGACTGTGGACACTGTTTTCTCTCGTTTCTTGATTGATTTTGAGAGCAAGCCCGGCCACTCGATGGACCTCGGTTTTGGCGCCGACACGCTAAAGCCGATTCCTCCCGAACATATCTTCGTTAAAAAGGCCAAAGACATGCCGGGCTTGCGAGAAATGGCCGCGCTTCGCCACGTCGAACTCATCAAACTTGTGATCCAAAGCTTCGAAGGTTCCGCCACGGTTGCCCAGATTCAAGAAGTGCTGGTGCCGGACGTCATCGCCGACGATTGGCGAAAATGGTGGGAAGGCGTCCGAAAAGAGCTCAAAAAAGACGGCCACTTCCGCGTCCCGATCAAAAAGAGCGAAGCCATCGTCTTCAACGCCGAGTCCGTTTCCTTTGAGGAACGGCTGCTCAGCGACTTTCAAAACGCCCGAGGATTGAAAGCGCGAATTGCCGTCGCCCAAGAAATTGCGAGAAACCATGAAGACTTGGCCGACAAAGCCCGCGTCTTCCAAAAAATCGTCGATGATTTAAATGAGGAAATCGCCAAGCAACAAAAAAACAGCCTGCCCTTGCTTTGGACGGAATCTTCGTTCGCGACGACTTGATCCAACTCGCAGAAATGGAAACGACGAGCGACCAAGTTCAATCCGCCTCGATCTGGATACCGGAAAACGAGCAGAAGACCAACCACAGCGCAGAAAACCAACGCGTGGCGAAAATTCTGGAGCAACTGCCGGCGTCCAGGCACAAACGAGCCTTGCGCTCCTATAAGGATGCTCGCCCAGACAACTGGGCCGACGCCGTTTTGGAAATCATCAACAAAGTCGGCCTTCGCCTAGTCGGGGAATGCGCCAACTTGCTCTTGGATTCCAAACGGATAGCCCCCTTCAAAAAAGCTCTTGCCAACCTGATCAACCAACAGCAAGCCAGTAGCGACCTGCTCCTTTGGCTGGCGAAATCTCGCTCCGAAAACTTTTTGGACATCCTCGGACCGGAAGTCTTCCGCGCCATGATCGTCGCCATGGAACAAGATCAATTCAAAGAAAAGAAAACCAGCCGCCTCAAAGATTACCTCCTGAGCGACACCAAACTACTCCCTGAATTGATCGAAACCGCAGATTTGGAAGTCGTCAAAGACCTTACCCGCACCTTAAAATCGACAACCTGCTTCGACGACATGGACAAACGCTCTCTGCTGGCCCGCGTCGTCAAATCCTACCCCGCCATTCAAAGCTTGATCTCCGGCGACCCCAGCACCCAGGAAAAAGGGCTGATCGTCTCCCAAGCCAGCCTAGAACGACGCCGAGAAGAATACGACCAACTAGTTCGCAAAAAAATCCCGGCCAACTCCAAAGAAATCGCCATCGCCAGAAGCTACGGCGACCTTCGAGAAAATCACGAATACAAAGCGGCCAAGGAAATGCAAAAACTCCTGATGACTCGAAAAAACGAACTGGAAATCGAACTGGCCAAAGCCAGAGCCACCGACTTCTCAGACAGCGACCTGTCCTCCGTCTGCATCGGAACCATTGTCCACGTCACCGATGTCGACCAACAAACCCAAGAAAACTTTACCATCCTCGGCGCCTGGGATTCAGACCCCGATCGGGGAATTATCAGCTACCTCTCCCCGCTAGCCCAACAATTAATCCACCGCAAACCGGGAGACGAAGTCATCCTCGAACAACACGGCGTAACAAGGAAGCCGATGTTGTTCATTCGGAAGTTCTTTATTCGGATTATTAAATGATTTACACTATGAAAACATTTTCGTTATCATTGGCAAGTGGGCCTTTAATTGCCGCCTTTTAGCGGCGTTGATCATCTCGGCACTTTCTTCTTTGGTTTTTTTGGAGCAAAGCCAAGCGCAGCTGGTCATCAATATCTATCCCTGCCAAGATAATCCCACCAACCAAACCCTCTGGATTTTTAGCGGATCTTCTACTACACAGAGTAGCAGCAGCATCTGAACCTCCCCGGCCAGTTACGATCTTCGAGACTCTTAGGAATTTTAACGTCCAATAACGGAAACTTTTACAACGCTAACCAGCCCAATACCGCCAACTTCTCTCCTTCGCCCTTGTTTTCCAGCACTAGCAGCAACCCGATAGACATTGAGTTCGTTCAAAAGAGAATTCCGGGCGGAGATAGAACGCAGGCTTTTGCCGCCAGTGCCTTTTCTCCCGATACTTTGACCTACACCGTCGTGGTCGATCGGGAACTCTTCACCTTTAATGATCCGACCAAGGATATTGGTTTGGATCCAGCCAATTCCGATCCTCGCGGCATTTGGTCAAGTGAAAGGACGATGTGGGTGGATGGCGGCGGCGGCAAACTCTACGCCTACAACATGTGGACGAACAACGTGCAGCCCCCCGGTGTGGGACGGAAGTCGAGATACGACCAAGGAATTGATCTCGAAATTCGAAAACGGTGTTTTCCTCCTCGGGCCGCTAGAAAGCGCGAGTAATTCAAATCCTGAGGGATTATGGTCGAATGGGGGAGACCATTTGGGTAGCCAATAAAAATCCCGGCGATGAAGATCGGGAAATTCCTGCTAGTTATCGTTTTTTCGCTTACGATTTGGAGAGCAAAACTCGGCAGAGCAGCAAAGACATCGGCGAATTGGAAATCTGGAAGGACATGAATAATGAAGTGATAAAATTGCCTTCCGAAGTTTTTCGGGGAGACTTTTGGCTGGGAGAGCGGATGATGTGGGTTTCGGGGTACGAAGCGGTTTCGGGTCCCGAATATGAGGGAAATGAGGGAAGGATCTACACCTTCACGCGGCCGCGGCCGGAGGTTGCCCTCCAATCCGAAGGCTCCGAGGATTCCACCTTGAAAGCCTTGCGCTTGAGCGGAGTGGTGTTGAGTCCTGTCTTTTCCCCGGAGAAAACGTATTACACGGCGCTAGTGGATCACACCGTCAATTCGACGACGGTGATGACGTCGCCCAATGATTCGGGAGCCTTTTTTTGAAAAAATAAAAAAGAAGATTTTTCTTTCTTTTGCGAGAGAGGGGGGGGGGTACATGAAGGAGACATTAACTGAAAGAATCCCGAAAGGAACATAGACTATGAGTAATTCACTTTGGATCGCTTTGATTTTGGCCGTCGGAATGCCGACGGTTTGGGGGCAGGAAGACCCAAAAGGGTGGTATATTGAGAACGTCGGAATCGGAAAACCATCCTACGGAACCATCCGAGTTTTCAATTCATACAATTTCCGCGCGGTAAACGAAGGATTCAATGAAGATGATGCCCTTTTCCCATACACTTTCATGTGGTCTGCATCGCACCAAGAATTCGAAACGCTCTTTGAAGCAGCCGGCGGAACGAACAACATTCCTTATTGGCAGTCCTTTTAGGACTTGGTTAAGTATTATCCGTGCTCACCGCTCGATTTTCGGCTATACGCTCTTGTCTATCATTTTAATCCCGATGTGCAGGACTTAAATGCGGAGCAACTCAAAAGATCGTTCTATGTGGATATTACCTACAGGAGGCCGGGCGGTCTCAATTCTTTTACCAACGAAGTGTTGGTCGACTTCTGAACGTAAGACGGAGGCAACTACGAAGAGGAGTATCCAGGGATAAGTACCCCTCAGTATAACAATCGGTGATGCAAAGGCCGGCCAAGACTACGAGGCCGTAACAGGTACGTTCACCTTCCCGTACCGCCACTTCTTTAAGAAACATTGGGGAGCTCATTCAGCAGACAAGCAACCTATAAGATACACCCCCGGCGAAGACGACCGCCACACGCAAAGTGTTTTCATTCCGATTATTTACGACAACGTAGACGAGCCGACTGAATACTTTGAAGTTTTCTTCCGCGTTCGCGGCGAAGAGAGAATATCCAAAACAGGGATCCTCATCGTTGACGACGAGGAGACGGTTCCGGCGCCGGTCACCAACGTGGACAGCCCGCCATTGCAGCCAATTGTGACTTCAACACCGTCTGCCGGGGCGAGTCTCATGTTCAGACCAACCAGTTTGTCCTTAAGCGAAAGCGGCTCTGCCACCTATCAAGTGCGCGCCACTGCCTCTCAAAACAGAAACATGATCGTCAATATAGCAACGACGCACACCGGAATCACCATCAACCCCAACAGATTAACGTTCAATAGCTACAATTGGCAGACCTACCAAACCGTGACCGTGACCGCCAGCGCCGATGCCTCCGATATAAGCGAGCAAGCCTCCATTAGGCACTCCATTCCCGGCAGCGAAGGCTTTGCCGCCATCAACGACGCCGGCATTGTTTCCATAACGCTTGCCCCTACAATAGTAGAAGAACCCAATGGCGAAGACATGATAGAACCAGAACCCGTTGACCCAGAACCAGAACCGCCCACAAACAGCGAGCCTGTCGACTACGACCAAGACGACGACGGCTTGATTGAGGTTAGCAACCTAGCGCAACTGAACGCCATCCGGTTTGATTTGAACGGCGACGGCCAACCGGACCAAGAAGCATTCGCCGACGCTTACAGCCAAGCCTTTCCCAGCGCCATTGCCAACATGGGCATTCCCAACAACGCCCCAGCCCAAGGCTACGAACTCACCAGCGATCTTGACTTCGATACCAACCACAACGGCCACGCCGAGGAAGCAGACGCCTTTTGGAACAAGGGCCACGGCTGGCAGTCCATCGGCCTGTTCGCCCACCCCTTCCAAGCCGTATTAGCAGGCAACGGTCATACCATCCACAACTTGTTCCAAGACCAGAGCGATGCTTCCCGGTTTGCCGGGAAACCCAGTGGTTTGTTGGGGGCGCTAGGCAATCGCGGGCAAGTGGTTGGCTTAGGATTAGAAGAGGTGGATATAAAAGGTGTGAACTGGGTCGGCGCCATCGCCGGGTTGAGTCAAGGAGTCATCAGCCATTGTTCGGTGAGCGGGCAAGTGGTGGGCTCGAACAGCGTCGGCGGCCTAGTTGGACATAACTTTGGGAACATTGCGCACAGCTTCGTCAACGCAGAAGTGAGCGGCGTTGTCGGCGTTAGCGTCTTCGTGGGGTGGAATGTTGGTGGTTCTATCGAGTCCAGTTCGGCGCAAGGGAGAGTGAATGGCGCAACCAGTGCCGGCGACTTAGTCGGTTTAGGAACCCCGGCTCGCTAAAGACCGGTTGTGCGCAAGGACAAAGCGGAAAGCGCAACCTTAGCCGGCGGAGTAGTTGGGTATCAATCCCACTATCGGCATCATTGGGCAGAGTTATGCGGTGGTGGAAGTGAGCGGGTCAGCTCATGTTGGTTGGTTAGTAGGTTGGATTAGCGGTTCTGTGGCGCAAGTAGAAAATTGACGGCGGGGTGCAAAGAAACCGCGATCTCCCGCACGGGTTTGGGACGCCTGCATGTAGGTCTTTTCCTCTGGCATCAGCTTTCTTAGGTCGAAAAGGCGTTTGCGGAGTTGGCGAAAGAGTGAGAGGCACAGCCAATATGGCGCTCGCGAAGGCCGCGGGCAAGAAGAGGCGCCTAGCCAAACAACCCAGCGCCGGGCAAAATGTGTTAGGCTATGAGGGAATCTTGGAAACTTGGAAAGTAGCTTGGGATAGGAACGGCCAAGCCGACGACCCTTGGCACTTGGGCTAGCCTAATCAATATCCCGCCTGGCCCGCCGCCTTCCATGGCGACAACCTCCCCTCCCCCCAAGAGTTCGACCACCAACACCAACACTAACGCTAACGCAGAATCGCTAGGGAAGTTATGAGGCTAATGAAGTTTGGAATCCAACACTGTTTCCTGCTCTCCCGCTTGTTATTGATGCCTCCTCCGCCCAAACTTCCAACTACTTTTTGCTAGAACAGTGCTTTGCAACGCGGCTGCTGGGGCGGAGGCTTTCCAAGAGGACGGTGATTAACTGGTAGTTCTGGAGAGTGTAGGCAACACGGGGATTGTTTTCAGTCCGTTGTTTTTATCTCGACATCAACAAACGCCTCGTCTACAAAGCAGGCGGCTAATCTCAAAATTTCTCGTGCAAATCTAGCCATTTGTACAGCAAAAAATTCTCTGTTGACACAAACGTAAGCTGGCTTATATTCAACTTTGATAATGATGACTCTCCGGAAAGCAAATACTCGCACGGCGAAAGCCGACAAGCATTCGTTTGCTTCGGGAAATGTAGCAATATATTGCGGAGACTGCCGTAACGTATTGGCAAAACTGCCTCCCGAATGCGTCGATCTGATCATAACTTCTCCTCCCTATGCAGATCGTCGCCGCAAGACTTACGGGGGCATTCCTCCCGACAAATACGTAAAATGGTTTCTCCCCATTGCCAACCAGATTCTTAGGGTGCTGAAACCCACAGGAACCTTCATCCTTAACATCAAAGAAAACGCCGTCAACGGCGAACGCCACACCTACGTGATGGAACTCATCCTCGCCATGCGAAAACAAGGATGGCTCTGGACGGAAGAATTTATATGGCACAAACGCAACGCCTATCCGGATCCGGGGAAGTGGCCTAACCGGTTTCGAGACGCATGGGAACGACTCCTACAATTTAACAAACAACGTCGCTTTCAAATGTTCCAAGACGCCGTGCGAATCCCTATCGGCGGCTGGGCAAAAGGACGCTTGAGACAACTCGGCAAAAACGACGTTACCCGAAGCAACCCGGCCACGGGGAGCGGCATGGGACGAAATGTTTCCAACTGGGTTGGAAAAGAAACCGTCTATCCCACCAACGTGTTGCACCTCGCAGCCGAATGCTCCAACCGAGGACACAGCGCCGTCTTCCCCGAATCTTTACCGGAATGGTTCGTCAAACTTTTTACCACCGCTGGCGATATGATATTAGACCCCTTCATGGGATCAGGAACCACAGTCCTGGTTGCGGAACGCATGGGACGGCATTCTATTGGGATCGAAATTAACAAAGACTATTGCGCTCGAGTTCGGGAGAAACTGCGCAAGCAAAACATCATGCTTAACCCACAATCTAAACTAGGCAAAGATGGAAAATGAGCGAAGTGAACAAAAAAAATCAATAGATTTATTGAGAAAAATATCGGCCACTTCCAGACAAGATGCCTGGAACTCATGCAAGGAATGTCTTTGGACGACGCTTTGAAGAAGCGCAATCCCTACCTACTTAAAGCCAAGGGCATTGAACTAGCACAAGATCTAGTAAAAACATTTCTCTACGATTATATCACACAACGGGAAAGAACTTTGTTTGGAAGCTTTCTAGAAGAACTGGCATTGTTCGTTGGAAACGAACTATACAACGGCCATAAATCTTCGGCGGAAGGTATTGATTTGGAATTTAAGCGGAACAATGTCCATTATCTGCTCTCTATCAAATCTGGCCCAAACTGGGAAAACAGTAGCGAGGTAAAAAAGCAGAAGGAAAACTTCATTACAGCAAAAAGACGAATCGCAGCAAGCAAATCCGCTATGCCCACTCAGGCAGTACTAGGTTGTTGCTTCGGTCGATCCTCCAAAAAGTATGACAATGGCGCGTACTGGAAAATTTGCGACCAACACTTTTGGCAGTTTCTATCGGAAGACGACGATTTCTACCTCTACATTATCAAACCTCTCGGCTACAAAGCGAGAGAACGCAACGAGAAATATCAGAGAGAATACGCCACATTGATTAATTTGGCAACAGAAGAATTCGCAAAACGATTTTGCACTATGGGAGAGATTGACTGGGAAAAAACAGTTCGCTTTAATTCTGGAATCATAGTCCGAAATTTGAGATTCAAGATAAAACAACCCAAAAGAACACAGAATTAAAGATTGCGCAACCGAATGATTTAACCTTACCGTCCAAAAGAATCTGATGACGAAAAATAACGACACCTTATTTTCTGATCACCGGAAAATGTTGACGATTGCGCAGGCCAGCAAATGGGCTTCGGAACAAACGAAACGCAACGTTACCCCGGCAAATATCTCTTCCTTAATTAAGTATGGTAGCATTGTAGCCGTCAGTAAAAACGGATTGCTTGCGATTCATATCTCCGATTTAAAAAAATACTATAAATCAGTAGAGGTACGCGGTAAACACACATATCAAAACAAACTCGGCGAAGATATCAACTGGCGTCTCTCGTTTGAGCAATTCAAAGAAGCGGAAACGACCAAGCACGTTCATCGCTTGCATGCCTACAAGGGAAAGTTTATTCCACAGCTGGTGGAGTATTTTCTCGACAGTCATATCGATGAGTTTAAAACCGAAACCTGTTTTGCGCCGGGCGATATTCTTCTTGATCCATTTTGTGGCAGCGGCACCACTTTGGTGCAAGCAAACGAACTAGGCATGCACGCTATTGGAGTAGATGTATCGATATTTAATGCAATGATTAGCAATTTGAAGTTATATCCTCTATCAATGACTGATCTAGCAGCGGCAACAACCAATATCAGCAACGCGCTTTTGCGTAACGAAGCAGGGCAACGAGCGAGAGAGTTTGAAGAGGAATTGCTTAACGCGCTGAAGACTTTCAATGCCAAGTTTTTTCCAGCGCCGATATTCAGGCAACGAGTTCAAAAGGGGGAAATCAACGAGGAGCAATACGGAAAAGGGTATGCCAAGAAGTTTCGCCCTCGTTTTTATCGTCTGTTGAGAAAACACAATGTGAACAACAATATTGATTTAGAAAGCAATCAATTTATTGAAAGATGGTTTATGCCGTCTGTGAGAAACGAGATTGATTTGACAAAAAGGATTATTGAAGAAACTTCAGATACGCTATTGCGCGACACACTGCGCATGATTTTGAGCCGCACAGCGCGATCTTCAAGGGCGACAACTCATTCAAATTTGACCACTTTGTCGAGGCAGGTCAAGGAAACATATCACTGCAGCAAACACAGCAAAATATGCAAGCCGATTTTTTCCATGCTAGGATGGTGGAAACGCTATACTATCGACACTTTGAAGCGGAAGGCATTATTCGAAAAACTTCGCACAGATAGTATGCAAACATGTTTAACCGGTGATTCTCGAAGCATTAATCTATTTTCATCTTTGGAGAAAACAAATCGCAGATTGGCAACATTGGCAAAACAGCGGAAAATTCGAGGGATATTTTCTAGCCCGCCTTATGTGGGAATGATTGACTACCACGAGCAACATGCCTATGCTTATGAACTGTTTAATCTCCCTCGCAAGGATGATTCAGAAATAGGGGCGATGAAATCCGGGCAAGGGAAACTGGCCCGTGAAGCATACGCATACGGCATTGTTGCCGTGTTGTGTAACTGCTTGAAATACATGGCTAAAGATTGCGATATTTTTCTTGTTGCCAATGATAAATTCGGCATGTACCCCGACATTGCCAAGCGCGCAAATTTGACAATCCGAAAAGAATATAAGAGGCCGGTTTTGAACCGTTCAGAAGGAGATAAAGGGGTATATTCAGAAACAATCTTTCACTTAAAAAGGAAGTAGATATGTTTGAAAAAAAGTCCGTCGAAAACATAATTGAATCGGCGCTGCGGAGAAAACTGGAAAACTATAACCCCGGAACCGGCGCACATGCCTTTTCATACTAGATTGCTGGGGAAAGACAGGATGGCGCTTTATTCGTTTATTCACTCTCTTTCCACCAACTTCGACACTGCCATTTTTGAACAAGCGGCCAAAGAAATTGCGGACGGAGTGTTTGATAAAGTCAGATTGCAACATAAAATTGTGGGAAGATTTTCCTCTGGAGCGCAGAAGGTAATTACAGAGATTATCAACGGACTAAGTTCTGGAAAGCGTGAACCTAATCATGCAGAAGAAATCGCTCAAATTTCTGCGCATACTCGATTGGGAAAATCAATTACAAAACGATTAAGGAGTGTGGATATTTGTCTGACTAGAGGAGATAGCGTCTTTTTGTTGGATTTGAAAACCGCGAAGCCCAACGTAGGAGGTTTTGAGAAACACAAACAAGATATGCTGGAATGGGCGGCGGCGATTTTATATGGTAATCCAGATTTGGAGGTTCGAACGGTGATTGCCATACCCTACAATCCTTATGAACCAAAACCTTATGCTCGCTGGACTTTGCGCGGCATGTTGGAAATAACAAGTCAAAGCCAATTGATGGTTGGGCGGGAGTTTTGGAATTTTCTTGCCGGGAGGGATGTTTATTCAGACTTGTTGCATTGTTTTGAGAACGTCGGCTATTGTATGCGGCAGGAGATCGACGGTTATTTTAAACGGATTGGAAACCAGCGATATAGATGAGGAGAAAAAGCGGGGGGGTGCATGATGAATCAATCGCAACAGTTGCTGGAGGCGGCGCTTCGGCGGATTCCCGGCGGGGTGAATTCCCCGGTTCGGGCGTTTCGCGCTGTGGGAGGCTCGCCTTTTTTTGTGGATCGAGCCAAGGGGAGCCGGATTTGGGATGTGGACGGGCGTGAGCGAATCGACTTTGTTGGCACTTGGGGTCCGGCCATTTTGGGTCATGCGCCGGATTGCATTGGTTCCGCTGTGCGGCGAGTGGCCGAAAAGGGCGTGAGTTTTGGCATTCCCAATCCTCTGGAGGTGGAAATGGCGGAGTGGATTTGCGGGAATGTTCCGAGCGTAGAGAAGGTGAGGATGTGCAATTCGGGCACCGAGGCGACTATGTCGGCGGTTCGGTTGGCGCGGGGGTTTACGCAACGGGATAAAATTATCAAGTTTGAGGGATGTTATCATGGGCATGTGGATTCTCTGTTGGTGAAGGCTGGTTCCGGCGCGCTTTCTTTTGGGCATCCGGACAGCGCCGGGGTGCCTCGCAGTTTTGCCGAGCATACTATTGTTTTGCCGTTTAACCGTCCCGAAGCTGTTGACGCCGCGTTTGCGGCGAATTCTGGTCAAATTGCAGGCGTCATTTTGGAACCTGTCCCGGCTAACGCTGGCCTTTATCTTCCGAGTCCGGGATTTTTGGAATATCTTCGGGAAACGACGGTAAAGCATGAATCTTTGTTGATTTTTGACGAAGTGATGACGGGGTTTCGTTTGAGTTTTGGCGGTGCCCAGGAGCGGTATGGCGTTCGGCCGGATTTATCTTGTTTTGGCAAAGTGATCGGCGGCGGGTTTCCGGTAGGCGCTTTTGGCGGGCGCGTTGAGATTATGGACTGTCTGGCTCCCGACGGCAGTGTTTATCAAGCGGGGACGTTGAGCGGCAATCCGATTGCTATGGCCGCCGGCATTGCGGCGCTTCGGGCGCTTCGCGACGGCTCGCTTTACGATTTGCTGGAAGACCGGGGGCGGCATTTGGAGGAAGGCTTGCGGCAAGCCGCTGGAAAGGCCGGCCAGTCTGTACAAGTCCAGCGCGCCGGCTCTATGTTCTGCGTCTGTTTTACTGGGCGGTCTATTTCCAATGTTGACGACGTGATGGCGAGTGACCGGCGCAAGTTTGCCCAGTTCTTTCACGGAATGTTGGCCAAAGGCGTTTATTTGGCGCCGTCTCCGTTCGAGACGGGTTTCCTTTCCACGGCGCACTCGGAGCAAGACGTGCAACAAACCATCGACGCAGCGGCCGAGGTGATGAAGACGCTCTAGCTCGTTTCTTTAAATGAGATGAGAGTGCTCGGATTAGATTTTGGCACGGAGCGAGTCGGCGTGGCGATGAGTGACGAACTCGGCATTATCGCGCAACCGATTGAGGTCATCCCTCGGCTTCCCGCCGCCGGTCTTTGGGAACGGCTTCACGCTCTTCATCGCGATTTTTCCTGCGAACGAATTCTCGTCGGCATGCCGAGGAACATGGACGGCAGTTATGGGCCGGCGGCTGAAGCGGTCAAGCAATTTATTGAACAGTTGCGCCAAGAAATGGACGTTCCGATACAAACTTGGGACGAACGACTTTCTTCCGTTCAAGCCAATCGGGTTCTTATTCAGGCCAACGTTTCGCGCAAGAAACGCAGGGCAAAGATCGACAAAATGGCCGCCGCCGTTATTCTGCAAAGCTATTTGGACAGCGGGCCACTTCGGGCAAGTCAGTGAAGGCGGCGGATACTTTTCAAAAAAGCGTCGTTTCCGAGATGAGTTTGCCAAGCCCTTCGGAGTCTGCTACGTCGCCGGCCAAGACCGTCAAACTGAAACTGACCATTGCCTACGAAGGCACCCGCTATCGGGGATGGCAAAGGCAACGCAACGCCGTCACCGTTCAACAGCGCGTCGAAGAATCTCTTCAAAAAATCTTTCCCACCGCTCAAAAAGTCCGCGGAGCCAGCCGCACAGACGCAGGCGTTCATGCCGTTGGAATGGCGGCGCATGTGGAAATTCCTGAGGAAGAATTTCGGATGACGGCCGGGAAGGCTCTTTTGGCGATTAATCGGTTTCTGCCGGAGGATATTCGAATTGTCGACGCTTGCAGAGTTTCCCGCGAATTCCACGCCCAATTCGATTGCCAACGCAAACAATACCGCTACCAAATATGGAATCACCGCGCCGCCAACCCGCTTCTTCGTCCCACTGCCTGGCACGTTCCCGTCAAACTCAATCTGAAACCAATGCGGGAAGCGGCGCAACACTTCGTTGGCCGGCGCGACTTTCGCTCTCTGGCCGCCCACCGCAACGACGAACCGGAAGACACCGTGCGGCAACTCTTCCGTTGCAGCGTATGCGCTTCGGGTCCTCTCCTCACAATCATTATGGAAGGCGATGGTTTCCTCTACAAAATGTGCCGGGCAATTGCCGGCACGCTCCGCCAAGTGGGGCAAGGAAGGAAAACTCCGGACGACGTCCCGAAGATGCTCGGCCAAAAAGCCCGTCAGTATGCCGGAATGACTGCGCCGGCTCACGGTTTGATTCTGTATCGGGTATTCTATTCGTGGCCGAAGTTGCGCAACAATCGACAATAACTTTCTATCGATTCTACACTTAGCGGAAGAACTTTGGCTTCGACAAACAACTCAAACCAGCTATAAGAAACCTTCTTTATACGAAAGCGAAAACCATGTCCGCAAAATTCAAGGCTTTTGTGCAACGACACTTCTCCGACTACGGAATGGTCCTCGTCCTTCTCGTGCTTGGGGCTTATTACAGTTGGGTCACTTGGGCGGAGCAGTTTCCCACTGGAGAAGCCGCCGCAAAAAGCCTTGCCGCCGACATTATCGACGCGCATGCCGAAGGCGAGCGGATTCTAATCTTTGCCCGTGCAAATTCGGAAGACCGCTCGTTCAGCCAAGCGCTCGAACAAAGATTGAAAGGCGCGGGCATTCAAGTTGCCGCCAACGTCAACGGCAGTCCCGCAGACGTTCGCCAAGCGCTGGAAAAGGCCCAAAACAATGGCGCTCCCATTCACGCGATTGCCGGAAATCACGTCGCCTTGAGTTGGCCCGTCTTCAACCATCAGGCGACAAAGTATCCGGTCACTGCCTCTGCCAAAATCCACCAACCTCGCTCCTATTACTGGCCAAATTTTCTGAAGAAGGACAACCTGCTCAATATTGCCAACCAGATTGCCGTCATTGCCATCATTGCCATCGGGATGACGATGGTCATCATCACCGCCGGCATTGATTTGTCGGTGGGCAGTTTGATTGCTTTGTCTGCGGTGATTTGCACTTGGCTCATCCGCGAAGTTGGCGGCGCCGTCGAGTCCTCCGCCATTGCCATGACTGCCTGCAGCCTGGCCGCCATTGTGAGCTGCGGATTTCTCGGGGCATTTTCCGGCTTGATGATCACGCAGTTCGCCATCCCGCCCTTTATCGTGACGCTGGGGATGATGATGGTGGGGAGCGGACTGGCGTTCATCATTGCCGACGGCCAATCGATCTATCAACTGCCGGCCAGTTTCAATTGGTTGGGCGGCGGCGCCGACTTTCTCGGCGTTCCGAACGCTGTCTTTTTGATGCTCACGCTCTACGCAATGGCCCACGTCGTTATGACGCACATGAGGATTGGCCGCTATATTTACGCTACTGGAGGCAACCTGGTGGCCGCCCGACTTTCCGGGGTGCCTGTAAAAAAGGTTTTAGTCTTCGTTTATACTTGCTGCGGTTGTCTTGCCGGATTGGGCGGCGTCATCACGGCCTCCAAGCTGCAAAGCGGTTCTCCGACTTACGGACTGATGTACGAACTTCACGTCATCGCTGCCGTGGTGGTCGGGGGCACAAGCCTGGCCGGAGGCGAGGGCAGAATCCTGGGAACGTTGATCGGCGCCCTCATCATCGCCGTAATCCAAACCGGCATGAACCTGACCGGCGTTGAAAGCTACACTCAAAAAGTCGTCTTCGGACTGGTAATTCTCGGCGCCGTGCTTTTGGACCGCGTCAAGAAACTGGGCTGGCAATCTTTTCGCGCCTCGTGAACGCGTTTCCTCCGCCGGCAACATTCCGCGATTTACAATTTGCAGCCGCAGCCTCATTCCGCTATCTTTCTCCAAACAATGCAGGATTCATCATTTTTCTCCTCCGCTTCGCGAGTCATCATGGGGCGCGGCCCCAGCAACTTGCTTCTAGGCCCCGGCCCCAGCAACGTTCCGTCCACCGTGCTTCTGGTTATGGCCGATCCTTTGGTCAGTCATCTGGACACTGCCTTTATCGGAATGATGGAAGACATCCAGGATATGCTCCGCAAAGTCTTCCAAACCAAAAACGAAATCACCTTTCCCGTGAGCGGCACCGGGAGCGCCGGCATGGAGTTCTGCTTTGTCAACCTCATCGAGCCGGGCGACTCCGTCGTGATTGGCGTCAACGGGCTCTTCGGCCAGCGTATGTGCGACGTGGCCGAGCGCTGCGGCGCCGTTGTTCGCCGTGTAGACGCTCCTTGGGGGGAAGCCATTCCGCCCGACGCAATGGAAGCGGCTGTCAAAGAAACCAAGCCGAAAATCGTCGCCATCGTCCATGCGGAAACCTCGACCGGCGTGCTAACCCCCATCGAAGACATCTCGCGCATCGCCCACGAAGCCGGCGCCCTCCTTATGGTCGACGCCGTCACTTCATTGGGCGGTTGCCCCGTCAAAGTGGACGAATGGCAAATCGACGCTGTTTATAGCGGCACCCAAAAATGCCTAAGCTGTCCGCCGGGACTGGCGCCAGTATCGCTCAGTCCGGCGGCGATGAAAGTAGCGACGCAACGCAAGACAAAAGCGCAAAGCTGGTATTTGGACGTCAACCTCCTCGCCAACTACTGGGGACAAGAACGCACCTATCACCACACCGCGCCCATCTCGATGAACTACGCGCTCTACGAAGCGCTCCGCGTTGTCTTGAACGAAGGACTGGAAGCTCGATGGAAGCGCCACCAAGAAAACCACGAACGCTTGAAAGCCAGCCTTGCCAGACTCGGACTCGGCCTCG
The DNA here is from genome assembly GCA_965242585.1 of Limisphaerales bacterium. Lineage (GTDB taxonomy): Bacteria > Verrucomicrobiota > Verrucomicrobiia > Limisphaerales > AAA164-E04 > UBA2970. The sequence goes on along the minus strand of OZ251460.1, from coordinate 412,843 downwards.
CCTCCCAACCGGGACACCAACTCTGGCAACTAAACGCCATTTCCGTGCCAGACGGCGTCAGCGAGTCGGAAGTGCGGCAAAAACTGCTCCTTAAATACGGCATCGAAATCGGCGGCGGACTCGGCCCCTTGAAAGATAAAATCTGGCGCGTCGGTCTCATGGGAGAATCCTCCCAAGCCGAATACGTGGATCAATTCATCGCGGCCATGACAGAACTGCTCAAACCCTAAACCGCCCGCCAAAAGCACCACAACCATCATCCCATGCGGCTTGGACGTTCCCATCCGAACCCTCAACAGACAAAACCATCCGCTCCACATTTCCGGTCGCAAGATGTTTTATTGCAAAGCAATCGTCTGACAAAACCCAAAACACAGCGAAGGCTTTCTTCCATCGCGCCCATCCAACGAATCCGAATAAAATGAAACGAAAAGTGACCACCGTCATGCCCGCTTACAACGAGACAAAATTCATAGTGGCCGCCTTCGACTCTTTGGCATCACAGTTGCGTCCGCCGGACCGAGTCATCATCGTCGATGATTGTTCGACAGACAACACCTGCGACGTCGTTCGCAACTACGATAAAAATTCGCTACAATTTGATCGTGAATGAACGGAATCTCGGAGCGTATTCCAATTTGAACCGCGTCCTAGAATTCGCTATGGAAACCGAATATTTTCATATTCTATGCCTCCGACGACATGCTCAAACCCACATTCATCTACAATACAGTTTCCATTGGGGAAGGAGACCCTACATTCTCCACCGCCTAGTGCAAATACGATCTAATCAATGAACGAGGCAAAATAATCAAAGTGATGGGCGACGAAAGAGCTTCCTTCACCATGTTGTCCCGAAAACAATACCTGCGAAAAGTTTGTGAAATATTACCTATGAACTTTATTGGATTAATGACCAAATCCAATTACAATCCGCTTCCCTGTCGGTTTCCTATGGACAAATCTCCCACTTGGGCAAACCATGTATTCAATGCAGGATGGTCTAAGCACGATCCGGTGATTCGGATGACGAATCAAGCTCTTGTGTTTTGCCGTTCCCACGCGGGCAGCTATGGATCCTCGATGTCATTAGACGCGGATAGAACAATAACCGATGAATGGCGCGCTATGAAATACATGGCGGATATGATCCCCGAAAATCCAGTATCTCGATTTATTCGATGCCAAAAACTCAAATGTTTATTTGCCGTCCGCTCCACAATAAAACGGAAAGAAATTCAAAACACCTGTCCATCCGAAGCTGGCCGAATGATGGCTATGACAAAGAAACTCATTCCCTTTCCGCATTTTTGGGTGGGAAGAATGGCGCTTTGGTTGTATAGTTTTTGGAAGCAACCGCACTTTCCTCACCCTGCTGTGAATCGACGTTCTAAATGCGAAGGGGCTTTGCCAATCTTACGTTATCAAGGTTGAAAATCCAGCCAAACAATCCGAAAAACAAAATGCCAACCGAAGTCACCACCGTCATTCCCGTCTACAATGGCGTAAACTACCTTCGGCACACATTGGACTCTTTAGCAAAACAGACGCGACCTCCGGACTGCGTGATCGTCTTAGACGACGGTTCAACAGACGGCACCTGCGACCTTGTGCGCAGCTACCAGCCAATCCAATGCAACCTAATTCAAAACGAAAAGAACTTAGGGTTATTTCCCAACATGAACCGTTCCTTAGAATTCGCTTCAGAAACCAACTACCTCCACCTTTTGCATGCCGACGACTTAGTCCAACCGCCCTTCCTTCACGCCCTAGTTTCCACTCTCGAAAAGGAGCCGCAACTCTCTTTTGCCTATTCCAACTTTGAATGGATCGATGAGAACGGCCAACCGATTGAGAAAATCGCGCCCCCCTCCCCCTCCCCTCCCTTCATTCGACTGCCTCGCAAAAAATTTCTGATCCAACAATGCGAATTGAATTCCATCGGTTGTGGATCGCTCGTCCTCAAAACGAATAGCCAAACCATTCCACTCCGCTTTCGCAACAATTACCCCCATGTTGCGGATGTCATTTTTTATGCAGAGTTAGCTTCGATTGCGCCGGCGATTTGGAAAACCGAGCGCAGACTGAGCCAAATACGACAACATAACGACAATGCCACCGCATCCAACAAAAAGAATATCCACTCTTGGGTAATCGACGAATGGCGCGCCATGAAACTCATATCAGAGATGATCCCGGAAAACACCATTGCTCGCGCAATTCGGCGGCAAAAACTCAAGTGCATGTTCGCCGCCCGTTCCGCAGTAAAACAACAAAATGTCCGCGCCTCAGCCCCCAAATACGCCGATCAAATCGGAACCGAAGTTCGAAAACACATCTCTCCTTGGCATTTTGCGCTGGGACGCTGGGCTGTTAGATTATGCCGCCCCGCTGAGCCTTTGACAAAAAGAATTCGGCAGTTAATGTCCCTTTTGGCAAATTATTGACGGTGTGTTGAGAGTCTATTTAGCAAAGAGTAGTTGGAAGTTTGGGCGGAGGAGGCATCAATAACAAGCGGGGGAGCTTGGAAACAGTGTTGGATTCCAAACTTCATTAGCCTCATACCTTCCCTAGCGATTCTGCGTTAGCGTTAGTGTTGGTGTTGGTGGTCGAACTCTTGGGGGGAGGGGAGGTTGTCGCTATGGAAGTTAGCTTGACCGTCCCCATCCCAAGCTACTTTCCAAGTTTCCAAGATTCCCTCATAGCCTAACACATTTTGCCCGGCGCTGGGTTGTTTGGCTAGGCGCCTCTTCTTGCCCGCGGCCTTCGCTCTCGCCATAACTGCTTCCTACTAACCAACCAACATGAGCTGACCCGCTCACTTCCACCACCGCATAACTCTGCCCAATGATGCCGATAGTGGGATTGATACCCAACTACTCCGCCGGCTAAGGTTGCGCTTTCCGCTTTGTCCTTGCGCACAACCGGTCTTTAGCGAGCCGGGGTTCCTAAACCGACTAAGTCGCCGGCACTGGTTGCGCCATTCACTCTCCCTTGCGCCGAACTGGACTCGATAGAACCACCAACATTCCACCCCACGAAGACGCTAACGCCGATAACGCCGCTCACTTCTGCGTTGACGAAGCTGTGCGCAATGTTCCCAAAGTTATGTCCAACTAGGCCGCCGACGCTGTTCGAGCCCACCACTTGCCCGCTCACCGAACAATGGCTGATGCTTCCTTGACTCAACCCGGCGATGGCGCCGACCCAGTTCACACCTTTTATATCCACCTCTTCTAATCCTAAGCCAACCACTTGCCCGCGATTGCCAATAGCTCCAAACAAGCCACTGGGTTTCCCGGCAAACCGGGAAGCATCGCTCTGGTCTTGGAACAAGCCGACAATCTTATGTTCGTTGCCTTTTAACACGGCTTGGAAGGGGTGGGCGAACAGGCCGATGGACTGCCAGCCGTGGCCCTTGTTCCAAAAGGCGTCTGCTTCCTCGGCGTGGCCGTTGTGGTTGGTATCGAAGTCAAGATCGCTGGTGAGTTCGTAGCCTTGGGCTGGGGCGTTGTTGGGAATGCCCATGTTGGCAATGGCGCTGGGAAAGGCTTGGCTGTAAGCGTTAGCGAATGCTTCTTGGTCCGGTTGGCCGTCGCCGTTCAAATCAAACCGGATGGCGTTCAGTTGCGCTAGGTTGCTAACCTCAATCAAGCCGTCGTCGTCTTGGTCATAATCGGTCGGAGCAACCGCCACTTGCAGAACTCCGGCCAGCGAGCCTCTCTCAAACCGATACTCGCCAGGCAGGAAGAAGTCGTCATAACGAGAGTCCAACGCTTCGCTGAGCGATAGCGCGCTGGCCGTTCCCGGTTCGTAAGTAAAGATTATGCCGGCCGGCCAACCTTCGCCCGTATCGCTGACGCTGGTCACCAAAGCAATCCGATCCTCTCCAAACGCCGTCTCGGGAATGTTATCCAAATACAGCACTATAATGGAAAACTCGATGGCCGGGCCGCGATCCACCCGCATCGGAATCGGCGTTTCCAGCGGAAGATATTGGGCTTCGTCTTCTAATGCTCGCCTGATGCCAGCCAAAGGATTACCGGCAGGGAAAGCCAAAAGCCAAAGTTTGTCCGCCCTTTCCAAGCTGCTGTGCCGACTGCCGCGTATCCGCTCGCTTCCATAATCCATAGAGGAATCCGTATTCGGAGGCGTTTCCCGGCCCTGCCACAATCCTTTGCCATTTAGCGTCAAAAGCATGCGCCGCCCATCCAAATCTTGCCCGGCACTGGACAGATCCACAACCAAGCCATCCAATGTAGGCTCCGGTTCCGGCTCCGGCACATAAGTATGCGCCAAGCCAACCCGCATCATCCCGGCGTTGTCTATCCCCGCAAAATCCGTCGTCGCCGGAATCGAATGCATAATGGCGACAGACTCGCTGTGATCGGCCGCTTCCTCTGTCGCGCTTATGGTGACGGAGTGAAAGTTCAGCCAGTTCGTCGTCGCAAAAACCAACCGCGCCGGTTCCACCGTCAACTGCGGATGCGTCGAGCACAAGTTTACTATCATGTCCACCCCGCGACCAATTGGCGCCGCGAACCCGATAAATCGCCTCTCCGCCCTCGCTGACTTCCACCCGCTCCTTCTGCTCGTCTCTGTAACCCCCTAAAATCGGCACAGCAATGTACCTCTCCGAAATGTCCCCAGCCGGCCAAGTCAATGTGCCTGAGACTCTCCGATAATCTTGCTCTTGTGTAGCCGAGCCATCCGAAGTCGCATAATCCACGCTGACCGCTTGCCCATAGGCTTCGCGCAATATAAAAAAGACCACGGCTACTTGGGCGGTTTCCTCAGGATTTCCCTCCTTCACTTCCGCCGTAGGCGGAAACCAAAGACCAGACGGTTTGTCGTCATCTTGGATTGTGACGGTCAACTCCATCTCTCCTCTCTCATTTGTTAATTCCGGGTCAAATTGCACATAAATTGGATTGCTCAAAATCACTTTGAAAGTTTCCTCCGGTTCGTCAAGCCCGTTGTCTATCAGCGGAATTAAAATCCCTTTCGCCAAGTTGTTGGTGTTGTTCGCCTTCCCAAGTCAATGTGCCTCCTCTGAATTCATAGTTTTCCCCCGCCTTCACCGTGCCGTCCTCCGTTCTCCACAACACCGGCGCCGACGGATCCTGACCATCTGGCAACTCAATTGTGAACGCCGCCCGCCCCGTTCTCGGATACCGAAACTTGACTATCAGGAGCAGCCTCAACAAATTGTTGCCGTTCGTCAAAGTGAATACTTGGAACAGTCCTATCTTCCTGGTTTTCTTCGTACCAGTCCTCTAAGTTGCCCAGATAATTCGTGGAAAATCGGTTACCACGAAGGTACAGATCCTGCAGACTTACGAGAGTCCTAAATCCTATTGGCGGCGGCACGGTTTCACCGGTCAGATGATTCCAATACAGCGACAGCGTTTCCAAAGATTGGAGATTCCGAAAAATGCTGAAGGGCAATTCCTCCAGAAGATTTTCATGAAATACAGCTTATGCAAGTTGGCTAACAATAGAAAAAATTACGGGACAATCCAGTCAGCTGGTTGTTGTTCAGCTCCAGTTCTTCTAGAGTAGTCAAGGATGATAACGCTCGGCTGTTAGAAGAATCCAGTTGGTTGTTACCAAGATATAGTTTTGCAGTGTTGGTGAACGACGAGAAAGCCTCTTGTCCGAAAGATTTCAAAGTGAAACGGTTTCGGTTAAGGTACAACTCTTTCATCTTGGTGAGATCTGCAAAGAGTCCATCAGGAAAATCAGACGGGTGGTTATCTCAAAGGTAAAGGTATTCCAGATTGGAGAGCCAGTCAAAGATTCTGGGGGGCAAGGAAGTCAATAGGTTTCGGGAAACAGCCAAATATTTAAGATTGTTGAGATTCAAAAAGGTATGTGGCCACAGTGCGGTCAGTCTGTTGTTGACTAGGTAAAGTTACTGTAGCAGTGGCATACTATTCAAGCCTCTTGACGGCAAGTCAGTCAACCGATTTTGGGAAAGAGTAAGAGCGTTTAATTTTCCCAGATTGTCAAAGATATTGTCTGGCAATGTGCCCTGTCGGTTGTGGAGATTGATAGATGTTAGGTTGCCGAGTTCGTCAAATATCCCAGACAGCAAGTGGTTCAGTTTGTTGAAGTGAAGCAACAAAAAACTTCAAGTTTTTCAGGCCGTCGAAGATTCCGGCAGGCAAGTTGGTGAGTTGGTTGTTCCAGATTTGCAGAGTAGTCAGATTTTGGAGAGTCCCAAAGTCGTTGGCTGGCAAGGAAGTGAGCCGATTGTGATAGAGATAAATTTCTGTCGATGAACCGAGTTTGCTGAAGACGCTGGCGGACAAGGAAGTCAGATTTCTATTTTGAAGGCGCAGTTCCTGGATTAGGTGAAGTTGGTTGAGTTCGGTGACTTCTTCGTATCGGGTGATTCCCCCTGGCAACTTTGACAAAATGACGTCGGCGACTTTTTTGGTTCTGCCGTGAAGGATGGAATTTGTGCTGTTGACGAGTTCTTCTTGGGGCGGCGTAGTTTGCGCTGTGGCCGGAGTTGGCGGAAGAAAGAAGAGCAGGAGGAGGGCGAGAGCGGTTCCTAGGAGAAGACGGAAAAGGAAGCTTGTTAGTTTTACGGGGAGGGACGTGCGTTCACTCGCGGTATCGGCGGCGTTGTTGAGTGCGTTTGGAGTCTTCTCTTCATGCATTCTTTAGAATGCGGGTTCATTCTACTTTACGGAAAAACTTTTGGCGAAGTTTGGCCGCAAATTCCGGCGGCGTCAATCTTTTTTCGATTTTTTTGCGGGCGCGGCTATTTTTTTGGATTTTTGGGGAGTTGGCGGCAGTCGAGAGGCGATGGTTTTGGCGTGGCAGGATTGTTGTTGGATGGATGGTTTGTTGGGTTTTACAGAGGAAGCAAGGGGAAAGTTTGGGTTTGTTTTTTGTTTTGCGAGGCATGGGAGAGGGCTTGGGCGGGGCGTTATTTTTGGGAGAGGGCTGAAGTCCAAGCGTAAAGGAGGATGGCGAGGGCGGCGATGTGGCCGAGGAGGTTCCAGTGGTTTTTTTTGCATTCGGTTTCTGGAACGAGGCCAAGCGCAGTGCCTATGGCGACGCCGGTGAGGAAGCCTCCAAGGTGGGCGATGACGTCGCTGTCTGGGGAGAGGCCGAAGAGGACGAAGAGCATGACGACCGACATCAGTCCTCCGAGCAGGATGCGCCAGGCTTGTTTGTCTTGCCGAAGCAAGCCTGCGGCGTGAGGGCCGAGCATTCCAAGAGCGCCCATAACGGCGCCGGAAGATCCTAGTCCGAGGTAGGGTTCTGGGTGGAAGGCTAAGCCGAAAAGGTTGCCCGCTATGCCGGTCAACAGAATGGCGAGCAGGCCGATTCCGGCGCCGTAGCGTCCCATTGCGAGACCGAAGAAGACGAAGCCGGCGGAAAGGTTGGAGAAGAGGTGGGCGATGTCGCGGTGGAGCATGGTTGCGGTGATGGGGCGCCACCATTCGCCTTCAAAGACTAGGGAGCTGTCGAGGATTCCGTTTGTCAAAACTGCGGGACGAATTTGGGGCAGGTAGCCGAAGGCGCCGAGCGCCAGACAGCAAGTCAAACTTTGCCAGCAGAAGTCCAACTTCGCTTTTGCTAACGGCCGTCGCCAAGGCCAGTGGCGGTTTTCTTCGCGGAAACGGCGGATGGTGTCCAGCGCGCGGAGATAGTCGGCTTCGGCGACCGTCAGTTGGTAGCGGGGCGCTGTTTCCTGCCGGCTGATTTCGCAGATGATTTCTTGGCTGGCGAGTGCCAAGCTGCAATCCATGGCGTCTTGGCGATTTCGCATGGGAATTCGGGCGACGGCTTTGCTTGGCGGCGCGGCTTCTGGGTTTGGAGAAGTCCGAACGTCCTGATGCGCTGCGAAAAAACTTTCTTCTGAATCAAGCACTGTTGGTTTTTCTTTGCTGAAAAGCGGTGATTGCCGCGCCGCATGCGCCGGCCATTTCTCCCAAACGGGCGGGTTGGATTGAAACGCGGTGTCCGGGAATGATCCATTCTAACTCGTCCATGAATTTTTGGAGAGGTTTGAATAGATCGCCGCCTGCGCGAGCGATGCCGCCGCCGATGATGATGGTTTCCGGGTCGAGAACGTTGACAAGCGAGACAAGGCCGCAAGCAAGGTTTCGGAGGGATTCGCTCCACGCGGCGGCCGCTATTGGGTCGCCGGTTCGCGCTGCGGCGAGCAGCGCGCTCGTGGTTTTGAATTTTCCGCCGGTGCGCTGGTGGATGGTGCAGTTGCCGATGGCCGATTCCAAGCTGCCCGGAGTGCGGCAGATGTCTGGCGCGCCGTTTGGATTAAGGCAAATGTGTCCGGCGTGGCCTGCCCGTCCTACGGCGCCGCGCAAGATGTGTCCGTCGACCATTGCGGCTCCGCCAACGCCGGTGCCTAAGGTGAGAAAGAGAATGTTTCGAACATTCCCGGCCGCGCCCAGCCGGGCTTCGCCGGCTAGTGCGGCCTGCGCGTCGTTCATTACCCAAACGGGATGGTTTCGTTTGAGATAATCCGTCCAATCTAGGTTTTCTAATCCGCGTAAACGCCCCGGCATGTGCCGAATGGAACGGCCGGATGGAGAAGCCAAGCCAGGAGCGGCGAGGCCAATGCTACCAGCCGGACGACCGAGTGAAGATTCGATTTCCGCCACGAGCGATCGGACGCACCGCCCCCATTCCAAGGGAGCATCTTCAAAGGCCGCCCGCCGCGTCAAAATCCGCCTTCCTTCTGGGGAAAGGACTGCGGCTTTGACGCTGGAACCTCCTAAGTCTATTCCCAGCAGGCATTCCATTTGAATTTCATCAACCCGAGGTTTTTAAGAATGACCGATAACGTTGCCACACCAGCAGAAATCCGCTGGCAAAATCATCGGGAGAGCGGGCAGACCATTGCTCCACTTCGGCGGGCGAATGCCAGCGGCCATCGGAAACTTCTTCTTCCCGCAGGCGGAAAGGGCCGTTGGAACGGCAGCGATATACCCAAACGAATTCTTGGCCGGTTTCCGGGCAGGCGGTAATTTCAAAGAGCCTTTCGGGGACGGCGTTTAGGATTAATCCGATTTCTTCTCGGACTTCCCGCACGGCGCCGGCATCGTAAGATTCTCCGGCGTCCAGATGTCCGGAGGCGGAAGAGTCCCACTTTCCCGGAAAACAGTCTTTCAACGGAGAGCGTTTTTGCAGGAACAAATGCCCGGCGTCGTTGAAGACGAAGACGTGAACCGCTCGATGCATCAATCGGAGGCGGTGAATTTCGGAGCGAGGACGCCGTCCGATCACTTCATTCCGTTCGTTCACCACGTCGAAAATTTCTTCCATCTCGCTGGGCATAGTCTGGGTTCAGGGTGTTTTGCGGCGCCGCAAAAGCACGGCCGTGGGGGAGCATTTGCGCCAATCCCGCGAATTGTTCCAAAGTCACCGATTCCGAACGCGCTAGAAAGTCAATTCCCTGAGCCGCAAAACATTCCCGCAACAAGGGTTCTGGCCAATGAGTTTTTAGGAGATTGAGCATGATTTTTCGCCGTTGGCGGAATCCGGCTTTAACTAACTGGACGAAACGTTGGAAGTCAGGCCCGGCCAACAAAGGATCGCGCCGACGCTTCAAGGCGATGCAGGCGGAGGCTACTTCCGGTTGAGGGAAGAAGCAAGCCGCCGGCACCCGGAAAGAGCCGACGGGAACGTGCCCCGCTTGAAGAAGCAGGGAGAGAACCCCGTAATCGCGGCTGCCTGCAGTTGCCCGGATACGATTGACGACTTCCCACTGCAAGGTAACGACCATCATCGCCGGCTTGGGTTCCGCCAAAGCCCACTCCACCAAAATGGGCGATCCGACTGAATAAGGCAAATTGGCCACCATCTTCCACTCGCTCCAATCTCGGCCTTTCACCCGCCGGAGATAATCCAATGCGTCGCCATGCACCAATTCCAAGGAGGGCGCGTCGGCAAAGCTTTTTTGCAACCAACGCGCCAATCGCCTGTCTTTTTCGATAGCCAGCACGCGGCCGGAACGAGCAAGGAGAAGCTTGGTCAAAGGGCCGAGACCCGGCCCCACTTCCAGCACTGAATCCTCTTCCGACAACTCCGCCATATTGACAATCCGACGCAGTTGATTGGCGTCGTGGAGAAAGTTTTGACCCAAAGACTTGGTCAACTGAATCCCGGACTCGGCGAGAATCCGGCGCATTTCGGTTATCGTCATCGCGTTTTGCGCTCAAAATACAAGCGTCCGAAACAAGACGCAAAGTCGTGTATTTGCGGCGAGGTGATGATGAGCGGCGGGGTGATTCCGATTACGTTTCCCAACTCGCCGCTGGGCAACAAAAGGAAGCCATTTTCCAACATTGCCCGGATCAAGTCCGAAGCCATTTTTGCATCCGGCCGGTCGGGGATGTCTCTGAACTCCACTCCGATCATCAAGCCGCGGCCGCGGATGAGAACTCGCCGGCCCGCCTCGCCAAACGCCGCCTGCAAGGCCTCCCGCAACTCCCTGCCTGCACAGTCGCTCCGTTCGACAAGTCCGCGTTCCTCGATTCGATCCAACTGCGCCAGTGCCATAGCGCAGCCTACGGGATGCCCCAAATAAGTGCTGGTATGGATCGCCTCGCCCTCGCTCTTCGGCCAAGCCGCATCCATCAGATCACTGCGTCCCACGCAAGCCGAAAGGGGAAATCCGCCGGTCAACGCCTTGCCGACGCATAAAAAATCCGGCGCGACGCCTTCATGCTCGCTTGCAAACCACTTTCCCGTCCGCCCAAATCCGGTGTAGATTTCGTCCAAGATGAGACAAGCGTCAAATTGATCGCAGACTTCTCGCAGCAAGGGCAAAAAGCCAAAGGGGGGAACGTTCATGCCGCCGCGTCCCTGAATCGGTTCGGCCAGAATGGCGCCGACTTTTCCCGATTCGAACTTGGCAACGAGTTTCTCCCGCAGCGAAACAATTTCCTCCTCGCAACGAGGAAAGCGCACGACGTCGGCAAACTCGGCTAACTGCTTGCCAAAGCGGCCGCGAAAATAATCGCGCTCCGTGGCGACTAGCGCTCCGTAACCCAAGCCGTGATAGGCGCCTTGAAAGCAAATAATCCTTTCCCGGCCGGAAATCTGGCATGCGCTTTTCATGGCCGCCTCGACCGCCTCGAAGCCCGAATTGCAAAAAATCACCTTTGCCCTTTGGCTTCCGCCGCTCCAACGTTCCCAAGTCAGTTCGCTCAAGCGTTTTGCCAACCGGGCTTTGCCGGAATGCGGATGCACGTCGCCCATAGCGTGCAACAGCGTTTCCATTTGCGCTTGCCCGGCCCGCACAACCGGCGAAGGCGCATGCCCCGCTGCCGCTACCCCAAACGCCGCTGTAAAATCCAAATACTCCTTTCCGTCGCAGTCCCATACTTGCATCCCTTGGGCCCGCTCCCAAACAATCGGCCAAGCGCTTCCTTCCGGCAGCCAAGTGACATTTTGGGATTCATACTTCCGTAGCCAATCCAAAGTTTCCTGACGCCGCAAACAAGACATAGAACTACACTCCCGTCCTCTCCGGCGGCCAGACGAACTTGTGCATCTGCAATTGAAACCGCACCGGCAGTTTGTCGCGAAGAATGCTCTCCGCCAACTCTCGGCGGGACAATGGAGTGTGGCCGGGCGGCGCGGATTTCAACAAAGGACTCGCCTGCTGCGGCGTCAGCGGCGCAACGGCGGAGAACAAAACCGGGCAAACAGCGGCCAGTCGATAGCGCTTTTCGACTGCCTTTGCCCACTCGTAATCTTGGCGGGAGCCGATGACAAATTTCACTTCGTCCGTGCGCCGCAACGCCGAGATGTTTTCCCAAAGAATTCGATCGGATTCTCCGCTGCTCGGACATTTTAGATCGACAATGCGGCAAACCCGCAAGTCCATCCCTTCAATAGAATGCGCGCCGCTTGTTTCCAGCAAGACCGCAAAGCCCAAATCGCACAAACCTCGCATTAGCGGATGAATCGGCGCCTGCAACAAAGGCTCCCCGCCGGTGACTTCCACCAAAGGCAATCGCCCTCCTTGCTGTCGAGCATTCGGGTAGCATTCGGCGAAGCGAAGCACTTCTTCCACCACGGATTCCACCGTCATCAGTCTTCCGCCGTGAAAGGAATAAGCCGAATCGCAATAAGAACACCGCAAGTCGCACCCCGCCAGACGAACAAAGACGCACGGCCACCCCGCCCAAGTGCTTTCGCCTTGAATGCTCGAATAAATTTCTTTGATTAGGAGTTTCGACGCCATTGCGGAAACCCAGTTTGCAGACTGCCTAACGGGAAGAAAGAGAACCGCTCTCCCCCAACCGGCGGCCTCATAACGCGCCTAATTCCTGCCAAAGCCAAGCGCTCATGTCCATGCCCTTTCGCAAGGCGGTCAAACTCACCTTTTCATTGGGAGAGTGAACGTTGTCTTCCGGCAACCCCAGTCCAAGGAGCAAGGTGTCGATTTTCAGAATTTGCTTGAACTCGGTAACGATAGGAATGGAGCCTCCTTCGCGCATTAGAATCGGCTCCCGGCCAAAGGCCCGCTTCAACGCCCTTTGCGCCGCCCCCGCTTGGAGTCCATTCGGATCAGTCAAGTAGGCTTCCCCCGAATGCCCCGGCTCGAAAATCAGTTTGACCGATTGGGAACAGAGTTTTCGCAAGTGTTTCTCCACCGCTCGCAACACCTGTTTCGGTTTCTGATGGGGAACCAATCGGCAGGTCAGCTTGGCGCTTGCTTGAGAAGGAACGATAGTCTTGCTGCCTTCGCCTTGATACCCGCTGGTCAAACCGTTGATCTCCAGCGTCGGCCGAGCCGTTCGCCGTTCAATAGCGGTGAACCCTTTCTCGCCAAAAAGTTCCCGAACGCCCAAGTGCCGTCTCAACGAGGCGTCAGACTCCGGATAACAAGCCAGTTGCCGCCGCTCGGATCGCGTCAACGGCTTCACTCCGTCGTAAAATCCCGGTATGGCAATTCGGCCATTGGAACGGCGCAACGAGCCCAGAAGCCGACAAAGCGCCATAGCCGGATTTTCCACAGCCCCGCCGTAAATTCCCGAATGCAAGTCCCGATTCGGACCCACAAGGCGAATCTCGCAAGCTGCCACACCCCGCAAGCCGTAGGTCAGCGCCGGATGCTCCAAACTCGGCATTCCGTTGTCGGAAATCACGACACCGTCCGCCGCCAAGTTTTTCCGTTGCGACCGCAAGAAAGTTCCCAAATGCGCGCTCCCCACCTCTTCCTCTCCCTCCAACAAAAAAGTGACGTCGCAGGGCAAAGGCGTATTGGTCTCCAGATACGCTTCGACGGCCTTCAAGTGCGCAAAATGTTGTCCCTTGTTGTCGCTCGCCCCGCGGCCAAACAAAGAGTCTCCTTGGACCACGGGATGGAAGGGCGGCGTGTTCCAAAGGTGTAGTGGCTCTTCGGGTTGCACGTCGTAGTGACCGTAAACCAAATAGTGAGGGAGGTTTTCTTTTCGGCTTTTCCGAGTAGTGGCAACAACTATCGGATTGCCGGGCGTCGTATGCAGTTTTACACGGAGGCCGATGTTTTGGCAATGTTGCGCCAGCCAATCGGATGCCCGCTGCAAATCCTCCCGGCGCTCAGACTGAGCGGAAACGCTGGGAATGGCGATAAACTCGCAAAGTTCTTGCACAAAACGCTTTTGATGGCGACTTAGATAATCGAGGACATTTTTCATTTTACAAATTTGTTTTCCAGGGTGCGCTTCTTCCACTTTGCCTGCTTTTTTCCTATGCAAACTCGCCGGCCATCCTTGCGGCCAATTACAATACAATCACTCTTTCTTTTCTATCAAGACTAATACTTTTGAGGTAAGCACCTACAATATGCTTTTCTGGTTATAAGATCGAATTTTCTCTCTTTTCTTCATATTTATTTTTCTCCCAAATCGGGCCGCTAACAATGCGCAAAATTCAAGCGATTGCCTGCAAACGCCTCACATATTCGCCAATTCCCTTCTCAGGCGGGTACATCGGCGCAAATCCCAACTCCTTTTTTGCCCGCTCCATATTGGCTTGAGTATAAGATTGGTAAAAGTCATATGGATTCTCAAAATACTCTGGGGCAAGATCTGTGTCCAATGCGCGGTTGAGCGTCCGGATCACTTCGTTGAAGGAAAAAGCGACGCCGCTGCCGCAGTTATAGACTTGGCTTTTGGACGCCGCCGCCGCTCGAATCGTTAGTTCCACCACATCGTCAATAAAAACAAAGTCGCGCTTCTGTCGACCGTCCGCAAACACTCGGGGACGTTTCCCCGCCTTCATCTGACAATACAGTTGGTAGATCATGCTGGCGCAGGTCTTTTTATGAGATTCTCGCAGACCGTAGACGTTGAAATAACGGAGGCCGACGATCCGCCAGGCCAAGTGCCGCGCCGTATAAATTCGGGCAAGATTATCCATTTGCACCTTGCTGAAGGCGTAAACATTGGCCGGGTTGAGAAACATTTCCTCTTCCATTATCATCCGGCCGGTTCCATAAGTGGCAGCCGAAGATGCGTAGACTACGGGCGCATGATGCGACGCTGCAAAATCCAAAACCCGGCGAAATCCCTCCACGTTGTCATGCACTTGCAGTCGCTGATCAGAAACGGTGGTGTCCGTAATGGAGGCTTGATGAAAGATGGCGTCAAAGGTCATCTCTTGAAATTGTTTTCCAAAATCCAGACGAGAAATATCCGCGGCTATGATGTCGCCTCGATAGCCCGACAGATTGGAAAAATGCCCGGACCGAAAATCATCAATCACTGAGATTCGGGAATGAGGAAATTTCTTCTGGAGAGCCAAAACCAAATTCGACCCGATGAAACCCGCACCCCCTGTCACCAAAATATTCTTCACAACATCCAACCGCCAAAAGGCAGACAAAGAATTATGCCAAACCGAATGTCGAAAGCCAAGCCAAACCACGTCCCCCGTTCCCGGCGGATATTTTCCGAATTGCACGGATTTTACGGCTTTGAGATCATGCGCCATTTGTCCCCAAAATCCCGTAAGCATTTGACTTGAAAATGCGAGAGCCGTAGATTCCGCTTTGATGTCCGCCAGCAAGGCCAACTTCACGCAATCCGCTTTACAAGATCGAGAAACGACTGCTTCGGCAGAGATTTGGCGCCAGTTAGCGAACTCTTGTCAGAGATTTCTGAACGACGTGGGAGCGAACTTGCAGCAGCAAATCGAAACTTTTGAGCCGGAGATTTTGGAGCCCGCCCGCTATGCGATCTCGAATCCCGGAAAGCGTCTTCGTCCCCTTCTCGTTGGGTTGGCCGGCGGTGCGGAGCAGGGATACAGACGATCTTTGGTGAAGATTGGCACGATTATCGAAATGATCCACTTGGCCACCTTGGTTCACGACGACGTCTTAGATGCGGCCGCAGTTCGCAGAAATCGCCCTACTCTCGCCGCAGGATTGGGAAACGACGTGACGGTGCTACTGGGCGACTGCCTTTTTGCCCATGCTCTGCGGCTGGCCTCCTCTTTTTCCACGACGTTGGTCTGTCAATCCGTGGCCCAATCCACCAAGCGAGTTTGTTCAGGAGAAATTCTGCAAACTTTAAACTGCGTTCCAACTCTTTCTCGAAACGAATATCTGCGAGTCATCGAGATGAAAACCGCTGAACTCTTCGGGCTTTCCTGCGATTTGGGCGCGCGATTCGGGACAGCCAGCGCCGAATTTGCGAAACCATTGCGAGATTTTGGACTAGCCTTGGGGACAGCGTACCAAATTTACGATGATTGCTTGGATATTTTCAGCTCAGAGAAAGTAGCGGGAAAATCGACCGGAACCGACCTAATCCAAGGGAAACACACTCTCCCCATTTTGATTTTGCTCGAAGAGGTAGCGGAAAGCGAAAAAAATGGAATTCTTTCACAACTAAACCAATGGGATCCGTGTTATACTCACTGGTTAATGACTCTGATGAATCGCCATCGCATTCTGGAAAAATGCGCCGAGGTGGTGCGCGCGATATTGAACGGCTCTCGCTGCCGCTTAGACGCTATGGAACGATTCCCTTCGATTGCGGCGCTGTATAACCTGTCCGACTTTTTGGAATTGAAAGTCGGCGAAATATCCCTAAAAATTCCCCAAAAAGAATATTCGGACTGATGCCAACCGCACCTTCGCCCCCCTCCACCGAAACGAAAGCATTCAACAAATGCGCGGAGTATTCGGAGAAAGACCTTGTCCAAGAATCACGCAACGGCAACCTCGCCGCCTTCGACGAGCTCATTCGACGTCATCAATCCCGCGTTTACTCCACCATTTACCACATGACGTTCAATCGGGAAGACGCCGACGACCTCACGCAAGAAACCTTTATCAAAGCCTACAAAGCGTTGAAATCATTCAAAGGAGACGCCGCCTTCTACACCTGGATTTACCGAATTGCAGTCAACAAAACGCTCAACTTCCTCAAACAACGACGCCGAAAGTTCAATCACCTGAGCCTGAGTAAAAACGATCCCGCCGACGAAGGGCGCGGCATCGGCCGGGAGTTTGTCTCCGAACATACTCCTCGACGAGACATCCGACTCAAAGAACTGCAGGAGAAATTGAACGAAGCCATGCAAAAATTGTCTGAAGTTCATAGGCTCGTCGTGACTTTGCACGATATCCAAGGAATGCCCCATGACGAAATCGGAAAAATTATGGATTGCAACACGGGAACCGTGCGGTCCAGACTCTTTTACGCTCGGCGGCAGTTGCAGGCCTATCTGTCAGATTATCTCAAGAAATAATGTCTGAAACGCTCCAAAAACTCTTGCGGATGAAACGCTGGGAACCTTCCCAAGAACATCAAGAACAGCTAGCCTCCCGCATCCTCAATCAAATTGAAGCCGAGCGAGCCGTCCAACCCGGCTTGCGCTCCCGAATCGCCGAGCTTTTGGATTTCCAAGCGGCGCTTGCCTGCGCCTTCAGCGCCATCGCCATAGGGCTTCTCCTGTTTGGACTCGGTTTGAATGAAGAAAAACCGCGCTCGCTTCAGCCCCTTCCATGGAGTCCGGACAATCATTCTCCGACGCTATTGGTCGATGAGCAACGCTTCTATAACGCCGTCCAACCTGAAACCTCTCCATTGCCCAGTTTAGAGAGAGCGGGAGAAATGCTCTCCTCCCGCGCTTGGAGAACCCCGACGACCAGCATACAGTCCACTGCCACCAAACCCTCGCCGCCGCTGTTCCCAACTTTCCGCAACCATCAGCTGCTGCCCTCCTACGAACGATCCGTCCTTTTTCCCTTCGACACGAACCGCCTCATACAACCAGCCGGTTTCCATCGCTGAATTCCAACGCCCGCAAAAACAGCGCAAACCATGCTCACTGTGCGTCTTACTTCGTGCCTGCCAAACAAACTGGAAACCGCAACCGCCTTACAAACAGACGCCATTCTCATTCCACCAATCATTCACTTCCCTTCACCTGTGGTTTGCAGATTTGAATAATTATTTGCAATTAAGGAAGCAACAAAACACCAAAAGTTGTGATGACTAAAACCATAGAAATACTAGCAGTCCACACCATTATTCCTACCTTTATTTCAATGCGTTTTAAGCTGGTTTCTATTTTTGTTGCACGATCACGAACATCTCTTATCGACTGTAACAACTCTTTGCCAACAAATATATTCTCTACTTCTTCGTCCATCTGTTACCTTTTTTTCTTTTACTGTTACTCTTTCGCTATAACCTACGCCATGACCAGTGGTAAATTATCCCATTAGGGTTTACTCTAAACATTCTGTTTCTCCGAACCTTGTACGCTCTCGATGGATTATGGAGAATTGTGTTGCCAACAACATGGGAAGACCATGTCGAAACTTGCGTGAAAGAATAATCGTAAATAAATATCCGCCCCCCAGCTTCGTCACTCGTTACTCTGTCAGGCGGACCCCACGCCGCAACCAGCTCATCCGCAGTCCGACCAATCCACGACTGCATCGCTTCATTCATTTATTCAGACCGCTTTTTAATGGACACACACCCGCCGCAAAGCATTGCGACAGACAATAATAATCCGAATGTTCGTTTTATTTGGTCGATTCTATTAGTGCAAATTCTCCAACTTCCCTTCACCGATTGTTTGCGATTCCGAATTCAATTTTCACAGGCCCGGGAATTCCATTCACCAAATATTTTTAAACCTTTCCAATTCCGTTGTTGCTTCGTTCTCGCCATTTGTTCCCTCGTCTATTTTTGCCTCTTTATTCACTTCTACCATCTCTTCTACTTCACCGCTCATTCTTCTTTTGGGGTAAGTTATTTTTGCATTCTTCTCTGGTTGCGGTGATTTCGAAAAGATGAAAAGCGGCTTTAATAGATTCGAGAGAAAATTAAATCCACTTTGATGATCTCCAAATTCCCTTTGCCCGCAGACGAGCCGGAACGTTGCACAGGATAAGAATGCATATCCTTGATGATCAGCCGGCTTGATTTGAAAGTAGCTCTGTTTTCCACAGCGGCATTTTCGAACTGAATCTTATACCGCCCCGTAGTTTGTCGTTTCCAACTGCCGTTTTTGGGTTCCTCCCTCTTTTGCGGCGGGGGGGCAACCGGTTGTGGTCTTCTCTGGAACTGTCCAGCCCCGTAAGAGCCGGGCGCGCCATATTCCGCGTAAGGATTATCATATTCGTCCACCTCCGGCTCTTCTTCAACGGCCGGTTCAGGAGGCCTAGGCGGCACAAAGACCAGTGTGTCGTCTGGGAAAACGAACAGCTTGGCTTCGTTCAAAAGAACGTCAATGACTCCTTCCTTGAACTGCCGAAATTCGCGGGATTTGATTTTTACACTGGTCTCTTTCACAGCGCCGGATCCGTCAACATAGCTGGCCGCCACGTCAATTCCAATCTTGGTTCTTTTCATATGATTGATGGTGGCATTGCCGTCCAACTGCCATCGTCCCAGAATCTTTTCATCGCTGTAAATCGGCGACTCTCCTTTCTCAAGAAAAGTTCGAAGGTCTTGGAGATCCGCTTGCAAAAGAACTTCCCCCAGATCGGTGATTGACAGGACAAGCGCCGCCGCCGCCAAGTGCACAATACTCGACTGCTCAGCCAACTGGTTCCGGAACTCCGAAGACTCCAACTCCACAACCGTAGCCCCCTCGACTTCTGCTTTGGTCAAAGCCTTCAAAAACGGGGGGTAGTTACGGAATCGAGATTCTAACAGAGGATTTTTATGGAACAGTCCGATAATATCCGAAACTTCGTAAAACTTGGTCGGCATAGGATCCAAACTCGCGGCCATTTTTTCCAAGCCGCTGCCTTCCATAGACTTCCGCGTATTATTGATGAAATTAAGCCAGCCCGGATCGCTGTTCGTCGCCACTTGGTAAGTGAGATAACCCGGCCCATAAAGAAAAACGCCGACGAGAATCGTATAAACAACCCCGATGAGCAAGCCGAAGGCCGCCCCGATCCGTTTATTCAAACGACGAAACATCGATTGCGTCGCCTCGTCCGTCTTGAACCGAAAGTGTTTACGAACCTTAAAATGAACGACAATCCCCACAATCAAAAAAACCAAACTCACCAGGAGGAACACCCCGACCCGATGAAAAACGTCAAAGAAAGTGTCGAAAATAAGGCGTCCGATGGCATTCCCGTGAAATTCGCCGACATTGCTGTCAATAAGCAATGGCGGCGCCCACCATACCGCCAACGCTAACGCCAAAAAAAGCCCCGCCAAAGAAATCCCCATTTGAATTGCCCCTCTCAAAAAGCCCATGCCGGCGAAAATCGCCAGCAACAAAATCGCAATTAACCAAATCATGATTTCGATAATAACCTCTTCCGCTTCAAAAATCACGAAAAACCTCATCCGCATTTCCAAAAAAGAAAAGGACGACGACTCGTTCCATTCATTCGCAAACGAGAGAATCGCCACCTTGCCATTCAACCTCAAAAAAATGAGCCCCACAGCGAAACAATCCTTGCCTCCGCGCTCAGAACCAAACCAGCTCCCTGCAAACTTCGCTTGTTTCCCAAGCTTGCCGATAGATTGGGAACTGCACATCATCCGCTCTTGCCTGCCAAAAAAGCGCGGCAAAACAAACTCAAAGACAGAATTTTCCTTAAACTCGACAAAAAGACAAAAAGTTCGAGGAAAAGACTTGCGCTCGAAGTTGCTTTGTGATTTGCTCTCTTCCAGTCACTGCCTATCTGCCGTGAGATTCCGTGAGAATCGGATCTCCCACTCAGATGTCCTAGTTTGATGGTTGGACTTGGGAGGAACGTACACTCTTTCCCTGTTGCTTCGGCAAACAGGCGGAGTTCTTCGTGTTTTTCCGACAGGTAGTTAGTGACTAGGCCTGACGGGCGAGAACCGAGACGACATAGACATTAAAGATTAACGAGACATGAAGAAACTCTCTTTTTATTGGGACTGATTGGCTCGCGTAGCCCAATCGAACAGCGTTCAATGCAAAGCAGTGGTAAAATCGGCGACCTCCAAGTCCCCGATTAGTGGAAAAACGGCAATCCTCGCGGTTACAACAATAATCGCAGTTGCCTTGACAACCCAAACCACCGGGCCGTCGGCCGAAATCCCCGAATTGCCAGACTTGCCGCCGCCACCGCCGCAGCGAGAAGTTGTTCTTCCGCCCTTCCCGCCGGGCGCATTTAACAGTTGCCTAGAGCAATACGATTCGAGAATCAAAACAATCAGACAAGGGGAGGCGATTGACGAAAGGGCATCGACCAAGCCTACTACGCCAAACGCAAACCCTTCTACGACAAAATCGACGACCTAACTAACAAGATAGAGAACCACCGGGATCAATACCTGAAAAAACAGACCGGTGGTTAGCTTTGTATCAGCTTCTCTATCCCAATCTCAACGACTCACGGATAACGAATTTGGAAAAGGAAATCAAAGGTCACGAGGAGGCTATTGAAGCTTTGAAGGAACAAATTTCCAAGTTACATGATGATTTAGGTAAAATCTACGACTGGCGCAAGAAAATGATAGAGTAGGCAAACGAAAAACACCGAAAAGAAAATGAAGCATTAGAAGCTCATTATGGAGATTGTCTTGCCAACGAAAGAGACGACGACTAAATTGGCCGAAAACAAAGCAGAAAAGGAATCTTTGACCATGAGAAAGCAAGGTTACATGATTATTGGGATCGGTTTGGCGGCGTTGGCGGGAATCTTCTGGCTGTCGCAATTGGACGGCAAAGAAGAAACAGCGACAACCGTCGCTAAACCAACAAGCCAAGAAACAAAAGCTTCTTCGCCAGCGGAGAAACCGATCAATCCCTTTGCTGGAATGCGAATACAATCCTCCTCGGAGATCCCCCCTCTATCCGAAGAAGACAAAGCCATAGAAGCAGAAGTCGAAGCCTACTGGAAAAAGCGTGAAGCCTACCACAACAGTCCGCGAGGCAACTATTTGGAAAGACACCAAGATGAGGAAGACATCAGCGACTTTATCAAGGGAGAAATAGCCGAGTACAAAGCACTGGATGCAGAAGACAAAGCAAAATCGCCGACTTGGACGATTGGATTTTTCGCCAACAGGACCGTCGAGGAAGCACGCATCATAATGCTATGTGGGAGAGAGTCAAGCGCATAAACCGAAAGCGAGACTTTCCTAAAATTTTCTACTCTAGGTTATCTTCATTTTTGAGACGTAATCCCCAAAGATAACTAGGGCGTGTTCAAGCAAAAATTGCCGATGATTTGACTTAAAATCTCTGGAGGCTCCATAGATTTGAGGAAAAAATTGGTTTTTCGCTAAAAAATAGAAATATTTTCTAGTCCAAGTCGCCAGAAAAATCGTCTAAGGCATTGAATGGCAAAGAACTACAAGATTTTTAGACAATTTTGGGAATCTTTGGACGTCCATAGATTTGATTGCGCGAGGATTTTTCGTCTGATTGAATCCCTCTTGAGGCGGCATTGCGGGTGTACACTGTATGCACCTGTTTTGAAAAGTAGATCATTGCTCGAAATAAACGAATCAGATGAAAGTATCTAACGAAATTTAAAGGCGCGGCTCTCGGCATCGTCGTTGTAGCGGCGGTGTTTTCGCAAAGCAACTCGCCAACCAACAGCTTCCCTCAGCCTCCAAGCCTGAATATTGACCTACCGGGAATTTGGGACGCCACCGACTGCGACACCATTTACGATGAGAAAATTACAGATCTGACAGATGCTCGTGACAACGCAATAAAAGCCGCGTTGGAAAAATACGCCGATGCAATTGCCACTGCCACTCAAACCTACCGAACCGCCTTTCAACTGGAAAACGCAATGTTCAACGGCAGTATGGCTCAAGCCGACGCTGATTTTTTTGCACGCCATTCAAGTCGAATGCACCGGGTGGGCTAGGAAGCGCATTTGTCTCTCGGCACGCCGCCGGCCACGTGTCAAAACTCATTTACAAAAAAATAAAGTATAAGACGGTTGCCATTCTGCGAAACGGCTTCATGCTTATTGCTGGCGTAGTCCCACCGCCACATGCATTAACGCTGAACAGGAAATATACGATGCAAGAACAGAAGCTTTGATGGCGGCGCATAACGCAAAAATTCGCCAACTTTTTGACGATTGGCGACGGGCGCTGGCCGATGCTAAGGCAACGAGAGACTCTGAAATCCGCAGAGCTCACGCCAAATACAACCGATCCACGACTACTATTGACAGGCAGTACCGAAACTGTAAAAAATTCTTCAACTGCGAAGAAAAAGACGAGGGAACCAACGATGGCGATTGCGGCGTCAGCGACGGCGACTCTAACTAAATTTCCGAATTAACAGAAACCTTAACGAAACTATTTGACATGAAACTAAAACCTTTGATGAAACTACTCACTATAGAAATTGCGCCGGAACGATCTGCTCGTCATGATTTCCGCATGTTGTTGTTCTGGATTATCGCAATGCTACTATTCGCTATTGCGACGAAGTAAAGAAGGAAACTATTCGCCACGAAACTACTCACTAAGAAAAACGGTCCGGAAACCGGGCTTGGAAACAACTGGATCTCGTTGGGCATTGCCGTGATTGGCGTTGCGGTGGTGGCTGTCGCGCACGCGCAACAGTCGGACGACGACTTTTTGGTGGACGACGGACAGCTGTCCACCCAAGCCGACGACTACAAAAAGGCGCGCTCGATAAAAGCGCAAATGCTCGACAATCTGACGGACGAGGAACTTGCGCTGTATTGCGCCTTGACCGGCGAAACGGCGGCGCAGCTCGACAAGGAAGAGTCCGAGTTCAAAAAGGCCCTGCTGGCCAAGCCCGAAGTCTTTGAAGAGCATGTGGAAGACTTTTTGAAGAAACAATCAGATCCAAAGAACGATCAGGAGCTTGGGAGCAGGATCTACGTTGGTTCGGAGATTGCGAAACAACGATTGGTAAGAGGCATGTTGACTATGCGTCAGCAGGAGGAACAGGGAAGGAATGGCATTTTGGCCGATAACCAGAAATACTACCAATGACTGCTTTTCTGATCGCTCTCTTTGTTCATTATTTTTCGACGTTAGAAGAACGAAGGAAACAGGACTCTCTGGTTAATTGAACATCATGGCGTTGTCAGTTTTTGTTTTGAATTTATGCAGTTAACAAAGGAACCATATCCACGAATGGCGCCGCTTTTGTCGACGCAAAGAGGGAATGTGCAGGTTTCCAACCGGCCAATGCTCCGCGCCATTTTGTCTATGATGGAGAATGCTTGCCAATGACGAGGTCTCCCGTCTCACTTTGGCAAGTGGCCTGCGATCCACCAACGGAGAGTCGCTGGGCCAAGAACGGCGTCCTTGCCCGAGTGGTTGAACATTTGGAGGCACAGATGGACGTTCCTCCGGAGGCGTTTTCTATTGACAGCACGATGGTGAAGGTTCATTCTGACGGGACTGGCGCGCTAAAAAACGGACCGCAATCCATGGGGAAATCTAGAGGAGGCTGGACTACCAAGATTCCCCGCTTGCTTCAAGTGATCGCCAAGCAGTGAAGTTCTCGCTAAAAGCTGTTATGGCGCATGGGATTCCAGCGTTCCAGAGTGCCCCGTTGCTGATGGATCGGTCGTATGAAGGCGATAACAACCGCCAACCAGCCAAAGCAATGGGAATGGATCCGGTAGTTCCGCCAAAGCAGAGCCGAAAAGACTCTTGAAAATACGACAAGGAGCTGTACAAAAAACGCAACAAAAGATGGTGGGCGATGCCCCATTGTTTTTCGTTGCTTACGCAAAGCGATCGGTCGGCCTGCGCTTTGGCTCGGCTTAGGGCGGGTTTCCACATGGCCGTCGCCAAAAAGCAGGTTCACAGACTGCGCTTTTCCTCGGTAGGGATGGCCTCTTTCCGCTTTTTCCAAATCAGGCGGACCGGCGGCAGCCGCGTGCTGGCATTGGTCGGTGAGGATGGATTGACGGGAAACGCGGGGATCGCTTTGCTTCAACGGCCAGCCGTCTTCATGCAAGTGCGCGTTGTCGCCGCTGGCGCCTTGCGGCACGGGAAACCATCGGCTTCCGCCCGCCGCTCGTGGCACCCACCAACTGTGAAAAATGATAGAGAAAGTCCCAAACCGCCGGCGATGATAAGCGTTCAAATCTTCCACCGTTTGTATTCCATGCCCTTGCCCGCCATTTTCCCGAAACCACTGATCCGCCCATTGAAACTCCTGCGGCCGCACAGAACAAAACCACATGGGAACGGTCATGCCGTAAGGCTCTACGAGCGAGGGAAAACCAATTCCGACGTCCCACGGATTCAATCCCGTTACCGGCATTGCCGACGAAGGAAACCGTTCTTGCGCGTCATCTCCCGCATACATTACCGCCGCCAAACCCCATTGGCGATAATTCGAAGTGCAGTGGATTGTTTTGGCTTGGAATTTAGCGCGGCTGAGCGCCGGAAGCAACATGCCGGCCAAGATCGCAATGATGGCGATGACAACTAACAATTCAATCAAGGTAAATCCAGAATGGCGAAGAATTTTCATGGCTCGTCGATCACGCTTTCCCTTGCTCGGCGGTTTTTGCACGGAAAGTTTCGCGGAACGCATTTAGAATAAAGACAAAACGCAACGTCCGCAAGCCATTGCTTCCTAAGGCGTGTTCCCGCAATCCGCATTCAAAATTCCAAATTCATCCCGGAACAAAAAACCTCACTTCGGAAAGATAGAAGCGAAGTTGGGCTTGAAACTGTGAAATTTGCCACAGGCTACGAAATCACTAGCCGGTAACAAAGCCGACACGATGTCTCAATAATCCCCCGGCCGCTTTTAGTTTGGCCGGCACGCCAGCTCTGGCGGCCACAAACCCCAGCTACGACGCTGCGATGACGATTGGTCGTTATGTTGTGCGCCGCTAACCGGCAGACAGTCGGCCACGCCAAAGCGCGCTGGCTACGAAGTTGGGGAGGCTTGTTGGCGTCGTTTCTTTTGCCAACGATGGAAGAAGACAAAGCCGAGGGCAAACAGGCCGAAGACAAGCGCGTATTCTTCGGGTTCGGGGATGACTTGGCTGTTAACGACAACTCGCACCGAGTTATGGGAATTCGCCGCAAATTGAGGACCCCAGAAGGCGCCACTCCCATGATTATTAAAGGTTCCCGTAAAGAAGTCGCCAATCGGTTTGTTGATGATGCCGGCGCCCACTCAAGCCGAAGAATTCCCGTTGGAATAGGACAAAGCGCTCCCAGAAACACGAATTCCCAGGTCATCCGCATTAGCATCATCATCCATAAAAAGATGGGAAATGGTTCGGCTGCCACTGCCGATGGTGATAGTCGGCGTGTTGGTGGCGCTAGCGGCAAAGACCTGCGTTCTAGCGCCTCCCGGAATCCTCTTTTGAATGGACTCGATGTCTATCGGGTTGTTGGCGCTGGAAAACAAGGGAGAGAGCGAGATGGTTTGGTTGGAAGGCGAGTTGGCATTGAAAACGTTTCCGTTGCTAAGCCAAGAGTCGCCAATAGAGAAATTGCCAGAGGTTCGGACGGCACTACTAACGATTGCAGTGGAAGAGCCGCTAAAAACCCAGAGGGTTTGGTTGTTGTTGTCTTGGCTGGGATAGACGCTGATGGCCAACTGCGCGTTCGCTACCCCCCCCCCCCCCCCCCCCCCCCGCAGAGGCAGACGATGGCCACTAAGAAAAATAATTTTCGGTTCATAAATATCGGTAATTTAAAAAGTTCGCTTTGTTCCTAGCCTCTCCAAAGAAAAGAGTCAATCCCCAAAAAGCAAAAAAAGGAAAAAAGTTCGTTGGAAAACGACAAAAAACGCAAAAAACCGAGGCCCGCTTGCCAATGATAACGAAAAGGTTCTCATAGATCAAACATAAAAAATGACCATTTTCTAACTTTGGTGACAAAAACGATTTCCTTTTTCGCCTCCTCACCGTAAAGCGTCAACCTCAAAATCAAAAAAAAGAGGAAAAAAGTGAAGAAAAATTTGTTGGCAATGGCAAAATCCGCCAAAAAATCGCAAAAATGGAAATTCGGGAGGAGAAATCCCGCCTTGGCCGATGACGAAGTTCTGCTTGACCGGTTGCCGATCGCGGAGGAGGAATCCCGGGAAGGCGACAGCGGCGAGCCGCCAGCCATTGCCTTGGCCAAGAAAGCGCATCCTCCCACCTTCCCATTGCGGGAAGAAAGAAGAAAGTCTTGGTGGCAGGCGAGTGCTTTGGGGAGGACTCTGAATTCAGAAGGACGCATTGAAGGAGACAGCAAAACAACGAAATCCGCCAACAAGCGCGCCCTCCATCCCGCCTTGTCGGTTGCGAAAAGGAAAGTTTTTGCGGTGGTTGGCAGCCAAGCGGCGCATGGATTTGCTTGAGGGATGGATGAGCGGTTGCTGTTTATTGTGGCTGTGATTTCTTTCTTCAACAATCAAGCGGTGAGCAGAATTCGATGAGGGATTGGTGAGCAAGAGCTGGTGTCGGCGCGAGTATGAGACGGCTTAGTATCGGCTTAGTCTCGGTTTTGCCGATGGAAAGGGAAGGTTGCGGCGGCGTTTATTTCGCGTCTAAGGCCGACTTTTTGTTTTCTTCCAGCATGACGCAGGCCTCTAGCGCAAGGAGGTAGGAGGCGACGCCGAATCCGCAGATTTGGCCTTGGCAGACGGGCGCGATCAATGAGCGTTGCCGAAATTGTTCGCGGTTGTGGATGTTCGAGAGATGAATTTCGATGCTGGGAATGCTCGTTCCAGAGATCGCGTCGCGCAGCGCGATGCTGGTGTGCGTGTAGGCCGCAGCGTTGATGACCAGATAGTCATGGTCGTTGGAAATCTCGTGAATCCACTCGACAAGTTGCCCTTCGGAGTTGGATTGGCGGAATCCGACTTCGATGTTGCGGCTGGCGGCCCGTTGGCGAAGTAGCGAGGCAATGTCGCTGAGGTTGGTTCTGCCGTAAATTTCCGGCTGTCTGACGCCTAGCAGATTCAGATTGGGTCCGTTGAGATAACAAATTTTCATAATGCCTGATTCCAACGGGGCGAATTTAAGCGCCATTCGGCGCGATTGACTGGGGAGAATTTTGCCAGACCGCCCAGCCGAGTAAAAGGAAAAAAATCCAGGCCAAAGCGGGAATGTAAAGACCAAATTCCACAAAGCTCTGAAGAGCAAAGCCAAGCAAACCAAACCAGACCGCTCGCCGCACAGGAGAAGCCCTCGCGTCTCGGCGCGTTTGAAAGATGCCCCACCAAACCACGCCGGCATAAAGGGCGGCTCCCGGAAAACCGGAATCCGAGGCTTGTTGAAGATAGTCGTTGTGCGCCAAGCGGGCCATTTCCGCCTCAGGCGGTTTGATTTTTTTGTAGCTTTCTTGGAAAGTTCCCGGCCCCGCGCCCAAGAAAGGATGGCTTGTCGCGGTGAACCAAGCGGCGCGCCAATAATCAAACCGGGCAACGACGCTGGTAGCGCCTTTCTCAAAATAGCTGGAATACTTCCAGAAAAATCCAGCCAAGCCACCAAGCAACACCAGTGCCAAACCCGCCGTCTTCATCCAGTTCGGAATCCGCCGCCGCGTCCAAATAAAAAGCAACACCAGCGCCAAACTCACTAACCAACCAGACTTGGATTCCGTCCAATAAAGACAAGCCGCCGACAACGAAAGCAAAATTCCGGCAAGCAAAATGCGGCTCGGAACTCGAAGAAACGCCGTCATCCGCCAAAGCGCGACAACACACAACGGAGTTAGCAAAATCAGGCCGCCGGCCAACGCGTTGGGATAAAAAAGCGTGGAAAAAATGCGATTCTTGGCAATCTTCTCCAAAAAAGCGGGATCGTGTTTTTCCCAATCGGGCGAGGCAAAGATCATTTCCCTCGAGGCTTCCAAACCTCCGAAACGCTGGCTGAAGCCGCCCCAGAGAACCAGCAGAAAACCGAGCAAAAGCGCGGTTCGGAATCCGACAAGCTCTTTTTCCCGGCCCAGAACAAAATATCCCAAATAAAAAAGAACCACCAAACTGGAAAAATGTGCCAGAGCCGTCGCCGTCAATTTGTCGTGGACGCTATTGCTTGCACTGATACATTGCCACCCCCACCAAAGCGCCGGCAGAAAAAGAAACCATCGAGCGGCAGGAGAACGCGGACTCACCCGAACTTGCGGAACGACCTCCGTCCGCCAATACGATTGAAAGAAAACGAATAGCAAAACCGCCGCCGCCAGAACCAAAACGGCCAGCAATCCGTAGCCGAGCCCGATTGGCCACAGAGGAGACAAGAACCATTCAGTCCCTGTTTTTGGGAAACCGACCAAATGCGCCAATATTGCGGGCGTGCCGAACTTCAAAATGGCGAGAGCGGCAAAGAAGCCGGCGAAAACGGCCCACAACCGAACCCAACGTTCTTCGGTCTCTTGGCTCGGAGCGCAATTTGAGCGGACTGGCCGGGCGGCGCTGAATCGCCAAACTTCACGCGGACTTTTCTTTGCCTTCTTCCGACTCACAAGGAAATTTTGAGAAGAGCAACTTCCAGCGCCAATGCTTCTTGCACGTTTGTATTATTCAGCGTCTGTTGCAAGGCGTCCACGATCTCAATGTTTTCCAGAGCCGCTTCTGCCGAAATTCGGTCTGCGATCCTTCGGCTTTCCTGGGCGAGATCGGGAAACCGCAGGAGCGGGCCGGCGGCGCGGAGGGTATGAAGCCAAACGTCGCGGAGAAACCATTGCAGAGTCGCCACCAAATCCGCGCGTTGCCGGCGATATTCGGCTTCGATTGCGGCCGCCAGTTCCTGTTTGTAGCGTTTGCGGAGATCGGGTTCGAGGTCCTCAAAAGCCTCAAGAGGCGAGGCGGCGGTGAGCGTTTTTTCAATCTCCGATTTTTTCCGATCCAAACAAACAAGCAAGTCGCCGGCGCTTTGATGGCGAGCGCCGCCGCCGCCTTTGGCATTGCGGCTTCTTTCGCACAGCCCGACCAGCCATTCTTGGCCGGCGGCATCCAAACCAGCCGCCTTGCCTCCGAGACTTATCCGCTGGCAGCGGGAGACAATGGTGTCTAACAGCCGTTGCGGGTCGACGCTCAATAACAAAAGGATGGAACGCGCGGGAGGTTCTTCCAGCGTCTTGAGAAAGGCGTTGGCCGCCTGGACGTTCATCCGATCCGCCCCGGAGACAATAATCACCTTGAAAGGCAAAGAGCGCGCCTTCAGGTGAACCGCATCCATGATTCCTCTTCTCGAATTCCCCTTTCTGTCCTTTCCGCCCCGGATTTGGTCAATAGTGATGATTCTCGATTTGGATTCCGGCCTTACCCAGCTCACGTCCGCTTGCTGACAAGCGTTAATCTGTCGGCACACCCGGCATTGGCCGCAAAAGTCCAGTCCGACGCCCGAAGGCGCTCGCTGGGGAGGCGCCTCGCAATTCAAAATTTTTGCCAAAAGAAGGGCAAAGTCCTCCAGCACGGCAATGTCTTCGCCAGAGATCAAGTACGCATGGGCAAGACGATCCTTTAGTAGACTCTTCCGAAAAATTTGGAGAGGACCTTCCTCGCCGGAGAAATCCGCAAACGCCATAAGCCAAGGATAAAGAAAAAGGAAAGGCCTGTCCAAAGGAAAGTTGACACTTCCGCACGCCCAACATTCCGCCAAGCCGTGTTCAACACCGGACTCCACCAGCATCGACGCATAAATAGATCTTTACCCGCCGCTCACCAGCCGATGGTGAATAGCCAGCGAGTCCAATAATTGCAGTGAATTGCAATGAAAAGCGCCCCAAACAAACCTAAAAGCCCTATTCTCCAGCCTCTTTCCATTGTCTTCCCAAAAGACAACCACCCAATCCTCCAGCCGTCGCCACAACCATTGTGAATTCTGTTCCCCACTCAACAAACCAACAAGCCACTATCCACCAAAAAAGCATAGGCGGCATATAGACACAATCCCGACTTTGCCCCGTCATTCCCCTCTACAAAACCACTTACCGCCCGTGAATCCACACTCTTTCACTTCCTTTGCAGTTTTGCCGCTTCTTCCCATGCGTTCTTCCGAATTCGGAGTTCTTCCCAAAACACTCGCCTGCCAACAAAACTTTCTTCTTTCTTTTTCCCCAAAGGCAAGACGGAAGGTTGCGCTCTCTTATTGCTAGTTGGCGAGTTTCCTCGTTTTGCCGAGGCGTCCGAGTGTCTTTTCTCATTCGGAATTCGCCAAAAACCCCAACCCTTTTCTTTCTTTCCTGCGACCGCAAGGCGGAATGTTGCGCTTGTTGGCTAAGGTAACGGCTGGCGTCTTCCCTAGATTCCTCCTCCGCAATCGGCAACCGGTCAAGCAGAACTTCGCTATTGGTAAAGACGGAATTTTCTCCTCCCGAATTGCCCTGGTCGCGCTTTTTTGTCGAATTTCATCGTTTTTCAGCGAATTTTTTCTTAACTTTTTTCTCTTTTTTGTGATTTTGGGGATTGACTCTTTGCGGTGAGGAGGCTAAAAAGAAAGTCGTTTTGGTCACCAAAGTCAGAAAATCGATCATTTTTTATATTGGAATCTATGAGAACCTTTTCGTTATCATTGGCAAGCGGGCAAGCGGGGCTATAATTGTCGCTTTTTCGCGGCGTTAGTGGTGTCGGCGCTTTCTTTCGCTCCTTTGGAGCAATCCCAAGCGCAGTTGTATCTGGACATCTTCCCTTCCCAAGACAGCACCAACCAGACTCTCTGGGTGTTTAGCGGCTCTTCTTCCGGTTGGACGCATAGCAATGCCGGCCCCTACATCCGAACCGGCACCGCCTCCTATGACCGCAAAGACACCCACAAAACCAGCAACGCCTTTTTACGATCCGGCTCCGGTCTTTACGCCTTGACGGCGGTGGTCACTTCTTCGACCACGAACGCGCCCTTAGACTTCGAGTCTCTGCGAACCCGGCTCGGCCAAACCATCAAACTAGGAACAACCAACACCAACGACGACATCACCATCCCCAGCACCGCCACCAACACGCCAACCATCACCTACGACGGCCGAGGCACCCGAACCATCGCCAGCATGTATCTGCGAGATGTCAGCGGCACCGGTTGGGACGACATCGGGGTGCGAGTTAGCGGCAGCCAATTGAACTACGGCTCCACCTCGGTAGCCGTCAACTGGACTGGCTCGGCCGTGATGAATAGGCCGATTGGGGATTTCCACATTACCACTCCGGGTAGTTACAACGGCAATCGGCCGCCGGGTTCGGGTTCCATCCTTGGCAGTTGGACGGGGCCGGGATCAAATAATCTGCGCATCCGCGTTCACGGCGCCGTCATCCCCGAACCCGAAGAATACGCTCTCATCTTCGCCTTGTCTGCCCTCGGCTTTGCCTTCTTCCACCGCCATCGGCAAAAGAAACAACGCCAAGCCCAAGCCACCACCGCTTCGTAGCCGCCGGCAACACTTGCGCCCGCAAACCAGCGCCCCCCTGCTTCGTAGGCTGCTCTTAGTTGGGCGATTTAGGGTGGCCGACTGTCTGCCGGTTGACGAGCTGGCGTTTGGAGCGGGCTCCACAAAAACGACCAATCGTCATCACCGCCTCGTAGCTGGGGAGTTATGGACGCCAAGCGCTGGCCATGCCCGCCAAACTAAAAAGGACTCAGGGGTCTCAGGGGCCGGCGATTGGTGATTAAGCATCCGTGGCTAGTGCTGGGCGATTGGTGATTGGCGGCCAAAGTTTATGATTTGTGGTTCGCAATCGTGGCGGTGCCATCGCTGGCGCTCGGCTTTGCCTTCTTCCACCGCCACTTTCAAAACAAACGCCCGCAAACCAGCGGCCAGCGGCTTGCGATTGAGAAACGGCGGAAATGGCTTTTTTTGCCGGTTTCCCAATCCCGTTTCTAAGAAAGTTTGGAAGCGGTTTTTCCAATGCTGCATGGGGAATTTCAGATGAGGAATTGGCAGTGAGGAGCGGTGATTTGGTGCCTTTTGTTGTTTGAAAAAGAGAAGACAACATCGCCGAAACGAAAGAAAAGGTTGGAGAAACAGCGGCGTTCTGAGCTGGTGAAATGCTTGTTCGTTGCCGTTTTCTATCGGATCGGCCGCTTCAATTTTTCAAAGCAGAGTTTTTTTTGTCAGCGCAGTCGAGGAATGGCGGGGTTTGTAGGAAAAAGAGAAGGAAAGGCGGAGAAATGAGATGAAGCGGAAGAGGAATAGGTTTTAATTCTCGGACGGTTTGGGCAAAAAACTCCGAATTTGGCGTTCGACTTGTTGCAGCGGCAAGCCTGACTCGGCGGCAATACCCGCCACAATTCCGGAAACAGAGGCTGTGGAAACGGAGGTTCCTTTGATTAAGTAAGTCTTCCCTTTGTAGGAAACTTGGGTGCGGCCGGGCGCCATCACGTCCACAAAACCGCCGTTGTTTGCGTAAGGCGCCACTCTGCCCGTTGCGTCGGAGGAAGTGACGGCGAGAAATTCGGGGTAGGCGGCGGGAAAAATATCGTGCGTTCCGGGTTCGTTGCCCGCTGCGCCGACGAACCTGGCGCCGCTTCGATGAGCGTCTTGAATCACGCGCTGAAGAAAAGGCGCTGTTTCTTGTCCGCCGAGGCTTACGCTGAAGAGTCGGGCTCCGGAGCGCATTGCCTCCACGACGCCGGCCGCAACTTGAAAAGTGGAGGTCATCTCTTCACCTCCGTAAACGTCTATCGGCAAGATGCGAACGTTAGCGCTGGCGCCGCCTTCGTTCACCATTTCCAGACCTCGCAGCAAGGTAAGCGCCATCGTTGTTCCGTGGGTTGGTTGGTCGGCGGGCGGGCTTTCTTCGCCGGCCAAGGAAACCGTCGGCAACAGAAACCCGGACAATCCGGGGGCGTCTGCCTGCACCGGAGTGTCGATCAGAGCGACGATGAGCGGTTCTCGGCCCGAAGCAGAGTTGGCCCGTATCTGCGGCGTGGAGGCTTTTCCAAAATGGAGCGAGGAAAGCCGTCGGGCGGGAATATCCATTTCGTAGTTGTCCGAAATCTGCAGAGAATCCAGCGATCCCAGTTTTTTTCGCGCTTGCTCCGCTTCGTCTTTGTTTTGGAAGCGGAGGCGATAGGCGTTGAGTCCGTCGATTTTTCCAATCACTTTCGCGTTCAGACTTTTGGCCAAAGTTTCCATGTCTTCCGGCGAGTCGGCGTTTAGAGCGGCGATGATCTCGTTTTCGATTCGGCGGCTTTGGGAAGGCTGGTTTCCGTCCTCCGGTTTCAATTGCTTTGTGGCGGCGTGTAGGGAGTTGCGGTAGATATAAAGCTTTTTGCGGCCGTTTTTGCCCGGCAGCACGGCGAAGTTCAAATTTCCCAAAATGCGACGCAGCGCTTGGTGCGCTGGCAGTCCCTCAAAACGGGTTGAGACCGTCGCTTGCAGTCCCGGCTCGACTAGCACTTCCCATTCGGCCAGCGCTCCGATGTCCGACAAGACTTTGGAGAGAGGCTCGCCTTGGAGAGAGGCGTCCACTTTCCCCGTCTTCGGGTTCCAGTTCAACTGGCCGGTGGAAGCCGCGGTTCCGGCCCAAAACGACAGGCAGGCCAATGCGGCCGCTCTCCCAAAGTCGATCCCTCTCCGCCATCGTTTTCCCGCACTGGACATTCTTCGTCTGGTCATCTTGGCCGCATTCCTTCCATTTTGCCTTGTATAGAAACCCAATTTTTATCAAAAAGTTTCGCTTTCGCCAAATTTCGCGGCTTTTGAGGAAGCCTCCGGGCGAATTGTTCACAAGACTCCGAACTCGCACGGAATTGACGCTGTCGGTTGCACCCGACAAATAAGGCTTGCGATGCCTCGCCTTTTTGTTTACTCTTGCTTGATTGATATGGCAGCGATTGGACGATTCCAGAATGGCGAAGAAATCTTCTACGCCAAAGTAGTAGACGGGGAGATTTTCAAGCTCAAGGGCGACGTGTTCGGCTCTCCTTCGTTTCAGAGAAAGGCTTTAAAACCCAAAGGCATCAAGACGTTGACGCCGGTCGCGCCTTCCAAAGTCATTGCGGTGGGGCTCAACTACGCCGATCACGCACGGGAATCCAACTCGCCGCTTCCCGAAGAGCCTCTCTTTTGGCTCAAGGCGCCTTCTTCGCTGCTCCCCGACGGCGGCAAAATCGAAATCCCGTTCGCCGATCACCAGACGGATTACGAAGCGGAACTGGCAATTGTGATGGGAAGACGGGTACGAAACGTTCACCCGGAGGCAGCCTCCCGATACATTTTTGGTTATACATCCGCGCAGGACATCAGCGACCGCACCGTCCAAAAATCCGAAAGTCA
Source organism: Limisphaerales bacterium (assembly GCA_965242585.1). Classification (GTDB taxonomy): domain Bacteria; phylum Verrucomicrobiota; class Verrucomicrobiia; order Limisphaerales; family AAA164-E04; genus UBA2970. Next base: position 378,212 of record OZ251460.1, on the reverse strand, counting down.
ATGGGCGCGAGCCAAGTCCTTCGACACTTTTACCCCTCTCGGACCCTATGTGGAAACCAAAATCGACCCCCACAAGCTCTCCATCCAACTCTTTCAAAACAACCAACTGCGGCAAAACTCCCACACCAGCCAGTTGATTTTCGACTGTTTCCAACTAGTCAGCTTCATTTCGACTCATATGACCCTTCTGCCCGGCGACGTCATCCTCACCGGCACCCCCAGCGGCGTCGGGCCCATCCAATCCAAAGACCGCCTTGAAGTCCGCATTCAAGGAATGTCCCCGCTGGTGAACACCGTAACCGTAAAGTAAGAAAACGCGGCCAACAACCAGCACTTCACAGCTAGTGTGCGGATAACGAAATAACAACGAATGAAAACTGGAAAATCATCCATTTACTAACTTCAAAAACTGCGCAGAAACTTGAAGACGATGCCGATGGATAAACAGCGTTTGCCGGTGTCCGCTTGGTAAACCGGCCTCTATGTCCTCGCATTACAAATTCAAGGGCTATTAAAAAGCATATGAATCTTGACCAGTATTACACGAATTCGACGACGGCGGAACATTGCTATAATCACTTGCAAGGTTTTTTGAAACACGCAAACATCCATAAAGCGCATTTCATAGAACCATCCGCAGGAGACGGCGCATTCTTCGATCTGCTTCCCAAAGGCCAACGAACAGGCTTCGATCTTGCGCCTAATCATAGATTTGTTAAACGAGGCGATTTCTTAAAATGGACGCCAACCTCTAATGTTAAAAGAATATCCAGATACAACCGAGTCGTCATCGGCAACCCTCCGTTTGGAAAGAGAGGAAAACTCGCCGTCCATTTTTTCAATCGCGCTTCTTTATTTGCTGATACCGTGGGATTCATTCTGCCGATAGTCTTCGCAAAACACTGCATGCACAAGCAAATGAACCCAGACATGAGGTTGGTTGCCAGACATGAACTCCCACTTGATGCATTCAGATTGCCGAACGGAAAACCATTTGCCGTCAACGCAGAATTCCAAATTTGGACGAGGTTGCGCACACGCCACCTAAACTTGCGGAGAATGTCAGCCCCTCCAATCACACATCCAGATTTTCTCCTGCACCAATACAACAACACTATCACGGCTCGGAAAGTGTTTGATTTGCCCTTCAATTTGGCTGTGCCTTGCCAGGGATACCAAGACTACACTAGACGCGAGACTGACGAAAAACAATGCGAACGCAATAAACAATGGATGTTGTTTGCCGCACAACCGAAGATTGTCGACCGCCTCTACAATCTGAATTTCGAAGCGTTGGCAATGCGATACACGACAACCATCCCCGGCTTCCGAAAATGCGACGTCGTGGAAGAATACACCCAAACCTATGAATAACCTGTCCAAAACATTCTCTTCCTTGCGAACGGAGCAAACTCGCAAGAAAATAACAATCGCAGTGACCGGCAAAGAATTCGAGCAAAGGTTCGTTTCTCTACTTGAATTCAATCGTTTCTTCAGGTGCTTTCACGATGACTTCCCGCCTCAAGTATGGAAGTCAATCAAGGTTGAGATACTCAAAAAGACAAACGGTGGAGCAATCGATAACGCCACTGAGAAAAAATCTCACTTCGTGACACAACCTTATGGATCACAACAATATCCCGATTTCTTGGTGTTTGAAGATTCAAAAATCTGGGCGATAGAAACAAAATTTAATAAAAGGAAGGCAAGCCATCCATTCTGGAACAGCGGCCTACCAAGACCAAACGGCATCTATATTTATGCTTGCGGCATCAGAAAGCAAATAACCTTTTTCGTTGGCAAAGACGTCGTTCAATCCTCTACAGCGGAGCAAATGCACCATGAACTAGACAAATTGAAAACAATGGCTACTAACTTCAACAAACAAGAATTAACCACTCAACCACACGGATTTATGATTGAGGTCAGAAAGGCGTTTAGCCAAAGCAAAAGGTTTAACCCCAATGCTATTCTTGACTTTATCACAAATCCAAACAGAGAAGATTTAGAGAAAGCCGCGATTGCTTTCTTAAACACGGACAAGAACGAATCCCGTGTCGATGCGCCAACGCAGCGCAAAACAACACAAACAAGCTAATGAAAATAATACAACTTACTGATTGGAAAATGGCGCTGAAAAATACGCCAAAGAAGGAATCCGACGCTCTGGTCTATTCTGCTATCGCTTCCAACCATTGCATGAAAGCAAACAATAAAAATGGTTTTCTTACTTTGCCGTCCGACAATCCCTCACCGCGTCCACCAATGGCCGCTAATCACTAACCATGCGCTGGAGCCAAACATTTATTCCAACTTTGAAGGAAACCCCGGCCGAAGCGGAAATCCTTTCGCACCGCCTCCTTCTCCGAGCGGGGCTAATTCGAAAACTGACCGGCGGTCTATATACATTTCTCCCCTTGGGACTTCGAGTTCTGCAAAAAATCGAAACCGTCGTGCGGGAAGAAATGAACCGCGCCGGCGCCGTCGAAGTCTTGATGCCCGCCTTGCAGCCGCCGGAAATCTGGCAACAAAGCGGCCGCTACGAAACCGCCCGTGACGTTTTCTTCAAAGCGCGAGACCGCGCCCAACGAGAATGGATACTCGGCCCCACTCACGAAGAAGTCATCGCCTCGCTCGTCGCTGGTGAAATCCACTCCTACCGCCAACTCCCAGTCAACTTTTACCAAATCCAAACGAAATTCCGCGACGAAGTTCGCCCTCGATTCGGCCTGATGCGGGCGCGGGAATTTATTATGAAAGACGCCTACAGCTTTGACGTCTCCGACGAAGCGGCGCAAACCAGCTACCAAAAAATGTATGACGCTTACGTCCAAATCTTCCGCCGCTGCGGCCTCAATGCGCTGCCAGTGGAAGCCGACACCGGCGTTATGGGCGGCCAACACTCCCACGAATTCATGGCGCCGGCCGAAGTCGGCGAAAGCGAAATCGTCTTCAACCCTTGCGGCGGCTACGCCGCCAACCTCGAAAAAGCCTCCAGCGCGCTGCAACCGCCCTTCGACAATCCCAAAACGATTACAGCCGAAGAACATCCGCAAAACGCCGCTTCATCCCCGCCAGTCGAGAAATTCAAAACCCCCGGCATCCAAACCATCGAAGCCCTCGAAAAACCGCCCTACAACGTTCCCGCTCGGCGTCAAATCAAAACCTTGGTCTACATTGTTCGTTCCGCAAAAAATCAGCCAAGCGGAGAAGCCGTCGACCGCCCAATTCTTCTCCTGCTGCTCGGCTCCGACCGGCTCAACGAAGCCAAACTCGCCGGCGTTCTCGGCACTGCCGACTTTCGCCCCGCAACGCCGGAAGAAATCTGCCAAACACTCGGGGCCCGTCCCGGAAGTTTGGGCGCCGTCAACGTCGCCGGCCTTGAAATCTGCGCCGACTTCATGCTTCGCAACGGATCCGAACTCACTACGGGCGCCAACAAAGACGGCTTCCACCTTCGCCATGTCAACGTCCAACGCGACATCCAAGTCAGCCGCTGGGCAGACCTGCGCGCTGTCCAATCCGGCGAACCCTGCCCGCAAACCGGCCAGCCCCTCCAAGTGCGCGCCGCCATTGAAGTCGGCCACGTTTTCAAACTTGGCACAAAATACAGCGAAAGCCTCGGCGCTTTCTTCCTCGACAACCACGGCAAACGCCGCCCAGCCGTCATGGGTTGCTACGGCATCGGAGTCACCCGCACTCTCCAAGCCGTAATCGAACAAAAACACGACGAAGACGGCATCCTTTGGCCGCTGGAAATCGCTCCCTACGCCGTCTGCATCACCGCGCTGGACGCAACGCCGGGCTCGCCAACCCTGAAACTCGCCGAATCCATTTACCAAAAACTCGCCTCGCAAAACATCGAAACCCTCCTCGACGACCGCGACGAACGGCCCGGCGTCAAGTTCAAAGACTCCGAACTCATCGGCTTTCCCCTGCGCATCGCCGTCGGACCCCGATCGCTCCAAAACAACTTCGTCGAACTCAAACCCCGAACCGGCGCGCTCCAGAAAATCACTCCTGAATTCGTTGTGGATGCCGTCGCCGCTTGGCTGAAAAATCAGCAGTAACGCTAATCGCGAGACAAAGTCCTCGCTTCTGAGCTTGCAGAAACTAGGAGAAGGAGAAGCAGAAAGACGCTGTTGCCCTTCGGCGGCTACTGGCTTGCCGATCTCCCCGCTACTCATCCTTGTCCTAGCTTCCTTAGCCCGTTCCTCTTGTCTCCGAACCCAAGCCGGCTGGCGAGGACGAAGAGAAAGAAAAAACGAAGGGACGCCCGCTGTTTTGTTCTCATCTTGTTTTTCGCATTCCTTCATTGTTGCTTTCGTTGCCTGAGAACTACCCAAAGACGCCCAAGGAAACAAAATAGGCTTTTTGGATCTCTTCGCCCGCTGATCCTCTCTTTTTCTTCAAAACACTTTTTCCTTTTTCCTCTCCTTCAAACCGCCGCCAACCGCTCCTTTCTCTTGTTCCTTTTGGTGTTCCTTCCTAAGCTTGCCGTTCCCGGATGAGACTGCGCGGGCAAAGAACCAAAACTCTGCTGGGGACAATCCCCGACGCCACCAAACCAGCCTCTAAGTCCGGTTTGCTGGCAACAACCGCCCGCCTAACTACCAATCCCAAACCCCAAACCATCAAGCGTTGCTCTTTGACCCAATCGGCTAAGGAAGCGCGCTCCTTGTTTTAGCCAAGCCCAAAGCGCCAACCACCAGCTCCGAGAGCCGGCCTCCGATTTGCCGAGCTGCGGTCTCTGTGGTTCTCTGGCCGCTGGTCTAACTGCGGTTCGCCCGGCGCTTGGGTTCACAGAACCCAAAACATTGACCGCTCATTCCTCAAACAACAATCCCGCTGCCCAAACTCTCTTAGAAACAGGATTGAGAAATAGGCGAAAAAAACCATTTCCGCTGTTTTTCCATCACCGCTAAGCGCTGGCCGCCGCCAATCACCAATCGCAAGCCCCAAACCACAAATTCCCCGGCCGCTTTTAGTTTGGCTGGCAAGCCGGTGCTTGGCGGCCATAACTCTTCACTCTTCAGCTAAGAGGCTGTGATGACGATTGGTCGTTATGTTGTCCGTCGCTAACCAGCAGAAAGTCGGCCACCCTAAACCGCCTAACTAAGAGAAGACTACGAAGTGGTGGTGGCTGGGTTGGCGTTGGTTTTGGAAGTGGCGGCGATGAGGAAAGAAGACAAAGGCTAAGGCAAACAAACTAAACACCAGAGCGTATTCTTCGGGTTCGGGGATGAGGAGGCTCCGATGAAAGCACCACTGCTCTGCACCGAGCCATCGCCGTTAGCCGCCGCAAACCGCAGCCCAGATGTAGCCGCCGCCGCCCAGTTGTCGAAGGGGAAGAGCCCCTCCGAATCGCCCGCATAAGAATCGCTCCATGGCTGGATCAAAATCCCCGCTCCGCTCTACGATGAGGAGGTCGCATTCTCCTAGCGAGAGGAGGCGCCCCTGACCCAAACTCCAAACTCATCCCAAGCCCCCGCCCCCCGCCCGGCATCCTCATTCGCAAACCCAAGCGCGATCGGGTTCAGCTCTGGATCATGCTGTTCGGAGTGAAGGAGAGCGCTATCTGCTGGTTGTTGGGCGCATTAGCAATGGGCAGCGCCCCCTTGTTGTTGTCTCCCGCTTCCCAACGATCACGCCGATCATAGTTGGCGTTGTCTTGGCTCTGATAAACATCAATAGATAACTGCGCTTGGCGCTACTCCCCAGAAACCCCGGCCAGCACCACCGCCCCATCCAAAGCCGACGGCCGCCTCCAAGCCCGCCTGCAGCCCGAATGAGGACCCCTTTGGTTTCTCCATGTTCTCCTATTGAGTGGAATCCTCATAACCCAATCCTCCTCCTCCTCCAATAATCGTAATAACCAACTGACCATCCACCCAAGCAATCCACCAGGCCAGCGAATTCACCCAGCGCTTGAGGAGGGGGGGGGTGTCGCCTCTTTTCTTTCCGCCCACCATCAACCCCCAAATCAGAAAAAGGAGAAAAATCTCATAATCCCGCCTTTGCCGATGATTCATTAAAGTGTATAAGCGAGACAAGAGCTGGGGATAGTTTGAATTTTGGAAACCCAAAGGAGAATCGACAAGCGCGGCAGCGTTGGGCAGGGCTTTGAGACGAATTGGGGAGTCCATTGGCCACTGATTGCGGATTACTAGAGGCGAGTGGGGGATTCGTCTCTGTGTTGATTCTGCCGTCGACCAGTGTTGGCGGCCGTCTGCGATTTCTTCGGCTTCGTTCATTTTGCGTTTCTCTTCGGCGCGGTTGGGCAAGTTGTGAACGCGCTTTAGTTTGCGCTTATGAAGCCTGTGTGCGTTGTCGGTTTCACCAAAGTCGTTGCCCAATCCGCCCCTCCTCGCTTATGATTGACCGCAACGGGCATGGCTCTCATTTTGCAACATCCCTTCCGATTTTTCCGGAAGCTCGGCGCTTTCTCGGTCTGGGCGGTGCGGCTTTTCTTCCACTGCATTCGTCTGCGGCAAGAAGGGCGGTTTGACGCCGAAAATCGCCAAGAATGGATGCGGTCAAACGCGCAGCGACTCGCACAAATCCTCCGCCTCCGCATTCGCCTTGCGGGCCGGGTTCCTGAATGGGGGCTCATTGCATCCAACCACCTCAGCTATCTCGACGTCGTCGTAATTGCCTCTGTTGCGCCGGGAATTTTTGTCAGCAAAAGCGAAGTTCGGCACTGGCCCATTATTGGAATACTTAGCCGTTGGGCGGGCACGCTCTACTTGCGCCGCGCGCATCGAGCCGATCTTGCGAGGATCGGCAAGGAAGTCGCGGCGCTCCTCGAAGCCAAAGAGCGAATCGTCATTTTCCCGGAAGGCACTAGCACGGATGGAAAACGCGTCCTCGGCTTTCACTCTTCCCTCTTTTGGCCAGCCGAAACGACTCGAAGTCCGATAACGCCTTGCTTTCTCAAATATCGCGAGCCGGGAAACAAACCAGAACACCGCGTTTGTTTTCAGGGGACGGCGCTGTTTTTGCCCCACTTTTTAAATCTCTTGGCCCTTGAATTCATCGAAGCCGAACTCGTGTTCGGCGAACCGATTGCCGGCGCCACAACGCGGAAGCAACTTGCCCAAGCCGCCCACGACAGCGTCTGCCAAATCGCCGCAGCATCGCAAGCTTCCCAAAAAACCGCGCCGCCTCGACAAAGCGACGGCAAGAGTCCACCGCCGCCCATCAAGAACGCGTTGCGGACTTTTCCATCACGGCAACGCCTCAACCGCGGAGAAATACAAAAAGACAAAGGCCGACTGATTTTACCATTGCATTATGAAAATCCACCGAATCGACGTCTATCAAGTGAACCTCCCTCTCCGCGAAGGTTGCTATAACTGGTCCGGCGGCAAGTCTGTTTCCATATTCGACTCGTCCATCGTCGCGGTCTCGACCAACGACGGCATCGTCGGATACGGAGAAGTTTGCCCTTTGGGGCCTTCCTACTTGCCGGCCTATGCGCGGGGAGTTCGCGCCGGAATCGCGGAACTCGCTCCTCACTTGATCGGATGCAACCCCTGCGAGCTCGAAAAACTCAACCGGCGCATGGACGCACTCCTGCGAGGGCATCCTTATGTCAAATCAGGAATCGACATTGCCTGCTGGGATATCCTGGGGCAAGTGTGCGGACAACCGCTCTGCACCTTGCTCGGAGGCCGTTACGGAGAGGACTACGCGCTCTATCGGGCCATTTCCCAAGAATCTCCTGAAAAAATGGCGGCCAAAGTCGCCGCCTACCGCGCCGAAGGATACTCTCGCTTTCAACTCAAAGTCGGCGGCAACCCGGACGAAGACGTCGAACGCATCCAAGCAGCTTCCCAACAACTAAAAACAGGCGACACATTGATTGCCGACGCCAACACCGGCTGGCTCATGCACCAAGCTCTGCGAGTTGTCAACGCCATCCGTGACGTCAACGTCTATATCGAACAACCCTGCCCCAGCTACGAAGAATGCCTCTCCGTCCGACGACGCACTCCCCATCCCTTCATTCTCGACGAAACCATCGACAACCTCGAAATCCTGCTCCGCAGCCGAGCAGACGCGGCCGTGGACATAGTGAACATCAAAATCAGCAAATTCGGCGGCCTTACCAAAGCCCGACAAGCGCGAGATCTCTGCGTCCAACTAGGCATTGCCATGACCATCGAAGACAGCTGGGGAAGCGACGTCGCCACCGCCGCCATTGCCCACCTCGCCCACAGCACCCCAACCGAACTGCTGTTCACCTCCACCGACTTCAACAGCTACACCACCGTCAGCACCGCAACCGGCGCCCCTCAACGCAAACAAGGCCGAATAAAAGCCCCTCACAAACCCGGACTAGGCATCACCCCGAAACCAGACACTCTCGGCAAACCAGTGCTGTCCATCCCCGCCTAACTATCTTCCTCATTCCGTTCCCCCATGTTTTTCAAAACCCAAAGTAGAAACGTTTTCCTCCATTTTCAAGCGACTTTTCCAAAGAATTTTGCCCCATTCCCGCCGAATTTCTGACCTCAAGAAAAATCAAAAAAAGATGAAAAACGATTGCGTTCCGATTTGGTTTCCGGCAAATCATTTTCAACAAGTCGAATTGACATCGACCATGAGAAATTCATTGTTGACAATCATTAGCATCGTCACAACAGCGGCGGTAATCTTCACTTTGTCCGATCAAAATGACCCGGCAACGGCGTTGTTTCCATTGCTCAATACGGAAGTGGATGCAATGGCGATGGCCTTTTTGTCCTTGTTGTTCCTTCCGCGGATCAAACCGTATTGGAGGTTTGTTTCTATAGAATTACACAAGACTTACGAGCCCGGCTCGAGAGGACGTTTACAAGAAAAGGCATTCTACCGAGAAATCTATCCTGAATATTGGGTAAGAGACTATGGAGAGTACGCCTTGGTTATTGAAACTGACCATTATGTGGATGATGGTCAAGAAGAAGGACACAAGAACATTAGATGGGAAGTACTAGGAAAAGCTACAAAGGATACTATGGGAGAAAACAAAACAGTGCGGAATTTCCTTCCAACGGTGAATAATGCGCCTGCAATTGATTGGGCAGGCAAAGATTCCATTGTAGGAGCGGAGATCCCTTATGAACACCCGTGGTGGAATCTTTGGACTTTAGCGCCTGGAAGCAAGAAGACTGAGACAAGTTCCGAGACATCGGTAATGCTCGTTGCTAAACACAGAAGCGGCAGGCATCGATTTACGGTCTATGTGGATTACGGCATTGACAGGTCTGCAAGCGACATTATCACTCACAATTACTCTGTTTTTCTCAACCCGGGCGAAGTGTGGACTACATCGCTCAGTTGTCCGCGCGGGAGTTATACCACGGTTTCTGTAAGCGCCAGGCATAATGGACGGCCAAGGGGAAGGTCTCAAGGCACAGGTTATGGCACGTCTAATTCCAGCGTTTACTTCTATTGGCAAATTGGAATACAAGGACCAGATTTTGGAGTCGGCGGAAGTTCCCCGATCCAGTCGCAGTCGACAAACACCGTTTCGTCGAGTGACACTTCAACCAATTAAACAGAAGAAAGGAACGATGATGATGAAAGTATGGATTATTGGGATTGGGGCGTTAGTTTTAGCGGCCTTGTTTTGGTTGCGTCCGCACAAGGATTCGGCGGCAACAAAGGGACAAGAAGTTGCCGCTAAATCAGAAGAGATTGCCCAAGGAAGCGCAAAAGAAACAAAACCTCGTAAAAGAGTCCGGACATCGGAAGCGGATTGGGCGGCAGTAAATGTGATTGCGGCAAAGTATAAGCCTCAACTAGCGGAGTTAGAACGACAGTGGACCGAACTAAAAACCAATAAGTATTACAAGCCGAATTCGGGGTCTAGAAACCCGGAGATTCAAAAGAAGTATTCCGCGGCGAGTGAGGCTGTTTGGAACACTGAGAAAGTGATTCGTGCGTTGGAGCGGGAGCAATGGGCGCAAATGGAAGCGTATTTGTCGCCGTATGAGTTGCGGAAGTATCGGATGGAACATTCGCTGTGCGGCCGATTGCTTCGGCAAGAAACGAACTGGATGGAACCACCGTTGAGCGAAGGCGAGTTTCTATCTTTGTTTATTAGAAAGGAAGGAGAGTTAGACTTTCTTGATCAACACTTTAACGGCGATTATGGAAGACGGGGCGCAATGTTCAAACGTGCTACCGACAAGATAAGAAAACTTCAAGAGGAAATTAGGCAACAGCCGCCGTGGAGTAGAAAAGATGCCAAGGCGGCGTTTGCTGAGCAAGTGGAGAATGATCCGGATTGTAGGTTGTATTGGGAATATAGCCGAATTGGACATGGAGCGGTTCCTTTGTCCACGCAACGAGCCATGCAGGCGGCTTGGGGTCCGGGGAATGAAGAGCGGGCTATGGCGGAGATTCGGTTAATGGAAGCGTTTGATTTGCGAGCCAGCGGGCAAATTACAGCGCAAGAGCTGTCGTTGGCGAAGGAGCGGCATATTCTGGAGATGCAGTTGGCCGACGGTCACATTACAAAGGTGGAAATGGAGGCAGAGTTGGAACGGCTGAGAAAAGAGCAAGTACAAGACCCGATACATTGGGAGAGGAATCAAGAGGCGGCGGAGTTGCTGAAGAGTACGCAGAATGCTCCATCCTCTAGCAACGAAAATGGGGACGAGTAAGCAATCAGATGATCGCAAGATGATCAAGCAAGGCCAGTTCCTTTCTTCAGGGCGGGCCTTTTTTGTTGACGTGGTAGATTAGCCAGTGAGAGATGAATAAGTCGTATAGGATCATTTTGTTTGGGGTGGTAGTGATTGGGGGGGGGGGGATGTTATTGTTAGGGCCGAGGCCTGTGGAAGAACAAGAGGCGGTGGAAGGGCAAGCGCCACTACCCAATGCGGAAAAGGTTGAAGAATCAAATGATACAGGATGGCAACGCATTCGGGGGCGGTCGGCATTGACGGCAGAAGGGCAAACCGAGGCTATTCGTTTGGCCAACTGGAAGGCGAACTTCCCTTGGAAACCGACGCCGGCCAAAGATTACCGGTTCCACCCGAAACAAGTCATGTTGCGCTACGCTACTCGACCTAGCAGTAGGAATTACCCAAGGACCACGCGGGAAAAGCAACTACTAGAACATGGCTGGAAGCATCGAAGACAGGCGGACAAAGACGCGGGAAGAATACACATGGCTTTGAAGGAATTCTTCCAATGGGAAGGGAGGTTCTCCAAGCCGTTTGAAGACTTCTGTCGCATCTTAGAGGAACATGGATTTGACTACGATCCTTACCTGATCTTTCGTGCCTTCGGTCACTTATGGCATCATCACTATTGTCTAGCCAATGGAGGAAAGAATGTACTTGGCACCAACCACCCAAAAGGTTACCGGGAAAGTTTGGCAGCAGTGCTATGTAGTTCAGAGTGGATGCATCTAAGAATGCTCTCGGACGAAAATGTGCCGAATGCTTGGAAGCTGGCGGATCGTTTGATTGCGGAAGTGGAAGGCGTTTTGGAAGCGGTTCCAGAGCATCCGAATCTGATCTCGAACACTCTTCGATGGGGTTCAGCAGAGTTACAAGCTTTGATGAACGGCACAGAAGAACTGCTAGTGCCTTATGAGGGTTGGTATGAAAAGTATGTCATTCGAGAGGCCGAGCGTGTGGGAGACATTGAAATTCGCTATCCGCCGGGCGCAGAGCCGGAAAGAAAGGCGATCACTGTGGGACACGGGGACAGATTGATTGATGTAGATGACAATCCAGTTCCTTATTATGAGGGGATGGAAGTGGCCATAGTAGATGAGAAGTTAGATGGGGAGATTCCGTTGCGGGTAGCGACGGACGGCACGGTTCGGCTGCCGCCGCCAGAGGAATATGAGGCGATTTTGGAGAGGATTACGCCTTCGCCGCCGCCAATGTTGGAGTTGCCAACGGAGTAGGCAACAGCAATCCAACTGTCAAACAAACCAGCAAGGCCAGTTCCTTTCTTCGTGGACTGGACTTTTTTGTGTGAGGTATGTTTCACTTTACAAGGGGTAGGCGGCAATGTAGTTTTTTGTTTGGTGAGCGCGGGTCGGAAAGAGCGTGTGGTGATTGGGATGAGCGGAGGGGTGGATTCCTCGGCGGCGGCGGCTTTGTTGCAAGAGCAAGGCTACGACGTCGTCGGCATTACGCTGAAGCTTTGGCCGCAAGACTGCCTTTCCCGGGCGGAGGACAAGTGTTGCGGGCCGCAGGCGGTGATGGATGCTCGAAATGTGTCGCATCGGTTGGGCATTCCTTTTTACTTGGTGGACGAGGCGGCGGATTTTCAAAAGGAAGTGATTGAGTATTTCGCTGCCGAATATCGCGCCGGACGCACACCCAATCCCTGCGCAATGTGCAATGAGAAGGTCAAGTTCGGCGCTCTGATCCGCCGCGCCCGGAGGCTGGGCGCCGAGAAGGTCGCTACGGGGCATTACGCGAGGATTGAGCGCTCTGCGGATGGGGGGCGGATGTTGCTCAGGCGCGGCAAGGATGCAAGCAAAGACCAGAGTTACTTCCTTTTTTCGTTGAAACAGGAGCAATTGGCACGGACTTTGATGCCGCTGGGCGGACTTGCCAAGTCCGAAAGCCGCGAAGTGGCCCGCCGAAGCGAGCTTCGAACCGCCGACAAAGAGGAGAGCATGGAAATTTGCTTTGTTCCCGACAATGACTACAAGGCGTTTTTGACGAAGACACGGATGGTGAAAGCGCACAAGGGCGAGATTGTCGACCTTGCGGGAAATGTCCTCGGCCATCACGACGGCATAGAATTTTACACCATTGGCCAGCGCAAGGGGCTGGGAGTTTCGGCGCCAGAGCCGCTTTATGTTTTGAAACTGGATCCCGCTTCTAATCGGGTCGTAGTTGGCGCCGCATTCGAATTAGAGCAAACGGACTTTGTCATTGAACGTTGCAACTGGATTCCCTTTGAAAAGCCTCTCAAGAGAATTCACGCGCTCGCTCAAATTCGTTACAACCATCGGGGAGTGCCTGCCGTGATCGTTCCCGATGCAAACGGGCGGGCAATGGTAAGATTGGAGCGGCCGCAACGGGCGATTACTCCGGGGCAAGCCTGTGTCTTTTATCAGGACGATTTAGTTCTCGGCGGCGGCTGGATCGCTCGTGAGACTTTTGGAGACAACGAGCGACGGTTGCTGCCGCAAGCAAACGCAAACTCACCGCCGGAACATTTTCCCCAATGATATCCGCCTATCCGGCCCGCTCTCAAGACGCTCTTGACGCCATCCTTCATCTCTGGCTTCCAACGTCCGCATCATGACGCTCATTGTCCTCTCCACCCCTCCAAAAATGCCTTTATAAAACCCAACACGAAAGAGACCATTACCGGCACGAAAAACAGCCAGAAAAGAATCTTAGTCAACAACGAGCTGCTTTTCCAATCCTGTTCGAATTTTTGGTTAAGCGACAATGGAGGCAGTCCTCTCTTGCGATAAGAGCGATTCCTTCTGATAAGCGCAACCACCCCATACACCAGATACACCACCAGAATGATTGGAAGGAGCAAAAAAACTATGCCTATTATTACGTCCATTTCGTTTATGAGCCAAAATCTCGTTAAATTTTCTTTATCCTGAAGAATGTCCGAACCGTTGGCGATAGCAAAGGAGACATTTCACAGGCTGATTTTTTTTCGTGACAGGAGAAGGTTTTTGGAGGCATCATAAACGGATGACATTGTTATCAGAAAGTGAAATTCAGGATCGTCTTTCTTCCGTTCCCGGTTGGCGGCGCGAGGGGAAAACCATTGTTCGCGAGTTCGAGTTCAAAGACTTTCCCGCAGCGATTGGTTTTGTGAATCGGATTGCCGAGGCGGCGGAATCTGCTTGGCATCATCCGGACATCGACATTCGCTGGAACAAGGTTCGGCTATCGATTAGCACTCACGACCAGGGCGGATTGACGGCCAAGGACTTTGATCTTGCTTGCGCCTTGGACCTCGAGGCAACGGGGCAAGGGCGATGAAATCGTGGAACACTTCGCGTCCAAGAAACAGACAAGAGCCGCATTTTTGGCAACGCTGGTACACCCGGAGCGATTCGAACGCCCAACCTTCTGATCCGTAGTCAGATGCTCTATCCAATTGAGCTACGGGTGCGTTGCGCAAAGAAGGGAAGATTAGCCATTTTCCTCTTCAAGCGCAAGCGTTTTTTGTCGCTTGATTGACAGCCCAATAGAATGAGGTTTTGCGGTTTGTATCCTTTTTCAAGCAGGCAGAGGCGAAGCGGGCAATTTCAACCGTAGATATGTTGAAAGAAAGTCATTCCGGGGACAAGCGGCAGAAGCGAAGGTTTCGCCGCAAGAAGCGTCGCCGATCGGAGCGAGACTTTCAACCGATGCGGGAGGTCGTCGTCATCTTTGCGCTGTTCATTTTGCTGATTGGCGTTGCGGGCGTCTGCTTGTGGGCGGTAGTTCCCGGCATTCTGCGTTATCTGCGGCTCACTTTGGGTTGGTGAGGGACGGCTTCAAAGGCACTCCTCAAAAAACTGCGCGGCGGCTTGTTGCATTTCGTCGCTGAAAACGTGCCCCGCTTCAAATTCGCGCAGGAGCAAGCGATCCGAGTGGTTGGCTTTTTCATAGGATTTTTTCAGCTTTTGGCAACCTTTTAGAACGCCTTCCGCATGAAAAATTCCGTCCCGCTTTCCGGTCATCACCAAGAGGGGATTGGGCGCGTTCATTGCCGCCACGTCCGGATAGTCCAAGTAACGATGGAGGCCGGGCACAAGCATGGAGTAACCAATGGCATGCTTGGCGTTGGATTTGAGTTGGTAAGGAACGGAGGCCATCCAACCTGCCATTGCCACCGCTCGGATTCTGGAATCCAACGCGCCTAAGTAGCAGGCGCGAATGCCGCCTAAGGAAAACCCAACCGCGCCGATCCGATTGCGGTCGACTTCGGGCCGAGTCAACAAATAATCCACCGTCCGAATGTCTTCCCAGAAAATCAGCCCCGGCCAAGTCGTGCCGGCCGCCGTCAAAGTGAGGTTGACGAGCGGCTCCATCTGAAAGCTTCGGGCGTTGAAAGCGCCGACGCGGTCTGCGGCCAAGTCATTCAGCCGGGCGCGCCAATCTTCAGGATCGTCGTCAAGGATCATTCGGCGCTCGCCCCAATACATCAAATCCATCACCACAACCAAAAAACCCCGCTTCGCCAAGTCTGTCGCCAAACTTCGGCCGGCATAATAGTGTTGCTTGAACTCGCGCAGCACCACATTTTCCGCATCGGTTTCCACCAGTTTCTCCTTGCCCCACAAATAAAAGCCGGAGTGATCGTGCAGGGCGACTATCGCCGGCGTTTGGCGCGGCGGAGCATCCTTGGGCGCCAACACATAGGCGGGCGCCCGGCTATACGGCGAGGTGTTGAACTGGACTTTCTCCAATACATAATCTCCTTGGTCAATGGTTTCGATAGTGCGCCCTTGAGCGGGCCACTTGGGCAGATTGTGTTGTAGCAAGTCCAAAATCTTCGCCTGCGCCATCCGTTTCCAAGCATTCAAAGAGCGGAATTGAGGCTGGGTAAACGCCAGAGGAAAGTAGGCTCTGGACGCCAACTTTTCTACCAGAGGCCACAAAGTGCCGACATCGGAGCCAGTCTGCAATCTGGGCGCGGCCGCAGCAGGCGAAACCGGAAAAGGCATCCGCGAACCTTGGGCAAACAAAGTTTCTAAATTCACGGCTCCGGCGCCCGCTCCGCCCGCCAACAAACTCTTCAGAAAATCCCGCCGAGGACGCCTCAAGTCGCCGCCAGCATCCGAAAGAAAATCCTCTCTGAAAAACTCGTCATTCATTTGCGGCTCTTCTTTTGTTCAAGCGGAAAATTTATCAGCGGTCGCAGAAAAAGAAATCGCGTCGAGAACGTTGCCGTCGGTATTCGCATCACTCGCTCCATCTCGCCAAATTTCGTTCGCCAAAGCGAGAACAGAAAACCCCCACCGATCCTCATCTGCCCAGCGCGCTGATTTCCATTCCTTCGGTCTCGTTCTCTTGGCAAAAGGAAAGCAAAAAGGCAAGCATACTCTGTTGACTCTTTCAACAAAACACATCCAACCCCGCCCGCGCTCGCAAAGGGAAGAGCGCCAGAATCTCCATCAGGCCGGCAGAAGCCGTTCCAAAACTTCCCCGCGACGAAACAACGCCGCAGTGCGCATTCCTCCCCAAAAGAGAAACCGCCAATGTTGACCGGCAACGCAGATGTTGACCATACTCCAGACGTGATAGCCGACGAGCAACGCGCCGCCTTGATCCAATTATTCCGGGATCGAACCAAACCCTTGCCCTCTGCGCCCGCCAAAGTGGAAAAACGAATCCCGAACGCAATCGGCAACTTCAAAGCCGTAATTTTTGATGTTTACGGCACGCTCATCAGCTCGGGCGCCGGCGACATCAGCCTGGCGCAACCGGCCGTTCAAAGAGACCTCATCGGCCGCTTGCTCCAGAGTGTTGGACTTGAACTGGCAACCTCGCCGCCCAACTATGCCGCCCAGTTCAATCAGGAAATCCAACGACGCCAGCAAGAAGCCCGCCGGCAAGGAATTGACTTTCCAGAGGTGGATATTCTGGAAGTCTGGAAAGCTCTGATTCGCCAGTGGACTCGCCAAAACTCCATAGCCCCGCCCGATTTGTTCCAGCTCCGCCGTCTGGCTGTTGAGTATGAATGCGCGGTGAATCCCGTTTGGCCGAACGAAGGTTGCCGAGAAATCATCGAGCACTGCCGCCGCGCCGGCCTTCGGTTGGGGATTGTGTCGAATGCTCAGTTCTACACGCCGCTCATGCTGGAAGCCCTGCTGGGCAAAACGCCGTCCGCGCTTGGTTTCGATCCCGCTCTTCAGTTGTGGTCCTACCTCGAAAAACGAGCCAAACCCGATCCCGATCTTGGCGAAACCATCGCCCGCCGTCTCCAATCCCAATTCCACATTCCACGAAAAGAGACCATCTTTATTGGAAACGACATGCTCAAAGACATATGGAGCGCTCAGCAGGCGGGTTTTTGCGGCGTTCTTTTTGCCGGAGATCGCCGTTCCCTTCGTCTGAGGCTCGACGATTCTCGCTGTCGCAATCTGAAGCCCTACGCCGTTGTCACCTCGCTATCCCAAGTTCGAGAATTGCTGGCGCCGCTTGGCGGCGACGAAGCTCAACTTTCGTCGTGAATTCTTCCGCCCAAAATGCTAGACAGAAAGCATGAAACGCCAGGCCATTCAAGACGCTGTCAAACAAATCGTGGATCCGAACTGGAAGAACAAGACTCTCTTTCTGGGGGATAATCTGCCGATAATGCGGCGGATGAATTCCGGTTTGGTCGATTTGATATATTTGGATCCGCCCTTCAATTCCAACCGCAAATTCAGCCAGCCAATCGGCGACGGCGGGATGCGCGAAGTCTTCAAAGACGTCTGGCGCGAAACCGACGTGGACCAAGCCGAGTGCGCCCGCTTAGCCGAGAGCCGACCCGTGCTTTACTCCGTCATCCAAGCGGCCAGAGAAGCGCACGGCGGCTCCATGTTTTCCTATCTGCTGATGATGGCGACCCGACTGATTGAATGCCGGCGACTGCTCCAAGAAACGGGCAGCATCTATCTCCACTGCGACCCCACCGCCTCTCACTACTTGAAAATGATTATGGACGCCGTCTTCGGCCACCAAAACTTCCGCAACGAAATTGTCTGGTGCTACGAAAAGCCGCGTCCGGCAAAGCATAAATGGCGCGCCAATCACGACTGCATTCTTTTTTATGTGAAGGGAGAAGGAAACACTTTCAACACGCAGAGAGTGCCAACCAAAGACGGAAAGTTTGAACTGCGGAAACCGTTCAAGCGTCCGGACGGCACAATCTGGACGCCAAAAGAACCGGGCAAAGCGGCGGGAAGTTGGTGGGCAGACATTCCTTCGTTCGCCACGGCAATGAGCGCCAAAGAGAGGAGCGGGTATCCGACGCAGAAGCCGGAGGCATTGTTGGAGCGGATTATTCGAGCGTCATCCAACGAGGGAGATATTGTTTTTGACCCCTTTTGCGGATGCGCGACAACATTAGTAGCGGCGGAGAAACTGAGCCGCCGCTGGATCGGCATTGACGTCTCTCCGCAATCGGCCAAAGAAATTAAAAAGCGCATGATCAAACTCGCCATTGATCGAGAAGAAAACGAACTAGCCATCTGGCAAGGCATTCACAACCGAGACCTTCGCACGGCCAAGCAGTTAGATTCATTGCGCCGCGATGAATGGGGAGAACTTCCGCATTACCGCACGCATAAACAGAGACTCTTTGGCGAGCAAAAAGGCCGATGCGCCGCTTGCGGAAACAATCCCGGCTACGACAATATGGATGTGGATCACATCGTGCCGAAGTCAAAAGGGGGAACGGATCATCGGAGCAACCTGCAATTGCTTTGCGCGGGATGCAATCGAAAGAAAGGCAACCGCCCGCAAGCCTATTTAGACGACCAACTCAAAAAACTCGGCATCACTTTGCACTAAAAAAAGCGGACGGCAGGCTCATATTCAACGAAACCATGAAGCAGTGAGGTTGCCGGGCGTTGCGCATCCAAGCATGTATTTGGCGTCGGCATGCCGTCCATAAATCCAAAAGTTCCAATAAATTCTTCGCGGTCAACTAATCGAAGGAAAGCCAAGACAACAGGTCCGCGCCGAGAACGGCTATATCTGCCCGCCCGAACAAAGCAGACACAACCTGCTCTGGCGGACAGACCAAACCCAACAGGTAAGAAACAGCGGACACCGAGCCAATAAGCAAAATCCAACTCAGCATCTTCATGGCAAAATCCAATCCGACGCAAAGAAGATCGCCACTCCCAAAAACGGAATCGCCAGCCAGAAATACCCAAAGAAAACCAAAAACATGAAAAAGTCGGCGCTTCATTGAAACGAAGGCGCCCGCTTGTCACATTTTTGAAAGCCTATCCGCCGTCGTCGCCGATGGCTTCAACGGGGCAACCTTCCATAGCCTCGACGCAAAGCGCTTCTTGCTCTTCGTTTTCGGGCTGCGCTTTTACATAGGAATAACCGCCCTCTTCGGAACGAGTAAAGTTGTCCGGGGCGGTCTCCCGACACAAATCGCAGTCGATGCATTGATCGTCCACGTAAAACTTTCCGCTGACGTTTTCTGGATATTTGTTTTCGACTTCGGCCATAATTTTCAAGAGAGTTGACTCTGGTTTGGCGGATTTTTCAAGTTAATTTTGCGGTATTTTTTTCCGCCGCTCCTTTTGTCCACGGTTGTCTTTCTATTGGCGGCAGCTTGCCTTTCTTTGCGTCTCCGCTATTCTTTCCAGACGCGATGGATTACATCCGGAACATTCATCATCAAGCAAAACAAGCGGGGAGGCCGGTCGTTTCCATCGAATTTTTCCCTCCCAAAACGGAAAAAGGAGAGCAAATCCTCCTGAATGAAACCCTCCCCGAATTAATGGCGCTTTGCCCTGATTATTGCTCGGTAACTTACGGCGCCGGAGGTAGCACCCGCGGCAAAACTTTGCGCATTGTTCGAGAAATCCAAGAAAAGCATCGGCTGACCGCCATGTCGCACCTTACCTGCGTCAACGCGACCAAAGCGGAGCTGCGCCGCTATTTGGAAGAAGCCCGCGATGCCGGAATCGGCAACATTTTGGCCTTGCGCGGCGACCCCCCGGCCGGAACAGACGAGTTTCGTCCCCTTGAGGGAGGTTTCGAATATTCTTATCAGTTGGTGGAATTGATTCGCTCTTACGGCTGTTTTTCCATCGGCGTCGCCGGTTTTCCCGAAGGCCACATCGCTTGCCGAGAGGGAAAACACGCCGACTGGAACTACCTCCAATCCAAAGTGGCGGCCGGCGCCGAATTCGTCTTGACGCAGCTTTTTTTCAACAACCGCGACTATTTTGAATTTTGCGATTACGTCCGCAACCGGCTGGAAATGGACATCCCCATCTTTCCCGGCATTCTTCCCATCTTGTCGAGGCGGCAAATCCAGCGCTTCACTCAACTCTGCGGCGCTTCTATCCCCAGCGACATGTCTGCCCAGCTGAACTTCTTGGGCGAGGACGACGCTGCTGTTGCCGAATACGGCATCGACTACGCCAGCCAACAATGCGAAGAACTTCTGGCCGGCGGCGCTCCGGGCATTCACTTTTACTGCCTCAACAAAACCCGTTCCACCGTCCAAGTTGTCAAAAACCTCAATCTGCATCCTTCCCCCGTCGCCTCGAAGAAACGAGCCAATCTCATATGAAAATGCTTGTCAGCGGTGCCGGCGGGCTTCTTGGCAAGAGACTCTGCAATTATTTCCGTTCCCAATCGGCGGACGTTCTCCCCATTGTGCGCGTTCGCTCCGATCAATCCTCCGAAACTGGAGCAGCTTGGAATCCTCGAAGCGGTTGGTTCGATTTGAATCGTATGGAAGCGTCCGACATTATAATCCACCTTGCCGGCGACAATATCGCCGAGGGTCGCTGGACGCCTGCCAAAAAGGAGCGTATCCGCGCAAGCCGAGTTGACGGAACTACTCAGCTCGCCAACGCTCTGGCCCGCCTGCAACTGCCTCCCCGACACTTCTTTTGTGCCTCGGCCGTCGGATTTTACGGCAATTCGAAATCGCAACCCCGCACCGAAACGGACGCCGCCGGGAAGGGATTTTTAGCTTCTGTCTGCGTCGATTGGGAAAACGCGACGCTTCCGGCAACAGCGGCGAGAATCCCCACCACGCTCTTGCGTTTCGGAGCGATTTTAGATCCTGCCGCCGGCGCCTTGGGAAAAATGTTAATCCCCTTTCGCTTGGGATTGGGAGGCCGGCTGGGTAGCGGGAAACAGTTTTTCCCTTGGATTGCAGCGCCCGAAATCCCGCAGATTATTGAATTTCTGGCTCAACAGCCATCCATTGCTTCCGGCCCCGTCAACGTCGTGGCGCCTCAAATCGTAACCAACGGCGAATTCACTCGAACCTTGGCGCAACATCTTCGCCGGCCGTCGTGGTTTCCTGTTCCAGAGTTTGCGATCCGAAGCGCGTTTGGAGAAATGGGACGGGAAATGCTGTTGTCCGGCTGCCCTGTTTTGCCTCAAGCGCTCATTAAAAAAGGCTACGTCTTCCGCTATCCAACCCTCGATGACTGCTTCAAAGCCATTCTCCCTCAATAAATCCGTTTGCTCCAATCAGATAAAAATCCGCCTTGTCCAAACCAAACTCTTCCGCCGCCAAAAGTGCCTCATCCGGATCGGCGAGAATCGTTCCGAGAACCGCCTTCTTGCTTTTGCTCGTCGTGCGGCGGCAACCTCCTTTTCTTTTCCATGATTGCGGATTACTGTGCATCCAAACAGGCAAACCCAGATGAAGAGACCAAGCACAATACCATACTCCAGCTGAGTCTGGAAAAAAACATCGCCAAAGTAACTAAAATACGACATTATCTTATCTACTCAATTCATATAAATCTGCCTGCTTTCATCCAGTTAAAACAAACCCTCGCCGGTGGCGCTTAGCGAGAACTCAGTTCCGCAATGGCGATGTTTTTGTATGCAGCAGACATATCCTTGCCTCCGTGTAGTTGAATGCCCACGGGACCGCGCCTTATGGCAGATTCGGAGTCATAACTCATCACATGCATGCCGTTGAGCCAGACGGAATAGTTTTTGCCGATGGCGACAATGGTCATATGATTCCAATCCTTCGGCTTGAGGATTTGCTTTATGTTTTTCGCTTCCACCGGGTAGCCCTTGCCGGCGATGTAGGGCGAAGCGGTCATATCCCGCTTTAAAGAACCGGAGATGCCGATTTGGATTTGTTCCTTGCTGGTGCGGATGTAGATGCCGGTGTCGACGGTTCCTCGGCCCATCTTAAATTCAAACTCCATGATGAAGTTGCCGTATTCTTTTAGAGTCCAAAGAGTGGATCCTTTTTTGTTGGGGCCGCTGTCCAGCTTTAGAATCCCGTTTTTTACGGTCCACCAAATATTGTGTTCCGGGAGTTGCCAACCGTCAAAGTTGCGGCCGGTGAACACGGAAGGAAGGTCGCCGGCAAACATGCCGCCGCTCAACGACAAAGCCGCCGCTACGAAGAGATATTTTACTTTTTGCATAGGAATTTTTCGTTCAAGATCTCAATCTCAAGGAAATTTTGGAAATTTTCAACTTATTATTTAGCAAATCTAACATAGAGGCTATCGTATCAAAGTTTACGGCCTTCCCCACTTGCAAATGGACGGCAATATCGGGATCGCTTTGAATGGCTTTGCCGAGAGTTGCGGACAATTCGGCGAGGTTCATCTCTGTTTGACCTAGAAAATACTTTCCATCAGCGCTCACTTTCACAACCAGAATCTGTTCGGAATTCAGAGACGCTCTCGTGTTGTCGCTTTGCGGAAGATTGGCTTCCACGGCCGGTTTTGTCCCGAATTGGAAAATTGTAGTTGTCCGATAAGTTTCTCCGGGACGGAGAATGCAGGAGGGAAAATGAGCTTGGTTGGGGCTGTCGGGATAATGCTGGGTTTCCAAACAAAAACCGCCGCGCCGGATATACGGTTTGTCGGATTTCCCGCGAAGCCTGCCGTCAAGAAAGTTGCCGCAGTAAAACTGGATGCCGGGTGCATCGGTGTGAACTTCCAACACTCGGCCGGTGCTTGGTTCGTACACTTGCGCAGCCAGCCGAAGGTCGGCATTGGGAGCGCCGTTGATCACCCAGTTGTGGTCGTAGCCGTGGCCAAACTTCAGCTGCGAATGGGATTGTCCAATGTCGCGCCCGATGGGTTTCGGATTCGTGAAGTCAAATGGCGTGTTGACAACGGGGGCGATTTCTCCCGTGGGAATGAGCGTCTCGTCCACAGGAGTGTAATGCGAGGCGTTGAGCATAAGTTCATGTCCGAGGATGTTGCCGTTGCCTTCACCTTTGAGGTTGAAGTAGGTATGCTGGGTCAAGTTGACGGGAGTGGCTTGGTCGGTTGTCGCACGATAGTCCACCAAGAGCGAGTTCTCGTCGTAGAGTTTATAGCGCACCGTAATGTTAAGATTACCGGGATAGCCTTCCTCCTTGTCTTTGGCCAAATAACGAAGTTCGAGCCCATTCCAATCACCGCCGGCGATGGGATGCGCCTTCCACACAACTTTGTCGAATCCTATGATCCCACCGTGAAGATGATTCGGTCCGTTGTTGACGGCAAGCGAATAGGTTTCGCCGTTGAGCGTAAATTTCCCCTTGGCGATGCGGTTGCCGTATCGGCCGACAACGGCGCCGAAGTAAGGTTTGTCTACAGCGTTGGCATAGTCTTCCAACCGGTTGTAGCCAAGCGCAACGTCCGCAAAATTTCCTTCGCGGTCGGGCACGGAAATAGAGGTAATGGTGGCGCCGTAGTTGGTAATCTTGACAACAGTGCCATGTTTATTTTTTAAAGTGTACAGCCGAATGCTGTCGAAATCCTCCACGCTAATCTGCGCAAAAACAGGCATGACGGCAGTCAAAGCAAGCCCGGTAAAAAAAGTATTGAATCGATTCATCATCTTAATTGAAATTGTCTGCATTCTCCCCCTAATCCCCGTTTTCCGTACCTGTCTCGTCCATGATTTTATCTCCTAACGACACGTCTTCATCGGATGTTGCTTTCATGATTTCCTTATGTTTCGTTTTAAGCTGCTTGCTCAATTTTACCGCCGCTTTTACTTGTTCAATTATACTTATCTGTTCCTTGTCACTATAATTTGGAACGGGAACTAGTTCAAGAGTTTTCACCGCGATACCCGGATAGCCCAAGTCATAGGTTACGTTTTCGACATCAAACTTAAGGAAGAAATGAAACAGGCAGTATGGATGCATCCCACCCTCTTTCGCCACAATGCCAGTCAGAGTACTGGTAGCATACGCAGGGATGCCAAGCAATGCTCGATGGTTCTTTCGCGACGCCTTCCCCGTGGCGGGACATTGTAGACATTGCGACTCTGTTCTTTGTTTTGCATGATCGTTTTTCATGGCATTATAATCAGAAAATTGAATGACTGTTTAGTCTATGGGATTTTAGATTCACAGAGTATCCAATACTTCTTTTAGATCATATATAGTGCATGCTCTGATTTGAGGGGTACACATAGATTGCAGATTATCCAAACGCGTCCTATTAGCTCTGCCATTGTGTTCTTGATAAAAAGGTCCATCAGCTATAGCTATGAATCTTAGTTTTAATTCCGGACTACCATGGCAAGCCCTGATGAATGCTTGAAGATCCTTATATTGATTGCCCTGAGCACCTCCTGAGTCATGTGTGTATTTGTGCGAGGCATAAATCTTAAGAGTTCCATATTGCCACTTAAAATCAATCGTTTTTGCTGTTGGATAGGTTTTTAACTCGCCTCCAGTAATCGGGACCCCATTAGACACATATAGTGCCTTGTTAGGTAGGTGATTGAAATCTACAACCCCGTCCAAATTACGGATGAATTCTGCTGCCGTTTTTTCATGTATCTTTTGTTTACTAGGATCCACCGCAAAATGTGCCGCAGCAACCCTATCTTTGGTAATGGATTCTTTGATCTCGGATACGGGTATGTCCCATCGCTGAGAGGCGGATTGGATTTTGTAGAGAATTTTTGGATCATTCGTGTTCAGTAATTCAAGCACCTGGGCAATGTTCTTTTTCCAAGCTTGAGCAACCGCCTTTTCATAAATATCGATCATAAGCAGTCTGCAATAATCTCCCTTGCCAGCCTATACTCCATCCGACGACGGTACTTTCCATCTTTGCGCAATCCCTTAAACGTTGTCAGAAACACATCATAGGTCCTAGTGCGAATCATATCTATACGCTCGTTTAAGCGGGCGATTAGAGAGTCTGTGACATCGATACCGTCGATGCGCGTGATTGCCCTTGAAGATACTTTTATGGCATGGTGACGAAGTGCATCCCCATGGCAAAAGCGGATGGAGGGACTTGAGTTATTATCTATACTGATGAACCCTAGCGGCCCCTTAATGGCATTAAATTGAATCGACTTAGATGACGTAGCTTTTGAATTGGGTAAGTGAGATTCCAATTTGCCTAGCATACCGATGAGCTCATTGTCTAAATAGATCTGGGTATCCTTAACCATCTCTTCCTGGAATAATGCCAAACACACCGGATTATCGGTATAGGAAAACAGATTCTTATGAATGAAGATCACTTTCTCCAACCGCTGCCGAAATAACTTGGATTGTAAAAAAGATGCTGGAATAAGTGCGGCGACATAGGGGGAATGCTTGAGGCACAGGGCCAAACAATGTTTATATAAATCATCAAACGCGGTCTTTGGAAAAGGCAATCCTCGCCTTGACGCGCTACTTTTATACA
Organism: Limisphaerales bacterium; assembly: GCA_965242585.1. Classification (GTDB taxonomy): domain Bacteria; phylum Verrucomicrobiota; class Verrucomicrobiia; order Limisphaerales; family AAA164-E04; genus UBA2970. The sequence continues at coordinate 352,903 of OZ251460.1, read as the reverse complement.
ACCAAGGCGGGTTGGTAATACACACTCGATACCCCGTTGGATAATCATTCAAAGTGTCTCTGGATTGCACATTGAACGATTGGGGATATAGATCATAGGACTGGTAGCGTTTGCAATGGCCCAGTTCTTGCAGCATATCAATAAGATTGTTGGATCCAGCAAAGGGTTCTAGAATCACTTCCCTTTGAATCTGACGTTCCTTCGCCCAACTGGTAAATGCTGGATAAGCAAAAGGATTGTGCAAAGCAGTGTAGTAGATGCCGTTGATACGAGTGTTGGAATTTGGTAGCTGCTTTGCTTTCTGCTTTTTCATATTCATCAGCTGGGTTGTCGCATGAGCATACTATAGTGATTAGAACCGATCATTTTTTCAATTAAACAGCAAAGGCAATATGGTTTCACTATCATCTATCTTCTTGCCCTTATTGTAAGAAGACGTCCCGATGGCGTGTTTATTCTCTTGGCGTATCTGTTGATTGCTTGGCCAAGCGCCTCAGTCATAGATTCGCCAGGTTTTCTTACCTCAACTATCGCTGTTGGCTTATCGGAATCTTTGCAGGCATATAGCACGTAATCCGGGCTTTTCCTCCCTAGTTTCCGATTCTGCTCCGGAGTGCGCGCTTGTTGTTTATATACATTACGTCTTCTGCTTCGCGGGTCTAGTCTCCATCCGCAAGAGGTCAACTGAATATCAATCGCGGTTTCCGCTTCTCTTTCTGTAACAGACATTATCTAGTTATTCTTAATATCCTTATAGCCGGTCTCTTTTTAGGCGAGTAGGGGGCGAATGACTTGGCCGCCGAATTGGGAAAGTTGTTTGAAGCGGCCGGCGTGGAAGAAGGTGAGGCGATTGTCGTCGAGACCGAGCAAGCGGAGAATGGTGACGTGGAGATCGCGTATGGGATGAATTTGGGAAACGGCGGTGGAGCCGGTTTCGTCGGTGGCGCCAACGGTGTGGCCGGCGTTGACGCCGCCGCCGGCGAACCAAAAGGTCATGGCTTTGGGATTGTGGTCACGGCCGTAGGCAATGCCGCCGCGGATGCCGTTGTCTGGGGAGCGTCCAAATTCTCCGCCCCAAACGACAAGCGTTTCGTCCAGGAGGCCGCGGTCGCGCAGATCGCGGATGAGGGCGGCGATGGGTTGGTCGACTTGGGGGATGAGGGCGCCGTGGGCGCGTTCGATAAAGTCGTGTGAGTCCCAAGTGGCGTGGAAGCATTGCACGAAGCGGACTCCTTTTTCCACGAAGCGCCGGGCCAGCAGACATTTTCGCCCGAAGTGGTCGGTTGGCTCTTGGTCGATGCCGTACATTTCCAGGGTGCGCTGGTCTTCTTGGGAAATGTCTAGGAGGTCGGGGACTTCGGCTTGCATGCGGAAGGCGAGTTCGTAGTTGTCCATTCGGGCGGCGAGGTTTTGGTGCCATGGATGTCGTTGCCGGTGAGATTCGTTTAGCGTCTGCAAGAGGTTGAGGTTGGCTTTTTGATGTTCGGGCGTGATGCCGGCCGGTGGTTGTAAGTCAAGGATGGGTGTGCCTTGGGGACGCAGGGGGACGCCTTGGTAGCCGGCCGGCAGGAAGCCGTTGCTCCAGTTGCCTGAGCCGCCTTGGGGGAAGGCGGTTTCCGGGAGGACGATGTATCCGGGGAGGTTTTGATTGAGTGTTCCCAGTCCATAAGTGGTCCAGGCGCCGATGGCGGGATCGCCGCCGAAGCGGTTGCCGGTGTTGAGTTGGTATTGAGCGGTGGGGTGGTTGACGGAGTCCACTTGGCAACCGCGGTAAAAGCAAATTTCGTCGGCAACGGTTTGGAGGTATTTCCAGTGGACACTCATGTCGGCGCCGCTTTGGCCGTATTTGCCGAAGGAAAAGGGGCTTTGGACGTAGTAGCGGCGGCCGGTTTCCATGGCGGAGTTTCTTTTTCCGTAGCGTTGGAATTGTTTGAGGTGGAGTTCGGCCAGCTTGGGTTTGGGGTCGAAGGTGTCGATATGGCTGGGGCCGCCTTCCATCACGAGGAAGATGCAACGCCGGGCGCGGGCGGGAAAGTGGCCGGTCTTGGGAGCGAGAGGATTGCCTCGTTTTGGAGCGGTCTCCTCCGCCAGTAGCGAAGAAAAGGCAACGCTTCCAAGAGTGGCGCCCAGTCCGTAGAGGAATTGGCGACGCGACGACAAGTCTCCGGGTCTGGATTCGGGGAACCCGGCGGCGGCGGGTTTCGATGCGGAAGAAAGTTCGTTCATAAACTAGATTAAGTTGGCGGTTTGAATGGTTTTAATAGATGTAGGCAAATTCGTTGCTGTTGAAAAGCGTCAGGCAAATTTCGGCCAGCGCTCTGGTTTTCACCGGGACGTCGGCGAGTTTTTTGTCCGGGAGAAAATCTTCAAACACTTCCAGCGTTTCAACGAAGCGGAACTTTTCGCCGGTGTTTTCTTCGACCGCTTCGCGAACGACTGAGGTTGGATAACTGGGTTTGGGGATTTTCGCGCTTTGGTGCCGGCGTTTCATTGCGGCGAAGTGATCGAGGCAGGCCGAGAGTTCCAAGCGGCTGGGCGCGCGGCAAAAGGCCAGGGCAAAGGCGCGTCGAATTGCCGCTTCGGCGGCGGTCGAGTTTGCTGCGTCCTCTTTGCGTTCCGCGTTTTGGGAACAATCGTTTTGGAGGCGGACGGCGAAGGCCACGGCGCGGTCGTAGGCAATCTGGCTGTTGAACAAGCTGAACACTTGCGGCGCGACGTTGGAAGCATCGCGGGCTTCGCAGGAAAGATCGGGATCCGGCGCGTCGAACACTTCCATGAACGGGTCCCTCAGGCCGCGAACTTTCAGGGAATAGACGGAGCGGCGGTGCCTTTGGCTGGGAAGGAGATTGGGTTGCCAAGCGGTGGCAAAGGTGCCCATTACCATACGTGGTTGCAGGGCGACTTCGAGGTTGATTTCAGGGCGGGTGGGGATGCCGCCGAGCTGCCGATTCCATTCGCCGCTGACGGCCAGCATGCTGTCGCGAAACTCCTCGGCGGTCAATCGGCGCGGCAGAAAAGCGGCATAGCTCACGCCGTTTGGGTCTTTCCGCTTCAGTTCTGACGGGAACGGATGGTGGGAGGACCTTTGGTACGCCTCCGAAGTCATAATTAGGCGGTGCATCGCTTTGAAGGAGCCTCCGGACTCTAAGAAAGTCGAAGCCAACCAGTCGAGGAGTCTCGGATGAGTGGGTTTCTTGCCCGTCGCTCCAAGATTGTTGGGATTGCCGGCCAGGGGAATGCCGAAGTGCCACTGCCAAATGCGATTGACGATAGCGCGGGAGGTGAGCGGGTTTTTGGGATGGGCTATCCAATCGGCCAAGGCCGTGCGGCGGCCGACAACGTTCGTGGGAAAGGAGATGGCGGCCAGTTCCGGAATCAACTCGTCGAGAACGCTGAGAGCGGCGGGCAAAACGGGATCGGCTTCCGAAAAGACGTCGCCTCCCTTTAAGATATGGCCGGCTTCCGGCTGCCCATCCGTCAAAGGATCTGCCGGCATTCGTTGCGGAAGGTAGTACTTTGACCTTTTGGGAGAAACGCCGCTATACACCGAAAAGGCAATTGGTTCATACCGCTCCAGTTCCCACTGCAAACGCAAAAGAGTCTTCCGCGCCATGCGCTCCCGCCCAAAGTCTTCGACGGTAAATCCAAAGTGTTTGGGAGGAATTTCGTCAGGCCCCAAACCAGCCTTCCGGGCTTCTTCTCGAGTTTTGTAGGGCAGTCCGCGCTCTTGAAACCAAGCGGCGATTGCGGCGCCGGTTTTTGCCTGTAGCTGCGTTAGGCTTTGCTGAACTCGCTCTCGGCGTTCCAGAAGGTAGCGGCTCTCACCAAATCCACTCGTGTTTTCGGCAGGCAGAAACGGCGCCCGCCGTTCCACCGGTTGCGTGCTGTTGAACACGGCGTAGAGGCGATAATAATCACGGGTCGGCACGGGATCGAATTTGTGATCGTGACACTTGGCGCAACGCAGGGTATGGCCGAGAAACGTTTGGCCGACAATGTTGACGGCGTCATCTAGAAAGCGTTGCCGGGCGATGGCCGGGACTTCCATACCCGTCAGTTCCCAAGGACCCATGCGCAAGAAGCCGGCGGCAACCCAGTGTTCCGGATCCGCGGAGTTCAATTCGTCCCCGGCGATTTGTTCTCGGATGAACTGGCGGTAAGGTTTGTCGTCGTTGAAAGAGCGGATCACATAATCTCGGTAGCGCCAGGCGTTGCCGCGATCAAAATCATTGGCCAAACCAGCGGTGTCAGCATAGCGAACCACGTCCAGCCAATGCCGCCCCCAACGCTCGCCGTAATGCGGACTAGCCAGCAATCTTTCCATCACGGCGGCGAACGCCTTCCCGTCGGATCGCGGGTCGGCCAAAAAAGAAGCCGCTTCTTCCGGCGCGGGAGGCAAGCCAAGCAAGTCATAAGTCGCTCGGCGCAAAAGAGTAAGCCGATCGGCCTTCGGCGCAGTCTGAAGACCACGTTCTTTCAGGTCGCTGTCGATAAAGGCGTCAATGGGATGCCCTCCGGCGGGCAGCGCGGGTTTTGCCAAAGGTTGATACGCCCAAAGATTTTCCGGCCGATAACGGCGTCGCGTCCACTCTTCGCTCAATCCTCCGCTGGTGGACACTTGAACGCTTCCGTCCGCAGAAGCGGCGTCCGGCGCAGACTGCGCCAACTCTTGAATTCTTGCGGCGCTCGGCCAAGGGGCGCCCGCTTGAATCCAGGCTTTGAACTGCGCAATCTCGCCATCTGAAAGCCGGTCGTTCTCCTTCGGAGGCATTCGAAGGTCTTCGTTCTCCCAGCCAATGGCGGCAATCAGCAGGCTCTTTTCCGCATCGCCGGGAACCAAAGCCGCGCCCGAATCGCCGCCTTTCAGCGCGCCGGAAAGTTCCCGGAGATCCAAATTCCCTTTGATCTTGCCCTCGCCGCCGTGGCAGGGAAGGCACTTGACGCGAATGCGCGGCCAAACTTGATTCGCGAAAAGCCGCTCCGCTTCTTCCTTGCTTAATCGCTCGTCCTTGCCCGCAACCACTCCAGATTCGGGAAATGCCTCACAAACAAATGCCGCGACGATGCAAACCGTCCCAAGCAAAAAACGCGGCCAAGCCCACCGTTCCTTCGCCCATCTTTTAGTCGCAAACAATCCGCGGGAAAACATTTGCTGCGACAATAGTAGGCAAGGCAAACTCTGTCAACCCCCTATTTTCAGCAATCCGCGGAAGACGCGCGAAATCGAAACCAGCCGACGACCTCTGCGCCGATGGTTCCTTGCCGGCCAACAGCCAACCCCAACCGGCGACAAAGCGCGGCAAACTACAGCAGTTTGCCTCCAACCTAGCCAACGAGGGCAGAAAGGAATTAGCGGTTGATGGATTGGCGCTTGGCAATCGACAAGAGGGAACTTTGCTCCCGTTTGCGAATTTTGTAGTCCAACGAAAACTTTTTTCCTCTTTTTTTTTTTTGCATTTGCGGATTGACAATAAGCGGATGAGAGCGTATCCATAAACCAAATCCGTTGCGGATTCTTTGGAAACAGCGGATAGCAGTTTATTTTTAGAATTATTGTTTAAAAAATGTTTGAACATTATGAGACCAAATTTTGTCAAAATCCACGCATCACGCATCACGCATCACGCATCACGCATCACGCATCGGCGTAAGTGTGCTCTTGTAGCGGCTTGGATGGCGGCGGCGCTTTTGTCTTTCGTTCCCATCGAACAAAGCCAAGCCCAACTGATCCTTACCATCCAACCTCTCCAAGGCGACACCAACAACACCACGCTTTGGACTTTCTCCGGCAGTTCCACCGCGGATCAAGTAGGGGGCACCATTCTCGCGCAATCCCAATCCCCCATCGCCTACCACTCTGGTAGCGACGGCGCCTTGCAAGCTAGCGCCGGAGATGAACTCTTCCCAGCAAGCGCACCCTCTCGATACAGCACCGCCGCCCTGTATTCTTTGACGGTCAACCCCACCAACCGGCCGAGAATCACCCTCGGTACCGAGACCCGAACTTTCAGCCATCTCTTCCTGTTCAACGGCACCCAAGGAGCAGATGCGATTGGCCTTCGCATGCCGGGAACAAATTCGTTCAGTTACATGCTAAATGTTGCCTCTTCTTGGAGAGGCCAAGGCACCTTGCCCTATCCCATCGGCGACTTTACCATCCCCACTGGGACAAACTTTTTTTACAATGGCTTCGACGGTCCCCGTTGGGCGGACGACGCCAACTCAGGCATTCCAGCTCAAAGCACTTTTCGGGTATTTGTCTCCGGCAGGCCGGGGTCTTTTGTGCCGGAACCAGAACAATACGCGCTTGTCTTCGGCTTGTTTGCGCTGGGTTTTGTGTTCTTTCATCGCCGCATAATGCAAAAGAAACGCCAAGCAAGCGGCTAAATTGGTTGTTCGGCAGAAGCGGTATTTTTTTCCAAAAATTTGCCGGGACAGCCCCGCATTTTCTCAGCCGGAGAGCCATTGAGAGAGGAGAAAAAGGACGAAGCCGGCATAGGTGGCGGCGAAGACGTCGTCGGTCATAACGCCCCAGCCTTTGGGCAAACGTTGGACGACGTTTATCGGCCAAGGCTTGACAATGTCAAAGAAGCGAAATAAAATAAAAATCGCCAGCGCGCCAAGTAGCCATCCACAATTTTCCCACGAAAAAACAGAGGCGCTTGATTGGAGGCATCCCAGCATCCAACCCAGGCCGGCAATCGGAACGGCGAGGATTTCGTCCAGCACAATGCAACCGGGATCGCGAAGTTTGAGGATTTTCTCCGCCTCAGAACACACCCAAACGCCGGCCAAGAGAGAAAGGCCGATGACGCCCAGAGTCCAACCGAAGCTGGGGATCGAATATAAAACGGCCATCCACAGCAAGCCGAGCAGAGAACCGCAGGTTCCGGGAGCTTTGGGCATTCGGCCTGTGCCTCCTCCCAACGCCAAGCACAAGATGATTTTGTCTCTCACAAACAAAGAACAACGGACTACGCGTCGTCCAGATAAAGCCTTCGGTTGCGCCATAAATACACGATTCCGGAATAAAGCGTCAGCAATACCGCCACCCACTTCGCAAAGATGGCCAACCAATGCACCCAAGGCTCGCCGGCAACTTCCCAACCGAACACTGCTTTTCCCGCAACGCCCCACTGCGAGTAACTGGCCAGCGTTAGAATCGAAATGATTGCCGTGATTTGAGAGACGGTTTTGTGTTTTCCGTAGCGTTCGGCGGCCAGCACTACGTTTTTGGAGGCGGCCAGCAAGCGCAACCCGGTGATGGCCAATTCCCGGGCCACGATGACCACGACCATCCAAGCGGATACCCAACCCAAACCGACAAACGCAATGAAGGCCGAGCAAGTTAGAATTTTATCGGCCAGCGGATCCATCAGAATTCCGAAGTTGGTGATCAGTTTGTCTCGCCGGGCAATTTTGCCGTCAAAATAATCCGTCAAACTGGCTCCAATGAAGATCGCGAGGCTGATCGTTTCTCCAAACGGTATTTTCGCAAACACGACTGCCAGAAAAATCGCTGTGAGCGCAAAGCGAGAAACCGTGAGTTGATTGGGAACGTTCATCGGAGTGGCTAAAAATATCGCTGGATAATGATCGAATCCGCAATTGGACGAGGCAAAGTCCCGCTCTTGAATCGTGTCAAGATCGCCGGATTGCGACGAAAAACCGAAGCAATGCGGCACTGCCTTTGCCGTCACAAATAAATTTCGAGATTACACTTTCTTTTGTCGCCATTATTTGGTAAATTTCGATTTTTTCAATCGGAGAAAGAGTATGAAGAAACTGGGAAAAGACGATCTCTATCAGCACGTTAATCAATTCTTGAAGGAAAAGGGCATCGAGATTCAAGACGCCGCGCCACTTGGAAAAGGGTTGCAAAAAGGTTGCCAAGTGCTCACCGAGACGATTAATAGCGCGCAAACCACTTTGGAAAAGGCCAGCAATCGCATGGACCGCGGCATCGGCAAGATGCGCGACCTTATCCACAAAAAAACGGCCCCTCGGAAGGCTAAGGCGCCAAAATCCACCCAAAAACGAAAGAAAAAGGCGCCGGCAGCCAAAAAGACAACAAAAAAGGCCACTCCAAAGGCGGCCACAAACCTGCCCAAAACCCGCTCCAAAAAAAGCGGGAAGAAGGCTGCGAAGAAAGCCGCCGCAAAGAAAAGCTCTCGAAAACAATAGACGGCTTCCGCCGGATTTGTCTTTGCGGAGGGCGGGAACGCCGGGCAAAGAAGCGGGCTACTAAAGAAGCGGGCTACTTTTTAGGTCGGAGCAGAATGGCTTTTTTCGGGGTTCCCTCCACTTCCACGCTGTTGGATTCGATGGTTTGGTAATTTTTGAGCGCATTGTGGATGATTCTTCGTTCAAATGCGCTCAATGGCTCGATTTCGACGATGCCTCCCCAGCGTTGCACTTTTTCTGCCGCGGTTTTGGCTTTGTCGATCAATGCTTGGCGAGACTTCAGGCGGTAGCTGCCGACGTCTAGCGTCACTTTGGGCGCGTTCTTATCTTGCCGATGGAGCAAGCGGTTGAGGACGTATTGAAATTGGCTGAGGGTCTGTCCTTGTTTGCCGATTAATCGTCCGGGATCGTCTGTGTCGATGTCCAGCATCACGCCATCATCCAGCTGTGTGGCGCCAACCGTGGCCGAGAAACCAAGCAGTTGCAACATTTCTTCTAATGTTTCTTTGGGGCGAGCGTTCATTGTTTAAAATTTGTTTCGAGCATGAGAATGGATTTAAAGGCCGGGGCGCCCTCCCTTTTTCCTCTGTCTCTTTTTTCTTGCGGCCAGGGCGGGTGTTGCCTTTTTGGAAGCGACGGAGACAGGCTCGTTCTTGGTCAGTTTCATTTGCACAATGGATAGCAAGTTTTGCACGGTCCAGTAAAGGGCCAAACCTGCGGAGAAGTTATAAAGGATGAACACGAACATCAGCGGCATGTATTTCATGATTTTCTGTTGCATTGGGTCCATTCCCGGAGAAGGCGGGGTCATGCTCATCTGCCATAGTTGCGCGGCGCCCATGAGGATCGGCCACAGATTAAACGGCAAATCCAGGCCGGGAATGATGAAGATTGTGTCGGGCTTGGACAAGTCGCAGGTCCACAGGAAGCTGGCGCCCCGCAGTTCAATGGCGCTTTGCAACATGGTGTAAAATCCGAAGAACACCGGCAGTTGCAGGAGTATCGGCAGGCAGCCTCCCAATGGACTGACGCGATTTTCCCGCATGAACGCCATCAACTTTTTGTTCATCTTTTGAGGGTCTTCCTTGTATTTTTCTTGGATTTCCTTCATTTGCGGTTGCAAGGCCGCCATTCGTTTCATGGAGCGAGTGCTTGCCTGGGTGAGCGGCCAGAAAAGCAGTTTGATGAGAAAGGTGATGGCCACGATTGAGAGTCCGTAACTCAATCCCAAGCCGTGTAGCCAGTTCATCGAGAGGAGAAGCGCTTTGGCAAAGGCGCCGAAGAAACCGCCAAAGCTCATGATCCCGTCCTTCAATTCTTTGCCGAAGACGGTGCTTAACTGAGCGAGAATGTCGTATTTCTTCGGTCCGGCGAAAATTTCAAACTCGCATTCGATTTTTTCGTTCGGCTTCAGGTTTTGCGCCCCGAAAACCAATTCCGTTTGAAATCCGCGCTTGACTTGGAATGCAGCGGACTCGGCGGACGGGAGGTTTAAATTTAGCCGACGAGACTCCACTTGCTCCGCTGCCCTTTCCTTCGGCAGAACCGTGATGGCAAAAAATTGGTTCTCTACGGAAACCCACTTGGCGGGAACGTTTTCGTTTCCAGAGTGGAATTCGGGCCTAGGCTGGCCGGGAAAGCATCCCAAGGTTCTATTCTCAAACCAGTTTTGTTTGACGCGCTTGATTTTGGAGTCGTCGAAAAACAGGACTCCCATCAAGTGGCCGTTGTCTTTGGCCGACATCGGAGTTGCCGTTCCCGCGGCCCACTTTTGCGGCGGAATGGCCTTGGTTTCCCTCGAATGGTTGACGATACGCGTCTTGGCCCGCACTAGGTAGTTGTTGTCGGCGACGACAAACTCCTTTTCCACCTGCACGCCTTTCAACGCGCCGCTCAATTCTCGGCGCATGGTGACGACGCCTGCCTTTTTGGAAATCTCATATCCTTGAATAAAGGTTTCTCCCAGCCTCAAGCCCAAAATCGGCGTCTCCGCCCAAGGATTCAATTGAGCGAATTGGGATTCTGCGCTTTGCTCTTCTCTTTTTCCGCAACTGGTTTCGTTGGGATAACGTTTGAGATCCACCAACTGGATTCCGCCGCCAACGTTGTTGAACCAGTATTTTGCCTCTTCGTTCTCCAATGTCTCAGATTTCTCGGCAAAAGAAGGAATCAACTCCGTAAACGGCGATGGCGCAAAGGAAGGAGTAGTTTCTCCGGGCGGAATCCCCGGGGAGTTGCCTTGGCCGGCTTCCGTCGTTGTTCCGGGCGTTTTAGAGGATTGATCGGCAGTCTCCGGCAATCTCCGTTTCTCCGGTGGATAGATCGTGTTCACAAAAGGCCACCAAACCAAAAGCAACACAAAGCAAGCCGCAAAAATGAGAAGGGTTTTTTTGTCCATGAGGAAACGGTCAAGAGTCTCGAAAAGGCAACGCGTCCACTGCGGCCGTTGTTTTCTCGACCCCGGCGCTTTTTCCAGAGGAGAGAGTTTCGGGAATGCCGCGGGCGCGGTTTTTTATTGGTTTTGCGGGCGCGGCTTCTGGCGCGCTGCTCGGCACGGGATCATATCCGCTTTTTCCCCAAGGATGACAACGACAGATTCGGCAAAGCGACAATCGCATTCCCCGCAACAATCCAAACCGCAGGATCGCCTCAATTGCGTAAGCCGAACAAGACGGAGAAAAGCGGCATCCCACAGAAGGCCCAAACAACAAGCACTTGCACGGAGAGCCGGCCGCTCGGTAAAGACGGATGGGCAAGACGAAAATTTCCCGAACCAAAATCACGGCTTTTTTCTTGCGGTTTTCTCCATAACGCCGGCCCTTCGAAGCATGCGCATTAGCTCTCTTTCCACTTCGCCTTGACGGCAATCGTTAATCCCTTTCCGCGCCACCAACACAATGTCGACCGGCTTCGAAATTTTGTTTTGAAGCAAGCGAAAGGATTCTCGCAGCAAGCGTCTGGCTCGATGGCGAACGACGGATTTCTTTCCGATTTGTTTTTTGCTGACGACCATTCCCAAACGCGAGTAATCCCGCTCGGTTGAAAGCCGCCAATTCATAATCGCAATGTGGGAAGACACCCGCTGGCCCGCCTCTTTGAGAGCGTCAAATTCCTCGGCGCTGAGAATGCGCTGTCGAGGACGGAAGAAGAGTCGCTTCGTTTCCGGCATAAAACCGCTTATACGGGGGTCAAACGCTTGCGCCCGTTTCTTCGGCGATTGGCCAATATGGCTCGTCCGCTGCGGCTCGAATTCCGGCTTCGGAACCCGTGCTGTCGTTTTCGTCGAATCTTCGACGGTTGGTATGTTCGCTTCATTTCTCAACTTCCTATCAATTTGGCCGACAATTTTCGAATTCTGCTTCGGAAATCCACTGACTCAATCTTCGTCGCCAAGGCTTTTCCAAGCTCTCTCGCAACGCAAAAGAGAAAAAAGAATAACAACTAACGAAATGCTGTCAAGACCGCGCTTAAAAATCTGCTCCGCGGGGACGGGCTTTTGCATTTGCCCGGGCGTCTGCAATGAATCGACACAAAGGCAAGAATTCGGAGCAGTTTTGCCGGCATGGAAGACCAATCGGAAAGATCGCCTCCGCAAGAAACCGGGCGAAGGGAAAGCAGACTTCTTCCGACTCTAGAATCGTGTTCCCACAATTTGAATTTGGAACTAACCGCATCTTGGCCGACGATTGGACCGTCCCAATCACTCGCTTGGAGATTCCCGGCCAAGCAGAACGCCAACCAACCCCGCGCCGCGCAAAGAAATTGCCTTTCCGTTCGACCGCGCCTTCCCGTTTTCTCAGGCCGGCAAAGCCTCCTCAAGCAATGGAAAGAATAGAAACAATCTCACGATAAAAAAACCGCCGAGCCAAAACCCGACGGTTGAAACCAAGCGAAAACTCAAGCGACGTTCAAAACTCTACCTGTTCACCATAAGACACCGGCGGCTCCCAACCTTCAACGGCCGGCATCCAATCCCAATGCCGCCGATTGTCGTAATTGAACCTCGTCAAGTTCTCCACCGATGGATAAAGCAGTTGCCGCAGTGTCTCCGAACCCACATGCCCATCCGCAAATAAAACATTCGCCCGCCCAGAATGCCGACGAGAAATGTTCACTTGACCAAGGACGCTAACCATCCTCAAACCTGACTGACCCAAGCCATCAACACCACCGGGCGCAGTAATAGAATGCCAAATAGGAACAATCTCTCCATCTTCAAAAAGATAACGAGAAGAATCTACTTGCGCAATCATGCGCGAAGGCGAAACCACTTGAAAATCTCGAATCCCAAGAGAACGAGACCACGGAGCATTAAACACCGAATTCCCGCTAATTCCCCAAGCCCGACTCTTGACCGGAGGCCAGTGAAAAGCATGCAAACCATAATCGTTCTGCAAATAGCTCCAATTCCACAAGCCAACAGGAAGAACCCCCCGAGCCACTAAACGAGGAACCCGCTTCTCCACAGGACAACCAAACAAATTCGTTTGCCCACCCAAATAATCAAAACAAAGAGTCCAATCCCAATAGCCACGCTGATAAGTCACCAAATAGTTATCGTTATCCCCGGCGTAAAGTTGCCGAGCAATCCCTATTTGCCGCTGGTTATTGAGGCAAACCGTTTTGTGAGCCGACGCCTTTGCCCTGCCCAAAGCAGGCAGGAGCAAAGACGCCAAAATGCCGATGATGGCAATCACCACCAGCAACTCGATCAATGTAAAAGCCCGACTCTTCAACTTAGTAATTCCCCAGCGTCTCCCATTCGGAACTCGAAGATCGACGAAAGTGAACGGGAACATAATAGCCCCCAGACTCGTTGGGGCCATGCGGCATAATCCAAGCATGCCCCCTGTAAGGCGTCACCCACCCCACAAGCGGCTTGCCGGTTACAGGATGCAGATCCGAAAGATTCAAATAAATGTCGATCCAATGATCGTACCAATTGTAAAACTTTCCCCGAAAGTAAGCAAACCGATCCAGCCCCCCTGTGCCACCAGGCTGAATCTCAAAAGAATAATCGGAACAAGCAGAAGAACGAGGAAGATCAAACCACACCACATATCTGCTATGAAAAACAGCATCCAATAAAGACGATCCTTGAGACTTAAAAGGATCTGCCCGCCAAAGGACAGAGGACTTCCAGAAATAACCAGAGCCTGTGAGCGTGTAACGACCTCTATCCCATCTACTTAGGGGAAATTGTCCCCAAGCTCCAGAAGAAAGAGTCACATAGACGGTAAACTGGTGAAGATGTTGGTCTTCGGTGATCCAAATCGCCTCCACCGTCGGAGCGCAAACATTCACAATAGGCGGATTGTTCCCTCCCCGACCGGTTCCAACCGGCTCAGCAAACAACGAGAGCGAGCTCAATAGCAAGCCGATTCCGACAACACCGGCGACAACAGCGGCCGCCGGCTGGAAGAAAGCGGAGACTTGACCGCCGCGAACGCCCTCCTTTTGCGTCAGGGGGAAAGAAGGTTTTGGACGAAGGAAACGAGGCCTTTGGCTTTGGGCGCAAAGAGCAAGTACCAAGGCGTTTTCTTGGCTTTCATTTCCAGGACATGCTCGACGATTTCGTTGGATTCGTCAAGCCGATTGTTCAAAACAGGAATATTTTCCATACGCTGATTATTTTCAAATAGTGACGTTATTTTCCGCAATTTCAGACCAATTGAACATCTTCCTGCGGAGCAAAAAAGCGCAAGTTTCCGCCCGTTCGCCAAAACCAACAGGGAAAAGCGTACGACTCTCCCAACGCATTTGCATATCTAAACTGTGATATTCCAGCGGGGAGATCCGACAAGCGAATCGCCCCGCAGAAAGACGTTCAAACGCAAGAAAATCAAAAATCCAGCTGGAGCGCAAGCTTTTTTTTCGAGAAATCTTAACTTTTTTCGAGTTTTTTTTTGCGGGATGGCGAACGCAAGCAAAAATTCTGTGTTTTTGGGGCGGTTTTTCGGCTGGTGGATTCTGTAGTTTTGGCGCGGTTTGTCTGCTGGCGGATTCTGTGTTTTTGGGGATTTTTGGAAGTCTCAAAAAGCCATCTGAGACGGCTGAGTAACGGCTTCGTTTCGGTTTTGCCGATGGGAAGGGAATGGCGGCGCGCTCTTCTTTCCAAGCGATTTTTAGCGGGGGCGTTTTCTATTCGGCGCCGATTTGATTGCGGATGGAAGAGAGAATTTTGGCGCTCCATTTTTCCATTTTCTCCATTTCGGAGCCTTCCAGCAACAGTCGGGCTTTGGATTCGGTGCCGGAATAGCGCAGGAGGATTCGGCCTCCGTTGTTTTGCAACTCTTTCTCGGCTGAAGCAAGCAAGTCCGTCAGGCCGTCCAATTCTTCGAAGGGCACTTTATCTCTCACTGGAACGTTGCGGACTAACTGGGGAAGACGTTTCCAACATCGGGCTAGTTCTTCTAATGACTTTCCCTGCTCTTTCATAATGACGAGGATTTGCAAAGCGGCGATGAGTCCGTCTCCGGTGGTTGCGTGGTCTCCGAAGATTAAGTGGCCGCTGGATTCTCCGCCGAGGTTCAAGCCTTCTTGGCGCATCAGGTCGATGACGTGTTTGTCGCCGACGGGAGTTCTTTTGACCAAGCCTCCCGCTTTTTGAAGGGCTTGGTCGAGGCCGGAATTGCTCATTACCGTGGCGGCCAAGGTTTTTTGTTTGAGGATGCCTTTGGAGATCATGTTCAGCCCGGCAATGGCCAGCACGTCGTCCCCGTCGATCAAACGCCCTCCTTCGCCCACCAACAAAACGCGGTCCGCGTCGCCGTCGTGAGAGACGCCAAGATGAGCGCGGTGTTCCCATACTTTTCGGCAGACGCTTTCTGGATGCATGGCGCCGCATTCTTTGTTGATGTTCAAGCCGTCGGGTTGGTTGCCGTAAACGAAGACTTCGGCGCCCAATTCTCTAAGGGCGCAGGGAGTAGTTTTGTAAGCGGCGCCGTGAGCGCAGTCCACGACGATTCGCATGCCGTCGAAGGTTAGTCCGCGAGGCACTGAAGATTTGGCGCATTCGATATAACGCCCCAAGGCATCGTCAATGCGGACCGCTTTTCCAATTTCTCTGGCGCTGGAGCGGATGGATTCAATCTCGCCGGAGAAGACCAAACGCTCCACTTGTTGTTCAATTTCGTCGTCCAGTTTGAATCCGTCGGAGCTAAAGAATTTGATTCCGTTGTCGTCGTAGGGATTATGCGAGGCGGTGATGGCAATGCCGGCGTCGGCTCGCAGGCTTCGCGTCACATAAGCAATGCCGGGAGTCGGCAAAGGGCCGATCAGCAGAACGTCCACTCCCATAGAGAGAATTCCCGAAGAAATGGCGTTTTCTAACATATATCCTGAAAGCCGGGTGTCTTTGCCGATCACGATTTGGTGATTGCCTCGGGACTGCGGCTCTAAGTGTTTGAATACGTGCGCCACGGCTCTTCCCAGCTTCAAGGCGGTTTCCGCTGTTACCGGCTCGACGTTGGCGCGCCCCCGCACTCCATCGGTTCCAAAAATTCTTTTTGAAGTTTCCTCCATCTTTTAGACGCTTCTGTTTTTCTGCTCTCTCCAACTATTCCCGCCTGACGCGCACTTTTGCCTCCGCTTGGGGCGGATCGAGTATCTCGACTTCAAGGTTCTCCGGCGCATGCCATTCCAACGCGACTCGAAATTGATTGGTTGCCGGAATGTCCACGAGATTGGCAAACACGCGAACGCCGGCAAAGGAAGTTTGCTCCAATAACTCTAATACAGCCGAACTGCCTTTTACTTTAATTCGCGCGGCGGAAGGTTCAACAATCCATGAACGGAACGCGGATGAGTTTTGCAAAAGGAAAATTGGAACGTCGTCGTATTCCCGGATCTCTGGCGGATCGCCCGAAAGCGGAGACATCGCCATCCAAAGAAAAACAGCGGTCAACACGGAAAACACGGAGACCGACTTCCAACCGGCCGCCAGCTGCCGGCCTCCGTCAGCAGATGGAACGCGACCGCTAAACCAACGAAAAAAGGAAGACAGCCCTGCCTGGATCCAACTCTTCATTCGGCCAAACCGTCCCCGGGAATCTTCTCCGGGCTGGGATTCAGAGGCTTCTGCCGGCCTCCGTCCTCCGTCCAAAGAAGGATTGGGAACAGAGACCGAGTCAAACAAGATAGAAGTCAAAAAGGAACGAAGTTCGTCGGCGCTGATCCCGCGAATCAACTGCCCGCGATAGGCGTAAGAGATCATTCCGCTCTCCTCAGAAACGGCCACCACCGCCGCATCGCTTTCCTCACTCAACCCAAGGGCGGCGCGGTGCCGGGTGCCCAGAGACGGGTTGAGGTCTTGTCTGCGGGTCAAGGGAAAGATGCAGGCGGCTCGGACAATTTGATCTCCTCGGATGACAACCCCGCCGTCGTGAATCGCATTGTTGGGGAAAAAAATTGTCTCTAACATTTCGGCCGTCACCGCACAGTTCACAGGCACGCCGGAGTTCACGAGAATCTGTTCCAAATCCACAGTCTGCTTGACGGCAATCAAGGCGCCGATTTTCGCATCCGAGAGACGATCGGCGGCTTGGACGATGATTTCCAGATTCTGCTGTTGACGGCGGGAGGGGCGGGGATCGGCCTCTGCTCGCTTTGTATCGGGCGCGGCCACAACCCGCCGTACTTCCCGCAATATTTCCCGACGAAATAAGATGAGAACGGCGAACGGCAAGAAAAAGAATAAGTATTGCAGAACCCGTTGCAGAATGGCGAGATCTAGCCGAATCGAAAAAGCCCAAAAACCAAGAAGCGCCAAAAAAAACAACACGACCAGCTCCCCCCGCATTCGACGGGCAAACATAAAAATCCAATAGATTCCGACGGAAAGAATCCCAATCTCCAACAGCGGCCGTGCCGCTTCAAGTAAATTCCATAAACTCACACTGCTCAATTGCTTGCCACATGGCCAAAGCCTGCGTCGTAGCCTGCACGTCGTGAACCCGGAAGACCGCCGCGCCGGCGTGAAGTCCCCAACAAGCGCACGCCAAACTGCCGGAAAGCCTTTCGGAAACATTCTCGATCTTCAAAACCCGCCCGATAAAGGACTTGCGAGAAACACCTAATACAATAGGCCTACCATGTTTTCTAAATGTTTTTAAACGACTTAGCAACTCTAGATTGTGAAAAACCGTTTTCCCAAAGCCAACTCCGACGTCCAAAGCCACTTGTTCCTCCGAAAGTCCGAAACGCGAACACACCGCCAGCGACTCGGCAAAGAATTCGTCAATCTCAGAAACCACGTTCGAATACGACGGCCGCTCTTGCATCGTCCCCGGAGTCCCCAACATGTGCATGCAGATGTATCCCGCGCCTTGCTCGCTTACCGCTTGAAGCATGGCCGGATTCCGCCGATTCGCTCCTACGTCGTTCACAATGGACGCGCCCAGCAAGAGCGCCTCCCGCGCCACTTCGGGCTTTTGCGTGTCAATGGAAATTGGCGCGCTTATCCGGCCTGCCAAGCGCTCTAACACGGGAATCACTCGCCGGCGCTCTTCCTCCAAAGAAACGATTGGCGCAGAAGGCCGAGTGGACTCCCCCCCAACGTCAATGATTGCGGCGCCTTGCGACACCATTTCCTGAGCGCGATCTACGGCTCGATGCGGATCCAAGAACTTCCCTCCATCCGAAAACGAATCCGGAGTCACATTGAGAATTCCCATCACCAACGGAGCCTCTCCTAACCGAATTTCCCGCTGGCCAATCTTCCACCTCATCCAAAGAATTTAATAATTTGACGCCCAATGCCCAACCCAAACCGTGCGCATAGAAAAAAACATCTCTCGAAAAGCCATCCGCCGCCACTCCCCAAAGTCTGCTACAAACTCAGAGCCCCGAAGCAAAGACGCGGAAACTCTTCGGCAAAACCATCGCGTCCGGATGGTATCAAAATACTCAACAGATAATGGAATCGCCGAGAGTTTTGCGGACGATTCCCAGATTAACGCCGAGACGACGACGATCTCCGGCGCGCAAAGGCTCAAACCGGGAACCTCCGGCAGACCTTATTCGGCCAACAAATTTCCCGACCAATCTTCCTTCGCTGGCTTGCCGTTCCTCGGTAGCAAAAAAAGAGACTTCCGCTCTATTAAAATCAAATTGAGAAAACTCTTCTACGGAGTGGAACAGCTGTTAATGTTTAGAAGTTGCGTTCCATTTTCAAGCATTTCGAAAATCTGGCTTTGCGCTTGCCGGCATTGGGCAATAATTCTTGTTTTAGCGGATTGGAAATCATGTTCATTCCTTGATTTTATCGATGGAAGCGAAGTTGGTCTTGAAAAACGAGTCCAATCTCAGCCGAAACCAAAGCGCAAACTCCAGCCCACTAAATCGCTAATCCCAAAACAAAAAAACCGCCTCCTAACTCTTGGAAACGGGATTGGGAAAAGCAATCTCCGCCCTTTGCCAACGACAAAACGCCGGCCATTGATTGGCTAATCACCAATCACACACCGCAGTCCCGCAAATCACCAGTCGCCCGCTACCGGCTACAAAGTGGCGGTTGCTTGGCGACGTTTCTTTTGGAAGTGGCGGCGAACAATCACAAAACCGAGCGCAAACAAGCCGAAGACCAGGGCGTATTCTTCCGGTTCGGGGATGATGGCGGTGTGCACCCGAATGCGAAGACCATCCGCAACCTGAGCGGTAGACCCTATCGCACCACCATAAAAGCTTCCGCCGGGACCGATTTTCCTTGCCCGAATATAAGGATCGCGGGTGGAAAAGACGCTAATGGGAACATTGGCAAGAGTGCCGGCGCCAGTCCAACTGATGGCGTCGTTCTGGTTGTAACTCAAAGACGAAGAAACCCGCGGTCCAAAATTGTCCGGGGAAACATCCCTGAAGTATAGATGAGTGATGGTTTGAGAGTTAGCGCCGGCGGTCATCGTGGGGGCGTTGGTGATGACGTTGAGGTTGGCGTTGGTGAAAGCAGAGTTGCGCAAGCGCAGGTTGCCGAGCAAGGAATTGTAATCTTTGTTGGGATTGGCGGCGGTGGAGGCGGGAATGGCGGACAAGCTTTTGACGCCGGTGCCGGGATCCGATGCGAAGAGGTTGTCAAAGAGTCGGGCGGTGTCTTGATTAAACCAGTTGTTGCCGCTGCTACTGGTTCGGAAGCCTCGCGGTTGCGATTGCGGTCTCGCTGCGGTGGTGGAGCCGCTAAAAATCCAAAGAGTGCCGTTGGTAGATTCTTGGCTGGGATAGATGTCGATGTAAAGTTGGGCTTGGGATTGCTCCCCAGAAACCAAAGAGAGCGCCGACACCACTAACGCCGCGAAAAGGCGACAATTATAGCCCCGCTTGTCCGCTTGCCAATGATAACGAAAAGGTTCTCATAGATTCCAACATAAAAAAATGATCGATTTTCTGACTTTGGTGACAAAGACGACTTTCTTTGTAGCCTCCTCACCGCAAAGAGTCAACCCCAAAATCACAAAAAAGAGAAAAAAGGGAAGAAAAATTCGTTGGAAAACGATGAAATTCGCCAAAAAAGACACAAAAATTCCGCTTTGGCCGTTGGGTTGCGGAAAAAGAAAGTTTTGGCGTTCCATGAAAATCACCGGCCGCCGCAGGTTGCTGACTTTGCCAAAAAGAGCGGAATCCTGCTCTGCCACTACGAAAGAAAGAAGAAAGTTTTGGTGGCAGGCAAGTGTTTTGGGAAGAACTCCGAATTCGGAAGGACGCATCAGGGGAAGAAGCGACCAAACTGCAAAAGGCACCGCCAAAGAGAGCGGGAAGGGGTTGGAGGTTGAGAACATCGGTCCTCGTCCGCTAACTGCTGGCGCGGTTGTCGGAGGCTGGGCATTGACGGCGGCAAGGGACTGGGGAGTTGGGAATGGGAGATAGAGAGTTTGGAGTTTAGGGATTGTCTGAGCTGAGGTTGGCGAAGACGCCAAAGAGAAGGAAAGAGATTGGATTCGCGGGCAGTGGCGTAGGAATAGTAAGTGGCGTGGCAAAGTTGGGATTGGGTTCTATATGCGCCTATGTTGGTGGTGAGTTGTGATTGGTTGGTGGTAGGAGCAAATTCAATGGTTGGGGCGTGGGCTGGGGATGAGCATGACGGATTGGGAATTGAAGGCGACGTTTGTTCCTCCCAGCGAGAAGAGATGCGGGGAAGAGATTGGGGATTGGCCTGGCGCCGCTTGCGAATCTCTGAGCATTTGCTACTGGCTGTTGGTTGCCGGCAAAGCATTAAAACGCACCAGCAAGACCAGAGCTGACAATTAGTTTTGCCGATGGTGAATGCTCGGCTACGAACCTACTGGTCACCGGCTGCTGAGAAACGAGGGGGATTTGTTTGTTTAGATATTGGAGTTTTTTGAATGCGGACGAAAAGGAGAAGAAAGCGGGGGGGATGCGAAAGCACGAATTGCTGTTCGCTGACTTAACAAGGACGCGAAGAGGAGGCTTTTGGCTTTGAGAAGAAGTTCCATTGTTATTGTGGGCGGGCTATCCGCTGACTTCGAAGGAAACAGGAAATCTCGCCTTGCCAGTGCGGAAAAGAAAGTTTTATTGATTGGTTAGGGAGTGGTTTTTGGGGAATTCTGAATTAGGCAATGACGCATGGGACTAGTTCGTGTAGGGTGCTAATGGAGCATATCGCAGAAGAGGGCGAGTGCGATGAGCCGGATGAATATAAGGTTCTGGTTGTTCTGGCGGGAGAAGGTTCGGGGCCAAGAGCCTGTCCCGCGCCAGACCGGCCGCTCGGCTGGGTTGCGTTTTTTATACAATTCCTTGTCATATTTCCAAGGATTAAGACAGCTCTTCTTTGGCGGCATTATTGGATTCATTCCCATTTCCACTGCTTGCTCTCGGTTCTGGTCGCCTTCATCCGCTCGCTCCATGCGCCAGGGCGCTTGGCTCGGTCGGAATTCTTCTTGGTCGCCAGCAGAGGAAGCGGGGCAGTCCCGCTGCTGCTGCTGCTGCTGCGGAGCTGTCTGCGGGATGGCGGGCGGTTGCTGCTGCGGGCGCCGATTCCATGGGGGAGAGGAGGAGCCTTGATTCTGCGGGGGCAGTCCCTAGCCTGCTTCTCTGGCCGAGCGTCCCGGAGCGGCTTTCCCGGTTCCCACCCTTAGGGGAGGAGTCCCTTCTTGGTCTAAGGGTTCTTGTGCCGGTCCATAGTATTCCCCTAGTCGAAGTGAGGGGGCAAGCGTTTCCCTCAGCAACCTTGCTCCGGTATTTATGGAGCAGAGGGCAGGGAGCCTTAGCCGGTTGGCAACCAGCCTCGTCCCGGGTTGCGCCAGCAAATAGGGCGCCCTTAGTTAGATCTGGCTCTGCGAGGAACGGCATAAATTCCCAACCAAAAGCCGCCAAGCCAAAACCCCACGGCTCACAAACCAAAGCAAAGAGACTATTGTTGCCGAGCGGATTTTTCCAACTGGCGTAACGCCTCCTGCTTTTTCCATTCTTCTTCGGTTAGCGGAAGAAGATTGGGTTTTTGCGGTTTTTCCACCCATTCGCCTTGGCCATTCGTTTTCATTTCTTCGATTTCCGCAGGAGTGGGAATGACCACCCGGCCTTCGGCGTCCATTAACAGCGGCACTTCATATCCGTCCGGCGTGATTATGGAGGCGACGTTTTCTCTGTCGTCGTAGACGATGGGCTCGCCATTGACCAGCAACACGTTGTCTTCGCCGACTCCAAAATGGCGATTCTCATTTTCCCATTCTTCCTGTTCATCCAAACGTCGATTCCATTCGTCGTAGGCCGCTTGCCAGCCCCTGCTAATCACCAATGACGAAAATCCCACTTCCAGTTCATCTCTGTAGTCGTGATCAACGGCAAATTCAGGGTAGGGCAATTCGTCCATTCCTTGAATTTCGTTGATGATTCGGTCTCGGATGGCAATGGCTTCCGCTTCCGGCATAAACTCCCGGTCCGGCCACTCTCTTTCCGCATGCAGACTGTACACGATCGACTCAAACCATACCTCGGCCATTTCCGCATTCGTGTTGAATCTCTCCTCTTGGAGACTGTAGGCTCGGCTGTCTTCTTCAAGCGGTTTTTGCAAATAATCGTGATAGTGCCACAATGCGCTGTAAATATCCGCTGTTGACCTCGGGTTGTCTCCGCGTCCGTGTTCTTCCAGAATGCCGTAGAGTTGCTCAAATTGCGCCGTGAATCTTGATTCACCTTCAAAGAACGAACGCAAATAACAGTGATTATGGATTACGGTAGGGTCTCCACTTTCCAGATTTCTATTTTTTAGCGAAAACCCGATTTTTCTTCCGATTTTTTCCTCCCATCTATGGAGACTCCAGAGATTTCAGCCAAATCGTCGGCAATTTTCGCGTGAATACGGACTAGTTCACAGAAAGTACGTTTTGTCAACCCAGCCTCGATGTTGTCGTCAATGGCTATTTTCAGCGGATTCAACAGTTTCATGTGAAAACCGCTGCCACCCGCCATTCGAGAGAGTGTATGGAGTGAAATAGTTGACATGGTCCAGATACCGAAAACCACACCATTGGCCACCCCTTACCCTGCGGTTGAGAGAGTCGTAGTTCGGAACCCGGACAAAGTTCCATCATCCCGTAACACCATGTGAACACCAGCAAGCAATTCCATAGGCTTCCATTCATGTTCGAGAAAGGAGCGCAGGATGGCGCCGGTAAACAATCCGGATTCAAATTGACCGATTCCCTCGACCGCTGGCGCGTGAATGCAAAAACCACCGCGTGGTTTCATGCGCATGTTGGCTATCCGGCAAAGTTCTCTGGAAAGTTCAATTCCATAAGGGGGTATAGTATCCATCTGGAATACGTTCTCCGCTGCCGCAACCAACGTCCAGAAGAGGGTTGGGCTTGAACAGGCGCGAGAATATCTCCTGCTCCGATTTGCGAAAGTGCTCACGGATTGCACGAAGCACCAGACTCAAGCGCATCGTGATCGGACGTTCCTTCATCTTCCGCCTTCGTTCTTCCTGCCAGCTTTTCTCCTAGGCAAATTCTCCGATCATCCGATTGTAACCGGACACGTTCTGTAAATAGACAAAACCACAACCAGTGCAAGGTACCCACGTGCCATTCATTCCTGGAAAATTCCCCGAGAGTTCAAAATTCTCGCCGCCGCATTGTGGTCAGACACGATCGATCAGGCCGGGCTCGGGGCTTGCCTTTGGCAGGCTCATCGGTCATTCCTACACTTCACGGGAGAGCAGCATGGGGCGAAACTACCAAAGCCTCTAAAAGGCGACAATATTAATGTCCCGATTGGTAAATGCGGAAAGTTTCATATTGTCAAACATTTTTAAGTCAAAGGACTGGTTTTTCAAACAAAAACCGCTTCCTTTCTAATTTCCGCCAACGCAAAGCATCAAGCCTAAAAATATATAAAAGATGAGAAAAGTTTGTTAGAAACGACAAAATTCGCCAAAAAAGCGTGAAATTCCGCCTTGTGCCGATGCAGGAAAGAAAGTTTTTGCGGTAGTTGCCGATCAAGCGGCGGGTGGATTCGTTTGATGGATGGATGAGCGGTTGCCGCTTGTTGGGGCCGGGATTTCTTTCTTCAACAACCAAGCGGCAAATAGGATTCGCTTGAGGGAATTGACGAGCCAAAGCTGGTTTCGGCGTGGTTTGCTACGCTGGCGCATTTTTGGTTGCTGAGGAGTGGAGAGGGATTTTCTTGGGGTTTGTTGGGTCCGCTCTTCTTTTGGATTGGCCGCACCAGATGATCGCAAACTCGGTCTAGTCGTCGCGCGGGGATTGGATGATCGCAAGGGGGAGTCGATGGGCAAGGCGTCCAAGATGAGGTTGGCGGCGGCGGCGGCGGTGGTTTTTGTTGGAGGATTTGGCGGCGGCTCCATGCTCCATCAGCGTTCTGAAACAGCTTAGTCAGGACTTATGGAGGATCAGCATCCACAGCGCGAGTCCTCCCCAAAACACCCCGATGGACACTTTGATTGCGACGGCAGCAATCCATGCAAAGAATTTTCCCCCATCTTTGCATAATGATTGCGACGGCAGCAATCCATGCAAAGAATTTTCCCCCATCTTTGCATAACGGCAGGCAAGTCTCCAGTCGCTTTTCTTTTTCGGATTTGATTTCAATTCTTTAAAGCGCTGCTGTTAGCGAGAATGCGCCCTAAATTTCACCGTCCACAGCCCGCAGAACGACGCGGCGGAAACGTTTTCGCTCCGATTTCCTGCTCTCGTTGCAATCGTCGCCATTGGCCTTTGCGTTTCCGTCGTCGCTCAACAAGTGAATTTCCTCCGTGTCCGGGAAAAGCAGAACCGCTTCGGTGTTCAGAGAATTCGGCAGGGAAACCAAAATTCGCTTTGGGAGCCTTGCCAAGCCGTCCCAGCGGAAAATCTTCGGCAGATTATCTTCTGACTCCGCCGCCAAAAAGTAAGAAGCGGCCCGACGCGCCATCCCTCGAATTCCCGTTCCGCCCAAATCCACTCGTTTTGGCGGGCCAAAATGAGGACGCGCTTCTGCGGCGACCACTTCCGCGGGATTCAGCAACGGGACGAGCAAAGCTTCGTTCCCCAGCAGAGGAGCGCGAAAACCGATTAGCAAGCCTCCCTTTGGCGTCGAGACCAAGCCCTCGATGTTGAGGCCGTCTCTTCGGTCTCCGGCCTTTCGCTTCGCCCGCTCAAAATCCACTTCTCGCAAAAGCGGACTTTCCTCAAAGGCCTCCACCAGTTTGTCGTAAGGTTGGCCGTGCGGCCTCAGGCGAATCTCTCCGTCTTGCCAAGAATAACGCAAAGCGAAAAACTGGCGGCGCTCCTTTCGTTTTTTGCCGGCCTTGGAGCGAGAATGCGAGCCGACCGCGTAGATTGTGGAGCCAATCCGCGCCAGCCCTTCAATGTCGGACTCCGCATTTTGTTTCCCCAAATCGAGAAACTTTCGAAAATCAACGGACGCCAGCGGGCGAGGCGAACCATGCCTCGAATAAACGCGCAAGACGCTGTCCTCGTCGTTGGCCACCAAAAAATGCTCCGCATCCAAAGCAACGCCGGCCGAGCCGTCGCAACAGCCGCTTTGGGAAACGATTTTGGCGACGCGGTATCTTCGGGGCGCTTGGACGGCGGACGAAACTGACGCGTCGTTTCTATTCGCGAATGAAATCCCAGCGGGGGAAGCTTCGCTTTGTTCTTTCGCCAAAGGCTTTCCATCGCCTTCAAAATTGCCGCAGCCGGCCAAGAAAATCGCCGACCAAGAAACCAAAAAATCGAGGAAAAAACATCGTTTCATAAGTGCCTTCTGCCATTTGGTGCCAAGGCGCCGCTGTTGAAAAACAGGTTGAAAACTCCACGAGCCCGCCCGCCGAAGTCAATTTACCCAATAAACCGTTCTTTGCCATCGAAATGATTAAGTTGACTGATTTCCTGTTTTTCGGCTAATCATAACCAAAATTTTCGATAAGCCTATGAAAGCATCCTCCTCCCCCCCCCCTCTCTGCGCCGCGCAATCCGTAGCAGTTCGGCGCGGCGCCTTTACTTTGATCGAACTTTTGGTGGTCATCGCCATCATCGCCATTTTGGCCGGCATGCTTCTGCCCGCCCTCGGCAAAGCCAAAGCCAAGGCGCACCAAATCAGCTGCCTCAGCAACACCAAACAACTCCAACTCTGTTGGCACATGTATACCGTGGATTGGGAAGACAAACTGGTGACGAATTATTTAGGCAACAAGAATTCTTGGATTGACGGCACAAGACCCATCGGAGGCGAAAATATCACGCAAAACATGACCAATACCGCAGTCATTTCCGAAGGTTTGCTTTTTCAATACAACACTTCGCTGGCGATTTATCAGTGTCCGCAAGACAAACGCTGGCCTTTGGACAAAACGCCCTTCGTCCGGCGGAATCGCAGTTATTCTATTCAAGGCAGACACAACAGCAATGTCGACTTTGTGCATACTAAGAAGTATCCAGATTATAAGAAGCTCTCGCAAATCAATTGGCCGGGACCTTCGGAGAACATGGTTTTTGCGGATGAAGGCGCTCGCACAATTGAAGACGGCTATTTTGCGATTCCAGTGGGAAGTAAAAGATTTCAATGGCAGAACTCGCCCGCCACTCGGCACAACTGCAGCGGGGTTTTCAGTTTTGCCGACGGACATTCGGAATCGCTCAAGTTCGTTGAGCCTCAAACCTGCAATTTGGTGAATCTTAGGGGTAGGGCAGCCTACAACGTGCCGGTTCAAGGGCGGGAAAACAATCGGGATTACAAAAGGATGTCCGATTGGATTTTGATATTGGAGGAAAACCGGTAGCTAGCGCGTGGCGCAGGGGATTGGCATTCGTGGGGGAGCGGGATAATCTCGCTCCTTTTTTGTGGATTTGAGGAATTGGGAAAGACGTTTATTGGGCGGTCGGAATGGCGACGGCGAAAAAGAAAAATATGAAAATTGGGATTACCGGCGGTTCTGGGTTTATTGGCTCTCGGCTGGGAAGGTTGCTGGAGGCGGAGGGGCATGAAGTGTTTGTCTTGGATCGCAGCGGCAATCCGTCGGTGGATGTGGACGATCGCGACGCCGTGTTGCGGGCATTGGAAGGAGCGGAGGCGATTTACCATTTGGCGGCGGAACACCGCGACGACGTGCGTCCGCCAAAGCGCTATTACGAGGCGAACGTGGGAGGGGCGGAGAACGTGGCCAAAGCGGCGAAGGCGCACGGCGTTTCCACGATTGTGTTCACCAGCACGGTTGCGGTTTACGGCTTGAACGCTGGAGAGTCTCGCGAGGAAGACGCGCCCCGTCCGTTCAACGACTACGGCCGTTCCAAGCTGGAGGCGGAGGGAATTTTGGATGCCTGGGCGGATGCGCAAGCGGGGCGCAGTTTGACGACGGTGCGGTTGACGGCCACTTTTGGTCCTGGCAATCGGGGGAATATTTACACGTTGGCGAATCAGATTGCCCGCGGGCGTTTTTTCATGGTTGGGGAAGGCAGGAATCGCAAGTCCGTTGCCTATGTGGAGAATGTGGCGGCTTTTTTGAAGCATTGTTTGGGGTTGGGGGCAGGCCGTCATTTGTTCAACTATGCGGATAAGCCGGACCTCTCGATGCGGGATATGGTGCGCGACATTCGCGCCGCTTTGGGTTTGGCGGGGATGCCGAAGCCGCTTCCTTACGCGGCGGGATTGGTTGGGGGGATGTTATTTGACGCGTTGGCTTGCGTCACCGGCAAGAAGTTTCCCATTAGCGCCGTGCGCGTGCGCAAATTTTGCGCAGACACGGTTGTGAATGCGGGAAAAGCTCACGGGCTGGCGGGATTTGAAGCGCCTTGTTCGTTGTCGGAAGGTTTGCGGAACACCATTCGGGCGGAATTTCCGGAGAAGAAACGTCCAAGGAAAGCGTGAGGAGTTTGCCAAAAGGTTGGCGCCGTCGCATGGGCTGCGGGGGTGTTTGGGGCGGGGTTTGCGGGTTGAAATTCTGCCTCGTTTTAGCCAAGTTTTTGCCGGATTGTGTTTGCTGCTGAAAAAATGGAAAACGAGAAATGACGAAAGACTTGGGTGACATTTTGAAGGAACTGGAGGGCTTGCCTCGAACTTTGACAGCGGCGGGAGAGGTTTTGTGGGAGCAAGGCTCGCGTTCGGGGGTTCTGATTTTTCTTATCGAAGGCGAGATGGAAGTGTTGGAGGACGGGTTGGTCGTCGATCGGGAAAGCCGGCCGGGCACTGTGTTTGGAGAGTTGTCGGCTCTTTTGGACAATCCCCATCTGGCGCAGTTGCGGGCAGCTTCGGACAGCGTCGTCGTGCGGGTAGCGTCGCCTCTGGAGTTTCTTGTTCGGCATCCAAAGATTAATCTTCATGTTTGTCGGATGCTTGCCGGGCGGTTGACGGCGGCGACTCGTTATCTTGTGGACGTGCGTCGGCAGTTTTCCAAGGAACCCAATCATTTGGCGATGCTGGATAAGATTCTGAAGACGCTTATTCATCGGAACCCAAAATCGCCGGCAACGGAGCGGACGGCCGTTCTTCCGGAGCATTGAGTGAGGCGATTTCCCGTCCTTCGTTGCAGTCAAAGATCGCCGTCATGGTTTCAAGGTCGAGCTGGATGGTGGTCGGCACTGGTCCGGGTTGGTTTCCGGGGTTGCAGACCCAGGAGTTGTGAACTCGGTCGATCCAGCCTCCCGCTTGGTAGAAAGGGGCGGTGTGAATGTGGCCGGAGAAAACGATGGTAGGGGAGTAACGCCGAATCAAGGGATTGAGAAATTTGTCGCCGCCGTGACGTTTGCCCGTCCAAGAGACGCGGCATTGGTCTGGAGGTTCGTGATGCACCCACACCCAATGGGAATGGGGAAGGAGGCTGTGTCTCTCCAGCATTTGAACCATTTCCTCGCGCGAGCGCGCTCCGTCCCACCAAGCGCAGACGGACAGCAAGGCGCCGTTTGTCTGCAGGCATTGTCCGTCGACAAGCAGTGATTTTGACCGGATCGACTGAAGCCAAGCCGCTGTGTATTCTCCGAAGCGGTTTTTGGTCTCGCCGTCGTGATTGCCGGAACAAACGGCTACTTGGGTCAAATGGCTGAGTTTGCGCAGGTATTCGGAGACGACGGTGATTTGGAGTTCTAGTTCGAGGTAGCCGGCCACGTTCAGAAGGTCTCCGGCGATGACGAGGCAGTCGTAGCGATCCGCCGTTTGAAGCAACCAGTCCAATTGCCGCAGGTTGTAGTGGAGGTCCGATGTGACGAGCAGTTTCAATCGAGTTGCCTTGCATTCATGCATGGAAGCGCCGGTTGGGTCAAGCCTGTATCTTGGAATTCTCCTTTCTAAATAGGGGGGACATGAGTGAAACTGAAACAAAGCTGGCGCTCGCTTTGCATTGGTGGATCGGGGCGGATATTCTCCAAGGCTTGAGCGGAGGCAGTCTTTGTCGGCAAACGAATAAACAAGCTCGGAATTATTGCCGAGAGGGGCTAGAAAAAAAGTATTTTGTAAGCGGGAGAAAGTCATGATTTTTGAAGGGAAACAACGGGCATTGATTTTAGCGGTCTGCGTTTGTTGGATGGCGGCAACTTTTGGCGAGGAGTCTGTTGCCGCGCCGCCTTCTGCGCGTTCGGAAGTCTTCGGGCAAACGAATGGAGGCGTTCGGGTGATGCGTTATACCTTGCGGAACCAAAACGGCATGGTGGTTCGGGTGATGAATCTCGGCGCAACAATCACGGAAATTTTGGCGCCCAACCGCGCGGGGAAACTGCAAAACGTCATCCTGGGTTCCGGCCAGTTTGAAGATTACCAACAGGGCTTTGGCGGCGCCGCCTCAGTGATTGGGCGAGTCGCCAATCGCATTGCCGGGGCGCGGTTTTTGTTGGATGGAAAGGAGTATCGGCTGGCGGCCAACAACGGGGCAAATCACATTCACGGCGGGCGCCGCGGATTTGCGCACGTTCTCTGGTCTGGCGAAATTCTTCCGGTTCGAGATGCTTCCGTTGCCGTTCAGTTTCGCTATCTCAGCAAGGATGGCGAAGAGGGGTATCCGGGCAATCTGCAAGTTGCGGTGACTTACACCTTGGATGAACAAAACCGACTGCGCCTGGATTACGAGGCCGAGACGGATCAAGCGACAATTGTGAATTTGACAAATCACGCTTACTTCAATCTGGCGGGCGACGGCGATGTTTTGAGCCATGAGCTGCAGTTGAACGCCGACCGCTACACCCCGACCGATCTGCAGTTGATCCCCACTGGCAAAATCGCCGAGGTTCGCGGCACTTTCTTGGACTTTACCCGCCCTGAGAAAATCGGAGCGCGAATAGACTTCTTGAAACCGCGGATGAAAGGATACGACCATAACTACGTCATCAACGGCGGCGGCAAGAATCTAGTTTTTGCCGCCCGATTGAAGGAGCCGGTTTCCGGCCGAATCATGGAAGTGCATACCACGGAGCCGGGAGTGCAACTTTACACGGGGAATCACTTGGATCACCAAGCGTTGTGTTTGGAAACGCAACATTATCCGGATTCCATTCATCATCCACATTTTCCCTCGATTGTGCTGCGTCCCGGTTCCCGCTTTCGGAGTGCGACGGTCTTTTCGTTTTCAGTGGAGTAAAGGCATTTGAGGTCTCCGCTGGCTGCACTGGAAATGGTGGAGGCGGCGGGAATCGAACCCGCGTCCTGGGCAAATCAACCGCAAGGTCTCTACATGCTTGTTCGGGTGAAAAGTTGTCTGCCGCCCGCTGCCAACCCGACGTGATGCGTGCGACATAGTCTGCATGAAATGATTTCAGCCAATCCCGCGCAGTCTCCGATTTTTAGCCTAACCTGCTGCTGCGCTGTTCCCGTCTAGCAGGCGTCGGCGGGACAGCGCCCGCGGCGCTTAGGCCGCGAGAGCTAATTCTTCGTTAGCAATTGTTTTTTAGTCCGATGATTTACGAGGCCAACGAACCATCCTCGGCATGCAACCTTGGGCACATCTACTCAGTCGAAACCAGTGCGCCCCCATTTCCAAAAAATGAACAATCCTCGTTCAAAGGCAAGGATCGAGGAATGACGATTTCTAGTCAAGCAGAAAATTTCGAAGAGATTCGTAGTGGCGACATTTTTGCGCGGGGCGGTTTTTCGGCTTTATTTCTATCTTCGTCCGTTTGCTTGAAAGAGGTCGACGCGGGCTGGCGGGATGTTGGCCCAAACAATGGCGGCGCGCAAATGGGTGAAGCGTTGGAAGTGGATAAAGTTTTTGGAGCGGAGATGGTAAGTGAATTGAATGAAGCGTCCAGCGCCACCGAGCGTTTGCTCAATCTGTTGGGCGATTTTTTGGCATAGGTCTTCGGGCAGAGAACGAAAAGGAAGGCTGGAGACGACGAAATCCACTTGGCCGTTGGCTTCTTTGGCGGAGGCTTGGATCAAGTTTTGGAGCTCGGCGGCGTTGCCTTGGATCACTTTGAGGGCTGGAAAGCGATGTTGCAGATGGGAGGCTAGTTTTGGGGACATCTCGATGGGGATCAGTTTTTTCGGCGGAATTCCACGAGCCAAAAGTTCGCTGGTGACGGATCCAGTTCCGGCTCCGAGTTCGACGACAAGTCCCTTGTGGTTTTTGGGGATGAAGGAGGCCATTCGCCGGCCGAGAAGAGGAGAGCTGGGACATAAAGCGCCGGTGGCGCCGGGATTTGCGAGGAGTTCGCGGCCGAAGAGGGCAATGGACTTTAAGAGTTTGACGGGCATAAAGAGGGAAAGGTACTTGATACTTTTAGGCAACAGTCTGCCGGAAGCAAGCCGGTTTCGTCAAACCGAAGGCGACTGGATAGTTGTCGGTTCTTTTTGTCGGTCCGGAGTTGTTTCCGCCCGCGAGGAGGCAAACTGGGCAAGGGCGTTTTGAATGGCGGCGCCACGGTCTTTGGGCAAAATTGGATCCAGGTCGAGCCAGATTGTGTGTTTCTGTTTTCGGAACCAGGTGAGTTGGCGGCGGGCGAATTGCCATGTTTTTGTCTTCACTAAGGCAATGGTTTCTGAAAGCGAATTCTGATTTTCAAGATGACGGAGGACTTGCCGATAGCCGAGAGCGCGGGACGCAACGGGGTTTTCCCGGATGCCGCATTTGAGAAGGGCTTTGGTTTCTTCGACGAGGCCGGCTTGGAACATGGACTCGACGCGTTGGTGAATTCTTTTTCGGAGGCTGGCGGCTGGGCGGAAAAGGACGATGAGTGGGGCGGACGGCGGAAGAGTTGCTTTGGCCGCCCACTTTTGCCGTTGAGCGGAGGCGGGCTGCTTGGTTTGCCGAATGATTTCGAGAGCGCGAATGACGCGCCGGAGATTTTTTGGATCGATTTGCGCAAACAACAAGGGGTCTTTTCGGTAAAGCTCCTCCAGAAGTTTTTCTGGGGGCGTTTGTTCCAGCTCGCTTCGCAGGGAGGGGTTGCGGGGGGGGAGATTGTCCAGTCCTTCGCGGTAGGCTTTGAGGTAGAATCCGGTGCCGCCGCAAAAGATTGGGCAATTTTGTCGTAGTTTGATTTCGTGGACGGCTTGGGTTGCCTTCTTGACAAACTGTCCGGCGTCGAACGTTTGGCAAAGTTCGGCAACGTCGATCAGATGGTGCGGGATGAGGGAGCGCTTTTGAGGAGAAGGTTTTGCGGTGCCAACGTCGAGTCCTCGATAGACTTGCATTGAGTCCGCGGAAATGATTTCTCCGGAAGTTTCTCCGGCCAGTTGCAGGGCTAAGTCGGACTTTCCCACCGCCGTGGGGCCTGTGAGGAAAATGGGGAAAGGCGGGGCGCTCACTTCGGTTTTGAGAGTTCGGAGGCGGCGCTGGCGGTTCGGAGGGATGAAGGTTCGGAAACAACGTTCTCTCCCGCATCCAAGGAGTCTTTCCGCCAAGAGAGAAGGAGGAGCAATCCGACGCCGGTGCAGATGGCCGTGTCGGCGACGTTAAATGCGGGGAATCCTACTTCGCCGCCGCCGCGTTGGTGCGTGTAAAAATAGAGGAAGTCGATGACGTGTTGCACTCTGAGGCGGTCGATCAAGTTTCCGAGGATGCCGCCGAGCATTAGTCCCAAGGCGATTTGGCCTAGAAGATGATGCGCGCCGAAGATGGCTCGGTTCATATACAGTATGAAGACGGCGAGAATGCCGACAACGGTGAGCGCCGTGTTGCTGTCTTGGAAGAAGCTGAAGGCCGCGCCGGTGTTTCCCCAATGAACGAAGCGGAAAAAACCGTCGATGATGATTCGCTCCTCTCGGAAAGGCAGGAAGTGTTGCACCAGCAGTTTGCTGGTTTGATCTAACACCAGAATTAGGGAACAGACGGAGAAGATTCGAAGGTTGGGGTTTGGCTCTTGGCGCTCTTTGAGGCGCCGGAAATTGTAGGCGCCGTTACTGACTGCGATCAGCATCCAGATCGGCATCCACCACCCGCTGGTGACAATCGACAGCAATAGGTGCAGAATGTGATTGGTTTTCTTCCGGTTGGCTGTCTGGCCGGCCTCGCGCAATTCTTGCGGGATCGTAGTCTGATTACCTGAAGCGTTCACGGGACTCTCAATTTTGAATGCCGGAGCGGGCGGCGCTTTTCAACCAGGAATTGTCGTCCGGCCCGCCGGCTTTTGCAATGGCGTTTAAGAGTTGCTGGATGATTTGTTTCTGAGTTTTGGCATCTCGAATTTTTTCGCCCTTGGTGTCTTTTACATAGAAGCTATCGATGGCCGCGCCTCGTTCGGTGCTGATTTTGGCAAGAGAGAGGTCGAGTTCAAATTCTGCCAGGGCGGTGGCGATAAAGTAAAGCAGGCCGACGCGGTCTTCGGTGTCGATGTCGATGATGGTTCGGCGTTCGGAGGTTTGATTGTCGAATTGAATGTGGGTTGGAATCGTTTCGTCTTCGAGAGATTGATAGAGCGGGGCCGCCTTGGGGGCTTGGGCGACGAGGCGGTCGAGATTGACTTGGTTCATGAGGATTTTGGCCGCGTTGGCGTGAAAGGAGTCTCGACGTTCTGGTCCGACGAGGGAGCCGGAGACGGCATCGACGACGGCAAAGGTGTCCAAGATGATTCCGTCGGTTCGGGAGAAGATTTTGGCGCTGAGGATGTTGATGCCGGTGGCTGCAAGGGCGCCGGAGAGTTTGGCGAAGACGCGGGGATAATCCCAAGTGGCGACGTGCAAAATGGAGTAGCCCCGGTTTCGCGCTTGGCGCCAGGAGACGACTGGGTCCAACGGATGTTCGCCAAGTCGGGTTTGCCGGCTCATGAAGCGGTGGACGCGGTGGACGTCGGCCAGGATTTCTCCGGGCCGGTTGATGTGGAAGTAACGGTCGGGCAAGGTTTTGAAGTGGGCGTCGACTTCGTCGGCGCGAATGTTGGAGGGAAGTTTGGCCTCGATTTTGCGGCGAAGGTGAAGGCGAAGCTTATGCTCGGCAATGCGTTGGGAAGTGTCCCCGGACAGGATTTTATAGGCCTGATGATGAAGGCTTCGGAGGAGAGCGTCTTTGAATCCGTTCCACATCTCCCGGCTGGTGGCCATGGAGTCGCTAAAGGTCAGCAGAGTTAAAAGGTCGAGGGGTTCGCTTTCTTGGACAAGCTCCGCGAAGGATTGGATTACCTTCGGGTCTTCGATGTCCCGTCGTTGCGAGATGAGGGCCATTGTCAGATGCTGTTCGACCAGGAAGCGCAACGTTTGGGTGTCTTCGGCGGACAGTCCGAGCCGTTGGGCGGCGCGCTTGGCGATGGCCGCGCCGGCGCAAGAATGGTTGGAAGAGCGGCGGCGAGCCGCCTTGCCGGCGTCGTGCAGGATGAGCGCGAGATAGAGCAGATAGGGACGGTTCAAGCGTTCCAGAAGCTTTTTGTAGTTGGAATGAGGCGGTTTTGCGGCTTCCAAGATTTGATCCAGGTGTTCCAGACAGACGATGGTGTGCTCGTCGGCGGTATAGACGTGATAGAATTCGTGCTGCACCTTGCCGGTCAGTTTGCCGAATTCAGGAAGGTATTTGCCCAACAGGCCGACTTCGTGCATGGTTCGCAAGGTGCGGGCGACGTTGCCTTTCTGGTTAAGGATTTCGATAAAAGTCTCCCGAACGTTCGCATCCTGAAGAAAAGTGCGGTCGGCCAAAGTCAGCTGCGATCGGAGGGCGTATGCCAAGTCGGGACAGAGTTGCAAGCCGCGTTGCTGGGCGTGGCGGAATACGCGCATCAGTCGGCGCGGTTGTTCTTTGAAGGCTCTGGGGTTGGCTAGGAGAATCTGCCCGTTCTTGAACTCGAAGCCATCCAAGAGGATGGGTTTTCGGCGTTTCAGGAAGTTGGATATGGTTTCCAAGCCGCTGTTGGTTGTTGAGGAAAGGGCCATGCGTTGTTCGAGGGTGCGGCTGAGGAGGTAGATGTTTCGCAGGTGGGTGTAGACTTCGTGCATGAAGGCTTCTAATCGTCGGGAGGGCGAACGGTCGGTGAAGCCAAAAGAGTAGGCGACGCGGGGCTGTAGAACGCGCTGGAGCACTTCTTTGGGGCGGTTGGCGAGGTAGTGCATTTCGTTTCGAACGCGAAGGAGATAATCGTAGGCGACGGTCAGCCGACGGTATTCTGCCCGGTCGATCATTTGGTGGCTCAGCAAGTCTTCCATAGTGAGGCATCTTTTTTTAAAGAAGGCCATCCAAAGCAGGTTCTGATAATCCCGCAGGCCACCGCAGCCGTTCTTGATGTTTGGCTCTTGCATATAGGGGGAATTGCCGAATTTTTCACGGCGCAGTTGTTGGTCTTTCAGCCGAGCTGCAATGTAGGTTTTTTCCCGCCGGTGGACGCACTTGGCCAGCAGGGTTTGCGTCATTTTGTCAAAAAGCGCTTTGTTTCCGGCGATGAGGCGGGTTTCGATTAGGGCAGTCTTAGACTGCATGTCTTCGTTGGCAACGTGAACGCAGTCCGGGATGGATCTCGTGACGGGAAGAATCTTGAGCCGAACATCGGTAAGCGAGCGAAAGAAAGTTTGGCAAAAATCGATCAGCCACTCGTGCTTTCGGCCGGGGGACAGGCCGGGTCGGTTGTGAAGCACCATGACGTCCAAGTCGCTGCAAGGGCTCAACTCGCCTCGTCCATAGCCGCCATAGGCGACGATGGACAAGCAGCTTTTGTCTCCGGCAGGCTTCGGACGAACTCGCAAGATTTCGTCGAAGAGATATTGCACGGCCAAGTCCAGGATTTCCGCCCGCGCTTTGGCGATGTCGCGGCCGCCGCCGCCGGCCCGATGCGCGATTTTGAGCCGATGTGATTCTACTTTGAGAAAGTTTCGATACTTGGCCAATTCGACGGAAGCGGGCTTCGACTTGAGGCGGAGAATCTTTTTCGCGCCGGCTTGGGCTTTTTCCAATAGACTTGGCATTCGAATACGGGCTAGGATAGCCAAGCGAGGCTTCCATGGCAAAAACACTTTTCTTTGAAAGCGGTTTTGCCGGGGCGGAGTTTTGTCTTCGGAGGCTTCGACGGGAGAGACGGAGCGTTTCATGGGCGGTTGCGGGAAGGTAGAATCATTGCGGATGGCGGAGGAAATCGACAGCGACGCTGCGTTGATGCTAAAAGTGCAAGAAGGAGACGGCGCCGCTTTTGAGGCGTTGGTCGACAGATACAAACAACCCGTCGTCAATATGGTGGCGCGCATCATCGGCGATCCGACGGAGGCCGAAGACGTGGCTCAGAACGTTTTCTTGCAAGCGTACAAAGCGGCGGGGCGCTACAAAGCCACCGCCAAGTTTTCGACGTGGCTGTTCACCATCGCACGGAACTTAAGCCTCAACGAACTGCGCCGGCGAGCTCGACATCCGGCCGACTCTATGGACGCTCCTCCCGAATGGGATCGGGAATCGCCTTCCCGTCAATTTGAAGACCGAGGCGCCCCTTTGGCCTCCGAGGAAGTGCTTCGCGCGGAGTTGACGGAAAAAATTGAGGAAGCGTTGGCCGAACTGCCGGTCAATCAGCGCACCGCCCTTGTTCTGCTGAAAGAAAAAGGGCTTTCTTACGAAGAGATTGCCGGGATTCTGGGTTGTTCCGTTTCGGCGGTAAAATCCTTGATTCATCGCGGACGGGAAACGATTAAAAAACGGATAAAGCCTTACTTGGCGGACGGAGCTTGGGATGAATCGTCCAAAAATTGAAGAACGACCGGAAGAATTTGACGCCGGCGCCGCAACTTTGCATGAATCCCGGTGATAAACCTCTAGCGAATGATGAACCAGCCTTCGGAATATGAAGATTTGCTCTCGATCCGATGGATTCGTGAGCTGAACGGCCGGGAACGAGACCGGTTGGCGCGGTTAGCTTCTGCCGATCCCAAGTGGAAGACTCGATGGGCAGAAGATATGGCGGTTTTGGCGGCCGTTCGCCATTTGCCCGACGTGCCGGTGGCTTCCAATTTCACCAGCCGAGTCGTGGCCGCCTTGCCTTGCGCGCCCGACGAGTCCGGCCCCGCTCTCTTATTGCCGCCGAAGAGAAGCTGGTTCTTCCGCCGCTTGTCTTGGGCGCCGAAGTGGGGCGTGGGTTTCGGTCTTGCCTCAATTCTCGCGCTGGCCGTCTTTTACGGAGAATACCAGCGGGCGAAATCCATGCGCTTGGTAGAAAGTTTAACCGTCATCACCGAATCAAAAACAGCGCCGACCATGGAAGAATCGAAGCACTCCGAATTCATTCAAGAGCTGGCGCCAGTGCCGCTGGAAGTGGACTGGGAACTCATCTTGGCCTCCGATTCGATGCCCTAAACGCCTGTTTTTTGATGCTCCGGACGAGATTCAGTTTCATCCTTGGAGGCTTGCTTGGCTGGGCGGCTTTGAGCGGAGCAGAGCCAAAATGGACTCTGCGGACCGTCCCTTCGCAACCGAATCCTCCGCCGATTCCATCTATTGCAGATTCCCCGGTCAAGTATTTATCGGATTTACTGGCCGCCACTCCGGAACGGAGAGAGAAGATGCTGGCCTCAAAAACGAAAGACCGCAAGGCGTTTTGGGCGCGAAAGATCCGTGAGTACGAACGGCTTCCCGCAACCATCCGCCAAGACCGATTGAAAATAGCCCAACTGCACTGGTACATCGCTTTGTTGATTCCGATTTCGGCCGACGCGCGAGACAAAAGACTGGAACAAATTCCCGATGAAGAACGGGCTCTAGTCAGACGCTGTTTAGAACGATGGGACAAACTGCCTGAAGATGCGCGAGCCGACGTTATGAACAACTTTAAATTGACGCGGTATTTTGCCCGCGGGGAAACTCAATCCTCCGGCCCGCCCCCGTTGCCTCCCGCATCTGCCATCCCCGGCAATCTGAAAAATCCTTCGGCGCAGACTTGGGAAAGCTCGCCATTAGATAAGCGGCGGAAAATGTTGGACGCCTATGCGCGGTTCTA
The DNA here is from genome assembly GCA_965242585.1 of Limisphaerales bacterium. Lineage (GTDB taxonomy): Bacteria > Verrucomicrobiota > Verrucomicrobiia > Limisphaerales > AAA164-E04 > UBA2970. The sequence goes on along the minus strand of OZ251460.1, from coordinate 314,963 downwards.
CGAATTGCCGGCGCGCCAGCAAGAGGCAACCTTGGAAAAAATGCCCTTTCCCTTTCGCAAGGAGTGTGAGTTGCAGCGAAACGAACTTTTGCAAATGCCTCCGAACCAGAGGCAAAGAACCCTCAATTTCTTGCGCGCCTTTGCCAAAATGTCTCCAGAAGAACAGGCTCAGTTCCGCAAAAACGCCAAGCGTTGGAGAGACATGAACCCTCAAGAGCGAAATTTTTGGATGCGCTATGTCGAGCAGCTTCCCAAACAATTGCCTCCCATGCCTCTCGGCGCAGAGACATCCAGCCACCCAACGGCCAGAAACTGAGGTCGACAATCTCCGTTTTTTTGCAGCGGAATGCCTGCCCCAACAGCGCGGCGGGATAACGATCTGCTTTTTAAAAACCTCCCACGCCGCCGCAACTGGTTTTGGCAAGTCTCGACGAGCATTTTCGGCCGTCTTAAAGTTTGCAAACCGATGGCGCTGGCGTAAATTACCCGCATGAAGTCCTTCGCCCAAAAGGGAGACTTTCCCAAGCCGGTCGTAGCCTTGTGTTTATTGACAGTTGTTGCGGTGGTTTCCCTCCTCCTTTTCCAGAGCAGCCGCCTTTCTCGCCGGCAGATCAACCCTTCGGATTCGGCAACGACTGCGGAAGTTCGGATTCAAGAAAAATTTATCGAAGCGATGCAGGCGGGCAAAAACTATTTGGATCAAAGACAAGCGGAGCAAGCGGTGCAATCTTTTCAGCTGGCGGTCGAGATTCATCCGGGGGATGTGGACGCCGCGTTGAATTTGGCCAATGCATTGCTGGTCTCTGGACGCCCCCAAGAGGCGGCCGATGCAGCGGCGGCGGCCATTGCCGTCAATCGGCATTCGGCCGCCGGCCACTATCTGTTGGGTTGCAGCCGGTTGCGCTTGGGACGCTTTGAAGAAGCGTCGCAGTCCTTGCAAACAGCCAAGAATCTGGACCGCACGGTGAACGCGGTAAGTTTCCAGTTGGGACGCGCCCACCAAGGTTTAGGCCAATTCGAAGCGGCGGCGGCGCAGTTTCGCGAGGTGGTTCAATATGATTCAGAACACGGGGCGGCTCATTACAATTTGAGCCAAGCGCTGATTCGGTTGGGGGACGAAGCCGGCGCCCAACAAGCATTGGCCAAACATCAGGAAATCTCCCAACGACAAGGATCGGCGGTTACCGATCCCGCCGTCTTTGAGCAGTGTGTCCACACTGAAGCTCGCGTTCCCTTCCCGTTAGAGCAGCCGGATTCAGAAGGAATTTCGATGAAATTCGTCGAAGCGACCAGCGCCATCCTCGGCGACTTAGACGAACGGTTTGAAGGGCCTGCGGGCGTGTTGGACGTCGGACACGACGGAGAGTTGGACCTTTTTGCGCGGCACAAAGACGGCGGGTTTCAAATTTTGCGGCGGCGCCAAGGCGCTTTTGCGCCGGAAGGATTCCCGCAACCGGGCATCCCAGACTCTTCGTACGCAAAATGTTTGATCGGCGACTTGCAACATAAAACCAGTTTGGCGGAAGGCCGGCAGGAAGATGTGATTCTTCTGAGTGATCGGGGCGCTCAAATTTTTCACGTCTCTACCAACGGCGCGTTGTTTGACGCCAGCGGCTTTGGACAGATTGCGGACGTTGCCTTGGCCGACGCCGTGCTGATGGATTTTGAGTTGACGGGGAAGCTGGATCTCGTCGGCTTGTCTCCGAGCAATCGCTCTTTGGTTTACTTGAGAAATCAAGGGAACGCTTCATTTGTGGATTGGACGTCCGACGCAAGCCTGCCTTCCACCTTGGAAGACGTGCGGCAATTGGCGCTGGAAGATTGGGATGGCGATGATTTGCTGGATTTTTGTCTCTTGCGTTCCGGGGAAGCGCCGCGGCTGTGGCTGCGACAAAGGGGCTTGGGATGGGCCAAAAGCGATGCGTTGGACGACTTGCCCTCGGCTCGCTTCGTTGCGTTAGGCGATCTCAACAACGATCTGCGCGCGGACATTGTCGCCTTGCAAGACAACGGCTTGGCGATCCAGTTTCAAGGCGGGCAAAAACCGGCGACGGTCAAGGCCGATACGACCGGCCTTCAGCGGATTTTGCTGTTGGATTACGATAACGACGGTTGGCTGGACGTGTTGGGTTTTGGCGGCGGAAGCTTGCGATCTTGGCGCAATCGAGGCTTGGGAGGATTTGTGGAGACGACCGAGGCAGTCGGGCTGGACCGGATTAATTTGAATTCGGACGATTCCTCGCCGTCTGTTTGCCTTGCCGTCAAGCCGGCAGATTTGGACGGCGATTGTGATTCTGATTTGCTGTTGACATTGGCGGATCAATCCCTGCGCGTTTTGAGAAACGACGGAGGCAATCAGAACCGGCAACTCAAACTTCGGCTGGAGGGGAACCGCTCCAATCCCAGCGCCTTGGGCGTCAAGATTGAGATTGCTTCCGGCGGGTTGCGAATGATGCGGACGGTTCACGAGCTGCCCATAGAAATCGGCGTGGGAAAGAGACAGAAGGTAGACGCCCTTCGGCCCCATTGGAGCGACCTTGTGACAACCACGGACCTTGCGCTGGAGGGATGCGCAACTGAAGCCGTGACAGAGTTGGAATTGCCGACCGGTTCCTGTCCCTATCTCTATGTTTGGGACGGCAATCGGTTTCGGTTTGTGACGGATCTTTTGGGAGCGTCGCCCTTGGGTTTGCCTGCGGCGGAAGGGAAACTCATTATTGCCGACACCGAGGAGTTCGTTCGTTTGGGGGACGAGAGCGACGTCCGCCTTTCTGGAAATGAGTACGTGTTACAAGTGACGGAGGAGCTTCGAGAAGTGTTGTATTTAGATCAAGCGATGCTTTGCGTGGTCGATCATCCGGAGGGCGTCGAAGCAATCCCCACGAACAGACTGATGCCGGGTCCTCCTTTTCCTAAAGCGAGTCTGATGGCCGTGCATGCGCCGTACCCGCTTCAAAAAGCCGTGCGAAGCGACGGGCTGGACGTGAAAGAAAACCTGCTCCGCGTGGACGGAAAAATGGCTTCTCCGGCGGCGTTGCGGGCGCCTCAGCTTCGAGGTTTGGCCGAGCCTCATCACTTTGATTTGGATTTCGGCCTCATCGACGTGAAACGCCCTCTAGTTTTGGTGCTGGACGGATGGCTCCGTTTTGGCGGCGGAATGGCCAATATGTCGGCGGCTCGTTATCCGGGACTTCCCTTTCCGTTCCCCGTCTTGTCGGCGGAGTTGGTTGACGGGACTTGGGAAACGTTGGATTTTCCCGTGGGCGCACCGGCGGGGAAAACCAAGTCAATGGCAGTGGATTTGGAAGGGCGACTCCCGGCGGGAACGCGAAAACTCCGCTTGTCCGCAGCGTTTGAAATTCATTGGGATCGAATTGCGCTGATGGAAAAATACCACGGAAAAGACGTCGTCCAACACTTCCTCAAACCAAGCAAAACCAATCTCCACTGGCGAGGGTTCAGCGAATATCAAGACTTGCCTTGGAACATTCCCCTAAGTCCGAACTATGCGCGAGTAAACGCGGTTGCCCCGTGGCTTCTTATGCCGTCCGGCTGGTGCACCCGCTACGGCGAAGTGGACGCGCTTTTATCGGCCAAGGACAATCAATTGGTCATTTTGAATGGCGGCGACGAACTCACTTTGCGGTTCAATGCCAACTCCCTCCCCCCAAAGTCCGGCGGACGGCAACGAGGCTTTTACCTGTTTGTCAGCGGATGGGATAAAGACGCAGATCCCCACGTGGTGAAGGGCTGGACCGTCGAGCCAATTCCTTGGCACGGCATGGACGGACAACGATACGGACGGCAACTCCGTCCCGACACACTAAACGACGAATGGCAGAAAAAATACAACACCAGATGGGTGGGACAATTTGCGCCGTGGCCTTTGGCCAAAAACCAGAAAAAACCAAATTTTTCACAACGAAAAAATTCCATCGACACCTCGCCTTGATATTCTGAAGCAGAGAATGGAACTTAGCGAACAACAAACGAAGGCTTTGAGAATTCGAGCGGAAAACGGCGATTCCGAAGCGCAATACGAAATGGGTTGGCGGCGAGCCATTGGAATGGGCTTGGCGCCGAATGATTCTGAAGCGTTGCGATGGCTCCGTTTGGCCGCCAAGCAAGGACACCGATTGGCGCAAAATAATTTGGGCGCTCGTTATGCAACCGGAGACGGCGTGGAACGAGATGCGGCGGAAGCCTACTTTTGGTTTTGCCAAGCGGCGGAACGAGGCGACCGCAAAGCAGCCAAAAACCGGGACAGCGTAGCCAAAGAGCTGTCCGAGGAGCAATTGACGGCGGCAAAGGCTCGTTTGGCCGCTCTTTAACCTCGCTCTTCGAAGAAATGCGGCGAAGCCTCGTCCGGCTGTTGAGTCTCTCTCTAATCCAAATGTTTCCAATGCGATTTCGGAAGCCAAATTGGAGATCAATTCAGCTTGATTCAGCGCTGTCCGTCTGTAAAAACCCGCTTGGCCAACAGCGACTCTCTCCCTTGCCTTCGGAGAAGCGCAAAAAATCCTAAAGCATCTCAGGTTACGAATCTCTCTGGTCGCGCATTTGGTTGGGGTGGCACGCCAGCACTGGCGGCCATAACTCCCCCCCGCTACAAGGCGATGGATGACGATTGGTCGTTTTTGTGGAGCCCGCTCCAAACGCCAGCTCGTCAACCGGCAGACAGTCGGCCACCCCGAATCGCCCAACTAAGAGCAGCCTACGAAGCAGGGGGGGCGCTGGTTTGCGGGCGCAAGTGTTGCCAGCGGCTACGAAGTTGCGGCGGCTTGTTGTTGGCGTTGTTTCTTTTGCATTCGCTGGCGATGGAAGAAGACAAAGCCGAGGGCAGACAAGGCGAAGATGAGAGCGTATTCTTCTGGTTCGGGGATGACGGCGCCGTGAACGCGGATGCGCAGATTATTTGATCCCGGCCCCGTCCAACTGCCAAGGATGGAACCTGAACCCGGCGGCCGATTGCCGTTGTAACTACCCGGAGTGGTAATGTGGAAATCCCCAATCGGCCTATTCATCACGGCCGAGCCAGTCCAGTTGACGGCTACCGAGGTGGAGCCATAGTTCAAATCGCTACTGCCAGCAACCCGCGGCCCGATGTCATCCCAACCGGTGTTGTTGACATCGTTCAGAAACATATTGGCGATAGTGCGGCTGCCGCGGCCAGTGAAGGTGAGCGTCGGCACATTGGTGGCCGTGCTGGGAATGGTGATGTCGTCGTTGGTGTTGGTTGTTCCTAGTTTGATGGTTTGGCCGAGCCGGGTTCGCAGAGACTCGAAGTCTAAGGGCGCGTTCGTGGTCGAAGAAGTGACCACCGCCGTCAAGGCGTAAAGACCGGAGCCGGATCGTAAAAAGGCGTTGCTGGTTTTGTGGGTGTCTTTGCGGTCATAGGAGGCGGTGCCGGTTCGGATGTAGGGGCCGGCATTGCTATGCGTCCAACCGGAAGAAGAGCCGCTAAACACCCAGAGAGTCTGGTTGGTGCTGTCTTGGGAAGGGAAGATGTCCAGATACAACTGCGCTTGGGATTGCTCCAAAGGAGCGAAAGAAAGCGCCGACACCACTAACGCCGCGAAAAAGCGACAATTATAGCCCCGCTTGCCCGCTTGCCAATGATAACGAAAAGGTTCTCATAGATTCCAATATAAAAAATGATCGATTTTCTGACTTTGGTGACCAAAACGACTTTCTTTTTAGCCTCCTCACCGCAAAGAGTCAATCCCCAAAATCACAAAAAAGAGAAAAAAGTTAAGAAAAAATTCGCTGAAAAACGATGAAATTCGACAAAAAAGCGCGACCAGGGCAATTCGGGAGGAGAAAATTCCGTCTTTACCAATAGCGAAGTTCTGCTTGACCGGTTGCCGATTGCGGAGGAGGAATCTAGGGAAGACGCCAGCCGTTACCTTAGCCAACAAGCGCAACATTCCGCCTTGCGGTCGCAGGAAAGAAAGAAAAGGGTTGGGGTTTTTGGCGAATTCCGAATGAGAAAAGACACTCGGACGCCTCGGCAAAACGAGGAAACTCGCCAACTAGCAATAAGAGAGCGCAACCTTCCGTCTTGCCTTTGGGGAAAAAGAAAGAAGAAAGTTTTGTTGGCAGGCGAGTGTTTTGGGGAGAACTCCGAATTCGGAAGAACGCATGGGAACAAGCGGCAAAATTACAAAAGGTGCGAAGCGGGGCTTGGCGCTTTTGAAGAGAAGTTCCATTGCTTATTGGAGGCGGGCCACTGACTTCGCCAACAAGCGCGCCATCTCCCGCCTGGCCGTTGCGGGAAAAGAAAGAAAAGGGTTGGTGTTTCTTGGCGATTGGCGTTCGGGAAAGGATCCATTGGGGGGTGGTCGGCGGTTAGGAGGTGTTTTTTCGAGCTTTGTGGCCGGAAGGTTGGGGAGTTGGTTTCGAGTTTCTGGTCGTTGGACTTCTGCAGGCACTGAATCCCAGATGCATGAAGCGAGGGAAATGGATTGCGGCATTAAGCAATGACGCGTTGACAGGGATGGCAAAACTGCAAAGGTCGCCGCCAAAGAGAACGGGAGTTGGCTTTGTGTCGATTGCGAATCGGTGACTAACGAGCTGCTGTCTCTGGCTAATGAGAAGCGAGGGGATGAAAAAGCGCGAGTTTCTTTTGGAGGATCACTGAGCGAAAAGGTTGGGGAAAGAGGGGTTTGGGTTTGCCGAACTATTGAATCCAATCATGCCCGCGCAAACTTCCCAAAACCCGCGGCTAGGTCGTCTTCGCAAAGAGGGTGTAGGAAGAGGGTTTTTCCTTGCTGTATGTTGGTTGGGGAGGGGGGATGTGGATGGGAGGAGGGTGCAAGATGGGGAGAACGAGCGCTTCGATTGGCCGGTTGTTAACCGCAAGAGGCGCAGAATGCCGGCGCTTGCGGAATTGCGGATCATCGGTGCGCAGTGCAGGTGATGGATGCTTACTTCGCGGAAGAGGATGGAAAGAGGCGTGTGGATTGTTGCAAATCTACGGGGGATCGGGTGCTTGCACAAGGAGGGATGGAGGCATAGAAGAGGAGGGCTTGGGGTTTCTGGTTTGGTAGGCGCGTTGTTGCCGCGCGATCGGGTTAGAAAGGGCGATGCGTTCGTATTGTCTTGAGGAGAGATTTATTCATTAAAGAAGGGCATCATCTAATCTGCTTGTATGAACGCGGCCGGAGTGTTTTACCAGAGGGGATTGGTGTTTCGGCGATCTGCCCAAGGGCTGTAGTTTGGGCGGAGGTTGCCTATTGGGATGCCAAGGGCGGTTGCTAGATATTGGATTAGAGGTTCTCGCAAGGCCGGCGGTAGTTTGGGCATTCCTTGGTTTTCCATTTTTGATAGGGTTTTTCTCCAATCGCCGCTGGTTTTGCGGGCATTGTTGACGAGCATTGTGGAGTGGCAGGAGGCGCAGAGGGCGTTCATTAGGGATTGTCCCTGCCGAAGAACGGCGTGGTCTTGAAGTTGCGGCGCAGTTTTTGCGGAGGCTGGAGAGCGCGTAGTGGTCGGATTGCGGGGCAAGTTTTTGCCATCCGCTGTCTGCAGATTTGTCGGTTGTCGATTTTCTTTCGCCGCTGCTGTTTTTGGGTCCGTTTTGCGTTGGCTACTTTCTGTTTCTGAATTGGTGTCGAGTAGTGGGCTGGGTTGCGTGGAGGTGGTTGCGTCGGTGTTCTGGGCGAATTTATGTTTTTTCCGTAGTGAGGGGGATTTTGTTCCCTTGGCTGCGGAAAAAGTTGGGATGCTTGCTAAATTGCGGGTTGTCGTTCGGCTGGCCGGTTGCTGCGTGCGAGGTTCTGGCCTTTGCTGATGGGCTGTTGGTTTGTCTTCAGCGAGGAGCATGGCGGCGCTGAGGACGAGGAGTTTCGGGCGAAAGAGGGAGAGAAAGGTGGGCATGGTTGGGAGGATTTGTCAAACGGCGTGGATAGCGATTCGGTGCATGGCGTTGTTGAGGTAGCCTTTGGGGTTCCAGCCGGGAATGATCATAGGTTGCGCGTTTCCTTGGTCGTCGATAGCGCGGGCCCATATTTCGTAATAGCCTTTGCCGGGGAGTTGGAGGCGGGTTGTCCAACTTTGCCAAGCGTAACGGTTGGGCGCGGGGGAGAGGTTTGCGGGATGCCAACGGGCGCCAAAGTTGAGACTGACGTCCACTTGTTGGACGCGGCCAGTTCCGCTCCAGGCTTTGCCGCGGATTTCGAGCGGGGTGAGGATGGACGCGCTTGAGCTGGTTTCGGGATGGGTGATCATCGACTTGACGGGCATGATCGTGATGACCTCCATATCTGCTTCGGGAACAGTTTCCCCGGGGGCGACGGGATGCTTGGGCATTCGGTAGGAAGAGCCGGTCATTTTGGCGCCGTCGTGGACGCGGTCGCGTACCCAGAGGCGACGGAGCCATTTGCCGCAAGTAGAGCCGGGCCAGCCGGGACAAAGGAGCCTCAGGGGAAAACCGTGCTCGGCGGGGAGCGGTTGCCCGTTCATTTCCCAAGCGAGCAAAGTGTGGCGGTCGAGGGCCTTTTGGATGGGAACTCCGCGAGAGATGGCGGCGCGTTTCGGATCTCGACTGAGGTGAGGGTCTTCCCCGTAGTAGGCAACGTAGTGAGCAGAGTTTTTGAGGCCGCTGGCGTTTAAGACGTCGGCCAAGCGGACTCCGCGGTAGCGGGCGCAACCGACTGCGCCTAATGCCCACTGGTTTCCGGGTGTGGGAGGATGGAAGCCGGCGCGACCGTTGCCGGCGCATTCAATGGTGATTTGGGCTTCGTAATGTTCCAACTCCCGCTGCAAGGCATCCAGCGTCCAGTTGCGGGGACGGCACACTTCGCCATCGACGGCAAGCTGCCAGCCGTTGAGGTTGCCACGGAGCGCGCGGTCGGGGATGTGCCCGTTGTTTCGAACAAAGTGGAGGTGGTTGAGGGTAACGGCGTCGTCCAGCAAGCGGACCGGGGTTTCGGCGTTGAGAGGACGGTCGCTCAGCAGGGTCAACAGCCGTTTGGATTCCGGCAGTCCGGCGGCTTCTTGCGCCTGAACGTGGGAAACGAACGCAGGGGGCGTTTGATTTCCGAAGACAATCGGCGAGCCGAGCGCGGTTGCAAAGGTTTTGAGAAAACAGCGTCTTTCAGAGGAAAACATCGCAGATCCGCGCCTATGTTTGTTTTGCATGATTTTGTCTTGAGCAAGTTCATTTTATAGCCCGTCCGGTCTTTTTGGCCAAAAAAAAGCGTTGGAAACTTCCTTTTTTGAGAATTGAAGAGAACGGAAGACGGTAGCGGATTCCCTAATTGTTGCAAAATCGTAACAATTCCGTGTCTTATTCGTCACTTTTCGGATGAAATCTAGCCAAACGAATGATGAAGTTTTTCTGGCTTTTGGGGATGATCTTGGGTTGCGCGGGTGTTGTTCGGCCGGAATCGGCTTTGGATTCCACGCGCTCAGTGGTGGAGAAATGGGTGGAAGCCAGAAAGATGATTGCCGAGTCTCGAAGCGATTGGACGGTGGAGAAAGAGATTCTCGGCCAATCCATTGCGGCGTTTGAGCGAGAGCTGAAGTCTTTGGAGCAACAGTTGGAGCAGGTGGATTCCGGCAGCAGCCAAACCGACAAGGAATTGGCGGAAGTCCAAAAGGAAAAAGAGGCTTTGGAGCGGGCCGGCGACGAGTTGAGGTCGGCTCTTAGCAAGTTGGAGGAAAGACTTCGAGGCTTGGCGCCGGGATTTCCCGCTCCCGTTGTCGAAAAAATCGCGCCCTTTTTCAACCGCATTCCCAAGGATGCCGAGAACACCAAGTCGGGTTTGTCGGTCCGGTTGCAGAACATTGTGGGGATTTTGGCAGAGCTAGACCAATTTAACGGCAGTCTTGCCGTTGTTTCCGAGTTGCGAAAAGCTGAGTCCGGCGCCGAAGTGCAGACGCGGGTTTTGTACTTAGGATTGGGGCAGGCGTATTTCGTCGACAAGACCGGCGAGTTTTGCGGCTACGGCGTTTCGTCGTCCGCCGGTTGGACTTGGCACGTTCAGAGAGAAATGGGGCCGGCCATCGCCAAGGCCATCGGCGTCTATGAAAATTCCGAACCGGCGGCGTTTGTGGATCTTCCCGTGACCGTCCGCTAACGGCAAAAGCAATCCGCAAGTATGCGATTTTCCTTAAAAATCTTGCTTTTTGTTTGCGCTGCGGCTTTTGCCGGCCAGTGGAATCGCGCTGCGTCTTTGGAGGAGATCGGCAATGAGACTACCCGGGAACTGGCGGCGGCGCTTGAGGAATTGTCTTCTCTGCGAGATTCCATTGCCGCAGAAAAAGTTCCCATCGCCGAGAAACTGAACGACTTGGAGAACCGCACGATACAAAAGCGCCAAGAATTGTCCCGGAAACAACGAAGCGCCGACAACAAACTGGTCGAACTGAATGCGCTAAAATCCAACCTGAACGGATTGAAAGAAGAGCGCGCCTATGTTTCCGGTTTGTTCTCGGAGTACGTTCAGAGCTTTGAAACCCGCATTCACATCAGCGAGGCAAAGCGCTATGAGGCAATCATCGACGCGGCGAAGGCGGCGGCCGCGAACCAGGACTTGGCGTTTATCGACAAGATGCGGGCGCAGGCGGCCTTGTTGGATGCATCGCTGGATCGGATAGAACGCTTGATGGGAGGCGATTCTTTTGAAGGGCAGGCGCTCTCTCCGAACGGGGTTTTGGAACAGGGCAAATTTGTGTTGGTTGGGCCGATTTCCGTCTTTTCAAGCGAAGAATCAGAGAACGGAGGCTTAGCGAGGCTCCAGCTCGGTTCGCCGGAACCGACGGTGATCGATTTGGGCGACAAAAGAAGAAGATCAGTTCGCGCGTTGGCGGAGTCCGCGTTGGGGATGTTGCCGGTGGACGCCAGCTTGGGAAACGCGTTAAAGATCGCCGCCACGGAGGATACGTTTCTAGAACATTTGAAAAAGGGCGGTCCCGTGATGGTTCCCATATTGGGTTTGGGCGTTGCGGCCCTATTGATCGCCTTGTTCCGGTGGATGAATCTGTCGCAGAACCGCTTAGTCTCTCCCGAAGATTTGCAACTGGTCTTGAGCTGTATCAAGGCGGACAACGTTCAAAAAGCGAAAGAACACGCCGCTAAAATAAAAGGAGTCGTCGGCGACATTCTGACAACCGCGATTGAGAACTGCCAAGAGAAGACGGAATACATCGAAGAGATTCTTTACGAGCGGATGCTGAGCGCAAAGCCCTCGCTACAGCGCATGCTTCCCTTTATCGCCTTGACGGCGGCGACGGCGCCGTTGCTTGGACTGTTAGGCACGGTGACCGGGATGATCAATACCTTTAATATGATTACCATTTTTGGAACCGGTGATCCTCGAATGTTGTCCGCGGGCATTTCAGAAGCGTTGATCACCACAAAATTCGGACTAGTGGTCGCCGTGCCGGCGCTCATTTGCCACGCGGTGGTCTCGCGGAAGGCCAAAGGAATTTTAGGAAGCATGGAACAAGTGACGGTTGGCTTTGTCAACGGCCTGCCCGAAGTAGAGAAAACCGAGAGTGAACAATTATGACGGAGTTTTTTTTCGAGCGCATATGGAGTATTTGGACTGCCGGCGGATGGACAATGGTGCCCCTTTGCTTTTTGAGCATCCTCATCTACGGATCAGCGTTAAATCTGTTCTTGTATTTTGCCAAGCGGGACTTCCGCCGGATTCCCGAATCGACTTGGGGACGATGGGTGATGGAGCCGGCGAGCGGACGAGGCGAAATTGGGGAAATCATTCGCTACACCCAAGACAAAGTGAAATCCTTGGAGGAAATTCAAAACCGCTTTGCGGAAGTGGCGGCCTCCAAGATTCCCCGCATTGACCGCAACATCGCCTTTACCAACATTTTAGTGACGACGGCGCCGTTGATCGGACTGCTCGGCACGGTGATGGGGATGTTGCTGACCTTCCAATCCATCGGCGACGGGAGCGGCGAAATGGCCGAGATGATGGCCAAAGGCATTTCCGCCGCCTTGTTTCCTCCCGAAGTCGGCCTCTGCGTAGCGTTGCCGGGCTTGATGATGGTGCAAATGCTCAAGCGAAAGCGGGACGAGTATCACGCTTTTCTCGCCCATTTGGAAACCCGGACGGTGCAACAATTCAAGAAACCGGGAACGCCTTCGGGACCGGCTGGCGATCCCGTGACCGAGCTCCAACCCCAAGAACTCTCCGGTCTCAACCTCTCTCCAGTGGCGGGATGAAGTATCGTCGATCAATCACCGAAACGGAGGAAATTTCCGAGATCAACGTTTCCCCATTGATCGACATGGTTTTCATTCTTCTCATCTTTTTCATCGTCACCACGGTTTTCGTCGAGGAAACGGGGATTGACGTGGACATTCCTCAAGCTGCTTCAGCGGCAAGCTTGGAGAAGAACAGCATTCTCTTGGCCGTGACAAGCAAGGGGCAGGTGGTTTACGGAGGCCGCGAAATAGGAGTCGACGGCGTCCGTTCTTTGGTGAAGCAGCTGACACAATCCGATGATCTGCCGGTCATCATTCAAGGAGATAAAAACGCCCAACACGGCGTTGTGGTTCAAGTGCTAAATGAGACTAAACTTGGCGGCGCCAAGAATGTTAGTTTGGCCACCAAGCGTCCCGGGGGATGAATAATTGAATAATCACGGCGTCGTTTCGTGGGCATCCTTCGGGAAACCGTTGTTCCTTCGAGCGTTCTGAAAGAATCGATGCGAAAGGTCTATAATCCTCCCGCCGCTGGTGTCAGTTGGCCTTTGACGGTTTTGGGCGCCTTGTTGGGAACGCTTTGTGTTTTTTTGGTATTGCCGCTGACGCAACTCATTTCCAGCGGAGCTAAAAAGTCTTTGGAAATCATGCGGATTGATACCGCGTCACCTCCTCCTCCTCCTCCTCCGCTGGAGATGGAAACGCCGCCGCCCGAACCCGAAGAAGCGGAGCCGCCGCCGGAATTGAACGAACAGTCCATGCCCTTGTCGTTAGGCGATCTGGATTTGGACGTCAGCGCCGGGAGCGGAGGAGTTTTCGGCGGCCGGCTTGCCTTTGGCGGTGAGCAATCGCTTGCGGAAGTGGCGATATTCGACATCGCCGACCTGGATCAGCGCCCCCGGCCGATTTCTCAAGTTGAACCGCGCTACCCTCTTGAAATGAAAAAGGCAAAAATTACGGGTTCCGTGGTGCTGTTGTTTATGCTGAATGAAAACGGCCGCGTAGAAGACCCGCGCATCGAGTCTTCCAGCCGGCCGGAATTTGAAAAGCCGGCCTTGGCCGCCGTTCGAAAATGGCGGTTTGAGCCCGGCACTCGAGAGGGAAAGGCCGTTCGCTCCTATGTGCGTCAGCAAATTCTCTTTAATCTCCGTTAATATTGAAACCTGAGCAAATCAAATGAATTGGAAGTCTTTTTTTAAACGGTTGTTTCTTTTCTCCTTTCTGGGATTGCTGGCAAGCCGAGCGGCGTCGCAGTCAGCCGGTTTGGACGAGGAAACGCGAGTCCATTTCTGGAGCAATCCCGAATTCGTCAAGCGGTTTATGGGCGCCTACGGCGTTCACTCGGAGATCGAGCCTCCCTTCCAAACGCTGGAAGAACAGGAGACGTTTAACGGACTCCTCGACGTGATGCGCGACAATCCCAGCGAAGCCATTCAGCATTTGCAAAAAATGATCGTTCCCTCTTCCAACGCAAGATTGCCGTTTGCTTTGGGTCTCCTGTATTTTCAGGAGGGCGAGGTTGCCAAAGCCATCCCGCAATTCGAATTGGCGCTCAGCAAATTTCCCGACTTTCGCCGAGCGCATCAGCAACTGGGATTCGCCTTGGCGCAGGAAGAACGCTACGAGGAGGCGGCCAAGTCTTTGACCAAGGCGTTGAATCTCGGCGCCAGGAACGCCGCTGTCTACGGCTTGCTTGGTTTTTCTTATTTGAACTTGAGAAAACACATTTCGGCCGAGATAGCCTATCTCAACGCCCTGTTGCTTGCCCCTGAAATTCAGGATTGGAAGCTGGGCTTGATCAAGAGCTACATCGCCCGGAGCAATTATTCGCAAGCCGTTGCGTTGCTGGACGAAGTTTTGGCGGAAAATCCTGAAAGCGCCAGTCTTTGGTCGTTGCAGGCCAACGTCTTTCTTCAGATGGAAGACAACCAACGGGCGGCGGTGAATTTCGAAATGCTCCGAAAAATGCGGAAAGCCACCCTCGCCAATTTAATGCTTCTCGGAGATATCTACATGTTGGACGGCTCGTTGGAACTGGCCCTGCCGGTCTATCTCGACGCCATCGAAAAGGACGGAGCCGGCGATGTTCGGCGTTCGCTACGGGCGGCCGAAATCTTGGTTAGCCAAGGCGCTTGGACGGAAGCCGAACAGCTATTCCGCAAGATCAAACAACATCATCAAGCTACAATAAGCGCCGAGGAAGAAGCCAAGCTTTTAAAGTTGGAATCCCAAGCCGCCATCGCAAATGGCGAAGGCGAACAAGCCTTGGCCGTTTTGGAGCAGATTATCTCGAAGAATCCCCTGGACGGCGAAGCGTTGTTATTGGCCGGCGAGTTTTACGCCCAAGAAGGCGAAAGCGCAAAAGCCGTCTTTCGTTACGAAATGGCCGCTAAAATTTCCGGGTTCGAAGCCGACGCCTGGCTGAAGCACGCGCAACTGCTGGTAAAACAGCAAAAATACAATCCCGCGTTGGAATTGTTGCAAAAAGCGCAAAAGACGAACCCGCGCGACTATGTGCAGAAATATCTGGACGCAGTGGAGCGAGTGGCTCGCTCCGTCTCCAGATAATCGTTGCCGAAAAACTTGGAACTGATTTTTTCGCCAACGCGCTTGGAAACAGGACAGAAAATTCAAACCCAGCGATTTGTCGCTTGCCGAAAAAGATTCTTTGAAGTGTTTTCTAGCCGAGGAGAAAATTTTTTAGGCAGGCAGGTGATTGCCGGGCTTTGGCGTTCCGCGCAAACGATTCTCGCCAGCGTCTGGTTGGCCTTGTTTTTTTCATGGAACGATTTAGCGGCGCAAGACGGTGGGGGCGAGATTGCCGGCACGGTAACCGATTCTTGGGAGGGAACTCCCATTCCCGGAGTGGCGGTCGTGCTTCGAGGAACCACTTTGGGAACGACTACCGATCTGTCGGGAAGGTTTCTCCTGAGAAACGTTCCCAACGGAAGTCACATATTGATTTTCTCCAAATCCGGCTACGCCCGCTCGACCGTCGCCGATATTCGAGTAATCACCGGCCAGACTTCCACCTCCAACCTCAAAATGAAACCGGAATTCTACGAAATGGAACCTTTCGAAGTCATTTCCGAGCCTTTCGTCGATCAAAGCGTCATCCTGCTAAGTGATCGGCAAAGCGCCGCCGCAATGACCGACGCCATCGGCTCGGATTTCTTCTCGCGAGCCGGCGCCGGCAACGCCGCCGAAATCATGACCAAAGTCACGGGCGCTTCGGTGGTCGGCGGCAAATACGTCTTCATCCGCGGGCTGGGCGAACGCTACGGCAACACAACTTTGAATGGCAACGACGTGCCTAGCGCCGACCCGGACAAAAAATCCGTTCAACTGGACATTTTTCCCTCCGAAGTCATCGAAAACATTGCAACCCGCAAGACCTTTACACCGGATCAAGCGGGCAGATTCACCGGCGGCTCGGTCAACATCGTCACCAAATCCTTTCCCGAAGAATTCTTTTTCAAATTTTCCACCGGCGGTGGCGTCAACACGCAATCCTCGTTTGAGGAGAATTTTGTGACTTACGAAGGCGGCGGCGTTGGTTTGGCCGGTTTTGCCGGGAGCGCTCGCCAACTTCCCAACGAATGGGATTCAGGAGGCGCCGAACAATCCGCTCCCGCGGACCGAATTTCCAGAGCAAAAGACAAAGTGGTGCAAGATAGAAACGCCTCGGCATCGGAAAAAGAAGCGGCGGTCCAAGAAATTCAGCGTCTGAACAGTTTGTTCCCTCCCGCTATGGGCGTGAAACGGGAACGTTCCGAAATGGACGGGAGTTTCTCCATATCCAGCGGCGACACAGTCGAGTTGGGAGGTAGAAAACTAGGGATCGTCGGCAGCTTCGGCTACGATCGCGGATTTAGTTACAACGGAGACAAAAAACAAGGACGGTTCACGGCCACGTCTTCTGGCTTCAATTCCAACCTCTCGCTGGACGAGCAAACCGGCACTGAGGAGATCGCATGGAGCGGCCTTTTCAACGGAGCCTACGAGCTGTCGGAAAACCACGTTGTGGATTTTAACTTCTTATACACGCGAACCGCCGAAGACACCGCCACCTTTCAACACGGCGTCAACTTGAACGGAGACACTATAGAACGACAGACGTTGCACTTCACGGAGCGAGATCTTCAATTTTACCATTTTCGCGGCGACCACAAATTCCCTCGTTGGCAAGATATTGAAGTGGAGTGGAATGTGTCCACTTCTTCCACTTTTCAAAACGAACCAGACCTCCGCTTTATCGCCTACACCGTGGAGAACGGTTCCCGCCAAATCACTCCGTCGACCGAAGACTTTCCTAAGCGACTCTTCAGAAACGTCTGGGAAGACAACCTCAACTTCCGCTTGGACGCGACCGTGCCTTTGCATTTTCAGGAATGGAGCGATAGGGAAGGCTTCTTCAAGGTCGGATACTACCTTTCCCAATCGGACCGTGATTTTCAGGAAAACGCATTTCGGTATTTCAATTTTGCCCATGCATCCTTCTACGATATCACCGAGATTGATCTAAGCCAATTTGCCTCGCCGGAAAACATCCAGAAAGTCACTGCCGGGCAAGGCCCTTTTGCCAGGGATGATGTTTCCTATTACTTGACGCAAGCGCAACGGAATGAATACACAGGAAACCAAACAATCCGGGCCGGCTACGCAATGATGGATGTGCCGATCTTTGAAAAGTGGCGCTTAATTACGGGCTTTCGAGCCGAAGATACCCAATTGAAAGTGAGGGTAACGCGCAACGAAGGAGAGAAACCGAAGGATTCGGATATTGACGACATGCGCCCTCTTCCGGCGGTAAGCCTGATCTACGAACTGCCCAAAAATATGAATATTCGTTTGGCTTACGGCCAAACCGTCGCCCGCCCCATCTTCAAAGAAATTGCGGACGTATATATCGAGGAATTTGTCAACCGGCGAATTTTTCACGGCAATCCGGAACTCGAAATGACTACGGCCCATAACTACGACCTTCGTTGGGAGTGGTTTCCCAATCCCGGCGAAGTCTTGGCGGCAAGCCTTTTCTACAAGAAACTTATCAACCCCATTGAACTCCGCCAAATCTCGAACGACGGCCAAATTAAACCCGAAAATCGAGAAGGGGCGACCTTGCTGGGGTTGGAAATGGAAGCGCGCAAAACTCTGGAATTTGCGCACCAAGCATTGTCCGACTTCGCCGTGGGCGCCAACTTTACTTATGTTCAATCAGAAGTGAACACCGTGCCCTTTGAATTTGAATTTGGCACTGAAGACACCCGGCCGCTCGTGGGGCAATCACCCTACATCGTCAATCTGGATTTAACTTATCAAAACGCCAACTGGGGCACGTCCGCAAGTTTCTTTTACAACGTTTTTGGAGAGCGAGTGGCCTTCACGGTGAAAGAGTCGCCTCGAGTGCTGGAACAGCCGACGCATTCATTGGACTTTACCGTGTCCCAGCGCTTGTGGAAGAATTGGAAGTGCAAATTCTCCGCCAAAAACCTTCTTGACGCCGAACATCGCCTGGTGAGCAAACTAGATGGTGAAGAAGCCGTTTATTCCTCCTATCGCCGCGGCCGAGCATTTAGCCTTTCCTTAAATTATGAATTCTAAAAACCCTGTAAATTCAGGCGAGGAAACGAAACAGCCGGTTTCTTCCGCAAAATGCAAAAGTTAACTGTTTTGTAACAATTGCGCAACCTAAAGTTCACAATCCATTCCTATGTTTCAACCGTGATGTTTAATCACGAACAACATAACTCAATTAGACCAGTAACATTTATGATAAGTAACAAACCGAAGTTGCACTTTTGCTCGAATCTGCTGATTAGTGGAATATTGTTGGCGTCCAGCGCCTTGCTGTCGCCGGGACGCGCTGCTGAAATTGTTGTGACCGAGTCGTTGTCTGAAGACACGACTTGGGTTGAGGGAAACACGTATGTGTTGAATGGGCGGATATTTGTTTTGCCGGGGACAAAGCTGACGGTCGAGGCGGGGACGGTGATCAAAGGCAAGCCGGGGGAGCAAGAGAAGGCCAGCGTGTTGGTAGTGTCGCCCGGGGCGCAGATATTTGCGGAAGGGACGGCGGAGAAGCCGATCATCTTTACGACGGAGGAAGATGATTTGTCCCAACCCTACGATATGGGGCCGGGGGATTGGGGAAAGTGGGGCGGTCTCATTATTTTGGGGAGGGCGCGGTTAAATAGTCCGGAGGACAGCGGTTCGCCGATCACCGACAACATAGAAGGGTTGCCGGCGACGGACGAGCGCGGGAAGTTCGGCGGGGATGATGACGAGGACAACTCAGGGGTGTTGCGCTATGTGTCGATACGGCACGGGGGGGCGAAGATAGCGGATGATAACGAGATCAACGGGCTGACATTGGGCGGCGTTGGTCGGGGGACGCGGATTGAGTATGTGGAAGTGTTTGCCAACTTGGATGACGGGATCGAGTTTTTTGGGGGAACGGTGGAAGTCAAGCATGCTGTTGTAGCCTATTGCGGGGATGATAGTTATGATTACGATCAAGGCTATCGCGGTAAGGGGCAGTTTTGGTTTTCGATCGCGTCGCGCGGAGATCGCGGAGGAGAACACGACGGAGATGTGGACAACTTAGACGCGTTGCCGTTGAGCCAGCCTACGATCTACAACGCGACTTATATTGGCAACGGGGGAGAAGGGGAGCAGGATGCGCTGAAGTTGCGGGAGAACGCCGGGGGGCATTATGCCAACAGCATCTTTACGGAGTTTGAGGATCAAGCCTTGGACATATCCGATGATGCGGAAGACAACATGGCGGCGCGAATAGCGGCGGGGGATTTGGAGATACGGAATAGTTTGTTTTGGGGATTTGGGTCGGACAAAGAGAATGCCTCGACGGATACGGCGCAAGTGTTTTTTACGGATGCGAGTTATGGGAATCGGTATGGGGTAGATCCGCAGTTGCGTCGGATCAATCGGGCTCCGAGTTTGGAAGAGTTAGAAGAGGAGGATTTGACGGATCCGCGTCCGATGGAAGGAAGTCCGGCTTTGGAAGGCGGATTGGCGGAGCCGGCGGATGGCTTTTTCCATGATGTGGATTTTGTGGGGGCCTTTGGCGCGGTGAACTGGGCTTCGGGTTGGACGGTGATTTCGCAGAACGGCCTGCTGAGCAATGCCGGCGCCGGCACTCCTAACTATCCGTTAGCCGGCAGTGAAGCGATAGTGTTGAGCATTGCGGTGAATGCTGATGGCGACATTGAGGTTTCATTTATGACCGTTGCAGGTGGCTCTTACCAAGTTCAAGTTTCCACAAATCTCTTGGCTGATTGGCACAATTATGGAGACCCGATTGCCGGCGACGGCACTGTTGCCAAAATAACCTTCAATCTGGAAGAGTTGGCTCAGGTTTCGCCTGAGGCTCGTGGTGTCGGTTTTGCCAGAGTGATTTCGCAGTAATCCGAAAACAATTAATCGAACAAATGTAAGAGACGGTCTTCGGGCCGTCTCTTTTTATATTTTAAAAAGAAGTTAAGTTGTATCAGTCTTTTTTCCGATCTTGTTTATTGTGAGGTAGATTTTGTTGAGGGCATTTCTCAAATTCAGCGTCCAGCGCTGACTGGGTATTTCGTAGGATGGTAATTCTTGTTTCGAAGTCTTTTTCAAAAGAGGAGGCGGATTTATATTATAACGGATGGAAGCTGGCGACGAATACGTTCCTCGGATTGGGACGGACTAGTATTGCTTGGTATGTTTTCACGTAGTCTCCGAACTGTGATTCGACAACGACTTCAAATGTTTTACTGTAGGTTATACAAAAGCGGCGCAAGTGATCCATTAATTCTGGATCCATTCCCGGAACTCCTGACAAGTCACTGAGATTTCTAAAAGGTATGTCGTCGATTGTCCCATCTAGTTGATCCTCTCCTCGACGGAATCGAACGATTTCGCGGGCGAGGATTTCGTTTAGGCCGGGGATAAGACTTAGAACAACGGTGGAGGCTGTGTTTATGTTCACTCGAGGGCCTCCAATTGAGGTAAAAATATCGCGTAGCCCCACAGTTTCGGGGGATGGGTTGTTGTTTGACAACGGAGAGGATGTTTCTCCTCCAAGACCGTAGTAAAGGCTAGGCTCAATGCCTCTGATAAGAAGCAGTTCGGCAATGTGGTCAATCGGACCGTTCTTGGGTATGTAGGGAGGGAAGGGAGGATTGGGCGTTGTTATGTAGTCTTCTCCGTCCGCTCCGTTGAGTCTTGGTTCCTGATTGCCGTCCAGCCAGTCTAGAAGGGAGTCCACGATCACGTCTGATGCAACCGAGTCCACTCCCATGACTTGCATTGTTCGGTCGAGAAAGGGTTCGTCGACAACGTTGACGTTGAATTTTCGCTCTAAATCTTGAATCCGAACATTGATTCTTCCTTCGCCTAAGCGGACGTCGGTCAGCGAAATTTGCATGAGAACTTCGTTGGTGCCCAAAGGTCCGCCCGCCCACATCTGGCTTAGGGCGTCGAAGCCTCTTTCCTCGGGGATGCGCGCTTTTTCCGCCAAAACAAAGCGGGCGAGTTCTAGTCCGGAGCGCCCCAGCCATTCCATGTCGGGTTCTTTGGTGAGGTTGCCCGCCAGCCGCAATTCTACTTTCATTGAGAAGGCAAAGCTGGCCGCCAGGACGCCGAGAGCCAAGATCACCAGCATCACCATAACCAAAGCAATCGCTTGTTGACGGGGCTTTTTGGGGGTTGTGATTTTCATTTCGGCATTCTTTTTGAATTGCCGAGGGAGATTGGGTCGGCGTTCAATTTGTTGGCGACTTTGGTTTCTGGGAAGGATCACCGGCCATTGTGGGACGTTGCCAATTTGCTTGGACGGTTGCGGCCGGCACGTGCACAATCCTTTGAATCGTGGAATTCTCCGTCGCTTCATCTTGTCCCGGAGGGACGACGGCCAAAGAATAGCGGATCATCGCGGGAAACCGATTGGTGTAAATCCACTCTGGTGACCAATCGTTCAACTGCGCGTCCCAGAACTCCAAGGCAAAAACGTTCACGTTCTTCAACAACACGAGCGAATAGGATTCTTCGCCTTCTTCCAAGGGCGTCAGAATCGGATTCTGCTGCATGACCAGTTGATTGCCTTGGTCTGCGTCCTCGACGACGAACGAAACGCGCCGAATGGGTTGGTCGTAAAACAAACCGCTTCCGGGAAATGAATCCGACAAACGGCTGGTCAAGCTGAAGTAGGAGAAGTCTGATCTGATCTCGTGCATAAACGAGTAAAGCGGCAGGTTTAGCTCGAAAATCACGGCGGATTTGATAGATTCTTCAATGGAGCGCACGGCAACCCGCATTCGATGAGACTCTATTGCGGCGTTCAAACCTATTTGAGAACTCCGCAAAATCGCGCTCCAACTGGCGTAAACGGCAATGAGCAGGCCGGAAAAAATCCCGATGGCCAGCATAATTTCGAGGAGAGTGAAGGCGGGAGATTTTGCGGGAGAAGAAAGTTTCATCGTTGCAGGCGTTGGGTTCTGGAATAGGACAGGGGACGCCACAAGAGAATACTGTTTCGGGATTCTTTGGCGCGCCCGTCGTGTTGCCAATAGATCGCGTAATCCACTTGGAAAAGCCCGTTAGTTGTGTACTCCATCACCATTCCGTCGCAGGAAAAGCCCGGATTGGCGCTCTCAAAAGCCTCTTTGATGTCCAACGGCAAGGGGCCTTCCTCAAGTCTATTGGTCATGACAATGAGCGAGGGCAACGTTCCCGTATCGACGTTCAAGTTTTGCAAGGTTCGCGCCGCGCTCAGGTTTTGCGTAGTCAACCGAAGGATCACGAAGATCGAAACGAAGAAGATTCCGGCGGCGATCATCACTTCGAGCAGACTGAAGGCCGGCGGTTTCTGGGAAACTGTTGGCGAAAGGTTCACGGGCGACTTTCCCAATTTTCCATCAAAGCGACGGCGGTGACGGGGTCCAGCGAGACTTTGCGCCGTTTTTTGCTTGTTGAGAGTAGCACGATAGTTAATTCGTCGCTGGTTCCGTTCGGATAAAAGCGGACGATTCCTTCGGGAAACTGCATTTGATCCACGAAGTTGACGTCGAACATTTCCAAGGCGATGTCCTCATCGAAGGCGCGCCGAAAGCCGGCCAGCTTGCCTTTCTGCGCCTTTCCTGCGGCGCTGACTCCCACCGCTTGGCCGCCGGACTGCCTCATCAAACGCGGCGCCTCCGCTTTTCGAACGATCATCTTTCCGTCCTCGGCGCGAATCACAAGTTCGGCCGGCTCGCCGGTCAAAATTGCATAGGCGCGAGCCTGCTGGCAGCCTTCCATAAGGTCCGCGACGGCTTTGTTCATTCCTTGTTTCTGGACGGCCCGCAACATATTCGGCAGGCCCCAAGCCAGCACGAGCAAGATAATCGCCGCCACCATCATCAGCTCGAGGAGGGTGAATCCCGCTTGTTCCGGGCGTGGATGTCTGCGCGTTGTCATCGGCCAATGGAGGAAGTAATTTGAAACATTGCCGAAAGAATGCTGTAAAGCAGCCCGCCGACGGCGACCGCCATCAAAGCAATCATCGCTGGCTCGATGAGGTTGGTCATGATTCGCAGAGCAACGGTTAACTCATTCTCGTAAGTTTCGGCCACGCTTTGCAAAGCGCCCGGCACGTCGCCCGTTTCTTCGCCAATTTGGATGAGGTCGATCATCAGTTGGGGAAAAACTCGGCTGCGCGCCAACGGTTGGGCGAGTGTTTTCCCGTCAGTCACACCTTCCCGCGTTTGTTGGATCGCTTCTCGCAGGATTACGTTGGGAATGACTTTTTCAGTGATCTGCAACGCCGTCAGCACCGGAACGCCGTTGTGCAGCAAGGTGGAGAGTGTGCGGGCAAATTGGCCGAAGAGATTTAGTTTCCTCACTTTTCCCAACACCGGGAGGGAGATTTTCCACTTGTCGATGCGCCGTCGGCCAAACTCTGTCGCGGAGAATCTCCGATAAAAGATGGCTAACGGCACGGGTAGCAGGGGAATCGCCCACCACCAAGTTGTGAAAAAGCCACTCACGGAGATGAGTATTTGCGTCGAAACAGGAAGGGGCACGTTCATTTCCGTGAAAATAGTTGTGAACCGGGGCAGAATGACGGTCATGAAAAGCGCGATGATCACCACCCCGACTCCGGCCACAACCGCCGGATAAACCAACGCGGAGGTAAACTTTTGCTGCACTTCGGCAAAGCGCTCGAAGTGCGCGGCCAAACGGCGCAAGACTTCTTCAATCGCGCCGCTCTGCTCCCCGGCTTTTACCATGTTGACGTATAACTCCGAGAAAATGTGAGGATGCTTGCTCATGGAGTCCGAAAGGCTCTTTCCTTCCATCACGTCTTGGCGCAGTTGCTTGCTGATTTCTGGGGAAATTCCTTTCGACTCCAAGTGCCCCATGCTGTTCAGCGCGACGGCCAGCGGCATCCCGGAGCGAAGCAAGTTGGCCAGTTGCTGCGTGTAAGTGGCCAGTTCTTGCTGTTTTGGCCGGCGCTTGCGATTCATCAGGCTGCGCAAGAAAGGCGGCAGAGAAGCCGATCGGTTGCCTCGTTTGGCGGGGGAATTTTTGGATGTTTTTTCTCCTTGGACGGTTTCCAGGCTGACCGGCAACAACCCCAACCGCTCCATTTGAACGAGAACGGCGCCCCGATCGTTTCCGTCCAGCACTCCTTTGACGATTTCTCCCGACCGGCGCCGGGCTTTGTAAGAGAATTGCGCCATCGCGATTTATTGATTTATCCAACAAGCCGCATCGAAAAAAGTTGCGGCAAGCCCGCCTCGCTTCCCACTATCGCCGGTTCGATTTTTCACGAAGTGGGAAAACCGCGTCTGCACCGCGCCCCCCGCTTCGGTAGCCGAACACATCCAAAGTCACGTAGCGAAAGCCGGCCTCGCGCAGGGCGCCCCCGGCCTTTTCCCTCAAATCTCCTTCCAGAAAAAGCGGCCATTCCCCTTTGGGAATTTCCACCCTCGCCAAATATCCGTTCCCAATTTCATGGATCCTAACTCGCAAGTCCCGAATTCCCAACCGACGAATCGCCTGTTCGCCTGCTTCGATCATTCGCAACTTCTCCGGCGTCACTCGCTCGCCATAAGGAATCCGCGAACTCAAACACGGTTGCGCCGGCTTTTCCGCTGTCGGCAATCCCATAGCTTGACTAAAATGGCGAATCTCCGCCTTCGTCAACCCCACTTCCCGCAACGGAGCGCGAACGGCAAACTCTTCTGCCGCCCCTCGACCCGGTCGAATCGCCGCAGAATCACTGGCGTTCTCTCCATAAAGAATGGTTGCAAAACCGCCTCGCTTGGCGAATGCCGTCAACTTTTGAAACAATTCCGCCTTGCAGAAATAACATCGGTTCGTGGGATTCGAGAGGTAGTCTTCATTGGCAAACTCTTTGGTGGACACCACTTCCAAAGGGAACTGAAACTCTTTGGCAATCACCTTTGCTTCCGCCAACTCTCGCCGCGGCAGACTGGGCGAATCGGCAATGACGGCCGTCGATCTTCGCCCCAATTCTCGAAAAGCCACCGCCGCCAAAAATGCGGAATCCACGCCCCCCGAATAGGCGACGACGCACGAACCAAAGGAACGAATCAACCGCCGCAAACTTTCCAACTTCTCATCCACTGCCGGCCATAAATTGCCGCGCCGCTGCCTGCTTGTCGAGTCTTCGCAGCTTTTCTGAACTTCTTCTCGTCTTGTTTCTCCAATTTGCAGATTCAGAATTGCGAGTTTGGAGCTTTTGAACCCAAGCCGGCTGGCGAGGACGAAGAGAAAGAAAAAACGAAGGGACGCCCGCTGTTTTGTTCTCATCTTGTTTTTCGCATTCCTTCATTGTTGCTTTCGTTGCCTGAGAACTACCCAAAGACGCCCAAGGAAACAAAATAGGCTTTTTGGATCTCTTCGCCCGCTGATCCTCTCTTTTTCTTCAAAACACTTTTTCCTTTTTCCTCTCCTTCAAACCGCCGCCAACCGCTCCTTTCTCTTGTTCCTTTTGGTGTTCCTTCCTAAGCTTGCCGTTCCCGGATGAGACTGCGCGGGCAAAGAACCAAAACTCTGCTGGGGACAATCCCCGACGCCACCAAACCAGCCTCTAAGTCCGGTTTGCTGGCAACAACCGCCCGCCTAACTACCAATCCCAAACCCCAAACCATCAAGCGTTGCTCTTTGACCCAATCGGCTAAGGAAGCGCGCTCCTTGTTTTAGCCAAGCCCAAATGCCAAACCACCAGCTCCGAGAGCCGGCCTCCGATTTGCCGAGCTGCGGTCTCTGTGGTTCTCTGGCCGCTGGTCTAACTGCGGTTCGCCCGCCGCTTGGGGTTCACAGAACCCAAAACATTGACCGCTCATTCCTCAAACAACAATCCCGCTGCCCAAACTCTCTTAGAAACAGGATTGAGAAATAGGCGAAAAAAACCATTTCCGCTGTTTTTCCATCACCGCTAAGCGCTGGCCGCCGCCAATCACCAATCGCAAGTCACAAACCGCAAACCTTTGACCACAAACCACGAATCTCCCTGGTCGCGCATTTGGTTGGGGCGGTACGCCAGCGCCGGCGTCCACAACTCACCGACTACGACGCGGTGATGACGATTGGTCGTTTTTGTTGTCTTCGCCGGCGCTGCCGGTGGAAGAAAACGAAGGACAGCGCAAACAGGCCGAACACCAGAGCATATTCCTCTGGTTCGGGGACAAACAAGGACGCCGGCGCGCTGGAAACCACCACTCGCAAGTCAAAGCTAGTCGGCGTGCCTATGCTCCCGTCCACATAACCTGCCGCAAAAGCCGGCGCGCCATAGAAATACTCATTGGCGGCGGTGAGGGAAAAGTCGCCGATGGGATAGGGCAAAGTGCCTTGCCCGCTCCAAGAAACCGCGACGCCGTTGGTGTAGCTGAGCGCAGTGGTTCCGGAGACGCGAATGCCCAGCGTGTCGGTGGGATGGTTGTTTTGCAAGCGGATGCGGCTAATGATTCGGGTGCCGGAAGGCGTGGTGATTTGCGGTTGGCTGTAAGTATTGGCGGTCAAGACATGGTTGGTGGCCGTGTTGTATCGGGCGGGAGCGCTGGCGGTGAGGAATTGGGTGCCGGAAGGGTTGGAGATGTAGTTGTTGGCGGCGGCGAAGGGAAGCAGGGCGGATTGGGAGGGAGAGTGGTTAAAGTTGACCGATTGCATGGCGATGGAGGAGGAAGTCTCGGTTGTGGAAGAGCCGGAGAACGTCCAAAGCGTTGTGTTGTTGGTGTCGCCTTGAAGAGGATTGATGGTGAGAATCAACTGCGCTTGGCTCTGCTCCCCAGAAACCAAAGAGAGCGCCGACACCACTAACGCCGCTACAAGAGCAGACTGATTGCCGATGCCCGAATTTCGACAACTTCGGGTTCCTAGCGTTCAAATATTTTTGAATCTTCATAACGAAAAAATGACTAAATAACTAAAATATAACCGCAACCAAAAAATCTGCTATGATAAACCAATCCGCAATGCGATCTGGCTTTTGGATAACCTTCCATCCGCCCCGCGTCAAGCCCCAAATCACAAAAAGAGGAAAAAAGGGAAGAAAAAATCGTTGAAACCGAGAAGATACCCAGAAAAAGTGTAAAAAAGAGCGCAACATTCCGCCTTGACGGGTGCGGAAAAGGTGTTGGGGTTTTTGGCGAATTCCGAATGAGAAAGGACACTTGGAAGCAGCAGCAAAACGAGGAAACTCGCAAAAAAGGAAATTCGGGAGGGGAAGTGCCGCCTGGCCGCTATGAAAGAAAGAAGAAAGTTTCGTTGATTGGCGAGTGTTTTGGGAAGAACTCCGAATTCGGAAGAACGCATGGGAAGAAGCGGCAAAACTGCAAAAGGCGCGAAGCGGGGGCTTGGCGCTTTTGAAGAGAAGTTCCATTGCTTATTGGAGGCGGGCCGCTGACTTCGCCAACAAGCGCGCCATCTCCCGCCTGGCCGTTGTGGAAAAGAAAGAAAAGGGTTGGTGTTTTTGGCGAATTCCGAATGAGAAAGGACACTTGGAAGCAGCAGCAAAATGAGGAAACTCGCTAAAAGGTGAGAGGTGAGAAATCCTGCTTTGTCGTTACGGAGAAAAGTTGTTTTTTGGGGGCGGTGTTTAGGGAATGGGAAGTAGCTGTTGGAATGGCTGGTGGTGGGGAAGTGTTTTTTTGCGAGCTTTGTGGCCGGAAGGTTGGGGAGTTGGTTTCGAGTTTCTGGTCGTTGGACTTCTGCAGGCACTGAATCCCAGATGCGCGAAGCGAGGGGAAAATGGATTGCGGCATTATCCGGGAGATGATGGGAGGATGCGGTAAAGAGAGCGGATTCGCAGACAAGGAGCGGATCGGACAAGGAGCGGATCGTTTTGGTTGCTGATTGCGGATTCTTTTTGGGTTAGGGCGGTTGTATTGAGTTTCAGGTCGTTTAATCCATTGGAAGAATATCGTCGTTCTATTCATTTATGGGAACGCGGACTAACGTGATGCTTTGGACACCAGTTGCCTCATCACGTACGGCAGAATGCCGCCGTGCCGGAAGTAATCCGCTTCGATTGGGGTGTCGATGCGACAACGGACGGGGATTTTCAGGGTCTCGTCGTTGGCTCGCCGAATTTTCAGGGTCAAGTCTTGCTGCGATTTCAAGGAATCGTCCAGACCCTCCACTTCGTAGGTTTCGGTTCCGTTTAGTCCGAACGTTTGCGCGCCGGTTGCGGGGGGGAATTGCAAGGGGAGGACGCCCATGCCGACGAGATTGGAGCGATGAATGCGCTCGAAGCTTTCGGCGACGACGGCTTTGACTCCCAGCAGCCGGGTTCCTTTGGCCGCCCAATCGCGGGAGCTGCCGGTGCCGTATTCTTGCCCGGCGATCACGAGGAGGGGCGTTCCTGTTTCGGCGTATTTGGAGGCCGCTTCGTAGATGCTCATTTCTTGGCCGGATGGCTGATGCCGGGTGACGCCGCCTTCGGTTCCCGGCGCCATTTGGTTTTGGATTCGCACGTTGGCGAAGGCGCCGCGGGTCATGATTTGGTCGTTGCCGCGGCGAGATCCGTAGCTGTTGAAGTCGGCAAAGGAAACGCCGGCGGCTTCTAAAAACCGCCCTGCTGGCGAGTTTTTGGGAATGGCGCCGGCGGGCGAAATGTGGTCGGTGGTCACGGAATGGCCGAAAATTCCCAGCGCCCGCGCTTCTTTGATCGCGGCAATGGGGGCGGGTTCCAACTGGAAGTTGGCGAAAAAAGGCGGTTCCTGGATGTAGGAGCTTTTTGCGTCCCAGCGATACACGTTGCCTGCGGCGGCGGAAATTTCGTTCCACTGAGGGTTTTGGGTGGCAAAATCGCGGTATAATTTTTGAAAAGTTTCCGGAGAGAGCGCCGATTCGAAGTGGTTTCTGACTTCTTCCGGCGAGGGCCAAATGTCCTTGAGGAAAACAGGGAGGCCTTTCGCATCTGTGCCTAAGGGTTCTTGCGTTAGGTTGACGTTGACGCGCCCCGCCAGAGCAAAAGCTACCACTAGCGGCGGAGACATCAGGAAGTTGGCTTTGATATTTTGATGCACTCGCGCTTCGAAGTTTCGGTTGCCGGACAACACGGACGCAGCCACGAGGTCGTTTTCAAAAACTGCGTTTTCGATCGGCCGGGGCAAGGGACCGCTGTTTCCGATGCAAGTGGTGCAGCCGTATCCCACAAGGTGAAAGCCCAGTCGGTCCAAATAGGGCTGCAAGCCGGTTTTTTCCAAATAATCGCTCACGACTCTCGAACCCGGCGCCAACGAAGCCTTCACGGCGGGATTTACTTTTAAGCCTTTGTCCACCGCTTTCTTTGCCAGCAGACCGGCGGCTAGCATGACGCTCGGATTCGAAGTGTTTGTGCAAGAAGTGATGGCCGCAATCAGGACGCTGCCGTGTCCGATTTCAGTCTGGCCGCCATTGTTTGATGGAATCTCCGCTTTGGTCTCGCGCAGTTCTGCGGCGTCTTTTCCGAATCCGCCGTCGCTGGATGGGCGGGAAAAGGCGGCGTCAAAAGATTCTCCCAGTTGCGGCAGGGCAATTCGGTCTTGCGGCCTTTTGGGGCCGGACACGGAGGGAACGACGGAGGCAAGATCGAGTTCCAGCTCGACGGAATACTGGACTTCGCCTTGTCTGGGGACGCCCCAAAGGTTCTGCGCTCGATAATAGCGCTCGTAGATTCGGCAGTGTTCTTCGCTTCGTCCGGTAGCGTGGAAGTAACGGACGGTTTCCTCGTCGATGGGAAAGAAACCCATTGTGGCGCCGTATTCCGGCGCCATGTTGGCAATTGTGGCGCGGTCGACGGCGGGCAATGCGGAGGTCCCCGGACCATAAAATTCCACGAACTTGCCCACCACTTTGGCTTTGCGGAGCATTTCGGTAAGGGTCAACGCCAGGTCGGTAGCCGTAGCGCCCCGGCTCAGACTTCCGGTCAAGCGAACGCCCGCCACGTCCGGCGTCAAAAAATACACCGGCTGCCCCAACATTCCGGCCTCCGCTTCGATGCCGCCGACGCCCCAACCCACAATCCCCAGTCCGTTAATCATGGTAGTATGGGAATCGGTGCCCACCAAAGTATCGGGATAATAAACGCCGCCAGACTCGATCACGCCCTTGGCCAAGTATTCCAGATTGACTTGGTGAACAATTCCAATTCCCGGCGGGATCACTTTGAAAGTGTCAAAGGCCTGCATTCCCCATTTCAAAAACTGATATCGCTCTCGATTCCGCTGAAACTCTCGCTCCAGATTCTTTTGCATCGCTTCCCTGCTTCCGGCAAAGTCCACTTGAATGGAGTGGTCGACGACCAAGTCCACGGGAACCAAAGGCTCGATAATCTTGGGGTCTTTGGACAGTCGGCTCGCAGCGGAACGCATGGCCGCCAAATCGACGAGGAGCGGAACGCCAGTAAAGTCTTGGAGAACAATCCGCGCCACCACGAAGGGAATTTCCGCGCTTCGCTTCGCATTGGGCTGCCAGTTCGCTAAGGCTCGGACGTTTCCTTCGGACACGCGCCGGCCGTCGCAGTTGCGCAAAACAGATTCCAACACCAAGCGGATGCAGACGGGCAGGCGAGAGATCGGACCAACGCCATTTTCTTCCAGCGCGGGCAAAGAGTAAAATTTTCCAAACCCACCATTTCCCAAGTCGAATTTGCGTAACGTTCCCAGTAGATTGTGAGGTTGTTCCATGTCTGATTTCAGAGTGCGTTGTTTTCCGGCGGAAACAAACTTTGAGAGTCTAGAGCCTTGGCTTGTTCGTCCGGCAATGCGGCCGGCCGAGTTTGCCGTGTAATTAGCAGGTCAGAGACCATGCGCTTATAGGATGCTTTGGCATGATTCTGCCCGGCATTAAGTCTTATGTATAATCTTGCGCATCTTGAATTCTCTGCTTGAGTTCTTTTATTTCCTGATGCTCCTGGCTTATGTCATATCCATTCTCGCATTTGTTGCACAGGACTAAGTGTTTGGCGCTGTACGGGATTACCGGAATGAAAAACAAAGTGAACCATGTTATGATTCTGATCAGCGAGTATCCTTCGTATTTGCAGATGCCGCATGGAGCAGATTTGAGCTGCCCGTAATTTCTTCGTATTTGTGTCCCCCATCCGAATATTATCATTTTCTTTGTGTTCTCAAGTTCATTTTCGCTTTTACTGCTTGTCGTCCGCATTGGCAGGATCGGAAGCGGATTCCGAAGCGGCGGAGGATTCTTCCTTCCATTTGCGGAAGTGTTCTACCGCCTCCTCCAGCAGAGCGTGGACGCCTCCGGGCGGCAGATTGGGCGGCTCGTGAATCCAATAGGGTTTGGCGTGAATTTCGTTCCATGCGGTTTCGTGGACTTCAACGGCCACTTGGGGTTTTCTCAGATGGATCACCAGCCGTCTGGATTCGTTTTCTCCACCTCTTCCTTGGGCAAGCACCCCCCACTTGGGCAAGCGGGCCGACTCTCCCACCGCTTGACAATGGAGAACGTTTCGCAACCACGGCCACAACCCGATTGCCGCCGCCAAAACGCTGAGCGCCAAACAAGTCAGCACTTGAGGGCGATCCAAAGGTCTCTCCCCCAGAACGAGAATCCAAACAGCGGCCGACATCAGCGCCAAATCACCCAAATAAAAAATCCAATCTGGCGCCCGTGCGGGTTTAGATTGAGAAGCAGACGCCGAAGTGAAGGGGCGGAAAGCGGCGGAGTCGCCAAGTCTTGCCGCTTCCGTTTGACCGCCGCCTTGTATAAGCCGATCTACCCCAGACGGAGGCTGAACCGAAGAATCTTCCAAAGAGCTTGGAGAGCTTCCGTCCGTCAAACCGTCCGAAAGATCAGACGGCATCAAGTTTTCCAAACCTCGTCCCAAAGGCCGCTTCATAAACCGCAAGTCTGTCCCCAACGCGACTGGAAGGCAACAATTTTTTTGAGCAAGGGAAGTCTCGCTCTCCGCGCTGAAAATCTAGAGCGTATTCCCCTCGATTTAGATTTGTCATTCGTGAATTGGGCAAAAAACTTCGCTTCCGGAGTCCTGAGGCGAAGTTGCAATCCAATGGTCCGGCGGCTGCAAAGCACTGAACGTTGCCCAAAGTCCCCGTTGCCAAATTCCAAGGGACAAGACAGAAAAAAGCGTTTTTTCTTTGCAACACTCGCAGAACACTAGCCACTAACTATGCAGCCACAAACAGCGGCGGGTTTGCGCTTTTAAGAAGTTCCATTGGTTATTGCGGCTAGACGGCTGGACGCTGTCTTCAAAGAAAGCAGGAAATTCCGCGTTGCTGATTGCGAATCGCTAATTGCTGGCACTGGTCACTCGGTTGCCCACTTTGCGGAAAGCGGGAAAGGGAAATTTGGGATGAGGGAATTCTCCGTCCACTTTGCTTTGCCATCTCAAAGGTCGGAGAGCAATCTTTGTTTGCAGGCCGCCGATCGGCGATACGCCGATTGGGGCAAAGACAGGAATTTCGCCGCGTTTTCTTCAAAGCGCTACGGTTAGCGGGAACAAAAACCCTAGTTTTGATGGGGACGGTTACGGTTTCGTTTTTCTCCGCAACCTCAAAAGATATTCCTTGAATCGGTTTTAGCATCTGGCTATCTTATTAGCGCGATTCGGTGTTAGCAACTTAAATCGCGTTTAAAAAAGAAAGTCGGGATTGGTTTTTTTCCGCTGGGATCTTCTTCCGGCGGTTTTTTTTTGCCTTCCTTTCGTTTCTTTGCTGTCGGTTTCGTGGGTTGTTTCGTTGGCGTCTTCCTGCCTGCGCTTTTCTCTGTCGGTTGGTTTTAGCGCGCTGCGGGGTTGTTTCTGGCTTTGGCTGTTGGCGTTCTCTGGCTCTCTCCTGTCAGTTTTGGCGTTCTTTTCAAGCGGTTTTGAAAGGTTTCTTTGCCTCTCAATCTCTCTTTTTGAGAATGGAAATCTTCCGCTTGTTTTTCCGCTTTTGGAATCTTTCGGTGGTTTTCTATTTGAAAATCTCTTGCCTTCCTTCCGGGAATCGGTATTTTCGTCGGTCTATGAATCCTTTTATCGCATTAATTGCGGCCGGTTTGGACGTCGTCCGCATTGCGTTTTCCAAGTCCAAAATTAAAGAAACGGCGGCCGCGGTTGTCGTCGGTGTTGTCGGAATCGGGCTGTTGTTGGCGCCTGTTGGGGTTCTTTCAAATGGAATTGACCCTGGTCGTCCACTTCCAACTCCTCAGCCTGAACCTCCTCCTCCTCCTCCAAATAATGCTCCTGAAGTGGGTTGTCTTTGGGTTTCGAATCACGGTTCTATCGGATTCACGGTGGAATTCGACGTTTCTACTCCTTCGGGCGGTACGATTACTTTTGAGCGTTTTCATTTGACTGGAGAAGGTTCTAATGATGTTGACGCTCCTTATGTGTCTGATTATTGCGGTTAGTTGAGTATTCCGGGCTTTGACGGCGGACCGCCGCTTCCTTATCCGGGCTATAATCAATACAACCCGGCTTTTCAGTTTAATATTGCGGGGCAAATAGAGTACTGGGAGGATCTTGGTACTCTTGATATTCCCCTTATCGTTAATTATTGGGGAACTGCTGCGTCTGTGGATATTTCGCTTTATGTTATTGTGGATAGCAACGGCGCGCTTTACTCGATGCTGGCTTGGGCGTACGATAGTGACGGCGATGGTTATGAGGTTCCGGTTTATTATTCCGCTGGAGGCCCGGGTGGAACGTTTATCACTCTTCCGTAGGCAAGCGTTTACGTTGGTGGAATTGCTGGTCGTCATTGCCATTCTTGGCATTTTGGCGGCCATTTTATTGCCTGCTCTTTCCAGGGCAAAGTCGGCGGCTCACAAAGCGGTTTGTATTAATAACCAGCGGCAAATTGGGATTGCTCGGCAACTTTATGCCGATGACAACGGCGGCGTTCTGGTTCCACTTATATTTTCAAAGGATCAGATCTCTTTCGATTCTTTTTGGAATATTGCTCTTTGTTTTGGCTATTTGGGTGGTCAAACGAATTTGTTTGATTGTCCGGCGGAGAAACGAATTCCTCGCTTGGTTTCTATGGGAAAAGTTCGGCCCGGTTGGTGGGGTTGGGGTTATCAACAAAACGTTATTGGTATACATAATAACATAGGGAATCGTTTTGGAACTGATGAATCTCCCCATTGGGGGATCTCTGGGTCTACTTATTTCGGTTCTCTCCGGGAGTCTGCTGTGGTTTCGCCTTCGCGCATGATTGCGCAAACTGATGGCTCTTTTTTTGGTGTTCGTAATTTGCGAACTGGTGAATCTGAATTGTACGTTGGGAATTTCGGGATTCCTTTGCTTTTTCGGTTTCCGCCTTTGTTTCCTGAGTGGGCGTCTAGGGTAACCGTGGCTCGTCGTCATTCTGGGCAAGCGAACGTTCTGTTTGCTGATGGGCATGTTGGATCGGAGACTCTTTATCAAATGCTTTTTCCGTCTGTGGAGAATTGGACACGGTTTAATTATGACAATCGGCAACATTGGGATGATGGGGACATGCCGTCTGCTTCCGGTTGGCAACCTCCTACGCCTTGGGATGAACTGGTGGATTTTTAAACGGCGCTGCGGTTTTTCGTTTCGTTTCGTGACCGTTGGGTTTCTGGCTCGGCGGTTTTTTTGGTTTTCTCTTTTAGCGCGAATTCTCTTTTTCTTCTTGGCGGTCTTCTTTTGGCCACTGTTGATTCATTTCGTTGATTGCGGTTCGGATTATTCTGGCCACGTTTCTCGACAATTGATCGCTTGGCAATTGTCTGCTTATCTGCTGGATCTCGGATTCTACCTTTTCCAGTACTTTGCGAATTTTTGTTGGTGTATCGTCCATTTTGGAATTCTGCGTTGGCGGTCTTTGGTTGTCAAGCGATGGGTTTCTGTCTTCCTTTTCGCCGTCTTTTTCCTTTTTTTCGAGAAAAGTCTTGATTTAGGGGTTGACAAGGGTAGCATCATGTCTTGGTGCTACCCTTATAGCTAGAATTTTAATTCGTCTATTTGCTGGTTCTTCGGTCTTTCAATTGGTTCTTTTCCTGTCTTCCTGCGCTCTGCTCTTTTCTCTTTTAGTGGGTTTTCTTCTGCATTTTGCGCAGGCGCAAGCCATGCAAAATGGGCTTGGCAGGGCAGGCGGAAAACGGGGGGCGGAGGGGGTTTTCCGCAAATTCCGGTGGTTCGGTTTCGTTTTGAGAAGCGGTCTTTCTGGAGGTTTTTGCAAAAATCTGCTTGACGTGGTCTTGACAAAGTGATTAGCGTACTCCTTGTCGCTAATCATGTATCGAGAATTTTAATTCGTTTATTCGTTGGTTTTTTGGTTTTCCAATCGGTTCTTTTCCTGTCTTTCGTGGAGAGAATCGGGTTTCCTTTTCGTCTTCCTTTTCCTAATTGTCGGTCTTCCAAATCTTCCTTATTTCTTTCAAAAGCGGGTTTTGCTCTGGCTGTCGGTGGTTTTGCTGGATCGGTTGGTTTCGGGCTGGAATTGTGTCGGGAATGTAAAACTTTTGCGCAATTTTCACGCATCGCTTGACTATAGCCTTTTCCTCTGCAACGATGCCTTTGCTTGTTCACATCGTTGTGCTCTGAATTTTAATTCGATGGTTTAACGGCTTTTCGTTAGCTTTCAAAAGCTTTCCAATCGTTTATTCGTCGGTTTCTTCTATTTCTTCAATTTTGTATTCCACGAGGCTTTTTAGATCGTGAATCGCGAGGTCAACTTTCTCCGCTTCTTCCCAGAATTCGGTTTCATCGTCCGGGACGTTATAGCGGGTGCTGTCCACTTCGTTAATCGTTTCAAGGATGGATTTCCATTGTTCTAGAGTCATGTCTGGTGTGGGTTTGGTGGTGGTTTCGGTGGTTTAGGCGGTTTTTAGCCGATGGCAGTTGTCCAAAAAGGCTCTGGCGTAGTTTCCGGTGGCTTTTCCTATCTTTCTTATCTCTTCCAGGATGGCCGCTTCTCTGGGATTGGCTTTTTTCCATGCTTCTCGTTGTTCTAAATCGCGCTGTTGGGCTTGTCGTTTGGCTCTTTCGGCTCTGATTTGAGAAAGCTTTCGTCCGACGTTCTTTAAGGAAGGTCGTTTTGGGGACAGTCCCCCGGGCCTTTTGGGGACAGTTCTTCCAAAGAGTTTTAACACCTTGCGGCAAAACTTATATTCGCTGGTGCAGCCTTGGATTCTGCGGATGGTCACAACTTGTTTCTCTTCTAAAAGTTTGGCGGTTCTGCTGACGGTGTTTTTGCTGGCGTTGGCTAGCTCGGCGGCTTGGCGAATGGAGATAATTCCATAGCGGAGCATGATTCGGGCAACGGCGTTCTGGGTTGGGGTTAGTTTCAAGTCGTCAATCACTACCGGCATGATCATTTGGCGGCCGGGGGCCACGGTGTATTTGTTGGGTTGGTGTTCTCGGTATTCGGCAATCAAAATTCCGGCTTTGGTTAGCCAAGCGAGGAGTTTTCGGAATCGGTGGATTCGGATTCGGCATGCTTTGGCCATGTTGGGGATGCTTTCAAAGCAACCTTGGCGCTGCTGGTTTTCTTGCCTCCTTGGCGGCGGCAAATATGGGAGACGATTCTTTCGGCGGCCAGGATGTCGTACTTGGCGCTGGTTTTGAAGCGGATGGTCTGGAGGATGGTTAACGGCGCTGGGCGCTGTTTCTTTTTGTTGGCTCTGGTCAGGAATGGTTTCGGTTTTGGCTTTTGGTTGGTTGGGCTCGTTATTCGTTTGGCGGTTTCGTTTCGTTGTTTGGCTCGTTGATCGGCTTTAATCAACATCCAAATCTCTTCTCGTTCTTGCTGGCTTTTGGCGTTCTTCAGGGCTTCTGCGTGGTGTGGTTTCAGTTGGGAGGTGGTTGTCGTTGGTTTCGGGTTGTCTGTCGTTGGTGGTTGTTGGCGTTGTTGTTCTCGTTGGTTTCTCCGGCGCATGCTGCGCTCGATCTGCGCTTTTAGGTTGGGGTGGACGGTTTCCAAGTCTTTCCGCTGTTCTGGCGTTAGCGGCGGCAACGGCTCGGCAATTTCCGCAAGGGATGGGGTTTTGGCGGTGACGGTTACGGTTTCGTTTTTCTCCGCAACCTCAAAAGATATTTCTTGATTCTTGGCTCGCATGGGGTTACTTTGCCATCGTGGTTTTTGGCTCGCAAGCTTAAATCGCGTTTAAAAGGAAAAGTCGGGATTGGTTTTTTCTCCGCTGGGATCTTCTTCCAGCGGTTTTTTTTTTGCCTTCCTTTCGTTTCTCTGCTGTCGGTTTCGTTGGCGTCTTCTTGTCTGCGCTCTTCTCTTTCGGCTCGTTTTAGCGCGCTGCGGGGTTGTTTCGGGCTCTCTGCTGTCGGTTTTGGCGTTCTTTTCAAGCGGTTTTGAAAGGTTTCTTTGCCTCTCAATCTCTCTTTTTGAGAATGGAAATCTTCCGCTCTCTTTTCCGTTCGTTTTCCGCTTTTGAAATCTTTCAGTGGTTTTCTATTTGAAAATCTCTTGCCTTCTTTCCGGGAATCGGTATTTTTGGCGGTTGTGAAATCATTGTACGCCTTAATTGCGGCCGGTTTGGACGTCGTCCGCATTGCGTTTTCCAAGTCCAAAATTAAAGAAACGGCGGCCGCTGTCGTCGTCGGGATCGGTTTGCTCGTTGGGTCAACGGCGGACGTTCAAGCTGCTTGCGATCCTCCGGTTTATGACGTCTGTTTTCATAAAGGGGATGGAAGTAGTTTTTCGATTGATGGCCACG
Source organism: Limisphaerales bacterium (assembly GCA_965242585.1). Classification (GTDB taxonomy): domain Bacteria; phylum Verrucomicrobiota; class Verrucomicrobiia; order Limisphaerales; family AAA164-E04; genus UBA2970. Next base: position 277,636 of record OZ251460.1, on the reverse strand, counting down.
TCAAGCTGGAAATTGAATTCGACGTTCCATCTTCAAAACAGAATCAACAGTACGAGGTTGTTTGGCATGGTTTGAAAGGTTTCTTTGATCCGCTTACTTATCGTACTTGGTATTCATATGATGACGTCAGCCACACCGGAATTTATGGGAATCGAACTATTTCGTATTCTCGTTTTTGGTGGGATTCGTTGGCGCCTTATGGTTACAACAACTACGGTTGTTCTATCTATGAATGGGATTCGAGTACTGGCCGCGGCGATTGGGTGGCTCAGGTGGATTTTTACTCTCATCAAGCGGCGGCGTACGTTTCTATCGACAATCGCTCTTCCGCTCTGGATTTTGAGTGGAATACTTATTACTGCACAATTGACTGGGATCCTGTTCCTGTTCCTTTGTTTTCTGGGTATACGCGGCGTCAATGCGTGAATTATCGGGGTTATTGGTATCGGTTTGGCGACGTTGGCTCGCCTCGTTTTGCTTATCGATCTCGCTGTTCACATACCATTACTCCGACGCCTTGCCCGTGATGGGGCTTTGTTTTTGGTTGGTTGGCCCGGTTTCTGCTATTCTTTGAGATATGAAAGCAAGCGGAGACCGGGCTTTTACGTTGATCGAGTTGTTGGTGGTGATTGCCATCATCGGCATTTTGGCGTCTTTGCTTCTTCCTGCTCTCGGCAAGGCAAAAGCTGCTGGCAAGCGAATTCATTGTTCAAACAACCTTCGGCAAATTAACTTAGCTGCGCAAATGTACTTCCATGATTACGAGGATTTTTTGCCTCCGCTTTTATCGCATAATCTTTCGGGGCGTTGGGGTCCAGGAGAGCATGGTTATGGTGTTTCTTGGCATCGTTTGCTGTGGTCGGAGTATCTGGATAAAAACACCAACATTTTTCAATGCGCTGGGAATTCCAAACTTTCGCAAGCGATTCGTCGGGTTCATGCTTTTCCTGAAGTCTTGGCTGCGACGTTCAATTTTTCTTATGGCGCAAATGGGCGGACGTTTGTTTCGGGGCGTCGTCTTCCGGGTTATGAAAAGGATGATCGTCCAGCGTTAACTGCTTTTTACTCTCGCAAAGTGACGGAGATTCTTTCGCCGGTGGATTGTGTTTCTTTCGGGGATCGGGTGGGTTGGCAGAATCGTCGTGGGGTGTACATTTTTGCGTCTTCGTGGGAGGCGCATTCGGTTGGCCAGTTGCCATGGCCATCGCCGCCTCTTCCAGAGTACACTTTTGGAATTAGTCGGCGGCATGCTGGGCGGTCAAATATGGCTTTTCTGGATGGCCACGTGGAGCATGGTTCTCTTCGGGATTGGACGTTACCTGTTTCTGCGGTTTGGGATCGATGGCATCATCGGAATCGGTGGCCCGTTGAGGAGTTTCAAAATCTCGATGCCGACAATTGGGCGCCGTTGTATGGCGCCGATGAACATGTGGATTTTTAAAACGGCGCTGCGGTTTTTCGTTTCGTTTTAACCGTTGGGTTTCTGGCTCGCCGTCTTTTTGCCTTCCCTCTTTTTCGCGCTTGGCTCGTTGGCGTTGGCGGGCGGTTCTCTCTGCTCGCTGTCTTTTTAGCGGGCTTCCCCTGCGCAAAGGAACGAAGTTCTTTGCTTCTTCCTGATGGAGCGTCTGCGGGGGAGGGGGGGCAGTCGCTCGCCTTTTTCACTTTTTTTCGAGAAAAGTGTTGACTCGGCTATTGACAAACATTAGCAGTACCCCTTGGTTGCTAATGTTGTATCGCGAATTTTAATTCGTTTATTCGTTGGTTTTTCGGCTTTCCAATTGGTTCTTTTCCTATCGGTTTGTGGAGAGAATCGGGTTTCCTTTTCGTCTTCCTTTTCCTAATTGTCGGTCTTCCAAATCTTCCTTATTTCTTTCAAAAGCGGGTTTTGCTCTGGCTGTCGGTGGTTTTGCTGGATCGGTTGGTTCGGGCTGGTTTGAGTCTTAAAAGTGGATTTCTTCCGGTTTTCGAAGAAATCTGCTTGACGTGCTATTGACAAAACGGTTAACCTCTTGTCTGGAACGTTTTGTATCGAGAAATTTAACGCAACTTCTCGCCTCAATTCGTTAGCTTTCAAAAGCTTTCCCATCGTTTATTCGTCGGTTTCTTCCGCTTCTTCTATTTCGTTTTCCACCGTGCTTTTTAGCTCAGCGAGCTTTTCATTGAAGTCTTCCGCCACTTTCCAGAATTCGGTTTCGTCGTCGGGAACGTCAAAGTAAGCGTCGTTTTCCAATTCCTTCACGGTATCTAAAACGGTTTTCCATTGTTCTTTATTCATGGGTTTCTTTCCTCTGTTTTTTGTATTTTTCAATGGCCGCTTGCAAATCGGTGATGGCCGAATAGATGGCTTCAATCTTTTCGGTTACTTCCTTGTCGTCGTTGGTGGCGGCTTTGATGTCGCCGTCTATTTCAAACAAAGCATTTGAAACGCCGTTCAATTCTCGGTCGAGTCGGGTGTATTCGTCAATTTGTTCAGACATGTCTGGTGTGGGTTTGGCGGTGGTTTCGGTGGTTTAGGCGGTTTTTAGCCGATGGCAGTTGTCCAAAAAGGCTTTAGCGTAGTTTCCGGTGGCTCTTCCTATCGCTTTTATCTCTTCCAGGATGGCCGCTTCTCTGGGATGGGCTTTTTTCCATGCTTCTCGTTGTTCTAAATCGCGCTGTTGGGCTTGTCGTTTGGCTCTTTCGGTTCTTAATTGGGAAAGCCTTCCTCCGAAATTCCTTAAGGCCGGTCGTTTTGGGGACAGTCCCCTGGGCCTTTTGGGGACAGTTCTTCCAAAGAACTTTAACACCTTGCGGCAAAACTTATATTCGCTGGTGCAGCCTTGGATTCTGCGGACGGTCACAACTTGTTTCTCTTCCAACAGTTTGGCGGTTCTGCTGACGGTGTTTTTGCTGGCGTTGGCTAGCTCGGCGGCTTGGCGAATGGAGATAATTCCATAGCGGAGCATGATTCGGGCAACGGCGTTCTGGGCTGGGGTTAGTTTCAAGTCGTCAATAATCATCGGTATGATCATTTGGCGGCCAGGGGCCACGGTGTATTTGTTGGGTTGGTGTTCTCGGTATTCGGCAATCAAAATTCCGGCTTTGGTTAGCCATGAGAGGAGTTTTCGGAATCGGTGGATTCGGATTCGGCATGCTTTGGCCATGTTGGGGATGCTTTCAAAGCAACCTTGGCGCTGCTGGTTTTCTTGCCTCCTTGGCGGCGGCAAATATGGGAGACGATTCTTTCGGCGGCCAGGATGTCGTACTTGGCGCTGGTTTTGAAGCGGATGGTCTGGAGGATGGTTAACGGCGCTGGGCGCTGTTTCTTTTTGTTGGCTCTGGTCAGGAATGGTTTCGGTTTTGGCTTTTGGTTGGTCTGGATGGCTTGCTGGAGTTGTTGGGCTTGCTCTTTTTGTTGTTTGGCTCGTTGGTCTGCTCTTATCGCAATCCAAATCTCTTCTCGTTCTTTCTGGCTTTTGGCTTTCTTCAAGAAAGCTTCTTCGTGTGGCTGCAGTTTGTAGGCGAACGTTGGCGGGGCTTTCGTTGTTAGGGTTTTCGGTTGTTGGTTCTTCCGGCGCATGCTGCGCTCGATCTGCGCTTTTAGGTTGGGGTGGACGGTTTCCAGGTCTTTTTGTTGCTGCTCGGTTAGTGGCGGCAACGGCGCGGCAATTTTGGCAAGGGATGGGGCGGCTGGTAGTCACCAAACCAGACCAACCGCTCGCAAAACTCAAACACGGCTCTGTCCCCAGCCTTTCCACTAAAAAGATGCAGCGAAAGACTCCGCCCTTGTCCCCCTAGCGCAAACACATTCTCTTCCATTTTTCGCTTTTCCCTCAAAATGCGTCGCAACGCAAAAATGCCTCGTTCAAGAAAACAGCGGAGCCAAGCAATCGCGCCGAATCTTTAAAACGCAAACCACTCCCAATTTTGCTCTATGCAACGCCAAACGATTCTCTCGCGCCGCAACTCGGGTATCTGCTTGTCTTTCTTGCTGGAGGAAGATAAAGTTTTAGCGTTTTTCAACCGGTCGAGGGGGTCATAGCTCAGTTGGTAGAGCATCTCGTTCGCAATGAGAAGGTCAGGGGTTCGAATCCCCTTGGCTCCACCATCTTTTTTCCCGGTTTTTCGATCATCCGACGCTTTTTATTGTCTAGAGAAAACGGACTGCGGGAAAAGCAGTAGCGTTAAAAGCCACTTCTCCAGAAAGCCCGCTTTGCAAAATTTTCCGGGGAAACTTTGTGGAGTTTTCCTATATTTCGCTTTGTTTTGTCATTCAAAACGATTCTAATATTTTTCGCCACTGAAACCGAGACACATTTAACGCCGTGATGATTCAATGCATCGTGTCGCTTCTGATTGTTTGGGTGGTTGAGCGAGGATGGAAATCAAAGATGCAACCCGGCGCCGCGAACCTGCTTCAATAGCGTTTCCAGAAATCCGCCTTTCCTAACCTTTCCATTGAGAAAAACGGGGCGATCTAAAAAAGACACTGAAAAATCAACATCGAAGATCGGAATCTCTTCGTCGTGCATTTGGCGTGCCGTTCCCCAATCCACCCAAGTTATCTACATTTCCGCTTCTCTAACTTTTCAGGAACTCGAAGCCAACCAACTTGGCACAGCGCGTCAAACCCTTTGGCTTTGCCCCCACCCGCAACAAGCACCCGCTCGCCCTGCTCTGCTGTCACCATCAAACCATCGAAATCGACGTCACCCCACAAGCATTAATACTCAGAAAAATCCACTCTCATCCCGGCGGATGCAGAAACGTCGCAAATCGACGTCGCCAATACACGCCCGATCCCCGGACGGGAGGCGACAATTATCTACAATCAAAACCTCCTTTACCGTCAAAAAACCGACCTAGTCAGATGGCAAGTGATTCGCGGCCGGTGGATTAGCCGTCGGCAAGGTGAGAATAGCGCGCTCTTTTGCAAGATCAGTAGACGGGGATTAGCAAGCGAGTGAATTCCTCCCAAAAAACGCTCCTCTCTCGCAACCAAACATCGCCCCATTGAAGACTTCGAAACCGGCCTTTGCTTTTGCCCATCTCCCAACGCAATTGCATGGAATGCTTCTTCAACAAAGCTGCTGTTCCCTCTTGTCCCTTGTTGACTAAGCCGTGTTCGCGCTTATGCGATGCGGCAAATCCAAAAAAGAATGGCCAAATCAACCAATCTGAGAAAATTCCTCCCCACTCCCCAAAACCATAGAATGCGCAGAGCCGGTAAACAGAGACCACACAAACTTTGCTCTCTAATCTCTCATCGAATCCAAGCACCGCTTGGCTAGCACTGCCTCAAAACTTTCTTTTTTCTGCAATGGCCATATGCGGAATTGCCCACTTTTTGACGTATTCCGTTGTTTTGTCACTCCTTTCAATGTGTCATCCCTCATTCGAATTCCCAAAAGCACCCACAATATTAACAAAACTTTCTTTTCGTAACCGACACAAAACAGAATTTTTGCGTCTTTTTTCGAGTTTTCGTCATTTTTAGCAAACTTTTCTCATTTTCTCATTTTTTTTGGATTTCGGGCTTGGCTCTTTTCTTTTGAGAGACTAGAAACAAAGGAACTATTAGCAGATAGCAGATCCTTATGAAACGAAGATTATCTTCATTGGCAGCCGCCGCCTGCTTTTGTGGAGGGAGGCGAACAAGTAGTTGTTCATCGACGTCTACCCCAAGCCAAGACGGCACCAATCAAACCCTCTAGATTTTTAGCTGGAGTAGCCCCGCCCATAGATCATCCCACCTCCGCATCCTCCGGTGACTTCGCAAGTCCTCAAGACACTTGGCAACTCCGCAATCCTAACTGAAACCCTTTTTCACGAAGCCAACACGCTCAATAACCTCAACGCTCCTCTATCTCCCATGTTTTCCAGTTCCAACACCAAAAACATCAAGTCTGTGGACTCTAGAATTCCGGGAAGCGGCAAGACCAACATCCCCTTTGCCGCCAGCACCATCAATACGCAGACCATCACCGTCAACAATGGCGACACCAACCGAACCATTGCCCACCTTTTCACGAGGGATAATAACAATGGAGATTATTTTGGGATTCGCGTCTCCGGAAGCACTAATTTCCCCTATTTCGCCAATCAGACTTCGGCTTAGGTATAGATAGGTTCAGGTTTAATCAACAAACCGATTAGCCACTTTCTTACAGTATAGGAATTTTTCAGAATTATCACTCTTCTGTTGAGGAAGAAGGAGGCCCTTTTTCGAGGCGAGAACAGTAAGGAGGCTCGGTCCAAATTCGGATGCATCACGGCACCATCATCCCCGAACCACAAGAATAAGCACTGGTGTTTGGCCTCTTTGTGCTGGGTTTTGTCCTCTTTCGCTGCCGCTTCAAAAAGAAACGACGCCAACAATCCGCTGCCACTCCGTAGATGCCATCAACGACCAGGGATTTTTTGATTAGCGGCTTGTGATCCGCAATTGCTCCAGCGGCTAGTGATTGGAAAGGATCTACGGTCAAGGATTTCGTGATTTGGGATTAGCCAGCGGCTTGGGATTTGGAATCTGCGGCTAAGTCGTTTGGCTGGCGCTGGTGGCTGGTGGTTTGCGCTTGGGCTTTGGGGCTTTGAGATTAGACTCGTTTTTCCCACCACTTCGCTCCTATCTTTCTGAAAACGATGCTTTTCTGTTTTATGACGAATGAGGAATTTGAATTGTGAGAACACTGCCTAATCGAAAAAAGAACGTTCTCCATTCCGACCGCCAAAGAAAACGATCTATGCCTTTAGAGAAGAAAAACAGCCGAGACAAATGGGTGTCCCAATTCCTAGAACACTTGGAAACCGAACGAGGCGCTTCGCCGTACACTCAAAGAAACTACGGCCAAACCCTAAAAGAATTCGCCGCTTGGCACCACCGAGAACAAAACCAGCCACTCCGATGGAAAACGCTCCAGCGCCATCACTTCCGCGCTTGGCTGCGGCACCTCAGCCGAAACAAGCTCAGCCGCTCCGCCATTCAACTTCGCTTCTCCGCTCTTCGCAGCTTTTACCGCTACCTCGTCAAAAAAGGAGAACTGGCGGAAATCCCCATCAAACAAATCTCCCTGCCCAAAGCCAACAAACACCTGCCTCGATTCCTCACCATCGATCAGATGACCAACTTGTTGAAGGCGCCTCTGGTGGAAATGCGGCGCCAAACCGAAAACGCATCTCCTTCGCCCAACACCTCCGCCTTCTTTATCCGAGACGCCGCCATCCTCGAAACCATTTACTCCTGCGGCCTGCGAATCAGCGAACTCTGCCGCCTCCTCGTCCAAGACATTCAATGGGACGGCCAACTCCTTCGCATCATGGGCAAGGGGAAAAAAGAGCGACGCCTCCCCATCGGCGCGCCCGCCTTGGACTCGATCCGCTACTACTGGCAAGAATCCCAACATCCGCAACATCCGCAACTGCCCGCCTTTCTGGCCAATCATCGCAAAAATACCCCTGTGTATCCCAAATTGATCCAACTGCGCCTCAAAAAATACCTCAGTCAATCCGGCCTAGACCCCGCCATTACGCCCCACAAACTCCGCCACAGCTTCGCCACTCACATGCTCAACAAAGGCGCCGACCTCCGAAGCATTCAAGAACTCTTAGGACACACAAACCTCGCCACCACTCAAATCTACACCCACCTCTCTACCGAAAAACTCCGAGTCGCCTACCAAAAAGCCCATCCGCGAGCATAAAAACCCGCGCATTTCCCTCCATTAATCCTCTTTGAATCCCGTTCCGAAACGCGTTGAAGAGCCGAACAAACAAGGCAAAATCAATTTTCTCAAAATCTCGAAAAACAAGAATTCCACTCCCCAATCACTGTCCCAAGCCAACAATCCTTCCTTCCTAAAGTCCTCGAATGCGTCCTTCTGAATTCGGAGTTCTCCTCAAAACACTCGCCAACAAACAAACCTTTCTTCTTTCTTTCCCGCATCGGCAGAGCAGGATTCCGCTCTTTTCGCAAAGTCAACGGCCAGGAACCAAGGATTCGCCAGCGGCCAAGGCGGCTATTTCCCCCTCTCGAATTGCCCGGATCGCGCTCTCTTTATCGCTTTTTTGTCGCTTTTTGCCGGTTTCAACAAATTTTTCTTCCCTTTTTTCTCTTTTTTTTGTGGATTTGAGATTGACTCTTTTTGGCTAGGAAGCTAGAAACAAAGAAATTTTTGACAGGAGCAGTTATGAAACAGCATATTAATATGAAGCGGAAATCCTCTTTATTAGCGGTTGTGGCCGGCCTTTGCGGGGGGGGGGGGGGTAGCGAACGCGCAGTTGTACATTGATGTCTATCCCAGCCAAGACAACAACAACCAAACCATCTGGATTTTTAGCGGCTCCTCCACCGCATATTTCGCTCATAGCATCCGAACCTCCGGCTCTTACAGTGGACAAGACACTTGGAATTTCCAGCCGGTGTCTCTTCAGCAATTAGGAGACGTTTACGACGCCAACAAGCCAAACTCCCAGACGCTCTCTCTGTCTCCCTTGCTTTCCAGTTCCAACACTAAAGACATCAAGTCCGTAGCCGCCCGAATTCCTAGCGGCGGCAAGACTAACATCACTTTTGCCGCCAGCGCCACCAACACGCCCACCATCACCATCAGCGCCAACAGCCGAACCATTGCCAGCCTGTTTATGCAAGATCAAAACACTGAAGATAGGATGGGAATTCGCGTCTCCGGAAGCAGTTTGTCCTATTCCGTCGGGGATTCTTCGGCTTGGGTAGGCGCCGGCATCATCAACAAACCCATCGGCGACTTCTTTGCGGGAACTTTCCCGAATGATGGAGGAGGCAATGAGAATCCCTGGTTTGCGGCGCGCAACAACGGTTCATTGCAGGTCACCTTCAACAGCCAAATCATTCCCGAACCCGAAGAATACGCTCTTGTCTTCGCCCTCTTTGCCCTCGGCTTTGTCTTCTTTCATCATCGCCAGCGAATGCGACAAAAGCGTCAATCCGTTTCCGCCGTCAATGGCTCGCCGCGAGGATGAATTCCAAAGTCTGAAAACAGTTTTGAGCGAAGGCGGCAGGATTTTGCCGCAACCATGTCCAACGCGATATTGAGACGGTCGCCGCCCGAATCTTGGACGCTCTGGTGCCAAAACTAGACGCCGCATTCTGTTATTTTTGTTATCGCAAAAAATTGGTTGACACGGCCGGAACTTTTTGGTTGGATTGATTTCCATTTTGCGAAATTCATTATGTATGCGGTAATCGAAACGGGAGGAAAACAATATCAAGTCGCCAGCGGCGATCAGGTGGAGATTGAGCGCATTCCCGCCGAAGAAGGCAGCTCAGTGACGTTTGACCGCGTTCTGATGCTGTGCGCAGACGGTTCCGTCCGAGTTGGAACGCCAACCGTAGAGACGGCCACCGTGGTAGCGGACGTCGTTTCCCACAAACGAGGGACAAAAGTCACCACTTTCAAGATGAAACGTCGCAAAGGCTATCATCGAACCAAAGGACATCGGCAAAATCTGACCGTCGTCAAAATCAAGGAAATCAACGGTTGAGGCAATATGGCGCACAAGAAAGGACAAGGAAGTTCTCGCAACGGCCGCGACAGCAACAGCAAGCGGCTGGGAGTCAAGAAATTCGGCGGCGAATGGGTCTCCGCCGGCAGTATCATCGTCCGGCAACGAGGATCTCGCTTTCACGCCGGAGCGAACGTCGGCGTCGGGCGCGATTGGACTTTGTTCGCTCTGGCCGACGGAAAAGTCTCCTTTGAAAAGGCCAAGCGCCGAGTCAACGTCATCCCCGTAGAAACAACCGCGTCTAAAAATTAAAGAAGCTTTGTTATGAAAAGGACGTTGCTGATTTGCTCGGCGTTCTTGGTCGCATTCATGGGTTCTTCGGGGTGTAAGGAACTGACGGCTTCATCCATCCAATCATCTAGGAGTCAAAGGATTAGCTATTAGCTATTCTCTCTGGAGAAATCTCAATCAGCCATAGTAACCCGTCCACATGATTCTAAAAAATTTCGGAGATCCTCCAATCCCAGTAGAGCTTTAAAATTAAATTTTCCAAAACCTGCCTTTGTGAAGCGGGTTCGCCTTTGCTTATGTTTGTCGACGCCGTCAAGATTTACGTGCAAGCCGGCAAGGGAGGGCGTGGTTGCGTCGCTTTTTTGCGGGAAGCGTTTCGTCCCAAAGGAGGACCTTGCGGCGGCAACGGCGGCAAAGGAGGCGACGTGATTCTCGAAGCCGACGCCAACGTCAACAACCTTGTCAATTTATTCTACCAACCGCATCTGCGCGCAAAAAACGGAGAACACGGCGGCGGCAAAGGGAAGGACGGAAGCAACGCCAAAAACTTGCTGGTCAAAGTCCCCTGCGGCACGTTGATTTGGAAATTGCCGGATCCAAAACGTGATTCAGGCGCTTTTTTTTCTTCCCTCGAATCTGAAAATAATTCCAAGAATTCGATTCCGAAGGCCGCTCCAATTCAGCCGATTGTGGTTATGGAAAACTCCTGTTCGCAAAACCACAGCGTTCTCCGAATCTCTGAAGACTTTCGCTGTCGTAACGATATCGAACTTCAAAACGCTGCTTTCTATGGCGATCTCACCGAATCGGGGCAGCGATTTTTAATTGGCCGAGGCGGGCGAGGAGGATTGGGCAACAAGAACTTTGCCACTGCTAGACGTCAATTGCCGCGATTCGCCCAACCCGGAGAAGCGGGCACGGAAGGGCGTTTCTTTCTTGAACTTCGAGTGATTGCAGACATTGGGTTCGTCGGCTTCCCTAATGCCGGCAAGTCCACCTTGCTGGCGGCGCTCTCTCGTGCACGCCCAAAAATCGCGGATTATCCTTTCACTACTTTGCGTCCAAACATCGGAATCATTGAACATGCCGACCACACACGGACAACCGTCTGCGACATTCCCGGAATTATCGAAGGCGCTCACAAAAACGCCGGACTTGGACACGACTTTCTTCGTCACATCAAGCGGTGCAAGGCCTTAGCTTGGCTGTTAGATATGGCGGGCGCCGATGGCCGCAAACCTTGGGAGGATTACCGCCAATTGCGAAATGAATTGAAGGCTTATGACCCCGCAATGTTGAAACGCCCCGCCATCGTTCTTGCGAATAAAATGGACGAAGCGCCCTCGGCAAAGAATCTGGAGCGGTTCAAAAACGAGATCAAACAAATCCGCCTCATCCCGATTGCCGCCGCGTTTGATCAAGGATTGGACGAAGTGAAGAAAGCCTTTCGCCGGGCAACAGAAAAATCTTCCCGACAACGGCAACCACAGTCCTAAAACCGCAAAAGATCCGAGTTCTCTTCTGTTCCCTTGGAAGGACCGAATACCACCGAGGCGACGACAGCTTGCCTCACGGCTTGGCGATTTCGAAACCTTCGAGACAGAGGAACGGTGAGTCCTTGCCATTTCTGTTGAACTTTTTGATTTTTGCCGGAGTATCTCGATATTTTCCGGGCAACTGTGGCGTTGCGACCTGCCGGTTGGAATGACGGACGAGCCGGAATTTCTTTCACCGGGGGCGGTGTTTGCTCTCTTACCGATGTTTTAGGCGACGCGACCGGTCGTGGCGGCGGTTCCGGCGGTTTGGATTCCGAAGGGATTGGTTCTACTTCGCCTTCTAACAAACGTCGCAACCGATCTTCCCATTGCTGCTGTTTTTCTCTGAAGTTCCGGCGGCGGGATGACGACGTCTCTTCAGCGATGTTTTCCTCCTCGGCGGCATCGGTCTGCCGGGACTTGCGCCGTTTTCCTATCCATTCGGCCGCCGTTGCCAGCAGCGAAAGCAGAATGAGAAAAAAGATTGGATTGTCAAACATGAGAAAACCTCAACGGTTTGAGACAACGAACATTTTCCAAAGCGTACATTGGCTTTGTCGCGGAAACAAAATTACGATTCTTCCCCTTCAACTTGCTCCGGTTTGGCAATGTTGTCACGCATCACAGTGTCCGCTTGGATATTTTTCATCCGATAATAATCCATCACGCCCATGTTGCCGCTGCGAAAGGCATCGGCCATGGCCAAAGGCACTTGCGCTTCGGCCTCCACCACGCGGGCGCGCATTTCCGCCACGCGGGCCACCATTTCCTGCTCCGTCGCCACGGCGGCGGCTCTCCGAACTTCGGCTTGGGCTTGGGCGATGAGTTTGTTCGCTTCGGCTTGCTCGGCTTGGAGTTTGGCGCCGACGTTCTCGCCGACGTCCACGTCTGCAATGTCAATGGAAAGAATCTCGAAGGCGGTGTTGCTGTCGAGGGCTTTGCTGAGAACGGTGCGTGAAATCATATCTGGATTTTCCAACACGTCCTTGTAGCTGTCAGAGGACCCGATTGTCGAAACGATGCCTTCGCCCACTCGGGCGACAATAGTGTCCTCGGTAGCTCCGCCAACAAAGCGATCCAAATTAGTCCTCACCGTGACTCGCGCCCTGGCGCGAATGATAATTCCGTCTTTGGCCACGGCATCGACGGTCCCTTTGCCGATGTTCGGCGACGGACAATCAATGACACGAGGGTTGACCGAAGTCTTAACCGCTTCAATCACGTTTTTTCCGGTGCCTTTTGTCGCCAAATCAATGGCGCAGGCGCGGTCGAAATCCAGCCGGATACCCGCCTTGCGAGCGGCTATCAAAGCTTGCACGACCATGTCAATGCTGCCTCCCGCAAGAAAATGCGTGGAAAGATCGTCAATCGAAGTCGGCAAGCCCGATTTGACCGCCGTTATGCGGGCGTCCACCACTTGTCCCACGGGAACAGAGCGAAGCCTCAATGCGATCAATTCCGTAAAGTTCACGGGCGCGCCGGAAAAATGAGCCTTGATCCACGCGCTGAGAAAGTTGAGCCCCAGCACCAGCGCCACCAAGACGACTACGCCAAGAATCGCCCATAGTCCCAATATCCACCCCTCAGCCGCAAAAAAGTACTCGCTTGTTTCACTCATAACTGTAATACTATTCATCTGAAAAACTCGGATCTCCGTCAAATAAAGCCAGCAGTTTACGTCTTCCAGCAATCATAGTCAAGGAAAAAATTCAGAAATCCGACAAATCCCTTCTCTCACTGAAAACAAAAGTCTTTTTTATCAGATGCGCGAATGTTTCCGAAGTCGGGATGCCTCTAAGTTTGCCGGAGGCGTTGCTAACGAGTGTACGAAATCACAGTTGCCGAAGCGTTTCTTCCGATGGTTTAAACTTCCAAAGATGCCGAATGGAACGGATATACATGCGGTCTTTGATAATCGCCGGGGTCGTGTGACAAGTTTCGTTTAGTTCAAAGTTTCCCAGAATTTCGAACTCTCCAGCGCCGCTCACAACGCAGACCTTCCCCGAATCGGCAACGGCAATCAGTTGATCGCTTACCGATATAGGGGATCCAAAGAATCTGCCGGAAATCCTTTCCGCCCATCGGACCTTGCCTGATTCGGCTTGAACGCAAGACAAAATGCCGCCATCGCTCCAGAGATAAAGCCGGTCTTCTATGGCGAGAAAAGAAGGAACATAAGGAGCGGAGCGGCGAATTTCATAAGCCAGTTCGGGCGTCGCCCTTGCATCACTCGGCGGACGCACGGCCACTACAAAGTTGCCGCCGCCGCCGCTACCACAACTGCCAAAGACCAAACCGGCGGCAACGATTGGAGAGCTGCAACTCCGCTTGTCGAAGGCATTAGAATACTCCCAAAGCAACGAGCCGGTTTCAGGAGACAAAGCGCTGATTCCGTGCGCTTGGCTGTTGACGAGAAGGATGGGATTTCCATTCGCGTCTTGTGAAATACACGGGGTGGAGTAAGCAGTCTTGGCGCTTCTCCGAGGGGCTTTCCAACGAGTCTCCCCAGTTTTCTGATCGACCGCAATAATGAAGCTTTCTCCCAAATGCTCTTTGGCAAGAATGACGAAATTCCGGAACAAAATCGGAGAAGTGCCGAGTCCGTGCTGGCTTTCAAACACGCCCAAGTCCCGTTGCCAATGAAGATCACCGCCATGTCCCAAAGCCGCCAGATAAAGATGATCCGGACTTCCCCAGCTCACATAAACCCGCCGGTCATCCACTGCGGCGGTGGGAGAGGCAAAACTGTTGAATCGATGTTGTCGAAATGGTTGGTGTGAAAACTCCTTACGCCATAAAATCTCGCCGCTCTCGGAATCAACAGCGAATGCGTAGAACTCTTGTTTCTCATCCGCCGCAGCGGTCAAGAAAATCTGATTCGCCCATCCAACAGGCGAAGAATGCCCCATCCCCGGCAACCGTGTTTTCCAAACGAGGTTTTGCTCCGAAATTCCTTGAAAACTTGATTCTCCGGCGGCTTGGCCGGCGCCGTTTGGCCCCCGAAAACGAGTCCATTCTTGAGACTTTGCGGAGAAGTCGGCGGCTATGAAAATCGTTGCCAACGTAACTTTTGCGATTAAGAACTTCATGCAGAGCTATAATGGAAATTCCAAACAGAATAAAGCAAGCCCTATTTTTACCAATGGAGATCTGGCGCGCAATCCCCGCTTCTCCAGTTGTTCAGTCAAGTATTCCATCGTTCTAGGTTCTTCATTCCCTTTCTAGCTTTTTCAGCAATTCTTCCATTGTGCCGTGTCCCTTCTTTATGTTGCAGGGACCGCACAGCAATTGTAGGTTGCCATCTCATTGTCGCCGCCGCGCGCTATGGGTCGGTCGTGGTCAATGTGCATGTATTTCTTGCCGAGCTTACGTTGCTTATTCATTGTCAATAAATCGAACTGGTATGTCGATATGTGTTGTCGGCTTGTTTATTCTATAAAACGCCATGCTAGGATAACGACCGCTTGGGTCAAAAACTATACTAGCCAAAGCAAGTCCGTTATGCATATCAACGCCCCATCTTATTTTGTGCCACCTTCCATTCACTATACTGCCAGAAACCTCTAACTCCAAACCTTCTCCGCCGAGTGCTATGTAACTCTTTTTGCCGTTTCTTATTATTAGCGGGAACATTTCTATTGGCGCAGCTATTTTAGTGTCGCTTGACGAGTTGCCTCTATCTATTGGAGTTTCTTTGTGGAAGTCTACAAACCTGTTGGTAGTGGTTATCTCAATTATGCTTTCCAGCCTACTTGTGCGTCTGCGTGTGTATATTTTATAGTCGTCATACACAACCTCCAAATCTGCTCCACGCCTCCATAAATACCAATGAAGCCCTTTGTAGTGGTGGAACGCCCTCTTTCTATGTATCCCAGTAATCCAAGCATCTCTTGTAATCTGGCCGTGATTAGGGTGAATAACGCCCAGAGAATCTAAGTGCCGTGAGTCACCTCCATCTATAATAAGAAACGCCTCAAAGTCATTGTCTAGTTGTATTCTCGTCCTGTTTGTCCTGTGGTTATCATCAAACACAACCCCATCGTCAAATAAACCTCTCCCAGTATCAATAACTACGACATCGTTAGTTCCGAACCTTCCTACTTTTATAGATGAAACATCGGCGCAGGAAACATCATATATTGTATGCTCACTAACACTGCTTCCATAACTTCTTCTCGGCCAAAGATACCTTGTGGAAACAGATATACTACCGCCATCGTAAAACTCTGCACTTACTAAATCACCATATCGTTGACCAACTACCTCCTGCGCCATAACCGCACAGGCCAACAATGTAATCAATCTCGTCTTCATCTTATTATCTTTCTGTTTATGCAACCGTGAATTTCTCTCTAACGCCATGTTCCCTAGTTCCGCATCCCAAAATGTAATCACCAAGGTCCAACTCTATCTCAACCTTCCCGACGACTCTCGCCGACTGGCATCTGCGGACATCCATCTATTCAAATGGGCACAATATAGAACATATTCCCATTATCGTCTTCGACTATGTACTGCCCTTTGTCCTTATTGCGTTCGACACCGTTTAAGGCTTCCAGTGCATCTTCCTGTTTAATTCCCAATTTGACTAGCTCGTTGAAAAGAAAATTCTTTTTGAATTCCCAGTCTTCGTCAACTCTAACTTTGAATTCGTTGTTTATCCTGCCTACCAACCCTTCAATACTGCATGTGTCCAATTTAAGACTGCATATTTGGATTTTATTAGTAACCGTAGAAAACTTGCCTTTTTGGGTTGACGTGGTTTCTTGCTTTGCCGTTACTGCTTTACTGCCAAATTTGGCGAGATAATTACACAGCCAATCATTTGCTTCATCATGCAGTTTTCCAGTTCGATTGTTAAAAATCCAACGGTATGCCTCGAATAGGACAATCTCTCTCTGACTGCCAAAATCGCTATTGAGTTTCTGTTCGGCTATGTTGGTGATCAAGTTCGCTATTTGATCGGCCGTCAGATCTTGACCGTGTTTTCGAGCATTTGATTCCCATTCTGGGATTTCTTTCGCTCCAGTCAAAACAACAATGTCAGCATTCAGCCTAACTTCTTTAAATTTAATTGAGGTATTTAATATTTTCATGTGAATTCTTATCTTTCAAAATGGCTGTCGTCGACCGCTATTATCATGGAACACATTCGTTCGGTAAATGCGCCAAAAGCAGAAATCCAAAAAGCCCGCCGGCAACTTGCCGACGGTCCGACTAACCGACATTTACTCATTTTCGTCAAACTCGCTGATTAGCAATGAATTCCAATATTTTTCCATCCGAATCTTCACGATTTCAGCTATTTCATCAGGACTCTTGCCTGAGATTTCTTCTTTGAGGCCTTTTGAAATCATAGGGATTTTCTTTATAGTGTCCGCTTTCAATCTCTCAAAATCCCGTTTTGCATCTTTAAGTTTGAAATAGACAGCACCACAAGTCTCGCAATGCAAACCTAACTCAAATTCCTTATCGATTAATGGGACTCCGCATTTCTTACATTTGTATGATCTCATAAAATTCTACTCATCTTTGTTTATCGAAAAATTCTGGCATGTGAATTTTGTAGCCTTCTTCACTTCTTCTCTTCAGCGCAGTTTCCATGCTGTTTTCGCCCTTCGTTTTGTTGCATGCGTTGCAAAACAGTTGGAATGGATTTTGAACTCCTTACTCTGGCCGAGCAGGTCGAGCGGGGCGGTCTTCTCGGTTGCCGCCGGGACCGCCTCGATTACGGCCGCGATTGCTTGGATTCTGAGAGAGGGCTTCAATCTCAGATTTTTCCAGGAATCCATTGCCATTTTTATCAGCACGATTCATCAATCCGGCCATTCTTTCTGGGAGTTCGCTGGCGCTGATTTTTCCGTCGGCGTTTTTATCGTACCGATCCAGAAAGTTCCCTCTGCCAAAACCACCGCCAAAACCACCGCGCCGTCCGCCGCGCTCTTCGCGAGTCAGTCGAAGCTTTTCTAGCTCGGCTCTGATCTCGTCTCGGCCCACTTTTCCATCTCCATTTTTGTCGAGTTTCTTCAAGGCCGCGGTTGCGTTGGCAATCTCATCCGCAGAAAGAGCGCCGTCTTTATCCGCATCCAAAGCGGCCATGATCACAATGCCGGGAAAGAATTCCGGGGGGAATCCTCCTCCAAAACCGCCGCGGCCTTCAAAGCGTCCGCGGCCTTCTGCCGGCTGAGAGGTTGCGGCTTCGGCTACAAAAACCGACGCCGCGACAATAACTATTAGTTTCGTCCATTGGTGCATAGTGTCTCCTTTTCTTTTCTATTGTGATTTCACTTCAAACGCATTATAGCCACGCGCTACTTTGCGCTTATATAGTACAAATATCTATCGGATCTAATATAAATGCCATTATCCGCAAATGCCGGGGTTCCGTTGAATTGACTGTCGTCACCCTCTAGGCGATTCTGCGCAATTAATGAAAATCTGGGCTTCGCTTCAAGAACATAGGTGCCGTTGTATCGGCTTACAGCGTATAATTTATCGGCTGCATAGATTACAGAGGCATAAACTGCCCTTCGTCCTCCTGACTGATCAAGGCCTGGAAGCCGTTCCTGGAATTGAACGGAGCCGTCGCCGGCCTTCATACAGATGGCGTCTCCGCGATCGTCGATCCAATACAAGTAGCCCTCATGAAAAACCGGGGAAGCCACATACGAACTTGCTCGGCTTGTCCAAACTATATGAGAAGACGTCACGTCCCCTTTCCCTCCCAAACGCACCGCAAAGCTGCCCCGCGTGGGGAAGCCGCCAAAACCATAAACGATGCCGTCAGCGACCGAAAGAGAGGGGCAGATATTTCCCGGCAACCCAGTTGTTGCATACCAATCCAGCTTGCCCGTATCTGGATCCAATCCCCAAACTTCGCCTGGAACAGCGATGAGAAGGCTCGTTTTTCCGGTTTCCACGGCAGCTAAAAGCGGCGTTCCATAAGCAAGTTCCAAACTCGAGGCCTCCGCAATCCAAACTTGTTCGCCCGTCCGCTGATTCAAAGCCCGTATTGACTGGCTTTCCTCGCTGGCATTGACGATCACATTTTCGCCGTGAAGCACTAAACTGGCCGCCGATCCCCATTGACGGTTGCTTGACTCTTGCCCTACACCCGCCCGCCATAATTCTCGGCCATTGAGGTCAAAGGCAACCACACCGGTTTTGCCAAAAAAGGCGAATACTTCGCGGCCGTTGGTGACCGGCGTATTGCTGGCGTAGCCATGTTCGCTAATGTACCCTCGATATGGATCTTCAGGCAATCGGGCTGGAATTTTTCGCTCCCAGCGGACACTTCCATCGCTACGTTCGACGCAAACAAGGTGACGAACTAAGTTTTCCATTTCACCGGGATCGCCATCGCCAACTCCATAACCGGAGTAACAGGTCACTAAAACTTGATCCCTTGTGACAATGGGGCTGGAGGATCCCGGACCGGGCAAGAGAGTTTTCCACTTCAGATTTTTCTGACTCGACCAATGAATGGGAACTTGCAAATCAGCACTTTTTCCGTTCGAGTGTTCGCCGCGAAACTGAGGCCACTCACTTGCCCGAGAATTTACAGGAAAAATGCTTGCGAGAAGCAATGTCCCCAATAATCCGCTGAAACAAAAACGATAGGAAAGATTCTGCATTCTGAGGAAAGAGACGAAACGACAAATAGGAAGGTTACAAAAGTTACAAAAAATCCGACGCCTCGGAAAGCTTTTCATCCGGAGATGTTTTCGGTTCTTTAACAAGAGTCTCCTTATCTGAAGAAGCACATCGTGAATCTGAAGAATAAGAAAATAAACTTCCGACAAAAACCATTATCAAAAAGGGGAGAAACGCTGAACCGTTTATTTCTTTTCGCCTTGCTTAGAAGATTCCTCGGACGCGGATTCCGGCGACGCCGGATCGGATTGCGCTTTCGTCTCCAACGAAACCCCGGCTGTTTTCGACTGTTTTGTTCCGATAGTTCCAGTTTCTTTTGGTTCTTTTCCAGATTCTTCGGCAGCTACCCACTCCAGAATAGCCGTCGGGGCGGCATCGCCTCGACGGGGTCCTTGTTTGATGATTCTGGTGTAGCCTCCTTGCCTCTCTTGATGCCGGGGAGCGATCTCGTTGAAGAGAATTCGCACGGCGTCTTCTTGATGTAGCCTCGCCGCAGCCAAACGGCGATGGTGAATGGTTCCTTTCTTGCCCAATGTTATCATCTTTTCCGCCATTGGCCGGGCGGCTTTCGCTTTGGCCAGCGTGGTGGTCACTCGGCGGGATTTAATCAGGCTACAAACCAAGTTGGCCAACATCGCATTGCGGTGGCTGCCTTTTCGGCCAAGCTTGGCCGTGTGTTTCCGATGTCTCATTGAGTCTCTTCCTTTTTGTTTAGCCAGCCTGAAAGTTTTCCTCCTCTGCGTTAGTTTCTACGAAGGAAGGATCCATTTTGGGATCACCGAGCTTTAATCCGAAGCTCTGCAATTTCTCCTTGATTTCGTTGAGAGATTTTTTGCCAAAGTTGCGATATTTTAACATTTCGGCTTCGGATCTCATCGCCAACTCTCCCACCGTGGTAATGTTGGCGTTATTTAAGCAATTGGCGGCTCGAACGCTGAGTTCGATTTCGTTCACACTCATTTTACTTAGTTTCATCAGCCGCTCTCTCTCATCGTCTCTCTGTTCTTCAACATCCTCGAATTCAAGGATGTCCTCGTCGTACCCAACAAACACATCTAAGTGCTTTCGCAAAATCATGGAAGCCTGAGTCAGCGCGTCATCAGGAGAGATTCTTCCGTCCGTCCAAATTTCGAGAATCAAACGATCATAGTCGGTGCGTTGTCCCACACGGGCGCTCTCGACCGTGTGTTTGACATGTCTCACTGGAGAAAAAATAGAGTCAACTACAATCACTCCAATAGATTGACCGGGTTTTTTATTCTCGTCGCCCGAACAAAAACCGCGTCCTACTCTGGCCTCCATTTCAATCTCAAACTTCCTCTTTTTATCAATTGTGCAAATGGGTTGCTCCGGATTGATCACTTTTACATTCTGGTTTTCAGTGATATCTCCGGCAGTGACAGTGCCTTGCTTATGCACGGTGAGAAACAAGGTTTGCGGCTTCCGATTGTGGAATTTCAACTTTACCTGCTTCAGATTCAGGATGATATCCGTCACGTCTTCGGCAATCCCATCTATAGAGGTAAATTCGTGCATCGCTCCATCAAGTCTAATGGAAGTAATCGCGGCGCCTTCCAGGGAGGAGATGAGAACGCGGCGCAACGAATTTCCAATAGTGTGTCCATAACCGGTTTCAAACGGCTCGGCTATAAACTTAGCGTAGTTCTTGGCAGTGGCATCTTTGGCCAACCGCTTCGGCATTTCAAATCGGCCTAGTCTAACTGGCATCTGATATAATTTGTTTGGCAGCTTTTGCCCTGATGTCCGCCGGATCCCATTCGCCGTGACACCTTGTATTACTGCACGGATTATTACTTTTTAGTTCGTTTAATTCGATTAACGGGAATAAAATTCAACAACCACCTGCTCGTTGCCAATCGGTTGAATCTCGTCGCGCGTTGGCATTCTGAGTAGAACTCCTTTGAGGAGAACTTTATCCAAGTTCAGCCAGTCGGGGACGCTTCGGCTCGTGGAGCTTTCAATGTTTTTCACCGCCAACTGTTTTGAGACGCTGGCCTCGCGCACTTCAATAGTGTCGTTCACTTGAACGGCATACGAGGGAATGTCGACTCGTTTTCCTTTTACCAACAAATGCCCGTGAACTACCATCTGGCGAGCCGCCGGACGAGAAGGCGCCAATCCCAGACGATAGACCACATTGTCCAACCGAGTCTCCAGGATTTGAAGCATGGTCTCGCCCGTCACTCCGCGCCGTCGCCGCGCTTTCTCATACACCGCGCGAAACTGCCTTTCCTGCAACCCATAGTAATAGCGAAACTTTTGTTTCTCAGCCAAGCGAAGCGCATAGTCCGTCTGCTTGCGGCGGCTTTTTGATCCATGCACCCCCGGAGCATAGTTGCGACGCTCCAAAGACTTGGACGGCCCAAAAATGGGCATTCCAAATCGGCGGCTAACTCGCGTCTTCGGTCCTGTATATCGAGCCATAGTTCCAATTTCTACACACGTCTTCTCTTGCGAGGCCGGCAACCGTTATGAGGCACGGGAGTCACGTCCTTGATCGAGGATATTGCCAAACCAATTGCCTGCAAAGCACGGATTGCCGATTCACGTCCCGACCCCGGTCCTTTTACACGAACCTCTACTTCCTTCAAACCGTGAGACATCGCCTGTCGTGCCACATCTTGAGAAACCTGTTGCGCGGCAAAAGCAGTGCTCTTGCGAGAGCCTTTGAAGCCAACCTTTCCAGCGCTGGACCATGCAATCACATTTCCCTGCATATCGCTAATCGATACCAGCGTGTTGTTAAACGTGGCGAAGATATTCGCAATCCCCGTCGTAATGTTTTTCGAACCCTTGGCCTTGATGATTTTCGACGGCCCGCTGTCTGCGGCCAGCAACTCCGCAGCGGTCGGCGCCGGCGCCGATTCTCCATCAGTTTTCTTGACGCTACCGGGTGTGGTTTTGTCCCCAGTTCTTGCGGACGGACTTTTGGCGGAGAGTTTCGAGACATTCTCAGATTTTCTTTTTTTCTCCGCATCAGGCTTTGTCGAAGGCTCGGTGCTGACCGTTTCGGTATCTTCTTGTTTCTCTTTTGTGTCTTCAGCCATAAAAACTGCCGTTAATCTTGGTGACTAGTGAATTCCAGACTTCGCTTTCGGGTTTCTCTGAACTCCTACCGTTTTCCTCGGACCCTTTCGCGTTCGGGCATTTGTCGAGGTTCGTTGCCCGCGCACCGGTAATCCTCGGACATGCCGGAGTCCCCGATAAGACTTAATTGCCTGCAATCGCTTGAGGTTCATGCCGATCTCACGACGCAAATCTCCTTCGATTGCATATTGACCATCCTGCACTGATCGAACAATTTTGCTCACTTGCTCGTCGCTCAAATCCTTGGCCCGCACACTTGGATCGACGCCGGCGTTTTTCAGAATTTCCAAAGAATTCACAGGGCCAACACCGTACAAATAACGAAGGGACACATCAATCCGCTTCTCTCCGGGAATATCTACACCTAAAATACGTGGCATATGTTTTCTTTCTCAATTGGATCAACCCTGCCGTTGCTTGTGGCGCGGATTGGTGCAAACCACACGAATCACACCCTTGCGCCGAATGATTCGGCAATGCTCGCATAATTTCTTGACGGAAGTTTTGACTTTCATACTTTCAGCTTGGTATATGTTTCATAATCGTACCCTTTGACAGATCAAACGGTGATATGGTCACTTTGACTCGATCTCCAGCGTTTACCCGGACGAAAGCCAATCTCAGTTCGCTCGACAGGCGAGCCACAATATGATGACCATTGGGCATTCTCACTCGACAACGATGGTT
Organism: Limisphaerales bacterium; assembly: GCA_965242585.1. Taxonomy (GTDB): domain Bacteria; phylum Verrucomicrobiota; class Verrucomicrobiia; order Limisphaerales; family AAA164-E04; genus UBA2970. The sequence continues at coordinate 254,903 of OZ251460.1, read as the reverse complement.
AGGCATTAATTCAACAACCGATCCTTCAACACTGATGGCATGTTCTCCGGGCATGTTAAAATTTCTGGCTCGCCATCGGTCACCAAGACAGTATGCTCGAAATGAGCCGAAGGCTGGCCATCCTGCGTCAAAACCGTCCAACCATCCGAAAGCATTTTCACCTGATCCGATCCTAAATTGACCATTGGCTCGATAGCAAGCGTCATCCCGGCTTTTAATTTTGGCGACTTGCCGCCAACAAAAAAATTCGGAATTTGCGGCTCTTCGTGAACCGATCGCCCCACGCCGTGACCAACAAACTCTCGCACTACCGACATTCCATGTTCTTCGACGCAACTTTGCACCGCCCGGGATATTTCGCAAACTCTACGTCCCGCCACAGCCCGGTGAATTCCTTCGAACAACGCTTTCTCCGTCACATCCAAAAGCCTCTGCTCCTCGACCCCGCAACCGCCGACGGCCACCGTCAGAGCGTTATCTCCAACAAAACCGCCGTATCGAATGCCCACGTCCAAACTCACAATATCTCCAAACAACAATCTCCTATCTCTCGCAATTCCATGAACGACTTCCTCGTTCACGGAGATGCAAATATTGCACGGATAGTTTTGGTATCTCAAGAAAGCGCTTTTGCATCCATAAAACCTCATTCGTTCCGCGGCAAATTCGTCCAACTCCTTTGTCGTCCTCCCCGGTTCAACAGCAGCGGCCACTTGCCTCAGAATCGTGTTCGCAAGTGCTCCTGCTTCCCGCATCGCCTGAATGCGATTCTGTTTTTTTGCGCCAAGCATAATCTGCAAAAGAAAGCAAAACGATGTAGGCAATCCAAAGGAACTAAAACCGCCCCCGGATCCGCCCTTTCTTCATAAATCCATCGTAGTGGCGGGTTAATAAATGCGACTCAATTTGCCGCATCGTGTCCAATATGACGCCCACCGTGATCAAAATGCTCGTGCCTCCGAAAAAAGTGCCCACGCTAAACGGCACGTCCAACAAATTGTTTAAGATAATAGGCATGGTCGCGATCAAAGTGAGGAAGATCGCTCCCGCAAAAGTGATGCGGCTCATGGTTCGATGCAGAAAATCGCTGGTGGCCTGCCCGGGCCGAACTCCCGGAATATACCCTCCATGTTTCTTTAGATCATCGGCAATTTGTATTTCGTTAAACTGAGTCGCTACCCAAAAATAGGAGAAGAAAAGGATCATCATCCCCTGCAAAATTATATACCCCGGACTACCGTGGGCGATTAGTTGACTAATATCTGTAAACACCGTGGTCTCGGTCACTTTACCGAGGTTGAAAAACAACATTTCTGGAAACATCAAAATTGCTTGGGCAAAAATAATCGGCATCACGCCGGCGTAGTTCACTCTCAACGGCATAAACGAACTTCCGCCGGAATAAATCTTTCTGCCCACAGCTCGCTGCGCGTATTGCACTGGGATTTTTCTCTGCGCCTGCGTCACGGCAATGACTCCCGCCACTACGGCGACCAAAATTAACACAAGAGCAACCCCGTGGAAAAGGTTGTGGCTAGATTCTATCTCCCCCGGCGGATTGAACATCAAATAGAGATCGCGCACAGCCCAGGGAATCTCCGCTAAAATGCCAACGGTAATAACCAACGAAATGCCGTTGCCTATCCCTCGCTCGGTAATCTGTTCTCCAAGCCACATCAAAAGAAGCGTTCCGGTGGTGAGGATCAAAACAGTTTGAAAGCGATACCACCAAAGCGACTCGGAAAGCACGAGTTCCCCGTCAAAACCGTTAAAAATTTTGCCGGGATTCTCCCAGCCCAAAGCCATAACGAAGCCTTGTCCCAAGCAAAGTATCACCGTCAAATACCGGCCGTATTGAATGATCTTGGTTCGCCCGCCCTCTTCTCTCGCCAATTTGCTTAAAGCCGGTAAGACGGCCGTCATCAATTGAAGAATAATGGTAGCGCTAATATAAGGCATTATGCCAAGCGAGCCAATGCCGCAGTGTTTCAAGGCGCCGCCGGTGAACATGCTATACATGTCTAACAACCCCTTCTCGCTGGATTGGTTTTGTTCAAAAAACTCGGACAAGGCCGCTCCGTCCAAACCGGGGATCGGAATCAGCGCAATAAGACGACACACTGCTAACACAAACAGAGTGAACAGGATGCGCAACTTAAGCTCCGGGATTTTGAAGCAGTTCGCAAAGGTATTGGCAATGCCGGCCAGCATGGGTTTCCGTTCTTCTTTTACGATTGGAGTTTGGGCTTCTTCCGTTGAGTTGCCGGGACGATTTCACATTTTCCTCCGGCGGCTTCTATCTTCGCTTTAGCGACGGCACTGAAGGCTTGCACTTTGACGGTTAACTTTTTCGAAATCTCTCCGTCGCCGAGGATTTTAATTCCAGAGGCACGGCCACTTGCCAAACGAGCGGCTCGCAATGCAACGTCATCTACAGCGCTTCCCTCGGGAAAAACTTCCAAGGCCGCAACATTGACGGGGATATAAGCTGTCGTGTGCCGGGCATTGCTGAATCCGCGCTTGGGCAAGCGCCGAATCAATGGCATCTGGCCTCCTTCAAATCCAGGACGGAAACCCCTTCCCGAACGGGCGCGATGCCCTTTGTGTCCGCGCCCGCTGGTCTTTCCGCGTCCGCTCGAATCGCCGTGTCCAAGACGTTTCCGTCGATGTTTCGCTCCCGGACGTGGTTTTAGATCATGTAAGCGCATGGGATTTATTCAAGTGCAGTCTCTTCGTTTGCCGGTGATGGAGTGTCAGTAGCTGCAATCTCTGCCGATGAATCGGCTTCGGGCGCTTCTCCTTGGACTCCGGCTGTTTTATCATGAACGAAAGTTCGGGACGCCGACTTCGGCGAGGACACTCCCACTCCTCGATCGGCAAAAATATCGACTCTTCTCCTCAACCCCGTCAAAGCGGCTAAAGTCGCTTTCGCCACGTTGGCCGCGTTGTTGGAACCTAGCGACTTTGTCAAAACATCCTTCACTCCCGCCGAATCTAACACGGAGCGGACGACTTTGCCGGCAATGACTCCAGTTCCGGGACACGCCGGCCGAAGCATAATGGACGCTCCTCCAAAACAGGTGTTCACTCGATGCGGGATGGTATTTCCAGCCAAGGCAACCGAAACCATGGAGCGTTTGGCATTTTCGCTCGCTTTCCGAATGGCGTCGGCCACTTCTCCGGCCTTGCCCAAGCCGAGACCTACTTTGCCTTTGCCGTCGCCGGCAACGATCAAAGCGCTAAAATTAAACCGCCGGCCGCCTTTGACCACTTTGGAAGAGCGATTGATAAAAATTATTTTCTCCGCGATTTCTGATTCTTCTTTATTGTCGGAAACCCTTGGGGCGCGGCCATCGCGACGCCCTCGATTACCGCTTGCCCGTCCGCTTTGTCCACGAAAATTGCCTCCCGCTCGAAAGGGAGAGTCCGGACGCTGCGTTGTGCCGGCCTTCGGGAAAAGGTTGCTTTCTTTCGTATCCAATGTTTCTGTCACGAGAAATTCTTGTTCAGTTTAGAATTGAAGGCCGCCGGCTCGGGCCGCTTCAGCCAGCGCTTTGACCTTTCCATGATAACGGGCGCCGCTCCGGTCGAAAACCACAACGGTAATTCCCTTTTCTTTGGCGACGGAGGCCGCCAAATCCCCCAACACTTCTGCGCTTTTCACATTGGCGCAGAGTTTGTCTTTGGATTTGGCCCGTTGGCTAACGGAGGAAACAGCTGCTAAAGTGGCGCCGGCTGTGTCGTCAATAAACTGCACGTAGGCGTTTCTTTCCGTAAATCGAACACTCATCCGCGGCCTTTCGTCCGTTCCAGAAATCTTTTTCCGAATGCGAAATCGTCGCCGTCGCACTAGCTGCATTCGTTTTTTTGTTTTCATTTCTTCCCTATAAAGTTTCCCATTGCCCAATTTGTTTACTGCACGGTCTTGCCTTCTTTGCGGATAACGCGCTCGTCTTTATACCGAATGCCTTTGCCTTTGTAAGGTTCCGGCGGATAAAAATTCCGAATTTCGGCAGCTGTTCTGCCCACGGCTTGCTTATCCGCGCCCTCAATTTTGACGCTCGTCCCTTCCGCAATGGACACCTTGACGCCTTCAGGAATCAAGTAGCGGATCGGATGAGAGTATCCCAGACTCAGTTCAATCTCCCGGCCTTTGGCAGCCGCTTTGAAGCCGACACCTTGTATTTCCAATTCTTTGACAAATCCTCGAGAAACGCCGATTACCATGTTATTCACCAAGGAACGAGTCAAACCGTGCTGGGACTTTGCCTCTTTATCGTCGCCCTCCCGTTCCACAATAACACTATTTTCCTTTACGGAAACAGTCGTGCGGCCGGGTGCTTCCCAATGCAACTTTCCATTCGGCCCTTCAACATTTATTAAGCGGCCGTCAATGGCTACCTTGACTTTATCGGGCAAGGGAATCGGCATTTTTCCAATTCTCGACATATCGTTAATCGTCACCAAACATGACAGAGGACTTCTCCGCCGATATTTTGTTTCTTCGCATCGCTTCCGGTCATCACACCGCGAGAAGTGGAAAGAATCGAGATTCCCATCCCTCCTAAAACCCGCGGAATTTCCCGAGCCCCCGCATAACAGCGTAAACCGGGGCGGCTGATTCGCTTGATCCCGACAATCACTCCGCGCCGGCCTTTATTATATTTGAGGGTTATTGAGATTTGTTTCTTTTTCTGGCCGGACACCTGATACTGCTGAATGTATCCTTCCCGCACAAGCATTGCGGCAATTCCTTCCTTCAATTTGGAGTGAGGCACCTCCACTTTGGGCAATAATACGGAATTTGCATTCCGTATACTGGTTAACATATTGGCAATCGGATCCATACTTTCTACCAACTTGCTTTTGTTACGCCGGGAATCAATCCGGCTAGCGCCATTTTCCGAAACATCAGACGAGAGCAGCCGAATTTCCTGAAGTATCCGTGCCGTCGTCCGGTGACATTACAACGATTCACCAAGCGAGTCGGACTGGCGTTTCGAGGCAGTCGGCTCAGTCCTTCGTAATCGCGCTTGCTTCTCAATTCGGCTCGACGCTCGGCATACTTTTTCACCGCCGCCGCTTTCTTTTTGTTTCGCTCAATCCAGGATTTTTTCGCCATATCAAAAATCTCCGTTTATGCAAAGGGCATGCCCATTAGTTTCAACAATTTGCGGGCTTCTTGATCCGTGTTCGCCGTAGTGACCACCGTCACGTCCATTCCCTGTGTTCGTCTTACTTTGTCGAGGTCGATTTCGGGAAAGATAGTTTGGTCCGATATGCCAAGGGAGTAATTTCCGCGCCCGTCAAAAGACTTGCTTGGAATACCGCGAAAGTCTCGGATGCGTGGCAAAGCCGCGGTGACCAGCCGATCGAAAAACTCATACATCATCTCTCGTCGCAAAGTCACACGGCAACCTATGGGCTGCCCGGCTCGCAGTTTGAAGTTCGACACGCTTTTTTTGGCGCGGCAAAGCACCGGCTTTCTCCCGGTAATCAAGGCCAAATCCCGCGCGGCATCCTCCAGCGCGCCTTTTTCCAGAGTGGAGCTGACTCCCATGTTGACCACGATCTTCTCCAATTTTGGAATCTGGTGAATATTGACGTACTTGCTGTCCTTTTTTAGCTGAGGCGCCACGCCGTCGACATATTTCTGATAAAGTCTCGGTTTCATCCAACACTTTCGCTCTTTCGCTCGCGCTTCGCCGCTCGAGCGTCAAATTTCTCCGCTAACATTAAGTTTGAAAGATGAATCGTTCCCTCTCGTTCCAGTATGGCCCCCTCGGGATACTGCTGATTTTTCCGAACGTGTTTTTTGATCAATTTCACCCCTTCAACAATTCCCCGTCCGGTCTTGGGAAACACTGCGATAATTTTTCCGCGCTTTCCTTTTTCGGTACCGGACAAGACGACTACCTCATCGCCTCTTTTTACATGAAGTTTTGTCGGCATAATCTCAAATAACTTCCGGGGCGAGAGAGACGATTTTCGTAAACTTTCTCTCTCGAAGTTCCCGGGCAACGGGACCGAATATGCGCGTTCCCCGTGGATTTTTATCTTTGTTGATGATCACAATTGCGTTGGAATCAAAACGAAGATACGAACCGTCATTTCGACGAATGGATCGTTTTGTCCTCACAACGACGGCGTTCACCACTTCTCCCTTCTTGACGGTTCCATCAGGAGAGGCTTCTTTGACGTGCGCCTTGATGACGTCGCCGACGCGAGCCACCCGCCTCCCCTGCCCCAAAACGCCAATCGCCGCCACTTTTTTGGCGCCGGTGTTATCAGCCACGTTTAATAAACTGCGTAGTTGAAGCATTTTTCTTTCGCTCTTTCTATTGTTTTAAGCGGCGGATTTTGAACTTAAAACTTCAACCAACCGCCAACATTTTGTTTTGGAAAGAGGCCTCGTTTCTAGAATCCGAACTTGGTCTCCAACTTTTGCCCGTTCTTGTTCATCGTGCGCATAGCATCGGCTGAACAACGTAACGACTTTCTTATAGCGAGGATGGCGAATACGCCTTCGGACTCGAACAATAATCGTCCGATTCATTCGGTCTGAGATCACTTCTCCTACACGCTCTTTGCGGTGTCCCCGTTTTGCTGAAGTTTCTGCCATAGCTAGTTAATGTTAAATTTTGCTCTTTGATTGGCGGCGAAGAATGGACATTTGAGTTTCAATCCGGGCAATGTCTCGGCGCAAATCTCGCAGGCGAGACGGTTTTTCCAGCTGGCTGCTGGCTTTCTGTAAGCGCAGGTTAAAAAGCTCTTGGCGGGCATCTCGATTCTTGGCGCTTAATTCTACCGGTGAGAGATCGCGCAAATCTGACATTTTTAGCGGCATGACGATTAACTTAACTTATGTCGTGCAATGAACTTAGTTCGCATGGGCAACTTGGCCGCTGCCAATCGCAAGGACTCGCGCGCCAAACTTTCAGACACCCCGTCAATCTCAAAAAGAATCATCGCCGGCCGAATCACCGCAACCCAGCCTTCCACAGGGCCTTTGCCTTTTCCCATTCGAGTTTCCAAAGGTTTTTTGGTGTAGCTTTTATCCGGAAATACACGAATCCAAACTTTGCCCCGCCGCTTCATGTTGCGGGTGACGGCAATGCGGGCGGCTTCGATCTGTTTGTTGTTGAGCCAACATCGCCCCAGTGCTTGCAACCCGAACTCGCCAAAGGCAACCGCCGCGCCGCGCCGGGCGATTCCCGATCGACTTCCCCGCTGCATCTTCCGATACTTCACTCTGGACGGCATTAAAGGCATACAAACTCTCCCGTTTTCTTTTTCCTCACTAAATTAACCAAGAAACGACGAACTTGCCGCCGCGGGCCGCGTTTCCGACAACACGTCCATTTCTCCTTTGCAAATCCAACACTTGACTCCCAAAACCCCGTACAGCGTCTTTGCCTCCGAAAAACCATAATCAATGTTGGCACGCAAGGTATGCAGGGGCACCCGCCCTTCCAAATAAGATTCGACGCGCGCCAATTCGGAGCCTCCAAGACGGCCAGCGCATCGAATTTTGATGCCTTCGGCGCCAAAATCCATGGTGGTTTGGACAGCTTTTTTCATCGCTCGCCGAAAAGCAATCCGGCGCTCTAGTTGCAGGCAGACGTTATCGGCAACCAGTTGAGCGTCCAGTTCAGGTTTTTTGATCTCCTGAATATCTACATAAATTTCCTTCCCCGTCAGCAACGAAATTTCTTCCTTCAATTTGTCGATTTCAGCGCCTTTGCGGCCAATCACGACTCCGGGCCTCGCAGTGAAGATTGTGACCCGGCAACGGGTGGCCGCCCGCTCAATTTGAATTTTGGGCACTGAGGCCGCCTCCAGTTTCGACTTCAGAATGTCGCGAATCCGACAGTCCTCAGCCAGCAACTCCATGAAGTCTCGTTTGTCGGCATACCACTTCGAACGCCAATCCCGGTTCACGGCAATGCGCAGGCCAATTGGATTTGTTTTTTGCCCCATGTTCTAACTCTAATTAATCGGACACCACAATCTTCACATGACAACTGCGTTTCAGGATCGGGCCGGCCGAACCCCGCGCCTTGGGAACAAACCGCTTCAACGATCTCGCTTGTCCAGCAACCGCCTCCCGCACAATCAGCCCTTCCGGCTTCATATTGTTGTTGTTTTCCGCATTGGCAATTGCCGACTTCAAGGTCTTCTCCACGATCCGCGCCGATTTCCGAGGCACGGCAGAGAGAACCGCAACCGCCTGCAAAGCGTTCATCCCTTGAATTTGGCGAACAACTTCGCGCACCTTTTGCGCCGACATTCGAACGTTGCGGGTAATGGCCTGAACTTTCATGGCTACTTCGTTACTTTGGCAGTATGCGAACCGTGCTTGCGGAAGGCCCTCGTCGGCGAAAACTCGCCCAACCGATGCCCCACCATGTTTTCCGTAACAAAAACCGGATGAAAAACCTTCCCATTGTGAACGTTAAAAGTGTGGCCGACAAAATCCGGTGTAATCATCGACCGCCTCGACCAAGTCTTGATCGGCTTCTTCACTCCCACTTCGTTTATCTTAGCGATCTTTTTAAGAAGAGACTCATCCACAAACGGCCCTTTTTTGATCGAACGTCCCATAACCAATATTATTTGCGCTTCATTGGACGACCATCCCGCCGAACCAAAATGAAACGGTTGGAAGTTTTGTGTTGATTCCGTGTCTTATATCCTTTGGCCAACAGACCCCAAGGGGACACTAGATGTTGCCGGCCGCCGCCGCTTTTCGACTGCCCTTGCCCGCCCCCATTCGGATGGTCGACTGGATTTCGAGAAACTCCCCGAGTCAAAGGTCTGCGCCCTAAATGACGGGCTCGCCCAGCCTTTCCCAACACAACATTTTCATGTTGGCTGTTGCCTACGGCGCCGATAGTGGCTTGGCACTTTCCATGAAACTTGCGGATCTCTCCCGAAGGGAGTTTTACCTGCGCATATCCGGAATCAAACGACATCAGCGTCGCAAAAGCGCCAGCGCTCCGAACTACCTGGCCGCCTTTGCCGGGAACTAACTCAATGCTATGAATACTGGAACTGACGGGAATTTCAGACAACGGCATCGCGCATCCTACTTTCTTGGGAGCGCCAGCGCCACTCATCACCTTACCCCCTACTTTGACGCCCTCCGGCGCAATAATATATCGTTTCTCTCCATCGACATATTGCACTAACGCCAATCTGGCGGACCGGATGGGATCGTATTCAATGGCGATTACAGAGGCCTCGATACCATGTTTTTGGCGACGGAAGTCCACGTTGCGAATTTTCTGCTTATGGCCGCCGCCGATCGCCCGAGCCGTAATCCGGCCGTAGCAATTGCGCCCGCCGGTCTTCTTTCTCGTCGTGGTGAGACGTTTTTCCGGCTTTTTCTTAGTAATGCCAGCAAAGGATTCCACCGTCAAAAAACGCCTGGCCGGCGTCAACGGTTTGAATGATTTTATAGCCATAACTTTTTGCCTCCCTCTGCTTTATGTGAGATCAATCTTATCTCCTTCTTTTAGAGTCACTATCGCTTTTTTCCAATCCGGACACTTGCCCGCTTGGTGCGTCCGGCGGCGGCGAGCCTTGCCCCGCATGTTCATCGTGTTCACGCTCAACACCTTGACTTTGAACAACTCTTCCACTGCCTGCCGAATTTGAATTTTATTCGCCCGCCGGTCGGCAACCACGGCGTATTGGTTTTGCTGATCGGAGAGCAACGTGCCTTTCTCTGTGATCCAAACCATTTTGACGATGTCAAAAGCATTCATAGTTATGCCTCCGCTCCTTTTTCTATGAGACGATTGTCCACCACTTCAAATGCGGCCCGGGTAAATACCAGATGATCGCATTTTAGCACCTCGTAGGTATTCAAAGTCGACGCCAAAGTAACTTCGGCATAAGGAACATTTCTCGCTGAGAGAATTAGATTTTCATCCTTAGAATCCGTCACAACCAAAATGGTGCCGTCAAGCCCTAGAACGGCACATATGTTTAGGAATGCTTTGGTGCTTGGTTTCTCGAAACCAAACGAATCCACTATTTGAACGTCTCCATCCTTCAACCGTTCGCTCATCGCCTTTTTTAGAGCCAAACGTTTGGTTTTTTTGGAAATCTTTTTCCGAAAACTTCGGGGTTTCGGGCCAAAAACAACTCCGCCGCCTCGCCAAATAGGGGATCGAACATAGCCGGCGCGCGCGCGTCCAGTGCCTTTTTGGCGCCACGGTTTGCGCCCTGAACCAGCCACTTCCGCAACGGTTTTGGTGCAGGCCGTTCCACTCCTTTGCGCAGCGGTATAGGCGACAACCGCTTCATGAACCGCCTGCGTTCCTCGCCCATCGGCAATGAGTTCAAACCGTACCTCATATTCGCCGCCTTCGGAACCGGAGACACTTTTAATTTTGATATTCACGATGCAATCCCTTTACGCGCTAGGCGGACGGCCTTGTCCTTTGTTTTTTCTTCGCTCCGCGAATTATCACGTAGTCTCCCGCAGATCCCGGAATAGCTCCGCTTACCAACAACACGTTCTCATCTTCCATGATTCGCATCACTTTCAAATTTTGAACAGTACGCCGCACTTCCCCCATGTGCCCCGGCATAGGTTGGCCTTTGCGGACGTAGCCCGGCGTTGCTCCTTGTCCAACCGAGCCCGGACGGCGCTTCCAGCCTTTGGCGCCATGCGATGCGCGTCCTCCGCTGAATCCATGCCGTTTCATAACTCCCTGAAAGCCCCGGCCTTTAGTAGTTCCCACCGCATCGACAAAATCACCTACCGAAAAACAATCCCCCGGCTTCACTTCGTCGCCCGGTTTAACGGAGAGGGCAAAGTTCCGAAATTCTTTAATTTTCCGGCACAACTCGGCGCGATGTTTACGGAAATGTCCCTTCAACGGTTTGTTAACCCGATGCGGTTTTTGGGATCCAAAGCCCAATTGAACCGCGCTGTATCCGTCTGTCTCCTCGGTCTTGCACTGCAAAACTCTGTTAGGACCGCACTGCACCACGGTAACGCAGACCAAGTTGCCCTCATTATCATAGACTTGGGTTTGCCCCAATTTTTTTCCCAGCAGACCAATCATAGCTATATTTTGATTGTGATATCAACTCCCGCCGGGAGGTTAAGTTTCTTTAATTCATCGACGGTCTTGGCCGTAGGATCCAGAATGTCGATCAACCGTTTGTGCGTTCTTTGCTCAAAGGTTTCGTGCGATTTTTTGTCCACATGAGGAGAGCGCGTCACTGTGAAACGCTCAATTCGCGTGGGCAACGGTATCGGCCCGGCAACTTGGGATCCCGAGCGCTTAACCGTGTCCACGATCTCGCCGGCCGACTGATCCACAACACGATGATCATAAGCCTTCAACCTGATTCGAATTCGTTGTTCTGGCATTTTGTTCTCCAAAGCTAACTCTGAAAGCTATCCCCAAGCGGCAGGTTGTCTCCGGTATCCAAAATTGACGACAAGACGCTTGCCGGCACCTGTTCGAATTTGACCGGCTCCATAGAATAAGAAGCTCGGCCTTTGGAAAGAGAGCGCACCGCCGTTGAATAGCCGAACATTTCCGCAAGCGGGACTTCGGCATGAAGGATTGCGATGCGAGGTTTTGAATCAATGCTCAAAATCCTGCCTCGGCGGCGGTTGAAATCTCCAAGAATATCTCCTTGATATTCTTCCGGAACGTTCACTTCCACATTCATCACCGGCTCCAAAAGAATCACGCTCGCACTTTTCGACGCATTTTTGAAAGCAAAAATTGCGGCCATCTTGAAGGCAAGCTCGCTAGAATCCACTTCGTGAGAAGACCCGCCCACAATGGAAAGTTTGAGATCGACCATCGGATAACCGGCCAAAACGCCGCCAGAGGCCGATTCTTTCAGCCCGGCAACGACGGCAGGAAGAAATTCCTTGGGAATCACTCCGCCAATAATCTTGTTCTCGATTTCAAGCCCTCGCCCGGCCCGATTCGGTTCCATGACAATTTCTACGTGGCCGTATTGTCCTTTGCCCCCAGATTGCCGAATGAACTTTCCTTCCCCTTTGGCCGATTGGGTGACGGTCTCTCGATAAGCGATTTGCGGCGCGCCTGTATTCGCGTCCACTTTGGACTCTTTGAGCAATCGGGAGCGAATGATTTCGAGATGAAGCTCGCCCATTCCGGAGATGATCTGCTGTCCGGTTTCATCGTTGGTATAGCATTTGAAGGTCGGATCTTCGTCTGTCAGTCGTCGCAGTCCTGCACTCAATTTTTCGCGATCCGCAGTTGTGCGCGGTTCAATCGCCATCGAGATAACTGGTTCTGGAAAAGTGGGCGGTTCCAGCAGGATCGGAGTTTTTTGGCTACAAAGGGTGTGACCGGTAGCCACGTTTCGCACCCCGACGATTGCGGCAATGTCTCCTGAATAAATCGTTTCCACGTCAATGCGCTTCTCCGCTTGAATCAGCAACAAGCGGTTAATTCGCTCCCTCCGCCCAGTTCGGGCATTCAAAACGGCGCTCCCTTTTTTGAGCAATCCTCGATAGACACGGAAAAAGACCAATTTCCCAACAAACGAGTCTGTCCACAACTTAAATGCCAGACCGCAGAACTCCTGGCCATCGTCCGACGCAATTTCGACAGAGTCTCTAAGCCTGCTCGCCGGATGCCCTTTCATTGGCGGAATATCCAATGGAGAAGGCAAATAATCAATGATGGCGTCCATCAATGGTTGAATACCTTTCTTCTTAAAGGCCGAGCCTCCTATGACGGGCACTAACTCTAATCCGCAGGTTAACCGGCGGATCGCCGCCTTCAACGCGGACGGTTCGATTGGCCGATCCTCGATGACCAACTCCGCAATCGCCTCATCCTTATCCGCCACTGCGGCAATGAGTTGATCCCTGGCAGATTGAGCGCGTATTTCCTGGTCTTCGGTGAGGGCAACCACGGAATACTCCACTCCCAATGGGTCAGAATCATCGTAGACAATCGCCTTTTGGCTCACCACGTCAATAACACCATTGAGGTGATCCTCGCTGCCGATCGGAATAATGACCGGGTAAGCGTAGGCGCCAAGTTTGCAACGCATTTCTTCCACGGCGCCGTCGAAATTGGCGCCGATCCGATCCATTTTATTGACAAACGCAATCCGAGGCACGTTGTACTTAGTTGCTTGTCGCCACACGGTTTCCGACTGCGGTTGCACCCCGGCGACACCGCAAAACACTGCTACGGCGCCGTCCAAAACTCGCATGGATCGTTCGACTTCAGCAGTGAAATCGACGTGGCCCGGAGTATCAATGATATTGACTTTGAAAGGCACCCCTTCAAAACTCTTCAGCGTGCCGTCCCGTCTTTGTGTCCAAAAACAAGTGATGGCGGCCGCTGTAATCGTGATGCCCCTTTCCCTTTCCTGCTCCATCCAATCCGTCACCGTGTTGCCGTCGTGCACCTCGCCCATTCGACGAATCAACCCTGTATAGAAAAGGATCCTTTCCGTAGTGGTGGTCTTTCCCGCGTCAATATGCGCCGCAATGCCAATGTTCCGCGTCTGTTCCATGGGATACTCGCGGTTGGGCGAATTGGCCGGAGACAATGGTTGGGGAAACGAAGTCACTAGATTAAGAAAATAAAAATGCCCCGTTTTGCCGAACGACTCGGGGCAATTTGAATAGGATAATTTTACCAACGAAAATGTGCAAATGCTTTATTGGATTGGGCCATTTTATGTACTTCGTCCCGCCGCCGAATCGCAGACCCTTGACCTCGGTAAGCATCCAGAATTTCTCCCGCTAATGCCTGCCTCATAGGAACTCCTTTTCTTGCGCCGGCAAATTTGACCAACCAACGCAACGCCAAGGCGTTTTGTCGGTCCGGAGGAACCTCCATCGGCACCTGATAAGTTGCCCCGCCTACACGCCGCGGCTTCACTTCTAAACGCGGCTTCACATTATCCACCGCCCGTTGCAGAATTTCCAGCGGATTCGGACTAGCCTTCCGTTTTGCCACGGCATCAAAAGCACCGTAGACTACCTTTTCCGCCACTGTCTTTTTTCCTTTGACCATCACTACATTCGTGAGCTTCGCTACCAGATCGCTGTCGTACTGCGCATCCGGAACCACACTTCTTTTTACCGCTTGTCGACGACGTGACATAAAATCCAATAATGCAGAACGATGACGACTATTTCTTCTCCTTCTTTTCCTTGGGGCGTTTAACCCCGTACTTGGAACGACTTTGGCGTCGTTTTTCCACTCTGCCGGCATCCAAAGCTCCACGCACGATGTGATAACGCACGCCGGGCAAATCTTTGACGCGCCCTCCCTTCACAAGGACGATTGAATGCTCCTGCAAGTTATGCCCCTCGTCGGGAATATAGGCGATTACTTCATAACCATTCGTCAACCGAACTTTGGCTACTTTGCGCATCGCGGAATTCGGTTTCTTCGGCATCCTGGTCATCACCTGAACACAGACGCCCCGACGAAACGGACAACTGTCCAAAGCCGGCGACTTCGACTTGAGCCGAATCTGCCTGCGTCCCTTGCGCACAAGTTGATTGATAGTCGGCATTGTTGCTCTAATTCAGTGACAAAAACCCCTTCAAAACCTCATTTCGACAAAATGGAAAGCGGATAATACCAAAATTAATTTCCAACGCAACAGATTATTCGAAAAAAAAATTGGAAGCCATTGCAATTTTTCTCCACTCAACCGGCGAGGGTCTTCCCCAATAAGGCTTCTTGCTCCTCTTCCTCTTCGGCTTGCTCTTCCAAAAGCGACGGATCCGCCAAGTATTCAACCTGAATGTTTCGATAATCCGGGTAGCCGGTGCCAGCGGGAATGATGTGCCCCATAATGACGTTTTCTTTAAATCCTCGAAGATAATCTTTCTTTCCCAGCGTCGCCGCCTCGGTCAACACTCGAGTAGTGTCCTGGAAAGAAGCCGCGCTCAGAAAACTCTCGGTCTGCACTGACGCCTTAGTGATGCCCAACAAAACCGGCTCTCCCTGTGCGGGCTTTCCGCCCAACTCCTGCACGCGCTGATTCTCTTGCTCGAAAGTTAACTTCTCAACTTCCTCACCGGGCAGAAACATAGTGTCGCCGGCGGGATTCTCTTCCTCTTTCCCATCTGGAATTCGCACTTTCTGCAACATTTGCCGGACAATAACTTCGACGTGCTTGTCGTTGATGGTCACCCCCTGCAGGCGATAGACTTCCTGAACTTGGTTCACCAAATGCTCCTGAAGCTCTAAGGGACCGCAAACTTCCAACATCTCGTGCGGATCAATCGACCCTTCGGTGAGTTGTTGTCCTTTTTTCACGGTGTCCCCCTCGAAAACAATCACGTGCTTGCCCATTGAAATTAAGTGTTCCTCTCCTTTGCCGGTGTCTTCATCAGAAACAATTACGCATCGCTTGGCGCGAACAATGGGGCCGAATTTAACCACGCCTCTGATTTTGGAAATCTTCGCTGGGTCTTTGGGACGTCTGGCTTCAAACAATTCCGCCACTCGGGGCAGACCGCCGGTAATGTCCTTGGTCTTTGAGGTTTTGCGGCGAGGTATCCTTGCCAGCAGAGATCCTGCCGGAATTTTTCTCCTTTCCTTTACCATGATGTTGGCATCGGAAGGAATCGAATAGTTGGCGAGAGGTTCGCCTTTGTTGTTTAAAATTTTAATCTGTGGATGCAAGTCTCCCTTGTGGTCAATGATCACCATCGCTTCCTGTCCCGTGGCCTCGTTGACCTCCCGCTTCATGGTGACTCCTTCAATGATGTCCTCAAATTCCACCTTCCCTCGTTGTTCTGAAAGGATCGGCACCCAGTCAGGATCCCATTGAACGAAGGTTTGCTCCTTCTCGACCGTCTCTCCGTCTCGCACGGAAATTACGGCGCCAACCACGACGGGATAGGATTCCAACTCCCGGCCTTCCTCATCAACAATAACGACACTTCCGTGTTTGTTGAGGACGATGCTGTTTCCATCTTCCAGATCGACCTTGCGGATGTCTTTATAGATCACTTTGCCGGGATTTTCCGCCTTGATTTCGGGGTCGGCAAAAGTCACGGAAGCCACGCCGCCGATGTGGAAGGTTCTCATGGTCAGCTGCGTGCCGGGCTCGCCAATAGATTGCGCGGCAATAATGCCGACAGCCTCGCCTTCTTTCACCAATTTTCCAGTCGCCAGGTTGATGCCGTAGCACATCTGGCAAATGCCGCGTTTGCTTTCGCAAGTCAACACGGAGCGAATTTTTACTTCTTCAATGCCATGGTCGTCAATTTTGTCCGCCAATCCTTCGGTGATTTCTTGGTTGGCTTTGACGAGGACGTTTTTCTGATCGTCCGGCGCCCGGACGTCGTCGCAGGAAATGCGGCCAATTAGCCGTTCGCTTAGTTTGACGACTTCATCTCCTCTTTCGTAAATGGCTCTGACTTTGATGCCGCTAATGGTGCCGCAATCCTCTTCCCGCACGATGACGTCTTGGGCGACGTCAACCAGTTTTCGGGTCATGTAGCCGGAGTCGGCGGTTTTCAAGGCGGTGTCTGCCAGTCCTTTGCGGGCGCCGTTGGTGGAAATGAAGTATTCCAGCACGGAGAGGCCTTCGCGAAAGTTGGCCAGGATGGGGCGTTCAATAATATCGCCGGAACCAGGTTTGGCCATCAGGCCGCGAAGACCGGCCAGCTGCCGCACTTGTTGACGGTTGCCCCGAGCCCCGGAATCCACCATCAGACAAATGGGATTGTACTCGTCTTTATTTTGATTCTGGCGCAAGGTGTCGAACATCGCTTCGGCAATTTGATCGGTGCAATTGGTCCAAGCGTCGATGGTCTGGTTGTAGCGCTCGCCAGAAGTAATCACGCCCCGTTCATACTGCTTTTTGATTTTGTCAATTTTCTTCTCGGCGTCGGCGATGTGCTTTTTCTTTTTTTCCGGGCCGATCATGTCGTCAATCCCGATGGAAGCACCGGATCTGGTGGCTTCCCGGAAACCGACCTCTTTTAACTGGTCAAGGATTTCTACGGTTCGTCTGGGGCCGCACTTTCTGTAACAGTGCCAGATAAGATCGCCGAGTTTGTTCTTGTCGACCACTTGATTAGGAAAACCCAGCTCGGCCGGCCAAATTTCGCTGAAGATCACGCGACCTACGGTGGTCTCGATAGTTTTTCTGTCTTTGTCTCCAAAAACCGTTTGCCTTCCAAAATCCGGGTTTCGCAGTTCAATCCAATCGTGCAGGGCTAGCGCGCCGTCTTCATAAGCGAAAACAGCTTCTTCCTTAGAAGCAAACAACTTCAAGCGATTGGCTCTTTCTTTGTTGGCCTTGGCTTTCAAATAATCGGACAACTTGTGCCGACTTAGCCGCTTCTTTTGGTTTTTCACATCCTCGTCGGCGGTTAGATAGTAGCAACCTAAGGTAATGTCCTGAGTCGGCGTCATAATGGGGCGTCCGTTGGAGGGATTGAAGATGTTGTTGGGCACCATCATCAAAAACCGCGCCTCCATTTGCGCTTCGATGGAAAGGGGAACGTGGACGGCCATTTGGTCGCCGTCAAAGTCGGCGTTAAAGGCGGTGCAAACTAAGGGATGCACTCGAATGGCCTCTCCTTCAATGAGAACCGGCTCAAATGCCTGAATGGATAAGCGGTGCAATGTCGGCGCCCGATTCAAAAGCACGGGATGCCCGTTGGTCACTTCTTCCAAAATATCCCAGACTTCGGGAGGTTGCCGTTCAATGAGCCTTTTGGCGGATCGGACGGTATGGACGTAACCCTGATCCTTCAAACGCCGGATGATAAACGGCTCAAAGAGAACCAAAGCCATCTTTTTGGGCAGGCCGCATTGGTGGAGCTTTAGCTCCGGGCCGATCACAATGACCGAACGGCCCGAATAATCGACGCGTTTTCCCAGGAGATTTTGCCGAAAGCGGCCGCTTTTTCCTTTGAGGATATCGCTCAAAGATTTTAGGGGGCGGTTTCCCGCTCCCGACACGGCTCTGCCGCGCCGCCCGTTGTCATACAGAGCGTCGACCGCTTCCTGAAGCATCCGCTTTTCGTTGCGGATGATAACCTCCGGCGTTTTCTGCCCGATTAAATTTTTGAGTCGGTTGTTGCGGTTGATGACGCGCCGGTAAAGGTCGTTCAAATCGGAGGTTGCAAAGCGACCGCCTTCCAAAGGCACCAGCGGCCGCAGGTCTGGAGGAATCACAGGCAAAATTGTCAGAATCATCCATTCCGGCTTGCTGTGGGAATTGTGGAAGCCTTGAAAAATACGGATTCGTTTGGCCAGTTTCTTTCGGATTTGCTTGCTTCGGGTTTCAGCCATTTCTTGCTGCATCTTTTCGATTCCGCCGGGCAGATCAACTTGGGCTAAGGCCTTTCTGATTGCCGGGGCTCCCATCTCAACCACGAAGGCGTCGGCGCCGTATTCGTCCCGCTTTTCCTGATACTCATCCACGGTCAGCAGTTGATGTTTCTCCAAATCCGTGGACATCGGATCAAGCACCAGGTAATCTTCGTAGTAAATCACCCGCTCGAGGTCGCGCGCAGTCATATCCAGCATCAAACCGATGCGGGAAGGCATGCATTTGAAAAACCAGATGTGGGAAACAGGCACGGCCAACTCGATGTGTCCCATCCGCTCCCGACGCACTCTGGATTGAACGACCTCGACGCCGCAGCGGTCGCAGACCACACCGCGGTGTTTAATTCTCTTATACTTGCCGCAGGAGCATTCCCAATCCTTTTGCGGCCCAAAGATGCGCTCGCAAAACAACCCGCCTTTTTCAGGACGGAAGGTGCGGTAGTTAATGGTTTCCGGATTCTTGATTTCCCCTTTGGACCAGGAACGAATCGAATCCGGCGAGGCAACGGATATAGTGACGTGGTCAACCGAGTTGACGGGGCCAAGACCTAACAACTCGCGAACGGTTTCCTTTGTTTTGATCATTTTTTCTGGATCGGAAATTCTGATTCTTCGAATGCCTATAAAATCCTGTGCGGCTCTTCCGGTTCTAAATCCAAAGTTGGCGACGCAGCAAGGGACGGCAAACTCGATCTTTCCCGGCCGCGAACATAGCCAACTTGCACGTCCATGCCCAAGGACTGGATTTCCTTGACCAACACGTTAAACGATTCAGGCACGCTGGCGTTCAACGAATTGTTCCCGTTGACGACGCTTGCGTAGATGTCGGTTCGCCCCTGAACGTCGTCCGACTTTACCGTGATCAATTCCTGCAATGCGTGAGCCGCTCCGTAAGCTTCCATCGCCCAGACTTCCATTTCCCCAAACCGTTGCCCGCCGTATTGCGCCTTGCCGCCCAAGGGCTGCTGCGTCACCAGCGAGTAGGGTCCAACGGCCCGAGCGTGAATTTTGTCAGCCACCAAATGCCCCAACTTCAGCATGTATATGTACCCCACGACGACCTCTTGATTAAATCGCTCTCCCGTTCGGCCGTCGTAAAGAACCGCTTTGCCGTCCTCTTTGACAAGTGAGCAACCTCTTTTTTTCTTTCTGTCGGCGGAACCGTTGCTCGACGAGGAAGCCATCCCGAAATCCCAAGCGACGCCGTCTTTCTCTTGGACCAAGTCTTCGGCCGCTTTCAAATAATCGCGGACGCCGTATTTTCTCAATTTTTCTCTCAACTTTTCCAACTCCTTTTGCCTCGAAGCAACGGACAAACTCTCGTCCTTCCATTTTCTCAAAAGATTATGGAGCGGCTTCTTTTTCTCATTCTCCTTTTCTTCACCCTTTTCCTTAATGCCGTCAAAAATGGGCGTCGCAAAACTCACGCCGAGGATTTTGGCCGCCCAACCCAAATGAGTCTCCAACACCTGGCCGACGTTCATTCGGGAAGGCACGCCTAAAGGATTGAGCACGATGTCCACCGGAGTTCCGTTTGCCAAGAAAGGCATGTCTTCTTCGGGCACAATCTGCGCCACCACTCCCTTGTTGCCGTGGCGCCCCGCCATCTTGTCTCCCACAGAGAGCTTGCGCTTGGAAGCAATGAAGACTTTGACGGACTTCACAACGCCGGTCTCCTCTTCCTCGCCCCCAGATTCTTCCCGATCCAACGCCTCGTCCCGCTTATTTTTCAAATCCTCGAACTTTGGCTTGAAGGGCTCAATGATCTCGAAGATTTTGTCCCGAATCGGCGAGGGCTGCATTAAAAGACGATCGTAGTTGTTAGCAAGTTTCTTCAACAAGGTCTTGGTGATCTTTTTGTTGGCGGGGATGATGATTTCGGTGGTTTCGGAATTACAGATCTCCAGCGGAATTTTCTCTCCCAACAGAATGCCGCTCAATTTCTCGGTCAACTGATTCAGAAGTTCTTTCCTTTTCCTTTCGTAATCATCTCTGACTTGCTTGTCTTGCTTTTTAGACTCGCCCCTTCTCGGCGACCGTTCATTTTCCTTCTTTACGTCCCTCACTTCCATGACGATGCCGTAAGTTCCCGAAGGAACTCTCAGCGAGGTGTCTTTAACGTCCGCCGCTTTTTCTCCGAAGATCGCCCGAAGCAGTTTTTCTTCCGGCGCCAGCTCTGTTTCGCTCTTCGGGGTTACCTTGCCCACCAGAATATCTCCCGGCTTTACTTCGGCACCCTCGCGGATTATCCCGTCCGCTCCCAGATCTTTGAGCGCCTCTTCTCCCAAGTTCGGTATATCCCTTGTGATTTCTTCGGGGCCGAGTTTCGTATCCCTAGCGTTGACTTCAAATTCATCAATATGAATGGACGTGAAGACGTCGTCTTTTACAATTCTTCGGCTGATCAAAACGGCATCTTCAAAGTTGTAGCCGTTCCACGGCATAAAGGCGCACAAAACGTTTCGTCCCAGCGCCAGCTCGCCATTGTCAGTGCAAGGACCGTCCGCGATCACATCGCCCTTTTTGACGACTTGCCCTTTTGCGACTAAGGATTTCTGGTTGATGCAAGTCGCCGCGTTCGAGCGCATAAACTTCCGAAGCTGATACAAGTAAATTCCATTTTTGGGATCGTGTTTGAGTCTGCGCCTATCGGGAAGCTTGCCGTCTTTTGTAATGACGATATATCTGCTGTTGTTTTCTTTTTCTCCGCGTTTTCTGTTGGGCAGACGGAAATTTACTGAAGCCACCTTATATTCTACTCCCTTCTTCAAATCGCCCGCCACCACAACGGATCGTGAGTCTTGAGCCGCCAGTTTTTCCAAGCCCGTGCCCACGAACGGCGCTTCCGTCACCAGCAAAGGCACCGCCTGCCTCTGCATGTTCGACCCCATAAGAGCGCGATTCGCATCATCATGCTCCAAAAAAGGGATTAACCCCGCGGCCACAGACACCAACTGCTTCGGAGACACGTCCATGTAATGAACGCTATCCTTAAAGCCCTCTTGCGGATCGACGTCAAGAAAATCCCCCTTCCGCCGGCACATAGCTCGTTCGAGTTCCCCATTCTCCTTAATAGAGGTATTCGCCTGCGCCACTACATACTTTTCTTCCTGATCCGCCATCAGATATGTAATGAGGAATATCTCATCGATCTTCTTTTTCAATGCCCGTTCCAATCGATCCAATGCTTGTTCCTGTTGCTTCCAATCCTGTTCCAGACGCTCCAATTCCGAAGGAGACATCCCAAGATGAAGCTCCACACCATTCTTGCGGCCAAACTCTTCTAACTTCTTCTCAATTTCCTTAACATCTTCCGCACCAAGAGTTTGGTTGGTTGGTTTGCCGGATTCTCTCCAATACTTCTTCGCATTCCAATAGTCTGGTTCTTTTCCATCCAGTTCTGGTTTATTTTTCGTTTTCTGATATTCCTCCAGAAAATCATTCGCCTCGTTGATGCGCTTACTCCATTCCTCCGCTTTCTCCCGCAATTCTTTAGTGGATTGTCTTCCTTGATATTTATCAGGAGCAAATTCCTTAATCTTTGTGCGATAGCTTTTCTTTAGTTGTTCCGGTGTTGCCTTCTCATCCAAGCCAAACAAATCGTAAAGATCCTCAATGGTAGGTTTCCTTTTAGTTCGTTTGGGAGCGCTTTTCCCTTGCAAGTCAACAGGTTTTTTCTCTACCAATTCTCTCACCGTGCTAATCTTAGCTCTCTTCAAATATTCTTGAATTCGCTCGCTGAATTCGAGTTCGTCCACGTTTGCATTCAACATTTTCTTCTGTTGGGCAAAAGACGGCATTCCAATACGAAGCTTTACGCCCTGCTTCTTTCCATAGTTCTCTAACCGGTCTTCAATCGCCTGGAACAATTCTTCCGTGTATCCTCGACAATTCTGCAATTGATCTTTGGTTTTCCCCACCAGATCCCCCACTGTCTTGACATTAGCTTCCCTCAGATAATCTTGAATCTTCAATTCCAACCGGTGCGTCTTCAATCGAGGCACTCGACCTTTGTTCACCTTGCGGTAAGGCGTCTCAATAAAGCCAAAATCGTTGACGCGGGCAAAGGCCGCCAACGAAGCAATCAATCCGATATTCGGCCCTTCGGGAGTCTCGATGGGACAAATTCTCCCGTAATGCGAAGGATGAACATCCCGCACTTCGAATCCCGCCCGCTCGCGGGATAATCCGCCCGGACCCAAAGCCGAAAGACGACGCTTATGAGTCAACTCCGCCAAAGGATTGATTTGATCCATGAACTGCGAAAGTTGGCTCCGGCCAAAAAAATCCCGAACTACAGAAGAGAGCGCCTTCGGGTTGATTAACTTCTGCGGCGCCATAGTGTCCAAACCTTGGTCGAAGAGGGTCATGCGTTCCTTAACTAAACGCTCTGTCCGCGCCAATCCAACGCGGCACTGATTTGCCAATAACTCGCCCACAGTCCGCACGCGGCGGCTACCAAGATGATCAATGTCGTCCACAGTGCCCT
The DNA here is from genome assembly GCA_965242585.1 of Limisphaerales bacterium. Taxonomy (GTDB): domain Bacteria; phylum Verrucomicrobiota; class Verrucomicrobiia; order Limisphaerales; family AAA164-E04; genus UBA2970. Next base: position 232,073 of record OZ251460.1, on the reverse strand, counting down.
TCCCCATTTTCAGCTGAAGAAGATACTTCGTTGCCTCAACTAAATCCTTTATCTCTAAAACTCGGTCAGTCACCTCATCCGCCTCCATGCCGAGACGAAGATCAACGGAATGCTTTTTCCCAAACTTCCGCAATGCGTCTTCAATCTCTTTCACAGTTTCTCTAATGAGGAATATCTCATCGATCTTCTTTTTCAATGCCCGTTCCAATCGATCCAATGCTTGTTCCTGTTGCTTCCAATCCTGTTCCAGACGCTCCAATTCCGAAGGAGACATCCCAAGATGAAGCTCCACACCATTCTTGCGGCCAAACTCTTCTAACTTCTTCTCAATTTCCTTAACATCTTCCGCACCAAGAGTTTGGTTGGTTGGTTTGCCGGATTCTCTCCAATACTTCTTCGCATTCCAATAGTCTGGTTCTTTTCCATCCAGTTCTGGTTTATTTTTCGTTTTCTGATATTCCTCCAGAAAATCATTCGCCTCGTTGATGCGCTTACTCCATTCCTCCGCTTTCTCCCGCAATTCTTTAGTGGATTGTCTTCCTTGATATTTATCAGGAGCAAATTCCTTAATCTTTGTGCGATAGCTTTTCTTTAGTTGTTCCGGTGTTGCCTTCTCATCCAAGCCAAACAAATCGTAAAGATCCTCAATGGTAGGTTTCCTTTTAGTTCGTTTGGGAGCGCTTTTCCCTTGCAAGTCAACAGGTTTTTTCTCTACCAATTCTCTCACCGTGCTAATCTTAGCTCTCTTCAAATATTCTTGAATTCGCTCGCTGAATTCGAGTTCGTCCACGTTTGCATTCAACATTTTCTTCTGTTGGGCAAAAGACGGCATTCCAATACGAAGCTTTACGCCCTGCTTCTTTCCATAGTTCTCTAACCGGTCTTCAATCGCCTGGAACAATTCTTCCGTGTATCCTCGACAATTCTGCAATTGATCTTTGGTTTTCCCCACCAGATCCCCCACTGTCTTGACATTAGCTTCCCTCAGATAATCTTGAATCTTCAATTTCTCATCCAGATCCTTTCGCTCTTCCCCAACCTTTTGCAACTTGTTTTCAATCTTTTCAGTCTCTTTCACAGGGTCTTCATCGAGTCCCCATTCTTTCCACAAGTCCTCTTTTCGCCTTCGCACCAAAGAGCCCACAGTTTCCACCTTTCTCTCTTTCAGGAATTTCGCTGTGGAATCAGTGATCCCAAGTTCTTCCACGCTTTCCTCTGCCCAGTGCGTCAATCCGAGCTTTTGGTTGATCTTGTAACGGCCGACGCGCCCCAAGTCGTAGCGTTTGGAGTCAAAAAACAGCCGATGGATCATCGCGCGAGCATTGGCTATTGTGGGCGGGTCGCCCGGACGCAAACGTCGATAAATGTCTTTTAACGCTTCTTCTTCGTTTTTCGTCGGATCCTTTTTAAGACATTTGATGATAATGCCGCCGTCGAAGCTGATATTCACAACTCGAATTTTCTGCCCACTCTTAGCAGTAGCGGCAATTTTTTTCACCTTTTCCTTCGACAAAGGCTCAAAGGCGTGGGCCATCTTCCCCCCATTTTCCCAATCCATTACATCCTCTGTGGGCACTCTGTTCTGAATTTCAACATCATCCAGTTTGTCCAATTTTTTGATCGGCAACTCTTCCACTTCGTAAAAAAGTTTCAAAATCTCGGCATCGGAGCCGTAGCCAAGCGCGCGAAAGAAAGTCGTCGCCAGAAATTTGCGCCGTCGTTTCTTACGATCCAAATAAACCCAGAGCATGTCGTTGGTGTCAAACTGCGCCTCGTACCAAGAACCGCGGTCAGGAATGATCCGGAAGGAGTGAAGCGTTTTTCCATTGGCATGCAGGGTTGTCTCAAACGCTAATCCGGGAGAACGATGGAGCTGGCTGACAATTACTCGTTCGGCTCCGTTGACGATAAAAGTGCCTTGGGGCGTCATCAAAGGAATGTCCCCCATAAACACCTTTTCTTCTCTTTCTCCTCCTTGTTCGTCCTTTAATCGGAACCTCACGTGAAGTGAGGCGCCAAAGGTTAAGCCTTCGCGGAGGCACTCCAACCAACTTACTTTAGGCTTGCCGATCTCGTAAAAAAGGAAGTCCAGCTCGCATTTTTCATCGTAGCTTTTGACGGGAAAAATCTCCTCGAATACGGCTTGCAGGCCAATCCGGCGCCGCTTCTGCTTCCTCGGATCAATGTTTTCCCCTTCCTGATTTTTTATCTGCAAAAATTCCCGATAGGAATCCACTTGGATTTCGATCAGATTGGGAGGCTTGATTACCTCTTCAATCTTCCCAAAATTAATCCGCTCAATTTTCTTTGTTAGCATGTCTTTAACTCAAAACGGTCCCGGTCGGAAATCAATCCGCAATTTTTGTAGAAAGGGCAAAAGAAGCCCCCCACCAGCGATTCTGTGCCGGCTGAAACTTCACCTCCGCATTTCTATTGAGACGCTCTTTCTTGAACGTATGTTCAATAATTATTTTCTGATAACGAGAGAAAACACAAGGACTGGAGAACGCCGAATTCCAAACCCAAACTCAACTCTATTTCAGTTCGACGGCCGCCCCCGCTGCCTCCAGCTTCTTCTTTGCGCCTTCCGCTTCTTCCTTCGGCACTGCCTCCAGGATAGCGGCAGGCGCGCTTTCCACCAGCTTCTTGGCATCCGCGAGTCCTAGTCCGGACTTGACCTCGCGAACAGCCTTGATCACCGGGATCTTCTTATCCGACGGAGCGGAGGCCAAAACGACGTCAAATTCCGTTTTCTCTTCTTCACCGCCGCCTTCGGCAGGAGAGCCGGCGGCGACAGTCGCCACCGGCGCCGAAGCGCTGACACCCCACTTCTCTTCCAATTGTCTCACCAAGTCGGCAGCTTCCATCACTGTCAACTCACTCAATTTTTCCACTAAGTTATTTATATCTGCCATTTTTCTTTAGTCTCGTCGCCAGATCCTTAGAGAACTGATTTAAACCAAACAATTCAGTCGACGATTTACTTTGTTTTTTGTGTTCCGTGGTCTTATACGGCCACTCCATTGAAAGGCAGTGACCCGCAATTTCTGGCGGCTATTTGCGCTGTTCACTCCTTGCTTTGAGGACTAGAGCCAACTGTCTTGCCGGTGTTCCAATCACTGCTGCCAATCGTCTCGCCGGCATTTGTATTAACCCAACAAGCATGGCGCGCAGTTCAGCCTTCGACGGGAGATCCGCGATCCGATTCACCCCAACGGCGTCCAAGCGATCGTTCCCCATAAAACCGAAGAGAATCACCGGTTTTTCAAACTCTTCGGCGAAATTCTTCAGCACTTTAGCAGCTCCAAAAATCTCCCGTTGGCCGGTTACAACCGCAATTTGCCCTCTTAAAACTCCGCCCAAATCCTCAATCCCCGCTCCTACAGCCGCAATTTTGAAGATTGAGTTCTTAACGACGTGAATCTCGCTATCCACTTCAATCAACTGACAGCGAAGCGAGGCAAATTGATCCACCTTAAGCCCGTTGTAATTGACCGCGATAAAGTAAGGAGAAGATTGAAGACGCTCCAAATACTCAGCGCTAATCTGCTTTTTTTCGAGTCGCATAGCGTTCTGTAATCGAATTGACGGCTAAGTCGCTTTCATAAAAGGCTTCACGTTAAGATGGACCGGCGGGCTCATAGTGCCACTCAACGCACCGCTGATAAGATAGGTTCCCTTTGCGCTTGCTGGTTTCGCTTTTAAAACAGCGTCAATGACGGTTTCCGCATTTTCTTTCAAATGATGGGCGGAAAACGACAATTTACCGATCGGAACGTGGACGTTTGCCGCCTTGTCGATCTTAAACTCCACTCGCCCGGCTTTTACCTCGGTAACCGCTTTTGCGGTGTCTTCGGTGACCGTTCCAATCTTTGGATTCGGCATTAATCCCTTGGGTCCAAGAATTTTCCCTAATTTCCTTACTTCAACCATCGCATCCGGGGTTGAGATTGCAACGTTAAAGTCGGCCCAACCTTCGCGGCATTTTTTCAGATATTCCTCATAGCCGACAAACTCGGCTCCGGCATCGATGGCGGACTGGGACGCTGCCGAACCGTCCGCCGCAAACACCAGCACTCGTACCGTCTTGCCGGTGCCATGAGGCAACGGCGCCGTCCCTCGAACCATTTGATCGGATTGACGAGGATTCACCCCTAAATGGATGGCCAGATCCACAGTCTGGTCGAACTTTGTTTTCGGCAATTTTCGCAAAGCGGCGATTGCTTCCTCAAGATCATATTGTTTCTTAAGGTCGATAAGTTTCAAAGCCTGTCTGTATCGTTTGCTTGGCATTTTATTAGGCGGGCACTCCTAGCGCAGCTTCTCCGGAGACTGTTCCCCGCTTGTTTTTTAGTTAGTCTTTGATATCGATTCCCATGCTGCGCGCGGTACCCGCGATCACTCGAAAAGCCGCTTCATTGCTGGCCGCGTTAAGGTCTTCTTTTTTCGTTTTCACAATTTCCATCACTTGGTCCCGAGTGACACTGCCCACTTTGTTCTTATTAGGCGTCTTGGACCCCGAGGCAACGCCGGCAGCTTTCTTGAGCAATAAAGCCGCCGGCGGCGACTTGACAATAAACGTAAATGACTTGTCTTGATAGACGGTGATGACCACGGGGACAATCACCCCGGCTTGGGCTTTGGTGCGGGCGTTAAACTCCTTGCAAAAACCCATGATGTTCACCCCTTGTTGTCCCAAGGCCGGACCTACCGGCGGCGCAGGATTCGCCTGCCCCGCAGGGATTTGTAGTCTCACTGTTCCGGTAACTTTCTTTGCCATTGACTCTATGCTTTCTCCACTTGCCAGTATTCAAGATCAACCGGCGTATTCCGGCCGAAAATATTGACCGTCACTCGAAGTTTTCCTCGATCCGGTTCAATCTCTTCAATAACTCCGTTGAAATTGAGAAACGGTCCGTCATTAATTTTCACTGTTTCTCCCACTTCAAAGTCAATTTTTGGCTTTTCTTGTCCTTCGGATTCAGAAATCTGCGCCTTGATTATTTCGATCTCCTCATCGGAGGTTGGCGTCGGACGGTCTCCGCCAATAAAACCGATAATCCCCGGTGTCTCTTGAACAAAATACCACGGACGGTCCACAACTTGTTGATCGTCGTCCAAAAGCGCTATATTGATAAAAACGTAGCCGGGATACAACTTCCGATCTGTCACCGTCTTTTTGCCTCCCCGGATCTCGGCGACTTTTTCCATCGGCACTAATACTTCCCGGATATATTCCCCCATCTCTTCGGTTTGGATCCGTTTCTTGATGTTCTCTTTAACTTTCTGCTCCTGCCCCGCCAGGGTATGAATCACGAACCATTGGCTTTTCATTGCTTGAAAATAGTAGACCGTCGAAAACTGTTCACATAATTAGATTCATGATCTGCTCGACGACGAAATCAATCCCCACGACAAACAGCCCCATAATTGCTGTTGCGATAATGACCACCACCGTAGAACCTTTCAACTCATTGACCGTCGGCCAAGCGCACTTTCTGAGCTCAATCTTCGTTTGCCCGACATACTGGGACAACCGAAGCAAATAACCTTTTCGCCACAGAAAAGCGAAAACTGCCGCGGCAACGCCAATCCAAATAAAATCCCAAACATTCACTTCTCTCAAACACCTTTGGCGGAGGGGGAGGGATTCGAACCCTCGAAGGTTTTCACCTTAACGGTTTTCAAGACCGTCGCGATCAGCCGCTCTGCCACCCCTCCCGGATTTCTCCACTTCAACGTTGGCAGGGCGGGAGGGAATCGAACCCCCAACCTACGGTTTTGGAGACCGTTGCTCTACCAATTAAGCTACCGCCCTTTTCCCTCCGTCGTGCCACGGAAATTCGTTATTCAACAATATCGCTGATGCGCCCGGCGCCAATTGTTCGGCCGCCTTCGCGGATGGCAAAGCGCTGTCCCTTTTCCATCGCGACCGGCGTAATCAGCTCGATATCTACCGAAACATTGTCGCCGGGCATCACCATTTCCACGCCTTCCGGCAAATTCACCGTTCCAGTAACATCGCTCGTTCGGAAATAGAACTGCGGTCGATAATTGGTGAAAAATGGCGTATGGCGCCCTCCCTCTTCCTTCGACAACACGTAGACTTCGGCCTTGAACTCTTTATGCGGGGTAATCGAACCCGGCCGCGCCAGAACCTGCCCGCGCTCGACATCCGTCTTTTTAATCCCTCGAAGCAAGACGCCGACATTATCTCCCGCCGTAGCGCTATCCAAAAGCTTTCGGAACATCTCAATGTCTGTTGCAGTGGTTTTTTGTGTTTCTCGCAGTCCCACGATTTCCACCTCGCTCATCTTTTTCAGTTCGCCGCGTTCAACACGGCCGGTAACTACCGTGCCGCGGCCTTCGATGTTAAAAACATCCTCAATGCACATCAAGAAAGGTTTGTCCACATCCCGCGTCGGCAAGGGAATTTTCTCATCAATCGCCGCCAGCAAATCAGTGACCGCTTTCTCGCCTTCGGCCTTTCCATCTAAAGCGGCGGTTGCGCTTCCCCGGATAATCGCCGCGTCATCGCCCGGAAACTCATACTTGTTCAACAACTCTCGAACTTCCATGTCCACGAGTTCCAACAAGTCATCATCGGCCAAATCCACCTTGTTCAAAAACACCACAATGGCCGGCACTCCCACTTGACGAGCCAGCAGAACATGCTCTTTGGTCTGCGGCATAGGCCCTGAGGAAGCATCCACCACCAAAATGGCGCCATCCATCTGCGCGGCTCCCGTGATCATGTTCTTGATGTAGTCGGCGTGTCCGGGACAATCGACGTGGGCATAGTGCCGAGTCTCCGATTCATATTCGACGTGGGATACCGCAATCGTCACCGTCTTGGAATCGTCCCGGACGGTGCCTCCCTTGGTAATATCCGAATAAGAAATCTTCTCGGCCAATCCCTTCCGGGCTTGCACTGCCACGATTGCCGCCGTCAAGGTTGATTTGCCGTGGTCAACATGTCCGATCGTTCCTACATTGACATGCGGTTTAGTTCTCTGAAACGCTTCTTTTGCCATTCAATTTTATGTTCTGATTTATACAAACTGCCTCAAACGCAAGGCGTAAAAATATATTTCTGGAGCCCATGACCAGGATTGAACTGGTGACCTCATCCTTACCAAGGATGTGCTCTGCCAACTGAGCTACATGGGCTTGCCCAAAAAACTCATCGACGCTTTTCAAAAAGACAAAATCACCGTCAACCATGCTTTTCTAAAACTCAAAGGGCAACGGTTTTTTCGCTTTGCCCCCAGAAACGAGCGATGAACTTAAGCATGAATCCAGTCGTTGTCAACGATTTTCGAAAAAAAAATAAAAAAAACTCAGGGAATGAATGAACCACTGGATAAAAGCATCGAGCGACCACGCCAAAATCCCCGTCTTTTCTCACAAAATCAAGCCAATCCAAGCGCGATAACTCCCAAAACGGCAAGCAGTCCGCCCATGAACGCCCGTTTGCCCGGTCGATCTCCTTCCATCCAAAACGTCATAGGCATCACCGCCAAAGGCGCCGTCGCCACAATGGAAAGCACAATTCCGCTAGGAGTATGCTCTAGCGCCCACTGATAACAAGCCACGCCAAAAGTCGGCCCGGTCAAACCCGTGATCACGATCCATCGAAAAGACTTCAACGGAGGCAACAGCATTCTAATCCATCCCACTGACTCCGCCGGCTTTCTCCCATTGACCCAAGCAAAGGACAATGCGCCAACCGCCAAACCGCCAAGAATCCGTTGATAAGCAACCGACATTCCGTCAATATCAAAACCGTCCCGGACATTGGCCGCATATCCAACCCTGCTCATGACGGCGCCAAGCCCTTGCCCCATTGCGGCCAAAACGCCCCAAGCCGATCCAATGACCAGCGTTCGCCTGTCCAAGTGAATATTTTCAGCAGGAGTCAACGCCAATCCAACCCCTGCCAGAATGGAGCCGGCGGCGGCAATTTCAGCCCAACTGAGCGTCGTTCCCAGCCAAATCCACTCGCAAACAGCCGCCAAAGGAGCCGCCAAACAATGCACTAATAACAAAGTCAACCGAGAGCCCAAGCGAGGATAACTCAAATACAGCGCCAAGTCGCCGATGCCAAATCCAACAACTCCGCTGGCGAAAAAAACTCCCCAAGCGCTTCCGCTCCAGCCGTTTCCAAACGCATGCGCCCATCCCCCAAGCAAAACAGAAGCCAGCAGGAGCCGCCAGAAATTTGCCTCAATGCTTCCCGCCAATCGAGTCGCCTGATTGGCCGTCACCGCCGAAAGGCAAAAGAACAAGGTTGCCAAAATCGCTGGAATCATTGGACCAAGAGTTTCGCGCTAAACAAATCACTTCGCCGAGAACAAGGCAGAAACCGCCAAACCTTCAATCTTTGAATTCTTTCTGGCAACAGAAATTTTGCCCCATTCCAATGCTTTCAAAGGCACACACAACCCCAAAAGACCAACTCCAATCCAACAAAAAACACGAGTCTACAACGGAAAAGAAGAAAATTTTTCGCCAAATCGACGCCCAATACCGACGGAAAACTGCATTTGTTGTATAGATGATCCTTGTCCGATTTCTTTTGAAGAGGAAGAAAGGCCAATGCCGACACGTTTTCCGAATGCTTGAAATTCTGCTCCCTCGTCTGATTTTTTGGCTTTGTGAATGGTTTACTTGGGCAAACGACAGCGCGCCCATTGAATCGGTCTTGATTTCAAAAGACGAATGACGGAAGATGCGCATTTAAAGATGCCGATGAAAGAGCACTCTTGAAAATACTCGAAATATCAGTAACCTGAATTTTTTATGGCCGAATCAGCTACAGCAACAAAGAATGCCGCCAACAGTCCGGCAACATCGCGCCCGCCGCGCAAACCAAAATACCCCGGCATCCGCGTCACCTGCAACGGGAATCAACTGGTCACCGAGCACGTCGAAACCCGCATCACTGAAGGCGGCGTCTTTTACCCCATCACCCCCTCAACAGAAGGCGGCGAGATTTATCAACAGTCTTTTGCACAAGGCGAACTCAACGTTTTCGGCGACCAAAAAATCGCGGTGGAATGCGAAGGCGAACACGCGGCTCAAGGAGGCGCCACCGCTTACTCCGTCGCCGGACGCCGAACAGTGAATTTTACCTCCGGCCAAGGCATCGTTTACGCAATGGAACAGTATTACCACGCGCCGGGAAAGTGCTCCACAATGGTCTTGGAAGTCGGCGCCCGCGCCCTAACCAAACATGCGCTGAACGTTCACTGCGGCCACGACGATTTCTACGCGGCCTTGGACACAGGCTGGACTATGCTTATGGCCAAAGGCGCCCAGCAAGCAGCCGACCAGTCCATCATCCTCCGCAAGGTGAACGAACTCTCCCTCAATCCGGGAATGAACATCCAGGACGGAATGCTGACAACCCACTCGGAGCGAACTTACTTCTCGCCCGAAGCGGAACTGTTGCGGGAGTTTCTTGGCGCTCCCGGCGACGTAATTGAGTGCCCAACCGCCGCCCAACGCGAATTGTTCGGCCCCACTCGGCGGCGCGTTCCCGAAATGATGGACCTCAAGAACCCCATCCTCCTCGGCCCCGTGCAGAACCAAGAACATCATATGAACGGAGTCGTCGCCCGGCGCGACAATTTTAACGAGCCCATCCTGAAGTTTCTGGAAGCTGCCTATGAAGAATTTGGCCGGTTGACAGGCCGCTATTACGGGCTCGTATCTGGTTACAAGACTGAGAATGCTGAGACGCTGTTCATCTCCTTGGGCTGCGCCGCCGAAAACATCGACGAAGCCGTTGACTACCTGCGAAAAAAACAAAACGCAAAAGCAGGCTCGTTGCATATTAACGTTCTGAGGCCTTTCCCGGAGTCCGCCGTTATCGAAGCCATTCGCGGAAAAAAGAACCTCATCGTTCTAGAGCGAACCGACGAGGGAATGGCCGGAGACAATCCCTTGTCGCGCGACATTCGAACCGCGATCGGAAAAGCCCAGGAAACGACTCAATTTGGAGGCGTCGTTAGTCCGCTCACAACTGAGGAAACCCCAAGAATCTTCCGCGCCGCCTACGGCATTGGCTCCCGGGACTTTCGGCCGGAACACATCCTCGGCGCTTATGAGTTTTCCCAAGGAAAAATCAACCGGAAAGACGGCAAAAACGCAGCTGACGGCGAGACATTCTTCGTCCTCGGCGTGGATCATCCCTACGCGGTCCTTTCCGAAGACACCCCCTCTTTGCTCCCTGAAAAAGCCATTGCCGTTCGATTTCACTCCATCGGCGGCTGGGGAATGATCACGACGGGCAAAAACCTTGGTTCCATTATCGGCGAGTTCGGCAACTTGATCTCCCGCCGAAATCCAAGCTACGACGAACACGGCGTCCTCGAAGACAAGTTATTCGTCAGTGCCAACCCCAAATACGGTTCGGAAAAAAAGGGCGCCCCAACCAACTATTACTTGGTCGTGGCGCCTCAACCCATCCGAGTCAACTGCGAGTTAAACCACGTCGACGTAGTTCTTTGCTGCGATCCAAAAGCGTTCACCCACACAAACCCGCTGGAAGGAATCAATCCCGGCGGCTGCCTCGTCTGGGAATCAAAAGACAGCCCGGAAACCGCTTGGCAACGCATCCCCGTCCATCATCGGAAGTTCATCAAAGACAACCACATCAAAGTCTACATTTTACCGGGATTCGACATCGCCAAAAACGCCACTAACCGCGCCGACCTCCAACTTCGCATGCAGGGCAACTCTTTCCTGGGCGCATTCTTCAGGGTCTCCAGCTTTCTTGCGGACAACGACATCTCCCAAGACAAATATCGAGAAGTCGTTCGAAACCAATATGAAAAAAAGTTCGGCCGCTTTGGCGAAGCAGTGGTGAACTCCAACATGGAAGTCATGACCCAAGGCTTTCACCGCGTAGTCGAAATCCAGTACGGCCGGCTGGAAGACTCGGACACTTCCAGCATGCGCAAACCTCCGCTCATCCCCTTAGTCAACCACCGGATTCCGGCAACTGCCGGTTGCGAAGCGAGCGGCTGCGGCGTTCCCCTTCCTTTCGACGAGCAAAGCGAAAGATCTCCTTATGCCGCGTTGTCCAAATTCGACAGCGAATATCGCAGCGGACTCGGCTACCACCAACCCTCAGGCGCCCTAGCCTCGGTGGGCATCATGAGCGCCGGAACCGGCGCCACCTCCTCCAAATACGTCGCCCGCAGGGAAACCCCCGTCTACATCGCCGAAAATTGCACGCAATGCATGGAGTGCATCACCGCATGCCCAGACACCGCTTTGCCCAACACCGCGCAGGAGATCAAAACCGTGCTTCTAACCGCCGCAAAAAACTACGTCCCCGACAAAGAACAGCAAGCCGAGCTGATTCAGCAGTTGCCCGGCATCGAAGACCGCGCCCGCGCAAAGATGATAAAAGCCGTCCATGCCAACAAAAAATTCCGTTCATCGACATCATTCGGGAAGAAGTCGACGCTCTTGACTCCATAAACCGCCGCTCCAAAGAACAATTTACAGGCATTATTGCAAAACTGCCTCTTGCTTACTCCGCCGTCCCGGCCATCTTTCGATCCATCGAAAAAAAGAAACCCGGCGAAGGCGGTCTCTTTTCCATCTTCGTTTCCGACCTTTGCAAAGGTTGCGGGGAATGCGTTCAAGTCTGCGGCGATCACGACGCTCTGCGAATGGCCGAGGAAACCGAAGAACTCAATTCCGAACTCACTACCGCCCAAATCTTTTCTCGACTCCTCCCAGACACCAATCAGAAATATTTGGGACTTTACAACGACGAGGCGCCGGAAGACTCCAGAGAAGCCGCCCTGCGCAACCACTTGATGGTTCGCCGCAACTACGAAGCGCTGGTATCAGGCGACGGCGCCTGTGCAGGCTGCGGGGAAAAGAGCATCCTCCGCGCGGTTGGTTCCGTAACCGAAGCCTACATGCGCCCGCTCTATCACGCCAAAGCCGCCCGCCTTCGCGCTGTCGCAGATCGATTGCAAACCGAAGGCCCCGAAAAACTTGCGAAACTGCGAGACCGCAGCAGCAAGGAATACGAACTTTACCGGCAATCCATAGCCCACGTCGCGATGGGACTCGGCGGCGAAAATGACGCAGACACTCAAAAGCGGATGGCCGATCACGAAGAAATTACCGACCGGGAATTCATAGACGCCCTCTGCGCTTCCCTGCGAACCGACGCCTTCAATCACAAAGAACTCCAAGCCGTCGACGGCAGAATGCCCAACGGCATGTCGGTGATGTTTATGGGCGCCAGCACCGGTTGCAACACCGTTTATGGATCCACCCCGCCCTCCAACCCCCATCCTTACCCGTGGATGAACTCCCTCTTTCAAGACGGCGCTACCATCAGCTGGCTGCTCAGCGAATCCCTCATCGTCCAACATGCCCGTCGCTCCGTCGTCCCCGAACGCCTCGCCCGCAACTTGCTGGAACGCGATGAAAACGTGATCTCCGAAGAAGAATACTTTCGGTTGACGCGGTTGGACGACACTTTCATGACCGACCAAGAAATCAAAGAACTGCCCAAAGTGTGGGTCATCGGCGGCGATGGCGCTTTGGGAGACATCGGCTTCCAAAACGTCTCCAAAGTCATCTTGCAAAACCGTCCCAACGTCAAAATGATGATGCTGGACACCCAAGTCTACTCCAACACCGGCGGCCAAAACTCCGACTCCTCAACCATGCTCGGAGGCTACGACATGAACCAATTCGGCCAAGCCTCCCAAGGGAAACTAATCGAAAAGAAAAACGTGGCCGAAGCATTCACCGCCGGACACGGCTCGCCTTTCGTGGCGCAAGTTTCGATGGCCAACGCCGCCAAACTTTACCGAGCCATGCTCGACGGCATCGAATACCGCGGCACCGCTTTCTTCCAAGCCTACACCACTTGCCAGCCGGAACACGGCGTGCCCGACAACATGTCCGCCGATCAAGCAAAAATGATCCGCGACGCGCGTGGCATGCCCGAATTCGTCTTCAACCCGCGCGCCGGAGAAACTTCCCAAGAATCCTTTAGCTTGAAGGGAAACCCCACGCCGACAAAAGACTGGTGGCAAACCAAATACAAATCCACCGGCGAAAAATACAACTTTACCGTAGCCCACTGGGCACTGACCGAAGCCCGCTTCCGAAAACACCTCAAAACAATCACCGAAGAACAATCCCAAGAATTCATCCACATAGATGACATGTTGGTCTGCATCAGCCAGGATGACGTCGTCAACCGGAAGGTATTCGATCCCGAACACCGCTCCTACGTCCCCAACTTCGGCGTCTACATCAAAGCCGAAATCAACGGAAAAATAAAATTCTTCACCGTCTCGCGCCAAATGGTCTTGTTCGCCGTCGAACGCCGCAAATCCTGGCGCATGCTTCAAAGCAAAGCCGGCATAGCGAACAAAGACTACTTGGCGCAGAAGTCCCTCTTGAAAAAAGTCGACGCCAACGAAATTGCCCTCGAAGAACTACAAGGCAAAACCCGACAGCTATTTGAATCGGAAATGGCGGCGCTAGATAATAAGAAGGCAAACCGGCTTTGACGCAGACGCCATGCCTGCTCAATCAGCCGTCGGATTCTCAATGGGAAGTCGTTCGAGCGGCGATTTCAAAATCCCAGACTCTAAGTTCTTCAGCACCTTGGCGGCCACCGATTCCACACTGCCCCTGCCATCTACAACACAGATGCGTTTGGGTTCGGCCTCAGCCAACTTGCGAAACCCTGCTTCCACTCGCCGAAAAAATACATCGCTGAACTCGTCCCCTCGACCGCGGCGGAGGCTTACTCCTATTGGAATGTCTAAATAAATAGTAGCATCAGGAACCAAGCCTCCAGTAGAAAAATCAATCACCTCCCGCAAACAATCCAAATCCAAGCCGCGCCCATAACCTTGATAAGCCAAGGTCGAATCCGTAAAGCGATCACACAGAACCACTTTTCCACTCCTCAAAGCAGGCAATATCTCCGAACGCACCAACTCGCTCCGGCTAGCGCAGAAAAGAAAAAACTCCGTCTCCGGCAACACCAATCCCGCCAAAACAGTGTCCTTCAACAAAACCTCCCGCAACCGATCCCCAACCGGCGTTCCGCCCGGCTCCCGCACAACGCAAACGGATCTTCCTTTTTCACGCAGAGACTCCGCTAAGATATGAATTTGCGTGGTTTTGCCAGCCCCCTCAATCCCCTCAAAAGTGATAAAACGCCCAGTCATCGGGAGCCTTGATAATTTTCATCTCTGTCTTTAACAAACTGTTTTTGACCTTTTGGCATCGAGTGGAAAGTTTCCTCAATGTTTCTCGGTTCGGCGATTGTTTTCTCCACAATGAAATTCAAGAGCCGAAAGAGTTTCTCTACCAAGTGTTTGTTGTCTTCTTCGCTCAAGTCAATCTGTCCTTCATGGGCGCCGCCCTCATTCCCCGTAATGCGCAGACTGTCCAACGATTGTATAACACTTTCGGACAATCCCTTCTTCTTCAAATTGCCTATGGCTCTGTTTAGACTTTTTCCTGTTTCCCCAAGTTCCTCGTAAAGTTTCTTGGCGGCCAAACGAAGTAAAGCCGCCGCCGCTCTCGGCGAATCTCCGGCAATTTTGCGGGCTTCGTCGTAATACACAACTACCGAATACGGCATATCGCCGTGAGGAGGCAGATTAGTTAATGCCTTCGGATAAACAAGATCTTCGTTTATCCAATAGGAAAATTGTCTACAGCACACACACTGAGAAACTGGAAGTTGACTGCTTCCTTTTCTAATGCCGCCGCCACTCAACCCATGTGTCATTTCACATATTGTTTTTACAGAGCGCATCTTTGAGAAATCTTCCCTAGATTTTAATATATCTATGTCACTTTCAATAGAACTACAAAAAGTCCCATCCAAGTTTGATGCGCGTAAGCGTTGCACCTTGGGCAATTGAAGGCTGTTCCCTTTAATTCGGGGGCTATATACATCTCTTTTTTCATTTCAAGCAATTCCCTTTACAATGGCTAGATCTCGTGGATGTGCGCTTATTATCTCTGGCTTGTAGGTTGGAGCGGTAGGTTTTGCTGCGGCGCATGTTGAGTCGGATTTTGTTGCGCTCGGCAATGGCTTGCAGGTTATCTTCCGCAACCTTTACGCAGTGGTTGACGGCTTCGATGGCTTTCTCAATTCGGGAGTGGCTGGCTTTGTCGATGCATTTGTTTTTGGCGTCTTCGAGGTGGAATTTGGCGTTGGTGAGCTCGGCATCGCTGTCGGATAGGCAGGGAGCGAGTTCGATGAGTTTCATGTTCACGTCGGCTTGCCGGAATGTTTCAGGGTAGATGCATCTCTGAATCTCTGGCGATATCAGTTTGCGGGCGAGTGCGAGATAGAATGCGTGCTGGCTAATCATCGTCTTCCTGTTTGTTGAATCGCTCTTTAGATGTTCGGCCGGCCATCCCTTCGTCTTTGGATTGGGGGCCGTTTTGTTATTGTTTGTCATGGGCATGTCTCCTCTCCATTTCTTCTCCAATTAGATTTTGCAGACACATCAGTTCGAATTCGAATACTTGTTTTGGCGTCTACAACTTCCCATGAAACTGCTCGACATGCAGTGCGCCGTAATCCGCGCCTTGACCCACGTATCTCGGCTATACTTCCTCGCCTTCGCGTAATTTTCGCGCTCTCCGATTACTTCTGCCCGCTGGCATATCTTTAACTTTTCTCTGTTAGTGTCGGTTTTCCTTCCAATCTTCGTAATCTTCCAAAGTGGTGTCTTCCTTTTTGAATTTGCCTTTGATTTTGTGCCACGTTTCTTTCCTTTCCTTTACTCTTTGCCGTCTTCTTTCTTCCGCAGCTTGTTGCCTAGCAGCTTCGGCGTCTAGAATCCTTCGATTCTCGGCATCTAGGTGTTCACGGAAGACAATTTCCATGATTTCATTGAGCCTCCTAGAATTTCGCTCCGCTCTCTTTGCGGGACCTGCGACACAGCAGATTCCAATCAATATCAATATATTAATAGGGATTAGTAGTTCCATTACTTTGCCTCTGTTATTATCTCTAAATCTCTATGCATTCGTCCAAACCATGCCCGCTGGCTCTTTGTGCGCCATCGGCGCCGGAGACAAGTCCAATGCCTCTCGACTCGCCGGCTTTGCGCGCCGGTGATCAATCAAGAAGTCATGCATTCCGCCGGCTTTCACATCGTCCATCTTCGCGCAATGGTCTTCTATCGAGCCACTATAAATAGCATCCCAATCCACCAGCCGAATTCCGCCGGGCAGTGAACACGAAGTTTGTATTCAATGGGGTTTCCATTTGCGTCCTATTAATTCGCGTTTGCGGAATCTTTGTCAATCGCGGATTTTTGTCTGTCTTCTACAACACCGGTGCTTGCCATGCTGTTGCGCACTGTCACCGGGTCTAATCCAACTCATTCGCGATCCGTGTGGCCGATTGCCATATCAATCGCTCCTCGTGTTCTTTTTGCGCTTGGACTTCTTCAAACCGCCGGCCTTCGTGTTGCATGCAGGGCAGTATAAGGTTTGGTTCTCGGTACACAAGATAGAGTTACTAAAAAGTTTGATACTTTTTCGACGCTCTCTGAGCGTTGTTTTGTTGCGTCTTTGCAATAGGGATTGAAGTCTCTTCTTTGGGGTTATTATGTTTTTGGGGTCGCTCTTTTTGTCGTCATTTTCGGGCTTGGCGAGGGCTTGTGTGGGGCGTGCTTTGCGCTCGTTTCTTTGTGATTTTGCTCTTTTATCGTAGCCAAAGGCTAGTTCGTTTTGGCTTGGGCTTTGTCGGCTGGCGGCGGATTGTCGGGAAAGCGTTTTGTTAAGTAATCGGCGAGGTCTTTGATTTGCTGGCTGGTAAGCGGACCGCCTTGTCCTTGGTGGAAGGCGGGCATCAGGGTTCCGGTTTTTCCGTGAGTGATCCAAAGCGTCCAGTAGGCTTGGTTGCGCCGGATTCCTTTTTGCACGGCGGACAGATCGGGAACCATAGTCGCTCGATGCGGGGTTTCGTGGCAAATGCCGCAAGCGGCGACAAAAAGGTCTTCGCCCTGTTTGCCAAGGGCGGCGTCGTAGTGACACGACTTGCAGTTGCTTTTGAAGACTGCTTGGCGGTCTTTGGCGGCGATTTGGATGTTTTTCAATCGATCGCTGTCGCTCATCGTTTTGCCGCCGGCTTTTCCTCGATTGGGAATGTGGATTTTAAATGAGAGGTCTTTTTGTCCGGCGGAACTAAATACGGAAACAGATTTTGTGAGCGTTCCGTGTTTTCCCTTCAAGTCGACTGCCAGATGGATTTGGTCGCTCTCTCCCGGTTTTAGAGTCCAAGGCAAATTCGGATGCCGAGTCAGGGTGCAGCCGCAGGAAGGGCGAATTTGGCTGATAGTGACGGGACGGTTAGAATCATTGGACACTTGAAAGAACAGCTCGCTTCTCTCGGCACCCGGTTTGGGACGGACTTCCTTGAAGACGGCATCCCAAGTCAACGTTTTGTCCGCAGTGTATCGCTGGTTGGCGGCGGAACGTTGTTTCGGAGGCGGTTTCGCTTCGGCAGGAGGGCGCAAAGGAGCGGCCACTTGGTAGGGATTCTTCGAGTTGAGCTTCGCCGGCGGCAGTTCATAAATCGGAGGCGGCACTTGGGTCTGAGCCGACCATCCGCAACCAAAGAGCAAGGCGCCGACAATCCCTTGCCTCCAACATTTTGCAATCCGTTGACCATTCATTTTGAACATAGCAAAAAGCGAATTATTGGCGAAAAAGCGGAGGAACTTCAAGCCCGCTTTGCTCGCGGTCCGTTTGGTGTGTCTTCAATAATCCAACCCAAATCCAACAATTTTCCTCGGATAGCGTCCGCCTGTTGAAAGTCACGAGCTTTCCTGGCCGATTGTCGTTCCGCCAAGGCCTCCAGCACCTCGGCTGGCGCTTCGCCGGTTGTCGCCGGCGGCGCTCCCACGCCTAATACTGAGTCTACCTGATTCCAAGCGGCTAAGTTGGCCGCGGCCTCTTCGGGAAGCATTTTTCCATCGCCAAGTTCCCGATTCATCTTTCGCACCCAATCAAAGACGACAGCCCACGCAGACGAAACATTGAGATCATCATCCAGAGCCTTTTCAAACGCCGCTGGAAAGCCGGCCTCCGCTTCTGCGACCGCGTTTCCAGCGGTTTCGCCCAGCTTTCCGACGCACTCGTCAATACGGCGCAGCGCAGCCCTCCCGCCGCGCAATCCCTCCAGCGTAAAATTGAAAGTCTCCCGATAGTGGGCGGAAGTAAGGACAAACCGAAGCTCTCGTCCGCTAAATCCCTTCTTTGCCAAATCCCGCAAGGTAAAAAAATTTCCAAGAGATTTGGACATCTTTCTGCCTTCGACCAGAAGATGCGCTACGTGAACCCAATAGCGAACAAACTTCTCTCCCGGCCTTTGTTCGCCGGCGCCTTCGCTCTGCGCAATCTCATCTTCGTGGTGGGGAAACATCAAATCCTCCCCCCCCAAATGGAGGTCAAAACTCGTTCCCAGAAACTTCATACTCATGGCGCTACACTCGACGTGCCAACCCGGCCTGCCTTCCCCCCAAGGGCTTGCCCAAAAAACCCGGCCGTCCTCCGGCGCGCGCGCCTTCCAAAGCGCAAAATCCGCCACCGCGTCTTTTTCATACTCATCGCTTCGCACCCTTTCGCCGGGCTGCATCCGGTCAAAATCTAACTTCGTCAACTGGCCGTACACTCGGCCCAGCTCTTGATACCTTTTGATGCTGAAGTAAACCGAACCATCCCCGGCCGTATAAGCAATCCCCTTGGACATCAACTTCTTTATTAAATCAATGATCTCCAAAATATGATTGGAGGCGCGAGGAACTCGATCCGGCCGGGCGCACCCCAAAGCAGCTAAATCCTCAAAGAACGCCTTCTCAACCTTAGCCGTGTAATCCTTCAACGACACACCTGCTTTTCTCACGCGAGCAATGATTTTGTCCTCAACATCCGTCACATTCATCACGTGAATTACATCATATCCCCGAAACCGAAGGTAGCGACACAAAAGATCAGCTAACACAAAAGTACGAAAGTTTCCTATATGAGCAAAGTCGTGAACCGTGGGACCGCAACAATAAAGACGAATCGACTTGCCCCTCGGATCCAACGGAACAAAGGTTTCGACTTGCCGGGAAAGTGTATTGAACAAACGCAAACCCATCCTGAACGCCGACAACTTATTCTTCCTCCCCGCAACAATAAAGAGCAATTTTACTAAACCAGATCATCGCGCGGAAACTTTGCCTATCCACAAAAAGGAGCGTCAACTGCGCGCCGGCAGCTTTGGCTTCGTGGACAACGCCTTTTAGGACAGCAGAAACTAAAACGATTGCTCCAGCAACAATTGCTCATGAACCAGCTCTTTCGGAAGAGATTCTTTTTTCTTTTACAAAGAGGGCAAATTAAGATCTGGCCGGCCAGCGACCATATCAGCTCAATATGCCGTGAATAACCTGCGCTTCTTCGACTCCTGTCAACCTTGTGTCCAGTCCTTGGAAGGGAACGGAGAAACGGCGGTGATCAATTCCCAATAGGTAAAGCATGGTGGCGTGCAGATCGCGGACGTGCACAATTTTGTCGACGGAATGGTAGCCCAATTCATCGGTAGCGCCGTAGGTGACGCCGCCTTGGATGCCGCCGCCAGCCAACCACATAGAGAAGCCTTTGATATGGTGATCTCGGCCCGGCCCTCCCTTTCCTTGGTACATAGGTGTGCGTCCAAACTCACCGCCCCAGATAATCAAGGTTTCTTCCAACATTCCGCGTTGCTTTAAATCGGTCAATAGCGCCCAAGTTGGTTTGTCGGTGAGGCCGCAGCAAGTGTTCATGTATCGCACGAGATCGCCGTGATGATCCCAACCGCGATGGTAGAGGTGAATGAAGCGCACTCCGCGTTCAGCAAGCCGTCTGGCAAACAAACAATTGGAGGCATAGGATCCGCCTCCGGGAACGGCGCCATACATTTCTAAAATGTGTTGAGGTTCGTCGGACATATCCACAAGTTCCGGCACGGAGCTTTGCATGCGAAAGGCCATTTCGTAAGCGGCAATTCTTGTTTCCACTTCCTCGTCTTGTAGCGTTTGGTTGCGATGCCGATTTAGTTGATTGATGGTCCGCACTAATTTGGATTGTTGGGCGTTGGTGGTGTTGTCCGGATTGTTGACATAGTAAACGGGATCGCCGCTGGATTGAAACTCCACGCCCTGAAAGCGGCTGGGCAAAAAGCCTGAAGCCCACTGCCGAGAGGCGATGGGTTGCGGATTGCGGCCTCCCACGCTGGTCAAAACGACAAAGCCCGGCAAATCGGAAGTTTCCGCGCCCAGTCCGTAAGTGATCCATGCTCCCATAGACGGCCGGCCACTGATTGCCGTGCCGGTATTCATAAAGGTGTGCGCCGGATCGTGGTTGATTTGCTCTGTAACCATGGATCTCACAATGGCAATTTCGTCGGCCATTTTTGCGTGCCAGGGCAGAAAGTCGCTGATTTCCTGACCGCTCCGTCCGTATTGACGAAATGCCGTCATCGGTTCTTGGCATTTCAAAGCCTGCCCTTGGAGCTGCGCAATTGGTTGTCCCTGCGTGTAGGAATCGGGCATGGGTTGTCCGTGAAGCGCAGCCAATTTTGGCTTGTAGTCAAATGTTTCCAAGTGAGAAGGGCCGCCCGCCATGCACAAGAAAATGACGCGCTTTGCTTTGGGATCCCAGTGCAAGAGGTTTTGCTTCCCGGCTTCTCCACGCAGGTCTTTTTGCAAGAGCGATCCGAGGGCAACGCTTCCGAGACTTAGGCCGGACTGCCGCAGAAAAGAGCGCCGGCTGAGACTTTTTTGATTTTCGATGTCGTCATGCATAAGCAGATCCATTTGCCGTTCCGCAGTTTTGACAGACGCGGGCGTTATCTTTCGGCTTCGGCGGTTTCTAGTTATAGCATTGGCATTTCACAAGTCAAGTTCGTGGAAATCCCGGGACGGCAAAGCAAATTCCGCAATCCATGCAAACGAGTTCGTCTTCGGTTGGTTTTAGCGGTTTCCAGTTGTGAAGTTTGGCGCAGCGCGGTTTGTCGTCTTTCATTTTGAAAAGGGATTAGGAGGCTTCCAGAGAGATTTTGCAGATGGGTCAGTAGTGAGCGGCATCGAAAATTCAGTGAACTTTTGGCGTGGTCATTGGACGTCTACTTGGCAAATCCAGAGCAGTCCGCAGGCGACAGCGATGGCAAGCCGTTTGTCGTTCATTTTAATTTGTCTATTAGTCCGCGCCGTTCTGCTTCGTCAATGTAGGGGTCAATTAAAAGACGGATTTTTCGGTCCGATTCTTTGTCCAAAAGTCCGTCCTCTTTCATTCCTTGATACAAGATCAAGCGAGTATGAGTAATTCGGAGCAGTAGTTCGTCGGAGCAGTTTTCGGGGGCGTATTTGTGTTTAGCGTCTTCAAGAGTTCCCCACAGCAATCTTGCGTCAGCGGGCAGGTCTTTGGCTTCTGTTGGCGCGGTGTAGGCGGTCCGCGGTGGTTGGATGGGCGTTTGTTCGTTGGGCGCCGCGCAAGCGCAGAGGCAAGCGATGGCGATGATTGTAATAGCGTTTCTCATTTCTTTTCCGTAGATGTCTTTAAGAAGTTCGTTCATTGGAGAGAGTGCAATTGTTTTAGGCAGTAGTCATAGCGGCGGATGATTTCCGCAAGCCGTTTCTTTTCGTCGTCGGTTATTTGTGCATCGTTTATTTTCAAAATGGATTTGTTTTCCGGTTAAAATCGGGTGATGGTTTCGCTGAGGTTCAAAATGGCTCTTGCAACCAAAATCCAGGCTTGGGTTTCGTCGGTTTCTCCGTCAAGGAGAGCACCTAATAAAGAAAGTTCTTCGGCATCGGGCGCGCGGGAAAGCGTTTGCTCAAAGGCGAATCGAAGCCGCTCTTCTCGCGAACGGCCTCCTTCATTTTTCATGCGCTCGGCTAATCCTTTGGCGGCGGCCACAAAACTGGGATCGTTCAACAGAACTAACGCGCTTAGCGGCGTGTTGGACACGGGGCGGCGGGCGGCGCATTCTTCCCGACTCGGCGCGTCAAAGGCGGCGAACATGGGATGAAGGAACTGTCGCTGCCAGTGAACGTAAACGCCTCGGCGCCATTGTCTTTGATCCTCGTGAGGTTTGTAAGTGCGTTTGGGAAAGTTCAAGTGCCGATAGTAACCGTCCGGTTGATAGGGTTTTACACTGGGGCCGCCAATTTCATAGTTCAGCAGGCCTCCCGATTCCAGAAGCGTGTCTCGGATCATCTCAGCCGGAAGCCGAAAACGAGATTGGCGAGAAAGAAGTTGATTGTCGGGATCGCGCGCGCGCATTGCCGAAGACGCTGAAGAATCTTGTCGATACGTTCGGCTTTGGGCTATGAGCCGCAGCATGTGTTTGATGTTCCAGCCGCTTTCCACAAATTCAATCGCCAACTGGTCCAGCAATTCTCCGTGCAAAGGCGGTTTTCCTTGGGCGCCAAAATCGTCCAGCGATGGCGAAAGCCCGTTCCCAAACATCAAAAACCACAGGCGATTGGCGAATACTCGCGCCGTCAGAAATCCAATTCCATCTTCGGCGTCGGTCAACCAACGAGCCAAATCCAAACGAGTTGCCCGCCGATCGGTTTCCAACTCCAATCGGCCGAGAAAGGCCGGCACGGCCGGCGCCACTATCGGCCCTGAATCATCCAGCCAGTTGCCGCGCGGCAACAATCGAACGGTCCGCGGAGAGACCGCTTGCGTGACCATGATTTTCCGCATTCCCTCCGCAATTTGATCCCGCAATCGACGCAGATGGGAAAGGCGGCGATTGCCGGTCGTCCCGTCTTCCGCGCCATTGGTCCGCTTTTCCAGCGCTTGGATTTCGCGTTCCAGTGAGGCTAGCAGAAGCCGTTCGCGTCGGCTCAAGACTGGGATTTCTGGCTCGCGCCGCGTGGGCAAGTCGTTGGTGCCGTTTTTGAAGTGCCGCGTCTCATCGACGTCGGCAAAAAAAGCCTGCATTGCGTAAAAATCCTCGCTGGTAATCGGGTCGTATTTGTGGTCGTGGCACTGGGCGCATCCCATAGTGGCGCCCAACCACACGCTGGAAAGGTTGCGAACCCGATCGGCGCCGTAAATGGCCAGATATTCTTTCGGCTGGACGCCGCCTTCGTGGGAAGTTTGCAACAGGCGGTTGTAACCGGTGGCGATGCGCTGATCAACGGTGGGATTAGGAAGCAAGTCGCCGGCCAGCTGTTCCCGGGTGAATTGGTCAAACGGCATATTGTCGTTGAAGGCGTCGATGACGTAATCCCGATAAGGCGAAATGTTGTGATCCTGATCGCCGTGATAGCCGACGGTGTCCGCATACCGCACCAAATCCAGCCAATACACGGCCATCCGCTCCCCAAACCGGGGGCTGTTCAGCAAAGCGTCTATCAACCGCTCATACGCTTCGGACGTTGGCAAGACAGCAAATTCCCGGACGACTTCCAGCGGCGGAGGCAGGCCAGCCAAGTCAAAGCTGAGCCGCCGCGCCAGCGTCACGGCGTCCGCGTCCGGAGAAGGCTTCATCCCTGCGGACTCCAATTGGGAAAGCACCCAATGATCGATCCAGTTTTGCGGCCATTCTTTTTGGTTCACCGGCGGCGCCGGCCTTGGCGCCGGAGTTTGATAAGCCCAGTGCCTCGACCAATGCGCGCCCTCCGCAATCCAGCGTTTGAGGAGCGCCACTTCGTCCGCCGTCAACGATTTTCCAGAATCTTCCGGCGGCATTCGATCCTCCAAATCAGGAGACTCAATCCGTATCGCCACTTCGCTGAGATCCGGCCGACCGGGGACAATGGCCGCCGTGCCGGATCGAAGCGCTTTTGCCTCCGCTTCCACATCCAAGCGCAAACCCGCCTGCCGTTCTTTTGCATCCGGTCCGTGGCAGGAAAAACAGCGATCAGCGAGAAGCGGACGAATGTCTCGATTAAAATTAACCGGCGCCGCCGACAACGATCCGCTCCGCAAGACGCCCAACCCAACCAGAACGATTCCGACCCAAAAACGTCGCTCACCTCGGAACCAACGCTGGAATCGGAAGCAGAAAATCAAACCATCCCTTCGCATGGACTAAGGCTAAATATAATACATTTCCGGCTCTTGCTTAGCCGCTTCCATAATTTGCTGAAAGTGAATCGACCCAGACGCCTCCTCCAAGGACCCTTGAATCTGTCGCCAACTTTCCCGCAGTTCGGGCGGACAACCCCAATCTCCCGACGGCTCAAAAATGCGGCCGTGAACGCACTGCAACACATTCGCCAAAGTGATTTCTTCGGGCGGGCGCGCCAACAAATACCCGCCATCCTTGCCTCGTTGGCTACGAACGATCCCAAATGTCTTCAGCTCAATCAAAATCTGCAACAAATAGTTTTGCGGAATCGACTGCTCTTTGGCGAGAGACTCGACGCGAACCGTCTGGCCGGAGGCATAACGCCGCGCCAAGCCAAGCACCGCCCGCGCCGCATAATCGCACTTCACCGTCAGCCTCACTCAACGAAGATAGCCCTAAATTCCCGCGCCAAGCAACTCTTCAGATTCCGCAGAACCCCGTCCATCTGCGCCGTCGGCGAAATTCTGCATTGACCCAACCCGGCGTTTCCAGTTTCAATTCTGAGAAATCAAAGACGAAACAATGTCCGCAACCACACCCGCTACAGCCAAGCGTCTTTCAAAATCACAGCAGATGGGAACCGCGCTGTGGATCGCGCTCGCCTGCTTCTTTCTTGCCGGTTGCCAAAGCAACCCGCGCCGCATCGTTCCCTATCAAGGGAAACAACACTTTCCACCGCGCTACCAAGTTCCTCTCCACCAAAGACAACCGCCCCGCCAAGTTCCCACCTCCGGCGTGGCCAGCTTTTACGGAGAAGAGCTGCGCGGCGAACCTATGGCCAACGGAGAACCCTTCAATCCCGATCATTTGACCGCCGCCAGCTGGTTCTATCCCTTCGGCACCAAAATCCGCGTTGTTCATCAAAACCGATCCGTAGTCGTGGTCATCACAGACCGCGGCCCCGCAAAACGCTTGGTGCGTCAAGGGCGCATCATCGACCTCAGCCGCGCCGCATTCCAAACCCTAGCCCACCCCAACGCCGGCCTCATCCCCGTGCGCCTCTACCGAATTTCAGCCGGTGATTGACGGACGCCTCTAAAAATCGCAGCAGTTTAGTCTCGCTCTTTCACTCACCCTTTTCCCGCCGAAAACTTTTCCAGTGTTGCAAGACTTTCTTGACTTCTTCAGGCAACAAATCCTGTACCACGTCCCCTCTCGTTCTTTCCATTCCCGACCAGTCGAGAACCCGCAACTCCCGGCTGCACGAAGGGCAGATTGCCCCTCTCGCATCCGTTCCTTTCCCCGAAAAACACTCGCTACAAAAGAGCGCATAACAACGGTCGCATTCAAACTCGGCGCGCGTTCCTCGATGCCGCATGCAACTGTAAGTCCCATCCTCCAACTGCGCGGGAAGCTCAGGCATTCCTTCGGCCGGCATTCGCTCGTTCTGATCCGCTCCGGCTGCTTCAATCCGAATGGCAAACGTTCCCAAATTCAAAATCTGCCCCGGAAACACTTGCGCCTCCTCCACTAAACAGCCGTCGAGAAATGTGCCGCCGGCAGAATCCAAATCGCGCACAATCACCTTATCCTCCAAAACCTCAAATTCACAATGACTCCCAGAAACCGACAAATCGTCCACCGCAATGTCGTTCTCCGCCGTTCGCCCCAACGAAGTGCGCCCCTTTGTCAACGCCCGCAAGTGAACCTTCCCGTCCCAAGTTGAATATCGCAACTTTATCATATCCTTCTCCAACCAAGCGCGCCTTCGGAAACCTGTCAAACTTGCCGTCCCCCGACGCCTTTTTCAACTTCATTCTCCGCACCCAGCTCCCGCAAAACCTCGTTTTCCCCTTGGCTTCTCCGCCCCAACACAACAAACTCCCCGTCGACTTCTCAAAATGAAATCACGGCATTTTTCAGAAAAAGGAGCCGCCACTCCTCTAGAATCTTCACAGTGCCTAAACCCGCCAGATTGTGCAAAATGACGACAAAACTTCTCCTCTACGCCGCCTTGCTTACGGCCAGCGGCGGACTGGCCTTCGCTGCAATCCGCATCCTGCGAACCAACCGCTCCATCGCAACCGTCTGGCCCGATTGGGAAGGCATCAAAAGCACGGCGCCCCTTTGGACCGCCCTCGCGCTGGCTCTGTGCCTCTCCGTTGCCACGGCTTTCATCCCCGAAAAACCCGCCGAAACCCCAACACCTCCCCAACCAGCCCAACCAGCAGAAAACCCTAAACCCATCGAACAGAAAGAAATCTCCAAACTCCGCGACCAAATCACACAACGGAAACAGCAATTAACAGAATCCGCCCCAACACAACCAACCCCAATCTTCCCCGGCGCCAACCCAACAAAAGACAACTCCTCCCCAGAAAAACCCCGCCAAACAGCAGCCGCAAAAACAACCCCATCCCCTCAGCAACAACCCACCAGCCCGCCTTCCCCAACCACCCGAAAAACCGCTCCCCCTCCCATCGAACAACTCCGACAAACCGTCATCCAAGCATTGATCACAGGATCCACAAAATCCCTCGAAACCGTCGCCCACAAAACCCTACTCAACCTCCTCGCCAACCAACTCACCGTCAACCCCTTCCACTACAGCAACCTCCAATCCAGCCTCAAATACCGCCTCCGCAACGGCCATAACCCCGTCTACCTAGACACCCTCAACACCGCCAATGGAACCACCCACCTTTGGAAAATCAAAACCACCGCGCCCGGCCCCGACATCCTCCAAAAACTCACCATCTCCAACGGCAAAATCACCGCCTTCCACTTCGACAACCTCCGCTAACCTCCTTTGCTCCCGTTGACCGTCCATCCGCAACCGTTCCCGTTCTGTCAGCGGCTACTTCGCTTCAAATTCCAAAGCGGAAAGATTGAGAGCTGAAGAGCGCTTCGAAAGATGAAGCATCTCCACGCCCACCACTTCGTTCGCCCCGTTGTAATCCAGCACCACCCGGCGAAATCTCCTCAGAATCCACAATAGCAGATTCGTCCAGACGCAGATAAAGCGCGTCGGCCTTCTTATCAACGTGCATTTTCATAGTTTTCCTTTCATCGTCCGGTCAAAGAATACGCTCACCACCCGCCAAGGCGCAACGCGAATATTGACTGCCAGCTCGCCCCATTCAAACGACAGGTCCCCATTCCTTACTCCCTAGCAATCCCATCCTTAACCCGCCACAACTCCTCAATAATCTCGTCAGCCATTTTTTAATTCCTCCCATAAATCTTCTGTATGACGTGGAACCATCTCCACCTCGCCAGTATCCAAATTGCGCCACAGCGACTGAAAACATCCCCTCGCATTTAAAGCCGCCAACAACAACAATCTCTAAGACACCGAATCAATCGGCTCCGCTTCATAAAGAACAATTCGCCCCCGAATTGCCTCCGCCGACGCCTGCCGCAACCCTTCCGCCAAACGATCCTCCAAAACAAGCGCAACCGCCTCCGCCAAATTCTCGCGAGCCTCCTCACACGTCTTCCCTTGACCGTTCGCCCCAGGAATCTCCGGACAAAAGGCAATAAACCATTCCCCGTCCCGCTCCATTATCGCCGTGAACTCATTCTTTCTCTTTTGCCGAACCTCCCCGGCTTCGGTCATCTCCTTCAGCTTCTGCGGATCCACCTTTCGAAAACCCGCCTCCCGACCCTTGCGCTGAAAATAAGCAGCTATCGCTCTCACATCGTTGCCATGCTCCCGGGCGATTTCCTCCTTAACCCGCCACAACTCCTCAATAATCTCGTCAGCCATTTTTAATTCTTTCCATAAACCCTTGGTCCTACTTCCCAACTTCCGGCACTGAAAGCCCGCGGCAAATTTTGTGAGCCAGACGATTAGATATTTCTGTATGACGCGGAACCATCTTCACCTCGCCAGTATCCAAATTGCGCCACAGCGAATGCGAACGCCCCTCGCGCTTAAGCCGACAACGATGCCTCTTAAGATGGCGAATCAATTGACTCCGCTTCACGAAAGAACCACTCGCTCTTGAATAGCCCCCGGAGACAGGTTACTCAAGCCGTCCTCCCGACGATCCTCGAAAAGAAGCGCGATTCCATCCGCCAAACTCTTGCGAGCCTCTTCCTTCGTCTTTCCTTGACCGTTCGCCTCAGGAATCTCCGGACAAAAGGCAATATACCATTCCCCGTCCCGCTCAATCACTGCCGTAAAAAACAGAGCGCCTTGCGGCAACGAATCTGCTCGTTCCATCAAAGTAAGTGCGCTTGCCGCCGCCGTCACCGTCAAATTCTTGCGCGGATCCTTCTTTGTCTTCCTTTCCATTCTTTCTTTACGCTCCAAATTTTTCTCGAATCTAGAATGAACCGACAAAATTGGCAAACCTATTTTCTTCGCTTTCATCTTGCTCATTCCTTGCACTTGCCTAAACCCATGCGGTATTTGATGTCGTAGTTGATGATGAAGTCCAATTCCTCGTCCGTGAAGCCGTAGTGCTTGGCTAGCACGCGGTCGATTTCGTCGATGATGGGTTTGCTTTCTCTTGGCTGGAATGTCTGAATCCTACGAATCCCGTATTTCTTATATTTCCCGGTTAATATCTTGGAATGCGTGACATAGTCTCGTGTTAATGCGCGCCCCAGCGTTCCCAAATTAGATATATTCGGCTCGGACATTTTTTCCATAGAACAAGGGAATAAGTTAATTTCGCGCCGATTTAGGTTTCGCACATCAGAATTCACGCAAAAAAACCAAAAGAATAAGGTTGAATTCAAAATTGCTAATATCGAATCGCATCGAGATTTGGAGTCGAAATAAAGAACCTTGAGTTCAGAGGGGTTCAATCGATTACCATCTCCATCAAATACATCTGGTATAAAGTCGAAGAATTGAACAAAATATCCAGCTTTTCTCGTATAGTAAATCTTAAATTTTGACTTCTCTCTGCTATAATATGTAGCAAGAGAGTTTTCCTTTAAAATCTTTGCCAAGATTCTGTGCTCTATTTCACTTCGAATTTTTGGAAACACACTATTTGTTAGCAGATTAGAATCCGTGAAATCGACAAAGCGCACAGTATCGAAAAGAACATCTCTTTCCTCCGAGAACCACCGCCTGTAGTTTGATAAGTACAACTTTGGTTTCTCAACTGAATCTCCCAAAAGGCAGATACAAAGTCGTTTCTCTACTCCCGAAAACAACTTTGCTGGACGTTTTGCAAACGCTTGAAATAACTGCGTTTGAGATGATTTGATGAACATATCTCGAAGAATACGAAAACCATCTGTACTCAAGAATGAGATAGGCACAATTACACCCAACCTCCCCTTATGTGAAAGATCACGAGATCTCTCTAACACGTAAGCATATAAATCACCGCAGGGGAGGGTTGTGTAGTTTTGGATGGAGTAGCCCTTCTTTCTATCCTTTTTGACTTTGCTGTATTCCACATAAGGCGGGTTGCCGATGATGACGTCAAAGCCGCCTTGCCGCATAATGCCGTAAAACTCCACCAACCAGTGAAACGGGCGATGGCTCTTTTGCCATTGTTCATACGCTTCTTTGTTGTCGGTTTGGACGCCGTAGTCGCCCGCCAAATACTCGTCTAACTCCCCGCGCAACGCCGCCAGCCGCGCTTGCAAATCCCTCTTTGCTTTCCGGTAACTTTTGGCGTTCATTTCTTCTTCCACTTGCATCTGCCGAAACTTCCCAAACGCTACATCCGCCTGCTGCGCCCGCGCTTCTATTTGCGGCAAGTTTTGTTGCTTGATTAGATCGCTTCCCAACGATTCCTTCACTTCTTCCAACGAAGCAAAGCCTACCAGCGTATTCCCCGAACGCACATTGAAGTCGATGTCCGGCAAGGGCTCGATATCCTCCTTCCTTTCCACTTGCGCCACCAACTTCAAAAACAAGCGCAACTTGCAGATTTCCACCGCCTCTTCCATCAGGTCCACCCCATACAAGTTCCCTATGATAATGGACTTTAACACGAAGTAGCGCTCGCTGGCATGCGCTTCCATTTGCCGCAACACTTCCCGAAAATCTTCCAACTTTGCGGGGGGGGGGGGGGGTACTTTACTTTGCGCCCGTTCTAAATCATCCACAAAACCGCGCATGGCGTCCAAGCAGGCCGTATACAACGGCTCCAACAAGTTCAAGGCCGCAAACAAAAAGGCCCCCGACCCGCAAGTCGGATCTAACACGGAAACTTCCCTCAACGCCTTCCAAAACGCCCGAACTAACTCCGGCCCCTCGCTGTTGTAAATCACATCTTGCGCCAACTTTTCTAGGTCTAAATTGTAAGTCACTAAGTCGGAAATCGACTGAACTTCCCCAGCGGCCAGTTTGGCCCAGATTTCTTCATAACGCTGGCGTCGGCCCACATGCTCGCGCCAAGTCTCGGTCGGCAAGCCATACTCGGCCGGCGCCGGCTGATTCCAATCTTCTCGCTTCCCCACATTCTTTATTCCCACCGCAATCTTGCTCGGCAACTCTCGCTTGGCCTCCAGTTCTATATTTTCATGAAGGTCATAAGTGATCCCGTGCCGCACTGCTGGGTAAAGGTAGCGATCCGGCTCTTCCGCCAACAATCGCCACACCCCGCCCCCCGGCTCAAAGGCGATGGCGCAACTCTTCTGCGCTTGCCCCCATAAAAAGGGAAGAATGGTGTTGCGCCCAAGGTAGCCGGTGATGTCTTCTTTGGTGTAATAGGCTCCCATCTGTTTCTGGTTGATATACTTCTCAAAGATATAGCCCAACACATCCGGGTTAATCTCGTTGTCTTTGCGCAACGGCCGATCTTCCAAATGCCATTGATACTGCTCAAAGAAACCAAACAACCGCTCAAAGGCCCGGTCCGGAATCTGAATGTTCTCTCCGGATTGCTGCTCAAGAGGATGCCGTTGAAAGATGCCGCCGTTCAAATACGGCACTTCTCCAAGCTGTTGCTTCGTTTGCTCACTGCGCTCGCTGGGAGGCTGGGCAAAGCCCTCAAAAAACAAGGAACTCAGAAAGCCATGGTAAAACCGATCCGGCCCCGCCTTGTTCTTGCTTTCGGCCAAGTTGGTGCGGAGATAGTTAACATCGCCGTCAAGGAAGCTTTTCTTTTGGATAAAGTAAATGAACATCAGGCGATTGAGCATGACCGACGCATACCACTCCCGCCCCGCCGCATCGGAAACCCCCTCTATGAAACCTAGAAAATCGCGATGCTCTTTCTGGAACCGCTCGTAAAACTGCTTGGTCACTTTCTCCACATCAAAGGCCGCCCTAACCCGCCCGGCCACCTCCACAATGCTCAAGCCTTTCTCTTCCTCCTCTAAGCTGAAGTGAAGCCGCGCCAACTTCTGCAGCAACAACTCGCTCCTTTGCCCCCGATGATAACTATGCGTCCGCGCTCTCTCCGCCCGCCCCGGCTCCCGCTTGACCCACTGCCAAACCTGCGTCTTTTGATCCGGCGAAATATACACAATCAAATGCTCGCGCACTATCTTGGCCACTGCTTTTTCGATCTTTTGCCGCATAGGATGATCCGGAAAGCAGTCCTCAGACTGAGCCACACACTGATAAACCACCAAGCCCCGCTTTTGCGCAACCGCTTCCAATAAGTAACGATGGCCACCAACTTCCACTTCCCGATCCCCGCCCCCGCCGTAATCCCAACCCAACTCTTCCACCAATAACCCCCGCAAATCCCCCCTCTCCAACCACCCCCAAACCTCCTCTCTAGCTAATCTCATCTTTTTTTCTATATTATTAAACATGGATAAACAGAATGACTGGAAACTAGGCTAAGGATGAGTTGGAATCAAGCCTAGAGAGCAGATGACGCGGGTGTTTTGGGGTGAGTGTTCTTTGTGCATGATGCAGAGCCGGTTGTCTTCTCGAAGGGAGAGAACTAAGCGGGCGAGGTCTTCGTCGGAGATGCCGCTGCGCAGTTGGCGAGCGAGGGCGTCCGTTGCGGCGGCGCGCAGTGGGTAGCGATAGACTTCGTCAATGGCTTTTTTCAAGTCTTCGGTATGAAAGAGGGTGTCTTTTAGGTTTTGGGCGTAGTTTTTGAGACGTTCGTAAGCGCGGAAGCGGGCGCTGGAGGGACGGCCGAGTTGTCCGCCGGGTTGTTTTTCTTCGCGGGCAATATGTTCGGCGGCTTTGCCAACCAAATGATGATGGTTGGAGAGGCGAGGCAGTGCCGGAGTGTTGGGGAGGCATTCGGCGGTTCGGAGAATTTCGAATTGGCTTTCGGTGACGCTTTTGCCGTCGGGGTCGATCCAGGCTAGCGCGTCGTATTCTTGAGCGGTGCGCATATAGACCAACACGCCTTCCGGCCGTTCGGGGGTTGGTTGGTATGGTTTTGCGGAATAGACGACGGGCGGCAAATTTTCGATTTTCTTTTTGAGGGTGGGATCGGCTGCGGTTGCGTTTTTCCAGATTTGGTAGGCATAGGAGGAAAGGTCGACGTCGGTTTCATCGTCGCCGTCGAGGATGCCCGCTTTTTCGTTGTAGAGGTCGAGAACGGCCTGTTTGTCTTCATCTTCGAAGAATGCTTCGTCGGTGCCGACAACTTCGGCATTGTTGCGGAGGCGCGATCGGACGCGGGCGCGAAGTCGGATTAGACGTTCAATTCCTTCGGCGGGCAGAAAGGAATAGCAGAGGATGTTGTGCGCTTGCTGGCCGATGCGGTCTACGCGGCCGGCTCGTTGAATTAGGCGGATGATGGCCCAAGGTAAATCGTAATTGACAACGATGGCGCAGTCTTGGAGGTTTTGGCCTTCGCTGAGGACGTCGGTGGCGATTAGAATGCGCAGCTCGTCTTCGGGTTGGACGCGGTTTTGTTTGCCGTTGCTTTTCGGACTGAATCGCCAAGCTAGTCGAGCGGGGTCTTCCGTGCTTCCGGTTGCGGCTTCTAGCTGGGAGACTCCGCGTGATTTTAGTTCTTTTTTGAGATAGTGGACGGTGTCGGCGAATTGGGTGAAGATTATGATTTTTCGTTTTGGGTGTTTGTGGGTGAGCAAGTGTTTTAGGGCGTCAAGCTTGGCGTCTTCGGAGGCGCGCCATTTGCCGAATTGAATAAGCAAGGCTCGCAGAGTTTTGGCGTCGGCTAAGAGGTCGTGGCGCAATTCTTTATTGAAGTGGCGAGTGGACAGCCAGCGAAAGCGTTTTTTGTATTTGCCGGCAAAGAGGGTGTAAATTGCGGCGGCGCGATTGCAAAATTCCTTTTCGGTTCTGGTCGCCGTGGTTTCTTTGGGTTCTTCGTTTTCGTCGTCTTCCGCTTCCTCAAAGGCGTCGCCGATGGTTTGCTCCGCGTCTTGGTCAAAGGAGTGCGCGTCCAAGAGACCGGCGTCCGTTGTTCCGATGGGGAGCGGCAGATTGTTTTCGACGGCGTGGAGAAAAACGAAGTTTCGGATTACGTGGCGTTCGACGGACAGCAAGAAGGCGTGCCCGCTGCTTTCGAGCCTTTTGAACAGGTTGGTTCGGCAAAATCCCATCAGGCGTTTGCCGGCGCGCGTCAGGTCTTTCAGAACTTTGTCTTCGGCGGGCGTTGGCGGGGGGAGCGGAGGGGAGGCGATGTAGTTGCCGAGTCCGTAGCGCGGCAGTTTTAATTGACTGAGGTTGTTCACGACGTCGTTGGCAAAAAGCCGCGAGTATTGTTGGTCGACTTCGAAGTGGACGGTTTGGGGAATGCGAAGCGGAAAGTAGGATTTTTGGCCGTTTTCAAAAGTCACATATTTTCTTCGGTTTGTTGAGTCTGTGGCGGCGTAGTTTTTCTGGATGAAGCTGCGGGTGCGTCGCACGAGGTAGAGGCGCATGAGTTCCTTCCAGTCGTCGGCGTGTTCCGATTTCTCGAAGGCTGACAAGGAACGGACGGGAGCCTGATGTCTTCGCATGAACTCGGTCTCGTCTATTTCTCGCAATAGTCGTTCCGGGCGAATGCCCAAGTCTTCGTCTTCGGGGACGAACAGACGAAGTTGGCTGGATAGGTCCAGATAGGTTTTGTTGTAAGGCGTGGCCGACAAGAGGATGCACTTGCTGTCGTTTTCTCGGATGTATTCCTGAATAGCGCGGTATCGTTTGCCTTCGCGATTTCTCAGGTTGTGGCTCTCGTCGATGATCACCAAGCGGAAGCGGCGCAGGTTGGGTAGTTCTTGGATGGCGCGGCTTATGGACAGCACGCGGGCGCGCAGGCGGTATTGCTCGCGGTAATCTTCCCACATGGGAACGAGGTTTTTGGGGCAGAGGATTAAGGTTTCGAGGCCGTAATCGTCTTCAAACACGCGCGCTAATGCGGTTGCCATCAGGGTTTTGCCCAAGCCAACGACGTCGCCGATGAGGACGCCGCCGCGTTGGTTCAGGTGTCGGGCGGCGATTTTTACGGCGGCGATTTGAAAGTCGAGGAGTTGGCCGCCGAAGTCTTTGGGGATGCGAAATTCGGCTAATCCGGCGCGGGCTTCATGTGAGAGGTGGTAGGCGATTTTGACATAGATGTGGTGAGGCGGGATCGGTTCTTCTCGCGCCCAACTTGTATCGATAATTTCGGCGAGCTCGTTGGAGATGTCGATGCACCAGCGGTCGTTCCATCGAGCTTCAAACCATTGGGCGAGTTTTTGGCAAGCGTCGTGATCCAGCACGTCGACGTTGAGTTCGCCTTGTTGCGAAAGGCCGGGGAAGGTGAGGTTGCTACTGCCAAGGTAGCCAACTATCGGGTTGATCGGATCGGGACGGAACAACAGATAGAGTTTGGCGTGGAGCGGATGCTTGAGAAACAGTTTGACGGCAAGTTTTTTTGTCTTGATCTGCCGAGACAGTCTTTGCAGTCCGGCTTCGTCTTCATTGGTTGGCGCGCCGAGGATCAGTTGTTCCCGAAATTCTTCGGCCAGTTTTTTCTTGAGTCGAAGCGCCTTTTGATTGTCCGGCGGTTGAAATCCTCGCGATGCGATGTCCAAAAGGTCCCGCAGTTCTTCTTGCGGCGGGCGTTGCATTCCTACCAGAATTCGGCACTGACGGCCATCGCCGCCCGGCCAGCATTCCACAAGATCGTCAAGGACTTTCCATCCGCGCAGGTTGAAGTAGCCGACGCAGAAGTCCGCGCGGTCGGAGACTTGCAGGGTTTGACGCAGGGCGGGAAGCAGTTGTTCTTGGATGTTGTCGAAGATGCGCGGCATAGTTGGGTTTTTTCAAAGTTTTTCAATCGGTCTCAAACAGCAAGAGAGGATTTCCAAGCGCAACATTTCGCGCGGGTGTTTTGCGCGCGCGCGCAAAGAAATGTGCTTGGCGACGGCCGGCAAGTCTTCGATAGAAGCGCGCCCATCACTTCGACGCTTGAGGGTTGGGATTGGCGGATGCGGATTAGTTTTACGGAATTGCCTCTCCGCGAAAGAAGGCGGTGTTCGATTCGGCCAGGGCTTGCGGTATTTTGACGACCACCGATACGGTGTTTCCGTTGCCGATAATGCTGCCCGATTCCAGCAGCGCGCCATCCACCGCAACATAGTCAGGCTCGGGGATGGGCGTCCACGCTTCCCCATCAACCGTCGTGCTGAAAAGGATTTGATAGCGGACGCCGGGCTGGGTGGCGAGATAGGGGACGACGACTTGTTCGCCCACCTTGATTTGGTTGAACCGCTTGCTGAGGGCCACAATCACCGGTCCGGGCGTCACGATCACATCGGTTCCTGATTTTGAGACAGAGTAAGGACGCCGGGTAAAGACGGCATTCAAACCGGCCTGGTCGTCGTTTGCGCGGTCGAGGGCGATGTTGTGAACGTCGATTTCTCGATACTCCGCGGCAAAGGAGTCCACGCCAGCTTCGGCCACGAGGTAGCCGTGAGTTTCCGTGTTGAGATAGGACATCTCCGAGGAGCTGTGAACGACGATCTTGTCAATGTGAGAAAGAAATTCTTCTTTGCCGTAAAACTCGAATTGAATGGAAGGGTCTTTTAAAGCGGTTCGGTAGCTGGGGGCAATGAGCCCTTCGATAGTTTGCAACGCTCTGGAAAAAGCCCGCCGGAAGTTGCTGGAAGAGCTGGAAGGCGCGGTGAAGTCGATCACTTTTTCGCCGTTTGCCGCCGCATTTTCACCCAGCATTGAAGCGTGAATGTCGCCGGAAAGGACGATTGCGTCCGCAGCGGCCAAGTTGTCGATTATGCGTTGGCGAAAGTTGGGAAATCCGGGCAGTTCGTCGGCGTTGATCAAAAGATCAACCATAAATTCTGCGGGAATCTCTTGGGAAACGTTCTGCGTGCCGGCCATCCCCACAATCTTGCCCGTGCTGGGAAGCGAAACGCCTTCGGGCAAGTCGCTCAGATTTAATCGGATTGGCGAGAAAGGAACGGAACTGCCCACCACCCGCCAAGCTCGCCCGCCAGCGACGGAACTTTGCAAGGCGTTTTGCAAGAATTCCAGCTGCGCCGGCTCGTAAAAAGCTTGATTCCGGCCGAGCGCTCCTCCCGATGCAAGAAACGCTTGATAGGTATAGCCGGCGTAGAGTTCAAAAGACGCGTTCACCAACTGATAACGGGAACCTAAATCCGAAAAGTTGGCGGTCTTTCCCAA
Organism: Limisphaerales bacterium; assembly: GCA_965242585.1. Taxonomy (GTDB): domain Bacteria; phylum Verrucomicrobiota; class Verrucomicrobiia; order Limisphaerales; family AAA164-E04; genus UBA2970. The sequence goes on along the minus strand of OZ251460.1, from coordinate 195,456 downwards.
CAAGAAATAAGAGACGCCGCGCTCCATGCCGTCCAATTCGCTTTCGGGCAACGGCTTGGGAAAACCCGCCGCATCGAACAGCCGGTTGACCCAATCGGCCGAAAGATTGCCTTTCACTACTGCCGCCGCATAGTCCGCAGCGGGGCGAGACGGCGTTTGGCCTTGCGGCAATGCGGCCAACTCTTGCGCCGCTTGTTGGGTCACAATGGCCGTCAGTGCTTGTTTGAAGTTTGATCCCGCAAAAGGCGTTCCCGCAAAGGCTGGGTTGGGTAGCGCGCTGTTGACGGCGGGTTGTCCGAAGTAGGATTGCTCGCCGTCGATGTTGAAATAAGGGTCCAAAAAATTGCGGGCAAAGGGGAAGGTTCCCGCTCCTCTCACTGCTTCGACTGTTTGTCGAGAGGCTTCTTGATCCATCGCAATGGCTCCGGGAAAGGCGTTTTCCGGCACCAAGTGGTCCGGCCGCGCGGTTCGGCTATCCGTCAGTATCAAGTCCAAGTTTTTCCCGAAATTCAGGGCGCGATAGATTTTTGTGTTGGGATAAAGAGACTCGCTTCTGATGGAAAGTCCGTTCCCGGAGTCGTTCAGTCCGACGGCCGCGGGAATGAACTCCATCCAGGCTTGCTCCGCGCTTCGTTTCCTTTCCACATTTGTTTCAGCGGCTTTGCCGTCAAAGTAGGTGGCAACGCTTCCGTAGTGATCGTCTGAGTATTCGTGATCGTCCCAGATTACCACCCACGGAAATAATTCGTGCGCCCGAAGAAGATGGGGGTCCGAGCGGTAGGTTTTGTACAGATCGCGGTAGTTGGAAAGCGATTTGGCGGCAGAGAAATTCGCAAACTGGATGGCTCCTTCCGGTTCGCTGAAGGCAATTCTTCGCTTGCCGTCCGCCGTTTGGAAAGAGGGGTCGGCCGTGGTTTCGTAAATATAATCTCCCAAATGCAACACAAAGTTCAGGTTTTCCGCCTCTTGCTCGTTGAGATGTTTCAAGGTGTTGTAGTAGCGGCCGCTGTAGTCCGAGCAATTGAACACGGCAAATCGAATCGGCGCAGAGTCCGAAGCCTCCGGCGCCGTCCGCGTTCGGCCAATGGCCGAGCGGCGAAGCGTTCCGTTGTCTTCGTAAGTGAACTGATAATAGTAGAACCGATTCGGCGCCAAGCCGGTCACTCTCACCTTGGCGCAACCGTCATAAGAATCCGGCGCGGGAACTGGCGAGCCAGAATACAAATTCGCCCCTTCCAACGCCGCAGTGGAACCCACCATCTCCAAATCGCCTTCCGAAATGACGGTCAAACCGAGAACACGATCCTCATTCCCGTCGGCAACCAAGCGAGTCCACAAAACCACCGAATCGTGCGCCGGATCTCCCGAAGCCACTGATTGCGGAAAGAACGGCGTCCCCTCCGCCTGACTGGAAAACGACGCGATAAACAAAAAAAATGTGCCAATACAGAAAAAAACTCGTTGCGTTTGCATGGGGCGAAACAATGCACCAATCGTCCCGAAGATGTCAAGAAACATGAGAGATTGAGAAGATTAAGGAATCTCCGACAAGCAAATCGAAGGAAAACAACGCGCAAAATGGGAGAAATTCGATGCGCAACAAAGATGAGAAACCGCTGAAAATTTAGAGAGTTGCATTTGTCGGCCGCTTCCATTACAAACTGGCGCAACTGCTCTTGCGCGCAAAACATTCTTCGCAACGGCCGGCCCGTTAGGATGGAAAAGTCGATCCACAAAGACAAACGCGCCGTGCCAATGCGGCCGAAACCGACGACGAAGACGGCTTCGGGGAGACTCCGTTCCTGAATGGAGAACGGAACGACCAAAAGGCAACCAAGACTGAGTGCGAGCTGCAAAACTTGGAACAACATTTTATGAGGCAACCGATGCCGAAGACCATTCGATTGGCCAACAGCGTGTTTTTAACCGGAACCACCTTGCTGACTCTCACCTTGGTGCCCGCTTACCTCTGGGTTTTCGGGGTGGATTGGTTCCAAATTTTGCTCTTCGCCGCCATGTTTGCCGCCACCGGCCTGAGCATCACCTTAGGCTATCATCGTTTATTTTCGCATTTGTCGTTCAAAGCCGGCTGGCCGGTCAAACTCTCCACGCTTCTTTTTGGCGCCGCCGCCTTTGAAAACTCGGCCCTCTGCTGGTGTTCGGATCATCGGCATCACCACAAACACGTCGACCGAGAGAAAGACCCCTACAACATTCAAAAAGGAATTTTCCACGCGCACATAGGCTGGATCCTCTTCAAGTGTCAGCCGGATTTGGACATGGAAAACGTCAAAGACCTGTCCCAAGACCGCCTCGTCATGTGGCAACATCGAAACTACCTGCTTATCGCCATCCTCGTCGGTTTTGCCTTCCCCGCTCTCCTCGGCCTTTTATGGAACGGCTGGAACGGCGCCCTCGGCGCCCTCCTCTTAGGCGGCGTCGCCCGCATCGTCGCCGTCCATCACATGACCTTTTGCATCAACTCCCTCTGCCACTCCGTCGGAAGACAACCCTACTCCACCAAATGCTCCGCCCGCGACAGCTTCCTCATGTCTCTCTTCACTTTTGGCGAAGGCTACCACAACTTCCACCACGAATTCCAATCCGACTATCGCAACGGCGTCAAAGCCTGGCACTTCGACCCCACAAAATGGACCATTTGGACGCTTCACCAAATCGGATTCGTCCGCGACCTGCGCCGCATGCCCAAAGAACGCATCCTCCGAGCCGAAATCAGCGAACACCAACGAGCTATCCAAAAGCGCATCCGCAAGCACGCTCTTGAACTGCCCGAATCCCTGCAACATCTCTGGCAAACCGCCCACGACCGCGTCCAAACCGCCCTTGCCAACTGGGAAGAACACAAAAAGCAATACGTGGCCGCCGCCAAAAGACAAGTGGAAGAATCAGAAAGAAAACTGGAAGAACTTCGCTTTCGCTTTGCCCGCGCCAACGCCCAACTGCGCCTCGCCATGCAGGAATGGCGCCAGACACAGCGCGAAATTCACTGCCGCCTTTCCCAACTCGCCATCAGCCCCTAGCTTGCCCCACGGTCGATGACCAACGACCGGATCGAAGGAAAACGCCAATCTTCCTCCGCAATCTATCCGCCAAAGATTAAAATTCTCGCTTGCCGCATACTATCCAACGCTCTACTCGCTCAAATTATCCAACTTGCCAATAATCACTATCAATAGCCCAATTATGAGGATTGCCCACAAAGGAACACCTAAAGCCACCGCAATTACACCTACAAGGAAACCCACAATAATTGCTCCACACATAATCCCCACCAAATTACTCGCCTGCCCGCAAAGTCAAGAGTTTTTTCAAAATCAATGCCGACTGAGCGCCACAAACTACAAAGTCACAAAGTCGGAGGCGTCGCCGCTACTCCACACTCAGTCGGCAAAGTCTTTCATTCCTCTCGCCCTTTCCAAAAGTCGGATTGTTCCACGCTGATTTCTACTTTGCGCAAGGCTTTCCCATCGCGATGCGCTAAATCGGGCAACTTCGGCAAGCCTTCCAACAGCGTCTCTTCTCTGTTCCGCAAATTCGCCTGCGAACAATGCCAATGCTGCAATCGGGGATACTTCCTCGCTGACCCCGCCTCTTTGAATTTGCCCGCTTGGCTCGCAATCTTGTGCCTCTCCGCCGTCCACACCTTCTATTCTTCTTCGGTGTGTTTCCAGTAAGCAAAATCGGATTGTTTGGGGATTAGCGGCTTCTTGTTTAAGCCCAGCAACGACGGCAAATTCGGCAAGCCGTCCAGCATGGTTTCTTCTCTCGCCCGCAAATCCGCCCGCTTCAAATACCAATGTTGCAGTCGGGGATACTTGCGCCCGTCCGGATGCTCGAACCGCTTCATCTCCCGCGCAATCTTCTTCATCCCGCTCGTCCAATGCTTCTGCTCAACGGTGATAAACACGCCGGCAATCGCCGTTTTAGACCGCTCAATCTCCAGCGCAAAGGCTTTGACCTTGTCAATGCTCGGCGGGTTCTTCCCGCCTTTGACTTGCACCAGCACTTCCCGCTTCCACTTCCCGTTCTCTTTGACCGGTTGCAAAAGAAAGCCTCGGCCGTCGGTGCCGCCGTCTCCGCGTTGTTCTTTGTTAGCGACGAATGCGGGATGACACAGCTCAATGGCAAAGCTTTCAAACTCGAATGGATCGTCTACTGCCAACTGCCTTGCGCTGGCTAAATCTTCGGGGATGCCGGCGATGCGAATGTTTTTGATTTGCACTTCTTCCAGCCATTTCCGCACGACGCTTTGGACGACGAATAAAGACAAATCAATGCCGACAAACTTCCGCTTCAATTGATGCGCCGCCACCATCGTCGTGCCGCATCCACAAAACGGATCCAACACCACATCCCCCTCATTAGTGGAGGCTTGGATGATGCGTTTGAGTAATGCCAAAGGTTTTTGAGTGGCGTAGCCGGTGCGTTCTTTAATTAACCGCTGAACCGGAGTTATGTCAGGCCACCAGTCTGGGACAACCTTTCCTTTTTGGACTTCTTCTGCAGAGTATGTTTGACCAGTTTCCCAACCTTTTCCATCGAGCTTGCTTCCTCGTGCGTAAGGGACTCTTACAGAATCAAGATTGAATGCGTTGCCTTTGTTTTTGGCGTAAAACAGGATAATATCGTGTTTGCGAGGAAACCATCTCTTAGTGTTTGCCGGCGTTGTGTAACACCAAACAATCTCGTTCCGGAAGTTTTGTTTGCCGAAGATGTCGTCCATGATCATTTTCAAGTAATGGCTGGCGGTTGGATCGCAATGCAAATAGATGGAACCGGTTTCTTTAAGCATCATGCGGAGCAAGGCGATTCGTTCGGCCATATAAGAGAGATAGGCCAGCATGCCGGTTTCGCCGATGAACTCCCGCACTCCACGAATGGATTTGCGAGCCGGGTGATCGCAGTAATCGTCGTGATAGACGTCGCCGCAGATTAGATTGGTGCGTTTCTCCGCTTCTTGTCCCCATTGCCAAATATCCACAAAGGCGGTTTCCTGCGCCGTCGGGCAGTCGTCCGCATCGGCTCTCCCTTGTCCAAAGAGGATGTTGTAGTTGGCTTTGCTGTTCCACGGCGGGTCGAGATAAATCAAATCGGCTAATGCCTGAGGGAGTTCGGACAGCCCTCGGTTCCATCGAATCCATTGCGTCAGGTGTTTCAGGCAGTCGCCGTAATACACAGAGGAAGTTTGCATCGCCTTGTCCTTAGTTTTCGCGGGCATAGTCTAGTCTTCTCCTTATTGCCTATTCTTGCGATTTCGCCGGCAACTGGGAAATTTTTGGCTGATGGGTTCGCAAATGTTAAGTCGACAGTTTTTTATGGAGGCTGAGTTGAAACGCAATAAATGAAACAGATCAAGGGTTGCCGAGCGCTGTGTTCACAAGGGTTTGGGCTTCTTGTTGGACAGCTTGCAAGTGTTCTGGCCCGCGGAAGCTTTCGGCGTAGATTTTGTAAATGTTTTCTGTGCCGGATGGTCGAGCGGCAAACCAAGCGTTTTTCGTGGACACTTTTAGGCCGCCGATGGGAGCGCCGTTTCCGGGAGCGCGGGTAAGTTTTGCCAGAATGGGTTCGCCCGCCAATTCTTCGGCTTGGACTTGGTCTGCGGACAGCGATTTCAAGCGATTTCGTTGTTCTAGGTTGGCTGGCGCGTCGATTCGCTGATAGCAGGAGCGTCCGAATTCTGACTCCAAGTCTCGATAGTGTTTTGCGGGGGCTTGCCCGGTCACTGCTAGAATTTCGGCGGCTAACAAACCCAGAAGAAGTCCGTCCTTGTCGGTCGTCCAAACGTTGCCGTCCCGCCGTAGAAACGATGCGCCGGCGCTTTCCTCTCCGCTGAAGCCGCAACTACCGTCTAGCAGTCCGGGAACGAACCACTTGAAACCCACTGGAACTTCAACCAGTTTCCGGCCGAGCGAGGCCGCCACCCGATCGAGCATCGAACTGGACACCAATGTTTTGCCGACGGCGGCTTCCGTTCGCCAGTTTGGGCGATGTTGGAAGAGGTAGCGCACTGCCGTCGCCAAGAAGTGGTTAGGGTTCATCAAGCCGCTTTTCGTCACGATTCCGTGCCGATCGCCGTCAGGATCGTTGCCAAAGGCGACGTCGAAGCGATCCTTGAGCCGAATTAAACCCGCCATAGCAAAGGGCGACGAACAATCCATTCGCACCTTTCCGTCTCCGTCCAGCGTCATAAAGGAAAAGGTCGGGTCCATGCGGGCGTTGGCCACTTCCAAGTTTAATTCGTAGCGCTCTTGAATCGGTTGCCAGTAAGCCAGCCCCGCTCCGCCCATCGGGTCGACGCCGATCTTTATTCCCGAAGAGCGAATGGCTTCCATGTCCACCGCGCTATCCAGTTCTTCGACATACGGTTGGACAAAGTCTTTTTCGATTACGGCGCTGGACGCTTTGGCGCGGGCATACGGCAGCCGTTTCACCGCGCGGAGATTGTCTCGCAAAAGTTGATTCGCTCGATCTTGAATCCATAAAGTGGCGGTTGCGTCCGCCGGACCGCCGGTGGGTGGATTGTATTTGAAGCCGCCGTCCTGCGGAGGATTGTGAGACGGCGTGAGGATGACTCCATCCGCAAGTCCCGCCGGGCGCGAACGGTTGTATCGTAAAATGGCGCGAGAAACGGACGGCGTCGGCGTAAATCCGTCATCGGCCTGAATCCAAACCGCAGCGCCATTGGCGGCGAACACTTCGACGGCACTGCGCTGCGCCGCTTCGGACAAAGCATGGGGGTCTTTTCCCAAAATCAACGGGCCGGCAAAACCTTGCGAAGCGCGATACTCGGCGACCGCCTGGGAAATGGCCAAAACGTGAGATTCGGTAAACGAGGCGCTTGCCGAAGTTCCCCGATGGCCGGAAGTTTCAAATGCCACGCTCTGCGCCGCCGCCGTCAAATCCGGCCGCAACGTGTAATAATCCGCCAACAAGCGCGGCACATTCACAAGTTGATCCGCCGGAACTCGCTCTCCGGGTTTGCCCTTCATAAAAATGCAGGTTTGTATTTTTCCTTTTCTTGAGGCAAGGTAAAACGAAACCAAGACAATGAAAACGATGAACAAGCGTCTCTCCGCAAGCCAAAGACTATTCTTGACGGCCGGCATCGCCCTTGCCGCTGGCTTTTGCGTTCCCGCATCTGCCAACAATCTCCCCAATATTGTTCTCGTGATGGCCGACGATCTCGGCATTGGAGACATCTCGCCCACCAATCCCGATTGCAAAATCCAAACGCCTCACTTGCAACGAATGGCCGACGAAGGACTCACCTTCCTCGACGCTCACACGCCGAGCGCCGTCTGCACTCCCACTCGCTACGGACTGCTTACTGGACGCTACAATTGGCGTTCCCGGCTTGCCCGCGGCGTCCTCAACGGCAGAAGCAAACACCTCATCCCGGCCGAACGCCCCACAATCGGCCATCTCCTCCAAACCGCCGGCTACCATACCGCCATGATTGGCAAGTGGCATCTTGGTTGGGACTGGCACAAAACTTCCGCAAACGGCCCGAACCAAGCGAAAATCGACTTTTCCCAACCGGTGAAAAACGGCCCGGACATCAACGGCTTCCATCAATACTACGCCCACTGCGGCTCTTTGGACATGCCTCCCTATGTTTGGGTGGATACCGGGCGCATTACCGCCCCGCCCAACCGCGAAGAAGGCGTTTCCAAAAGCCAAAACCGCTACGGCTGGTATCGAAAAGGCCCCATCGGCGCCGACTTCCACATCGACCAAGTTCTCCCGCACATCTTCGACAAAGCCATTCAACACATCCAATCCCGCGCTCCCGCCGCCCGCAACGGCTCTCCCTTCTTTCTCTATCTTGCCTTGCCCGCGCCCCATACTCCCATCGTGCCGGTCTCCCCTTTTCGCGGCATCAGCAGCCTCAATCCTTATGCCGACTTCGTCGTCCAAACCGACCACCACATCGGCCAAATCCTCGCCGCCTTGAAAGACAACAACATTGACCGCAATACCCTGTTCCTGTTCACCAGCGACAACGGATGCTCGCCCGAATCCAACTTTGAACTGCTGAAACAAAACGGCCACGACCCCAGCGCCGGCTATCGCGGCCACAAAGCCGACCTTTACGAAGGCGGCCATCGCGTTCCCTTCATCGCCCGTTGGCCCGCCAAAATCCCGCCCGGCCAAACCACCAAAGCCCTCGCCTGCCTCACCGACATTTACCCCACATTAGAAGCCATCGCCGGACAAAAGCGGCAGGCCAGCGGCGGCGAAGACGGATTCAACCTGCTTCCTGTTTTCAAAGGCGCGCCCAGTTCCGGCCGCGATGCTCTCGTCAGCCATTCCATCGGCGGCTTTTTCGCCATTCGACAAGGCCAATGGAAACTCTGCCTTTCCGCCGGCAGCGGCGGCTGGTCGGCTCCCAGAGAAAACATCGCCAAACAACAAGGACTGCCGCCGATGCAACTCTTCCACCTCGGCCAAGACCCCGGCGAACAAAACAACCTCCTCCAACAAGAGCCGCAAAAAGCCCGCTCTCTCCTTCGGCTGTTGCAAAACTATGTCGACCAAGGCCGCAGCACGCCCGGCCCTTCCCTTCCCAACGACCGCAAAATCAGCATCCGCGCCCTATAAAATCGGCGGCCGAGAATGGGAAAAGAGCGAGCCGAATCAAATGGCGGCAGATTAGAGGAGTGTTTTCGCAATCCGCATTTATCCTTCGAAATGGAACGAAAAAAAAACTCCGCTTGGGGAAAACCCGAAGCGAAGTGGCTTTTTGAAAAACCGTGTTCCATCTCAAGCAGCGGCCCAAAGAGCCAACCCGTTCATTTCGGCGGCCAAGCCTACCCTCCTATCCACCGCAATGGAAAAATCATTCTGCGCTTTTCTGTTCTATCAAGCGTTGAAGTTCCTCCGCCCGCGCTTGGCCTTTTTCCACCTGCTCCGCCGTGAGATGCTTTTCGAGAAGGGAAATCATTTGGCTGGCTTCTTCGGCTCCATTTGCTTTCGCCAAGAGAAACCAAGCGTATGACTCAATGAAATTCTTCGGCACGCCTTCGCCTTCGAAATACATCCCGCCAAGCCAGTATTGCGCCGTGGCATACCCTTGCTCGGCCGCTTTGCGATACCACTTCACCGCTTCCACATGATCCTGCGGCAAGCCGCCTTGGCCTTTGGCATACATCCAGCCAAGCCGGAATTGCGCATCGGCATGCCCTTGCTCGGCTGTCCCATGCCGCTTGACCGCTTCCACATAATTCTTCGGCACGCCTTCGCGGTTGTGAGGCATCCAGCCAAGGTCGTGTTCGGCAATGGCATGCCCTTGCTCGGCTGCCTTCCCATGCCACTTGAGTGCTTCCACTTTATCCTTCGGCACGCCGTTGCCATAGTAATACATCCAGCCAAGGTTGCTTTGCGCCTTGGCATGCCCTTGCTCGGCTTTTTCTCGCGTCCACTTGAGAGGATCGCTTTCCTGCCCGCAACCGCCGCACAACAAAAGCAGAACGACGGCCGCCAACAAAGATGAGATTTGTTTCATGTCCATTTTTGAGAAACCCGCTTTGTTTTTCCTCTTCTCCCGCAATGGAAAAATCATTCTGCGCCAATCGATAGATGAAGATCCAACGCCCGAGCTTGCCCTTTCTTAATCTGCTCCAATGTGAAAACCTTTTCGTAAATGGAAATCCCTTCGCTGGATTTTTCGAATCCATTTGCTTTCGCCAAGAGAACCCAAGCGTAGGCCTCAACCTCATTCTTCGGCACGCCTTCGCCTTTGGCACACATAACGCCAACCTAGAATTGCGCCTCGGCAATTCCTTGCTCAGCCGCTTTCCTATACCACTTCATCGCTTCCGCATAATTCTTCGGCACGCCTTTGCCTTCGTAATACATCTCGCCAAGCACGCCTTGCGCTATGGCTTCTCCTTGCTCGGCCGCCTTGCGATACCACTTCATCGCTTCCACATAATTCTTTGGCACACCGTCGCCTTTGTCATACATCAGGCCAAGGTTGCTTTGCGCAATGGCATCACCTTGCTCGGCCGCTTTTCGAAGCCATTTCGCCGCTTCCGCATAATCCTTCTCTACGCCTTCGCCTTCGTAATACATCTCGCCAAGCACGCCTTGCGCTATGGCTTCTCCTTGCTCGGCTTTTATTTTCATCGCCTTGAAAAGCTCGCTTTCCTGCCCGTTCGCCATTCCCGCGCCGCAAAGCAAAGCGACGGCGACCAATAAAGATGAAATTTGTTTCATATTAATCTTAAGAATAATTTTAAGAACCGCTTTGTTTTTAGGCTCTTCGGCGGAAGATGGCAAACGAAAAATCGAGAAAAATGAAAAAATTGAGGAAGAGTGGGGGAAGCGGTTGGGCGGGCAAAGCAGATTGGAGGGGCGAGTAAAAGCTGGGTTTTGGCGCGGTGGGTCGGCTTGGGGAATTTCTGGTTTTAGGGGCGTTTTGGCGGCTCAGCAAGCCATCTGAGACGGATTAGTATCGGCTTTGCCGATGAAAAAGACTTCGCGCGCCTCTTCTTCCCAGCGTTTTTTGGCGGGAACGCACGCTAGGGATCCAAGGGAGTGGCGGCCGGTGTTTCAATCTTCAATCAACTTCGGGGGTGGAATTGCCGATGGATGTTTTGGAGGCGGGAGGATTCTACGTGAGTGTAAATTTCCGTGGTTGCGATGCTTGCGTGTCCGAGCATTTCTTGGATTGCTCTCAGGTCGGCGCCGTTTTCCAAAAGGTGAGTGGCGAAGCTGTGGCGCAACATGTGCGGAGTGACGTTCCGCTTGATGCCCGCTTGTTTGGCGCGCTTTTTGATGCGCAGCCAAAGAGTCACCGGCGCAAAGGCGCGGCCTCGCTGGTTCAGGAAAACGTTGGCCGGAGATTTTGGAGTGATTAGGGACGGGCGTGCTGTTTCCAAGTAGCGTTTGAGGGCTTTGCAGGCGGTTTTGCCGGCCGGCACGGCCCGCTCTTTGTTTCCCTTGCCGATTACGGTGATGAATCCGGCTTCCAAGTGGAGTTGTTCCAAGCGGAGATTTTGAAGTTCCGCCAGCCGAAGCCCCGAGGCGTAAGCCAATTCCAACACGGCTTGGTCGCAGAGTGACTTGGGGGTTTCGGGAGATTCTGGGGAGAGGAGTCGGCCAATCTCATCGGCGTTCAAACATTTGGGCAACCGTTGCCAACGACGGGGCAGGGAAAGGATTTCCGCCGTGTTTTGCGGCAGGTGGTTTTCGCTTTCGCAAAATTTGTAGAAGGATTTCAAAGCCGCAATTTCCAAGTAGAGGCTTTCTGGACGGAGCCGGCGGGCAGAATCCTTGGGCGCATTGGCCAAAGGACGCCGACGTTCCCACTGCAAGAACCCCAGCAAGTGTTCTAGCGCCACGCTTTCCCATCGGTCTATCCCTTGCCCTTTGGCCCAGCGAACGAACTTTCCCAACAGCGCGGCGTAAGTGCGCTGCGTCTTTTCCGAATGTCCCCGCTCCAACCGCAGAAAAGCGATAAAGTCTTCCACCATTGCTTCCATGACGCCTAATAAGAATATAGCACTGTTGCAGCGTATGCGCAAAAAAAAGTTTGTACTAACCCAACGGAAACTTGAAACGGCGTTGAAAATGCCTGAAACTCTATCCCCAAAAATGGACGCAGATGCAGTTCTCTCTTCCTCGGCGGATAGACGCTTTTGGTACGTCGCTCACACCCGAGCCCGTTGCGAAAAAAAACTGGCTCAATACGCTCAGCGCCACGGCGTTTCCACAACTCTTCCCTGCGTCCGCACCGTCCATAAATACCGGGGCAAAACCGTCTCTTTCCAAAAGCCGCTTTTTCCCGGCTACCTCTTTCTTCAACTCGAAAAACCCCAGAGGCAGAAAATCTATCAAAGCGGCTACGTCGCCCGCTTGTTGGACGTGCCCGACCAGAGAGAATTCCAACAACAACTCGAAGAAATTCTGGCCGCCATTGAATCCGATGTGGAAATCCGCCTTGCCCCGCAAATCGCCGAAGGAACCGAAGTCTCCATCAAAAAAGGACCGCTTCAAGGATTGACCGCTTGGGTCGAGAAACGGGAAGGCGCCTGCACTGTTCTACTTCGCCTAAACTTCATCGGGCAAGCCGCCGCCGTCAAAGTCGACGCCAATGATCTCGAACTCATCTGACCTCGTTACGGACCCTCTTTGTTGGATTGCGGATTGGAGTGACGGCTCTTATTCTTTCGGCAAAGCTCTCCGGACGCAGCGAATAAGAAAGGCGCGGCGCATGATGAGGCTTGGCCGTTTCGTCTCAAAAAACTCTCCGCCCCCATTGGCCGATGCGTCTTCGGCTTCCTTCTCTGCTGCCAAGGCTCGTCCATTCCTTTCCTCCCGAACCAATCGGAAACGAATGGAGTTTCTTTTTCAGAGACATCGCCGCAATTTTTCCGCAACGCATTGGAGACACTCCATTGCCGTCAACTGCTGAATGCGCTAATAATCTATCGCCAAAAACCCGCCAATCCTTGGAACGCATGGAGAACGACTGCATCCTCAACCTGTCCGGCGACGCATGGTTTATGGGAGAAGCCCTGCGCTGCGCCCTCCGAGCCTTAGAGGCGGACGAAGTCCCCGTGGGAGCAGTGATCGTGCAAGAAAACAAAATCATCGCCCGCGCTTGGAACCAAGTGGAACTGTTGCAAGACGCGACCGCCCACGCTGAAATTTTGGCCATCACTCAGGCCGAGGCCGCGTTGGGAAATTGGCGCCTGAACCATTGCACACTCTACGCAACCAAAGAACCCTGCGCCATGTGCGCCGGAGCCATGGTGCAGTCCCGCATCCGGCGAGTCGTATTCGGCACTCCAGATGCCAAAAGCGGCGCGGCCGGCAGCGCCGTGAACCTGCTTCAATTCCCAACCTTTAATCATCAATGCCAACAAAAATCCGGAGTGCGTCAAGCGGAATGCGCTCGGCTGCTCAAACAATTTTTCCAAAAAAAACGGGCAAGCTCCTCCGAACCGCCCGCCGCCATCAAAGGCAAAGACTAGAACGCGTTTACTCAATGCGAATTCGGAAAATTCCGAATTGGGAGTTTTGGAGTTTTTAAACATGGATGAAGGAGAGAAACTTGGTATTTGCATGGAAACGACGAAAGACATCAATGGCCTCGAAATCACAGCCTCCTTCCTCATTTCGTTTCTCGAATCTCGTCCGTCTCATTTTTCCGTGTTTCTTTCTGTTTTTCCGCCAAAGTCCGTCCGCTGTTCTTTGGGCTGCGCCGACCAAGAAAAACTTCGCTTTCAAAAGGATGGAAGCGAAGTAAAAAATTCAATCGCCGTTTGCCAACAACGGCCGGTGGCGCAATGGCAAATCGAAAACCGCTTGGCTGCGAATCACCGGCTACCTGCTTGATTGGCGGCGGCTACGAAGTGGAGGCTTGTTGTTGTCGTTTTTTTGGGAAGTGGTGGTGGCGGAAGAGGACGAAGCCGAGGGCGAACAAGCCGAACACGAGGGCGTATTCTTGGGGTTCGGGGATGACCGCGCTGTGAACCCGAACCTGAAAGTTGTTGGCCGGGCGGGAGAAGAAAGTGCCGGGGTTACCGATCAGCGAGTTGCCGAAGGTTCCGGCATTGAAGTCGCCAATGGGTTTGGCTAGGAGGCCGGCGCCATACCATGAGGAGCCGACGGTTCCGGTGCTGTTGTAAGTGAAGGAAGAGGAGACGCGGGGGCCGATTGCGTTGGTGGCGCCGTGCAGATACATGTGGGAGATGGTAGAGGAGCCGGGGGAGACGGATAGGGTAGGGGTGTTGGTGGTGTTGGAGTCGAACAGCTGGGTTCGGGCGCCTCCGGGGATTCTTTTGAGGATGGATTCGTAGTCGGCGCCGGTGGTGGATAAAGAAGAAAGGGCGAGGACGGCGTTGGAGGGGGAGTTGGCGTTGAAGGGATTGGCGGAGAGGCTGACGGAGTCCTGCAGATCGAAAGAGTTGCCCGAAGAAGTTCGGAAAGTGCCGGCGGAGTGGGCAGGAACGCCGAAAACGACGATGGTTCTGCTGGTAGTGGAGGAGCCGCTAAATACCCAGAGAGTTTGGTTGTTGTTGTCTTGGGAGGGATAGATGTCGATGTAGAGTTGCGCTTGGGCTTGGTCAAGGGGAGACAAAAAGAGCCAGGCGGTGGCAGCTACGCTGGCGCCGAAGGTCAAAGGTTTAGGCAAGCGGGGGGGGGGGGGATGGAATGGTCGGTGTTGCTGGAATAATGGTTCTCGGTTCTCATAAGGCTTGATAAGTTTAATGGTTCGCAATCTTTCTGGGATTAAATATTGTTTGGTAAACACAAACTATGTCTTGAATAAACTCCTTGGGCGAGCGTTTGTCCAACAAAAAAGAGACAAAAGTGAAGAAAAACTGGTTGAAAACGGCAAAAAGCGCGCCATCCCACTTGCCGTTGTGGGAAAAAGGTTTGGAAGAGTGGGGTGGGAAGTGCTTTTTTGCGAGCTTTGCGGACAAAGGTTGAGGTTGGTTGGTTGCCGGTCGTTGGGCTTCCGCAGTTCCTGAATCGCTGGATGCGCAAAGCAAGGGAAAAATGGATTGCGGCATTAAGGCATGATGCGTTGGCAAGGACGACAAAACTGCGAAGTGTTCTGTCAAAGAGAGTGAGAAGTGGGTTTTGGAGACAGGCTTATCCGTTCTTTACGCCAATTGTGCCACTCGTGCGCCATTGACGACGAATTGGAGTGGCGAGCAAAATTTATGCCCTTGCGCCGAGATTGTTGGACGCCGGGACTGGGGATGAAGGGGTGGGGTGAGTTCGGTTGGAGAGAGATTGTTGGGCGGATTTTTCTTTGGTTTCGTCGTGTTCTCTTTTATTTTCGATGCGCTAGGTTCACAGGAACGCGGCGGGTGCGTTAGGAAGGATTGCGCGCGCTTTTACAACTTGCCGTTGTCGATCAATCGTATTTTGCCAAAGCGAACCGCCAGGGCGATGCGATCATTTCTCCGGACTCGCCGTAACGGCGCGAGTGTCTGAGGATTGAAAATTTCCAAATAGTCCAGTTTGGCTCCGGGAGTTTCGGCAATCATCCGAGTCAGTCGGCGCTTCAGCGCGACGGTCGAAATAGAGCCGACAGAACCACTTTGGCGAACGATTTTGCGGGACTCGACAATGCAACGCCATAAGACGTTGGCCGCCGAACGTTGTCCTTCGTCCAGGCCGACGTTCCGGGAACTGCACGCCAAACCGTCTTTTTCCCGCACGGTCGGGCACAGCACAAATTTCACGGGAAATCGCAAGTCGCGGATCATTTTCCTCACGAGGGCCGCTTGTTGAAAGTCTTTCTCGCCAAAAACAGTGTGGGAGGGTTGGACGATGTTTAAGAGAATCAAAACGACGGTAGCTACGCCGCGAAAGTGTCCCGGACGAAATTGGCCTTCCATCGGCCGGCTCAACCGCTCTTCGGAAACAAAAGTGCTGTAAGGAATGGTTTTGTCGGGGTAAATTTCCTGCGGCGTGCGGGGCAGAAAAAGGGCGTCGGCGCCCGTGCGCCGGCAAAGTTCCCGATCGGTTTTTTCCGATCGAGGATAATCGGCAAAACCTTCTTCGGGAGCAAACTGCGCGGGATTTACAAAGACGCTGACAACGACCCGTCCCTCTTGTCCGACTTCTTTTCTAGCGCGAAGAACGAGGCCGGCGTGGCCGACATGCAGAGCGCCCATCGTCGGCACCAAAGCAATTTTCCGCCCATCGGCCCGCCAAGCAAGCGCTTGCGACTGCATAGAAATGGCACGGGCGAATGTTTTCATGATATTGCCGTTCTTTCCCTTCTGAACACAGAGCCCGACCATTAAATTATATCGTCTCGTTTCCTCGTCGCGCTCTTTCTTTTCAACAGCAAAAATTCTACGCCCCCCGTGGAAAACTTCCAACGCAAATCCGCTGCCATTGGAATTTATCCAAGAGAAAAGAGTCTCCGCGCTGGATTGTATAGTGCTACTTTGCCCCTTATAGAAAGTGACAATGGAAGAACATAAAAGCAAGGCGAACGGATTGATGGCGCATCGCCGTTGGGAACCCGTTCGCCTCGACCTTCGCAACTACAAACAGCTACGCCGCCATGGACGCCGTCCACATTGGCTGGGAAAAACGCGACTGCGTTTGGACGGCAACGGAGCAACTTGGCAATGAGGCGCGGCTGTTTGGCCGAAACAACGAAACGCCGACGGATCGTCCAAGCGTACGCAAAATTTGGGCTTACCGTCTGCGACGACGTCTTTTTCGATGCCGACTACCGTTTAGTTTCCCCTCCACTGGATGTTCCATATAGTTATGTAGGCGCGTCGATAAGGGCATGTTAATTCCGGGCATACTCCCCTAATTCGCGTCGGCCGCTTCATCGAAATATAATTCAGGTTGATATAGTAAAAACAAACGATATAAAACATCCAACCAACTTCTTATAGCAGAAAGCAATACAACGAAATGTTCCGAACTTATTGACCAAACTTCCCACATTCTAACTACAACTCGACCTTCTCCGCATCAAGTGAATCGGCGCACTCTGCTCCACCCAAACACCGCACTGTTGGCCGATGCGCTCTTGTCTCTTGCCTTATCAATCTGAAAATGCCGTCAACGGAAGATGGCATGGGGATTTTACGATCCTATATGCTTGTCAACATGAGTTGGTGATTTACAGATGGTGTGTCAGGTTCGGGTCGTTTGATTTTAAGGTTGGCAGCCGCATGGAAGTTCCTCTTTATTTATCTATGCTTCGTTCATAAAGCCGATTTTTATTCTCAAACTTTTCACTCAACAGACCACTGGCTATTGACTTCTGGACGCAAGTCTCCGGCTATCGTGGATCCAGAAGCGTTTTCTAATTCAATCTATAATCTTTATTTTTAGCATTGGTTTGGATTGGTCTTACCATGTTGAAAAACTATTCAATTCTATCTGAAGGTTAGAAAAATCGCTTTTACTTTGTGTCGGAGCTGTGGCGGGTGTCGAGAGTGACGCGGGTGCAGAAGAGGCGGTCGTGAAGAGCGATCCGTTTTTTGGAAAAGAGAGCGCAGCCGACTTCCACGAGGAGCATGAGTCCGGAGAGCGCTAAAAGTAGGAAAGCTGTTGCTTGCGGCACGATCTCTATCTTTTTCATAAACTGTAGATGTTCGGAGTTTTCCAGCATCAGGATGATGTCGAAGAACGCCGCTAATATGGCGTTTGCGGAGAGGTTCCAGACGAGCAAGAACGGCATCACGGTTCGCAGGGCAAAGCGGGGACGGGAAGGGGATTGGCCGTGAGGGTCGACGACTCGCAGTTGGAACAGTTTTTTGCCCGGCGTCGCGCCCCACTTGCAGTAGAGGAGGATGGCAAAGATCGGCACGGCAAGGGCGGCGCCAACGGAGAGAAGGATTGGGAGAAACTGGAGGCCGGGAAGTTCCGCATCCCAAGCATTTTTTGTAGGAAAAAGTCTCTCGGCGGCGGCAAAGAAGGCGACGTAGGCGGCAAGGATGGCGGTATCGAGAAGCCAAGCCAAGCCTCGTTGAAAGAGACTGGCCGGCGGCAGTTTTAACGGTTGGGCTAGATCGATCGCTCGGAGCAGTTTGTCGTAGGAGTCGTATCGATTTTCGGGTTTCTTGGTCAGTAGTCGCTCCAGCACGGCGCGCCAAGCGGCCGGCACGGTCTCCGGCCATTCTTTGGGAAATTGGACGGGCTGAAATTGGTGGGCTTGGAGCCGTTCTTCGACGGAGGCGGTGGCATAGAAGTAGGGTTGTCTGCCGAAGGTGAGTTCAAAGAGAATGACGCCGAGGGAATACATGTCGCTTCGGAAGTCAACGGGTTTTTGATCGGCGGCTTCGGGGCAGAGGTAGTTCGGCGTGCCAATGAGGGGGGACTTTGCCGGGTTGGAGTTTGGAGAAGCGGCGGGCGAGTCCGAAGTCGGAAAGTTTTACAGCGCCGGACTCGGATTGAAGGATGTTGCCAGGTTTGACGTCGCCATGAACGATATCGAATTGCAATGCGTGCCGCAGGACGTCGGCAAGTTGAGCGGCGATGCGGACGACTTCGGCAAAGGGCAACGGGCCGTTGACGGGCCGATGTTTGAGCGTGGAGCCGCGCTGTCGCTTTTTGAATCGTTGGAGATGAGGACTCCTTCGCGGATCACTTTCAAGGCGACGTAGCGTTGGAGAGATTCGTCCAATGCAAGGTAAACGGCGACCATCCCGCCGCGGCCGAGTTGTTCCATGATTCGGAAGTGGCCGCAGCGTTGGTTGATGAGTGGGTCGTTTTTTTAGAATCTATCGATTCTTCGGCGCAGACGGAAGGATGGCGAGGCAAGGAGTTACCTTGGGTTGGGTGATCAAGATGGTTTCATCGGCGTTTTTCTCGTTGAAAACAGCGGGGTTGTAGTTGCGTCCGCAAGTCGGGCAGTCCGCTCCTTGTCGGAAACTCATTTTAATCAGCTTGCCGCAAACACAACGGTAGATGGAGTCCGCCGCCGATAGACACGGTTGCGGCGGGTCGGATTGATGATTGGTCGTTGCCATGACGCAATGCGGTATCGAAATTGTCCAAATGTTTTTGAGGGATTTTGATGCAGAAGGAGCGTCGAGCGAATCCGCAAAAATAAGAGTCTTTTAGGTCCAATTGGCAAAAAGGCAAGGCGGAAAGAAGGCGGGGCAAGGCCCGCCGCGGCGGCTTTGTTTTTAGGAGAATTCTTTTTGTCCAGCAGACAACCAAAACGAATCCGCAGGCCAAGCGAGCCGGGAGCATCGACGTTTTCGGCCGTTATTTGCCAATGCAGATTAACTCGGCGCCGAGCCGGAAGACGAATTTGCCGGGAGCGACTGCGTAGCCATAAACGCGATCGTTTCCGGCGACTTTCAACGAGGAGGCGGACAAATCTTTCGGAGTATCGGCGCTTTCCATGACGACGGTTGAGCCGTCTTTGCAAAAGAACCAAATCCGGTTGCCGGCGCCGAGCGGCGATGCCCAAGTGGAAGCGGGCAAGCGGCGGTCAAACAACAGTTGGCCGGATTCCAAGGCGTAGCAGAACAAAACGCCGGCCTTGTTGACGAGATAAACTCGACCTTTGTGAATAAGCGGAGAACCAAAAGAAGAGGAAGCCTCCGCAGCTTTCCAAGCGACTTTGGGTTGGCCGTTTTCAAACCGAAGCAGGAGCGAGTTGTTTTTGCTGCTGCTGCCAACAAAGATCCATTCGCTCAATGCAGTTGCGGTCGGCACGTTGTTGTCGGCAACGTCGTTGAACTTCCAAAGAAGATCTCCCCGCGCCGGATCATAGCCGGCAACCGTATTACTTGCGCTACAAACGATTTCTTCGCCGCCGTCCGCCCGCCAACGAATCACGGGCGACGCCCAAGCCGAAGAAGTGTTGCGCGGCGTTTTCCAAAGGGTTTTTCCTGTGCTTTTGGCGAAAGAGGCGATGAACGAGTCGCCTTTGTGATCCATTACCACAACCAATCCGCGCGAGCTTAAGACTGGGGAAGCGCCTTGGCCGTGGTTGCCCTCAAAAGGGCCGTAGTCCCGGAACAAATTGCGTTTCCAAATCGTTTGGCCTTCGTGGGTAAGGGAGACAAGATCACCGCTTTCAAAGAGAGCGTAAACACGATTTTCATCTACTGCCGGCGTTGGCGCCGAGCGACTAATATAGTCGGTGACTTTCTCCGGAACCGAATTGAGAAACTCGCGGCGCCACAACTCCACGCCGGTTTCCAAATCATGGCAGAGGATGTGGAGCATTTCTTTATTTACTCCCTCAGCGCTGGTTGTGAACAAGCGGTCTCCCCAGATCACAGGGCTGGACTGCCCCGATCCCGGAAGCGAAGCCCGCCAAGCAACAGAGCCGTCGTTCCAACGCTCTAGCAAGGTTTGAACGGAGGCCACACTATTGCCGTCCCCTCGAAATCCGGGCCAGTGTTTGGACAAATCATCTTCCGAAGCCATCCCGCCAAACGATAGGAAAACCGCCGCAAGCAAAGAAACCATTCGATTCAAGTGCATTTTCATAACAAAAAGAAAGCCGACGCAAGACTTGCCGAAGCCCGCCTGTGTTTGGCAAACATGTTCTACAATCAAAGCAAACTTAGTCAACTATGGAGTAATAAAAACTTGGTAGAATTTCATGGCTACATCCACTTGGGAATCCGTCCACTCATATTGGCCGTTGCCCAGCGGTTCTATGGCGAGAGTGGCGACGTCTGCCCAAGAAGTAAAATCAGTCGTCCAACGGATGCCGACGGTTCCCGATCCGGGCGATGTGAACTGGATTGTAATCCCGTCGGCCGTGCGGCGAATGCCGGTAATCACCGGCGGATTAGGCAAGATCGGGCCGTCCGCAATGCGAACGCTAAGTTGTAGTGAAGGCGCCTCGCCCACAAGGTGATCGCTGGTGTAAAACTCAGGGTAAATGCGGACCTCTTGGCTTCCACCGTTTAGGCTTGTGAAGGTGAACGAAAGTTTGCCTTGAGACAGACCTTGCTGCAAATAGGCCAACGTGCCAGCGTCATTCAAATCGATGTCAAAGATCATCCACGTATCTTCAGGAATGTGATCGCCCGCCTCCGTATTTTCTAATCTTCCGACGGCAAAGGGCGCCGTATCAGAGGGATTGTCGTAATCGACGGCAAGACTAACATCCTTCGGCAATCCGTTTTCATCTAGAATAATCGGAAATACAGTTCTTTGGGCATCGCCGCCGGGTGAATAAGGCGTCGTCTCATTCCACGTTTCTATATTGAAATCGTTACGAAATCCGGTGCCAAAAACATGAACGGGACGGCCGGGGTCTTCGTCTACCATGTATAACTCGTGAGTTTCCGGAAGATGCGAAGCAACGGGATCATAGCTTGGATCATAAGGGACTTCAAAGTTGCCGCTGGTCATTAACCGGAGTTGAGCGGCGGTAATTTGATAGGCGCCGGAAGCGTTGCCTTCAGGAATTAGAACGGAAGTGTCGAAGCCAACAATAAAAGTTCCATATCGGTGAACGCCAACTTCGGCATCCGTCGACCGAAAAAGCGAAGCTAAAGCGCGAGCGCCGGGTGTGGAATTCCAAGGATAATTCCAGCGATCCTGAGATGGCTTGTCAAAACCAGCCTCAATAACTTCGCCCGTCGCCGCTGTTTCCAACAAGATGTCTAAGCGGACGCTGGCCAAGCTGTCGTGAGTGCCGGCCGCGCCAAAGCGAACGGAAATTCGAGTCAAGCTGAGATCGGAAAGATCCCACGTCCACTGGTAAATAATGGTATCGCCAAAGCCGCCGGACTCTCGATCGATCTCAACCGCCGGGGACGCAATGGATTCCGTTTGACCGTCCTTCTCGTATAACAAGGCTACGTTTTCAGTGTCCATGTCTCCGATGATCTTGGTTTGCAAAACGACGGTTTGATAATAGAAATCGGACTCGTGGGTGAGGAGGAAGACACTGGAAGCGGCGGGGTTGTAAATATTGCCGCTGCCGGTGATAATAGCACCGGGAACAGATTGAGTAAGAAGTCCGCCGGCATTGCTACCCTCTACGTCCGGACTATTGCCGGGTTCGCCGCGGGCAGAAGTGAAGTTGAGCCATTGGGAAAATCGAGCGTTTGTATTGTCCGCCCAATCAGGGACGGCAAACTCGGCGGCATTTGTTTTCGTATGCAATGCAAACACTACTATTGCAATCCACAAAGAAAAGATAATCGACTGGTTCATATTGTAGTTATTAAACGTTTTTATTTATTAGTTCGCAAAAAATTATGTTCTACGGTTTTTCGGATTTGGCGTTGGATTAGCGGAAAGACGCTAGCGGCGGCACAACCTCGCCTTCTTTTACAATCAGCGTCAGCCATCCATTTCGCACGCAGAGGTAGGGCAAATGCCGCTTCGGACGGCGGTTTTTGTCGATAGGGCGGACGACGATCTCCACAAGATTAGACGGCCCAACATCAGAGAATTCTGTTAATTATTTTGACTTCATATTGTTACGCAGATGAGGCAAACGGAGATTACTTTTCTTGTAATACCCAGTCAGGACGGTCGGCCGGATTCGCCCAGAAACGCATGTCTTGAAGCTTGTCAAATCCCAAGCCTTCTGCGTGTCCGTCAAACATAGCGGTGACTGCGCGGTTGTTATAGCGAGGATGGACAAAGCCAAATTTCTCCGGAGGCTCTGCAGAATCCCATTCCTCCATCCAAAGTCGCCTCGAAAGATAAGGAGGGCTTGTGCGATAATACCCTTCTACCTCTTCTCCATAATGATGGGAACGGGCGGAGAGAAAGGTAATCAGACTGGAAGGCCGCTCCGCGTCGGATTCTCGCAAAACGCAGAAGCGTCCGAATTTCTCAAAGACCCTTTCCTCAGGAAGTAGCGATTGATCTCCACCGACGAATACCGAGTTCGCGCCTAAGGAAGGACGCAAGCTGGCCAAATAAGTGTAATCTTTATCATGGGCAAAGGAATGCAAAAGCGCCCGAGTGCGGTTGGCATATAGAATTTCAAAATTCTTGCCGAGATATGGGGCAATGCGCCAAGGATAGCGGGCGTTAATGGGATGAAGGATCGGCCGTCCGATTCGGTCGGTTGCGGGAAAACCTGAGCGGTATCCGGGAAGAACGAAACCGTCGTGATCATCGGTGTACATTCGATGCGCCAGCATCAATTGTTTGGCGGAATGAATCTCGTTGATGAAGCGGGCTTTCTGCTTGGCTTGCGACAAGGCGGGCAGGAGCATGCCGGACAAAACGGCAATGATCGCAATCACCACTAACAGTTCTATTAGTGTGAAGCCGCTTGATTCGCTACGATATTTGTTCCATTTCATTTGAGGAAAGCCTAACCATATTTTCCATTGCTTGCTTTTGTTTATTTGCGTTTTTTCGCCGATTGCTTGCGTTTTTCAATGGCATTTTAGCAACAACAAATCGCAATCCATCGGCAGACGGCAGATGGGAATCGAAAGTAAAAAGTCAGCAATGAAGAGTTTTACAGCATTAACAGTTTCTTGGATTGTTTTTACGGCGGCCGTTGCAAGTGCGTATGCAGATGATTCGAAAACCAGCAAGGTTGCCTCCCTAAAATGGCCGCCATTACCCAAAGCGGTTACTAGTTTTGGAGCGGAAGTGCTGGAGGGACAAGTTTACGTTTACGGCGGGCATACGGGAAAAGCCCATGATTATTCCGTGGAAACTACGTTGGGTGATTTTATGCGTCTCAATTTGGGGGACGAGGCAGAATGGGAAACACTTCCCAGCGCAAACCGAGCGCAAGGGGCTCGATTGGTCGCATTTAAAGGCGCCATATATCGGCTGGGAGGAATGCAACCTCGAAAGGAAGCGGACGAACATATAGGTCTCTACTCGCTTGCTGATTTTGCCCAATACAACGTCCGAGAGCGGAAGTGGACGGATCTTTCTCCGATGCCTGAGGAACGTTCGAGCCACGAGGCCGTCATCGTTGGCTCGAAAATTTACGTCGGCGGCGGCTGGAAAATGAAAGGCGAAGCTGGAGGCAAGTTTTGGCACGATACAATGTTCGTTATTGATTTGAGAGAATCAGAACCAAAGTGGAAATTGCTTCCGCAGCCGTTCCAGCGTCGCGCGCTTTCTGCGGAGTCTGTGGACGGCAAAATATACTTCATCGGCGGCATGGACAAGGACAACAACACCTCCCGCGAAGTCGATGTCTATGACACAGCCTCAGAAAAATGGCACAAAGGACCGATGCTTCCTTCGGGGCCGATGCAAGGCTTTGGTTCGGCGGCTTGTCGCGTGAACGGAAGATTGATCGTGAGTCCTTATTCCGCCAATCTCTGGACGTTGAATGCGGCTGGAGATAAATGGAAGAATCTAGGAAAGCTGACCCAGCGACGTTTCTTTCATCGCATTGTTCCTACGCCGGACGGACGATTGCTAGCCATTGCCGGCGCCTCCCGTCAAGAAGGCCATTTGTCCGCTTTGGAAGCGGTTGGCTTGGCAAAAAGGCGTCAATAACACTTTCTCCAAAAATGGAACTTGCGGATTCCTATTTATAGTTTTGCACGGTTGCGTGCGTGTGCTAACTTCCAATAGTAGGCTTTCACTGCCTGCAACGTAGTAGCGGATGGCAATGCAGAGACACTTGAAGAGCAGTTTGCAAACTATCATCTAATAGAAACAAACCTAAGTCTATCATTCCCCATTTTTAGATCATGTCCGTAGGAAAATAATTGCGTCTTTCTTGCACCGAACGTTTGCATGCCTTTTGATAGAAAAACTGGCGGAAGGGGCGGGATTCGAACCCGCGGCACGGATAAACCGCGCGCCTGATTTCGAGTCAGGTGCCTTCAACCAACTCAGCCACCCTTCCATAAACGTCGAACTTTGCCACGCGAAGTTGCGAGAAACAAAATTTCAATAAATTACAGGGGCAAAAGCAAGAGAATTCTTTGGATTGTTGACGATTCGCGCTGTTCAAACAAGTCTAGCAACGTTCATTCGCAGAAATACTCAAACCTCGAAAGAGGAAAACGCATCGACGAATGAGGCGATCCTTCCGGCGTAAAAACCAAGGACTCGAACAACTTTCCACTCCCGTTAACCAACCAGTCGCGCATACTTTTTTTGATTCAGTTGCGTTCAAAATGCCTCAACTGTCAGCAAAATTGTCTAAAAATTCAAGAAAAAACGCCCTTTTTCCACCTGCAAAAAAATCAAAAAAGCGCAAAAAGGCTTGATTTCCGAATCCGCCGGGATTAACTTTTTTTCATCGACTAATTTAGCAAGTGTCTCCACGGTTGTGACACCTGCTCAATAGAACAGTTTAATTAAATCGTTTCGAGGGAGAGTTGCAATCTTTCCTTCGATGCTCAGGCGAATATGCGAAATCTCGCATTTGCACTTGCTAAATGGTTGCTAAGGGACTAGCGCAGCTTGCGTTGAGTAACGTTTTTGCTTGCGCCAAGCTATTGCAACTTAGTAAGAAAAGAAAGGTATTGTTGTTTATGCAATCTGATTGAAGTCTCAAGCCCTTTGTGGCTCGTTTTGGCGGCGTTCTCGTTGCCATTGATTGTGGGGAGTCATCCCCTGGAACTGCGGAAAGCGCTTCGGCGCGGGATGCAGATGTTGGTCCGAGCAACGGCAACCGCCGGCCACCTAGCTGGAAAAGCCGTTGTCATCGGAATGGTTTTCGTGGGATTATTGCTCGCGCCCCTTCAAGCGCACGTGCGAAGCATGTCGCCCGAAGAGCAATCCATCTGGTTGATGTACTTCAGCGACTTGGAACAAATCAATCTGATCGATCAACTATGCCGAGCTAGCGCATATGGGGATTTTTTGCAGCATTCCACCAATAATTATGATGATTGAGAAGATTGTATGACTCCAATTGACAATGCGTACGAGCTGGTGATTGATGGTGTGACGCATTGGATTGAGATTGGGGCAGAGTACTATGAGCGTCTTAAATGGATTCTCACCCGCAGAAACTGGGTAGACGAGATTTTGCGCGCTATTGTTGCTCCCTACCTTGTCGTTATTTATTCTAAACCACCAAATGTTCTCAGTCAAAAAGGTGAGTACAAAACTGCCGGTCTATCTATTCCCGGTCCTCCGGGTTGGCCAACAGTCGTGAACTCTTACTTGTGCACACTAGCAGCGGAAACAGTGAACGATGCGCTAAAGGAAGCCCTTGCTGTTGATCTCAGTATTTGCGATGCGCATCGAGACCGCCAGTTGGAATCCGCGGAACGGGAGCGAGATTTTCAACTGGACAAATTGAAAAAGAGAGGTGATTCTCAGTAAGAGAATAACTTCAACTGTGCTTGCAGAGTTCGATCCTCTGCAAGATTTTACCGACTATGAAAAAGTTTTTGGATGGACTTTGTGAGTTTTCTTCGAAACTTTCATTGGAAGTTTTTGGGCTTATCTTGTTTGGCATTGTGATGTCTATAGGATTCCAGTATATGGATAGAGAGAAACAATCGCCTCCTGTTGACTTTCCGACACAGCAACCGCCCTTGCCGAGCGAAGACGAGGAGGCGGAAAAGAAAAGGGCAATTGAAGAAGAGTAATTTTAACTTTAACTATGCTTGCGAGGTTTGATTTTCTTGCAAGGTTTTTAATCGAGTGGAATTCTAGTTATGAAAAAGTTTTTGGATGGAGTTCGGGAGTTTTGCGTAAAGTTTTTGGATGGGTTCTTTTTGGGCTTTATTGTGCCCGGCATTGTTTTTGCAGTGATATGGTATTTTGTGACGGGGGAGTTTCTTTTTAATAAGAAGGAGGGTGAGTCGCCGCCGGATTCTCAACCGGCGGAAACGCAACCGTTGCCCATTGAGGCGGCGGTGGAAACGAAGTCGCCGCCGGAGGCAAGGGACGCGGAAAATTTGTCTTTGCCTGAGGTTGCTCCTTTGCCAGCGCAAGTGTCGGCGACAGGGAAGAATCTGTTTCATCGACAGAGTTACAACCGTCAAAGTCAGAACAAAAACCTGTAGAACGGGAAAGTGTTGTTACGATAGGAGGAATCGCTTTTGACACTTCTAAAATGACTGCCGATCCGCAAACAGATTGGAAAACTTTCAAAAACCAGATTTTGGATCAAATGCCGCCGAAATATCGCGCCGCCGATGAAAGGATGGCGGAAGAAGTGGAAGATGTTTTGGCGGGATTTGACGAGGCCGATCAAGAAATCTTCGACTTCGTCTATCAAGAAACCTTCAAGAAAATCACGAGAGGACAAGCGGCGGAGAGATTGCCAGCGGCGGAACGAATGGCTTTGTCTGCGGCGGCAACCAACATTGCGGCGCTGAGGATGAAGTATACGAAAATGCAGATTGAGAATGAGAGGAAGATGGAGGCTATCCAAGCAGAGTTGGACGCGAGGCGAGCGAAGTCCGAAGCGCAGGAAGAGTCCACAAGTGATTGAAGGCGTTTGCAACCCCGAGAATCGAGGCCGAGGCGTCGGCCTTTGAAACTCGCCAAAAACTTTCTCCGGCATCTTGCGAAATGGAACGCTGCCGCAGGATTTTTGCGGATTTTCGCATCAAATAACACGGACTGAGGTTGCGCTCTTTGTTGAGGAAATGCCGCCGGGCGCGAGCGTCTTGTTCATTGCCAATTTTTTTGCGAATTGGGTGTTTCCTACGAGCCGGCGGATGCAACGGCGGGAGCGGATTAATCGGCAATTGACATGTTGGGGCGTTTTGTTATTTTCCTTTCTCGTTTTGCTCGGACGCGCTGGAATGGAGAGATTTTCCGGCGTTGGAAGGCGATTCAGAACAGATTATGGCTAAAGCAAAGAAATCCATTCGCAAGAAATCTATGGCGGGATCCAAGACGACGCAATACGTCTATGCCTTCGGAAACAACAAGGCCGATGGCGGCGGCGGCATGAAGTCTCTTTTGGGGGGCAAGGGCGCCAACCTGGCGGAGATGACCCGTATCGGCCTTCCGGTGCCGCCCGGCTTCACCATTTCCACTGAGGTTTGCACTTATTACTACGACCACGGGCGCCGATATCCGGAGGAACTTCGGGAGCAAATGGAGGTCGGCGTCCGCAACATGGAGCAGATTCTGGGGAAAAAGTTCGGAGACCCGCGCAAACCGCTTTTGGTGGCCGTTCGCTCCGGCGCCCGCGAGTCTATGCCCGGCATGATGGACACGATTTTGAACCTCGGCCTCAATGACAAAACCGTCAAGGCGCTGGCCAAAGCCAGCGACAATCCGCGCTTTGCTTGGGATTGCTATCGTCGATTCATTCAAATGTACGGCGACGTGGTTATGGGCGTGCAGAAGCGGCCCAACGAAGATCACGATCCTTTCGAGGCCGAAATCGAAGTGCTGAAGCGGGAACTTTTTCCTGAAGAGAGAGAAGTCGAAGACACCCAATTAGATGCTGATGCGATTCAAGAATTGGTGAAACGATTCAAGCGCTTAGTGAAAAGCCGCGCCAAGAAAGCCTTTCCCAGCGATCCGTGGAAACAACTAGAAGGAGCGGTCGGCGCCGTGTTCGGTTCTTGGATGAACGACCGCGCCATTGTTTACCGCCGTAAATACCACATCCCCGCCTCGTGGGGCACGGCCGTTAACGTGCAGGCGATGGTATTTGGCAACACAGGCGATCAATCCGGTTCCGGCGTGGCTTTTACCCGCGATCCGGCCACTGGCGGAAAAGTGTTTTACGGCGAGTTTTTGATCAACGCCCAAGGGGAAGACGTCGTGGCCGGAGTGCGAACTCCGCAACCCGTTGCCGAGCTGGAAAGAGCCATGCCGCAGCCGTTTCAGAAGTTGAACCGCATTCGCGGCGTTCTGGAATCTCACTTCACCGATATGCAAGACTTCGAATTCACCATCGAAGACAGCACGGTGTTCATGTTGCAAACGCGGAGCGGAAAGCGCACCGGCGTGGCCGCCGTCCGCATTGCCTGCGAAATGGTGAAAGAAGGTCTCATCGATTGGAAGACGGCCGTCAACCGCGTGCCGGCCGAACAGTTGGATCAACTCTTGGCGCCAATCTTCGACCGCCAAGCGTTGAAGTCGGCGAAAGGAATTGCGACCGGACTTCCCGCCGGCCCCGGCGCCGCTTCCGGCAAGATTTACCTCAATGCCAAACGCGCCGTGGAAGCCGCCGAAAAGGGTGAAAAAGTGTTGCTCGTCCGGGTGGAAACCTCCCCGGAAGACCTTCGCGGAATGATCGCCGCCGAAGGGATTCTCACCGCCCGCGGTGGAGTTAGCTCACACGCCGCGTTGGTGGCCCGCCAAATGGGCAAAGTATGCGTTTGCGGAGCGGCGGCGCTCACCGTCGACTACGATCAGAAAACAGTTAGCGCCGGAAAAACTTCCTTCAAAGAGGGCGACTACCTTTCCATCGACGGCACCTCGGGCGAAATCTACGGCGGACAAGTCAAAACAGCGCCTTCAGAAATCATCCAAGCGCTGATCCACAAAAAGCTCGATCCGGGAAAGAGCCCCACCTGCCAAAACTACGTCCAACTTATGAAATGGTGCAAACAAGCCTCCAAACTCCAAGTTCGCACCAACGCCGACACCCCCGAACAAGCCGGCAACGCCATCGCCTTCGGCGCCGCCGGGATCGGCCTCTGCCGCACAGAACACATGTTTTTTGAAGGCAACCGAATCGACGCCATCCGCGAAATGATCCTGGCCGAGAAAATCGAAGACCGCCAAAAAGCCCTCAAAAAACTGCTTCCTTACCAGCGAAACGACTTTCGCGGCATTTTCAAAGCCCTCAAAGGCCTGCCCGCTACCATCCGGCTCCTCGACCCGCCCTTGCACGAGTTTTTGCCGCACGATCACGCCGCCCAAAGCCAATTGGCCGAACGACTAAGAGTCAGCGTCGAAACCATCGCCAAACGAGTCCACGACCTCCACGAATTCAACCCCATGCTCGGCCATCGCGGCTGCCGGCTCGGCGTCATTTACCCCGAAATCAGCGAAATGCAAGCCCGCGCCATCTTTGAAGCCGCCGCCGAAGTGCAGAAAAAAGGCATCAAAGCTCGCCCGGAAATCATGGTGCCGCTAGTCGGCTTCGCCAAAGAACTGGAACTGCAAATCCAAGTCATTCATCGAGTGGCGCAGGAAGTCGCCAAAGCTAAAAAGACCCAATTCAACTACATAGTAGGAACCATGATCGAAGTGCCGCGCGGCGCCTTGACGGCAGACGAAATCGCCGCGCACGCCCAATTTTTCAGCTTCGGAACCAACGACCTCACGCAAACCACACTTGGCATGAGCCGTGACGACTCCGGCTCCTTCCTTCCTGTCTACCAAGAACTGGACATCGTCAAAGCCAACCCCTTCGCCAGCATCGACCAAACCGGCGTCGGACGGCTTATGGAAATCGCAGTGCAACGAGGCCGAAGCGCCCGGCCGGAAATCAAACTCGGCATCTGCGGCGAACACGGCGGCGA
The DNA here is from genome assembly GCA_965242585.1 of Limisphaerales bacterium. GTDB lineage: Bacteria > Verrucomicrobiota > Verrucomicrobiia > Limisphaerales > AAA164-E04 > UBA2970. The sequence goes on along the minus strand of OZ251460.1, from coordinate 165,610 downwards.
ACCCAACAGCGTTAAATTCTGCCACCGAACGGGATTGGACTATGTCAGCTGCTCTCCCTTCCGCGTTCCCATCGCCCGCCTAGCCGCCGCCCAAGCCGCCTTAGCCGACAACGACCCATCGCCGCCGAAGAAAAAAAGCCAAAAAGAAGGCGAAGAAACTCTCAAGTCCAAATAAGAAAAGACCGCAAATCGAACGCTCACGGCTATTTAACAATGGCTGTCCAAAACTAGGACGCCGAAAAAACCGCTGTTTTTTTGAGGTTGCGAAATGTCGATAACTCGTTGTCATTCAATGAGTTAGGTCGTTTTGGGCGAATTATTGTGGCGGCAGATTTTTTCGGATTCACAGGTTCGAAATTCTGATTTTGAAATTTAGGGTCGACACACCCTAGTTAGATGATCAAAGTTCAATCCAAAAGGCGGCGCAAGCTTGCGCACATTCAGAAGCGGCCTTTTTGCGACTATGCCGCTGTATAGTGAATTGGGCATTGTGTTTCACTATCCTCCGAATCGAACTTATTCACGATGAGTTTCTAAAAGCTCGGGAAAAATATACGGATCCTCCTAAAAAGTACTTGGGTGATAGAATAGCAGATCACGCAAACCGGCAGCTTATAGAAGATCTGCAGAATGCGGACATTCCAGTAGATTCGGTATTTCCTCCGGGTTCGATGATAATTGAGGAAGAGAATTCTGAGGATTATAAATCCGTCTCTAAGTAGCGGAATCTCTTGCTGGAAGAAATGCGAGGTTGCAACAAACATTTTGCACACCAGTCCAACCTTTTTGCTAGTTGGTTTTTCAGTGTTTAAGGATTGGATTGGCGATTCTAATTCCGGTGCTTGCCGGGAAATTGGGACTTGCGATTGAGTTTATATAGATTTTTGAAGTTCTTTTCACGATGATGTTATGGGGAGTTTGTTGATGGCAAGAGAGGATGTCTGGTTTTCTGGGTGAATACTTGGTTTGTGGTCATGGCGGGATTAGGATGCTTTTCTCAGTCGATTCGCTTGTTGGTGGGAAGTGCGGATGGGGCGGATGGTTTTGGGGCGTTCTTTGGGGATGAAGAGGAGGGGGCAGCCTTCATAGCCGAAGGCTTTGCGAAGTTCTCGGGCCAGGTGTTTTTCGTAAGGTTGAGTGAAGAGTTCTTTTCGGTTGACGAAGAGGAGGAAGGCGGGAGGGTTTTGTTTGACTTGGACGGCGTAGTAGAACTTGAGGCGGGCGCCGGATTTACTGGATGGCGGTCGTTTGCGGAAGGCATCGTGCAAGGCGCGGTTGAGGACGGACGTGGGGATGGATTGTTTGAGTTGCCCGGCCACGTAGCGAATGGTTTCTAAAAGCTGGTCCAAGTGAAATCCACTGCGCGCCGAGGTGAAGATGACGGGGGCGTAGTCTAGGAAGAACATTTGTTGTTGCACCCACTGGCTGAACAAGGAGAGTTCTGGCGGCGCATTGTTCCTGCAGCGGGCGGGGGGAGAGGAGCGTTTTTTGGTTTGGGCTTTCCGAACAGCATCGGCGTAGAGGTCCCATTTGTTCACGACGAATATGCAGGCTTTTCGTTGTTCGACGATGAGATCGGCGATTTTTTTATCTTGTGTGGTGACGCCGTCTTGAGCGTCGAAGACATGGATAATAACGTCCGCTCTGGCGATGGCGTTTTCGCTGCGCTTTACGCTGAAAAATTCGATGGAGTCGCCGACGCGCCGTCGCTTGCGAATTCCCGCGGTGTCGATGAGGAGGTAGCGTTCTTGCTTGCCATCGGTTTGGATGGCGAACGGCACGTCGACGCAGTCGCGAGTAGTGCCGGGAATGGGGCTGACGATGACTCGCTGGCTTTTGTCGAAGGCGTTGACGATGGAGGATTTGCCGACGTTGGGGCGCCCTACGATGGCGAGTTTCAACGGTTCGGAATTAGAAGCAGATTTGGTTTCTGTTGACAGATGGAGAACGCCGGCGGTTTTCAGGGCTTCGTCGACGGCGCGGCGAAATTCAAGAAGTCCTCGTCCGTGGATCGCCGAGATTGGGAGAATTGTTTCAAAACCCAGCCGGCAGAATTCGCCGGTGTCCAAGGCGCTTTTTGGATCGTCGGCTTTGTTGGCCGCGACAATGACGGGCTTGCCCGAACTTCGCAGTCGCCGGGCCACTTCGGCGTCCAAGGGGAGAATGCCGTCTCGGACGCTGACGACGAGGACGAGGACGGATGCCGATTCAATAGCGATTTTGGTTTGGTTCACGGTTGCGTCGGCAACAGCGTCCTTAGCGCTTTCTCCGTCCAGGAGGCCAATGCCGCCGGTGTCCATGAGGATGAGCGGTTTTCCGCGCCAATCCATCACTGCGCTGAGGCGGTCTCTTGTGACTCCCGGACGGTTGTGGATGATGGCGATGCGCTTTCCGATCATTCGGTTGAACAAGGCGGATTTGCCGACGTTCGGCCTCCCCACAATTGCGATGACGCGATCCACGGGGGACATTTTGGCGGAAAAGGCGGTTTTCCAGAAGAGAAAAGCGCGCCGGGGCAAGTCCAAAATGCGCTTGCGGAAACATGGGCTTTTGTGCCATCTTGTGAGTCCGTGATCGGCCGGTTTGCAGAGGATGAGTCCGAAGGGATTTTGAAGCGTTTTGGATTCGCTTTCAGCCTGATTCTTCTTTGTTATATTTTGATTTATGGTTGCGACCGCCATTTGCGGTTCAAAAACGGGCCTTGGGAGCTGCATTTCTCCCGGGAAAGCGACGGCACTCCGAGACTGGTTATCAACCAAGCGGCTTTGGGTATCACCAACGTCACTTTGCGTCTGGAAGGAGAAACCGTCCGCTTGGATCCAACTCTCGTTCGGTTTGAGGATTCCGAAGCAGTGAAAATTCCGTATGGAAAGTTTGAGGGTTCCGAGGCGGTGAAGATTCCATATGGAAAAGTGCTGGGGTTTTACAGAAGTTATTTGCCCGGAATGATCCGGCTGGATTTGTTTGGGCACGAAGTGGAAATTCGGCAGCGGGCGTTGATTCTGAACTTTGACGAACGCGAATGGCAATCCGGCGAAGTGATTTCCCTGAAACCGGAACAAAAGTGGAGAGCTGTGGCCGCTCGCCAGAAGGAGGAAGAACGGCCTTGACCGGCGGTGACCAAGCGCAAGCGGCGGTTTCTGTTGCTTGGCGGTGGCAATCTCTTGGCGAGACTTTCCTAAAATTTTCTACTCTAGGTTATCTTCATTTTTGAGACGTAATCACCAAAGATAACTAGGGCGTGTTCAAGCAAAAATTGCCGATGATTTGACTTAAAATCTCTGGAGGCTCCATAGATTTGAGGAAAAAATTGGTTTTTCGCTAAAAAATAGAAATATTTTCTAGTCCAAGTCGCCAGAAAAATCGTCTAAGGCATTGAATGGCAAAGAACTACAAGATTTTTAGACAATTTTGGGAATCTTTGGACGTCCATAGATTTGATTGCGTGAGGATTTTTCGTCTGATTGAATCCCTCTTGAGGCGGCATTGCGGGTGTACACTGTATGCACCTGTTTTGAAAAGTAGATCATTGCTCGAAATAAACGAATCAGATGAAAGTATCTAACGAAATTTAAAGGCGCGGCTCTCGGCATCGTCGTTGTAGCGGCGGCGCAAGAAGACGCCCAAGCGCAATGCACCGAATAGCCCCCCAACGACTGCTCTAACCCTTGCTACATGCCGCTGCCAGTTCCAACAGACTATCCTACCAGACTGGGGAGATTCGACGACGCTTACAGCGAAGAGGATTACCACGAAATCTTTAGAAAGAGAGCACAGGAGATTCACAGTGAAGTCGGAGATGCACTCATGGCCGCTCAGAAAGAGCATGAAAAATGCAGCGCGAAAAGGACTCTCGAGCTGAATCAGAACAAACTTCTGCATCAAACCATTATCTATGATATCGAAGCACAATACAACAAAAACATGCTGAGTTGCATGGGGCTAGGCGCTTTGGCAACAGGAGCGGCAAGCCGAAGGGGATACCGTTGGGTCGCCTCTCGTCAGGGGAGGTGAGTTCTCATATTGCGGATTGCCAGAGGCTTGGCCACCGTCACCGTCGGCGGCCTTGCCTACTACTCTGCAAAAAGTTAGCAGATAACGATGAGGCCGATGCCAAAGAAAGCACCAATGAAATTTTTAGAATTCAAGAAGAAACTTCGTCTATTTTGCTTAGCCAATGCTTGGCGAACACTGCTCCATTAAAAGCAGCCAGGGATAAGGCACTCAAGAAGTATTACAGAAATAAGAGGGTATGGGATAGACAATACGAGGACTGCGTTGAATTTTTTAAAAACTAAGAGGGAGACTGCGACACGAATGACTAACGAACGACAAGTAACAACACTTCGACGAAACTAAGACAATGAAATCTTTAATCGACTACATTTACTGGCTCGGAATTGGGGTGGACACAATGCTGGCTCTGTTCGTATTAGACCACTGGGGTCGTATCAGCGAGTCACTGCTTTGCTTACGCAGGGAGCGAATCCGCCAAACCAAAGCGCGGACAATCCGCTTGGCTGTTTGCTGAACGAAGAGACAGCTTCGGAGACAACAGCGGACGAAAACGCGCCGCCGCGTTCAATCCTCGCTCAATTGATTGACTTCATGTTTCATATCGGACAAGGAGTTTGTGGGCTTTCTGGGTGTGACTGGCTACACTGCCGAGCAGCTGGACAAGGAGGAAAACGATTTGTCAAAACTTATCCAATCGAACCCGAATCTTTGGGAGGAACATCTACATGAAGCAATAGCGCAAAGTGCAAAAGCTACTCGCATTGCCGTGAAGGAAACGTTGGAAGTAGACTTCGAGAACATCGACTCCAACAACTTCTTTATCCAGATGATGATATTCAAAGAGGCAGAAGACAACATCCAACGTCGAATGAGGGAGGGCATCCCCACCAAACGGCAACAGGAAGATGCCAATATGAAATGGATTCTTGATCGCGAATTGGAATCTTATCAACGCACCACGAACTTTATTGCCTCTAAGAAAGAAAGATTGAAAAGCCCGCACACTAAAGGATTTGATCGCATGAATTCCGAACTGCTTTTGGCGCAAGGACAAGCGGAACTCGAACTGCACCGTCTGCTTTGGGCTCACTTTAGCATTTTGCCGGAAGACGACGTCAACAAGCTAGACGAGACGCTTAAATACTACGACTTGATTAATATGGCTGTTCACATCGATGAGCAGGACACAAAACGAAATCGTGAACTTCTAGATGCCCAATCTCCAGAGTTCAAAGCATGGCGAACATTTAAGAAACTGGCAGATGATCGGATGATGACTTTAACCGATGCGGAATTTGAGCGCTCTCTATATTTACCTGGGGGCGTGATGGATATCCTTGTCACAATAAGCGATGCGGAGTTTGCGCGCTGGCGCGTAAATGTTAATGAAAACGCCGTGCCTCCCGTGCAAAATCCCGGCGGTTTGTTGTTGAAAAAACGTCTCCTATTCCCGCGCCGATGACAGATGCGGATGACAGCGAAGAAACCACGCTGATGCCTGCTCCTAGTCCTGGCATCGATGAGGAAATAACCAGCGGCGGCAACCTTGGCAAAGACGCAACTGCTGAATGAACTGAAGGAGGACAAAAAATGAGCGACGAGAATTACAGGTCATTGAGCGCTAAGCTAGATTCATTCAGGAGAGACGTGGACAAGTGCCTAGACGCCATGAATGACAAGATGGTGACGAAGGGTGTGTTAATTGCTTCTGTAATCATCCCGTTGCTCGGTATCAACTTTGCTTTTCTATGTCCATGTGCGGCCGCAATCATCAACATATGGCAAAAATGAGTGATGAGAACACTTCATGGACGAGGGCTGGTCGCCGTAATCTCTGCTGGCGGCCAAGAAGAACTAAACCGGGCCGGTCGCGCGCGCTCGGTCAAGCGCCCGCTGCGCCGGAGAGCCGCCAGTTAGGGCGCCAGATGAGAAATCGTCTGGCAAGAGTTCCATTGCTGATGGACCGAGCGTATGAAGGCGATGCGAACCGCCAGCAAGCCGTGTAAATGGGGATGAATCCAATAGTGCCGCCCAAGAACAGCCGGCTCTCCTTCCCGGAAAGGAAACCCGGCTGGAGAGCGATAGCAGAAACGCAACCCAGCCGAGCGACCGGTCTGGCGCGGGACAGGCTCTTGGCCCCGAACCTTCTCCCGCCAGAACAACCAGAACCTTATATTCATCCGGCTCATCGCACTCGCAATCATCCTTATCACCCTCCATTACCACCCGACACAAACTAATCGCCCGGCAGAACCTTTAGCATTTTTTACTTTCAAAAATAATATCGAAACCTTTCCGCAGTGGCCGCGCTTGCCGAAGAAGGCTCAATGCGATTCGGTTTGTTAGTAGTCTTTGGATTGGAAGGAGCCGAGCCGTATATGCAAAAAGTTGAATTTTTTTTCAACGATGGGGGCAACCCGGCCAACAACAAGGACGCCGCTTTCCTTCTTTCAGCGCGGCGCACGTCCTTTCAATTCTACGATTTCTTGTCTCCTGTTTTTTGGCAGACTCAATCCAGCAGATCTACTCATTGCGGGCAAGCGGCGTAATGTCCTCCCACGCCATTCGAGCCTCTGGGGCGGAAGCAAGCGTCTTTCTTAAATCCGCCGGCATTTTGTGCGCCACTCCGCCGTCAATCTCTTTTTTTGGCCATATTGTTGTTTGTTTGGAAATCTTCGGGACGGAAATTGGCAAACCGAAATGTCAAAAGTCAAAAAAGTGAAAAGTGAAAAAGTTTTTAGGCGTCGGCGGTTTGAGGCCAAGGTTGTCGTCGGTCGTTGTTGGCGAACTTTTTGATTTTTTACGGAGTTTGATGGAGTTTTCTTCGGATTGTCGAGTTGGCTCTCTTGCTAGATGCGCTGGGTTGGCGGGAATACGGGCTAGTCGACATCGGAGAGGTAACGAATGTGTTAACTTGCCTCTTTTCGTTGCGGATACAAATCTGCGGCGGCAGAATTTTGAACCATGCTCTAACTTTCTTCAAGTTTTGGCAGCGGCGGTTGCACGGCATCGGCGTGGTAGGAACTTCGCACCATCGGGCCGCTGGCGACGTGTTGGAAGCCTTTTGCTTCGGCTTGCCGACGCAGCGCGGCGAATTGCTCTGGCATCACAAACTCGGCTACCGGCAAGTGACGGAGAGTCGGTTGCAGGTATTGTCCCATAGTCAAAATATCGCATTCCACGGCGCGGAGATCGTCCATGGTTTGAAAAATTTCCGCTTCCCGCTCGCCAAGACCCAGCATAAGACCAGACTTGGTGGCGAGGGGATAATCCGCCCACTCTTTGGCTAGGCGGAGAACTTCTAAGGAGCGATCGTAAGTTGCCCGAAAGCGAACGCTTGGCGTCAGCCGCCGGACGGTTTCTATGTTGTGGTTGAATATCTCCGGGCGAGCGCCCAGAACTGTCCGAACGGCGTCCAGTTTTCCGTTGAAGTCTGGGGTTAGCACTTCAACGACGATGCCTGAATTCTTTTGACGAATGGCGGCGATTGTCCGAGCAAAATGCGCGCTTCCGCCATCGGCGAGATCATCGCGGGCCACGGCGGTGATGACGACGTGCTTCAGATTCATCCGCGCGACGGCTTCGGCAACGCGCTGGGGCTCGTCTTCTTCAAGGGGGAAGGGTTTGGCCGTGGACACGGCGCAGAAGCCGCAGGCCCGCGTGCAACGATTGCCGGCGATCATGAAGGCGGCGGTGCCCCGGCTCCAACATTCCCAGCGGTTGGGACATTTGGCGCTTTCGCAAACGGTGCGCAGTTCTAGTTTGTCTAGCAGCGTCTGGGTTTTGGCAAACGCGGCGCCAACCGGAAGCGGACGGCGCAACCAGGGGGGAAGGCGTCGGGCAAGATTCGATTGAGTCGCCCAAGCGGTCATGATTCGGCCTCTTGAATGGGGGAATCCGCGGTTTGTTCGGCCCAGAATTTTGCCAGTTCGTCGGTATCAAAGTCCGCAAGGATTGCGCCGTCCACTTCGATGACCGGCGCCAAAGTCTGACCGGATTTCTCGATCATCTCCAGCATGGCGTCATTATTGGCCTCGACGTCGAGCGTTTCGTAAGAAATGCCGTGGAACTGAAGCCAACGAATCGCTTGACGGCACCAGCCGCAATAGGGTTTGACGAACAATTTAACTTGCTTGGGTGCGGGCATCGGATTGGCGGCGGTTTTGTTCTGGTCTTTTGGCGTTCCTGCAAAGGCGGACATTTTGGCGCAGAATTTCAATGAAGGCAACTGGATTGGTGAAAAGTCCGCAGGCGAAGCTTTTCCCAGGCAAGCTTAGCCGGCGGATTTGGCAACACAAGTTTTTGCGCAAAATCTTGTTTCGAATTGGGAAGAACAAAAAAACCGTTTCCGAAAGCTCAGAAACGGACGGAAAAAGAAAATGCAGTTTTTGCGCTACTCGCCGACCACTGGCCGCGAATCACGGATCGCTGACGGGATTGACGCGAAGAGGCAATCCCCGCCGGCTACAAATCGCTGGTTGCGGCTGGTTGGCGGCGTTTCTTTTGGAAATAGCGGCGAACAACCACAAAACCCAGGGCAAACAAGCCAAACACCAGCGCGTACTCCTCTGGTTCAGGAACTACGGGCGTGCTGGAAACCACCACCCGCAATCCGCCTGAAGCCGGCGTGCCCGCCGTGCCTCTGGCTGCAAAATAGGGAGAGGAATATGCATTGTAAAAATACTCGCCCGCGGCGGTGGTGGTCAGGTTGGTGATGGAGTAAGGCAAAATCCCGCGCCCGCGCCACGAAACCGGGGCGTTGGTGTTATAGCTAAACGGAGCCGCCCCGGAAACTCGGATGCCTACATAATCAGAACCAACGAAGTTTTGCAGGAAGATGTGGCTGATCGTTCGGGTGTTGTTGGAAATGGTGATTCGAGGCTGGAAGTTGACATTGGTGGAAAAGGACAAGGCATAGTTGCCAAAGGAGCTGGGTTGGTTCCCGGCGGGGATGAGTTCCGTAGACGGAGGAACTGGGGTGCCGCTCTGCAAAGCGTAAGGGACTAATTGTCCAGCGCCTTCCAAACCTATGTTGCCGGTTCCAATTTGGATGCTGCCGTCTCGGCTGGCGGCCGAGCTGCCGGTGAACGTCCAAACAGTTCTATTGCTGTCGCCTTGGAGAGGATTGACGGTGATGGCCAACTGCGCTTGGGCTCCTTGCTCCCCAGCAACCAGAGAAAGCGCCGACACCACTAACGCCGCGAAAAAGCGACAATTATAGGCCCGCTTGCCCGCTTGCTAATGATAACGAAAAGGTTCTCATAGATTCCAATATAAAAAATAAAATGACCGATTTTCTGACTTTGGTGACCAAAACGACTTCCTTTTTAGCCTCCCCAACGCAAAGAGTCAACCCCTAAAAAGTGAAAAAGTGAAGAAAAGCTGGTTGGAAACGGCAAAATCCGCGGAAAAAGAGCGCAAAAGGGAAATTCGGGAGGGGAAATCCGCCTTGCTGATGACGAAATTCTGTCTTGTCGGTTGCGGAAAAGAAAGTTTTTGTGGCGGTTGCCGGTCAAGCGGTGCGTGGATCGCTGGCGGATTAGCGAGGAAAAGATTGATTTTGGCGCGGTTTGCCGGCTTTGCACATTCCCTGGCTTTGGGGAGTTTGGCGGCTCAACAAGCGTTCTGAGATGGCTTGGTCAAGGTTCCGCGGCGATTTTGCCGATGGAAAGGGATTTTGCCGATGCGTTTCGCTTTTGGATTGTTGGGAACTTTCTCGGCTTCCAGGTTCTCTGGCGGGTTTGGACCCAATTTAGATTAAGGAGCGGTCGCGTTCATTCTTCCAACTGCTGGATGGTGTAAAATCGTTGGGTTTCTCGCGACGCTGCGGCGTCAAAAACTGCGGCACTCTGCCCGTCTGCCAAGATTGGCTCGTCTAAATTCCGCCATTCGAGATTGTCCAGCGCGTTGGTGTAACGAGCTTGATAGCGTTTTCCCGGCTGCGTGGTGAAGGCGATGCGCAATCTTCCGTCCGCATGGATTTGAATTTCGGTGATGGCCAGCAAAAATTCGGCGTTGGAAGTTCCGGGACTGGGATTGGGCAGGGAGACGAATGATTTCCCGGCGCCGTCTTGGGAGCGGCCTTCGGCAACGTCGGCGATTTGCGGGCCGAATTGGACGCTGTCCACAGCGGCGCCGTCCGGGCCGTAAAGGCCGATGGATTCTCCGCTGCGGCTGAGTTTGAAGTTGACGTGCAAGTCGGCCGTGAGTCCGTTTTGTTCTGGTTGTCCATCTGCCCAGACCAGCAAAAATCCTTGGGGAGGAATTATGTATCCGTTGGGAATGGGGTAGCGGTTGGGATTGTCCGGATCGTCGGAGAGGAAAAATCCCGACAAGTCGGCCGGCTCGGAATCGGCGTTGTAAAGTTCAAACCAGTCGTCGAACTCAGCGCCCGTTGGATCGGCCGGGTCGGCGATGGTCGTTGTGTTTTGAGCCATCCATTCGTTGATGAAAACGTGGATTTCTGGAAGGAAGAGAGTGTTAGCGGCGCCGGGCGTAGGCGTGAACAATCGTCGTTGGGAATTGGCCCGGCCGTCTGGGAAGAGACCCAGCGATTGGCCGCTGGGGATTTCGGAGTAGTCGACGTAGTCGGCGATGATCGTTTGTTCGCCGATTGAGCGCGCCAGAGACAAGGAGCCGCTTTCGGCGCTTGGACGGAAGTTGGCGTGCCACTCGTCGACGGTAGTTTCCTCCGGCTCGCCGTCTAGCCAGATGATTTGGTATCCGCCGGGAGGAATGGCGGCGCCTTGGGGAAAGTTCCACGAGGTTGGATTGTCGTAGCCGAGATTCAAATGAAAGCCGTCTAGAGAGGCGGGGTCGGTTCCATGGTTGTAAAGTTCGAGCCACGGGGCAAGCTCTCCGGCAGCGTCTCGGAAATCTCCTGAATTCGCCGTTTGCAGTTCGTTGAGTCGGATTGTGGGGAAAGGAGGCAAGGAGGCGGCGCCGGCGTTTTGAAAACCGGGCGTGAATTGAGTGGTTTTACGGCTTGCCGAAGGCCGGATGTCGACGGTGCGCGCCAAGCCGAATCCTTCCAAGGCAACGGTCAAACCTTCGCCGGCGGAACCAGCGAGATAGCGGAAACTGAGCGTGTATTGCTCGCCGATGTTCAATCCTTCTATATTTTGCGAAATTGCCGTGCCGGCGTTCCATCCGCCCACTGGCGCCGCAATCCGCAAACTCTTTTGCCCGGTGTGTTGGAAAGTGTCGACGATTTGGCTGCTTGCATGGTTGGGGGCGACTTGCCAGCCGTCGTTCAAATCCGATTCAAAGCTCCCGTTTTGGACGAGGTTTTCGCCTTGCTCCGGATGGTCGCCGGCCACGAGGACGACGTCGTCCAAGTAAGCGTTTCCTCCGGGAAGGACGCGCCGCACTACGAAGGGGAATTCAAATCGATTTTCAGGCAGGACTTGAATTAGATTCCCGTTTAGGGAAAGGCCGTCGTCCGACAGCGAACCTTCGAACCAGATTTGAGATCCTTCGATGGATCCCCAAAGTATTTTCACCCGTTGTCCGTCCACTTCCACAGAATCGAGAGGAAATTCTTGTCCTTCGGTGATGAATATCGGCGCGATCTCGCCATCGGATTGGGGTTCAAAGCGGAAGGCAATTTCTTCACGATTGGCGTCGAAGGTCTCAAAATATCCGCTCCAACGGCCGAGAATGCCTTCGAATTCTCGGACCGGCGGATTGCTGGAAAGGTAAAGCAAAAGCTTGGAACCGGAGGCCGTGCCCGTCGCGCTGGCAAGCGTCCATCCTTGGGGCAGTTCTTCCACGCCGATGGCGGTCCAGTTTCCCACACGGTTGTTGTCTTGATCCGGGTCGATTAGTTGGAGGGAAGAACCGCCGCCGTTGGCGAGTGCGGGCCAGGGCGTCGTTGCGCCGAAAGTCACTTCGTCCACCACGGTTTCTCCGCCGGTTTGCGGATCGGTAAAGATCAACTTCAACGTTTCGCCTTCTGAACGAAGCCTCCCTTCAAATTCGCCGGCGATCTCGCTGCCGTCGCCGCCGTAAGCCGCTGAGTAAGCGTTCCGATTGGCAACCATCACTTGATAAGCACCCGGCCGGATCACCGCGTTTTGAGGAAAGTCGAATCCCACTCCGTCCAGCCGATAATGCGCCAGCGGAAACACCGTGTGGGAGGAGGCGTTGTGAATTTCTACAAACTCGGCGCCTGCTTGCTCCGGCCGATGCATGATTTCGTTAATCACCAAGCGCTCTTGAGGCAGGTCCAACGCGCCTTGAAAGTGGATTGTGATCTGAGCGGCGGCGTTTTCAACCCATTCGCCGGTGTCGGCGTAGCCTCGTAGCAAGAGTGAGTTTTCGGCTTCCGCAAGCGGCACGTTCATCTGCCAAGTGTTGACCGTTTGCCAGCGGATCGGGTAGCGGACGCCGTTGACGGCGATGGATTGGACGGCAAGGGGCGCCCGGCCGGTCAAGGACGCAAAGTTCTGCTCCAAACTGAAGGTCTCTCCGTTGTTGGTGAGAATTTCGAATGGGGCGTCTTGAAAAGCGAGCTGCTCTTGGAGATATTTCAGCCGTTGGGCGATGTAGCGTTCGCCGTTTCGGATGGAACCTGCTCGGATGCCGTGTTCCAGCAGCGCCTTTTGATTGGCTTCTAGAACCGGCGTGGACTTGGATGCCTGCAAAGGGCCGTCGACCGCCTTCTGCATGGCTTGGTAGTAGAGGCGGGCAAAGGGCGGGTGATAGTACATTTGCCGAATCACCGGCTCGTTTGTTTGAAACATAGAGCTTTCCGGATTAGCGCTGCTGGCTCCGAGCACAAAGTCGATGTCCCACATGTGAAGCGTCCATTTTCCGTCCGGCGGTTTGTAGGCGTACATATTTTTTCCACGATTGTAGCCGTAAGCGTCCCAGTTTCCGACAATGTGTTCCACGGCAAAAATTCCCATCCACTCCTTGACGTCCACTAGGGATTCCACGGTTTTGGTGTAGGCGTCGGATGGCGAGAGGTTGAGGGCGTCCACCAAATTGAACAGCGAGGAATAATCGTGGGCGGAGCCGCGAACCGCCCGCTTGCGCCAGTTGTGGCGATAGCGAGGCAAGTGTTTTTCGCCGGCGAAGTTGGTGTAGTTCAAAAGGTTGGCGTCCACGTTAAATTCTCGGACTCCGCCGGAGTTGAACTCGAACCAATCCTCGATTTTGTAAAGCTCGCCTCGTTGTTGATGCGAGTGGAACTGCGCCATCACGTCGGCGTTTGGTTGCTGGACGTCTTCGTAAATTCGTCCCCGACGCCGACCGTTGACGAAGAGGCGGATGTTCCGCCTTCTCAAATAAGGAAGCCCCATTTGTTCGGCGATCCAAAAGGCGACTTGTTCCAACTGATAGGTGCTGTCGCGAACAGGCCAGTCCAGGACAAAGTCCGTGGCGCCTAGCACGCGGTCGTCTTTTGGAAAGTGCAGAACATAACCGCAAAGAGTGCCGGTCGGCCCCGAATAACCGGGACTGAGCCAGGGACTGCCGGAATAGAGCGTTCCGGCGTTGTAAACAACGCGGTGATTTCCATAGACAAAAGTGCAGTCCAAATCGCCGTTGTGCAGTTTCAATCGCCGGCGCCATTCGTCGCCAACGGCGTCCGTCAGCCAAATCCGATAAACGCCGAAGTTCCCGTGCGGCTGCTCTTCGCCAAAAGCGGCTAGGCATTCCCGCCCGCCGCTGGGAAAACTGGTGGATGCGGCGGCTTCCGCCCGATCAACGGCGGCAATGGAAAAGGCAAGCACTGCGCCATTGTCTTGGCCGGCGACGGAGGCGCTGTAAACGCCGTCCCCGGCGGCTTCGTCTCCGGAAGTTCCGTCATCCTTCATCGGAACAGTTTGGATTGTTTCGTCCGGATCGATTCGGTAGCGCAGTTGAACGTGGCTCACGCCGTGAGCGTCTTCCACGCGGGCGGTCACTCGAACGGCTTCTCCTTCGCGCGGAAGAACCGGCCAATGCCCCACGTCGAAAATTGCCGGCCCCGCGTTCTCTTCGGCCCGGCCGTTTTTAAGGCCGGGCGTTCCCAAATTGGCGGGAACCTGCATTTTGCCGACGGCTTCCAGATAGTTTCCTTTGGCGCGGAAAAGAATTTCCGGATGCCCGCGCAGCCAACGAACCTTGGCGCGAATCGTGGCCGTTGCGGGCGATTGAGGATAAGGGGATCGTATGCGGAATCGAATGCGGTTGGCGCCGTTGTCGCCGCGCGCGGAGGCCGCGATGCGCAGCGCTTCGTTGCTTTCAAACCCGACGCCATCGCCGGTTTGGATAAAAGAATTCTCGTGCGTTCCTTGAAATAGCCAATTGCCCCGCCGGCCGGGGGTGACGTTGCCAAAGGTTCCTTCGCTCACATAGTTGACGCCATTGCTGTCGATGAACTCCACGTCGTCCACCAGGCATTCTCCGGCGCCTTGCAGGAAAATCTGAAAGTCGTTAATCGCGCCGCGGCCTTGTTCCAGCTGCCCGGTGTGTTCCACCGTCGTCCACTGGCTTTTGGCGGTTTCGTCGCTGTCCGCCCAGTTGGAGGCGCGGCGGTTGTCGCTGTTGGGGTCTCGGAGTTCCAAACTGCTGCCTCCCCCGTCCGCCCATCGTCCCCAAGCGCCGCCATCTGCGTATTCCACTTGGTCGACGGCGACAAAAACAGCGCTTTCTTCCCCCGCAGAACCGGCTTCTGTTTCCGGCCGAAGCAGAACAATCCGCTCGCCTCGATTCGAAAGGCTGCCTTGGTAGTTTCCCGCCGTGTTGCCGGCGTCCAACTGGGGATAGTTTTGAATCAACCTCGCTGCGTTTCTCGCTACCGTCAAGTATCCGCCCGGCGGAATCTGCGTTCCCTCCGGAAAGGTGAAGCGAACGCCGCCCTCCAGCCGCCAACCGGAAAGGTCTGTCCGGCTCGTTCCCCGGTTGAACAGCTCGATATACTCGTCGTCGCTCTCTCCCGACAGCGGATGATACATGATTTCGTTGATGACGATGTTCCGAATGAACCAGCCGGCGTTGCCTCTTCCCGGCGTGCGCGCCGCCAACTCGCGGATTTCCGGCGCTCCGTCGGGAAAACGCCCGGAAGAAACCCCCGCGCTTTGGCCGGCAAAGCGCAGCGCGTCCACCACTTGCGAGCCGTCGCCGGCCAAGAAGTAGATGGCTTCTCCCGAAGAGCGCAGCGCAAAACCGAGCGACGACTCGGTCAACAAAAGAAACCCCCGCGCTGGAATCACGGTTTCCCGCGGGAAACGGTATTTGGCGAGAAGCGGATCGTCCGTCAATACGGTCCCGCTGAGATTCACCGCTTCGTTGCCGCGATTGTACAGTTCCACAAAGTCCGAATCCGGCGGCGCGCTGTTGGCCAGAAACTCGTTGATCGCAACCGAATGCAAATTCGAAAGCCGCACCGGATCCATCGCCCCCGGCGAGCCTCCTACAAAAGCGCTCGCCGACCACGCTTTGACAGACCGCTCTCCATAAGACGGACGCGAAAGAACCAAAGAATGCCCGGCGCCGCCCGGAGAAGCCGGCCACGGCGAAGTGGAATCATAGATTGCTTCCAACAACACGGCGCCTTGCCGATCGCGCAAACGCACCGTCCCCGCGTCGTCCGGCAACGATCTTTCAAAACTTCCTAAGACTCCGGGAATGGCGGTTAGGTCGCCGGGAGATTTCGCAACGACGACAATAGAACCCGGCGGAAGAACGATCCCTTCGGGAAACACGTAAGCAATGCTGCCGTCCAACTGAAATCCGCCCACGTCGTGCGGAATGGCGTCGGTATTCATCAGCTCGACAAACTCCAAATTGCGGCCGTCCCCATGATCCGGCGGATGATACATAATTTCCGTAATCGTCAGTCCCGTGCGACGGCTGGAAGGCCCCGGCGGCTCGACGTCATAGGGAATTGCTCCCTTCGCCTCCATTCCTGCGTGGCCAAAATCGCGAAACTTTGCGGTTGCCTCCATTTCCGAAGAATGACTGCTTACCGCCAACCCCAAAAGCGCCTCCTCCGAAAGCGCCAAACGCGCCGAGCCCAGAAAACTCCAGTGGACGCCGTCAAAACCGGCGAAACCGGAAATCCACTCGCCTTCCCGCTTCAACCGAAGCCAAGTAAAAGGATAGTTCACCCGATGCGAACCGACAGACGCCGTCCTTGAACCGTCTCTCGTTCTGGATTGGAAGAAAACGCCGCTAATTGTCGGAGTGGCCAGAACGCAGGCTTGCAAACTGCCCGGCTCCAAACTCTCCCTCACCATCAATCCCGCCTTCGTCCAAACATCGGCAAAAGTGACCGAATCTATTCGAACCCGCACGTCAAAGTCGCCCGCCAGAGATTGATAGACAAAGTGCAGTTGATCAGCCCTTTCCCCAATGTCCTCGCCTGTGCCAATCACATCAAAACCGCCTTCCATCGCCGCAAAACTTCCCTGAATCGCAGGCTCCCCAATATCGGCGGAAACAAAATCCGCTTCAGGAAACAGCGGACCGATTTCCTGCGCCTGCAGAGCGCTTTTGCCAATCGCCGCGCCAAGCCACAACACCAACATCGCCCGCCAAAAGAACCGTTCCCAATGCGCTCTATTTCTCATCACTCCGCCAAATCTTCCACTCTCCATCCGCCGCCTGCCCGACAAAACCATTTTGTAACAAATAAGAGACCTTTTGTAACCAATTGGTTCAATAAATCAAAAAATAACACTCGTTCGCGGAAAGCCCTCGGGGACTAAAACTATTGACAATTTTTATTTGACAACCCCAATTGGACAGCCATAGCGTTTACTCCTTATGAAATTTAAATCATTTCGGAATCAAAAAGAAGCCGGCGACGCCGGAATCACGGTCACGGTTGTCTGCACTCTCATCGGCATTGCGGCCAGCATTGCCCTCGCTTCCAAAAAATCCTACAGCCAAGCCAGCGTTGACGTCTACGGAATCAGTTCCCGAAGCGGATACGAAAAAAACAGAACGCTGGCAAAGTAGCGCAGACGACGAAGACGACGCCTATTTTGCCGCTCTGGGAGAAACCGAAGACCAAGACCTAACGCCGGACTACTCCAAGACGGAAGAATACGGAAACTATGGCTAACCAACGCCAAAGTTTTGGAAGAAAAAGGATGGAAAAAAGAGGACAGCGTCAAAACAGAAACTTACCCCGATGAAGACGAAGACGCCTGCGAAGACATTGCCACCGAAGGAACCAAACTTCGCGGTGTCACCGAATGCTACGAAGTGATGTACGACAGCGAGCATTAGGTAAGAGACTACGTCAAAGCCACCGTAAGAGACCAACCGCAATACATCTGCTTCTATAAAGGGGGCTTTGTCACAAAACAAACTGTAGCCGCCGCCCTCGACGAATTCGTGGGAGATTGGTATCGCGGCAGTTTTCAACGACTCAACGGAAAAGCCATGGGAAAGATCTATTACAGGCCGACACGCTTGGATAGAAGCAAAATCAGCATCGGTAAACTCGTGGAAAAAAAGATGGTCAACTATCGCTGTAGTAGAAATGTCAAAGCATGGAACACCCATGCTCTGCAGGCCGACAGCAACGGCAACCCGCCGCCCAAAGAACTTACCCAAGCCGGCAGCGACTCTACTTTTACCGTCGAAATTACATACAGCGCGACGGAAGCCGGCTGGAACGGCTATATCACGAAACGCAATAGAACTGATTTTAAGGAAGAGATGGAATTAACTTCTTACAAACAAGACCCCGCGGCGGTCACTCATACTTTGGAAGGATTAAGACGGTGGAGCAGTTGGACAATCACCTCGGCGCCAGTTCTTTCCGGCAGCGCCACCCGAAAAATCAAAAGGATTGGCGCACTATCCTTCTTAGGCATCGGACGCAAAGCCAAAATTGAACAGCGCGAAAGTGTTCAAACTGATCCCTATTCGCAATACACACCATGAAACAATCTATTAAGAAACCCGCCATCATTTTGGGAAGCGGAGTAATTATTTGTCTTGCGATTCTCTCTTTGCCCGAAATCCTAAACACGAGCCAACCCGCCCCAAAACCAGAAAGCAAAGAAGAAACTACACCGCGACCGATGAAAACCGCCCGTCCGCCCGGCGAACAATTACGAGAAATCCACAGAACCATTGCCGACAACGTTGAAGCCCACCGCGTCCAACGAGAACAAATGGAAGAAGAATGGGAAGAATACCAAAAAGAAGAAGCCAAACGACTGGCCAAAGAAGCAGAGCATGCGGCCTGGCTGGAAAGCCGAAAGGAATGGATCGAAAACTTCCCTTACAAACCTACCTACCATCCAATCTACACTTTTGATGATCCCAGCTTGGTTGGGCAAGCCTTGAGGGAACGATTGCGAGCCGAAGAGAAAGAAATAGAACGGCTACAACTCAAAATGGACAACGCCTCCACGCCGGAAGAGGAAAAAGCCGCTTGGGAAGAACTCAACGCCTTTGAAGACGAGTTGGAACGACAAGAGGAAACGCTAAAACCTAAACTCATCCTCATAGGACACCATGGCTTTCTCCGTCGTTTTTACGAAAACGAACTGCGTTTTACCAAAGAATTCGAGCAAGTCTATCGCATTGCGGTGGAAGAAGGCATCGACCATCCCATTGCCATTGCCAAAGCCTTTGATCTGCTCCACGATTATCATGTAAAAGGAAGGAAAGGCGCCACTATTGCCCGCGTGCTTATGCATTCCGCGGATTTGCCCAGTGAGTTTGACACCGTGCCGCCACCTACTATGGATCAAGCCGAACGTTGCCGAGATCGACTTATTGCAGAAGTCCCGCCCGAAGGCTTTTTCAAAATAAGCCGCACGGCTTTTTGTTACGTCCAAAAGTACGAAGACGAACTCAAGCCCGGCGATCCCATCCTTGTTCGCTAAAAAGAACGGCCAAAGTTTCCGTGCGGAAGAAACTGCTCTACATTCTAATCTTGGCTTTTGTTCCTATGGGAAATATATAAGTGGATTGCCTTTATACGCTTGCTGTTTCCATGAACCCCCAGCGCCATCCATGAGGGAGAAACATTGACCTTGAAAACAAGGCCAACCAATAAACATCAGCTTCAATAGAAAGAAAACGAATGTTAGAAGTCAATCAACTCATCCCAAGGCACTGGAGGATTCCAAGTTTCCGCATCCCACATCTGCGAATCTTCCCAATGTTGCCGATTGTCGTAGTTAAAACGCGTCCAGTTTTCCACAGACGGAAACAGCAGTTGCCGAGGGGTTTCCGAAGCTACATGCCCGTCCGCAAACAATACGTTCGTTTTCAAGGAATGCCGCCGGGCAATTTGATAAGCAAAACGAAGAGAAGACCCCATAGACCAATAAAAATGAGGACGCGAAAACTGAATAAGGCGTAGCGAATCGTTTTCATCATACCGACCGAACCGAGAAGCATCCGCTAACACAATCATCCGCGAAGGCGCCGCAATATCTGAATCCCGAATCGTGCGAGGAACATACCGAAGAGCACCGGGATCTAAATCTCGAGAATACGCAGTAACACCAAAACCCCAAAGTTTTCGAAACCCAACTATTCCCGAACCGTTCAATTGATAACCCCAACCCCAAAGAACTGCAGAAGGTCCAATTTCTGATTGCTTTTCCGCGAGAACGCGAGAGATTCGACGTTCGGCAGGACACTCAAAAATCTTCGCAATCCACAGTGTATAAATGCCAAGCTAATCCAATTTGTTTTTGATTATTGACGCAGGCGATTCTATGCGCCGCAGACTTTGCCCGCGAAAGAGCCGGCAACAAAAGCCCCGCCAAAATGGCGAGTATGGCAATAACCACTAGCAACTCAATCAACGTGAACGCTCGATTCTTCATAGGCCAAAACAAATTAAGGCCAAATCCTAACGTCTACATAATAAAAGCGGCCGGCGCTGTCATCTTGAACCCGAGCATCCACGTAGCCAGTTGCCGGATCAACGTAAATCCACAACTCAATCCACTCAGAGGACCGAGAGGAAGGTTGATAAATATCAACCAGATAGTATCCTCCACCAAAATACGGATTAAAAGGAAAGGTAGTCCACAAAGTAAGTCCCCATTCAGCAGTACCGTGATCATTTCCATTCTGTAGATCAGTAAATGCCGCATAGGCTACAGCAGAAAAACCAATCCGCCAATGACTTCCAGAAAAATTAAGCCGAACACCTACATGGAACCCGCTAGAGAGATCGGACGAGCTAGTCGGATCCAAAATAACTTCTCGAACCTTTGGCGGAACGTTTCGCGCTTGTGCTTCAGGAAAGGCCGCGAGCAGGCTGACTCCGACAGCGATGCCGGCGACGGCTTTTCCAAACTTTCCTTTGACGGCGTCCAATGCCGAAGCCAATAAACTTAAAAATAAAAACAAGCGGCCAAAAATACCGATTTCCTAGAACCAAAGCAAGAACTTTTTTCCAACAAATGAATTAAAATCGGAAAACGTATTCTCCTTCGGCAAATTATTGGGGAAAAGCTGGATGAGAAAACAAAGTCGGGCGGCGGCAAGGAAAAGAGAGGGGGATGCTTTGGCGGCGGCAATCTGAGGCCGCAACTTGAACGCAGTCGAGTTTGCGAGAGAGAGCCTAAGATTTATTGGACAAGGGGGCGGCGGTTAGGGATGATGGCCGGTGAAAAATGGAGACTGCTTTGTTGAATGCGGATTTGTTGCGGCGGTTGGAACAACTGCAGTTGGCGGCGCGACGTTGGGCGAAGAGTTCGTTGCGCGGGGAGCGTCGGAGCCGTGCCCGCGGACACTCGATTGAGTTTGCGGATTATCGAAGTTATGTGGCGGGGGATGATTTTCGGCGTTTGGACTGGAGTTTGTACGGGCGTTTGGATCGGCTTTTTTTGCGGCTTTACGAAGAAGAGAGGGAGTTGCCGGTGACGATTTTTCTGGACGCCAGTGAGTCAATGGCTTTCGGAGAGCCGTCGAAGTTTTTGTTTGCCCGGCAGGTTGCGGCGGCGGTGTGTTATGTGGCGCTTTGCGGGTCGGATCGGGCGGCGGTTCGGGTGTTTCCGGAGAGGTCGGAAAATCGGAGTTTGAAGTTGCCGTTGCGGAGCGCGCGCGGACGGCAGTCTTCGTTGCGTTTGCTGGAGAGCTTGTCGGCGTTGTCGGCGGGGGGGGTGTCGGATTTCAACGATGACTTGAAGCGCGGCGCTTTGGAGTCCGTTCACGGGGGAATGGCGGTGGTGTTGAGCGATTTTTTGTGCCATACGGGGTATGAGGCAGGGATCAAGGCGTTGATGTCCTGCGGTTGTCAAGTGATGGCGGTTCAGGTTTTGTCGCCGGAAGAAATTCATCCTTCGTCGTTTGGGGACTTGAAGTTTGTGGATGCGGAGACGGGCGCGGCGCAGGAAGTGACTTTTGGCAAATATCGCCTGAGCCGTTATCAAGCGTCCGCAAACGCTTATATTGAGCGCTTGGCGGGCTTTTGTCGGCGGCGGGGCGTCGGGTTTTGGTCGGTTTCTTCGGCTTCGTCTTTGGAGGACTTGTTGTTGAAGCAGTTGCGGGAGGGAGAGTTTTGGCGGTGAGCGGCGGCGGGCGCTTTGGAGCATGAGTTTTCTTTCGTTTTCGGCATTTTGGTTTGCGCTGACGATTCCGGTCGTGGTTTTGTTTTACTTGCTTAAGCGCAAGCGCAAGCTGCGTTTGGTTTCGAGCATCGTGTTGTGGCAACGTTTTTTGGCCGAGTCGCGGGCGAACGCGCCATTTCAAAAGTTGCGTCGCAACCTGCTTTTGTTTTTGCAGATTTTGTTGCTTTTGTTGGCGGTGTTGGTGCTGGCGCGTCCTTACTTGGCCGATCAATTGGCGGGCGGCGCCTTGCAGGTGTTGGTGATGGACGCGTCGGCCTCGATGCAAAGCGCGGACGTGGCGCCTTCCCGGTTTGAGGCGGCGCGAAAGGCCGCTTTGGAGCTGGTCAACGGTTTGAAGGATTCGGATCAAATGGTGATTGTGGCGGCGGGAGCTCGCACGGCGGTGGTTCAATCGCCGACTTCGGAGAAAGCGGTGTTGCGGCGGGCGCTTCGGTCGATGGAAGTTTCCGATGCGCCGACACGGCTGCTGGAAGGGCTTCAATTGGCTAAAACTTTGGTGAAGGATCATCCTTCTTCCGAAATTCATCTTCTGAGCGACGGCGCCGTTTCGGACTTGGGTGAATTTGAGGAAACGGACCTGAACTTGAACTATCATCGGATCGGGCGGAAGGGCAACAACGTCGGACTGGTATCAATGGACGTAAGGCCGAACCCCGATGACCACTCCACAAGGGCCGTGTTTGCCAGCGCGGTGAACTATTCCACCAACGACTTTCGTTTTGCCGCCGAACTTCGGCTAGACGGGCGGATGATGGAAGCGCGGATGGTGGAAATGCAGGGCGGAAGCTCCGTCTCACTGGCCTTTATTGCGCGTCAAACGAAAGACGGCGTGTTTTCGCTAAAACTCGGCGCCGAAGATGATCTGGCGGTGGACAACGAAGCTCACGTCGTCAGTTTGCTGCCAAAGCCGGCGGAGGCGCTGCTGTATTCCAGCGGAAACGCCTTTCTCGAAAAAGCATTGCTGGCGACGGAAACAATCCATTTGCAGACCACCGACGATCCGTCCGCCAACGCCGCCAACCACGACATCGTCATCGTGGACAACCTAAGGCCGCTGGAATGGCCGAAGGGAAACGTGATGGCCGTCAACATCGCGCCTACCAATTGGTTTGCCGAGTGGGAGCGGATCCAATCGCCGGCGGTGGTCGATTGGAAAAGCGGCCATCCTCTGCTGCGATTCGTCAGCTTCGACGACGTGGAAATTGCCGAAGCGTTTTCTGTTTCCTCGCCTTTTTGGGGAGAATCTCTGGTGGAATCCAGCCAGTCCCCGCTTCTTATTGCCGGCGAGCTAGGCGGCCGGCGGCGATTGTGGATTGGTTTTGACACCCTCCGATCCACTTGGCCGCTGCGCGTTTCCTTTCCGATGTTCATGGCCAACGCAGTGCAGTGGCTGAATCCTTTGGCCGCCAGCGGCCAAGAGTTGACGGCGCGAACCGGCGATCCAATCCGAGTGGGTTTTGCAGCGCCGGGTGATTCCATTCTAGTGCGGAGACCCGACGGCAAAAGCGAGTCCCTGCCTTGGTCATCTTCAATGCAAAGTTTTATTTATGGAAACACTGCGGCTCAGGGAATTTACACCGTCACTGCGGGAACCAATCGGGTTCAATTCGCCGCCAACTTGATGGACGCGGCGGAAAGCGATTCGATGCCCCGCGCCGCTCTGACGCTGGCTCACGGAAGGCAAGTCGAGGCGACTGTTTCCTCGCGGGCGGACTTGGAAA
The DNA here is from genome assembly GCA_965242585.1 of Limisphaerales bacterium. Lineage (GTDB taxonomy): Bacteria > Verrucomicrobiota > Verrucomicrobiia > Limisphaerales > AAA164-E04 > UBA2970. The sequence goes on along the minus strand of OZ251460.1, from coordinate 142,323 downwards.
TCTGGCGTTGGATTGCGGCGCTGGCCTTAGCCGTTCTGATGTTCGAATGGTGGTATTATCACAAACGCACGGCGTGAACAAAACGACTTCTCTTTTTGACTGGGCGACAATGCGGCAATTCGGCGGTTGGACCGGCCTGACAATCTTCCTTGCCTTTGTTCTTTGGATCGGTTGTCGACCCTCCCGCGAAAACGTCGTGGTTGTTTATACTTCCCAAGACCAAATTTACGCCCAGCAAATTCTGGCCAACTTCACCCGCGAAACCGGCATTCACGTTCTTCCCTTATTTGATTCCGAATCCGCCAAAACGACCGGACTGATGAATCGCATCATCGCCGAACGCCGCCGGCCGCAATGCGACGTCTTCTGGAGCAACGAGGAAATGATGATGCGGAAACTAGGCCGCAGAGGATTGCTCGCCGATGCGCCAATCGTCTCTTTTGGCTATCGAAGCCGCCGCTTAGTCGTCAACACAAACTTCGTCAATCCGAACGCCCCCATCAACCTCAAGCAACTCACCTCCCCCCAATGGAAAGGCCGCGTCGCCATAGCCTATCCGCTTTTTGGCACAACCGCCGCCCACTTCATGTCCTTGCGAGCCGCTTGGGGAAAAGCCGCTTGGGAGCAATGGTGCCGCGACTTAGTCAAAAACAAAGCCCTCATCGTCGATGGCAACTCCGCCGTTGTTCGCCTCGTCGGAATGGGAGAAGCTTGGTTGGGATTGACGGACTGGGATGACATCGCCGTGGGATTGCACAGGCAACTCCCCATAAAAATGTTGCCGTTGACCCAAGAATTTTCCGTGATTGCCAACAGCGTCGCCTTGATCCGCAACGGCCCCAATCCCCAAAACGCCCGGCGCTTCCAAGAATATCTGCAACAAAGACCAACCCAAGAACGCCTCCTTGCGCTCGGCGCGCTAGAAGGAATCTCGCCGTCTGCCTCGTCTGACCACTTGGCGCCGGATTGGGATCGCGTTTTGGAGGATTTGGATTCCGCATACACTTGGCTTAGCGAAACCTTCCTGCGAAATTGAGTTTCTGAATCGTCTATTTTGCAATGAGCGCATTGAATTGCAAGAACCAAACCGTTCTCCTTGGCGACAACCTAGACATCATTGCACCTACTTTTGGGCGGACAACTGCCTATCCAAGTCTTCTCGAAAGCTCTCGCCTCCATCAATCCTAATAGCTGGCCAATAGCAACAATTTCGGAAGTGACAATAAAATGCACAATCCTGTGCATTTCCTTATCGCCAGTCTACTTAGATTCCGTCCCTCTCTAATTCCGTTGTGCTTGACGCTTTCGCATCATGCCCCAAAAATCGTCCATCCACTCTTTGCGCTTTGGTTTTGGCATGTTCCTAACCCTACGCATTTCGTCTAAAAAAATGATGGCCTTCACCGCCTTAGGAAGTTGCTTGGCTTTCTCTTCTAGATCCAAAGCAGCCTCCAAATCACTCATCTCTTTGACCTCCCTCCAAAATTGAGCCGCCGTCTTCCTGGCGGCACTCCTTGTCATCTTTGTTCTATCCATAATATAAAAATGCAGACTGATTCGCATCCTTCTGTAGACCAACCTCAGCCGCTTTGCATAGCCGTGCTTTCCAATATTGTTTGTCACGAGCTGATATGTTCACCTCGTAAAACTTCTTCATTGCTAGGTGTTTCTCTATTGCAGTCATTTCGTATCTTTCCGTTATTGTTATTCAGGAATCATCCAACTTGTAAATTCAGGTCGTGGTCTAAAAGCAAATCTTCCAGAGGGAAGATTAAACATTTCAAGTCTTTCGTATTCCTTGTTGCCTGTGTACTTGAGTGTGCTTCTAAGATCAAAGCCAGATGCTCTCTTCAAGAAAGTAACGACTCTGCCTTTGAATCCATGTTTCCTAATCTCTGGCTCAACTTCTTTTTCAGTCATCGCTCTATTTGCTTTGATGACTATAAAAGCGGCTAAGTCGTGTCCTTTCATTTTAGGTTTCCAGCCGCTCTTCAGCCGTGCTTTTGCGTCTGTTAATTTGGCTATCATTTCTTCTTTTCGTTCAGCCTCTTGTTTTCTTTTCTTTGTGATTGCGCGGGTAGCTCTTGTGTCGGCTTTCTTCTTTGCTTTTTTCTCTGGTGAGAAGTTTCTTTGTGTCTTGCTAATCCGTTCCTTAGCTTTGGCGGTCTGTTTCCAGCCTGAACACCTGATTGACTGCGCTTTGCGTCTATCGGGACATGCCCAGGTTCGTTTTGCGGTATCTGAACACCTTTTTCTGAATTCTTCTGATTTTTTGCCTGCATAACGGCCAGCTGACAAAACAAAGCCGTTTGGCGCCAATGCATCATAGATCTCTGTGTATTTATCCTCGCGCAAAGATGCGTTTCGGTCTGTGCCAAAGAACGTCTCTAATTCAAAGTATTCAAGCACGTCGTCAAAAGACTTGCCATCCCGATACGATTTACGAATGAACCGATGGAACTTGCTACCCTCCTCTTTTGCCCAGCGATGAGCGCGGCGCCGATTCTTTTTGTTCCTGACCATCGTGCAACCAATATACCAACGGTTTTTACCCGCTCGTTCTCTGTATCCGTAAATCAAATGTGCTTGTCGTTCTTCGTTTCTGTCCATGTAATTGTCTCCTTTGTTTATTGTTTGTTTTATCAGCGGCCAGCAACCAATGCTAACCCCCTACACATATCGTAGGAGTTCAAGCCTCGGCGTGTCCAAATTTCTCAACTTTTTTTCAAAACTGCCCATTCCTGTCTAGTTTCAATTCCTCCGCAACTGACGCACTCGCTCCCGCTCGCGCAACATCCTAATTATCTCGTCAGCTTCTTTCTTGCGCTTCTCCTTTGGCATTTTTCCATAGAACTTCCGCAACATCCGAATCAAATCAGGTACCGTCTTAACCTTCTGATTAAGCCTATACATCTTTATCGCTTCTTCGTAATCCATAACTACCTTTCTTGTTATCTAACTAAAATCTAAATTACCAATATCTCACAGGAATCCTGTCTACTCTCACCCACTGACCATTGCGTGTTTGCATGTAAAGACGATGTTCCTTGCGCTTATACCAAGTGCGCCAAAGCCTGCCATCTCAAAAGTAGACAGTCACCGACCCATCTTTCTCTTTGACTTCCGTTATCTCTCCTTTGACAAATCCATGTGCATTGTAGTCATGAGAAGGAGATTGCATGATTATCTGTGGCACGGGCTCGTCTTCTTTCCCAGACAGCCAATCCCCCATTGCCGAAAATAAAACAAACGCCAAATAAAAAACCGCCGCTATCGCTGCGACAATCACCGGCGCCATTATAATTCCACCAGCAATTCCCATCGCTAGTCCTATTGATTTCTTGACCGTCTTGTTCATAGTAAGTTTCGTTTGGCGCCAACGACCATCGCTAACGCTCACTACTAAATGCCGTCAGGCAACGACAATTTCCAAATCTTCACAGACTAGTTTTTTAGGAATCATCAAAGCTGTAAATTCAGCTCTCGGCCTGTATTTGTAGGTTTTTTTGCCAGCAGAACTTATAGAAGACACCACTCTCTCGAGACGCTCGTAGTCCTTATTTCCATGCGGCAAATAATACCTAGGCTCAATCCCACATGCACGTATGAGCGGAGTGATCGCTCTCTTATTGTTCCAGCCAAATAGTCTCTTCATTTCCAAAACAACTTCTCTCTCGGCCATCTCTCTTCCCGCTCTAATAACAATATAAGCAGCTTGTCGCGGGCCGGTCATTTTAGGTTTCCAGCCGCTCTTCAATCTCTCTTTTGCTTTTTTATGTTATTCAGAATCATTTCTTTTCTTCTAACCTCTCGCTTTCTCTTCCTTGTAGCCGCCCTAGTTTTCCGAGCAGCTGCATTCATCTTAGCCATTTTCTCCGGCGAGCGATTAAGGCCAGCTTCCGACAACCTGCGCTTTGTCTCCTCGCTTTTTCGACCTTTATACATACCAGAAACTAAATTAAATCCATTAGGCGACAACGCATCATACCTGTCGGTATAAATACGTTCCCATATCTCGGCGTCTTGTCGTGTGCAGACCAACACCCGAAGTTGAAAGTATTCAAACACATCGTCGTATGAATACCCCTCTCGAATTCTGGCATTCAAATAGCGGTCAAACAGCCTAACGCCGCTCTGGGCTTTCCTATGATCGGAGTGTCGGTTTTTGTTTTGTTCTTGTAAAGTGCAACCAATCTTCCACTTGCCTGCCATCCGGCCCGTCTTGCAACGGTAACCGTAAATTATATGTGGTTCTCTCATCGTCTATTCCTTTCGTTGTTTGTTATTAGAAGGTGCGCTGCGTCGGCGCCAAGCAAACCGCGCTAACGCCCCCTACTACTGTAGTCCGTTTTAAATCCAAAGTGGGTCAACATTTCGGCACTTTTCTTCACTTTTTTTCGATTTATCGCACTTTTTTTCTCAAAACTGCCAATTCCTATACATATCGTCGCGGTCCACAGACTCTCGTGTCCCCGAATTCGCAAAATAGTTGAAAAAAGTTCCAGTTTATCTCTCGGTGAACTCTGGTAAACACCCATCCACCTCCAAGCCAGTATGAATTTCAGGCCTTTCGAACAAGGCGAAAACCAAGCCGTAAATCCACGGATGCTTCTCCGAATTGTTTGTCTTCCAATGGCGGATCGAAGGCTATTCGCTTTTCTTGGATGGCTTTTTGGAGATCAAGATACAAGAGAATCATGCTGTTTGTGTTTGATGGCTCTCTTTCAACTGCAATAAGTTTGCGTTTTCTTGGATCCAATCCGCAGAGAAATCCATCATTCCAGAATCGAATCTTGGCGCAAAGGCGGGCATCCGCCCATAGAATAAACCGAAAACTTGAGAAATCGTCGTTATCCATGAAAAAACATTCTGCCCGGCGAAATTTTTTCTTTTCAATTCAACGACAAAATTCTACTTTCAACCGCTGACTCCTGTGATGAGTGCGAACGAACAAAGAAAGACTATGAGTGAGAGCAACGACCTTTTTCCAAAACTGCACAACGCGATGTGGCCGGGGCTCGTCGGCAAAGGCGACGGCGAAGGCCAGGAACCTCCGATTTCCTTGCAACGCATGCTGGAACTCACCGCCAATGCCGAAGTTGACGGGGAAAAATTTGCCGGCATCGACTATTTCCTTTTTCTGCCGCACACTGATCCAAAGGCGGATGACGACGCCATTCGCGCCATTGCGGACAGCATTGCGGAAAAAGGATTCGTCGTGGGGTCTCTAGTGGCGCCGGTCTGGCCGGGAACCGTTGGCGACTCCGCTATGGGAGACCAAGCCGCCCGCGAAAAATTCTTGGAAGCCGTCAAAGTGGGTTGCCGAATCGCCGGCATCTTCAACGATCACGGCGTGCGGCAATACGGCGTCATTCGGATTGACTCCGCCGAATTCGGCGTGGAGCAATGGCGGCAAAATCCCGCCGCCAACACCAGCAAAATCGCCACCACCTTCAAAGAAGCCTCCAAAATCGCCGCCGACCACGGCGAGCGCCTCGCCGCTGAAGGCGAAATCTGCTGGGCCGGCATGCACAGTTGGAAGGACATGCTCGACCTTCTCGAAGAAGTCGGAATGCCGGAAACCGTCGGTTTCCAGGCCGACCTTGCCCACACTTATCTCTACCTGCTCGGCTACAACGCCCCCGAACACGCCTTGCTACAAGAAGGCTATTCGGATGAAGAATTCTGGTCGGCCTACAAACAAATGACCGACAAACTCCGCCCGTGGACCATTGACTTTCATGTCGCCCAAAACGACGGTCAAGTTCACGGCGCCGGAGACCACGACAAAACCGGCAAACACTGCCCGGCCGACGACCCCAACGGAAAACTCGACATTGTCCAATGCGCCGGCTACTGGCTCCAAGACGCCCAAAAACGCGGTATCCGCCACATTTGCTGGGACGGTTGCATGTTTCCCAACGCCATGCTTGAAACGCCGGCCATGTGGAACACCGTTCTGGCCAAAATGATCGCCGTCCGCCAAGCCCACGGCTGGCGCCAATAAAACCGCTTTTTCATCAAACAAAAACAATCCGTCTTTCCTTTTTTCATTTTATGAGCGACAAGAAAAATCTGAACATCGGACTCGTCGGCTATGGCTTCATGGGGCGAACCCACTCCAACGCCTACCGCAAAGTCAACCACTTCTTCGACCTGCAGTATCGCCCCTGGTTAAAAGCCGTATGCGGGCGCAACGAAGCAAACGCCAAAGCCTTTGCCGAACAATGGGGCTACGAATCTGTCGAAACCGATTGGCGGACGCTCGTTTCCCGCAGCGACGTCGACGCCGTCGACATCTGCGCCCCCAACAACACTCACGCTGAAATCGCCGCCGCCGCCGCCAAAGCCGGCAAAATGATCCTGTGCGAAAAACCCCTGTCTATGAACCGCGCCGAAGGCGAAGAAATGGTCCAAGCCGTCGAAAAAGCCGGCGTTCCCAACACCGTCTGGTACAATTACCGCCGAGTGCCGGCGGTCACACTCGCCAAAAAACTCATCGACGAAGGCCGACTCGGCAAAATCTTCCACTACCGCGCCAACTTCCTCCAAGACTGGACCATCTCCGCTGACCTTCCCCAAGGCGGCGAAGGCCTCTGGCGACTTGACGTTCATGCCGCCGGTTCCGGCGTCACCGGCGATCTACTCGCCCACTGCATTGACACCGCTCTCTGGCTCAACGGCAACATCGACGGCGTCACCGCCATGACCGAAACCTTCGTCAAAGAACGCATGCACAACCTGACCGGAAAAGTCGAAAAAGTTGGCATCGACGACGCTTGCGCCTTCCTGTGCCGCTTTGCCAACGGCTCTCTTGGCCTCTTTGAATCCACGCGCTACGCCCGCGGCCACAAAGCCCTCTACACCTTCGAAGTCAATGGCGAGCGCGCCTCCGTCAAATGGGATCTGCACGACCTCCACCGCTTGGAATACTTCGACCACCGCGACGACTCCTTGGTGCGCGGCTGGCGCTCGGTTCACGTCACCGACGGTGACATGCCCTACATGGATAAATGGTGGGTGCCCGGCCTCCAAATCGGCTACGAACACACCTTCGTCCACCAAGTTGCCGACTTTCTCGACGACCTCGCCAAAGGCCAGCCCACCAGCCCCACTTTTCGCGAAGCCTTGGAAACCCAAAAAGTCTGCGATGCCGTCCTTCGCTCCGCCCAATCCAAACAATGGACAAACATCCATTAACGCAATCGCAACACGATTGGCCTGCAACAATTCGACCCAAAACAATGAGCGCCTGGACGGGACTGAAAAACAACCACCGCATTACCGAACTCCCGCACTACGCAATCAACAAATCGGTTCCGGAAGACTCTTTCTATACTAACAAGGACACCGCCAAGCACTGCTACAACACCTTCCTCCAAATCGCAGACAAACATAAACTAAATCTGAACAACTATACCTTTATAGAACCCTCCGCCGGCGATGGTTGCTTCTTTGACTTGCTTCCCCAAAACAGACGCATTGGACTGGACATTCAATCCTCTCGAGACGACATAATAAAAGCTGACTTTCTCCAATGGTATCCTTCAGGCGGAAACTACATCGTCATCGGCAATCCCCCGTTTGGACACAGAGGCGCCTACGCCCTCGCCTTCGTCAACCGGGCATTTCTATTCGCAGAACTTGTCGCCTTCATCCTGCCGATGTCCTTCTACAGCAACGGAAAAGGAACCAATATGAAACGAGTCCGAAACGCCCGATTGCTACACTCCGAAAACCTCGAACACGAATCCTTCCGCCAACCCGACAGCGGAGAGCCCGTCTCCGTGAAAACGGTCTTTCAAGTCTGGCAAAAAGGTACTGGAACAACCGTCTTCACCGATTACGATGTGAGTGAATTCGTGGACATCTACACAGTCTGCTCCGCTCCCGCCCGCCGCTGCGGCATGGATAAACTTAACGCTTATGATTGCTATATCGCCTCCACCTTCTACCGCGATATCCACATTGTAAAAACTTTTGACCAAGTCAACTATGGATCGGGATATGGAATCATTATAAAACGTAAAAGAAGAGAAGTGCGCAAAGCATTGGAAAACGCCGACTGGTTGAAATACAGCTCGGACGCCACCAACCACTGCAAGCATATACGTATGCATTCCATACGGCAATGCCTCGGCGAATCGGGTTTTGGAAAGGTATTGAGCGAACCGAAACATTTATTATGAAAGAAAAAGCTCACAGCATATTTCAAGATTTATTGGAAAAGAAACCATCCATCTATGAACAAATCTGGAAGGGAAGGCCGTTTGAAAAAATCAAGTATATCGCCACTACGGAAAAAGGGGATTTAGGCGAGGATTTTTTGGAATGTATGTTGCGTCATTTAGGTTATTCAGAAGTTCACACAAAGAAAGGGAGAAGAGGACAATACGATGTGTCTATAAAAAGCGGCATAAAGTCTATGTTCTTTGAAGTAAAGGTTGCGTCTCAAGATACGAACGGCAATTTTCAATTTAACGGCATCCGTTACGATACGGACTACTCTCACCTATTTTGCCTAGGAATCACACCAAGCGCCCTTGCTTATCTAATCGTCAAAAAAGGGCAGATCGGGAGCGGAAACTACAAAATGGTTACTATGGCGAAGGGATCCAACGCAACGTTCAAACTGACGCGAACTCTGGAACATCTGAAATCCTTTGACTCTTTTGATACGGACATTAAAAATTTTCTTGAAGAATCGGATTCTATCAATTAGAAGAAACAAACTTTTACAGCGATTATGCACTATAAAAAGAACGATATGAAACGGAGAACATTAGCCATAACAATCATCTGCCTAGTGTCGGCCAGCGCTTTATCGGCCGAAGACGTGGACACTAGCGCACTGCCGCCGGTGAACACCAAACAGGAAGTGGACTTCGTCCGCGACATCAAACCTCTTTTTGAAAAATCCTGCTTTGGTTGCCACGGCGCCAAACCTCGTGCCAAAAGCAAATACTTCATGAACACGCGCCAAACCGCCATCGAAGGCGGCAGTAGCAAAGAAGCCGCCATCGTCGTAGGCAAAAGCGACCAAAGCCCCCTTGTCCACTTCATCGCCGACCTTGTCGAAGAAATGGAAATGCCGCCCCTCGACAACCGCGACAAATACCCCAAAATCACCAAAGAACAAATCGCCCTTATTCGCGCCTGGATTGACCAGGGCGCCAAGTGGCCCGACGACGTCAAACTCGCCCTGCCCGAATGAGAAGCCCTGCCTTTTCCAACTCAATCTCAATCTAAGCAATGCGATCATCCCCTCGGCAACCTCGCCGCCGTGATGCAGAATCCATTCTTGTGAATGCAACGAACCGTATCGAAGTCATCGAAGGCGACATCACGCGGCTGGAAGTGGACGCGATCGTCAACGCCGCGAACGAATCACTGCTCGGCGGGGGCGGCGTGGACGGCGCCATTCATCGCGCGGCCGGCCCCCGGCTCCTTGAAGAATGCCGCCGGCTCGGCGGGTGTCCGACCGGCGAGGTCCGTCTCACCGGCGCGTACGATCTTCCGGCCCGCCACGTCATCCATACCGTCGGTCCGGTCTGGCGGGGAGGGGGCCACGGCGAGGAGTCCCTTTCTCGAAAGCTGCTACCGGGAATCGCTCCGGCTCGCTTCCGCGCACGGCGCCGAGACCATCGCGTTCCCGGCGATTTCGACCGGCGCCTATGGTTTTCCGGCGCCGCGTGCGGCGGAGATCGCGATCCGGACGCTGGCGGCGGAGGCCGCGGAGCATCCCTCCATCCGCCGCATCGTCCTGTGCTGCTTCGGGCGCGAATCGCGGCAGCCCCATGAACGCGCCTTGAAGAAAACTCTGTAGCAAATGGCAAAAAACCACTTCATGCCGTAGGGATCATCACTCCCTTGAATAGCTTCCGCAGAAACATGCCCCAAGCGCACATCCTCGCAACCATCCGCAGATCCCTTCACTAGTTGTCGGCTATTTGATTTGGAGTTTTTTCACATAGAAGGCGGAGGATAAAAGGGAGGAGAAATGAAGGAACAACAACTACCGACTTCTCCTCATTTCGTTTCTCGAATCTCGTCCGTCTCATTTTCTGTGTTTCTTTCTGTTTTTCCGCCAAAGTCCGTCCGCTGTTCTTTGGGCTGCGCCGACCAAGAAAAACTTCGCTTTCAAAAGGATGGAAGCGAAGTAAAAAATTCAATCGCTGCTTGCAGACAACGGCCGGTGGCGCAATGGCAAATCGAAAACCGCTTGGCTGCGAATCACCGGCTACCTGCTTGATTGGCGGCGGCTACGAAGTGGAGGCTTGTTGTTGTCGTTTTTTTGGGAAGTGGTGGTGGCGGAAGAGGACGAAGCCGAGGGCGAACAAGCCGAACACGAGGGCGTATTCTTGGGGTTCGGGGATGACCGCGCTGTGAACCCGAACCTGAAAGTTGTTGGCCGGGCGGGAGAAGAAAGTGCCGGGGTTACCGATCAGCGAGTTGCCGAAGGTTCCGGCATTGAAGTCGCCAATGGGTTTGGCTAGGAGGCCGGCGCCATACCATGAGGAGCCGACGGTTCCGGTGCTGTTGTAAGTGAAGGAAGAGGAGACGCGGGGGCCGATTGCGTTGGTGGCGCCGTGCAGATACATGTGGGAGATGGTAGAGGAGCCGGGGGAGACGGATAGGGTAGGGGTGTTGGTGGTGTTGGAGTCGAACAGCTGGGTTCGGGCGCCTCCGGGGATTCTTTTGAGGATGGATTCGTAGTCGGCGCCGGTGGTGGATAAAGAAGAAAGGGCGAGGACGGCGTTGGAGGGGGAGTTGGCGTTGAAGGGATTGGCGGAGAGGCTGACGGAGTCCTGCAGATCGAAAGAGTTGCCCGAAGAGGTTCGGAAAGTGCCGGCGGAGTGGGCGGGAATGTTGAAGACGACGAGGGTTCTGCTGGTAGTGGAGGAGCCGCTAAATACCCAGAGAGTTTGGTTGTTGTTGTCTTGGGAGGGATAGATGTCGATGTAGAGTTGCGCTTGGGCTTGGTCCAGCGGGGCCAGAAAGAACAAGGAGGCCGCTAAAAGAAGAGCCCCCCCCCCTCCCCCGCGCGGATTGCGGGTTGTGTTTCGCACTGTTCGGTCTTCCTATTAAAAAAGATCAATCCTTTCATATATTTATACTTCCGAAAAATTAATTACGCAGATAACCAAACCAGCTTTTCCACCGTTTGTCAACAAAAAAATGATTTTTTTTTGGAACAGAAAAAGAGCTTCATTTCCGCTTTTTTTGCATGCGTGTGCGTGGCCGGCGCTTTTTTAGGGAAATTGCGGACTGCAAACAGGGCGCAAAATTGCCAGTTGTTTGGCGCCGGCCGGAGGATTTGGGGATGACGGATTGGGAAATTCTGGATTCGCGGTTGGGAGTTTGTTGGGGTTGAGCTATGGAAAATGGAAAAAAAGGCCGAAGGCAGAGCGACAAATGTTCTCTTGCTGTTTTGGAGCTGCGAAATTCGCGAAGGAGTTATGAATGGCGACCCGTACGGGAATCGAACCCGTGTTACCGCCGTGAAAGGGCGGTGTCCTGGACCGCTAGACGAACGGGTCGCAGAGGAAGATAATATAGGGCATCTGGCAAAAATTGTCACGCAAAAAATCCCGGCAACAGCCGATCTTCAGCGGAGGATTTGCCGAAGGAAGGCACGCAGAACATCGGTTTGGCGTTTATTTCGGTCTGACGGCGGCTAAGTTTTCTTCACAAAGCCTTGGTTTTCCGCATTTTCCCAAGCTTGCAATTTTGCGACGCGTTTTGGCTGGCTTTTGGTTTTACCGCGTCTGTTTCGAAGTGTTTTCTCCGAAAATCTCGCTGAAAAACAGGTTCATATGTTGCCAGGAACGCTGGTCGGCCAAAGCGTGATAGGCGGAGCCGCTGGCGGGGTTGTTTCCGGCTTTGGGTTTTGTGAAGGAATGAACGGCGCCGCTGTAAGAGATCATCTGCCAATCCACTTTCCAACGGTTCATCTCCGCAATGAATGCTTCGATGTTCTTTTGAGGAACGAAGGGGTCGTCGGCGCCGTGCAACACCAGAATTTTCCCTTTGATGTGTTGTCCGTCTTCGGGGTTGGGAGAGTCAAGACCGCCGTGAAACGAAACGACGCCGGCGACGTCAGCGCCGCTGCGAAGTAGTTCGACGACTCCCGTGCCGCCGAAGCAATAGCCGATTGCGCCCAGTTGGTCGACGTCGCAATTGTCGTGGGACTTCAAGATTTCCAGGGCGGCGTTCAGTCGGCGGCGGAATAATGCCCGATCTTTTCGGTAAATGCCCGCTTGCACGCCGCATTCTTGCAGGGTTTGCGGGCGCACGCCTTTGCCGTAGACGTCGGCGGCAAAAACGACATAGCCGAGTCCGGCGAGTTGCTCGGCTCGTTGGCGGGAGAATTCCTGCAAACCGGTCCAATCGTGGATCAGCAAAATGCCCGGGCGCTTGGCGCCGTCCAAATCATCGGGAACGGCAAAGTATCCCTCCAAAACCGCGTTGCCTTCTCTATATTCCACTTTACTTGTCTTCACTTCTGCTTCCGTCATATTCGCTCCTATCCACAGCGCCGCCGCCAAGAGTGTCGGCGTCCGCTCTTCTATTTTCTTGTAAAACCGAGCCGTCATGCGCTTCACTTTACAACCAATCCGCTCCAAAAAGAAAGCGCAAATTTATGGATGCGGTTTTTATTTGAAAACGGAAAAAACGCTCTCAATTCTGCGGCGCTTGCGGAGTTGCTTCATTGTGGTCTCCCAATTCCTTCAAAATCCAGTCGGCCGCCGCTGCGGCAGATGCTTCGCTCGGCTCCGGGAAAGTCAAGTCGCCGGCATCGGCCTTTGCGTAACGGCGCCGCAACCACTCCCGCGTTTGCGCAGATTCGCCGGCCAACCACAACGGTTGGGCGTCTCCAAGAAGCAGAAAACCGGGCAGATCGAGATACTTGGCGCCGCCGGGCAAGAAATCAGGGTCGTGAATGTTTTCCACTGCGCCGAATCGAAAGCCGCCGGTGTCTATGGCGTACTTTTGCACTGCTTTGCCGCAAACGCTTCTGGCCGCCGCCGCCCAATGCCCGGCTCCGTCCAATCCCGCCAGAACGATCTTTTCAGACGGCGGCTTCTGCGTTTTGAGAAATTGAACGATGGTCAGCACGTCGTGCACCCGCTGGGCAAAAACCGCATGATTGTAGCCAAAAGTGTAGGCCGCCGCTTCCCGCGGATTTTTTACCCGCCGAGTTTGCTTCAGAGGTTTTCCATCGGCCAAGAATTTTCCTTGTCGAAACAAGTCCACGCCCGCAATCGTTGCACCGCCGTCCAACAGATTTTGCCCCCACGGATGAAGCCGGCCTTCGCCGTCGCGCAACCCCGCCTTGCCGCGCGCGCTCAGCCAAATCACCGTGGCGCCTTGCCGTTCTTTGGGCTGGAAAAACACCGCCGGCAACGATTCGCCGTAGGTTGTGTTGCGCAACAAGCCCGCAGTTTCCAGATGGTTTTCCCGTTCCACTTTGCGGCGCTCTTCCCAGATTACTTTTCCGGCAGACTCCAGCGTTCGCCCCAGCACAACGCCAATCGCCGGAGCCGACAACTCGGCAAAGGCTTGCGGACGATCCGCCCGCGCCAGCAACTGCTTGCGGCCATCCTCAAGCCAGTGCCGCAGCAAGTTCCTTTCAAAATCATCGCCGCCTTGCGGCCGCGGATGCGCCGCATTCCACACCGTGAGTTCCGCTGGGGAAAGATAGGGATAGTCTCGCTCCAAAATCGGCTCCGCCAGGCCAAGCCGCAAATGGCGATTGAACCAGTGATACATCGCCGTGCGGCTGACGTAGTTGTAGTTGTGGCCGAAATGGTTGAGCGCTTTTAGCATCGCGTTTTCCTCTCGGCCAAGCAACCGGTAAAGTGCCCGCAGTTCAGGGAATCCTTTGCTGGACATTTCCACCGTCCAATCATTTGCGCCGGCCAAACCCAACGGCTGGGGCGCAAACAAAGCCGCAATCTCCACGTTGCCCGTGCCGATGCGCAACAAACAGGCGTTCTCGCAAACGCATCCGCCCTGCATCGCCGTGCTGACCATCACCGCCGGAAAGGCCGCCGCCAGCCGAGCATCCACCGCCGCCAACATAAAAGTCTGCGTCCCGCCGCCGCTGGCTCCCGTTGCCGCCAACCGTTGCTGGTCCACTTCCGGCAGTGTTTCCAAAAAATCCAACGCCCGAATCGAATTCCAAGTCTGCAAACCCATCACGCTTTGCAAATGGCTCTCCGCTTGCGGACTGAACAAACCCCAATCTTGACGGCGGTTCATTTCCGGCCGCGGCCGCGCAAAACGATGCGCCAACTCATAGCCAATCTGAACGCTGTCCCCGTAGCCAATCATATCGTAGTGAAACACCGTGCAACCCATTCGCGCCAACTGCACGCACCGAGATTGAAGCGGACTGCGCCCGCCTTCCTCAAAACGCTCCGCTCCTTGCGCAATCTCTTTTCGCACATTTTCGTTGTCCATAAACCGCCCCTTTGCCCAATGCCCGTGCGGACACAAAACGCCGGGCGACAAACCCCGCCTCCCAATAGGCCGATACAAATTCCCCGTCACATAAAACCCCGGAAAACTCTCAAAATACACCTTCTCCACCGAGTAATCCCCGAAGACAACCCGCCCGTGAATGACTGGACGCAACAATGTTTTCTTTGGCATCGGCCAAAGCCCCTGCGAAACCAAAACCCGCCGCCGCACTTCTTCGACTCGCTTTTCCCAAAGCGCCGTCGTCGCCGGCACTTCAAAAGGAAAATAGCCGTTCAAATCCTTCAACGGCCCCAACCTTGCGTCCGCCAACGCTTTTGCGCTCAAAACTAAAACCGCAATCCACCCAAAAACAAACGCAACAAATCTCATTTCAAAACCTGTTTACAAAAACACTCAACATAATCCATAGAAAAAGCACAGTCACTGCCAAAACAAAGCGCAAAACAAAGCGAACCCAATTCGGTATTTTTATTTCTCCAGCATCCGAAAAGCGTACCAGAACAGACAAAGCCAAACGCGCGCCCAAGACTACGCCAATGAACGTCGCTATTCTAGTGCTCACCGCTTCGTTGCCGATAATAGAGACAGACCACCCACAAACCATGCCGCCAATCGTGCCGCCGCACCCACCGATTGTGGTATATGCAAACCAACCTTCATGGATGCCAATGAACGGCCTGTTTTGTCTTTTGGCGCGTATTGTGTCGATGATCCTGCCGAAGAAAGTTACGATAGGCGAGACGATCATCGCTCCGAAGACGACAGTCGTCCACCCCTCTACACTTTCGAGGTCAAACCAGCCGCTGACCTCTCCCAGCGCGAAGAGGGGAAGATAAGCGAGCAGCATACCGGCACCGAAACCGCCGATTGCGCCGAAGATTATGGCGAAAATAATGTAAATGATTCTGCCGATTTTCACGGCGAGGCTTTCTTCTTCGAACGGTTTTGTTGTTTGTTCTTGGCGGTTTTCTTGTTCGTGGGTTTGGGAAGAATGGGCGTCTTCGGAAGTGGTTTCTTGTCGGCAAGTTTGTTGTTGGCTTTCTTGTTTTCGTGATTGCTTAGAAGGGCGAGGGCGAGGTCGGCGAGTTTGTTGTTGGCTTTCTTGTTTTTGCGATTGAGTGGAAGGGCGGGGGCGAGAGCGGGGAATGTCGCCGTCTTTGAGGTAGCGTTTGAGAATATCGTAGGCTTCGTTGATTCGTTTGGATTGTTCTTCGGCTTTGCGACGAAGCCGTTCATTCCCCATATGCTTGTCTGGATGCCACACCGCAAGCATATCGCGCCAAGCCTGCTTGATTTCTTGCGGTGATGCGTCTTCGCTAATGCCAAGCGTTTGATAGGCGCTGTGGATTTCTTCGGTCACTTGCCTTTTGTTCTGTGGGAGCGAATGCGGGCGCGGGAGGAAACGGAGCGGGAATGGACGACTTTTCTTTCTTGATTCCGTTGGTTGTTTGCACTCGGCGATTGGTTCGGCTCGTTGGTTGGATCAGCTTGATTGGCGGCGGCGGCTTTGCGTCTGCGCCGGCGTTGTTTGGCAGCGGCGATTCGGGCGGCTCGGTATTTTTTTCTTTTGACTTTGGCGATGAACCGAACAATGCGTTTGGTGCTGATCCAGCCGATGATCCAGCCAATGCCGCCGCCGATAACCAAGCCGGCAATGTCGAAGAGATCGTGCAATTCACCGGTAAAACTGCTAATTTCTCGGGATGGATCAATGTCCCAGCTCTCCACTTCCTTGGCGGTTCTCGTGCCAATAGTCAGTCCGATTTGCGCGCCGATGATCAAGCCGACAACTCCGCACGAGGCGAACAAGGCGAGCAGAAGCCATTCTTTTGCCGTTCTTTTCTTTCTTCTTCGGCTTTTCCTATGCTTGCGGCCGCGGGAACGGCGGCTTGATTGGCGCCGTCTGCGGGAAGAGTTTTCTCGCCGACGCCCGGAGTCTGTCGACGAGGATTTGGCGGTTTTTTTTGCGTTCTCTGTTTTCGGCGGCGATTTTTCTTCGGCGGCGCCAAGTCTTGTGGAGGCGGCAGTTTCACCGGAGGTTAGGTGGCGTTTGAGAACTTCGTAAGCGACGAGGATTGCCTCGGTTTGTTCCCGCGCCTTGCGTTGCAGTTCGGATCCGCTCGGAAAGCGGTCGGGGTGCCAGGCCGTTGTCATTTCCCGGCGTGCTTTTTCGACTTGTGAAAGCGAGGCGCCCGGCTCCAGTTCCAGCGTTCGGCAGGCGTTGTTGATTTCGTCAGTCATCCGTTTTTCGTTGTTCCCGCGCCGAATGCCGGCGCGGAGTTACGGCGATTTGTTTTAACTTTTTTTCCTTTGCGTCCAATCCGAATTCGCCGGCCGATTGCTAAAATTGCCGTTGCCTGCGTTTTCTCCGCGCCGTCAAAAAATTTTAGTTGCCCTCGTATAGCGAAAGCCGTCAGGGTTGCTTCCGGCTGTAGCCATTAGCCGGGTCGCTTTTTCGTGAGTTGTTGAGCGCCCTTTCCTCGCGCGGGGGAGTTTGGTTTTGTTTTGGGTTTTGTTCATCAAGCCGGACTCTCCCGCGAGGACCCGTTGTCCGTCGCTCCAAGCACCCCGTGTTTTCCGGTCGCTTTTCTCTGCTCCGAAGGAAAATCGGCAAAAGAATAGCTGCCTTTGCGGTTGAGAGGGCAAACTTGGGTTGACTGGTTTGGGTGGGGGCGGCATGCTGAGAATTTTGATTGGCGGCGCGTTGTTGACGCGACTTTCTTCGAGCATGAGGTTAAAAAAGCAGATTTTGGAAAATCTCGCCGCCATCGTCGGCTCGGACGGCGTTTTGACTCGGCGCGAAGACCTCGTTCCATATTCGTTTGACGGCACAGCCGCGTGGAAGCAGTTGCCGGGATGCGTGGTGTTTGCGAAATCAATGGCGGCGATTGCTGATATTTTGCAGTTGGCCAATCGCTTCAAGGTTCCGGTAGTCACTCGCGGTTCGGGAACGGGTTTGAGCGGGGGCAGTTTGCCGGTTCCCGGCTGCATCGTTCTTTGCACGGCGCAGATGGATTCCATTTTGGAAGTGGATGAAAAGAATTTGACGCTTTTGGCCGAGCCTGGGGCGACGACGGCAAAAGTCGCCGAGGCGGCGGAAGCGGCGGGTTTGTTTTATCCGCCGGATCCGGGTTCCATGAAGATTTCGACCATCGGAGGCAATGTGGCGGAAAACTCTGGCGGCTTGCGCGGTTTGAAGTACGGCGTGACCCGGAATTATGTGATGGGCATGGAAGTAGTCTTGCCGCAGGGCGAGAGGATGTGGCTGGGCAACAAGTGCGTCAAAGACGTGGCCGGCTATTCGCTTAAAGACCTTTTCGTGGGGTCGGAAGGGACGCTCGGCGTCATCGGCCAAATCCTGCTCCGCTTGATTCCCAAGCCGGCCGCTCGCAAGACGATGTTGGCCACGTTTGACGAAATGGAGCGAGCGGCAGCGGCGGTTTCGGCCATTATTGCGGCGAAAATCATTCCTTGCACGCTGGAATTTTTGGATCGAACGACCATTCACTGCGTCGAGGATTTTGCCAAAATTGGCCTGCCGCTGAACTGCGAAGCCTTGCTGTTGATGGAAACCGACGGGCATTCGGCGGTTGTGAAGGAAGAGGCGGGCGAAATGGCCCGAATTTGCAAGGCGCAGGGTTGCCGGGAATTGCGGACGGCGCAAACGGAGGCTGAGGCGGCGCGGTTGGCGAGCGCCCGGCGAACGGCCTTTTCGGCGTTGGCCAGAATGGCGCCCACGACGATTCTGGAAGACGCTACAGTGCCAAGGAGCGAGTTGGCCGCGATGATTCGATTTGTGGATCGCACCGCCAAGCGGCACGGCTTGAAAATCGGCACTTTTGGACACATGGGCGACGGCAACCTTCACCCCACCTTCCTGACGGACGAGCGAAAAAAAGAGGAAATGAAGCGAGTCGAAGAAGCCTTCCAAGAAATTTTTGACGAAGCGATCCGGCTGGGAGGAACCATCACCGGCGAACACGGCGTTGGCCTAGCCAAGAAATCCTTCTTGCCGGCCTTTGCGGGCGACGCGCAGATGAAAATGTTGCGGCAGCTTCGCCAGGCGCTGGACCCGGCGGGCATATTGAACCCCGGAAAAATGTTCGATTGAAATTGCCTCATGTTGTTGGAACTAGCCCGGTCAACCCCGTCCGGCGGAACTTCCCGTCTGAAGGATCTGGACTATTCAGTCGTGCAACAGTGCATGCACTGCGGACTGTGCCTGCCGACTTGCCCAACCTACGAGGCGACCAAACTCGAACGCCACAGCCCCAGAGGCCGCATTGCGTGGATGCGATCCATTGCCGACGGAGAGTTAGCAGCCGGCCGGGGGTTTGCGGACGAAATGTATTTCTGCCTGGGTTGTTTGGCTTGCGCAACGGCCTGTCCGGCCGGCGTGGACTACGCCCGGCTCTTTGAAAACGCCAGAGCGGAAGCCGAAGAGTCCGGAGCCTTGGACTCGCATTGGCGCCGATTCCTTCGCTTTATCACTCTCAAGTGGCTCTTTATGGAACCTTCGCGGCTTCAAATGCTCGGCTTGGCCTTGCGCCTGTATCAACAGTCGGGAACGCAGTGGATCCTCCGTCACTCCGGCATTTTGTCGCTCTTGCCCAAACGCCTGCGCGAACTGGAAGCCATGACGCCGACGATTCAACCGCGCTTTTCCGAAGAACTGATTGCCCCGCGGACCTTTCCGCCCGTTGGAATGCCGGCTCGCTACCGAGTCGCGTTGCTGACCGGATGCGCTCAAGACCTCGCCTTCAGCGACGTGAACTTGGACACCCTCGAAGCGCTACGACAAAACGGTTGCGAAGTAATCACTCCCGCCCATCAACCCTGCTGCGGCTCATTGCACGCTCACAACGGAGAATGGGAAGCCGCAAAAGACCTGGCCCGGCGCCAGATCGATCTGTTCCCGCCGGAATCCTTTGACGCGATCATCACCAACGCCGCAGGCTGCGGCTCGCACCTCAAACACTACGCCGCTCTGTTGCAAGAATCTCCCCGCTACCGAGAACAAGCGGAAGAATGGGACCGAAAAGTGAAGGATGTACACGAATGGCTGGCGGCAATCGACTTTCGCCCCCCGTCCAACCCCGCCCATCCGCCGCAGCGCGTGGCCTATCACGAAGCCTGCCACTTGTGTCACGGCCAGAAAATCACCGCGCAACCCCGGCAAATCCTCAAGGCGATTCCCGGGCTGAAACTTGCGGAACTTGCGGAAAGCGACTGGTGCTGCGGCAGTGCCGGAATTTACAACATCCTCCAACCGGAAATGGCTAACGCCTTGCAGGAACGCAAACTCGCGCACATCGAATCCTCCGGTGCCGAGATCGTGGCGACCGGAAACCCCGGCTGCCTGCTCCACCTCCAAAACGGCGCGCGTCGGCAAGGAAAAAACCTCCGATTCGCTCATCCCATTTCCCTCTTGGCCGAAGCCTACCGCCGTGAAGCACCGCAATCAGAATCATCGTAACCCGCGGCCAATCAGGTTGTTTTTGCGCAGGCGGCAGTTAGAACGGCAACGAAGATCTTTTTGCGACTGTTCCCGCAATGCGGACAGAAGAACATCCAATGGCACGCCCGACTGGATTCGAACCAGTGACCCACTGCTTAGAAGGCAGTTGCTCTATCCAACTGAGCTACGGGCGCCCATAAAAACAAATCATTATCCAAAAAACCTAGAATTCCGCAACTGGAAACTGATTTGCTTGACGCCAAATCGATTGACTCCAATAATCCTCCATTGATGATTGCTTGTCTCAAAAAAGTTTCCTTCATCTCCATGCTGTTCCTATTCAGCATCCCCAACTTCGCGCAACAAAGTCTCCCCAATCCCGTCAACGGCGAAGAGACGCAAAACCAACTGCCGCACCGCATTGTTCAACCAGAACAAATCGTCACCGTCCGCAACACCATCGTGCATACCCTCCTCCGCAATTCCAACTGGCCCAATCAACCCGCTTGGAAAGCGGAAGATTGGAACCCTTGGGCTATCGAACCACCGGCAGGCATAACCAACAGATTTGGCAAGTTCGTCGGCGCTTACGGAGTCCTAATCCATAAAGTCCCCTTTCTCCATTTGCGCTTGCCCATCGATTTGAATTACGACGGAATCATTGACTACCACGTAGACTCGAAACACCGGCGCGGCTACGTCGGCGACAAATCTTGGAAAGTGGGTTCCTCATGGAGTGATTTCGACATCGTGGAATCCTCTCTAAATGGACGAAACGACAACGACTTCCGAGTCATTTCCCAACCCTCTCCCGACCCGGACAAAGCATGGCGGCCGGAACCGTGGGCCTTGCCTTTATATTCCGGCGGAAACATTAGCGCTCCCCTCCCCTTTGAAACTCCATTGTCTTTTGGCAAATCTGGCTACTTAATGAAAAGTGTAAGAGAGGGAAATGGCTGCTCTTTTATTGGATATGATACGTGGGGATGGCCCTCGATCATCTGCACTTTGGCGATTCCATATTATCGTGTATCGACTCCTTTGTTGGAAAGCGTTCCGTCCTATATTGGCTTAAGATTTAAGATTGGTTCGAAAACCCACTATGGCTGGATAAAAATGGAACAATTTTCACCGGGCAAGTATCGACATCCCGGCGCTCATGATGTTCCCGTTCCTTCCGATGTTCCCGGAGATCTTTTTGTGTCTGAATACGCTTACGAATTGCGGCCGGACACCCCTATCCAGGCTGGATCAGGCACTCCTCCTCCACCGCCAATCACATCTATCGCGCCAACAAAAAGAGGCACGTTTGTATTAGATTGGACGGCGGAGATAGGGCGAGTATATCGACTGGAAACTCGAAACAACCTGACTTCGGGGCCGTGGTTGCCCATAACCCAAGAATTGCTTGCGACCGAGAAAAGAATGGCGGCGGAAGCAATTGGGACGCCGGGCGTCGGATTTTATCGCTTGGTTCGCCTGCGTTGAATTGCCGTCGATGTTTTCTTCATGCAGTCAATCCGGCTTTTCCCTCGCAACGCAAAGGCGCTTCCGCAAAGACTGGAATTGCCAAAGTTTGAAAGAATTATGCGGCGCGCAGTTTTCCGATATTCGGCAAAATCTGTCCCCATTTATGACAGGGATTCGGATGATTCGCGTTGCTGTGTTTTTGCTGGATTTGGCAAGATTAGCCGCTTGGCGAATGGAAATGATTCCATAGCGAAGCATGATTCAGGCAACAGCGTTCCGTCTGGCGGACAATCATAACTCTTTCAACCCCATAGCCCAAAACGAATTTAAACACTGCTACACATAGTAGCGTTTGCGAATTTGGTAAAATAAACCTCTTTTAAAAAGTCTTTACATGCTTGAGCTCATTGTTCCGAACTTACTTGGCACGGAGTAAGCGTCGTTGTTTCCGTTTCCTCGTTGTTCATTCTTTCCCCATCCTGCGTAAGTATAGAAAAACCCGGCCGCAATCTGCCGGCGAATCCTTCCAACCCATTCAATACCGATAAAATGTTTTTCATCTTTCAAAATGAAGCAGGTAATATTCTAAAAATGCTCACAATCACAATGGCAAAAGCGGTTCAGCACATAAAGGTTATATACGGCGGGCATGATCATTTGGCGGCCGGGGGCGACGGTGTATTTCGTGGTTTGATGTTCTCGATGCTCGGCGATCAAAATGCCTGCTTTGGTTAGCCAAGCGAGGAGTTTTCGGAATCGGTGGATTCGGATTCGGCAAGCTTTGGCCATGTTGGGGATGCTTTCAAAGCAACCTTGGCGCTGCTGGTTTTTCTTGCTGCCTTGGCGGCGGCAAATATGGGAGACGATGCGCTCGGCGGCCAGTAAATCGTATTTGGCGCCAGTTTTGTAACGAATGGTCTGGAGGATGGTTAACGGCGCTGGGCGCTGTTTCTTTTTGTTGGCTCTGGTCAGGAATGGTTTCGGTTTTGGCTGTCGGGTGGTTGGGCTGGTTATTCGTTTGGCGGTTTCGTTTCGTTGTTTGGCTCGTTGGTCTGCTCTTATCGCAATCCAAATCTCTTCTCGTTCTTGCTGGTTTTTGGCGTTCTTCAGGGCTTCTGCGTGGTGTGGTTTCAGTTGGGAGGCGGTTGTCGTTGGTTTCGGGTTGTCTGTCGGGGCGGTCTTTTGCTGTTGTTGGCGTTGTTGTTCTCGTTGGTTTCTCCGGCGCATGCTGCGCTCGATCTGCGCTTTTAGGTTGGGGTGTACGGTTTCCAGGTCTTTGCGCTGTTCTGGCGTTAGCGGCGGCAACTGCTCGGCAACGGCGGGCGTTGGGATGGCGACGGTTACGGTTTCGTTTTTCTCCGCAACCTCAAAAGATATTTCTTGATTCTTGGGTGTCATGGGGCTATCTTGCCTCCGTGGTTTTTGGTGTGCAAGCTTAAAACTGCTGATTAGTGAATTAAAAAAGAAAGTCGGGATTGGTTTTTTTTCCGCTGGGATCTTCTTCCAGCGGTTTTTTTTGCCTTCCTTTCGTTTCTCTCCTGTCGGTTTTGTTGGCGTCTTCCTGCCTGCGCTCTTCTTTGTCGGGTTGTTTGGCGGTTGTTTTAGCGCGCTGCGGGGTTGTTTCTGGCTCTCTCCTGTCGGTTTTGGCGTTCTTTTTGGCGGTTTTGAAAGGTTTCTTTGCCTCTTAATCTCTCTTTTTGAGAATGGAACTCTTCCGCTGTTTTTTCCGCTTGTTTTCCGCTTTTGAAATCTTTCGGTGGTTTTCTATTTGAAAATCTCTTGTCTTCTTTCCGGGAATCGGTATTTTCGTTCTCGTTATGTTCATTTTTAACTTATTAGGAGCGGTTTGTTTAGGCGCCGCTTCGCGCATTTTAAAGTCCAAAATGGAAAAGATGGCGGCCGCGGTCGTTGTCGGTGTTGTCGGGATCGGGTTGTTATCGGTGCCTTCGGCGGTTGGGCAAGAACGTCCGCCTGATGAGCCTCTTCCGTCTGATTCGCCTTCTTTGTTGTCTCCGGAGGTGTACAGCGTTAAGGTTCGCAATCGCGGTTCGTCTGGTTTCTCGATTTCATTGAGTATTGGTCCCGGTTGGGAGGCGTTTGATGGGGCGAAATTGTGTGATCCGAGTGGTCTTTGTTCTGTTTCGTCTCCTCTTAGTTCGGGTACTTATCGCTGGCCGGCTTCTGTTTATTCGGCTAATCCGCCGCGGGGTACTTCCACTCAATCCTACAGTTTCACTCTTCGGCCAAAGTCACGTGACGGTTGGTCTGGGGGCCGTCCTTTTAGTTCGGATGGTTTGGAGATTGATGTCACCGTGTACATTGAAGTCACGGACGGGTCTGTTTCTGCGATCTACTGCTGGCTCAGTTATCCTTCTAATTACTTAGGGCCGTTTCGTCGTTCGAGCTGTTATCCGCCGCTTATTTATTACGGTACCCGTTATGAAGACGGTTGGTGGACCAGTGATCCTAGTCGTTGATTCTTGTCTTTGGTGTGGTTGTTGGGTTATTCTTTCCCTGCTATGGATTGGAAGAATCGAGCGTTCACGTTGATCGAGTTGTTGGTGGTTATCGCAATCATCGGCATCTTAGCGTCTTTGCTTCTGCCTGCTCTTTCCAGGGCAAAAGCAACGGCTCATAAAACGGTTTGTCTTAATAACCAGCGGCAAATTGGCATTGCTCGGCAACTGTACGCAAACGACAACGACGGCGTTTTAGTTGTTGGCGAGGGTTGGAATAATCTGCTTAGTTTCTTCTATTTGGATGGGCAAACGAATTTGTTCAATTGTCCAGCGGAGAAGGAGGATCGGATTTTGAAGATTTTTCGGGCCGCTGGTCGTTCTGGTGATATTTTTGATCCTCCATGGAATGTTTCATCTTTGTATGGATCGGCTTTTTGGCCTTGGGGTTATTTTCAGAACGATTTTGGTTTAAAGCCGACTCGTCTTAATAACCGGACTAAGTTCTGGGGAATCTCTGGGGTTCGGGAGTCTGCGGTGTTTTCTCCTTCGCGCATGATTGTTCAGGCCGACGGCTCGCATATTGGCAAAATTGGGGATGATATTTTCTTAGCGGCGCATGGTTTTAGCGGCATTGATTCTTCTGGTTTTAGTCCTTTAACCGTGGCTCGTCGTCACTCTGGGCAAGTGAACATTTTGTTTGCGGACGGTCATGTTGGCTCGGAGATGTTGCGGCAAATGCTTTTTCCTTCTTTGGAGAATTGGACACGTTGGAATTATGATGATAAAAAGCATTGGGATGATGGTGACATGCCGTCTGCTTCCGGTTGGCAACCTCCTACGCCTTGGGATGAATTAGTGGAGTTTTGAACGGCGCTTCTGTCTTTGCTTTGTTTCGACCGTCGGGTGGTACACGAGGTGGCAGTGCGTGAACTATCGGGGCTATTGGTATTCGTGGGGTGATGTTGGATCGCCTCGCTTTCGTTACGGGGATCCTCCTGGGAGTCGGTGTTCCTATACCATTTCTCCGCCTTCTTGTCCTTGATTAGGCTTTGTTTTTGGTTGGTTGGCCCGGTTTCTGCTATTCTTTGAGATATGAAAGCAAGCGGAGACCGGGCTTTTACCTTGATTGAATTGCTGGTGGTGATTGCCATCATCGGCATTCTTGCCGCTCTTTTGTTGCCGGCTCTCGGCAAAGCCAAAGCGGTTGCAAAGCGAATTCATTGTTCAAATAACCTTCGGCAAATTAACTTGGCTTCGCAAATGTACTTCCATGATTACGAGGATTTTTTGCCTCCGCTTTTATCTCATAATCTTTCGGGTCGTTGGGGCCCTGGCTATCATGGTTATGGTGTTTCTTGGCATCGTTTGCTGTGGTCGGAGTATTTGGATAAAAACACGAACATTTTTCAATGCGCTGGGAATTCCAAACTTTCGCAAGCGATTCGTCGGGTTCATGCTTTTCCTGAAGTCTTGGCTGTAACTTTCAATTTTGCTTATGGCGCAAATGGGCAGACGTTTCGTTCGGATCGTCTTCTTCCGGGTTATGAAAAGGATAATCGTCCAGCGTTGACTTCTTATTACTCTCGCAAAGTGACGGAGATTCTTTCGCCGGTGGATTGTGTTTCTTTCGGGGATCGGGTGGGTTGGCAAAAGTTTCGAGATTTGCTTGTTATTCCGTCTCCGTGGAAGGTGCACACGGTTGGGCAAAAGCATTGGCGAAGGCCGCATCATGATCCAAAGTACACTTTTGGAATTAGTCGGCGGCATGCTGGGCGGTCAAATATGGCTTTTCTGGATGGCCACGTGGAGCATGGTTCTCTTCGGGATTGGACGTTACCTGTTTCTGCGGTTTGGGATCGATGGCATCATCGGAATCGGTGGCCCGTTGAGGAGTTTCAAAATCTCGATGCCGACAATTGGGCGCCGTTGTACGGGGCCGATGAACATGTGGATTTTTGATTTCCGCTTGCTCGCCGTCTTTTCCTAATTGGCGGTTTTAGCGGTTTCTATCGTTACCAAATGTTCTAATTCGTTACCAACGGTGACGTTTGTGGATGGTTTGGAATCGGGCTGGAATCGGGCTGTTTTGAGGTTGAAAGTCGGTTTTTTTCACTTTTTTGCAGAAAAGTGTTGATTCAGCTATTGACAAAATGATAGCGTACCCCTTGTCGCTATCATTGTATTGTGAATTTATTCGCAATGTTCAAAAAATGATCGTCTGCAATTGGCGGTTAATGGTTGGTTTTTAGCGGTGATTCGGTCTTCAAAACTCTCTTTCTGCGCTTATTAGGGCTTCAAAATTGGCGTGTCGGAGCTCGGTTTTTAGCTGTCGGATTTCTATAAAGATTTGGCTTTGTCGGGTTGGGCTGTTGGGTCTCAAGACTTCTTCTTTTAAGGATTGGATTCGGTTTTGGATGATTTCCGGGCGTTTTAAGATTTGTTCTCTCTGGGCGATTCTTCGTTCGCGCTCTGCTAATCGTTGTCGTTCTTGTTCTTGTTCTTGGCGTTCTTGGATTCGTCTTTGGGCCAGGGTTCGGTTGTTGGTGTGGATTTGTTTGTGTTGTTGTTCGGCTCTTTTGAGGCGGGATTTATGGGTTAGGGCTTGGAGGATGCGCTCCGCTCTTATGGCGGTGTTTTTGCTGGTCTGCGCTCGTTGGGCGATTTCGGTGTGGTTTAGTTCTGGATGTTTATGGATTTCGGCGGCGGCCATGAACGTTTTGGCGGGGAGTCGTTGGCTGTGGATTTCCGGCGGGAGTCGCCATGGAAGCGGGTTTCGTATGGCGTGGTTGGCGGTCAAGAAACCTTTTTCGGTTAAGGAATGGACGGCTTGGCGGGTGGTTTTAGGGGAGAGTCGGCATGCTTTGGCGATGTCGGTTATTTTTCTGGGAAGGTTGTATCGGGCTAATTCGTAAAGGATTCGTTCTTCGTACAGGGTCATGTTTCTTTCCGTTCTTTGTATTTTTCAATGGCCGCTTGCAAATCGGTGATGGCCGAATAGACGTCTTCAATCTTTTCGGTTACTTCCTTGTCGTCTTGGCAAGCTTCTTTTATTTCGCTGTCCAATCCGAACAGCGCATTGGCTACTTGCAAGTTCAGTTCTCGGTCGAGTCGGGTGTATTCGTCAATTTGTTCAGACATGTCTGGTGTGGTGTTTGGTGGTGGTTTCGGTTTTTAGGCGATTTGGGGTCTTCCGTAGTGGTCCCAAAAGGCTTTGAAGAAAACTGTATCAGAGGGAAGAGTAAGCCACACTGTTTTCTGTTTTAATAATGAACATAAGGGATTTCCAAATTGGAGGCGGGGATTGGAATTCACTTTTCAAGTGTTGGCAAAAAGATTTTTTCCTTCTTCGCAGAATGAAAAAAAGCCCTTTGTTTCCGCCCCTCTCAAAAAAAAAGACCTGCCGGCGAACCGACAGGCGAAGCATCTCAAAGAATGCTAACTTACTACGGAAATAAAACACAATAGTAAAGAACTACCATGAGAAACCGCTGGCAAAAACTGCAAACAGCGAAGGCATTCCATCCTAATCCTCCCTCAAAAGCAAGCTTTATTTTCCATAAAATTCCCCTCCTCCCCGCAAAGTTCATCCTTTGCCGCGCTTGGTCGAGCCGGCAAAAAAACGAAGGCGAAAAACCGAGATGACAAACGGCTGGTGGGATTACAAATTGGAGGCGGGAGTTGGAAGGGCTTTTGGATCTTGTAGTTTTTAGCAATCCAGCAAAAAGCGAAGAGGAAAAGACAAGGACGGAATGGGAAAAGATGGAAACGAAAAAATCCGCATGGATTGCTCTTTTCGCCAAGTCCAAACTTCCCTCATCCTAATTTTGCCTCCGCAAAACAAAATGCGGCTGCTGTGGATAAAAAGCCACATTTTGACCATCCAATCTTGCCAAGATCCAAAACTTTGTTCCAAGCCAAACAAAAAAGCGGCCCGCTTTGTAAGGCGAGCCGCGCCATTCCAAAAATGGGAGGTTAGCAGGTTTTTTTAAGATTGTTATTGTCGTTGACGGTCGGCAACAGACTTCCAGCCCGGCCAGCGATAGTGGTCATGGACCCAGACAAAATCGGGGTTGTTGAAAAGTTTAGGGCCTTGTTCCCAATAGAATGACCGCGTGCCTTGGGCGGATTTGCGGGCGGCCTCAATGGTTTTCTGATCCGACCAATTATGATGCTCGGCGTGGCCGTCGGCGAAAGCGAAGCTGCTGACCGTGCCGTGAAAAATGGCGAAGGGATCCACCCAACCGGGTCTATCAACGTTGATAATCCAAGTGTTGAGATTGAAACCGCGCGGATCCGTTTCTTCAATGAATGCCATCGCTTCGGAAGGACCCGGAATGGCGGATATTTTCTCTTGGGAATATTTTCCTCCGCTATTCATAGGATGCGCTTTGGAATAACTATCCCAAGCCCAGCCGGATCCGGGGACGCAGATTCCTCGTTCGCAGATCGCCGGGACAATGATAGGAACCGACAGCGTTGGCGTAGGGCCAGAACGAGCTCAACCGCAAACCGTTTTCGACCAGTTGTTTGGCTTCCTCCTTGGTTAGGGATCCATTAATACCTGCCGCAGTTCCGTTTTCGTTGCGAGGTCCAAGCCAGAATCCGCCGCCGCTGTTATTTTTAGTGCCGTCTCCAGGATACTGCCAATAGATCATCTTGTCTTCGTTGTCGCCGGCGTACATGAAGAAGCCTAAGGCGAGTTGTTTTTGGTTGTTGAGGCAGGCGGCGCCGGTGGCCTTTTGTTTGGCTTTGGAGAGAGCCGGCAACAACATGCCGGCCAAAATGGCGATGATGGCAATGACCACCAACAATTCAATGAGAGTAAAACCGTTGGATCGTTGGATCGTTGGATCGTTGGATCGTTGGATCGATTATTGGAGCGTATGGGAGTTCTCATCATGTCAAGACTTTTTTCTGGTTTCATGCGGTTGGGAAGGGATTTTGCGAGAGAGGCAAAGGCGGGCGCAAGCTTTTTTTCTCTGGCGAATTAGGAATTACAAAATGGGGAATTCAGGAAGGAGATGGCGGATTTCTGATACTTGGTTTTTTTTCTGTCTTGCGTTGGCCGCTGGTTGGTTTGGTTCACTGGTTGGCGGCGGGTTTTTGCGGGGCGCTGCGGCCGGATTGGCGGTATTCTTGAAGTTTGGCTTGGAGTTCGGCGACGATTTCGGGGTGTTGGCGGTAGAGGTTTTGGGTTTCTTGGGGGTCAGTTTGGAGGTTGTAAAGTTGGCCGGGGGCGTTGGGGGCGGTGTTGGGAAGGTTGAGGTGTTGGAGTTTGGGTTGGCGGTAGTCGTTGCCGCCGGAGTTTTGGTGGTGAAGGTATTTCCAAGGGCCTCGGCGGATGGCGAGTTGGAGGCGGTTGGTTTGGTGGAGAGTGTATTGGCGGACGGGTTGGTTGGGATTGTGGAAGAGGGGGAGGAAGCTGACGCTGTCTTCGGCGGCGTTGTCGGGCAGGGGGAAGCGGGCGAGTTCGGCGCAGGTGGCCATAAGATCGGTGAGGCAGACGGTTTGGTCGGTTTTGGTGTTAGCGGGGATGTGGTTTGGCCAGCGGGCGATGAGGGGGATGCGGTGGCCGCCTTCCCAGTTGTCGCGTTTGAGGCCGCGCCAAGGGCGGGCGCCGTCGTGTTGGTGGTCTTGGCGCATGTGGAGGGTTGTGGAGACTTCGGGGCCGTTGTCGCTGGCGAGGAGGACGAGGGTGTTTTGGGCGAGGTTGAGGCGTTGGAGTGTCTTGAGGAGTTGTCCGACAATGTGGTCGAATTGGAAGATGAAGTCGCCGTGCGGGCCGGCGTTGGTTCTGCCTTTGAAATCGTCGGCGGGAAAGGAGGGAAGGTGGACGGCTTGGGCGGAGTGAAAGAGAAAGAACGGTTGGCGCGGAGATTTTTGGGCGTGTTGCTCAAGGAAGCGGATGCTTTTTCTGAGGAAGACGAGGTCAACTTCTTCGAGATTGAAGTTGGGGGCGATTTTTCCCGGACGGTTGTCGTGGGAGTAAGGATGTTTGGGCAGGGGAGAGCGGTCGAGGATTTGGGTTGGGGGGACGGGAATGCGGTCGCCGTCGATGTAGGCGTAGAGCCAGTCGGTTGTGGGGCAGCAGGCGGTGCCGTAGAAGTGGTCGAATCCTCGGTGAAGCGGGCCGTCCGGGATGGGGCGGGAGTAGTCGATTCGATGGACGGGCGGGAGGCCGTTTTGGCAGATGGGGTTTCCGTTTTGGTCAAAGAAGGTGAGACCGACGTGCCATTTGCCGATGAGGGCGGTTGCGTATCCTTTTCTTTGGAGCATGGCGGGGAGGGTGAGGCGATTTTCTTCGATGAGGCAGGGGCCGGCGGCGCCGGTGAAGACGCCTTTCATGCCGGTTCGGAAGGCCATGCGTCCGGTGAGAATGCTGTAGCGGGTGGGCGTGCAGACGGTGGAGGGGCTGTGGGCGTCGGTAAAGCGGAGGCCTTCGCGGGCGAGTTGGTCGATGTGAGGTGTGGGAATTTTGGATTGGTCGTTGTAGCAACGGAGGTCTCCGTAGCCGAGGTCGTCGGCGAGGATGAGGAGGATGTTGGGGAGGCCGTTGGGTTGGGCCTCGATTGGGGATTCGCGGGGAAGGAGCAAAAGGAGCGCCAGCAGGGCGAGGATTGTCGGGGCAAATGTCCGGCGATTGCTGGCGGCGAAGTATGGAAGAATGAGAGGGTTCATGGCGACAAGTTTGGCGATGTTTTGACAGGGGCATGGTGAATGGATTTTGGCAAAGTTTCAATTCCAAAGTGTTGCGAACGATTCCAAAAATTTGAGAGGAGAAGGTTTAGTAAGTGTTGGCTGCGATGAGTTTAATTAGGGTTGTCAATGTTTTGGCGATTGTTGTAGGTTGTGGGGAAATGAGCCGCAGAAGAAAAAAGCGTTGGCGAGGGTGTTGGCGGGGATTGGCGGCTGCTGGTTGGATTGCGTTGTCGGGATGTGTGGCGCCGGGTACGAGTACGACCGTTGTGACGTTGCCGCAATACGAGAGGCCGTTTAACGGGGTTGATTTGACGGGTTGGCGGCGGCCAACGGGGGATTGGACGGCGGTTGCCTCGGCGGAAGTGGATGCGGGAGATCGGGCGAAGTTGCGATTGGCCGATGGCGACGGCGTGTTGGTGAATGGAAAGGCGGGAAAGACGTTCAATCTTCTGAGTGCGATGGAGCATCGCGACGTTGATGTTACCGTGGAGTTTCTGTTGCCGGAGGGATCCAATTCCGGCGTCTATTTTCAAGGCCGTTACGAGGTGCAGATTTTTGACAGTTGGGGCAACTATGATCTGACTTTTGCGGATTGCGGCGGCCTTTACGAAGGCGATAGCGTTGGCGGAAAAGTGTTTGAAGGGCGAAGGCCGCGAGTGAACGCCTCTCTGCCGCCAGGCCGTTGGCAACGATTCGACATTGTCTTCCGGGCGCCGCGTTTTGACGAGGCGGGGCGCAAGACGGAGAACGCGAGGTTTGTCCAAGTGACGCATAACGGCGTAGTGATTCACGAAGACGTCGAGGTAACCGGCCCGACTCGCGCCGCCGCTTTTGAGGACGAGCGTCCGTGGGGGCCGCTGATGTTGCAAGGCGATCACGGGCCGGTGGCTTATAGAAATTTGGTGGTTCGGCACTTGAATTTGTGAACTTGCCGCGGAGCTGCCGACAAAAAAAGCGGCTCAGAACATCGGCTATCATAGGAGGAAAGATCAATGAGCGATTTGAAAACAATACAATCGGTTTTGGAAAAAGCGGCGCGTCGTCGCCGTTGGGCAAAGGCGTGGAACGGGCTTTTTCGCGGGCTTTTTCTTGCGTCCGCGCTTTGGCTGGCGGCGGTTGCGGCGTTCAAGCTGTTTCCGATTCCGTTTGCCGCGCTTGGCATTGCGGGAATGGCGGCGGCGTTGCTAACGCTGGGAGGGTTCGTTTTTGGGGGACGAAAGAAGGATTCTGCATTGGAGACGGCGCAATGGGTGGATCGAAAGCTTGGTTCCAAAGAGCGTTTAAGCGCCGCGATAGAATTCTCCTCTTCGAGTTCGTGGGGCGAAGTTCTGCTTCGTAACGGCGCCCGGTGCGTGGAATCCGTCCAGCCGAAGCGAATTTTGCCGTATCATCTTCCCAAAGTTGCCCGCTGGACGGTTCTTTTGCTTTTTGTCGGCGCCACGCTCGGTTTTGTCCCGGAATACCGAAGCCAACGCTATTTGGACTCCCAAAAAGAACAAGCCGTCAACCGAGAGACCGGGCGGCGTCTGGAAAGTTTTGCCAAGCGAGCGATTCGGCAAGGTCTTCCCAAAATGAAACCTACCGAAGAAGCGATGCTTTCGGTCGAAGAATTGGGAAAGGAACTCCAAACCACCAGGCTGACTCGCGCCGAGTCCCTCGAGAAAATTGCCAGCGTCGCCGAAAAATTGAGGGCGGAAACAAAGGAGCTGGACGAAAACCCGGCTTTCAAACGATTGCGGCAGGTCTCCCGCGCGCCATCCAACGACTCCGGCAACGTTGCCGAGCTGCAAAAGAAGATCCAAGCACTGCAACAAAAAATGGAGGGCAATTCGGGGAATCCAGACGCCCTTCAAGAAATGAAAAATCAGCTGGAACAACTGCAACAAGCGGCGGCCGGCCTAAACTCTAGCGAGGGTGGGGCAACGCCGGAAATGCGGCAACAAACGGCCGAAAGCATAGCCAACCTTTCCCAAATAGCGCGGGCGCAAGGGATTTCCCTGCCGGACTTGGAAGAAGCCCTCACGGCATGGCAAAGCGGAGAAATTGATCAGTTCCTCAAGGCGCTGGACTTCGCGCAAATGGACCTCAACAAGATGCTCGAAATGGCCAAGGCATTGCAAAAAATGCAAATGCAACAAGCCGAAATCGGGCGCAACCTGGGTGAACAACTGGAAAAAGGGCAGGCGCCGGCAGCGCGCAACCGTTTGCTGGAAATGGTCCAAAAACTGCAGTCCGAGGCAACGGACTCCAAAGAAATCCAGAGCCTCATGGCCGAAGTGAGCGAGGCGTTGGAGCCGGCCCGCGGTTACGGCGAAGTTCCCTCCCTGCTACAGCAAGCGCTCCGGCAAGGAAAAGCCGGAAACTCTCTGGAAAGCGCCCAGTCGCTCCAAGCCGCCGCCGATGAGTTGAAAAAATTGATGGAGCAATTCGCCGATATGCAGTGCCTGATGCAAAGCTTGGACGCCTTGAAGCAAGCGCAAAGGTGCGTCGGCAACTGCACGGGCTGGGGACAGAACAAGCCGATGACGTCGGGATTCCAACCGGGCGGGAAACCGGGAGCGGGAGTCGGCACTTGGGCGGATGAAAACGGCTCGTCATACTTCCCTGAAACTTCGAACCGATGGGATAACTCCGGCATCGTTCGCCCCGACATGAAGTCTCGCGGCCACACCGACCGAGGCGCAGGCGGGGACGACCAAGCAATGACGCCCACAAAAGTGAGAGGAAATTTTACTCCCGGCGGTTCCATGCCGAGCATTACCCTGCGCGGCGTGAACATCAAAGGAGAAAGCCGAGTCTCCATCCAAGAAGCCATTGCCTCCGCCCAAAACGAAGCCCAGAGCGCCCTCAGCCAGCAGAAAATCCCGCGCGCTTACCAACAAACCGTCCGAAGCTACTTCGACGACGTGGCCAAAGAAAATGCGGAAAACTCGGCCGAAGAATAAAGAGGACGACCAGAGAAGACGCATGCCGAGTTTTAGAGATGGATCTTCGGCTTCGTTGGAAGAAGCGAAAATGGCTTGGCGAGATTTGATTTCGATCTGGCATCCCGACCGGCACAACGGCAATAAGAGACTTCGACGCAAAGCCGAAGAAAAAACCAAGCAGCTCAATGAAGCATGGGAAACCTTCCAAACCCGCTCCGCGGGCAAGCGCAAGCAGGGAGCCAAACTGGGGGACTTGAGAGAAAGGTTTAGAGAGAAGCAAGAGAGCAGAGAACAAGGAGAACGACAGGCAAGAGATAAAAAAGAACGGAAACGTGTAGAAAGCAACGAAAATCAGGAAAGCAAAAAACTTGCAACAAAAAGCAATGCGGTTAAGTTCCCTACAATCAGATTTCTTTGGGGTATCCTACTATATCTCTTTGTTAAGGTAATTGACACATTGCTTATTATTACAACACTTTACTATACTTACGAGACACAGGCAGAATAAAAAAAATGTGAAACTGTGGGAAAAAGAAATAAGTTTGGGAAAAACTTTTTGGGTGTGCGCTGGCGTTTTCTTGATTGGGCTTTGTTTGGTAAAAATGCTCGATGAGAGACCTTACAATAACTCCAATGTGGTACAAGTTGATATGTGATTTTTAGTTGTTGGCGCAATGTTAGGATTCAGTTTGGGTGTATGGTGAATTTGGAAAAGTCTAATCCGAAAAATACAACAAAATTAGAGGGGAATAAACTACGTAATGATAGAAAATCAAATCCACGAATTTCGGGAGGCTTTTGCCCGGTTGCGGGAGGAAATTGGGAAGGTAATCGTCGGGCAGGCGGCGATTGTAGAAGGAACGCTTCAGGCGATTTTTGCCGGAGGACACGTGTTGCTGGAAGGCGTGCCCGGACTGGGCAAGACGCTGTTAGTGCGAACGCTGAGCGAGGCGTTGGACCTTTCGTTCAACCGCGTGCAGTTTACGCCCGACCTAATGCCGGCGGACATTTTGGGGACGAATCTCGTGGTTGAGAATCCCGACGGCCGGCGAGAGTTTCAATTTCAGCACGGGCCGATTTTTGCGCACGTCATTTTGGCGGACGAAATCAACCGCGCGACTCCGAAGACGCAGTCGGCCACGCTGGAAGCCATGCAGGAAAAAAGCGTCACCGCTGGCGGCGAGATTCGCCGCTTGGCCGCGCCGTTTTTCGTTTTGGCGACGCAGAATCCGATTGACCAGGAAGGCACTTATCCTTTGCCGGAGGCGCAGTTGGATCGGTTCTTTTTCAAACTCTTGGTGACCTACCCTACGGCGGCGGAACTGACGGACGTGATTGATCGAACGACCGAAGGTGGTCAAAAGAAAGTGAATAAAGCGGTGGATCGCAAAACTCTGCTGAAGATGCAGGCATTGGTGCGCGAAGTGCCGGTGCCGAGACACGTCAAAGACTACGCCGTGAGGCTGGTTTTGGCCACGCATCCGGGAACTCAGTCTGCCGCCGCCGTGTCCAATCAGTATCTTCGTTTCGGCAGTAGTCCTCGGGGCGCGCAGACTATGATTTTGGCGGCCAAGGTGAGAGCCTTGACTGAGGGAAGGTTCAACGTGAGCTTCGACGATGTCAAAGCCGTTGCGCCGCCGGCGTTGCGGCATCGCCTCATCCTCAACTTCGAGGCGCAGGCGGAAGCAGTGACGACAGACCATGTCTTAACCAAAGTTCTGGAAGACACGGCCGAAATGCTGGCGGCCGTTCGCGCGGCTTCCTAGTGAGGGGATGCGCCCGATTGCCGAGCGGTGAATTCGAAGGTTCTTTACTTGCTTGCGGCAGACGCCGTCCTTTTCCTTCATGCGTTGTTTGTGGCGTTTGTCGTTTTGGGTCTTCTGTTGATTTTTGCCGGCAAGTTGTTGTCTTGGTCGTGGGTGCGGAGTCCGTGGTTTCGTTGGGCGCATCTCGTCGGCATCGGGGTGGTTGTGATCCAATCGTGGCTGGGCGTTATCTGCCCGCTGACAATCTGGGAAGCGGCTCTTCGATCCAAGGCCGGCGGCGCTGTGTATGCGGGCTCGTTTATTGCGCACTGGTTGGAGACGCTTCTCTATTATCGGGATCCTGAATGGGTCTTTGTCGCGGCTTACACGGCGTTTGGATTGCTAGTGGGTCTCAGTTGGTTTTGGGTGCGTCCGCGTCCGTTTGCCAAACGGAGGCGTCGCATCCGCTTGAGAAAGTGTTTCAACTAAAAGCCGGCTTTGGAAAATACAAACGGGACGCAATATCAGATTTCACTCGCTCGAAATTTTGCAATTTTGAATGGGGGTAAGACGGAGGATTGTTACTCAATTGACGTCCAATTATGAACCGTCGTTTTTCCATTCTAAATCTTACAAAGATAGCTGGAACTCATCCGAATAAGGTCAACGGATGCTAAACAGACTGTCTGCCCCATTTTTTGAGTTTGCGCAAGTTATCGGCGGCGGATTTGTCCCCTTGTTGGGCGGCTTGGGCGAGGAAACGACGGGCGGCGGCAATGTCTTTAGGCACGCCGCGTCCGATGGCGAACATCATACCGAGGTTGGCTTGCGCTTTGGCGTGGCCGAGCGCTGCGGCTTTGGCGAACCATTGCGCGGCTGCTTGATAATCACGAGGCATGCCCCGTCCGTCGTAGCAACGTTCCCCCATGTCGTAGAGTCCTTCCGGGTCCCCAACCAGCGCTTGTTCCAGAGACTTTTGGGTATGTTTCCGTCGGATTCCAGCGGAGAAGGAAGAGGCTTGTTTTATTCCAGATTGGGCTTGTCCAACGGCGGATCGGATCCGCATCCATGAACCGACGAGGGCGATAATACGGAGGATCCAACTCATATTGGCCCTATTATTGAGAAGCTTGCTTCCGTTTTCAACCCCTGCGGACAAGATTTGCGCCGGCAATTAAGTGCTGTTTAGGAATTGAGCTATTTTGAATCCCTCCGTCCGCTGATTCTCAGCCCTTCTTCTTCGAAAACTTTTCCCTTTCCTCCTCTCCCAACCGCTCACTTCTCTCATTTTCCGCGTTTCTTTCTGTTTTTCCGCCAAAGTCCGTCCGCTGTTCTTTGGGCTGCGCCGACCAAGAAAAACTTCGCTTTCAAAAGGATGGAAGCGAAGTAAAAAATTCAATCGCCGTTTGCCAACAACGGCCGGTGGCGCAATGGCAAATCGAAAACCGCTTGGCTGCGAATCACCGGCTACCTGCTTGATTGGCGGCGGCTACGAAGTGGAGGCTTGTTGTTGTCGTTTTTTTGGGAAGTGGTGGTGGCGGAAGAGGACGAAGCCGAGGGCGAACAAGCCGAACACGAGGGCGTATTCTTGGGGTTCGGGGATGACCGCGCTGTGAACCCGAACCTGAAAGTTGTTGGCCGGGCGGGAGAAGAAAGTGCCGGGGTTACCGATCAGCGAGTTGCCGAAGGTTCCGGCATTGAAGTCGCCAATGGGTTTGGCTAGGAGGCCGGCGCCATACCATGAGGAGCCGACGGTTCCGGTGCTGTTGTAAGTGAAGGAAGAGGAGACGCGGGGGCCGATTGCGTTGGTGGCGCCGTGCAGATACATGTGGGAGATGGTAGAGGAGCCGGGGGAGACGGATAGGGTAGGGGTGTTGGTGGTGTTGGAGTCGAACAGCTGGGTTCGGGCGCCTCCGGGGATTCTTTTGAGGATGGATTCGTAGTCGGCGCCGGTGGTGGATAAAGAAGAAAGGGCGAGGACGGCGTTGGAGGGGGAGTTGGCGTTGAAGGGATTGGCGGAGAGGCTGACGGAGTCCTGCAGATCGAAAGAGTTGCCCGAAGAAGTTCGGAAAGTGCCGGCGGAGTGGGCAGGAACGCCGAAAACGACGATGGTTCTGCTGGTAGTGGAGGAGCCGCTAAATACCCAGAGAGTTTGGTTGTTGTTGTCTTGGGAGGGATAGATGTCGATGTAGAGTTGCGCTTGGGCTTGGTCAAGGGGAGACAAAAAGAGCCAGGCGGTGGCAGCTACGCTGGCGCCGAAGGTCAAAGGTTTAGGCAAGCGGGGGGGGGGGGTACTTTGAGTTCTCATAGGATAAACGATAATGGGAATAGTTTAGGATATTTTGCTGTAATCTGCTGTAATAATTATGTTTGTCAAACAAACGACGCCTTGAATAAAGCCTGATTGCCAACGTTTGTCAACTCAAAAAGAGAATTTTTTTTCTTTTTTTTCTTGGTGGCGGAGAAGAAGCCTGATTTTCGCCGCTTTTTCGTGCATTTTGCGGAGGAATTTTGCAGGTCGCCGCTTTTCGTTTTAATCTTCGCCGAGCGCCGGCCGGTTGTTGTTTTGGTTGAGGACGGCCGACAGCGCTTTCATGCATTTTTGGTTTTCTAGGGAGGTGCCGATGCTGATTCGGAGCCATTCCGGCAAGCCGTAGGCGTTCATGGGGCGGGTGATGACGCCTTTTTTTAGCAGGGCTTGGTAAGTTTTTTGGCCGTCGCCGACGCGGAGGAGAACGAAGTTGGCAAAGGAGGGAACATAGGGACAGCGTTGCGCTCGGCAAAACTCTTCGAATTTTTCTCGTTCCCGGCGGTTGTGGCGGCGGGATTTTTCGGCGTGCGCTAAGTCATTCAGGGAGGCGAGCGCCGCCGCCTGCGCTAGGGCGTTGACGTTGAATGGTTGCCGAATTTTTTCCAAAGCGCGGATGAGTGTTTCTGCGCCCAAACCGTAGCCCAACCGCAAACCGGCCAAGCCGTGAATTTTGGAAAAAGTTCGCATCAACAGCAGGTTCGGCGCTTTGTTCTCGCGGATTTTTGGCAGAAGGTTTTGCGGATGGTCGAGATATTCGATGTAGGCTTCGTCGATCACGATGAGGATGCGTTGGGGGATGCGGTCGATGAGTTTTTCAACGGCTTGGGCGCCGGCCAAAGTTCCCGTGGGGTTGTTGGGATTGGCGATGAAGAGGGCTTTGGTGGCCGGGGTGACGGCTTCGATCATTGCGGAGGCGTCGCTGCCGAAGTTGGATGCCGGCACGGTGATCACTTCGGCGCCGAATAGCCGGGCTACGAGGGGATAAATCGCAAAGCAGTATTGGGAAACGACGATGTTGTCGCCCGGCTTTAGAAGCGCATGAGCGACGAATTCGATGAGTTCGTTGGAGCCGTTGCCTAAGAGGATGTTGGCGGGAGCGAGGTTCAGTGTTTCGCTCAGGCGGTTTTTCAAAGCGGAAGCGTTGCCGTCGGGGTAAAGATTGACGGAGGAGGAGGCGTTTTGGATGGCTTGGATTGCGGCCGGGGACGGTCCGAGGGGATTTTCGTTGGAGGCGAGTTTGGCGACTTCGGCGAGGGAGAAACCATGTTCGCGGGCGACTGCTTCGATTGTTCGTCCGGGACGATAGACGGGCAGGCGATGGAGCGAGGGGTTGAGTTTTAGCATGCGGATTTCGGAGTTCAAGCGATGGCGTTCAAGATTTTGGCGACATCGACTTGGGAGCGAACCAAGTCCCGAATCAGCGAAATTTTGGCCGCATCATCGGGGCGGGTTTTCACAATAAGGTCTCGGACTTTCAAGGCGACTTGGTAGATTCTGGCGCTGGTGAGAAGCACGGGGCAGGAGAGAGTCCGAGTCTGTTCAAGAATCTGGTCGGAGGGTTTCCAATTATCCGTCAAAATTATTCCCGCAAGTTTTTGGGAAACTGCGGGCGGCGTGTTGCCGGCTACGGATTCGAGGATGTCTTCTCGATCTCCCGGAAGGATTAGCAAGGCGCCGTCGCGAATAAACTTCTTCGCATGCGACGCGCTCATGGCGGCGATCACCACTTTGCGCACGATGTTGTGAATGAACTCCCGGCCGTTGAATAGCTCGGCGCCGAGCGTCTCCTGAATCAGATCCATTGTCGGGCTGGATAATAATTGCGCATGAGGAATCACTCCCAACAAGTCCAAGCCCCGTCGTTGCAAACCTTTTTGAGCGAATTCCGTAATTGGTTCCATTTTGTCCGGCGCTACTTTGTTCAGAATGACGCCGATGATTTCGACGTTTTCCTTTTCAAAAAGGGCTTGATTGAGGGCGATTTCGTCGATCGGTCTGCCGATTCCTCCGCGAGTGACGATGACGACTTTGGCGTCGACCAATTTGGCCACTCGAGCGTTGGAGAGATCGAAGACGGAGCCTACTCCCGCATGTCCGGAGCCTTCGCAAAGCACGAGGTCTTTCTCCCAAGCGACACGGTCAAAAGCCTGCTGAATGCGAGCAGCTAAGGCGTCGTAATTGGGGGTTCGCAGGCAGTGTTTTGTGAAATCGTTGGCCACTGCGATGGGGCTCATGTCATCCAGTGGACAGTTGAGCCGATAAACTTGGTCCATCAAGACGGTGTCTTCGTCTATTTTCCGGTGGTGGATGTCAACGAAGCGTTGGCCGACTGGCTTGATGTATCCAACTCGCGGATAGATTTGCTGGATCGCCGCAAGCAATCCCAATGAAGTCGTTGTTTTGCCGTCGTTTTGCCGGGTCGCAGCCACAAAAAGCCGCGGCGTTGTTGAATTTTTCAGAGTTTTCACGGCACGGAAAATCCGAAGGTCGGCCGAGTTTCGCCCGGCAGTTGAGCGCCTGCTCCGGGGAAAAGCTTTGAGTATTCGATGGATTGCATGCCGACGACGGCCGCCACGCCAAGCACGTCGTGGGCATTGGAACCCCGCGAAACATCGGCGGCCGGGCGATCCAATCCCAAGAGAATCTGCCCGTAGGCATTGGCCCGCGCCGCGTATTGGACCATTTTGCTGGCGATGTTTCCCGAATTGAGGTCGGGAAAGATCAAGACGTTCGCTCGCCCCGCCACCCGGCTGTTCGGGAGTTTGATTTGGGCAATTTCGGGAATGAGCGCGGCGTCCACCTGCAATTCTCCGTCAAAATCCGCCGCCAGCTGCATTTCCCGCGCTTTTTGTCGCGCCAGATTCGTCGCCGCTTGAATGCGGGCTACGCCGCGCTGATTTGCGCTGCCCATTGTGGAGTAGGACAGCATGGCGACTCGCGGGCGATTGCCGTGGAGATGATGCGCTAAATGAGCGGTTGAAACCGCAATATCCGCCAGTTGTTGGACGGAGGGATTGGGAATCACCCCGCAATCTCCCATAAACAGAACGCCGCTTTCTCCGAAGCGGGTATCCTCCAGTTCCAAGATCAGGCAACTGGAAGCGGTTGTTTTTTGGGGCGCTACTTGGATGATTCGGAAGAAGGGGCGCAACACGGATCCGGAGATTTCGTTGGCGCCGGAAACGATCCCATCCGCCTGATGCATGGCCACCATCATAGCGCCGAAGTAGTTGGGTTGCGCCATGACTTGTCGAACTTCCTCCAAAGGCATCCCCTCTAGATTGCGCAAACGAACAAAGCGCCGGCAGAAGTTGTCTAAATCGACGCTGTCTTTGGGGTGGATGATCCGAACTCCCTGCAGGGAAATGCCCAAGTCGGCGGCGATTTTCTTGATTCGGGATCGGTCGCCCAATAAAATCGGCGAGCCGAGCCGAAGCGAATAAAACTGGCGCGCTGCCTGCAGAATTCGAGGCTCTTGGCCTTCAGGAAAAACAACGCGCTTGGGGTGGCGTTGCAGTTTTTCCATAATGCCGGCGATAAATCGCATCTCTCGTTATTAACGCAGTCCGAAACAAATCGCAACCGCAACCATTTGCCTTAGCAAGGGATGGCGAAGCATCGGAAGGAATCCGAGAGCCGCGTCAAGGCGCCGTCAATTCGTCGTACAGCGCGATAATCCGGGCAACCATCGTTTCGGCCGCAAACTCGCTTTCCACAAAAGACCGTCCTGTTTTTCCCAAAGTTTCGCGCAAACCGGGATCCCGCGACAAATGTAGAATCTTTTCCGCCAATTGACCCGTGTCTCCCACAGGGATGAGGTAGCCGGATTCGCCGTTTCGGCAAACTTCTCCAGCGCCGTCCGCATCCATTGCAATCACTGGTTTGCCGGCCATGAATGCTTGCGGGATTGCTCGAGGCAACCCTTCGCGTCGGGAGAGATGCACCACTACGTCCATAATTCCGATCAGGCCGGCCACTTCTTTCGGACGCACCAAGCCGGTAAAAACCACACGATCGGCAATTCCAAGATTTCTTGCGATTCCTTCAAACCGCTCCCTCCACTCGCCGCCGCCGACCAACAGCAGCTTGGCCTGCGGGTTCTCCGCAAAAATTCTCGGCGCGGCGGCAAAAAGATCATCATGCCCTTTCAAACGAAACAAGCGCCCCACTTTGCCAATGACGAAATCGCCGGGGGCAATGCCGAGCCGTTCTCGCAAGGCAAGATCGTTCTTTGCCCGAAGGAAGGCTTCCCAATCAAAGCCGCTGAAAATCTTGGAATACTGCTCCGCCCGGCCGATTCCGGCGCGGAGATATTGATCGCACATGGATTGAGCGACTCCGATGAAACGGGTTGTGCAGGCGCCCGCAACGCTCTCCACCGTTCGGAACAGCAAGTTGGGAAGAAGTCCCTGAAACCGGCCAAAGGAGGGGCCGTGAATGGTATGCACAATGCGCCGCACACCAGCCGAACAAGCGGCCAGCCGTCCAAGGATTCCCGCCTTGCCGCTGTGTGTGTGAACAATCGCCGGCCGGCGCCGCAAAAAGTGCCTTCTGAGATGGAAAAACGCCCGCAAGTCGCGCACGAGGGAAACGGGACGCACCAAGTCCGGCACGAGAGTCAACAACCCCGGTTCGCCGTCCACCAATCTCTGGAGACTTCCTTCCGGTTGCTCGGCGGGCGTTGGTCCACTAATCAACTCCGCTTGATAGCGGGAACGATCCCGAAGTCCGAACACGGTCGTTATTGTGTTCTCTTGCGCCCCGCCCACAATCAAGCGGGTAATCACGTGGCTGACCAGCATACAAAAGACGATTATTGTCCCTTGAGCTCGGTCAGCGCTTTGCGGACTTCGCGGTACTGATCCGTCTCTGAAGGCGCCAATTCCAAGTAGCGCTCAAAATGGGAAATGGCGGTCGCCACATTGTTGGCCTCCTTGGCGATTTGCCCCAGTCCATAATAAACCGCGTGGTGATCCGGCAACGCTTCGGCTACTGTTTCATAGTCCTGCTTGGCGTTTTCGTGGTCGTTCATGCGGTAAAGGGAAATGGCGCGATTCAAGCGGGCGGCGGAATTTTTCGGATCCGCTTCAATTACTTGATTCGACAGTTCGACCGCTTCAGTATACTGCCCCATTTGCATGTGCACCACGGCCTTGTTTTGTAACAAGTAGGGGGCATCGGGCGAAATGGCCAGATGCCGATCCAGAAGTTTCAAGGCTTCTTCGTTCTGTTCGGTAAACATGTAAAATCGAAACAAGGTATCTAGGTAAACTTCGTTATTGGGATCGTCCGCCAAGGCGGATCGAAGGATTTCTTCTCCGGTTTTGAAAGATGCGGCTTGCCGGGCTTCGTCTCCCGCCGCCGCCGCTTTATTACCCATTTCGTAATGCCCCCAGGCTTCTAGACGAATTAATCCCGTTTTTTGAGCGGGAGATAAATGGAGGTTTTCGGCTCGGATAGACTCAATCTGCTTCAGGCTCTCTTCCGGAAAGCCGGATACCCAAAGGCTT
The DNA here is from genome assembly GCA_965242585.1 of Limisphaerales bacterium. Lineage (GTDB taxonomy): Bacteria > Verrucomicrobiota > Verrucomicrobiia > Limisphaerales > AAA164-E04 > UBA2970. The sequence continues at coordinate 99,257 of OZ251460.1, read as the reverse complement.
TCGGCATATAATAACTTCGTTTCGATGTTGGAAGGATCCAAAACGGAAGCCCGCTTGTATAGCAACATGGCCTGGCGATGATTGGCCCATTGCCCGCCTTGGGAAAATTTGCCGGCAAGCAATCGGCAAAATTCAGGGGCATCCACCGGGCCGTTTGCCAGTATAAGCCGTTCGTCGCCTCTATAGTTTTTTTGAATAAATTGGTTCTCCTCCGCGGTGAAGACGGCCGGCTCGGCGCCAGCCTCTCCTCGCAAAATTTTGTTCTGCCTCAGGTTCACTTTGGCGCAAAGATTTTCAGGATTCCAGATTAAGCATCGCTCAAAAGCGGCCTTCGCTTCCTCAAACCGGCCCGCCCGTTGCAAAGACACCGCCCAAACGTTTTGCTCTCGGGAACACCAGGCATTCAAACCCCGGCTGGTTGGACTCCGCGCTCCCGTCGCCTCGCTCAGTTTGGCAGCCACTTCATTCCAAAAAACCTGATTAGATTCGACGGCGCTCGCAGTCAACGGAGGCGGCTCCACTTGTCCCTCGTCATAAGCCAGCAGTTCCGTGACCAATCCTTTTTGGTTGGGATAAAAAACCTCAAAATAAAGCCCGAAACTGTGATGCAGATAGTAGATGGGATAATCTCCCTTTTTCTTCACATCCGCCAATACAGAAAGCAGGGAAAACTTGTTCAATCTTTTTGGTTTTGGTAAACTATCGTCAGTGAAAACGTCCGGAAATTTCGTTTTCAAGGATTCCCGGACTTGCTTTTCGTAAGAGAAATCACCCTTCTCAAATTTAGTTTGAAGCAAACGGGTGTCGATGAATACATAACTTCGATCCCGTCCACTTCGCGCCAGCTCCGACTGAACAAGCAAAATGGAATCAGCGCTGTCGGCCAAAACAATCGCTGATTTTTCGGGCAGATTGCGAACCAGAAGCGCCGCAAAATCGGCCAGTAAAGTGCTTTTGTTATTTCCCCAAACCGCCGGCCCGTTTTGAAGCAACAAACCCACAGAAGAGCCAAGCACGCCCAGCCACAACAAACCGCTTACCGCAACATTCAGAACGCGAGTTTCCCTGCTTATCTTCCGATGAGAACGGGAAGGTTTGTCGCGGAAAACCAACAGCACGTAGCCTGAAAAGTAGCCAACGGCCAAAGCGCCAAGATAAGAAAAAGTCAAAAACTCTATCGGAAGATTGCTCAGCAACAAATCCGAATTTTTCGGGCTAAACTCAGGATCAAAAGCCATCCAAACGCAAATCACCAAAAACACCAGATGCATCAGCCGAAAAAGAAAATTGGCGAGCATGGAGCCGACAATGCTTACGTCCCCAATGGAAGAGGGAAAGCGAATCCCCATCACGAGAACCGGAAGCACCGAAGTCAACGACAGCAACAAGACGCCGGTTTTGGGCATGCTGATTAAATACCACTTCGCATCTATGAATTGCAGCTTGAGCAATCCCAAAAAACTTCCCGCGCTGGAATCCTGCATCCAAATAAGCAAAGGAAGCAGAAAGTAAGTGGACAACCCAACGGCGCCCAAACCCATCATCCGCCCCATGAACTCAGGCCGAAAAGACGGCACGCCCTTCATCCAAATTAACGCGCAGACCGCCAACGGAAAATAGCCGATAAAAGCCCAATCGCTTGGAATGGCAAAACCATAGAGCAACGCCATTCGATAAAGCCAGCGATCTTCTTGATACAACCGGAACTCCAACAAACAACGAACGATGCAGGCAAACACAAACACCGATAAAATCTCTCCGACAAACGCCGTGGACTCTTCCAAAAACGTCCACTGGAAACCGCAAACCAGACAGGCAAACAGGGGAGGCATCCAAGCCGTCTTGAGGCTCAGCAGCGAGTAATCGCTCCGCTCCCGCTGTCGTTGCTCCCTCGTGCGGTCGTGGGGAAGCAAAACCACCGAGCGGGCCAACTGCCCAAGCGTCAACGCGCCCAACAAAGCCCCCAAAGCATTGAGGAGGATCGGCTGAAACCGAACGGGAAACCATTGAACGGGCCAAGTGACCACATACAGCAACGGATTCTTCACCTGCGGAGACCAATCCCAACCGGTGACCTTCGAGACCGAAGCCATGCTCTCCCAACTCACCCAATGATTGAGCGTCAGTAGATAAAGAACAAAAAAGGCCGCCGCAATTATCCAAGGCAATCGCCGCCGTACAAACCCTATCCCCATTGAGTCATCATTGTTCATACGCTAACACCGCCAAGAAAAAACCAATGGAGAGCGTTTGGCAAGGATTTATTCCATTCATTTTGCGCTTGGCCTCCCGCACTCGAAGCGCTTGGTGACCTTTGTTCTTCCGCTAAATAACAAGGCTTATTTTCCCCTTTGTTCCATTTACTCGGCGGTCGTCAACGGGAAAAGGCGAAGTCAAAACGAATTGCATCCAGTGTCGACAACCGCCGACCACAACGCATACACTCTTCCTCGTTTATGAAACGACGTTCGCTCGCAATCGCATCGCCGCTTCCCGCTTTCCTTTGCATTCTGGTCAGCGCAATGACGGCCTCACTGGGCGAAGATTGGCCGCGCTTCTTGGGGCCCACCGCCAACGGCAAAAGCAACGAAACAGGCTTGATCGAGAACTGGCCGAGTTCCGGGCCGAAGAAAGTATGGAGCCAAACCATCGGCACCGGCTACAGCGCTCCGTCCATTTGCGACGGCCAATTGGTTCTGCATCACCGCAAAGGAAACCATGAAATCGTGGAATCGTTCTCTGCCTCCGATGGCTCTTCTCTTTGGCAATATCGCTACGAAAGTCAATTTGTGGATCCCTTCGGCTACAACAACGGCCCCCGCTGTTCGCCTCTGCTCACGGCAAACCGTTGCTACACCTTCGGCGCCGAAGGCAAGCTGCTCGCTCTGGATCGAGAAACGGGCAAGAAAATTTGGCTGCGAAACACGGCCGCGGATTTCCAAGTGCCGCCAGCCTTTTTTGGAGTTGGTAGCACTCCAATCCTCACTCACGGACTCCTCATCGCTATGGTCGGCGGCCAACCCAATTCCGGCGTGGTAGCCTTGGATCCAGCCACCGGAAAAACAATTTGGGAAAACGTCGGAAAAAACAACTGGCAAGGACTCCCCAAGACCGGCTGGCGAGGAGAACCGCCCGTCGTGTGGAAAGATTACGCTATGCAAGCCAGCTACGCAACTCCGGTGGCCGCCGTCATTCACGGAGAACCTCATCTCCTCTGCTTCATGCGCCAAGGCTTGGTTTCGCTGGAACCCAAATCGGGACAAGTGCGCTTCAGTTTTTGGTTCCGCTCCCCCGTCAACGAATCGGTCAACGCCATGAGCCCGGTCGTCCAAGGCGATCTCATCCTTCTCTCGGCCGCCTATTACGGAATCGGCTCGGTCTTGCTTCAAGTGCAACCCGACGGCAAAACCGTAAAAGAAATTTGGCGCAACCGCGCGCTGGAAATTCATTGGTCAACGCCAATCCTTCACAAAGGACACCTCTACGCATTCAGCGGCCGAAACGAACCAGACGCCCGCTTTCGCTGCGTCGAGTTCGCCACGGGCAAACTGCTTTGGGACCGCAGTGAACAATGGCGGAGAAGCTTTCATCCTCCCACAGTTTACGGCCGCGGATCCTTGATTTTAGCCGATGAAAAGCTGTTCGCATTTGGCGAAGGAGGTCTCCTGGGCATCTTCCGCCCCAACCCCGAACGGCCAATAGAATTAGCCCGATTTCAAGTTCCCGAACTGACGCCTCCCTGCTGGACCGCGCCGGTTCTCTCCAACAAAAAGCTTTACCTGCGAAGCGAAGACCGATTGATCTGCTACGACCTCGCCCATCCTCAAACGGACGTCCGCAAAAACTAACCTACAATCCGCATTCAAAATTCCAAATTCATCTCTCTTCGCTAAACAAAAAACTCCGCTTTGGAAAACCCCCAAAGCGAAGTTGCTGGAAACTGCGAAATCTGCCCAAGGCTACGAAATCAATAGCCGGCAACAAAGTCGGCGCGAAGCCGCGATTCCCCTGCCGGCCGCTGATTTGCCGTCGCAGAAACAGGCGATTACGAAGTGGCGGCTTGTTGGCGGCGTTTGTGTTGCATTTTGCGGCGATGAAAGAAGACAAAGCCCAAGGCGAACAAACCAAACACCAGCGCGTATTCTTCTGGTTCGGGGATGACGGCGCCGTGCACCCGAATACGCAAGCCTTGATTTTGAAGATGGCTCGTCCAACTTCTCAAAACCCCGTTCCCCGGCCGATTGCCGTTGTATGAGCCCGGCGTCGTAATGTGAAAATGCCCTATCGGTTTCGCCATCGTCGCCGCCCCAATCCAGTTCACACCCTTCGGTCCAGTGCCATAGTTCAAATCGCTAGTGCCGGCCACGCGCGGCCCGATGTCATCCCAACCGGTGTTGTTGACATCGTTGAGAAACATATTGGCGATGGTGCGGCTGCCCCGCCCAGTGAAGGTGAGCGTGGGCACATTGGTCGCCGTGCTGGGAATGGTGATGTCGTCGTTGGTGTTGGTGGTTCCCAGCTTGATGGTTTGGCCCAAACGAGTGCGCAGAGACTCGAAGTCTAAGGGGGCGTTGGTGGTCGTGACGTTGGTGGTAGAGGTGATCAGCGGGGTCAAGGCGTACAGAGCGCTGGGCGTGCTCCGCAAAAAGGCGTTGCTCGTTTTGTGGGTGTCGCGCCGGTCATAAGCGCCACTTCGGCGGATGTAGGGGCCGACATTGTTATGGCCGACGTTGGCTTGGGAAGAACCGCTAAACACCCAAAGCGTGTTATTAGTGCTGTCTTGGGAAGGGAAGATGTCCAGATACAACTGCGCTTGGGCTTCTTGCTCCCCAGAAACCAGAGAAAGCGCCGACACCACTAACGCCGCAAAAAGGCGACAATTATAGCCCCGCTTGCCCGCTTGCCAATGATAACGAAAAGGTTCTCATAGATTCCAACATAAAAAAATGATCGATTTTCTGACTTTGGTGACAAAGACGATTTCCTTTGTAGCCTCCTCACCGCCAAGAGTCAACCTCAAAATCACAAAAAAAAGAAAAAAGGGAAGAAAAATTCGTTGAAAACGAGAAAATACCCAGAAAAGCGCGACAAAGGAAATTCGGAAGAGGAAATTTCGCCTTGGCCGATGACGAAGTTTTGCTTTGTCGATGGCGGAAAGAAAGAAGAAAGTTTTGTCCTAAAGCGATTGGAGTCCAAGCGGCGAGGTGGATTTGATAAGGGAATTGGCGAGCCAAAGCCGGTTGTCGGCACGATTTTGCCAGCTTGATCATTTTATGGTTTTTTGGGGAGGTGGAAGGAAGGAATTTGAGGCAGTGGAAAGCGTTCTGAGACGGCTTAGTCAAGGTTCCGCGGCGGTTTTGCCGATGGAAAAGAATTTCGCCGCACCTTCTTCAAAGCGTTGTCATTAGCGGGAACACGACCAAGCCGAGCGGCAAGATTGGCGTCCTTGTTCTCAAAAGGAAGGAGCAAGATTGCGTTTCCCGATCGCACTGCTGAAAAAATCTTTGCGCTTCATCGGAAAGTTTGTTAAAAGAAGCGGATTATGAATCCAAAATTGTTTGCCGACCTGACGGAAAAGTGCTGCAGCCCTTCGCTGGATCGCCGTTCGTTTCTCAAAACCGCCGCCCTGCCTTTGGGAATCGCCACTCTTGGAGGGGCGCCTTCTCTGCAACTGATTGGCGAGCGTGACGCCTCGCCCGCTCCAGATTCGGAATCTTTGGTGACTTCGCTTTACAAAAGTCTGAACGAGCCGCAACGCGCCAAAATCTGCCTGCCGTTCGATCACAAGAAGCGATCCCAAGTCGAAAACAACTGGCACATTACCAAAGCCCGCGTCGGCGAAGACTTCACTCCCGATCAACAAGACTTGATCAAGCAGATTTTTCTCGGCCTTCACAGCCCAGAATATCAACAGGCTGTTTTCGAGCAAGTTGCCTGGGACACCGATGAAGAAGGTTTGGAAGACTGCTCGATTGCTCTCTTTGGGCGGCCGGGCGAAGGAAAATTTGAATTTGTCCTTACCGGACGGCACGTCACCCGCCGATGCGACGGAGACAGCCTGGAAGGCGCCGCCTTTGGCGGCCCCATCTTCTACGGACACCAAGCCGGCAAATACTTTACCGAACCGCCTTCCCATCCCGGAAACGCTTATTGGTATCAAGCAAAACGCGCCAACGAAGTCTTCCAAATGCTCGACGGCAAACAGCGAAAACGCGCCCTGCTTCACAAACCCAGAAAGGAAGAAGGAACCAAAACCGTCCGATTAACCGGCAAGACCCGAGAACTTCCCGGCATTCCCATTGCCGACCTTTCAGTCGACCAAAAGGATCACGTTCGCAAAGTTCTCGCCGACGTCTTAGCGCCGTTCCGAAAGAAAGACGCCAACGAAGCGCTGAAACTCATCACTCCCGCGCAGTTCGATCACCTCCACATCGCTTTCTATAGGCACAATGACCTCGGCAAAGACGGCGTTTGGGAGGTCTGGCAAATCGAAGGGCCGTCTGCGTTGATCTTTTTCCGGGGAGAACCCCACGTCCACGCTTACATCCACATTCGAAAGCATCCCGTTGCCTGAAATGCGGGGCGTTTGCGTTGCCAAACTAGACAGTGCAAGCCCGATGAAACAGAAGGAAAGCGCGAACTGGGAAAAGCTGCTCCTTTTTCCTTTTCTGTGTCCGGAAAACGAACAAAAAGGAAAAGCGATCCCAAGCAAGCCGCTTTTCCATTGTCGTATCTAGCGCAAGGCGAAAGGAAATTTACCACCAGAATGTCGGCTCTCCCGTGGTTCGCACAACGTGCTTCTCAAAAGAATTCCAAGCAACGTGCGAGTCTAGATAAAGCGCATTGCCGCCCGCGGGAATGGTGCCGTTGAGGTGCGGCGATTTATGCCCTTTCCAACCGCCGTCGACTTGGGTGTAGTTGTTTCTCGTGCGGTCTTGCATATTACTTCCTCTCGAAAGTGTGGCATCGGCAACGAAGATTCCCTCCGAAACGCCGATGGTGTAGGAGTCGTTCCGATTGTTGACGACCTTTTGTTGCAGTTTTTCGAAGATGTTTGTCGACGCCACTCGGGGCGAGCCTTTGGTGGCAAAAGCGTATCCTAACACTTTGAACCCTTGAGTAAAATTCCAGAGCTCGTCGTTGTTTTGTTTGGCGAAAGAAGGGCAGTAAAGAATGTCCCTTAGGAAACCGTAGCCCAGTAGATTGGACACCACCGCTTGAGGCATGTCCCAAGGCCAGTTGTAGGAGTGATTGTGCCACATCGGCGGGAGAAAGTTGTCCTGATCTCCCGCATACATGTGGCTGGCGATTCCGATTTGTTTGAGATTGCTGAGGCAGCGCGTTCGCTTGGCTTTTTCTTTGGCTTGGGAAAGCGCCGGCAACAGCATTCCCGCAAGAATGGCGATAATGGCAATCACCACCAAAAGTTTCAATAGAGTGTTGCGAAACTCGTTGAAGATGGGGGATTGGTTTCTCGACGAGGGTCACACGTGCGCGCACCGTCAAAAAAGAAAAGTGTTCACATTAAAGAAAGTACCAGACACAAATATCTTCAACATTATTCAAAGTTAAAAGAGACTCACTCGGCATCGCTTTGATTGCAATTGCATCAAATGTCGAATCACAACCGATTTACGAAGTTTGCATACATAAAACCAGCCGCTTCAAATCTAAATCTACGTGTTCACCGTACCACAGCTAGATTGGATTTACAATTCTTCTACGAGGCAGTTTGAGCAAAAGATCGTTTTTTCAAGTCAAGGAGCAAAAAGGCGACGACGGATCGAACTCTCATACTTTGCTGGTGATGGATGTCCAATGCTCATAAGCACAATTTCGACAAGCGACAAAACGACAACTCTAACCATGGATTTCTTCAGTCATCATGAAAACAAAAGCAAGCGATCACTTTGATAGAATTATAGATAGGAGAACAGCGGCCATTGGGGTTTGGCGGGAGTTGCTGTTGCCACCGCGCGGAACTCCCTTCCTTTCTCCAACGCCAACAGCGGCCATTGGGGTTTGGCGGGAGTTGCTGTTGCCGGCATTTGGCTAAACCAAGGTGCCGGCCAAGCGCATGGACTAGCGTCCACAACATTAGCCAGGCGCTTCATTTGCCGACGCTCTCATCGACTATGAAGAGCGTTTTCCTGCGCCTATCCCTTTGTGAATGGGGTGTTCTTGCCCCGAAGACATCTGGTGCTTTCGCATTGGCGATGGATAAGAAAGGGGGGAGCGAGGAAATTGGGGCGCGGCGAATGACAAAACCGACAGGGCGCTGGGGATTGGGGGGAGAGCAAGCCTCTGGGAATGCCGTTGCGGAGTTCTATAAGGAGGGAGAACTGGGGTTGCGCCTGGAATGCTTGCGGAAACCATCCTAACCGCTTGAATGGTTCAGAGAATAGTTTAGACGCCGTTCCGCGGACAGAAAAACTCCGGCCGTGAGAAGCCGGCGCGGCGAGGGCAAAGGGGGAACACGGAGGCCTTCGGTTGCCCTTCTTTGCGCGGTGGCCGGATGGCGGCGCCGTCAGAGATGTTTATGATTGAGGATCGGGCGGCATAGGATCCTTGCCATGATAGGATCTAAGGTTTTCGTTGCTTGGTCGAGATTGGACAAAGAGCGATGGATCCGCTTTTGTTCTGGCGCGACAGGAAAGCCAACTTGATGTTCCCGGAGGGGCGCATGGGAAGTCTTTTGCGGGCGGGTCAGACAAGGCGCCGACAACGATGAGGCAACGACAAACAACAGCAACCTTGGCGACGTCGCAACACCCAGCAGTGACAGCCCAACCGTCCCTGAGGTTTAGAATATATGGAGTGAACCGAAGAACCATATTGACGGATAGCGCCGTATTTGCCGGGGCAACGGGGGAAGAAGGGCGCATCCCAGCTTGCCAAGCGCTCGCTCCACGCCATCTGATGCCATCGTAAAAACATCGTAGAAAGCTGAGAACACTGGCCCGCGGCTGTGCTTGCCTTCTCACTGCCCATTGCAGAAACAGTGGAAGGAAACAGCGCAATGGGACTGGCGCCCTCTAAAAACAGGACGCAGTCGATGGCGAAGATGCCTAAGGTTGTTGCGGACGACCGCACGGCTAGGAAGTTTTCTTTGTCGCCGGGACAAGCGCCCGCAGATCGCCAGCTATGGCGCCGGCTAAGAAAAGCATGCCCAAGCGCCGTTGTTGGAGGATCTTGTTTATGAGGGAAGGCAACCCGAACCGACAACGGCCCCGGCGATAGGATGGGAGCCGGCAGTTGTTCTTCGTGGAAGAGCAGCCGTGGAGATTGCCGGGCATCTGCTCGAGAGAGGTATAAGAAACACAACGAAGGAAAGCGCCCCTTTCCGCCAATGGAAAAAAGATTCCCGCGCATTGCCTCCCGCTTGGACAAACTTGACGTAATCTTTATGGAGTTCATCGTGTTCGCACTCGTTTTTGGCAAGTTCCGTTAGTGTCAACACCGTGCCATAAGCCTTTCCCATTTAGGGCAACAGCACTTTGGGCTTGCTCCTCTTCTGGTGGCACGGCAACCGCCAACAACCCGGCAGATACAGGATCAGCCGCCTCGCCATTGAGACCTTGCCGGTATTAGACTTTCGGGCCTTGACCCCAGCGCAGATAAAGCACGCCAAAGCCATCTTTGACCAGTTCAAAAACCAACACTTCCTGCCCGCTTACCTTGCCGACAGCGATAAAACCCGCGCCTTGCTGGACGAACTTATAATTTGCAATCTGCTTGGCTTTGATGAAACCACCTACCAAGCCGTTCGCCAACTCGCCGCCAAGTGGTGCGCCGAGCCATCCGTTCATGGCGGCAAACAACGCCCCCAAAACACATCCCTCATAATCTAACCCCCACAACTACAATCAACCCCAAGACAAACACCCCAAAAACACCTGCCCCTCAATACTAGAAAACCACCAGCGCCAGCAACAATCCTAAAACGCCTCCCTTGTAATCTAACCACCATTCCCAATCCTCCGCAACCAACCAGCCCAAAGACAAATAACTCTTTTGATCCTCAAACAATCCATTCCGGCCAGTCAAGCGCTCTCCATCCAACTCACCTCGATAAACCAAGCTGGATTGCCGATTCCGATTGTGTTGGAGAAAACGAAGCCTTTCCTCTAAACTCTTTTGATCGCAAGGGATTTTCAAAGTTTGTGTTAGCTGAATAATGTTCTAAAACTACATGCGCCTCCAAACTAAACAACCTCTGACGCAAGCAACATTGTATTCTAGCGATGTTAGTGTGATATGTTTTCATCTGGGAAGAAAGCGCTTTCTTGCCCTGTTTGAATTGAATCCCGGCGATGGGTCGTGGTCTGTTTTTGTTTCGGCAATTCAGATTGTGCAGGCATGGCTGCCGTTCCATGAAAGAGACCACGTTATTGCTAAGCGGAGAGCGTTTGATTTTGGCGCCGTTTTCCATAAAGCGGACAAAGTTGTAGGTGACTTGGTTGGATGTTTGGCGAAGTCCACTTGCTTTACAATAGTCAGCGGGGGTAGATGGCAGTAATTTTGTTTCCTCGTTTACAACAGTGTACAAAAAGGCCAATTCAATCGGTTGCGCTTTCGGTCATCATTGGCCGGTTAGAAGACATGCGTGCTTTTCTTTTCGGGAAAAACGTGGAGGCAGACTTGCTCAAATTTCCCGCTGTTTGGCCTTTGGACGGAAGCATTAGAGTACGGGCGACTGCGCGGGAAGCGGCGATGATTCTGGAAGGCTTGATGAAAAAAAGCGTCGTAGCGGAAGCTTTTGGCGTTTGCAAATTTGCATTCCGCGAGATTGGTGGGTTCGCTTCGTGAGACGGCCGTTTTCGGCACTTTTGTCTTTGGCGGCAAGCGGGAGGATGCCGTCGCAAGGGCCGTTTGATTTGTTCGGAGCGGTGGCATAAAATCAAGGCTGACCCCACGCTTCCTTGTAACGAGTCGCAAGGGCCGTTTGATTTGTTCGGAGCGGTGGCGCAACAAGCGCTTTTACGCGCACGCCGACATGTGCGAGGAAGTTTGCCATCGCCTTGATTTGAGCAGAGAATCTGTGGATAAGATTTTGGCGAGACTGGGAGAGCGCGGCTTAATCCAGCGACAGGAGTTCAAGAATCGCTACGGCGCCGCTGATGGTTTGTGGAAACTTGGAAAACAATCTCATCTGGGAAAATTTTCCGCTCGGCGGATCCACGGTGGGCTTGATCTGCAATGACCAACTGCTGGGTTCAGTTCCACGGGTCAATTTGTTCAAGTTGAAAAAGGGAGCAATATTCCGATTCGGAGGCAAACGTTCCGAGACGATCCGAGTAGAGAACTGGCAGCTTCGGGTCAAATCGACCGGCAGACGAGGCGAAGAAGTTCGGTTGAATTTCTCCAGAGACGGGCCGTACGGTTTGGACGTTTTCGTTGCCGTTGCTCTCTGGTGCCGGCTGTTTGAGGCGGCGGAGGCAAGCATCTTTACGACGGCCGATAGATGGAGGGACGTCGGACGGTTTGCGTTCGAAGTTCGGAAAGCAATCTCTGGCGCGGACGCCATTCCCTACGAGAAGACAAGGAGCAAGCGTCGCTACTTTACCTTTGCCGGCGCGATTGTGAACCTTGTAATTCAACATTGGCTAGACAGCGCCGCCGCAGACGATCTTTCCGTAAAAACCGAAAAAGCGGTGGATTGGAGCAGCATACCGTCCTCTCCGGCAAATTTGCGAGAATCAGCGCAAAACGCGACTTCCTTCCGTTAAGCAGACAAACCATTTTCAGCAGCAACTTCCGCTGGAGTTTCAGGAGCGGGAATGGAAAAGACACTTGCCCGTTTGAAGGCCGAGCGAATGGCTGCCGTGCCGGAAGGTTTGTTTACTTACGCCTTTGCTGGCGTCTTGAGCCTTCCCCTGAATCTTGGCAAGTTTTGTTCTTTTAAGGAAGTGGCTGAGGAATCGAAAGATGGGAGCGGCAGTAGTTTCAAGCAAGATTCGTCGTTTTTTTGGTGGGCGATTTTGTTGGAAGGCTCGCTGTTAGTAATTGCTTGGTTGTTGGCTTGGTGCTTGGGCGTTCCTTTGTTTGCCGACTTCCAATGGGAAGCAAAAAGCTCGTGGATCGGACTGGTTTCCGTTCTTCCAATGCTGGCTTTTCTGGGCTGGATTCTTCGGTCGGAACATCCGCTTTTTGCGGAGATTCGGGATTGTTGCGATTCGTTGGTTCGGCAATGTTTCGGGAAGGAGTCGTGGTTTTCCATCGCTCTTTTGTCGGCGGTTGCCGGCGTTGGGGAGGAGGTTTTGTTTCGAGCGGTGTTGCAGGGCGGTCTTTCGGTTCACACGGCTCCTGCGGTCGGCGTTTTGGCGGCGAGTTTTCTGTTTGCCGCTTGCCATGCATTGACGAAGGGCTATTTTGCGGCCGCGTTTTGCATCGGGATCTATCTCAGCGTAGTTTGGCAGACGGCGGGAAATCTTCTCGCTCCGATTGTTGCCCACGGGGTGTATGATTTTTTGGCGCTTGGGTGCTTTCTGCGTCGGGCAAAAGACCATGAGACATCAGCGGAAGAAACCGAGCCGGATTCCTGATTTACCGTTCGTTGGCCTCAGACTTTCCGTCGAAACAGGGACAAATGGCTGCGAGCCGCTTACCCTATAGATTGGGGAAACCAATTCGCAGGCTCAATGACTACTGACTGGCGCCGCTGCGTGGCGTTTCTTTTGCCGATGGCGATGGAAGAACACAAAGCCGAGGGCAAACAAGCCGAAGACGCCCCGCTGGAATAAGACAAGTTGCTTCCGGAGACACGAATTCCAAAATCATCTCGTTGATTGTTATCTTCATCCATAAAGAGATGAGAAATGGTTCGGTTGCCGCTGCCGATGGTGATGGTGGGGGTGTTCGTCGCGCTGGCGGCAAAGGTGATGTTGGTCTTGCCGCCGCCCGGAATTCGGGCGTTCACCGAAGCGATATCTTTGGTGTTGGAACTGGAGAACAAGGGAGAAAGAGAGAAGTTGACGTCGCTGGGCTTGTTGGCGTCGAAAATGTTTCCGCTATTCTCTACAAATTCAAAAGTGTCTCCGGAGTCGAAAGTATTGGATCCTGTTCGGACGGTGCCGGTGCCACGAGCGGTGCCGGTGCCGGAGAAGATCCAAAGAGTTTGGTTGGTGCTATCCTGGCTGGGATAGACATCGAGGATCAACTGCGCTTGGGCTTCGCTCCCCCCCCCTCCCCGCAAAGGCAGACGACGGCGGCCAATAAAGAGAAACTTCGTTTAATATTAATATACTGTTTCATAACTGTTCCGGTCAAAAATCTCTTTGTTTCTAATCGCTCCGCCGCAACGTGTCAATCCCTAAAAAGAGAAAAAAAGGAAAAAAGTTAAGAAAAATTTGCTGGCAACGACAAAATCCGCAAAAAAGCGCAACAGAGGAAATTCGGAAGAGGAAATGCCGCCTTGGCCGTTGCGAAAAGAAAGCTTTTGCCGCGGTTGACAGTCAAATGGCAAAGGGAATTCGACGAAGAATTGGCGGTCGACGCTTGTTGTGGGCGGGATTTCTTTCTTCAACAATCAAGCGGTGAGCAGAATTCGCTGTGGGATTGGCGGGCAAAAATCTCGTATTGACGCAGTTTGTTGGCTGGGGAATTTCTGGCTTTGGGGCCTTTTGGAGGCTCAATAAGTGTTCTGAGGCGGCTTAGTGGCGGTTTTACTGATGAAAAAAAGGAATTTTCGCCACATCTCGTTAAAGCGCCGCCATTGGGGTGACGCCCCCTAACCGAGACTGGCGATCCAGAGGGCAAAGGCGATGATGAGGAAGCAGAGGACGAAGGTTACCAGAAAGCCGATGACGTCTCCCGCTTTTGGACGAGAGAATTCGAGATTGGAGCCGGGAAAGAGTTTTTGAGATTCCAGTTTCTCCGGATGTCGCATGGCGGAGGCCAGAGCTTGACGGTCTGTTTCCGGATCCGGCTGAACGGGGGTTTTCATTTTTGCGTAGTAGCGGTCCAATGCTTTTCTGCCGTTGGGGCGTGTGAGGAGGCTGCAAAGGATCATCACTAAGAAGGGAGCGATGATTTTTGGAGGCAGTTCCATGGCGGCCAGCATGGAGTCGGGTTGACGTTGCATATGGACGCCGAGGAGGTCGTAGATTAGGAAGTCGAGTTTGAAGTTGCCGCGCCCGATCATCGGGCCGTCGTAGGCTTGGACGAGAATTTCTGTGTTTCCTTGGGTTTCGCGCGACACTTCCCGCAGTTGAAGTTTGTCCGCCGAGAAAACGCCGTCTGACCAATAGATTGCTTGTCCGCCCCTAGTGTTCACTTCGGTTACCACCGGCTCTCCCAAAAGGAGGGGCTTGGGACGGTTTCCCAAGGCGGACAGCGCCTTGTTTCGCTCTTCGGGCGTGTTGGCCTTTTGCGCGGCGATTGCTGCTGCGTCCCAAGCGTTTATTTCGGATTGGCGGCGGCGCAGGTCTGCCGGAGTGCTTTCGCGGCTGGCAGTGGTGGTGATTAGGTGAGTAGATTGGGTAAATTGAGAGTGAGACTTCAGTTCCGGCAACGCGATCGGCAGGAGCCACGGGATGAGGAAAAAGACGGTTGTCGTAAATCCAATAGTGATCCAGGCGGCCGTTGTGGTCGCCCTTCGCCAATACATGCCCGCCCAAAAGGGAGCGGCAAAAAGCATCGGCACGATCCAAGTGAGTTGAAGTTGTTTGAAGACGTCCATCATGGACCAAGAAAAGAGGACGGCGCCTAAGATGACGGCCGCGCCTGTAATTCGAGCTAAGGACAGGCATTGGGCGTCGGAGGCTTTGGGGTTGAAGAACGGAACGTAAACGTTGCGGATCAACAGACCGGAAGAAACGAGCATGTAGCAGTCCACCGAGCTCATTAGAGCAGCCAAGAGACAAGCGAGCATTAATCCGCGCAGTCCCGGCGGGAGCAGCTCGCGGGAAGCAATGCCCCAAGCCTTGTCTGGGTCTGACATAGCCTCTGTGTGATCGGCGAACAAAGCGAGAAGAATGAGCGCCGTAAGCGCCCAGCCGACGGTGCAAAAACGCTTGGCCAGATTGCCGGCCACCAAACCGATGCGGGCGTCCGTCTCTGATTTAGCCGATCCTCCGCCGGTGGCGATAAAGTGCGGCAACACTACGATGCCGATCAAGGAAATCACCGTGACCGCCACAATTCGGTAAAGCGGGAATTCGCTGGCGTTGGCCGACCCCACGAGGGCAAACATCGATTCCGGCAACTGCTCGCGCATAATGGCAAATCCATCTAATAAACTTTGGCTGGAGGGATCGCCGAACCGTTCCACCAAGGCGCTCAGGCCGAAAGGAATCAACAAAACCGACAAGACGACGATGCAGACTCCTTGCAACACGTCGGTCCAATAAGCCGCCGACAACCCGCCAAAGGCGCCGTAAAGAACTACGACAATCGCAATGACGGGAACTAACACGTATTCTAACGCCATTTCGCGCCCCAGAAAAGACACGGAGTCGCCGAGAAGCGGAGCGGCCGCTTTTCCGATTGCTGAGAACAACATAGAGCCGTAAATCATATAAAACAGGATGCCGAAAGCAGTGTACGCGGCGCCCATTGGCCTGGATTCGTAGCGCTCCACAAACCAATCGCCGAGTGTCAGATGCCGCATTCGCCGATACCAAGTGGCGGCAATCCAGTAAAAAGGAGTGACGAAGAGCCAAGACATAGTGCTCCAGATACCGCTCATGCCGCTGGTAAAACTCGTGCGGGCAGTGTTGACCGGATCGGAGGAACCGGTTCCAGCGCCAAACGCCGCAAAGGCTTGAACCGCCCGGCCGAAAGACCTTCCGCCAAGAAAATAGTCTTCCTGCTTCTTGACACGGCGCATCGCCAATTGTCCAATGCGAAGAACCACGCCAAAGTAGCCAATCAAGACGAGATAATCTAGAATGTGCATGGGATGCCAAAGCCATAATAACAATCTGCCATTTTGAAGCAAGCCTCTTGTAAAAAATATAAAAAGCTTGGAAAATAAATGGCCGTCAGAAATCGCTGAGCAAGTCTTTGCCAACGACAACCGGCAAGAACCGCCCCGCAAAAATCCGTCAGCGAATTTGAATGCTCCGACTATAAAAAGCCGATTCATTTGAAAGATTCCTCACCCATTCAAAATTCCGGTTTGTCAACTTCAACATTCAGCTCTAATTTTACCGATGGAATCTTTTTCGGAAAATGCTTTTAAAAACTTTTGCATCTCTTCCGAGAATCGCTGTTCCTGAAGGCATGGATATTAACGCTCTATCAATTCATGGTTTGACGGCTGTCGTTGCGGCCGCTGTTGTCGGGATCCGGCTGTTCACGGCGCCGGTTAATCAAACCCAAGCACAAAATTCTATGCCAACTGTTAATTCCGTGAGTTTAAACGGCGTGATTGACGATACTCCTCAACGCAGTTTACGTTTGACTGGGATTTACCCTTTTATTGGTCCGACTATTTTGTCATTTGGAATCCTTTAAGTTGGACTAATGGTCTTTACCAAGAAGGGTGTGTCATATTCACGTTTGTGAATAATGAGAGCAGTGCAGTCTCTGATGAATGGTTTGAAATTTGAATTTGGATGGGAACTTCTTATTCGGATCCTCCCTTATGCTTGGGTTGTTGACGGCACTCTTTCCTCACCGAGTGATTCGAGTCCCGATTATTACATTGATTTGTATATTGATGAGTGCTTTGTTAGTAATAGATCATGAATCATCAGGTGTTCACTTTAATTGAGCTGTTGGTTGAGAACGGGTTGTTCGAATTTTGTCTTTTTTCTTATTGACGTCCTATTATTCCCTTTTTCTTGCAACATCCTATCAGGTCTTTGTTTCTGAGGCAGAAGTTGAACTTTCTTCTAAAGCGCTTTATCGGCGTTACAAAGAATGAAGTTTACAATTTCCACCGGCATGTAAATAACCACCAGCTAATTCGCCTGCCGGGTAAATGCAGACTTCAATATCTGATCCTAATTTTCCACTCCACAAAATCCTACTTGCCCGACAGTTCACTTTTAGAAAAAGAAAAATCGCCCCCGAACAACTGACGGGAATCTGGAAACGACATCCGAGAAGGAGTTACCACCAGCGTCTCCAGTTTACTAAAACGGCCGAATCACCCCAGTGTATCAAAAAAAAGCCCGCCAGCGAACCAACAGGATTATGGTCGCGATGGGGTGTTGTTTAGCTAGATTCAGCAATCCGCACCTCGCGCAACGCGCGTTGCAGGGATTGTCGGATGTATGTGAAAATAGCCTGATTCATTCTGCCTCCAGTCGATCCCCTTTGCCAGAATTGCCAAGTGTCAATCCTTTGTTCTCCTTTGTATTCTTCGAATACTTTTCTGAGGTAGTTTTCAAAATTCTCGATGGTGTACGGCAATCCCTTATTGTGCAAGCACTCGAAAAGATCATTGAAAAACGCGCTGAACACCCCCGCTCCGTTAATCAGCCAGAGCGTGTCCACATTCTGCCCTTCAGTCGGGTGCAGAACTTTGTCCACCGCCTTCCAGTAATTCAAGAAAGACTCCTTCAACTCATCCAAATCCTCAGCTAGTCGATCCTTGTTAAGAACGGACTTTTTAATTACATTTGCAAAGCTCGACTTCTTTAAGATGCGCTTGCCCTTCGGAACTTTATCATGCGCCATCCGAATCCTGCGGTGCCAAGGCGACCCCTCTTGATTCAAGTGGGCCAAGATTTCCTCTGCATCTGGATTCTTTTCCAGCTTGATTTCCTTCTCTGTCTGCGCCGGCAACGTCCGATTGATTTTGCCGTCTTTCGATTCCTTGATGGCGTTGCTGTGAAGCTCCCACACCAAGTTTTTATCCAATGTCTTCTGCGTGGTGTTCACCACCAAAAACTCATTCGACTGCTCGCTTTTGGCGATGCCGTCAACGAGAAGAACGTTCATTTCGATGTTCTCAACGTCCTCCACCGTGACGCCAACCCATTCAGCGTGCATCTTGCTCTCCCGGCGTGTTTTAGGCACTTCCCTGAGAAGTTCAATTGCTTTTCGCATGCCTCCAAGCCGATGCTGGCCGTCCACCACGCTGAACGGGCCGATCCTTTCCTTGTCCGCCTCATTTTTCTTCTTGTCCGTGTCAAAGGAAATCGTTCCAGATGCCTCGTCATAATCCACGCGATTCTCTGTGGCGAGAAGGATCGAAGTTGGCATGAAGAAGTCTTTGTTCTTCAACGCGCGAAGAACATACTTGCCAATTTCTTCCGCCCGCCCCGGAATCAACTCGCGCTGATATTTGCCTGTTTTTGGATCTCTCGGATTCAGCGGTTCAACCGAATAGAAGCCTTCTGACAACAGTGTTCCGACACTCAGGCTGGTGCTGAAGAGTCGAAAATCGCTCTGTCTTACCTCAATTGCTTTTGACTTGATAACCATAGATCGCCTTTCTATTGAAGCTGATGGCGCTCTCCCCGGAAACCATCCGAACCCAACCCTCCGCACCATTGCTTCGGCATGGACGAGAGCGCGACGCGCGCCATTCAGAAATATGGCGCCATTGCCGCGCGGGCGCGAGAAAAAGCTTTCGCGCCGTCCGATGGAGAATGGAAACGGCTCCAGAAAATGCCCGGAATCTCTGATTACCTAGACAAACGCCGGCGTTTTCAACTTGTGTTGCCGCCGTTCGGCAATTTTGCGGCGCGTTCGAGATTAGCTTGCGTTTTCCGTTCCGCCGGGTCGCGAGCCAATCCGTGCTAATGCCTCAGCTTTTGCGTCCTCGTATCTCTTGCCGACTTCGTCCCAATTCACCACGTTCCAAAAGGCTTTGAGGTATTCGGGACGGCGGTTTTGGTATTTGAGGTAGTAGGCGTGTTCCCAGACGTCGCAACACAGAACGGGAATCCCCGGTTTCCCAGCGAGAGGATTATCCTGATTGGGCAAGCCTAACGCCTCTCCCTCGCCAAAAATCATCGGTTTTTCGTACATGATGGGATTATCCTGATTGGGAGAAGAGTCGATTTCCAATTGGCCCTTTCGGTTGACGAACAGCCAAACCCATCCGCTGCCGAACCGGGCAATGCCGGCAGCTTCGAATTTTTCTTTGAAGGCGTCAAAGCTGCCAAAGGTTGCCTGAATATCTTCGGCCAAGGAGCCGGCGGGCGCGCCTCCGGCGTTGGGTCCGAGAATTTGCCAGAAAAAGGAGTGATTCGCGTGGCCGCCGCCGTTGTTGCGCACGGCGTTGCGGATGTCTTTCGGGATGAGAGAGTATCCGCGGAGCAGATTGCAGAGGGATTTGCTTGCCAATTCCGGGCGTCCTTCGAGCGCGGCGTTGAGTTTCGTCACATAAGTGCCGTGATGTTTGCCGTGGTGAATCTCCATGGTTCGGGCGTCGATATGGGGTTCCAAGGCGTCCGTTGCGTAAGGAAGGGTAGGTAATTCGTGTGCCATAACTGTCTGATTTCTATTCGAATTTCTATTCCGTCGTTGGTTAAACCGAAAGCATTTATAGCACGCTTGACAAGAGAAGGCAAGCAGAAAAATGGATTCAGGAACCTTTCGTCAAAGCCGTAAAATTTCGCAGCATTCTCATCCCCACCGCCTGACTCTTTTCCGGATGGAACTGCGTGGCAAAAACGTTGTCCCGCCAAACCGCCGAAGCAAACCGCAGCCCGTATTCGGTTCGACAGGAAACAATTTCCTCGTCGGCAGGCTCAGGATAATAGCTATGCACGAAGTAGGCGGCGCTTCGATCCGGCACTCCCTGAAACAACGGACATTCCGGTTGGCGGATTTCCAACTGATTCCAACCAATATGAGGCACTTTCAGCGCTTTGCCGGCTGGAAAACGCACCACGCTCCCCTTGAAAACGCCCAAACCGGACGCGCGGCTGTTGAACTCACGGCTCCGTTCAAACAAGACTTGGTAGCCGACGCAAATGCCGAGAAACCATTTTCCGCCTCGAATATGATCCAAAACGCAAGACCAAAGCCCCTGCTTTCGGAGAGCGGAAACGCAGTCGTCAAATGCCCCGACCCCCGGCAACACCATTCCCAGATAGCCCGCCGCAAAATCTTCAGGAGCGCGAACCAACCCAACTTTTGCTCCGGCGGCGATTAAGGCTTTGTGAACGCTCCGAAGATTCCCCGACCCGTAGTCAAGCAACGCAATCACTGGTTCACTTTAGAAGCGAAGCGCCCTTTCGTAAAAGCCAAAAATCCATGCAAACTTCTGGAAGAGCGGAAAAGACCGCTCCCGCCCGCATTCAAAAGCGAATGAAAAAACAGCCCAATTCCCAACTTTCCCAATCTCAACTCCCCACTTCGCATTCCAATTCCTCCGGCACAACCGTCGCCCTCAATGCCAAACAGCCAGTGATTTTGCGCCCCTTTCCTCACTTCCGCTGTTTTGAACAAACTCCCAACCCAGAATTGCCTAAACCGCTATTCCCAATTCCCAGCCCGCCAAGACCCCAAACTCTCTCCACCCTCCCTCCACCGCAAAAAAAAGAAAACTTTTTTCATTTTTTGAGTTGACAAACGCCGGAAAAAGGGGATTATTGTTTGCATCGTTTGTTTTACAGAGTGGAATAATAGGAGAAGTATTTTGAACTAAATCAATTTATCGACCATCATGAAAGTAAAATCTACCCCCCCCCCCCCCCCCCGCAGGCCGTAAGCCTTTGGCTTTTGGCGCCTTCGTAGCAACGGTTTTGTTTTCCTTGGCGCCGCTGGAGCAAAGCCAAGCGCAGTTGTACATCGACATTTACCAAAGCCGTGACAACACCAACCAAACTCTCTGGATTTTCTCCGGCACAAGCACCGCCCGAACACTTTACTCCGTCCGCAACTCTTCTAGCGGCAACGCCAATCGGCATCGCCGCGACACTTGGGAAGTGGATGACAATGGCGGAGACCTCTATGCCGGCACCGAACCCAACAACCAGCACCTCGCCCTTTCTTCCATTACCAACCAAAACGCCATCTCTTCCCGCGACCGCTGGTACGTGGCCAATGTCTTGACCAACCTCACAACCGCCACAACTCCAACCATCACCTTCAAGACCGGCAACAACGCCAACCGAAACCGAACCATCTCGCACCTGTTTATGGATGGGACTACCACCGGCAACTTTTACCGGGATGATCTTGGCATTCGGGTCAGCGGAGGATCGTTTCGCTATGAAAACAACGACGCTTCGGCTTGGAGCGGAGCGGGCATTTTGGCCAAGCCTTTCAGCGAGTTTGAGACGGGATCCACGGATGGAATCTTCACTTTCAACAATCAAGCGGGGCTGTCCGACACAGGACCCGGTTTTGCGGCCAATAGTCGAGGCTCGGTGCAGCTTCGCTTTCATCGCGGCACCATCATCCCCGAACCAAAAGAATACGCCCTGGTCTTCGGCCTGTTTGCGCTGGGCTTTGTCTTCTTTCATCGCCGCCGAATGCAACGAAAACGCCAACCAGCCGCCACTTTGTAGCCAGCGATTTGTGATTGGCGAGTCAGCGGCCAAGGATTTGGCGGCTATTGATTTGCGGCCAAGTGGCTTGGGATCCGCAGTTGAACTGGCGGCCGTTGTCTGCAAACGGGGATGGGATTTTTAACTTCGCTTTAGAATTTGGGAAGCGAGGTTTTTCTTTGTCAGCGCAGTTCAGGGAAATGGCGGGCTGGGGAAGGATAACAGAGAAGCATAACGAATGGAACGAGAGAAAGACAAAACCGCGGGCGTTCCTTTGTTTTCCCTTTTCTCCTCGGCAATCGTGTGCAAAAAATCAAAAACTCCCAATCGCAATTCGTAATTTTTCTCCTCAAAGGGATGCGTTTTTGGGCGCATTCCATTCAGGGCGAACCGTCGTTCATTTTGCGTTTTGTCTTCAAGTAACGTTGCCAGCTTTCCCAATCGTCTACGTCTTCCAGCGTTTCCAGCATTGCCGCTTGCACGCCAAGCGCCGCCGTTCGTTGCAAGGTTTGCTCTAGCACTTCGGCGGCGCCCCAAGAAATCCCTTCAAACAACGAAGGCAAATAACGATTCATGCCGATCAGCCAATATCCTCCGTCCAATGCCGGACCTAAAACCACCGACGCCGAGATCAACCGCTCAAATCCATCGCGCAGGTGAGTTGGTTCCACATACGGACAGTCCGAACCGATCGCCATGACTTTGCGTCGGCCGGCGGCAAAGCTTTCGCCAAACGCGCGGGTTAGACGGCTTCCCAAATCTCCTCCTCCTTGCCCTTGGCAGCGCCAGCAGTCTCGAAGCAGCCAATCCGAGTGGGAAGCGGCGGCGTCATCCGGAGAAATGCGGAGTTCCACGTTGGGATAAGGCTTGAGGCGTTTCAAGAGCGCCGCCGCCAAGTTGCGGTAAACCTCGCAGGCCGGTTCAGCGCCGAGACGGCCGGCCAAACGCGTCTTCACAAAGCCGGGACGCGGCGACTTCAAAAAAACAATGAGAAGATCGGCGCTGTTTACAGACTTCGGCACGAGTAGGCCAGAATTCAAAGAGACCGACAAAAGCGCCGAGACCACGAAGGTCATCGGCGCGCAACCACAAAAACCGAGCAGTAAATGACCGGCGCAAGCCGCCAAGTCAACCAAAAGCGCCAGCAAAATTAGAAGGCGGCGGCGGAATCTAGGCAACGAAGTTCGTCGTTTCGCGCCAGCCTTATGTGGTCATCAACGCGTCCACTTTTCAGGCACGATTGATTCATCCTCGCTGACGGATGCGCGGCGAGGTCATTTGATTTCCGCTTCGTAGAACTCCAGCCAATCGTCAAGATTGTTCAGATTGACGGCGTCGTGCGGCGCATCCGGGCCGTCCTCGATCCCGTTGGCGTCGAGAATTGACTTCCGCGTGTCTTCGGCATGGATGTAGCCGACAATGGCGGCATTCAAGCTGGTAATGGAACCTTTATCCAACTTCGCGCCTTCCTGCTGCTTGATCCACGCTTCGAACTGCGGATAGGTGGGCTTCGAGTTGCAGATGTAGTCCAAGGTTGCCTCTTTCTCCAAGCCCAGCCCGGCTAGAACCATTTGGTCGTAGCCGTCGCCGCAACAAGGATAGCCGTCGGCCAGTTTGCCGGCGGCTTCGAGGGAGACTTTCTGCCATAAACGGGGAAGATGCAACACGCCAAGCGGGCCTGCGACCCCGGAACTGATTAAGGGAACAATTTTAGCCATAAGATTATCTTCTTTGTTTTGCAACGAAAGCGGTAAATTAACCAATTCTATCTTTCAAGTCAACACTCTTTCGTTTGGCAAGGCCGCTTATGCGGTTTTTTTCGCCCGCATCGCGGGAATCACAGCCGCGAACTGGAGAGCTTTTTCTGAAGTTCCACTTGGAAGTTCATAACCTCCTCTTGGGGCGGCTTGTATCCTGGTTCGTCGGGGGACAATCCCAGCCTCCCCAGTTGATCAAGACTCCAAGCCGCGCCTTTGCCGTTGCTGAACGTCACACGGCCGCTGGCAAGGGCGCCGGCTCGAGTAATCTGATCGACCGTGATGGAAACGCCGGCGGCGGGAGCATTGGACTGCGAATCTCCGGACAAAGGAGCATTCAAATCGGAGGCTCCGTCGGAAACCGCAGTTTCGGCATCCCGCGGCATGATCCCCAAATCGTCCACCAAGAATCGGACTTCCATGTAAGTCAAGCGGATGCCGAACTCTGCGCTCAATTGGGACTGTATTTTGGAAAGATCCAACCCGGCGTCGATCCATTCCCGCACGGCGATCTTTTGAGTGTCATTCAAGTTCATACTTGCGATGGCGGATTCATAGCCAACGTCGGCGGGCGATTGCAACCTTGAACTGCCGGCTTTGGAAGGACTCGGATCATTTCACTGCGATTGCTGGCGGCCGTCGTTGATTGGCCAATCGCCGGAATTCTCGGCTGAACCTTCCCGGAAAAGAGGCTCTTTAATCACCATTTCTTCGTCAAACCATTTTCCCAAGTCAATCATTTTGCACCGAGCAGAGCAGAACGGTCCATAAGATTCTTCCAACCATTGACCTGGCTTTTGGCAGGTCGGACATTTGACGGCGGGATACTGGCTCATAAAACACCTGCTTTTGCTTTTTAACGAAAGATTGGGCTTTTTCCTTCAAAATGGCCACTCAAAATTTCTTCAATTATGCATCCTTCCCTCCTTCATTCCAACTCTTTTTTTGAACCGGGCGCGGCCGGGAACGCCTTTTTGCTTGAATAAAGGCCGAGTTGCGCAAAAATTTAAGGAGCGGATGCGCACCATTTACATTTATATTACCAAGCAAGTTTTGGCAACCTTGTTGTTGGCCGTGGCGGTCTTCACTTTCGTGTTGCTCCTTGGGAACGTGCTTAAAAAAATCGTCCCCTTGCTTGTCAACCAGCAAGCGCCGCTGGCTTTGGTTTTGAAGGCGCTCGGACTTTTGCTCCCCTACCTCTTGGCGTTTGCCCTTCCCATCGGCCTGCTCACGGCGGTGCTGCTTTTTTTCGGCAGATTTTGCGCCGACCAAGAGTTGACGGCGTTGCGTTCTAGCGGCGTCAGTTTGTTGCACGTCGCCTTTCCGGTAATCGTATTAAGCCTGATTTTGAGCGGCGTCTGCGCAATGATCAATCTTCGCATCGGCCCGCTTTGCCGAGACGCCTGCAAGGAGCTTATCCACGGCGTCAACCTTCAGGCCGCAGCCAACTGGCTCACCGAAGGCGATTTGATTGAAGAAATTCCCGGCTACTATGTTTACATCGGCACAAAAAACGGTGACGTGCTTCAAGAAGTCCGCGTCTTCGAACTCTCGGATGGCAAGATCGTCGGCGATCACACTGCTCCATTTGGCCGCCTCGATGTCGACAACGAGAACCGCCGTCTCCAGATCACATTAACCAATGCAACCGGGCTGGTTCGCCATCGGGGAGAAGACGACTGGCAATTGCTGGAAGTTTTGGGCGTATGGCACTCCAAGACGATCCAGATTCAGGATCGTTCCGACCAGCGCCGCAAGCCGAAAATCAGCCACATGACTTGGTCTCAGCTCCAAACCGAACTAGACATCCGAATGAACGCCGAAGAAACGACGACGCAGTCCGCTACCGACAACCGGAAGAAAGTGGAAATTGTGACGCCCGTCAAAGTGCAAATCCATCATCAGATCGCCTTCTCGTTTGCGTGCTTCAGCTTCGCCCTGGTCGGCATCCCGCTGGGCCTTCGATCTCACTGGCGCAACATCGGTCTGTCCTTGCTTCTCCTAACCCTTTACTACGCATTTCCGATTTTCGTCCAAAGTCTGGAAGCACGGCCGGAATGGCGCCCCGAACTCATCGTCTGGCTGCCCAACTTTCTTTTCCAAGGGCTTGGCTGTTTTCTTCTTTGGAAGGCCAATCGCGGAATCTAGCGGCCGTCGTTCTTTTTCGTTTCTTTGCCGCTTTTCCTTGCTCTCCCCATTCCCACGCCGCTTTCTCCGCCAGTTGAGAAAGGCAAGGGCGCGGCTTTTCCAATGCCTCTCCTTTCTCGGCCACTTCCGGCACAATGGCGTAAAGTTTCCAAAAACCCGCCGCCAAACTCTGCGACGCCTTCCCTCCCAGCGCGATGCACGGTTTCTGATGATCGCGGCACCACTTGGCCACTTGTCCAACGCCTTTCCCCATCAGAGAAGACCGATCCACGGCGCCCTCTCCCGTAAGAACCAAGTCCGCTTGGCTCAATCGCTGCTCCAGACGAGCGCTTTCGGCAAACACCTCAAAACCCGAGCGCGATTTTCCGCCCAGAAACGCATAACAACCAAAACCCAATCCCCCGGCCGCACCGGCACCGGAACGATGCGCATCCGACCTCCCCGTCTGCTTCTGGAAACATTCAGACAGCCGCGCCAAGCAAGCCTCCGCCGAGCGCATATCTCTTTCCCGCAATCCCTTCTGCGGCCCGTAAATCCGCGAAGCGCCCTCCGCTCCAAGCAAGGGATTCCGTACGTCAACAGCCGCTACAACCTCCAACCCTTTTGCCCAGCGGATCGGAGAAACGATGGACTCCAACGCCGTCAAATCCGTCCATCGAACAATCAATTCCCGGTTTCCCCGCCGGAACTGCCAACCAAGCGATCGAGCCATCCCAAAACCGCCGTCATTAGTCGCGCTCCCGCCCAGCCCGATCAAAAGCGTTGCCACAATCTCCCGCTCAAGAATCTTCGAAATAAAGATTCCCAGACCATACGTATCCAAGTCAAAAGGATGAAACTTGTCCGAGGGCAACTGCGCCAACCCCACAACCCTCGCCGTTTCAACAATCGCCGTGCGCGATCGGGAAACCCACCACCACGGCGCCCAAATGGACTGCCCGGCGGCGTTGATTGTTTTGAGTCGTCGTCGCTGCCCTTTTTCTTGGAGAGCGATGGTTTTCCCAAAACCATCCCCGCCGTCACTCATCGGAATCAACTCCAGGCGATCCCCCGGACGAACGCGGCGCCAACCCCGCGCAATCGCTCTGGCCGCTTCCACCGCAGTCAACGTCCCTTTGAACTTATCCGGAACAACAACGACTTGAGAAGACACGGGCAAACTTTGCCAAAGGCCGGGCAATCATTCCAGCCCCGGCATTACTTGCTCGTCTGTTGGCGCCAAATGAAGGTGCGGCCGGCCAATCGCAATGCTCGTTTTCCCCATCTTGCGCCCTCCTCCTATCCACAAAAAACATCCCCTCTCCCCCAACCAACAGCGGAGAAAAACTCTCTTCCTATACCCCTTCGCAGAGACTCCTCAGCCAACCGCTCGGCAAACCCCAAATCTCCTCTTTCCCAACCTTTGCGCCCAGCGAGCCTCCAAAAGAAACTCGCGCTTTTTCATCCCCTCGCTTCGCATTAGCCAGAGACAGCAGCTCGTTAGTCACCGATTCGCAATCGGCGCAAAACCAATTCCCGCTCTCTTCGCGCTTTTTGCAGTTTTGTCGTCCCTGCCAACGCGTCATTGCTTAATGCCGCAATCCATTTTTCCTCGCTTCACGCATCCGGGGATTCAGTGCCTGCAAAAGCCCAACGACCAAAAACCCGAAACCAACTCTCTCCCTTGTTTTCCAGTTCCAACACCGACGACATCGCTGCAGTGAGAGCCAGCATTCCGGGAGGCTCCTTGACAAATCTTTTTGCCGCCAGCGCCACCAACACGCCCACCATCACCATCGGCAGCGGCAGCCGAACCATTTCCCATCTTTTCTTGGATGAGGATAGCGGCGGCGCAGATGACATGGGGATTCGTGTTTCTGGGAGCGCTTTGTCCTATTCCAGCGGGAATTCTGTGGCTTGGGTTGGCGCCGGCATCCTCGACAAACCCATCGGCGACTTCTTTGCGGGAACCTTCCGTGCCAACGCTTCATCCCCCGTGTTCACGGCGAGTTCTGAAGGCTCGATTCGGGTTGTCGTCAACAGCCAAGTCATCCCCGAACCGGAAGAATACGCCCTGGTCTTCGGCCTGTTTGCCCTCGGCTTTGTCTTCTTCCATCGTTGGCAAAAGAAACGACGCCAACAAGCCTTCCCAACTTCGTAGCCAGCGCGCTTTGGCGTGGCCGACTGTCTGCCGGTTGACGAGCTGGCGTTTAGAGCGGGCTCTCCAAAAACGACCAATCGCCATCCACCGCCTCGTAGCGGGGGAGTTATGGCCGCCAAGCGCTGGCATGCCGGCCAAACCAAAAGCGGCCGGAGAATTCGTGGTTTATGACTTGCGATTGGTGATTGGAGGCTGGAGAACTACGGTTTTTGGGCAACTCTGGTCAATAGCCAAATGTTCTGTAAGTGTTGCCAAGCAAAACCGCTTTTTTTTCTCTGTTTCTGTAAGTTCGGGAGCGGGGGTGTTTCGTGATTAGCGGCTAGGGATCCAAGGGACAGCGGCGAGTAAGAAACGTGCTTTCTTGCCGAGCTCGCCGGCAACTGTTGACCGGTAGCTTGTGATTGGGCAGTTGGCAAACTGCCGAAAGCCGGCGGAGACGGCCGAACCGCTGTTCGCCGCTGTTTTGCCGGCATCGCTTACTTCGCTTGGAGATTTCCAAAGTGAAGTTTTTTGTTCCATAATGAAGGATGGATTTGGAATTCGTAGGTACGAAAGCGAGGCGGGCAAGGCGCGGGTTACCAGACTACGCCGTAGTCGTCGCCGTGATCGCTGGCGCCGCCTTGGAAGGTGCCGAGTTTTTGGTGGAACTGGATTGCGGTAATGGGGCCTGAAGTTTTGCGCTCGTAGCCGAGTCGATATCCCATGCCGATAAGTTCTTTTTGCACCCAGTTAGGGGTGTCTTCTTGGAGGATGAGTCTGCCGGGATCGGTTTGATGTCCGCCGAAGGAGGAGCGCAGTTGTTTGCTGTTGAAGTTGGGCGCTTCGCAGGCCTCTTGCGCGTTCATTCCGAATTCCACGACGTTGAGGAAAAACTGCAACAGGTTTTGATCTTGCGCGTCGCCTCCTTGAACGCCGAACGCCAAGAAGGGTTTTCCATTTTTTAGGGCTATGCTTGGGGTGAGCGTCACTCGCGGCCTTTTGCCGGGCGCCAGGACGTTGAATGGGTTTTCTTCTTTGCGAAGCACAAAACTCTGCATGCGCTGGCTCATGCCGATGCCGGTTTTGCCGGCGATGCAGGCCGGAAGCCAGCCTCCGCTGGGCGTCATGGAGACGACCCAGCCATTGGCGTCAGCGGCTTGAATGGTGGTGGTGCCGGCCAGGAATCTTTGCCGGTAGCGGGCGGCGGATTCGGAACTGGGCGCCGAAGGGAGATTTTTAGCGGTTTGATGCCAGTTGTCAATAATGTCTTGATAGGGGTTGACGCGGCCTTCGTAAGGGTACGGATCGCCCGGAAGGATGGCGGGATTGTTTCTCTTCCACTGGATCGAAGACGCCCGGTCTTTGGCGTATTCTTTGGAAAGAAGGCCGTCGATGGGTTCTTCCGGCGGATGATAGGGATCGCCGTAGTAAAAGTCGCGGTCGGCAAAGGCCAGATTCATCGCTTGATAAAGCGTGTGGATGTAGCGGGCGCTGTTGTAGCCGAGCGCGGCCAAGTCGAAGTTTTCCAAAATGTTCAACATTTGGAGCAATGCCGGCCCTTGAGTCCAGCAACTCAGCTTATACACTTCCACCCCTTTGTAAGAGACGCTGGCCGGCGTTTCGACGTGAACCTTCCATGAGGCCAGGTCTTTGGGCGTGTGCAATCCGCCTTGCGCCCGCGATCCCAAAACAAATTCCCGCGCGATGTCGCCGCGATAGAAGCGGTCGTAAGCGGCCAAAATGGCCTCTTTTCGGGATTTGCCGGACGCCTTGGCTTTTGCCTCCGCGTCCACCAGTCGTTGGAGCGTTCTCAAAAGATCCACTTGCCGGAAAATCTCGCCGGGATAAGGGGCTTCTCTTTCTTTTCGCCCCAAGTGCGGGAGGAAGATTTTTTTGGACCAAGGCCATTGTTTGAGTATTGCTTTGTCTTCTTCGATGCGGTCGGCAACGGCGGCTTCTATGGGATAGCCGGCTGCCAGTTCCATGGCCGGTTCCAGCACTTGGGCGAGGGACAAAGTGCCAAACTCGGCCAGCATGACCATTAATCCGCCCGGAGTGCCGGGAGTGATCGCCGCTTGGGGCCCGTTGCCCGGCGGATAACGGCTTCCTTGTTGAAGGAAAAACTCCGCCGTCGCTTCGGCGGGAGCCGCGCCAAGCGCATTGATGCCGTGAACTTTTTGGGACCTCGGATCATAGAGTAGCGCCTGAGTTTCTCCGCCCCAGCTCAGGTCGTCGTACATTGTGCACACCGCCGCCAGCATAGCGCAGGCCGCATCCACGGCGTTGCCTCCTCGGTCGAAGACTTTGGCGCCGGCCGTGGCGGCGAGTGGTTTGCCGGCAATGGCAATCCAATGGCGGCCGCGCAAGGCGGGTTTGTTGGTTTCAGCGGGAAGGACGGCGGCGATCGAGAATAGAAAGACCAACGACAGCAAACAGATTTTCATGGAATGTAACGAAGGATGACTTGGCAATGGGTGCCATTGGCGATCTCTCGTCGACCGTTTCCAAACACTCTACCCACTCAAAATCCAAAAGCAAGCAACAAAAAAAACCGCCGGGCAAAACCCGACGGTTTGAAAAAGAGAAACAAACTCAAACAAACGACTATTCTTGTTGACGAGCAGCCTCTTCCAACTGGCGCAAAGCCTCCTGCATCTTCCATTCTTCTTCGGTGAGTTGAGGTGGTGGAGGCGCGGGCCGTTCAGGTAGTTCCACCCATTCGCCTTCGCCGTTTGTTTTCATTTCTTCGATCTCTGCTGGCGTCGGAATGATCACTTCACCATTGTCGCCGCGGCTCAACGGCACGCGATAGCCGTCCGGCGAAGTGATGTAGGCAACAAAGCCATCGCCTTCAGCGGAAATAACGGGGCGACCATTGGACATTAGCACGTTGCCTTCACCGACACCAACTTGGCGATTCTCGCCCTCGTGTCGTTCTCTTATGTTCCAACTTCGATCCCATTCGGCATAAGCAGCTTGCCATCCCGGGCTAATCACCAGAGGCGAATCGCCCACTTTCAAGTCAAGATCGTCTTTATAGGCAAAGCGAGGATGGTCTGGAATTTCATCCATCCCTTTAACCTCGTCAATGATTCGATCCCGAATTGCCATCGCTTCGTCTTCCGGCATGAACTCCCGATCCGGCCACCTTCTTTCCGCATGCAGATTGTACACAATTGATTCTCTGTACATATTGACTCTTTCGCCATTCGTCTCGTGTCTCCCCTTTCTGAAACTGTACCATTCGCTGGGTTCGTCGGGGTCTTTTTGCGAATAATGATGGTATCCCCATAATTGGTTGAAGATTTGTCCAGCTGCCACAGCGTTGTCTCCACGTCCGTGTTCTTCCAGAATGTGATAGAGCTGCTCGAACTGAGGCGTGAATCGCATTTCGTTTTGAAAGAACACTTTCAAATAGCCATGGATGCCGGCCGGAGAGCTAGGGTCTGAAAATTTAATCGTCTCCTCGGTCATCACCACGTCTGGATCGGTAGTTGGCTTGTACGGGAAGTTGGCCTTCCAATTGGCCAGCCTTTCCGCTTCTGCGTCGAGTTCGGCTTGCGCTTCTTCAGGGTCTTGATTTCCTCCCAGAAGATTGTAGCTCATCGCCCGCTCATAGAAGGAAGGATCGCCGCCCACCGGATCTTCCTTGCCGTAAACAATGGCGGACGCGATGCTGGGAACAATCTCCTTGAATTCGTCGGGGTCTTCGTATCCCCGCAGATCCAAAAGAACGATCCAACAAGGAAACAAGACGAAAAGTCCAAGCAAAGTCCCCCAAAACAAGTCTTTTTTGATTTTGTTACTCATCGTTATCCTCCTTTAGTTTGCTGTGGAAATCGTTTGATGAGGCCAAGGACCGGTCCATGTGGAAGCAGTCGGCATATTGGTGGGCATTGTGCTGCCGTCACTGAACTTTGCCGTCGCAGGATGCCCCGCAGAAATTTCCTTGCTTATCCTTTTCCAGTACAGCTTGCTTTTGTTAACGCGCATTCTGTAGCTGTCTAAGCGAGAACTTAAGCTGAGCAAATCCACTGTTTGGGTAGCATCCTTGTCAGCAGGCATATCCGAAGCTATTCTTACCGTCTCATCAGCTCTTGGGGTGTAAATCCAACCCTGCGCTTTTATTGCTTGCCCCCGACTATTCCGAGTCACATCATAGCGCATATCGGAAATATCGGCGTGTACTTCTGGGTTGTACGTGAAACCACGGTCTTCCAAATCTGGATCGGCCTGCCACTTATTGACTTGGGAATCAAATACATGGCTTAAGTGATTCATCTCGGCATATCCTGACTGAATAACTTACCCTGTATTCCCCGTATCTTCATCTCCGAAGTTGCCGTAATTGTACGCACTGTTAATACAACCGGGAAGATAAAAAAGGTCACCCCAAAAGGATTGGGAGTCCGTTGTTACGTAGTATTCTTTGCCTTCATCCCATTGAACATAGTCTACCCAGATATCCCAATACTCGTAATGGCTTTTCAGTTTTTCGGCGGAGGCATCATCCTCGTCGTATTTCCATTCTGAAAAACTGTTTCTTTCACCGGTAAATCCTCTTCCGACATACCAAAAACTTGTCGCGCCATCAAGACTCTCGACGGCAATGTCGGTTTCGGCAACGAGGGTTCCGTTGGGCGTCTTCATTTCTTCAAAAACCCATTCTCCACCTTTCCAAAGCGCCATGGCAGTAAGGCTAATGCCAATACCTATAAGGACACCCACCAAGGTCACTTCTTGCGTTTCCACGGTTTCTTCTGCTGGCGGGGCGGCGGTTACTCGATGCATTTGGAATGGCATGAGCAGGAGGCCGGCGAAGAGGAGTCCGTAAAGCGTTCCGACAGCGGTGGTTTGGGAAAGTGCGCGCAGACGGGAGACTTGGCCTCCGCGGACGCCCTCCTTGCGCGTCAGCGGGGAAAGGAGGTTTTGGAGGAAGGAAACAACGCCTTTGACCACGCGCGCCAACAGCCCGGCGGTTGAGTTGCTAAGCTTTGCAGGATTCTGCGTCCCTGTTTCGTTCTGCTCCATTTCGTTCTTGGGACAATCCTTGACCGATCCGTTGGGATTGTCAAGCCACTTCGAGTAAAATGCTACTTTTTGCATGTCGAGTCAATAGTTCAATAATTACAGTCTTTCCGTCGGCCAAGCGGTTGGATTTACGTTTCCTCGCCAGGCCTAGTTAACAACCATCCAGCGGAGAAACGCGAAGAACTCTGCCTGTTTGCCGAGGCAACAAGGAAAGAGTGTACGGCTCTTCCGAAGCAATGCATCAAACTGTGACATCTATCAACCGTGAGCGCAACCCTTTTTTCATCTTTTTTCGATTTTTTTGGTGAATTATCGATTTTTCTCGTCTTTTTCGAGGGCAGAGGCGCACTTTTTTCAGTTTTTTGATGCAAGCGGGGCGTTTTTCTTCGTTTTTCGGTGGCGGCGGGCGTTTTTTCATCGGTTTTTAAGTCTTCCGTAATGGATTAGTGGTGGTTTTGGCGGGTTGCGGGCAAAGCGAATGAAGATGGATTGCGGGTTGTTTTTTTAGGAATGCTTTTTATTGTGCGGAATCAAGGGGACGGGAGGTTTCAATAGAGTCCGTTACTAGCGCGATGATCCAAAATGAGTCAAAAAGAACTTCCACCGAATCTGGATGCGGCCAAACTTGCCCCGCTGCGCAAGGAAACGCTTTATTTAGTGGCCACTCCCATCGGCAATTTGGAGGACATTACGCTCCGGGCGCTTCGCGTTTTGCGGGAAGCGGACGTTGTTCTCTGTGAAGACACTCGGCGCACGGGACGGTTGTTGGCTGGCTACGAAATCAAAAAGCCGCTTCTCAGCTGTCATCGGTTCAACGAACGCGAACGGCAAAAAGCGGTAATCCAACGCCTCGAAAACGGCAACGCGGTAGCGCTGGTCAGCGACGCCGGCATGCCGGGAATCAGCGATCCCGGAGACCGCCTTACCCGCGCGGTTTGGGAAGCCGGCTATCGAGTCGAAGTCGTCCCCGGTCCCTGCGCCGCCGTTGCCGCATTAGCGGGTAGCGGATTGCCGGCCGGCGAGTTTCACTTTATTGGCTTCCTTCCCGTCAAGCAAGGCCAGCGCGCCAAAACTTTGGAACGTTTCAGCCTCCTCGAAGGAACCGTCGTCATCTACGAATCCCCCTATCGAATCCAAAAATTAGCCGAAGAGCTAATCCAATGGTTTGCCGAACGGGAAATTGTCGTCTGCCGGGAATTAACCAAAAAATTCGAGGAAGTGATCCGTGGAACCCCCGCCGAAGTCCAACGCAAACTCAGCAAACGAAAACCCAAAGGCGAATACGTAGTTGTGGCGGGCAAACCGAATCAATCTCGCAGCTCCCAAGAAAACTTCGCAGCTCCCGCGCCCGCAATGTTCCTTGAATCCTCAACTACCGCAAAGGCGGCCGCAAGCCACACTCCCCGCCGCCATCCGTCGATTTGAAAACCTTGCCAAGCAACCGCCAATTCCCTATCCTTCCCCGCCGCCAAAAGGAAAATGAACCTCGACATCGCAGACCACAAACCAGAGCCAATCAGACCCGAACGCGTCTTTGTTGCCGACTCTCTCACGGTAAAAATATTTCCCAACCAAGAGTCCGTGTCCGAAGCCGCCGCCGCCGAAACAGGAGACTATCTCAACCACCTCCTGAACCAACAACCAACGGCGCGGCTCATTTTGGCCACGGGCAACTCCCAAATCCTCTTTCTCTCCCGCTTGATCGAATCCAAAGCGGTGGACTGGTCCCGAATCGAGCTATTCCACATGGACGAATATCTCGGATTGCCGGCGAGCCACAGCGCCAGCTTCCAGCGCTACATGAAAGAACGCGTCGAAACCAAGGCAAAACCCAAAGCCTTCCACTACTTGACCGGCGACGCCCTGCTCCCGCTGGACGAATGCAACCGCTATGAACGCCTGCTCTCCCAAGAGCCCATCGACCTCTGCTGCCTGGGCGTCGGCGAAAACGGACACCTCGCCTTCAACGACCCGCCAGTCGCCGACTTTGAAGACCCTCGCCAAGTCAAAATCGTGAAACTCGACGACGCCTGCAAACAACAGCAAGTCGGCGAAGGACACTTCCCTTCCCTCAACGCCGTCCCCAACTACGCCTTCACCTTGACAATTCCCGCGCTGTGCGCCGCCAAAAAAATCGTATGCCTCGCCCCCGAACAACGAAAAAGCAAGGCGATTCGAACCGCCCTCCAAGAGCCGATTTCCACAAAATGCCCGGCCTCCGTCCTCCGCCGCCAAAGCTGCGCAACCCTCTTCCTCGACTCCGAATCCGCCTCCTTGCTGTGATCTCGCCAACGCTTTCCCCAAAAACCTCTCCCTCCACAAAGGAAAAAACCCGACGGCGAATCAACGGGCAAGGAACCAAAACAATGACAAAAAAGATTCCAACTCACCTACAACGAAAATCGGCAAAGAGGAAACCCGCCAGCTTCCGCCGAGTCACGAAAACGAACAAACAAACCGCCTGCCCCTCGCAAGCACTACGACTACTCCAACCGCAAAAACCGCGCCGCCGCAAGATTTTTCCAAAAACCTCTCCCAATCGCCTCCCGAAAACTAATCTTTGTTTGCCCAGCTTCACGCCTGCGACAATGCCAGAAGCGAAATAATCCTTGTGCAAGCCCCGCCTGAAGACGCCGAGTGGGATGGAATTTGGGATCGACTCAAAAGAGCCTCCTCCTAAACAAGTCCACGCAAATTCTCCGCTCACTCTGCTCCTGATGGCAAATCACTTGCTGTGCGAATTGACTTTTCAACACCGGAAGTTTGCAAGAACCCCCAATCCCCCGGCACTTCTTCTTTTGCCTTGGAAAAATCAATCGGCAAAATCACCAGCTAAGGAACAAAGAAAACCTCTGCTTTGGAAATTCCGAAGCGAAGTTGCTTGACAAATCAAATGAAGTCAGTTTTGATGAAGGCTAAAGAGCGAACCACAGGCCACGAACGCTAGCCGCAGAATACTGGCCACAGGCCGCTGATTTACTGGCACAAGGGCCGTGGTTCTCTGTTCTCTGGGGCAACTGCGGATCGCAAGCCACTTGGCCACAGAACACAAATCATTGGCCGCTAATTCACAAAACAAAACTCCCACTTCCAAACCCTCTTAAGAACGGGTTGAGAAAGAATGGTTTCTGCTATCTAGAAGCTGTCGATCACTAACTGCTTTGGCACAATCTGCCGGCAGTGGCAGCTTGTTGTCGTCGTTTCTTTTGCATTCGCCAATGGTAGAAGAAGACAAGACCCACCGCAAAGCGTCAAGCCCCAATCCACAAAAAGGGACGAAAAAAGTTAAGAAAATTCTTTGAAAACAACGAAACTCGCCAAAAAGCCCGCCATTCCCACCTTGCCGTTGCGGAAAGAAAGATTTTGGCATTCAGTGTTTGATGTGAAAGAGAAAGGAAGTGCCGGCGGTTGGGAAGTGTTTTTTGTGTGATCTTTGCGGCCGAAGGTTGATGTTAGTTCCCGGCTGTTGGGCTTCCGCAGATTTCGAATCCCTGATGTGCGGAGTGATAGAAATGGATTGCGAAATTAAGGAATGACGCATTGGCATGGATGGCAAAGCTGCAAAAGGTCACGAAGATGGGCTTTCCGTTTTGAAGTTCATAGGTTATCATGGCTAGGCTGGTCGCTGACTTCGCAGAAAGCAGGAAATTCCGTTTTGCGGTTGCAGAGGAAAGCTTTGTTGGTTAGGGAGTGTTTTTGGGGAATTCTGAATTAGGCAATGACGCATGGTAGAAGGTGGTAAAGCTGCGCAAGGTATCAAAAAGAGCGAGAATTAGCATTACGCTTCTTGCAAATCCTTGGCCAACCAACCACTAGGGCGTGTTCACACTGACGGAGCATATCGAAGATGAGTGCGAATACAATGAACCACATGGATATTACGCCAAGTATGTCAAATCGAGAGAAGACTCGACGATATCCTTTCAATCGCCGAAACAGCTTCTCCACTTCGTTGTGCTTTTTGTACAGCTCTCTATAGTATTCCCAGTGAACCCGGCGATTAAAAAAGGAACTCAATCGGATACTGTTATTTCTATAACATCGAAAAATAACGAACAAAAAACCACCTAGCGCAACAGTTATCATTACCAAGAATATCCGAACAAACCAGGTCTTAATATTTTCCAAACGATCAACTCAACCGCCGATGTCAGGCTTTCCATTGCCAAGACCGCAAAAATATTCCTCTATTTTGTCCAATTGATCTTTGATCTCGCCAAACTCCTTGCCAATCTGATTAAACTGTAAATCAACATGCTTAAACTGCCCGTCAATAAATATCTTCAACTCTCCAATTGACATGTCTTTCTCATTCATTTCTTGCCTCCAATTTCTTGATTAACCTTTCCAAAATCAGCAAGCGATTCTTGATTTCTCGAATTTATTTGCCTCCTCCCTCCCCGTTGCTAGGTTCCTCCCATTCGAGATCGATGCTGCTGGCGCAAGTCCTCGGTCTCTGTGTCGAAAAAACCAAATAAATCTACCCAAGAAATTGCAGCAACTGTTAAAAGGAGATACATTGCCAAGTAAAACGACGCCTTCTTTTCTTTCATTCTGCCGACCTCGTCTTTCGGGTTAATAGTTGCTAACTCGTTCATTGTCAATTTCGTAATCCGTTTCAATCCTAGCTAGGATGAATCTATTAGTCGCATGGAGCGCGTCCACCTCAATAAACAATTACCCCCACGTCTCGCGATTGCACTAAAGGCTGAATCAACTTTTTTCAATTAAGGCTGTTTATAGTCTGTTGACGACTTGTTTACAATCCTTGATTTAGTGTGAATATGCCCTAGTTGATCAGCGCGTTCCCTCTTTTCTTTTTGAATGAGGATACTCGAAGCCATTGCGATGATTTACACTCGACTCAATTCATCCACGCCGCCTCGGCTGACGATAATCTGGTAGATCTCATCGTGGCATCAGTCATACCATCTTGTCTTTCTAGGTGACTCATCATAAGCCTTCCAATTTGGCTCAATCTGCACACGGTGACAGCTCTTGCATTTCCATGCATTTAGTTTTTCTTTCCACCGGCCACATTAGCTATCCTCTCCGTAAAGCATGTTTTCCATCTGTTGCGCAATTTCACGGCCGCGTTCAGCGTTTTGCAAAGTAGTCACTCCATTTTCGGCCGTTTCCATATCCGTATCCTTAATTTTAATCTTATCAGGTTGGATCCGTTCTTTTTGTTTTTTCGACATCATTTGCCGCCTTTCGCTTGGAGAGTTGATCCGTAAAGTTCTTGGTGGATCCGTCGGTCTCGATCCAACTGACGCTTAGATTCCCGCACATCGAAGTCGCCGGGGTATTTCTGTCAACCACGGGGAACAACTTTCGAGATCGTAGAGGATGGTTGTTGGCGCTGCGGAATATACGCTGTCGGAACTTTTGGCGCGGCATTGTAAGACTTGTCCGATTGCTCGGACTTCCATTTCTCGCCTGACAACTTTTTCAGATTGGCAATCTCAAAGTCTTTGATACGGATCTGCATTGTCAAATTCTCGTTGCTTTCCCGCAATTTGTCTTTCTTTTGGTTGGTTTTGTCTAACTCTCTCGGCAAATTGTCACGAGAGTGCCTCATCATATCCAGATTGGCTGTCAGCGTTCCTTCTTCTTCTGAATTTTCCTGTTGTCATTGCAAAGTTTTTACTTAGGTCTTCGAGTCCCTCTTTCTTTCCTAATATCTTCATGGTTTCAGCCAACTGCTCGTATTTCTTGTGATAGTTCGCCTTGAACCACTCAAGGTCACACTCTTTTTCTTGATCTTTTCCCTGAGAATATGTATCGTTGGATCGGTTTGTACTCTATCGCTATATCAGTGAAATATTGACCAAAAACCGCAAGCATTCCGACCACCAAAAATAAACTAAACCGTTGCTTAATCTTCATAATGTTACACTCACTTTCTATCTAATTCATCAACATTTCCTCTATCCCCCTCCCTCCTCAAAAAGCAAGTCAAATAATCTCTTTGCTGTCGAAGAATTCCAGCGCTATCGCCTTCATCGACGCGGCGTCAGACGGAGGAATCGTTGTTTCCCCTCTGCTTTTGGCAAAATTATGGCCAATCGATCATGGCCGCCGCTGGATTCTCTCGTTGCTTTGAATTCGTCTTCCGGCAGAGGCCTCCATTCTTCCGAAGGCAGATCAACCTCTATTTTGAATTCTTCCGCAGGGACTAGGAAGATGAATTGAACGCCGCTGTTCAGCAGAGGTTCGGCGAAAATCAGGAGGCTCTTTCATTCTCCAAGTCCGGCGAAGGAACTTGCCAAGGACTCTGTTGGATTACCTCTGGCCGACAGAGTCGGGAAGATGGGCGAAGGCTTGCTTGCCCGATGGCGGCGGTGCTTCCGATTTTGTTACATCAATGAGATAAATCGATCAAAATATTCCATTTTCGGCTGTGACGTTAATGGCGATGATGTTGTACCCCTCTTTCAAAAAAACTTGAGGGACTCTATTAGCGGTGTCTATGGTTGTGCCACGAGTACCTAGAAAATCTCCACAGTAGCCCCTGAATCGTTGGGTGTGGCAATCACCGTCGTCGTAGCGACGGTGTGATCCACGAGTGTCGTCTAAATCTCTTTGTCAGGCGAAAAGGTGGGATTCAACCTGATTCCGCTCAATCTCAAAACGATCAACGTGGAATCATTAGAAACGTCAGAATTGCCGGAAACCTCGGCATTCATATCGTAGGCGTATATCTTTTTATCAACCGAGGCTGAAACCCACATTGTCATCTCGCTATTCGACCATATCCCTCGAGGGTTTTTCCAATACGTTCTAACACTCTCCTCCTTGCCACTTAGAGTAAAGTCCTTATATGGATCAGGATCGCCCCGGTTTTTCGCCCAGCATTTTATAGGCGTATATTTTTATTATGCCAGTCCAAAACCCACATGTTGGTCCTGTTCGACCAAATACCCCAGGGGCTGCTGTTGTCAACGCTTAGCGTGAATTCTTTGTTAGCGACTCGAGGTTTGTTTGTATCACCTAGATTAAGATCATAGGCGAAAAGTTTTTTCACAAAATTAGTGCCAGCACGAAAAGTATCATTCACTACCCACATTGTCATTTCGTCTGCTCAAAGGACTCGAGGATCTTTATTTGAGGATCTTATTAAGGTGTTGAAGTCTTCAGAAAAATGATAGTGATTTGCGGAGACATTTAGATCGTAGGCGTAGATTTTATCGCGTCCCGCATCTGTCACCCACATTGTCTCGCCATTCGACCAGATGTCACTGGGAGTAGAAGTGCTCGTTTCCAATCTGTTAAGTCCAAAACCCACATATTCACTCCATCAGACCATAGTCCTGTTGGATCGGTGTCGGAATTGTCTATTGTAAAAAATTGAAGTCTCTAAACGGGAGTCGTCCGTCGTTATATCTTTGTCTAACATTGACAGTGTATTGTTTGGTGATGCCATTTTCGGCGGTGACGGTGATTGAGATTGAGTTGGAGTTGCTGAAGTTCAATGAAACTTGATGACCGGAAAGGATGGGGCTTGCGTCGGGCGAAGATATCTCCGCGGTGATGGCGTCCAAATCTTCCTGCATGGCGTCGACTGTTGTAAAAGTTGTTGAATGAAGCACGTAAGCATTGGGGTGCTCGGTTATGTCTCTTCCAAAAACACTCTGAAAAAAGTCCATTTTCGTAATGGACGTTGATCAGTTCTAAGATTTTTAGCGAAGCGTTTCCGGAATGCGGCTGGTTGTAGTCGTATAGCTTTTTATTATCCGAATCCGCCACCCACATGTTTTTCCCATCCTACCAGATGCCGCGGGATTTGTCGTTATCATGGGATTCTAATTGAGTGGTACCTTCTGTGTTTAAATTCTTGTAATCCTTGGTTTTGTTGTGGCTTCTGTCAAACATTCTTTTGCCCGTTGGTGAGTTCGTCTACATGTTGTAGGCGTGAAGTTTGTTGTCAGCTTGGTCTGCTACCCACATGTTGTGTCATCTGACCAGATACCGTTGGGTTCAGTGTTCCCTGCGTCGGCCAAGTCGAAGTCTATGGTGTTGGTGCGGGATCCCGTCAAATATCTTTCCATTTCACCAACATCATCCCTAACGTCGGCTGTCACCCACGTCATTGGAGTAAACGTAGATTTTTCTTTCTCTGCTGTTTTTTGTTTCTGGTTTGCTGGCCACCCAGAGCGTTGCCCTATTTGCCCAAAGGCCGTAAGGCCGGATTTTTCCCGAAGTCCCGTTCTTGTACAAAATGAAATCGTCGTCGTTCTTTGTGCCGCCGTTAAGGTGGCTATCCTGACGTTCTTTGGAGACCAAATCGTAGGAGTAAATTCTCTCATTTGATGTCAGACACGAGCATAGTTGTTCCGTTCGACCAAACTCCCTGAGGGACTTTGTTTCCGCCGCCGACTCCCAAGGTGTTGAAGTCTTTGTCATGGTTGCGTTCGGTGAAGAGTTGGGCAGTTGGGAGGGGAGAGATCAGTAGGGCAAGCGAATCCCCCAGAGAAAAACGCAATGTGCTGGAGACTCCAAGAGAACAAAAAACGGGAAAAGAAAATCTCGCTCTCCTCCGTCATTACGCCGGATCGACCGGGATTTGGCTGTCTTCCTTGCTCCCATCAATTAAATGTACAGCCTTCATAAGTTCCATGATTCCTCGGCAATTCACACTCAAAAAAAGAGAAAAACAGACTGGATTGAGACTGAAGACAATTTTTTTGAAGGGAGGAGAGGGGTAGACACTCCACCGGTCAATAGTTTCTTCAACCCCGCACATTAGAGCGTATTCGCGCAAGATGAAATGGCTGGTGTTGTGAGAGGGTTGAAGAAACTAAGAATATTTTTCTTGGTCGAGTCGCTGTAAAGGCATCCAAAAGCGGAAATGAGAGGGCAAACCGCGCTTTTTAGGGGCAATCCAGAATATTAGGGGAAGCAAAGTTACCAGAGATTTGAAAAGGCTTGTGGATGGCGAGGAAATTTGCTTTGATTTCTTTTGAGGCGGGCGCGATGGCCGTCAACAAGTTGTCAGTAACTTTTTTGAAAAAATCGTTTCCGCCGCTTGGCAAACACAGGAAAGTGGAGGGAAAAGTGCTTGCGAAGGCGGGATAGAATCCGCTTTCAAACGAACTTAACCTAATCCATTCGTATGAAGAAAATCTCTAAACGAATGGGGCGGCTCTCGGCATTGCCGTGGTCGCTTTGGCCGGGCTTGCGGCGATAACGCCGGCGCAAGCGCAGGATGGTGACAATTGTTGCTCTGGAACAATTGATTGCGAACCCGGTTTTACTCCGCAACTGCCTCCGGATTGCTTGGAACTTCGGGATCTGGCTTATCGCGAAGAGCAGGAGCGGTACTACGCAAGGTGGCAGGAGATTTTAGAATGGGAGCAAGCAATGCTCCGGAATTCCGAACAAATCTACCGAGATACGATAGCCGTGATTACAGCGGTTCGCGATGAAGCCATTTTGATAGCGACCGGGCAATACGCCCTGAAAGCGGCGGCGAATGCTCTCTATCTTGCTTGCCTAAGTGCCGGCCGTGTCGATATCACGGGAAGAACATGGGCTCGATGCTCTGCTTTGTACGGAACTTTAATGACGGCTTTGACAAGTGGTCATAATGACAAATTAGACAAGATAAAGGAAGACGCAAACGAGTCGCTAGAAGAAGCCGGGATAGCCAAAATACAGAGAGACGCATTAATTAAGGAAAACGCCAGAAAGCGGCGCATTGAGAACATTGCGGTGCATAACGACGCCGTGTCTCAAATTTGGGAAGATTGGCGAGACTGCCTGCTTGAATTCGCAAATTCAGGCTCAGAGGATGAGGAATCAGAGAATCAAGACTAAAGCAAAAAGAAAGGAGACAAAACAGAATGAAAGCAAAGAAATTTTTTGGTTTTGATGAGAAGTTTGGGCATTACGCTGCGATGGCTGGTCTTGTGATTATCACCTTGATTTTTTGCGGCGAACACTTTGGCTGGTTAGGCGATGATCGCTACGAGAAATTGAAGAGCAAGTACCGCGAGAAAGTTAATCTCTTGACCCTTCAAAACCAGATTCAGGTGCGAGAGATCAACGAACTCAAAGAGCAATTGCGCCTTTTAGAATCTTCGGCAAAGAAGCCGGAAGTTGATCAATCCCAACCGGAAGAAGTTCAAGTCGAAGAAGAAACGCAGGCGCATAACCGGATTCAAGTGGAAGAGTTGGCATCCATGAGCGATCCGGAGTGGCAGGCTATGGTTTTGGAGGAAGCGGATTCGGGAGATCGAAAAATTCTGGAAAGCCACTTCAAGCGGGAGAACGAATTCAAAGCGTCTTTGAGTCGAGCGCAGAAGCAGGAGTTTGACGCCGAAGTGGAGAAGGCTTACGCGCATTTGCTGGCTAATTCCGGCGTGGAAGGCGAATTGTCGGATTGGCAAAAACGAGCGACTCGGCGAAGCGCGGAAACTGTAGCCATGACGCTATTTTGTCTATGGTGGAAAATGGTTGCCAGTAGCCTGCCATTTACCTGCGGAGGAACCGCCGGGAAAAAAGCAGCCTCCTGGACAGAGTGTTCGAACCTTGGAAACAACAGCTCGACACTCCGCCAGAAGCGCTCATCGGGACAGCGCCCGTGTAACAGGCTCCTCCGAACAGAAGGCGCGCGCTAAAAACCACAGCCCCCCAATCCATCGGACAGTACCGAGGAGACCGACCGACAAAGATTCCCAGGCTCGCGGCCAAGGATCGCAGGGCAGAGCCGTTCTCGCGGTTGCCCGACCAAGCGCCCGATGGAAAATCAGAGCCTCAGAGCGCTGTTGCTGATGGATCTACGAGGGCAAAGAAAAACCCCAACCAGCCCAAGCAAGGGAACCAGAGCCGGTAGTTCTCTCCTTAGAGAGCCAGCGCGATCCTTGGGAAGGGAATAGGACGGGGAACTATACCAAAAGAACAACGAAGCAGAGAGGCCGTTCTGGCGATGGAAAGGCTGTCGCCCCGAAGGTTCTCTTGCTTGGACAAACTGGACATAATATTCATCAGGTTCATTCTGTTCGCCCTCATCCTTAACACGCTCCGTTAGCACCCAACACCACCTGGGAATTAACACTGACTGTTGAGAAGCATGGGAGTTGGTTTTCTAGGATTTTGGAGTTTTTGAACGCGGATGAAAGGGACGAAATGGAGGAGGAAGGCAAGAGGATGCAAAAGCACGGGTTGCTGATCGCTGACTTCAAAGAAAGCAGGAAATTCCGTGTTCCCGATTGCCAATCGCTGGCACTGGTCACTCGTTTGCCCATTTCGCGCAAGTCGGGTAAAGAGAAATTTGGGATGGGAAATTCTTCGTCCACTTTGCCTTGTCGGCATAGAGAACGGAGGCAAGTCCTTTGTTAGCAGGCGAGATATCGCGTCAGGGAGCGGATCCCAATCTCTGGTGTCAAAATGGTCAGCGGCTAAGCTTCGCTCGCAGGCCGTTGCTCATCGGGGAGGCTTGTTTGGGCAAAGGAAGGGATTTTGCCGCGTTTTTTCTTTTTCTCGGGAAGGATTGTCGGGATTTGTCTCGGCTTTTTCCTTGGGGTTTGCGCTGCATTTTTGATGCGCTATCAGTGACGGGAACAGGCTTTGTCGGATGGGATGGCAAAGTTTGGAGTTTATCCGTTTTTGAGATTGAACTTCTCCGGCGCCGGATTGTTCCAAATATCTGGAACAAGGAAGCCAAATGAACTGCCGAGTCGCAGAATTCTACGGGGAGGAAAAAGTGTTATGAAGGAACGTTGCCGGGTTTTGTTTGTCTGCATGGGAAATATCTGTCGTTCGCCGGCGGCGGAGTGCATTTTCAGGCGGTTTGTGGAGCGCGCGGGCTTGAGTGAGGTGATTGAGTGCGATTCTGCGGGAACGATTGATTATCACCAAGGGCAATCGCCAGATCCGCGGATGAGGCAGGCCGGGGTCTCTCGCGGTTTTGTCATCGATGGAAGG
Source organism: Limisphaerales bacterium (assembly GCA_965242585.1). Classification (GTDB taxonomy): domain Bacteria; phylum Verrucomicrobiota; class Verrucomicrobiia; order Limisphaerales; family AAA164-E04; genus UBA2970. The sequence goes on along the minus strand of OZ251460.1, from coordinate 54,876 downwards.
GCGCGAGCAGCGGAGGAGGAAGATTTAGCCGCTTTTGATTTGATTCTTGCGATGGATCGGGAGAATCTGGCCGATTTGAAGTCGTTGGACCGGCAAGGACGGTATGGAAACAAGATACGTTTGTTCTGCCGCTTTGCGTCAGGCTCTTCGGTGCAAGAAGTGCCCGACCCTTACTACGGCGGGCCGGCAGGTTTTGAAAAGGCGCTGGATATTTTGGAAGACGGTTGCGAAGGAGTGTTGAATTTTGTGCGGAGCCGGCTTCTTGTCCGAGGTTGATTTTGTGGATTTTTGGAGACAGATTGCGGCAAAATTGTCTGAGTCTACAGGCGTGAATTTTTCCCCGGTCTCGGTTCGACAGATCGGCGGCGGATGCATCAATGAAGCGGCGGTTCTCTGCGACGGAAACCGCCGCGTTTTTGTCAAAGCCAACGATCAGTCGTGTTGGAACATGTTCGAAGCGGAGGCGGAAGGGCTTCGGGAGTTGCGGGCAAGCGGCGCGATTCGGGTGCCGGAAGTTCTCTCCTGCGGCGAAGCGGAAGGGAAGGCATGGCTGGGCTTGGAATACATCGAATTCAGCGGGCAATCTAATCAGTCCGAGCTGGGCCGTCGGCTGGCGCTTTTGCATCAAAGGAGCGCGACGCGCTTTGGTTGGCATCGAGACAACACAATCGGAAGCACGCGCCAAAAGAATTCATGGAACGACGACTGGACGGGCTTTTGGAGGGAAGAGCGATTGGGATTTCAGTTCGATTTGGCCAAACGCCGCGGCGCTTCTTTTGCCCGTTCGGAGGAAGTATTGGCTAGAATCGAGGAATGGTTTGACGGCTATTTCCCGAAGCCTTCTCTGTTGCACGGGGATTTATGGTCGGGAAATATTGGATTTACGGATGCGGGAAGTCCGGTTATTTTTGATCCTGCTGTTTATTATGGTGATCGCGAGGCGGAGTTTGGCATTATCAAAATGTTTGGCGGCTTTGGCGCCGAGTTCTATCGAGCCTACGGCCGAGCCAGCCCTTTTGCCGCCGGCTTTGAACGGAGAAAGTATTTGTATTTATTATATCATCAGTTGAATCACTTCAACCTTTTTGGAAAAAGCTATGCGCCGCAGGTTCGGGCGAGCATCCGTTGTTTGTTGGACAAATGAAACATCTCTCAAAACCGCCCGACGATCTTGCAACGAAGAAGTATGGCGACGAACAAGAGAAGAATTGGCAAATTTTCAAGGCGCTGGCAAACCGCCGAAGACCTCGAAGACTTTGCCCGCTGTCGCCTCAACCCAAAACTCAATCGGCGAAAGAAAGATTTTAACCAAATACAACAGCATGACGCAAACCAGACAACACCCATCGGCAAAGACAAAATTGTTAGTAATCTTCGCATCGGCATTCATCGGTCTTACAAGCTGCGAAAAACCCGATAAAGCGGACGGCAACGTTCCTCAACCACAAACGGAATTGTCGATTCCCGAAGAATTGCGGGAAGAATTTCAAAAGATTGAGCCTTACTCTTACATAGCGGATTTCAATAAAACGGGAAAGGTATATGAAATCGCCAGCAAAAGAAGGGCCGCTATGATTGCAAAAATAGCCGACATTAGGTCGTTCACAGAAACAGAGGTTGAAGAAAAATTTTTCTATTGGCAGATGGGGCAATACATGAAGCACGGGTCGGACGAAAGCATCTCAATAGAAGAGCAAGAAACACTTCTTGAAGATCTCAAAGTCAGACTAGAAAGGATGCAAATCCTTTTTGCCGCAACCAAGAAACGCGAAGCCGGAAACGAAGAGGAAGCATCTCAACTAGCAAATAAATATTGGGAGTTGAGATTTGCTCGTCCTCCCAAATCTCCACAATTGCGCGCCGCCGAAAAGAAAATGAAATTGCTTGTATACATGAAATTCGACTTACATAACTTAGAAAACCAACTTCTAACAAACCCTTGAATATGCATGGTAAGAAAAGCGCACAATGTCCAATATAGAAAAGTTCGCAAAAAGGGAAATCTTGACCTTAGGAGAGTGACGGCAACGAAAAGAACATGAAGTATAATACGGCATATTTTGGAAATTGTTGGAAAGGGATGAGGAAGAAGAGGCCGGTGACGCGTTGGTCTTTCCCTCAAAAACAATCCGCTGGAGCTATGATGAAGATTTGGCTTCAATCGCGCTGGGCGGCGCTATACTTGCTTCTTTTTTTGGCTTTTTCTCCCCGATGTGGGGCGTTTCAGTTCGACGTCTTTATTGGTTACGGCGGCGTTGTGCGGGAAGTTGGCTGGTTTCCCGTTTCGTGCGAAGTCTGGCACGACGGACCGGCCTTCACGGGAACCATTGAGATTGCAAAAGCGCACTTTGGCGCCGAGCAAAAGCATCGGATCATTTTGGAACTTCCCACCAATACCCGCAAACGCATCACCTTCCCTTTGTTCTACAGCGGAGGACGCCTTCCTCGATGGAATGCCAAGTTATACGACGAAAGCGGAGAAGTGCGCGCTAGTCAATTAAACATCTCCGCAAAAGAAGTGGGTTGGGAAGGCGTGATTATGGGTTCTGTTTCCCGAACCTTCCCCGGCACGCCTCAGTTTCCTCAATTTCAGCAGTCCAACGGCAGACTCCAGCCCCGAGTCGGACGCTTCCCCGTAGATCCTAATTCTGGAAAGCCTCTCTTCCCAGACACGCAGATCGCTTTGGAAAGTCTCTCCTCGCTTTACCTCAATTCAGAACAAGCGCTCCATCTCACCCAAAATCAGGCGGACGCTATCAGCTCGTGGGTGGCCTTCGGCGGGCATCTGTTCCTGGCGATAGAACAGCCAACCGACGTGCTGGCCACCGAATGGCTCCAGCCTTTATGCCCTTTCCGCCCGGAAGGATTCGGCCAAGTTTCGGCGGGAGACTCTTTTCAAAAGTGGCTGGCGGACAATTCTCCCCAATCACTCCCGCCGAAAACCGTCAGCGGCGCAATGGGAAATCTTCTGGATTCGACGATAGACAATTCTTCTTCCAGTCCTCCTTCTAGACGTTCTCGCAATGCGCCGCCTTTGCCCCCGCCCATCCCGTCGTCGCTTTTGCCCGGCAGTCGCGCAGATTCCGCCGCCGGCTTCGACTATTCAAAAATCCTGAAAAAAACCCGTTCCAAAAACGACGCTTTCGAAAACGAAACCATGCCGATTGTGACCGGCCAACAACTCGACGGCAAAGTCTTGCTGGCCGCCGACGGCCTTCCCTTGATAATCACCGCCCCCAGAGGCCGCGGGCAAGTGACCGTGCTTACTTTTAGCCCGGAACGCGAGCCCTTCCTTTCTTGGGAAAACAAAAATTGGTTCTGGGCCAAACTAAACCGCATTGCCCCCGAATGGTTTGGCGACTGGGAACTTAATCACTATAGAGGCCACAGCTTGGACGGCGCCTTCCGCTCTCTTATTGAAAGCCGACAAATCCGAAAACTTCCCTTCTCTTGGATGCTCCTCCTATTGGCGGTTTACTTGATGGTTATCGGCCCCTTCGACTATTGGTGCCTGAAAAAAATCAACCGCCAAATGCTGACCTGGGCTACCTTTCCAGCCTACGTCGTTCTCTTTTCGCTACTCATCTACTTCATCGGCTACCGCCTCCGAGCCGGCGATACCGAGTGGAACGAACTCCACATCGTCGACGCCGTGCCAAAGGGGCAAACAGACCAACTCAGAGGCCGTTCCTACATGGCCGTCTACTCGCCCGCCAACGCCGAATACAAAGTGCACTGCCCCCTTCCAAACTCTACCTTCCGCTCCCAATTCCTCGGACCGAACCGAGGCGGACAAGAAGTCGGCGAAAGCAACACCCTTCTCGCTTCTTCAGGCGTCAAGGCGCGGATTTCTGTGCCGGTTTGGATGAACCAACTGCACGTTTCCGATTGGACGCATACCGCCCCCAGCCCCTTCGCCGCCCGCCTAGTCGAACACAGTCCAAACAAAACCGCCGTCCGTCTAGAAAACCGCGGCACTCAAGCAGTCGAAGCCATCGGCATCGCCGCCAAAGGCCGATTCCGAAAAATAAAAGGACTCGCCCCCGGCGAATCGCGCATTGAAATTTTGTCGCCCAACTCCGGCCAAACCTTGCGGCAATTCGTCCGCCAAGAAGGCGCACACTATTCTGAAGCCCTGAAATCCCTCGACCAACCCCTCGGCAACACTCTCCGAATCGACGGAGCGGAACGACACTCTATGGCCTTTGCCTTTATCTCCCACTGGGAAGACCCCGCCTTCTACCACAACCACAGCGGAGGCAGAGGCTTTCTCTTTCCCAACGGAATGGAACTTTCCCCGGCAGCGGAACGAGGGGACGTCGTCGTATTCGCTTATTGTCCCGAACTTTCCCTACTTCCCTGGCTGAACGAATTTCCCGCCGTCCGAAAAAATCGCGGCACACTAATCAGACTCACGCTTTCGCCAAACACAACCGACCAATAAACCAAAAAAGAAAAACAAGCCCCTCCTCAATTAAATTCCCGACCCGCATAACCTATGGAAAAAACAAACTCTAACGAACGCCAATCTGCCGCGCCCGCCGTCGAAACCTTCAACCTAACCCGCCGATACGGAACCATGACGGCGCTCTCCTCCCTCAACCTGCAAATCCACCGAGGCGACCTCTTCGGCTTCATCGGCTCCAACGGCGCCGGCAAAACCACCACGCTCCGCATCCTCGCTACCTTCCTCGCCCCCAGCGAAGGCAGTGCCAAAGTACTCGGCCACGACGTCGCCCGCGACGCCAACTCCGTCCGCCACCTCATCGGCTACATGCCCGACTTCTTCGGCGTCTACAAAGACATGGAAGTCACCGAATACCTTGACTTCTTCGGCGCCTGCTACAAAATCCCCACCAAACAACGCGAAAACACCGTCAAAGACGTGCTCGAACTCGTTGGATTGACGGACAAACAAGGCGCCCTCATCGGCGCCCTCAGCCGCGGCATGCAACAACGACTCGGACTCGCCCGCGTCCTCATCCACGACCCCCAACTCCTCCTCCTCGACGAACCCGCCAGCGGACTCGATCCCAGAGCCCGCATCGAAATGATGGCCATCCTCCAAGAACTTCAGTGCATGGGCAAAACCATCCTCATCTCCTCCCACATCCTCAGCGAACTCCAAAACCTCTGCAACCGCGTCGCCATCATCGAAAAAGGCAAACTCATCTACAGCGGCTCCGTCACTGGCGCCGCCGATCAAATGAAATCCGAAACCATCCTCTGGGTACAAGTTGCCTCCAACACCACTACCGCCATCGCCATCCTCCACCGCCATCCCCAAATCCTTAACGCCGAAGAACTAGACGGCCAAATCCGAATCACCATGTCCCCCGACGCCCCCGACCCCAGCTGCGTCGCCGAAACACTCGTCCACAACGGCGCCAAACTTACCGAACTTCGAAAAGACGCCCTCGGACTCGAAGAAGTCTTCCTCCGCGTCACCAAAGGCGAAACCCAATAACCTCCAACCCAACAAAAACACCACCCATGTGTTTCCTTCTCTACCAACCCGTCACAAAACACTACCTCGCTAACAATCCCACACCCTCACAGCCAACCCGCCCATACCATCTTCCATCAATCCTGAAGTCCCTGTCCGGCTACCCAAAAACCAAGCTGAAACCGCCCAACTCCTTTACCAAGCCCCATACCTACAAAGAAATCGGAAACTTTTGCGATTCTCAGCAAAGACAACAATACACGGCATCCTCCAGAGAATCCGTCAAAACCAAGCCTTCCCAAAAGCCTTGTCGAAGTGGATTGCCAACCAAAACAACCAAACAACAACGAAACTGAAGACAAAAAACCAAGAAAACGCAGAAAAGTTCATTTTTCTCCAGAGCAAATCCCCTTCGTTTTTTGCTATCAAAACAACAGGAACTCGTCGCTTTCTTCCGAGTTGGGACAGGCCGGCAGAGAAAGACGGCAGGGAAAAAAGTTGGGCAAAGCGGCGAGTTTGCAATGATTGGAAAACAAAAATCGTTCGATTACACATTAACTGAATAATTGTTCATCTAACCTGACAACCCGCAAAGCATGGGAAAAGAAGAAGGCCGCTCAAGCGGCCGCCGGACAATCCGCTGCCCGAAGTGGAGACACCGTGGTGCCTCCCGGCCAACAACTGGGCAAACCCCAAAAACTCTTCAGCAAAACCACCCTAGCCATCGCCTCTTTCACCATGCTCACCGTCGACATGTTTGCCGCGACCGGCCAAGGCAGCGACTGCGACTGCGGTTGTCCCCAAGGATGGCATGAATGTAGCTCGGCAACCCCAGATGGAACTAACTCGTCTTTTAGATACTGTCCTCCTACCGAAGGTTGCATGAGCGGTTGGCGAGTGGACGCTTACTTCACGGGGCGAGGCTGGGTTTGGAAGCAGAGGGCTTGGACTTGTTGCGATGACAGAGAAATAGAATGGTTGGGGCGAGATAAGGATGGTTGTCCTTTGGATTACGAGTACAATTGGTTAATCTATCTCGCCCATTAATTAACGAAACCGGCGAGGTTAACACTACGTTAATGTTGGACTCGCCGGCCTTTTCCAAAATTATCCAAAAGATATGATTTCAAAACGTCTCTCGGTTCTGGCGATTCCGGTTATCGTTCTTGTAGATTTTCTCTTGCTAGCATTGGTTCAATTCCTCTTTCAAAACAAGGAAAATCGTGAGGCTATCGCCAAAGAAAACCTTCGACGAGAACCAGTGATCAACGCTTGGCAAAATGGGAATTATGTCCCAATTGAACAGGATGACGCTTTCGAGACAAAAGTCAGAGAAACCCTTTACCAACACAAAGAGGCGCGGTCTCTGACATCTTTACAGCAACAATCTTTGGCGAGGGCTACTATCCAATTCATCTACGCGCATCCTGACGGCATTGGGGAAAGTTTCCGAACCTTTCGCATCCCGCTAAACCAAAAATACGTTGTGTTTAACGCAAAATTATTGAGCCTGTATAAATCGAATCTGCCGCCGTCTTGCTCAGAATTCATCAAAGAATCGGAGACCATCAAAGAGGATCCAATGCTCAAAAAAAATATCCCCATATCGCCGAGAGTATCGATTCCTTTGATCCCGCGCTCTTCGACGTTAGTTTTCCTATGGCGGTGTTTGAAACTTACTGGCGACTGCTAGTTAAGCGGGCCTATTCTCTTGAGGGGAAACTGGAATGCTGTACGCGGTGCTGGCAAAGTTTGGTGTTAGAAAACTGGCAACTGAAAATCTACAAGATCCCTAAAGGTCACAGCAATCCGCAATTCGTTATGTATCAACGACCTACAAACTTCGCCCATCGCTTGGCAAATTGCTGGGGAAAGGTTCCGTAAAGGCGGCTTACTTGTCTCTTTTGATTCGTGATAATCGCAACGAGAATCTTTATCCCATCCATATAGGATGTCATTGGTCCCCCAGCATAGCAAATGGCTCCCGATGGGGACTCATATAATTAGAGGAAACAAAAAAGATTCCATTCGCTATTTTTTCTAAGCCAAAATTTGGGTGGTTATTTTGAAATTTGTCCAACTCATAAAATTGACAAATTGGAGGCAGGGGTTCGTTGGGGAGAGGCGGTAGGGTTGTTGCTGGTTGCGGCGGTGATGAAGGCGGGGGCTTTGTTGGGGAACTTTTCCGGTTCTTCTCAACCAGATGAGGTTCTTTGGTTTCTGCCGGCCAACATGCTGGCCGTGCTTGGGATCGGCTTGGAGGCTTGGATGGGTTCTCGGCTTTTGAGCGGTTGTTTTTTGGACTATCGCGGAGTTGACTGGCTTTACTTTGGAGTGGTGGAGTGTGGTTGTTTTGGTTTGCCGCAGGAAGGCGCCGTTTGGAGCGCCGCCGTCAAGATTGCCGGGTTTTCCGGCATGGCGCTTGTGTTTCTCGGCTCGCTTGCGTGGAAGGAAAACGAACGGTCCAACGAAACCGTAAATCGGCGAGGCTTTACATTGATAGAACTATTAGTAGTCATCGCCATGATTGGACTATTGGCCGGAGTGTGATTGCCCGCATTGAGCAAGGCTAAGAGGATGGTTCGGCGAACGGTTTGTTTGAACAACTTGAAACAGATTGGCGCGACTAATTGGCTTTACTCCCGAAGAAGACTCTCGCGGTTCTTTTTCTCCTCGGATTGACGGCAACGACTCTGACGTCAACTGGCTGTTCCCGCATTATGTGAGTGACGCGGACTTGTTTCTTTGTCCGGCCACGCGCAACGTCGTTCGCACCAATCGCCGGTTCAACTTCAAGACCGGCAATGGGGAATTAGAGAATTTGAGCTATAAAGCGATTCCTTCCGGGTATTGTACCGGTGTCAGTTATAGCTATTACGCGTTTATGGGCAAGGGAGCGGTGGAGTATAGCGAAGTTCTATATTACGGAGATGTAAGGAGAATTTATGATTGCAAAAGAAAGACTTTGAGCAACGTGGCTTTGGATCGCCATCATAACAACGCCTTTGACTTGCGCGGGCAAGTTGCATGGCCGGCAAACATTTGGCTTTTTTAGATAACAATAGTTGTCCCGTAGCGATGAGCAACGACGGCAGACTGGAGGTTGGTTTTCGGGGCGGGGCTTACGATCAATATCTGAGTAGTGAGGACACTCACGGCGAGGCGGGGAACAACGTAGTGTTTGCCGGCGGGCATGTCGAATGGATTAAGAGAACCGATTACATTTATCGCTACGAACTTTCCGAGGACGAGGGGAGAATTGACGTGGCTGTTTCTTTGGATGCAAGGGGCGGACTGACTGGAGAATTTTCCGGCCATGATTGGTTTCTGTTCGGCGCAATCAATAAGGAGATATTTGTATGGGACGCCGGGACATTGGGGCGGGGCGACCACGAAGATTCGGTATTCGTTGCGCTTGTTGCCCAAGAAGGCGGTAAAGTTTCCGCTAAACTTTCCCAATTTTTACGAGTTGTTAGGCTTGGGGGACGTTCGCTATCGGGTGATGACGTGGTCGGAGGAGATGGCAAAGCAGTATCGTTGAGATCGGTTGGGGACGGAGTGGGAGTTGTTACTGAAGAACAAGATGGCGTTGTTGGATTTTTTTGTGAAGTTTAGCTGTGTTTTGTATCTGTTGGGACATCGGTTCAAAGAGTCGTGGAGGCAGGTTGTGATTTGGTGGGATTGTTGTTTGTTAATCGCTGGTCGCGGTTGGAAGCGAACGGTTGGGGTTGGATGGCGGAATGGTTTGTTGTTTTGGGTCAAATGGTGTATAGAGTGGGAGTTGGGTTTGAGGTTTGGATCTTATGAGTGAATGGAAAATTCGTCCTCGGGCGACTGAGTGCCGGGCTTGCGGCGTTTCTTTTTCGGACGGGCAGGTTTACCACACGCTGTTGTTTGACGAGCGTCGGGAGTATTCTCGGACGGATGTTTGTCAGGGTTGTTGGGACGGCCAGTACGGACACGGCGCTGTCGACCGCAAGGGGTTTGTTTCTCATTGGCGGGCAAAGTTTTTGCCGCCGCCGCCTTCGCCCCCGGAGCCGGTGCAAAGGGAGACGGCGGAGTCGGCGTTGCGAAAGCTGGCTGAGTTGGGAGAGCGGCGGCATCGTCCGGCCTGCTTTATTTTGGCGGCTATGTTGGAGCGAAAGAGGGTTTTGAAGGTTCGCGAAGAAGCGGTTCGGGAAGGTTCTCGCGTGTTTGTTTACGAGCATGGGAAGTCGGGGGACGTCTTTGTGGTTCACGATCCCGAATTGAAGTTGACGGAGTTGGCGGCGGTGCAGAGGGATGTGGCGGAGTTGTTGCGGAGCGGTGTGGATGCGTTTTTGGGGGCGCGGAAAGATGATGGTTTGGCGGAGACGGGGATGATTGAGGGGGAGGAAGACGGTTGGAGAGAGATCGGATAGAGCGGTCGAAGCGCCGGCGGAGAAGGTTTGAAAATGGAAGCGGGAGTGGAGAATGGGGATGGGTTGGCTCGTTTGGAGGCGGTTCTCGGCTATCGATTTCGGCGGCGGGAACTTCTTCGGCTGGCGTTGACGCATCCTTCGGCGGTTCGGCCGGGCGAGGGGGATTCCTTGCACAATCAGCGGTTGGAGTTTTTGGGGGATGCAGTGTTGCAGTTGGTGATCACGCACGAGCTTTATGAGAGGTTTGGCGATGCCGGCGAGGGGTTGCTGACGGCGGCGCGGGCTCGGCTGGTGAATAGGCGGTGTTTGGCGGCGCGGGCGGGCAGTTTGGGATTGGGGCAATATCTTCGAATGGGGCGTTGCGAAGAAACGAGCGGCGGCCGGGAGCGGCGGTCCACTTTGGGAAACGCTTTTGAGGCGGTAGCGGGCGCCGTGTATTTGGATTCTGGTTTTGCCTCGGCGAAGCGGTGGATTGGGCGTTTGTTTCAGGCCGAGTTGAGGAAAATCGAGTTGGTGCCCAGTCTGGACAATCCGAAGGGCGAGCTTCAAGAGATTCTGCAGTCCCGGTCTTCCAGTCCTCCTCAGTATCAAATGGAATCGGTCTCTGGGCCGGATCACGACCGTTTGTTTGAGTGCGCCGCTTATCACGATGGACGGGAATTGGGGCGGGGGATTGGGAAGAGCAAAAAGGAGGCGGAAAGCCGGGCCGCTCTGGAGGCTTTGGTGGTTTTGCGTTTGGAGGAAAAGGGTTCTGTTCCGCCGGCCGAATGATTTGGGCCGCGCTTGTTTTCTCCTTCCACTTCCTCCCCTTCAATTCTGGCGGATTCGGGGGTCTATGCGCCGGTAGGATACGTCCACGAGAAGGTTGAGGAAAATTAAGAGGAACGCGTAAACCATTGCCAGGCCGACGATCATGGGATAGTCGCGGCTGAGCGAGCTTTGGATTAGGAAAACGCCGATGCCGGGGATTTGAAACAGGTTTTCGACGACGAACGAGCCTGTGAGCAGGTCCGCAAGCAAGGGGCCGGAGTAGGAAACGACGGGAAGCAGGCCAATCGGCAGAACGTGGCGGATGAGGATGGTTGTTTCTCGAAGACCTTTTGCGCGGGCGGCGATGATAAACTCTGATTGAAGCGTTGATTGAATTCCTTGATGAGCGAGGCGAGCGACGTGACCGGAATAGTAAATGCCCAAAGTGGCGACCGGCAGAAGAAAGTGGGCTGGCGAATCCAAGAGCGCCACCGGCAACCAACGGAGCTTGACGGCGAAGACCATGATCAGGATGGGACCGACAACCAGTGCGGGAATGCAGATTGCGAGCATAGAGGCCGCATCCGCAAACAACTTCGTTCCCTTGTGTTTTGCGGTTGCCGAAAGACAGCCCAAGGGAACACCCCAGCATACACTAAAGACGAAGGCCAATCCGCCCAGCCAGATGGAAACGGGAAGGCCTTGGGCAATGACGTCGTTGACCGAATGATTGCGGTGTTTGAGGGAGTTGCCAAAGTCGCCTTGAGTCAACTGCCTCAGGTAGTTCACGTATTGTTTCCACAAGGGAGCGTCGAGCAGGTATTTTTCCCGGAGAAGCCGTTCGGCTTCGGGCGAGGCCAATTCTCGTTCGCGGTCAAAGGGACCACCGGGCGCCAGCCGAACCAGCATGAACGCAAGCAGGCTTACGATCAGCAACAGCGGAAAAATTCCGAGAAGTCTGCGCAGGAAAAAGTTCATTCAATACGGAGCGGAAGCGTGCGTCCGATGAGCCGAATCGGGTGTTCTGCGCGGATGTTGGCCTGAATTCCGATGATTCTGTCAGGGTCGTAGCACTCCATAGTTGTGTAAAAGTAGAGGGGGATGATGGGGACTTCTCGATTTACCAGGATTTCTTCGGCCTGCCGGAAACGTTGCATTCGAGTTTGGTCCGTAATTGCAGAGTTGGCTTGATCCAAGAGCACGTCATAAGCGGCGTGTTTCCATCCGGTTCGGTTGTTGCCGTTGTGCGACGCAAACACTTCGAGAAAGGTTTGGGGATCCAGATAGTCTCCCAACCAACTGCTCCGCGAAACGCCATAGCGCAACTCCCGCTGATCTTGCAGATAGGCCTTCCATTCCAGTTGTCGAAGATTGGTTTTGACGCCGAGGTTTTCCCGCCACATGGACTGAATTTCAACCGCGATTTGCTCGTTCAATTTGGAGCTGTTAAAGAGATAATCGATAGGAGGGAAGCCTTTTCCATTGGGGAAGCCGGCGTTTTTTAGCAACTCTTTTGCCGCCGCCGGATCGTAAGCCAAACCTGCCGGAGATTCATAGCCGGGAATTCCGGGCGGCACCAAGTGGCGGGCAATGCGTTCTCCGGCGCTGGTGATTTTCTCAACGATGCGTTGCCGGCGGATGGAAAGCGCCAGCGCCCGACGAACCCGCGGGTCTTGAAAGGGCGATTGATCGGTGTTGATTCGGAGAAAGTAAGTGCCGAAAAAATCGGACAAGTGGAAGTCGGGGCGATGGCGAAGAAGCCTTACCAGTTCCGTCGGAATCAACTCCCTGTCCCAAATCACATCCGCGGCGCCGGTTTCGTAAAGATTGAGGGCGGCGCCGGGATGGCTGGTGGGAAGGATGTCGACAATGGACGAAACCACGTTGTCTCGATCCCAGTAGCCGGGATTTTTGGCCAGCCGAACGCGGTCATTGAGCCTCCAAAAATCCAATGTATAGGCGCCGCTAGCGGGAACGTCGGGTTGCAACAACCAGCGGTCGCCGTGCCGTTCAATCCGCTTTCGAGGAACGGCCGCCAAAGTTGGAAACGCGCAAATATCAAGGAAATAAGGCGTCGCTTGATTAAGGGAAACCATCAGCACCAAAGGCGATTCAGCCCGAAGGCCGACTTCGCCAAAATCCGCAATCTCGCCGTGGTGAAACGCTTTGGCCCGGCGGACGCAGTAAAGAATGCCCGCGTATTCGCAAGCACTTGCCGGCTCCAACACCCGGCGCCACGAATAAAGAATGTCTTCCGTCGTCAAAGCCGATCCGTCGGACCAGCGAAGCCCTTCACGCAGATAAAAGCAATATTCCCTGCCGTCTTCGCGGATGCTCCACCGCTCGGCCAGCCCCGGCTCCGGCTTGCCAATGCCGTTGCGGCGGGTCAATCCTTCAAACAGCGAAGAGACAATGCGGCCGTCGGCTTGCCCGTTGATGATGACGGGATCCAGCGACTCGGGTTCTTTGCCGTTGATGATGACCAAGTCGGCCGGTGGAAGAGACATCGGCCCGCAAGCGGTGGCAACCGTCGCCAACGCCAACAAAGCCAGCGTTTGCGCTCGCCAAGTCATATGAGTTTCCCTCTCTTCGTTTCTTGTTCCCTTTTCTCCCGCATCCACTTTTCTATTTTGTCAATCACCTTATCATCCGCCCGGCGAACCGGCCTGACGCTGGCTACGGTTCTGGGTCTTCCTTGTTCGTCAAACGTAAAATCTCCGCGCGAAGTTCTGTTACACCACCTGCTTTGGGGAATAATATTTCCAGCTTCTAGATTTTTGTTTGGATCCATATGGCCTTTTTCCAGAACCTCCACTTGATAGGCAGAATCAAATCAATGATACTCTCCCACCTTAGTGCCGCTGGAAGCGCAAGCGTAGTTGTATTGTTTCAATATCTCTTCCCAATCGCCTTCCGCCACTGCCGCCCTTCTTTGTAAAGTGGAATGCGGAAAAGGCCGCTCGGTTGTCACTAAGACATGGCAACCTTCGGGATTATAGCATTCTTTTCCATCTACTTTGACGGAATCTCCTCGGTTCAATATAAACCAGCCGCCTTGTGTTTTTAGATGTCGAACTTGTTGATCGGTTACTGATTTTTCCCGCAGTTTCCGGATCAAAAGCGCAATATCATCCTTGTGAACCGCCTTGCCCGCAAAGTGTTTTAAAACTACTAATTGATACCATTTAGAAGTTTCTTTCTTCGGGAGTGTAATTCCTGAATGTTTTAAATAGTTTTCCCCATCCATCTGGATTTCTTCAAATGCGGCATATAATGTTTCTTTATCAATGGAAAGAACGTCTTCAGTTGGCACTCTTTTAAAGTAGTTTTTGTTCATCGCGAATTCTTTGTGAGGCAATGGCGGCATAATCGGGATCGATTTCAAATCCTATAAACCTACGATTGTCTTGAAGCGCGGCCACTGCGGTAGTTCCGCTGCCTGTGAAGGGGTCTAATACAATTTGACCTTCTAGGGTAAACAGTCGTATCAGCTGCCGCATCACCGTCACTGGTTTGACGGTGATATGTCCTAATGCGTTTCCTTTTTTGGGTTTGGGACATTCCAAGATGGTGCCGGGGAATCCATTGCCGAGGATGGATTGGTTGGGAGACATCAAACCGGTTTTGTGTTTGAGCCAGTTTTCGACGAAGGTTCCTTCTCGCGGTTTTTGTGCCAGCAGGATTGGCTCGAATTGCGGTTTTAGTTGGGGCGTTTTCTTTCCCGCAATTTCTTTGGCGATGCGGTTCTTTTCAGAATCGCTAATTTTCATTTTGCGGACAAAGTGATCTTGGGAAAACGCCTTTGCTTGGCCTTCATACTTCCATGCAAGCATATCCCGGATTTCAAAGCCCGCTTCGTCCAAAGCGTTGCCAACGGCGTACGCCAATCTTGCCTGACTGAACATGGCGACGAAGCCGCCGGGTTTGAGAACTCGATGCAGTGCTTTCCCGACCTCCAAAATAAATTCGCGAAGTCGTTTTGCTTGGCTTTTGTCGAACTTCATTCCCGCGGGCAATCCTCCGATCACGCCCGGCTTCACTCTTCGGCTCAGTTTGGACTTGTCCCAGTCGTTTCCCATCCCGTCCAAAAAATACGGCGGGTCCGTGGCCGCAAAATGCACAGACTCGGCGGACATTTTTCGCATTCCCGGAAGGCAATTTTCATTGCGAATTGCGAACCGTAGGCTTTCAGGTTGCTTCGTTTTTTTGATAGAAACCGGCATCCTGTTTTTCTGTTCGGGGGAGCGGTGGAACAAGCAAAACCGCGGAGCGATTTTTGCCTCGCTAATTGCCGGGATTTGGCACTTCGGCCGGTGTTTCTTGCGGCGGAGTCGTTTCGGGAGCGGAGGCAGAACTTGTTTCCTCCGGCGTTTCCGGAGGCTCGGCAGTAGAAGTGTCTTCCGGCGGGTTGACGTTGTTTTCTTCCAAAACTGAACTTTCTGAATCGGCGCCGGGGGCAACTGCGGGTTCGTTGGAGGTTTCGGACGCTTGACGGGCCGCTTCTCTTTCGATTAGACGGTCTTCTTTGCCGGGGCCGGAGAGATAGGCGTTCAAGGCGGACAGCGCCAACGCAAGCCCTAGGAAAATTCCGGCGCAGTATTTTGTAATTTGCGCCAGCGGAGTGCTGGCTCCGGCGCCGAAGAGTGCTTCGGCAGTTCCGCCGCCGAAGGCAAGTCCCGCCCCGGCGTCTTTTTTGGGAAGCTGCGCGAGGATCAGGAACACGAGCAAGATGCAAACGCCGACCAGAACGGCCGTGAAAAGAATGTAAATTAGAGGAAGAAAAGACATAGCAAAAACTAAACTGAGTCAAAGACAATATCAGAAAAACCGCGAACGTCAAGCGATGCGCCGCCAACCAGAGCGCCGTCCACATCGGGTTGGCTCATCAATTCCCGGGCGTTGCCGGGTTTGACGCTGCCGCCGTATTGTATTCGGATTTGCCGAGCAACCGAGTCGCCATAAGCCGCCGCGAGTCGACCGCGAAGGAAGGCGTGAACTTCCTGCGCTTGCTCTGAAGCGGCCGTTTTCCCGGTGCCGATGGCCCAAACGGGTTCGTAGGCGAGGATGGTTTCTTGAACTTGCGCGGCGGCGAGTCCCGCAAGGCTTCCGGCGAGTTGTTCGTTGACGACGGCTTCCGTCCGTCCGCTTTCGCGTTGTTCCAGGGTTTCTCCAATGCAGACGATGGGTTTGATGTTGGCGGCGTGGGCGGCGGCGGCTTTTTGAGCGACGAGATCGTTGGTTTCTTTTTGGTATTGGCGTCTTTCGGAGTGTCCCAAAATGACGTATCGAACGAGGAATTCTTTGAGGAATTCAGCGGCAATTTCGCCGGTGCGAGCGCCGGCGCCGTGTTCGCTCATGTTTTGCGCGCCGAGTCGGAGGTTGGAATCGATGATTTCCTGGGAAACTTCGCTGAGGGCGGTAAACGGGGGACAAACGACAATATCCACTTCCTTCACTTGGCCGAGGTTTCGTTTAAGTCCGCGTACGAGGTCCAAAGCTTCGGCAACGGTCTTGTTCATTTTCCAATTGCCGGCGATGAGGAGTTTGCGGTCTTTTTCCATTATGCGTTGGGTGGTTTATGGAGCGAAATGAGTTTACGCGTCGGGAATGGCGGCAATTCCGGGCAGGTCTTTGCCTTCTAGAAATTCGAGGCTGGCGCCGCCGCCGGTGCTTATGAAGGTGATTTGACGGGCAAGTCCAGCGCGGTTGACGGCTTTGACGCTGTCGCCGCCGCCAACGATGCTTTTTGCGCTGTTGGTTTTGGTGGCTTCGGCGACGGCTTTGGCGACGGCAAAAGTGCCGGCGGCAAAACGCTTGTCTTCAAAAATGCCCATCGGCCCGTTCCATAGAATAGTCTTGGCTCGAGCGATTTCCGAGGCGTAGGCGGCAACCGTATTGGTGCCGATGTCCACGCCTTCTTCAGAGTCGGGAATGTTGGGCTCGTTGTTGCACCGCAGGTTTTGGAAGGAGCGGACGTTGTCGGAAACAACGGGAGTCGCCACCGTGGTGTCGGAAGGAAGAAGAAGCCGAACGCCTCGCGCCTTGGCTTTTTCCATGGCGTCTTTGGCCACGTCCGTTTTGTCCGGTTCGACCAGCGATTTTCCAACGCTGCGCCCTTTGGCCAGCTGGAAAGTATAAGCCATGGCGCCGCCGATGAGCAAGACATCTGCTTTCTCGATCAAACGGTCGATAACGGCAATTTTGTCCGAGACCTTAGCGCCTCCCAGAATCACAACGAAGGGACGGGCCGGCTGTTCGAGTTCTTCACCCAAAAACTTTATCTCGCGCTCCATCAAAAGACCGGCGGCGCAAATGCCTCCCCGTTTGCTGACGACTTCGGCTGCTCCTTGAATGGAGGCGTGAGCGCGGTGGGAGGCCCCGAAAGCGTCGTTCACGTAAGCCTCCGCTGGCGCGGCAAGTTGGACGGAAAAACCGGGATCGTTCGCCTCTTCTTCGGCATAATAGCGAAGGTTTTCAAGCAGCAAAATGTCGCCGGGCAACAACGCCGCCGCCGTCTTCTCGACCTTCTCGCCGACGCAATCCTCCACAAACGCCACTGGGCGAGCGATCATGTCGGCCAGTTTCCCTGCCACCGGGCGAAGGGACAAAGCCGCCACCCGCCGACCCTTCGGCCTCCCCAAGTGCGCGGCCAAAAGTATCTTGGCGCCTTGCCCGATCAAGCGGTCCAGCGTGGGCAGGGTGGACTCGATTCGTGTGACGTCGTTGATGACCATCCGTCCGTTCTCCTCCTCCATAGGCACGTTGAAGTCCACGCGAAGGAGAACGCGTTTCCCGCCGAGATCGACGTCTTTAATGGAAAGCTTTGCCATATCCAAAAAACAGAGCGCAAAGTATAGCGAAGAAAAACGTTGAGGTCAAAGAGATTTTGCGGCGAGTTTGTCGAAAATCTTTGAAATTGCCCGGCGACGTCCGTAGCGAAGCCATTCCGATCCACCATAAATTCGCTTAAGCATCAACCCCCCGCAGAAGAATCGCCTTCATATTCCTTAGCCGTCGACGGCTGCTCACCCCTTGATTTGAGATTGGCAGTAGGTGATTGCCTTGCTTGCGCGTTTTTAGGATTGGCAAAATTGAAACGTTGATTAGGGATTTGGCTTTCGTTGCCGTTCCCTCGGCTTCCATTCGGTTGATTGATTCCTCTCTTCGGGACTTGCTAGCATTCGATTCTGACATCTGATTATTGCGATTGGTTGAGTATTCTGGGCTATGATGGCGGGATGCCTCTTCCCCATCGGGACTATCTGTATTCCTTTGAGTTCACTATTAATGGGGAACGAATGCCAGACGGTACCAACCTCTGCTGGGTTTTTCGGACTTGTCGTCCGAAGGTTATTGCCGACGTAGATATTTCGCTTTACGTTGTTTTGGATAGCGAAGGCGCTCTTTACTCGATGACTGCTTAGGCATCGGACAGCGACGGAGACGGCTATGAAGTTCCCATTTATTACTCGGCTGTAGGAAGACTCGATGGAACGTTTATCACTCTTCCGTAGGCAAACATTTACGCTGATTGAGTTGCTGGTGGTCATTGCCGTAATTAGCATCTTGGAGGCCCTTTTGTTGCCTACTTTGTCTCGCGTAAAAGCGGCCGCCAAGCGTATCAATTGCGCCAACAACCTGCGGCAAATTGCGCTGGCGTCTCATTTGTACGTCACCGATTGCGAAGGCTTTCTGCCTCCGATGCTAACTCCTTCGCCGCGTTCTTTGGTGACTGGTAGCGATTGGTTTGGAAAAGGGTGGCACGAATAGCTGTGGGCGGAGTATTTGGGCAAGAACACCAATGTTTTTCAATGCGCCGGGAATCTGCCGCAATTGCGCCACATCATGCAAAGAGACAATATCTATAAGAAAAAGGAATTGCCGCATCTTTTTAATTCTGCGTATGGAGCGAATTTAGGTGTGCTTGTTTCAGAGCGTCTTCTTCCTGGTTTTGAGGATGGGACGGAGGAAGGCAATTTTGTTTTCTCGGTGGATAAATATTACTCCCGCAAGATGACGGAGATTGTTTCGCTTGCTGATTGCATTGCTTTTGGAGATCGTCCGAGTTGGCACACTACGCGTAACCTACGAAAATTGCTTTTGTGGGTTTATTCTAAAGGGGCTGTACATAGCATTGCGCCAATCCCTTATTCAGTGCATCCTATTATACTTTTATGATTAGCCGCAGGCATGCCGGGCGGGCAAACATGGCTTTTCTGGATGGTCACGTAGAGCATGGTTCTCTCCGGGACTGGACGTTGCCTGTTTCTGTAGTTTGGAATCGTTGGCATCATCTCAATCGTGTTCCTGATGGTTATGAACAGGTTCTCAATGCGGACAACTGGTCTTCGCTTTACAGTGCGGACGAAATTTTACCTGAGACGTTGAAATAAAGAAAGGATGCCGAAGATTGATGAAAGCGATGTTCAAAGACTGCGGACTGAGTTCAAATGCTTTGAAAAACGTTTCATCGATAAGTTTGATCGTTCTGAAAAAGAATCAATCTGGTCGATTCATCCAAAGTGGAGGCTTGTTTTACGGCATTCTTTTGGTTTGCAGAGTTGTTGTATCCGTATCTACGCTGTGTAAGAAACGGGACAAGTGTTGGATTGAGATATTCGATGCGCTTTGGAATGGCGTTGTCGATTCGATCGTTATTGTTTGGTTTGGATTCCAAGTAATGAAGTCATTTATGGGAGCATATCAATATTTTCAGGTAATGAATGAGTCTCATCGCCAAACGAGCAAGGAAGAAGGCCGCCGAAGAAGGCATTCGAGAAGAACGCCTAGCAGAGCGTGAGAGGCAATCACGGTTTGAGCAAGAACTGATAAATCAGGGAAGTTCCGAAGACAAGATTCGGAACGCCAGAAAGTTCTCGGATTCCTCGTCCAAAGATCGTTAGCGATTATCCTATTTGCGTTGGCGAATAAGAAATCGGACGTCGCGCTGTTTTTGTCAGAGCCGTCGAGTTTCGGCTTGGCGGTTTTTCAAAGAAGGTTTGTCTTTTTCTTTGGCGGGGGATTCGCTTATCCTAATTCCGTGATTGATTCGGAGGAGAAGCTGGCTCTTTGGCTGGACAAAATAGAGAACTGCTCTGTCATCGGCTTGGATACAGAGGCCGACAGCTTGTATTCCTATCCCGAACGGCTGTGTTTGCTGCAACTGGCGATTGCTGACGATTTGATTCTGATTGATCCTTTGTCCGGCCTGAATCTCCAACCTCTCTGGCGGCGCTTGAACAAGGTCGAGATCGTAATTCACGCGGCCGATTACGACCTGCGTCTGTTGGCCAGCCATTGCGGTTTTGTGCCGCCCCGAGTGTTTGACACCATGCGGGCGGCGCAGTTTCTCGGCTTCCGGGAGCTTGCCCTTCAGCGTTTGGTTTTCCATTTTTTCCAAGTGCGTCTGGAAAAAGGGGCGCGAAAATCCAATTGGGGAAAACGCCCTTTGACCCCAAAGATGCGGGAATACGCGCTTAACGATGTCCGCTATCTCCTGCCCTTGCGCGAAGTTTTGATGAGCCGCCTCCGAGAAGCGGATCGGCTGGACTGGCTTCGCCAAACCTGCGCGCGCTTGGGCGAAGAAGCGGCCAAAAGCGCGGCCGCCTCCAATGGCGAGGGCTGGCGCATCAAAGGTAGCAAAGGATTCGAACCCAGAGAGCTCGCCTGCCTCAAGATGCTGTGGGATTGGCGCGAAAGAGAAGCCATTGGCGCCAACAAACTACCGTTCTTTATTTTAAGCCACAAACTCCTCCTCCAAGTCGTCCGCCTGGCGTCGGACGGAAAAAAGTGGGAAGCATGCTTGCCGAGATGGGTCTCCGGCCGGCGGAGGCGAGGCATGAGCGCCTGCCTCCAAGCCGCCATGCAACTGCCGCCGGAAAATTGGCCGGAACGAAAAGTAGCCCATCGCACTTCGATGACCGAATCGGAAAAAGACCGAGTCCAAGAATTGAAAACACTCCGAGATGCGCAAGCCGATCTTTTGGGAATTGACCCGACGCTCATTGCCAGCAAAGCCGCTTTGAACGACCTTGCACAAGATTGGGAAAGTCATGCGCCGCTGCTCATGGATTGGCAGCGGAAAATCATCGAAACTTGGCCCGCGTCCCTCTCAAAGTCCACCGCGTCCACTCTCTCCCCACCAGCCGCCAAAACAACCAATGAAAAAGTCTTTTAGAACGTTTTTTGAAAAAGCAACCGGCCACGCGCCCTACGATTATCAAGAGCGCTTGGCCTGCGGCAAACCCAGTGAAGGCGAACGGCCAAGCCAAGGCGTCCCGTGCGTTTCCAGACTCATCGACGTTCCCACCGGCCTCGGCAAAACCGCCGCCGTCGTGATGGCTTGGCTGTGGAACCGCGTCATTCTTGGTCGCGACGATTGGCCCTGCCGCCTCGTTTATTGCCTGCCCATGCGGACGCTGGTCGAACAAACGCGGGGCAATATTCAGGCTTGGATAGATCGATTATGCCAAGCCTCAGACGAACTCGAACTTTCTCAAAATGCCCGTTCCGATCTGACTTGGCTTCGGGAATATTCTCCTATCGTGCTGATGGGCGGCGAGGAACTGGATCCTTCCAAACGAGACTGGGATTTGCATCCGGAAAAGCCGGCTGTTCTGGTCGGCACGCAGGATATGCTTCTCTCCCGCGCCCTGAACCGCGGCTATGGAATGAGCCGTTTCCGCTGGCCGATGCACTTTGCCCTGCTCAACAATGACTGCCTCTGGATTCTCGACGAAACCCAACTCATGGGCAGCGGTTTATGGACGACGGCTCAGCTCGACTGGATGCGGCAGGATCGATTCCAGTCATTCAAGCCTTGTGTGTCGTGGTGGATGAGCGCCACGCTCGGCGGTAAGTTTCTCGAAACGCAAGACCGGTCAGCGGCGAAAATTCCTGCGCCTGAAATAGCCTCCCTATCGCCGGAAGAAGAGTCCTCCCTTGCAATTCTCAAAGCGGTGCGGCCGGTAACAATCTATCCGGATCCAAAAGGCAAAACGGGGAAACAAGACAAGACGGAATTCTATTTTCAAAGGTTAGCCCAATCCATCATGAACGAACATCTCGACGGACATCTCACCTTGGCCGTCTGCAATCGGGTTGCCCATGCCCAAAGTTTGAAAAAAGCGATAGAGAACATACAGACGCAAAGCTCATCTTCAAATGGGAACGTTCTGCTTCTGACATCACGGTTTCGCTTAAAAGATCGCAAAGCCGCCTTGAAAAAGGTCGCTGATTTTGAAGAAGCGCGAAAGAAAGGGCACCCGCATCCGGGTTTGATCCTCGTCAGCACGCAAGTCATTGAAGCCGGATTTGACGTGTCCGCTGCCCGGCTGTGGACAGAAGTCGCTCCGTGGCCGTCCTTCGTTCAACGGCTTGGACGGTTGAATCGCGATGGGAAATTGAATGGGGACGCGAAAGCGTTTGTTTTTGAAGTCCCGGTGCAACAGGGGGGTATTGGCCCTTACGATGAAGAGGATTTGAAAACCGGAAAGGAAATCGTTTCGGCTTTGGAAGAACTTTGCGCCAAAAAACCTGACCTTCCCGCCCGCCAAGCATTTATTGATCTTGCCAAGACGACGGAGTTTGCCGAGAAAATCAGCAAGGCATTGAAGCCAAAGCCCGAACCTTTTCCTCGGGCCAGCGATGTGCATGGGCTTTTCTCCACCGAACCCGATGTCTTTGGAGGCTTCACCGACATCAGCCCTTGGGTGCGGAATATCGAGAAAACAGCGGACGTGACCGTCTTTTGGCGGAAATTTGATTCCGATAAAAAGGACCCCAATTCAGAGGAAGGACAAGGCTTGCAACGGGACGAACTTTGTCCGGTTTCGGTATGGAGATTGCAGAAGTTTTTGAAAGACTCTCGAAAAGCGTGGTTCTGGGAGCCAAAGAAAAAATGTTGGGAAGCAATGCGGCCCGGCGATCTTTGTCCGGGAATGACTCTCATGCTGCCGGCGGCTTACGGTGGATATGAAACCACGCTGGGTTGGACGGGGAATCCCAAATCCAGGATGGAACATATTCCCCCTCCCGGCCCATTTGAAGATAGAGATGACGAAGATCGCGAGTCCATAACCGGAAACTGGGTTTCCCTGGAAACCCATCTTTCGTACACCCGTAACGCCGCCGAGCGGATTTCCGATTCCTTGAATTTAGAAGAAGCCGAATCCAAATGTCTGCTTCGTGCGGCCGAACTGCATGACATCGGCAAGAGCCTTAACCGTTGGCAAGAAAAACTGCCCCGTCCTTGCCCGCAAGAAGGCGAACTTTACGCGAAGTCTCCCCACGAATTGGTCGTTGACGTGACTGATTTAAGCGAGGAAGCCAAAAATAAATGTACTGAACTGGTTCGAAACGATCTAGGTCAAGAAATCTTCAAGACGGATTTAAGAAGCGCCGCTACTCCGCCGTTAGAGAAACTCCACGTGCAAATTTTTCGAAAGCCCAAACCTGGGACTGTGGATGAATTGTCTAAAATCACCGGCAAACATCCGAAAGTGACTTCTTTTCGCCCCGGTTTTCGTCATGAGGTGGCTTCGGCGCTTGCAATGTGGCGTCAATACTATCGCAACGAGCCTTCGCCGGATTTTCCCGCGCTGGCCATCTACATCGTTGCCGCGCATCACGGCAAAGTCAGGACGGTTCTGGGGGCGAATCCCCATGTCACCAAACCCAACGTTTGCGGGATTCCAATCAACGATTCGACCTCACTTCCGTGGAATCCAGCATGGGAGATGGATTTTGAAGCCGCCAAAGATGGCGCGTTTGGGGAATTTGTTGACGCGGACGGCGCTTTTATTATTTTCAAGGCTCCCGGATGGTCAGGTCTCGTCGCTGATCTTTTGGGCGGATGGGAGAAGAATGCTCCGAAACGAACCTGCGGTGCGGTTGCGGAAAACGAGCCTCATTCCCTCGGCCCCTTTGCCTTGGCCTACTTCGAAACGCTGCTCCGTGCCGCGGATGGACGCGCCAGCGCCCAACCCTCTCAAATCCTGACGCATGGCTGATCTCATGGCAAGTTCTTCGTCCATTCCCATTCTGCTTCTCCGAGGCATTCCGGTGTTGATCGATGCCGACTTGGCCCGCCTTTACGAGGTGCCCACCCGCGTCTTGAACCAAGCCGTCAGGCGGAACCCCGACCGATTCCCTGAGGATTTCCGTTTTCAACTCACCTCGGAAGAAAAATCAGAGGTGATCACAAAATGTGATCACCTCAAAAGACTCAAGTTTTCCAAAGCACTGCCTCATGCCTTTACCGAACACGGCGCGCTGATGGCCGCCAATGTGCTCAACAGCCCCGCCGCCGTCAAAATGAGCGTGTTTGTTATTCGATCCTTCGTCAAACAACGGGAAACACTGGCCATCAACCAAAATGTCCTACGACGCTTGGCCGAGATGGATAAAAAACTTCTTCTTCACGATGTTGCCATGAGTGATATCTACAAGAAACAGCGTCCTTTGTTGCTACCGCCGCCAATCAAAACGCGCCGCATCGTCGGATTTGGCCCACAACAAGACGAATCAGCATGAACGCAACTCCGCAAGAACTTTCCTCCGTTCCGCTTCCCGGACTCACACTGGACACACTCGGCCTTTATTTGGCCGCCCTCGGACTCCTGCGCATTCTAAGCCGAAAGTGGCCCTCAATCCGAGGATGCTGGCGGAACGGCTGTTTTACCGTTGTTGGAGAGCCGATCTCATTGGAGCAGTTGGAGGAATTCCTTTACGAAGTCGGGCTTAATGAGGAGTGGAGCGATTACGGCAAACCGTGGGACGAGTTTCAGAAAAAAGACAAAAAGCTAGCGCAAGCTAAAAAACCGGCGATAAACGTGGCACTATGGCGGTCGCGTGAAGCCACGGAAAACCAAGCCGTCTTGCAACAATCGCATCTTGCCATTGGCCAAAGACTGTTTTTCAACCCGCTTTTCGGCACAGGCGGAAACGTCGGCCAACGCAAGTTTGCTAAAGGATGGCAGAAGGCCAAAGAGGTAGTTGCCAAACCCTCAAAGAAAACCAAACCCGAAGACATAGAGAGCGACCTTCACGCATTATTGCACGGAGAACCCTGCCGTTGTCTTTCCGATTATTACAATGCGGGATGCTGGTTTAGCTCCGCCAACAAAATCTACAACAGCGGCCTGAAACCCTATAAGGAAGGTCAAATCACTCCGTGGGCCATGTTGCTCGCATGCGAGGCATTTCCTTTGTTAGCTGGTTCGCCATCTCGACAACTGGGCGTACATCGACAAGCATTCGGCGCTTTCCCTTTTGTGACGAGCGCGGCTGCGCCTTTGACTGAAAAAGACCAGTCACCCAATGGGCAATTTTGGGCACAATTCTGGGCGCCGGTATGGAACCGTCCGATGAGTCTTGCCGAAGTGTCTGCGCTCTTCCAATCGGGACGGGCTGAAATTGACGGCCGAGCCGCGCGAACGGCGGTCGCTTTTGCCGGAGCGATCACTCACCGGGGCGTCAATGCGGGACTCAGCGAGTTTCGAAACTTCTCGTTGATTCACACTACCAGCAACGAAACATTCGAATCCCGCCTTTCTAGTGTGGTTGCCGTTCCAAAAAACGATCCGGCGTCAAGCGTTGCCATCCGGCGGATCCTAAAAACTCGCGACAACTTGCCGCACGATGAAAAGCAAGGCAAGCGTTGGCGTTTTCACGGTCTCCAAGGCCGCATTGATCGGGCGCTCATTGCTCTCGCTGAAACTGCCGGAGAAGAGCGCGAAGACTTGCAAGTGGAATGTTCTTGGGAATTGATTGACGAAGTCTTTGCTTCGCTCGCCAAAGTAGATCGGAACAAGGCTTTCCGGGAAAAAGGAGTTCGCTTTGAACTCCTTCCGCTGGATTGGCTGGCGTGGCTTCTTGATCCTGAACGAACAACCCATCAACACACGGAAATTCGTTTGGCGCTGTCCCTTGCCTCGTTGCGCCCCGAAAAAAAGCAAGCGAACGAATCCCAAGACACCAACAAAGTTCCGCAGCGGTTTCTTGCCTATCGACTGGGCAGCGTTGGAAAAGGACGCTATTGGCAAATTCCAAAAGCCCTTCCTCTGCGCCGGATATGGTCGCCAAAATCCTTGGCGGAAAACTTGATCGCGCTTGGAAAACGCCGGCTGTTTGAATCCTCGCCGGAACAATCGCCGCCCTTTCAAAACGCCTTTCAAAGCGAAGTCAGCACAAGCGTGGCGGACGCGCTTCAATTCCTCTCGCAAGGAACCGACGATGAAGTCCTCGGCAAGTGGATAGACCGATTCAGCCTTTTCAATTGGGACGACAGCAAAGAATCCAAAGACCTTTTGCGAAAATGGGTGGGCAAACCGGACTTGGCCGAACTGAACAACTCCAATGCCATGCTCTACGGCTTTTTCCGCCCTTTGTTTGATTCATCCGCGCTGCGCCGGTTGCAGAATGCGGAACAGCAAGTTGCTGGTGGCCATGAGATAAAGGTCAACGCCGGTCGTCTTGTTCCCATCGTTTCCGCGCTGGACAGAGGCGACGTTACGGCCGCTTGGGAAATGGCTTCTGCGGCCTATCGCTCAGAGCGAATCGCGCTGGCCGACTTCCAGCCCGATTTGTTTTCTCACAAAGACCCGAAACGGCTCTTGGCCTCGATTCTTTTTCCCGTCGGCAATCGAGGATTGACCAAACTCTTTGAACGCTGGCAATCTCCCTCAAACCCCAACAAAGGTTGAATCTTATGAATAACGCATCCGAATCCGACAAAGACAACGCGCTTGATCCAAAAACACTGCTGGAAAGCGACGCTCACCGTCTCACGCTTCACGCAATCCTTGCTCCCACCGGCGGCCGGGACCGCATTCAACCCGCCGGCTTCCCCGATGTCGGGCATGTAATTTACGACAGCCCGCAATCCGATGGAACACCCAAGAAAGTCTGCATTGTGGACAGTGCCGCAAGCATGGCGAACCATTTAGAAACGGTTTGCCACGAAGGGCCGTTCGGCATGGCACTCCATCCAGACCTTGCTGGACTTCCGCATGTTCAATGTGTCACCGACGACAATGGCGGGAAAAACCGTCTTGTTGTGACAAGTCTTTCAGAAGGCCACCGCCTCGCCTCCAGCCTTTTTACGGATGCGAAATCAGAAGTCGAAGCGCCAGAGAAGATCAAAGGAAAGAACCTTAGAGAAGTCCTGCTTCATAACGAATTCAAACTTGAAGACCTCAAAACACGCACTCATCCATTGCCTTCGGATTGGTGGAACGTCTTCCGAACGATTTTCCAGTTCGATCCCAACTCGCTCGTTCACGGCATTCTTTTCCCCTCAATGGGAATCAAAATCCCCCGCGTATTGACTGCGCAACTCGACGCCATCAACGCCGTCCGAGTAGCCTCATCCGGCGTGAAGTTCGACAAACTTTCGCTGACGACATCCGTCCAGCCCATCTTTGCCAAAGACGAAGAAACTGCCACAGAGATCCGCGCGACATTTGTCATTGACTTGGCTCTTATCCGCTCTTTCGGCCGCGATACTGAAGGCCTGAATGCGGATCAAAAAACCTTTCTCTTGGCCTTTGCTCTTTGGAAAATTGCGCGATTGTTGGAACATCCATTTCGATACCGTTCAGGATGCGATCTCGAATTGAAAACGCTACACCTCAACAACAATCGGAAAGTGTCCATTCCACTTCCTCAAATCAATATCGGCGACTACATGGGCAACGGCGTTTTCTCTGAAAAACAGGAAGACCGTATCACCAAAATTTACTGGCCGAAAGGGGAACTCTTCAAAAAGGCCAAAGACAAGAAAAACGACTCAGAAGGGCAAGACGCAGAAGAGGACAACGACGGAGACGAAGAAACATCGTGAAAATCTTCATCGCACAAACCTTTCCCTTGGGCCGCTTTCACGCCACACCGTGGAAGGCGTTTCCCTACGACAACCCGCACGGAGAGTGGCCTCCTAGCCCTTGGCGGCTCCTCCGTGCCGTGATTGCCCGTAGCTATCAACTGGAACGGGAAACAGGCGCTCCAAACGACGATGTCAGAAAGCAACTCGTCCAAGCCTTTGCCCAAAGCTCCATCTCATGGTACTTGCCAAAGTTCACTTGGCGAGGTCCCGGACTAAGGCAATACCAACCCGCCGAATTCAAGAAAGTTCCCGCCGGTAATAAAAAACCGGGCAAGATGACTTACAACACCACCAAAGTACAGGACAATTTTTGGCTCACATCGCCAAACGCCGAACCAATTCTATGGAGGCTTGAAAGTGAACAATGGTTGCTCCCTGTCCAAAAGCTCCTGGCTGCTTGCTTGGACAGAATGACTTATTTCGGACGAGCCGAATCCATTACTTCTGCCCGCTTGCTGGATAGAGAGCCAACCAATCCATCCACAAATTGCTCCCTGACGGAAACGCGTTCGGATACTTCCGTTCCCGTCTTGTGTCCGAGAGCCGACGCCACTATGAAGCAAATTCTGATGACGACGGACGATAAAGCCGTTGCCGATTCCACCGCGCCGCCGGGCGCCGTTTGGAAATTCGCAATTCGCCCGCAACGCCCCGCCGCCAAACCGACACCTATGATTCAACACCAACAGATTTCCCCCGTTCGCTTAATCCAGTTTGCCATTGGAAGCCGAGTCAGTCCGCCGGCCAAGTCCATTGTCGTTCTTACCCAACGCTTTCGCGGGCGCGTCATCTACAAGTTTCTTGAGGGAAGTTGGCAAGATGCGAACATGGAGCAAAGGGAAGCTGCGCGTCTGTTGACGGGGAAGGAGGCAGATGGAACACCTCTGCAAGATGACCGACATCCGCACACACGCTTCGGCATTCTTTTCGATGAGAAGACAGGGAAAGCGGCGAGATTGATCGTCTGGCGCGACCAACCGTTTACCGACGAGGAACAGCGTGCAATTCTGAATGCGGCTGATCGAGAACTTCCAATCTCCTTCGACAAGGCGCAGCGGAAAGACCCGTGGGCCGTTCGGCTTGTGGCGCTGGATCTGCAAACACCACCTCCACGAGGCTTCGACACACAAGTGTATCGTCGATGGAAAACAGCGACGCCGTATGTTCCGCCGCGCCATGTGTTCGACCGGCAAGGCCGTGTCAAGCTGGGAGAGTCACCTGAAGAGCAACTTCAAAAGGAACTGGCAAGGCAACGAATCGATACGAGTGGGTTAACAATCGACATCGACGATCGAGAGCCAATATGGACACAAGTGCATAAACCTCGGCGAAACCGGAATGAGCCGACCAACACGGAAAAACGAGGATACCATGCCTCCTTGATCTTCGAGACATCTGTTCGCGGCCCCATCGCTCTCGGCCATTCCTCACACTTTGGATTAGGATTATTTGCTCCGGCTCAATCTCGTTGCTAATTTTTATTCAAGTTCTGAGGGAAATCCACATGAAGCCGAAAAAAGACCACAAAAATCCTGCGTCCAATGAGGAACAAACCTCGCGCTTTGAATCTTCCGCCAGCCGCGTCAAAAACGAAAAAGAGGAAAAAAATAATCCCCGAACAAACGAACCCAGACAAAACGACGACAACAAACCCGCCGAACTATCTCCAAAACTAACCGCCGAATTCACCAAACACCGCCTCCAAGTTTCCCCGCCGGACGCCTCCCAACCGTTCCCCGCCCGCATGTTGAACGAGTTCGTTTACTGCCCGAGGCTGTTCTACTATGAGCATGTGGAAGGCGTGTTTCTCCACAACGCCGATACACTGCGCGGCCGCGCCCTCCACAAACGAGTGGACACCGGCAAAGGCGCCTTGCCGCCAGCCGACAACAAAGACGACTCCAAACCGGAAACCATCCACTCCCGCAGCGTCATGCTCAGCTCCAAACAACTCCACGTAATCGCCAAAATGGATTTGATCGAAGTCCGCAACGCTCCCGCCGGCGGACAAACCGGCGATTTGTTCGCCAAACTCGAAGTCACTCCCGTTGACTACAAAGCCGGCGCCCCACGCGAAGTCCAAGATCAAAACGAACTTTGGGACGCCGACAAAATGCAACTCGGCGTTCAAATTCTTATCCTGCGCGAACACGGCTACCTTTGCCGCGAAGGCGTCATCTACTACTGCGCCACCCGGCAGCGAGTGCGCCGCCAGTTCACCCCTGAATGGGAACAATGGATTCGCGAGAACATTGCCGCCGCCCGCCAATGTTCCGCCGGCCCCATTCCTCCTCCCTTAGACCATTCGCCCAAGTGCGTCCGCTGCTCGCTTGCCCCCGTCTGCTTGCCGGACGAAACCCGATACCTGATGCCGGCAGAAAACGACAAAGCGCCCACTTCCCCTAAAACAGACCCCGCCACCGCCTCTAACGGCAAAGTGCGCCGCCTCATCGCCGCCCGCGACGACAAACGCCCCCTCTACCTCGACACCCAAGGACTCAAAATCGGACGCAAAAGCGAAACCCTGCAAATCAAAGAACACGGCAAACTCATCGACGACGTCCGCCTCAACGACGTCAACCACGTCGCCCTCTTCGGCAACATCCAAATCAGCACCCAAGCCGTCCAATCCCTTTGCTACGCCGACATTCCCATTAGCTACTTCAGCGTCGGCGGACGCTTCTACGGCCTCACTCGCGGCCACCACCAAAAAAACGTCTTCCTCCGCATCCAACAATTCCAAAAAAGCGCCCAACCCAACGCTTGCCTACAACTCGCCCGCCAATTTGTGGAAGGCAAAATCCGCAACCAGCGCACCCTCCTCCGCCGCAACCACGTCGAAGCACCCGCCGAAGCCCTCAGCCACCTCAAACAAAGCGCCGAAGCCACCCGCAACGCCGACAACATGAAAACCCTTCTCGGCATCGAAGGCGCCGCCGCCGCCCTCTACTTCAAACACTTCGCCGGCATGATTAAACCCCAAGAAGTGCCCATTGCGGAAGAAGCCCTTTCCAACACCTCCCCGGACTTCTCCTTCCACTTCAAAGAACGCAACCGCCGCCCCCCAACCGACCCCGTCAACGCCCTGCTCTCTTTTGCCTACAGCCTCCTAGCCAAAGACTGCGCCATCGCCGCTTACTCCGTCGGCTTCGATCCTTATGTCGGCTTCTTCCACCAACCCCGCTTCGGCCGCCCAGCCCTAGCCCTCGACCTCATGGAAGAATTCCGCCCCATCATCGCCGA
Organism: Limisphaerales bacterium; assembly: GCA_965242585.1. GTDB lineage: Bacteria > Verrucomicrobiota > Verrucomicrobiia > Limisphaerales > AAA164-E04 > UBA2970. The sequence goes on along the minus strand of OZ251460.1, from coordinate 24,152 downwards.
AAGCGTAGTCATCACCGCCATCAACAACCGAGTCATCCATCCCCAAGACTTCGTCCGCGCCGGCAACGCCGTCAACCTTATCCCCGCCGGACGCAAAAAATTCATCCAAACCTACGAACAGCGAATGAGACACTTCCTCACCCATCCCCTCTTCCAATACAAAGTTTGCTACCGCCGCGCCATCGAACTCCAAGCCCGCATCCTCGCCCGAGTCATCGAAGAACAAATCCCCGACTACAAACCACTAACCACCCGCTAACCATGCTAGCCACCTACATCGTCACCTACGACATCTGCCATCCCAAACGCCTGCGCCAAGTTCACAAAACCTGCTGCAACTACGGCGACCACCTCCAATACTCCGTATTCGAATGCGACCTCAGCTCCGCCGACAAAATTGAATTCGAGAAAAAACTGGAAACCATAATCCACACCAAAGAAGACCAAGTCCTCTTCATCCACCTTGGCCCGGCAGAAAGTCGCGGAGAAAAAAGAATCACCAGCATCGGCGCTCCCTACGTCAAACTCGACGCCCCCTGCTACATCTTCTAAAAAATTCCTCCGGCAACCTTGTCGGACGTTCTTTGACAGTCAAATACCTCAAAAAATAAAGCGCCCGTGGAAAAGCCGGCCGCCGAATTCAAAACATTCGAGAGGCAACGTGGCAAACAAAACTCCGCCGCCGCTCGCAATCTCCAAGCCGTTGATAACAAGCAACTTGGAACAATCTGCCGCCATCGGCGTTCCAATCAGGATCAAAAAACAAAAAGCGCTCGCAATCCACCGCAAAACCAACTATCCTTCAACGAGTTGCGAGGATTGACTTTCCGCACTTGAAAGAGTGCGGCCCCATTGAAGCACGGCCTCTTCTCGTTCACGGGCTTCAGCCTTTCCGCACTTGAAAGAGTGCGGCCCCATTGAAGCTTCCATTTTTCTTTCCGCACTTGAAAGAGTGCGGCCCCATTGAAGCAGACGCATGAGAGCCGCCGCAAGCGAAGCCGGCGCTTTCCGCACTTGAAAGAGTGCGGCCCCATTGAAGCCTCCACATCCAAATCGGCTCTTTCCGCTGAAAGTGCGGCCCCATTGAAGCTGAGAGCGCACGCCAACTTTCCGCACTTGAAAGAGTGCGGCCCCATTGAAGCCATTCCACATTCCGCGAGTGCGGCCCCATTGAAGCAAACCGCTGGTGTGAATCTAAATCTGGTTGGTGAAACTTTCCGCACTTGAAAGAGTGCGGCCCCATTGAAGCGTCTCTTCGATTTGCTTGGATAAAGTGAATGCGGTGTCTTTCCGCACTTGAAAGAGTGCGGCCCCATTGAAGCGTCTGGGAGGTCGGAGGATTTACCGGTTCACTTGGAATCTTTCCGCACTTGAAAGAGTGCGGCCCCATTGAAGCAAGTGTTATTAAAGTTGTAAGTTTTTCGACAAGAGTTCTTTCCGCACTTGAAAGAGTGCGGCCCCATTGAAGCAAAACATGAGATGCAGCACGACAAACCAACAACGAGAGATCTTTCCGCACTTGAAAGAGTGCGGCCCCATTGAAGCTCAACTACTTCGCAGGATTGTTCTATCCACTCGGCACCTTTCCGCACTTGAAAGAGTGCGGCCCCATTGAAGCCGTGGTTGCAAACGCAACTATCCATCGCTGATCAAGGCTTTCCGCACTTGAAAGAGTGCGGCCCCATTGAAGCAACAGCTCGGTCAATGCTTGGTACTGCTTCGGCGTGAACTTTCCGCACTTGAAAGAGTGCGGCCCCATTGAAGCTCTCACGGTTGTCGGCCCCGGTTCACGGTTCACGGTTCTTTCCGCACTTGAAAGAGTGCGGCCCCATTGAAGCACCATATCATCATTCCGACTCGTTGTCAAATTCTTTGCTTTCCGCACTTGAAAGAGTGCGGCCCCATTGAAGCAACGACGAAGTGACCATATCCTCGCTTCGATTGTTTGCTTTCCGCACTTGAAAGAGTGCGGCCCCATTGAAGCTTCCGAAGCCGATACCGAAATCTCCTATGGTTTCCGTCTTTCCGCACTTGAAAGAGTGCGGCCCCATTGAAGCAACAAACAATAAGCAAGCCTACGCGGGCAAGACCCCGAGCTTTCCGCACTTGAAAGAGTGCGGCCCCATTGAAGCTTCGCCGCAATGCTTGCAGAGTACAATTTGGATGTGGCTTTCCGCACTTGAAAGAGTGCGGCCCCATTGAAGCGGGAAGCATCGGCGACCGCACTTTTCGCTATCACAACGGCTTTCCGCACTTGAAAGAGTGCGGCCCCATTGAAGCGTGAATTGCCATTTTCCCTGTTGTGACCACTGCGTGTACTTTCCGCACTTGAAAGAGTGCGGCCCCATTGAAGCAGACGAGCCGACCAGCGCAGACTGGCTTTCTTCTTTCTTTCCGCACTTGAAAGAGTGCGGCCCCATTGAAGCCGCAAGAGACCTACCAAACCCTTTCGAGAACCCGTCCCTTTCCGCACTTGAAAGAGTGCGGCCCCATTGAAGCACATCGAAGTTTATCGCTTGCTTGCAAAAAATCGGTAATCTTTCCGCACTTGAAAGAGTGCGGCCCCATTGAAGCGCCACTACTTTAGCACTTGTTCGTGCTGTTGTCAAGACTTTCCGCACTTGAAAGAGTGCGGCCCCATTGAAGCGTCTGTGCATTATGAACGACGAAGTGACCATATCATCCTTTCCGCACTTGAAAGAGTGCGGCCCCATTGAAGCGCTTGGCTTGCCGGCTGTGGGTTGGTGTGGCTTCTGCGCTTTCCGCACTTGAAAGAGTGCGGCCCCATTGAAGCACTATAATCTCTCCCTGTCAAAGCAACACGCAGCGAATCTTTCCGCACTTGAAAGAGTGCGGCCCCATTGAAGCGCAAATCCGCAGAATTCCGTCTTGACAACAGCACGAACAACTTTCCGCACTTGAAAGAGTGCGGCCCCATTGAAGCGCAAAGCAACGGACACGGCAAGATGGTTCATTTGTCTCCTTTCCGCACTTGAAAGAGTGCGGCCCCATTGAAGCGACAGCGGTTTCACCACCCAGATTGAGATTTACGACAGCCTTTCCGCACTTGAAAGAGTGCGGCCCCATTGAAGCGAGTGTTTATGCCGATGTTGGCGAAGGATATCTGGTTCTTTCCGCACTTGAAAGAGTGCGGCCCCATTGAAGCCGGGTAACACACACACACACGCCGCCGATGGTTTTTCGCTTTCCGCACTTGAAAGAGTGCGGCCCCATTGAAGCAACCGACTGTCAAATTCTTTGTTGCATTAATGTTCGCTTTCCGCACTTGAAAGAGTGCGGCCCCATTGAAGCCTGTGCAATTGCCATTTACAAAGTCGGTTGGTTGGTAACTTTCCGCACTTGAAAGAGTGCGGCCCCATTGAAGCTTTTCTCGCTCGCTCCTCGTCTCCGGCTGGTTGGCGCCTTTCCGCACTTGAAAGAGTGCGGCCCCATTGAAGCGGCCGCTCGGCTGGCGGCCTGCTCGGATTCCCATGCCTCCTTTCCGCACTTGAAAGAGTGCGGCCCCATTGAAGCGACAATCTTTCGGGCTTCGGTAGGCTTTCTTTTGTCACTTTCCGCACTTGAAAGAGTGCGGCCCCATTGAAGCCTCTGGGGTGACCTTTCCCACCAACTCAACCAACGATGCCTTTCCGCACTTGAAAGAGTGCGGCCCCATTGAAGCAAACTGTGCCGGCCGCCGAAGTCGCCGACCCAACCGCACCTTTCCGCACTTGAAAGAGTGCGGCCCCATTGAAGCTTTTTGAGGCGAAATTGTTGAATTTCCTAGGAAATTTGGCTTTCCGCACTTGAAAGAGTGCGGCCCCATTGAAGCACCTCGACGCCTTGGTGCCTGATTCTCTGGAGAACAGAGCTTTCCGCACTTGAAAGAGTGCGGCCCCATTGAAGCCTGCGTGATGGCATCAGGTGATGCCAAAACCACTTCAACTTTCCGCACTTGAAAGAGTGCGGCCCCATTGAAGCGACCGATACTGCGACCGAATGCGGAGAACGGCGGACTTTCCGCACTTGAAAGAGTGCGGCCCCATTGAAGCCAATTAGCGCCCGTCGAGATTCGTCTCGGCGGGCTTTTCTTTCCGCACTTGAAAGAGTGCGGCCCCATTGAAGCAGAAAACAGATTCATGTAATCAGATGGTCATGAATTTACTTTCCGCACTTGAAAGAGTGCGGCCCCATTGAAGCCGGAGACTCACGTGCATGGGAGTAAACGCACGAGTACCTTTCCGCACTTGAAAGAGTGCGGCCCCATTGAAGCCTGCCCAGAATGCCCGTCGTAGTCGGCGGCGTAAACCTTTCCGCACTTGAAAGAGTGCGGCCCCATTGAAGCATTGATGTCGAAGACACCGATGATATCCAAGACGACCTTTCCGCACTTGAAAGAGTGCGGCCCCATTGAAGCCCACGGTTGCGCTGTTTTCTTTGGTGATGGTGATGGTGCTTTCCGCACTTGAAAGAGTGCGGCCCCATTGAAGCTCTATTTTAAGCCGTTTAATCCTCCGTTCAGCGGAACGCTTTCCGCACTTGAAAGAGTGCGGCCCCATTGAAGCATTGCACGCGCGCGCGCGCGCGCGCGCGCGCGCGCTTTCCGCACTTGAAAGAGTGCGGCCCCATTGAAGCGATTTTCATTATTCCGGTGCGGTTTCGGTTTCTGGTGCTTTCCGCACTTGAAAGAGTGCGGCCCCATTGAAGCTCGGTGTAAAAGTTGGTGCCGAGTCTATTATTTTCAAACTTTCCGCACTTGAAAGAGTGCGGCCCCATTGAAGCCTCATGGTTGCACCGGACTCAAGCACTAATTCCTTGCCCTTTCCGCACTTGAAAGAGTGCGGCCCCATTGAAGCCTAATTCAACGGGAGTGGAATGGACTTTTTATCGAGGCTTTCCGCACTTGAAAGAGTGCGGCCCCATTGAAGCTTGGGATACTTTGTTGTTTACCAGAATGTCTGATACAGCTTTCCGCACTTGAAAGAGTGCGGCCCCATTGAAGCTTAAGCGCACTCGGGTTAACCGTCGGACCGGCGCCAAGCTTTCCGCACTTGAAAGAGTGCGGCCCCATTGAAGCGATTCGCAAGGCTGGACGACCAAGTGAGTTCCTTTCTTTCCGCACTTGAAAGAGTGCGGCCCCATTGAAGCGGATTACAAGCGGGTTGCGGAGACGGCTCGGTTGAAGCTTTCCGCACTTGAAAGAGTGCGGCCCCATTGAAGCGAAAATAACGGGTCAATACCGACACCTGAAGAAAGACTTTCCGCACTTGAAAGAGTGCGGCCCCATTGAAGCCACGAATGCTCGACGCAGAGACCAGAGCGGTGATGGCTTTCCGCACTTGAAAGAGTGCGGCCCCATTGAAGCGTCGTCGACGATGGCAGCCGCCGACGAACACACCTGGCTTTCCGCACTTGAAAGAGTGCGGCCCCATTGAAGCGCGGCCTGCTCGGATTCCCATGCCTCGTCGATCCGACGAGCTTTCCGCACTTGAAAGAGTGCGGCCCCATTGAAGCGAAGAAAGGACTCCCGCAGGGCGAAGGCAAACTGGTTCCTTTCCGCACTTGAAAGAGTGCGGCCCCATTGAAGCAATAACTGCTTGATTTTTTTTCGAAGTGGGTTATATTCTTTCCGCACTTGAAAGAGTGCGGCCCCATTGAAGCGGGTGCCTCAGCGGATAATCGTCGTCGGGCGGCGGATGCTTTCCGCACTTGAAAGAGTGCGGCCCCATTGAAGCACCTGCCGAAAGCCCCCCATCCGAGACGAGGAGAAAGCCCCTTTCCGCACTTGAAAGAGTGCGGCCCCATTGAAGCCCAAATGCAGATAGTTGGCTTTTTCGAGGGTTTTGACGACTTTCCGCACTTGAAAGAGTGCGGCCCCATTGAAGCTTTTATTTTCTCGTCCAGCCAGTTCATTTCTCCCCCCTCTTTCCGCACTTGAAAGAGTGCGGCCCCATTGAAGCGGAAAGCACTCGGGCGAGTTTGTGAAGTATCATGCTTACTTTCCGCACTTGAAAGAGTGCGGCCCCATTGAAGCAACGCTAAGCCCCCCCCGTTTCAAGGGCCCGCATTAATCTTTCCGCACTTGAAAGAGTGCGGCCCCATTGAAGCTAACCTTTGCTTGATTAGATTTAATCCTAATTTTAGACCCTTTCCGCACTTGAAAGAGTGCGGCCCCATTGAAGCTGAATCGGTTGAAAATCACAAAACATAGGGCCCGCTTGACTTTCCGCACTTGAAAGAGTGCGGCCCCATTGAAGCCAACGCAAATCAAACCGCAAGACTTATATGGTTTGCCCTTTCCGCACTTGAAAGAGTGCGGCCCCATTGAAGCGAAGCAGATTAGGTCGACGTCGATAGTTGAGAAGCAGGCCTTTCCGCACTTGAAAGAGTGCGGCCCCATTGAAGCCTGACGCCCGGCGACAATGAATGGGTAATCACCCGGGCTTTCCGCACTTGAAAGAGTGCGGCCCCATTGAAGCGGAATACAGTTGGGTTCCTAATGGTTCATTCAGGCAAGGCTTTCCGCACTTGAAAGAGTGCGGCCCCATTGAAGCCTGATTTATTGTATGCGTGGTTGCCGGGGTCTACCAAGCTTTCCGCACTTGAAAGAGTGCGGCCCCATTGAAGCCTGCTCGATTTTGGTCAACACCTTCTTGACGTCTTCCCTTTCCGCACTTGAAAGAGTGCGGCCCCATTGAAGCATCCACGTCCATGTTTTCCAGCCGAGCGAGAAACAGCCTTTCCGCACTTGAAAGAGTGCGGCCCCATTGAAGCCTCTACTGGATTATCAGATTTGGCGCCATCGGTTCGCTTTCCGCACTTGAAAGAGTGCGGCCCCATTGAAGCGAAAACCTCGCTGAACGTGCTAGGGAAGGAATTAGATCTTTCCGCACTTGAAAGAGTGCGGCCCCATTGAAGCCGGATTGCCGTGGTGCTGGACGCCTTCGTTATGCTGCTTTCCGCACTTGAAAGAGTGCGGCCCCATTGAAGCGAAGCCGTCCGAGCGGCTCTGGCTGGCAAGTTGACGGCTTTCCGCACTTGAAAGAGTGCGGCCCCATTGAAGCGGCGGCCTTTTGAGCATGTGTTTTGGCCGCTTCGGCGCTTTCCGCACTTGAAAGAGTGCGGCCCCATTGAAGCGAGACTCAGGACTGACGTCAATGCCAATCCATTGACGGCTTTCCGCACTTGAAAGAGTGCGGCCCCATTGAAGCAAACTCGCCTCGAAAATTGAATTTTGAAAACGGATTCCTTTCCGCACTTGAAAGAGTGCGGCCCCATTGAAGCATTGACCGCAACCGTTGCAATCATGGAGATAATATAACCTTTCCGCACTTGAAAGAGTGCGGCCCCATTGAAGCTGAGTTCGGCAGTTGGTATTTGGTGGGATAGAAAGGCGCTTTCCGCACTTGAAAGAGTGCGGCCCCATTGAAGCCTTCGATTCTCGAGGTGCCCAAAGTATGCGGTATTTGCTTTCCGCACTTGAAAGAGTGCGGCCCCATTGAAGCCATGTCTTCATGTCTATGTCTATAGTGAGCGTCGATGCCTTTCCGCACTTGAAAGAGTGCGGCCCCATTGAAGCAAGTCTGCCGTCTGGCTGGACAGATGCATTCACGTGGACTTTCCGCACTTGAAAGAGTGCGGCCCCATTGAAGCGATCCGCAGATGCCCTCGCTCCACTTCTTGCGCCCCAATCTTTCCGCACTTGAAAGAGTGCGGCCCCATTGAAGCGTTAGTGAGCGTCGATGCCCGCGCTCACTCATGATGTCTTTCCGCACTTGAAAGAGTGCGGCCCCATTGAAGCATGTCTATGTCTATGTCTATTTTGTTAGTGAGCGTCGACTTTCCGCACTTGAAAGAGTGCGGCCCCATTGAAGCGATATTCGGATGGCGACAAATTCAAACCAAGTTTGACTACTTTCCGCACTTGAAAGAGTGCGGCCCCATTGAAGCTCCTTTTCCGTGTCGGTTGTTTTTGCAGGTGCGGAATTCTTTCCGCACTTGAAAGAGTGCGGCCCCATTGAAGCCGCTAAGCGTTTATATTCGGACCAGATTTCGGCCACCGCTTTCCGCACTTGAAAGAGTGCGGCCCCATTGAAGCAGTAATTGCCGTAGTTTGCGCCATTGGCCTTTTATTCTTTCCGCACTTGAAAGAGTGCGGCCCCATTGAAGCTGCGGATGATACCCGTCGAATAATGGTTTGACCCGCTTCTTTCCGCACTTGAAAGAGTGCGGCCCCATTGAAGCAGGATAAATTGAAGCCAGACGTTGACGGCGGCGAAACACTTTCCGCACTTGAAAGAGTGCGGCCCCATTGAAGCAGAAGAACTCTTCCCGCTTGACCAGCAGTGATTGCTGGCGCTTTCCGCACTTGAAAGAGTGCGGCCCCATTGAAGCGTTCTCAATAATGCGTGCGTCAGCGGCGCGCGGTGTTGCTTTCCGCACTTGAAAGAGTGCGGCCCCATTGAAGCTAAGTAGTTCTAAGTATAATTTACTCGTCGGCGTATGCTTTCCGCACTTGAAAGAGTGCGGCCCCATTGAAGCTCGGCAATCTCTCCACTTGGTCCGGACTTTCTCATCGTCTTTCCGCACTTGAAAGAGTGCGGCCCCATTGAAGCACTTGTGCGACCTGGCGCCATACAGCCTTGCGCTGAACTTTCCGCACTTGAAAGAGTGCGGCCCCATTGAAGCTTGTTCGGCTATCGGTTGGCGGGCGCAGCGCAAGCTCTTTCCGCACTTGAAAGAGTGCGGCCCCATTGAAGCATTTTTTCCAGTCTGGTCATGTTTCTTGCCATTCAGCTCTTTCCGCACTTGAAAGAGTGCGGCCCCATTGAAGCCTGCGCATAAGAAGCGGTTAGATGCGATAAAGACGGCGCTTTCCGCACTTGAAAGAGTGCGGCCCCATTGAAGCCTCTTTATCGTTTCTCGGTATTTTTGAGTGTCTCTCAACTTTCCGCACTTGAAAGAGTGCGGCCCCATTGAAGCGTGCTTTCTGCGTTTGTTTGTGAGCGCCTCAATGGACTTTCCGCACTTGAAAGAGTGCGGCCCCATTGAAGCATTACTTGCAACTGCTCCACACCCCAGACAAAACCGAACTTTCCGCACTTGAAAGAGTGCGGCCCCATTGAAGCACGGATCGGCATGGCGGGAATGCGCAGCCAATTAGTCCTTTCCGCACTTGAAAGAGTGCGGCCCCATTGAAGCCGGATCGGCGGCGGCGGCCGCCTCCGCGGGACTCGGACCTTTCCGCACTTGAAAGAGTGCGGCCCCATTGAAGCTTGAAAATATCCGAGGGGTTAACGCTGCGTTTGGCGACTTTCCGCACTTGAAAGAGTGCGGCCCCATTGAAGCGAAGGTTTCCGCCGTCTCTCCTGTGTCTGACTTTTTGCTTTCCGCACTTGAAAGAGTGCGGCCCCATTGAAGCGTCCCAGTTCGTCATCTCTATCCTTTCGTTGTTTCTAACTTTCCGCACTTGAAAGAGTGCGGCCCCATTGAAGCGACCAACGAACCTTAGCGTCAATTCCGTCTTTTCGAACTTTCCGCACTTGAAAGAGTGCGGCCCCATTGAAGCTTGTGCCGGCAAGCAACCACTGCCCGCCTGCTGTCCACTTTCCGCACTTGAAAGAGTGCGGCCCCATTGAAGCCCAATCCTTTCTTTCAAGAACGCCAAGATGAGCATTACTTTCCGCACTTGAAAGAGTGCGGCCCCATTGAAGCGCGCCTTCGTTCGTGCTGAACGGGGCGTCTTTCTTTAACTTTCCGCACTTGAAAGAGTGCGGCCCCATTGAAGCGCGAGCGTCGATTATGCCCGCGCTCACTCATGATGTCTTTCCGCACTTGAAAGAGTGCGGCCCCATTGAAGCCAGGCGTCTAGGAGTTTTCCTAGACGCCTTTTTTTTCTCGCTTTCCGCACTTGAAAGAGTGCGGCCCCATTGAAGCCAGGCAATACATGAGAGCTTCAATCGGTCGACTGGCCTTTCCGCACTTGAAAGAGTGCGGCCCCATTGAAGCATCTCTAACCACATCAATGAAGTAGTCTGCGGCGGCGCTTTCCGCACTTGAAAGAGTGCGGCCCCATTGAAGCGACAATTGGACGATTAATGTGTCCAACTGTTGGACATCTTTCCGCACTTGAAAGAGTGCGGCCCCATTGAAGCGTTCATGTCTATCCTTTTTTAGTTATCTGTTTGCGTCCTTTCCGCACTTGAAAGAGTGCGGCCCCATTGAAGCAGTGTTTCGTTGAATTTAGCGAAGCGCATTCCCAGCACTTTCCGCACTTGAAAGAGTGCGGCCCCATTGAAGCGTTAGCGGGCGTCGATGCCCGCGCTCACTCATGATGTCTTTCCGCACTTGAAAGAGTGCGGCCCCATTGAAGCGAAGATAACGGCCGTCGTGATTGTGATCGGAATCCGCTCTTTCCGCACTTGAAAGAGTGCGGCCCCATTGAAGCAAACCTCCTGCACCAAGTCCTCGATGCCAACATCAAACTTTCCGCACTTGAAAGAGTGCGGCCCCATTGAAGCAAACATAATTCGTGTGAGCGTCAACATTCATGGTAATCTTTCCGCACTTGAAAGAGTGCGGCCCCATTGAAGCCAAATGTAAACCCGCTCCACGTTATCCGCTGGAATGGCCTTTCCGCACTTGAAAGAGTGCGGCCCCATTGAAGCCGCCGAGAACCGGGCGAAGTAGGCTTTTGCACGGCTCTTTCCGCACTTGAAAGAGTGCGGCCCCATTGAAGCGATTCTGTCCATGGGTTGTTCTTCCTATTCGCCGTTCCTTTCCGCACTTGAAAGAGTGCGGCCCCATTGAAGCTGCATCTACGACATTCCAGACGCCGACGCCGGCAATTCTTTCCGCACTTGAAAGAGTGCGGCCCCATTGAAGCTCGATGAGTATTAGGAGCATAAAGCGGAAGGCGATGAACTTTCCGCACTTGAAAGAGTGCGGCCCCATTGAAGCCCGGCAATGCGGAGAGTCCAGTTGACGAGCCTCGTGGCCGCTTTCCGCACTTGAAAGAGTGCGGCCCCATTGAAGCGTTAGTTGACCAGCCATATTTGGCGGGAATGGGGCGCTTTCCGCACTTGAAAGAGTGCGGCCCCATTGAAGCGTTCCGCAAGCGAAAAGCCCCCAAGGTATCTCCCCTGCGCCTTTCCGCACTTGAAAGAGTGCGGCCCCATTGAAGCGCGGGCTTCCCGGGCTTCCCGGGCATTCTCCTCCTCCGCTTTCCGCACTTGAAAGAGTGCGGCCCCATTGAAGCACTGCTTTCGGTGGTTTTTTTCCGTCTTCGATGCGGTACTTTCCGCACTTGAAAGAGTGCGGCCCCATTGAAGCTTAACCACGTGTTCTTGTGACATGGTGTTTAGAGCGCTTTCCGCACTTGAAAGAGTGCGGCCCCATTGAAGCGTCCATTCCGACAGCACAGAAACGGTTGGCTTAAGCGCTTTCCGCACTTGAAAGAGTGCGGCCCCATTGAAGCTTCTCTCTTATTTGCCCGCTTGTTGGACTTCCTTTTCTTTCCGCACTTGAAAGAGTGCGGCCCCATTGAAGCACTTGATTCGGCTAGCTAAGATAATCGGCCAAGAATACTTTCCGCACTTGAAAGAGTGCGGCCCCATTGAAGCTGGAAGCGGGAAGCGTTGCGGAAATCTGCTCTCTTTTCCTTTCCGCACTTGAAAGAGTGCGGCCCCATTGAAGCGACCAGAAACGCCAGGGAAGTGTTGCAACTGCCAAGCTTTCCGCACTTGAAAGAGTGCGGCCCCATTGAAGCGAGACGACGGAGAAGACTTATCCAATTGTTGTGGTTCTTTCCGCACTTGAAAGAGTGCGGCCCCATTGAAGCTTATTTTCAAGCGCAAGGAGCGCAAATAACGAGGGGGGCTTTCCGCACTTGAAAGAGTGCGGCCCCATTGAAGCCCACATGATATCCGTGCCATCGTCGTTCCTAAGAATCACTTTCCGCACTTGAAAGAGTGCGGCCCCATTGAAGCGCCTCTCTCGTCGTCGGGATCGCTTTCTTCAGATTTCCTTTCCGCACTTGAAAGAGTGCGGCCCCATTGAAGCAAGAAGCAGGCAAACGAATCTCCCAATTCCCGCTATTCTTTCCGCACTTGAAAGAGTGCGGCCCCATTGAAGCCAATCGGAGCCTCTAGGTGAGAAAACCACTTCATTGTCCTTTCCGCACTTGAAAGAGTGCGGCCCCATTGAAGCTTTTTCCTTCCAAGACGCCAACATTGGATCAAACGCTCTTTCCGCACTTGAAAGAGTGCGGCCCCATTGAAGCTATGGACGTCGCCTCTATGAGCGTATCTCTGATTATGCTTTCCGCACTTGAAAGAGTGCGGCCCCATTGAAGCGATAAAGTCTTTTGGCGGACGGGTTGTGCCTGTTGGCTTTCCGCACTTGAAAGAGTGCGGCCCCATTGAAGCCTAATGGGATTTGGGCGAGGATTCGGTCGTGTAAGCGGTCTTTCCGCACTTGAAAGAGTGCGGCCCCATTGAAGCCCTAATCGCTCCCCCCCATATCTTGTTAACATCTGGATCTTTCCGCACTTGAAAGAGTGCGGCCCCATTGAAGCGACAAAGTAAAACCGAGAGAACACGCTGCCCCACATGCTTTCCGCACTTGAAAGAGTGCGGCCCCATTGAAGCATTCGAAGCGAGAAGCGCAGATTCCAAGACTTTAAGCTTTCCGCACTTGAAAGAGTGCGGCCCCATTGAAGCGGAAGAGATAGGGTATAGAATCGGAAGTCGCCAGACGCAACTTTCCGCACTTGAAAGAGTGCGGCCCCATTGAAGCTCCGCCGACGTATCGGCGGATAAAATAAGCCCTGTCCTCGCTTTCCGCACTTGAAAGAGTGCGGCCCCATTGAAGCTTTTTTGAATGCGATAGTTGCCATGCAGAATACCAACTTTCCGCACTTGAAAGAGTGCGGCCCCATTGAAGCGCAGGAATTAGGTCCGACGAGAATCTCATCATTGACCTCTTTCCGCACTTGAAAGAGTGCGGCCCCATTGAAGCCCTTTGTTGTCGGCGCGGATGAGAGAGTTCTCGTTGTCCTTTCCGCACTTGAAAGAGTGCGGCCCCATTGAAGCGTGTCGTTCGTCTGGAAATTGCTCCAAACTCTGCGGTATTTGCGCTTTCTTTCCGCACTTGAAAGAGTGCGGCCCCATTGAAGCGTGTCGTTCGTCCTTCCACATTCGGCGTCTCTCCAGGCCTTTCCGCACTTGAAAGAGTGCGGCCCCATTGAAGCGGCTGTCGGTTCTGGCTGCGTTGGTCGCTTGCCTTGCCGGCTTTCCGCACTTGAAAGAGTGCGGCCCCATTGAAGCGATGGCTCGTTCGGCACGCTCTCAATTCGCATTGTCGTCTTTCCGCACTTGAAAGAGTGCGGCCCCATTGAAGCATGGCATCGAACTTGTCCGCCATCGGAAGCGAAACCGCTTTCCGCACTTGAAAGAGTGCGGCCCCATTGAAGCGTGGGTCTTCCCGACTGAATCAACGGCCACGCCGAACCTTTCCGCACTTGAAAGAGTGCGGCCCCATTGAAGCCTCTTCCCCTCGAGCGCGGGCGCTCAATCATTTTGGCTTTCCGCACTTGAAAGAGTGCGGCCCCATTGAAGCTGTCTTGGTTTTGACAATCAAGCCTAAGCGCGCTGAGCTTTCCGCACTTGAAAGAGTGCGGCCCCATTGAAGCTTGCGAAGCGGAACTGCGAAAACTGAAACAAAACAGAGCTTTCCGCACTTGAAAGAGTGCGGCCCCATTGAAGCGGTTGCTCCGCCTGCTCGTTTGGCTGTCGGTGTTGGCCCTTTCCGCACTTGAAAGAGTGCGGCCCCATTGAAGCTGTGAACAAAACGAAAATGAAGAGAACAGGATGGTGAACTTTCCGCACTTGAAAGAGTGCGGCCCCATTGAAGCAATACGCTGAGCGTCTGGCGCGAACCGCTCCGACCGCCTTTCCGCACTTGAAAGAGTGCGGCCCCATTGAAGCGGAGCAATTTCCAAAAATGCGAAAAATTGAATTTTGAACTTTCCGCACTTGAAAGAGTGCGGCCCCATTGAAGCTCCGCCCCGTTACCATGTCCCGGTAGACTTCGCCCTCTTTCCGCACTTGAAAGAGTGCGGCCCCATTGAAGCAACTCCTTCAACTTCCCCAGCGGTTTCAAACCTGGCATCTTTCCGCACTTGAAAGAGTGCGGCCCCATTGAAGCGCGCGGTAATCATACTCATACCGTCGCCAATAAGCCAAACTTTCCGCACTTGAAAGAGTGCGGCCCCATTGAAGCCTCGTCGTCTTTCTTTTTATCCTCGTCCTCTTCTCCAGCTTTCCGCACTTGAAAGAGTGCGGCCCCATTGAAGCTCCCAGACGCCTTCTTTTTTTTTCGCGCTCGTCTCCGCTTTCCGCACTTGAAAGAGTGCGGCCCCATTGAAGCACTCCGCTTTTGCGGTTTCTTATTATCCTCTAAATTCTCTTTCCGCACTTGAAAGAGTGCGGCCCCATTGAAGCCGCCGCGGCTTTTTCGCCGGCAAACCGGCATTCCGCCGGCTTTCCGCACTTGAAAGAGTGCGGCCCCATTGAAGCCAAATCAAAATCGCCAAAATAACGATATTGAGAACGACCTTTCCGCACTTGAAAGAGTGCGGCCCCATTGAAGCGAATGGGAATGGAAATAGAAAGGAGGAATAATTGGAACTCTTTCCGCACTTGAAAGAGTGCGGCCCCATTGAAGCCGCCGCCGTCCGGCGGCGATAGATCTGCGAGTTGCGACTTTCCGCACTTGAAAGAGTGCGGCCCCATTGAAGCGCGTGTCGGCGAATGGAGACATCGGACTTACGATCTTCCTTTCCGCACTTGAAAGAGTGCGGCCCCATTGAAGCATCGCCAACGGCAGCGAGTGTGGTTGCATCCACGTTTGCCTCTTTCCGCACTTGAAAGAGTGCGGCCCCATTGAAGCCTCATAACTCATCAATCTCAAAATAACTCTTGGCGCCCTTTCCGCACTTGAAAGAGTGCGGCCCCATTGAAGCCGGCGCGCTTGCGCGCCGCAACTCAGCCGGCCAACACGGCTTTCCGCACTTGAAAGAGTGCGGCCCCATTGAAGCAGTTGGTGGCGTGAAGATGCGACCCACCCTAACTCCTTCTTTCCGCACTTGAAAGAGTGCGGCCCCATTGAAGCGCGAGGTCGTCAGAGAACACGATTCTGCCCGTTGCCCAGCTTTCCGCACTTGAAAGAGTGCGGCCCCATTGAAGCCACTTCTATCCTCCGTTCAGCACGTGGATTTACGCTCGCTTTCCGCACTTGAAAGAGTGCGGCCCCATTGAAGCAAGAATTGCTTAATTTGTTCGAGTTCTTCTTTGGACGTGCTTTCCGCACTTGAAAGAGTGCGGCCCCATTGAAGCGGCTTGGGGCTGTGCGACAGCTTCTGTAGCCCGCGAACTTTCCGCACTTGAAAGAGTGCGGCCCCATTGAAGCGCGTACGACTATCGGTTGGCGGGCGCAGCGCAAGCTGCGCTTTCCGCACTTGAAAGAGTGCGGCCCCATTGAAGCTTATTTCTTCTGGGGCGCTTCTGCGCTTTTCAAAGGATCTTTCCGCACTTGAAAGAGTGCGGCCCCATTGAAGCGCCGCGACATACTCGTCGCGGTCAAGGAGCCATCCTTGCTTTCCGCACTTGAAAGAGTGCGGCCCCATTGAAGCGGTTGCTTCGTCTGCTCGTTTGGCTGTCGGTTCTGGCGCTTTCCGCACTTGAAAGAGTGCGGCCCCATTGAAGCCAAAGGATCTGAGCAAAAAAAACTTGCTCAGATCCTCTTTCCGCACTTGAAAGAGTGCGGCCCCATTGAAGCGTCCGTTGATTTCCTGTTCTAACGCATCGTTGTTTATCTTTCCGCACTTGAAAGAGTGCGGCCCCATTGAAGCCTTGCCGGTTAACTTTTTTTCTCGTCAAATTGCCAACTTTCCGCACTTGAAAGAGTGCGGCCCCATTGAAGCTGGCCATCAGCTGCGATAGCAATTCACAGAAACCCTGTCGACTTTCCGCACTTGAAAGAGTGCGGCCCCATTGAAGCTCCCCAAGCCCCGACTCGGTAACTTCGTCGCGATTTTTGACTTTCCGCACTTGAAAGAGTGCGGCCCCATTGAAGCCCGTCGGCAAACGTTCCCTTGAGATTTTCATTTGCGGCCCTTTCCGCACTTGAAAGAGTGCGGCCCCATTGAAGCAATTGAAAGTAGCTTTCAAAAATATGAGAGAGCGAGACCTTTCCGCACTTGAAAGAGTGCGGCCCCATTGAAGCATCAGTTCTTCTTCCATCACTCTTTAATCCTCCAAACTTTCCGCACTTGAAAGAGTGCGGCCCCATTGAAGCGGGCCGGAGTTTTTACAAAAAGTCAGGACGGAAAACCGCTTTCCGCACTTGAAAGAGTGCGGCCCCATTGAAGCCGATCCGTATCACACCTCTGCGGGGGTGTACACCGGAGCTTTCCGCACTTGAAAGAGTGCGGCCCCATTGAAGCATTTTGTTAGCGGGCGTCGATGCCCGCCATCTGTCCACTTTCCGCACTTGAAAGAGTGCGGCCCCATTGAAGCGATAGCCTGCTTTGTCGAGCAGGTATAGTGCGTAGTTCACTTTCCGCACTTGAAAGAGTGCGGCCCCATTGAAGCCTAAATTCTCTTCGTTGGGATGCCACCAGTAAGCGATCTTTCCGCACTTGAAAGAGTGCGGCCCCATTGAAGCGGGCAGTGGTTCATCCTCGTCACATGGCTTTTGCCAGCCTTTCCGCACTTGAAAGAGTGCGGCCCCATTGAAGCTCATAACGCCAATCAATATAACCCCCTTCCGCAGAAACTTTCCGCACTTGAAAGAGTGCGGCCCCATTGAAGCACGGCGGGCATCGACGCCTGCTCACAAAGAAAGACTAGACTTTCCGCACTTGAAAGAGTGCGGCCCCATTGAAGCACCGCGGAAATCCAGGTCGCCCGTAACGCCCTCGCGGGCTTTCCGCACTTGAAAGAGTGCGGCCCCATTGAAGCCTTGATTTTCCGAGGCGCCCAAAGTATGCAGTATTTCAGCTTTCCGCACTTGAAAGAGTGCGGCCCCATTGAAGCTAGGTGCATCGGATGATGCACTCCTCATTGTGCTCGACTTTCCGCACTTGAAAGAGTGCGGCCCCATTGAAGCTGATTTTTTTTTCCAATAAAAAAATGCGCGCTGCGTCCTTTCCGCACTTGAAAGAGTGCGGCCCCATTGAAGCCAAGAATTGCTCCATATCTTCTCGATCCAGCTGAAAAGCTTTCCGCACTTGAAAGAGTGCGGCCCCATTGAAGCGGCTTAGGGTTGTAAGGCTTGAACAGCCAGGTGGCTCTTTCCGCACTTGAAAGAGTGCGGCCCCATTGAAGCGCCGAGAAGCCAAAGCCAATCAGCAGGACATCGCCATCTTTCCGCACTTGAAAGAGTGCGGCCCCATTGAAGCTCCGAGAATGTCCATACCGCGCCATCCACCAACGAGTCCTTTCCGCACTTGAAAGAGTGCGGCCCCATTGAAGCGAGCCGGACGCTAACGACTGGTTCCGGGTTATGTCACGCTTTCCGCACTTGAAAGAGTGCGGCCCCATTGAAGCGCGCTTCCGGAGTCGGAGATGAGATCCTCGATGGATTGTCTTTCCGCACTTGAAAGAGTGCGGCCCCATTGAAGCGGTGGATCGTTATTGGTACTGGAGATCGATCGATCCACTTTCCGCACTTGAAAGAGTGCGGCCCCATTGAAGCGAGGCACAGACCTTTCCGAGCGCGGCCCGAAAGGGCTCTTTCCGCACTTGAAAGAGTGCGGCCCCATTGAAGCTTGACCGAGTTATCGACATCCTGGGAACGACGGAATACTTTCCGCACTTGAAAGAGTGCGGCCCCATTGAAGCTTTTTCGAACAGATCGGTGAATCCATCGCGATCTTGCGCTTTCCGCACTTGAAAGAGTGCGGCCCCATTGAAGCATAATCTTTCTCCACTTGGAACGGCTGCTTAAATTCCCTTTCCGCACTTGAAAGAGTGCGGCCCCATTGAAGCTGGCTCGTCAGGATAATCTTCACTCCCATCAGGATCTCTTTCCGCACTTGAAAGAGTGCGGCCCCATTGAAGCGACGCAAGTATGCAACCGAGCGGTCAAAAGAGCGGTTGCTTTCCGCACTTGAAAGAGTGCGGCCCCATTGAAGCCACGCTCCATTTCGGCACTGCCTTCCGGAATGCCTTGACTTTCCGCACTTGAAAGAGTGCGGCCCCATTGAAGCGTATCGATCAGCGCCGATATTTTCTCGGTTTCTCGTCTTTCCGCACTTGAAAGAGTGCGGCCCCATTGAAGCGGAAATCGCTCCGAAGTATGCGGTATTTCAACTTTTTCGGCTTTCCGCACTTGAAAGAGTGCGGCCCCATTGAAGCGATAGGAATGAGAGAGCCGTTGGTGGTTTGGATTCGCTTTCCGCACTTGAAAGAGTGCGGCCCCATTGAAGCTTCATCACCCCACTTTTCCTGCGCATGCGGGTCATGACTTTCCGCACTTGAAAGAGTGCGGCCCCATTGAAGCGATGATAGCCGATTGCAGTTTTGTTATGGTGATGTCGGCTTTCCGCACTTGAAAGAGTGCGGCCCCATTGAAGCCACGCGGGCTCGCCGAGCTAACTTCGGACAGATTCTGCTTTCCGCACTTGAAAGAGTGCGGCCCCATTGAAGCCACTTCCTTGTCCATCGCAGCTTTCAAGTGCTCTATTTCTTTCCGCACTTGAAAGAGTGCGGCCCCATTGAAGCGTCTTCCGCGATGATGCGGAACTTTCCATTCTCGCCGCCTTTCCGCACTTGAAAGAGTGCGGCCCCATTGAAGCTGGAGTGCAACTCTCCCGGCGGTGATGTCGCTGGTGCGGCGCTTTCCGCACTTGAAAGAGTGCGGCCCCATTGAAGCTTGACACTGTAATTGACAGCCCTGTAGACGGCTTATTCTTTCCGCACTTGAAAGAGTGCGGCCCCATTGAAGCTACAGAGTAGGCGCCAAAGCGAACCAAATCGTAACCGCTTTCCGCACTTGAAAGAGTGCGGCCCCATTGAAGCGCTGTGTCACCGTGTGGAGATCGCGCTCCACGGCTTCTCTTTCCGCACTTGAAAGAGTGCGGCCCCATTGAAGCGTCGGGGTTGGAAGGTTTGGAAGGTTTCATTTCTTATCCTTTCCGCACTTGAAAGAGTGCGGCCCCATTGAAGCAGCGCCTGCTCCTCCGCTTGCTGCCGGGCGACGAAATCGCTTTCCGCACTTGAAAGAGTGCGGCCCCATTGAAGCCATCCAGCGGACAGCCAATCAGCATTCCGCACCTCGCCTTTCCGCACTTGAAAGAGTGCGGCCCCATTGAAGCTATTTAATTGGGCTTAGGGGAAGTGGACCGCGCGGATCTTTCCGCACTTGAAAGAGTGCGGCCCCATTGAAGCCCGCGCATTCCCCACAATATAAGCCTGTTTACCCGTCCTTTCCGCACTTGAAAGAGTGCGGCCCCATTGAAGCGAATGTTTGACCGGCTCCTTCAACGGACGCTGATAACTTTCCGCACTTGAAAGAGTGCGGCCCCATTGAAGCCTATACAAACCACCCCGTCTACTCACGATGGTCTTCACTTTCCGCACTTGAAAGAGTGCGGCCCCTTGAAGCGACGCAAAACATTGTTGACTTACTCGCACCTGACAATCTTTCCGCACTTGAAAGAGTGCGGCCCCATTGAAGCTATTCTGTGTTCAAAGATGCTGTTTTGGCAAAAAGAACTTTCCGCACTTGAAAGAGTGCGGCCCCATTGAAGCCTTGCGTCCTTGCGCTTGGCATTCGTTGGCGCAAATAAAGCTTTCCGCACTTGAAAGAGTGCGGCCCCATTGAAGCACGCCTGACCTTTACAATGCGATTTCGGTCACGGAAGACTTTCCGCACTTGAAAGAGTGCGGCCCCATTGAAGCTCTTCTACCGACAAAGTTTTCAAAACACTTTCATGCCTTTCCGCACTTGAAAGAGTGCGGCCCCATTGAAGCGAATGTTTGACCGGCTCCTTCAACGGACGCTGATAACTTTCCGCACTTGAAAGAGTGCGGCCCCATTGAAGCATGAAGGTGATTTCCTAATGTCGTACGACAAGTCCATCTTTCCGCACTTGAAAGAGTGCGGCCCCATTGAAGCGAGTTGTGCCGGGCAAATCAGGAGCGTATAAAACAAACCTTTCCGCACTTGAAAGAGTGCGGCCCCATTGAAGCGTGATGAGCGGTATGGTTGGCGTGTTGCTTTTTTGAAGAGAGTTTTTTGGATGTTATTTTCAAAAATCTCTCGAAGGTTTGGGAATTGGCAAATGTTGAGTGTGAAAAGGGGACTCGGCAATTGGAAGTGGTGGCTGATTTTCCGTGTTTCAGTTGCGAGGGAAGCGCATTGGGAGAGGAAAATTGAGGCTTGACTGGACGGAAAGGTTGTCTATTATGTCTTTTGTGTTAGGCAAGTTTTTGATAGCGTGCGGTGCTTATCTCGTAATGGGAGCGGCGATTGGTTGGAGTATTTTGTTCCTGATGAGTGTCAAAGTGGATGATGTTTGGTCTTTGTTGTTGGCGGTCGGGCCGTTGTGTGTAGTGGTTTTGGCTTATTTAGCGGCTTTTGCATGGATTGGCTGTTCGGAGGATCATTGAGCGGGGCGACTGTTCGCCGTCGAAATTTGTTTTCGGACGGTGTTGTCTTGTCCGGAAGCTGCGCGGGAAGGGGTTCTCTTCTCTAAGCGAGGATGGGATGGATGACTTTCCCGGCGATGTCTGTGAGCCGAAATTCGCGCCCTTGAAATCGGTAGGTGAGTCGTTCGTGGTTGATGCCTAGGCAGCGCAATATGGTGGCGTGGAGGTCGTTGATGTGAACGCCGTCGCGGATGATGTTGTAGGCGAATTCGTCGGTTTCTCCAAAAACGGTGCCTCCTTTGATGCCGCCGCCGGCCATCCAAAGACTGTAGCAACGAGGATGGTGGTCTCGTCCAAAACTTTTCTTGGTGATGTCGCCTTGGCTGTAAGCGGTGCGTCCGAATTCGCCGCCCCAGATAACGAGTGTTTCGTCCAGAAGTCCGCGTTGTTTGAGGTCGGTAATTAGGGCGGCTGAGGCTTGATCGGTATTTTTTGCTTGTTTGCGGATGCCGTCGGGAAGTCCGCCGTGGTGATCCCAGTCGCGGTGGAGGAGTTTGATGAAGCGCACGTTTCTTTCGGCCAGGCGCCGGGCAAGCAGACAGTTGTTGGCGAAGGAGGCTTTGTTGGGATCGGCGCCGTATAGTTGGAGGACGGAGGGCGGTTCGGAGCGGATGTCCATGAGTTCGGGCACGCTGGTTTGCATTCGGTAGGCGAGTTCGTATTGTTTGATTCGGGTTAAGATTTCCGGATCGCTTATGCTTTCGTGTTGGATGAGGTTAAGCGCTTGCACGCGGTTGAGCATTCGCCGCCGGGTGGAGCGGCTAAGTCCGGGGGGATTGGAGACGAACAGGACGGGATCGCCTTGGGAGCGGAATTGCACTCCTTGATGATTGCTGGGCAAGAAGCCGTTGCCCCAGTAGCGGGATTGAAGGGATTGGCCGCCGCTACCGGAAATCATCACCACAAAAGCAGGCAGGTTCTGGTTTTCCGAGCCGAGTCCGTAAGAAGTCCAAGCGCCAAGGGTGGGACGGCCTGGCTGTTGGTGGCCGGTGTAAAGGAAGGTGACGGCCGGATCGTGGTTGATGGGTTCGGTGTGGATGGCGCGGAGAAGGCAGATGTCGTCCGCAACTTTCCCTAAATGGGGAAGCACTTCGGAGAGTTCCATTCCCGAAGCGCCCTGTTTGCGAAAGGAAAAGGGGCTGCCAACGCAAAGGTGATACTTCTGGCCGCTAGTCATCCCGGTAATGCGTTGTCCGCGCCGCACCGATTCTGGCAGAAGTTCGCCAGTCATCTTGACAAGCGTCGGCTTGGGATCGAAGAGATCGATGTGCGACGGGGCGCCGGATTGAAAGAGGTAGATCACTCGTTTGGCGCGGGGAGCGAAGTGAAGCGGATGCACTGCTCCCAGAGCGGACGCGACGCCGTTGCCGGCTTCGGCGGCGGGCGAATCTTCTTGCAAAAGCGAAGAAAGGGCAATAGCGCCCAAACTGGCGCCCGCGCGTTTGAGAAAAACCCGCCGGGCGATGGCAGGGTGGAATGCGCCCGCACTTGCCGGATTCTTCAAGTATTCATCAGCATTCATAAATAACGCGAGTTTTGGCAGTCGCTTCGTTGAAATTCTGTGAGGGCAGATATTATCGGCCGTCGGTTTCAAAGTCAAGCAAGTTTCAAACAATCTTCACAACCGCCGAATATGAAAGCCGCCATCCACGTGGAAAACTTGGCCGGTGCTAAACTCGAAGGCGTCTTCTCGCGCAATGGCGGCCACTGTTCGTCCCACATCCTCCGGTTGTCCCCAACGTCGAATCGGCGTCAATCCTTCGGCAATCCGGCGATCATACTTTTCCCGAACCGGCGCGGTCATATCCGAAGCGATAATTCCCGGACACACTTCAAAAACGCCGATGCCGTGTTCGGCCAAGCGGGCTGCGTATAGCCTCGTCATCATCCCCAAGGCCGCTTTGGCCAGGCAATAGTCGCCCCGATTGGTCGAGACGGCATACCCGCTGATGGAACTAATATTGATAATCTTTGTCCGCCGATTTGCGTCCTTTGCCCGCTCCTCAATCATCCAGTTTGCCACCGCCTGCGTCAAAAAATACGGCCCCTTCAGATTGACGGCCGTCAAACGGTCGAATGCCTCTTCCGTTGCTTCCAGAATGTCCGCCCGCCCGATTGAAGTAATCCCCGCATTGTTCACCAGCAAATCAATGCGCTCGAAACGGCTCCGCGCCTGCTCGACAAGATGCCTCCGCCCCATTGAATCGCCCACATCCGCCTGCGCTGGAAACGACCGGACGCCGTCAAAACCGCTAGATTGGGCCCGCTCTTCGCAAAGTTTGACCGTTTCCATTGCTCCCGCTGTGTTGCTAACATAGTTGACTACAACGGAAAAACCTTCCTCCGCCAAACACAAGGCAATCCCCCGCCCAATCCCGCGGGAAGAACCCGTCACAATCGCCGCCTTACTCATCCCGCCGATTATCTTATGGAAAGCCTCAACCATCAACAAGCCGACGTTTCCCCGCTACTCCCGAACTTTTTACGGCTTGCCAAACAGCCGGAGAGGAAAACCAAAAACCTTTCCTAATCCATCCTCCCAATAAAC
Organism: Limisphaerales bacterium; assembly: GCA_965242585.1. Taxonomy (GTDB): domain Bacteria; phylum Verrucomicrobiota; class Verrucomicrobiia; order Limisphaerales; family AAA164-E04; genus UBA2970. The sequence continues at coordinate 890 of OZ251460.1, read as the reverse complement.
GCCCACGACAGAGAAAAATTGCAAAGTCAAACTACCGCTTCTTCCATTGACATAAAAAAAGCCAGCCCCCGAAGGAACTGGCTTTGCTGAATTCCGCGCGATGCTTGGAAACAAACCACAACCAGCCGGCGGCGAGTTTTCTTTTCCCGACAGTTTATACTTACTCGGCCATTTGCTCCTTGATAATGTCCAGAAGCAATTCCTGCTCCGGAGTCAAAGGAGGTAACATACTCCAGCCTCTCTGCTGGACTTGGCGGCATAATGCGAATCCCTTGCGCTTCTTCCTCAGTCAATACCTCAATCTCGCCATTGGCCAGCATCTCTTCAATCTCCGCTGGGGTCGGCACCCCGAACGGTTCCATCCTCTTCCCAAAAGAAAGAAATAACCTCTCCATTAGGAGTGACGCCGCGAATATAGAACGCCGCGTCTTCTTCGCTCATCCGAATTAGATCGCCATCCCGGTCCACTACCTTGTTATCCCTGATGCCGACCGGCGGAAAATATTCCGGGAAAACTGACTTGAAAGAAGGGTCTCCATTAGTCAAACTAATTAGAAACTGTTTGTGTTGACTCTTCTGCCACTCTTCATACTCCTCCGTCCAACCCTCATACGGCACCAAAAAATCACCCACTAATTCAGGGTCGCCGGAACTTAGTCGTCTGTTGTAACTCATCGCTACATGATTTCCATTATCATCGATATGGAATTCTTCATAAGTTTCACCAAAAGGTCTGGGCAACGAATCCATCCCCTCAATTTCCTCAATCAACCGCTCCGCAATCTCTTTGGACTCTTCTTCTCCCGCATCGGTGTAATAGTGCGGATTCAACCACTGCGGACTAGAAAGCTTGGCAACGATGCTATTTTTCGTTGATTGACGTAAGTATG